>CAVXIR010000004.1:0-2116870 GCA_963761975.1 Vicinamibacterales bacterium
CCTCAGTAAATCGACGGCCTCATGTGCCGTCGTCAAATAACAGCGACCCGCGCCGGCCGGCCCAACTTGATGACTAGAAACAGAACGAGAGTCGCGCCCTCCGAATGCACACGCGGCGAACGTAGTTTTGGCCAGTCCTTTTCGATCGATGCGAAGAGGCTATGCAGGCTCGCCACCTGGACACCGACCCGTAGCAACTCTCTCGCGACAGCGATCCGCAGGGCTCCGTCGAGGCTGAAGCCGAGATAGTTCCCGGTCCCGCTGGCCCGTTTGCGAAGGAATTTCTTCGCGAGTTTCTTTACTTGCGGCATGGAAGCACCGGTGAGTGCGACAACGTCGCCTTGCGTATACGGAAAATCTGAATCGGATGTTGGTCGTGGTGTCATAAGGTATCTGTAAAGATACCCATGACTACCTTACGATGCAAGGAGAGATTTACTAGAGCTAGTAGGAATATGTCAACGATATGCCAACGCCGAGAGCGAAAATGGTCGGGATGACTGGATTCGAACCAGCGACCCCTTGACCCCCAGTCAAGTGCGCTACCAGGCTGCGCCACATCCCGACGACCGAATTTTACC
Source organism: Vicinamibacterales bacterium (assembly GCA_963761975.1). GTDB lineage: Bacteria > Acidobacteriota > Vicinamibacteria > Vicinamibacterales > JAMQPK01 > JAMQPK01. Next base: position 582 of record CAVXIR010000004.1, read on the forward strand.
CTGTTGCGACGTCAATCTGCCAATCACTGGATCACCACGTACCTCGCCAGCCGCCTCACTTCTTTATCGTCCACATACTTGCCGATTTCCTTGTGGAAATGCTCCATCGACTTCCACGGGCGATACTCCTTGAACTCGTGGAGCATGCGGGCGCCCATACCCGGGATTGTCTGAATGTCGGCGTCGCTGGCCGTATTGATGTTGATCGGAATGAACCCGTATTGCGCCAGCCGCGCGACTTCCTGCTCATTGACGTATTTGCCGATCTCTTTCTGAAACTGCGCCCAGTTGCGCCACGGGCGATACTCCTCGAACTCGTGCGCCATCCGCTTGCCGGCTCCCGGAATCAGCATGATTTCCTCACCTGATGCGGTATTCAGGTTCACGTGAACGAACGCCTTTCCGTAAAACGCGTTCGCCTGGTCCTGCGTGAGCTTCTGGCTCAAGAGAAATTTATTCAGCTCGACGGCACTGTTGAAGGGACGCGCCGCGATGAGCGCCTTCACCACTGGCCCGCTCATGTGCGGCATCGCGGTCAACGCCTGCTCGTTCGCGGTGTTCACATCGACAACGCCAAGCGATTTGCCGACCTGCGCAGATACCGAAGCAGCGCTCAACAGCACGACGAACGCCGCACCCAACGCACCTCTCGCACCCAACGCACCCAACGCACCTAGCGCACCTATCGCACCTATCGCACCTATCGCACCTATCGCACCTATCGCACCTATCGCACCCAGCTTCATGTCGTCCTCCTCAAGTAAGCGTAACCGAGGCCGAGAATTCCTATTTGCACCATCGACCCGGGTGCCAGCGTCGGCGGCGATTTTGCCCGCAGGACGTGCCACATCAAATCCATTCCATCCATGGCGGGGTCCATTTCGAGCTGGAATTCCTTGCTGCCCTGAAAATGCAAGAAAATCCCCAGCAGCCCGGCCGCCACGACCATGACCATCGACAATTGAATCAGGGTGCCGGTCCAACGCCGCGGAGCAATCAGGTCGACGAGAACGACGATGAGGCCGATGGTCAATAGCGCCAGCGGGACTTGCTGCGTCACGCCTTCATAGTGAGCGAGCAGCGTGAGCTCCGCCAGCGTACCAGACATTCCGAGGAGCAACACGGCAAGGACAATCCGACGGATGGTGACGAGAACTATCGTGACCATAGCCCATGACGACCTCCGCCCGTCGACTCTAGACCATGGCCTGGGGACCTACCGGCGTTTTTTCGTCGGTTTCGCGGCCGTTTTCGGTCGCGCCTTTGGCTTCGGGCGTGATGTGGGTCGCACGACCGCGCGCGTTGGGAGAGGCAACGGCACATCCCCGTTTACGGGCCGCGCGTTGAGCATCTCGAGGATGCCGATAAGGCCACGCTTCACGTCCGCGAGCCGCTCTCTCGCATTCCGCCCGAGAAGCTCCGTGATGGGCGCTGCAGTCGCTTCTCCGAGTGCCGGAGGCGCTTCTTCCTCGATGCGCCGGCGGACACCCGCAAGCGTGAGACCGTCGTTGAATACGAGCTGTTTGATGCGCAGCACGCGCTCGACGTCGACGCGCCGGTAAATGCGCGGGCCTCCGGCCGATTTCGACACGCCGAGGTCGGGGAATTCAGACTCCCACGAGCGAAGCACGTACGGTTGTACGCTCGCAATCTCACACACCTCTGACGATTTGAACAGGGCGCGGTTGGGAATCTCTATGTCGGCCACAAACAGGGGCGTTTGCTGCAAGTTGCGGCAGTATAGCAGGTTCGGCCGCTTCGCTGAAGTGTGAATTGGAAACTCGCAGATTGGTAGATTGCCAGATCGTTCGGAAATCTCACATTCTGCCAATCCGCGAATCTGCGAATGCTAGTGCTTCCGTTTCCGCAGCTGAATCCGAATCGGCGTCCCTGCAAACCCAAACTCTTCGCGCAGCCGGTTTTTCAGAAAACGTTCGTACGAGAAATGGAGATCGGTCTGCACGTTGGTGAAGAGCGCGAAGGTCGGCGGCGCCACGCCCACCTGTGCCGCGTACAGAAGCCGGACCGGCTTTTTCCCTGAGGCGGGCATCGGGTGCGCCATCATCACCTCTTGAAGAAATCGATTCAGCTCCGGAGTCGGCACGCGTCGCATGCGTTCGACCATCACACGGTCGACCACCTCGAGCAGTTTCGGCGTGCGCTCGCCTGTCAGCGCCGAGATGTGCACGATGGGCGCGTACTCCAGAAATTTCAATTGAAACCGCAGCTTGTCGTCGAACGTCTTCGAGAAATCCGGTCCTTCCTGCTTCACCAGATCCCATTTGTTGACCGCGATGATCACGCTCCGCCCCGCGCGCTCGGCTTCGCCGGCGATGGCGCCGTCCTGATCGGCCGCGCCGAGCGTCGCGTCGATGACGAGCACCACAACATCCGCATCGGCAATCGCTCGCTTTGCCGTCAACACACTGACGGCCTCGACCTGCCCGGCGCGCGCCACGCGGCCCGGTCTCCTGATGCCCGCCGTATCGACGATGCGAAACTGTCGCTGGCGCCAGCGGAATCCCGTGTCGACGGCGTCGCGCGTCGTGCCCGCCTGGTCGCTGACGAGCATGCGCTCCTCGCGAAGCACGCAATTGACAATGGACGATTTCCCCACGTTCGGACGTCCGACGATGGCGATGCGGGGCTCGGGAGTTTCGGCTTTCTGCTCTTCGCTTTTCGCCGGAAGCCGCTCGATGATTTCGTCGAGCAGGTCACCCACGCCGAGCCCGTGCTCGGCCGAAATCTCCATGACCGGCTCGAACCCGAGCTCGTAGAAATCCAGCGAGCCCGCACGCGCCCGGCGATCGTCGGTCTTGTTGATCGCCACGATCACGGGCCGGCCCGTCGATCGAACCGCGCTCGCAATTTCGTAATCGGCCGGCACCAGCCCTTCACGACCGTCGACGACGAACACGAAAACGTCCGCGTTCGAGACAGCCCGCCGCCCGTGCTCGTGGACGAGCTTCTGCAACGGGTCTTCGCTTTGGCCGAACATACCGGCCGTATCGGTGAGGAGGAACGGAACCGTGCGCCAGTTCGCGGGCTGCTGAATGACATCGCGCGTCGTGCCCGCGGTCGGAGCCACAATCGCGCGTCGCCTGCCGGCTACACGGTTAAAAAGTGTCGATTTCCCGACATTCGGGCGACCGACCAGAACGACGGCGGGGAGCTGTTTGGACGTCATGACTGATGTTCAAAGCCAACTTAGCCGATACCTTGACAGCGTAAGTGATTGTTTCTTAACATATTTATAAGCCCCCAGGAGAGCCTAAGCATGATCAAAGTCGACATCGTCAACGAGGTTTCGAAGATCGCCGACATCACCAAGGTGAAGGCCGAGGTGGCCGTCGACGCGGTGTTCGACGCGATGCGGCTGTCCATGCAGCGAGGCGAGCGCATCGAGCTTCGCGGCTTCGGGGTCTTCCAGGTCAAGCCGCGCAAACGCGGCATCGGGCGCAACCCGCGGACCGGCAAAGAGGTCCGTATCCCGCCAGGCCGGACAATTCGTTTCAAGCCCGGCAAAGATCTGCAGAATATCAGTTAGTCTGAAGTCCGCGCGTGCACGATTCGCTTCCGCCTGTCCCGAGCTCGGTCGAGGGAGAGCCACCGCTCTCTGTCTCGGTTACGTCCCGGCGCAAGTTCCAGGATCGCAAGTGGCTGCATCTGACGCTGCTGGCGCTCACGATCGCCAGCACGACTCTGGCCGGCGCCGAGCACTACGCGAGCTACATCTCCGACTTCGGGCGCCAGACCGTGAGGTTTTACCCGCAGCTGATTCTGCACGGGTTCTGGTACAGCGGCACGATCCTGTTGATCCTGGGCACGCACGAACTGGGGCACTATCTCGCCTGCCGATACTATCAGGTCGACGCGTCGCTGCCATTCTTCATCCCGATGCCGGTCGTGCTCACCGGCACGCTCGGCGCGTTCATCAAGATTCGCGAACCCATCCCGACCAAGCGGATGCTGTTCGATATTGGCGTCGCCGGTCCTATCGCGGGATTTGTGTTCGCCGTGCCCGCCCTCTTCGGCGGCGTCGCCATGTCACCCGTCGCAAAAGTGCCGCCCGACCTGTCGGGCTTTCACCTTGGAGAGCCGCTGCTCTTTCAAGCGGCGACATGGTTGATTTGGGGATCGGTGCCCGACGGGTATTCCTTGAACCTTCATCCGATGGCGTTCGCCGCGTGGTTCGGCCTGCTGGCAACGGCGTTGAATTTGTTTCCGATCGGACAACTCGACGGGGGACATATTTCGTACGCCGTGCTCGGGCGACGATCGACCGCCGTCACGATCGGCGCCATTGGTGTGACCATCGGCCTGACGTATTTCTCGACGAGCTGGCTCGTCTGGACGTTCCTGCTGATTGCAATGACCCTGGCGATGGGTCCGCGCCATCCGCGGACAATCGATGAAGACGTGCCTCTCGACCGTGCGCGCATCTGGCTCGCCGTCGCCGCGATGGTCATTCTGATCCTCTGTTTTACGCCTAACCCGCTCGAACCGACGGAGTTACTGGCTGACCACAGGTGATACACGACTAGAGCCAGTTATGGTAGACTGCCCGCCGTTCGAACATTGCAGGCGTTTTCAAGCCTTTTTTCAAAGAATAGGTGTGCGCTCCGACAGGCTTCTTCGAAGGAGGATGTAATGATTCGTGGGTCCAAGGCTTTCCTCGCCGGTGCCGTCCTGATTTTCGGATGCTCGGTCGCATCGGCACAAGATGCGACGATTGGCGCGGGGAGAGTGGAAATCGGCGGCTTCCCTGGCGGCGGAACCTTCTTCGTTGGCGGCGATGACAACAAGGAAGTGAACTTCAACGTTTACACCGCCGGCGGCGGATTGACTTACTACTTCAGTCCGATGGTGGCGCTCGAAGGTGAGTTCACGGGCAGCGTCGGCTGGGCGCAGGACGTGCACTTCAACAACATCAAAATCATCCACAACCAGATGCCGACCGTCTGGAGTTACTCGGGCAACATCGTCTTCTTTCCGGGCGGCGCCGCAGGCAAGCAGATGCCCTTCTACCTCACAGGCGGCATCGGTGCTGTCTCGCTCTCGCCGCGAGTTCCGACGAAGGTCTTCGGTTACGACGTCGACACGACAGGCACGCAGATGTTCATCACCGAGAACATCGGCGGCGGCATCAAGCTCTTCCGCGGCGCTGACGCGCCGAACTGGGGCTTCCGCATCGACTATCGATATCTGTTCATCAACGAGAACAGCGATGCGCCTCAGTTCTTTGCGCAGTCGAAGAGCCGCGGCGCCCACCGCATCTACGCAGGTATGCTTTACACTTGGAAACGGTAAGTGGTAAGTGGTAAGTGGCAAGTGGTTGGTGGTTGGTGGCAAGGCCACGAACCATCAGCCACGTAACACCAACCACGAACGACCAACCACCAACCACAAACCCTCTGGTCTCCCGGCTCCGCTTGCCCTTTTTGTGTTTCTGCAGGAAGCTGATCCAAGATGACCGGCTGGGCCCCACGTGCCGCCGTCGCGTTTCTTCTCCTTGCCCTGGTAGCGCCTTCCGTATTTGGCCAGGCAGACGAGCGCACCGCTTATGCCAGCGTGGTCGACAAAGACGGTGCGCCGGTTCTCGACCTCACGTTGAAGGATTTCATCGTCCGCGAGGACGGCATGGCGCGCGAGGTGCTGCGCGTCGCCAAAGATGATGACCCGCTCCAGATTGCGCTGCTCGTCGACAATAGCGCGGTCATGCGTCCCCGGCTGACCCAGTTGCGGAAGGCCGCTGCCGCGTTCGTGGAAGCCACGCGTGAAGGGGTGCCGATTGCGCTCATCACGCTCGCGGAGCGTCCTACCATCGTTGTGGGCTACACGACAGATCAGGCGCAATTGCAAAAGAGCATCGATAAGATGTTTTCGTTCGAGGCGGGTAATTATCTGCTCGACGGCATCGCAGAGACGTCGCAGGCACTCGCCAAACGTACGATGTGGCGATCGGTCATCGCCGTGATCACGGGCCTGGGACCCGAGATGAGCTACCGTCAATATACCGAAGTGCTGCGTTTCTTCCGCGACGGCGGCGCCTCGCTTCACGTGCTGCAGCTGGGCATGGGCGTCGGCGAACAGGGGCGTGAAATCGTCGTATCGCGCGGCACGTCGGAAACGGGTGGACGCTTTGAGGAGATCCTCACGCCTGCCGCGCTCGAGTTGAAGGCGCGACAACTCGGCACAGAGATCTCGAATCAATATCGCGTCACGTACGCCAGGCCGGCACGACTCATTCCGCCGAAGAAGATTGAAGTCAGTGTGAGACGGCCGAACCTGCGTGTCCGCAGCCGTCCTCTCCAGACGGAGAAGGAACGCTGAACCACGTTCCACGTTCCTAGAACCTAGCTAGAACCTAGAACCTAGAACCAGAACCCAGCACCTAGAACCCAGCACCCAGAACCGCGAGTAGTTCAGTTGCCCAGTTCTGCACAATCCGTATCTCACGCGGCTTGTTCGCGCCCTTCAGCATGATGAACCGTCCCTGCTGGTCGACATCATAGGCCGCGAGGTTTGCGCCGGGATCGCGCTCGAAGTGCCCTTCGAACAACATTTGCGGGTCGGCCAAGACGCCACTTTCGAGCTTTCGCACCACCACACGTTCGCCTTCGCGGTAAACGAGTCCCCCGCGCGTCCACAGCGGTTCCGACGCTCCCGCAGTGGTCAGCCGAACGGGCTCTGCATCGCGATCGAGTCGCGAGACGTACACTTCGTCGCGACCCGACGTATCCGCAACGTACGCAATCCAGCGGCCGTCGGCCGAAACGCTCGGCGATCGCTCGTTGGCGTTTGTCGCCGCGACCGGTGCGATCGACTCGCCAATACGGTAGACGAGCACATCGCGTCCCCGCGAAGGCTCAATCTCGTACAGCGCGAGGAGCCGCGGTGGCCGGGACCAGCTGGCCGGGTTCCGAGCCGCCGTCGCGTCAGCGGTGAACAACGACCGTGGCGGCCTCTGTCCATCGACCGATACCGCGTAAATTTTCTGCAGTCCGTCGCGATTCGAGCCGAATGTCAGACGTCGATTGTCCATCCACGCAGGCGACTGGTTGTCTCCTCCCGCAATGGTAAACGTCACGCTGTCTGGCCTCGCGGTGTCAGCGATGCGGATCTCACGCGTCATGATGCCGCTTCTCACGACGACGGCGAGACGCCGGCCGTCCGGAGAGAGGCGAGGCGTTTGAAATACCTCCGTCGAGATCCCAAGTGACGATACCTTGCCATCGGCATCGACTCGAACGAGCCGGCTTCGCCCCTCGTCGGGCGATGCACGAAGCCAGGCCAGCGTGCCAGTACGCGAAACCGAAAACCCCGATCGCCCGAGCACGCCGAACCCGGTAGACGTTTGCATGCCCTTCGCGATGGCCACAGGCACGCCAGACGTGGTGTGAGCCTCGGCATCGAACTTCACAGCCATCAGGTTTCCGAGATAGCTGTACACGAGATGTCCGGTCTCGACAAACTGTGCCTGTCCGATGATGGGCACACGCAAGCGCTCGCGCTCTTTGTTTTTCGAGAGCACTTCGACATGCGGATCGCGACCGCGCTGCGATACGGTAAACACCACCGTACCGTCACCGAGGGCGTGCGGCCAGCCATGCTCGAGCTCCTCGTCTCTAGGGCTGAGCGACGTCAAGGGCGTAGGTTGCCCTCCGGCTGCCGGCACGTCCATCAGACCTTGGTTGCCGAGCGGCGCAAAAACAATGCGATTGTCTGCCGTCCAGGTGCCGCCGGCCGAATCCGGCGGCGCGTCGACCACGCGTTGTGGACTGCCAGGGGCCGAAACCGATGTGCGCCAGATCGCTCCGCGTGAGAAATACGCGATAGCCGTGCTGTCAGGCGAAAAGAACGGCGTACTTGCCCCGGCCGTGCCCGGCAGCTCCCGGTCGCCCGTGGCGCCCTCCGCAACCGATCGGATGAAGAGACGCCGCAGACCGTCTCCCTCGCGCTCGGCAGAGTACGCCAGCCACCGGCCATCGGCCGACACGGCAAACGCATTCAGCGCGCGATCGCCGGGAACCGCAACTGTGAAACGGACTGCGGGAGTCAGCGGAGTGGACTGCAGCCCGCACGCGGCCATCATTGCTGCCGTCGTGGCAGCCAAAAGCGCGCCCACGGCCAGTTGCGACGCCCTTGATATCATGGCAGGCCGAATATGGCTCGGAAATGGATCGTGTTGGCGGTGGCCGCACTCTGTGTGCCCGCCGCATGGTGGCTCGTTCAACGTATGGATTCCCGCATTCTAACCGTGACGCCACCGACCGCCGGCATTTCCCGGACGCTGGCCGCCGAGCGATCTGCAAACATCAGCGCCGTCCGCTACACACTTTCACTCAGCATTCCGGCAGAAAAGATGGAGCCGGTGCGAGGCACTATGGGCGTTCGACTGCGGCTTGCCCAGCGCGCGCCGGTCATCCTGGACTTCGCGCAGCCCGCGGAGCGCGTGTCGTCGATTCAGGCCAACGGCCGTTCCGTCCCGATCCGATCGGAGCACGGTCATCTCGTCATTCCAGGGGATTCGCTGAATCAGGGCGAGAACACCATCGACATCAGCTTCACTGCCGGCGACGAGGCCCTGAACCGCAACGACGAGTATCTCTACTCGCTATTCGTCCCGGCTCGTGCGTCTCAAGCATTCCCCTGCTTCGATCAGCCCGATATCAAAGGATCTCTGTTACTGACGCTGGAGATCCCGTCCTCTTGGACCGCGATGTCAAATGCTTCAGAGATCGCGAGAGAGACCACGGCCGATCGTACACAGCTCAGGTTCGGGCAGACTCAGGCGCTGCCGACGTACCTGTTTGGCTTCGTCGCCGGGAAGTTTTCGGTCGAGCGTGGCGAGCGGAAGGGCCGGGCGTTTCACCTCTATCATCGCGAAACGGATGCCACGAAGGTGGCGGCGAATCGCGAAGCCATCTTTGATCTGCATCAGCAGGCCCTCGAGTGGCTCGAAACCTACACGGATCGCCAATATCCGTTCGGCAAGCTCGATTTCGTGCTGCTGCCGGCGTTTCAATTCGGCGGGATGGAGCACGCCGGCGCCATCTATTACAACGCGCCGGCGCTCTTTCTCGACAAGACGGCGACCCAGAACCAGCTGCTGTCGCGCGCAAGCCTCATCGCGCACGAGACCGCGCACATGTGGTTCGGCGATCTCGTCACGATGAAGTGGTTCGACGACGTCTGGTTGAAGGAAGTATTCGCGAATTTCATGGCCGCGAAGATCGTCAACCCGTCGTTTCCGGACATCAACCACGATCTGCGCTTCTTTCTGCAGCACTATCCGTCTGCATACGACGTCGATCGCACAGCCGGCGCCAATCCCATCCGTCAGACGCTCGACAACCTGAACGAAGCCGGAGGTCTGTACGGGCCAATCATCTATCAAAAGGCGCCGGTGGTGATGCGGCAGCTCGAGCAGATGCTCGGGCCCGACGAGTTCCGCAGCGGATTGCGCGAGTACCTCAGCCGCTTTGCCTTTGCCAACGCGACATGGACGGACCTCATCGAGATTCTCGATCGACGCACGAGCGAGGATCTCGCGGCATGGAGCCGGGTATGGATCGACGAGCCAGGACGTCCGACGATCACCACCACGCTCGAAGCCCGGAATGGCCGGATATCGCGGCTGGCGTTTTCGCAGTCCGATCCGCGTGGACGCTCGCTGCTGTGGAACCAGCGCCTGCAGGTCGCGCTGGGCTATGAGCACGGTGCGCGAATCACCGAGCTCACGCTGAACACGCCTTCCGTAGACATGCCGCGGGTCGATGACCTGCCCCTTCCGCGTTACGTTCTGCCGAACGGCGAAGGCACGGGATACGGATTCTTCCAGCTCGACGAAACGAGCCGGCAGTTCTTTGTGACCCATCTGCCCGAAGTCGGCGATGCTCTGACGCGCGGCACTGCGTGGGTCACGCTATGGGATGACATGCTCGAGGGACGCACGAGACCGCAAGAGCTGTTCGAACTCGCGCTTGCCGCGCTGCCTGAGGAGCACGAAGAGCTCAACGTCGAACGGATTCTGGGCTATCTGCGAACGAGCTTCTGGCGCTATCTCCTGGACCGAGAGCGCGCGGCGTTGGCCGGGCAACTCGAACAGTCACTGCGGGCCGGCATCGAGCGAGCGTCGACAACCTCGCTCAAGTCGGCCTATTTCACCGCATTCCGGCGGACGGTCACGACGCCAGACGGCCTGGCGTTCCTCGAGCGCGTGTGGCGGCGTCAGGAACCGATTGCGGGGCTCACATTCGCCGAGACCGATTACATCGACATGGCGCAGGAGTTGGCGCTGCGTCAGGTCATGAACACCGGTGCGATTCTGATTGAGCAGCACAAAAACATCGCTAATCCCGATCGCAAGGCACAATTTGCCTTCGTCATGCCGGCACTCTCACCTGACGCGGCGACCCGGGACGCTTTCTTCGCGAGCCTGTCCCGCGTCGAGAACCGCGCGCAGGAAAGATGGGTCGCCGCAGGTCTGGGCTTCATCAGCCACCCGCTTAGACGAGGGCATGCCGAGCGTTACCTGCAGCCGGGCCTCGAATTGCTGCGCGACATTCAGCGGACCGGCGACATCTTCTTCCCGCTCAACTGGACCGGCGCGCTGCTCGAGGGGCACAACTCCACGGCCGCCGCCGAAACGGTCCAACATTTCCTGGCCACGCAAAAAGACTACCCGCCGCGTTTGCGGCAGGTGATCGAGCAACACGCCGACCAGTTGTTCCGAGCCGCCCGAATTTTGGGATCGTGATAGAGCGTAGGGCGGGTCCTGGTCTTTGGACCCGCCGTCTATAGCGCCGGGTCTACAAAACAAGACCCGGCCTACGTACCTCAACTCCTGCGTCGCATTACTCCGCTACAGGCTCCCGCCGGGCGAGGATCACCAATCCAACAAACAGCGTGACCATGAGCGCACGGTCGACGTGCAGGAGAAGGTTCGCGTACAGAGAACTGTCTGCAAGGCCGGCGCGGCGGCTCAGGCCCGGGATGTCGAACATCATGCCGAGTTGAAGCAGCCAGAACAGGCCCTTTCGCAATCTCGACGGCTCGCTGTCATTCAGCGACAACAGCATCATGACCGGTAGAAGGATCACGAAACCGTATGTGAGGTGATAGAACGTCAGCAGGCACCAGCAGGCCACGAGGGGCGGCGCCGCATACAGCACTCGCCTTCTTTCAGCACCTTCCTGAAGTCCCGCCACGCACAATGTGGCCAGCAGGCCGAGAGCGATCGCCCCTGCGATGGCATCTGTCTCAGCCAGATCGTCAACGAGTTGGGAAATCAACGGTCGAAGCTCGCTGAGGCCGGCGAGAATGGCCTCACCCATATGAAGCATCGTGAGGGTGCCGAAGTAGCGTGCGAACAAATACACCGGATGGCTGGACGATCGCAGGCAGAATATGGCGAAGAGGGCCACCGCCGTTGCCAGCGCTGTCAGCGCAATAATCCAGCGCCGCGTGAAGACGCTCCACAGGAACACTGGCAGCGCCACTTGCGGCTTCAGCATGGCGAACCCCAGCCACATCCCGCTGCCGAAACGGGTGCGACCGGCCAGCACCATCGCAGCCATACTGCATGTAAGGGCAACGAGGGTGAACTGCGAAAGCGTCCGCACCCCGCCCCAGCAGAGGAACATGAGGATCGGGAGCAGGATGACCCTGAATGGATCGTGCGGCCGGAAAAATCGCGCAGCAAGATACGGCGCCAGAATGGCCATCGCGACGTTCAGCATCATCCATATCGGATGCGCTGCGTCGAGCGACAGCAAACCAAGCGGCGAGAGCAGGACGATCGCGTTCGGCGGATAGTCGACGAATGCGTCGATCGGCTGATAGATATTCTTTCCGTCAACCAACCAGTCGCGGGCCCAGCCCTGAATCGTTTCGAGATCGGAGAGACGCTCTGGCTGCGAAGAAACCACGACGCCAGCGGCAAGATTCAATGCCGCGAGCGATGCCCAGAGGCGCAGTGCGCGTCGCGACGGTTTTGTGAAGAGCTGGCCGCTCACAGAATCGAAATCGGATCGATGTCGATGGCCACGCGCCGACGCATCTCCGGCTCGGCCGCCAGGGCCGCAAGCACTGCCTCCCGCATGCCCGCGCGGTGGCCCCCCTTCAGAAAGATCTGCGCGCGATATTCTCCGCGAAGCCTGGCCACCGGCGCGGGCGCCGGTCCGAGCACGCTGAATCGACCGGCGTCGGCGTTCTTGCGCAGATGCTGTGCGAGCGTGGCCGCGTCGGTGAGCGCCGACTGGGCGTCTGCCGCCCTAACGACGAGGTTCACCATTGCCGTCAGCGGTGGATATCGCATCGCTTTCCGGTAGTTGAGCTCGTCGGCGAAGAACGCGCCGTAATCCTGACGGCACGCGTGCTGGATGCTGTAGTGATTGGGATAGAGCGTCTGCACAATCGCCTCTCCGGGCTCAACGCCTCTGCCCGCGCGTCCGGCCACCTGCGTCAGCAACTGGAACGTGCGCTCTGCCGCCCGAAAGTCCGCGAGCCCGAGGCCCACGTCGGCCGAGATGACGCCGACGAGGGTCACGGACGGAAAATCGTGCCCTTTCGCGATCATCTGCGTGCCGACGAGTACATCGATCGATCCCGCTGCCATCGATCGAAGAATCCCGGCCGCCGCGCCCTTGCGGCGCACGCTATCGCGATCGAGCCGCGACACTCTGGCGTCTGGCCACAAGCGCGAGATCTCGTGCGCGACTTTCTCCGTGCCGAATCCCCTTCGCTCGAGATACGGGCCCTTGCAGGCGGGACACGCGGTCGGCACGAGCATGGCGTAGTTGCAGTAATGACAGCGCGCACGGTGCCGATCTCGTCCTTCGGTGTGCACAATCAGCGATACGCTGCAGTTCGGGCACTCGATCGTTTCGCCGCACTGCCGGCAGAACACGGCCGTGGCCAACCCGCGACGATTCAGAAGAATCAGGGACTGGTGATGCGCTTCGAGCCGCTTCGTGATGGCATCCTTCAGCCGTCCGCTGAGAATGACATCGGGGCCGTGCTCGGCATATTCCTGCCGCATGTCGACAACCGACACAGCCGCCAGCGGGCGATCCTGGACGCGGCGCTCCATGACGAGCCGCGAATATCGGCCATTTGCGGCGTTCTGGCTCGTCTCGAGCGAGGGGGTCGCCGAGCCGAGCACGACCAGCGCCCGTTCGTTCCTGGCGCGCATCACCGCGACGTCGCGCCCGTGGTAGCGCGGCGTTTCTTCCTGCTTGAATGACGTATCGTGCTCCTCGTCGACGATGATCAGACCGAGATCGGTCAGCGGAGCAAACACGGCCGACCGCGTGCCGACGACGACCCCCACTTCGCCGCGTCGAATGCGGTACCACTGATCCGATCGCTCGCCGTCCGACAGCCCGCTGTGCTGAACCGCCACGCGATCGCCAAAGGCATCTCGAAACGCCGACGCCACAGCGGGCGTCAGCGCGATTTCCGGTACGAGCACCAGCACAGATTTCCCGCGGGCGAGGACGCGCTCTGCGAGACGAAGATAGACTTCGGTCTTGCCCGAGCCGGTAACCCCCTGCAGGACGAAGACGGAAAACTGTTCCGCCGTCGCTGCAATGGCGAGAGCCTGCAACGCGCTCGATTGTTCTTCCGTGAGAGCGCGTCCGGCAGACGCCGTCACAAACGTCGATGCTGCGCCGCTCGCGAACGGATCGCGCTCGAGCCGCTCCAGTCTGAACGCGACCAGCCCCTTCCGTGCGAGCCGCTGCAGCACATCGGTCGAGATGCCGCGCTCGTTGAGATCGCGCACGGCCATGCCGTGGGGGGCGCCCCGCAGCAGGTCCACCGCTTCTTGCTGACGCCCGCGCACTGGCGCGGCCAGCTCATGTCCCTGTGCCGTCAGCATCGCGATCCGAATCGTCTTGTGTGCTTGCGTTGAGGGCACCGCAGCAGCGAGGGCGTCGCCCGCTCCGCATGCGTAATATTCCGCGACCCAAAGCGCGAGATCGACAACAGGCCCCGGCAGAAACGCCTCCTCGTCCAAGATCTCAATCAGATTCCTGAGTTTTTCGAGAGGGGCGTGTTCGGGCTGCAGTTTCGCGTTCGGGTCGACGACGACGCCGGTCACGACACGCTTGCCGAGCGGCACCACGACGCGTGAGCCGCGCTGTGGAAAGGCCCAGCCGTCAGGCACCTGATACGTCAGAACGTCGAGAAATGGAACGGGAACAGCGACGGAAACCAACCGCACGGGATCAAGCCGAGTCTTCGCTGAGCAAGGCGCGGACCTTTTTCATGTCCTCCCATACCTCACGCCGGCAGCTCGGATTGCGGAGCAGAAACGCCGGGTGAAAGGTCGGAACGAGCTTCGCGCCACGGTAGTCGTAGACGCGCCCCCGCAGGCGCGAGATCGGATCCATCGTCTTCAGCAGCGAGCGCGCCGCGAACGTGCCGAGGGCAACGATCACCTTGGGCCTGATGGTATCGACCTGGCGGAACAGAAACGGCTCGCACTTGTCCACTTCATCCGGCTCGGGATTGCGGTTCTCCGGCGGCCGGCACTTGATGACGTTTGCGATGTAGACGTCCTCACGCTTCAGCCCGATCGCCTCGATGATTTGCGTCAGTTTCTGGCCGGCGCGGCCGACAAAGGGAATACCCTGAAGATCTTCGTCGCGGCCGGGTGCTTCGCCGACAAACATCAGGTCCGCATTAGGATTACCGACACCAAACACAATCTGCCTGCGGCCGAGGTTACACAGCTTGCACCGCGTGCAATCGCCGATATCCTCGCGGATGGCCGCGAGCCCGGAAGTGGAGTCGGACGCAATTTCTGCCACCGACTCTCTAGACTCTTGGGACTCTTGGGACTTTTTCGACTCCGGGGACTCCGAGGACTCCAGTGTCTCCAGGGATTCCAAAGACTCGAGCGCCGACTCCTGCCGCGCCGCCCACTCTGCCTCTTTCCGATATCCGGAGACACCGAGCTCTTCGAAGAACTTCAAATGCTCGGCAACTTGAACGCGATGGCTCGACATTACGTTCGAACCGTTGAAGGTGAGCGGAGCAGATTCTCGATACGCTGAACGATCTGGGTAGCAATCGCCGCCTTCGACTGCCGTGGCAATGTTTCTTCGCCATTGGCCGTCACCAGCGTGACTTCGTTTGCATCGACTTCGAAGCCAACGTCAGGCCGCGACACGTCATTGGCCACGACCAGATCCAGGCTCTTCTCGCGGTACTTGCGGCGTGCACCGGCGACGACATCGTCTGTTTCGGCCGCAAACCCGACAAGCAATGGCCGATCGCTGCCCGCCCTCTGCCTGCCAAGCTCGGCCAGGATGTCGAACGTGCGCACCAGCGTCAACGTAAGTGTGTCGGATTCTTTGTGGATCTTCCGCGACGCCGTCCCCGATGGTGCATAGTCGGCGACCGCGGCGGCCATAATGACAACGTCAGCCTGTGCGGCGCGAGGCACGACTGCATCGCGCATCTCGGCCGCGGTGGTCACGCGGATCACCTCGACGCCGGCAGGTAGTGTCAGTTCCGTCGGTCCGCTGACAAGCACCACCTTCGCACCGCGAGCGCGTGCAGCTCCTGCAAGGGCGTACCCCATTCGGCCGCTCGATCGGTTGCCGATGAATCGCACCGGATCAATGGCCTCGCGCGTCGGACCGGCCGTGACGAGGACCGACTTTCCACCAAGTGGGCCCGACGGTGCGAGCAGTTGCTCGGCCGCGAGCACGATGTCGGCAGGTTCGGCGAGCCGGCCTTTGCCAATCCATCCGCAGGCCAGATACCCGGCCCCGGGCTCGACGAAATAGGTCCCGCGTCTCGCCAGTGTGTCGAGGTTGCGCTGCACCGCCTCGTGCTCGAGCATGATGGTGTTCATCGCCGGAGCAATCAGTACGGGCGCCCTGGTCGCGAGATACAGCGACGTCAAGAAGTCGTCAGCGATGCCGTTGGCGAACTTGCCGATGATGTTCGCGGTTGCCGGTGCGACGAGCAGCAGATCGATGCTCGACGCCAGCGAGATGTGTTCAATATCCGAGTTCGCGCCGGGCTCGAATTGGCTCGTCAGCACGCGATGACGCGTAATGGCTTCGAACGTCAGCTCACCGACAAATCGTCTCGCGGCGCGCGTCATCACGGCGACGACGTCGTGTCCCTGTTTCTGAAGACCGCGCACGACTTCGACCGATTTGTAGGCGCCGATTCCGCCGCACACACCGATCGCAACCATCGCCATGCCACCACCCCCGAACTGATACGGTTCGTAGGTTCGTAGAAGTTCGTGGGTTCGTATAGTTCATGAGGTTCGTATAGTTCGTGAGGTTCGGCATTCGTCGCGCGGCCCGAATTCACGAATCAACGAACTCGACGAACTCCACGAACCCGACGAACTTCACGAACCCGACGAACTTCACGAACTCGACAAACCTCCACGAAAGTTCCACGAACCCGCTACTACTCCTCTCGAAACGTCCTCAGAATCTCGACGACCTTTGGCCTCATGCATTCCAGCTTCGACCGTTCGGAAAGCACGATGGCTTTGATGCGATCGACGCACGATTCGAGGTCGTCGTTGAGCACGACATAGTCGTACTCTTCGAATGCCGACACCTCCTCGCGCGCAACCTGCAGCCGGCGGCGCATCGCGTCTTCGGTGTCCTGGCTCCGGCCGCGGAGCCGCTTCTCCAATACGTCGTAGGACGGAGGCAGCACGAAGATGGCGACATGCGGCAGCCCCGCCGCCCGTACTTTCCGGGCGCCCTGCACGTCGATGACGAGCACCACGTCGTCGCCGCTCTCGAGGCAGCGCGCGGTGTCACCGGCGCGGGTCCCGTAGAGATTGCCGAAGACCTCAGCGTGCTCCAGGAATTCGCCGTTCGCAACCATCGCTTCGAAGCGCGCGAGGCTGACAAAATTATAGTCCACGCCGTCGCCTTCATCCTTGCGTGGCGCGCGGGAGGTATACGAACGCGAAAGCCTCAATCGCGGGGTGACCTTCACCAGCCGCTCGACGACCGTCGTCTTACCGGTGCCCGACGGCGCAGACACAATGAACAGCAAACCGGTCGACTTATTCGACATTCTGCACTTGCTCGCGCATCTTTTCGAGCTCCGCCTTCGCCGAGATCACCAGGTTCGAGACGCGAAGCCCGTCGGCTTTCGATCCGATCGTGTTGACCTCGCGGTTCATTTCCTGCAGCAGAAAGTCGAGCTTGCGACCACACGGCTCTGGCGAACTCGCCAGCGCTTGCCAGTGCGCGAGGTGCGCGCGGAATCTGGCCATCTCTTCGCTGATGTCCGAGCGCGACGCCACTCGGACGATTTCCTGCGCGATCAGGTTAGCATCGGCGGCGATGTCGACGGTCAGCTCCTGCACGCGTGCGGCAAGACGCGCCTGCAGCTCCAGACGGCCCTGATCGGCCGCCTCGGCAATCTCCTCGAGCATGCCGCCCACCAGCGCGCGTCTCACCTCCAGATCGGCGTTCAGGTGATCGCCCTCGGTGCCCCGCATGGCGTCGAGCTGGGTGACCGCGTCTTCCACCGCCGCCTCGAGCATCTCGACAAGTTGCGCGACCATCGCGGCATCGCGCTCGACGGGCCGCTCGCGGACGGCCAACGCCTGCGGCAATCGCAGGAGGTCCCCGGGCGTGAGCGCGCCCTGCACAATCCCGCGACTGCGGGCCGTCTCCAACGCGGCGGACAACGCAACGGCCAGTGACTCGTTGAACTCCACTTCCACGCTCGCGGTGTGGCGATATTGAACCGCGACCGCCAGCTCCACCCTGCCGCGGCTGATTCGCTTCTGCACCGCGCCACGGATGCGCCCCTCGGCCTCGGCCAGCGTCTGTGGAACGCGCAACTGAATGTCGAGATGCCGGTGATTCACCGCACGGATGGTGACGGTGATTGTGGCAGTCTCCGACTCTCTGGTGGCGGAGGCAAATCCCGTCATGCTCTTAATCATGTTTTGACATGTTCAGTCGCGGGGCCCCAACACCCGCTCCGCACCGCTCGCTTGCGTCCCTCGACCCTGCTCGGGACGCCCCGAGCTTTCGTCGAGGGGCGGGGCGCCAATGCCCCGCGCCGTTCGCGGCTCGTCCGTTTCGTCGCGCCGCGGCTCGAGCAGCTGCATCTTGTAGAGTGCCGCGTAGACGCCTTCGCGGTTCAGCAGTTCTTCGTGGCGTCCGATTTCGACGATCCGTCCGCGCTCGAGCACGATGATCGCGTCGGCGCGCATGATTGTCGACAGACGGTGGGCGATGACGAAGGACGTACGGTTCATCATCAGGGTCGCCAGCGCGTCCTGGACCAGCAGCTCGGCTTCGGCGTCGAGCGACGAGGTCGCCTCGTCGAGAATCAGAATCGGCGCGTTCTTCAGCAGCGCACGGGCGATAGCCAGGCGCTGGCGCTGCCCACCAGACAGCTTCTGTCCCCGTTCGCCAATCCGCGTCTGATACCGCTCGGGCAAGACAGCAATGAACTCGTGCGCGTGCGCAGCCTTTGCGGCACCTTCGATTTCGGCCGGCGTCGCCTGCATAGCTCCGTATGCGATATTATTGGCAATCGTATCGTCGAAGAGCACCGTCTCCTGGGTCACCATGCCGACCTGCGCGCGGAGCGACTTGAGAGTGGCGCTCCGGATGTCGCGGCCGTCGATCGTAATGACACCGCTGCGGACGTCGAAAAAACGCGGGATCAGATTCATGAGCGTGGTCTTGCCGGCGCCGCTTCTGCCGACAATCGCCACCATTTGTCCCGCCGGTACCTTGAACGAGACATTGCGAAGGATCGCGCGCGGGTGCGCTTCGTCGTACGCGAACGTCACGTCCCGGAACTCAATGGCCGCCGCAAATGGCGGCATCGGCTGCGCGTCGCGAGACTCGGCCACCTCCGTGTGGGTATCGAGAAGCTCGAAGATGCGATCGGCGGCTGCGATCGCCTGCTGAACGTTCGCGTTGACCCGACTGAGCTTCTTCGCCGGCGCGTACATCATCAGCATCGCCGCCAGGAATGCCGTAAAGTCTCCAGCCGTCAACCGGCCCGCCGCAATCTGCTCGCTGCCGTACCAGAGCGCCGCCGCCATGCCAATGCCGCCCAACAGTTCCATGGCAGGCGGCATGACCGACAAGGCACGCACGACCCGCATGTTGGTGCGGTAAAGACGTGCCAGCGCTTCGCGAAAGCGGCCCGCCTCGCGGTCTTCGGCGCCAAACGCCTTCACGATGCGGTGTGCCGCAAACGTTTCGGCGCCGACATGCGTCATGTGCTCCTGCGCTTCCTGGCTTCGCCTCGCCGTTCTCCGGATGCGCTGACCGAGTCGGACCAGCGGATACACGATGATGGGTGCGCCAGTGAGGCAGACCATTGCGAGCCGCCAATCGATCCAGAAGAGCACGGCGGCATATCCAATCAACGCGAGCGATTCTCTCGTCAGATCGCCGGCGGTCTCGGATACCGCCCGCTGCACCTGCCCAACATCATTCGACACACGCGAGAGCAGCTGCCCGACACTATTCCTCGAAAAGAAACTGGCCGACTGCCCCAGAATGTGGCCGTAGAGCCGATCGCGCAGGTCCATGACGACCCGCTGCCCGACGTCTTCCATCAGGTATCCGGAGAAATACGATCCGATGCCTTTGAGAAAGTAGAGAGCGACAATCGCCAGCGCAATGGCCCGCAACCCCTGCCGGTTCGGTAGAAGCTCATCGAGAATCGGCCTGATGAGGTAGACCACCAGCGCCGACGCAACGGCATAGATCATCATCGCCAGCACCGCCCAGGTCAGGCGGCCCTGATATGGCTTGGCGAAGCGAAGAAGCCGGAAGAACGATGTCACTCGGTAAAGCGGTATTTCAGCAATACCCACAACGCGACAACCCCGTCGCGCCAGGTAATCTTCTTGCCCTCTTCGTAACCGCGGCCGTCGTAGGTGATGGGCACTTCGTACACACGGTAGCCGCGTTTGAAGATCTTCGCGGTCATCTCGGGTTCGATGCCGAAGCCGTCGCTGTCGAGTGTGAACGATCGCAGCACTTCAATCCGCATGGCTTTGTAACAGGTTTCCATGTCGGTCAGCATCGTGTTGTACAGGACGTTGGTGAGTAACGTGAGGAACATGTTCCCGAGATAGTGTGTAAACAGGAACACTCGATGGCGGCCCAGAAATCGCGAGCCATAGACCACGTCGGCGCGTCCCTGGCAGATCAGCTCGATCAGCTCTGGGAATTCTTCCGGCGAGTACCTCCGTGTCAGCGTCCTGGATGACGACGAGATCGCCGGTCACTTCCCTGAAGCCGAGGCGAAGTGCCGAGCCTTTGCCGCCATTCGGCTTCTGAAGCAGCTTGAAGGTGTATTTCTTTTGAAGGTCTCGGAGAATCTCTGAGGTCCCGTCTTTCGATCCGTCGTCGACGACAACGAGCTCGATGCGCATTTCCGGTACGGCAAGCACTCGACCGATCATGCCTTCGACCGTGTCGCGCTCGTTATAGACCGGCATGACGACCGACAACAGGGGATCTGTGAGGGTCCCTTTGATCCCTGCCATTACCTGCCAACGGAGTAGTACGTGAATCCCTGAGCCTTCATCTGCTCCGGATTGTAGATGTTGCGACCGTCGAAAATCACGGGCGTCTTCATCAGTTTCCGCATCCGCCCGTAGTCGGGTTCGCGGAACTCGTTCCACTCGGTGGCAATGACGAGCGCGTCGGCATCCTTGAGCGCGGAATAGCTCTTATCTGCCAGCGTGATCTTGTTGCCGAAGACGCCCTTCGCGACAGGCCGAGCCTGAGGATCGAAGGCCTGCACCTTGGCGCGGGCTTCCAGCAGTCGTTTGATGAGAGGGATGGACGGCGCCTCGCGCATGTCGTCGGTTCGCGGCTTGAACGCGAGACCCCAGACGGCAATGGTTCTGCCCTTCAGCGACCCGAAGTGTTGCTCGAGCTTCGAGATGAATCTGACTTTCTGCGCCTGGTTGACCCGATCGACTGCCTTCAGGATCTGAAACTCGTACCCGCTGTCGCCGGAGAACTTGATCAGCGCCTTGATGTCCTTGGGAAAGCAGCTGCCGCCGAAGCCGATGCCGGGGAACAGAAACGACGGCCCGATACGGCGATCCGAGCCGATCGCCTTGCGCACCTGATCGACGTTGGCGCCAAACGCCTCGCAGACGTTCGCCACCTCGTTCATAAACGAAATCTTGGTCGCGAGCATCGCGTTCGCGGCGTACTTGCACATCTCCGCGCTCGCCGTGTCCATCACCATGATCGGCGCGCCCGTTCGCGTGTAGGGCGAGTAGAGCTCGGTCATCATCTTCCGCGCGCGATCGTCTTCAACGCCAATCACGACGCGATCCGGCTTCAGGAAATCCTCGACGGCCGCACCCTGCTTGAGAAACTCCGGGTTGCTGACCACGCTGAACGGGTGCGAGGTTTCGCGCGCGATGATGTCCCGCACGCGCGCGGCAGTGCCAACAGGCACGGTGCTCTTGTCGACGACGACCTTATAGCCGTTCATCGCCTTGGCAATCTCGCGGGCCACGTCGAGCACGTGAGTCAGATCGGCAGATCCGTCTTCGTGCTGCGGCGTCCCGACGGCAATGAAGACAATGCTCGCCGCGCGGACCGCCTTCGGCAGATCCGTGGTGAATTCAAGGCGCTTCTCCGCCCGGTTGCGCTTGACCATCTCCTCGAGCCCGGGCTCGTAGATGGGCATGACGCCGCGCCGCAGGCTCCGAACCTTCGCAGCGACCTTGTCGATACAGGTGACATCATTGCCGGTTTCCGCAAGACAAGCTCCCAGCACCAGGCCCACATAGCCCGAACCAACGACCGCAATTTTCATTCGTGGATACTCCCAATAAGAGGTCTGGCCCCTCGTCTTTGCTCAGTCCTACCCCTTTTTTTGGCTCTTCCCGCACTCAAATCCGGCGACTTTAACACAAACTCTACATGCTTCCAACCCATTGACCCGCAAGGATATGCCCGGTCGGATTGTGATACGCTCGGGCGCGTGCGGATCGTCATCGATTACCGGCCGGCCCTGCGGGCCCGCACCGGCGTTGGCGAACACATCCACCACGTCACGCGCGAGTTGGCACGGAACGGCGCCGACGAGATTACCGTCTTCTCGAGCTCGTGGAAGGATCGGCTTCCGGCCGATCTGCCAAGTGAACTACCCCATGTTCGCGTCGCCGATCATCGAATTCCGGTGGCAGTGCTGAACTTTGCCTGGCACCGCATGCGCTGGCCGCCGGTCGAGGCCATTGCCGGCGGTGAATACGATATCGCCCACTCGCCTCACCCGCTCGTACTGCCAACGCGCTCGGCGGCGCAGATCATCACCATTCACGATTTGTATTTTCTGTCGCACCCCGAGCGCACGTCGGCTGAGATCCGTCGTGACTATCCGTCGCTCGTCGGGTGGCACGCCGCCAGGGCGGATGGCATCATCGTCGTCTCGCGCTTCGTCGGCACCGAGGTGCAGCGGCTCCTCGGCGTGCCGGCCGGCCGCATTTCGATTTGCATGAACGGCGCACCTGACTGGAAAACACCACCGGCAACCCTCGACGCAGACAGCTACCTCCTGTTTGTCGGCACGCTCGAGCCTCGCAAGAATGTGCGCGGTCTGCTGGAGGCGTACGGCCGATTACTCGCAAGGTCGGACAAGGCGCCACGCCTTGTCGTCGCTGGCGGGGCTGACCCTGACGGCGCCGATTTGCTCGAAGCTATGAATCGACCCCCTCTCGCCGGGCACGTGGACTATCGTGGGTATGTCTCACCGGACCAGCGCGAATCACTGTTCAAGGGCGCCCAGGCGCTGGTCACTGCCCTCGTTCGACGAGGGCTTCGGCATCCCGGCGCTCGAAGCCATGGCGGCTGGCGTGCCCGTGATCGCGTCTAATCGCGGTGCCTTGCCCGAGGTCGTCGGTGATGCCGCGCTGCTCGTGGATCCGGACGATCCGGAAAGCATCGTGGCCGCGATGGAGCGGATGGTTAGTGATGCATCGCTCCGCGCAAGTTGTGCCGTCCGCGGACTGACCCGTGCTCGGCAATTCAGCTGGTCTCAGACTGCCCGCGATACGCGGCGTGCTTATGAGGACGCGATCGCCGCACAGCGCCATCGCGATCGGAGATTGGCGGGCGCAGAATCCAACGTTCACACCCGCGATGCGCATCGGCGTTGACGCCCGCGAGCTCTGCGGGAAACCGACGGGCGTCGGCCGCTACCTTTCGGGGCTGCTTCGCGCGTGGTCGAGTGATGAAACGGCATCGCGCCACACGTTCATCCTCTATACGAACGAAGTGATCTCGACACCCATGGCCAGAGCCGAGCTGCGTGTCATACCCGGCTCGCCGGGCACCGCCTGGGAGCAGATGTCGCTGCCTCCAGCCGCGAGACACGATCGGCTCGATGTGCTCTTTGCACCGGCCTACACGGCACCGCTGTTGCTGAACATTCCGACGGTGCTGACCGTTCACGACATTTCGTTCGTCGCACATCCGGAATGGTTTCGCTGGAAGGAAGGGTTGCGGCGCCGCACGTTGACGCGGTGGTCCAGCCGCCGCGCCAACCTGGTGCTGACCGACTCTGAGGCGTCGCGGCGCGAAATCATTTCGTACTTCGCGCTCGCGCCAGATCATGTGCGATGCATCTATCCCGGCGTTGTCCCTCTTCGGAAACAGATGGCGACCTCGCGCGACCCGATAGTGCTCTTCGTCGGATCGCTGCTGAATCGCCGGCACCTTCCGGATCTCATTCGTGCCTTCAAGCCCATTGCGAGACAACATGGCGCCGCTCGGCTCGAGATCGTCGGCGACAATCGGACCTATCCGCACGAAGATCTTCCGGCGATCGCGGCTACCGAAGGGCTTGCGACTCAAGTATCGATTCGTCCATATGTCTCTGATGTCGAGCTCGCCGACCTTTATGGCCGCGCGCGCGCATTTGCATTCCTGTCCGAGTACGAGGGCTTCGGGCTCCCTCCATTGGAAGCGTTGAGCGCTGGCGTACCGCCTGTCATGCTCGACACAGAGATCGCGCGCGAGGTGTGCGGCGATGCAGCGGTTTACGTGCCGAACGGCGATCTGGCCGCTATCACAAGGGCCCTGAACGCGCTCGTATCCGATGACGAGGCTCGGCGCCGCGTGCTGCAGGCGGGACCTGCCGTGCTCGAGCGTTACTCCTGGTCGCGCGCCGCTGGCGAAACACTCGACGCTCTCCGCGCCGTGTCGGGCAGCGCCGGCATTACTCAAGGTCGTGTTCCAGACCACGGCTGAACAGTGATGGACCTCGCAATCGTCATCGTCAGCCACAACACGAAAGACGATCTCCAGAATTGCCTCAGGTCGCTCGCAGAACACCCGCCGCGACTGTCGCATGAGATCGTGGTTGTGGACAACGCCTCGAGCGACGGCAGCGTCGATGCCGTCCGATCGCAATGGCGGGGCGTTCGTGTGATCGCCCTCGATCTCAACATCGGTTTTGCCGCCGCCAACAACAAGGGCATCCGCGAGACCGCCGGCGAGCTCGTGCTGCTGCTGAACAGCGACACCATTGTGCCCCGGGGGGCGATCGATCGCCTGGTCGCGGCTTTGCGCGAGCTCCCGCGTGCAACCGTCGCAGGACCGAGAATCGTCGACGCCCACGGACGTCCCGAGCTTTCGTTCGGACGGATGATCGGCCCCATCGCCGAGCTACGCCAGAAAATGCTGGGGCGATTCGCCTCGCCGTCGCGGCTCACGGTCATGACAGCCCGAACACGTGAGGTCGATTGGGTCACCGCCGCGTGCCTGCTCGTGCGGCGACACGACGCCGAGAAGGCCGGCCTGCTCGACGAGCGCTACTTCATGTATTGCGAAGATGTGGATTTCTGCGCCGCCATCCGCGCCGGTGGCGGCAAGGTCTATTTCACGCCGGCAGCCGAAATCGTCCACCTTCGCGGCCGTTCCTGGCCCGCCAGCCCGGTCCAAACGGCCGAGCACTACCGGCGTAGCCAGCTGGCGTTCTACCGCAAGCACCACCCGGGATGGGCGCCCCTTCTGACGATGTACCTGGCGATACGAGGAAAGCTACCAGCCAAAACGGCCGATAAGTAGGGGTTGATGGGGTTAGCGGCGGCGCCCTTAGCTGAATCATGTCATGGCAGACGGCCGATGGCAGATGGCAGACGACGTTTTCTGCCCTCTGCCATTTGCCATCTGCCCTGACGCCGCCAGCCCTCAGCCAAACCCTCTTATGAGCGCCTCTCCCCAGTTCTCCTGGCTTTGCCCTGGTTGCGGGCGACGTGTCCCCAACCGGATGGAGATATGCCGCTGCGGCGAGTCGCGGGTTGAAATACTCCAACCAGGCGCGCTTGACTCCAACAGCTCACCCGACGCTCCACAGGCGAAGTCGGGCATGCTGTCCTGGATCGTTCTGGGGGTCGTAACCGTCGTCGCCGCCGGAGGCCTCATCGCGCTCCAGGTCATCCCCGTCAAGCCGGATGCAAACGGAATAGCGTCGGAATCGCCCGCACCCAACGCATCCGCCTTCGCTCCGCTTGATCCGGACGAGCTACGGCGAGACAAGCTCACCGCACCTCTCGCACCTGACGCACCACACGCACCTATCGCATCCGCCTCCGCGCCGTCTTCGCATATCGCTACGGCGGACAGGCCCTACGCACCTAACGCACCCATCGCACCCAACGCACCCAACGCACCTAGTTTGGCTTTGGAAGATGTGGTCAGCCGCGCGATTCCCGCGATTGTGTCAATCGAAGCGGGACCGGGCCGTGGCAGCGGATTCTTTGCGGCGCCGCGCACCGTCGTCACAAACCGTCATGTCGTTCACGGCAACGTGTCGGTGACGGTCAGGCTGTCAAACGGCCAGACGCTCCCAGGCCGGGTGGAGATGTCGTCGCAGGAATACGACCTTGCCATTGTCCGGGTCGACAGCGCGATGCCGACGCAGCCGCTTCTGTCGCTCGGCACGGTCAACGATGTGAGGCCGGGGCAGGAAGTCATTGCGATCGGATTGGCGCTCGGTGTGTTTCAGAACAGCGTGACACGGGGCATCATCAGCGCCGTCCGCCGCGCCGATCGCACCGTGATGCTGCAGACCGACGCCGCGATCAACCCGGGCAACAGCGGCGGCCCTCTGTTGGATCGCCACGGGCAGGTTGTCGGCATCAACACCATGAAGATTACGGGGGCTGCCGAGTCGCTCGGGTTCGCCGTGGCGGTCGATCACGCCCGCAGTATGTTGAGCGGTGAAAGGCCGACCGGCGCCATCGCGTCTTCTGCGCAGCCTGGCCAGACGCTCGCACCAGCGTTCAGTCCGCGCTCTTCAACCGACGCGGCTCGCGAGGAGGGTACGCGACGGTACGGCCAGTTCGTGGAGGGCGTGGCACGCCGCGCTGCGCAGCTCGACGCGTACTGGGAACGAATCAAGGCCAACTGCTCCCTCCGTGTCGCGGCCGGATACGACCGCGAGTGGTTCGGCCTGTGGGACGGGCGTGTCGTGCTGACTGGCGCGGATTCGTCGTGCGGTTCGGCCATCCAGGAGCTCAACGCGCTCACCGCCGACGTGCGCCAGGCGATGGCCCGGGCGCAGGAGGACGCACGCCGCGCGGCAGTCTTGCCCGGCCAGCTGCGCGAAATCCGTCGCCGCTACCGGATGGACTGGGCAGGGTTTGACAGGTGATCGTCGATCGTCGATCGGCGATCGGCCATCGGCCATCGTCGATGGACGATGGCCGATGGACGATGGACGATCCTGACTAGAATACACACGTGCGCATCGGCATAGACGCGCGAAAGCTTCATGATTTCGGCATCGGCACCTACATCCGAAACCTGCTTCGCGAGCTGGCGAAAATCGACTGCACTACCGAATATGTGCTGATCACACGCCCTGAGGACGTGGACGTTGCCGTCACGCTCGGTGAGAACTTTCGTGCCGTGCCCGACCGATCGGGCCATTACTCGATTGGCGAGCAGCTGTCGATTCCGATCGCCGCGCGCCGTCAGGGGATCGAACTACTCCATGCGCCGCACTACGTTCTGCCGGCGCTGACGCCCTCGAAGTCGGTGGTCACGATTCACGACTGCATCCATTTGATGTTTCCGGAATATCTTCGCAATCGTCTGGGTTACGCATTCGCACGCGCGTCGCTCTACACGGCGGCGCACAAGTCCGATCGGATTTTCACCGTGTCCGAGCAGTCGAAGCGCGACATCTTGAAATTCTTCAACGTGCGGCCCGAGAAGATTGTCGTCACACCCAACGCGATCGACGATCGCTTCAGCGCGCCGCCGAGCGAAGAGCATGTCGTCAATACGCGCGAACGCTACCAGCTGAGCCACTCGTACCTGCTCTATGTCGGCAACATCAAGCCGCACAAGAATCTCGAGCGCCTGATCGAAGCGTTTCACCTGGTCCGTAGGGAGGGACGCTCCGAGCTCGAGCTCATCATCATCGGCGATGAAATCTCCAAGCTGCAGTCGCTGCGCCGGGCCGTGCACAAGTACGACATTCACCGCTACGTGCGCTTCCTCGGCTACGTTCCAGACAAGACACTCGCGGTGCTTTACCGCCTTGCGTCGGTGTTCGTGTTTCCGTCGCTGTACGAAGGGTTTGGCCTTCCTCCGCTCGAAGCGATGGCCAGCGGGACACCGGTCGTGACGTCAAATATTTCGTCGCTGCCCGAAGTCGTCGGCGATGCGGCCGTGCTCGTCGACCCCTACAGCGCCGAGTCGATAGCCGACGGGATTCTCGGCGTCTTGAGAAGCACGCACCTTCGCGGAGAGCTGAGCAAGCGCGGGCTCGAACGTGTGAAAGCATTCTCCTGGGCCCGATCGGTGCAGCGCGTGCGCGAAGTGTACGGCGAGGTGTTGTCGTGAGCGGCCGAACACGCATCGCTCTCGTGCACGATTGGCTCACCGGCATGCGCGGCGGCGAAAAAGCGCTCGAGTTGCTCTGCGAGGCGTACCCGTATGCCGATCTGTTTACGTTGTTCCACGTGCCCGGCAGCGTCTCGCCGGCTATCGAGCGGCTGCGGCCACGCACCTCAGTGCTTCAGCGGCTGCCCGGCATGCGGCGCTACTATCGGTATTGCCTGCCTCTTTTTCCGGCTGCCATCGAACAGTTCGATCTCGATCGGTACGATCTGATCATCAGCACGAGTCATTGCGCCGCAAAAGCAGTCGTCAAGACCGGAAGGGCCCGGCATTTGTGCTACTGCTTCACACCCATGCGTTATGCCTGGGATCAATTCGAGGCGTACTTCGGCGAAGGGCGGGTTGGAACGACGAAGAACCGGGTCCTGAGGCCTGTGCTCCGTGCGCTGGCGCGCTGGGATGCCGCCACCGCGGGCCGAGTAGACCGGTATGTGGCCATCTCTCAACACGTTGCCAGCCGGATCAGGCGGTACTATAATCGGGACGCCGACGTCATCTACCCACCGGTCGAGACGGGCTTCTTTTCGCCAGATGACACGGTCGCGCGCGAGAACTTTTTGCTGATTGTGTCAGCTCTCGTTCCCTACAAACGGATCGACGTGGCGATCGAGGTTAGCCGACTCTCCAACATGCCGCTTCGTATTGTGGGCGACGGACCAGAGCGCGACGCGCTGGCAAGACGCATCGCCGCCATTGGCGCCGACGTCAGGCTGCTCGGATCGCTTTCAGATGAAGCCGTGCGCGATCAATACCGGCGCGCCGCTGCGGTGCTTCTTCCAGGCGAGGAAGACTTCGGGATCGTCCCGGTCGAGGCACAGGCGTGCTGTGCGCCAATCGTCGCGCTCGGACGAGGCGGTGCGCTCGAAACGGTCATCGACGGCGTCACCGGCGTGCTCGTGGACGAACCGACACCGGATGCCTTCGCTGCCGGCATCGCACGTTCCAGCCAGCTCGCATTCGACCGGACCCTCATGAGGCAAAACGCCATGAAGTTCGATCGCGCCGTGTTCGCGCGGTCGATTCAATCAACGGTCGAGAGCCTCGCTCATGCTTAGACGATACGGACGCCTGCTCGTGGCTCTGTACGTGGTCTCCGATGCGCTCCTCGGCATCGTGTCGTTCGGTGTCGCCTATCTCATCCGGTTTTCGAGCGGGCTCATCCCGGTCATCCGTGGCTATCCCCCGTTTGCGCAGTATGTCGCCGTGATGCCGTTTGTCGGCGTATTAGTTCCGCTCGCCTACTACTTCCAGGGCGTCTACCGCCTGCGCCGCGGCCGTTCGCGGGTTGACGATTTTTTCCTCGTGTTCATCGGGACCGTTGTCGCGGTGATCCTGGGTGTGGTCACCACTCTGTATTTCGACGCCTACCACGCCTCGCCCGAGGAACAGGCCGTCGGTGCCTACCAGGTCTCGCGCGTCGTGTGGGCGTTGTTTCTCGTCATCAACATCGCGCTGACGTTTGGCTTGCGTGAGTTCGTGCGAGAAGTGCTCGAGCGCCGCTGGAAGGCCGGCATCGGGCTCAAGCGCATCCTGATTGCCGGCGCCGGCGAGCTGGGGCGTGTGGTCGCCGAGAAGATTCTCCAGCATCGCGAGCTCGGCTATCAGGTCATCGGCTTCGTGGACGATCGTGCCGGCGGCGACCACCTCGGGTATCGCGGACTGCCGCTCCTCGGCGCGCTCACTGACGCGCCCGAGATCATCAGGCAGGAAAACATCGATCATCTGTACGTCGCCCTGCCGCTCGAGGAGCACGTGAAGATGCTCGACCTCATCGAGAGCACGAGCCGTGAGATGGTCGATGTGAAGGTTGTGCCCGATCTGGTGCAGTTCCTCGCACTTCGGGCACGGTTAGAGGATCTCGACGGCGTCCCCATCATCAACATCCACGACGTCCCGCTGCAGGGACTCAACGCCGTCATCAAACGGATGATCGATCTCGCTATCAGCGGTCTCGCCGCCTCGGCTCTTGCCGTTCCGTGCGGCATCATCGCACTTCTCGTCAGGTGGACGTCACCGGGGCCGATTTTCTACCGGCAGGAGCGGATGGGCCTCGACGGGAGGCCGTTCTGGGTTTACAAGTTTCGATCGATGCACGTTGATGCCGAGGACGTGACAGGGCCGATCTGGGCGCGTGACGACGACCCGCGATGTACGTCTGTCGGACGTCTGCTGCGTCACTGGGACCTGGATGAGCTGCCGCAAATCTGGAACGTGCTGAAGGGTGATATGTCGATCGTCGGCCCGAGGCCGGAACGGCCGTTCTTCGTCGATCAGTTCAAACACCGCTTCCCGCAATATATGCTTCGTCACAAGGTGAAGGCCGGCATCACGGGCTGGGCCCAGGTGAACGGCTGGCGCGGCAACACCTCGCTCGAGAAGCGGATCGAGTTCGATCTCTACTACATCGAGAACTGGTCGGTGTCGCTCGATCTCAAGATCATGTGGATGACCCTCTTCCGCGGCGTCATACAAAGACAAGTGTAGACACAATGAAAACACGCGTCGTCATTACGGGAGCCGCGGGGTTCATCGGCTCCCATCTCGCAGAAGCACTGCTCAATCAGGACTGCTCGGTTGTCGGTATCGACAATCTGCTGACCGGCGACCTCGCCAACATCGCGCATCTCGCCGGCCGCGATTTCCTGTTCGTCAAACACGACGTGACCAACTACATCTACGTCGACGGCCCGGTCGACGTCGTGTTGCACTGGGCAAGCCCGGCCAGCCCAATCGACTACCTGGAGCTGCCGATTCCGACGCTGAAGGTCGGCGCGCTGGGCACTCACAAGGCGCTCGGCCTCGCTAAGGAAAAGCGCGCGCGGTTTGTCCTTGCCTCGACCTCTGAGGTCTACGGCGATCCGCTCGAGCATCCGCAAACAGAAAGCTACTGGGGACACGTGAACCCCATCGGGCCGCGCGGTGTGTACGATGAAGCCAAGCGGTTTGCCGAAGCGATGACGATGGCGTATCACCGGTATCACGGGCTCGACACGAAGATCGTGCGCATCTTCAACACCTACGGCCCGCGCATGCGCATCAAGGACGGCCGTGCCGTGCCGGCGTTCATCTCGCAGGCGCTCCTCAACGAGGACGTCACGGTGTTCGGCGACGGCACCCAGACGCGCAGCTTCTGCTATGTCGACGATCTCGTGGGCGGCATTCTCAAGTTGATGGACTCGAACATCAACGACCCCGTGAACATCGGCAACCCTCAGGAAATGACGATCGCGGGCATGGCAAGCACGATCATCACGATGACGGGGTCGAAGAGCAAAATCATCTTCCAGGATCTCCCCGAGGACGATCCAAAGGTGCGCCAGCCCGACATCACCAGAGCCCGCACGCTTCTCGGCTGGGAGCCAAAGGTCCCGCTCGAGCAGGGGCTCGTGAAGACGATTGAGTACTTCAAGAAGAAAATGGGCGTCTAGGGTTCCGGTTCCATGGGTTCCGGTTCCCACGGGTTCCGGTTCCATGGGTTCTGGTTCCGCGGTTCAAGTTCCACTGTCCAACTGAAACCGCACGCTTGGCGCGGCCTGGTGCTCGACGAGGGGCGCCCAAACACTCGAACGAGCATCCGCGGAATGAACGCGCGCGCGAAGAACCCGCGGAACGGAACCACAGGAACCGGAACCACTGGGAACCCAGGAACCGGCCGCGGGCGTCGAGGGTTCCGATTCCATGGGTTCCGATTCCACGGGTTCTGGTTCCTATGGGTTCTGGTTCCCCGCGGTTCGAGTGCCACTGTCCAACTGAAACTGAACGCTGGCGCGGCCTGGTGCGCGAAGAGGGCCCAAACACTCGAGCGAGAATCCGCGGAATGAACGCGCGCAGGAAGAACCCGCGGAACGGAACCATTGGAACCAGAACCATAGGAACCGGAACCACAGGAACCGGAACCCCAGGAACCCCGGGAACCGGCCTCAGAACGCTTCCGCTACCTTATTGACTTCCGAGCTGTACTAGCTTAGATCGTACACTTCCATGCTGCCGTTCTCGATTTCGCTCCGCACGGGTTCTCCCGTATGCGAGCAGGTGATTTACGCGGTCACGAGGGCGGCTGTCAGTGGTGAGCTTCAACCGGGTGATCCGTTTCCCTCGGTTCGTGCGCTGAGCCAGGATCTGAAGATCAACCCGAACACCGCACACAAAATCATCACAGCCCTCATCGAGCGCAACCTGCTCGTCGTCCGCCCTGGGGTTGGCACCGTCGTCGCCGAGGCGCGCAATGCGGGCCGCGCCGCGCAACGCATGGTGCTCGAAGAAGAGGCTGAGCACGTTGTGGTGCAAGCTCGTCATGCCGGTCTGTCGCTGGCCGACCTCGTCGCGGCCATCCGAGGCCATTGGGCGCGGATCGCCCGCCGGGCGGGGTGACAAATGGGCGGCACAGCCATCGAGACGGTCGATCTCTCGCGCCGATTCGGCCGCAGAGTCGCCATCGATGGCGTGAATCTCCAGGTGAAGTCCGGCAGCATCTTCGCCCTTGTCGGCCCGAACGGGGCGGGCAAGACAACGACCGTCAAACTACTTCTGAATCTGCTGCGCCCCACTGGAGGGCGGGCGCTTGTCCTGGGAACCGACTCGCGCCGGCTGACACCGCGCGACTTCGCGCGAATTGGGTATGTTTCAGAAAATCAGCATCTGCCCGACTGGATGACGCCGGAACAGCTGATCGCATGGGCCCGACCTTTTTATCCGACGTGGGACGATCAGCTCTGCCGCAAACTTCAAGACGATCTGGCGATCGAGCCGCGGATTCCGCTTCGCGTGCTGTCGCGCGGCACCCGTATGAAAGCCGCGCTGCTGGTCTCGCTCGCGTACCGGCCAGAACTGATCGTCCTGGACGAACCGTTCAGTGGCCTCGACCCGCTCGTGCGCGATGAGTTGATCCGAGCACTACTGGAGCTGACCGGCGAGTACCACTGGGCGACGCTGATTTCGTCGCATGACATCGATGAGGTCGAACGGCTCGCCGATACCATCGCCTTCATCGAAAACGGCCGCATTTTGTTCACCGATTCGGTTCAGGCGCTCATCGACCAGCATCGCGTGCCCCTTCGCGATATTTTTGTGACGCTTGCCCGCCGTTCGCGCGCGCGGGCCGCCGGCTCGGAAGCGCGATGACATATCTCCGCCACCTCGTTCGCTGGGACATCCGCCGGTTCCGCGCAGTCCTCGGCGTCTGGCTGCTCGTTGTATCGGCGACCACTACCCTGGATGCGATTTGGCCCCGCTTGGCAGCGGATCCGCGGACACGACAACTCACAGGTGCGATCGGCAATCTTCTGGCGCTAACAGAGGTACTGCTGAGCGCTGTCCTCATCGCGCAGGTTGTCCAGGCTCATGCGCTTGTAGGAACGACGGCTTTCTGGATGACGAGGCCGATTCCGGCGCGATCGTTGCTGAGCGCAAAGCTGGCGCTTCTCGGCACGACGATGATCGCAGCGCCGGTCGTGGCCGATGCCGTCGCGATGGCGATCTACCAGGTTCCAACGGCCGACATCATCGGTGTGTCGATGCAGACCGCACTGCTGTGGGGGCTCTGGATTGGGGCACTGGTGACAGCGGCGGCCATGACGCCGAATCTGGCAAAGTACGCGCTCCTCATCGGCAGCGCGTTGATCGCGACCGTCGTCACGATCTCAGTAATCGTCGCCGTGGCAATGTACCGCTTCGAAAATGGCCCGCCTCGAGGTCAATTTTACATGGACGGCGGCCAGTCATTGATGTTCTGGGTATCCAGATCCCACGTCAGACCTGGTAGCCACGGTTCTGGCGCTGGTGGCTCTCATGATTCTGCTCGTTGTCCAGTACCCGTACGCGCCGGCGAGGGCTCGCGGTTACGACCGGCGTCATCGGCGCTTTAGTGACGTGGTCCGTATCATCGTTGTGGCCATGGTCGTTTCTTGCGCCTGCCATCGCGACGCCTGCGTGGGCCGCCAACCCGGTAATGCTATCTCTCAACGCGACCGCCGACACAGTTGTCGTCGAACCCTTTGCGTTCCGCGATCAAGCCGTGGACTGGAGGCAGGCGCGCGCACGGATCCGCCTTCGCGGACTCGAGCCAGGTTGGACCGCCAGCGTGGGAGTGCGCAGCGCAGCCGTCCAGCTGCCGGGCGGTGCGCAACTGATCAGCGACTACACTGGCTGGCCCTCGGGTGTGCCGGTCGAAGAGCATGGCGACGGCCCGCAACAGCGCGAAGTGATCAGAAGCGTGCTGGAAGTCGGATCACTTATCGACCAGAGTCCAAACCAGCGCGGCGAGAATACCGTCGTGCTATTCGCACGAGGCGTCGATCTCAGCCGTCTCGCGCCCAATGCAGGCGCCTACAAGGGTCGTTTTTACGTGGGGCTCACCCATCATGCCGTCGAGGCAGTGCTGTCGCCCACCCGCGGTGCGAGTTATCAGAATGGACCGTACCGTTTTTCCATTGCGGACGTTCTGTTGAGCTCGGGCCGTCTGTCCATGTTGTCCGAGCAATCCGACGCCGTGTCAGTCATCGCGCGCCGGCCACTGACCATACGCTCATTCTATTTACGAAACAGACGGGCGTCGGAAGCGATTCACCTGCCCTCCAACGACCTGCGAGCGCAAGTCAGCCTGCTGAACTTCTTACCGTTTGCATTCGGATTCGGAGAGGGGCGAAACTCCGGCTTCAGCGCACGCGCGGCGATGCTCTACTTCCAGCCAACGTCCGACCCGGCAGCGGTCCCCTTTGCACTCGATGAGCGGTGGATTAACGAGGCAGAACTGGTGATCGTGCGTTCGACTCCAGGGGGAAGTGTCGACCGCCAGCTCGCAATAGCAAACTTTCCGATTCGTTGAGAGTAACGGCGAGCGGAGGGTTTCTTTCCCGAGGGCCACCGATTCGGACTTTCACATGGCAGGGCTGAAGCCCTGCGCTACCGATACAGCCCGTCGTGGTTTTTGCGGCGAGTCTAAATTGCGCGCCTTCGTGTCTTCGTGTCTTCGTGGTTTCGTGGTTTCGTGGTTCAGTTCTGATTGATGATCCTGGTGACCGTGAACACGTAGTGAAAGCCCGATATCAACGTAATAGCCGCCGACGCGTAGATGCCGACCGCCACGAAGATCGAAGGGCGCTGCAGGTAATTGAAATACATGATGATGACGCACGTCATGATGTACGTGGCCGTCGCGATCTTGCCGTAGATCGAGGGACGGAACTCGCGGCGGCCGATCGCGAGGTTGATAATCGCCACCGTCAGCACAATCAACAGGTCTCTGCTGATAATCAGAATCGTCAACCAGACCGGCAGCTTGTTCATCAGACCAAGCCCCGGCAACGTCAGCACGCTCACCGTCGCGACGATGAGGACCTTGTCGGCCATCGGGTCGAGCCAGGCGCCAAGGCTGGTCCGGCTTCCCAGCTTGCGCGCGATGAGACCGTCGAGCAAATCGGTCAGGCCGGCCACCCCAAACACGATGAGCGCCCACCCGAAATAGCCGTATACCGTCAGAATGACAAAGGCGGGCGCGAGCAACACCCGTGTCAAGGTGAGCTGGTTCGCCGGCGTCAGCACGCTCATTTCGATGTGCGGTAGAGACGCTCGATTCGGGTGACGACATCGATCGCTTCGGCGCCACTCACTTCGCGGGACAGCTGAAACGCGCCGCCGTCGACCAACGGCAGGATTCCCGCGGCAACCGAGAGCGATGCGTCAGCATAATGCAGGTTGCTGACGCCGACATCGGCCATTTTCTGCTGGCGGCTCTGCCAGTCCTTCAAAAGCTGGGGACGTCCCGCCGCGATAATCTTCAGCATCCGCGCCACGGCTTGCGCGAGATCGCTTCGCGTGACCGCCGTGCGAGGCTGGAAGGTGTGGTTCTCGTACGGCTCGATCACGCCGGCACGCGCGGTGGCCATGATCCAGTCCGCCGCCCAGTGACTGCGCGTATCGGTGATGACGACGGCCTGGGCGGGCGTGCTCGCCAGCAGCGATTCCAGGCCAATGCCGATGAGCGAAGCCAGGTCACCCCGCGTAATCGACGGTGCGTCGGGAATGGCGCGATATTCTGCCGGCAGCTTGAGATAGGCCAGACGCGCGTCGAGGGCCGCGGTGCGCCGCCGCAACTCGGCGCTGGGCTCGAGATCGTTGGCCTCCGTGTACATCTTCAACGCACCTTCCAGGTCGCCGCGCGCATCGAGTATCTCGCCGATGCGGGTTCTCGACGCAGCGTCCGACGGATCCATTTCAATGACCCGGCGGTAGCGCGCCAGCGCCTCGTCGGTTTTCCCCTGCTTCAACTCGATGTCTGCGAGATCGCGCACCAGGAAAGCGCTGTCCGGCGATGCGACGATCGCCTGCTCGTACATCCGGGCCGCTTCGTCCAGGCGATTCGCCTGTGCCGCTTTGCGGGCGGCCGCGACGTTGTCCTGCAGCGCCCGCGCCCGCAACACCTCCACGCGCCGCGCGATGGCCTGCAATTGAGGATCGACTTTCAATGCCGACTCGAACGCCGCAAGCGCTTCCGGCTCGCGCGACGCCGCGAGCAGCGCTTCGCCCCGCCCGACGATGGCCGGCACGTAGCTGGCCTGGGATTGCACCACTCGATCGAAATGCTCGAGCGCCGCCGACGCGTCGTTGCGGGCGAGCGCCATATAACCGAGCGCCGTCTCGCTCGGATAGAACTGCGGCGAGCGCTTCAGAATCGCTTGAAATCCCGTTTCCGCCTGCGACAGATCACCCGCCTGGAACCATCGCCAGGCCACGTCGTGATCTTTGACGATTTCGGCGAACCTCGGATCTGATTCAGGCAGCGTGGGAAAGATGTAGTCAGGATATCGAGGTGTGGTGACAACGGGCGCAGCAACGGGACGGCCGCACGCGGTGCCAAGCGCCGCAACAAGCAAGGACAGGACTAAAACACGGCATTGGCAATTGGCGATTGACGAATGCCGCATTGACTGGCGACTGACAATTGGCAATCGGCAATCAATCCGGCAATTGCCAATTGCCAATCTGGCAATTTTTCTCATCGTCCACCTGCCGCTTTGACACGATCGAGCACACGGCGCGGCACGTCGGCCTCGATAGCGACGCGGCCGTCGGTGGTCACGTGACTGAGCACCCTGGCCTGGCGATACACGCGCGCGATCTTCTCGCGATCTTCCTCACTGGCTTCGTCGAACTCGAGCGTCACGCGCTTGGTGTCGAGCTCGAGCTTTTCGGCAATCGCGTCGATCATGTCCTTGCGGCCCTTGTTCTTGAGCGCCGAGATGCAGAGCGCTTCGGGAAACCCCCGCTGCAGCCTATTCACCTCGCCTGCCTCGACGAGGTCGCATTTGTTAAAGACGTCCACGGTGGCTACCTTGGCGGCGCCTACTTCCTCGAGCACGCGCCTGACCGCCGCGATGTGCCGATCGCGATCGGGGCTCGCGGTATCGATGACGTGCAGCACGAGATCGGCTTCGGCCACCTGCTCGAGCGTGGCCCGAAACGCCGCCACCAGCGTGTGTGGCAACCGATCGATGAACCCGACGGTGTCCGACATCAGTAACTGGCGCTTGTCGGGGAGGCTCACCTGCCGCACCAGGGGGTCGAGGGTCACGAATAGCGCATCGGACGCCTCAGCAGATTCCTTCGTCAGCAGATTGAACAGCGTCGTCTTGCCGGCGTTGGTGTAGCCGACCAGCGCGACCAGCGGCACCGACGCTTTCTGCCGGCGTGCGCGCGAATGACGCCGCCGCTTCCGAATCGAGTCGATCTCCTGCGAAATCGCGTGAATCCGTTGCCGAATCCTCCGGCGATCGGTTTCGAGCTTGGTTTCGCCAGGTCCTCGAGTACCGATGCCACCGCCGAGACGTGACAACGCGGTCCCCGAACCGGCCAGACGCGGCAGCAGATATTTGAGTTGTGCAAGCTCGACCTGCCATTTGCCTTCGCGCGTCCTCGCGCGCCTGGCAAAGATGTCGAGGATGAGCTGCGTGCGATCGATCACTTTGCGATCGACCCGCTCTTCGATCTGCCGCAACTGGGCGGGCGTCAGCTCGTTGTCGAAGATCACCACGTCGACGGCGAAGCGGGTGCATTCAGACGCGAGCTCGTCAAGCTTGCCGCTGCCGATGAAAGTGGCAGGGTCGGGTGTTGGGCGCTCCTGAATGATCGTCAGCACGACGGTGGCACCGGCAGCCTCGGCCAGGCCGCCGAGCTCTTCGACCGAGCGTTCTGCGTCGTGCTTCTTCGATCGGCGAAGTGCCAGACCGACGAGCGCGGCTCGCTCGCGCGGCCCGCCGTCGCGCCGGGCGCCGACTCTAGCCTGCTGCGGAGATGACATTTACGCCGAAAATTCTAGCACGCGCTCCCACGCGATGACGCCGGCGCGCACGAGCACTGGAGACTCGCCCGTGGCATCGACGATCGTCGATGGGAGACCGCCCGGCGTTGCGCCGGCATCAATCAATACGTCCACGCGCTCGCCGAGCGATCGCACGACGTCTTCCGGTGTTGAAGATGGCGGCTCGCCGGCGATATTGGCGCTCGTGGATGTGACCGCATGACCGGCGCGTCCGGCCAAGGCACGGGCAATCCGGTCCTCCGGCACGCGCACGGCCACCTTGCCGGTCGAGAGATGCACGTCTTCACACAATCGCGGTGAGGCGGGAATGATCAACGTGAGCGCGCCAGGCCACCCGCGCGATGCAAGACGCGCGGCGAGAGGCGTCAACGTCCCTACCTGCTCCACGACTTGTGCGGCATCCGCCGCAATCAGCGGCAGCGGTTGATCGGGAGGGCGCTCCTTCAGCGAGAACAGCCTCTTCACCGCCGGCGCCGACCGCGGGTCGACCGCCAGCCCGTAAAACGTCTCCGTCGGAAACGCCACGACACCTCCACGACGCAGTGCGGTGACCGCCGAGGTCATGTCGTCGGGACCGATGGCCGACCGATCCACGCGCACGCGGATCATGGGCGATGGGCAGGAAGCTCGCAGCGCAACGCCTTGTCAGCCCGGTATCCGAGGACATAGTCAGCCTGCATGAGCTTGTGGATTTCCCGAGTGCCTTCGTAAATCACCGCGCCCTTGGCGTTGCGATAAAACCGGCCGACCGGATATTCGTCGGAGTATCCATTTGCGCCGTGAATCTGCACAGCATCCGATGCCGCGCGCTCGGAAGCCACTGTGGCAAACCATTTCGCCAGCCCGGTCTCTCGCGTATTGCGCTGCCCCTCGTTCTTCAACCACGCCGAACGCAGCCACAGCAGGCGTGAGGCCTGATAATCGGACTCCATCTGCGCGATCATTTCCTTCACGAGCTGGTGTTGCCCAATCTCAACGCCAAACGCCTTTCTCTCGCGCGCGTATCGGGCGCTGGCATCGCGGCACGCGCGGATTAACCCTGTGGCGCCGGCCGCCACGGTCAGGCGGCCCTGATCGAGGGCAAACATGGCGATCTTGAATCCCTCGCCCGGACGTCCGACGAGATTCTCTTCGGGCACCTCCACGCCGTCCATTTTGAAAAAGCCGGTGTTGCCGGCCAGGATGCCCCACTTCTGGGTCAGCGTTCCGCTCGAGAAGCCGTTGAACCGGCGCTCAACGATGAAGGCGCTGAGGCCAGAGGGATCTTTCTCGCGCTTCTTGTCCAAATCGGTCCAGGCGATGACGAGAAACGTATCGGCGACATCGGCCAGCGAGATCCACATCTTCTCGCCGTTCAGCACGTATCGATCGCCGCGCTTCTCGGCGGTCGATTGAATGCCGCGCGCGTCGCTGCCGGCCGATGGCTCGGTGAGACCGTAGGTGGCGATGAGCGTGCCCTGCGCCTGCGGAACGAGGTACTTCTGCTTTTGTGCTTCAGTGCCCCACGCGAGCAACGTCAGGCAGTTGAGCCCTGCGTGCACAGACAGAATCACCCGCAGCGATGTGTCGGCGTATTCGAGCTCTTCGCACGCGAGGCCGAGGCTGATGTAGTCCATCCCCGCGCCACCGTACTGGGCCGGCACGGAGATGCCGAGCAGGCCAAGCTCGGCCATCTTGACAAGCATGCCGCGATCGAACTTGTGCTCGCGATCGAGCTGCTGAATGCGAGGCGCGACTTCTTTCGCCGCCCACTCGCGGGTCGACTGCTCGACGAGCCGATGCTCTTCACTCAAATCGAAGTTCATTGCCAGAATGCTAACACCGTCAGCCTTCCATGTACAACGCAAAGGCGCCAAGGCGCAAAGGAAGATCTTTCAAGAAACTTCGTCGCGGCTTTGCGTCTTTGCGTTGAGATATGGAGAGCTCAGTGCCTATATGCGCCTGATGGTCACGGGCGCGCCGCGGGAGAGGCTCAAGAAATCGCTGGCGCTGCCGGCATTGACGGCAATCTCGAGGTGATCGGTGCTGCCGAAGAGCGCACACACCTCGTTGGCGGCAGCCTCGGCATAGGTCGCCACGACGCGCCCGATGCGATGGGTGGCCGCAGAAATCTCGATGCCATCGGCATGGGCAAACTTGTCGAACAGCTTTCGATCGATATTGGTCACCAGGTTGCCGAATCGATCGACCCGAAGCACTTCGCCGGCCAGTATCTCGCCGGCGATTTGCGGCGCCGGAATCGAGAGCTGCTGAATCGTGCCGGCGGAACGCCCAAGCGCCGACAAGTCGACGCCTTTGGCAAGCCAGCCGGCCGCCGGAGCGAAGCGATCGCGCCCTTCGAAGGTGCGGCTCACCGTCGCTCGCGCATATCGCCGCTCGGTCAGCTCCACCACTCGACGAGCGGGGGCTTCCTTGAGCACGGCCGTCAGCACGCCGTTGTCTGGCGCGACCAGGCGGTACTCGCCGGTGTCTGCCGCAATGCCGCGCCGTGCGGACCCCACTCCCGGATCGACCACGACCAGGAAGATCGTGCCCGAGGGAAAGTACTTGTAGCTCGCCGCAAGCTCGAGCGTGGCCGTGAGCAGATCGTGGGCGGGGATGTCGTGCGTGATGTCGACGAAGGTCGCCTCAGGGCAGATCCCGAGCATGACCGCTTTCATCGTGCCGGCGTAGTGATCGCGAGTGCCGAAATCCGTCAGGAGCGCAATGACGGGTCGAGCCATAACAGTGAAAAGCGGCGAGTGGTAAGTGACAAGCTTGTCACTCGTCACTCATCCACGCGTCACTGAGTTGGCGCGGGTTTCCTGAACAGGAACTCCCGTACGTTGTTCTTCAACAGGAACGACTCGGTGACCTTCAGCCCTTCGAAAATCCGGATGATGTCGCGGTTCTGCAGCGCGGTCTGCTTTCGCCCGACCGACGAGTAGGGACGCTGCTTCACCGAGTCCTCGCCCGTGATGACGTACTTTGAGAAACGCGCGTCAGTCGAGGCGATGGTGGCAAAGAACGCCAGCAAGGCACCGTCGGTCCGCAGCGACTTTATCAAAGACGCGGCCAGCACCTGGGCCGAGGCAAGGTCGAGGAAATCGAACAGATTCCAGCAGAGAATGCCGTCGACGCTTTCGGGCGGGTGTTTCAGACGCGTCTTCAGGTACTCGGCCAGAGGTGTCTCCGAATTCTTCGGAAACCGCTCGAGATCGCCGAACACATCCTCGAGGATAATCTTGCATCCGAGCCGCTCGCCAAAGAACGTGACGTTCGAGCCCACGACCGGCCCGAGGTCCATCAAGACAGGCGACTCCCGCAGCGTCAAGCTCGCCAGGAACTTTCGAAGTACCTTGGTGGGAATGACCTGGCCGGTACCTGCGATGGCGGCGGCCGCAGCCGCCGCCTCGTTGCGCTCTTTATTGCGCAGATCCCAGAGCAACTATCCCACCTTTTGGGTCTGCTGGGATTGCTGCGCCGCCTGAGAAGCCTGTTGAGACTTCACTTCGGCCGGGCGCGGACCCGAGGCCGACTTGAGCTTCTGCGCCATATCGACGCTGCCGCGGAAGTGTGCACCTTCAGCAATGGCGACGCGTGGCGATGTAATGTCACC
The DNA here is from genome assembly GCA_963761975.1 of Vicinamibacterales bacterium. Taxonomy (GTDB): domain Bacteria; phylum Acidobacteriota; class Vicinamibacteria; order Vicinamibacterales; family JAMQPK01; genus JAMQPK01. The sequence continues at coordinate 42,424 of CAVXIR010000004.1, forward strand.
CTCAACCGAGCCGTTCTCTCGGATGTCGACCTTCTCGGTGGCGCTGACATTCCCAACCACCTCGCCCAGTACAACGACAGACTTGGCAAACAACTCGGCTTTGATCTTGCCGTTCGGGCCGATCGTCAGCACATGATCGCGGAGCTCAATCTTCCCCTCAACGTGTCCTTCGATGGTCAGGTCTTCGCTCCCGTTCAACTCACCTTTAATGACGACCGATTTCCCGATGTTCACCACATCCCTCACGTTCTGGCTCCTGATGGTCTCTTGACGGGCGGGCTGCGCCGCTGCTGCAGGAGCTGTCGCAGCCGCTTCGTTGGTGGGCACCGCCGGTTGTCCCGGTTGTCGCACTGCTTCGTCACGCTTCCACATTTCTAAACCTCCCCGAATCTTTTCGGGATATGACAGGAGACCCAGAGCTGACGCGTTCCCGGGTCGTGAGGGGTACGCCAGTATAGGTGAGCGTGCCAGACCTGTCTAGCCCTTATTTCCCTTTGAGTTAGCGCCAATCGAGCGTGTGCTAACATGGCTTTCGGCCACATGCGCATCTATCTCGATCACAACGCCACGACCCCTGTCGACGCTGTGGCGGCTCAGGCCATGTCTGGCGCGCTACAGGATCTTTTCGGCAATGCATCGAGTGTTCATTACTACGGACAGCGTGCAAAAGCGGCAATTGATGAGGCGAGGAGCGCTGTTGCAGATTTGATTGGCGCCGAACCCTCGGAAGTGGTCTTCACGAGCGGCGGGACCGAAGCCGACAATTTCGCGATTCGCGGGGCCGCCGAGGCGCTCGAAGTGACCGGCCGCAAGCACCTGATTACGTGCGGCATCGAGCACGAGGCCGTGCTCAACACGTTCAAGGCGCTGGCCAAGCGGGGGTGGAGCACGACCGTACTTCCGCTCGACGCCAGCGGCATCGTCACGCCCGACCGGCTCCGTGAGATCATCACAGACGACACGGGTCTTGTGTCGATCATGCACGCCAACAACGAAATCGGCACGATTCAGTCTATTGCCCAATTGGCGCAGATTGCACACGCCCGCGGGGCGCTTTTTCACACTGATGCTGTCCAGAGCGCGGGCAAGATCCCGGTCAGCGTCCGGGCTCTGGGCGTCGATCTTCTCGCGTTGTCGGCGCACAAGTTTTACGGGCCGAAGGGTGTCGGTGCGCTCTGGGCAAGACGCGGCGTGCGATTGACGCCGTTTCTCCAGGGGGGCAAGCAGGAGCGCAATCGCAGGGCGGGAACGGAGAATGTGCCTGGTGTGATAGGCATGGGCGTCGCCGCCCAGCGAGCCATGCAGAAAATGGAGGTGGATGCCGAGCGCCTTTCAGCGCTGCGCGATCGACTGGAGCAAGGCATTCTGTCGTCGGTGCCCAACACGGAGGTGAACGGCGCCCGTGATATGCGCGTACCGAACACCACCAACATCAGCTTCGATCGCATCGAAGCCGAGTCTCTGTTGATTGCGCTGGACCTCGAAGGAGTGGCGGTATCAACCGGATCGGCGTGCTCATCCGGCACACTCGAACCATCGCACGTGTTGAAGGCGATGGGTCTGTTGAGCCATCGTGCGCAGAATTCGATCCGCTTCAGCCTGGGCTCGAGCAACACCGAAGAGCAGATCGATCACGTCATTTCGATCCTCCCGCGCATCGTCACGAAACTGCGCAGTTTGTCTGCGGTGGGATCGCGAACCTAGAACCTAGAACCTAGAACGTGGAACGTGGAACGAGAACCCAGAACCTAGAACCCAGAACCCCGAACCCCGAACCATGAGAGTAGTTGTCGCCATGTCGGGCGGTGTCGATTCCTCGGTGGCCGCGGCGCTTCTCACCGAAGCGGGCCACGACGTCATCGGTCTGTCGATGCAGCTCTACGACCAGAGCGGCGGCGAGTCGGGCTACGGCAGCTGCTGCAGCCTCGACGACCTTCATGACGCCGGACGTGTCGCCCGCCGCCTGAACATCCCGCACTACATCGTCAATTTCGAGCGGGCGTTTCAGCAGACGGTCGTGTCGAATTTCGTCAACGAGTACATCGCCGGCCGGACGCCGATTCCCTGCGCGCACTGCAACAGCGACCTGAAGTTCGCGACGCTCGTGGACCGCTCGATGGCATACGGCGCCGAAGCGGTGGCGACTGGCCATTACGCTCGCATCGGCATCGATGCCAACACCGGACGGCACGTGCTCCATCGCGGCTTCGACGCCGCCAAGGATCAGTCTTACTTCCTCTTCTCGCTCACGCAGGAGCAACTGTCGCGTGCGAGCTTTCCGGTGGGCGACATGCCGAAGGACGCCGTCCGCGATGTCGCCAGACGCCTTGGCCTGCCGGTCGCCGAGAAGCCCGACAGCCAGGAAATCTGCTTTGTCCCCGATGGCGACTACGCCGCGTTCATCGAGAAGCAGACGGGCGGGATAGATGAAGGCGGCACCATCGTGACGCCGTCTGGCGCGGTTCTCGGCCGGCACCGGGGGATCCACCGCTTTACGGTAGGCCAGCGCAAGGGGCTTGGGATTGCCGCCGCAGAACCGATGTACGTCCTGCAGCTCCGTCCAGCAGAGAGAACCGTTGTCGTGGGGTCACGGCGCGAACTTGAGCGCACCACTTTGACGGCGTCACATGTGAACTGGATCTCCGGAGCGACGCCGGTCGGTCCTCTGCGTGTGACTGCGCAGATCCGCCATCGCCATCAGCCTGAGCCCGCCACCGTCCGAGCATTGGACGACTCTCGCGCCGCCGTCGAATTCGATCGGCCAGTCGCGGCCATCACGCCTGGACAGGCCGTTGTGTTCTATTTTGGTACGACCGTCTTGGGCGGCGGCTGGATCGACTAGGGGATTCGCAGATTGGAAGGTTGTGAGATTCGCAGATTCAATCTCCCAATCAATCCGGCAATCTGCCAATCTGCGAATCCCGCAATGCCAGTTTCTTCAAGGCCTCGCCGGTCATTCTATAGGTCGTCCACTCATCCATCGCCCTGGCACCCATCTTCTTGTAGAACGCAATGGATGGCTCGTTCCAGTCGAGCACGGCCCACTCGAACCGGCCCCAACCTCGTTCCACCGCTATCTGTGCGAGGTGCTCGAGCATGGCCCGGCCAGCGCCGAAGCCGCGCGCCTCGGGCCGCACGTAGAGGTCTTCGAGATACAGACCTGGCTTTCCCAGGAATGTCGAAAAATTCGGAAAGAACAACGCATAGCCGACCGGCTCGTCGTCCAGGCTGGCAATCACCGCTTCAATGACCGGGCGGTTGCCGAACAGCGCTTCGTGAAAATCTTCCTCACGAGCCACCACTTCGTGCGCGAGCTTTTCGTAAGCCGCAAGCTCGCGGATGAAGGTCACGATGAGCGATATGTCGGCCGGTGCGGCCGGTCTTATCGAAATACGTTTCAGGCTGCGGCTCATTCCATTTTCACTGTCTTCCCGTCGAAGGAGGCAATCTCTTGCTTCGTGTCGTAGTCCAGAATGCTGATGCGGTAGCCGGCATGTTTGGTGTCGCAGACCGTTGCCAGCCCGATGAGCATATTCCTGCGCTGTTCGAAATTGTATTTCGTCCACACGGCCCGATTGACCCAGGCGGTGGTCTTGTCGCACTCGTAGTCGACGAGCACGCCGTTGGTCATCATGTTGCTCACGAGCGCCATCGCCATCGGTCCTTGATCGGGTGGAAGGTCATCACTGGGACTCGACTGGAAGAACAACAACACGAGGACGAGCCCGAGCGCACCCAGCCCCACGATGAGCCCGACCGGACTCGTTTTCCGCTTTTCGGTGGCTTCCGGCTCCGGCATTCTACTGCCCCAGCACCTTCATCTCGGCAATCGACCAATAGTAGGTGTCGTCATCTTTCGTCAGCTGCATCCGCAGAAATCGGGCGGGCGTTGGCGAAAACCGGTACCGTAACGGCACGTCGAGCGGCGCATCGAAAGACGCCTCGAACGCAAGACCTGCGCTTCCTCCCTGCCAAATTTCTCGCCACGCCGTGCCATCTTCGGACGCCTCGATTCTCAGCCCGCGTGCGAAATCATCGACGAATGGCCCGAGCAGCAGATCGATGCCGCTTACCGTCCGAACGGCGCCCAGGTCGAGATCGACGACAGTGCGGACGCTCTGCGGACCCGACTGCCAGCGCGTGGTGCGGTCCCGATCGATCATCGACGTGACATCGTGCTCGTTGATGTTGGGCCGAATCACGGCGATCTGCAGCGGACGGCCTCCTGTCGCCGCCGATCGAGATTCGGTGCTCATGATGCGATACAGCGACTGCTTTCCCTCGGTACACACGAGACGCGCGTTGGGATTCGATAATACGTATCTGTCCCAGCGGCCCTGCGGATCGGGCTCACGATCCACGACGATGTCAGTCACGCCGTGCGCCGCGAGCCTCGTCAGTACGTCGGGATCGCGCAGCTTCAGCCCCCACCGCAGAGCGGCGTAATGCGGCGGGAAATACCCGCTGTAACCGTTCACGAGCGGGCGCCCGTGTGACATCTGTCGATACATCGCCGACACGTCCGGATAGGTATATCCCAGCGGCAGCTCGATGAGTGGCGCCTTGGCGTCTCCTGCGCAGGCGAGCGCGCGAAACGGCTTCGGCGTTTCGGCCAGCGGCATCGCCGTCAACCATGTGTCGGCCAACACGCCGATCGCGACGATTGCCGCCATCGCCATTCGCGTGCGTCCCAGCCTCGACGCCAGCCGATCGAACACGAGCGCGCCGATCACCGCAAGACACAGCGTGGTCGTCATCCAGAATCTCGCGGGCACACGCAGCGAACTGAATCCCGGCAGATACATGAGCAGCGTATACGGCCCGCGATACATCAGCGGATTGCCCATCAGCGTCGGCGTGGGACCGAGGCTGAACAGCCACATCATGAAACCGGCGGCCGCGTAGAATGCGAGAACCGAATGCGCCGCGTATGCGCGGCGAAGACCGGGACTCGTCAGTGCAAGCCCGAGTGCGAGCAGCAGCGAGATCGTGAGCGGCTTGACGGGATTCGACACCGACAGCAGACGGATGCCGAATGGTTCGAGCCGCCACGGTCCCATGACCACGGCGCTGAGCGAAACGAGCGCAGTGACGGCGGTCAGGACGATCAGAATCCGGCGTCCTGATACCCAGCTGTTCACTTGCGTCGGATGACGATCGCGGACGAAGATGGCGCCGGCGAGCGCGAGCAGCGTAATCGTCAACCCCGGGAACAGCTCGCCTTCAGCGCGCCGGAAGACATCGAGCCATCCCCACAACGCCAGATGATTGGTCGCATACAGCAGCGCTGCCGCATCTGCGGCGAAATCGCGAATCTCCAAGAAGTCGCGTCTGAACCCGAACGAAGTGTGAATCGCGCGATACCGGAGCAGCAGCGGGAGGATCAGAACTCCGGCCGCCATCCATGCGACGCCTATCGCCAGGAACTGGCGTGGTTGCGTCCATGGGCTCGCGAACCACAGGATCCAGAGGCCCACGAAGACGGTGAAGAACATCAGGTAATAACCGTTGCAGATGCCCTGCAGGAACCATCCTGCGGCAAACAACGCGAGCCACCGCGGCCGCGGATCGCGCAGATAGCGATGCAATCCCAGCAGCGCAAAGGGCATCGGAAACGCCGCAAGGGACTGAATCTGAGGAAGGTGGGCGATTCGATACGGGGCAAATCCAAAGAGCAGCCCAGCAATGAACGCGGCGTCACGGCGCCCGGTCAGTTCGTGCGCCAGCAGGTACGCGCCAATCGCGCTCAGCGGAAACGTGAGCAGAAAAACGACGTTATAAGCGGTTTGCGGTCCGGCGCCGAGCCATGAGAGCGGCGTCGCGACGAGGCTGAGCCCGAGAAGATTCTCGGAAAAACTGATCACTCCGGATGCTGGATAGAAGACCGGCGCATTCCACCAGGCGGCAGACAACGGAACGGCCTGCGTGTTCCACCAGAGAATCCAGGTATTCAGCGAGGGGTCGCCGGCGTCGTTCGGAAGCACCGTTCCGATTTGCAGTACCAGCGGATACGTCAACGCGATCGTGACGCCGCAATACACGAGGAACGCCAGACCAGCTTTTTTCATGGTTGCGCGGCCGGTGCGACGTCCTGCAATTGGAAGATTCGCACTTCGGGCACTTCGGAGCTCCCGGCTACGCGCGCCACGGGCGCCCAATCGAGTCGTCCAAATCGACTGGCCGGCGAGAATCGCGCCTGGAACTCCTTCTGCTCCCAGTCGTCGACGACGAGGTAGGGGTGATAGCGCTTGGCCGTCAGGTCACGAAGCGCTGCGTCGAGCTGCTCGGGAGGCAGCCAATCGTATCGCAGCGTGATGCGGTGGGCGTAGTAGCGCACACTGCCACTGTGCTGCACCGCCAACACGACCGCGTTTTCCGGCGTGCGCGATGCCACCTCTGCAGCCGCACGCACGTAGCGCTGTTCGAACTGGGCCTGCCGGAAGATGCCCGCCTCGCGTCCTACGTTGATCCCGGAGAGCATCATCACCAGGCAGACGATCGTCAGCAGCGGGCACACGCGCCTCGAACGGCAGCTTCTGCGCCATCCACACGATCGACGCGGCCATCAACACGAACAGAGCAGGATAGGCCGGCAACAGAAATCGCAGATAGAACCAGTGATCGAAATTCGCGTAGAACACATAGCACAGGAACGTGAGCCCGAGCAGTGCCGTGAGGCATGCACGCGGTGAAAAGCCGGTGTGGTCTTCACGCAGAGCGCCGCGAACCAGCAGCGCCACGAATGCGAGCAGAATGAGCGGCGTCTGCGTCTCGACGAGCCATCGCGTGTAGTTGATGACGTTGCCAGGCAGAGAGCTCAATCCATATGACTCGAAGATCGTTCCATAGCCGAAGGTCAACGGACTGTCGTAGAGATATGTGTTCAGCGCCATCATGGCAATGGCCGGCGGCACCACGCCCTTGGCATACCGAAGCAGCCTCTCCTGACTGCTGTGCCACGCCAGGATTGGCAGCAGCGCGAGCGGAAACAGATTTGGCCGCACGAGAAGCGTGAGGCCGGCCGCCCAGCCTGCCGCCATGCTCCACTGTTTCATCACGAGCAAACAGACCGCGGTCCATCCTGCGGCCGTGGGTATGTCGGACATCGGCACCATCGCATGCGTCAGGAACACCGGCGACGCGAGCAGCAGGACCGCCGCGAGCGCGCCGACGCCCTTGCTGCCCGTGGCTTCTCTCCCAAGCAGATATGTCAGCCACAGCGTGAGCGCGGCGAACACCGGCACGACGTAAAACGGTCCGTTCTCGCCGAAGACACCGAGGAAGGCGGCCATCACGATCGGAAGGCCGACAGGATAGGTCGGCACGATTGTGCCATCGGATGATGCCGGACGGTATCCGAGCGGCGCAAACATCCACTCACGGTTCGGCCACGACAACGACTCCACCCACGGCTGCTCGACCCGAAGCGTGCCGCTCAGCCAGAATTTTGCCTGGCTCACATATCCATACGAATCCGAGCCGGCCGCCGCGAAACTTCCGTATCGCACACCCACGAAGAGCCCGAGTGCGACGATCGCCGGAACGGCAAACGGAGCCGTTTTCGCGAACCACGACTGCACCCACCGACCATCAGCTTCGCGGTCCTCGCGGAGTACTTCCAGACGTACCACCCGGCCAACGCCAGTCCAATCAGGAGCGGCCGCAGCGGCTGCCTCGATGAGAGGCGGATCGGCCCAAGCATCCAGCCGACACCGCCGGTGAAAAACGCGACGATCGCCCACACGGGCAGGAGCCACGCGAGAAGGTAGAGAGCACGGCGAGCCACACTTGTCTGTGTCATTTTGGCTACGGGATGGTAACCTACCCTGCATTCCTGAGGAGGTGCTATGAAGTTCCGCGCGCTGCTTCTGCTGCCGCTGCTCGCCGTGTCGGTCCAGGCTCAACAACCACCCCAGACTCCCGCCGTCCGTTCACCAGAGGTGTCTGCCGATCGCCGGGTTACCTTCCGCGTGCTCGCGCCAAACGCCTCGAAAGTGACCGTTTTCTGCGAGTGCCTGACGAGCGAGCCGGCGATGTCCAAGGGCGCCGATGGCGTGTGGAGCGTCACCGTTGGTCCCCTCGAGCCCGACATCTACGAATATCACTTCACGGTCGACGGCGTCGACAACCTCGATCAACGCAACCCGGTCGTCAAGTACAACAGCCGCCCCAATCTGATCGAAAGCGTGCTCGACGTGCCTGGTCCAGGCCCGTTGTTCTACGACGCGAAGCCCGTTCCGCACGGCAAGGTCGAAATCAGATACTACTCGTCAAAGACGACCGGCATGGCGCGGCGTGCGTTCGTCTACACGCCGCCGGGCTACGAGCGCGGGTCGGCGAGACTGCCCGTTCTCTACCTGCTGCACGGCGCCGACGGCGATGAAACCGTGTGGACGCAGTTCGGCCGCGCCAACCTCATTCTGGATAATCTGATCGCCGAAAAGAAGGCGGCACCGATGGTCGTCGTGATGCCGTTTGCGTACGCCTACCCCTGGCATGCAGGAGTCGCCGGCGACAAGCAGCGAGCCGATTTCGAGAAAGATCTGCTCACCGATCTGATTCCATTTGTGCAGAGCAACTATCGCGTCAGCACCGACCGCGAGAACCGGGCGCTTGCCGGTCTTTCGATGGGCGGCGGACTGACGCTGGCCATTGGGCCCAGGCATCTCGATACCTTCAGCCGGCTGGCAGTGTTCAGTTCAGGAGGCGGTCAGAATCTCGAAAAATCCTTCGCCGACGTGGCGGCGAACGCGAAGAACGTGAATGCCCAGCTCAAGCTCTTCTGGATTGGCGTCGGAACCGAAGACGGCGCCATGGCTGGCGCGAAACGCACGTCCGACTTCCTGAACGCAGCCGGCATCAAGCACATCTACAAGACATCACCCGGCGCGCACACGTGGATCGTCTGGAGGAAGTATTTGTACGAGGTGGCGCCGCAGATCTTCCCAGCGACGTCGTGACGAAGAGGTTCGTGGAGTTCGTAGGTTCGTAACGGTTCGTGGGTTCGTTGGGGTTCGTTGGTTCGGACTTGCGAACCGACGAACTTACGAACCTACCAACCTACGAACCTACGAACCCCGATGAACCTGCTGGGTGCTACTTCGCTCGGACTTCGATCATGTTCGAAACGGTATAGTCAGGCGCCTTTTCCTTCGCGATGCGCTCGGCGGCCGCCTTCTGTGCTGCCGTCGGCACGTGGCCCTTCAACGTCACCGTTTTGGTCGATCCATTCGTATCGACGTCAATGTCGTTGGCGTCGAGGTTGTCGGCATCAATCAACGCCGTTTTGATCTGCATCGTCTGCGCAGCGGCATCGAGCGTTGCGCCGACCGATCGCCCGGCCTCCTTCGACTCCTGAACAGCGCGATCGCCCGCGCGTTCCATACTCTGGCCCGCTTCACGAGCTTCCTGCCGGGCCCCGGCAGTCGCCTCGCGACCTTCCTGCTGCGCTGCAGCAGTGTTCTTTTCTGCGTCCTGTTCGACCCCACGTGCGGTGTTCTGACAGGCGGCAAACAGCGTCACCGACAGCAATGCCGCTGGTAACCCTAACGATGTAATACGGCTCTTCATGTATTCCTCCTCAAGTGTACAGACAGCGGACATCCCGTTCTGCCTTCCACAGGTGTTTGAGCAAAATGCTCGCCAGTCAGCACGTCTGGTCGTCGCCAGGCAACCTGCGAGGAGAATGCAGTTGCTTCGACCGTCCTTCCTGATTGGATGTCTGATTTTCTGCCCATCACGCTCATCTGGACACGAATCAACTCATTCGTGCTAGCACAAATATTGTGCTATCGATTCGCGTTGAACGGCGCGGCGTGCACACTTTTACCGGAATTCTTACGCACTTTTTCTGTGCGTGCATCAAACGACGACAACCTCAGAATCTCGTCATGTGACGCCGGGATGCACAACGCGACACCGGGGTATGGAACTTGCTGCCGAGTTGGCGAAAGAGCGCTATTGTGCGAGTCGTGACCATCAAACATCCACCGCCTGCTGTCGAGGGAATCACATCTGACAATGCGACTCTGGGAAGAATCTACGACCTGACTCCTCAACTCGGCATTCTGATGATTGCGGCCGGATGGGCGCGGAGCGAGACGCGGAAAGAAAGCCGCCGGCAGCAAGATCTCCGTCCATCGGTCGAGCGCCGTAGCGAGGATGACCGCCGTTCAGACTTCGCGGACTAGCTCAGTCGACACGCGAAAAATCGATCGTTGTTCGCGCGAGTTCCTTTCCCTCTGAAACGATTCTGACAGGCAGCGTGCGATCGTTGATCGCGCGCGCATCGAACGACGTCTCGATCGTCGCGCCGTAGATGAAGTCGCGCGGTTTGCCGTCGCCCGACGCCGGGAGGACATGCGGCGTGCGCGTTGTCTGCTCGGCCACAAGCGTCGGTTCGCCCAGAAGGATGTCGAATGCCGGCAGCGTCACGTAGGAGTTGTGCGGGTGGAATCGCAAGCGCACTCGAATCGAGACCTGCCCGGCAAATGGCTTCAGCAGATCTCTCAGCGTGCGCCCCTTCTGATCGAAGCCGCCGCGGCCGAGCATCCAGTTGCCCGCCTGCAACTGTTCTTCAGCTGCCAGCACGAGTCTGCGAAACTCGGTGATGACGTCGAACTGCTCGACGGTCGCGTCCTTGAACGGAACCACATACGGCGCATGAAAATGTGCGCGTATCGATTCGCTGCTGGTCGCAAGGTTGAGCGCGTTCGCCATATCGCGATCGGTCGGCTGCTCGATGACGGCGGCGACAGGCGGCTCGGCCGCAACGAGCGCGGCCACGACGAACACGGCCAGGGACACCTTTCTCACAACAGGAGACAGTCTACGCCAACCGTGGCACACTGAGAGTATGGCTTCTCTCGTTCAGCGGATGCTTACACCGGTTCTCGCCAGGCTCGGCTCGCGCACGATTCTCGGCGTCGGCGGCGCGCTGTTCCTGCTCAATATGATCATTCCAGACCCGATTCCCCTGGTTGACGAGCTGCTCATCCTGGCAGGCACAATCCTCCTGTCACGATGGGCTCAAGCAGGTGAGGCGGGCGCCGCAGGAGCGGCTGCGACAGGTGCGGGTGCGACAGGAGCGACCGACGCACCCAAACACGTTGGCCGCGGCTCGACGTCACGATAGCCGATCAGCGGTAGCAACCCCGCAGAACCCAGCACCTAGTGGCCTGTCTTCGCTGAATCAGTACCGGATGCCGGAGCGCGGCGCCCGGATGGCAAGGCGCGAGGAGCGCGCAAATCGGGAATTTGTAAGCGACGAGCAACGCCGCCAGCCGGGATGCCCCGCCCGGCAGGCGGTACTGATTCAGCGAAGACAGGCCACTAGAACCCAGCACCCAGAACCGGACCCAATTCCCACGCCTGGTGTCTAAGCTTTCGTAACGCACAACAATCCGTTTTAGGCCGTTATGCGGCGGCGAGCATCCTGTTCTCCTTGACGCATAACGGCGGCGCGCACAGCGCGCCCGCGAGCCGGGGCCCCCACGATGCGGTTTGTGCATCGTGGGGTGGCAGCGAGCGGCGCGGGGCGTTGGGGCCCCGCAAGCGACCGAGCTGGGGTTCGGGGCGGAGCCCCGTCCAAAAATGAGGAGGGTCGACATGCCCGGAACCATGTTTCAGGAATTGGTGTCTCCGCATGCGCGTGCTCGTGGCAACTGGTACACGCTGCCGCTCTCGTTTCTCGCGCATACGGCAATCATTGCGATCCTCGTGGTCGTGCCGCTCATTGCGACCGATGTGCTGCCGATGCCGCGAATGGCGCTCCAGTACATCAACAGCGACTTCACGCCGGTCGTGCCGGCACAACCACCGCCGGCCCCACGTCGCGATGCCACGCCGCCGCCGGTCGGGCCCGCTGCACCCAGCGTTCCAGTGGTGGCACCAGATGGTATCGGAGTTGAAAACGGCGTGATCATCGATCAAGGCACGATCGCGACTCAACCCATCGATGGTGTGATCGGCGGACTCGGCACACCGCAAAACGTAGTCGAAGCGCCCCCAGTGGTTGCGCCACCTGTCGTCCCACTGCGTCCTGGCGGATTGATCAAACCGCCGGTTCGTACCAGGTATGCCGCACCTGAGTATCCGGAGATGGCAAGAAGGAATCGCGTCGAGGGGACGGTGATCATCGAGGCCATCATCGGTATCGATGGCAGGATCGAGAGTGCTCGTGTGCTGCGATCGAGTCCGCTTCTCGACAGCGCGGCGCTCGCTGCCGTGCGTGCGTGGGAATACACGCCGACGCTGCTGAACGGCAACCCGACGCCGGTCATCATGACGATTACCGTTCGATTCGATCTGAATTGAGAACGACGCATCCGGCGTAAGATTTCTACGGATGCTCAACACGCTCGCCGTCTCGGGCTATCGCTCGCTCAGAGATTTCGTCATCTCGCTCGATCGACTGAATCTGGTCACGGGCCCGAATGGCAGCGGCAAATCGAATCTCTATCGCGCGTTGCGGCTGCTTGCCGAGATCGCACAGGGCGGCATCATTCAGTCTCTCGCGCGTGAAGGCGGGCTGCAGTCGACCTTGTGGGCCGGTCCCGAACGGTTCTCGCGCGCGATGTTGAGCGGCGATCAGCCTGTTCAAGGCGGACCTCGTAAAAATCGCGTCAGCCTACGGCTGGGTTTTGCAGCTGATGACTTCAGTTATGCCATCGATCTCGGGCTGCCACCCGGCTTGAGCGGCGCATTCGGACACGATCCCGAGATCAAGCGCGAATGCATCTGGACCGGGCAGACGCTTCGCCCGTCCGCCATGCTCGTCGATCGCCGTGCGTCGCTCGTCAAGAGCCGTGCAGACGAGGGAAATGATGGCTGGGCGATTGTGACCAATGGCCTCGCCTCTTTCGACAGCATGATGACGCATTGCGCCGACCCGCGGCGCACGCCCGAAATGCTGATGCTGCGCGAGGAGATGCGTGCGTGGCGCTTTTACGATCATTTCCGCACCGATGCCTCCGCCCCGGCCCGACAGCCGCAAATCGGCACGCACACGCCGGTCCTCAGCCATGACGGCGCCGACCTTGCGGCCGCGTTGCAAACGATTCGTCAGATCGGCGAAACGGAAGCGCTCGACGCGGCGGTCGAAGATGCGTTCCCGGGCGGGCGCGTTGACGTCAAATACAGCGAGGGGTGGTTCGAAGTCGAAATGCGGCAGCATGGACTGCTCCGCCCGCTAAAGGCGGCCGAGTTGTCTGACGGCACCTTGCGATACCTGTTGTGGGTGGCGGCGCTACTGACACCGCGGCCGCCGGGCTTGCTCGTCCTCAACGAGCCGGAAACGAGCCTTCATCCCGACCTTCTCCCGCCACTTGGCCGTCTCATCGCGCAAACGGCCCAGCGCTCGCAGGTCATCGTCGTATCGCACGCGCCCGCCTTGATTGACGAGTTGCAGCAACTGCCAGAATGCAAGTCCATTACGCTCGAGAAGAAGCTCGGGCAGTCAGTGACGGCCGGAGATGATAAGGACCGGCCGGCCTGGAGCTGGCCGGCAAGATAACGTCAAATCAAATTCGCGCTGTCGTGAATCAGGACGGCTTCCGCTTCTTTGTAGGGCCGATTCATCTGAACGGTTTCCAGAAACGACATGAAAAGGCGCTCAACTGGCACCGACTGCCGATGAAGGACCCTGTCGTGGTTCGATCTCGCTCGTTGAAGTGGCTCATCGCGACCTCGAAACTGAAAGTCGCGGATATGAGGCTGTTCCTGTACGAGTGCGGTTGCTCCCGATACGAAGACCCGCGATACAGCACGAGAGTCGAGTGTCCGGACCGCTCGAACAGCTCGCGCACGAAGGCCAACCTGTGCAGGATGTGGTCCGCACGGCATTGCTTGCTCCACAATCCGTTGAAGAGATCTGGGTCTCGAACCTGTTTGCCTTCATAAGACGCGAGGCCCAACTCGGCGAGCACGATGCGGTGTCCCTTGACGAGTTCTCCGAAGTGGAAGCTGCGAACGTATCGGTCGGCGAACGCCTCTTCGACTTCCCAGAGGTCCGCCTCGCTCATGTAGCGCTCGAGATCTGTCCACAGCCTCGCATCGCCCGTCCTTGTCGACAAATCCAGACGGGCTCCGGATTTCAGAAACACTGACTCACGTGTCAACCAGGCCCCAACGTCCGCGCGGAGAGAGGCGATGCGGGCCTCCGACGCAGCTCGCCTGGCGAGGTCCGCTGGAATCTCCAACCGCCGGTCAAGCCGCGAGATAATCTCAGCATAGAGTGTAACGTCGGCCTCGGTAGCGACGGCACTTCCCTGCGCAAACTGACAGCCACCGACGGACTCAAACGGCAGCTCCCAACGCCAGCCTTTGTCTTCGAAGTCGAGGATTTCGACGACGAAGAAGCCCGTCGATCGCTTCACGTCGACAACACGCAGAGGCGTTCGTCGGAGATCCAGCAGACGGCATTCATTTCCGGGAACGACGTACTTGAGGTCGCCGGCATGAAAGCAGGTGTCTGGCAGCATGTCAGGGTTGAACTGGTAAACCATATCGGCATCCGACGGAGATGTTCTCGTAAATCCTGGTTGGCCGTCATCAATATCGCAGAGCTTTGATGACGAGAATCGGAAAGGCGAGCGCGCTCGGCTTGATCCGAGGTCGCGTTCAGCGCAGCGACGCAGCCAGAGGACTATCTGGCCACATCAAGTCGGCAACCGTCGCCCCTAAGGCACTATGACCAAAGGCCCATGACAGGCGTTCCCTTGACCAATTCGCGGGGCTGATCCAGGTGATTGCGGATCTCCATGTCGGGGTCGATCCCCAAGGCGAAATACACCGTGGCCAGCAGGTCCGCCGGATGAACGGGCTTTTCTTTAGGCGAAGACGCCGTCGCGTCGGATTCGCCATATTGCGACCCGCGCGCGATCCCAGCGCCCGCCACAACCGCGCTGTAGCAATACGGCCAGTGGTCGCGCCCGTCTGGAGCGTTGGAGTTGCCCGACGTCGAAACTCCCAGCCTCGGACTCCGGCCGAACTCGCCTACCGCAACAACGAGAGTCTCTTTCAGCATGCCACGCTGGTCCATGTCTTCGAGCAGCGCCGAAAGGCCTCGGTCCAGCTTCGGACAATGCAGATTCTTCAACGGCCGGAAGTTGGCCGCGTGCGTATCCCATGCGGTGGTTTCCGGATTCCCGTTCGCCACTGAAGGCCAATTCACTTGCACGAACCGTGTGCCCGCCTCAATCAACCGGCGCGCCATGAGCAGGCTCTGCCCGAACGTGTGCAGACCGTACCGCTCGCGCATCTGGGGCGATTCTTTCTCCAGGTCCATCGCGTCGCGGGCCTTGCCCGATAGCACGAGATCGTAGGCCCTGCCGTAGTACTCATCCACCGCGTAGTCGTTCAAGGCTTTTTGTAGATCAGGCATCGAATCATTGACGCCTTTGAGCAGCTCGAAGCGGTCCTTCAGACGATCGGGCGGGATGTCCTTGCGCAGCGACAGATCCTCGAGTTTTACCTGTTTGGCCGGATCCTGGTACATCCGATATGGATCGTAGGCCTTGCCCAGAAATCCCGCGCTGCCGCCCTTGCCGATAATTCCTGATTCCTGCAGTGGGCGCGGCAGTTCAACGAACGGCAGCACCGGATCGATCGACGGCTTCAGCTTCGATACTTGACTCCCGGCGGTGGGAAAGTCGGCAGGGGAAGGCGGTTCCAGCTGACCCGATGGAGAAACCCTGTCGGGGGGATAGCCGGTCAGCATCTGGTAGATCGCCGCCGTGTGGTTGAACAAGCCGTTCGGCGTATAGCTCATCGAACGTATCAACGTGGCCTTGTCCAGATGCTGCGCCATCATCGGCATGTGCTCGCCGATCCAGGTGCCGGGGATTGCGGTCTTAATGGGCTTGAACTCACCTCGAATGTTCGCCGGCGCATCGGGCTTGGGATCCCAGATATCGATGTGCGACGGTCCGCCCTGCAGGAAGACCATCACCACATTCTTGGCCGCCCCCCAGCCGCGCGCACCTGCGTATTTGCTGGCAGCCTGGGCCGCGTGGGCCTCGCGCCAGAAAAAGAAGTGCGGAAGACTCAGGCCCATCATGCCGATGGAGCCGATACGCAGCAGTTCGCGCCGGGTGGGTCCCTCGCAGTTGCAGCCACGATGTCCGGGAAGATTCAGCATGATGTGGCCCCTTAATAGATGTACAAGAACGCTTTGCTGTTGACGAGCGCCCAAAGGAGATCTTGGACGCGGCTGCCCTTGGCTGCGGTAGACAGGTATTTCATTCCACGCTGGCGTTCCTCCAGTGTCGGAAGGCGGCTCAGGGCCGCAAGATAGAGCTCGTCCACCATGATCTCGTCATTCGTGCCGCTCAAAATCAGCGTGGCCACGCGCCCTTTCGGATCCGCGACGGCATCGGAAATCGTTTTGCCATTCACCAGATTCAGCGCCTGCGGGAGACTGAAATCGGATCGCCGCTCACACTCGCAGGATGACTCCCGCGCCGGACGTCCGAACACATCAAGAAACCCCTCTCGGCCGACGTGCGGGTCAACTAATTGCGAAGCGGCCGTGTCCTCGGGAACGTCGGGGAAACGCGGCCTGACGCCCGCCGCCGAGGCAACCGCGTCCATCAGTTCCTCGGCTGAAAGACGCCGCGGAATGGCATGGGAAAAGTTGTCGCGGTCGTTGGCGTTCCACTCGTTGGTGACGATCGACGCCTGATACGTCCGCGAATTGACGATAGTGCGCATCAGATGGCGCAAGTCGAACTGGTGCGCCACGAAATCCTTCGTCAGCGCGTCCAACAGGGCCGGATTCGAAGGCGGATTGGACGCGCGAATGTCGTCGACCGGATCGATGATGCCCTTGCCCACGAAATAGCTCCACATCCGGTTGGCGATCGCTTTGGCAAAAAACGGATTGTCTTTGGAAGTCAGCCATTCCGCCAGTGCCTCGCGCCGCTGCGGGCCGTCGGGAACGGGCGCGCCGCTCGAAGCGAGCATGAACTGCGGCTTCATGACGCGCCCGTCCTTGGGATGCTTCATCTCGTACTCGGCGCGCTGATCGAAAACGATCTCCTCGCCGATTTCAAATCCGGCGCGAATTCCCACCGCCGAGAAGAACGCCGACATCTGGTAATACTGATCCTGCGTCCAGCGCTCGAACGGATGATCGTGGCACTGCGCGCACACCATGCGGACGCCCAGAAATACCTGCGTCGTTTTCTCCATCGCAGGTTTGGCCTCGCGCGTGACTCGGAAATAATTCACGGCCGGATTGTCGTAGGAGCTTCCGCGAGCCGTCAGCAACTCGCGCACCAAGGTGTCATAGGGACGGTTCGAGGCGATCGCATCATGAATCCATTGCTGGAATTCGTAAGCGCCTTTCTCGCCGAGAAACTTGCGGCTGGATTGCAGCAGATCGCCCCACTTCACCGTCCAGTGATCCACGTACTCGGAACTCGCGATCAGCTTGTCGATCATTTTCGCGCGCTTGGCGCGCGACGGACTGGGATCGTCAAGGAAGGCACGGACGCGTTCCGGTGAAGGCAAACGTCCTGTCAGATCGAGTGAGACTCGGCGAAAGAACGTCGCCTCGTCCGTCGGACCCGACGGTTGAATCTTGAGCCGTTCGAGCTTGGCGTCGACGAGGCGATCGATATAGTTATGCTGCGGAAGCGGCTTCCAGACGAACCCCGGCTTGGGATTCAACACCGTCACCGGAATCGCCCCGAACTTGCCCTGATAGCGCACCAGCAAGGTCGCTTCTCCCACGCGCTCGCCCCGAATGAGAGGTCTGTCCACGGTTGTGTCGGCTTCGACCAGCGCCACGTCGGGCACGTTCGATTCAATGATTGTTTCGCGCGTCACATCACGCAGCTCGTCATCCTGGTAGCGGGCGACCACTTTGAGCGACACGGACTCGCCCGGCTTGGTCATGAAAATCTCTTTGGGTTCGGCGCGCAGCTCGACGACGAGGTCTGTCGCCGGATCGCCGTATGGGATCCCCTGCGCGATCCAGTTGTATATCGCCTTGTAGTAATCGGAATCCTTCGCGAACCGGCGGCCGCCGCCGTGCGCGACCTCCTGCGACGGTTTCGCCAGCATGAGGCTCCTGCCGGGATCTGCCCGGTTGAAGCGGCGGCCCGCCAGGTCGTAGAGCAACGCTTCGTAATCGAACCGCGAATCGTATCCGCGCAGAGAGAGCTTGAAGCCGTTTTTTCCCTTGGCCGCGCCATGACAGGCGCCGGCTGTGCATCCGACCTTGTTGAGAATCGGCGCAATGTCGCGCAGAAATGTCACGCGTGAGGTCGAAGGGGTCACCTGCGCGACGAGCGGCGCGGCGGCGAAACCAAGGGCGGCCGCGACGACACTAAGGCCGAGAACCGCTTTCAGCATTGGCTCCTACCTCGTCTACTTTCACAGTAATTGGCCTCGACACGATATCTTCCTGCTCGCCGCCACCGAGGTTCAGCCTGCCCGTAATGAACATGTCGTACGTGGACGGCCGTGTGAGCTTCGTCGTGGTCATCAGGAACGTCCCGGACGAAGCGTCCTGCGCATCAGGTTGCATGTCGATCACGCGCACATCGGTGGAGCCCACCATTTCGGCAGTGACCGTTTTCGGCAAGGCCTGCGTCGCATCTCGTGGAATCCACTTCCAGCGAAATTTGATTTGGTCGCCCTCCGCCATTCGCGTGCGCTCGACCATGGTCACTTCGAGCGTTGCGGCGCTCGGCTTGGTTGGCGCCGTGACCAACTCGAATCCCATCCATGGCGCGGTCAGGGACCGCTGCCGGTCGACCGCACCCTGCTCGCTCGCACCGACGACGTTTACGATCATTCCCGGCCCGTCAGCCCTGCGCACGACCGTCGAGCCATCGCGCAACACACCCACTCCTTCCACGGTCAAGTCCAGTGAATCAAACGTCTCGCCCTGTTCAGCGGTGAGAATCAGCACTCCCCGACTGTTGCGATTCTGAGGTGTGTCCTTCAGTGGCAGCCCAGCCACGACGTGGCCGCCTTCCACCCGCAATCCTTTTGGCGCATTCGCGACGCGCAACTGGATGTCGTCTTCGAAACCTTGTCGCTGGACGGTCACGGGCACGACCACGGAACCCGCCGCGGGGACGTTCACGAACGCTGAATTCAAGATGAGCCGGAAGTCCTGGGCGACCGGCTGTACATTGAGCCGGTACGCGTAGCTTGGGCCGCCGCGCAGTGCCAGATCCTCGACCGTGACGGTGACCTGTTTCACGCCCTCAGGCGTTTGCAGTCGTAAGATCGGATCACCGGCCGTGCGGCTCTGGTTGACGTTGAAGAGATCCTCGGCCAGCGGCTCGTCACCCGATCGTCCCAAGAGTTTGCCGTCCTCGTCGCGCACCGTGATGACCGCCATCAGCTTTGACGTTCCCAACTCGCGAGCCTGGATGCGAAATATCATTCCCCTGCCGGGCGGCACGCGAAGCGTGTAGCGATCCACCTGACCCGCTGCAGCCAAGCGCGCATTGATGGTCACGGGTAAGCTGATCGCCGCATCACCCACTGGTCCGGTGACCTCAGGATCGTCTCCGACAGCGAACGGCACCGGCAGCGCAGGACTGCCAGGCAGGTTCACAAACACCTGCCGCACGCTCGAGCCGATACTCCGCAGGTCCGTCGTGATTTTCTCGGGACCGAGCGACGTCACGACCAGCTCTCCGCGCCTTCCACCCAAAGGAAATACGTCGCGCGGATAGGAGTAGGAACCCACTTTCAAACGATAGAAATTGGCGGTCTGCGTGGAAAAGCGCGCGTCTCGCAAGACGAGGTAGTAATTGCCGTCTCGGGGGAAGGCAACGTCGACTCTGGCATCGAGGCCGAGCAACGGCTCGTCTTCGCTGCGCGCGATCACTCTGCCGTTTGAATCGAGAATCTCGAGCAGCGGATCGATCGCCGATCCGCAACGCCGCGCTTCGACTTCGATCACTCGCTTTTCACCGGCCTTGGCGCTCAGGCGGAACATATCGCGCTCGGGCCCGCGCAAGGTGCCATTCACCGTAAAGGGCGGCGCTGGCAGCGGCTGCGCCGTCTCCATGGTGTCGCTGGTGTTGGGAAGCGCGCCGGGCTGCGATTCGTCCTCGGTCAGTTCAGAAAACGCGCCGACGGTAAAAAGCTGGACATTCGAAATGCCCTCGCTCGTCACGATCCGGATCGGGTAGACGCCGACAGGGACGTCCGCAATCGGTTCGACCAGGAATGTCGCGTACCGACCCTCGACTTGCGTCGGACCGTCCGGCATCGGCGCTGGCTCGTCTGGAGTCAAGAGCGTGAACGAAGCCGGCATCGTCGAGTGAATCTTCGCGCCCTCACCGAGATTCCTGCCCGCCAGCGTCAGTGTGAAGGGCTTGCCCTTCTGCGCTCCACGTGGCTGCAATTCGGTGATCATCGGCTGAGCTGAGAGGCTCGACGCTGAGACCATCAACGCCGAGACGACGAATGGCAACAACCGCCACTTCATTGCGCACCTCCAACGAGCGGAACCGGCACGAAGCTTCTTTCCAAGGTGCAGTCCTGCGTCCCGTACAACCGGACCTGACCGTCGAATCCTCCGGTTGCCAAGTGCGCGCTATCGGGGGAAAAGGCGACGGTATAGATACCCGCTGTGTGCCCTTTGCACGATGCGAGCGCCACTCCCGATTTGGCGTCGTAGATATTTACGCTCGGACCGGCGCCGGCGACCGCCACACGCGTGCCATCGGGCGACCAGTCAAGCGCGAAGATGGCGCCTTCCTGATCGGCGAGCTGGCGTACTAGCGTGGCGTCTTCCCCGACTTTCATGTTGCGAGGACGATCCATTCGGTAAATGTAGGGAACACGATCCTCGCCACCAATCACAATCTCGTCCGCTTTCGGATGCCGCGCCACGGCCGCGAGTTCGCCGTGCATCTGGTTGACGTTCTCCAGGAACTGTCCGGCGCTGGCGTCGATGAGCTTCGCGGCCCGATCGCGTCCAACCGAGACGAGCCGTTTGGAATCCATTCCGAACGCCGTCCCAAGCACCCAATTCTCGTGCGCGCTGATCTTGTAGAGTTCCTTCCCGGTGGCGGTGTCAAACGCGCGCACGGTGTTGTCCGCGCAACCGACCGCTACTTTGGACCCATCGGGCGAAAGCGACGCGCCAAACACCGTATCGCTGGTGGCTTCCACAGCCCGCAGCAACGTCCCCTCGCGCGGCTCCCAGAACTGGATCTCGCCGAAGCGAGCGGGCGTTCCGCCGCCGGCGATCATCAGGTTGCCGTCAGGTGAAAAAGCAATCGACAGGATGCGATCGGCCTTGCCAGGCAGCCGTTTCACCAAACCACTTCCATCGGCGCGATGCAGCAGGACTTCGCGATGACCACTCACCGCGAGCGTCTCGCCATCGGGCGAGAAGCGCAACGCGGTGATCACTGGAGGCTGGTGATAGACGACGGGCTCACTCGAAACCAGTTCGGACGGCGAATCGTCTTTCGCCCCGGATCTGATCCACTCGCGAAGTATGGAGACATCGGTCGCGGCGAGCGCCGGCTGACCCATTGGCATGGACGGCTTCAGGGCTGCCGTGATGAACTGCATCACCAGGCTTTGCTCCGGCGAGCCCGCCACGAACGCAGGTCCACGTTTGCCACCGGCCTCGAACCGGTCGAACGTCGTGAGATCGAAGTCCGACTGTTTCGACGCGGGCTGATGGCAGCTGGTGCAGTTCTTGTCGAGGATCGGCCGGACATCGCGCACGTAGCTCGGATCCTGCGCACGCAGGAGCGAGACAGCCATCAGGCAGGTCGTGCAGGTCGCGAACAGGATCGAGCGCATGCGTCCCTCCACAACTCCGACACGTTCGTAGCGAGATGGGCACAATTCTGGCACAGTGAGCCGGCGATGCAAGCCCCGCGTTGGCGAATGAGCCTCTAATTCCGTAGATATCGGCGCGAAGCCGCAGATGGAGACTCGACACGCTGTTTGCGCTAAAATCTGCGCGCCCATTGGACCAGAACACGCCGAACGGCTCGACACCTCACGACGGCACGCTCGCGAGGACGGGTGTTCTACTCGCCGCGATCTCCGTTGTCCTGGCCGCGGCGGTCTATCTCGCCAGGCCGCAGCCACTCAGCGTGACCGGCGACGAGCCTCACTATTTGATCATGGCCGACAGCATTATCCAGGACGGCACTCTGGATTTGCGGGACAGCTACGTGCGCAACAGGCGCACCGGTCGCATTTTCCTGGCTCGACTGAGTCCGCGCGTACGCGTCCTCAAACACCGCTGGGCACCCTGGCATGGGCCCGGTCTTCCACTCTTGCTGGCGATTCCTTTTTTTGCCGGAGGCACCGTAGGCGCCAAGCTCGCGCTCTGCGGGATTGCAGGCCTACTGACGCTTGTTTTTTACCGGTTCCTGGTCAATCGGGTTCCCATCCAGCCAGCTGCGTGACGCTCGGCCTCGTCCTTTGCCTGCCCCTGTCCTTTGGGCGTCACAGATCTATCCAGATCTGGTCGCAGGAATTCTTGCCGTCTCGCTCGCGGTTTGGCTGATTCACAATGCCGAAAAGTCCGGGAATGCGTCGGGTTGGGCTCTCTTCTGGCTGGCGGCGGGACTGTTTCCGTGGCTGAACAGCAAGTATCTGGTATCGACCGCCGCGCTGGCCATATGGGGCCTCGGGTGCCTATGGCAACGTCGACGATCGGGGATGCGATTGGGCTGGCTCGAAGTTGCGATAGTTGGACTGGTATTGGTGGGCCCACTTTGTCTGGCCGCCTTTCACGTTTGCGGCGTCGGTACGCCCCTTGGCCCGCGACGCCTCAGGGAGATCGCGTCCCCGTTCTCGCGCTCGGCCGAGATCTTCCTCGGCCTGTACTTCGACCAGAGCCAGGGGATGTTCCTTCAGCATCCGCTGCTCCTCACCGGGATCGCCGCCTTGCCCGTCTTCGTGTGGCGGCGACCGCTACACGCGCTGGGCTGGCTTGGGTTCTACGGTTCACTCATCGTGCCCAATTCGATGGAGCTGGCGCGCTGGGGAGGGGGTGGGCCGATCGGACGATTCGCGTGGTCGGCCGAGTGGCTGTGGGCGATTCCTCTTGGCTTCGCTCTCGCCGAATTCCCCGCAGCGCTCGTCCGGTTCGTGAAGCCCGCCGTGATCGCGTCGCTGACGTATCAGGCGCTCATGGCGTTCAGATGGCTTGGCGACCTGCTGCTCCTCTTTCCACACCTCGAGGAGAGCCTTGCTGCGCGAGACAGTCTGTTCCCCATCCCACTGCGTCCCTTTATGCCGTCGTCTACTTCTGGGATTTCAAGAGCTACTGGACCTATCCGCCAAACGTGGTGGCCTTCGCGTTGGTTGCCGCGCTCCTCACGATCGGCGCCCTTCCGGTCTCGCACACGCCCGCGCGCGGCGTTAACGGTTGGCCCACTCTCGCCCAGTCGATTCGCCAGATGGTCATGGCCGCTTCAGCCAGCGTTGATCGGGCGGTATTCCCCCGGGTCACTTCACCGGTTGACATGCGACAAATGTCGCATTAAGATGCGACAGATGTCGCATTTGGAGGACCCTTCATGGCCAAGGCCACGCGCGACGGGCTGTCGCGACGCGAACGCGAAATCATGAACGTACTGTTCGCGCTGCGGAATCGCGCGACTGCAGAAGAGATCCGGGCACGGCTGGCAGATCCACCCACGGGCTCGTCAGTCCGCGTGATGCTCGCCCGGCTCGAGAAGAAGGGCTATCTGCGTCACGCCGAAGACGGCGTGCGCTATGTCTATTCGGCAACGGAATCGACCGACAAGGCGAAAAAAACAGCGCTTCAGCAGTACTTGCAGACCTTCTTCGGTGGGTCGCTCGCTCAAATGATGGTGTCGCTCGTCCGCCAGGGGTCGTGGACCGAGAAGGAGCTCGAGGAGCTGGCAGCCGAAATTCAACGCGCCCGGAAGGAGAAGAGCCAATGACGTCCTTTGCTGTCCTGGCGATCGTGAAGGCGACACTCTTCTGCGGAGTGGTGTTCTTCCTCTCGCGGCTCTGCCGTCACGCGCGTGCGTCGATTCGACATCTGCTGTTTGCCCTTGCCTTCAGCGCGTTGGTCGCCATTCCCGGTGCCGGCCTTGTGTTGCCGGCTGTTACGGTCACGGTACCCGCAACACCGACGGCCCAGGCATCGCGACCTCAAGACATCGCATCGGCCGCGAGGTCGAGCGCAGCCGCAGGCCCGTCCGGAGCCAGCATTGCTCCGCTCTCTCGAGAGACGAGACCTATGCTGTCGATGACGATCGTGCAGGTCGCCACCGCCATCTGGCTCGCGGGCGTCGCGCTCTTCCTGATGCCGGTGGTGGTCGGGCTCTGGCAGTTACGTCGTCTGCACAAGAGCGCATCGCCGTGGACCGACGGACAATTACTTGTCCAGACGGTGGCTCGATCGCTGGGCGTGCACCGTCGGATTGACGTGATGCATCACGACGCGGTGACAGGCCCATTGACGTGCGGAGTGCTGAAGCCTGCGATAATTCTGCCGGCGAGCGCTCAACACTGGGAAGCGGCGTCTCTGAGGTGTGCGCTCAGGCATGAACTCGAGCACGTGGCACGTTGGGATTTTCTGACGCACTGCCTGTCGAGGATCGTCTGCGCCGCGTACTGGTTTCACCCGCTGGTATGGGCTGCGTGGCGGCGATTGCGGCTGGAGGCTGAGCGAGCGTGTGACGACGCCGTCTTGCGCGAGGAGGACGGAAGGGATTATGCGTCGCTGCTCGTTGCTGTCGCGCAGCGCGAAGCGGCCCCCAAGCAACAGCCCCTTCTCGCCATGGCGGGTCGCGACGATTTGGCGGCCCGTGTCGTGGCAGTGCTGGACGACGGCCGGGCGCGGGGTCGTGTTGGACATCGCAGAGCAACCGGCTTGATCGTCATTGCGGCGATGGCGGTTGCGGGCATCGCGCCAATCACGGTCGTTCGCGCCATGCCGCAGATGCAACCGACGGCCGTTGCGGGTCCCTTTCTTGAGTTCGAAACTGTATCAATTAGGCGCAATACAGATGGCGCTCGGCCGCTGGTCAAACTGTGGAATGGCAATTTGACAGCTACAAACGCTACTGTTCGCAGTTTGCTGTTGATGGTGTTCGCTCGCCCAAATAACGCCGACGAGATTCACCGGCCCCATCAGATCGAAAACGCCCCGGCCTGGGTCGACGCGGATCGCTTTGATATCGTCGTAAAGGCGACGGTCGACGCAACGGCTGAGCCGGGGCGTTCGAGGCATCAGATGCTGCAGTCGCTGCTGGCAGACCGATTCAAGTTGGAGTGGCACCACGGCTCGAAGGAGCTCCCGATCTATGCCCTCGTTCTGTCGCGACCGGACGGCAGCCTCGGGCCGCAAATGACAGCGTCGCAACTCGATTGCCGCACCACGGCGGGCGCGTCCTCGCCGTGTGGCCTCTCCGGTACCCTCGGTCGTCTGGTGGGCCGCGGCATCACGATGGCGCAATTGGTTCGCATTCTTCCAAATCACCTCGCCGTCGGTAGTCGGATCGGGCTGGACCGCCCGCTGATTGACCGCACGGGCCTGAGTGGTGCGTTCGACTTCACGCTCGAATGGACACTGGACCCGGCACCGCCGGCATTGGCCCCGTATCGAGAGTTCACACGGCCGCTCGAGTCGAATGCCCCGAATTTTCTTGCGGCGTTCCCGGAACAACTGGGACTCAGACTCGACAATCAGCTGGCCCCCGGACCCGTGCTGGTAATCGACAGGATCGAGCCGCCTGTCGTGAACTAGAGATTTTCCACAAGTACGTAGTGTCCACCTTTTAGGCGGACCGTCGTGAAGTTCGGCTAATGCCGGACACTAAAATGCTTGCTCTATCATTGTCCCCTTCCCAAGGAGGGGAAATGCCGATGCCACACCGCTTCGCGCTCGTTACTGTTCTCGTTCTGGGTGTTGCCGTCACGGCCCACGTCTGGGCGGAGCAATCGTGGGGCCATGCGTCTGGAAAGCACACCTCATCAGCGTTTCATGGATATTGGATGGGTGTCGATCCGCTGGACGGCGGTGATTCACGGCGCAGCCTCGTACGGCTGAGCAACGGACGATATGCCATGGCTGGGCGCGATACGGTGCTCTCGCTGTGCGACGGGACCGATCGCGGCTTCATCAGCTTCGACGATGGGATCGCGGGAAGGAACGTGCTACGGACCGACAGTCTGACCATCGCGTGCTCCAATACCGGCGCCTCTGTGGTCTTGCGCGTACGGTATGAGTTGTTCGGAGATGATCTGATGGTCGAGGACACGACCACTCTAGCCGGAAGCCCGGTGAGCCGTATCGTTTTTCACAAGGTCAGCCTCAACTGATCGTCCTGGCTCGTGCGTCCTGCGCTAGAATGACCCGCCTCCGGGACAACATCGCGTGCCCCTCGCCGTTGGTTCGCGCGTCGGCCAGTACGAAGTGGTCTCTGCCATTGGCGCCGGCGGCATGGGCGAGGTCTATCGCGCGCGCGACAGTCGGCTCGGCCGCGACGTTGCACTGAAAATCCTCCCGGATCTCTTCGCCGCCGACCCCGAGCGGCGCGCGCGCTTCGACCACGAAGCCAGAACGGTCGCAGCGCTGAACCATCCGAACATCGTCACGATTTACTCCGTGGAGGAAAGCGGCGGCACGCGCTTCCTCACCATGGAGATCGTGGAGGGGCAAACGATCGACACGCTGCTACCGCCGCGAGGTCTGCCGCTGCCTGAGCTCCTCAAGTATGCGGTACCGATCGTCGATGCCGTGAGCGCTGCCCACGATCGGCACATCGTCCACCGTGATTTGAAGCCGTCGAACGTCATGGTCACGCGCGACGGCCGCGTCAAGGTGCTCGACTTCGGCCTCGCAAAATTCCAGCACGCGCCCGCCCTTGACGACGCGGCGCTGACAATGAGTGCCGGACCGATCACATCGATCGGACACGTCGTCGGGACCTCCGCGTACATGTCGCCTGAACAGGCGCAAGGGCGGCGCGTCGATCACCGCTCCGACGTGTTCTCGCTCGGCATCCTGCTCTATGAGATGGCGACCGGCGTACGTCCGTTCACCGGCGACACGACGGTCGCTGTGCTCCTGGCGATCGTCAAGGATACGCCGAAGCCGATCACGAAGGTTCAGCCCGGCACATCACACGATCTCGCCCGCATCATCGATAGATGTCTGGAGAAAGATCCCGAGCGGCGCCTGCAATCGGCCAGAGAATTGCGCGAGCTTTTGGGAGCGCTGGCCGCGCCGCTTCCCTCTTCACGGGCAACTGCGCGGCGCGTGCCGATCCTCGTCGCAGCCGCAGCTGTGATCGGCGTGAGCGGCGTGGCACTACTGCTGACGCGGACATCGGACGGGGACGGGAGCAACCTGCCGAAACCAACGTTTACGAGGCTGACGTTCGAGTCGCGCATCGAGTCGTGGCCCAGCCTCTCGCCCAACGGCACCGAGCTGGTGTACGTGGGCCAATCCGCCGGCAACAACGACATTTTCATTCGCCCGATTGGCGCAACTACAACTACGGCCGTTAACCTCACAGCCGACTCGCCGGCCTCCGACTCGATGCCATCGTTCTCGCCGGACGGACAGTGGATTGCCTTCAGCTCACTTCGGGAGGACAGCGGCGGCATATTCGTGATGGGCCGACGGGGGGAATCGATCAGGCGCTTGACCAACGTGGGCGCCGATCCGACGTGGACACCGGATGGACGCGAGATCGTGTACAGCACTGAGTCAGGCGGCGACGCCGAGGTTCGTCGGGTTCCAAGCGAGCTGTGGGCCGTGAACGTTGACTCCGGCACGCGGCGCCGGATCTGCGAGGCGGACGCGGTGCAACCGCGCGTGTCGCCCAACGGGCGGTTCGTCGCATTCTGGGCGCTGCCGCTCGAACAAGGCCACAGCCAGTTTTCGGGGGCGGACCGTGACGTATGGGTGCTTCCGATCGCTGGCGGTGCGCGCGTGCGGATTACGAGCGGCGGCTCGACGAACTGGAACCCGGCGTGGTCGCTCGACGGGCGGTTTCTGTACTTTGCGAGCGACCGCAGCGGGAGCATGAACATCTGGCGCGTGCCAATCGATGGCGAGACCGGCCGCGCCGCTGGCGAACCGGTGGCGATGATGGCGCCCGCCCTGTACGCCGGCGTCCTGAGCGTCGCAGCAGACGGGTCGGTTGTTTACGCCGCGCACGACTTCAGCACGAACGTACGGTCGATTCCGTTCGATCCGGTCGAGGGCATGGTGACGGGCGATGCGTCGGATATCGTCACGGGTCAGCGCGCCTGGGTCGAGCTCGACGTCTCGCCAGACGGCCGGCAGATCGCCATGCGTTCCATCCGGGCGCAGGAAGACGTATGGGTGGTGGGCACGGACGGGTCAGGTTTGCGGCCGCTCACGAGTGATGCGGCTCGGGATCGCGGCCCGCGATGGGCGCCCGACGGCTCGCTGATGTTCTACTCGGCACGCGGCGGCGGCTCGTACCAGTTCTGGGCGATGAACGCCGATGGCAGTGACTCGCGACAGATCACCCACGGCGACCTGGCCCTCAATCACCCCATCCCTTCGCCGGACGGTCGCTGGGTCGCGGGATCGAACCCCAACGGCGCCGAGCAGTTCATCTTTGATGCGCGCAATTGGAGCAAGCCGCCCGAGCATCTTCCGCAGCCGCCCGGGCGCGGGACGACGTACCTGTGGGACTGGTCACCGGACGGGACGAGGATCGCCACGAGGGATACGGTCGGACAGCTGCGTGTGTTCACCGTGAGGAGTAAGACATGGGACTCAGTCGGGACGGGCGTCTATCCGCGTTGGCTTCCGGATGGCCGCCGCCTCATCGCACAGGATCGCGGCCGCATGACTCTCGTCGACACGATAGCAAAGACCTCGCGGCAGCTCTACGCAGAACCGGATCGAGGGCGAGCGATATTCTCGATCGCGTTAGCGCCCGACGCTCGACGGGTGTACTTTACGAGCGCCGTCAGCGAAGCGGACATCTGGCTGATGCGCTTCGAAGAGAGCGCAGGTCGATAGGCTGCAACATCTCACCGTGCGAATAGCTGCGCTCTATGACATTCACGGAAACGCTCCAGCGCTGGAGGCCGTGCTCTCCGAAGTCAAGGACGTCGATGTCATCCTCATTGGCGGCGACGTCGTCTGGGGACCGTGGCCCCGAGAAACCTTGGCCCTGCTGCAGGGCCAACCCAATGTCAGTTTCATTCTGGGCAACACCGACCGCGACGTGTTTAATCGATCGCCGAACGGGAAAGACATCAACGATTGGTGTGCTGACCGTTTGACCAACGACCAATTGGAGTTTCTGCGATCCTGGCCGGCGACAATCTCATTGGGCGGAGTCTTGTTCTGTCATGGATCGCCGCGATGCGACACTGACAGGATCACCATTGCGACGCCCGTTGAGCGCGTGTTGGAGTGGTGTGACGGCGTGAAGGAGAACACGATCGTTTGCGGTCACACTCATGCGCAGTTCGAACGACAACTCGATGGACGGATCATTGTCAATCCGGGGAGTGTCGGAAATCCGTTTGGCGAGCCAGGCGCTTATTGGGCGACTTTTGACTCGGCGTGCCAGTTGCGGTTCACACGGTACGACACAACGACCGCCGCGCAGCGTATGCTTGCCAGCGGGTTCCCACGCGCCGAACGAATGGCCAGCGAGCTAAGAATCCCTGATCCGATCGAGCATTCAGTGCGCTCCGTGGACAAAATCTGAAACGTCGGCACGGGTGCGCTTGCAGTTCTGCTCGGATCGGCAGCAGCGTCGGCTCAGGCCACGCTCGACACCGAAAACAGCTATCTGAAATGTTGGCGCGGGCACTGCGACGCTGAGTACGACCCTTCGATGTCAGGCCGCATTCGAGAGCGAGTCGATCGCCCTCAGCCACGTGGTGATTCGATTCCAACTCGCGTTGTTATCCACCAACCTCCGTTCGCCTGCATTCGTGAGCGAACCACGGTCGGCACATCACCGAGCTCGCACTTGATCGTTACGTATACCAGTTTTAGAATTGCGCCACGCCCGGCTTTTGCCGCTTCCGCTCCGGTCATCCGATCATCGCCAACAACGTCGGGGGACGCCTTTAGCGAACACGAAACGGGAGGAACCGAACGTGAGCGTGATCCAAGTTGTTCGAATGGAAGCCACCCGAGGGAAGGCAGCCGAGCTGCTCGCGTTGCTTCAGCAAGGCCGTGACTTTACTCTTACGGTCGATGGATGTGAAGCTTTTGACGTCTATCAAAGCAAAGACGACCCACATCAGCTCCTGATGGTTGAGCGATGGGTTTCCGTTGACGCGCATCGGATTCATTTCGAGACCAACGTCATGGCCACTGGACTGCTCGATCGGTGCCAGGCGCTTATGACCGGCGAGCCGCAGCTTGCGTACTATCTTCCGCGCTGAAGGCCGGCGAATGCCAATGGCGACACGAGCAACGCATGGCTGACGTGTTGGCCGTCTTCCACGTACCGGTTGACCAACGACCAATTGGCGTTTCTGCGATCCTGGCCGGCAATGGATCGCCTCGACTCGCCACTAACAGGATCACCGTCGCCACGCCCGCTGAGCGCGTGTTGGAGTGATGTGACGGCGCGGGGCGCATGCTTGCCAGCGGGTTCCCACGCGCCGAACGAATGGCCAGCGCGCTACGAATACCCTGATCCGATCGAACATTCAGTGCGCTCCGTGGATAAAGTCTGAAACGTCGAAGGCGTGTTAAGCGGCAGGCTCTTCGCGATCGAACACGATGACTTGATCGAACACCTTGCCGCTCGCGTCAACACCGGAGACGATGGCTGTCAGCATCCGGCCGTCCTCTGACACCTCGTAGGTCGCGCGGCCGATCATCACACCGTCCTTCTTCCCTATTGAATGAAAGGCGCGCGGCTCGAGCGTGCTGATGGCCACAACGCCCGGCGCTTCGGGCACGGCATGTTCCTGGCCGTCGGCTTGAAAAGGATTGTCCACCCTGCTCGTGTCGACCGCTCGCATTGAGGCCGCCATAGAAGAGGGACACCTGGGCGCCGACCACCTCAAACCGCATTGTCGCGGCGTGAAACTGGTGATTGGGGTCGCGTCGGGACTGGTCGATATTCGCGATCCACGTCCCGGTCACTGCGTGTGGCATAGTCGCTCCGATGCCGTTCAAATGAAAATGTGAATCTCAGAAGTGTTGTACGTACTACTTCGCGCCGACGCGATCGGCAATCGTGTCAACGTGCCACGCCGAGTTTTGCCGGATCTCGAACCAGCCCTTTTCGCTAGCCGCGGCCGCGGCGCGATCTGCGCCAAGGTCCTGCCACGAGTTATAGCGGCCAATCGTCAGAAACTGCCAAGGTCCACCTTCCAAGTGCGTCAACGCGACCTGACTGAGGGGAACTTTCATCGCCGGGTCGCGCCGGGTGAGCGCCTCGAACAACTGTACGCGGCGCCCAGGCACCGCACGATGAACACCAACGGTGTAGATCGACGTCGCAGGCCCGGTCATCAGCTTTGAGAACTCGCCCCACGAGGGTCCCGACACATAGGCGTCGTTGTGCCACGCCTGAGTCGGGACCAAGGCGCTCGGAGGCGTCGGCGTCACCGTGATGGTTGTCTTCTGTCCGAGGTGGCTGATGATGGCGTAATCCCAGTCGTCTCCTTCCTGATGACGTAGCATCAGAAAGTGACCGGCCATCGGATCTTTCGGATCCTGCTCTTGAAGATTCTTCGCAAGCGTCGCTGCCTGCCCCGGCGCCGCTTTCGCGAACGTCACGTGATACACGTCGGTATCGGTGGCCTGGCCCCGTATGGTCAGCGGGATCGCGAGAACGGCGACAGCAACGGCGACGGCGCGCAAAAGTGTCATGTGACTCTCCTCCCTAGTTTTCCTTTGCCAGTGCGGGGCCGCCCAATCGACGACGACCGTCAGCGGCGACGACTCTAGGGCCGCGGCTTCTGAATCTTCGCGTGGACCTCGTTGACCATCATGAGAGCCGCCGATCCGTGCCACGGGTGCAGCTCCATCACCAGTTGGCCTGCCTGGATGGCGGGATCCGTCCGCGTCAGCGCTTCCGCTTCCGCGACGGTAGCGACGTCGAAGATATAGATCCCCCGCAACAGGCCATCGTCTGCAAACGGTCCGGCGAGGACCAGCTTGCCCTCGGCTGCGAGCCGTCTGATGTTGGCGCGGTGCGCCGCCTGCAGCCGCTGTGCCTCATCTTGTGGTCGCTCGCGATTGGGCCCGGCCTTCAGGAAGGCCATGACGTAAGTGCGCATGCCGTTATCATCGGCCTTGAGTTTCGCGGCGAGCGCGGAATCGTAAGGGGCCTGCGCGAGCACTGAAGCCGCAGACATCACCGCTAACACCAGGACTCGCATCGATCGCATGACATCTCTCCTCGGTCGGCTCGACTCAGCCGAACTGCACAATGGTGGTTTTGCAGGCCATCGTTCGTAGTCACTTCGACCCATTGCCGGCTTTGATGTTGTACGCGATCAGCGTGTCCTGATTGCGCACGTACAGGCGGCCGTCGCTGATCGCAGGGTGCGCCCAGCTCGGATAGTCCTTGTCGGGAATGCTGAAACGCCCCCTCTCGCGGTAGCCGGACGGCGTCGCTTCCGCCAGCCCAAAGACGTTGTTCTCGCCCTGAATGTAAAGGTTGCGATCCGCGAACGTCACCGAACCCTTGCCGACACTGCGATCCCGCCACATCATCTTGCCCGTCGCAAACTCGAGGCAGGTCAGGATCGAATCGTTGAACCCGTAGAGATAGCCGTCGACCAGGACGACCCCGCCGTGGTGGTTGTTCATGCTACGCGTGAAGTACACCTCCTTGGCTTTCACCTCGCCGTTCTGCGCGGTGAGATCGAGAAGCCCGCCCCCGGTGCCGTACGCGGAGGTGAAGAACACCTTGTTGTTCGAGAAAATGGGCGTCGCGACGTTCGCCACGTAGTTCGCGGCGTTCGGGTAGCTGAACATCAGCTTGCCGTCGGACGCGCGCACGCCGACGCCCGCCGACGCCGTGAATGTCAGATAGGTGCGCACGCCTTGCACGTCTGCCGCGATGACCGACGAATACCCCGCCGAATCGCTGAGCTCCTTCGAGGTCCAGACGGTGGCTCCCGTCATCTTGTCCAGCTTCACGATGCCGGCGCCAGGCCCGCCGGGAGAAACAATCACATGCGGTCCGTCGACCAGAGGTGACTCGCTGATCAGCCATTGCAGCTGCCGCCCCCGAAAGTCGCGGAGGATGTTGCGCTGCCAGAGCGCAGTGCCGTCAGTCTTCAGGCCGATCAGGTCGCCGTTCTCGCCGAGCACGTAAAGGCGATCGCCGTCGACGGTCGGTGTGCCGCGAGGTCCGGGTCCCCGATCGTCCGTTTGCGCTGCCCCCAGCGCCTTCGACCAGACTTCCTTCCCATCCGCGCGATTGAGCGCAACGACGACGCTGTTGCGGCCGCGGGTGCTTTGGACGAAGACGCGATCGCCCGCAACCGCCATCGAACCGTAGCCGGCACCAAGTCCGGTCGCCGTCCACACGACAGGAGGCCCGGCCTTGGGCCATTCCTTCAGAAGGCCGGTTTCCTTCGACACTCGCGTGCGATCGGGGCCCTGCCATTGAGGCCAGTCGGCGGCGTGAAGAGCGGTGACACTCAGTAGCAACGCTCCGGCGAAGGCGAGGGCTCTATTCTTCATCATTAGGAGAATAATGCAGATGATGAAAGTCCTCATTTTTGTGCAAACGGACTCCTTGCGCTAAGGAAAAGGGCGCGGGCTCACGGAGGGAGCAAATCGTATGGCTGTCAGCTTCAAATCAAATCGTGCGCCATTGCCGCTTGCGGTGGTGTTGTGCGCCGCATTTGTCTCCGCGCAAACGCCCGACATCCCCATCGTTGCGGGCCTCAATATCGTGCTTGCCGTCGCGAACGGCATCCCATCGCAAAACGGACCTGCCGGGGTTCTGCAGGGCGACTACGAGATGGTGGTGTCGATCAGCAACGTTGCCGCGGATGGGATCACGCACACGGCGTCATTCGAGGGAGTCGATTCTGCTCGTGTCCAACGCAAGGGCACTGTGAACCGCGTCGTGTCGGCCGCCGACCTGAAGACCGCACCGGTGCAAATCTTCGGCTTCCACCTGGACGATCCCCCGCGGGCGAACGGTACGACTGCGCTCGGTCCGTCGCTCGGCGTCATCCGGGAGTTGGTGCAGAAGGGCGCGGCGGCCTACTCGTTCCAACAGTGGGTTGGTCGCGAGACTATTTCCGGCACGCTGCGGCGCACGGCCAATTCGCCCATCAGGTTTCCCGTGCTACTCAATGGAAAACGCGTCGAGCTCGACGCGATCCTGGCTACGGGGCATATGGCTCTGGGCACTGCGAAGCGGCCGTTCGAGACCGCGATCCTGGATCATCCACGCTATCCGATCTCGCTGCGCATCGCGTATGGGCCGCGGGATGGCGGATTTCCATTTAAGCCCGACTTCATTCGCGAGGCCGTGCGTATCGATTTTCCTGCTCCCCAACCAATTGCCGACGCGCTGGACAAAGAGTGCCGCGTCGAATTGAGGGGCGTCTATTTCGATTTCAATCAGGCGACCCTCCAACCACAGTCCGGGCCAGCGCTGAAAGAGATTGCGAACGCGCTCCGGACCGCGCAGCGTCGAGTCATCATCGAAGGACATACCGACAACATCGGCAGCGACCGTTACAACGACGACCTTTCGGCACGACGAGCCGCCGCGGTCAAGACGGCGCTCGTCCGCGACCACGGCGTCGATGAGGCGTGGCTGTCGACTGCCGGTTACGGGGAACGCCGCCCCGTCGAGAGCAACGACTCACTGTCCGGAAGGGCGCGCAATCGCCGCGTCGAGCTCGTCTGCGCGCAGAGCCGATGAAACGGAATGACGTAATGCATAGGTCTTTCCTTTTGGTCAGCGCAGCTTCGCGATGATGGCGTTGGAGAGCGCGACGGCGTTCGGCTTAATCGCTTCGGCGGTGCTTCCCGTTGGCACGCTCACCTGAAGCGTGAAGTAATGTGTCGCCGTCCACACCATCAGCTCGGCGTAGTTGTTTCGATTGTTGTGGAAGTACGCCGCGTCGCCCGCGCCGGAGAGGGGCTGGCAGTCCTTGCCAGGCGCCGCGCGGTTCTGCCGGGCACGGGCGGTCGGGTATAGCTGGAGTCGGACGACCCGGTACTCGCTCGCAGACGCTGAACCAGGCATCGACTCCTCCTCCGGCGGGATGATGTCGAGCACTTTCTTGTTCTGGGCGAATGGAGCGACCAGGTCCTTGGTCAGGATGGAGCACGCGCCGACGGGCTTGGCGGTCGCAGCGCCGCTCGCGGGGGCCTGCGACGCGGCTGATCGAGACGTGATGCAGACAACCGCGATGAGTAACGTGACAACGTGACGCATGGGTCCCCTTTCAGCTGATGCGCATCTCTTTGTCAGACGCCCTAGAGTCGTCAGACTGTGCCGTTTTCTTAAGGAAATTTGGAGGCGCCGTCCGGATTTGAACCGGAGATGGAGGTTTTGCAGATTTAACGGGGTTGTGCATCGTGTTGTCTCGTGCTGGTCTTTGGTCGGTCCAGCTCCCCGGTTTTGCCTGGTGTTCGGGCCGTATTGGACTACGTCTGGACTACCGCGACCGGTGGCGGCCTCGTGCCCTGAGCCCTGAAGGGATCCGAGGACGGATATTTCCACCATTTGCAGCCCGGTCCTGGCGCGCACTCGACAGCCCGCGATTCAACCGCAAGATGCACGTCGATACCCGCTGAACCCGACTTCGGCGAGCAACCTTGCACCGACACATTAGGCTTCCGCGCAGGTGGCGCTCGCCATCCCCCTACCGGTCCGACTCGCCCACACCTGCTGCTCCGTTGCTAGCGAAGGTGCGGCGGGCCAAACGTTCGCGAGTTGGAACCGCATTGAGGAATGGGTGAGGCGGCTCGAGCAACTGCGAAAGGTAATCTGGGCGGACGAACGTTTCCGGCTGGCGCGACCGCACTGGTAACCGCTGCGGCGGGTACCGGACCGTTCCCACGGCCCGGATTCGTGATCGCTACATCTTCCTGCACGGGTTTGCCAAGAAAGACAGGGCCAACGTCACGCAGGATGAGAAGAAGGCGCTGCAGTTCGCCGGCAAGGTGTTCCTGAATCTCTCACCTGCCGATCTCACGGAAGGCCCTGCAGGCGGGCGTACTGGTGGAGGTGCACTGCGTCCAGCAAGCTCATTGAGTCTCTGCGCGGCGATCTCGCCGCGCTGGAGAAGGCCGCGAGTGAATGGCGCCTAAAACAGAAGTGGGTGCCGCACCTGGCTGGTGCGCGCGCCGATCGGCGACGTCGCCGCGCGTCGGCTGCCGCGCGGGTTCGCCCGGGTCCACCGGCAAGTCGTGATCAATTCGCGCCATGTCCGCGCCCGTCTGTCGGGATAGCCGCGGCCGGCCGGCGATCACACTGAGCGGCGGCGAGACGGTGACGGTCCGCCGCTCCTATCGCAACCGGCTCGATCGGCTCACCCGGGCCTAAGGGCGGCGCAGCAGCGCTTCGGCCGCAACCACCATCGCTTCGACGCCGGCTGTGACCGACGGCTCCGGCTCGATCCGAAACAAGGGCGAATGGTGTCCAGCCGCCGTGGCCAAACGCTCGGGCGAGGTGCCGCCCACCCAGAAGAAGACTCCGCGCACGCCGCTTTCCGGCGTCACGAATTCGGCGAAATCATCGGCGCCCATGCCGGTGCGCGGCCTGTCTCCGATCCGGTCCGGCCCCAGTCGCGCCGCGATGGCGTCGCGAACAATCGCCGCCGTGGCGCGGTCGTTGATCGTCGGCGGGGTGGATTCCGCGGTGGAGCGCACAACGATCGGCAGTCTCGCATCCGGCACGCCGAGCGCGAGAGCGGTGCCGCGCGCGACCCGGTCGATCCCGTCGAGCAGCCGCGTCCGGGTTGCGGGATTGTCCGCGCGCACGGTCAGTTGCAACTCCACTTCTTCGGGAATGATGTTGCCGCACGCCACCATGGATGGATCCCACGCTGATCACCGCCCCCTCCAGCGGGCTGATATCGCGGCCGACCATCGATTGGAGCGATACGATGATTTGGGCCGCAACGATGACCGAATCGACTCCCAAATGCGGCCAAGCGCCGTGCGTCCCGACCCCGCGCACCCGGACCGTTACGCTGTCCGCGCTGGCATTGACGATCCCGTCCGGCACGTTGATTCGCCCCGCCGCCGTGCCTGCCCAGACATGGAAGGCGAGCGCGTAATCGGGCTTGGGAAAGCGGGTATAGAGCCCGTCCTCGATCATCGCCCGCGCCCCGGAGATCGTCTCTTCAGCCGGCTGCGCGATCATGACTAGGGTGCCGGACCAGTTGGCGCGCCGCGCATGGAGCATACGCGCCGTCCCGACCAGCGAGGTGATGTGCACGTCATGGCCGCAGGCATGCATGACCGGCTGCTCGACGCCGCCCGCATCGGCCTGGCGTGCGGTCGAGGCGTTGGGCAGGCCCGAGCGCTCCTGCAGCGGCAGCCCGTCCATGTCGGCACGCACCAGAACGGTCGGCCCGGCGCCGTTGCGCAGGATGGCGACGACGCCGGTGCTGCCGACTCTTGTGGTCACCTCATAGCCGAGCGCCCGAAGCTCGCGCGCCATCCGCGCCGCCGTCTGGGTCTCGCGGCCGGACAGCTCCGGATTGCGATGGAAATGGTCGAACAAGGCACCGAGATTTTCGCGATAGTCGCGCGCCACGGCCTCGCGCAGCGGCGTCTGCTGCGCCTGTGCAGATACTGCAACGGCCGCGACCGCCATCAATGTGAGAATGGTTTTCATCGTTCGCTCGCCGGGGACGAGGGCCCGCTTAGAGCCCAAGCTCGTCCTCGTCAAATCGGCATATCGGCGACGCGTGGCGGTCTCCGAGGCAGATTTGATTCGCGTGACCCAATACGACTTCAGTGCGATGCCAGGCCCCGAGGGTCAGCCGCACGCCTTGATCGTCTCGCGGGCGATGACCAGCACTTGAGCGCGTTCGAGGGGCACTGCTGACCCCGCCTGGTCTCGAGGAAGGCGCAGGAGTTCGGCGAGTACGGCCCGATATGGACGGACGAACGTACCGGCTTTCTCGCGCATACAGAGGGGCTGTCGCATCACCCGTCGCAGAAAAAAAGTGCAGGGCGCGGGAACTATTCGATTCAAACTATAGTCTAAGACGAATACGATGCGCCGACTGACGCGTGACCCCGCCGAGCTAATCCCGCTCAAACACTCCACTTACCAGGTGCTGCTCGCCCTCGGCGACGGCGAGGCCATGCACGGCTACGCCATCATGCAGGCGGTGTCGGCCATGACGGAAGGCCGCGAGGCAATCCTTCCCGGCACGCTCTACGCCGCGCTCGCGAGGATGGTGGACGAAGGCCTGGTCACCGAATCGACGCCGAAGGACGATGCGAGCGGCGGGCCGGCGCGGCGGTATTACCAGCGCACCAGGTTCGGCCGCGCGGTCGCGCGCGCGGAATCCGAACGGCTGCGGGCGCTCCTCGATGTGGCCCGCGCGCAGAACATGTTCGGAGGCCCGAAGTGACGCGTCTGTATCAGCTTGCGCTGCGCGCCTTTCCCCGCCGCCACCGTGATCTCTATGGCGTGGAGATGATCGATGCCTTCGACCGCGAGCTCACCGCCCGCGCGGGACGGGCCCGCCTGTCCTTCGGGTTTGCGGCCTGTTTGAACGCGATCGGCACGGGACTCGTCGAGCGGCAACGCCAGCGCCGGATCCGCAAGGGCCCGGCGTTTTCCGCGCTCGATTTCACGCTGGCCTGGCGCATGCTGCTCCGCTATCCGGGCCTGAGCCTCGTCAGCGTGCTCGGTATGTCGGTCGGCATCACGATCGCCGCCGGCGCCTTCACCATCGTCTCCATGGTGATGGGCACGAAGCTGCCGCTGCCCGAGGGTGATCGCCTGGTCTCGCTCGTGAACTGGGACGCCTCGACCAACGATCGCGAGTTGCGCCTGCTCTATGACCTCGAGGCGTGGCGCGACGCGAAGTCCGTCGAGGACTTCAGCGTGTCGCGCAACGTCCAGCGCAACCTGATCGTCGGCAACCGGCCGCCCGAAGTCGTGATGGTGGCGGAGATCTCGGCCTCGGCGTTTCGCGCGGCCCGCGTCGGGGCAGATCGTGGCCGGACGCTGCTGCCGGAAGACGAGCGCGCGAGCGCGTCTGCCGCGATCGTGATCGGACATGACGAGTGGGTCCGCCGCTTCGCCGCCGATCCCGGCATCGTCGGCCAATCGGTGGCGCTTGGTCCAACGGCCTACACGATCGTCGGCGTGATGCCGGAAGGCTTCGGGTTCCCGGCGTACCACAGCTTCTGGATCCCGTGGCGTCTCGATGCCGCCGCCTATGCGCCGCGCAGCGGTCCCAACATCAATGTGTTTGGGCGGCTCGCGCCTGGGGCCACGCTCGAGAGCGCGCAGGCGGAGCTTACGGCGATCAGCCGGCGTCTGGCGGCCGCGTCGCCGGCGACCCACGAACACCTGCGCCCGCAGGTGATCGCGTTCGCCCACGCCTTCAGCGAGATAGACGATCCCGAGGACGCGCTCGCGCTCTACGGGATGGAGATGGCGATCGTCCTGTTGCTGGTCCTCATCTGCGTCAACGTCGCCATTCTCGTCTACGCGCGGACGGCGACGCGGCAAGGCGAAATCGCCGTGCGCGCGGCGCTCGGGGCCAGCCGGCGCCGGATTGTGGCGCAGCTGTTCGTGGAAGGGCTGATGCTGGCCGGCGTGTCGGCGGCGATCGGTATCGGGCTCAGCGCCGTCGCGCTCCGTTACATCGAGAGCGCGATGCACACCATGGTCGGCCGTTGGCCCTTCTGGTTCTCACTGCAGCTTCAACCCGGTACCGTGATCTACGTTGTCGGGCTGACGCTGTTCGCGGCGGCCATCGTCGGCGTGGCGCCGGCGCTCAAAGCGACGGGCCGCCACGTCCACACGCGGCTGCGAACGCTTTCGCCTGGCAGCGGAGCGCGCATGCAGATGGGGCGGCTGTGGACGGCGCTGATCGTGGCACAGGTCGCGGTCACGGTCGCGATCCTGCCGATGGCGGCGTATTTCGCGTGGAGCTCCCTCAAGATCCAGTCTGGCGGCGGCTACGCTACCGCCGAGTTTCTCAACGCGAGCCTGTCGCTCGATCGCACGGCTGCATCGCCGACCGGATCGGATGACAAGGCGTTCGCCGCGCGGTACGGCGGCGCGCTCGCGGAAATCGAGCGCCGCCTGAAAGAGGACTCACGCGTGCGCGACGTAACGTTTTCGCTGACCAGTCCAGGCCGCGAGCTCTTCGTAGCGCTCGAGGCTGAAGGCGTGCCCGTGGAGGGCACCAAGCGCGGCACGTTGGTGCGATTCAATCGCGTCACACCCAATTTCTTTTCCGCGTTCGACGTGCCGGTGAGCATCGGGCGCAACCTTACCGCCGCCGATGCGTCGGCCGACGCCGCCGGGGTGACACCCGGGGTGCTCGTCAGCCGCGCGCTGGTCGACCAGGTGTTCAGCGGCGCCAATCCGCTCGGCCGCCGGATCAAGTACGTCGGTGAGGCGCCGTCGGGGAATGTCGTGCCTGAACGCTGGTATGAGATCGTCGGCGTGGTGCCCGACTTCCCTGCTCCCGGACCGTTGGACGACGAGTCGGAAGGCCGGGTCTATCACGCCGTCGCCGCCGGCGACCTGTATCCCGCCCGCCTCAACGTGCGCGTGCGTACCGGCGATCCGGCGGCGCTTGCTGATCCGCTGCGCGAGCTCAGCGCGTCGATCGATCCAGGGATGCTGTTGCTCGACGTCTCCACCGCCGAAATCGCGTTGAAGAAGGCTCAGGGCACGATGCGGTTGATGGGCGTGAGCCTCGCGCTGGTGATCCTGAGCGTGATCCTGCTCTCATCGGCCGGCATCTATTCGCTGATGTCGTTCACGGTGGCGCGGCGGCGGCGCGAGATCGGCATTCGCGCGGCGCTGGGCGCCAATCGCAACCGGATCCTTGTCAGCATCTTCTCGCGCGTCCTGGCGCAGCTGGGCGCTGGCGCGGTCCTCGGCTTGATCGCCGCGGTCGGCCTGCAGCAAATCCTCGAAGGTGACATCCTGCGGAATTACCGCGCGATGCTGCTGCCGCTCGTCATCTTGCTGATGATGACGATCGGCGTGATCGCGACGATCGGTCCGGTGCGGCAGGGCCTGCGCATCCAGCCGATCGAAGCCCTGCGCGACGAGTAAGCTGTGGAGCGGCGAAGAGCAAGGCTTCAACGGCTCGCGCGCTTTTGCCCGGATCATCCCGAAGTCGTGCGCGGCGCTCAGGCCGTTTTCGATCACGACAACGGCACCGGAAGGTTCGTCCACGTGTCGGCGCAGGGACAGCCGGCCAGCGACGCGTTCATGAGGCGGTGGCTCTCGCAGGTCCGCCGGCCCGATCCCCGTGGAGACGTCTGCCACGCTCAGTCGCGGTATCGACGCGTTCTCGTTCTCATGCGCTGGCGCACCGGCCTTCAGCTTCTCATCCGCCAGTTGGGAGGACGAGACCTACACCTGGCACACCGACCTCGACACGTTCGACAAGGTCGTGATCGACGATGTGCGAAGCAACGCGATCGTCCTGGCGATGCTGGCCTATTTGGCGTCGGAGGATCCGACGCGTCTGCCACGCGACGCTCCCCCAAATCCTTCGATTCCCTGCCTCGCGCCGGTACGACGTTCGCACTAGGGCATGCGGGTTGTGCCTGCCGCCAACACAAAGTGCGTTGGGCATCTAATGGTGGTCTTTTGGGTTCGGGAGGCGAATGCGAAAACATGACCATCGGTGACGGCGGGAGGTCCTTAGAACCTCCACCCTCTCGGAATCACCGAGTAACCAAGTCATTCTGACTCAGCGCTTTACCGCATGGACGCGAACAGGAGTGCCGATTTTGTAGTCCACCGTAGTCCACTCGAAGCACTTTCGGTTGTGCGGCTAGCGCACAAACGATCAAATTCGCACTGGAAATTTGGAGGCGCCGCCCGGATTTGAACCGGGGATGGAGGTTTTGCAGATTTAACGGGGTTGTCAATCGTGTTGTCTCGTGCTGGTCTTTGGTCTGTCCAGCTCCCCCGTTTTACCTCGTGTTAGGGCCCTATTGGACTACGTGTGGACTACGGCCGCCGGTGATTGCTCCCGCTGCGATCCTGCCGCTTAGTCCTTCCGCTCGACCGGTCCCCCACGAGTTCTCCGTCGATTCGTAATCCGGATCCCAGACCTCATGGGTCACGACGAAACAGTTCTTGAGTGCGCAAGCTCGCAGGATCTGGAGTTTGCCTGGGCGGCAGCCTGATTCAAGAACTACGTTTTCCAAGCGTGCCTGATCGATCGCTTCAGCATCTCTCCATTTAGAATCAACAATTAACAGCATCGTTTGAAGGGCGATCGCGGCGATTGTGATACATCCACCAATGTCCGCGATCACTTACGGCCTTTTCCAGTATAGCCGTGCCGTTGTGTTCCCTCGATGAAATGCCGACGCGCGTCAATCCTGAAGAACTGAAATGAGCTGTTTCAAAATCGGCCCACGGCGGCTTGCCAAACGTTTACCATCGACCGGCGATGAGCGCATCGTTACTTGTTGAGCGCAGCCGTCCAGTTGAGGACGACGGTGAGCGGCGTCGCGCCGCTGGCCTTCTGTGGCGTCGTCGTGACGAGGAAGCGCTGACCGTCCTTGGTCACGCCGTAGACCTGGTTGCGCGCGAGGGTCCAGATGTTTGCCTTAAAGAGGGCGTGTGGCAGTCCCGCATCGAATGAACGTGCCGCACCGATCGGGACCGCCATCATCGTCCCGTCGGCTGCGAGATAGAACAATTCCCGACCGTCCGCTCGCCATACCGGATGGGTTCCTCCGTCTCTCGACACTTGAGACTTCGCACCAGGCCCGGGAAACGACTGCAGATAAATGTCTGTCTGGCCACCTTCGTTGCTGGTGTATGCGATCCATCGGCCATCCGGCGAGAACACGGCCGATGCTTCGGTGAACGGGGTCTCCGCGAACGCGAATGGCTTCCGATCGCCGGACAACGGCAGGATCCACACATTCGATCCTCGCGTGGTATACGCGATGAACTGTCCATCCGACGACCAGCCGCTCGGAGTCATCGTGAAATTGCGCCGCCCCTCCAGGAGCAATTCGTTCGCGCCTGCTCCATCGCTCGACGTCTGACGCATGGCGATGGGCTGTCGCGCTCGTGACGATTGGAACGCGATCCACGCGCTGTCCGGCGACCACACCGGTGACCGTTCCTGTCCTGGGTCGACGGTCAGGCGAGATCGGATGTTACGGGCGATATCGATCAGCCAGATGTCGACGTTAGTCGGAGCTCCGGTTTCCAACGTCACCGCCACGCGGCGTTCGTCCGGCGACAGCGCGAGGCCGGAGTACAGAGCTGGCTCACTCA
The DNA here is from genome assembly GCA_963761975.1 of Vicinamibacterales bacterium. Classification (GTDB taxonomy): domain Bacteria; phylum Acidobacteriota; class Vicinamibacteria; order Vicinamibacterales; family JAMQPK01; genus JAMQPK01. The sequence continues at coordinate 85,833 of CAVXIR010000004.1, forward strand.
GCGTGCCGAGCTCGCGGCCGCTGCGATCGAACCAGGTCAACTGCCTTGCCAGGTCGGGGCCGGCCTGTCCGTACACAAGCGTGCCGTTCGCCGACACGGACACGCCGATGTAGCGGCTCTGCTCCGTGCTGACACGCTCGGCCAGTGGAAAGGCTTCGCCCAGCAGTTGATGTGCTTCGGGGTCGAAGGGTCGCGCCATCAAGGTCTGATCGTGCGCGAAGATCAGATGACCGGAAGCGTACGCGACTGCCGACTCGGCCTGCATAAGCGTGAGATGGGAGCCTGGTCTGTCGAGCGAGCCAATTCTGATTACCGACGGCGTGGATGCAGGACAGCAGGGTCCGGTGACGGCTGTGTAAAAGAAGTGCCGGCCATCGGGCAGAAAGTGGGGCCACCGGTGGACGTCTTCTCCGGCGGTCTTATCAAGGGTGGTGGCGACCGTCGGAACACCGCCGGCGCTTGACACGCGCAGCAGGCCGGTTTGGGAGGGCCCCGGCGCGAACAGGATCACGTTGTCGCGGCTCCAACTCCCGCCGTTCCCGAACGGTGCGTCGGCCACCACGATCGGAGGCCCGCCGGCAATCTGAACGGTCTTCAGCTTGCCATCCGCGAAGAACCCGATGGAACGGCTGTCAGGCGACCAGAACGGGAAGGTCCCGCCGTCGGTTCCCTGAATCGGCGTCGCGTCCAGCGTGGCGACCGGTCGCAGCCAGATCTGATACGCGGTGGTGGCGCGCGCCACGAAGACGATGTGCCGGCCATCCGGGGAGACGGCCAGCTGCGTGGCCGTGCCGCCGCCAGGACGGCTCGGACCGCCAAACGACGCATGCTCCGGCGGGGCGATGGTGAACTGCACCGGACCAGCGGCTGAGGCGAGGCCGCCGTCGCGGCGCAGTCCGATGACCGTGGCCGCGATCAGTCCAACGGCGAGCACACCGGCAACCAGCCATGGGACGCGGCTCGATGGTGGCGGCGGTGAGCCCGTGTCTGTCCTGGCCTCGATTCCGTCGCTCGATTCGGGTGGCTCGCGAACTGGCGCCGCATCACCGGGATCGGTCACCGGCTCCGCGTCACCGCAGAACGCATACCCGAAGCCGTGCGCGGTGCGCACGAACTTGGGAGCACGGGCCGGGTCACCGAGTGCGGCGCGAATCTCGGCGACGAGGTTGGAGAGGTTGGCTTCGGCGACGAATGTGCCGGGCCACAGTCGTTCCTGCAGGTCCGCTTTCGAGAGCGCCTTCGGCCGCTCGAGCACGAGCGCCGACAACAGTTCGAACGCCTTCGGCTCGAGATGAATTTCCTCGCCGGCGTTGGTCAGCTGCCTGCTCTCGAGATCGAGCGTGAACGGGCCGAAGCGAATGCGCACTGCGGATCCTTGGGAAAAAGCTGCACAGATCCCTGGAAGATCCCAGGTGATCCCCTGGGACATGCCCGCCGCGTGGTGGCTATTTTACCTGCGCGAGTCCACACGTCCGGAGGGTTATCTATGCGTTGGGTCCTGAAGCTGGTGGCGTCCATTTTCGCTCTTACCGTCGTACACGGACAGGCGCCTCAGCCAGTATCGGCAACGGTTCACACGCAGTCCGGGCCTGTGCGAGGCATTGGGACTGACGTCATTGCTTTCAAGGGTATTCCGTACGCCGCTCCTCCAACCGGCAGACCGTCGATGGCGCCCACCGGCGGCGGCCGAACCGTGGACAGATGTGCGAGATGCAACGCAGTTCGGACCTCGATGTCCTGGGACGCCGCCCGCGCGCGCGAGGGCTGTGGGTGGGCCCGCAAGCGAAGACTGTCTGACGCTCAACGTCTGGACTCCGGCGAAGGCCAGCGGCGACCGGCTCCCCGTCATGGTGTGGATCCACGGTGGAGGATTCAACTTCGGCTCGGTCACGGGGCCCCGCGTCGACGGGGCGAACCTGGCTCGACGTGGTGTGGTCGTGGTGACTTTCAACTACCGACAGGGAGCGCTTGGGTTCCTGGCGCACCCCGCGCTATCGCGCGAGTCCGAACACCAGGTGTCTGGTAATTACGGGCTACTCGATCAGATCGCCGCGCTCCGGTGGGTGCGCGCGAACATCGCGGCGTTTGGCGGAAATCCGGAGAACGTGACGCTGTTCGGATCGTCAGCCGGCGCCTCCAGCCAGGCATTCCTCATGGTCTCGCCGCTCGCGCGAGGGTTGTTCCATCGCGCCATTGCGCAGAGCCTCGGGTCGACGGCTGCCGGGCCGAAGCCGCGACTTCGCGTTCCGTCCTACGGCTTCGCGGCAGCGGAAGCCCAAGGACTCTCGATCGCATCGGACATCGCGACACTCCGCGCGTTGAGCGCAGACGAGGTACTCGCGCGACTGCCGAGTAGAAGTGAGACATCGGCCTTCGGGGGCCTGACCTACGTCCCGCTCGTCGACGGGTACGTCGTACCGGATGATCCTGCCGTTCTCATGGGCACGAACAACCAGCTGAAGCTACCGCTGCTCATCGGTCACAACGCCGACGAGGGTCTCTTCTATGCGAGGGACTTGCCCAAGACGCTCGAGGAGTATCGCGCGTTCGTCCGCGCGAGATTTCCCGCGGAGCTCGTTGACGCAGTGCTCGCGAGGTATCCGGCAGCGACAGACGCCGAAGTTTCACTGGCGGCGCCGTTGTTGGACGGCGAGTCACGACTCGTCGCGCCTACGGTACTCACCGCTCGTGCCGCTTCGAGAATCAGCGATGTCTACATGTATCGATTTTCGCGTGTCGCGCCGTCCAGCCGCTCCGCCTGGGGAGGCGCCGCGCATACCTCCGAAGTCCCGTACGTCTTCGACAACACGAGTGGAGACGCCTCGCAATTCGACGAGATCGACCGCACGGTATCAGGGGCCATGGCAGCGGCGTGGGTGCGGTTCGCGAAGACAGGGAATCCAAACAGTGGAGGGTTGCCTCCATGGCCTCGGTACCGCTCTCCTGACTATCGCTTGCTCGATTTCGGCGACGCCGTGACCGAGCGCTCGAACGTTCGGAGTCCTGAAATCGAGCTGTTTCAGCGAGTCTTTGAAACGATGCGCAGGAAACCGCCGGTGCCGAAGCCTTCGGCGAAATAGTGTAGGCAGAATGGACTGCGATGCCGATAGCCTGCCTCGCGATCGTGAATTGCCGAAGGCCGCTCATCACTCGCCCGCGAGACAGAGCAGCGAGTGTGGACGAACACCGCGCTATGGAGGATGTGCCCGCTGTTCCAACTCGGAACGGCCGGGTTGCGATCACCGACTTGGCACTCGGCGCTTCAACTCCTCGAACACGTTGAGCACCAGGTTGACCTGCCCTGGCACCGCTCCCGGTCCCGGGACGTCGCGGCGAAGCATCAGGAACGTCATGCCGTCGGGCGCCACATCGGTACCTGACTACTCTCATCGTCCAGTTCAAACAGGACGGTCGGGCGTTCGAGCGTGAGCTTCTCGGAGGGTGTCACGGGGACGGAGACCACCTGACGTCCGCGGCGGTAGACGATCTCCCGTGCGCCAGCCCACCGTGGCGACGTGCCACCGTCGATCGAGACGAGTTGGGTGCTGGCGAGGGACGGGAACGACGCGATGTACACGTCATCGCGACCGGCGGTGTTGGACTGATAGGCCAGCCAGCGCCCGTCAGGGGAGAGGCGCGGGTCCCGTTCCTGAGCCGACGTGGCGAGCAGAGGCGCAGCCTTGCCATCGAGCGTCAGGGTCCACAAATCACTGCCCGTACGCGGATTGGCCTCCATGAACACCAGCGTTCGACCGTCCGGAGACCACGCTCCCGGGATCTGAGAGCTAGGGCCTCGTCTCAGCAGGAGTTTCGCCGAGCCGGGTGCATCGAGAGACTGGACGTAGATGCCTGGGGGCTCTCGTGTGGAGTTGAACGCCACCTGCTTTCCATCCGGCGACCATGTCGGACCGGCATTGTTCGGCCCCTGGTCTGTCAGCTTCGTTCGTGCGCTGCGGCCAAGGTCGTGGATCCAGAGGTCGGTCGTGTTTGGGGCGGACGAAACGGCGGCCATGATCGACCCCGCATCTGGCGAGAACCGCAGACTCGAACTCGCCAACCCCAGGGTGACGCTGTCATTCACGACGCTGGTGACTGTGCCGCTTCGACTGACAATCGCGATCTGCCCCTGCCTGCCCGTGGCGGTCGAATTCGGGAGGTAGGCCAGCGTGCCGTCCGCCGACAGCGCCAAGGCACTGTCCTCGGCGGCGAGAACGCCGTCGAACAGCATCTCGGGCGCTCCCGTCGTCGTGCCGGATGCCAACGACATCGTCACCGCGAAGACACTCTCGCCTTGTCGATAGAGCATACGACCGCTCGGGGAGTAGCGCGCAAAGTCGGTGCTGAGGCCTGGGATGACGCGCCATTCGCCTGACGCGACGTTGAGGAGCGCTGGCACGCGCCCGTCTGCGCGGACGAGCGTAAACAGGATCGCGCGGCCCTCGTCCAGCGCCTGGGGCGATTCGTGCGTGATCTCGCCGGCCTCCCGGCGTGGCTGGGTCAGCGCCGTGGGCGGCCCGCCGGTGGGGGGCACCCGATAGAGCCCCTGGCCCGTAACGCCAAAGTAGATCGCGTCATTGCCCGCCCAATAGAGGGGCGTCCGGGGTGCTTGGCCCAGCTTGGCAATGGTCTGACGGCCTGTGCCATCCACGCGAATCCGTCGCAGCTCGGCAGCCGCGATGAAGCCGATCCAGTTGCCGTCAGGCGAAAAGAAGGGAGTGCGGCCACCCTCCGTTCCTGGGAGCGCCGTCAACTTCGGGTTATCGAGACGACGGAGCACGATCTGGTTGCCCGCACTCATGGCCAGCGTCAGGCCGTCGGGCGAGAGCGCGATCGGCGTGGGCGAGAGCGGCAGGTCGGGAGTGAGCGTCATCGCCACATGCGTCACGTGGGCCGGGATGGTTGGTGTCGCCATCCACATCGCCACGCCAGCCAGCGCGGCGCCGAGCAGCAGTGCGCCGGCACCGACGAGCGCGACGCGCTTCCACGATGCAGCCGAACGGACGCGTGTCTCGCCAAGCAGCGCGGCTGTCTCGAACGCGCCCTCGAGCGCCAGGCGCACATCCCCGATGGCCTGCGCCCGCTGCCTCGGATCTTTCTGTAGGCACACGCGTAACACTTGACGCACTCGGGCGGGTACATCCGCTCCGAGGGCGTCCCACTTCGGATCCAGCTTGACGACCGCTGCGAGCGTGTCCGTGAGATCCTTGCCAGGAAACGCGCGCTGGCCTGTCAGCATCTCGAACAGCACGGCGCCGAACGCCCAGATGTCGGCGCGCCTGTCCACCCTCTTGCCGCGCGCTTGCTCCGGCGACATGTAGGCGGCGGTGCCGAGAATCATCCCCGCCTGCCTCATCGCCGACGTTGTGATCGTCGGTGATTGCGATGCGCTTGGCAACGACTCGGCGGCTGGCTCCATCGGCTTCGCCAGTCCGAAGTCCAGGACCTTCACCGTGCCGTCCGCGCGCACCTTGATGTTTGCGGGTTTCAGGTCCCGATGGATGATCCCTTCCTCGTGTGCGGCCTCGAGCGCCTCAGCGACCTGCGTCGCGATCGGAAGGGCGTCGTCGATGGGGATGGGGCCGCGGGTGATGCGCTGCGAGAGGTCGTGGCCTTCGACGAGTTCCATCACGAGGAGGTGCAGGCCCGCGCTCTCCTCCAGCCCGTAGAAGGCGGCGATGTGGGGATGGTTCAGTGAGGCGAGCATCTTGGCCTCACGCTGGAAGCGCACCAGCCGTTCCGCATCGTGCGCAAACGCCTCCGGCAGGATCTTGATCGCGACGTCGCGATCCAGCCTGGTGTCTCGAGCCCGATACACCTCCCCCATCCCGCCGACGCCGAGCAGCGGCCCCACATCGAAGACCCCGACTCGGTGCCCGCTCAGTCTGGAGGACACCGGTTCCATCGCGGCGGCGGCGACCGCGCCCATGGGCGACTCGAGAAACTCGGAGCCAGCCACCTCTTGCATAAGCAAGCCTTCCACCTCGTGTCGCAGGAGGGCATCCTCGCCGCATGCAGCCTCGAGAAAGACGGCGCGTTCAGCGGCGGGACGATCCAGCGCGTCCTGACAGATTTGCTCGACGCGGCGCCAGCGAGCGATGCGCTCGTTCATCGTGGCCGCTCCCCGAGCGTCCTCAGCAACCAGAGCTTGGCCAAGCGCCAATCGCGCTTCACGGTGTCGATCGAGACGCTCAGCGCACCCGCCGTCTCTTCCACGGTCATGCCGCCAAAAAAACGCATCTCGACCACTCTGGCCTTCCGCTCGTCGATCTCCGCCAACGCGTCCAACGCGTGGTCGAGATCGAGCAGGGCGATGTCCGGCGCACGAGACACGAGGATCGTGGTCTCGAGCGGCACGGCCTGTGCCCCACCGCCACGCTTCTGGAAGCCGCGCGCTCTGGCGTGGTCCACCAGCACGCGCCGCATCAGACGGGCCGCGATGCCAAAGAAGTGCGCACGACCGTGCCAGCGCACACCCTGCGCGTCGACGAGTCGCAGGAACGCTTCGTTGACCAGCGCCGTCGGCTGCAGCGTATGCCCGGGTCGCTCGCGCGCCATATAGGCGCCGGCCAGTCGTCGCAGTTCGGACTCCACGAGGGGCACGAGCTGGTGCAGCGCCGTCTCGTCGCCCGCACCCCACGCGTGCAGCAACTCCGTGACCTGGGCGGACGTCATCGTGCGCATTGTAGCCGTCGCTCTACGCGGAGCGCATGTGAATCGGAGGCGCTTCACCGTTCTGCGGTTGCTTCGCGCATTAAGGTTCAAGGCCTCGAGTGCGGCGTCGCTGGCGCTGCAGCGGCGGCGCTGACACCCACTCCGCAATGGGAGAGGTTTGCCCACTCGAGATTCGGAAAGGATCGGGTTCACGATGCGATTGCAGCTGCGACCCATTGCTGGCGTCCCCCTCGCCGTACTCCTCACGGCGGGTATCGTTCACACAGCTAACGCGCTTTCCCAACAAGGACGAGTCGGCACGTCGCCAACTGCGTCAACTCAGCTGGTGGTCGCCAACGACAATCGAATACCTGCGGGCGCACTCGCGAACAGTACGCTGACCATACGCTTGGAGGCGCGCCTCGGTCAGTGGCATCCCGACGGCGAGAGCAGTCCCGGGGTCGCGGTCAAGGCGTTCAGCGCGAATGGAGGACCTTTGCACGTGCCTGGCCCCCTGATTCGAGTGAGGCAGGGGACGACGGTTCGAGCTTCTGTTCGCAATGCCACGAATGAGCCGCTGGCCGTACACGGCTTGTACTCACGTCCTGGTTCGGACTCCGATGTCGCTTCCCCTCTCGTCATAGCACCGGCCGAAACTCGTGAGGTGACGTTCCTCGCGTTGACTCCCGGAATGTATTACTACTGGGGCGCAATTGACGCCGCAACGACCCTGGACCAGCGCCTGGGTCGGGATACGCAACTCACCGGCGCATTTGTCGTGGATGCTGTGGAGCCGACTCCTCCGGATCGCGTCATTGTGTTCAGCACGTACACCGACGACCTTCTGGGCTTGCGCTCTTCCGCGCCGAGCGTGACAGCCGCCGGTACCCCAGCGCGGATATTTCGATACGCCATGAACGGTGTGTCGTGGCCGCATACCGAGCGGTTGACGTACAACCTGGGCGACACGGTGCGCATGCGCCTGGCGAATGTGAGCTCCGCCGTCCACCCCATGCACCTGCACGGGTTCTACTTCAACGTGGACACGCGCGGTGATGAGCGGCAGGAGACCGTGCTGTCGACAGGTTCACCCCGTCTTGTCGTCACCGAACGCATGGCGCCCGGCCAGACGTTCTCGTTGACGTGGACGCCTACGCGGCCGGGTAACTGGCTGTTTCACTGCCATGACAACGTGCACGTCGCGCCTCAGTTGCCGTTCGTCGGAAACGCCGCGAGCCCGATCGTTGACCACAAGCACGAGGGCTCGATGGACCACATGATGGCCGGCCCAGTGATGGGCATCACCATCAGCGGGCGGAGCACGGAACGCGTGGCGTCGATTGGTAGACGTCGGAGCCTGCGCCTCGTTGCCCGTGTTGATGAGGGCGGCACGCCCAATGATCCTTCCTTCGGCTACACGTTGCATGAAGGGCGCAACAATTCAGCGCCTGCCGGACCTTACTTGCCCGGTCCGACGATCCTCCTGAAGCGTGCGCAACCGGTCTCGATTACCGTCGACAACCAGCTGCCGGAGCCCACCTCTGTACACTGGCATGGCATCGAGCTCGAGAGCTACTACGACGGCGTGGCGGGATTCGCCGGTCAGGGCAGACGGCTCGCTCCGGCAATCAGGCCAGGCAAGACATTCGAGGCGCGGTTCACTCCGCCGCGATCGGGAACGTTCATCTATCACACGCACCTGGATGATGTGAGGCAACAGCGGGCTGGTCTCTCTGGTGCGCTGCTCGTGCTGGACGATCCTGCGAGCTACGATTCAGCTCGCGATTGGGTGATGCTCGTCACGACGCCTCGAAAGGCTGCGGACGTCAACAAGGTGTTCCTGAACGGCACCACGACGCCTGCTGCGCGTGAGATGCGTGCGGGGGAGCGCTACCGGCTGCGATTCATCAACGTGCATACGAACCGACCGAGCATGCGCATGCGCCTCCTGGATGGGGAGACCTTGGTCAGGTGGCGCATCGTTGCCAAGGACGGAATGGATCTACCGGCGGATCAACTTCGTGATGCTGCGTCCGAGATCCAGATGGGCAACGGCGAGACGTACGACGTGGAGTTCGTGCCAGCCAGAGCCGGGGACCTTCGGGTCGATATCACAAATGGGATCGGAGGACTACTGACCTCGATGCCCATTGGCGTGCGTTAAGGGCGCCGGAAATGTTCTGATGTTGTAGGGCGCTGGCCTACATAGTCAGTCGAAGACCTTCAACTGGTCGTCATCGGCGAAGGGCGACGCCCGCTCGCCACACCCGCACGATGTCGCGCGTCGCGGTGATGTCGTCGATCGGATTTCCCCGGACCATGACGAGATCCGCGCGCCGGCCGACAACAATCCGCCCACGATCCGGTAATGAGAACACGTCAGCAGTCTTCGACGTTGCAGCGCGCATGACTTGCAGCGGCGACAGCCCCGCCTCGGTCAAGAGCTCGATCTCGCGGTGAATGCTGATACCGTGGGCGGCGGGAGTGGCGGCTGCGGAAGCATCGGTGCCCACGATAAGCGTCGAGCCGGCCCGCACGAGGCTCTGCACACCGTCACGGTGAGCGGCGTAATTCGCGCGCAGCTCTTCGAGCGAACTGCCCGCGAGCGGCGCGGTGAACGGTCGCGTCAAATGATCCAGAAGCGACGCCGACAGCCGGCCCTGGAATCTGGGGTCGTCGCGGAGGTGTGTTCGCCCCTGCAGAAACCCATCCGGAATTGCCAACGTCGCGATCACGAAGATGCCACGGTCGGTGATCCGGCGTGCGATATCAGCGTTGGCTCCGCCTCTGCGCCACACGTGCGCCAGGCCATCGACACCGGCGCGCAGCGCGACTTCCACATCAGCCAGAGTCTCGACGTGCGCAATCGCCTTCATGCCGTTCGCATGTGCCCGTGAGACGAGCGCGCTGGCGATGGCCTCGGACATGTTGGGATCGCCGAGCGTGGCGCTGCGAGCGCCGTTCAACTGCAACTTCAGATAATCGGCACCGTCGGCACGGCGCGCATCGGCGAATCGGACGGCATCGTCGATGCTCGTAACCAGCGGCCTGGTCGAACCCGGCGGCCGCCGGGTACTGGCAAGAAACCCAGCGGAGAACACTTCGGCCATATCGGTGGCGGCCCTAGCGGCCGCGCGGACTTCAAATACCTGCTCTTGGGGCACATTGGCTGCTCCGAGATCGAGCACGGTCGTCACGCCGAACTGGAGCGCCTGCCGAGGATCGGCGACGCTGGTCACGTGCGCGTGAGCGTCGATGAGACCCGGGACGATCGTGCTGTTGGCGCCGTCGATCACCGCCAGCCGCTCCCATCCCGTCAGATCGCGGCCCACGGCGCGGATGATGCCGCCCTCGACGGCCACATCGGTTTCCTCGCGCAGACGATCGCCGTCGAACACACGCGCGTTCACGATCAGAAAGCTGGTGTTTGCGGTGGACTGAGCCATTGGCGGGGCACTCACGAGTGCCACCAGCGCGCAGACCGCAAGCACCACCGAGCCAGGCGACATCGAACCGCTCATGTTGCTAATCTGACCCCTTCGAGCGTGCAGGTCAAGCCGGCAGCGCGGTGCCATCTCAATGAATCGCATGAGTGGGTGGCTCAGGGGAACGCGCAACGGTCCGACTCAGGCTGCGGCCCAGGCGAACTCCACGTTTCTGACGCCCTGCGAGTCGTTCTTCCGCGAGCGCATTCGTTTCGGTCCGGCTACCTCCCTTGAAGAAACTGGAAGATCGCCGCGTTGGTGTGTTCGGGGTGGGTCCGAGTAATCCCATGCGACGCGCCGCCAATCACGACATGCTCCCGATTCGGAAGCAGGCGCAACAGTTCTGCTTCGATCGGCTTCCACAGCGGCGACCGGAACGGATCGCGCCGCCGACATCTATGCACTCGATGACGCGATGGAGGCGCTTGCGGCCCGCGAACCACGCCGTGCGCAGGTCGTTGAGCTGCGGTATTTCGGCGGGCTCACTGTGGAGGAAGCAGCCGAAGCCCTCGGCGTCTCTCCGCAGACCGTGCTGCGCGACTGGAAACTGGCGCGGGCGTGGCTGGCCGTCGAGCTCAGAAAATCGAGTCACCCGTAGATCCTGGGCGCATCAACGCCCACACTCCACGCGGTCTTGACTCTTTAAGCGGCATGACCGTCCGCGGCAGAAGGTGGAGGTTCTTTGGACCTCCGCGAAGAACTGTAGTCCAGAATGCTCGGGAAGCACGATGCTTGCCGCGAACCTGCGCTTCACAAGTTATTGATTTAAAACAATTTGGATTGGAGGCGCCGCCCGGATTTGAACCGGGGATGGAGGTTTTGCAGACCTCTGCCTTACCACTTGGCGACGGCGCCCTCTGACGGGATCACGGTCCAGCTAAAGCCGGACACTACTACGTACTATTCCTACGTACCATTACACGAAAAGGGCTGGCGTACGTAGATGTGCGGAAGGATCGGTCAGCGGACCTGAACGTGACGACAGCGTTCGACGAGGCGAGTCGGAAGAGCCCTGGCGAAAGTCATGATCAATCCGAACCGGTAACGCAGTTGCAACCACTGCCGAGCCGCCGAACGCCTCAACTACGTTTCAACGACTCGACTTAACCGTATCACCTTACGTAAGCGACATGCGTCCGTAGCGAGTGGGGTGTTGGGGCCCCACGAAGCGAAGGACGCCCGCGGGGGAGGGACCCGCGGTTTAAACATTGGAGCGGGAAACGGGATTCGAACCCGCGACTTCGACCTTGGCAAGGTCGCACTCTACCACTGAGTTATTCCCGCTCTGCAGCCAATAAAAGTACCACACGCCAGCAGGCCAAGCAAGGTCAGCCCGGAATTGGCGCGGTCGAAATAAGATCCACGCCGAGGCGAACGCGTTGACACGTAACAGGATTCTCCCTTATCTGGGCCTGGCGCTCGTCACCGTGATTCCGGCCACCCTTGCCCTTGCACTGACCGCGTTCAACCCGTCAGCTCGAGACGGGCTCGGCGGATTCACGCCCGTGTTTCTCGGTTTTCTGACCGTCATCGTCGTGTCATTCGGCTGGTTGTTTTTGGTCCCATCAGTGCTGATCGCAATATGGTGTTTGACCAAACGCGACCACGTCATGACCAACGCGCTGACGCTCGCTGTTGCTGCCGTCTGGCTCGCGCTTTACTGGATCGCGACGAACTTCCGATAGCAGTTGCGAATTCTCGCGTTCCGTCATACACTCCCCGCGCTTTCGGACCCCATCGGACTTTTACGCACCCTTTCAACCACGCCTAGGAGTTTGACCCATGAGTCGACGGATTCGCTGCGTCGTCGCCGCCATCGTTGCGTGTGTCTGCTGGTCTATGCCGCTTCGCAGCCAGGCGACGGCGGTGATTCAGTACTCGGCTCGAACCGACACGCAGATTGCCGGAATCCTGAGCGACAGAGCGAGCGGCGCGTACGTCGCGTTCGTCGCGTCGACTGAGGATGGGCTCACCACGCTGCGCATCGATCTCGACCGGCAGTCCATTACGCTTCGCAAGACAGCGAACGAGCTGCACATCACCTCGAGCCTCAACCGCGGGCGCGACTTTTCTACTCTCTCAGAGAGTGAGAAAGAGGCTCTTCGACGAGCGGTCGACATCATGGACGAAGACCTGCAGACAAATGAATTCCAGACGGAAATTGCCTGCATGATGCGCCAGTTCAGCGGCTGGCCTTCCGGCATGCCGCTCCTGGTCTCAAGGGATCATCTCAAGACGACGGTCGGAAACGACAGCGTCGCAAACAAAGATATCGACCAGGCTCGTCAGGAGGCGATGGCCCGGGATTTCCCCGACGGTCCACCCGAGCCGCTACCGGCTCCAGCAATCGTGAGCCTATGCAACGTCATCGGCCGCGCGAAAGCGGCCTGCTATCCAATCAGCCTCAGCCCATACCGCGAAAAATGCGTCAGCACGCTGGTCGGAGGCTTAAACTGCCGAGGCCGATGCGGCACCTTGTGCAACGGGCTGTGCTCGGGGCAGCGATACACCGTGGATTGCCTGAGCCACGATCAATGCACCTTAGTCTGGGGCCTGAATCATCCCTTGTGCAACTTCCTGTTCTCGAGAGTGTTCGATGATTGCTTCAGGGCAGCGAGCTGCACGGATTCGCCTGGCGTGTGGACGCTGGTGTCGACATGGAAGGGTGGGAAGAAGACAAGCACCACCTTGAACGTCTTTCCGACCCCTACCAAAAAACTCACAGACAACAAGGGCGGGCGCGGGACTTGGACGGTCACCGGCGCAATTATGAAGCTGACCTATTCCAATGGGTGCAAGCCTGTCTATACGGGGAGACTGAACGCAAATCGTACGGGTCTGGCGTCGGGCACAATGAAGTGCACGGTCGGCACGACTGCCGGCACATGGACGGCCATCAAGACGAACCGCATTCTGCCGCCATAACACGGCGGTCGCGTCAGTTCAGAGTTTCGTCTTTCGCAGCACGTCCGCCGCTTCTTCGGGCCCGGTCGGGTTGATATAGAACCCGGTCCCCCACTCGAATCCGGCGATGCGCGTAAGCTTCGGCATGACCTCGACGTGCCAGTGATAAAAATCACCGGCGCCCGGTTCGTCCTGCATCGGCGCGCTGTGGACAATGAGATTGTATGGCGGGGTCAGCAGCGACTTGTTCATCCGCAACAGCGTTTCCTTGAGCATCCGCGCCAGACTGGCAAACTCACCGGACGTCGCGTCCTCGAATCGCGCGCGATGCCGCTTCGGCATCAGCCATGTTTCAAAGGGAAATCTCGGCGCGTACGGAGCGATTGCGACAAAATCGGCCGATTCGGCAATCACGCGTGTGCCGCTTTTCGTTTCCTGCCTGACGATATCGCAAAACACGCAGCGCTCTTTGAGCTGATGGTGGCGTTTCGCGCCATACAGCTCTTCTCTCATCTCGCGCGGCACGATCGGCAACGCAATCAGCTGCGAATGGCTGTGCTCGAGCGACGCACCTGCCGCCGCACCGTGATTCTTGAAGATGACGATATGGCGTAGACGGATGTCGCGTCTCAGGTCGAGCACGCGATCGCGCCACGCCCAGAACACCTTCTCGATCGCCGGCTCGGGCATCGTCGCCAGCGTCTGTCCGTGCATCGGCGTCTCGATGATGACTTCGTGCGCGCCGATGCCGTTCATCCGATCGAACAGCCCCTCGCCCTCCCGATCGAGATTGCCTTCGACGCGCAGCGCCGGAAACTTGTTCGGCACGACCCGCACGTCCCAGCCGGCAGTGTTCGCCGGACTGCCGTTGCGATACGCGAGAATCTCGGGCGGCGTTTTGTTCTCGTGTCCGTCGCAGAACGGACAGAGATCGTCAGGCTTGGCGCTGACTGTTTCAATCTGAAAGTCGTTTGGGCGCTTCTGACGCTCGGTCGAGATGATGACCCAGCGACCAGTTACAGGATCTTTTCTCAGGTCCGCCATGAACTATCGCTGCAGGGATTCCATGTCGAATGCACCTTTCACTAATTCTATCGTGCGTTCACCCTGGCGTTCGAGAATGGAGACGACGTCGAACCGACACGGCTCCCCCGACCCTCGTTTGACGCACAGATACGAAGCTGCCATTTTGCAGAGACGTTGCCGTTTTTGCCAAGTGACCGACTCGAAAGGTGTGCCAAAGTGACAACCCGATCGCGCCCTGACCTCGACAAACACGAGCACGCCCTGGTCGCGCGCCACGATGTCGAGCTCGCCACATCGCGTGCGAAACCGCCGATCGACAATAACGTAACCACGCCTTTCGAGCTCTTCACAGGCGAGATCTTCACCGCGCTTGCCGAAGGATTGCCGGCGATCCATGCAAGGGCCGCTAGCAATAACTCTGCCTGATCCATCAATGCTAACCACAGAGCGGTAAACGCCTACTTCCGCTTCCACCGTGTACCGGTCGCCGAGTCTTCGAGCACGATGCCGGCGTCGTGCAACTGCTGTCGAATCCGGTCGCCTTCCGCAAAGTCACGCCGCTTCCGGGCGTCCTGGCGAGCGGTGACAAGCCGATCGATTTCGTCGGGCGGCAGGACGGTCTGCTGATCCTCCTGCTGGCGCAGCCGGATGATGCCGAGCACGTTGTCGAACCGTTCGAATGCCGCCTGTACGACCGGCATGTCGCCGGTGCCGAGCTCGTTGCCATCGAGAGCGGAATTGAGCGTCCGCACGAGCTCGAAAATGACACCCAGGGCTCCTGATGTGTTGAGGTCCTGCTCCATCGCAGCCTTGAATTGCGCCTCGGCGTCAGACACACGCTTATCTATCTCAGGATGCGCCCCCGCCACGTCCACACGATCGAGCCGCCCAACGAAGTCGGCCAGGCGCCGCAGGGCCTCGTCTGCCTGGTTCATCGCGTCCCAGCTGAATTTCACCTGCTTGCGGTAGTGCGTCGACAGCAGCAGATATCGCAGCGTCGATGGACGGTACCCCTTGGCCACGATGTCGGGCAGGTTGAAGACGTTGCCGAGCGACTTCGACATCTTCTCCTCGTCGATAAGGAGGTGCTCGACGTGCATCCAGACCCGTGCAAACTGCGTGTTCGTGGCGCCTTCGCTTTGCGCGATCTCGTTCTCATGATGCGGAAAAATGAGATCGACGCCGCCGCAGTGGATGTCGATCGGCGGCTGCCCCAACAGCCGCAGCGCCATCGCCGAGCACTCGAGGTGCCACCCCGGCCGGCCGCGGCCGAACCCGAAGTCCCAGCTCGGTTCTTCGGGCCTGGTCGCCTTCCACAGGACAAAATCGCGCGCGTTGTCTTTATCGTAGTTGTCCGAATCGACGCGAGCGCCCGCCTTCAGCCCGTCATGATCGAGGCGCGCCAGTCGCCCGTACTGCGGCAACGTCGAGATCTTGAAGTACACCGAGCCGTCCGAGTCGTAGGTGTGCCCGTTGGCCTTGAGCGACCGCACGAGCTCAGCCATCGCATCGAGATTGTCCTGGTCGGTCGCACGCGGCCGCTCTTCGACGTCTTCGAGGCCGAGCGCTCGCGCGTCCTCGAGAAACGCGTCGATCCACTGATTCGTGTACTCGCGAAGCGGCATGCCGGCCTTCAGCGATCCCGCAATCGTCCGGTCGTCCACGTCGGTAAAGTTCACGACCTGGCGCACACGGTAGTTCTCGAGGTGCCGGAGCGTGCGACGGAGCACATCGACCGCCACAAACGTTCGGAAGTTGCCGATGTGTCCCCGGCTGTACACCGTGAGCCCGCACGCATACATGCGGACGACGTTGTCCTCGGATGGCGTGAATTCCTCTTCGGCCCGCGTCAACGTGTTGTAAAGACGCATTTCAATCAGCCAGTGGCCCGTAGCCGGTAGCCGGTGGCATTCTCATTAAAGTCCCATCCGATCGAACAGGTCGCGCGCACGCATGCGATCGGCCTCAATCTGCGTCTTCAGCGCCTCGGCGCCCTCGAACTTCTTCTCGTCGCGCAACCGCTGCACAAACCCGAGTTTCACTCTGACTCCGTAGAGATCCTTGTCAAAGTCGAGGACATGCGATTCGATGACGGTTTCCACGGCCTCCTCGAACGTCGGTCGCGTGCCGACGTTGGTAACCGATGGATACGCCGTCCCTTCGAGACCCACGGTCGTCGCATACACGCCCGACGGGGGAACGAGCTCGTTGTCGGCGCACACGTTGGCTGTCGGAAAGCCGAGACCCTTTCCCCGCTGCCGGCCCTGCACGACGGTTCCGCTCATCGTGTAGTAATGCCCCAGCAGCGCACCCGCTTCGTCGACGCGCCCTTCGGTAATCAGCCGCCGTACGCGTGTGCTGCTGACCACGAAGTCCTTGTAGCGGACGGGATCGATCTTCTCCGCTCGAAAGCCATAGCGTGCGCCGAGGCTGCGCAAGGTTGAGAAGTTTCCGGAACGATCGTGACCGAACAGGAAGTTGGCGCCCACCCACACTTCGGTGACGCGCAGCCACTCGACGAGCACCGTGCGCACGAACATCTCCGGATCCCACTGGGCGAGTTCCGGCGTGAAGCGGACGATCGCCACGCCGTGCATGCCGGCGCGCGCGAGCGCGTCGAGCTTCTGCTGGTGGGTCATCAGCAGCGGCGGTGCCTTGTCGGGCCGCACGATTTTCGATGGATGCGGATCGAATGTCATCGCCACCGCGGTGGCGCCGCGCTCTTCCGCCCCGCGTCGCACGCGCTCGATGATTTTCAGATGGCCACGGTGCATCCCATCGAAATTGCCGAGGGCGAGTACCGGCTGATGCCAGCGGGCCGGCCGTGGATCGTCTGGATAGTGAATGACCTGCATCAAAGATCGATCTCGAAGGTCAGGCCATCATATGCCAACTCCACGCCAGTGGGCAGCCGCGCGCAGGTCGCGGCATGGGGCAGATCGTGGCACATATGTGTGAACCAGGCACGCTCGGGCCTGAGACGCGCGACGGCCGCGAGCGCCTCGTCCACCGACATGTGGGTGGGGTGGGGCCGCTCGCGAAGTGCATCAAGAATCACCGTGCGCACGCCGCTCAAGAGCGGCCAGGATAAATCGGGAATCGCGCTGCAGTCGGTGAGATACGCGAACGATCCAATACGGTATCCGAGAATCTGCCGGCCGCCGTGCTGCAGCGGAACGGGCGTAATGGTCGCATCGCCAACACAGAACTCACCCGCGATGCGCGCAACCACCACCTGCGGTACGCCCCCGCCGCGCGGGGTGTCCGCGCTGAAGATGTAGGAATAGATCCGCTTCAGATCATCCAATGTCCGCTCGTCGCCGTAACACGGAATCGCCGACTTCTGCATGACATTGAAGCGGCGCACTTCGTCCAATCCCATGACGTGATCGGCGTGGCTGTGCGTATAGACAATGGCGTCAACACGTCTGACGCCGTTCGCGAGCGCCTGCATGCGCAGATCGGGTGTGGTGTCGACGAGCACCGCAGGCCCGCCGTTGGTCTGAATCAGGATGGACGCGCGAGAACGTTTGTCGCGCGGATCGGTCGATCGACACGTGCTGCACTCGCAGCCGATCATCGGCACACCGTGCGACGTGCCCGTGCCCAGCACGAGCACCCTGGCCGCTGGGCTCAAGGTGTGATGATTCTCTTTTCCTCGCCTTGCGCCTCGATGAAGCGGAGCCGCAGTTCGTACAAAATGGTTTCGAGCAGCTGCCGTTCCTCTGCCGTGAGGTTGCCTCGCGTCTTTTCTTCGAGCAGAGCGAGGATGTCGATCATCTGGCCCGCCGCCTCCAGGTCGACTGGACCCGGTTCAGTCGCGCCGGGCTCGAGACGATCGCCGAAATGCACGGCCGCTGTGGCCGCGAGCGAGAGGAGAAATGACGCGAAGTTGATGTTGGGATCCGGCATACGAGTCTCTCGAAAAGCGAATGTTAACATGACCACGAAGACGGAACCACGAAGACACGAAGACACGAAGGTACGAAGGCACGAAGGCACAAGGCACGACCCAACCGCACGATCTTGCGAAGGGAAACGCGATGACCGCTGCAGGCGAAGAGTTCGAGAAACTGGTTTCCGTGATGCGCACCCTGCGGTCGCCCGAGGGGTGCCCGTGGGATCGCGAGCAGACGTTCGAGTCATTGACCCACTTCGTGCTCGAAGAAGCCCACGAAGTCGTCGACGCCATCGAACGCGGCGATACGGCCGCGCTGAAAGAGGAGATCGGCGATCACATCTTTGAGGGCGTGTTTCTGGCGCAGGTGGCCGCTGAGCTCGGCTTGTTTGTTGTAGACGACTCCCTACGTACGGTTGTCGACAAGCTGGTCCGCCGGCATCCCCACGTTTTTCAGGACGATGGCCGCGTTCACGATGCGGAGTCAAAAGAGCGCGCCCCTTCGGCGGAAGCGGCCCTCGATCGCTGGAACTCGCTGAAGGCGCAGGAACGGGCCGCAACAGGTGCACGTCACACGACGCTCGGCAGTGTACCGAAAAGCCTGCCCTCACTCCTCCGCGCCTACAAGATTGGCACACGCGTCGCCGGTGTGGGCTTCGACTGGTCGACCACGAAGGATGTCGTCGCGAAGATTGAAGAGGAAGTGGCCGAGCTGAGAGAGACGCTGGAGAAAGAGCCAGACAACACAGCGCGCGCCGAAGAAGAAATGGGCGACCTGCTCTTCTCGATCGCGAATCTCTCACGCAAGCTCGACATCGAACCGGAGGCGGCGTTGAGGCGGGCGAACGACAAGTTCACGAAGCGATTCAATCGGCTGGAGGAACGGTTTCAGGCGAGCGGCCAAGACCTCGAAGACGCGACGTTGGAGGAAATGGAGGCTGAATGGCAGAGGATCAAGGACGAAGAATAGCCGCACGGAAGAACTACGACGGCATGATCACCACGCTGACACACGGCAACTCGACGACATAAAATTGAGGGCGACACGAAACCACGACGACGGCACGACGGCACGACGGCACGACGGCACGACGGCACGACGGCACGACGATAACAGGCTAGCGGGATCGGATGACTATAGAATGATTCTCCTAAGTCCCTCCTTCAATGTCGCTCCCCCAAAGTTCACGAGAAGGCCGACACGAAGTTGGCTGGCTTTCAGGTAAGCAAGAATCTGCGCCTCATGCGCGCGCTCCAGCGCCCTGACAGCTTTCAATTCGACGACCACGCGCTCTCTAACAATCAGATCCAACCGATGTAGGCCGACGGGCTTGTCTCTATATTTCACGACAAATGCCTTTTCTCGCTCGAAGGGAATATTCCGCGCCTGCAACTCGAGACAAAACGCATTCTCATAGATCGGCTCATAGCCCGGACCTATTTCCCGATGCACTGCGAATCCACAGTCCATTGCTTCCGAAATGTATTCTTCCGTCTGTTCGTCGAGTCGAGAAGGCAGTCGGATCATGATCTCTCCTTCGAATCGCGCGGCTCATCCTGTTGTCGTGGTTTCGTCATAACGCACCAACGGCGTTTTCGTCGTGTCGTCGTGTTCCCGGCTTCGCCTTCGTCGTGCCGTCGTGGTTCCGTCCACGCCTTCCGTCATCGTGTCATCGAGCTCATCGCGTCATCGCGTTTCCGTGATCGCGCTGCGTCGTGTCCCAGTGTTTATCGTCTAAAAGTCGTCAGCGTTAACGTCCGTCCGGTAAAGGTTTTCACCCGCACAGTGATTCCATCTGTCTCCACCGTGACTGCCCCATCGTGGTCTGTGCGGTAAATCGCCGCCCCGATGTCTCTGTACCGCGCCAGCACAACAGGGACAGGGTGTCCGAACGGATTCCCCCTCCCGGCGCTGATGACCGCGATGTCCGGCCGAAGCGCGTCGAGAAATGGCGTCGAGCTCGAGGTGGCGCTTCCATGGTGAGGAACTTTGAGAATCCGAATCGGCGCCCGCTCGAAGCCCGGCGCGATCGTTTGCTCAACTTCCCTGCTGATATCGCCGGTGAAGACAAACGACACCCCGCCATAGCGGAGTTCGATCACTTCTGAGTCGTCGTTGCGAACGCGCTGGCGCTCCCAGTCGGGATGCGGGGGATGGTGAACGGTGAGATTCACGCTGCTGAAGCTCAGCCGATCGCCCGGCTGCAGTGTTCGCCATACAGAGCCGTGGGCGTCTGCAAGAGCCCGCAGTTCGCGCGCCGGGACATGCGGCGGCACCGGGACGCCTTCCCACACCTCGAACGGCTTGAAATCGCGGAAGAGGCTGGCCGCGCCACCGATGTGATCGCCGTCACCGTGCGTGATGCTCATGTAATCGAGCCGGCGAACGCCGATGGCCCAGAACGCCGGCGAGATGACTCGTTCGGCGATGTCGAAGGCCGGCGATGCGACACCGCCGGCGTCGACGCTCAGCGTGCGACCGCCGGGGAACTGCACGATTGCCGAATCCCCCTGACCGACATCGAGAAACGTCACACGCAACAGGTTCCGCCGGGTGGGAGATTCGACAACTGGCGCCATGACGATCGCCAAGGCCGCCGCAATGACTCCGAGCGCCGCTGAGCGAGACCCCGTCCGAATGAACGTGATGAGAGCCAGGTAGTACACCGCGATCACCCAGATCGAGGGAGGCGCCAGCCGTCGCGTGAGCCACGGCATCCAATCGACGATGACAGCGCTTCCAATCAGTCCTTCCACGCCGAGATGCGCAACCCACCCGATCCAGCGGGCCGCCTCGGGAAGACACATTGAAGCGACGACCGTCGCGATGCCGCCTGTTTGAACGATCGTCATCAGGGGAATGGCGGCAAAGTTGACGATGAGACCGGCGAAGGTGATGCGGGAAAACACAAAGGCGCTGACGGGCAACAGCGCAACTTCTGCACATGCCGACGCAATCAGAAGCGTCACGGGTGCGCGGGGCCAGCCATCCAGCATCAGCGCATTTGAGAACTTCGACATGCCCATGAGGATTCCAAGCGTGGCACCGAAGGTCAGCGCAAAGCCCGCGTCGACAACCTCGAGTGGATCGGCACAGAACAACGTCGCCGCGCTGAGCGCAGCCACGTTCATGGGGATCGTCTTGTGATCCCACACCTGCGCGGCAAAATAGACGATCGCCATCAGCGTCGCTCGTCCGACTGAAGGCCCGCCTTCGACGCCCAGCGCGTAGACAGTCAGCCACCCGACGACGAGCAGCGCCACTGTCCGAGGACCAACCTTGAGCGCACGAAGTAGAAAGACCAGAAGGCCGGCCATGATGGCGATATTTCCGCCCGAGATGGCAATGACGTGATACGTGCCAGCTTCCTGGAGCCGCCGCTCGACCTCGTCGGTGAGGCCCGCACGATCGCCAATGAGAATCGCCAGCGCAACGGCAGCCGACCGCTCGCTGTAGACGCCGATGTTCGACGCGACCGCTCGACGGACGACGGCGCGTGCTGTTGCGAGCGCTTCGTCAAATACACCGGCACGAGCTATCAGCTCGATCAGCCTGCCGCTTTTTACCGATCCGACGAGCACCGTGTTGCGCCAGGCCAGGTGCCGGTCACCGTCGGGAACGCCTGGATTGAGGTACCTGGTCGGTCGCCGGAGCGTACCGGGAAACACCACCCGGCGCCCGCCACGCCATTGGAGAATTTGCTCGGCCGTCACGTCGCCGCCAACGCTGATCAACGCGCCGCCAGCGGTCTCATAAGAAGACCCGTCAAGATCGAGGCGATCGACGAAGACGTTGAGCGTGACGCCCGATGGACCATTGGCGGCGTCTGAGCGGAGTCGTACGTGGAGAATACCGAAGATCTGATGATCGCCAGCTCTGACGTGGTGATCAAAAACTGCGCGGAGCGGTTGGGTGCGCGACGCAGAATCTGCGCTCCGTCCGAGAGACGCCCCAGCGGCGAAAAACCCGAACGCCAGGGTGGCAATAATGGCGTGCTCGCGGCGCGCGAGAAATGCCGTCAGCGCGGCGAGCCAGACGCACGCCAGCACCTCCGGATACAGGCTGATTGAAAGGAAAATGCCGGCTGAAATGCCGGCGCCGAGTCCGATCGCGGGTATTGCGGCCGGGTACCGCATGCACGCTCATGAGCAAGCGCGGTGCCTGACCCGATGACCCTACGTACTGTTGAGACGACAGGCAGGGCTAAAGCCCTGCGCTACCGGTCGAGTCTTCGCACCACCTAGCGTACCGCGCCAAACGCACCCACCGCACCCCACGCACCTAGCGCACTTAGCGCACCTGGCGCACCCAGCCGCACCTGGCGCACCTAGCCGCACTTAGCGCACCTAGCGCACCCACCGCACCCCACGCACCTAACCTTCCGCTCTTGCCGCGATCTCTGAGTGGTAATCCTGAATTGCTCTCACGTCGAGCGTCTGAGCACGCAGCGCACGAATCGCCTCGACCGCCGCCGACGCGCCCGTCAGCGTCGTAATGCAGGGAACGTTATAGACCATCGCTGCGCGCCGCATCGCGCGATCGTCGAAAAACGACTCGCGGCCGAGCGGCGTGTTCACCAGGATCTGCACCTGAGCGTTGAGGATGTGGTCCACGATGTTGGGACGGCCCTCATTGACCTTGAAGACCAGATCGGCGGAAATGCCGTGGGCCCGCAGATAGGCCGCCGTTCCGCGCGTTGCGACAATACGGAATCCGAGATCTGCGAGATTACGCGCGATCGCCAGGACGTTCGGCTTGTCGTCGTTGTTCACGCTGATGAACGCCGAGCCCTTCTCCGGCAGGCGCTGGCCGACCGACTGCTGTGCTTTCGCAAACGCCGCACCGAACGTTTCTGCGCCGCCCATCACTTCCCCGGTCGACTTCATCTCGGGGCCGAGAATCGTGTCCACTCCAGGGAAGCGGACAAACGGAAACACTGGCATCTTGACGAACACTCCCGACACTTCGAGATCTTCCTCGAGTCCCAGCTGCGAGAGCGTTTTGCCGGCCATCGTGAGCGCCGCCATTTTCGCCAGCGGAACACCGGTCGCTTTCGACAGGTATGGCACCGTTCGCGACGCGCGCGGGTTCACCTCGAGCACGTACACCACATCGTCTTTGATGGCGTATTGCACGTTCATGAGGCCGACGACCTTCAGCGCGCGCGCAATGCGCCGCGTGTAGTCGCGAATCGTCGCCAGGTGGCGTTCGGCGACCAGATACGGCGGCACGACGCAGGAGCTGTCGCCGGAGTGAATGCCCGCCTCTTCGATGTGCTCCATGATGCCGCCGATGACGACCGCACCGGTCTCGTCGGCGACGCAATCGACGTCGAGCTCGAATGCATCTTCGACGAACTTGTCGACAAGCACCGGATGCTCGGGCGCCGCATCGACGGCGCTCGTCATGTAGCGGTCGAGCGTGCCCATGTCGTACACAATCGCCATGCCCCGGCCGCCAAGGACGTAGGACGGCCGCACGACGACGGGGAACCCGATCTTCTGTGCGGCCTCACGCGCTTCTTCGCGCGAGGTCGCCGTTCCGCTCGCCGGTTGGGGAATGCCCAGGTCCCACAGTAACTGTGCAAACCTGCGGCGATCTTCTGCGAGGTCGATCGAGTCTGGGGATGTGCCGAGAATCTTGACCCCTGCCGCCTGCAGCGCGAGCGAGAGCTTCAGCGGCGTCTGGCCGCCGAACTGCACGAGGCATGCGACGTCGCCGCCGCCGGTGTTCTCGCGATCGATCACCGACATGACGTCTTCGAAGGTCAGCGGCTCGAAATACAACCGGTCGGTCGTGTCGTAGTCGGTTGAGACCGTTTCCGGATTGCAGTTGATCATGACGGTCTCGAATCCCGCGTCGCGCAGCGCAAACGCGGCGTGACAGCAGCAATAGTCGAATTCGAGGCCCTGACCGATGCGGTTCGGACCGCTGCCGAGGATGATCACTTTGGCCTTGCCCGTCGGGTTCGACTCATCGCCGCGCTCGTACGTGCTGTACATGTAAGGCGTAAACGACTCGAACTCGGCGGCGCACGTGTCGATGCGCTTATACGCAGGCACGAGCCGTTCTTCCACGCGTCGCTCACGAATCGTCGACTCGGGAACGCCGTAGATAGCCGCGATTTCGTTGTCGCCGAAGCCCGTCCGCTTCAACGTCCAGAGGAAGTCGGGCGACAACTCTCGGAATTCCTGCATGCCGGCGATGCGCCGCAGCTCTGAAATCTGCTTGAATTGCTCGAGGAACCACGGATCGATGTGAGTCAGCTCGTGGAGCTGGTCGATCGTCCACCCGCGCTCGAGCGCCTTGAAGAGCGCCCACATGCGACGGTCGTTCGGCACCACGAGCCTTTTCCGCAGGCTCGCGTCATCTTCATCGTCCTGCGGCTGCGTCAGCAACAGACCCGCCTTGCCGAGCTCGAGCGAGCGCACGCCCTTGAGAAAAGACTCTTTGAACGTGCGGCCAATCGACATGGCTTCGCCCACCGACTTCATCTGGGTCGTCAGTGTGCGGTCGGCCTGCGGGAACTTCTCGAAGTTCCACCGTGGAATCTTCGTCACGACGTAGTCGATCGTCGGCTCGAACGATGCCGGTGTCAGGCGCGTGATGTCGTTCGGAATCTCGTCGAGGTGATAGCCGAGCGCGAGCTTCGCCGCGATTTTCGCAATCGGGAAGCCGGTGGCCTTCGATGCCAGCGCGGATGAGCGCGACACGCGCGGATTCATCTCGATCACCAGCATGCGGCCGTCCTGCGGATTGACGCAGAACTGGATGTTCGATCCCCCGGTCTCGACGCCAACCCGGTTGATGATGCGCCGCGCGGCATCGCGCATGCGCTGATACTCCTTGTCGGTCAACGTCAGCGCGGGAGCGACTGTAATGCTGTCGCCGGTGTGGACCCCCATCGGATCGACATTCTCGATCGAGCAGATGACGACGAAGTTGTCGGCGACATCCCGCATCACCTCGAGCTCGAACTCTTTCCAACCGATGACCGATTCTTCGATGAGGATTTCGTGCACCGGGCTCATCTCGAGCCCGCGATCGACGAGGTCGCGAAATTCCTCGATGTTGTAAGCAATGCCGCCGCCGACGCCGCCCATCGTGAACGAGGGGCGGATGATTGCCGGAAATCCCGTGGTCTTGACGATCTTCACGGCTTCATCGGCCGAGCGTGCAAGGCCGCTCGCCGGCGTGTCGACGCCGATCTCCTTCATGGCATCGCGGAACAGCAGACGATCTTCGCCCAGCTTGATGGCATCGACGTTTGCGCCAATCAGCCTGACGCCGTGTTCGTCGAGCACACCGCTGTCGTGCAGCGCTACCGCGAGGTTCAACGCCGTCTGACCGCCCACAGTCGGGAGGATGGCGTCGGGCTGCTCCTTTTCGATCACCCGGGTGACGGCCTCGACGGTGAGCGGCTCGATA
This sequence comes from Vicinamibacterales bacterium, assembly GCA_963761975.1. GTDB lineage: Bacteria > Acidobacteriota > Vicinamibacteria > Vicinamibacterales > JAMQPK01 > JAMQPK01. Next base: position 111,226 of record CAVXIR010000004.1, read on the forward strand.
TACGTGCGATCGGCCATTTCCGGGTCGGTCATGATCGTGGCCGGATTGCTGTTGATGAGGATGACCTCGAGCCCCTCAGATCGCAGCGCCTTGCAGGCCTGCGTGCCCGAGTAGTCGAACTCGCACGCCTGACCGATGACGATGGGACCGGCACCGATTACGAGAATTCGTTTGAGATCGTCTCTGCGCGGCATTCCTAATCCCGAATCCCGAATCCCAAATCCCTAGCCACGCCTCTTCTCCATATCTTCGACGAACCGCTTGAACAGGTAGTCGGCGTCGTGGGGACCGGGTGACGCCTCGGGATGATACTGCACCGAGTAAATCGGGCGATCCAGCACTCTCAATCCTTCGACAGTTCCGTCGTACAGATTGAGATGCGTCACTTTGACATCGCTCGGCAGCGATTCGGGATCCACGGCAAAGCCGTGATTCTGCGAGGTGATCTCCACCTTCCCGGTGTCGAGAAATTTGACGGGATGATTCGAGCCGCGATGGCCGAACTTGAGCTTGAACGTGCGCCCGCCGAGCGCGAGACCCAGAATCTGATGGCCAAGACAGATGCCAAATATCGGCCTGTCGGCCTCCAGCAGGTCGCGCGTGTTCTGGATGGCGTAGTCAACGGCCGCAGGATCGCCGGGGCCGTTGCTGAGAAAGATACCGTCGACGTTCGCGCCTAGTACCTCCTTCGCCGGCGTCGCCGCCGGAAACACCTGCACCTGACAGCCATAGATCGAGAGGCGGCGCAGGATGTTCCACTTGATCCCGAAGTCGTATGCGGCGACGCGAAGCGGCCGCTTCGCCCTTGTCTGCGCCGGTAGTGCCAGATCGGGCTGCACTTCGGCGGCCGGTTTCGCAAGGCCGGTTGGCCACGCGAACGGCGATTCGCACGTCACCTCTTTCACAAGGTCGGTGCCTTCCATGCTTGGAATCGCGCGTGCCTGTCGCACCAGGTCGCCCGTATCGGCATCGCCGGTGGAGATGACGCCGCGCATGACGCCGGCCGAGCGCAGCAGGCGCGTCAGGTCGCGCGTATCGATATCCGCAATGGCCACGATGTTGTTCGTGATGAGGTAGTCGCGGAGTGTGCCGGACGCGCGCCAGTTGCTGGCGATAGGCGACTCTTCACGCATGACAAAACCGGCAACCTGCGGACCCGACGACTCGACGTCGTCTGGCGCCACGCCATAGTTTCCGATCTGCGGAGAGGTCATCGTGACGATTTGTCCCGCATACGACGGATCGGTGAGCACTTCCTGGTAGCCGGTCATGCTCGTGTTGAAGACCACTTCGCCGCGAGCGACGCCCGTTGCGCCGGCGGCCGTGCCGCGATATACGGTCCCGTTCTCCAACGCCAGAACTGCATTCATATGAACTGGTGCTCTACTGTATCTCTAATGAAGCAGCCACCCTGGTCTCGTCGCCCGCGTTGACGCGCACGGTCGTCACCCACGGCTGGTAGCCATCCATTTCGATGCGCACTCTCGCGGCGCCGGACGGCACGTCTGGAATGGTGAGAGGCGTCGAGCCCGCGAGCCGATCGTTGACATAGACTCGCGCGCCTGCCGGCCTCGACTGCACCATCAGTCCGCCAGGACCGGATTTCTCTGCGGCAGCAGGTGCAGGCGTCGGCCGCAAATTGATCGTCGTCGAGAACGTCGGCCGCCGTGTCGTCAGTTGAAGCGTCCGCTCTTCGTTCGCGTAACCGTCGTGTGCTACTTGAATCGTATACGATCCGAGCGCCAGGTCGCGAAGGACGAGCGGGGTTTTGCCGCGCGATTGTCCGTTCACCGTGACATCGGCGTCAGTTGGCGTCGATCGAACCAGCAGGTTGCCTGTTTGAACGCGGCCTACGGCGCCCGATGCGGGACGCGAGGGTACAGCCGCCGGCGGCGACGCCGACGGAGCCGCCACAGGTGCACGTTCCGTCTTCGTCGCGGCGGCAGGTGGAGCGGGCTTGGGCGGCGCGTTCCCCCGCAAATCGACAGTTGTCTCGTCCACAGCCTTTTCGGGTGCGTCAGTTCCCTCAGAGCCGCGGGACCGCAGAAAGAATCCCGCCGACAACGCGGCAAGAACGGCGAAGACCAGAAACACCGGGACGATCGGCCATCGCCGGCCCGCTGGCTCGGCCGGATCGTCGTCCGGCTGCAAGGCGGGCGGCGGCTGCGCCGACCAACTGAACGGCGACGGCGGTTCGATGGCCGTCAGACGATCTGCAGGATCGTCCACGGGCATCGACATGAGAGGAGATGCCGGACTGATCGGCGGAGGGAGTGGCACATCGAATTCGAAATCATCGTCTGCGCCCTCGGCATCTACTTTTTTCTCAATGGTGGGAATCGGTTCCTCAATGGTGGGAACCGGTTCCTCAATGGTCACAACCGGCGCACCAGTGGCAACGGCCGCACCGACGGCAGCCGTATTCATCTCAGCTTCAGTCGTCAACTCGGCCGCATCGCGCAGCTCCGCAGCAAAATCACCCGCCCGCTCTGGCCGCATCCCGGGATTGGCACCAAGCGCCGTGCCGAACGCATCGCGCAGTTCGACGCCGTGCTGCTGCTCGAAGTCTGCGAGGTTGTCGGGAGAGACGCGCTTTCCGGTGACCGCCTCGAACGCGATCGCGCCGAGCGAGTAAACATCGGATGGACCATCCGGCAACGAATATTGCGGCCGCGTAGGCCGCTTCGCGCCTACTTTCGCCAGCGCAGCGGAAATGCCGAAGCCGGTGATGCGCACACCCTCGTCGGCGATCAGAATGTCACGCAGGTGAAGCGATCCGTGGTGGATGCCGCGTTCGGCCGCATGATCGATGGCGCTCGCCAGCGATTCGACGAGCGTGACCCCACCTTCGATCGACATTGGCCCGTTTTCGCGCAGCGCGACGTCAAGCGACTCTCCGACGGCGTACTCTTGGGCCAGATACGCCGTGCCATGTTCGACCCCCGCCGCAATCGGCGCAGCAATGTTCGGATGGGTGATGTCGGCTTCGACGACGGCGTTCAGCTCGTCAACGAGCGCGTTCGCCTGTTCAGGCGTGAGATCGAGACGAAACACTTTGATTGCAACGAGCCGATCGCGAGTCTTGCCTGCAGGCTCGTACGCGCGAAACACCGGGCCCAGCGTGCCCGCACCAATCTGATGGAGAACCCTGAACGGCCCGAATGATTCGGGAGGAAAATAGAGGACAGAATCTTCGCGGTTCAGTGGCCGAATGGTAACATAAATTCGTTGCACATTCCTGTCGATCTCAGACGATTCCCCTGGGTCAAGAAGCTCGCCGGCGACTACGCGTTCCAGTATTCAGCGCTCGCGCCATTTTTTTCCGGCGATCCGGCATCGCCCGGCTCGTGGACGGCCGCGATCGCCGGCGCACAAAAACATCCACGGCACCGTGCCGAGCTCAGCCGCATTCTTTCCAGCCAGCTCGAACGACGTCATGCACCCCAGGCGGCACGCGACGCAGCTGCACGTCTCACCGATCCCAACACGGTTGCCATTGTGACGGGACAGCAGGCGGGCGTGTTTGGCGGGCCGCTGTTCACGCTGTACAAAGGTTTGACCGCCGTGAAACTCGCCGCGCGAGTTTCCCAGGAGCACCGGGTTCCTGCGGTTGCGGTCTTCTGGGTTGAATCGGAAGATCACGATTGGGACGAGGTGGCGTCTGTCTCGGTGTTGGACGGGGACTTGCAGCGCCGAACGATCACGGTGCCATCACCCGACGGCGCCGGTCAGGCGCCGATCTGCAGGATCACGCTCGGCGAAGACATCAACGCGGCAATCAGCCAGCTTGCCGCGACGCTGCCGCCGACCGAATTCACCGCCGAGCTCGTCGCTGATCTGAAAAACGCATACGCGCCGGGCCTGACGATGTCCGACGCGTTCGCCCGTCTGGTCGACCGTCTGCTTGGCGATCTCGGTGTGATCGTGTTCGAGTGCTCAGATGTCGCCGCCAAACCGCTGGTGAAAGGAATTTTCGCCCATGAACTGGCCCACCCCGGCCGGACGTGGGCCCTCGCCGACGACGCCGGCAGACGCCTGGCGTCCGCCGGCTATCACACGCAGGTCGACGCGGCGTCTCACCCAGCCGCGGCGTTGTTCCGCATCGACGGAGCGCGGAGCCCAATCGCCGCCGGTACGCCAGGGCTCGACAAAGAGGCGCTCACGCGCCCGGAAACATTCAGCCCCAACGTGCTCCTGCGTCCGATTGTCCAGGATGCGCTCTTCCCAACGGTCTGTTACGTCAGCGGCCCGAACGAGCTCGCGTATCTTGCGCAACTCCGCAAAGTGTACGAACATTTCGGCGTGCCCATGCCGCTCGTGGTTCCACGCGCCAGCGCGACCGTGCTCGATTCCGCGAGCGCGCGATTCCTCGAGAAGCACGACCTTTCGTTTGAGGAGCTGCAGGCGCGCGACGAATCGGCGCTCAACCGCCTGCTGGCGGCCTCACTACCCGCAGCGGTGAACCACGCGCTGACAGATGCCGATAAGACGATCGAAGAAAAGATGGCGGCCATCATCGCATCGGTTCCCGCGATTGACGCGACACTCGAGGGCACGGCAAAGTCGACGCTCGGTAAGCTACAGCACGACCTGACGACGCTACGAGCAAAGGTCATCAGTGCGGCCAAAAAACGCGACGAGACGCTGCGTCGCCAGTTCTCGCGTGCGCAGGCGCTCGCCTTTCCCGAGGGCATTCCCCAGGAACGAGCGCTCGGCAGTGTGGCCCTGCTCAACCGTTATGGCCCGGCGCTCGTCAAAATCCTCGTGCAGGAACTCCCGCTCGACTCCGGTCATCACTGGGTGATGACGCTGTAATGCCGAAGCCCAGTCCCAAATCGACACTCGCCCCGGTAGTTGCCCTCTACGAACGGGCGCGCGACCGCATCACAACCCTCGCGCGTGCCCACCCGCAGGCAGCGAAATATACGGCTACTGCGGCAGCATCGCTGTTTGTCATTGTTTGTGCTCTGACCGGCTATTACTACGTCACCTTCTCGCGCATGATCGACGCGCGCCTGCATGGCGAGCGCGATCGCGTGCTGCCGCGTGTGTTTGCGCGTCCGCTGGAGATTCGGCGCGGCGACAACATCTCGCAGAAAGAGCTGCTCGATCGCCTGAACGATCTCGGGTACGCACAACGCACACAGGCACAGACCCCTGGCGAATTCGCGGTCATCGGTGCCCTGGTCAGCGTTGTGCCGCGAGCCGGCAGCCACAGCGGCAAGACGGTCATCGTCAGCTTCCAACGGCCCGCCCCGCCACGGCGCGGCCGCCCTCAGCCGACCGCCGGCGGCAATCGCATCGAATCGTTGTCTATCGGCAAGCAGCCGTTGTCGCGCGTCACCATGGATGCGCCTATGCTGACCGCGCTCATCCAGGCACGCGTCAAGCGCCGGCAGGTGCCGCTCTCGGCGCTGCCCTCGCGCGTCGTCGAAGCCGTGCTGGCGATCGAAGATCAACGGTATTACATGCATCCCGGCGTCGATCCCATTCGAATCGTGGGCGCCATCTTCACCAACATGTTCGGCAACCGGCCCTATCTGGAAGGTGCGAGCACGATTACGCAGCAGTTGGCCCGCAACTTCTTCCTGACCGAAGAGATGGCTGTCGAGCAGCAGACGCGCCAGCGCTCGTGGCGCCGGAAGATCCTCGAGCAGTTCATGGCGGTGGTTCTCGATATCAGAGCCAGCAAGGACGAGGTGCTCGAGCTCTATCTGAATGACGTTTACCTTGGCAACCGGGGATCGTTTTCGATTCACGGTGTGCCGGAGGCGGCGCGGCTCTACTTCGGGAAGGATGTCAGCAATCTCTCGCTAGGTGAGGCCGCGACAATTGCCGGCATCATTCAATCGCCGAACACGTTGTCGCCATTCAATTCGGCAGCCAAGGCGCGCGACCGACGTAACGTGGTGCTGAGAGCGATGGTCAGCGGCGGCTTTGTCTCGGCCGATGCGGCCGACCGTGCGTCGAAGGAGGACCTCGCGCCGGTGGCGCGCGCGCTCGATGCCGAGGCGCCGTACTTCGTCGATTTCGTCGGTCAGACGCTCGCCGAGCGATTTCCCGCAGTCACCCAAACCACGCAGGCGGTGGATGTCTACACGACGCTGGATTTGCATCTCCAACGGTTCGCCCAGGATGCCGTGACGAGCGGCATTGCTAAGGTCGATCAGCTGCTCTCGCGGCGGAAACGGCCACGGGTGCCGCAGGCGGCCCTGATTGCCGTCGATCCCCGAACCGGGGACATCCTGGCGATGGTGGGCGGGCGGTCGTACAACCAGTCGCAGTTCAACCGGGCCGTCAGCGCAAACCGGCAGCCGGGTTCGGTCTTCAAACCTTTTGTGTACCTCGCCGCGTTCGAACGTGCGGCCGAAGACGGCGCGAGGCTGTCGCCAGCAACGCTGGTCAACGACGAACCGACGACGTTCGACGCAAGCGGGACGCCATGGACGCCAGCGAACTATGAGAATGAGTACGACGGCGAGATCACGCTTCGCCGCGCCCTGGCGATGTCGCGCAACGCCGCGACTGTGAAAGTGGCCGAGGCGGCTGGATATGATCGCGTCGCCGATTTGTGGCGGCGTATCGGCGCGGGCACAACCCCGAAGGCGTTTCCATCGATCGCGCTCGGCGTGTTCGAGGCGACGCCGTTCACGATCGCGTCTGCGTACACCATCTTCACGAACGGCGGTCAGACGCGCGGGCTGCGCTCCGTGCTGCGGATCCAGCGCGGCGAGGAAGAGCTCGTTGCGAAGGATTCGCCGACGCACCGAGTCGCCCGCGCCGACACGACCTATCTGGTCACCAGCATGATGCGCAGCGTGTTGAGCGAGGGCACCGGCGCAGCGGTGCGCGCGGCGGGCTTCAGTCTCGACGCCGCCGGCAAGACCGGCACGACCAACGACTTGCGCGACGCGTGGTTCGTCGGTTTCACACCGGAGATGCTCACGGTGGTCTGGGTGGGACTGGACGACAATCAGGCCCTCGGCCTTAGCGGCGCGCAGGCGGCGCTCCCCATCTGGCTCAGCTTCATGCAACGCGCGCTCGCCGGCCGCGGTGACCATGCCTTCGACGTACCGGACAACATCAATTTCGTCGACATTGATCGGGACACCGGCGCGACGGCATTGCCTGGATGTCTGCGGGTCATGCGCGAAGCATTCCTCAGCGGCGCGGAGCCGCATGAGCTTTGTGAAATCCATCGGTTCTAGGTTCTGGGTGCTGGGTGCTGGGTTCCGGTTCTAGTTCTGGGATCCTGGTTCTGGGTTCCTGGGCCTGGTTCCCGGGCTTGGGTTCCTGGGCCTGGGTTCGAGGGCCTGGGTTCGAGGGCCTGGGTTCGAGGGCCTGGGTTCGTGGGCCTGGGTTCGAGGGCCTGGGTTCGTGGGCCTGGGTTCGAGGGCCTGGGTTCGTGGGCCTGCCACACAGAAAGCGATGCCGGTTCGCCCTGCTTAAAGTTAGCCGAAGTTCGGTAGTCAGCCGGCAGTTCCGGTAGTCAGCCCAAGTTCCGGTAGCGGAGGGCTTCCGCCTCCGCGCGACGAAGTCGCGCTACGGCGAGACTCGCCGAAGCCTCTGGCGAAGGCGGTTAGCCCTGCCTATAATCAAGACAAATGTCCCAGGAGGTTTTTGAGGCGCTGACGCAGGCGCTTGCGCGCGGCGAAGACGCGGCGCTGGTGACCATCGTGTCGGCCAACGGCTCGACGCCGCAACGTGTCGGCGCCAAGATGCTCGTCTTTCCTGACGGCCGCACCGTCGGCACCATCGGGGGCGGCTGTTACGAGAACGACGCGTTCTGGAAAGCGAAGGACGCGATGCAATCGCGCAAGCCGCAATTGGTCAAGTACGACCTCAACGACGATTTCGCCCAGGAGAATGGTCTCGTCTGTGGGGGCCAGATGCAGGTCTATATCGAGCCGCTCGAGGCAACACCGCGTCTGTATGTGATCGGCGCTGGACATGTCGGTTATCACCTGGCCCGACTCGCCCACACGATCGGATTCAGGACGCACGTGCTCGACGACCGCGAAAAGTTCGCGAACGAAGAACGATTTCCCGACGCCGATGAAGTGATCGTCGAGACGATTCCCGAGTGGCTCCATCGCGCCGATGTTCCTTCGAACGCCTATGTCGTCATCGTGACGCGCGGGCATACCCACGATCTCGACGCGCTGCGCGCGCTCGCGGCACGCGATCTGCGCTACCTCGGTTTGATTGGGAGCAAGGCGAAGGTCAAGCGCATCTACGATGCGCTGCTCGCCGAGGGCATGCCCTCGGAATGCCTGCAGCGCGTGAACGCGCCCGTCGGCCTCGACATCGGTGCGATCAGCCCCGAAGAGATCGCGGTCGCCATTCTCGCCGAGCTCATCGCGGTGCGCCGGGGAAAGATTCAGGATCCCAAGGTCGCCGCGGTCTCGATGCGCTGGGATCGCGTCCACGCCAAGCAATTGGAGCGCTCGCCCGTCGAAGAGTAGCGTGCACCAGTCTCACGTTCCAGCAACCAGCGAAAGGCTCGCTAAAGAAGAACGCGAGCGATTCAAAATGCACGCAGACCGCGCCAAATCAAATTCTGGTTGGGTTTTGTGAACGCTGTAATTGCGCGGTATAATTGCTTAGCACTCTAGGCAGTCGACTGCTAATCCCCATGACGCAACTTTCACCCAGGGCGGCCCAGATTCTGGCCGCACTCGTCGCCGAATACATCGACACGGGCGAGCCGGTGGGCTCGGCGCGTCTGGCGACCTTGTCCGGACTGACCGTTTCGTCGGCAACCGTCCGGTACACGCTCGTCGAGCTGGAAGAGATGGGGTATCTCCAGCAACCGCACACCTCGGCCGGCCGCAGCCCCACAGACCGCGGCTATCGTTTCTATGTCGATCAGCTGCTCGCTGCGCCTCGTTCGGTGCGCAGCGGCGCGGCCGTCGAAGCGCAGCTGCGCCGCGACGCCGGGACACCGGCGCTGGCAGAAGACGTGTTGGCCGCTGTGTCCCTGGTGTTGTCGCGTACGGCGCGCCTGGTCGCGTTCGCTCTGCCAATGACTACGCAGGGTATTCTGAAGGAGATCGAGTTTGTTCCCCTGAGCGCGACGAAGGTGCTGGTCATCGTCGTCGCGGACGGCGGACAGGTTTCGCGGAAAGCCATCGACGTTGGCGAGGAAATCGACTCGCAGGACCTGCGGCAGGCCGCGAATTACCTGAACACTGAATTTTCGGGCATGCCGCTCGAGCATATCCGCATCGCGGTCATGGAGCGGCTGCGCCACGATCGGACGCTGGCTGATGCCTTGCGCGCGCGGGCGCTGAAACTGGCACAAACGGGACTTGAAGAGCTGCCGAAAAAATCACCGCTCTTTGTCGACGGGGCCTCTTCGCTGCTCGACGAAGCGAACGAAGACAGCAGCGTCTCGATTGCCACGCTGAAGGCGCTGCTCCGCATGGTCGAGGAAAAGGAGCGGCTCGTGCGGCTGCTCAATGAATACATCGATGGCCCTGGAATAACGATCATCATCGGACAGGAACATCGCGCCGCCGATCTCCGTTCCTTCAGTCTCGTCGCATCGACGTATGCCGACCGCACGCGGCGCGGCACGGTCGGCGTGATCGGCCCTCTGCGCATGCACTACTCCAGAACCATCGCCGTCGTCGACGGCGTCGCACAGGCTGTATCGCGGGTTCTGCGCGACAGCATGTAATTAGACGGGCACGACACCATGGCTGACCAATCCAAACGTTCGAAGCGGACAGATGTGCCGGAAGAGTCTGAGGGCATAGAGGATGAGAGCACGGCGCCGACGGCAACCGAGACCGTACCGTCGCCGGCCGACGAAATCGATGAGCTCCGAAAGGAGCGGGACAACCTGAACGACCGGCTGCTGCGCCAGGCGGCTGAGTTCGATAACTACCGCAAGCGTATCGATCGGGAGCGCAGAGACTCTGCGCTCTACGCGTCAGTCGATTTCGTACAGGATCTGCTCCCGGTGATCGACGATTTCGAACGCGCACTACAGACCGAAGCGCCGGGGGCGGAATCGTATCGTCAGGGGCTCGAAATCATTCATCGCGCGCTGATGGATATGCTGCGCAAACGCGGCGTGACGGCCATCGATGCAGTCGGGACCAACTTTGATCCTCAGATTCATCAGGCCGTCGCGCACGAGGAAGCGCCGGATCGCCAAGACGGCGAGGTGATGGAACAATTCACGCGCGGCTATCGGATTGGCGACAAGCTGATTCGCCCCGCCATGGTGAAAGTAGCAAAAGCGTGAGCAAAAGGGATTATTACGAGATCCTCGGCGTTCCGAAGAATGCCGGAGACCCGCAGATCAAAAGCGCGTACCGGAAGCTCGCCCTTGAATATCATCCAGATCGGAATCAGGGCAATCAGGAAGCCGAAGAGAAGTTCAAGGAGGCCGCCGAGGCCTACGCGATTCTCTCGGACGGTGAAAAGCGCGCGCGCTACGACCGGTTCGGCCACGCCGGTGTGTCGTCGGCCGCCGGCGGAGGATTCGATCCCTCCACCTTCGCCGGATTCGAGGATATCTTCGGTGGCATCTTCGGCGACTTCTTCGGCAGCGGCCGCCGCGGCGGCCCCGAGCGCGGCAGCGACCTGCGCTACGACCTGGAGATCACGTTCGAAGAATCGGCCACGGGGGTCGACACGTCGATTCAGATTCCGCGTCTCGAAACCTGCGAGACCTGTCATGGGTCAGGCGCCGCTGCCGGTAGCAGCCCGGCCACGTGTCCGCAATGTCAGGGACGAGGGCAGCAACGTTTCCAACAGGGGTTCTTTACCGTTGCGCGCACCTGCTCGCGTTGCGACGGCACAGGCCGCATCATTTCCAAGCCGTGCGCGACCTGTAAGGGCCAGGGCCGCAGGCCGAAAGAGCGCAGGCTCAACGTCAAGGTTCCGGCCGGGATTGCCGACGGTCAGCGGCTTCGGATCAGCGGCGAAGGCGAGAGTGGTCCCAACGGAGGGCCTGCCGGCGATCTCTACGTCTTCATCGAGGTTCCGTCGCACGCATTCTTCCGCCGCGAGGGCAACAACCTGTCGTGTGAGGTTCCGCTCAACTTCACCACGCTTGCGCTCGGCGGCAGCATCGACGTCCCAACGCTCGAGGGTCACGAGGCGTTCAGAGTCCCCGAAGGGACACAGTCTGGAGCGATTTTCCGTCTGCGCGGCAAGGGCATGCCCGATGTGTCCGGTCGGGGCAGGGGTGACCTGTTCTTCACCGTGCAGGCCGTGACGCCGAAGAAGCTGAACAAGGACCAGCGCGCCCTGCTCGAGCAGTTGAGCAAGGCGTTGCCGAAGGAAAAGTTCGACCCGCGCCCGGTAGACGCCGTCGACGACGAAAAGAACCTGTTCGACAAGGTCAAAGATATATTTGGGTAAGGCCTGGCCCGCGCTGGAAATTTACGTTCCGGGCTGCGATCCTCAACTGCAAGAGCTCGTTCTCGCCGAGCTCGACGATTTTCAACCCATAGGCATTCAGGAAGCCGAGGATGATTCCTCCCGGCTGCGCGCGTTCTTCACCGCATCCGATGCGCGCGACGCCGCGGCGCGCGCGTTGCGCGTGTCGTTCGCCAGCCACCTCTTCATCGAATCGCTAGACGTTCCGGACGAAGACTGGGCTGCCCGCTCGCAGGCACAATTGCGGGCAATCACAATTGGTCGACTCGTAATTGCCCCACCGTGGGAAATGGGGTCTGACCCCCTTTTTACGGTTATCGTAAGGCCGTCGATGGGGTTTGGCACCGGCCATCATCCCAGCACACGGCTGGTGCTGAGGGCGTTGCAGGAAGTGCCACTCGACAACCGCACCGTCCTCGACATCGGGTGCGGATCCGGTGTGCTGGCGATGGCGGCTGTGAAGCTGGGCGCTCGATTTGCCATCGGCATCGACATCGATCCAGATGCGCTCGACAATGCACGCGAGAACGTCGAGTTGAGCGGCGTCACCGGGCGGGTGCAGTTCGAACAAGCGGACTTCCGTGAGATGTCTGCACAAGCGGACGTCGTGATGGCGAATTTGACTGGCGGATTACTCGAGCGCGCCGCTGAACAGCTTTCAGAGTTGGTCGCCCCTGGCGGTCATCTCATCATCAGTGGCTTCAGGCATTCGGACGGGAGCGTCACGCGCACCCTCGAGCAGTTTCTTCCTTTGCAGAACGTCGCCGCCGAAGAGGAATGGCTGTGCGCGACCTTCAGGTCGGCCCAGTGACACTACTTCGGCGGGGCCAGACGCATCAACTCTTCGGTCCAGTTCAGCACCAGGCGCATCAAAGCCACCGGCTTGTCGGTCGATGGCGCGCTTCGCAACAGGAGAAACCGTTTTCCGTCCGGGCTGATGTGCCAGCTTCGCTCGGGTGCCGTACTGTCGTAGACGCCGGCCTTGACTTCAAAGAGTAAGCGCGGCGTGTTGATCCGCAGCGGAGAGAACGTGCCGATTGCGGCAGAAAAAAACTGCTGGGTTTTCAAGTTCTGCGATCGGTAAAGCAGCTCTCGGCCGTCCGACGTCCACAGCGGGTCGAATCCGCCCTCGGTCGAGATTCGGATTTTCTCTCCTGGTCCGGGGTAAGCCTGCACATACACTTCGGGAGTCCCCGACTCGAAAGACACGTACGCCATCCAACGCCCGTCAGGCGATAGATCCGGATGCCACAGATCGAAACGCGATTCAAGGAACAATCGCGGCTTGGCGCCACCTCCCATCGGGAGAACCCAAATCCCGTTCGAACCACTCTGTGTTTTCCGCAGGTACAGGATCGTATTTGCACCTGACGCCCACGACGTGGGACTCGACGCGCCGCCAGTGTCGGGGAGAGGCTCTGGCTTGCCGCTGCCGTCGGCGCTGATTGTGTAGAGGCTGGCGCCGGCGTAGAGAAGTCGCTTGCCGTCGGAAGACCAAATCGGCGAGTGGGCCCCGTCGAACGTCACCCGGGTGGGTGCCCCACGCACCGCATCGTAGACCCAGACGTCGCTGTTTTCTCCAAGGTGACGTTTGGATGCCACTGCGATTCTCTGCCCGTCGGGCGAGACGCGCGGGCTTAAATACGATCCGGCGGCGGCGAATGTGAGGGGCGTGGCCGCACCACTCCTGTCGACCCACTCCGGCGAACTCTGCAGACTCGGACTGATGCCGCCAGTGGCGTATAGCAGCGTCCCCGAGCTCGAGATCGCGAACTGTCCCGCTCCCGTTTCGTCGTCGGTGTTCGGTGTGTTCGCACTTTGCATCACACCCTCAACGAGCGCGACCGGCGCGCCCGTCACTTGCGACGATCCGGGGTCGAACGGCGTGGCCATCAGCGTCCCGGTCTTCATGTAGACGATGTGTCCCGTATTGACATAGCGGGCATCAGCGCCACCGGGAATCAGAACGCGCTGCTCACCTCCGTTGAGCGCGTACAGCACAACGCTCGACTTCTCCCATCGCCTTGCGGACCGATCCTCTTCAGTTATGCGTGTGAAAAGAAGGGCGTTCCCACCGGGAAGGGGCTGTGGCAGTAGATGCCGTTCCCCGTCGCTCTTGGTGACTGAAGTTGGCGTTCCGCCAGCCGCAGACACTTTCGAAATGCCCGCGTCGGTGGAAAAGAATATGCTCTCGTCTCCCCAACTTGCGCCCCAGGTGAGCCCTGGCGGCGCTTCGCCAATAGTTGCGGCGGGGCCTCCGTTTGCCGGCACCTTTTTAATTGTGGTGCCTGTCCAGAATCCGATCCACGCGCCGTCGGGTGAGAAAAACGGTGCGGTGCCACCTTCGGTGCCCGCGAGCGGTGTCGCCTCGCCGCGATCGGCGGCGCGAGCAAAAAGCTGGGCGACGCCTCCCCTGGAGGCTGCGAATACAGCCAGTCTCCCATCGGGGGAGATCGCAAGTGCCGTGTGGACGGGCCGAACGGAGCCTGAGATTCGCGACCCTATCAAGTAGTCCGCGGGCGCGACGCCCATCTCCAATCGAGTCACGCCGACCGCGGAGGACCGCCGTCCAGGAAGAAGCGACGCGACGAGCACGCCGGCGAGCACCGCGCCGAGCGTGCCGGCCGCAGCCGTTCGCAACGACCACGACAGCCGCCGACGCCACGATGACGGTCCTGCGCTCGCAGGTGGCGCGAGCGCCGTTGGCGCCGCGCCCACTGGCGCACGCTCAGAGAGGAGAAAGCGCGCGACGGCGATGTCGCCGATACGCGCAATGCGATCCTTTTCAAGGCATTGCTGGATCAGCGTGATGATATGCGGTGGGACGTCGGACGGAAACACAGCCCAATTGGGCGTTGACTTCACCACGGAGGCCATCGTCTCAGTAACGTCCTCACCCTCGAACGCGCGCTTGCCGGCAAGCATCTCAAACAACACGGCACCGAACGCCCACACATCCGTGCGTTTGTCTACCGGCCGCCCACGTGCCTGCTCTGGTGACATGTAGGCCGCCGTGCCGAGAATAATGCCCTGCCCGGTCATCGCGGCGGCGGTCAGCGTCGGAGAGTTCGAGAGATTTGCCTGCGAGGCAAAGCTCGAGATGCCCGAATCGGTGAGCTTCGCCAGTCCGAAGTCGAGAATCTTCACCGTGCCGTCATCGCGCACCTTGACGTTGGCCGGCTTCAGATCGCGATGGATGATGCCCTGCTCGTGCGCCGCTTCCAGGCCCGCCGCGATTTGCCGGGCGATAGACAACGTCTCATCGATTGGAATCGGCCCGAGCGCAATTCGATCCGCAAGGGTCGGGCCCTCGACGAGCTCCATGACAAGAGCCTTGACCGCGACCTGCTCTGAGCTTGTCGCCCCTCGACTCTGCTCGGGGCGACCCTGAGGCTCTCGAAGGGTCGAAGGGCCCGGATCTTCGAGCCCGTACACAGCGGCGATGTTTGCGTGATTCAGGGACGCGAGTACCTCGGCTTCCCGCTGAAAGCGCGCCAGCCGATCCGGGTCGGCTGCCAAGGCGGACGGAAGAATCTTTATCGCGACCTGACGTTTGAGCCGTGTATCGATCGCGCGGTACACCTCTCCCATGCCTCCCGCACCGAGCGGCGCGACGATGTCGTAGGGGCCAAAGCGTGTTCCGGCTGGCACCGACATGCGCAAATTCTAATCTGCCAATCTGCCAATCTGCCAATCTGCCAATAGTGAATGCTCAAAGGTCCCGCCAGATGTAGCGAAGCACGGGGATCACAGCAGCCGCTGCGGCATCTGCCCGTAACACTCGCCCGCCGAACGATAGCAGCCGCACACCCGCAGCGGCCGCGTCTGCGAGTTCCTGCGGATCCCAACCCCCTTCGGGACCAATGAACACGACCGCTGTCGACGGCCGCTGCCCTTCGAGGCTCGTCAACGCTGCGGTATCGATGCCCGTGCCGGGTTCGACGAACATCAACCGGGTGTCACCGGGTGTTGCCGTTAACAGGTCACGAAATTCCCTGGTCTGATGCACGGGCGGCACGACCGCACGGCCACACTGCTTGACCGACGAGATGACCGTCCGATCCCAGCGATCCTGACGTCCTCCCGACTTCACCGCTTGCAACGGCACGTCGGTGCGCCGGCTGACGAACGGCTGGAGCGCGGTCACGCCGAGCATGACGGCATCGCGAATCACCCGATCCATCTTGTCGCTCTTGAGAAGCGCCTGAGCGAGCGTCACCTCGACGCGCGGTTCCGACGCTGCCGAACGAGGCTCGACGACGCGGGCGCTCACCCGTTTGGTTGTGACCACCTCGACGCGCGCGAGTGCCTCGCGACCGCGGCCATCGAATACCGCAATGGCGTCGCCCGCCCGAAGCCGGATGACGCGCGCAAGGTGCGCGCCCTCTTCGTCCGGCAGCACGAATAGGCCCGTATCGGGAAATCCGGGCACGTAGAACCGATGCACGCGTCGATTGTATAGGCCCGAAGCCCGGTAGCCCGCAGCCTGAAGCCTGTATACTGCCTGCAGTGTTCTTCCGTGGTCAGACCGTTGGGAAGTACAAAATCCTCTCTCCACTTGGCAGTGGCGGGTTCGGGACGGTTTACCTCGCCGAAGACACGTGGATTCACAAGAAAGTCGCCATCAAGGTTCCCCACAAGCAGAATGTCGATTTCGGCGATCTCCTGCACGAGCCTCGCCTGCTGGCCTCGCTGAGCCATCCAAATATCGTTGCGATTCTCACGGCCGAGAAACAGGCGAACCTCTTCTTCATCGTGATGGAGTACGTGCCAGGCGACACGCTCGAGACCGTCATCTCGCGCGACGGCAAACTCGATCTGGCACGCACACTCGACTACACCTGCCAGATCTGCAACGCGCTCGATCATGCGCACCAGCAGGGCGTCATTCATCGCGATCTGCGGCCCGGAAACGTGCTCGTCACCGATGGTGGGCTGCTGAAAGTGGCCGACTTCGGCACCTCGCGCTTCATCGAGCTCGCGGCTCATGGCACCACCGTCATCGGCAGCCCTCCTTACATGGCGCCCGAGCAGTTTCATGGCAAGACGGTCTTTGCGTCTGACATCTATTCGCTCGGCATCACGATGTACCAGATGCTGACGGGCGTGTTGCCCTACAACACCCCGGCGCCGGCCGATCTCGAAAAGCTGATGAAAGGTGAGCTGGTCTCGCCGCCGCGCACGCGAAATCCCAAGATCCCTGCGCCAATCAGCGACATCGTCATGAAGGCGGTCGCGCCGGACGTGAAAGCGCGCTACCAGCGTGCGAGCGACCTGCTGAACGATCTGCTTGCCGCCCGCGTCAGGCGGAAGACCCCGCGTGCCTTTGCCCGGAAAACGCCGACGACACCGCCGGTTGCCGTGTCACCTCCGGAGACCGTGCAGGATATTCACATCCGTCTGCGCGCTCGCGAAACACCACAGCCACGTTTCTGCTGGCACTGCCGCAAGCCACTGCACGCACGATCTGGGCGCTGCCCGTTTTGTGGCGAAGCGCAGTAAATGCTAAGCTTTTCGTAGGAATTCAAAGGAGCGCGAAGCATGGCATTTGCGGGGACGGGAAAGATCTGGATGAACGGGAAGCTGGTGGATTGGAAAGACGCAACCATCCATGTGGCTTCGCACATCATCCACTACGGCAGCGGCGTTTTCGAAGGCGCGCGCATGTACGACACGCCGAAGGGCTCGGCGATTCTTCGTCTCGACGCGCACATGGCGCGGCTCGTCGCGTCGGCCAAGATCTACCGGATGGACTCGCCCTACACGCAGGAACAGCTCGAAAAGGCGGTCCTCGAGACCATTCGGGCCAACGGCTTCAAGGCGTGCTACATCCGTCCGCTCATGTATCGTGGATACAACGCGCTGGGTGTCAACCCGACGCCCTGCCCCGTCGACGTCGCCATCATGGTCTGGGAGTGGGGCACGTACCTCGGCGCCGACGCGCTCGAGAAGGGCGTCGACGTGTGCGTGAGCTCGTGGAACCGGATGGCGCCGAACACATTTCCGTCGCTCTCGAAAACGTGTGGCAACTATGCCAATGCGGCCCTCATCCGCATGGAAGCCGAAGCGAACGGCTACAGCGAAGGGATCGCACTCGATACGTTCGGCTATGTCAGCGAGGGCAGCGGCGAGAATATCTTCGTCGTCCGCAAGGGCGTTATCCACACGCCGCCGCTGAGCGCCTCGATTCTGCCGGGGATCACTCGTGAGATGGTGATGCAAGTCGCCGAGGACCTTGGCTATCGGGTGACCCAGGAGAACATTCCGCGCGAGTTGCTCTACATCGCCGACGAAGTGTTCTTTGTGGGCACCGCGGTCGAAATCACTCCAGTGCGCTCGGTCGACAAAATCCAGGTCGGCTCCGGACGCCGCGGACCGGTTACCGAGGCGATTCAGCGCCAGTTCCTCGATATCATCGCCGGCAAGGCTCCCGACACGCACAGCTGGCTGACGTACGTTCCGGAGATGGTCGCCGCGGGCCAGAAAACCCGCTAAACAGCTGACCCTGAGCGACCGATAAAGGGCTGAGGGCTCTCAGCCCTTTATCCATGACCATCGACGAACTCCTCCGTGCGGCCGTGGCCAAGGGGGCGTCGGACCTTCATCTCAAGGTCGGCGCCTACCCGATGGCTCGTATATCCGGCCACCTCAGTCCCATCAGCGAAGAAAAGCGCCTGCTGAATGAAGACACGTTGGCGATGGGCGCCCACATGATGTCGCCCGAGCAGCGCGACAAATTCATCAAGGCCCAGGAAGTCGACCTCGCCTACAGCGTGGGCGGGCTCGGCCGTTTCCGCGTCAACATCTTCCAGCAGCGCGGGACCATGGGCATGGTGCTGCGCGTCATCCCGACCAAGATACGGACGGTTGACGACCTGCTGCTGCCGCAAGTGCTGCGCAATATTGCCGACGAGGAACGCGGGCTCGTGCTCGTGACCGGAACGACGGGCAGCGGCAAGAGCACGACGCTGGCGGCCATGATCGAGCATATCAACAGCTCGCGCTCAACGCACGTGATGACGGTCGAAGACCCGATCGAGTTTCTGCACCGCGACAACCGCTCGATCGTCAATCAGCGCGAAGTATCGGTCGACACGCGTTCGTTTGCGCATGCGCTCCGCAGCGCGCTGCGTCAGGATCCCGACGTCATCCTCGTCGGCGAAATGCGCGACTTCGAGACGATTGAGACGGCGCTGCTTGCGGCCGAAACCGGCCATCTCGTCTTCTCCACGCTTCACACGCTCGACGCGACGGAGACGATTAACCGCATCATAGCCGTCTATCCGCCCCATCAGCAGAAGCAGGTGCGCCTGCAGCTTGCCGCGGTTCTCAAGGCGGTCATCTCGCAGCGCCTGATTCCGCGCATCGACGACGGAGGCCGCGTGCCGGCGGTCGAAGTCCTCGTGGCCACGGCGTTCATCCGCGACTGCATCGTCGACAAGGAAAAAACGCACCTCATCAACGGCGCTATCAGTCAGGGCACGTCGCAGTACGGCATGCAGACCTTCGACCAGTCGATCTTCGGGCTCTACCAGCAGGGCTTCATCTCCCTTGAAGAGGGCCTGAGGTGGGCGTCCAACGTCGACGAGTTCAAGCTGAAGGTGCAGGGCATCTCGACGACGGGCGATGCCGCACGCGATCAGATGGCGAGCAGCGTGACCAGCGGCTCAGAAATTCCAGGGCTGACGAGGTTTGGAGGGTAATTTAGAATTCCTCGGTGAAGAAGGGCCGGCGACCCGAAGATCCAGACTCTTTTCAGGCTGCGTATTTGCGAGCGCTCCGTTGGATGATGGCGCGCGAGCTCTCCACGGCGCAGGTGCGATCGCGCCTTGTTGAGGCCGGATACAGCGACACCGCCATTACCGCAGCCGTTCAGCGTCTGACCGAGGATCGAACGATCGACGATCGACGCGCGGCAGCCGCCGTTGCCCGAACCGAGGCGCGCGTCCGGCACCACGGTCCCAGACGCGTGATGGGCAAGTTGATCGCGATGCAGATCGATCGCGATCTTGCGAAAGAGATCGTTCGAGAGCAGTTCGGCGACGAGGACGAAGAACGCCTGCTTGACGCCACGCTCGATCGGCGGCTGCGCGGCAAGCCGGAACGGTTGAAGGATCCGGGCGAGCGTCGCAAAATCCTCGCCTACCTCGTCCGGCAGGGTTTCTCGGCGAGCGCCGCCGCGAGCGCGATTCGCAAGCGATCCAAACGTTGATTCGCGTCCTCGTCGCGCCGTCGTGTTCCTTTCGTGTCTTCGTGTCTTCGTCGTTCCAAAGTAAAATGGTTCTCACCGATGCCCACCTGGCGTGAGATTCGCGCGTCTTTTCTGGACTTTTTCGAGCGGAACGGCCACCGGATCGTTCCCAGCTCGTCGCTCGTCCCCGAGGACGATCCGTCGTTGCTTTTCACAAACGCAGGGATGAACCAGTTCAAGGACGTGTTCCTTGGCAAGGAGCAACGCGACTACAAGCGCGCGGCCACCTGCCAGAAGTGCATGCGTGTGAGCGGCAAGCACAACGACCTCGAGAACGTCGGGCCGTCGCCAAGCCACCACACGTTCTTCCAGATGCTTGGCAATTTCTCCTTTGGCGACTACTTCAAGAAAGACGCCATTGCGTTCGCCTGGGCACTGCTGACCGACGTCTGGAAGATTCCACAGGACAAACTCTTCGTAACGGTCTTCAAGGGTGAAGGCGGCGTTCCGAGAGACGTCGAGGCGCGAGACTACTGGTTGAAGGTACGTCTCCGAGGACCATCTCTCAGAGCTCGGCTCCGACGACAACTTCTGGCAAATGGGTGATACAGGCCCGTGCGGCCGCTGCTCGGAGATTTACTACTTCCGCGGCAATCAGCTTCCCTGTCCCGAGCCAGTCTGCCGCGGTGTCGAGTGCAGCTGCAGCCGCTACATCGAAATCTGGAACAACGTGTTCATGGAGTTCGATCGGCAGCCTGATGGCGCGCTCAAGCCCCTGCCGGCGCCGTCGATCGACACGGGCATGGGGCTGGAGCGCATCACCGCTGTACTCCAGAATTACGAGTCGAACTACGACACGGACCTTTTCACACCCATCCTCGACGCCATCGGCAACCTGACAGCACCGCTTTCGCGTGGCTCCGGCGAGGCGGGTAAGAAATACAACCGCTCGATGAGTGCGCACGATGTCTCGATGCGCGTCGTGGCCGACCATTCGCGCACGATGACCTTCCTCATCGCCGACGGCGTGATGCCTTCCAACGAGTTCCGCGGCTATGTGTTGCGCAAAATCATGCGTCGCGCGATGCGGCACGGCATGAAACTGGGCATCGTCGAGACCTTCCTGCATCAGCTCGTCGACGTCATCGTGCGCGAGATGGGCGACGCCTATCCCGAGCTGCAATCGAACCGCGACACCATCGTCAGCGTCGTGCGCAACGAGGAGGATCGATTCAGCGCTGTTCTCGCCGGTGGACTCCCGAAGCTCGAGGACGCGATCGAGCGGGCCGTTGCGACGTCAGGACGAATTCTGCCGGGTGAGGAGGCGTTCAAGCTCTACGACACGTTCGGGCTGCCGCTCGATTTCATTGAAGATCTCGCGAGTGAGAAGCAGGTCGCAGTCGACCGCGAGGCGTTCGAACGGTCCATGGAGGGTCAGCGCGAGAAGGCCCGTGCGAAGAGCGCCTTCGAGGGCAAGAAAGGCCAGGAGTTCGTATTTTCATCAGATCAGTCCCAGCAGGGACTGAGCGCCGCCGGTGATCGCTTCGAAGGGTACACGACAACCATCGTCAGGGGGACGCCGGTGATTGCGCTGTTCGACACCGAACGGCGGCAGGTCAACGAGCTCAAAGAGGGATCGGAGGGCTTCGCTGCTCTCGGTCAAACTCCCTTCTATCTGGAAGCAGGTGGACAGGTTTCCGACGTTGGGCATCTCCGAGCCGATGCATCCGGTGCCTCAGCTGACGTTCAGGGCGTCAGCAGAATCGCGGCAGGCATGCCGCGCTTGCATCGCCTCCAGCTGACGGGCGGGACGCTCCACGAGCGGGACCTCATTACCGCCGAAGTCGACGCTGTAACCCGGGACGCGACTCGCAGGAATCACACTGCTACGCACCTGCTGCACGCGGCACTCCGAAAGGTACTCGGCTCACATGTGAAGCAGGCGGGTTCGCTCGTCGCGCCCGATCGTCTGCGATTCGACTTCGTCCATGCTGCATCGGTCACGCGCGAGCAGATCGTGGAGCTCGAACAGATAGTCAACGAGCAGATCTACCGCAACCTTCCGGTCGTCACCGAAGAGCGTTCGACGCAGGAAGCGATCGCGTCGGGAGCGATGGCGCTCTTCGGCGAAAAATACGGCGACCGGGTGCGGGTTGTCTCGATTCCCGGCTTCAGCATCGAGCTGTGCGGCGGCACACACTGCCGCGCGACCGGCGACATCGGCTTTTTCACGATCGTGTCGGAAGGGGGCGTGGCGGCCGGGGTGCGCCGCATCGAGGCGGTGACTGGGGCCGACGCGGTGAAGCACCATCAAAACGCGCGCGCCTCCCTGGAAGAGATGCTCGGAGTGCTTGGCACGACACCGGACCATGGACGGGCAGCTATCGAGCATCTGCAGTCAGAAGCCAAGCGCCTCGCCCGTGAGGTGAGCAAGCTGAAAGTCGAAGGTGCTCGCTCCCAGCAGGGCGCCGCCGCGGCGATCGACGAGGCCCAATTCCCCCGCGGGAAGTTCGTGGCGCAGACGGCGAGCGGTCTTGGGAAAGACGAGCTGCGGCAGCTCGCCGACGCCCATCGCGACCGCATCAAGACGGGCATCGTCGTGATCGGATCAATCGACGATAGTCGCGTTTCGCTCGTCGTCGCTGTCACCAAGGACCTTGTCCCAGGGGTGCACGCGGGCAACCTGGTGAAGGAGCTGGCGCCTGCCATTGGGGGGCGCGGCGGCGGCCGCCCCGACTTTGCCGAAGCTGGCGGTAATCTACCCGCTCAGATGCCTGGGGCACTTGCCCAAGCGAAGAAACTCGCTGAAGCCGCCTTGGCCTAGTCCGACCCTGAAGGGGCCTGCCCTAAAGTCCTTTCACACTTCTGCCGACACTACCTAAGACAGGTCGAGTTGCGCTTCCGCCGCTGTGGCGGTAGATTGGCTCGCTCCCCCTAACTAACTGATTTTGAAACACATATTTGTAATTACGTCGCTGGCGCTCTGCGCCGTTGTGGGTCGACCCGTAGCCGCCGGGGCACAGATCTACTCGTGGCGCGACGCCAATGGCGTTCTGACGGTCTCTGACCGCCCTCAGAACGCCGCGGCGCAGGCCATTACCGTTCGGGTGGCACCGACCGTCGTGGGGCGCGGCTACCCCGCTTTCGACCCCCTTATCCGGCAACACGCCAACAGCAAGGGTATCCGGGCCGAGCTCGTCCGGGCGGTTATCCAGGTGGAATCGGCGTTCAACCCACGTGCGGTGTCGCCGAAGGGCGCGATGGGGCTGATGCAGCTCATGCCTCAGACGGCCAAGGAACTTGGGGTGAGCGACCCGTTCAACCCCGCCGAAAATATCCGCGGGGGTGTGACCTATCTACGCCAGCTTCTCGACCGCTACAACGACGACGAGCAGCTCGCCCTGGCTGCTTACAACGCCGGACCGGGCGCCGTCGACAAGTACGGCTCGAAGGTTCCGCCCTACAAAGAGACGCGCGATTACGTCCACAAGATCAACGGCATCCAGGGCAACGTCCGAAACGGCCCCAGCCCGCGCATCTACAAAGTCACCCAAATCGTGGATGGACGGCCCGTCGTCACCTACACGAACGTCAAGCCTTCCAGCGGCACCTTCGAAGAAGTCCGCCGATAGTGTAAGATCGAGGTTTTTCGAAGGAGAGATTTAGGTGGCTACTCACGCTTCCGCGCTCAAGGCGCATCGCCAGAGCCTGATACACCGCGAGCGCAATCGCAAGTACCGTTCACAGCTCCGCAGCACGCTCAAACAGATTCGTACCGTCATCGGTGGAAAGGATCAGGCGGCCGCGAAGACGCAGCTCAATCAGGCGATCTCGCTCATCGACAAGATGGCCGGCAAGGGCATCATCCATCGCAATACGGCGAGCCGTTACAAGTCGAGGCTGAATGCACGGTTAGCGAAAACAGCCTAGCGCTTTGGGGGTTCCTCGGGTTCCAGGGTTTCGGGAGTTCCAGGGTTCTGGTTCCGGGTTCTGAATTCCGCTCGATGCTGATTCGACACGCCCTCGAGTCCGAACACGATCGCATCCTCTCGTTCGTTCTTCGCGATCCGATCGGCTGGGTCGACAAATCAACCTACAGACGATACCTCGCAAGCGAAAGCTACGGGGCGGATCGTGTCTGGCTGGCTGAAGACGACGGCCGCATCAAGGCCTGCGCTGTCTGGTATGGTTCCCGCTCAGGTCAGCATCCGCTCATCGTTGACTGCCTTTGGGTCGATCCTGACGAAAGCGACCGGGCGGCTCTCGGTGCCGCCGTCATGGACGCGGGCCACGTGTCGTTCCAGGCAGGCAGTGCGAGAAGCTTTCCTGAGTATCACCTCTTTCTGAAACCAGGCTGGCGCAAGGACCGCGCGACCTGCGCCGAAGTGGAATGGCGCCTCGCTTCCGCGCGCTCGGTCGGCCTGCGCGGTCAACTCGAGCGACTTCGCTACGAGTGGACCGCTGGCGCCGGTCTTCCGCCCTCGTCTGAACGGCTGATCTTCTCCACCGAGTCCGACGACAGCGTCTTCCTGAACATCTTCGAGCGAGTGGCGGTGGAAAGTCTTGATCAGGGGACACGTGACGGTGTCACCCGACTGGGTCTCGACGGCCAGGCTCGCGAGACGCTGGCGTGTTATCGCGGCATGCGGGGCGATCGCGCGTGGTGGCGGATCGCTCACACGCCGGGCGGACAGCTGGTCGGCTTCACCATCCCGTCCGCCAACGAAGATTATCCAGTAATTGGATACCTGGGAGTGGTTCCGGAAATGCGGGGCCGCGGATATGCCGTAGACCTTCTCACGGAAGCCACGCACATTCTCGCAGCCCAAGGCGCCGAGCGCATTCGCGCCGACACGGACACAACGAATCTTCCGATGGCCGCCGCCTTCCAGCGCGCACGCTATCGCAATTTCAGCGTCCGTCTCGTGTTCTCAGCGTGAACCTGAACGGTAGGAACCCGAACCATTGGAACCGGAACCCTTTGAACCGCTGGAACCTTGACCCCTATCTTGCACACAACTCGACCACGAGTTTTTCCAGTAACGCTCGCGGATCGCCCGCAGACGTCTTGATAGCGAGATCCGTGCGAAACACCGCTTCGACGGCGGAGCCGACTCTCGGCGCCGGCACCTTCGTGCGAACAAACCACGCGAGCTGGCCGAGGATCATGTAGGGGACGGCACCGTTGTCCATCATCAGACCGAGCTCGCGAAGTGCATCACCGGCCGCCCCTCGCTCGATCGCGCGCGTCACACCCCAGTCGTCCTGAGATGTCGACGGCGCGACAATCTCTTTGACGTCTGCTTCGGTTATGACCTTGTTGCCGGCGGCATACAGCACGAGCCGCTCGAGATCCGAACGCAGCCGCGACACGTCCGGCCCGACTCGGTCGGCGACGAGGCGAGCCGTGCGGGCATCGATCGTCATCCCTTCCTGCGCAACACGATCTTTCACCCACTTCGCGGCTTCGACGGCGTCGCCGGGCCCGGCGCACTCGACGACGGTCGCCTTGGACAGAAGCTGCCGGGTGAGCGACCGACGTTTGTCGACCGCGTCTGCGACGAGTACCAGACAACACGTGTCGACGGGCGTCTTGACGTACGCCTCCAGAATCTCCAGATCGCGCGCCGAGGCTTCGCTTTCCTTCTTCGGGTTCAGCAGTCGGTCAGCGTGCACGAGCAAAACGAGGCGCCGGGGAACCATCATCGGCAGCGTTCGGGCCGCGTCCACAACCTCGGCACCGCTCGTCTCGCCACCGTACAGCCGATCGACATTGAAGGCACGGAGATCAGCCTCGACCAGCTCGAGAAACTCTCCTGTCAGGGCGATCTTGGCCGCCTCGTCGGGGCCGATAAGAAGATAGATCGCGCCGACCCTGCCGGCGGCAATCTGCTTGCGAACGTCAGCGGGAGAGGCTGGGGGCAATCAGAAGGCTTCCAGAATAGCGCTCACGACCGAGCGCGAAAACTCGTTGCTGATGCGTTCGAGCGCGTTGGATTCCTGGTTGAAAAAGGCCGTCGGGTCGACAGGCGCAGTCGGATCGTTTGACAGGGCGCTCGTCGCGTCGTATTCCTCGCGAATGGAGATTGAAGGATTGCTCCAGAGTACCGTGTCTTTCTGCACATCGCGCAGTTGGATGTTGGCGGTCACCGTGATCGTATAGCGAGACGCCTGCTGCGCCGCCGAGAAGTTCGTCGGCATGATCATGACATTGGTGATGGCGCCAACAAGAACCGCGTCGGCGCCGGTGGCCTCGGGGACAATCTTGTAGTTGCCGCGGCCGATGAACTCGGTGCGCACCTTATCGGTCGCAAGCTGCGCCATCTGGAAGAATGACGTGTGGTTCTCGAAGTTCGGAATCCCGATCGTCCGAATGTACGAAGGCAGAAAGTTGCCGCGACCCGCGAGCGCGTAGCCGCACCCGTTCGACGCCACAACCGCCGCAATCAGCCACACGAGCACCGTGCGCCTATTCGACAACAACATTGATCAGTTTCCCTTTCACGACGATGACCGACTTGATCGTTTTGCCTGCGATGTGAGGCCGTACCGCCGGATCGGCCAGCGCCCGCTCGCGCAGCTCGGACTCCGGTGTTTCCGCTGCAACTGTCAGCCGGCCGCGTACTTTGCCGTTCACCTGCACGACGACGACAATTTCTTCGGCTTTGGCGACCTGCTCGTCATATGACGGCCAGGTGGTCGCTTCGATGCCACCGGTGTGACCCGTCATGTCCCAGAGCTCTTCAGCCGTGTGAGGCGCGAACGGCGACATCATCACAATCAGCGCCTCGATCGCCTCGCGCAGCGCCGCCAGAGACTCGGGACGAACCGTTTGCGCCTTCTGGGCGGCGTCGCCGAACGCGTACAAGTCGTTGACGAGCTCCATCAACGCCGACACCGCAGTGTTGAGATGGATGCGTTGCTCGACATCCACCGTTACGCGTCGAATCGTGTCGTGTGTCTTCTGCCTCAGCTTTTTCTCTGCGGGATCGAAGCTGTTGGCGCCGGCATGCGCAATCGGAGCCGCCTGCTTCACCTGATCGGACCATTGATCGACGAATCGCCAGATGCGCGCCAGGAAGCGCCAGCTGCCTTCGAGGCCGGCATCACTCCACTCGATCTCTTTTTCGGGCGGCGCCACGAACATCACGTACAGACGCAGCGCGTCCGCGCCGAATTTCTGCATCATGTCGTCAGGATCGACGACATTCCCCTTCGACTTCGACATGACGGCGCCGTCCTTCAGCACCATACCCTGAGTCAGCAGGTGGCTGAACGGCTCATCATGCTCGACCATGCCGAGATCGCGGAACACGCGTGCGAAAAAACGCGAGTAGATCAGGTGCAGGATCGCGTGCTCGACCCCACCGACGTAGAAATCAGTCGGCATCCAGTACCTGGCTCTGGCCGGATCGAATGCCAGCTTGTCGTCCTTCGGATCGCAGAAGCGATAGAAATACCACGACGAGTCGACGAAGGTGTCCATCGTATCCGTCTCGCGACGGGCCTTGCCGCCGCATTTCGGACACGAGACGTTCACGAACTCCTGCACCTGGGCAAGCGGCGAGTCGCCGCGGCCGGTAAAGTTCGTCACCTTCGGCAATTCGACCGGCAAGTCGTCGACGGGGACTGGCACGATGCCGCACGTGTCGCAATAGATCATCGGAATCGGCGTGCCCCAGTACCGCTGGCGCGAAATACCCCAATCCTTCAGCCGGAATTGCACGGTGCGTTTGCCGATGCCCTGTTCCTCCACCCACTCGCCCATCCGCGCGAGCGCCAGTCTCCGAGCTGAGGCCCGTGAATTCACCGGAATCGACGAGCCGGCCATAGTCCTCGTACGCTCCCTCCATCGTCGATTCGTGTCCCAGGTCCGGATCCGGATGGATGACCACCTTGATGGGCAGGTTGTACTTCGTCGCAAACTCGAAATCGCGCTGATCGTGCGCCGGCACCGCCATCACTGCGCCCGTGCCGTATTCGCCGAGCACGAAATTCGCAACCCAGATGGGAATCCGTTCTTGCGTAAACGGATTCCGTGCATACCGGCCAGTGACAAAGCCCTCCTTCTCGATTTCGCCCGACACTCGCGCGGTCCGATCCTGCGTGCGAAACGTCATGACGCGCTTACGAAAGACGTCGGGATCGTCCGACAGCGTCGCAAACTTCTCCACCATCTCGTGCTCGGGCGCCAGAAAGACACACGTCGCGCCGAAGATGGTGTCGATGCGTGTGGTAAAGACTTCGATGGTGTCCGATACCGACGACGAGGTCTCCCCTGCCAGCACCGGAAACTGCACCCGCGTTCCCTCTGACCGGCCAATCCAGTTCTTCTGCATCGTCAGCACTTTTTCCGGCCATTGGCCGAGCTGCTCGATGCCCTTTAATAGATCGTCGGCGTACTGTGTGATTTTGAAAAACCATTGCTCGAGCTCGCGCGTCGTGACCGGCGTGCCGCAGCGCCAGCAACCGCCGTCGACCACCTGCTCATTGGCGAGCACCGTCTGATCCTTCTCGCACCAGTTGACCGACGAGCGACGGCGATAGGCCAGCCCTCGCTCGTACATCTTGATGAACAGCCATTGGTTCCACTTGTAGTACGTGGGCTCGCAGGTGGCAAACTCGCGCTGCCAGGCATAGCTGATGCCCAGGCGCTGCAGCTGCCCTTTCATGTGCGCGATGTTCGCAAGCGTCGACGTTTCGGGATGGATGCCGCTCTTGATGGCTGCGTTCTCCGCCGGCAGGCCAAAGGCGTCCCATCCAAACGGATGCAGCACGTTATAACCGCGCAACCGCTTGGTGCGCGCCATGACGTCGCCGATGATGTAATTGCGGACGTGGCCGACGTGCGCGTGGCCGGACGGGTACGCAAACATCTCGAGGCAGTAATATTTCGGACGCGATGGATCTTCAGTCACTTCGAACGCGTTCGCGTTCGTCCACCGCTCCTGCCATTTTTTGTCGAGTGCCTGCGGTTTGTAGTCGTGCATGTTGAGTCTTCAGTCTTCAGTTTTCAGATATCAGTTCTCGGTGCGGTCTTTGCTGACAACTGGTGACTGACCACTGACGACTATTATAACTTCCAGTAATTCTTGTGGGCGGAACGCACGGCGGCGATGGCCGTGCGGGAGCGGTCGGTGGGAGGCAATGGCTCTTTCGGTTGAGCCACGGGCGCGCCATCGAGGACCGAGATTGAGGATTCGAGACACGCCTTCAGGGCGTTCAAATCGTAGCCTCCTTCGGTGACCGCCACGATGCGGCCGTGGCAGTGTGCATCGGCAATGTCGCACAACGACTTGGTCAGGGCGGCATAGCCGCTGGTCGAAAGGCGCATACGTGCAAGCGGATCCCGCTCGTGCGCATCGTAGCCGGCGGAAACGAGCACAAGGTTCGGCTTGAATTGATCGATCACCGGAATCACCAAGGCTTTAAAGACCTCCGAGTAGTCTCCGTCTGTCGACCCAGCCTCCAGCGGCACGTTCAAGGTAAAGCCCGTGCCGTTCCCCCGCCCCACCTCTGCTGCGGCACCCGTTCCCGGATAGAAGGGGTACTGATGCGTGGAGACGTACAGAACGCGGGGATCTTCGTAAAAAATCCACTGCGTGCCGTTGCCGTGGTGCACGTCGTAATCCATGATGACGACACGTTCCAGGCCCAGCGACAGGCCATGCGCAGCCGCCGCCGCGATGCTGTTGTAAAAGCAAAAACCCATCGCTCGCTCGCGCTCGGCATGATGACCGGGCGGACGCACGAGCGCCATCACACGCGTGGCACGCGACTGAACGATGGCTTCGACGCCCGCTATCGCGGCGCCGGCGGCGAGCAACGCCACGTCGCGTGTATCAGGCGATGTATAGGTATCTGGATCGAGCGACACCGCGCGGCCCGACGTCGCGTCAATCTTTGACAAGTACGCATCGCTGTGAATGCGAGCCAGCTCGGCATGGGTCGCCGGCCTCGGCGGTTGCACGACTCGCCCACGCTGTTTCCACGCGTCCGCGATCGCGTGCATCACTTCCGCCCGCTCAACGCGTTCCGGGTGGCCGGGCGGTGGCCGGTGATCCCGGTAGCGATCACTGTGAATCAGGATAAGTGACATCGATTCTCGTGATTAGGAATTTGCGGATTAAGGATGAGCCAACAGCGCTGCCGCACGCCGCTCCAACCCTAACAAAGATTCCTCGAGCTCGATACGCTTCATTTCAAGCAGGGCGTCGTCGGCATGTTCCGAGACGGCGATGGGGTTTCCAACGACCAGTGCCACGGTCGAAAAGGGTCTTGGAATCTGCGTGCGGTCCCAACTCGTCAGACTCCAGTAGCTCGACGCCTCCATGTGAAAGGGCACGACCGGATTCCCGGTGAGCTTTGCGAGCCACACAGCACCCGGCTGCACTTTGCGCGCGGGTCCGCGCGGGCCGTCTACGGCAAACCCTGACGGCCGCCCCTGGTCCATCTCGCGCTTCAATTGCAAGAGCGCCCTCCGGCCTCCGTGCGACGTCGATCCGCGAGACGTGCGAAACCCGAAGCGCTCGATGATTCGCGCGATCCACTCGCCGTCGAAATTCTCGCTAATCATCACAACGATGCCGCGATCCCGGAAGAAGTAGGTTGCCGTCAGCACGCGACCGTGCCAGAACGCCATGATCGGTCGCCGCCCGTTGCCCTCGAAGTGCAGATGATCGAGACCTTCGACTTTCCAGCTCAGCGAGCTGCCCAGCGCCGCAATGACAGGCACGCCGAGGCCGGTAATTGCCGTCACCTGCGCGCGTTTCACAGGCGAGTCTGACCAGTCTCGAGCCACTAGTCCCTAATCCCCAATGCCTAACCCATTAGCCCTCGGCCCTAAGCCCAGCCCTCAGCCCCTCAGCCCTCGAGGATCACATCCCGTCGTACCTCGGCCCGCCGCCGCCTTCCGGGGGAACCCACGTAATCACCTGATAAGGATCCATGATGTCGCACGTCTTGCAGTGCACGCAGTTCGATGCGTTGATCTGGAGCTTCGGCCCGTCGCTGCCCGGCACAATCTCATACACACCAGCCGGACAAAAGCGAATGCACGGGTGACCGTACTCCGCGCCGCAGATCGTATGGCAGACCTCGGTATGCACGAGAAGATGCGACGGCTGATCTTCCTCGTGACGAGTACCTGAAAAATGCACGTTCGTCAGCTTGTCGAACGTCAACACTCTATCGGGTTTCAACTCGGGGAGCACGTGCCGACGACCGGGGCCGTCTATGCGATGCATGCGCAAGTGCCCAGGTTGGGTGGGAATCTCCTGCCGTATCCACCAGCCTTTGGTCATCAGCTGTAGCCCGGCAAAGGCCAGCCCCCCAAACAGGCCATATTTGAAGGCCTGATGCACGTGCTGCACGGGACGCAGTTCCGCCCCGACCCAGCTCTGACGAATCCGCTCGTCGAACGTGACGAGACGCGCCTCGGAGGTGTCGCCCGCCGCGACGGCCTCGAAGGCCGATTCGGCCGCCAGCATGCCCGTCTTCATCGCGAGGTGAATCCCTTTGAGCCGAAGTGAATTGAGGAACCCCGCTGCATCGCCGACAACCAGCGCGCCGTCGACGGCAGACTGCGGCAGCGTCAGCCAGCCGCCTTCGGGCAACGCTTTCGCGCCGTAGCGGACCATCTGCCCGCTCTTCAGCAGATCGCTCAACAGCGGATGGCGCTTGAAGTGCTGAAACGCGATGTGCGGATCAAAGGTGGGATCTTCGTAGTCCAGCCCGACCACGAAACCCACCGATAGACGCGTCTCGGACATCGCGTAAATGAAGCCGCCGCCGAACTCTTTCTGATCGAGAGGATAACCCAGCGTGTGCATGACCGTGCCGGCCGGTAGCCGGCCTGCGGGCACGTCCCACAGCTCTTTGATGCCGATGGCAAACAACTGCGGCTGCTTGCCAACGGTGATAGGCGAGAGGCGCATGAGTTGTTTGGTGAGATTGCCGCGAACGCCGTCGGCAAGAATGGTCACCTTTGCGCGAACGTCGACGCCCGGCTCGAATGCACCACGCTGCTGCCCGTGGCGGCCGATACCGCGATCGCCGGTCCTGACTCCCACGACCTGACGCCCTTCCATGAGCAGCTCGGTCGCGGCAAACCCCGGAAACAGATCGACACCTTCGGCTTCGACGAGGCCTGCCAGCCATTTCCCGAACTGCTGGAGTGAGATGACGTAGTGGCCGTGATTGCGAAGTGGTGGCGGAGTGATGGGAAACCTGATCTTGCCCGATCGGGTAAGGAAGTAAATGCGGTCTTCGTGCACCTTCGAAGCGAGGGGCGCACCTTTCGCTTCGAAGTCGGGGATCAGCTCGGCCAGCGCTCGAGGGTCGAGGACCGCACCCGACAACAAATGTGCGCCGGGCTCGGCCGCCTTCTCCAGCACGGCCACGCTGAGCGTCGTGCCAGCCGCCTTCTGCAGCTGCGCGAGCCTGAGCGCCGCCGACAACCCCGCCGGCCCTCCGCCGACGATGACCACATCGACGTCGAGTGTCTCTCGATCGGTCATCTAAGGCATCTCAACGCAAAGACGCGAAGACGCAAAGAATTGCTTTTCCTGACAGGCAGCCTTGGCGACTTTGCATCTTTGCGTTGGGACATGAATCAGGTCTTCTGTAATTCTGTGATCATTGCCGGAACGATTTCGAAAAGATCGCCCACGATGCCGTAGTCGGCGATCTCGAAGATCGGCGCGTCGGCGTCCTTGTTGATCGCGACAATCGTGCGCGCGCCCTTCATGCCGACGACGTGTTGGATGGCACCGGAGATGCCGAGCGCAACGTAGAGCTTGGGGGCGACAGTCTGGCCGGAACTGCCGACCTGACGTTCCATCGGCAGCCAGCCGCTGTCGCAGATAGGTCGAGAAGCGGCCAGCTGCGCGCCCAACTGAGACGCGAGCTTCTCGGCCAGCGCGATGTGCTCCTGACTCTTGATGCCGCGGCCCACAGCGACAATTCGTTCGGCCTGCGACAAGTCAACCGCCTGCCTGGCCTCCTGAAATGGCTCCTCTGCCCTCTGCCGAACCGCCGATGCTTCCGGAGCGACGTTCAACGCGCTCATCGGCGCCGGCGCAGAACCGCGTTTCGCGTTGTCGCCGCGATACGCGCCAATCTGGACGCTGACGAAATGCGGCGGGTCCCCTTCTGCCGCCACTTCGGCGACGAGCTTGCCTTGATAAATCGGGCGCAGAAACGTCGTGCTGTCACCCCGTTTGATGCCCACGCAATCCGTGACGAGCGCGCGATCGAGACGCGCCGCCAGCTTCGGAGCGAAGTCGCGCGCCCGGTAGGTGTGCGCCAGCACGACATGGCTCGGCTTCAGCTCTGCCATGGCTTTTTGGAGCGCGTCGACGTAGGCGTCTGGCGTGTACGGCTCCAACAGCGGCGCATCGATGACGTGAACAGCGGTTATGGCGGCCTGACTCAACTCGGATGCGGCGTCTGTCGGGTTTGAGCCCAGAACGATCGCGGCAATCGGTCGATCGCCGGCCAGTTCCTGCGCGGCGGCAACCGCTTCCCACGACGCCCGGTGCAGCTTCCCGCGCTGCTGCTCGGCAACGACCACGATCATTCGATCACCCGCGCTTCGTCTCTTAGCTTGGAGATCAGCGTTTTTGCGGCTTCTGCGGGCGAACCACTAATCAGCTGCGTCCGTTTGGTCTTGCGAGGGACGTCGAGGCCGACAAGAGTGGTCCGCGACGGGGGAAGGGATGAAGCCGTCACTTTCCGTATTTCTTTCTTCTTCGCTGCCATGATCCCTTTCAGCGTGGCGTAGCGCAGCTGATTGATGCCACTTTGAATCGTGACGAGGGCGGGCAGGGGCATCTCCACCCACTGAAACCATCCGCCTTCGAGCTCGCGCTTGACACGGACATTCGAGTCCTTCACCTGGACATCCATCACGATGGTCGCATGAGGAAACCCGAGCCGTTCGGCGAGGATGACGCCGGTCTGGGCGGCGCCCTGATCGTCGGACTGCAAGCCGGTCAGGACGAGATCGACGTGCTCGTCACGGACGGCGTCGGCCAGTACACGGGCGACGACAAACGAATCGACGCCTATGGAAGTGAGGCGCTCGTCTTCGACGTGAATGGCGCGATCGGCGCCACGCGCCAGTGCCTCGCGCAGGACCTGCGACGCTCGCGCGGGCCCCGCCGTACAGACCACAACCTCGCCGCCGTGCGTTTCGCGAAGGCGAAGCGCCTCCTCGAGCGCATACGCGTCGGGCTCGTTCATCTCGAAGCTGGCGTCCTGCTCGCGTACGCCGCGCTTGGTGTCATCGATCCGCGGCTGCCATTCACGGGTGGGAACCTGTTTGATGCAAACAGCAATGCGCATATGGGGTCAGACCCTATTTTTTCACTTTTCGTAAGACAGATGCACTCGGTCCAGTCACCCTTACGAAAAGTGAAAAAATAGGGTCTGACCCCCTACTCGTGCTTTTTGAACAATAAAGCCGCATTCGTCCCACCGAATCCGAATGAATTGGACAGGGCATAGTCCATTTTTACCGCGCGGCACTTGCCGGGCACGTAGTCGAGGTCGCAGTCGGGATCGGGGGTTTCGAGGTTGATGGTGGGCGGTGCCGTCTGATGATGCACCGCCAGCGCGGTAATGCCCGCCTCGAGGCCTCCAGCCGCGCCGAGCAGGTGTCCGGTCATCGACTTGGTCGACGAAATCGCCATCTTGTGGGCGTGTTCGCCGAACAGGTTCTTGATGGCAAGGGTCTCGATGCGATCGTTGTGAGGGGTCGACGTGCCGTGCGCATTGATGTAATCCACCTGCTGCGGCGCCACATTTGCCTTGCGCAGCGTCATCTGCATCACGCGAACGGCCCCGCTGCCATCTTCGGTCGGCGCGGTAATGTGATACGCATCACCGGACATGCCGTATCCGACGACTTCGGCGTAGATTTTCGCGCCCCGCCTCAACGCCGACTCGCGCTCTTCGAGCACGACCACGCCGGCGCCTTCGCCGATGATGAACCCGTCACGCTGCTTGTCGAACGGCCGGCAGGCCCTTCCCGGCTCGGCGTTGTGTGTGGAAAGGGCGCGCATGGCGGCGAATCCGGCCACGCTCATCGGCGTAATCGCGGCTTCCGTGCCGCCGGCGATCATCGCATCGGCATCACCTCGGCGGATGATCTCGAACGAATCGCCAATGGCATGGGCCGACGCAGAGCACGCGGTGCAGGTCGCAAGATTCGGCCCTTTGGCGCCGAAACGGATCGACACCTGGCCGGCAGCAAGATTGATGATGGCCGATGGAATGAAAAATGGCGAGACCCGGCGCGGGCCTCCGTGCAGCAGCTCTTCGTGCTCGCGCTCGATAGTGCTGAACCCGCCGATGCCCGAGGCGATGAAGACGCCCACGTTCGGCGCGTTGTCCTCTGTAATCGACAGCTTCGAGTCATCCATCGCGAACTGGGCGGCGGCAATCGCGAACTGGATGAAGACGTCCATCTTCTTGACGTCCTTTTTCTCGACGAACTGCAGCGGATCGAAGTCCTTCACCTCGCCGGCAATCTGCGATGTGTATGCAGAGGCGTCGAAGTGCGTAATCCGCCCAATTCCGCTCTGGCCCGTCATCAACGCGCGCCAGTTCACGTCCGTCCCAATGCCCAGCGGCGACACCAGCCCGATGCCGGTGACGACAACCCGTCTAGTGGTCACGATGTCTATTTCTTACCTTTGGCATGCGAATCGATGTATTCGATCGCTTCCTTGACGCGCGTGATCTTCTCGGCGTCTTCGTCTGGAATCTCGATGCCGAATTCTTCCTCGAACGCCATGACCAGCTCGACCGTATCGAGCGAGTCCGCGCCGAGGTCGTCGACAAAAGAGGCATCCGGGGTCACTTCTTCTTCGTCGACTCCCAGCTGCTCTACGATAATGCTCTTGACCTTTTCAGCAACCGCCATTCAATCCTCCTACGTATACATGCCGCCGTTGACCGCTATGACCTGCCCCGTAATATACGCTGCTTCGTCGGACGCGAGGAAGCAGACTGTGTTCGCCACGTCCTCGGGCGTGCCGAGACGCCCCAGCGGAATCTGCAGCGCCCACGCCTCCGATGTCGCGCCGGCCAGCGCCTTGGTCATGTCGGTGTCGATCATACCGGGCGCAACGATGTTCACGGTGATGCCGCGCGACGCCACTTCGCGCGCGAGCGCCTTGGCCATGCCGATAAGCCCCGCCTTGGATGCCGCGTAGTTCACCTGCCCGGCATTGCCCATTTGCCCGACCACGGAGCTGATGGTGATGATGCGGCCGCCGCGCTGCTTGATCATGGGGCGCAGAACCGCTTGGCTGCACGTGTAGGCCGCCGTGAGATTAGTCGCAATGACGGCGTCCCAGTCATCGCGCTTCATACGCATCAAGAGCTGATCGCGCGCGATGCCGGCGTTGTTGACGAGAATATCAATCCGGCCGTGTTTTGCGACGGAGTGTTTGACCACCGATTCGACCGCGGCCGGGTCGGTCACATCGAGGCTCGCCGCCTCGGCCTTGCCGCCTTGTAAGACGATGTCGGCGACGTTCGACTCGGCGTTGGTCCCGCGCGCCGCGGCCACGACGATCGCGCCCTGCGTCGCCAGCCGCCTCGCGATGGCGGCGCCGATTCCACGGGAGGCACCCGTGACCAGGGCGACTTTGCCCGTGAGGTCGAGCATTATCTGGTCACCGCAAACAACGACCGCACCGACTCGAGGTCTTCCGGCGCTCCGACGGCCGCCACATTGGCATGGTGTTGAATCTTGCGGATGAGCCCGCTGAGCACGCTGCCCGGGCCGACTTCAACATATGTCGTGACGCCATTGGACGCAAGGCGCTTGATGCTGTCTTCCCATCGCACGGCCGATGACACCTGGCGCACGAGCGCCTCGATGGCCGACGCCGCGTCGAGCTTGGGCAACGCATCGACATTCGCCACGACGGGGATGCGCGGATTCCGAACAGCCAATGCGCGCAGCTCTGGTGCGAGGCGCTCTTCTGCCGGCCTCATGAGGGCACAGTGGAAAGGGGCGCTCACGGGCAGCGGAACCACGCGCTTCGCACCAAGCGCTTTCGCTTTCACGCCGGCTCGCTCGACCGCGGCTTTCGCACCGGCAATCACCACCTGTCCCGCGCCGTTCATGTTTGCGGCAGAAACCACGTCGCCCTCAGCCGCTTCCTCGCATGCCTCGACGACCTTGTTGGTTGCCAGCCCCAGGATTGCCGACATGGCCCCGGTGCCAACCGGCACCGCCTCCTGCATGTAGCGGCCGCGGCGCCGGACGGTGCGAAGCGCGTCGGCAAACGAAAACGTGCCGGCTGCGACATTGGCCGAATACTCTCCGAGGCTGTGTCCGGCGACAAACGACACGTTCGATGCGAGCCCCTCGGATTCGAGTACGCGAAACGCCGCGATGCTGGCCGTGAGAATCGCGGGCTGCGTGTTTTCGGTGAGCATCAGCGCCTCGTCGGGGCCTTCCCAGATCAATCGACTGAGCGATTCACCGAGCGCTTCGTCTGCCTCGGCGAAGGCACGGCGGGCAACCGGGAACGCCTCTGCCAGTCCGCGTCCCATCCCGACCTTCTGCGATCCCTGTCCTGGAAAGACGAACGCGATCATGAAACGGATGCGGTGGCGATGTCCTGCTCCACACGATGCAGGAGGCCGGCCGTCGTGAATCGGTGGGCCATAAGAACGGCGTTCCGGATCGCCTTGGCAGAAGAGCGGCCGTGACAGACGAAACAGACGCCGGCGAGACCAAGGAGCGGCGCGCCGCCGTATTCAGAATAGTCCAGGCGACGGCGGAAACGCCTGAAGGCGCGCCGCGACAGAAGCGATCCGACCATGCCGGAAAATGTTCTCGACAATTCTTCTCCAAGGAGACGCTCGACCGTGTCGACGAGCCCTTCGCTAACCTTGAGCGCGATATTGCCGGTGAAACCGTCGCAGACTATCACGTCCGCGTTGCCTTTGTACACTTCGCGGGCCTCGACGTTGCCGATGAAATTCAGGGACGAGGCCTTCAGCAGCTGATGCGCGTCACGAATCAGCTCGGTGCCTTTGCTCTCTTCCTCGCCGATCGAGAGAAGCCCGATGCGCGGGCGATTGATGCCGAGCGAAACCTTCGCGTACACCGCACCCATCGCCCCGAACTGGAGCAGGTGCGTCGCCCGGCACTCGACATTGGCGCCGACGTCGAGCAGGATGCCGAGTCTGTCGCCCGACGGAATCGTCGCGGCGAGCGCCGGCCGATCGACACCGGGCAGCATGCCGAACGCTCCGTAGGCCGAGAGCACCGTCGCACCCGTGTGCCCCGCGCTCACCAGCGCGTTTGCGTCTCCGCGTGCCACCGACTCGGCCGCCGCGCGAATCGAGGCGCGCGGCTTCCGGCGCAGCGCGGCGGCCGGCGCCTCGGCCATCCCCACGACGTCGGGGGCGTCGAGAATGCGGATGCTCAGCTCGTCGGCGTCTGGATGTCTCGCGAGCTCGGCGCGAATCATGCCGGCCGGGCCGGCAAGCAGAAGCCCGAGATCGAGATGACGCGCAGCAGCCAGGGCGCCGTCGATGATGCTGCGAGGGGCATGGTCGCCCCCCATCGCGTCTACGGCGATGCGAATCATAGAGAGAGTGATCTACGTTTCGTCGACCGCGCGCACTTGTCGGCCGCGGTAATACCCGCAGTGCGGGCACGCGCGGTGTGGAGGCTTGGGTTCACGACAGTTCGGGCAGTCGCTCGACTGCGTGGCCACAAGCGCGTCGTGGGTGCGGCGCTTGGCCGTACGCGATTTCGAGTGCCGCCGTTTGGGATTAGGCATGGTGTGTGATCCTCTACGTCGAAAGTCTCAAGTCGTAGTCGTCAGTCGCTAGTCGTCAGTCGTCAGTCGGTCCGTCTGATGGCTTTGAGCGCGGCGAATCTCGGGTCTTCCCATTTCTGACTGCAGTCACATGCACCCCTGTTCAGGTTCGTACCGCACCGCGGACATAACCCTTTGCACGCGTCCGTGCAGAGCGGTTTCATCGGCAGCGCCAGTTGAAACTGCTCCATGATGAGCTGCGAAAGATCGATCTCGTCGTTGTCGTAGAACGACGTCGACAGATCATCTTCTTCAACTTCCTGCTCACCTTCGCCGGCGTTTTCGGCTCGCGGCACGTACCCGCAAATCGAAGTCGGCCGCGACCGGCAGCGAGAACGGCTCGAGACAGCGGCTGCAGGTCAGCTCGAGCTCTCCCGTGAGATGTCCGGAGACGCGGTACCGGCCGGGTTCCTGCCGATCCACGTCGAACGACAACGTCACCGGCGAGACGACACGAAAGGCCTCGCCCGTGGTGCTCGCCCTATCTTTGCCAAGGCTACGGCGGTCCACTGTCGCTTCTTGCACGGGCGGAAAGAGCGACGTTTCGAACCGCTTCTCGAAATGTTCGTGCGCGTCCGTTAGTGATCGAAGACTTATCTGCATAACCTGCGCTCTACCAGCGTTTTAGGCGACGGTAGAACGCTACATTATATCGAAAATGGTCGATGGGCCATAGTCAAGGGTCTCGGGCGTTTGTCGGTCATAGTCAAGAACCCTTTCGTCCGGCATGTCGCAGCACACGCCCGGGCAGTGCGGCGGTCGGCGCGCCCTTGTCGATGACGAGCGCCCCATTTACCAGGACAGAGATGATGCCGGCCGATAGTTGATGCGGCTCTTCGAAGGTTGCACGATCGGCCACGGTGTTGGGATCGAAGACAACGAGGTCGGCTTTCTTGCCGACCTGCACGAGACCTCGGTCCCCCAGACCGAGGCGTTCAGCCGGCAGTCCCGTCATCTTGTGAATCGCCTGAGGCAGGGTCAACACTCGGAGCTCGCGCACGTAACGGCCCAGCACGCGTGTGAAGGTGCCGTAAGAGCGTGGATGTGGATGCGATCGCGCCAGAACGCCTGTAGGAGCGAGCCCGGAGCCATCGCTGCCGATCGTGGTCCACGGTTGCGCAAGCGCCATCGCAACATCTTCATCTCGCATGCCGAAGTAGATGCCGCTCGCAAGCCCGTCGGACCTGTCGACGATCTCGAGGAGCGCGTCCGCCGGTTCCTGTCTCATCTCCTCCGCAATTTGCTTGATCCGCATACCCTGATACTTCTGATGCGGCTCGTAAGTCGTACGAGCGAGCATCACGGTATCGGCGCGTCGTCCACTGAGGGGTGACGACAAGATCGCCTGCGTTTCGGCGCGAATCTTCATACGAGCCCGTGGATCGTGCAGACGTGCGACGAGGCGCTCGCGTCCGCCCTCGAGGGCCCATTGCGGCAACAGATTCGCATTCAGCGTGGTCTGAGACGCGGCGTATGGATAGACGTTCGCAGCCATCCTGATGCCCTGTTGCCTGGCTTCCTCTATTGTGCCGATGGCATCGCGCATGCCGATCGCCTCGGAAGCGCCGTCCAGCCGGGCGAGATTTCTTTTGAGGTGCAACACCTCCACGGACACGCCAGCTTCGCGTCCGATTCGGGCAGCTTCGCGCAAGGCGTCGACAACCTGATCGGCTTCGTTCCGAATGTGCGACACGTAGATGCCACCGTGACGCGCGGCTATCTTTGCCAGTTCGATCAGCTCTTCGGTCGTTGCGTAACTGTTGGGTGCGTAGATGAGACCGCTGGAGAGGCCTGCCGCTCCGTCCCGCATCGCACGATCGACGAGCTCCTGCATCCGGGACAACTCGTCCGCCGTCGGCGCGCGTTTGTCGAAGCCCATGACCGCCGCGCGCACCTGCCCGGCGCCAACAAGCGCCACAACGTTGACCGCCGTACGCTGGCGCTCGAGACGTTGGAAGTATTCAGCAAACGTCGTCCAATCGAGCTCAAGGTCATAGGTGGCGAGTGCTCTTTC
Source organism: Vicinamibacterales bacterium (assembly GCA_963761975.1). Classification (GTDB taxonomy): domain Bacteria; phylum Acidobacteriota; class Vicinamibacteria; order Vicinamibacterales; family JAMQPK01; genus JAMQPK01. The sequence continues at coordinate 151,682 of CAVXIR010000004.1, forward strand.
GACCTCCGGCCGAACCGGACCACTTGCCGGGGCGGCCGAATCGCTTTCTCCAAGTAATTCGGTGGTCACCCCCTGCGTGATTTTGCTCAGCGACCGGCCATCGACCAGAAGAGGAAAATCCGAGTGGCTGTGCATGTCGATAAAGCCTGGTGCAACAACCATACGGGTGGCGTCGACGACGCGCGTCGCCGCCGAGCGACTCAGATCGCCAATCTCGACGATGGTATCGCCACGGATGCCAACGTCGACTCGGCGCGCAGGTCCTCCAGTGCCATCGATGAGCTCCCCACCGCGAATAACGACGTCGAGCGGTGGCGGTTGGCCTGACTGACACGCGGCCGTCGCTACCGCGGCGCCCATCGCAACGATCAACGCCGCCAGACGGCTGGGAATCACGACGTACTCCTCCGCAGCAGGTCGTCGACCTCTGCGTAGCCAGATGGAAAATCAACATCCCTTACCGAGGCTCCGGCAGCGAGCAGAGCCGCTACCGACTCAGGTGAGCGACTGTAACTCCAGTACGAGTCCACGCAGGCCCTGACGGCGAGAGCCAAAGGCGTACGGCCCTGGCCGTCCGGCACGTTGATCGGCGCTCCGCGCTCGATGAGGAGCTTCACTGTGCCGTGTTGCGCGCGCCAGGCCGCAACGTGAAGCGCCATGCTGTTATTGGCGACGCCCCAATAGCCGTCGCCATCTTTGTCGAGCGCGCTCACATCGACGCCAAGATCGAGCAGGTGCCGAACGCCCTCGGTGTTGCCAACCCCGGCGAATTCCCCGAGCAGCTTGCCTCCCCGCGCCACGATCTGACGTGCAAGCTCCGGATCGCGGTTGCCGATGGAACGGACATTCTGCGCGTCGTTTCTGGCGCAGGCGGCCAGTAAGCGATCGACACCGTGGAGGTCGATTGGCATGCCTCGCCGCTCCAACACGTCGAGCACGTCACCACGTCCCTTTTGCGCGGCTATCGCAGTCGCCGATCGACCGTGTGCTTGCACGTTTGGATCGGCGCCGTGATCCAACAAGAGCTCGATAATCGCCACGTCATTGTCCCGTCGCAATGCCTGGTGGAGTGCGGTATACCCCCACCCCGTCACGTGATTCGGATCAGCGCCTCGCTCGAGCAGCAACTTGACGCCATCGTAGTGATGCCAGTCGGTCTTGCGAAGCAGCATCGTCGCAAGGCTGTCGGCGGTCAGCTTGCCAGTCTCGACGAGGAGCTGTAAGAGCTCATTGTCGTCGGATTCCGGCGTGTGATAGACGACTTCCCCGTCGTTCGGGTCGGCGCCTCTCTCGAGAAGCAGGCGACTGAGCGCCGCATCATGTGCGACTCCAGCCGCACCATAGAGAGCGCTCTCGAATTCGTGAGGCTGATGTGCACCGGAATAGAATCCGGTGTTCGCGCTCGCACCGGCGTCGAGCAGGGCTTTAGCCGCCCTGACGAAGCCAGCGGCTCGCGCCCGATCGAGCCGGAGATATCTCGAGAAACAGAGGTGGGTCAATGCATCCCAATCACGAGGTCCGCCCTTCGCGGTCGCATTCCCGTGGTCGAGCTCCACGAACCGGCGGACCGCGGCATCTTCGCCGAGTATGGCTGCGGAATAGATAGAACCCGTCGCGAGCTCAGGATGCGTGGCCAGAATCGCCTGAGCACGGTCGAGGGTTCCCGAGGCGTGCCCGGTATCGAGAGGTGCACAGGCGGCCTCAACGAATGCAACCAGTGCTTCGTCCATTGCGACCACCTTATTGCCCATCGACAAAGTCGATGGGCCCTACCCAAGGCTTCGGAATATACAGCGTTTCGAAGAGGTTGACGGCGTACCTGTCGGTCATGCCCGCCAGAAAATCGCGCGCGGCGGCATCGACGCCCTCCTCGGCGATGGTCCGTTGGTCGAGAAAGTCCCCCGGACGCTCGCGGATCTTCTCCCAGAGCCCGCCGAGAATACCCGTCGCTTTCTTGAACTCTGCCGTCGCCGATTCGTTTTCGTAAACCGCCGTGAACAGAAACGTTCGCAGTTCGAGCGTGGCCGCAAGCACCTCGGCGCTCATTCGAATTTCTGAAAGATTGCCGGCAAACGTGGCTTCGACCACGTCTTTCACCATGCGGCCGATCCGTGCAGACGAGGTCTCGCCCAGGCGCGCCACCGCGCTCTTCGGCAGATCGTCGGCCCGCAGAATCCCCGCGCGCTGGGCATCGTCGATATCGTGGTTCACGTACGCCGTCAGGTCGGCCACGCGCACGATTTGTCCCTCGAGCGTCTTCGATCGTTGAGACGCCGGCACACCGACGGGCGAGCCGCCCTTGCCTTTCGAGTGATGAGCGATGCCGTCGCGCACTTCCCACGTCAGATTCAGACCCTGCCGATCGTTCTCGAGCACGTCGACGATGCGGAGGCTCTGCTGGTAGTGATTGAAGCCGCCCGGGATGATCTCGTCGAGCACGCGCTCGCCGGCGTGTCCAAACGGGGTGTGTCCGAGGTCGTGGCCGAGTGCAATCGCTTCGGTCAGCTCTTCGTGAAGCTGCAGAACCTTCGCGATGGTCCGCGAGATTTGCGCGACCTCGAGCGTGTGCGTAAGCCGGGTGCGATAGTGGTCTCCGGTCGGAGCGAAGAACACCTGCGTCTTGTGCTTGAGACGGCGAAACGCCTTGGAATGCACGATGCGATCGCGATCGCGCTGAAACGCCGGCCGCACGTCGTCTTCTGGCTCTTCACGCAGACGCCCGCGCGTGTCGGCGCTCTTTGCCGCCTGCGGCGCCAGGATCTGCCGCTCGCGTGCTTCGAGATGTTTACGGATGCTGGCCATTACTGGCTTCGCGCCATTGGCAGATTAGCAGATTGCAAGATTGACGGCGCCACTTCCGACCCTTATTCCAGGAATCATCATCACTCTTCAACATTCTGACAATCTACCAATCTACCAATCTCTCAATGCAGATCACTCAAGAAGCTTTTGCCGTGCTGCATCACACCGACTCCGAAATTATCCGCCAGAGTTTGCCCGAGGTCTGCAAATGTCGGCCGCGTGCCAAGATCGGTGCCGGCCTTCACCTTCGGACCCGTCGCAACGAGTGGGACGTGTTCGCGCGAATGATCGGTGCTCGGCGTCGTCGGATCGTTGCCATGGTCGGCGGTAATGATCATCAGATCGTCATCTCGCAACCGCGGCAGCAAATCCTTGAGCCGTACGTCGAACCGCTCGAGGTTCGCGGCATAACCGGCCACGTCGTTGCGATGGCCGTACTGCGTGTCGAAGTCGACCAGGTTGGCGAAGATCAGTCCGCGTGGTGTCGACGCCATCTCATAGGAGATGACATCGACGCCCTCGTCATCGCTCGCGGTGTGAATCGCGCGCGTTATGCCGCGCTTCGCGAAAAGATCTTCGATCTTGCCGATGGCGATGACTGGAACGTACGCCGCTGTGAGCCGGTCGAGCACGGTTTCCGACGTCGGCAGCATGGCGAAGTCCCGGCGGTTGGCTGTGCGCTGGAAGCTTCCAGGCTGCCCGATGAACGGCCGCGCGATGACACGTCCAAGTCCGTAACCGCCGACTGCCAGCTCGAACGCGATCCGGTCAATCCGGTATTGCTCCTCTAGCGGGATCACGCTCTCGTGCGCGGCAATCTGAAACACGCTGTCGGCCGAGGTGTAAACGATCGGTTTTCCGGTGCGCACGTGCTCGGCGCCAAGTTCGTCGATGATGACCGTGCCCGACGCGGCATAGTTGCCCAGGGTGCCTCGGCCTATCCGCTGCTCGAACGCGTCGATGAGCTCTTTGGGAAAGCCATCAGGGAACACGGGGAACGCACGATCGAGAACGATACCCATCATTTCCCAGTGACCGGTGACCGAGTCTTTCCCAGCCGACATCTCGGCCATGCGGCCGAAGGCAGCACGAGGCGGTTGGCCGCCGACAACTCCCCCGATGTCGACGATGCGGTCCAGCCCCAGCGTGCGAAGCGTCGGCACGCGCAGGCCTACACGTTGGGCGATGTTGCCGAGCGTGTTGCTGCCCTCGTCCCGGTACTGATCGGCATCCGGAAGCGCTCCAGCGCCGACGCTATCGAGCACGATGACGATGATGCGGGTGAACAATGGGGGCACGATGATACAAACAGAAGGAGGTCAGGAGGAATTGCTCCCAATCTCCTGTTCCTGTTTCGGTTCTGTGAGCAGGGCTTCGACGGACTTCAGCGTGTCAGGATCCTCGCCCGAAGTCGGAAACCACACTAGGTTAGGCTCTTTGCGGAACCAGATCAACTGACGCCGGGCATAATGACGATTCTCGCGAGTGATGAGCTCACGCGTGTCGGCCTCGTTGCGCACACCGTGCAGATACTCGAGCGCCTGCCGGTACACGAGGCCCCCGAAAGGGTGTGCGCGCTCAGGCACGCCGCGCGCAAGGAGGCCCCGAACCTCATCCATCAGCCCCTGCTCGAACTGTGCGTCCACTCGCCTGGCAACCCGCTCGTGAATGAGCGATGGCGGTGGCGACAGCGCCACTGAAACAGTTTTGTACTCAGCCAGCGGCGAGACCGTCGCGGCAAAGTGATCGGTCAACGGCTTTCCCGTGAGAAAGTACACCTCGAGCGCACGGATCATGCGCTTTCGATCGCGCGGCTGTATACGCATACCAGATGCGGCATCAACCCGCTTCAACAGGCGATGCAGAAACTCCACACCCCGGCGGTCAGCGATCGTCTCGAGTCTCGCACGCATCCCCGCGTCGGCACCCGGACCCGGAAAAAGGCCGCGCACAAGCGCGCGATAGTACAGGCCCGTGCCGCCGACGAGGATCGGCCAGCATCCGCGCGCGTAGATTTCCTCGATGGCCGTGACGGCATCCCGTACGTAGCGCGCCGCCGTGTACACATCAGTGGGCTCGACGATGTCGATGAGGTGGTGCGGGATTCCACGGCGCTGGGCCATCGGCACCTTGTCGGTACCGATATCGAAGCCTCGATACACGGCCGTCGAATCACAGCTGATGATTTCGCCCCCGTGCCTCAGCGCAAGCTCAATGGCAAGCGCGCTCTTGCCAGTGGCAGTCGGCCCCAAAATGGCGAGGATTGGCGGGCGTGGTGAAGGGGTCAGGGGTCTGACCCCTTATCTGAAGAACACCAGCACGACAACGATCCCCAGCAGGATCAGCAGGCCGAGCTGTTGCGGACGGGTCGGGAGCGCCATGGCCTCACCTGAAATCCGCGGGATCTTCGTTATAGAGGAACGTAACCGTAAAGAAGGCCGTGTCGGACGGATATTCCGGCGGCAGCGGCTGCGTCGGATTCGAGCCTTGCAGCGCATTCACGGCGGCGTGATTAAACGATTCGACGCTCGAGGGTTGCTTCACCTCGATGTCGGTAAGCGCGCCATTGCGATGGATATTGAACGTGATGACCACGTGCCCTTTCATGATCATCGCCGCCTGCGGCACAAACCAGTTGCGCTTCACCTGCGCGACGAATCGGCGCAGCCACGGCCCGAAATCGACCCCCTTGCTGTCGAACTGAATCAGCCCTTCGGCGTCGCCGCTGCCGCGCTCGTTGTCGAACGAATGCTCCTGCACATAGCGCTGCAGGTTTTTTAGCGCATTGCCGAGCACACCCCGTCCGCCCGTCTCCCCAAGGCGCAGTGCCGGTTTGGCAGACTGAGAGTCGGGCAGTTTCAGCATCGATCGAGAAGGATCGTTGGCGGCCATCTGGCCTTCAGCCGTCGCTTCGGGCTGTCCCTGCGCCACAGATGTCTCGGGCGCGTTCCCGCGATTGGGCCGTGCCGCATTGGCTTCCTCGAGCTCGCGCGAATTACCGCGCGCAAACGGGAGCGCATTCTGTGGATTAGGCGGCCGCTGGATGGTCGACTTCAAGCGGTCCTGATCCGAGAGATCGACGTTGGGCTTCGGCTGCGGCTTGGAGACGTCGAGGCGAGGCTGCACGAAGATGAACCGCGGGCTCTGTTCCGGCGGCCGATTCTGGACGAGGGCCGGCACAACGCGAGTCGACTGCGGAAGCAGATCGGGAACCGTCAGAAGCGCAATGAACAGCAAAAGGTGGACGATTATCGAGATGAGGACGCCTTCGCGCACCGACAGTGCACGCTCGACCCTCGGCGTTTCGGGTCTCAGATCCTCAAAGTCGATATACATCAGTAAGTTAGTCGATTATATCACCCGTCGGACGAGTCACCCTTCATCGCCACGAACATGTAGACGATGCCGAAGGCCAGAGGGACTGCACGCACGGTGCCAAATCCAGCGTCCCTGAGCTGTTGTGAAAACTCCTCGGGCGTCGGAAATGCCTGAACTGATTCCGGCAAATACGTGTAGGCGCTCGGATGCTTCGAGATCAGGCGACCGATAACCGGCAGAATGTTCTTGAAGTACCAGAGATAGAAACGTCGGAGAGTCGCCGAGCGCGGCAATGAGAACTCCAGGATCACGAGCGTGCCTCCCGGGCGAAGGACCCGCACGATTTCGCGGCACGCGAGCGCAGGTTCGTCGACATTGCGGATACCGAAGCCGATGGTCGTTCTGTCGACCGAGGCGTCCCCGAGCGGTATTCGTGTCGCATCGCCGCGCACGAGCGTGATCGATCGGGCGAGTGCAGCAGTGCCGCAGTGTACGGCCGGTCCTGCGTGCGGGATGCGACGTGGAGGACCCGCCCTGCGTATTTTCTCTTTCCCGATCTGCAGCATTGCTGCTGAGAAATCGATGCCGACAATGCGCTTCGCGCCCGTGCCGCCCGACATGGCGGCGAGCGCGAGATCGGCGGTGCCCGTGCACAAATCGAGCACGGTCTCGTGTCCTGTCAACTGCAGCGCGTCAACCGCACGCCTGCGCCACTGTTTGTCGAGGCCCGCACTGAGGAAATGATTCAGAAAGTCATAGCGATCGGCGATCGCATCGAACATGCCGGCAATACGTGATGCTTCCTTCGCAGGAGCCACCCGGGATTGGGGACTAGGGACTAGGGATTGGTTAGCGGCCGGCATAGACGGAAATGGCCGTGATGACAAAGTACAGGATGCCGACATAACCATTGAGATCGAACGCGAGCTTCACTTTTGAGAGGTCCGTTTCGCTCACGAGCGACTGTTCATAGAGAAGCAGTCCAGCGACAACCGCCACGCCAAAGAAATAGACGCCGCCAAGCCCGGCGAGTGCGCCCAGCAGCGCCAGGCACACGATGGTGCCGGCGTGCATCGCTCGTGAGATCCACAGCGACGTAGCGACGCCGAAACGGACTGGAATCGACTTCAGATGCTGCCGGCGATCGACTTCGAGATCCTGACACGCGTAGAGGACGTCGAAGCCGCCGACCCACAGCGCGATCGCAAGTCCGAGCAGCCACGGCTCCCAGCCCGCTCCTCCTCCGGCGGCGAGCCACCCGCCAACCGGCGCAATCGCCATGGCAAGCCCGAGGAAAAACTGCGTGGCCCACGTGTAACGCTTCGCGAGCGAGTACCAGAAAATCAGAATCAGCGCGAGCGGCGACAAGACAAAGCATAACCAGCTGAGCTGCGCGGACGCTGCCACGAACGCGACCGACATCACGACGACGAAGATCGTCGCTTCCGCTTTCGACATTCGGCCGGCGGGGAGTTCGCGGGATGACGTGCGCGGGTTAGCGGCGTCGAATTTTGCGTCAACCAGACGGTTGAATCCCATCGCTGCGCTTCGCGCTGTCACCATGCACACGACTATCCAGAGCACGTGACGCCACGTGACGGTGTGCTCCCTCGACGCGAGCAGCGCCCCCGTCAACGCAAACGGCAACGCAAAGACCGAATGGCTGAATCGAACGAATGAAAGATACGTGCTGAGACGGTGAAGCATATCTAGGTGCGTTAGGTGCGTTGGGTGCTGCACGTCCTCATCGGGCCTACTTTTGCTTGGCCACGTATTCCTGAGCGCGCCGCACGATTTCTTCCCGTGGCACATTCTCCACGCGGGTCGCGATCCACCAGAAGTTGCCCCAGCGGTCCTTGACACCGCCATGACGGTCGCCGTAAAACTGATCGGCCGGCTCCATCACCGATGTTCCTCCAGCGGCCAGCGCCTCCTTATAGGTGTCGTCGACGTTCGGCACGTAGACGTACATAGCGGCCGGCATCGGCTGCCATGGGCCCTGCGCATCAGACATCATGACCGTCGAGTCCCCGATCTTCACTTCCGCATGCATGATCTTGCTGCCGTCGGGCGCCTCCATCAGCTCGGTCTGATTGGCACCGAACACGCGCTTGACGAACTCGAGCAGGTCTTTGGCCCCGTTGACGATCAGGTACGGTTGAACGTTGTGGTACCCCTCTGGAACAGGTGCGACTGCCATAGTTAACTCCTTTGCACATACATCCCATGCCGAAAGATTTCCATGTGGAGCTCCGGGTGGAGGGGCGGCGTGAAACCGTGCCGGCTGTACAGACCATGCGCGTCGCGCGTAACCAGCTGGAACCGACGGAGATCCTGAAGATCCGGGTGCGCCATCACGGTCTCGACGAGCCACTTGCCGAGACCCTGGCCGCAATGCGTCTCGAGGACGTACACGTCACAAAGGTACGCGTACGTGGCGCGGTCGGTCACGACTCGGGCAAACCCGACCTGGGTGTCGCCGTCGAACAAGCCGAAGCAGAGCGAATTGGCAATCGATTTGACGACCGTAGCCTTCGGGATGCCTTCGGCCCAGAATGACCGGCTCAGATAGCGGTGAATCGCGTCAACATCGAGCCGTCGGGCGTCAGTCGTGATCCAATACTGCCCCCTCATCGTGTGTGTCACGTGTCATCACACTCCCGTCGATCCGAATCCACGCTGTCCACGCGCGGTGCTACTCAGCTCTTCAGCCTCTTCCACGCTGACGGTCAGGAACGGAGCAATCACCATCTGCGCTATTTTCATGCCGGGCTCCACATCGAAGCGCTGGCTCCCGTGATTGATCAGTATCACACCGACCTCGCCACGATACCCGTGATCGATCGTGCCTGGCGTGTTCAGTACGGTGATACCCCGATTCAGCGCAAGGCCGCTACGGGGTCGCACCTGTGCCTCAGTGTTCGGTGGCAGCTCAATTGAGATGCCGGTCCCGACCAGTTTGGTTTCGCCCGGCCCGATCGAGACCGAAACGGCAGAGTAGAGATCGAGCCCGGCGTCTCCAGGATGCCCGTATCCGGGGAGCGTGGCGGTCGATGACAGTCGCTTGACGAAAAGCTTCACTGACACTCCATTCGCAGATTGGTGAATTCACGCAGATGCCCGCGTGAACACCAATAGTTCGATGATTTCGACAACGGGCGCAGGCACCTGTTCGACTGCCGCTGAAGCTTCAATCGCAGTCTGTCCCTCATGAAACTCAGAATCCGAGATAAGCGCCAGCGCCGTATCGGCGCGCAATTGTGTTCGCCTGGCAAACTCGCTGAGATTGGCGGCAGTCTGTTGTTGAACCCGACGCTGCTCGGTCAGCTTGAACCCATTTGCCTCGAACATGAGAACTGTCGCTGGGATGGTCGATAGCTGCTGGCAAATTGCTCGCGTCGCTGGCCAAAAGCGGAACAAGGTCGGAAACCCATCCAGCCGATCGCCAAAGGTTCCCCTCACGAGAACGTGGCCGTCACGACGCACGACTCGCTGAAGGTCGCGCGCGCAAGCCTGACGATCCCGGATGTGATGCCAAACGTGCGAGAGCCAAACAAGGTCACAACTTTCGTTCGCCAACGGAATACCCTCGGCAGCGCCGGCCAGATATGTGAGGTTTCTCAGCTTTCTTTCCTGCGCAATGGCAAGCATGCCTTTTGAAGGCTCCATACCAATCACCTTGGCCTCGCGCCACTGAGCAAGCAGTGTCGAAAAGCGGCCGGTACCCGCACCCAAATCGAGAATTCTGGCACCCCGTGTGCGGTGAACGAACGGCGCAAGAACAGCAGACCATGTTCTGGCGGCCTCCTCAGAGAGAGTGCGTCCAGACGGATAGCTGGCCGACATTGCGTCGTAGTCGATGACCCCAGGCGAGAATTGTTTTGCTCCTGCCAACGGAAATTCACTCATCACTGCCTTGCAAGCGGCCGTGTCAGACACGTCGGCCCGCCACCGCCCTTGAGGCTGATTTCCCGTCCCTGGTAGACCTGAACCCGGGCGCCCGCACGTTCCAGCGCTGCGCGTGTTTTCGGATTGCCATCCAGCATCACACAGTCGCGGGGTCCCAGTGCGAGAACATTGGTGCCCATCGTATCGAACTCGTCATCCGGCACGTCAATCAGCCGGTAGCCCAGATCCAGGATCGGTACGCTGAATGTGTTCGGGCAACAGCTTCAGGTACACGACAGCCAAATCTCGATCGACCGGACTCATGAGCGACATGAGGTGCATGACATCGTGCTGACCACGATAGTCCGGCAGCGGCACGACGATGACGTCCTCGAACGAATCGCTCAGCAACACTCTGAGTTGACGAATCCCGATTGGATTCGTCCTGGCGCCCAAACCGACCGCGAGCATCGTCGAGGTCAACCACACAACATCCCCGCCTTCGAGCTGTCCGGGCGGATGAATCGATCCGGCGACCGACCATCCGCGCCGCCTCAACTCCAGCTCCTGCACGGCGGGCTCCGCAGCCCGCAGTTTCTTTCCCATGCTGGCCAGAATGGGGCCGCGAGCGCTCGGGATCGAGGCGTCTCGGGTGTAAATCGAATCGAGCGTGACGCTGCTGTCTTGCGGCAAGAACACAATCTCAGCGCCACAGCTGGCGAGGATCTCCAGAAACGCGTCATACTCAACAACCGCTCTGGCGAAGTCTGGCGGCGCAGAGAAGTTCAGCGATTTCCATTGCGTCGAGATGAGATCGTCGCTGACGAAGGCATCGCGCGCATGTTTGACGAGCACGCGGGTCAGCTGGCCGTGTTCCGAGAGCACGTCACTCACGACTCGCCGACCCAGTGCACGCGAGACCCGTCGATGCCCGACACGAGCTCCTCTTCCACGCTCGAGATCGGGCCGTCGAACGCGACCGCAATCAACGCGTCTCGTTTTCCCGAATCAATGGTGCCAAACTCGGCCTCGAAGCCAAGCGCACGGGCGCCGTTGATCGTGGCCGCTTCAAGAAACCTCCGCGCGGGTACTTCCGGTGCCAGACGCCGCATCTCGGCGAGCTCGGCAAACACATTGAGATCGGGTACGCTCGCGAGACTATCGGTGCCGACGGCGATGCGCACACCTGACTCGAAGAACTCGCTGATAGGCGGCGCGCCTGCTCCGGTTCTGGTGTTGCCGCGAGGGCACGTCACGAGCGTCGCGCCCTTCGATGCAATACGCTCGAGATCGCTGGCGGCGAAGTGCACACCATGGACGACGAGCAGGCGATCGTCGAGAAAGCCCATTCGGTCGATGTACTCAGCTGGACCACATTGCGGGGGCACCCAAGACGGGTCCCACTTCCCGATGGCGTCGAGCAGGACGCGGTACGGGCCGGTTCCATCTCGAAGGAAGTCGAACTCAGCCTCCGATTCGCCGAGATGGAGGCTCGACGGGGCGAACGGCTCCTGTTTCAAGGCCGCACGGATCCTTCCGAACAGGGCTGGCGATACCGAATATGGCGCATGAGGAGCGATCGTATGACGTATATCCGATGTCTCGGGGATCGTCCGCAACACCTCGAGGGCCTTGCTGATAATCCGGTCCGCATCAGCTGACTGAAATCCGAGCAGCTCGTGGAACACGACCGCAGCCATTGGGCCACTGGCGAGCGCGGCTGACGTCGCCAGTGTATTGGAAATGTCGCCAATCACGGCTGTCCCATGGCCGCGCGCCTCGGCGATGGCGGCCGGGACGGCTCGAGACCGCTCATCACTCGAAGGGTCGGCGGCACTCGTGAGATTCATGACAGAGCGGATCCAATCCGGAAACGCTTCAGCGGGTGCGATGCGGCCTCGCATCCAGGACAGCTCGAGATGCGTGTGCGCGTTGACGAGGCCCGGAAGCACCGCGACGTTTCCAAGGTCCACTTCGTCTGCAGCCGTGAAGTCGCCGGGACGCGTCGGTCCGAAGGCTACGATGCGGCCGCGTTCAATCCGGATCCACGCATCGCGGATTGGCGGCTGCGAGATCGGGAGCAGCCACGCCGCTCGATAGGAGGGCATATCACGTCAATCTGCGATGTCTGCCGGCCTGGCTGCGAGCGGGATAGTGCTTCAGCTCAGGCGCTTCGCCCGCCACGCCATCGGCGCGCGCCGTCGCGAGGCTGAGCATGCGAGGAATGGCGCGCTCGCGGAAGATCGGGTCACCGAGAATTTCGTAGTGCATGTTACGGCGCTTGGGAATGAACCCGGCGTCTTCAACATTGCGCACGATCTCGATCTCGTCCATGCAGTATGCGGCGCCAGCCGCCCGTACGACATTTTCCTCGATCATGACGCTGCCCATGTCGTTCGCGCCATACGCGAGGCTCAACTGCCCAACCTTGCCGCCCTGGGTCACCCATGATGCCTGCAGGTTGTCGAAGTTGTCGAGCACGATGCGCGCAAGAGCCAGCGTCCGCAGATAATCGACGCCTGTCGCCTCCGTTCCGCCAAGCTCGGTGAAATCGGGCTGAAAGCTCCAGGTGATGAACGCGGTGAAGCCGCCGGTCTCATCCTGCACCCCGCGCAGCCGCATCAGGTGCTCGACTCGCTCTTCCAGTGTCTCCACCGTGCCATACATCATTGTCGCGGTCGTGCGCAGTCCGCGATGGTGCGCATGCCGCATCACACCCAGCCATTCATCGGCAGTCGCTTTGCCGTAGCAGTGCAGGAGACGCCGCACCCGATCGACGAGGATCTCCGCTCCCCCGCCCGGAATGCTGTCGAGGCCCGCGGCAATCAGTCGATCGATGACTTCTGGGACAGTGATCTGTGAGAGCCGCGACAGGTGAATCACTTCCGGCGGGGACAGTGCGTGCAGCTTGAAATCGGGATAACGTTCCTTGACGGCGCGGAACAAGTCTTCGTACCACGTCAGCGGAAGATCAGGATTGTGCCCCCCTTGGAGCAGCAGCTGCACGCCGCCCACGTCGATCGTTTCATCGATCTTGCGGAAGATCTCGTCGAACCCGAGCACGTAGCCTTCACTCGATCCCACGTCGCGGTAAAACGCGCAGAAGTTGCACTTCGCCACACACACGTTGGTGTAGTTCACGTTGCGGTCGATGATGTAGGTGACCGTGCGCTCTGGGTGCTTGCGCAATCGGATGGCGTCGGCCAGCCTGCCCAGCACGTGCGTGGGTGCATGCCGATACAACTCGAGTGCTTCGCCGGCGTCTACGCGTCCGCCGTTGTCGACTTTGCCGATGATGTGGTGAATATCCATCTGCTAATAAAAGCGCACGGGCTCGGCCTGCCCCAACGCGCCGACTTCTGCCGCCAGTTCGTAGAACCGCCGCAGCCCCTCCACCTCGCGCTCGCCTAAAGCGTACTTCACATTCTCACGAAGATAGAGATCGGCGAGGGCCGCCTTGTCCGGGCTGCCTGGGAATGACTCCCGGGCAATTGTCGCGGTGGCCTTCACACCCTCGTCACGCGCCTGCTGCAAGGCAACCGTATCGGCCGGGCTGACGATTCCCGGCCGTCCCGCCCAGAACGCGTAGACGAACGGCAGGCCGGTCATGCCGACCCATTCTTCACCGAGATCCACTTTCTCTACACCCAATGCCACGTGATCGATGAACAGCGCGTTGTCGCCGATGACGAGCGCGGCGTCGCAGTCGACGAGCATACGCGAAAGGTCTGGTGCCATGTTGATCAGCCTGGGCTCGATCGCAAACCACCGCGCGCACAGTACGCGCAACAGCGCGATGGAGGTCCTCGAGCTCGTATCCAGCGCAATCGAGCGGATGCCCTCGGCAGGCACGCTCGTGAAAAGCGCAACTGACGCCACGGGACCGTCGGAGGCAATCGACAGGTCGGGCACGATTCGATAGTCGTGGCCTGGATATTCGATTGAAGGAATCAAACCGAGATCGACGTTGTTGGTGTGCAGCAGCTCGGCACATTTCGCGGGCACGTCGAACCGGACATTGAACCGGTCTGTGTGACGTTCGAGACCGTGGACGAGTGGCCTTGTATTGAGGTAACTGACGGCGCCGAGGCGGATCATCGTCGATCGTCGATCGCCCATCGCCGATCGTCCATGTCAGCGCCGATCGCCGATCGACGATCGACGATGGACGAAGCGACCGTCGCGCTCGACGGGCTCGAACCCGGCAGCCTGAATGCTCCGGCGGATTTCCTCGAGCGGCGATCGCCTTCGTCCCTGCGACAGATCGTCTCCCGCAGCGACTGAATCGAGGTCGTCGGCGCCGAACGTCAGCGCGACCTGTGCGAGCTTCGGGCCGTACAATGCCCAGTCGACCTGAATCGTGTCGACGTTGTCAGCCAACACGCGCGAAATGGCAACGCGCTTCACATCTTCGTATCCGGTCGTCGGCTGGGTTGCGTCAATCTTGCGGGACAGCGGCGCGAACGCGCGTATCGTTCCGAGCTTTGTCTGCAGGGCCGCCACGTCGCGGCATACGGCGGTCCATTCACGTTCTGGTGTTTCGTTAACCGACAGCCGCGCCAACTGCAGGCCGGCATCGGTTAGTGCCTCGAGCATGCGCTCAGGATCGACGAGGCGATCGATTGGTGCCTGCGTCACCATCTCGAGGCCCTCCTTCTTCAGCGCAGCGAGCACGACCGGTAGACCTTCCGGAAGCTTGCTGAGTTCGTACAGGCAGAATGCCGAAAGCGGCGTCATGCCGGCCAAGTCGCGTGCCTTGGCGACGACCTCAACACACACATCGAGCGTGTCAGGTGTTTCAAAGATCCGGATTTCGCCTGTCGAGTACGCGGTCGGGGCGGGGTTTCCGGGATCCTCCACGAACACCCCTCCCGGCCCCGTCTTCAGGTCAGCGACTCGCACGTACGTCACATCGGTCCCGTGCAATTTGCGGCGCACGATGCTCGCAAGCATGCCGAGCATGATGATGTCGCGGCTCGAACCGAGCGCGGCCATATCTTCATCGGCCAGGCGCTCACCTGCTTCGACTTTGGCGGAGAGGTCGTCGAGCGAGGCAGCCACTATTGTCCCTTCGCGATGGACTTCAACAGGTCCGCGGCCTTCCGGCTGGCGGCCTCGGTCGTCTTCAGGCGCGTCGGCCATTCACGCGTAAAGCCTTCGCCCGGCCATTTTCGTGTCGCATCGATGCCCATCTTGCTGCCGAACGCCGGAAGGCTCGAGGCGTTCTCGAGATCGTCCATCGGACCGACCGTGAACTGGATGTCGCGCTGCGGATCGACATGCGTGCCGGCGATCCACGCGACCTCACTCACATTCTGCACGTCGACGTCCTTGTCGACGACGATGATCGTCTTCGAGAACATCAACTGACCGAGACCCCAGAACGCGTTCATGATCTTCCGGGCGTGGCCGGGATAGCGCTTATCAATCGAGACCAGCACGATGTTGTGGAAGATGCCTTCCGCCGGGAAGTGCATGTCCACGATCTCGGGCACTGTCTTGCGAATCATTGGCAGGAAGATGCGCTCGCTCGCCTTTCCGAGATAGACATCCTCTTGCGGCGGAATGCCCACGACGGTCGTCAGGTAGGTCGGTTTCTTACGCATCGTGATGCACGTCAGATGGAACACCGGGAAATCATCGGCGAGCGAGTAGAACCCGGTGTGATCGCCGAACGGCCCTTCACGCCGCCGCTCTCCCGGCTCGACGTACCCCTCGAGCACGATGTGCGCGCTGGCCGGCACCTCGAGATCGACGGTGACACCTTTGACCAGCTCGATGCGCCGGCGGCCGAGAAAGCCTGCAAGGAGGAGCTCGTCGAGCCCTTCGGGCATCGGCGCTGTCGCCGCATAGGCGAGGATCGGCTCGGGACTCAGCGCCACCGCCACCTCGAGACGCTTGCCCATCCGCTCGGCAACCCGGTGGTGCTGCGCACCGCCTTTGTGTCGCTGCCAATGCATGCCGGTGGTGCGGCCGTCGAAGACCTGCATCCGGTAGGTGCCGATGTTCCGCACACCGGTCTCCGGATCCTTGGTGATGACGAGCGGCAGCGTGATATAGCGTCCACCATCGTCGGGCCACGTCTTCAGAATCGGCAGCGCGTCGAGGGAGCCGTCACGCTTGATGACTTCCTGGCAGGGCGCATCCTTGACCGTCTTCGGCATGAGATCGCGCAGCCGGTCGAGCATGGGAAGCATCTTGAACGCGTCGAGCATGCCCGAGGGCATCTTCGGCGTCATCATTTCGTCGATATCGCGGGCAATCGCATCGAGCGAGCTCGCTCCAAGAGCCAGGCACATCCGCTGTGTGGATCCAAAGAGGTTGGTCGCCACGGGCATGTCGAAGCCGGCAGGACGCTCGAACAGCAGCCCGGGGCCTCCACCCGGAAGCTTGCATACGCGGTCGGTCACTGCCGCGATTTCCAGATCTGGACTGATGCTCTCGCGGATGCGAGAAAGCAGGCCGCGTTTGTCGAGGTCAGCGATGAAATCGTTGATGTCGAAATACATGTAACTTTTGATCTCAGAGATCTAGGGATCTAGTGATCTTGGAACTGTCGACCCTTCGATCTCCAGATCCATCGATCTCTCGATCCGTAGATCCGTAGATCCCTAGATCCGCAGATCCCGAGATCTCTAGATCTCCCGATCTCTGTCCATCTCGTCCGTAATTCTCTGCGCTAACTCTATCGCGCGCAAACCGTCGGCGCCGGTTACACCTGGCGCGCGCTTTTCGCGAACGGCCATCACGAAATCAGCCAGCTCGCGCTTGAGCGGTTCTTCCTGCGCCACGTCGAGCTTCCCGCCGTCGATGGCCGGCATCGAGCCGTTGCCCTTGACGAGCCGCCAGCGCTCCACTTCCTGCGCCGCGTAGTCGACCGAGAGATAGGCGTCGCGCTGGAAGATCCTGATCTTGCGGATGCGATCTTTACTGATACGGCTCGCGGTGATGTTCGCGATGCAGCCGGAGGCAAACCTCAGCCGGGCATTGGCAATGTCCGGCTTCGGCGTCAGCACCGCAACACCGACGGCTTCAACAGCCACGACTTCGGACGGCACGATCGACAACACGACATCGAGATCGTGAATCATCAAATCGAAGACGACGTCGATGTCGAGGCTGCGGTCCGGAAACGTCCCGAGCCGGTGCACCTCGATGAATCGCGGGTGATCCAGCAGGGGCAGAACCGCCGCGACGGCCGGGTTGTAGCGCTCGGTGTGGCCGACGCCGAACACAGCGCCCGAGGCCGCCGCCACGTCTATCATCCGGCGTGCTTCGCCGGCATCCCTGGCGAGCGGCTTCTCGACCAGCACGGCCGTCCCGCGCTGCAGGAACGGGAGCGCCACGCCCAGATGCGACTCGGTCGGAACGGCAATGGTGACCGCATCGACCCGTTCGAGCATGTCTTCGGCGTTCGTCACCCAAGGTACATTGACGAGGCCGCCAATCTCTCGCGCACGCGCTTCTTTGATATCGACGACGGCCACGAGCTCGACACCGGCGAGCGTCGAAAGAATCCGCGCATGGTGTCGGCCTAAGGCTCCGACGCCGATAACCGCCACTCGAATGCCCATTGTCTTCTATGTCTCAACGCAAAGGCGCAAAGCCGCAGAGCTATTTTTCAAAGACTTGTCTTTGCGTCTTCGCGTCTTGGCGTTGAGATATCAAGATGTTTCCCGGCCCACAATGGCAATGCCGGCCTCGTTCGCGCTCTTCAGCATGTCGTCGCGCTCGAACATGAGCGTCCTGCCGGCATCGATAGACAATGCCGACGCGCCCGCGATGCGCATCGCCTGAACCGTCGCCAGCCCGACGACCGGCACGTCGAACCGCATATCCTGCTTCGGCTTGGCGACCTTCACGATGCGCGCGCCCGGTCCGGCAAGGTGTCCTGCTCGCGCGATGACTTCGTCAGTGCCTTCCATCGCCTCGACGGCGACAACCGCACAATGCTTGACCGCAATCACCTGTCCGATGTCCAGCCCGGCAATCGCATCGGCCATCCCGTAACCGAACTCGAAGTCCTTTCGCTCCTCTTCGCTCGGCGCGCGGCTGGTCATCACGCCCACGGTCGCCAGCATCGGCTTCAGCAGCGACGTCGAGTCGATGAGCTCAATGCCCTCGTCTTTCAACACCGATGCAACGGCGCCAATCAGCCCATCAGTGTTCCGGAATGCGAGCTTCATCAGCACCGATCGGAATTTCGCGTCCGGGATGATGCCGCCGGCGAAAATCTTCGTGTGCTTCACCTGGCCGGCCATCACGGCGTGGCTGACACCAGCATCCTTGAGCAGCGAGATGCACTTGCCGAGCTCGCCGAGCGAAATCCAGTGAATGCTCGCGCGCGCTTTCGAGGCGGCGTCGCTGAGATCGGTGAATGTTTCTTCTTTAGCGGCGATGACGGTGACGTCGTGTCCCATCGAGCGCGCCGCGTCCA
Source organism: Vicinamibacterales bacterium (assembly GCA_963761975.1). Classification (GTDB taxonomy): domain Bacteria; phylum Acidobacteriota; class Vicinamibacteria; order Vicinamibacterales; family JAMQPK01; genus JAMQPK01. The sequence goes on from CAVXIR010000004.1 coordinate 170,127, forward strand.
GCACCAGAAACGGGAATCGGCCGTTCCCGGCAATGAGGCCTAAGCGCATCGTCGATCGTCCATCGTCGATCGTCGATCGTCCATCGTCCATCGTCCATCGTCTGGTGGCGTCGATCGACGATCGATGACGGACGATCGACGATGGACGATCGACGATCGACGATCACTCATCCGCCACCATCTCCTCCGCCCGCCGCGTCGGCCGGCGAAGCAGCGCGCCGCGTTGCGAGCTGCGGATGAAATCGACGAGATATTGCACCTCTGGGCACGCGAGCGTGGAATCCTGCTCGATCTTGTTGAGCGCGCGAGTCGTATTGAGCCGCGATGTCAACAGGTAGCGATAGGCGCGCTTCAGCTTGCCGATGACGTCGGGCGTGAAACCGCGGCGCATCAGGCCGATCGTATTGAGACCGTAGATGCGGGCGCGGTTACCGACGGTCTTCGCATAGGGCAGTGCGTCCCTGGTGACGACCGAGTAGCCGCCGATGAACGCGTGACGTCCGATGCGGCAGAACTGATGCACTCCGGAGCCAGCGCTGATCGTGGCAAAGTCGTCGACGAACACATGGCCGCCGAGCGTGGCGTTGTTGCCGAAGATTGTGTCGTTGCCGATCTGACAATCATGTGCCACGTGCGCGTAAGCCATGAACACATTGCGGTCGCCGATTGTTGTCGTGCCTCCGCCGCCTTGCGTGCCGCGATGAATAGTGACGAATTCGCGGAAGATGTTCCGCTCGCCGATCTTCAGGTAGGTCTCTTCGCCCTTGAACTTGAGGTCCTGCGGGATGAGTCCGATTGAGGCAAACGGGAAGATTTCGGTCCCGTCGCCGATCTCCGTGAACCCGTCAACCACCGCCGAAGCGCCGATGTGGCAACGCCTGCCGAGCTTCACGTGCTCGCCCACCACTGCGTTGGCACCGACGATGGTGCCGGCGCCAATCTGCGCCCCTGTCATCACGACCGCGGTCGGGTGAATGCGAACGCCGTCGGGCATGACCGCGAGCAGCAGATCGGCCTCGGCCACGATCTGATCGCCGACATAGGCGATCGCGCGCGCCTTTGCGAGCGATGTGCGGGCGCGGCCGAGCGTCACTTCGAGCCGCAACTGATCTCCCGGCACGACCTGTCTGCGAAACTTCGCATCATCGACGCCGTGCAGATACACGCGCGACATCGGCATGGGTCCCTCGCGCTCGAGCACGAGCGCCGCGGCCACCTGCGTCAGCGTCTCGAGCATGAGGACGCCGGGCATCAACGGCACCCCCGGAAAATGACCCTGGAAGAAGTCTTCGTTGATCGTGACGTTCTTATGGGCAACCAGCCGGCGTCCGGGCTCGTGCTCGGTGATGGCGTCCACGAGCACCGAGGGATGGCGATAGCAAAGACGGTCGAGGAGGGCAGGGATGTCGAGTGTGGACACTGTGGAAAGGATACTCGAAACCTTAGGGCAGATGGCTGATGGCAGATGGCATAGGCAGATGGCAGACGGCAGTCAAAAGAGCTCTTTCCGCCATTTGCCATCTGCCCTGACGGGTTAAGCGCCTACGCCTGACGGTCGAAGGCGGCTACGGCTTCGCCGGTGGCGGCGTCGTCGGTTTCTGAGTCGCAGGCGGCGTGGCTGGAGGCGTGGCCGCGGGCGGCGGCGGCATCGTCGGCTTCGCCGTACCAGGCGGCGCCGGCTTGGCAGCCGGAGGCGCTGTAGGCTTGGCAGCCGTCGAATACTTCCCCGAGTCGAACCGCTTGATCACTTCGCCCGTGATGTCGAGCGACGGATCGACGTAGATGGCGCCAGCGTCGCCGGCGCTGAAGAGCAATCCGATGGCCAGCTCTTTGACGAGCGCGTCGACAACGGGGCGCAGCTTCTCCTGGAACTCACCCTGCAGCTCCTGCTGCAACCCCTGGACTTCGGCGTTGGCGTCTTCCTGGAACCGGTCGATTTCGACTGTCAGGCGATCGATTTCGCGCTGCGTCTGCGCCCGGGCCGCCTCGTTCAGCACCGCCCCGCCCTGCTTGAGCTTCTCCTGATTGGTCTGCAGCGACTTGGTCTTCTCGGCGAGCTCAGCGGTCTTCTTCTTGGTCAGCTCCTGCACCTTCCCGCTGGCCACCTTCCCCTCGGTGGACTCGGCAGCAATCCGCTGCAGATCGAGGAAAGCCATTCTCAAGGGCGCCTGTGGCGTTTGCGGCGGCGGTACGGCCGTCGCCGGAGGCGGCGCCGGAGTTTGCGCAAAAGCCGTGGCGCTGAAGATCAACACGCTGCACGCCGCCGCGAGAGAGAATCTCGTCATCTGAAACGAACCTCACTTAGCGGTCCCGTGCGCCCTTCGTGCACGAGGCCTCCGGTTAGAAAGTTGAGCCGACGTCGAAACGGAATCGGAACGCCTTTTCCGGCTGTCCGGTGCTGTAATTCAGCACGCCATCCCGCTGCGGATTCGCCGCAAAGATCAGCCGGAACGGCACGTTCAGCACCGGCATGAAGAACCGGATTTCGGCCCCTGTCGACGTGATGAAATCCCTCGTCTGGAACCGCTGGCCGGTGTCCTTTACCTGGCCAGCATCATAGAACAAAATCAGCCGCACCGGCCCGCCGACGGAAATCAGGTATTCGGCGTTGAAGAGCACGCTCTTATTGCCGCCGATGACGATCCCGCTTGCCGGATCCTGCGGTCCAATACTTCGGAGGTCGTACCCGCGGACGCTGTACCCGCCACCCAGCACCAACCGCTCAAAGATTGGCAGAGGGCTGGTCGTGCCGAAGGGCCGGATATATTCAAACTGCCCTCGCAAGCCCAGCGAAGTGCGGGCGGTGTGCTGCAGGAACCAGACACCTTCGAGCGTGGGGTTGATGTAGCGGGTGTTTCCGCCCATGCCGGCGAGGCCGAGCGACGCGGTGTAGCGCCGGCCCGTGACCGGGGTAATCGGGTTGTCAATCGAGTTCAGCGAGTAGGTCGGCGTGATCTTGCTGATCGTGCGGCGTCCACCCTGCCCGATCAGCAGCGCGTCCTTTAAATACGGGCTGAACTCGATGATGCGGCGCTGTTCGTCGGTGAGTTGGTCGAAGTCGATGCTCTGGCAACCTTCAGCCGAGAACAGGCACGTCTGGTCGAAGAACGCCTGATTCAAGTCCCTCACGTACACCCGGTCATAGCTGTAATTGACGAACATCCGCGAGAAGGCCCCTACCGGAAACCCCATCGTGAGGTTGCCGCCTGTCGACCCCTGCGTGAACTGGTACAGATACTCGATGTCGCGCCGGTGCACATCGACCGAGCCCGTGATCGGCCGATCGAACAAAAACGGCTCAGTGAACGCCACCTGATAATCGCTGACCCGCGCGCCGGTCTGCATCGAGATCGTGAACGTCTCGCCGCGTCCCATGAAGTTGGCGGTCGAGAACGACAGCTGCCCGAACACACCGTCGTATTGCGACACGCCCGCGCCGAACGACAGCTGGTTGCGGTTCTGTTCTTCCAGTTTGAGGCTGACGTCGACCTTGTTCTCGGAGCCTTCCGTCTTCTGGATGTCAATGTTCTTCTGATCTTCGAGCGGCTTGAAGTAGCCGAGCTGATTCAGGCGCTTCACCGAATATTTCAGCGCTTCGGTATTGAACACGCTGTTTTCGTACACACGCAGTTCGCGCCTGATGACGTTGTCGCGCGTCGTCGTGTTGCCCTGGAACGTAATGCGATTGACGAAGTACTGCTTGCCCTCGTTCACGCGGACGGTGACGTTGACCTTGCCGTCGTCCTGGAACGCAAAGTCCGGAAACGGCGTCATCTCGAAGTGGCCGCCCGTGCCGTAAATCTCGCGGACCTTCTCGAAGCCCTGCCGAAGGCGTTTTTCGTTGTAGTAGTCGCCGTTCTTCATCTTGAAGAGCGGACGCATCACCTGGGCCGGCACCTTGTCGTTACCCGCAAACTCGAACGTATTAATACGGTACCGCATGCCTTCCGTGACGGGAATTTCCAGCGTCATGAAACGCGTCTTGCCGTCCTTGGAGTCGCGAATTGGCTTGAGGTTCGGCTGCCCTACGTTGGACTGCAAGTACCCCTGTTCGCGAAGGAACCCGCTCACCATCTCCGCGTCCTCTTCGAACTTGTCCTCCTGATACACGCTGCTGCCGGGAAAAATCCAGAAGCCGCCGCCCTTGTTCGTTTTCATCTTGCCGCGCAGTTTCCCGTCGCTGAACACCTTGTTGCCGACGAAGTCGACGTTCGAGATCTTGACCTTGGGTCCTTCGGTGACCTTGAACTTCAACGCGACGCTCTTCGGCCCGCCGGGCAGCGCCTCGTGCACCGACTCGACCTTGGCGTCCTGAAATCCCTTCTCGACCATCATCTCGCGGATGACATTCGCCACGCGCTTCTCGGTCGCCTGATCCACGAACGAATCGAGGCGGATGGTGATGCCCAGCTCGCGCAGTCGCTCTTCGACCTTCGCCTGCTCGATCTCTTTGGTGCCCTCGTTATAAATGGTGTTCTTGATCCGCTGACGCTCTTCCAACTCGTACACGATGACCTTGCCAAGCACACCGTTCGAGAACGGATAGTCAACGGCTTCGATTTTCAGATCGTCGAGGAAATTGGTCGCCCAGAGGCGCTTGTGATCGCCAATGATGGTCTGCTCGGACGCTTCGTTATACGGCTTCCAGACGTCTTGCGACGGCAGGCTCACCAGGTCGGTGGACTGCATGTAGTAGAGATAGGTCTGCGGGTCCACGAGCGAAACATTGCCCTGTTTGGGGAAGCACACCACGATGGTGTAGATCACGGGGCCGGACGCCGTCGGCGGCAGACCTGCGGGCGGCGGAACCTCTTGATGCCCCCCGCACACCGGCAATGCGCCGCTGGCAGTGAGGGTTGGTGTGGTCGGCTTCTGAGTGCTCGTCGGCGCCGCGGGAGCGATTGGGGCCGGCGCGACCGGCGCCTGGGCATACCCCGGCGCCGCCCAGAGGGCTGACAGGAGGATAACGCTGTAAATTCGCATTGGAAAGGGCCTCGCAGCAACACCGCAGGGCGGGGGCTGGCAAGCCCCGCCCTACCTGCTATTAGGCTATTTTAGACGTTCTATGCCAGTCTGCGGCCTGCCGCAACCTCCCCGGCGGTCCGATAGGCCAGCGACCCGTTCTCGAGATACACCTCGATGTCCCCGCCCCTCAGATGCCCGCGAATGAGCTCCTCGGAGAGCGGATCCTCGACGTAGCGCTGGATGGCACGGCGGAGTGGGCGGGCGCCATACGAGCGGTCCTTACAGGTGAGATCGATAATCCAGTCGATCACTTCCGGCGCCAGCACGATCTTGAGCTGGCGGTTCACCAGATTGTCGTTCAGCTGATCGACCAGCAGCAGCATGATGCGCCGCAAGTCGTCGTCGCCGAGGGCCTCGAAGACGATGATCTCCTCGATGCGGTTGATGAATTCCGGATTGAAGGTCCGCTTGACCTCGCCGAGCACCATGTCGGTGACGCTTTTGGCGATGGTCTCTGACTCTGACGACTGGAACCCGAGTGACGCCTTCTTCTGAATGAAGCGCGCCCCGATGTTCGACGTCATGATGAGAATCGTGTTCTTGAAGTTCACCCGGTTGCCCAGACCGTCGGTCAGGTGGCCGTCTTCGAACACCTGCAGCAGGATGTTGAAGATGTCCGGGTGCGCCTTCTCGATTTCGTCGAGCAGCACGACGGAGTACGGATTGCGCCGCACCTTTTCCGTGAGCTGACCGCCTTCTTCGTGCCCCACATATCCCGGAGGTGAACCGATGAGCTTCGACACCGAGTGCTTCTCCATGTATTCGGACATGTCGAAGCGGATGAGCGCGTTGTCGCTGCCGAACAGGAAGTTGGCCAGCGCTCGCGCCAGCTCGGTCTTGCCGACACCCGTCGGGCCGAGGAACATGAAGCTGCCCACCGGCCGGTTGGGGTTCTTCAAACCCGCACGCGACCGACGGATTGCGCGTGACACGGCCGAGGTCGCCCGCTCCTGGCTGACGACGCGGCGGTGAAGATCCTGCTCCATGCGCAGCAGCTTGTCGCCTTCATCCTGATTAATCGACGCGAGCGGCACACCCGTCCACTTGGAGACGACCTCGTCGATCTCCTGCTTGCCCACCGCCACGCGACGCGTGCTCGACTTGACGTCGAACTTCTCGCGGACGAACTGCAGGTTCTCGCGTGCGCTCACTTCCTGCTCGCGATAGAACTGTGCTTTCTCGAAGTCCTTCTGCGAGACCGCGTTCTCCATCTGCTCGACGGCCACGCGGATGCTGCGGTTGATCTCGCCGAACTCTTCGCTGTAGCCCGCCTCGCGCAGCTTGGCGCGCGCGCCGGCTTCATCGATCAGATCGATGGCCTTGTCGGGCAGGAACCGATCGGTGATGTAGCGGCTCGACTGGTACACCGCGGCCTCGATGGCTTCGCGCGTGTACTCGACGTGGTGAAACGACTCGTACCGATCCTTCACGCCGAGGATGATTTCGATCGTTTCGCGCTCGGCCGGCGGATCGACTTTAATCGCCTGGAAGCGCCGCTCGAGCGATCGATCCTTCTCAATGTACTCTGCGGTACTCGGCTGGAGTCGTTGCGCCGATGCACCGGATCTCGCCGCGCGACAAAGCCGGCTTCAGAATGTTGGCCGCGTCGAGCGAGCCTTCGGCCGAACCCGCGCCGACGAGGGTGTGCAGCTCGTCGATGAACACGATGATGTTCGGGTTGTCCGTGAGCTCCTTCATGATCGCCTTGAGGCGCTCTTCGAACTGCCCGCGGTACTTCGTGCCGGCGACGATCAGCGAGATGTCGAGCGCGAGAATGCGCTTGTCGGCAAGAAAGTGCGGCACGTCGCCGTAGACGATCTTCTGCGCGAGACCTTCGACGATGGCGGTTTTACCGACGCCCGGTTCGCCGATGAGCACGGCGTTGTTCTTCGTGCGGCGGCAAAGCACCTGCTGCACGCGTTCGAGCTCGTAATCGCGGCCGACCAGAGGGTCGAGCTGGTTCTTCATCGCCGACTCGGTGAGATCGCGGCTGAACTCGGCGAGCAGCGGTGTTTCCTTGACGCGGGTCAGCGTGGTCTTCTCGTTCAGCAACTGGACGATGTCTTCGCGCACTGTGTTGAGGCGCATCCCCTTTTCCATGAGGATGGACGCCGCAACCGAGCGCTCTTCGCGCAGGATGCCAAGCAGCAGGTGCTCGGTGCCGATGTAGTTGTGCAGCAGCCGATCGGCTTCCTCGGCAGCAAACTGCAGCACGCGCTTGGTTTCTGCGCTGAACGGAATCTCGACGGAGGTCGACACCTTCTCGCGAAAGACCGTGCGGCCTTCAATCTCTTTTCTGATGTTCTCAAGGGACAGGTGCGATCGGGCGAAAATGCGACTGGTGAGCCCTTTGCCTTCGCGGATCAGCCCGAGCAGCAGGTGTTCCGTCTCGATGGAGATGGACCCAAGCTGACTCGCCTCGTATCTGGCGAAGAACAGAACGCGGCGCGCTCGTTCGGTATAGCGTTCGAACATCCGTTTTACCTGCGAAAAAGGGCCGTGGGACTGCGCTAGCGACCTATACGCATTATACGGCCAAACCCCTGACCTTCCTATTCGTTAGACCTCGTATCGGCACCAAAAGCGCCGACCTTCGCACAACTTAGTTCGCCACCAGGGCGACTTATCCCGGAATCAACCGGCCACCCTCCAGACGCAAGATCCGATCGCAGGACGCCGCCAAATGCATGTTGTGGGTGGCGATTACCGAACTGAGGTGTCGCTCCCGGTGCATCTCGCGCAAAAGCGCGTGCAAAGCTTCGGCCGTTTTTTCGTCCAGGTCGCCGGTCGGCTCATCTGCCAGCAGAATTGACGGTTCGGTGACCAACGCTCGGGCAACCGCCACCCGTTGTTGCTCTCCACCGGACAGCATGGCCGGCCGGTGGGTCAGGCGCTCGCCAAGTCCAAGACGTTGGAGTACCGCTGTTGCGCGGTTCCGCGCGTCGGCCGGGCTGACGCGGGCAATGCGCAACGGCATTTCGGCGTTTTCGACTGCGGTAAATTCCGGAAGAAGGTGGTGGAATTGAAAAACGAACCCGACGTGCTTGTTTCGAAACTTCGTGAGCGCCTCGTCGGCCATGGCGCCGATCTCGGTGTTGCCCACGCTGATGGAACCCGTGTCGCTGCGATCGAGACCACCAAGGAGATGCAGCAACGTGCTCTTGCCAACGCCTGAGGCACCAACCACCGCCACCATCTCACCCTGTTCGACCGCCAGATCCAGATCGCGCAGCACATGCAGATGCTGGCTTCCGACCTGATAGCTCTTGTTGATATTGGTGGCGGTGAGGAACGGCATGCAGGCTTGAGGCCCCGGACTTCAGGCTGCAGGCCTGACATGCCTGAAGTCCGAAGCCCGAAGCCGGGCAGCCATCATTCTAGCGGCGTTTCACTTGATCGTAGATGGCCGCCGCGCCGCCGCCAATGGCCGCGCCCGCAAGCGCGCCCGTCTTGCCGCCCATCACCGCGCCAAGACCAGCGCCCGCGCCAGCCGAACCGCCGATTAACAGCGCGCTCTTCTGCCATGACCGTCTCGGTTGTCCATCAGACGAAACCGTGCGCTGTGTCGAAACGCGACGCACCGTCGGCTGGGCGACAGCACGCTCGGTTACGTAATGCGTCTGAACCGGATACCCACCCTGCGGCTGATATGCCGGAGCGGCCTGGTAACCGTACGGAACCATGGCTCCTGTCGTCGCGGTGCCGTTTGGCGACCAACCGGGCGGCTGGCCCACGAGCGGCTGCCCGAAAGCCCCCTGACTGGCCTGCACGAGGTACGGCCTCGCGACCCCATCCGGACCCACGATCATCATCTGGGTAGGCATGGCCGGCGTCATTGCGCGACCAAACGCTTGACGCTCGCCAAGGTTGTAAGACACGAGCATCGCCCCGACTGCGACGGCTCCTGCAAAGGCGCCAAAAGCTGCTCTCATACCTGGTATCCCCCTCACGACAGATTCATCAAGGAGGATGCCAGTAATTTTATTGGGAAATAAGGACTTACGTTGTCACAGCTGTCCTCCCTAAAGCGCAGTTCGTCACCTGGCAAGAACACTCTGACGCCGGTCAGCGCAGATGGCAAATGGATGATGGCAAAGAGCGCTCTGCCATCTGCCATCAGCCCTCTGCCATGACCCGTATCACCCATAGCGCAGCGCTTCGACCGGCTTGAGCTTGGCAGCCTGACGCGAGGGATAGAGAGTGGCGAGAAAACATATCAGCACTGCGACAACGATGACGAGCGTCAGCTCGAACAGACGCAGCGTAAAAGGTACGTACGTGATCTGATACACCTCTCCCATTCCCGGAACGCGCAGCAGCTGATATCTATTCATCACCCACGAGATGCCCACGCCGGCAATCGCTCCGATCGCGGTCCCGATAGATCCGATAATGAGCCCCTGCAGCATGAAGATGTACATCACGCTGCGTGAGGTGGCTCCCATTGTTTTCAGGATAGCGATGTCCGGCGTCTTCTCCATCACGAGCAGCACGAGCGACGCGACGATGTTGAGCGCGGCGACCATGACGATGAGGCCGATCGTGATCGAGACCGCCATCTTTTCGAGAAACAACGCCTCGAACAAGGGCCGGTTCATCGTCGTCCAGTCCTGTGTGACGTAACGATCACCGAGGATGTGTGGAATGGACGCCGTCACTTCCGTCGCGGCATAAATGTCATCGAAGGCCAGCTGAATCATCTCGGGCTGGGTTTTGTTCAACATCCGCTCGGCGACCTCGAGCGAGACCAGCCCGAAGGTGTTGTCAACCTCATAAAGGCCCAGACGGAAGGTTCCTGCGACGCGGAACGGCCGCTTGCGCGGCGCCATGCCCGTGAATGGATTGAGCGTGCCTTCCGGCGTCAACAGGCTGACGGTGTCACCGACCGAGACACCGAGCTGCCGCGCGAGGTCCTGGCCCAGAATGATGCCGTCGAAGCTCTCCTCGTTTTGCGGCCTCAGGTCGTCGAGCTTGCCGGACACGATGGCTTTCTCGACTTCCGTCACGGTGGGCTCGAGCTGGGGATCGATGCCCTTGAAGGTGATGAACGCGTCGGCAACTGGCGACTGCGCGAGTGCCCGGCCGTTCAGCGCCGGCGCCGCTCCAATCACGTGTGGAATTTTTCGCAGCGTTTCGATTTCGGCGCGGTAGTCCTCGATGCCGGTCGTCTTGAACACAAACGCGTGTGCGGTCGACCCGAGAATGCGGTCGCGGAGCTCGCTCTGCAGCCCCGTCATCATCGCCATGGCAAGAATCAGCGCGAGCACGCCGACGGTCACGCCAAGCGTCGACACGAACGAGATGATCGAAATGAAGGCCTGACGCCGGCGCGCCAGCAGGTATCGCAGAGCAATCTGTAGCTCGAATGGCATAAAGGGGTCAGACCCTATTTTTACGTTTTCCGTAATCGTTGTGGCGCATTCAGACCCGTTACGGAAAACGTAAAAATAGGGTCTGTCCCCCTCTTATTTCGGCCGCATGTGCGGAAAGAGAATGACGTCCCGAATTGATTTGCTATCGGTCAAGAGCATCACGAGTCGATCGACGCCGACGCCTTCGCCGGCAGTGGGCGGTAGCCCATACTCCAGAGCGCGCACATAGTCTTCGTCCATCGCGTGCGCCTCCTGATCGCCTTTCGCGCGCTCCTCGAGCTGCTGCTCGAAGCGTCTGCGCTGCTCCAGCGGATCGTTCAACTCGCTGAAGGCGTTCGCCATTTCCACCTTCGCAATATAGAGCTCGAACCGCTCAACCGTCTCGGGATCGTCCGGCCGTTGCTTGGAGAGCGGCGACACCTCGGTCGGAAAGTCGAACACGAAGGTCGGCTGCACGAGCGATTCCTCGACGAGCGTCTCGAAGATCGTCGTCGTAATCTTGCCGGGACCCGACGTCGAGTCGACGCCGAGGCCCAGTTGCGACGCGAGGGCTTTTGCCTTCGCAGGATCCCGCAAATCCGACTCGGGAACCTGTCGGCCGAGCTTCTTCGACGCGGCATCGGCAGCGGCCCGGCGGAGCGAGAGGCGCGAGAACGGCGCCCGCAGCGAAATTATCTGACCGTCGTATTGAATCTGATCAGTGCCGGCGGCCGATTTCGCAACGAAGGCCACCATCTCTTCCGTCATCGTCATCAGGTCCTGATAGTCGCTGTACGCCTGATAGAACTCGAGCATCGTGAACTCCGGATTGTGCCGGGTCGAGATGCCTTCGTTGCGGAAGTTGCGGTTGATCTCATAGACGCGCTCGAGACCGCCGACGACGAGGCGCTTCAAGTAAAGCTCGGGCGCGATGCGCAGGAACAGATCGACGTCGAGCGCATTGTGATGCGTGCGGAATGGCCGCGCCATCGCGCCCCCGGCGACGGGCTGCATCATCGGCGTCTCCACTTCGAGATACCCGCGGCTGTCGAGAAACTCTCGAAGGGCGGCCAGCACCCTGGAGCGCACCTGAAACACTTCCCGCGCTTCCGGATTGACGATGAGATCGAGATAGCGTTGCCGGTAACGGATCTCGATGTCGGTCAGCCCGTGCCACTTCTCCGGCAGCGGCAAGTGGCACTTCGCCAGAAACTCCAGCCGCGACGCCCAGATCGTCAGTTCGTTCGTCTTCGTGCGGAACAGATGCCCTTCGACGCCCACCATGTCGCCGAAGTCGAGCAGGCGGAACACTTCGAAATCGCGTTCGGGCAACGAGTCTTTTCTGATATAGACCTGGATACGAGATCGGCCATCCGAGAGGACGAGGAAATTCGCCTTGCCAAAGCTGCGGATGCCGAGAATGCGGCCGCTCGTGATGGTGCTGATGCGTGTCTCTTCCAGCTGCGGTCCCGACTTCTCGCCATGGGCGTGAACGAGATCGATAATCGTTGACGTGCGATCGAACCGGTGGGGATACGGATTGACGCCAAGCCCGCTCAGCTTCGCGAGGTTGGCCCGTCGCTGCTGAATCTGTTCGTCTTCAGAAGACATTCATGAAAATCATATCCCACCGGCGGCCCAGAGAATGGCCCGGCCCAGGTGGTCGACAAACAGCGGCTCCGAGAAGCTCTCCGCGGTGTGCCCACCTGCCGTGTACCATGCGCGTCCGCCCTCATAGGTCTGCGACCACATGATCGGGTGGTCGGGTGCCATCGTACCTCCCGAATAGGACCTCTCGTCGAGCGTCGCGAGCACCGTCACTGCACCCCGCGGATTCCGTTGGAAGTTGTACCACTCATCGCGGCGCGTCCATGTGCGAGGGAGCGATGCGGTGGATGGATGCCCCGCATCTTCAATCTGAATCGTCCCGTTCTGAATGTCGGGATGTCCCGCGAAGTACGCCCCCACCAGCGCACCGTAGAACGGCCAGTCGTATTCGGTGTCGGTGGCAGAATGCACGCCAACAAAGCCGCCGCCGCGTCGAATGAACCTCTCGAAGACCGCCTGTTGTGCGGCGTTCAGCACATCACCGGTCGTCGAAAGAAACACGACTGCCTTGAAACGTGCGAGGCTGTCGTCGGTGAACGCCGCGCCGTCCTCGGTCGCTTCGACCGAGAAGCCGCGTGTGCTGCCCTGCTGCCGAATGGCCGCGATGCCCACGGGGATGGAGTCGTGCCGGAAGCCTTCGGTCTTTGAAAAGACGAGAATCGCGAACGTGGGTGTCACCGGCGAAGGACCGCCGGGCGGCTGTGGGCTCATGTCGCCACACGCCACGCACGCGAGGACGAACCCCACGAACCCCACGAACCTCACGAACTTTACGAACCTCACGAACCTCACGAACCTTACGAACCGTTATTGAAGCTTTTTCTTCACTGCATCCAGTATGCCGTTCACGAACTTGACCGACTCGTCGCCGCTGAACGTCTTTGCCAGCTCGAGGGCTTCGTTGATGACCACGTTTCGAGGCGTCGCGCCATCGAGAAATTCGCTGATGGCCAGCCGCAGGATGATGCGATCGAGCGCGGCCATCCGCGACAGCCGCCAGTGCTCGGCGGTTTCGGCAATGAGGGGGTCGATCCTACTGAGGTTCGTGGTGGTCGAACGGACCAGCTGTTCGGCAAACGTCCGGACGCCCTCGGGCGCCCCTTCGGCGCCGGGCAGATTCGCGGACCAGAACGTGCGGAGAACCTCTTCGAGATCCTGCTGGCCGACTTCCCACTGATACAGCATTTGCACGGCGGCCTGACGCGCCCGATGGCGGGTGCGTTGCCTGACTCCGGCGGTCGTCGTATCGGTGCCGCTCATACGTTGATGCTCTTGCGCGACCTGGGTTGTCGAACCAAGCGCTGCAAGGTCGCCATTTCGACGGCCGCCATCGCCGCTTCCCACCCTTTGTTGTCAGGACCATCCACGGCTCGTTCGAGCGCCTCTTCGACAGAGTTCGTCGTCAGCACGCCGAAGCTCATCGGCACGCCCGTCGCGGCCGCTGCGTCAGTGATGCCGTGGGCGCAGGCCGATGAGATGTACTCGAAGTGCGGCGTCTTCCCGCGAATCAGGCAGCCTAAACAGACGATGGCGACAAACTGTCCTCGCGAGGCGACGTCCTTGGCTGCAAACGGAATTTCGAACGCACCAGGCACTTTGATGATGCAGATGTCATCTGCACCAACCCCTGCGGACGTGAGAGCCTCGATGGCACCGGCCTGCAGACGCTCGGTGACAAAGTCGTTGAACTTCGACACGACGATCGCGAACTTCATGCCGGGAGCCTTCTGAGATCCTTCGAGGGTAAGCATGGTTTTCCAATCTGCCTTAGAGGTCACGGAGGGGTCTCAACACGGAGAGGCACCGAGACACAGAGCCACACGGAGAAAAATCCATTCACAAGAAAAATCCATGCTTCTCCGTGACTTCGTGTCCGTGTTGAGACATGCTCCGTGCCCTCCATCTGTTAACGCCCTTTGAAGTCCGCCTTCCTCTTCTCGAGAAATGCCCTCGTCCCCTCTTTCATGTCGTCGGTGGCGGTCGTCATTCCGAAGAGCGCCGCTTCGAGCTGACACGCGTCGGCAAATGGCATCTCGAGACCGTTGTTCACGGCCTCCATCGCGTACCGCAGCGCGATCGGCGGCTTGGCCGCCAATTCTGCCGCAAAGGCGTGAACCTCGTTCATCAACTGCGGGGCGGGCACGATCCGATTCACGAGCCCAATCGCAAGCGCCTCCGCTGCCGTAATCGGGTTGCCCGTCAGAATCAGCTCCATGGCCTTCGTCTTTCCAACCAGCCGCGCCAGGCGCTGCGTGCCCGCAAACCCAGGGATCAGGCCGAGATTGATCTCCGGCTGACCGAACCGCGCGGTATCGGCCGCAATCCGGAACGTGCACGCCATCGCCAACTCGCAACCACCTCCAAGCGCGAAGCCGTTGACGGCCGCAATGACAGGTTTGCCGAGTTGTTCGATGAGATCGAAAACCTGTTGACCCGCAAGCGCGCGCCGGCGAGCCGCTTCCGGTGTATCGCGGGCGAGCTCGTTGATGTCGGCGCCCGCGACAAATGCCTTGTCGCCTCCGCCGGTCACGATCACGCAGCGGATGGATTCGTCCCGTTGAAAGTCGAGGATGGCCTGCCCGATTTCATCGATGGTTCTGGCATCGAGCGCGTTCAGCCGTTGGGGTCGCTGAACCGTGAGGACAGCAACACCGGCCTCACGCTGGACGAGCAGGTTGTCAAAGGGCATCGCGCACGGTCCTAAGGGCGACGCCTGATTATACTCCACGCTCTTGCGCCAGCCGCGCCCGCGACCGAGCCAAAAGCGTCGGCTGCGATATCGAGATAATCGAACGATCGGCCGGGCACAAACAACTGGTGGTACTCATCCGACATGCCGTAAAGCGTCGCGATGACAATCGCGCCGAGCACCGCACGCCAGGAGATATCGCGAAGGCCCTTGCCAAGCGCGCGTGCCGTCAGGACGCCGAGTCCTGTGTACGCAGCCATGTGCATGTGGTAGTCCGAAACCCCGCCCGGCGGCGACGGCAGCTTGGAAAACGATGAAAGCACGAAGATCATCGCCATGTACGCGATGACAGGACCCCACAACGACAGAAACAGTGAGCGATGTGCCGTAGCCGTGAACCTAGATCGGAAATGGAAGCATCAGCCAGCCGAGGATCAACGCGGCCGCCACCATCGCACCGAACATCTTCGCCCCGACCTCAATCTGCTCGTGCGTGTCGTCGCGCAGCAGAGCGGCAAACACGGCCGAGACGCAGAGCGAGAAGACCAGCATCAGCAGGAAATGGCTCTCCATCACTTGCGGCCCATGGATATGTCGAATGCGTCAATCACGACGAGCGCGTTGAGAAGCCCGGAGACGATGAGAAACGTATTGCCGTACTCATACGTCACCGCAATCACGTTGCCGGCGCCGTAACCCATGCCGCGCGCGATGAAATACGCAAGGCCGACCCCCATGTTGGCCAGCGCCATCAGCGCGACAAACGGTTCAGAGAGCTCGATCGAAAAAATCCGCCCCTGCAGCAAGAGACCGATGCCGAACATGGCCAGCAGCACGACGAGAAAAATCACGCCCTTTCGGCGCCCGAGCCACAGATGACCCAGTCCGGGAATGGCCCACGCCGCCGCACAGATGAGAAGGTGATTGGGTGATTGAGATCGAACCGAGGCAGGCGCCGGCACGGTTGAAAGTTTACCTCAACTCCCTGATGCTAAACTTCGTCGCCAATGCCGTCGAATGCTGAACGAAACACAGAGCTCTCACGCGACCGCTTCGCGCGCGCGCTCGTCGGGGTCGGTGCGATTGCCGGCGCCATTCTCATGATCGAGCTGGCGCTGACGCGTATCTTCTCGGTCACGATGTACTACCATTTCGCGTTCCTCGCGATCTCGATCGCGCTCTTCGGGCTGAGCGCGAGCGGGGTGTACGTCTACGTGAAGCGCCGAACGTTCGACGGGCGCTCGACGGCGAGTTTGCTCACGCAGCACTCGCTGCTCTTCGCCGTCTCGACCGTGCTGGCACTCGCGGCACTCGTGCGCATTCGCGTCGGGTTGAACTACACGCACGAGAACCTGGCGAAGATGATCGCGATCTACCTGCTTGCGGCACTGCCCTTTTTCACCGGCGGCGCCGTGATTTCGCTGGCGATCACGCGCCTGAGAAAACAGGTGAACATCGTGTATGCCGCAGACTTGATCGGCGCGGCGTCCGGATGTCTCCTGCTGCTGCCACTGATGAACCGCTTCGGGGCGCCCGGCGTCGTGCTGCTCGCCGCCGTGCTGGGCGGCGTGGCGGCGCTCCTCTTCTCCCCTACCAAAACGATGGCCCGCACGGCGGTTCTCGCGTCGATTGCCGTCGGCATCCCGGGCGGGCTGCAGCTTGCGGGCTCAGCACCGTTCGACGTCAGCAATACGAAGGGTCACGACCAAGACACGGTGTTGTTCGCCAAGTGGAATTCGTTTTCACGTGTCGCCGTGTACGACCGATCGCACGGCGACTGGTCCCTCAGCTCGAAATACAAAGGCCCAAAACCTGAAACCCGCTTCATGGACATCGACTCGGCCGCCTCCACGCCCATCGTGCGGTTCGACGGCGATCTGTCGCAGGTCGAGTATCTGAAATATGAGCTCACCGGCCTGGCCTTTCACCTGTGGGGGTCCGACCCCGGTACGGTACGGGGGTTAGATCCCAAGGCGTCGAATGGCGCAGAATCCGCCAGAAACGGTTCGTTGGGCTCAGATCCCTTTACGGCGCTCGTCATTGGACCTGGCGGCGGCCGGGACCTGCTGACGGCACTCGTGTTTGGCGCGAGCCGCGTCGATGGCGTCGAGGTGAATCCCATCATCGCCGACGATGTGATGCGCGGACGGTTCCGCGACTTCTCGGGATCGATCTACCAGAACCCGAACGTCAACGTCGTCGTCGATGACGGCCGCAGCTTCATCCGGCGATCAGACGAGCGCTACGACATCATCCAGGCGTCGCTCGTCGACACCTGGGCCGCCACGGCGGCCGGCGCGTACACACTGACCGAAAATACGCTCTACACGAAGGAAGCCTTCGAGGATTACTACGATCACCTCACCGATCGCGGCATGCTGACGATTACCCGGTGGGTGTTTGATGGACTTCGTCTCGTGTCGCTGGCACAGGCGGCCTGCGAAAGCCGCGGTTGCTCGGCGGCAGATCACATCGCCATCGTGCAGCAGGATCGCGTCGCGACGTTCCTGTTCAAGAAGACGCCCTTCGCGCCAGACGATGTCAAGCGCCTGCGCGCGACGTCGGCCAACCTCGGATTTATGGTCCTTTACGCGCCCGGGCAGACCGACGCGAACAACGATTACGCGAAGCTCGTACTGGCGCCAGATCGGCGGGCGTTCTACGAGGCGTACCATCACGATGTCACGCCGACCACGGACAATCGTCCGTTCTTCTTTCATACCACGAAGATCAAAGATCAATTTCACACGGCGTTCGGCCGGAGCATGCTCTTCGGCAACGGTCTGAGCGCACTGATGACCTTGATGGCCATCTCGGCAACCTTTGTGACGCTCTTCGTCGTCGGCCCGCTTCTTGTGTCGGGCAACGAGCTTCGCGGCAGCGAGTGGCCACGCTGGCTGGCGTACTTCGGTCTGTTGGGCGCGGGCTTCATGCTGATCGAGGTGGCCCTGCTGCAGCGCTTTGTTCTGCTGCTGGGCCATCCGGTGTATTCACTGACTGTTACGCTCTTCTCAATACTTCTCGGTACGGGCATCGGCAGCCTTGTCAGCCGTCGCATCACCGACGCGCGGCTGCTGCGCACGACCCAGCTCGTGCTGCTGGGTGTCGTCGGCGTCGCGATTCTGGCCGTCGTCGCGCTTCCGCCGATCATCCGTTCGGCGATCATCGCCAGCCACCCCGTTCGCATCCTCCTGACCGTTCTGCTGATTTCCCCGGCGGGCGTGCTGCTGGGGATGCCGTTGCCGGCAGGCATCCGCCTGATGACCGTAAACCATTCAGCCCTCGTACCTTGGGCGTGGGGCATGAACGGCGCGCTCTCGGTCATTGGCGCGACGCTGGCCGTCTTCATCGCCATGAACTGGGGTTTCTCCGTCACCCTTTTGACGGGAGCGGCCATCTACCTGGGGGCCGCTGTACTTCTGCACACTTCTGCCGATAGATAGGACAGGTTACGTTCAAAGGTTCGTAAAGTTCGTAAAGTTCGTGGGTTCGTAAGGTTCGTCGGGTTCCTGGGTTCGTCGGGTTCATGGGTCGCAGTCGCTCTCGCGAACCCCCGAACCTTACGAACAATCGAACCTCACGAACCCCGACGAACCCTGACGAACTTACGAACCCACGAACCTTACGAACCGACGAACCTATCTATGCGCAGCGCTCCCCAGCGTCTTCCGGCGCCCCAATCGACACAACCGGCGATCGTCCGGGAGCTGCGCGCCTTCCAATGGAACGGCCGGCCGACCAAGCGCGCCATCACGAGCGTCGGGCTCGCGAAATCGCGCCCGATCGTCGTCGAGACGTTCGTCAACGAGTTCTGGACGAGCAAGCAGCGCGCCGCCCACAGCCTGCATGAAGTCTCGTATCGCGCGTGCTTCAAGCCGCAGCTGCCGCGGTTTTTCATCGATCGGTTCACGGCGCCCCGCGACATCGTGTACGACCCGTTCATGGGCCGCGGCACCACCGTGATCGAAGCGGCACTCGCCGGACGAACGCCGGCTGGATGCGATATCAATCCGCTGAGCGCGATACTCGCACAGCCGCGTCTGTTTCCTCCGACGGTTGACGAGGTCGCGGCGAGGCTCGATGGACTGGATCTGTCGCATGTGTCGGCATATCCGAAAGAACTCGAAGTCTTCTATCATCCCGAAACACTCGCTGAAATCTGCGCGCTGCGCGAATACCTCTTCGCGCGCGACCGACGAGGCACGCTCGATGGCATCGATCGCTGGATTCGGATGGTCGCGGTCAATCGCCTGACCGGTCACTCTCCGGGTTTCTTTTCCGTCTACACGTTGCCGCCGAATCAGGCGACCTCAGCGGAGGCGCAGGCGAAGATCAACGCGCGACGCAAACAGGTGCCGCCACGGCGCGACGTGCGCGCCCTGATCGCGGCAAAGACGCGATCGCTTGTCGCCGACTGTGACAGCACGACGCGCGCGAAGCTGCTGCGGTCGGCCCAGCACGTCTCGTTGCTGACGCGTCCCGCTCGTTCAACGCCGGAAATCAAGACCGGGTCGGTCAGCCTGGTGGTCACCTCGCCGCCGTTCCTCGACGTGGTCGACTACGCTGCCGACAACTGGCTGCGCGGATGGTTCTGCGGCATCGACACATCGGCGGTCGAGATTTCCCTTCATCGGAAGGTCGATCAGTGGCAAGCCGCGATGACCGCAGTGTTCCACGAGCTCGCTCGCGTACTGCGGCCGGGCGGGCACGTCGCCTTCGAGGTCGGCGAAGTGCGCGGCGGCAAGGTCAAGCTCGAAGAAGCGGTGCTCCCGTGTGGCGTGGCGTCAGGACTGGAACCACTGCTGGTGGTGATCAACTCCCAACAGTTCACCAAAACCGCCAATTGCTGGGGAGTAAGAAACAACTCGAAGGGAACGAACACGAATCGGATCGTGGTCTTTCAGAAACGCTGAGACACCAACCCAACACAGAAGGTCAAAAGATCAGAAGGCATCTCTTCTGATCTTCTGGTCTTCTGTTTGCTTTGTCCGTCACACTTTGTAGCTGCGCAGCGCTTCGTCTTCGGCATCGAACGTCTCGAAGACGGTCAGCAGCTTGGTGATCGCCAACAGATCCTGCAGCTTCTTGGTGACGTGGGCGAGTTTCAGGTTGCCTCCCTCGCGCGTCACTGTGGTGAAGGCGCTGACGAGCGCGCCGAGACCCGCGCTGTCAACGTAATTGACCTCGGCAAGATTGAGCAGCACGTTCTTCTTGCCCTGATGCAAAAGGCTGTGCAGTTTGTCTTTGAGCAGCGCGTCCCCCTCGCCAAGGGTGATTTTGCCCGTGAGATCGAGGATCGTGATTGCTCCCACTTCCCGCTGTGCTATCTGCATCACTCACTCCTTTGATTCGTGGCGGGCCCGAACCGGCACCCCAACGCGGCTGCCGCGTGGGGGACCCCTCCCCCGCTCTCAGCCGCTCGGCTTGCGTCCCTCGACTCCGCTCGGGACGCCCTGAGTTTATCGAAGGGCGGGGCGACAAGGCCCCGAGCCGCTCCGCGGCCTCTGTTCAAAACAGGAGCGTGAGGATATCAGAAATAAACGGGATGGGGCAAAAATGGGCAGAATTACGCGCTCTGGGCCCGCGACGACAACACCCGGCGGGTTCCCCTCATGGATCCGAGTATTCGAAGTATCCACTCCGAGGCTACCATTCCGAAGCTGCGACCGAGCCACGCCGTTGCGACGACTGAGTAACACACGGCCACCAGGGCCGTCGAGGTCCAATAGCTGAAGCCGAGGTGCACGCCCGCAGAACCCAGGCCGAGCATGATCGGGAGGTCGAGTGCGACGCCGAGGATACGCACCCGATTGCGACTCAGAAACCCCGGCGCCTGGCTCGCAGCGCGGTCGGTCGAACGTCGCTGGGGCGGCGCCGGAAGATCTTCCCACTCGAGATCGTGGGCGATGATCTGTGCCTTTTCGCGGATGACGTGCTCGGCGCGGCGATCGCCCCACTCGGGGAACAGCCGGCAGAAGTCGTTGACCACCTCGTCGGGATCGAGTCCCACTCGAAGCGCGTAGTCCCGGATGTAGCTCCGTGCAAAAACGCGCTTGGGCCAGCGCGTCAGATCGTTCTCCTCGAGCGACTCCCAGAGCTCGACGCTGAGCTTGGTTTCTGCGGCAAGTTGTTTTAGGGTGACGCCCCGACGTTCGCGTGCGGCGCGCAGGACCGGTCCGAAGGTTTCTTTTTCGAGTCGCACATCATTTTAAAGAAGCAAATTCCTTTCCAACGAAACCGCGAGCAGAAATGCCTGCGACCCAATGTGCGCTTTCGAAAATTGCAACAAACAGCGCCACGAAATTACAATAACCGCCACATGGAAACCCACAACAGGCTGGCAATTTTGTGTGGCGGCGGCCCTGCTCCCGGTCTGAACAGTGTAATCGCTGCCGCTACGATTCGAGCGCGCGTCGAAGGTGTCGACGTGCTCGGGCTGCGCGACGGATTCGAGTGGATTATGCAGGGAGACATCGACCATGTCGTCCCCCTCACCATAGAGGGCGTCAGCCGGATTCATTTTCGCGGAGGCTCACATATCGGGATTGCACGGGCCAATCCTTCGAAAAGCCCGGCGCTCCTGGAAAATGCCGTGCAGTCTCTGCTTCGGTTAAACGTGTCGCAGTTGATCACGATCGGCGGAGACGACACGGCGTTCTCGGCGATGAAGCTCGCGGAACACGCCGAAGGGCGGCTGCGGGTCGTCCATGTGCCCAAAACCATCGACAACGACCTGGATCTGCCGTCACACATCGACACCTTCGGATTTCAGACGGCGCGCCATTACGGCGTCGAAATCGTCCAGAACCTGATGGTCGACGCCACTACGACTTCGCGCTGGTACATCGTCATCGCGATGGGACGCACCGCGGGCCACTTGAGCCTTGGCATCGCCAAGGCCGCGGGCACCACGCTGGCGTTGATCCCTGAGGAATTTTCGGCGCCGCTGAGGCTCAAGGTGCTGGTCGACACCCTCGTGGGCGCCATCATCAAGCGGATGAGCTATGGACGCCGCGATGGCGTCGCTGTCATTGGCGAAGGCGTCGTGCTGCACCTGAGCGAAGACGATCTCGGCGAATTGAAGGGCGTCGAGCGCGATGCCCATGGCCACGTGCGTATCGCCGAAATCAACATCGGCGAGATCCTGAAAGCCCAGATTTCGTCGCGGTTGAAGGAGTTCGGTCTCAAGTCGACACTCGTGGCCAAGAACATCGGCTACGAGCTGCGCTGTGCCGATCCCATTCCGTTCGACATGGAGTACACACGCGATCTGGGATACTGCGCCGCCAAGTACGTGCTCTCCGGCGGGTCGAACGCCATGGTGTCGATGCAGGCCGGCCGGTTCGTGCCGATTCCCTTCGCATCGATGCTCGACCCGAAGACCGGACGCGCGAGAACGCGTCTGGTGGACGTCACTTCGACCCGCTACCACATCGCGCGCCGTTACATGATCCGGCTCAGGAAAGATGACTTCAGGGACGCGCACGAGCTCGCCAAACTCGCGGCGACCGCCGGCCTCTCGAACGAAGAGTTCAGCCGGGAGTTCGAATACCTCGTCCAGAACGATCCACCCGACACTGTCTGGAAAGACGGATCGGAATTCCTCTAGCGACCAGATCGACTTGAATTTCAGGGCCCGACGCGGGTAATGTAGCGCCGGCTCACCGCGAAATCCTCTAGCTCACACGAATCAAGGAGGATGTATTTGTGTCGACTGCGCGACCGATCCCTCTAGTCGTCGTCCGACGGCGGTTCGGCGAAACGGCGCGGCAAGATGCCTGGTGGATCCAGCCTCTGGCCGTGTTCCTGGGACTCTCGACGTTCCTCGTCTATGCGACGTGGGCGGCGTTCCAGGGCGATCACTACACCTACGGCCCGTATCTCTCGCCGTTTTACTCTCCGGAACTGTTCGGCAGCTCGCCTCACAGCTGGTTCGGCCCGAGACCGGCGGCCTGGCCCGAATGGCTGCCGTTTTCTCCCGCGCTGCTGATTCTGCCGATTCCCGGCTTGTTCCGGTTCACCTGCTACTACTACCGCGGCGCGTACTACAAAGCTTTCTGGAGCGATCCGCCCTCGTGCACGGTCGGTGAGCCGCGCAAGAGCTATTGGGGGGAAAACTCTTTTCCACTCATCATGCAGAACGCACACCGCTACATGCTGTTCCTTTCGGTGTTCGTGCTGATGATCCTCGCCTACGACGCCTGGAAGGCCATGTGGTTTACCACAGAGACGGGCGACGTCAGATTTGGCGTGGGGCTTGGCACGCTCTTTCTCGTGGTCAACGCTGCGCTCCTGAGCGGATATCTCTTCGGTTGTCATTCGATGCGGCACGTCGTCGGCGGCTGTGTGGATCAAATCTCGCGCGCCCCGCTGGGAACCACGACCTACAACTGCGTCAGCGGCCTGAACCGGCGTCACATGGCTTGGGCCTGGGCGAGCCTGTTCAGCGTTGGCTTTGCGGATCTCTACGTCCGGCTCTGCTCGATGGGCGTGTGGTCAGACCTCAGGATTCTCTAATGCCGGCGTATCAGACACACGAGCATGATGTGCTGGTCATCGGGGCGGGTGGAGCGGGCCTGAGGGCGGCCATTGAAGCGTCGGCCTCGGGCGTATCGGTCGGGCTGGTGTGTAAGTCGCTGTTGGGAAAGGCCCACACCGTGATGGCCGAAGGCGGCATTGCGGCCGCCCTCGGCAATGTCGACGATCGCGATAATTGGAAAGTCCATTTCGCCGACACCATGCGCGGGGGCCAGTACGTCAATAACTGGCGCATGGCGGAACTGCACGCGAAGGAGGCGCCCGACCGTGTTCGCGAGCTGGAAGCGTGGGGCGCGCTGTTCGACCGCACGCACGACGGACGCATCCTGCAGCGGAACTTCGGCGGCCATCGGTATCCCCGGCTCGCGCACGTCGGCGATCGTACCGGGCTCGAGATGATTCGCACCCTCCAGGATCATGGGATCCACATGGGCATCGACGTGCACATGGAGTGCACGATCACGCAGCTGCTCACCGCGGACGGTCGCGTAACTGGTGCGTTCGGGTACGAGCGCGAGCGTGGCCGATTCAAGCTTTTTCGCGCGAGGGCCGTCATCCTTGCGACGGGCGGCATCGGCCGCGCTTACAAGATCACGAGCAACAGTTGGGAGTACACGGGTGATGGCCACACGCTCGCGTATCAGGCGGGCGCCGAGTTGGTCGACATGGAGTTCGTCCAGTTCCACCCGACCGGAATGGTGTGGCCGCCGAGCGTTCGCGGCATTCTGGTGACCGAGGGGGTGCGCGGTGAGGGCGGCATCCTGACCAACAGCCAGGGACGCCGATTCATGTTCGACGACATTCCTGACGCATATCGCACGCAGACGGCGACCGACGAGGACGAAGGCTGGCGATATACACAAGGCGACAAGAGCGCACGCCGACCGCCGGAGCTGCTCACGCGCGATCACGTGAGCCGCTGCATCGTTCGCGAGCTCAAGGCCGGACGCGGCAGCCCGCATGGGGGCGTCTTTCTCGACATCTCGTGGATCAAGCAACGAATTCCCAACGCAGAAGAGCACATCAAGAAGAAGCTGCCGAGCATGTACCACCAGTTCAAGCAGCTTGCCGACATCGACATCACGAAGGAACCGATGGAAGTCGGCCCGACGACCCACTACGTCATGGGCGGCGTACGCGTCGATGCCGACACGCAGATGTCGAACGTACCTGGTTTGTTTGCCGCCGGTGAGTGCGCGGCGGGCATCAACGGCGCCAACCGGCTGGGGGGGAACTCGCTTTCCGATCTGCTGGTGTTTGGCAAACGCGCAGGCGAGAGCGCCGCCAGGTTTGCGCGCTCGAGCGGCGCGGTCGCTGTCCAATTGGATCAGGTCGAAGCCGCCGCGACTGCCGCCGTCGAGCCGTTCGAGCGAGGTCCCCAGGGCGAAGGGCCCTATCAGATCCAGTACGCCCTGCAGGAGATGATGCAGGATCTGGTCGGCATCGTGAGAAACGAGCCGGAGATGCGGCGGGCGCTCGGCGAGCTCGAGAAACTGCGCGAACGGGCAGCGCGTGTTGGCGTCGGCGGCCATCGCGAATACAACCCCGGCTGGCACGCTGCACTCGATCTTCCCAACCTGCTTCTCGTATCGGAGGCGGTCACTCGCTGCGCCATTGAGCGGCGCGAGAGTCGTGGCGGCCATTTTCGCGAGGACTGTCCCGAGAAAGACCCCGAATTCGGGAAGATCAACATCGCCGTCCGAAGAGGGCGCGACGGCCGCATGGAACTCTTCCGATCGCCGATTCCGGAGATGCCGGCCGAGCTGAAGGCGGTCATTGAAGAAATGAAATAGTGTCCGGCTTGAGCCGGACCCGCGAGCAACACAATGGCAAACACCGCAACCTTTCGAATCTGGCGCACCGACGACGGTCGGAACGGGCGCTTGGAGAACTACACGACACCTGTGTCGGAGGGCATGGTCGTCCTCGATGCAGTGCACCAGATTCAGGCGACGCAGGCGGGCGATCTCGCCGTGCGATGGAACTGTAAAGCCGGCAAATGCGGCTCGTGCTCAGCCGAAGTCAACGGCCATCCACGCCTGATGTGCATGACGCGCCTGAATCAGCTCGATCTCGAGAAACCGGTCACGGTCGAGCCGATGCGGAGCTTCCCCATCATCAGAGATCTCGTGACGGACGTCTCGTGGAACTTCCGCGCGAAGCTCACGGTGGCGCCGTTCTCGCCACGGCGGCCGGATGCACCGGACGGTACCTGGCGCATGGTCCAGGCAGACGTCGAACGGGTGCAGGAATTTCGCAAGTGCATCGAATGTTTCCTGTGCCAGGACGTATGCCATGTGCTGCGCGATCATCAGATGTTCGACCAGTTTGTCGGCCCGCGGCATCTCATTTACGCCGCCGCGCTGGAGATGCATCCACTCGATGCGCTCGATCGCACAAAGGAGCTCAAACAGGCCCACGGCATCGGCTATTGCAACATCACGAAGTGCTGCACGAAAGTGTGCCCTGAAGGCATCACGATTACGGATAACGCGATCATCCCGCTGAAAGAGCGGGTGATCGATCGTTTGTACGATCCGGTCGCCAAACTGCTGCGGATGTTTCGTGGTACGTAGTGTCCGGCTTTGGCCGGACCTGGAGGTCGCCATGCAATTCCAGCTCAAGACCCTCTCGCCTGAAGCGGTGTCGCGCGCAATAGCCAAAGCCGAGCGATATCGGCTGCTCAACGAGCCCGCTGAGGCTGAAAGCATCTGTCTCGACGCACTCGAAATTGAGCCGGACAACCATGAGGCGTTGATTAACCTGCTGCTCGCGCTCACCGAACAGTTCGAGCAAGAGGTGCCGACCGCGGTGGCCGATGCCTTCAAGGTGATTGAACGGCTCAAAGATCCATACGAGCGTGCCTATTACTCCGGCATCGTGTGGGAGCGCCGCGCGAAGGCGCAGTTGCAACGCGGCGGACTGGGAATGGGACCGCAAGTTTACGGCAGCCTGCGCGAGGCAATGATCTGGTACGAGCGCGCCGAGGCCGTACGGCCGGCCGGGAACGACGACGCGCTGCTCAGATGGAATACCTGTGCGCGGCTGATCATGCGAGACCAGCGTTTTGCGCCAGTTACTGAGGAGCGTGGAGAGCCACTGTTTTTGGAATAGCTCAGCAAACCGGGGATTAGCGATTTAGGGATTGGGGATTAGAAGTCGAAATAAGTCGACAGTCGAAAGTCGACAGTCGACAGTCGACAGTCGCACGGCGAGGTGGCGGTCGCGTCGGTAGCTCAGGGCTCTAGCCCTGCCATCGCGTGATGGTAGATGTCAGATTTTGACAATTACCTCCTCGGCAGTACGACGAATCTCGCCCGGCGTTGAAGCCTGTAGATATGTCCGATCAGGTGAGTCGCCCCAGAACGAAATGGCGCGACACCGGCGGAATCGAGTCGTTCGTTTGTGTCTCTGCCAGGACCGAGAGCGTTTCGAGCGCCAACGCACGCGCTTCCTGCTCGAAGCGCGAAAGCCGATCTGCATCGTTCGACAACTCGGGCGGCAGAACCGTGATTGCAACGTCGCGACGCGGTCTCGGGTCACGGCCCCGATACAACTCGCCCATGCCGCCGGCGCCTATGGCCGCGACGATCTCATAGGGGCCGAGGCGAACGCCGGCGGCCAATGACACGGATGTTGCCGGATAATGCGCGAAGCGACCCAGAACTAAGACATTAGTTCCGGAGAAGCGGGTCCTTGTCACGCGTCCGGGTGGCAGGGCTGAAGCCCTGCGCTACCGGTACCCGCCTTTCGCGTCGTCGTCGAGTCGTCGTGCTCGTCGTGCCGTCGCGGTTGGGCCTTCGTGGTCCTTCGTGTCTTCGTGGTTACACGACATCAAAATGCGTCAGCTTCTTGAACTCGTTGAAGCGCTCGGTGACCTCATCGCGCGTCAGGCGAAGCAGTCGATCGACGCTGAAGTCTTCGACCGCATAGGACGCGAGTGCGCTTCCGTAGATGATGGCTCGCGCCAGCGACGCATCGTTGACCTCATCGCAGGACGCCAGATATCCGAGAAATCCCCCTGCGAACGTGTCGCCGGCGCCCGTAGGGTCGAACACGTCCTCAAGGGGCATTGCCGGCGCGGCAAAAAAGCCGCCACCGGTGCGCGTCATCAGCACGCCATGCTCACCGCGCTTGATGACGAGCGTCCTCGGGCCCATCCCC
Organism: Vicinamibacterales bacterium; assembly: GCA_963761975.1. Classification (GTDB taxonomy): domain Bacteria; phylum Acidobacteriota; class Vicinamibacteria; order Vicinamibacterales; family JAMQPK01; genus JAMQPK01. Next base: position 197,502 of record CAVXIR010000004.1, read on the forward strand.
TGAATCGTGCGCGCCGCTTTTACGAGATTTGCCTGCCCGGCAAGCTCGCGCGCTTCTGAATCGTTGATGAGCAGTATGTCGACGCGCTTGAGCACCTGCTTCAGCTCATCCGGGGTGCGCTCGATCCAGTAGTTCATCGTGTCTGCGCCAACCAACCGAGGCTTCTGCACTTGATTCAACACGTCCATCTGCAGCGTCGGGTGGATGTTGCCCAGGAAGACAAACGCCGATGATTTGTGGCGCTCGGGGATCTTCGGCGTGAATTTTTCAAAGACGTTCAAGTGTGTATAGATCGTCTCGCGGCTGTTCAGGTCGAAGCCGTATTCTCCCTTCCACCGAAACGTCTCTCCCGGCACCGTCTCGAGCCCGGCGAGATCGATTCTGCGCCCGCCAAACACCTTCTCGACGTTCTTGCCGAAGTCTTCGCCGACGACAGCGACGATGCGCACTTCGGTGAAAAACGACGCGGCGATCGAAAAATACGTCGCCGCGCCACCGACAACGCGGCTCGCCTCGCCAAACGGCGTCTTGATCGAATCGAATGCAACGGAACCGACGGCAAGAATCGGGTTCATGAGAGGTATTTGCCGACAATGGGCCCGAGATCGCGTTTCACGTGCGCTGGGATCGCGTCGGGTCGTGTGATCAGCGCATATTTCAGGGCAGAACCGCAGTCGCACGAGCGTGCGGCGGGGAGTGTCGCAATGGCCTCGGCAATCGCGCGCTGGGCCGTTTTCGCGTTCGCCATCAGAGTCTGCACGATCATCTCGACCGTCACCGAGTCGTGCTCTGGATGCCAGCAATCGTAATCGGTCACGAGGGCAAGCGTCACGTAACATATCTCGGCCTCACGCGACAGCTTCGCCTCCTGGAGATTGGTCATGCCGATGACGTCCATGCCCCACGATCGATACAGCCTGGATTCGGCAAGGGTCGAAAATTGCGGACCTTCCATGCAAACGTAGGTGCCTCCACGATGAACGTTTGCGCCGACCGACTGCACGGCGTCTGCACCGAATTTCGCGAGCTCCGGGCAAATCGGATGCGCAAACGATACATGCGCAGCGAGGCCGTTGCCGAAGAACGTGCTGATGCGACTCTTCGTCCGATCGAAGAACTGATCGGGCACGACGATATCGAGCGGCGGGTACTCCTCCTTCAGGCTACCGACGGCGCTGGCTGAAATGATGCGCTCGACGCCGAGCACCTTGAACCCGAAGATGTTCGCGCGGAAGTTGAGCTCTGATGGCAGCAGGCGATGACCGGCGCCGTGCCGGGCAAGAAACGCCACCCGCTTGGCGCGGAGCGTGCCAATCACATACGGACCTGATGGGTCGCCGAACGGCGTCGTCAGGGTTTTCTCCTGACGGTCGGACAGTTCGGACATGTCGTACAAGCCGCTGCCGCCGATGACACCTATTTCAATGTTGTCTGCCATCTGCTATCTGCCATCTGCCATGTCATGCGACAGGCTCCACGTACCGCTTCCCGTCCCGCTCGCGGATGTATCCCGCCGCAATTGTCGGGTCGTGCTCGAAAATGATCAGGTATTCGCGCTCGATGGCCTCTCGGAGGAAAGCTCGTTTGAAATTGAGCGTATCGAGCGGAAACAAATCGTAGCCCATCACCCACACTTCGGGAAGATGCGCGGCAGTCGGCAACAGGTCTGCGACGAAAACAGCCGTTTTGCCGGCCGACTCGACGAACACCATCTGGTGGTGCATCGTGTGGCCGCCGGTCCGCCGGACGCGCACGCCCGGCATGATCGTCGCGTCATCGTCGACGAGCTGCAACACATGGTGATCGGCCAACGGTTGGTAGTTCTCGAGGAAGTAGCTGCCCTTCGTTCTCTCGTTCGGATTCATCGCATCGTCGAACTCGCCGCGCCGGATGATGTACTGCGCACGTGGAAATCGGGGCCGCACCGAGCCGTCCGGCGCGCGTTCGGTGAACCCGCCGGCGTGATCGAAATGCAGGTGCGTCGCCAACACGATGTCGATCGCATCCGGCGATACGCCCGCCAATGGAAGGGAGTGCTGGAGATTGAAGTCGCGCTCGAACCGGTAAATCTCGGCCTGCTTCGCGGTCATCTTATCGCCCGAGCCCGCATCGATCAGCATCGTCCTTGCGCCTCGGAGCAACACACACCGCATCGTCATCCGGATGCGATTGCGCTCGTCGGGCGGCGCCTTTTTCTCCCAAAAAGTTTTTGGGACGACACCGAACATCGCCCCGCCGTCGAGGTAGAAAAATCCGTCAGAGACGGTCACGATATCGATATTGCCAAGCCGAATCGTCTTGGGCAACTCGCGCTCGGGAGCCTTCGCGGCCGGCTGCTTGAGCTCGACCAGCACGCCTTGTGCGCTCGATGGATGAATAAACGCGACACTTGCACCCTCGGCGCCCGGCCTGGGTTCGTCATCGATGAGGCGCACGTTCCGGTGGCGCAGCTGCGCGAGTACCACACGGAGGTCATCGACCCTGAGCGTGATGTGGTGAAGCCCCGGGCCGCGTCGCTCGAGAAATCTCGAAATTGGTGAGTCCGGAGCGGTCGCCTGCAATAGTTCCAGCGATGATGGTCCGGTGGCGATGAATTGCGCGCGCACCTTCTGCGACGGCACGTCTTCAGGCTGCTCGACGTCGAGGCCAAGCGCGTCGCGGAAGAACACAAGCGACGCCTCGAGATCCGTCACCGCGATACCGACGTGATCCAGCACGATTTTCATTGCTCGCTGTGGCTCCCCGCCCCACTCCGTGCCGTCGCTTCGTGCAGGCGCGGCTCGATCGCACCGATCACCTCATCCGCTGCCGAGTAGGGGTCGACGCTCCGCGCCGCGATGCGATCGATCAGCGTCTCCATTTCGATCGCCGAAATGCGTGTCTCGACCTGACGAAGAAGCTTAGCCCCGACGATGGACCGAAGTTGAGCTTCGGCTCGTTTTCGCCGGCGTACCTCCACGTTGGAGCCTTGCTCGCGAAATCGCGCGATGGTCGCGTCGAGCGCATCGAGACCCTCGCCGGTCGTCGCCTGTGTGCGAACGATGGGTGGACGCCACTCCCCTTCGTCATAAGGGTGAAGTCCAAGAAGCGATTCGATGTCTGCGATCGTTCGATCGGTGCCCTCTCGGTCTGCCTTGTTCACGACGAAGATGTCGGCAATCTCCATCACGCCCGCCTTGAGCGCCTGCACGTCGTCGCCCATGCCGGGCACCAGGACAAGGATCGATACATCGGCAGTGCGGGCGATCTCGACCTCATCTTGTCCCACGCCGACGGTTTCGATGGCCACCACTTGTTTTCCGGCTGCGTCCAGGACCACCGCTGCGTCGGCTGTCGCTCGCGCCAGTCCGCCGAAGTGTCCACGCGTGGCCATGCTGCGAATGAACACACCCGCATCCGGTGCGTGCGCCTGCATTCGAACGCGGTCGCCGAGCATGGCGCCGCCGCTGAATGGGCTCGTTGGATCGACGGCGATCACGCCCACGCTCTTGCCGGCCTTGCGCCAGCGGGCAACCAACCCGTCGACGATCGTGCTCTTGCCCGCTCCAGGAGCTCCGGTCACGCCGACGAGAAATGCGCGGCCCGACTTGGCAAATAGCTCGCGCACGAGTGCAGGCCCTTCTTCGGTGTCATTCTCGACGATCGAGATGCCGCGCGCGATTCCGCGTGGATCGCCCGCGACGATGAGATCCGAGAGAGTAGACAACCTGCGGAATCTATCATGGGCTGGTACGTTCGCGACAAGACTGGTACAATGCAAACCATGAGAATGCGACTTGCGATCCTCGCGCTTGCGCTCGGCGTTCTGACGCCGACGGCCGCCCACGCCGATGCTACGGTCTTCATCGGCCGCAACGCCGCCGGCGACGATCGATCGGTCGTCCGCGGCTTCGCCATCGGCGTCAGCCTGCTCGTGGTCGGGTTCGAATTCGAGTACGGCAACACGTCAGAAGACCTGACAAAGGGTGTGCCCTCCCTTCGCACCACGTCGGGCAATGCGTACCTCCAGACCTTCGGTCTACCCGTTCAGTTGTACCTGGGGATGGGCGGCGGCGTCTATCGCGAGCGTCTCGCAACCGATCAGGAAACGGCCTTCCTGCTGAACACCGGCGGCGGCGCGAAGATCCCTGTCGCCGGCCCGCTCCGGGCACGCATCGACTATCGTGTTTTCAATTTGAAGGGCAACCCGCGGCACTCAACAGTGCAGCGGCTCTACGCGGGATTGAATCTGGCGTTTTAGGAGAGCTCAGCGCTGAGGGCTAAGGGCTAAGGAAGGCTGAGGCCCAGAGCTGGGAAGCGCCTCTGAGCGCTCCCTGAGCCCTAACCCCTCAGCCCTCAGCCCTACTTCCCGTAGTCCACAACCGGCAGCAGGTTGATCGGAATCAGCCCGCTCGCGAACGATTCGGTGTAGGACTTGAAAAGAGCCTGAATCTCTGCGGGGAACGCCTCGTTCAGGATGTTGACGATGTTGTAGTCCGCGTCCTTGATGGCCGGATCAATGATCATGACGTAGGTCACGTTGCCATTCGCCGCCGCTGCATCCGATTTGTATACGCGCCACGAAGCGCCCTGCTGTTTGCGCTCGGGCTTTTCGCTCTTCATCAGCGCTTCTTTGGTTTTGTTCAACACCATTTCGAAATCAGCCGTGCTGCCCGGCTTGATGGTGTAGAGAATAAGTCCGGCGCCGCCGCTAAAGACGCGGGCGTTCGGCGTCTGCGCGTGGGCATTCACGGCGGTGAACGCCAAGACGGCGAGAGCCAGGATAGTTGCTCGCATTCACTCCTCCTTAGTTGACGATCGGGGGCTTAATATTTACCGGTACGCCCCGCAAACTCAAGTCTAAACGAAGACCGACATGACTTCGTTGGCCAGCAGCATCCCGCTCCGGGTCAGCCACAGGCGGCCATCCCTTCTCAACAGGATGCCGGCATCGAGATACGGCGTCAGCTTGTTGCCAAATCTCTGCCACACATCGATGCCATAACGTTTCGACATGATTTCGATATTGACACCGCGGTTCAATCTGAGGCCCGTAAACAACGCATCTCCGAGACGCTCGTCCCACGATAGAGCGTGGCGCTCGGCTGTTACTGGCACGCCTGCAACAATTTTCCGGATGTAATCGTCAGTGGACGCGATGTTGCGCCATCGCGTGCCTTGCCATGTCGAGTGAGCGCCCGGGCCAAAGCCCAACCAATCGCCATCGGTCCAATACTTCAGGTTGTGCCGCGACTCACGGCCGGGCCGGCAGACGTTGGAGATCTCATACTGCTCGTACCCGGCCCCCTCGAGCATCGCCATCGCCGACTCGTACATCTCTGCAACGCCTTCATCTGGTTCCTGCGTCCATCCAAAATGGTCGATCTCCTGCTTGAGCGGGAGATGCGGGTAGACCTCGAGAATGTACAGCGAGAGGTGATCGGGCGCGACGCGAATGGCATCCACAACCGATGTCAGCCACTGCGGCACATCCTGGCCGGGCAGCCACATCATAAGGTCGATGCTGATGTTGTCGAACCCTGCAGTCCTCGCCATGCTGACAGCCTGCACCGCCCGCTCGGCGGAATGCAGCCGCCCAAGCCGCTTCAGTTCCTCATCACGAAAAGACTGGACGCCGAAGCTCAGACGATTGACACCGGCCTGGCGAAAATGTTCCAGACTCTTTGCACTGACAGTTTCGGGATTGGCCTCGAGCGTCACTTCGGCGCCGGCGCTGAGCCCCAGCGACCGCTGGGCCTCCTCGATGATCGACTCGACGTCCCCAGGCGCGAGCAGCGACGGCGTGCCGCCACCAAAGTAAAGGGTGTCGGGGAAAATGGGGCCTCCCGACCCCATTTCCCTCAGCAGCGCCTCGACAAACTGTGTCTTCAGGACCTCGTCGTACAAACCACGATTGAAGTTGCAGTAGTTGCAGATCGCGCTGCAGAACGGAATATGTACGTATACCCCCGGGATTGGGGACTCGGGATCAGCGCTGAGAGCTTCAGGGATTCGATCGTTCGGAGCCGGCTCGGCCACCCGTCCATTTTAGGTCGGCTTTGCCGTCGCCGCGGAGCTGCGCCTTTGCCTGGCGATTGGTGCGGGCCACCTGCTCGAGTTTTCCGCGCATCCGCCGCTCTTCCCAGTTCCGCTTCAGCGCCGGGACACCTTCGTTCGTCAGCAGCATGCGATAGTCGGCGCCCTCGAGGTCGAGGAAATCACACATCTCGTGCAGCCGCGAGCGCATGCGGAAACCGATGCGGTCGTGCAGCGTGATGACAGCCGGATTGGTGTCGGGCGGCAAATCCGGATAGTTCGACGTAAAAATCGTCGCGCGACGCTCGTTATAGCGCGTGTTGACGATGAGGTTCAGCGTCTCTTCGACCCATTCCGACGTCTTCTCGGCTCCCAGGTCGTCCAGAACGAGCAGATCGGCTTCCATCACCGGCTTCAGCACGTCGAGCTCGGTCGTTTTGACCTCGTTGTTGTAGGTGCCACGAATCAACTTCAACAAATCGCGCGTGTCGTAGAAAATTCCGCGCGCGCCGCGCGTCAAGATTACCTGCCGGAGAATGGCCACCGCCAGATGAGTCTTCCCCACGCCCGGATCCCCGATGAAGAACAACCCCCTGTTGACGACCGGAAAGTCCTCGGCCATCGTGCGCGAGCGGGTCAGCGCGTCTTCGAGCGTTTCGTTGTCGTAGGTGACGAAGTCGTTGAGGGTGCAGTGATGGTAGCGGCGCGGAATGCGGGCGTCAGTGACCAGACGCCTGCCGACGTTTTCGCGCCAGCAGTCGCAGCGTGTCACGCGCTCGACGTCGCCATCCTGGAAAGACTTCCAGCCGGTTCCGTTGCAGAGCGGACACATGTTTTGGTTCTGCAACGACGCAAGCACGCAACATGATACCCGAGGCCGACCGGAAGGTCAGCATGACTTTCTTTCAGGCGAGCGATTTTTTCTGATCGGCAGATTCAGTGCGTGGTTTTTTTTGGGCGGATGCCGGAGCAGTAGACGAAGGATTCGCGCGCACGAGATCGGTCGATGTCGATTTGACGAGCGTGGTACTGAGGCGCTGCTCCCAGTCGTCGATCCCGCGGGCAAGCTCACGCTTGACATACTCCATGAACTCGTTCACCTCGCCCTGCATCTGCTGAATCTTGCGCCGCATGTTGAGGATCACTTCGACGCCGGCAAGATTCACGCCGAGATCGCGCGTCAGCGTGAGGATGGTTTCGAGCTGCTCGAGATCTTCTTCGGAATACAGGCGTGTATTGCCGTCTGTGCGCGACGGCTTCAGCAGCCCCTCACGCTCGTACAGGCGCAATGTCTGCGGGTGGATGTTGTACTTCTGCGCCACCGCGCTGATCATGTAGTAGGCTTTGCCCGTCTTCTTCGCCGTCATCGTTTGTCGCGGGGCCGCAGCACCCGCTCCTCGCCGCTCACTTGCGTCCCGCGGAGCCCTTCGCCCCGCGCCGTTCGCGGCAATCTATTCGCGTCCTTCAACCTTGCCTGTCCGTTCCATCTCGTTGATTTTCCCGAACTCCCTGAGCAGCTCCTTAGAGCGCTCGTCGAGCACTCTCGGAAGCGCGATCCTGACTTCGACGACCAGATCGCCGCGCTCACCGGTACGCGGCGAGCGGGCGCCGCGCCCCCTGATATGAAAACGTTGTCCCGTTTGCGTGCCCGGCGGCACACGAAGCCGCGCGGCTCCGTCGGGCGCCGGCACGTCGATCTTTGCGCCCAGCGCCGCTTCGTGCACGCCGATCGCGACAATGACGTGAAAATCGTCGCCCTCGCGCTGAAACGTGTCGTGCGGTTCGACCTGCACCGTGACGAACAGGTCGCCCACCGGACCGCGCCGCTCGCCCACGTTGCCTTTTTCCGGAACCCGGATGCGCGCACCATCGGGCACGCCAGCTGGAATACGGAGGATGATGGCCTCGGTGCGCATCTCCACGCCCAGACCGGCGCATCGGCCGCAGGCGGTTTGGACCAGCCGGCCCGACCCGCCGCATGTGTCACAGCTCTTGGAGAAAATCATGCTGCCGCGACGCGACCGGATGATGCCGCTGCCCTGACACCGCTGGCACCGCGCCTCGGCAATCTTCAACGCGCCGGATCCCCGGCATGTTTGGCACATCTCACGGCGCGTCAGCGTCATCTGCCGCTCAGTACCTCGCATGGCTTCATCGAACTTCAGAGAAATCGATGCGTACAGGTCCGCGCCGCGCACCGGCTCGCCGGTCTGTACGTCCTGCCGCTGAGTGAAAACCTCAGCGAACAGATCGCCGAACGTCGTACCGCCTCCACTGGCCACTCCACCGGAGAAGTCGAAGCCCTCGAACTCGAACGACACCGAGGTCGACACGGCAGACAACGCGCCGGCGTCATAGCGCACACGGCGCTCCGGATCGCTCAACGTCTCATACGCGCGGGTAATCTCCTTGAAATGCGCTTCGGCGGCGTTATCACCCGGATTGATATCCGGGTGATACTTCCGCGCAAGGCGCTTGTAGGAACGCTTGATTTCGATGAGCGTTGCACCGCGCGCCAGACCTAATAGTTCGTATAGATCCATGTCCTGTCGGGATTAGGGGCTCCCAAATCCCTAATCACCAGTCACTCTGATTACTTCTCGTCAACGACTTCGGCGTCGATCACCTCGCCTTGTTTGTCATCCGCCGGCTGCGACGCTCCACCACCGCTCGTCGTTCCTCCAGCTGGTCCGGTGCCGCCACCACTCCCCGGCCCCGAAGACTGCGCCTGCTTGTAGAGGCTTTCGGCGGCCACATGCTGTGCCTTGGTCAGCGTATCCATCGCCGCGGTGATCGCCGCAACGTCGGTACCGGCGTTGGCTTTCTTCAGGTCCTCCATGGCGGATTCGACAGCCGCACGATCTGTCGCCGACAGTTTGTCGCCGGCGTCCTTCACCATGCGCTCGGCCGCATAAACCGCCTGGTCGGCGCGATTGCGTGTTTCGATCTCGTCGCGGCGCTTCTTGTCTTCGTCGGCGTGCGCCTCCGCCTCTTTCATCATCTTGTCGACCTCGTCTTTGCTGAGCCCGCTCGAGGCCGTGATGGTGATCTTCTGTTCCTTGCCGGTGCCGAGATCCTTCGCCGACACATTGACAATCCCGTTCGCGTCGATGTCGAACGTGACTTCGATCTGCGGGATGCCCCGTGGCGCCGGCGGAAGGCCGACGAGATGGAACCGGCCGAGCGTGCGGTTATCGCGCGCCAGCGGGCGCTCGCCCTGCAGGACGTGCACTTCGACGCTCGTCTGGTTGTCCGCCGCGGTCGAGAACGTCTCACTCTTGCGCGTCGGAATCGTCGTATTTCTCGGAATCAGGGTCGTCATGACGCCGCCCAGCGTCTCGATACCGAGCGACAACGGCGTCACGTCGAGCAGGAGTAGATCTTTCACTTCGCCGGCAAGCACGCCGGCCTGGACCGCCGCACCGACCGCGACGACCTCGTCGGGATTGACGCCTTTGTGCGGATCTTTGCCGAACAGCTCCTTGACGATCGACTGCACGCGCGGGATGCGCGTCGACCCGCCGACAAGGACGACCTCATCGATCTTGCTCGGATCGACGCCCGCATCGTTCAAGGCCTGCTTGGTCGGGCCAACCGTGCGCTGCAGCAAATCTTCGACAAGCTGCTCGAACTTGGCGCGCGAGAGCTTCAGTGACAGATGTTTCGGCCCGCTGGCATCGGCTGTGATGAACGGAAGGCTGATGTCCGTTTCCATCACCGACGACAGCTCCATCTTCGCCTTCTCCGCGGCCTCCTTCAGACGCTGAAGCGCCATCCGGTCTCTCGTCAGATCGATGCCCTCGCTCTTCTTGAATTCAGCGGCAATCCAGTCAATGACGCGCTGATCGAGGTTGTCGCCGCCCAGGTGCGTGTCGCCGTTGGTCGACTTCACTTCGACGACGCCCTCGCCGACCTCCAGAATGGAGATGTCGAACGTGCCGCCGCCGAAGTCGTACACGGCGATCGTCTCGTCTTTCTTCTTGTCGAGGCCGTAGGCCAGCGCAGCCGCCGTCGGCTCATTGACAATGCGCATCACCTCCAGACCGGCAATCTGACCGGCGTCTTTCGTCGCCTGCCGCTGCGCGTCGTTGAAATACGCCGGGACGGTGATGACGGCCTTGGTCACCGACTGACCAAGGTATTCCTCCGCCGCCTGCTTCAGCTTCTGCAGGATCATCGCGGAGATTTCGGGTGGCGAGTACTCCTTGTCGCTGGCGTTGATCCGCACGTCGCCGTTCGACGCTCGCACGACGCGATACGGCACCATCTTCATCTCTTCGTTCACCTCATCGAACTTGCGTCCCATGAAGCGCTTGATCGAAAAGATGGTGTTCTCAGGATTGGTCACCGCCTGGCGCTTGGCAACCTGACCGACCAACCGTTCGTTCGTCCTGGTGAAGGCGACAATCGAGGGCGTCAGCCGGCTGCCCTCCGGATTAGTAATCACCGTGGGCTCGCCGCCTTCCATGACTGCGACGACCGAGTTGGTGGTGCCGAGATCGATGCCGATGATTTTGCTCATAGAAACATTCCTCGCACGAATGAGCCTGCCTCGCCGAAGCGATTTGCCACGCGGCGCGAAGGCGGGTTCGACCGAACCTTTAGGGTACTTTGATTATGAAATGTGAGTGTGGCAATGTAAAGGTCAGATCCCAATGGGCACTGTTAACTTACTGTACAATAGGCGCTTTCGATGTCCAGTACGCCCGAACCGCCATCGAAGTCCCGCAAATCGGCCAAAACCTACGTCATTCGTTTCGCCAGCCATGCGGGGCTCGCGGCGCTGTTTATTGCCGTTGCGCTGCTGGGGATTCTGAGCGGCGTCATGTTCGCGTACGTGGGCGACCTGCCGCTCATCTCGGGGCTCGACGACTACGCACCGAGCGCGATCACGCGCGTGTACGCCTCGAACGGCGAAACGCTCGGGGAGTTCGCAATCGAGCGGCGCCTCGTCATTCCATACGAGGACATCTCGCCGCATCTCAGAAACGCGATTATTTCGGCCGAGGACAAAGACTTCAATAACCACTTCGGCCTCAGCGTCTCGGCATTGCTGATTCGGTTGAGCAGCGACATCGTCCGGCGGCGCATCGTTGCCGGTGCGAGCACGCTGACGATGCAGCTGGCGCGCGACCTTTTCGCCGAAGAGATTGGCTTCGTCCGCGGCGATAAGAGCCCGGAACGAAAGATCAAAGAGATTCTCGTCGCCATTCAAATCGAAAAGCGCTTCACCAAACGCGAAATCCTGACGTTCTACTGCAACCAGACGCATTTCGGCCATGGCACCAACGGCGTCGAAGCCGCCGCACGCCTTTATTTCGGCAAGCGTGCCAAGGACGTCACGCTCGAAGAAGCCGCGTTGATTGCGGGCATCATCCAGTCGCCGGCTCGCCAGAGTCCGTACGTCAACCGCGGAGCCGCCAAGTTCCGCCGTGATTACACGCTTCAGGAGATGGCCGAGAACGGCTACATCACCCAGGAAGAAGCGGACGCAGCGAAGAAGAAGCCGATTGTCACGCGCGGGCAGCCGCAGCCGGTTCGATCGGTCGCTCCGTTCTTCACCGAGGAAATCCGCAAACATCTCGAACAGAAGTACGGGGCCAAGGCGCTCTACGAGGGCGGACTGTCGGTGCAGACGGGTGTCGATATCACATTGCAGCACGTCGCGAATCGGGCGGTCGATCGCGGCCTCCGCGTGGTCGACAAACGCCGAGGCTATCGCCGCGACAAGCCGAACGTCGTTGCCCAGGGACAAACCCTCGAGGGCTACCGGAACGAACGCTGGACACAGCCCATCGCCGAACAGGACATTGTCCCGGCGCTCGTGACCGCGGTTTCTCCCACCGCTGCCCGTATTCGTATCGGCGATCAGTCGCTAGAGCTGCGGGGGGACGGAATTGGGTGGACACGGCGCGCCCCGCCAGCGCTCTTCAAGGTCGGGGATTTGATCGACGTGATGGTGACGAAGGCTGGTCCGTCCGCACGCATCGAGACGGTGTCGCTTGAACAGTCTCCGCTCCTCGAGGGCGCCCTGGTCGCCATCGACAACAAGACCGGCCAAATCCGGGCGATGGTCGGCGGATTCAGCTTCGATCGCAGCAAGTTCAATCGCGCAATCCAGGCACACCGCCAGGTGGGATCGCTCTTCAAACCGTTCGTCTACACGGCGGCGATCGACCGCGGCTACACTCCTGCGTCCGTCATCATCGATGAGCCGGTCGCCTATGACGCGGGAGCTGGACAACCGCCCTACTCTCCCAGGAATTACGACGGCAAGTACGAAGGTGGGGTCACGGTCCGGCGCGCCCTCGAACAGTCACGGAACGTGCCAGCCGTGAAAATGATGGACTCGCTGGGACCGCAACAGGTCATCTCGTACGCAAAGCGCCTTGGCCTCGAGGCGAAACTCGAACCGTATCTGTCGCTGGCGCTTGGCGCCGCAGACCTGACGCTGCTGGACATGACGTCGGCCTATTCGGTGTATCCCAACGGCGGCGTACGCATGCGGCCCTATTCCATTCTCAAAATTTCGGATCGCGAGGGAAATCTGCTCGAGGAGGGACGACCGGAGCCGCGGGACGCGATCAGAGCCGACACCGCGTTCGTTATGGTGAATCTGTTGCGCGGCGTCGTGCAGCGCGGAACCGCAGGTTCGGCGGCGAAGCTCGGCTGGCCGTTGGCAGGCAAGACGGGAACGACGGACGACTATGGGGATGCCTGGTTCATCGGGTTCGATCCGGACATCACCGTCGGCGTGTGGGTCGGCCACGACGAGCGGAAGCCGATCGGCCACAATGAAACGGGCGGCGTCGCGGCGCTGCCCATTTGGATCGAGTTCATGAAGGCCTACATCGAAACGCGCGATCCAAAGAATCCGCCGGAATTCGTCGCCCCCGGCAATATCGTGTTCGTGCCGGTCGTTGCCGCCACCGGCGAAGTGGCCGGTGAAGGCACGCCCGGTATCGACGAAGCCTTCATCTCGGGCACCCAGCCCGGCACGGTCTTCCCGCACTAAGCTGTCGTCTCAACGCCAAGACGCGAAGACGCAAGGTTTTTAAGCACTGATCGCCGGGTCTAGAGAGCAAGACCCGGCCTACGCCTGACCCCGACTTCGGGCTTCCGGTCTGAAGCGGGCAGCCAGAAGCCTGGAGCCTATTCGTCTTCATCGGCCGACGGCTGACCCAGCGTGCCGGAGGCCTTCTGCATCAGATACGCCTTGATGAACGGATCGAGATCGCCGTCGAGGACGCGAGTCGGATCGCCGACGTCGAACTTCGTGCGGTTGTCTTTGACGAGCTGATAGGGGTGCAGCACGTAGCTGCGAATCTGACTGCCAAAGGCAATCTCCTTCTTTGCCCCGCCAATCTGGTCGAGCTTCGACTGCTGCTCTTTCATCTTGATGTCGAACAAACGCGCCTTCAGCACGCGCAGCGCCGAGTCCTTGTTGCGATGCTGGGATCGCTCGTTCTGACAAGAGACGACGATGCCCGTTGGAAGGTGCGTGATGCGGATGGCCGAATCGGTGACGTTGACGTGTTGACCGCCCGCACCGCTCGACCTGAACGTGTCGATGCGGATGTCCTTGTCGTCGATGACGACGTCTTCATCCTCCGGGAGCTCGGGCCAGACATACACCGCCGCGAACGACGTGTGGCGGCGCGCCGCCGAGTCGAACGGAGAAATGCGCACGAGCCGGTGTACCCCTGCTTCGGCTGAGAGCAGCCCGAACGCGAACTCGCCTGCGACCGTTACTGTTGCGCTCTTCAGTCCCGCCTCGTCACCGGGCTGATAGTCGATCACCTCGCGTTTGAACCCGCGGCGCTCAATCCACCGCAGGTACATCCGCAGGAGCATCTCGGCCCAGTCCTGCGATTCGGTTCCTCCTGCACCCGGGTGAATCGTGATGATGGCGTTCTTGCGATCGTGCTCACCGCCGAGCATCTTCTTGATTTCGCCGCCTTCGACCAGCCCGGTGAATTCCTCGATGCCCGTCGAGAGCTCGCCGGCAACGTCTTCCCCCTGGCCCGCCCAGTCGATGAGCACACCCAGGTCGTCCGATTTCGCTTGCAGCGCTGAAATCAGCTCGACCTCCTCTTCGACGCGACGTCGTCGCTGAAGGATCTTCTGCGCTTCGATCTGGTTGTTCCAGAAGTCGGGTGCGGACGCGCGGGCTTCTATCTGTGCGAGCTCGTCGCGGGGGCGAGCGGCCTCAAAGATAGCTCCGCAGGTCGGCGGAACGTTTCACAAGGTCCTGATACCGGCGGGTCAAGTCATCGAGAGCGATAGCCACTGATGCCTCCAGAGAAAAACAGCGCCGCCGCCGTCAACGCCAGGCAGACGTAGGCGACCAGATCTCCGATTCTGCCATAAATCGTGGGTGACTCGAGCATTCGCACCTCACCCACCAGAATCTCGCGCTCAAAGATCTCCGAACGCTGCAGCACCCGCCCGTACGGATCGACGATGCCGCTGATCCCTGTATTGGCCGCCCGCGCCAGATAGCGGCCCTGCTCGATCGCCCGCATCTGCGCCTGGAGGAAATGTTGAAACGGGGCCGACGAACGGCCGTACCACCCATCGTTGGTAATCGTGGTCAGCAGCTGGCTGCCCCGCAGCACGGACTCGCGCACAAGGCGCGGGAAGACGATCTCATAACAGATGGCAGTGCTGATCGGCCCGTGCGTCGTCGGCAGTATCACCATGTCGCGGCCGGGAGAAAACCCGCCGACCTGTTGGACGAGCGGACCGACAAAGAAGAGCAGCCGTTGCAAAGGCACAAATTCGCCGAACGGCACCAGGTGCATCTTCTGGTAGACGCCGGCGACCGAGCCGTCTTTACGCAGGAGAAACGCGGCGTTGTAGTACGACTTGTTCGCGTCCATCTGATCGCTGCCGAGCAGCAGCTCGATACCGGTCTCGCGCACCAGCGCGCGAATCTTCTCGCCGCCAACCTGGTCGCCCATGAAGGGAAACGGCGTCGCCGATTCCGGCCAGATGACAAGCTGCGCCCCTTCGCCAGCCGCTTCGCGTGTCATGGTGAGGTAGGTGTTCAGGATGCGTTCGGCGTGCGCGGCATTCCACTTCTCATCCTGCGCGATATTGGCCTGCACCAGCGCGACGCGCACCGGCCGGCCTTGATCGACGAGCACGTCGTTCTCGAGACGGTGATTGCCCCAGACGGTGATGGCCCCCAACGTCGCCGCGACGGCGGCAATGGCGATGATCGAACCGGGCGAGCGCGAGATGGTGAAGTAGGCCAGCGCCGAGCCGACGGTCGCGACCAGCGCGGACATGCCAAAGACGCCGACGACGCTCGCGAACTGCGCAATCGGCAGCACGGTCGTCTGGCTGTAGCCCAGCAGCAGCCATGGGAAACCGCTCCAGAAGTACGTTCGCCCGAGCTCGGTCGTCACCCATACGGCGGGTGCGAGGAGAATCGCGCGGCTTCCGAATTTGGCGCCCAGCCATCCCAGGCACAACGTGAACAGTGCAGGGAACAGCGAGAGATAGGCGACGAGCACCACCGCGACGACGACGCCAACGGGCCAGCTCAATCCGCCGAACTGCGAGACGACTGTTCCCGTCCAGTAAACGGTTCCCCCGAAATAGCCAAAGCCGGCGACCAGGCCGAGCAGAAACGCGCGGCCACGACGGAACGGCGGCCAGCTTCGGTGGATTTCGAACAGCGGAACGATGAGCGGAGCCAGTGCCACCCACGCGAACACCGGGTGGCCATAGCGAGGAAAACTGAGGGCGAGAAGGATGCCGGAAACGATCGCGAGAATCAGGGTTTCGTCACCTGGCCGGGGCCGCGCTGCTGAAGCCACTGCGCGACACCAATGCCGTCAAGCGGTGGAGAGATGAAATCGCCCTGCGCTGTGTCGCAGCCGAGCCTCGCGAGCCGCTCGAGCGTCGCCTCGTCCTGCACGCCCTCGGCCACGCAGGTGAGGCCGAGATTGTGGGCGAGCTCGATCGTCGACTGCACGATGACTTCGTCGCCGTCTTCGACCATGTCATCGATGAACGACTTGTCGATTTTGATCTCGTGCACCGGCAGTTTACGCAGGTAACTGAACGACGAGTAGCCCGTACCGAAGTCGTCGATCGCCAGGCGCAACCCCATCCTGCTGAGCCGCGTGAGCACCTGAAGCGACCGCAGCGGATCCGACATGATGACGCTTTCGGTGATCTCCAGCTCGAGCATCGACGCCGGCGCTCCAAGCAGATCGAGCAATGCGCGGACGCGCTCGGGTAGCTCCGGGTCGTGCAGGTTGCGCGGCGAGAGATTCACGGCCGCAATCAATTCGTAGCCGAGCCGCCTCCATTCGAGGCACTGCTGAACCGCGCGCTCGAGCATCCACAGCGTGAGCGGCCGTACCGCACCGGTCTGCTCGGCCATCGGGATGAAGCGATCCGGCGTGATGAACCCGAGCTGCGGATGCTGCCATCGGACGAGCGCTTCGACGCCAAATACCTCGCGCGTCTTCAGGTTGATTTTCGGCTGATAGACAACGCGGAGCTCGTCGCGCGAGATCGCGTGCCGGAAGTCGCCCATCAAGGCCAGCCGCTCGGGGCTGTGACGATCGAGCTCAGACGCGTACACGACGCAGCCGGACCGATCCTCCTTAGCGACATACATGGCAACATCCGCGCGCTGTACGAGCACTTCGGCTTCGGTGCCGTGCTCGGGCGCGATGGCGATGCCCACACTGCCGTGCACGTCGAGGTTCAACCCCTCGATGCTGAGCGGCTCCTGCACCGCCGCAATCAGCTTGCGGGCCGCCAGTTCGGCGCCCTTCTGTCCTACTCCGAGCAGCATGACGGCAAACTCGTCGCCACCGAGCCGCGCGACCGTATCGGACTCGCGCACCTCCATCTGCAAGCGATGCCCGATCTCCCGCAGCACGGCGTCGCCCATGAGGTGCCCCATCGTGTCGTTGATCTCCTTGAAGCCGTCGAGATCCATGATGAGCACCGACAACGGATTCCGTGTGCGGAGCGCGTTGGCGACCGCCATCTCGAGCCGATTCTGAAACAAGGTCCGGTTCGGCAGATCCGTCAGGCTGTCGTAGTACGCGAGATGACGAATACGCTCTTCGGCCTTCGCCCGCTCACGGCGCACTTCGGCATCGCGCAGCTCGCGGTTGATCGCTGGAACGAGCCGGCTCAAGTTGTTCTTGATGATGTAGTCGTCGGCGCCGTTCTTCATCGCGTCGACGGCAATCTCCTCACCGATCGTGCCCGAGACAAAGATGAACGGCATCTCGAATCCGCGGTCGCGCACCATCGCGAGAGCGGCGGTACCGCTGAAGCCCGGCATCGTGTAATCCGCGATGACGAGATCCCAGTCCTGCCGGTCGAGTGCCTCTGCGAGCGCCTTCGCGGTGTCCACGCGTGTGCAGTTGGGATCGTAGCCGCCCTGGCGCAGATGCTCGATCAAGAGCAATGCGTCGGTTTCAGAATCCTCAACCAGCAGGAGACGAAGGGGTTTCATGCGGTGGGGCTACCGGGCGATCCAGGCCGTATTGAACTGTTCGGCAGTCTGGAGTTGCGCCATGATCGCCTGCGCATCCTTCAGGGTTTTGTACTTCCCAACACGTACGCGGAACAGGGCGGTGGGCGCCCCTTTCACCGGATCCAGGACGAATGCGGGATACCCCTTCGCAATCAGCTGCTTCGCGAGCGAGTCCGACTCCCGTCGATCGCGATAGGCCGCAACCTGAACGGCGAAGCCCGGTCCAGACGGATCGGACTGCTGCGTCGCTTTCGCATCGGCGGCGTCAGCGGGCGCCGGCGGTGCTGTGGCCGGGGCAGGCCGCGGCGCTGGAGGAGTGGCCACGGGTTCCTGCGGGACAGGTGCTAGGGCCGCAGCCTTCTCGCGTGAGGGCGCGGCGGCTTCGCGCGACGGACCAGACGTCTCGCGAGCCGCTGCAGCCGTCTCGCGTGAGGGTGCAACCGTCTCGCGCGCGGGCGGGGTCGGGGCCGTTTCGCGTGGCGGCGGCGGCGCCTCGCGCGGCGGCGACGCGGCTTGACGCGCCGGCGCCGCGGGCTTGAGATTCTCCTCAGGCGGGTTGTCCCGCAGCAGCCGATCGGCATAGCTCAACTGCTCCGCCGGCTTCGTCGCGGCGGCGTCAGACGAGGGAACCCCGGCGGGAGAAGCAGGCCCGACATTTTCGACCATCGGAGGCTCGGCAGGATCGGGGGCGATGTCGGTCGACGTAACTGTTTCGCTGGCACGCGGCGCATTCGCGTCCGACGAGCACGCCAAACAGGAAGGTCACGACCAACACAACCGTCGCGGCCATGACCATAAAGGTCAGCTGCTTGCCGTTCAGTTGGATTTCGCGAAAGCCTTCGTCGCTCACGGTCTTTTTTCTACTCCGGTGATTTGACGCAGCAGGTGCATCATCTCGATCGGCAGGGGGAAGACGATCGTCGAATTCTTCTCGGCAGCGATTTCCGTCAACGTCTGAAGATATCGCAGGGTGATCGTGACAGGTTCGGCAGCGATCACCACAGCGGCCTGGGACAGCTTTTCCGACGCTTCCAGCTCGCCCGCGGCATGAATGATCTTAGCACGCTTCTCGCGCTCGGCTTCGGCCTGTCGAGCCATGGCACGCTGCATATCGGGAGGCAAATCCACGTGCTTGACCTCGACCGATGACACCTTGATGCCCCACGGATCTGTGTGCTGATCCAGAATTTGTTGCAGCTGGTGATTGAGGCGTTCTCGATCCGACAGCAGCCCATCCAATTCAACCTGCCCAAGTACACTTCTGAGGGTCGTTTGCGCTAACTGCGACGTCGCATAGTGATAACTCTCGACTTCGACGATGGCCCTGCGCGGATCGATGACGCGAAAATAGACAACGGCATTCACTTTTACAGAAACGTTATCGCGGGTGATGACATCCTGCGGCGGCACATCCATGACGATCGTGCGCAGGCTCACCCGCACCATTGTGTCGATTGGCGCAAAAACGAGAACGATGCCCGGGCCTTTGGGCTGCGGCAGCAGCTTGCCCAGCCTGAAGATCACCCCCCGCTCGTACTCGGCGATGATCTTGATCGAGAACAGCACATACGCGACGAGAATCAGCGCGAGGATGACGACCGGTGAGAGGTCAAACATGATGCGACTCACTCCTTCCGCACGGTCAACGTCAGGCCGTTCACGCCGGTCACCACGACGCGCGCGCCGCTTGCAATCGGCTCGTTGGCCGTCGCGTTCCAGATTTCACCGTGCACGCGCGTACGCCCGGCAGCGCCGGGCGCAATCGATGTCAGCGCGTCTCCAATCTCGCCCACCATCCCTTCCGCGCCTGTCACCGGCACGGTCCGCTGAGACGCCAGTGCAAGACGGACGAGAAATGCCGCGATCGCGGTGAAGCCAAGGACGACCGACAAGACGAGCCCGAGGCTGACCTGCAGCTCGGGTGCCGGAGAATCGATGAGCATCAGGGATCCAAAGATCAGGCTGATGATGCCACCGATCGTCAGCAACCCGTAGCTGGTGACCTTCAACTCGAGCCCGAACAGCAGCAGGCCAAAAAGCATCAACAACAACCCGGCGTAATTGATCGGCAGAACCTGCAGCGCGAAGAACGCGAGCAGAAGCGACAGGCCGCCCACCACACCAGGAAGGACAGCGCCCGGACTCCACAGTTCGATCGTCAATCCGAGTGTTCCAAGACTCAAGAGGATGTACGCGATGTTCGGATGCGCGATCGAGCTGAGGATGCGCTGCCGCAATGTCATCTCGACCGGGATAACCCTGGCGGCCGCGGTATGCAACGTGGCGGTACGTCCGTCGAACCTGGTCACCACTCGACCGTCGAGCTTCTTCAAGAGGTCGTCGCGGCTGGTGGCGATCACATCGATAAGCGGCGGCGTGGCTCGTATCGCTTCTTCTTCAGTGAAGGCCTTGCTCTGCAGCACGGCCTGGTCGGCCAGTTGTGCGTTCCTCCCCCGTTTGCCCGCAATCGTTCGCACGTAGGCGGCGATGTCTTCGGCCGCCTTCTTCGAACTGGTTTCGTCCATCGTGGCGCCGCCACCCGACACGGGGTGGGCCGCACCAATGTGGGTTCCGGGAGCCATCGCTGCCACATCTGCGGCGATCGTGATGATGAATCCGGCCGATGCCGCGCGTCCGCCCGAGGGGCCGACGTAAACCGCGATCGGGGTTTTGGCCGCAATCATCTTGGTGACGATCTCGCGAGTAGCATCCACCAGGCCGCCAGGCGTGCGCAGCGTAAAGAGGACAAGCGCCGCATTCTCATCGTCCGCGCGCTCGATGGTGTCGATCATGAACTCGGCTGATACCGGGTGAATGATACTGTCGACTTCCGCGGAGTACAAGATGGGGCCTATCGAGCCTGAACCAGAAGGCACCTGCGCGCGCACGAACCCTGAACCTGGAACCAGCACGGCCGGTACCAGGAACGCCAGCACCAAAAAAGGGGTCTGACCCCTTTTTTTGTATGTGGTCATGGCGTGAGCTTTGTCAGCAGCTCCTTGGCTTCAGTTGACGTGGGTTCGAGGACGAGCGCCCGCTCCAACGCCTGCCGGGCAGCCGCTCGATCTTTTGTCTGCAAGTATGCCTGAGCGAGCGCGATACGTCCTTCGGCCGATTCCTGGCTCCACAAGGCGATTTTGAACGCGTCGATCGCCGCGGGCGTCTGGCCGGTTCGAAGATAGATTCGACCGACGAGCAGGTGGGCTTGTGCCTCGTAGGGAGCGAGATAGATTGCGCGGCCCAGTTCCGTCATCGCTTCGCTGTTGCTTCCCTGCTCGAAGAATCGTCGACCACGATCGAGGTGAAATGCCGCAAGCTCTTTCTGGTCACGCTGGCCCGTCGCGGCGATGGCGTTGTCTGCCCGTCGCAGCGTCGAGATCTCCAACGACGGCTTGATCCGCTCCAACCCCCGAGGAACCGGCTCGCTTCCTGTGGGTCTCTTCGCCCATTCCGCGTACGTCGACGAAAGCTGTGTAGCCAGCTCGCGCTCGCGTGCGGCTTCCGCAAGCGAGCCCGTGGCCTGCAACGCCGCGGCGAGCACGGCGTGCGCCTCGCCATCGGCAGGGTTCCGGCGCACCGTTTCGCGCAGCCAGAAAATAGCTGACTGCACATCCTTCTCGGCCCAGTACGCGTAGCCGAGATTGAAGTAGTAGTCCGGATCGTCTTGATCGAGCTTGAGCGCCTGATTGAAATGATAGCTGGCGCGGCCGGTTTGGGTTGTGACCGGGCGCCGCATCTGGATGACGCCCATGTTGTTCACCAGGGTTGGCTTCGCCTCGCGGTCGGCCATCGCACGCAGCGTCGCAAACGCATCGTCCAGGCGCTTGAGCTGAATGAGCGACAGCGCCACATTGAAGCGCGCGCGTGTGTACATGGGCGAGGTTTCGGGAACGGCCGCAGCGGTGACCAGGGCGGCCTGCCCGTTGCCTTCATCGTAATGGACCTCCCACAGCGCGAGGCGCGCGCGATCGAACGCCGGATCGAGCTTGATGGCCGTTTCGAGATAGCCGACCTTCGCAGGCGTTGCTGTCGCGATGAGACCCTTGATGTAGTTCTCGAACACAGGCAAAGCCGGCCGGCCCGCCGGCATTCCGGACGCGTTGGCGCCGGCAAGGCGGCGGCTGACACGTCCGAAGATGCCAAAGAGATCCTCGATAGGGCCCGACTCGACGATCTCCTGCTCCATGTGTCCACTGTCGAGCCTGATGTTCTGCGCGCGCACGGAGATCTGTCCGCCATTCAACCGGAAGGAGCCGATGACGACGTGCGTGGCGCCGACGACCTGACCCAGACGGATGACCGAGGCATGACTCAGACTGGCGACGGGCGGAACTTGAAGCTCGGCGAACGCATCGAGCCGCTCTTCTCTCGTGTAGGCGCGGCTGCCCACCCCGTTCAGGTCGTCAGCGAGTAGTACCGCCGCCGCCTCGCCAAGCCAGTAGACGCGCGCTTCCCGTGCGGGATTTTCGAATGGAATGACGAGGAATCGAACGCCCGGTTTCAGTCCCGGCTGCGCGAACGCGGAACCCGAAACCAGAGACACCCACAGGACCCCGAACCAGAGCCGCCTCATGGCTCTATTTTTGATCCTGTGGCACGCTCACGGCGATAACACAGCCTGGGTCGCCGACGCCCTGACAACTGTGGACGCGCACCTCGCCGCTGATGCGGACAAGCGCAAACAGGTGCGAAAGGGCGGCCGAATAGAACACGCACAACGGCCAGTCGAACGGTTCGCGCACGGTACAGAAGATCGAGCTGCGTAAGATGAATGTGCCTTCGCCTCCGCGCAGCTTTATCACCACGCGGCTGCCATCATAACTGTTTCGCACGACTCTTTTCGCCAGCCGCATGGCCATCCGCACACGCATCATGACGGGCAGTATACGAATGACCGATCGTTCGATGGGCGACAAATTGTCGAACGTCCATTGCGCGGCATACTCGCCGGCCCGCGAGGTCACCAGTGTGTACGGCTCGCCCTCCTGCCGGAGAAAGCTCAGCACGGCCACGAGCGGAGCCAGACCGATCTTGCCATCGCGCATCCCTAACGGCTTGAGCCAGTTTTCGTAGAATTCGAGTCGCGAAGGCATGAGGTCCGAAATCCCCTGATGGAGGCTCGCGACCAGCATTCGGCCGACTCCCCCTCGCCTCATTCTGATATCCTTCCCGAGACACGCCTTCGATGTGGACGGGAGCCATCCTCGCAGGCGGCCACGCGAGGCGCCTTGGAGGGTTGAACAAAGCCGGGCTGACTCTGCAACCCGGCGGCGCGTCCGTTCTGGACCGTCAACTGACGCGGCTGCGCCACGTGGTCGATCGGATCATCATCATTGCCAACGACGGGGACCGCTTCGGCGCTGCCGGCGTTCCAGTGATTCCCGACATCGTGCCGGAGGGCGGCGCGCTGGGTGCGCTCTATACGGCCGTTCATGCCGCTGGTACCGAATGGACGCTGGTTGTCGCCTGTGACATGCCGTTTGTGAGTGAGCCGCTGCTCGCGCACCTCGTATCGGTCGGAAGCTCTTGCGACATTGCTATTCCCAGGACGGCGCGCGGCTACGAGCCTCTGTGTGCAACGTATTCGCGCCGGTCCGGTGTCGAGCTGCGACGGTTGCTGGATGAAAAACGGTTGAGGCTCAGCGATGTGGCCCGGATTCCGGGGCTGAGCGTCCGGGAAGTGGGACGGGACGAGCTCGAGCCATTCGGCCCGGAAGAGGTGCTGTTCTTCAACCTCAACACGCCTGATGACCATGCGCGCGCTATCGATCTCGATCGAGAGTATCACTAACCTCCATGATTCTTCCAGTTCACGAACGCCTTCGGGAGCGCCTGCTGGCTGCGCTCCAACAGCTCTATCAACTGCCGCCTGAGGCACTGCCGCAGCTGCCCATCGAGTACGCGCCCACGCGCGAGCTTGGCGACCTCGCGACGCCCGTGGCTTTCGAGCTCGCGCGGCGGCTCCGCAAGGCGCCGCGCGCGATTGCGCAGGCACTGGCAGCGGGACTCGGTCCTATTGACGGCATCAGCCGCGTCGAGGTCGCGCCGAACGGGTATCTCAACATCTTTCTGAATCGTGCCGAGTTTGTACGTAGGGCGGGTCCTTTTGGACCCGCCGCTGCGCCGGGTCCGGAAGGACCCGGCCTACGTGCAGACGCCGGCAAGACCATCGTCGAGCACACGGCCATCAATCCGAACAAGGCGGCGCACATCGGCCATTTGCGGAACTCGGCGCTCGGGGACACGCTCGTGCGCGTGCAGCGCTTTCGCGGTGTCCCTGTCGAGGTTCAAAACTACATCGACGATACGGGCGTGCAGGTCGCAGACGTCGTGGTCGGATTCCTCGAGCTCGAGCACAAACACCTCGACGACGTTCGTCGTATTGCCGATTCGACGCGATTCGACTTCCATTGCTGGGATCTGTACGCCCGCGTTACCCATTGGTACGAAGAGGACAAGGAGCGGCTGAAGGTCCGCGCCGCTGCACTCCACGACATCGAGCACGGCGGCAACGAGGCCTCTGCCCTCGCACAGTTCATCGCCGACCGCATCGTCCGGTGCCATCTGCAAACGATGGCACGGCTGAACGTGGATTACGACCTGCTGACGTGGGAAGGTCACATTCTACGACTGCAGTTCTGGACGCGAGCCTTTGAGATTCTGAAGGAAAAGGGCGCGGTTTACCTGCAGACCGAAGGCAAGCTCGCCGGCTGCTGGGTGATGCGTATTGACGATGACGCGCCCTCTAACGCCGACGCGTCTCCAGGGACTAGTGATCGGGGATTAGGGATTAGTGAGGAGGAGGACCGTGAGAAGGTCATCGTACGTTCCAACGGGACTGTCACGTACGTCGGAAAGGACATCGCTTACCAGTTCTGGAAGCTCGGTCTCTTGGGCCGCGACTTCCATTACCGTCAATTCGCGCCACGCCCGAACGGCAGCATCCTGTGGTCGACGTCTGAAACTGACGGCGATCGGTCGCATCCACCGTTCGGACACGCCGCTGCGACCTACAACGTCATTGACGTGCGGCAATCGTATCTTCAAAAGCTGCTGAAACAGGCGCTGCGTACGCTCGGCTATGCCGACCAGGCGGATCGGGCCACTCATTTCTCCTATGAAATGGTGGCCCTGTCCAACCCGACCGCGCGCGCACTTGGGTACCTCGCCCCCGACGCGCCCGATGACAAGCGGGGCTGGGTCGACGTGTCGGGCCGCAAGGGCCAGGGTGTCAAGGCAGACGACTTGATCGACACGCTGGTTTCGCGCGCCGAGGCCGAGGTGGCCAGGCGCAACCCTGAATTCAGCGCCGCCGAGCATCGGCGCATCGCCGAAATGATTGCCGTGGCGGCGGTCCGCTACTTCATGATCAAGTACTCGCGCACGAAAATCATCGCCTTCGACATAGACGAGGCGCTTGCGTTCGAGGGTGAAAGCGGACCGTATCTACAGTATGCTGTCGTCCGCGCCCAGAACATCTTTGCCAAGCTCCGCGAGCGCGAAGGTCTCGACGAGGCCGCCGTGTTCGACCGGCTCGGCACCCTCTCCGTTGCCGAGCTCTCCGGCGAAGGAGGCAGCCACGATCTCTGGGCACTCATCCTCGAAGCCTCGCGTCTCGATGAGATTGTCGAGCAGGTTGTTCGAACACTGGAATTTTCCGTGCTGGGGAAATACGCGTTCGGTCTTGCACAGATGTTCAACGGCTTCTATCACCGATACCCGATCCTCAACGAGGATCAAGCTGACGCCCGGCTCTGGCGGGCCGCCGGCGTGGCGTATTTCCGCGCGCAGCTGACACGCGCGCTCGACCTCATGGGTATTTCGGTACCCCCGAGAATGTAATGGCTGTTATCGGCATCACTCCGTCGAACCGGCTGACCGACTACCTCGAGTCGGTGCGACGCGCCGGCGGCGAGCCCCGGGTGTTGTCGATGGACGTTCCGCCGTCGCTCGATGGCCTCGACGGCATCCTGTTCACGGGCGGCGGAGATGTCGATCCGACGCACTACCACGAACCTCGACATTTAAAGACCAACGAGCCGGATGCGGCGCGCGATGCCTTCGAGCTCGAGCTCGCGAAGCTCGCGCTTGCGAAAGACACGCCGCTACTCGCGATCTGCAGAGGACTGCAGGTCGTGAACGTGGCAGCTGGCGGCACGTTGATCCAGGACATCACCAGCGAAGTGAATCAGGGCCTGGGGCATCAGATCGATGCTCCGCCATTCGCCATCGCGCACGAGGTGTGGGTCACGCTAGGCTCGGCTTTGGCGCGTGTGATGGAGGAGCAGCTTGCGGACGGCGAAGTACTGCAAGTCAACAGCCGCCACCACCAAGCGGTCGGCAAAACGGCCTCGGGGTTCAACGTCACCGCCACCGCTCCCGACGGCGTTGTCGAGGCCATCGAACGTCCTGATGCGCGCTTCTGCATTGCCGTCCAATGGCACCCCGAGAATTTCTGGCGCACCGGCGAGTTCCGTTCGCTGTTCGAGGAGTTCGTAAAGGCCGCCGAGGGTTAGCGACACATTGCCCACGACGCCGCATTGACGAATGCGTGATGTCCCTCCGCCCCGGCTCTGAAATCACTCTCACGATCGAAAAGCCCGTAAGCGGCGGCCGCATGCTGGCTCGCCACGAAGGGCAGGTGGTCCTGGTCGCCGGGGCCATTCCAGGCGAACGCGTGCGTGCACGCATCGAACGCGACAGCAAGCAGGTTGCATTCGCCGACACGGTCGAGATTCTCGAAGCAAGCGCTGACCGTCGTGCAACCGGCATTGACTGGGCTTGTGGCGGCTCAATGTACGCACACGTCACCTACGAACGGCAATTGACACTGAAGTCGGAAGTCGTGGCTGACGCGTTTGCACGAATT
The DNA here is from genome assembly GCA_963761975.1 of Vicinamibacterales bacterium. Classification (GTDB taxonomy): domain Bacteria; phylum Acidobacteriota; class Vicinamibacteria; order Vicinamibacterales; family JAMQPK01; genus JAMQPK01. The sequence continues at coordinate 223,901 of CAVXIR010000004.1, forward strand.
GGAAAGATGCGACTGCCCAATCCCGTTCCGATCATCGCCTCCGACGAGCATGGGTACCGGATGCGAGCGCGGCTGCATGCGGCACACGGCAAGCTCGGGTTCTTCCGGGAAGGCACGCACGAGCTGTGCGACGCCGGACCGACGCACCAGCTCCTGGCCGAAACCATCGCTGCGCTCGAACGTCTGCGTGGTGTGTTGAGGTCGACGCAAATTGTGACGTGCGAGCTCGTGGAGAACATTGCCGCTGACGCCAGGGTCGTGCTCGTCACCATCGACGCATCGGCACATATCCCCATTCAGATCGATCCCATCGAGGGCATTACAGGCCTCCTCTTCTCGGATCACCTGGGCAGTCTTTTGACGGTGTCCTACGGCTCACCGTTTGTCAGTGATCGAATTCCGGTCTCCGACTACGTGGTCGCGTTGATGCATCACGTTCAATCGTTCTTTCAAGGAAATCGATACCTGCTGCCACAGCTCATCGATCGAGTGCTGCAGCAGGTACCGGACGGGACGGTAATGGACCTGTACGCCGGCGTCGGCCTGTTCGCCGTTTCACTGGGAGCGCGGAATCGCGGCCACATCGTTGCCGTCGAGGGTGACCGGTCGAGCGGGCGCGATCTCGAGTCGAACGCCGCGGCCTACGGCGGTGCGATTCGCGTGGAGCAGATGTCGGTCGAGAGTTATCTGAGAGGAAGCCGCGTCCGCCAACCCGACACAATCGTCCTCGATCCTCCGCGCACCGGCCTGTCGCCGGAGGCCATGTCTGGCATGCTCGCCCTGGCGACGTCGCGGGTCGTTTATGTCTCGTGCGACCCGGCGACGCTCGCTCGCGATGTCAGGCGGTTCGCCGAAGTCGGTTATCGCCTCGAGCACATCGAAGCCTTCGACCTCTTCCCCAACACAGCCCATATCGAAACGCTCGCGGTATTGATGCGTGGTGTGACAAGTTCGTAGTGTCCGCGTTCAGCCGGACCGTGACAGCACGTCGTAACAGTACGTCGTGACAGTACGTAGTGTCCGGCTTTAGCCTAATGCCTTTCGGAAATTGGTGTACACGGCGCTACACGAGTTGAAAGTGCAACGGTCCTTCGATCGAGGATGTCTGCCGCAGTCGTGGCCAGGCCTTCAAGGGCTGGCGCACGGCCCGGGGACAACTGCGCGCGCGTCGCGGCGGTGTCACATAGCGCCGCATGCGCGTAGCCACGCCGCATGATGCGCTGGATCTGCGCCTCGGTCAGCACGCCGTGCCCCAAGTCGAGATAGAGCCACATCGGCTTCACGCAGCGCTCCAGGAGCTTCGCGAAACTGATCCGCAACACCGGCAGGTGCCGTCTGGCCGCGCGCACCCGCTCGGCGGCGAGGAGCGCACTGCCCAGCACGAGCGTGGCGATCTCCTGCGCGCCGGTCACGACGGTGTGACTCTGGAGCACATCGGTCTTCCGCACTTGGCGTTTCAGTTCGCGAAAATACAGCTCGTGCTCCCACCGCTGCGCGTAGAGCTGCGCCAGCTCGATCGCGGGGGCCGTGCGCGGATCGAGCAGACTGGTCCACAAGCGCAACGCGTGCGGGCGACGCCCCGGCCGCCCGACACGGACGCGAATCTCGCGCACCTCGAGCCATTCGAGGATACGCGTCGGATTGTGCCGCGCGCGCAGGGCCATCGTGACGAGGCGCGTACCGTCGGGGAGGCGCTTGATCACGCGCGTGTGAGTCGATCGCCGGGCGCGCAGGACGAAGTGACTGCCGACATCCGTGCACGCCGCGCGCACGTGGATCAGAAAGGCGGCCACCCCATACAACCGATCGCCGAGCAACAACGCTCGCTTCGGCAGCTGCGCCAGCAGCCGCTGGGCCAGCGCCCATTCCGATTCGCCCTGGCGACCAATCGCGGCGGCGAGCGGATTGTGCAGGCCCACTTCCAACAGGACCGCGGTGGTCAGCTTGGCAAACGCGGCACGTCCCCGGCGCGTCCGCGCTTTCTCGACCGTCGCCGTGATCTGCGGCGTGTTGGTGAGGCTGAACGTCGTCCCATCGAGGGCGACCAGGCGCCACCCGCGCCAGAACGCCTCGCGATGGCGCCGCGTCGCCTGGGGTCGCAAGACCCGCCGCATCAAGTCGGCAAAGAGGTCCCAGGGCAAGCGCGCCCGCCGATCGGCCCACGAACTGTCGGCCAGCGCGTCCGCGAACAGATCCGCCGAATGCTCGGCCAACGTGCCGGTCCCCTGCATCACGTGAAACGTCAGCGCGGGCAACAGATCGCGCCGCGGCACTCGCGGTTTGCGGCCGCGCCGCGGCGGAATCGCCGGGATCCCCCGTGCCCCGACGAGCTGCTCCCACGCCGTGAGAAAGCCGGGCCGCGCCGCAGAGTGAGATCGGGAATGTATCGCCATTCCCAGCGTAAGTACCGATTTCAGGAGAAATGTACAAGAGAAATCTCACGGCAACGAATTTCCGAAAGGCATTAGGCTAAAGCCGGACACTACGTACCATCCACGGTCCGGCTGAGGCCGGAGACTACGCACCGGATACCGCCTTATCCATGATCGACAGTCCGCGGTCGAGGATGGCGAACGCGTCGCGCAGTTGGGTCTCGGTTATGCACAGCGGCGGGTTCGTGAAGAAATAGTTCCAGCGGACGAAGGTAAAGAGTCCCTCCTCCCGAAAGAACCTGCCAAGTGCGATCATCTCTGCTGACGTGCCATTGAATGGCGCCATCGGTTCGAGCGTCGTGCGATTGCGCACGAGCTCGACGACGCCGAACAGACCAATCGACCGCACCGCGCCGACCGATGGGTGCCGTGCGGCGAGGTCGGCGAGCAGCTCAGCCATCACATGCCCGGTCTGACGGGCCCTGTCGATCAGGCCATCCTCCTCGTACACCGCAATCGTGGCAAGGGCGGCCGCGCAGGCGAGCGTGTGCCCCCCATATGTAAGCCCGCTGGGAAACGGCGTGTCCGTGAACGTGTCGGCAATCTTTCTTGTCATGCCGACCGCACCAAGCGGAATGTAGGCACTCGTAATCCCTTTGGCCATCGTGATGATGTCCGGAACGACCTTCCAGTGATCGACGGCAAACCATGCGCCGGTACGGCCGAAGCCACTCATCACCTCGTCGGCAATCAACAGGATCCCGTACTTGTCGCAGAGCGTGCGCAAACCCTGAAGGTACCCATCCGGAGGGATCAGGATTCCATTGGTTCCAGTGACCGGCTCGATGATGATGGCAGCGACCGACCGCGGTCCCTCGAGCTGAATCACTTCGTCAAGATACCGCAACGCATCTTCGGCAGAGTCCATGCCGCGCGCAAGGCCGTGATACGGGCTCATCACATGGACGAACCCCGGCAACGGAGCCTGGAGCCAGCCGCGTGGCTCCCCCGTCGCGGCCATCGCGCCAGCGGTGGCGCCATGATATGAGCGATAGAACGAGACGATTTTCTGCCGGCCGGTATGCGCGCGGGCAATCTTGATCGCGTTTTCGTTCGCGTCCGCTCCGCCATTCGTGAAAAAAAAGACGTCGATATCGCCGGGCGCAATCTCCGCAAGCTTGGCGCCCAGACGCGCGCGGGCTTCGGTCGTCATCGATGTCGTCACGTAAGTCAGTTGCGAGGCCTGCTTCTGGATGGCCTCGAGCACGCGCGGATCGCCATGACCGATGTTGACGCACATCAGCTGGCTGTTGAAGTCGATGAAGCGCTTCCCTTCAGGCGTCCAGAAGTAGATCCCTTGCGCCCGCGCCACGGGGATGGGGTCGACCTTGGCTTGGGCGGTCCACTCGAAGATGGTGTGCGTCTTCGAAAGCGCAACGATCTCGTTTCCAGTCATGTGGATTTCGGAAACATGGTTTTTCCGCCGACGACGGTTCGCACAACCTTGATGTCTTTGATCTGGTTGGCGTCGACCTCGTGCGGATCTTTGTCGAGAATGACGAAATCGGCCAGCTTTCCGACCGTGATCGATCCTTTGATCGCTTCTTCCGAGGAGGCGTACGCCCCGTTGATCGTGGCAATCCGCAGCGCTTCATCGACGGTGACCTTCTGGTTCGGTCCCCACTCGCGGCCTCTGTAGTCGCGACGAGTCACCATGCTCTGAATCGCCATCAAGGGCTCAAAGGGCCCAGGACCATAGTCGGACGCGCCGGGGACTGGGATTCCATGGTCGAGGAAAGAGCGGTGGGCAAACATCCACCGCAGCTTCTCGTCTCCATACGCTGTCCACTTTTCGCCATGGTAGTACACATACGTCCAGAACGGCGTCGGAATACAGCCGCATGCCTTGATCCGTTTCAGCAGATCGGGGTTCATCAGGGTGCAATGCTCGATGCGATGGCGGCGGTTGGGGTCGGGCCATCGTTGAAGCACTCTTTCGTACGCCCTCAGCACCATGTCGATCGTGACGTCGCCGTTGGCGTGAATGCCGATTTGAAAATTGCGCCGATGTCCATCCTCGACAGCTTCGTCAATCTCCTGTTGAGTCATCGTCAGAATGCCATGGTCGTTTGTTCCCACGTACGGCGTGCTCATGCGCATCGTCCGCTCAGACGCCGACCCATCGGCCGCGTACTTCAAGCCGCCAACCTTGATCCATTCATTGCCGAATCCGGTGTAGACCCCCGCCGCCTTCATGGCGCCGCCGACCTGCCGGTCGAGCATCATGTAGGCGCGATGCCGCAGACCGCCGACACGCTGAGCGTCCTCGTACGCCAGCACGCGCGCCTGTCCGGCGCTGGCATCGTGAACGGTTGTGAGGCCCGCCGCCGTCAAGAGCTCCGAGATGTGCATCATCCCGTTCTTTCCACGCTCGCGCGAATCCTCAGGTGTGAACTCCTCCCGCTTGCCCACTTTGCTGAAGACCGTGCGAGCGAGCTCGGCGACGCGACCATTCAACTCTCCGCCTTCGTCGCGGAAGAATCGTCCGTGGTCGGGATCGCGGGTCTGACGAGTGATGCCGGCCAGCTCGAGCGCCTTACTGTTGTACCAACTTGTATGACCGCCGCGGTGATTCACGGCAACCGGGTGGTTCGGAACCGCTTCGTCGAGATGTTTTCGGTGCAGGGGAATATCGAGCTTCGTGTCGTCGAACATGAACGCTGTGACCCAGTAGCCGGGCGGCGTGCCAGCGGCTTTCTTGAGGAGTGCCTGCTGCAGCTCCTTCACGGTTGGGACATTCGCGTTCACCTCGTACAGCTCGTTGACGCCGCTCGGATGACAGTGCGTGTCGATTAAGCCCGGTGTGACAATCATTCGCTCGGCATCAATCACCTGTGTCCGCCGGTTCACGAGGTTCTGAATGTCGCTGCTGCTGCCAATCGCCACGAACCTCGCGTCTTTGATCGCAAAGGCTTCGGCGCGGGGTTGCGCCGCGTCGATTGTGTACACGCGCGCGTTCACGACGACAAGGTCCGGCTCTGTTGCAGATCGCGCCGCGGGCACTTGCGCGTCTGACTCCGCAGACGGCCCGCATCCGACGGCGGCTCCGGCGAATATGCCGCCCAACCCAATGAATTCGGCCCGCGTTACCTTCGACACATTTGGCACCCTTCAGGCCCGGTTCAGTCTGTCCACGGTCCGGCTAAAGCCGGACACTGCGAACAGTCCAGGCTCACGCCGGGCACCGCGTACTCTACTCGAAGGTCACGGTGGGCAGCTGCTCGCGCTCGCGAATCAGACGATCGACGGCCGATTCGACGGCGCGCTCATAGGATTCGGCCGGCATGCGATCGCGAAACGGTGCCAGCTCCTCGACGGCATCGGCACGCATCGCCTGAAGCGAAGACGCGTCCACTTGCGCGCGGGCGGCATCGAGCATCATGCGATCGAGCTCCACGAGCCTCGCGGCGACACGCTTACGGGTTTCACCGCGAAGAGGACCGAGCATATCGCGGAACCCGGCCGCTTCCGCCGTGACGGTTTCCAGCACAGCGTCAAACTCGGGCGGCGGCGGCGTCATGCGTGCGCGCCTGGCCGTCACACGCTCGCAGATGCGGTCGAGATGCTGCGGCAGGCTCCTTTTGCGGCGGGTGGCCTGCACCTCCTGCTCTGTCACCTCAGCGCCGGGGGTCCGAACGCCGACCGCTCTGCGCCACGCGTCGAAAGCGTCCAGAATGTCGTTCTCGCAGAAATCAATCTGAACAGGACGCCGCCGCGTGCCTTTCGCGTAGTAGCGCACGAAGTAGGCGTCGATGCCCCGACAGGCGATCTTGAACGGAATGCCCTGTGCCGCCCAGCCGCACACACGCTCGAAGGAAGGTCCGACGATTCTGATCAGGTGCCCGTCGTTCTTTCGGCAGAGATAGGCTTCGATTTCGCGGCAATATACGTCAGTGGTCATCCCAGACCCGGAACCTGCAACCAACGTGTCTCAACGCAAAGACGCAAAGCCGCAAAGGCCAAATTTCAAGAAGTCTTTGCGCCTTGGCGTCTTCGCGTTGGGACATGGAAAACCCATCGAAGTCGGAACCTTATCGGGGCCTGTTTCTTTCCCACACCATTCGCAGGCCGTGCAGCGTCAGGTCGGGATCGACATGCTCGATCAGGTCGACTTCAGGAGCAATGATGCTGGCGAGCCCACCGGTAGCGATGCACGCCGTATTGGGCCCCAACTCGGTCCGCATCCGGCGAACCACACCGTCGACCAGACCCGCATACCCGTAATACAAGCCGGACTCAATCGCGCTGACGGTGGTTCTGCCGATCACTTCGCACGGCTTTCGCACGTCGACGCGCGGCAGACGCGCGGCACGCTGAAAGAGCGCATCGGCAGAAATCTGCATACCCGGACAGATCACGCCCCCGAGATACTCACCTCTTGCCGTTACCGCATCGAACGTGGTCGCCGTACCGAAATCGACGATGATGAGCGGGCACCGGCGCTCACGCCCATACAGGCGATAGCCTGCCACGCCGTTGAGAATGCGGTCCGCACCGACCTCGGCAGGGTGCTTGTAGAGAATCGGCATCCCGGTGTCGACGCTGCTGTCGACGTTCAGCGCCGTCATCCCGAAGTAGCGCTGCGCCATCTGCATGAACGTGCCGGTCAGCGGCGGAACCACCGAACCCATGACAATGCCGCTCACCTTGCTGGCATCGATCGCTCGGTGCTCGAACAGTTGCGAAACCCAGATGCCGATCTCGTCGGATGTCCGCTCGCGCAGCGTCGCAAGTCTCCAGCTGTCCACGAGCTGTTCGCCTTCGAACACGCCCAGAACGATGTTCGTGTTGCCGACGTCAATAGCCAGGAGCATCACATCCACCTCACCTCTCCCGCCACGACCCGCTCGACCTTCCCACCGACGCGCACGAGCAGCGCGCCGCTTTCATCTATGTCCTCGGCGAAGCCCCGAACGATGCCGTCTGGCGAATCCCACTCGACCGGAGCCGACCGCAACGACGAAGCCAGCCGCCGCCAGGCGCTCAGAATAACATCGAACCTTTCGCCCTGAAGATCTGCGTATCGTTCGCTGATGGCGGCGAGTATTTCGGCAAGCACTAACGCGCGATCGGCAGGCCGGCTTGTTTCGGCCTCAATCGACGTCACGCGCGCCGCGAGATCGGCGGGATACGCCGCTGACTGCAGGTTGACGCCGAATCCCAGCACGATGAACTGAAGTTCAGCGCCCTGCGCCGTCGCCTCGGCCAGAATACCGGCCAGCTTCCGCTTGCCGACGACGACGTCGTTTGGCCACTTGATTTCAACCGGCAATCCGGTGACAGCGCGCACGGCTTCAGCAACGGCAACGCCGGCGGCGAGCGTCAGCAGCGACACCGGATGGCCATCGCCCGCCAGCCTCTTGGACGGCCGCACGATCACAGACACGTAAAGTCCGGCACCTGGCGGCGAAAACCACACTCGGCCATGACGGCCGCGACCCGAAGTCTGGGTCTCCGCAACAACCGTCGTGCCTTCTTCGGCACCAAGCTGCGCAAGGCGTGCGGCTACGTCGTTGGTTGAGCCGGTTGTCTCGAGCCAGTGAATCCGCCGGCCGATGGAGTGACGCCGTTCGCGAACGCGCTCGAGCTCGCGGCACACGTCGGCCGGCGTGTCACGCAGGGCATGCAGATCGGCACCCAAACGGCCACTCCACGGCGCAAAATCCATCGGGCGGGGGTCCCGGCCCGGCTGCCGCGTCGGCAATCCCTGATCAGGCGGGTTCGATTTCAAGGCTGATGTCGGCAGCGGGCGCCGAATGGGTGAGCGCGCCGCTCGACACGAAGTCGGCGCCAGTGGATGCCAGCTCGGGAATGCGGGCGAGTGTGACGCCGCCCGAGATCTCCGTCTTCGCGCGGCCACAGCTGCGCTTGACAGCCTCGCGAATGTCCGCGAGCGGCATGTTGTCGAGCAGCAGGATGTCGGCGCCGGCATCCAGTGCCTGATCGACCTGTTTAAGCGTCTCGACCTCCACTTCGATGAGCGGCTTTGCTCCAAACGCACGCAGCTGTGCAACCGCGCGGGCAATTCCTCCCCCGAGACGGATGTGATTGTCCTTGATCATCGCGCCGTCGTTCAGCGACATCCGGTGATTCGTGGCACCGCCGGTGCGTACTGCGTACTTCTCGAGCGCCCGCAGCGTGGGCGTCGTCTTGCGTGTGTCGAGAATCGTGATGCTGCCGCCGCTGGCCTTGACGAACTGTCGCGACATGGTCGCAATACCCGATAAATGCTGAAGAAAATTCAGCGCCGTCCGCTCGCCCGAGAGCAACGCGCGCGCGCTGCCGGTCACGTAGCCGATGGCAACGCCCGCCGCGCACTCATCGCCATCGAGGAAATGGAACGTGTGATCGACGCGCGGATCGAGCTGCGCGAACACTTCGAGCGCCACGTCGAGCCCGGCAAGCGTGCACGGCGATTTCGCCAGCAGTGTACCCCGCGCGCGATCGCTCTGACCGACGATCGCATCGGTCGTGATGTCGCCACCGGCCAGATCCTCTGCCAGCGCCCGGCGGACGAGATCGCGATAATGCGCCGCGTCAAGGCTGGGGTGCGGCGCCAAACTCGACCTCAACAGAAAGTTCCCCCGCCGGCTTGCGTTCGATCGCGTCGATGCGTCCGGCAGCCCGAAGATCCGCTTCAATGGCGTCGAGATACGTCAGCCGCGCCGCTTCGTCGGCGATCACCGCCTTGACGATCGGCACCTTCAACGGCTGCTTCGCCTCGGAGCGCCGCTTGCGCACCTCGCCGAGAACCTCCCTCGCGTACTTCCACTTTCCCTGATCGTCGTCTGTCACTTCGCCCATCAGCGACAATAGCTCCTCGCGCGCCGGCCACTGGGCCCTGTGCACGGAACCGGATTTCCACCATGACCACACTTCTTCTGTGGCGAATGGCAGATACGGGGCGAGCAGCCGAAGGTAGACCGACAGCGCGGCCACCAGTGCGCTGTTGGCCGATCCAGCCGCGTCCGGCCCCTGTTCTCCGTATCGACGGCCCTTCACGAACTCGAGGTAGTCGTCGCAGAAACCCCAGAACTCACGCTCGACCAGGTCGAGTGCGCGTCCGTATTCGTAGTCGCCGAGCGCCTCTGTTGCTTCGTCCACGAGACTCGTCAAATTGCGCAGCATGGCCCGGTCGACGGGCGACGCCACGGGACCGAGTGGCTCCGCTTTCATCAGGATGAACTTCGACGCGTTCAGCACCTTGATGGCCAGCCGGCGGCCGACCTTCATCTGACCGGCGTCGAAAACGGTGTCCACGCCCGGCCCGCCCTTCGCGGCCCAATAGCGCACACCGTCAGATCCATGCTCTTCCAGCAACGCGAAAGGCGTGACGACGTTGCCCTTGGACTTCGACATCTTCTTCCGATCGGGATCGGTGACGAATCCGGACAACGCGGCGTGAAACCATGGCAGGCTGTTGTGCTCGAGATGTGCGCGCAGCACCGTCGAAAAAAGCCACGTTCGAATGATGTCGTGGGCCTGCGGCCGGAGATCCATCGGGAACACGCGCGCAAGCAGATCGGCGTCGTGACACCAGCCACCTGCAACCTGTGGGGTCAGCGACGAGGTCGCCCACGTGTCCATGACGTCGGGATCGCCCATAAACCCGTTCGGCCGATCGCGTTGTTCGGCACGATAGCCGTCGGGCACATCCGTGGACGGATCGATCGGCAGCCGTGCCTCGTCAGCCACGATCGGACGTGAATAGTCGACGCTGCCGTCTTTATCGATCGGATACCACAGTGGGAACGGGACACCAAAAAACCGCTGGCGGCTGATACACCAGTCGCCGTTCAATCCGTTCACCCAGTTTTCGTACCGGACTCGCATGTACTCAGGATGCCATTGAAGCTGCCGTCCCCGTTCGATGAGCGCCGACCTGAGTTCCAGTGTCTTGATGAACCACTGACGGCTCGTCAATATCTCGAGTGGCCGATCGCCCTTCTCGAAAAACTTGACGTTGTGCATGATGGGGCGCGGTTCGCCTATCATTGCGCCCTGCTCGCGGAGCAGCTCCACAACTTTCGTCCGCGCCTTGTTGATCGACTGTTGCGAAATCTGGTCGTAGGCAACCTGTGCGGCTGCTGCGTCCTGCGATTCCCAGCCGGATTCGCCCCAGGTGATCGGCCGCAGCGTCCCGTTCGGCTGAATCACCGCGCGAACAGGCAGCGACAGCTCACGCCACCACGTCACGTCGGTGATGTCGCCAAAGGTACAGATCATCGCGATGCCGCTGCCCTTCTCCGGGTCGGCGAGCTCATGGGCTTTCACCGGCACGCGCGCACGAAACAGCGGCGTCAGCACGTCCTTGCCGAAGAGCGGCTTGTACCGCGCATCGTCCGGGTGCGCGACGAGCGCCACGCAGGCGGGCAGCAACTCTGGTCGCGTGGTCTCGATCTCGACGACCCCGCCGTCCGGACGATCGAACTTGAGACGGTGATAGGCGCCCTCGCGCTCGCGATCTTCCAGCTCTGCCTGCGCCACTGCCGTCCGAAAATCAACGTCCCAGAGCGTCGGGGCTTCGAGTTGATAGGCGAGACCTTTTTCGAGCAGATGGAGAAACCCGGCCTGCGACACGCGCTGCGATCGCTTGTCGATCGTCGCGTAGGTCATCGTCCAGTCTACGGATAAGCCGAGGTAGCGCCAGAGATGCTCGAACGCTTTTTCGTCTTCCTTGGTCAGCCGATCGCACAGCTCGATGAAATTCGGGCGAGAGATCGAGATCGGCTGTTTCGGGGGCTCCGGCGGTGGTTGGAAGCCGGGAGCGTACGGCAACGACGGATCGCACCGCACGCCGTAGTAATTCTGCACACGCCGCTCGGTTGGCAGGCCGTTGTCGTCCCATCCCATCGGATAGAACACTTCGCGGCCGCGCATGCGCTGAAACCGGGCCACGACGTCGGTATGCGTGTACGAGAAGACATGGCCGATATGCAGCGACCCGCTGACTGTCGGCGGAGGTGTATCGATTGAATAAATCTGGTCGCGCGATTTGGTGCGATCAAACTTATAGGTGGCGTCGGCGTCCCATCGCTCCTGCCATTTCGTCTCGAGCCCCTCGAGCGCAGGCTTTTCGGGCACGCGCGGCTTCGCAGTATCGTCCATTGCGGACAATGGTACTGCAGATCTGTTTCCCGTCGGGATTCGCTCGGAGATGCGCGCGGAGCTGGACTAATCCCTAGTCTGCTGAATTCTTGATTCGCTCGATTTCTTCCTGGACCAACCGCTCGGCCGTCTGCGACACGATTTCGGTCACCGTTTCACGGACGACGTGATCGGTCATCCGAGAGAGGACGCGCGAGACGATCTCCTCGAGCACTTCCTCAGTGATTGCCACGGGACGCGCGGCAGCCTCGGCCTTTGCCGCCGACAGGTTCGCGAACGGATTAGTGCTTGCCTTCGCAACACTGGCGCTAGGTGCGCTTGGTGCGATAGGTGCGATAGGTGCGATAGGTGCGTTGGGTGCGATACGGTGCGATGTTGGGTGCGATAGGTGCGTCAGGTGCGTTGGGCCTGTCCGCCGTAGCGATGGGCGACGGCGCGAAGGCGGATGCGTCAGGTGCGATGGGTGCGTCAGGTGCGATGGGTGCGTTAGGTGCGATGGGTGCGGCTTGCGCCACAGGAGAGACGGGCGCCGGCCATGCGTCCATCGCATCGCTCTGCACGTCGCGGGACGCGACTGCCGGACCGACGGGCGGCGCCGGCTTTACCGGCGGATGTGGAACGGTGGGTGGCGCCCACGAAGGCTCAAGAGCAATAGGTGCAACCGGTGGCTCTACGTCCAGCATCTCCGGCTCCGCCGGCGCCATGACAGGTGCGCTCGGGACGGGCGGAGGAGGAACCACACGCGCGCCGAATGAGTTAGGTGCGATGGGCGAAGTCGGCGCGAAAGCCGGTGGTGCTGACGTGGGGGAGATGGGCGAGACACGCAGGGCCGGCGCGGGAGGAACGGCGGCGATCGGCGGAGCGGCTGCACCCGCAAACGGTCCTTCAGGCGGGCGCATCGCGACGGCTTTCACCGCCGTCGGAGCCAACACCGGCGGCACGAACGCCGGAGACGTTGTCGCCACCGATGGCGCAGATGGCGCCGGCAGGGGAACGGGCTTGGGCCCGGATGCCACTGGAGTCGGAGCCGCGATAATAGGCGGAGGCGTCACCTTCTTCTCCTCGACCGCCGATGCACGTATCGACATGTCATCCTGCGACTCCGTCGGCCAGTCAAGGTCGCCTGTTGCGGCAGCGGATGGCGCCCCTGCGGGCTGCAGATTCGAAAACGCCGCATCGAGCTGGTCGAAGTAGTCATCGAGCGATACGGCCTGAGAGGATTCGGCCTGCGGCTGGCGGCTGACGGGCGCTGCCGGACCGGCCGCCTGCGGCTGCGGCGCTGGCGGCGGAGCCGGCGGCTCCGGCGCGATGTACCTGGGGCACCTCTTCCTGCCGCTTCTTGCCGAGAAGCTCTTTCACTCGATTGATCACCATTTGAGGCTCAAAGGGTTTTGCGAGCACGTCGCTCGAGCCCGCCGCAGCGGCGCGGGCCTGATCGATCGGCTCGAAAGCGCCCGTCAGCAGGACCACGGGAATGTGGGCAAGCTTGGGGCGACTCTTCACATAGGCCGCGACCTCGTACCCGTCGCGCTTGGGCATGTCGATGTCGGCCAGGATGATGTCGGGAGGATCGACATCCAGGCGATCTATGGCCAACTGGCCGTCTCCGACCGTCGTCACCTCGACGTCCTCGTCGGCGAACGTGAGCTCGATGACACGCTGAATCGTCACGCTGTCATCGGCCAGGAGAAGCTTATGCGCCATCGGCATTCATACCAATCGTGGTGTTTATCGGCCTGACGCGCCCGCCGCGTTAGCGCTCGTCGGGGACGTTCTGGCCTGAATGAAGTTGATAATTTCCTGCATTGAGGTGCCTGGGCGAAACACCGCCGCCACGCCCATCGCCTTCAAGGTTGGCAGATCTGCATCGGGAATGATGCCGCCAAGTATCACCAGCACGTCAGTGAGTCCGTTTTCGCGCAGCAGATCCATGAGTCTGGGGCAAATCGAGTTGTGGGCACCCGAGAGAATCGACAGGCCGATAACGTCGGCATCCTCCTGTATCGCCGCGGCGACAATCTGCTCGGGCGTCTGTCGGAGGCCGGTATAGATCACCTCCATGCCCGCGTCGCGCAACGCGCGCGCGATGACCTTCGCTCCACGGTCGTGTCCGTCGAGCCCCGGCTTGGCGATGATGACCCTGATACGTTTACCGTTCACCGTTCACCGTTCACCGTCTGCCATCTGCCTTCTGCCCTCTGCCATGACAGACCTCAGATTATCGCTTGCTCCTGATATTCCCCCCAAACGTCTCGCAGCGCATCGCACATCTCGCCGATCGTCGCATATGCGCGCGTGGCGTCAAGCAGAGCGGGCATCGTGTTTTCCGTACCCGCTGCCGCCTTCCGCAGCCGATCGAGCGCGCGCATCAGGACGACCTTGTTCCGCGTGCGCCGAACGCGATCGACTTTGGCGAGTTGCTGCTTCGCAGCGGTCTCGTCAATCTGCAGGATGGGCACCGTTTGATCGCCGTTCGAGGCGAACTCGTTGACGCCCACAATCACCTGGCGCCGAGCTTCGACATCCTGCTGAAAACGATACGCGCTTTCGGCAATTTCGCGCTGGGGAAATCCTCGCTCGATCGCGGCAATCATGCCGCCCATGCCATCGATCGTACGGAAGTACCTTTCAGTCTCGTCTTCCAGATCACGGGTCAAGCGTTCGATAAAGTACGATCCGCCGAGCGGATCGACCGTCTTGGCCACGCCTGTTTCGTGCGCCAGGATCTGCTGCGTGCGAAGAGCCAGGGTCGCGGCCTCGGCTGTGGGCAGCGCCAGCGCCTCGTCCAACGAATTCGTATGGAGCGAGTTGGCGCCACCCATCACCGCCGACAAGGCCTGCAGCGTCGTCCGCATCACGTTGTTCATCGGCTGCTGCGCCGTCAGCGAAACGCCCGCGGTCTGGGCGTGAAACCGCATTTTCAGCGATCGGTCGTCTTTGGCGCCGAACCGCTCGCGCATGGCACGCGCCCAGATCCGCCGCGCCGCGCGATATTTGGCAATCTCTTCGAAGAAATCGCTGTGCGCGTTGAAGAAGAACGATATGCGGGGCACGAACTGGTCCACGTCGAGACCCGCATCGACGCCGGCACGCACGTATTCGATCCCGTCACGAAGCGTGAAAGCAAGCTCCTGAGCCGCCGTCGCCCCAGCCTCGCGGATGTGATAGCCGCTGACCGAAATCGTGTTCCAGCGCGGCACGTGCGCCGCGCAGAACGCGAAGATGTCGGTGATGAGCCGCATGGAGGGCCGCGGCGGATAGATGTACTCCTTTTGCGCGATGAACTCCTTCAGGATGTCGTTCTGGATCGTGCCTGAGAGCGTCTTCCAGTCGACGTGCAGCCGCTCGGCGAGGACGAGATACATGGCGAAGATCATCGGCGCCGGCGCATTGATCGTCATCGACGTCGTGATGTCGCCGAGCGCGATGCCGTCAAAGAGGGTTTCCATGTCGGCCAGCGACGTCACATTGACGCCGCATTTGCCGGTCTCGCCGAGCGACAGCGGATGATCGGGATCGCGGCCCATCAGCGTCGGCAGGTCAAAGGCCACGCTCAGGCCGGTCGCCCCTGCCGCCAGCAGCTCGCGGTAGCGTTGATTGGTGTCTTCGGGCATCCCGAACCCGGCAAACTGCCGCATCGTCCACAGCTTGCCTCGATAGCCGGATTGATGAATGCCGCGTGTATAGGGGAACGTTCCGGGCTCGCCCAGCTCGGTGTTGTGGTCGAACTGTGGAATGCTCTCAGGCGTGTAGAGCCGTTCGATCGGCCGGCCCGAGATCGTCTGAAATGGAATCTTGCGTTCGGAGGACATCGCAGTGCCCGGGTGAGTTCTGCCTCACCCGGGCCCTGAATCTACCAACGACTCACCGTAGATTTAGCCATATGTTGGGGCACCTCCCGGCCGCTGCCGAGTCCAACGTGCGCGCCCTTCCGTCCTGTCACGCCGTAGCGGCTACACCGCGAAGGCGGACGCGACTCATCGGGCAGTGGCTTGGCGGCCTTTTCACACGCTCACAATCGGAATGGAGCGGTGGGTCCAGTGTACACGATCTTGATAAGTAGAAAGTAGGAAGTAAGAAGTAAGAAGTAGGAAGTGAACTCCACTTTTTACTTCCTACTTCTTACTTCTTACTTTCGGAAGACTCAATGCGTCATGGCGTGCAGGAGCACGTCGACGCCGAGCGCGTAGCCGTTCGGTGAGAATTGATAGAAGAAGCCGGGATCTTCGCCCTCGCGCTCCCATGAATCGGCGACATCCGTGTTGTGCGTCATCAAGACCATGATGCGGCCGCGGGGATCGCGGATCGCGCGAAGATGAGGCTCGATGCTGTCGTAGCCGCGCTCCGAGGTGTTCCGCCCCTGTGTGCCGCGCCAGAATTGAATGTTGGTGATTTGTGGGATCGCCGTCACCGGAAACAGCGTTCTCAGAAGCGGATCACTCAGCGGCACGTCGCTGATCGGAAATTCAGCCGACGGCAGCACCCGCCCAATTTCGCCGGACCACTGCTCCCAGGCTTCCGTGCCCCAGAAATCGTCGACCCAGAGAAACCCGCCCTTCAGCAGATAGTCGCGCAAGGCCAACACTTCCTCAGGCTTGAACCCGATCGTTCCCGCATCGGATGCCACGACGTACGGACAGTTGAACAGTTGGGGATCGGTCGCGCGAACGACCCATGTGTTCGGCTCTTTCCGCTCGTCGCGGCTGATCGGCGTCTTGGTCAGCTCTGACAGGCGCGTCATCAGGTTTCGCTCGGAAAACGGATAATCCGTCTGCCAGCCCACGCCCATGTCTTCAATCTTGACGCGTGCGTATTCGAGCCGGCAGATGGTGAAATCACCGTCAGGCATTCGCTCGGGGGCATAGCGGGCGGCGAACGACCCTTCACGATAGCGGCTGCGGCCCCATTGGGCATTGGCGGCAGTGACACAGACGAGCGCAAGCAGGGCGATGAGCAGTGACTTCCGACCGATCGGATGTCCGCTGCGGCTCGCCTGGCTCGCGTGAGCGGCCGCGTGACTGCGACCTTTTGCCGCGGGCTTCACGGCGTCACTCGGATAGCGACAAGCTGGGAGGTCTGCTCGGGGCCGTCCTTGGCAGTGACCTCGATGAGGAAATCACCGGCGGGCAGCGCGGCGAGGGGCACGTCGATGTGACTCAAGCCACCGAACCCGGCGTCGGTGACCGGCAGCGTCGACATCTCGCCGCCCTCACGATTCAGCATACGCGCCGTAAGCGCCGGCGTCCCTGCCGCGCTCTGCGCGCTGACACGAACGAGCAGCCGATCCGTACGGCGGAAGTCACGTTCGATGGCCGGAAGCGCGGCCTGGTCGGTCGTCAGCTTCTGCCACTCCGGAAGCGTGCGCCCGCGGAACACTTGAGGCGTGCTCAACGTGAGCCCAAGGCCCAGGCTGGGCACCACGATCTTCCGTGTTTCGCGGTCGATCACTTCCCCGGCCGCGTCTTGGACGGCCACCTCGAGCTCGATGGGACCGGGTGGCACTTCGAATTCCACGCGCCCTGGCGCAAGGTCCTTGCCGCGGTAGGTACAGATCGGAATTGGCTCCTCCGGCAATCAGCGAGATACGCGCCGGCGTCTCGCGACGCACGCCCGGCGCAGCGGGCACTGCACTCCAGACGTAGCTGATCTTGGTTTTGCCGTTCGCGCCCGGCGACATACCGATCCAGGCTCTCGTCAACTGCCGGCGCTGCGCCGCAGTCGCTGCCAGCGTCCCAAGGGCTTCAGTCACAGCCGGCGGCGGCCCGGCCTTTTTCGGCGTCAGCGCGCGCTCGGCTTCTGTGGCCGTCATCGCAAGGTATCCGGGACGCGCCCGCACTTGCAGGCCCGGCCGTTTGAGCCGGACGTTGATCTTGTGGAACTTGCCGTCGGGCTGGTTCAGCGTCGAGGTGTAGCCCAGCAGGTAGTATGCGCTCGAGTCGCGAATGATCTGCCGCAGACCAGTGGCGAGATCGTTGCTGTTCACGATGGCGCGGCCGTCGGTCTCGTCGGCAAGAATGCGCAGCGAGTCCAAGGTGGTCTCGAGCATCGCACGGTCCTTGGTCAGGCTGACCGCCGCCCCGCCCGCCGTGCTGAGATCGAACTCGAACGCCGCGAGCCCCCGGGGATCCACTGTATACAGGGTCGTGTTGTACCGGTTCGCGAGCTCGGTCACGCGGCGGATGTCGCCGAGCAGATCGGTCTGCAGGAAGAACTCCTGCGACTCGAGGCGCTGCTGCGCCGGACCCGGCGAAATGGGATCGGGACGCGGCCGCGGCTGGTTCATGCAGGCCCCACCGTTGCACGTCGCAATCATGTCATTCACCTGCGCAGGCAGCACGTTGGTGAAGCCTTCGGTGATGATGATGATCGACTTCCGTCCCTCTCGCAGCCCGCCGAGACGGACGATCAACGCTTTGATTGCGGTCAGCGTCACATCGTTGCGAATCCGCTCTGCCTCTATGGTCGACACGTAGTGAACGTAGTTTTCTTCGAATTGATTCCGTGGTGTGTAGTCGTATTTGCGGCCGGTGAACCCGCGGATGGCGCTCGCCAGTTCCTTTCTGTTCCGGCCCAGAAGCACGTCAGTGATCGACCACAGCGGGTACATGACCCCCGCCATATCGGCCGGCTGCAACTGGTTCTCGACAAACTGCGCGATCACTTCGCGCGCGCGCATGCTGTTCTCCAGCCGCACGTGATAGTCGTCCAGGAAGATCGCAAACAACCGCGCGTCGTCTCGTGCCGCCTCCATCTGCTCGTCGATCACATTCCGGACCTGGCGCGGGGGATCGCTGCCGACACCGGAGTTCTCGGTAACGTTGATGAGCTTGAAGGTCTGAATCGCCTGAGGCTTGCCATCCTCGGTGACTTCGAAATCTTCCTGCTTCAGGTCGTGAACGGGGTTCCCCTGACGGTCGGTGACGATGACGTCGACGCGAACGAAGTTGATGTCGGTGCGGAAAATCGGGACCTGCTGTTCGGGCTGAGCCGGGGGCGTCGCGGGCGGCTGAGCAGGCGCATCCTGCGCGCGCAACCCGAGAGCCAGGGGGGCGACCAGAACGGCAGCCATCGCGCCGTAGGCCAGGCGGAGGCGGACCTGCTTCATTACTCGAATGATAACATTCTCACGCCGTGGAGAAAGCTGCAGAAAATCCACCCCCGCTCACTCGTTTGACCGAAGACGAACAATTGTTCCGGTCGAGCGTGCTGGAATTCGCCGCCCGCGAGATCCGGCCGCTGGTCCGCGAGATGGACGACCAGGCCAGGATGTCCCGTGGGCTTGTCGGTCGGCTCTTCGAGCTGGGCCTGATGGGCATCGAAATCCCCGACGAACATGGTGGAGCGGGTGCCAGCTTCTTTCACTCCGTGCTGGCCGTCGAAGCCCTGTCCAGTGTCGATCCGTCGGTCGGCGTGCTCGTCGATGTCCAGAACACCCTGGTCGTCAATGCGCTCCTCCGGTGGGGCAAAGACCATCAAAAGGCGCGATATTTGCCGCAACTGGCGACACGAGCGGTAGGCGCCTACGCCTTGTCTGAGGCGGGATCGGGCAGCGATGCGTTTGCGCTGACGACGCGCGCGGTCGAATCAGGGGACGCATTCACACTCACCGGCCGCAAGCTCTGGATCACCAATGCGGATGAAGCCGACGTGTTCATCGTCTTTGCCACGGTGAGCCCCGAGGCCGGTTACCGCGGTATCACGGCGTTTCTCATCGAACGGGACCTCCCCGGGTTCTCGGTGGGAAAGAAGGAGGACAAGCTCGGCATACGCGCCAGCAGCACCTGTGAGTTGCTGCTCGAGGACTGCAGGGTGCCTCGGGAGAACGTCCTGGGCGACGTCGGGCGTGGATACAAGGTTGCCATCGAAACCCTCAACGAGGGACGCATCGGCATCGGCGCCCAAATGATCGGGCTGGCCCAGGGCGCCCTCGACCACGCGATCGCGTATACAAAGGAGCGCAAGCAGTTCGGGAAAGCCATCGCCGATTTCCAGGGTGTGCAGTTCCAGCTCGCGCGGGCAGCGACCGAACTCGAAGCGGCGCGGCTGCTCGTTTATAACGCCGCACGCCTCCGGGACCGAGGCGAGCCGTTCCTCACACCGGCCGCCATGTGCAAGCTCTTCGCGGCCGACACCGCCGAACATGTCACCTCGCTCGCCGTTCAGCTCTTCGGCGGGTACGGCTACGTCAAGGACTATCCCGTCGAAAAGCTCTATCGGGACGCGAAGATCGGACAGATCTACGAAGGGACCTCGAACCTGCAGCTCCAGACGATTGCCAAACAAATCCTGGGTGTGTAAGGGCTGCCTAATGTCATGGCAGACCGATGATGGCAGATGGCAGAAGACGTCATCTGCCCTCTGCTCTCTGCCATCTGACCTGACATGTAGCACGCATTGACCTATCGACACGTTTCGGCGCGTGTGAAGCACGCTTCATCCAAATAGATTCGACCGTCGGCGATTTGGTACATCAGCACCGTCGATAGCGCGCCCTCGGACGGGCGCGATCGCTTGACCGCGCGAGTGGATCGAATGGCCATCGGACCGCCAGCCAGCGCTTCCGTGAGGATCCGGCCTCGCAGCTTCCCCAGGCTCGGCATCCTTCTCTTCATCACGTGTGTCAGCGTCGGCTGCACGTCGACGTTGCTCGCCGGCGCCTGGCTGACGAACCGCCTCTTGAAGTCGGGACCGATGGCGGCCATGTTGTTGAACGTGTTGCCGCGGCTGAGCGACCCGTGATCGCCCTGCCCGTGCTGCCGCACGCCGCCGACGATGACGCTGCTCATGTGGGGATTCGCGGCATCCAGCGAGAAGGTTTTGAAACTGATCACAATCGCCGGCTTCGGCGTCGTCGCGCTGCCGACGAGGCCGATATCGCTCATCTGTAACGCGCCGGGCATCTGTCCGAATCGATCGTGGACGAAGATTCCGCCGACATAATCCTGCGTGGCCAAGAAGCGCACGATCCGCTCCACGAGGCCGCGATCGTTGCCCGGCACGTAAATCGACGTCTGTGCGACGACAACGCTGGCGTCCGTCGGGCGCGCAATGCGACCCGTGCCTCCAATGAGCGCCGCCCCGGTCGACGGCCGCTGGCGGACGTCGCGTCCCGGCTGCGTGATTGCCGGATCGACCCGCATGTAGCGCCTGATTCCGCCCTCCTCAATCTGCAGCTCGGGGTCGTACAGCGGCAGATTGAGGTGGTACGCGAGATCGATGGCGAGGAATCCCGGCGGTAGATGGCCCGCGTTCACCTCCTGCCGGCCTGACGCGTCCAGATAGCGCAGCGTCGCCGAATAGCTGCTCGTGGCTCGGCCCGTTGCGTCGATCTCGCGCCGGCTGACGGTCGAGAAACCATGATCGGACGTCACGAACACATTCGTGTTGTCACGCACCTCGGGATGCGCATCGAGATAGTCGAGGAGTTGCTTCAGATTCCGGTCGGCATTCTGAACGGCTGACCTCGACGTGACCCCGTTGATTCCCGGCGTGAGCTGATTCAGGCTGTCGCCCTGCGCGTGCTGCGTCAGATCGGGATCACCCGACCAGAACACCAGCAGGAAGGGTTCCGGGCTCTTCGCAAACGCCGGCAGAATGGCCTTCGTTATCGCATCAGCGAACCACTGCTGATGCTCGACGTTCGCCGCCTTCGTACCCGGCGTCTCGTTCGTCCCGGTCGGCTGATTTCGCGGCGGGGCCGCTGGACTGAGCCCGGCCGACTTCAGGAGCGCGATGGTTCCCTCACTCAACGGCACTGCGCGCGGCCCACCCGTCGCACTTTCGAGAATGATGGTGACCGGCGTCCGCAGCGCGCCGCGCGCCGCATCGAGCTCGAACAGGTCTTGGGCAGCCGTCGGACCCGTCTTGCCAACAACGGCAGTGTTGTAACCGTACGATCGCGCGAACGCGACAATCGAGGCCTCACGGAGATAGTTGCCACCAAAGTGCTCGTTGATGTCGGCAAGCACGAGCGGATCTTCGACGTCAGGCACCATCGTGCCGATGGTCTGCCCGAAGTTGCCGGTGTTGAAGACCGGATATGCGATAAAGATCTGATTGGCGAACTGGCCGGTGTCGCCGGGATAGTGGCCCGTCGCAATCGCCGCCGAGTTCGGCATCGTCTGCGACGGAAACACGGAATGGCTGTTGGCGAAATACACGCCTTGCGTGCGAACTCCGTGGAGCGACGGCGTGTCGGTGGGATTGACGGATCCGTGCCGAAGGCCGTCGGCAACGAAGATAATGGCGTTCCGCGGCTTCGGTCCGTCTTGTGCTGCCAGAACCACCACCGCGCTCGCGCCCAGCGCGAACGCCCGCACCCAACGCATCTGTCGCACTCGTCGCACCTAACGCACCCGTCGCACCCAACGCACCTAGCTATTTTGGGCGAGCTTTTCAAAAATCGGACGAAGCCGTGCGGCCGTCGCCGAGAGATCCTCCGGAAGGACCCGCGTCTCGCCAACCGCCGTCATGAAATTCGTGTCGCCGGACCAGCGCGGCACGACGTGCATGTGGAGATGGTTCTCGATGCCGGCGCCGGCCGCCTTGCCGAGGTTGATCCCGACATTGATTCCGTGCGGGTTGTATGCCTCGTGCAGCGCCATCTCCGACGAGCGCGCCAGCGTCATCATCTCGGCCTGCTCTTCGGGCTTCAACGCCTCGAGCGCCCACAGATGCCGGTTGGGCACCACCATGAGATGACCGTTGTTGTAGGGATACAGGTTGAGGATGACGAAACAGTAACGGCCGCGGAACAGCAGGAGATCGGCTTTGCGACCGTTATACGCGTCGCAGAAAATGCATTCGGTCGCCGGAGCGGGAGCAGCGGTCACGTAAGACAGACGCCATGGAGCCCAAAGGCGGTCCATACATTCGCAGATTGGCGGATTCGAAGATTGTAGGATTGGGCCAATCTACCAATCAGCGAATCTGCGAATCTTCCAATGTTCGTGGTTAAGCCTGTGACGTTCCGCCAGGCTCTTGGTTGATCAGTTCCTTCAGTTCCTTACCCGGCTTGAAGTACGGCACCTTCTTCGGCGGCACGTCCACTTTGTCGCCGGTCTTGGGATTCCGGCCCTTGCGCGGCTCACGCCGGCGAAGGCGGAAACTGCCGAACCCTCTCAGCTCGATCTTCTCACCGCGATGGAGCGCAGTGATGATGCTACGGAAGACCGTGTCGACGATAACCTCGGAGTGCTTTTTCGTGAGGTCCGAGACACGCGACACTTCTTCCACGAGCTCGGCTTTCGTCATGCTGCCGCCGAGGACCGAAGAAACGTCCTGATCGTGCTCGTCCACAGTTCCGCTCCCTTTCGGCTGGCCTTCCGCCCACGCCAAGGCTACGGCGGGTCGGCCCTTCGTCAATTCCGCGATTTGAAATGGTCGCCGAGCGTCGCTTCGCCGGTGCCCGCCTTCTCCGCGTATTCTTCCCAGTCGGCGCGGAACTCGTCGGACTTCAGCGCGCGAATGCTGAGGCCAATCTTCCGCTCCGCCGGCACGAGCTTGATGATCTTCATCGGGTAGTTCTCGCCGACTGTGAGCTCGATCTTCTCGGTGCCCTTCGTGTCGTCCAGTTCCGAGACGTGGATGAGCCCCTCGATACCTTCGTCCAGCTCGACGAACGCACCGAAGTTCGTGACGCGAACCACCTTGCCTTCGATGGTCTGTCCCACATGATGGCGCGAGAAAAAGTCATCCCAGATATCGGTCGCAAGCTGCTTGAGCCCGAGCGACAGCCGCTGGTTTTCGGCGTCGATGTTCAGCACCATCGCATCGACTTTGTCGCCCTTCTTCAGCACCTCTGACGGATGTTTGATGCGCTTGCTCCACGACATGTCAGAGATGTGGATGAGGCCGTCGATGTCGTCCTCGACTTCCACGAAGGCACCGAACTCGGTGAGGTTGCGCACCTTGCCGACAATCTTCGAGCCGACCGGATATTTTTCGGCCAGCTCGTGCCACGGATTGGTTTCGACCTGCTTGAGGCCGAGCGAAATGCGGCGCGCCGTTGCGTCGACGCCAAGCACCATCGCGTCGACGCTGTCGCCGACGTTCAGAATCTTCGACGGATGCTTCACCCGCTTGCTCCACGACATCTCGGACACGTGGATGAGCCCCTCGACGCCCGGCTCCAGCTCGATGAAGGCGCCGTAGTCGGTGAGACTGACCACCTTGCCCGACATCCGCGCGCCGACCGGGTAGCGATCGGACACGTTCGACCACGGATCGTTGACGAGCTGTTTGTGTCCGAGCGAGACGCGCTCGGTCGCCGGATTGTACTTGAGCACGATCACGTCGATCTCGTCGTTCACCTTGAAGAGCTCGGACGGATGTCCGACGCGCCCCCATGACATGTCGGTGATATGCAGGAGTCCGTCGATGCCGCCCAGGTCGATGAACGCACCGTAGTCGGTGATGTTCTTGACGATCCCCTTCAGCACCTTGCCCTCGGCGAGGGTGTGCAGCGTGTGCTTCTTCTTTTCCGCGTTCTCCTCCTCGAGGAGGACTTTGCGTGAAAGCACGATGTTGCCGCGCTTCTTGTTGACCTTGATGACCCGCATGCGCAGCTCCTGGCCGCGCAGCGCATCGAGATTGCGCACCGGACGGACGTCGATCTGCGAGCCTGGCAGGAACGCACGGACGCCGATATCCACGGCCAGCCCGCCCTTGATGCGCTCGATGACGCGGCCGATGACGACCTTGCGCTCGGCATAGGCCTTCTCGACCTCGTCCCAGATCTTCATCTTCTCGGCTTTTTCGCGCGAGAGCACGACATAGCCGTCGCGATCTTCCGTGCGCTCGAGCAGCACATCCACCGTGTCGCCGGGCTGGACGGTCACCTCGCCGCGCTCGTCGAGAAACTCGTCGACGCCGATGATGCCTTCAGATTTGTAACCGATGTCGACGATCACTTCCGACGGAGTGACCTTGAGCACCGTGCCCTTCATCACCTCGCCTTCCGCGATGTTCCGGAAGCTGTTATCGTAGATGTCGAGCATCCGGGAGAATTCCTGGGGGTCGACATCCTCATCTTTAAAGGGGGTGAGTACACCTCCCCGCGCTTGGGCTTTGCCGCCCGCGCGAGGGGCCGAACCGGCGCCCTCCGGGACTGCGTCTTTCTGAGTGCGCTCGTCGTCCACGTTCACCATGCCTTACAAGTCCTCCTCAAGTCGCAATTGCCGGTAATGTATCGGAGACCGGCGCTCCAAGATTCGCTGGCGGGCCTCAGCATGCCTGCCACACCGCAGCGCAACGCGCAAAGGCGGGCGCCTGCTGATTCGCGATAAGCATTAGAGTGTAGGTAGTTTATGGGTAAACTGTCAAGGACACCTCGGGCCGATGAGAGGCTCGACGAGGGGCTGAAAGGACGCCAGTGATGGCAAAACGCAAAGCGGTGGCACGCACCCGGAAGGCCGCACGGAAAACCAGCAGGAAACCAGCGCGCAAGGTCTCCAAGCCAGCGCGTAAAGGCGCTGCCGGCAAGACGCGTGCTCAAGTGGCGCGCCGATCGAGTAAATCAGCCGCACCCCGCAAGGCGGCCGCGCGAAAAGCCGCCGCGCCGAAGCCGGCCCCGAAGAGCCAGAAGCGATCGACTCCGATTCGGCCAAAGCCGGCTGCCCTCTCGCGCGAACGCCGGCAATTACGTGAAGAGGAAATGGTGCCGACGCCTCCCTCGACGCTCGGATACGAACCAAAGGCCTCAGGAGCCGAGTCCGGTCAAAACATGTATCACCAGCGGATGCGCGAACATACCGAAGGCGGTCCGATCCTCACCGGCGGCGACGTGGACGCCGACTGGAACGAGGCGTACTCGAGCGGCGAAGAGACCCCCGGCGGCGACAATCCGACGCCCGATCAGGACGTGGTGGAAGAAATCGGCCGTGCGCTCGGCGTCGAGTACGAAGATGCCGAGGAGTTAAAGGGCGCTGAGAAGATCGAGAATCGCGATCGCCACCGGTGGGAGTACGACCCGGCCAGCGCGGAGGATTACAGGGACAGAAACCGCCGGGATGAGGACTGACTTCTCGAATCCGTCAGGGCAGATGGCAAATGGCTGATGGCAGAAAGTGCGATCTGCCATCTGCGCTGACACGCCTCCTAGTCTCCTGTCTACTTCGCGTACACGGTCTTCCCGCCGACGATCGTCATCACCGGAGTGATGTTCCTGATCTCCTCCTCTGGGCATGTCAGGTAATCGCGATCGAGAACGACGAAGTCGCCCAGTTTCCCCAGCTCGATAGACCCGCGATCTTTCTCAGCGTGCTGCAGGTACGCGGCCCAGGCCGTGTACATTTTCAGCGCTTCCTGTCTCGTGAGGCGCTCGGCCTGATTGATCACCACCCCCTGGGTCGTCTTGCGGGTGACGGCAATCCACATGCCTAAAAACGGGTTATAGGCGTTGATGGCAGTGTTCTTGTCCCATCCCACCATGTGATCGCTGCCGCCCGCGAAGATAACGCCCGCATTCACGAGCGACTTCAGGGGAACGAAGTAACGCATGGCATCCGCGCTCATCACCTTGCTCAGGCTCACACCATCGAAATGCAGCCAGTCGGGCTGCAGATCGACGATGACCCCGATTTTCTTCGCGCGCGCGATCGAATCCGGCGAGAGGAAGCTGGCGTGAATCCAGTGCGAGCGCGTCGGCGAGATCGGCTTTTCCTTGTTGAGCGCTTCGAACGTGGCCAGCAGCGCGTCGACCGCGCCGCCGCCCTGCGAGTGCGCAGAGAGCTGCCACCCCTTGTTGTATGCGGCGCGCATGATGGCGAGCAGTCCATCGGGAGTGAAATTGATGAGGCCGCGGTTCTTGGGATCGTCGATGCCGAAAAGCTGGGCGCCGAACGGCCCGTATGGCTCGCGCATGTACGCTGTGCCGGCGTTCATGCCACCGTCGAGCCCGACCTTGAAACTTCCCCACTTCAGCCAGTCGTCACCTTGACCGGTGGTCCAGGTCGACTTGGCAATCTCTTCGAGACGAAGCCTTGCCGTCATCACGACGCGCACCGGCAGGCGGCCCTGCTTTTTTAGAATGCTGTACAGCGCAAAGGCTTCTGCGCTCGTGCCTCGATCGCCCACCGACGTCAACCCGGACGCTGAATATCGCTTCAGCATCTGCTCGAGCGCGTCGAGCTGTTCCTGCTCGGTGAACGATCGCGGCCGCGGCGGGTCTTTGATCAAGGTGGTCGCCCGGCCGACGAGAATGCCGTTCGGTTCGCCGTTGGCGTCCTTCACGATGCGCGCGCCTTGCGGATCGGGCGTCTCTCTTGTAATCCCGCTCGCCTTCAGCACGTACCGAGTTGACCGCGGACGCATAGCTCGCGTCGTAGAAGACGGGATGATCGGTCGAGGCATCGAGCACAGTGCGGTCAGGCATCCGCATCTCGGCCAGTCGGCCCGGGAACGTTTTGGGAACCTGGATCCACTGCCCTTTTGGCGTCTTGGCGGCCTGCTCGCGAATGTAATTCTGGATGTCGGCAAACGAACGCAGCACGGCAAACGGCGTGTTGTGCTCGCTCAGCGCCGCGCCGAGGGGGTGCATGTGAGTGTCGGTGAGCCCCGGCAGCACGGTCTGTCCCTTGAGATCGACGACCTGCGTCTTGGCTCCCTTCTCGCGCCCAAGGACGTCGGCCGAGCGGCCCACTGCCACGACGCGGCCGTCCTTCACCGCCACTGCCTCGACGATCGAAAACGTAGAATCGACGGTAATGATTTTTCCGTTGTGAAGAATGAGGTCTGCATCAGCCGCTATCAGAGGCGCGGCAGACAAGACGAGGGCTACGACCAGCGGAAAAATTCGAACCGGCATCATGACACCCCCAGAAGATTTTCGCGCGAGGTTCGCGCGAGAATATCGTTGCCGTTCGTAACGGTCAAGGGGAAGAATGACCGTACACAACCGTGCACGTCAGAGCCATGCGCAGCGAGGACATTCCCGCTGGACTTCGATTGTGCCGCGCGGCCTCGTGGAATCAGGTGGCGGCCGACTGGGAGCTGTTCCTTACCGCGAGCCCGGATGGCTGTCGCGTGGCGACTAGCGAAAATGGCGACGTTGTCGGCACCGTGGCTACGATCGGCTACGGCGATGCCTTTCGCTGGATCGCCATGGTGCTGGTCGATCCGTCGTACCGCCGCGCAGGAATCGGCACACAACTGCTGAAGGAATCCCTGGCGCTTGTCGGCGACGCGACCGCGCGCCTCGATGCCACCCCTGCCGGTCGCGGTGTGTACGTGCCCCTGGGGTTTCGCGAGGAGTATGGATTGCAGCGAATGATGCGAGCGCGGCGGTCAGACCCCGCTGACGAAAGCCCGTCCCGACCCACTCACGTCCGGCGAATGACCAACGCCGATTTTGTCGACGTGTTGAAGGAGGATCCTGTCGTGTTCGGCGCCGACCGACGAATATTGCTCGCAATGCTGCGCGCTCAGGCGCCAGAGTACGCCTGGGTGATTGGCGGAGGACAGATCGACGGCTATCTCTTCGGCCGGCATGGCTACGCGTTCGAACATCTTGGTCCGGTTGTCGCGCGTGACGAATCTCACGCCCGCCTGCTCGTTGAGGCGTGCACGGCGGCGCATGCCGCCCGGTCCTTTATCATCGATGTGCCTCTCCAGCCGTCGTGGATTGGCTGGCTCGAGTCGGCTGGTTTCACTCTGCAACGGCCATTCACCCGCATGTGCCGGGGAGCGCGGCCGTTCCACGAGCGTCGCGATCAAATGTTTGCCATCGCGGGTCCGGAATTCGGGTAACGCGCCATGAACGTGCTTGACGGACTGACAACTGAGGCCGACCTCGACGACCGCTTGTCCTCTCCGAGCGAGCCGGACGTCGCGTTCTGCCGCCGCCTCGACGGTGATGTGCTCGTGCTCGGGGCGACAGGCAAAATGGGACCGTCGCTGGTGCAGCGCGCCGTGCGTGCGATCGCTGCGGCAGGCGTTCATCACCGCGTGTTGGCCGCCTCGAGGTTCTCGTCGGTACTCGATGAGGCGGGCGCTCGAAGAGGCGGGGGCCACGGCGGTTGCAGTGGACCTTCTCGACCCGGCGAGCGTTCAGGCGCTGCCCGACTGCCCGAACGTCCTGTTCCTGGCCGGACGCAAGTTCGGTTCAACGGACAACTCGGCTCTCACGTGGGCCACCAACACGATCGTTCCAGCACACGTGGCCCGCCGTTTTGCGCATTCCCGCATCGTCGCGTTTTCGACCGGCAACGTGTATCCGTTCGTGCCTGTCTCGTCGCGAGGCAGCAGCGAGAGCGATTCGCCCGCCCCCCGCGGCGAGTACGCGCAGTCGTGTCTCGGACGCGAACGCGTGTTCGAATACTATTCGCGCGAGCACGGCACGCCGACGCTGCTGTTCCGTTTGAACTACGCGGTCGATCTGCGCTACGGCGTGCTCGTCGACATTGCACGCGCCGTGAAAGCCGGACGACCGATCGATCGAACGGTCAGCCATTTCAACGTCATCTGGCAGGGCGACGCCAATTCCTACGCCCTCCGCTCGCTGGACGGGTGCGCGTCGCCTCCGCGTGCACTCAACGTGACCGGTGGGGAGGCGCTCGAGGTCACCGAAGTGGCGGAATACTTCGGTCGTCGATTCGGTCTGCAGCCTGCGTTCTGCGGGCAACCTGGCGGCGAGGCGCTTCTCAGTGATGCTCGCGCCTGTCACGCGTGGCTCGGTTCTCCGCAAGTGTCGTCGGCCGAATTGATGGACGGGGTCGCGCGCTGGCTCGAGCAGAACGGAAGAACGCTCGACAAACCGACGCACTTCGAAGCCGCCGACGGAAAGTATTAGATGGAGCTGCGGGATCTTCGCTCGCGACTTCTTGACGGGATGGTGATTCCCGCGCATCCACTCGCGCTCGATTCGACGCGCCGACTCGACGAGCGCCGCCAGGCGGCGCTGACCCGATATTACCGGGCGGCCGGGGCAGGCGGTGTCGCTGTCGGTGTACACACAACTCAGTTTGGAATTCGGGATGCGAACGTCGCGCTTCTCGAGCCCGTACTTGCCATTGCCGCCGACGTCGCACGCGAGGGCCCGAACAGTCCCTTGCTCATCGCCGGCATCTGCGGCGAGGCGAGACAGGCGCGTCGTGAAGCGGAGCTCGCGCTGCGTCTTGGCTATGACGCCGGTCTCGTCAGCCTCGCGGCCCTCAAGCGGGCGTCGCACGACGAGCTCGTCGCACACTGCCGCGCGATTGCCGAAATCATTCCGGTGTTCGGCTTCTACCTGCAGCCGGCGGTCGGCGGCGTTCTCCTGAACTACGAATTCTGGCGCGCCTTCTTTGAAATCCCCGATGTGGTCGCGGCCAAAGTGGCACCCTTTAACAGGTACTACACGATCGATGTCGTGCGGGCGCTGGCCGACGCTGGCCGACAACACGAAATCGCGCTCTACACGGGCAACGACGACAGTATCGTCGTCGATTTGCTCACCGAGTTTCGCGTAGGCACGATCGTCCATCGTCCATCGTCCATCGTCCATCGTCCGGACGATCGACGATCGACGATCGACGATGGACGATCGACGATCCACGGTCTGCAGCCGCTTCACTTCGTCGGCGGCCTCCTGGGTCAGTGGGCGGTGTGGACCAGGCGTGCTGTCGACCTGCTGGCAGCCGCCAGAACGTGTCGTATGCAGAAAGGCAGCTGCGCCTGGGAGATACTCGCGCAGTCTGCACCGCTCACCGACGCCAACGCCGTGTTGTTCGATGCGCGGAACAATTTCGCAGGCTGCATCGCGGGACTGCATGAAATTCTCCGGCGTCAGGGACTGCTCGAAGGCCGCTGGTGTCTCGATCCCAACGAGGATCTCTCACCCGGGCAGCTGCAGGAGATCGACCGCATCTGCCGCGCATACCCGCAGTTGCAGGACGACGATTTCATCGCACAGCACAAGGACGAGTGGCTGCGGTAGGGCGGCCATGCCCTTGACGGCGAGCCATGGAGTAAATATACTCCTGATCAGGAGTCTCAACCTTGGGCCATCCGCTTCGCTATCCCGCCACCCGCTATCGCACTGACGTGCCCGCCGATCTCGGCGCGCGCGATGTGCGCGAGCGCCTGTCGGCGCCAGGCCTCACGGCGTTTTTCAACATCATGACGCGCTGGAAGGTGCGCGACGAGGACGCTCGAGCGCTGCTCGGCGGCGTCACCAACGGACCGTTTTACGAAATGAAGCGGAATCCCGACCGCGTTCTCGACCGCGATCGCCTGACGCGCATCTCATATCTCGTCGGCATCTTCAAGTCGCTGCACATTCTCCACGCTCGCAGCCTGGCGAACGAGTGGGTCCACCTGCCGAACAATAATCCGATCTTCGCCGGCCAGACCCCGCTCGCGTACATGATTCACGGCGGCTTGCCGGCCATGCAGACGGTGAGGCGCCTGCTCGACTCGCGCCGCGCCGGCTGATGAGGGTTCCCCCGGTTTCCCTGATTCGTCAATTCGATACCCATCGGCTCGTACCGTCGCGGCACCTGCCGAAAGGCGACAGCGTGCTCGTGGACATTGGCGAGGACGAATCGCACATGGCAGCCCTCTTCGAGCTCGACGCCGCCACCAACGATCGATTGCTTGCCGCCGAGCAGCGGCTGCCTGGTATCGGGCTCGAGGAGCTGGTGTTTGCCGTGCCGCATGCCAGCGTCATCAATGCCGCCTTCTGCCATCCCAACCCCCTTGGCAGCCGCTTCAGCGGGCCCGACCGCGGTGCGTGGTACGCTGCGTTCGCGCTGACAACCGCACAGGCGGAAGTGGGATTTCACAAGTCGGTCCAGCTGGCCGAGATCGGCCGCTTCGAAGATGCCGTCACCTACGACGATTACGTCGCCGATTTCAGTGCGAGCTTTCACGACCTTCGGCGCGCGCAACGCTTTCGCGCGTGCCTCGATCCGGAAACGTACGTGGCGTCACAGGCCCTGGCCGAGGGGTTGCTCGAAACCGGATCGCTCGGCGTCGTCTATCCGAGCGTGCGCCACAAAGGCGGCACCTGCCTGGCCTGTTTCAGACCTGCACTCGTCACCAACGTCAGGCGGGGCAAGACGTACCGTTTTGTCTGGGAGGGTGGGCCGGAGCCGATCGTCACGCTCGAGCGCCCATCGCCTTCGTGACAATCTCGAGCACGCGCTCGACTGTTTCGTCGATCGACAGCGCCGTTGTGTCCAGCCTGATGGCGTTCTGAGGAACCATTAGTGGTGAGCTCGATCGCGTTCGATCGGATAAATCCCGTGCCTCGAGCTCGAGTGCGACATCCGAGGCGGCTGCGGCACGGCTCAATCCATGCGCCGGATCGGCAGCCCGTCGGCGCGCGCGCTCTTCAGGCGATGCATCCAGATAAATCTTAACGTCGGCACTCGGAAACACGACCGAGCCGATGTCGCGCCCTTCCATGACGACACCGCCGCCCTCGCCTTCTTTGCGCTGACGCGCGACTAATGCTGCACGGACTCGTGGCAGCCGCGCCGTGGCGGCCGAGGCCCGATCGATTTCCGGAGTGCGGATCTTGGTCGTCACGTCGTACCCGTCGATGACGACCAGCCCCGGTGCGACGGTCAGCATGGCATGTTGCGCCACGTCTGCAACCGCGTCTTCGTCTTCCAGTGACAGTCCGTCGTGAACGGCTTTCCAGGCAACCGCCCGGTACATGGCTCCGGTGTCGACATGTCTGTAACTGAGACGTTTCGCAAGCTCACGAGCAACGGTACCCTTGCCGGCACCGGACGGGCCATCAATTGCAATGATCAGAGGACGCGAATCTGAATCCAGCATTGGTAGATTGGCAGATTGGAAGATGAATGATCAATGAATTATGGCGTGAAACGTTCCAATCACCGAATCTCTCAATCAATCTGCCTGCCAATCTGCCAATGCTAGTAGAAACCTATACCCCGTCCCATCAAGCCCACACCGCTCCAAAGCAATACCGACACGAGCGCGACGGTCTTCATCAGCCATGGTGTGGCTGCATCGTTTTCGGTGACCCTGCGGCGTAAGGTGAAGGTAAAGAGGATCGCGAGGGTCAGAAACATCATTTTCAACCAGAAGGGTGGGCTGTAGTAGCACTTGAGCGCTTCCGACGCAAAGAGCAGCGCGCCCGTCACAATCATGACTGCCAGGCTGCCGATCAGCCATGGTTGTGCGTCTCGCGCAATGGCCGCAACCGGCTGCGTCCGCAGCGTCAACCCGGCGAGACGCAGATCGACGACGAGCACGGCGCCGCCGATCAGCGCGAGCGCGAGCAGGTGCATCGCTTCGATGATCGGAAATAGCCACACCGATTCGCGTATCGCGAGCCCGAGCGCCGAGTCCTGACACCACTGAAAGAAGGGCAAGAGCATGATTCTCCGGTTCGTTGAGTTCGTAAGGTTCGTTTAGTTCGTAAGGTTCGTGGGTTCGTCAGGTTCGTTGGGTTCGTCGGTTCGTGGGTTCGTCGTTCGTCGGTTCGTCGGTTCATGGCCGGACTGCCCCGAACCAGTTGTACGCAATCAGGCGGCCGGTCACGATGACCGCGGCCCAAAGGCCCAGCGACAAGGCGCCCGCCAGCCTGGCGGGAAAGGGCGAGAGCGGGATCGAGTCCCATTCCCCCTTTCTTCGGCCAACCGTCCTGTGAAAGATGAACGCGTTCAAGCCCGCAGCGATAAGCAGCACGACTTTGATGCGAAAGAAGATGTTGGAGTAGAACCGCAGCGGTTCCGAAAACACGAGCCCCACGCCGCTGATGGCCATGACGGCAAACCCGGCAACGGTCCACGGGAGGATCTGCGTCGAGAGTTGCGACACCGGGACACGCCGCAGCGTGACGCCCAGCAGCCGCAAGTCCCAGAGCCACGCGGTTCCGACAAACAGGCACAACCCGAGGACGTGCACCGTTTCGATGATTGGATAGACCCACAACGATTCACGCAGCGCGATGCTCGATGGCATCTCCTGCACACGCCCGGCAAGTTCGTAGAGAAACAGCAATTTGGTTTGACTACTTTACGTTCTACTTCTTACTTCCTACTTCTTACTTCCTACTTCTTACTTCTTGAAGAGCTCTTCTCTCGATTTTGCTGGCGCATCCGGCACGACCGGCGCGAACGTGCCTCTGCCAGGTCCGGGTGTGTGATCGTGAATTCCCTTGTATCCGGCTTTGGCCGCGCGGATGCCGGCCTCGAGCATGTGATAGGAATCGCGTTCCCCTTCGTAGCAGCCTTCTTCCCACAACCGCTGATCTTCCTTGACGCGGTCCCACGTCGTGGCGAGCTTCCACGGTTGCGTAAACACGGTCGGATCGATGATCGTCGCCTCGTAGTACATCGTCGACGCAGTCACCAGCGTGAGTCGTTCGATGACCCGCGCCTGGTCGCTGTGAAACGAGCCGTGAGAGTCGAACCAGGTCTTGTCATTCTGGTTCCGCGTCTCGACAACAAGCGTATGCCCATCGAAGTGTCCGCGCGATACGCCCCTCCACAGCTTGAGCTGTTCGTTCGGCCAGGGACGCCCGTCCATCGGGATGAGGCGCGTAAACGAGAGATCGGACGTGCGCCCGATCGACACGAACGCGACATACGGCGGGGCATAACGGATCTCAGTGCCTTGGAGCGTTCCGCGCGGCACGCCGCCGAGCAGGCAGCGCACTTCCGGATCGAGATGCGATCGCCGGGTCGGAATATAGACGCCTTCGAGATTTCGATTCCGCTGTTCCATCGCCTTCGCGTTATAGGGGATGCGGCCGTTCGCCGGATCGATGACGACGCTGCCGCCGCGCGCGGCCGGGTTCCAGTTGTGAATGGCTGTCGCTTCGGGATCGATGCCGTATTCGAGGCTGTGCTGAGGACCGCCGATCCGGTTGACCACGTTCCACGATCCCTGGAGATCGGGCCAGCCTTCAGCGGTGCTGGACGGTGCGATGGCATCTGCCGGCAGCGATTTGAGATGCGGCCGCCAGTTGTCCTGCGCCGACGGCGTCGACATCATCGCAGACACGAAACCGGCAACGGTCATCGCGATCAACATACGAGGACTCACTTCACACCTCCCGCCGCCGCCTCGGCATCTTCGTCGGCGTACGCGTAACATTCGTACTCGAGCAATTCGGGCACAGGGTCGATCCGCCGATACAGCGGCATGCTCATCTTCCACGGCCGGCTGAACGTCTTCGGATCGGTCACCGTCACTTCGGTACTGAAGATGATCGGGACCGATCGGCGTGTAGCGCTCGACGAGCCGCATGGCGTCGCTGTGATGATTGCCGGCCCGATCGAACCAGGTGCGATCGTTGTTATTGGTCACCTCGACGACAAGCGTACTGCCCTCCCATCGGCCGTTCGACGATCCCATGTAGAAATCGATGACGTCCGGATCGGGCGATGGGGTGCCGTCGGTGTAGATATAGCGCGTCGTGTTCAGGAATTCGTAATTGATGACGACGTAGCGCTCGAACTGCAGAATCTGAAACGGAAACGGCATATAGGTAATGCGGGGCACGCCCGGCAGCCAGCATTTCGATTCCGGATCCGCCGTCCGACGATCCGCAAAATTCTCGTTGCGCTTGGCGAGCGCCGCCGGCAGATACGGCAACGGTCCATCTTCAACCACGCTCTTCCCCGCTGGAATGCCTGTCGCGCCACCGTGATCCTCGATATTCCACGACGCGGTGTTCATGGCCTGCCAGATGCCCTGCAGGTTTGGCTGGCCGCGTGATGTTCGAGGTGGCGAATAGGAGGAACGGGGAGACGGCGCCTGTCCGGCAAGTGGCGCAAACGATGCGAGCGACAGGAGAATCAACGCCGCGCGCACCGCCGCCTGCGTCAATCGATCGCTCATCGACGCCCCTTTGGAAATCACGTGCTCATTATTTGGTCGCGCCCGGGAATCCTTCCCCCGCGGAGCCGCCGACCGAAAAACTGCGGCCGTCGAGAAACCGCACCTGATCGCCGGCCGCGGTATTCGACATGTCTTTGGCGCGATAACCTGTGACGATCACCACCTGACCGATAGGAAGAAAACCCTTCTTCACGCCGCGCCTGGCGAGTGCGTTCGGGCCGCCCGTCTCGATCGCCCAATTCACGATCTTGCCGTCCGATCCCTTCACATCGATGTAGATCCACCCGTGAGGGTTCACCATCTCGATGCGCGTGACGGTGCCCTGGAGCGTGACAGGCATCTTGGCATCGAACTCGGCCGAGAAGGCATGATGCGCCGAAACCGTTGCGACCACGACCACGACGGCCACGACAGACGCTGCGAGTGACCACCTGGCCATCGACGGTCGATTCCTCCCACAATAACTTGAGTTCGTGCGCGGATTATGCCTTACTTCATCGCACTCGTCCACTTCGCTTTCAGGGCTGCACGGTCGATCTCCTGCCCTCGCAGAAAGACGCGCGAAATTTTCCGTGTGTTGGTGATGTCAATCATCGGATCGGCATCCAGCACGACGAAATCCGCGCTCCTCCCTGGCGCCACCGTGCCCATGTCTGTAAGCGCATGGACGTCGGCGGCGGTCCGCGTGCACGCGATCAGAGCCTGCATCGGCGTCATTCCGGCCGCCACCATGTTTTCGATTTCGGTGTGCGCCGTCCATCCGATGAACTGATCGCCGCTCATGCCGCCACCATCGGTGCCGAGCGCAATCCGGACGTTCGCGGCTACCAGCCTGCGCATGACCTCTTTTGTGCGCTCCCAGGTTTGCCTGCCGCGCTCGACGGCGTCCGGCGCTTGACCGGCTACGCGATCCTTGAGTCTCTTGACCTGAGCCGGCGTCACCGTGTCGAGGATGAGCGGATCCGGCGTGTCGAGCCAGGGTGCGTAGATCATGCGTCGCGACGTTCCGAGCGTCGGCGTGAAAAACACGTCAGGCCGGTCTTTCAACATTCCCATCAGCTCCTCGTCTACGGCCGCGGGAATGTGTGCAAAGCCGTCGATGCCGGCGCGCAGCAGGTCCTTGACGTCGGCCAGCGCCGTCGCGTGCACGACCACCTTCATCTTGTGTCTATGCGCCTCGTCTATCGTGGCGCGATACAGCTCCGGGCTCATTTTGGGAATGCCAGCGGGACGATCCTGAACCCAAATCTTCACCAGCCTGAGCTTGCGTGCCGCGTTCTCGCGAACGCCGCGCCGGCAGTCGTCAGGCGTCGCGCACACGTGTGCGGCCTGCCGCATGTTCTCAGGCGTCCCTTCGCCCGGTGTCGTGATGCCGCGGCCGAGCGTGACAAACCGCGCCGCATTCGGAAACACGTTGTCTCGAACGTAAAACGGCATCTCTCCAAAGTCCGAGCCCCACGTCGAACCGAGCGCCACGCCGTGGTACACGTGCCGTTGCAGATGATCGATCAGGTTGTCCTGTGTGTAGTTCTGAGGGCCGATCGTCAGATCCCTCATGTAGCCGAGATGCGCGTGGGCATCGACGAACGCAGGGATGACAACCTTGCCGGCAAGGTCGACCCGACGCGCACCGGTCGGAGCGGCAACGTCCCCGCTGCGTCCCACGCGCGTGAACCGGCCGCGCTCGACGATGAATGCCGAGTTATCAATCGCTGGAGTGCCGTCGCTGTTGACGAGGCGCGCGCCGTGAAACACCGTGATCGCCGGCACCTGCGCAGGCGCCGCGACCGTCGAGAGAACGACAAGAAGCACGCACACCGAACCTGCTACGCGGCGCATACGTTTCCTCCTCGACAGCGCACGCGAAACTTAGCGGACATTGACGCCCGACGCAAGCTGGACTACTTTGTTGACCCTCCAATCATCGTGCGTTCACCCGGTCGGGAGGAGCCATGAAGAGACCCGCGCTCGCAGTCGTGTTGATGCTCGCTACGGCCGTCGGTTACGGACAAACCGCCACTCCTGAGACGCAAGTCATCAGCGACGCAGCCAACGCGCTCGGCGGTGCTGCCGTCATTCAGAAGGTCGGCGTCATTACGATGGAAGGCGTCGGCACCTCGAACAGCATCGGCCAGGCGAGGACGCCGAAAGGCGACGACCTGGAGAGTCCCGCCGAACCGACCGCGATCTGGACGGTGACCGAGTTCAAGCGGACGATCGATGTGGCGACCGGCCGGGCCCGCCAGCAGTGGAAGCGCTTCCCCGCGTTTGCAAGCCCGCAGCCGGACGGCACGCAGAACGTCGGACTCGACGGGACCATCGCATTTACGCTCGACGCCAACGGCCAGGCATCACGGCAGAACGATGCCGCGGCACAACCCCGTCGCTTCGAGACGATCCTCGGCCATCCGGTCGGCGTGCTGCACGCCGCACTGAGTCCTTCGGCGAAGCTCAGCAACCTGCGACGGCAGGCGAATCTCGACCTGGTCGACATTGTCGTGCCGACTGGCGAGCGGCTCACGCTGGCGATCGATCGCACGTCGCATTTTCCGCAGTGGGCCACGATGGCGGGGTATCACAGCTATCTCGGCGACGTGGTGAACAAGGCCGAGTGGCACAACTATCTGAATGTCGGACCGATCATGCTGCCGATGCGCCTTGTGACGCGCGTGGGGAACTGGCTCGAGTCTGATTACATGGTGAAGAACACGGTCGGGGGCTCAGCCGATCAGCTTGCGGCGCCGCCGAACGTCCGCAATGCACCAGCGCCGGCGGCGGGGCGGCGGCAGCGCAAACGGTCGGCGTCGAGCAAATCGCCAGCGGCATTTGGTTCCTGACAGGCACCTCGCACAACAGCGTGCTCGTCGAGTTCGCGGACCACACCGAGCTCGTCGAGATCCCCACCAGCGAAGCGCGCACGCAGGCGGTGATCGCCAAAGCCAAAGAACTGGTGCCCAACAAGCCCCTCACCAAGGCCCTCGTGACGCATCACCATTACGATCATTCCGGCGGCTTACGGGCCGGCATTCACGCCGGACTGACCGTCGTGACGCACGAAGCGAACAAACTGTGGTTCGAGGCCATCGCTCGACGGAAGCACACCGTTCAGCAGGACGCCCTCGCTCGCGAACCGAAGGCCGCCAAAATCGAACCGGTCACTGACGCCGGCAAGACGGTCAAGGACGCGACGCGCACGATGCAGATCGTCCACTTCCAGGACCCGACCGGCCACAACGCGCACATGCTGATGGTGTACTTCCCTACCGAGCGCATTCTCGTCAACGCCGACATCTACAACTGGGGCGGCAATTTTGCGCGCTACCCGCGCGCGCTGACGCTGGAACACGAGATGGCGCGCCTGAAGCTGACTCCAACCGTTCACCTGCCGATTCACGGCCGCAGAGGCACCCAGGAGCAGTTCGAGGGCGTGGTAAAGGCGATTAAAGAAGGACGACGGCCCGAGGGACTGAGGCCGGAAAGTTAGTCGTGAGGCGCAAGTCGAAAGTCGTAAGGCGCAAGTCCCGTCGCACGTCGCAAGTCGGCCAGCTGAGGGTGCTTTGTGACTTTCGACTGGACTTGTGACGTTCGACCGGACCTACGCCTTACGACTTTCGACTTGCGCCTTACGACTCTAAAAGTCCATTCTCGCTGACAGGCGGAACAGTCGTCCGCCCAGCACCTGCGTCGGATTCAGCCAGGTCAGTCCCGACGGTCGTGTTCACCGCGAGCACGTCAGAGGAATTCAGCGCGTTGAAAATATCGAGGCCGCCGGTCAGACGATACGCGCCGATCCGAACGACTTTCGAAAAGCGGACATCGGTCTTATTGATGTACGACCCATAGTTCAAGTTCGGCTCGACCACCGTCAGCGCAAGGGTCGCGGCACTGAGGGTTGTTCCGGAGGGCAGGCCGAGAATTTCCGCACGGCTGTAGGTTCGCGTTCCGTTGAGCGCCGGCCCCGGCAGCGCCTGTATCGTGCCGCTCACCTGGATGCCCCACACCGGCAGCGGATAGGTGCCCATCAATTTCAATGTCGTTTTGAAGGGCGGTTTGTTCCTGCACATGCTCGTCGACGTGCGGACCCCCGACAGCGAATTCGAGATGTCTGCCGTCGAAAGCTGACCGCGACTTTCGGTCGGAGAGTACATCGGCGAATCAACGGTATAGCAGGATTCGATTCTCGTGCGCTGGGTCATCGTGCCGCCGGTCAATTGCACACCGCCTGGCATTCTGGCGTTTACATTGAACTCGAAACCGTTGAACACCCAGATCTCGTCGCCAAAATTCTTGGCGTGCGTCGTGAAGTTCTGCACTTGCCCGACCAGGTCCGTCCTCTGCTGCGTAAAGTCGTAGAACCCGCACAACTGCTGGCCCGCGCCGCCGATGTCGTGTCCATTGGCTTGAGCGGCCGTCGGCACCATCACACAGAACTCGCGGAAATCTTCTGGTTTGAGCTTGAGATTGTCGGTCACCTTCTGGTTGCCCTGCCACCGGCGGTAGTAGCCGAATTCGACTCCGAGGCCCGGCATCACGTGATGCTGCACGCCGGTGCTGACCTCCCAGCTATACGCACGATGCGCGAAGCCGGTATCGACGTCGGGATCAAATTGCGGTGGGTTCAACACCTGCGATCCAAACGCCGTGTTATCGGCCGTCCCGCACTCGCCGTTGGTAAACAGATTCCGGTGATCGCAGTCGGGGACGAAATCGCCGTCGGCATCGGTGAAGTCGCGCAACGTATTCGGCACGGCGAGCGTCGTCGGATGACGGCCGCCGGCGAAATCCTGAGGATACAGATACCGATTGAGTGCCGCTTTCACGGCAGTACGGTTGTTCCCGAACAGATCGTAAGTCATGCCCAATCTCGGCGAGAGATCGTGGTAATTGATGATCGTGTCGATCCCCGCAAAAGTGCGCTCCGGGAGCATCGTGTTCGCCGGCAGCACTTGCGGATCGGCGCTCGTCGTCACATAGTCGTACCGCAGGCCCAGGTTCAGCGTCGCGCGGTGGATGACCCATTGATCCTGACCGTAGAACCCTATGCTGGTCAGCCGGCTGGTGCGATTTTCGGGTCCCCAGATTTCGATGCGCTGCGTGGTCGGCAACCCCACTCTTCCAGGCGCGTTGGTGGTCAGCCGGACGATGTAATCGCCGATGCGATACCGTTCCGCCTGATCCTTGCCTCTCACAATCTGGGTCCCGAATTTTGCCGTGTGGCTGCCGGTGACGTAAGACGCCGATATCTGCGGACGGACGGCGAACGTGTTGTTGAAGTTCCCTATGAAGTGAGACCCGCGGAACAGCCAACCAGTATTGGTGTCCATAGCCGCGATAGCGCCGAGGTCCGGCGACACCGGTCCGCCGTTCAGCGCATCGTGTTCGTTGCGCGAGAACCACTGCTTGTTCTTTGTCAGCGTGACACCGCCCTCGATGTAGAGCTTGTTGCTGACAGGCGACTTCCAGCTGGCGCCTGCGACATATTGCGGATTGTACAGGCCCGACACAGTGGCTTCGGGCGCGTTGAGGGTTCGGGCGCCACCGGTGGTGCCGCCGCGGTTGTCCCAGTTCACCGGGTTGTGATCGCCGTGCACGATGATGGTGTTCTTGGGGCCGAGCTGATAGGTGACGCGTCCTGAATAGTTGCGATTCCGCAGCTGCTCGGAATCGGTCGATTGCGCCAGGTCGGCCGTATAAACCCAATCGAGCGGATTGGCATCGCGCCGGATGCCGGTATCGGTCGCGTTGCCGATATTGCGATAGGAGGCGAAGAACCACGCTTTGTCTCGCGCA
Source organism: Vicinamibacterales bacterium (assembly GCA_963761975.1). Lineage (GTDB taxonomy): Bacteria > Acidobacteriota > Vicinamibacteria > Vicinamibacterales > JAMQPK01 > JAMQPK01. Next base: position 265,033 of record CAVXIR010000004.1, read on the forward strand.
ATCGGGCCGCCAACCGCCGGGTTGAAGTCCCAACCCTTGCGAACCGACTGCGTCGTGATGCCCAGTCGCTCGAGTTCTGGGGTCAGGTTGACGTTGACGAAGTCCTCGTTCGCGTAATGCGTCGAGAGCGATCCGCTGAAGCGGTTTCCGCCCGACTTCGGGATGACATTGATCGTGACTCCCGCCCCCTGCGTTTCAGCACCCGAAGAACCGAGCGACACCACGATTTCCTGGACCATGCCCTCGTTGACCTGATATTGCGAGCCTTCGCCATTCAGCCGGTGGCTGGTGTCGAACCCGTCGACAGCCGTTGACGCTCCGCGTGTGCCCCGAAACGTCATATCCGCCCAGCGAAAGCTGTTCGGAGCCGTCGTAATGGTACCCAGGCCTTGAGTGATGGACGGAAGCAGCATCGCGTAGCTTTGCGGTGTCGAGCCGGTCGGCACATTCGAGAGCAGTTCTTGTGAGACCGTCTGCTGACGTCCGGAGGCGCGCAGATCAACAACCGGCGCTTCGCCGCTGACCGTGAGGGTCTCCGCGATGCTGCCGACCTGCATCTCGGCATTGATGGTTGACGTGAACGCCGCGGGCAGATCGATGTTGTCTCGCTTCGCTGTCTGGAATCCCGTGAGACTGAAGGTCACCGAGTACACGCCTGGGCGCAAGTCGATGATGCTGTAAAGGCCCTGACTGTCGGTGACGACCGAACGGACCTTCTCGATGAGCGCCGGACTCGCGGCTTCGACTGTCACGCCGGGTAGCACGGCGCCAGACGAGTCTCTCACAACGCCGACGATGCTGCTTTGGGCCCAGGCCGTCACGGGGCCGAACGCTATAAGTACCCCAACCAGAATCGCGACGCTGAACACATTCCGTCTCATCGCAGCCTCCCGTGGAAACCTGGCCTGCCCAGTAGAGATACGAACGTCGAGGTCCGAATCCGCGCGAAAATCTTGAATGTTCGAGTGGCGCCTACTGTAAAACCCGTAACCAGATGTGTCAATACGGATCTATTGGATACCCAAAGGTTTCGATACTGCTTTTTGGATCGCCGCAGCCGCTAACGCACCTAGCGCACCCATCGCACCTCACGCACCTCACGCACCCAACGCCCCTACTTCTCTTTTCGCGAAGCTTTCACGGTCGGATCGTAATGGTAGTGACAGTTCATGCACGCGTCGTTGATATCGCCGCCAATCTCGTACAACTTCTCCCGATCGCGCGCGTCGGCCGCACGCATGGCTGCCTCGCTCGTGTCGACGAGCGCCCGTGCCGCCTGCATCCACTCCGGCCCCGCCTGCGCACGCGGCGGCATCATCAGCAGGTTGCCCGACTCAGCCAGCAGCACCGCGGCATTCCGGACGGCTGTCCATTCGGCTGCGGTTGTCGGACTGATCTCTTCAGTGCCCTTGTCGGTCATCACCGTCTTGACCGACTGCCAGAGAATGTCGGCTTGCGGATCGACGGCCTGCATCAGTAACTTGACATCCGCGACGGGCTTGTAGGGCGGTGGCGAGGGAGTATTCCGGCAACCGGTGCACCATGCTGCCAGAACCAGCACGCGCAGAATCCTGACGATCGCTGACATCCGCACGTGATTGCAAGTGACTTGTAGGAGCGTCACTCTACACTAGATATCGTGCCAATAAAAGGTGCGCGCCGCGCCCTTCTCACGATCGCGATTGCCGCTGTGATCGTCACCGTGATGGCGCCGTACTGGAGCGCCGCGATGCTGATCTCGCGCGCCGCTGGCGCGACAGGACCGCTCGGCACAATCTCGCGATGGGTTGGGCAGCGCGTCTCGCAATCGGTCGAACAGATTCCGATTCGCTCCGGCGCCGCCCGCGCGCGCATCTTTCGGCCGGAGGGACCACACACGCAGGCCGCGCTTCTGGTCAGCGGCGTGCATCGCGACGGAATCGACGAGCCCCGGCTGATGACGCTCGCGCACGAGCTCGCCGCGACCGGCATCGTTGTCGTGACGCCCGAGATCGATGATCTCATCCATTACCGCCTGACTGGGCGAGTCACCGACACGATCGAAGACGTGGCGGCCTGGATGGTGGCACACCCGCAATCGTTTGGCGGTCTCCGCATCGGCGTCATCGGCGTGAGCTTCTCAGGCGGGTTGTCCGTGGTTGCAGCGGGCCGGCCGTCGGTTCGCGATCGCGTCGCCTACGTCATGTCGTTTGGCGGTCATGGAAATCTCCCACGCGTCCTGCGCTACCTGTGCAGCGGCGAGGGCGCACCGCAGAGACCGCACGACTATGCCCTGGCCCTCGTGCTGCACCAGGCAGCAGAACTTGCGGTGCCAGCTGATCAGGTCGCTTTGTTGAGGGAGAGCGTGGAAGCGTTCCTCGAGGCATCGGCGCTGCATCGAACCGACCCGGAGAAGGCAAAGCAACTGTTCGCCACACTGGAGTCTCGGCCATCCACGATGCCCGAACCGTCGGCGATGCTCTTGCGGTATGTCAACGATCGAAACGTCACGGCGCTCGGCGCGACACTCCTTCCATATGTCTCGCAGCTCGGGCAGGACCCGGCGCTCTCGCCCGATCGCTCGCCACCTCCGATTGCACCCGTATATCTTCTGCACGGCATCGATGACAACATCATCCCAGCTGTGGAAAGTGCCCGCCTCGCCGAACACCTTCGCGATAAAACCCGTGTGCGCCCGCTCATCGGCGGCTTTCTGACACACGTGGATGTCGCCGGCCGGCCAGGCGTGAAAGACACCCTTGAGATGGTGCGATTCTGGAAGGATCTGTTGGACGAATACTGATCTGGAGTCTGGGAGTCCGGGAGTCCGGGAGTCTGGGAGTCTGGGAGTCCAGAGAGTCGGGAGAGTCCGGAGAGTCCGGAGAGTCCGGAGAGTCCGGAGAGTCGGGAGAGTCCGGAGAGTCCGGAGAGTCTTTCGAGTCTGCAGTCTCTGGAGTCGTTAAAGTCGCTTCTACTTTAAGTACGGGCGCAGCATTTGCGTCCAGGCTTTGTAGCCTTCCGGTGTCATGTGCAGGCCGTCGGGTACAAAGAATTCAGGCTTGGGCGTACCATCCTTGCCGATCATGAACGGCCACGGATCGACGTAGGCACACGCCGTCTTCGACTCGCAGTGGGCGCGAATCAGCTTGTTGGTGGCGTGCATGCCATCGCGCAGCTTCCAGCGCAGCAGAGACGGCTTCAGGCCGATGACGACGACGCGGGCTGACGGCAGCGCCTTTCGAATGAGGTCGTAGAATTGCGCGAAATCAGCGCTGATGGTTTCTGGCGACACGCCGCGGTTCAGATCGTTTTCTCCCGCATACAACACGACGATCCGAGGCGCGTGCGGGACGACGACGCGCGTGGCGTACTTGACGCTGTCGGCCAGTTCCGATCCGCCAAAGCCGCGATTCACCACCCTGAGGTCTGGAAACGACTGAGCCAGGTTCTCCCAGCGCACGATACTGGACGCACCAATGAAAACGACTCCACCTTTGACCGGCGCGTGCAAGGCATCCTCGGCTTCGAACTTCTGAATCGTCGATTCCCACCGGTTCGGATCGACGGCGACCGCTTGCTGGGCCGAAAGGGTTAGAACACATCCAAACAGGACGGCCGCCAGCGCCGAGCAAAGTCGCTGCATAAGTCTCTCCCTGCTGCGTTGTTTTACCACAAACATTCCAGATTCCAGTTTCCAGATTTTAGTTTGTCGTTTTTAGTTGGACTTTGTCAGATCGTTAAATGTGTTCGCGTTTCGCCCGGGATCTGAATTGAGGACATTGTACTTTTTACCGGCATTTGGTACCGTGCCGTGCGGTGGTCGACCACACGGCCACGGCGCGCATTCAGCGACTCGTCCGCTGGCTCGAGCAGTTCCAGCGCTGCTTCGGTCATCGCGCGCAGTTGATGTCGCTGCGAAGCTACGTCCAGGGCGTCTTCAGCGACAGCGATCGAAAGTCGATGCAAGCGATGCTGGCTCGCGTCACCGAGCCGGTCGCCTATCAGGCCTTTCAGCACTTCATCACGCACGCGCCATGGGACGCCGACCGGATCTGGCGTCGCGTGCGCCAGGTCATTCCCGAGCGTCGCGGCGTATTGATTCTCGATGGCACCAGCTTTCCGAAACACGGCACCCAGTCTGTGGGGACGGCGCGTCAGGACCTGTGGGGCCTTGGGGAAGATCGCCAATTGCCAAGTCGCGACCACGGTGGCGCTCTGGACCGGCGTACGGGCCTGGTGCCTGGGCGCGATCTTGTATCTCCCCGAAGAGTGGCTCACGCCCGACGCACGACAACGCGCACGGATTCCGGCCGCGGTCACGTTTCAAGAAAAATGGCGGCACGCGCTCACCCTGTTGCGTCAAGTACGGGCCGCGGGTTTCCAAGTGACGGCCGTGGTCGGCGATGCAGAATTTGGCGACGTGTCGGCCGTCCGCATGGCCTTGCATCGCCTGCAGCTGCCATATGCGCTCGGGATTTCGTCCGATCTGACCGTGTTCCTGCAGCGCCCCTCTTTGCGACCCCGTCTGCGGCGGCACTTCGGCCGCCCCTCGACCCGCGTCCATCTCGGTCCGCAGCGACCGGTCGCGGTGGCGACCGTCGCGGGCGAGTTGCCGCGGAGGGCATGACGCACGATCTCCTGGCGCAATGGCGCCAACCGATCCCGACGCGCCCGGTTTGCCGCGGTCCGCGTGACGCCCGCGCATGGCTGGCGTCAGGGCACCCTCGCCCCCGTCGTGTGGTTGTTGTGCGAGCGAGAAGAGGGCCGCACGGGTCGACGTCGCTTTTACTTCGTGCACTTGCCCGCCGACCGGTCTTGGCGAGTGCTGGTCCGGTTGGCGCATCAGCGCTGGGCCATCGAACAGCAATATCAAGAGCTCAAGAGCGAGCTCGGCCTCGATCATTTCGAGGGGCGAACGTATCCCGGCTGGCAGCACCACGTCGTCCTGACCGCCGTCTCCCACGCGTACATTCAGCGCGAACGGATGCGCCGTGGCGCCGCCGGACTGACGTTTCCAGCCGTGCGCGCCATCGTGCAGGAAATCTTTACGGCGTTGCTGTTTGCGGCGAAACCGCGCTACATGCATTGGATGGAAGAAGCGAAACGCGAACTCCAACTACGGATCTGACAAAGTCCAATTAGATTCCAGTTTTTAGATTCTGGATTTCACTTTCCCGCCTTAAGATGGCCCTATGCAGGTCCGGCTGCAGAAGATCATTTCCGCTGCGGGCATCGCGTCGCGGCGCGCGGCAGAAAAGCTGATCGAACAGGGCCGCGTGTCGGTGAACGGACAAGCCGTCACCGAGCTCGGATCCAAGGCCGATCCCGATGCCGACGACATCCGCGTCGACGAGCGGCGCGTCAAAGGCCCGGAACGGCACCGATATTTTCTCCTCAACAAGCCGCGCGGTTACGTCACGACCCGATCGGATCCTGAGCACCGGCCGACGGTGATCGATCTGTTGAAGGGCGTACGGGAGTACGTTTACCCTGTCGGCCGGCTCGACTTCGATTCGGAAGGGCTGTTGATTCTCACCAACGACGGCGAGCTGGCGGCCACGCTGACCCATCCGAGGCATGAAGTCGAGCGTGTCTACGAGGCGCAGGTGCTGGGAGTGCCCGATGCTCACGATCTCGATCGATTGCGTAAAGGAATTGTCGTCGAAGGACGAAAGACGAGCCCGGCGCAGGTGGAACTGCTCAGCGATCGTCGATCAATGAAGCCGGCAGCCGCTCGAAGCGAGCGGAAGGACGAGACGTCGGTGCTCAGGGTCACCATCCACGAAGGCCGCACGCGCCAGGTTCGCAAGATGGCGGATGCCATCGGTCACCCGGTGCGCACGCTCAGACGCGTCCGCATCGGCCCGATCGTCGACAAACATCTGAGGCCGGGCACCTATAGAGAGCTCAGTACGGACGAAGTGCGGCGGTTGAAGAAGTCTGCTCGGCAAACGGGGAATCGGACGAGTCCTGGAGTCGTTGGCCATCCTCAAGTGCGCAGGAGTGTGAATAATGATCATTAGACGCGTCGGGCCACTCTCGTTCGCGAAACTCAGCGGAACGCTCTATGCCTTCATTGGACTGATCATCGGCGGTGTGTTTTCGATGATCGCGATGGCCGGCGGATTTGCTTCGCAAACGTCAGAAGCTGCAGGCATTGCGGCCGTGATTGGCGTGGGCGCGATTGTGATCTTTCCGATCCTCTATGGCCTGATGGGCTTCGTGGCGACGCTCATTGCCGCATGGCTCTACAACATCGTCGCGGGAATCGTGGGTGGCGTTGAATTCGACGTGCAGTAGCGGGTCAGGACTCTTGTCGACTCCGCGTCCCGTCGACTCCCCGACTCCCGGGACTCTTGCCGACTCTCGGGACTCTTGCCGACTCTCGTCGACTCCCCGACTCTTGCCGACTCCTCGACTCTTCGTCAGTGAATCTTCTCGCCGGGCTCCACTTCGGACGACATCGGCTCGGCCTCATCGATCGGTGAGAGACCCTCGAGATCGAGCTGCGGCTGAGACGGCGCCGATTGTGACAGCCCCGCAGGTACCTCGAAGCCGAGCGCTTCGGCCATCTCTTCCACTTTGGGCAGGTCCGACAAATCGCGCAGCCCGAATCGAATCAGAAACTCGCGCGTCGTGGCATACATGAACGGGCGACCGACGACCTGCTTGCGCCCGACGATCTTGACGAGTTGCCGTTCGATGAGCGTGTTGACAACACCCGCCGTGTTCACGCCGCGAATCTCAGTGATTTCGGGCGCCGTGACCGGCTGCTTGTAGGCGATCACCGCGAGCGTTTCGAGCGCTTGCACCGACAGCCGCTGCGTGGTGCGCTCGTGGAAGAGCCGGCGCACCCATTCGTGCAGCTCCGGCCGCGTCACGATCTGATAACCGCCCGCGACTTCGACCAGTTGCAGCCCGCCCGGCCGATCGTAGTCGCGCTTGAGCGCTTCGAGCGCCGCCTCAACCGCTTCCTTCGGCTCGTTCTCGAGCAGCTTGAAGAGCATCTTCGGAGTCAGCGGATCGGGCGACGCAAAAATCAGCGCTTCGATGACGGGCTTTAAATCATCAGACATCGTTCTTCGTTTTTCCTTCTTCGATGTGTGTCTCGGGGTCGCCAATCGGATGCGGCGCGTCCGCGGGGCGGGCGCGCTTGTAGACCCGGATCGGTCCAAAGGCCGCTGTCTGGAACACGCGGATCAGCTTGAGACGAATCATCTCCAGGAGCGCGATGAACGTGACGATCATCGCGCTGCGCGAATCGTCGCGCGAGAACAGATCTTCGAACCCGCACGCCTCGGTCTCCGACAGCATCGCCAGCAACTGCTCGATGCGCACCTCGACCGGAACTTCTTCGGGCGGCAGCACCACTTTCGGCCGCTGTTTGGCCCGCTCGAGCACGCCGCGGAAGGCGGCCAGCAGGCTGAAGAGATCGACCTCGAGCTCGGGCTCGTAGGCGTACTCGTCGCCGGCAATGGCGGCAACGCGGCCATCGGGCCGAATCCACTGGGCGCCTCGAAGAACCGCCCGCTCGTGCAGCAACTCGGCCGCCGCCTTGAACTTCTGATGCTCAAGCAGCCGACGTACGAGCGTGTCGCGCGGATCTTCCTCGGGCTCGCCATCTTCTGTCGGCTCGGGCCTCGGCAGCAGCATCTTCGACTTGATGTGAATCAGCGTGGCCGCCATGACCAGAAACTCGCCGACGGTGTCGAGGTTGAGCTCCTTCATCATCTCGACGTATTCGAGATACTGCCTGGTGATGAGCGCGATCGGAATGTCGTAAATATTCACCTCGTGCTTCTTGATGAGGTGGATGAGCAGATCGAGCGGCCCTTCGAACGTATCGAGCTTCACCGAGTATGCGTCCGGAGAGGACTCGAACTCGGACGCAGATGGCGGCAGTTGATTCATCTAATCCCTAATCTAATCCCTAGTCTTGGCGATAGCTGATCTTCAACGCGTCGCGAACCCGTCGCATGGTTTCGTCCGCCACGGCGCGCGCGCGCTTCGAACCCTCTACGAGAATCTCATGAATCCGTTCCGGCCGCGCACCAAGTTCTCGCCGTCGCTCGCGCAATGGTTCGAGTACGCCATTCAGTGCCTTCGCAAGCTTGTCCTTCACCTCGACGTCGCCGACTTTTCCGGCGCGGTACCGAGCTTTTAGGTCATCTACCTCAGCCGTGTCCGGATTGAACACGTCGTGATAGAGGAACACCGGATTGCCTTCAACGGTGCCCGGAACATCCGGCCTGATGCGCTTCGGATCGGTGTACATCGAGCGGACCTTCTTCTTGACCGCGTCTGCGTCTTCCGACAGAAGGATCGTATTCCCGAGGCTCTTGCTCATCTTCTTGCCGCCGTCGAGCCCCGGAAGACGGGACACTTTCGTCAACAACGGCTGGGCTTCGACAAGCGCGTTGCCGTAAAAGCGATTGAAACGTCTCACCACCTCACGGCCGAGCTCCAGGTGCGCCACCTGATCGTCGCCAACAGGGACAAAATTGCCGTCATACATCGCCACATCGGCCGTCTGCAGCAGCGGGTAGCTCAAAAAGCCCAGAGACGAAAGATCCTTGTCGCTCAGCGACTCCTGCTGCTCTTTGTAGGTCGGCACGCGCTCGAGCCACGACACCGGCGTTGTCATGGCCAGAAGCAGATACAGCTCCGCGTGCTCGGGCACCATCGACTGAACGAAGAACGTGCTGCGCTCGGGATTGAGACCTGCGGCAATCCAGTCGATCGCGTTGTCATAGGCAAACCGCGTGATCTGGCTGGTGTCGGCATAGTCTGTTGTCAGCGCGTGCCAGTCTGCGACGAAGTAAAAGCACTCGTACTGCTCCTGCAGCGCGACCCAGTTCTGCAGCGCGCCGACCAGATGTCCCAGATGCAGCTGCCCGGTCGGACGCATGCCGGAGACGACGCGTTTTGGAGGAATCAACGCAGCCACGAGAGGATCAAATAGTAGGGTGGGCCAACGAGATAGCCCAGAATGCCCGTGAACATCAGGCCCATCAGAATCAGAAATCCATACTCATACAGAAACCGCAGCTGCATCGCGATTTTCGGCGGCAGCAGCGTCATCATGATCTGCCCGCCATCGAGCGGCGGTATCGGCAGCATGTTGAAGACCGCCAGGAGCACGTTCAAGCTGATTACCTCGAATGCAATCGCGCGGACGAACCCCTCGCTCTGCTGAAACACGAGCGTCGCCGCGACGGCGATGGCCAGATTGCTCGCAGGACCAGCCGCTGTGACCAGCACGCTGTCGCGACGGGGATGTCCGAGATTTCGGAGGCTGACGGGTGTGGGTTTCGCCCAGCCGAAGATCATGCCCGACCCCGAGGCCAACCCGACGAGCGGCAACAACAAGGTGCCGATCGGATCGATGTGCACGACCGGATTCAACGACACGCGCCCGAGACGCTTCGCCGTGTCGTCGCCAAGCTGGCTCGCCGACCAGGCATGCGCCGCCTCGTGCACCGTCAGCGAAAAAAGCAGAATCAGAAAAGGGATGACGAGATCGGTAAGGGTGAGATCCGGCAACGGCTAGAGAGTATAACCCTTTACCGGGTTCCGCGTTCCGGTTCCAGTTCCGGGGTTCGAACCTGAGGAACCTCGGGAACCGGAACCTGGAACCATGGGCATTAGCCTCGTTGGGCGAAGTATCCCAGCACCGCATCCGCGGTTTTCGCACCGACGACGGCCGTGAGTTCTTCACGAGAGGCTCGGCGAACCCCCGCCAGGCTGCCGAACGAAACCAGCAGCGCTTTGCGGCGCCGCGGCCCGATGCCGGGCACGCTGTCGAGCTCCGAACGCAAATCGCGCATGCTTCGAGCTTTCCGGTGGAACGTCACGGCAAAGCGGTGGGCTTCGTCGCGGATCTGCTGAATCAGCCGCAGCGCCGGATCGTCCTTTGGGAACACAATCGGCTCGTCCCGGTCGCGCGTATAGATGAGCTCTTCCTTTTTCGCAATGCCAACCGCGACGAGGTTTGCAAGACCGAGCTGTCGCAGCGCATCGTAGGCGGCCGTCAGCTGTCCCTTGCCGCCGTCAATCAGGACGAGATCGGGAAACGGCCCGCCTTGCTCCAGCAGCTTGCGGTACCGCCGCGTCACGACTTCGTTCATCGCGGCAAAGTCGTCCGAGCCCGCATGGTTCGCCGGCGAGATGCGGTATTTGCGATAGTCGCTCTTTCGCATCCTGCCGTCCTCGCACACGACCATCGACGCGACGGTCTCGCTGCCCTGAATGGTCGAGATATCGAAACACTCGATGCGCCGCGGAATCGCCGGTAGCGCGAGGGTCGATCGCAGGGTCTCGAGTGCGTCGTACTGCGAAAGCCCGGTATCAATCAATCGGGCCTGATACGCTATGCGCGCATTGCGCACGGCCAGATCGACCAGGCCGCGCTTCTCGCCACGCTTTGGCACCAACACCTGTACACGTCGTTCGGTGCGTGTCGCCAGCCACGCTTCGAGGAGCTCGGCGTCTTCGGGCAGACTCGAAAGGTGGACCTCAGCTGGCGCCGGCCGATCGCCGTAGAACTGCTCCACCGAAGCCTGAAGAATTTCGGCGGCCGACCCCGAAATGCCCTCGTTCGCGGCCAGCTCGACGCGCTCGAGCACTCGACCGTCGCGCATCACGAAGACGTGCACGACCGCACCTGCCGGTCCCATGTGCAGGCCGAACGCATCACGATCGCCCATGCGTACAGTCGCAATCTTCTGCTGCCGATCGCGGAGCGTCTGAATCGTGCGCGCAGCATCGCGCAGATGCGCCGCCTCTTCGAACCGTTCTGCTGCAGCGGCGCCGTTCATCGAATCGGTGAGCCGTTCGACGAGCTCCTCGTTCTTGCCTTCGAAGAACAGTTGCGTGCGTTGAACGGCTTCGTGGTATTGCGCCTGAGAACAGATCGCCGCCACACAGGGCGCCAGACAGCGCTTGATGTCGTATTCGAGACACGGCCGCTCGCGGTTGCCCGTGATCACTTCGTTGCACGAGCGAATGCCGAACAACCGATGCGTCAGCCCCATCGTCTTTCGCGCGAGCGACGCCGGCATGAATGGGCCGGCATAATACGTGCCGTCGCGCTCGACGTTTCTGGCGACGAGGACACGCGGGAATGGCTCGTTGGTCGTCAGTTGCAGATAGGGATAGTTCTTGTCGTCACGTAGCCGGATGTTGTACCTCGGCGATCGCTCTTTGACGAGGTGGTTCTCCAGTGCCAGGGCCTCGACGACCGAGTCGGTGACGATCACCTCGAGGCTCGCGGCCTCGTCGAGCAGCGCGTCGGTCTTCGGATGAAGGCCGCGGGCGCCGAGATAGCTGCGTACGCGATCGCGCAGCGAGCGCGCTTTCCCGATATAGATGGTCTCGCCTGGCTCGTTCGAGAACAGATACACCCCTGGCTGCTCGGGCAGGCGCGCGATCTGACTCTTGAGGTTGTGGACGGCCATACGGTACTATCTCGAAACTCGTTGTGCTGTGGAACCCTTCATTATACTCCCGTGACCGGGGCGCTCGCCCTGCACCTGGCTCGGACAGTCCCGATCCGTCGACAACCACCGAGTCGTCTCAAGCACAGGCGCGTGACGACCCACGCTCTCGATCACCACACGGGATGACGTTCACAGGCGCCATCGGGACCATTTGCATGTTCCCGCTGCGCGCCATCATCCGCATCAGCGTGGCGCTCGGCATTTCGCCGAACACGCTGACGTTGATCGGCGTCCTCATCAATTGCACTGCTGCCCTGGGGCTGGCGATCAATCAGTTCGTCCTCTCCGGCTTGATCATGATTTGCGCGAACATCTTCGATTTCATCGACGGCAAGGTCGCGTTCATCACGGGGAAGCAATCCGAGTTCGGTGCGTTCTGGGACTCGACGCTCGATCGCTTTTCAGACCTCGCGCTCTTCACCGGTCTCATCTGGCTCTACGCCAGGCTGGGACGCAACGACTACGTGCTCATCACCACGCTGACGCTGATCTTTGCGATCATGACGAGCTACGCCCGGGCGCGCGCCGAATGTCTGATCGAGAAGTGCAAGGTCGGCTTCATGGAACGGCCGGAACGCATCGTGCTGTTCATGATCGGCGCGTTCACCAACCGGATGGCCGCCGTGCTCTGGGTCATCCTCGTGCTGTCGATCCTGTCGGTCGCCAACCGCATCCACTTTACGTATCTGATTCTCAACAAGAGGCCGATGCCGTCGACCGCTGGGGTGAGAGGGATCTTCAACCGCGCCTTCTTCTGGCGCGACGAACGGACGACGGTACCGTATGACCTCTGGGTCATTGCGATTCTGGCGTTCGTGTGGCTGACGCCGCCCGACTGGCTGAATGATCCGACCGCTGTCGGAGAGCCGGGATTACTGCAGTGGATTCTGTCGAAGATCTAGCGCAATCAGAATCTTGTCCGGGTTCACGCTGCCCGGCGGCTTGCGCTCTTGCGCCACGCGCTGGGACGAGTACTGCAGGATGGCGTTGACCGGCGTCGCGATCCCGTGGAGCCGGCCCAGCCGGACGATTTCACCGTTCAGGTAATCGGTCTCGATCGTGCCCAGACGCCGCTCGAGGCTCTGCCACGATGATCCGCCGCGACGTTCTACACCATCGATCGTTCGCGCCTGCACTTCACGCTCGAGCCGCGCGGCTTCTTCCTCCTCGTCGGCAATGTGCTCGACGCCCGCTGCCTTGAAACACTCGAGCGCCTCGCGCCGCGCCCGCTGGGCCAGGCCGCTGCCGCGCGCAGCGACGCCGCACAGCGCTTCGACAGCGTTGCCAAGGTTCGACAACAGCTTGCGATATTTCCATCGCATGATGTCGGCTTTCGACTCTGCAAAGAACGATGATTCGCGAAACGCGGCGGCAACGGCCTCTGCCAACGCATCGGAACCCTTCGGGTACCGGCCGACGTGAAGAATGCCGCTCTTCGGCGTGCACCAGACGGTGACCAGACCGGGTGTCAGATAGTCGGTTGGACACCAGACAAACACACCGTACACGTTGGCGAACCGGTCGCTCGCCATGCGTTCGTTGGCCACACTGTTCTGAACGCAGAACACCGGAAGATCGGCTGGGGCGACCGATGAAAGCGCGCCGAGAGCGGCCTCGCTGTCCTGGGTCTTGGTGGCCAGCAGAAGGACATCGTTGTCGGACCAGGAAACGGCCGCCACGCGATCAACGACCGGCACCTTGACTGTGATCGTGTCGTCAGGAGACTGGAGGCGAAGGCCGTGGTCGCGAATGGCCTCATAGTGTGCGCCGCGGGCAATCAAGACAACGGAGTGGCCATGCTGGGCCAGGCGGCCGCCGACAGTTCCACCGACGGCGCCCGCGCCAAGGACAAGGAAGCGCATGAGGAGAAGGATAATAACGAAAAACGAAAAGCGAAAAAGGAATAGAGAACGCCTTTTTCCTCTTTCCTTATTATGCCCTTCTGCGTTTCGGCTCTGTGCGTGCAGCGGCCGCTTTCTTCTCCTTGAGATCGGCCTTGGCCGACGGCTTCTTGTTGGCGCTCACCGTGTCGAGGCTCTTCTTGAGCGCTTCCATCAGGTTGACGACTTTCGGAGGCATCTCGACGGTCGGCGCAACCACCTCTTCGCCGGCGACCTTTGCCTCGATGATCTTCTGAAGCCCTTCGCGGTATTCGTCACGGTAATCGTTAAGATCGAGCTTCTTCTCGAACGTGCCGATGACCTGCTTGGCCAGCTGCACTTCCTGCGGTTTCACTTTGTTGGGAATCGTCGCCAGCTCCTCGATGCCTTCGGTGCCGCGCAGTTCAGCGGCGTGATGCAGCGTGTACATCACAAGCCCCTTATCACCCGGCTTCACCGCAACGAGATATTCGCGGCCGTAGAGCGCCAGCTTGCCGACGCCCAGCTTTCCTTTCATGCCTTCGCGAAACACGGCGAAGGCATCGGCGGCCACCTGCCCATCGGGGGCGAGGTAGTACGTGCGGTCGACGTACATCGGGTCAAGAGCTGTCGCGTCGTCGAACTGGACGAGATCGATGACGCGTGTGGAAGCCGGGCGAACCTTGTCGATGTCCTCTTCGGACATCACCACATAGCGGCCCTTTTCGAACTCGTAGCCCTTGGCCAGCTCGGTGTTGGCGACTTCTTTCTCACACGTCGGGCACCAGCGTTTCTGCTGAATGCGCGTCTGGCATTCGGCGTGAAGCTGGTTGAACGAAATCGTGCCGCTCGACTCGGTCGCGGGGAACACCTTGATAGGGATGTTCACCAGGCTCACCTTCAGGAAACCCTTCCAGGTCGCTCTCGCTGCCATATGTGCCTCTCTAGCCGGTAGTTAAACGTCGTCCCTTTCGTCACGCGCCCCTAACTCTAACCCGGTATGGAGCAACTGTATGTCGTGAGCCGCAATCTTCTCCCGCAGCAGGCGCCGGGCTGCACCATAGTGGACCCCGGGCACGACCAGCCGCCGGGCCAGATTTCTGAGCCGGGAGACAATGACCAGGGCAACTTCTTCGCCCTCTCGCCACGACACGGCGCCGATCTTCCAGTATGGGACGAAGCCGCTTTCCGACCAGATGCCATCGGCGTAGAAGCCGCGGCCGATGCGACGGCTGAGCGGCACCAGGTAGCCGTAGTAAAGGAACATCATGCCGACGCCAAACACCTGCGGTACCCGGGGCTTCAGGAAGATGACGTCATACACGAGGAGAACGCCGAGGACCACGCCCAGGGCCAGCTGCAGACCGTAATAGCGTGGCCGCGGTCCGTGCCAGGTCAGCAGCGCCGACGATCGCCGTCGCAAAAACTTGAGCGCATCGACGCCGATGCGCACGTTCGCCACGAGGAACCCGATACCCAGCAGCAGCAGAAGCTGTGGGGTGTATTCCGCGCCGCCCATGCTGAGATTCTAACCCTTGGTCTCGACTTTCGACTTTCGACCCTCGGCGCCGGCCAGCGTCGGGTCGAAGCATTTACGGCAGCGAGCCTCGTAGGTACCGCTCGCCCCCAGCAATAGCCGCTCGTCGCTCGCGACCAGCCGCTGGGTGTGACTCGCAGGATTGCCGCACACCATGCAGATAGCGTGCGTCTTGGTGACGTACTCCGCGATCGCCATCAACACCGGCATAGGCTCGAAGGGCCTGCCAAGGTAATCGGTGTCGAGCCCTGCAACGACCACGCGCTTGCCCCCACCGGCGAGTTCCGTGCAGGCGTCCGGCAAGTCCTTGTCGAAGAACTGCGCCTCGTCGATGCCGATGACTTCCGTATCGCCGTTGACCAGGCGCAGCAACTCTGCCGAACTGCCGACGGTGACGCCTTGAATGCGCATCTCGCTGTGAGAGACGATCTCCGACTCGGCAAACCGGGCGTCGAACGACGGCTTGAAAATCTGCACCTTCTGCCTGGCGATCTGCGCGCGGCGCAGCCGGCGGATGAGCTCTTCGCTCTTCCCGCTGAACATGCTGCCGGTGATGACCTCTATCCAGCCGTGGCTTGGGTTGCGATGTGGTACATCCATGTGTTGGCTTCGGGCTGCGGGCTCCCGGCCTGAAGCCGGAAGCCTGAAACCGATCATCAGACTCGAGATTGATACTCGCCGGTCTCAGTATTGACCCGGATGCGGTCGCCGATGTTGATGAAGGGCGGCACCTGGACGATGAGTCCCGTTTCGGTGCGCGCGGGCTTGACCTGCGCGCTCGCCGTCGCTCCCCTTATGCCTGGAACCGTGTCTTCGACCCGCAGGTCGACCGTGACCGGCAGATCGATGCCAACCGGCTCGGCGCCATAGAACTCTACCTTGATGATGGAGTCCGGCAGGATGTAATTGACGGCGTCGCCCAGCACTTCGCGATCGATGTGAAGCTGCTCGAAGCTTTCCGTGTTCATGAAGTGGAACGCATCGCCGTCGCTGTAGAGGTACTGCATGTCGTGCTCGTCGAGAATGGCACGCTCGATGTCCTCTTCAGCGCGGAACTTGTAGTCGACCAGCGTGTTCGTTCTGATATTGCGCGCTCGGCACTGCACGAACCCCCGCTTGTTGCCGGGGGTCAGATGATGCAGATCGAGAATGCGCAGAAGGTCGTCGCCCACCTTGATGAGATTGCCCTTGCGAAGCCGCGTTGCCTGTATTGACGCCATAACACACGATCGTACCCAACTTAGCGAAGGGCCGTCAAACATGCTACGATGCCAAAATACCCAATGAAACGGGCCTCAATCGGCATTGCGCTTCTGCTGTCAGGCTTTCTTGCCGGCCTGGTCATCACCGGCCGTTTGAGGACAGCTGAAGAATCGACAGCCCAGACCACACAACGCCCAAGCCAGGCGGTTGCGGCTCCTGCGACCGTTGCGATTTCAGGCGGCCTTCCCGACCTCACGGTGATAGCGGCGCAAGCCGTGAAAGGCGTCGTCAATATCTCATCCGAGCAGGTGGTTCGGCGGCCGAACTCGCCCCTCGCCAACGATCCGTTCTTCGAATACTTCTTTGGCAACCGGCAGGACATCTTTGGATCGCGCAATCAGCTGGCACGAAGCCTCGGGTCGGGCGTCCTGATTTCAGCGGATGGCTACGTCGTCACCAATAGTCACGTCATCGGCAGCGAAAAGGCCGACGTCACGGTCGTGTTCTCCGATAAGCACGAAGCACCGGCGAGAATCATCGGCATCGACAAGGTGACCGACCTGGCGCTTGTGAAGGTGGCGAAACCGGGACAGCCGCCGTTGAAGTGGGGCGATTCGTCGCAGGCCAAGGTGGCCGAATGGGTGCTCGCGATCGGCAGCCCGTATCAGTTGAGCCACAGCGTGTCGCTCGGCATCATCAGCGCGCTCGGGCGCAAGAATCTGGGTTTCTCGGAATACGAGGACTTCATCCAGACCGACGCGGCCATCAACCAGGGCAATTCGGGTGGTGCGCTCGTCAATGCACGCGGCGAGTTGATCGGAATCAACACCGGTATCTTCAGCTCGGAAGCAAACGGCGGTTCCGTCGGCATCGGCTTCGCAATTCCGAGCAACCTTGCCCGCCAGGTCATCGGTGAGCTCATCGAGCACGGTGTCGTCCGTCGCGGATCGCTCGGACGGATGATCCTCTATCCGCTCACCACTCAGGCCGCAGCTCAGCTCGGAGTCCGCGAGACGACGGGCGCGTTCGTCGACCAGATCGATCGGCGCTCACCCGCATTTCAGGCAGGACTCGACGCGGGCGACATTATCATTTCGTTCAACGGAAAACCCATCACCGACCCCAACCATCTCGTCCAGCTCACGTCGGATGCTCAGATCGGCAGCACTGCGGTCGTCATCGTCATCCGGGAAGGCCGACAGGTCACCCTGAAAATTCCGGTTCTTCAGCGCGAGCAGTAAGTTTTTCACGCTGACCGTCAGAGAATTTAGCTTCGACACAGAGACACAGAGCACTGCATCGACTTCGCGCCTCTGCGTTGAGACAACCAAGCACTGTTATCGCTTTTTGACAGGCGTACCAGAGACACACATGTGGCCGTCGGCAAAACAGCGCCAATGCTGCTCGGTGCCCACGTTGATGCCGATTCGCGGACTCCAGGAAATCTCGTCGATCCGATGGCCGCGATCTTCGATGAACAGCTTGTCGCCGAGAAGGTCGATGCCGGTGTCCTTCAGCGAAATGCCCAAGGCATGCGTTACATTGCCCGGCCCCTTGCACAGTTGATGATCGGAAATGCGGGTCGTGCGCTTTCTATGCCGTGCCGTGCGCGACCTCGTGCGGCGCCGGCGCATCAGCGGAATCCCTTCGAGCGGCTCGAGAGCGCGAATCAAGACGGCGGCGGGCGACCGCTCGGGCTCAGTAACAACGTTCACGAGCGGGTGCACACCATAGTTGAGATACACATAGGCGTGCCCCGGCGGCCCGTACATCGGGGCGTTCCGTTTCGTTGGACCTGGCGCGGCGTGACAGGCAGGATCTGATTCACCGATGTAGGCTTCAACCTCGACGATCACGCCGGAGGTGATGCCCCCCGCCGATCGATGCACGAGCACTTTGCCAAGCAGATCGGGCGCCACGACAAGCGTGGGCCGCGCGTAGAAAGCACGCGGCAGCGTCACTGACACTAGAGTTTGAGACGTTCCAGCGCACGCTGGGCCGCGAGCGCGACGTCGGGATCCGGATCCTTTGCGACCTGGGTGAGCGCCGGAACGACCGACGCATCAGCCGAAAACCCCAGCACGTCGGCAATGGTGCGGCGGACGTCGGGGTCCTGATCGCGAAGCGATTCGGCCAGCGTCGAACCTGTTGATGGTGCGAGATTGAGTAAGTACTGAACCGCCTGCGATCTCAACGCTGTGTCTCGCAGTGTTGCGATAATCTGGGCAGGACTGCTGCCTGGTGCACCCAGCCTCAGAATCGCATAATGCAAGGCGATAGTCACGGTCGCCGCCCGCTCGGTCTGTCCCATCTGCTGAAGTTGAACGAGCGCGTCGCGATGTCCTGCGCGCGCGAGGCCCTCCACCGCGAGCCTTCGCATGCCTACGTTGGAGCTGGTCAAAAGCTGTTCGAAGGTCGAAATCGACGCGACATGTCCAATACCGGCCAGCCCTTCAAGGGCCGCTTCCGCGTCCGGCCCCTTCTGGTGGTAACTCAGCTGGTCCAGGAGCGCCTGCACGGCATTCGCGGTACTGCAGCCGGCCCAGCGCTTGCATGGCTGCACGGCGCAACGGCGCCTCTCTCGAGTTGATGTTTTCGATAAGCGCATTCCCCAGCACGCCGCACTGCACGTCGCCCGGCTCGCGCTCGAATTGACACGCGATCGGGGCAAGCAATGCGGTCAATCCAATCGCCTCGCCGCGCACGCGCGGATTCTGGTCGCTCAGCGCCAGAACCAGCCCGGACAGCACTTGAGGTGGAACGGACCGCGGCTTGAGCGCCAGCTGTCCCTCACCCGTCTCGCCAGTGGTTGTCCGCTTTTCGATGACGAAGCCGACCATTTTCCGGCGCGAGACGGGGCGCTGCGTGAAGAGCCACCGTTCCGCATCGATGGCAGCGAGCTGAACACGATCGTCAGGATCGCCAAGCACGTCGCCAATCGGGCCGGCGGCTTCCTGGGAATCGGCGTCTTTCAATATCTGAATCGCACGGAGCCGCGTCGAAGGGTCCTTGTGCTTGAGGCCGGCGGCGACTTGCTCAAAGGTGTACTGTTGGGCGGCCACGGTCTGGCTAACCGCCTTGGCCAAGGCTACGGCGGTCAGGAAGCCGGAAATCAGGTAGATCGCAACGACAACCACTCCGATTGCTGACTGCCGACTGCCGACTACTGACTGCCGACTACTCGAGCGCATAAGCGTGCGACCGTCCGCTCGCGAGAACCGGCGCGAGAAATTGCCCTGTGTGAGAACCCTCGGCCCTGACGATCTGCTCCGGAGTGCCGGTCGCCACGACGTTGCCGCCCGCATGCCCTCCTTCGGGTCCCAGATCGATGATGTAGTCCGCAGTTTTCAATACATCGAGGTTGTGCTCGATGACGACCAGGGTGTGCCCCGCCTCGAGAAGCTTCTTGAACGCCGTCAGGAGCTTCGCGATGTCGTCGAAATGGAGGCCGGTCGTAGGCTCGTCGAGCACGTAAAGGATACGGTCGCCCGTCCGCGACGACAGGTGCGACGCAATTTTGATGCGCTGCGCCTCGCCACCCGAAAGAGTGGTCGCAGGCTGACCGAGCCTCAGATAGCCAAGCCCGATCTCGTCGAGCACGTGCAGCCGCCGCAGCACTTTCGGCGACGTGCTGAAAAACGTCAAGGCTTCGCGCACAGTCAGATCGAGCACCTGGTTGACGTTCTTGCCTCGGTGTTTCACCTCGAGAACCTGCGGCTTGAAGCGCCGGCCGTCGCACTGATCGCAAGGGACGAATACATCCGCAAGAAACTGCATCTCGACGCGCACTTCACCTTCGCCCTGGCAGGCCTCACATCGACCGCCGGGGACGTTGAACGAAAAGTGGCTGGCGGTCAGGCCCCGCGACTTTGCATCCTTCGTCGCAGCAAAAATCTCGCGGATTGGATCGAACGCTTTGAGATACGTCACAGGGTTCGATCGCGGCGTACGGCCGATCGGCGTCTGATCGACGAGCACGACGTCGCTGACGAACTCGGTGCCTTCGATCTTGCGGTACGCCCCGACGCGCTTTTCAGAGCCACCCTTGGCGCGCTTGACCGCTGAGTACAGCACGTCATGGACGAGCGTCGATTTGCCCGATCCGCTGACGCCGGTAATGCACGTCAGCGTGTTCAGCGGAATCTCGACATCGATGTTTTTCAGGTTGTGCTCCGTGGCCCCGAGCAGCCGCAGCCTCTGCCCGCTGCCGCGACGCCGCGTCGACGGAACCGGAATCGCCAGGTCGCCCCGGAGATATTTCGCCGTCAGAGAACGTTGATCGCGCAGCAGGTTCTCGAGCGATCCGGCGAACACGATTCGACCGCCTTGCTCGCCGGCCCCGAGACCGAGATCGATGATCGTGTCGCCGACCCGAATCATGTCCTCGTCGTGCTCGACGACGAGCACGGTGTTCCCCTGGTCGCGAAGCTGGCGCAGGATGTTGATGAGGCGCAGGTTGTCGCGCGAGTGCAGGCCAATCGACGGCTCGTCGAGCACGTACAACGTGTCGACCAGCGACGACCCCAGCGACGTCGCAAGATTGATGCGCTGCGACTCACCGCCGGAAAGCGTTGAAGACAAGCGGTCGAGTGTGAGGTAATCCAGCCCCACGTCGCTCAGGAACTTGAGCCGCTTCTGTATCTCCTTCAGCACCTTGTCGCCGATCGCCGCCTCCTTTTCGGTCAGCGCCAGCGACTGCAGGAACTGCGCGGCTTCGCGAACTGTATCGGCAGACACCTGATCGATCGTGCGGCCTCCCACGCGAACGTCGCGCGCTTCACGCCGCAGGCGGGCGCCGCCGCACTCCGGGCACGTCAGATAGCCTCGATAGCGGCTCAGGAACACGCGGACGTGCACCTTGTATTTCTTGCGCTCGAGCCAGCGGAAGAACCCGCGAATGCCGTCGTAGTCTTTGCGGTCGCCTTCCACGACCAGTTGCCGCTCGGCATCCGTCAAGTCTTTCCAGGGCACCTCGAGCCTGATCCCTGCGCTCTTGGCGGCCCGCTTTAATTCGGCGAGCTGCGCACGGTAGTGCGTCTTGGTCCAAGGCTCTATCGCTCCCTGCTGGATCGATTTGTTCGAATCGGGAACCACCAGGTCGAGGTCGAGCTCGATGACGTTGCCGAAGCCGTGGCAGG
The DNA here is from genome assembly GCA_963761975.1 of Vicinamibacterales bacterium. Taxonomy (GTDB): domain Bacteria; phylum Acidobacteriota; class Vicinamibacteria; order Vicinamibacterales; family JAMQPK01; genus JAMQPK01. Next base: position 286,247 of record CAVXIR010000004.1, read on the forward strand.
TTGGGCACGCGCCGAACGGGTTGTTGAACGAAAAGAGCCGCGGCTGAGGTGTCTCGTACGTGAGGTTGCAGTTCTGACATTCGAACCGCTCGCTGAACACATGAACCTTGCCCCCCTTCGCGCTGCGCGCTTCGGCGGGCAAGCCGGAGTCGTCGATGGCGAATGCCGTTCCGCCGGCTTCCCGATACGCGGTCTCGATCGAATCGGTCAACCGCGTCCGCATGTCGCCTTCCAGCTTGACGCGATCGATGATGACCTTGAGCGTTGACAGATCGCGCAACTCCGCCGCCGTCACCTCATCCACATTGACCGTGCGGCCGTTCACGTACAGGCGGTGAAAGCCCTTCCGGCGCAGCTCGTTCAGTGTGAAAGTCAGCGAAGCGGGACTCGGCCCGGCATTGCTAATCCCTGCTTCCAGATCACTAATCCCTGGAGAATCTGAATCCTCTTCATCAGAATCAGCGTCAGTACCTCTAGCGACGCCAACCGGGTCGACGACGGGCATTTCGAAGCCGATGAGCAGACGCGTGCCCTCAGGCAGGCCGATGAGGTGTTTGGCGACGATCTCGGCCGTATCGCGGACAACTTCCTGGCCGCACTGGCGGCAAAAGGTGCGGCCAATGCGCGCGAACAGTAATCGCAGATAATCGTGAATCTCGGTCGTGGTACCGACCGTCGAGCGTGGATTCCGGATGCTGTTCTTCTGGCGGATCGCGATCGCCGGGCAGATACCCTCGATACGATCGACATCAGGTTTCTCCATCCGCTCGAGAAACTGGCGCGCGTAGGCCGACAGCGAGCTGACATATCGCCGCTGCCCTTCGGCGTAGATCGTGTCGAACGCCAGCGACGACTTGCCCGATCCGCTGACACCGGTGACGACGATCAACTGGCCCAGAGGAAGCGCAAGATCGATGTTCTTCAAGTTGTGCGTGCGGGCACCGCGAACGACGATGTCGGTAGCCGCCACGACAGGAATTTCGGGCATAAGATACGGTAGTGCGCTCTCGAGATCGGGCGACCTACAGACGCGAATTTTTGGGCGTCCGTAAACTTCAAATGTTAGCATAGGAAGGTTTCGGCTCACACGTCTTACCCAAACGAATGCGGTACGAACATCTTGACGCTCTCGAGAGCGAATCGATCTTCATCATGCGCGAGGCCTTCGCCAAGTTCGACAACATGGCGATGCTGTGGAGCATTGGCAAGGACTCGACCGCACTGCTGTGGCTTGCGCGAAAGGCATTTTTTGGCCATGTGCCCTTTCCGCTCGTCCACATCGACACCACTTACAAGATTCCGTCGATGATCGAGTATCGCGACCGGCTGGTGCGCGAATGGAACCTGCAGCTGGTCGTCGGCATGAACAAGCCGGTGCTCGAGGCCGGGGTGACGTTCCCCAACGGGCGGGCGACACGCGTCGAGTGCTGCGGCACGCTCAAAAAGGACGGCCTGCAGCAGGTGATCGAGCATTACGGCTATACCGGCATCATCGTCGGAGTGCGGCGCGACGAAGATCCCACGCGTGCGAAAGAGCGGTATTTCTCGCCGCGCAACGCGAATATGGAGTGGAACGCGTCGGACCAGCCGCCGGAATTCTGGAACCAGTTCAAGACCGATTTCGCGCCTGGTACGCACATCCGCATCCATCCGCTGCTGCACTGGACCGAGCTGAACGTGTGGGAATACATCGAGCGCGAGAAGATTCCGGTCATTCCCCTCTACTTCGACGATGGAACCGGGCATCGCTACAGGTCGCTGGGATGTGCGCCGTGCACGTTTCCGATCCGGTCGACGGCCAAAACGGTTTCCGAGATCGTCGATGAGCTGAAGGCGACGAGAATTCCCGAGCGGGCGGGCCGTGCTCAGGATCAGGAAAGCGAAGACGCGTTCGAGAAGCTCCGGCGCGACGGCTACATGTGATGGCGTTCGCTCGCAATCAGCTCAGACTTGTCGTCGTCGGGCACGTCGACCACGGAAAGTCCACCCTGATCGGCCGGCTGTTCTACGACACCGGCTCGCTGCCTGAAGGCAAATACGAACAACTGGTGGCCATTGCTCAACGGCGCGGAGTGCCGTTCGAGTTCGCCAATCTGATGGACGCGCTGCAGGCCGAGCGCGATCAGAACATCACCATCGACACCACTCAGATCTGGTTCCGGACCCCGAAGCGCGAATACGTCATCATCGACGCGCCGGGCCATAAGGAATTCGTCAAGAACATGGTGACCGGTGCCGCCCGGGCGGATGCGGCGCTCATCATCATCGACGCGTCCGAGGGTGTCCAGGAACAGACACGCCGGCATGGTTATCTGCTCCGTCTGATAGGAGTCCGTCAGGTCGTCGTCGTGGTCAACAAGATGGATCTCGTCGACTACTCGCAGCGAGTCTTCGACAACATCTCGAGCGAGTACCGCCAGTTCCTGAAAGGGCTCGGGGTAGAGGCGCAGTTCATCCTCCCTGTTTCGGCGCGGCAAGGCGACAACATCGCCGCACGCGGTGAGAACCTGAACTGGTTCAGCGGGCCCGCCGTGCTCGAAGCCCTCGATGCCATTCCAGACCCGAATGCGGTGACGAACCAGCCGCTGCGCTTCCCCATTCAGGACGTCTATCGGTTCGATCACCGGCGCATTCTGGCCGGACGCCTCGAAGCAGGCACGCTGCGGGCCGGCGACCAGCTTCTGTTCCTCCCGTCGGGCCGTACGAGCGTCGTGCGCTCGATTGAGAGCTGGAACTCGCCGCAAGTCGAGTCGCTCAAAGCCGGCGATCCTGCCGGCGTCACTCTCTCTGATCAATTGTTCGTCGAGCGTGGTTCCGTGGCCGTGCACGCCGACGATGCCCCAAGCCTGGCAACGGAATTCACCGCCCGCATTTTCTGGCTCGGGCGCACGCCGCTGGCCGCCGGCAAGCGCTACAAGCTGAAGCTCGTGACCCAGGAAGTCGAATGCGAGATTAAGACACTAGAGGAAGTCGTCGACGCGTCCACCGTACAGACGATCGCCGGCGCCGATTCGGTGCGCACGAACGACGCGGCGAAGGTTGTCATTCACACGCGGCGTCCGGTCGCGCTCGACCTGTTCGAGCGTGTGCCGACGATGGGACGGCTTGTGCTGGTCGACGGGTTCGACGTCGCCGGCGGGGGCATTGTGGTCGATGTGCCCGAGCGCTTTGCCGCAGCCAGCGTGGTTGCCGACGCCGCGGTCAACGCTGACGTCTCACAAGTGGCACGGGGCGAGCGCCATTTGCGGCACGGTCACCGTGGCGCGATCGTGTGGCTGACAGGCGTGCCTGGGAGCGGCAAAACCACGCTGGCCAAATCGCTCGAACGGCAGCTCTTCGAGCGGCACATTCAGGTATTCGTCCTCGATGGCGCCAACATTCGTCCTGGACTGAGCTCAGACCTCGGAGTATCCGGCTCCGAGCGTGAAGAGAACATGCGCCGCGTCAGCGAAGTCGCCAAGCTGTTCTCATCGGCGGGGCTCGTCTGCATCGTGAGCTTTACGTCACCCACGCGATCCGAGCGCGAACGCGCCCGGCGTGCGATGGAAACCGACGATGGTCCGAGCATTCCGTTCCTCGAAACGTACTTGAGGGGGGCGAACGACGCGAGCTCGCAGTACGAACCGCCGGACCATGCCGAATTGACGCTGCCCGAAAGCATGAGCCTCGACGAGCGTGTCAACGTCGTGCTCGAAGAGCTCATGCGGCAAATTCGCTAGCGACCTCGCGTTGAGTCGCCAGCAATGCTCGAGCAGCGAATTGCTACAGTCGCCCCGTCAGGGCCATCACGATCAGGATGATCAGAAGAAGCCCGACAACTCCACCGCCGACCCTCGGCCCTCCAGCGTAAAATCCACCACCGCCCAACACGATCAACAGGACAATCAGGATCAAAAGTAAGCTCATATACACTCCACTTCACGCCGTAGCACTAATCGTGCCGCATACTTCGGTCCTTTACGCATGGAGGTCGTATGAGACTTCTTCTTGGGTTGTTCGTCGCATTCTCGTTGCTGCTTCAATCGAGTTCTTTGTCTGCACAGCAGGGTCTCGGTGGAGCCGGCCAGGCTGTTCCGCCTGCCCTCCTCCAGTGCGCAGACGTGTCCGCGGCGTTGGTGGCCGTCACAAATCAAGACACACGGCTTCGCGACTGGGCCAATCTCGGGCGGTATCGCGAGACGAATCGAAGCGTCAAGCCTGTGGTCGTGTTCATGGGTGATTCGATTACGGACTTCTGGCAACAGGAGCGATTCGGTGGATTCTTCCCGGGAAAGAACTACGCCGACCGCGGCATCAGCGCCCAGACGACGCCACAGATGCTCCTTCGCTTCCGTCCCGACGTCGTCAACCTGAAGCCGCGAGCCGTCGTCATACTCGCCGGCACGAACGACATTGCCGGCAATACCGGCCCGATGACCAACGAGGAGATTCAGGACAACCTGGCGTCGATGAGCGAGTTGGCGAAAGCGAACGGCATCCGCGTCGTGCTCGCGAGCGTCCTCCCCGTCAGCGCGTATCACGTGGCAAACGCCAACGTCGTTCCACAGACCACACGCCGTCCCGTCGCCCGCATCAAGGCGCTCAACGACTGGATGAAGTCATACGCGTCGGCGAACAAGCACGTGTACCTCGATTACTACTCCGCCATGATCGACAGCACGGGTATGTTGAAGGCCGAGTTTAGTGAGGACGATCTGCATCCGAACGCCGCAGGGTACAAGGTGATGTCGCCGCTGGCCGAGGCGGCGATTGCCCAAGCGCTGAAATGAATCACGCATTGCCACATTCTCAATTGACGATTGCCAATCAATTGCAAATTGCCAATCGAGAATGTGGCAATTCTCCTAAGCTTCGATCGTGTAGATTTCCCGCCGGCCCGAGTCGACGAAGTCGTGATATCCCTTCATCACCAGCTCGAACTCCTTGGCTTGCGCAGGATCGCTCATCATCTTTTCGAAATCACCCATGCTCTTGACCTCGAACTCGGCGACGACGGTCCAGTAACGTTCGGCGCTTAAATCGGTCATGATGCGGGGCTTGCCGAGTGCCATCCGCTCCATCACCTTGCTCATGGCCTTGAATTTGTCCACCATCGGCCGCACCTGCCCGGGCTTGCAGAAAAAGACCTCTCGAATCAGCAGCATCGTTGCCTCCGGTATTCGTTATAACTGATCCGGAAGGTGTATAAGCTGGGAATATGCATCGCCTCAACGAGAAGGCCATCCTCTTTGCGCCGCCAGAGACGATCGAGCCGGAGGCGCGAAAACAGATCGAAAACGCGGCCTCGATGCCATTTATCTACAAGCACATCGCGGTGATGCCCGACTGTCATTACGGCAAAGGTGCCACCATTGGTACGGTGCTGGCCACAAAGGGCTCGATCATCCCGGCGGCTGTAGGCGTCGACATCGGCTGCGGCATGATCGCGGTGAAGACGCCGCTCACGCGCGACGACATCGCCGATCCGGCGGCAATTCGATCGGGCATCGAACGCCGCATTCCGATGAGCGCGGGGCATAACAATCGGACGATCAGCGACAGTGCCGCCAAACGCATCAAAGAGCTCGAATCGCTCGCCCGACGCAATTACAGCGAGATCGATTCAAACTGGAAGCTGCAGCTCGGCACGCTCGGCGGCGGCAACCACTTCATCGAGCTCGCGACCGACGAATCGGATGCGGTGTGGGCCACGCTGCACTCCGGCTCGCGCGGTATCGGCAACAAGATCGGCAACCTGTACATTCGTCGCGCGCAAGAGTTGGCAAAAGCCCACGGCGTCAGGCTGCCAGACCGTGATCTGGCGTACCTCACCGAAGGCACGAAGGAGTTCGACGACTACATCCGCGATGTGCTGTGGGCACAGAACTTCGCCAGGCTCAATCGCGACGAGATGATGGACCGCGTGATGACGGAGCTGAGTTACCAGGTGTACGGCGACGACAGCCACGTCGCCGATCTCGACGTGCAGCGCATCAACTGCCATCACAATTTCACGCAAATCGAGGAGCACTTCGGCCAGCGTGTCTGGGTGACCCGCAAGGGCGCGATTGAGGCTCGGCGCGGCATGTGGGCGATGATTCCCGGCTCAATGGGCACCCGCAGTTACATCGTCACCGGGCGGGAGCATCCGATGGCCTTCCGCTCTGCCCCGCACGGCGCGGGGCGCCGGCTGTCGCGCACGGCGGCACGCAGGCAATTTACGATGAGCGATCTCGACAGCGCGATGCGCGGCATCGAGTTCCGGCGATCGTCGGTGCTGCTCGATGAAATTCCGTCGGCCTACAAGAACATCGACGAGGTGATGGAATATGCCAAGGATCTGGTCGAGGTGCAGTACGTGCTGAAGCAGTTTGTGAATGTGAAAGGGGACTGACGCGGACCAGGGGGAGTCAGCAGTCGGCAGTCAGTAGTCTGCAGTCGACGGTTGAAAGTAGATGGTCGAAAGTCGACGATGGTAAGATATGTGGTCCCGCCAGGGCCGGCGTAGCTCAGTTGGTAGAGCAGCTGATTCGTAATCAGCAGGTCATCGGTTCAAGTCCGATCGCCGGCTCCATGTAAACTCCATTGATGCAATCTGTTATAGGGATGCGGTAGAGTCGGTTGGTCGGTCGAGCGGTCGCGGTAGGCACACACTAGGCACCGCAAGCCGGGGGCGGGCTAGGTCTTCGCGCCAATTACACAGAACCAGACCCGCTCGAGCGTGAGACGAAACCATCATGGGGGGCGCCTCAGGTGGAGCGCCCGCGCTGCGTCACAGGTCGCATGGACGATACTCTGGAGCGGAATCGGCGATCGCTCGAGGACGGCATCGAAGACGACCTGGGGCGTACTGGCTGCCAACAGTCCCATTGTCGCCCAACATTCGCAGCGCGCGGACTTCAGTCGCCAGATACTCCGTAAGGACCAAGATCATTCTCCGCTACCAGCGAGCATCTGATCGAGGTCGATGCTGTTGATGATCAGGGGCGGATACTGATAAGACGTAAACTGTCGATATCGGTCAACGATCGATCGGTAGTACGCGATCGTCGACTCTGGTCCGATGCCCCCGACGATGCCCAATTTTCTTCATATCGTGAGTGTTTGTGCCAGCCGAGTGGCACAAGAAGTAATCGACCGCAGTATCACAGCCATCCGCACGAAGGACCGAGAGACGACGCGGGCAGCGATGCTGCCACGAAGCTGATGGAAGAGCGCCGTCTTGCTCGGGGGAGTGTGGCCTCAACCTCCAGTCACACGCGGTCGGTCCAGAGTGGTAGCACAGTATGGGATGACGGCCGAGTTTCAAGAGTCCCGCTCAACGAACCCCTTTCAAGAATTCTTTCGTACGGAAGCGGCCGGAGGGGCGTTGCTTGTCGGCTGCGCGTGCGCCGTGCTGATCATTGCCAATTCTGGGTGGGCTGATACTTACCGCGGTCTGTTGTCGACGACGATTGCCATTGCCGGAGGGGGTCATGGGCTTTCGCTCACCGTTCATCAGTGGATCAACGATGGGCTCATGGCAATCTTCTTTCTCCTTGTGGGGCTGGAAATCAAACGCGAGGTCCTTGCGGGCGAACTGGCATCCCCGCGCCACGCGGCGCTCCCGATCGCCGGGGCGATCGGCGGAATGATCGTCCCCGCTTCCATCTATCTCTTGACGAACGGCGGAGGGATGGAGTCGCGTGGGTGGGCGATTCCCATGGCGACCGACATCGCCTTCGCGCTCGGCGTACTGGCACTCGTCGCGCCCCGAGCTCCAAGTTGACTCAAGATCTTTCTGGCGGCCTTGGCCATTGTGGATGACATGGGGGCGGTGTTGGTCATCGCGCTCTTCTACAGCGGCGCCATCGCGTGGGGCGCCCTGGGGATCGCGGGTCTCATCCTGTTGTTGCTCATCGCTCTGAACGTTCTTCGCATACGAGGTTTGACTCCCTATCTGGTCCTCGGTCTGAGGCTCTGGTTCTTTGTGCACGAGTCCGGGGTGCACGCCACGATCGCCGGCGTGATGCTCGCCTTTGCGATTCCGACACGAACGCGCATCAACGCGACGGAGTTCTCGGCCAAGCCGCGAAGCTTGCTGAACCACTTCGATCGCACTGAGACTGGCGATCTGCTCGTGCTGACCAGCAAGGGTCAGCAGGAGGCGATCATCGGACTCGAGCGAGCCAGCGAGCAGGTCACGGCCCCGCTCCTCCGCCTGGAACACGCGCTTCATGGGCTTTCAGCCTTCGTGGTGATGCCGCTCTTTGCGTTTTCGAACACGGGCGTCGGCCTGAGCGGATGGTCCGGCGGGAGCGTGACGCTTGCCGTGATCCTGGGACTGGCCTTCGGAAAACCACTCGGGATTACCTGCGCCGCGTTGGCCGCGGTTCGGTTGCGGCTGGCCTGGCTTCCAGACGGTGTCAGTTGGACGGCGTTGCACGGATGCGCCTGGCTGGGTGGCATCGGTTTCACGATGTCATTGTTCATCGCCACGCTCGCGTTTGACGGCACGACCTTGCTCGACTCAGCCAAAGTCGGGATCCTGGGAGGGTCGATCGTGTCGGGCGTCGTCGGAGCCATGGTTGTGCGCCGCGGTACTCGGTCTGTGTGACGAGCCTTTGACAGCGGGCCCCCTTGGCGAGGACACTGAAGATCTCGTTGGCGGTGGAGTCCGCCCTGAACCGCCGTCAATTGACAGCCAATGACTCCTACGGGTAGCCGTGGGAGCGTGCTGTACGTCGCCGCAGCGCCTGGGAAAGGCGACACGGCATGGAACGATTCTTCTGGATTTGCCTCGCTGGTGCCGCTGGCACTGGTGCGCGTTATCTGATTGCGCTGTGGGCGGCCCAGCGACTCGGTAGCGTCTTCCCCTACGGCACCCTCATCGTCAACCTGTTCGGCTGTTTTGTCATCGCCGCCTTGATGCATGCGGCCTTGACGCTCGGCTGGTCACCCACTGTGCGCGCGGCCGTCACGATCGGTTTCATCGGTGGCCTGACGACGTACTCCAGCTTCAACTACGAGACGATGCGTCTGTTTGACGAGAGCGCTCCGGCGACAGCCGTCCTGAATGTTGCCGTGACCATGTTGGGCGGTCTGATGGCCGGCTGGTTGGGCCTGGTAACCGCACGCGAAGTCCTGGGACGCTGAAGGAGGCATGCAACCATGCGCGTACTTGACGGCGATCAATTCCTGGTTCGTATTTTTCTCGGCGAATCCGACAAGTGGCACCACACGCCTATGGCCCGTGCGATGTTGGAGCGACTCCGAGCCGAAGGCTTCGCCGGAGCGACGGTGCTGCACGGCGTCGCGGGTTTTAGCGCCAGCAGCGTGATCCACACGGCCAGCTTGATTGCGTTGTCAACTGACCTTCCGGTCGTCATTGAAGTGGTCGATGACCAGGCACATGTTGATCGCCTGCTGCCCATCCTCGACGAGATGATCACCGGTGGGGCGCTAGTCACGATGGAGCGTGTCAGAGTGCTCAAGTATGCCGCCGGTCAGAAGCGAGCAACGCTGGCACCAGGTGCCGAGTGATTCGTAGATGCAGCAAGTCGCTATTTTGACGCGTCGCGCTTGACGATCTGGTCCGCCACGTTGCGCAGGTCGGATCCAACAATGTCGGGGATGTCTGCGAGCGGACAGCGCCTTCCCCGGCCGTGCAACAAAGACCGCTGCGGCAGCCGGCGCGCATGGCACCGAGCACGTCCCACGCGTGCGCGGCGACGAGCCGCAGCTGGGAGGGTGCGTCGACCACCGTGACGCGGTAGGTCTGTAGAATTTCCGGCCGGCGAATCCTCACGCTACTTTCGGGTATCTTGTCTCGTCACGGAATGCTGACTGATGCAATTCGTACGAACGGCCGACACCTGCAAGACGGTGCAAGGTCACGGACTCGCACCTCCAGGGCCATCGTATTTTCAGCGTCGAGAGCGGACTTACTGCGGAAAGTGAATGGCCCGGCTACGATACGCAGTCGAGCGTCGGGGCGAGTGTCGATAAGCATCACCTGAAAGACAATGTTCGAGACGCTTGTCTCGCCCTTGTTGAGGATGTCGAACTTAACGGTTACGTAATGAGAATCATCACTCGGCGTGACAGTCTCAAGTCGCACCCGCCGCACTTTGAGCGATCGAAGGGTTACAGCCAATGACTCGGTCGAGTCGACTGTTTCGATATCGCGGAAGCATGTGAGGCCCATGTCGGTGCCAGCTCCCGCGATGGCGACACACATCATCAGAATACCAACGACCGCCGGCACCTCACGTGACATGTCACCTTTCCAATGCCCACTTAATCAACAGGCAGGCCCGTGCACGTGTTCGTCTCCAAATGGCAACCGTTCAGGCAGACTGTCCCAAATTCGAAAATAACTGCAGGTTCACAAGAGTCTGGCCCCCGCTGTAGGAGCCGGAGAATTTCTTATAAAGATCCTGTGCTTCGTTCGGGAATGCCTCGTAGAGAATTTTCGAAACAGTGTAGTCGGCACCTTTTACGACCGGGTTGAGCCAAAACACATACAACACGCTGTTGTTCGCACCGGGTTCAAGCGCCTGTACACTCGCCACCCTTCCGCCTGCTGCTTCCGCACGTCACCGCTGCTCTGATGGAGCGCCGCCTTCAAGCGGTCAACCACGAATTCGAAATCGCCGGTTTTGTCCGGTTTGATGGTATTTAGAATCATCCCGGCATCGGAAGCGAACACGCGTTGCGGAGGCGCTGCGGGCTGATTCGTCTGTGGAGGAGTCTGGGCACCACCAAGATGTGCGCTCGAGCCCGTGAACATCGGCACAGTAAAGAGCCACTGAAAAAGCGTTCTGCGACGCATCATGAGTTGACGATACGCTGCGACTCCGCCCTTCACCATCCTGTCCAGACAGGATTTTCACGTCGGCCCGAGCTGAGTCCTACGCGTCAACAACTCACCGCATCAATCACGCCGCTCATCATGTGGTCGTGTTGTGGCTCATACGTTGATTCATGGCTTTCTGCCTACCTCGGCTCGCGTAGCTACGACCTCGAGCGCATGTTCGATCGCAACGAGGTGATTCCGAGGCCCGGCAACACCCAGACCCGACGGCCATACTCGGAGTTTACCAGGCTTCAAACGATCGGCAATGTGGCGGAAGCCAATTACAACTCGCTGGCAGTCAAGCTGACGCGCCGCCTCGACAACGGGTTCTCGGCCCTCGTCGGCTACACCTTATCGAAGTCGAGGGATAACGGCAGCGGCATCCGAGGCGCACGCCGGCCTGAACGATAACGAGCGCGGTCGCCGCGATTGGACCCAGATCATCGGCTGGCGCTCCGCGTTGCCGTTTCGCGGTGTGAGTTGCCGCTCAGGCATGTTCGGCTAAGCGACGGACAAGTTACCTCGCACAACATGCTGGTCACAGCAGACGAAACACGATCGCGGCAATGACTGTCGGCAGGAGCGCTCCTGCCAGCAATCCGATCGGCAAGATCGCCCCATCAAAGAAGCGACCCAGCAGCGCCTGGCCGGCCGGGTTCGGAGCATTCGCGATCACCGTCAACCCTCCGCCAACCACGGCTCCTTGAACAACCGCGAGCTTCAGCTCGTCGCCCAGATTCGGCACCAGTGTCGCCAGATAGGTGATGAGCGCATTGTCGTTGACGGCCGTCAGCGCCGTGGCCCCCAGGAACAATGGACTCTCGGGAAGCCTGCTCAGCACCGGCGCGATCCACCATCCCTGCAGCCCGCCGTGGATCACCAGCCCTGCGAGGAAGAACCCCACGAGCAGCGGAGTCTTCAGCTCGATGCGGCTCTGGTACGGGGCGGTGGCGCGAGCAAATCCCAGGAAGAACAGAAACCCGCCCAGGAACAGCGCTGGGTCGTGCGCGTTGAAAACGGTCCACGCCATGAACGCGAGGTGCACCGCGACCACCCATGGCGGCACTGGCAGCAGCGCGGCCCCAGCCGAGTCGTCGTCGGGTTGCTCCACTTCGGGAACCGGCGATCGAGCGGCAAGACTTCCCAATTCCTTCCGGAACAGGATGAAGTAGACCGCTGTCGACACGACGATGGCGGTGACGGCGCGCCAACCGAAATTCGCGACCATGAATGGGATGTCCCACCCCCACGGGCGCGCCACCATCAGCACAGGCGGCGCCGCGAACTGCGTCAGCGTCCCACCAATCGAGACGTTGACAAACAATACTCCCAGCGTCGCGTATTTCAGTCGTGTCGAGGGTTGCAGGTCAAAGAACTGCCGTGCGAGCAGCAGGGCGCAAATCGTCATCGCCGCCGGTTCGGTGATGAACGAGCCCAGCACCGGGCCGATCGTCAGAATCGCCGCCCACCAGGCGGCAGGTGTGGCGCCACCAGCAGCCGCCACACGCCGCAGGGCTGACTCAGCGAACCCAATGACCGGCCGTGTCGACGCGAGCGCCATGATGACGACGACGAACAGGGGTTCCGTGTAGTTGACCGTTTCGCTGACGTAGTGCCGGGCCGCCTCCCACCCGGCGTACGCCGTGGTCGCGACGACGAGCACCACCGCCCACAGGCCAAAGACCACTTCGACTTCCCCGAGGAAGTGCAGCGCCTCAGCGCGCAGACTCGGCGACGCCGGTCTGCCGTGCGCTCGTGCCTCCTCATCGTGGCGGTGCTGCACGCGGTGCGCGAGACGCGCGAAGCGGGCCGCCGCAAACGTGTGGAGAATCGCCAGGACAAACACGCCCGTGGCGATGGCGTTGAACGGCTCGATCTGCACACGCATGGCGAGATCGGCTGGCGAGCGTCTGATCGGCGCCGGATGGGATAACTCTCCAGGGCCCTCGGAATCGCCGTGATCGCGGTAGTGTCGTCGCTCATCGGGGCACGGACCTGCGGAAGCTGACGGAGGTGGACCGAGTGGTCATGATTGGCCTGAGCCGACATCCCTTCCACGAGCTACGGCAGCGTCGCGAGCCTTGAGCGCCCCCAGTAGCAAGAGCATCAGGCCGACCAGAAGGAGTACGTGCACGAGATCGCCGATTCTGTACAGCCCGAGGACGCCGAGCAGCCACGCGATAAGCAGAACGAAACGCAATCTTCAACAGCATCTCGCCTCCGGAACGCAGCCAGCTCCGAGAGACCATCTGTCAGCTGCGGAATGAAGGGCGTGGCGAGATGCCCGGCAATCCTTATTGCCGGCAGGATAGGCGCGAGGGCAAGCGTGGAGCGCGACGAGATTCGCGCGACCCCTTGAGACGTGTTCCGGCTGCGCGGTGACGACGACAAGTGGGATTGCTTCGAGACACGTGAAGGGCCAACGCGCGGACGATCCGCAAACCGAGCTTGCCAACTCGCATCCTCCTGGTCTCGCAACGACCATGAGGATGGCGGCCCGACCATCCCGTTGCCTGCAGCGGAAGCCCGCTGCACCCTTCGATCTCTCAGCTGCGTCCAGTATATGCGGTTGAGGCCAGGCGCTCGAACTACCGCTCTTCCACGTTGCTCGCCGGATCTGCTTGTCGTCGGTGCTCGTCGTGCATTTCGCTGCGCGCCAAAGCTGCTACAGTCCACCTTACGTGCCCGTTATCGACGTTCACTCGTTCGGCTTTACGTATCCGGGCGCCCAACGGCCGGCCGTTCGCGACGTCGCCTTCTCGGTGGCGCCGGGTGAGATTTTCGGATTCCTTGGCCCGAGCGGTGCCGGCAAGAGCACGACGCAGAACGTTCTGATCCGACTGTTGGACGGCTATGAGGGCAGTGTCGCTGTCTTGGGCAAGGATTTACGCGCTTGGGATAGAGGCTACTACCGTCGAATTGGCGTCGCGTTCGAGGCCCCGAACCACTATCTGAAGCTGACCGCAGTCCCATCGCGCGCATAGCCGGCTGAAATGACGTCCACGTGCTCCGACGCCTTGGTCATCGTCGTTGGCATTGTCGCTGGAGCCATCTCGGCGGTCACTGGGTTCGGTATCGGAAGCCTGCTCACGCCGGTTCTGGTGTTGAAGGTCGATACCAGAAGTTGCGGCTGTGTCGATCCCGCACCTCATTGGCACGGCACTGCGCTTCTGGCTCTTGAAAGGCCGCATCGATCGCCGAGTGTTGTGGAGCTTCGGTCTCACGAGCGCCGCAGGTGGCCTGAATGCCTGCCCGGCAATATGTACGATGACCCTCACTGGCCTAACTACTCAATTACGATTCGATCATAATTTGCGTGCGCAAGAATACGGCCTTGACCGCATGGTCGGTCCCCCGCCTCTTGAGTACATTGACCGCACAATTCCTGCCGCAAACCAAGAAAGGATGCGTGCGCCATGTCCCGACAGACTTGGCGGTATTGGTTTGGCTTTTTTTGTGTGTGCCGTGTTCCGCCCAGACGCTGGGCACGATTACCGGTGAAGTGAAAGATTCGTCAGGTGCGATCATCCCCGGCGTGACGGTGACGGCCTCTAATAATGCGACCAACGCGACGCGCGAAGGGCAAAGCAACGCCGCCGGCGCCTACAGTTTTCCGGCCTTGCCGCCTGGGACCTACACGGTCCGGGCCGAGCTTCAGGGTTTCCAGACGGCCACCCGGACGGCGGAGCTTCACGTGGAGCAGACGCTCCGCGTGGATTTCAACCTCGCCATCGGCACACTCTCTGAGACCGCTGAGGTCACGGGTGTGGCGCCGTTGATTACAACTGAGAACGCCACGGTCGGCACGGTGATCGAGAACCGGCGCATCGTCGAGCTGCCGCTGAACGGCCGCAACTTCCTGTCGCTCGTCGCGCTCAGTCCGAACGTGAGCGCCGAGTTCGCGGGCGCCGGGCAGGCCGGCGACCGGCAGGGCGGCTCGCGCGCCAACCAGCAGCTCTCGATTTCGGGGCAGCGGCGCGAGTTCAACTACTACACGCTCGACGGCACGGACAACACGGACGTCAACTTCAACACGTATATTCTGTTGCCGTCGGTGGACGCGCTCGAAGAGTTCAAGGTGCAGACCGGCATCTACTCGGCCGAGTTCGGCCGCGCGGCCAGCCAGGTGAACGTCGTCACCAAGTCCGGCACCAACCAGTTCCACGGGGCGATCTTCGAGTTCCTCCGCAACGACGCGATGGACTCGCGGCCGTATTCGTTTACGTCGGCGCAGGCCGCCCTGCCGAAAGCGCCGTTCAACTGGAATCAGTACCGGCTACACCGTTGGCGGCCCGACCTGGACCAACAAGGTGTTCTTCATGTCCAACTGGGAGGGCTACCGCGACCGCAAACAATTCCAGAACAACTACTCGCTGCCCCTGGCTGCTTGGAGGACCGGCGATTTCTCGTCGTACTCGGGGCCGCTGTACGACCCGGCCACCTGCACCGTCGCGAGTGCGTCCGGCGTGAGGACGTGCGCGACGTTCCCCGGCAACCGGATTCCAACCAACCGCATCCATCCGACCTCGGTGAAGCTGCTCGAGTTCTATCCCGAGCCGAATACCACGGGCACCGGCGGGTTTGGCACCGTGAACAACTGCGTGTCGCAGCAGAATCGCGTGATCGACAAGGACCAGTTCACGCAGCGCGTCGATTTCGTGCAGAACGCGTCCTCGACCTGGATGGGCCGGTACAGCCACAGCCGCGACAGCGAAGTCTCGCCGGCGCTGAAGTTGAACGGCACGAAACTGACCAACCGGATTCATCAGGTGGCGCTCGGCAACACCCGCACGCTCACGCCGACGGTCGTCAACGAATTCCGGTTCGGCTACAACTCGTTCTACAACACGTTCGGGCGCGAGCTGGCGTTCGAGCGCGACGTCACCTCGGAATTGGGCATCCCGGGCATGTCGGCGATTCCGCCCGAGGCCTGGGGCATTCCGAGCATTGGCATCAACGGGTTGAGCGGCTTTGGTGACAGCACCGAGGGGCCGTACACCGTCCAGAACAAAATGTTCGAGTTCATCGACAACGTGTCGTGGATCCGGGGCCGGCACTCGTTCAAGGTGGGCGCCCACATCCGGATCGACCATTACAATCAGGTCGGGAACCAGTTCCCGCGCGGCGGGTTCCAGTTCGACGGCCGCGCGAGCGGGTCGCTGAACGGCAGTGTGGCGACGATCGCGCCCGCGTTTGCCGACTTCCTGCTCGGCTACCAGCGTCACTCCGAGTTGTCGGTCCAGCTGGCGGTGACGGAATTCCGCGCGATCAGCCAGAGCTACTACGTCACCGACACTTGGCGCATGCGCGACAACATGACGCTCGATCTCGGCCTGCGGTACGAGTACGTCCCGCCGTTCGAGGACAAGGCGGGCACGCTGATCAACACCAACATGCCGTTCTTCGACCAGGGCGGGCCGGTGGCCGACCTCTCCCGTCATCCGACGCTGGTGCGGATCGGCGAGGGGGAGTTCTACGAGGGTTTCAACATTCGCTTCAATCCCGCCATCAAGACGGCTCGCGACGGAAGCCTGGGGAACCGGCTCATCGGCGACGACAAGCTCAACTTCGCGCCGCGCGCCGGGTGGGCCTGGACGCCAAGCGACCGGACGTCCATTCGCGCCGGCGTCGGCATGTTCTACATGCAGGACACGGGCAATCCGCGCTTCGACATGGCCCGCAACGCGGCCGGACGGCGTCAAGACACCTCCGACCAGTTTTTCAATCAAACCTGGAACGCCCCCTTCGTGGGATCGGGCACGAATCCCTGCGGCATACAGCCGCCGCTGGTCTGCATCTCGAACCACTACACGCTCGGCAACGAGTTCGACCGGACCACGCCCCGGATGGTGCAGTACCTCTTCAACGTCCAGCGCGAACTCGGCCCCAACGCGGCGCTGGAAGTCGGCTATCTCGGCTCGCGGAGCAGCCACCTCGAGCGCATGTTCGATCGCAACGAGGTGATTCCGGGTGCCGGCAGCACCCAGGCCCGACGGCCCTACCCGGAGTTCACCCGGCTTCAGACGATCGGCAACGTGGCCGAAGCCCGGTACGACTCGCTGACGGCCAAGCTGACGCGGCGTCTCAACAACGGCTTCTCGGCGCTGGTCGGCTACACGCTGTCGAAATCCAGGGACAACGGCAGTGGCATCCGCACGCTCAACGGCGATGCGCTGTTCCCCCAGGACAGCAACTGCGCGGCGAATGAAGTCTCGAGCGGATGCGAGTGGGGCCTCTCGATCTTCGACGTCCGGCATCGCGTCGTCTCGTCGATCCTCTACGAACTGCCGTTCGGCGAGGGCAAACCGTTCCTCCAGTCAGGTGTCGGAGGGGCGATTCTCGGCGGCTGGCAGGTCACCAACATCCTGAGCCTGTCGAGCGGGTTCCCCCGCGACCCGGCCTCCGGTCAGGACCGTGCCGGCACGGGCAGCACCAACCGTCCGGACGCCGTGTCGGGCCAGGATCCGAACAGCGGACCGAATACGATTCAGCAGTGGTTCAACACGGCGGCCTTCGTGCTGCAGCCGCAGTTCACGCACGGCAACGCCGTGCGGAACAGCATCTTCGGACCGGGCATCTTCAACTTCGACATGTCGATCCTGCGGACCTTCCAACTCGGCGGCAGCAAGAGCCTGCAGTTCCGGCTCGAGGTGTTCAACACCTTCAATCAGCCGGTCTGGCAGGATCCGAACACCTCGGTGACGAATGCGCAGTACGGCACGATCGACGCCACGCGCAAGCCGATGCGCGAGCTGCAGCTCGGCGTGAAGTTCGGCTTCTAAACGCCGCTTGAGGCGGCGGCCGAAAGGCCGCCGCCAACCTGCACAGCGTCAGGGTCAAATAACGGTGGCGACCGCGCGCCACCGTAATCTTTCCGCGTATCTGCAAAGCGAAGGCATCTCGATGGTGGGAAGCGGTGAAGCGTCTGCTTACCTTGGACAATGTAGGGCGCGCGCCGTCTTGCGCACGATTTTGTGAGGAACTTCCGAAGCGGACTACGGGACCGAGGCCCCAGATCACACGATTGAAGAGGTTGAACACTTCCGCCCGCCGGATTGGGATGGGCAGAGGACGATATTGCCTGAAGTGGACCGCTTCTATCCCCTAGCAACAGTATTCTTCGCCGAGGCCTGACATTGGCGCGCGACTATCTGGAAGCTTCTCCAAAGGCCGCTATCAGCTTGAGGTCTACGACATGCTGCCTGGACGATGATGCGTCTGCATACCGTCGGTACAATGCTTGCGCCTCTGCTGGAAAGGCCTCCGCGAGAATTGTGGCGACCGTGTAGTCGGCACCCCGTACCACGGGATCGATCTCAAACACGTACACAGCGTGACCATTCGTCGCAGGTTCGACTGCCTTGAAGACTCGCCAACCTCGAGCCTGTCGACGGCGCTCGGGATTGTTGCTGCGCGCGAGTGCCTCTTTCAACTTGTCAACGGTTGCTTCGAAATCGTCGGTCTTGTCTGGTTTGATGAATTTGAGCATGATGGCGGCGTCGGACGAAAATCGGTGGCCAGCGGACGATGTCTGCGGCTCAATCGCAGCACGGGCGACTTCCAATCGTGGCGGTGGTAGGGCGTACATCGAACGGCTTAAAGTGAAGCCTACGACAAGGCCGCCTAAAGCCCCCGCGGCTAGCCGCAATACAAACGCCGTCCTTGTCATGATGCCTCCCCCTGTTGTGGATTCGACTCATCAGGTCGAGTCGCCTTCATCCGCCGTCCCTCGAGAGTAAGGTCCCAACCCAGTCCGCGACGACGCAGCTCTGTGTCGTATACCGATTCACTGCCGAAGCCTCTCGAAACGGTTGTGGATACGACGGTTGCCAACAGGAGCGGCAGGACGATGAGATAGTCGCCTGAAAGCTCAAAGATCATCACCGCTGCGGTCAGCGGCGCGTGGATGCTGGCGGCCGTCGCGGCGGCCATTCCGACTAAGGCGTAGCTGCCGGCGCTTGCCGGAGATCCGATGAAATGCGACCAAGACGTGCCGAGCGCAGCACCTACAAGCAGCATGGGCGTAAAGATCCCACCGGGGACCCCCGAAGCGACCGATCCGCTTGTGGTGATCATTTTGGCGGCAAGGAGGACGACGACGGTGCTCACGATCGCGGGTTCATCGAGCATCGCATTCAGTGGTTCGTAGCCATTTCCCGCAACAGCGGGCAGCCACACCGCAATCGCGCCGACGAGCGCACCTCCAATCATCGCCCGGAACGGTTGGGGCGTCGGATGGCGATCGAACCATGCCTCGAACGAGGACAGGATTCGCTTGAAACCAACGGCAGCCACCGCTGCGGCGAAGCCGAGTGCGGCGAACGAAACCAGCTCAATGTATGACTGCGCGTCAAACACGCGCTGCCCATAGATTGGTCCGACGCCGACCATTATTCGCGTGATGCCTGTCGCAATGATGGTCGCACCCATGGCGGGCAGCAACAACTCCAGAGCGGCGATGCCGACGATCGTTTCAAGCACGAAAAGCACAGCGGCAAACGGCGTGTTATAAGCCGCAGCAAACCCTGCTGCCGCGCCAGCCGCCACCAGCACGCGCGTATGAGACAGCGACGTCACAAACCTGCGCGCAATCGCCGCACCCAGTGCACCTCCGAACTCGATCAGAGGTCCCTCGCGACCGATCGACATCCCTCCGGCGATCGCTACCCAGGAACATGCCACTCGAGACGCTGTTGTCCGGAGAGACAGCTGAACGTTGCCGAGGGCGACGGCTTCCATGACATTACTGACACCTTGCGTGGGCGCGGCGCGGAGACGGGCGATGAGGCCAGCAATCGACGCCGCTGCCAATGGTGCACCAAACCGCAACCACGGTTGGAGGCCAGTCATCGCATCGACACATTGTCTGCGTCATAGACAGTTCGGTACAGCACTGTCAATGACGTCCGGAACGCAACGGCGAATGTGGCGGCGCAAACAGCTACGAGGACCACCCCCAGGAAGAAGCGCAGCCGGTCATTCATTTCCAGGCACCCAGCTCGCTGATCGCAGTGGTCGGTGAGGTGCGCATCGTCATCGGTTTAGCACGATAACGAGCGTAACATCGCTCGAAGGGACGTCACAGAGAGTGGTCAATGGGTCAGGCCGGCCACACTCGGGATTTCCACGTTGATCGGGCGATTAGTGGGACTTAATGCTGGTCGCGGAGTGCGGACTGCGGAACCGAACCGGAGGGGTGTGTCCGACGCTCAGTTCCGCAGCTGAGCCTTCCCAGAAGGCCCACGAGAACGGAGCGTACGGTACGGCGCGGCCGACTCCAATACCGACGACACGGTATTGTTTGGACGGCGATACCTGACACACCGACCCGAACGCCGGCAACTACACCGGCGCGTCCTCGGGTCCTCGCGCGGCGTACTGCAGCGGCTTGGTCCAGAGGCTTTCGAGACCTTCGAGGATGTCGGACGCCCAGCTGAAGACATTACGACCGGCCACGATGCGTCGCATGGCGCGCATTCGAAGGGCGCGCTCCTCTGGGCTCATGTCGATCGCGCGCATGATTGCGGCCGCAAACCCGTCCACGTCGTACGGATTGATGATGAGCGCTTCGCGCAGCTCCTCCGCCGCTCCGGCCAGTGCGCTGAGTACCAGCACACCGTCTTCGTCGTCCCGCGATGCCACGAACTCCTTGGCGACGAGGTTCATGCCGTCGGCGAGCGAGCTCACGATACAGAAGTGGGCCATGCGGTACAAGGCAACGAGATCGGCCAGCGACAGCGCGGCTTTGTGGTAATAAACGGGTGCGGCGCCGCCGGCGACTGCGTGCTTTGCATTCACGTTTGCAACCTTGCGATCGATTTCTGACTCGATGGCGCCGTAGCTTTCGAGCTCAGATCGCGACGGCACGCCGATCTGGACGAACGTGAATCGTCCGCGAAGTTCCGGCCGCCGCGTCAGCACGCGATCGATCGCCTCGAGACGCTCGGGGATGCCTTTTGTGTAATCGAGTCGATCGACGCCGACGCCGACGACATTCGTGGTGGTCAGCCCGAACATCTCGCGAAGCCGCAGCTGCTCGGCATCGAAACCTGCAGCGGTCACAACGCCCTGAATGCGGTCGTAGTCCACGCCAATTGGCACCGACACGACCGTCGTGTTCCGTCCTTTGAACCGAACGCTCGCGCCGTCGGCTTCAATCTCGGCGCCGATCTCATCCTCGGTCGCGAGGATGAAATTGCGGCGATCGCGCTCGACTTGAAACGCGAGCAGATCGTTGGCGAGGAGGCCCGCGAGCAACTCGCGCCGCCACTGGCACATCAACAGACGATCGGGATTCGGCCACGGGATGTGCCAGAACATCGCGGTCCGGACGTTTGGCCGCCTGCGGCGCAGATAGAGAGCCGCCATCGCAAGGTGATAGTCCTGCAGAAACACCGGCGTATCGGACGTCGGCATTTCGGTATCGATTGCCGCCGCAAAGAGCCCGTTTACGTCCTTGTACGCGGCCCAGTCTTCGGTCCGAAACTTCGGTCGCACGTCGACCAGATGACAGAGCGGCCACAAGCCTTCATTCGCAAATCCTCCGTAGTACGCGGCGAACTCATCGGGGGGAATCCACAACCGCCGAAGGTCGTAAGCCGGCTTACCTGGCGGCACCCGGATCTTGTCGCCGGCATCGACAGTCTGGCGATCGGCCGTACCCGCACCGTGCGCGATCCATGTGCCGCCCCGCTCTCGCATCAACGCGTCGAGCGCCACGGCCACGCCGCCGGTTGCGGTGGCGCACACGATGCGACCGTTGTCGTCGAAATTGTGAAGATAGGGCTCCCGATTCGAGACGACGAGCAGCGGCCGCGGCGCGGTCGCATCGATTTCCCCCGCCCGAACCAGACCGGTGCGGAACAATGCTGGCCCGACGAGCTCGTCGATCGCGATTAGCGCCACGAGCAGCATCTGCACCTGCGTGCCCCATGTTGGAAACTCCGTCGCAACCGCCGCCGCCAGACCGAGCGTGATGCCCGCCTGCGAGATCAGGCCGGTCCAGACGTACTCCCCTGCGCGATCTTTTACCTTCGTCGCGCGCAATCCGATGCGTACGCCGATCCAGATGAGCCCAATGCGCGCGGCAGCGAGCCCGATCGCGGCAATGCCGGAAGCGGCGAGGGTGTCGAGCCGAAGCGACGTGCCGACCGCAACGAAGAAGACGACCAGCAACGGCAATGCGCCCGATTTGATGGCGACCTTCAGCGTTTCTCCCTGGGCGACCGCAACGTTCGCGATGACGATGCCCGCAGCCATCGCCGCCAGCAGCGGTTCTACACGCTGGCTCACGCCTACCTGACTCAACAATAGCGTCACGACAAGAAGCGCCAGCGTCACCTCCCGCCCGACGTACCTGAGGTACAGGGCGAAGAGCGCGCCGACGAGACTGCCAAAGGCGATGGCCCCGCCGATTTCCCACGCCAGCCTCACGAGCAGGTTCACGTCCTGCGGCGCGCTGTCGCCGAAGACGCCACGAGCCAATTGCATCACGAGCGAAAACAGGACGAGGATGATGAGGTCGGCGAGCACGACCATCGCCAGTACGAAATCGCTGAGTTTTCCGCGCGACCCGGTTTCCGCGATAACCGCTGCGCTCATCGTCGGCGAGAAACTGACCACGATGACCACCAGCAGCGCAATGATCACCAGCTTCGCGGTGCCGGTGGCGGCAGGCGAAATCGGCAGCCACGGCCACGTGAGCCACGTCAACACTGCCAATCCCAACATCGCAATCCCGAGTGTGATGACGGTGGTGACTCCCGCGCCTGCTACCCGTCGCTCGAGACGCTCGATGTTGAGTGTGAGGCCTGCAATAAACGCGATGAGCGTCGTGGCGATGCCGGTGACGAGCTGAAGCTGCCTCGCCATCCCTTCAGTGATGACGTTGCCGAGGTACGGTCCAACGAGCAGGCCGAACAGTAGATAGCCCGTGAGACGCGGCAATCGGAACCGCCGCAGAAACTCTCCCGTTACCAGGGCGACGATGAGCGTGAACCCCAGCGCCAATGCAGTGCCCCGCGCGGCTTCCGGGGCCGCGGGCCCAAGCTGGCGAATCACCACCATCGCCGCCACGATGAGGGCTACGGCCGCCAGTCGAATCACCGCACCGCTCATCGGAACACGTCGAGCGCTACCGCAATCGCCGCCGCCCCGGCCGATACCGGAAACGGATCGACGACAGGCCGCCCTGCCGCGTGCAGCGCCGCGACGATCACGAGTACTGCCATCGCCTCGATGGAGAAGGTGATGGATGCGCCGGCCACCAGCAGCATGACAACGACGAGCGGATGCTGGAAGTAATCGAGATGCTGCACAATGCGCGCTCTGGCGAGTTCACCGCCTGAGCGCCACACAATCCCGGCGAGGAGTCCTGCAAACACTGCCGACAGCGAAGCGTAGGCAGCTGCCCCGCCAAGGAGTAACAGCGATCCAATGACAAATACCTGTTGCTCGCGCTCAGAATCGGCTTGCCCGACCAGCAACCAGCCGGCGAAGGCGACGACTATCGCGACGCCGGTAATGCCAAGGGTGATGAGCCCCAGCACGATCGGAGACGAGTCTCGAACTGTAACCATGGCGATGCCGCCAAGCACCGCCAGCACGGCGGGCGTGGTTGGCCGCAGTTGTCGTGGGTGAATGTCAAGACCGATGAAGACACCCAGCATGGCGAGCGCCATAGCGATGAGAGGGTCGAGCAGCAGCAGAACCGATGATGACAGCACGTTGAGTCCGTACGGACCCACGCCAATGCCAGCCAGCAGCAACAGCGCGGACGTGGACCACGACATCATTATTTTTCGATGACGATCACGCGATGCTCGGTTCCGCGAGCGATCGCGACCACGAGTGATCCGCCCTCGGGCAACGACGTGAATGCGCGCATCACTTCCGCGGGCGTCGGCGACGGCCGGCCGCCTGCGACCGTGATGATGTCTTCCGCCCGTATCGCGGCACGCTCGGCGCTCGACCGCGGCTGCACCGAGAGGACTTCCGATCCGACCTTGGGGATCGCCCGCAGTCTCAAGCCGAGCGACGGCTCCTGCGTTCGTTCGGCGGGCGCTGTAGGCGCAGCAGCTGTGACCTGCACCTCGCGCAACCCTTCGCCGCCGCGGACGCGCAAGGTCAGCGTGTCACCTACGTTGACGCGAGCCACACGGGCACGCCAGTGATCGGGCGTGTGCATCTCCTGACCATCGATCGCTTCGATCACTTCTGTTGCCAGGACTTTGCCTGCAGCCGCGCCCGAGGGCTCGACCGCGCTGATGACGACTCCTGTCGCGCCGCCAGTCGCCGACGCAATCTCGGGTGAGAGCGATTGTATTGCGATGCCGAGGTCGCCGGCTGCGCCGCTCCGCCGCTGCATCTGATCGATCGCACGGAAAAGACCTGCGGCCGGAACGATCGCGGTCTGGCCGCCGTGGCTCACGCTGAGGCCGGCGAGTGCGCCATCGGTCGTGAATACGAACGTCCCAGGCGCAATCGCCGTGGCCGCTGGAAACGCCCACAACTCTCCAGACCAGAGTGGACTCGATACGGGGAACAACCCGCCGATGAAGACCGGCCGCAGCGCCACGTGCTGCCCTGTCACATCGGCAGCGACGAGGTATCGCGGGTAATCGAGCAGGCGGGGCGCCCATGGCATGAGACCGGGCATGTCGCCACTCGGATGCCGCACAATTGCGAGAGTTGTCGCGCGGTCACATGCGAGGAGCGTGTCTGCCGGTCCGGGCATCAGTGTGACGGCGGCATCGTCGCGAATACGAAGCGCGGGACCGCCTCCTGCCGACGCGGACACGGCGGCAATGATGCCAGGACGAATGTCGGCGATCACCCGGGCGAGGTCGGCATAGCTCGAAACTGGTCTCAACTGTGCGAGAACGTTCGGCACCGGCGTTGAGGTAACTGGCCGCTCCTGAAATCGAATGCGCGCCAGCACCCACAACGCGGCCACCGCCACCACGACAGTGATCAGCAGCCGCCGTGTCTCTCGTGAAATCACTGGTTGGCCCGATATCCTCATCGCGTGCTCCTGACACGGAGTGGGCAACGGGTGGCTGCAACCAAGATCCCCAATCCGGCGGCGGCGCTGGAACGTCAGCGGCTCTCTGCGCCGACCTCAACCTGCTGCTCGCTCTCAGCCTCACCGGCGACTCTCCACGCTTCCCGCATAAGGGCGTGCATGGCTTGACCTACAACCCATTGATTGATGGTCACTTGTCGCGTTTGGCCTCTGCGGTCGACAGGACAGGCCAACAGGAGAGGCCAGCAGGGTCCAGGAGGCCCCGGGTCGGAGGCTGCGTCTCGTCACTAAGGCGACCGAGATCGACAACCTGGCCAGTTATCCACATCGGAACCTCCCGTGCTGGGTACGAACTACAATGTCCCGTCTGGAGCGTGACCCGGCATCCCGTGCGGAAGAGATTCCCGCCAGAATGATGGGATGGCAGAGGGGTATTACTGCAAAGCTGGAATCCGGGAGAAGGCCCGGATTCCAGCCGTACAGCCGAGAGCCGCGAGGAGCTTCTCGAACGTGTGCTCGTGAATACACTATCGCCGTGAGCGACGCTGTGCCATCGGTTGCAAACAGTATTTTGGCCGGGGAATCTGCTTACTCGAGGACCTCTCAGGTGATCACACCTCGCCGCACGGCGTACAACACGAGCTCAGCGGTGCTGTGTACGTCGAGCTTCTGAAGAATATGCGCGCGATGCGTCTCCACCGTTGCCAGGCTGATCGACAGCAGATCGGCGACATCCTTGTTGCTGTGCCCTTCGGCCACCAGCTGGAAGACTTCGCGCTCGCGTTCTGAGAGCGCCTCGTAGCGATCGACGATGCCCTTTTTGGCCAAGTGCCGCAGGTAGTCGTCAAGCATCACCTTGGCGGCCGCAGGGCTGAAGAACGACTTCCCCGCCGCCACGGCGGTGACGCCACGGATCAGATCCGTATCGGCCGAATCCTTCAGGAGATAGCCGCGGGCGCCCGCTTGCAGCGCCTGAGTGATGAACGCCTCCTCCGAGTGCATGCTCAGAATGAGCACACCGACGTTCGGGAGCCGCCGCACGATTTGCCGCGTGGCTTCGATGCCGCTCAGCAAAGGCATGCCGATATCCACGATCGCCACATCGGGTTCGAGCGCGAGGGCGAGCCTGACGGCTTCACGTCCGTCCGGCGCTTCTGCCACGACCTCCCAGCCTTCTTGCGCCTCGAGGATCTTGCGAAGCCCCTGTCGCACAACGGTATGATCGTCGCCGAGTAGGATGCGGATAATCGACATCAATCAACCTGCCAAGGCAGCGGTATTCTCCGCGTGCGTCTCGCAACCGGCATCGGTCGCTCTCCGCACGGGCAGTTCGACGACGATACGCGTGCCGCGGCCGCGAACGCTCTCGATGACGACCGTCCCGTTCAAATGCGCCGCGCGCTCACGGATGCCGATCAACCCAAGTCCCCGGCGGTCTGCCGACCTCGGTGCGGACGCATCGAAGCCGATGCCATTGTCTTCGACGACAATGCGCAGAACATCCTGTTGCCGTGCGAGATATACCCTGCATTCAGTCGCTTTCGCGTGTTTTGCAACGTTGTTGAGAGCCTCCTGAATGATTCGATAAGCGGCGGCTTCGGTCTCGGGAGCCAACCGGCTGCTCATGCTCTCGTGTGACAACTCGGCGACGATCTCGTGTCGCTTGCTGAAGCTCTTGATATGCGCATCGACCGCCGACACAAGCCCGAACTCATCGAGCGCAGCCGGATGCAGCAAGTACGACAGATCGCGAACCTGATGTAGCGCGCCATCGGTGATCGTCCGCGCTGCCTGAAGCATGTTTGTCGGTCCTTCCGCGCCATCGATCGCACGCTGCGCGAGTGCAAGCTCGACTTTCACCGCGGTCAGCGCCTGCCCGATCTCATCGTGCAGCTCGCGAGCAATATGGCGGCGCTCCTGCTCCTGAACGCTGACCAGTTTCGCCGATAGCTCTTGCAGATCATGCGCGAGTTCCACATCTTTCGCCATCTGCTGGCGGAGACGCCGCTCAAGGCGCCCGGCGTACACGACGGCAAGAATCGCGACGGCGACGCCGATGGCCAAAGCCAAGCCCAGTACTTGCCATAGGTCGCTCTGTACCGATTGGTAGACGTTGCCGATCTCTGATTGTTGTTCGACGTAACCGGCCCGGTTCAGCGACTGAACGCCTTCGGACACCGCGATGATGATGTCGCGCCGCGGCGTGACGCGCCGGCTCAGCACATTCCGCGCTTCGACCAGCCACTGCTTGCGATCGCTTGCCAGCACATCGAGCATGCTGCGGCGATAGGCATCGACCTCTGACTCCAGGCGGGCGAACTGCTCCCTCTCCTTCGGCGCGTCCGATACGGGCTCGTACGCGCGCAGCAATGCATCAAGGGTCGTGTAGCTCCGCTCGAGCTGGCTTCGGTACTTGCTCATGTTGCCGGCGTCGGGATCGAGAAGCGCATCGCGGAACGCAACCGACGCCATCAGCACGTTCATGCGGATGTTTGAGAGGGTTTCCTGCGCCCTGACATATCGTGTGTTGATTGCTTCGGCGCGACGCTGCGCGTCGTCGATTCTCAGACTCAGCTGAGCCCACGCGAACATCCACAGCCCGAAGATGAATCCGAACCCCAGAAACACGGCCGCACGAATGCTTAGCCGCTCGCGGGCTGACTGCATAGCCGCATCTTACTGCGGGACGCGAATCAGTCAATCCGCAGAGCCCGCGATACGCGCTACGTCGCGGATCTGTTCTGCATAGTTGCAATTCAAAGAATACCGTGCGCACCCGATAGCCGTGTGAACAGGAGGACAGTATCGTCGCGATCTCATCAGCTTGACCGGTAACTGTTAGTAGAAGGGGGCGAAAATGCGATCATTTTTCCGCGCAATGCGGGCGCCGTGGATCGTCGTGTGTCTGACGTGGCTGCTGTCCGGAACGGCGTTTGCGCAGCAGGGGCAGATCAACGGCGTCATTGTCGACAGCAGCGGCGGCGTGATCCCCGGCGTGACGGTAACTGCGGTCGAGAG
Source organism: Vicinamibacterales bacterium (assembly GCA_963761975.1). GTDB lineage: Bacteria > Acidobacteriota > Vicinamibacteria > Vicinamibacterales > JAMQPK01 > JAMQPK01. Next base: position 314,104 of record CAVXIR010000004.1, read on the forward strand.
CGGAACCGGGATCACGCGCGAGACCGTCACTGGCGCAAACGGGCGGTATCAATTCCCGTCGGTTCGGCCAACCGGGTACGACATCAAGGCTGAGCTCACCGGTTTTCGCACCGTGCAGCGCACGGGCGTCGTCCTGCAGGCAGATCAGAACCTGACCGTAAACATCACCTTGGAACTGGGAGAACTGTCCGAAACCGTCACCGTGGCGGGTGAGGCGGCACAAGTGGATATCTCATCAGCCACCATCGCCGAAGTCGTCGATCACGCACGTATCGTCGAACTGCCTATCGCGGGACGCGAGGTCGCGCGGCTGCAATCGCTCGTGGCCGGCACGGTCGTCGCCTCAATCAGCGGCGAGACCGCCAAATCGCTGCCCGGCGCCGTCCGCATTTCGGCGAACGGTGCCGGCGATCGCCAGAACGCCTACCGGCTCGATGGGGCGAGCAACACCGACCCGTACTTCCAGGAGAACCAGAGTTTTCCGTTCCCAGACGCGCTGCAGGAATTCAGCATTCAGACAAGCAATTACAGCGCGCAGTACGGCAACAACGCTGGCGCGGTCGTAAACGTCGTCACCCGCTCGGGGACGAACAGCTTCCATGGCGGCGCGTTCGAGTACCTCCGCGATCGCACGTTCAACTCGAAAGGCTACTTCTCGGCAGAAAAGGATTTTCTCAAGCGCAATCAGTACGGCGGGTTCGTCGGCGGTCCGATCAGGCGCAACAACACGTTCTTCTTCGCCGGGTGGCAGCGCACGCGAATCACCAACCTTGCATCGAGCGTCACACGCGTAGTGCCCACGGTCGCCCAGCGCAATGGCGACTTCTCGAATTGCATCCCGGCCTGCCCACAGCTCTATCATCCCGATACGGGCGCACCGTTCCCGAACAACCAGATTCCGCTGGCCGTGTTCGATCCGGCCTCGGCAAAGGTGTTGGCTATTCTTCCGTTACCGGACAACGCCGAGGGACGGGTGACGGTTCCCCGCGGGACGAATCAGGACTCCAACCAGTTCGTCGTGAAAGTCGATCAGCAGCTGGGCATCAACAACCAGCTCAGCGTCCGCTACTTCGTCGACGACTTCAACAACGCGTCGCAATTCATCCCGAGCAACGTCCTCAGCTACTTCGGACCGAGCCTCGAGTCGAATCCACGCAGTCAGAACATTGTCGGCGCGTGGAAGCGCACGCTTACGTCGACGCTGCTCAATGAGTCGACCTTTGGCTACAACCGCCTCAATACCGCGCGGCAGCCCCATCCCGATGTGCCGGCAATCCAGGATTTCGGTGTACGTCTCCCGTACTTGCCGAGAATGCGATCGATTTCACAAATCGAAGCCGACGGCTACTTCAATATCGGCGACAACCTCGAGGCGCGGTTCCCGCGAGACGGCTTTCAATTCAATAACAAGACCAACTGGGCAAAGGGGCGGCACAGCATCCAGTTCGGCGCCGAGTTCGAGTACCTGCGTCCGGAAATCTACAATGATTACCGTCGCGCCGGTCATTTCACCTTCGACGGCCGCTACACCCGCGCACCCGGGGCGAGCAGCGGCGGTCATGCGCTCGCGGATTTTGTGCTCGGCAGACTCGAGACATTCGACCATGGGACAGGCGAGTACAAGAACTACCGCAACTTATATCAGTCCTATTTCTTCCAGGATGATTTCAAGGTCAGCGATCGCGTCACGCTGACGTTGGGCGCGCGGTACGAGCCGACCGGACCGTGGCACGACCTCGTCGGCCGTTTCCAGGTGTTCGATCCCGACGCGTACGCGCAGGGTATCCGCTCGCCTCAGTATCCTGACGCACCTCCGGGACTGTTTTACCGCGGCGACCCGGGCGTGCCCGAAGATGGGACCAAGCCCGACTGGAACAACGTGGCCGGCCGGTTTGGATTTGCGTGGGACGTGACGGGCGATGGCCGCACCAGCATTCGCGGCGGCGGCGGGATGTTCTACGATACCCACGTACTCGGCGAGTTCAACAATGGCGGCGTCAATGCTCCTCCATGGAGCATCCGCGTCAACGTCACCGAGCCGCCAGGACCGCTTTCCGATCCCTACCGCGGACGCGACGACTTCAACGAGTTGCGACACGACTACGAGGACAAGGACACGATCATCGGCGCGAGCAACGCGCCGTTCCCGCGGCCTGTACTCGTCGAGTCATTCGACGAGGTATTCGACACGCCGCTGACCTACAACTACAACCTCACGTTCGAGCGCGAACTGGCGACGGGCTGGATGGCGCGTGCCGGTTACGTCGGATCGACGGCGACCCAAGGGCGTGATGACATCACGCTGAATCCCGCTATCTATACGCCGGGCGGGCCAACCGGGAATCCCCAGGCTCGCCGTCGATTCCCGGAGTACAGCGGCATCAATCAGTTCGTGCAGGATCGCAGCAGCCAGTATCACTCCATGCAGCTCTCGCTGAACCGCCGTTACTCGAATGGGTTCACGGTGAGGGCGAACTACACGCTGGCCGACCTGCAGGGGACGATTGGCGGGCCTGAAATGGCTCCGTACTTCCATCCAGACATCGATCAGATTATCGACACATATCGGTACGGACGGCTCAGCGACCTGCGCCGGCATCGCGTCGTCGGCTCCTGGGTGTATGACATTCCTGGGCCGGCGGATGGCGTCGCAGGCGCCGTCATCGGGGGTTGGCAGGTGACGGGGATTTATCAATGGCAAAGCGGCCAGCCCTTCACTGTCGAGAGCGGACGAGATAACGCCGGATGGGGACTGGGGAGCAATCGGGCCATGAAAACTGTTCTACCGTTCGAGCCGTCTGCGACGCTGACGTGCTCGACCCAGCCCTGCGTCTACTTCTTCAATCCCGCGGCGTTTGCCGTGAACCCGAACGGATCATTCGGCGAGACCCGTCGTGGCGAATACTTCGGGCCGAGCCGCTGGACGGTCGATCTTGGACTGTTCAAGCGATTCAGTCTGCCGCACGCCATGAACCTTCAGTTCCGCGCGGAGTTCTTCAACCTGTTCAACACGGTGAACTTCAACAACCCGGGCACCACTGTCTCGTCTGCATCAGCCTTCGGCCGCATAACCGGTGCACAGGGTCCACGCATCATGCAGTTCGGTCTGAAGTTCGGCTTCTAAGCCGGTTCTTCTCGCACGTCGGGCTCGAATACGAGCCCGACGTGCTTGTCAATGGATTATTGATGAGACATCGGACTTTCTCTGTCATCGTGGCACTCCTCATGCTAGGTCTTGACAACTCCCAGCACGCGCAGGGTCCGCGCGCCGCTGTCGTACTTCACAACAGGGCGCGGCTTCCCAATTATCTGATATCAGATGCGCAGGAGATCGTGAGCCAGATTTACTCGAGATCCGGCGTTGACCTCATCTGGTTTCATGCGAGTGGCGAACCGAGTTCTATCCCGGTTGATGACGTGAAGATCCGAATCATCATCCTATCGAAAGACGCCGCACACTCGATCGCTCACCCGCCAGATGCCGTGGGGTTTACACCTAGCGCCGACGGGCGTCAGGGACGACTCGCCTATATTCTTGAAGATCGCGTGTCGGCGGTATCGCACGGATATCACTTCCAACCGGCAATCGTGCTCGGCGGCGCCATTGCCCATGAAATCGGTCATATGTTCCTTTCACGTGGCCACACGCCAAGGGGCTTGATGCGCGCCCAGTTTAATCAGTCGGACTTTCGGCGGCTCGCGACGGCAGAGCTGCAGTTCACCAGCATCGAAGCCGCCCGTATACGAAGAAATTTCCCCAAATCAGTCGCCGATCTCCGCGCGTCCGCGGATGGATCAAAACGGTAACTAACAAGACGGCGTCATTGAAGCATAAGCGGCGATGAATCAATTTCTTTCGAGCGTCGCTGGATATATCTTCATGCAGACAGTAGCCACTGTTTTTGCCATTATCATGATCTACTGGTCATCGACGCGACATCGGTAATGGGCTATTTTCTGTTCAAACGAACGTTCGCGGATAGCACACGTGAGCGCGCGAACCTATGCTTTCCGGCGTCGTCAACGATCTGATTGAGCAGCGTACCAATCGTTTTGCGATTCTCGGCGACAACCGCTAGCTGATCGCGGAAGGCCTCGGCTGCCGCGTCAAAGGCCACGGCATCCTGTGCGCCCCGACACCGTAGTAGACACTCTTCCGCGCGCCTCACAGTTCTGAGTTGCGCTTCGAAATGCGCTCGAAGATCGGTGAGCCTCAGTTTCAGGTTCGCGATGCTGTCATGAGCGTGCGTCGACCGATTAGGCATATCCCTTTCAATTCGTGAAATGTGGCCGGACGCCACGGTGTCAGCTCGACCATGCCGCGGAAAGTCAGAAGACGCAGGAGTTCAATGAGAAACGTTGGGATCGGATCCGATTTGGATCGCGCGGGACTCAGGCCTGGACCGACACCACAGAGTGTCGGACGCGAAAACGACATGAACGCTGAAGGTTGCACAGGACATCCTCCGGCCTGAAAGACCGAGGATGGCGGCCCGACCATCCCGCTACCTGCAGCGGTGGATCGCTGCACCCCTCAACGTTCCCGTGAGTATATACCTCGAAATCGCCGCCAGCCAACGCACGTTGAGAGCGATGGACGCTCGAAGCGCCAAAGTACATCGTCGCACGATCCCTACCGCGATCTCGCGTGGCTGCGACGGGTTTGCGCGAAGACCAACGCAGCAAAGTTCACCATCAAGACCCGGTCGATGTCCCACTCCTGCTGGAGTGTGGCGAGTCGCTGCTCGATCGCAGCCCGGCCACCGGCAGTCGCGCGTTCGATCGATTCACGCGTCCTCGCGTATGGCGCGGTTCGCGTTGTCCGTGCATGCGCTGAACGCGAGCGAACTTAAGCTGCACTTCTGGGTGAATGACGTCGGCATGGCACTGCGAGGGTTATCGCGTTTCTGGTGGCGCCGAAACTGCTGAAACAAGCAAGCGTCTAGTGCGGAGAGCGGTGTCGCTTACAACGGGCGCGGATTGCAGTGGAGTTGCCGCCATGAGACTCAACAAGATCATCAACTCGTTGACGTGGGCAGTAGTACTCGCCTTTGGCGTGATACTCATCGCGCCGGCGCGCGTGTTAGCCCACTGCGATGGCCTCGACGGCCCGGTCGTCAAAGGGGCGCAACGGGCGCTCAATACGCGAAATCCTGCGTTCGCCCTGATTTGGGTTCAGGAGAAGGACGAACCCGAGATCCGGACCGCCTTTGAACGGACACTGGCCGTGCGTGTGTTGAGTCTGCGGGCAAAGGAGCTGGCCGACCGGTTCTTCTTCGAGACATTGGTGCGTGTATACCGCGCCGGAGAAGGCGAACCGTTCACGGGTCTCAAGTCGGACGGACGGGATCTGGGCCCGGCAATTCCGGCGGCCGACAAGGCCATTGAGGAAGGCTCCGTGGAATCAGTTGTGAAACTGCTCACTGCGGCCATGCAGGAGCACCTGCGTAAGCAGTTCAACGAGGTCGTCGGCGCTAAAGCCTTCATACCGGATGATGTGCCGGCTGGCCGCACCTACACAAAGGCTTACGTTGAGTTCATTCATTACGTCGAGCGCGTCTACGAGGCGTCTACCGCTGTGGCTCAAGGCCACTTCGACGAGACCAAGCCTGCTGCACACGATCGCTGACCGATTCGGACTCCGTTAAATGAGTACTGCGTGTCGGGCGGCAGGGTGTGACGAGAGAACGTAAACACGAACGGGCTACCCTTGGCGTCAGCACTCGTGCTGTCTCACGGATGGCGCGTAGTGCCTAGGGGTTGCGAGTCGCGGTCGGGGTTCACCAGCGTCACCACGCGATAGGTCCCACCAAACGCAACAGGCTCGTCATATTCGATGACGAGCGGCGTCCCCGCAATCAACGGGCCGAGTCGACGATTCAGGTCAGAAAACAGGGGCTTCGCTAATGCGTTGAGCAGTCGACGCTTCGTCGAGGGGCGTTCCTCGTCCCTTAGGACCTTGTCGAAGACCGCTATCCGGCCGCCAGGCTTCAGCACCCGAACAGCTTCCCTCAAACCGCGTTCCGGTTGCGGCATGACGGCAAGGATCAGGTCCATCACCACTGCATCGAACGACGAATCGGGAAATGCAAGCTGTCTGGCATCCATGATGCGCGTCGTCACGGACCTGCCAGCCCCGGCTGCTCGGCGCTCCAGGTGCTTCAGCATCGCCGGCGTGACGTCAATCGCAGTGACGTGGACATTCGACGGCACATGGTCGAGGTCCAGACCAGTTCCAGCGCCAACGATCAATACGCGGTCGCTCCGAGCGAGCCGCAGTCGGTCAATCGACAGACGTCGAGCGTCGTCGAACCCCGCCGCACGGACGAGAGCGTCGTACGCCGGCGCCCAGACCGTGTACCGCAATCGATTCCACTTCATCATTCAAGTTGGCCTTGTGGCTATATGCAACGCTGTAAAGCGGCCCCGTCCGACATCATGTGGCGTCATTCGTTGTAAGCCCGCGTTTTAGGAGCCAGGCAAGGCTGGCTGCAGCGCCGAGATCGTAGGCGAGACACCAGGCCGGCCACCAGGCCGGCACCCCGGCGTTCTCGACAACGTGGCCATGAACGGCATCAAAGACGCCATGGCCGGCCAGCGCCACAACGACGATCCACGCGCTCGACTTGAACCCGGCAACGGCCGCAGCCGCGAACAGCGTCATCACGATAGACTCCACGAACACCGTCTGCAGCGATCCGCTCATCGCTGCGAATAACACGTAGTACGACGCAATCACGATCATCACAGTCGGATAGAAGGCCCGATCGCGATCGAAGCCCACTGACCTCGCAAACACCGCGACGCAAACTGAGAGCACAATTCCGATAACGAATGGCATCAACATTCCCGGAAACCTTGAACGCGCGCTCGGGTGTTGGTTACCGTCCGAGCCGCAGTCCCACCAGTCCACTGACCCGAAGGTGCAATTCCCAGCCAACGCGCGCGTCAGCTCCGATTGTGACGCGGTCGCCGACAACTGCCCTTACGCCGCCTCCCGCCGTGAATGCGCCCTCGCTAGACGTGAAGGCTCCCGAGGAGAACCTCTCACGCGTCTGAAATACTCCGCCGCCGAGGACGACGAATGGTGTGATTGAGCGTGGTCGGCCGTTCGTCGGAGCGAGCACGTCCCAGGTCACGTTTCCAGTTACCATCAGGTGACTGTGGTTGTCGCCGTGTATGTAGACGACTTCCGGTCCGACGCTCAATCGAGGGCGGAGATATAACCGAACCGCGCCCCCGACGAGGCTCTCACTGACAACCCCGTCGTCTGCAAATCCAACCCAACCAGCTGCGAACTCTGCTGCCGGGCCTGGTCGGTTCTGCGCCGTCGCGCGGTCAGCCATCGGAGCCGCGAGCAGAACAAACGCGCCAATGACCAGCCTGAAACGTGTTCCGATGGGGGGTGCATCCGCCATTAGGCCGCTCCCTGAAACCGCCTTTAGAGATGCAATTCTCTTGCTGATTCAAGGACTAGATCTTTCCGTTCAATTGAAGGCCCTCGAGTCAATGCCTGGGAGATATTCCGCCCTTTCGCGGGAAAGATTCGCCTGCCATCGCCGAAGAGGTGCTCCAATCTCATCTAAATCATCTTATTGTGTGCCGGTCGGGAGGCATTTCACCTGCTTGGGTTGTTCGCTTGAATCGACGGCGGCGGCGCGACTAATGCAATGAATCGCTGACGCGCGTTGGTGCCAACGTCCCAGTCGCGCATAAAGGTCGTGGCCAAGACGATGCGAGTGCTCATCGGTTACGCAAGCCGGTTCGGTTCAACACGGGATATGGCCAACCGAATCGCCGACGCGGTTCGCGCAGATGGCAATGACGTCGACCTTCGCTCGGTCGACGAGATCTCGGACTTTGATCAGTATGATGGCGTAGTGTTCGGGAGCGGTGTGTACGACGGATCATGGACGGCAGAAGCGACTGAACTCATGCGCCGACACGCAGCTGTACTGGCACGCAAACCCGTGTGGTTATTCAGCGTTGGATCATTCGGCGATCGACACCCGATTGTCGGCGGATTGATCAAGAAGGAACCCAAGGAGATCAGCGAGTTCGAAGAGACCCTCCATCCCCGCGACTATCGCGTCTTTGCAGGGGTCATTGATCTCGATCACTGGCCCGCATGGGGACGGCTCCTGTTCAAAGCCCTCGGCGGGCACGCGGGCGACAACCGCCAGTGGCCTGACATTGATGCGTGGGCGGAGACAATTGCGCAGGAGCTTCGGGCGCAGGGCTGATACCCAAAGTTTCTTTGAATGCGTCTACCACTGGCCTGGCTTGCGGCCACTCATCAACGATCGAGTCCGGTTAGTTCACCACCTGACGCTGGGCAACGAGAACTTCCGAAGAGGATGAAGCCATCGATTCGTAGTACCCCACGAATCGCTTGGTCTCTTCCGCCTTGTACTCCCGGAGATTTTCTGCCCAGCGGAACCCGATCACCTGAAACCGCAGCTCGGCGTCGATTTGAAAAGGGCCAGCTGCCTCGTCGACATCGATGGCGTATCGTACGCGATCACCGCTGTCTCCGAAGTCGGCATCCTGGGCTGCTGAGCCGATGACGGCAATCCGTGGATCGGCGATGGATTTGTCGAAACCTCGCGGTACCAACCGATTGTCTTTGAGATAACGCACAGCCGTGAGGAGCCCTGTCGTCGGGCGACCGCTGGCGTCGCCCATCACCGACTCGTAAATCTGCACCTGATCGGCCGCGCGTATCTCGGAGTAGTGCGGCTCGATGGCGAGCGCGCCGGCATCGTTGTCATTTCCGGCGATGGAGCCATTCGGTGCGATCGCTCCCGATTCGAACACGATGCGCCCGGCGCGATCGCGGACGGCAACGTGCAACCACGCCCGGCGGGATGGATAACCTGTCGGCAGCTTGTGCCCGGTGAGGTTCCGCACGCGGACGTCCGCGATCAACAGCCCACCCGACCGTTCTGCGCGCTCGATCGACATTTCAGCGGTAGATTTCTGAAGGTTGGCGACCGTCCCTGTGACGGCCGCGTCCATCTCGGCTGCGGTGGCGAGCACACCCAGCTCGCCGCGATACCGGTTAAGCAGACGCTGCATGAAGAAATTACCGCCGAGGAACGTGTGGCGGGCGAAGCCCTTACGCGGCGCGCCGAGCACCGACGCAATCGGCGTGTCCTCTTCTACCACCGGCATATGACACGACTGGCAACTGCGCTGCTCTCCCGAGTACGCGCTGTGCTTCCATTCCAGAAACGGAACCTGCTCGGGCAGCTCGCCGATGACTTCTCCCTTGGGGCCAAGCGCTTTCGTCATGAGCGTATGACACGTCGCGCAGAGCTCTGACTGCCGCACGTGCAGCGCCTCGGTCGGCTCGAACCCTGTCGCCGACCGCATGATGGTCGTCATTCCCCGCTCGATCTTGAAGGGACCGAACATGGGCCTGGCCTGTCGGGACGCTACGGACGGCGCCTTTGCGGCAGAAGACGAAACCACATAGCCACCGGTAAAACTAGCGGGTGTGCCGAGATTCTGGTCCGTGATCTGATGGCATATCGAGCAAGCGACCCCGTCGTGCGCAAGGCGATCGGATCGATCGTCCTTGCCCATCACGGGCAGGTGGTTGAACACACTGTCTTGACGCCCATTGAGCCGTGCCTCGGTGCGCGACATCGGCATGTGACAGGTCGCGCACTCGTCCTGAATCTCCGGGGCTGCGGCCGGGTGGTCGAGCATTTCCCTCCGCACGCCGGCCTGCCAGTACGGATCGCGTGACGAATTGGCCATCATCGACGCGCGCCAGCTCGCGCCTATCGACACGTCTTCTCCCGCGGGCGTGCGCAAGCCGTTGTGACAGGCCACGCACTGATCCGAGGTCGCGAAGATTTCCGTATGCGGATTGCGCTGCGCGTACATCGACGACATAGCCAAAGCCGCAACGGACGCGACGACTAGGCTGCGCGTTACCATCCCGACAGGAATCCTCCGTCGAACCAGTCCCACAGCAGATATATGAGGACGCTCGTCCGACGTTCCGGCCGCTGCGAAATGGGAGTGCGCACGCCGATATTGAGCAGCAGGTGCTGCCGTGTGCTGAGGCTCACCTGCACCTGCGGCAGCACGTCCCACTCCGCTTCGCTGCCCTCTTCGAGCTCACGCGCACCGAGGATTTCCACCATCGGCGACCACGCACGCCCCCAGCGGTTCTGCATGAAGCTCTTGCCGACGGCGAGCCGCCAAAAGGTCTCCTTCGCGGCTTGTTCGGCGTCGGCTGGCACCTCGATGCCCGTGTGTGCGTGAAGAAATCCGTCGCGAGGCAACACCTGGCTGATGGTGCCAAATGCCTCGAACATCGCCACCCCTTTGCCAAATCCTCTCGCCGTGCTGCCGGTCGGCAGCGTGAACTCCCCGCCCACCGACAGAATCGAACCGCGCGGCAGGCTGTCGTACACCACATGTTTATAGGCGGCGCCGATATCGCCCACGCCGATCTGCCACTCGTTCGTTGTCGACTCGTGCAGGTCGAGCGGCAGGAACAGTTCGTATTGCCCTCGGCGGCCGACACGATGCTCGTATAAAAACTGGTTGCTGAGCGACCGCTCATGCGACGGCACGATGGTTGTGGTAAGGACAGCTTCGTTTTCGGGAAAGGCCTTCTCGGTGACGAAAGGCCTGGGGAGGTTCAAATCGCCGCGCGGCCACCCTCGCTCGACGCAGAACGTGCGAATGTGATCGATCACACGTCCGATCTGTCCCTCGGTTAGCTCGTCACCAAACGCCGGCATCATCCGATCGAATGCGCGCGCAGGGCCTCCCTGATGGACGACGGAGAGCCAGTCCAGATCGGCCTCTACCGTCGTCAGGTTGCAGTTCGTGAAATCCGGGAGATCGACGTCGAAGCCGCGGATCGCGATCGGCTGGCCGCGTCCGTCGGTCCCATGACACGCCGCGCACGCCGCCTGGTAGAGCTCCTGCCCACTCAGCGCCGAACGGTCGACTGATTGCGCATCGACACGCGTGTGGAACAGAAGCAGCGCGATGATTGCGGCGACGACGACCATCGAGTCGCAACGGTAACATGCGGGTTTTGAAAGTCAGAAACCTGAGAACTAATCTCAGTTGCCGATGCCTCCTTCGGCTACTTCATCATGCTCCAGCTTTCTCCGCGCTCTCCTCCACTCGCGGACAAGGCTGCACCGTTCCAATCGATCGGTGAAGCCATCAGCGCCAGAAAGCGGTCGACGTCGTACATCGCCGCCTGCGCAGCGGGTGAAATTCCGGGCAGGAAGAGGTCGAATCCGTGATCAATTCGCGGAAATTCCACATACACGGAGGGGAGGCCTACCGCTTGCAGTTTTCGATGCAGCGCTGACACCGAGCCGCTGTCCGAGACATAGACGTCGTGTTCGCCGACGAACTGGAGAGTAGGAGGCGTGTCCATGTCCACACTCACATGGACTATCGGCGAGATCTGCTGATAAAGATCTGGCCACTGGTCTGGCCCGCCGCCCAGGAACAAATGGGCATCCCAACCGCCCGCGTCGTCCACAGCGATCTCAGAGCTGGTCCAACTTTCGAGAAGACTGGTGAGCATTCGGGCCACGGTCTGCTCTACCGCAGAGGGATTGACCGCAGGCTGGCTCTCCAGTCGGTAGTCGCCCGCGTTGTAGTACCCGATCACCCCACGCACTGACAGGTCCACTCCCCGGACGTCCTCGGGTGTGAAAAGCGGATGGTAAGGCGCATATGCAGCGAGCAGCGCAAGGTGAGAGCCGGCTGAGCCGCCGCCGAGCACGATATTGTTGGGGTCGACTCCGTATCGGCCGGCATTGCGCTTCAGCCACGCCAGTGCGCGCTTCACGTCACCCTGCATGCCCACCACAGTTGTTTCCGGAATCAGGCGGTACGCCACGTCCATCACCACGTGCCCCTGTGCCGCTAAATGCCGAAACCACAGTTCTGTTGGCCCTCCTTTGTCGAAGGCCGAGTAACCGCCGCCGTGCAGATAGATGAAGCCCAGCCTCGAGGGCGCTACGCCGTCCGGTGGCGACCACACATCGGCCAACAATTTCCGATCGGTTCTCGGCACGGTAGCGAAAGCGACGTCCCGCTCGACGTGCACTCCATGGGCGGGCGAGAGTTTCCACGGCCAGCGATGGGCGAGCATCCCTCCCTTCAGTTCTGACGGAATTTGTGACTCCCAGTCGCTGCCGAACGCCTCGGCGAAGTTGCCACTCGACGCCACAATCTGTTGCGCGTGGGCAGCGTTGATCGTCGCAGCCGCTAAACCTCCCAGCACAATCAGCCGTGGACCCAGTCCAGCGTTGCCTCGAGACAGCCAGAATGCGGACAGACCCAGGGCAACTCCCACTAACCCGCCCACGGCGGAGAGCGGCGCTAACGACGCGCCCACGATCTTGGGTAGAGAGAGCATGAACGCGCCTGGACCGAGCGTCGCCCCTGACACCCTGTAGAATTGGGCGCTTCCCAACGCCAGCGCTGAAAAAGAACAAACGCCGCCGATGATTGTCGCTGCACGCGCGCGCCCGCGAGCTACCTTGCCGGAGGAGACCGCCGCAGTATCTACCACCCGCAAGAGCGTATTGGCCAGCACCACTACCCAGAGCAGGAAGGCACCGATATTGATACGCTCCCAAACCCCGACCAACGGCGTGGGCAAATTCGCACCGATGCGTGGTCCATCGAGCCCCGTCAACCCGCCAAATACGAAGAGGATCACGATAGTCGCGATGGAGTAGAGACGGAATCGCTTGCCAAGCGCGGCTGCTCCGAATCCAATCGCGAGCAGCATGAGGAGAACGGTCACAATCGCCCAAATGATGTGCATGGTATCGGTCGGGGTCCCCCCGCCGGCTGCCAGTACCGCACGTTGGTGCATCGGAGGCCACGCGAGGCTGAAAAGGCCGTCAGCGATCAGTAAACCTCCCACGACGCGTAAGGATCGGTTCCCCCAAGCCGATTGCCAGACACCATATCCAAAAGCGGCGAGAAGTAGAGCGTAGACAGTGCCGAGCAAGACCCATAGCGGTCTCGTCGGAGCGCCAACTGCGGACAGCTCACTGACGGTTTGAGAGGCGGAACTGTAACCATCCCACAGCATCGGGAAGTAGACGTTCATAGCGACATAGAGCAGCGACGAGAGGACTCCGCAGGTGAGCAAGAGTCTTGGGACCCTCCTCTCGGCTCGCGAAGTAGCTCCGCGGTACCGCGTCTGTCTTGTTTCAGGGATTTCTCCATAAATCACCTCTCGCGGTTTAACGTCACTGCTCGAAATGCGATGAATCGCCTCCGTCCAACACCAACAGAGGAAGCAACGCATGAATCCTGCCGCCAGCCGACCTGTAAGTACGCGCGAGAACAACCGAGGTTTTGCAGAACTCCGGCGAGCTTGGCGAGGAAAAGGTCCCACCGTGTGTGGGATTTTCGGCAGTGGGGCTATGAACGCAGAACTGGTCGACGTGAGGCGACAAAGAGTTGCTCGAGCGGCACCCTATCGCTGACCTACGGCCACCGCGGACCTGATTGCTTGTGGCGAAGTCAGCTTGGGAATTTTCCTCACTCTGCGAAATTGTCCGCAGTCTCTGCGCTCGATTTCACGCATTCATTGCATTTTCCTAATATTTTTGGCGGCACGACGCTTGCCCTAGGGACGGCTGGAGGAAATGAACCCAATGCGAAAAACACTCTTACTTGGCTTGCTCGCGGTCCTTACCCTGTCGGGCCGCCCCATCGCCGCGCCCGCCGGTAACGACGCAGCGCTGGGTTCAAACGTCACCGTGAATTCGGCGACCTTGTCGATCAGCGGCACGTCCACGATGCATCCCTATACCGTGTCGACGAAAGCGCTGAAAGTAAGCGCCGCAAATGCAACCGCCGCCGATGTGCAGGGCTTGCTGCAGCCGGACGTGTTGCGGGGATTCGAGCTCCAGATTCCCGTCAACACCTTTACGTCGGACAAGGACGGACTCACCAAGCAGATGTTCAAGGCGATGAAGGCTGACAAGCACCCGACGATTAGCTTTCGACTCGACAGCTACACGGTCGAAGCAGCTGCCGGAGGCGCAACCGTCAAACCGAAGGGCACGCTGACCGTTGCTGGCGTCGAGCGCCCGATTGACATGGTGCTCGAGGTGAAAGAACAGGCGGGCAAGCTGCACGTGCGCGGCACCCGAGACCTGCTGATGACCGAGTTCGGCATCAAGCCACCGACGATGTTCATGGGCATGCTGAAGACCGACGACAAAGTCACCATCACATTCGAACTCCAACTCGCTCTCGCCGCCAAGGCGAGCAACTGAAAGGAACGATCATGAAGACTCTACTTCGCTCAACTCTCGCACTTGGCGTGCTCCTCTCGGCTGCGGCCCTGGCAGCCGCACAGGATGTCCCAGCGGCGGCCCCCGAAGCGAATCCGGCCCCGCCACCGGCGGAAAGCATCATTACGACGGGACGTCCGATCACGATTCAGCACGTCCGCCCGCAAGATCAACGCGGCATCAATATGTTCGAAACGTCGAAGGAGCCAGGCGTTGAATACAAGGGCTTCCGGGTCGATTTCGGCGCCGCTTTTGCGGCGCAGTTCCAGGCGCTGCGCCATGAAAACGCGGCCGAGCCCATCGTGGTGAATGGCGTGAACGCCAACCAGCTGATTGAGATCGGCAACGGCTTCAACAACTCCACAGCGAATCTGTACTTGCATGCACAGCTCGCGGACGGTATTCGCGTGCAGCTGACGTCGTACCTGTCCTCACGCCATCACAACGAGACGTGGGTCAAGGACGGCTTCATTCAGATGGACAAGTCGCCGATTCCGCTGCCGCCTCTCGAGACGCTGATGAAGTACGTCACGCTGAAGGTTGGGCACTTCGAGATCAACTACGGTGACGCGCACTTTCGCCGGACGGACAACGGGAACGCGATGTACAACCCGTTCGTCGGCAACCTCATCATGGACGCCTTCACGACGGAAGTTGGTGCTGAAGCAATCCTGCGGAACAAGGGAGTCATTGCAGCGGGCTCGGTCACGGGCGGTGAGGTTCGCGGCACCGTTCTCAGCCCGAAGCAGCGGTCGGCATCCTACATCGGGAAACTCGGCTTCGATCGCCAGGTGAACCCGAATCTTCGCGTGCGCCTGACCGGGTCGATGTACAAGACGAACAACTCGGCGAGCAACACGCTGTATGGCGGCGACCGCGCGGGTTCACGCTACTACTACGTCGTCGAGAACACCGCGGCAACCGAATCGGCGCAGTTCACGTCGGGCGCGATCAACCCAGCCTTCCGCAACAAGGTGACGGCCTTCCAGGTGAACCCGTTCGTCAAGTTCGGCGGGCTCGAGCTGTTCGGCGTCATCGAGCGTGCCGAGGGGCGTGCGTCGGCCGAGGCGGCCAACCGCACAATCCGGCAGTATGCGATCGACACTATCTATCGCGTCGGTCCTAGCGATGAGCTCTTTATTGCCGCGCGGTACAACAAGGTTGAGGGGCAGCTCGCTGGAATCGCCGGCGACGTCGGCGCGAACCGCTGGCAGCTCGGTGCAGGCATGTTCCTCACGCCGATGCTCATGGCCAAGATGGAGTACGTGAAGCAGGAATTTACAGGCTATCCCGTCAACCATGTTCGCCATGGGGGCAAGTTCAACGGACTCATGTTCGAAGGAGTGGTGGGGTTCTAAGAACAAGTTCGCAGGGTTCATATGTTCGAACATTCGTGGGCGGGTCTTGTGATTCAGGACCCGCCCTTCTCGTGTCTACTACGATGATTGTCACCGTCCATCATATCGGGCTGCTCATCGCGACGTTGGGGGGCACTGCCGTCGGGCTCGAGCGCCAATGGTCCGGTCACGTTGACGGACCAGGCGCCCGTTTCGGCGGCATTCGCACCTTTACGATGCTCGGCGCGGTATCAGGCCTCGCCGGATCGCTGCTGACACTCGGCGAACCGCTCGCGGCAATTGCGCTGCTCGCCGGCGCCACGGCCATCATCGACGCCGCGTACGTCGCCGCAAGTCGCCACGACGTCGATGCCACGACCGAGGTCGCGGGACTCGTCGTCGTCGCGGCGGGGGTGTTCGCAGGGCTCGGATCGTTTCGACTCGCCAGCGGGATCATCGCGCTCCTCATCTCCTGCTCGTCGAGAAGTCGCGGCTCCACTCGATGGTCGCGCGCATCGACGATGTGTCGCTTAAAGCAGCGATGCGGTTCGGTGTGATGGCGCTGGTCGTCCTGCCGCTGCTGCCTTCGGGCCCCTACGGTCCGCTGGGCGGCGTCCGGCCACGCGAGCTGTGGGCGCTCGTGCTGTTCTTCTCGGGACTGAGCTTTCTTGGATACGTCGCGCGACGCGCCGTCGGGACTGGCCGCGGCTACTTCGCCACAGGGCTGATCGGCGGCCTCATGTCGTCAACGAACGTCACGTTCACGTTCGCGCGCGCAAGCCGCAGCCATCCCGCGATCGATCGCGAGCTGGCGTTCGGCGTTGTCGCTGCCAACGCGATGCTGTTTCCACGCGTGCTGGTCGCCACTGCGGTGTTGAACGCGCCGCTCGTACCTGTGCTCATGCCATATTTTCTCGGGCCGGCGATAATCGCGGCGGGCGTGGCGGCACTCGGGTTCAGACGGGCCTCGGCCGACGAATCCGGCGACGACACGCGGCACAACCCACTCCAGCTGTTCGACGCCCTTCGCATGGCTGCGCTGTTTCAAATCGTCCTGATGGCGGTGCATCTGGCGAATCGGATGTGGGGTGAGTCGGGTATCTTGACAACCGCCGCGGTACTCGGCCTGACTGACGTCGACGCGCTCACGATGTCGATGGCGCGCGGCATCTCGGACAATCGCTCGCTCGAGGTGGCTGCTCGGGCGATTGCAATCGGCGTCGCCGCAAACACCGCGCTGAAATTGGCATTGACCGTCGTCCTGGGCGCGGGCTCGTTTCGCATCATCGCCGGCGGAACGCTTTCCGCGATGTTCGCCGCCGGCGTTGTGTGGCTCGCTCTGTAATGCCACGCTGAAATATTCCCCACCCTGCGAAATTCTCAGCGCCAGAAAAGCCGTGAGTTTCGGCACTCTCACCGATTTGCGGGCATTTCTGCCGGCATGGCGCTTGCCTTCTGGACAGGCATGAAACATCGGCTGCTCTACCGCCCCGTTGTTGCCTTGGTCTTCAGCATCCTCAGCGCCCCTATGTTGGGCGCGAACACCCCTGTGAGCGTTGACGTCGAAGACGGTACCGGCAAGACCTACGTGGTCGACGCGGCGTTCGACGTCAACGTCCCCGCCTCACTCGCGTGGGAGGTGCTGACCGACTACGAAGGCATCGGCCGATTCGTTTCTTCCATTCGCCAAAGCACGATTCAAAGACGCGAGGCCGGACGCGTGCTACTCGAACAGCACGGTGTCGGCCGAGCCTGGATCATCTCGCTGCCGATGCACGTGGTGCTCGACGTTCGTGAACACGACCAGCGGATACTGGTGTTTCGCGACGTGTGCGGCAAGAGCTTCACCACCTATGAAGGGACGTGGGAGCTCACCACCATCGGCAGCGGGACGCGCGTGACCTATCGCCTGACCGCCGATCCGAACGGCCGGCAGCCCGCGATGCTCGCGAAGTCGGCCATTCGAGGCGGTGTAAAACGGTTACTCGACGAAGTGCGAGCGGAGATGCTCACGCGCGGCGCGCGCTAACGGAGGCGACCATGTTCGACCTCACAGCAGGAACGATCGATAGGCCCTTCCGCGATTCGCATGCATCGGCCACGGCGCTATCCGTTGCGACGCACATTGCGGTCCTCGGCGGCATCGCCTGGGTCGTACTGTTTTCTGTCAGCGACAAGCTCCCCGAAGTGCCCACGATGATCGCGTTCGTCGCCGAGGCACCGGTTCCCTCGCCACCGCCACCACCACCGCCGCCCGCGGCCAAAGCCGCAAGAGCTGCGCAGGTCCCGAAGCCCGTTCCGACCACGGGGCCGACATTCACCGTGCCCACTGAGATCCCTGTAGGGATCCAACCGGAAAGCGGCATCGACCTCAGCAACGAGGGCGGCGAGGTGGGCGGTGTCGAAGGCGGTATCCCAGGTGGCGTGCTGGGTGGAATTCTTGGTGGCATGATCAACGAAGCGCCGCCGCCATTACCACCGCCTCCCGCAAAACCAAAGCGCGTCGGCGGGGAGCTGCAAGCGCCTGCACTCATTCACCGCGTTGAGCCCGATTACCCGGGCGTGGCAGTGTCAGCCAAAGTTGGTGGTACCGTCATTCTCGAAGCGACCGTGAACGAAGCGGGCGCCGTCACCGATGTCACCGTTCTGCGGTCGATTCCGCTGCTCGACAAGGCCGCAATCAAGGCTGTCAGGCAATGGCGCTATCAACCACTCGAACTGAACGGCCAGCCCGTCCCGTTCATTCTCGTAGTCACGGTCACATTTTCACTGCGCTGACGACAGGACGACACACAGAAAGCGAGCTTCAGCGACGATGGCGATGAACGTGGCCTACAAATTGTCAATGGTCGTCGCGGTTGTGATGCTGGCGCAATCGGCGCTCGGGCTCTCGTTTCGCGGCCAATATCGCGATGTTGAATGGATCGCCGCAACCTGGCTGGGCAACGACTGGGTGACGCTCGTTGTCGCCCTGCCGCTACTCTCGGCCGGTATGGTGATGAGCCGAGGTGGCTCCGTACGCGGGCTGCTGCTCTGGCTGGGCACGCTCAGCTATGCGATTTACAACTCCGCCTACTACCTCTTTGGTGCAGCGCTCAACGCGTTCTTTCCCCTCTATGCCGTGACGGTCATCGTGGCGGGGGTCGCGCTGATCCTTGCGCTTTCGGATATTGCGCCTTTAGGGATCGCTCGCAGGTTCCGCGCGGGCACACCGCCTCGGCTGGTGGGGGGATATTTCGTCTTCGTCGGGCTCTCGCTCGCTGCTGTCTGGCTTGGTTTGTGGAGCGCGTATGTGTTCGCGGGCCGGCCGACGCCGATCGAACCTGAGGCATTCAAGCTCGTCGCCGCACTCGACACCGTTCTCATGGTTCCCACTCTTGCCATCGGCGGAATCCTCTTATGGCGGCGGAACGCGTGGGGCTACATCGTGTCCGCTATTGCCGGTGTGCAGGGCTCGCTCTATCTACTTGTACTGACGGTCAATTCAATCATCGCTATCGCACATGGACTGGCGGAAGGGCCTGGCGAGCTGCCGATGTGGGGTGGCCTCGCGGCGATGACGGCAGCGGCGACGCGCTGCTCCTGAGTAACGCTGATGGCCGTATGGAGGCGTAGCATGCTCGTCCGCGCTGGAGTTGTGTGGTTCGCGATCATGCTGATCGCCATTCTTAACGGAGCTGCGCGAGACTTACTGCTCGTCCCCCGACTTGGAGATCTGGTGGCGCAAGCGCTGAGCTGCCTCATGCTCGCCGCCCTGATAGTGCTCGTGACGTGGGTTTCGCTTCGATGGATCCATCCGGCCTCATTGGGCGATGCATGGACGATCGGAGTGATGTGGCTGACAATGACGCTCACCTTCGAGTTTGTTGCCGGTCACTACTTGTTTCACACGGAATGGTCCACGCTGCTGGCTGACTACAACCTTTTCGCAGGGCGACTGTGGATCCTCGTGCTCGTTGCGACGACCATCGCACCCGCATTTGTCTTCCTCGCTGGGGAGATTCCCGTCCGCGACACGAAAATTTCCTCACCGGCACATGACGATACGCCGCACCGATAGGAAATAGGCCGGAATTTCGTTCTCGTACCTGGTGTACGACTTGCTCATTCCCGGATCGCGTGGAGATTCACATGCGCCTCAGGGGCACACACGTCATCCTCGCGATTGTCAGCATCCTCGTAGGGCTGTCACTGGCGGCGACCACATCGGCAACCTCGCCGGCGTCGCACGAAGACGACCTTCTTCGTAAAGCTACCGTCGTCTTCGAGCACATGGTAGAGCCGCCGGCGGCAGCCATTCCGACCGCCGTCCTCATGCGTGCGACGGCGATCGCGGTCATTCCGGCCGCTGTCAAAGACGGCACCCGCTTCCACGGCGACGGGGTCGTCAGCGCACGCGGCGGGGGCGCGCTGACGATTGGACACCTCCCGCTGTTATCGCCTTTGAAGGTGCGATCCACTCGAATTCGAGACCGGCACCGCCGGTCTGATTCTCGTGGCGCAGACGCAACGCGGCCTTGATTACTTTTTGCAGGGCCGGGTGAGAAATACCGCGACGCTCTCCGCCGTCGCTGGACCGCTCGGGCATGACACACCGGTGCGGATCCACGCCGACCTGTTTACATATATGAAGGTCGGAAACTACCTCGCCGGCATGACGATTGACGACTGCGTCCTCCAAGAAATAAGGGAATCCAACGCGGTGTTATACGGCCGGCCATATTCGACTGATAACATCTTTCGCGGTGCAGGGTTCTTTCACATCAAGGGGCCGATACGGATGTGGCGCGATGCCCTCGCAGCATATTTTCGTGAGATGAGCTGACCATGACGACGTTTCTCCATCGGGTGACTGGCGCCGCGCTATTGAATCCGGCGATCTACGAGGAAGTCGAAGCCGATCGCACGGCAACGATGCAGGCGATGGCTGTGGTGGCGCTGTCGAGCGTTGCGGCCGGAGTAGGAGCTCTCGGCCTGGCGAGCGTGCGCATCACGGCTCTTGCCGGCATCAGTCTGCTTGCGTTCGCGGTCTGGGCGATTTGGGCTGTACTGACGCTCCAGATCGGAACGCGCATATTCCCTTCACCGCGTACGCAGGCAGACATCGGTCAATTGCTTCGCACGATCGGCTTCGCGAGTGCACCAGGTATTCTCCGGATCGCCGGCATCATCCCGGGTACAACGAAGGTCGTGTTCGTCATCATCGCCATCTGGATGCTCATGGCGATGATCGTAGCCATCCGGCAAGCACTCGATTACACAAGCACGGCGCGCGCATTCGCGGTGTGCGCGCTCGGCTGGGCACTATCGTTCGGTTTCGCAATCGGCGTCGGCCTGTTGTGGTCGCCGCCGCTTCATTGAAAGGAACCTCACAATGACCTGCACATGGGAATCGATTAAGGTGGACGTCAACACGATCGCCGACAAGCTCAAGGCGATCGTGCACGAAGGCAATGTACGGCGCGTGATCATCAAACATGACGGCCGGACGATCGCAGAATTTCCGCTGACCGCCGGCGTCGTTGGCGCCGTGATCGCGCCGGTCCTCGCGGCCGTCGCGGCGATCGCGGCCATGCTGAAGGACTGCACGCTCGAGATCGAGCGCGTCGATCAGAACGTCAAATCCGAACCGCCGCACGCCGCGGCTGGATAGGCCGATGTCTTCCAGCCTCGCCATCCCGGTTGTGCTGCAGATCGCTGTGCCATTCGCGTTGTTAGGATGGCAGGCAGCCGGCCGCGACACGAATCTCGTCGCGTGGGGGCTCAAACACGTCGCCGCATGGACCTACATCTACGCGACGAGCATCGCCGGACTATGGCTGCTCGTCCCGTGGTATGCGCCGCACGTATTGATGATGCTCAGCGTCTCGCTCGCCGCGCGCACGCTGCCCGGCGCGTTCAGACTGTGGCATCAGCCTGAGAATCGTCGGCGGTGGCTTGCCTTGGCGACTCGGGCCGGTGCGACAGTGATAGGCGTCGGCACACTCTGGGTGGCCACGCAGGGGCGGACCGTACCGATCGGAACGCCGGTCGATCTCACCTTCCCTCTGAGATCCGGGCACTACTACATCGCCAATGGCGGCAGCACAGAGCTGGTAAACGCGCATCTGAAGTTGTTGACCGGCGAGCGTTTCCGCCCGTTTCGCGGAGCCGCCTACGGCGTTGACATTGTCGCGCTCGATGTACTGGGGAACCGTGCCACCGGATTCGCGCCCAGCGATCCCGCGCAGTACGCGATTTTCGGTGACGCCATCTATGCGCCGTGCGAGGGGGTCGCCGTCCGCGTCGAAGACTGGCTGCCGGATTTGGCGCCGGCCGACGACGACCGTACCCACATGGCCGGCAATTTCGTCATGCTCGAATGCGGCGATACCGGCGAGTTTCACGTGCTCCTCGGCCACATGCGAAGCGGCAGCGTGAAGGTGCATCCTGGCGACTACGTGACCACGGATACAAAACTTGGCGAGGTCGGCAACTCCGGCAACACCGACGAGCCGCACCTCCACGTTCACGCGCAGCGTCCGGGACAAATATGGGACGTGTTTATCGGCGATCCACTACCACTGACCTTCAACGGGCGTTATCTGATTCGGAACGATCGACTGAGGGTGTTCGAGTCCCTCGAGGAAATCGACGATTAGCGCTACCTAGCGGCGCCGCCGCGCCAGCTTGATTGCCTGCCCCACGACGGCCGGTCCGAGCGCGAACGCGATGATGATCAACCAGTCGCGCGATGCCAGCGGTACCAGACCGAGGATGTGAGCGAGCGGAGTCACATACACCGTTGCCAGTTGCAGCACGATGGAGAATACCAGCGCGCCGAGCGCGTACGGGTTCGACAGCGCGCGCGTCGCATCGAGCACAGGGGCATCGCCCCTGGCGTTTCCAAGATGAAACAGCTGGGCGAGTGCCAGCGTCATGAACGCGATCGTCTGCGCCCGCCGCACCTCACCCTCGGCATACAGCAGGAATGCACCGAGCGTCGCAGCGGTGATAAGCGATCCGTAGAAGAACACAGACAGCAGAAACGGGCGCGATAACTTCGGCATCGAGCCGGCTGAAGCTGTAGATGCCGTCCCGGTCGTCGTAATCGTGGCGGGCAATCTGGTACAACCCACCGCGTCGCGCATAGTCCATGGCCGGTCGCGAGTCGAACGCCGCCAAGGCCGTGGTGTGCAAATAGGTGGGACGCCAACTCCGGGTGCTGTCACGGGGGTGAACGCGTCCTCCACTGCCGTCAAGGTCCCAGTCGGATTCTTCAGCGTGTAGTCTTCGTATGACGCAGCCCCGGTGAAGACCAGCCACCGGTGTGGTCGCACAGTCACGTCCCCGCCGGCGGTCGCCTGCTGCATGCGAAAGGCGGTGGCGACATCGGCGGGGCTATCTATCCCAAGACCGTGGTATGGCACCTGCGTCGCGTCCCGCCATAACACGGTCCCTGAGATCGAGGCGGCCCGACAGGTGGCCTGGCGACGTTGCGCCCGCCTGAACCAGTTTGTAGCCCTTCGCCGAGTACAAGCCCGCCGTGTGCAAGTTCGTGCGATCGCCGGTGAAGTGACGGTACCCGCCGCCGAGCGTGAAGCCTCCGCCGCTGTAGACGCTGCCGAAGTACGGATAAAAGCCGTCGGGCTGTTCGATAAGCATCTTGCGCACGCTCAACAGCAGGTTCTCGGACCAATGCGGCACGTAGGGAGCGAGATGGGTGGCCTTGTCGGCTTGTTCGGCACCGATCGACCCGGCACGCGTTTCCTGCGCGACAGCCAATGCTGGCATCACGGAGACGATTGATGCGAGCACCAGCAGGCGAACCCCCATCCGCGCCACGTTGAACTCCACCCCGATCGATCGCGCACACCCGGTTTGGCGAGTCATCCACCCACGCTACCGCAACTTCGGTGCCGCCACTAGCCTGCGTGGTTGGCGCGGTTCTGCCGCCCTGAATCCCACACTCCACGTCAACCGATTGTGATGATGACGGTATGTCGTGAGTGCCCCTGCGAATCGCGGTGATTGAGGAAGGTTTTTTCTCCGCCGTCATCGTGCCATGGCGGTCACCTTTTTGCTGGTCCTGGCTGCCGGCTCATGACGTTCTCTCGCCAGATCCTCGCCGGGCTCGCTCTCGGCATCTTCACCGGGTTGTTCTTCGGCGAGCGGGCGGCTGTGCTCAAGTGGGCGGCGGACGGCTTCGTCAAGCTGCTCCAGATGATGGTGTTGCCTTACATCACCGTCTCGATCATCGCGAGTCTCGGGTCCCTTCGGCCGTCCGAGTTCCGAACGTTGGGACTGCGAGCCGCCGCCGTCATTGGCGGTCTGTGGGTGCTGGCGCTCGCGTTCGCGTTTCTGATCCCGCTGACGTTTCCCTCGGTTCAAAACGCATCGTTTTTCAGCTCGAGCCTCGTGGAACGGCGACCCGCCTTCAACTTCATCGACCTGTACATTCCCGCAAACCCGTTCAATTCCCTGGCGAACAACGTCGTGCCGGCGGTCGTGCTTTTCTCGCTCATTCTGGGCATCGCCGTGGTGGGTGTCGAAGGCCGGGAACGGTTGCTCGACGTGCTTCAGGTCGCCAGAAACGCGATCTCGGCGGCCACTCGTTACGTGACTCGCCTGACTCCCTACGGACTGTTTGCGATTGCGGCCACCGCGGCGGGGACACTGGGTCTGGAGCAAGTGAGCCGCTTGCAGATCTACCTCGTGGCGTACGTCGCCGTCGCCCTGATGGTCAGCCTCTGGGTGCTCCCAGGACTGGTCGCCGCGCTCACCCCGATTCGATTCAGAGATGTGCTTGGCGAATCGCGCGACTCGCTCATCACCGCGTTCATCGCAGGCGACCTGTTCATCGTGCTGCCGGGCCTCATGGAGGCCTGCCGCACCATTCTCAGCCGGCTCAGTCCCGACAACGAAGAGCCGGACCGGATCACGGAAGTCATCGTGCCGGTCTCGTTCAATTTCCCCCACACGGGGAAGCTTCTCTCCCTGAGCTTCGTGCTGTTCGCGGGATGGTTCGCTGACGCGCTGGTGCCGTTGACGGATTACCCCCAGCTTGCGCTGGCGGGGCTTGTGACCTTCTTCGGCAGCCTCAACGCGGCCCGTGCCGTTTCTCCTCGATCAGTTCCGCATTCCAGCCGATACGTTTCAGCTGTTTCTCGCGACGGGCGTCATCAACTCGCGCGTGGGTTCGCTCGTCGCGGCTGTCCACACACTCGTCGTGGCGCTCCTCGTCTCTTGCGCAGTGACCGGTCATCTTCACTGGCGTCGCGTCCCGCTCCTGTCGTACGCAGGTGTCACCGCCATGCTGGTCGTCATCGTCATCGGCGGCACACGCGTGCTGTTCGCGGGTGCCGTCTCACAGGAGTATTCGAAAGATCAAGTGCTGGCGTCGATGCATCTGCTCCAGGAGCCGGTCGAGGCGACGGTGTCGCGCACGTCGTCACCGCCGCTCGAATCCTCGAGCGAGCAGTCTCCGCTCGAAGGCATCGAAGCGCGCCAAGTCCTGCGCGTCTGCTACCTGCCCGCGGCGCTGCCCTTCGCGTTCTTCAACAAGAAGGGCGATCTGGTGGGTTTCGATGTCGAGCTCGCGCACCGCCTGGCGCGCGAGATGGGTGTCGGCCTGGCGTTCGTACCCACCGATCGAACGAGGATGGCCGAGTCGCTGATGGAAGGGTACTGCGATCTCGCGATGTCGGGCGTGGTGGTCACGACGAACCGGGCTCGCACGATGTTGTTTTCCGACTCCTATCTGGACGAAACCCTCGCGCTGGTGGTGCGCGACCATCGCCGCGAGCAGTTCGCCACCTGGAACGAGATTCGCGATCTCGGTGCCATCACGATCGCCGTTCCCGACGTACCGTACTGACGTACGCAAGCTGCGGGAGCTGCTGCCCCACGCCGTCCTCAAGGTGGGATCCGAGGAAGGCTCGCTGCTGCCGTTCGCCGACGCCAACGTCGATGCGCTTTTGCTGCCAGCCGAACGCGGGTCTGCGTGGACTCTCATGTACCCGGAGTATCCGTCGTTGTGCCGGGCCCCGATCCGATCCGAGTGCCGCTCGCGTATCCGATCGGCCAGCGAGACGAGCGGTTTGCCAGCTTCGTCAATACCTGGATCGCATTGAAGCGCAAGGACGGCACGCTCGACGCGGCGTTCAAATACTGGATTCTCGGCCAGGCCGCCGCGCCCCGGCAGCCGCGCTGGTCAATCGTCCGCAACGTTTTGCATTGGGTGGAGTGACATCATGACCGAACCAGCCGCCGCATCCCGATTCGAGCGCTTCCTCAACCTGTTCACGGTCGTGCGCGCTGGCGAGGCGAAGACGGCGCTGCTCCTCGCGCTGAACATCTTTCTGATCCTGATGGCGTACTACATCCTGAAGACCGTGCGCGAGGCGCTCATTCTCGGCGAAGGCACCGCCGAGCTCAAGAGCTACCTGTCTGCTGGTCAGGTGGCCGTTCTGGCATTCGTGGTTCCCCTCTACGGACGACTCGTCGCCAGATTTCCGCGCATGAAATTGATCAACATCGTCACGGTGTTCTTCGTCATGTGCCCACCGGTCTTCTATCTGCTGGCACAGCTCGGTGTGCCGCTCGCGATGATCTATTTCGTCTGGATCGGCATCTTCAGCCTGATGATCGTCGCGCAGTTCTGGTCGTTCGCCAACGACGTGTACTCCAAGGAGGAGGGCGAGCGCCTGCTCGTCATCGTCGGCCTCGGCGCCTCGCTCGGGGCTGTCGCCGGCGCCCGCGTGGCCGATCGTCTGATTGAACCGTTCGGTGTGCTCCAGCTGATGCTGCTCGGCGCGGTCGTGCTCGGCCTCCAGTTGCTGCTGACCAACTACATTGATCGCAGCGAACGTGGCCGCCGGCCGCCGGTCGTACGCGTCAAGAAGGCCGCCGCGGCTCCGTCACAGAACGCCTTCGCGATGGTGTTCAAGACGCCATACCTACTGCTCATGGCGATGATGATCCTCATCATCAACTGGATCAACGCAACCGGGGAGTACATCCTCGGCAGCATCGTCAAGGAAAACGCCATGGCGATGATCGCCGCGGGAACAGCCGGTGGATTGAGCGAAGGACAGATCATCGGAGACTTCTACGCCAAGTATTTCTCGCTGGCGAACGCCACCGGCCTCCTCCTTCAGCTGTTTGTCGTCTCACGCATCATCAAGCACCGAGGAGTGTCGGTGGCTCTGATGATTCTTCCAGCCCTATCGTTTATCGCCTACAACGTCCTCATCTTCGTGCCCTTGCTCAATGCGGCGCTGGCCGCCAAGGTCGCCGAGAACTCGACCGACTACTCCCTCAACAACACGGTGCGAAACATGTTGTTCCTGCCGTGTACCTATGAGGAGAAATTTGCCGCCAAGCAGGCGATCGACTCGTTCTTCGTCCGGATGGGAGACGTGCTTTCGGCGGTGCTCGTCTTCGCAGGGTCGGCTCTCGCCCTGCCGTCGCGAGGGTTCGCCGGGGCGAACGCGTTGCTCGCCGTCGTCGCGCTGATCCTGGCGTGGCGCGTGGGCCGCTACTACCAGACGCTGACATCCCAGGCCGCTCCGTCGGCTGCGGCCTAGCGAAACGTCGTTATTTCTGTTCCGACAGCTCGATCCTGACAGCGGCGAGACGCCGCCGCTGTTCGTCGGACACCTCCGGGAAGTTCACGCCGAGGCCATCGATCGCCCGCGTGATGATGGTGCACACGAGCGCTCGCGTCACCCACTTGTGGTCTGCGGGGATGACCCACCACGGCGCCCACTTCGTACTCGTGTGCTGCAGCATCTGCTCGAACGCGTCCTGGTACTCCGACCAGTGCTTGCGCTCCTCGAGGTCGCCGAACGAGAACTTCCAATTTTTCTCCGGGCGCTCCAACCGCTCGAGGAATCGCTTGCGCTGCTCCTTTTTCGACACGTTGAGGAAGAACTTCAGAATCAGCGTGCCGTTGCGCGAGAGGTGTCGCTCGAACTCGTTGATGTCGTCGTAGCGATCCTGCCAGAAGTCCCGGCCCCGATCAGTGCCTGGCAATTGACTCAGAAGCTCCGGGTGGACGCGGACGACGAGCACGTCTTCGTAGTAGGAACGATTGAAGATCCCGATGCGTCCTCGTTCTGGCAACGCTTTCATGTACCGCTAGAGAAAGTTGTGGTCGCGGTCCTCGCTCGATGGCTTCTTGAACGCGAAGATCTGGCAGCCTTGAGGGTTCACGCCCGACATGACGTGCTTGATGGTGCCGTCTTTCCCGGCGGCGTCCGAGGCCTGCAATACGATGAGGACCGAATGTGTGTCGGATGCATAAAGGCGCTCCTGCGCATCCGCCAGGTCGGCGACGTTCCGCTGAAGGAACTCCGCTGCACGTGCTTTGAGCTCGTCCTTCGTGAGTTCTTTGAACTCCTTGCGCGCGGCCCAGTCCGGCTTGTAGTCGCGTAACCGTACTCGGCCTCGAGCGGGAACCTGGAACAGGCGGCGAACTTCTTTGAACGTGAGAGCCACACTGCGCTCCTTTGAAGTGATCGAACGAGTCCGCCCGTGCTTCGCAAGACCCAGGCCACCGCAGAGTAAGGTGAACGCCGGCTCGCAGGCGCGCGTTTTCGCGACGTTTCCCGTGGCCGGCGAATACGCACACCTCCTGGATCACGGCATGTTGTGAGCGATCTCGACTTGCAAGATAGGCATGGGCTTACTTCGTTCCGAGACGATCGAGCGCCTTCTTCATCGCCGCTGCGCCCTGCTCCATCATCTGCGCGATCGCCGGCGCCGCGTCATTGGGAAGCAGATCGGCAATCCAGACAACCGTGGTCGAACCGTCGGCGTTCTCGAAGACCTGCGCCGATGCATTGTAATGAGTGAGCGGGCCTCCGATCGCCGACCACGCAAGCCGCCGGGCACCGTCGTCGATGTCGATGATGGGCTCGCGAACGATCATACCGTTGGCAAACGTCACGATGCGCTCACCGGGTTCGAGGCGCGTATCCACGACGAACCCGGGGACGAGCCGCGTGTGCAACGCGCCAATGTCACGAACGGCCGCCCAGGCATCGGCAGGGCTCGCGCTCGTTGAGATCTCTTTTCGAATAGACGCCATCGTGACACCTTCTCCAATCTCACGCCGCCCGGCCTAGGAATGCAGACATCGTGGCGCGACCCCACAAGCGTACTCGGAGCCAGAACCCGTAACAATCTGGAGTAAAATCGCCCCGCATTTCAACTCGATCGGATCCACCAGGAGGTCGACATGATCAAGCAGGTTTCCCTGTGCGGATTCGCGGTGGCTGCCGCTCTCGCATTGACCACCACGATCTGGCTACATGCGCAGCAGCCTGCGGCGCCCTCCGCTCGGCAGCCCGCGCCGCCAACACCTGCTAGCGCCCAGGGCGTCGAGCCACCGCTGCCTATGCCCGAGATACTGAAGCGGTATCAGCCGGTCTCTGCAGATCGCCTCAAGAATCCGGTCGACGGCGAGTGGCCGATGATTCGCCGCACGTATAACGGCTGGGGATACAGCCCGCTGAGCCAGATCGACAACGGCAATGTTGCGCGGCTGCAGCCGGCATGGAGCTTTTCCACCGGCGTCACCAACGGGCATGAAAGTGCTCCGCTCGTGGTGAACGGAGTGATGTTCGTGTCAACCCCGGGCAACCAGGTGCTCGCCATCGATGCTCGCACGGGAACGCTGCTCTGGCGCTATCGGCGCCCGCTTCCAAATCCGGTCGTCTTGAATCATCCAACCAGCCGCGGGGTGGCGATCTACAACGACAAGGTGTACTTCGCCGCAGGTGAGGCCGTGCTCGTGGCCCTCGATGCGAAGACGGGCCAAGAGGCCTGGACCACTCGCGTGGCCGACAACGCGAGCGGGTACTACATGTCGCTTGCGCCACTCGTGGCAGACGGCAAGGTGCTCGTCGGCACCTCGGGCGGCGACCTTGGCATCCGCGGTTTCGTGGCAGCCTTCGACGCCGAGACCGGCAAGGAGCGGTGGAGGACGTTCATGGTTCCCGCGCCTGGGGAACCGGGCAGCGAAACCTGGCCAAAGGGCGACGAATGGAAGAGAGGCGGTGCATCAGTCTGGGTCTCGGCCAACTACGATCAGGCGACGAATCTGTCGTTCTGGGGCACCGGCAACGGCGGACCGTGGATGGGCGATCGGCGTCCTGGCGACAACTTGTATATCGCGTCGACCGTCGCCATCGATGTTGCGACCGGTCAAATCAAGGGCCACATGCAATACAGCCCTAACGAATCATGGGACTGGGATGAGGTCTCACCTCCAATCCTCGTAGACTTCCAGCGCAACGGACGCACGATCACGGGTCTCATCAACGTGGCGCGCAACGGCTACTTGTATTTTCTCGAGCGTACCGCGGGCAAGATCAACTTCGTGGACGGGGGTCCGTTCGTGCGGCAGAACGTGTTCCGATCGCTCGACCCCAAAACGGGCCGCCCCGATGTCGATCCAGAGAAGAAGCCTGGTACCGGCAAGTTGGCCGATTTCTGTCCATCACTGTGGGGCGGGAAAAACTGGCCGCCAATCGCCTTCAATCCACAGACGCGAATGATCTATATCCCGGCCAATGAAAACCTGTGCGCCACCTATATCGGCCGAGAGGTCGAGTACGTGCCAGGCCGCAGCTATACGGGCACCACCGTCACGATGTATCAATACCCGGGTTCGAAGCACGTCGGCGAAGTGCAGGCGTGGAATGTGGACACAGGCAAGCGTGTGTGGACACATACGTTCGCCAAATCGGCGAATTGGGGACCGATCCTGACGACTGCCGGCGCGCTCGTGTTCTCCGGTGGCACTAACGATCGCATGTTCCGCGCCTTCGATGCGAAGAGTGGCAAAGTGCTATGGGAGTACCCCACCAACTCGGGCATCATCGGAGCGCCGATCTCGTTTTCGATTGATGGCCGGCAATACGTTGCGGTTCAGTCGGGCTTCGGGATCGACGCACGTGCGATGCAGGCGCGTCTGAATCGTTTGAATCCGGGTGAGTATCCTGAAGTGCCTGAGGGCGGCACTGTCTGGGTTTTCGCCCTCAAGTAAGCCGGGCGAAACTCAGTCTCAATTCATGCCGGACCCCGAACGGCCCAGAATCCGTCCGCTCGCCGTCATCGGCACCGTCGCCGGCGTGCTCCTGTTCATCTACACCCTGCAGGCCGAAGGCCCGCGAGAGATCCTCGGGCAGCTCCGCCAGATCGGCTACGGCTTCATCGTTGTCCTTGCGCTGTCAGCGTTTCGCATGGTGGTGCGCGCCAAAGCGTGGTCGCTCTGTGTGGAAGTCACCGATCGCTTCAGCTTCGCGCACGCGTTCAAGGCATTCGTCACCGGCGACGCAGTGGGCAACGTCATGCCGCTCGGTCCGCTGGCAAGCGAAGGTACGAAGGCTCTGCTTGGCCGCCGCGACATGTCGACGCCGGCCGCGTTTTCGTCGGTCGTCCTCGAAAACATCTTCTACAGCATCAGCGTCGCTATCGTCGTGATGATCGGCACGCTCGCCTTCCTCCTCGGCTATCGACCGACCAGCGCTGCGCTCACCATTACGATTGCGCTTGGCGTGGTGGCGATCGTCTCAGTGGTTGCGGTGTGGTGGCTTCTGCGAAGTCAGCCCCGGTTGCTGAGCCGCTTTCTCAAGCATGACGCCGTCCGCGATGCCGAAGATCGCGTGTTCCGCTTCGCGTCGGCGCGCACGGGACAAATTGCCCAGATTCTCTTGTTCGAGTTTGCCTTTCACGTTGCGGCCGTGCTGGAGATCTATTTCCTGCTGAGGCTTCTGAGGGGACACGACGATCGCACGCTGCTGATGGCGCTGATTCTTGGAACAGTCGAGCGGCTGATCACGATTGCCTTCAAGTTCGTGCCGTTGCGATTGGGAGTCGATCAGGTAGGGTCGGGCTCCGTCGCCGATGTGCTCGGTATTGGATCTGGGACGGGGATTACGATTGCCACGGTCAGAACCGCGCGGAATCTCTTCTGGGCCGCGATCGGGTTAGTGATGTTGATGAGGACCAGCCGCACGACAGCGAAAGAGGGCCTGCGGTCGTCAGCAGGCCCTGAGTGGCAGGGCTGTTGCCCTGCGCTACCGAGTACGACAGGTCCGGCTGAAGCCGGACACTGCGTACTGTCATTATTTCGCAGGCTCGGATGCCCGCTTCGCGAGGTCCGGCGTAATCGTCCAGTAGTAGATCGTCGCGCCGTCGACGTTCAGCGTTTGCTCCGGCTTCCAGTCGCCCATGTCGAAATCGTGCGAGACGATGCGGGTGCCGGGCTTGAGGGTCTTCCACAGTGTCGGCCGCAGCTTGAGGTTCAGCGACGGCAGCAGATACAACGTCACGACCGATGCCTCGCTGATGTCAGTCGCAAAGAGATCCTGATTCAGCACTCTCACTCGATCGCCGACGGCGCTCTTCTTCACGTTCTCGTTTGCTTCGGCGATGCGTTTGGGATCGATGTCGATGCACACGGCCTTCGCACCGAGCTTGGCCGCCGTGACCGGGATGCGGCCATCGCCGCAGCCCAGGTCGTACACGAGGTCGCCCGCTTTCACGCTGGCCACCTTCAACATCGCATCGACGACGGTCTGACGCGTGGGGACGTAAATGACATCTGGCTGTCGCAGTCCCTGCTGAGCGGGCGCCGCCGCAGCCTGCGCGGCCGGAGCCGGACCGGCGGAGGCGGCTCCGATGCCGAGCACGAGAACCCCGACGAGAGCCTTCGCGAATGTGCTCATGAGTACCTTCCTTTTCGAAACGTCCGTCGCTGGGTAAATGACGAGCGGATAACAGTCATTGTACACTGCGCCGTTGGCCTCGACGTTCAAAGAGCGGTTCAAACGCTGGTTCTTCGAGGGCACTCTCACCGAAGCCGTCGGCCCGCACGCCAAGCCGGTGCATACGGCGACGTGGTGGCGGGTCATGTGCCTCACCGGCGTTGATTACTTCTCCACTCTCGCCTATCAGCCGAGCATCGCCTTTGCCGCCGCGGGGCTGCTGTCGCCGCTCGCCACCTCCGTGCTCGTCGTGCTGACGCTCGTGGGCGCGCTGCCGATGTACTACCGTGTTGCCGAAGCCAGCCCGCACGGCCAGGGTAGCATCCTGATGCTCGAGGCCCTCTTCCCGCGCTGGAAGGGCAAGGCGGTGGTGCTCATTCTGCTCGGATTCGCGGCAACGAGCTTCGTCATCACCATCACGCTCTCGGCCGCCGACGCCACGGCGCATCTGGTCGAAAACCCGCTCGTGCCCCACTGGCTGCATCACCCGGTTGGGATCACCATCGTGTTGCTCCTTGTGCTTGGCGCCGTGTTCATGCGCGGATTCAGCGAAGTGATCGGCCTCGCGGTCATCATCGTTGCCGTATATCTGGCCCTGAACGCCATCGTGATTGCCAAGGGTCTGACGATCATTGCGGCTCACCCCGAGCTGCTGTCTGGATGGCGTGCGGCGCTCGGCACCGAGTTCGGCAGCCCCCTGATGATGATCGCGGCCGCGATGATCGTGTTTCCGAAGCTCGCCCTGGGGCTCTCGGGGTTCGAAACCGGCGTCGCGGTAATGCCGCTCGTCAAGGGCGATCCGACCGACACGGAAGATCGGCCGATCGGCCGCATTCGAAACACGAAGAAACTGCTGCTCGTCGCGGCGCTCATCATGAGCGTGCTGCTGATGGCCAGCAGCATCGTGACGACCGTTTTGATCCCCGCACACGTGATGCTGCCTGGCGGCCAGGCGGCCGGACGCGCCCTGGCCTACCTCGCGCACGAGCATCTGGGAACGCTCTTCGGCACGATCTACGACATCGCCACGGTCGCGATGCTGTGGTTTGCCGGCGCATCCGCCCTCGCCGGGCTCCTGAACCTGGTGCCGCGGTACCTTCCTCGTTACGGCATGGCCCCGGAGTGGGCGCGTGCGAACCGGCCGCTCATCGTCATCTTCACACTCATCACCTTCGTCGTGACGATCGCGTTCAACGCCGACGTCGAAGCGCAGGGCGGCGCCTACGCCACCGGTGTGCTGGTGCTGATTTCTTCGGGCGCCGTCGCCGTGGCGATCATGAAATGGCACCAGCGCCACCACGTGCTGCGCTACGGTGCCATCGCCACCATCTTTCTGTACACGACCTTTCTGAACATGGTCGAGCGACCTGAGGGCCTGAAAATCGCCTCGTTCTTCATCGCAACCATCATTCTCACGTCGCTTATCTCGCGTGTGGCCCGATCGACCGAGCTTCGCGTGCGCGGCGTCGAGCCGGACGCTGCGGCGGCTCACTTCATCGATGCCGCCGCACGTTTCGGTGTGATCAGAATCATCGCGAACCGTCCCGACAAAGGCGACCGGGCCGAATACGAGCACAAACTGAGCGAGGCACGCGACTCACATCATCTTGCGCCTGACGAGCCGGTCTTGTTCCTCGAGGTCAGACCCGGGGACGCATCGGAATTCAGCGAGGTCCTTCGCGTCGAAGGAGCGGAGGTCGAAGGTTTTCGGGTGCTGCGCTGCCAGAGCCCGGCGATCCCGAATGCGATTGCGGCGCTCCTGATCTATCTGCGCGACACGACCAGCATCATTCCCCACGCCTACTTCGGCTGGACCGAAGGCAATCCGATTGTGTATCTGCTCAAGTTCCTCGTGTTCG
Source organism: Vicinamibacterales bacterium (assembly GCA_963761975.1). Taxonomy (GTDB): domain Bacteria; phylum Acidobacteriota; class Vicinamibacteria; order Vicinamibacterales; family JAMQPK01; genus JAMQPK01. The sequence continues at coordinate 348,372 of CAVXIR010000004.1, forward strand.
GCGAGGGAGATACGGCGCCGGTCACGCGAGAGGTGCTGCGGCAGACCGAAGACAATCCTGCGCGCAGACCGAGAATCCACGTCGGGTGACCTCACGCGTGTTTTTGAACCGCCGCGTGGAGATCGCGGAGGCCTGATTCCACGTCCTTCAGGTGCACGCGCAGCACGCGCCGCCCGCGCGCGGCAAGCACCTCGCAATCGCCAACCGCCTGCAGCCGCTTGATGGTGCCGAAGGTGTAGCGCTGGCCGGGGACGGGCAGGTCCTGCGGATCGTCGCAGGTAATCATGAGGAAGACCCCTGAGTTGGGCCCGCCCTTGTGCGCCTGTCCGGTCGAATGAAGGTATCTCGGCCCGAAACCGACGCTCGTCGCGACTTTCCACCGATCGCGAACGAGGCCGCGTATGGCATCCAGCGCATTACGGTGCGCCTGATTCATCTCGATGAATGCCAGCATAGCGAAGTAGTCACTCTCGCGCACTCGATCGAGAAGGGCAGCGATCGGCTTTTCCTGCACGCCGGCGTCACCGTCTGGCAACCGGCCCGATTGCTCATACTCGCCGGCGAGGCGGCGCGTCACCACCTTGGCCGCCTCGACGTCGGGCTGATCGAACGGGTTGACGCGCATCACCGCCCCCGCGACAGCGGTCGCAAACTCCCACCTGAAAAATTCCGCGCCCAGCGCGTAACGGTCGTGCCACTCGATGCGCACAATGGGATGTCCCGCGCGTTCGAGCTGATCGACGAGCGCGTCGGCCGCCGCATCGGGCGCCGAGGTCGACCGCAGCTGTACGAAGACGCGATCGTGACCATACACGTCGGGCCGGCCGGCAGCCTCGCCGTCTATCGGGATGATGCCCTTCCCCTGCTTACCCAGCGACTCGGCGACCAGCTGTTCGAGCCACACGCCAAAGCTCGAGAGGCCTGGCGGCGTAATCAGCGTCGGCTTGTCGCGACCAGTCAGCGCGGCCTCGCCAAGCACCACGCCAAGCTCGAATGCGGCATTGTCGGGGCCGGCGGACGCGCACCGTTGCGCCATCTCACGCGCGCGATCGATCAGCATTCCAGGATCGATGCCAATGAGCGCTGCGGGAAGCAAGCCGAAGTTCGACAGCGCCGAGTACCGCCCGCCGACACTTGGAACGCCTGGAAAAATGGCGCGAAAGTGCTCCTCTTGCGCGATCTGCTCCATCTTCGAACCCGGATCGGTCGTCACCACGAAGTGACGGCCCGCCTCCGGCTCGCCGAACTGCTGCACGGCGCGATGGAAAAAGTACCTGCTTGAGGATATTCACCTCGAGCGTTGTCCCCGACTTCGACGCAACAAGAAACAGCGTACGGGCGAAATCGATCGCGCGCTCGACCGACTGAATCTGCCCCGGATCGGTCGAATCGAGGACATGCAGATTCGGATACCCTTCCGCGCGGCCGATGATGGAGCTCATCACCTCCGGCGCAAGGCTCGAACCGCCCATTCCCAGGAGCACCACATCAGTGGTGCCTTCAGCCTTGATCTCACGGGCAAACTGAACCGCGCGCTCGATGCCACTTCTCTCGGATGGCAGCGTCAGCCATCCAAGCCACCGATCTTCATCGGCGCCAGACCACACAGAAGTGTCGCGATCCCAGATGCGACGGATGACATCCTGCGGGCGAAACGCCGCGATGCGCTCGTGCACGCGCGTAGAAAGATTTTCAGGAAGGCTCCAGCTGAAGTCGGTGGCCATGGTTATTGCCGTCAATCGTACCGTCGCGTCTTCGCGGTCTTCGTGTCTCGTGGTTTTAGTCTTCGTGGCCTTCGTGGTTACGCGCGTGCCTGCACTGGCTGACGCTGCCATCGCGATCGCTTGATCGAGAGCGCCAGCCGGTACCCGAGCAACACAGCGATGATGGCCGCATAAATGGCGGGATGCAGTGTATCCGCTTTCACCTTCCACCAATAGTGCGTGGCGCCGGCGATACCGGTGAGATAGACGAGCCGGTGAAGACGCTGCCAGTTGCGCCCGCCGAGCCGGCGAATCCAGCCGGCCGTCGAGGTCACCGCCAGCGGAATCATCGAGACGAACGCGATGAAACCCACTGTGATGTACGGCCGCTTGGCGACATCTTGCCAGATCGATGCGAGGAGATTCACGACAGTGCTCCACGCCACGAACCCATCGGGAAAGTCGAGGCTGGCAAAGCGATCGCCGACCAGATAGGTCAGAAAATGCAACATCGCGTAGAAAAACGCGAAGAGCCCGAACATCCGTCTGAACCGAATGACCGGATTCCATCCGCTGAGCCGGCGCAGTGGCGTGATGGCGAGCGTGATGACGATGAAACGCAGCGTCCAGATTCCTGTCTCGTTGGTGATCTCAACGAGAGGATCGGCGGTGAGGTCGCCGTTGAAGCCGCGCCACACCAGATGCGCAAAGGGCACGAGCGCGGCTGCAAAGACAAAAGGCTTCAATAGTATCTCTTCAGATCCATTCCGGCGTACAGCGACGCGACCTGATCGCCATAGCCGTTGAAGATCACGGTCGGCCGCATGAAGAACTCGCCGATGCGGCGTTCGCGCGCCTGCGACCATCGCGGATGATCGCGCTCCGGGTTTACGTTGGAATAGAACCCGTACTCATGGGGCGCGCTCAACTGCCAGCTGTTCATCGGCTCGCGGTCGGTCAACCGGATCCGCACGATGGATTTGATGCTCTTGAAGCCGTACTTCCAGGGCACGATCAGGCGGATGGGCGCGCCGTTCTGGTTCGGCAGATATTCGCCGTACAGGCCGACTACGAGAATCGTCAGCGGGTGCATCGCTTCGTCCAGGCGGAGCCCCTCGGTATACGGCCAGGCGAGTACCTCGCGACGAGTCCCGGGCATCTGCTGCTGATTCAGGAGCGTGGTGAACTCGACGAATTTGGCGTTCGACTTGGGCTCGATGCGCTTGAGCAGATTCGCCAGCGGAAAGCCGACCCACGGAATGACCATCGACCAGCGCTCGACGCACCGCAGCCGATAGATGCGGTCTTCGAGCGTTTCCGGCTTCAGGACATCTTCCAGGTGATAATCGGCCGGCTTGTTCACCAGACCGTCGATCTTGATGGTCCAGGGGGTCGTTTTGAGCGAATGAGCGGTTCGAGCGGGATCGTCCTTCTCGGTGCCGAACTCGTAATAGTTGTTGTAAGTCGTGATGTCTTCGTAGGCGTTCAGCTTCTCGCCTTTGCCAAAGCCCGAATCCTTGCGCGGACCCGGGATTTTCACGCGCGGCCCCGACTGCGCGTTGGCCTCGGGGGCACCGAACACGCCAGCCGCGGCCCCCGCGGTCGTCAGGGCCGCCGCCCTGATGAACTCGCGTCGAGCCAGATACAGCTTCTTATCCGTGATTTCCGACGACCGAATGTCAGAGGGCTTCTTGACCAGCATGAGTCACTCCTCGAGCCGCACTCTCATTTGTTAATACGAGCATCTCCAGCCCGAAGTTACATTGGTAGATCCTACTTGTCACACCGCGCGAGCGCGATGGTGTGAGTACGACCCCCGTTCAAACCGTGCGTGCGGATTTCCCGCACACGGCTTACCAGGGGGCATTGGGAGTACAGCATTACGCAGCCTCCGGATAGCGAATCGTCCCGCGCAGGCGGTGGAGACCGAGGGCGAGAAAGAAGTCGCCAGTCCATTGGGCGGCTTGGCCTGCGCGAAGATGCCGACCGTGACGCTGCACAAGCAAGCGCGTGAGTCGCTCGTGCACATAGGCATCCACCTGCCCAAACTTGATGGCGGCATTACCCGTCCGGAAGTACGCGCCCCATCCACGCAGCACCGAATTCAGCTGCGCGATGGTGTCGCGCCGGTCCCGATGACACACCGCCCGGGGGGTGAGCCTCTTCACGCGCTGCCGAATCCGTTGCATCGCGCGATGGGAGGGCCAGCGCTGGAGGAAGTACACCCGCTGGTGCCGCTTCTCCCAGATGGGCCCGCTCATACGCTTGCGTAGGTGACAGCCGCGAAAGTCGAACCCCTCGTATCCGCGCGAGAGGTCGACCTGTCTCGTTTTGTCCGGGTGTAGCTCCAAGCCGAGGCGGGCGAAGACCGCTCGCACGCGCTGCTCAGCCTGCTCGCACGCCGCTTTATGGTCACACATGACCACAAAGTCGTCCGCGTAGCGGACCAGCACACCCAGATGGGTGTATCGGCGCGTCCACACGGGGTCGAGCACGTGCAGGTAGATGTTGGACAGCAGCGGCGAAATCACGCCGCCTTGCGGGGTGCCCGCAACGGTCGTGGCGACGCGGCCATCTTCCATCACACCTGCCTGGAGCCAGTGCCGTATCCATTTGAGCACCCGCCGGTCCGAGACGCGTCGCTCGACGAGCGTGATGAGCTTGCCGTGGTCGATGCTGCCGAAGTAGTCGCGGATATCGGCGTCGAGGACGTGGTTGCCGCCTCGCGCGCCGCACGTGCGCAATGTTTCTAGCGCCTGCGTGGCACTCCGCTTGGGCCGAAAGCCGTACGAGCACGGATGAAAGTCCGCCTCGAAAATCGGCTCGAGCACCCGCGTCGCCGCCATCTGGGCTACTCGGTCTCGGACCGTCGGAATCCCCAACGGCCGCGGTCGTCCATCTGCCTTCGGAATGTAGCAACGCCTGACCGCGCAGGGTCGATACGTGCCCGCTCGCAAGCGGGCGCCGAGGTCGTCGAGAAAGACCTCGACACCCGCGTGCTCGACCTCGGCCAGCGTCATCGCATCGACGCCCGCCGCGCCGCGGTTCTTCTTGACGCGCCTCCATGCTTCCCACAGGACGTCACGCCTGTAGATGCGGTCGAGCAGTGCATGAAAGCGTCGGCCCGGTTGCCGCTTGGCCGCACTCCAGAGTCGGCGTTGCAATTGGCGCACTTTGTCGACGGACTCGCGTCCCTCGGGGTGATTGGAACCGGGCGTGCCGGTCATGCCCTCGCGCGTGCTTGCTCTGCCGACATTGCCCCCGCAGGGACCCTTCGCTCCCCGCGCGTTCTTCGTCGCGCGGCTCTCCACTACTACGGTCCCCTCGGATTCCCGCTGCACCGCGCTCGCTTTCGCCGTCGGCTTATGCGAGCCACGCTGCCCTGACCCGGGCTGCACAGACCGGCCGCTCGTGTTCCGTTCCGCTCCGTGTCCGCGTGCTGCGCCCCTTACCCCACCGAGCTCCCCTGCGCATACGTCTCCGGACTGGAGCGCAGCGGACATCGTCTTCGCCGCGACATGATCGGCTCGACGCTCGGCTTGTAAATCTGATGAGGCTGCAGGCGTCACGTGCTGTTGCGGCCCGCGGACTGGCGCCCTCCGTGGAGGCTCTTGACACCCCGCTGGGGCCGCGCGACTCTCGTCGCGTGCCCGGGGTCTGCTACTCGGCGCTCCGGTGCTTACCGAGACGGGACTTCCACCCGCTGGAGAAGAACGACGCGATATGCGCGCTCGCGCGCCCACATCCTCACGACGCACCATGGCTTGATTATAGGCCCAAGGCGGCAGCCGTCTTTTCCCAGATGAACGGCAGGCTGTTCTTCAGCTGGTGGCCATCGTCGAGCATGTGCAGAGTGGCGTGCGGCTGCGCGGCCGCGAACCGCTCGACCACCGCCGGGCTGACGGACTCGTCGTGCCGTCCCTGAAAGATCAGGACAGGCTGCGAAAGTCGGCGGGCCGATACGTGGTAGCGATTCGCGTCTTCGTAGAACTCAAACCCCAGTTCACGGTGCTCGTCGAACGAATAGTGAAACACATCGATCTTGCCCGCTTTCCGCCATCCCTCGACGCCGGCAGAGCCCAGCTCGCTCCATTTTTCCCATTCAAGCTCGACCGCGGGCGCGAGAAGAACGAGCCGGCTGATGGGATGCCGCGCCTCGTCAGCCTGACGCGCGGCGGCTTCGACGGCCACAAATCCCCCGAGGCTCGACCCGATCAGCACGACATCACCCGCCGGGAGCGCAGCAATGCGATCCTCGAGCTGTTGCAGCATCCGCGACACCGTCAACGTCGAGAAGTCCGGAACGTTCAGATCGAGGCACACCATCCGCACGCCTCGCGCCGCGAGACGCTCGGCAAAAAAGGTGGCTTTTGACGAACCGGGGGAAGACGCGAAGCCGTGGAGGTAGAAGACGTGCATGGCTTCCGGAGCTCGGCACTCTACAACAGCCGCTGACATCCCGGCCTGCAGCGGCATTGGATCTCACCTTCGCCGTCGGTCATGTAGTCGTAGGTCAGCTCTTCCCCTTTTCGGATCGTGCGCGCGGCGCGAATCCATATGATGTCGCCGACAATGTGGACGTAACAGTTGCCCTGGCACGAATGATTGATGAACCGTGCCAGATTTCCTCCCACGGCGGCATCACGGACCCAGCGGCGGTTGATCTGAAAGCACCAGATGGCGCCCTTCTTCATGTAGCGGTTCTCCCGCTTCAGACTTTCCTGATGCGAGATTTTTTCTCCCGCATAGTCGATGATCCGCTTGTTCTTCGGGATCGTCTGTGCGGCAAATACTCCCCAACCGTGCAGCTTCGAACGACGGCGTATGATCATGGGGTCCTGTGCAAATCGCCATTATGCCAACCTTCGCTCGTTCTGGTACAGTGTTGACGCTGCCTATCGGCGCCGGGTGGCAAGGAGCGGCATGAAAGGAATCATCAGCGGGTGGGGCAAGATTCTGGCAGGCTATCAGCCTAACCTCTCGATCGAGATTACGCGGGAGTGTCCGCTGACGTGCCCCGGCTGTTACGCGTACGGCAGCGACCATCTCGGCGGCGAGATCAAGCTTCGCGAGCTCCAGGACTTCAAGGGTCAGTCGCTCATCGACGCGATGTTTGCGCTCATCGACAAGCACAAGCCGATTCACGTCTCGATCGTCGGCGGCGAGCCGCTGGTCCGCTTCCGCGAGCTCAACGAGATTCTTCCGCGCATGGCCGAGATGGGCATCTACACACAGGTGGTCACCAGCGCCGTGCGGCCGATTCCCATCGAATGGGCGGGCCTCCGCCGGCTTCAGCTCGTCGTCTCGATCGACGGCCTGCAGCCTGAGCACGACGAGAGGCGCAAACCCGCAACCTACGAGCGCATCCTCAAGCACATCGAGGGACACAACATCCGAGTGCACTGCACGGTAACCCGACAGCAGGTGCGCCGCGACGGATACCTCGAGGAGTTCGCGAAATTCTGGTCGGCCAACAAGGCCGTGTCCCAAATCTGGATCAGTCTCTACACGCCGCAGGTCGGCGAAATTTCGGCTGAGCGCCTGACGAAGACCGACCGGGAAAAGGTCGTGACCGATCTGCTCGCCATTCGCGCCAAGTACCCGAAGCTGCGCACGCCGAAGGCGTTGCTCGAGTCCTTCGTGCTGCCGCCACACTCGCCGGACGACTGCATCTTCGCCAAGACCACGGCGTGCGTGTCGGCGAATTTCGAGAAGCCGATTACGCCGTGTCAGTTCGGCGGCAACCCCGACTGCACTAACTGCGGCTGCATCGCCTCGGCCGCACTGGCCGCCGTCGGCCGCCACAAGCTGCCTGGTGGAATAGAGGTGGGAAGACTGTTCGACGCATCGTTCAGAATCGGCAATCGCGTGAGGGCGATACGGGATGCGGTCGCGCAAGGAAAGCCCGAGGCGATTCTCAGTCGGTAGGCGCAAGTCGGAAGTCGTAAGGCGCAAGTCTAGTCTCGTAAGTCACAAGGCTAGGTAACCGAAGGGCCGGCATCTGCGAAGATGACCGGCCCTTTGACTTGCGAGTGGACTTGCGCCTTCAGACTCGACTTGTGCCTTCAGACTCGGCTTGCGCCTTACGACTTTAGACTTGCGCCTTACGACTGTTACCGTCCTACCTTCAGCCTGATTCCGCCGTTCACCAACCGAGGCGTGCCGATCGTCGTCGGATTGGTGCCCACGTAGTAGGTGACGTTAAACAGATTCTGCACGCCGAAAAAGACGTCGAGGTTGCGGTTGATGTTGCGCGACACCGTGAAGTTGGTCACGTTGAAAATCGGCAGCCCCACTTCGGTCTTGTCTGGCACTCCCGGCAGAATCACCGCGGTGTTCAGATCGTCGTCGAACTGGTGGCCGACGGTCTGGTTCTCGATCGCAACGTTGACAAAGCGCGGGTTTGTGTAGTTCACCTGAAACGAGGCGCGGTGCTTCGGCACCTGCGCGAGGTACTTCCCGGTCAGATTGTTACCCGCCGCGTCGACCGTCGATTCGTGTACCTTCGCAATCTCGAAGACATACCCGCCCGACACGCCCAGATGGCCGTTCACGCGGTACCCCACATCGGTCTGGAACCCGGCGATGTTGGTGCTCCCCAGGTTCTGGAGCTTCCGGCACGTAGGCACCCCGGCGCAACCCTGAGTCGCAGGGATGTTGTTGACGGCCACCGTGACATTGGCGATCGGATTGGTCACGCGGTTATTGAAAAAGGTGCCGCGTACGGTTACTCGATCGGTCGCCGCAACGTTGACACCGACTTCCTCGCCCGTCAGCCGCTCGGGACCGAGCGTTTCGTTGGCGAGGGTGAGGACCTGCCCCACTCGAAACGGGCTGTAGAGCTCTTTCAACGTGGGCGCGCGGAAGCCCCTGCTGAAGCTGCCCCAGATCGACACGCTCTCTGTGGCTCGATAGAGGGTGGCCACCCGCGGGCTGACCGTCGTGTCTGACTTTTCAGGCAGCGAGTCGCGATGGGCGGCCGTCGGCAACCCGGTCGAGAGGGTCGTTTCCAGATTATGGGCGTCGTAGTTGTGCCAGTTGTCGACCCGCGCGCTCAACGTCAACTGCCACCTTGGCGTCACCTCGATGAGATCCTGCGCGAACACGCCGAAGAACCGCTGCGTGCCGCCAGCCACGCGGTGGATGACAGGGTTCGTCGAGGTCGCAACATAGGTCAGCTCGTCGCTGTCGCCGTCGATCCAGCGGAAGTCCGTTCCGGCCGACACGACGTGCGCGCGGCTGGCCAGCTGGAACGGACGCGACCACTGAATCATCGATCCCACGGCATTGGTCGGCACCGACTTCTCGAGCGACAGGTTGCTCAGGCTTCGGGGCGGCGTCGCTACTGGCACCGCGTACGTGTTCTGAAAGAAATCTGAGTGGTCGAAGAACACACGACCTTCGACGTTGCTGCCGTCAGAAAATCTCAGCCGCATGCCGCCGCTGCCGTACTTCCAGTTCGTGTCGTTGAGTTCGCCGATCTTTCCGTTGTTGCGCTCTTCGTCGAACACGCCGAACCGGAAGAACATGTTCACGCGATCGGTCGGGTTGTAATCGAATTTTCCGCCGACGTTCGAATACTGGACGTTCGCTTCGTTGTCGATCGAGCCTCGTTCTTGTTCAGCAACAATGACGTAGCCGTCGGTATTCAGCGTGGTGGCGTCGAACGTGACACCGAGCTTGCCCCAGACATGGCTGGCAAACAGATCCATCTTGGGCGTCGCACGATTGCCGTACTGCGGCTTGAAAATGACCGTCTGCGGAGCCGGGCGGTTGGTCACGATGTTGATGACGCCCCCCATCGCGTAGTTGCCATAGAGGCTCGATGTGGCTCCATCGATAATTTCGATGCGCTCGGCATTCATCATCGGCACACGCGTCCAGTAGACCCAGCCGCCGAACGGATCGTTGAACGGGATGTCGTCGAGCATCACGAGCGTCCGGCTGACGCCGCTCGGGCCGATACCGCGCAGCGACACGCCCTGTGCCGTCGGATTCGCAGCGATGCTGCTGGTGCGCCGGAACAGGCTGAAAGTCGGTATCTGTCGAAGCACGTCGTCGGCAACCACTGCAGGCGACTGCTGAATCTGTTCGTTCGTCACGAGGTTGACGCTGGCGGGCACGTCGGCGATGCGCTGTTCCGAACGTGTCGCCGTGACGACGAGCTGCTCGGTGTAGCCAGCGGGTCTGAGCCGCACTTCAACGGTCTGGGTCGGCTCGGTCGTCACATCGACCTCGATCGTCTGAATTTCAAACCCCGAGGCCGAGACGCGCAACGTGTAGACTCCCGGCATCAGTCCGGTCATCGAGAATCGCTCGTTCGAGCTGGCCGGTGTCCGGCTGAGATTGCTGGCGCGCAGTGTTGCGGAGACACGGGCGCCGACGAGCGGCAATCCCTGCTCGTCGAGCACGGTCAAGTCGATGCGACGATCGGCAGCTGGAGTTTGTGCAAGTACAGGCGATGCGAGAGTAGCCAGCCACAGGGCCATTGCCAGAAGCGCTGAAGTCCTCATCGGAAAAACCCCTCCAGAAGCCCATGAGAGAGAGAGCCGGAAATTCTGTGAAATTAACGGCTAGATTACCACAGCAGTGACGGCTCGTTAGTGGAAGTCGTGCGAGTCGATCGCGATTGCCTGGCCGGCAAGCGCATGTAAACGTTCGGCTTTCACAGACGTAACGCCGTCCTGGTTCTGCAGGATTCCATCGACGAGCAGGAACGGTTGCTCGAGGATCGTCAAGCGGTCTCGGTCGAACAAATCGGGTCGCACGATGATGTTCGCAATGCCGGTCTCGTCTTCGAGCGTGAGGAACACAAACCCCTTGGCGGTGCCTGGCCGTTGCCGCGTGATGACACTGCCGGCCACGCGAATGCGGCGCCCATTTCGCGCATGCGGCAGATCGACGGCCCGCAGTACGCCGCGCATGGCCAATTCGGATCGGCGTACCGCCATGGGATGCGGACCGATCGTGAGATGCGTCCCGGCATAGTCGGCCGCTAATCGCTCTTCGGTCGTCATTGCCGGCAGCGGGCACTGCTCTTCCAACGATTTGGATTTCTCGTCAGGTTCAGTGTCCTGGAACAATTCACCAGCAGGCCGAATGGCCTTCTCCACCTGCCAAAGGGCCTCGCGGCGCTCGTAGCCGAATGACGCAAAGGCTCCGATCTCGGCCAGCGTCTGCAATTCTTCGCGGCGAGTACCGGTACAGTTGACGAGATCATCCACCGACTTGAACCGTAGTGGCGCCTCCACCGGTAGCTTGAGTTGGTTCATCGGTGCGTGAGCCTGCCTCGCCGAAGCGATGTGCGACCCGCGCGAAGGCGCGGTCCAGTCGTGGGCGCAGTTGTTGCAAAAATACGAGCCGGCTTTCACCGTTTCGAGCATCGATTTGTCGTCGCACCCGCATTTCGGGCAAATCTTTCCGTCGGCTGCGTTGGCGGCACGACGCTGACGACCTGCAGATTCAATCGCGCGGCCGACTTCTTCGCGGAGTCCGGATACATACCGAAGGCCCAGGCGGATGCTTCCATCAGCATCGACACGGCAGTCCCAATCCGAGTGCTGGACGTCGACGCCGGTAAAGCGCACGCCGCGACGCTGCGCATCTTTCACGAGCGTCGCCGGATGATAAAACCCCATCGGCTGGTTGTTGAGGAGCGCCGTGTAGAACGCGGCCGGGAAGTGCACTTTCAAATACGCGCTTGCATACGCCAGCAACGCGAAGCTGGCCGCATGCGATTCGGGGAATCCGTACAGCGCAAACGCGGTGATCGACGAAATGATCTGCTCGGCCGTGTCGCCGGTGATGCCATTCTTCGCCATCCCCTCGCGCAGTTTGATCTCGACCTGCTTCATCCGCTTTTCCGATCGCTTGAAGCCGAGCGCCCGCCGCAAATCCTCGGCCTGCCCGCCGGTGAAGCCCGCCGTCACCATCGCCATCCGCAGCAATTGCTCCTGAAACAGCGGGACGCCGAGCGTGCGTTTGAGAATCGGCTCGAGCGACGGGTGCGCGTACCTCACTTCCTCGCGCCCCGCGCGCCGATTCAAATAGGGATGCACCATGTTGCCGACGATCGGCCCCGGGCGGATAATCGCGACCTCGACGACAAGATCGTAGAAACGTTCGGGATGCAGGCGCGGCAGCGTGGCCATCTGCGCGCGCGACTCGACCTGAAAGACGCCGATGGTGTCGGCTTCCTGCAGCATCTTGTACACGGCCGGGTCGTCCGGCGGTAAATGGGCAAGATCCACAACCTGTCGGGATTGGGGATCAGGGATTAGGGATTGGTTCAGCGACGCGTGCCCGCTGAATCCAGGTTGGTTCACTAACGTAATCGCATCCTGGAGTACCGCCATCATTCCCAAACCCAGCAAATCAACTTTCACAAGGCCCATGTCGGCACAGTCGTCTTTGTCCCACTGCAGCACGACGCGGCCGGGCATGCTCGCGTTTTCGAGCGGCACGACGCTGTCGAGCTGACCCTGGCAAATCACCATGCCGCCGGAATGCTGTCCGAGATGGCGCGGCAGATCCTGCATGCGCGTCCAGAGCTCGGCAAACCAACGAAACGTCGGATGATCGAGATTGCAGCCGACCTCGACCATCCGCTTGCGCAGCGTGTCAGCGGGATCGACGAACTCGAACTGATTCATCACTTTCGCGAGCCGATCCACCTGCACGGCGTCGATGCCGAGCGTCTTCCCAACTTCGCGAGCCGCGCTCTTGCCGCGATACGTAATCACGTTGGCCGTCATCGCCGCGCCGAGCCGTCCGTATTTCTCGTACACGTGCTGAATCACCCGCTCGCGGCGATCGCCGCTCGGCAGATCGAGATCGATGTCCGGCCATTCGCCGCGCTCTTCCGACAGGAACCGCTCGAAGAGCAGATCCATCCCGACCGGATCGACGGCCGTGATGCCCAGGCTGTAGCAGACTGCACTGTTGGCGGCCGACCCTCGTCCTTGCACGAGGATGTCGTTGTGGCGGCAGAAATTGACGATGTCCCAGACGATGAGGAAGTAGCCGGCGAGATCGAGCCGCTCGATGAGATCGAGCTCGCGCGCGATCTGGGCACGTGCCCGGTCGTGATACGGACGATACCGCCCGCGTGCGCCGAGGTCGGTCAGCTTGCGGAGAAACGATACGTGCGTCTCGCCGGGCGGCACGGGATAGTCGGGAAAGCGATAACCGAGATCGGCCATCGTGTACTCGAGCCGCTCTGCAAGCGCTTCGGTGGACGTGAGCGCCGCGGGCCAGTCGCGAAACAGCCGCGCCATCTCGTCGGGCGGCTTCAGGTAGCGTTCGGCATTGCGCGACAACGTTCTACCGGCCTGCGCGAGGGTCGTCTTGTGATGGATGCACGTCAACACGTCGAACAACGGACGCTCGCGCGGATCGGCAAATCGCACGCCGTTGGTCGCGAGAACGGGCACGTGAAACGCAGTGGCGATATCGACGAGCGTGCGATTGTCCGCATCTTCGTCGCGCAAAAAGTGCCGCTGCAACTCGACATACACACGATCGCGCCCGAACAACCCCACAAGCGGATCGATGAGTCCGCCGACGCCGTACCTCTCGAATCGCAGCAGCTCGCGTCCCGCGAGCGCCACGAGGCCGCGCGTCTGCCCATCGAGCTCGTCCAGCGCGAGCGCCCCCTCGCCTTTCGGCGCCCGCATTTTCATGCGCGTGACGAGCCGGCACAAATTCCTGTACCCCTCTGGTGATTCGACGAGAACCGGAAGACGAACCAGGTGCGTTGGGTGCGTTGGGTGCGTTAGGTGCGTTGGGTGCGACGGGTGCGTTGGGTGCGGAGCGATCGTGAGCTCGGCGCCGATGAGGGCTTTGATGCCGGCGGCCGCCGCGGCGCGGTGAAAGCGCGGAGCGCCGTACAGGCCATCGCGATCGAGCAAGGCGATGGCCGGATAGCCGAAGCGCGCAGCCTGGTCGACAAGTGTTTCCGGTAAGGATGCGGCTTCCAGAAAACTGAAGGCGGACGAAGTGTGGAGCTCGAGGTACATGAAGAGATCTCAGTCAGGGCAGATGGATGATGGCGGATGGCACACGACGTCATCTGCCCTCTGCCATCTGCTCTCTGCCATGACAGTCCATTAGTCCAGCATGCCGTCTAAAAACCACACACCCTCATCGTGCGCGTGTGAAATTCGATACGACGTTCCGTCAAGCAACAACACGTCCCACTCATCGCAGTTCCACGGCTGGGTCACGTGAGAACCGTGGCCGCTCGACGATGGCCGATCGACGATGGACGCTGGACGATCGACGATGGACGATGGACGCCACCAATCGCCGGACGAACGCCAGGGCCCTTCGCAATGCGTGACCCGGCCGCCGCCGAAGCCACGGCGATCGGTCGTGACACGAACCGGCCGCCCCGCTTCGAGGGTCACCCGCGCCGGAATGGATAAGCGGAAACGCCGCAGGACACTTGGCGGCGCTGAGCGTTGCCCGGGATTAGTGATCAGGGATTTGGGATGAGTAGTGATTGGGGATTGGTGATTAGTAAAGGTGCGCGGTGGGTCGAACGTCGCCATGGCGAACGCGCCGGGGCGAAAGGTGTCGACCAGCGCAGGCGCGCCGACACGATCGGTACCCATGAGCGCGCCCAGCCGCGCCATGAGCGTCGCGAGCTTGTCGGATGGCAGCGCGCGCGCAAACAACCCGAATTGCAGGATGCGCCCCTCGGTGACGTCGACGCCAACGGTGACGCGATCGATCGCATCGGACGGCGGGTTCGATTCGAGATCGAGCAGCGCCAGCGTGCGCAGCACGCGCGCGTCGCGCATCGGCGCCGGCAGCTCGACGACCCGCTCGTGCAGCTCGCGGGTGACCAGCTTCAACGTGACACGCAGCACGACGGCGCCGCGATCGCGCCGTTCGAGGCGATCGCATAACGGATCGAGCAGACGCGCCAGGACAAACGACAACGGCTCGAGACCCTCGATGGGCCATTCGAGATCGAGCGAGGCCTCGAACTGCTCCGACACACCCGTGGGCACGAGCGGCCGCATTTCTTCGCCTCGCGCCCATTTCTGCCAGTAAAGGCCGGCCTGACCCAGACGGGCGGCAAGCTCATTGGAAGGGAGCGACGCCAGATCTCCGAGCGTCTTGAGGCCCCACCGGTTGAGCTGCTCGACTTCGGGCTTCAGGCTTCCGGCTTCAGGCTGCCGGCCAGACCGGGAGTCGGCAGCCTGAACCAGTTGATCGACTTCAGGCGTCGGTCTCCGGACTTCGGGCCTGGAGCCCGAAGCCTGGAGCCTGAAGCCGGCGATCACTTCGGCGAGCGCCCTCAAGGCCAGCGGCGCGAGTGTTTTCGCCTCCTCGCCGGCCGCCACCACCGTTAATCCCGCCCTCGCTTGAGCGATGAGGAGCGCGGCGGTCGACGTGGCGGCGACCGCAATGTGTACCAGCAAGCCGGCATCTGCCGCGGTGCGACGCAGCTCTTCGCCAATGGCGCGTGGCTCGCCGATGAGGCTGCCAAGCCCGCTGATGTCGAGCGTCACCGCGCGGTCGCCGTGTGTTTCCACCCTCGGCGAAAAATCTCGCGCGAGCTGGATGAGCATCGTCCATCGTCGATCGTCGATCGTCCATCGTCGATCGTCACGGACGATGGACGATGGACGATGGACGATGAACGATGCGTCGATCGACGATGCGTTAGCAAGCGGCGGCAGATAGAGGCACGCGAACATAATGGTCGCTCTCCGCTTTCCGCGCCCGAACGATACGCGCGCTGATTGAATGGGCTGCGGACTGCGGGCTGCGGGCTTCAGGCCCGACAAGGCCGGAAGCCGGGAGCCGGGAGCCTGACGTCAGAACTACCGTCACTCCCCCGCTGCTCCGCGCAATCGGCTCGCTTCCAATCAGCACGCACGCCGTGTCGCTGCCTTCGATGACACGTTGGAGTCGCAGCCAGGTCGTATACGGCAACCGCTTGATCGCCTGAGGGGCAACTTCGCCCATATCGAGCACGACCACCCCGAAGCCACCCGCCTGCAACACGATATTGAGCGCCTTCACCGCACGGTCGACGCTCTTCTGCAGCGTGCCGTATTCGCACGACAGGCTGACGCGCGCCGAACCAGACGACTCGCCTCTGATCCACAACATGCGCTGAAAATCGATGCCGGTGGCCGAGGCCGAGACCGGATCGAACATGTCGAGCGTGTCGATGAGCGCCACGGCTTCGCCACGCAACGTGGCACCGGCCAGCGCCGACAGCACGATGGCGAGACGGCCCGACGATCGCGGGCCGATGACTTCTGATAAATGACCGCGGGGAAGGCCGCCCTCGAGCCGTGCGTCGAGGGCGGCGATGCCTGTCGGTGCCGCCCACCGTTCCTGGCAGGACTCGGAGCCGCTTGCGGGGGTGAGGGTGTGGTCGAGCTTGCGGTGACGAAGGAGTGTTTCGAGATGGTCGCGGGCAGGGACAGGCATGGTCGGTGTGCTCCAGACTTTCGCTTTATTTTCGCCATCCTAGATCGAATGGGTTCTGGATGCAAGCCCTTGGGCTTGTTTAGGGATTGGGATTAGGGATTGGGGCACACCGCCGACGACGGACGCGGTGGTTGAGGTCTGCCGGAACGAGCGACGAGGGCAGAGTATGCGTCATCGTTCCGGTCGCGCGATCGCACTATGCTGAACGCATGCGCATGGCGATGAGGTGCTCGTGAAGCGGATTCTGTTGGCGATCGCGGCGCGGATGCCAGCCTCGTGGCTGCGCCGCGTGGGTGCGTCGCAGTGGACGGGCCCGCTGGCCAGGAAGCTGGTCGTGTCGGGGTCGGCGTGGCTACGCACCGAGGACGTGACCATCTCGCACGGCGTCGCGACCGGACTGCGCTTCAACGCATCAGGCGCGAACCCCGGCTACGCGCTTGGGACCACGGAGCCGCTGACCCAGGATGCGCTGGCGAAACTGATCAAGCCCGGCATGGTGATCTACGACATCGGTGCGAACGTAGGATTCTTCACCGTGCTGATGGCAAAGCTCACCGGCCCGACCGGCGCGGTCTTCGCCTTCGAGCCGATGCCGGTCACCGCGGACGCCGCGCGCCGCAACGCCGCGCTCAACCAGTTCGAGCACGTCATCGTGACCGCAGCAGCCGTGGGACGCGCGAGCGGCACCGTGAAGCTGGCTATCCAGGAAGAGTCCACGTGGGCGAAGCTCGACGACGGCAGCGGCACTAGTCCGACCATTGACGTGCCGATGGTCGCGATTGACGCGCTGGTCGCAGCCGGCACGATTAAGCCGCCGGCGCTCATCAAGATTGACGTCGAGGGCGCCGAGCTCGAGGTGATCGAAGGCATGCGCGCGACGCTGCGTGAGCACCGGCCGGCCGTGTTGTGCGAAATGCACGGCAAGAACCGCGAGTATGCCGTGCTGATGGAGTCACTGGACTATTCGTTGCGCGCGCTGGAGAGCGATGAGCCCGTGGCAACGGGGCGATGGGATGTGCATGCCCTCGCGACGCCCCGGAAAGGCTAGACCATATAGAAAGACCGACCCCGACTTTGCACTGACGCGGGTTACTCTCAGCCTGCGACAGCTTCGAGCAGACCCGCATACAGAGGTTCGCCCGAAGTCTGCGGGCACAAGCGCGATCGGCGCCTCGGCCAGAGTTCACCACACCCAGAGACTATCTCCCGACGCCGATCGATACGATGAGCGAAGGCGCATAGCGGCGGCTGGTTGTCGGTACCGGCGGCGGCGCGGCGCCTATCCTCGACGGGATTGAATAGGTCTCGGAGGTTGCTTCGTAGAACGGCAGCACCGCGTCCGCCTGCACGAACATTCTGAACGTCGTTGCGCGCGCGAACTCGTACCCCGCGGTCAGCTCTCCCTGCAGGCCATGGCCGTCCCACGCGGACGTGTAGGAGCCAGACTGAGCGCTGGAGAAACCACCGAAACTCTGGCTCCCGAAGCTCAGCCCACCGCCGAAGTAAGTGGAGCGATTGGCTCTGGGGCTCAGAAAGTACAGCCCCGACAGCTTCAGCAGCGTGTGCGCCATCGCTCCGCGCGACGAGAAGCTGCCGTTGCTGAACTGAAAGTTGAGGAACGACACGTCGATGCCGAACGCATCCAGCTCTGCGCGGTAGCCGAACCCCACCGCGGGCATGCCGTAGGAATCGTTGCCGAGCAGACTGCCGTAGCCCAACCGGGCATACCACAGCGAGTCGGTGTGCACGCGCCGTGCGGTGGCTTGCGACTCCGTCACATTCGTGCGATCGATCACGTTGAAACCTGTCATCGGACGTCCCGTCACGATCGACAGCACCATCTGACTGTAGAGCGCCGGCAGATCGTCCATGCCTAGCGCGATCCCTTCACGCCGGCCCGCCGGACCATCGAGGGACACCACGATCGTGTTCCCGAGCTGCGCGTGGGTCAGCAAGTACTGCGTCCCGCAACCCGCAGGCATGATGCGCTCGCCTGCCTGCTGGAACTGCCGTTCCACCAGGAGCCGGGCGGCCGCCTGTTCGGTCGCCGAGAGCGTATCGTGGACGGTATCGATCGCAATACAGACTTCGGCCCGTGCCGACGCGGCGACGCTCATCAGGACGCATGTAATGCACGTGATACTCAACGAACGAAGATTCCGCTTCTGCATGGGCATCCTCCAGGGCCGCCTGAGTCTCCAGAGCTCACGGCCGTCTCTCCCGAAGAATGCGTTGTCTGCGCCGAAACCGGCTCACGGGCCGGGACACGTCGTTTATCCCGGAGCTTTGCCGTAGAGCATGGGCAGGCGGCCCGGGCATAATAGGGGCCGCTTCCTCCAGACGTCTTGTCGCTCAACGAGCGATGCTGAACCCACGCTGAACGTCATCAGCAATTGGCAAGCGATGGCGCGAACGAGAGACTAATGATTGTGAAGAAGACACACCGCTTCGGCACACGAGTGATCCATGGAGGGCAGAGACCAGATCCGCTGACCGGCGCGGTGAGCACGCCGATCTACGCGACGTCCACGTACGTGCAATCGAGCCCAGGAGTACACAAGGGGTACGAATATTCGCGCACCGCGAATCCCACCCGTGACGCACTCCAGAACAGCCTCGCGGATCTCGAAGGCGGCGCAGCCGGCTTCGCGTTTGCCTCGGGGCTCGCCGCCACCGCCACGATCCTGGATCTGCTCGACAGCGGCTCGCACATCGTCGCCATGAACGATCTCTACGGCGGTAGCTACCGCCTGTTCGAGAACGTGCGCAAGCGCTCGGCGGGGCTTCAGGTGTCGTTCGTCGACCTCACGGACATGGGCGCACTCGAGGCCGCGCTACGGCCGAACACGCGGATGATCTGGGTGGAGACGCCGACCAATCCACTGCTGGAGATCGTCGACCTCAGCGCCGTCGCAGCCGTGGCGCAAAGCCGCGGCATCATGACTGTCTGCGACAACACGTTCGCGACGCCGTACCTGCAGAACCCGCTGCAACACGGGTTCGATCTCGTCATGCACTCGACGACCAAGTACCTGAACGGTCATTCCGATGCGATCGGTGGCGCAGCGGTGGTCCGGCATGGCGCGAATGATCTGAGCGACAAGCTCGCCTATCTGCAGAACGCCGTGGGCGGAGTGCCCGGGCCTTTCGATTCCTTCCTGACGCTGCGTGGCATCAAGACGCTGGCTTTGCGCATGGAGCGACACTGCGCCAACGCGCTCGCCATCGCGCAGTTTCTGGAGAAGCATCCGAAGGTCGAGCGCGTGATCTATCCGGGTCTGCCGGACCATCCGCATCACGAACTGGCGAAGCGCCAGATGCACGGCGGCTTCGGCGGCATCATCAGCGCCGAGCTCCGCGGCGGGCTCGAAGACGCTCGCCGCTTCCTGGAGCGTTGTCATCTGTTCGCGCTCGCGGAGAGTCTCGGCGGTGTGGAGAGTCTCATCGAGCATCCCGGCATCATGACGCACGCATCGCTGCCCGCTGCGATGCGCGCGGAGCTGGGCATCAGCGACAGTCTCGTTCGGCTTTCGGTGGGCGTGGAAACTGTGGACGACCTCATCGCCGAATTAAGCGACGCGCTCGGGTGAGCGCGCCGGCGACGCGTTTACGAAAAACGTAAAAAGAGGGTCTGACCCCCAAATGGCGAATCATCCTGGCACGAAGATCAGCAACACCATCCTCGACACCATCGGCAATACGCCCCTGGTGCGCATCAACCGCATCACCAGTGGGGTGACAGACGCGACCGTCCTCGCCAAGATCGAGACCTTCAATCCCGGCAACTCGATCAAGGACCGGATGGCCGTGCGGATGATCGAAGATGCCGAGCGCAGCGGCCAGCTTCAGCCTGGCGGCACCATCATCGAAGGCACGTCGGGCAACACGGGGATGGGCCTGGCGATCGCGGCGGTCGTGAAGGGCTACAAGTGCATCTTCACGACGACCGACAAGCAGTCGAAGGAGAAAGCCGACGCGCTCAAGGCGTTTGGCGCCGAGGTGATCGTCTGCCCGACCGACGTGGATCCCGAGGACCCGCGGTCGTACTACTCCGTCTCGTCACGGCTCGAGCATGAGATCCCCAACGCCTGGAAGGCGAACCAGTACGACAACCTGTCGAATACCGCGGCGCACTACGAGTGGACCGCGCCCGAGATCTGGGATCAGACCGACGGCCGCGTGACGCAACTCGTGGTGGGCGTGGGGACCGGCGGTACTGCCAGCGGCGTCGGACGCTACCTCAAAGAGCGCAACCCGGCGATTCGCGTGTGGGGGATCGACACCTACGGGTCCGTCTTCAAGAAGTACAAGGAGACCGGCATCTTCGACAAGAACGAGATCTACCCCTACATCACCGAAGGGATCGGCGAAGACTTCCTGCCCAAAAACGTCGACTTCAGCGTCATCGATCACTTCGAGAAGGTCACCGACAAGGACGCCGCGATCATGACGCGCCGCCTGGCTCGCGAGGAGGGGATCTTCGCAGGGAACTCGGCCGGCGCGGCGATGGCCGGGCTGCTGCAGCTGGCCGACCGCTTCACACGCGACGACATGATCGTCGTGGTCTTCCACGACCACGGCTCGCGCTACCTCGCCAAGATGTACAACGACGAGTGGATGCGCGAGAAGGGCTTCCTCGAGGTGACGGGCATGACCGCGCGCGACCTCGTCGCGCTCCGTGTGTCGGGCGAGCTCTACGCCGTTGAGGCCTCGCATCCGGTCGAAGAGGCCGTGAAGGTGATGAGCGAGCACGACTTCTCGCAGGTCTCCGTCACCAGGGACGGGCGCGTCGTCGGGTCGCTGAACGAAGCGCACCTCTACAAGGAATTCGTCCGCGACCCACACCTGAAGCACAAGGCGGTCGAGGAGATCATGCAGCCAGCGTTCCCGTTCGTCGACGTCTCGACGCCGGTTGGTACTGCTGTCGACGATGATTACGCCGGAGAACCCCGCGGTGCTCGTGCGCGACTTCAAGACTGAGAAGACGTTCATCATCACGAGATCCGACATCATTCGGGTCATGCTCTAGTCTTCTAATCTCCTGTTCAAGTCTGGGAAGATCGCGGGAATTCAGGTACGATACGACCTCCGGAACAACGTTGGCTCAGGTCCAGCCCAGTACACCCATCGAAGTCGAAGCCCCAGTTCCACATAAGGGCCTCAAACGCGTCTTCGCGGCCTTGCGCCATCGCGATTTCCGCGTCCTCTGGTTCGGCGCCTGCTTCTCGAGCATCGGCACCTGGATGCAGAGCCTGGCCGAAAATTGGCTGGTGCTCTCGCTGACGGTCTCAGCGTTCTACCTCGGCCTCGATGCGTTCCTGCAGCAACTGCCGATCATGCTCTTCACGCTCATCGGCGGTGTGGTGGCCGACCGCCACGACAGACGGCGGACGTTGTTGGCCTCGCAGTGGGTGCAATTGTCGACGGCCGCCACGCTGGCGGCGCTGGTGTTTTTCGGCAGCGTCAAGGTCTGGCACATTCTGGTGCTCTCGTTCATCACGGGCACGGCGCAGGCATTCGGCGGGCCTGCGTATCAATCGCTGATTCCGTCGCTCGTGGGAAAAAACGATCTGACCAACGCGATCGCGCTGAACTCGATCCAGTTCAACGTCGCGCGCATGCTTGGACCAGTGCTCGCGGGTGCCACGTTGGCCGCGCTGAAGCGCTGGGGCGTCCCTGACATGACCGCACTCGCCGTTTGCTTCGGCCTCAACGCCCTGTCGTTTCTGGCGGTGATCCTCTCGTTGATGTCGCTGCACATCAAGCACATCGCGGCCGCGCGGATGCACAACATGTTTGCGGAGCTGAAACACGGGATCGCCTACGTGCAGAAGGAGCGCAGCATCATGGCGATGATGGTGCTGGGTGCCGCGACGGCGTTCTTCGGCATTCCGATGCTCACGCTCCTGCCGGTCTTTGCCCGGAACGTGTTCGGTGCAGGCGTCGAAGGCTACAGCGCGCTGCTCTCGTTTTCCGGAGCCGGCGCGGTGGTGGGCGCGACCGTGGTCGCCTGGCTCGGCCGTTTCCGCCACATGGGAATGACGACGCTGCTCGTGCAGGCGGGTCTGGGCGCCGCCATCATTCTGCTCGCGTTCAGCCGGACGCTGTACCTCAGTTATGCGCTGCTCTTCGTCTGCGGCCTTTCCTGGATGATCGTCATTTCGTGCCTGATGTCCCTCGTGCAGCTGATCGCCCCCAACGAAATGCGTGGCCGTGTGATGAGTATCTATCTGGTGGCGTTTCGCGGCGGGATGCCGCTTGGCAGCCTGGTGAGCGGTTACGTCGCCAGCATCACCTCGGCACCGACGGTGATGGCGATCAACGGCATCGCGTTGATTGCCGCCAGTCTGTTCTTCCTTCTGAAGACTCAGGAAATTAGAGGTCTCTAGAGTCAGGTCTGCTGGTTCCGGTTTCAGGTTCCTGTTCCAGTTTCCACGTTCGCGGTGGCGCCGCGATCGTGAGGCGCGTCACGACCTGATAAAAGATGGCGTACTGAATCCACCGCCCACCGCGAACGCGGAACTGGAACCGGAACCCTCGAGTGTTTTTCACTGTCTAAGCCGGCCAAATCCAGAAAACCCCGAGCGCGAGCGAGCCGATCGCGGTCGCGGCAGCCGAGAATCTTGCCACGTGGCCGTCCATGCGCCTCGCGGCGAGCGTGTGCGCCAGCACGATGCCGAAGAGCGACATCGATATCACGATTCCCAGCGCAAAGATGGTGACGAGAAACAGCAGCGACCAGAAATGTCCTGCGCCCCCGGCTGTGTTCCAGAGGGGCAGCGCTAACACCAGCGCGCGAAGGCCGCTGATCGCAAAGACGGCGCCGAGCAGGCCCGGCAACGCGGTATGAATCGCCGGCCGGTGCGAATGCTGCCGGCCGACATGCAGATGCCAGTGGCTGTGCGCGCCCTCGTGGCCGTTTTCGTGCACGTGTGAGTGGACATACAGACGGCCCGACACGGTCAGCCACCCGACGGCGAGGCCGAGCACAATCAGCAGGCATCCGCCGATGAACTCGCCGCTCTGTTCGAACCGCACCGGGATTTGCCAGCCGAAGAACAGCGCCATGCCGGCGCCCAAGGCGAGGAGCACCGCGTGACCGACCGCAAATTTCAGTGCGAGACCGAACGCGCGCGCGTAGCGCGCGGGTCCCAGCGGCGTGGCCAGCGACAACGCCGCGATGGCCATCAGATGATCGGCACCAAGACCGTGGAGGAAACCGAGAGCGAGCATCGAGCCAGTGAGCACGGGGGGGATTATAGCTGGTTGGTGGTTGGTGGTTCGTGGTTGGTGGTTGGTTGTTGGTTGTTGGTTGTTGGTTGGCGGTTAGCTTAGTCGTCCGATGCGTCTTCGACTTCGCCCTGAAACCCCAGCGCGATGTCGAGATGATCCGCAAAAAGGGCAACGTGAAGAGCTTGGCAAGTGCGCGGATTCGGCAACGCCCAACCATGAACCACCAACCACCAACCACTTGCCATAAGACATACACACATGTATATTCATGTATGTGAAAGAGGCAGGCGAGCTCTACCGTCTTCTTGGCGATGAAGTGCGCCTGAGACTGCTGCGCGTTCTGGCGGGCAAGCACGGACGGTTGAACGTCACCGAAATGACGTCGGTGCTCGGCATCGCGCAGTCGGGCGTCTCGCGGCATTTGCGTCTGTTGAAGGAAGCCGGCCTGGTCGTCGAAGAGCGCGGGGGCGGCTTTTCGTTCTATCGCCTCGCCCCAGCCCTGCTCGATGGCGGGTTCGGCGGCCTCTGGGCGGCACTCCAGGCGCAGTTTGCCGATGCGGCGCACACGGCCGCGATTCGGGGCGACGACGCACGGCTTCAAGAGGTTATCCGGCTTCGGAAGGAAAACTTTGAAGTCCATGGGACCGACCGGGCACAGTTCGTGCCGGGGCGCAGTTGGGCCGCCTGGTCGCGCGCGCTCGGATTGCTGCTGCCGCCGGTAGATGTCGCCGATATTGCGTGCGGCGAAGGATACTTGTCTGTTGAATCGGCCCAGTGGGCGAAGCGGGTGGTCGGCATCGATCGGTCGACCGACGTGCTGAAGCGCGCAAAGGCGCTCGCCGAACGGCGAGGCGTGAAGAACATCATCTGGAAGCGCGGCGACATGGAAAAGCTGCCGCTGGAGGACGCATCCGTTGACGTGGCGCTGTTGTCGCAGGCGCTCCACCATGCCGCAGATCCTGCGCGGACTATGGCGGAAGCGGCGCGGGTTCTCCGGCCGGGCGGCCGCGTGCTCGTGCTCGACCTGCGCGAGCACGACCAGGATTGGGTTCGCGATCGCGTCGGCGATCGGTGGCTCGGCTTCAAGGACGCCGATCTCGAGCAGTTTCTCAGCGGCGCTGGCCTGAGCGACGTGAACGTCCGCGTCGGATCGCGGCTTCCGGGAGATCCGTTCACGGTGCTCATCGCATCCGGCGTCAAACGGTCAGCCGCGGAGTCAACGGTTCGGGCCGAAGCGGGACACGACCGCCTGACGAACGGTCCGGCTAAAGCCGGGCACGACGTACTGACTCAAGGTCCGGCTAAAGCCGGACACGACTGTACTGACTACTAAAGTGGGACACGACTGTACTGATATGTTAAACATCCGCACACGGCTCGAGCACCTGCTGGCCCAGCGCATTCTCGTCCTCGACGGCGCGATGGGCACGATGATTCAGCGCCACACGCTGACGGAAGCCGATTTCCGGGGTGAGCGTTTCAAATCGCACGCCAGGGACCTGCGCGGCAACAACGACATGCTGGTGCTGACACGCCCCGACATCATCCAGGAGATCCACGAGCAGTACCTCGAAGCGGGCGCCGACATCCTCGAGACGAACTCGTTCAGCGGCACCACGATCGCGCAGGCCGATTACCAGCTCGAGCCGCTCGTATACGAGCTGAATTTCGAGGCGGCGAGGCTGGCGCGACAGGCGACCGACAAATGGTCGACGCCCGACAAGCCCCGCTTTGTGGCAGGCGCGATCGGACCGACCAACAAAACGCTGTCGATTTCGCCCGACGTCAATGACCCGGCGTTCCGCGCCGTGACGTTCGATCAGATGAAAGACGCGTTTGCCGAACAGACGCGCGCGCTCATCGACGGCGGTGTGGACGTACTGCTGATTGAAACCATCATCGACACACTCAGCGCCAAGGCGGCGCTGCTCGCCGCCGCAGAAATCGACCCGGACGGCAAGGTCCCGATCATTCTGTCGGCGACGATCACCGATCGCAGCGGCCGGACGCTCTCGGGACAAACCATCGATGCCTTCTGGGTGTCGGTGATGCACGCGAAGCCGCTCGCGGTCGGCATCAACTGCGCGCTCGGCGCCCGCGAGATGAGGCCGTATCTGGCAGAGCTGTCTCGCGTGGCGACCACGTTTGTCAGCAGCTATCCGAATGCCGGCCTGCCGAATGCCTTCGGCCAATACGATCAGCATGCGCCCGAGACCGGCGAGCTCGTCAAGGACTTCGCCGTCAGCGGATTTGTGAACATCGTCGGTGGCTGCTGCGGCACGACGCCCGATCACATTCGCGCCATCGCCGAGCAGGTCGCGGGCGTGCCCACGCGCAAGATCCCGACGGCCGACGGACGTCCGTCGTTCAACTCGCCGCACACGCAGTTTTCGGGCCTCGAAGTGCTCCCGATCCGGCCCGAGAGCAACTTCCAGATGATCGGCGAGCGCACGAACGTGACCGGCTCGAAGAAATTTCAGCGGTTGATTAAAGACGGCAAGTTCGGCGAGGCAGTGGACGTCGCGCTCGAACAGGTGCGCGGCGGCGCCAACCTCATCGACGTCAACATGGACGAGGGCTTGCTCGATTCAGAACAGGCGATGACCCACTTTCTGAATCTGATCGCGACCGAGCCGGAGATTTCGCGGCTGCCGATCATGATTGACAGCTCGAAGTGGTCGGTGCTCGAGGCCGGATTGAAGTGCGTGCAGGGGAAGCCAGTCGTCAACTCGATCAGCCTGAAGGAAGGCGAAGCAGACTTCCTGAAAAAGGCCCGGCGAATTCAGCAGTTCGGAGCGGGCGTCGTCGTCATGGCGTTCGACGAGACCGGGCAGGCCGACACCATCGCGCGCAAGGTCGACATCTGCAAGCGGGCCTATGCGCTGCTGACCGAGAAGCTCGACTTCGACCCGACCGACATCATTTTCGACCCGAACATCCTGGCGATTGCAACGGGACTCGAGGAACACAACGAGTACGCGATCAACTTTATCGAGGCCTGCCGCCAGATCAAAGCGGCCTGTCCCGGGGTGAACTTCAGCGGTGGCATCAGCAACCTCTCGTTCTCGTTTCGCGGAAACGACGTCGTGCGCGAGGCGATCCACTCGGCGTTCCTGTTCCATGCCATCAAAGCCGGCCTCAACATGGGCATCGTCAATGCCGGCCAGCTGGTCGTGTACGAGGACATCCCGAAGGATCTGCTCGAACACGTCGAAGACATCATTTTCAACAGGCGGCCCGATGCGACCGAGCGGATGGTGCAGTTGGCCGAGTCGGTGAAGGGCTCCGGCACGAAGCGTGAGATCGATTTGAAATGGCGCGACGCCACGGTCGAAGCACGCCTGTCGCACGCCCTCGTGCATGGTGTGCTCGATTTTCTCGAGCCCGATCTCGAAGAGGCACGCCAGAAGTACGCGCGGCCGCTCGAGATCATCGAGGGCCCGCTGATGGACGGCATGAAGGTCGTCGGCGACCTCTTCGGTGCGGGCAAGATGTTTCTGCCGCAGGTCGTCAAGAGCGCGCGCGCCATGAAGAAGGCGGTCGCGTTCCTGATGCCGTACATGGAAGAAGAAAAAGCCCGGGCGATGAAAGCGGGCACGGTGACGCGTCCTCAGGGCAAGGTGCTGATGGCCACCGTCAAGGGCGATGTGCACGACATCGGCAAGAACATCGTCGGCGTCGTGCTCGGCTGCAACAACTACGAGGTGATCGACCTCGGCGTGATGGTGCCAACGGAAAAGATTCTGCAGACCGCGATTGACGAACACGTCGACATGGTTGGCCTCAGCGGGCTCATCACCCCGTCGCTCGACGAAATGGTGTTCGTGGCCAGTGAGATGGAGCGCCGCGGGTTCACGCTGCCGCTCCTCATCGGCGGCGCGACGACGAGTAAGCAGCACACGGCGGTCAAGATTGCTCCGGCGTACGAAAAGCCGACCGTGCACGTGCTCGACGCTTCGCGCGCCGTCGACGTCGTGTCGACGCTGCTCAATCCCGATAAGATCGGCGGCTTCGACCAGGAGAACAGGAAAAAGCAGGCAGAGATCCGGGAGCAGTACGCGGGACGCGCCAGGCGACCTCTGCTCTCATACGGCGATGCGCGCGCGAACGCACCAAAACTGGAATGGACCGATGTCGCCGCACCGTCATTCACCGGACGGAAATTCCTTGATGACGAGCCGCTGGCGGAAATCGCCAGGTACATCGACTGGACGCTCTTCTTCTCCACCTGGGAGCTGAAGGGATCGTTTCCCGCGATCCTCGAGCATCCGAAGTACGGTTCGGCGGCAACCGAGCTCTATCAGCACGGCCGGGACCTTCTCGGGCGAATCATCGAAAGCCGGCTGCTCAAGGCCCGCGGCTCGTACGGATTCTGGCCGGCCAACAGCGACGGCGACGACGTCATTCTTTATGCAGACGACACCCGGACCAACGATCTGCTGCGGTTCAACATGCTGCGACAACAGGAAGCGCTGCCGAGCGGCCAGCCCAACCGGTCGCTTGCCGATTTCGTCGCACCGCGGTCGTCGGGCGTGGCCGACTACTTGGGCGCGTTTGCGGTAACGGCGGGTCTGGGCGCAGACGAGCTGGTGAAACGCTACGAAAAGCAGCACGACGATTACCGCGCCATCATGGTCAAGGCGCTCGCCGATCGTCTCGCCGAGGCTTTCGCGGAATATCTGCACGCGCGGGTTCGCCGTGAATGGGGATATGGCGCGACCGAAGTGCTGACGCACGACGATCTGATCGCTGAAAAATACCGGGGCATCCGTCCGGCCTTCGGCTACCCTGCCTGTCCGGATCACACGGAGAAGATCAAGCTCTTCGACTTGCTTGCGGCAGAACGCGTCGGCCTCAAGCTGACCGAAAGCTGCGCGATGATGCCAGCCGCGAGCGTCAGCGGCATCTATCTCAGCCACCCGCAGGCGCGCTATTTCATGCTGGGCCGGATTGGCCGCGATCAGCTCCAGGACTACGCGTCACGGAAAGCCCAGACCGTCGATGCCACGGCCCGCTGGCTTGCCGAACATCTCGACGAGCGCGAACCGGTCACGACCTAGTGTGCTGAGTACGACGGTTTAGTACTGAAAGTGCTGTACTTCGCCGGACCGTTTTGGTACGGTCTGGCATGCACGTTCCTACGATCTGTCTCATTGCCCCGCCCGCCGTGCGCGCGCAACTGGCGGCGATCGCCAAGAATGGCGGACCCCACAGAAACGAGCGCTCCGCGTGCGTGCCGTGTTGGGCTTGATTGAACGTCAACGGCCCGGTCACATCGCGTCGACCTTGGGCGTCAGCCGCAACCAAGTGTATCTGTGGACGAAGCGCTATCTCGCCGGTGGCCTCTCGGCCTTGGTGACTGACGCCTCGCGTCCACCGGGTCGTGCACCGCTGCCGCCAGAGAAAATTGCGGCCATTGTGAACGCGACGCTGACGACCACACCGCCAGCCGGCACGCATTGGAGTAGCCGCCAGCTGGCGCGGGTGCAAGGGGTCAGCGATGCCATGATCCGCAAAATTTGGCGGCAACATCGGCTCCAACCGCATCGCGTCGAGCGGTTTAAGTTCTCGAAAGACCCGCGGTTCGTCGAAAAGCTGCGCGATATCGTCGGGGTGTATCTCAATCCGCCCGATAAGGCGGTGGTCTTCTGCGTCGACGCGAAACCCAACATCCAGGCGCTGGACCGCACGCGGCCGCTGCTCCCGTTGCAGCCCGGGTTGCCTGAGCGGCAGACACATGACTACCGTCGGCACGGCACGGCCACCCTGTTTGCCGCGATGCGCGTGCTCGATGGCGTCGTCGTGGGTGAATGCTATGCTCGTCAGCGCGCCATCGAGTTCGTGCGGTTTCTCACGCGCTTGGAGGCCGAGACGGATCCCACGCTCGATCTGCATGTCATCTTGGATAACGCGAGTGCGCATAAGAGCGCCAAAGTCCAGCGATGGCTGAAGCGCCATCCTCGGGGCCACTTTCATTTCACCCCGACCAGCAGTTCCTGGTTGAATCTCGTCGAACGCTGGTTCGCCGAGATCACCCGTCAGCGCATCCGGCGCGGCACGTTCGGCAGCGTCGACGCGCTCATCGCCGCGATTACGGAGTACCTCGACCACTACAACCAAGCTCCGCGGCCATTTCGGTGGACGAAAGATGCGGATACCATTCTGGCCAAAATCGAGCGTGCCAAATCTTGTCCTAAACCGTCATGCGCGTGACACTAGCGCTCGTTCGGGATTCGGGACTAGGGATTAGTTTCGGGAGACAGGTCACTACGTAGTCGGAAGTCGCAGGTCGAAAGTCGGTAGTCGCAAGGCGAGTCGCAAGGCGAAAGGCGAGTCACACGTCGCAAGTCAGAGTCTCTTCGCGGCCGTCAAAGTACGTAGTGTCCGGCTAAAGCCTAATGCCTTTCGGAAATTCGTTGCCGTGAGATTTCTCTTGTACATTTCTCCTGAAATCGGTACTTACGCTGGGAATGGCGATACATTCCCGATCTCACTCTGCGGCGCGGCCCGGCTTTCTCACGGCGTGGGAGCAGCTCGTCGGGGCACGGGGGATCCCGGCGATTCCGCCGCGGCGCGGCCGCAAACCGCGAGTGCCGCGGCGCGATCTGTTGCCCGCGCTGACGTTTCACGTGATGCAGGGGACCGGCACGTTGGCCGAGCATTCGGCGGATCTGTTCGCGGACGCGCTGGCCGACAGTTCGTGGGCCGATCGGCGGGCGCGCTTGCCCTGGGACCTCTTTGCCGACTTGATGCGGCGGGTCTTGCGACCCCAGGCGACGCGGCGCCATCGCGAGGCGTTCTGGCGCGGGTGGCGCCTGGTCGCCCTCGATGGGACGACGTTCAGCCTCACCAACACGCCGCAGATCACGGCGACGGTCGAGAAAGCGCGGACGCGCCGGGGACGTGCCGCGTTTGCCAAGCTGACCACCGCGGTCCTGTTGGAAGTGGGCCTGCACAATCCGCTCGCCGCCGCGATTGGTCGCCAGGGCGAATCGGAATGGGCGCTGGCCCAGCGGCTGCTGGCGCAGCTGCCGAAGCGAGCGTTGTTGCTCGGCGATCGGTTGTATGGGGTGGCCGATCGCCTTTCTGATCCACGTGCGCGCGGCGTGCACGGATGTCGGCAGTCACTTCGTCCTGCGCGCCCGGCGATCGACTCACACGCGCGTGATCAAGCGCCTCCCCGACGGTACGCGCCTCGTCACGATGGCCCTGCGCGCGCGGCACAATCCGACGCGTATCCTCGAATGGCTCGAGGTGCGCGAGATTCGCGTCCGTGTCGGGCGGCCGGGGCGTCGCCCGCACGCGTTGCGCTTGTGGACCAGTCTGCTCGATCCGCGCACGGCCCCCGCGATCGAGCTGGCGCAGCTCTACGCGCAGCGGTGGGAGCACGAGCTGTATTTTCGCGAACTGAAACGCCAAGTGCGGAAGACCGATGTGCTCCAGAGTCACACCGTCGTGACCGGCGCGCAGGAGATCGCCACGCTCGTGCTGGGCAGTGCGCTCCTCGCCGCCGAGCGGGTGCGCGCGGCCGGACGGCACCTGCCGGTGTTGCGGATCAGTTTCGCGAAGCTCCTGGAGCGCTGCGTGAAGCCGATGTGGCTCTATCTCGACTTGGGGCACGGCGTGCTGACCGAGGCGCAGATCCAGCGCATCATGCGGCGTGGCTACGCGCGCATGCGGCGCTATGTGACACCGCCGCGACGCGCGCGCAGTTGTCCCCGGGCCGTGCGCCAGCCCTTGAAGGCCTGGCCACGACTGCGGCAGACATCCTCGATCGAAGGACCGTTGCACTTTCAACTCGTGTAGCGCCGTGCACACCAATTTCCGAAAGGCATTAGGCTTTAGCCGGACCTCCAGGCACCATGGCTCGTCCGCCTTACCACAGAGGTAATAGAGGCACGCTTCAGACGAACAAGAGGCACACAGAGATCAACCTCTGTGGTTGAACGCTCAGGGGCCGCTATCGGAGCTTGTGACACCGAAGTCCGGCTTCGTGTCCTGAAGAATCTCCGTGATCGCCTGCCGCTGCGCTGCTGAGAGATGCGCGATGCTGGTATCGGTGCCGCTCAGCACCTCGCTGAACCGGTGATACACATATGCCTTCACGATCTCGGGCAACGCGTCAAACGAATCGGAATAAATCAGGTAGCTGAGCGGATACGTGAACAGCCGTCGCTCGAGATCCAGCTCGCGCAACGACCGCCCGCGCCCATCGCGTGGGCCGCGGGCTTCGAAATCGCGGGCAAAAGACGAGCTGCCGCGGATGGAATCTGACAGGGGCACCTCGTCGGCGAACAGCATTGCGCGCACGAGCGGCTCGGCTGAAGCCTTGACGCGACGCACCGTTGCGTCGCGGGAAGCTGACCGCCCGCGTGAACCCGCCTTCGCGTTCTCCTCGAAGAGGGCCACCCTCGCCTCGTACCCGGCGATCGTAATGAGATTGTGCACGCGAGCCTGGTGTGTGAGGATGAGCAGCGCCACCATGTCGCTGTGGCCGCTCAAATACGCACTCGTGTCGAAGCGATCGTCGAGCGCTGCGACGGTGCCCACCGGGTTCAATGGCGTCTTGGCCACGTATTGCCGCACATTGCCGACTTCGTGGCTTAGCGCGGGTGCCATTACATTCCCCATGTGCTCGGCGGCGGCCGATCCGGTGGCGTACCAGCCTCCCCACCGCGCGTTGATCGGCGTCCCATCCGTGGACGACCCGTCGTGCAGGCTGGCCAGCGGGTAGCCGTGGCGGTCAGGAACGACCGATCGCACGATGAGGCCGGGCACTCCGCCCGTGACCGACGCTGAGTCGTGGCACATGAGACACGTGCTTCCCTCGCGGACGAATTTCGGTGGTGCCTCAGGATCTTGGGGCAGGCTATAGAAGACGGTGCCCAGCTTAGGGTCGATCGAAGCCACTTCCATGATCGGCCCGCCCTGCACCCATCCCAAGTAGACCTCGTCGTTGAAATACAGGGCGCGCGGGGCCCAAGGCCCGATCCGATCGACCTGCAGGCTGGTTTTAGAGAACACGAGACCCTGGGAGGACACCGGAATCTCAAGCGCCTCGAGGACGGCGCGCAAATACCCGAACGTGCGGTCGAACTGCAGCGTCAGGGCACCGCTGTCGATGCGCTGTTGGAGGCGCGCAATCGCGTCCGTGGGGATGCCCTTAGAGTAGGCAATCGCTTCATGCTCGGCGCCGCGGCCAAGCTGAGCTTTGACCCCGCCATCGGCGACCATGAGGGCGGCGGTCACGAGAATCGCGAGACAAACATACAGGCGCGAATTGTGGATTGTCACGATCCTATCGAGTTTACTTCAGCGCGGCAGAAGATTCCTGTACGCTTTTGTAGCAGCTTGTCGCACCGCGCGACATGATCGGATCATACGAGATGGAAATTTCCGTTGACTGTCCCTACTGCGGCGAACCACTCGAGCTCTACGTCGATCCGAGCGGCGGCTCTACACAGAAGTACGTCGAAGACTGCGCTGTGTGCTGCCAGCCCATGGAGGTGCTCGTCGAAATTGAAAACGACGAGGAGTATTCAGTCTCGGTACGGCGGTTTGACGATTGAAGTCGGCAGTCGGCAGTCAGTAGTCGGCAGTCAGTCGGCAGTCACAAAACACGAAGACGCGGCGAGCGCGATGAGGTGAGGATCACCGCGATTGTGGCGAACGCGATGTTCGGTAGCCAGGCGCCCAGAAACGGCGTCAGCGAGTAGCGGCGTGTCGCGAACTCTCCAGTAAATATCAGCGCCCAATAGACGAGACAGGCGCCGAACGCGAGCAGCCCGCGGAAGAGACGACGGTCGACGGGTGCCACGAGCAAAAAGCCCGTCAGCGCCAGCGCTGCCGAAGCGAGAGCAAAGCGGAAGTGGAACGCTCGTGCATACATGCGCTCCGTTCTGGGTTGCCCTCGCAACGCCGCATCCCTTTCCGCGGTACGCAACTCGGAGAGTGTCAGCTCGCTGAGGCCCTTCTGGAGACTCACGGGGGCATCGTATCCCCTCGCTCGCAAAGCCCGAAGAGTCATTTCCTGAAACGCCTGACTGCCGGCAGGGATCCCCCACGCGAACGTTGCGAAGCTCAACAGCGATGCCGCGAATGCAGCGAGCAGCATCACTTTTGCCGCACTCATCGTCACGCGTGCGGACAAGCCGAAGGCAATCGCAAAACCGAGTCCGATTGGGATCGCGAGGGGCAATGCTTGCGGCACGACCGTCATCGCCGCATACCACCCCATCGCGTCGGGATGGTCAAGCAGGGGCGGAATCGTGAACAGAGTGGTCATGACAATCGCAAGTGACAGTGCCCACGTCAGTGTTCGGGTCACAGCACGTCTGTCGGCATTTGTTGCATCCGACACATCGAGTGCACAGATGGCGACCACTCTCAACACTGCCACATAGCCTCTGAGCAAGACCGCCGCGCGATGCGCTGTAGTGGTGGCGTACTCCTTCTGCAAGTCGGCAATGGCCGGCTCGACGATGCGCTCGAGCGAGCGTGCGGCGCACATCAACGCAGCCAGGCGATGAAGCATGCGGCCCGGAATCATAGGCAATCGATCGAGCCACTCACGCGAAGACGCGACGAGCGAGATGATGTGACGATCACCACGATTGTGGCGAACACGATGTTCGGCAACCAAGCGCCGAGTGGAGGGGGCGTCGACGTGCGGATCCCGAGCCACTCGCCCGCGAACATCAGCAGCGAATAGGCGACCGGTGAGAGCAGGATGAGTGCTCGCGGCAGTACCCGACCACGCCAAATGATGGCAAGGGCGAACACCGCCAACATCAACGGCGCGACTGCAAGAGATGATTTCAAGTGATAGTACCAGGAGACTTGGCGTGCGCCTCGTTCGTTCCCCTGAGCCTTCACCCTCGCAACTTCAGCCTCGAGCTCGCTAAAGCTCATTTCGTTGAGCCCCTTCATCACGGGCCCGCGGTTGCCCATCGATTCGAACAACTGCTGCCTGAACTCCTGGTTCGCAGGAGGCAAAACCCAGACCAACGTCACAAAGGAAATCACTGAGCAGAGCAAGGCCGCCAGCAGCATCGTTCGAGCGGCCGCGCTGGAGAGCGTTCGGCCGCTGAGACCGAACGCCAGGCCGAGGACCAGCCCCAGGGGAATGGCGAGCGGCACCGCCTGAGGAACGACGAGTGCGAGGATGATTGGCGAAACGTATTCTTTCCACCCCGCCATCGGCGGGATCATCAGAAGAACCGTGATCGCCACGATCGACGCTGCCGCAATCGACAAGGCCCGCGTCACGGCCGCTTTGTCGTTACTCGTAGATACAAACCTCACGAAAATTGAGAGGACCATAACTCTCCAGACGGCCATATAGCCGACGAGCAGAAGCCAACCGCGTCGAAGCGCCCGTCCATTCGTGTTTGCGTATTCCTTCTGCAGATCCGCAATCGCCGCCTCGACGACGCGCTCGAGCGCTTTGGCGCTGCAGATCCTGACGGCGAGGCGATGAAGGATGCGCCCGGGAATCATCTACACCACCAACCAACGCTCGCTCATCGGCATCCGCGGAGACAGCAGAAGCGCCGCAAGAGCCGCGAACACGGCATTCGGCATCCACGCCGCGGCCATCGGGGGCAGAAAACGAAGCTCGAAGACCAGCGCCAGCCCGGCCGGGAAAAGCAGAAAGTAACTCACGCACGCCGCCAACACCGCGCTTCGCGGTATGGCCGCCCAGCGTCCTTTGACGGCGAACCAGAACACGCTGAGAAGCAGAGGCGCAAGCGCCATGGCCCATCGCATGTGGTAATTCCAGGTGAATCGTCGGGCACGGTCGACATAACCTTCCGTTTGCGCCACCGCTGCCGCACGCTCCAGCTCACTCATCCTCATCCCGATGGGCACCGTCGCGACTCGGGGAGCCATTAAGGTCGTCATCTTGTCCCGAAACGCGCGCGCTGCCAGCGGGCCTGCCGACACCAGCGTGAGCATCGACACGAGGGACGCCGCCACGCCGGCAGCGAGCACGATCTTCGACGTGCGGCGCGAGATCGCGTCGCCGAGCCCGAATGTGATGCCAATCAGCAAGCCAAACGGCAGCGCGACTGGCAGCGTGATCGGAAATGCCAGGAGGAGATACCACGGTCGAAGGCCCGACACGCGAGGCTCCATCGAGGCCAGGAGCACAGTGATCAAAAGTGCCGCCACTCCAAGGACAACCCCACCGATCCAGGCGAGCATTCGCCACACTGCTCGACGTTCATCAGAGGTCAACGGTTGAGAGTCCAGTGCACTCATGATCATCACCTCGAGAACAGCCGCATATCCGACGACCAGCACGACCAAGCGCCGCACCGCGGGCCTCGCGGCAGCGTCAGCGTATTCCTGTTGCAGATCCGCAATGGCTGGTTCGACAACCCGCTCGAGCGTCTTCGCGCTGCAGACGGCGGCGGCCAGGCGATGGAGCGTGCGGCCGGGAACCATCTATGCGGGCCGGCCAAAGTCACCAGTTGGCAGCTTCATCACGATCGCGGCGACTATGACAGTCGCCGCATTTGCCAGCCACGCCGCGGCAACGGCCGGCATCCCCTGGTGCACCAGCGGCTCTCCGACCAAGACAAGGAAGTAGTAAACGGCGCATCCACCGACGATGAGAGTCCGTGGGGCTCCACGGCGAACCACGGCAAGGGCAAACACGACGAGCGCAGGTGTGGCAAACGGCATCGCCAGAACCAGCTGTTGCGTCCATGCGCGGCGTCGCGGCCATCCCCTGAGATTGCCGCCGGGCGCGAATTTCTGATTCTGCACAATCGCGAACGCGCTCACATCGTTCGCCGCTTTGACGACTGTGTCGCGTCCGCCGAGTGCGTTCGAGACAGATTGCCGGAAAGACTGACTTGCGACCGGAGGGCTCAACAATGTCATGCCGAATGAAATGGAGGCCGCGATCATTGCGGTCGCGACGATACCCCTTGCGGTGCGCGATGAAACCGCCCGGCCGCTCAGCGCGAACGCAATCCCGAGCGTGACGCCTATGGGTATCGCGATTGGCAACACCAAGGCTGCCATGAGGGAAACGTAATACGGAGAAATGCCGGGAACGATCGCGAGCGTCAGGATGACCACGAGACCCGACGCGAAGACCGTCACCGCCGCTGCCCATAACAAGGTGCGGAAGACGGCGCGTTGCTCACCGGCTAGAGTCGTTTCGACGACACACATGACAATCACCTCCAGCAGAGCCGTATAGCCAGTCAGCAGAACCTTCGCTCGTTTCAGGAGCGCACGATCTGCGACAGCTGTCGCGTACTCATTCTGTAAATCAGCAATCGCCGGTTCAACGACGCGCTCGAGCGACTTCGCGCTGCAGATGCTGGAGGCCAGGCGATGGAACGTGCGGCCCGGGATCATGTGGCGTGCCTCAACTGTGGCCGCCGCTTCAGCGTGCGCGCGGCGGCTTCCCATGCCTCGAGCACGCGAAGGCCGTAGGCCGTTGGACGATACAGCCGTCGTGGCAGCCCGATGGCGCCGGGAGGCTGTTTTTCGGTCCACGACTCGACATAGCCCTTGTCCTGCATGCGGCCGAGCGTCACGTACACGGTGCCCCGCTTCAGCATCCCTTTTGACGCCTCTACCAGTTGCAGGCCGAACATCTCTTCCCCTTCCAGAAGCTCCAGGATGAGGCGCTCGGTCGAGGAGAGTCGAGGAATATCCATTTAGTTCAGCAATTATCGGTCTTACATTTTGTAAGTCAAGAGGAATTTTACAGCTTCAACACCATGTGCTTCTCGGCAAGATCGACGCCGTCGACTCGCAACCCGGCGGGCTCGATTCCCCAGACGAGGAACCCGAGTTTTTCGTAAAGCGCCGCAGCCGCGACAGCCCTGTCGGTCACTGCGAGGTGCAACTGTCGAATTCCATCGCCATCGCGCGCGAAGCGGATGGCCCCCTCCACCAACCGCCGTCCCATCCCTGCGCGTCGATGCGCTGCCCGGACATACATTCCCCACAGTTCTGCTCTGTGGTGGAGTTTCGCCCGGGTCAAGCGACGGACACCGACTGCTCCAATCAGTTCGGGGGCGAAGGCGCCGATGATCGCCTGCTCAGCATCCGCCAGCGCTTCTCGCACGGCCTCAATCGATCGAAAGCGGTCATCGCTCGGCGAGCTGCCGAACGCATACGGCTCACGCTCGAGCGCTTCCCGCCGAAGCGCATGGTACGAATCCGCATCTTCCGGCGTGAGTCGTCTGATCATGATCTTGTTCGGAGTTCGGGTAGTTCGGGTAGTTCGTGGGGTTCGTGGGTTCGTGTAAATTCGTAGGTTCGTCGGTTCGGGGGTTCGTCCCCATCGGGGGTTCCCGTCCCCATCGTGTCGTCGCGCTCGTCGCGTCATCCTGTTTCGTATCTCGTATTCTTCGTGTCTTCGTGTCTTCGTGGTTCGTGTCT
The DNA here is from genome assembly GCA_963761975.1 of Vicinamibacterales bacterium. Taxonomy (GTDB): domain Bacteria; phylum Acidobacteriota; class Vicinamibacteria; order Vicinamibacterales; family JAMQPK01; genus JAMQPK01. Next base: position 386,174 of record CAVXIR010000004.1, read on the forward strand.
TCGTGGTTCGTGTAGGTTCGTGGGTTCGTGTAAATTCGTAGGTTCGTCGGTTCGGGGGTTCGTCCCCATCGGGGGTTCCCGTCCCCATCGTGTCGTCGCGCTCGTCGCGTCATCCTGTTTCGTATCTCGTATTTTCTTCGTGTCTTCGTGGTTCGTGTCTTCGTGGTTCGTGTAGGTTCGTGGGTTCGTGTAAATTCGTAGGTTCGTCGGTTCGGGGGTTCGTCCCCATCGGGGGTTCCCGTCCCCATCGTGTCGTCGCGCTCGTCGCGTCATCCTGTTTCGTATCTCGTATTCTTCGCGTCTTCGTGGTTCGTGTCTTCGTGGTTCGTGTAGGTTCGTGGGTTCGTGTAGTTCGTAGGTTCGTCGGTTCGGGGGTTCCCCGTCCCCATCGTGTCGTCGCGCTCGTCGCGTCATCGTGTTTCGTATCTCGTATTCTTCGTGTCTTCGTGTCTTCGTGTCGTCTTCGTGGTTCGTGTCTTCGTGGTCACGCTTGCCGCGCCCACTTCACCAGCGTCGCCAAATTCGGCGGGCGGCCGTGCATCAACAGGCCAATCTTGAAAATGCGCGAGGCGAACCAGAGCGCACCGCAGGCTGCAGCCACGCCGACGGCGATCGACAGCCAGACCTGCCACATCGGCGGTGGCGCCGTCGAGGTCATCCGCAACAGCATCGCAAAGGTGTTCATCGGCGGCAGGAAGCTGACGACTGTCGCAAAGACCGAGTTGGGATCGCGCGAGATCGGATACCAGAACAGCCACGGCACCATCATCAGCAGCGTGATCGGCGTCATCAACGACTGCGCCTCGCGAAGCTCGTTCACCGAGGAGCCGATTGCCGCCATCAGCGAACCCATCACGACGTACGTAATCAGGAAGAACACGAACAGATAGATCAAGAGCGACATATCGAGCAGCCCGAGCATCGCCATGGAAATCAAGCCGAGGATACCCATCGATGCGTACGTCAGAAGGATGGTGAGTCCCACCGCCAACTGACCCAGGATCTTTCCCGTCAGCAGCTGCAACGGCGAAACCGCGGACAGGATGACCTCCATCGTGCGGCTCGATTTCTCCTCAATCGTCGTCGTCAGCAGGTATTGTCCGCTGCTCATCACCGAAATCATCAGGAGGAGCGCAAAACCCATCGGCAGCACGCCATTGAATGCGTTCGACGTGGGCGATTCTCCGGTCTCGGTCACCGTGATCGCTGGCCCGCGATCGACCGTCGTCAGCGCGTCAATTCGCTGCCGGTCGAGACCCGCTGCTTTCACCCGCGCATTGACGATGGCCTCTCGCGCGGCCGTGCGAATCTCGTTCTGAATCCGGTTGTCGAGATTGGTGCGGACGAACAGGTCGTAGTCGCCGAATTTGTCTGCGATCGGCCGAACCGCATGAGGGTCGATCACGAGCACCGCAAGCCGGCGCCGGCCCGAGCGCGGCTTCAGCAGATTCTTTTCCTCGTCTAATGCTGATGCCGGACGTTCCACGATTTCGAGGTCTGGGATCTCTCCGATCGCCGCCTTCTCCATCGCCGCCGCCCCTGATGACGCGGCACCGCCCCCGATGGAACGATGAAACGAGGCCGCGAGACGCTCGGCGATTCGGTCGCGGCTCAAGTATCGTTCTATGTCACCCGCCACTTGCCCTGTCTGATCGATCACCGCCACCTGGCCGTTGACGGCCGGCATGCGATTGTTCATCAGCCGAGGAAACATCAGAACGGCCAGCAGATAGAGTGATGGCGGCAAGATGACCGCGATGAGAAATCCTTTGGTGCTGACCGTCGCCAGAAAGTCGCGACGGGCGACGAGAAGAATCTTTTTCATGTCACCAGCCCGATGAAGATGTCCTCGAGCGACGGTCGATGAAGCTCGAGCCGCGCGGGCGGAATCGTTTGGGCCACATCGCGCATCACGCCGACCGGGTCTGCGCCTTCGCTCATGTCGATGCGATAGGTACTGCCGTCGCGCGTCACGCTCGACACACCATCGACGCTCTGCAGCGCCCTGACGTCCGCGTCGCGCTCGAACGGCTCGAACGCCAGCGCGCGCGGATCGTGGCGACGCCGAATTGAGGAGAGGCTCTCGTCAAGAACCTTACGTCCACGATTCAGCATGACGATGTGGTCACAGATTTCCTCGGCCTGCACCATCACGTGGGTCGAAAACAGGATGGTCGCCCCGCGGGAATGCTCGGCGAGAATCACCTCGCGCAACAACCGCATGTTGACCGGATCGAGCCCGCTGAACGGCTCATCGAGAATCAGCAGATCCGGCTGGTGCAGAACGGCCGCGATGAACTGTACTTTCTGCAACATCCCTTTCGACAACTCTTCACATTTCCTGTCCTCGACGCCGCCGAGGCCGAGCCGCTCGAGCCAGGCTGCAACCTGCGTCGAAGAAAAATGATCCTGATCTTTGAGACGCGCCATGTATATGAGAAACGCGCCCACTTTCATCTTCCGATAGACGCCACGCTCTTCGGGCAAATAGCCAATCCGATCTTTGGCTTCGATCGCCGCTGGCCTGCCCAGTACTGCCAGCTCGCCTCGATCCGGAAACAGGATCGACATGATGATCCGGAGCGTCGTCGTCTTTCCGGCTCCGTTGGGCCCGATGAATCCGTACAACGCGCCTTTGGGTATCTCGAGATCGAGGTTATCGACTGCCACGGTGGAGCCGAAGGTTTTCGTGACGCCGCGCAGAGCAATGGCGAGGTCCACGCGGCTTACCAATCCTCCGCCAGGATCGCCCAGCGCTCGTGATCGCGCCAACGGCCGTTGATTTTCAGATACCGCGGAGAGATTCCCTCGCGGCGGAACCCGAGTTTCTTGACGAGCGCCCGCGACCGCGTATTGCCGGGCTGGATATTGGCCTCGAGTCGATGCAACTTCATGGTTGTGAAGGCGTGCGCCACGACCTGTGAGAGACCCTTTCGCATCAACCCGCGTCCGGCGAGCGGCACGAACGCGTAGTACCCCAGATACGCGCTCATGAAACACCCGCGCACGATCTCGTCAAGATTGACGACGCCGACAAGGCCATCGGGCTCATTCGTCCAGATAAAAAACGCTGCACCACGCGGATCCTGGCGCTTCATCAAGTAATCACGGTAGGCCCCGGACGTGGTCGGTGCCTGCACCCACGGATGATGAAGTTTGCGGCTTCGGTCGACGGCAGCCAGGAACACGTCTTCGTCCTCCAGGCTCCCAGGCCGAATAACCACGCGCTGGTCCGTCATACGTAGTGAATCGCGGCGCCGGCAGCGGCACCGATGATCGCCCCGAGCACGACTTCCGGCAGCGTATGCCGTTCGAGCGTCAGTCGCGACCACACGAGCACCGGCAGCACCATCAGCAAAGCATAGCCGACCGGCGACCGCATCAACGCGAGCGCCGTGGCGGCCAGCGCCGCGAACGCCATGTGGAGTGACACTTTGATCCAGCGCGTGGCCAGCGCACAGGCCGCCACCATGCCGAGTGTCGCCACCGCGCCCCGTACCATGAAAGATTGCGATCGAGACACGAGCAGGTAGACCAGCATCGCGACAAGTCCGGCGCCGAGGACAAAGTAGAGAATCGGTCGTTCTGCCCGATTGGACGCGTCGACGTTGTCCCAGGCCCCACGGCGGACCTGGCGCGCCATCAGAATCATCAAGGGAACGATCGTGCACACTGTCACCAACGCGATGGTCCGCAGCGCCTCGGCCGCCGTCTGTCTCGTGGCGGCGGCTGTTCCCACCATCACGCCCACCATCACGAATGGATGAAGGAGGATCGACAACCAGCGCGCGATCATTCGACTCGCGGCAGCGAGTAGGAGAGCATCACGATACCGCTCTTCGGCAGCGTCTCGCAGCTCTCGAGCTTCATGCCAGTGATGCGGGCGCCGGCCGGAAGGATCGGGATGCCCTGCGACAGCAGCACCGGCATGATCGCCACTTCGACGGTGTCGACGAGGTGTTCGTCGACGAGCGCTCGAAACATCGCGCCGCCGCCAAAGAGCCAGATATCCTTGCCCGGCTTCTTCTTCAGCTCTCGAACAGTCTCTGCGGGCGAGGTAGTGACAATCGTCACACCCGGACGAGGCGGCGTTGTGAGCGTGCGGGAGAAGACGATGACTTCCTTGCCGGCGAACATTCCCGGGGACTCCGCCGGGCCCACGAACTCGGTTTGCGTCGTCACAGCCCAGGTCTTACGGCCCATCACGAACGTATCGAACTCGTCGAACATCTTCGCGAAGTCGATCGCCTCGTCCATGATGATCCAGTCGTATCCGCCGGCGGGATCGGCGATGAAGCCGTCGAGGGTTGCGGCAACCGAGTAGCGAAGTCGTCTCATTTTCAGTCCCGCCGCGCTTCGACGACCAGCTCGTCGCTGTCGCGCCCGAACGGTCGTCCTTTGAAATCACCTGAAAGCCGTACCAGGTCGAAGCCGGCATGTTCGAGGAGCCGCGTCACATCCGACTGATACAGGTAGGCCAGCTCGAGATCCATCATGTGCGTGCGAACCAGCGCTCCATCCACGCCGAACTCTTCGGTGCGGATCAGTGAGCTGAGCCGCTGACGCACGGTGTCGTACCTCGTCATATCCGAGTACACGACGAAACCGCCGCCATCGAGCCGGTGCGTGCTGCGCGCGCGCCAGACGCCGGCATGCACGCCGGCGTTGGCAGCCATGAATTCCAACGACGGATGAAACACATTCAGTGCGAGCTCGCCGCCGGGCTTGAGATGCTCATAGGCGCGCTGCAGCGCAGCCAGCTGGTCGTCCCACGCCAGATTGTGAAGGAAGGCGCGGAACGGAATGATGACGAGCGCATACCGATCGTTCATGGCGAACGAACGCATGTCGGCGTGATGCACGGCGATCCGCGATTGTACCGTTCGGGGCAATGCGGCAACCTTCTGCCGGAGCTTCCCGAGCATGCCCTCGTCTAGATCAACGGCTGTCACGCGGACGCCTGTCTCCGCGACGGGAATCGTGATGCGTCCCGTCCCGGCTCCCAGTTCCAGCACCGGCCCGCGCGAGGCTGCCGCCTTCTCGCAGTACCATTCGATGTCGCCCTGGAGACTGCCAGGGTGCATCAGATCGTAGATGTCTGCGTTGTAGTTTGTGATGGAGGGATTCTAGCGGATTTGGCGCCTCAACGCAGAGACGCTCCGCGACCCATGAGCTCGTACATCGCGTCGGTGGCCAGCGCGAATGGCGCTCGCAGGTCGAGGCTCACACCCTGTTCGAATGGCCACAAGATGCCCAGCACGGTCGTCGCGAATGCCCATTTCAGCGTTCTATCGGCGTTGATCTTCAGCCGATCCTCGTACACACGCAGGCGGCGCTCGAGGACGTGCGGGCTTCCGACCAGCTCCGGCGTCGGATTGCGGAGCCCGGCTCCGATCTCGAATTCGATCTCCGCCATCGGCCCCTGCGGATCGATGGCGACCCACCCTGCGTCCGAATCAAACAGCACATTGAACTGATGAAGGTCGCCATGCAAGAGGCGAACGTCACACTGCGATGCACACAGATCGACGAACAGCGCCTCTGCGAGATCGACGAAGTCCATCGAGATGAAGCCTTCGCCGCCGTGCCGGAATCGCGCAAAATCCGGATGCAGCCGCTCGACGGGGAAGGCGCCGGGCCCGAGACGCACGTCGGGCATTCGCTGAATGAGCGACGCGATAATCTCGGTCGCTTCATCATCGCGTCCGGCGAGGCACAGCGTCGCGAGGTCGTGCCCGGGCGACAGGCGAGGGAGAAGGACAGCACCGGGCGCATGCGCGATTGGCAGGATCATGCCGCTGCCCCCAAGCGCCTCTAACAACTGTCCGCAGAGCCACTCTTCGCTGTTCTCTTTGCGGATGACTTTCAGGACAACCGGCTGCTGCCCCCGGCTGCCGAACCCAAGCTGTGAGGTTTCTGTCGTGCGAATTTCGTCGACCGTCACACCCCAGTCACGCGCATACGCCGCGAACCGCTCAGCGACGCTCATGCGAGCGACTTGGACAGAATCACGCTCCGATAATTCACATCGGGCCACCGGACATGCTCGACGAACTCGTAGCCCTTCGACCGGTATAGTGCGATCAGGTGATTCGCCTCTTCCGAGGTATCCAGGCCGAGCACCGTCACACCCTTCTCGCGCGCGCGTCGCTCAACGAAATTCAAGAGCGTCGAACCGATTCCGCGGCGCTGATGAGACGGTCGGACAGCGTATTGACCAAAGGCCGCGACATCGGGCCGCTCGTAAAGCGGCGAGCCCCGAGTGTTGTCGGCATCCCTCAGCGTGATCGTGCCGACGATCGCATCCTCATCCAGCGCAAGAATCGTCTCCCCTCCGCTGATTCGACGCCTTGTCACCGCTGAATCCTGATGTGTGGCGACAAACCGCAGACCCAGTGCCGCCAACGGCGCGTACGCGTCGTGGAGCATGCCGGTGATCGCCTCGAGGTCATCGCCCGGCCGGATGAAGCGGTACGTGATTTCCCGTCCGTGTTTGTCGGCGAGGATGATGCCGCGTTGGAGATCTGTCTTTATATCGATGCAGGGATTGTACAGTTACATGTCATGGCAGAGGGCTGATGGCAATGGCAGACGACGTCTTCAGCCATCTGCCATCTGCCCTGACGTCAGTCAGGTTAGACGTCCAATTCCTCGGCTTCCTCCGCGCGTTCCATGATGAACCTGAAGCGCGCGCTGGCGTCCTTTCCCATCAGCTCGTTGATGACCCGATCGGTCACGATCTGGTCGGACACCTCGACGCGCAGCACCCGGCGGGTCTTTGGATTCAGCGTTGTTTCCCACAACACCTTCGGCATCATCTCGCCGAGTCCTTTGAACCGGGTGATCTCCGGCTTGCCGCGGCCGTTGCCCTGCTTCTTGAGAATCACATCGCGCTGCGCATCATCCAGGGCCCAGAAGGTTTCCTTTCCGATGTCGATGCGATACAGCGGCGGCTGCGCCAGATACACCTTCCCTTCCTTCAACAGCTGCGGGATATGGCGGTAAATGAACGTCAGCAGCAGCGTCGCGATGTGATTGCCATCCGAATCGGCGTCGGCCAGGATGATCAGCTTGCCGTAGCGCAAGCGCGCCAGATCGAAATTCTTGCCGAGACCGCAGCCCAGCGCCGTGACCAGATCGGACAGCTCTTTGTTCTCCAGCACCTTCGCCAGTGATGCGCTCTCGGTATTCAGCACTTTTCCCCGCAACGGGAGAATCGCCTGCCGCGCGCGGTCGCGACCTTGCTTCGCCGAGCCACCCGCCGAATCACCCTCCACCACGAATAATTCCGAGTCGGAGCGTCCGGTGCCTGTGCAATCGCTGAGCTTGCCTGGAAGATTCAACCGGCCCGATGTGGCGCTCTTGCGTGTCACCTCCTGCTGCGCCGCCCGGCTGGCTTCGCGCGCACGTGCAGCCAGGATGACGCGCGCGATGATTGATTCGGCGACGCTTCGATTGTGGTTCAGCCAGTGCTCGAGGGCCGGCCGGACGAGTGAGTCGACCGCCGACAGGAGTTCGGGGTTGTTGAGGCGATCTTTGGTCTGTCCCTGGAACTGTGGCTCCGCGACGAACACGCTCAGGATGCCCGTCATCCCTTCGCGGATGTCCTCGGCCGTCAGCGTGACGCCTTTGGGCGAGAGGTTGTGGGTGTCGATGTAGTTGCGCATCGCCTTTCCCAGCCCTGCGCGCATGCCGTTTTCGTGGGTTCCGCCGGATCCCGTCGGAATACCGTTGACGTAGCTGCGAAGGTGCTCGTCTGTCGATTCGGTCCACTGGAGCGCGACGTCCACGCGCAGACCGTTGTCTTTCTCCAGCGAAAATGGCGCTTCGTGCACGGCTTTGGCGCCGCGTTCCGTGACAATCTTCTTGAGATATGCCAGCAGCCCCTCGTCGTGCTCGAAGCTGTCCTTCGTCTTTTCGGATTCATCCTCGAACGAAATCTTCAGGCCCTTATGGAGGTAGCTGGCCACTTCGAGGCGTTCGCGGATCACGGCGGCATCAAGCTCGATCTTGGGGAAAATGCCCGGATCGGGATGGAAAAACACTTTTGTCCCGCTTCCGCGGGCGGGCCCGATCTTTTTCGGCGGCGCCAGTGGCTTCCCCTGCTTGAATCGCTGCTCCCACTCCGAGCCCTCGCGCCGAACCGTCGCAACGAGCTCCTTTGAGAGCGCGTTCACAACGCTCGCGCCGACACCGTGAAGACCGCCGGCCGTTTTGTAGTTGTCGTGATCGAATTTACCGCCTGCGTGCAGGACGGTGAAGATCACCTCGAGCGCGCTCTTCTTGCTGGTCGGATGTTTGTCGATCGGAATGCCGCGTCCATCATCCTCGATCGTGATCGACGATCCGTCTTTGTGAAGGGTCACCCAGATGCTCGAGGCATGACCGTTCATCGCCTCGTCTATGGAGTTGTCGAGAATCTCCCAGACGAGATGATGCAGTCCGGCGCTGCCGACACCGCCGATGTACATGCCGGGACGGCGGCGAACGGGTTCCAACCCTTCGAGAACGGTGATGTCCTTTGCGGTGTACGCCATTGAATGCTGTTCTGACGTTGATCGGGATTAAGGAACCGTGACTGGGGGCCAGCTGTTTCACGATTGTACCAAACCGTGAACGAAAGTACGAGCGTCCGCTTTCGGGCACAGCGATTGCAACTTTCAATCCTGGAACCCATGTAATCGGAAAGGATGGACACCAATGCGCCTTCTCTTGCAAATCGGCTTGGCCGTGGCGGTTTTCGCGAGCGCTGCGAACGTCCAGGCTCAGATGCGTTTTCAGGGGCTGGATCGCAACAACGACGGCGTCATTACGCGGTACGAATGGCGGGGCGACGATCGATCGTTCCGCAATCAGGACTGGAACGGCGATGGCGAGCTCTCGGGCGACGAAGTCCGCGCGGGTGCGCAACGTCAGAACAATTGGAGCCAGGACTGGAATCGTGATGGCCGCGTCGACAACTTCGACGCGCAAATTGCCCAGCGGTATCGGGGCTACGACATGAACGCCGACAACCGGGTGGCACGCAGCGAGTGGCCTGGCGACGGGCGGCTCTTTATACGTCTCGACACCAACCGCGATGGCTTTTTGACAATACAGGAATATACCCAGGGTGCCGGGTTCAATCTCGACTCACTCGGCGGTCCCTCCTTCCGCTTCTCGAACATCGATCGGAACAGCGACGGCTGGGTGACCCGCAACGAATGGCACATGGGCAACACCGACTTCGATCGTCTCGACATCAACCGCGACAATCGGATCAGTCGGTTCGAGTTCGAGAACGACACGGCGAGCTACAACGATTACCGCTATTTTCCGAAGGAGTTCAATTCATTCGATGCGAACCGGGACGGATGGTTGACGCGTCCCGAATCGCGGATGACGAACGTGGAATTCGACCGGCTCGACACGAACAACGACAACCGAATCAGCCGGTTCGAGTACCGAGAACGGAACGACGGCCGCCGAGCCGGAGGGCAACTCGTCCCGGAGCCCGGCATGGCGAACCGGTTACGACCGCGGCATTCAGGAAGGCCGTCTGGCCGGGCGTGAAGATCGGGTGAGAACTCAGCGTTGGGACCTCGAGGGTCAGCGCGAGCTCGAACAGGCTGATTCGGGCTACACGCCACAACTCGGATCCCTCAGCGACTACCAATCGGGTTATCGCGAAGGGTTCCGTAGCGCCTATCGCGAAGGGTTCTACGACACGCGCGATAACAGATAGCCGGGTCTACAAAGCAAGACCCGGCCTACGGGCGGGTAGGAGTACGTAGGGCGGGTCCTGTTCTTTGGACCCGCCTACTACTACGGCAGCAACACTGGCAACTCGGGTAACGCGGGCAAGACGCGCGTGAACTCTCCGCGCTGGAGCAGTTCACGCCCGCGACCACCACGGCTGGTCAGTGAGTATTTCGCGGTGCTGATGGTCTGTTCCGCCCCGCGGCTGGTTTCCACCGTCAGCAAGTCGCGATCGCCGGCCGACGCGACGAACCCGAGCACCCGGTCTTCGTCTTTGCCGAGCTTGATCAGAATGACGCCCCTTCCGGGCCCCGCCAGGAAATTGACTTCGTCGGCCTTGCACAACAACGCACGCGCCTGACGAGTGGCGGTAATCAGCACTTCCCCACCTGTCACCACCGACACGCCGACGACTTCGGCGCCCTGGCCTACGCGGGCGAACCGCCGGCCGGCTCGCGTGCTGACCTCGACGAACGGCTCGAGGCTGAATCGCAGGCTGTAACCGTCGCTCGTGACGGCGACCGCATGACGGGGCGGCGCCTCGCCCTCCTTTTTCGCCTTGATGTCGGTCGCGATACGGGGGTCGAGGCTGGCCGCCGCCACCACCTTTTCGCCGTCTTTGAGCTTGAACAAGCTCTGCACCGGCTCGCCATAACCGGTCGATGCGGGGACATCGATGACGCGCGTGGTATAGGCCGTGCCAAAATTCGTGAAGAACACCACGGTCGCCCGCGTGCTGCCGGCCAGCACCGCGAGCACTGAGTCTCCTTCGCGAAGACGGGTCGTCGTCAGGTCCTTTACTTCCTTCTGCCGCTTCACCCATCCGTCGTGCGACACGATGACGATATTGTCTTCCTCGATGATGAAGTCATCGGCGGTGTATTCGACCGTTTCTTCGGCCTCGATCCGCGTGCGCCGCTTGTCGAACTTCACATCGGCATAGGTCTTCTGGATGGCTTCCAGCTCGTCGCGAACGAGCTTCCATCGGCTCTCTTCGTTCTTGAGGAGACCGCCAATCTGGCGGGCGCGCTTCCGTTTGTCCTCGAGCTCCTGCTGGATGACCAGGATTTCGAGGCGCGCGAGGCGATAGATCTTCAGCTCGAGGATGGCGTCGGTCTGCTCCGCATCGAGCCCGAACCGCTTCATGATTTTCTCAGCGGCGTCCGCCTTGCCGTCCGACTTCCGCACGATACGCAGCACCTCGTCGAGCACGTCGAAGATCTTCTCGAAGCCCTCGAGCAGGTGGATGCGCTTTTTCAGCGCCTGAAGCTCGTGCTCGAGGCGCGCGGTGACGACTTCGAGCCGGAAATGCAGGAAGTGCCACAGGATGGACTTCAAGTCGAGCCGTTCGGGCCGCCCGACTTCAGGATTCTCGGTCGGAATCAGGCATGTCAGGTTGACGGGAAAGGTGATTTGCATCGCGGTGTGCTTGTAGAGGTACGCCATCACCATCTTTTCGTCGGCGTCTCTCTTCATTTCGAGCGCGATGCGGACGTCCTCGGTCGAGACGTCCTTGACATCGACGAGCTGCGGCAGCTTGCGCTTCTCGATAACCTCGCCGATCTGGGCGACCAGCTGCGATTTGTCGACCGTATACGGGATGCTGTCGATGAAGATCGTCTTCGTCGAACGTGACTCCTCGCCGATGTCCCACGTCCCGCGCAGGCGGATGCTGCCGCTGCCGGTCTTGTAAATCGCCTTGATCTCGTCGAGAGAGTTCAGAATCTGGCCGCCCGTCGGAAAGTCTGGCCCCTTGATATAGCGCGAGAGCTGCGCGTTGCCGAGCTCGTCGTTGTCGAGCAGCTTGATGAGGGCCGTGCAGACCTCGCCGAGGTTGTGCGGCGGAATGTTGGTCGCCATGCCGACGGCAATACCGGTGGCGCCGTTGATGAGCAGGTTCGGCAGTCGCGCCGGAAGCACCACCGGCTCGGTTTTGGTGCCATCGTAGTTCGGCCGGTCGTGCACGGTGTCCTGCTCGATCTCGGTGAGCAGCTCGTCGCTGATACGCGTCAGGCGGCACTCGGTGTAGCGCATCGCCGCCGCCGGGTCGCCGTCGAGCGATCCGAAATTTCCCGATCCGTCGACCAGCGGATACCGCAGCGAAAACGCCTGCGCCATGCGCACGAGCGTCTCGTAAATCGCGGCGTCGCCATGCGGGTGATAGCTCCCCATGACGTCGCCGACAACCTTTGCGCACTTCCGGTGCTTCGCATCGGCCGTCAGCCCCTGCTGCCACATCGTGTACAGGATGCGGCGCTGCACGGGCTTCAAGCCATCTCTCACGTCCGGCAGCGCGCGCGAGGTGATGACCGACAACGCGTAATTCAGGTATCGCGACTGCGCGGCCTCGTGCAGCGGAACCGTGCCCTCACCCGACCCGTTGCCCGATGTCGATCCCGTCTCTGCGGGCGAATCGAAGTCGAACGAACCGTCGGAAGGTTTCCGTTTCTTAGCCATGCTGTTTTCTATGTCTCAACGCAAAGACGCAAAGCCGCAAAGAACAAAGAATCTTTGCGCCTCCACGCCCCGGCGCTGAAGCCTCGAGCAGTGTAGCGGGATTTTGGTTTGATGTACAGACTTGCGACTTACGACTTACGACTTACGACTTACGACTAACGACTTGCGACTTACGACTTTTGACTTGCGACTTGCGACTCTACTCGCCCACCGTTACCACCGTTCGCATACTCCGATGCGCGTCGAGCACCTGCTGGCTCAGCTTCTTGCTCAGATACACCTTTGACTCGTGGTTGTCGGGATGCGGTTCGTACTTCACCACGTCGAAGCGCAGATGGTCGAGCGTGCCGCGCATTTCGTAGAAGCGGTTCTTGGTCTTGACCAGGATTTCATCGAACCCGTTGTCGATGGCCCACGCTTCCTGCTGCTCCGTGAGCGCGCGGAAATGACCCTGGCCGCGCCAGTCGCGGCGCGTCCCGCCAATCCAGGTGTAGAGGATTCTGCGACCGTTGAAGTTGACGTAATCGCGCAGCCGATGCACCAGATCGGCAAGCTTCGGAATCGTGTCGTTCGCCCGGATTTCGTGCGCCACCTTGTAGGAAACCGGTATGACGACGCCGGGGTCTTCGGGAAGCGAAGAGGTCGCCATCAAGATCAGGTGATCGCGATTCTCCAGGCGTCCGACGATCTCGGACGCGGTCTTTCGGCGCTTGTATTCGCCGAAATACTCTTCGATGTATTCGATCTCGAGCGCGCCCTGTTCGAGCGGATATTTCGTGATGCGGTGTTCCAAATGCTCCCCTTTTTTAAACAGGAGATTAGGAGATTAGGAGAACGTTTTTCTTTTTGAAAGAAAGGAATTTCTCCTGGCCCTCCTAACCTCCTCGTCTCCTGTTACGGCATCAGATCGATGTTCACCTCGGCGCCGAAGACCATGGTTCGGTCGTTGTCCCGCGCCGCCCACTTCAGCATAGTTGCAACGCTCGGTTCAACCAGGCCGTCGAACACCGTCTGGCCGTTGGCGACGACCCGGATCGGCCGGCGGAAGTCGAAGATCGACGGCGATAACAGGAGTGTGAATGCACGCACGCCCTCCGTGGACGCCTCGACCACATTGCCCCGGCGCACGAGATCGACCCGGCCGGACGCGCTCCGCCGCGGGAACATCGCGGCCGGCGGCACGTCGACCTCGGCTGGCTGAAATATACCTTCAAGCGGCGTGCGCTTGCCGTCGCGCTCGACGACCAGTCGCAGTGGGGCACCAAATTCCCACACCTGCATCCCTTCGGAGATGTCGCGCCCGCTCTGCACAACGGTGCCGTTCACTTCGACGAACCGATCGCCGGCTCGCAAGCCTATCTGAAACGCATTCGAGCCAGGCACGACTTCGTGGACGCGACGCCCGCGGTCGATCGCCGAGTTGATGCGCAAGCCGAAATCGAGCTCGCGGCCGCGCCGAAGGATGTTCGAGTCACCAAGAAGACTCTCGCCGGGCACGCTGCCGAGGCCCTCGATGACAAGCCAGTGCGCCCGGTTGTAGCGATCGGTGCGCTCGGTCTGCCACGAAATTCTGTCGGGCAACGGCTCGCGCGGATGATCGTGGACGAACGCCTCGAACGTCGCACGCTCGTCCGGCCACCAGCTGGTCGAATGATCGGATTCCGGGAAGACGCGGAACACGACCGTTGCGCCTAACGTACGCAAATGATTCGCGTAGATCTCGGCCACGTGCGCCGGATACAGCCGATCGCGCCCTCCGTTGACGATGAACAACGGCTTGTTGACGGCATTTCCAGGAAAGATCTCGCCGTCGGCTCGCACTGAGGGCGCGGCGAGGACCATCATGTCGGCAATCAACGGAAGAAAACTGGCCCACGGCGTCGTGTTCCGGAACGCCATGAAAAACGCGCCCGTCCCGCCGTCAGACGCACCCGTCAGATACACGCGGTTTTCATCGATGTTGTAGGTCCGCTTGAGCCGGTCGAGGATGCGGTCGAGGTTGTCGGTCTGCGTCGCTGACCACCACATCGACTGCTCCCATCCGGTTGGGAACACGGCAATTTCGTCGACCGCGCCAGCCAGGCTGTCGACTCGGATTCGGTTGATGGCAGGCGGCCTCAACCGGCCGACACCGCCATGGAGCTGAACGCGGAGCTGATGCGGCCGCGACGCGTCATAGGTGTCGGGCACGACGAACGCGTAATGATGCTCCCGGCCGTCGGCGGTGCGATGACGGCCGAACTCATGGCCCCGCGGGACATCGGCGTCGTATTCGCGTCCGTGCCGTACGCGCATCAGGGCGTCCTCGAACGATACGCCCGTCTTGAGGATCGCGTCGATGCGGTCGGCGGCGCTTTTCCGATCGCGAGCCGACCAGAACGCCTGAAACGCGCTGTCCACCTTCGCGCTTCGCGCTTCGGCGGACACGTCCACGCCTTGCGTGTCTCGGCCCGCCACGGGAGCACGAGAAGGGCGGTGATCTCCCGCGACGGCAATCGTGGCGACAAGGCTGCCGGTAAGACATGCAAAGCCGATGGCGCGCACCGACGCATTATAAAGTCCGGCGCCTCCATTCGCCGGGAATCCACCGCCATTCACCGAAAACCGCATCAGGCGCGCGCCAGGGCGTGTAGATTCGCGACTGGAGGACGGAATATGCCAGTTGATGGTATGCGCATGAGGGTGACACCAAATCTCGCCTATGGCATCTGCCTGGTTTTGCTCGGTTGGACGCTGATACTCGACCGCCTGCAGATCGTCGAGGCCGCTCAGATTCTTCGCTACTGGCCGGTGGGCCTGGTACTGCTGGGACTCGCCCTCGTCATTCAGTCCCTCCAACGTGCCAATGACGCACCCGCCGCGCAGACAGAGCAGAGTCTGAACCCCGGCCACGCGATTGTCTTTGTCGTGGTCGCGGTGCTCGCGTCGCAGACCTTCCAGCGCAACGGCGTCACCGCGCGCGCCGATTCGAGCGAGACGGTCAGCCTCTTTGCCGTCATGAGCCACCATCAGCAAGTGAGCAGCGCGCCGGTCTTTTCCGGCGGTGAGATGACGGCGGTGATGGGACGGTCGGACCTCGATCTGCGTCAGACGACTGTCGCGCCGGGCGAGGAGGCCGTCATCGAAGTGTTCACGCTCATGGGCGGATCGACGATTCGTGTCCCCGAGGGGTGGACCGTCGTGGTTCGCGCGGTGCCGATCATGGGTGGCGTGAAAGATCGCCGCAGCGGCGCCCGCGATCTCCCCGGATCGCCGCGGATTGTCGTGCGCGGCTTCATCTTGATGGGCGGCCTCGACATCCGGTCGTGAGGCGTTCCATCTGAAAGAGTCACATGCCAACTGATACGCGACCCAACGTGACGCCGCAACTCGTGGTGGGCGTCTGTCTGGTTTTGTTCGGTGTGCTGCTCACGCTCGACCGCATGCAGCTCGTCAACGCTGACGTGAGCCTGCGCTTCTGGCCCATCGTGATTGTCGGACTTGGTGCGTGGATTGTGGTCGAACGGCGCGCCAGCGGCAGAGCGTTTCCGGGTTACGCGATGATGGCCGTCGGCGGCCTTCTGCTGCTCAACAGCCTCGGCCTCGCGCGCGTGCGATTCTGGGAGCTATTCTGGCCAGTGATTATCGTGCTCGTCGGCGCGCGTCTCATCATGCAGGCGCCGGGAAGCCGGCGCGACTGGCATCGCTTCCGGCCGTTTCAGGACGGCGGACCGACGCCCGTGGCAACTGGAGGCACCGGGACCATCAGCATGTTCTCGCTGCTGGGGGGCAGCCAGCGCTCGAGCAACGACAATCCGTTCCGCGGCGGCGACATGACGTCGATTATCGGCGGCACCCAGCTCGATCTGCGCCAGGCCGTCATCGAACCGGGCCAGCAGGCGGTCATCGATATCTTCGCGATCCTCGGCGGCCATGAGGTATGGGTGCCGTCGGGATGGACGGTGGTGTCGGAAGTCATTCCGGTTCTTGGCAGTGTGGAAGACAAGCGGCTCCCGCCTGTTGAGGGACCTGCTCGTCTGCCGAACGGCGCAACGCCGCGTCTGGTGCTTCGAGGTGCGGTCGTACTCGGCGGGCTCATCATCAAGAGCTGATGCATCCGATTCTCGAAGATCGGCGACGGCTCACCCTGTATTTGCTCGCCTGGCTGCTCGTTGGCCTGCTGCTGACGCTTGGACTTCGCTCCGATTCGCTCTGGCTGACCGCCGTGGCTTTCCTGCTGCCGCTCTGCTTCGTCTATGCCTTCTTCGGGTTGTCGGCCTGGTATCTCTGTCGGGCCTTTCCGATCGGCGCCGCGTCTCGCCTGTCGACGCTCATCATCGTGCAGATGACGGCGGCGGCGTGCGCCAGCGCGATATGGGTCGTCCTCGCGTATCTCTGGGCAGGCGCGCTCGACGCGCTCATCCCCGGGCTGTTCGCGCAGGCGTTCTTCGCCGAGCAGCGTCCGCTGCTGTTCGTCGTCGGAACGTTGCTGTACTGGTTGGCTGCCGCGGCGCATTACATGCTGATCGCATTCCAGGTGTCGCGCGACGCCGAGCTGCGCGCGTTCGAGCAGACCCTGCTCGCACGGGAGGCCGAGCTGCGAGCGTTGCGGGCCCAGATCGACCCGCACTTCATCTTCAACAGCCTGCATTCGATCAGCGCATTGACGGCCACCGACGCGGCCGCCGCGCGCAAAATGTGCCTCTTGCTCGCGGATTTTCTTCGCGACACGCTCCGTCTCGGGTCGAGCAGCCGGATTCCGTTTGCGGATGAATGGTCGCTGGCTGAACGGTTTCTCGCGATCGAGCAGGTGCGGCTCGGATCGCGTCTGCACATCAGCCGTGAAACAGACCCGCACGCCGTCACCTGCGTCGTGCCGCCGCTTCTGCTGCAGCCACTCGTCGAGAACGCGGTCGTCCATGGGGTGTCGCAGCTGGTCGAGGGAGGCACGATCAGGATGACGGCGAAACGGGAGGGCACGACGCTCACCATCACGGTCGAAAGTCCCTGCGATCCCGATCGGCTCCAGACTCGTGGCGTGGGCCTGGGCCTCGAACTGCTCAGGAAACGCCTGACGACGGAGTTTGGGGTCTCCGACGCCATTCGGGCCGAGGAGCAGTCGGGGATGTTCCGGGTCGAAGTGCGGATTCCTCTGACGGCCTGAACGACATGAGCCAGCCCGAGCAGGCACGAATTCGTGTGGTGATCGTGGACGACGAGGAGCTGGCGCGGGCGATCCTGCGCGAATGGCTGGCCGGGCACGCGGAGATCGAGATCGTGGCGGAGTGCGCCAACGGCTTCGAAGCCGTGAAGGCCGCTTCCGAACTGACCCCGGATCTGCTGTTGCTCGACATCCAGATGCCGAAGCTGGACGGTTTCGACGTCCTCGAGTTGATTGGCGACATTCCTGTCGTTTTCATCACTGCGTACGACAATTATGCCGTTCGAGCCTTCGAGGTGCATGCGGTGGACTACCTCCTCAAGCCCTTCAGCGAAGCCCGGCTGGCGGAGGCGCTCGACCGCGCCCGGGGCCGGATGCAGGCGCACGAGGGACCACCCGTCAAGGCGCTGCTGGCCGCGGCGAAGCCCGATCGCGTGCCTCTTCGCCGGATTCTGATTCGGGAGCGCGCTGACGTCCATGTCATCGCGGTTGAGAAAATCGACTACCTGGAGTCACAAGACGACTACGTGGCCGTCAGGTCGGGCGGGCGGAGCTATCTCAAGGAACAGCCGCTGGGCGAACTGGAAACGCTGCTGGAGCCTGCCGCGTTCGTCCGTCAGTACTTCTGCCCTCTGCCTTGAACAACCCCTTGTACAGCAAAAGAGCCGGGATCTTTTCCCGGCTCTTTTGCCCGCTCTTGCCTCGGTTGCTATGCCTGTTCGCCGCTGGGCGCCACCGACGTGCGGCCGCAATCTTCACATTGCAGGTAAATCACCGGCAAACTCTCAGATCGCCCGATAATGCGCGCGGCCAGCATGCCGCACCTCGGGCAAATCACCCCGACGGCTGCGTTGGTTCTTCGTGCCATACGATCGCTCCTCGCCCGTTTAGACGCCATCTGGCCTCCAACGGTTCTGTCAATACCTACGATATCGGCCGTATGCCGTTTCAGACCCGGAGTGTCGGGAAATGATTCGCTTTGTGCGCGCAAAACACCCAATTTCCTCATCTGCTGCTCATCTCATGCAAGAGGCGCCCCCCGGGTACGTCCATACATTTGTGATTACGACACTCGACGCCCCGACATTTCCGTCGGCTGTCAAATAGGCCGCAAAGCCCCACTTTCGAGTACAATCCTACATTATTGTGCCCCCGTTGGCAAGTATGGACGTGATTGTCGGAATTTTGGCGCGCGCGATCGCGGCAGCAGCAGGCAAATCGGCGAAAACAGGCCTGAAAATGCGTAAACGCGTGTCGAGCCCGCCGTGGTATGGACGTTGCTATCTTCCGGCGCAAGGAGTGTTTACGATGAGTCCTTCGATCCATCTGCTCAACCGCGTGCGAAGCGAGTTCATTGAAATGCCTGGATTGCGGCTGCGGATCGATCAGGCTCAGCGGCTC
This sequence comes from Vicinamibacterales bacterium, assembly GCA_963761975.1. Classification (GTDB taxonomy): domain Bacteria; phylum Acidobacteriota; class Vicinamibacteria; order Vicinamibacterales; family JAMQPK01; genus JAMQPK01. The sequence goes on from CAVXIR010000004.1 coordinate 404,910, forward strand.
TGGAACCTCGACCGGGCCATCTGCGAGACCGTCCTGGGATCGCTGGTCGACGCCAAGTTCCTCGGGCGCTTCGACGACGAAGTGTACGCTCGCCTGTAGCCGCTTCGCGAGTCATGGCAGAGGGCAGATGGCAGAGGGCAGATGACGATCTCTGCCATCAGCCATCAGCCCTGACACCTCACTGAGTATGGGCATCGCCCCCGGGGGCGCTGGCGATGGCCGCGCGCAGGCGCTGCATCGTGTCCGGTGACCCGCTGAATAGGCCTTCGGGGTATTTCTTGTGCCTGAGGATGTCGGCGTAGATGGGCCCGCTCTGATAGAGATTCAGCCCCAGCCCTGCGAGGTACTGCAGCCGGAGATCGCGATCGTGGTTGATCTGCGCGTCCGCCAGGTAGGCTTTCATGTCTGACGCACGGCCGGCATAGTTGGCGAACAAATCCACGGCGCTGTAGATACTGATCTCGCGCAGCGAGTCCTTCACGGCTGCGAACTGCGGGCTGTTGAGCCGCGCTTCCCATTCGTCGACGTTGAAGTGCGGTGGATCCACCGTGCCCATGAGGACCGTATCGTAGCCGCGCCCCTGGTGTGTGTTGCCCCAGATGACGCCGTTCGGAAACACCTCGAAGAAGGTTCCGATCTCGCTCTTCACCGCTTCAGGCGTGCTTTCGTACAGCTGCACGAATAGCGTGACGGTGCCTCCGGGATTCAGCTTCGACTTCGCCAACTCGAAAAATTCTTTCGTGTACAGAGTCGCCGCTCCCTTGACCCACGGGTCGAGCGGATCGGACGTAATCGCGTCGAAGGTCTCGTCGGTCGTCAACAAATAGTGACGCGCATCGTCGATCACCACGTGCGTTTTTGGATTGCGCACCACATTGAAATTGTGCTCGCCGAAATGTTCCGAGACCACACGGGGGACGAGCGGCTCGATCTCGGCGATGACGAGCGTCTCAACGTTCTGATCGATGCTCACCGCGCCCGCCGTCGCGCCGGCGCCGCAGCCAATCACCAGTACCTTCTTCGGCGACTTCGGCACGAGCGTCGTGAAGTGCCCCAACATGCGCTGCAGGCGCATGTCCTGCGGCTGGCTCGAGGCCTGCACCTTGCCGGCATTGTGGTAATTCATGATTTCGCCGAACCGCGAGACCGCCACCGACGAGCTGAGTCCCTCGCCGACGTAAAAAATGTCGCCCTCCTGCCCGAGCCACGTCGCCGCATATCGTCCGTAGGCGACCAGGATGCCGGGAATCGTCGGGACGGTCCGAATGAGAAACGCGGCGATGCCAAGCGCCATCACGAGGGCGGCGGGTGCCAGCCACCGCAATGGCTTCCGCCCTTGTGCCGAACCGAGCTCCGCTGGCGCGAGCAACAGCAGCCCGGACATGCCCGACACGATCATCAGCACCTGCTGCGCGCGCTGCGAGCCGAACCAGTAGACGAGGATGAGGCTCGCCACAACCGAACCGAAGATCGCACCGACGGTGTTGGCGGCGTACACGCCGCCAACGAGCCGGCCGGGATCCTCGCCTCGCTTCGCCACGGCGGCCAGCGCGAGCGGAAAACTGGCGCCCCACAGAATCGGCCCGGGCAGCACCGCCCAGAACGCGCGAACGAAGTCGAGCTGGAAGTTGTACCAGATGCTCGTCGTGATCGACGTGTTGATGGGCCAGTACGGCAATGACCTCATCAGCATGTAAGCGCTCCAGGCCATGGCGCCCACGTTCAACAGCTGGCACCATCCGAGCGCCACACGCGGACGCTCGACGCCCTTCGCGATAATCGATCCGAGACTGCTGCCGATGCCGAGGCCGATGAGGAACACGGCCAGAATCAAGGAGAACGTGTAGGTCGACGCGCCAAAGAGCAAGCTCAGAATGCGCGTCCAGATCACCTGCGCCGCTAATGCGCAAAACCCCGACAGTGCAATCGCCACGTAGACGAGCGTGCGATCGCCGGATCCCTTGTCGGGATGAGTGATCAGGGACTGGGATTGAGAATCCGACTCCCCCGCGCCCACTGACGCTGGAGTTCTTGCTGCGACAAGCAACGCTAAGCCACCAACGGCGAAGTTGATCGCAGCGGCGACATACGTGGCCGTGCTCATGTCGAATACGCGCAGCAGATAGAAGCCGGCGAGCAGGGTGCCCATGACGGCGCCGCCGATGTTGCCGGCATAGAAAAATCCCAGCCACGACACGCCCGTGGGCGTCGTCTGCACCCAGCGCGCGACTGCGGGAAGGGTCGCGCCCATCGCGAGCGTCGGCGGCAGAAGACAGATGCTGGCGACGAGGCCCCGGAGCAGATATCCCGTGATCCCATAGCCGCCCCACGCTGTGTAAACGTGGCCGACAAGTGGAAGAACCAGCAGCAACAGCAGGCCGATGATGCCGATCGTGATCTCGAGCAGCGCATAGACCTTGAGCGGATGGTGTGCGGGCGAGATGTAGCGTGGCAACAGAAAGCTCCCAAGACACATACCTCCCATGAAGGTCCCCAGGAGCACGCCGATCGAGACCGATGAGGAGCCGACGAAGAGCTCCAGCATCTGAAACCAGACGATTTCGTAGATGAGGGCTGCGGCGCCGCTGCCGACAAATAACAGCAGCAGCACCGGCAGCCATTGATCGGGCGTGTCAGATTCTGCCGCCGCGATGACCTCGGTTCGCTCGATTGTCTGTGTACTCACCTGTGCCTCTAGCTGGTAGCTGGTAGCCCGTAGCTGGTAGCCGGTAGCTAGTAGCCCGTAGCTGGTAGCCGGTAGCTAGTAGCCCGTAGCAAACTCGAGCTACTAGCTACCAGCTACCAGCTTCATTGGTTATGGGCGCTCTCGTAGTGTTTCTTCAGGACGTCGTCGCCGAAATCGCCGTTGAAGTCGCGCCATACACTGTGAATGTGGTTCGCGGTGGACTGCACGTTGTCGAACTCGATGAGGAACGTCGGCCCCTGGACGCGATAGTAATGCGGCTCGTGCAGTGCGTCGGCGCCTATCCACACAAACGCGACCTTGTCGAATCCCGCGGCGTTGATGCGGCGCATGCGTTCGGACGCGATGTCGTCGACCATGCGCGAGGTGTACTCGGCAACGAGCTCGCGAAGAAGTTTCTGCTGCGCCGGCGTCATGCGCGACGCAGTCAGGCCGTCGGGCGTCAGCGGATCGACTCGGCGCGCATTGGTGGTGATGATGTCGCCGGGCACTTTGTCCTGAAGGACGGCGGTCTGCTTCTGCTGCGCATCCAGCGCGCGCAACAAGACGAACGCCTTGTCTTCCTCACCCGACAGGACTCGCAATCCCTGACGCGGTCCCGACATCACTTCGGCCGGGTTCGCACCGTAGAAATCGGGTGTCCACGACGTGAGCGTCCCGTTGGCAATCGTGAAATTCTGGGAGAGATGGTGTCCTTCGACGCGCCACCCCCAGGGGGCCTTGTCTCCCGGCGTGCCGAACACGGTGAAGTAGTACAGCTCTGGATCGCGGTTCATCGCGGGCTTCGGACCGTCGCCCCGAAGCACGAGCTCGAGATCGTTCATGATCTGCCCGCTCTGCTTCATGCCTTTGGCGCTGAGCGCGGTGGCGAGCAGCTTTTGCGCGGCCTGACGCTGCGCCGGCGTCATTTCCTTCAACGGGATCCCTTTGCGCTGGCCAGGGCGCGGCACGTAGTGCCAGTCGAATCGATTGGCATCGGTGAACGTGATGACGGCCTTCGCCTTCTGCTCGGGCGTCAGCGACGAGAGAAACTGGGTGGCGGCCGTTGTGGTGTCGGCCGTCGCACGTTTCTGCCCTTGTACGGCCGCGCGGCCAATGAGCAACCCGAGGCACAACAACAGCACGACGGCTTTGACGGCTTGGAGTGTGGTTTTCATGATCAAATCCTCCCTGCCAGCACTTCGGCAACATGTACGGCGCGGCGATCTGTGTTCTGTGCGACCTGCTCGCGGCAACTGAAACCGTCCGTCACGACGATCGTACCGGGTTCGGAAGCCCGAACGGCCGGCAACAATTTGCGCTCGCCAAGTATCTGTGACACGTCGAAGCTCTTTCTTTCGAAGCCGAACGGCCCCGCCATACCGCAGCAGCCGGAATCGAGCACCTTTACCGCTCCGCCGGTCCGATTCAAGACCGCCACCTCGTCCTTCATGCTGAAGATCGAGCGATGGTGGCAGTGCATGTGCACCAGCACAGGTCTGCCCGTTTGCACCGGCTTGTATTCAGGCGCGTATCTCTCGAGAAACTCGGTGAGGAGCATGGTTTGCTGCTTCAGCTTCGCCGTGCGGGGGTCGTCGGGCATCAGGTTCGACGCTTCATCCTTAAATACGCTCGCACAGCTCGGTTCGAGTACCACGATTGGCGTCCCCGTCGAGATTTCCTCCGCCAGGGCATCCATCGCGTCGGTCAAATACTGCCTGGCCCGGTCGAGCATGCCGAAGTCGTAAAGCGGCCGCCCGCAGCACAGATGGCGCTGCAGCACCTTGACCTTGAAACCCGCATCCGAGAGCACGAGGTGCGCCGCCTCGGCAATATGAGGCTGGAAGTAGTTCGTGAAAGTGTCAGCCCACAGTAGCACAGGAGGTCCGGAGGAAGCGGCGGAACTAAAGTTCCGCCCTACGTTCTTCGCCGCTCGGGTGCGGAACGTCGTCGTGGCGAACTCGGGGAGCCGGCGAGACGGATGGATGTGCAACAAACTGTTCGCCAGGCCGCGGGTCAACGGGAACCGGCCAAGCGCATTGGCTATCCGCGGCGTGCGCGACGCCAGCCGGGCCCAGCGGTCGATGCGGCCGAACGCGTAGGCGTAGAGAGGTCGCGACCGGCCTTCGTAGTAGTGGGAAAGAAACTCGGCCTTGTAGGTCGCAAGATCGACGTTCGTCGGACATTCGGTCTTGCAGGCTTTGCACGACAAGCACAGATCGAGTGCGTCTTTCACCGCCTCGTTCTGCCAGCCCCCCTCGAGCACTTCGCCCTGCAGCAATTCCCACAGGAGATGCGCGCGTCCCCGCGTGGAGTGCTTCTCTTCGCGCGTGGCCATGTAGCTGGGGCACATCGTGCCGGCATCTTCCTTGCGGCATGCGCCGACGCCGACGCAGCGCAGCGTGGCGTTGGCGAGGGACCCGCCGTCGTCGGGAAATCGGAAATGGGTCTTGACCGGTCTGGGCCGGTAGTCGGCACCCAACCGAAGGTCGGCGTGCGGCTCGCGCGCGTCAATGAGCTTGCCCGGGTTCATCTTGTTGTCGGGATCCCAGAGCCGCTTGAACTCGTGGAACGCTTCCATCAGCTCGGGCCCGAACATCTTCGGTAAGAGCGCGCCGCGTGACTGGCCGTCGCCATGTTCACCCGAGATCGATCCGCCGTGCGCGATCACCACATCGGCCGCTCGATCGATGAACTCGCGGAACTGCAGGATGCCCGGCTCGGACTGCAGATCGAAGTTGATCCGCATGTGTACGCACCCTTCGCCGAAATGGCCGTAGAGCGGGCTCTCGTATCCGTACTCGCTCATCAGCACCCAGATGGCGCGAAGGTACGAGCCGAGGCGATCGGGCGGCACCGCCGCATCTTCCCATCCCTCCCATCCCGGCTTCTTGCCGGGCTGAATGGCCACGGCGCCGAGCGCCGATTCGCGAACGTGCCAAATCGCCGCCGCTTCATGCGAATTGCAGACGATGAAGTTCGGCCGCGGGCTCAGCGTGGAGAGCCACGCACCGAACCGCTCGGCGAGTGCATCAGCCTCTTCAGCCGTCCAGGCGCCGAACTCCACAAGCAGTGTGCCCTTGCCGAGAGGCAGGAGTTTGAGCTCGTCAAGCCGCATCCCTTTCGCGCGGAGCGAGTTGGAAATGGCATTGTCGAACCCCTCGAGGCCAATCGGCTTGAAGGTCAGGATGGCGGGGACGTGATCGGCAGCGATGAACGCATCCGGAAAACCGATGCACACGAGACGCCGAAACGGCGGGCTGGCAGTGAGGCGCAGCGTCGCTTCCACAACCGTCACGCATGTGCCTTCGCTGCCGACGAGCGCGCGAGCCACGTTGAAGCCGTTTTCGGGCAGCAGCTCGTCGAGGTTGTAGCCCGACACGCGGCGCGGAATCCGTGGAAACTTCTCACGAATCAGCGGAGCGAACCGATCGCGGATGCTCTTCAGCCCTGCGTAGATCCCGCCCTTGCGGCCTCCTGACCTGATAATCGCGTCCAGCTCGGCAGCGCTCGTCTCGCCCACCGTCATGCGTGTGCCGTCGTAGAGCATCACGTCGAGCGCATGGATGTTGTCGACCGTCTTCCCGCCCATCAACGCGTGCACGCCGCACGAGTTGTTGCCGATCATGCCGCCCAGCGTGCAGCGGCTGTGCGTCGCCGGATCGGGCGCAAACGTCAAATGATGCACCTCTGCCGCGTCGCGGACGCGATCGAGTACGATGCCGGGCTCGACGCGCGCGACGCGCGACGCCGGATCGAGCGCGATGATGCGGTTCAGGTATTTCGAAAAATCCATGACGACGGCAACGTTGCAACACTGGCCCGCGAGGCTCGTTCCTGCGCCGCGCGCCAGGATTGGCGCACCGGCTTCGCGGCACGCCTGTATCGTTGCGGTGACGTCCGCCTGGTCGAGCGGGATGACCAGCCCGATGGGAATCTGGCGATAGTTGGACGAGTCGGTCGCATAGAGCGCCCGGGCGCCGTCATCGAAGCGCACTTCACCCCGGACGGTCTGCCTGAGCTTTTGCTCGAGCGCCTCGCTGCCTCCAAACGTTTCCCGCGCATGCACGTGGGAACTGGGCTGGGATTCAAACGGCATTCGCATCGTCCGTCGTCCATCGTCGACGATCTTTTACTTCCAGACCGCTTCGATGGCCTCGAAGCGCGTCTTCCCGACATTGGTCACGGTGTGGGTCGCGGGGCCGGTGTGCCATTCAAATTCGCCGGCCTTGATGTCCATGCGATGGGGCGGGCTTCCCGGCCGCTCGACCGTGATGCTCCCGTCGCGCGCGGCAATCAGGATGCCCGAGCGCGGAAGCGTATAGCGGCCAGTCGACTGACCCGGCTCGAGAATGAGCCGTTCGATGTAGACCAACGGGTTGTCGAGAACCGGCTTCGCCTGATAACCGGTCGGCTTCGGCGCCGCAAGAAACGTATTCCCAGGCGACACATCGTCACGGCTCTGAATCTGAACGGTGATGTTGCGGAACAGCGTTGACCCGATGTTGCCGACGCGATGCGTGATGACCGGCGAGTACCTCACCTCGGCATCGACCGGCTCGATATTGATGATCTCCTTGGCACCGAGGGTCTGCCCGCGCAGCATGGCGGGGCCGATGGAGATCCAGAAATAGGGGTTCTCGTGAATGTGATACAGCGTGCCGCTATAGGGCTCGACAGTCACATCCAGAACGCGCGCGTATTTGTTGTCGAGCTTCACGAAATGGTGCGGCTCACGAATCGCGGGCACCTGCATTTCCGGCGTCGCCACGCCTTGCGCGAGCACACCGCTCGCGAGCGCGGCCATGCCGAGCCCAATCCCGTAAATTTTCCTCATGCGGTCCGGATAATACTATGATCCCGCGGGCCATGGCTTACGTGTTGGTCGTCGATGATGAAGAGTCGATCCGCAAGCTGCTGACGCGATGGCTCACGGGCTGGGGTTACGAGTCGAAGCAAGCAGCCAACGCGGACGAGGCCATCGAACTCCTGACGGCCGACCCCGCAGTGATCATTTTGTGCGACGTGCTGATGCCGGTGCGCGACGGCATCTGGCTGGCCGAACAAGTGCGCAATCGCTGGCCACAGACGGCCGTGATCATGGCCAGCAGCGCACAGGACATGGAGACCGTCATGCGAATGCGCAAGCAGGGCGCGGTCGACTACGTGACGAAGCCGTTTGGGCGCGAGATGCTGCGACAGGCCCTGCTGCGCGCCACCGAAAAGATGCAGGGCTTGTAGCATTCGAAGATTGGCCGATTGGCAGACTGAGAGATTGGCGCTGGTCTTGCTTTCGAATCACGCGAAGGAGAGCGCGTGATGACGACTCAAGACTTGAAAAATGCGTCCGAACTGGGAGACCAGGCGATTCGGCTCGCCGAGCAGCTTGGCCGCATGGCGGGAACCGTTGAGGGCACGGCCGAAGCGTGGCTGAATCGCCAGAGGCTGGCCGACCAGTTGACACGCGTCCGCGACAGCGCGACGGAGATGTTGAAACGCCTCGGCGTAAGCGCGCCGAAGGGAGGGTCACGGCGCAAGGCGGCAAAGACGGTGTCGGCGGCCCGTTCACATCAAACCGATCTGGTACATGCTCCGGGCAAGCGGCATCGCAAGCCCGCCCCTACCAAGCGCGGCGTGAAGAAATCAGACCAGGCCATTCCGAAGTTGCGCACCGCAGCCGCGGTCAGGCAGCGGCGCAAGTCGTACGCGTAGACTCATTTCAATGTCAGGGCTGATGGCAGAGGCGAGATAGAGCATGTCTATGAATATGCCATCTGCCATCTGCCCATCTGCCGACTGGACTCGCAGATCTCGGCTAAAATGTCTCCTCTATTTCCCATTTAGAGGTGAGACATGCGGATTGCCTGTTGCCTTCTCGCGTCGCTGATGCTCCCTGCCCTGGCCTCGGCACAGCCGACGATCACGCTCGAGCTGAGAGATTACGCGACGGTTCCCGTGACAGGGGAGCCTCTCGGCTCGCTCGGGAAAGCCTCATCCAACGGGATGCTGCTCGCGCGCGTGAACGCCATTCGCGAGGAACCGGGCGGTGCCACTCGCCTGTTCGTCACCGATATGAACGGCCCGCTCTACATCCTGGACAAGAAGACCAAGCAATTCACGAAGTACCTCGACTTCGACGGGCGCGACGATCGGCCCGGGCTGTTTCATCGCCTCTTCATCACCTCGGGATATGGCAATGGCCTCAACGGGTTTCACTTCGATCCCGATTACCGGCGCAACGGGAAGTTCTACACCGTGCACATGGAAGACCCGAGCCTCACCGTGTCGAACATGCCCGACAACAAAAGCTATCCGGGAGTGAATCTCAGCGGGTATACGACGACGCCGATCATCGACACGCCCGGCACCACGATTAACGAGGGGGTCCTCATCGAGTGGACCGACACGAACACGTCGAACACGACGTTCGAGGGCACCGCGCGCGAGCTGATGCGCGTGCGGTTGAACACGCGAAGCCACCCGATGGGCGAGATCACCTTCAATCCAACCGCGAGAGCGGGCGATCCGGACTGGCGCGTGTTGTACTGCGAGGTCGGCGACGGCGCCTCCGGAGAATCGCGCATCGTCGCGATCCGCAATAACCCGCAGCGGCTCGATAATCTGGTTGGCAAGATCATCCGTATCATTCCCGATCTCAACGAACAGACCGCGTCGAGCGTCGTCAGCGAGAACGGCCGTTATCGCATTCCGAACGACAACCCGTTCGTCAAGACCAAGGGTGCGCGTCCCGAGATCTGGGCGTATGGTTTACGGAACCCGCACAGGCTGAGTTGGGCGCCGGATCCGACCAATGCGCAGGCGGCCAAGCTGATTGCCAACTCCGTCGGCTACCGCACGTGGGAAACGGTGAACATCATCGAGCGCGGCAGCAACCATGGGTGGCCCTATCGCGAGGGGAATCAGGTGCTGTCGCCCGATCAGCGATCGCATGCGCCAGTGCCCGAACTCGACAAAATCCCGACGCAGATCGGCGACGAGATCACCGATCAGGTCATCACGCCGAAGTATCCGGTCATTCAGTACAGCCACGACCCGAAAGATCCCAAGGCCGGCGATGCGATCGGCAGCGGCTACGTGTACAGCGGAAAGTTGATACCGGCGCTCCGAGGCAAATACATCTTTGGCGATATCACGACAGGCAAGTTCTGGTACGCAGACTACAAAGAAATGCTGGCGGCCGATGCCGACGAGAAACCTGACACGCAGGCAAACTTCTACGAAGTGAAATTCCTCTGGGACAATCCGACCGACTCACCTGATGCGGGCAAGCAGGTTTACGATTCGACTTTCCCAATCAACGAAGGCACGTATCACCATCGTGGAGGCAAAGAGGAGCACCTTGCGTCGCGCCAGCGCATCGCGAACCAGGGGCGGGCGGATGCACGCATCGCCATAGACAATGACGGCGAGCTCTACATCTACAGCAAGAGCGACGGAATGATCCGCCAGGTCGTTGGCGGCACGTTGAAGTAGCCGATGAGGCTTTTCACCGCTGCGCTCGTCGCTTCCGCAACCGCGGGCCTTCTCGCAGCACCGCCCGAGGCGACGCTGGTGACCCTGGAGCTCAAGGATTTTGCGACGCTGCCGATCACGGGCAAGCTGGACGGCACCGGACAGGTTGACGGCATGCTGGCACGCGTCAACTCGGTTCGCGAAGAACCGGGTGGGACCGGCCGCCTGATCGTCGTCGACATGAACGGGCCTGTTTACTTCCTCGACAAGAAGACAAAGGCGCTGACTACGTATCTGGATTTCAACGGTCGCGACGAACAGCCTGGCCTGTTCGACCGCTTCTTCCAGGACCCCGGATACAGCAGCGGCATCAGCCAGTTTCAGTTCGATCCGGATTATCCGCGCAACGGCAAGTTCTACACCGTGCACATGGAAAGCCCGACACAGCCGGGATCGCAGCGCCCCGACACGACGAGCGTTCCCGGCTTGAAGTTCGGGCCGTTCGGCTACGAGCCCACTGCCGCCATCGAAACGCCCGGTCCGATCGTGTACGAGTCGATTCTCATGGAATGGACCGACACGAATCGCCGCAACACGACGTTCGAAGGCACGGCCCGCGAGATCATGCGGGTGCAGCTCAACCACCGAATCCATCCGATGGGCGAAGTCGTCTTTCATCCGGCGGCGCGCCGCGGCGATCCCGAGTGGCGGGTCATGTATATCGGGCATGGCGACGGCGGATCCGGCGAGCTGCGAACGATCGCGCGGCCGAATCCCCAGCGGCTCGACACAGTGGTCGGCAAGATCCTGCGCATCATTCCCGACACGAGCGAGCATGTCGACACGAGCACGGTGAGTGCCAACGGCCGTTATCGCATTCCCAACGACAATCCCTTTACGTCAACGCCCGGTGCGCGCAAGGAGATCTGGGCGTACGGTCTCCGCAATCCTCACCGGCTGAGCTGGGCCGCCGACCCGAAGAATCCGCGGCAACATCACCTGATCGCCGCCGTCATTGGCCTCAGAACCTGGGAGACGATCGACATCATTCGCAAGGGCGCGAACTATGGCTACTCGCAGCGCGAAGGCAATCAGCTGCTGAAGCCCGACAACACGACCGCCGAGCTGCCGGCGGTAGACAAGATCGCCGTGCAGGTCGGCGACAGCGTCACCGACGAAGTCGTCGTGCCCACTTATCCTGTCGTTCAGTACGGTCACGTGCCGTCCGGCGGTGACGGCATCGGCAGCGGCTATGTCTACACGGGGAAAGCCTTGCCGGCGTTGCGAGGCAAATACATCTTCTCGGACCTTTCAACCGGCCGCGTGTGGTACGCCGATTTCGCCGAGATGCTTGCCGCCGATGACGGTGACCCGAAGACGATGGCCGCAATGCACGAGGTCAAGTTGTTCTGGAACGATCAAACCCACGAGACCTTTGTGTCGATCGCGCAGGCGGCATATCAGGCGCGTGGCGGCAAGGATCCCGATCTGCCCGGCCGCGGCACCATATCAGGATCGAAGCGCGCGGACGCACGTTTCGCGATCGACGCGTCGGGCGAGCTGTTTGTCTACAGCAAAACCGACGGCATGATTCGCCAGGTCGTTGGTGTTAAGTAACGCTGGGTCTGTACCGCCCTCGCGCTGTGCGCTTCGGCGGACAATCAAGACCCGGCCTACGTACGTAGGGCGGGTCCTATGGACCCGCCGGAGGAACCGATGCGAAAACTGTTCGTCCCTGCCCTTGCGCTGCTCGTCCTCACTTACGCCATGCTCGCGCAGGCGCAACGCGGCGGAGGTCCGTTGACGATGCCGCCCGCACCCGGCTCGCTGCCCGCGCATCAATTCGAGAAAGTCGCCGAAGGCGTGTACTACGGTACGGCGACGGGCTCGGTGACTGTCGGCAGCAACACCGTCGTGATTGTCAACGACGCAGACGTCATGGTCGTCGATCCCGGCATTACGGCGGCCGCGGCCACCACGCTGATCGCCGACGTCAAAACGTTGACGAACAAGCCCATCAGATACGTCGTGGACACGCACTACCACTACGATCACGCATTCGGCAATCAGGTATTCGGCCCCGATGTCACCATCATCGGCCACGACACGACGCGGCGGCGTTTAAGTGGTCCGGGCTCACTGAAGGAGCGAACCTATCTGACAAACGGCTCCGGTGCGATCGCCAATCGATTCACGATGCTGAAGCGGCAAATCTCCGAGGCAAAGGATCCGAAAGAGAAAGCGATCTTCGAGCGGCAGCTGGCGATTCATCAACAGTACGCCGACGAGCAGCCGAAACTGAAGCCCACTCCGCCCAACGCAACGCTCTCGCGCGATATGACGCTCGTTCGCGGCAGCCGCGAGATTCAGATTCGCTTTTTCGGCCGCGCCCACACCGACGGCGACATCGTCGTGTTTCTGCCGAAGGAGCGCATGGTCGCAACGGGCGACATGATCACCAGCGCGCTTTCATACACTGGCGACGCGTTCGTCGAAGAGTGGCCTGCCACAATCGAAGGCGTGATGTCACTCGAATTCGATACCGTCCTTCCTGGCCACGGCGCCGTGTTCAAGGGGAAGGATCATCTTCGCAATCTCCAGGCGTACTGGCGCGATTTTCATCAGCAGGCAACGGCCTTTCGCAAGCAAGGCGTGTCTCCCGAAGAAGCGGCGAAGCGCATGGATCTGACGAAACACGCCGGCACGATTCCGGCCGCCAAGAACCCGGGGGTCGATGTGCGCGGTGTCGATCGCATTTACGATTTGGCCGCGAACCCGAACGCGCCAGTCCGATAGCGAGCGCGAGAGACTCAATCGACTCCACCTGCCTCAACAGTGTTCGTACGCAAAATTCGTGTCTTTTACAGCGTAATTTTTACCGGGAAGGATGTAGATCCCAACACGATTTTCAGGCCTTCGCAGCGAGTAGTGTTTTTTTTGTTAGCTAAATACGGCGAAGTGCGGATGGCGCGGTTCCTGCACCATTCATTGCGCCAACACACTATTCACTGAAGGAGACTAGACGATGAAACTAATCCTCACTGGTACGCTCGCGACATTCGTGCTCGGCGCCGCAATTGCGAGTTCGCAGACTCCAGCACCGGCAGGACAAGCGCCTGCGCCACCCCGCCGGAGCTCAGACGCAGCCCGCACAGCCAGCAGGCGAGCCGGCCCAGAAGGCTACGCCGGCGAAGCCGGCGACAACGACATACAAGGGAGTTCTGAAGGGATCTGCGGCCAGCGGCTTTACGATCTCACCCATAACGCCGCGAAGCGCGTCCTCGAGCACCGCGGGAGCAACCGCGACGGCCGGTGGCGCTGATCAGGTCACCTATACCGTCATCGTCACCGATCCGAAGGTCGATCTGGCGGGGATGGCCGACGATTGCGTGGAAGTCGCTGGCGTTCTCGGACCCGAGCCGAGCCCAGCCGGCGCAGGAGCGGCGGGAGCGGCAAAGAACCGCATTCTTACTGTGACGACGATTAAAGAGGCTGAAGGCTGCAAGTAGCTTCGTAGCAAGTAGCTTCGTAGCAGGTTCCAATCGATCAGGGCTCGGCTTCTCCACCGGAATGGTGTGAGAAGCCGAGCTTTTTTTTTGAGGCACGATTCGCCTGGATTTGTCCTATAGTTCGACTGCGTTCGGCCTCGTACACATGATTCTGCTGATCCGACCCGCCATGGTGGATGCCTCCCGCCGATTCCTGCCCGGGAGGATGCCGGGCATTCATCTCAACGAGGAGGGCCGCCGACAGGCGCTGGCGCTCGCCACCACGCTGCGGCACTTGTCAATAGAGGCGATTTACAGCAGCCCGCTCGAACGTGCACACGAAACGGCCGAGGTGATTGCGAACGGCACGGGTGAGCCGCTGATCGAGTACGAGTTGAATGAAATCGATTTCGGCGAATGGACGGGCCTTTCGTTCGACGAGCTCAGTCGGCGCCATGAGTGGGTCATTTTCAACCGCCATCGCAGCAGGAGTCCGATTCCCGGCGGCGAGTGGATGCTCAATGTCCAGTTGCGCGCATGCCGCGCGCTGAGGCGTCTGCACCGGACACACGGCGACGCGACCGTGGCCGTGGTCAGCCACGGTGACGTCCTGAAAGCGTTGATTGCCAAAGTCATGGATATGCCGCTCGATCGACTCAATTCGTTCAGAATTGATCCCGCGTCGGTGTCGGTCCTCAAACCGACTGCGGATGGGTTCGAGCTGACACAACTCAACAATCAGTCGTACGCCGAGATTGGCGCGCATCACGTCGAAGTGCGATAAACCTCGATCGGGCCCACATGCGGCCGCCCCAGCGGATCGAGCCGGGTGATGTCGATCGGCTGCTCGCCCGGTTTCTCGATTTCTCCCAACGCCCGCACGGTCATTCGGTTGTCGGCCAGGCGAGCGAGCAGGAAATGACACTCGGTTGCGAAGGTCACCGTATGCGCGGCTTCGAACCCATCAGGAGCCACACGCCGTAACTTGCCCGCTGCGCCTGTGATGAAGTAATCAATTCCGTCCGCGAATGAGTGCTGAAAGTTGTGCTCATGGCCGGCAAAGAGCACCTTGACGCCTGCGCGCTGAAACAGAGGGACCAGGCGCTGCATGCTCTTCGTGTTGTGGTGCTGCGGACCGGCGCTGTATGGCGGATGATGGCAGAAAGGGATCCGCCAGAGGGAGCCCGTGCGATCGTCCGGAAATGCCGCCTCGATGAACTCCCAGTGCTTCGGGTACTCGAACAGGCGGTGGCCGCGAAAGAAGTCTTCCTTCGACGTATCCAGGCACACGAACTCGATGCTCGAACCGTATTTGAACCGGTAGAAGAGGCCGGGAGAGAACGATGCGCGGCCCGCCCCCTCTTCGCTGCCCACGAGACGCTCGCGAAGATAGAGGTTGTCTTCGACCTGTGCGCGGTCGTCGCGCTCTTCAGTTTCGCTGCCGTCGTGATTGCCGATCGAAGGAAACACCGGCACCCGGTTTATCACGTATCGGTACGGCTGAAAGTACGTGAAGAACCAATCGTCGTCTTCATCGCCGCTGCCGCCAATCGGAATACCCAATAGACGGGTGCCAGCATAAATATTGTCGCCCGTGGTCAGAATGAGCCGAACGCCGTGAGTGTCGATCGCGCTGCGCAGCGCATACGCCACTTTCTGCTGCCGTCGAGTCGGAGAATCCTTTTTCACGCCGACGCCGAAGTCGCCGATCACCGCGAAGCAGAGGGAGCCGGCTGGTATAGCCGGATCCGGACTCGTGCGGAACTGGTTCTCGTAGTGCCCACCCATCTGGACAAGCGCCGTGTCCTTCGCGGACCAATCCCACCGCTCCCCGGCCGCCCATTCTTCACCCTTGACGAACACCTTGTACACATAGTCGGTGTCAGGCGTCAGTCCTGGAAGCCAGCAGTGGTTTGACACGTCCGTCTTCGCCACGCACACGAGGGCGCCGGATGTGTCATATACCTCGACTCTTGCCGGACCATACGGCGCCGACTGCGCCCCGATCGAGTCCTTCCGAGGAGGATGGACGTACTTCAGATCGTTATCGTTGATGATCTTCCACTTGCCCTGAGTGGTCGTCCGAAAATAGAAGGCGCCCCACGCAACGAGCGCCGATTTGTGGGTCACTGCGGGAAGATAGACATAGGGTTCTGCATGAAACTCGGGCATGGCTGCAATGTAGCAGATTCGAATACGCTGGGTGGCAGCTCATCTCAACGCAGAGACGCAAAGACGCAGAGGCGAAATCCTTATATGCGTCGAGTTCGCAACGCGGCCGTCGAACTCGACACCACCAGGACGATCCGAACGTCCTGATCACCTGATCTCTTGTGCTTGCCTTGGAGTTTGGACGTCGCATCTTCGGGCTCGTCGTGTCTTCGTGTCTTCGTGGTTCTTGTATTTTCTCTGCGTCATAGATGCGGCTCTGCGTCGAGAGACTCGGCATCAGCCAGTATTACGCATGCCTGCCGCGATGCCATTGACGGTTATGACGAACGCATCGAAGAGCGCGGCATCCTCACCGGACTCGCGCAGGCGGCGAAGCAGCTCGACCTGCACGAGGTTGATGGGATCGACATATGGATTTCGCACGTCGATCGACCGGCGCAGAACGGGATTGGCCTCGAGAAGCACGTCGTGCCCGGTGACGGCGAGGACGGCATCGACGGCGCGGGCGAGGCGCCCGCGCAGCTCAGCGCCCAGCGAGCGTAGATTTGCCGGTACCAGTTGATCGTATTGAGCGGCAATGCGGCGATCGGCTTTAGCCAGCGTCATTTCGACCAGATCGATCGTTGACGCAAAGAACGCCCATTGCGAGTACATCTCGCGCAGCACGCCATCGCCGCTCGACACGAGCGCATCCTCGATGCCGAGCCAGGAGGGCAACATCAAGCGAGTCTGGGTCCACGCAAACTGCCACGGGATCGCGCGGAGGCTCTCCACACCTGTCCCCGGTGCACGCCGCGCGGGGCGGCTGCCAATGCTGACCCTGGTCAGCTCGGGCTCTGGTGTCGCGGTACGAAAATACGGAATGAAGCGCGCGTCGTCGTACACGACGGATCGATATGACGATCGGGCACGTGCGGCGACCCGATCCATGCAGGCCCGCCACTCAGGCTGCGGCGATGGTTGAGGCGCAACGGCAGCCTCGAGCGTGGCCGTCGTGTAGACCTCAAGTGTGCGAATGGCGATGTCGACGAGCCCGAACTTGGCTTGAATCATCTCGCCCTGTTCGGTGGCGCGCAGCGTCCCGCGAATCGACCCAGGCGGCTGCGACTGAATGGCGAGGTACGTGGGTCCCCCGCCTCGTCCAATGCTGCCGCCGCGTCCGTGAAAGAGCGTCAGGCTCACGCCGGCTTGCTCGCAGGCCGCGACAACTTCTTCCTGCGCGCGGTACAGCGCCCAGTCGGCGCTCAGGCGGCCTGCATCTTTAGCCGAATCGGAGTAGCCAATCATCACTTCCTGGCTCCCGTTGATTCGTCCTCGATACCACGGCAGCGCGAGCAGGTCTGTCATGATGGCGCCCGCGCGCTCGAGATCGCGAGCGGTTTCGAACAACGGCACGACCCGCTGGGGGTGATGCGTCCCGGCCGTCATTTGGAGAAACTCGACGGCAAGTACATCTGAGACCGCACTCGCCATCGTGATGACGTATGCGCCCAGCGACTCGTGGTGGATCTTCGCGACCACGCGGAACGTGTCGAGCACGTCACGCACGTGATCGCTGGCGGTACCGAGGGGCAGGTCGTCGAGTCGCACGTCGCCACGGGTCAGTTGCTCGATCAACACCTGCTGACGATCTCGCTCGTTCATCTCGGCATAGCCGCCCAACCCGGCGGCTCTCGTCACCCAGTCCACCGCCTCGGTATGTCGATCGGCTTCCTGGCGCACGTCCAGCCGTGCGAGCGTGACGCCGAACGTCGCGACACGACGTAGGATGTCAGTGAGGCGGCCGGCGGCCAGGCCCTCGTTGCCGGTCGACATGAGCGATCGGAAGCACAGCTCGAGCGGTTCCGCCAGCTCGGCAGCGGCAAGATACGGTGCAACCCCGGTCAGCTTCGGCTCTGACTCGGCCAGCGCCTCCTCTGCCAGATCGCGTGTCGCCTCCAATCGGTCGCGCACGCCAGCGAGGAGCGCGCGATACGGCTCGCGAGCACCGCCGACGCTGTCGTGAAGCTCGTCGCTGGCATGCGATGCGGACAACGACAGTTCGCTTCGAAGCGCAGCGATTTCCTTCAGGTACAGGTCGGCGGCCTGCCATCGCGCCAGCCAGGTCGTCTGTCGCGTCACCTCCGGCGTAATGCTGGCATTGCCGTCGCGATCGCCGCCGATCCAGGAGCCAAAGTGAATCGGCGTGACCGCGTGAGGCAGTGAAGCGCCGCACGTCGCGACGAGCGCGCGATCGACGGCGCGCAAATACTGCGGCAGTGCGGGCCACAGGCTTTGCTCGAACACCACGAGGCCGGCTCGCACCTCGTCGAGCGGCGTCACGCGCGCGCGGCGCACCTCGTCGGTCTGCCACGCCGCCGCGATCTCACGCTGCAGTTCCGCCAGCGAGTCCTCCTGCTCCGCTGGTGTCAGATCCGGCCGATCGCGAAACGCGAGGATCTGCGCAATCCGGTTGTGTTTCTGCAGGAGCGTGCGACGGACGATCTCGGTGGGATGAGCCGTAAATACCAGCTCGACCCGCAGCGAGCCGATAGCGGCCACCAGCGTCTCCCGCGCAATACCTGCACCGAGCAGTCGCGCGAATGTCTCTGCGCACGACCCGCGCTGCGGGTGCCCATGCGGGTCGCGTGCATGATCGCGCCGGCGATGCACACGGTGGTGCTGTTCGGCGATATTCGCGAGCGTTAGAAAGTGCGCGAACGCCCGCGCAACGGTCAAGGCCGACCCAATCGGCATCTCGCGGAGGAGCCGATCGAAGGGCTCGAGCTCACTGTCTCGCGTCCGCGCGCGCTTGGCTTCCTCGCGCACACGCTCGACGCGCTCGAAGAGCTCATCCCCTTCGTAATGACGCAGGACGCGGCCCAGCACTTCGCCAAGCAGGCGCACATCGTCTCGCAGCGGTTGATGTGGATCGTGTGCCACGCCGCGATCGTATGCCGGAACGGTCTGTTAGGTGCGTTAGGTGCGCTGGGTGCGCTAGGTGCGTTGGGTGCGCTAGGGTGCGGGCGATGTCGCCCAGGCGAGCGAGCCTGGCGCGCAGAGCGACGCCGCGCACCCACCCAACGCAGCTACTTAGGTACTTGCTCGTAGTTGATAAGGATGACCAAATCCTCCTTGCCGACCTGTTTCAAACCGTGTGAGCTGCCGGGACGCGTGAGAATCGCATCTCCCGGTCCGACTTCGAACTCCTTGCCGTCGATCGTCATCAGGCCGCGGCCGCTGAGCACATAGTAGATCTCGTCCTCGCGCTGCACGTGGTAGCCGATCGCGGAGCCCGGCTTGAATGCGCGTTTGCGAAACACCAGCTTCAGGTTCGGTGTTTTACTGAAGAACGAATATCCGATGGTCTCCCCGCCGCCGTTGTGCGTGCCCGGTTCGTTCCGGGCCACGTCCTTGTCACGTTCGAGCACATACCCGCCAGGCTTTTCCGGCTTGCCCGACGCGGTGTGGGCTTCCTGCCTGCCCGCCGAAGCGGTTGGAGATGTCTGTGCAAAGGCGGGGGCAAACGCGGGAACCGACGAGGGCGCCAACCCGAACCCGAACACGACGATAACGAGCAGGAAGAAATATCGTTTCATCATGGCGCAAGAATATCAGATTCGGTCGGCGAACATCTGTTTGTAGTGTCGGTACCAATCGCTCTGGAAGCGTTCCTGTGGGTCGTATTTCCGCTTCAGCCTGAGGAATTCCGCCATCTGCGGGTAACACGTCTCAACCTGATCGCGCCGGGCGTGACGGTGGTATGTCAGGTAGTAGCGCCCTCCACGCTTCATTCCCATGTCGATGAGATCGCGGAAGGCCTGCCCCGCCCGTGCGATGCCTTCCTGTGTATGAATCGTGTGCAGATTGAAGATGATGCAGGCATACGGCCGCTTCGCCCACGCGAGAAAGCTTTCGGTGTCTTCTTCGATCAGCCGCACGGTACCGTAGACGATGGGGACGTTGTTCGTCCGAAACGTTTTTGCGACCTCCGCCATGAACGACGGCAGATCGGGGCGTGGCACGTAGATCTCGGTGATCATCTCAGTGGCGCGTTCAGCTGCGCCTAGCTGCGTATCGAGCCTGACGTGATAGTCGTCCAGATAGGTGCTCATCTGGTGCGTATCGGACCAGTAGATCTGTCCTGATGTAGACAGGTAGTACTTCGAGTAGCGATCGAATGCGGTCGCCTTGTTGTTGTGCGCGAGCAGCAGTAACGCATGCCAGTCTTCATCGACGAGCTCGCGCTGTCCTTGCGGCACGGGCGTAGCCGGGTCAACAGGCCGATAGCAGGAGAACACGCCCTTCCGCAGGAAATCGTCGGACGTCTCATCCACCGAGAACTGAAAGTCGCCGAACAAAAAGCCTTGGGCGATGCGCTCGTCGAACGCCGACGGAAGCTCGTCGATGTCGCGCACCGCGACGCTGCGCTGAATCTTCTGGCGGGGACTGAGCCGGAGCGTTACCGTCGAGATAACGCCGAACAGGCCGTAGCCACCAATGGCAAGGCGGAACAGCTCGGCATTTTCGGTCCGGCTGCACCTGCGGCTCTCGCCGCGGGCGTCGATGAGGACAAATGATTCGACGTCGTCGATGAACGGCTTCATCTTCAGCCCTCGGCCGTGGACGTTGGCTGCCAATGCACCGCCGATGGTCAAGCGGTCGGCCCCCGTCTGTTTCTGACGTATCCCCCACTGGCGAGGCTGGCCGGCTTGTGCCTTCAGCAGATAGTCCACGAGATCGGGCCACATGATTCCTGAATCGACTTCAACGGTACCTTGCGCCCGATCGAGAGAATGGATGCGGCGGAGCTTTCTGATGTCGAGCAGCAGTGCATCGCTCGCAAACTGCTGCGCTCCCATCGCGTGGCGCCCGCCGGCAATCGAAATCGCGTGACCTGCCGCGGCGGCGCGTGCGACGGCTCGCTGGATATCGGCGGCCGATGTCACCGGAACGATTTCGCGCACGCGTGTTGCGTTCAGTTGCGAGTGGATGTCGTTGACGAGTGCTGGAGGGGTCTGATCCTTGTGTTGGACCCCTTTTGCGGGCGCGGCTGCCAGAACGCTGGTGGCCTTCAGGAAATCTCGGCGATTCATTGTCATGGTATTGCCTGCGTGGCCTCGTCTGCGTCGCGGAGGCGTACGCCACCCGCGAAGAGCAGCCACACGCCACCCATCTGCAAGAGGTGCATCAGATCGTTGTGGTTGAAATGTTCGTGAAGCCGAATGCCGCTCTGCTGGACGGCCGCGGCCGCAATCGACACCAGGATACCCCAGGCGATGTATGCGCGATGGCCGCTGAAACCACGAGTCCGTCGCGTGAGGATGAGGAGCAGCAGTATGACGAGCGTCGAACCGTAATCGTAGATGACGAAGCGGAAGTCGTCGTGCCGTAGCATCCAGTCTGCATACACGACGAGCTTCACAGCCGCGGCAACGATGAGCCACTGCCGGACGCGTCCGGAGAACGCCGAATTGAACGCAGCGGCGAGCAGCAGAAAGCTGGCCAGCCCCATGCTGAGCGTTGCCACCTTCCACAGTCCCAACGCCACCTGCGGCCTCAGCACGTGGCGGAACCCGTGATATGTCCCACCCGCGTAACTCGCCATCGCGGCTGCCATTAGGGCGACCGCCCATAACATGATGCAACTCTGACCGAGGTTCCGGTTCTGCCTCAGAAGCAACACCGCGAATATCTCGGAAAGGGTGCCCAGCAGATAGTCGGTGGCGAGCGTGGTGGGCTCGAAAATGGTCACCAGAATCTTTTCGGCGGGACGGCTTGACGGGAACACGCGATTAATGTAACCTTTAATCCGGATTAACGGATTAATGATGTCGCGCTCCCCTGCGATTCTCGATCACCTCTCGGCCCTGGCGGACGCGACCCGCAGCCGCATTCTGCTGCTGCTCGACCGTCACGAGCTCGCGGTCTCGGAGCTGTGCGGAATCATGCAGTTGCCCCAGTCGACGGTCAGCCGGCATCTGAAGGCGCTCGCGGACAGTGGGTGGATTTCGGCGCGGGCAGAAGGCACGAGCAATGTGTACGCGATGACCCGCGACGACCTCGATACGTCGGCGAAACGGTTGTGGGCGCTCGTCCGCGAGCAGGTCGGTTCCACGCCAGGCGCCGCTTACGATCAGCGACGTGCACAAACGGTCCTGTCCGAGCGTCGCACGAAGTCTCAGGAGTTCTTTTCATCCTCCGCCGGCCAGTGGGATCGTTTGCGCGATGACCTGTTTGGCGAGCGTTTCCACTTCGCCGCCTTTCCAGCCTTTGCCGATCCTGCTTGGACGGTCGCCGATCTCGGATGCGGGACGGGCCAGATGACTGCGGCACTCGCACCCTTTGTTCGTCACGTCATCGCCGTCGACGGATCGGCCGCGATGCTTCAGGCGGCGAAGAAACGCCTGCAGGGCCTTGAGAACGTCGAACTGCGGCGGGGCGATCTCGAAGCGCTTCCCATCGACGATGGACGTGTGGATGCGGCAACGCTCGCACTTGTGCTGCACCATCTTGCTGAACCTGAGCGCGCGCTCACTGAGGTCGCGCGTGTGCTGAAGCCGGAGGGCCAGCTGCTTGTGGTGGACATGCTGCCGCACGATCGGGAGGGCTATCGCCAACAGATGGGTCACGTGTGGCTCGGTTTTTCAGACGAGCATCTGCGGCGAATTCTCGACGAAAGCGGGTTCGGCAACGTCCGAATCGTCCCGCTCTCGCCGGATCCGAAGTCAAAGGGCCCGGGATTGTTCGTGGCAATGGCAAAACGGCGCAATTGACCGGGAGCAACTAAAGTTGCACCCCACCGCCGTTCGATAACTAACGTAGGCCGGGTCCTTCGGACCCGGCGCACCGGCGGGTCCAAAGGACCGGCCCTACAGGAGAATCAGACTGATGACTACCGCAGTTCAGCAACCACACCCCTTTACGGCCGCGAAGGCCGCCGGCCGAGAACCGTACAAGGTGAAGGACCTGTCACTGGCCGACTTCGGCCGCAAGGAACTGCGCCTGGCCGAGCAGGAAATGCCCGGCTTGATGGCACTCCGCAAGCAGCATGGGGGAAAAAAGCCGCTCGCTGGCGCACGTGTCATGGGCAGCCTGCACATGACCATTCAGACGGGCGTCCTCATCGAAACCCTGGCCGAGCTTGGCGCCGATGTGCGCTGGGTGTCGTGCAACATTTTCTCGACCCAGGATCACGCCGCCGCCGCCGTGGTCGTCGGCCGTCCCGAAACAGGCGGCACGCCGAAAGACCCGAAAGGCATCCCGGTGTTCGCCTGGAAGGGCGAAACCCTCGAGGAGTACTGGTGGTGCACGAGCGAAGCGCTCGAGTGGCCCGACGGCAGCGGCCCGACTCTTATCGTCGATGATGGAGGCGATGCGACGCTGGTGGTGCATAAAGGCGCCGAGTTCGAGAAGGCCGGAAAAGTGCCGGCGTTCAACCCGGACAAAGATCCCGAGGAATGGGGCGTCATCCTGCAATGCATCAACCAGTCGATCAAGAAAGATGCATCGCGCTGGACTCGGCTGGCCTCGTCGATCCGCGGCGTCAGCGAAGAGACCACAACCGGCGTGCACAGGTTGTATCAGATGATGGAGGCGGGCACGCTGCTCTTCCCCGCCATCAACGTGAACGACTCAGTCACCAAGAGCAAGTTCGACAACATCTACGGCTGCCGTCACTCGCTGCCAGACGGCCTGGCGCGGTCAACCGACGTCATGCTCGGCGGAAAAGTGGCCGTCGTGTTCGGCTATGGCGAGGTCGGCAAGGGCTGTGCGCAGGCACTGCGCGGCCAGGGCTGCCGTGTGATCGTGACCGAGATCGATCCGATCTGCGCGCTGCAAGCGGCAATGGAAGGCTATCAGGTGACGACCATCGACGAGGTCGTTGACAAGGCCGACGTCTTCATCACAGCAACCGGCAACCACAACATCATCACGCTCGATCACATGAAGCGGATGAAAGACAAGGCCATCGTCGGGAACATCGGCCACTTCGACAATGAGATCGACATGGCCGGTTTGAAGAAGGCCGGCGTCGAACGCATCAACATCAAGCCGCAGTACGACGAGTTCCGCTTCCCCGATGGACACAGCGTGATGATTCTCGCGGAGGGGCGTCTCTTGAATCTCGGCTGCGCTACCGGCCACCCGAGCTTCGTGATGTCGGCGTCATTCACCAACCAGGTCATCGCGCAGCTCGAGCTGCATCACAACACCGGCAAGTACAAAAGAAGGTCTATATGTTGCCGAAGCACCTCGACGAGCAGGTTGCACGGCTGCATCTCGACCATCTCGGTGTGAAGCTGACGAAGCTGACCAAAGATCAGGCCGATTACATCGGCGTTCCCGTGGAAGGTCCGTACAAGCCGGAGCATTACCGATACTGACATTGGAAGATTGAGGGATTGGGGGATTGATAGATTGTTGATGGATTGAAGATTGGAGATTAGGGGATTACGGTTCTTCAATCGCCCCAATCTCCAATCGCAATCCCTCGATCCCAATCTACCAATCCGAATCTCTCAAACCTACAATCCTCAATCTGCCAACAATCTCACAATCTACCAATCCGCCAATCTACCAATGGTCCATCAGCGAGGCGGAGGCCCCGTGCTTGCCCGCACGACCAGCGTATGCCGTAGCGTGATGGACGCGGGCATGTCCATCGTGTCGCTGCCGGACAGGATACCGAGCAGTAGTTGCACGGTGCCTTCACCAATCTGCCGCATCGGTTGAGCGATGGTGGTCAGGGGCGGGTTCGTGTGCCGAGCGAAGCGGATGTCATCGAACCCAAACACCGACAGCTCGCGCGGCACGCGCACGGATAGCCGGTTCGCAACCTCGAGCACGCCCATCGCCATCTCGTCGTTGAAGCAGAAAACGGCCGTCGGCCGATCCGCCCGCCCAAGCAGGCGCTCGGCCGCGGCCGCACCGGACGCGATCGAAAAGTCTCCCTGCATCACGATGAACTTGCGCTCGAGGCGCTGTTCCCGCGCACGCGACGTTGCGCCCTGCAAACGATCGCGGCTCAGCGGGCTGACGAGCGGCCCGGTGATGATTCCGATGCGACGGTGTCCCAAACCGTACAGATGATCCATCGCTTCGTATGCGGCTTTGGCATTATCGATATGGACGCTGGGCGCGCCCAGCGTCGGACTGAACTCGCAGCCGTTCACGATCGGCGCACACCGCGGATACATGTCGCGAATCATCTGTAATGCCGGCTTGGGCAAACGATGGCCGAGAAAGATCAGGCCGTCGGCCTCTTTCCGCTTGAGCATCATCGCGTAGCCTTCCTCGCGCTTTTCGTCGTGCTGGGTGTCGCCGACCAGCACGGCATATCCCTCCCGCTGCGCGGTGCTTTCGATGCCCTGCAGAATGAGCGAAAAAAACGGGTTCGAGATGTCGGGAACCGAGACAATCACCTTGCGGGTCTGGAGCGTCCGCAGCTGTTTCGCCGTGGAATTTGGCGCATACCCGAGTTCGTCGACGGCCTTGAGGACACGCCGGCGTGTCCCCGGCGCGACGACACCCGGCAGGCTGAGGACACGCGACACGGTCGCCGTCGACACGCGCGCACGTTTGGCAACTTCGTAAATGGTGGCCATATGTAAGGGCCTGCGATCCAACAGGCCGTATAAATCATATCCAAAAAATCATATGTGCATTTTCCGCACATCGATTAGATGCGGGCGAATGACGGCTAGACAAACGCTGGAGCGCGATGGCATAATCCGTCACCCGCTATGTAATCGATTACACGTTTTCGCCGGAGGTCACCCAAGCTCTTTTCTGCAGGAGGGGTTATGCACCATAGGAGCTGCCAAAGGATTCTCGCGTCGATCCTCGCTCTCGCGCTGTCCGCGGCGCCGGTATTCGCACAGATCACGACCGGCACCATCACCGGAACCGTCCGTGATGAACAGGGCGGCGTCGTTCCCGGTGCCACCGTCGTGCTCATCAGCGAAGCGCGCGGCACCAAGTCCGCACCGGCCATCACAAACGAAGCCGGCAGCTACGTGTTCCCGAACGTCACGCCCGACACCTACACCATCGAAATCACGATGGATGCCTTCAAGACCGTCCGACGTGCAGGCGTGGCTGTAAGCGGCGCCGACCGCGTCGGGGTTCCTCCGGTCACGCTCGAGCCGGGCACCCTCGCCGAAACCGTGAACGTCGTCGGCGAAGCCGCCATGGTTCAGAGTCAGAGCGGCGAGCGTTCGTTCGCGGTCACAAGCGATCAGATCGAGCATCTGCCGGTCGCGCACAACAATTTCACGAGCGTGACGGCACTGACCCCGGGCGTGGTGGCCAACGGCGCGTCGGCTGGCGGCACGCGCCTCGGCGGCGCCGGTCAGAACAACATCATGATGGACGGCATCTCGGCCATGGACACCGGCAACAACGGCCAGATGCTGCAGATGAATATCGAGTCGATCGGCGAAGTGAAGATCCTCACGCAGGGGTATCAGGCGGAATACGGGCGGTCGAGCGGTCTGCAGATTACGGCCGTCACCAAGAGCGGATCGAATCAGTTCCGAGGGGCGGCTTACGACATCATGACCGACTCGGACTGGAACGAGAACAGCTGGGTGAACGCGAAAAACGGCGATCCGAAGGTGAAGACCAGCACGAAGACGCTGGGCTATACCATCGGCGGGCCGATCGGCAAGCCCGGCGGCAACAACAAGCTGTTCTTTTTCTACGCGCACGAGTATCGCCCGGTCACACAGGCGATCAACAACGGCAATCCCATCAGGATCCGTGTTCCAACGGCCGCCGAACGCGCGGGCGATTTCTCGCAGACGCGCGACAACAACGGCGCGCTCTTCAACCTCATCAAGGATCCGACCTCGACGCAGCCCTGCACGGCAGCCAATACGGCCGGTTGCTTCCAGGCCGGCGGCGAGCTCGGGCGCATTCCGGCCGATCGCCTCTATTCAACCGGCATTGCGCTGCTCAGCCGCTATCCGATGCCCAACGTCACGCAGGCCCCCGGCACCAACTACAACTACGAAGTGCAGGCCCCAACCACTGAGAATCTCACGCAACAGCCTGCACTTCGCATCGACTATCAGCTGTCGCCGACCTTGCGAGTGGGCGGCAAGTATTCGGGTCAACGCGCTCGCAAGCTGATCACACCCGGTACGATCGCCGGTTTCAACGACGTGCAGAACCCGTATCCATTCATCACCAACTACGGTGTCACGGTGAACTACACGCTCGGCAACGCGACGTTCATCGAGGGCACGTACGGGTTCATCCGCAACCAGCTGGCCGGTGGTGCGTCGATCGGAGCGACCGGTACCGGCGGCATTCTCGTCTCAGAGTCGTCGAATCGGCTGTCGAGTTTGCCGAACTTCCCGCTTCTCTATCCCGATGCGGGCCGTGTCGATGACCGCTACTACGCCTATGAGGTGCTCCAGGACCTCAATCCGCTATGGTGGGATGGCCAGCGCATCAACATGCCGCCGGCATTTGGCTGGGGCAGCCGCATCATGGGCACCGCGGGCGTCGGCGCGCTGCCCGGACCACCCAATCAGGTCTTCCCGGGGTTCCTCAACATCAACCGCACGCAGGACCTCGCCGTCAGCATGACGCGGGTCTGGAACGCGCACACGTTCAAGGCCGGCTTCTACAACAACCACAGCTTCAAGGCGCAGAACACCGGCGCGGGCGGCGTGGCGAATCTCGGCTTCCAGGGCTACGTCAACTTCGGCAACGACACCAACAACGCGCTCGATACGGGATTCGGCTTCGCCAACGCGGCGGTCGGCGTGTTCACGCAGTACCTGCAGCAGTCGCGGTTGATCGAAGGCAGCATGATTTACAACAACACCGAGTTCTACGTGCAGGACAACTGGAAGGTGAACAACCGGTTGACACTGGACTATGGCCTGCGCTTTACGCGGCAGCAGCCACAGCACGACCAGTTCCTGCAGATGTCGAACTTCTTCGTCGATCAGTGGTCACGGTCTGCGGCGCCGCAGCTCTATCTTTCCGGTTGCAACAACGGTCAAACGGTCTGCACCGGCAACGCCCGTAATGCCGTGGATCCGCGTACCGGTCAGATCCTCACGGCGCCAGGCGCTGCCAACACGGCAGCGGCCATCGGCACGGTCGTGCCCAATTCAGGCAACCTGAACAACGGTGTGAAACAGGCCGGCGACGGCATCGCCGACACGTCGTACGTCTGGCCCACGCTCGTGTTGGCCCCTCGTGCCGGTTTCGCGTACGACCTCACGGGCGACCAGCGTTTCGTCCTGCGCGGCGGCGGCGGCCTCTTCTACGATCGGCCCGACGGCAACACGGTATTCTCGATCCCGGGCAACCCGCCGATCTCGACCTCGCAGGATCTGCGTAATGGTCAGCTTCAGACGCTCGGCACCGGTCTCAGCACGGCCGGTGTGCCGGCGCTCATCACCTTCCAGTACGATGCGCAGGTGCCTTCGTCCTGGCAATGGCAGGGTGGCGTGCAGATGGCGCTGCCCTGGTCGTCTGCGCTCGACGTCTCGTATGTCGGCAATCGAGGGTACAACCGGCTGCGCGCGTTTCAGGGTGGTGGGAACGGCTCGGTCGATCTGAACGCGGTCGATATCGGCGCGGCCTACCTGCCGCAGAACCAGGACCCGACGCTGGCGGCGAGCAGCGTGCCAGGCGCAAGTGCCTATACGTCAAATCTGCTGCGCCCCTACCGCGGCTTCAGCAACATCAACGAACAGCAGACGACCTTCTGGGACGAGTACCACTCGATTCAGACATCACTGAACCATCGGTTCCGCGACGGCCTCGGGTTCGGAATCAATTACACGCTGGGACTTTCGCTCAAAGGCAACACGGGCCTGCAGTCACGGTTCGAGCATGGAGCTGACGGCTCTATCAGACTGCGGGCCGACCAAGCCGCGTACGAAAAGCTCAACGAGGATCTTGCGCTCCAGCGGCACGTCATCAAGGCCTATGCCTCATGGGAACTGCCTCATGCCCCAAGTGCCCTCGGCCGCGTCGGCGGGTATATCCTCAACGATTGGCAGCTCTCGGGAGTGCTGACGGCTGGATCCGCCAACCATGTCAACACCGACCAGGTCGGCGGCAGGTACGACATCACCTATAACTACGAAAACAACGGCACCGCCACGAACCTCACCGGTTCGCCCGATTACGCCGCGAGGATTGTTTTCCTCGGCGACCCCGGAAGCGGGTGTTCAGGCGACCCGTACAAGCAGTTCAATGCTGCCGCGGTGACCGGACCGCAATACGGCAGCGTCGGCCTCGAGTCGGGGCGCAATATTCTCGGCGGGTGCCCGGACAAGACGGTCGATTTGGCTATTGCGCGACATATTCGCCTCGGCGGCGGCCTGTACTCTGCAATTCCGTCTCGATGCGTTCAACGCGTTCAACGTCGTCGTGTTCAACAACCGTCAGAGGAACGTGACATATCGAAGCCCGACCGATCTGACGATTACGAACTCGCAGACGCGGGCCGATGGGTCCATCGATCCGGCCCGGTCGACACCTCGCAACGCCGGGTTCGGCGCAGCCACCGGCGCGCAGAATATGCGCAACCTGCAAGTGATGGTTCGCTTCGGGTTCTAGGCGGGCTTAGGGAATTCCTCAGCCAGGGCAGATCGCAGAGGGCAGATGGCAGAAGACGTCATCTGCCCTCATCCCTCCGCCATCTACCATGACGAACGTCAGATCAATTTGTGGTCGCGCTGGTCTCCACTTTGAATCGGCAGATCTGGCCGGGCGATGTGCCGGACCCGGGCAGCGTCAGGCCGGAATCGCAGTAGTAGAGATAGCCGTTGTGCAGCGCCAGTCCGTGGGCGTCTGGCGCCGAGTCGGGAATCGTGATGATCTCGACGAGTCGGCCGCCATTGAGATCGTATCGATGGACCTGACGATCGGTCGCCATCAGCATCCAGAGGAAGTTCTTGTCCACGTCGAGACCGTGCTGGCGTTCACCGGTCGTGCGATACATCCGCAGAATTCGCAGATTGTCTTTCGGATCCATCTCGGCAACCGCCTGCAGCGACAACGCCGCCACCCACAGCGTGTTGGTCAGCGGGCTGTAGGTGACGCCGTGCACGCCTCCACCCCAGGGCGGACGGTAGACCTTCACGATCTTGCCGGTTTTCATATCGAGTTGTGAGTACTCGCCGTAGTCTTTGTCGGTGGGTCGCGGCGGTCGGCGGCCGCTGACGCCACCGTTCGAGCCGGCCCAGATATACCCTCCGCCCACTCCAAGGCCGCTCATGTTGTGCGACTCGAGCTGAACCTCCTGGAGAATCTTGCCGGTCTGCCAGTCGACGCGGGCGATCTTCTCGGTGACCTGATCGCCCACCCACAAGCCGTCTGGCGCCGTTTCCAGCGCGTTCGCATAGGTGTATCCAGGCACCGTGAACAGCTTCTCCACCTTGGCCATGGATTCTCTGGGCGGCCGCGGCTTCGCGTCCTGGGCCCTCAACGACCTCGTGGCGGCGGCGACGCCGGCCGCTAATGTCGTACCAAAGAACTCGCGGCGTTTCATCTGCATGTGCTCCTCCGCTCTAAGACTTCAGGCTCGCGCGCAGCGTCTCGACCAGATACTTTCGATGGGCCGCCATGTCTTGGTCGATGGTCACGCCGGGAGGCATGTCGACGTAGTTGAAATCGAGGCTGATCCACCCGGCGTATTGCCGCTCGCGCAGCACCTGGATCAGAGCCGGAAAATCGACTCCGCCGGTACCCAGCCGTTGATAGATCGGATCGGGTGTCTGAGGAAGACCAAGTTTCTTGGCCATCGCGGCTTCCTCTTCTTTGCTCGGCGCCGGGCCTTTCCATCCCTTTCCCGCACCCCAGACTGGCAGCGTGTCTTTGAAGTGCAAATGGGCGACACGCGAATAGTGGTTGCGCAGGAACGTCACCGGATCGAATCCCCCGACCGACGCGTGGCAGGTGTCGAGCGTCACGAACACGAGTTTCGGATCGGTCATCTCGAGAATCATCTCGACTTCGGCTCCCCGCTCGGCGATCGTCCAGGCGTGCGGATGAAAAGCGAACTTCACGCCGTGCTCGAGCGTGCGCTTGCCGACTTCGTTCAGGTTGGCGGCCAGGATGCGGCCGTTCGCAGGGCTCAGGTTCTCGGTGCCGAGACGGCGGCTGAGATTGGCCTTCAGCGCGGTCACGCCGAAATACGACGCGAACTTCGCGTTGGCGGCGTTGCTGTCGATCGTCGCCTTCAGGCGAGCCGTGTCGAAGTAATCACCGCCGCTGGCAATGGAGGAAATGCCGACGCCGGCCTCATCGAGCACTTTCTTGAAAACCGCAGGCGGTTGATTCAGATACGCCTGAAGTTCGTTTCCCCACGGTTCAACGCCGTGAAATCCGAACTTCGCCGCGACCTTCAGCCCGGTTTCGGGGTGGGGCTTCAACGGGGTGAACATGTGGCTGCTGATCGCCCATCGGAACTTATCGCCGGGCATCGCCCACGCGCGGCGCGCCATCGCAGCACCAAGAACGGATCCGACGAACTCGCGACGACTAAACATAGGTCCTCATTTCACATATTTCTGCACCACGCCGCTCAATTGCGCGAGATAGATACTGCCGGCTGCGTCCACGGCGGCCCCGTGCGCCGCGCCGGCTTCAGGCAACTTGGTGACGACATTGCCGTTGAGATCGCGCACAACGGCACCCGTCACGATGCGTCCGTCCTTCGTCAAAGCCAGCCCCGAGACGCCGCCGGTGCCCTTCCACTCGGTGAGATATTTTCCGCTGGAATCGAATATCTGTATCCGCTGATTGTCTCGATCGGTCACATAAACGCGGCCCTGACCATCTACGACGAGATTGTGAGGTAAGCCAAACTCACCCGGACCCGTCCCTCGCTTGCCCCACTCCAGCAGGAATTTTCCCTCTCGCGAAAACTTCACGATGCGGGCAGCGCCGTATCCATCAGTCACGAAGAGGTCGCCATTCGGCCCAAACGCGATGTCGGTCGGCAGGTTGAAATGCGACGGTCCCGCGCCCACTGCGCCGCGGGTGCCCAGCCTCATCAACTCTTTTCCGTCCTGATTCATCTTGTAAATGACATGTCCTGCGGCATCGACGACCCAGATATTTCCCTGCGGATCGACGCGTACGGAGTGTGCGCCGCACGACGTGCATCCGGGCGCTCCATACACCGCGGAGTATCGGGACCGGTCGGCGGCCCAATTGGCCTGCGGAATGCCGGCCACCTTGCCCTCGCTGATCAACCCGTCGCCCCACGAGCGAAGGAACTTGCCGCTCGTATCGAATTCGAGCAGCGGGTGCGCCCCACGGTGCAGGACGAGCACCGTCCCTTTCGCCGTCACGGCCACGCTCGACGCCTGGATCAGGTTCCAGGGAGCGGGAAAACCTGCAGCGTTGGTGGCTGGTGCGGGAAACTCGACGAGCTTGTAGCCCGACGCATCAGCAGTGGCACTGCCGCCGGGCTTGCTCTGCGTCTGGCCGGCGGCGACTCCAACCGTGACAAGCGCAAGCACAATGAGGGAAATTCGAGGGCGTCGCATGGCTGCCTCCCTAAAGCTTCGTGTCTTCGCGATCAGCGTCGTTTCTTCGTGGTTGTGCCTCGGACATTAGATCTACGGGGCGGCGCTGTCAACGGTGCGCGTCAGGCAGTCGTAAGCATGGTGAGGAGAAACGCATGTTCAAAGCATTCATGGTAGCGCTCATCTTATCTCTCGTGTTACCCGTCGCCGGGTGGGCACAGGCAAAGACCGATTTCTCGGGCAGCTGGACGTTCGACGAGGCAAAGAGCGACCCGGCGCCCGCTCGAGGAGGTGGCGGCGGCGGGGGCGGTGGCGGCGGACGGGGCGGCGGCCGCATGGGTGGCGCGCCGGCCACGGCGATGACGATCAAGCAGTCGGCCACCGAACTGACGATCGATCGCACGACCGCGCAAGGCAACCAGACGGCGGTTTACAAGCTCGACGGTTCGGACAGCACGAACACCATCGGGCCGGGGCCTGCCACGTCGCAAGCGTCATGGGATGGCGCGCGCATCGTGATCGCGACCAAGCAGACGGTGCAAGGTAGAGGCGGCGAGATCACCATCGACGCCAAAGACGTCTATAGCCGCGACGGCAACACGCTCGTCATCGAAACGACGCGCACGACGCCGGGCGGCACGCAGAACCGGAAGCTGATCTACACGAAGAGCTGACGCCTCAACACGGGTCGGCATGTGAGAAAAGTGTGTCGGCCCGTCATCTCACTGTGTCACTGTTCGAGAGCAGCTCGCGTCTCATCAGAATGACACGCTATCCACAGTCTGGCGGCACGTCCGTTGCACGACCGCCACCCTCGTTGCCTTCCTGCTAAGGAGTCTTGAATGAAAAATCGCGCCGGCGCGCAGTTCGCCGCAGTGTCCGTCATCGTCATGAATTCGCTTGCCTGCGGCGGAACGCCGACGCAGCCCGATCCCGTGCCGGCGCCGGTGTTCGAACAAAAGACCGAGACGTACACCGGCACGTTGAATGCCGGCGGCGGAGCCGCGTACCACTTCACAGTAGCCAATCCGGGCAACATCGTCGCGAGGATTACTCAGCTCGCGCCCGTTGCCACTCTCACGATGGGACTGTCGCTCGGATTCTGGGACGACGCGACATCACTCTGCAGTCAGGACATCAACAATGCGGTGACGCTGAACGCCACGGTGACTGGCGCGCCATCCGGACCTGACGAGTATTGCGTCGGGATCTTCGATATCGGCAATTTGCAATTGCCCACCGACTTCACCCTCGTCGTCACGCACTATTGACTTTCTCATCGGACCTCGAACGGAACCTGCCGGCTCACCGCATGCCCGTTACGTGAACGGGCCTCGAGCTTGAGCACATAGTGGCCGGCGCTAAACCGGCTCATGGGTACACGAGCCGTGTGACCATACGCACCGCTCGCTCCCTGCAGCTCGGTTGAGGATCGTTCATCGGAGTGCTCGAACACAACGGTTCCGTCGGCCGACGTCACTGTCGTAACGACGTCCACTGTGTGTGCCGACCCTGCACTGCGATCGTAAATTTCGGCGTATAGCAATATTTCATCGTCTCGCGCGAAGGTCCGTTGCGAAACGGGCGGAGCCGGCATCACACGCTCCAACAGCGCATCGCCTCTTGCCGTCGGTGTCGAGACTCCCTCGCGCGAGGTCAAGAGGATGCCGCTCATGCCGAGGGGCATCCTGTTGTAGTCGGGAATCTCCAGGTCGTAATTCAGGCTTCCAACATTTCCGCGGGCGATGTCGTGCGCCGCAACGCGGAGCTGATAACGCCCGGGCGGAAGATCCAGGCGCTTGATAATCCGAATGCCGGTTTTCTCGATCCGCGCTTTCGCTTCGGGCGCTGGCGCCGGCGTGAAGTATTCAGTGCTCGAACGCGTCTGGCCCGACGCGTCCACCGCGGCGTACGAGCAACTCCACGCGTTTGCTGCCCTCGAGCGTCAAGTGGCTCCCGCTGAGCTCGAGGCCCACAACGACCGACGCATCTCGCGTATCACCCTTGAAGGGGGCGGCAAACATGCGCATGGCGACGCCGGTGCTCGGCAACGGACTGTTGAGGGCCCTCGTCACGACGGGCGACGTGCCAGCGTCGCTTGTCGCGCGCTGCTTCGGTGGACTGCCTCGCGGCGCCACGTATCCTCGACGAGCGCGCACCGTCACGTCTGAACGAGACGTCCGCACTTCGATCCGATGGAACTTGCCATCGCGCCTGTTTGGATTCGGATAGTACGCCAGCACATAGTACGCGCTGTTGTCGTCGACGATCCGCTCGAAGGCAGAACGGAAATCCGAGGCATTGACGGCCGCAAGCCCATTCGTTTCAGTAGCGAGCGTGCGAAGGCTGTCCTGCGACAACTGAAGCTCGGTTCGCAGGCTGCCGAGCCCGATACCGGAGCGCGCTTGTGGCTGTGACGGATTATCCGTATCTCCTTGATAGGTGCGCGGGAGTTGTTCGGCGAAGATGCCGGTTTCAATGGCTTCGTCGGCCATGGCAGTCAGGCCGCGTGGATCCACCGAATAGATGCTGACGTTCGATCGTGTTGCCGCCGCAATCGCCTCGCGCATTTCGTCCAGTACTGGCGATGCTGACCGGTTGTTGAACGGATCGGTGATGTCGTAGTCAATCCCTTCACTGATGAACAGAATCGTCTTGCGACGGCCGCGGATGCCCCCCAGCCATTCCGCCGCCTGTCTGAGCGTGCGTGTCGTCGTTCGCGCATTGAAACCACGCTCGGTGTCGAACGGATCGCTGATCGCCCTGCCGTTGGCGCCCGTTCCCCGAAAGTATTCCTCGTTGCGGGAGACCGCAGCGGACTCCAGCTTCACGCCCATGAACGTGTCCACTGCCTCGAGCAGCAGGCGTTTGCTGCCCGTGAAATCCTGCGAATCCCCGGAACGACCGGCTGTGCGCACGATCGCCATCAGATCGTTCGCCGCCAGATGTCGCTCGATGAACTGGCGCGCGGCACTCTTTACCAGCGGCGCCCGCGAAGGAGCCGTGTGCAGGTCGTCCAGGATTAACGTGTAGATACGCCCGGCAAACGGGCGTTCATTCGTCACGACATCAGGTTCGATCGCGTCGAGACGGCCACCCATTTCCACCGGGATTTTCACGAAACCAAAATTTGCTATCGTCTGAGGCCTGCCATCTTCGAAGACTCGAAAATCTTCCTTCTGCAGATCCAAGACAACGCGCCCCTGCTCGTCGGTGACGAGCGCGTCAACTTCTACGTATTCAACTTCCGCCCTGAAGGTGGGAACGGGAGGGCTTGTGGACTGGGACAACAGCGATGCGGAACCGACGGCTCCGATCGAGAAGAAAAGCGTGGCCCAGAGACGTGGACGCACAGTGGCATCTTACCGCAACCACAGAGAACACAGAGAACTCAGAGAAGAATTGGTCTTCTCCGTGCTCTCTGCCGTCTCTGTGGTAACAACGTGACGCGTCAGTTGGACGTGCTCGCTACTTAGCGCGCCCGCGGAAGCCCTGCGCCAGCATCTGGACTTTGAACGCCGCCCCGCGACCGACAATATAGAGCGTCTTCTTGTCGGGACCTGCGAACGCGATGTTCTGCGCACCCAGAGATGTCGGGATCGTCCCAAGGTACTGTCCCTGGGGGCTGAAGACCTGCACACCTCCGGTGGAGTTGATGGCTGCATACACCCGGCCGTCGTTGTCGACCGCGATACCATCAGCGCCACTGGTCACGCCGGTATC
The DNA here is from genome assembly GCA_963761975.1 of Vicinamibacterales bacterium. Lineage (GTDB taxonomy): Bacteria > Acidobacteriota > Vicinamibacteria > Vicinamibacterales > JAMQPK01 > JAMQPK01. Next base: position 440,939 of record CAVXIR010000004.1, read on the forward strand.
AGACTTCGTTACGCCCTGATATTGCGCGAAGTTGCGTTTGTTCGTGAGTGTTCCGTCTGGCTGTACGTCAAACGCCACCATATGTTCGCCGCGAGTATTGTTGACGTAGAGCGTTTTCTCGTCGCGGCTCAACTGAATACCGTTCGGATTGTCGATCCCCTCGCCCACCTTCATCGCCTTGCCGCCGGCAGGCGCGTAGAGCACTTGTGGCGGCGTCGCTGTCGGAGCTGTGAAATAGACGCCGCCTTTCTTGTCGACGACGAGATCGTTCGGCCGTACGTCCAGCTCGGCCAACGTCGCTTCGCTGCCCTTTGGATAGAGCACGCCGACGCGCATCTGCCCGGCGGTGGTTTGAACGGAAATCAATCGTCCCTTCGCATCGAATGCCAGCGCGTTGGAGCCGTTTGTGTTCTCGAGAAACGTGGACACGTTGTTGTCCTTGTCGATCTTCGAGATGCGATTGGCGGCAGGCTCAGTAAACAACAGGCTGCCGTCGGGCAGCGTGATCGGTCCTTCAGTGCCTTGAAACCCCTCCTTGATGACGCTGATAGGTGTTCCAGCGGCGACAACGCCGGGAATCGCCACCGCAACGGTATTGGTCGCAGGTGCCGGCGCTGCCCCGCGACCACGGCCGCCCTGACCGGACAGCGGCACCACATTCAGAGCACAAAACAGGATGGCCGTAATCTTCGCGATCTTCACAACATCCCTCCCGTCTTTGCGCCTTATTCCGCGGCGCCTCCCTCTGCGGAATACACATGCGAGTTGGCATAACCCACGATGGCCAGCCTGGTAGCCATCCCATCGCCCACGTGGCGAGGACGATGCCACGTCTGCGCGGGCGCGTAAACGACGTCGCCTTGATTCGCGACGAAGAGGGGGACGTCGCCGATCAGGAACTCGTTCTGACCCTCGAGAATGAACCAAGCTTCCGGACCCGTCAGGTGATAGTGGCCCTTGTCTCCAGGCTGCGCCGGCTTTTGTGTTTTGGGATCCCCCCTGATGATGTTCACGATGCCCACGTTGACGTAGCCGCCATCGTGAGCGTCGCCGATGAACTGGTTCTGATTGCGTTTCGTCTTCGGGGTTCCGGCAATAGTGAGGTTGTAGTCGATGTACGGCACGTTCGCTTCGTCGTAGGATCCCTTCGCGCTCGCGACTCGCGCCCGCTCGTACTTGACGCCCGGCACGGGTGTCGGGGTCTCATCGGCAGGGTACATCGTGTGGGCATCAGGATTGGTGACTTCGAACCGCAACGAAGGTCTGTCACCCACCGTTTCGAGGCTGTAGATGAGGCGCTTGGGCACCTGCACCAGGAATCCTTTCGACGCGACAAACGGCTCCTGCCCTTCGATCGTGAAGCGAATCTGACCATCCTGCACGACCCACCAGATTCGGTGATCCTGGTGGAATCGCCGTGGTGTTTTCGCGCCGGGTGCCATCGAGATGTACTGGGCGTAGAACAGATGGTCGCGCACCACCACCTCGCTCCAGTTCTGCTGACTCTTGTGCTTGGCGACGAGATCTGAAACCTTCGTGAGCGCTTTATGCGGGGGCACAAATGGGTTGGGCTTCACGGGCATCGGCGACCAGACCTCCATCTGCCCCCGGCCGGCGCCCCCCGCGCGGGGCGCCCCACCTGTGCGGCCCTGGCCGCCACCGGGTTGCTGTCCATGCAACTCGGCATACGGAAGGGGCAGCGTCAAAAACAGGCCGAGGCCTGCTGCGATGCACGCAATGCTGTTGAGAATTCGCATAACGTCGACTCCTCTCAGAACGTGAAACGTGATTCGATCTGGAAAATCCGCGGTGGGGTCAACCCCGTCCCGTTCTGACCTCCGCTTTCCGAGGCGGTGGCGTTCCCAAATGTCGGCCCGGCGCGCGTGACGATGGAGGTGACCGGGTTGACGTTCAGCGCATTGAAACAATCGAGTCGAAGCTCGAGGTTTCGTCCCTGCCCGAGCCCGATGCGCTTCGCCACTCGCAGATCGAGCAGCCCGACATTCTCGAGACTGAGACTGCCGATCGGCTCGGCATTCACAACGAGATTTGTGATGGACGATCCCGCCGGCGCCAGGATTTGCACCTGCCGCGCCAGGCGCGACCCATTACGGATGTTGTAGCTGACGCCGGCCAGGATTCCCATGGGGAACGTGTACGAGCCGGACACCTTGCCGATCCATGTCCAGGTGCGATCGCTCGTGTTGATCTCGGCGTTGGGAGTGAGAGCCGCACCGTCAGGGATGGGAATGTCTCTCTTGGTGGCCGAGTACGACCCCATCAGTTGCCAGCCCTCCGCCAGACGCCTGGTCGCGGCGAATTCGATCGTCTTGTACGTCGAGTCGTACCTCGGATCGTCGTTGACGAGCTTGACGCCTTCGAAAGCTGCGCCGCGGTACGAAGCCGGATAGTCCCAATACGTCAGCGTCGTGCCTGGGTCGTCACTGGTGTTATTGACGCCGTCGGGACCGGGATCCAGTCTCGAGATCGGAATGGTGTACACCTCGTAAGGTCTCAGGGGGTTGAGATTGCGGTTCACGTTGATGTTCTTCAGGTAGACACCGCCAACGCGCACGGCCACGGTCCGTGTGAGCTGCCGCTCGAACGCGAGCGTGTATTCTTCCGCGCCCGGGATGTTCTCGTCCGGGTTGAGAAACGCGTTGAGCTGTGCGCCACCCGACCGGAAATCACCTCCATTGGGATTGAGGTTGACTTCGCCTGGATCGTAGTCGCGATCGCCGTTGAGGTCGTGCCAGTCGTAAAGCATCGTCCGCTGACCGTTCTTGTTGAAGTTGTTGATCTCGGCCCCGGTCGAGCGGAGATGCACGAATCGTCCATAGCCGCCTTTGATTACCGAACGGCCATCTCCGGTCACGTCGAAGGCGGCATGCACCCGCGGAGTGAAGGAATTGAAAATGTTCGGCTGAACCTCCGGGTTGCAGTTTTCGGGGAAGGCCTCGACGAACGTGCCGAACCTTTGACACTGAGCCGGCACCCACCCGCGGTCGCGCTGGCCCCGAAGTCCGATGCTCAGGGTCAGCCGGCGGTTGATGGTCCATGAATCCTGCACGTACGCCCCGAAGTAACGCGTCCGCAGCTCGGGAGCATTCGGAAGATTGTAAATATCGATCTGGAACGGCGCGGTGTTCTGGAACCGGAGCCGGTAGTCGCCGCTGCGTCTCTCGGGATTGGTTGCGCCATTCCCACCGTCCAAGAAGTCCAACCCGAATGTGAACGCGTGGTTCCCCGCCAGGAGATTCGGCCTGTACCACGTCAACACGGCCCTGTCGTGGATTTGGCCGTTCGTGCTGTATCGACCATCCGACACCGCGTCGCCGTCCTCCATCATCGTCGTGATGTCTAGACTCCTTGGCACCCCAGGGGCGAAGCCTTGGTACTGATTCACGTGTTCGAATCGCCCGTGCTGCACCGACAGCGTCAGGGACTGTCCTATCGTCGCTTGCCATTCAGCCTTCCACGTCTCTCCCCAGGCGTTGTTCTGTTCCATCGCACGCTCTGGCACGAACTGACTGGCACTCCGTCTTTCGTGATCGCCGTATCGATGCCAGAACGCGATGAGCCTGTTGGTGGGATTGAGCTGACCGGATACTTTATAGGCCTGGAAGAACTGATGTTGTGGTCTGTGGATAATCGACCCATCGGGGCGCGTGGCAAACGGAATTTCTCTTATCACCTTCCGATAACGCAGATCGGCAAAGAACCACAGCTTGTCCTGGATGAGTTTCCCGCCCAGCTGTCCGCCGCCGTCCTTGCGCGTAATGAGCTTCGGCGCCGAGACGACGCCCTGCGCGCGGAGGCTGGACGTAATGTTGTCGCTCTCGAACTCGTGGTTCGTAAACGCGTACTCCGCCGCGCCATGATAGGCGTTGCCGCCTGACTTCGTGATGAGGTTGACGCTCATCCCCCGCTTGGGTGTGTCGGCGCCGTTCGCGCTCGTCTGAACGCGCGCCTCTTCGATCGCGTTGAAGTTGTAGTGCGTGCCGCTGGCACTGGTCTGGCTCGCCGCAGCAAAGACACCTTCGAGCAGCGACCACATTTCGCCACCCTGCCCGTTGGCGGTGAAAATATTCGTATCGGTGATCGCGGACCCGCCAACCTCGATGTTGGTCTGCGCGCCCGGCACGTGGGAGAGGAAGCCCACAATGCCGTTCGTCCCGGACGGGATCAGCTCGAGCGCATCTGTTTCCAGCATGGTGGCTGTCGAGGCCTGCGTGACGTCCACCAGCGGAGTCTGCCCGGACACAGTCACCGTCTCGGCCAGCGTGCCGATCTTCATTGCTTGGTCCAGCTTCGCCGTGAATCCTGCATTGAGTCGAATCTCATTCAGCCGCAAGGTCTGAAACCCGGACAACTCGTATTCGATGGTATAGATGCCGATTGGCAGCGGCGTCACGCGGTATTCGCCGCGCTCGTCCGTCGTCGTCGACACTTGCGGAACTTGTAGCGCCGGGCTCCTGAGCGTGACCGTCACGCCGGGAAGAGCCGCGCCGCTTTCGTCGGTCACTTGTCCGAGAACGGTCGCCGTCGCCTGCGTGAGGGCCTGTGCGGCGGCGAACGCCGGCGTCAGCGCCAGCACTGCGACTAAGAGAAGCCCTGCGATCAATGCCCGGTCGCGGATGGAATGCCCCAAGGTTCTCATCGAAGCCTCCTTCTGGCTCGGCGGCATGAATGCCGTCCATTATGGTGTCGGCTCACCGATGCGCGGGTCGTTCGGACGCAAGACGTTGCTGGCTGCTATCGAAACATCGCAACAAACGTTGGATTACTTCAGCAAGTGGGCAACCTTGGCGATGCCCGCATTCGCACAGATTTCGTCCTTATCGCCGCCTACAGCTCCACTGACACCGACCGCGCCGATCGCGACGTCTCCTATTTTGATTGGCACGCCACCGCCAACGCCGACCGTACCTTCGACGTTCGGCATGGGAGAGCCCAAGGTGGATCCCCGTGCCGTGGCAAACGCGAGCGACGTCGGGAATCGCGAGGCAAACGTCAGCGCCGTGTACGCTTTGCGCCGGCTCAGGTCTATTGTGTGCGGCCCGTTGCCCTCGTCGCGGATGAACGCCTTGAGTAAGCCGCTTCCGTCGACGACCGTCACGCTGACGCTGAAGCCGTCTGCACGACACCGTTCGACAGTACCCTGGACGATGGCTTGAGCCATTTCCAGCGACAATGCTTTCTGCGTGACAAGGCCCTGCGCTTGAACCGTTGAAGGGCTCAGACCGACCAATGCACCAGCGAGCAGGACAAACCGTGCGGTCGTCATCGTGTTCTCCTTGGAAACCGTACCAACTGATTGAGCGTGTCGTAACCGCTGTTTACACCACTTCCCAGCTGCGAGCAAGGTGTTTTGAAGTAGAATCGCCGCCTCCATTTTGAGAATCTCGCTGGTGCCGCGTGGGAGGAAAAATGTCTTTCCATCATGTCGTCGCGGTCGCTATCGGGCTCGTCCTGAGTTCGTTCGTCTCAACCTCCTCGTATGCGCAGGAGAAGCTTCAAGACACAGGCGCGGACAAGCTTCGGCTGAACAAGGCCGAAATGAGTCAATACCAAGCGCTGAATGCTCTGGTCGATGCGGTGGCTGCTGGCAAGCAGGTGGCCCCCGCTGATGTCACATTGAAGTTCCAGAACCATTTTGTGCAGTCGGCTGCGAAGGTGTTCGTGCCGTATGTGCTGGAAATCAGCGAAGGCGCATTTACGTCGTTCCCGGTCGCGATGTACATTCGAGCCGTCAAGAAACCGGCGAGCCCGGAGGAAGCCAAACCGGTGGAGCACGCGTTCACCGATCTCCATATTCTCTCGAGCTCGAAAAGCCTTGTGAGCGCAGGGTCCGGTAAAGTCGAAGTCATCCGCGCATTAGAACTCTCGCCAGGTGATTTCGATTTGTACATCGCAATGATAGAGACCGCTCCCAGAAACGTGAAGACGCCGGCAAAGCGGGTGGTGCTCAGCCACGGTCTGACGGTTCCAGATTTTGACAAGGGACTGACCACAAGCAGCATCGTGCTCGGAAAGAGCCTCGAAGAGGCTCAGCAACCGACGACTGCTCGTGCACAAATGGAGCAGCCCTACACATTGGGCGGCCAGCGGATTGCGCCGACGTTCACCGCGACGTTCCCGAAGTCGGGCGAGCTTCTGTTTCTCTTCCTGATCTACAACGAGGGTGCGGCAGCCGGAGACAAGCCGGATCTCGACATTACCTACAGCATGTTTCGAGGAACCGAGACCAAGCCGTTCGGTAAGCTGGCACCAGCATCGTTCAACGCCAAAACGCTGCCGGCAGAATTCAGCTTGAGCGCCGGCCACCAGGTGCTCGTCGCTCAGGGCGTTCCGCTTGCCACTTTTGCGCCTGGCGCTTACAGGCTAGAGATTGCCGTCGCGGATAAAGTGACCAACCAGAACATCACTAGAACCGTCCCGTTCTCTGTGGAACCCTAACAGGCCGGATATTTCACTTTAGGGATTAGGGATTAGATTAGGGATTAGGGATTAGGGATTAGGATACGACTAGCGTTCATTCGTCCTAAGGCGTGCGTCGAGTGATTCGACCAGATGTGAAAGCGAGGATGTCATGAAAAGACTCGCGTTTGCCCTTGCATTATTCGCCCTGACCCTGACGTCGCTGCTCTCGGCACAGGGCGGAGACCCCAACTACAAGCCGAAACGCATCAACAAGATGATTGAGTTACTCGAGGCTGGACAGCCCGTCTATGACATCAGCGTGGAAGGCGTGGGCTATGAAGAGGGAAAGAAGTTGGCCAAGGAGCGGTACCGATCTGATCCAGTACCAGATGGAGCATGGGGTATTCGAGCCCCATTTGCTTCGCCAGTTCATGCAGGGGCTCGTTGACGGAGGACCCACGAAGAGCGGACACCGGACCCCGACGGTCATCGTCACGCTGCCGGTGCTCGGACTGGACGAACAGACCGTCAAGAACAACCACTGGGTTATCGAACAGATCCTCAGCGCCGGCGTTCACGGATTGATGTTGTGCCACGCCCGAACTCCCGAAGCCGTCAAGATGTTCGTGGCGACCGCACGTTATCAGTTCGAGCGGCCCAACCTGAAGGGCGCCGATAAGGGACTTCCAGAAGGTCTGCGGGGCTCGGGCAGTCAGGGGTACGCGTCGCGCATCTGGGGCATCACGGGGACGGAGTACATCGATCGCGCCGATCCATGGCCTCTGAATCCGAACGGCGAGATCATTCTGTCGCTGAAAATGGAGGACAAGTACTCGCTGGCCAACATCGATCAGATCACCAAGGTTCCCGGCGTCGCCTGGGGCGAGTGGGGACCCGGCGATCAGGCGATGTCACTGATGGGTCTCGAATACCTGAAAAGCGGCGGCAGCCAGGGCCGAAGCGTGGCCGACACGAAAGCAACCGGAGGCCTGCCGCCGATTGGCGAGCCGAAGCTGGACGCGGCGCGCGCACGAATCATGGACGCGATGAAGGCAAACAAATGGGCGCCCCTTCATTCGGCCAACCTCGAAAACCTCATCGATCTCATCAAGGCCGGAGTCATGGTGACCCATGGCACGTCGGTTGAGCTCACGAACAAGGGCCGCGCATTCACCAAACGGCAGATGCCGTATTGAACACAGAAGGGCGCAACGCCAGTTGCGCCCTTCCCCTCAGAAGTTGTAGGTCAACCCCACCTGCAAAATCCGCGGCAGAATGATGGCGGATGGAACCAGGTAGGTCGAGCTGGCGCGCAAATTTCTCGCCGTCACAAAATTCGCGTTCAGCACGTTGAAGAAATCGAAGCGCGCCTCAAGCGTGTGTGCGCCGGCGATGCGAATCCGCTTCGCAAAACGGAAATCGATCAGGTTCGTGCTCGGAAGACGAATGCTGCCGATGGGCTCGACGTTCAGCACAATCGATTGGATGGTCTGGCCTCCCCCAAACTGCACTTGCCGCGCCTGTGGACCTCCCTGACGACGCTCGTAGTTTGCCGACGCGACGATGTTGAACGGCAGCACATACCCGCCGGAGGCCTTCGCGGTGTACTCCCAATACTGGTTCGCGGTGTTGATTTCTGAGTTCGGGTTCAGCGGCTGCCGATCGTCAAACGGCGAATCGTGCTTTGTGGCCGAGAACGACAGATTGGCTTGCCAGCTGGAGTTCAGTCGCCTCGTGCCCGCCACTTCGATGGTCTTGTATGTCTGCGATCCCGGCCAGTTGACGAGCATCGTGCCTGCAAACTGGCGGGCACTCAACGCCGCAGGGTACTCGTAATACGTGATCACCTTGCCAGGATCGTCGGCGTTGCGCGCAATGCCATCGTTCCCCGGGTCCGGATTGGAAATGGCAATGCTGTAGGAGTTGTAGGGACGATAGATCTCCTCCAGCCGACGCAGATCGAAGTTCCTGGCGTAAATTCCGGTCGTTCTCACGGCCCAGTTCATGGGCAGCTCCCGCTCGAAGGTCAGCGACCACTCGTCGCTCATCGGCTGCTGCTCGTTCGGGTTCGGCACGGCGTCGGTGACGCCGCTGATCGATCGGAAGTCCAGTCCGTTCGGATCGAGGTTCACTTCACCTTGATCGTAGTTGCGGTTGTTGTTCCGATCGTTCCAGACCCACCGAGACGCCGTCCGATTGTTACGGTTGGCGTTGACCACATCAGGGTTGACCTCGCGCAGGTTGGCAAAGCGCCCATATCCACCTTTGATGACCGATCTGCCGTCTCCCCAGAGGTCGTACGCCGCGTGTATGCGCGGCACCCACGAGTGCCAGATCCGCATCTGGATTGTGTCCCAGCACTGGGCGGCGCCAAATTCTGACGGCCTGTTGCACTGAGGCGGCGCGTACGCGTTGTCATAGGCGTACCGGAGTCCGAGGCTGAGATTCAACCGGCGATTAAAGTTCCAGGCGTCCTGCACGTACATGCCCAGATAGTGGTTGTCGTTGGCCGGCGTCACCGGGTAGTTGAAGGTGTCGATCTGAGACGTGCCGTTCGGGGCGCTGTTGAAGCGAAGCTGAAAGTTGCCTTGTGCCTTGTCGCTCTGCTTGTGCGGGTATCCACCAAAGAGGTAGTCGAAGCCCGTCTTGATCTGATGACTGCCCTTCAAAAAATTCGATCCGAAAAGACTCACGGAGCCCTTGAAGTGGTTCCGGAAGTAATCTTCGATTCTGTTGTCGCTCAGATGCACGCCGGTAACAAATTGGGTGAAAGTGTCAATCGTCGAGACTCCCGGCGTTCCTGTGCCGTCATAGATCGGTAGAGAGTAGTAGTACGCGTGTTTGTACCAGTTCCCGTACTGCAGGGCCGCAACCATCGAGTTGCCCCGCACGTATTGCCATTCGCCCTTGTACATGGAAACCGGCCCACGGTGAATCTCCATCGACTCGACCGGGCGGAATTGGCTCGCGCCTCTGCGTTGGATGTCCAGGGCGCCGTGATAGAACATCGTGATTTTGTTTCGCTGCGACGGCTGCCACGAGAGTTTCTCGGAGTGAAACGCCTGGTCGGTCTCGACGAGAACCGGCGAACCATCCGGGTGGAATGCGTTGAGAATCTCGCGGTTGTATCCTTCGCTGCGCGCCGAGAGAAAAAACCACAGCTTGTTCCGGATAATCCGTCCGCCAACGGCGGCGCTGTAGTCCCACATCCCGTGAAGCTTGGGAACGTTTAACACGCCCGCGGCCGTCAGTTCTTCGTCGACGTTAGCGCCTTCGAGTGAATCGGAGGAGCCGTAGGCCACCAGCTCGCCATGGTATTCATTGCCGCCCGACTTCGCCACTGAGTCGATGAACTGACCGCGACGTGGCATCTCCGCGCTGCTGCCGACGGTCTGGATGCGGGTCGATTCGATCGCGTTGAAGTCGACGTGCGCACCCTGAACGCCGTTGCCGCCAGACGAAGCGAACATGATGCCTTCCAGCATCTGCCAGGGGGCACCCTGTTGTCCGAAGGCACGGATGACGATCGTGTCGGTCATGCTCGAGGCACCGACGTCGAGATTCGTGCGCATGCCCGGCACCTGCGCCATGAACGCTTTCAAGCCATCCCGGGTCGTCGGCAGAATCTCGAGGGCGTCTGATGACATGTCAACGCTCGTCGCCGGATTCGTGACGTCTACCAGAGGTGAAGCCCCTGAAACGGTAACCGTCTCTGCGACGGTTCCAATGCTCATCGCCTGATCCAGCGTGGCGACGAATCCGACCGCCAGGCGGACACCTTCACGCTTCACGGTCTGAAATCCCGGCAGTTCATAGATGATGGTGTAGGTGCCAATCGGCAACGGGCTCAGACGATACTCACCACGCTCGTTGGTCACCGTGTTGACCTGGGGAACCTGCAGCGCCGGCCCGGTCGCCGTCACGCTGACGCCAGGCAGCACTGCACCCGATGAGTCGGCGACGACCCCGACCACACCTGCCATCGTTGCCTGAGCCTTCGAGGGTGGTGCCAATAAAAAGAGGTGGGCGACACCGACCAGGCACACACACAGCAAGACGCATCCTCGGTGAGCGTTCGGCCTTAACGACGTCATGGACTCCTCCCTCGACTAACGGAACCGGTTGGAGTTTTCTGAAGCGAGTGGACCGACACTAAACCCGGCGGTAAACGTTGTCAAGCCGGTAGTGGGTCACCAACCAGCGCCCGCGTCCGCTCAAATCGGCAAGATGTCCAAAAACCTGGCAATCGGTTATACAATCCGCACGTTTCTCGACCGATCGCATCCGGTAACCGGCATGATTTTCACGGGGGCCTGCCATGCTGCGAATGAACGTTCGATCCCGGCTGCTTCTCGCCTTGTCGTGGTCAGGTTGTGTGCTGGCCGGTGCAGGCGCTCTCGCACAGACGGCAAGTTTGAAGCTGGAGCCGGTCGAACGGAAGATGCCGGCGTACATTCAGGAACGACTGAGTCCGCAGGATCGCGTGCTCTTCGACAAGCTGATGCGCGTCGGCATCGAGTCGGCATGGTCGCTCGTGACGGCTGAAGGGTATCCGCAGAACTTCATCAACGAGCTCGCACCGTTGAAGTCGAATGTGCGTATGGTGGGGCGCGCCCGCACCATGCGCTACCTTCCGAATCGCAAGGATGTGCGCGACAAGCTCTACTCTGCCGGTCCGCAATTGAACTACAAGTCTGCGGAAGAAGCGCAGCCCGGCGACGTCCTTGTGTTCGATGCCGGCGGCGAGACGCGCGCCGGGGTATCAGGCGGCGTGACGACGATCCGGTTTCTGGTGCGAGGGGGCGCAGGGCTCGTCATCGACGGCGCCATGCGCGATGTGCCCGAGCTCGAAGCGATGCCGATTCAAACCTACATGCGCCGGGGCCATGCCTCGTCGGTCGCGCCCATCATGATGAGCGTCGATTACCAGGTGCCGGTCAGGATCGGTACCGTCACCGTCATTCCGGGTGACATCCTCGTCGGCGAAAGCACCGGCATCCTCGTCATTCCGGCGGCGATCGCTGAAAAGATTGCCGACAAGGCACTGGAACACGACATGGAGGAAGAGTTTCAGCGAGGGCTTCTGCTTCAGGGCGAGTCAATCTTCGGGGTGTATCCGATGAACGCGGCGACGCGAAAGCGGTTTGAGGAGTGGAAGGGGAAAAAGAGTCGATAGTCGACAGTCGCGAGTCGACAGTCGCGAGTCGACAGTCGCGAGTCGACAGTCGCGAGTCGACAGTCGGATTCGTGACAACGCTGAAGGCCCTCATTTCTTCGCGTCGGGATCGGCAGCGCCCGGCGTCGTCGAGCCACCGAGAAACAGTCTCTTCCCATCGGGGAGCACAAAATTCCGTCCTGCAGCTTTGTTGGTCCCGTCCTTCGCCAGATAGGTCTCGACGACAAGCTCGGTGCCGATCGGGATGGTGTATTTCGTCACGCCCATTCGGATGAGCTGGTTCGGACTCCCGCCCTCGACCATCCAGGTCACAACCGTGCCGTCAGGGTTCTTCACGGCGATATGGAACCACGAGTGGGGATTGATCATTTCCCATTTCACGAGTGTTCCCTGCAGCTGCATCGGCTTGCTCACATCGAATTCAGCCGAGAACGCGTGATGTGCGCACAGTGGCCATGCGGACGACAGGAAGATCGCCGCGGCAAACGCTGCTGCTCGGTTCGTGCGCATGGAATACCCTCCTCTACCTGGATTCTTTCGGCGTCGACGCTTCGGCGGCTTTCTTGTCTTCGGCTCGCGCGGCCGCAAGTGTGTTGTACAAGCCGTAGTTTCCTTCGTGGCAAGCGTGCTCGAAGATGGGACCTTGTGTCGCAACCATCGGGAGCTCTGCCGTCCACGTTGTGGTCCAGGTGGCCGGATCGTCAACCGTGAACTTGTAATGGATGGTGCCAGTATCCACACGCGTGAACCTTTCGGTCACCCGCATGCGCTCGCTCATCGCCCCCCAGAACGCCGGCTGTGCCGTGCCGGGAGTGCTGAGCTTGGTATTGAAGTTTGTCGTCTCGACGACCAGCGTATTGCCTTCCCAACGGCCGCGCGAAATTCCCGTCCAGCTGCGAACCATGGCGGGCAGAGTCGGCCGCCCATCCAACGGGATCAACCGAACAACGTGATTGTTCTCGATGAGAATCATCACAAATCCTGGTGCTTGCACGATCTGATAGGTCGCGTTATATCCCGCATTCAGCATCGGTGGCCCCGCGTGTCCCGTGATGATGCAGCGATCGTCGAGCGAGTTGTTCTCGGCGGCATCCCAGCGGCCATTTGGATGCTCGGGTACTCATGGGCCTGATACCCAGACGTTCTCGCGTCGCTTCACGCTCGGCCAATCTCTTTTTTCCCTCGGCGGTCAAGGGAGGGATTTTCCCGTCTGGCGGATCCACGATAAGGGAAGTTCTCAGGTTTCGCGCGAACGTCGACTGGCTGCGGTTGAGCCCGAACTGCGCCTCATCGTAGTGAACGTCGGCAACCGTGCCGGGCGTCGTCTGTTCGAGCTCGCGCGCGGCGGCGCGCTTCTCCATCTCGACCGCTTCCTCCACCGTGTAAAACGCCTTGGTCACGTTGTTGGGCCGCTGCAGAGGTGTATACGTCGAGTTGGTCCAAAATCCCTGCAAGTCGGGCTGGCCGTCGGGTGTCCGCGGCGGAGCGTAGGTCTTCGCCGATCCGGCTGACGCATCCGCGGCGCGCTGTCCGGCCCTCGCTGCGCGTTCGAACGATCCTGGCGCGAAGATGACGGCCAGAACACTTGCGGCGAGCAGAAGCTGGTGAGTCATGACGCCCTACTTTGACTGTTTTCGGAGATGGCCGTAGATGACGTCTTCGGCGAACTCCACGCATTTGTACTCCATGAGCTGCGCATTTCTCTCGACGCGACGGTAAAGGGGCATGCTCATCTTCCACGGTCGGGTAAACACTTTTGGATCTTCAAGCGTGACTTCGTACAGGAGAGTATCTGGGCTGCGAGCCGTGAATCGCTCGATCACGTGGAGCGCGTCGCTGTGGAAATTACCGGCCCTGTCGAACCATGTCTGATCGTTGAATCCTTTGGTGTCGACAACCAGGGTCTCACCCTCCCACCGCCCGTTCGACCAGCCCATCCAGCTGTCTGCCGGCGCTTCGACGTGGTTATCCATGTAGATGGTGCGAACCGCACCCGCGAATTCGTGAACGATCATGACGTGCTTCTGGCTCTGTAGAATCTGGAAGGGATACGGCATGTAGGTCGCGCGCGGGACTCCCGGCAGGTAGCACTTGATTTCCGGATCCAATTTCATCCGGTTTTCGTAATTCTCCTTTTTCTTGGCCAGCGCCTCGGGTCTGTAGGGAATCTCGCCATCCACCACACCCAAACCCCCAGGAACCGCATAGCTCGCACCGAGGGCACTCACCGGGCCCGGTGCCGCGGAATGTGCCTCGATGTCCCAGTAAGCGGTGTTGAGAGCTTGCCAGATCCCGTTCAGATTCGGCTTCCGGTCTCCCGTGCGAGGAGCCCGATATGCCGGGGCTTGCCCGGCCGTTGTGACAGCGAAGAGAAGGCCCGCCGCAATCGTCGTCAAAGGCAGAAACCGTTGCAGCATCGGCGGAGCCATCCTTTCTTCAAGCTCCATCGCGCTTTCCCAGAGTCGGGATTCTCGGGAAGATAGTCCCTTCAAACAGGCATGATGTCAATCGTTCCGGAATCACGAGCCACGTTTCCGGGCGTGACGGTGGATATGCTGCGGCGTATCATCGAGGCCATGAAACAGGTCTGCCTGCTGTGCGCCCTTGTCGTCTGCCTGAGCGCTGTCACAGCTGCTGCACAGACGGCGCCGCCGTCAATCGACGAGAAGACCCGCGATCTGCAGAAGCTCGACGGCTTCGTGCCCCTCTACTGGGATGCGCGCTCGGGCACTCTCTGGATGGAGATTCCTCAGCTCGACACGGAGATCCTCTACTATACGGCGCTGTCGGCGGGGCTCGGCTCGAACGATATCGGTCTCGATCGCGGGCAACTCGGTGACACGCACATCATCTCGTTCGCCCGCGTCGGACCCAAAGTGTTGATGATCGAGCCGAACTACGGCTTCCGAGCGGTCAGCGACAATGCGGACGAGCGGCGCGCGGTGCGCGAAGCCTTTGCGCGCTCCGTGCTCTGGGGCTTCGCTGTTGGTGCGGAGACTGACGGCCGCGTGCTGGTTGATGCGACCGACTTTCTGCTGCGCGACGTGCACGGCGTCATACAGAGTCTGCGCCCGGCCACGTATCGCGTCGAACGCTCGCGGAGCGTCGTCAACATGGAGCGGACGAAGGGGTTCCCGAAGAACACCGAGATCGATGTCCTGCTCACGTTCGTCAGCGAGGGTGGCAACGAAGCACAAGCTGGCGGCGGGCTCGTCGGCGGACGGCTGACCGACGTCACGCCGGCGCCGCAGGCGGCCACGATGCAGCAACATCATTCGTTCGTCGAGCTGCCGGGACCTGGTTACGAGCCGCTGCCGTACGACGCGCGATCGGGATTTGGCAGCATCTCGTACTTCGACTACGCCACGCCCATCGCTGAACCAATCGAGAAGCGCTTCATCCGTCGCCACCGCCTGCAGAAGAAGGATCCGTCGGCGCGGGTCAGCGAAGCCGTGACGCCGATTGTCTACTACCTGGATCGCGGCACACCGGAGCCTATTCGATCGGCGCTCCTCGACGGTGCACGCTGGTGGAACCAGGCATTCGACGCGGCCGGATATCGCAACGCGTTCCGGGTGGAGATGTTGCCCGAAGGCGCCGACCCGCTCGACGCCCGCTACAACGTCATCCAGTGGATTCACCGTTCGACGCGGGGGTGGAGCTACGGGAACAGCGTGACCGATCCGCGTACCGGCGAGATCATCAAGGGACACGTCTCGCTCGGATCGCTGAGGGTTCGCCAGGACTATCTCCTTGCCGAGGGCCTGCTCTCGCCGTACGCGAACGGCACGGAGACGCCACCCGGGCTGGCGCAGTTCGCGCTTGCGCGGCTGCGGCAGCTCGCGGCGCACGAGGTTGGCCACACGATCGGTATCAGTCACAACTACTACGACAGCACCGCCGGCCGGATTTCAGTGATGGACTATCCGCACCCGCTCGTCACGCTGCGTGCCGATGGCGCCATCGATCTCTCGAACGCGTACGCGTCTGGAATCGGTGAATGGGACAAGATCGCGATCCGCTATGCGTATGGCGACCATCGCACAGGCACAGCCCAGGTGACTGCGCGGCAGGCCGTTCTTGGCGAGGCAACGGACAGGGATTTGCTGTTTCTCAGCAACCAGGACCTCGACTTCAACCCGAAGGTGGATCAGTGGGCCAACGGGACGGATCCGGCTGCCGAGCTCGTGCGCATGATGAAAGTGCGGCGCGCGGCGCTCGATCGGTTCGGTCCAACGGCCATCCGGCGCGGCTGGCCGATGGCGGTCATGGAGGAAGCGCTCGTTCCCCTTTTTCTCCACCATCGCTATCAGGTTGCGGCCGCCGCATCGGCGCTCGGGGGACTGCACTCGATTTACTCGGTCCGCGGCGACGGCCAGACGCCGATGCGACCGGTGCCTGCTGCGGAGCAGCGCGCCGCGCTCGAAGCCCTCACCGGCACCCTGCGTGCCTCGGAGCTCGTGGTGCCAAAAGCGGTCCTCGATGTGTTACCGCCGCGACCGATGGGCTATCCACGACACCGCGAGCTGTTTCCACGCTATACCGGTCTGCCGTTCGATCCAGTCGCGCCAGGTCTTGTGGCTGCCGACCACACGATTACCCTGATACTCAATCCCGAGCGCGCGTCGAGGCTCATCGCGCAACACGCCTACGATCAGGCGCTGCCGTCGTTCGAAGATGTGATCACTCGACTGGTGGCGGCAACCTTCGACGACAAGACGACAACCGCGTACGAGGAACTCGTCAACCGGGCGGTCGAGCGCGCGCTCGTCGATCGGTTGATCGTGCTCGCCGGCCAGGCGCCGAATCCACAGGTCCGTGCGGTGGCATCAGCCAGCCTTCGTCGTTTGCGAAGGCGAGCGCAGGCGGTCGCCGAAGCTGATGATTCAGCCGCACACGAACATCTCATTGCGGCGGATATTGGTCGCTTTCTCGATCGCCCCATGGAAGCAGCGAGGCCGCTGGCGACGCCCGCGCTACCGCCGGGCGCACCAATCGGCACGGTTGGTCCGGAATGGCTGTCGAAGAATGAAGCGTGGTGCGATGTGTCCGGAGCAGAAGCGGGGACTTCGTCGTTCTTTCCACCACTCTGGTGAGCCGCGGGATTATACTGCGCGCATGAAATCATATGTCGCGGTCATGGCCCTCGTTGGCGCACTCGTGCTGGTCCCTCGTCTCGCGACCGCGCAAGCCATCGCGCTCGATACGAGCGCGCTGCAGCCTGGCGTCATCGCCGTCACCTCGGCAAACAATGCCGTTACCGTGACATGGCCCGACGAGACGGCGCGAATGTGGATCGCCACGTTTTCGCTCGATCCCCAGCGGCCATTAATCACGTCCATCACTGCCGGCGGCGGAGCGATCATCAGCGACGCCAGGCCGTACTATCGCGGTGAAACAGGTAAGCGCCGCGGCGGATGGAACGCGTTCTTCGACGATCCGACGGCGCATCCGGACGGCACCAAAGTCGTCCATGGCACCTTCACGCTCCGCGGCGCGAAAGCCCACTCGATCGGCGATCGCGTCGAGCTGCGGTTCGACGGCATGCGCATGGGCAGTTTCGAGGGCGCGCTGGCCTACACGTTCTATCCGGGCAGCCGTCTCATCCAGCAGGAGGCGGTGCTCACGACCAACGATCCCGACGTCGCGTACTACTACGACGCCGGCCTCGACATGTCTGCGCCGGCAGATCGCACGGCCGGCAACAACATGAAGTCAGAGATTGCCTACTTCGACACCTCGGGCACGTTGAAGCGTGAGGTGCACAACGGGCTGCAGGCCGAGCGCGAACCGGTGAAAGCGCGGTACCGTACGCTTGCCGCCAAGACGGCCGGCGGGAGCGTGGCGGTGTTCCCGGCTCCGCATCAATACTTTTTTCCGCGCGACTTCTCGTCCAACCTCGCCTATGTCTGGCATCGCGGCTGGCGCGGACGCGTAGGAATCGGCGTGCGACAGCTCCGCGACGAAAACTGGCAGTACTACCCGTGGGTAAATGCGCCGCCAGGACGCGCGCAGCGTATGGGCGTGTTCTTTCTGGTCTCGGACGGCGCACCCGACGCGGCGCTGACTCACGTACTGCGCTACACCAATCGCGATCGATTTCCTGCCCTTCCCGGGTACAAAACGCTCAGCACACATTGGCATCTCGCCGACACCGTGCAAGCGATGGCGAACGGCTTCCACTGGACGCCGCCATTCAAACCCGTGTTGAAAGCCATGGGCGTCGACGCGTCGATGATCATGGACTTCCACGGAGACGGGCATCCCGCCGATCTCACCGATCTTCGGCTCGACGAGCTCGACGCCTACTTCCGCGCGCTGAAAGCGCAGTCGGATCCCGAGTTCCTCTTGATTCCGGCGGAGGAAGCGAACGTCCACCTGGGCGGTCACTGGTCGGTCGTATTTCCGAAGCCGGTCTACTGGTTCATGAACCGGCCCAAGAGCGCGCAGGCGTCGTTCGAGATGCAGCACTCGAAGTACGGAAAGGTGTACAGCACCGCCAACGCCGAAGAAATGCTGGAGCTCGTCCGGCGCGAGGGCGGCTACATGTACCAGACGCATCCGCGTACGAAAGGTTCGACGGGCTTTCCCGACAAGATTCTCGCGACCGCGCACTTTCAAGACCCGCGCTATCTCGGCGCCGGATGGAAGGCGATGCCAGCCGATCTGTCGTCGCCGCGTCTGGGCGATCGGTCGTTCGATCTGCTCGACGACCTGAGCAACCAGGGGCGGCGCAAGAAGATTTTCGGCGAGGTCGACATGTTCCAGTTCGACCACACGCACGAGCTCTACGCGCACATGAACATCAACTACATCAAGCTCGATCGGCTGCCGTCGTTCGACCGATGGGGCGACGCACTCGAGCCGCTTGCCCGCGGAGATTTCTTCACGACCACCGGCGAGGTCCTGTTGCCACGAGTCGATCTGTCGAAGTCAACGGCGAACGAAGTGGTCGCGGCGGTCGACGCGCAATGGACGTTCCCGCTGCGTTTCGCCGAGATTGTCTGGAGCGACGGCAAGACGACGCACCGCGAGACGATCGCACTCACTGACACGCATGAGTTCGGCAAGAAGACCTTCGAATGGCGCGCTCCAGCAGCCGGCTGGTCATGGGCGCGGCTGGCTGTGTGGGACGTCGCGGGGAATGGGGCGTTTGTGAATCCTGTGTGGAGATGACTCGAAACTGGTCATGGCAGAGGGCAGATGGCTGATGGCAGAACCTGTCATGTGCCATCTGCCATTCGCCATCTGCCATGACGGATCTTGAGTTGATGACAGTGAAAAGACCGCTAACCTCTCTCGCTGTAGCACTGGCGCTGGCGGTCGTCGGCGTCAGAGGGCAAACGTCGACCTACACGTCCCCACGCACGCCAGACGGCGATCCCAATCTGGAGGGCTTCTGGACGAGCACCACGTTTACACCTCTGGAGCGCCCGAAGGAAATTACCAAGGAGTTCTACACGAGAGAGGAAGCGGTCGAGATGGTCAAACGCCTGGCCGCGCTTGAAGCCGAACAGACCACACCCGGAACCATAGCCGATGTGCATTATGACTTTACTCAGTTTGGCCTGGACAAGAGTCAGAGCCCGCGCGCCCTCAACTTGAGAACTTCGCTGATCGTTGATCCATCGGATGGGAGAATCCCTCCCATGACACCAGAGGGACAGCGGACAGCGGCCGAGCGCTCACGAGCGAGACAGCAAATGGGCGGCCCTACAGACGCCGCCGAGAACCAGCCGCTCGGCGCGCGTTGCATCATCATGGAAGTGGCTGGGCCGCCGATGCTCCCTGGCGCCTACAACAACAACTATCAAATCGTCCAGACGGCCGGCTACGTGATGATTCTCTCTGAAATGATCCACGATGCCCGCATCATCCCGCTCGACGACCGGCCGAAGCCGCCCTCAGGCGTTCAGCAGTGGATGGGAAGCTCACGCGGGCGGTGGGAGCGCGATACTCTGGTCGTGGAGACGACAAACTTGAACGGCAAGAATCCCTTCAGGGGGTCCAGCGAGCACATGCGACTGGTCGAGCGCTTTACACGGATAGCGGACGACTCCATCCTTTACCGGTTTACCGTAGACGATCCATCGACATGGAAGAGCACGTGGTCTGCAGAGCTGCCGATGAGGAAGATGTCTGGTCCGTTGTTCGAGCATGCCTGTCACGAAGGGAACTACGGCTTGTATAACATCCTCGCCGGAGCTCGTGCCGAAGAGAAGCGGAAGTGAGCCACCATTCGCAATGTCGAAATACAAAGCAGGAGATCAGGAGGCCAGGAGAATTTTCTTGAAAAGGTTTCTCCTAATCTCCTGATCTCCTGTTTGTCTTCGCGTCAGAACTCGAACCGCAGTCCAATCTGCATCTGACGCGGGAAATTGGCCTGCGTCGTGACCCTCCCAAAGTTGGCGCTCGTGATCGTCGAGTCCGGCTCGCCCCAGATCGTCCGATTGAGCAGATTGAACACTTCGAACCGGAATTCGAGACGCGTCTGTCGCAGGTCGAACAGGCGCGCCACCGAGATGTTCTCGGTGAGGAACCATGGACCGCGCTCGTGGGGGTTGCGCACCTTCGCGTTCCCGAACTCCGCGGTCAGCACGCCGGCTTTGTATCCTTGCAATTGCGCGATCGTGTCGACGGGGCGGGAATTGAACTTCGCCGGATCCCACCAGAGATCGACGAGCGGATCGAAATTATCGCCGCGCGTGGCCGCACGCCATCCCGTCTCGTCGATGACCGTCAGCCGATTGCCGCCGGCGGAGAGCGGCAGATTGTATCCCGGTCCAACCGACAACGGGAACCCCGACGCGTAGGAATGGACGCCGGCCACCCTCCAGCCACCAACGATTTGCGAGAGCAGTCCCTGACTCGCAAACCGCTTGCCGGGACCGAACGGCAGCTCGTAGCTGTAGTTCAGCTTGATCGCGTGTGTCTGATCGAAGGCAGACAGGCCTTCTTCGGCGTCCCGGTTGAAGTGATTGATCGCTCGGCCGTCGCCGGCGTTCGCTCGATCGGAGCGCAACGACACCGTTTTCGATAGCACGTACGAGGTCAGGAAGGTCAGACCCGATGCGTACCGCTTATCCGCGCGAATACTGAACGCGTGATAACTCGACCGGCCGCTGCGGTCGCCGCCGTCGGCGCCGGTATTGATGTCGAGATACTGCGGGTACGGACGGAGTGCCTGCCGCACCGATTCCGAGCCTGGGAATGTCGCATACGGATAGGGAATCCCGGCTTGGCGGGCAAGGGCCGAGTCCATGCGCGAGTTCATCAGGTTGATCGCCCCAGCCGGTCCGAATTGACGCACGAAGCCGTTGAAAATTTCCGGATCGACCTGATTCAGGCTGAGCAGATTGGTCGTGAGATGCCGCCCGATCTGCGCGTTGTAACCAGCCTCGACCATGAACCGGCCAGGCAGCTGCCGCTGGAGGTTGAGCGTCCACGAGTGGTATTCCGGCAGGCGGCCCGCATCCTCCGGCTGCCAATACGAAATGTTGTTGCCGTTCAACGTTTCAGGGACAAGGTTCGGCGGTTCCGGCCAGGCGGGCCAGCCGCTGTCCCAGTTGAACGCAGAGCTGGCCGGGAACGCCGGCGCGGTGACGTTGTAGCCACCGAAGAAGCCATTCCAGTGCGAGCTGCCACCGGTGTTCTTCACCGACCCGAACGTGCGCGCAGCGCTCAGACGGAAGACGGTGCTCTCGTTCGCAGAGTAAACAAGTCCCATCCGGGGACTGAAACCCCACGGCCACGCCTCGTAGAGCGACTTCCGTCCTGTTCGGCCCGGACCGGTACCCGCAAACTCCGACGCGCCCAGCCGTCCACCCGCCGCCGGATTCGGAAGGTTCGGGTTGAAGTTGGAGTACCCATCGGGGTAATAGCCTTCCCACGTGGGTGGCGTGTATTCGTACCGCAGGCCGTAATTGACGGTGAGCCTGTCGTTCACGCGCCAGTCATCCTGTGCGTAGCCGGAATAGTAGCGCCACCGGTCCGACACATAGCGATTGGTTGTGATGTCGGATGACTGCACTTCGCCAAGCAGGAACGAGGCAAACGCGTTTCCGGTAGCGCCCGTCGCGTCGATCGTGCCGTTCGGCAGGAAGCCGGCGGTCGCGCCGCGGTTGAAGTTGTAGGTGCCCGCCGCGGTGTGCCACCCGTAGCCGTCGTAATGGTCCTGCTGAAAGGTGAAGCCGAACTTCCACGTGTGGTTCGCCCTGACCCACGTGAGGTCATCGGTAATTGCCCACAGATAGTTTCCCGACCCTCCCCACTCCGATCGCCCCCAGTCGAGATAATCGTTCGAGAAATCGATCAGCGGAAAAAGAAGCTCGGGCCCGGGCACGTTGCGAAGGCCGATCTTCGTACCCAGCCCTGATCGCGATTGTACGAGGCGCGGATTTGCCACCAGTTGTTGTGGCCAAACGTCACGCGATTGAGGAGCGTCGGGCTGATTACGCGATCCCAACTCGCCCGATACACGTAGGTGTGCGAGTCCTCGTCGCGAAAGTTGTTCAGCGGCACAGGCAATCCCCCCGTGGGACCGCCGCTCGGCGGAATGACGAGCACTTCGCCCCAGTGGAAGAGAAACCCGATCCGATCTTTCGTCGAAAGGTTGTGATCAAGCTTGAGGCTGAACTTGTTCCACGGATTGGTGTTGATGTCGGCTCCCGGTGTGTACACGAAGTTGTTGCGCACGCCCGGAAGGTCCGGCCGCATGGTCGCCAACTGGAGGACCTCACGGGAGATTCGGCTGAACCGCGAGGCAGGGATCTGATTCCCGGGAAACGCGTCTCGGATGAATCCGGGTCCGTTCGGATTCACGCGCGTCGTCGCAGGATCGTAGATCGGAATGAGATTGCCGTTGGCATCGCGCCACGCTGAGAAGTCGCCCGCATGCATGGCCGCCGTCGGGATCGTCGCGGTCTGCGGCGCGGCGGCGGTTTTATTGCGGTACGCCTCGTAGGACGCAAAGAAGAACGAGCGATTGCGACCGTTGTACAGCCCCGGCACCATGACCGGCCCGCCGAAGACACCGCCGAAGTCATGCTGCTCGAGCGGCGGCTTCGGCCGGCCGAGCGCCTTGCTGAAGTAGTTGATCGTATCGAGCGCATCGTGCCGGAAGAACTCGAAGACCTTGCCTTGCCACTGGTTCGTGCCCGATCGAGAGACAAAACTCACCCCCCCGCCGCCGGCGTGCCCGAACTCCGCTTTGAATCCATTCGAGTCGACTGCGAACTCGGTAATGGCTTCGACGGACGGTGAATTGAGTGTCGTCCACAACCGCTGCTCGAACGGTGCCCCCGGCGTGGCCGAGACGCCGTCGACGGTGAGGTCCCAACCGCCTTCCTGACCGCCGCCAATGACGATATTCCCTCGACCGCCGTCTCCGCTCGTCCCCGACTTCACTTCCGGCGCGACGAGACTCAGATCGAGCGGGGAGCGCAACTGACCTCCAACGACGAGCGGCAGGTCCTGGATGAACTTGCTGCTGATCGCCGTCGTGACTTTCACACTATCCGTTTGGATCTGCCGGCTTTCTGACGACACGGTCACAGAATCCTGCAATCCGCCAACCGCAATCTGCGCGTTCACACGGACAGTACTGCCCGCCGTGACCTCGATATTGTCGATCGTCGTCGTCTGAAAATTCTGAACGGTGACGACGACTACGTAGCTGCCGACGGGCAGTTGCGTAATCGTGTAGGAGCCCTCATTCGACGTGTTGACGATGCGCTCGAAGTTGGTGGCGACATGTATCGCTTTGACTTCGGCGTTGGGAACGACTGCCGCCTGCTGGTCTGTTACCAGACCGGTAATCGTTCCGCGATCTGCCTGTGCGTACACAGCCACGCCAGCACAAAAAACGAAAACGACAAACGCGATGGCGGGAAACAGAGAGCGAGTAAAGGACATGACCGCTCCTTTTTATCAACAGCGCGGGGCCCCACCCCCGCGGTGCTGCGCAGCTTATGCGCGAGAGGCGGCTATCTTGATTTCCAAGAGATGAAGTGTCAAGCCCTTAGTGAAATCGGTTACAGAACAGGGGGTATGGGGGACAAACGGATTGGTAGATTGGTAGATTGGTAGATTGGTAGATTGGCAGATTCGAAGTGCAATCTGCCAATCCAATCATCCAATCAATCTGCGAATCTACGAATCTGCGAATCCATCAATGGTGCGTCAGAACCTAAGGCCGACGCCGAAGCGAACCTGATGTGCATCCAGCTTCTGCCCGATGCTGATGAACGAGCTGAGCGCGCTGCCAGGGAGGATGCGCTTGTAGCGATATCCCAGGTCGAGCTGCAGCGGGCCACCTTGGAACAGGATGCCGCCGCCCGCACCGACTATCGGATCGCTCGTGTCGACCAGATTCAGCGCCGCGCGAGCGATGGCTGCCGCGGTCCCGTTAATCCCGTTGATGCCGAACTGCAGATGGGCGACACCCGCGCTGCCTTCAACATAAGGGCTGACTGCCGATCGCGGGGCTGCAACGAGACGCACGCCGCCCTCGCCGTAGAACGCCGAGGCTCGCAGACCGACTCTCGTAAACGCCAGCCCGACGTCGATGAGCTCCGGCAAGACGTTCCCCAGCCTGCCGAACTCGCCCATCAACTGCACGCCGGGCACGACTTCGAACCCGACCCGCCCGCCGAAATCGAACGGAACGCCGCTATCGCCGAGCGCTGACAGCTGGTTCATCGGCAGCGCACCGAATCCGCTGAGCGATGTCTGGGCGTACGAACGAACAGGTGTCGCTAGGCTCAACACCGCCACGAACGCAGCAATTGCAAGGCGCATAAGTCGGTATCCTTCCTGGAAGGCGCCACTAACGTTGCGCCCGACAAGCAGGCAGGCACGGGTGCCAGACGCAAAGGGTGTACCAAAATATGTTGCCTTTTTCTTGCCGCTTTACGAATTCTTTACCCTCGATTGCCTGTTCTTCACAACAGCGGCGCCCCCTTTCGGAGACAATCTGACGCGCGGCGATGTCCAGGACCATTCTCATCATCGACGACGACCGGGAGCTGTGCGAGCTGGTCGGCGAGTTGCTGCACGCCGAGGGATTTGATGTCGAATCTCACCACACGGGAGTGGGCGCCGTCGATCTCGCTGAAAGCGGGCGCCAAGCGCTCGTCATTCTGGACGTGATGCTGCCCGGGCAGAATGGCTTCGAGATTCTGCGCGCGCTCAGAGTGCGCTCAGCCGTCCCCGTCATTCTCCTGACCGCCCGCGGCGAGGACGTGGATCGCATCGTGGGCCTGGAGATCGGCGCAGACGACTATCTGCCCAAGCCGTTCAACTCGCGCGAGCTGACCGCGCGCATCCACGCCGTGCTCCGCCGCATGCAGCCCCGCGAACAGGATCGGCTGCCGCGACTGGCCGTCGGTGACGTCACGGTCGATCCCGCCACGCGGACCGTGACGAAGAACGACGCCACCATCGACTTCACAACCGTCGAATTCGATCTGCTTCATCTGCTGCTCTCCGCCGCCGGGCGGGTCGTCTCGCGCGAGGACATCAGTCAGCGCGTGGTCGGCCGCGCGTTCGATCCCTTCGATCGGAGCATTGATGTTCACATCGGCAAAGTACGGCGAAAGCTCAGCGATTCGGTGGACGGCCACGAGCGCATCAAGACCGTCCGAGGCGTCGGATTCATCTATGCGCAACCTCGCGGTTAAGATCTTTCTCAGTTTCTGGCTGGCGCAGGTCGTGATTCTCGTCGGCCTCGAGATGTTCCGCCCGCGGTCGTCCGTGCCGAGACCGCGTCTGCCCGAGCTACCACCTCCGGCATCGTCGCCGTTCTTCATTCCTACTCCCGTGCTCGTTGCCGCCATCATCGTGTCGGCGGTCGTGTGCTTTCTGCTGGCGCGGCACCTCGCATCGCCGCTCAAACGCGTGAGGGATGCAAGCGGCCGCCTGGCATCGGGCGACTTGTCGGCGCGCGCGGGCGCGATGCTGCGGCCGCGCCGAGACGAAATCGGCGACGTGATCCGCGATTTCGACGCGATGGCCGAGCGGCTGAGCGTGCTTGTTTCAGCGCAGAAACAGCTCCTGTCGGACATCTCTCATGAGTTGAGGTCGCCCCTCGCAGGGCTCCAGGTCGCAGTGGAGCTCGCCAGGCGAAAAGCCGGACCGGATGCCGAAAGGGACTTGAACCGCATCGAGGCCGAAGGGACGCGCATGAACGAGCTGATCGGCCAGATTCTGACGCTGGCGCGCGCCGACCGAGACAGACCACCTGCCGCCGAGACATTCGATTTGTCCGAGGTCGTGCAAAGCGTTGCCGCCGACACCGACTACGAGGCCCACCGGACCGGCCGCGGTGTGCGCGTGCGCCACGCCGAAACAGCAATGGTGTGCGGTGATTCGGCCCTGCTCGCCAGCGCACTCGAAAACGTCGTGCGGAATGGGTGCCGCTATACGGCGGTGGGGACGTCCGTCGACATCACCCTGGGCGTCACGCGTTCGCACGCGCGCGTTGTGGTTCGCGATTACGGACCGGGCGTTCCACCGGAAGAGACCGACCGCATTTTCCTGCCCTTCCACCGTGTCGGCTCCTCACGCGATCGCGACTCCGGCGGTGCAGGACTTGGGCTCTCGATCGCCGCACGCGCGGTTGCCGTGCACGGAGGATCCATCCACGCGATCAACGCGGACGGTGGTGGGCTGCAAGTGACGATCGAGATCCCACTCGCCTGACCGTTTACAAACCTTTACATACGCTTGCTCTTTCTTGACGGCAGGCTCATGCCTCTACGCCTACTCTGGTCATGTCGAGTTCACGACTGGAGGAACGGCATGCAGGACCACGAAGACACGAAGACACGACCACGGCAGTTGGGACGCCGACAGGCCCTGGCGATTCTCGGGGTTACCGGCGCGGCATTCGCGGCCGGGTGCGCCAGCGAGTCTCCGATAAGCCCGACCAGCGCGGCATCCGCCGCCGATACGGCGGCAACCGGCACCGGCGCAGCAGGCACCGCGACAGGCGCTGCGTGCGCGGTGACGCCCAACGAGACCGTTGGACCATACCCGTCGCTCGTCGATCTGTTCCGGAGCGATATCCGCGAGGGCAAAAGCGGCACACAGCTCGATCTGACAATCACCGTCGTCAACACCACCGCGAGTTGCGCACCGTTGACGGGGGTGAACGTCGAGATCTGGCAATGCGATGCGAGCGGCAACTACTCGCAATACGGAAGCGAGCGGGCACAGACGTACCTGCGGGGCATTCAAACGACGAATGCGAACGGACAGGTGACGTTCACGACGGTTTACCCTGGTTGGTATCAGGGGCGAGCCACTCACATTCACGTGGAGGTGACCCGCAATGGCCAGTCGCTGAAGGTGACGCAGATTGCGTTTCCCGACTCGGTCAACGCAGAGGTGTATGGCACCGGCGTCTATGCGTCGAGAGGCTCGAACCCAACGACCAATACGCGCGACGGCATCTTTGCGGACAGCCTGAATTCCGAGCTCGCGACGTTGTCGGGCACTCTGTCCAGTGGATACGCCGCGACGTTCACGGTCGGATTGGCGGCGTAATGCCGATGCGTGCGTCTGGACCACAGATTTGTGAAGAGTGTGTGGCAACTGTTCCTCCGGGCAGAACAGTCCGGTTCTTCGGAGAGGACACCGGCGGCAAATTCTCAACGAGAAACGCGCGGCCTGCCGGGCACTTGCCTTGCACGCGTCTCGCCGACCGGCCACGCAATCGTCACCAGGCCGGGCTTCCAAAGGAGATGCCGTTGACATCACATGTATTCCGTTCTGCATTCGTGCTGGTTCTGGTGTGCGGTTTTTCGGTTCCGACGCTCGCTCAGGACGGCGGCGCCCGCGTCTCCGGGTTCTATGCCGGTGCGTTCGGCGAGGGAACCACCAACACCGCGGCAGGCGGTGCTGTGGGCTATCGTTTCAATTCACGTTTCGGGTTCGACTTCGAGGCTCTGGCGCTCCCAGATTTCGGAATCGGCGAAACGAGCGGCGATGGCCGCGGCGTCGCGTTCTTCACAAATTTCGTGACCGAATTCCCCAGCCCGGCGCGCTGGCTCACGCCCTACGTCCAGGGTGGAGGCGGCGTCGCCAATTTGAGGCACTCATCTGATCTCGTTTATGAAGACCGCGACGGTAGACAAATTCGCATTCCAACGCGCGACCGTCGTCTCATCGGCGACCGTGTCGACCCTCGGTCTTTCGTCAACGATATGCGCGTCGTCCGCGTCGATCAGCGGCGATCCGAAACGAGCCTTGGGCTCTCGATCGGCGGTGGGGTCGATTTCGCGATCTGGAACAATCTGTCTGTAGGCCCCAACATTACGTTCATGAAGTTCTTCGGCAGCTTCAGCGACATCGATCTCACACGCGTAGGCGGCCGCGCAAGCTATCGATTCTGACGCATGTCATGGCAGATGGCACATGGCTGATGGCAGAGAGTACGATCTGCCATTTGCCCTCAGCCATCTGCCATGACGGCGTCAGATTCGCGTCGTGTCAGACGGAAGTCACGATCTGTGCACTCGCCGTGTATCCCGCCGCCGGACTGCCGGAAGGCGTGATCAGTGCCGACGCCAGGCTGTCCGCGAAAATGCCGTCGCTGGCATTGCTCATGGGATTCGTGCCCCGCCCACCGTACGCGCCCTGAGTGTGCACGGCGTTGTTCGTCGATTCAGGAAACGCGAACTGCGTCACTTTGACCGATCGGCCGTTTATGGTGACCTCGGCATGAATGTGGGTCGCGCGCCCCTGATACCATCCCGGGTAGATCGTGATGAATGTGACCTCGCCGTTGGCGTTGGTCGTCTGGAGGCCCCGCAGATAGGTCTGAGCGGACTGGGTGCCGTACTGCGAATAGTTTCCTGCGGCGTCCACGTGCCAGATCTCCACATTGGCATTGGGCACACCCGAACAAGCCGAATTGACATTCGTCACTCGGATGTTGAACGTGAGCAGCGTGCCGGCCTTCCCTTCTCGAATATCGCTACGGAATAAATCCGTCAGTGAAGGAAAGGGACCGGCGGTCTCTGCCGGGGTGACGGCGCACGCGGCATTGGTCGAACCTCCCGTGCCGCCTGTGCCACCGGTGCCGCCCGTGCCGCCATCCGTGGGACCGGTCGGCGATCCTCCGCAGCCAAACGCCATCGCCGCGCCTGCCGCACCGACGACAGCAATCGCCTTGCGCCGACCGACCTTTTTCGCTCGTGCCTTTTTCATCGAGATCGGGCCTCCGTCAACCTGTTCGCAGCTCGACGTGTCGCGGAATGCGGACACATCAGCGCCCAACTTCGACTGAATAGCAACAGCGAAGCCAATGAGGGAGGCCAATTGTGAAAAGAGGATGAAAGGCGCGCTCTTACGTATGGCTGTTACTTACTTCTTCAGCAACCAGCCTCGATCCCACGGAAACGCCAGCGTCGGCTGATTCACGTAGCGCTGCATGTTAATGGTGAATGTATCGCCGGCGCCGGGCGCCAATCGCACCGTGAAGTACGGAGCAACAATTGAATACGTGCGCCCCCCAACCACCACGCTCGTCGCCTGGTGTTCGCCGTAACCACCTGCCTGAACGACCGCCGTCCGATACGCGAAGGGACTCGTATTCACGAGTGTTAGCGTTACGTTTTCTGCGGTGATTCTCTCAACGAGCGCGGCGACATCCTGCGCGAGCCCTGCGCGGCGCCTTTCCGGATCGAAATGACGCACCTGGGCATGGAGGGGCAAGGGCCCGTGTCCCGAGCCATTAGGATCGTTGGCGCCAAGCGTGAGGTTGATGAGCGCTTCGGTTGCAACCGGGTTCACGCCCGAACCACGAGTGTGGTGCGGCGGAAAGTCGGCTGTGCTGGTATCGGCACGAAGCCTGGACGCCGCGCGCTGGATTTCGGTCAGCCCCTGTTGAAGCGCATTCAGTGGATATGCCGCGTCTCCAGATGTCAGATAGCCGATCCATCCGCGTTTGGGCAACCGGTCGAGGTCGCTCGGCTGCAAAGCCCAGAGATAGATGTCGGTTTCCACCTCCCGAAGGTTTGTCAGACCACCGGCGGAACCGGTCTCGCCGTCATGATGGCCGTACCAGCCCTTGTCGCCGTAATACCGCGGCAACAGCACTCGGCCGTCCTCAACTTTCTTGTTGGCGTACAGGTTATCAACCTGCGTCTTGAGCACCTGCGTGTAACCCTGATCGCCGGTGAGCAGCAACGCGTTGCCAAAAGCTTCCGGCGGTCCGCGCAGAACGTAGTTGCGCACGCCCTCATCGGCTGAATTCCATCCGAACACGCCGCCATACCACTTCCCGCCCCATTCGGCACCGATCTCTCCGTTCCGTCCGACATTCGACGGGATGTTGCCGCCGTTAGCGGCGATCCTCACCTTCCACGCATCGACGTACTCGAGCAGCCAGGTCTTGTACTTGGCATCCTGCGTCACGAGGTAGGCGTGAAATGCCAGATTGGTCGAACCAAGATTCAACGGATGGTCGCCGAGAATGTTCGTCGCTTTGAGAAATCGCGTACTTGGCTTGGTGCCGGGAAGGAGTCGTCCGTTCCAGTCTTCTTGGGTGTTCACCGTCAGCTTGGCGCCCTTGCTGCCATTGAAGAGGCTTGGAATGATCTTCAGCTTTGCATCGTAATTTTTTGCCTCAGAATCTTCGTTCATGTAGAGACCGGCGAAACGCCGCAACCGAATGGCATAACGCTCGTCGGTGGGCCGGCTCAGTCCGTACCAGTAGAACGGACCGAGACCTTCACCGATGTGCTCCCAGTCATACGACGTCGGAAACTCCTTGTAATACATCCCGTCTCTGGCCAGCTCGGTCGACGGGTCCTTCGCTTTGGTGTACTGGTCGAGGTGCCCTTCCCATGCGCGATCCCATTCGTCGATGATCGATTCCGGTCCACCAAGGGCGTGCGCGAGCGGCCAGTTGCGAATGCTTTCGACGGCGTCATCGGGACCATCTTCGATGCCCCAATTCGCGGCGCCGAGAAGATAGCCGTTCTTGTCGAGATATTTCGACGCCCACAGATCGACGCCTTCGGCATTGCGGCGAAGAAGCTCGCGCTCGGCCAGCGCCCAGGCAGGTGCTGGCATCAATCTGGTGATCGGGATCATCGCATCGCCTTGCCCGCGGAGCAGTCCTGGCTGGAAGACAAATCCAACGACAATCACAAACCCGATCAGGAAACACGTGCGCCGTTTCACCATCAACGGGACCTCGTATGCCATCTGCCATTTGCCATGACAAGCTACGAGCTTACGGGCGCTCCCACGGGAACCGAAGGGTGGGATCGTTCACCAGTCGTTTGATGCCAATCACGAGTGTATCGCCCGCTCCGGCGGCGAGCTGCACCTCGAAGTGCGGTGTATTGAGCGGGATCGTCTTATCACCCAGACGAAGGGAGGTCGCTTGATGCTCGCCATACGCGCCCATCTGCACGATCAGCCGGCGCGAAGCCGTGCGACTTGTGTTGACGAGCGTCAGTGTCACGCTGTCGGACTCGATTTTTTCGACGAGGGCCGCGACGTCTTCGGAGAGGCCGGCGCGGCGGCGGTCTGGGTCAAAATACCGCACCTGACTTCGCAGCACATCGCCCGATCCGTACAGATTCGCCGCGCCGAGCGTGAGATTGGCGAGCGACTCGAACGCGACGGGACTCGCACCATATCCGCTGGCCTTCTTGCTCGTGCGTTCAGCGGTCCGCCGAACGTCCTGCTGCTCCTGCTGCAACGCTTCGAGAGGGTAACTGGGTCTGGTCCCCTGCAGAAATTCGATCCAACCTTGTACTGAACGCCGGTCTGGTGGGTTGGGAAGGATTCGCTTCAGGTCGGCGGGATTCAGCGACCAGAGGTACAACTCGATCGTGGTTTCGGAGAGATTTCCGAGTGCGCCGGTCGGGAAAAATTCCCCTTGCCGGTATCCGTACCAACCAACCTTCCCGCCCGCCTGCCCCGAGCCTGGTCGAGGGGATTCTCCGTAATAGTGCGGAAGCAGCACCTCACCGTTCTCAGTTCTCGCAGCGGCAAAGATGTTGTCGACCTGCCGGCGAACCGGCGAGATGTACGCCATGTTCCTGCTAAGCATCGCTGCCTGGCCGAACGCTGCGGGGATGCCTCGAAGCACGTAGTTGCGGAGTCCATCATCCGGACTGTTCCACCCGAATATGCCTCCGTACCACTTGCCTCCCCATTCACCGCCGATCTTGCCATCGAGGCCGATGTTGGATGGGAAATTTCCGCCGTTGTTGGCGGCCCGATCGCGCCAGGCGTCGACATATTCGATCACCCACCTCTTGTACTTGGCCTCGTGGGTCAGCAGATACGCCTGCGTGGCGAGCGTCGTCGCCAGCAGATTGAGCGGATGATCGCCACGAATATTCGACGACGTGCTGAATCGGGCGGCGCGGGTGGGGTTCTCATCGCCGTCCCAGTCGACGGGCGTCACGGGTCTGGTGATTGGTCCTATGCTCCCATTGAATAAGCTCTTGATGATCTTGAGTTTGGGATCGTAGTTAGGCGCGGCGGGATCTTCGTTCAGATAAAAGCCGGCGAAACGGCGCGCTCGAGCCAGGTTGGTCTGATCGTTCGGTCGGCCCAGAGCATGCCAGTAGAACGCCTGCAATCCCTCGCCCGTATGCTCCCAGTCGAACGACGGAGGAAACTCCTTGACGAAGATGCCGTCTTTCGCCAGCTCGACGGTTGGGATTCTTGCACGGCCAAACTGGCGGAGGTGACCTTCCCAAACCTTCTCGTACGCGTCGGCGACTGACTCGGGCGCCCCCATCGCATACACGAGCGGCCATCCGCGAACGGTCTCCATGATGTCGTCTGGACCGTCGGTCACACCCCACCGCTCCGGGACGTTCACCGAGCCATCAGACTTCACGTATCGCTCGACCCAAAGGCGTGCCCCGTCGGCGGCCGCCTGCAGCATCTCGCGCTCCGCAAGCGCCCAGGCGGGCGCGGTCATGTCTCTATTAATGATGATGGTCGCCGAACGTTGCGCTTGACCGGCAAACTGAACCGTCATGAAGAGGGTCATGACGGCGACAAAAACGGGCCGGGTGCAATTTTTCATTCTGTGTAAATTACACCCGACCCCACGCTCTTGCTATCCGGGCAGGGCTGAAGCCCTGCGCTACCGCAGCTCTTGCTACCAGCTACTGGCTACCAGCTAATTCGTCGTCCGGGTCGGGTTCAGCCACACCGGCTGCACAAACGCGCCGTTGCCTGCCGAATCCCACACCGACAACCGCACCCATGCTTTGCCCGTGGCATCCAACGGAATCGAGAGCTTCCTCGTGCCATGTGCAGATGTATCGGTCGCCTTGATGATTTGCGAGTCGATCTTCTTGCCGTCTCCCCAGACCACCTCGATGAACTCGAGCGGATACGTCCACTCGAGATCTGCCGTCAGCGTCCGCTTCGCGCCGGTGCCCTCGACGGCGTAGTTCTTGATGAGGATCTCGCCGGTGCTCACCCAGAAATCGCCGTTGCGAATCGAGCGGAGAATCGGCGTCCAATCGTCGGTCGGTCCGGGCAGTCGATCGAGTTTCACGTAGTTGATCGGGTGCCCCGGATAGATATCGTCTTCGGGACCCTTTCGGTACGTGTCGACGTCGGCGATCAGGTACTTCGGCCGCAGGCCTGAGGTCGCATACAGATTGTTCATCTTGTCGATCGCGTCGAAGCAGCGCCATTGGCACATCCGCACGTCCGACAAGTCGTCGCCCATCGCCGGCTTGAATGCGATGCCGAGATATCGATCGTTCTTGACCCACGCTTTATCCAGTATCGCGTCCGGATATCCGGTCGTGCCCTTCGTGCGCGGATGGGAATGGAACCAGTACCCGTTCTCGGCATCGAGCATCGCCTGCACATCGGCAGTACTACCCGTGTGGTATGCCTTACCGTAACCGGGCACGTCCTCCGTAAACGGCTGGCCCGCCTGACGCACCTTGCTCCAATACACGTTCTTCGGGAACATGACGTTGTAGTGCCCGCCGAAGTACGCCGTGGGCTCTTCCCAGTTGGTCACCAGAAAGTCCTTGTCAGACGCCTTCTGCGACGCCACGTAGTAGTCCTTCTGGTCCTCGAACCGGCCCAGGCCCGGATCGTTCGGACGCAAATCGCCGTGGAAATCGCTGAGGCCGACGATGTTGATGCCCGTTGACCGCATCACCATCAGATCCTCGAACGTGTTGTCGAGCGAGCCCGACGCCCGCAGACGCTCGGTGAACCGCAAATGGAAGTGGTTCACCATGGTCTTGTAGCCAGGAATCGGTTTGAACACGTCGCCGTGCGTAAACGCCATCACCGCCTGCCGCGTCGCTTCGGCGTTGTCAGGGGTGATCAGGCAGTACACCGACATGCGCTGCCACGTTCCGGGAGGCGCATTGTGCAGCGCGAAGTTCTCGATGTACTGCTGAACTTCTTCGCCTTCCGCCTGCCGCACGCCCATGCCGAACTGCCCCTCGGCGTCTTTGCGGTACCAGATGTATCCCAGGTTCGTGTCGACCTCGCGCGTAAAGAAGAACGTATGCGGCGTCGGGAAGGTCGCAATCGATCCGCTCTTTCCGCCGCTGGCCACCAGCACACGGTTCTTCGCCTTCACCGTGACGCGAGAGTCGTTCTTGAGGCCGCCGAATTCATACTGCTGCGGGTCACCCCCGCGATCGCGCCAGCTGACCCGCGGCGTGAGCGCGGTCGAGAACCCTCGCAGCCCCGCTTCGTACTTGTACGCCACCGATGGCTCATCGGTTTTCGCGATCGCTTCCATTCGGAACAGGTTCGATCCGCGATACGACGTGAACTGCAGACTGCCCGAGAAAATTCCCATCGACAGCCCCGGGAAGTTCACTTCGACCCTCGCGCCGTCCGTTTTCACGGTGCAGGACGTCGCCTTGAACGTGGCGTCGGCCGTCTTGATTTCTTCTGGATTTCGCGGCAGACCGTATACACGTCCGGCAGGTCCCGGCGGCACATTGCCTCTTCTGGCTGCCGGCTCGCTTTGCGATGCGGGCCCCGGCTGCCCGCGCCCCGCTCCACCCGCGCGTGCGGGTGCCTCGCCGCGGCCGCGGGCCGGCTGCTCGGGTGCAACGCCCGGAATGACGAACGGCGCGTCCCAGAACGCGTACCACTTCTCCTTCTCGATCACTTCCGGCGTGATGTCGACGCCGAGGTTGATAAGCGGCGCGCCCTGCTGCGTCGTCATCCGCCGCAGGCCGCTCTTCACGTAGATCTCAGGCGTGAGGTTTTGCCCGAGCGGCGCCCACTGCCCGCCGTTCTTCCGGACGGCGAGCTCGCGAACGATTGGTTGCCCGTTGTTGATGCCATAGCGCGCGCGGAGCTCCGATCCGTTCGTGCCGCTCCACGTCACCGCGAGCGCGTCCTGCTCGACGACCGCGGTGAGTCCGGGCTGCGCCTTGTACTGCGACAGATCGCAGTTGAGTGGCTGCCCGACGGGCGTCTGAGTCAAGACGGTGTTGGCCGGCATGAGCATGAACATCATGACGGCCGCAAGGGCGGCGATACCAGCGAGGGCAGATCCGAGTTTTACAGATCTCATAATCCCTCCGTCAGAACGTGAACCGCGCGCCAATGCGCGTAATGAGCGGCGGCGTAACGCCGGTGGCATAGCCGAATGTCGGCCCGGACGCGAATTCGGCGCCAGTCGGCGTCGCGGAATTCAACAGGTTGAACATGTCGAAATCGATGCTCAGCCTCCGACCTCCCGTAATCCGGAAATCCTTGTTCGCGCGGAAGTTCAGGATGTTGTACGCCGACAGCGATTGGGTTCCATATGGTTCGAGGCGAATCGTCGTGTTGCCGTTGTTGGCGATCTGGGCGCCACCATCCGGATCCGCGGTCCGGAACTGATTGGTGCGCTGCCCCTTCACGCCCGACTTGCTCTGAAGGAAACCGGAAACCGACACATCATATGGCAGTCGATAGACTGCACTGATACTGCCGGCCCACGACCACGTTTCATCCAGCGGGAAGAACTCCTGGTTCGGGCTCTGGAAGACTCCGTCGAGCCAGCGACGATTCTTCACCGCGAAATACGAGATCTGGCCTCCCCATCGTGCTGACGTGCGCTTGGTGAGCGTGAATTCCACAGAGTCGAACCGATCGTTGTTGACCGCATTCACGCGCTTGTTGCTCTCGAAGGCGGCACCACGATAAGACGAAGCCCAGTCATACAACGTGATGCTGCCGCCGTCGTCGCTGTTGTTCAGAACCCCGTCGGGGCCAGGGTCGCGGCGCGTGATGGGAACGTTGTACGCGCTGTAGGGCCGCTTCGCATTGATCGTCTCGAGGCTGCCGTTCACGATCCTGTTGATGTACATCACGCGGATTCCAAGGCTGGCCGCGAGCTCGCGCTCGTAGCTCGCCGTTGTCTCCCACGTGTCCGGCTGATTCAACTCCGGACTGAGCTCATAGTTCGAGGCGGCGGTAATGCTGACGAAATCGTTGTTGTTGTTCAACGCGAGATTCGTTTCATTCGGCGTCCACAGCTTGTCGCCGTTCAGATCGTGCCAGAGGAACACAGCGTTCGCGGTCGCTGTGGCGGCGAACACGTCGCCATAGGTGTCGCCAAGGATGTAGTTGTAGAGGCCCCAGGTCGCTTTCACGACTGACTTGCCGCCCAGATCGTAGGCAACACCCAGCCGCGGAACGACGCGGTTGAATGTCTGGACGTCGAGCTTGTCAACGTGCTTGGCCGGGAACACCGTCGGGAAATCGCGCGCGCCGGCATAGTCCTGATCCGGCAGATACGAGTGCTGATATTCCCAGCGCAGGCCCAGATTCAGTGTCAGCCTGTCAGTGGGCCGCCAGCTGTCTTTGAGATAAAAGGCGTAGATATCCTCGTTATCTTTTGGTGCCGCCGGCGTGTTGTATGCCCGGATGCGGAACGGCGTGCCCGACACACCATTGATTCTGTCGGTGATCAGAACGTAGTTGCCCGCCACGTTGTTCAGCCAATCGTCAGAGGTCCGATCCCAGTAGAGGGAGACACCAGCCTTGAAATCGTGCTGACCGCCGAACGAGCGCCCAGGGAAGAACGTCGCGCTGCCCTCAGCCTGATATCGGTCGCGCGTTTTGCCTTGATGCTGGACGTGGGAACCAGTAAACAAGCCCGTCTCGAGATCCTGGCGGCTTGGCAGGTCGGGCCGCGCATAGGAGCGGCCGGCGTCATAATCCGTGACGTAGCCGACGTATCCGCCTGTCGCGTTCAACAGCAGCCGCTGTGTCACGGTGCTTTGCCACTCGGCCTTCTGAATGGCCGTGGGATTCTTGTAATCGCGCGTGGCCTCGAGCGGCCTCAAGCGACCGCCGCCGTTTTGCGGTTGTGTCTTGACACCGCGCTGCCACGCGTAGACGAACCGATTGTTCTTAGACATCTGATACGACGTCTTCAACGAGTACTGGTAGAGCGAGCTCTCGAAATACGCTTGCGGTTCGTCGCCGGTCAAGAACCGGCCGTCCGGACCAGCATCCGCCGCGAAGCCGAGCGTGCCCTCGCTCTTCGTTTGTTTCGCGTACGCGCCATAGAACCAGAGCTTGTCACGGATGATCCTGCCCCCCAAATCGGCTGCGACGTCGTAGAACGTCTTGAGCTTTGGAGACTCGGCAATGTTCTGCCTGCGCAGCGAGTCGTTGAGGTTGCTGGCCTGAAGGGCATCCGGTTGCCATGAGGCACGGTACGCGCCGTGGAACGTGTTGCTGCCGGACTTCATGACCGCCACCATCGAGACGCCGGGCGTCGACACCTCGGCATCGTTCCCGGATGTCCTGACCTGAACCTCCTCGAGGCTGTTGTCGATGAAGTAGATGGGCGTGTTCTGATCGGCGCCCATCGCGAGATTCATGCCTTCGTACTGGAGCTTCGGCTGCGCCTCCATACCGTAGCTGGCCGTATCCTGGCGCTGCGCCAGTGTGCTGCCGCCCACGTCAATCTGTGCCTGGGTGACGCCCGGCGCCATCGCGAGGATGTTCTGAAGATCGCGGCCGCGCGGGACAGCGTCGAGAATTTCTTTCGTGAACGCCACGCTGGCGCTGGTGCTGGTGATATCCACGACGGGACTCTGGCCGCTGACGGTGACCGACTCCTCCATCGCACCGACCTTCATGCTCTCGTCGACGCGCGCGACGAAGCCAATGGTTAATCGGAGGTCTTCGCGAATCAGCGTGCTGAACCCAGTCAGTTCGAACTTCAGCATGTAGGTGCCGGCGGGCAGGTCGACGAATCGGTACGCGCCCTCCGCGTCAGTCACTTGGACCAGCTCCCGAACCTGCAGCACAGGACTCGAGAGCGTGGCCGTCACGCCAGGCAGCACACCACCTGACTGATCTCTGACAACACCGTGAATGGTTCCGGAGGAAACGCTTTGACCAAGCGCCGTGCTGAAGCTTAAGAGGATGACGCAGAATGCCGCGCCGAGAATCTGACACTGCCGCCCATGAGCTGCCATCGTGACACCCTCCTCACGAGAATGACATCCGGTAAGAGATTGGAAGCGCTTGAGATCTCGAACTATATACCCGCCACTCAGTGGCTTTGTCGTAATTTGTCGCGAGTCTGATTGCACTAAAGGACCGAGACATGCGGGCGGAGTGGTTCGCGGGAAATGTCTGGCAGGGCTAAAGCCCTGCGCTACCGATACAACAATCGGCGTCCACGACAGTACAAACAATCGGCGTCCACGACTGGTAGCACAGGGCTTTAGCCCTGCCTCTCCTTCAATAGTTTGGATTGAACAGGGATCAGAGGCCTATCTCAACGCAAACACCCACACAACGCCACCTTCCGGCACTTCTGGAAAATTGCCTGGCGACGCAGCATCGATGCGTGACTGCATCGAGCGGGCATCCTGGCCCCAGCCCGAGACGACCGCTATGTATTGTTTCCCGTCAACCATGAAAGACGAGGGAGGTGCGTAGATGCCGGAGTTGGTTGGGAACTCCCAGAGCACTTCGCCGCTCGACGCGTCGAATGCACGAAACATTCGATCGTTCGTGCCGCCACTGAACACCAGCCCGCCGCCCGTGGTCAAGATGGGACCCCAGTTCGGCGACTTCGGAAAATGATGGCTCCAGACTTTCTTGCCGGTATCGACATCCCACGCCTGCACTTCGCTCAGGTGATCGGCACCGGGGGCGATGTACATACGGCTGGTCGTCGCCACTCGCGTCGCGCCAGATGGCGTCTGTACGGTTCGACCGACCATCACCGCGCAGATATTTTCCTGAGTGGGCACGTAGACCATTCGCGTTTTCGGGTTGTACGCGCCGGGCTGCCAGTTCTTCGCGCCGTGCCAGGACGGACAGAAGTCGGCAACCTTGCCAATGTCAGGCTTGCGGCTCTCGTCGATTTCGGGGCGGCCGGTTTTTGCATCGAGCCGCTTGAAGACGTTCTGGCTGACGTAGGGCTTGCCGTCGACGAAGTTGATCGCACCGGCCGTGCGCTCGAGAAAATACAGATAGCCGTTGCGGCCGAAATTCACCAACCCCTTGACTGTTCTGCCGCCGCGCCGGAAGTCGATCAGAAGAGGCGGCGACACCTCGTCCCAATCCCATGACTCGTTGGGTGTGTATTGGAAATGGCTCTTGATTGCGCCCGTCGCAACATCGATCGCCACCGTTGATGCGGTGTACAGGTTGTCGCCGGGCCTCGCGTAGCCCACCCACGGGTAGCCGTTCCCAACGCCCCAGAAGACGAGATTGGTTTCCGGATCGTAGTTACCGGTGACCCACGTGGCGGCTCCACCTGTTTGCCAGTCGTCGCCGCGCCAGGTGTCGCTTCCGGGCTCTCCGGGGGCGGGCGTCATGTATGTCTTCCACAGCTCTCGCCCCGTGTCCGGATCGTATGCCGCAAGAAATCCGCGGTTGGGACCATCACCACCCGAGATACCGGTGACCAGTTTGCCGTCAGCGAGAAGCGGAGGGGCGGTCATGTACTCCCCGCCGGCATTGTTTCCGACCACCTTGCGCCAGACCTCCTTGCCGGTCTTCGCGTCCAGTGCGACGAGCACGGCCTCGGTCAGCACCACGAACACCTTGTCGCCGTACAACGTGACACCGCGATTGACCGGTTTCCCTCGCACAGTGCCCTTTGACTCGCTGCGATACCGCCACAACACCGTGCCCGCCTTCGCGTCGAGCGCGAGCACCTGGTTGAACGAGCTCGTGACGAACATGACGCCACCATTGACGATAGGCGCTGCTTCGTGCCCGTTGTTCATGCCCGTCGAGAACGTCCACACCGGCTGGAGGCGCTTCACGTTGCCGGCATTGATCTCGTCGAGCGGGCTGTAGCCCCATCCGTCGTACGTGCGCCTGGTCATCAGCCAGTCTGCAGCCGCCGGGTTTTTCAATCGATCGGCCGAAACCGTGCTGTATTTCTGCAACCGCGCAGACGGAGGAGGCGAAGGTGGTTGTCCAGGGATACTTAGATTCGTATCAGCGCCGAACACGCCCGGGCCGCCTTGCGCAAAGAGCAGCGATCCGGCGAGTGCAGGCGCGCATAGACCGAACACGAGCGCAAAATGCCGAGCGCGTTTCGTGAACATAACGAGCCTCATCAGCTCGTAGCCGGTGGCCAACCACCAACCACCAACCACCAACCACGGAGTGATTACAATCTACTCCAACTCGTGGTGTCACACTAACATGCCGTCCCACCGATGGCTGTTCGTCGCCTGCTATAGCGCGTCGGGCGCAGCTGCCCTCGTGTATCAGGTCATCTGGGTGCGCCTGTTGACGCTGGCGCTCGGTCATACGGTCGCGTCTTCGAGCATCGTGTTGGGCGCCTTCATGTGCGGTCTGGCCTTCGGCGCGTGGGGTGCGGGCCGCTTGAAGCTGTTACCCTCTCGAGCTCTCGCCTTTTACGCTGTTCTCGAACTGTTCATTGCCGCCGCCGCAGTGGCACTGCCTGCCGCCCTTTCACTGTTTCAGCCGTTACTGGTGTGGGCATACGCCGACGGCGCATCTCCCGTGGGGTTTTCTCTCGTTCGTACAGTTATCTGTTTCACCCTGATTGGATTTCCTGCAGCGGCGATGGGCGCCACGTTCCCGATCGCTGTCTCGTGGCTTGTCGACGCCTCAGGCGATTCACGCTCGCGGGCCCCAACCGAAACCGTCACAGAGGCGGGCCTCCTCTATGCCGCGAACACAGCCGGCGCTGCCGTCGGCGCGCTCGCCGCAGGCTTCTGGCTTATCCCGTCCTTTGGCCTTCGCACCTCGACGTGGATCGCCGTCGCGTTGAATGTGCTCGCCGCCTGCGGAGCGATGTGGGTTCGGAGGGATCGTCCATCGTCCATCGTCGATCGTCCATCGTCCATCGTCCAACGTCCATCGTCGATCGTCGATCGTCCAGCGTCGAAACACCTCGATCGCCCATCGTCAAGTCGCCGGCATGGGTCCGGGCGTTCGAAAGCGGCCAGTCGCCGATCACCGACGATGGACGATGGACGATCGTCGATCGACGATCGACGATCGACGATCGCCGCGGCGGCCGCGGCCCTCTCAGGATTTGCCGCTCTCGTGTTCGAGGTGGCGTGGACCCGATTGATCGCGTCGATCATCGGGCCGACGACCTACGCGTTTGCCATCATGGCCGCGTCGTTCATCGTCGGCATTGCGATTGGCTCGACCATCGGCGTCCGCCTTGCACGCCGCATCACGAGGCGCGCAGTATGGCTGTGCGCCATGCTGATCGTCACGGCTGCCGCGACGATCGCGGCTGCATGGTACACGGCGACCGAAGTTCCGCTGATCGTGGCTCGGTCTGTGAGGGAGATCAGCGGCTTCGGCCCATTGCTGCTGCGCGAGGCACTAGTGATCGGGCTCGTGCTCACTGCGGCGAGCGTGACATTTGGCACGACGTTCACGCTGGCTCTCGCAACGGCCTCGCCTGGGATCGACTCCGCTGTCCGAGCGACGTCCAACGTCTACACAGCGAACACGATTGGTGCGGTCATTGGAAGTTTGGCTGCAGGATTTTTTCTGCTTCCTCGATTCGGCCTCGCGTCGACCTTTCTGCACACAGGCCGCATGCTGATCGTGGCAGGGGCAGGCTTAGCCGCGATTACGATGTACCGGCAGGGAACTCGGTTGCCGCGCACCGTCCTTGCCGTGATGGCCGCAGCCTTGGTTTTCGCTGCCACATTTGCCCTTCCGCCGTGGAATCGGGCCTTGCTCGCCAGCGGACTGTACAAATACGCGCGACAGATAGATCCCGCAGATCTTGAGATCAATGTTCGAGCGGGACAGTTGGAGTACCTACAAGGAAGGCGCTGCGGGCACGGTCAGCGTGAAGCGTATGGGCGGAACACGATCGCTTGCGATCGACGGCAAGGTGGACGCTTCGAACGGAGCCGACATGCTGACGCAGCGGTTGCTGGGCCTGCTGCCCACGCTCGTTCACTCAGGCCCGAGAGACGCGCTCGTAATTGGACTGGGCAGCGGTGTGACGGCCGACGCGGTGATGGTGTCGGGAACCGTCCGCCGCATGGACATCGTCGAGATCTCGCCGGAAGTGGTTGAAGCGGCGTCGCTCTTCGACGAGGAGAACAGGCGCGTGCTTCGCTCACCGGGCGTGCGACTGCTCATCGGAGACGGCCGGACGCATTTACAGCTGACGCCCCGGCGGTACGACGTGATCGTGTCCGAACCGTCTAATCCGTGGATGGCTGGCGTGGCCGCGCTGTTCACGCGTGAGTTTTTCGAGGCGGTTCGCCGCCGGTTGAACCCTGACGGCGTCTTCTGCCAGTGGACGCACACCTACGAAATCGACGCGAGCGATTTGCGCTCGATCGTTCGCACATTCGCGTCCGTGTTTCCCCAGGGCACAATGTGGCTGGTCGGAGACGGCGACCTGCTGCTCATCGGGACACAGGGCAACAGCATCGAGCAGCAACTGGCAGGCATCGCCGAACGTGCGAAGAGCGGATCGGTTGCCGCGCTATTGGCCGAAACTGGAGTGCCTCGCCAGTCCGTTCCTTTCTTCCTGTTTTCTCTGTACGCGGGCGGCCCTGGCGATCTCGCCTCATACGGCGGATCGGCGGACATCCAGTCGGACGACCGCATGGATTTGGAATTCACGGCTGCTCGCGCGATGTACGCGCCACCCGATGGAAATGCGCCGGCCCTTCGCGCTCTCGCGGCGCGGGCTCAGCAGCCGGCCGCCATCGCAACACAGTTGGGCGCGGCGCGTGCCGGCGATTGGATCGCCCGGGGCGACGCCGGCTTGAAGGCCGAGGCGTTCGCCATGGCGCACGCGAGCTTCCGTCGCGCCGCCGATCTGGACACCAGAAGTTTTGAGGCGATGCGCGGCGGGGTCATCGCGGCGACGGGAACAGGACGCATCACCGAAGAAACGCGATGGCTGCGCGAGCGAGCATCAGAAGAACCGCAGAACGCCGCCGTTCAGACGGCCCTGTCTCATGTGCTCGCGATCGCCGGCGACATGGAAGGTGCGGTCGCCGCGGCGCTCGAGGCCAACAAGGCCGCTCCGGACAGCCCGCAACCGCTCGAACAGCTCGCATCGGTTTTTGCGGATCTCGGCGAGCCGCGATTGGCATCTGTCGCCGAAACGCTCGTCAAGAGATTCCCCATGCGCGACGAGAGCCGCTTTTATCAGGCCGCGGCCCTCTTCCTGCAGCAACGGCATGATGAGGCGCAGAACGTGCTCGGCGCGCTTCTCGATGTCAATCCTCGGCACGCCAGGGCCCGTAATCTGCGCGGCATCATCTGCGCAACCAAAGGGGACCACGCATGCGCAATCGCGGCGTTCGAAGCATCATTGAAGCTCGATCCGCGCGATTCGACCGTCTACGTGAATTTGGGGAACGCATATCTCGAGCGCGGGGACGTGGATGCTGCGTCGAGAGTATTCAGCGAAGCCGTGGCGCTGGATCCCGCCGCTGAGGCCGCACGAACAGCTCTTCGAACGATCGTTCGGTAGGGCGCGGGCCTCGGCCGGCGCAGTGCAACTTTAGAGCGTTTCCAATTGAGCGCAGTTTGCCTGCAAGCGGCCTTGGTCCGCTTTTTTCTGTCTTGACGCCGAGACGCCGAGGCGCAGAGCTGCCTGGGCGGCCGCGACCACACAAGAACAAGAAACGCCACGAATACAAAAGGCAGCGGGACGGACTGGCTCTTGTATCGTGGCGTTTCTTGTTCTTGTGCGCCCAGGGCGCGAAGTCGATGCCGTGCTCTCGATCTCCGTGATGTTGATAGCCTCGAGTACGCTGGCCGCAGCGCTATCGAGCTCAACCAGCGCACTACTCGTGATCCCTGAGCTGTGTGTTTTCTCGGCGTCTCTGATGTGGCTCTGCGTCAGACGACGCCGATCAGAAAAACCGCAATAGTTACGCCAGCCTCAATACGGATCCGGCTGCTCTTCCACCTCCGCGGCGGCACGGCCTTTCAATCCAAGCAGTTTGTGAATGGCACCCAGCAGCTTGTCGGGCGCACATGGTTTGGTGAGATAGACGTCGCAGCCGGCCCGCAGCGCGCTCACCTGCTCGTGCTGCATGGAGCGACCGCTGAACGCGATAATGGGAATGGCGCGCGTCTCCTCGTCGTTCTTGAGCCGGCGTGCCACTTCCCATCCGTCGATGTCGGGTAATCCCAGATCGAGCACCACAAGATCCGGCGTGGAAGATTTCGCAAAGGCCAGTGCGTCGATCCCTCCGTCGAGCGCACGGACGGTGAATCCTTTTGCCGCGAGATATATCTGGTATCCCTCGCGTGTATGGCGGTCATCATCGACGATGAGCAGATGCCTCGTTTTCGACATCGAACGTGCAGCATACTCCATTTTTTTCGGGAGATCAGGACCCCAGAAGTTTAGAAGGATTCTCAGACTTGCTCGATGACAACCGTCGTGTTGTAGTC
The DNA here is from genome assembly GCA_963761975.1 of Vicinamibacterales bacterium. Taxonomy (GTDB): domain Bacteria; phylum Acidobacteriota; class Vicinamibacteria; order Vicinamibacterales; family JAMQPK01; genus JAMQPK01. The sequence continues at coordinate 485,424 of CAVXIR010000004.1, forward strand.
CGGCTCGAGCGAATCGGGATCGACGCTCGTTCCCAGAAGGACGTTGGCTTCGGGCCAGTGAACCTGAAGATTGCCCGATTTGATTGGGGCCGTCCGCAGTTTGCCGGAGAAGGTCCCGAATTCCGATCGCAGCCGCACTGGGCTGCCCTCGCCAAGGCCGAGCCGGCCAAGATCGCCCGCGTTGATGAGGATATCGTCACGCGATGCGCCGGTCAGCGGATCCACGTCGCGCTGCACCATCGAATTGAACTGCTTGCCCCGTCGCGTCGAGAGCGCATAACGCCCGGGCGCAGACGAAGGCAGCGTTGTACCAGTCGCGCAAACCGGGCCTTGCCGTCGTCGGTGGCGAAGCGGCCGTCCGCATACAGAATGCGGCCGCCCCACTGGACCTGGTCGCCTTTCTCTCTTAGCGATTCGATGCCTCGATAGAGCGGAATCGCCGCGCCGATTTCCGTCCTGATGCTCTGCGCATCGGTGAAACCGAGCGAAGTGTCACCGGGGCGGGCGCGACGCGCCACCTCGCCGAAGACCCACCATTCCGGCATGGCGGTGCCGATGCGGCGGCCAGGCACCTCAGGAGAAAAGATGATCCGGCGCTCGGTCGACGTTTCTGTGCCGCCGCCAGGCGACTCGTATCTGGTCGTGGCGGGCAGCAGAATCACATCCCCGTTGCAGTCAGTGAGCATCGACTCTGATACCACGATGTCCTGATGGACGCGCATGCGCGGGCTTTGCAGCGCCGCGTTCGACTTGTCACGATCGGGTAACGTTTCCAGAAAGTTGCCTCCGACCATCCAGAACACATCGACGTCGCCCCTCGATGCATGCTCGACCATCTCGGTCGTCGTCCATCCGCGCGCCCGAGGAATGGGGAACCGCCACAGCTGCTCCCACAGCGCAATCGTGTGCGAATCGATGTTCGGCGCGCAGCCAACCTCGGCACCTCCCTGAACGCCCGAGTGGCCGCGAATCGGCACAAGGCCGCGTTTTTCGCCAACAGGCAGACCGCGCGCCAACGCCACATTGATCAGCGCGCGGATGGTGTCGACACCGTGTGCATGCTGTGTCAGCCCCATCGACCAGACGAATATCGTGTTCGGGCGCGACATCAGCAACCGCGCAAACTCCTCGATGCGCGTGCGGGATGCGCCGCTGGCGCGCTCAAGCTCGTCCCAGGGCATAGAAATGGCTGTCGCGCGTGCGTCATCGAACCCGACTGTTCGTGTGCTGATGAAGTGCCTGTCGACGCCCTCGAGCTCGATGAGCGCGCGAAACACGCCCGTGAGAAATGCGAGATCGCCTCCGGTGTGCACGTCAAACCAGTCATCGGCGAGGGCTGTGCCCGACAGCGCGCTTCCTGGAATCGATGGAATCCAGTACCGGTCCAGACCCGGCTCGCGATGCGGATTCACCACGGCGATGCGGGTGCCGTTCTGTTTCGCGTGGTACAGGTTACTTCGTCGTCACCGGCTGGTTGTTCGGGACGTTCGATCCGAAGAATACGATCAGATCGGCACGCAGCCAGTCCGTGTAGCTACACGTGGACGCCCCATAACCCAGCATCTCTTTCATGGCCACGGTCGAGGCGGCGTGACACAGCCGCGCGGAGTTGTCGACGTGATTGGTTCCTATGAACCGCGCAAACTTCTGGGCGGCGTAATAAACCTCGTTGGTCAGCCCACGCGAGGTCAGGTACATCGCGAACCGTTGTGGATCGATCCCTCGAAGCTCGCCGCCAATGCGATCCAGCGCCTCGTCCCACGAGATGCGGCGGAACCCCGCGGCGCCACTCGGTCGCCGCATGGGATGCGGCAACCTGCCGAGCGCCCGCAGGTCGCGTGATGACAGATGCGACAGGGCGGACGCATTGGCGAGCACGTCCGGATCGAGGGGCGGTGCCGTGTTCAGCCGCATCAGCTCGAGACGCACCATGCAGAGATGCGTGCCGGGCAACGTCCAGTCGGATAGCCCCGTGGTGCCAAGCGCACAGCCGTCGCACACGCCGGCCTTCAGAATGCGCCACGCAAAGGGCAACTCGTCGCGGTTCTCCCAGGCAATCCTGGCCATCTCGCGGTAGTGATGCGGTTTCTGCCGCCCGAAGCCGAAAAGGTTGAAGCTCAACAGTGGTACCCTAATGCCTGATCCGCATGATAGAAAGCTCGCGCGGTGTCGAACTGATGCGCATCGCCGACGGGCGGGCCGACGTCGCGCGCGATCGCGTGGCCGTCGAAACCCCTCTCGAGGTGCGTCTCAACGGCCATCCCTTCGCGGTCATCATGCGCACACCGGGAGCCGATACCGATCTCGCCGCCGGGTTTCTGCTGTCGGAAGGGGTCGTGCGATCGGCCGCCGACATCCAGCGTATTGATCTATCAGAGGGCACCCACACGCCGCCAGAGGTCATCAATGTGCTGAATGTGGTGCTCAGCAGAAGCCGAGCGGAGATTCTCCCAGATCTGCTGGACGGCCGCCGCAACGTCGCGCAAAACGCCTCGTGCGGGTTGTGCGGTCGCCGGACGCTCGAGTCGCTCGAAATCGACCGTCCGCCTGTCCCCGTTGAATGGCATCTCGACCTGGGCGTCGTTCGAGGATTTCCGGAGGCGCTTCGACACGCACAACATGCCTTCGACCAGACCGGCGGACTGCACGCTGCGGGCCTCTTCGATTTGCAGGGCCGCCTTCAACTCAGTGCTGAGGATGTTGGACGCCATAACGCCGTGGACAAGATTCTCGGACGGATGCTGATCGCCGGCCAGCTGCCGCTCTCACGTTCTGCACTCTTCGTCAGCGGGCGGTCGTCATTCGAGATCGTGCAGAAGGCGTTCATCGCCGGAATTCCACTCGTGGCAGCGGTCTCGGCGCCTTCGAGCTTCGCCGTCGATCTGGCGCACCGGTCGGGCATCACGCTGCTCGGTTTCGTGCGCGACGATCGATTCAACGTCTACGCACATCCCGAACGTCTCCTGCTGCCGTCGCAGAACACTACTGCGATGTCTTCTGATACCAGATGATGACGTCGCCGTCTTCTTCCCTGTTCGAATACAGACTCTTCGAATAGCCAATCGACCGCAGCCCGACGGAGGGGACTTCCACCAGCGCGTTGTTCGACAGCAGAACCCCACCTGGACGAAGCATGCTCGCCATCGCCGCCATTGCCAGCCCCTGCTGCAGGCGGTCGTAGTACAGGAATATGTTCGTGCCCACAATCAGGTCGAAGCGCTCCGCCTCTGCAAGATTCAACTGCTGTGCGGTCACGTTCACATCGCGAGATGCAACCCTTTCGACGACCGATGGCCGGACGCTCAAGGCTCGCAGTTTCAATTGCCCGACACCTGGTGGAATCGTGACCGGGACAGCGGTGCCGATGCTGGTGCCGAACCTTTTGAAGTAGTCGAGCAGGTCCGGCGACCATGTCACCTCTCCGTCGAGGGGCAGGTGAATCAGGTAGGGCGAGCCGGCTCGCGCCCGTTGCACCGCGCGGGCGATGTGCTCGTTGACCGGCGCACTCAGATCGAATGTCGTCAGCTGCAGAGTATCGAGGTCTGCGAGATCGAGCCTGATCAACGAGTCAATCAGGGCGAACGGCTGGATCGTCTGAATCGGATAAAAATCAAACCCTTGCTGTTTGTCGGCGACATCGAGGCCCGGGCCCGCAATCGCGACCCGCCGCACATGCCTTCGAGCACCGCCGGGCGGGTAAATACGTCTGAGGGCCTCCTCCACGGAAAAATTGATACGCAGAGAGGTGTCCGGCGCAAGCCCTCGGTCGCGGTACATCCGCGATCGCTCGGCAAACTCGAGCGCGGAATCGCCGAGGGCCTGCGCCTGCTCGATCAAGTGTGCGTAAGTCGCCGTTTCCTTCACGGCCCGGTCGATCATCGAGACCAATTGCGCTCGGATCGTGCCGGTGCCCTGCAACGCCTGTCGCGCGTACAACAATCGCTCGTTCGCATCCGGCTGCGCGAGCGCGCGCTCGAACTCGGTGAGCCGGGCGCTCACGGCGCGACTGATGTCGTCGGCGTTCAGCTGGCGCATGGTGACGCGAGGGTGGCTCGTAAACGAGGTGCCGAATAAAAGCAGGTTGACGATCGAGGTCTCGACGCCCTGGACGACGCGAGCGCGCGTCGTCCGATCGGCAGCCGCGATCCATTCAGGCCATTCCGTCGCAGACGGGAGACGCGCATCGAGCGCTTCGAAAATCGGGCTTGCCTGCGCGTAGGACAGATATTGGGGTCTGCCCCCCGTGCTAGTAAGGGGGTCAGACCCCCTTGACTGTGCCGTCAGTGAGGCGAGAAGAGAAACCGTGACAATCGTGCCGATGACGCCGGGTTTTATCTCCACAACAGGCCGACACGATATAACAGCCGATCGCGGCGACCACCGCCATCGATCCCGACGTTGATCTTCGTGGTGCAGCTCAGCGTGACCGCAATCGCCAGCGCGACGAGCGATAGGGCCGCGAGGTTCATGGCGACACTGGAATCTAAAAACTAGATCTAAAAACTAAAATCTACGGCGAGATCGTCGAAGAAGATTTTAGATTCCAGATTCTAGATTTACTGTGGGAACCTCGTGGCCTGCCAGGCCTGCAGTTGCCAGGTGCCGCCGCGGTTCGTGTGAATCGTCGTATACCGGATCTTGATCTTTAGATCTTTGCCGGTGTCGATGACATTCACCGCTGCCACGCCGTTGACGATGGCCGTGTTGCCATTGACGCGCACTTTCCAGTCAGGTTCGCTAGGCACGATCGACACGTAATCGATGGTGCCGCTCGTCACGCTCTTGATGAACTGCTCTTTCGACTCGAACAGCGCACTGCTGTGCGTGTAAGTGAGATCGTCGGCGAGCAGCTTCTTCGAGCGCTGGGCGATCGCCCTTGATCATCGCCGCAAACCGATCCTTCTCGGCCTGCAGCACCTGCTGCTCGGTCTTCCCCGTTTGTGCCCATGCCCCTGTTGTCACCAGAAGCAGGACTGCAAGAAGTACTGAACGTTTCATGATTTCCCCTTGTCGTTAGAACTCTGGAACCAGAACCCCGAACCCGCGGAACCCGAACTTGAGGAACCGGAACCCCTCGGAACCCCAGGAACCTAGTGCACTTTGCTCCCGGCGATGTACACCGAATCGATCTGCCGGCTGTTTCGGATGCTGGCAAGCGGATCGGCGCCCAGCACGATGAGGTCCGCCCATTTGCCCCGTTCGAGAGTGCCCAGCTCCTTCTCCTGCCCCAAGAACTCTGCCGAGCTCTTGGTCGCCGCGCTGATAACTTGCGCCGGCGTCATCCCGGCCTCGACCATCAGCTCGAGCTCCATGTGCTCGCCAAATCCCTCGAACCGGGTCAGCACGCCACTATCGGTGCCGTACCCGATGCGCACACCCGCATCGGCGAGGCGCTTCAGATTTTCCTTCGCGTTCTTCAGGACAGTCGGGTATCTCGGGAAATATTTGTCGCCGGTCAGCGCTTTGTGGTACTCAGGCGACTTCAGGACCGTCTGCTGGCGGGCGTCGAGGCCGCGCGCGAAAAACGGATCGCTCAGGAGCTGGTCGGGCTTTTCAAACATGAAGGTCGCCCATTCGCGGTAAAGCGTAGGAATCATCCAAGTGCCGCGGTCCTTCATCAACTTAATCAGCTCAGCATCCACTGCTCCGTCGCGTACGCTGTGGCCGAAGGCATCAAGCCCAGCGGCCGCCAGCTGCTTGGCGTCGCTCAGATAAAAGACGTGCGCGATCACCTTGATGCCGTGCTTGTGTGCACCCTCGATGATCGGCCGCGAAATCTCGATCGGCGTCTTCTTGAAGTCGCCGAATCGATCGTCCACCCAGATCTTGACGACATCGGGATGCTCCGCCGCAAGCTCTTCCATCTGCGCGGCGGCTTCTGACGGCGTCGATGGTTCGTAGGGGATGCCGGGGACGTTCCCCTTATTCGTGGGGAATCCATCCTTCACGGTGAAGCCGCGGCCCGCTGTGAAGATGCGCGCGACCGTCGGGCGTCCTTTGCGCTGCTCCGCGCGCATTTCGTAGACGAGCGGCTTCTGGTCGGTGCCGAGCGAGGCGACAGACGTGACGCCGTAACTCGCGTAGAGCTGCAGATCGCGGGTGACCCCTTCGCGCGTGAAGAACCTGACCGGATCCTGCATCTCGACGTCCGAATTGGAGACATGCGTGTGCAGATCGATGAGGCCGGGCATCACGAATTTGCCGGCGAGATCCTGCACGGGCACCCCCGCGGGCGCCTTGAGCTCGGCTTTCGGGCCAATCCAGGTGATGCGGCCGTCGGTCGCGATCAGCGCGGAATCCGCAACCGCCGGACCGCCGCGGCCATCGATCAACGTGAAATTATTCAGGACAAGTACGTCGGCCGCGGCGGGCGCGGACGCCGGCGCTTCCGCGGTCGCCGGCGGCGATCCGCCGCACCCAGACACGCCGAACGCGCACACGGCAAGAAGGCCCCACGCCGCCAGGCGCCTCACTTGGTCCGCTCCCGTGCTTCCTCCAGAAGGCGGCGTGCGCGCGACGGGTTGAACACGCCGCACGAACAGAACCGGGTTAACACCACCGCTGCCTGATCGGGCGTTCGGCGCCCTTCTTTCACCCAATCGATCATTTTCTTCGCCAGCGACATGCTGACCATGCCGTGTCCGCACATCGTCGACAGCGCCAGCACGTCGCTGTTCGGCAGATGCTCGGTTTTCCCTTCGAAGCCGAGCGAATACCCCGCGCTGTGGCGGGGAATGCCCGCAGCATTGCAGCACGCCAGTGCGCCATCGACCGAAGTCGAGATGTTGATGCTGAGACCCAGGTCGGCCTCTCGCACCGCCTTGGTGCACTGCTCTGCCGCCTCGAGATTGTCGAACACCGCGGCCGCTGTGGTCGTCGTATCGAGCCCCTCGATGACCTTCTGAAAATCCGGCGCATTGTCCCGGGTCCAGTGCGCGATCGGCGACATCGTCTTCGATGGCCTGTAAGCACCGCCGTGCCGCGCGTCGCCGAGATTCACCGGCTTGAACTGCAGCGCAATCTCCAGGAAGCGTCGCAGTTTGGGGACAGAGCCTTCGTCGTTCTTTCCGCGGCTCGCGATCGCAAAGACGATGAAGTCGTCGCGAAAGCTTTGCGCATCACCGAACCGATGCAGGGTGTTCGTCATGGTTTAGCCATCTCCAATGCAGCCTGCACGGCCGCCTGATTCGTGACACGGCCGAGACCGATGTTGGTTTTCGCGCGCTGCAGCGAATAGCCGAGCTTTTCGAGCACGGGCGCAACGACGGTGTCCTGGCCCTTTTCGTCGCACCGCGTACCGACGCCGAGCGCGACGACCGTGTCGATGCGCTTCTCGACGTCCCAGACGAGGCGCACGACTTCCTCGATGCGGTCGAGGGGTACCTTGATCTCCACGATGGCCGACATCAGCTTTTCGTTCAGGATGTCTTCGCGCAGCGTGCCGGTAGCCACGTTGCTCATCAGCGACGTGATGGGATTCTTCTTCTCGAACGTGACGCCGGCATCGGCCAGCGCCCAGCACATCAACTGAATCTCGCGCAACCAGACGCCGACGCCCGGGCGGCCGAACTCGATGGTGAACCCGGCCTCGCCGGTCTTGACGCGTCCACTGATATCGTTGGTCTTCACCTCTTCGGTCCCGCGTCCTTCGACGCCCGTCGACTCGTGCGGCACGCGCGGATCCGAGAATGCGCGGCGCACGACACGGGGCCAGGTCAGCTCATCGGGTTCGAACGCCGCCGTCGGGCAGACGTCGGGTTCGGGATCGAAGCGGAGGCGGAGCATCTGGAAGATTTTCCGTGTGGTCCGCACCAGCGTGGGGTTGAGATGCTCCTGGCTCAGCCCGGTGAAGCACGCATAGCACTCGACACATTCGTGTCCGTTGATGGTGGCGCGCTTGATGGCGGGGTCGATGTAGATGGCCCCCATCGGGCAGACATACGTGCAGTTTCCACAGGCGACACACTTATCGGGGTTGATTTTCATAGTACCTCCCGCCTTCGCGGCGGAGCCGCTTCGGCGCGGCAGGCTGTGAACGTACCTCAATCTTATCCCGTATTTTCGAATATCGCTATGGATTTTCGAAAATCCAGCCTCCTCCGCACGCGTTCGGGAGACAGGCGACTAGAAGAAATTCTACTTTCAAAATCAACTCTTCTGGCCATCCTATTCTCCCCGTCCCCGTTCGACTCCCCGACTCTTCGAACTCCCATAACTCTGCCGACTCTACCGACTCCCTGACTCTGCCGACTCCTCCGACTCTGCCGACTCCCGGACTCCTTCGACTCTTCCGACTCCACCGACTCTTCCCTGTCTATGATTCGTTCCAATCCGCCAGCAAATCCTGAATCGTCGTCGTCCGGTGCTTTCTGAGCGCCGCGACCGCCGCCGCCGTGTCTCGACTGAGCACGGCACGGCAAAGATCCTCGTGCTCCTTCGCGATGTTCCTCGCGTGCGGGCGCCTCGCCCAAAGCCGCCGGTAGCGCGAGAAGCGCTCGGATAACACGCGGCAGAAGCGCATGAGCGACGGCGATCCGCATGCGGCGTACAGGGACTCGTGAAACGCGAGGTTGTGCGGCTCCCAGTCGGCGTCGATTGTGCCGTGTGGCGTCCGCATCCGGTGCTTCGACAGTTCCTTGAACCTGGCCTTGATGTTGGCCGCCCACCGATCGTCGCCTTTTTCGATCGACTGTCGGATGCCCAGCGCCTCGAGCTCGAACCAGGTCATCGCCAGATCCACGAGCTCTTCCTGCGAAACCGGCGCCACGCGAAAGCCCTTGTGATCTTCGAGCGTGACGAGGTCGTCGGCGGCCAGTCGCATCAACGCTTCACGCAACGGGCTGAGACCCGACTTATAGCGCGCGCGCAGGTCCTTGAAGAGGAGTCGCGTGCCGGGTGCCAGCCGGCCCTCGAGAATGTCGCCTCGAAGCTGTTCGAAGACGTCGGACGCAATCGTCCGCGAGATCGTCCGTTTGGTTGACGTCATTCTGTCTGTTTTCGCACGGTCAGCGCGTGCGCAGTACTTACGCCGCTGAACCGAGCAGTCTTTGAAAATTCATAACACAGGTACTCCCGCAGACGCACGGGCCGCACGACTGTCCCATCATCGCGGCCTTCGACGGATCGTTCGTTTCTGCTGCCCCATGAGTGGCGTCGCGGTCTCCTTTTGCAGACGATTCGGTGCGGTGCGTGTTACGGGAGATCGAAAATCGCGGTGGTCCGCATACGTCTGAGGTTTACTGGTTCCGGGCCCGGGCAAGATCGAGCGCAACGTCGACGATCATGTCTTCCTGTCCGCCGACCATGCGACGGCGGCCGAGCTCGACGAGGATGTCGCGCGTGTCGAGGTGGTGGCGGGCGGCGGCGGTTTCGGCATGGCGCAGGAAGCTCGAGTACACGCCGGCATAGCCGAGCGAGAGCGTCTCGCGATCGACGCGCACGGGCCGATCCTGCATCGGACGGATCAGATCCTCGGCGGCGTCCATCAGCGCAAACAGGTCGCAGCCATGCGCCAGGTTCGATCGATTCAGCACCGCGATCAGCACTTCGAGCGGTGCGTTGCCGGCGCCGGCGCCCATCCCCGCAAGCGACCCGTCAATTCGAGTGGCTCCATGCTCGATCGCCACCAGCGTGTTGGCCACGCCGAGCGACAGGTTGTGGTGCGCGTGCATCCCTTTCTCGGTCTTCGCGTCGAGCGCGTCGTTCAACGCGTTCATCCGATCGGCGACGTCAGGCATCAGCAGCGCGCCGGCAGAATCGACGATGTACACGCAATGCGCGCCGTAGGACTCCATCAGCTTCGCCTGCCGCGCCAGCTCCGCCGGCGGCGTCATGTGCGCCATCATGAGAAAGCCCACGACATCCATACCCAGCTTTCGGGCGTGCTCGATGTGCTGCTTCGCGATATCGGCTTCGGTCGAATGCGTGGCGATGCGCACCGACCGCGCGCCGGCGGCGTGAGCCGCATCCAGGTCTTCGATCGTGCCGATGCCCGGCAGCAGCAGGACGGTGATCGCCGCGCGCGTGACGCTCGCGACGGCCGCCTCGATCCACTCGCGGTCGCTGTGCGCGCTGAAGCCGTAGTTGAAACTCGATCCGGCGAGACCGTCGCCGTGGCTGATTTCAATCGCATCGACGCCTGCACGATCGAGCGCCGACGCAATGCGCTTGACGTCCGTCACCGAGTACTGGTGCCGAATCGCGTGCATGCCGTCGCGAAGTGTGACGTCCTGGACGTAGAGGCGGGTGCTTGCCGCGCCGAAGCCAACAGGCGTAGGCGGGTTCATGCCATCACCGGGCGAGCGGCATGTGCCGCCGCGAGACGTTCGCCCGTCCGAAGAGCCGCCGACGTCATGATGTCGAGGTTTCCAGCGTACTTCGGCAAATAGTGACCGGCGCCCTCGATTTCGAGAAAGACGGACACCTTGTGACCGGCCGTGAACACGTTGACGCCGCTGTCGTCCACGATCCGCACTGGTCGCGCCGCCGACACGTCTTCGAACTGGACCGGCTGCTTCAACTGATAGCCAGGCACGTAGGCACGCACGTCGGCGACCATCTGCTGCACCGAGCGCTCAATGGCGGCGGGGTCGGCATCCTGGACGAGGCAGAAAACGGTGTTGCGCATGATGAGCGGCGGGTCGGCCGGGTTCAGCACGATGATGGCCTTGCCCCGCCGGGCGCCCCCGACACGCTCGAGACCCCGCGCGGTCGTCCGTGTGAACTCGTCGATATTCGCGCGCGTTCCGGGACCGGCAGACTTGCTCGCGATGCTGGCCACAATCTCTGCGTACGGTGTCGATGCCATCCGGCTGATGGCCGCGACGATAGGAATCGTCGCCTGCCCCCCACACGTCACCAGGTTCACGTTGGGCTGGTCGGAGAGCTCGTGAAAATTCACGGTTGGCACCAGGTACGGGCCGATGGCGGCCGGGGTCAGGTCGACGATCTGCTTGGAATGGCTGCGGAGGACCGCGTCGTGTCGCGCGTGGGCGCCTGCAGATGTCGCATCGAATACGACGGCAATCTCACCGAAGGCCGGCATGTTCAGCAGGCCGTCAATCCCCTCCGCGGTGACGGGCACGCCAAGCCTCTGTGCCAGCGCCAGTCCGTCCGAGCGCGGATCGATGCCGACGAACGCCGCCAGTTCGAGCGCGCGCGAGGTGCGAACGATCTTGATCATCAAGTCGGTCCCGATATTGCCGCTGCCGATGATCGCGACCTTAACGGCCATGCAGAATCCTTCCCTCCATTTGTGAACCGGAACGTGCCACATTCGGGCAAGCGAGCGTACGCGTGTTTCCTGATAGTGTCAACACTTTGTAACTGGCAAGTCAGGCGTTCTTCGAGTGCTGTTCAGCCTCTGCCAACTCTCAAGTGTCAACACTTTTACCCCTCGACTGCCGCGCAAACGTCGTTAGAACGACAATCGCAGGCCGACGCGGAAATAGCGCTGGTCGGTACTCACGACCGATCGCCGTCACGGAGTCGATCACACCAAAGCCGTTGAGACTCCTCACGGACCCGTCGGGATTCAGCTGCAGATTCGAGACATTCGTGCCGCTTGGGTTTCCGAAATGCGGCGTGTTGGTCACGTTGAAGACCTCGAAGCGGACCTGCATGTTGAACGTCCTCGCGAACGAAAACGTGCGAAAGATGCTTGCGTCCAGATTGACGACGCTTGGACCGCGCAGCGTGTTGAAACCTGCCGTCCCGAACCTGGCATCCGTCACCGGGCTGAAGGCGGTGACGTCGAAATACGCTCTACCTGGCCCGGTACCGCCCAGAATCTCAACGTTATCCTTGACCTGATCGGCACGCTGTCCGCTGCCCGGTGCGTTCAGCGAGGCCGCGTTCGCACTGATGCTGAAAGGCGTGCCCGAGACGGCGTTGAGGAACGTGTTCAACTGCCACCCCTGCACCACCTTCGTGAACGCACCGTCGCCATTCACGAATGGCTTGCCGGGGCCAAACGGCAGTTCGTAGATCGTTGAAAGCACAAACTTGTGGGGCGTGTTGCCACCCTGCACACCCTTGTTCAAATACCAGTACTCGGGTATCGCAATCCCGCCGGCCCACCAGTCCGTCCCTTTCGCATAGACATAGCTGGCGTCGACCTGGAGCCCGTTGGTCATCCGACGGTTCGCGCTCAGCTGCAGCGAGTCGTACTTGACGCGACCCAGCGGCGAGCGCACGTTGACCGCCGATGTCGTGCCCATGATGGCCCGATACGGTTGGCTGGCCGCGCCACCGCCAATCTGGCCGTAGTTGAGGTTCTCGTTCCTGGTGATGTCATTCTGACGATTGGCGACGTAGCCAACCTGCACGCTCATGGAATGCGGGAGCAATCTCTGCAGTGTGACGTTGTACGACGTGATCGTTCCACGAATGTACTCCTCTCGATATGTCGTGACGCCAGCGCCCGCCGGGAGCGCGACGCTGCCGGTCCTGAGGTCGACCTGTGGGACCACCGGGACGCCGTCACTCAGGGTCCCGGCCGATGAGAACGTATTTGCCGCAGTGTCGTTGATCGTAATGACAGCCGGGAAGGCCTGCATGATGGGGCGCCCGGCGTTGTCGTTCTGCGGGTTGCGTGAAAAGCCGACGCGCAAGACGGTCGCGGGGGTAATCCTATAGGCCAACCCAAGCCTTGGCGTAAACAGATCCTTCTGGACTTTGATATTGCACACTTGCTCCTGTGCGCCGGCAACTCCACAAATCTGCAATCTATTGGTCGTGAAATCGAACGTCTCCAGACCACGGTCGGCACGACTCGACATCGGGTAGTACTCCCAGCGAAGGCCGACTGATGCGGTCATCTTCTGCGTCAACTGGAACTGGTCGCGGATATAGAAACCCACCTCCCAGCTGCGAAGCGTCGCGGGCCGCTCCTGACTGCCTCCACTGGTGTCCACGAGGGGACTCATCGCCGTGGCCGATCGAGCGGAGGGCAACCCCAACAGAAAATCCGCCATTGAGTTGAAGTTGTTGGGCGATGCGCCACCGCTCAGTGCGGTCAAGCCTCCGTTGAAATTGAACGTTGGATTCTGGGTCTCATTGTGATTCATGTGCATGCGATGAGCGTCGACGCCGAACTTCACGTTGTGCGCCCCCTTCGTCCATCCTGCGTTCCCGACCATTTGGAATTGCGGGTCGAGATAATCCCGGATCGAAGTACCGCCGCCGAGCGATGTCCAGCCTGTCGGACTGAATGATGGGGTTCCCCGCTCGAGCGAGAACGGCGGCTGACACGAGTGCGGTATGCCAAACGACTCTTCACCCCAGCAGACATCGGGTGGCCCGTAAGGCACGACGCTTGTGTGCTGCCGCGTAAATCCAAAGAGACCATCCACCACAAACGTCGGCGAGACGATGGATGTCGCGGCGAGTGAACTGCTGGCGATATTCCCATGCCATTGACGCCCCACGTTGAGGGGATTGATGTCACCTGTGCCGTTCGCGTTCGGGAACATGCCGGCAATGAATTCGCTGCTCGGCAGATAACTGAATCGAGCATTCACATTCAGCCTGTTGGCCGGCGTCCAGGTGAGTTTCGAGTCGATCTTGTGATACGTCGTCTCGTTGGTATCCGTCGTGTAGATATTGCTCGTATAACCGGGCAGATCAGGCAACGGCAGCTGGTCGAGAAGCCGTCGCGCGATCGGATCGATGCGATTGGCTGGTATGTAATTGCAGCCGGCGAACCGCGGGTCGGCCGTTGAAGTCACACCCGGGCAATTGGCAAACGCAAACGGGACGCGACCTGTACCGGTTGCGGTACCCGTGCGCGGATCGTAGAGCACCGTCCCTGTTGCCGAAAAATCTCCCGCTCGCAGTGCGGCAGTCGGAATCGATTGAAGCCCGCTGCCCCCAGCACCTTGACTGCCACTAATCCCGAGTTGCGAGCCCTTGGTCGTTTGCAGCGTGCTTTCTATGCTGACAAAGTAGAAGAGCTTGTTCTGCAGGATCGGCCCGCCAAGCGTGCCCCCGGCAACGTGCTTGCGATCGATACCTTTACTGCTATTCGGAGGCGCGAAGTAGCTCCTGGATCTGAGCCGCGCGTCTGTCCAGTACTCAAAAGCCGAGCCTTTCAGCTGATTCGTACCGCTTTTGACCTGCACGTTGACGGAGGCGCCCCCGGCCATTCCCAGGTCCGCGTCGAAGCTGTTGGTGACGACGTTGACAGTCTCAATCGCTTCCATGCTCGGGCTGTACGATTGCAAGCCCTCGATCCACTGATTCGTCGCACTGACGCCGTCAATTCGGACAACGGTATTCGAAATCGGTTGTCCATTGACGGACACCGTCATGGAGCGACTGGGATTGTTTGTGCCTCCCATCTGGAAGTAATCCGGCTGGCCGACGCCAGGCGTCAGCACGATCAAGCTATGGAAGCTGCGTCCACTCGTGGGCAGCGTCTCAATCTGCAAGCTCGTCGTCTGCGACTGCACAGCCGCAGTCTCGGTCTGCAGAATCGCGGCGGCGGCCGAGACTTCTACGGATTCCTGAAGCGTGCCGACGGCGAGCCTCGCATCCACTCGAACCGCCGTGTTCTGTCGCACGACGATGTCCCTGACGCGAAACGGCTGAAACCCTGTGAGGGCAACCTCCACCTGATAGGTACCGGCGGCGATGTTTGGAAAGGTATACGTGCCGGTGCTAGTGGTCGTCCCTTCACGAGACTGGTTCGTCTCGGCCTGTGTAATCGTCACAGTCGCACCGGGGACAGCAAGGCCGGCTTCGTCGGTGACCGTTCCGACGAGCGAGCCATAAAGGACCTGTGCGAGAGCCGGTGGACACAACGCCACCAGCGCGAGGCACACGAAAATCGTCGACCGGAGTGTCCTTGGCATGCGTCCTCCTCGATGCGGACCCATGATGTTCACGGGTCTTGTCCTCACCATGTGCGCTGAAGCGCGGAGCATAGCCCGAGCCGCTACAAGTGTCAACACTTTGTGCGGCCGATGTCGCCAGAGTAGTTTCTTGAGTTCAGCAATTGTTTGGAGCCTCTGTAGGCTGCTACGGGTTGATCTTCCTCACCTGCTCGAAGACGTCATCCAGCGCAGTGAACTCATCCTTGAACGGCGTCGCGCGCGGCCGGATCGTCTCGCTGAACTCCATCACCTGATCGACCTTCGTGGAGAACGGTGGCCACTCAGGCAGACCAGGCCCGTTGGGATTGCCGCTTCTCATATAGTTGATCCAGTAGGAGCTCATCACGGCCGACAGCTTTCGATCGATATCGGTGTATGGGCGCTTGAACTTGTCGAGATTGTCCAGTGCGTACGGGCTTTCGGAACCGTGGAACACGCCTCGTGCCATCTCCTCCGGTGTATCCGGAGGAACGCGATTGAAATAGTAGGTGTAGGCGGCAGCCTTCCCCGTGCGCTCCTGCAGACGCACCCACGTGTACCCCTGCCAGGCGAATAAGACGTCGCGCGAGAGCGCAGCCGCGGATTTCTGTGCCTGCTCGTCGGTGTCGGCCGGGAACACTTTAAGGATCGCATCGGCGTGAACACCGAATCGGGGCCTCAAGTATTCTCTGAATGCGGCCGCACCCGCGGTCGTTCCTCCGCCGGCGACGTCATCGCGGTTCCAACCGGTGAGAATGGGCACATCGTTCTGCTGGCCAGAGGAAAACATCTCATACGGATCTCGCGGAATGATGTGGCCGTCGATCGACATCCGATTCGGGCCGCGGGTCTTCACCAGATCCGCTACGGGCATGCGACGCAACGCCTCCAGCGACCCGGCACCAGCGGCCTTCATGAAATCGATGCCGGTCTGCTCGGTGACCTTCAGCGGCTGCGGATACGAACCCGAAAAGCTGCTGACGGCCGCGCCGCTTTCCGCAATGACCCGCCTGAAATGATTTTTCGCCAGGGGCGAAGCGACCAGCAGATTCACGCAGAGTGCGCCGGCCGAGTTCCCACCCAGCGTCACATTCTGTGGATCGCCGCCGAACATCAGAATATTCCGCTGCACCCATGCCAATGCCGCGAATTGATCCAGTAAGCCGTAGTTTCCCGACGAGCGCGTACTCGATTCCTGTGTCAGTTCGGGATGGGCCAGAAACCCGAGGGTGCCGACGCGATAGTTGAGCGTCACGACGACGATGCCACGTTTGGCGAGATTTTCCCCCTGGATTCGCCGGTCTCTGCCGGACCCGCTGCTGAATCCGCCGCCGTGAATCCAGACGAGCACCGGTCGGCGTTCCGCGATAGTCTGCGCGCCCGTCCAGATGTTGAGATACAAACAATCTTCGTTGACGGAATGACCGTCTGCGGGCGGAGCCTGCACGCAATCGGACGAAAACTCGGTCGCAGGCTTCACGCCTTCCCATGGCTCGAGCGGTACCGGGGCACGCCAGCGCCGTGATCCGACCGGTGGCATCGCGTACGCGACGCCCTTGAAACTGCGGATGCCGAAGCTGTTCGGCGGCGGCCCCTGAATGACGCCCGCATGGGTCTTGACCGTGTCCTGCACCTTCAGAGGCTTGCGGAACGGCCGCTCTGGCGCCGGTGTCTGGGCGTAGAGCGCGAAGGCGCCGCCTCCAATGACGGTGAGCGCGATCCAGAAAAGACGCGCGCGTGTCACCGGGCGATCCCGTCAGAGTACCGAGGCCAACGTTGGCAGATTGAGGAGCCGCTTGATGGTGTCCGACGTGGCGAAATCTCTCGGACGCCAGATACCACCGCCGGCGCCGGTGCCCTCGTACGCCAGTACGTACTGAAAGACTTCCTGGTTCTCGGCCATCTCCAGCGGCGTCTCATCCTCCGCGTTCTTGTCCGTCAACGACACGCCAAGACCAAACAGGTATTCGACCGATTTGGGCGAGCCGGCGAGCGCGGCGATGTGCATGATCGTCTGGTTGTGACGAGTCAGCGCTAACGCCTCAATCGGGTCGGCTACCAGCATTGTCGGGTTGTATCGCTGACGCAGATCGGCGCCGGCGGCGACAAGCGCCTTCACGACGTCCACGTTGTCAGCCTGGACAGCCACCGCGAGGGACGAAAGCCCGTCTTTCCTGACGAGATTCGGATTGGCACCGCGACTGGTCAACAACTGCACGAGTTCTACGTCGGACGCTGCTGTAGCGATGTGTAGCGGCGTCGAACCACCCGGCGGCGGGTTCAGGCGCGCCCCGGTCGGCCCTATCGTTGGATAGATAACGGCGGCGTTCAGATCGCCACCCGCGTCGAGAAGACGAATGACCATCTGCAGCCATTCGCCTCGGGACGCCCCTTGGGCACCAGGTGCGCCGCGGCCGCCGACTCCGGCTCCTCGTGCAGCGGCAGTCCGTCCAGCACCGGCGCCACCTTGACGTCCTCCGCGGGCGCCGCGATTCATCCCGACCACGAGGTTGCTCGCGGCCAGGACGGCGCCGTGTAACGGTGTGTACCCCTGGGTGTCTGCAACCCGGATGGTGGCACCCCGATCGAGCAGCAAGGTCGCCATGGCCAGATCGGGCGCGAATGCCACAGCACGGCCGTCGACGCTTTCCCACTTGTAAACCGCCAGCAGCAGGGGCGTCGTCCCGTCGGCCGAGGCGCCGTTGACGTCCATGCCGGCATCCAACAACAAGCGGGCCGACTCGAGATCGCGTTTCTGAATGGCAAACATCAGCGCATTCTGCCCACCCTTCTTGCTGACGTAGTCTCCCTGGAACACCCAGGGGACGCCCGTCACGCCCACGGTTCGGAACGACGAACCCGGGATCGTGGCTTTGACTTCCCAGGTGTTGGTCGTCGCCCGCACATCCGCACTGGCGTCAATCAACATCCGCGTAATTGTCGGCGCGCCTGCCGCCCACATGAGCGCCGTCTGCCCGAATTTCGTTTCACGCGCGTTCGGATTCGCATGATGGGTGAGCAATAGTTTGACGGCCTCGCTTTGTCCCATGCGGGCCGCAGTCATCAGAGGGGTTTCGCCATTTTCGCGCGCCGTGTTCGGACCGGCCCCTTTCAGCAAGAGCACGTTGACGACCTCGGTCGCCGCATTTTCGATCGCCACGTGCAGCGGCGTGACGCCGTACACGTTGGACATGTTTGGGTTCGCTCCAGCCGCAAGGAGGTGCTCAGCCATCGCCACGTTGTTGCGCATCGCTGCCCACACGAGTGCGGTCGTCCCGTCCTCGCTTTTTGCGTTGACATCGATTCCGCCGGCGATGAGCGACTTGACGGCGTTCGTGTCGTCTCGCCGCGCGGCATCCATCAATGACTGCGCGTACACAGACCGCACGCCCACGGCAGCAATCAAGCACAGCACGCCGGCTTTCACCCAATCGCGCATCGCACCTGAGGACATGTCACACCTCGAGTCGATTCAGCCGGCCCGTGCTGTCCCCCAGCTTTTCGGTCGGCACTCCGACCTTGTCGAGCAAACTCAGATAGAGATTGGTCAGCGGGGGCTCACCTTCGTACTTCACGTCACCGGCCACCCGCCACGCGTCCAGCGGCGCCGCCCGCGATGATGATGGGCAGGTCGCGCTGGCTGTGGATGGTCGGCACACTGAGGTCGCTGCCATAGACGACGATCGAGTGATCGAGCAGGGTGTTGTTTCCCTCCTTGACCGAGTCCAGCTTGCCGAGGAAATAGGCAAACAGCTCGGACTGGTGCACGTTGATCTTGGCGAGGGCGTCTAATTTCTCGGCTTCGAAGTTGTGATGCGAAATCTCGTGGTGCTGCATCGAAATGCCGAGATGAGGATAGGCAATCAAAGACGCTTCCGAGTTGTACAGGAACGTCTGCACTCTCGTCAGATCTGCCTGCATCGCGAGAACCTGCAGGTCGAACATCAACTTCACGTGCTCGGGCCACGAATCCGGGATGCCGGCCGGCCGCACGGCTTCCGGCAAATCCGGCGACTTGTTCTGCATCGTCATCTGTATGCGTCGTTCGACGTCGCGGATCGATGTGAGGTAGTCGTCCAGTTTCCGCTGATCGCTGGCACCCAGGCTCTTCTTCAGGGCTGCGACGCGCGCGACAACCTCGTCCAGGATGCTCCGCTCTTCCGCGTCTCGCAACCGTGAAGCCTCGGGATCGACCTTGCCGGTATCGCCGAAGAGTCGCTCGAAGACAACGCGCGGATTCTTCTCCATCGGGAGGTTCTGCGTCGCGCTCTTGTAGCAGGGTGACCCGTGGTACTGCATCGGCTGGGTGCTCATCTCGAGGGACGCGAACGCCGTCTCCCGACCGAGGACCTGAGCGGCCACCTGATCAACTGAAATACCCACGTGAACCTTGCCTGACGTGGGCTCACAGCCTGTCATGTAGGACGCCATCGCCCGGTCGTGAAAATCGGTCTTGGTACGGTCCGGCGACGATGTGAGGCCGCTCGTGATGATGAACTTCTTTTGAAACCGTGCCAGCGGCGCTAACGCCGGACTCAACTGGTAATCGGCGCCTTCGCCGACGGGCTTCCATTTGTCCACAACGACGCCCAATGGATACATCACGAAACCGAGACGGCGGACAGGCAACGCAGCGGTGAGGCGATCTGGCCGCAAGGCCGGAATCATCGCGTCGAGCAGAGGGAGCGCCAACACAGTGCTCGCTCCTCGCAGAAACGTTCTCCGGTCGAGGTACTTCTTGGAAACGATCATGATGGCTCCTGTGCCTGTCGCATTCGAAACGGCACGCTGTTGACGATGCCAAGGATGAGATCCGAGAACCGATAGCGCCCCGGTGCGGTCTCTCTCACAATTTTGCGAATCGCCGGCTGATCCCGACCATCGAGTTGCCGTCCGAGGGCGAACGTCATGAGTCGGCCTACTGCTCCGCTGACGAAATCATCCGCACGCGACAGAATCGATGCCCTGAGACCTGATGGCCCATCCAGAGTCTCGCCGTTCGGAAGCTTGCTCGAAGAGTCTACAGGACCACCGGCGTCAGAGGTTCGCCAACGACCGATGACATCGAAGTTCTCGAGCGCGAATCCAAGAGGGTCCATCCGTACATGACAGTTCGAGCAGGCTGGACTCGCCCGGTGCCGTTCCACCAGTTGCCTCGTGGTGAGTGACTTACCGCCGATGGCGCTCTGCTCGAGAGGGGGAACCCCCGGAGGGGGTGGCGGAGGCGGCGAATTGAGGAGATTCGTCAGAATCCAGTTGCCCCTCAGGACCGGCGACGTTTTGTTCGTGTGTGACGTCATCATCAGGACGGCACCTTGCCCAAGGAGGCCACCTCGCTCCGGATGACTCGCCAACGAGACTCGACGGAATCCCGGACCAACCACGCCAGGCACGCCGTACAGTTTCGCGAGTCGTTCGTTGAGAAACGTGTACTCGGCATTGACGAGATCGAGCGCACTTCTGTTCTCGCGGATAACACTCTGGATGAATAACCGCGACTCTGCCTGAAAGGCCTCGCGAAGCGCCTCGTCGAATTCCGGATAGGCGTCCGCGTCCGGTTGTGTGTCTGCCAGAGCGCGAAGCCCAAGCCATTGCGCGCCGAAGTTATCCACCAGTGATTGCGCACGCTCGTCCGCCAGCATGCGCGTGACTTGCTGCTTCAGCACCGCAGGGTCTACGAGCTTTCCTGTCGACGCCGCGTTCAGCAAGTCGTCGTCGGGAATCGAGCTCCACAGAAAAAATGAGAGTCGTGTAGCGAGCTCGAAGGGCTTCAGGGGGTAGACCGACCCTTGCCGTGCAGCGCCCGAATCGAACTCGAGACGAAAGAGAAACTCTGGCGCCACGAGGACACGGCGCAACACGCCAGCAATCGATTCGTCGAAGCTGCTCTTCAGACGCGCGGCACGGTACGCCGACAGATATGGCCTCAAATCTTCAGCCGTCACATCCCGGCGGAACGCTCGGCGCACGAGCGCGGCGATGATCTTGGATGCGCACGCGGATTCCTGGGAGGTTCGCTGCGGTTGACACACGAAAATCCGTTGCCGGCTTGGCGTCAGCCCGACTCCTTTGGGATTGTACAGGACCGGAGATTTCGACCAGTTCGAGCTGCGGCGGACCTGCCGGCAATTGCGCACTCTCGTTCGGCGTCGGCCCAGCGACTTCGAAACGCTTCACCTGCCGGCCATCCAGGAGAAAGTCGAGAGCCGGGCGAACGGCAGAGCCTTCTGGATCGACTGGACCGCCGAACGCCGTGCCTCCCACACCGAGATTCGTGGCCGGGCCCTCGCGTTCGGCGAAGCCGTCTGGGAACGTTGCCACAAACGAATGCGAGCCAGCCTTGACGATTGTGCGGATCTGAAACATTCTGACGCCTTCAGTGTGCGTCAGGTTCGGGCCACCTGCGAGAAGCGCCCGGAGCACGTCACTCGCCATCTCTGGGAAAATAGTACCGGACAGATATCCCACCGCGCGTTCCAATGGGCATCTCCTCTGCCTGCCACACGACCTGAGTCTTCGTGGCTGGGAACTGATCTGTCACTGGCGAGGTCGTGCCGATGCCAACTGCGAGATCGGTAATCTTTCGCGCCAGCTTCAAGTAGCGTTCGAGCAGCACCGGCGACACTGACAACGCATCTCCGATATTGTCAAAGCCGCCTGCAATCCCGTCGTCTGGCAATTCCGCCGACAAGGGCACGTCGAACGCCAGCAGATCGCGAACTGCGTTGCTGTATTCCGTCCGATTCAGCCGGCGAATCACCGGCCGGCCGGCATATGGCGTTCGCTCCGCCGATGCATCCAAACTTGAAAGAAGTGACGTGGTGATCTCCCGAAGGGTTTGCTCATCGGGACGGGGCCGGCCAGGCGGGGGCATTTCTCCGGATCGAATCTTCCGTACAACCTTTTCCCACAGTGCGGGGTTTGCAGCCGGTGAACGATCGATGTCTTGCAGGACAAGGCCCCCGGCTTTCGCCGTGACGTTATGGCAGGTCCCACAGTATTGATTGATGACCGCGGCGTGAGACTGGGATTGCGCGCAGACGTCTACCCCGCCTACCCATAGCAGAAAGGATACGACTGCAAAAAACAACCTGAGATTCGCCACGGGCCCTTCTTCAAAGCGGCAGACGTTTGAGATATAGCCACGTTAAGGCCTGGGAGGAGAAGTGTCAACACTTCTCGACGCGGTTCTGGTCACCATCGTGCGCGAGATTGCTTTGATATACTCGCAACCGTGTTGAACGATCGGCTCGGCGGCCAGGAAAAACGCCGGACAAAAACGCCGCCCGCCAGAGCCAACGCCGGGCGCAGCCGCAAACCTCGGGACATGACCTGGACGGTCTACAGCAGCCTGCGCGAGTCCATCCTCAACGGCGCGCTTCCTCCCGGCGAATCACTCTCACAGGTGCAGCTCGCCACTAAACTCGGCGTCAGCCGCGGACCCCTTCGCGAGGCTGTCCGCATGCTGCAGCGTGAAGGCCTCGTCGAAGCCGAAGTGAACCGACGAGGGCGCGTCAGCTCGTTCTCGATGGACGACCTCGAGCAGCTGTACGCGATGCGCATCGTGCACGAGTCGCTGGCGATCCGCATCACGGTGCCGCGATTCACTCAGAAAGACATCGACGCGCTGCACAACTGCCTGCGCCGTATGGAGGCGCTCGCGGGCCACGATCTGCGCCAGTGGCAGGCCGTCGACCGCGAGTTTCACTTCACGCTGGTGGCGCACGCCGGCGATCGCCTGATGCGCACCATCCGCGAGTTGTACGACCACGCCGATCGGTACCGCTGGCTCTACATCAAAGGTGTCCCTCGAGCGCTCTCGATTGCAGCCGAGGAACACAAGCGCATCGTCGAAGCCGGCGAAGCCGGTGATGCCACGCTTGCCGCCAGCCAGCTCGCGCGCCACCTGGCGCGCACGGCGCTGACGGTCCTGACCCACCATGCGCCGGAGCACGACCCGACCACCGTTCGCGCGGCAATCCGGCTGGCAACCGGTACCGAGACCGCGGCGGCTCCCGCTGGAGCTGCCAGCCGAAGCCGTCGCGCATCAGCGCGGTAGCAGACCGCCGGCCTTCACCGATCTCACGACGCCGGTCTCGCGCTCGACAAACACGATGCGATCGGCGTCGATGCGGAGCTCCGCCACACCCTTGAAGCCGTTTGGAATGTCCGCCAGGAAAACTGCATAGGACTGAGTGCGGCGTTCGCGGGCGTCGAGCCAGCTGAACACCGGTGTGTCGAGCTGGCGTCCGCGCTCAACGGCATTTCGCAAACCGCCGACGATTGAATCGCCGATGCAGATCCCGCGGGCCACCACTTTGTTGTCCCACGGTTTTTCCTGCATGCGCCCGTTCTCCTGCCAGTCGAGGACCCACCGGTTGGACGCGGATTCGAAGATGTACCCGACCAGCACGGGATAGTCGGCGTTGTACATCGTGAAGTAGACGTACGGCCGGGATCCGTCGAGAAGCCACGAATTGGCGTTGCCGGAAAATACACGCTGATCCCCGTTGGCGCCCTGCCCGCTGCGCGCGATCGAGGCAATCGGCGCGTCGACGAAGTTCTTCTGGAGCGCCACGAACGGCGGACCGAACGTCACATGCTGCGTCCACTGCACCGGGCGGCCGAACGCCTCGAGATTCTCCACCGATTCCTGCACGTCGGCGACGGTCTCGTCGGCCGGCAGCGTGATCGTCCTCTGCATCCTGTACCGGGTCTTCGGCAGCGTCGCTGAATACTTCAGCGCGGCTGCCAGGTTCGTGTTCTCAGAGCTGTCGATCTTCCACTCGACGGCAATCGCTTCGCCATGCTGGCCGTAATCCTGCGCGAGCTCAGCTTGCGACGCGGAGGCGAAATGAGGAAAGGCAACGAAGTGCCCCATGTAGCCACTCATCAGCCGACGCTGCATGCCCGTCCCATAGCGATCGCCATGCCGCGTCATGTCGTAAATGTGCGGATCGATCGTGGGGTAGTGCGGAACGCGCATCACGTTGATGCTTTTGAGAGGATCGCTCGACTTGAGCCGGACCTCGCCGATGAATCCTCCACCGGGCAGCGTGCTGACAACCATCCGCTCGTTCTCGAGCGTCACAGCACGCCGGCCGTGGAGATCGGTTTCGCGCACCGCTACCGATTGCGCTGCCGCGGTGGCGGTCAGCGCAATCAGCAGAACGGTGAGGGATCGGGCCATCGATCAGAACGTCAGCTTGGACATCAAGATCAGAAACCGCGGTTCGGTATTCGCATTCGCCGTCACGCGGCCGAAGTCGGTCGATGTGGTCGTTAGATTCGGATTGGCAAACTGCTGGCGGTTCAGCAGGTTCGCCGCATCGAGACGGATCTGCAGCGTTGCCCGCCCTGTCAGCGGGAACGATCGTGAGATGCTGCTGTTCAAGAGCAATGTCTGATCGGCGCGAAGGCCGTCGACGCGCAGCGGGAACAGCCGCTCCTGGAAGTCTGCCGGCACGCGGGTCGAGTTCCGCTCGAATCCCGCGTCGACGTCGAACCACTCATCCAACGTCGGGCTGTCCAACGCGATGTTGTTGACGTCGCCGTAGTAGAACACATTGCCAAACTGCAGCAGCGGGCCTGGCTGCCATTCGAATGTCTGCCCGGTCTGCCACCCGCCGAGAATTTTGCTCAGCAGCCCGCCGTTTTCGAGAAACGGCTTGCCAGGGCCGAACGGCAACTCGTAGACGCCATTGAGCGTCACGCGGTGCGGTCGCGCATTCTGTGTCGTCACCCACTGCGTCGGAGCCAGGTCGTATTCGTTGATGATATTGGTCCACTCCTCGGCGCGCATCCCGACATATGCCGCGTTCACGCTGAGCCCCTGCGAGAACCGTCGCTGCAGGGACACCTCGACGGCGTGTGTGCGCACTTTGCCGAGCGGCAGCCCCTGCGCACGGAGGCCGTCTGTCCCCGTGGTCGTACCCATATGCGGGAACGGTCGCAGCAAGCGGTGCTTTTGGATCGTCGGGCTCGTAAAGAACGCCTGCGCCGCGAGTTGGTTGTACAGCGCCGGGTTCGACGCGCGAAGCGCGGTGAGATTATTGATGTTGAACGGATTCGGGACGTTCGTGTTGTTGGCAGTGGCCAGCGCTGCATTCCGCGTCTGGGCATGGTTCCAGAACTCGGATCCGAGGACGTCCTGACGCACGCCGGGTGCGATATCGACGTTATCAGCGTACGAGCCCACATAGGCGACCTCGATCGCCATGTTACGCCCAAGCTCTCTCTGAACGCCCATTCGCCAGCGCTGCATGCGCGCATGTTCGCGGTCCAGATTGCCGTACAGGAGCTCCTGACCCGCGACGAAGTTTCCGCCCAGCGACGTGCCCACCGGCGTGACGAAGCGGGTACCATCCGCACGCACCGGGAACGGATCGACCAGCGGAGAAATGCCTCGCCGGGGATCGCCGGACGCCCACGTCTGACCGAAATCGTTGCTCGACGCCACCGTTGTGACGGTGCTGAATCCAAGCTGGTTCGGCAGAATCGCGGTGGCATTCAGCGTGTCGTAGTACACGCCGTATCCGCCGCGGACGACCATGCGGTCGTTCACCTGATAGGCCGCCGACGCTCTCGGCAGCCACATCGCCTGCGTCTTCCACCCGCGGCGACTCTGCCCGTCCACGCCGGCGTAAACGGCACCGCCGCGCAGGTTGTTGCGGAACGCCGAGACGGACAGCTCGGGAAGCGGATTGCGCGCGTACGCCGCAATCGCTTCTTCGGCGAACGCGGGAACGAACTCGGGATCGAACGACGTGATCATCCGATCGTTCGTCTCCGTCATTCCCTGCTCGACCTCGAATCGGAGGCCGAGGTTGACGGTCAGCTTGCGCGTCGCACGCCATGCCTCTTGCAGGAACGCCGAGTAATACGGTGATGACGTCCCGTAATCAACCGGCGTGTTGATGACGGACGTCGTCGGGAGGCCGAGCATGAAGGCGGCCCAGCTCAGGCCGAGATTACTCGGTGTGTACAACGCGTTATCCGAATAGTGACGGGTGTAGGTCGGATCGAAGTTGTAGCGGCCCTGGCTCGCCCCGGGCAGGAACCCTGTGCGCGAGTGGCGCCGGATGTCGGTGCCGAATCGCAACGTGTGATCGGCCCGAACATGCGTCATGTTCAGCGTGCCCTGGATGTTCAGGGTGTCGTATCCTTCCGCCGCATTCTTGCCGAACTGCTGATAGCCGGCGATGTTGACGATCGGTAGCGCGCACGATCCCCCGCGCGTGCTGCCGGTGCGTGCTTCGTCGGAAGCCGCGCATTTGTCGTCGAGGTACGACGGCAGGCCGACCTGGCTCGACTTGAGCGTCGCGAGTGTGTTTCGCTCGCCGCCTTCGTGGAACGTGTTTGCGCTCAACTGAGCGTCGATGACAGTCGACGAGCTCTTGATCCACGTCCAGTTTCCCGTTCCCGCGTTCGTCGTCCGCTTCATGTCCTCTGAATGGATCGCCGCGCTCTGAAACGTCCAGTCGTCGAGGCCCTCGGTGAAATAGCTTCCGCTCCACCGGCCGAAGAAACGATGTGTGTTGGAGTGGTTGTAGTCGAAACGCGCGCCGTAAATGTGGCTCTTGATCGGATCGGTGTAGGTCCAGATCCGGTAGTTGTTGGTCGGCTCCTGCCGCGGGTCGGTCGGGTTGTTGTTCGGCTTCGGGAGAAACTTGAGGTACTCCTGGTACATCGGGTTGATGACCCGATTGGCCGGAATGATGTTGCCGGGAAACGCATCGCGGATGAAGAAGCCGGGACGGGCCGGATCGGGTCGAATGCTCAGCGGATCGTAGATCTGAAACCGCACCGGATCGATCGCAAGCAGGTCGGAAAAATCGCCCCGGAGATGCGCGTCGGTCGGAATCGTGTGAAGCGTCGGGTTGATGGGCCGATCGTCGACGTTGAACGAATAGTTCACGAATACGAACAGTTTGTCGCGCACCAGCGGGCCGCCGAGCGTACTCGCGATGTTGTTCGACTTGCCCAGCGGCTGGAGCGGCTGCGATTCCAGCGAGGCGGCCAGCGCTTCGTCACCCCGCGCACGCGCCTGCTCGATGTTGTTGTAGTAGTTCTTCTTCGCGAAATACCTCGGTGCGTTCCACTGGTTGTTCCAGTACCTGATAGTTCAACGACCCGCGTAGCACGTTGGTGCCGCTGCGCGTCATCATCGAGATGCCGAGGCCGGTGGAATGGCCGAACGACGCGTCGAAATTGCCGGTCTCAATCCGGACTTCCTCGATCATGTCCGAATTGGGCGACGAGGCGAGGCGGCGGTCGCTGCCGTTGTTGGTCGCGCCGTCGATCGTCCATTCGTTCCCGCCGACGTTTCCTGGCGACGACGTATCGCTCGACGTGCGGTTGACGAAGCCCTGGGCGACGTACGGCACGGCAGCGGACGAGTTCACACCCGGCACGAACCGTGTGAGCAGTGCCGGCATGTTCGAGAACATGGGAAGGCTCTCGACGCTGCGACGGTCGAGGTTTTGTCCCGTCGTGAGCACGCTGGTGTCGAGGATCGGGGCCTGGCCGCTGACGGTGACGGTTTCAGAGATGGTGCCGACCGCCAGCGTCACGTCAACGGCGATCTGCTGACGGACCGCGAGCGTGATGCCGGTGCGGACCGTCGTCTTGAATCCCGTCAATTCTGCCGCGACGCGATAGTTGCCCGGCAGAAGCAGCGGCGCTTCGTAGTAGCCGGTGGTGTTGGTCACGAGCGACGTCGACACGTTGGTATCGACGTTGGTGACCGTGACGCTGACACCGGGCATCGCGGCGCCCTGCTCGTCGAGCACCCGCCCCGCGATGTTGCCGCGCGTTTCCTGCGCGTAGGTACTTGAGACGGCAACAAAAAGAACAAGCAAGACCGACTGCAGAGTCTTCACACGGTCCTCCTTCCTCGACAGGCCAAAGCCCTGTGCCACCGGTGAAACCGTCCGTCCCGCGCCGGGTCTCAAAAGCAAGACCAGCCTATTCACGCTGACGATCGACGATGGACGATGGACGATCGACGATGGACGATGGCCGATTACCAGCTCAAGCGCGCTCCGATCCTCATATACCGCTCGTCGTACTCGCGACCGACGTTGTTGGTGCCGGTGATGGAGCCAAATCCGTTCAGCGCGCGAATCGAGCCATCGGCGTTGTACACAACATTCTGAATGCTGGCGGAGGGATTCACGAAGTGCGCCGTATTCGTCAGGTTGAAAATCTCCAGCCGGAACTGGAGGTTGATCGACTGCTTCACGGGGAACGTGCGGAAGATGCTCAGATCGAGGTTCGCATATCCCGGTCCGCGCAGCGTGTTGAAGCCCGCCGTCCCGAAACGCGGCTCGGTCACCGGCTTGAAGGCCGTCACGTCGAAATAGGTAGCGTTCGGCCCGACGTCGCCGAGGATTTCCACTTCGGGTTTCACCTGATCGGCAACCTGCGGGCTGTTCGCGTTGAGCGAGGCGGCAGCCGCGGTCACTGTGAACGGCGTGCCCGTGAACGCGGTGAAATACGTGTTCACCTGCCAGTCGCTCAGCACCGCGCTGAGGACGCCCGGGTTGTTGGCATATTTCCGTCCGTCTCCGAACGGCAATTCCCACGTCGCCGAGATGTCGGCCTTGTGCCGGTTGTTGCCGCCCTGCGTGCCTTTGTTGAGATGCCAGTACTCCGGTATCAGGATGCCGCCCGCCCACCAGTCGGTCGCATGCGCGTAGGTGTAGGCCGCGGTCATCCCGAGGCCGCTGCTCATGCGGCGAATCAGGCTCGCCTGCAGAGAGTCGTACTTGACGCGGCCGAGCGGACGCACGGTGTTCACCTGCGCCGTCGTCCGAAATCCGCCGACGAGGCCGGGCTGATTGAACGGCAGGCTCGCGTTGCCTCCGCCGATCTGGCTGTAGTTGAGGTTCTGGCTTCGCGCCATCCCGTTCTGACGGTTCCCGACGTAGCCGATCTGGGCCGTCAGGCTATACGGCAGCACTTTCTGCGCCGAGACGTTGAACGTGCTGATGACGCCGCGCTTGTAGTCTCCGACTTCGTTCGTCGTGATGTTCACGCCGGCCGGCACCTCGAGCATCGGCTGATTGAGGTTGAGAATCGGCAGCAGCGGATATCCGTCGCTGAAACTCCCCACGGGCGTGAAATTGTTGCCTCCCGGGGCGACGTCATTGATCTGCACGTTGACCGGGAAGTTACGCATGCGGGTGCCGATCATGTTGTCGTTCTGGGGATTGCGCGAGTATCCGGCACGGAACACCATGGAATCGCCGGCCCGGTACGCGAGGCCGACACGCGGCGTGAAGAGATCCTTCTGCACGCTGACGCCGCAATCGATCGGGTTGCTCCCCAGCCCGCACATCAGCAGTCTGTTGGTCGTGAAGTCGAAGACCTCGACACCGCGATCGGCGTGCTGCGGCACCGGGTAGTACTCCCAGCGCACGCCGGCCGATACTGTGAGATTGCGCGTCAACTGGAACTGATCTCGAACGTAGACCCCGTATTCCCACGACCGCAGGGTGGCCGACTGCTCGTTGTCGCCATTGTCCTCGTTGAGGAGCGGATTCTGCAGTGCCGTATTCCGCGTGATGGGCAAGCCCAGCAGAAAGTCCGCGTAGCCATTGAAGAACGTGGGCGCCGCGGCACCCGTCGCGTTCAGGGCGGTGGCGCCACCGGTGAAGCTGAAGCTCGGCGCGGTGATCTCGTAGTGGTTCATGTGCAGGCGGTGGACGTCGAACCCGAACTTGACGTTGTGGACGCCCTTGTTCCAGCCGGCGTTCACCACCCACTGCCACTGCGGGTCGAGGTAGTCGAAGACCGAACCGGTGTTGTCGTTGACGCGGATGCCGTTCCCGTACGAGCTCCACGACGGTGTGGAGATATCAACCCGGGGCATGACCCAGTCGCGCTGGAGCGGCGGCTGACAGGCGTTGACGATGCCCACGACCGATCCCCAGCACGTGTTGGGATCGCCGGGAGGCTGCTGGTAGGTGTGCTGCCGCGTGAATCCGAACAGACCATCGAGCACGAACGTCGCAGACGTGATGTGCGTGACCGACACCGCCGCGCTGCTGATATTGGAGTCGAGCAGCGTGCCCACCGCGAGCGGGTTCTCGCCGCCATCATCGCCATACAAGCCGCCGGCCAGCTCGCTTTCCGGAAGGTAGCTGAGCCGGCCGTTCATGTTGAGGCGGTTGGTCGCGTTCCAGGTGACCTTCGAATCCAGCTTGTAGAAGTCCGTGTTGAATTTCGGCACCGCGAAGTAGTTGTTCGCGTTTCCGCCCAACTGCGGCAGCGGCAGGTGGCTCAGAATGTTCTTCGCTACCTGATTAATGCGCGCCGCCGGAATGAAGTTGCACGAGTCGAAGCGCGGATCGGCGGTCGACGTGATGCCGCAGTTCGCGAACGCGAACGGCACACGGTTCTGCCCGAGGCTATTGCCGGTGGCCGGATCGTAGATGACCGATCCAGTGCCCGTGAAGTTGCCCGAACGAATCGCCGCCGTCGGAATCGACAGGAACTGCGATGCCGAACCGGAGGCCTGTGTCACATACGGCCCGCCGATCGTCCGCTGCATCGTGTTTTCGAGGCTGACGAAGTAGAACACCTTGTCGCGCTTGAGTGGCCCACCGACGGTGCCGCCGAAGACGTGCTTGTTGTCCTTCGTCTTGTCCTGGTCGGCGGGCAGGAAGTAGTTGCGCGACCGGAGCTTGTCGTGCGTGATGTATTCGAAGGCCGAGCCGTGCAGCGTGTTCGTGCCGCTCTTGATCTGGACGTTCACCGACGCGCCGCCGGCCATCCCCTGCTCTGCGTCGAAGCTGTTGGTGACGACGTTGACTGTCTCGATCGCCTCAATCGCCGGCGTGTAGGCCTGCAGGCCCTGAATCCACTGGTTCGTCGCGCTGACGCCGTCGAGACGAAACACGGTGTTGGAGTTCGGCGCCCCGTTGACGCTCACCTGCATCGAGCGGGCCGGATTGTTGATGCCACCGGTCTGGAAGTAATTCGGCTGCGCGACGCCGGGCGTCAGCGTCAGCATGCTCTGAAAGCTGCGGCCGTTGATTGGCAGGTTCTGCAGCTGCTGGCTCGTCGTTTGTGTTTGCACCGCTGCGGTCTCGGTTTGCAGCAGCACCGAATCCGCCGACACGAGCACCGATTCCTGCAGCGCGCCGACTGTCAGCCGGGCGTCCACACGGACCGCGGTGTTCAGCCGAACGACGATGTCTTGCGCGCGGAATGTCTGGAACCCCGGCAGCGTGACCTCGACCTGGTAGGTGCCCGCCGCGACGTTCGGAAATGTGTAGCCACCCGTTTCGTTGGACACCGTCTCGCGCGACTGGTTGGTCTCGGAGTGCGTGATTTTCACCGTGGCGCCCGGCACGGCCAGGTCGGCCGAGTCGGTCACGGTGCCGACGATGGATCCGTAGAGGACTTGTGCGCGGGCAGATGTCGCCAGCACGGTGAGCGCGAGTACCGCAATGACGGCCGCGAACGTACCTTTCATCGTCCCTCCTATGTCCCACGATGTGGGAAAGAGTGCCAAAGTGCGAACGAAAACCGGAGCATAGGCCCGCCACACCAAAGTGTCAACACCTTGTTTTCAGCAGGACATCTGGTTTTTTGGATTCTCGACGAACGCCATGAGGACGTTTCCATTTGATGGCCATTACGACGGCGGCAGTCCGCCGGTTGCGGTCGTTTCGCATGAGTGTACGGAGTGTTGACAGTTGTTATTGCCGGGCGTATTCTCGCCCCCCAAATGGCACCACGACAGCACGACGACGCACCACGAAGGCACGAAGACACGAAGGGGGTGACGCGTCGCACCTTTCTTGGCGGCGCAGCCGCGGCGGCCGGGCTCGCGTACATGCCCCGGCAGATGGCCGGACAGAGCTCGCCTATCCCGATCATCGACACCCACATTCACCTGTTCGATCCGACGCGGCCGCAGGGCGCGCCCTACAGCGGCCCGCGCGTGCCAGGTCAGGCGCCGATTCCGGCTTATCCCGATCGGTACCGCAAGCTGGCAGTTCCACTGGGTGCGGTCGGCGCGATCAAGGTCGAGGCAAGCCCGTGGGTCGAGGACAACCTCTGGGTACTGGAAGTCGCTCAGAAAGACACGATCATCGTGGGCGTGATTGGCAACCTCGAGCCGGACAAGCCCGAGTTCAAGGAATACTTCGATCGTTACCGCAAGCACCCGCTGTTCCGCGGCATTCGGTATGGAAATCTGTGGGGACGCGATATCGGCAAGCAGGTGCAGACCCCGGCGTTCATCGACGGGCTGAAGCTGCTGGCCGACGCCGACCTCGTGCTCGACACGGCCAACCCGCGCATGACGTTGCTCGAAGCGATGGTGACCATCAACGACAAGGTGCCGAACCTGCGGATCGTGCTCGACCATTTGCCGAACTTCGAACCGACAGAGGCCGAACGGCCGGCATATCTCGCCATCCTCAGGGAAATCGCGCAACGGCCGCAGATGTACGTGAAGCTGTCGGCAATTCTCCGCAGAGTGGACGACAAAGTGTCGATGGATTTGAGCTCGTTTCGGGCGAGGCTCGACCTGCTCGTCGCAACGTTCGGCGAAGATCGCATTCTCTTCGGCAGCGATTGGCCGAACAGCGACGGCGTGGCACCCGTCGATCAGGTGTTCCGCGTCGCGAAAGAGTATTTTGCCGCGCAGCCGAGAGCTGTAGCCGAGAAATACTTCTGGAGAAATTCGGTGAACGTCTACAAGTGGATCAAACGGGAGCCCTCACAGCCCACTGCTTGACCTTCAACGCAAAGGCGCAAAGCCGCAAAGAGTGTTCTTGAAACGAAAGAAGATCTCCTTGTCTTGGCGCCTTCGCGACTTTGCGTTGAGACATCAAGCTAGTTCAGCGCAAATGCCAGGATATTCGGCCCTGACGCTGTCGCGATGTACTGCTTGCCGTTGACCATGTAAGTGATCGGCGACGATTTCCAGAGCTCCTGCGTCTCGAAATGCCAGAGGTGGACGCCTGTAGCAGCATCAACCGCCGCAAATTCGCCGCTCGCCTGACCGTAGAACACCAGACCGCCGGCGGTCGCGAGCGTTCCGCCGTAGTTGTTCGAGTTGCCGATCTGAGGGATCTCCCATGCGATCCGACCGTCGTCCAGGTTCATCGCACGCAGCGCCATCGACCCACCTCCGCCGGCGTTGCCCCGATTGAATCCGCCTCCAGGCAAACCGAGCGTACCTGGGCCGGCACCACGCGCTGGCACCACATTAGGTGCGTTAGGTGCGTTGGGTGCGGGAGGTGCGTTAGGTGCGTTGGGTGCGGGAGGTGCGTTAGGTGCGCCAGGTGCGGGAGGTGCGGCGGCTCGACCTCGGCCTCCACCGAACATCGTGCTGCGGTATACGAAGCAGTTCTCGACGGCCATCACATAGAACAGGCGCGTCTTCGGATGGAAAGACGTCGACATCCAGTTGGTCGCCCCGCGAATGGCCGGACATGTCGTCACACCTTTTTCATCAGGAGTGTTCCCGGGCAGAAGCTGCGGCCGGCCATCGGCGCCGATACCATTCGCCCACGTCAGCTTCTGCACGAACGGACGGCCCAGGAGCATCTTCCCGTTCGTGCGGTCGAGCACGTAGAAGAAGCCGTTGCGATTGGCCTGCAGCAGCAGTTTGCGCGGCGCTCCCTGGAACGTGGCATCAACCAGCAGCAGCGGTTCCTGCGCATCCCAGTCCCACAGATCGTGCGGCGTGAATTGAAAGTGCCAGCGAAGCTTGCCCGTCTGCGCGTCGAGCGCGACAACCGAGTTCGTATACAGGTTGTCTCCCTGACGGCCGCTGCCATCGGTGTCAGGGTAGGGGTTTCCAGTCGGCCAGAAGAGCGTCCCCGTCTCCGGATCGTAGCTGCCTGGCAACCACGTCGCACCGCCGCCCTGCTCGAGATCGGCATCTCCCTTCCACGTTTCCGAGCCCGGCTCTCCACGCTTGGGCACGGCCCAGAAACGCCACGCCTGATTCCCCGTCTCGACGTGATATGCGGCGAGAAAGCCTCTAACCCCCATGTCGCCGCCAGACACACCAGCGATGACGAGATTTCCGACGACCAGCGGCGCCGACGTTCCTCCGTATGGCTGTTCGAGGTTTTCCGGAAGCACGACCTCCCAGAGGAGCGCCCCGTTCGCGCGACTGATCGCCAGAAGGTGCGCGTTGTCGGTGATCAAAAATACGCGCGATCCGAGTACCGCGACGCCACGGTTGAACCCAATGCCCGCATCACCACGGACGCCCGGGGTTCGCGGACGCGAGAAGCGCCACACCTCTCGCCCCGTTGCCGCATCGAGAGCCGAGACCTGATTGGTCGCGCTCACATACATGACGCCGTCGAGCACCAACGGCGTCGTCTCGTTGTCGAACCCGCGCAACGAATGCACCCACCGAACCCCCAACCCGCCCACGTTCATCGTGTTGATTTGCGCGTGCGCGCTGTATCGATTGCCGTCAAGTCGTCCGTGATAAGTCGGCCAGTCGCCCGGCTTCGGCTTGAGGATCTCATCGAAGTCCCTCGCACCTGTCGCACCTGTCGCACCCAACGCACCCGTCGCACCTATCGCACCCGTCGCACCTGTCGCACCTGTCGCCTTCGCGCTTCCCGCCTCAGCCGATAAGCCCGTCAGTTGGGTTAGGTACGCAATCAGATTGGTCTGGTCTTGGGCGCTGGCTTTCAGGGGCGGCATGATGGACCCGCTTTCGCGAGTGATTGTGGCTGTTCGCTTGTCCACCACAACCAGCCGACCGGTCATGTCCTGCAACGGAAGCACGTGATTGCCTTCGTTGCGGATGAAGCCGCGCACCGTGGTTCCGTCTTTCAGCTTTGCACTGGCGATTGTGTAGCCCTGTGCAATCGTGGAGGCCGGTTCGACGAGGGCGCGCGACAATTCCTCTGGCGTCATGCGCCTGCCGACATTCGACAAGTCGGGCCCAATCCCCGCGCCACTCCCACCCGACAGGTGACAGGAAGCGCACTTTCCTTCGCCGAAGAAAAACCGCGCACCGGCGACAACGTCACCGGCGACAGCGTTCGCTCGATCGGAGGATCGGTTGAGCGACCGTAGAAACGCCGCAACGCTGTCGATCTCCGCCGCGGACAGTGCAGGGAACGGCGGCATGCCGCTCGACGTGCCGTTTCTGACGATGCCTTGAATGTCCGCGTCTGAGAGCGATTGGATTCGACGGCTGTTCGCAAGTGCGGAGGCTCGCCCCCCGGCGCCATCCTGACCGTGACACGAACTGCAGGACCTCGCAAACAGGTCTGCGCCGCGTGCGACGGGGTCAGGGACCGGCAACGCCTGTTGCCTTGCCGCCGCGTACGTAGTGTCCGGCTTTGCAGCGTACGTAGTGTCCGGCTTCAGCCGGACTACGAACGCGAACACAACGACCACAAACCCTGCCGCTGCAAACCTCGAGACCGACTTCACCACTACTTCACCCCGAACGCGTAGACGAACGACTTTCTGGTCGTCACGTAGACCTGGCCGTCCGCAACCGTAACGCTGCTCAGATGCGTCCAGTCGTCGATTGCTGTCCCACTCGAAAACAGCTCCTCACCCGTTTCGGGGTCGAGCGCGTAAAGGATCGCGTGGGTGGTGTTCTGGCCGCGCTCTTCAGCCGTCATCGTTCCAGTCTTCGGCAGCGGTGGCATGCCCGGCTTCTGGTAAATGGCGTGATACCTCGGATCCGTATGACGTTGCAACGTGTTCTCGCCCGTTGAGATCGCGTACACAACACCGTTCGCGATGACCGGCGAATCGGGCACGGCAAAGTTTCGCGAGACCCATTTCGGCACGAGCACCGGCTTGTCGTTCTGCATTACAACCTGAAACGCCATGATGCTGCCATCAGCGGCCGCACCATTCGTTCTGCCGAACGTCGCGGACTTCGACGGTGGTCCCCACATCGGGAAGTACACCCATCGTTCATTTCGTGCGTTCACGTACGTCGCGGGCGCACCCCAGACTCCCATCGAGGCATATGAAAGCTCGTCATTGCCCGCCTTGAGTGAAAAGAGCGGTGTTCGATGATCAGGACCGCCAAGAGACTTCGCATCGAGCAGGTAAATCGTTCCGTCTTTACCACCCGAGACGACGAGCGGGCGATTCTGAAACGTAAAGCCCAATGTGCCGCCCGAGCCGTAGTCGAGATCGTTGGCGTTGAGCTCTTGCAGGTTCGGCGGTGTGAAGTAATCGAGCACGTTCAGCGTTCTCGGCGCCAGGCGCAGCAGGGTCTGCCCCCACAGGTTCTGAGCTGGCTCCCAGGCACCGTCCGCGGTCTGCACGATCAGCGAATCGTGGGCCCAGGCCAATCCTGCGCGACTCCATGCGCCGTTCGGGCGCGCCGTGCTCGTGAAGAACCGCGTCACCGGACGCGAGGCACTCTTCAGGTCCATCGCGATCATGTGCGCCGCAACCGGTGGCGGCGGCGCACCGCGGCCGCGCCCCCTCGCTGGCGCACCGACGGGTACCTGGGCAGCCTCAGGTCCTCCGCCACGGGCGGTCGTCGCATCGCCAGCCCCCGCTGCGCGCGCGGGTGTTTCGCTCGCCGGCGCTGGATTCGCAGCGGCTCCGCCACCCCGCAGCGTGCCCGGCGGCGGCGCCGGTGCGCCCGGCACCGGACCATTGCCGCATCCCCGTCCGACACTCGTGTACAGCACACCGTCGATGAGATTGAGGCTCCAATTACGCGAATACGGCGTCACAAATTCGGGCGGAGGGGATCAGCTTAGCTTCACCCGTCGAAATATCGAGCCCATGCAACCGGCCGTCGGCCGAGATCATGTAGATGGTCGAGGCCGCCTTGTCGATGACTGGTGTTGCCGTCGACATGTTCGTGCAGATCCAGTTAGCGGCTGAGCTGGGTTCCACCGTGCGGTCGATGGTCCGCTGCCAGATCGGAGTTCCAGTCGCCGCATCGAGGGCCACAACGGTATTCGCGGCCGACAAGGTGTACACCACCGTCCTCGCCCCGCGTGGGGTTCGCACGTTCTCGGCAACGAGCGGCGCGGTCAACATGGAGTTACCCGATTCAATTTCAATCGAGACCTCCTTGTCGATCTGTGTTTTCCATTTCAACGCCAGCCGACCGACGTTCTGCTTCGACAGCGCGGTTTCGCCGCGGTTCCAGCCTGTGCGCTCTCGATCGCCGCCCCACGTGAGCCATTCGCGCGTCCGTCCACCCTGCGCGTAAAGACTGACAAGATGTGCGCTCGCACAACATGCGAGCGCGACCGCAAACATGCGGCATCCTCTTCGCGAAAACATCCATGAACGCATGTGTCCCTCAGTTTCGCGGAGCATAGCCGCGCCGCGTACAAGTGTCAACACTTTCGCACAGGCCCGACCAGGCTCCCCGGCTTTCTTTTTGGATGATAATCGACTCACATCATCATGCGTCGGTTCGCGTACGTGCCGCTGCTCCTGCTGACGGCGACGCTGGCGTTTTCTCAGGACACCGACAATGCGCTCGGTCCTCGGCGTCAGGCGTTGTCGATTTTCGATGAAATCGACGATCGCGGCGAGCGCGACGCATTTCGTGAGACCTGGAACGCGCAGGAAGCGCGCACGAAGCGCAACCTCGCAGACGCGTTTGTCCGGCGGTACCCGCGCTCGATCGTGTTGAGAGAGGCGTACGAGCTCGCTGCGCGCGCGAGCGCCGAGATGGGAGACCATCCCGCCGCCCTCGAGTGGGCTCGGCGCTCGCTACGCCTGCTACCGGAAAACCCATCCCTGCTCGTCATGACTGCGGACATCGCGGCCAAGCAGAAGCAGCTCGACCTGGCCGACGAAAGCGCGCGCGAGGCCCTGCGATACCTGTCGAACGCCGACACCCCGGCGCCACTCACGCCCGCTCAATGGCCGCGGGTGCGCGACGAGCTTCGAGCCACGTCGTATTTCGTGCTGGGGCGTGTCGCGGCCGAGCGGGGCGCGTATGCCGACGCGAGGCGATCGCTTCTGATGGCGCTCAGCCTGAATCCTGACGAGATCGACGCGCTCTACACGCTCGGGGTCGTCCAGATGGCGCTCAGAGACGAAGCTGGTGCGGCCGCGTCGTTTGCACACGTCATGAACCACGAAAGCACAAAGACACGAAGAACGCAGGGGCCGCTTACGCGCGCCGCGCGCGAGTCGCTGATGACGCTGCATGGCCGGCAATCGTCCGGTATCAGCTTCGACGATTACGTGTCCTCGCTACGCTGGACGCCGCCGAAAGCTCCGGACCGTGCGCCCAGTCCTGCTGCCGGCGCGTACGCCGGATCGACCGCCTGCCGTGAATGTCATGCTCCCGTCTACGAACAGTGGCAATCGACTGGGATGGCCAGGATGTTTCGTGCCTATCGCGCGACCGATGTCATCGGAGATTTTTCAGCCGGTCAGACGGTTGCGAACCGCGCGCGCCCCATGATGCAGGACGGCCGGCACTTCATCGACATCCGTGAAGGCGAATCGACACAATGGACGCGGTATCCGGTCGACTACGTCATTGGCTCGAA
The DNA here is from genome assembly GCA_963761975.1 of Vicinamibacterales bacterium. Taxonomy (GTDB): domain Bacteria; phylum Acidobacteriota; class Vicinamibacteria; order Vicinamibacterales; family JAMQPK01; genus JAMQPK01. The sequence goes on from CAVXIR010000004.1 coordinate 523,777, forward strand.
GTGGCAACAGGCTTACGCGACGCGTCTCGCCGATGCGCGGATTCTCGTGTTTCCCATTCAATACAGCCGCAACAGGTCTGCCTGGATCAACTACTGGGGCGTCGTCGATGCACCAGGCTCGGAGCGCGCCGACATTTCGCGCTTCCACACGATTCCGGAAGGCGCGATCTACCAGACCGCCTGCGCCCCCTGTCACACCAGCCAGCTGAAATTCACGGAAGGGATCGAGAGGGCGTCGAGCGGCACCTTCCGCGAAGGTGGCATCAATTGCGAGATGTGCCACGGGCCGTCTCGCGCGCACATCGAACGGATCAAATCGGGCAGCCCCATATCGGACGCGTCATACGGCACGCCGATCAGTTTCAGTCGCCTGCCAGCGCAACAGTACCTCGCGGTGTGTTCCCAATGCCATGCGCAGTCGGCCGTGCACAATGCCGACGCCGGCGGCAACGTCAACTACTCAGACACGGTGCCGTTTTACCGCGCGTATCCTGTCCATCTCGCGTCGAATTTCTCGCGCAAGGCGTTCTTCCGCGACGGCCGGTATCGGGCAACGACGTTCATCAGCGAAGCGTTCTCGCGGTCACAGTGTTTTCGCAAAGGCGACGCGACCTGCGGGTCGTGCCACGATCCGCATCCCGTCGACGCGGCTGCCAACCCGACTTCGTTGAAGTTCCGTCACGATCCGGACCGCATGTGCATCCAGTGCCACACGAAGCTCGCCGAGCGCCCCGAGCAACACACGCGCCACGCCCGGGAGAGCGACGCGAGCCGATGTGTCTCGTGTCACATGCCCCGCATCATGGACGCGCTGCTCTTTCCCGCGCGCTCACATCAGATCGACGATGTGCCCGACGCGGAGATGACAGAGCGATTTGGAAATGAGGACAGTCCGAATGCGTGTTTGATGTGCCACAAGGATCGTGACGCAAGGTGGTTGCGGGCGGAGTTACAGCGGTTCTAGGTTCTGAGTGCTGGGTGCCAGGTTCGGGTTCGGGGTTCCAGATTCGGGTCCGGTTCTAGGTTCGGGTTCCAGGTGCGGTCTCTCAACCCGAACCAGAACCCAGAACCCAGAACCCAGAACCTAGAACCTAGAACCAGAACCCAGCACCTAGAACCCAGAACCCCGAACCGCAATCTCTCAGATTTTGGTTCGGCAGACCGGCGCGATGCCGCCACCGATGTCGTCAACCCAATAAATGTAGCCGTTGTGCACAGACGCCCCATGCGGGAACGGCGAACCATCGGGCAGCACGATGGCTTCGAGAATCTCGCCCGTCACCATGTCGCGCTTCATGAAGGCGCCCATGTTGGTGTCGGACTCCCACAGGTGCTGCGCCTTCTCGTTTTCAATCCCGATCCCGTGCGGCCGGAAGCCGGTCGTCGGGAACATGTGCTCGACCGTCCAGCTCTTCGGGTCGATGCGATAGATCATGCGGCCGGGAGGTACCGCCACCCACAGCTTGCCGCCCTGCACCTGGATGCCGTGCGCGCCAGTGCCCGGCGCTGGGGGCCCGGGGTTGTTTGCGACCGCTCCACCGCGTCCGACGCCCAGGCCGTCAGACGTGCCCTGTCCACGGCCGCCGCCTTCGCGTCCGCCACCCCCACCACCACCTCTACGCGCCGGCACTGTCTCACCTCTGGCCGCGGCCGCTTCGGCGCGAGCTTTCTGTGCATAGTTGTCTGGCCTCGCCGCGATGTCGGTGGTTCGTCGATAGATGACACCGGCACCGGGGGTGAAATGCTTGACGACCGTCTCGCCGGTTTTGGCATCGGCTGCGATAATCTCGCGGCTGTAGGTCGACGCGACCCAGACGTTCGTGCCGTCGAACCCGATGCCGCTCGGGCCCGTGCCTTCCGGCGCAATCTCGCGAATCAACTTGCCCTCGTAGCTCGAGAGGTACACCTTGCAGCGCCCTGGTGTTTCGCCGCGGCTGCCGGCAATGTCGATCGTCCAGATGCCCTCTTCGGTGCACTGCATGCCGTTGCCGGACAGGCCGGGTGCCTTGAAGAGAATCTCCACCTTCGCCATCCGGGTCGGATAGGTCAGCTTGGGTGTCGCCGGCGTTGCGCCCTGTGCACCGGCAATGCCCTTGGTAGCCGCCTGCGCGAGCAGAGTCTGTCTCGAAGGGGGAAAGAGCAAAGTCGCACCTGCCGTCAGCGCCGTCGTGCCAAGGAACTCTCTGCGTTTCATAGGTGTCCTCTTTTCTTGATGATCTCGCCTCGCTCCCGCTCGGCGAGCAACCACCTCGCGCTGCCGCGCTCGGCGCAAACTCGCGAAGACGATCTGCTTAGACTGCGTTCGGTGCTCGCGAACCTCACGAACCTACGAACTTTACGAACCTTTCGAACTTTCTACCAACTCAAACGCGTAACGATCTGTCCACTGCGCGGCGGTCCGAATACCGTTCCGGTGTTGATGCGTCCGTATCCCGAGGTCGGAACACCCTGCGCGTTGACCTGCTGGGTCTGCTGTGGATTGCCCGCGTCTGGATTATTCAACTGAATGCGGTTGAGCGCGTTGAAAAATTCCATTCGCAACTCGAGCCTCGTCCGTCCCACCAATCTGAAGTTCCGGCCGAAGCTCAGCTGCTCGTCCGGACGCCGCTGATACCGGAAGTCATCATAGTACGGCAGAGACGTGCCGAATTGCCCTGCGGCCGGGTTCGCCCAGGAAGTGGGGTTCAGCACGAAGTCGCGGTTCGGGTCGTACTCGCTGGTGTTGTCGAGATCCTTCTGATAGAAGTCCTGTCCGTCGACGCGGTTCATGCGCGTGCTCTGGAAGAGCAAGGCTGCCAGCTGGTTCTGCGACGCCGGAACCGGAATCGGCAGCCCGCTCGCGTACCGAACGATGCCGCCCACCGTCCAGCCGCCGAACACCGCGCGGACGATCCGGTTCTGCGTGAATGCGGGCACCTCGTAGTTGAAGGCGAGGACCGTAATCAATGGCTCCGAGAGCTCGGGCACGAAGAACACGTCTTCGGGATGATCGAAGACGTTGTTGGCGGTCGTACCTGTTCCCGTCACCATGTTCGTCCGCTCGTTCTGCCAGGTGAACGTCGCCGTCAGATTGAGGCCGTGCGAGTACCGCTTGTTCGCTTTCACCTGGAGCGAGTCGTATTTACTCTCGCCCAGAGGCACGCCCAGCGCGGCAATGTTGCCGAACTGCGGGAACGGCCGCAGGCTCTGCGCAACCGTGTTCGCTCCCGAATAGGTCGCATAGGGCAGCTTGTTGAATCCGCGCGTCGCAGCCAGCGGCGAATCGATGCGTGAATTGAGCAGCGTGCGATCGGCGGCGTTGTTGATGTCGAGCCCGAACGACTTCAAGCGATCGATGCTGATCGCGTTGAGGCTGATCATGTTGTTGGCCGTGAATCCGTCGCCGCGATTGCCGACATAGGCCACGTCAACGACGAGATCGCGCGTGATTTCACGTTGAACCGACACGCTCCACTGGTTCAGCTTCGGCATCTTGCCGGCATCGGGATGAATCCACTGAGGTGGTGAATCGACTTGTCCCGGCGACGGCCGGATGCCGGCATCGTTAGCCACCCTGAACAGATCATCACGGTTGTAAACGAGACCGGTACGGAGAAGCGCACCCGGTTCGCCGAACGCCGGCGACTCGAAGTTGATCGTGTTCCACCCGCCGGCGCCAAGCGTTGAACCGCCGTCAGACTGCCCAATTCCGGTCTGCGCGTAGGTGATGCCCCATCCGGCACGCAGCACCGTCTTTGGCGTCAACTGATACGACACGCCGACGCGCGGGCCGAACGAATACGGATAGGTCTTCACAAACCGGCAATTGCATGCACCAGGTCCATTGCCTTCGTAAATGGTCGCCCCAAGCAGTCCGCCGGCTGCCGGATTCGCGACGTCCGGCGAAAACATGCTGCGACGGTCCTGCTCCTCATAACCGTACGCCTGCCTGTCCCATCGCAGCCCGTAGTCGAGCGTCAGGTTCGACTTGATGCGCCACGTGTCCTGGACAAACGTCGCGATCGTCGGCCGGTGCCAGTTTGGCTCGGTCGGGTTCGAAACGGAGGCGCTGTTCACCCTCCCGAGCAGGAAACTGGCGTACGCCAATCCCACAGCCCCACCTCCGAGGTTCTGGCCTTGCGTCGACGGAAGCGTCGTCTGTTGCCCGTTGAAGTTGTATGCGCCATGCGAACCGTGGATGACCGGGTTGCTGAAAATGTCGTCGCGCCACTCGAACCCGGCCTTGTACGTGTGGGTGTTACGCGAGTGCGTGATCGTGACCTGGGCCTGAGGCTTCTTGGTGGCCGGCAGGCTCCCAGCCACCGCCATGCCCAGCGACATACCCCCGCCCGTCTGAGTGAACATGGCGTTGGTGACGGGAAACCCGATCCCGTTGACCGCCCCCACGAGACCGAGGTTCGCCACCGGATCGAACTCGCGCACCTCCGGCAGGCCGAAGTCAGGATTCCAGTGACGCAGGTATCCAACGCGAGTATCCACGAGGGTCGTCGGCGACAGCGTCCAATCGTAGGTCACGCGGATGGTATGGGTGGACGTCGCAAAACGCCGCACGGCGGTGATAGGAATGGGCAAGCCGTCCGAGCCGTTGTAATGCGGTCCCCAATACCGTGAGTAGTATCCTGACAGCTTCCCTTTGCTGTTGAAGCTGTGGTCGACTTTTAGCGTCGAGATCGATTTGATCGTGTCGGCGGGGAAGGCCTGATCCCAGTTGTTGATGAGCCCCGACCGTGTCGCTCTCGGGATGTAATCCTGCATCTTCAGCGCCACTGGGTCGAGAAGCTCTCGCGGTATGACGTTGCCGGGAAACGGATCGCGCACGACCTGGCCCTGGACGACTCGGGTCGTTCTCGGATCGTAGATCGCGTTCTCCATGATCGGCCGTCCGAGGGGATCTACTCCGAGTTGACGCCCGGTAAGTGACTCGCCGAAGTCGCCATTCCTCATCCGATCGGTGGGCATCGTCTGAAGGAGGCCGGCGCGCGTCTCGACCTGCCGGAACTGTTCGAGCGTGTAAAAGAAGAACGTACGGTTGCGGCCCTCATACATACCGGGAATGGTGACGGGCCCGCCGATGCTGCCCCCGAAGTTGTTGCGGCGGTTGGAAGGCTTGACGAGGTTGCCGCTGCCGTCATTGGTAAACGGGATACCGGCGCCGAACTTTTCGCTCACGTAGTACTCGAACAGGCTTCCCCGCAGCGTGTTGGTCCCCGACTTGGCGGTCAGGTTGAAAATGCCGCCTGCTACCTGTCCGTACTCTGGAGCGAAATTACTGGTGTGCACGGTCATCTCTTCGAGCGACTCGACAGACGGCTGCACCTGGTCGACGCGGATCATCAGGCGGTGGTTGTTGGCCTCCATGCCTTCGACGCGAATCTGAAAGGTATTCAGCGGTGCTCCGCCCACCTTCAGCGAGCTGTAGGACGAGATGTTGCCGCCCGGTACGAGCGTGACGAACGAGTACGGATTGCGAATGCTCGCGGCGGCGAAATTTCCGCGCGCGCCAAAGTTCAGCGGCAGGGAGTTCAGGTTCTCGCTCGTCACGCTCGACGAAATCTCCGCGCTCTGCGTGTCGAGCATCGACGCGTCGGCCACGACGTTGACTTCTTCGGTGAGGTTCCCGACCTGCAGCTTCGCGTCGATGCGTGCGGTCTGCCCGACGAAGATGCGGATACCCTCCTGACGGAACCGGCCGAAGCCGGTCAACTCGACGTTCAGGTTGTAGGTGCCAACCGGCACCTGCGCCAGCGTGTAGTTGCCGGTCTGGGTGGTGACGGTTTCATAACGGGCACCGTTTTCGGGATTCTCTGCAACCACACTGGCGCCCGGCACGACCGCGCCGTCGGGATCGACGACGGTGCCCGTGATGGTCCCGCGATCGCTTTGGGCGTACGCGCCGGACACGAACAGGAGGCAGAGAGCCGCAGTTGCCAGCACCTTCATAAAGCACCTCATCTTGAGTGGTCGGCGATTTTCGAAAATCACTGTCATTTTTCGAAAAATGCTTGAGGGCTGGCGCTGCCGTCAGGACCCTCACGCGTTTTTAGGTGGCGATTCCAGCCTACCCTACGCCTATCTTGTACAAAGTGTCAACACTTTTGATGCCTTCGCACTTGGGTTCCAAGGATCAAACCCGCGCCTTGACGCGCACGTCGCGGATGCGCTTGGCCTCCGGCTGCCCTTCGTAGAACTTGTCGAGCGGATAACAGCCCGACACCATGCCCATTCGCGGACCCGTGGTGCAGTCGCTGAAGGTTCGACAGATGGACGCGCGGCGCAGCGGGCTCCCGCTCAACACGTCGGCAGGCAGATCGGGATAGGACAGCACCACGCGGCCCAGGCCGACGAAATCGGCGAGCCCGTTGCGCACGTTGTACTGGCCAACATTCGGTAACCACTCCTGCAAGTAGCTGTAGCCAGAGCCTACGAACACCAGGTTTGGAAACTCCGCCTTCAAACGCGCGGTCGCATCGATCTGACGAGCCGCGCCGCGCAGCGGATCTTCCGGCGGTTCGTACCCGTCGAGCGGCGGAAAGAACGCCGGTCGCTGGATGTGCGGATTGTAATAAGGGCTGCCGGCAGAAATACAGATCCACCTGATGCCGAGCGCCTCGAGGTGCTTCAGCAGCCGGCGGCCGTCGTTGAGCGCCCCGTCCATGTCTTCGTTCTTCAACACACCGAAGCCAGGCTCGTCCCCGGTCGTCTGCTCCGGTACGCCGAGGCCGCCGGCGCTCTTGCGATGCGGCACCATATCGAAAATCGACACGCGCACGACGATGCCCAGCCCGGGAACCGCGGTGCGGATGCCGTCAATCAGCTGCGTGATGAAGCGCATCCGGTTTTCGAGCGAGCCGCCGTACCTGCCCGGCCTCGTGGTCGCACCGAGAAGCTCGTGGCCGAGATAACCATGGCACGCCTTCGCATCGACGAACTGATAGCCCGAGTCATACGCGAGCCGGGCTGCACGGATGTAGTCGTCCACGAGGCGATCGAGCTCATCATCGGTGAAGACGCGCACGCCGTTCGGGAACCGCTTGTCGAGGATCGGATGATGGCAGGCCACAATGGGCGCCGATTGATCCCACTCGTCTGGACGCGCGAACCGGCCGGAATGCGTGATCTGCAGGCCGAGATACAGATCGCGGTCGGCGTTCGATCCGAATCGCTCGCGATGCGCCGAGATGAGCTCGCGTCCGAGCGCCGCGATCGATGGCTGCGTGTCAGGCGTCAGCATCAACTGATTGGGATTGGCACGGCCGTCGTGTCGCACGGCAACCGCCTCGCCGCCCCACATCAGCTTTGCCCCGCTCGTCCCGAAATTTCGCCAGCGCCGGCGAGTCAGGTCGCTCGGCTCGCCCGCGCGCGTGCCGTCCCAGCCTTCCATCGGAAGAATGCAGAATCGATTGCCCACGCGAACGCCATCGACGTCGATCGGCTGCGCGAGCGCGCCGGAGGGATCGATGGTGTCGTCGAATTCAAGCGTGATGCTCGAGCGCGTGAGGTGATTGCGGAAAGCCGATGCGGTTTTCAGCGACGCGACCCTGGGATACGGCGGGAGGGGCACGGAGAAAATACTACGCCAGAATCTGTCAGGGCGGATGGCGGATGGCGGATGGCGGATGGCAGACGGTAAATCTCAGATGGCACATGGCGGAAGTCTTCTGCCATCTGCCATCATCCCTCTGCCATGACTAGTCGTTAGCCTTCTTGCCGTCCTTCTTCTCGTCGTCTTTCTTGTTGTCGTCTTTGCCGCGCCCGAACACGCGTGACCAGAAGCCGCGTTTCTTTTTCGGCTCCTCCCCGGAGGTCGCCACCGCGACGTCGTTCTCCCGCGACGCTGGCGCGACCGTCGCAGGAACGGGCACATTCGCAGCATTCTGTACGGGCGCTGTCGGATACGGCTCGCTTGCGTGAATGCTCCCCGCAGGAAGCCCCGTTGCAAGCTGCGCGGCCAGATAGAAGTTGTGGTCCTGGCACTGTTCGGTTGGGGCGGTGCCGCGCGCGAAGTACTCCGTGATGACGCGATCGCAGAACGCACCCGGCAGGCGTCCGGACTGGCGGCAGACATTCACGGCTGACAGGCCCTGCGGCGACTTGAACGCCTCGGGCTTGTCGTTTGCGGTCGCCTGCTTCATGAAGCGCGCCCACATCGGAACGGCAATTTCGCCGGCGAATCCGTTCGAGATGATCGTGCGCGGCTTGTCGAAGCCGATCCAGACCCCGGTGACGAGATTCGGCGTGAATCCGACAAACCAGGCGTCCACGTAGTCGTTGGTTGTGCCGGTCTTGCCGGCCGCCGGCAGCGTGAACCCTTCCTGACGCGCTCGGTAGGCAGTGCCGTAGTTCACGACGTCGGAAAGCATGCTCGTCATCAGAAATGCGGTTTGCGGCGACAACACCTGCTCAGCTGCCGGCTTCGCCTCGAACAGCACTTCACCCTGGGCGTTCTCGACGCGCCGAATGAAGATGGCCGGCCGCAGTTGCCCCTGATCGGCAAACGTGGCGTAGGCCGACGTCATGGCCATTAAAGTCACTTCGCCCGATCCGAGTGCCAGGGACGGAACGCTCGGCACGTTGCCCATCCCCATCTTGCGGGCCTGATCCACGGCTCGCGAGATGCCCACCTCTTCGAGCATCCGCACGGCGGCTCGATTGCTGGAGGTGCGCAGCGCGCTTCTCACGGTCATTGACGATGCGACCGAGTGTTCATCCTCGGGTATCCACGCACCCTGCAGCGTCTGAATCGGCTGGTCGAGGCCGGTGACCAGTGAAGACGGTGAATAGCCGGCTTCGAGCGCCGCAGCATACACGAAGGGCTTGAACGCGGAGCCCGGCTGACGAAGCGCCTGGGTCGCGCGATTGAAGCGGCTCGTCTTGAAATCGCGGCCGCCAACCATCGCCCGCACTTCCCCAGTGGTGGGGTCCATCGCCACCAGCGCGCCCTCGAGCGGATCGCTGTCTTCCGGTTTTTGCGTCTTGCGGCCCTGGAGCCGTTTTGCGCGACGGGCTTCGATCTGCTCCAGCGATTTGGCAACCGTGGATTCGGCTGCACGCTGCATTTCGGGATCGATGGTGGTGTAGACCTTGAGACCGCCTTCAGACAGGCGTTCCCAGCCGAACTGCTTGACCAGCTGCTGCCGCACCTCTTCCTTGAAATACTGCCCGTGCGGCTCTTCGCGGCGGAGGAGGTCGCGAAGCGCCACCTTTTCCTTTGAAGCCCGGTCGAGCGCCTCTTTCGTGATGATGCCCTGGTCGTGCATCGCCTTGAGGACCAATCCCCGCCGCGTCACGGCACGCGCCATGTTCACCGTCGGCGCATTCACCGACGGGGCGTTGACGAGCCCGGCAAGGAGCGCGGCTTCGGACAGCTCCAGCTCGGAAGCCGATTTCCCGAAGTACCCCTGGCGGCGGCCTCAGCGCCATACAGGCCGTCTCCGAAGTACACCTTATTTAGATACAGCTCGAGGATTTCCTCCTTGGTGTACATCCCCTCGATGCGCATCGCCAGGGCGATTTCCCGGGCCTTCCGCCATAACTTTTTTTCACGGGTGAGAAAACTTTGCCTGGCCAGCTGCTGGGTAAGCGTGCTGCCGCCTTGAGCGGCGCGGCCCTCCTGAAGGTCGGCCCAGGCCGCACCGAGGATGCGGATGATGTCGAAACCTTGATGGTTTTCGAACCGTTGGTCTTCAAACGCGACAATCGCCTTCCGGAGGTGCGGCGACACCCGCGAAAGGGGTACTTCGATGCGATATTCCCGGAAAATCGTAAAAACCGGCCGATTGTGAATGTCGTATAGCGTCGACGCCTGCGGCATGTCGTTGAGCGCCCGCAGCTCTTCCCGACTGGGCAGACCCGCGAACAACGCCCACAACGCGACAACGCAGACGAGCACGAGGGCGCCAGCCGATATGGGTACCGCGCGCTGGTGCTCTAAGACCCACTGCTTGAGGAGCGGAACCCGCTCTTTGAGAGACCGAATCCGCGCTGGAACACGTTCTTTGAACGGACGAATCCACGCCTCAACCTGCTGGAGTGTATCGTTCCACGACGGCCGGGGGACCATGTTCAAGTCCCTTCTTGCAACTCTCACGCCCTTGAGGGATCCGGTGGGTTCCAGGTTCCGAGTTCCACTTCCGGGTTCTGGTTCCAGGCCCGGAACACTCGGTTCTGGTTCCAGTTCCAGCCCAAAGGTTCCACGCTGCGCCGGGAACGGAACTCAGGAACCGGAACAGGAACCGGAACCATTGGAACCCTTGGAACCGCTTCCTGTCGTTAGACGGGCGCCCCTTCGGGCGCGCGTGCCGCGTACTGGAGCGGCTTGGTCCACAGGCTCTCGAGACCTTCGAGAATGTCGGACGCCCAGCTGAAGACGTTGCGCCCGGCGACGATCCGGCGCATGGCCCTCATGCGCAGCCGCCGCTCCTCAGGATCCATGTCGATCGCACGCGTCAGCGCATTGGCGAACCCATCGACATCGTAGGGATTAATAATGAGCGCCTCGCGAAGCTCCTCGGCGGCGCCGGCGAGCGCGCTGAGTACGAGCACGCCGTCCTCGTCGTCGCGTGATGCGACAAACTCTTTTGCGACGAGGTTCATGCCATCGGCGAGCGAGCTGACCACACAGAAATGCGCCATCCGGTAGAGGGCGACGAGCTCGGCAAGCCCGAGCGCTTTCTTGTGGTAGAAAATGGGTTGCACGCCTCCCGGCACGGAGTATCTTCCTGTTCACTTCTTCGACCTTGCGATCGATCTCCGACTCGATGGCGCCGTATTGTTGCAGCTCCGATCGTGACGGCACGCCGATTTGCACGAAGGCGAAACGTCCGCGCAAATCGGGACGCCGGCTCAACACGCGATCGATCGCTTCGAGACGCTCCGGAATGCCCTTGGTATAGTCAAGGCGATCGACGCCAACGCCCACGAGGCTGTCAGATGACAGTCCGAACATCTCGCGCAGCTGTGCCTGCTGCGCATCGAGGAATTCGTCGCTGACAACCCCCTGAATCCGGTCGTAGTCGACGCCAATCGGTACGGACACGACGGTCGTGCTTCGTCCTTTGAAGCGCACGCTTGCCCCATCGGCTTCGACCTCGGCACCGAGCTCGTCTTCAACCGCAAGCAGGAAATTGCGCCGATCGCGCTCCACCTGAAATGCCAGCAGATCGTTGGCCATCAGACCGGCCAGCAGCTCGCGCCGCCATTGGCACATCAGCAGGCGATCCGGGTTCGGCCACGGGATGTGCCAGAAAAGCGCCGTGCGCACGTGCGGCCGGCGGCGGCGCAGATACAACGCCGCCATGGCCAGGTGATAGTCCTGCAGAAAGACCGGCGTGTCGGGCGATGTCATCTCGCGATCGATTGCGGCCGCAAATTGTGCGTTGACCTTCTTATACGCAGCCCAGTCTTCCCTGCGGAACTTCGGACGAACGTCGACGAGGTGGCACAACGGCCACAGTCCCTCGTTCGCAAACCCACCGTAGTAGAGCGCGAACTCGTCCTGCGGGATCCAGAGCCGGCGCAGGTCGTACGCGGGGCTTCCCGGAGGCACCTGTACCTTGTCGCGCGCGTCCACGGTTTCGCGATCGGCGGTCCCTGCTCCGTGCGCGATCCACGTTCCACCACGCTCGCGCATCAACGCATCGAGGGCGATGGCCACGCCGCCAGTCGCGGTCGCGCATGTAATGCGTCCCTCCTCGTCCAGATTGTGCAGATACGGCTCGCGGTTCGACACGACCAGCAAGGGCCTCGGCGCGTGGGCGTCGATCTCTCCTGCCCACACGAGACCGGTGCGGAAGAGCGCCGGCCCGACCAGTTCGTCGATCGCGATGAGCGCAACGAGCAGCATCTGCACCTGCGCACCCCACGTCGGAAATTCTGTCGCAACCGCCGCGGCCAGCCCGAGGGTGATGCCGGCCTGCGAGATGAGGCCCATCCAGACGTATTCGCCGGGCGAATCCTTGACGCCCGAGACGTGCAGGCCGGTCCGCACACCAACCCAGATCAATCCGACGCGCACGATCGCCAGACCTACGGCCGCGAGCCCCGCCGTGGCGAGCGTGTCGAGGCGCAGGGATGTTCCGATTGCGACGAAAAACACGACCAGCAGTGGCAGCGCGCCCGATTGGATGGCGGCCTTTAGCGTCTCGCCTTGCGCAACCGCCACGTTCGCAATGACAATTCCGGCGGCCATCGCGGCCAGCAGCGGCTCGACACGCTGGCTCATCCCGACCTGGCTCAGCAACAGGCACACGACGAGCAAGGCGAGCGTCACTTCGCGTCCCACGTATCTCAGATACAGCGCGAACAACGCGCCGACGAGGCAGCCAAACGCCACGGCGCCGCCGATTTCCCACGACAACCTGACGAGCATGTTCACGTCGCCCGGTGCGTTGTCCCCGAATGTCGCGCGCGCAAGCTGCATGAACACCGAAAACAGGACGAGCACGACGATGTCGGCGAGCACGACGGTCGCCAGCACGAAGTCGCTGAGCTTTCCGCGCGAGCCGGTCTCGGTAATGACCGCCGCGCTCATCGTCGGCGAGAAGCTCACGACGATCACGACCATCAGCGCGATCATCGCGAGCTTCGCCGTGCCAGACGCTTCGGGCGCGATCGGCAGCCACGGCCACACAAGCCAGGCCACGATGCCGAGCCCCGCCATCGCAATCCCCAACGTGACGATGGTCGTCAAGCCCGCGCCGGCGACACGGCGCTCGAGGCGTTCGATATTCAGGGTGAGGCCCGCGATGAACGCGATGAGGGTCGTGGCGATGCCGTTCACCGTGAGAAGCTGGCGCGCCATCGACTCGGTGATGACGTTGCCGAGATACGGGCCGACGAGGAGACCGAACAGCAGGTAGCCCGTCAGGCGCGGCATACGGAACCGCCGCAGAAACTCTCCGGCGACGAGGGCGAGGATCAATGTAAAGCCGAGCGCGACCGCCGCGCCACGCGGGTCTCCGGCGCCCGCTGGCCCGATGCGCCGGACGAGCAGCATCGCGGCGACAACGAGAGCGATGGCACTGAGCCGTGTCATCGAACCACTCCCCTGAGCACGTCGAGCCCCAACGCGACGGCCACGAGCGGCAAAGGCATCGCCGCCACGGGCGATGAGGTGTGGACGCTGTCGCGGGCCGCCAGGTGCAGGACGAGCACCGCCAGGGCGAGCACCGCTGCTTCGATGTAGGTCGTGATGGACGCCCCCGCAACGAGCAGGAGCAGCACGATGAGCGGATGCTGAAAGTAGTCCAGCTCTTTGACAATCCGCGCGCGCGCCAGGTCGCCGGCGACGCTCCACAGAATACCGGCGAACAACCCGGCAAAGAGCGCGGACAGCGACAGATACGCAGCGGCGCCTCCAACCAGCAGCAGCGCACCCACGACGAAGACCTGCTGTTCGCGCTCGGAATCGGTTTGGCCCACCAGCAGCCAGCTGGCGAAGGCCACGATGAGGGCGATGGCCGCCATCGCGAGGGTAATCAGGAACAGCGCGATCGGCGAGGCTTCTCGAAACACGACGATCGCGGCTCCCCCAAGCGCTGCCATCGCAATCGCGGCGTCGAGGCGGGGACGCTCAAGATCGAGGTTGAGTCCGACGAACGCGCCAATCATCGCGAGTGCCATCGCGACGATGGGATCGAGCAAGAGCACGACGGACGGCGTGAGCAGATTCAAGCCGTTCGGCCCGAGCACAACGCCCATGAGCAGCAGCGCAGGAAACGACCAGATCGTCATCATTTATTTGCGGGGGTCCCCCGCGCCGCTCGCGGCTCAGCCGCAACGGTCTTCTCCAGCACGACCACATGGTGTTCGTCTCCGCGCGTCAGCGCGACGAGCATCTTCTCTCCGTGCGGCGCGGCCTCGAACATGCGCGTGATGTTCGCGGCCGTCGGCATTTTCTGCCGCCCCATGACGGTGATGAAATCGCCGGCGCGTATTCCCGCCCGATCGGCACGCGATCGGGGCTCGACGCCCAGCACTTCGACACCCAGGCGCGGCACGGTACGCACGCGAAGACCCAGCGACGGATCGACGGGCGGCTCGACTACGGCCGTTGCCGCGATTGCCACGTCGCGCACCTCGCCCTCGCTGCGCACGCGCAGCTTCACTTCATCGCCGCTCGCGATATTCCGAACGTGGGCACGCCATTCGTCGGCACTGACCACCGCCTGTCCGTTGACGGCGATGATCAAATCGGTCGCTGCAAGCTCGCTCGCCGCGGGACCGGACGGATCGACCCACGCAACGGCCAGTCCGAGCGTCGTCGGCTGCACCGTGATCCCGAGATGTCCCGGTGCGTGCGGCGCGCCTTCGGCGAGCCGATCGGCGCTGTCGAGCACGACTTGTCCGGGCACGAGCGAGAGCGCACCGCTCTGCTCGACGACAACGCCCGCGAACAATCCTTCGGTCGTGAACACAAACGTCCCCGGCGCGATACTCACGCCAGGCGGGAGCCTCCAGATGGTGCCGTTCCACACGCGACTCTCGACTGGCACGAGCGAGCCGACGAATACGGGACGCAGCGAAAGAGTTCCTTCAACGACATCAGCGGCCACCAGATAGCGCGGGTAATCGAAGATGCGGGGGATCCATGCGGTCACTGACGGCACGTCTGCCTCGGGTAATCGCATCAGCTCGAGACGGGATACGGCGAGACCAATACCGATGTCGTCGCCGATGCGGAGCGCAGGCACGCCACGTTCCGTGACGCCGATCGCCGCCGACATTCCTGGTCTGAGCTCGGACAGTGATCGCGCGAGATCGTCGTAACTCGATTGAGCGCGCAGTTGTGCAAGGACGGGTACCACAGGAGCCGCGTTGACCGCGCGATCCTGAAAACGGAACCGCGCGAGCAGCCACAGCGCTCCAACCGACACCACGATGGTGATCAGCAGAAGACGTGTCTCACGCGAAATCACTGGTTGACCGTATTTCGCCATCCGGCTGCCTGTTGTAGAGTACGCGGCACGTGCCGCCATCCAAGGTTCCGACAGAAGTCCGGGAATTCGTCGCGCGCTTCCTGCCAAGCGTCGCACATATCGAAACGCTTATCGTTCTTCAGAGAGATCCCACGCGATCGTGGAGCCCTGCTGAAATTGCCGTAGAAATACGCATCCTCGAGTCCACGGCGGCCGATGTGCTCGAACGACTGGCGTCCGACAATTTTCTTGCTGTCAAGATCTCCAACGACATCCTGTATCGTTTCAATCCAGCCACCGAGACGATCCGATCGCTGTCGTTCAGCTGCGTCGATCTATACGCACGCGAACGAAGTGCGCTGGTCAGTCTCCTGACAACAGCCACGCTGAGCCCAACCCGCGACTGATTCGTTCCGCGGCTGGCGACAATGGACAACTCTTGTGTAAGTCGATTTCTACTCGTGAATGGAACGTCTAGTCAGACGACCGCGCGGTCACCAGGGTCTGAAGACGCGCGTTGATCGTCGCAACGTAATTGGAAATCCGATCGATCGGCCGCTTGAGTGTGGCGAAGCCTGACCGCCTGAATGTAATGGTGTATGCGCCGGGAGACGCGAGAGCCCGATCGTCGACGATCTGACCAGTAATCCACATACACAACTCCATCAAGAACGCGTGCCGTGTACTATGCCTGGTTTGGACGGGGCGAGGGCATCCCGCCACAGGGGGAATTTCCTGGCGGCCTCATGTTACTCATCGACAAGGAAAACTGCTAGAGAGAAGCAAGGTTGTGTGCAACGTAATTGCGCGCTCTTTCTCTACATTATCGCCCCGCACAGATGATGCCATCGGTTCGTCCCGTATTTTCGAGCGAAAATGCTCTGTCAGATTTGTACAGTCGAATCGCACGCTTCACGGAGAAAAACTGAGAAGAAAATTCCGAGGCCGCTACCGTACGAATCCACCGAGCAGCAGGACACCCGCAACCACGACGAAGTAGCCGACGATATCCAGCACGAGACCATTTCGCACCATTGCACCAAGCGGAATGTATCCGCTGCTGTAGACGATCGCGTTGGGCGGCGTGGAGATTGGCATCATGAAGCCAAAGCTTGCGCCGAGCGTGGCGCCCAGCGCCGGTTCGAGCGGCGACACGCCAGCCGCCTTCGAAACGGCAATCGCGGTTGGCACGATGATGTTGGCTGCTGCTGTGTTGGATGCGGTCTCTGACATGACCAACGCGATGGCGGTGAACACCATCGTGAGGCCGACGACGCTCGCGCCCGGGAACTGTGCCGCAATGCCGTGGCCGAGCGCCGCTGAAAGGCCAGTCGACTCCGACAGTCGTCCCATCGCAAGTCCGCCGCCGAACAGCAGCACGATGCCCCAATCGATGCGCGACGCTTCGGCCCACGATAGCGTGAATCGCCGCTCGCGCCAGCTGATCGGAATGATGAGCAGAAGCAGCGCGCCGATAATCGCCGCGACTGATTCCGGAACCAGCCCCACGTATCGTCTGGTCACTGCGTGCGTCTCTCCGAAAACGAGACTCAGCACGCCCGACAGCACCCACAGCACAACCGTCACGGAAAACGCGATCACCACGTTGCGCTCGCCCCGTGTCATCGCGCCCAGTTTGCGCAACTCTTCGGCGACCGCCCGAACCGCTTCCGAGCCGAGCTGAATCCCGCGCGAGCGCGGCACGAGAAACCACAGCACCAGCGACACCATCGTCACGGCCATGATGGGCACCCCGACGATCATCCATCCCGTGAACGTCAGGTTGATGTCTGCGGTCGTGCGAAGTAAACCCACGCCAATCAGGTTCGGCGGCGTCCCAACCGGCGTTCCCATACCGCCGATCGTGGCTGCGAACGATGTGACGAGCATCATTGCCATCGCGTAGGTCTGAAACTCGCGGTCCCCTTTTCGCTCGCGACCCAGCTCCGACAACACCGCCAGGCCCAGCGGAAACATCATGGCCGTCGTCGCGGTGTTGCT
Organism: Vicinamibacterales bacterium; assembly: GCA_963761975.1. GTDB lineage: Bacteria > Acidobacteriota > Vicinamibacteria > Vicinamibacterales > JAMQPK01 > JAMQPK01. The sequence continues at coordinate 540,693 of CAVXIR010000004.1, forward strand.
CATCCACATCGAAAGAAAACAGGTGACGCCCGCATAGGCCACGACCAGCCTGAGCCCGCTCGAACCGACCCAGGTCGAGGCAAGCGCCGTAAAAGCCATGCGACGGTCGAGGCGATGCACGACCATGCCCTCGGCGAGAATGAAGCTCCCGATGAAGAGGAAGATCACGGGATCGGCAAATGGCGCAAACGCCACCTGCGCAGTGGCGACTCCAAGGACGATGCAGAGCGTCGGTCCCAGCAGCGCCGTGACGGCAAGGGGCAGGGCCTCGGTCATCCACAAGATGATCATCAGCGCCAGGACGGCAGCGACGCGCTGAGCCGGAGGGGCCAGCGCGGTCGGCATCAACAGAATCGCAATCGCGGCAAGTGGCGCGGCGACGAGGCCGAACGTTTGACGATGCCGGTTGAAGCGTTCTTCAGCGGGAGTGTAGGTCTCTATCATCACCGGCCGATATTATGGTGTAGGATGCGGATTTATCGCGCCGAAGCTTGGAAGCGCGACGGCGGACCAGCCCACTCGAGGTGAACCCCTATGTGGTGGATGTACATCGGTCTCGGTGTTGTCGTCGCTTTCCTCGTGATTTTCGTCTTTGCCATGCTCGCCGCGCGCTCAACCGATATTGGCGAGCCTGCTCCCCGCACCAACTCGCGCCTTAAATAATCGCAACTACCCACGGGTTCGCTGGATGACGCCGGCCCGGCAGAAGGACTCGATGACGTCGAGGACGTGGGGCCACACATCCGGCATGGCCGACTCGATGGGCGCCATCCTGTGAAGGATCTGCGTGTCGGCAAGACGCTGCCCGCACCAACTGCCACCGCCTGAGTGCTCGTTCTGTAAAAGCGGTTGAAGCCGATCGACGGCGTTCGCGAAACGCGCCTCGGGCGTGTCGTGGCTTTCGAACTCATCCCAGAGCTGGCGAAAACGATTGCGTTGATCGACGGGAAGCAACCCAAAAATACGCTCTGCCGCAGCCTGCTCGCGCGCCGGTTTCGCTGCCAGCGCCTTCACGTCGTACGCCGACACATCTCCGGCGTCGATTTCGACGAGATCGTGCACGGCGGCCATTTCCATGACGCGCATCCAGTCGATGCCGGCAGGTCCATATTCGCCGAGCACCATGATGACGAGCACGAGGTGCCAGGAATGTTCGGCGGAGTTTTCGAGCCGGGAAGTATCGACGAGCGGAGTGCGGCGCACGACAGACTTGAGCTTGTCTGCCTCGATGAGAAAGGCGATTTGCTGGGCCAGCCGCGCGTTCATGCGCGGACTAGCTTAGCGGGCTGCGGCGCGTCTGTCGAAATACGGCCCTTCTCCGACCACCGCGCAGTACGGCGACGCGTCGAGCACCTGGCAGTCGAGCATGCGTCCGTCCTCGAGCGTGAGATGCAGCGTATCGCCGTCTTTCGCCCGCGGACGCTCCTCGAACTTCACCACGCTTGCCTGTCCTCCTGAGGCCACCTCGACTTCATATGGCAGGTGGCCAAGGTCGCGGTCGCCGCACTTCACGCAACCGGTCCCGTGCAAAGCAGAACCCATACTCAAAGAAATGCAACTTGTACGCCAACAAGGTTTTTCAGGCCTCACGCGATTCACAGAATGGCTCACGGCCGTCGTCGGGATCTGCCCACCGATCGTTTGGAATCAACGGCGTCCAACCTGGTCTGCCCGGGTCCTGATCGTAGGGATACGATCCCAGCCTGCGATAGTGCTCTTCGTAGGTCGAGAGCTTCTCGCGGTCGAGCCTCACGCCCAATCCCGGCGCATCAGGCACACGAATCGCTCCGTTCTCGTACTTGAACTTGCCCCCCGCGATCACGTCGTCTTCAAGATGGTGATAGTGGGCGTCTGCCGCAAATGAGAGGTTCGGCAGCACAGCGCCGAGGTGGAGCATCGTCGCCAGCTGGATTCCAAGCTCGCCCGATGAGTGCACCGCAACTCCCAGCTGGAACGTCTCGCACACGCCGGCAGCCTTCACGCACGGCCGTATGCCGCCCCAGAACGTCGTGTCGAGCAGGATGACGTCTACCGATCGCTGCAGCACGTTGGCCGCGAGCTGCTCGAAATTGACGACGACCGTGTTGGTCGCGAGGGGCATCGACAGCTTCTCGCGCACGTGACGCATGCCGGTGAGGCCGAACACCGGATCTTCGAGATAGTCGTTGTTGAGCGGTTCGATCGCGCGGCCAAAGCGCACCGCCTGTTCTGCCGACCAGACCGCGTTCGGATCGAAACGAATGCGGTCGCCCGGAAAGGCCGCGGCAAGCGCGCGATAACACTCGAGCTCATACTCGGGAGGAAAGACACCGCCCTTCATCTTGTGTGACGTGAAGCCGTGGGCCGATTTCAGAGCCCGAGCCTGCCCAACTACCTGGTCGAGTGTTCGCACCGTGCCCGCGCCGTTCGGGGCCGCGTATCGAAAGAAGAGATATGAGGCAAACGCCACACGATCGCGGACACGGCCACCGAGAACGTCGGAAACCGGCACGCCCCACGCCTGCCCTATCAGATCGAGGCAGGCGAATTCGATCGCTGCCGCCATCTGTGAACGGTTGTTGTAGAGCGACGCAGTTGGGTTCGAAAGCAGAAAGCGCATTTCTTCGAGGCGCGCCGGGTCGCGGCCCAGGAGATAACTCTTCATGGCGCGAATGCCCGCGGCCGCAGACTCTCCGCCTCCGCCCATTTCGCCAAGACCGATGAGGCCATTGTCGGTTTCGACCTCGACGATCGTTCGGACAAAGCGGCCCCAATGGCAGCCGTTCGCGTGACGCAGGGGCGCTTCCAGCGGAACGGAGACGGTGGTCGCGCGAACGTCGGTGATCTTCATGCACCTGTCGGACATGGCACGAGATGCTAACACTGACGCAGGAGGTTCGTGGGTTCGTGGGTTCGTGGGTTCGTGGGGTTCGTGGGGTTCGTTCGGTTCGTCGTGGAGTTCGTTGAACGCTCGCCTACTGACACAGAGGGAGTCGCACCGGTAATCAGTGATGAGTGTCTCGGATGATGCGCAAATACGCTCGCCAGGGGCCGACTTCATCGGCGTACTGTCGGGCGAGAGTTCTCGAAATCTGCATGACGTGATCGAGGTCGTGCGCCACCCAGGTGGCCAGCAGTTGCCGCAACGTGACAGCGTCGAGCTCGGGGTGGCGGCCGCGACGATCGAGGTCCGCATCGGTCAGCCGCAGAGCTGCCAGCTGGCGCAGGCTTTCCTGCCTGACTGTCGCGAACTCGTCGAGCAGACTCGCGAGCGTTCGTCCCTCCGATTCTCTGAACTGCGCGAAGCGATCGAATGGATCGAACGGCCGCGCCTCGCCCTGTTCCAGGATGATCCTGGCGCGCGGAAGCCAGTTGGTGCGATCGCTGTGGATCAAATGTCCGATGACATCGAAGGGACCCCATGTTTCGCCGCCTTCGTGCGCGACGATCCAGTGGTCTGGAAGGCCGCGCAGCAGTGCATCGAGTGTCGCCGGGGTTCGTGAAAGGATGGCGACTCCCTCTTCCATCACGAACGAACGTCGCGTGCGATCGTTCTGCAGTGCCATACGGCTTCGGCCAGTATAATAGCCGCCGCGACTCTAACTGCCCGGTCTCTTGGTTTCTCCGCTGGAGGTTTCATATGAAGCATTGCTCCCTCATTTTCCTGGGTGTCCTCGTGTGTACCGCCAGCGTGTCTGCCCAGTCGCCCGACATCGACACGCCGTTGCTCGCGGCGCCGGCTAATCAGCGGGAGGGCGCCACAGTTGTCAAGTGGAAGCCCGACTTCACCTATGACACCTTGAGGAAGGGCACGAACCGCCTTGTCTGCTACGACCGCTCCGGACAGCCCGGACAGCAGCCGTTCTCGCTCGAGTGCACCAGCATCGCCAATCTCGAACGAGTTGCGCAGAACCTGAAGTTCGAAGCGATGGGCGACAAGAAACAGGCGATGCTCGATGCGGCTGAAAAAGACGGAACGCGCGTGAAGCCCGAGTTCGGGTCCGTTTTTTACAACCTCGGAGGCCCCGACCGGGAACGCACACGAGCGCACACGACCGTCGCAGTGCCCTTCGCCACGGCGCAGTCGCTGGGATTGCCGGATAACAACAAGATGGGTGGCGCGTGGATCATGAATGCGGGCACGTCGACGGCGCATCTGATGATTCCCGGACACTAGACCCTGGTACCCATAGAGACATGTCAGGGCAGATGGCAGATGGCAGACGACTCTTCTGCCCTTCCGCCATTTGCCCTCTGCCGTATGCCATCTGCCCTCTGCCCTCTGCCCTGACGTGAAACCAGCAATGGTTGCGCTCCTGGTCATCGTCGCATTCCCTGCGGCGCAAGGTGCAAGGACCTTCACCGGCACCATATCTGATGACATGTGTGCCCGGGGTAATCATTCACAGATGCGAATGGGATCGACCGATGCCGAATGCACCACGGCGTGCATCAGCGCTCACGGTGCCGCGTACGTCCTCTACGACGGCAAGAACGCTTACAAGTTGAGCGGCAGCGAAGCGCTGGACAAATTCGCGGGCCAGAAGGTGAAGGTCGTCGGCACGTTGGATGAAAAGGCTGAAACGATCCGCGTGGAGTCGATCGCCCTCCAGCAGTAGCCCGCCGTTTCCCATCTCGGGGGTTAGAGCGTTTTCGGTATCTGTGTAGCGAACGGCGAGTCGTCCGTCGTGGGTGGGTGATGGCTGGCGGTCACGGTCGACACAGGCCACCCCAACGCGGCTGCCGCGTTGGGGGCCCCGGGCCCGGAAAAACAACGCGGCGGCGATATCGCTCTCTGCCATGGTGCGGCCGACCAGGGTTGGTCGTCCGCGGAGGTGGCCGCCGCCGTTGTTTTTGGACTGACGCCGTCGGGCTGTGACCTATCGACCGCCAGCCATTACCCACCCACGACGGACGGCCACCCCGGCGTCTGCCTGTGGCCGCGCGGCTCTCGCACGTCGCGCCGGGCGACCACCACCGCGCCGCGGCGGGGCACGCAGGCGAGGGTCGCGAACCATCGCGAGCGAGGCGACGTACTCCCGTGACCGGAAAATGCATCTGCAGCGCGTACGAAGCGTTGGGAGCTGAGCGAAGGGCGCTCCCATCGCGTACTCGGAGTGGGCCGCGAAGATGCATTTTCCCGCCTCGTCGAGCTGGTTCGCGACCGCGGCTGCGTGCCCTGCTGCGACGACTGGCCGCGGCTACACAGATACCGAAAACGCTCTAGGGAAATCGATCTGCGGCCGAAATGACACGGAACACCGCTTCGGTGCCCGTCGGCGCGTTCGTCCATATCACTTCGAGCGCCAACTCCTTTCGTTGTCCCATGCGCTCGAGCAAGTCAGCCGCCTCATCCTGGTCGTCGTAAAGCCCAGCTCGAACGATGACGTAATCGACGCCCCGATTGCGCAGGAACGCGATCGACCGATTGTCGGGAAAGCTGCGCATCACCTCGCGAGTTTCATAAAACGACGGAGGTGCGTATCCGCTGTAGCCGTTCAGCATTTTCTGAAAGTGAGGTAGACCTTCATACATATAGCGCCAATCGAGCGAACCGAACATGCCCTTCTCTGAAGCGAGTGGCAGTTCGACAATCACGACGGGTGGTTTTTGTGCGAGATACGCGTCAACCTTCGAGGGCATCGGCACCGCCTCGAGCGACGGCGCTGCAGCATATTCGGCGATGAGGAGCATCACGATCGTCCCAGTCACTGCGATTTTCTGCCTGGCCGAGTCGATCCGGTCGATGAGAGCGGTCACTCCATACGCGCTCAAGACGGCGAGACACAGGATGACGAGAATCTCGAAGCGGGCTGGCGATCGCAGCGCCCGAAAGAATGGCAGGTGCTCGAACAGCCACTCGAAGATCACGGCGTTTGCGCCAGCCGTCAACACGACCGAAAACATCAACCCGGCCACATATGCGTAACGCACGCGAGCTCTGCTTTTGAAAATGCCGAACAACGCGAGCACGACTGACACAATGCCCGGGAACAGATTCATTTCGTAGGCCACCATCGGATCGGTAAAGGCCGTGTGGCCATACAGTCTGTTCATCTGCGGCGCTGAGACAAAATGCGTGAGCGATGCGCTATACAGGCGCAGCTGCTCGAGCGAGCGGGTGCCGACCGTGTCGCGGGCAGCCATGTACGCAGCCGCGTAAGGCAATGCCAACACGATCGTGGTTGCCGTGGCCGCCAGCAGAGGCTTGATGAGCGCGCGCCAATCGCGCATGCCGATCACCGCCAGCAGACACGGAACAAACACGACGCAGAACATCGCGGCGAAAATGCCCGCGTAGATGCACGAAAGCAGTTGAAGGCCCATAATCGCGCCCATCAACGCACCGTCGTAGGCCGTGATGCGCGGCATCGTTCGATGCAACGTGAACAGCAACAGCGGAATCCAGAAGACTAACTGCAGCTCCAGATGGCCATAGTGTGTAAAACGGTAGGGCGCGAATGCGTAGATGACTCCGGCGACGAACGCGCCGCTGCCGCTGCCGGTTACCAGACGAGCCAACCAAAAAGCGGCGAGACCAGAGAGGATGAACGCGAGAAACAGCGCGAGGTTGTAGATGATGACTGGATTCGTGCCGATCCAGAACAACGGCGCCAGCACGATGCCCGGGAGAAGCATCGCATCCGAATAGGCCAGCGTCAGTTTCTCAGGGTAGAAAATGTTCGCGTCGAACAGTTCGGCAGGCGCGTGCCGGATCGCGTGCGCGATCCAGGCAAGTCGCCACATGCTGAAATATGGATCCGAGTAAGAGGGAACCGATGTGGCAAAGCCCCGGACCTGAGGATATGTGACGACACACGTGAGCGCCGCGAATGCGCAAGCGACTCTGAGATTGGTCGATCTCAATCGGCACGTTCCCACACCGGTTTCTCGCACATTTTGTGAGCATAACTCATTCACGATAAGCTACATACACGCGCCCGTAGCTCAGTGGATAGAGCATCGGCCTTCTAAGCCGAGGGCCACAGGTTCGAGTCCTGTCGGGCGCGCCAACATTTACAGGTCTATTCCAGATGACGAGCCAGATATGCTCGTCGACCTGTTAGACGCCGACCTTCTGTCCCGCGAGCGCACGTCGTCTGCCCGTCAGGATTCGGAAATAGGCAAGTAAACGTTAAGTGATCGTCACGTGGCCGTCGCAGCCAACGGGTAAACTCCGATTTCGTGCAGCAGCGAACTCGGTGCCCTAATTGTTCAAAGGTCTGGCCCATCCGAGCTGAACACATCGTAAAAGGCACCACGGCGAGTAAGCATTTCTATTGCGGAGCGTGTGAGCACTTGTGGTCGGTCGCGGACACGCCAACGTCCGAGCTAGTTCCACCGAAAGCCCCTCTCCCCAAACCTCGCACAGGTCGATACGGCCCGAGGCGCTAGCCCACCTTCGCTCTCATCCAAGCCGAGCGCCAATTCCCGCAACCGCTGGGTCTCGGGGTGCACCTGGTCCGACGACGTAATCGACTGGTGGCGTAAAATTGAAGCCGAAGGTTAGATCGAATGGGAGCGTTCATCGTAGTCCTCACGATTGCCGCGCTTGCGGGGTTGACCGTCTGGTGGCACCGGGGCCGCCGCACCAGCCCGTTTTCGAGCGCGTTCAGCGCCACCGCTGCGGCGACTCTTTTTCTGGTTGCCGGAAGCATCGGCTGTGATCTGGGCAAACGCGATGTCATCAGTGGAATCTGGACCGGCGGCGTGGTGTGGTGGGAAATCTGGTTCGGCATCGTCGCGTCGGTAATTGCGGTCTATTTCTGGCGAAAAGCGCTTCGCACGCTTCCCTGAGTTGACGTCACCTCGGTTCGCGCTCCGCCAAGTGTCACCCATGTCTCCGGAATAGAATCTGACCAATGGCTCGGCCCTGCGATCTCCTCCTCACAAACGCGCTCATCGTGACCATGGACGAGCAATTCAGCCTGCACGATCCGGGATCGATCGCCATTACCGGAAATGAGATCCTCGCGGTCGGCGACATCGCCGGAGATTTCGATCCGGTCGACCGCGTCGACTGCCGCGGTCGCGTCGTCATGCCGGGTCTCGTCAACGCCCACACGCATGCGCCAATGACACTGCTTCGCGGGCTGGCCGACGACCTGCGTCTCGATGTCTGGCTCATGGGGTACATGATGCCCGTCGAACGCGAGTTCGTACGCCCGGATTTCGTCGGCCTCGGCACGAAGCTGGCCTGCGCCGAGATGATTCGCTCGGGCACGACGTGTTTTGCTGATATGTATTACTTCGAGGGAGCGGTCGCCGAGGCGACGGCGTCCGCGGGGCTCCGCGCACTGTGCGCGCAAACTGTCCTGAAATTTCCCACGCCGGATGCGGCCAGCTACGAAGACGCGCTCGCAGCGGCGCGGACGTTCATCGCGACATGGAAAGGGCATCCGCTGATTGTCCCCTCCGTCGCCCCTCACGCGCCGTACACCTGCACCGCCGAAATCTTTCGCGCGTGTGCGGAGCTGGCATCTGAATTCGACGTGCCGCTCCACACGCATCTGGCAGAAACGCAGCTCGAGGTCGAACGCGCGCGCAAGGAGTACGGCATGCCGCTCATCCCATGGGCGAAAAAGCAGCGGCTGTTCGATGCGCGTGTGTTGGCGGCGCACTGCGTCCACATAGACGAGGGAGAAATCCGGACACTGCGCGACGCACGCGCCGGGGTTGCCCATAACCCCGCCAGTAATCTGAAACTCGGGTCTGGCATCGCACCGGTTGCGAAGATGATCGAGCTCGGTCTGAATGTCGGCATTGGCACCGATGGCGCCGCGTCGAACAACGATCTCGACATGTTCAAGGAGACGAGGTTGGCCGCGCTCCTGGCCAAGGGCGTGAGCGGCGATCCCACGGCGATCCCGGCGCGCACCGCTCTCGCCATGGCGACCCGCCTGGGTGCCTGTGCGATGCATCTCGGCGACATCACCGGATCCCTCGAGCCGGGCAAGCGCGCCGATCTGATCGTCGTCCGTCTCGATCAGCCGCACACGACGCCGCACTTCACGCGCGACGCGAACGGCATCTACTCGCAACTGGTCTACGCCGCCAAGTCGACCGATGTCGTGGACGCGATGTGCGACGGCCGGTGGCTGATGCGCGAGCGACGCCTGCTGACGCTGGATGAAGTGGATTTGCAGTCAGGCGCAGACGAAGTGGCGAGGCGGATTGACATCTTTCTGATTCAGCGGGAGCAGAGCGTGCTGCAAAAGCTCGTCGCGATCGGCGGTGCCGCCGAACAGGAGAGCTTCGAGATCCAGGTCAAGGCCCGCCTGGCTTCCGAAACGTCGGTCCTCGACGCGCTCGAGAGCGAGGACATCGCGATCATCCGACAGGTGCACTACCATCAGTACGACACGTACTTCTTCTTCGACGATCCCGAGCAAGGCCGCCTGCGCTATCGCGAAGACGAATTCCTCGATGCCCAGAACACGGTCGTCAACGCCCGCGCACGGCTGACGCTGACGGGTCCCTCGCGCGAGCATGCCTTCGGATCGGTGTTGCTGTTTCGTTCGCGCTTCTTCGCACCCGCCCTGCACTCGCCGCGCTTCTATCGCGAGTACTTCAAGCCGGCACGCGAAAAGGACGTCGAAAAGGATCGCCGGCGCTGGCTCGTGGCGTACCGGGGCGTGCAGTTTTACGTGCACCTCGATCGCCTGCTGACGCCGGCGACCGACGGCTATTTCGTCGAAGTGAAATCCCGCACCTGGTCGCGGCGCGACGCCGAGGATAAGGCGGCCGTCATCACCGAACTGCTGCAACGGCTGGGTGCTCGACCCGAGGACACCATCGAAGCGGGTTATGTAGCACTGTAACGAGCGCGATGGTCACAGAGCCTTGCGAAGTTCACGCGCGAGCCACGCCTTCGCCAGCTTCCAGTCGCGTTTGATCGTATCCGGCGAGACGCCCAACACCTCCGCAATGTCGTCAACGCTCAGGCCGGCGAAAAATTTCATCTCGACGACCTTCGCGCGACGCCCGTCGACCGCGGCGAGGGCGTCGAGCGCCTGGTCGAGCACGACCAGCTGTTCATCACGATCTGGTACGAACAACCCTTCGGCCAACGACACCTTCTGCACGTCGCCGCCACGCTTCTGATTACCCCTCGCACGCGCCGAATCGATCAGGATGCGACGCATCTGCAGCGCCGCCATCGCAAAGAAATGCGCGCGATCCTGCCACTGCACCCGGGTGATATCGACCAGGCGCAGTTATGCCTCATTGACGAGTGCCGTTGCCTGCAGTGTGTGATCAGGACGTTCACGCGCGATATGCCACTGCGCCAAGCGTCGCAGTTCGCCGTAAACGAGAGGAATGAGCTGTTCGAGCGCATGCCGATCGCCCCGCCGCCATGCCACAAGCAGTTGCGTCACAGCGGGCGCCGGCAAGCGGCTCGGGCCATTTTCAGCGCGTTAGCGGGATTCTAAGGCAGAACCTTCACCCCTTCCACTTTTCCTTGCGCGTTTCCGCCTGTTTGGGCGAGGACGGGAATAGGCCCGCCCTCGACTCCGTGGCAGGTGGGACGTGGCGAAGGCCCTGTGGTTCGTTGGTGTCGGTTTCGTCGCTTCAACCACGCTCGTTAGCGAAGGCGGCCGAAGCGGACATACTGACCTTGAAAGTTGAATTGAGGAATGACGCGCGGGCGCCCCGTGACAGCCTCGAAGCGGCGCGACAGCTCGTGGACTATGTATATGGCCGCGTGAACGTACGCATCGTATGGGTCAGAGAGGATCCTCACGTCACGGTCATCTTGAAGCGTCAAGCGTCCGCTGAACTCAAGCGACGCGCGCAAGACGCCATGGGATTGACGCCGGCCAGCGAGACGGCACGAGGCCGGCTGTCGTTTGTCTTTATCAACCGCGTCAACGAAGTGAGCGCCGGCTATAGCACCGCACACTCCGTGGTCCTTGGCGCAGCCATTGCGCATGAACTGGGACACTGGTTGCTGTCCAACGAGCACACCGCGACCGGGCTCATGCAACGGTACTTCAACCAGGCGGATTTTTGCGCCGCGAGAGAGGGCCGACTGCTGTTCACCGACCAGCAATCTGAGTTGATACGGCTGAACGTGATCGCTCGACACTCATCGAGTCCAGGCGCCACACGATGATCGTTGCCGCAGCGAAAGAACAGTTGATCGCCTTGGCCAGGCTGGCGCTCAACCGAGTGTAAGCGCGTCACTTGAGGGCCTTGACCAGCGCATCCGACAGCGTCCGGTCGATGATGAGCTCGTTGACCAGACCCTGTCTGATCACCTCGGCGATGATTTCTGCGCGGTCTTCACCGCCGATGGCCGCGACGATGACGCCCGGGCGCGTGCTGCGCGCCGCGGCTTGCGCAATCCGTATCAGGTGGGGCAGCTTGACGCCCGTCCACATCTTGTTGAGCGCCTCGACTTCGCGACGCCCTCGCGCGTCGAGGTCGGGTCGTGGGAACAACACACCGCCAAGATCGCCGACCACGAGCTTCTCGAGTCTCGCGGGCGTGAGCTTCCTGGTGGGTGTGCTGCCGGCTTTGAGCAACTCGTCATAGATAAAACCCATCGGATGATTCGACGGACCCGCCGAGGTCAAGAGCGAGTCGACCTGGTCGATCATCGGAGACTTCGTCCCAAAGACCTCGCGGTACGAAGCGGCCTCAACGACGAACCGGTGAATGCCGCGCAGATCGCGACCACGGAACTTGCGTGCAATGAGCGCGGGCACGCCGGTGAGCGACGGCGGCACGGGCGGCGCGCATCCAGCGACCTTATGCAGGTGCTCAGCAAGTTTCGACGAGGTCTCTCGTTCAGAGGCGCGTTCGTACGGTTCGCCGCACACAGGAACGAATCGAATCGCAAGCGGGCCTTTCTGGCTCAACAGTTCCGGTCTCAGATTGAACACAAGATTACTGGGTGTTCTTCCCCACGTCACCGCAAACACGCTCGATCGGGAGATGAGTTCGGCCAGCGGCTCGGCCGCCGAGCGGCCGAAACGAGCGAGGCGCGTCGTCCATGACCGTGTCGACGTGCCACCCCCGCCGCTGTCGACGACGTGAATACCGCGAACCCGGACACCGGTGCGCGATTCGATTTTCGTGAGCCGCTCGACGAGCGAACTCGGCTCGACGAAGCTCTTGAGCTGCGCGAGACGGTCGCGCGAGACATGGTCGGGAATGAACTGGTAACTGCGTCTCAGCCAACCACGCTCTTCTGCACGCCGGAGGAGTTTGGACACCCGCGGTTGCGACAGGCCTCCGAGCAGACGCCCGATCTCGGCCTGCGTCATCTCGTGCTCCGCACAAAGATACGCGGCCTGTTGTGCTTCGAGGTCTTTTCGCCGCTGTTGTGTTGAAGGCATAGTCATTCACCTTAGCTGGTCAGCGAGTGAGCATGCAATGTGCATATATATGCCCTTACGTAATAATTCGACATGAGCTCTTAAGAGGACACTTTACTTGGGCGCTTGCCACACTCTCGTTCATCCATTACCCTCTCTGGCATCGGTTTTATAAGACACGTAACCTCGCCCGCGCCAATGCACCGCGCGACGCGATGAAATTGTTTTTTAGTCAGGAGGGGACCATGGCACTCCCGACCACTCGCCGCTCTGTAAACGTCAAGAACGCGAAAGCCACACAGCCCCACAATTCGCAGAGCGCGGCCACCGACGTTCATCCCGAAGAAACGAAATCCGACAATGAAGACTTGTACAGGCAGACCATCATCGCCCTCGTCAAGGAGTTCATAAAATTGAGAATTATCCTCAGCCACGCCGAGGAAAAGTCGCACGGAATCGCCCAGACGTTTAAGCACGTCGGATTCCCCATCAACGGTCCGCGGCCTGCCGCGGAACTCGTCGAGAAGGAAGAGCGGGAGCCGCGGGTCACGGACCCCAAGTGGGTGCAGATGGCGCTCCCCGGGGTCGGTCGTGTGTCCATCGGGAAAGTCGCGAAGGGAAAAGCTCCAGTCTCCATCGACGGCGCGAAGGAATTCCCGCTGACCCCCGCCCCCGCTGATATCCTGGCCGTGCTCCTCGACGTCACAGAGACCGACGAGGGCGGCGATTTCCCGATGCCGCGCACACCCCGCGAGTTGGTCGCGCCCTACAGCGCCCGGCGCGGTAGCCCCGTCGACGAACACGCGGTGGTGATGGCCATCAGCCGGCTGCGCTTTCAGCTGATGACGGTCGGCAACGTCACGCCGCAGCTCGTCGAGACCGTACCTGGTCGCGGCGTGCGGTTTCGGATTCGCCGGAAAAAGCCGTAGTACTTTCGCGGCATCACTGTTCGATCGCGCCCCCGAGCAGCGGCAACAGCCGCTGCCGGTTCTCGACCAGGTCCGACAGCTCCCGGAACATGTCCGGGTTGACCATCGCGGCGAACGGGAGGATGTACGCACGGGTCTCCTCCAGGGAATGGCTGACGAAGGAGGCATCGTGAACAAACCCGATGTCTGTCAGGTTGCTGATGCGATCCGCGAGTTTCAGCTGACGTGCCCGAGCGCTACCCTGCCGCATGATGCGCAGCAGGTATTCCGGCTTGGGCTCTCGGATGCCGTTCACGCTGCGTCTGGTGACTTCCATCACCAACGCAAACACCGCGGGCCCATCCGCGTCGATGCGCACGATCTCTTCTTCGGACACGCCCGGAGCCGTCGGCGCGTCCTCGAACAGATCGTGTATCACCGACGCCTTCAGCAGCACGGGATCAATGATCTTGTAGTCGAGCAAAATCGCCATCGTGCTGAGCTGATGGCGAAACATGTTGCTGCCGCCACGCCGGCGCACGCCAATGAGCGCCATCGCCTTGACGATGTAGGGCGCCAGCGTCAGACGCCGAAGAGATTCTTCGAAGTCGTTCATCGTAGTTTGAGGTTTTGATTTTAGATGACCTTGCACGTCTGTCACGATCATTTTGAAATCACAACAACGGTTCTTTGGATCGCCGTGGAGCGCCCGCGTTGTGATCGTGTGATGCGCACCGACGCACGTGTGATTGCGGTGCGTCCACCAGGACGTCGACCCTTTTTCACGCAGCACTTTCCCGTCGACACCGCGTGTTATTGACGGGAGTAACGGCAGCGACCTTTTTGTCAGCGTAGGATGCGATCTCATCGCACGATCGACACGCGAGATTGGCTCGCACGATCGACGCGAGGGAGATGGCAGATGGCGCACTTCTGGAACATCGACGCCGCGGGTTGCTGGGTGGCGACGCCGGTCGGCGACACGCCCGCGGTGATCAACAACTCGGTGGAGTTCGTGAAGTCCGATGACATCGCAGCACGTGCGGTGGAACACGCGTACGTGCGGCGCCTTGCCAATCCGGTGGAGACATGGGCGCTCCTGTGCCCGCCGCACTCCGATGTGCGCGTGAACGGCGAGTTCGTGCCGCTCGGGCTGACGATCCTCTCCGACCGCGACGAACTCCGCATGCCAGCGCAATCCGTGCGCTTCTTCTCTACCGAAACCCTGGCACGCGTCGAAGCCTTTCCGGAAGACGCCCGCGGCTTCTGCCCGCGCTGCAAGCTGGCACTCACGCCTGGCAGCGCCGCCGTTCGCTGTCCGGGCAGCTGCGGCCTCTGGCACCACATGTCCGACGAGATGCCGTGCTGGACCTACGCGCCGACCTGCGCCGGCTGCGAGCACAACACCGCCATGGACGCGGGCTTCAAGTGGACGCCCGAGGATCTGTAGCCATGGCACATATTGTGGTCGTTGGAGCGGGGAACATCGGATCCCACGTGCCGTCACTCGTGGCACGCATGCGCGGCGTGGACGCAATCACGGTGATCGATCGCGATCGTTACGACCAGACGAACCTGGCCACGCAGAACATCTGCGCAACCGATGTCGGCAAGTCGAAGGCGCAGGTGCAGGCGGGCTACGTGAGGCAAATCGACCGTGCGCTCAACGTGCGTGCCTTGTGTACGCCGGTGGAAGATGTGCCGCTCGCCTGGCTGCGCGCGGATGTGATCCTCGCGGGCCTCGACTCCAGGCGCGGGCGCATGGTCGTCAACCAGGCCGCCTGGAGGCTTGGCGTCCCGTGGATTAATGCCGGCGTGGACGCCAGCGGCCTGGCCCGCGTGCAGGTCTTCGTTCCCGCCGACAACGCCCCGTGCCTCGAATGCGCGTTTCACACGCGCGACTACGAGCTGGTGGAACAGGACTACCCGTGCCAAGGCGAAGCCGCGCCGGCGGAAACCGGAGCATCCGCCGCACTCGGTGCACTGGCAGCCTCGCTCCAAGCCCTCGAGTGCGAAAAACTCCTCGACGCCAATCGCGCCTGCTCGCTCGCCGGACGCGACGTGATGATCGACGCGAGACACCATCGCCACTTCGTGACGCGCTTCGACCGCAACACTGCCTGCCTGATGCCGGATCACGCGGGCTGGACAATCTCGCAGTGGCACGCGGATCCCTCGTCTACGACCCTCGATGAGCTGACCGCCATGGCGGCCGCCATTCCAGGCTCGAATCACAGCATCAGCGTGGCGGTCGCAGGCCAGCAGTTTGCGTTGACGCTGACGTGTACGGCGTGCCGGCGGCGCCACGCCGTTGCCCACGTTCACCGCGGCGAGTGGCGGCGCCGTCCGCCCCGTTGCGAGGCGTGTGGAGGAACCCTCACGGCAATAGGTATCGACCTGCTGGATCAGGTGGCGCTCGCCGCGTTCGCGGAGCAGGCGCGCAGCAGGTCGCTGTCAGAGTTGGGAATTCTCTCGGGCGACATCCTCACGTTCACGACTCCCGAAACCGAAGTTCACCTCGAAATGAATGGAGCATCATGGCCGATCGAATTCTAGAAACGTTCCTGGCGCGCAACCAGTTGGAGGGCTGCGCGTTGGCAGAAGAATCCGACCTGCTGACGCTTGAGCCGATCGGCGCGCCGGCCGACCGCTACCGTGTCGAGTTCCGGTGCAAGGGGCTGGTCGAACGGACTCCGGGTGAGATCGTCGAGGCCGATCGATTTCAGGTCAAGGTGTGGTTTCCGTCGACCTACCTGCGCATCGCCGATCCGTTTCGTGTGTTGACGTGGCTCGGGCCGCAGGGTGCGTTTCATCCGAATATCTCTGCCACCGAGCCGTTCATCTGCATCGGCCGCCTCGCGCCAGGCACCGGTCTCGTGGACATCCTGTATCAGGTGTACTCGGTGATCACCTGGAACAAGGTGAACATGCAAGAGCACGACGCGCTCAATCCGGCCGCGTGCCAGTGGGCACGGCAGCATCGCGATCGCTTTCCGGTCGATCGACGGCCGCTCAAGCGTCAGGCCATGGCATTGCGCGTGGCCGACGTCTCGGAACGGAGCGAATCTCATGGCGAAACAGCTTAACGGTCTGATTGATGAAGCGCTGCGCGGTGCGACGGCCGTGCCTGCGTTGCACGCCCGCGTGTCATCCGGATGGCTCGAGCTGACGGCACCGCTTCCTGTGTGGGCGCTCTCGCGCTGCGACGATCTCGAGGGACTGCGGCTCAGTTCGCAACTGCCAGGGTCGACTCGGCTGGCACGCCACTTCGGAGATCGCGATCCGCATCTCAGGGCCGATGCGTGCATCGAGTTCGTGCCGGATTTGCGCGGTTGGCTGGGCGCCGCCTGCGCGAGTTTTGCGGATTGCCTGCAGCTCTTCGCGGGATCGTGCGAAGGGTTGTCGCCCCTCGACTTCGATCGGAGCAGGCCTGGCCCACCGCCCGCAATGGCGGAACCGCCTGCTGATGTCGAGCGCGCCTGCGCCGAGACGGGCTGGCGCGCGGTCGCCGGCAACGGTCGAGACCTTCGGGTCGTCATTCCAACGCGCGCGGGTTCGTACACGGCACACCTCGAGTCGTCTTTGCACGCCGGGGCGCGTTTCGTCGTCGAGTTGACCGATCTCGCCGGACAGCCGGAGGTGTGCCGTCGCGCGACGGCCGCACTTCTGATGGCGGTGTCGGGCTCGGTCAGGTCGATCAAGGGCGGCCTCGTCCATTGCGAGGGCGCGACGACCGCCGTGTTGATCTCGGCTCTGGATGGACCGCTCGATCGTTCGATGGATGACGCGCTGTCGGCGTTGGGAGTGGCGTGTCAGTTGTCCGCACGAGAGGCGCACGCGCTTCTCGACGAAAGTCTGGCGTCGGAGTACTTCGCGTTGTCGAAAGGGTCGGTTGAAGAGAAATCTCGTTCATCAATGGAGGTGGAGTCATGTCTGCAGTAGGAATTGCTGAAACCGCATACGAAGTGAGCGACATCACTGGACAAAAGGTGCTGGCGGTGTCGAACGTCGCAGACGAAGCGACGATCGGCGAGTTGATTCAGGAGCTGCTGGTCAGAATGCGGCTGCCGTCGAACGACGCAGCCGGCCGGCCGCTCAGCTATCACGCCCGGCTCGACCGGGAAGGCCGTCATCTGCAGGGCGCAGAGCGTGTCCGCGAAAGCCTGAAGCCGGGCGATCGCATCGTCCTGCAGCCGAACGTTGACGCGGGACGGTAAGGGACATCCGTGGATTGCGCCTATCGCTTCGTGCTGGACGTAAGGACGCTGTCGGGGTCCGTGCTGTTCAGCAGGGCGCTCGAGCCGGACTGGGAACCTGCGCTGCAGGCAGCCCGGCTCGCCGGTCTTCGGACACTCGGGGTGTGGCACCAGGACGGCGATGTCGAGCCGTCTGTGGTGCCTCTGTGGCATGCGTCCGCCGGTCAGCCGACGGTACATGAATTCCGAGTGCGTATGAGCGCCGACGGTCGCGAGTGGTCTTCGGACTTCAGAACGACCGAGTACTTCGCCGACACCGCACGTGCGGTCGTGGCGGCGCAAGTGGCCGCTGGTCAGCTTGCGCCGTCAGACCGCGTCCGCTACTCCGTCACCGCGTATCCGGCAGATCGCCCCGAAAGTGACGGACATCGCCTTCGATTGATGACCGTCGATCGGCCCCAGCCTCTTGTGTTGCAGGACCGGGCGTTCAGCACGCTCGCCGCCCGGTCCCTCGCCTGTGGTGACGCCGATCCATCCGACGTGACGGTGGTGCTGCCTGAGCTGGTCCTGAACGAAGTGTGTCTGCTCACTCAACAGGCCGGCGAACACGAAACTGGCGGAATTCTGGTTGGGCACCTGTGTCGGGATGAATCGAAAGGCGACATCGGCCTCGAGGTGACGGCTCAGATTCCGGCCCGACATACGGTCAGTCAGCCGGAGAAACTGACGTTCACCTCAGAAACCTGGACCGATGTGCGCAACGCCGTCGCGCTGCGACGAGCCGAGGAAAAGCTTATCGGCTGGTGGCATAGCCACCCCGCCTTCCAGTGGTGTGCCGAGTGTCCGATTGAGCGCCAGCGGGTGTGTCAATACGCGACCGGCTTTCTCAGCCCGGACGACAAGGCTCTGCATCGCTCAGTGTTCCCAAGCGCCTTCACGCAGGCGCTTGTCATCACGAGATCGATATCCGGGCTCGATGCCCGGATGTTCGGGTGGCGCGACGGCGTGCTCCGCCCGCGCGGGTTCCGGCTGAGCCGACACGATGACACCGGGCACTCACTCGCCCTCGAATCGGTGCGGACCGCCTCGTCCATCGGAGAAGCGGCGTGCGTTAGCGAGCCCGGCAGGGCAAAGAGTGATCCCATTGTCGTCACCGATCTCTGAGTTGGAAGGAGAACACGATGCCACGCCGTCCCCGTGTAGATGTCGACGATCCGGAACTTGTCGCGGTATTCGAACGGATCGCCGAGAGCAGCCCCGACGCGGCGTCGCTGCAGGAGCAGGTCGCCCTAGTTGCGCGCGCGCGTGAGCGTTGGCCCGATGCCGGGCCGACGATCGACAAATTCCTGTTGTTCGAGCTCGGCGACCTGCGCCGCAACATGAAGGAAGTGCTGGCCAATCAGAACGAGCTGAGGAAGCTGCACGATCAACTGACCAGTCCTCCCTGGTACATCGGCGTCTTTCTTCGCGCTGTGGAAGGCACAGCGCGTCGCGTGGTGGTCGCCTACCAGAACACTCAGCGCGTGGTGACGCTCGCCAAAGACGTGGACCTCGAGAGCCTGCGTGTGGGCGATGACGTGGTGTTGTCACACGATCTCAACCTGCTGCTCGAGACGCTCACGCCAAGCGTCAAGCGTTTGTGCGAAGTCGGCGAGTTTCAGTACCAGCTCGGCGCCGAGCGGCTCGTGATGAAGGTGCGCGATGCCGAGATGCTGGTGCACGCCGCGGCAACCCTGGATGTTTCCGCGCTTTCGCACGGCGACCGCGTACTGTGGGACCCCGCCCTGGCGATGGCGTTCGAGCGACTCCCTCGTCCGGCCGAATCCGGTCTGTTCCTCACCGAGACGCCGACAGAGTGTTTCGCCGACGTCGGCGGTCTCGATCGGCAGATTCAACAACTTCAGGTTGCGGTCGGCCTCCACGTGCTGCAACCAGAACTTGTGGCCCGCTATGGCCTCAAGCGCGCGGGTGCGCTGTTGCTCGTCGGACCACCGGGCACCGGAAAGACGATGCTCGCAAAAGCATTGGCGCGGTGGCTCGGGGAGCACTCGCAGAGCGGGCGTTCGCGCTTCCTTTATATAAAGCCTGGCGCGCTCAACAGCATGTGGTGGGGTCAGAGTGAGGCCAACGTTCGCGAAGTGTTCCGCGTAGCGAAGGAAGCCGCCGCGGCCGCACCGGGGATGCCCGTGGTCCTTTTCTTCGACGAAGTGGACTCCATTGGCACAACGCGCAGCACGGAAGCTGTGCAGCACGTGGCCAGCCGTGTGCTCGAAAGCTTCATGACAGAGCTGGACGGCCTCATCGCCAGAGGGAACGTCCTGGTCGTGGCGGCGACGAATCGTCGCGACGCGCTCGACCCGGCGCTGCTGCGGCCCGGCCGGCTGGGCGACCTGGTGTTGGAAGTCCCGCGGCCGAACAGCTCCGCGGCTCGGGCCATCCTCGAGCGCCACTTTCCCTCATTCGCGCCGTACGCATCGGACGTGGGGGCCGGTTCCGCGGATGCGCGCCGCGAAGTCATCGACACCGCGATCTCTCGGCTCTACGCACCAAACGGCGCCGGCGACATCGCTTCGCTGATGTTCAGAGACGGCACCCTTCGTCAAGTACAGGCGCGCGACCTCATCAGTGGAGCGATGCTGGCGAATATCGCTCGGGCAGCCACCGAACGTGCCTGCGTGCGCGAGGACGAAACCGGAGAGGTCGGCATCGGCCGGGCCGATGTGCTCGACGCCATCGCAGGCGAGCTCTTGAATGCGGTCTCCACGCTCACGCCGGGCAATTGTCACGCGCACATTGGCGGGTTACCCCAGGACTTGATGGTGGTGAGGGTGGAGCCCTCGATGAGCCGGCCGCAACGGCCTCATCGCTTCATGACGCTCGTACCGCGGGAGAGCGAAAGGATCTCGAGATGAAAGCCGTCGTTCCAAAGATCGTTGGCGCCGATGTCGAGCTCAGCAACTTCATCCTGGGGGTGACTCGGGAACAAGGCACCGGCGCCCTGGCATCGCGGATGCTCCTTGCCGAGATCGACGGCATCGATTCGGGTACGGCAGCGGCGGCCGAGGCGCTCGATTGGGGCAGAAAGTTTCTGCCCTCAACTGGGGGGTGCGCCTATATCGACTCGGATCATTTGGAGGTGGCGCTCGCTGAAACATCCAGCGCCTACGATCACGTTGCGTATTGGCGCGCGATGCTGAATGTCGTGCGCGGCGCAGCACGACGTGTGAACCAGCAACTGGAGAGCAGTTGTCGGCTACAGGTGCTCGCAAACTGCAGTGACGGGCTCGGCAATTCGTATGGGAGCCACCTCAACGTGCTTGTCTCCAGGACGTGCTGGAATGACATCGTTTCGGTCAAGCCCCACTATCTGGCCTACCTTGCCGCGTTTCAGATCTCCAGCATCGTCTTCACCGGGCAAGGAAAGGTTGGCAGCGAGTGTGACGGCCTCCCCGCCGATTTTCAGTTGTCACAGCGCGCCGACTTCATCAAGACGATTGCCCACATCGACACGATGGTGAACCGCGGCGTCGTCAACACGCGCAACGAGCCGCACTGCGGTTGGAGACGAGATGCCATCACGGCCGAGCTGGCCAGGCTGCACGTCATTTTCTTCGACAGCACGTTATGTCAGGTGGCCACACTGCTTCGAGTCGGCACCATGCAGATGATTGCCGCCATGCTCGAAGCTGGAGAGGTGAACGTGCGTCTGGCGCTCGACAATCCGCTCGAAGCGCTCAGCACGTGGAGCCGCGACGTGACACTTGCCGTGCCGATGGCGCTCGTTGACGGCCCGTCACGCACGGCAGTGGAGCTGCAGTTCGAGTTTCTCGAGGCGGCACGACTGTTCCACGCCCGAGGCGGATTCGAGTCGGTGGTGCCCGATGCGGATCGGTTGCTGGCGCTGTGGGAAGACACCCTGACGAAGCTCGCTTCTCGCGACTTCACGACGCTGAGCCGCCGGCTCGATTGGGTAGCCAAATACCGGTTGCTCCGCGGCGTGCTCGATCGGCGACCCGACCTCGGATGGCATTCGCCCGCGGTGAAGCAGCTCGATCAGCTTTACGCCAACCTGGATGAAGCCGAGGGCCCGTTCTGGGCGCTGGAACGGGCGGGACAAGTCGATCGCGTCGTGACGGACGAGGCGATCGAGCATGCGGGGTGCGAGCCACCGCCCGACACGCGGGCCTGGACGCGCGCGCACCTCCTCAGACTTGCCGGAAGCGGCCGCATCGAGCGTGTGGCCTGGGATCGCGTGTCGGTACGGACGCCGACACCGCAATCCCGATTCTTTCGAACGCGAGTTGTGCACCTTCCCTTGCCCTACGGATCTACCCGAGCAGACAACGAGCGGTTCTTCGCGGAGGGTGCACTGCTCGAATCGGTAGTGGAAGCGCTGCGGGCCACAGACCCTCCACCTGTCGTCGCATCGGGATCGTCACTGCATAACCCATGGCCTGTTCAACCGGAGGAAAACAATGAGCACACGCGAACGTCGTACAAGGAACGAACCGTGCCCCCGGCCGACGCAATGGCGGAGGACCCGGGAACCGTTACAGCAGCTCGTGATGCGGGCGACGCCTTTCTGGAAGCGGCTGACCGAGCGATGGATCGTGCGCTATCGGGCTCGCCAGAGGAATTTCTGCGCCAGAACCGTCAGCTTGGCGGGCAGTAGGCCGCAGTCCCGTTCGCGGCGCTCGGGCAGCGCAGGGCTTCAGCCCTGCCAAGCAGCGCGAGCGGGTGTGTAGGAGGTGACGCGTGAAGATGGTGATGGGCGGCGAAACCGAGTATGCGATCAGCGCACGGGACAAACGCGGCCGAGTCGTGGACCAGGCGCTCCTGTTGGATCGCCTGCTCGATCACGTCAAACGGCAGTCCGGCTACACATCGCAGTCGTGGCGCGGACGCTTCCTGAGCAATGGGGGTCTGCTGTATCTCGATGCGGGGCTCCACCTGGAGTGGGCCACGCCCGAGTGCACCTCGCCCTTCGACGTTGTCCGTTACTTGAAGGCTGGCGATCGCATCGTGCACGACCTGGCGATGTCGTACATGGCGCTTGGCGGCCGTGTGTCAGACATCTTCTGCTCTCGCGCGAACGTTGACTACCTGTCGGGCACGCTGTGGGCTGCGCACGAGTCCTACATGCACGACGTGCCTCCGAACGAGCTGCCCGAGCAGTTCATTCCCTTCCTGGCCTCCCGTGTCGTCCTCGGCGCGGGTGGATGGGACTGCAGTTCGCCCGGGCTGCGTTTCACCATGTCGCCGCGAGCGCACTTCATCACGAAGATCGCCGATCGGGATTCCCAGAACATCCGGCCGCTCTTTCACACGAAGGACGAATCGCTCAGCCGTACCGGGTCGCATCGGCTGCACGTCGCCTGTTCGGAATCGCTTTGTTCCGAAACGGGCAACGTGCTGCGCTTCGGCACAACGGCACTGGTGCTGGCTTTACTCGGAAGCGGCGTTCGACCGGGCTCCACCGTCGCACTGGCTTCGCCCGTCCGGGCGATGCAGCATTTCGCCGCGGATCTCGGCTGGCGCGCCTGTACAGCTTACGGCCCCCGACGTTGGCTATCCGCCCTGGACATCCAGCATCATTATTTAGAATGCGTCGAGACGCATTTCAGCGCGCTCGGCCTGCCCGACTGGGCGGAACGAGTGTGCGGGATGTGGCGTGCGGTCCTCGACGATCTCGCCGCCGACCCGGCTCGTCTCGAGTCGAAGCTGGACTGGGCGATCAAGCGGCGGGTGTTCGAACGGCAGCTCGCACGGCGAGGGATTGCCTGGTCGTCGCTGCAACGGTGGAACGCAGTGCTCGACCGTCTCAAACGAAGATGGACGAGCGTGCACCCACAGGAGCCGTTTGCCCTTCGGTTCCTCGTCCAATCACACCCGGCTCTGGCTGGCGACAAAGCGTGGCTGACGAGATCGCTCGCTCGCCGTGGCCTGGACTGGAGCCAGCTCGCAGACCTCGAGGCCGCGCGGCACGAGGCATTCGAGCTGGACGCGCGGTTCGGCGCGCTCGGCGAGCACGGCATCTTCAACGCGCTCGACGTAGCGGGAACGCTTCAACATCGAGTGGGCGGGCTGGATGTGGATAGTGCGATGACCGAACCGCCCCAGGACACACGTGCGAAAATTCGCGGCGACGTGGTGCGGCGCCTGAGCGACGCAAAGATGCAGTACGGCGCTGAATGGACGGCGATCTTCGACAATAGCGCCGGGCTCGTCCTGGACCTGCACAACCCGTTCGAAACCGAAGAACGCTGGCGCCCCGTCAGGCGCGAGCAGAGACCTTACGAGAGCGCGCTTTGAGTACCCAGCAGGTGGTTCCTGGTTCCTGTTCCGGTGTGCCACCTTCGGCGGCTGGCACCGCTTAGGTGGCACAGGACTTTAGTCCTGTCGCTCGCGACTGTATCCGCCACGTGCCCGAATCGTCAGCCGCGGCGATTTGGGTACCGTCACTTTCAACTGGTGCCAGCCCGCCCGATCGCCCTCTGGTGTGAAACGCAGCACGTAGGTCTGGCGGAATTCGTTGATCACCCGTTTGAATGCGCCCACGGTACCGGTGCCCGTCAGCGTCGGTCCGTGAAGCTCGCCGCCGGTGCTTTCGGCGACGAGTCGAAGCAGCTCCCGGTCGAGATCCAAATACACCGCTCTCATGAACGGCTCCAATGGTCCCCAGATGGCGCGCTGGAAACGGCGCTGATCGTACGGGATGAGCGCGTGGCGTCGATCCGGAGGCATGTAGACCGGCGTGCCAGCGAATTTCGACCGCGCGTGCACGATGTGCAGCACCGCGTCGCTGCGGGCGGCCACCAGGCGCAGACCATCGGGACGCAGCGCGCTGTACGTATCGATACCGTCGGTCATGGCGACGACCAGGTGCCGCCGATCGATATCCAACGGGGCCATCAGCGCAACAGCGAGCGTGTCGTACAACGCGGTCAAACCGCCCGTGGGAGGGCCGTCAAGAACGATCGCAGTGCCCGCCGGTCGCATTGGCATCAACTCGTGGGCAAACGTGTCGATTGCCAGAACACGAATCTGATCGACGGGCCGAAGCAGCGCCGCGATTTCCTGCGTGTCCTTCCTGAACCGTTCGACGACCCACTCGGTGCTGCCGCTCGTATCGAGGACGAGGGTGACGTCGACCGGGACGGCGTCAACGTCCACGCTGGTGATCGTCTGCCCCACGCCGTTGTCTGTCAGCTGAAAATCAGCAGCGCGGAGCCCCGTTACGGCGCGGTTGCCATCGCGTACTGAGACCGCGACGGTGACAACTTCGACGTCGGAACGAAACGTCGGCTGCTGCGCCGCCATCACCGTCGTGGCACAGCCGACCAAAAGTGCGACGGACGACCGTGTCAGCCAGGCGGTCACCGAATTTCCTGTCGAAGTAACCGAATCAATGACGGCCAATGGCGCCCACTCCCCGCCTGATACATTCGCCAGGGATCCAGTGGCAACTCGCCACGAACCGATTCGGCCGTGTAGGTTGCGGCTTCCTTGCGACGGCCGTCGGCAAACAATAACGCCGCGAGCGATATCGATGCCGACTGCGCGCGAGGCATCGCAATAAGCGCATCGCGGTACGCCGTTTCTGCATCAGCCGTGCGCTGGAGCATCTCGAACGCACGGCCACGCAAGTAGTTCGCCAAATAGACGAGAAACGGCTCCTGTGTCTTTGCGAGCGCCTGCTCGAGCGGCGGCAGCGCCAGGTCGGCTCTCGCAAGCCGCAGATACGTGTTACCGAGTCTCACGTGCAGCTCTGCCTGAATCGATGGCGCTCCGGCCAGCCGCGCGTACGCGGGCGGGACCGGTCTATCGCCGCGCAGGATGTCGGCAAGTTCCCACAACGTGTCGCTTTTTGCTGCGGCGACATAAATCTGGCCCGACTGCCGCCGCAGTAGTGCCCGCGCGGTTGTGGCGTCGGTTCTCACAGCAGGCGCGAGCGGTTCCTCTCGCTCGATACGATCGGCGTCTACCCAGATGGGCTGAGGCGAATCCGATCCCCAGCTGGCAAACTCTGCGGCCGTAGCGAATGCAAGAAACAACCGAGACTCGTCCGGAAGGTACTCGATGGCATGCGAAACATGGTTGCGCGCACGACCCCGTCCGGTGTCGGGATCGCGTGGAAGCACCCGCGGCACACCCATCAGAAACACGTAATCGAAGCGGCTCTCGATGAGCGCGATCGACGCCAGCTGCCAGAGGCGATATCCGTCGGAGGGCGTCAGCACGGGCGTGGCGCCACCGGCCGGGCCTCGTAACGCGTTGCGCAGCAGCGTGCAACCCCATTCAACGAGGTGTCGTGCGTCGAGCCATCGATCGCGATTGGCAGCCGCCACTTCGAGCGCGAAGCTCGCGGCCACCAGCCGACGCCGTTCGCGCGAGCGTGTATCGCCGGCGGTGCGGATCCAGTCTGACGCGGAGCGATCGAGCTCGCGCAGAAATCCGCCGAGGTCGCGAATGGCTTCACGATCCGTTGGGACTGGGTCGTCTTTGTCGGCGTCGTATCTCGCGAGGAGGGTGCTGGCGTCGAGAGCGCGTTGACCGGCGACGTTCACAGCAGGGACGGCCATTCCCAGCACAAGCAGCGCCGCAAGACCACCGCGCATCGTGGCGAATTATAGTTCCGCATCCTCTTACACTGTGTCTCCGAGCCCCCTCATGAGGTGTGGTGATCTACATCCGAAACCTGCCAGTTCAGGTACGATAGGCGTGCCAAAGTGCCTCTGAATCAGGCACCAGACTCGGCCCTTACCAGATCGTCTCCGCAGTTTCGAACAGGACGGCTGAACTCGAGAAGTAACGGGAGATCATCATGCGTGCCCGGTGGTTGATTGCGACGGCGACGACTGCATCGTTTCTGATTGGTGCGGGAAATATCCCGGCGACTCAGGCACAAACGCCTTCTCCGCCGCCAACCGGTTTCCATCTTCTGGAGACCACGATCGACGACGTGCACTCCGCGCTTCAATCGCGGCAAACAACGTGTCGCGCACTCGTCGAGCTCTACTTCAAACGTATCCAGGCATACGACAAGTCCGGCCCCTCTCTGAACGCGATTCAAGTCGTCAACCCACGTGCGCTGCAAGAGGCCGACCGCCTGGATACGGCCTTCCGGTCTTCCGGACCAGTCGGCGCCCTGCATTGCATTCCCGTTCTCATCAAAGATCAGATCGACACGAACGACATGCCGACGACATACGGTTCGGCGTTGTTCAGAGACTTTGTCCCACCGGCTGACGCGACCATCGTGAACAAGTTGAAAAGGGCCGGCGCCGTCGTGGTTGGCAAGGCGACCATGGGGGAATATGCACTCCGAACCACACGCCCGCCCGATTCGTCGGCGCCGTGAACGGGCCTCATCAGGCAGGCACCCGGCTGCATGATCGTCCTTGTCGATACCTCCGTTTGGATTCGTTTTCTGTCGAATCGAGCGCGTATGCGGCTGAGCTCGACGAGCTTTTGAGCCGTGAGGACTGGATCGATGTACATCTGCTGGCGTCTGCGCTCGTTGGGCACTTGAGACTGTGGACGACCGACCCGCGCCTGGCAACGGTGGCCAGGGAGCTGTCCATCGCGTACGACTGAGCCCAGGTCCCGAGCCTTCCGATCGCGCTCGAGATCCTCGGTAGACCCTTCTCGGAAGCATCTATGTCGCAGCAAACAGCGACGCAACGGTATTCACGGCGCGCTCGGCTTCGGCCCGGTCCGGCACCTCGGTTTCGTCGTCATAGCCGTAGTAATCGTTCTCGCCGACCACTTGAAACACCAGGCCGTCGCGGCGCGGCACGAACGAGACGTTCTTATACTTGGTCCGGTTTGTTCACCCTCCAGTTGTCGCCGCAACCCGCAGTAGTCGTGGCGAACACCAAGCTGGCGCAACGTGATGGTCCGGCTGACGCCGGACACTACGTACTATCAACGAAGAGATCCCTGTAACCCTTCGCGTCTTCGCGTCTTCGCGTTGAGACTACCGCCGTTCCGGCAAGGTGAACACGTATAACGCCTGACCGCTTTGCGGGATCTTGATCTCCGGCGCCACCGCCGCCGGGACGTTGCGAGGACTTCCGCCGCCGAGTCCTGCCGCAACCGCAATGTACTGCTTGCCGTCGATGCTGTAGGTCACCGGAAAGCCCTGCGCAGAAGTGCCGAGCCGCGTTTCCCACAACACTTGTCCCGTCCTGACATCGTGCGCGCGGACAGTGCGATCAATGTCGCCCACAATCGCAATCCCTCCAGCCGTCGTCACGACTCCCGTCAAGTAACCCGCACGCTGCGTGTGTTTCCACAGCTCCTGCATCGTCCGCACGTCGTAGGCGGCGAGCTTGCCGAGGTGATCGTTGGTCTTGGGCATGGGCAAGAAGCGGCGCACGGCGCCGTTACCCCCTTGCTCTGTCTTGCGAACCGTGAAGTCCATGCATGACTGACTGAGCGGCACGACGAGCACGCCGGTAGGCTGGTGATAGCTCATCGCGGCCCAGTTCTTTCCGCCGGCCGTGCTGGGGCACACGTTCAACGTCTGATCGAATTGCATTTCGAGAATATCGGGCCGGTAACTCGGCACGCCGGTCTTGGGATCGATGCGCTCCCAGATCGTCTGTCCCACCATCTCTTTGTGGCCAAGGAACTGTCCCGTGCGCCGATCGAGTTTCCACAACACACCAGCTTTACCGGCGCTGAACGACACTTTCTGCGTGCCGACATCCACGAGCACGCGCTCGAACACTTCGTCGAGGTCGAACGACTCGCCGGGTGCATGCTGGAAATACCAGGCGAGCTTGCCAGTATCGGCGTTCAATGCGAGCGTGGAGTTGGCGTAAAGAGTTTTGTCGAAGGGCGTGGTGCCACGGTTGAGGAACGACCAGGGCTTCGACTGCGCGGTTCCCCAGTAAGTGAGGTTCAAATCCGGATCGTAGGAACCGGCAACCCACGTCTCGACCCCCGCTCGGGATTCTTTCGGAAGGTTTCCCCACGTGTCGTAGCCGGCCTCGCCTTCACGCGGGATCGTGTGGAACCTCCACGCACGCTTGCCCGTGTTGATGTCGATAGCGCTGATGAAGCAGCCATCGGCTGCGGTCGCGCTACGTCCGCATCCGGTGATGCCCTGCAGCACATTGTTGCCGATGACGATGGCGCCGCTCGTCGACGGGTGCGGCACATCAGAGAGCGGTGTGTCCCACAGGATCTCGCCGTTCCGTGCGCTCAACGCGACCATGTGCGCATTGCTCGCGGGCAGAAACACCTTATCCCCAGCGATCGCGATGCTGCGAATGCCGCCGTACCCTGGCGCCTGATCGGGACCAACGCGCGTTTCCCAGATGAGGTTGCCCGTCTTTCCATCGATCGCCTGCACGATGTTGCTGGGACTCGCGAGATAGATGACACCGTTGTGCACGATGGGTGTCGTCTGGTTGGCGCCGGTATCGTTCATCGCCCACACCCAGGCGAGCTTCAGATCCTGCACGTTGTCCCGTGTGATCTGGTTCAGCGGGCTGTAGCTCCATCCGTGATAGTTGCGGCGGAAGATCAGCCAGTCTTCGGGCGGAGGATTCTTCAACATCTCCGGCGTCACCGGCACGAAGTTCTTCACTTCGCCGCGCACCGTCACGCCCCGAATGAAGTTGGCTGCGCCTCCTCTTCCCTGTCCACTTCCCGTGCCGGCGCCAACTGCCATCGATGGGGGGCCTGATCCTCTTGCCGAGGCGGTGGCATTCAAAGACGAAGTCGTTTTGATCGTGAGTGGTTGCTTACCCGGCGCAGCACCCATGCGCTGCAGGATGTACGCAACGATGTTGAGCGTCACTTCTTCGCCGAGGCTGCCCGGTGCCGCCGGCGGCATCGTGTTCATGATGTGCGTAAACAGCTCGTTGACGGGACGAGGTCCCCATGCGGCGCCGAAATTGATCCCGGTGAGGGGAGGCGCGTCGCTCGAACCGTTCAGATCCGGCCCATGACAGCCGGCACAGCTCACGTCGTAGGCGACGCGGCCGGCTTCTGCCTGAGCCAGCGTGTAGCCTCCCGCGGCACCGCCTTGCTGCTGAGCAATGGTCGCACTGACGAACACACCAATAGCAATCACCACCGCCGACGCCGGAACCATCAGTCTGTTCATGGTGTCCTGCCGCGAAAAAGTTGTCCGATGTGAGGCTTCGGCGGGCATCGTAACTCAGGTGGTGGGGTTTTGCTACCCGATTGTCCAGCACGTTCTATCGCCTCGCAGCGTCACACCGCTCGGCCAGTTTGAGAAAGATCTCGCCCCAGCCGCTGCTTAGACTGACCTCTTGAATCGGTCCGGTCGGCCCGAACAGCACGCGGAGCTGCAGGTCGGGCTCTGCGCCGTTGCCAACGCACTCGATCAACGCGTCAATCTCTCTCAGGGCGGCGGCCCCGTCTTCCCACGCCGACCAGTCGAAATTGTTTTCCGGACGAGCGATGAGCGCGCGCGTATCTCGCAGAACCTGCAAGAGTGCATCCCTATTCATACGTCACTCTCGAAAGGGGGCGTATGTCGCATCAGCGTTACTCGGGAGTCAACGATCGGCGGATGGTGAACGGGTCAAGCCGAATCGCCTGCTTCAAGAGGGGCGGAATATCATTGTCCGGGTACCGGCGGCGCCAGCGTCTCGCTTCGGCTGCTGCCTGACGTATCCACATATCGGCCGGATTCTCGTCGGCGAGATGGTTCCGAGCGCGCATCCGATTGGTCACGTCTTCCAGGAATCGCTCGACTGGCGCGAACGATTCGGCAACTGACTGCCCTGCATCGAGCGCCTCGATGATGCCGCGGTACCAGTCCTGTTTCGCCTGCACGTACGTGGAGAACAGATCGCTCAACGTTGAGTGGTCGTCAGCACCCACGAGCAGGCCGTCCGCGAAAATGACGGCGTTGAGCTCGATATGCAGCTCGACGGCGTTGGCAAGCAGCGTGTCCTTCTGGTCGACGAACTGACCGAGGAATTGATCGAAGTACTCGTCCTGATGGCCCCATCCATGGATCACGAGTCCGTTAGCCTCGATACGTCGCTGACCCGTTCCGAGTCCTGCAGGATGATGGCTGAGGACGCTGTCGCCGCAGATCACATCCGGGAAGCTCGTGTGCCCCCAAAACACGATTGTCCGGCCGCTTCGGTGGGTGACGTTCCAGACCAGAGACAGACTCACGACTGTCCGGACGTTCTCGTTCGAGACAATCACCAGCATGGGCTTCAGTCTAAGACCGATGTCCGCTATCCGTTCGCCGAGGAGCGGCCGCGCGAGTTCGTCGAACTCCGGCCGTGTGGGCGAGAGCAGTTCGATGCCATAGGCGTCCAGGCCATCGACTCGAATCGAGAGCGCCATACAGGCAGTAATGTAAGTTGCCGGTCTCAGAAGCGGTGCGTGATTACCGCCCCCGAGAAGTTCAAACAGTCTTCGACGCGCTTCCGTTGAATGTCGGCCAGTTCGCTCATGGCAACATAGCGAAACTGAGAGTGCTCCGAACTAAGCCGAACTTCAGCCCCGATCGGGAGCGAGCATCGAAATATGGCTACATGCACTTCGAGATGTGGGTGGTAGTAGATGCCACTCAGATACTTCACCTGAACCTCGCAACTGAGTTCCTCTTTGCACTCACGAACGACCGTTTCGTGAAGCGTTTCGCCTGGATCGACGGCTCCTCCAGGCAGGCCCCAGCTTCGATCTGCATAAGTGGCCTGCAGGAGCAACACGCGTCCGGCCTCGTCGGTGATCACCGCATGCGCGCTCAATCGATACCGGTCGTCGAATCCCATCTCGAACCAAATCCAGGGCTGAAAACCCGGAGCACCTGAAGCCGTCTGACTAACAGTACGCGAACAGCATATCGCGGCCAACGCTGCGAACTGCGGCCTCACGCGGCCGGTCGCCCCGCCCGTATAATCCACCGAAACGCTTGGCCCTCACTTCCGGCACGCGCCTCGGCGTTTACGAAGTCACCGCCCACATTGGCGAAGGGGGTATGGGGCAGGTATATCGGGCCCGTGATACGAAGCTGAATCGCGACGTCGCGCTCAAAGTCCTGCCGGACACGTTCGCGAGCGACGCCGAACGGCTCGCACGGTTTACACGGGAAGCCCAAACCCTCGCGTCGCTGAACCACCCGAACATCGCTCACATCCACGGCCTGGAGGAATCCGACGGGGTGCGCGCCCTCGTCATGGAACTCGTCGAGGGCGAGGACCTTTCGCAACGCCTCGCGCGCGGCGCGATCCCACTCGACGAAGCACTCCCCATCGCGCGCCAGATCGCCGAGGCGCTGGAAGCGGCGCACGAGCAGGGGATCATTCACCGCGATCTGAAGCCCGCGAATATCAAAGTACGCCCCGATGGCACGGTGAAGGTGCTCGACTTTGGGTTAGCCAAGGCGACGGAGCCGACACCGGGCTCGTTGCCGAGTATGTCGATCTCCCCGACCATCACCACCCCGGCGATGACTCAGTCGGGGATGATCCTCGGCACGTCGGCGTACATGTCGCCGGAGCAGGCGCGCGGGCGGCTCGTGGACAAGCGCACCGACGTCTGGGCCTTCGGCGCCGTGCTCTACGAGATGCTGACGGGCGCGCGCGCGTTCGACGGCGAGGACACGACCGAAGTGATCGCTGCGGTGGTGAAGACGACGCCGAACTGGTCGGCGCTTCCCGTTGACACTCCGCGCCCGATCGTCACCCTCATCCAGCGCTCGCTCGAAAAAGATCGGAAATCGCGAGTCGGTGACATCGCGGCCGCGCGATTCCTGCTGGCCGACCACGCCACATTGGGGATCGCACCCGTTGCCGCGCAACCCGGGTCTTTACCACGCGCGGCATGGGCACGCACCCTGGCGTGGGCGGTGGCGGGAGTCACGACGACGGCGGCAGCGGTGACGGGACTCCTCCTTGTACGGCAACCGGCGATGACGAGGCCGGAGGTGGTGCGGTTTGAGGTCCAGGCCCCGGAGGACGCGCGTTTCGGGCAGCAAATTCGTATCTCGCCGGACGGCCGCCTGATCGCGTTTTCCGCGACGGGTGGCGGAGATACCCGGAGACGGCTGTGGGTTCGTGCGCTGGACGCGCTGCCGGCGCGGCCACTGGCGGGCACGGAGGGCACGACGGACGGTCTGTTCTGGTTGCCGGACAGCCGGACGTTGGTGTTTTCAGCCGGCGGCAAACTGAAAAAGATCGACGCGACGGGGGGGCCTGCGCAGTCGATCTGCGATTTCAACGCCAACCCCGGCGGCGGTTTCCTGGCGGCCGACAACAAGATTGTGTTTGGTACACCCTCGACGCTGGGGATCCAGGCATGTCCCACCGGCGGCGGTGCGGCCACGTCCATCACGGCGTTCAAGCCAGGCGGCCAGGAGACATACCACGCGTTTCCGTCCCTCCTGCCGGACGGACGGCATTTTCTCTTCATGAGGAACGCAGGGCCGGAATCAGGAATTTATGTGGGGTCAATGGAGGCGAAGCCCGAAGAGCAGACGGGCACGCGCGTGCTGCCGGACTCGTCCGCTGCCCTCTATGTGGCGGATCCTGATGGCAGCGCTGGGCGCCTCCTGTTTGTCCGCGACGGTACGCTGATGGCGCAGGGCTTCGACGCGGAGACACTGGAACTGACGGAGGACGCGGTTCCAGTGGGAGAGGATCTGCGGAGTAGTTTTGGTTTCTCCGCATCGCGGGATGGCACGCTGGTCTATCTGACGGCAGGCGAAACCAACGCGCAGCTCACCTGGTTCGACCGGCAGGCGAAGACGTTGGGAACCGTGGGCCCTATGGGGCGCGCGTTGGGCGGCATGCGGATTTCGCCGGACGGGACGCGGCTGGCGGGGAGCCGCAGCGAGCCGGGCGCGCAAGCGGACATTTGGGTGGTAGACCTGGTGCAAGGGTCGGAGACACGGCTGACCACCGATCCGGCGAATGACTTGAATCCGGTATGGTCCCCCGATGGGAGGCGGATCGCATTCTCATCGAACCGCGAGGGCACGACCAATCTGTATGTGCGGGCAGCCGACGGGGCCGGAAGCGACGAGCTCCTGCTCAAGACCGGCGAGCGAAAGACTCCGCTCGATTGGTCGCGGGATGACAGATTCCTGCTGTTCGGCGTGGTGACGGCAAAGGGTACCGACGTTTGGGTGCTCCCGATCGAGGCGGCACCGGGAGGCCAGAGGAAGCCGGTACCGTATCTGCGTACTGACGCAGGCGAGCACCTGGCCCGCTTTTCGCCGGACGGACGGTTTGTGGCGTACGCGTCGAATGAGTCAGGCCGGCCCGAGGTGTACGTGCGGCCGTTCGATCCGGCTTCGCCTGAGGCGTCGGGGACGGGAGGCGGCAGAGTGAAGGTGTCACAGAATGGTGGCGCGTTTCCGCAATGGGAACTGAACGGGAAGGAGTTGTTCTACACGACCACGGATGGCAAGCGCTGGTCGGTGGACGTGACCACGACGCCAACGCTTCGCCTGGGCGCCCTGCGTCTCTTGGGTGAGTTTCCCCGAGAAACCGCTGCGATGACGTCTGCGATGACGCCGGACGGTCAACGGGTCCTGATTGGTGTGCCGGTTGGCGAGCAGCGGCCGTCGGCGACGGTGGTGTTGAACTGGCAGGCGGGGTTAAAGCCGTCGCCGCGATGACTGCGCGAAGGCGGTCGAGCTGATTCGTTGAAGCAGCCTTGCTCCGGCTGCGTGGCACGGCTAAAGCCGGACACTACGTACTGACAGTTCGGCTGAGCGGTTCGGGCAGGGCTGAAGCCCTGCCCTACAGCAGAAGAGCAAACCTACTGTCTCTCGAACACCGCAACGTTGTTGACTTTCTGTCCCTGCGCATCGGTGCCAGTTGTCGTCACCGTCCTCGTCTTGCCATCGGGCGAGAGGACGTTCCGCTGGGTGATGGTGACCTTGCCGCCCTTCTTGCTCACGCTCTCCAGCGTGCTGGCGTCGATCCGCTTCACCACCAACGTATCCGCATTCGGATTGTTTCCGGTCAGCTTCGACTCTTGACCATCGAGATTGGTCGTGTAGCCGTACTCGATCGTGCCGGTGCCCGTTTGGTTCTTCACGGCAACCTTGTACCCCTTACCAGCGGCTTCATATGTTGATGTGATGCTCTTTGGCACCGGTCCGGGGCTGTACTTACTTTTCGCGACGTTGAGCGTCCACGTGCCAACAAAGGGATCCTTCGATTGCGCATTGGCCACCAGCGTCGCCGCGAGCACCGCCGCCGCCGAGACCATCATCGTGACGCGCACAAGCTTCGCAGTCATGATCCCTCCTACCAAATGAGCTTCATCGCGACCTGGACGACTCGGCCGGGTCCGGCTCCGGTAATCCGACCAAAGGTGGCCGTTGATGAAATGTTCGTCACGGGGTTGTTGAAATTCACCTCATCGAACAAATTGAAGAACTCACCGCGCAGTTGCATGCTCATGTCGCGCCCGAGGCGGACGTATCGCAGGATCGCAAGATCCGTCGTGGAGTCTCCGGGCCCGTAAATCAGTCCCCGTGTGGCGTTGCCGTACGTGCCTCGCGGGATGCTGTTGAGTGGAATGAATGCGGACGTGTTGAAGTACGCCGCGATCATGTCCTCAGTGCTGGAGAAATCCCGTTTGAGATCGTCTGCAGTGATGCCAGGCATCAGCGCCGCGTACTGGCTGCCCGTATTCAGCGTGCCGTTCTGCGCCACGTCCGCGCCGGTCGTGAACACCAGCGGACTACCGGATTGGAAACGATGGAAGCCCGTCAGCGTCCAGTTGTTCAACAACGCGTTGGTGACGGCATTGGAGAAAGCCGGCTGCGGACTCCACACCCACGACGCGGCAAGGACGTGACGACGATCGAGAATCGATGGTCCCCACAGCGATTCGAGATCGAACGGATTGGGAATGTTGCTGATCAGCCCGGTCGTATTTTCCGGCTGGTTTGTCAGATTCTTAGACAACGCATACGATGCCGAAAACGAGAACGTTCGAGCCATGCGGCGCTCGATTCGCACCTGAAGGGCGTTATATTCGCTGCGGAAGAAGTTGCCGAGCACCCTCGACTGCGCGCTGATGATGCTGGGACTCAACGGCGCGCGCTCTTCGATGTTCGTCGGCGAAGGTGGCAGTCCGGTGCGGGGCGAATTGACGAAGGGCGCGGCATTGAAGTAATTGTGACCGACGATCTTGCGTCCCACTTTGCCGATATATGACCCCTCGACGACCAGATTCGGCGTGAGCTGGCGCTGCAGCGACGCGCTGACGTGATGCGTGTAGGTGGTCCTGAGATCGGCATCGG
Organism: Vicinamibacterales bacterium; assembly: GCA_963761975.1. Taxonomy (GTDB): domain Bacteria; phylum Acidobacteriota; class Vicinamibacteria; order Vicinamibacterales; family JAMQPK01; genus JAMQPK01. Next base: position 576,367 of record CAVXIR010000004.1, read on the forward strand.
TATAGACGGTCCGAATAGGAAGCGGATACTCCGTGCATTGCAGCCCAGGATAGGCTGAAATGGGCGAACAACCGAACCTGCCCGGCGATGTCGTCGGCGGCTGCGTTTGCCCGATGGAACCGAACGGGTCTTCGATGCGACCCAGACGCAACTGCGTCGTTCCGCGCCACGGCCCCTCCGCGGCGTGCGTGGTTTCGCCGTTCACCTGCTGATAGAAGATGCCGTAGCCTCCACGAACGATGGTTTTGGCGTTGCCGTTCACATCCCACGCCACGCCCAGTCGCGGCGCGAAGTTGTTGAGATCGCTGTTGGTGAGCCGTGACGGCAGTCCCGGATCGCCGGGGAACAGGATGCCCCTTGGCGCATCGGGCACCACCGTGGACTGCACGCCTGGTACCCAACTCGTATGCCGGCCGCCCTTCTGATCGACCGGGATGAACGGCTCGTACCGCACGCCGTAGTTCACCGTGAGCTTCGGATGCATCTTGTACGAATCTTCGACGAACGCCTGGTGCTTCACCGTGAACGGACTGTGGTCGGCAATGCCGAATTCGATCGTGGATTGGTCGTACGCGCCGATCATGAAGTCGGCGATCGCGTTCCCCGTCCGAGTATCTGGAAGTTTGCCGATCGCGTGAGCGCCAGATTGAACTCGAAGACGGGCCTGATGAATTCGTATCCCCACTTCAACGTGTGGTTGCCCGCGGTGAACGTCATCGTGTCTTTGAACTGCCAGCTGTAATAGTCCTGACTATTGATGCCCGGATAGGCGAGATTGATCGATCCGGAGACCGAATAGCTCATGCCCCTCCCGTCTGGGCCAACCTCGACGTTCACTCCCTGCTCGCGCGGAAGAATTTGCGTGACGGGGCCGCCGCCCGATGTCGACGTCAGATACGAGAACGTCGCTTCGTTGACCAGCCTGGGGCTGAAAATATGCACGTCGCTGAGGCCAAACTGGTTCACATTGCTGAACACTGTCTGCTGCACATAATTCACATTGCCCGGCCACGACGACTGATCGCTGCGGTCGGCGAAAAAGTGTGCGTTCAGCTGATTGCTGGCAGAAAAATAGTAGTCGCCGCGCCCCATGTAGACCGCATGGTCTCGCGGCGCGGGCGACAACGTGATGATGGTGCCGCTGTCAGACGCCGGCACGTGCTTGTCCAGCAATCCTTTTGCAACCGGACTGATACAGCTGGGCCTGATGATACTGTTGGCCACGCACGGCGCGCCGGTGCTGTCGGTAAACGGCGCGTTCGTGATTGGGTTCACCGGGTTCCGTATCCCCGCGGTCAGCGCGCTGAAGTCGCCGGCCCGCTGCGCGTTGGTGGGCACGACAGTCTGGCTCGATCCCGCCTCCGCTCGATCCCAGAGCCGCTGGTACGACCCGAACCAGAACAGCTTGTTGGGAATAATCGCACCGCCCGCGCTGGCGCCCGCCTGGTTCTGCTTCTGCTCCGGCTTTCGCGATCCAGCGAGCTTGAGGAAGTAACTTTTGGTATTCAGCGCCGAATTGCGGTGGAACTCCCAGAGCGTTCCATGGAAATTGTTCGTGCCCGCTTTCGTGACGATGCTCACCTGGCTGCCGGCGGTGTGTCCGTATTCCGCCGAGAAGTTGTGCGTCTGGATGCGAATTTCCTGAATCGCATCCGGCGGCGGCGGATTGAACCCGGTTGTCTGGTTGAAGTGGGTGAACACGGCGCCGTCCAACGTGAACAGGTTGTGGTTCGTATTGCCGCCGTTCACCGACATGATCGGCCCCTGGCGTCCATCGGACGTATCCTGATTCGCCCGAATCGACGTGACGCCTGCATACGTTCCGGCCAACGCGACGACATTGCGGCCGTTCATGGGCAGGTCCTGCACCCGCTGGTCGTCAATCAAGTTCGATTGCGTCGCGCTGCGCGACTCGACCATCGTCGCCTGCCCCGACACGACGACCTCTTCGGTGACGCCGCCGACGGCGAGCGAAAAATCCACCCGCGCGTTCGCGCCGGCTGTCAGCTCGACATTGCGCTGAATCTGCGTCTGAAAACCGGAGATCTCGACCTTCACCGTGTAGGTGCCGCGCGGGAGCGCCCGCAGGTCGAAGAATCCGGTCTCGTTGGTTTGTGCGGTTCGAACTAGTTGCTGGCCCTCGAGCTCGGCAGTCACGGTCGCCCCTGGCACCATGCCGGCACCCTGGTCCTGAACGTACCCGCTGATGGTGCCGGTGACCTGCGCGTGCAATGAGTGGGGATTCGAGAGAACGACCAACGCGAGGGTGAGAGCGAACACATGAAGACTGCGCACGTGTGTCTCCTTTCGTGATCGGGTAGATTATGCGGAAGATATCACGTACGGAGAGGACCTATGAAAAAACTCGCTACGCTCGCCGCGCTGTTCTTGACCGTCGCCGTCCTGGCGCAACAGCCGCCACTCGGCCAAGGCGTGCCGGGACCGAATATTCCGAGAGGCAAAGCACCAGAACAGGGCTATGTGCCCGATGGGTGGCATCCGCACCCGGGCGGGTTCCTGAAATACAGCGTCGAGATTCGCTTCGGCGAAGAGCCGGAAACGATGCCCGCGGGGATGAAGTTCGGCCGGGTCTCCGCCGTCACAACAGACAACGAGGGCAACGTGTACGTATTCAAACGCGATCCGAACACCGACCAGCTCGTCGTCTTCAGCCCGCAGGGGAAGTTTCTGCGCTCGTGGGGCAAGGGGATGTTCACACGCCCGCACGGACTGCGCGTCGATCGCGACCAAAACGTGTGGGCGTTGGACGATGCCGGGCATCAGGTTTTCAAATTTGCGCGCGATGGAAAGCTGCTGCAGACATGGGGCGTCAAAGACAAACCAGGGAACGACGCGAAGACGTTCAACCGGCCGACCGACATCGCCTGGGATTCGCAGGGCAACGCGTACATCTCCGACGGGTACGGCAACAGACGGGTCGTGAAGCTCGATAAGGCTGGCAACTACGTCACAACGTGGGGCACCGAGGGCGATGGGCCGGGACAGTTCCGTTTGCCGCACTCAATTGCCGTCGACGCGAAAGATCGCGTGTATGTGAGCGATCGCGAGAACAACCGCATCCAGATTTTTGACCCCACCGGCAAGCTGCTGAATACCTGGACGCACCTCGGCTGCACGCAGGGCATGTACATCTCGCCGAAAGACGAGATGTGGATCATCACGCACCGCAACAACAGCGAGAACATCACCTACGACACCCTCGCGGGACAACTGATGAAGATCGACGTCCAGACCGGCAAGATTCTGGGCTCGATGGAGTCGCCCGGACACATGCTGACGGCGACGCCGAACGGCGTCGTCTATGTCGCAAGCCTCACGGGGAATGTGTTCAAGTGGCAACCCGATCCGTGGTGGCCGGCGAGGGCGCACGAGGCGATTGCGAGAGGAGTTCCGCCGCCGAAATAGGCCTCGGTGGCGCTTGTAGGGCTCAACTCGCTCGTAGGGCTCAACTTAAGTTGAGCCCAGGGTCTCAGAGAGCGGAATCTGACAATGCCGCTGATTGCGTGGCGAACGGGGGCCAGGCATTATCGCGCTCCGAGACCGTCGGCGACTGAATCGGCCAGTCGATGGCGAAGGCCGGATCGTTCCACATGACGCCCGACTCGTGGGCAGGCGAGTACTCGGCCGTCGTTTTGTAGACGACTTCCGCGGTTTCGGTGACGACGCAGAAGCCGTGCGCACACCAAGGCGGCACATACAACATGCGTCGATTTTCCGATGATAGGACTGTGCTGACCCAGCGCCCCCGTGTAGGGGAATGAGGGCGAACGTCCACCGCCACGTCGAAGATCTCCCCGTGAATGACGCGCACCAGTTTTCCCTGCGCGTAGGGCCCGACCTGGAAGTGCAGTCCGCGCAGCGTGCCGCGCTGCGACTTCGAGTGGTTCTCCTGAACGAACGCGCCGTCTACAAACGGCGCAAAATCGGTCTGCTTATAGGTTTCGATGAAGAATCCGCGGGCGTCGCTGAACACCTTCGGCTCGATCAGGATGACTTCCGGGATCGCTTGTCTCTCGAATGTGAACGGCATGGCTCAACGTCCAGCGTGCGCGGCGCAACTCGAAGAGGATAGCAGAGTTGTGTTGCTACGATTTAGATTCGCATCAGGATGCCGGACGCGGCCTGCTTCGTCGCCGCTTGAAGCGCGTTGACGTACAGGCCAACCTGCAGCTCGTATTTCCCGCCGCGGCGAATCTCTTCATCGGTCTTGAAATCGACAACCGTCCAGCGCTCGCCTTCGCTGAAGGCGAGGTCGACGAAGCCCTCGATGAGCGCGCCCTCCGACGTTCGTAACGTGACGGGCACCTCGCGCCGGCAGGCGCTTCCGTTCTGAGCATTGCGGGCGCGGGCGAGGATCGGATGCGCCAGCACATTCGCCACGACCGCCGACGCGTGCGAAATTTCCTCGGCGATGGCGCCAAGCGTTCGCGCTTGAGTGGCAACGACGCTGTGGATCGTGGTCGGATCGGCATCAAGGGGGACAGTGGCCAGCGCGGCATGAACCAGCGCGCCGAAGCGGATGCCGCCAGGCCGGCCGTCGACGCGCGGCAGTTCGATAACTGAGACAGAGTCTGCGAGCGCCGATGCCTCGACTTCGGACGATTTCGCCCACGCCGTGGCGGGTTGTGCCGCAATCGAGGGCGCCACTGCGGCGTTCGCAGCCGAATCGCGCTGCTGTCGCCAGGTTTTGTACGTCCCCAGCCCAAAGTCGACGATGGCACTCGGAACATCCTTCACGATCAGGTCCGGCTTACGAATGCCGAGCGACAGTTCGACGCCGAGGCCGAGGACGTGCGGGTCCCACCAGACGATTTCGGCGGGTTGGTCTGCGGCCAGTCCGTCTGCGGCGGGTGCGGGTGTGGCTGCGGCGGGTCCAAAAGGACCCGCCCTACGTACGATCTGATGCAGGCCTGGACAGACGGTGCTCGCATTCGCTGGATCGCCGTCGGGGCGCGACAGCACTGAATCCTTCGACTGGAACTCGACGCAGCCGGGCGCTCGAGCCTGCTGCCGCCGCGTTTCCATCGGCGGATAGATCGCCGTGTTCAATGACTGAATCCAGCCTTCACGTTCCGCATCGCCGACAGCAGGAATGACGAGCAGATCTCGCGCGCGCGTAGCCGCGACATACGCGAGGCGCGCGCCTTCTGCCGCATCGCGGCGCAACTCGTCCTGCTCGTGATCGATCAAGTCTCGCGGCGAACAGCCGGCCAACTGGACGGCACACACCCCGCGCCCAGCGTCTAGATAGCGGCTGGCGGTCGCACGGTGCAGCTTCGCGGTCATGTCGACGAGAACGACGACGGGAAACTCGAGCCCCTTCGCCTTGTGAACGGTCATCAGGCGCACGCCGTCACTGCCCTCTTCGAGGATCGGAGCTTCGGTGGCTTCGCCACTTTCCGCCTGTGCGCGTAGCTCTTCGAGGAAACCGCGGAACGATATTCCGCCTTCTGCTTCGTAACGGCGCGCCAGCTCGGCGACGTGCGAGACGTTGGCAAGCACCTGCTCGCCCCCGTGCTCGAGTGCAAAGCCGACATGGGCGCGGGTGGCTTCGAGCAATTGAGAGATGGTGGATGCGACGGGCACGTGATTGCGGGAGCGATGCAGCGATTGCAGCAGAGCGAGCGCGGAGAGGATGGGAGTAAACCGGTGGATGTCGGCAGGGCTGAAGCCCTGCGCTACCGCTGTGACGCCATCCACCGTCTGCCTGAAGGCGGACACTGCCAGAGAGAACGGGTGGCATTTCCCGATCCTGTGGCGATATTCGAGCAGGTCTTCGTCGCCGATCGCACAGAGCGATCCTCTCAAGGTCGCAAACACTGACAGCTCATCGTCTGGCCACTCGATGGCAGCCAGTGCGGCGCGCAAGGTCTCGATTTCGGCGCGGTTGTGAAACGACCGACCGCCGACCAGAAGATGCGGAATGCCGCGCGCTTCGAGGGCCTGAACGTAGGGGCGGGTGGCATCTTCGTCGTAACTGACGAAACGGCGGAAGAGAAGGCAGACGTGGCGCGCCTGGACCGGGACGAGGCGCTCGCGTTCGGTCGGTTGGAAGCCGACCGCGCCCGTGGGGCGCGAGTCGGCAGTTGACAGTCGAGAGTTCCCCGTTGGGCGCTCTGCAACCTTCCATCCGCTTTCATTTATCAACCAATGGATGTACGCGCCGACGGCGTCGGGGAGAGATTTTTCAATCTCGACGTTGGATATGCGTCTCACGCCATAGGGTTTCGGAACAGGCACCACGACGACCGATGGCTGCTTGTTGGCGTCAGAGCGAAACGGCTGCAACGGCACGTAGTCGGCCTGCAGGGCGTCGGGATCGCCGGTCATGACGGGCGCAAACGCGGCGTTGATGACGCGCTGGATGTTGGGCTGCGCTCGGAAGCTGGTCTGCAGAGTGACCTGCTTCGCTCCGGCTGTTTTCAACATCTCATACACGGTCCGATAGACGCCGACGTCGGCTCTCCGGAAGCGATAGATCGATTGCTTCGGATCGCCGACGATGAAGAGCTTGCCGGGGACGGGATTGACCTTGCGCCAGTCCGTGACGGATGGGTCGTCGGATGCCAGCAGCATGAGGATTTCGGCCTGCAGCGGATCCGTATCCTGAAACTCGTCGACGAAGATGCGCTGGAAGCGCGCCTGAAAGCTTCGTCTGACACTCTCATTGTCGTGGATTAGATTCCTCGCCTTGAGCAGCAGGTCGAGAAAATCGAGCGCCCCTGCTCTGCTCTTCGCCGCCTCGAATTCTGCAACACAGCTTTTGAGCTCGTTGCGAAGGAGCACGGCGAGATCGGCATTCGCGTCGCGTTCGAACGCAGCGAGTGCACTCATCAGGTTTTCCCGCGCCTGCCACACGTCTTCGCGTAACACGTCTTTGCGGTAGAGCCTGCCGCTTCCCTTTCGCGCATTCTTGAAATCGCGATTGCGGCCGACTTCGATGAGCGCCGCTTCGAGGCGATCGTGATCGCGCCCGACAACAGATTCGGTCCGATGCAGGTCGTCGCAGATCTGACGCGCCGAACGGCTGTCGTAAAAGAGATTGTCGTATGGGTTGGCCGGATTCGCCAGCAACTGGACGAAATCGGTCAACTGCGCGACGAGCGCGTCGATGCGCGAACGACGGTCGAATGGATGACGTGTCCAGTCGCCTTCGAAATCGCGCCATTGGATGAGCTCCCAGCCAGCCCGGCTGATCCTGCCGATCGGACCATCATCGAAATCGGCCTGAGGACCGAAGCCGCTGAAGCTCGGTCGCCGCAGCGATCGCCGGACGCCTTCAGGTGGACCGGCGAGCTGATCTTCCATCCAGCGGCGGAACGCTTCGTCGTAGAGGCGCTGCCCCTGTCCTTCGGTGAGCACGGTGAACAGCGGATCGACGAGCGCTTCGACAGGCCGCTCTCGAAGGAGGTCGGCGCAGAAGCCGTGGATGGTGCTGATTTGGGCCTCTTCGAGGTGGCCGAGCGCATCATCCAGGCGTGTCCGCTCGGATGAATTGGCTGCGGCCTTGTATCTCGCTTCTTCCAACGCCTCACGTAATCGAAGCTTGAGCTCGCCGGCGGCCTTCTCTGTAAACGTCACGGCGACGATGCCTGACACCTCAGCGCGGCCGGTCTCGATGATGCGGATGATGCGGCGGACGAGCTCTGTCGTTTTTCCTGTGCCCGCGGCGGCTTCGACGACTAATGTATCGTCGAGCGCCGACTCAATGGCGTCACGATCTTTCTGATCGGCAAGCGTGACGCTCATGGTTCCCCTCTCAGCGCGAGCAGATCGGCAATCTGCTGCTTCGACTTACGCATGGCGCGGCGCTCCTGCTCGGGACCGCAGATTGTGAGAAAGTCGCAATAACGGCATGCGCGCTCCGCTGGCACAGGCGGCAGCATGCCTGAGTCAATCGCGCGGTCGATGATTTCCATCGCGACGATGCCAACTCGTCGACTCGTCTCGTTGATCGACACGGTGTGCTCGGTGAAACCGCCGGCAGTCGTGCAATACGAGAAGCGCGCCGTTTCGACTGTGCAGTTCGTGGCCGCTTCGACGGCGAGACTGTAGATCACAGGCTGAAGCTGCTGGCCGCCGCCGATGATCGAGCGGCGTTCCGATCGGTTTTTCGAGGTTTTGTGATCGGTGACGCGAAGGATGGCGGGTGCGCCCCCTTTCGCTTGCGCGGGACCCGCCCTACGTTCAATCAAGTCAATAGAACCGCGAAGGAGGAAGCGGCCATCGATTTTGACGGGATCGGGAAGGCTATTTGGATCGCGTGGTGCGAACGTACCTGGTTCGGTTGCCTCGTTCGGCAAACCGAACGCATATTCGAAGAGCCACGGTTCCCACTCCTTCGTGTCGGCTAGATGCCGCGTCCACACGTGGAGATCGGTGCGCATGCTCGCGATTTCATCCTGCCACACACGATCGACGGCGGGCGCCACCTCTTCTGCGTATTTGGCGGCGATGCGCGTGAGCGTGGCGTCGAGGACTTCGAGCACCTTTTCGATTGGCGTCGTTGCAATCGTTTTCTTATCGCGCTGCAGCGCTCTGAAGAACTCCGCCTGCACCTCGTGGAACAGACTGCCCTTCGTCAGCGGATCGAGCCGCTGCAGCGGCTCGGGTTCTTCGAGCGGCTCGAGCTTGTAGATTGCGGATAGTAGAAATCGATACGGGCAATACGCGTAGTTCTGGAGCGCCGACACAGAATACGGACGCACGCCAAGGCGCTGCGTCTGCAGATACGAACGCGTGCCGTCAGTCGCCCGCACGATGCCATCGAATTGAGACCACTGTGACTTCGAGCGTGCCCACCGCTCTGTTGCCGAGCGGCGCAAACAGTCATTCAGCCGCAGCATATAGTGGGCGTGGCCTTTGACGTCGTCGGTGCTGCGCATCAGCACGCGAAGAACGGACAGGTCGTGCTCGAAGTCATCTATCGCGTCTTCGGCTTTGACGGGTGCCGGCCATGCGAGACTCGCCTTCGCTTCTTCGGCCGCTTCTGTTTCGAGCGCCTGATGGTCTGGGATTTTGCCGGTGACCGCGCGCATCATTTCGAGCGCATAGAACGACGGCACGCGCTGGCGGGCTTCGGACGTTTCGATGCGGGGGAAGGACACGTAGAGGCGATCGGTCGCTGCGCCGACGGCGAGTCGAAGGAGCAGACGTTCGAGGTCCGCGCGATCTTCCTGAACGGCCAGTGATCTTGCCGAACTAAAGTTCGGCCCTACCGATGACGGCTCCACCGATGACGGTACCGGCGATGCGAACGGCAGTCTTCCCGTAGAGTCACCGGTAGGGCCGAACTTTAGTTCGGCCATTTCACCGAGCTCGCGGCGCAAATCATCGAGCAGCAACGGGTCCTCGCGCAGTTTCTGAGGGAACAGGCGCTCGGCGAGACCCGGCACGAAAACCACTCGGAAGGAACGGCCGCGGGCCTGGTGGGGACTGCCGATGAAGACGCGGCCGTACCGGTTTGCCGGCGGATCGACTTCGAGCGACATGAGGCGATCGGCAAGGACGTCGCGAACCTCCGTCAACCCGACAGGCCCCACCGCACCCATTGGCCGGAGATCGGCCAGCACACGCAGCACATCGGCCGGCTTGCGGAGCACGCGCGGAACCAGACCTTCGAGCCGCTGCAGCCAGTCGCCCCAACTTGCAGCAGCCGGCCACCCAGACATCGATTCGATGAGTGGCAACGCGAACGCGCACAGGTGCGCGAGATTTTGACGCTCGCGCTCGAGGCGTGCGATGCGAGGCGAGTCGGGTTCTTCTGATCGAAGCGCACGAATCTTCAGCTCGTACTCCCGGTCCAGACCGCTCAGACGGCGGGACCAACGGACAGCGCCGCCGATGACAGCGGATTCGACCAGAAGCGATTCCCATTTCCACGGCGCTCTGAGCGTCCCGGAGACTACCGCAGAGGACGCATCCGCGCCGGCTTGTGCTGCAACGTGATGGGATAGGGATTGGGGATCAGGGATTAGGGATTGGTCCTGAACGCGCTGATCCGGTGGCTTCGCAGCCTCTTCAGACAGGGCACCAAACACTTCGTCGTTCGAAGTGACCCAAGTCATGCCGTCGCGGTCGATGCGCGGTTGGCCGGAAGGGTCGAGATCGGGAACCTGGGCGAGCGACAGATACTCGGCAAACCGCTTCGCCGAGAACTTCTCCACGGCGCAGCTCAGCACCGCGAGGAATGCGCGGCCGGCGGGATGGGGACGCCGGGTGCCACGATCGAAATAGGCGGGAATCTTTGCGCGGCTGAGCGCATGTTCCAACACACCAAGATATTGTTGCGGCGACCGCACGAGAATCGCCATCTCGTCGAAGCGCACGCCTCGTGCGGCTTCCTTGAGAAGCCGCCGTGCGATCTCGACACACTCGCGGCCTTCGCCAGGTGCGGAAAACCAGACGAGCTCACCAGAGCGCTGCCGCTCCGGGGGCGGCTCTGGCGAGAACAGATAGCGCGTCAGGTAACCGAGATCGGTCTCTTGTGGATCATGGATGAGCTCTCCGTCGACACCGCGCTCGCGAAGCCTGGCCATCGTTCGAGCGTCGCCGGTTGGAATGGTGATGAACGCTTTCGGAGACTGCTGGATCAGGGCCCAAAGAAATTGCGCTTCCGCCTCTGAATCAAACGGCACGTCGAGCAGCAACGTGGGCAGCCGGAGAAGAGGGCTCAGGGTCGAGAGCTTAGGGCTGAGGGCTTTGGTGGCGGTCTCGAATAGGGCCGCTCTATCGCTCGCGCCGGCTTCACCCATGAGCAGATCGACGCGGTTGAGAAGCTCGGAGAGATCCGGGCCGCTTCGTGACAAGCCGCTCAGACGTTCACCGGGTGTGCCTGCCAGTCGCAGCTCGACCAGCGTGCGAGCCAGCGCTTTGGGAAATCCGGGCGTTCGCGCGACGGGCGCGAAATAATCGAGCGTCTCGTCTCTGTGAGCCTCGAATGTCGCACGTGCCGCCACCGCCTCGTGACCGAGCGTCGTCGTGGGCGCGCGATCGAGAGAGGCGAGCTGCAGCGCAGACAGTCTCGCGGCGAGCTGCGTGAACGATAGCCGGTGCAACCCGAACGTCGCGCCTTTGTCGCGCGCGATGCCGCGGGCGAAGTCGTCCACTGCCCCACGCGAGGCGCCGAGCAGAAGGACTTCATCGCCTGGCGCGAATTGATCCACGAACGCGCGCGCCGCGCGCAGGCGGATCGCGGCCGTCGGCGATTGAATCGCCTTAACCGATGAGACGGATGACGGTGTTCGAGTGGAATGTGAAGGACTGCGAGGGCGCGTCATTGTTACTCCCCCTCCCGGACTCTATGCCGGGAAATCGGCTACCCTGGCCCACCGCCAGCGGATCGCGCCGAGTCTAACACAGCCCACACTCAATCTCCTCCAACGCCGCACCTTCGTTATAAGCTGACGCCTTCATGGATACGAGGTCAAAGACCCCTGTCGGTGTCGGATCGAAAGCTGACAAAGAGCTGAAAAGCAGGTTCGACAAGTGGGACAGAGAATCGGATGAACATCAAGCGAATCGCCTCTCCTTCGTTCGATGGGCCATCATTGTCGGGCCCTTCGCCGTCGTGCTGCTGGCGATACAGGTGATCGCCGTTCGGCACGGATCGTGGGCGGTGACGCTGATTTTGGTTGAGGTGGGCCTTCTAGTCATAGCCCTGGCAATCCCGTTCCTCAAACTCGGGCAGTCACACGACCATTGGATCAGCGCGCGTGTTCGAGCCGAGGTTCTTCGGCGCGAGCAGTATCTCTTGGCCGCGGAGGTGGGTCCGTACCTCGGCAAGACGCCAGTGCAAGCTGCGGAAGAAGTCAACAAACGCCTCGCCGTCCTCGACAGAGATCTCGGCGACGCCGGCGAACTGCTCGCGTCAACGCACGCGCCGGTGGATTGGCGCAACGACCTCGAAGACGCGACCGCACGCCATGTCGTCCTTGCGCAGGTTCGTGAACGCGCGCACCAGTACCTGGAGGATCGCGTCGTCGCACAACAGAAATGGTTTGTGAAGAAGGGTCACGACCACGAGAATCGGAGCCGGCGTCTGGAAAACTGGGCCAAGCTCGCGCTGACGTTGGCCCTCGTCCTCGCGGGTGTGCATCTCGGCACGCTGTTGTGGCCGCCCCGCAATCCGCATCACGGCTGGGAAATGGCGCTTCAAATTGCGGCGTTGTGTCTTCCGGCCGTTGGCGGGGCCATCGTGGCGTATCGATCGGCTCTGGGCAGCCAACGGCAGGCGCTTTCGTATAAGTATTATGCAGACGTCATGGATCCGCTGCGAAAGCAGTTGCAGACGCTCGCAGGTGAAGGGCACAGAGGCACGGACGACACTCTGAAGTTCAAGCGGCTGGTGCTGGACGTCGAGGAAGTGCTCAGCGACGAGCTCAGGGTGTGGTGGATGAACATGGTGATCAAGGAGCCGCACACAACAGCGTAAACGACAGCTTATTTCTCGATGCGGTAACCGAGCGCGAGAATCGCTCGCAGCGTCCCGAGCACCGCATTCCGATCGAACTGCTTCTCAGATTCGGACAGATGCTCGTAGGGCACCAGACTCGGATGTTGCAGCCGGACGTCGTCTCTGGCCGGCCCGTAGGTCCAGCCCAGACGAACCCGTTCTTCGGCCCACACATCGTGGGCGTGACGGGAAAGCTGCTCCGTGAGGCGAAGAATCTCTGCATCGAGGGTGACGGCCGAGGTATCGATGGGCTTGGGTTGATAGGTCATGGCGCACGACATTTTTATCAGCTATTCGTCAAAGGACAAGCCGGTCGCTGATGCGGTGTGCGCCCGCCTTGAATCGCGAGGCATTCGCTGCTGGATTGCACCTCGCGATGTCGCACCGGGCGTGAACTACGGCGGAGCCATTGTCGACGCCATCCACGGCAGCCGCGTGATGGTACTCGTGCTGTCGTCGCACGCGAACAACTCACGTCACATCCCAAACGAGATCGAACGGGCCGTGAGCAATGGCGTGGCGATCCTGCCGTTCCGCATCGAGGATGTGCGGCCCGCCAAGTCACTCGACCTCTTCATCGGTTCGGTGCACTGGCTCGACGCGTTGACGCCACCGGTCGACCGTCATCTCGATCGGCTCGCCGAATCGGTGTCGAAGCTGCTGCCGGATCGAACGGCATCACCGTCTCCCCCGCCACCGGTTCCGTCACCGCCGCCTCTACCGCTGCCGAAACCGAGTCCGAACTGGTACAAGCCCGCTGCCGTCGCAGCGGCAATCGTCGGCGCGTTGATACTGGGCTGGAGTCTGTCAACTCGAAACACTGGCCGCGTCGCATCGACAGACTCCTACGCACCCGGAGCGACGACGGCACCGCGATCTGCAATGACCGGCGGCCAAGACATCGTCGGGTGCTGGCGTTGGAGCAATCACCCGTCGATCGTCATCCGTTCGAACGGCACCCTGTCGGCCGTTCCATTCACCGGCGAGTGGCGACACAACGGAGGGCGCTCATATACGCTCACGTGGCCCGAACCGGTCGACACGCTCACGATGTCGTCCAACCGTCAACAGCTTCGCGGCGCAAACCAGTACGGAGTAACGGTCAACGCCACACGCGTGTCCGGTGGACCCGACGTTGCGGGCTCGTGGCGATGGGGCGGCGTGATACCGGTCGTGATTGCCTCAAATGGATCGGTCAGCATGGGCGCTCTCTCGGGGACCTGGGAACTGGCCGATCCTGGTCAGCGGCTCTACCGCGTGACTTGGCCGAAAATTCAGGATGCCGTCACGCTGTCTGACGATCTCGCCAGCATCAAAGGCATGAACCAGTACGGCGTCGCCGTTTCTGGAACGCGAACGGGCTGCCCGTAGTACGCGTATCTGTTTGGCAGGCTGAGCGAACGACGGAGCCGGTCATCTTCTCCGGCTCCGTCGACGCGGCAGGGCTAAGTTAACGGCAGGGCTGAAGCCCTGCGCTACCAGAAGATGGATCCTCTACGGAAGACGCAGCACCTGACCAGGCTTGATCTTGTCGGGGTCCGTCAACACATCTTTGTTCAACTCGAAAATCTTCATGTATGCCCCGGCACTACCAAGCTGATCCTTCGCAATCTGGCTGAGCGTATCTCCCGCCTTGACTGTGTACGTTTTTCCAGCCGTTGCAGCGGCCGTCGATTTTGGGACCGTCGCGCCCGCGGGCGGCTGCGGCGCTTTCGGGCCGCCGGTCACTTGGATATCGGCCACCACATCCTTCTGCCAGGTTGGAATCGTCTTGATGGCGTTCCAGATTTGATTCTTCTCGTCCTCAGTTGCGACCGTACCTTTGAAGTGCAGCTTGCCGTCGCGTTCTTCGGCGTTGCCCTGGAACTTCCCCTTGGCCGTCTGAATCGCGTAGGCGTATGTGTCTCTCAATCCCATCACTCACCTCCGATGTGCATCAGTCGTCGAGCACGAAGGTCACCATCATGTTGACTTGGTACTCCGTAATGCGACTACCGTCACAGCGTACGTGTTGCTCTTTGATCCAGACGCTACGGATCTGCCGCAGCGTCTTGCTTGCCCGATTGAGTCCCTGCTGAATGGCGTCCTCAAAACTCTTCGTTGAAGTGGCGCTGATCTCGCTGACTTTCGCCACTGACATGCCGAGTCCTCCTTTCTTTCGTCGGCGATCCCGCCGTATCAACGGCGGAAAGCACGCGAAGTTTCGACTCTAACTCTCCCGAGTGTTCAGAATCTATCTTTTATTCGCTTTTTTTCGCGTGGCGGAAGATACTGCGCGCAGGAGGAAAGCGATGAATATCCTCGAGGCGGTTCTCAACGCACAAGGAGGGGCGGCGGCAAGCGAAGCCGGTCGCTCAGTTGGTTTGTCACAGGAGCAGACGAGCGCGGCATTGGCAGCACTGGTGCCGGCACTCGCTGCCGGATTGCAGCGAAACGCTACACAGCAGGGCGGACTCGACGCGCTGCTCGGCGCTCTCAGCGGCGGCGGCCACGCGCGCTATGTCGATCAGCCGTCGATGCTGGGTCGTCAGGAGACGGTAACCGACGGAAATGCCATCCTCGGGCACATCCTCGGTAGCAGAGATGTCAGCCGCGCCGTCGCAACGCAGGCATCTGCCCAAACCGGCATCGGTGAGGATGTTCTCAAGAAAATGCTGCCGATTGTCGCGACTCTGGTGATGGGCTCACTGGCAAAACAGCAGTTCACGCAACAACCGAATCGAGCGACAGCAAGTGGCGACCTGTTCGGCATGCTGACGCCGATGCTCGATCAGAACCGCGACGGATCGATGGTGGACGACATTCTCAAGAATGTCGGGAAGTTCATGGGTGGTCGTTAACAGGGCTATCGCGGTTTTCAGAATGCTGTAGTCCGCTGGTTCCGCGTTCCTGTTCCAGGGGTTCCGCGTTCGAGCAAGCCGCGCGGCGGAGCCGGATTGAACAATCTGTGACTCCGCTGCGCGCCGGCTACAGTATGCTCCTGCCGAACACGACCGCATGACGACCCTCTCACCATTCGAGCCTTGTTGCCGCAGTTCGAGCGTGGTTCCGTGGCGGCGATTGAACATTGGCGAGGCCGAGACGGCACTCCCCTAGACGAGAGTTTCTCAACGCGCGCCCGGGCGGCCGTGTGTGCCTGGCGGGAAGCGAGGTAGCGATGGACCGAGCACACGACGCACACGGCGAGGACGCCCGTAAGGGGTTTCCGGTCCTGCGTCATGACGTCGCCGCGATCGACGTCGGCAGCGAGCAGCATTGGGTGTGTGCGCCGACGCGCACGGGAGAGGGGCACGAGGTCGCGGTGTTTGGTGCAACAACCCCGAGCCTCCAGCACGTCATCACCTGGTTGCAGCAACACGGCGTCACCGCCGTCGCGCTGGAGAGCACCGGCGTCTATTGGATTGTGCCGCACGAAATGCTCGAACGGGCCGGCTTCGAGGTACTGCTGGCCGACACCCGCCAATTGGCGCGCGTGCCCGGCCGGCCGAAGTCGGATCGACGCGACTGCGAATGGACCCAGCGGCTGTTTAGCTGCGGACTGCTGCGGGGCGCCTTCCGCCCGAGCGCGCAGCTCTGTCTGCTGCGCACGCTCATGCGCGACCGCACGACATTAATTGCCGAGCGGGGCGATTGGCTCCGGCGGATGCAGAAGAGCCTCGATCAAATGAACGTGCGTGTCCATCGCGCGGTCTCCGATCTGGACGGTATCACCGGCATGGCCGATCGTGCGGGCGATTGTCGCCGGCGAACGCGACGCCCACGCGTTGGCGGCCCTGCGCGACCCGCGCTGTCGTCAGAGCGAAGCGGAGATTGCCGCGCAATTAAGCGGCCACTGGCGCGCCGATCATCTCTTCAGTCTGCAGCAGGCACTCAAGATGTATGACACCATCACGGAACGGCTGCAGGACTATGACCGCGAGATCCAACGACAGTTGGCGGACATGATCCCGCCGGATCAGCGCGATGGTGCGGTGCCCCCGTGTCCACCCCACAAGGCACGGAAACTCAAAACGCGCGGACAGGAGCCCCTGCGCCAGGCCCTGTATCGCATGACCGGCGTCGATCTCACGACCATCGATGCCATTGGCGTCGACACGGTGAGTGTCGTCGTCAGCGAGTACGGGGCCGACTTGCGCGCCTTTCCCACGGAACAACATTTCGTCTCTCATATCCGACTGGCGCCGCATCAGGCGATCAGCGGCGGCAAACCGGTGAAGAACCGCAAAAAAAAGCCGGGCAGCGCCACGGCCCGTGTGGCGGCGGCATTGCGGATGGCCGCCGTCTCGATGCGCCATAGCGAGACCGCCCTCGGCGCGTACCTATCGACAGATTGCCCGCCGCGCCGGCGGCGATATCGCCGTCTTCGCCACCGCCCGCAAACTCGCGCAATATATCTACCGGCTCTTGCGCTGGGGCCAGCCGTACGTCGATGAAGGTGCAGCCGCCTACGATCGACGTTACCAAACCGCTCGTGTCAATCGCTTGGCCCAAACCGCCAAGAACCTCGGCTATCAACTCGTTGCGGTGCACACGTAGGTGCATTCATCAACCAGGAGTCACAGACGAGGTGGGCGGCGGATTCAGTACGCCATCGTTTTCTTAAAAAAGCGCGCACGGTCATCGTGGCGCCACCGCGAACGCGGAACGTGGAAGAGGAACCGTGGAACCAGTGATACAACTTATTTGCGACGTTGTTGATAGTCCTCGACGCTGATGTAGCCGAGCGTTTCGACAGACGCGCGCGCGGATGGAAGGTCGGAAAACACGCCGACGAGGTCCGGCGACACACCTTCCATCGCGCTCCCCTTCAACACGCAGGCAATATAGGCCTGCGCACCGGACGCGCTCTGTACTTTTGTGATCTGCCAGCTCTCGCCTTCACGGCCTTCCAACCTCTCTTCAGCGATCGCGGCATTGAGAAGCCGTCTTTCGATGCCGGTCAGCGGAGCGCCCTGGAGCAACTCGTCGAACCGAGTCAATGAACAGTGACGCTCGATGAGATCGATTTCTGATTTGCGTTCTTCGCACAGGTGTTCGTACTCGCTGAAGCGCAGGAGCATACCCGAGTCGACTTCGGCAGACGGATCGCTCTTGACGCGCGTCCCGAGATAGAACTCGCCTCTCGCCCAACCGGCGCACAAACGCCGGCCGAGCGCTTCGACGGCGGCCCGATCGCTCACCCTCAGCGCGGTCAGCAGACTGTCAATGATTTGCTGTTGTGTGTCGCCCACACTCATTATTGCGTCTCCGAAGTGTCAACCGTCGACGTGCTCCTTCCCCAGGATCTCCTCGATATTCGCCAGGAGAGTCGCCGTCGTAAATGGCTTCGGCAGCAGATAGATGCTGGCGTCAGCCTGCGCGCCCTGCATCACCATGCTAGCCGGATAGCCCGACATGTAAAGCACCGGGAGCTCGGGACGGATCTGCTTAAGGCGATCGGCAAGCTCCGGGCCGCTCAGCTGCGGCATGACGACGTCGGTCACGAGCAGCGAGATAGTCTGGTCGGTGCCGGCGGCCAGCGACAAGGCACATTCCGGCGACGCGGCTTCGATGACCTGAAATCCGTGGCGCTGGAGCGCGATCTTCGCGAAGCGCCGGACTGCATCCTCATCTTCGACCAGGAGGATGGTTTTTCGACTGACCATCGCCGGCCCGGTCTTGGGACTGGTCTGGACAATCTCAGGAGCCAGACCCGACGCGGGCAGGAAGATACGAAACACCGTGCCCTGCCCTATCTCACTCTCTACCGTGATGAACCCACCGAGTTGTTTGACGATGCTATAGACGGTCGAGAGACCGAGGCCCGTCCCTTTGCCGAGAGGCTTGGTCGTAAAGAACGGCTCGAACAGATGCTCTTTCGTGCCGGCGTCCATTCCCGTGCCGGTGTCGCGAATCGTCATCAGCACATGCGGACCTGTCGCGGCAACGGGAAGGCGATCTTTCTCGGTCGCGGCGCTCGTCAGGATGATCAGCGTCCCGCCCGATCCCATCGCATCGCGTGCGTTGAGCGAGAGGTTCATGATCACCTGCTCGACCTGGCCGGCATCGCCGACGATCGATCGCAGGTTGGGGTCGAGCACCACCAGAACCTGGATGGATTCGCCGATGAGCCGCTCGAGCATCGGCTTCAGTCCTTCGATGACGGCATTGAGATTCAAGTCGCGCGGCTGGATGATCTGCCGTCGCCCGAACGCCAGAAGCCGGCGCACCAGTCCAGCCGAGCGCTCGGCCGCACGCTGCGCCTCTTTGAGATCGCCTGAGATCGGTTTGTCGTCGCCGATCTGTCGGAGGATCATGTCGATGTAGCCGATAATCGCGGTCAGGTTGTTGTTGAAGTCGTGAGCGATGCCGCCGGCGAGCCGGCCGATGGCTTCCATCTTCTGCGCGTTCGAGAGCTCGCTTTCCAGCCTTCGGCGCTCGGTGATATCGACGATGACACCGGTCGCCCCGGTGATGTTCTGCTTGTCATCGCGAAGTGGAACCGACCAGGCTTCGAACGTCAGATCCTGTACCTCGATCTGACTGCTGAACGACTCACCCAACAGCGCGCGTCGAACATGCTGGCCAAGGCTGGTAAACGGTTGAATGCCGAGATCGGCGAGTCGGCGTCCCACCACTTCTTCGGGGGTCATTCCCAGCGCGTGCAACGCCTGACCCGCACAAAACGTCGCGATGCCTTCGGAATTGCTCGCCCAGAGCACGAGCGGCAGATTCGCCATCACCACACGGAGACGCTGCTCGGTCGCGCGCAGTTCGTCCTCGGCGTGTTTGCGCGCGGTCATGTCGCGAGAAAGGCCGAGTACCGCTGTCACGTTTCCGCGTTCGTCTGGAATCGGCGCGAGCCAGGTGCTGAGCCACACCTCCCGATCGAGATACATCGTCCGCCCCTCGGCGTAGAGCGGCTTCCCCTCGGTGAGGACGGTGCGAAGGTTGACGCCCTGCCGATCCGCCACTTCAGGCGGAAAAATCTCTGCTCGGCGCTTGCCGACGACGCGGTCGGGCGTCGTCTGAAGCTGCTCGGCTGCAGCCTGGTTGACATACTGGACGCGATCTTCGTGGTCGATGACGAAGATATGGTCCTGAGCGGCGGTGGTCAGTACGCGGTAGTAAGCCTCGCTCCGTCGCAGCGCGTCCTCGATTTGGCGTCGGCTGGTGATATCGACGACGAAACAGACGAAGCCCGCCTCCCGTTCGGCGCCGGCTGACATGGGCGTGGCGGACACGATCGTCGAGATCGTGGAACCGTCCTTACGAAGAAAGGGAACCTCCGTCTGATACCCGGCGACACCACCGACCCCCTCGAAGCATTCGCGCACCCTAAGGTGTTCGCTCGAGGGAACATACGACAAAAGCTCGGCACCCCGCATTTCAGCCGACGTATGGTCGAGCAGGGTCGCCATATGAGGGTTGACATACTGCGTGATGAGCGCTGCGTCGATAATCCAAACGCCTGTATTCAGGACGTCGAAGAATTCGTCTTGATCAGAACCGCGGCCTAGCATCCAGTTGCGAAAGGTGTCGAATGGCATCGTTGGGGGACGGGCGCATGCTATCAGATCGCCCGTTATCAAGGGATTGGGGATTAGGGATTGGGGATTAGGGCCCGAACGACTAACATGCCGTCTTTCCGCAACAAGGAGCCAGTCATGAAGACCATCCGACATCCATTGGTCGTCCTCTGCCTCGCCGTCGTGTTTGCCGCCGCGGTCTCCGCCCAGCAGGACTTCAGCAAGGTCGAAATCAAGACGACCAACCTTGGCGGCAATGTCTACCAGCTCGAAGGACAGGGCGGCCATATCGGCGTGCTGGCGGGCCCGGACGGCGTGCTGATGGTCGACAGTCAGTTCGCGCCGCTGACGGAGAAGATTGTGGCCGCAATCAAGGCCATCAATCCCGGACCGATTCGGTTTCTGATCAACACACATGTGCACGGCGATCACACCGGCGGGAACGCGAACCTCGGCGCTCTGGGCGTCACCATCGTCGCGCGGCCGCAGTTGCGCGCACGGCTCGAGAACCCGAGCCCCGGTGCCGGTGGCGCGCCAGGAAAACCGGCCCCACCGGCGGCGCTGCCGCGGCTGACCTACGACGCGCCGATGACGTTTCATCTCAACGGCGAACAGGTACAACTGGTTCCGATACCGGCCGCTCATACCGACGGCGACACGCTCGTCAAGTTCGTCAACGCCGACGTGATTATGACCGGCGACTTCTACCGCTCGATGGGCTACCCCAACATCGATCGCGCGAACGGCGGGACGTTGAGCGGAATGGTGGCAGGCCTCACGAAGATCGTCGAACTCGCCGGGCCGTCGACCAAAATCGTCCCGGGTCACGGCGCCGTCGTCGACAAGACCGCGGTTGCGGCACATCGCGACATGATCATCGCGCTGCGGGACAAGCTCGCGCCGATGGTGAAGAAGGGAATGACCGTGGAACAGGTCACCGCGGCAAAGCCCACGGCGGACTTCGACGCGAAGGTACCAGGCATCGGCACGACCGGCGATCGATTCATCGGTCAGCTGCACGCGGAGCTGAGCGCGGGCGCGAAGTGATCGGTCCGCGCCGTATTCGCAGATTGTCAGATTCGAAGATTGTGAGATTGGTAAATGCTGCTATCTAATCTACCAATCTGCGAATCTGCGAATCTACCAATGCGGGCCTACGGCTTCGGCGGACCCCAGTACGCAGGGTCCATCGCGAGCAGATCCGCGCGGTAGCTCACGCTGTTGGCCGTCGGGAAGTTGCTCGGGACTTTCTGCGTGACCGCGCCCGTTGCGGCCCATTCGGTGCCGCGCTGGGTGAGGACGACAAAATCGATCGAGCTCATCGCCAACACATCGTGCCCCATCGGGAGGTGCACGATTCGTCCACGCTCGAACGGCAGCACCATCACCATCGGCTCGTCGCGACCGGTGCCGCGATTCTTCGGATCGGCATAGGCCGTCGCGAGCACGGTCATGTTCTTGCCGGGCCCACGAAGGTTTGTGTACAGCTCGTCGGCGTGATGCATCCAGGTCTTCGGCAGACCTTTCATGATCGGATGGCTGGCGTCACGCGCTGTTACGAGAAATGGCAGCCGCGCGCCGTGCGCACCGGCCCGTCCGGGTGTCTCGTCTGATACCAGCTTTCCTTCCTTGAAGTACCAAAGCGGCCCAGACTGCTCGGTGCGACCTCCCCAGCCGCCAACGCCAATCATGTCGTTGAACGCGGGCCAGTGCGGAAACGCGTTGTCGGCGCCGTGAATCAACACGACACCGCCGCCACCCTGCACGAATTGTTCGAACGACTTCTTGAGATCGTCGCCCCACTCCGGAGCCTTGCCGTCGATGCCGTTGTTGTAGTTCATCACGACGACGCGATACGCGGAGAAATCGGGTTTGAAGCTCGCGAACGCGGGGCTGGCAATCTCGGGAGCCGTGACGACGGTGGTATTGAACAGGCCGGTTTCGTCGAGCACCTTCTTCAACACCGGTGTGGTCGCACGCCAGTCGTGATTGTTCTGGCCGTCCAGAAGCATCACCGAAATGCGACCCTGGCCGAGCGCGGCAGGCGCCAGCACCGCTCCAGCGCACAATATCGCGAGCACCGTTCTCATCGCGCGACCTCTTTTCACCGCGCCTCCGGAAGCGCAAATGCGAACAGCGTGCTGCCGCCACCAAAGAGCACGTACTGCCGACCGTCCAGTTCGTAGGAGATGGGTGAGTTGTTCACGCGGCCGATCGTCGAGTGCCACAGCGTGGTGCCATCGGATGTACGAGAGGGCCAGTGCATTGTTGTTGTTGTCGCCAGAGAACGAGAGACCGGTTGCCGTGGTCAATACACCGGCCCCGCCGGCGCCTTCACCGATGTCGTGACTCCACTTCACCTTCCCCGTCTTATAGTCGATGCCGCGGAGCGCCGCGCGCGAGTACACACTCGAGTTGGCGCCCGCCCAGCCGTACTCGCCGTGCTCCTTCTTGAAGAAGTAGATCCCCCACGCATCAACGGCACTGACGACGAGCAGACCCGTGGCCGGATCGAAACCCGGCGAGCGGTAGTTGGTCGCGCCGGCTTCGTTCGGCGCCACGAGACGACCATCGCGCTTGGGCTCTTTGTCGGGATGCGGGATCGGCCGACCATCCTTATCGATTTCCTTCGCCCAGTTGACCGCGGCGAACGATGTCGTCACGAGACTCTTGCCGGTGACGCGATCGAGGACGAAGTAGTAACCGTTGCGCGACGCCTGCAGCACCATCTTGCGAGGCGTGCCGTTGAAGTCTCCATCGACGAGGACCGGCACCTCAGCCGCATCCCAGTCGTGTGTATCGTGCGGAGAGGCCTGAAATCCCCACTCGAGCGTGCCCGTGTCCGGATTGATCGCCACGATGGCGCACGTCCATGGGTTGTCGCCGGGACGCGCTTCGCCATTGAGTACCGGTGTCGGGTTGCCAGTACCCACATACAGAAGATTCAAGGCGGGATCGTACGTGCCGGTCATCCACATCTGTCCGCCCGTGGCGCCGCCGGCGATCGAGCCGGGAGTGCCGGGAGGGGGCGTGCTGTAGAAAGTCCACTGGAGTTTGCCGGAATCGGGATCGTACAGACTTCAGCATCCCGGGCAGGTTGTCGAAATCGCCAGCCACGCCGACGATGACGTGATTACGGATGATCAACGGCGCGTTCGTCGACCAGAAGCCGCGCTTCGCGTCGGCAATCACGATGTCGTGCCGGATCTTGCCATCGCGCGCATCCAGACCGATAAGATGGGCGTCGGGCGTTGTAAAAAACACCAGGTCTTTGTAAACGGCGACGCCGCGCTGCCCGATATGGAATGCGTCGTTGGTCGGGTGCGTGTATCGCCACAGCTGGCGTGCCGATCGCGCATCGATTGCCCACACATTGTCTGGCGCGGTGAGATAGATCACACCGTTCGCGAGAATCGGGCTCATCTTGAGCGATTGCGTCTGCCCCGTCTGAAACGCCCACGCCAGCGTGAGCTGATGGACGTTCTCTTGCGTAATTGCCGACAACTTCGTGTGGCGCTGTCCGGTGTAATCACCGTGGTACGTGAGCCAGCTGTCGACGGGCGGCTTCAACAACAGCGCGGGATCGACGCCTTGTGCTGCAACCGCCGCAACGAGCGCAATCATCAGAATTGCCGGTGTGACGATCCGCATGTGCATCCTTCCTATTTCAGCGATTGCAAGTAGGCAAAGACGTCGTGCATGTCTTTATCGGTGTACTTGCTCAGCTGATCGACGTGCGCTTGCAGTGGGTTGTCGATCGCGACGCGCACCTGCTTGACGGGCCACGAACGCGACCAACCGTTCGCATCTGTAATCACGATCGTAAATTCGTCAAGGCTCATCACCTTGCCTGTAACGACCTGTCCGTCGCGCGTCGTCACTGTGGCATTTGCCCTAGCGGGCGGTGGTCCCGCCTCACGCCCCGAGCCCGGATAGAGCAGGCGCTGCAACAGGGCGAGCCCCTGATAACGTGCGCCGACTTTCGCGAAGTCGCCCGAGAGTGAGTGGCACTTTGCGCAGCCTCCCGCGTCGTTGAAGTATTGCCTGCCGGCTTCAGCGTTTCCGGTCTGCAGGTCTTCGACGGCGACAGAACGGCGGCCGCCTCCGAGCGTTTCTGCTTTCGTTTTCGCGTCGTGGATGAACGCAACAATCGCCGCGATGTCGGTGTCACTCAGATTGGATCCCGGCATTCCCTTGTCGGGACGCCCTTCACGAATCAGCGGACCAAGCTTGTCTCCGCGAACGTCCTGGGCAACGACTGACGAGCGGATGAGATCTGGCCCCCTCTCAGTTCCGCCGGCATCGCGGCCGTGACAGGCGCCGCACTGTCCGATGTAGCGGGTCTCGCCGGCACGCACCTGCTCCGGCGGATACGTCTGCGGCGTGACAGTTGCAGGTGGACGCTTCGACGCAGGGCTTTCGCCAGCTCCACGTCCCTGCCCCGCCACGCGCGGGGTTGCCCAGGCGCACAGCAGAGCGGCTGCACCAACGGAAACCACGGAGTGGATTGCGTGTCGAAATCGAATCATAGGGATCGACTAAACTTTCGGGTCGAGCGTAGCAGAACGGCGAGCACACTGGCAATGGATGTCGTCCTCGGAATTGATGTCGGAACGGGCGGAACACGGGTCGTTATCGTCGACGCTGACGGTCGCGTTCTGGCATCGGCGACTACCGATCACCCGCCGTTCACCTCACCGCGCACGGCGTGGGCGGAACAGGAGCCTGAAGACTGGTGGCGCGCCGCTCGTCAGGCCATTCGCGACGCACTGAAGACAAGCGCGACGCGCCCCTCGTCTATTCGCGCCGTCGGCCTCTCGGGTCAGATGCACGGCGCGGTTCTTCTCGATGAAGCCGGCGCTGTCGTGCGGCCGTCGATCATCTGGTGCGACCAACGCACCGAGGCCGAGTGCCAGTGGCTGACCGACACGCTCGGCACCTCTCGCCTTCTCGAACTGACGTCGAATCCGGCGCTGACGAACTTCACGTTACCGAAACTTTTATGGGTGCGTGCGCACGAGCCCGACGCCTGGAAGCGTGTGCGTCGCGTGCTGCTGCCGAAGGATTTCGTACGGCTCCGGCTCAGCGGCGAATATGCCATCGACATGGCGGATGCGTCGGGCACGCTCATGCTCGACGTGGCGCACCGTCGTTGGTCGCAGGAGATCATCGACGCAGCGGGCCTCGATATGTCGATGCTGCCGCGACTATTCGAGTCGCCGGAGATTTGCGCACACGTGTCGGCCAGAGGCTCAGCCGAAACGGGGCTCGTCGCCAACACGCCTATCGTGGCCGGCGCCGGCGATCAGGCGGCCGGAGCGGTGGGAATGGGCATCACCCGGCCTGGCGCGGTCAGCGTCACAATCGGCACGTCAGGTGTGGTGTTTGCGGCCACCGATCGTCCTGCGCTCGATCCGAAAGGACGGCTTCACACGTTCTGTCATGCCATCCCCGACCGCTGGCACGTCATGGGGGTCACGCAGGCTGCGGGCCTCTCGCTGCGGTGGCTGCGCGAGCAGCTCGGTTTGAAAGAGCGGGGAGATGAAGCGTACGAAATGATGACGCGAGAAGCCGCCGCCATCGAGCCGGGTGCCGACGGCGTGTTGTGGACTCCCTACTTGATGGGCGAGCGTACCCCCCATCTCGATCCCAACATCCGCGCGGCGCTGATTGGGCTCGCCGCCAATCACACACGCGGCCACATCGTCCGTGCGGTGCTCGAAGGGGTGGCATTCAGCCAGCGCGACTCGTTTACGATCTTCAAGGAGTTGCGCGTGCCGGTTGAGCGCGTGCGTCTAGGAGGCGGCGGCGCACGCTCGTCGCTGTGGCGACAGATTCAAGCGGACGTGTATGGACATGCCGTGGAAACCGTGCACGCAGATGAAGGAGCCGCGTACGGCGCCGCGTTGCTCGCCGGAGTCGGCGCCGGTCTATGGCCAACCGTAGACGAGGCGTGCGATCGGCTTGTGCAAAGTTCTGTCGCGGCATCGCCGAATCCGGCCACCGTCACAGTGATGAGTGAACGCTATGACGCATATCGCCGCGTGTATCCTGCGCTGCGATCGATTAAACAATCGCAGGCCTGAAAGCCCGCGCTACCGTTTTTTTTAAACATATGGCTGACCAGTACACTCCTCGTCCCGAACACAAGTTCTCCTTCGGACTCTGGACCGTCGGCAATCGTGGACGCGATCCGTTCGGCGATGTCGTACGGCCAACGCTCGCGCCGAATGATGCTGTTGCCCTGCTGGCCGAGGTCGGCGCATGGGGCGTCAATCTACACGACAACGATCTCGTCCCAATCGACGCGACGCCGGCCGAGCGCGATCGGATCGTCAAAGAGTTCAAGTCCGCCTGCGAGCGCCACCACATCGTCGTGCCGATGGCGACGGTCAATTTGTTTTACGACCCCGTATTCCGTGATGGCGCGTTCACGGCGAACGACCCGCAGGTTCGCGCCTACGCGGTGCAGAAAACACTGCGCGCGATGGATCTCGGTGCGGAGCTCGACGCCAGGATTTTCGTGTTATGGGGCGGTCGCGAGGGCACCGAAACCGATGCGTGCCGGCGGCCCGACGAAGCCGTCAAACGGCTGCGCGAAGCGGTCAACTATCTGTGTCAGTACTCGATCGATCGCAAGTACGACTTCCGGTTTGCGCTCGAAGCCAAGCCGAATGAGCCGCGCGGCGACATCTACATGGCGACGACGGGTAACTATCTCGCGTTCATTCCGACGCTCGATCATCCGGAGATGGTCGGCGTCAACCCAGAGGTTGCGCACGAGCAGATGGCAGGACTCAATTTCGTGCACGCGGTCGCGCAGGCGTGGGAGGCAGGCAAGCTGTTTCACATCGACCTGAACGACCAGGTGCCGGGCCGTTACGACCAGGACTTCCGCTTCGGATCGGCCAATCCAAAGACTGCGTTCTTTCTGGTGAAGTTCCTCGAAGACGTCCAATACGACGGCCCGCGTCATTTCGACGCGCACGCGTACCGGACCGAGGATTTCGACGGCGTCCGCGAGTTTGCGCGCGGCTGCATGCGTACGTATCTGATCCTCAAAGAGAAAGCCGCGCGATGGAACGCCGATGCCGAGATCCAGGCACTTGTGCGCTCTGGGGTGGAGCGACTGCCCGCGAGGGACGCACTGCTAGCACAGAATTTTGACCGAGCAGCGATGGCGGCGAAAGGTCTTGCGTACGAGCGGCTCGACCAACTTACAATGGAGGTGCTTTTGGGGGTGCGATGAAACAGATCATCGCCATCTGTGCCGCAATCGCCCTGACAGGTTGTGACTGGGGCGCTCGACGTTCTCCATTGCCGACTTCGCCCGGCCCGGTCATGGTGCCCCCTCCCGCCGATTTCGAAGGTCCATTTACTCTCACCTTTGCTGCAGACAGCTCATGCGTGGAGCGACCAGCTTCAGTTCGAACCCGAACCTACATGGCGAACGTCGTCGGCTACACACGAATCTTCAGGGGAGAGCTGAGCGGATCGGATTTCTTTTTCGGCTATGAACATTTTTTCGTGGCTCCGATTGCCGTCGGTGGAAAGTTCGTCATGAACAGCCTGTACGCGATGGATAAGTGGGGCGATGAAATGCCGATTTTCGAACGGCTTGCTTCTGGCGGTTACGTCGCATTCAACGGCGCGGCCGATGTTCCGATTCGTAAGTCGGATACGTCGCTGTCCGTGAACTTTGCCGGCTCATTCTCTTATTGCGCACTCGCGACAGTGCACCCTACTGTGGCCGATGCCGCACCTTCGTGCCCGAAGTCGATCGACTGCCAGTCAAGGACTCACACCCTCACGGTGACGCGTCGATAACCATTGCCACATTTTCGATTGACAATTGCCCAATTGATTGACGATTCGTAATCGCCAATTGTCAATCAATTGCCAATCGGGAATTGAGAATGAGGCAATGGTAAGATCCGCCCACCACCAACAACCTGATGTGAAGCGGCTGCCGCAGATTCTGATCGCGTCGCTCATGGTGATCACGCATGGGCGGCTCTCTGCCTTCGACGTCGACGAGCCGCGCGCGCGATATACGGTCACCTCCTGGACCGAGAGCGACGGCATGCCTTCCAGCTACGTCCGCGCGGTTGCGCAGGATCACGCCGGGTACTTCTGGCTGGCAACCTACTCTGGCCTCGTGCGGTTCGACGGCGTGCGCTTCGTCGCGTGGAAGTCGCGCGATAGCAGCGTTCTGCCGAGCGACGATCTCTCTACACTGCTGGTCGCACGCGACGGCAGCCTGTGGGTCGGCGGTTTCGGTGGTGTCACCCGCATAGTCGACGGCGTTATCGATAAGAAGGCGTCTACACACGAAGGGTTCGTCGACGGATCGGTGGCCGCTCTTCTTCAAGACACGCACGGGCACATCTGGGCAGCGGGTCAGAACGGCGTCGCACGATTCGATGGCACGCGCTGGCGGCGGTTCGGCGCCGAACACGGCCTGCCCGAACGGGCGGCAACCCGACTGCACCAGGACGCTGCGGGAATCCTTTGGATAGGGACGAGCGTCGGCCTCCATCAAGGCGCCCCGAACGCTACGACGTTCGAGCCCGTTCCCGCTCTCGCGTTTGCCATCGAAGATCTCGCGCAGGACGATTCCGGTCGCATCGTCGTTCCCCATCCGACGAGTCTCATTACCGGTCTCGGCAGCGCAATGCCGAAGCCGGACGATCCCGTCATCCAGCGTGCGCATGGGACGCGACTTCTTCGAGATCGCGCAGGACACCTCTGGATTGGCACGCGCGGTCATGGCCTCGTGCGGCTTCGACGTGGTGGAGGCAAGGGCACTTTCGATCGCGTGACAACCGAAGACGGACTTTCCGCCGATTCGGTGCAGGCGCTCTTCGAAGATCGCGAAGGCAACATCTGGGTTGGCACGCCATTCGGGCTGAACCGGCTGTCGCGCAACTCGGTGATTCCGGTGCCGATGGGCAGCGACACGACCGGGCACGTGCGGGCGGTCGCCAACGGCGATGATGGCACGTTCGTGGCGACCGACGAGAGCCTGCTCCAATTCACGAGCGACCGACAAATCGATTTCGACTGGAAGGAGCGGCTTCCGAATCACACACTCATCGCCCTTCATCATGACGAGCGGTCAAAAACGCTCTGGATCTCGACCAATCAGGGTGTCGTCCGGTTGAAGGCAGGAGTGCTTTCGGCGTTCCCCACTCCTGGCGTCGGCGTGCTGAATCGCATTCGTTCGATCACCACGGACAACGAAGGACGGCTGTGGCTGTGCGACGTCGATCGAGGTGTCTACCGATCGACCGACGGCCAGATGACGAACTTCGTCCTCGTCGCGCACGACAAAGCTGCCTCGACCGTGCTCGGCACAAAGGATCGCCGTGTGTGGGTCGGCTTCCTCGACGGCACTGTGCGATCGTATCTCGACGATCGGTCGGAATCGTTTTCGATGGAGCACGGCCTCCCTGGCGGTGGAACAGTCACGGCCATTCACGAGGACCGCAACGGCACGCTGTGGGTGGGCACGCACCGCGGCTTGAGCCGATACAAGAACAACAGATTCGTCACGCTCACCAAAACCGAAGGATTCCCCGGTCCCGGACCGGTGTCGATCATCGACGATGCTCAGGGTCAGCTCTGGCTCGGCGTCACTGGACTGGGGATATTGCAGGTGAGCCCGGCCGAATTCGATGCGGCCGCACGCGACCGGGCTCATCCGCTGCGCTATCGACTGTACGGGCCGGCTGACGGCCTCCGGGGAACGCCGGTTCGCGCGTTCGGCACACCCACGGTTACACGGACACACCACGGCGCGATGTGGTTTCTTACTGGCAACGGCGTAGGCGTGGTCGACCCGGTGCGCGTCGCGGACCCGCGCCATACTGCGCCGCTCGTCATCGAGAGCGTGCTGACCAACAACCGCGAGCACGTCCCGAGTGAGGGTCTGGATCTACCGCCGAGCACGACGACGCTTCAAATCGACTACACGTTGCTCAGCCTCTCCCCTCTTTCACAAGTGGGATTCCGATACAAACTCGAGGGCTTCGACGCTGACTGGATCGAGGCCGGCACCCGCCGGCAGGCGTTCTACACGAACGTCTCACCAGGCTCGTACCGCTTCGTCGTCGAGGCGCGCGGCGATGAATCGGCGCAGCGTGCCGCATCTGAATGGCGGTTTTCGATTCTGCCCCGGTTCTACCAGACGACATGGTTTGGCATCGCGGGCGTGTGCGTGGCGGGCATCTCGTTCTGGGGATTGTGGCAGTTGCGACTGCATCAGGTGCGTCGCCGCTTCTCAGCGGTGCTGGAGGAGCGGGCGCGCATGGGACGAGAGATCCACGATACGCTGCTGCAGGGTCTGGTCGGCGTGGCGGTGCAGTTCAAAGTGATTGGTGATCAGGTCCAGGCATCTCCTGACGCAGCAAGAGAACGGCTCGAACGTCTGCGCAAGCTCGTCGAGCACTACATCACCGAGACGCGGCAGTCGATCTGGGACCTTCGATCGCCCGTGCTCGAAAAGAGCGACCTCGCAACGGCACTGCGCGAGGCCGGGCAAACGCTCACAGCCGACAAAGACATGCGATTCGAGCTGGTCGTGCGCGGCAAGCCCTATCCGTGTCCGCCGAAAGTGGAGGAACAACTGCTTAGAGTAGGGCGCGAAGCGTTCAGCAACGCGGTCAGGCATGCGCATCCGAATCGCGTCAAGGCGGAGCTCACGTACCAGCGCGATTCGGTCCGCCTCCGCGTCACGGACGACGGCAAGGGCTTCGACCTGAACGACCCCGGGTTCACCGCGGGGACACATTGGGGGCTTACGAGCATGCGCGAGCGAGCGCAGCAGATCAACGCCGAGTTTCAACTGGCGAGCGCGCCCGGAAAAGGCACCGAGCTCGACCTCGTCGTCCCGGCACCGCAGGGAAGGTGAACGTTGGAGTCATCTGCGATTCGCGTGTTGTGCGTCGACGATCATCCGGTGGTCCGCGAGGGCGTTTCCCTCATCATCGAGATGCAGCCCGACATGCACGTCGTCGGCATGGCCGCGACGGGTGAAGAAGCGGTGGTGGTGTTCCGCGAACAGCGGCCGGACGTCACGCTCATGGATCTTCAGCTGCCCGGCATCAGCGGCCTCGAGGCCATCAAGCGGATCCGTGCCGAGGATGCCAACGCACGGGTCATCGTGCTGACGATGTATGAAGGCGATGAGGATATCTATCGCGCATTGAAAGCCGGTGCGGCGACGTACCTGTTGAAAAACACGCTGTCAGACGATCTCGTGAGAGTGGTTCGCGAGGTGCATGGCGGTCAACACCCATTGTCTGCCGAGGTCGCCGAACGGCTGGCCGCGCGCAACGGTGAAGCTACGCTGACGCAGCGTGAAACGGACGTGCTGAAGCTTCTGGCGCAAGGTATGCGCAACAAGGAAGTCGGCGCCAACCTCGGGATCACCGAAGAGACGGCCCACGGCTATATCAAGAGCATCTTCTCGAAGTTGAAAGTCCAGGACCGTACGGCCGCCGTTACCGTCGCCCTCCGCCGCGGAATTATTCATCTCAAGTAAGGCACGGGTGGGGCGGACAAAAACGGCTGTCTCAACGCAAAGGCCGCAAAGGCGCAAAGATTATCTTCAAAAGGCGAGGAGAAGCCGGGTCTTGAAGAGCAAGACCCGGCCTACTTGGGCGGTGCGTAGGGCGGGTCCTGTTTTTTGGACCTCCGCAGCTAAACGGTCAACAGGTCGATTTCGGCGTTGCTGTCACCGAACTTGTCCACGTTCACGCCATACCTGTCCATCAAACCGAGCATGAGGTTGGCCAGCGGCGTGCCCTTCGGGTACTTCACATGGCGATTTCCCTTGAGCTGCAACTGCTTTCCACCTACGAGGACCACCGGAACACTGTAGTTGTTGTGCACGTTGCCGTCGCTCATGCCGCCGCCGTAGAGCACGATGGTCGAATCCAGCAGGTTGCCGTCGCCATCCGGAACCGCTGCCAGCTTCTTCAGGAAATACGTCATCGTGTCGACGTGATAGTTGTTCAGCTTCGCGAAGTTCTTCATCTTCTCCGGGTTGTTGCCGTGATGCGACATCGAATGATGCGCTTCGGGCAGGCCGATCTCCGGATACGAACGGTTGATGTTTTCCCGGCACATCATGAATGCGCTGACCCGGGTGATGTCGGCCTGGAAGGCCAGCACCTGAAGATCGAACATCAGCTCGACGTATTCCCTGAACGTGGGGGGCACGCCGACCGGCTGCTCGGGCACCGAGAAGTCGCTGTTGTAGGATTCGACTTTCGCGATGCGCTGCTCGATGTCGCGCACGGCGTCGAAATATTCGCCGAGCTTCGTGCGATCGCGCGTCCCCAACTTCCCGTTCAACTTCGCAATCTGGCTACTGAGCCGGTCGAGGATGCTGCGATCTTCTTTGACTCGAGCGAGGCGCTCTTCGGCCGTGGTGCCGATGCCGAACATCCGCTCGAATACGAAGCGGGGATTGGTTTCCATCGGCAGCGGATTGGTCGGCGACTGCCACGACAGCGAGTTCATGTAGGCGCAGGCGTATCCGTGGTCGCACGCGCCGACGACGTCGTTGCGGTCGACCGATACTTCCAACGACGACAGCTTCGTGTCGCGGCAGATCTTCGCGGCGATCATCTGATCGATCGTCGTGCCCGCCTCCACGTCGGAGCCCTCGGTGGCCTTTGGATGCATACAGCTCATGAAGGCCGGTGCGGCGCGCGGGTGCTGTCCGCCGACGTCCCCCTGATCCGTAGCCGGGTAATTGTCGAGCCCGGTGAAGACCAGCGTCCTGTCGCGGAACGCCTCGAGCGGCTTCAGCGAGGACGAGAGCTCGAAGCCAATCCCATCGGTGGAGGGCGTCCACTCGAACATGTTCGCGCCGTTGCCGAAGTAGATCGGCGCAAAGCGAGGCGCAGACGGCGCCGCAGCCCTCATGGCCGGAATCATGGCATCGAGAAGCGGCAATGCCATGGTTGCACCGATGCCACGAAGGAACGTGCGACGGGGCAACGCTAACTTGGTAATCACCATCGAAGAGCCTCCATTAACCTGCTGGCGCAAGTTGCGCCCATACCGAAGCTTGCTGGCCCAACTAAAGTTGGGCCCT
Source organism: Vicinamibacterales bacterium (assembly GCA_963761975.1). Classification (GTDB taxonomy): domain Bacteria; phylum Acidobacteriota; class Vicinamibacteria; order Vicinamibacterales; family JAMQPK01; genus JAMQPK01. The sequence goes on from CAVXIR010000004.1 coordinate 609,458, forward strand.
ACCGAAACCGCTAATTCGTATCCGCGTGCGCCAGCTTCATCTGAAACGGCGTACTCGTCACAACCCCCTGAATGAGCGCGCCAAAGCGAAGGTTCTCGCGGGCCGCGTCGCGCTTGATCTTGCGGACCGCGGGGCCATCGCTCGCTTCGAGCCCTCGCCCCAGCGCATAGGTCAACAGCTTTTCCGTCATGGTCGTCAGGAACTCGTCAGAGTGGCTCATGAGCACCTGGCGCAGCTCTGACGGCCCGTTGAACTTCGTCCCATCGGGGAGCTCACCCGACGCATCGACTTTCGCGCCGGACACATACATGTCTCGCCACTCGCCTATCCCATCGAAGTTTTCGAGTGAGAAACCCAACTGATCCATCTGCGCATGACAACCCGCACACACGGGATTTTTCCGGTGGGCCGCCAGCTGCTCGCGCATGGGCAGGATCTTCCGCGGGTCGCGCTCGTCCTTCAACTCGGGCACGTTCGGCGGCGGCGGTGGCGGCGGCGCACCGAAGATGTTCTCCAGAATCCACTTCCCTCGGATGACCGGAGATGTCCGGTTGGGATAAGACGTCGACATCAGAATCGAGCCCTTGCCCATCAAGCCGCGGCGCGGACTGTCGGAAGGCAGCGACACACGCCTGAAGCGCTCGCCGAACACGCCGGAAATGCCGTAGTGCTTCGCCAGGCGCTCGTCGACATAGGTGTAGTCGGCATCGAGCAGATCGAGCACGCTGCGATTCTCGCGAATGATGCTTTCGAAGAAGAGCTTCGTCTCCTGCTCGAACGCCCTGCGCAGATTGTCGTCGTAGTGGAACAACACTTCTGGACTCGGCTGATGTCCCGCCACGTTACGGATGTGCAGCCACTGGCCGGCGAAGTTGTCGACGAGCGCCTGCGAACGCGGATCGGCCAGCATGCGGCGCACCTGCTGTTGCAGCACGTCCGGCTTCTGCAGCGCTTTCTTTTCCGCGACTCTCAGCAGCTCCTCGTCCGGAACACTGCTCCAGAGAAAGAACGACAGCCGCGAGGCCAAATCGATATCGCTCACACGATAGGCCTGATCGGGGGCAACGCCAGCCGGCTGACTCTCGAGCCGGAAGAGAAAGTCCGGACTCACCAGGATGCTCCGAATAGCCATCTCGAGCCCGGGATCGAACCCGCCTCGACTCGCGCCCTCGCGATACGAATCCATCAGCACCTGAAGGTCATCGCTGGTAACCGGCCGTCGATACGCACCACGGGCGAGCGTCGAGAGGATCTTTCTCGCGCAGATGCCCTGGTCGTCTGCCGACGCGGGCCGACACGTCAGCACCTTGCGACGGCTCGGCGAGTCGCTCGTCGCGGCAGTCGCCGTGACGGCTTGAGGACCGGTGATCGTGACCGTTGACAGGTTCGGCTGACCGTTGCCCTTTCTGTAAGGTTCTCGATGTACTGCCCGATCGAACAGATCTTCGATATACGCCGACGTCTTGGCGACGAAGTAGACCTGCACCAGATGCTGGCCAGCCTTGACCGGCGCTTTGAACTGCAACGCTTCGATCACCTTCTTGTCGCGATCGTCAGTGATATATGTGCCCGCACCACCCTGCACACGGCTGCTGCCGAATTCCGGTCCGCCAATCGTTCCGCTCCAGACCTTGACGCCGTCCAGGGCCACTTCGATTTGGTGCGGCTCGGCAGTGACGCCTTCGAACCCACCAGACACGCCGGTCTCTCTCGGCCGCATCTCGAACAGGTATTCCCCGTCGGCCGGGAAGTAGTAGCGGATCACAACGCCGCCGCGCGATCCGAAGGGCAGATCGTCGCTCGCGCGCAATCCCTGATTGCTATCCGACGGCACGAAGAACGTTTCCGGCGTGGGAAGTCCGCGCGGACGGCTGAGCGCCATCTGACTGATTTTCGCCGCGGCGCCGAGATATCGCTCGGTCAGCGCGGGCGACAGCGTCAACGCATCGGCGTTGTTGTCGAAGCCGTGGCCGGCGACGTCCGCCGGCAGCACCGACGCGGCATCGATCTCGACGGCAAGGAGGTCGCGAACGGCGTTGGCATATTCCCGGCGATTGAGACGCTGCAACGACGTGCGGCCAGGATTCAGATGCGCTGCGGCGGAGCGATCGAGCTCCGTCTCGAGCCACGTCACGAGGTTCGTGGCCGCAGCCTTGTCAGGCCGTGCTCGCCCGACCGGAGGCATGGCACCCGTGCGAATCTTGCGCACGACCTGTTCCCATTCGTTTGCGTGATTGCCCACGTCCGACAAATCGAGCGTGTCGAGTGCGAGTCCACCCGTTTTCAGGCGCTGGTTGTGGCAGGTGACGCAGTACTTTGCAAGGACGGCTTGCTGCGACTGTCGATCGCCGGTTACCGATCCCTGATCGGCAACGGACGGCAATGGCCGTTGCTGCGCAGATGGCACGTTGTACGCGACAGCCACGAGGAAAGACGTCGCAGCGATTAATAATGTCAGGCGCCGTCTCATTCGTTCCCTCACCAAGGTCCGGCAATATACACGTCGGGCGTGCCGGCCCTTCTAAGTTAGCCGAGAGTCAAGCGCGCCGCCAGTCCCCAACTTGGGGGTAAGAACCAGCGGTTCGGGGTTCTAGGTGCTGGGTGCTAGGTTCCTTAGAACCGGAACCCAGCACCCAGAACCCTAGCACCTAGAACCGTTTGCGCACACTAGAACGTGTAACGGAAACCGATTCGCGCGATCCGTGGTGGCACAACCGCCGTGGCATACGCAAAGGTCGTCCCCGACAGGAAGTTCGCCGTGATAGGTGCGCTCGAGTTGAACACGTTGAACAGGTCGAAATCGAACTGCACGCGTTGTCCGCTGGAGAACGGGAAATACTTGCTGGCGCGGAGATTCACCACGTGAATCGCATCGGTCTTCTGCGCGCCTTTCTCCTCCATCTTCAGCGTGACGGTACTGAGCTGACGCAGCGGCGGGCCGCCATCCGGATCGGTCGCGCGGAAAATCACCGTGCGCTGATCGAGGATGCCCACCTTAGCTTGGTAGAACGCGCCGAGTTGAATCCCCAGCGGCGCCCTATAGGTTCCGGTGAAATTACCCGCCCAATTCCAGGTCTCATCCAAAGCATTCAAATCCACGTTCGGATCGTCTTCGAAGAGCGCCGCGTTCGGCCACACGTGCTGCTTGATGGCAAAGAACGACGCCATCGCGCCCCACCTGCTGGACGTCCGCTTCGTCACGGTGAACTCGATCGTCTGGTACCAATCTTCGCGATCGGTGTTCTGCTGCTCGTTCTGTACAAACGCCGCTCCCGCAAAACGCGGATCGTAGTCATAGATCGTCACCGTGCCGCCATCGTCCCGCGTATTCAGCAGGCCGTCCGGTCCCGGATCGCGCCGGGTAAGCGGGATGTTGTAGGCGCTGAGCGGTCGCGCGACGTTGCGCGTCGTGTAGCGGTCGGTGACGCTCTTGTACACATACAGCGCGCGAACGCCGAGGTTCTGCATGACTTCGCGTTCGACGCCCAGTGTGGCCTCGTTCGTCATTGGCGAGCGCAGCTCGGGATTGAGCCGCGCGCTGCTCTGCCCGGTCACACTGATGAAATCGCCGCCCTGGCTCAGACCCAGGTTCGGATTCAAATTCACCTCGCCCGCAGTGTAATCGCCGTTGTTGTTCAGATCGCGCCACCGGAACTTCATCGTCACGTTTGCCATCGAGTTGTAGGCATTCGCGAATCCGTCGTCCATGCCGTTGACGAATCGCCCGAACGTCGCTTTCACGATGGTCCTGTCGGCGACGTCCCACGCGAGCCCGAATCGCGGAACGACCTTGTTCCACGTCAAGACGTCGAGCCCGTCGAACGACGTGGCAGGAAACAGCGTCGGAAACTGCGGGCTGACTTCCTTCGACTGTTTCGGCAGAAACGACTTCTGCTGCTCGAATCGCAGGCCCAGGTTCAACGTCATGCGATCGGTCACACGCCATGTGTCCTTGATATAGCCGGCATAGTAGTTGGCGCGCGAATCGGGCTGCGTCGGCGAATTGCGAATGTCAATCTCCGCAGCTGCCGGCCCATCGAAAATCAGCGTGTAGTCACCAGACGGATGAACACGCCAGCCGACGCTGTTGCGACGCCAGTACAGCGTGGTGCCGACCTTCAACTCGTGCTGCCCGCCGAATGATCGTTGCGGGAACATGCTGAGGCCGCTGTCCAACTGCCACTTGTCGCGATATTCGAGGTTCGTCTTCGGATTGGCGCCGAGGTTGAGGCCCGTGGCGCGATCCACGCGCGGTGGATTGCCCAGAACGACCGGCGCCGCGCTTTTCGATCGCCATGGCGCGTAGTCGGCGAGATAGCCGCCATAGCCGCCCACGACATTGAAGACCATGCGGTTCGAGAGCGTGCTTTGCCACTCACCTTTGTACATCGAGCTCGGGTTCTTATAGTCGAGCGTCGATTCGAGCGGACGCAACCGGTTCGGCTCTGGCGGGAGCCCCTGCGGCTGATATTTCATCGTGGGCTGCCACGCAGCGATCAACCGATTGGTACTCGACGGCTGGTAGGACAGCTTCATGGAACCATGTGTAAGACGTGTCCTGACATAGCCCGGCGGCTCATCGCCCGTCAGGTATCTGCCATCCGGGCCCGGGTTTTCCGCGAACCCGACGACGCCGGAAACCTTGTCCTGTTGCACAAACGCGCCGTAGAACCACAGCTTGTCGCGGACGATGCGGCCGCCGACGTCGGCGCTCACGTCGTAGAGATGTTTCAGCGGCTCCGTGTCGCTCAAATTCTGAGCTTTCAACTCGTCGCTCAGATTACTGCCCTGAAGCGAGGGATGCTCGAGCGATCCCATGTATGTGCCGTGGAACTGATTCGATCCGGACTTGATCACGGCCACCATCGAGATACCTGGCACCGACACTTCCGCGTCGTTGCCCGACGTTCTGATCTGCGCCTCTTCGAGCGTCAGGCTCGTCATATAGACGCCGGAACTCGTCCCGTCGGCGATGTCGATGCCGTCGATCTGAACCTTCACGTTGGCGGACTGGCCGTAGTTATTTGCGGCCGCGCGCACACCCATCCAGCTGTCACCGACGTCCACGCGATTGGTGGTGACGCCAGGCGTCATAGCGAGCAACTGCTGCAACCCGCGGCCAACCGGAAGCGATTCGATTGTGTCGGCTGTCATGTTGACGCTTGTAGTCGTCGAGGTCATGTCCACGACAGGACTGGCGCCGGTGACTGTGATCGACTCTTCCAGTCCGCCGACGGCCATCGACGCATCGACGCGAGCGACGAATCCGATGGACAAACGGAAATCAGCGAGCACGTAATTTTTGAAGCCAGACAACTCGAACGAAATGCGATAGAGGCCAGCGGGTAACTCACCGATGCGGTACGTGCCGTCAGCCTCCGACACCGCAACGATTTGACCAACTTGGAGTGCCGGACTCGTCAGCGTCACCGTGACGCCGGGCATCGCCGCGCCCGACTCGTCCCTCACGGTCCCGTGAATCGTGGACAGGGCGCTCTGCGCCCAGACCGGCACCGCAAAGAGGATAAGCGCCAGAACAACCGACATCTGCCTAACCATACTCGCCTCCTGTTTTGCCGTGTCACACATGGGTCGTGAGCGGCGCGTGCATGCGACGTTTGTGCTCGAGCGACATAAGAATAACGTCAGGGGTCACGGGAGCGCGTCGAAAAACATCGACGCCAACCGCATCGGCTATCGCGTTCATCACCGCGCCGTAGCCGGCGCCAACTGGCGGCTCGCCAACGCCGCGCGCGCCGACGGGTGTTTCCGGATCGGGAATGTTCAGCGCTTCGGCGTGCAGCTCCGGTGGGGTGTCCAGAATGCTCAGCGGCTTGTTGTAGTGGAACCGGCGCGACAGCGCCGCGCCATAGCGCTGGTCGTACACGATGCGCTGCATGAGCGCATGGCCGATGCCGAGGCAGCTCCCTCCGAGGATCTGGCACTTCAGACTTCGCGGGTTCACCACGGTGCCAACGTCGCCGACCGCGAGATAGTCGACGAGCGTGGTCTCGCCCGTTTCGACATCGACTTCGACTTCGGCAAAGCCGGCGATGAACGAGAACGTGTCGCCGTCGCGTGGGAACAGATCCTTGGCAACCCCCATCAGGCCGCTGCCAGCCAGCGCGCCCGCCGACCCGCGTGTAACCGCGTGGATCTCTTTCGGCAGCTCGTGGCCGTCATACTCGCCGCCGAGCTCGACCGCCCGGCGCGCCGCATTCTGATATGTGAGTCCACTAGCGGGACTTCCCTTCCGGAATACTCGTTCGCCGCCGAGCTCGTAGTCGTCCGGTCTACCGCCCAGATCTCGCGCCGCGATTTGCTGCAGCTTACGCCGCATATCGAGCGCGGCTGCATGATTCGCCCGCGTCGCCGCGTGCGTCGTCTGGCTGCCAACCGACATCGGGCTCCACGGCAGATGTTTGCTCGTGTCACCCCAGATCACGTCGACGCGTTCCCACGGCATCTGCAGCACCTCGGCGGCGACTCGTGCGAGATCGATCACCGAGTGCGTCCCGAGGTTGCCGACGCCGGTGTGCACGTTCAGCCGGCCATCCGGACGAATCAGCATCAAGCCATCGAAGCCAATCGACCCGGCTGGATGGGTGCCGACGGCGACACCGATTCCGCGCACGCGTGTGCCTCTTGGCGAACCAGTGTGTGCTTTCCGCTCGTTCCACCGGAACTGTTCACTGCCGCGGTCGAGCGCCTGTTTCACAAAGGCGCTGGTCAGGTGTGGGCGCGTGCCGTCGGGCCGTGGGGCGCCGTAGGTCGCCTTGCCCTCGGGTGAATTGATCTTTCTGATCTCAACCTGGTCGATTGAGAGTTGTTTTGCGGCTTTGGTGATCGCCGACTCGAGCAAGCCATTCGCTTGCATCCAACCGGGCGATCGCTGCTGAGATCGCGGAGGTGTGTTCGTGATCACATTCACGCCGCGCCAGCGCATCGCCAATGGCTGGTAGAGCACAGATACGGCGTTGCCCGCTGAGCGAAAGTCGCCAAACGATCCGTAAGAGCCGTTGTCCTGGACGATGAAGAGATCAATGCCGACGATGCGCCCGTCTTTTCTGAAGGCGACCTTCGTGCGGCCAGTCATGTTTGTGCGACCCCTGCCGATGAAATGCTCTTCTTCGCGGGAGACGCGCATCATCACCGGTGCGCCCGCCTTTTTTGCGAGCAGCGCCGGGATGGCCATCGAGATGGGCCCGCCGCCCTTGCTGCCGAACCCACCGCCGCAATACTCGGAAACGAGAACCAGATCGGCCGGCTCAATCGCCATCCAGTTGGCAATGTTGTCGACGGTGCGAATGACGCTTTGCGTCGATGCGTAGATATGCAGCTTGCCGTTGAGCCAGTACGCCATCGCGCTGCGCGGCTCCATCGGCTGATGCGAAGTGGACTGCACGACGAACGTCTCATCGAGCACGAGCGCCGCGTCTTTGAACGCCGCGTCGAGATCGCCAAACTTCCATTCCTCGGGCACTTCGCCCATCGGCAGACGGCCCTCGCCCTCATCCGCAAAATCAGACTCGGTCCATTTGAGTGTCTTTATCTCCGGACGAGGCGGAGTCTGGCCAGGGGCAGCCGGATACCAGACGTTGCCCACCGTTCGCGCGTTGGGTCCGCGCGGCCGCAAGCTTTCGAGCGGATCAACGACGAACGGAAGAGGCTCCCATCCAACTTTGATCGCCTCGATGGCTTCAGCCGCCGTGAGCTCATCGACAGCAGCGACAGCGGCGACCGGCTCTCCTTGATAGTGAGGCTCGTTGGTCAGGGGACGTTCTACAGCGGGGGCCAGCGGCGATGCCGGCGCCGGCAAATCGTCGGCGGTCAGAACCGCCTTGACCCCGGGCATGGCAAGCGCCCTCGTGGCATCGATGCGACGCACGCGCGCATGCGGCAACGGGCTGAGGAGCAGCTTGCAGAACAGCATGCCTTCGACGCGAAAGTCTTCCGCGTACTTGGCCGCGCCCATGACCTTGGCGACGAGGTCGGGTGTGACGTAGTCGGCGCCGACGTACTTGAGCGGCGCCATCAGTTCGTCCGGCTTTGTTTCTCGCGCGAGTACTCGGCGCCGCGCATCAAGGCGGTGAGAATCTTGTTGTAGTCCTGGCAACGGCAGAGGTTGCCGGAGACGCCGTGGGCGAGCTCTGCCCGCGTTGGCGTCGGATTGGTCTTGAGAAATCCGACGGTGGCCATGATGAATCCCGGCATGCAGAACGCACACTGGAATCCGTGCTCATCGACCACGCCGCGTTGGACGGGATGAAGATTGTCTGGCGAGTCTGCGAGCCCCTCGATGGTGACCACCTGTCTCGCGCGGACTGTATGCGTCAGGACGGAACAGGAGTAGTGAGGGATCTCATCGATAAGAACCGTGCACGCTCCGCATTCCGCCCGATCGCAACCGAGCTTTGTGCCGGTCAGACCCAGCTTGTAGCGCAGCGTCATCGCCAGGGTTTCCTGCTTCATGACATCGACGTGGCGCACGCGTCCGTTCACATTCAGGCTGATGAGCCGTTCAGCCGCGCCGAGCGAACGTTGTCCGATGACTCCGGGCGCACGAAACAGGTAGGTTGCGGAGGCGGCCACGACACCCGTCGCGATGGCGCCTTTGATAAAGGTCCGTCGCGAGATCGCGCCCGAAGACACGGGTGGCGACTCAGCACTCATGAATTGGCCTTAGGGGTTGGAGCGTAGCTGTCGTGTGAGGTAGGGACTACCCCCCTAATCAGGGGGGAACTGAAGGCTGGAGATCCATGGAACTGGAGAAACCAGGGAACCCAGGAAACGGTGAACGGTGAACGGTTCCGAGGGTTCCAAAGGTCCCGGTTCCAGAGGTTCTGGTTCCGAACGTTCTGGTTCCCCGCCTGCGCCGCAGGCTTCGGCGAGGCAGGCTAAGCGCGCGAGGAGAGAGTCACTTTCAAGCGCTCCGGCGTAAACGGCACCTCCCGCACTCGCACGCCGGTCGCATCGAAAATCGCGTTGCCAATTGACGCAGCGGCGACTGTGATCGACACCTCACCAGCGCCGTTCGCTTCGGCTTCCATGGTGTTGATGAGCACGGTGTCTAGTTTTGGCACTTTGAAGCCGACGGGGAACGTCCGGTAGGTGCGCCAATCCACGGACGTCACCTTCTCCTCGTCCCACGTCACTTCTTCAAACAGCGCGCGGCTGAGCCCGTGCAGTGCACCGCCCTCGGCCTGATTGCGAAGGCCGTCGGGGTTGGAGATCGGGCCCGCGTCGATGGCCATCACGATGCGTTTCACGTCAACGACACCGGTGTCGAGGTGCACATCCACATCGCTGACCATGGCGCAGTAGCCGTTGTCTCCCTCGTAAAGGACGCAGGCGATGCCGCGACCGGATTGAACCCGCGGTTCGGGGTTCTGGGTGCTGCCCGCCTTCGCCACAGGCTTCGGCGAGACAGGCTCTGATGCCCGAGGAGACGGACGTGCCTGCCAACTAGCGGCTTTCGCGGCCGCCTGAACGACCCCCTTCAATCGCGGATCGCGCAGGTGGCGCAGGCGGTACTCGACCGGATCGGCCTTCACGGCGGCAGCGAGCTCATCCATCATGCACTCGTGCGCGAATGTGTTTTGTAAACGGCTTGGCGAACGGAGCGGGCCGGTCCAGAAGGGCGACGCCACCGTGCGCGAGAGCATACGTTCACATGTCACGATGCCCGTGCCACCCGCGACGCCGTCAACGGTGCCGGAGACATACGACGGCACCACGTTCGACCCGTTCGCGAGCGGGCCTTTTGGTGGCGGCGCCGGCGATTGGGGAACAAACGCAGCCGGTTGGAAGCCGGCGAGAAATCCCGTCACCTGATTGCCCGGCTGCGTGTAGCCGGGCCGCCCGCCACGCAGCGGCGACCATGCTTCGTAGTCCCACGCCAGGATGTTGCCGGCGCGGTCGAGGCCGACCCGCTGATCGACGACGAACGCGAGGCCGAAATTCTCGTGCACCATCTCGTCTTTGCGGGAGAGCTGCACGCGCACGGGACGGCCGACGGCCTGTGACAGCAGCGCCGCATCGTATGACACCGTATCGGCGCCGTTGATGCCGTAACAGCCAGAGCCACGGGTGTAGATCACCTTCACCTGTTCCGGTTTCATGCCGAGCAGCATGGCGCAGCTGTCGCGCTGCGGATAGACGCCTTGCGTGGGCGACCAGACGGTGGCGCTATCCGCCTTCACATCGGCCACAGCACACGAGGCGCCGACGGATCCGTGCATGTGATACGGATGCAGGTAGGTTGAGCGCACGACCTGCGCGGCCGATCCGAGCGTCGCCTCGACGTCTTTCGAATCCACGAGCAGTACGTCGCGACTCGGCGCCTTGCGCATGTGATCGTAGAACGTGGCTTGCGCCGGGAGCGCGGGGCCGGGCTTCCAGGTCACTTTCAACCGGTTCACTGCCTGAACGGCCTGCCACTGCTTTTCGCACACGACGCCGATGAAGTCCTTCTTGACGACCACCTTGATGAAACCCGGCATGCTGCTGACCGAGCTTTCGTCGACACTCACGACCGTCGCGCCGACCGTCGGCGGACGGACGACGCGGCCGTGCACCATGCCGGGCACGCGCATGTTGTGCACATACGGGTAGGTCCCGGTCACCATCGCCGGCAGGTCGAGGCGCTTGACGGGGTTCCCGAGTATGGTCCACTCGCGAGGCGGCTTGCGCTTCGCGTTTGTGTTCAACGTGAGATTGAATTTCCTGTCGCCGATCAACTGTCCATAGGGGATCGTCCTCGACCCATCGCTGACCACGCCGTTGCCAGCGGTGAGCCGCTCGACGGGAACACTCCACTGCTTCGCCGCCATCTGCAGCAGTGCCTCGCGGGCAGTAGCCGCAGCGAGAGCCAGGTTGCTGTGATTGAAATTCTGCGGATGCGATTGTGCACCCGAGGTGACGCCCTGGTCGGGCGTGGTGCCGGTGACGCATTCAATCAGCTTGACCCGATCGACCTGGACGCAGAGCTCTTCGGCGACGAGCTGCGTCTGGGCCGTGAACAGTCCCTGCCCCATCTCGCACTTGCCCGTATAGGCGGTGACGATTCCGTCGGCGCCGATCGACAACCAGCCATCAACCTCCTTGGACGGATTGCCCACCAACGTTGCGACCGCTTGTCCGAATAGATCGGACGGCGTCAGCGCGAACGACACCACGAGCGCGCCCGTGCCTTTCAACATCGCCCGCCGGGACACGCGCACATCCCTAATCCCCGCCTCAGCGCAGCCCGGCGGGCGCGCCGAAGCCTTTGGCGAAGGCGGGGCCAATCCCAAATCCCCACGAGGGCGGCTCGTCATGCCGCACCTCCGTTCGCGTAACGCTTGATGGCGGCGATCATGCGCGCGTGCCCAAAACAGCGGCACAGCACGCCAGAGAGCGCCTGCTCGATCTGTTGGTCTGTTGGTTTGGGTGTGCGATCAACGAGCGCTTTGGCGGCGAGGATGACACCGCTCAAACAGAATCCGCACTGTGCTGCCTGCTCATCGATGAACGCCCGCTGAATCGGATGCGGTTTGTCTGGTGTACCCAACCCTTCGAGCGTCGTGATCTCCGCGCCGGCGACGGTCTTCACTGGCGTGATGCACGAGCGGATCGCCTGACCCTTGACGATAACCGTGCAGGCACCGCACTGTCCGAGGCCGCAGCCGAATTTCGGCCCGTTCAGCGCGAGCTCGTCGCTCAAGACATACAGCAGCGGCGTCGACTCGTCGACGTCGACGGTCGCGGCGCGGCCGTTTACGCGAAGGTTGATGGGCATGGGCTACTCGCTACAATGGTGTCAGGGCAGAGGGCAGATGGATGATGGCAGAGAGTACTACTGCCATCTGCCATTTGCCATCGGCCATAACACCCGCTCGTTATTTTCTGACCAGCTTCCTCACGTTCGCCCCGTTCACTTCCCCGATGTAGATCGCGTTCCTGGAGTCAACCGTGACAGCGGTTGCGTTGCGGAGGCCCTCGACCTTATCCACGATCTTGCCGTCTTTCGTATTCATGATGTACAGACAGTTGGCCTCCGTGCCGTCGACGACATAGAGCAGATCGCCTTTGACGAACACGCCCCACGGCGTGCCGAGATGGGTCCACTCCTGAAGAAACTTCCCGCTCTGGTCAAACATCTGCACGCGCTTGTTCCGGCGGTCGCCGACGTACAGACGGCCTCGTGAATCAATCGCAATACTATGGGGCTCGTCGAATTTGCCCGGCTCTGTGCCCTTGCCGCCCCACCAGGTGACGAACTTGCCGTCTTTCGAGTACTTCACGACGCGCGTATTGGTGCTCTCGCCGTCGGCAATGAAGATATCCCCATTTTTCGCGATGACCAGATCGGCTACGCCGTTGAAGGCATCGCGCGACTCGTTTTCGCCGATGACGCCCTTCTGCCCCAGGGTCATCAGCAGCTTGCCTTCGGGGCTGAACTTGAAGACCTGATGATCGCCACGGTCCGTGACCCACACATTTCCCTCGTGATCGGTGCGCAGGAAATGCGTGGTCTTGAACATGCCCTGTCCCCAGGCACGCAGGAACTTTCCGTTCTTGTCGAATGCCATGATCGGCATCGACTCGTTGCGATGGAAGACGTAGATGTTCCCCTTGGGGTCGATGTCCACGCCGGTGGCGCCGCCCCAGGCGGTGATGCCGGGCGGAAACTGAGCCCAGTGTTCGACAACCTCGTAGTTACTGCTCGCACCCTGTGCGCGAGCTGCACCAGTCATCGCCAGCGCCAGAATCGCGGTAAGAAGAAGAAAGCGTTTGATCATGTGGAAAAGCTAGCACAACAATGGGTACATTCCTTTCCCATTTTTGAGGAGTCACCATGATTACTTCTTCCTCAGTCACCGATAGTGTTCACAACCTTCTTCCGACAATTCGATCGCGCCGCCAGGACATCGAGCAGGCGCGCCGTCTGCCGCCCGACCTCGCCGCCGCACTGCGAAGTACCGGCATTTTCAGCCTCGGAGTGCCGCGTGCGATCGGCGGGCAGGAATCCACGCCCATTGAAATGATGCAGACGATCGAAACGATCGCCACCGCTGATGGCTCGGCCGGCTGGTGCGCCATGATCGGCGCCGGCAACAATGTCTCGGCCGGGTACATCAACGACCGCGGGGCGCGCGAAGTGTGGAGCAATCCCGAAGCGCCAACAGCCGGCATTGCGGCGCCCGCCGGCGCGGCAATGCGCGTGGACGGTGGAGTGCGCGTCAGCGGCCGATGGCCGTTCGCCAGTGGCATCACGCATTGCGAGTGGGCGTGGGCCGGTTGTCTCGTGATGGACAACGGCAAGCCTCGGATGACGCCACACGGGCCCGAGATCATCCACGTGTGCATGCCCGTCAAAGATCTTCAGGTCCATGACACATGGTACGTGAGCGGGTTGAGCGGCACGGGCAGCACCGACTTCAGCGCCGCGGACCTCTACGTGCCCGAACACAGAATCTTTGCGCTGCTCGATCCGTCCGGCCATCGGACGGAACCTCTCTACCGGATGCCGCCTTTCTCGCTCTTTGTATTTCAGCTGGTGTGCGTCAGCCTGGGCATCGCACGTGCGGCGCTCGACGAGCTGATGGAGCTGGCGCAGACGAAAGTGCCCTCGCTTTACCAGACGGTGCTCGCCGACCGGCCGGTTGCGCAGATCGAGCTGGCACGTGCCGAGGCGACGCTCGGCGGCGCGCGCGCGTTTCTCTATGCGACGGCGGAAGACATGTGGAACACCGTGCTGGCGAATAAGCCCGTCAGCAACCGTCAGATCGCGCTCGCGCGAATCGCGTGCATACAGGTGGCCGAAACGGGCGCTTCAGTCGCGAAGACGGCGAACACGCTCGCCGGCGGCAGCTCGATCTATTTGAAGTCGTCGTTGCAGCGCCACGCACGTGATGCGGAAGCGATTACGCATCACTTCACCGTGGCGGCTCACACATGGGAAGAGGCCGGCCGCGTTCTGCTCGGGCGTCAACCGAACGTACCCGCATTCTAAAGGTTCGTGGGTTCGTGAAAGTTCTTTGAAAGGTTCGTAGGGTTCGTAAGGTTCGTGAAGTTCGTGAAGTTCGTGGGTTCGTGAAGTTCGTGAAGTTCGTGGGTTCGTGAAGTTCGTGGGGTTCGGGGGGTTCGTGGGTTCGTGGGTTCGTAAGATTCGTGAAGTTTGTGGGTTCGTCGGCGCAAACCTCGTCCCACGAACCAACGAACCAACGAACCTACGAACCTACGAACCTACGAACCTACGAACCTTACGAACCTTACGAACCTCACGAACCTTACGAACCTTACGAACTTTACAATCCCTACGATTTCGCATCTTTCTGTTCATTGGCATAAACTGGGTGCGAACCCTCACCAATGACTCCCGAACGTTGGCGCGAGATCGCCGAGATTTTCGAGGCGGCGCTCGACCAAGGCGAGGATCGCCCATCTGGTGGGTAGCTGGTAGCTGGTAGCCGAAAACGGTAACCCGGAACGGCGAACCAGAACTTCGGAATCAGAACCTTCGGAACCAGAACCCGTGGAACCGGAACCCCTGGAACCCGAACCCCTGGAACCCTGGAACCAACGATGATCTTCAAACAGTTCTACCTCAACTGCCTTGCACATGCGTCATATCTGATTGGCGACGAAACGACAAAAACAGCCGTTGTCGTCGATCCGAAGCGGGACGTGCAGGAGTATCTGGACGAGGCGCACCGTCATGGGCTGACGATTCGCCATGTATTTCTCACGCATTTTCATGCGGATTTCATCGCGGGCCACCTCGAGCTTCGAGATAAGACCGGCGCGGCCATCTATCTTGGCGGGTCGGCGAAGGCCGAGTACGGGTTCACGCCGATGGCCAACGGCGCAACGCTCGACATCGGCGATGTTCGCCTGACGGTGCTCGAGACGCCCGGCCACACCGCCGAGTCGATATCCATTCTTGTGTACGACGATGCGAGCGATCGGTCGAAACCGTATGCGGTGCTGACCGGCGACACATTATTTATAGGCGACGTAGGAAGACCCGATTTGCGCGCATCGCTCGGTTGGTCGGCGGTCGATCTCGGGCGGCTGCTCTATCGATCGACTCGACAGCAGTTGCTGCCGCTGCCTGACGAAACGCTGATCTATCCCGCGCACGGCGCCGGGTCGCTCTGCGGCAAGAAAATCAGCAAGGACACCGTGTCGACCATTGGCGAGCAACGGCGGACGAACTACGCGCTTCAGCCGATGAGCGAGGAAGACTTCATCGCAATCGTGACGGCCGACCAGCCGGACGCACCGTCGTATTTTTCCTATGATGCGGTGCTGAACGCGAAAGAGCGACCGACCCTCGACCAGGTGCTGGAGCATGAGGTGAAACCTCTTCTGCTCGATGAAGTGCTCGATCTGATGAAGAAGGGTGCGCAGGTGCTCGACGTACGCGATGCGAGCGAGTTTGCGCCGCAGCATCTCGCCGGCAGCATCAACATCGGTCTCGGAGGGCAATATGCGACCTGGGCCGGTACCGTCCTGGATCGCGAGCGGCCGATCGTCATCATCGCGGCGCCTGGACGCGAGGCCGAAGCGGCCCTCCGTTTGGGGCGCATCGGATTCGACAACGTGGCCGGCTACCTCGAAGATGGGATGCAGGCCCTCAGGAATCGAGATGATTTGCTGGCCGCAACGCCACAGACCTCCGCCGCAGCGATCAACGAGTGGCTAGGCGCGGAGGATGCACCCTATCTGCTCGATGTGAGAACGCCCCATGAATGGCAGCAGCAGCACATCGAAGGCAGCGTCAACATTCCACTGAACAGGCTTGCCGCGAGCTTGTCCGAGGTTCCTCGCAATCGTCCGATCGTGGTGTTCTGCGCCGCGGGCTATCGATCCTCGATAGCCGGCAGTCTGTTACAGCGCGATGGATTTGCGCGTGTGACCGAAATGACGGGAGGGATGTCGGCGTGGGCGGCTGCAAAAACGGCGGCCTGAACGAAACGCCGGGACGCCGGGATCAAACCGATTGCCACATTCTCAATTGCCAATCAATCCGGCAATTGCCAATCGAAAATGTGGCAATGCGTGTTTCCTCTACAGTTTTCGTATCTGCACGCTGCGGATCTTGATGTCGCCGGCTGCGTACTGAAGCGCGATCGGCCCGCTCTTGAGCGTTTCGTCTTTCGTGTCGATCGTCTTCGTTCCGTTCAGCACGACGACGATCTGCGGACCGCGCATCGTGATTTCATAGGTGTTCCACTTGCCTTCGGCATCGACAATCGCGATCGGCGCGGCGTAGTTCGGGATACCTCCCGTTCGGCCCGACTGGTCCTTCCGTTTGTCGTAGACGTTGGCTTCGTAGCAGGTCTTGTCGGTGATTTTCGCCCCATCCATGCAGCGCATGTAGACGCCGCTGTTGCCGCCGTTCGCCGACCAGAACTCGACCCTGATCTCGAAGTCGGTGTAGTTCTCCTTCGTCACCAGGTATCCGGTTCCCATGTTGGCCTGGACCGCGCCGTCGACAATTTGCCAGTTGGCCGTGCCGATTTGATTGAAGTTGTCGAGATTCTTACCGTCGAACAACGTGACCCAGCCAGGTTTGGCCTGTGCCGAGAGGCCATGTGCGGCGAGGCTGACGAGGGCGAGTGCGATCAGGAAAAGACGCTTCATTGTTTCTCCTCCAAACTGATGAACTTGTAGACCCGGATTTTACTCGTCTCAGCGGCGGCGTGACGCCTTTTTTGCCGCCTTCTTCTTCGGCGCCTTCGGCCTTGCCTTCGACGCCTTCGGCTTCGCAGCTGTCTTCGAAGATTTCTTCGTGGCTTTGGTGGGTCCCTTCTTCGCGCTCCTGGCAGCGCCTGGCTTCTTCGTGCTCTTCGGGGTCGCCACGTTCGTGGGCGCAGGCTCACGCTTCTTCGATTGCGCCGCGAACATCGCACCCTGGCGATCGACGCCGGTGAAGACCATGTCGCCGCCCGGCACTTCGTTCGGTTCGATCACGACACTGGCGCCGAGCTCTTTGGTGACCTCTGAGCTTTTCCGCGCGTCGCGGACCAGGATGTACGGCACCCACTGCGGGCCACTTGCCGGCATGCCGCCTGGATTGAACATGCCGCCGAGCTGATGGCCGCCGGTGCCGAAGATTTGATAGGTCCCTTGCGGCCCCATGTCCATCGCCTGCATTTTTTCCCAGCCGAACAGCTTCGAATAGAAATCAAATGCCGTCTGCCAGTTGCTGGTCAGCAACTCGTGCCATGAAAAGTCGCCGATCTGCGGCTCCTTCCAGCGCGCTCGGTCGATGCGCGCCGACACGGCAAACATGGCACCCTGCGGATCCTGCAGCACCGCCATACGGCCGACCCGAGGCACATCTGCCGCCGACGTCACAACCTTGCCGCCGAACTCGACCGTCTGACGAACGGTTGCGTCAACGTCGGGTGTACCGATGTAGTTGAGCCAATGAGGAGGCGGCGTCACGACATTTGGCACCTCGTGTATCTGATACAGCCCGGCGCGGCCTTCGCGCCCGAGCGTCCAAATCTTGTACGAGGGGTTCGACTCCCACGGCCTGCTCTTCCAGCCGATCAACCGTGCATAGAACGCGTCAGCGGCCGCGATGTCGGTGGTATTGAGCTCGTGCCAGACAAATAAACCACGGTCGGAGGTCGTAGGCATGCGCAGATTATAATGAGCATTTTCGGCACCCGATCTGCGCCAAAGAGTGGAGTCTTCCCACAGTTTGTCCCAAATACCTCAAATACCTATGGATACCCTCCGAAATCGCATCTTTCTCGTTACATTGCTGTCGTTTAGCGCCGCTGCGTGTGGTGGAGGCGAGGGCGCGGCTGCCGGCGGCGCTGGGGGTGGCGACATGCCCGCCATGGCCGTCGAAATCATGACACTCGAAGCGAAACCTATTGAGCAGATGACCGAATTCGTGGGAACTGTGAAATCCCGGCGATCGACCGACATCCAGCCGCAGGTCGAAGGGTTCATCACACGTATTGCGGCAAAGCCGGGCCAGCGTGTCACGAGCGGCGCGTTGTTAATGGAAATCGACTCGAAGGTACAGCAGGGACAAATCGCGAGCCTGGAGTCGGTCCGCGCTCAGCGCGAAATCGACGTGACCTACGCGCGGCAGGAAGCCGATCGTGCGACGAAACTGCTGGCGGCCGGCGCGGCAAGCCAGATGGATGCCGACCGCGCCGCGAACGATCTGAAGGCAGCTGAAGCGCAGTTGCGGACGGCGCAGGAACAGATTCGCACTGCGCGGACCGATCTCGCCTACTACCGCGTCACCGCACCGACCGCCGGCATCGTCGGCGACATTCCCGTTCGGGAAGGCGATCGCGTGACGAAGTCGACGTTGTTGACGTCGATCGACGCCAACGCCGGGCTCGAGGTGTACATCAACGTTCCCGTGCAGCAGGCGCCGAAGCTTCGAGTCGGCCTTCCGGTTCGCATTGTCGATGAAAACGGCGCGACGATTGTCGAACAGAAGATCAACTTCGTGTCGCCGTCGGTCGACGAGAAAACTCAGACCGTTCTCGTCAAAACGCCGGTCTCAGTGCCGGGCACGCTGCGTACTGAGCAGTATGTGCGCTCGTTTGTGATCTGGACGACGGAGCCCGGCCTGACCATTCCGGTGACTTCAGTCACGCGCATCAACGGCCAGTGGTTTGCGTTCGTCGCCGAACCTGGCGAAGGGGGTAAGGGCCTGGTCGCAAAACAGCGCTCGGTTGAGCTCGGGCCCGTGGTTGGAAACTTCTACACCGTGTCGAAGGGTTTGAAGCCGGGAGAAGAGCTGATCACGGCAGGAATACAGAAAATTCGTGACGGCGCGCCGGTACAGGCGGCCGCCAAGACAGGCGCGACTAGAGTTGAGCCGTTCTGGTATGTCGGCTCAACTAAAGTTGAGCCCTACCGAGGTGGCAACACTACTGTGGAGAGCGATGCTCCGGTAGGGCTCGACTTTAGTCGAGCCATCGCCGACTTTAGTCGAGCCACGACTCTGGGGCGCGTGTAATGTTCAGCGACGTCTTTATCAAACGGCCGGTTCTCGCGACGGTCTGTTCCATCCTTATCACGCTTGCCGGGGCGATTTCGATTCCGACGCTGCCCATCGGCCGCTATCCCGAGCTTGCGCCGCCTACCGTCGCCGTCAGCGCGTTTTATACGGGCGCGAACGCGCAGGCCGTGGAAAGCGCAGTGACGACGCCGCTGGAATCGGTCATCAATGGCGTCGAGGGCATGCTGTACATGACCTCGGCCTCGACCAACAACGGCCTGTGCACGATCAACGTCACGTTCGAGGTCGGACGCGATCCCGACCTCGCAGCCGTCGACGTACAGAACCGCGTCAACTCGGCTCTCGGACGCATGCCGCTCGAGGTGCGCACCAACGGCATCACCGTCACCAAAGGGTCTACTGGCTTTCTCGCCGGCATCGGTTTCTATTCCGAGAACAACGAGTACAGCTCACTCTTCATCAGCAACTACGTCGACCGCTACGTACGTGATGATCTGAAGCGCGTGCCGGGCGTCGCGAACGTCATCATCTTCGGCGAGCGCCGGTTTGCGATGCGCCTGTGGCTCGACCCGAATCGGCTCGCTGGACGCGGCCTGACGGCCAGCGATGTGACAAATGCACTGCGCGAGCAGAATGTACAGGTGGCCGCCGGCTCGGTGGGCGCGCAGCCGTCATCTGAAGATCAGATGTATCAGTTGAGCGTGCGTGCCGCCGGACGACTGACGGAAGTTTCCGAGTTCGCAGATATCGTCGTCAAGGCCGGCCAGGATGGCGCGCTCGTGCGCGTGCGCGACATCGGACGTGTGGAGCTCGGAGCCGAAGACTATTCCTCACGCCTGCGATTTGCCGGGGTCGAGGCATCTGGGATGGGCATCATGCTCCTGCCCACGGCCAACGCACTGGAGACATTCCGTGGCGTGACTGCAGTGATGGATCGGCTCGACGATCAGTTTCCGCCAGGATTGAAGTGGCAGCTCGCATTCGACAACGTTATCGTCGTGCGGGAATCGATTGTCGAAGTGCTGAAGACGCTTGCCGAAGCCATTGCCCTCGTCATCCTGGTGATGTTCCTGTTCCTGCAGAACTGGCGCAGCACGCTGATTCCGGCCATTACCATTCCGGTGTCTCTCGTCGGGACGTTTGCGTTCGTGAAGCTGCTCGGCTACTCGATCAACACACTGACGCTCTTCGGCATCGTGCTCGCCACCGGCATCGTCGTGGACGATGCCATTGTCGTCATCGAGAACATCGAACGTCATATGCGCGAGTTCGGCAAGAGCGCGCATGACGCGGCGGTCGATGCGATGCGCGAAGTGTTCTCGGCGGTCGTCGTCATCGGCATCGTGCTCGTCTCGGTGTTTCTGCCGGTCGCGTTCTTTCCGGGAACGACGGGCCGCATGTACCAGCAGTTCGCGATGACGATTGTCTTTTCCGTGATTCTGTCGGTGTTCAACGCCATCACGTTCACGCCGGCACTGTCCGCACTGCTGCTCGACAGAACAAGCCACTCGCACGGCAGGTTTTTCACCGCTGTCAACCGGGTCATCGATAGCGGAACGAATTGGTACGTGAAAATCGTCTCTGGTGCCCTGCGTTGGAAGTGGGCGATGACTATCGTGTTCGTGCTCTCTCTCGCCGCCACGTGGTGGGTGTATCGCGCGGTTCCAGGGGCGTTCGTACCGGCCGAGGACGAAGGCTACTTCATCACGATAGTGCAGGCGCCATCGGGCGCATCGATCGAATACACGACGAACATCATGAAGGAGGTCGAACAGATCTACTTCAAGCAGCCGGAAATCGCGGGGGTGTTCTCGGTGGCCGGTTTCAGCTTCAGCGGAGCGGCGTCGAACAACGGCTTGATGTTCTCGCGATTGAAGCCGTTCGAAGAGCGCGAAGGCGAGGAGCACTCGTTGGACACCGTTTTGAACAGGGTGCGCGGGCAGGTCTTCGGAATTCCCGGAGCGATGGTGATTCCGGTTGCACCGCCCTCGATTCAAGGCGTGTCGGCGTTTGGCGGATTCCAGATGGAGATTCTCGATCTGTCGAGCGGCGATATCACCCAGCTTGCCGATGTGACGCAGCAAGTCGCGGCCGCAGGCAATCAGTCGGGCCGCGTGGCCGGATTGTTCTCAGCTTTCACGGCCAACGACCCGCAGCTCGTCGTCACGATCGATCGCGACAAGGCGCGATCGCTCGGCCTGCCGATTCGCGAAGTCACCGATGCCCTGGCCGTGTTGCTGGGGTCGCAGTATGTGAACGATTTCGACTTCAACAACCGCGCCTATCGCGTGTATGTGCAGGGCGACCAGCAGTTCCGCGCTCAACCGACCGATCTGAGCCAGTACTATGCACGAGCGTCAAACGGCGACATGGTGCCGTTGTCTGCGGTCGTGCGCACGCGCGAATCCACCGCACCGGCAGTGATCAATCACTTCAACCTGTTCCGCTCGACGGAACTGCAGGGCGCTGCCCTGCCTGGCGTAAGCTCGGGACAGGCCCTTCAGGAGATGGAACGAATCGCACGCGAGACGCTTCCTCAGGGGTACGACTTCGCGTGGGCGGGCCTGTCGCTCGAAGAGACAAAGTCGGGCAATCAGGCTGCGTATCTTTTCGGGTTGTCTATTGTGCTCGTGTATCTCGTCCTTGCGGCGCAGTACCAGAGCTGGGTGCTGCCGTTCATCATTCTGCTCGGCGTGCCGCTTGCCGTGTTCGGCGCCCTGAGCGCTCAGCTGATTCGCGGATTATCGAACGACGTGTTCTGCCAGGTCGGACTGGTCATGCTGATCGGCCTTGCCGCCAAAAACTCGATTCTGATTGTCGAATTCGCCGAACACCTTCGCCTGCAGGGCAAGTCGATTGTCGAGTCTGCGGTCGAAGCGGCGCGTATCAGATTGCGGCCCATTCTTATGACGTCATTCGCATTCATCCTCGGCGTCATGCCGCTCGCGGTTGCCACAGGCGCGGGCGCCGGCGCACGCAACTCGGTCGGCACGGCGGTTGCGGGCGGCATGCTCGCGTCCACGTTCCTGTCGGTCATTTTCATACCGGTGCTTTACGTGATCATCAGAACGATCGCGCCGGGCAAGGTCAGACACGCGGAGGCGGCGCATGCTTAGCCGGGTCTACACAGCAAGACCCGGCCTACGTGCGCAGCTCGTATATGTGACGTACGTAGTGTCCGGCTTCAGCCGGACCGTAGCGGTGACGGCGATCGCTCTCCTGCTGCTGGGATCAACCGCGACAGCGCAAACCAGCACTCCTCCAATGGAGTCGGTGACGCTCGAGCAGGCCGTCGAGCGCGCATTGAAGAACAATCCGACAGTGGCGCAGGCGGCACAAGGCATCCTTCGTGCCGAGGCACTGCTGCAACAGGCACGCGCGGTCACGCTGCCGAATGTCAATGCAAGCTTCACTGGACTCCTCAACAGCACCGAGCGCCGGTTCGACGACGTCGTCACCAGTCCGCGGATGCAGGGCACGTTTTCTGCCAGCGCCTCAATGCCGGTTCTCGCGGCGGCGAGTTGGGCGGCGAGAAATCAGGCACGAGAGCAGGTGGAGGTCGCAAACCTTTCTACCGCAGATGTGCGCACGAACATCGCCGTCGCCACGGCACAGGCCTACCTTGCGATCATCGCGGCGAAGCGGCAGGTGGACGTCAGCCTGCGCGCGCGCGAAACGTCGCTCGCCCATCTCGATTACGCGCGTCGGCGCCTCGAAGCGGGCGCCGGCACCAGGCTCAACGAGCTGCGCGCCGCCCAGGAGGTCTCCAGCAACGAGGCGAGGCTCGAAGTGACACAGCTGGGCGTCCGTATCGGGCAGGAAGCGCTCGGGGTACTGATGGCTGCGAACGGACCTGTCGATGCGGCTTCGGAACCGAACTTCGAGGTGCCGGCGGTCATCGACGAGGCGGGTTGGATGTCTCTGCGACCCGATCTGCGTCTGTTCGCGGCGCAAGAGCGTGCGTCCGATCGGGTGTGGCGGGACAGCTCGAAAGACTGGTTCCCCACCGGCGTCGCCTCGTTCGATCCGCAGGCGCTGGTGCCCGCGAGCGTTTTCACCTCAGCCCGCAGCTGGAGATTCGTCGTCAATTTTTCACAGCCGATTTTCGACAGCGGACAGCGGCGTGCGGTCAAACGCCTGCGCGAGTCCGATTTCAATGTGTCGCGGCTGGCGCTGACCGCTTTGCAGATTCGTGCCCGATCGGAGGTGCGGCTCGCCCAGGACACTGTTCGCACGAGCGAGCGCGCGCTCACCAACCTGCGCATCGCCGCCCAGCAGGCGCAGGAAGTGCTGAACATCACGAACTTCGCGTTTCAGGCCGGCGCGACGACAAATCTCGAAGTGATCGATGCGCAGCGCCAGGCGAGGGACGCGGACTCAGCCGCCGCGGTTGCGGCAAACACGCTGATGCGCGCGCAATTGGATTTCCTGACGGCGCTTGGACGCTTCCCTCAGTAGTTCTATGTCAATCCAGCCGGCGACCGTCGATCCACACGGACTCGATCGACCGAGTGTTCTTGATGTCGGCGAGCGGATCGGCGTTCAGCACGACGAGGTCTGCACGCTTGCCAGGCTGAAGCGTGCCGAGCTCGTTGTCGATTTTCATCACCTTCGCGGCATTGCCGGTCGCCGCGACGAGCGTCTGCATCGGCGTCATGCCGGCTTTGACCATCAGCTCCATTTCGATGTGTTCGAAGTAGCCCTGCCAGCGGCCCGTACCGGTGCCGCTGTCGGTGCCCATGGCAATCATCACACCACCGTCTGAGAGCAGCTTGATGTTCCGCAGTGCCTGGTCGAATCCGGCTTTGGCCACCGCGGTCCCCGGATTGTTCCTCGTCTTCTCATGCAGTGCCGGATCTTTCACACGTTCAATCTGCGGCGCATATAGTGGGTTGCCGCGGAGGAAGAACGGATCGGTTAAATAGTCAGGAGTCGAGACGTACTGAAAGACCGACAGATCGCGGGTGACCGTGGGAATGTAGCCGACATTCCGGCGTTTCAGCTCGGCGACGAACCCAGAGTCGACATCTCGATCGCGAATGCTGTGAGCGATGACATCCAGCCCGGCGTTCACCATACCCTTCGCATCGGCGAGGTTGAACAGGTGGGACGCCACCCTGAGATTGCGCTTGTGCGCTTCGTCTATCAATGCCGTGTAGACGTCAGACGGCATGTCGTTCGCGCTGCCGTTCATGCCGGTCTTGATGATATGAACCCGCTGCGCATGGCGGTCGGCAATAATCCGGCGCGCATCATCAGGAGTTTTTGCGGTCGCTCTGCCCCCGGACGCAAACAGCCGCGCGCGATCGAGCGGAACCTTGGTGTTCTCGTGGCTTACCCTCACGCTTTCAACGCCATCATCACCGAGCGCGTAGACCGTCGTCACACCGAAGCGCGGGTACACCTTGAGCTGCTGGATGATTTGATCGTAGACCGGCAGCGCGCGATCGCCATTGCCGAGGTGTCCGTGAGCGTTGATCAGCCCGGGAATGACGATCTTGCCCGCGAGATCGACGCGCA
Source organism: Vicinamibacterales bacterium (assembly GCA_963761975.1). Taxonomy (GTDB): domain Bacteria; phylum Acidobacteriota; class Vicinamibacteria; order Vicinamibacterales; family JAMQPK01; genus JAMQPK01. Next base: position 633,969 of record CAVXIR010000004.1, read on the forward strand.
TCGCGCCGGCAGGAACCTTCAGCGACGCCGCTGGACCGATACGCTCGATGCGTCCGTTGCTGACCAGAATTGTGGCGTTCGCGATCGGCGCCGCACCCGTACCGTCAATCACGCGCGCGCCGACAAGGGCAAGAACACTACCAGCCTGTTGAGCCGATACACAAACGCTTAAGGCCATCAAGACGACGAACAGTGCCAACCGCATTTGCATTTTTTTCTATGCTCCAACGCAAAGACGCAAAGGAATTCTAAAGCAACTTTGCGTCTTGGCGCCTTTGCGTTGAGACGACCTATCCAGGCGACGATCCCTGCGTATTTGTGTACACCGCATAGAGCGACTGTCCAGCCGCCATGAACAGCCGGTTCCGCTTCGGTCCGCCGAACGCGACGTTGGCGCACACCTCGGGTAGACGAACGCGGCCGATCAGCTTCCCATCAGGGTTCCAGACGGTGACGCCGCTATACCCGAGGTTCGAGCCCGCGTTGCTGCTCGCCCATACGTTGCCAAACACATCGGTACGAATCCCGTCTGTTCGGCACGGGATGCTGTCGACCGTGAAATCGGCAAACTGCCTGGGCTTGCCTACCTGGTGACCAGCGCCGACATCGAGGACCGACACCACGCCGCGATTGACGACGTACAGCCGCTTGTAGTCGGGCGAAAACGTGATGCCATTGGGAATCGCGCCGAGCGCTTCCTCGCTGATCACCATGTCGATGCGCCCGCTCGGATCGACGCGGTAGACATTGCAGCTCAACTCGCGCTTGAGCATTCCCGATCCAGCCGGCTGACCGACCTTCGCGTTGAGGCGGCCCTGCTGGTTACTTGGACCGCCGGCTGCATCGGGCATCCCTTCGTACAGCTGTCCTCCATACGGTGGATCGGTAAACCAGTAGCTGCCGTCCTGATGGCATGCGATGTCGTTCGGCGAATTCAGACGCTTGCCCTGGAACGCATCGGCAATCACCGTAATCGAGCCGTCGTGCTCGTAGCGCACGACTCGGCGGCCCGAGTGCTCGCACGAGAGCTGGCGTCCCTGATGATCGAAGGTATTGCCGTTGCTGTTTCCCGAAGGCTGACGGAACACGGTGACACGGCCGTCATCTTCGATCCACCGCATCTGGCGGTTGTTCGGAATATCGCTCCAGATGAGGTATTGCCCCTGCCCGTTCCACGCCGGACCCTCACACCACATGCCGCCGGTCCATAGCCGCTGAATCGGCGTGTTACCGACGCGCAGGGCATTGAAGGACGGATCGTGCGTGATGATGTCAGGGTCGGGATAAGTGACCGGCTGCGAAAAATCGCGCGGCGGATTCGAGACGACGCTCGGCGGATCGATTTTTTGAGAAGTCTGGGCGCCAACAAAACGAGGGGCAGTTCCAATCACGCCCGCGACCGTGCCAATCTTGATCAAGGCTTCACGACGAGAAACCATGTGACCTCCTGCAGGCAGGGCTAAAGCCCTGCGCTACCAACGCCGGACTCCCGTGACTCCAGGACTTCGGAGACTCCAGGACTTCGGAGACTCCAGGACTTCGGAGACTCCCGGACTCCGAGACTCCCGGACTCTGAGACTCCCAGACTCCCAGACTCCGAGACTCCGAGACTCCGAGACTCTTACTGGTCTTTGTACTTGTCTTGAATCGCCAGGATCTCGCCCAGGCATTCGAAGAACACGTCCACGACACGCGGGTCGAAGTGCTTGCCCCGGCCGTCGCGCAATAACTGTAACGCTTCTTCGTTCGGAAAGGCAGGTTTGTAGGGGCGCTCGCTCGTGACAGCGTCGAAGACGTCGGCCACAGCGCAAATGCGGCCCCAGAGAGGGATATCGCTTCCCGCAAGGCCATTGGGATAGCCGGCGCCATCCCATCGCTCGTGGTGGTGCAACGCGATGAGGCGGCCGGCCTGCAGAATTTCGGATGAGGAGTTGTCGAGAATCCGACTGCCAATCGCGGAATGCTGCCGCATGACGACCCATTCGTGGGGATCGAGCGACGATGGCTTTCGGAGAATCGTGTCCGGAACAGCAATCTTGCCCACGTCATGCATACGGCTGCCGTGGAGGATCAGCTCCACCTCGGCCGGTGGCAGGTTGAGGCCGCGTGCGATGACCGCACTGTATTCGCTCATGCGCTGGACATGCTGCGCGGTGACCTTATCTTTGTATTCGGCGAGAATCGCGAGACGCTCGACCGTTTCGAGCTGAGCCTGATAGGCGACTCGCTGCGCGTCTGCCATCAGCTCGAGCGCCTTTCGCAGACTGGCAGTGCGCTCCTCAATCATCGCTTCGAGGTGCAGCTGGTAACGCTTCACCTCTTCTTGCGCTTGCTTCATTTTCAGCAGTGACGTCGCCCGAACGCGCAGCTCGGTTTCGTCGATGGGCTTTGCGATGAAGTCGTTCGCGCCCGCTTCGACGGCGAAGAGCCGATGTTCCTTCGTCTCGAACGTGGTCACGATGATGACGGGCACATCGCGGCCGGCCGGATCCTGACGGATGCGGCGGCACACATCGAAGCCGTCGAGCCCGGGCATCACCACGTCGAGCAGCACGAGGTCCACGCCGAGCTTCAGCTTGGCGAGCCCTTCGATACCGTCGCGAGCGGGCTCCACTTCGTGGCCAAGCCCTTCGACCAGCATCTGCGTGATTCTGCGAATGCCGTCGTCATCGTCGATGACGAGCACGCGCTTGCGGGCTAGAGGGGGTGGGGATGGGTTTTTGACCGCGTCGGGCGAAGACCCTTCCCGACTCCTTTTTGGCGATCCTGCTTCCCAGCTGACGAGCGCCTTTTGGATCGCTGCAATCCCAGATTGCACCTGGGACACGAGCGGGGTGATGTGTTCCAGGGAGCCGTGCTTCGCAAGCATGACGAGCTCGGAGCAGGCGCGTGCCACAGAAATGCCGCCGACAACCGCGACGCTGCCCTGCAACGAATGGGCAGCGCGAAACAGCGCCTCACGATCGCCGGCCTCCGCCGCTCGTCGCAGCGACTGCATGTGCCGCGAACTGTCGCTCATCAGCGAATCGATGATTTGCGCGACGAGCGATCGCGAGCCACGTTCTTCGAGGCTGCGCAGCTGTTGCGCGACTTCAGCGGCTGGGTCCGATGTGTTGACCTTTATCACAACGTTTGCCGTTTACCGTTTACCGTTTGCGCGCTACCGGATACCGGCTGGAGTCCGCAGTCGCGCGAGCGTATCGCGGCAGAATCCCACGAGCTGCTCGGCATTAAGATCGGCTGCAAATTCTTCCGTCAGTTCCAACGTGTGGCGTTCCCAGCCTCGAACGACGTTTTCGTATTCGTGACACGCGCGAATCACGTCGCCGCGATCGCGATAAAGATTGCCGAGCCAGAAGTGGGCGAGTGCGAGCGAATCGTCCAGATAGAGCGCGCGTCGCAGCGACTGCAGCGCTTCGTCTGTGCGATCCTGCCGTGACTCGATCATTCCGAGCAGCAGATGAGCGCGCGGCTCGAGATCGCTGAGCTTCAGCACCGACTCAGCCTGCCGCATCGCCTCTTCGAACCGGCCGCGATGCACGTAGAGGCCGCCGAGCAAGAGCAGGGCGGGCACGAACGTCGGGCACCCAGCGACAAGCGAGGAAAGGGCGGTCTCCGCGACATCCCAGTCGCCGGCACGAATGGCGGCCAGACAGAGATCGTAGTCTTCGGACGCACGACCGTCGGCCTTCGACGCTGCTCGGCCCTTCGCCCTGGCCGGCCTGAGGGCCGATATTACGGATGAGGCGTTCACGCTGGCCGACCTGACGATCGGCACGGCGGATCGGGCTTTGACCAACCTGAAGGTCGGCGCTACCGAGTGACCCGAGCTCAGAGCCGAAGGTGAGCTTTTCCGGTAGCAGTACGCCCGATCATGTTCGATCAGCGTGAAGCCTTCCGACATCTGCCACAGCGATTCTGCATGGCCGAGAAGCAGGTATCCGTCCGGCACAAGCGTGTCGTGGAGCCCCTTGACCAGCTTGCGCGTCACATCGGTGCTGAAATAGATCGTCACGTTCTTGCAGAAAATGATGTCTTGGGGACCGGTCGACGGCATCGCCGTCTGCGTGAGGTTGCCGAACTCGAACTTGACGCGCTTCTTGATGTCGTCTCTCAGCGCAAAAGCCTTCCCGTCGCTCGCGAAATACCGATCGCGCAGCCGCCCTTCAACGTTGCGCACCGCGCGGCCGTTGTAGACGCCGGCTCTCGCCTTTTCGAGCACCTTGGTATTCAGATCCGTTCCCATGATCTCGATCTCCCAATCGGGACACGCCTTGTGAAGACCCACCTCCTCGAGCGTGAGCGCAATCGAATACGCCTCTTCGCCGCTCGAGCAGCCGGCGCTCCAGATGCGAATGGTCTTTCTCGTGTCACCCTTGGCAGAACGCTCTGAAATCAACGTCGGAATAATGTGCTCGCGAAGCAGGCGGAACTGTGCAGCGTCGCGGAAAAAGCACGTCTCGGTAACGGTGACCAGATTGAGCAGGTTTCGAAGCTCGGCCTCGACCATCCGCGCTGACGCGCCGCGAAGACGATCGAAATATTCGTCTTCGCTGTCGAGGCTCAGCTGTTGCATGCGCGCCGAGACGGACGCCGACAACGAGGCCCGTTGGCTGTCGTCGAAGCGAAGCCCGCAGCGCTCCTCGATGAGATCCCGGACGGCGATGAAGGAGATCAAATTAGCGATCGGACACGCTCCACGTGTAGGGCGTTCAAGCAGCGAACGATCTTCGCCGGCGGCAGCACTTGCTGTGCAGCCTTCAGCTCGATGGCCGCTCGCGGCATCCCGAAGATCGGGCTGGTCTCCTCGTCTTGCGCCAGCGTCACGCCTCCGGCCTGACGAATCGCGAGCAGCCCGTGAGCGCCATCGGATCCCATGCCGGTCAGCAGCACGCCGGCCGATCGCGCTCCATAGACTTTGGCGACCGAATGGAACGTGACGTCAATCGATGGACGGTGACCATTGACCGGTTCCGAGTCGGTCAGGTGCACACGGCCGCCGATCGCCACGACGAGGTGAGAATTCTCGGGCGTGAACAGCACCCGCCGCGGGATGATGGCGTCGCCTTCTTCCGCAACCTTGATCTGTATCGCGCAGCGTTCCTGCAGCCATCGCAGCATGCTTGTCGTAAATCCGTCGGTCATGTGCTGAACGACGACGATGCCAAGCGCGTAGGTCGACGGCAGGGCCGACAGCAACGCCTCGACGATGCGAGGCCCGCCCGACGACGCCCCGATGGCCACAATGTCGGCGGCCGGACCGGCGAACGATTCGAACTGCGACTCTTCCTGCGCGAGCAGCTTCCGGGCGCCGTGGATATGCGCGATCACCGGCACCTTTGAAAGCGCTTTCACCTTCTGCACGAGCTTGCCCGCGGCGTTGTGCCAGCGCCAGTCGGGCATCAAGGCCGGCTTCTCGACGACGTCGAGCGCTCCCGCGGCAATCGCGTCGGCGCGGGAATACGTGCCTTCCTTGTCGAAGAAAGAGCTGAGGAACAGCACGGGAGTCGGATGACGGGCCATGATGCGGCGTGTCGCTTCCATGCCATCCATGCCTGGCATCATCAGGTCCATCGTCACGAGATCGGGACGAAGCGTGGCGGTCAATTCGACCGCCTCGGCGCCGGTCGAAGCCTGGCCAATGACGCGAATCTCTGGATCGGAGTTGAGGAGCGCGGTCAACACTTCGCGCGTGACAGCCGAGTCGTCCACGATGAGGACGCGCACGGCCGGCGAACCGCCCTGAGCGGTCGGCTGGATCTCAGGCATTGGCGTCTTGCCTCGCCGCACGGCCGATCAAACGTCTCACCGTATCGAGGAGTTGGCTTTGATCAAACTCGCGTTTCAGCACGTAGGCGTCAGCGCCCACTTCGAAGCCCCGGCGTCGATCGTCGACGGTGTCGCGCGAAGTGACGATGATGACCGGGATGTGCCGGAACTGCTCGTCGGCACGAATATGCTCGGTGAGCTCGAAGCCGGTCATGCGAGGCATGTCGACATCGGCAACCACGAGATCCCATCCCTTATGCCGCAGAGCGTCAAGCGCTTCCACACCGTCGCTCGCGACCTCGGATTCGTAGCCTGCTGCGAGCAGGATGTTCTTCTGAAGCTCACCGGCCACGAGCGAATCGTCCACCACAAGGACGCGTGACACGCGAGGAGCGGCACGGCGCGGCATCGCGGGCGTGGCACCAGGCGACGGCGCATGCGACGCAAGATCAAAAAGCGCGTTGACGTCGAGTATCGGCACGATGTCGCCGTTGCCAAGCAGGGCCGCACCGGTAAAGGTTTTCTGATTGCGCAGCGGTCCACGTAGCTCTTTGAACACCAGCTCCTGCTCTTCGTGGACGGCTTCGACCAGAATTCCGAAGCGCCCTTCGCTGCCCTCAGCCACGAGCACTGTGGGCCGCGTCGCCATTGGCGAAGCCGGCACCTGCAGCATGGTGGAAAGCAGCGTCAGCGGAATGCTTTCGCCGTCCACTTCAGCAACGGGACCCCGTTGCAGCTGGCCGATGTCTTCGGCTCTAATCTGCAGAATGCGTCTGATAGCCGCCGTCGGCATCGCGAAAAGTTCTTCACCGGCCTCCAGTAGCACGACCCGCAGCAGCGCAAGGGACAACGGCAGGTTCAACGTGATGGATGTGCCCCTGTCGAGCACCGAGTGGATGCGGACGGCCCCGCCCAGCTGCTCGACGGCGCTTTTCACGACGTCCATGCCGACGCCGCGGCCCGACACGTCGGTTGCCGCCGAGCGCGTGCTGAAGCCTGGCTGAAAGATCAGATCCAGCAACTGGTCGTGCGACCATCCATCGATCTCGGCCGCCGCAGCCACGCGCCGCTGAATCGCCACCTCGCGCAGAATCCGCGGGTCGATCCCGCGGCCATCGTCTTTCAACGTGATGAGGATGCGATTGCCCTGCTGCTCGGCCGAGAGTATCAGCTGTCCGGCGCGCGGCTTGCCTATGCGCTCGCGGTCGGCCGGGGTTTCGATGGCATGATCGACGGCATTGCGTATGAGATGAATCAGCGGCTGGGCAATCTGCTCGATGATTTTCTTGTCGAGCTCGGTCTCGCGGCCGCGAATCGTCAGCTCGATTTCCTTCTTGAAGGTGCGCGCGAGATCGCGCACGGCGCGCGGGAACCCGTCGAACACCGACGCGACCGGCAGCATTGTCAGCTCGATGACGTTCTGCCTGAGCTCTTCACTGATCAGGTTGAGGCGCACGCGGTCGTCGCTGAAGTTGACGAGGAACTCGCGCATGCGGCGTGTGACCGAATCGAGCGCATCGGCATATTCGGCGAGTTGCGCGCCGCGATCGATGTCGGCGGTCTCCGGCGTCAGCCGCGCCTCGCGCACACGGTCGCGCAGCCGGCTCAGTACGCGCTCCAGCCGGCGCAACTCGGTGTGCCGTTCAAACGCTTTGAGGCTCTGCACGACCATCTCGGGCGCCAGATGCGCAAGCCGATCGAGCTTCTCAATCGGCACGCGAAGCGACTGTCGCAATTCCGCCGACTTCGCATTTTTGGGATCTGCCCCACGTACACTACGGGGATCGGGCGTCGGTTCGATGTTTTGCCCGCCGTTACTGGGGTTCGCCGCCCCTGTGCGGGGGTCAGATCCCGCGTCCAGTACGGTGGCCAACCTGGCGCAAATATCGATGACCTCGATGGCGTCGTTTTCGCCGCTAGCCAGGGCCTCGACGCGCAGGCTGATCTTGTCCACGGCGCTGAAGACGACGTCAAACGCGTTGCCGTCGAGCACCGCGGGCTCCTGTTTGGCCGCGACGAACAGGTCTTCGAGCTGATGCGCGATTTGCGAGATGTCGGTGAAGCCGAGCATCAGCGCAGAACCTTTGATGCTGTGCGCCTCGCGCATCGCCTCGGCCATCGCGTCGACGGTACCTGGCATCTGCTCGAGCCGTAGCAATGCCGCTCCCAGCGCCTTGACTCGGTCGCGGACCTCTTCGACGAATTTGCCGACGAACGCGGACGTGTCGAGCGTCATTCGAAAACCAGTCGCGCCGGATCCAGCAGCAGAAACACGTCGTTGCCCCGCACACCGGCGGCCAGAAACGCCCGAGTGCGCTGATGTGCACGCAACAGCGCCGGCATCGGCCTCAGACCCGCGAGGGACATCGGCACCACATCGATGACGCGCCGTACACGAAGCCACGCGCAGCGCGTTCCCCGCGCCCATTGCAACCATGGGCCGTCACAGCTGGGTCCGTCGAAGTACTCACCGAGATCAAATTGCGCACTATTTACGCTTTTCGTAAAAAGAGGGTCTGACCCCCTTAAAACCACCTCGGAGGCGATGACCGCCATCACGCAGTCGGCGGCCTCAAACACCAATAGCGGCACAACGATGCTCGAGGTCGTCATACCCTCAGCACCCGGCCAAGGTCGAGCAGCCCCATCAATCCCGCCGACACGCGGACGGTCCCGATAAAGTACGCCGCCCGATCGGCCGCCCAGGTGGCCGGCGTCGCTTCGACGTCGCCGGACGCCACCGAATAGATGTCGGCGATCGAATCGACGATGAGGCCGAGCGGATCGCCCAACCCTCGAAGCGCGACGATGAACGGCGCTTCGGCTGGCGCCTGAGCGGGCAGCCCGAGAATCGCGCGCACATCGAGCGCACACAAAATCTCGCCGCGCAGATTTACGAGTCCTGCGACACCCGCGGGCGCACCCGGCACGCGACGCAGATGGCCGACGTGGGCCACTTCGCGCAGCTGCTCGAGCGGCAACCCGTATACTTCGTCGCCGAGATAAAACCCGAGGTAGGACACCCGCTCCTGCTCGGTCTGCGGCTCTGCTTCGGTTTCGCGCCGCTGCTCGATGGCGGCAATGATGGCGTCCGGATCCATGTCGCGCTCTACAACTTGAATTCTCTGATTCTGGTCTTGAACTGATCGGCTAACAGGTTCAGCTCGCCGACGGAGTTCGCCGACTGCTTCATGCCCGACGCGGCCTGGCGCGTCACTTCAGCCACCTCGCGCATCGTCTGCACAATCTGCTCGCTCGCGCTCTGCTGCTGCTGCGTCGCGAACGTAATCTGCCGAATCGCCTGCGTCGTGCGATCGACCATCTGGATGATCTCCTCCAGACTGCCGCGCGCGTGAGTTGCCAGCGACACTCCGTTTTCGACCTCCTTCACGCCCTGCTCGGTCGCGAGCACAGATGTGTTAGTGGCGGACTGAATCTCGCCGACGATGCCTTTGATCTCTTCAGCAGATTCGCGCGTGCGCTCGGCCAGGCGGCGCACCTCGCTGGCGACCACAGCAAATCGCTTGCCATGCTCGCCGGCGGCGGCCGACTCGATCGCGGCGTTCACGGCGAGCAGATGAATTTCGCCGGCGATGTCTTTGATGAGGTTGAGCACTTCCGAGATGCGCTGCGAGCGCTCGCCGAGCAACAGCGTTTTTCCAGAGATGTCCGCCACACGACGGCGAATTTTCTCCATCGCCTCGAGCGCTTCGCCGACCGAATCGTACCCGGCGTGCGCCGCCTGCGCGCTGTCGTCGGCGATCTTCTCAACCGAAGTCGCACTCATGGCGATCTGCTTGGCCGAGCTCGTCAGCTCCTCCATCGTCGCCGTCACTTGAGCGATCGACGCTGCCTGCTCGACAGAGCCTGACGCGTGCTCTTCAGCCGCATTCAACACCTGCGTCGATGCGCCGGTGATCTGCACGGATGCCTGTTGCAGATCCTGCAGCAGCTTGCGAAGCTGACCGGCCATTTCGTTGGCCGCATCGGCCAGCATACCGAGCTCGTCTTTGCGATTGACGGCAATGCCGTTCGAGAGATCGCCGGCAGCCACCGATTTGAGAAAGGGCACCAGCGACATGATGGGACGGGAAAATTGTGTCGCCCAATACAACGACCCGGCAGCCGCCAGCGTTGCGAGGACGATCGACAACACGACGATCGCCAGCAGCAAATTTCCCAGCGGCGCGAACGCCACGTCGGTGCGCATCAGCAGAATCGTGCGCCAGTTATCCGGTAGGTACGGGCGACGGTCTGTCGTCGCGTAACCGGCGAGGTACGTCGCATCTCGTACGTTTACCTCGCCGCTGCCGGCCTGATCGGTCACGATCGACGCGAACGAATCGAGGCCAAGCGCGTTGAGACGCGTCCGCCCTGGCTCCCAGCCGGTCAGGAACTGCGGTGCCACGAGAATTTCGCCCTGCGAGTTCGTGACGACGAGATACCCGCGTTCGTCCTGCCCTTCCGGCAGTACCCGCACCGCCTGCAGGATCGAGACAATCTTCGGCCAGTCGAGTATCGCAACGATGACGCCAACTGTTTTCGATCGGTCGAAGCTCGCGCGCAGTGGAAACGAGAGCGGCATTCCGACACGCCCGGTGAGATCCTGGATGATCGGAGAACCGACCCACGGTTCGCCCCGCCGAGCCGCCTGATGGAACTCGCGATCGCCGACGTCGCGGCCGCGCAGCGAGGGCAGGGTCGACGCGATGACGGTGCCGGCGGCATTGGCCACCCAAAACTCCTGCGCGACGTCGGTGTTGCGCTTGGCTTCCTGAAGGAACTGTAGAATGCGACCGTCCGCGTCGCTCGTCACCGTATCGTCGCGGATGAATCCCAGCTGCGACCACACCGCCAGGTTTTGATGCTGGTCCAGGAGCAGCCGCTCGAGTTTTTCATCGCTCTGAAACGCCAGCGTTTCGAGGTTGAAGCGGATGCGCTCTTCGAGCGCGCCGCGTGCAATCTGATAAGCAACGACGCCGACCACCGCGATCGGCAGCAGAGACAGCGCGACGGACACGAGCGCCAGCTGCCAGCGGATGTTCAGTTTCAGCGCCATCAATTGAGCTCGGCTACCTTGACCACGGCCACCGTGTCGTCGACGTCAGCCGGCGACAGATAGGAGATCGCGCCCGGAACGCTTGCCACGAATCGCAGCACCGCGCGCGCCGATCGTTGCGTTGACGGCGGCGCGAGCCCCTGCGTCATCGACTGCTGCACCCAGTACTCGGCCATCTCGCGCACCGATCGGTCGAACACCTTCTTGGAGAACACCAGCCGGATATAGCTTGTGCTGTCCCACTCGACCGGCACTATCGGCTCGGCGTTAGGCCACATGCGCGACTGCTTCATGAAGATGCGGCGCAGCTCCGCAATCGGCAACGTCTTCACCGGGTTCGCCTTGTTGACGACGATGACGAAGGCCGGCGTCTCGGCAGACGGAGACTCCGTCAGCAGAAACACCAGCAGCCCCGCCAGCAACACTCGACGCGCCACGTCAGATCGTCAGAAAAAGAACACGGCGGCGGTCGCAAACCCGTTGAACGGCTTCCGTTGCTCGCCCTCTTCCGAGTGCAGGAAATCGCGCTCGAGCGGCTGCGAACGATAGAGCTCGCCCTTCAACGCGATCTGCGGATACGGACGGAAGTTCACACCTCCGATGTGACGCCGCTCGGCGCGAAGGATACGCGGGCTCTCGACCTGCTCGACGCGATAGAACGTAATCCACTCTTCATCCACCCGCCATGCCGGTTGCATGTAGTAGCCGGTGCGCGTCTGGTTGAGCGACTCGCCTCGCGCCCATTCAGTCTGAAACTGAAACGCCGAAATTTCGATCTGCGATTCGAAGCCGAACACGTTGTCCTCAACCAGCTCTCTGTTGGTCAACCCGAAGTGGCCGCGATACATATCGACCGCGACGTCGAAGCGGCGCAACGCGCCGGCGGCCGGAAAGCGTACTTGCCCGCGCGCCCCCCACGCCTTGCCATCGCGACGATCCGTGATGCTGTTACCCTCGAAGTTGTTGTTGGCAACGTAGAACTTGTAGCCGACGCCGAATTCGGACGCGCCCGCTGGTCGCCCCGCCGACCCTTGCACCGTGACGCCAACCAGCTCGGCGGGAAACAGCTCGCGCAGGTAGATCGGCGCTGTCGTCGACAGCGTCAGGTTCGGGTAGTGGTTCTGCCACCAATACTGAGGCGACAGCTGCTTGCCGGCACGGACGTTGAGAAACCGGTTGTGGTTGTATTCCATCCAGGCGTTCTCGACGGCCACTTGTCCTTCACCGCTGAGGTCGGTGGTGGTGTGACCACTTTCGCCTGCCGCGGGTTCTTCGTGTGCTTCACCTGGCGGCGCGATTTCCGGATGATGCGGCACGTTCTGCAGCTCGAGCTCCATCAGGAAATTGAACTTCCCGAGCTGCTTCGACGTCAGCACACCAAGATGATGCTGCTGGAACGACGACGTCGCTTCAGAATCGTCGACAGAGAATCTGAAGTTGTAGTACCCGTTCAGATTCACCTTGGTGTTGACGGTCTCGCGCAGTGAATTGATGGAGTCCTCCTGCGCCTTGATGTCGTCCTGCAGGTGGGCCGACCCGTTGCCGTTCAATGGCGGCGGCTGTTGTTCGAGCGCTTCGATGCGTCTGATCAGCTGCGCGATGAGCACCTCTTGCTTCGCGATCTCCGCGCGCAGCGCGGCCATCTCGCTGGCCTGCGCCCACGCGGGACCGGTGCCGGCAATGAGCACAATCGCCGCGGTCAACAACGTCGACGAGAAGATGCGTTTCATCGAGACTCCTTCACAAATCTGCACAGCGCCGCCACGGGCACACTGCTACTTGATCGGTTTATCGGAGCTTTGCCAGTGAGGGGTGAGGGTGAGGGTGAGGGGCCAGCCAATACGACGGGAGCTGGGATTCGCACGCTGGACGTCCAGCGCTAATGCCTGATCCCAGAGGAGGCGACTGCGTCAGTCCCGGTCTTTCTTGTCCTTCTTATCGGCGCAGCCTTCAAACGTCAGCACCGGGAGTTTGCTGGGGACAAACTTCGGCACGAGCTTGCACAGATTTTCCCTGGTTGCCCGCGAGTCGAGCAAACCGGTCTTCACAAACTGCGTCACGTCACGGAGTTGCGATTCCGACAGCCCGATGCCGCCGTTCCGGAAAGCGGGGTCGAGCATCGATTCGGGGATGCGGGGTCCCATACGAGCGTAGAGGTCGGCATCGATGCCGGCTCTTGCCGGGTTGTATCTCTGCATCGGGTTTACGTGGAACCGAATCGCATCTTCGAGCCGCGCAAACGCGCCGTTGTGGAAAAACGCCGGCGACAGCGCGATGTTCCTGAGCGGCGACACGCGGAAGCGATACTTGTCCGACTCGTTCCCCGAGATTTGCATCGCCCCGAAATCCTCGTCCGCTCCGGGACCATCGTAAATCATGTTGCTCTTGCCAACGCCGAACTCGGGCGCGAGCTGGGGAATGCCGGCGACGTAGTTCTGGAAGTCGCTGAACATCTCGTTTGACTTGCCTTTCACCGCGTGGCAGGTCACGCACTTGCCTTCACCGAAGAACACCAACGCGCCGCGCTTCTCCGCGTTCGTCATGGCGTTTTCGTGGCCACGGGCGAACTGATCGATCGGCGCATCGGCGAACGTGAGAGTGAACTCGAACTCGGCAATGGCGCGCGCAAGGTGATCGATCGTGATCGGACCGCCTCTGCGCACTTCAGGGAACACTCTGCCAAACGCGAGCCTGTATCCCGGCGTCGCGTTCAGGATCCTGACGCCCATCTGCCGAATCGGCTCATTGCGGAATCCTGCGGCATCCGGTGCCGGAAGAGGTACGCCGTGACCATCATCGAAGATGTCGAAGGGACTTGGCGAATCGGGATTCGTAAATCCAGTGAAGCCCGCCACCTCGACCAACTCCGTCGGCGGAATGAACGCCTGCGCCTGCAGCAGGTGATCGTGATAGCTCAGGGTGCCGCCTTCGGGAGCCGGAAACGTGAACCCGAGATTGTTTTGGAACGGATCGCCGAGCCGGTTCGGATCGAGCGAGTTTGCGAAAAAGCGCCCGTTCCACATCAGCTTCGGATAGAACGCGGTGTTGATGACCGATGGTGTGCGGCGCTGATTGCGGGGGCCTGTACGACTCGGCCCGACCACACCGTTGCTGTCGACGCCGATCGCGATTGACTGCGTGTCGCCCATGCCGTTGGTTGGCGAGTGGCAGCCGGCGCACGTGTTGTCACGGTGCAGCGAGTGCACGTTGTCAAAGAAGAGCAGCCGCCCAAGAGTGGCGAGATCCTGATCGATGCGACGCCCCAGTCGATCTTCGAGCTCGGATTCGATTCGCCCGCTGAAGCGATGCTCGCGAAGCACACGCGACAGCCTGGCGTCGAGCCCCTGCCCGTGGTCGTTGTCAGCGCTGACCACAAGGCCGAAGGACGACACCCAAACCAGTGCCGCCGCGGCAATAAACTTTCCGACTTTCATAACCGTCGGTCTCCTCTCCCAACCCGGATAGATCTGTCGGGGACGAGTGCTTGTGCAGGCAATTCCGGCACCAGCTCGACGCGGTGGATAGAGGAACCGCTAACGTCCTGTGAGTCAGCAACTTGGGATTTCCGACAAGAATGGCGCTTGTGCACGTGGACGCGCACTTCTGGCACGCGGCGCGAAGTGGGGCTGATAAAGCAGTGTGTTTTAAGGACTTAGAGCGAGCTCCATTCCGGCACAGAAGTCGATTTCGCACCGACGTGTGTCATTGCGCACGAATTGCTTTGTTTATCGGCGTTTCTCAGGATTTCATGAGAAGCGTCGCGTCAGATACGCGTCCCGGAACGGCACAGCTGAAAACGAAATCGAGATCAGCGCGTGCGTCGAAGCGCGTCGCGAATCTCCGCAAGCAGAGGCGCGAAGTCGGCCGATTTCATGACGAACGCATCGGGCCGCGGCTCTCGCGCGACGTGATCGGGATCGTTGGGCGATCCCGAGGTGAGCATGATGACGGGCACCGCTTCGGTGATCGGATCGTCGCGCAGCGCACGAAGCAATCCAAAGCCATCGAGACCGGGCATGATGCTATCTGTGATGATCAGATCCGGCAGCGACTGATGCACCTTCGCCAACGCATCGGTGCCGTCGGTCGTCGTGGCGACCTCGTAGTGTTCGCTCTCCAGGACTGCGCGAAGGAAATTGAGGATCGTTTCGCTGTCGTCGATGACGAGGATTCGACTCATGAAACCGGCGGTTCGTTCTCCGTTGTGTCCGGCCGCTCACCGGAAGTAAAGAGATAATCGAGGCGCTGCCACTCCGTGGGAGGCCGCCCTCGCCGCTCGGGAGCCGGAACCGGCGCGTCTCCGGACACCAGGTCGACCGCACGCCTGCGATCCCAGATGATTTCGATATTAGGATCGCCGCCAAACGTGCGACGCAGCAGCTCGTATGTTCGGAAGCGGCCTCGCCGGACGATGATGCGCTCCACGACGCGGATTATAGCGGGCGAGATGGTCCATGGGCTATGGTCTTCGGTCAACGGTCGATGGGCTGTCATGGTCGCTGGGCGATGGTCGGCGGTCTGTCATGGTCGCTGGGCGATAGTCGGCGGTCTGTCATGGTCGCTGGGCGATAGTCGGCGGTCTGTCATCCTCGCTGGGCGATGGTGTTGACGGTATGGCGTGTGCGTTAGCACACGCATGAAAGCAAAAAATGTTGACGATGTCGTGGTGTACCGGGAGGCGCTCGAAGCAGAAGATGAAGTTTCTGCATTGCTGGAGCGGCCCGCGTTTAGCAAAAATCTCGATCTCAAAACGCAGCTCGATCGTTCGTCCAGCCGTGTGGCCCCACTCATCTCGGAGGGCTTCGGCCAGCTCACCGACCGTCACCTGGCGACGTACCTGGCTCGGGCGCGCGGGTCAGCGTCAGAGACCCGAACGCATCTGCGCAAGGCGCGAAGCAAGAAGTTGATTTCCGACGCCGAACACACTCAGTTATCTGGGAAATACACCACGATCGGGAAACGCTTGACGCGTTGGATCCACTACCTTGAAGAGTCCGACTGGACCAACCGAGGGTAGGGCCCTGACCATCGACCACGACAAACCATTGCCCAGCGACCCACGACCATTGCCCATCGACTAATGCGTCATGGCATATAGCAACACGTTGATGCCGATCGCGTAGCCTTCCACCGAAAATTTGTAGAAGAACTCCGGATCGTCGCCTTCGCGCTCGTACGCGTCGCCGAAGTCGGTGTTGTGCGTCGTCAGCACGAGGATGCGGCCGCCCTGATCGACGAGCGCGTATGCGTGTGGTGTACGGCTGTCGTCCCATTGCTCGGAGGTCTGACCGCCCGAGCCACGGTAGAAACCGATGTTCGGAATCTGCGGAATGCGCTGGGCGCTGAACAAGGTGTGGAAGATCGAATGGTTGATCGGGAGATCGACCAGCGGGTATTCCGACGCCGGCAGCACCTTGCGCATCTCGCCCAGCCAGTGCTCCCAGGCATAACTTCCCCAGGCATCGTCCGCCCAGAGAAACCCGCCTTTCTTCAAGTACGCGCGCAGCGATTCGACTTCTTCAGGTCCGAAAAACGCGCGGCCATGATTCGTCAGCGCAACAAAGGGACACTTGAAGAGCTCGGGCTCGGTCGCCTGAATGACGACGTAGTTCGGTGTGCCGTGCGTGTCGAGATCAACCGACGCGTTGGACAGCTCCGACAGCCGAATCGAAAGATTCTCATCCGCGCGGGGATAGTCGACGCCCCATCCGCCACCGAATCCCTCGTAGCCACCGCGAAAGGCGATCCGGCAGAACGTAAAATCGCCTTTGAACGTGTCGGCATTCGGACGTCGGATGCTGTACCAGCCGCCGCCACCGCGCTGCGCCGACAGCGCCGCGACTGCCAGTATCAGCGCCACGAAAGACACCACGGCCTGCCTGAAACGCATTGGGAACTGATAAATTGTAACGCGTTATGAGACCCCTCATCACGCTTACCATCGTGTTGGCGGCCGCCTGCAGTTCGCCAACCCCGCAACCGGCTCCCCCCACCACGACGCCCCCCGCACCGCCGGCGACTCCAGGACCATTGACCTTTGGTCAGCACCATCATCCAATCCGCACGTCGAATGCGGAGGCGCAGCGGATGTTCGACCAGGGGCTCGCGCAGGCGTTTGGCTTCAACCACGAGGCGGCGATCCGATCATTCGAACGTGCGGCCGAGCTGGATTCGAGTGCCGCCATGCCGCATTGGGGCAAGGCCTGGGCGCTCGGCCCGAACTACAACCTCGATATCGATGACGCGCGGGCGAAAGCGGCGACTGAGGCGGTCGCCAGAGCGCAATCGCTTGCCGCCAGCGGTCCCGAACACGAGCGCGCGTACATCGAAGCGCTCACGGTGCGCTACTCCGCCGATCCGAAGGCCGATCGCCCGACCATGGCGCGGGCGTTCAGTCAGGCCATGGGCGATCTATCTCGGAAGTATCCGGACGATCTCGATGCCGCCGTCATCTACGCCGAAAGCCTGATGAACCTCACGCCGTGGAAGCTGTGGACGCCGGATGGCAAGCCCGCCGCGAACACCGAGGAGATCGTCAACGTGCTCGAGTCGGTTCTGCTGAGGAATCCGAACCACCTGGGCGCAAACCACTACTACATCCACGCCGTTGAGGCGTCGCGCACGCCGGCGCGAGCGCTCGCCAGCGCTCAGCGTCTGGAGAGACTCGCCGAATCGTCCGGCCACCTTGTTCATATGCCGGCGCACATCTACGCACGCACCGGCGATCATGCGGGCGCCGCCACCGCGAATGCTGCCGGCGCGGCAGCCGATCGCCGGTACATCGCGAGCGCCCCGCCCAACGGGATGTACGGAATGATGTACTACCCGCACAACCTCCATTTCCTCGCCGACTCACACATGATGCAGGGACGGTTTGCGGATGCGCAGCAGGCGGCCGCGCGCGTCGCCGAACAGCTGGCCCCTCACGTCACCATGATGCCGATGATCGAATCGATGGTGGTCATGCCGGTGTCTGTATTGATGCGTTTTGCGAAATACAACGATATCCTCGCGCTGCCGACGCCACCGGCGGATCGCACGGTGCAGCGCGCGTGGCATCACTTCGCGCGCGGCACGGCGCTGGCGAAAACCGGAAAGGCCGAGGAGGCGGCCGCCGAACGGAAGCTGCTGACAGCCGCCATCGCAGCCGTGCCGGACCTGGCCACATTCGGCGGAGGTGGATGGGCAACGGCGGGCAGCGCGTTGAATGTGGCAGCGCTTTCACTCGATGCGCGCATCGCCCATGCGCGCGGCGAGCACGATCGTGCGGTCAAGTTCTGGCAGCAGGCGATCGCTGCAGCCGATCAGCTTCCCTACGACGAGCCGCCCGTGTGGTTCTATCCGGTGCGCGAGTCGTTGGGCGCCACGCTCATCGCGGCCGGCAAGGCGCCAGACGCCGAGCGGGTGTTCAGGGAAGATCTCGAGAAGCATCCGCGCAATGCGCGATCCCTCTTCGGCCTGCAGGCCGCACTCGCCAGGCAGGGCCGCGAATCTGAGGCCGTCCTGGTCCAGCGCGAGTTCGAATCGGCGTGGAAAAACGCAGACACGAAGCTCACGCTCGAGGATTTCTAGGCTCCAACGCAAAGTCGCAAAGCGGTAATCATTCTTTGAAATAAGTCTTCGCGCCTTCGCGCCTTCGCGTTGGGACATGGTAAATACGAGCCCCCCTCATCAAGACCATGTAAAAATTCTGGAAACTCTCGCCTCAACGATGCGTCACTCCGGCTGATCCGTGCGAGACTGCGCCTGGAGCGTGCTTCATGCAACGGTGTGCTGCTGCCCTGCTTGTGCTTTTGATGGCGATGCCCATGGGCAGCGCCGAGCCCAACAACCATCTTCTTCTGGTGCTCGACGGCCTGCGCCCCGACTATGTCACGCCGGAGGTCATGCCGAATCTCTACGCGCTTGGCCAGAAAGGCGTCGTGTTCACGAACCATCACTCTGTCTATCCGACGGTCACGCGCGTGAATTCGTCTTCAATCTCGACGGGCGCATACCCTGAGCGTCACGGAATCCTGGGCAACTCGGTTTTCTTCCCTCGCATCAACGCGAACGGGTTTCTCGATACGGGCCAGCGGGCAAACCTGGAAAAGATTCAGGTCGATCAGGATGGCGTGCTGCTGACGGCTTCAACGCTGGGCGAGGTGCTGCAGTCGCAGGGACGGAAGATGCTGGCCGTCGGGGCAGGCACGACGGGATCGGCCTTTCTCCTGAATCACAAGATGTCGGGCGGGGCTGTGCTCCACACCGATTTCGGCTTGCCAGAAGCGATGTACCAGCGAGTGGTGGCCGAGCTCGGGCCGCCGCCAGCCGAAGGGCATCCCAATGACGCGAGAAATCGCCGAGCTGTCGAGTCATTTCTGAAGATCGGGTTGCCCACAGTCAACCCGACGGTGACCGCGATGTGGCTCAGCGATCCCGACACCACCGCCCACGCACTCGGCATGGGTCACCCCACCACCGTCGAAGCGCTGCGGCGGCTCGACCGCGAAATCAAGAATATTCAGGACGGGCTGAGCGCAAGCGGGCTTCTCGACAAGTACAACATCTGGGTCACTTCGGACCACGGTTTCGCGACCTACACGGGCGCGGCCGATGTGCGCGCGCTGCTGAAGCCGTTCGCCGGGACGCTCGCCGACGGCTCGCCCCGAGTTGTCAACGGCGAGACGGCGATCTACGTGCGCGACGGCAACCGTCAGGTCGTCGGGCAGATCGTGCGGGCACTGCAGAAGACGGCCGGCATTGGCGCCATCTTCACCCGCGCGAGCACGACAGGATCGCTCAACGGCTGGGCCGAAGGGACGCTCTCGTTCGATGCGGCACGCTGGAGCCACGCGCGATCGGGCGACGTCCTGTATTCGCCGGACTGGACCGATCAAAAGAACGCTCATGGATTTGCTGGAACGAGCGCTTCCAACGGCGTCGCCGGGCACGGCAGCTCGAGCCCGTTTGAAATTCACAACACGCTGATTGCCGCAGGGCCCGACATCAGACAGGGCGCGACCGTGACCGTGCCTAGCGGCAACATCGACTTTGCGCCGACATTCCTTCACATGCTCGGCATTGCTGCTCCCTCGACGATGCAGGGGCGGCCGCTGGTCGAGGCATTGCGCGCCGGCGATCAACCGATCGCGAAGGTGACGAAGATGGAACACTCGGCCCAAACCAAGGACGGGACCTATTCGCAGACGGCGTATTTCTCGATCGTCCGATCGGGTGCCAGAGAACATCGCTATCTCGACTACACGAAGGTCACGCGCGCCCTCACAGGTACAGCCACGCGAGGCCAAGGAACACAAAAAACCCCATAGAGTCGGTGACGAACGTCAACAGCACACTCGCACCCTGTGCGGGATCGCGGCCGACCCTGTGCAACTTGAGCGGGACGACGACGCCGACGGCGGCGGCGATCAACAGATTCAGCACAATTGCGGCCATCATCACAATTCCGAGAGCCGTCCGCTGATAGAACACGCCGGCGGTGATGCCGGCCATGCCGCCGCAGAGCAGACCGTTCAACAGGCTGACGGCCATTTCCTTGCGCAGCAAGTGGCGGCGGGCATCGTCGGTCAACTGCTCGAATGCCAGCGCGCGGATGACGAGCGCAATCGTCTGGTTCCCGGTGTTTCCTCCGATGCTGGCGACAATCGGCATCAGCGTCGCAAGTGATACGAGGCTCTGAATCGTGGGTTCGAACAGCCCGATGAACCGCGTCGCGGCGAACGCGGTAATCAGATTGACGAAAAGCCACGGCGAGCGGTTGCGGGCTGAATCCCAGATCGAGGCGAACAGATCTTCGGCGCCGCGAAGACCGGCCATGGCCAGCGCATCCTTGTCGGCGCTGACACGGATGAAATCGACAACGTCATCGACGGTGAGCCGGCCGACGAGCTTGCCGCGATCGTTCACGACCGGCAACGAGACGAGATCGTACCGCTCGAACGCGCGCGCCGCCTGCGCAGCGTTATCTGTCGGCCGAAACGACAGCGGTTCGCGCTCCATGACCTCGGCCACCGGCATCGTCGACTGCGCAACGACGAGCGATTGCAGGCTGAGCGCGCCGCGAAGCAGATTGCGGCCATCCACCACGAATACGCGATCGAGATGGTCGGGCAAGTCCGAACGTGCCTGAAGGTCGCGCAGCACCTCGGCGATCGTCTGGGTGTCGCGGACGGTGACGACATCGACGCTCATCAGACGACCGACCGACTGGGGAGCGTAGGTATCGGCCTGCTGCAGAAGCGTTCGGTCGATCTCGCCCAGCGACTCCCGCACGTCGCGCATAACCTCATCAGGCAGATCGTCGGCGAGCCATGCGAGATCGTCGGGGTCGAGCGCCGAGGCCATTTTGACCAGCCGCTGCCGATCGGTCTCGCCGATGAGCCATGCGCGCACGGAGCCGTCGAGCTCGACCAGAGCCTCCGCCGCCTGCGCCGGCTCGAGCACGGTCCAGATCTGCAGGCGATCGTCGGGCTCGAGTCCCTCCAGGATGAACGCCAAATCGGCGGGGTGCAGACCCCTCAGGCTACGCTGCAACTCGACGACGTTCTGGCGCTGCTGCAGCTGCACCGCGACCCCCCGCTGCGTCCGATCCTGTTTGCGCGCCAGCGCAATGAGACTGCGGTGATGCTCAAGCAGTGTCGCGACATCGTCGAAGGTCCGATGCAAATCATGAGCAGGTCTTCGTGGCGGCATGTTGTACCGAATTTACATGACTGATATGACGCCGTTGCGTCGTTGTGACGATAATGCGCTTCATATGACAGACGGCCCGGATCTCTCGGATCCATCGCTCTACATCAATCGCGAGCTCAGCTGGCTGGCATTCAACGAGCGCGTGCTGGCCCAGGCGGAATCCGATGCGCACCCGCTGCTCGAACGCGTAAAGTTTCTCGCCATTGCCGCAAACAATCTCGACGAATTCTTCATGGTGCGAGTGGCGACGCTCGCGCGACAGCGCCGCAGCGGCCTCGAGCACGCGGCGCCGGACGGCCTCACCGCGGGCCAGTGTCTGACGATGGTCAGGGCACGTGCGGAGAGCATGCTTCGCGACATCGCGAATTGCTGGGAAAACACGTTACGGCCGCTGCTGCGCAACGAGGAAATCGCCATTCTCGAGCCTTCAGACTACCCGCCGCAGATCCACGAATTCCTGCAGGAGTATTTCAGCCAGCGCGTCTGTCCCGTCTTGACGCCGCTCGCCTTCGATCCTGGCCATCCGTTCCCTTATATCTCCAATCGAAGCAAAAGCTTCGCGGTTGTCGTGGAAAGCGACGGGCGCACACGATTCGCGCGCGTGAAAGTACCAGATGTGCTGCCACGGTTCGTCGCCGTCCCGCCGGTGCTCGCCGGGAGACGGGGTCTGACCTTTGCGCTTCTGGAAGATATCATCCGGCTCAACCTCGGCCAGCTCTTCCCGGGCATGGACATCGTCGATGCCCATCTGTTCCGTGTCATTCGCGAGACGGACATCGTTCTGCAGGAGGATGAGGCGGTCGACCTGCTCGAGTCGGTTGATCAGGGACTTCGCGAGTTGCGGCACGGCCAGCTGTCTCTGCTCCAGGTCGACGCCGAGATACCGGCCCGCGTGCTCGACATTCTGATCGACAACTTCGAGATTGAACGGGAAGTCGTGATGCGCTCGTCGGCACGCCTGGGCTTCGCCGACTGGATGTCGCTGACGAGCGTCGAGCGGCCGAAGCTGAAGGATGCGCCGCTTGCCGCGCGCACGATCTGGCACCGCGAGGATACCGAAGGCATCTTCGATCACATCAAGTACCGGGACACGTTGCTCCATCATCCGTTCGACTCGTTCACGACGTTCGAGGCGTTTCTCGATGCGGCCGTGCGCGACGCGCAAGTCGTCGCCATCAAGATGACGCTTTATCGCGTCGGCAACAAGTCGCCGCTCGTGGAGCGGCTGATGGCGGCCGCCGACGCCGGCAAGCAGGTCGCCGTCCTCCTCGAACTGAAGGCGCGCTTCGACGAGCGCAGCAACATCGGGTGGGCCTCACGGCTGGAGGATGCCGGCGTGCACGTTGTGTACGGGCTGGTGAACCTGAAGACACATTGCAAGCTGTGCCTTGTGGTTCGCAAGGAAGGTGACGCGATCCAGCGGTACGTTCACATCGGAACCGGCAACTACAATCGCACGACATCGCAGATCTACACCGACTTCGGGCTGTTCACCGCCAACCCGCGAATCGCCGCCGACGTGTCCGATCTGTTCAATTACCTGACCGGCTACTCCAAGCAGACGAGCTACCGCGAGCTCATCGTCGCTCCGGTGGCGCTTCGCGAACGCCTCACGACGTTGATTGAGCGAGAGGTCGAGCACCAGCGGGCTGGCAGACCGTCCGGGATCATCATCAAGAACAACGCCATTTCAGACCCGGGCATCATCCGGGTGCTCTACGCCGCGTCTCGAGCCGGCGTTCCCATCCGGGCTATCGCACGCGGCATCTGCTGCCTTCGGCCGGCGATTGCCGGCGTCAGCGAAACGATCGAGGTTCGATCGATCGTCGGCCGATATCTGGAACATTCGCGCGTCTACTATTTCGAAAACGGCGGCAGCCCCGTCGTCTATCTCGGCAGCGCCGATCTGATGGAGCGGAACCTCGATCGCCGCGTCGAGACACTCTGCCCGGTGCTCGATCCCGACATTGCGCGCTTTATCCGCCATACCGTGCTCGACGCGTATCTTGCCGACACAGAGCGAACCAGCGTTCTCTGGTCAGATGGCACCTACCATCCGCCCCTGGCCCGCGAAACAGCGGTCGACGCGCAGCAGCTGTTGGTGACGACGAACCGACAGTTAGCTGGCAGTTGGCAACTGGTCGCCGGTAGCTGGCAACTGGTGTCCGGTAGCTCGTAGCTAGTGATCTTCGTGCATCGGGGTCGACGGCCGATAGCAGAACTGCTATTGTTTGCACACAACGACAGGGCGAAGGCCAACATCATTGCGGCCGTCGTCGCACCAATTTTCAGGACTGAGAATTCATCGCTTGGAAGTGCGGGCGTCATTAGTCCGTCACGGCCACCCATTACCTTGGCGGTGATCAATGCGGCGTGGGCTTTCGTTACTCATCGGCGTTTCAATGGCGGCCGCGCTCGCCGCGCAGGCACCCACCGGTCACCCCCTTTCCGGCCGGCGGGTGCTTCTCGATGCGCATAACGCCTATCCGTACCAGGGCCAATGGAACGATCGCGTGGATCGCGCGCTCGCCACCGATGTGCCACTCGCGATCGAACAGGATCTCGTCTGGCGGCCGCCGACGCTGCTGCGCGCCGGGCACTCGATCGTGTCGCACGGCGAGCCATTCACGGAACAGGAACCTACGCTCCGCGATTTCTTCGAACGTATTCGCCCCATCGTGACCGGATCGCGCGCTTCGAACCTGCGCGGTGAATGGCCGCTCATTACGCTGAATCTGGACTTCAAGGACAGCCATCCCGAGCATCTCGCGGCCATCTGGCAGCTTCTCGGAGATTACGAGGCGTGGCTCACGACAACGACACGCGTCGCCAACGCGGCGAGCGTTCAGCCACTGACGCTCGGACCGGTGCTCGTATTGACCGGAGTCGATCCTGCCCAGCGCATTGCTTTTCACGATACTGTGCCCGTTGGCTCTCGGCTGCGCGTGTTCGGTGCCGTTCCTTCCGGCAGCCTCATGGCCACGAACTATCTGCGCTGGTCCAACAATCCGTGGAATGCCATCGAGCCTGAAGGTCAGAACAACGCCGGCGAATGGACAGGTGAAGACGAAAAGCGTCTGCACCACGTCGTCGATGCGGCCCACCATGCCGGACTCTGGATCCGCTTCTACACACTGAACGGGCATTCGCCCGAAGACGGCGAGGCGAAGGGATGGTCGCCCAGCTACAACTTCGGGTCGCTCGAGGCCGCCCGCATCCGATGGCGTGCGGCGGTTGCGGCCCGTGTCGACTTCGTCGCCACCGATCAATACGAAGAGTTTTCACAAGCACATGCTGCTCGGAGGTAGCACGATGAAATTCAGACCTTTCACCCTTGCGGTTCTCATCCTCGCAACGGTAATCCCTGGCGTCCTCTATGCCCAGGCCGATCGTGCGGGGATCACCGGCATCGTGCACGACAGCTCGGGGGCGATCATCCCAGGGGCCGTTATCAAGCTAACGCCCGTTGCCGGCGGTGTGGAACGCGAGGTGAAGGCCACTGGTGACGGCACGTACCAGGTCACCGGCCTTGTATCAGGAGAATGGGTCGTCGAAGTCATGGCCACCGGATTCCAGACGGTTGCGCACACAGTGAGGCTTGAAGTGGGCCAGCGATCGCAGCTCGACGTCACGCTGCCCATTGGAGCCGTCTCCGAGCGCGTCGTCGTCGAAGGGATCACACCGCTGCTCGACACGCAGTCGGCCGTACTCGGCACCGTGGTTGGCGAAAAGGAAATTGCGACGCTGCCTCTCGCGCTGCGCAACTGGGACGACATGCTCTTCCTCGTGCCGGGCGTGCAGGGATACCGCTACACCGAGGAGTCAGGCGGGACGTCAGCCGGCCGCACGGGGGGATCAGCGTGCACGGCCATCGCTCGCTGCAGAACAACTTCCTGCTCGACGGCGTCGACAACAACAGCATCTCGACCAACGTCCAGGAGCTGTCAACCCAGCTCTCACGGCCGTCGATCGACGCGATCGGCGAGTTCAAGGTGGTCACGACCCCGTTCACGGCTGAGTACGGCCGTGCGCCCGGCGCGACGATCTCGGTGACAACCAAATCGGGCAGCAATGCACTGCGCGGATCCGGCTACTACTACTTCCGGGACGAGCAGTTCGATGCGAACACTTTCTTCGCAAACCGGTCTGCGCTGCCCAAGCCCACGAACAATCAGAATCAGTTCGGCGGCAGTCTCGGCGGCCCGTTGAAAACCGGCCGCGCGTTTTTCTTCGCCGACTACGAAGGCACCCGCATCACTCGCGGCGTGCTGCGCACCGGTGCCGTACCGACGGCCGACCAGCGGCGCGGCGTCTTCACGTCTGCCATTCGCGATCCGCTGACGGGACAAAACTTCGCGAACAACACAATTCCCTCATTGCGTATCGATCCAGTGGCGGCTGCGATACTCGCGATGGTGCCGCTGCCCAATGCGTCGGGCGCCAACAACTTCATCCGTCAGCCCGACATCACCGACGACAACGACCGGTTCTCGGGACGTGTCGATCTGCGGGCCTCGGCCAACGACAACTTCTTCGGGCGCTACTCGTTCAACAAGCGATTCCGGTTCGTCCCGGGCTGGTTCGGCGGGCTGCTGGACGGCAGCTCGACGTCGGCCTGGGGCCGCAACGATTTGAAGTCGCAGAGCGCTGTGTTCGGATGGACGAAGATTCTCGGACCGGCCGTCGTCAACGAATTCCGGCTGGCGTGGTCGCAGGGACGCTCGGATGGGTATCAGGATCCGAGGGGCGAAGACGGCATGTCGACAATCGGATTCACGGGCGTGCCTGAAGAGAACCGCACCGGCGGCATCATCGGCGTCGACATTCAGGGCTTCATCCGTATGGGCTCCCCGAACTTCATGCCCAAATATCAGCATACCGATCAGATGCAGTTCATCGACACGATCTCGTGGCTCCGCGGTCCACACCAGTTCAAGTTCGGCATCGAGATCATGGCGCCGATGACCAACAACTATGTCGACGTCCCGGCGACACGCGGGGACACGGTATTCCGCAACAACATGTTCACGGGCAGCGCGCTTGCCGACTTTCTGCTCGGCTATGCCACTTCGGTGCAGTTGTCGAACTTCCACGAAGTGCACCAACGGCAGCACGCCTACTCGTTCTATCTCCAGGACGACTTCCGCGCCTCCGATCGGCTGACGCTGAATCTCGGCCTGCGGTACGACTTCGTCACGCCGCAGATGGATGCGGAAAACCGGCTCGCGAATTTCGATCCCGCGACCGGCCAGCTCTACTACGCGACAGATGGCAGCATCGAAGATCGCGCGCTCGTGACACCAGACCGCAACAACTTCGGCCCGCGCCTCGGCATCGTCTATAAGGCCAACACCGCAACGGTCGTCCGCGGTGGCTACGGGATCTACTACAACCTCGTGGAGCGGATGGGATCGGAAGATCAGCTGTCGCTGAACCCGCCGGGACTCCGCAACATCAGCATCACGGCACCGGGCGGTTCGACGACGCCGGCGTTCATCCTCCGCAATGGCTTTCCTCCGAACTACCTGGATGTCTCGAACATCAATTACCGCACGCTGCTGCTCCGAACGGCACAGCGCGACGGCGAGAGCTCGATGTTTCATCAGTTCGCCGCCGGTCTGGAACGGCAGGTCTCAACGAATCTCGTCGCCTCGGCCGATCTCGTGGCGTCGCTCGGCCGCAACATCACGTTGCTGCGCAATCTGAATCAACCTGCCAACGGTAACGGCGCACGGCCATATCCGAACTTCGGCGCGATTCAGTACCGCGACCATGCCGGTGAATCACGGTATCGCGGCGTCGACCTCTCGCTCGAAAAGCGATTCAGCCAGGGGCACAGCTATCGAATCTCCTACACGATCGGCGATCAGCGCGACAACACGGCCGAGCATCTGTCCGCTGCCTCTCCGCGCCCGCAGAACACCAACGACCTGCAGGCATGGGAAGGACCTGGCGATAACGACATCAGGCATCGCTTCGTCGGCAGTTTCATCGCCGACCTGCCGCTCGGCCAGCACCCAATCGCGCGCAACTGGCTCGTGGCAAGCATTCTGACAGCCCATACAGGCCGTGCATTCACTGTCACGCAGGGCAGTCTCGAGGGCGCCGGCTGGGTGCCAAACCGTGTAGCCGATACGGAAGGGCCAAGAACGCCGGATGTGTGGTTCAACGTTTCAGACTTTCAGGTTGTTCCGGCCGGCACGTTCGGCAACGCAGGACGCAACATTTTGCGCGGCCCAGGCTGGATGACTGTCGACTTCAGTCTCCAGCGGCGCATTGTGATGAGATCACTCGCCGCGACGCTGAGGTACGACGTCTTCAATCTCACGAACCGCACAAACTTCGGCAATCCGAACGCGGACGTCACGGCGGCGAATCGCGCGACGATAACGAGTCTTGCCGGCGACCCGCGATCGATGCAATTCTCGGTCAGATTGGAGTTCTGAGGATGGGGCGCCGTCAGCTTCAGCTTCTCGTCATCACGACCGCCGCGGCAGCGTGGGGTGCCTTGACGCGCGGCTCGTAGCTCGTAGCTCGTAGCTACCGGCTACCGGCTACCGGCTACCGGCTACCGGCTACCGGCTACCGGCTATTTAGAGGCTAATCAGGCCGCGTCGCAATCCGAGCCGCACGGCGTCAGTCCGGTTGGATGCACCCAGCTTCGCGGAAAGCGACGCCACGTGAAATTTGACGGTTTGATCGCTGATGCCGAGCCGTTCGGCGATGGATTTATTCGGAAGTCCTTCACCCAGCAGCTGCAGGACCTCAATCTCGCGCCGTGTCAGCGGCTGTGCAATCCAATCGTCATCGTCATCGGATGGAGCGTCGGCGGGACCAGCCAGCACCATCGCGTCTGCGATGATCGTCGACGCCTGCGCCATTGTCAGCGTGTCGAACTCAGCGGCGATTTCGATGCCTGCTTTGTCGAGATCGGGCCGCAGCCTCGCACGATTGCCGGGCCTTCCGACAAGAATGATTCGCATTCATCACGCTGGCCGTTCGCCGACCGTGATATTCAAATCTGTCAGTGCGCCACCTCGCAACACCTGCAGTCGAGCCGGACGGCCGGCGCCGGTCGTCATCAACAAATCGAGCAGATCGTCCGGCGACTCGAGAGGTGTGCCGTCGAAGGCCATCAACACGTCGCCGACCAGCACGCCTCCCCTCGCGGCCGGGCCGTCAGGAGTGACCGCCATCGTCAACATCCCTCGCTCGCGTCCGGTGCCGCCTCGCTGGTGTTCCGGCAGCTCCACCGACTGTCCGGCCACACCAAGATAACCGCGTTTTGAGCGTCCATGCTCCATGACGCTCGCTGCCGCTTTCCAGGCAATCGACGTTGGAATGACGACACCGAGCCCTCGAATCGAGCGGGTTGTGGCGATGCCGATCAAACCCCCGCCGGCATCGAGGAACGCGCCTCCTGCAAAGCCATCGTGCATCGGCGCCGTCGTTCGAAAGACCTGATCGATCATCTGCCGCCGACCTGTTTGCAGCGGCCCGCCGATGACCGCGATGATGCCAGCGCTGGCCGTGATGACGTTGCTCCAGGACCGACCGAGGGCGATGGCGATATGGCCAACGCGCACGGTTGCCGCAGACACAGCGATCGGCGTCGCATCGAGACCGGTTGCGCGCAGCACGGCAAGGCCGGTGGCCGGATCCCATCCGAGGAGCTCGGCACCCACGGCATGGCCGTCCGCCCGGCAAACCTGCAATCCGTCTTCGCGGCCGATGCCGCTCATCATCGTCAGCGCGACATCCTTCTTGTAGACGAGCCCGCTGACCGGGCGACGATGGCCGAGAACCTGGACAACCGATGGTGACGCCGCCGCAACGGCATCGGCAATGTCGTTAGACAGTTCAGTAAGCATGCCCGATCATCGCAGGACGATCAGTCGTTTGCACGACCCGAATGGGTAGGATTGGATGTTAGAGTTGCCTGATGCCGACCAGTGATGACCGGCAGATCATGACGGTCGCCGGCCGAGAGGTTTCGATCTCGAATCCGCAGAAAGTGTTGTTCCCGCAAGCGGGTCACACGAAGCTCGATCTCGTCCACTACTATCTCGCGGTGGCAGACGGTGCGCTCCGCGCGGCCGGAGGACGGCCGAATGTGCTCGTTCGCTATCCGAACGGTATCGGCGGCGAATTCTTCTATCAGAAGCGGGCTCCGCAATCGCGTCCCGACTGGATTGAAGGTGTCACCCTGCGCTTCCCTTCCGGCCGCATCGCAGAAGAGGTCGTGCCCCGCGATGCGGCAGCCCTCGTCTGGATGGCAAATCTTGCGTGCCTCGAGTTGCACCCGCATCCGGTGCGCGCCGACGACCTCGATCACCCTGACGAGCTGCGGGTCGATCTCGATCCCGTGCGCGGAGTGTCGTGGGATCAGATTCGGCAGGTCGCTCAGGTGCTGCACGGGGCGCTCAGCGATCTCGGTCTCGTCGGCTGGCCCAAGACGTCTGGCTCGCGAGGTATTCATGTCAACGTGCGCATCGAGCGGCGCTGGACGTTCGACAAGGTGCGACGAGCCGCGCTCGCGCTGGCGCGCGAGGTCGAGCGGCGAGCGCCGGCGCTGGCAACCAGCAAATGGTGGAAGGAAGAGCGCCACGGCGTATTCCTCGACTACAACCAGAACGCCAAGGATAGAACGGTGGCCGCAGCGTACTCCGTTCGCCCGACCGATGACGCGCGTGTGTCGGCACCGCTCACGTGGACCGAGGTCGAATCGGCTGAGCCCGGCGATTTCACATTGCGATCGATGCCGCCCCGGTTCGCGCACATCGGCGATGTGCATGCCGCCATCGACGAGCATCCATGCTCGCTCGATGCGCTTCTCGAACTATCGGCAAAGCAGGAACGCGATGGCTTGGGCGATGCTCCATGGCCGCCACACTATCGCAAACAGCCCGGCGAGCCCGCTCGGGTCCAGCCATCGAAACGCCGTCAACCAACCCGTCCTCTCGTGGAAATCGGTCGCGCGAGGCACGAGGAAGACGCGCTCGCAGGCCTGGAGCGCTGGAAGACGCGATATCCCGATGCGGCCGCGCACCTTCAGCCCGCCGACGTGCTCGTCGATCGCATGCGCGGGCGATTCAGGACGTGGACGAGAATCCGCCTGAATCTCGAGCACGTGCCGGAACATCTGCGACCGCCTCAGGACCCACTCGATCCAGATGAAGAGTTGAACGACTGGGGCACCGGCGAGCCCAACGTCACCGGCCCGGGCGGCCGGCGCCGAAAACCTTCTCGAGCTCGTAAGGTGTCGTAATTTCGAGCTGATCGTAGCGGCAGTCGGCCGGCATCTTGTCTGGCCGCCAACGTAGAAAGACTGCCGCGTGCCGAAAGCGATCTCCCTGCATGTGGTCGTATTTCACCTCGCACACGCGCTCGATCCGCAACGGCTCCCAGGACAGATCTTTTCCTGCGCTCCAGCGGCTCTGGCCCCCTGGCATGCGATTCAGCTCGGCTCCGGCCCTCGCCCACTCACGCCAGGGGTGGTCGTCAAGCGCGCGGTTTCTGAGCGGCTCGAGATCGCGAACGAGCTGCTCGCGCATCGCCATGGTAAAAGACGAAGTGACGCCGACATGCTGGAGCACACCTCTGTCGTCGTACAGACCGAGTAGCAGCGAGCCGATCCGCTTCTCGTTTCCGTCTTTGTGCCACCGAAAGCCCGCGACAACGCAATCGGCCGTCCGTACGTGCTTGACCTTGATCATCGCGCGTTTGCCGGGCTCGTACGTGCCATTCCCCCGCTTGACGATGACGCCATCGAGACCGGCCCCTTCGAAGCGCGAGAGCCAGTCGGAGGCGACCGCGCGATCGTCGGTCATCGGCGTGAGGTAGACCGGCGGCTGGACGTCGACGAGCAACCGCTCAAGAAGCGCACGGCGCTCGAGTTGAGGCGCGCCACGCAGGTCGCGACCGTCGGCGGCAATCAGGTCGAACGCCACGAACGACGCCGGTGTCTCTTTCGCCAGCTTGGCGACACGCGAAGCCGCAGGATGCAGGCGCAGCTGGAGCAGATCGAAATCGAGACCGTGAGGTGTCGCAATCACAATCTCGCCATCAACGATGCAGCCGTCGGGCAGCGCTGTCAGAAGGGGGTCGTGCAGGTCCGGAAAGTAGCGATCGAGTGGACGCGAGTCACGGCTTTGAATGAACAGGTCGGACGAGCCGCGAAACACCACGGCGCGAAATCCGTCCCATTTCGGCTCGTAGAGCAATCCATCGCCAGTCGGAAGCTCGTCGGCGAGCTTTGCCAGCATGGGTTCGATCGGC
Source organism: Vicinamibacterales bacterium (assembly GCA_963761975.1). Taxonomy (GTDB): domain Bacteria; phylum Acidobacteriota; class Vicinamibacteria; order Vicinamibacterales; family JAMQPK01; genus JAMQPK01. The sequence goes on from CAVXIR010000004.1 coordinate 665,770, forward strand.
GGCGCGATGGGAAAGGACGGCAAGGGGTCAGTCTAGCCGGTTCCTGGGGTTCCTAAGGTTCCGGTTCCACGGGTTCTGGTTCCAGGGGTTCTGGTTCCAAGTTCCTGCGCTGATTGAGATGACGTTCTCGTTCCACGTCGCGCCATTCATAGGACTAGACTCCTATACACGAGAGAATTTATCGGTGCGCGTCATGCCCCGGCCTAAACTGCTTATTGCATCATTTGAGCCCTTTCATACGACCGTATCTGGAGGTGCAAGATGACACGTTATCTGAGCCGGAAGCCGATCGTCCTTGTCACAGTCGCAATATTTCTAGCCACCGCTTCATCGATTGCGCAGGAGCCCCAGGACACGCCCGACACCTTGGACGCCGTGGACAGCCTGGATGCTCAGGTCTCGTTTACGGCGGCAGACGTGTTCCTCGAGCTCAACGATACCGACGGGGATCTCGGCATCCACGCTTCGACGAACTCCACAACGCCCTGGACGCTGATGAAAATCATCGGACCGACCGGGCTCCTGATGGAGTTCACCACACGCCCGGAACTGACCGCGCAGGGAATGTCGCAGGTAGACTTCGAGAGCGCCGAGCCGCCGTTCGATGAGCTCCCGCCGAGCCGGTTCTTCCGTCGATTTCCCGAGGGACGATATGCGATCGTGGCGCATGGCGTGAAAGGTGAGCGGATCAAAAGCTACGCGAACCTCTCGCACATCATGGCTGCGCCGCCCGGCAACCTCCGGTTCAACGGCGTGCGGGCTGCAAACACGTGCGACGATCCTCTGCCGACCGTCGTTCCGCCAGTTACGGCGACCTGGGATCTCGTCACGGAATCGCACCCGAGGATTGGAAAGCGTGGTGCGGTGAGAATCGCCCGCTATGAGGTCTTCGTGGAGGGAGGCACCGTCAAGCTCTCGGCCGATCTGGCTCCGTCGATTGCCCAGTTCGACATCCCACCAGCCGCCACCGCAGGGGCCCAGGAGTTCAAATTCGAGATCATCGCGCAGACGACGACGGGCAACAACACTGCGATCGAAACGTGCTTCCGCATTCCGTAACGTTTTACTGAGGCCAGGGCGCCAGATTGAACCGTGGGAACAACCGTTCGGTATCGAGGAACGCGTTCCACGCAGCAATCTGGCCGCCCTTCAGCTCGAGAACGGTGAGCGGCCTGCCAAGATTCCAGACAACGTGAATGCCAAACGCCCCGTCTAAGCGGTAAGGGTGAGCAGACCGGATGCCGAACTGGTTGCGCGCTGCCGCGCGGGCAATAGCGATGCCTTTGAAGCGCTCTACCGGGAGCACTCACCGCGTCTCTATGCCCTCGCCCGCAGGATGACGGGATCTCCGCAGGAGAGCGAGGACCTTCTGCAAGAAATCTTCCTCCAGGTCCATCGAAAGCTCGACAGCTATCGAGGAGACGCAGCGCTTGGCACGTGGCTGTATCGGCTGGCTATCCGGCAGTGCCTGGATTTTCTCCGAAGCCGGCAGGGCCGGATGGCCGCCGCGTCGCGCCCGCTCGACGACGAAGGGACCCACGTGCCCGCTACGCGCGAAACGCCTGTCGTCCGGATCGATATCGAACGGGCAGTCGCGCGTCTGCCCCAGGGCTACAGGACGGCCTTCGTGCTGCACGACGTCGAGGGACTCGAACACAAGCAGATTGGTGAGTTGCTGGGCGTCAGCGAAAACACGTCCAAAACGCAAGTGTTCAAGGCGCGGATGAAATTGCGCGCCATGCTGCGCTAACGAAAATGGCCCATCCGACTGACGAAACACTGAACGACTACGTCGAGCGAGACCTGGGCCCGGCCGAGCAGGTGCGCGTGGCAACGCATCTCGAAACCTGCCGCGAGTGCGCATTGGTCGTTGCCGAGCTCCAGAACATCGTGCGGGAGGCATCGGCGCTTGGGCCCATGACTCCTCCTCCTCATGTCTGGACTCAGATTCAGGCGCGCCTCAACGAGGGCCAGCACGTGCAGCACGTCGCCATGGTCGATCGGCGTCGCGCACATCATTGGCGATTTGCCTGGGCGGCGGCGACCGCCGCGCTCGTCGTCCTGGCATTTCTCGCTGGACGACTCGTGAATCGGCGCGAGCAGACTGCGCCGCAGCGGGCGGCGGCAGCCCCTTCAGGACAGCCCGCGAGCAGCGACTCGATCGTGCGCGAGCGTGTCCTGCTGATTGCCGTCGGCGATCATCTCGAACGGTCGCAGATGGTGCTGGTCGAGCTCGCGCACGCGGAGACGCGCGACGAGCTCGATATTTCCGCCGAGCGGCAACTCGCGGACGACCTGGTGGCGTCTAACCGTCTGTATCGTCAGACGGCGCTACAGATGGGACAGTCGAACGTCGCGGGTTTACTGGACGACCTCGAGCGCGTGCTCGTCGAGGTGGCACGTGGCCCATCGACGGTTTCAATGCAGCAGCTTGCCAACATTCAGCAGCGCATCGAATCGCAGGGCATCTTGTTCAAAGTGAAAGTTATTGGATCGGAAATCCGCAAACAACCTGTTTCATAGGGAGAGCCATGGTGAGGTACGCACGCTTCGTTGTGATTGTCATATTCGCGTTCGTCGTGCTGTCCGGTTCAGCGCTTGCGCAGCCGGTGCCGGCGATGCCGCCCACACCGCCAATGCCGGCCGTGCCGCCAATTCCGCCGATGGTCGATCTTCCTCCTATGCCGGAAGTGCCGATGTCGAAAGCGGACCTGCCGTTATTCATGCTCGCGCAAGGGCCGAAACCAGTGCCCGTCCCTAAACCGGGCGTGAAAGCGATACCAACCCGCGGCGACGGCGATGAGGATCGCAATTATCAGAACGGCACGCGCGCGCTCGACAACGGACGCTGGGACGAAGCGGTGGAGTACTTCACTCGCGTCGTCAACCAGGCGGGCACGCGCGCCGACGGCGCGATGTACTGGGTTGCCTGGGCGCAACACAAGCAGGGCAATGGAGCCACCGCGCTCGAGTGGCTGGCGCGGCTGCGCAAGGAAGCTCCCGAGAGCCGGTGGGTGAACGAAGCGCGCGCGCTTGAAGTTGAGATCCGTCAGACGGCCGGCCAACCAGTGCGGCCCGAAAACGTTCCGGACGACGAGCTGCGGTTGATGGCACTCAACAGCCTCGCCCAGGCGGACGAGAAGCGCGCGATTCCGATGCTCGAGAAGATCGTGAACGGCACCGGCTCGCCCCGCCTCAAAGAGCGCGCCCTCTTCGTGCTGGCTCAGAACGGGTCGCCCGAAGCGCGGCAGATCGTCATCAGGATCGCCCGAGGAGGGAATCCGGACCTCCAGGCAAGAGCCGTGCAGCATCTCGGCGCATTTGGCGGCGCCGAGAGCAGGAAGGTATTGCTCGAGATTTTCAAGACCTCCAACAGCCTCGCCGTCAAGCGCAACATCCTTCGCTCGTTCATGGCCACGGGCGATCGCGATCAGCTGCTCGACGTCGCGAGAACGGAACCAATGCCGGAGCTGCGAGCCGAAGCTGTGCAGCAGCTGGGCGCCATGGGCGCGCAGGAACAATTGGCGCAGCTCTATTCCACTGAAAAGACGATCGAAGTACGGAGACGGATTATTCAGGCCATGTTCGCCAGGCACAACCCCGACGCGCTCGTGCAGCTCCTCAAGACAGAAACAGAACCGGAGCTTCGCCGCTCGATCGTCCAGAACCTCGGCCAGATGGGGTCGTCGCAGGGCACGGCAGCGCTTCTGGCGTTGTACGCTTCGGAAAAGGACGAAGCCGTTCGCCGCGCCGTCATCGACGCCTTTGCCAACCAGCGGAACGCGAAGTTGCTGATTGAGCTCTCGCGAAAGGAAACGGATCTCGACATGAAGAAGCGGATTCTTCAGCGGCTCGCGCAGATGAAGTCGACCGAAGCCACCGATTACTTCATGGAAATACTGGGCCAGCCATGAAGACGACAGCGTCCGCTCTGTGTTTAACGCTCGCAGCGGTTCCTGCCGTGGCGCAGCAGCCAAACGTCGTCAACGCGCGGGTCGTGGCGCGAGCGGCACAGCCAGACGTGCAGCGCGCGATTACGGCTATCACGAAAGATCACACCGAAGCGGCGGGGTGGATCGGCTACGCCGTCCCCGTCATCGACAGCGAGACGGCTGGGCGCAATGACGGCTGGAGCGAGCGCTGCCGATTGGAACAGCAGCGTAGAGATCCCGCCACCAACACCGAGCTGCGTGGTCCAATTCGGCTCGAGGCGGCGCCCACAATCATGGTGCTGATTCGCGTGCAGGCCGGCCAGGTTCAAAGAGTGCGCTCGCTCTCAGGCGACTGCCAGATCGATGCGGGTGGCCTGCAGTTGTACTGGCTGGGTGATGTCAACGGCGCGCAGAGTGTCGATTTTCTCAAGGCCTTGGTGAACGACATCGATGTCCGCGATCGATCGGAGGGAGCGTTGTCCGCGCTCGCGCTTCACCGAGACCCGGCGGCATCCGCCGCAATTCTCGACCTGGCAAAAAACGGCGCGCCCCGGCTGCGACAGCGAGCCCTCTTCTGGATTGCGCGGCGCGCCGGATCACAAGCGGCCGGTATCATCACCCAGGCGATCGACAACGACCCGGATGTCGAGGTGAAAAAGCAGGCCGTTTTTGCGCTCAGCCAGCTGCCAAAAGACGAGGGCATCCCGCTCCTGATCAAACTGGCTCGCTCGCACACACACCCCGTCGTACGAAAGCAGTCCATGTTCTGGCTGGGTCAGTCGAAAGATCCCAGGGCACTCAGCTTCTTCGAGGAAGTGCTCCGTTAGCCGCCCCGGTATCCCCTGAACCAGTCCCTGCCTTCCGGTCAAATTTCTTTGGAACGTCGGTTGGGGATTCCGCGTCAAAGAAGTTTAAGGCATATGAGATCTCCTGAGGATGCGCTCCTGGACATGCAGGAGGCCCTGCACGACGCCCTGCCGTCAGACGAACGCGACCGGTTTCGACTTCTCGCAGAAGTGGCAGAATCGATCGCGTCACACCCTGACTTGAACGAACTCTTTCGCGACCTTGCGCAGCGGCTTCCGCAGTTCGTCCCGTTCGACTACATCAACCTTGTCTTACATGACGCCTCGCGCGACGTCATGCGTCTCCACCTACTGGTGGTACCCGATCAAACCGATTTCAAGCCGGGAATGGAGTTCCCCGTCGAGGACTCGCCGGGCGGGCATGTCTGGCAATCGCAGGAACCGCTGATCGTCAACGACGTCGCCCGAGAGCGCCGGTGGTCTGCTTTGATCACCCGGCTGCGTGAAAACGGAGTGCAATCGTTCTGTGTCGTCCCGTTGACAACCGCGCTCGGCCGTCTTGGCGCGATGGGGTTCGGCAGCTTGCAAAAGCGCGAGTATCAATCCGGCGACATCAGCTTTATGCAGGAAGTCGCCAAGCAGGTGGCCGTCGCGGTCGACAACGTCCTGCACGAAGAAAGCGCGCGCACCGCACATGTCGCCCTCGCGCACGAGCGCGATCGCTTCCGTCTCCTGCTCGAAGTGAATAATGCCGTCGTGTCGAACCTCGACATGGATGCCGTGTTTACATCCGTCAGCACGTCGCTTCAGCGTGTCATCCAGCACGACGGCTGCAGCCTGCTGCTGTTCGAGCCGGAGAGTGGTCATTACCGGTGCCACGTGCTCAAGGTCAGCAAGAACGAGAGCTTCGTCGAAGAGGGGCAAGCCGACCACGATGTCGTGTCGCCAGGATGCATTGCCATATCGGCGCGCGCCCCCGTGGTGTTCAACGAACACGGCCTCAAGAGCCTCTCCAAGTCGAAAGTTGCGCAATACCTGCTCGCTGAAGGCGTGAAGTGGTTCTGCAGCATTCCGCTTCAGTCGCACGATCGGATTCTCGGCACGTTGAACATTGGGCGGCTCACCGACACTCCGTTCGATCCGGACGAGCTTGAACTGCTCGCACAGGTGGCGCAGCAAATCGCCATTGCAGTCGAAAACGGCCTTGCCTATCGCGAGATTGCGGAGCTCAAAGAGAAGCTGAACGAGGAGAAGCTCTATCTCGAAGGCGAGCTCAAGACCGAGCACAACTTCGAAGAGATCATTGGAACCAGCGCACCGCTGACGCACGTTCTCAAACAAGTGGAAATCGTCGCGCCGACCGACTCGACCGTCCTGATTCAAGGTGAGACCGGCACCGGCAAAGAGCTCATCGCACGCGCCATCCATAATCTGAGCGGCCGGCGATCGCGCACATTCGTCAAGCTGAACTGCGCGGCCATTCCAACGGGGCTTCTCGAAAGCGAGCTGTTCGGCCACGAGAAAGGTGCCTTTACCGGCGCCATCGCGCAGAAGCTCGGCCGTTTCGAGCTCGCAAACGGCGGCACTCTGTTTCTCGACGAGGTCGGCGACATTCCGCTCGAGCTGCAGTCGAAATTCCTGCGCGTCCTGCAAGAACAGGAATTCGAGCGCCTGGGCTCGACCAGAACGATTCGTGTCGACATTCGGCTTGTCGCCGCCACCAATCGCGATTTGGCCGCGATGGTCACCGACAGAGAGTTCAGGAGCGATCTCTACTACCGCCTCAACGTGTTTCCGATCGTGAATCCACCGCTCCGGGGCCGCCGCGAAGATATTCCGGCGCTCGTCCAATACTTCACGAACAAGTTCGCACGGCGGATGAACAAGCGCATCGACTCGATTCCCACCGAAACGATGAATGCGCTGTCGCGCTACCACTGGCCCGGGAACATCCGCGAGCTCGAGAACTTCATCGAGCGAGCCGTTATCCTGACACGCGGTTCGAGTCTGGCTGTACCGCTTACCGAATTGAGGCAGCAGCGGACCCCACATGAACACGACGTCAAAAGCGTCTCGACGCTCGAAGAGGCTGAACGCGAACACATCCGTCAGGCTCTGCAGCGGGCCAACTGGCTCGTCGGCGGTCCTTCAGGCGCTGCCGCCAAGCTCGGCATGAAGCGCACGACGCTGCAATCGAAAATGGTCAAGCTCGGTATAGAACGCCCGGCTGCACGATAGCAATACAAATACGAAACAAGAGATCAGGAGGTCAGGAGAATTCTTTTCACAAGAAACTCCTGATCTTCTGAACTCCTTTTAGAACCTGTTCCGGTTCACTTGGAAATGGAGATAACGTTCTCCGGCGACTCTTCTGCTGGTATTGGTCCAGTGCGATCTAAGCTGACCAAAGGTAATGAAAGTCTCAACTGGGTTGCCCTTGACGTCCAGATCCGCAAAATCCACGAGGAGGCCGCTCTTGCCGCGTGACAAACTTGCTTCAACCGTTACGATGTCTTCCTTAGAAAGTGTCTAGCATCCTTCACATCTACTTCGCCGGTTTGAGGCGCGCGCGTCGCACCGGTCGGAGTACCACTCGTGCACGTTTGTCGAAATCCCAAGAAGGTCGAAGTCGGTCGGTTCGCCCAGTGTCACCGGCCGAGGTGCTTGTAGCGGACCGTGGCCGCCGTTCGGAATCCACTCCGGCATAACGTCACCCCACGGGAAGAGTGCCTCTTGCAGCTGTTGGTCAGCACTTGAAACTCCTGAATCGAGTCCGGCGATGGCAGATTCGACGGGCGGTTGTAGAGCGTGGTTGTCAGCGTCGCGCCGTCCAACTGGATGTCATTCTGATTCGTGCGGCCGCCCATCGCCGCGCTGACCACCTCGCCCGCAGCGGTCCGTTGATTGGTGACCGCATCGGGCACTGTCACTTCGGTGATCCAGGGCGAGAGCACGGCCATCGAGAGCACGCTGCGGTCGAGCATCGGCAGTTCCTGCATCCGCTGCAGGTCGACGGTAGTCACGACGGCAGAAGAGCGCGTGTCGACGCGCGGCTTGGTGGCCACGACGTCAACCTGTTCGGTCACACCGCCGACCGCCAGCTGCGCGTCCACGCGCGCGTTCTGCGCCGCCGACAGCGAGAACGCTTCCTGCTGGACGAGCGAAAGCCGCTTAACCTGACATCGATGCGGTACATTCCGACCTGCAGCGCGCCAATGAAATAAGTTCCTTCGCTATCGGTCACGACGATGCGCGTCTGACCGGTTTCGGTATTCGTGGCCGTCACTGTGGCGCCGGGGAGCGCAAGGCCCTGTGGGTCGGTGATGTGGCCCAGGATCCGCCCGTTGTCGATTGCGCGGCAACGGACGTCGCCATGAGCGTGACAACTGCCGAGACCGCGAGCACCACGACGCTGCGAGTGAAGCCCCTTGCTCTATCGCACATACAGCCTCCCGTGTCTGCGGTTGACGTGCCCACGTCTATGAGCACGTAATATTGTGAATACGATTGCAGGACCAATATCTCGAGACCGTCTGCGCCGATCATCCTCTTCGAGAAGACCGACCGTCTGTATCGCAACATCAAGGATTGGGTGACCATCGCTGACCTCGGTGTTGAGGTTCACCTAGTCAAATCGGAGATTGTCGCTTGTCAATTGAACTTTCAACGAACTCGCCTGCAGAGCGGCATTCTCCCGCTTCGAATCACCAGTCCGGCTGCGCCGCTCGTCGGCTGCAGCGGCTGTTAGCCAGCGCTCCACTCATCAATGTGCGTGTCGTGCCACGCGCGCGAAATCGGAAATAGCCGGCACGCGCGGCGACGCACTGCTCGTGCGATTGAACGCGCCGCCTGTCGATGGCGCCGCGAGTGCCGAGCTGATCGACGTGCTGGCCGCAAAACTTCAGGTGACGAAACGTTCGGTATCGATCGTGTCGGGCGAAACCTCACGGCCGAAGCGTGTGCAGGTGACGGGACTCGATATCGAGACCGCCGCAGCGCGACTGAATGTTTGAAACCGCGTGGGCTTGAACTGGGACGCGAAACCGCATTAGGATGGCGGTCACTACTTCTACACGTCGAGCGCGGATATCACAGGAGGTCGAACATGCAGCGTATCTCCCTCCTCGCACTGGCGTTCATTCTCCTGGTCGCCGTCCCATCCTTCGGTCAGTTCGATCGCAGTCAGATTTCAGGGTTCGTCACCGATCAGACCAGTGCCGTCGTTCCGGGCGCCACGGTGACCGTGCTGCACGTGCAGACGGGAACCCTGCGCACCACCGTTACTGACCCAGCCGGCTACTACGTCTTCCCCACGCTTACGCCGGGCACCTACGACGTGACAGTAGAGCTCCAGGGGTTCAAGAAAGCGGTGCAGACAGGTCTGACGCTCGATGCCGCAGCGAGTCTTACGGCCAACGCCACGCTCGAGGCGGGCGCGATCGCGGAATCGGTGACGGTGACGGCTGAGGCCACGCGGCTCCAGACAGATGTCACGGTCCGGAAGACGGTCGAGGCGAAAGACATCGAGCTTCTGTCGTTCGCAGGGCGAAATCCGATTGGCGTTGTCAGCCTGAAAGCCGGTGTCGTCGGCGGCGCTTTCAACAGCCGCGGCTTCGACGACCTCGGAAATGGCGGGTTCAACATCAACGGCAGCAGGCCCGAGGAGAACACCATCTCGATCGACGGTGCGATCGCTGTACGGACGCGTTCGACTGGCACCATCATCGGGATCCAGAACGTTGACGCCGTTCAGGAAGTGCAAGTACTCACCGCGAACTATATGCCTGAATACGGTCGCGCCAGCGGTGGGCAAATCCGGTTCGTGACCAAAAGCGGCAGTAGCAGGTACACCGGGAGCGGATCGATCTATATCCGCGATGAGTCGCTCCAGAGCAATACATGGTCGCGCAACCGCAGTACGAACCCTGCGGAGAGCAGCGGACCTGCGCCGTTCGATTACAAGCAGTGGGCTTACGCCTTCGGCGGACCGGTGCCGGGCGAGCAGTTCAGGAACCGGCTTTTCTTCTTCGCCGCGCAGGAATGGGTCGATTTCTTCCAGCTCGACACAAACACGATCACGGTGCCTACCGAAGCGATGCGGCGCGGCGATTTCAGCGAGCTGCTGAATCCCAACAACGGATTCTTTACAGGCGCGCGGGTCATCACCGACCCACTCACAGGTCAGCCGTTCCCGAACAACGTGATTCCGCAACAGAGACTATCCCGGAACGGGACTGCATTTCTGAATACATACCCGCTCCCGACTCCAGGGTTTCGCCAGGGCACCAACAATCTGATTCAGGAGAGCGAGAACCCGCGGAACCAGCGGAAGGACACGATCCGCCTTGACTATCGCCTGAACGGGAACCATCAGCTCACGTATCGAGGCTCGTGGTTCAACTGGACGGCTGTGGACGCATTCCGCGGGGGTCTTCCGTTCGCACGAACGGACTGGGACCGGCCGAACACTACACAGGTCTTCAACTGGACGAGCACATGGGGCAACAACCTCGTGAACGAGGCGAGCTACTCGTACTCCCTGGATGAAGTGTTTATCAACGTGTTCACGGAGACCGGGCTCCATCAGCGCAGCCGGACCGGAATCAACTACCCGTACATCTTCTCTTCGGCCAAGGAAATCGAGGACAAGCTGCCAACGATCTCGATCACAGGGTTCCAGGAGATCGACGGGGGACCGTACCCAGCGTTTTCGCGCGGCCCGATTCACGCCTGGTCGAATACGACGACAATCGTTAGAGGACGCCACACGTTCAAGGCAGGCATGGTTCTCGAGTACTCCGGCGAAGACGATTTCGATCAGATAAACGTCCTCGCGATTCCGGGCGGCACGAACAATCAGAACGGCCGGTTCGAGTTCCGGGACAATCGATCGGGTGGAACGACCGGGCTGGCAATCGCGAACGCGGCACTTGGACTCTTCACCAATTATGCCGAGATCGGTCAGCGCGCGAAGACCAACTGGCGAGCGCTCGCGACCGATATCTTCCTGCAGGATTCCTGGAAACCGACGAGCAGGCTGACGGTCGAGGGTGGAATCCGCTGGGCGTTCTGGCCGCCGTGGTATTCGACCACGAACAATATCGCGAACTTCGATCCCAGCTTCTACGATCCCGCGCGCGCGGCAGTGATCGATCCGGCGAGCGGCCGCATCACCGGCGGCGATCGGTATAACGGAATCGTCTTGCCTGGCGACGGGTTCGAGGGCGAGGGCAACGAGCTGGTCGTCGCGCAGGATCCGAAGGTCCGAGCGCTCTTCCGCGGTGAGCCGCGCGGGTTCTCGGACATGCATTACAACGTCATCGAGCCGCGCCTCGGGATTGCGTACTCGGTTAACGACAAGACGGTCGTGCGTGCGAGTAGCGGCGTCTTCCACAACCGGGTGACGCTGAATGACTCCACGATCCTCGGCGGCAACCCGCCATTTCAGCCGATGGTCACGGTCGCGAATGGCATTGCGGACAATCCCGGGGGCGCCGGTGCAGCAAGCGATCTGCCGTTCGGCATGCAGGCGCAGGATGTAGTATTCAAACATCCGACGTCCCATATGTGGTCGACAGGCGTACAGCGCGAAGTGCCATACGGTTTCGTCGTGGAGGTGAGCTATGTGGGACGCCGCGGCCTTTACCTTCCGCGCGAGCGCAACATCAACCAACTGCTTCCCGGCACGCTCCTGGTAAACCCGGCCGTCAACCCCGCCGCGCTGAGGCCTTATAAAGGATACGGCGCCATTCGTTTGTCAGAGAATGTCGCCAGCTCCAGATACCACAGCCTGCAGATCAGCGCCGACCGCCGCTATAGCAACGGTTTAAAGGTCGGTGCTGCCTACACACTGGGCAAATCCACGGACAACGGCAGCGACAAGCGGAATGTCATCTGGAACTCATACGACGACAGCGGGTTCTGGGGACCGTCGAACTTCGATCGCCGACACGTGTTTGGCTTCCATTACATCTACGATCTGCCGTTCTGGCGCGGACAAGAGACGATGATGAAGAATCTGCTCGGCGGATGGCAGATTTCCGGGGCCACGTTCATGCGGTCGGGCACGCCGTTCTCCGTGCTCACCACCGATGACATTGCGCGCGTTGCCGACGGCGGCTTCGGACAACCGTACAACCTCGTCGGGGATCTGAAAGCGAATGCCAACAAGAAATTCTCGAACGGCAATGACTCGAACTACTGGTTCAATCCGGCAGCCTTCGCCGCCCCCGCGGCGGGAACGTTTGGCAATGCGCCGCGGAACCTGATCTACAACCCCGGCCAGCAGCAGTGGGACATTGCGCTGTTCAAGAACTTCAGCATCGGCGGCACGCGAAAGCTGCAGTTCCGGGCCGAAGTGTTCAACTTCCCGAATTATGCCAACCTAGGAGGCACTGGGGGGACGACCGGTGCGCAGACGGCTCAACTCTCCGGCAACCTGGGGTATGCGGATCCGACTAGTGGGAGCTTCGGTCGCATCACGAGGAAGACCGACGATCGGCGCGATATCCAGCTCAGTCTGAGGTTCCTCTTCTGAGCTGAGAAAGCTGCTCACCGAGTACGCGGATCAGAACGCCCTCGAGATCGTCCGCGAATTTGAGGATGTGGAGACAGCCAAACGAGCAGGTCGAAGCGCGTTCAACGAAATGGTCGAGACAGCGCGCGCGTCCGGACCAATGGATCGCTCTAATCCGCCAGCCTGCGGGCTTTCAGCTGTGCGCAGTACACAAATACAAAACAAGAGTTCAGAAGGTCAGGAGAATTTCTTTTCTAAGAAACTCCTGATCTCCTGAACTCCTGTTTAGAACCCACGGCCACGCTTTTTCTCTGTTTCAACGCCAAGACGCAAAAGCGCTAAGAAATCTCTTCGAAGAATTCTTGGCGTCTTCGCGTCTTTGCGGTGAGACATGGGGAAGCTGTTTCTCCTGAGCTGTCAGAACCCGGAGCCCGAGCCGGTCCTGAAGAGTCCTTGCGGGGCGGATGTCGGAAGCGGAACGACAACCGAACCCCTCGCATCGCTCTCGGCCTGGCCCAGCGGTGGCGCCTGTTGCAACGTCTCGAAACTGACGAGCGCCGACTGATGGTCAAGCGTCGCCTGCAGCAGATTCACCTGGGTCTGCAGGAGATCGCGCTGGGCCTGCGTGACGAGGAAGCTCGTCGACAGCCCCACCTCGAAACGCCGCTGCTCGACGTCGAGCCGCAGGCGTGCCACAGTTTCGCCGGCACGCGCCGCCTCGATGCGCTCGGCGGTGCTGTGCACCTGCCTTACGGCCTGGCGCAGCGTCTCGCCAATCTGCAACTGAAGGCTCGCAATGCGCTGCGCCGCCTGGCGCCGCTCGACCTGGGCACGCGCCAACCCGGCTTCTTCGAAGCTTTTGCCGAGTGAATAGTTGACCGTCAGCCCAACACTCCAGCTTGGATAGCTGCTGCCGAACATGTCGCCCAGCACACTGCCATAGCCTCGATCGACGGTGCCCGTGATGCTGCCCGGGAATCCTCCCGACCGAAGAAACCTCGTGCCGCCCAGTCCGTTGCTCCGGAATGACGTCTCCAGCCGCACGTCCGGAAGCTTCTGGTTATTGAAGAAATCGACGTTCGTCGCCACATTTGCGAGATCCTTCCGTGCGCGCTCGAGGTCGTAGCGGCCCTCGAATCCGCCAGCCGCGACGGCGTCGACATCGGGTAGTACGCCGCCGACGATCGGCTCGTCCGTCGGATTGATGCGCGTTCGCCAGAACGAGACGTCTGCAGGATCCATGATGAGCCGCCGCAGGCGATCTTCGGCGTCCCCCGCCGCCGTATTGGCACGGATCAGGTTCTCGCGACGCTGTGCCACTTCTGCTTCGGCCTGAAGCAGATCGATCGGCGGCGTCTGACCAATATCAACACGAGCCTTATTCTGGCGGGCCAGCTCTTGCGCAAGCTCCAGCGAGCGCTGTTGCACCGTCACGTTTGCCAGCGTCGCCTTCAACGTCCAGTATGCCTGCTTGACCGCAGCGGTCGTTTGCACGGCCGACTCGCGCACGCGCAGCTCGGCGCTCTCGAGATTCCGTCGAGAGACGATGTTCTGCTGCCGCGCGAGATCCATCTTCCGATCCTTCAGCAGCGGCTGTGAGAACGCGAACTGAAAACCGGACTGCAGGCTCGGATCGAAACTGGTTAACGGGTTGTCCGTCGTGGTTCGTGATGTGTCCCACGACAGATTCCAGGTGCCTGAGCCCCACGCCAGGCGCTGACGCACGCCTGTTGACGAGAACAGGTCGTTGGTGTCGACGCCGCGCTCACCCAGAAGAAAGTTCGAAGGTGGCGTGACGTTGCTCGACGCCCCGACCTGCGTCGAGAACACGGGCGTGTAGGCGCTTTCGCTCTCGGCCACTCGAGCCGATTCGACCTGTGTGCCCAGGCGGACGCTGGCCAGATCGGGGTTGTTGTCGATGGCCCGGCGCACGGCTTCGTTCAGCGTCAGTTGAATGGTGTCAGGTCTGGGCTGAAGCCCAGCACTACCGATGTTGGCGGACGCAGGTCGGCTTTCCTGCGCCGCCACAACCGCCGAAGACAAAACCGCAAGCGTGATCGCAATAGTCCATTTCATATCGCTGGCTCCGTAACTGGCGTGGCGATGGGCGACAACACAGGCTCGGGCGCTTCTGCGCGATGCGTGCGCGCCAGCAGCATGTAAATCGACGGCACCACGAACAAGGTGAAGAACGAGCCGATGATCATGCCGGTGACCAGCATGATCCCGATGCTGTTTCGCGCACCGGCGCCCGGGCCGGTCGCAAGTACGAGCGGAAAATGCCCCACGACGGTCGCCGCCGTCGTCATCAGAATCGGGCGAAGCCGGGTGCCGGCCGCCTCGATGATGGCGGCAAGCTTGTCTCTGCCCGTTTCCTGAAGGTGATTGGCGAACTCGACGATCAGGATTCCGTTCTTCGAGACGAGTCCGACGAGCGTAATGAGGCCGACCTGGCTGTAGATGTTCAAGCTCGTAAAGCCGAGGAACGAGAACAGGAGCGCGCCGGAGATGGCCAGCGGCACCGAACCCGCCAGGATGATGAACGGATCGCGGAAGCTTTCGAACTGAGCCGCAAGGACGAGGTAAATCAGGATGGCCGACAACAGGAACGTCCCCAGAAATCTGCCGCCTTCCGTCCGCAACTGCCGCGATTCCCCCGCGTAGTCGATCGTGAACCCTTGTGGAAGGGAGGCGCGCGCTTCGTCTTCGAGGAAGCGCAACGCCTGATCGAGGGGCACGGGCGGCGGGATGACACCCTGGATGCGGACCGCGTTGAGCTGCTGAAATTTCTTCAGCTCCCGCGGCTGGGTGGTGGTTTGGAGGGTGGCGAATGTGGACAACGGCACGAGCTCGTCTCGCGAGCCCGTGACGTAGATTTCGGAGAGCTGTTCCGGCGCAAGCCTCTCGGCGCGCTTGATCTGAGGAATCACTTTGTAGCTGCGGCCTTGAATGCTGAAGCGGTTGACGTAGTTGCCGCCGAGCATCGTCGAGAGGTCTTGACCCGCCTGGCTCAATTCGACGCCCTGCGAGCGCAGCTTGTCGCGATCGAACACGACTTCAGCCTGCGGCTGATCGAATTTGAGATCAGCGTCGGCAAAAATGAACAACCCGCTCGCAAATGCCTTCTGCACGAGCTGTCCCGCGATCTCGCTCAATTGCTCGGGCTCCGCCGCGGACGCAATGACGAGGTCCACCGGAAAATCCCCGCCGCCGGGCAGCGCTGGAGGGGTGAGCGGGATGACTCGAATGCCGGGGATCTGCGACAGCGGTCCCATCGATTCCATCAGGAGTTGCTGCGCCGTCTTGGTGCGTTCGCTCCACGGCTTGGTGACCATGCCACCGAACCCGCCGGTTGGATACGTCAGCTGAAAGATGCTCTTGCTCTCGGGGAACGCTCGATATACGTCGGCCACCTGCTTGGTGAAGAGCGACGTCTGGTCGATCGTCGAGTTGGCCGAAGCCTGAATGATGCCGAACACGACCCCCTGGTCTTCCGCCGGCGCGAGCTCGCGCTGCGAGAACATGTAGAACGGCACCATCAAAAGGGCGACGATGATCCACAGCGTGAGCACGACCGGCCGATACCGCAGCGTTCCCGTCAGTGTCCGGGTGTAGGCCTGACGAATGGTGTCGAATCGCCGGTTGATCCATCCCGCAAATCCGCGCTCGGTATCTCCCGCGCGCAGCAGTTTGGCGCCCATCATCGGCGATAGCGTCAGCGCGACGACACCCGACACGATGACGGCGCCGGCCAGCGTGAACGCGAACTCCCTGAACAGCGATCCAGTCAGTCCACCCTGGATGCCGACGGGCGCATAGACGGCGGCGAGCGTAATGGTCATGGCGATGATCGGACCGACGAGCTCGCGAGCGGCTTCCACAGCCGCCCGGTAGGCGCCCTTGCCTTCGTGCAGATGCCTTTCTATGTTCTCGACCATCACGATCGCGTCGTCCACGACGAGGCCGACCGAGAGCACGATCGCAAGCAGCGTCAGCAGGTTGATCGTGAAGCCCGCCACCAGCATGAGGAACACGGCACCAACGAGCGAGATGGGAATGGCGACGATCGGAATAATGACCGCGCGAAATGACCCGAGGAACAGGAAGATGACGACGATGACGATGAGCAGCGTCTCGGACAGCGTGCGGAGCACTTCGTTGATGGCGTCCTGGATGTATTCGGTCGAGTCGTAAGGAACACCGATTTTCATGCCCACTGGCAGCTGCGCTTCGATCTGCGGCAACGCCTGGCGCACCGCGGCAATCACGTCGAGAGAGTTGGCCGTCGGCAGCACCCAGACGCCCATGAACGTCGCCGTCTCGCCGTTGAACCGTACTTCTTCATCGTAGTTCTCGGCGCCGAGCACGACATCGGCGATCTCGCCAAGGCGAACGACCACCCCGGCTTCCTCCTTGACGACGAGCTGTTTGAACTCCTCGGGCGTGCGAAGGTCGGTGTTGGCGACGAGATTGACCGACACCATCGATCCCTTCGTCCTGCCCAGCGCCGAGAGATAGTTGTTTCGCGCCAGGGCTTCGCGCACGGCCGACGGCGAAATGCCGTGCGCTGCCATGCGATCCGGCTTCAGCCAGATGCGCATCGCGAACGTCCGGTCGCCGAGAATGTCAGCGCGCTGAACACCGCTGATAGCGCTCAGCTTTGGTTGTACGACTCGAGTGAGGTAGTCGGTAATCTGGCTCTGATCGAGCTCGGCCGACGAGAATCCGATGTACAGCGCAGCGAACTGATTGTCTGCCGTTTCGAGCTCGATGATGGGCGCTTCGGCCTCGGGCGGCAGGTCGTTGCGCACCTGAGCCACCTTCGCCTGAATCTGCGTGAGGGCCGCATTGGTGTCGTAGTTCAGCTTCAGGTGCACGGTAATCGTGCTCATGGCCTGCGCACTGGACGACTCCATGTAGTCGATTCCGTCGGCACTCGCAATGACGCGCTCGAGCGGGGTCGTGATGAACCCGCGCACCAGGTCGGCGTTTGCGCCGACATAGACCGTCGACACCTTGATGACGGCAATATCGCTTCGCGGATATTGTCGAACGCTGAGCGCGCGGATTGACTGAAGTCCCGCGATCAGAATCACGAGGCTGACGACGATCGCCAGGACGGGACGTTTGATGAACAGGTCGGTAAAACGCATCGGTTAGAACCTTTCAGTTGGTCGATGGGCCATGGTCAAGGGGCCCTGGGCTTTGGTCTGTCATGGTCGGGTGGTCAGGAGCGAGCGACCATTGACCAGGACGGACCATCGACCCTCGACGCAAGACCGTCGCCCATCGACACGCCCGTCAATTGTCAGCGGGCGTCGGTGAAGGATCGTTCGGCGGTTGCACCTTGTTGTTGATGAGCACGGCAGCGCCATTGCGCAACTTGAAGACACCGGACGTGACAATCTCGTCGCCAGGCTTGACGCCTGAAACCACGCCGACCTGGTCGCCGCGCGCACCTTCGAGCTTGACGAACTGCTGGCGCACGCCCTTGTAGGAACCACCGTTCGGTCCCTTGACGTTGTTGTCGACAATGAACACCGAATCGCCGTAAGGCGCGTAGCTGATCGAAGTGGCAGGCAGCGCGATAACCGACTGCCCGCCGCCCGTGGTCACCCCAGCCTGCACGAACATGCCGGACCGCAACTTGCCTTCCGGATTCGACAAGGTGGCCTGCACCTGGATGTTCCGTGTCTGTACGTTCACGATTGAATCGATCGCCGTCACGCGACCTAGAAACTCCGCACCGGCCAGGTCCTTAGTTGATCCGGGGGCCCCTGCCCCTCGGAGCGGCGCTTCCGCTCGCGGGGCCCCAGTCGCCGCACTCGCTTCAGCGTTGGTAATCCGAACCTCACGACCGACATGCAGCTGCGCGATCGCGTCTTGCGGCACGCCGAAGTTGACGTAGATGGGATTGAGCGACTGAAGCTGCACGATCGGATCGCCGCTCGACAGGTACTGGCCGAGGTTCACCTGACGGATTCCGAGAATCCCCGAGAAGGGCGCGCGGATTGTCTTCCGTTCAATCGTGGCGCGAATCTCTCCGACGCGCGCTTCGGTCTGCTTGTCGTCGGCCGTCGCGATGTCGAATTCGGCCCGTGAAATCACGTTGTCTTTCAGCAGACCCTGCATGCGATTGAAGTTGAGCCGGGCCAGATCGCGCTGGGCTTCGGCGGCCGCCAGCTGCGCCCGCTCCTGCCGGGTGTCGAGCTGTATGAGCACTTCGCCCTGCCGGACGGCCTTGCCCGAATCGAAGGTGATGCGATCGACCGTGCCGGCGAGATCGGCGCTGACGTCGACCCCCTGCACAGCGGCAACCGATCCGATCGCGTTCAGCGTGTCCGGCCATTCCGCCTGTTGCGCCACAATCGTCGTCACTGCTTCCGGCGGCGGCTGGAACGAGGCGCCTTCGGCGATCGCTGTCTGAATCTGTTGGAACTTCACAAAACCGAGGCCGCCGATGATCATGGCCATGACGGCCAGCATGAGGAGCATTCGTTTCATCATGCTGGTCGATATCGCAATTTCCTTTCCATGCACGCGGCAACGGCGTTCTCTCTGAAAATGCGAGGAAAACGCCCGTGATGACGCCGGTACGACGAGACTGCCTGCCGAATCTTCGGCAGTGTGCCGAATTACCGGCACCAGGTTGCAGCTTTACGCGCAACGCCCATTAAAGGATGGATTCAGGGTGTCTGGAGACGCCCAACCGCGGCACGTCTCCTGCAGTTTCAGCGCGCAGGAGGAATCATATGAAACGGTTGTTCGTGTTTGGGTTTGTGCTGGCATCTTTTGCTTCGTTCACGCCGGTGTATGCGCAGGAAGGTCCGGCCGGCGCCGGCCGCGCCGAGATCACATTCATCCCCGCCGGAGCGCTGATGTTCACAGAAAACAGCGACGCATCGGCTCCGAGCTTCGGGAATTACCAGGTCGGGGGTGGGGTCACCTACAACCTCAACCGATACTTCGGCGTTGAGGGCGAGGTCAGCAGCTCGATCGGTATCTCTCAAAGTCTCGACTTCGGTTACCCGAGCACCGTGAGAACGCCCGACGTGCTCAGCTACATGGGCAACGTCGTGGTCTCGGTCCCGAACGGGTCTTCAGTGGTGCCATATGTCACCGGAGGCGTCGGCGGACTCAGTCTGTTCAGCCGCGAGGCCTTTGGTATCGATCAGACTGAAACGCTCTTTGCGACAAACGTCGGCGGTGGCGTCAAGTGGTATGCAGGCCGATGGGGGCTTCGCGGAGACTACCGATTCCTGGCGGTACCATCGAAAGACGAGACTTCGCCATTTTTCGGCAACGATGCCCGCTACGGGCACCGCGTCTACGGCGCGGTGATGTTGAATGTGGGCCGGTGACGATCCAAGCTGCGCTCAACGGCACGCGCTCGTTTGCGGAGCACCCGGCAATTCCGATCGCCCCTTCGCAATACGCCACGGAGGCTCGTGCCTCCGTGGCGTCCGGTGCTGACAGCATCCACGTGCATGTGCGAGACGAATTCGGAAACGAGTCTCTCGGGGCGGACGATGTGAGCAAGACGATCGACGCCATTCGCGAGGCTTGCCCCGGAATCCCAGTGGGGATCAGCACCGGCGCCTGGATTGTTCCCGACCTGCGCAGGCGACTTGATCTGATTCAGTCATGGAACATCCTGCCGGATTTCGTGTCGGTGAATTTTCACGAGGCGGGCGCCTCAGACGTGATGCGGTTGCTGCTCGAAAAGGGCGTCGGTGTGGAAGCGGGCATCTGGAACGCACCGGCGGCCGTGGCTTTGCTCGACAGCGGACTGACCAACGACTGTTCGCGCATTCTCCTCGAACCGGCGGAGGCCTCCTGTTGGGCGCGCCTCAATCTGGTGCAAATCGAGCGCGTGCTGAAGGGCACGACTCGGCCGCTGCTCCTTCACGGGCTCGGTCGTTGCACGTGGGACTTTATCGCACTCGCGGCACGAAGAGGTTACGACACGCGTGTCGGCTTTGAAGACACGCTGAAGCTGCCCGATGGCACGCGCGCTGCAAGCAATGCCGACCTGGTGACGGCTGCACGACAACTCATCACGAAAATCATCCTGGAGGAGCATGATTCCGAGGTGATTGCATAAGAGAGCCATGTCAAAGTACTGGTGATGGGCCGTGGTTCTGTCACGATCGCCTCGCTACTGACGGCTTCGGCGTTTACGCTGGGCCTTTCCGCACCACGCGTTGCTGCCGCTGAGCTCGAGGCGGCGGCAAGCCAGGCATACGAGCGTTACATCGAGGAAGCGACGCGCGCGTTTCTCGATCGGAACGGCGTCAACCTGGCAACGCCCGACAAGGCTCGTGCGAACCGCAATCCTTTGCCCAGCAATGGCCAGGTGATCGCCAGACCTGCGCGTCAGGACGGCATCATCGATGTTCCCGGCGGGCTCGTGCACCATTGGTTCGGGACGATTTTTATCGGCCAGACGACGATCGAGGACACGCTGAAGGTGTCGTATGCGTACGACGATTACCATGAGATCTACAAGCCGGTCATTGCCTCTCGATCCCTCGGTAAGGACGGTGATGCCTATCGTGTCCGGCTGCGAATCAAAGAAGGCGCTGCTGGAATAAGCGCGGTGCTCGACGTCACGTCGCGAGTCCGCTACGTATTTCCGGAAACCGGCGCTTCGTACTCGCTGTCGGCATCCGACGAGATTCGTGAAGTCAAGGACGCCGGGACCGCAAAGGAGCGGCTGCTCCCCGCAGGCCACGGCAGCGGCTACTTGTGGCGGGCGGCCACGTTCAATCGCTTCATCGAGCGCGAGGGCGGGGTGCTGATTGAAATGGAGACGATCGGATTGAGTCGAAGTTTTCCGCCGATGCTCGGGTGGATTATCGAGCCAATCGCGCGGCGGCTCGGACGGCAGAGTGTAGAGCTTTCGCTTCAGGAATTCAGCCGCGCGGTTCGCGCGCGCAAGTCAGGATAACTGACGCGCTTCGGCAGCCCCATATCACCTCCAGAACGACACGGCCCCTGTGGCCATTGCGGTGCCCAGCATTATCACACTGCACCCGACGACCATGTTCGACGTGACGGGCTCATCGAGCAGCAGTCGCCCCCAGAGCACTCCGAATACCGGTATCAGGTATGTAACCGTCAGCGCTTTTGAAGGTCCAATGCGGCTAATCAAGCGGTAATAGGGGATGAGCGCATAGCCAGGTACAAACGATTCCCAGCAGAAGCGCGCTGACCCAGCTCAACGTCGTTGGCATCGTCTCTGGCCACGAGACCAGCGCTGGAGGAACCAGGATGACGGTTGCCGCGATCATGCTGCCCGTCGCCGTGACAAGGGGATCGATGCCGGTGAGCCGTTTCTTTGTGTAATTGGCCGAAATGCCGTAAAGGACCGCGGCCGCCAGCCCGGCGAAAACGGGCAGTGCGCCGCCATCGCCGTTGAAGGACAACCTTTTCCAAACCAGAATCAATACCCCCACAAATCCGACAACCAGCCCCAATACGCGCGCCGGCTCGGGCCTGTCGCGAAGCCAAATGAAGCCAACGAGCGCGCCGAACAACGGCGCCGTCGAATTGAGTACCGATGCCAGACCCGCCGTGATCGAGAGAACGGCGTAGGCGAAGAGCGAGAAGGGTACGGCCGCGTTCATCGTCCCGAGGATGATCAGCGGTGCCGCGCTCTTGTACAAGCGACCGACGCCGCCGCGTCTGACGAGCACCGTCATCAGGAAGACGGCGCCGATGGCGACACGGGCGGCAATCAGGGGTATCGGACCAAATTCCGGAGCGGCGACGCGCATGAAAAGAAACGACGCGCCCCAGATGGCACTGAGTACGACAAGGTCGATGAGATCACGCGTGCGCATGCCGCACGTTATTAGACTACGTTTGCGGCACGAAGGGTCAGGCGGAAACGTTACGCAACGATTGCGCGTCGAGGTTGTTTGGAGCCGTGGCGGAAGAACGCGCCATCTGGGACCTTCAGATACCCGGCGCGAATCAATGCATGCAGAGCAGTCTCACACACGTCCTCAGGCATGTTGCAGAGCCGATTCAGCTGCGACACCGTCAGCCTCAAGCCAGGCATCGCCGTATATTCGCGCTCGATTCGGGTCACTGCCTCAACGACGGCTGGATTTTGCATAGGGTAGATATTGTCCTGACGGCGCAACAATGCCGTGTCGGACCGCTGACCCGTCGGTAAAATTCGCATGAGCCGGTCCCGCATGGCCTTACGCAATCCTTTGTAAGGAGGCTTATCGCAGACTGCCCGTCACGAGTATTCGCAAATCTTCAATAGTCGGCGTTGCCTGAAATTTACAAGACCCAACGAACATTCGTTACGGGCGCCCGTGACAATAAGCCTCGGTGGTTGACCCTCACCCGATGGACCGTCCATCGGCTGCGTCCTTCGGAGTCTTTGCCAACGCCCGGTGACTTTGTCCTCATTTCCCCTACCGAACTGCTCCCGCGCAACCACCGCCGGATTCTACGGAGCGCTGACGCAGGCGTTCCGGGATCGTCCATCGTCGATCGTCCATCGTCCATCGTCTGGCATGGCCGATCGACCATGGCCGATCGACGATCGACGATGGACGATGGACGATCGACGATGGTCGACTACGCCGGCGACAAGGCCAGCGGCGTTCGCTTCTCGCCTTCCGCCATCGACATGGCCGCGTCGTAGGCATGGCACATATCGATGAAGATGCGATCCCACGACAGGAGATCGGCTGTGCGGGCGCGCGCTGCGGCGCCCATGTCCTCGCGCTGCTCGCGATTCTTCGCCAGCATGCGCACACCCTGTATGAACGCGTGCCGATCGCGTGCGACGACGGCCGTTTGCCCTGCTTCGACGATGAACCGCTGGCCGCCGGTTGCCATAACGACCGGAGGCACACCCGACGCCATGGCTTCGAGGACAACACTGCCCTCTGTGTCGGTTTCGGATGGGAACGCAAAGACATCCATGTGTGCGTACGCGTCGGCCAGGGCGCTTCCCAGCAACACACCCGTAAACTCGGCGCGCAGCATATGCCGTTGCAACCACTCGCGCTCGCTTCCATCGCCGACGATCGTGAATCGCACGTCGAGTCCTTCAGCGTCGAGCTCGGCCTCGAGGGTCCGGAGGAGGCGCACGTTCTTCTCGGTGGACAAACGCCCGACATAACCGATGTTCATGATGGTGTTCTGTCCGCGGCGACGCGCTGGGGTGAAGAGATCGGTATTGACCCCGCGGCTCATCATGAAGGTCGGCCGGCCAGTCGCTCGCTCGAGAAGCGTCGCAAGCTCTCGATTGGGGGCCAGGATGACACGTGGGATCTTGTAAAACTGCATCAGCAACTGCAGCGCCTGTTGCTCGACCCAAGTCTTCGCGCGCACACGGCGCTCTGCGTTGGCCCATCTGAGCCGAAGCCGCCGCGAGGCGTACTCATGAAGGTTCGTGTGCCACGAGGCGACCATGGGGATGCTCAGCCGGTGGCCCAGATACGCGCCCAGCTGACCGACGTCACTTGGCCCGGTGAAGTGCAGGACGTCTGGTGCAAACCACTTGAGCGTTTCGCCCACGTGCGAGACGTGACGCCACATCGACAAATCGAACGACAGATCGTGATCCAGGCCGAAGGAGCACAGGCGTGAGCGTTTGAGGTCGAGACGTACCGATCGATCCGTCGTGCACGAGGCGTGTCTCCGGTCCGGCGTGTACGGACAGCAGCGGGATATTGCGGCGCTTGGCGCATGCTTCGATCGAGCCGATCGTGCGGGCCACGCCATTTGCTTCGTGGTACGAGTCTGAGAAGATCGCGATTCTCGGCATTTTCGTCACGGCCGCCTTTCGCGCGAATGCGCTATCCCCACGATAGGGAGTGGCCGTCACGGCCCGGCTACAGGCACGGGTACTCCGTGTAAATTCTGATGGAACAGGCGGTTACGGAGGGGGTCGGTGAGGGTTTCGAAACGAGCGAAAACCTTTCCCGACCCCCTTTTCCGGTCAGAAGTTCAGCTTGAAGCCCAACTGCAGTTGACGTGGATCGTAGGTCGACGTGATCGTGCCGAAGGCACCGGCGCTGCGGTTGCCGTTGGGCGGCCGGAAGTTCGTACGATTGAGCAGATTGAACGCCTCGAGTCGGAACTCGAAATCAGCCGAATCGCGAATCGCGAAGTGCTTGCTCATCGCGAAGTCAACCTGCCAGAACACTGGACCTCGCACGTTGTTTCGCGGCGCATTGCCGAACGGCTGCGAGATATCGGTTGGCACGATGACGGCATCTCTGTTGAACCAGTTGGTGATCGTCTGCTGATCTTTCGCCGGATACGGATCCCCGATGAGATTCGGCCGGTGAATGTTCTGTCCCCTGAAGTCCTGGGTGATACCCGAGACCAGCGCTGACGCAGGCGGTGTGTAGGTGAAGGTCACCGGCTCGCCTGAGTACACCGAGCTGATGCCTGCCAGCTGCCAGCCACCAACCAGAAGGTCGAGCGCACGCGACGAACTGCCCATCCATCGCTCGCCGCGACCGACGGGCAGCGTCCAGACGAAGCTCGTCGTGTTGTTGTACGGCTGGTGATAATTCGACAAGCCGAAATCGGCGTCGATATTGCGGAAATCCTGGGGCGACGGCGCGTTGCCGTTTTGATTTTCCAGCGTCCCGGCTCCGTTATCTTTTGCCTCCGAGAACGTCGTCGAGCTCAGGAGCGACACGCCGCCGCGCAGCCGCCACTCGTATTTCACCATCAGCGCTTTGTATCGTGACTCGCCGCCGTTGAATGCGTAGGTAATATCGGCCCAATCCTGAATCGGCCGCCGCTGCTGCAGCGTCTGCGTGCCGGCCGCATTGTTCGGGACAGCCTGGTTGTAGTTGGCGAAGAGCAGCATGTCGGTCGCCCGATTGCCGACGTAGGCGATGTCGACCATCATGTTCGGGCCGATCTCGCGCTGCACCGACAGATGCCAGCTTTGAACGGATGCCGAGTGATAGTCGCGCGGCATGAAGGTGATGTTGGCGACGAGCGGATCGAATTTCGACGAATCGGTAAACCCGGTCGGGTAACCCTCTTGCGTCGTTCTAAACGTCGGCGCCAGCGAGTCGCCCTGCACCGCGACGGCGTTGATGACCTGCGGGCTGTTAATCGAGAGGATGTTGCCGCCACCGGCGCGGTTGAAGTGCACGTAGCTGACGCCCCAGCCGCCGCGGAGAACCGTCCGAGGCGTCATCGTGTAGGCGAAACCGAGCCGAGGTCCCCAGTTGTTGCGATCGGGTTCCACGAGTGCGCGATCGTAAATCGATCCGTCCTTCGCCTGAATCATCTTGCGGGCGTCCGGATCCCAGTTCGACAGGATGTTGTCCTTCTCCCAGTGCGGAGTCGCGTACTCGGTACCGCAGTCCCAGATTCACCGTCAGCCGATCGCTCATCCGCACATCGTCCTGAACATACAGGAAATGCATGTTCTGCCGAAGATTTGCAACCAGCACGTTGCTGAGCGCGTACTGCGATCGCAATCCAAGCATGAAGTCGGCAATGTTGTAGAGGTTACTGGCCGCCGCGGTGGCCGGCCTCGTGAATGAGCTGGCATAGAAGTCGGTCCCGTAGAGCGGGTTCACGTCCTGCACTTCGGTGTTGATGCGCTGGAACTCGTACCCGGCCTTGATCGATTGACGCCCCATAAGCGTGGTGTAGTTCACCTTCGGATTGAACACCGTCGGATACTGCCACTGCGGGTTTGTCGGCTGTCGGCCGAGGCGTGCGTACCCGGTAATCTGCTGTGTCGGAAGGCCACCGGCAATGCGAGGGTCCGACGGCAAGCCCGTGATGCCGTAGTCGTCGAAGGCGCTGGCGGAACCCAGCGCAGGCGGATCCTTCCCTGCCTCGGTTCGCGACCAGCCGAAGCGCGCTTCGAGAAGCGAGGCGTTGCCGGTGACGAGCGTCGCACCAAGCGCGAGCTGCTTGTTTCTCGCGTAAATGGTGCCGTTGCCATCACCGCCCGCGGGCAACGGAACGGGCGCCTGATCGACCGTGTTCAGATCGCGCCAGCCAAAACGGCCGAACATGGTCGTCCGATCGTTCATGCGCATGTCGACCTTGCCGCCAGCCTTGTCGGTGTGGTTCGTGAACTGCTGAAGGATCGTGTAGTTGTTGGTGTTGCCGGCCGAAGTCGTGTCCGGCAACTGCGAGAGCACTTTCGCCGCGAAGGCCGTCATCGGGATCCGCGTGCCGGCGGGATAGACTGTGCCGGTGCGCGGATCGCGAACGTCGACGCTCAGGATGCCCTGGCGTTGCGGCGGCGTGGGAATGCTCGAGATCGTTGTCACTTTCCGGTCCTGTCTGAAGCCTTCGAAATCGCCGAAGAAGAACGCCCGGTTCCTGACGATGGGGCCGCCGAGCGTGCCGCCGTACTGATGGCGGCTCAGCGTTGGTTTGCCTGCCGGAGGCTTGAAGAAGCCGACCGCGTTCATGCTGGTATCGCGGAGAAACTCCCAGGCATTTCCATGAAACTGGTTGCCGCCGCTGCGATAGGCGACGTTGATCGTCGCCCCGGCCGCCCGGCCGTATTCCGCGCTCATGTTGTTGGTGACGACCTTGAACTCCGAGATGGCGTCGGGAGCGGGCTGCATGACCTGGTTCGAGAAACCCTGGTTGCTCGTACCGTAGGCGTTGTTGTCGACGCCGTCGATGAGGAAGTTGTTGAAGGTGCTGCGAAGGCCGTTCACATTGAACGCGCCTTCGCGCGGCGTGCCCGTCTGGTTGTTGTTCAACGCCGACAGACGGACGCCGGTCGTGAGAAGGGCCAGCGAAGAGTACTCCCGTCCGTTCAACGGAAGCGCTCGCGTTTGATCGCCGGTGATGATCTGTCCGCGCGCACTGGTATCGGTTTCGATGAGAGGAGCGGTGCCCGTTACCTGTACCTTCTCGCTCACTTGACCGACACTCATCTGCGCGTCGACACGAAACCGCGCACCTACCGGCACGCTGACGTTTTCGATCATCGCCATGGCGAAGCCGCTCTTCTCCACAGTCAGCAGATAGAGTCCTGCGCTCACGTTGAAGAACTCGTAATTGCCCTCTCCGTTTGTGTTCTTCGTCACCGACACGTTTGTGGCCAGGTTCGTCAGGGTCACCGTCGCTTCCGGCACGATGGCGTTGGTCGTATCGCGAACCGTGCCGAGCACAGTGGCAGTTTCGAACTGTGCCCGCACCGCTGTCGCAAGGAACACCATGAGCAGCAGGACGCTGAACCCTTTCGTTCTCTTCATTTGCGGCTTCCTCCTTGCAAAGATTTGTAGCACCCTGACATGACCGCGTCGTAAATGCAACGCAATCGTTTGATGAACAGGTCAGTCGGGAGAAAAGGGGGTTGGGGACCCCTTTTTAAGAGTTGATGGTGTGCTCGCTGACGACGTCGACCAGTTTCGGGAGGACTGATCTAGACGACCCGGCGGCGCGGCGATACTCGGCATACAGAGGGGCGAGACCTGACTCCCACTGCTGCAGCATCGCGTGTTCACGAGCGGCGCGTCCCATCGCGATTCGGCGTGCTTCTGTTCTGACAAGTGCTGCCGTGTCGACAATAAAGTCTGCATCGGACCTGCACACGACTGCCGCAGCCTTCGCGACACGCTCGCATGCGGCGCCGCGAGCCATCACGACCACGGGGAGACCGCAAGCTTGCGCCTCGAGCACGGCGTGGTGCGTCGACAGACGCTCGCTGGGTGATACGAAGAGATCCGCTGACGCAAGCAGTTCTGGCATTTGAGAATCGGGCACATGGCCGAGAAACAATGCGTGAGCACACCGATAGCGAAGCTCGGGAAGGGCCGGGCCATCGCCCACAACAATCAGCCTGTGCATCGGGTGCGTCCGCCGAAGAGCGATCTCCAGCGACAGCAGACGGGCTGCACTATGCTGCTCGGATATCGTACCAGCGTAAATCACCGCCGCACGATTCTGCGAAACCTGCCATTGCTCGCGCAGACGTGTGGATCTTTTCTCCGGCGAGAACGTCTCAACATCGACGCCGGGACGCCACAACGCCACTTTTTCAGCATCGGCAAAAACGTGCATGGTGTCGCGCGCGCAGGTGGACGACACGAGAACCTTGTCGCAGAGATTGCCGAGCACTCGAAGGTATCTCCGCCGGATTGGCGTCGCGCTCAGAAAGTCGAGATCGAACGACCCGACGACCGGCAGCTTGAGCCTTGCGGCAACGACAAGAGCGGCCAGTGCTGTGGGTCCGGATGTCGCAATGTGAACGAGTTCGATATTATGCTGCTGGACACAGGTGAAGACCTCATCGACGCGTAGCAGCGTCGACAGACCGGGCCGAGTGACGTGCGGAATGATGCGAATGTCGTTAGGTAAATGATCGAGAAGCCCGGCGATCGTCGTCGCGAGACCGCCTGGGACGCCGGGATCCCATTCCGCAAAGAGGGCAACTCGCACCGGGATACTGTCGAGTATCAGCACACCGCGTAACGGACTGAGTTACGCGATGCAACGGATGCGTAAACATTCAGCTATAGTCCTGTAACATGAAGCTGCTCTACGGTTACCTTCGAAACTATTGGAGCCTGATCGCGCTGGCGCTCGTTCTGGCGACGATCAACCAGGTCTTTTCGCTGCTCGATCCGCTGATTTTTCGGTATGTTATCGACAATTACGCGACACGGTTCTCCGAATACACCACGCAGGAGTTCTTCAGGGGCGTCACCCTGCTCCTCGCCGCTGCCGTGGGCGTGGCGTTCGTGTCGCGGGTTGCAAAGAATTTTCAGGACTACTACATCAACCTGATCACCCAACAGCTTGGTGCAAAGCTCTATTCCGACGGCATCCGCCATTCGCTTGAACTGCCCTACTCGGTTTTCGAAGATCAGCGCAGCGGCGAGACGCTCGGCAAGCTGCAAAAGGTGCGTGCCGACGTCGAGAAATTGATCTCCGCGTCGATCAACGTCCTCTTTACTTCGCTCGTGGGCATCATCTTTGTGATGTTGTATGCCTTCACCGTTCATTGGGTGATCGCGCCAATGTTCCTGCTCACGATTCCCGTGCTCGGCATCATCAGCTCGGTGCTGAGCAAGCGCATCAAAACCATTCAAAAGCAGATCGTGGGCGAAACAACGGCACTCGCAGGATCGACGACGGAGTCGCTGCGGAACATCGAGCTGGTCAAAAGCCTCGGCCTGGGTCAGCAGGAGATCGAGCGGTTGAACAGCACAACCGGCAAGATTCTGAAGCTCGAATTGAAGAAGGTGAAGTACCTGCGGAGCCTGAGCTTCATTCAAGGCACGGCGGTGAACTTCCTGCGCACGAGCATTCTGTTCCTGATGCTGTACCTCATCTTCAGGCGCGACATCACGGTCGGTCAGTTCTTCTCGCTCTGGATCTATTCATTCTTCATTTTCGGACCGCTGCAGGAGCTCGGCAACATCATCAACATCTATCGCGAGGCAGAGGTCTCGCTGAACATCTTCGAAGGCATCCTGAAGATGCCAAAAGAACCGCGGCCGCTGAACCCGCTGCCCCTCGACGAGGTGCGCACGCTTGAATTCGATCGTGTGACCTTCCAGCATCAGTCGGCGACGTCGCCCGCGGTACAGGAAATTACGTTCGCAGCGGGACGCGGCGAAACCATCGCATTCGTCGGGCCGTCCGGCGCTGGAAAAACCACGCTGGTCAAGCTGCTCGTGGGACTCTATCCACCCGGATCGGGCCGCATTCTCTACAACGGCCTCGCGGGCGATGAAATCGATCTCGATGCGCTGCGCGAGCGCATTGGGTTCGTGACACAGGACACGCAATTGTTCTCGGGAACCATCCGAGAAAACCTGCTCTTCGTGAACCCACACGCAACCGATGAGCAGTGCCTCGATGTGCTTCGGCGTGCCGCCTGCGACAGCTTGTTGTCGCGAGCACCGAAAGGGCTCGATACGGTCATCGGCGAAGGAGGCGTAAAGGTGTCCGGGGGCGAGAAGCAACGTCTGTCAATCGCCCGGGCACTTCTGCGCAGGCCTCAGCTGCTGGTGTTCGACGAGGCAACCTCGTCGCTCGACTCGCTGACTGAAGAAGGTATCGTCGAAACGATCCGCGATGTTGCGAGTACTGGCGAGTCGATCACGATTCTGATCGCGCATCGCCTCTCGACCATCCTCCATGCCGATCGCATCTACGTTCTCGAGCGGGGCCGAATTGTCGAGACCGGCCGGCACGATGAGCTGGTCGCGCAGAAGGGACTGTACTACGCGATGTGGAGACAGCAGATTGGAGAGCGGCGATGGATCGAGGCGCCGCCACGACCAGGGGTTAGGGAGCAGGGATTGGGGATTAGGGCCGGACTAGTCGAGAGTCGATAGTCGACAGTCGACAGTCGAAAGGCGCAAGGCATCTTGGCTGTCTTCGCTGTGAGGGCAGATGGCAATGGCAATGGCAATTTCAGACCGGATCCTCTGCCCTCTGCCCTCTGCCCTCTGCCATGACATTGATTACCTCAGCCCGCGCACCACGAGATCCGGATCGAACAGGCCTAAAGTCATCCCCGTCGGCGCACGCTCGAACCGAATGCGCACCGCCGGCGCGCCGATTGGATGGAAGGCAAGCTTGCCGAGGTGTGTCAGCCCTCGCCTGGTCCCGCCTGGCCTGATGATGCCAAGTGCGTTCTTCTCGCAACCAACGATGAAGACGTCCCGGGGCGTGTCGCCAAAGACGTAACGTCCCTCGATCGACGTGCGATCGGCGTCGCTCAACGGCTCGACGTCACCTGTCTTCGGTAGATTGCCCAACGATTCGAGATACTTTGCGACCTCTGCCGCCTGCGCACCGCCCGCGCGCGCATGGTTGATGAGCGGAATGCCGTGCGGGCCTCGGAGTTGATTCACATTCGGGACAGCGGCAGCGAACGCCTTCACCACGTCGAGCTGACCGAGCATGGCCGCCGAAAAAATCGTCGGCCCTGCGCCAGATTCAATCAGCAGCTCGGCGATCGGACGATTCCCCACATGCGACGCTGCCCCAAGGGCCGTTTCCCAGTCACCAAATCCCCAATCCCATGAGGCCTTGGCAATCGCCAGGTGCGCAGTCACAAGCTCCTTGACGCGCGCGAGGTTGCCATGTGCTACGCCGACCATCTCTTTGGCGAGGAATGGATGCTGGCCGGGAAACGATGCGTCGAGCGGCGCTCCTGGCGCGGGCGGCGGCCCGGGCCACGCGGCGACGTCGGGCGTCTGCGCCGCCAGCAGGTCGGCGGAAACCGTAAAAGCTCCGAGCATGGGAACGATCTGGACAAAATGACGGCGATTCATGGTCACTGGCCTCCAGCGACATACATACGCATCTGCGACCCCGAAGTCCATCCAGCATGTTGCATTTCCGTATGAGGATTTGATGAGGCGCCAACTTACTGAGCCGTCAAGACGTGCGCACGCACACCAGCTTCGATGACGCTCGCGGCTTCCTCGTCCAGGCCTTCGAGCGAATCAGCAGACGGTCGCGGGATTCGACGAGTCCACAGGTGTGTGCCATCGTCCAGCCGAATCAGGTGCATGAGCAGCGACAGATTGCCCTTCGCGGGTTGCAGCTGCGCGAGGATGACGTGCGACGCACCGGTTTCGGCCTCGATCTGCTCGAGATCGCGCCGGCTGCGCGGCATCCGGAGAATCGCGGCATTGCCGACGACGCCTATCTGACTCGGACCGAGAGCGGTCAATCGATCGACCACGGCATCAGACAACGCGTTGACCACGCGATCGTAGCGGCTGTCGCCGGTTTCGTTGTCGAAGATCGACACGGCCACGACTGGCCGGCTCCTCTGGATTGTGCGTACGGCGGCGAGCGCCATCACAATCACGACGAGGACCGCCGCCCCGCCCAACACCCACCGCCAGCTCCTCGTCGTGCGGCCCTTTCGGGTCTCGCCAGAGCTCGGCGGAATCAGGCGAGCGACGGCGGACGGGTCACCCACAGCAGTCGCGGTGACTGGCGCGACGAACTTGAACCCTCGTTTCGGCAGCGTCTGAATGAACCGCGGGTTCTCGCCACTATCGCCGAGGGCGGCACGAATCTGGCCGATGCAATATGCGAGGCCGCGATCGAAATCGACATGCGTATCGGAACCCCATACCTTCGCGCTGAGATCCTCGCGCGACACCGTTTGGCCCGCTCGTTCGAGCAAGAGGCTCAGCGCCCGTGCCGGCTGGGGCTCGAGCGAGACAACGCGCCCCGACTTCCGCAGCTCGAGCGCCACCGAGTCGAACTCGAAGACACCAAAGATGTAGGTCATCGGTCAGACCCCATTTTCGCCCGAGGTCAGACTATTCAACGAAAAATGCGTCTGACTCCTTATTTGGAACTTCCGGCCGGCCGGAAGCCAATCACCAGTGAGCGTGACCACCGAGCCCTCAGACCCGGAACTTATCGGCCGCATGGCCGCGGGCGACCGCGAAGCGCTGGCCATTATTTTTCGCCGGCACCACGGCACGGTTTACCGATTCAGCCGCCAGATGCTGGGGTCGAAAGAGGCTGCGGAGGATGTCACACAAGACGTCTTCGTGGCGCTGACGAGAAGCGCCGGCCGGTTCAATCCCTCGGAGGCTTCACTCTCAACATATTTGTATGGCATTGCGCGCAACCTGGTGCTGCAGCACTACAAGCACAGCCGCTCGCGGATAGAGGTGAACATCGACGCAATCATCAACGAAGGCGACGCTGCGTTCGCGACCGCAGCGGATCCGTCAGAAGAACTTTCGCGCACGCAGATGACGCAGCAACTCCGTCTCGCCATTCTCCGCCTGCCGGTGCATTATCGCGAGGTGGTTGTGCTGTGCGAACTCAATGGCCTTTCTTATGAAGATGCCGCCAGCGTCGCCCGATGTCCGGTTGGAACGGTTCGGTCGCGGTTGAGCCGCGCACGTCAGATGCTCGTCGAGCGGTGCCGCGTCCTGATGAGCGCCCGCAGAACAGAACGACAGGAGCCGCAAGGGGAAGCAGAGGTTGGTAAGAGATGGCTGATACCCACGAAGAACAACTGTTGAACGATTTGCTAAAGGCGATCGCGCGCGAGGATGCCGCGCTGGAGGCGCCGCATCTCGAAGCGGGGGTCCTCGAGTCTGCTCTGGCGGCCCGAACTGCGCCTTCCATGCTTTCGCGAACGTGGGTTGTGCTGCCGGTTGCGGCAGCGGTTTTGCTCGCCTTGGCGATAACATCTCGGCTAAAGCCGAGCCCTACCGAAGAAATCGCGGTCCGGCTGAAGCCGGACATTACGGCTACCACCCGCCCGCAGGCCGCCACTGAAGTCACGATTGCCGAAAACCCCTCAGCGGTCGTGCGCCAGGCATCGACACCTGCACGTCGGGAGCTTGCAGTACGTAGTGTCCGGCTTCCGCCTTCGCATGAAGCTACGGCGGACCACCATAGCCTTGGCGCAGGTGGTCAGCCGGACCTCGAGCGCGAGCCGGACCTCCGGCCCCAACCGGAGCCACCGGCGATGGCTGAAGCGGCAAATCTCGATTCGCCAATTGAGTTCGTCCCTCTCATGCCCGTCACCGAGCAGGAGCTCACCGGCTCGTTCCAGATCGTTCGCGTGCAGATGCCGAGCGCATCGCTCGGCCCGCCGCGGTCGCCCATCGCGCATTCGAACGAAATGGTTGAAGCCGACGTGCTGCTCGGAGAAGATGGAAGGGCCCGCGCGATTCGCCTCAACACGAACGGATCGATATATCCGTGGAGGTCCCGATGATCCGGAAATTGTTCGTCCTGGCTTTGTTGCTCACGTCAGGTGCGCCCGGCTTGCAAGCACAGGGCGGGGCCAACGTCATCGCGTTCAGCAGCCCGATGAATATCGAGTTCATAAACGGGCCGATCACTTTTGACGGCGAGCCCGTTGCCGGTGCACCCTACTCCGCTGAAGCGGTCACCGACGTTGTCCAGACGCTGGCCGATGGCAATCGCATCGTCAGGCAGAACAAGGCCGAGGTCGCACGCGATGGGCAGGGCCGCACCCGCCGCGAGCAGGGGTTTGCGATGTTTGGCCCGCTCGTGAACGGGCCCGGCGCCGGTGACGAGCCGCGCCACGTGCAGATCTCAGATCCGACGACTGGAACGATGATCATGCTCGACCTCCAGAACAAGATCGCGCACAAAATGCCGGCACCACACATGATGCTGAAAAACAAGATGGCGGGCGCTGTCGGCTGGGCTGCCGGCACCGCTGTCAGCGTCGAAAAATCTGAGATTTCGGCGCACGAACCGGCCGGCGCCGGCGCCAACGTGATTTATCACAGGTCAGCCACTATTGCCTCCGGCGGTATCGCTGGTCAACGTGTGCCCGAACCCGTCGTCGAACAACTCGGAACGACATTCATGGAGGGCGTGGCCGTCGAAGGCACTCGCGCGACGATGACCATTCCGGCAGGTCAGATCGGCAACGAGCAGGCGATCAGCATCGTGTCCGAACGCTGGATGTCGTCCGACTTGAAGGTGCTCGTGATGAGCAAGCAATCCGATCCGCGCTTCGGCGAGACCACCTATCGCCTCACGAACCTGACACGCGGCGAGCCGCCGCCTCAGCTGTTTGAAGTCCCTGCCGACTTCCAGGTCGTTGACGCGGCAGCCAATCGCGACGCGATCTTCGAAAGAAAGATAGTGAAATAACCATTCGCAGATTCGCAGATTCGCAGATTGAGAGATTAACAAATCCTCAAAATCAATCTGTGAATCTGCGAATCTGCCAATCTTCCAATTCCTCAGCGCGGTCGCGAGGGCCGGAACCGCCGCCCCGGTCCGTGCCCGTGCGGCCGCGGCCCCGCAGGTCGCGGCCCCTGTCCTTGTCCATGTCCACCGTGACCGCCATGACCACTCGGCTGTCCCTGGCCATGCTTCGCTCGCCGCTCCACGTTCACCTTAGCGCGCCGCCGCTCCTCTGTCTTCCGCGCCCGGATTTCGGCGATGCGCTGCGCGTGGGGCACTTCCAATCGTGGCTCAGAACGCGCCTTGTAATCGAAGTCGGGTACCGTCACGCGCGGCAAACGCTTGTTGATGGCGCGCTCGATGTCGCGGATGCTCGATTCATCCTCCGGCGCGACGAGCGTGTACGCCGATCCGGTCAACTCCGCGCGTGCCGTCCGGCCGACGCGATGGATGTAGTCATCGGGCACGGCCGGCACATCGAAATTGATGACGTGTCCGAGCGCCGTCACATCGATGCCCCGCGCCGCAATGTCGGTCGCGACCAGCACGCGATATTTTCCGCTCTTGAATCCGGCAAGCGCGTCGGTGCGCTGCGACTGCGATCGATTCCCATGAATGCGCTGAACGTTCACCTTCTCCTGCTCGAGATATCTCGCCAGGCGGTCGGCGCGGTGCTTCGTGCGCGTAAACACCAGCGCTTCGACGACGTCACCGGCGTTCAGCAACGCCAGCAACAGTTTCGGCTTCAGATGTGAGGGAACGGGATACACGGCGTGCGTGATGCCGATGGCCGGTGCCGCTCTGCGCTCGAGGTTGATCATGACCGGGTCGCGAAGCATCTCCTGCGAGAGCTTCACAATCGGCTCGGGCATGGTCGCGCTGAAGAACAGGGTTTGACGCTTCGCCGGAATGTGTCGCAGCACCCGGCGGATGTCCGGAAGAAATCCCATGTCGAGCATGCGATCCGCCTCGTCGAGCACGAGATACTCGAGCCCGCCCAATTTCGCATAGGGCTGACGGAAATGATCGAGCAGCCGCCCCGGCGTGCCGACGATGAGGTCGACGCCGCTGCGGAAGGCATGCTCCTGTGGGCCCATCCCGACGCCACCGTAGACGGCAAAGCCGTTGATCGGCGTGTGCACGGTGAGATCTTTCAGGTCCTCGAGAATCTGTGCCGCGAGTTCTCGTGTCGGCGTCACGATGAGCGCGCGTGTCGTGCCGGGACGGCCGCGCGGTTTGCCCATTAAACCGTTGACGATCGGCAACAGAAAGGCCGCGGTCTTGCCGCTGCCCGTCTGGGCGCACGCCAGCAGATCGCGGCCGGCAAGCGCCGGTGGAATGGCATCGGCTTGAATCGGCGTCGGCTGCTGAAAGCCCAGATCTTTGACGCCTCGAAGCAGCTCAGGATGAAGGTGGAACTGGGAGAAAGGCATTCAGGCTTCGCAGCTTACCAGATCTCAGTCAGGGCAGATGGCAGATGGCGGATGGCAGAAGACGTCAAATGCCATCTGCGATCTGCCATCTGCCATGACATGCTTCGCTTATTTGGCCTGTACCGAGAGCGTGACCTTCACCTCGTCGCCCACCAGGAACCCTCCCGTTTCGAGCGCGGCGTTCCACAGAAGGCCGAAGTCCTTTCTGTTCAGCGTGAGCTCGGATTCGAACACGAACCTCGTGTTGCCCCACGGATCCTGGGCGCTGCCGAGGAAGCTCGCGGGCAGCGTCACTCGTTTGGTGACGCCATGGATGGTGAGGTCGCCCACCACGTCGTACGCGTCGTGTCCGCCTGGCGTGACCGACGTGCTCCTGAATCGCAGCGTCGGGAACGTCTCCACGTCGAAAAAATCGGGCGTCCGAAGATGATTGTCGCGAGTGGGTTCGGCGGTGTCGATGCTGGCCGCCTGAATGACGACCTCGACGTGCGATTCCTGCGGACGGGCCGGGTCGAACTCGATAGTGCCGCCGAAGTCGGTAAAGCGGCCGCGCACTTTGCTCAACAGGTGGCGGACCTGAAATGCGACTTCGGAGTGGCTGCGATCGATCTCGAGCGTGCGGGTGGCAACGGCGGACTGCGTGGTCATGGCAACTCTCCTTTAATTCGCTGGCCGTAAGGCCAGCCATAATCGAGTGTGTAAACGTTATATGTTTAAACACTTATTACGCCTGACAAATTCCCTATCCTGTGCTTCGAACTTCCTCCAATAAACCGATGAGCTCCCTGAGGTGCTTGTGCGTGACATGGCCCAACTGCCGAGCGTGCATGGCCGGCAGCTCTTTGTCGATTTTCTCCAGTAGTTTCAGCCCCTTGTCGGTGATATAGGTCGCCACGAAACGCCGATCCTCTCCGCCGCGTCGGCGGCTGATGAGGCCGTTCGCCTCCATTCTGTCGAGCAGACGCGTCACGTCGGGCACTCGCCTGATGAGACGCGCTCCCACCTCGTTGCGGCACAGGCCGACCTCTCCCGCCCCTCGGAGAATGCGCAGGACGTTGTACTGGGTGATCGTGAGGTCGAACGGCTTCAACGCTTCCGCGCCCGCGTGCTCGAGGACCGCTGCCGTGCGCGAAATGCTCAAGATCGCCTCTTCTTCGACACTCTTGAAAGGGCGGGTCATTTTGAGCTCGTCGCGAAGCGTCTTCGCCATCTCAGACAGTATACGTGTTATAACACGTATTGTCAAATCGACGAGAAGGTCTTGTTCTGGTCTTCTGCTATGCCCGCTGGCGCCGCCGGGCAGCGGTGATCATTTGTTGACGCTGCCGGATCCGCCGGCGCAAGAGGTGGCCTTTGCGTTTGGTCAGGGAACGGAGGCGTGCCTGGACCGCCCTGATTTCCCGATCGACAGCTCGGAAACAGTCGGACTCGGTGCGATGCGGGAGATCCACGACGCCCTCGCAATGGAGGCATACCCGGAAGGTTTTCATCCCTGACCGAATTCTATCAAAGCGGACGCCGTCCGCCTGGCGAGTACAGTGGTATCCTTTGCAAATCCAATGAATCCGGGCCGTTCCTATTGGTGCTGTCCTTGCAACACTGCTACAGCGCACCTACAAGGAGGTCGCCTGATGCGCCATTGTCGCCCGGCCATTGCTCTGGCTCTTGCGCTGCTGGTGTTCTCCTCAGCCTCGGCTGACGCCCAGCCGGCACCCGATTTTCTGTTTGGCAGCCCGAACGGCATGATCGGTTTCCGCAGCGGCTGGATGTTTGCGTCCGCGAACAGCGACCTGTTCCAGTTCGTGCGGCGCGAGCTTACGGTCGAGCGCAGGGACTTCGACGCACCGGCCATCGGCGTCGATGTGGAAATTACCCTCAACCCGCGCGCGAGTATCGTCGGCGGCTTCGATTTCTCCCAGGCCAGCAAAGACTCGGAATATCGGGATTTCGTCGACAACCAGCGTTTGCCGATTGCCCAGACCAGCCGCTTGCGCGAACTGAATCTGAGCGGCTCCTTCAAATTCGCCCTCACGCCGCGCGGTCGCGAAATCAGCAGTCGCGCCTGGATTCCTGCGGCCGTCACGCCTTATGCTGGTGTCGGCGGCGGCCTGATGCGCTACGAGTTCGTGCAGTTTGGCGACTTCATCGACGTCGATACCGTCAATCTCGAAGTTTTTACGGATACGTTCCGTTCAGAGGGCTGGACGCCGACTGCGCACGTGTTTGGCGGGGTCGACGTCAAGGTGTTGCGCCGAATGTATGTCAGTGCCGAGGCGCGCTATCTGTGGTCCAACGCCACACCCAGCATCATCACGACCCGATCAGGCGCTCGACAACGGGATTTCGATTTCGATTCGATCGACCTGGCCGGGCTGAAAGCAACCGTCGGCATCCATTACATGTTTTAGAGGACCATATGATGATCAAATTCACGCTGGCCTTCACGCTTGCGCTGCTGTCGTCGCTGCCGGCGTTCGCACAAGAGACGCCGGCTGCGTTCGATTCTCGCTGGACGCCCTACCTGGGGTGCTGGACGATTTCGCAGGAACAAGTCGGCCAGAGCCCAATGTCGCTGGCGCCCGGCACGATGGTCTGCGTCCGGCCGTCAGGGCGATTCGGCGTCGCCATCACGACGACCGTCGAGGGCAAGAACGTGCTCGAGCAGACGATCGTCGCCGACGGATCGGCGCAGCCGCTGTCGCAGGGAGACTGCCGCGGCACGCAGACGAGCGAGTGGTCGCGCGACGGCGAGCGCCTCTTCACGAAGGTCTCACTCGACTGCACCGGACGGCCGACGCGAACCGTCTCGGGCATCACGCTGATGACCAAAGGACAGTGGGTCGATGTGCAAGCAACACTCGTCGACAGCGATCACGACCTGCGCGTCCGACGCTATCGTCGCTCGAGCGATCAGTATACCGGCGCCCCGCCGCTCACCACGGCGCCGTTCAGCATTGAGGATGTCATCGAGGCGAGCGCGAAAGTGCAAGCGCCGGCGGTTGAGGCGGCCCTGCTGGAGGTCGGCGGCCGGTTCACGCTGAACAGCCGCGTGTTGACCCAGCTGGCCAATGCGGACGTGTCGCCAAACGTGATCGATCTCATGGTGGCCCAAGCGTATCCAGATCGCTTCGAAATCGATCGTGGCGGGTATCCGCCGGTTTCGGTCGCCTCTGGAGGGACGAGTACTGCCGGCAGCAGCGCCGTCATCACAGGTTCGGCTGGGTATCCGTACCCGATGTACGATCCGTTCTACAGCAGCTATTACTACTACTCGCCGTTTGCGTATCCATATTACTGGGGCTCGAACTACCGCTATCGCTACGGCTATCCGATATATCGCAACTACTACGGCTACGACTTCTACGGATATCCCGGCATCTACTACGGCGGCGGCGGGTCCATCAACCCCGGGTCAGGCGGAGGTGGTGGCAACGCGCAGCCGGGATTGCCAGATTCGAACGGCGGCGAGGGCATCGCAACCAGCCGGGGCTACACGCGTGTCCGACCGTCGGGTTCAGGCTCGGGCGATAGCGGTCAGAGCGCAACACCTTCGAATCGTGGCGGCAGCGTCGGACGGGTTCGTGGCGTCGACTCAGGTGCCTCTTCGAGTTCCTCGTCTGGTTCGTCCAATTCGTCAGGTTCGACTGGCGGTGGCAACTCGAGCGGCGGCGGCAACTCGAGCGGTGGCGGCGGTGGTGACTCAGGTGGTGGTGGCGGGCGGACGGCTCAGCCGAGGTAGAGCTTCGCAGATCTCCAGTCAGGGCAGATGGCAGATAGCTGATGGCAGAAGACGTCATCTGCCCTCTGCCCTCTGCCATCTGCCCTTTGCCATGACAGGCTTCACTCAACAGCGCCCAGCTTATTCAGCAGCTCGACGGTTTCCGGGAAGTTCGGCGTTCGCGAGGGCGGCCGGTCGGCGGTGTTGTCGTCATCGTCGGCAATCGCCGCAGCAGTGATGGCCGCGCCGCGACGGCGTGGTCCCGCGTTTCCCGGCATGAGCGACGCCAGTGGCGTCAACCCGCGCTTGTTCTTCACGTTCAACTGCGCACCACGGTCGGCCAGCAACTGAACGATCGTGTTGTAGCCGCGTCCGGCCGCGACGTGCAGCGCGGTGTCGCCGGCCTGGTTGGTCGCGTTTACGTCAGCGCCCAACTCGATGGCGGCGGTCACGGCGGCCAGCACTTCGTTTTCCGGCTCTACTTTCCCTCCATCAATCACCGCGATTCCGCGGCGAGTCGAATTTCCGCCCGAACCGGCACCAGTCGCCAGCATCAACGCGGTGGCACCGTCTCTCGCCGTCAGCTTCGTGTCGGCACCACCTGCCACCAGTGCCTTCATGATTGCGGGCTCGAGGAACCGCGCGGCGAGCATGTATGAACTCGAGCCGATGAACGTCGCAGGCAGGTTGTAATCGGTCGTGTCGCGACGGATCGGCGTGCCCTTCGTCGTCTTGATGTCTGGATTCGCGCCGCGCGCCAGCAAAGCCTTTACCAAAGTGAGGTCGCTTCTGAGCACAGCCGCGTGCATGGCCGTATAGCCGGCATCTGCCGAGTCGGGATTTGCGCCTTTCTCCAGCAGCACCGTGGCTGCCTCGGTATGACCGCTGTGAGCGGCAAGCACGAGGGCACTCATGCCGTCAGGAAGCGCATCGTTGGCGCTCGCGCCGGCTTCGATCAGCAGCCGCGTCGATGCCGCGTCGCCCGATCGCGCGGCGAACAGCAACGGCGTGCTGCCGCCGCGGAGCACCGTGTAGTTCAGTTCTTCGCGGCCGAAGCGCTGCGTCTGCTCGCCGACAACCGTCTGCGAATAGGTCCGCGATCGCGCGTTGATTTCTGCCCCCGACTCGATCAGCAGGCCGGTGACGTCCGGGTGGCGCTGCGCCACGGCCCACATCAGCGCCGTCTGATCGTGGGACTTCTCTTTTTCATTGACGCGTGCGCCCTTCATGAGCAGCGCTTTCACACCGCGCGCATCACCAGCTCTCGCGCAGGTCATCAGCACGGTCTCACCGTTCATCGAGGCGGCGTTGGCATCGGCACGTGCCGCCAGCAGACGCTCGACCATCGCACCATTACGATTGGTACACGCGAGGTGAAGCGGGGTGAACCCGTTCTCGTTCGCGACGGCCCCGCGCGCCCCGGCGCGAATCAGCAGGTCCGCGATCGTCAGGTCGTTGACGTGCGCCGCCCAGTGCAGTGCCGTCGCGCCGTCGCCCTGCGGCGCGTTCACATCCACGCGCTGCTTCAGCAGCGCGCGCACGGCGGCAACGTCCTTCGCACGGATGGCGTTGATCAGGCGCGCATCGGCCGCCGCAAACACGAGGGCCTGCGAGACCAGAAGTACGCCGATGGCAGCGATGGCTTTCGCGCGCATGACTATAACGACAGGAGCTTCACGTCGACGCGTCCGGTGCTGTCGCCGAACTTCTCCATCGAGATACCAAACTGATCCAGCAAAGTCAGATGCAGGTTCGCCAGCGGCACGTCCCTGAAGCGGATGTGCCGGCCGCCCTTGATAAAGCCCGTGCCCTTGCCTGCCAGGATGATCGGGATGTCGTACGGATCGTGGCTGTTGCTGTCGGCGATGCCTGCGCCGTACATCATCGTCACGTGATCGAGCAGCGTGCCGTCGCCGTCCGGCGTCGCCTTCAGCCGCTCGACATAGTAGGCGAACATCTTCATGTGGTACGCGTTGATCTTCGCGACCTTCTCGATCTTCTCCAGTTCTCCGGCGTAGTGCGAAATGGGGTGATGCGAATCGGGGACGCCAATCTGCGGGTACGTCATCCCGCTGTGCTCGCGACCCACCATGAAGGTGATGACGCGCGTGAGATCGCACTGGAACGCCAACACCTGAAGATCCAACATCAGCTTCATGTGCGCTTCCCAGTCGGTTGGAATGCCCGCCGGGTGATCGACGAGCGGCAGCTCCTGGTCCGCCTGCGCTTCGGCCAGTTGAATGCGCTGCTCGACGTCGCGAATCGCCGACAGATACTCGGTCAGCTTCACTCTGTCGCCTGCCGGCAGCGCGCCCTGCAGTTGCGCAATCTCTTCGGTGACCGAATCGAGCACGCTCTTCTGCTGGCGCATCCGCGCCACGCGCACCTTCGGGTCGGTCGTGCCGGCGTCGCCGAACAGGCGTTCGAAGACGACTCGAGGATTGTTCTGCGTCGGCAGTGGCGTGTTTTTGCTTTTCCAGACGATCGTGCTCGTGTAGGGGCAGGCGTAGCCGGTGTCACACGCGCCCGACGTTTCGCCCGACTCCATCGACAACTCCATCGACGGAAGCTGTGTGTGCTTGCCGGTCTCGTTGGCCAGAATCTGGTCCATCGAGATGCCGACGTCGAGCCAGGTTTCACTGGTAGGCGGCGACACGTTGGTGAGGAACCTCGTGCTCGCCTTGGCGTGCGCGCCGCCTGGCCGCTCACGCGTCGGCAGACTGTTGAGGCCGCTCACCACGAGAATGTCTTCGCGGAAGGGCGCCAGCGTGCTCATGGTCGGCGTCAGCTCGTAGTTGGCGCCAATGGCGGTGGGCAGATAGTTCTTCATGATCATCCCGTTCGGCACGTAATACACGCCGAAGCGGTTGACCGGCTTGCCGGCGGTCTTCTGCAGCGCCGACAGCGCGGGAATCATGCTATCGAACAGCGGCAGCGCCAGCATCGCGCCCATGCCGCGCAGCATCGTGCGGCGCGGTATCGCTTTTTTCGAAATGATCATCGCTCGCTCCTCATCCCAACCCTCGACTCCGGCTCTGGACGCCCCGTCGTTCGTTCCGGCGCACCGCTGAACGGCGCGCTGTTCACGATGCCGAGAATGACCGACGACCAGCGGTAGTTGTCTGCCGCCGCATCGCGCGCAATCTTGCGGATGGCGGCCTGATCGTAATACTCGATACCTCGGCCGATTGCATACGTGAGCAGCTTCCCGCTGAGCGTG
The DNA here is from genome assembly GCA_963761975.1 of Vicinamibacterales bacterium. Classification (GTDB taxonomy): domain Bacteria; phylum Acidobacteriota; class Vicinamibacteria; order Vicinamibacterales; family JAMQPK01; genus JAMQPK01. The sequence goes on from CAVXIR010000004.1 coordinate 709,048, forward strand.
CGCACGAAGTCTTCCTTGTTATTCGCCAGATAGGTGCGCAAGCCTTCGACTCCGGCAAACGTCGTTCCATCGGGCATGGCCGCGTTCGGATCGACCGGGGCCCCGTCCGCTTCGTTGCGCCACTTGCCCACCGCGTCGAAATTCTCGAGCGTGAACCCGAGCGGATCCATCCGCTGATGGCAGGACGCACAGGCGGGATTCTTGCGGTGAATTTCCATCCGTTCGCGCAGCGACTTCGGCTGCCCGTCGACACCGGGCTCTTTCAGCGCCGGCACGTCGAGCGGCGGCGGCGGTGGCGGCGCGCCGAGCATATTCGCCAGCAACCAACGTCCGCGCATCACCACGGATGTGCGGTTCGAGTACGAGGTGACGGCAAGGACACTTCCCTGACCGAGTAATCCGCCGCGGGTGCGGTCGGCGAACTTCACGGCCCGATAGTGACTGCCGTACACGTTCGGAATCCCGTAATGCGTTGCCAGACGATCGTTGGCAAAGGTGTAATCGGCAACCAGAAGATCCAGAACGCTCCGATCTTGTTTGAGCTGATCGGCCACGAACAGCCGCGTTTCGGTGCCGAAGGCTTCGCGGAGGTTCTCGTCGAACTCGGGATACAACTGCGTGTCCGGCACAAAGCCCGCCAGCTTGCTGAGCTCGAGCCATCGCGTCGCAAACCCTTCGACGAGCGCGTTCGAGCGTGGATCGCGCAGCATGCGGCGCACCTGCTGCTCGAGCACACTGCGATCTCTCAACTTGCCGCGGATCGCCGTATTCAGCAGCTCTTCGTCGGGGATGCTGCTCCAGAGGAAAAACGACAGCTTCGACGCGAGATCGAAATCGTCTGAACGAGCCGACTTGATTCGGAAAATGAAGCTTGGCGCCGCCAGCACCCGCTCGACGCCGCGTTGGATGCCGGCGTCAAATGTCTTTTCCTCCGTTCGTCCTGCCCGGAAGAAGTCGAGAAGCACCTGCGTCTCGGACTCGGTGATCGGACGACGATAGGCGCGCGTCGCAACCGTTGAAAGAATCTTGCGCGCGCAAGCCGTTTCGTCTGCTTCGCTCGCGCCCTTGGGCGGCGTGCACACAAAAAGCGCGCGGCGCGTCGGCGACGCGCCCGGGCCCGCTACATTGAATGGTCCACCAATCGAGACGGTCTTCAAGGCCGGATAGCCGAAATACAGTTCGTTGGTGGTGCGCCCGAATCCCGTTTGCGGCGGCTGCAGAACGCCTTCGGGTTCCCACAGCCGGCGGACGAACGAGACGCCAACCGTGTGCGGACCCGCTTTCACCGGCACGCGAATCTCGAGCCCCCGGTCGGCGGTCAGCATGTAGTGCTCCCATTCCGGGTCGCCGGGCGTGTTGCCCGCGAAATTCTCCGGTGTGGTCATGCCTTTGCCTTCGCCGCCAACCGTGAACCGTTTCAACAACGTGCCATCGAGCCTGATGTCGACCTGATGCGGCTCGCCCATGCCGACGAGGTAGTCGTAGAGCTGCCGCTTGAGCTCGAGCTTGATGAGATATTCGCCGTCCACTGGGAATTGATAATCGACGGCAATGCCGCCGCGCGACCCGAACGGCAAATCCTCGCTCATCCGCTCGTCCTGCACGAAGTCGCGCTCGACCTTGAAGACATCGACGACCGGCCGACGTGTCGTGTCGCCGACGGCCAGCCGGCTGATCATGCGTGCTGCGGACAGATAGTTCTCCAGCAGTGCGGGCGATACCGTGAGGACGCTGGCAACGTTGTCGAAGCCCTCCTGTTCGGAATCGTCGGTCGAGAGCACCGCGCGGCCGTTGATCTCGAGGCCCAGGAGATCGCGAATGGCGTTGGTATATTCGGCGCGGTTCAACCGGTGCACCGGCACTCGACCCGGATTGGGAGTTGTCAGAGCCGCCGCATCGAGCGCACTCTCCAGGTGCGCAGTCATCGCGGCGTAGGTGGCTTTGTCGGGGCGCGAAGCCGCAGGCGGCGGCATCTCATGCGTGCGAAACTTCCGCGCGACCTTTTCCCACACTTCGGCGTCTGCACCAACATGCTGAAGGTCGAGCTTGTCGATCATCAGGCCGGCGACCTTGCGCTTTTCGTTGTGACAGGTGATGCAATATTTCGACAGCGTTGCGGCAGGGCTGAAGGTCTGGGCTGCAGGAGTCGCGGGTATCTGTGCCTGAGGCGCGCGGCTAACGTCGCGCCCTAGCGGAACGATCGCGGCAGAGTTGCCGCTCTCGCCAAGGCTACGGTGGCCCGCCGAAGCGTTTCGCGTAGGCACGGAGCCCGGCATGGCGGTCACGAAGACCGCTGTCAAGGCGGCGCCGCTAACGGCGAGAAAAATGGTCGTTCCGAGCCGTTTTTTCATCTCGCGCACACCACTCCCACAGTTTCAGAGGACACAACTAGAATAGCGCGCCGTGAGACGCGGGGCTACCCCCAAACGTCGCAATTTGTCTCGAATTTCGAGGGGATTATCAGTCGTGCGGGTGGTTTCTCACGTACTCCGCGTCAGCGTGTGCCTTCTCACGCTGGACCTTTCCGGCGCGCTTGCGGCCGTCGGATAGGGCCACCTCTCGGCTGCCTTCGGAACTGGCCGCAAACATCGAGATGAGCCGCTCGAGATCCTTCCCGTCGCACGAGGGGCACGCGGGAGGATCGGTCGTCGGCAGCACGAGAAACTCAAAACGATGGCGGCAGCCGCGGCATTCGTATTCGTAGATGGGCATATTGCTTCCCGACCTATAACCCTTCCGCTTTCATCATAGCGCGCATTTCCTGCTGCGCCTGATCCAATCCCGCGGCGATCTCGGTCGTCAGCGTCAACAGCTCGCGCGCGAGCGCGGCGGCGTCGGCCGGCGACGTCGCCGCACGGATATTCTGCGCCACGCCGATCGTGCGATCCACGATCGCGTTGGTCTCGTTGAGCTTGGCCGTCACCACGCCGGCGCGGCTCTTGAGCGCCGCCGACGCGTTGTCCGCGGCAGCGGCAAAGCCGACGTGCTGCACCGCACCTGCCGTCGCCTTCTTGACGCCATATCCCGAAGCAGGCCCTTTTGGCTCGACTGCCGAATCGAGCGCGTGCAGCACGTGACCGGCGTGCAGCTTGAGATCGTCGAGGCTGGTGGACTTCGACGTCAGGAGCGCGTGGGCCGCGGCGACGCGGGTGTCGCTCAAGGCGACGGTGAGTAGCCCGACCGTGCCGGGCGTATCACGCCAGGCTGTCATCACGTGCCCGATGTGCGAGTGCACGACGGGCAGCTCAATCCGAGAGATCACGACGCCCTTTTCGGTCATGTTGCCGGTGATGCGCACCGGCCGCGCGAGCCGAAGTGGCAGTCCCGCGAAATCCTGGTTGGCGATCGGCACGACGTTCTGCTGATCGTCCACGAGGACGTACTTGGCGAGGCCCTTCAGACAATGGAACGCACATTCGCGTTCGGTCATGCCGCTCGACGCGGCCACTGATTGGTGCGATGCGGCGCACTTGCTCTCGCTGATGACGCCCGACCACGTCTGCGGAGACTGGGCGAACGGCGCCGAGCCGAGACAAACGATAAGAACTGCGACGAGTCTGTTGCGCATCACCATATTAGAAGGGTCTGACCCCCGGCACTGTCTCTTGGGGTCAGAACCCCATTATCGCTTAAGGCGCCAGCGACGCCGTGTACGCCGAGATGTTGATCAAATCTTCTTCGGTCAGCTTGTTGACGACTGGCTTCATCAGATCGGACCAGAGTCCTGCGCGAGCCCCGGCCTGCATGTCGAACAGTTGCCGCGCGCTGTAGCTCGGCGATCGCCCCGCAAGGCCCGGTACCGGCCCGAGTCCCTTCAGGTCCGCGCCGTGGCAAATCGCGCACGCCGTAGTCTTGCCGCCGCCGGTTTTCACGAGTGCCTCACCTTTCTTGATACTGCCGACGGGCACATACGCCACGAACCCGGAACGCGGATCGCGCAGCGCCTCGCGCGCGTTGTCTTCCGGCACTTCGATGATGCGCTGGCCAAGCGCTTCGGTTTCGCCGCCAGGCAGACTGACGAAGAGGCCACCTGCGATGCGGGTCTTCGGTACTGTCTTGCTTTCGACAACTTTGATCCACGGCGTCCACTTCATCGAACCGAAGTACTGGGCTGAGGCAAGGATTTCCTCGTCGGTCATCGCTTTTGCGATGGCAATCATCGCGTTGGTGTTGCCCTTCTTCGGATCTGCGCTCTTGCGCGCGCCACTCCTGTAATCGGCCATCTGCTGAACGAAATACGCCACGGGGAATCCGGCAACGGGCGCATTTTCCGCGCGCCCTTTCCCGTTCGGGTAGTGACAGAGCGCGCACGCGCGGACATTGCCGTCTTTGCGCCCGCGCGCCACAACATCGGGCATCGGCGGATGATCACTGGGATGCCAGTCGGCGGGTCCAAAGCCGTCGCGAATCTGGGTCAGTGTGAACTTGCCTGCACTACCCGTGAGCGTTTTCGGCGACCCGTCATCCTGTGCGGGCGGCTGCGCAGGCGGCGGAGTGGACCCCGGCTCGGCATAGCCATACGCCCAACGAGGCAGGTTGACCGGGGCTGCGGGCGCGGGTGCCGCCTGCCCCTCTTGTCGCGCCGGCTGCGTCTGCTGCTGCGCGATGATTGATCCGGTTGCCACCAACAAACCGACTGCCACAACTAATGAGACTCTTCGCATCGTGCCTCCAAATCTTTCAATCTCCCAATCTCCCAATCTGCCAATTCGGGAGTTCAGCTAAGGTCAACCCTGCAGAGCCACCCGGTATGCGGGCTCTTGTCTCTTTCCCATCCCGGGTGAATGCCCGCGTCGCAGAAGTAGAGCTTGCCGTCCAGCAGAGCGAGCCCATGGGGATCGGGATCGCCGAGCGCCAGTTGAATGCTCTCACGGATGGCCCCGGTCTTCGCATCCAGCTTCACGAGCCGCGGTTCATCCACACCATCGACGACCCACATCGACCCGTTGTCAAATGCGAGGCCATGCGGCCGCTGGATCTGGAACGGATGCGCCAGGATCGGCTGAAACGTCTCGGCATTCACCTGCATCAACGCGCGCAGCCGCGACGCAACCATCCACAGCGTCCCGTCGACGTACTCGAGGCCGGTCACGCCGCCGCCGCCCAGCGGCACCGTGTGTCGCTTCACAACAATGCCATCCATCCGGCATTGCAGAATCTCGGAGCCGGTGCTCTCAATCTTTATCGGCCGATCGAATTGTGCCGCGCCATTGGCGGATAGCCAGAGATAGCCGCCACCGACCGCAAGACCGCTGCAGTTGTGACACTCGGTCTGAAACGCCTGCAGCACTTTCCCGTTGATATCCATCAGGATGACGCGATCGGTCACCTGCTCGCCGATCCAGAACCCTTCGGAGGAGACGTCGAGCGCGTTCGGGTGACCATCGGGGGTTTTGAAGAGCTTGGCAATGGTGGCCTTGCGGACAGGCGGCGGTGGTGCAGGTGGCTTCGCCCCACGTACTTCCCCAGGAGCGAGTGGTCTTCCACCCTGCGCCAAAGCGGAGAACGGGGAGATCGCAACACCGGCACCAATGGCTGACAGGAACTCCCGGCGTTTCATCGCCATGCCCCTTTCAAAGGCAGACCGTCCGTTACACGTCCGGCGTCAGCCAGACCTCAAAGCTGTGCGTGTACGGGAAAAGTTGCCGCAATGAGCGGTAAATGTCAAACCTGTGGTCAGCCGCGCGGCTGGCGTGCCCTTTGCTATTCGCAACAGGTATGAAATTTACAGTGTTCAGCGTCGTGCTCCTCGGTGCCGGAATCGCCGCGCTGAGCAGCATCGAAAACGGAGACGGCATTCCCGCTCCGCCGGAAAAGGAATGGACGGCGCGCAACCGGGCGCTGGCACGCGCCAGAGTCTTTCACGAGGCCCCGTTCGATGCCTCGCAGATCGATTTCACGATCGATCCGAACCGCGGCGTCGTCGACCCCGTGCTCACGACGTGCCGATACGCACCTGACGACGTGACCGGCACGACCCCCAAATTCGACTGCGAGCTCGCCAACGGCGAGAAGATCAAGGTGAAGTATGGCTGGACCAAGGAGATACCGTCGGAGATCGCATCAACGCGCCTGCTCCACGCGCTCGGATTTGGCGCGGATCGCGTCTCGCGCGTTGCGACTGTGCGATGTTACGGTTGCCCCTTTCAACCTTTCCACACGCGCTCGCTCGCCGAACTCTTCGGCCTCACCGGGGTGCTCGACAGGCGCCTCAATTACGCCTCGTATCGAGATTTCCACGACGTCAGCGCCGAGCGCAATCTCGAGGGGGAAGCCATCGAGGTTGGAAAAGCCCGCGGGTGGGGATTCTGGGAGCTGAAACACATCGATGCCGCGCTCGGAGGCGCCACACGCGCCGAGGTCGATGCGCTGCGATTGATGGCGATGTTCCTCCACCATTGGGACAACAAAACGGCCAACCAGCGATTGATCTGCGCAGGCGCGGAAACAGCCGATTGTCAGCATCCGATCGCGATGATTCAGGACACGGGGTCGGCCTTTGGCCCAAAGAAAGTCGACCTCGACAACTGGCGATCGCGACCGATATGGTCCGATCGATCGTCGTGTGTGTTGTCGATGAAGGGAATGCCATACAACGGCGGCACCTTCGACGAGGTCGCGATTTCCGAAGGCGGTCGCCGGCTGCTCGGAGAGCGCTTGCGACAAATTTCTCCGGAACACATCGGCGCGCTGTTTACGGCAGCCGAGGTGGATGACGTGCCGCAGTGGGTTTCGGCGTTCCAGGAGAAAGTGCGCCAGATCGTCGAGCGTCCATCATGCCCGTCGACGATCAAGAGAACACAGTCCTGAACATTGAGTGTTCGCCGACTCACGAAAGAGAAGGGGGCCGGCCAACGGCCGGCCCGAAGTGCCTAGATGACTGGCCCTCTCCGTCCTGTGGCGAGATGGATCACCAACAGGATGATGCCGACGATGAAGAGAATCCACGCAATCTGCGATGCGATGGCCGCAACTCCCGTGGCACCGAGCACACCGGCAATCAGGCCGACGATAAGAAAAACGAGCGCGTAATACAACACTGGAACACCTCCTAGTCGGTCAGAATTAAGCAGAAGGTGTGCCGTCTGCGATTCCTCAGAAAAAACGCCCTTTCCTGACTGGCGCAAAGGCTTCACCTGTCGTAGAACACTGCATTTAGGGGTGGCACGAATCTCGAAGAAGTGGCGCAAGGAGGATTTCATGAGACCCAAGCCCAGCAAGCTCGATAAGAAACATCCCGCGATCGCGCGTGACGCGATGGAAGACATCAACGAGCTGGCGGGCGATGCCAACTCGGTGCGGAACGACATCAAATACGTAGGTGCGAACCGGGACCGCGCGCTGGGCGAAGCGGATCGCACCGGCCGCCACTACGACGAGAATGCTGCCGAGACTGTCGATGAAGGCACCGACACCTCGAAAAAGCACGAGGCCGACTGATATACACTGCCCCGCGTGCGTCCGCTGATTCCTTTCGCGTTGATGGCCATGATGGGCTGTGGCGGCGCTGAGGCACCCCTCACCTCTCCACCACCCACGGCGTTCTCGCAGATCGATCTCTCCACGGGAACCGGCGCCACCGTCGGCCGTGGCGCGCGTCTCACCGTGCATTACACCGGCTGGCTGTACGATTCGAACCGGCCCGACGCCAAAGGGAAGCAGTTCGATTCCTCCGTTGGCAGTGAGCCCTTTACGTTCCGGCTCGGCGCCGGGGATGTCATCCGTGGGTGGGACCAGGGGTTCGAAGGCATGCGTGTGGGCGGCAAACGCCGGCTCATCATCCCGCCCGATCTCGGTTACGGATCGATGGGGACGCCTGAAGGGACGATTCCAGCCAACGCGGGACTCGTGTTCGAAATGGAATTGCTCGACGCTCGATAACTACTGATCTAGGGATCTAGGGATCTAGGGATCTCCGGACAGAGGCACGGAGGCTATCGACTTCGCGCCTACACGGCCCACGAAGTCGATCCACGCGTGCGCTCCGCTATCGTCCCGACCCGAAATCACCCGCGAGATCCTCGGGCTCCAATCGGTGACGCGGACGCGAGCTCGGCGCTGTGGCACCGAGGGAATCGCTCGGTGTAACCTCGCCGGTTTCGAGGAGCTGCTTGAACCGCACGAGATCCTCGGCGATTTGACGCTGCGGATCCTGGCCAAGCAGGCGGGCGACGGTCGCACCAAGCTTGCCGGCGGGCAGATCGTATTGCAGCTTCACGCGCACCTCGGTCGCACGCTCGCCCGCGGGTTTGAAGCGAACCGATCCGGCGCTGATCACATCAGATTCGCCGATCGACTTCCACGACAACAGCGTCGGCGGAATATCGTTGATGATCTCGGCATCCCATTCGACGGTCACGCCGAGCGGTCCCTTCGCCGACCAGTGCGAATGAAGCCGATCGATGACACGCACCGCCTCGAGATGCTGCATGAAGCGCGGCAGATTCTCGAGGTTCCGCCAGTAGGAATACACCTCGCTGACCGGACGGTAGATGACGGTGGCGTCGTCGACAATGACGCCGCGCGTTCCACCAAGGTGTTGCTTCGTCGATTCGATGTTCTGGGGCGCGTCGGCGTCGATGGCGGCGGTGATCGGGCACCATCCGCTCGCGCCCCGCGCGAACAACCCCAGGCCCGCGAGTCCGATCGCCCGGTTCGACCGACGGTATCCCAGGGCAGCCAGCGTCGCGCCGGCAATTATCGACGTGACCCGTCCGGTCGCGGAGATATTGGCTTTGTACATTGATGTCATCGATGGCTCCGTTTCAGACGCCCCGACCACTCATCGGGGAGGGGTTTGGGGTTATCTTGCAGGACACGTGCCGGGCTCGACTGCTTCAGAAAGTCGCCGAAGTCGTTGGCGCCAGAAGCGTCATCGGAGTCGGAGGGCAACCGCGAGGCTCCGTGGCGTCGCGAGTATCGGTGGGGTCGCGTGAACACACGTCAGTGTCGGCGCAGAAGAGCCAACAGTTCCGTGAAGTCGTCGGGGAGCGGCGCTTCGAAGGTCATGCGCTTCTGCTCGATCGGATGCAGAAAGCCGAGGCGCCAGGCGTGCAGGGCCTGGCGTTTGAAGGGAATCGGGCGCAGGTGCTCTGGACCATAGGTGTACCGAACTTCGCCGACCAGCGTATGGCCGCGCAGGCGCGCCTGAATCCGAATCTGGTTTCGTTTTCCCGTTGTGAGACGGACTTCGACGAGCGAGGTCGACGCGAACGTCTCAACGACTTTGAACTGGCTAATGGCTTCGGCGGCGCGCGGATCGTTCGCGTGCGTTTCCTTCTGAATCAGCGCCTTCCGATCCCACACCAGATGGTCGCGCCATATGCCTGACGAGGGATGTGGATGGCCATAGACGACCGCAAGATACACTCGCTCGGGCGTGCGCTCCCGGAACTGGCGTCGCAGAGCGGCTTGAGTCGCACCGTCTTTCGCAAACAGCACGACACCGGACGTGTCGCGATCGATACGGTGTACGACGAGCGGCTTGCGCTTTCCATGCGAGCGCAGGTGATCTTCGATTTCATCGAAGATTGACGTTTCTTCCCCACGCCGCTCGAGCGGAACCGCGAGGAGACCCGCCGGCTTGTTCAGCACGATGAGATACCGATCCTCGTAGAGAATACGGAGCGGCCCGGACGTGAATGGTACCGACCGCCTCCGGGCGCTGCCGGGCCGATCCTCCCACACGCGGATCTCATCGCCAGGCTTCAGCCGCAGCCGAATTTCCGCCTTCCCCGCTTCTTCACCATTCACGAACACTTTGCCGCGCTCTCTCGCCGTGACCGCTCGCGACCGCGATCCCAGACGCGTCGGCGCCGCAAGAAACTTATCCACCGCGACACCCGCTTCCTCTTCGGAAACTCGCCACACCTTTCCACGACTCTCCCGACTCTTTTGACTTTCTCGACTCTCCGGACTCCGAAGACTCTTCTGACTCCGAGGACTCTTTCGACTTTGAAGACTCTTCGGACTCTGAGGACTCTCTTGACTCTGAAGACTCTTCCGACTCTCCCGACTCTTCAACGTCATTCCTGCTCCGGCGGCGTCAAGAGATTCGACGCTGACTGCAGGCCCTGCGCAACTTCTGGCAGGATGCCCATCTGCACATAGATCGGGCGCACGAGCGCGCGAATCTCGGGCAGCTCCTGCGAGAACCACGCCGCGGTCGCCAGGCAGAGCACGCCGCTGACGAGTACGGTGTATGGCGCCCCGATGTGCGCCGACAACCACCCCGCCAGCAGACTCCCGAACGGCGCTGTGCCGAGAAACGACATGGTGTAGAAGCTCATCACCCGCCCGCGCTTTCGCTCATCCACGATGGTTTGAATCACCGTGTTCGTCGACGCCATCTGCACCATCATGCCGAAACCGACGACCGTCATGAACACGAGCGACACCCAGAGCCACCGCGACATCGCAAATCCGATGAGCCCGGTCCCGAACACGATCGTATTGAACAGGATGACGCGACCGAGGCCGACAACCGACCTGCGTGTCGTCAGCCACAGCGCGCCGCTCAAGGCGCCGACGCCGGACGCCGTCATGAGAAAGCCCAAGGTGTGCGGTCCGCCGCCGAGGATCTGATCGGCGAAGACCGGCATCAGCACGGAGAACGGCATGGCGACCAGGCAAAGCCACGCGAGCTGGAGCATCAGCGAGCGAATCGGCCTGAAGCCGGAGACATAACGCCATCCTTCGACAAGGTGCGCCATCACTCCGGCGTCGGGGCCGGTGTGGCTCAGCTGCCGCACGCCTTTCATGGAGAGAAGGGCGATGATCACCGCGAAGTAGCTGATGCCGTCGACCAGAAAACACCACGCTTCGCCCGATGTCGCAATCACGACGCCGGCAATGGAGGGTCCGACGAGCCGCGCGGCGTTGAACATCGAGGAATTCAGCGCGATGGCGTTCGCGAGATCGTCGCGGTCGGTAATCATTGTGCTCAGAAACGCCTGACGCGCAGGCATGTCGAACGCGAGCACCAGTCCTTGAATGGCGTTCAACACAATGACGGCGATCACCGTGATGTGACCAGTAAATGTCAGGTAGGCCAGCGTGAATGACTGAAGCATGGACACTGTCTGCGTCACGACCAGTACACGATGACGGTCCCAGCGGTCCAGGTACGCGCCGGCAAATGGCCCCAGAATGAAACCAGGAAACTGCCCGGCAAATCCGACGACTCCGAGCAGCATCGCCGATCCTGTGAGCCGGTAGACCAGCCAGCTCGTGGCTGTCATCGAAATCCAGGTGCCGATGAGCGAGACGATCTGACCGCCGAAAAACAGCCGGTAATTGGGATAGGAAAAGGCGCGGAGCATCAAGGAAACGCGGGTCATCTATCTTGTGGAACTTATCTTGCAACAGAACATCTAATGCGGATCGCCATTCAAACGCGGCATGATGACGAACACCACTATCACCTGCGCCACCAGGGCCTGTGGTTTTTCGCGATGCTGATAACGCTGCTGTTGTTGCTGACGAGAGTGGCCTCGTCCACCGGGTAGACGATGGACGATGGCCGATCAGTGCGTCATTGCGTATAGCAGAATGTTGATGCCAATCGCGTAGCCTTCCACCGAAAAATTGTAGAAGTAGGTCGGATCGTCGGCCTCGCGCTCGTACGAGTCGCCGAAATCGCTGTTGTGCGAGCTGAACACCATGACACGCCCCTTGGAATCGACGACGGCGCGCGCATGTGCGGTCGCGCTGTCGGCTCCGCGCTCGGACGTCGTTCCGCTATACACCCATGCAATCGAGGGAATCTGCGGAAATCGCTTCGCGTCGAAAAGCGTGTGGAAGAGTGAGTGGTTCATCGGCACGTCGATAATCGGATACTCGCTTGCCGGCAGCACCTTCCGCAACTCACGCTCCCAGTGCTGCCACGCATGCTCGCCCCAGAAATCATCGGCCCAGATGAAGCCGCCTTTCTCCAGGGTACTGCCGAAGCGCCTTCGCTTCCTCCTCGTCGAAAAACGTACCGCCGACTTCCGTAATCATCAGAAACGGGCATTTGTAGAGCTCGGGCTCGGTCGCCTGAATCACGACATGGTTCGGTTCGCGCTCGGAATCAAGATTCACCGTGGCCCGTGTGAGCTCCGACAGCCGTATGGGGAGGTTCATGTCGGCACGGGGATAGTCCACACCCCAGCCATTACCATCTCCGTCGTACGCTTGGCGGTAAGCGAGACGACAGAACGTAAAGTCGCTGTTCCAGGTGATGTCGTCCGGACGCTGGATGCCATACAAGCCACCGCGGCGTCCTCGACGCTGCCCTTCGAGAAGCGCAGTCATCGTCAACATGCAGACAAGGCCCACCGCGACCAGCTTCTTCACCCGCATCAGTGTGTCATCGCGTAAAGCAGGATGTTGATGCCGATCGCGTAGCCTTCCACCGAAAAATTGTAGAAGTAGGTCGGATCGTCCGCCTCGCGCTCGTACGAGTCGCCGAAATCGGTGTTGTGCGAGATGAACACCATGATGCGCCCCTTCTGATCGACAACGGCGCGCGGGTGCGCGGTCGCGCTGTCGGCCCCCAGCTCGGATGTGGTTCCGCTGTAGGTGTATCCAATCGACGGAATCTGCGGAAACCGCTTCGCATCGAAGAGGGTGTGGAAAATCGAATGATTCAACGGCACGTCGATGATCGGGTATTCACTTGCTGGAAGAACCTTCCGCAGCTCGCGCTCCCAATGTTGCCACGCATACTCGCCCCAGAAATCGTCGGCCCACATGAAGCCGCCCTTCTCCAGGTACTGGCGAAGCGCTTTCGCCTCCTGCTCGTCGAAAAAGGTTGAGCCCACCTCAGTAATCATGACAAACGGGCACTGGAAGAGCTCGGGCTCGGTTGCCTGAATGACGACATGATTGGGTTCACGAGACGAATCGAAGTTCACCGTGGCACGGGTCAGCTCCGACAGCCGAATCGGGAGATTCATATCGGCGCGGGGATAGTCGACGCCCCATCCGCCGCCGTGGCCGTCATAGGCCTCTCGGTAGGCCAGACGGCAGAAGGTGAAGTCGCTGTTCCAGGTGATGTGTTCGGGACGCTTGACGCCATACATGCCGCCGCGGCGCCCCCGGCGCTGCGCTTCGAGAAGCGCAGTCATCCCAAGGACGAGGACAACGCCCACCGCGACCAGCTTTTTGACCCGCATAGGTTCTCGGCTACCGGGGGGCAGGCCCCACCGGATCAAAGAAGAGTCTACACGACGCCGGCTAGTGAACTTCGCCTTCGCACTCGGGACACTGGATCTCGACAAAATGTAGCCAGGCGGCTATCTCTCTGGCCGATGGAAGCGTCGACACCTTCTCCGCCGAAGCAATCCACTGCATTTCTCCCCATCGATCGGCGACGGCACACCCGAGCAGCGGCATCCCCTCGATCGGATTGGTGGTGACGACGACGACCGCGTCGTGCACGGCAAGCGCCCTCTGCGCGTCGCGAAGCTCCTGGATGTAGGACTGTGCGTCGGGAGAGTCGTCTTCCGACAGGCACACGAGCGCCAGGTTCTTCTTCTGCCACAGGTCGGCGTAGTTGATATGTACGTCGTCAATGGTGGTGCACTGGAATCGTGGGACGTGATCGCCCTTGTTCAGCATCATAGTTTCCGTACGGGGGAGCGGTTCACCTCTTAAAGAGTAAAGGGGTACGGTACCTTTTTCAACGTTCAAACGACTCGCGCTTGCTCGATTCCGACAATTTAATGATGTAGTTTTCCGGGCATTCCCAGAACATCCTCTTCAGCTCGGTTAAGCCCGCCGCGCCGCCATAGCTGATCGACGAGGACAGATGCTTCAACATTCCCGCGATAATGGGCCGCGTAGAGCCACGCAGCGGCACGCTCACCTCGAGCCCTTCGGCGCCGAGCGTATCGACATCCAGCGAGTCGGCGTCCTCGATATCGAGGCGATCGACCATCGCGCCAATTGACGCCATCCCGCGAAACACCTTGAACGGCACACGCACGACTTTCTGCGACTCCGGAAGCACGACAGACTTGTGGACCGTGTCTCCGGGCGTCTCAGCGGTGCCCGCGAACGCATTGCCGAGCATCACGGTATCGCCGCCAAACAGCAACGCCTCGATGATGGCGCCGTCGCGCTTGATGCCGCCGTCGGCGATGAGCGGAATCCGGCTGCCAACCGCCGACCGGCACTCCACCAGCGCCTGCAACTGCGGGATGCCGAAGTTGGTATTGAGCCGTGTGGTGCAGCCACCACCCGGACCGATGCCGACCTTGATGCCGTTCACCCCGCGGTCGGCCAGGTATCGTGCGCCTTCAGCGGTGGCCACATTTCCCGCGACGAGCTCGAAGTTGCCGAATCGGCTGCGAAACGCCTCGAGCGCTTTCGCCATCACGACTGAATGGCCGTGCGCGATGTCGATCACCAGGACGTCGACGCCCGCCTTGATGAGCTCGGCGGCACGCTCGAGGTAGTCGCCCTTCGCGCCGATCGCCGCACCCACACGCAACCGCCCCTGTGCATCGCGCGTCGCCAGCGGCAGCCGCTTCTGTTCGATGATGTCTTTTGCGGTGATGAGTCCGATGAGCACGCCCGTGCGGTCGACGAGCGGCAGCTTCTTGATCTTGCGGTCGATCATGACCTGCTCAGCTTCGTCGAGCGAGATCTCGCCGGTGTAAACGACCAGCTTCTCGAGCGGCGTCATCCGCTCGCTGACGCGTTTCTGTCCGCCAACGAACCGGACGTCGCGCGAGGTCAAAAGCCCCTTGAGCTTCCGCGCGTCGTCCGCCACCACCAGCGTGCCCACACCCGACTTCTGCATCGTGCGGAGGGCGTCGGCGAGGCTGTCGTTCGGGGAGACGGTATAGGGATCGGGAATGACGCCGTGCTGCGTGCGCTTGACGATTTCGACCTCGCGCACCTGCGCGGCGATGTCGCCCCCGCGGAATCCGCGATCGATCACACCCAGGCCGCCCTCTTCTGCCTGCACCACGGCCATGGCCGAGCGCGTGATGGTATCCATGTTCGCGGAAACGATTGGGTGCTTCAGCGTGAGGTGTTCGGAGAAACGCGACGAAAGGTCGATGGTTCTGGGATCACGGCGCTCGAGGACACTGAACCGAGGCGCGAAGAGAAAGTCGTCGAATGTGCAACCCCTGACCGCCTCGAGCAGGTAGGACATGCGGTCATGATAGCCCGACTGATATCATGTACACCTTTTGAGACGTTGCCGCATTCACTCGATCGCATGCGCTCTCGGCCTGCTCGCGCTCGCGGCGGCGGCGCCAGACAACGGTCCGGCTAAAGCCGGACACGACGCTCTGCGTCGATACGTACTGTCACAGACAGCCCTGTTCGCGCAGGGCGCATCGATCACCGTGCTCTCGCGCGAGGGGCGCCGCACGCTGCCGGCCGTCGAAGTGCAGAACCAGCAGATGGTCGGCCTCGACGATCTCGCCAATCTCTTTCAGTTGCAGATCCGCGACGACGCTGCCGCGCGCGCGGTGACGGCGAGCTACAAGAACCAGACGATCGTGCTCACGCCGGATCAGTCGCTCGTCTCCGCCTCGGGCCGGCTCGTGTCACTGCCTGCGCCGCTGACGCGACGCGGCAACCGCTGGCTCGTGCCCGTCGAGTTCATCAACCGCGCGCTGGCACCGATCTACGATGTGCGGCTCGACTTCCGTCCCAGCTCACGCCTGCTCGTCGTCGGCGATGTGCGCGTCCCGCGCATCACGGCGCAGTATGACGACAGCCCGTCATTGCTGCGTGTGACCTTTGACATCACGCCGCGCACGACAGCCACGGTGACGCAGGAACAGAATCGGTTGCTCCTTCGCCTCGACGCCGATGCGCTCGATGCCGCGCTGGCGGCCGCTCCGTCGCAGCAGGGCCTGCTGACCGGCATCCGCGCGATCGAGCCGAATACGATTCAGATGGATCTCGGCCAGCGGTTCAGCTCGTTCCGCACATCGCCCCCAATCACGCGCGGAACGTCCGCCGTCGTCACCGTCGAGCTCATGGCCGCGGCCGAGGCGGCGGCCGCGCCAACGCCCGCTCCTGATCCGGCCGCGCCGGTTCCGGCGACACCGTTGCCGGTCTTCGGTGGCGCGACCCGCCCAACGATCCGCACGATCGTCATCGACCCCGGACACGGCGGCGAAGACACCGGCGTCAAGGGACCGTCGGGCGCGGTCGAAAAAGATGTCGCGCTTGCGCTCGCACGCCGCGTGAAAAGCACCATCGAAGGCAATCTCGGCATGCGGGTGCTGCTGACGCACGAAGCCGACAATCGCATCGGCGCAGACGCTCGCGCCGCCATCGCCAACAACAACAAAGCCGATTTGTTCATCAGCCTGCACGCCAACGGATCGGCGAGGCCGGCGACCCGCGGCGCGACGATCTTTACGCTCAGCCTCGATCGCTTCGGCGAAGACGCCCGGCGGCAGTTGCAGGCCGACCGCGCCGTGCTGCCGGTATTTGGCGGCGGATCGCGCGATGTGGCGATCGTCGAGTGGGAGCTCGCGCAGGCCGCGCATCTGGATGGTTCGAACGCATTCGCGGCTATCATCGACGAGCGGCTGCGCGCGACCGCCGGCATGCCATCGGTCATCCTTCAGCGCGCCCCGATGCGAGACCTGGCCGGCGCCAATATGCCGGCCGTGTTGATCGAGGTCGGCTACCTTTCGAATCCCGAGGAAGAAAAGCTGCTGATGTCGGGTGAGTTTCAGAACCGCATTGCTGCAGCGCTGACCGATGCGGTCGCCACGTTCCGCGAGCGTCTCGAACTGAGCCCGGAGGTGCCCCCGGCGCCATGAAGCGAGTGCCGCGCACCCTCGCGCTATACGTGGGACTTGCCGCCGTTCTTGCCGGCGGTCTCATCCTGTTGCTGGTGATGGGACCGCGGTGGCTCGCAACGGTGCCCGTTGAGGAGGCTGCAGTCACCACGCCCGCTGTCGAGGCGCGAAAGATTCGCGCGCGGCTGTTTTATGTCGACGAACAAGGCTCGGCGCTGACGAGCGTCGAGCGCGAAGTCCTGTACGGCGAGGGCACGATCGAACAGGCGAAGCGCATCGTCGAAGCCCAGCTGGCCGCGGCACCCGAACCATTGGCCTCGGCGGTGCCGCAGGGCACGACACTGCGAAGAGTGTTTTTTACGAAAGCCGGGGACATGTACGTCGATCTGAGCACCGAATTCCGGCAGAACCATCCCGGCGGGACGACGAATGAGATTCTGACCGTCTACGCGATCGTGAGCGCGCTCACGTCGAACCTGCCGGCGGTAACCGGAGTGCAGATCCTCATCGAAGGCAAGGAAGTCGACACTCTGGCCGGCCATCTCGATCTGCGGCGACCAATCGAGCAGGATCTCAAATGGATAAGCAACTGATGCGTGCAGACAACAGAACACCAGGCGAGCTTCGGCAGACTCATATTCACCCGCAGTACCTGCTTCATCCCGAAGGCTCGGTGCTTATCGAGTCGGGTCGGACGAAAGTGATCTGTACCGCATCGGTCGAAGATCGCGTGCCGCCGTTCCTGCGCAACACCGGCAAGGGCTGGGTGACGGCCGAATACGGCATGCTGCCTCGGGCGACATCGACCCGAACGACGCGTGAGGCGTCGGCAGGCAAGGTGGGTGGCCGGACTCAGGAAATTCAGCGGCTCATCGGCCGATCTCTTCGTTCGGTGATGAAGCTGAATCAGCTCGGCGAGCGGACAGTCTGGATGGATTGCGACGTCATCCAAGCCGACGGGGGCACGCGCACGGCAGCCATTACCGGCGCATTCGTCGCGCTCGTCCTGGCGCTTCAAAGCATCCGCGAGAAAGGCCTCATCAGCGAATTGCCCGTGCAGGATTACGTCGCCGCGACCAGCGTCGGGATTGTCGACAGCACCCGAATGCTGGATCTCGCGTACGAAGAAGACTCGCGCGCCGAAGTCGACATGAACGTCGTCATGACCGGCGGAGGAAAGCTCATCGAAGTGCAAGGCACGGCCGAAGCGCTCCCCTTTGGCCGTGATGCGCTCAACGATTTGCTCGATCTGGCCCAAATAGGCGTCGTGAAGCTGATCGCGCTTCAGAGGCAGGCGGTCGGGCACATCTTGAAATAGAGCCTGCCGCGCCGAAGCGATATGTGGAACGGTGCGAAGGCGGGTGAGATTCTGATTGCGACGACCAATCCGGGGAAGCTTCGCGAAATCCATCGGATCCTCGACGGCGTTCCCCACACGCTCAAAACCCTGGCGGATTTTCCCGACGCACCTGTTGCAGAAGAGACCGGCGACTCGTTCGCCGAGAATGCGCGCCAGAAGGCACTGCACTATGCCGGCATGACCGGAATGGTGACGCTGGCGGAAGATTCGGGATTCGAGATTGATGCGCTGAATGGCGAGCCGGGAATCTATTCGGCGCGATACCTCCGAGAGGGCGCCACATATGCGCAGCGTTTCGACGACATCTATCGCCGGATGCGCGAGCGCGGCACGGACAATCGACGCGCGCGATTCGTCTGCGCGCTGGCCGTGGCCCGTGGCACGGATGTGATGTTCGAGACGAGCGCGAGCGTGGAGGGACGCCTCGCCGACGCAGCCGCCGGACCGAACGGCTTCGGCTACGATCCCATCTTCTTCTATCCCCCCTACGGCCGAACGTTCGGCGAGGTCTCAGATGAAGAAAAAACCGCGGTAAGCCACCGTGGCAAAGCCATCCGCGCGTTTCGAGACTTTCTGACTACCCCACGCCCCTAACGCACCCCTCGCACCCCACGCACCTACGCACCTGCGCACCTACGCACCTACGCACCTACGCACCTACGCATCCAACGCACCTCTCGCACCTAACGCACCCAACGCACCCAACGCACCCAACGCACCCAACGCACCCAACGCACCCAACGCACCCAACGCACCCAACGCACCTAGATACTTCGGCCGGTCGTTTGCATGCCAACCGACATGGCCGCCATCGCAACCAATTCATACTGGACAGATAACACTCCCGCGCCAAGGTTTTCGGCATTAAAAGAAGACATCGCCGTCGACGTTCTCGTCGTCGGGGCCGGGATCACGGGCATCACCGCCGCCTATCTGCTGAAGCGGGCCGGTCACAATGTCGCACTGGTGGACAAGGATCGCTGCCTCAACGGCGAGACGTCCTTTACGACGGCGCATCTGACCTGTGTCACCGACACGCTGCTCTCAGCGCTCGTGGACAGCTTCGGCCGCGATCACGCGCAGGCTGCCTGGGACGCTCAGCTCGCCGCGATCGACACCATCGATCGGATCGTCTGGCGCGAGCAGATTAAGTGTCAGTTCGACTGGGTGCCGGGTACCTCTTCAATCCATCGGTAGAGGCCGACCGGCCCGCTCACACAGCCAAGTCGATCGACCTGAAGAAGGAAGCCGAACTGGCACACACGCTCGGGTTCGACGCGAAGTTCGTCAACACGATTCCGTTCTTCGACACACCAGGTGTGCGATTCGAGAATCAGGCGAAGTTCCATCCGCGAAAGTACCTGATCGCATTGCTGCGTCTGCTTTGCACCGGCAAGGGGTGCCAGGTGTTCGAACAGACCGAGATTGAGGAGATTGAGGGCACGCCGATTACGGCAACGACCCGCGACGGCCATCGCATCCACTGCGAGCACCTGCTCATCGCAACGCACGTGCCGCTGCAAGGCAAGGTCGGACTGCTGCCTGCGACGTTTCTCCAATCGAAGCTCGCGCCGTACACATCGTATGCGTTGGGAGGCTGGGTACCGCGAGGCACGATTCACGAGGCGCTTTTCTGGGACACGGGCGATCCATACAACTACATGCGTGTGGATCGACGCCACGATCATGATTTTGTGATCTTCGGTGGCGAAGATCACAAGACGGGACAGGTGGAAGACACGACGGCGTGCTTCAACAGACTGGAGCGGCGATTCAAACATCTCCTGCCCGACGTGGCGGTGACCCACCGATGGTCGGGACAGGTGATCGAAACGAACGACGGGCTTCCCTTCATCGGCGAGACGGCAGAGCGCCAATACGCCGCAACGGGATTTTCGGGAAATGGAATGACCTTCGGGACGCTGTCGGCGATGATGTTCGCCGACCACATCGCGGGCACCGCCAACCCGTGGGCCGGGCTGTTTGATCCGGATCGAACGAAGATCAAGGGCGGGCTCTGGGACTACATCACCGAAAACAAGGATTACCCGTACTACCTCATTCGCGACCGGTTTGCGGGCAGCGCGGCACAATCACTCCGGTCGATCAAACGCGGCATCGGCGAGATTGTCGATGTCGACGGACAGCCTGCTGCGGTCTATCGAGGGCTGGACGGAGAAATTCACGTGCGCTCCGCCGTCTGCCCGCATATGGGCTGTTACGTGCACTGGAACACCGCCGAACGGACATGGGACTGCCCATGCCACGGCTCGCGTTTTAAAGTGACTGGTGAGGTATTGGCGGGACCTGCGGAAGAGCCGCTCGCGCCGATTGAAGTCAAGCAGAAGGACGGCGCTCGAAAAGAGTAGGCGCAGGGATTCGGGATCAGGGATTAGGGATTAGTTCAGCGACGCGTGTCGCGCTAACCCCTAATCACCAATCCCTGATCCCTAATCCCTAGTTTGATTTCGTCTTGGCGACGTTGAGTTCGCCGAGCTTCGCGACCATATCCTCAGCCGAGGTATCGACCTTGATGGCCTTATCGATGGCCAGGATGCGGCCGTCGGTGCCGATGTAGAACGTCCAGCGGCGCGCGGTTCCCTTTTCGTTGAGCACGCCGTAGGCCGATGCGGTTTCCTTCGACGGATCGCTCAACAGCGGAAAGTCGGCTTCCTGCGCTTTCGCAAAATCGGTGTTCTTTTCGATCGGGTCGGTGCTCGCCATGAAATAGGCGACGTTGTACTGGCGAATCTTTTCGCCGTTCATCGCCAGCGACTTGCACTCGATGGTGCAGCCCTTGGTGAACGCCGCGGGGAACCAGGCGACAACGACGGCCTTCTTGCCGGCGAAGTCTGCGAGGCTGTACGTCTTGCCGTCGCTGCCCTGCAGCTTGAAGTTCGGCGCCTTGTCGCCGACTTTCAGCTCGACAGCTGATGCGGCCGGCGCCTGGGCAAACGCCATCGTGGCGAACCCGAGCACGAGTGCCGCGATTCCAAAAAGGTTCACTCTCTTCATTGCCTGCCTCCCATTACTTGTAGGTCAAAATGAATCCGCAACCTGCCAAACCGAGATTATGGCACTTTTCGCTGCCATCGTCAGAGCGAAAATGCTCGCAATGCGATCAGGATGGTCTCCGCCGGCCGCCGGCTGCGGCCGTCTTGCGCGCCTCGCTGTTTTTCTGCGGCGCGCAACACTCGAGTTGGGCGGGCTGGTCCGGCATGCAGCATCCTGTCTGCGTCTGCAACCGCTGACGATCTTTTGAAATCGAGTCGCAGTGACAGAGTACGTGCGTGACCGCGCTCATCAGCACGCGCATCACCGGCTCGCCAAGCGGCGCAAGCTTGTAGTGCACCCACAACCCGTTCTTCCGTGTGACGACCAGATTCTTCCGGCGCAGATACGCCAGGTGACGAGACGCCGTCGGCTGAGGAATGCCCAGGCACTCGTGGATGTCGCACACGCAGATCTCCCCTCCCGCGAGCAGCCCCAGAATCCTCAACCGCGTCGGGTCGGCAAATGCCTTGAACGCCTCTTCGAGAGTGGCCAGCCGGACGTCTTTCATCCACTCAGTATATATCGCTTGACGTATATATGCGAAGGCGCATATTATGCAGTGTATTCGCATGAGCGAATGTAGTTGGCCGCTTCGTCGGCTAAAGGAGAAACCTCATGGACGGTCCGGAGATTCAGCAGGCGGTGCAGAAGAAATATGGCGAGATCGCGGCATCGGTGAAGACGGGTAGCAGGTCCTGTTGCGGCCCCTCGTGCTGTTCGACAGACGATCCCATCAGCGGCAACCTTTACAGGAACGATCAGACCTCGGGCCTGCCGAAACACGCATTGGAGGCATCGCTCGGCTGCGGTAATCCGACCGCGCTCGTCGACCTGCGCGCTGGCGAGACCGTCCTCGATCTCGGGTCGGGTGGTGGCATCGACGTGTTCCTGTCCGCGCGCCGTGTGGGGCCCACCGGAAAAGTGTATGGGCTCGACATGACGGATGAAATGCTCGACCTCGCGCGCGAGAACCAGCGCGAAGCCGGCGTCCGGAATGTCGAATTTCTGAAGGGCGACATTCAGGCGATCCCTCTGGCGTCCGACTCGGTCGACGTGATCATCTCCAACTGTGTGATCAATCTCGCGCCCGACAAGAGCCAGGTCATCGCCGAAGCCTTCCGCGTCCTCAAACCAGGCGGCCGATTCGCGGTGTCGGACATCGTGGTGCAGGGCGAAATCTCTGATGCCTTCCGCAAGGATATGGAGCTCTGGGTGGGGTGCATCGGCGGCGCGCTGGAGGAGGGTGACTATAAGAAGAAGCTGATCGACGCCGGATTCAGACATGTCGACGTCGAGACATGGCGTGTTTACGACCAGGGAGCAGATGGGCTGTCCGGCAAGTTCGCCAGTGTGTTCATCCGTGCCCGCAAGCCACAGTGAGGTTCACAAGGAACTTGGCATTGGAATGGCATGTGGCTGACACAGATGGCCCCCACAGCGGCGCGACGGCCTCGGCGTCTGCGCGCGACACGCGCGAAGCCGCCAAGCCCCGATCTGTGGGATCCATCGCTCTATTTCGATCGCGAACTCAGCTGGCTGTCGTTCAACGATCGCGTGCTCGAGCAGGCGAAAGACGGGCATCCGCTGCTCGAGCGCGTCAAGTTCCTTGCCATTGCGGCCAACAACCTTGACGAGTTCTTCATGGTGCGGCTCCATCAACACGATTCGCGAGCCCGCGCCCGTGCAACGGCGATGCTTGACGGGCTGTGGCGGTTCTGGGAAGAGACGCTCCGCGGCGAACTGGCCAGCGAGCGGATCACGATCGTCGAGCCTGCCGATTACAGTGACGACGACCGGGCCTATCTCGCACGGTATTTCAACGTCGATGTTTGCCCCGTCCTGACGCCACTGGCCTTCGATCCGGGTCATCCGTTTCCGCTCGTCTCGAATCGCAGCAAGAACCTCGCGGTGGTCGTCGAACAGAAGGGACGCACCAAGTTTGCCCGCGTGAAAGTCCCCGATCTCCTTTCACGTTTTATCGCACTACCTGGTGACGAAGGGGTCCGGCGCTTCGCCATGCTCGAAGACGCCATCCGCGAGAACCTCGGACAGCTCTTTGCCGGGGTCAAAGTCCGCACTGCCCATATGTTCCGTGTCGTGCGCGACATGAAGGTGGCGGCGACGCATCCGTCGGATACAACGGAGACGGTCCTCGAGGTCGTGGACCGCGGCCTCAGAGAGCAACGTCATGGTCCCGTTTCTCTGCTCGAGGTCGAACAAGGGATGCCGAGCCGGGTGCTGGACCTGCTCATCGAGAACTTCGAGGCAAGCCGAGACGTCATCGTGAGGACCCCCGGCAGGATGGGGCTCGCCGATTGGACGGCGCTTGCGGCCATTGCGCGGCCCGACCTGCGCGATCCGACGTTCAAACAAGCGACGATCTGGCGAAAGGGCACACCCGACATCTTCGACGAAATCCGCGATCGCGATCAAATCGTGCACCATCCGTTCGACTCGTTCCGGTCGGTCGAAGCCTTTGTCGATGCGGCCGTCGACGATCCGCGCGTGGTCGCGATCAAAATGACGCTCTATCGCATCGGCCGCAATTCACCTGTTGTCGATCGGCTCATCAAGGCGGCCGAGCGCGGCAAGCAGGTGGCCGTGCTCGTCGAGCTGAAAGCGAGATTCGACGAGCGCAGCAACATCGAATGGGCCGCCAGACTCGAGGACGCCGGCGTGCACGTGGTGTATGGCGTCGAAAAGCTGAAGACCCATTGCAAGATTTGCCTGGTCGTCAGGAAGGAAGAATCCGAAATCCGCCGCTACGTGCATATCGGCACCGGGAACTACAACCGGACGACGGCGCAGCTGTATACCGACATCGGCATCTTCACCGCGCGTCCGGACATCGTGGCGGATGCATCGGAGCTCTTCAACTATCTGACGGGCTACTCGAACCAGACCGACTATCGGGAACTGCTGATTGCGCCTGTGGCGCTGCGCCGGCGATTCAGCAAGCTGGTGGCGCGCGAGATGGGACACCTGAGGCGCGGCAAGCCGGCACACATCATCGTGAAATGCAACGCCATCACCGATCCGGGCATCGTCCGACTGCTTTACCGGGCGTCACAGGCGGGCGTGAAGATCGATCTCATCATCCGCGGCGTGTGCGTGCTCCGGCCCGGACTGCCCGGCATCAGCGAACACATTTCGGTACGGTCGATTCTCGGACGCTTCCTCGAGCACTCACGGATCTGGTACTTCCAGAACGACGGGACGCCGGAGGTGTACATCGGCAGCGCCGATCTCATGGAGCGAAATTTGAACAAACGTGTCGAGGCCGTGTGCCCAGTGCGGGACAGGGAACTGAGCCAGTTTCTGAGGAATGTCATTCTCGAGGCCTACTTGCGCGACACCGTGCGGGCCCGCATCCTGCGGGCCGATGGCAGCTACGCGCCGGTGGAGCGTGACGGCACTCCGTTCGATGCCCAGTACACGATGATGAGCCGGCGTCTCCGCACGATGCTGGAACACGAGCGTCTCGGCGATCAGCTTCACACGTCCTGAATGTGTAACGACGGAGCCTCTCAGTAGTAAACCAAGGGAGGGAACATGCCCGAGAAGCTCGGACCGGCCAAAGTGGTCTTCGCGTGCGTCGCCAACGCGGGCCGATCGCAAATGGCCGCTGCGCTCTTCAACCAGCTCGCCGATCCCGAGCGCGCCAAGGCCATTTCTGCGGGCACCCGCCCCGGGTCTGCGGTTCACCCGGAGGTCGTGGCCGCCATGCGCGAGCTCGATATCGATCTGTCACACGCGCGGCCGCAGTATCTCTCTATTGACCTTACCAGGGACGCACACATCGTGATTACCATGGGTTGCGGCGACGAATGCCCGCTCGTTCCGGGAGTGGAGCGCGACGACTGGCCCCTGGACGATCCAAAGGAGGAACCGATTGAGGTTGTGCGCCGGATTCGCGACGACATCAGGCAGCGCGTCACGTCGCTGATTAAGGAAAGACGCTGGGCGCGGTTATAGGTCTCAACGCAACGCCACGTATCTGGCCGGGAAGTTCTGGGCAATGCGAACGCGGGGTTTCTCGTCCATCGTCCATCGTCCATCGTCCATCGTCCATCGTCCATCGTCTTGCGCTCACGACTCGACTTGCGCCTTACGACTTTCGACTCGCGACTTGCGACTCAGCTGCCCCAGACGCCTATCTTTGAACGGCGTGCGGTTGCTTCGAGCGCGATGAACTCGTCGCGGCGCGGATGCGAGCCCTGGCGATCAGCATAGCCATAACCCAGGCGGATCATCTCCGCGTTCAGCAGCGTTTTCTCTGCAACGTACACATACGCGTATCGGCGTCCTCCCAGATCGCCGATGCGATATCCGTCGGTGACGATCGTCACTCGCTGACCGACGAACTTTGAAAGAAACGTCACCGCTTCGGGCCCGATGTTGCGCCCACCGAGAAGTTCTGCAGAGTTCGGTCCGCCGATCGTCGGTAGCTCACCCGGCCCGCGCATGGGCATCAACACGTCGCCGCTCCGTAGCGGGGCCTCGACGCCGCGAAGACCGACCACTCCCTCACCGCAGATAGTGAGGGTGTAGTCGCGTCCATGGCCGACCTCGAGCACGGTGCCGGGTTTGCACTTCACAACCTGCGCGGTCGATATCAGCGTGGCAAGCGCAAGTCCGAAGGCGGCGAGCATCGGATGCTCCTTTATCAGGCGACCTCGGGTGAATCGGGTGGCGCATCGAGGGAAACCGCCCACCGTTTGTAGCAATTGACGCAGACGATCACGACGAACTCTCCCTCGCGCGGCGCCACATGGACGTTGGACGACTGGCACGCGGGGCACCGCAGCGGCTTTGAGCCGAGCGGCAGTTTCCTCTTCTCCACGGCGCTCCATGGTACGCTGATTTCGTTTCAGCGCATAGACGCCTGGGCGTTGGTGGTTGGTGGTTGGTGGTAGCAACTACTAACCACTAACCACCAACTACCGACTACCGACTGCCGACTGCCGACTGCCGACTGCCGACTACGATAAACTGACACCATGTCGATTGAGTCTCAGGCCGATCTTGACGGCATCACTCACGCCGGGCGGATCGTCGCCCGAACATTGAAGGCCATGGAATCGGCCGTCGAAGTGGGAATCACCACGCAGGAGCTCGACGATATCGGCGCAGCGGCGCTCCGACGTGATGGTGCACGGTCGGCGCCGCGCAAGTTCTACGGCTGCCCTTCTCACAACCTGATCAGCGTGAACGATGAAATCGTGCATGGCCTGCCTGGCCGGCGCACGCTGATACCGGGTGATGTCGTCAAGCTCGACGTCACGGCGGAAGTCGACGGATACATCGCCGATGCAGCCACGACGGTTGTGCTGCGCGGTCGCGAGCACAACGGCGAGCGATTGCGCACCTGCGCCATCGCGGCATTCGACGCAGGATGCTCGGCGGCGGTCGCAGGTCGCCGCGTGTCTGAGATCGGCCGGGCCGTCGAACGCGAGGTCTCCTCGCACGGGTTTGCCGTGCTCCGGGAGCTCGCCGGCCACGGAGTCGGTCGACGTATCCACGAAGAGCCGACCGTGAGCAACTATTTCGACCCATTCCAGCGCGACGTGCTGACCGAAGACCTCGTGCTGACGATCGAACCGCTCATTGCCGAGCGTCGGACGGCCATCGTACAGAACGCCGACGGCTGGACGCTGCGCACGCGCAACGGCTGTCTTGCGGCGCACTACGAACATACGGTCATCATTACCACTGGAAGCCCGGTCGTCGTGACGCTGTGATGCGCGGAACGGCCATATTCCGCGATTGACGAACCAGTCACCACGCCTTTTCGACCGTTCGCATGGATCGTGGACCGGAATCGCGCGATTTGACGGAAAACTGCAGGTGGAGGTTCACCATGCAGTTCCGCTCATTCCTACTGGCCGTCAGCATCCTGGCTGTTTCCCATCCACTCAAGTCGCAGGACTCGAACCAAGGCGCCTTTCAGGAGGGCGTTCGCCAGCTCGAAACCGCGCGCAAGGTGCGAACCGATGCCGCGTATGCCGCCGCCGAAGAGATATTCACGACTCTTCTGGCAGCGGAGCCGACCCACGCACGGGCCTTGGTGCACCGAGGCGAGGCGCGGATCCTGCGCGGCGTGATCCTACTTGCCACGTCGATGCCCCAGGCACTGGACCTGTTTCAATCGGGAATGGCTGACATGGATCGCGCAGTATCCATTGCGCCAGACGACGTGATCGTCCGGGTGCGCAGGGGTCTCAACTATGTGGAGTTCCCGCCGTACTACAACAAGCAGCCGGTGGCTCTGCAGGATCTGGAAGTGGCACGTGCGCATCCTGAATTTGCACGGCTTCCTCAAGCCTTGCAGGATCGTATCGTCAAAGCGTTGGAGCGGGCGAAGACGGCACCGGTCGATCCGGCTCAGGCCGGCCGCATCGATCGGTTTCCCGGCATAGCCGTCACGACGGGACCGATCATGGCGATCGCCAGCGTCACGTTCGAACGTGTGCGCCCCACCGATCGCCCAGCGTGGCTCGAGACGATCATGCACGAGCTGTATCAAGCACCCGGTTTGGTTGCCGCGCAGTCAGCCGCGAGCTTCGACCAGCCTGGGATGTTTCTGATCTTCGCGTGGTTTCAAAACAAGACGGCGCTGAACAATTTCTACCATGGCGAAACGCATCAACGGTGGATACGACAGCGCGGCGCCGCAATCGGGGGCGAACAGACCATGTTCTACGAAGGGGCTCCCGCACAAATCGGCATCGAGCTGTTCAGCGTTCTGCCTGGCGGCATGACGTGGGGTGGCAGTTTCGTCCCGCAGGAGGCACGTCGGCCGTGACGTCTGTTTTCCGATGGCTTTGGCCGCCCGCCGCACCCACGCTGCGTGATCTGCCCACGGCTATTCTTCGCGCGGCCGGGTTTGGGATCGTCGCGGCGTTGCCCCTGGGATTTCTCTTTACGCCGGTTCATACCTGGGGCCGTTTCCTGGCTGAACCTGGTGCCTGGACGGCGCGCGCTGTCGCCATCAGCGTGACATTTGCAGTGTGCTTTTATCTGTTTTGCGGTTTGCCCGTGTGTTTCGTCGCACAACATGTCAGCCGCGATCGCCATGAACGCGGGCGACTCATCTTGTGGATCGTCGGCATTTTCGGAGCCGCACTCGGAACGGGCGCATCGCTGCTGGTGTTCACCGTCATGCGCGGAGATCTATCGCGTGAGCTTGCGCAGGTAGCGGTCGCCTCTGGCATTCTGGCGATGGCCGTCTCGATCGCGCTCAGCGCCTGGCATGGCGCCCGCGCCGAACAGGCCGTGGCGGCGGCTCGAGCGCGGAATCAGGTGCTGCGCGCGCAGATCAACCCGCATTTCTTTTTCAATACGCTCAACACCATTGCCGCTCTGATACCATCCGACCCGGCCTCTGCCGAGCGCACCATCAACCTGCTTGCCGACATGAGCCGCTACGCGTTTTCCGCAAGCGGAGTCGATCTCGTTCCCGTGAGCGACGAGCTCGCGTTCGCACACACGTATCTGGAGATCGAAAAGGCTCGATTCGGAGAGCGTCTGCAGTTTACGCTGCCGTCAGACACGGAGGCGGTTGGGTTGAACCTGCCCTCGCTGATGCTCCAACCCATCGTTGAGAACGGCGTGCGTCACGGGATCGGCCGAAGCATTCAGGGAGGCACGATCGCCGTCCGCATAGAACGTGGCTCGGATCGGTTCGCGCTGATCGTCGAGAATCCCGCCGAGCCATCTGAATCAGAGTTCTTCCGTCCGGGCCATGCACTCGTGAACATCAGAGAGCGATTGCAGCTGACCTACGGCACCAGGGCCCGCATCGAAGCGGCGCGCCCGACACCCGATTCGGTTGCGGTGACGATTCAAGCGCCCATCGAGCCATGATCCGGGCCCTAATTGTCGACGATGAGCAACCAGCGCGTCAGATACTGGGGCGTCTCCTTCGCGAGCATCCGGACGTGCGCCTGGTCGGCGAAGCCGCGAATGGTCTCGAAGCGCTGCGTCTTATCACTGACACGAACCCTGATGTCGTCTTCCTCGATATTGAAATGCCCGGGCTCGATGGCTTTGAGGTGATCACGCAGTTGACGACCCCCATCCTCATCGTCTTTACCACGGCTTTCGACGAATATGCCGTCCGCGCCTTCGACGCCAACGCCGTCGATTACCTGATGAAGCCCATTCAAGCGGCGCGTCTGACCCAGACACTTGAAAAAATGCGCGAGCGATTGGCCCGACCGGACGACGTGCAGGTTTCTCTCCAGAACGCGCTGAAGGCCCTCAACACCGCGGTGCCTGCCAAAGTCGCGGCCCGTCGAGGTCAACGCATCATACTGCTGGCACCTAAAGAAATCGTCTATGCAGGTGTGGAAGACCAACTGGTTTTCCTGCACACCGCCTCGGAACGCTTCAGCACCGACCGCACGATTGTGGAGCTCGAAAAGCTGCTCGCACCGGCCGGCTTCTTCCGCATCAGTCGAAGCGCGATCGTAAACCTTCACTATGCCCGCGAACTGCTGCCCTGGTCCTCAGGCACGTGGAAGGTGAGGCTGACGATTGGTGTCGAGCTCGACGTCAGTCGCGAGCGCGCCCGGAGTCTGAAGGCTCGACTGGCTTAGGCGTCAGCGTCTCTCGTGCCTCAGCTGTCACCTGGCGGATGAACGCGCCCTTGCCATTTGTGTAGGCTTCCCGATCGTTCGGGAACTCGGCCGCAAGCTGGCGCTTGACCTGCACATATTCGGCAGCGATGTCATCGTGCGCGATCAGGTAGTCGCGGAACAGCAATGACTCCCACTGGGGGTAATCGCGCTCGACCATATGTATGTGGTGCGTGCGCCGGCCGGCGCCGTCGCGCCGGATGAACCACGCGTAGAACGGGGGCGTCTCGTCTCCGTCGGTGGGCCGCCAGAAGTAGTCGTAGCCCGCGCCTTCAAGCACGGGCACAATCTGCGCTCTTGTCTCATCCAGGCTCGCCACTTCGATCAGCATGTCGACAATCGGCTTCGCTGCCAGCCCCGGCACTGCGGTGCTACCGAAGTGCTCGACACGCCGGATCAGCGCCGGAAACAACCCGATCAGCCTGTTCCGCTCCTCGACGAACAACGCTGACCATCGCGCATCGTAGGGTACGATCTCGACGGGCTCCCGTCGAACGCGGTCGATCCGCTCACGGATATGCTCGGGAATCATGGAACAGGTTTCAGCGTCGGCGGCTCGCGCAGCACCTGCACCAGGATGGGATCCCAGGCAGTCCCCTGCTGGATCGATGTCACCGACACTGGCAGCGGCGCATTGTTCACGATCACTGGAAGCGGCTGCGCGCCCAGGTTCACCCGCAAGCCCTGAGGTGTGTAAATCGGCGCCCCCTTCTCGTTGACGAGGATCACCGGCGTCGGTTGAGCGCGATCGGCCTGTGCCCGTGCAACGGGGATGGCCGCGTTCAGGCACATCCAGACCAGGCACATCGCAATCACTGTGAGCACCGCTTTCGTGTACAGGTCGGTCTTCATAACGTTCGATTGCCTCCGCTGATGACAACGACCACGGTCTCGCCCGCAGCCGGTTGATAGGCGCCGGACAGGAGCGACGCAAATGCCGCCGCGCCCCCCGCCTCGGCCGCAATCCTCATTGTGTCCCACAGTACGTGCTGACTGCGGACGATATCTGCATCGCTGACGAGCTTCACGGCGTTGATGTACCTGGACGCCAGCGAATACATCAACTGCCCGACGCGTCGCGGGGCGAGCGAGTCGGCGGCGATTCCTCCGGCGGGCGCATCGACCGGCCCGCCCGCCGCCAACGCATATGTCAGGGTCGGCGCTTCCTCAGGCTCGACGCCCACGATCCGAATCGATTGTTGGTACCATGCCGTCACGCCCCCAATCAGCCCGCCTCCTCCGACCGAGACCAGTACGGTGTCGGCGGCCGGCGCTTGCTCCTCGAGCTCGAGGGCCAGCGTGCCCTGACCCAGAAGCGTCTCCTCAGCGTCGAACGCATGAATGGGCATCGCGCCAGTCTTCAACCGCCACTCCTCGCTGGCGCGAAAAGCGTCGTCGTAGCGATCGCCCACAATCTCCAGTCTGGCTCCGGTGGCGCGGATGCGCTCGATCTTGGCCGGCGACGACACGCTCGGCACGAAAATCGTTGCCGGCACACCGAGACGCCGAGCGGCATCGGCAACCGCCGCGCCATGATTTCCGCCCGATGCCGCCACCACTCCAGCGGCGGGCACATCCCGCGTCAACAGATGGACAAACGCCCCGCGCGATTTGAACGAGCCGGCACACTGAAGAAGTTCGAGTTTGAAACAGAGCCGGCAGTCCGGCAGGCCGTATTCGCGGCCGGGTACGTCGACGACCGGCGTGCGCCGAATCCACGGTCTGATGAGCCGGTACGCGGCGGCAATCTGTTCCCTGTCGAGGGCGGCCATGTTGGTTCGTCGCGGCTTGACACGTTACTTCGTTAAATGGCAAATTGTCAAAGTGAAAACCGTCGATGTCATCGACGTCGTCAGGGTGGCCAGGGCGGTCGCCAACCCGCGCCGCCTCGACATCCTGAACTGGCTCAAGCACCCGCGCCGCCACTTTCCCCCACAGATCGACGGCGACCTCGTCAGGGACGGCGTGTGCGGGCTCTACATCGCCCGCAAGCTCCGCGTCGGTCAACCGACGGCAAGCGAACACCTGCGCATCCTTACGCAGGCAGGCCTCATTACCGGCAAGCGAATCAAACAGTGGACGTTCTATAAGCGCGACGAGCGGCGCATTGCAACGGTGAAGCGGGCGTTCGGTCACGCCCTATGAAACCGCCGCTGCCTGCCACGCCCGATGATGCCAACGTGGTGGTGCTCGTCGCGCAACTGCCCTCCGGCGACAGGGTGCAGATCGAACTGATTTTGCGTGTGTCGAGGGTGCCCACGCCCCCTCCCCGATCGCTCCCGGTCGTCGTCGCCTAGGGCGGTCTCACCGGGTGTAGAAGTTGAGCCGGGACGACATACAAGCGTCAGCCGAGCCCGTCGCAGGCCAAATCGCTCCGGTATTCGTCTAAGAGGCCCATCAAGGAGAGTACCGATGGCTCGACTCTTTCTTTTGGTTGCCTGTTTGGTGGCCGCATCTGCCCCGCCGGTGTTCGCACAACAGGTCAATCTTTCGGTGCCGGTCCGTGTTGCCTACTTCAGCCCGTCGCGCGCCTTCGCCGAGTCGTCTGATGGCAAGGCCGCCACCGCCCGCCTGGACGCGCTTGAATCCGCACGCGCCAAAGAGGCGCAGGCAAAGAACGTGGCACTCGAAAAGTTGGAGCGGACGCTGCAGCAAGGGGCGGCTGTGCTCAGCGAGACCGCGCGCGACGTTCGCACCAAAGAACTCGAGAAGTTCCGGCTCGACACGCAGCGGTTCATCGAAGATGCGCAGGCCGAGCTGACGGGCGTTCGTCGCGACGCCGAGAGCGCTTTTCTGGTGAAGCTCCGCCCGGCGATCGAGCGCGTGATCCAGGACAATGCGATTCAGCTGCTCTTTAATTTCGACAGCGGCGTGCTCGCGTGGGGAGAGCCTTCGCTGGACGTGACGAATCAAATCGTCAGGCTGATCGAGACTGAACCGGGCCAACCGAAGAAATAGCGCGGTTTACAGCTTGTGCGCGCGCGTTTCGTCGATGAGCTGCTTGAGCCAGCTCATGTAGGGCGTCCCTCCAGTGCCGCGCGGATCGTCCGTCCATCGATTGATGTACTCGTGCGCCCACTTGTAGTGCGTTTCGCGGAACGTCGCCATCTGCTCGAGCACGTCATTGAAGGCATCCGCATCCGCGACGTCCCGAATTGAGGGCATCGCTTCGAGATCGTCGAGCAGCTCGCGGTGGCGCAGCGGCATGAACCGGCGCATGTCGGCGAGGTGATCGGTGAGCACCGACGGCTGGTGCGGGATTTTCATGAACGCGACCAGGGCCGGCATGATGCTGCTCTGCGCGCCGGTTTCGCCGCGGAAGTTCATCGGCGCTGCCGACATGCCTTCATACACGACGTTCTCGAAGAAGCGGATGTACGGCCGGAACGTCCGGTGATACAGCGCCGGATCCATCTTTTCGGGAAGCCGCCGCAACACGGCCACCTGATCGCGCACCGCCGACGCGATGTCGACGAGCGCGCCGGTCACCACGGCGGCGCGGTGTCGATCGGGCGCGGCCGACACACGCGCAATGGCAGCCAGAATGCGCGCAGCAATGGCCTCGATCTCCACATGGACGAGGATGAACCAGTGCTCGTCGTAGAGATGAACAAAATTCTGCAGCGTGTCGATGTTGCCGAGGGCAATGGGCTTCTGCCGATCGAATCGCTTCCAGTTGTACAGCGCATATCCGTCGTAGCTCAGGATCGGCGGGCGCCGCAGCAACGTGCACGCCTGACAGAGAGGAACGGCGAGATTCTGCGGCAACGCCGACGCCCGCGGCTGCGATGTCTGATTGATGTAGGCGGACGCCAGAAATCCTACCCGCACGTAGTAGAGTCGGAGCTGCGGCAGAAAATTCGGGTCGCTGCGATCCTCCGGGCACGGTGGCAGGGAGAGTTCGCGTGCGTACGTGCGGAAGTGCTCATCCTCGACCAGGCTCGGCAGGTCGTGGCCAATCTCGTCGAGCCGGGCGAGAGGCGAGCCGTGAGGAAAGGCGACCAGCGGATCCTCGTGGGGGAGGAATCCGTGCTCAGTGAATATTGGATCCATCGTGGTTTCCGATTATAGAACCTGCCTGTATACTGCGCAGTTCACAAGGAGGAGTGTATGCCGAAGTATCTCGTGGTGGCGTCTTACACGGCGGAGGGCGCCAAGGGCGTGCTGAAGGACGGCGGGTCGAAGCGGCGCGAGGCAGCCGCTGTGGCGCTGAAAAGCGTGGGCGGTACGGTAGATGCGTTCTATTTCGCGTTCGGCGACAACGATGTCTACGCGATTATCGACGCCCCAGACAATATCTCCGTTGCCGCCGCGTCGATGACGATCGGTGCCAGCGGCGCTGTGAATACCAAGACGGTCGTGCTACTCACGCCGGAAGAGATTGACCAGGCGTCTAAAAAGGCCACCAACTATCTGCCGCCCGGGCGCTGACACCGACCCTTTTTTCGCTACTCACGCCTCACGTCTCGGGCACCTTTGTCGCTGCAGACGCCGACGAACGCAGAATGACGAAGGTGCCCGTCTCGTGTCCATTCGGTAAACGCAATCTCGGCCACCAATACGGGCTTCACCCATTTCAACACCTTCATGTCCTCTTCGGTGACCCCCTCGCCCCAGTGACCCGTCCGGCCAGTCGGCAAATCGGCAAACGGACACTTCTCCACTTGCAGCGGACGCAGCGCCGCGAACAACGCGGCACGTTGGGCAGCCGTGAACCCGGCCCGCACGCGCGCGGCAAAGCGCAGCTGCCGTTTCTCGTAATATCCGACGACGATGGATTGAAAGTTGGTGTTTTCGGGCTTGTAACCGCCGATGACGAATTCCTGCCGGTGCTGCAGCTTGAGCTTCCGCCACGCCCCGCTGCGCTTGCCGGGCTCATAGCGCGAGTCCCGGCGTTTGGCGATGACACCCTCCAGGCCGACTTGAGTGACAGCCTCAATCACCTGAGCGGCAGTGCCGGGAAGATCGTCTGAGAAGTCCAGCTCTGAACCCGCCACGAGCTCCCGCAGCGCAGCCCTCCTGCTCTCGAGCGATTCGGCCTGCAAGTCCTTTCCGTTCAAATGCAGCAAATCGAACGCGAAGTAACGAATCGCTGTCCCTGTGGCGGTGCGGTGCTGGAGCTGTTGGAACGACGGCCGTCCTGTCTGGTCGAAGGCGACAATTTCGCCGTCGATCACGGCGGATTTCGCCTTCAGCCTTTCGGCCGCCTGTCGAATCGGTGCATAGCTCGCCGTAAGATCGTTGCCCTTGCGCGACAGGATTCTCACCCTTGTGCCGTCCTTCAGGACGAGCGCGCGGTAGCCATCGAATTTGGCCTCGTAGATCCACTCGTCGCCCGATGGCAGTGTATCGACCAGGAGGGCTGCCATCGGCAGAACGAATCGGATATCAGCCACGGTCAGTTGTACGTCGCCACGAATTCGGAAACCGCTATCACAGCAAAATTTCGCCGGATCTCGATGCGCACTGACTGCTGTCCCGGCCGCAACAGGCTGATCCTGTCCTCGATCGTGTTGTAGCCACGGTCGAGACGCAAGATCCCGGAAAACGTGCCGCCGATATTCAGGGCGAGATCTCGTTTCGTAATAACGAAGTCGAGAAATTCACGAGTCGATCCCTCGCCAGCAGGACCTTCGAGACCGGCGGGACAGAAGATCCACACCCGCATGACATATCCTCCAACGGCCCCATTCACCCTCAACGCATTTGGCGCGACTCGACTGCCACCATCGGTAATCTCGACAGCCGTCATCGTGACACGCGTCGTGCCTGCAGGTGCGGCCGCATCGCCGGGTGCACCAGCCGGCAACGGAAAGGGATTGGCTGTCGGCCCCGTCGGCGGGCCATCGCTCCCGCATCCGCTCGAGAGCACCAGAAACACGAGCAGCCAACGAATCATGGGAGGCAACACTCCGGCGCCAGCTCGAACCTCAGCGGCCATCGCTGTGACTTACGGACGAGCGGCGCGCCGCCGAATCGGCCGTCAAATGGCGTCGACATGGTCAGCAGCAGCGTGTCGGCGCTGGAAAAACAATCGGTGAGACGACCGTTCGTGATTCGCGTGCACGGGGTCCAATTGGGAATAGCGATCTCGAATTCGTTTGGCGAGGTGGGACCGCCTTCAGTGGCGCCTCCATCATGGCCGAAACTGTCAGAGGTCGAAGAGCGGATGGCGACATTGAATCCGTTGGCGGCCGGCCATGGCGATCGCGGCGACTGATACTTGCCGCGCAAGCGCAGCGTCACCCCTCGCATGGGAATGGCGACGGTCCCGTTCGGCGAAACGGCTCCCTGGCCGTCGACTGAGATCTGCTCGACGCCAAAATCGTCAATAGGCGCCAACCGCAGCGTGATCGACTTGGAGCTCTCGACCGCCACGTTGAGCACGTCCAGTTGGAGGTATCCGAAGAGCGACGTCGATGTCAGCCGATATTCGGCCGGGACCACGCCGGAAAAGTTTGCCGTGCCATTGACAACTGGCTGCGTATAGGAGCGACTGTCAGCGGTCAGCTGCAGCTCGAGACGGTACGCGGAATCAGTGATCGGTGTACCGGTGCCCTCGTCCACAACCTGCACACGCAGGGACGCGTCCCCAGACGGCGACGTTGGCGAGCTGTCACACGCCGCCAGAACGATGAACCCGAGAGAAAGGCCCCAGCGGCGCATCTTTCGATCGTAAAGCCATTCTCTCTTCTATATGGTCAACACCGGCGCCTGTTGATTTACCGAACTTCCTGATGTCGGGTGGGCCGAGCTTCGAGTTGCCGTCAGAGGTCCTTCACGAACCGTCTGATATTGGATTCCTGGGAATACCCAGCGGCGTGCCAAAACCGCGCTGCCGGATCGTTGTCCGTAAATACAAGGGCACCGATCCGCCTCGCTCCCAGCCTTCGAAGTCGCCGTTCCGCAACAGCAAGAAGGCGTTGGGCGATTCCCTTTCGCCGGTAGGATGGATCGACCGCAAGTCTCGCCATGGTGCCCCGCCAACCATCCCATCCGGCGATCAGCGTCGCAACCAGTCGTGATTTGTCCGACGCGACGAGAAAGAGATCACGATCGCGACGCAGTCTGTTCTGAATAGAACGCGTCTCATCAGCGGCGCTGGATCGAATCCCGGACTGCTTCCACAGCTCGAGCACGGCGTTGCAGTCTTTTAAGCGCGCCGAGCGAATGGTGATGGGCATGATTGGTTGCCTGCTCAATCTCGAAGCGATGCCACGGGATCCACTCCCGCGGCGCGGTACGCAGGAGCATAGCTGGCAACAAGACCAACGCCGGCGAGGAGTAATGCGACGCCGGCAAAACTGAAGGGATCGGACGGACTCACTTCATAGAGCTGCCCGCGGATGACTCGCATCGCCCCAAATGCACCTGCGAGGCCAAGACCGATACCACCAAGAATCAGGGCCATGCCCTCCCATACGATGAGTCGCACGACGTCCCGACGCTCGGCTCCGAGCGCCATTCGAACTCCGATCTCGCGAGTGCGCTGTGAAGTCACGTACGACATCACACCATAAACACCGACCACGGCGAGTAGCATGGCGATCGCACCGAAAATCGTGAGGAGTAAACCGAGGAGTTCCTGGCGCCAGAAGGAGAGGCGATGCACCTCCGCCATCGACTGCACTGCGAATACCGGCAGGGCGGGGTCCGCCGCACGAATGGCCGCGCGCGCTGGGCCGGCAGTCAGCATTGGATCGCCGGTCGTCCGAATCAACACACGAGGATCGGCAGCCGCGACGTGCGAGTACGGCAGGTAGGCGCTCGGCAACGGTCGATTGCTGAGATCCCAGTTGGAGACATCTCGTGAAATGCCGATGACCGTGAACCATACGCCGCTCGGATCGGCGGCCAGGCGGAATCGGCGTCCCAGGACGTCCTGGTCCGGCCAAAGCCGGTCGGCCATTCTCCTGTTGACGATCGCGACCGCTGAGCGCGTGCGTGCCTCGGCGTCGGTGAAACTGCGCCCACGCACGAGCGGCACGTTCAACGTTTCGAAGAACTGGAAGGTCACGCCGCCATAGAGGATCGTCACTGTCTCAGCGGTGGTGTTTCCCGTTCCTTCCAGGATGACGGTGCTACGGTTACCACCGCCGCGCAGAGGTGTCAGGTTCGATGCGGCGACAGATTCCACACCCGGCAGCCACCCGATCCGCGCCACGACATCTTCGACACGACGGACCATCGCATCGGGCGAGTCGTATCGATGTTCGGGCATCTCGAACCTCAGGGACATGATGCTCGATGTGTCAAAACCGCCCTCCGCTTGCAGCAGGTTCATGAAGCTGCGCATAAAAAGTGAGGCCACAACCAGCAGGACGAGCGAAAGGGCGACCTCGCCGACGACAAGCAGGTTCCGCAAATGTTTCTGAGGGCGGCTCACCGTCGAAGCGCGCCCGGTTTCGATGAGTGCATCGCGCGCTTCGTCCCGAATCGCGTGCAGCGCAGGTGCCAGCCCGGACAGGAGGCTTGTGAGAATGGCGAGTCCCATCGTAAAGGTGAGGGCACGTCCGTCGATCGAAAGCACAATGTTGTTGGCCTGCTCGGCCGATGCCCGGCGTAACAGGTCGACACCCCAGGATGCGAGGATCAGACCCACTGGCGCACTGAGGACGCCCACGATCAGGCTTTCGGTCAACAATTGACGCAGGATGCGGCCGCGAGACGCACCCAAGGCAGTGCGGATGGCCATTTCGCGCCGGCGGGTGGTTGCGCGTGCCAAGGTCAGGTTTGCAGCGTTGGCACACGCGATGAGCAGAACAAAGCTGACCGCACCGATCATCAGCACGATCATCCCGCGGTTGGTCGGCGACAGCGGAATCGCAAACGGCTGGACGCCCACCCCCCAGCCCTGGTTCTCGATGTGATCGATCTCGAGCGTTTGTGCAATCGCCGCCAAGCGTGTCGCTGCGAGATCGTGCCGAACACCTGCCGCCAATCTCGCATACACCGCCATCGATCGCTGGTCGCGTCGGCTCTGATGCTCATTCGGCGTGAGTGGTATCCAGATCCGCGCCGCCCGGAGAGAGCCCGGCAGTCCGGGATGCGCGAAGCGCGGCACAATCCCGACGATCGTGTGCGGTCTTCCGTCGACGATAACTGACCGGCCGATCGCCGCAGGATTTCCCTCGTAGCGCTCCTGCCAGAGGACTTCGCTCAACAGGACGACCTCCCCAGCGTCTGCTCTGTCATCGTCCTGGCGAAACCCTCGGCCCACGAGGGGCTGAATGCCGAGCAATGGAAAGAAATTCCATGTGACGAGCGCGCCGGGGTGACGTTCGGTGTGCTGAGCATCCGATACGGTGACGCTACGAGTGCGCATCGCAGCCATTTCGGCGATCGCGGCACCCTGTTCCTGCCAGTCGCGGAAATTCGGGTACGACACCGGTTCGACATCCAGAGGGTTTTCGCGACGGATCTCGTTAAAGGCAACGAGGCGATTGGACTCGATAAACGGAAGTGGTTGAAGCAGGACGCCATTCACGACACTGAACACGGTTGTGTTGGCGCCGATCCCAATCCCGAGGCAGACGACGGAAAGGAGGACGAAGCCCGGGCTTGAAGAGAGCGAGCGGGTTCCAGAGCGAATGTCGTGAATCAGCGACTCCACGTCAGATCCTCACACGACAATCATTGCTCAGCAAGGACGATGGACGATGGACGATCGACGATGGACGATCGACGATGGACCTCACCGCCCGTGTGCTGGCACGTGTCGCTGAACAAGCGACAGCGAGATCACCGTTATACACATCGCGGCCGCAACCACGGTGAAGAAGCCACGGCTGCCGCCGGTATCGAGTGCCCACGCTCCGGCGTAGCTGCTGAGGATGGCGCCGATCCTGCCGATTCCAGCCGCGCTCCCGACACCTGTTGACCGTAATACTGTCGGATACACGTGGGCGGCCAACGCATAGAGCGTCGTCTGAACAGCGTTGATCAGTCCTCCGGTCAGCGCGAGCATCACCACGATCGGGAGTGTGGCGCTGCCGGTTTCGATTGTCATGCCCCGCATGACAATCGCCGCGACGACGGCTCCGACGGCCATGGCGATCATCGTGATGCGCGAACCGATCCGCGCGATCGCCAGCGAGCCGGCGATGGCGCCGATGACCCCGCCCAGATTGAAGGTGGTGATGCCGATGTTGGCCAGCGACCCAAGCCCCGCACCCGACAGCATCGACGGCACCCACTGGAATCCCAGATACACAGCCAGCAGGCACGACACAAATGCGCCCCAGAGCGCGAGGGTGTCTCGCAGGTATGGTGGCCTCAACACCGTCGAAGCTGATGGGCGGTCGATGTGTTGTTCAGTGGCATCCACGACAGTCGCGTCGGGATCAATCGACAGACCCGCTCGCCGCAGAATCGCGAAGAGCTCGGGCCACCGGTCCTTTCGCCGCGCAAGAAACCGGGGCGACTCGGGAAGCAGCCAGAACAACAGCAATGCCGCCACAAACGGAACCAGGCCGCCAAGCGCGAACAACCCTCGCCAGCCCAGAGCTGGAAGCGCGCGCTCCGCCACCAGACCCGCCAGCATCGCGCCGAGTGGCACGCAGACGATCGTCAGCGTCACCGCGAACGGCCGGTATCGACGAGGCACGAATTCGGATGAGAGCGTGGCCGCACATGGAAGCGCGCCGCCGAGGCCGATGCCCACGAGCAGCCGCAGCACGCCGAGTGCCACGGTGGTGCTCACCATAGACGACGCCGTCGTCATGGCGCCAAAAAGCATCATGCTCGCGATGAGCGTGCCTCGCCGGCCAAATCGATCGGCCAGGACGCCCGCAAGGCTCCCGCCAATCAACATCCCGACGAAGCCAAGCGCTCCGACGCTGGCAAACGCCTGCCGAGGGAGCGACCACTCACGCATGATCGAGGGAATCGCGATGCCGAGCAACTGGTTGTCGATGCCGTCGAAAATGATGGTCAGCGCGCTCAACGCGACGACGAACTTCTGATATCCGCTCCAGTTCCCTTCGTCCAGGACCTTTCCGACATCGACGGCACGTCCGCGCGTCGTCATGTCACGCGGACGGTGTCGTTCCGCGATTCCCGATCACTTCCTGTGCAATACGGAATGCGTTGCTCGCTGCCGGCAACCCGCAGTACACCGCCGTCTGCAGCAATACTTCTTTCACGTCGTTCTGACTCATACCGTGGTCGAGAGCCGCATGCAAATGCATCCTCAATTCAGCATCGCGACCGAGCGCCACGAGCATCGACAGCACGAGCATGCGCCGTGTGCGTTCGTCCAGCCCGGGGCGCAACCAAATTTCTCCCCACGCGTAACGCGTCAGCAGGTCCTGAAACTCGGCCGTCAACTCGTCTCGCGAGGCGAACGCGCGATCAACATGCGCATCGCCAAGCACGCGACGTCGCACGTCCATGCCTTTCTCGAAACGGTCTCGTTCATCCATGTTGTGGCTCCGTCGCCAGATGCTTTATGAGAGCCGCGTTGAAATCGCCGGCCGCTTCGATATTCGAAAGGTGGGCCGCCGGCAATCGCACGAGAGTGGCTCCCGCAATCGCCGCAACGATGTGTTCGCCATGCGCTGGAGGCGTCGCAGGATCGCGATCGCCGACAATCACCATCGTTGGTGTGCGAATTCCGGATAGGGCGGCGTTCAGATCCATGTCACGAATGGCCTCACAGCAGGCCGCATAGCCCTCCACCGGCGTCGAGAGCAGCATGCGC
Source organism: Vicinamibacterales bacterium (assembly GCA_963761975.1). Lineage (GTDB taxonomy): Bacteria > Acidobacteriota > Vicinamibacteria > Vicinamibacterales > JAMQPK01 > JAMQPK01. Next base: position 750,565 of record CAVXIR010000004.1, read on the forward strand.
CGGACGCGCTCGATCTCGACCGGCGCACGCTCGATGTACTCGGGCGTGAACCATCGGTCGATGATGACGTTGGCCAGCGCACTCATGCCTTCAGCCTGCACGACGCGAATGCGCTCGTCCCAGAACGAGGGCGGACCGAGATGGGAGGAGGTGTTCGCGAGCACGAGGCGGCCAACCATGTTGGGAGCGTTGACGCCAAGCCACATTCCCACCATGCCCCCCTTCGACAGTCCGCAAAAATCCACCTGGCGAAGTTCGAGGCCGTCAATCAGCATCGCGGCGTCCAGCCCCAGGCGATCGATCGTGTATGGGCCTGGAGGGACATCCGACCGTCCGTGGCCACGACTGTCGTATCTCAAGACGCGGAAACGCTTGGAGAGAGCCTGAACCTGGCTGTCCCACATCGAAAGATCGCTGCCAAGCGAATTGGAAAATATCAGGACCGGCTGATCGGAAGACCCGTCCCATTGATAGAACAAGCGGCAATCGCCTACGGACACGTGAGGCATTTACGAAGCTCCTTGTGAACGACGGCGCGACGCCAGCATCCGCTCGACCTGCCGCTTCGAATGAACGGCCTGGAGGTCGTAGTCGAAGAGCGTGTCGAGCGCTGACGGATCGAGGTGTTCAGATATCGACGGTGTTTTGGCGAGCACCTCGCGCAGATGCACGCCGTCCCTGGTCGCAGTGTGACTCGCTTCTTCCACGAGGTGATGGGCCCGATCTCTTCCGACGCACGTGGCGAGCGCCATCATGACGGCTTCGGCGCAGACTAGCCCTCGCGTGATGTCGATGTTCTGTCGCATTCGATCGCCGAACACCTCGAGACCTTCGATCACCTCGAGCGCATGGTTCAGCGATCCCCAGGTGAGCGAAAAGATCTCAGGAAGCGTTTCCCATTCGACATGCCAGCCGCCCAGGCCACGCTCGTGTTCCTGCGGCATGGCCGCAAAGAGACTCGACAGCAAATGCGGCACGCGCCCCGCCGCAGCGAGCATCACCGCGCACGCAACCGGATTGCGTTTGTGCGGCATCGTCGAGGACGCACCCCGGCCATGGGCGGCCGGCTCGGAGACCTCCCCCACTTCCGTTTGCATGAGCAGCGCGATGTCGCGTGCAATCTTTCCCAGCACGCCGGCGAGAAGCGCCAACGCGGCCGCCAAATCCACCAGACGATCGCGGCTGGCATGCCACGACAAATCCGGTTCGCGAAGATTGAGCTCGACGGCAAGCGCTGCAGCCAAACCTGGCGCTGCATTACCGATGGAGGCAAGGGATCCGGCGGCACCACCGAATTGCAATACGCACGCGGCATCGCCTGCTTGTTCAAGACGCGTACGCGCGCGATCGACAGCCGCACACCAGCCCGCCACTTTCAGTCCAAACGTGATTGGCACCGCATGCTGAAGCCACGTCCGGCCTGCCATCGGCGTCCCGGCGTGCGCCTCCGTCACCGCCGCCAGCGCGTCGGCCAACCTGCGGGTCTCGGGGAGGAAGCGATCGAGGCCGCGCCGCAACTGAAGCACAAGGCCCGTATCCATCGCATCCTGGCTGGTCGCACCCCAGTGAACGTAACCGGCGGACGCCCCATCCTTGTATGCGACGAGCTGCGTCAGAGCCGCGACAAGCGGAATGGCAGGATTGCCGGCGCTGGCGGCGGCAACACCCAGTTGACGACAATCAAACATCTCGGCGCGGCAGCATCCGACGATCACTTCGGCGGCGCCGGCCGGGATGATCCCAACCTTCGCTCCCGCCCGGGCAAGTGCACTCTCGAAGTCGAGCATCCCCTGGAGACGTGCGGCATCTGAAAACGCGTCTGCGGCGGCGGCACCACGGAACAACGGATCGAGAAGCGGCGAGTCGGCAGCCATCAAAAGTCGAAGAACACGGTTTCGTCCTCGCCTTGTAGGTTCACGGTCCACTCGTAGGTGTGTGGCGCGATTTCGCGCGCAACGAGCGTGTGTCGTCGTCCGGCCTCGACCAGTTTCAACAACAGATCCTGCGTATTCGCCGGCTCGTCCGGAAAGTAGATCCGGCTGTTGAGATGTCGAAGCAGGCCGCGCATGAAGATCGTCACGACGACATGGGGCGCCTGCAACGTGCCGTCCGGCGCGGCGACGCGGCCCGGCTTGGCCGTCGTGAACTCGAAACTGCCATCGGGCCCTGTCGGCACGCGGCCAAAGCCGGAGAACCCGTCGTGGCGGTCGTTCGTCACGTACTCGCCATGCGGATCGGCCTGCCAGATTTCCACCATCGCATCTGGCACGCCAACGCCGTCCCCGTCGATCACGCGACCGCGAATCGTGATCGTCTGGCCGGCAAAGTGCGAGTCAACGACCTTGTCGTTGAAGATTGGCCGCAGTCCGACATGAAAGAACGGCCCGACGGTTTGCGATCCGGTTCCAATCATCGCGACGTCATTTCTCCCAGGGCGTCGCGTGGCGGCCGCGCAGCACCATGTCGAATCGGTACCCCAGCGCGTGCTCGGGCATGGTCGTTTCCCAATCGAAAGCCGAGACCAGCCGTTCGCGTGCCGCAGCATCGGGAATGCCGTTCAAAATGGGATCGAAAGGCAACAACGGATCGCCGGGGAAATACATCTGCGTCACCAGTCGTGCGAGAAAAGCCTCGCCGAACACCGAAAAGTGAATGTGCGCGGGCCGCCAGGCATTGTGATGATTGGTCCAGGGATAGGCGCCCGGCTTGACCGTAACGAAGCGGTATCGGCCTTCGTCATCGGTCATCGTCCGGCCGCACCCGGTGAAGTTTGGATCGAGGGGTGCGTCGTGCCGATCGATCGCATGCGCGTATCGTCCGGCCGCATTGGCCTGCCAGAGCTCGACCAGCGTGTTGCGAACAGGCTGGCCGTCTTCATCCAGCACGCGTCCAGTGACGATGATGCGCTCGCCGAGCGGTTCGCCGTCGTGCTGGCGCGTCAGGTCGTGATCGAGAGGGCCGATGATGCTCCGACCGAACACGGGCCCCGTCAACTCCGACAAGGTCTGCGGCGCGAGGACCAGCGGTTTCGAGGGTGCGCGCTTTCTCGTAGACACGTAGGCTGGATGCAGATGCGGCGGCTGTGTTCCCGGCCTGACCGGACCATAAGGGCGCGCGTTATTCGGCATCACATTTTTGCGTGCGCTTCCGCCGTACGCTGCAGCAGCGCACGAAGCGCGGTCAACTCCGAGTCCGACGGCGTACCTGTTTCATCCACACGATCGGCGAATCGGACGGACCATCCGGTATTTTCACTGACCTGTTCCCGCGTGACCCCGGGATGCAGATGTGTGACGACAAATTCACATGATCCCGCTTCAGGCTCCATGATGCAAAGGTCGGTGATGATCGCACGCGGCCCTCTGCCGGGAAGATTCAGCTGTGCCCGCGCATCGCCGCCGTCGAGATACCCCGCCGACGTGATGAAGTCTACCTTCTCCACGAACGTCCGTCTCGATTGCTGAAGCACGATGAGCACCTCGCGCGCCAATGACGCGATTTCCGACGCGCCACCCGCACCGGGAAGACGGACGGCGGGCCGATCATACGGCCCGATGACCGTCGTGTTGATGTTGCCGAAGCGATCGACCTGTGCGGCGCCGAGAAACCCGACGTCGATACGTCCACCCTGGAGCCAGTATCGAAAGATCTCTGCGGTCGAGACAACCGTATCGGCGGTCGCGGCGAGCTCGCCGTCGCCGATCGACAGCGGCAGGACGCTGGGTTTTGCGCCAATCGGACCCGATTCGTAAATCAGCACGATCTCGGGCGCGTGCGTCAGGCGAGCGAGATTGGCAGCCGTCGACGGCAGCCCGATCCCGACGAAACAGACTGCACCATTCGCCAGCCGGCGTGCCGCGGCAACGGTCATCATTTCCGTGGTCTGTACAGTTGGGCGCCGTGCTCATGCGGCTTTACCGTTCAGCACATGCCGATCGAGCCATTGCAGAAAGCCTTCACGCGTCCGGGCGATTTCGTCCCACTGCTGATAAAAGCGGTTGTCGCGTTCGTAGTAGCCGTGCGCGTACGAGGGCTTCGCGCCACCTGGCGCGACAGCGACCGCGGTCAACACCCAGTGCGGCAGCACGCAGGCGTTGAAATCGGCCGCGAGATCGTCGACGACCTCTTCCACAGTCGCAATCGCTCGTTTCGCCGCCAGCACGGCTTCCTTCTGGACGCCGATGATGCCCTTCACAAGCACGTTGCCCTTGCGGTCGGCCTGCTGTGCGTGGATGACCGTGACATCCGGTCGCAGCGCCGGCACCGCCGTCAGTTCCTGCCCGGTGAACGGGCATCGGATCGGCTTGATGCGATCGCAATAGCGAGGCAGATCGGAGCCGGCATACCCGCGTAACACGGCGAATGGCAGTCCCGACGCACCCGCGACGTAGGCATTCGCCATGTCGGCGTGGCTGTGCTCCTCGATCTCCAGCGCGTTCGGCCACGCGTGTTCGACGGCATCGCGGAATCGGTGCAGCGATCCGACACCGGGATTTCCGCCCCACGAGAACACAAGGCGCCTCGCGCATCCCGCACCGATGAGCTGGTCGTAAATCAAATCCGGGGTCATTCTCACGAGCGTCAGATCGCGGCGTTTCTGGCGGATCACTTCGTGCCCGGCGGCAAACGGAATCAGGTGAGTAAAACCTTCCATCGCGACGATGTCGCCGTCGTGAATTGACTCGGCAATCGCCTCTCGAAGCGTGACGATTTCAGGCATCGATCGGAAACCCCACGTAGTTTTCGGCCAGGCTCGTCGCAGCTGCCTTCGAGCCGACGACATAAGCGAGCCGCGCGAGCTGCAGACGGTACTCGACGCCCGAGTGGTCGCCGGGAAACCGGTGCAGCATCGACGTCATCCAGTAGGAAAAATCCTGCGCACGCCAGACACGTCGAAGGCACGTCGCGGAATATTTGGCCAGGAGCGAGCGGTCGCCGGTTCGATAAGACTGAACCAGCGCGCGTGCCAGATGCCACACATCGCGGACCGCAAGATTCAGTCCCTTGGCGCCGGTCGGCGGCACGATGTGCGCCGCATCGCCGGCCAGAAACAGGCGCCCGTACTGCATCGGTTCGACGACAAAGCTGCGCATGCTCGTCACGCTCTTCTCGATGACAGGACCTTCCTTCAACGTCCACCCGTCTCGCCGTTCGAATCTTCTGTGGAGCTCGTCCCAAATCCTGTCGTCGGACCAGTCATCGATGCGATCATCATGCCCGCACTGAACGTAAAAGCGGCTCAGCTCGGGCGTGCGGAGGCTGTGCAGCGCGAACCCGCGTTCGGCTGACGCGTAAATCAGCTCCTCGGTGGACGGGGCCACCGAAACGAGAATGCCGACCCAGCCGAACGGATATTCCCGCTCGTATGTCGCGAAGACGCCTGCCGGCACCGCATCCCGGCAGATGCCATGGAAGCCATCGCATCCCGCCACGAAATCGCATTCGATGTCGACGCAGATGCCATCGAGCGTGCACCGGATGCGTGGCCGCTCAGTATCAATTTCACGTACCGATACGTCGTCGACGTTGTAGTGAAGCGCGGCGCCGGCGGCCAGCCGCGTATTGACGAGATCTTTGACGACCTCCTGCTGGCCGTAAATCCAAATCGACCTGCCGTTGGACAGTTCGGTCAGCGGAATGCGATGCGCGTCGCCTTGAAATCTCAGCTCGATGCCGTGATGGACGATCCCTTCACGCTTCAGGCGATCGCCAACGCCCGTCGCGCAGAGCAGATCGACGGTGCTCTGCTCGAGCACACCGGCGCGCACGCGTTTCTCGACGTACTCACGGCTTCGCCTCTCGAGCACGACCGACTCGACACCCTCGAGGTGAAGCAGGTGCGACAGCACCAGACCCGCCGGTCCGGCGCCAACAATCCCCACTTGTGTCCTCATGGCGCAGTCTCTTAAACACGCTCGAGAATCGTGGCCACGCCCTGGCCAACGCCGACGCACATCGTGCAAAGGGCATATCGATCGCGCGTTCGGTTGAGCTGATAGGCAGCGGCCGTCACCAGACGGGCCCCAGTCGCGCCCAGCGGGTGGCCGAGCGCGATCGCGCCGCCGTTGGGATTGACATGGGGTGCCGCGTCGGGGACGCGATGCTCGCGCAGCACTGCCAGCACCTGTGCGGCGAACGCTTCGTTCAATTCGATGATGCCCATGTCGTTCATGTCCAGTTTCGCGAGCTTCAGGACCTTCCGCACTGCCGGCACCGGGCCTATCCCCATCGTCCTGGGCGCGACGCCGGCGGCAGCCGAAGCCACGACTCTCGCACGCGGCGTCAGCCGATGTTTCTTGACAGCCTCTTCCGAGGCGACGATGAGCGCGGCGGCGCCATCGTTGATGCCCGACGCGTTGCCGGCGGTGACGGTGCCGCCGGGTCTCACGATCGGCTTGAGGCCTGCAAGTGATTCGCGGGTGACAGTCGGCCGCGGATGCTCATCAGCAGTCACGACGAGCGGCCCGTGATTGTGACGTGAGACGGCGACGGAGACAATCTCTTCGGCAAGCCGGCCTTCGCGAGATGCCGCGGCCGCGCGCTGCTGGCTGCGCAACGCGTACGCATCCTGATCGTCGCGCGAGATCCTGAACTCTTCGGCGACGTTCTCGGCCGTCTCGGCCATCGTGTCGATGCCATAGCGCGCCTCGAAGCGGGGATTGACGAACCGCCATCCAAGCGTGGTGTCTTCCATCTTCGCGTCGCGTGCGAACGGCTCAGCGCTCTTGCCGATGACGAATGGCGCACGCGACATACTTTCAACGCCGGCGGCGATGATGAGCGACGCCTCACCGCTTTTGATCGCGCGCGCGGCCAACACCATGGCATCGAGACTCGACGCACACAATCGGTTCACCGTCAGGCCCGGCACATCTTGCGGGAGGCCGGCCAGCAGGAGCGCCATACGCGCGACATTCCGATTGTCCTCGCCCGCCTGGTTCGCGCACCCGTACGCCACCTCGTCCAGGGCGCTCCAGTCGACGCCGGGATTTCGCTCGACAAGCGCCTTGAGCGGGGTGGCGGCCAGGTCGTCCGTGCGAACCGAGGCGAGACTGCCGCCATAGCGCCCGAACGGCGTGCGGACGGCATCGCAGATGAAGGCTTCTGCCATGAAGGTCTGGGGTCTGTCCCGGTGCACGATAGCTCCGGCACCTGAAACGTGTCAAGGCGAATATCGCCCCTCTTGTGCGATAATCGGACGCTATGGCACGGCGATCGTCCATCGTCCATCGTCCATCGTCGATCGTCCATCGTCCGTCGTCCATCGTCCAAACCAGACGATCGACGATGGACGATCGACGATCGACGATGCGTCGATCCGATCCGAATTTCATGCTGTCGCTCGCACGCGGCCTCGCCGTGATGCGAGCGTTCGAGCACGCAGACACGGCCCTCTCGGTTTCCGAAATCGCCCGGCGGGCATCGATGTCACGTGCCGCGGCACGACGCTGTCTGTACACGCTCGAGCGGCTTGGCTACGCGACCGGTGCCGATGGCGCCTTCGAGCTGAAACCGAAGGTACTGCTGTTGGGAAATGCCTATCTGGGATCGGCGAGCGTGGCTCGTGCCGCTCAACCGGTGCTCGAAGCCGTGTCCGAGCGCTTGCAGGAATCGTGTTCGCTGAGTGTGCTCGATGGGACCGACATCGTCTATGTCGCCCGGGCCGCAATGAGGCGTATCCTCTCCATCGGCATCTCCGTGGGCACGCGATTGCCGGCGTACTGCACGTCCATGGGGCGCGTTCTGTTGGCGTTTCTCGACGATCGGGAACAGGAATCAGTCCTGAGCGGTCTCGATCTGACCGCGCATACGTCCCGAACAATTACCGATCGCGACGCACTCCGGGCGGAACTCAAACGGGTGCGTGCGGCAGGGTTCGCCCTGGTCGATCAAGAGCTGGAAATCGGCCTTCGCTCGATCGCCGTACCTGTTCATGGACGCGGCACGGTCGTCGCCGCCGTCAATATTGGCGTCCACGCCGCCCGCGTCGACCTGCGCACGATGACGCGGCAATATGTTCCAGTGCTGCGCGAGGCGGCCCGGGAAATCGGGCTCGCCATCGGTCCAACGCTCAGATAATGATTAGCGGCCTGGGTGAGAGGAATCACGACCGTGATGCGAAGCGACGTTGTGGGCAGCCTGCTCCGGCCGGAGTATCTCAAGAAGGCGCGTCAACAGTATCAGCGTAGCGAGCTGTCGGCCGCAGAGTTCAAGGCAATCGAGGATCGCGCGGTCGATCAGGCGGTCGCACTGCAGGAGGCCGCCGGACTCAGCGTGATTACGGACGGCGAAATGCGCCGCTACGCGTTTTTCGGCCACCTCATCGAAGCGTTGGAAGGCTTCGACAAATTTGCCGGCTGGTCGGTGACCTTCCGCGACAACGAAGGGCACGAGGCGGCCCTGCAGCGGCCCGTCGTCGTCGACAAGCTGCGGTGGCGTCGACAGATGGCGGTCGAGGAATTTACGTACCTGCGCGGCCGCACGCGATCGCGGGTGAAGGTGACGCTCATCAGCGCACAACAGGCGGCCGCCTATTACGATCCGGCCAAGTCAGCGGGCGCGTATTCCACGCGCGATGCGTACCTCGCCGATCTTGTCGACTTCACACGACGGGAAATCGAAGAGTTGCGGCGGCTCGGGTGCGAATACATCCAGATCGACGCGCCACAATACGCCGCCCTTCTGGACGAGACCATCCGCGAAGGCTATCGACAGCGCGGCAGCGATCCCGATCGCATGCTGGAAGAGTGCATCGATCTGGACAACGCCATCATCAAGGATCATCAGGGAGTCACCTTCGCGATCCACATCTGCCGCGGCAATCACAAAAGCATGTTCTACGCGTCGGGCGGATACGACCGCATCGCGCAGAAGATATTCACCAGGGCGCGGTTCGATCGTTTTCTCCTGGAGTATGACGACGACCGATCGGGAACGTTCGAACCGTTGACGCATGTGCCCGACGATCGCACGGTGGTGTTGGGGCTCGTGAGCTCGAAGCGGCCGACGCTCGAATCGTCAGATGTGCTCAAGGCGCGCATTGCCAAGGCGACGCAGTTCGTACCGCTCGAGCGGCTGGCGCTGAGCCCGCAGTGCGGGTTCGCCTCGACGGAGGAAGGCAACCGGCTGACCGAGGATGATCAGAAGAAGAAGCTGACGCTCGTGGCGACCGTGGCGAGGGAGGTTTGGTAGCGCGTCAGTCTTTTCTCAGCGTCGTGCTCGGATCGATGCGAGCCGCTCGCAGAGCGGGAACCGACACGGCCAGCGCGCACGATGTGACGATCACCAGCAGACTCGCGGCGTACGCCACGGGATCGAAGACACGGATCATCTCTGGGATCTCAGCAGCCATGGGCGTCGCCATCAGAACGATCGCGAGTGCCGCGGCGATACCGCCGCCGCCCACGAGACCGATGCCGATCGGGCCGAGCGATTGTGACAGCACGAGCCCCGCGATGTCTTTTGTGTTCGCACCGAGCGCCACGCGCACGCCAATCTCGTTCACCCGCTGCTCGACGACGTACGACAGAACGCTGAACAGGCCCGACACCGTCAACACGAGCGCCAGTCCTCCCAATACGACCGCTACCCAAAAGCCGATCTGCAACGTGTACGCCTGCATTCCTTCCATCGTTCGCAGCGTCAAGATATTAATCAAGGCAGGATCGATGCTCGTCAGCCGTTCGACCAGCGCCTGGCGCGCCTGCTCGAGGTTGCCGCGGACGCGCAGGAACAGCGCCGTCTCCGGCATCTCGGGACCGGTCGGCAAATACACCATGGGGGACACGGAATCGCGCCGCAGCTCGCGCACGATGCCGACGACCGTCAACGTGCGCGAGGGCACCGCTTGTGCGCCCGGCGACGCCGATTGCGGAGCCTCGAGGCGCACCAGCTGCCCGACGCCGTCGCCATTCGGCCAGAGCCGGCGCGCGATGGTCTCGGAGAGGACCACGACGCCCGCCTCTGCCGTGCGTTCCGCCTGCGTGAAACCGCGCCCGCTCACGACATCGATGCCAAGCACGTCGAAGTATTCGGGCGACACGGCTCGCTGGCCAATCGGCAATCGGCTCGACGTCGCCGCTCCGCCTTTGCTGAGCGTGGTTTGTACGTCTCGCCGCGACGCCGCGGCCACGATCGCCACTAGCGGATGAGCCGTCAAGGCCTGGAGCAGCGCGGCGCGCCGTGGCTCGGTCAGATTCGAGATTCTCACCGTGTCGCTCGTCCGTACCCCCGGATCCTTAGTTGCGGCGACAAATGCACCTCGCAGAAAAACGGCGGCACAAATCAGGAGGAGGGCCGATGAGCCGACCTGGATGGCGATCAGGGCATGACGCGCGCCCCGCGGACGCGCATCCCTCGTCACTTGGCCGCGCATCGTCGGCACCAGATCAAGGCGGGTGGCCTGGAGCGCTGGTGCGAGCCCGAAGAACACCGTGGACACGATGGCGCCAGCCACCAGGAACACCAACACCCGCCAGTCAGGGGTGACGACGGCAAGGTTGAATAGATTCACAAACTGGGCGATCTCCGGTGGGAGTGTCGTGATCACGGCATAGAGCGCACTCTCGAGAAACAAGTGCGAGACGACAAGGCCGCAGGCCGCCGCCGTGAGCGCAAGGAGGAGGCTCTCCGTGAGGAGCTGCCGGATGATGCGCCGACGTGATGCGCCAAGCGAAAGCCGGATACCGATCTCGCGCTGGCGCGAGACCCCGCGCGCGAGCAGCAGGTTGGCGACGTTGGCGCAGCCGATCGCCAGGATCAGCCCGAACGCGAAAAACAGTGGGGAGAAGACGAGCAGCGTGTCCATTTCATCCCACGAGAGAGTGCCCTGACGCGGCGTCAGCGAAACCTGGATCGGATGTCCGGGGAGCGTTTGCCCGCCTCCGCCGAAGGCTTCGGAGGGGCTCGCCGAAGCGCCCTCCGCGCGCGAAGGCGGCAAATCGGCTCGTCCCGATGCCCACGCCGCGAGGGCGGCTGTCGCCGCCTCCGCGGACAGCCCCGGTTTCAACCGCCCGACGACCTCACTAACCGCCCAGTTTTCTCGTCCTGCAGAGGCGGCCCGGAACTGCCCGGCGAGCGCGAGTGGCGCCCAAAAATCGGGCGGATTGACACTGAGGCCCCGAAAGCCGTCGGGCATGACGCCGACGATCTCGTACGGCGCGCCGTTGATAACCGCGCGACGGCCGATCACTCCTCGATCGCCCCGGAACAGCTTGCGCCAGCCGGCATGGCTCAGCACGATCACCGGCCGGCCGGCAAAACGCTCGTCGTCTCGAGGCACCAACGGCCGACCGAGCGCCGCCTGGACCCCGAGCACTTGAAAGAAGTTGCCGGTGACTAGAGCCGTAACGGCGACACGGCCCTCGATGCGCGTCAGGGTCCCGTCCACCATCGCGGCATCAGTGAAGACGCTGGTCTCGCGGCGCATCGCGTCGTAGTCGGACCACGTGAGCACAACATCCGGTGCGTTGCCGGGTCCTACCCGCCGCCCCAGTTCCACGGCAAACAGCTCGCCTGGGCTCCGCACGGCATCGGCACGAAGAAAGAAGAAGTTGTAGACCGTGAATACCACGGCGACGAGCCCGAGGCCGAGCGCCACCGTCGCGACGATCGTGAGGGCGGCAAGGGGCGCTCGGCGGAACGTGCGGAACGCGTACGGGATGTCGCGTGTCAGGTCGTCGACGAAACCCGTGCCGCGCGCGTCTCGGCACTGGTCGGCGGCAAGCGGCACCGGGCCGAAGCGTGCGAGCGCCCGGGCGCGAGCGTCAACGGGGCTCAGACCGGCGGCGATGTGCTTCTGCGTCTCGCGCTCGATGTGGAACGCGAGCTCCTCCTCGAGCTCGCGTTCGACGCGCTGGGGAGTCACCAGCGCCCGAATCCGCAGGACCAGGTCGCGGAGGCTCATGCGGTCACGTCCGAAGGATGAGTCATGGTGTCGGATGACGACACTAACGCCGGCTGGTGTCGTCTGTCAACACCAAGATGCAGCGCGTCGACCCGTCTTGACTTATCCAAGCGGCGCCTTGAGTATTGAGTCCAATACTGCCATCAATGAAGCTGAAGGGCCGCGAAATCGGCTTTCGCATCGATCCCGAGACCTCAGAGCGTCTATTACACGTCGAGGACTATCACCACAGTGATGACGCATTGAGGGGCACCGAGTTGACGGCATGGTTCGGCGAAGGCCTGCCGACGCTGTGTCTGCGGATGTCCGTTCTGCTTTTTGTCGTCGTTTGCGCTCTTGTCGGCATTTTCTGGCTGCAGTTCGAGAAGTATTGCGAGGCTCAACGGCTGAAGTGAGCTGTCATTGGGGCGCACATCAACAGCGCAAAATCGCCAATCGTCGAAAAGCCAAGCGTGTCATACAGGTGCCGGGCGGCACGATTGTGGTCGCCGGTGAACAGCACCAGCCGCTGCAACCTATGCACATGGATCGAATCGGCAAGGAGCGCGCTCATCGTTGCCCTCGATAACCCGCGGCGCCGTTGGTCCTGCACCGTGTAAACACCGCCGACCTGGCCAAGTTGCTTGTATACGGCGTTCAGCCCGGCCATCGCGAGCAATCGGCCATCTTCAAAATGGCCCCACCACCGCCGCTGCTCTGCGTTCCGCCCAAACCCCGTCCGTCTCTCGGCCGGCGTCCCTTGCAACGGCAATCCTTCTTCAGCACAAAACGCCACGTTCAGCAGGTCCCATTGGTCGAAATCTTCAACGCATAAATGTCGAACCTGCGATCTCGCGGCGGACACCGTGAGCCCGGTGAGGTCGCACGCCTGAAGAATTTCCTTCGACGCGTACGTTTCTTTGAAGCCTGGACTGTTCCGCAGGATCGACCACATCGCCTCTGCCAGCTTCCATTCGCCCACCACCCCACCGAATGGAATGGGTTCTGCTCGACAGGCTTCGACGATGCAGTGCGCGAACTCGGTGTGGCCGCCGGCTTCGGCAAGGATGATCGTGCGCCGGGTGAGGCAGAAGACCGCGCGTAGATCGCCGCTTTCCTCGATGACTTTGAAATTGCCGGAGTTAAGAGCCGAACCGATCCGGGGACCATGCATGGTCAGGTTGTTCAACATGAACATCGACGTATCGGCGTGTTGCTCCAAAAAGGCATGGACGATCGCCAGATTCGTGTCATCAACGTCGTGACAACGCACAGGAGCCATTAAGGGAACAATTCTACGACGTTGCGTTTGCTTACGACGACCCGGCCGCGTGCGGCTCGAGCATCGACAAGACGGCCGCGTGTACTTCCGGCGAAACCTCGTCAACGTCCTGCCACCACTGTACGAACTGGCGAGGCACCATGGCACCCGACGTGACCAGCAGCTCGATGACACAGACATAACGCTCCGCAGGCGTGTCGGGTGTCGCGTTCAGCAGACCCCACAAGGCACCGCCCAGCGACGTACCGCCGTATCGGTTTTTCCTTTCAAGTGATGCGCCTCGCTTGATGAGCATCCGAAGTGTGTCGAGGTGGCCGGAGGTCGCCGCGGAATTTGCGGCTGTAAACCCATCCACTTCCGCATCGACGTTGGCCCCTTGGTCCAACAAGTACCTCAGCCACAGCGGTGCGTCCGTAGTTTGCGGCCACCAGCAGCGCCGACTCCATTTCCGCGACCGACGGTTTCGCTTCGCCATCGGTCGCGACAAACGACCGGACCACATCGAGACGGCCTATGCCTGCAGCGGATGTGAAGTCCAAGGGCGCGCCACGAGTCGCCAGATACTCTGCGGCTTCCGGCCGTCCATTCGCCAAACAACTGCCGACCAGTAAGTGGCGTTGCCCGCGCGGATGGTCGAAGGTCGCGCCTCGATCCAGGAGCAGCTCGATGAGCGGCTGCTGAACGCCGGCACGTTTCGGATGAAGGCTCGTCGCGACGAGACCCAAAGTCGTCGCCCCTCGGTACATGTCCGCAACCGCATTGACATCGGCGCCATGGTCGAGCAGCAGCGCTGCGATCGCCACGGCATTTTTCGGCGTGTGTTGACGAAACCCTTCGATCCCGTTTGCGCCGACATAGTGCAGCAGCATCGAATGATGCGTCCGCCTTGACCGCGCGGAGACCAGCGCGGGGAGAACGGTCAATGCCTTAGTCAATGAGACGACATCGCCGCCAATCACCATATCAACGGCGGATTCGAAGCGTGCGATGTCCGAGCTCTGGTCCCTCATCGACGCCTGGTGCGCTATGTAGTCGCCCCACGCATCGAACTTATGCGTGCTCGCGATAATCGCACGCGCATCGCCGGCCTCATAGTCCGGCGTCAGCGTGTTGTTCCACCACGACTGCGGCTTCTCGCTGCGGAAGACATCGCCGTAATCGCGCAACAGGACGTCGAGTTTCACGTCATCGCCAGCCACGATCGCGTCCTCGGCCGCCCTCCATACCGCCGCGGACGAGCGCCGACCCCCAGATTCGTTGACGTGCTTGACGAACTTCGGCCAGCTGTCGAAGCCATGTTCGCGGGCGATCGTGAATTGCGCGTCAGCCAGCGTGAAAGGAACGTCTGCGGAACGCGCGATCCCCTGGAGATGCTCGCGCACACGGCGTTTCGCCTCGGGGTCGTCCGAGCGGTACGACTTGACGAGTTCCTTCGCCTGTTTCCTGTATTGCTCGAGGCTCGGCCGTGGTGGCAGCTGCTTGGCGGACATACGAATCTCCTCTCACGATCGCCTGGAGTCCGCACTTTCAGGCTGAAAGAAGGTTCGTTTGGTTCTAACGGAAGGAGGTGGGCACGGCCCTTCTCGCGGACTGAATGCGCCCTTCGCGCAATCGTCAGCTTAACCGGCATCGACCGGGCGTGCAAGGTGGCCCCGCTCAGCATCGCGCTCAGCCCCGCCCGGCCCTTCATGCCCTGCTCGGAAATAAATGACCGCGTCGAGTTATTGTAGACGTTCTACTACTTCCATGTAGACACTCTACAGCCTTTGTGTTACAAGATTCCCAATGGCGCCGCACAAGCTCGATCTCCTGCAGGGAACGCTCGACATGCTCATCCTGCGCACGCTGCAATGGGGCGCCCAACACGGCCACGGCATCGCCCAGACGATTCGGGCGAATTCGGGTGACGTGCTGCAGGTCGAGACCGGCTCTCTGTACCCCGCGCTCCACCGGCTCGAGGCCAAGCGTTGGATCACGGCTGAATGGAAACTGTCAGCCAAGAATCAGCGAGCGAGGTACCTACCGGCTTACGCCGTTGGGAAAACGACAGCTGTCCCTCGAAGAGTCGCAATGGCGCTTGCTCGTCAAGGCAATCTCGAGAGTGCTGAAACCGGCATAGAGGAGGACGGCTGTGGCGTTCTGGACTCGCTTCGTCGACCGTCATCGCAAAGAGCAGGACCTCGACGCCGAACTCACGGCACATCTGGCGATTGAGACACAGGAACGAATTGATCAGGGCGACAGCGTTGAAGACGCCCGATCCAGGGCCAGAAGCGACATGGGGAGCGTCGCACTCGTCAAAGAACGCACCCGCGACGCGTGGGGGTGGAGCTGGTGCGAACGCCTGCTGCGCGATCAGCGTTACATTCTTCGACACCTCGGCCGCAATCCAGGATTTGCCGCCGTGTCGATATGCGTGCTCGCCATTGGCCTCGGCGCCACGACTGCGCTGTTCTCGATCGTGAACAGCGTGCTCTTCGAGCCGCTGGGATTCGCTCACGAAGAACGTCTGTACAGCGTCGCGAATATGCCGCCGGCGCATGCCGGCACGAGCCGGCTCTGGCACGTGAACGCCCGCCACGTGCACGAATGGAGGACTCACTGCACGTCGTGTGAAGACGTGGCGATGGCGGAAAGCACCGGCCTCAATTTGACCGGTGGCAGCGAGCCCGAGCGCGTCCCGGCACTTCGGGTGTCGTACAACTTCTTCCGAACGCTTGGGGTGCGGCCGTCGATCGGCCGAGACTTTCAGCCCGAAGAGGAGCTTCCCGGTCAGTTTCGCCAGGTCATTCTCGCCGATGCCCTCTGGCGCTCCCGATTTGCCGCCGACAACGGCATCGTCGGCCGGGTGCTGCACATCAACGGTGAGCGTTATACGGTGATCGGCGTCATGCCGCCCGATTTCCGGCTGCCGGTCGGCGACCAATGGGGCCCCGGCATCACAACGGCGGCGAGCGTGCAGCCGTTGATATTTCGTCCGCTGGGCATGGACGCTTCTCGGGCCCACGGCGAGGGGATGAACAACTTCATCGGTCTCGTGCGGCTCAAGCCTGATATCCCGGTCACCCACGCGGTGGCCGAACTGAACGCGTTGATAGCTGTGTACGTGAAGCAGTTCAGCATCGAGCTGACGCCGGTGGTGCTTCCCCTCCACAGCACTGTGACCCAACGCGCCCGCGCGGGTCTTTGGCTTCTGTTCGGAATGGGCGTCGCCGTCTGGCTCATCGTGTGCACCAATGTGGCCAATCTGATTCTCGTGCGTACGGCAGGACGCGACCGTGAAGCCGGTATCCGTCTGGCACTTGGATCCAGCCGAGCGGAACTGTTCAGGCTGGTGTTGAACGAGGCGATTGTGTTGGTGGCCATCGGCTCGTGTGCTGGCCTGCTGCTGGCGTACGTGGCTATGCGAGCGTTCATCACGTGGGCGCCTGTGGATCTGCCGCGCATCGATGATATCCAGATGACCTCGCGAACGTGGCTCGTCGCGACAGGGATGGCCGCGATCTCGACACTCATATGCGGCCTGCTGCCGGCCTGGCGACTGACTCAAAGGAATCCGCAGGAAGCGCTCAAAGAGGGCGCGTCGACGGCCACGGCGTCGGGACGGAAGATTCGTTTGCGGGAGCTGATGCTGGGCGCGGAGGTTGCGCTGAGCACGGTGCTTCTGGTCATTGGCGCGCTGCTGATCATGAGCTTCCTGAACGTGTTGCGCGTCCCGAAAGGGTTCGACGTCGCGCACGTGATCAGTCGGGACGTGTCATTGAGCCTCGCCAAGTTCAGAGACGCGGACCGCGTCCGATTTGTAGACGAGGCGCTGGCACGTTTGGCCGCGCTGCCAGGCGTCCGTTCCGTCGGCGTCACCAACCAGACGCCGCTCCGGGGAGAGACATGGATCTGCGGCCTTCGCGATGGCAGCCTTCCAGAGGAACGAAATGAGACGGCCGCAAATTTCCGTTTTGTGAGTGGCGGCTACTGGAGTGCTCTGGGGATTCCATTGAAGCAAGGCCGATTGCTGGAGCCAGCCGATCGTCAGCGAGCGGTGGCGGTCGTGGGTGAAGCTGCCGCTCAAATGCTCTGGCCGACCGGCAATCCCATCGGACAACGTATTCGCGGCTGTGGAACCGAAGCGTTGGAAGTCATCGGCGTGGTTGGCGATGTTCGCGCGAGTCTCGAGCGAGAGCCGCCCTTGACGGTGTATCAGCCTCACTGGACGAGCCCGCTCACCCGGCCAATATTTGTCCTGCTCACCGACGCAGAACCCGCCGCGATGGCCGACAGGATGCGCACCAGCCTCCGCTCGGTGGATGCCGACGTGCCGATTTCCCAGGCCGTCAGCATGCAGGAAGTGCTCGATGATGCGGTGGCGGTGAGGCGATTCCAGATGAACCTCGTGGTGGCGTTTGCGGGTGTGGCGCTCTTCCTGGCAGCCGTAGGCATCTACGGCGTGGTCTCGTTTGCGGTGGCTCAGACCACTCCGGAAATTGGACTTCGGATGGCGCTTGGTGCTCAGCGAACGGAAATCATGGCCATGATCGTGCGCCGAGGATTCATCCCGGTATTGGGAGGCGTGGCCGCTGGACTTGCCGGCGCTGTTCTAACGAGCCGGTTTATCAGCAGTCAACTCTATGGCGTCATGCCAAGTGACATTGCCATCATGACAGCTGTCACGACCCTGCTGATACTTGTGGCATTTTGCGCATGTTGGATTCCGGCTCGGCGCGCGATGAGGATCAGTCCTCTACAGGCGCTGCGCTTCGAATGAGCACCGGTGTCCCGCGGGGCGAACTACGCCTTGGCAGTCCAGTATTCGACGTGCTTCGCTCGAACGTCTCGATCTCGGTACTTCACCAGATACCAGACGCCGATGCCAATGCAGAACATCCCGCTCAGTCCCCCAAGCCCGGCACGATGTGAATAACTCTGAACGATCGAAAGACTCCCGAGCATGATCCACAAAATCCCTGACGTTCGAGGCCGCCTCGGATACAACAGCAGCGCCGCCGTAAGGAGCGCAAACCACAGCAGGCCTGTCCACATTGGTAGATCCTACTTGTCACACCGCGCGAGCGCGATGGTGTGAGTACGACCCCCGTTCAAACCGTGCGTGCGGATTTCCCGCACACGGCTTACCAGGGGGCATTGGGAGTACAGCATTACGCAGCCTCCGGATAGCGAATCGTCCCGCGCAGGCGGTGGAGACCGAGGGCGAGAAAGAAGTCGCCAGTCCATTGGGCGGCTTGGCCTGCGCGAAGATGCCGACCGTGACGCTGCACAAGCAAGCGCGTGAGTCGCTCGTGCACATAGGCATCCACCTGCCCAAACTTGATGGCGGCATTACCCGTCCGGAAGTACGCGCCCCATCCACGCAGCACCGAATTCAGCTGCGCGATGGTGTCGCGCCGGTCCCGATGACACACCGCCCGGGGGGTGAGCCTCTTCACGCGCTGCCGAATCCGTTGCATCGCGCGATGGGAGGGCCAGCGCTGGAGGAAGTACACCCGCTGGTGCCGCTTCTCCCAGATGGGCCCGCTCATACGCTTGCGTAGGTGACAGCCGCGAAAGTCGAACCCCTCGTATCCGCGCGAGAGGTCGACCTGTCTCGTTTTGTCCGGGTGTAGCTCCAAGCCGAGGCGGGCGAAGACCGCTCGCACGCGCTGCTCAGCCTGCTCGCACGCCGCTTTATGGTCACACATGACCACAAAGTCGTCCGCGTAGCGACCAGCACACCCAGATGGGTGTATCGGCGCGTCCACACGGTGTCGAGCACGTGCAGGTAGATGTTGGACAGCAGCGGCGAAATCACGCCGCCTTGCGGGGTGCCCGCAACGGTCGTGGCGACGCGGCCATCTTCCATCACACCTGCCTGGAGCCAGTGCCGTATCCATTTGAGCACCCGCCGGTCCGAGACGGTCGCTCGACGAGCGTGATGAGCTTGCCGTGGTCGATGCTGCCGAAGTAGTCGCGGATATCGGCGTCGAGGACGTGGTTGCCGCCTCGCGCGCCGCACGTGCGCAATGTTTCTAGCGCCTGCGTGGCACTCCGCTTGGGCCGAAAGCCGTACGAGCACGGATGAAAGTCCGCCTCGAAAATCGGCTCGAGCACCCGCGTCGCCGCCATCTGGGCTACTCGGTCTCGGACCGTCGGAATCCCCAACGGCCGCGGTCGTCCATCTGCCTTCGGAATGTAGCAACGCCTGACCGCGCAGGGTCGATACGTGCCCGCTCGCAAGCGGGCGCCGAGGTCGTCGAGAAAGACCTCGACACCCGCGTGCTCGACCTCGGCCAGCGTCATCGCATCGACGCCCGCCGCGCTGCGGTTCTTCTTGACGCGCCTCCATGCTTCCCACAGGACGTCACGCCTGTAGATGCGGTCGAGCAGTGCATGAAAGCGTCGGCCCGGTTGCCGCTTGGCCGCACTCCAGAGTCGGCGTTGCAATTGGCGCACTTTGTCGACGGACTCGCGTCCCTCGGGGTGATTGGAACCGGGCGTGCCGGTCATGCCCTCGCGCGTGCTTGCTCTGCCGACATTGCCCCCGCAGGGACCCTTCGCTCCCCGCGCGTTCTTCGTCGCGCGGCTCTCCACTACTACGGTCCCCTCGGATTCCCGCTGCACCGCGCTCGCTTTCGCCGTCGGCTTATGCGAGCCACGCTGCCCTGACCCGGGCTGCACAGACCGGCCGCTCGTGTTCCGTTCCGCTCCGTGTCCGCGTGCTGCGCCCCTTACCCCACCGAGCTCCCCTGCGCATACGTCTCCGGACTGGAGCGCAGCGGACATCGTCTTCGCCGCGACATGATCGGCTCGACGCTCGGCTTGTAAATCTGATGAGGCTGCAGGCGTCACGTGCTGTTGCGGCCCGCGGACTGGCGCCCTCCGTGGAGGCTCTTGACACCCCGCTGGGGCCGCGCGACTCTCGTCGCGTGCCCGGGGTCTGCTACTCGGCGCTCCGGTGCTTACCGAGACGGGACTTCCACCCGCTGGAGAAGAACGACGCGATATGCGCGCTCGCGCGCCCACATCCTCACGACGCACCATGGCGCGGATTATAGCGGAGGCATGCTTGACGAGGCCTGGTGATTTCTCATACATTGTTGGCCTAATGGCCAGAGCAGAGTCCCTGGGTCAGTTTGAACAACTTGTGTTGACTGCCGTGTTGGCGTTGGGTGAGAACGCCTACGGAGTGACGATTCACGCGAAAGTCGAGCAACTCACTCGTCCGAAACGAGTGTTGCTCGGCGCCGTCTATATCACGTTGGACCGCCTTGAGGAGAAGGGCTTGCTCTCCTCCCAACTATCTGATCCCACGCCTGAACGAGGCGGTCGTGCCAAACGATGCTATCGCCTGGAAGCTGCGGGCGAGCGTGCTCTGCAGGAATCGGCCATCACCGCGCGCCGCATGTGGGACGCCATCAGCAAAGTGTGGGTGGATCGCAACTGGAGCCACGCATGGAAATGAAACCCTCACCATTTCTCGTTGCCCTCGTTCGACGACTTCTCCCCCCTGACGATCGGGAGCATGTGCTCGGTGACCTCGAGGAACGTCTCCAGATCGGCAAGACCTCTGCTGCCAGGCGCTACTTGGTCGATGCGGTGCAGACAGTCCCGTTGGTCATCTTGAGTCGAATGCGGCGGGTCGTGACGCAACCGATTTTTGGACTTCAGGCATTGCTCGTATTCGTCGCATTTGTGGGGGTGCTTACATCGCCGCAATTGAGCGGAACCTATCTACTCCTACTGAGGGCGCTCTTTCCAACGCTGATCGCAATGTGTGTCTTGCTCGTGGCCGACACGTACACGACGCAAGGACGAAGTTCAGCCTGGAGTCAGTTGGTTATCGTTGCGGCCGCCCTTGGCATCGCGTGGTTCTCGAATGTGCTGGCCGTGCGATCCGGGATTCCGTGGGGCCTGCCGTATCGGACCATAAGGCAAGGGCTCATATTCGGATTCTTCGTCCTCTCATGGGTGCGATTCATGTCGATGTTCCGCAAGGCTCACGAGCATTTAGACCTGGCGATTCCCAACGCGCTGGTCGAGCTGCGGACGCATGCGGAGCACTTCGAGCTAGAGATTCGTCGGCGCAACCAAATGGCCTATGCCATCTGCGTTGTTCTCATTGTGGTATTCGGTCGTGTGGCGCTCTTAGCCGCAACGCAGTTCGAGATGGTCGGTGCCCTCCTTGTTGTTGTCGGCACCATGTTTTTCGCGTATCAGGTATCTCGATTTCCCACCGCTGTCGTGCCAACAGATTTGAGTTGTGCGAGCACCTGCCAGTTCTATCGGGATGAGCTGCATAGACAACGCGACTTTCATAGTGCCCGAGCGCTCACGGTGCGCTTATCGCTGCTGTTACCCGTACCATTGCTAATGGGAGTCATCCTCACTCGTGTCGCTCGTCCTGACCGAATCGGAACAGCAATAATGCTGTTCTTGATATTTATCGCTCTTGCGGTGGGTGTTGTGGCACTGAATCGGCGCATGGCACGTCGATATGACCGACGTCTCGACGCTCTCGACCGAATTAAGGAAGCCTCCTGACTCGCCGTTCGGCGCGACGTCACAACGAGAGCCTATATTCCGAGGCAACTTATACTCTGATAGAAACTGACATGTTCAGGGCCTTCCGCTGAACCAACTCGGCTAAGGCCAAGGCGGTGAACACCTTCGTAATTGATCCGATCTCGAAGACACTTGCTCAGCAATCTGAACAAGCTGCGCTTCGCTTACCGTGTGGCGTGTCATGGATTCGGCAGCGTAGCACGCGTCGTGCCGCTATCGGTTTAGAGCCTTCGTCATCGTGACGCACGGCATCTCATGACCAGAACGTAGCCGGTGCGTCGTCCGATTCACCACTTGGTACCCGTGACGCGCATAGAACGCTTCCGCGTTGATCGAAGACTGGAGTTGGAGGCGCGTTACCCCACGTGTGACCGCTGACTCCTCCAGCTGCTCCAGAATGGCGGTACCAACACCTCGCCGGCCAAAGTCAGGATGTACGTAAACGGCGCGTAGCTCCTCATCGCCGGGGACGATCATCCCGAACCCCACCACTGCGAACCTCACCTGCGCGACAAGCACGACCATTGCGTCGTCAGCAATTTCGCTTCGTACGCGCCGAAAGCTCTGAGAGGACTCCTTTGCTGCCCACGCCTCGATAATGTCTGGCGTGTAGTACGGGCTGGCCGTTCTTTGCACCGCCACCTGATGGACGCGAATCACAGCTTCTGCGTCAGCATCGACCGCCCGCCGGACGGTAAACTGCATGTGTTTCTAAGGCGAAATCGTACCACGCGACGCGTGTTGGCGCCTTGGGTGGGTTGGGTGATGAGGTTTATGTCAGACGTTGTTATTCATATCGCAGAACCACATTCGGTCGGAGACGGACGGCATGGATCGCCGGAATTACGCACGCCGTTATGCAGAGCGTCCCCACCAACACTCCGGCCATCATCAGGCCCTCTGGATCTGTCAAACCTACCTCGCCGTAGCCGGCAGGAAAGGCGCGAGACCATGCGAGCACAGCGAGGACTCCAACACCCAACCCCATGCAGAGTTGAGCAGCCGCCGCGCGCAGCACGAGCAGAATAAGGTGGCCACCAGACGCTCCGAGCGCCAACCGAATACCCATCTCTTGCACTCGCAACGCCAGAGCATGTGCGCTAACTGCGTACAGCCCCACGCCAGCCAGGGCGATCGCAATGAAAACAATCGACGCAAGCAGCAATTGTGACATGCGGGCGTTCCAGTTCGCCTCATTTACCGCACGTTCAAGTGTTGCGACCTGGTACAGCGCAAGGTCGGGGTCAAGATCGCGAACAGCGTGACGAAGCGGCGAAATCATCGTGTCAGGCGCGGAGCGACCGCGCACGATCAATGACGCCACCATCGGTGGCTCCATCGCAGACGGAATATAGATGACCGGTTCAGGTCGCGTCTGCTGCCTGATGTTCGGTGACACTCCGACGATGGTCAGCCAGCTCTTAGCCACAGGTGATCCATCGATTCGCACTCGGATGCGGCGGTCCAGGATTTCGCCTTGCGGAAAATAGGTCTTGACGAACTCCTGGTTGACGATGGCGACCGCGCGTTCATTCTCCGAAAATCCACGACCCCGCACCACCGAGACTCCGAGTGTGGAGAAGTATTCCTCGCTGATGATGAGAACTGTTCCCGTCTGCTCCGATTTAGCCGACGGCATGGTGTCGCCGTCGATTTCAAATGAACGTGTAGGACCACCATCGAGGGGTAGTGAACTGGTCAATGCCACCGACGTAATCCCGCTGTCTTGTCGGAGTCCCATCTCAAGGTCACGATAAAAGCGGGTTCGATCCCACGGTGTGGCGTACTGCCGCCCTTGTAGCGAAACCGACGCGGTGAGCAGGCGCGACATCTCTATGGGCGGGTTTTGGCGCGCCACTGACCGCTCGCCGCGAATATTGAGCGCTATGTTGGCCATGAGAACCATCGCGAGGCCAATCTGTGCAACGAGGAAGGCCGTCGTGAGTCTCCTCGTTCGTTTACCGATCCCACCGACACGTCCACCCTCCCTCAGCACACCGCCAAGAGTCGTTTTCGAAGCGTGAAGGGACGGTACGAGACCAAAGATGACGGTGGTTGATACGCAGACGGCCGCCATCGTGAGAAGTACGCGACTGTCTATAACGGGTAGCATCCAATGTGGAAAGCTGTCGCGAGGGATCCGCATCGTGAGGACATACGTCCACGCAAATGACAGCGCCAAACCAACGGTGCCGCCGAGCACAGCGAGCACCAAACTCTCCGCCAACAACTGCCTCACCACCCGTCCTTTTGTAGCCCCCAGCGCCGCTCGAACCGCAATTTCGCGTGTCCGGCGGACCGACCGCATCAACAGGAGGTTCGCAATATTGGCGCAAGCAATCAGCAACACAAGCGTGCCCGCCGCGATAAACGCAAACCATGCCGGATGAGTGCGCGTCCCCAGATACCGCTGATTCACCGGCACGGCCTCGATGCGAACGTGTTGATTTGTGGTGGGGTCCTGCTCACTCAGTCTTGCGGCAATCGCGCGAAGCTCGCTGTCGGCACTCTGTACCGTGTGCTTATCGCCCAACCAGCCGAACACGTTCATCGACCGTGCATCGCGTTTGCGTTCGAATAGACCAGCCTGTTGTGAAAGCGGTAGCCACACCTCGGCATTGGTCGGAAACTTCGATCGTTCCGGCATAACGCCGACGACAGTGGCACGCGTTCCATTGATCCGAACCGTCTCGCCTATCAACGAGGCGCGTACGCCGTACCGACGCTCCCACAGCGACTTGCCAAGAATGACCACCGCTGGCGCGTCCTGTTGATCATCCTGAGCGCCGAAATCGCGGCCCACAATCGGGACCTCACCGAGCAACGTCAGCATCCCGGCCGAGACGTAGGCGCCCTCCACGCGTTCCGCGGGCTGGTCGGCATCGGCTACACTCATCGGACCACCGGAGAACGCCGCGACTGCCCGGAAGCTACGTGCCGCGCGTTTCACATCTTCGAAGTCGGCAAACGACATCCGGCGCACCCGACCTTGGCCGTCGCGCGAAGAAACATCGACGATCCTGTTGACGCTGTCCAGAGGCAGTCCACGAAGGACGATGCCGTTCATCAAGGTCAAGAATGTGCCCGTAACCGCAATGCCGAGAGCCAACACAGTGACGATCGTGAGTGCAAACGCGCGCTCGCGGGCCAGGAGACGAATCGCAACGAGGATGTCGTGCCGTAGGTCGTATAAGGCGCGTGGCCGGTGTTCCCCGGAATCGTGCTCGTGATCTCGATTGGTCATCGAGGCCTCCCACAGCGGCGAACTGCATCCCGAACTGATATATCTGGTATTTATATCACTTTATGATAGATTGTGGTTTATGACCTCGTCGGCTCCCTTAACGCCAGCCGCTTTTCACGTGCTCCTCGCGCTCAGCGACGGGAAGCGGCATGGATATGCCATCGCGCAGCAGGCGGAAGAGGAAAGTGGCGGCTCGGTCCGCATGGGGCCAGCGACTCTATACACGACACTGCAGCGGTTACTTGACCTCGCGTGGATCGCCGCGGCCAGCCCGCCCCCTGACGTGGATGCGCGGCGACGCTACTATCGCCTAACGGGAGCTGGCCGAACGGCTCTGGAGAGCGAGATCCGCCGGATGGAAGAGGTTCTGCGAGTCGTTAAGGCCTCACGGCACAAGCCCGTGACATCATAGTCATGACAATGACGCTCTACGCTCGCGGCTATTCCCGACTGCTCAGGCTCTTGCCGCGCCCATTCCGCGAGGAGTTTGGCTATGAGATGGTGTGCGACTTTTCCGACGCGATGGACCGCGCCATCGCGACTGGCTCTGTGATGAGGATCGCGCTGCTGTGGGTGAACTGTTCGGGCGACCTCGTGAGCAACATCGTCGTGCAATGGATGCGCACAGGAATACCGATGCTCATCGTGCTCGCGATGAGCTGGAGTGTGCTGATCTTTGGCTTACTGGCGATTCAAGGCGTTCCACAAAATCGGCCTGAGTTCACCGACCTGCACTTGGCATGGCTCGTC
This sequence comes from Vicinamibacterales bacterium, assembly GCA_963761975.1. Classification (GTDB taxonomy): domain Bacteria; phylum Acidobacteriota; class Vicinamibacteria; order Vicinamibacterales; family JAMQPK01; genus JAMQPK01. Next base: position 776,278 of record CAVXIR010000004.1, read on the forward strand.
GGTGTGTTGACTCTGGGTGTGATCTCTCTCGCGTGTAGCCGTTACCACTCTCGAAACGACCAACATCGGGGGTGGTGATCAGGCGGAGCGTTCGCCTTTGGCTTCGTCTTCCCTGCTGCTCCGATGGATTGCGATCGCTCACGATTCCAAAGACGTAAGAGAAGCTCCTCATCATCTCGTCGTGCTAAACTACTCAATCTCCAGCGGTTTTCCACGGTTTCCGCAGGAATGTCGGGGCGTAGCGCAGCCTGGTAGCGCACCTGCCTTGGGCGCAGGGGGCCGCTGGTTCGAATCCAGTCGCCCCGACCACTTCTCCAATCTGTAGGTCACATATAGGTCACAACCTGCAGACGCTTGGTTCGCCCTTCGACGCTCGTCAGGATGGGTCCCTTTGTCGGTCGGGGCAATCCCCTCCCTCCTCCCCCTCCATACCACTTTGGGTGTGGTGCTCTTGCGCAGGTCCCTGCCGTCTCCAGGTAATTTGCCTACACTTCGGCGTTTGAACGAAGCCGCTGGCGCGGCGGACGCTACGCGTGAAGCTCGCTCGACCAGCCGAGTAGGGCGGGTAGGGTGTGGGTCACAAGGAGGTTCCTGTGACCCATCTTCGACAAGTGATGCTGGACGAACTCCAGCGGCGCAACTACGCCACGACCACCGTCCAGTACTACATCCAGGCCGTCGAGCGGTTCGCCAAGCACTTCCACCGTCCGCCAGACCAGCTCAATCAGACCCACCTGCGCGAGTACCAGGCCTACCTGCTACGAGACCGGAAACTCAAGCCGCGGACCGTCAAGCTACACGTCTCGGCGCTCCGGTTCTTCTTCGTGAAGACGCTGAAGCGGCGGTACTTGCTCAACGACATCCCCTATCCGAAGGTGCCCCGCCGCCTGCCGATCATCCTGACCGTCGAGGAAGTCACGCGCTTGATCGATGCCGCGCGCACGCTGACGGACCGCACGATGCTGATGGTGCTGTATTCCACGGGGATGCGGAACGCGGAGATGCGGAGCCTGCAGGTGAAGGACATCGACAGCCGGTCGATGCTCATTCACATCCAGCGCGGCAAAGGGGGGCGCGATCGCTATGTTCCGCTCAGTGCAACCCTGCTGGACACGCTGCGCGCGTACTGGCGGTGGATGAAGCCGAAGACGTGGCTGTTCCCTGGCACGATCGCTGGCTGGCGCGCCGACAAGCCGATCACGCCAAAGGTCGTGTGGGATGCCTGTCAGTCGGCGGCGAGACGCGCCCAGATTGAGAAGCGGGTCTCCGCGCACCTCTTGCGGCATTCGTACGCGACCCACCTCCTGGAGGCCGGTGCGGACTTGCGCACGATCCAGCTGCTGCTCGGTCACGTCAAGCTCGAACACACCGTGATCTATCTGCATCTGTCCCGACGGCACTTGCACGCGGTCACGAACCCGCTGGACACGATGCCGGTCTCGGCGCCGGACACGGCGCGGCGCTCGCGTCGACTGCAGAAGCGGTGACGCGGCCACCCTTCGAGGTGGCCGACATCATTCGCCAATACGGGACACGCTTCATCGAGGCTCATCGCGCCTGGCTCACCGCGCAGCACCGGCGTGTGCTTCGCGCCATCGCGCAGTGCCGGACCGCGGCCCTGGGCGCGCATCTCGATCAGTGTGCCACCTGCGGCCATCGCGCCATCTCGTTCAACTCGTGTCGCAATCGGCACTGCCCGAAGTGCTTAACGCACGCGCGTGATCAGTGGCTCGCCGAGCGTGAACGCGAGCTGCTACCGGTCGGGTACACCCATGTCGTCTTCACCCTTCCGCACGCCCTCGCGGGACTCGCGCTGCACAACAAACGGGTGGTGTACGACCTCCTCTTCCAGGCGAGTGCCGCGACGCTCCTGGAGGTCGCACGCACGCCGAAGCATCTCGGCGCCGCGCTCGGCTTTCTCAGCGTCCTCCACACCTGGGGGCAGACGCTCTTGCACCACCCGCACGTGCACTGCGTCGTGCCCGCGGGCGGCCTCTCGCCCGACGGCACGCGGTGGGTGCACACGCGCCCGTCCTTCTTCCTCCCGGTCAAGGTTCTGAGCCGGGTCTTTCGAGGCAAGGTCGTCACCGGTCTCCGGGACGCCTTTCACTCCGGCACCCTCAGGTTGCCGAGCGACCTCCAGCCACTCACCGACGAGCGCGCCTTTGCCGCGTGGCTTCGCACCCTCTTCCGCCACGACTGGGTCGTCTACGCCAAGCCCCCATTCGGCGGCCCGAGTCACGTGTTGCACTATCTCGCGCGGTACACCCACCGGGTCGCGATCTCCAACCATCGGCTCATCGCCGTGACCGAGGACCAGGTGACGTTTGGGTGGAAGGACTACCGGCACGGGAGTCGGGTCCGACTGATGACGCTCAGTGCTGATGAATTCCTCCGCCGCTTCTGCCTCCACGTGCTCCCGAAGGGCTTCGTCCGGATTCGCTTCTACGGTTTCTTGGCGCCTCGCTGCCGCACCGAGGCACTGCCACGTTGCCGGCAGGCGCTCGGTGCGAATCCCGCGCCGGCGCCGATGACCTCCGTCGACGACACGTCCACCCGTGTCGCCTTGCCGCCATGTCCGACCTGCGGTGGGGTGATGGTCGCCGTCGCACGACTCACCGTACGCCAACTCGCCGTGCAGATCTGGAGCGAGGGACTCGCGCTTGACTCTTCATGAGCGCGACACACCGTCGACATCCTCGAACCGCCGCGCCCAGGTCCGATCAGGAGACGTGTGCCTGCGGTCCCTCGGAGCCGACACCGCCGCCTCGATCATCGCGCCTCACACAGTCCGGTGTGGCATCTGGACACTCGCCAACAACCACAGGGCACTCGGAACCGCCACACATCGGCGCGCCCGCACCCGCCTCCTTACGATTCAACGCCCATACTGATCGACCGCGTCCGCCGCACACGCCAGCGGCTTCGTTCAAACGGCTCTATCGAGAGTGACCCGGCGATCCACCCTCCGCTGTCGGCGGACACGCCTGCGCGCCGAGTCACTCTCGATAGAGTCCTAACGTTGATCAGGAGTAATCCCGTCTGCCGTGCGGGCCGCGCTCGTATAATCCACGGAGAACCTGTTGGCCCTCGCCACCGGCGCCCGCCTCGGCCCATACGAGATCCTCTCCGCCCTTGGGGCCGGCGGCATGGGCGAAGTGTATCGGGCACGCGACACACGGCTCGATCGCGACGTCGCGATCAAGATCCTGCCCGAGGCGTTCACGGTGGACGCGGAACGGATCGCCCGATTCCAACGAGAAGCGAAACTCCTCGCCTCGCTCAACCACCCGAACATCGCGATCATTCACGGCTTGGAACAAGCGGACGGTGCCCACGCCCTCGTGATGGAGCTCGTTGAGGGTGAGGATCTCGCGCAGCGCATCGCGCGCGGAGCGATCCCGCTCGACGAAGCCTTGCCTATCGCCAAGCAAATCGCCGAGGCGTTGGAAGCGGCGCACGAGCAAGGCATCATCCATCGCGATCTCAAGCCCGCCAACATCAAAGTGCGGTCCGACGGCACGGTGAAGGTGCTCGACTTTGGACTCGCGAAAGCGATGGAACCGGTCGGCAGCGCTCCGGGCATGTCGCACTCGCCGACAATCACGACGCCCGCGATGACACAGGCGGGCATGATTCTCGGCACCGCCGCCTACATGAGTCCCGAACAGGCGAAGGGCCGTGCGGCGGACAAGCGGAGCGACATCTGGGCATTCGGCTGCGTGCTCTACGAAATGCTGTCGGGCGAGCGCGCGTTCAAGGGCGACGATGTTGCCGACACGCTTGCGGCGGTCTTGCGCCAGGACATCATCTGGGCGGCGCTCCCCGCGTCGACGCCCGCGTCGGTCCGGCGTCTGATAACGCGGTGTCTCGATCGGGACGTCAGGCGGCGGCTGCGCGACATCGGCGAAGCGCGGATCGTATTGGACGATCCCGCCGCGCCCGTTAATGGCGTGGGGAGTTTGCCCGCCCTTGCACCGCCGCGGTCTCTATGGCGTCGCGCGATTCCAATGGTGCTCACCGCGATCGTGGCTGGAACACTAGCTGGAACCGCCGCATGGTACCTCAGCCTCAGACCCTCGACGCCGCTGCCTGTGAGTCGATTCCCATTCATCCTGCCGGCGGACAGGCGTTGCCATTTCCTGCCGCACAACACATGATTGCCCTGTCGCCGGACGGCGCGCAGATGGTGTATGCAGCGAACACTACCCGGCTGTCTCTCCGGTCGATGTCCGAGCTGGACGTGCACACGATTCAAGGCACCGAAGGCTACCAACTGGTCACAAATCCCGTCTTTTCACCCGACGGCCGATCGGTTGCGTTCTACGCCGCTGCGGATCAGACAATCAAGACAATTCCGGTTACGGGCGGTGCAGCTCAGACGGTGTGCCCGGCCGACGCCCCATACGGTATGAGCTGGGGGCCAGACGGCATTGTCTTCGGCCAGGGCAGCAAGGGCATCATGCGGGTCTCGCCGAATGGCGGCGCACCGGACGTGGTGGTGCGCGTGGAAGACGATGAAGAGGCGCATGGCCCGCAACTGCTGCCGGGCGGGCAGCACCTGCTCTTTACGCTCGCGACCGGCACCGCCATTGATCGATGGGACAGAGCGCGAGTCGTGGTGCAGTCGTTGACATCGGGGGAACGCAAGACACTCATCGAAGGCGGAAGCGATGGGCGGTACGTCCCAACCGGTCACATCGTGTACGCCCTCAGCGGAAGGGTGTTCGCGGTCGCATTCGACGTGCGTCGGCTGGAGGTGAAAGGCGGCGCCGCGCCGATGGTCGAGGGCGTCCGGCGATCCGGAGGGAGTGGGACTGGTACAGCCCACTTCAGCGTCTCCAGTGCCGGCTCCCTCATTTACATCCCAGGCGCGGTCTCGACATCGTCGGCTCAATGGGAGATTGCGCTGATCGATCGCAAGGGAGGAGTCGAGCGGCTGAAACTCCCACCCGGTCCATACGAGTCGCCCCGCGTGTCTCCAGACGGGACCCGCATTGCTTTTGGGACTGAGACTGATCCCGGCAAAGAGGCGATCGTGTGGATCTATGAGCTGTCCGGCACGACTGGGATACAACGACTCACATTCGGAGGGAACAACCGCTTTCCGATCTGGTCCTCCGACAGTACCCGCGTCGCGTTTCAGTCGGATCGCGAGGGCGACCTCGCTATCTTCTGGCAGCCCGTCGTCGGGGGAGGTACCGCTGAACGCCTCACGAAGCCCGATCAGGGCGAATCACATGCGCCGGAGTCGTGGTCTCCGAAGACCGACCGGCTGCTGTTCAGCGTGACGAAGGGGTCCGACGTGTCGTTGTGGACGTTCTCGCTGCAGGACAGGAAGGCAACGCCGTTCGGCGAGGTCCACTCGAGGTTTCCCACCGGCGCTCGGTTTTCGCCCGATGGACAATGGGTGGCCTACGCGAGTACGGAACGCGGCACAAGGAACACGATCTACGTCCAGCCATTCCCACCCACCGGGGCCAAGTATCAGCTCTTCGCGAAAGGGTCCGACATCCCTCATGAAGTGGCTTGGTCACCAGACGGAAAGGAGCTGTTCTACAATCCGGGGGTCGGCCGATTCGAGGCCGTCAGCGTGAGGACGCAACCGACGTTTGCCTTCGGGAATGCTGTGGCGGTGCCGAGACCGTTTCGAACGGCTCCTAGCAACTCGCGAACTCTCTACGACATCACACCAGGTGGCAAGTTCGTGGGTTTGATTCCGGCGGGGCAAACGGAGTTCGGCCCGCTCGCGACTCCGCAAATCCATGTGATCCTCAATTGGTTCGAAGAACTCCAAGCGCGCGTGCCTCCGCCGAAATAGCGGACCATGTCCTCGATCATCAGAGCGAACGTTGGATCACTCGACGTGATAACTCCCCATCAGTCGCGAAGGGTCTAGTGACTGCCGGCCAGCCGGCGCTCACGAGTCTTTCAGAAGCGCCTCTACGGCCACGCTGAGTGTGGGCAGCTCCTTCTGCACCACCGCCCACGCAATCTCGAGGTTCACCCCGAAATAAGTCTTGGATGACTTTGTCGCGCCTCCTCGCGCAGTTGTTGCGACAGTCCACGCGCAAATCGACGGCCCGTTCGAAGCTCATCCCGTCTCCATTTGTGACGATTGGAGTGACTGATACTGACGCGGGCGCAGCTCACAACGGGCAGGAGCGACCCTCCCCGGGGTCGCCCCGAGGGCCGCCGAAGGCGCCGAAGAGGGGGGTCGCTCCTGCCCGCTCTGCGTTCGCAGACAGTCGGTGGACCGCGGCGAAGAACGCCGCTCATGATTTCGCGAGCGTCGGATCCTGGCTCGCAACCGCCTCTGCGACGACAAGATAGGAGCGCCAACACCAGCGGCGACCGCCGGCCTGCCTGCTGTCTTCGAAGTCGCCGACATGGACGGCAGGGGGGCCAAGCCTCCCCTGGCGGTCTGGCCCCACCTTTGGCCCCCACTTCAGGGAAGTCGACGAGCAACCAGAGAGGAGGAGATTCCTTGCGACCATGTTGGCTGTTGGGAATCGGTCGAGGCTTGACGCCGCAGGCCTGGTCAGTCGCCCTGAGCCGCGCGCAGGGCGGCCTCGGTTCGGTAGCAGCCGGCCAGGTCGTTCTCGTCGAACACCACCTCCGCCACTGCGTAGGGCGGACCATTCAACCAGCTCGGATCATCGACGACGACCGTCGTTGCTCGACGCTCATCGCCGACCGATTCCTGCTGGACGATCACTCTCGGCCCCAGGGGGACGGCCACGATGGTGCGCGTCCCCACATCGGTGCATCGATACGGCCCCGCGTCGTCCAGAACGTTTCGCCGATGGTGAAGTCTTCGTGCCGCATGCTCCCGATCAGTCCGTCTTTGCCTTCCTCGTCGTGCCACGCTCTGGCTGCGGCCCGCTGTGAACGCGGAGTCGTCGCCATTTTGGAATCGCTTCCCCGGTCAGCTCCCTTCGAGGTCGCGCCGGATCGCCTCACGCACCGGCCGCAAATCGCGAGAGATGGTTTCCCAGATGATCGCCACGCTGACGCCAAAGTACTCGTGGATGAGCAGGTTTCGAAGGTCGCGCATATCCTGCCACGGGATGTCAGCAAGCCGCGTGGCGGTCTCCGCGTCCACGTGACGGGCGGCCTCACCGATGATCTCGAAATTCCGCACGACGGCATCGACTGCCATCTGATCGGCGGCGAAAGACTCGAGCGAATGCGAAGCGGTGTAGTCGAAGATTCGGTCGATGGCTTCCGCGATGTCCTGCAGGCGCAGGTTGAAGTCTCTAGGCGGCACGCACGGCCTCGCGCAGAATCTGCTCCCGAAGCTGCGGCTTCAGCGCATCGCGCGTGACCAGATCTACGGAGCGACCGAGCAAGGACTCCAGACGCCGACGGAGACGGGCAAACTCGAAGAGCGTCACGGGCGCACTGAAATCCACGAGGATGTCGACGTCGCTACCCGCCCGCATCTCCTCGCGGGCTGCGGAACCGAACAGCCACAGTTCCTTGACAGCGTGTGCCCTCAGCTCAGGGGCCGCCCGGTGAATACGCGCCAAGACGTCTTCTCTGGCAGTCATCGACACCTCAAGTGAATCTTAGCGGTCGCCGCGCCATGGCCCAAATCGGTTCCCCGGAATCGATCGTGCTCGTCATGCACGGAAGGCGACCACCTTCTTCGTCTTGCCCTCGATGATTGCCGCAAGGCCCCGCGCCCAGCGGTCGAGTGCGTCGCGCTTCTCGGCGTCGTAGTTGTAGCGGTCGTATACCCTTGTGGCGGCCGGACCACCCTCGACGTGGTTCAGCACTTTCGCGATGTGGTCGCGAGGAATCCCGGCCTCGGCCATGCGCGTCGCGGCCGTTCCCCGGAGGTCGTGGGCGCGGAACTCGAATGTCAACGACCTGCAGAGCACCGACGCTGCCTTCTTGCCGCGGTGTGCGACCGAACCCGAGCCAGGACGGTTCTCGAATACGAAGATTCCGCCGTCGCCTGCCGCCTCACGCCGCGCCTTCAAGATCTCCACCACGCCTTTGGTGAGCGGCACTCGATGAGCCTGACCGTTCTTTGCCACGGTCGCTGGAATCGACCACCAGCGGCTTTCCAGGTCAACATCCGACCAGCGCATCGAGCGGACTTCTCCGGGCCGCTGCGCGGTCAGGAGCTGCACCTGGAACGCCTGGGCGGTCGCCGGCGTGATACGCGGTTTCTTCTCTCCATCTTCCTGGGCGTCTTCATTCTCATCCGCGGGCTCGACCTGCTTCGCCCGCGATTCGAGGCTCACCCACAGCTCTCGCAGCTCGTCGTCGTCGAGCACGCGATCGCGAGAGCGCTCTTCGCCAGGCTCCGGGATGCGCGCGGCGGGACTGGCTTCGATCCACTCTCGGTCGAGCGCGAAGTTGAACATGCGCGACAACACGCCAAGCGTTCGGTTCGCCATCACCGGCGCCTTCCGTTTTCGCGCGATCGCCTCCACCAGTTCGCGAACGTCGCGCCGCCGGATATCCACAAGCAACCGGAAGCCGAGCACCGGGAGCAGATCCTTGTCGATGATCCGCTTCTCTTCCTTCCAGCTCCGATGGCGCTTCTCCGAGACGTCGAGGTACGACTTGGCAAGCCCACGGAATGTCTCGGCGTCGCGGCGCTCCTGCTTGTCCTGGGCGGGATCGTCACCGCGAGCGACATCGCCGAGAACTTCTCGCGCCTTGCGGCGCGCGTCGGCGAGCGAGAGACCTGGGTACGCGCCGAGGGTGAGACGACGAAGGCGACGGTTGACGCGGTAGCGAACGACGAACGCGCGCTTGCCGCCGTACGAGACGCGCACGCCGAAGCCATGCAGCGTCTCGTCCCAGTAATCGCGCTGGCGCTGTTCAAGCGTCGGCACGGGCAGCGCGGCAATACGTCGGTCGTTCAGGCGCTCGGCCATACAACAGGGGGTCGGCTGTAGGTCACCTATAGGTCACAAATCGACAGCGACAGGCTAGCACGGGCCGAAGACGGCTGCAACGCCATATTGCAGAATTACCTAATGAATACAGCTAGACATGGCACTCGCTGCAACGCGGTGGGACGTCCTGAAAACGGCTGAAACCTGCCTTGGGCGCAGGGGGCCGCTGGTTCGAATCCAGTCGCCCCGACCACTTCACTCAGAAATCTCTACAACACAAACGAACGACGCGAGTTAGCTGATTCATCAGCGGTACTCGCGATTTGCCTCGCATCGCCGCGAATCGCCACTTTTCGCATCGGACTGGGCCCAAATTTGGGCCCACAAAAAGCGCACCTAACTGTTGCAAATGCTGGCGTCTCTCGGCGCCGCGCCGTCAGAAGTGTCGCACACGGCAGCTCTCGGCCCGTGATGGCCAGTCCCCTGTTCGCATTCACCAAGGAGTGTGAGCGACCAGGCCTCCCGCGCATCTGGGTCGTCGCTGGCCCGGCGAGCCGGGTCGCTCACGCCCCGTGTCGGTGCCCAGATTGTCCGGACAAACGCGGCCCGGAGTGCGTCCAAATCGGCGTCCGGTTTCGTGCGCGGATCCACGTGACGATCGCAACGGTGTCGTGCTCGCAATCAAGCTGCCGCGATGTCGTACTGTAGGCTCACGAACTGATGGTCGTTCTACGGTGCACACAGAAGCTGCTCGTCCGGCTGAGCCAGGTCGGCAACTTGCCGACCGTCGAGTCCACGACGCGGCTTGGAGACTGGTACGGCAACATCCTTCGGATCGGCCGACGCCAGCACTTGCTATTCATAAGCGAACGGTCTCGCCTTCCGGTCGTCATTCCGATCCGCGATGCAAAGCGGCTGGGCACGGTGTTTCAGGACGCGGTGGGCAAGGTGCTGGCCAACGTTGGTGTCACCGCCGCGGAGATCGCTGGAACGGTCGCGGATGTCGGAGGTGGCGTTCGGCCGGACGAGAAATCGCAGCTTGCTGGGCACGCTGAACGACTTTGCGTTCATGGCCCAATCGGTGGATGCGCGGCGAGCCAAACACGAGTCGCCGGAGGAGCTGATGCAGTTCCTCGCGCAGACGCCAATCCTCCCGCTGGACGGTGCCCGACCGATCGACCTGACGCGGGCGCTGTTCCATCACGTTTAGCGTACTGACTGGCTCGCCAGGCGACGTCGCACCGAAGCATCCGCGGCGGTGTTGGCCACGCAATGGTTCTCGGCGTCCGAGCGCCTAGGTACGCTTCGCTCCGGTATTTCATTTTGCGGGAGCGCTTGGGCGCATGTCGGGTAGCCGGGGGAAGTTACCCTCCCCCAGCTCCCACAGAACCGGACTTGTGGGCCTCACATCCGGCTCTTCGGGACGTCAGAGTCGGTGCAGTCACGCACGTATTCCGACGTCGGCCTTGCGGCCCACAGCTATTCCAGCGCGAGTGTCAACTGCGCAGGAGCGATGACGCGATGCATCTCGCGATATCGGTGCTCAAGCGAGAAGAGCCCTTGGTCCGCGAAATATCGCTTGTCGAGAGCGTAATCCACCGGGCCGCAGTGACTGAGCGCCCACAGAGCCTTACTGCCCTCGTAGACGACGCGCCATGCGGTGCTGGGCCGCGCTCCCATCCGGATGAGACGACGAACGATGAAGCGCCGGCGCTTCCACTGCCGCAGCAGCAGAGCGCGCAAGCGCCGCCTGATATGCGCATCGAGGGTGTGGAGGGTGCGCACCGCGGCATCCGTGCAGCTGCTGCCGAAGAAATTCAGCCATCCGCGGAGGTACGTGTTGAGCGTGGCAATGCAGCCCTTGAGGGACTGGCCCCACGCTCGCGGCGTCAGCTCGCGGATTCTTGCGTCAATGCGGACTTTCGACCGCTTCGACAGGAAGACTTCGACCGTGCCCTCCTCCGGCCTGCGCCGGAGGCTGAAGCCGACGAAGTGCCGTTCTTCGGGCCGTGCCACCGCACTCTTGGCCTGATTCACCTTGAGGCGCAACCGCCGTTCGATGAACCGGACCACACTGGCCATCACCCGGAGCCCCGCGCGTTCGCTTCGAACGTAGATGTTCGCGTCGTCAGCGTAGCGCACGAAGTGGTAGCCGCGCCGGGCAAACTCGCGGTCGAGTTCGTCCAGCACGATGTTACTGAGCAGCGGGGACAGTGGCCCCCCTTGCGGGACGCCTTCCTCCGTGCTCACCACCACACCGTCGGGCATCACCACCTTGGCTTTCAGCATCCGGTGAATGAGCATGAGCAGCCGCCGGTCAGTGACCTTCGTCTCCACCCGCGCCATCAAGCGTTGATGGTGGACACGGTCGAAGAATTTCTCGAGGTCAAGATCGACGACCCACTCGTACCCGTTCTCCAAATACCTCTTTGCCTCGGCGATGGCCGTGTGACAGCTGCGTCCCGGTCGGAAGCCATGGCACGATGGGTGAAAGGTCGGTTCCCAGTGCGGGCTGAGTACACGGTACACGGCCTGCTGGACCCACCGGTCGACCACATCGGGAATGCCAAGGCCACGCTCGCCGCCCCCTGCCTTCGGAATCCACACCCGGCGAATCATCCCCGGGCGATAGGTTCCATCAAGCAAAGCACGACGAAGCGCCGGAAGGAGTTCGCCGAGGTGCTTGCGCACTTCGTCGATGCTCCGTCCGTCCGGACCGGGCGCTCCGCGGTTCTGTGCCACCTCCTCGAACGCACATATCAGGTTTCCATCGTTCGCCACTGCCTCCATCGTCATCGCCGGCAGGGGTACTTCGAGCGTGTCTCTCGACTTCGGCACCGCAGACCGGACAGAGGGTGCGGGTTGGCCCGTCTCTGTGCCGGGAACGGCCCCTTGCGGGCTGTCGGCTGTCTCGGGAAACAAATCTCGTTGGCCTGCCTGTTCGCTGGCCGTGGTCGCCTTCCCTCCCCGCGGGTTGCGCGCGGATGGGACCGCCTTTCGACGGCCTTCCGGTACTACGCGACCATCCGATTCCTCTCGTCTCATCGTCATCTCGTCGTTGGTTTCTCGATGACTACCGCGCTTCACGCGGAAGCCGAGAGGTCTCCTCGGGTAAGCACACAGAACTTCGTACCGACGCCGTCGCCTATACGCCCGCCTGTCCGACGGATATGGGCTTCACTGCCGTTGGCCAGCTCACCCCAGGTCCGGACGCCTCTCACAGCGCTTCGCTTTCGCTCGGTTCGGTATTGCATCGTTGGACTTCTACCGGACGCCCCCTCGCGGGACTTGCGATGTTGCGAACGCCCTTGTCTCGTTGATGGTGGGTTTCCTCCGTCAGGACCCCAAGAGGACTTGACCACTACATGTCTCACCTCGTTGTTCTGTGTGCATGCCGAGCACACCAAGACTACCCTCCGCTGCGCTCCGGCGCTGCGCGGTCTTGACCCGCCCGGCGCCCTCCCTAGGTCCTAGCAATTACCGGAGCGACACACACTCCTCCGACGTGACTACGGCAAGTGGTTCGGCCACTGGCCACGACTCGACCGGGGGCGTTCGTTACGCTCCCCGGTCTCGTGCGGACCGAGCGCCCCAATTTGGGCGGTAATGATCGTAAGGTCGGCGCACGTCGCCCGAGCATGTTCCCGGAGCTTCTTCGCAGCTTCGGTGGCAATCAGGAGCTTGACCTTCTGACGCTCGATTTCAACCAGCGCAGTCCGCGCGCGCATTTTTTCTTGAACTAGCGGATCCATGATTTGCGGAAACATGATGCTACGGTTGCCGGATGTCAATGCTCTTGTTCGCCGGGTTCGCTCGCAAGGCTCGCCGCGGGCGCGCCGTTGACCCGCCCAGCGCGCTCCCCTTGCGTAGCAATTGTCGGAGCGACGCTGTGTTCAGTTCGATTCCGTTTTGGCTCGCGATGCTGGACCGCGTCACTCGCCACTGGGCGACTGAGCTGTCGCCAGTGAAGAGTAATCCGCGACATCTGCAAAGCCGAGGTCGGTCTTTCCATATGGTCTTTCGGACCAATCGCTACCAGGCGCCGTATCGAAGCGCTGATGGACGGTGACTCGGTCCTCACCACCGGTTGCCTGTCGGTCGTGAATCGCGCCATGTTCACTAAGGCTCTGACGCAGGACTTAGGTGCTGCGAACGATCAGATCCTCGATCTGATCATCCACCTGCACACCACGGCATTCAGTGACATCGTCGCAATGATGGACAGGGTGAGCAGCGTGCGGGGCAGGTTGATCGCGCGCATCATGGTCGAATTAGACGCAGCGTTTCGACGCGGAGTTGGGCACGAGCGCCGTCGCGACTCTCGGTCGGCCTGCCGTGACACGCCGCTCGCGGCAAACTTTGCCCAGTTGCGCCGTTCTCCGCAGTCGGTCTCGTCGCGGTGAGTACGATCGCGCTTGCCACCATGCCACCGCTCGTTTCGCTCGCAGGTGCTGGATGTGAGCGCGTCGTTCTTCGTTTACAGCCGAGACGGCCGCTATGAGCTTTTGGTCGTCTAAATGTCCGCGCCGCAATAAGGCGGCTGAGGAGGTGTCATGCGGGCTTACACATCTGCTGTCTTCGCACTCGTCATGTTCACTCTTGGAACGTTGCCAGCGGGGGCGCAGGAGGCAGAAACCGTCGAAGTCACACCGTATGTGGCGCTCGCTTCGGGAGTCGCATCACCTGTCGGCGCTGCCATCACGTTCCCTGTCACGTCGAAGCTCAGTGTCGAGACAGATGTGGCATATCGTCGGGCCGAGGGCAACATCCGCGCGCTGAGTTTAAGCGCCAGTCTCCTGTATGACCTTCCACGCGTAGGCCAATCGACACCGTATGTCGCCGGGGGAGTCGGGCTATCGAAATACGGAGCGCCCATTTTCTCCTCCAACGGTCGTCCTATCGCCACGCAGTCGCGCCTGGCCATGACAGTGAATGCTGGAGGCGGCCTGAAGATGCCAATAAATGAAAAGTTGGCTTTGCGAACTGATGCGCGGTGGTTCAACTTTTTGGGGCAGGGAGGAGAGGGGTTTCGCGTGGCGCAAGGCATCTCCTTCGGGGCCGGCAAACGGTAGAAGGTGCCGCACGAGCTTATGTGGCTGCGTGTCTGGGATTCGAAGTCGTAAGCGTGGGCGCTGCCAGGCTCCCGAATGTTCGTGTCCTGATGTCATTGCCGCGCGGCGCGGCACAGTCCAACGTCCGCAGTTGGCCTATCTCAGTCGAACTTCACGACGACGACCGTTGCGTCGTCAACAAACACGCCGCCCGATCGACGCGCCGCCTCGTCGAATAACCCTTGGCAGATGTCTTGGGCTCGCCCGGACCAAAGTTGACCCACACAGGCTTGTACGCCGGCGACCTCAAAGAATTCGTCGGGTGAAGGTCCTGCCTCTGTAATCCCGTCTGTGTACAGGACAAGTCCGTCTCCAACACCGAACGTCGCGTAGGCCTCCCGGATGGGAGTGAACCGTGGAAATCCAAGCGGTGGCCCTGTAGAGGGAAGCACTTCGCTGTGCCCATTCGCTCGAACGAGGAGCGGAGGCGGATGTCCTGCATTGACGTAGATGATGCGCCGCTCCGTGATGTCGATGATCCCGTAAAACGTGGTGATGAAGTTTCCGGGCGGCAGCGAGCGCGCCAGGAGATCGCTGACCCGGCTAAACGTACTTCTCAGACGCAGTTCCACGCTTACCAGCGCGTGGACCATGGCGTGATGCGCGACGGCCAGCAGTGCTCCCGGCAGACCCTTGCCCTTGGCGTCGGAAATGGAGACCCCGAGCTGAGACTCCGGGTACGGGATGAAATCGAAGGCATCCCCGCCGACGGTCTCGGCGGTCACAGATCGACCGAACACGTCCATCGCTGTGAACATCGGCGCGGACTCGGGGTTGAGGCTTTTCAAAATATCACGGGCGATGTCCATGTCGCGGTCTAAGCGCGACTGGCGCATCAACTGCTCGTGCAGCACCGCGCGTTCGAGGACAATCGTCGCCTGCTGCCCGAACAGGGTGACCAACGCGAGGTCCTGATCGTCAAACGCTGTGGGACGATCCGACTCGAGCACAATCGCACCGAGGATGCCACGCGGTGACGAGAGCGGGACCGTCAGCTGCACGCAGGTCGACGGCCGAATCGCAACGTACGTAGGTTCGCGCCGGACGTCGCGCACCAGTCGTGATTGTCCGGTACGCATGACCTCGCCAGCGAGGCCCGCTGCCGTCGGCATTTCAAGATCCGGTGGATACTCGTGCGTCGCTTGAGCGCGGACCACTTCTCGCCCTCTTTCTCGAACGAAAATACCGCCCGCTTCGAACGGAACCAATTGCTGCAGGCTGTCGAGGAGAATCGTCAGGGTCGGCTGGAGCTCTACCGAGATGGCGACGTGAGCCAAGGTCTGAAGCAGAAGATTAAGCCGGTCGTCGGCTGGCACGGCAGAGCCTGTCTCTCGTAGTGTAGCCGCTTGCCAGCGTGGTGTTGGGGCGGGAATGGGCGGACGCACAGACTCATTTCAGTCGAAGATCGTCATAAATCAGGAATGATTCAGGGCCTGGACTAGGCGGAGCGAAGCCTAACGACGTCGAGGACAGCGATGCGCAACCAGAGAAGCATCAAGTGGCTTCCGGTCGGCTATCGCGTGATCGAGACGGACGCCGAGGGCGCCGTTGAATGCGAACGCGGATGCGGCTGGAAGATCAGCATTGACACTGTGACACGGTTACCGCATGACGCACGAAACCAATTGTTCCGAAATCACGATGACTGGCACTTCCGACAGCGATGAACGTCGCGGGACCGTCTGCCGGTTGACGGAAATACCGTCATGATCTCACTTGTCCGGCTCGTCGCCCAGTTTGATTCCGTATCGCTCGGCCATTCGGTACAGCGTGCGGCGGTCGATGCCGAGGACATCCGCCGCCCGCGTCCGGTTGCGCCCGACGGCCTGGAGCACGTGTGCGATATAGCGGCGTTCCACTTGCTCGAGCGAAGGGAGGTCTTCAAAAAGCCCGGCAGGTGTGTCCCGCCGGACGCTCTGCAGCACGATTGGAAGATCATCGGGTCCAACGACGGAGCCTCGGCTGAACACGGCGATGCGCTCGATGGTGTTTTCCAGCTGCCGAACGTTCCCTGGCCAGTCGTACGCGAGCAGCACCTCGAGGGCGCCGGACGACAGTTCGATCTGTCGACCCGCGCGTTTGCACGCCGACTTCAGGAATGCCGCGATCAGGAGCGGGATGTCGTCGCGCCGGTCGCGGAGTGCCGGCACACGGATGACGATTACGCTGAGGCGGTAGTACAGGTCCGCCCGAAAATGTTGCGTTGCGCCGGCTTGCTCCAAGTCCCGGTTGGTCGCCGCGACGATGCGATTGTCGACTTTGATCGCACGGCTGCCTCCGACTGGCCGAACTTCGCCCTCCTCCAAGACACGCAACAGTTTGACCTGGAGGGCTGGGGAAGTTTCGCCGATCTCATCGAGGAATACGGTTCCACCGTGTGCTTGCTCGAAGATCCCCTTCGTGTCGGCAACGGCGCCGGTGAATGCGCCGCGAGTGTGCCCGAACAACTCCGACTCAAGCAGCGTCTCTGCAATGGCTCCGCAGTTGATCGCCACAAATGGGCGTGCCGCGCGTTGGCTGTTGCGGTGCAGCGCACGCGCCACCAGCTCCTTCCCAGTACCACTCTCGCCTATGACAAGTACCGGAACGGCGGAGTCAGCGGCGCGAGCAATCTGGTTGTACACGGCCAACATGCCAGGTGTGCGTCCAATGAACTCACTGACTGGCACCTCGATTGCTGGAGTCTGCGCGACTGAGCGAGTCTCCGCCTGGTGAAGCGCTCGCTCAACCGCTTTTTTGATCTCCGCGATGTCGAACGGCTTGCTGATGTAGTCGAATGCCCCTGCGCGCACCGCTTCGATCGCAGTCTCCAGCGTGCCAAATCCGCTCACAAGTAAAACCTGCCCGTTTGGGTTTACAGCTTTGAACGCACGGAGTACGTCGAGACCACTTACCGGGCTGTTCAGATTGATGTCGCAGACGACCAAGTCAAACGGCTCGGTGCGCGCAAGGTGCAGGGCCCGGTCAGTCTCAGGGGCGAGATCGAATTCCCGCCCCGGCGCGGCGAGCACCTCCGCTATGAATTGACACGTGTCGCGGTCGTCGTCAACGACGAGAATTTTCGGCATGAGCTGTATCCGGGTGCAGATGTAATCGCGCCGCCGCTGGCAGGTCAATCGTAAAGACCGCCCCTGTGCCCGGACGATTGTCTACGCGGATCGTTCCGCCGTGGCTCAAGACGACCTGTCGCGCAATGCTCAACCCCAAGCCTGATCCTTTGCCTTGCGCTTTTGTCGTCACCCACGGGTCGAAGATGTGTGTCAGCAGCTCGGTGGGGATGCCGCTGCCGGTATCTTCGACCTCGAGACGGAGCCGATCGTCCACTCGTATAAGACGGACCGTGAGTCTTCCGCCGGATGTCATCGCGTCGACGCTGTTCGAGATGAGGTTCAGCAGCGCCAATTCCAGTTGCACCGCGTCGGCCACGAGATCCAAGGATTCGTCTGGTGCCATTACCTCTACCTTGACCCCCGCATCGTCCAGCATCGGGCCGGCCATCTGGCATACACGCGTTACCAGCGCCCCAAGATCTGTGCGCTCGTGCGGGATGGCTGGTGGACGCGACGAATCGAGTGCCGCGCGCACAATCGCCGTAACTTTGGCGACTTGATCCTGAATGGCTCTGAGCCGATCGAGCGAGGCAGAGTCTGATGGTGAGGACTGAATCAACAGCTGAACATAACCAGAGATCAGATTCAAAGGCGTTCCAATCTGGTGGGCCATATTCGCCGCAGCCTGCCCCAAGGCGGCCAGGCGCCCGGCCCGAGCGAGTTCCTCGCTCAGCATAGCCATCTCACGATGACTGTCAGCGATTTCCACGCTTCTCTGACGGAACGCCTCGGTGGCCGCCTCGACGCGCAGATCCACGCCTTCGTTCAGGCGTTCGAGCCCTTGAAGGATATCGTTGAGGCCCCGTGCGATCACGCCGATTTCGTCTAAACCGTCGATGGAAACGCGGGCGTTCAGTTGACCCGCTGCCGCACGCTGCATCGTCTCCCGCATCTGTGCGAAGCGTCGGTATACCAAGAGCCGAGCAGCTTGATCGACCAGGAGCGTCACGAGCAGGAACCCGCTTACCGCCAACCAGAATGTCGACGCGACTTGGCGCCCCTCCATACGGAGACTGAGCCAGAACAGCGGGCTGATGATGACCGCGACAATGGCGGCGACGAAGACGGCGAACCTGATACGGAGAGGGAGTTTGGACACGAGACTCGTGTGAGGCGCGTTAGGCCCTACCTGATACCCGGCAACACATGTACCGGAAGCGACAAGTCCCGCAAATACGCGAGGCGGCATTACAGATCTCGAAACGGCCCAAATTTCTGTCATCGCGCTGAACAAAACCGCGCAGTGAGCAGCGTGTGTTGAGGCAAATTGCCTCACCCTGTGGCGATCGTGCGTGGCTCATCGGTTCTTCATCGCTCATAACCTGTTGATAGATGCCGATCTTCGATGACTGCTGCCTGGGAATTGAAGTTGCACTATTCGCCACCAGTGAGTCCCTTGAAACCAAGATCACTGACCATTTTATTCAAACATGCGTCGGACTCATCCTCTGACGCTTCTCAAGAAAGGAGAGGTTTCAATGCTGGGTATGACTGGTTGGACGCCGTGGACTGAGCTCGCTGGTGTGCACCGCGACCTCGACTCGCTGTTTAATCGCGTGTTTGGCGAGACGGTTCACCCTCAGAGTGTTGATGTCTTCACGCCGGCCGCTAACGTGCGCCGGGATGGCGACACGTGGAACGTGTGCTTGGCGCTGCCAGGTATTTCTCCGGAGAAAGTGGACATCGATATCGTTGGACGGACGGTTCGGGTGCGCGGTGAGCGCCCTGCAGACGAAAAAACCGCCCTCGTCATCGGTGAGATTACGTACGGCCGGTTCGAACGTGAGTTCACACTGCCGGAAGAGATTGACGCGCAGCACGTGCAGGCGACGTATCACCACGGCATACTCGAACTCAGCCTCCCTGTAGCCGAAGGGGCGAAGCCGCATCGGATCGCAGTAAAAGCAATGGCCGAGGATAAACAGATCCACGCGGCGTAAGTACATGGAGGTGGCGATGATTGGAATGGAACCGAACGGCGGATTCTTGAAACTGGCGACGAGCGCGCTCGCCGCTGCTCAGACATACGCGCCGGTCGTGACCATGAGCGTCAGGTTGCCAGACGGCCGCTCAGAGCAGTTGACCGCACCTGAGAGCGGTCTCGCGACAGTCAGCCTCAAGGACGGCACTGAATACGGCTTCCAGCCAACCATTCGCGCCGGCATGCCGTGGAATCGCTTAACCGTGACGATCTTCGCGATGGCCCCCACGAACTCGCCGACGGAAAGTCTTGGCGAGGTTGAGCTCCAGAGGGGTGGTCCGGCGGCCAAATCGAACACCACTCCATCGTTCACGGTTGCTGTCGCGAAAGTGTCGCTACCGACAACACAGAAACTTTCGAGCACCGAATCACGTGATAACTGTGAGCTCACCGGCTCACCAACAGGAGGACCAAACATGCTGAGACGCGTTGTTTTCTTAGCCTGCTCGGTTGCTCTGCTCGCCTGCGTGATGGCAACGCCGAGCACCGCGCAGCCCCTCGACAAACGAACACTGTTTACGTTTAGCGGCCCTGTGTCGATGCCAGGCGTTACGTTACCTTCTGGCCAGTATCTCTTCAGGCTTGCGAACCCGGAGTCCGGCAGGAATGTCGTCCAGGTGTTGAATGCCGACGGTACCAAGCTCTACGGAATGTTCTTCGCGATGCGGGCCGAGCGCTTCGAGCCGGCATCGACGCCGGAGGTCCGCTTCATGGAAACCGCCGTAGGGAGGCCGACGGCCATCCAGACCTGGTGGTATCCCGGCGAGCGGAGCGGTTACGAATTCGTCTACCCGAAGGATCAGGCCCGCCGGCTCGCCCAGGGCGCCAGTCAACCGGTGCTGACGACACAGGCCCTGAGCAACACGACGGAGCAGACGAACACAACTGATCTCACCCGAATTTCCTCGGCAGGCCAGGAAACTAACCTCAGCGCCGACACCACACCGACCACGTCGACGCCAGGGGGAACAAGTCAGCAGGGGGAGGTCGCGTCATCCGGCATCTCGATCGCCAACGCCATCATCCCACCGCGGATTGACCCGAGTCCGGTCGCCACGTCAGAGCAACCCGCACGAAGCACGCGTGCATCGCTGCCACGGACGGGTAGCAGCATGCCGCTCGTCGCACTGGTTGGGTGCCTCACGCTAGTTGCGGGTATCGGGTTGTGGGTCTGGCCGTACGCTCGAGAGTAGGGGGACTCCATGGGGGTGACGCGTGTTACCTTCGCGCGTCACCTCATTCTCATGCTGATCGGCGCCGATGTTCGACCAACACGAATGAGATCACTCTGATCACTTCAATCGAAATGTCTACTGAACCGCGGTCAGTTCCCCGTCTTGGGCGGTCGTCCGAGAGAGAGAGAGTTGCAATGAACACTGAAATCGTCAGCAAGGAGGTTAAAGCGATGTTCAGGATGGTCATTGTCGTATCGACACTGGTTGTGTTGCTAACGGTCGTTGGCCGCGCGCAGTCGCCAGCGCCAGCAGGCGCCACTCAGCAGCCAGGGGTGACGTTCAAAACCGACGTCAATTTCGTCGAAATTCACGCAGTCGTCACCGATGGACGCGGGAACGTCGTCAAAGATTTGGTCAAGGATGATTTCGAGGTGTTCGAAGACGGCAAGCCTCGAACGCCGTCGGTGTTTTCGCTGGTGGACCTCCCCATCGACCGTCCCTTGGCGTCTTACGCGGGGCAACCGGTCGAACCTGACGTGAGGTCGATCGCACGCAGTTTTGACGGTCGCCTCTACGTACTGGTATTGGACGACCTGCATACTTCGGCCTTGCGTTCGCAACTCGTGCGCGATGCGGCCAAGCGATTCGTACAACAGTACGTTGGCGAAAACGATCTCGCCGCGGTGGTACACACCAGCGGCCGGGAGGATGCAGCGCAGGAACTGACGGGAAATCGACAGGTCGTTCTCGCGGCCGTTGACAAGTTCATCGGTCGGAAACTGCCTTCAGCGACAACCGAGAAGTTGGCGGTGCATCTGCGGGACGTGAATGTGACGAGCAACGAGTCCTCGGACGGTTCGACGCAACAATCAGAGAGCCGGCGCGATCCCATCACCGATCCATATGATGCTGAACGCGGCTTCAACGCGCGCCAGACGCTGGAGTTGGTAAAAAACGTCGCTGGATGGATGACTGATATCCACGGCCGGCGGAAGGCGTTGATCCTGTTCAGCGAAGGCATCGATTACGACATCTTCGACCCCTTTAACAACCGGTCGGCGACAAACGTGATGCAGGATGCGCGAGACGCGATCGCTGCCGCACAACGCGCGAACGTGGCTATCTATGCAGTCGATGCGCGCGGACTCACACAACTGGGCGACGAAATGATTGAAATTGCCAGCCTGTCGAACAATCCCCAGTTTCAAGAGGGTAGCCCGTCCGCGTTTCAACGCGAGTTGTTGCTGGCGCAGGAAAGCTTGATTGCACTCGCCGACGAAACTGGCGGGAGGGCGGTCGTGAGAACCAACGACATCCCGGGAGCGCTGGCTCGCATCGCGCACGAAAACAGCACCTACTATTTGCTGGGCTATCAAACAGATGCGAGCCGATCGCCGGGCAGATTCCGGAAACTCGATGTCCGCGTGAAACGGCCGGGCCTGCAGGTTCGCGTGCGGCGCGGCTACATGCCGCCTGATCAGAAAGCGCTGGCGAAGAAGCGCGAGGCAGAAGCGAAGGCCGGAACGTCGCCTGGGCTAAAGGCCGCGCTCAACAATCCTATCCCCGTCGGCGATGTACCGATGCGCCTGTTCGCCGCGCCATTCAAGGGGGCCGGCAAAAACGCGTCTGTCTTATTGGCCGTAGAGATCGACGGAGGCGGATTGAAATTCGAACAACGGGACGGACGCTTCAATGAGAAGGTCGAGCTCTCAGTCGTGGCGGTCGATTATCACGGCAACGTGCGCGGGACAGGAAGGCAGACGCTCGATCTCACGCTCAAGCCCGAGACTCACCAGGTCGTGACCGACAAAGGGGGAATTCGGCTTCTCTCGCGGCTGGACCTGCCGCCTTCCCGGTATCAGATTCGCGTGGGCGTACACGAATCAGTTGGGAGTGCGGTTAGCACGCTGCCCTTCGATCTCGAGGTACCTGACTATTCTAACAAGCCGTTCTCGCTCAGCGGACTGGTCCTCACGTCATCGGCCGCAGGCGCTCTCGTGACGACAAAGCCTGATCCCTTGCTCAAGGATGTGCTCCCGGCGCCACCAGTGGCCACACGAACCTTCGATCCACAGCAAACCATTGCATTCCTTGTGGAGCTTTACGACGACTCGAGTCGTTCATCTCATGCGGTCAACTTCGCTACGACGGTCCGAGCGGCCAACGATGGGAGAGTAGTCTTCAACTCCCGTGAGGAGCGCTCGATCCGCGCTGGTTCGGCGGCACGCACAGAGGGATATAGAGGCGCGATCTCTTTGAAGGACTTCGCAGCGGGCAGATATGTGCTGCGCGTGGAAGCGACTTCCGGCACGGGAAACCAGTTTGCATTCCGGGAGGTGCCATTTGATGTGAGCGACACTGTGTCAAGGGAGACGACGGACTGATCAAACTGCTGACGACCCATAGAGGCCAAACTTATGGCAACGCCGCAACTGAGCAGTAACACGCCGATACGTGAGTTCCTGACTGGTCTGGCGTCTGCGGACTCGGCCCAGGGCGCCGTGTCGGCGTCCGCGGTCGCGGGCGCCATGGGCACGTCGCTTCTCATCATGGTTGCGGCGCTACCGACGACGAGGTCAGATTCCATCGACGACCGGACAGCCCTCGTGCGTATTGGAGCAGCGCTCAGCGAATTGCAGGAACAACTGATCGAAACGATCGAGACCGAAACCGCGGTCAAGCTCTTCGCCGCGCGTAATATGCCGCGAGCGAGTGAGACCCAACGATCGAAACGGGAAGCGGCGATTCAGTTCGCCCTGCGCGCCGCGGCCGACGTTCCACTAGAAGTCATTCGTCTGTGTGTCCTCGGTTTAAAACATGCGCGGACCGTCGCGGCGTTCAGTTGCCGGGCTGCAGGCGCCGACGTGGAACTGGCCATCGCTCTACTCCGTCTGGGCGTAACCGGCGCACGGTCGAATCTGGAGGCAAGACTGAGCAGCCTGACCGATCTGGAATACACAAAGAACGTGGTTGAAGAACTTGCCCTCCTGAATGAGGAGGCGACGACTGCCGCGCATGCCGCCCAGTTATCGGTGCAGATTCCACCGGCTTGATTACGAACTACATTTCCCGACCGATGTTCAACATCGGGCTTCCAGTGCGATTGATTTTTCGCCAATCGGACCCGCGCTACCGCCTCAGGGCAAGAAATCGCGCCAACTGGGGATCGTAACTCTCAACAGAGAATGGACAGTGACGATACAAAAGATAGATCCGGCGCCTAGTGACCCTGAAAAGCCCGGCGACATCGCCTTTGCCTGCGGGATTCTGCCCGACCGCGTATGGTGCCCACCGATATCCGTCTTATTTCTCCGCGTACACCACGAACCCGAGTGGAAATTTCGTGTGCGTCGAGCTCAACGACGCAATCAGTGGATTCAGAAGATTGAGGAACACCAGGCTGCGCCCGCCGGCGTTGATGATTTCCCATATCACCTGTGCACGATTGCCGTGGTGATGCACTTCGACAAGGCGAAAATTTCGGAACAAGTATCGGAGCGAGTCCCAGGTGAACCGGTAGTAGTCATGCGGGTCCGGATGGTATCGATAAATGAATCGCGTCGACAGAACGCACACGCCGCCCGGCTTCAGCACGCCATGAACGCGATCGATGGCACGCTGGGGATCGTAAAGATGTTCGAGAATTTCGATCCCGAGGACCGTGTCGAACAGATCCCCATGCCACTCCAGCTCATGGAGATCGCAGCAGATGTCGGGTTTCTTGGCGGGGTTAATGTCGAGTCGCATGTACCGTAGAGCCAGAACCTGCTTGCGGTACGGCGAGGCCTTGGCTCCGACGTCGAGAAAGACGCCCGGCTTCAGCCGTTGAAAATAGTGCAGGAGTTCGCGGTCAAGGGACATACGATTGACCGACCTAATGCCGAGTGTCGGGATTCGCGGCCAGACTGACCTGCGCACCGATCGAAGCACACCGGAAGCCCACGATGAACCGCTGGACGTGACGAGTTCCATCCGGCCGAATTATCGGCCGCTGGCGGACAAAGTTTTTCGCCTTTAGTATCTTTATAGTTTCTTTACAGTCTCTTTTTACAGCTTCTTTATAGTTTCTTTACAGCTAGACTAGGCGCGAAGTTCAAACCTCTTAGGCGAGCGTGCCTGCTGCAACGTTCCGGCGGTTCACAACCGATAAAGACGGCTTCCATATCGATTTCACTCGGACGCCGCGCGGCGTGATCACATTCAGTACCAGATCGACGTCATAAATTTAATCGTGCGACGATCACTGTGATCGTTCAGTGAGCTGACCTAGTCGACCTTAGACCTAGATTGCTACCCGCTCCACCTCATCGAAAATTCTGGGTCATGCATCCGTCGCTGTGACCGAGAAGCACTACGCACACCTGCTGCGTGAGAACATTCAGACAAAGGCGGACAGGGTCTGCGGCTCGGACTGCCAGCCGTCAAATCGAAGGTCGTCGTGAGGATGAAGCGGAACCGAGGATGAAAAGGGATCACAGTAAGGATCACAGGCGGATCCCAGTCCGTTAAACTGCATTAAATCAGTCTCTTGCGGCTACGTGATTTGCCTGCCTTGGGCGCAGGGGGTCGCTGGTTCGAATCCAGTCGCCCCGACCAGAATTCAGCTGGTCCATTCTGGAGAGATGGGTAACAGATTATTCCGGAGACATGGGTAACAGTTTCGGACCGACGGGTTATCGATCGGTTCCAGTCTACACGTCTCATCGTCGAAGTATCCGAGGTCGTAGTGCATGAAGGTGACGAGCCAGATGTGCTCGTCGACCTGTCTGACGCCGACCTTCTGTCCCGCAAACACCTGACTCACGTTGATCTTGCGCCGCTGATAACAGATGCGGCCGCACGTCGTGATCACGGCCGTCCAATCGTAAAGGGATACTCAAGTTCCTCAAGGCCACGATAGGGTCGCGTCGATGGGGCATAGATCGCCGCGGGCGTTTTCATGTCGAGCGCTTGATGCGGGCGCTCGTCGTTATAGCGCTGCAGGAACGTATCGAAGCGCGCTTGTTGCTGTAAGACGTTGGGGGCCGCGGGATGCGTGGCTTCCGTTTTCAATGTGAGATGGAGACGCTCATGCCGGCCGTTTTGTTCGGGATGCCCGGGGGCGATGCGCTCGAGCCCAATGCCCAGGCGGAGCCACCAGACGGCGAGCTTGCTGAGCCCATACAGGGCGTGCGCCGACGCGAAGGGGACGCCGTTGTCGGTCCGGATCGCCTGCGGTAAGCCGAAATCTCTGAAACGCGCGCTCAAAGACGGCAAAGGCATAGCGTTCCTTGGTGGTGGACAGCGCCTCACAGGCAATCAAATAGCGGCTCGCGAAATCGGTGATCGTGAGCGGGTAGCAGTAGCGTCGATTGGCCAGGAGGAATTCGCCCTTATAGTCCGCGCACCACAGACACATTCGGCGCGACCGGACGGGTCAGCAGCGTGCCCGTCAGCCGGGGGCGCCGTCGGCGCCGGCGTCGCCGCACCAGGCCGTGTCGGTCCAGCACGGCGTGCACCGTGCTGATCGCCGGACACGCGACATCGGGCCAGCGCTGTCGGAGACGCTCCCGGAGTTTCGGGGCGCCCCAGCTCGGGTATTCTTTCTTCAGTCGGACGATCAGTTTTTCCACCGCCATGCGGCAGCTGATTCGCATGCCGATGCGGTCGGCGACTGCGATCGGTCAACCCCTGCACGCCCACATGCTGGTACCGCTCGTAAATCTTGTAGCCGGTCTTGCGAGAAATCCCGAACTCCTCACAGACCGTCGCCATCTTTTCGCCGTCGAGCAGGCGAGCAATGAACCGAAGACGCTCATCCACGACGTGACACTCCTTCCAAGGCATGCCCCCTCCTGCGAAGGGGCAAAGTGTCACCTATGTCTCCGGAATATGGCGTTACCTATCTCTCAGGAAGGACACACAGGTTCCGAAGTGACACCGGGGTGACGCCTCGGCTCGTGATTCGCGATTCAGGACCGCCGGGACCCACTCAGCTGTCAGCCTATCGCCTTTACGAACCTTGAGCCACGCTTCTTGTTCGCGAGGGCCAGTGGTCAAGGGGAAAGCGATCCGTCGCTTCTTTCCTCGTGCTCGCCGAGCGCGATGTGTTCTTGGGCGTCGCGCGATCGTAGGACGCAAGTGCCGCTTCAAGAGACGGACGGTTATCGGATACGGTATGGAATCCTTTGCGTCGCCTTGGAGGTCGTTGCTCGGACGCGATCGAATCGGTAGATTCTATGAGAGCGGCTGTCCTCAACCAAGCAGCGCGACGAGACGATGGAAGTGAGCCGGGAACTTCGAAAAAGGGGAGCAACAATGGACGAGATCAAAGGAATCGCACGGGTCAAATTTCATCCCGGCAAGGTCGAGGAATGGAAGCGCCTGTCGGAAGAGGCCATGGAGATCGTGCGGACCAGGGACAGCGGCACGCTGCAGTACCGAAATCTTCTTCAACGAGGATGAGAGCGAGGCGGTGGTCTTCGAGCGCTACCGCGATGCCGATGCCGCGATCGAGCACTTTTCCAACATCAGTCATTTGATGGAGCCGATCATGGCCACCGCCTCCGTCACGGGCGAAGTGCTGGGAACGCCGAACGCGAAGATGAAAGAGCAGCTCGGAAAGGGCGGCCCGAAGCTGTTCACGCCGTGGATGGCGTTGCAGGATCAGGAATTGGCGCGGGAGGATTAACCGCCGCCCGGTCTCCCGAGCGGCGGTCTCCATTGCAGCGGGCGCTGGCGATATTCACAGCTCTCTTTCAGCAAGGCGTCGGAACTCGTCAGGGACGGAGCGCACACCCCGCATCGCTGACCCATAATCGACCGCTTGTCCTCCGAAACGCTTGCGGATCGCATCGACGGCCCGGTCTGCGCGCGATCGCGCCACGCCCTTTCTTGTGCCAGGACGGCGTCCTTCGTCAGCAAGCCCAAGCGGCAGCTCCAGTTGCACGATCGCATGCGCTTCGAGATGTGAGACGGAGATCGCCAGCAGCGAGATCGTCCTCTCGTCACGGTGATCCGCAAGGACGCCGCGCACCAAGTCCTCGGCGATCTCAGCGAGAGCCCTCGTTGCAGAAATCGGCGCTGACAGCGTGAGCGAGCGCGTGACCGAGCGCAAATCGGCAAAGCGCACGCGGACCGTGATCGTCCGGCCCGCCAGGGATTTGGCGCGGAGCCGCGCGCCGATGCGGTCGGCGAGATGATGGAGCGTCGGTTTGAAGACGCGCTCGATCGCAGGCTGTCGTCCGAGCGCCGATTGTGCGCCGGCAGAGCGCGCGCGCCGGCGCGTCTGGATTTGCCGCGGATCGCGGTTCCACGCGAGTGCCGTCAACTTTCTTCCCGCCGCGTGCCCAAGCAATCGCTCCACGGACGCAGGAGAGCTCTCAGCCAATTGACCGATGGTGGTGACGCCGATCTTGGCGAGCCGCGCCTCGGTGGCGGGGCCCACGCCCCACATGAGCGCGACGGGCAGTTTGTGAAGGAACTCGAGTTCAGTATCTGGATCGACGACGACCAATCCATCCGGCTTCGCGACCTGCGATGCGATCTTCGCCAGGTGCTTGGTACGCGCCACGCCGATTGACATCGGCAAGCCAAGCTCGGCGCGCACGCGAGCCCGAACCGTCCTTGCGATTTCTGCCGGCGAACCGAAGAGATGCGTGCACCCTGCAACGTCGGCGAAGGCCTCGTCGATGGAGATGCGCTCGATGGCAGGCGTGAAATCGCTCAGGACTCCGATGGCGGCGTCGCCGAGCCGTTGGTATTCGTCGAAATGTCCGCCGACAAAAACGAGGTCGGGACAGAGTTGCCGTGCGCGCCGTCCAGGCATGCCGCTTCGTACGCCGAAGGCCCGCGCTTCATAGGAGGCCGCGAGAACGACGCCGCCGCCGACGGCAATCGGCTTGCCGCGCAGGCGAGGGTCAAGTAACTGTTCGACCGACGCATAAAAGGCGTCGAGGTCCGCGTGGAGAATGGTGGCTGTGGAACCCATCTCGTTCGACTCCTCGCCTCGGTCGACCATCTGCCAGCCACGCATCACACCCACCACAGCGCAGACGCGAGTCGCGACTCGTCGAGTGCCGGTCCGACGCCCAGGCGCAGCGCCACTGGAGCGCCAGCTGCAATCAAGCGCTTCAGCTCCGTGGTCAATACCCGCAGGCGATCGAAGGAGCCGAGGGTGAAGGCCTCACGACGTGCGGCCACTGGACGGCGGTAACCCGGTGGAATCGGTGGCGTCGCGTTTGCGTCCACTGCCCCGCTCAACACCACCTCGCTGTTCTCGATCACAATGAGCCGCGCACAACTGTCAGCGGGCTCGCGCCACACCACGCTCGAATCGAACAACCGCGTCAACCAGATCGCGCGGCGTCGGGCGAGCGCCGCCCGCAACGCGAGCCACTCCAGCGACACTTGCACGAACTCCGGGGTCCAGACCGTCAAACCACGACGCGTGTCGTTGGCATCGTCTTCATCAACGTCGCGGTCTCGTCGACCTTCTCGCCACAGGCGTGTGCCAAGCCGCAGCAGCTTCGCGTGGTCCGAGAGGTCGACGCGCGACAGTTCAGGATGCGTTGCGCACAGCCGGTCGTAACCGGCGGCGAACGTGCGGTCATCTGGGCCTCGTGAACCGGGCGTCAGAGCGGCGCGCCCAGCCCGGGCGAGTGCCGCGAATTGATCGAGCGTTTCGGCCGAAGCAAATGGTCCGAACGGGCAGTGTGGCGACGGCTGTCGACTACGCGCGCTGAGATCCAGCGACGTGAACCACAACGCGCGACTCGCAGTCGTCAGCGCGACGTTGTAAGGCGGTCGGTGCCGCTTGATTTCATCCGGCTCGAGGAGTGCGGCCTCGAGCGGACTTGGTGTGACGTCGAACGAGATCGCGCGTGCCTGCGACAGCATCTCGAGCAACCGCTCGGGCACGCCGGCCTGCTTCCGAAAGTAGCTGTTGACCCGATGATGCAGCGACCCTGCTTTGCCAATGTACAGGACGCTGCCGTCCGTCCGAAGCATGCGATAGATCCCAGGCGCAGTCGGCAATGAAAGCCGCACGTCCCGCGGCATCGGCCAGATCCGGCGTCGGCGCCTACTCGGTTTTGCAGGTCCGGCGAGCCAGTCGTGGAGCGCGCCCCAGGTCGACACGCCGTGGCTGTCGAGCAGGCCGACCAACTCGTGCCAGACGAACGCTGTCGCTTCGACGTGATCGGCGCTTCGACGGAGCGACCCAACTGCGCGACCGAAGTATCCAGCGAGGGCGCGCAGGCTGCACCGAGGCAAATTGGGCAGAAGGCGCCTGGCGATATCCCGCGTGCAGACCACGTCGAGCGGAAACACGCCGGCGGCCAACGTGCGAAGGAACGGCTGCTCGAATCGAGCGAAGTGGATGACAGTCGGCGCGGGCTGCTGCGTGAGACTCGCGGCCTGGTCGGTCAGCTCGCGCCAGGCGCAGCGTCCGTCGACAGCGGACCGCATCATGTGCTCGGAGATCCCAGTGATCCGCGCAACAGCTGGCGGAATCGGCTCGCCATCCGGCAGCGCGATCAACGACGCATGCGCGTGCGTGATTGTCGTGCCGAGGACGCGGGCCCAGCCGATCTCGAGGAGATGGCCTCGTGGAGCGGCGGCTGTGGCCTGGCAGTCGACCACCAGCACCTCGAGTTGCGAGAGCGGCTCGGAAGGACTGGTTATTACCATTTGCAACGACCGGAACTGATTACGCCGCCGCTTCGATGCAGCGCACTCGCTTTAGCGAGCGGCCGGACCCGTAAAGCTGACCGTGCACGCCCGAGAGCGCCGGCGGCACGTTCAGCCTATCATATTCGCTTTTTATTCGCCTGGGCTTTGCCGTGCGATCGGTACTGAAATGACACGGCGCGGGAGATGTCGCACGTCGCCGGCAAGTTCGCGTCTTTAGGCGGCACGTTGCCCATATAACAGCCGGGGATGAGGTAAAACGTCACCGGCTGCTTCTTCGCGGGCGGCGCGGCTTCCGGCGCAGGCTTCTGCGCGGGCAGAATCGGCGTCAGCATGTGCCGGAACGTCGCCGATTGTCCGGCCGCGAGATTCACGTCGAAGCTCACCGGCTCGTAGTCGCGCGCAAGGATGTCGAATCGGTGAGGACCTGGCTCAAGCACGGAACCGCCATCCTCGAATCGAAAGTCTTCCGGCATACCGAAATGCCGCTCAAACGATGCGATCCACAGGCCGTCACGGCGCGAACCCCCTGGTGTCCCGAAGTCCATCGTCAACCGCCCTGCCCAATCGCGGTCTTCAACTCTTTCCCGAATCGCGCGCATCGACAGTTGCGGTATGCTGCGAGCACGATGCTCGACCAAATACTGGTGATCGTCTCAGTGACCAGCCTCGTGATGATCACCCCTGGTCCAGACATGGTCCTCGTGCTGCGCAACACGCTCGTAACGGGCCGACGTGCCGGTTTACAAACTTCGATCGGTATCCTGACGGGGAATCTGGTCCACATCACCTACTGCGTGCTCGGGATCGGGTTGCTCATCTCGCAAAGCATCATCGCTTTCTCTGCGCTGAAGTATGCGGCGGCGGCGTATCTCATGTACTTGGGGATCGTGAGCTTCCGATCTGCGGCCACGACACTCGAGCCAAGCCGAGTCGAGGGCCGGCCGTACGAGAGCACGTGGTTCGTTCAAGGATTCATAAACAATCTGCTCAACCCGAAAGGCGCACTGTTCTATCTTGGCGTGTTTACGATGGTCATCAGGCCCGAAACCTCGGCGAGTGCCATGCTGCTGCTCATCTGCATCTTGATGCTAGTGAGCGCGTCTTTTTGGCTCCTTTTCGTGTACACGCTAGATCGGCCGTCGATTCGCGAACATATCGAACGGTCTCAGCTGACGGTGAATCGGGTCTTTGGAGGTCTGCTGCTACTCCTCGGAATTCGGTTGGCGTCCGCAGAGCATTAGCTCGGATGGCTGCTGGTGATGGAAGGCACGCCGTTTGGCGCTGAAAGTCACGGCACTCTACCATCTCAGAAGTGCTGCCACGACCCTCCTTCCATAGTCGAGGAACCAGCAGCGGCCGGCTGGACCTCATCGCTTCGACGGGAAACTCTCTGTAACGACTCCCTTATCATCGAGAAAGTCCAAACTCGCCACACCCTGCGGGCTGACCGTCAGTCGCAGGCGGGCGCGCCCAACCGCGTCGGTCAGCGACACAACCGCCTTCCTATCCACGGTTTTGCCAACGAACACGCGAGATACCCCGCAGCCGGCTGTCGCACATTCAGCCTCAACTTCCTTCATGCGTCTCGCCATCGCCGCCTGGCGTTCCGTCGAGGAAGCGCCCGGCGGTCTCCTGCGCGATCATGCGAGCCATCTCAGCTTCGGACGGAGCCCGATTCGGACGATCGATGACGGAAAGCCCACCCTCGCTGCCCTGCGGGCCTTCCGAGTATGCAAACCTCAGAAGCTCTGGCTGCTGGTACTTATCAAAGGTCAAAGAGGCATTGTTGTTCGAATACATGAGACCGCCGCGTTCTTGACCGTCTTCATTGAAGAAGATCAAGCCTGGAGCGTTGCCGCCGACGCGCTTCATCTGTTTGCCGTGGATCACCGGGTCAGGGGCACGCTCACTGTTCGAAATTACCAAGCGCAGCTGACCGTTCGCCTCGACGACGTTGATCCGCTCAACATCGATCTCGGCAAACCGTTGGCGTTCGTTCTGTGCAGCCAAGGACGTGGCGATACCGGTACCGGCCAGGGTGATGACCGACGCTACGCCGACATAAACCTTCAGCAGACGTACCTTCTCGCTCCAGGTCACGCATAGCCGACCTCCTTTTGCGGACGATGTCAGCTATACGGGGAGAGTAGTCGCCAGGTTTCGCTCGTTTGAGCGTCGATTTCGGCGGGGTGACATGATGGAGGCAACCGTATGCTCTTCTTTTTTGTCAGCACGTTCGCGACGGGCATCTTTGCCGGGGCGGCCGTCTACATCAATCTCGTGTAGCCGTCACAGTCCACGCGGCTCCCTCACGACTAACTCTAATCGGTTGCCCTGCCGTCGATAGTTGAGCGGTCGCATCGTCGATCTCAAGCATCGCGTCCGCAATAGCGGAGAGCCGCTGTCCTCTGTCCTTTGTGAGGCTTCTTCGCAACAGTGTCCGTATAGGCGGTGGGACTCGATCGGAAAGTTTCTTGAAGTCGGGTTCGCGCTCAGGTACACGCGCTAGTACATCCGTTACTCCTTCCCCATCGAACGCTCGCTTGCCTGTCAACATCTCGAACACCACGCACCCGAAGGCCCAGATGTCTGCACGCTTATCGACAGGTTTCCCGCGTGCCTGTTCCGGACTCATGTAGGCAGCCGTGCCGAGAATCGCGCCGCCCATCGTCATCGCGGGCGACGTGATCGTGGGCGATGCACTGAGATCGACACGAGTTGAAGAACCCTCGACGGCCTTGGCCAGTCCAAAGTCGAGCACCTTTACTGTGCCATCCGATTTGAGCTTGATGTTCGCTGGTTTCAAGTCGCGATGAATGATCCCCTGCTCATGTGCAGCTTCGAGGGCTTCGGCAATCTGCTTGGCAATCGGCAGTGCCTCGTCCAGCGGAATTGGTCCTTGCGCGATGCGATCGGCAAGCGTTGGTCCCTCGACCAGTTCGAGAACCAGTGCCCTGATGCCGTTGGATTCTTCCAGGCCGTAGATCGCGCCGATGTGCGGATGATTGAGTGAGGCAAGCGTTTTCGCTTCACGCTGGAACCGGACAATCCGCTCTGGATCGGAGGCGAATGTCTCGGGCAGGACTTTGATAGCCACGTCGCGGTCAAGCTTGGTGTCGCGTCCACGATAGACTTCGCCCATGCCGCCAGCGCCAATCGCGCTGACGATCTGGTAAGCGCCGAGGCGAGTGCCTGGGCTAAGGGCCATCGTTAGTTGATCGGCACGAGCCGCTTCAGCTCCTCGAACCAGTTGAGCACGACATGAATCTTGTCGTTCGGAATAGCGGCAGGATTGACGTTTGCATCGGTCACCCCTAGTAGTCTTCCATCGCGTGACATATCGACTGGCCGCATCGCGTTTCCTGCCGCAAATACAAGTGTGCCTCGCAGCAGATCGACTGGAACCCCGATTGAAAATGTGGGCTGAAAAGTGATATTGGCGCTTTCCGATTTACCGCCAACTACATCGTAAAGAATCTCTTTTCCAGTCGGTGACCAGAGGGCGTGATGGCCACCGTTCTTTGAAATCTGGTACTCTGTACCTGTCGCGGGAAACGGCTGAACAAAAATCTGATCCCTGCCTGTCTCGGTGGACGTGTACGCGACCCATTTCCCATCAGGAGAGAAAATGGGGCTGATGTAGTCGAACGACCGAAGGTTCGCAAGGGGTGCGGCCTTGCGATCTTTTTGTCGAAAGCGCCCATGCACTGAACTCTGAACCCTTCATGGCGGTGAAAAGAAGGGTGTCGCCTGCTGGAGAAAAGGCGTCTGGAAAGTGGGAAGCTCCTTGCTCGGGCCTTGTGAGACGCTCCGCCGCGCCTGTGCCATCGGCTCGTTGCCAAAAAATAGCCAGGTCGCCTTCACGATCGGACTGATAGGCAACCCACCGGCTGTCTGCCGAGAAAACGGGGTGGCGATTCTGACCGCCAAAGGTGAGACGACGCATGGAGGTTGTTCGCGTCAAGTCGTATAACCAAACGCTGGCTTCCTTTCCGTCGTCCATTCCAAACGTGATCTGTTTGCCGTCGTTGAAATTCGCGGCGTGCTGTACCATCCAGGCGGCAATCTGAGAGGCTCGACCGTTCCTTTTCGATCTAGAAAGCCCAGGTCACGATGATTAGCGGCTGCGGTAATCGGCCCAGGGATATACACGAGCGTCCCATTGCTGGAAAAGCTGACGTGTGTCGTAGCTGAAGGATTGCCGGTACCTGTTCGCCTCACGCCTTCGACCACGGGAACAGGACCGGCCGTAACTTTGCGATTTTCTACGTCGAAGGGAACGGCGAGCAGAACGCCCCCGAGCGCATACACGATGTGGCCCGTCGGTACGTATCGGGCGTCACTTCCACCCTCCAGCACCGTTGTGCGTTCGCCGGTTCGCAGCGACTGCACGACAATGCGGGCTTTATCCCATCGATCGGCAGCCGAACCTTTTGCGACGGTTACAAGTAATGCGTCTCCTGACGGTAGCATTTGTGGCCCGTACGCGGTCTCGCCGGGCTCAAGAGTCGCGAGGACCTCGGGTTTGCCACCATTGGCCGAGACGCGCATTACATTGCCGCCTTCGGCAAAGAGTACTCCGCTTTCATCCCAACTCATGCCTAAGGGGTTGCGCGTGGGGCACAGCGCCACAGAACTGCCGCCGGTGATGGCGATGCGCTTGATCTGTTCCTCGGCGTTTGACCAATAGGCGACAGACCTACCGTCCGGCGAAAACGCTGCAAGTACAGCTCCGCCTGGTGGCATGTGCGTTCCGGGAATCTCCCTGGCGGCGAGTTCCGAAATCGGTCGCAGGTATAGCCTAAGATTAGCCACATAAATGATGTGGCTACCGTCTGGCGAGACTGCGACGGACTGGCGGTTGAGATTTGTAAATCGCTCGTCCTCACCAAGACTCATGGACAACCTTGCGACCGTGGCTGCTCCGCCGCGTTCCAGCCAAGTGTAAAATCCAGCTGCCACGACAATCGCTGTGACGACGGATGTAGCCATCGGCGCAAGTATTCGGCGCCCCCACGGGTGTGGTGAGGGACGCTCCGTTGCGGCCGCTCCAAAGGGAGCGGGCGCAATCATCTCGATCTCGGCTCGAACATCACCGATCGCTTGCCATCGTTTCCTGGGTGTCTTTGCCAAGCACCGTCCCAACATCTGAACGAGTCGCGGATTCAGATTCTCTGGGAGTGCGGTGAGATCCACGTCCCGGACAATTACCGACGCCAGCACGTCCGGCGCCGTATCGCCGGCGAATGCCTGTCGGCCCGTCAACATTTCGTAAAGAACTGCACCGAATGCAAATACATCGCTGCGCTGGTCAGCAGGCAACCCCTTCGCCTGCTCTGGAGACATATACGCGGCAGTGCCGAGAACGATGCCGGCCTGCGTCGCCATCATGCTGATCGTCGGCGAATGGGACAACGGACTCGCGGTCATGGCCGAGCCGGTTCTGTCCATCGCCTTCGCAAGGCCAAAGTCAAGGACCTTCACCGTGCCATCGGTCGTCAGCTTGATGTTCGTTGGTTTCAAATCGCGATGAATGATCCCCTGCTCGTGCGCCGCTTCAAGCGCCTCGGCGATCTGCTTTGCAATCGGCAGCGCCTCGTCCAGTGGGATCGGCCCTTGCGCGATCCGATCGGCAAGGGTTGGTCCCTCGACCAGTTCGAGAACCAGTGCCTTGATGCCGTTGGATTCTTCCAGGCCGTAGATCGCGCCGATGTGCGGATGATTCAGGGAGGCCAACGTTTTTGCTTCACGCTGAAATCTCGCGATCCGCTCAGGATCGCCTGCGAACGTCTCGGGCAAGACTTTGATTGCCACGTCGCGATCGAGCTTGGTATCACGCCCGCGATACACTTCGCCCATGCCGCCAGCACCTATGAGACTGACGATCTGGTACGCGCCGAGGTGCACGCCAGGTGACAGGCTCACGGGGATGCCGGTGCGAGCCGACGCAGCTCGTCGAAGACATTGAACACGAGCGTGAGGTGGTCGGCCTGCAGGTTCTGGACCGGGGCAATCGCGAACCGTGTGCCGTCGGGATGAAGATCGAACATCCGGCTCACGCGGGCACCGAACCGCACGTCCGACCAGACGCGCACCTTCTCCGGAACGAAGGCGTCACCTTCGATCGTGTATGGGGCGACCATGATCTTCGCGTCGGCGCTGAAGAACAGCTCCCGGCTGACGCGTGACCACGTGGGGAAGTTTCCGCCGCCGCTCGACACTGTCAAGCGTGCCCCGCCGCTGGGGAATGCCTGCACGTACACCTCATCACGCCCTGATTCGTTCGACACATACGCGATCCATCGCCCGTCTGGTGAGAACGCCGGTTCCCGTTCGGCTAATGGACCGCTGGTGAATCGGGTCGGTGTCCCCGGTTTCCAGCCTGATCGGTCATCCCCCTCCATCGGCAGAATCATCAGATCGAAGTTCGATGCCGCGACCTCCTCGGAGAATGCCAGGAACCGGCGGCTCGGATGCCAGGAGCCCGGACTCTGCGTGTTCGCGCTCGTGGTGAGACGCTCGGCGGCGCCGGTTCCATCCGCGTTCTGCCAGTAAAGATTCGACCCGCGGTTGCCGTCGCGCATCGATCGGAACGTAATGCGACGCCCATCAAGCGTCCAGAGCGGTGCGGCATCCGCGGCCGGGTCGAACGTCACTTGCGTAAGCGTTTCGCGCGACCATTCGTAGACGAAAATGTCGTTGTTGCTCTGCAGAGCCAGCCGGGGGCCGTCTGGCGCGATCCGGATCGAGAACCAGTTGAGTCGCGGCGGTCCGAAGGACGTCTGCCTGCCTTCGCGATCCATCCAGGCGATCGGCGTGCCCCAACTGAGGGCTCCGCTGCGAACGTACGCGATCGTTCCGTTGACCGACGCCGCAAATTGTGCCGCGCCGGTCGTCGGGTTCGACGCAATGCCCTCGACCAGCGGCACCGGCTGCCCGTTGGCCTCCAGTCGATCGAGATCGAAGGCGACGACGAAAAGCGTCCCGTCGTTGACGTAGGCGAGATGACCGCTCGGCAGATATCGAGCGTGATAGCCCCGGCGCCACACGATCTTGGGCGCATCGCTCGACGGTGTGCGTACGGCGATGTTCGCGCCCAGATAGTCGCCCGAGTCGGCGCTGGCAGTGAAGAGAATACCCGTGTTGCCGGGAAGGGACTGAGGCCAGCGATGCGCCGCGTTCTCGCCGGTCGGCGTTGTGAAGGGTTCCGGTGTGCCTCCGGCCGATGGCACCCGCAGCAGTCCGAACTTGTTGGGGCCGCCGAACGGCGCGAACACAATCGTCCCGTCGTCGTTCCACGCGGCGCCGCGGCCGTTGGGCGCGTCGCACAGCGTGACGACCGGGCCTCCGGTGACGGCGATCTTTCTGAGCTTGCCGCCGGAGAAGAACCCGATCCAGTTGCCCTCCGGCGAGAAGAATGGCGTTTCCGCGCCATCGGTTCCCGGCAGGGGCGCCGCGGTCAGCTCGGCGAGTCTCCGGACGTAGAGCTGAGAACGTTCACCGACGCGCTTCTGCGCGACAAATGCGACCAGCGCCCCGTCCGGTGACAGCGCGATCGCATCACCCAGATCGAAGGACAGGAAGGCGTCTGCGCCGACTTGGGCGTCGAGACGACTTACCGAAGCCGCTGGCGGTCGCGTCCTGTTCCACGGCCACGACACCCCGCCTACGATCGCGGCTGCCGCCAGCACGCACGTGACGAACCAGGTCAGCGCCCCTGCCGGCCTCGCCCGTGACGCGGCCGATCTGCTGCTCGGCGGCTCGCTGGCGGGCGGCGTCAGCGTGTCCTCGATTTCAAGTCGTGCGTCTGCCGCCGAATGGAGCCGCTTCCGGCTGTCTTTCTCGAGACAGCGGCGAAGCAATCGGCGAATGGACTGTGGCGTGTCGGGAGGGAGCCCGTTCCAGTCGAGCTCCTTGGCGAGCACGCCGGCCAGCGTGTCAGCCGTCGTGTGCCGGCCAAACGGCGATGCGCCGGTCAACATCTCGTAGAGCACCACACCAAAAGACCAGATGTCCGCGCGCCGATCGACCGTCTTGCCCCGCGCTTGCTCCGGACTCATATACGCGGCTGTGCCCAGAAGAGCGCCCACGCCGGTCATCATGGCGGGACTGGTAATCGTGGGTGACAGCGACACGTTCGGCGCCGAGGCCGGCGGGTCCATCGCTTTCGCGAGCCCAAAATCCAGCACCTTCACGGTGCCGTCTTCGCGGACTTTGACATTCGCAGGCTTCAGATCGCGGTGGATGATCCCATGCTCGTGTGCCGCATCGAGGGCTTCGGCGATCTGCTTCGCGATCGGCAGCGCCTCATCGATCGGGATCGCGCCACGGGCGATCCGCTGCGAGAGATCCTCGCCGTCGACAAGTTCCATCACGAGCGCGGAGACGTTGTCGGTCTCTTCGAGCCCGTAGATGCCGGCGATGTGCGGATGATTGAGGGACGCCAACACGTGCGCTTCGCGCTTGAAGCGCACAAGCCGTTCGTGATCGCTCGCAAATGCTTCAGGCAGAACCTTGATGGCAACGTCGCGGTTCAGGCGCGTGTCTCGCGCCCGGTAGACCTCGCCCATCCCACCCGCACCGATTGGGGCGGTGATTTCGTAAGCGCCCAGTCGAGTACCTGCCGTCATCATGGCATTGAAGCTATCGCGAGGACTGCCGCGTCGCCTTCAAGTGTGTGTCAAACCATTTTGCCGCACGCCCGACGACATCAGGCATCCGGGAATCCCCAGGTTTGAAGCCGAAGTCTGTCCCATGAGCGCCGCCAGGCACCTGCACGAACTCGACGGCTACGCCCACTTTCTTCAAGACGGCTTCCATTAGACTCGATTGCTCGAACGGCACGGTCGCGTCCACGTCGCCGTGAAAAAGCAGGAAAGGCGCATCATCCGATGTCACGTGTGTGATTGGGGAGGCTTCCGCGAAGCGCCGCGTTTCGATCGCGTTCGGTGGTATCGCGCCGCGCGCCGGACGAATCCCAAGGAGGAGAGCGATGGCAGAACCGCCAGTAGCCGTCTGTATGCCCTTGAGATCGAATGCGCCGTAGATCGCGACGACGGTCTGCACTTTGGCGCTGAATCGGTTTACGGGATCGGAATCCAGCGGATCGCCCGTGCCATCGAGCGCACCAAGCATCGCCACGAGGTGCCCTCCAGACGAAGCGCCAAACGCACCGATCCGCTCCGGATCAATCGCAAACCGCTGCGCATTCGCCCTGACGAAACGGACGGCCCGCTGCGCATCTTCAACTGGAGCCGGGTGGTGGAAGCCCGGTGTTGCCCGATGATTGATGATAAACAACGTGTATCCGGCATCGGTCAACGCGCGCCAATTCGTCACTCCTACCAAGCGCTGCTTGAGCGGCGGAGCGTCGTAGCCGAGTGGCATGTTCCAGCCGCTTCCCGCAATACAGACGATTCCGCGACCGTTCGACTTGGCCGGGAAGTGCACGTCCATAAGAAGCGCGAGGCCCGAAAACATGCCGTAGACGATGTTCTGCTCGGTTTTGGTCTGAGCGTGGGCGGGCAGCGCAAGGGCTGTAACCACGGCAAACAAAGCGCACACTCGGCTCATAGAGTGACCTCTCGATGAAGCTACAGGTCTGGGCGTAGGGCCGCAAGCTGGTGTGGCCATCGCTCCCGTGCGCCCTGATGGGCCGTGATTTCGTAAGCGCCGAGACGGGTGCCGGGCGCAAGACTCATTTGTTGTTGACGGAACGGCAGGATTATACGGGAGGCGGGGCGCACGCGGTATTGGGGGCTTCAGCCGGTGCCGTGGTGGAGGCCCCAATCCCAAACATCTATACTGACGGTAGCCGAGGGAGCGGAAAATGCACATAGCCTGTCGGTTAGGACTCCTGGTCGGGGTCACACTCTGTATCAACACGGAACTCAGCGCGCAAGGGCCCGTTGACCCGACTCGGCCATTGCTCTTACCCCCTGAGCCTTCGATCGTGTGCGGCTTGACGATCCTGCCTGGCCGACGCGCGGTCGATGAAAAGATGTCGAAAACGCCGCCGCAAGGACAGTTCAACCTCCAGGTTCGAAATCTGCCAGTCTGCCGTGACATGAGCCGCTTGCCGCCACTGAGGAGTCGCGACGATTTGCCGAACCGGCTCCCGAGCTTCTTGGGACCGAAGCGGTAACATTTGGGGACACGACTACATGAGTCGATCTCTCAGCCTGCCTCCCTTGGCGGTTCTGCTGCTCGCGCGAACCCTATGTGCGCAGGTCCCCGAGGCAGAGCCCGCTACGCAGATGATCCAGGTGGATGGGCGCGCGATGCGCATTTGGAGCGACGGCATTGCGCGGCGCACGCCAGAACAACCCGTGATCATCCTCGAAGCCGGTGGGGGAAATGGGCTCGACACATGGCGTCCCATCTTTCGAGAGATCGCGGCTCTTGGTCCCGTACTCGCGTACGATCGGCGAGGCATCGGGAAATCTGAGCCGGACAAAGAGAAGCCCACGCTTCGCCGAGTCGGTCAATCCCTCTATGCACTACTGCAGGCGGCAAAGGTCGCTCCGCCCTACGTCCTCGTCGGCCAGTCTTGGGGCGGCGTCTTTATCAGAAGTTTCGCCGATCAGTATCCGAAAGAGATCGCCGGCCTTGTCTTCGTGGAAGTCACCGACTTCGAGGCGACGCGTGAGAAAAAATTTTCGATCCTCTCGCCAATCGATCCGAAGGCGGCATCGGAGTCGCCAACCGTGCCTCCGATCCCTGCGGACACGCCGCCAGGTCTACGGGCTGAATTCGAGCAGATCCTTGCGAACATGACCGGTGACTTTGCGGAAGCGCGCAGTTTTCGTCAGCCACCGGGGATCCCTGTCGCCGTTGTCCTTTCAGCTCGGAAAGGCGGGACACCGGTCGCGGACGCGCTGTTGCGGCTTCAAATCAGTCATCAATCGGAGTGGGCGTTCAGCTCCTCGAATGGCTTGCTGATCGTGTCCGATACGACCGGTCATATGGTGCATCGAGACGATCCGGCACTCGTTTTACAAGCCATCAAACACGTTCTTCAACACGCGGCGAAATAGCGTCACCGAAATTAAGATGGTTGGCGTGATCTTCGTGCACTGCCACGCAAGCTGAGAGTATGCCCAAACCATCACCGCCACGACCGTGAAAAACAAGAGAATTGGCATCCACAAGGTGGCGTCCGTGGTTGGCGTGACAGACGCCGACCTCTGCCATTCTGCTTGGCCATGCAGCCACAGATCAAAGTTCGAATAGAGATTACCAGCCGTATGCAACACGATGGCCGGCAGAATGGAGTTCGTCAGATACGTCACCGTCCCGTAGATCGCTGCAACCGCCACATAGTACGGCCACAGAATCCAAGTAAAGTCGAGATGCACAAGCGCGAACATCGTTCCTGTGATCAGAATTGCGATGGTTAATCCGTACCTTTGCTCAATGGGACCTTGCATGTAGCCGCGAAATGCGGCTTCTTCGACGATGCCGGCAACAGGTGCAGCCATCACAAGCCATGCGACCACGGTGCTCACAGGGACATTTCCCAAGTCAGGCAACTGCTGCTGCGGCAATGCAACGAGACGATTCGCGAGCTGTAACGCGAGGACCAGTGCCACGATACCGAGTCCGCCTGCGAAGAGCGCCCACGCCCAGACCTTGCCTGAGAGGCGGTTGGCGCGAAGATGCAATCGACGGGTGTCAGCGGATGCCGCCGGAGGGCCAGCTCCTTGAAGGTATCGCCAGACCCACCATATCCACAGAGCGGTCAGGGGCACCGCCCAAGGCAGGCTCGGAAAGTTCCGCAGATTTGCGGCAAAGAGCAGATTGCGAGGAATGGTGCCGGCGAGAAGCACCAACACTCCGGCGAAAACAGCCTGAGCAACAACCCCCAAATGACCTCCAGAAAGTGAATACTAGGCGACACCAAATTGAGCCGCCGAGCATCTTTTCTGCGTGCCGGCGGCGCAATGCGGCGACAATCAGGTACGATCAAACTGGATGAACACACACGCGTCCCGATGACAAACTCATCTCCGGAACGATTTCCTTGTCCCGAGTGCTTGCGCGACGGCGTTCGTGTCGAGACCACAACGCACCGCACGCACGTCATTACCCATTTGAAGTGTCTCGCGTGCGGCCATAAATGGACCGTTGAGCGCTTGCGAAGTGATTCTGATAAGCGCGAGCACTAATTCACTGCGTAGGGATGGTGTTCGGATGACATCGGCGCCGGCGGGACGATTCGAGTCCGAGGTACCTCGTGGAGCGGATCTGGCGGGGCGCAATCGAATCTTGATGGTCAGTGTCTAATTGAGTCGTATGCGCCGCTGGATTCTCCGGATTGCCGTGGCATCCGTCCTCCTGCTCGGTCTCGGCGCCGGCTATCAATTTTGGGCTGATCGTAGAGACTCGGTGGCTCAGCCGCCACCAGGCCAGATCATGGACGTGGGCGGGCATCGGCTTCACATCTGGTGTACGGGCGCCGGCGATTCAACCGTGATCCTTGATACCGGTCTGGGCGGCACCGCGTTCGATTGGGGTCACGTGCAACCGGAAGTGGCCAAATTCACGCGCGTCTGTTCGTATGACCGGGCTGGCATCGGTTACAGCGATTCCGGTCCGCATCCTCGCACGAGCCAACAAATCGTCGATGAACTCGCTGCACTGCTCGATGCAGGTGGCATCAAAACGCCAGTCGTGTTGGTGGGAGCGTCGATTGGTGGTTGGAACGTGCGGCTGTTCGCGAGCCAGATGCCACAACGTACTGCCGGCCTCGTGCTCGTCGATGCCAGGCACGAGGACCAAGGAGAACGAATGGCTGCTGCCGGCGAGCCTGAGAATCCACCGTGGATTGTTCACATCGCCGCGCCGGTGGCGCATCTGGGAATCGCCCGGCTTCTTGAAATCGCGCCAGGGATGCCAGTCGATTTCTATGCTCCTGAAGTCAGGAAGTACGTGCAGGCTACGCGTTTCCGTTCCAGTGCATTGGTAACGGCCGCGAATGAGTTGCAGAACGCTCGTGTGAGTGCGGCGCAGGTCAGAGCGACGAGGCGCGAGCTGGCAATCCCGGTGGTTGTCGTCTCGGCAGCCCAACGCAGTTCGCACACGGCCGAAGTGCTCGCCGCCCTGCAGCGCGATCAGGCTGTTCTTTCAAAGCAGTCGTGTCACATGATCGCCGACCGCTCAGGTCACGCTATCGCATTCGGCCAGCCTGAGACCGTGGTGGAAGCCATCCGCGCGGCGGTCGAAGCCGCTCGGCAAGCCGCGCCGCCCGCTTGCGGCGGTGTAAGGTGAACAGCTTCAACTTGCTGAGGTATGGCTTTAGCGTGGCGGAATCGGAGTCAATCCTTTCGGCGGTGGATTCGTGTTTGGCCCACCATACACGCCTGGATTCGGCGGAAACATCTTGCGCAGCTCTGCGATGTAGACTTTCAACATCATTGCGACGAGTACGCCGAGAGCGGCGACGTGAAACGACAAGTGACGAGGTTGACGCGCAAATGCGAACAGCGAACCAGCCGCCCACGCGACGATCAGCGGATAGATGATGCCGCCTCCAGTAAACATCAATGGGGAGACAAACCGAAGAGCCAGGAACGTGCCTGCCGCGACCAAAAAGGCCAGCGCAAGTATCCCGGCGTCCCGATAACGCATTGTTCCACTACAGCAACAAGGAAGGTGCCACCTCCGAGGGAGCTGATTGCATCCGTGGCTATTTCGAGCGGCTCCGATTCACAAACCCAACACCGAAAAACGTGAGTACTTCGATAACTACGTAGGCCCCAACTCCTGCGATGACCCATCGTGGGTGGATCTGGCCAGAACGGGCATATACGCCCAGCCAAACGACGGCCAGAAAGCCAAACAGCGCGATGAGTCCCTTCGGATGGAAGGTCATTTGCGCGGAGACGAATCCGAATCTAAGTTCAGACGGGTCATATTTTCATCGTTGCGCACCGCCTCCATCGACTCCCTCTCTTCAGCCTGGCTGACGGGCAGGGGCCGCATGGAGAACAGGCCCTGTCGTATGAAGGCTTCTCGGAACCAATCGCGCCAACCGGGTTTTCTGGCGAATGTCATTTGAACCTCCCGACAGGTGGAATACTCCTACCAGTCTATAGGGCGTAGGCCCGCGCGGGCGCCCGAACCAGGCTCACCCTATGTGATACGGGGTCGCGCCGCATTGGTTGCAAATTCGGCCCAAGGCTTCGCCGTCCTTGGCTTACTATGTCTCCTACTGCTGGTACCCGTACCGAATCTGGAGAGTCTTGGGTGTTCTACAGAGAGAAAGCAGTAGGACACCTGGGACGGTCGGAACAATGGGGCTTCCAAAGGGTCTAAGTCGTACGCCAAATTTCGTGTTCCCCACGCAGCTTTGATGTCGATCTGTCTCTGGAGCTTTCGTTCTCATGAACTTCACACTTTTGGCTGTGGCGGCACTTCTGCTGCAGGCGGGTGCCTCATCACCTGAGGATTTACTTCGCCTCCAACGACCATTGACTGCCGCAGAAATCGATGTGGTTGTCAGTGGGACTCGCCAAGCGCTTGCCGAAATGACACTCCGATTTTTGCCGGACCGCACTTACGCCGACCGAGTCGTTCTTATGGGGCGAGCTGGGACGCCGCACATGATTCGTCACACAGTGACCAACGAGAGCCTCGCTACCGTGACCACCGACGGGAGCATCGCTGGCCCTGTTACATGTGTACTTACCGAGCCTGAACGGTTCGTAAAACTGACTGAATACACTGGAGTTCCAGCTCGCCGCTGCACGGGCGCTCCCGCAACGGGCGAGATGGTGATTGAATACGATATGAATGCTAAGACACAGAAGTGGGCAGTAACCGCTCGGGAGTCGGGTCCTGGTGACATTGCGATCGCA
The DNA here is from genome assembly GCA_963761975.1 of Vicinamibacterales bacterium. Classification (GTDB taxonomy): domain Bacteria; phylum Acidobacteriota; class Vicinamibacteria; order Vicinamibacterales; family JAMQPK01; genus JAMQPK01. The sequence continues at coordinate 821,043 of CAVXIR010000004.1, forward strand.
CGTCCCTTCGAGATGCTGAGGACACCGGCATCTCTCACAATCGGTGAAACCCGACTCGTTGGCAACCGCATTGCGCGAGCCATCGTGATGCCGTGGTCGCCACTGTCCAGTAGAGGCGAACCTCTTATCACGGGCGATCCGGCGCCGAACGCAGCCGAATTTGTGCCGGTGCAGTCACTTTGGATTGATACGACTTCGCTGCTCCCTCTAAGGTGGGAGTTGTCGCAACGTCAGGCGATCGTCGGCGCATTCGATTTTGTTTACGAATCGCTTCAATTACAACGTCCGGCTGCTGTTGAAGTGCCGAAATGCATTACCTGAGGTATTAGAAAGCTCAGCCCTCGGGCGGCAGTACGCTTGCTGGGGTTGCCCCGTCCGCTGTTGAAATTCAGCGGCGGCTCGGGTGACATTCTACGCGACGTTCTCCACTGACGCGGCGATGCCAAGCTGCTGATCGCGAGCGCGAAGAGCGGCGACGAGCTTCGGCATGTCCTTGTGACCCTTCAATCGGCGAAAACCTTTCACGGCTTCGAGGACGGCAGCGGCCGTCCATCGCAGCACCATCTGCCCTCCGCGCCACCGTTTGACATTGCGCTTTACGTGCCGGGTACGACTGATCAAGCTCTCGATCGCGTTGGTCGTGGCGAGCGACTGACGAAGGCGATCGGAGAGACCAAGGGTGAGGATAGTGAGCGTCTCCTCGAGCCCTTCGCGCACACTGGCCGCCGCGCTCGGATAGCCATCTTCCAGTCGGCGCGCCAGATCCTGCAGGAGCCGTCGCGCCGGTGCGACCTCGGTCTGCCGGTAAGCGCGCACAACAATCGCACGCACCCACGGGCGCTGCCCTTCGGGGAGATGTTCCAGGATGTTCCGGAGCTTGTGGACGTGGCACCGGTGGATCAGCGCGGCGGCGCCAAACGTCTGCGTCACCGCCTTGTGGAGTGCCTTCGATCCGTCGAGGATCACCAACAGACTGCGATCCGTCCGCACACCGCGGCTCTGCACATCCGCCAAGAGGCTCTGACACACGGTCGCATTCTCCGTCGACCCGTCCCACAGGCCGAGCGCGTGTTTGTGCCCGGTGTGATCGATCCCGAGCGCCACCACGATGCAGTGTTCACCGATGTGGACGCCGTCGATCAACAACGCCACGAGATCGAGCGCGTCGAGCGCGGTGGACCGCCAGGCGTCGAGCTGCGCGGCGGTTTTCGCGACGAACCGGCGGCTCACGGCGCTCTTGCTCGCGCCCCGCGTGGCCATCGTCGATGGCAGTGGCTCCAGGCTGCGTGCGTACTGCCGTGTCGCCACGCCGACGAGCATCTGTTCCACGACGCGACGATTTAACGGATCCTCGCTGGCCATCAGCTGAAACGTCGGCAAGGGGACTTCCGCCCCATTCGTGCGAACTCGCGGCCGGCGGATTGCGACTTTCCGGCCACCGAGGACCACCTCGCTCGGCACCGTGCCCGCGCGCGACGCCTGACGCGCGGTCTGATGCTGATAGCGAGGCCCACAGATCGCCGTCCGATCCTCCTCGATCATGGTGGTGAGGACCTTCAGACCCGAGGCCACCGCCAGCTCCATCAGCTCCGCCCGTGTATCCACGAGCAGATCGACGAGCGGGAGATGGCGGGCAGGCGAATCGACTTGGTGAGACCGATCGATTGTGTGAGACTTTCCCTTCATGGCGGCTCCTTGTTGGCGGGCATGTGCCCGGGTTTGGTCACCACTCGTTTACCACGAGCAGTGAGGAGCCGCCGCTCTCAAATTTCAACAGTCAGTGGGACATCCCCCGCTTGCTCTTTAAGCGGTGACTTCGCTGCAATCCCACCGATTAGGATGCTTAAAGGAATCAGAAATGCTTGCAGCGAAGCTGCCCGAGGAACCACTTTCCGAAAACAGGCGGTTGCTTCAGGGTCGTTCGACGAGTTCATAGGCCCGACTTCGCGGACTGGTACGGCATCAGTTGAACGGTTATGCATCGCTGCATCAGCGAGGCCCGACAAAAGGATCACCAACGGCGCCAGGATGAGGCCGGATCGCCACACATAAGGCAGCGAAACGGAAACAAGATAGAAGACCCAATGCGGCACACCCACCGGTCGGGCCAGCCAATCGAAAAACGCCGCTGAACCGACAAGTGCGGCAACCACCGAGCACAGGTACGGCAGCACCATCGACAGACGATGGAGCCGAACCACGGCTACTGCGGATAGTGCGAATCCGGTATACGACACGATCGTTGCCGATACGCGGAATGGCCACCAATACCCCTCGCTGTAGCCGACAGATCTCTTCCATCCCCAAAACCGCTCGGCAATCGCTTCGGCAACCAGGTCTCCACAAAGAACGAAAATGAGCAGTAGGACTATCCATCCGGTTGCGACCGCGCGGAGCGCAACATAGGGGTGCGTCCGAACTTCCTGCGAGGTCCCTGCGACAATCGCCCGCAGGACTTGCCGCCAGTACCAGCCCTGAGATCGCCCACCTGCCATCTCTTCCAGCAAGTCTCCGGCAAGTGCGGCAGCGTTGGGTCGGAACTGACGCAACAACCACGTCGCGAGGCGAGGTGCGTTCATTTCTCCAACCTTCTTTCGCCGCATCATGCCGTCTTGAGTTTCAAACGCCACAACCTCGCGAGGGTTCGTTGTGCTTCACGTGCAGCCTTGAGGCCCTTGGACGTGACGTGAAAATACTGTTTCGCTTTACCACCGCGTTCGGCTGTAGGCTCTCCCATTCTCGTTGAGACCAGCGCCTTGTCTTCGAGTCGTTCCAAGGCCGCATAGACACTGCCAAGACCCACTTCCCTGCCCGAAGCCGATTCAAGCTCCCTGGCGATCGGCACACCGTACGCGTCGTCGCCGATGCGGATGACCGCCAGCAACACCATCAGTTCGAATTGTCCAAGGTAATCACGCCGGCGCATTTGGTCAATATTAGTGATGAAATCGATGAATGCAAGAGAAATCCACAGCGCCGGGAATGCTCTGCTGCAACTTCGTGCGCTCCCTGGCCGTATATCAGTCGTCCGTCCAGGGAGGCAGAATGCCGAATCGCTGTTTGATCGTCGTGCTGATTGGTTCGTCGCTCGCGCTATCGGGTGCCGCACTGGCGCAAGAGCGGCCATCGTCGAACGATGCCGACGAACTGCGGAAGTTCGGTTCGACATTAGACCGCATTCGGGCACGGAACGCCGCAGACTACGCCATTTCGACACCAAATGGCATCGACGAGTCGAGATACCTAAAGGTTGGCGGAATCGAGCAGTGGGTGACGATACGTGGGGAGGACCGCGCGAATCCGGTCGTGCTCGTGCTGCACGGCGGGCCGGGTGACGCCACAAATCTCTGGGGATACGCCGGCTTCCGCACGTGGCTGAAGACCTACACAGTTGTCCAATGGGATCAGCGTGGAGCTGGGAGAACGTTCGGACGAAATGGGAACGCCTCCGCAGCAACGCTGACCATAGATCAGATCGTGCAGGATGGCGTCGAGCTGGCGGACGCCCTGCGCACGTCGCTTCGGAAAGACAAAATCATCCTGCTGGGTCACTCGTGGGGCTCAGTCCTCGGCGTGTTGATGGCGAAGGCGAAGCCGGATTTGTTTTCTGCGTACGTCGGAACCGGGCAGGTGGGTGATCCAGCGCGCAGTTACGACGTGGCGTTTGATGCACTCATCGGAAAGGCACGTGCTCTGGGCGACTCGCGCGCTCTTCGCGAACTCCAGGAGATCGGTCCGCCGCCGTACAACAGCGGCCGTGGCTATCAGGTGCAGCGGCGGTGGTCGAACCGGTTCGAAGGGTCTGACGCCTTCATCGCGAGCATGTTGGGGTTCGCGTTGATCGCACCCGGCTACACAATGCGAGACGTGAATGATTGGATCGATGGGCAGGGACTAAGTGCCGAACGGTTGGTTCCTCAATCCAATGTGCTCCAGCCGACCGCACTCACAGGTCGATTCGCCGTACCGGTTTTCGTCATCCAAGGCTCCGACGATTTCACCACGCCCACCAGTCTTGCCAAGGCCTTCGTCGATGGCGTCGAAGCGCCAGACAAGGCATTTGTGTCAATAAAGGGTGGGCACTTCGTCGTGTTCATGAACTCCTCGGAGTTCCTGAATCGATTTAGCGCGTTACTCCGCAGGGTGCGGCGGTAATTCATGACGCGATGAACGCGAGCCTTCAGCTGGTCCGAACACAACGAGCACTTCCAGAGCCTCAGTAATGTCGTGAAACCCGTGGGGTTCGAGCGCAGGGACAAAGAGACACACGCTCGCCGCCACGTCGACGGTCTTGCCATTAGCCGTAAACTTTGCTCGACCAGCGAGCACGTAGTACACCTCGTCTTCCTTGTGCGGCTGTTGGGAGTCAGTCGTGCCGGGTTGCAAACGATAGACGCCAACGCTTAGATCGCGCGAGCGCACGAACTCTTGGTAGGAACGACTGCTCGCAGGCGGAAGTATTCGCATCTCCATATCAGGAAATGCTGACGGGCTTCGGCAACTGCGTCAAATTACGAATTGTAAGGAGGGCAAGATGGGTTCAGGTCCAGCAGCACTGCTTCCTGAGCAGAAGGAGTATGCTTGCGAGAGATGGACGTGAAGTGTACCAACTTGCTCGTGTTCAGTGCCGCCGCGATCCTGCTGGCCGGTCCAATCATGTTGGGTCGCGAGCAGGACGGTAAGCTGACTGGCGTTCATGGCCTGCCTGTGGAAGGTCATGACATCGTTGCAGGCATAGAGATCGTCGGCACCAAACAGATCGACTTTCCCAGGCTCCACGAACGGCTTCGAGCTAACGGCGCGAACCTGCGGTTAGGCCTGCCGCTTGAATCCCAGATGCTCTGTCGCTTCAAAGAGGTGCTTCGAGACGTAATGAGCGAGAAAGGCTTTCTCGACGCGGAGGTGACACACGATACACGGCCGACCTATGCGAATCCCCGGTACCTCACACTCACGATCACGATCACCGAAGGGAAACGATCTCAGCCAATCGCCTCCGCGCCGCCGCCATCACCTGCTCAACGTTGTTCGAGATGACGATGATGCGGGGCCGACGATAGCAACGCCATCAACCCTCACTGCGCCACAGCCACAGCGTGTACTGGTAGCGCGGAAGGTGTACCTTCATGACCGTGGAGACGACCATGAAGTTGACAACCGCCGCAGTCGTAATGTTTTCCTTAGCCGGACTTTCTGTTGGTGTTGTCGCACAGCAGCGCGGTGCTCCGCGTACTATTCTTCAGAGGGCCGATCTGTCGGTGCCAGGTCATGAAGTGATCACGGCAGTCGCAGAGTTTTCCACCTGGCTCGACAACTGGTCGCCACACACATCCCGGCGAAATGGTTGGGTATGTCCTCGAGGGTTCGTTGCTGATCGAGCAAGACGGGAAGAGCTCGACGCTAACAGCGGGGCAAACTGTGATCATTCCGGCCGGAGTTGCCCACAACAACACGAACAACAGCACGACAACGGCGCGGATGCTCGCAACCTACGTCGTGGAGAAGGGCAAGCCGCTCAACGAACCTTCGCAGTAGCTCGCTTTATGCCGGGGTGAAACAGTTTAGTTTGCACTTATGCGGCGTGCTCTGATCTCTGTGGTGGTGCTCTGTCTTTGGCCAGCGGTTTCGCTCGGCCAAGTAAACGACGCTGAGCGACAGACGCGCAGCTCATCGCCCATATTCGACCGCTTTGCAGAATCAGCGAGGCGGGTTCTTTTCTTTGCACGAGTTGCAGTGAGCGAATACGGAAGCGCGCAAATTGAACCCGAGCACATCATGCTTGGCATCATCCGCGAAGGCGAGGGAGCGGCACACGACCTGTTATTTGGCAAATTCCAACTGGACCAGGTATCGCTCAGCAATGAGATCGAGTCACGCCTCGAACGAAAATCCAAATTCCCTGAATCCGTGGAAATCCCATTTGGTCGGTTAGCACTCGAAGTGGTTACCGCCAGTGCTGAGGAAGCAGATCGGCTTGGCCATCACGAGATCGACACCGAACACCTGCTTTTGGGAATCCTTCGGGTCTCAGACTCGCCTCCGAAATTGATACTCGCCAGGCACGGAGTCACGCTGGAACTGGCACGCCAGCAGCTCAAAGCTCGAATTCCATAATCGACGCCACCTCGTCGCGGTTGACGTTCTACCAAAGCCAGTAGATACTCCGGTCGTGTGTCTACCCGAAAGGGAGGATTGGACGCAGCCTCGGGACTGAGGAGGCATGACCATGTGGAGCTGGCGCAAACGGTCACACGAGGACTTTGCCGAAGAGATTCACGCTCACATCGCCCAAGAGATCAAGCGACTTGTTGACGAAGAGGGCATGAACGTCAGGGACGCCAAGGCGCAGGCCCTTTGGTCCTTCGGCAACATCGCGCAGGCACAAGAACGATTCTATGAACGTGGGCGTCTGATGTGGCTGGATGATATGCGCCGCGACCTGCTGTACGCCGTGCGCAATCTTCGCCGCAATCCGGGGTTCGCCGCCATCGCCATAGTAACGATCGCGCTCGGCATCGGTGCGAATGCTGCCATTTTCAGCGTGATCAACGCGGTCTTGCTCAAGCCACTGCCGTACCGTCAGCCCGATCAGCTTGTGCGTCTCAACGAAATAACACCCGGTTCGATAACTCAAGACGGTCGAGAGCGGCGGTCAGGCGCCATTTCGGTCACGGAGTTGAAGGAACTTCGGTCGCGTTCGAGTAGCGTCTCACACGTATCGATGGGCGGCGGCCTGGCCATTATGACGTTCAGCGGTCGAGGTGAAAGCGTGCGGCTGCAGGGGCACCGGGTCGCCTCCGATCTCTTTGAGACCCTCGGCGTCTCTCCCATGCTCGGACGAGGCTTCAACGCGGACGAATTGTCTGATGGTGCCGCAGATGTTGTCTTGAGCTTTGCCGCATGGATGCGTTACTTCGGTGCAGACCCTAACATCGTCGGTCAAACCCGAACCCTCGCCAATTCACTGTCATCAAAACCTGACCCGAGGCAGTACACGATTGTTGGCGTGATGCCCGAATCGTTCTGGTTTCCAGATCGCCAGATCGAGTTCTGGATTCCGATGCCGTGGCGACCAGCCTCGAGAGGCGCGATGATCGGACGTTTGGCGAGCGATCATACCGCTGCCGCAGCGGCGGCTGAGGTTGGAACCATTCTGCGCGAGCTGCGCAAAACGAAACCTGAGGTGCGATATGACCTGACTTCAGCTTCCGAAAGTAGCGCGATCGACGATCTGAGACCAGCCCTCTTTGTGTTGATGGCCGCTGCGTGTTTCGTGCTGCTCATTGCGTGTGTCAATGTCGCAAACCTGCTCTTTGCGAGATCGACAGCGCGTCAGCGCGAAACTGCTGTTCGCATCGCACTCGGCGCTGGTCGCGGCCGACTCATTCGATATCTGCTGACGGAGAGCACGATGCTTGCCGTCTGTGGCGGTGCACTGGGTATCCTGCTTGCCGTAGGCGGTATCGAGCTGCTGAAGAGCCTGGCCACGACGCTGGCACGGATGGATCTCGGTATTCAACTGGCCTTCCCGCGTCTCGAAGACATCACGATTGACCTGACCGTGCTGGTGTTTGTGTTTGCGCTCTCCGTTTTCGCTGGCGTCTTACTTGGGTTGATGCCTGCGATCGCACACTCGCGCGCTGAGCACATGATGACGTTGAGAGAAACGTCTCCCGCGTCCTCGGGGTTCCGACTATCAGGTCGCGGAGGATCGGCGACGGTCCTCGTCGCCGCTGAAATCTCGTTGTCGTTGATACTCCTCGTAGGCGCGGGCCTGCTCACGCACAGTTTCATCAAACTGACCCGTGTCGATCCAGGCTATGACGCCGCCAATGTGTTGACATTTCAGGTGGCGCTTCCATTGGATCGGTATCCGACTCCACAGCTCAAATCGTTTGCCGATGGCCTGGTCGCGCGGCTCCGTACGATCCCTGGTGTGAAAGCGGCCGCGTATGGTCAGCCCCCGTTGGTGGCGATTACCGAAGGAGCGTTCTTTCGAAAGACGCCTGAGGTGCCCACGAAGGCCGCCGCTGGCGTCGAGCGACGGCTTGTCAGCCCTGACTACCTGGACGTCATGGGCATCCGCGTCCTGGCAGGAAGGGGCTTCACCGAGCATGATCGAGCGGGACAACCAAGAGTATTACTGATCAATCAAGCGCTGGCACGGCGGGAGTTCCCGGGAGAAAACCCGCTCGGCCGACACGTCTACGCTGGAACAGACTCTCAGCCGTGGGAAATCGTAGGCATCGTCCTCGATGTTCGACAAGTCAGCATTGACCGCGAACCAGAACCGCAATGGTTTGTGACCTATGACCAATGGCCCGGTGACGCAGTTTTTCCGCTCGGACCGTACTTCTCGCTGCGTACTGAGTCCGATCCCGCGCTTTTGGTGCCTCAGGTTCACGCGACGGTACGACAAGCGGATGCGGAGGGTGGGGTCTTCAATATCGCAACGATGGAGCAGCTTGTGTCAAATCGCATTGCCCGGCCTCGGCTCTATGCCGTGCTGCTTGCCATTTTTGCCGGCATTGCGGTGGCACTCGCCGCCATTGGTATTTTCGGCGTCATGGCGTACTCCGTGACGCGGCGGACCCGTGAGATCGGCATTCGGGTGGCGCTCGGCGCGCGCCACTCCGAAGTCGTGGCGCTGGTACTTCGTCAGAGCTTGGTATCGATCACCATCGGACTGGCCACCGGCCTGTGCGGTGCCGCAGCAATGACGCAGTATCTGGAAGGGATGCTTTTCGGTGTGACTCCACTCGATGCGATGACGTTCATGTCCGTATCGGTGGTATTCGTCGCCGTCGCGATGCTCGCCGCCTTCATTCCGGCACGGCGCGCGGCGATGCTCAACCCGTTGGTCGCATTACGCACCGAATAACATGCACTAACTTCACTCATATCTCAACGCCACGTCACGCCCCGCAGCGCCATCGCAACACCAACACGCGCGTCAGCGGTCACGCTCAGCAGGTGCACCTCCGGCTCGATCTGATCTCGAACCTTCGGCAGACGTAAGCGCTTACGCCGACGGTAAGCGCGATCCGCATTTTCCGCCGGTTTCACGGTCTGTTGGCGATGTCGCATGTGGCCGCGAACTCTCATGTGGGACGCGCCCAAACGCAAGGCACCCTCCACATATGTCGTCCAGTGCAGCAACGGCCGCACCATGATGGTGGGTGGATCGCAGACCGCTGCTACATTCTCCAGCGGCTTCGACTACAACAGGACGTACTCATTCCGTGTGTACGCCGTCAGTTCAAGCGGCGCTTGGTCGAACGCCAGCAACACGGTTACCGCGACACTCCTCAACGACACGACCTCGGCGGTCAAGCCGGTCGTTTCGTCCACTGGCATCGGCCCGACCCATGTCGACCTTGCCTGGTCCTACGCCGACACCGATCCAAGTCCCCGTTTCGACATCTACGTGAACGGCCAGCTCTGGCATGGGCAGGTTGCAGGGAGGTCGAAGAGGATTGTGTTCCTGAGCCCGAGCACGACCTATTACCTTCAAGGTGAGGGCGCGGGACTCGGCGGGTAACTGGTCGGACTTGAGCGACCCGCTCGTGGTGACCACGCCGGCGGCCGACCCGAACGACCACCAGCCACCGACGATGCCCCCGAGCCTCTGGGGCGGGATCATCGACGGCGCCACCGAGGCGATGGTCTTCTGGGGAAACTCCACGGACAACGTGACCCCGCAGGAGCACATCCGGTACTCCCTGGACCTGAACGGCCAGTTCGACGGCGCGACCGTCGACCCTTACCCGCACCGGTTCAGCATGTACCTGACTCTCGGGATCGTGAACACGATCGAGGTGTACGCCGTCGACGAGGCAGGAAACCGCTCCGCCCCCGCGACCATGACGATCGACCTGAGAACTCCTTAGAAGGGTTGGGGGAAGCTACTGCCCGCGGCATTGGCTTCCCTCCCCTAACCGCTCCCCTCGCGCCCGGCCGTTGCTGAGTCCACACAATCCATTCACGACCACAAACCATTCCGGTACTGCCACCGCAAAGGATCGTAGTGTGGCAGGATCTTTGAGGCGATCCTCGGTTCACTGGTCGAGTGGGCGGAGAGAGGAGGCAGGGATGAGGAATTCGGTAATAACCGGCACAGCGTCGATACTCTTCTTTGCTCATCTCACTGCACAAGATTTGGTCCCTTCTACTTGGCGTGAACGAGATCGCAGTCCGAAGATAGAGGCACTTCGCGCCGCGATTGAAAGCGGCGCCAACACAGACGCGTTCTGGTCCGAGGTCAAAACCAGCGGCACTCCGCTCGTCGAGCCACTCGGCGAGAACCATTCACTGGTCACGTTTCTCTGGCGCGGGACAGCAGACACACACAACGTCCTCGTGTATCTATCCGATTTCGCAGCCGTGAGACCCCAGGATTACATGATGCGCCGCTTGGCAAACTCTGATGTGTGGTATCTCACAGTCCGCTTGCCGCCCACAGCACGTTTTTTTTATGGCTTGTCGCCAAATGATCCCCTAAACAATGCGTTTCTCGGCGGTGTGTGGGGAAGCAGCATGCAGCTCGACCCGCTGAATCCGAAATCCCTCCTTGGCATAAGGAGCATTGCGGAACTTCCAGGCGCCACAACACAACCTTGGATTCTGAGAAATCCCGACATTCCGACCGGAACCGTCTCTCACGAGCAGATCATAGTCAGCAAGCGGATGAAGATGGAACGACAGGTATGGGTGTACACCCCGCCGGGCTACCGATCCACCGGCGCGCCAGCCGATCTGATCGTCTTCTTCGACGGCCGCATGTATATCGACAGGTTGCTGGCGCCAATCACGTTAGACAATCTGATCGGGGCAAAGCGAATCGCTCCGGTCGTGGGCGTGTTCGTCGAAAATCCGTTCTCCGTCCGCAACGATGAGCTGTTCTGGAATCCAGCGTATGCCGACTTCGTCGCAACCGAACTCGTGTCGTGGATTCGCGAGCGCTTCAATGTTACGAAGGATCCTCGTCGAGTCGTGATCGCCGGCGCCAGCGCCGGCGGCGGTGGTGCCATGTACGCGGCCTTACAGCACTCGAATGTGTTTGGAAACGTGCTGTCACAATCTGCCGGGTTACCATCACCCGAGCGGCTGCAAGGATACGCAGAGCGCATCTCTCGGGCAAACACCGACGACCGTCACATCGTCGAGGAAATCGAAGATCGTTCTCTGACCGAGGGTGTCTATCTGGCCAAGCTGTTTATCGCGGCACCGAAACGCCCAATCCGCTTTTATATGGATGTGGGCACGTTCGAAGTCGATTTCATGGGCGGTGGGCTTGGAGCGTTGGAGCCCAATCGACATATGCGAGACGTTCTCCTGGCGAAGGGCTACGATGTGCAATATCAAGAGTACATCGGTGGTCACGACTACATTAACTGGCGTGGAACCTTCGCCGATGGAGTCATCGCCCTTCTCGGTCGAAAGTGACAAAACCCAAGTGCCACTGCCACGACAGTCCGGCCATTCCTGAAAGGCTCTGGTTGACATCCTACTAAAGCAGATAAATACTCTTGTGGGATGTCTACCGAAAGAACCGAACGAGAGCGCATTGCTCTCCTACAAGGCACACTCGATCTACTGATTCTTCGCACACTCCTGTTCGGCCCGCAGCACGGCCACGGCATCACGCTTAGCATTCAGCGACAATCCGACGAGACGCTCATGGTCGATCACGGATCGCTTTACCCCGCGTTACAGCGGCTCGAGGAGAAAGGCTGGATCAGCGCCGCTTGGGGTATCTCCGACAACAATCGTCGCGCTCGCTTCTACACGCTGACGAAAGCGGGAAGAAAGCAGTTGACGGCTGAGACTCGGCAATGGAAGCGGTTGGCGTCCGCCATTGGCCGTATTCTCGGAGCCGAGGAGACGTAACGATGTGGCCGTGGCGGAATCGGTCAGACGCGGACTTTGCTGAAGAGATCCAAGACCACGTTCGGCGAGAGACCAAGCGGCTGGTTGACGACGACGGGCTGAACTTTATCGATGCGAAGGCCAAAGCGCTCCGCTCGTTTGGCAACCTGACCACAGCCCAGGAGCAATTCTACGAATCTCGGCGCCTCGTCTGGCTTGCTGACCTCAGACGCGACCTCAACTACGCGGTGCGCTCACTTCGGAAAAGTCCAGGGTTTGCTGCTACTGCGATTTTGACATTGGCGCTCGGTATTGGCGCCGCTACGGCCATTTACAGCGTAGTAGACACCATTCTGTTGCAGCCGCTGCCGTTCGCACACTCTGACCGGCTGGTGCGCGTCGTTGAAAATGAAGTTCTAGGTCTTAGTGGCCGCGTCATTCAGCGCGGAGTGAGCGTTCAGGAGTGGCGCGCACGCTCGACTGCACTGACCGACCTTATTGCCGTCGCCGGAAACATTCCGACTTTGGTTGGGACCGACGATGGGACGAAGCGCTTATGGGGAACACGTGTGTCGGCCAATGCGTTTGCGATCCTTGGAGTGAACGCCATGATCGGCCGCACACTGCTTTCAGGTGATGATCGCGACCCAAATGTCGTCGTCCTTGGATTTGAGGCATGGAGGCGACTGTTTCGCTCAAATCCAAATGTCGTCGGCCGACACCTGGAGCTTCGGGGAAACGTTTCACAACCGCCTCTCGCGATTGTCGGCGTCCTCCCTCCAGGGTTCGAATTTCCGACCGGACCGATGGACTATTACCGACCGTTCGATCCATCCCGCCCTCCAACGCAGGCACTGGTCATCGGCCGGCTTCGCGAAGGTGTGTCGCTCAGTGCAGCGATGGATGAAGCTAATCTCATTGGCACGGCCATTCGCCCCCCGCGACCAGTCAATGCTCGTCCCCTTCCAGTTCCCCGATTTGAAGTGCAGCGGCTGAAGGATGAAGTCGTGAAGGAGATACGTCCGGCACTGCGCGTGCTTCTCGCAGCCGTCGTCGTCGTTTTAGTCATTGTGTGTGCGAATGTCGCAAATCTCCTGCTTGCTCGTGGGACTGCCCGCCAGCGCGAGATTGCGATCCGCGCTGCGATCGGTGCGAGTCGCGGCCGAATCGTTCGGCAGGCACTCACGGAATGTCTCGTGTTGGCTACGATCGGCGCTGTCCTCGGAGCGCTGCTGGCGTCTGGCGGTGTCTTGCTTGTGAAGCGCCTCGCATCCGTTGAGGCGCCAGGCATCTTTTACTTGATGTTCGGCCCGACGATCCTGCCCCGTGCGAACGAAGTCGGTGTTGATCCGAAAGTGTTCAGCATTGCCTTTGGCATTGCCCTCACCGCGTGTGTTGCGTTTGGGCTCATTCCAGCGTTGCGCCTCTCCCGGCCACGCTTCACCCAGGAGATCGGCTCGCGAACAGGTGGGGTCGGACTTCGCGATACACGCATCCAGTCCGTGCTGGTCGTGGCTCAACTCGGGATGGCGACCGTGCTGATGATCGCCGCAGGCTTGCTGATCAACAGTTTTGTGAAGCTGACAACCGTCAAGAAAGGCTACGACGCCTCGAATGTACTTGCCGTTCAGTTGGTGTTTCCAGGCAACTACCCGACTGCTCGTAAAACGCAGTCTATCGAAGCGTTGTTACAACGGCTGCGTTCACATCCACACGTCCAATCGGCTGGCTTTTCACGAGCGGGTGTGTTCATTGGCGAAGAGATCACCTATGGCACGTTCGTTCCTCGCGGCAGAACAGCGGAAGAGATGCGAGTCGATCCAGAGAAGCCTCGACTACGCTCGGTCACTGAAGGTTTTCTGCCTGCGATGGGCATCCCCTTTGTCGCCGGCCGGGACCTCACAACGGCGGACGCTGAAAGCGCATCTCCCGGCGTCATCATCAATCGGCGAGCCGCCGCACTCCTGTTCAGAGGCAGCAATCCAATCGGTGACGTGGTCGATTGGCAGTTCGACAAATTCCGTATCGAGGTTCGAGTCGTGGGTCTCGTCGAGGATTTAAGGAATGAGTCGCTCGACCAGGAGCCATTTCCCGAAATTTTCGTCCACTATCGGCCACTACTGGATGTCACGCAGAGGCTGAACCACTCGATCCCACAACAAGACCAGACAGCGCTGGGGCTGCTGTCGTTTGCCGTCCGCACAAACACCGATCCCGAGAGTATGCGGCCGGTTCTCGCTCAGATCGTGCGCTCAGTTGATGCGAATGCCGGCGTCGATGCGGTCATTCCTCTGGAACGGCTGGTGGCCAGTTCCGTTGCTCGTCAGCGGTTCTATGCAGCGCTGCTGGGCCTCTTTGCTGGAATCGCCGGGATTCTTGCAGTCATCGGGGTTTACGGCGTCTTGGCCTACACCGTTGTGCTACGCACACAGGAAATCGGCATTCGAATGGCGCTCGGAGCGCGACAGACGCAAGTGCTCGGTCTGGTCATTCGCAAAGGGCTGTGGCTCGCGTCGATCGGCATTGTGCTCGGGCTCGTGGGGGCCGCCGCGGGGTCGAAGGTTCTGCAGACCATGCTATTCGGTATCACCCCACTCGACCGACCAACCTTCGTTGCTGTGTCGCTGGCGTTCGGTGCGGTGACACTGTTCGCGTCTTATCTGCCGGCACGCCGTGCCACGATAGTCAATCCTCTGATTGCGCTGCGAACCGATTGACACGGTGCGCTGTCATCTGGCACGGCGCTCGAATCGCTTGATCCTGAACGCGCTCATCACCTGCCTCTGCCTCGGGTATCACGCGCCTCGCACCGCCCATTAATGGGATGCTCTGGTCAGAGTAGCGGCAGACGAGTCGCCCCGAGCAGGCCGAACTTTCCTTCAGCCCAAAGCTTGGCGTTAGATAGGCCTATAGGACCAACACAAGAGAGCACGAGACGGCAGAGGCCCCGGCGGGAAGCCGAGGCCCGCCCCGCTATCGCGAACTGATGCGTGGATCCTTGTTGACTGCGCCGAACCGTGCTTCAATCCATTTGCCGTCAACGCGAATTACGAGCCTCCCCACAGGCGCGCCCTTCTGTGTACCTTCAATTCGGAACCCTACGTCAGGTCCTGAAATGATGCGTGGCTCGGGCAACGGGTCTATTAGGAATGCCTGCTGCGCGCCGACAGACGATACGAGGAACAAGGACAACACCCAAAGGGCCGCGAGCGTCAGAATCGCACGGAAAGACATACAGGCTCCTCCTCGCGGTTTAGACGACGTGCCGGACTGATTGGTCGTTCGCGACATACCGGGCGTCTGGAAACGGGACGGGAAGAGTCGATTGATGACCGGCGCTTGACAGGAAGGGCCTCGAAAGCCCGTGCCTCGACAGCTTCACACCCCGGAGATATCACCTTAGTGGAGCGGAAATCGCTCGTCCAAGATATGTAAGCCAATTCGCTCCACGACCTCAGGAGCCCTCATGAGAGATGCATTAGTCTCTTCAGGGGTTGGTCAGGGACTTCAAATGCGACTGGATGACACTGAAGCACGGGCTTTCGTCACCATACAGCACAATCGCCGTTCTGCCGCTTTCGAGCCAGACGGCTCGACGCGGATCTATTTCGAGCCATGTTTCCACGCCGTGGAAATGATTCGCCCTTTGAAAATGTCAACGCATGGACTTCGAGATCATTTGATCCTTGCTGTTGATAGAACGCAACATACCCTTCGTCGATCCCGCGTGAGAGGCGGCCGAAAAACCTGGAAAACTCTGCGGCGCTGAGCGGTGGGCCGTCGGGGACACGCGGCGCGCCGTACATGGCTTCCCGAATGGACGCAAGGATGCCCCGGTCGATGCCTCGCCAAGGATTGGAATCGATTGGAACGGGCTGACTAAATCCTATGAACGGTTTACTCGTTACCAACGAGCATCCTGTTGGAAGCCCCTTGGTGACCGTGAGCTTGTCCATCGTAAGCGCAACGGCGTCCTTACGTTGGTTTGCGAAACCCGCCAGTGCTGTCGTAACGGCAAGGACAATGAGCGACAGGACTTTGACATTCATGATGACCACTCCACAAGGCGCAACCACCTTCCTCTTATTCGGCCCTGAGCGCGGTCACGGGGTCAAACATCGCCGACGACGCCAACGACCGTCATCCACCAGATTTCGGACTGAGGGTGCACACCCGCCCGAACCTGGTCAATGCCGATCCTTTTTCCTAACGCGTCCTCGTCCGGCCAGTAACGATTAGCAAACGAACGGCTGACCACGACACTCTTGGGAAATCCCCGCTCGCCTTCCCCGTCGCGCTCGTCGAGCCCTCTGCCTGAGATGATCGGAATCTGCATGACGTTCCAGTATTCGGGACTGACCACGCGAATGCGCCAGATCGGTTCTTCAGCGGCGGACCGAGGCACGTAACCGTCGATGATTCCTGAACCGTAAAAACTGCCCTCACGCATGGGAATGCCCTGAATCACCGCCGCATCCTCCACTGTGGCCAGCGACGTGACCGCATCGATCACCTGGCGTGCGAAGACGGCGTTGTGATTCCAGTCGAACTTGTTCTCCGGCAGGGAAACCGTCATGGTCAGCACGTCGGACGGATTGAAGCCTGGATCGACCGCTCGCGCGTGCAGTGCGCTGCGGACCAGCAACCCACCACTCAAGAAAAGAATCAGCGTGAGTGCCACTTCGACCGACACGAGTCCGCTCATCAATCCGATTCGCGCTCGACTGAGTGTGATGCCGCGTCCCTCGCCAAGTGTGAGTCGTTCTCCCTCGGCACGCGTCGAGCGCAGCGCAGGTGCAATCCCGGTCAGGCACGCCGTCACGAGCACGCACACCACAGCGAACGCCAAGACCATCGGATTGACAGTCACCTCTTGGAGCACCGGCAGACTCCTGGGGAGCCAGGGGCGTGCCACCGCGATCGTCCATATGGTCAGAATGACGCCGAGGACACCAGCGAGCGTGGCGAGCACGACCGACTCCATCAGGAGCTGCCGCACGATCTGCCATCGGGCCGCACCGAGCGCGGTGCGAATCGCCACTTCTCTGTGGCGCGCAACCCCCCGCGCAAGGAGCAATGTCGAGACGTTCGCGCACGCAATGAGCAGCAGCATGCTCGTACCGATTGCGAGCAGGAGCGTCCCCCGCTGTGCGTCTCCGGCTATCCGTTCTCGAAGTGGCATAACGCGGATCTGCCACCCTTGGTTCGTCTCCGGGTATCGTTCAGCCTGGCGGCGAGCGATGCCGTCCATCTCCTCTTGGGCTTGCTCGAGGGTCACGCCAGGTCGCAATTTTCCGACAACATCAAGCTCGTGCGCCGCGCGCGGACTTGTCGGCGATACGAACTCTGGCGTCCAGAAATCAATCGTCTCCACCACGTTGGCCAGACCCAGGTGGAAGTCTTCTGTCAGCGGGGGGAACCGAACCGACGCCGCCGCAACACCGACGACGGCCGTGTCGAGTGGGACCGACCTGGCGCAGGTTTCGGACGTTCAGATCGAGCGTGCTCCCGACCAGCGTCTTATTGCCATCGAATTGCCGCCGCCATACTTCATGACCAAGCACGATCGGGCGCGTCCCGAGGTCTTCCTGAAGAAAGCCGCGCCCGACGAGCGGAACGCCGAACACGTTGAAGAACTCCGGTGTCACGAACAGCCCTGCCAAACGTGCGCTCTCGGTATCACCAGATCATGTCGATCGTGTGCCACCGATAACCGGCAATGGCTTCGAACAGCGTGGATTGGATCTGCCAATCCGCAAGCGTGCCTGATGCGGTCCGTTGGTAAGGAAATTCGGGATCGGGGCTGATGTGTTGCAGCGCGACCAAGCGCTCGGCGTCTGGATACGGTGATGGCCGGAGCAGCAACGTCTCGCTCACGCTGAACATCGTCGTCGAAGCTCCGATACCAAGCGCCAGTATCAGGACCGCCGACGCCGAAAAGAACGGTGCGTGGCTCAGGAGGCGGAATGCGTTGCGGAGGTCGGCCAGCATCGGTCTAAAAGGCTGAATACGCCACAGTCATGCTACTCGTATCTCAACGCCACGAGCGGATCCACGTGGGCGACGGGCAGGGATGTAACTCGCCAAGACAAGCGCGACTGTCACAACAATCGCCACACCGATGATCGTTGTGGGATCGTTTGGTGTAACCCCGTACAAGGTACGTTCTCAGCGTACTTGAGAACAGCTGGGCGCCAGCGATGCCTATGACCGCGCCAAACCTTGCCAATCGCAGCGCTTGTCCGAGAACCAGTCTCATCGGTGATCTGGTGGTCGGGGCCGATTCGTATTGAGCCCGAACATTGAAGGGTCTATACTGTTGGTATAGACCAGCCGAGGAGATTGTGACTACCATTGCCAAGCTGTTCAAGAACGGGCGAAGCCAGGCCGTGCGCCTACCCCGCGAGTTCAGGTTCGACGGGGACCGCGTCAGAGTGCGCCGCGCTGGGCGAGGGGTGCTCGTCGAACCAGTCATCACCGACGTCGCCGCATGGTTCGCCGAAATGGATCGACTCGCATCCGAACCCTTCATGCCGGAGGGACGTCAGCAGCCACCGACACCAGAGCGAGACGTGTTCGAATGACGACGTACTTGCTTGATACGAACGCCTGCATCGCGTTGATCAACGGCACCGAAATCAACGTGCGTCGACGATTTAAGCGAGCAGTGGCTCGCGAGAGCGTGATCCTGCTGTCGTCGATCGTTGCGTTCGAGCTGTGGTACGGCGTTGCGAAGAGCCAGCGGAAGGACAGTAACACTCAACGGCTCGAGACGTTCCTTGGCGGCCCTCTCGAGTGGGCTCTCTTCGACGAAGACGATGCGCGCGCCGCGGGCACTGTTCGCGCTGAGCTCGAGGCCGTGGGTAAGACCTGTCGGCGCCTACGATGTCCTACTCGCCGGCCAAGCCCGAAGACGCGGCGCGACACTCGTGACCTCCAACACGAAGGAGTTCGCGCGCGTGCAGGGCCTGAAGTGGGAAGACTGGGCGGCTTCTCGTCGCTGATGGCGTGTCGGAGCCGGTCGCCAGGTTCCTGCCCGTTCCACCATCATTCGCCGTCCAGCGGTCGCGATCCCGCTCGCGAGAAGTGGCGGCAGGGCTACGCTGGATTTAAGATCTTCAGGCGATGAAACGTCCTCGACGCCGACAATTCAAGAACGCGGCCGTTCAGTCGGATGGCTCGAGCGAATCCCTGACTCCCGTCGCGCTGGAACTCTCGAGAGCCGCCGCGAGCGGCTCGCTGTTTGCCAGCGGGATGGAACTCGCACGCAGAGCCGCCGACAGCAATCAGACTGTCGTGCTCGTCGAAGGCATCAGCGACCAGTTGGCGCTCAACGCTCTTGTGGGACGTCTCGGTTGGGACGCGCAGGCTGAAGGCATCGCCATCGTGGCGATGGGTGGTGCGACGAATATCGGGCATTTCCTGGATCTGCTCGGCCCCCCGCGAGTGAACGTCCAGATGGCCGGCCTGTGTGACCGCGGCGAGGAGCACCGTTTCCAGCGTGCGCTCGAGCGCGCCGGTCTCGGCGTGGACCTGACGCGATCGGAAATGGAAGCGCTCGGGTTCTACATGTGTGATGCCGATCTGGAAGACGAGCTCATCCGTGCCGTCGGCGTCGATGCCGTCCTGAACGTCGTCGCGGCGCAGGATGAATTGGAGGCCTTCAGGACGTTTCAGCGTCAGCACGCGTGGCAGGAGCAAAGCGGTGAAGCGCAGCTTCGGCGGTGGCTGGGTGCGAAGACGCTGCGAAAGTTTCGCTATGCGACGCTCCTGGTGGCTGCGTTGGATCTCGATCGCGTACCGAAGCCGTTGGAACGTCTGCTCGCCCATGTGCGTGACTGACGACGACCGGAGTGGCGGCGAAGCGCGCGCGGCAAACGGCGACGCGGCGCTACTTGCCCGGCCACTGATCACCTGATTTGAACCGCCGTTCGCTCATTCGTGCAGCATCGCCTTTCCGGCGCTGCTTGGCTAAGATGAGAGCATCATGAAAAATCCGGGCGCGAGCCAAGGCCAGTCGGCATCAGAGCTCATCTCGAAAAGAGTCGCCGAACTCGGGGACTGGCGCGGGGAAACCCTCAGCAGAATGCGTAAGCTCATCAAGAAGGCAGACCCGGACGTCGTCGAGGAGTGGAAGTGGGTCAAACCAACCAAACCCGGCACTCCGGTTTGGTCGCACGGCGGCATCATCTGCACCGGCGAATCCTATAAGAATGTCGTGAAGCTTACCTTCGCCAAGGGCGCATCTCTGAAGGATCCGGCCCGT
The DNA here is from genome assembly GCA_963761975.1 of Vicinamibacterales bacterium. GTDB lineage: Bacteria > Acidobacteriota > Vicinamibacteria > Vicinamibacterales > JAMQPK01 > JAMQPK01. The sequence goes on from CAVXIR010000004.1 coordinate 841,177, forward strand.
CTCTTCAACTCGAGTCTCGACGGAAACGTACACCGCGCGATCGACATCCACGAAGGAGAAGAAGTTGATGAGCCCGCGTTCACGGCGCTCGTTCGCCAAGCGGTCGCCCTCAACAGTTCTGGCAAGGCGAAACCTTCCAAGAAGGGGAAGCCCAGATAGACATGCCGAGAACATGGCGGGTGCCGAACAACGATGTGCCTATATGCCCCGATTGTCAGAGGGATCTGAGCTTCATAGCGTCGTGGACCTTCGGTGGTCTGTGGGGTTACAACGAAGTCCGCACATATGAGTGTTCCATGCACGGGCCTATTTTTGTCAGCCCGCAAGTATCAATCGCGCATGGTCCAGACAAAGTTCGAGACGATAGGCCTCGTGACAACGGTGACCGCGATTCGCTGATCTTGGCCCCGCGCAAACCGCACCCAACACTCAACACTGACGCGATAGCGATACCTGAGCCTGATTCCGACTGACCATTGCCATTGCCGACTACTGGGATTCCTCTAACCCATGCGACTCGATGAGTAGATATGAGTTGTTCGACGCGACTATCCGTCCATACGAGGATCGAGACGAGGCAGATGTTGTCGGCGTCTGGTACCGTTCAGGGCGTGCGGTGTATACGTTCCTCCCCGAGTGGCAAACGCTGACGGCTGAACGAGCAGGTGAAATCTTTCGGCACGTCATTCGGCCGCATACGCGATTTGGGTAGCCGTCTCAGACGAGCGCATCATCGCCTTTGTCGCGATGAAAGGTTCCTATATCGATCGGATGTACATCGATTCACCGTATTGGCGCCAGGGATGGGGAACCCAGCTCATGGCGTTCGCAAAGGGTCTGTGTCCTGAGGGCCTGGAGCTTTGCACGCATCAGGAGAACCACGGCGCCCGACAGTTCTACGAGAAGCACGGGTTCACGGCGGTGAGATTCGGCATCAGTCCGGCGCCGGAGAATGCGCCAGATGTCGAATACCACTGGCGCCCGGACTCAGGCATTCTCACCTCGCCGTAGCCGGGTCTCTGCCGTGATGGAGTTCAGCCAGCAGGAGCATTGCGGCTCCAAGCGTGATCGCCACGTCCGCGACGTTAAAGATACCTGTTCTAAGAGGTCCAATCCCCAGGTTGATAAAGTCGGGGACACTGCCTCGCGTCACTCGGTCGAACCAGTTGGAAACTCCCCCACCGACAATCAAAGCAATCCCCATCAGGAGCCTCTGATTGGAACGAAACCGTCGCGCACATACGATGGCGATGAGCAACGTCAGTCCGGTTCCTACACTAAAGACCCCCGTCCGAACAATCGGCGGCCAATCCGCGCCTGTACTGAGAAACCCGCCAAAGTTATCCGCATATTCGAGTCGCACCGTATCGGCCAGGAACGAGCGCGCTGGTTGGTCGGCGAGCGTGGTCATCGCCGCATGCTTCGTCACGCGATCGCATCCGATCGTTGGCACAACAGCGGCACACAGCAGCAGTCGGTGGGCGTGGCTTCGCATGCAGTTAGTGTATTTGGAATCTTGTCCTTATCACGGTTCGCGAGGCACAACGGTGATGACGAACGGCTCGTCACATGGGAGCATCCCTTGGCAGGCTCCAGGCCAGGAGAGTCCGGGGCGGACAGTTGCCACCGCATCGATCGAATCCAGCCATTGTCTCGCCCCCTGCATGAACTGTACACGCGGTGGTGGATTCCGGCACAGTCACCGACGGAAGCTCGTCCCAGCTCTGAATCGTATAGATATCCGGATAGAAGCCAAAGGAGTCCATGCCATTCGCCTTGTAAGACTCCCACTGCTGGAACAACCGAGCTCGAAAATCGCAGTCGTCTGTCGGATGCTGGAACGGCATGGCCGCGTAAAAGATGATCGAGAAGTCCATCCGCCGCCGGTGGGCGGCCGCGCGCATGTCTCCCAGATCCGAGCCGCTCCAAGCGTGCCGGCCGTCCCAGGCATGGTCGATCTGCAGCCCGTCGAAGCCGGCCACCCCGCGAACCAACGCCGCGTTGTTGACGTCGTTGATGAAGTCGATGATCGTCGAGGCGTCGAGATTTGGATACGCCTCGATGAGAATCAGCTTGACGCGGGCGAACCGCGGATTCTGGCGAACGAGGACAATCCAGTTCACCGTTTCGCTCGTAATGGTCGCGTAGGACAAGCCCATCGCTCTGGAGCCGTTCGTGATCGGCTCGTCGATGAAGAACGCCGTCAGCGGGGCGCCGAGATCCTGATAGCGTTGCCAGTCTGGCAGGGCTTCTAGATAGGCTTCCCGGCCGGTGGCGAAAATACTCGTGATCCCTACCTCCAGGGACAGCTGCAGATCGCTCGCGTTCATCTCAGAGAAACAGCGGGCCAGCGCTGAATCGCTGGCGCGGTCGGACCTCAACTGCCAGCTGACCGCCCCTAGATACGTTGCGCGTCTGTAAAGCATCGGCCAGCGTCGGATATTCATGCACGCGTCTAAAAATGACTGAGGCGCACGATCGGTATGCGTCGGCGGCACCAGTTGCAGGATTTGCGCGTGCATGCCGGCGGGTACGAGGAGAAACAAGAGCACCAGGAGGCCACGCGCCGGGAAGCGGCGCGCGAACAGGTTGCGCTTGTCTTGTGCGGTGTTGCCGGGCGCGAATCCACGGTCCACGAAGCCCCCTTTGTCGAGCAGGCTGCTGGCCCCTGCAGATCGGCCGTCTGCAGCTATCTGGGGGCTTGGCCGATTCTGCCACAGATTACGCGCCTCCGTAGATCGTCACGGCCGAGTGGCGATCCATTCCCAGCGGCGACTGATCGTCTCTCCTGACTCGAGCTGAAACACCGCAACCTCTTCACCCGTCAGCGAACGGCCGTCCGCAGAGAATCGTCCCGAAACGTCTTCTCATAAGTCCTCCTGTGAGCAGCGATGAACCTCGCAAGGAGTAAGATATCGACCACTTCAGGACGGAGTCTCAGGGGATTTCCAGAGACTTTGCAGGTTTTCTCCAAGCGAGCGTGGGTGTGAGAATTCAATTTGGCCCATTCATCATTCTGAATCTCGAAACCCGGCAGCTGACGCGGGACAATCGCGAGATTCACCTCGCGCCCAAGGCGTTCGAGTTGCTGACGGCGCTTGCATTGGACCGTCCGAAGGTGCTCTCAAAGGCAGAGCTGCAGACCCGTCTCTGCCGGACACTTTCGTAGCCGAGGCCAATCTCTCTAATCTGGTCGCTGAAACTCGCGAAGCCCTCGGCGATCGTGGCCGAACGCCAACATGGATCCGTACCGCGCACGCGTTCGGCTACGCGTTCTGTGGGGAGGCCATCACACTCACGGCCGCTCATGACGCCGCCACCAATCGACCCACGTGCTGGCTCGAATGGGGCCAGCAGCGTTTTCCACTGTCAATCGAGCTGTCGAAATAGCTCTGCGGGTTGGCGACTCCTTTGCACGGTATCGAACAGTGGGATATCCCAGTGAGAGCAGTTGTCACAGATCCGGTGTAGTCTTCTGTCGCCATCGCCGCTTCCAAGGAGCACTTAGCGTGACGGTCACTCTGTTCATGCCGGTGTTGAACGAAATTGACGGACTACGCGCCCTTCTGCCCAAAATCGATCGCCGCTGGTTCGATCAGATCCTGATGGTGGACGGCGGATCTCGAGACGGCAGTCTCGAGTATGCCCAGTCACAGGGCATTGAGACCTACGTCCAGCAGAAGCGCGGAATCCGTCACGCGTATATCGAAGCCTGGCCGCTCATCCGCAGCGACTCGGTCGTGACATTCAGTCCCGACGGCAACTGCCCGGTCGAAGCAATTCCCATCCTGGCCCAAGCGCTGCAGAACGGCGCGGACATGGTCATCGGCTCCCGCTATCTCGGCCCCGCCAAGAGCGAAGATGACGACCTGCTGACCGGTTTCGGCAACTGGATGTTCACATCCGTGATCAACCTGTTCCATCGCGGCCACTACACGGACGCCATGGGGATCTTGAGAGCCTACAAGGCAGACCTCTTCTACAAGCTCGATCTGCACAAAGAGGAAAGCTACGCCCCGGAGCGGCTGTGCGGGACGACGATTGGCATAGAGCCGCTGTTGTCCATTCGCTGCGCCAAGAAAGGCGTGCCGGTCAGTGAGATCCCCTTCGACGAGCCGGCGCGAATCGGGGGCGAACGGAAGCTGCAGGTGGTCCGCTGGGGCGCCGCGTACTTGCTGCAGGTCGTTCGCGAGCTGTATTTTTGGAGATAAACCGCTCGCGACTGCTCTTCCTCACGATTGTCGTTGCCGAGCTCGCGCATGCGGCCATCGCCGCGCTACAGCATCGCGTGCCGATCGGCCACGACGGTTTTCAGTTCTTCACGCTTCAGGTACTACTTCCTCAACAACGCGATTCAGGCGCACGAGGTCGCCCAGTGGATCCCGTATATGAACCAGGGGACCGTCGCCTCGATCTGGTACGGCATCCAGGCCACGCTGCTGCAAAGCGTCTTGATTCATCTGCCGTGGCTGCCACGAGGCACTGACCTGCTGGCGATCTACCACTTCGGGATCTTCGTCGACGAGATGGTACTGCTGACCGGCACCTGGCTGCTTGCCCGCCGCTTCTTCTCAATGCCCGCCGTCTTTTTCATCACGGCGTCGGTTGTTGGGTCGAGCGTCTGGCTCGATCAGCCGTACTGGAACTTCCGGCTGTATTACGCGATTCCACTGATGCTCGAGCTCGGCAACCGGTTTCTCGAAACCGGCAAGTGGCGCTGGGTTTTTCTCACGCTGAATTTGATGGCGGTGCAGATGATGGGCAGCCTGCCCTACCTGATCCCGGTCGTCTCCTTCGTCGTGTGCGCGTATTTCGCCGCGTACGCAATCGTCCATTCCCGTCTTGTTTTGGACCAGCTGCGCGCGTTGCGCTGGCGGGTAGCCGCCGTCGCCGCCATCGGCGGCGGCATCCTGTCGCTTGTGGCTGCATACCTCTGTTTCACGATCGGCACCGAGCAACTCGTCAGCTACAACGCGTATCGCAACCGTGATGGCACCAACAGCCTCGAGACATTTCTCACGTACGGCGGATCGACCGATCTCGGCAAGTGGATCGACATGGCGCTGAACCTCTCGCCGTGGATGGACATGACGCTGTACTCAGGGATCCTGACTCTTCCGCTGCTGCCTCTGGCAGTGATAGGTCTCAATCGACGCCAGCTGCACTTCGCGATCGCCGCGATCCTCGTGCTGCTCTTCACGCTGGCAACCCCTCTCGCTACCGCGCTGTTCCATGTCTGGCCGGGAATGAAGTATTTCCGTCACATCGGCCTCGTGTCGCCGCTCGTCAGGGTGCTCGTCTGCTTCACGGCCGGAATCGGGTTCGACTGGCTGATTCATCAGCGCGGCCGGCGCCTGGCTGTTGCAGGCGTCGTTCTGTCCGTGGCGCTCATGGCCATCGGCCTGCTCGCCTTCAACCTGTCGCTCGATCACCCGCGAATGCAGCGGCTCGTAGATTCGATCTCGAATCCAGGGGTTTCACGGCCTGATCACGTGCAGCTGGCCGACATGCTCGCGCGCCGGCTCTGGCACACGACCCTCATCGCCGGCGTCACCACGATCCTCGTCGGCTTTGGAGCGCTGGCGCTCTGCACGCCGTGGGCCTCCCGGAGATCCTCCCTGTCTGCCGCCTGGATATGGCTGGTGCTGATTTTCCTGGGCGCCGAGATTTATCATTTCAAGTTCGCGTACCTGGCCCTACGCAGCGATGTCGTACCCGACGCTGTCCGGTTCGTCGAGCGTCCGGGTCCGATGGCCTTTCCCGTACGGCGCGAGGTCAATCTCAAGACGATGGCCGTGAGTGGGAACAATCCCAGGCTCAATGCCACGCTCGAATTCAGTCAGATGTTTCAGCTACGACTGCAGGGGCGGGCCTCGAAGGGAGCGCAGTACTGGACCAACAACATGTTCGTGTTCGCGGACGAGGCCGGCTCGACGTTTCAGGTCGACTCGTGGCTGAAGCCTTTCGATCAACTCATCCGGACGTATTGGCATCGCCCGATCGACGACACGTCCGGTTTTCCTCCCGAGGTTGACCTGAGGGAACTGGCGTTCCCGCTCGATCACCCTGCCGCCGGCCGAATCACAGGCGTCACCGCTGACAAGATTCGCTTCTTCTCGCGCGCGTACGCAGTGGAGTCGGTCGACGTACTGCCGCCGCTCTTGACCGACCCTGCCTACAGAGGAGACATCCTGTTCGTCGTGAAAAACCAGAGCGAGACGCAATCGATCGAGCCACTGAACCGCTGGACGCCCGACCAATCGCTCGCTGCGGACGATTCGCAAGCGCTGAAATATCGCGTCGAGCGGTTTGACGCGAACACGCTCCGCGTCGCCGTGGACAATCCCGGACAAGCAACATGGATGGTCTACTCGGACGTGTGGCACCCGCTCTGGCGCGCATCCGTCAACGGCAAATCGGCGACGGTGTCTCGCGCGAACTTGTCGTACAAAGCCGTGCCAATCGAATCCGGCGCCAACACGATCGAGTTTCGGTTCGGTTCGCGGATGTTCTCATTGCTCGCAACCGCGCACGCTGTGAATGCCGCATTCTGGATAGCGGCAACGGCCTGGCTGATGTGGACAATCATGGAGGCGCGTCATGTATACGAGACGTGAATTTGGAAAGCTCACGCTCGCGGGGCTTCCCGCGGCAGCCCTGCTCCGCCGCCACGCGTTCGCCCAGAGCAGGCCGAATTCCATCATCAACGGGGTGCACGTCGGGGTCATCACCTACAGCTACCGCAGCATGCCTGACCAAGGCGGCGAAGCGACCCTGCGATACATCGTCGAATCCGGAATCAGCGAAATCGAAATGATGAACGGACCCGCTGAAGCCTTCGCCGGTGCGCCTCGCGCGGCGCGCGGCGGCGGAGGTGGCAGAGGTCGAGGACAGAACCTCTCACCCGAGCAGCAGGCTGCGCAGCGCGAAGCTGCCGAGGGCTTGAAGCAGTGGCGGCTTTCGGTGTCGATGGACCGGTTCAAAGCGCTCCGCAAGATGTACAACGATGCGGGTGTGACGATCTACGCATGGAAGGCGTTGAACCCGAACATGTCTGACGAGGAATACGAATACGTGTTCAACGTCGCTGAGGCTCTGGGATGCACCCACACGACGCTCGAATTACCGACCGATGTGGGGCAGCTCAAGCGGATCGGCGCGTTCGCAGAAAAACGGAAGATTTACGCCGCGTATCACACACACACGCAGGGCAACATGACCGCCTTCGATCAGGCCTTCGCAACCTCGAAGGCGAATATGGCGAACGTCGACTTGGGTCACTATGTTGCGGGCGGAGGTGGAAATCCCGTGGCGTTCCTCGAGAAGTTCCATAGCCGTATTGCAAGCTTCCACATGAAAGATCGGCAGACTCCCGCCAATGGGGCGGGAAACCTCCCGTGGGGCCAGGGAGACACACCGCTGAAGGACATTCTCCAGGCCGTCAAAAAAAACCGATGGACGATGCCCGCGTCAATCGAGCTGGAATACCAGGTGCCCGAAGGGTCGGATGCCGTGAAGGAAGTCAGCAAGTGCCTCACGTACTGCAAGAACGTGCTGGCATGAGCAAATTTCACCAGTCGACTGGGGCATGGCCCCTTTCATCATGATTTCCCGCCCCTGGAAAGGCGCCTCGCGTGCTGACCTGGTACCCAGTCGATTCGGGCATGGGCCACCGGTTTGTCTACGCCGAGTAGACCAATGAACGGACGAGCCGGCGAGGGCCCGCGTCGAGCGGGCCCTCACCAACCGCTTACCGCGGCTTCCGCCGGTTACGCCACTCCTGCAGAAGGCTGGTTCGACCGGCGAGTCGGGACCACGCGCCATCGGGACGATTCTTCCAATCCATGTCGCGCCGCCCTCCTCTCCAGCAGGCACGCCTGTCGGGCTGGTGCCGTCGCTCCATCTGTACGACCTTCGGGGGTTCTCCGAGTTCGGCTGGGAGAGTCTTGTGTCTCATGCCTCCCTTATCGGTACGACACGAAAAGACTTCACGCACCGACACTCAGCAAAGACTAAGGTTCTGGGTGCTGGGTGCGAGGTTCTGGGTGCCAGTTCAGGGTTCTTGGTTCGGCGTTCAGGCGGACGAACCAAGAACCCCGAACCCGGAACCAGAACCTAGCACCCAGCACCCAGAACCCGGAACCGCTGGTAAACTCATGCCGGGCCTGCCCGATGAGCCGATCCTCGGCTCGAATTTCGCATCCCGTGTGTGAGGAGATGTATGCCCGTTCACCCCCTTGTTGCCCGGCTTGCGTGCAAAGCGGCCATCGTCGCCATGGCGGGGGGCCTGTCCGGCTGTGGCACCGTGAACCGTCTGGCCGTAAAGGGGGTTGCGGATACGTTGTCTGAGGGCGGCGATACGGTTACCTCGCATGACGATCCCGATCTCATCGCCGGCGCCATGCCCTTTGCCCTGATGCTCCACGAATCGTTGCTGGCATCGGTCCCAAACTATGAGCCACTGCTGACGACCACCTGCAGCCTCTACACGCAATACGCGTTCGGGTTCGTGGCTGCAGAGGCGGAGGCCTTGCAACGCGACGATTACGATCGTTCCAAACGCCTGACCGAGCGGTCCTTTACACTCGCCCAGCGCGGCAAGAACTACTGCTGGCGAGGCCTCGAGGCACGGTTTCGCGGCATCGGCCAGACTCTGAAAACCGACCCCGTTCAGGCGCTGGCGCGGACCCGAAGGGACCATGTGGAGTTGTTGTACTGGTCTGCCGCATCGTTGGGGGCGGCTATCTCGGCCGGCGGCCTCGACCATCCCGAGCTGCTGATCGACTGGCCGGTCGTTCGGGCGCTGGCCGAGCGGGCGATGGCGCTCGACGAAACCTGGAGCAATGGCGCCATCCCCGAGCTGATGATCACGGTCGAGAGCCAGGGAGAGGCACTGGGAGGGTCGGAAGAACGGGCGCGAAAGTACTTCGCACGTGCCGTCGAAATCCAGCGTGGCCTGTCGCCAAGCCCCTATGTGGCACTGGCCACTGGCGTCGCGAAAAGCAAGCAGGATCGGGAGGAATTTTCAAAGCTGATGGAGCAAGCGCTTGCGATCGATCCGGAAAAAGATCCAAGCCGGCGCCTCGTGACCCTCATCACGCAACGACGGGCACGCGTGCTGCTCGACCGCATCGACGATTTCTTTCTGGAACCGGGTCCAGGTCTCGACTAATCCGGGGGAGGCATGTTCATGTTCGGCAGGATCTCACTTCGACTCGCTCTTGCGCTGGCGCTCATCGCATCCGTTTCTGTTGTGGCCCAGGCGCCGGTGAATATCCGTCTCGCGACGCTCGCACCCGACAATTCGCCGTGGACCGGCGCTCTCCGCTCGATGGGCACGGCATGGGAAAAAACAACCGAGAAGCGGGTCCGCCTCACCGTTTACGCGGGCACGATTCCAAGCGAGTCGTCTGCGATCGCGCGTATGGCCGTCGACGGCCTTCAAGCCGCGACGTTGATGGTGACCGGCCTGGCCGAAATCGACGAGGCCTTCAACATCTTCGGCGTCCCCTTCTTCTTCGAATCTGATGCCGAGCTGGCTCATGTACAGCAGAAACTGACGCCGCTCATCCGCGAACGCCTGCAGGCGCGGCGCTATCACCTGCTGAACTGGGGAAACGCGGGCTGGGTGCAGCTGTTCTCGAAGCAGCCGCTCCGCACGCTTGCAGAGGTAAAAACCGCCAAGCTCTACACGACGGAAGGCAATCCGAAAATGGTGCAGTGGTACACCTCGAACGGCTTCCACGCAGTGCCGCTGGCGGCCGGGGAGATTCCCAAGCAGTTGAAGCTGCCGACCGGCGCGATTAACGCGGCACCGATGCCACCGGTGTACGCCGTGGCGCTGCAGATCTTCAAGGACGCGCCGCACATGCTCGACATCAGGCTGGCGCCGCTCGTCGGCGCCACGGTGATGACCGACGCGGCTTGGAACAAGATCTCTGCGGACGATCGGACGAAGGTTCTGGCGGCCGCGTCGGCCATGGAACAACAGATCAACGCGCAGGCTCCAGCGCTCGACAGCAAGTCGATCTCCGCCATGACTGCAGCCGGGCTCCAAGTCGTCACGCTCGATGCAAAGGCCACCGCCGAATTTCGCGGCGCAGCGGAAAAGCTCGCTACGACCTTGCGAGGAGGTATGATTCCGGCCGATATCTACGACCTCGCCGTCCGCGAGCGCGACGCGTTTAGAAAAGCGAAGCCCGCGAAATGAAATTTGGTGAGGCCGAGGACCTCATCGCCTCGCTCGCCGCGCTGGGCATCATGATCCTGCCGCTGAGCGAGGTCGTGCTGCGCCGCTTCTTCAACACGGGCGTTCCCGGCGCGGCACCGTTCACCGCACACCTCACGCTCATCGTCGGGTTGGCTGGCGCCGCCATCGCGGCGCGTGAGGGCAAGCTGCTCGCGCTCGCCACGGGCACGATGCTGCCGGAAGGGCGCGCGCGACATATCGCCGGCATCGTCGCGGCATTCGTCGCCGCGCTCGTGACCACGATTCTCGCGCTGGGCGGCGTGCGCCTTCTGCAGGTGCATCGCGAGGTGGGCAGGGAGATTGCGCTCGGCGTACCGATCTGGGTGGCCGATCTCGCGTTTCCGATCGCGCTGGGCCTGATTGCGCTTCGCGTCGTCTGGAAGTCCTCGCCGAGCCTGCTCGGGCGCGCGACGGCCGGGGTGGGCATCGCCGCCGGCGCGTGGATGTCGATGCATCCCGAGTTGCTGCTCGATCAGCCCGGATGGCCCTGGCTTCTGGTGCTTCTCGGCGCCGCCGTTCTCGGGATGCCCATTTTCGCGGTCATCGGCGGGGCGGCCGTCATTCTGTTTCTCGTGCAGGGCGATCACCCGGCGAACGCCATTATCGGCAGCTACGATCAGCTCACATCGAACGACCTGCCCGCGATTCCACTCTTCACGCTCGCCGGATTTCTTCTCGCCGAAGGACACGCATCGGATCGCCTGCTCCGTTTCTTTCGTGCGTTCTTTGGCTGGGCTCCCGGCGGCACCGCCGTGGTCACCGCGGTCCTGTGTGCATTTTTCACGCTGCTGACGGGAGGATCCGGCGTCACGATCCTTGCGCTGGGTGGTCTGCTGCTGCCGGCGCTTCTCGCCGACGGCTACAGCGAGCGCTTCTCGCTCGGCCTGCTGACCGCAGCCGGCTCGCTCGGTCTGCTTTTTCCTCCTTCGCTTCCGTTGATTCTCTACGGCATCGTCGCAGAAGTACCGATCGGGGATTTGTTCATCGGTGGCGTGCTGCCGGGCACGCTCATGCTCGGTGCGCTCGCAGCGCTGGGCGTTCGCGAAGGTCTCGTCACCGGCAGCGCACGTCGAGCGTTTACGCTTCGGGAAGCAGGCGCGGCAACGTGGCACGCCAAATGGGAGCTACTGCTGCCCGTTGTCATCATCGCCTCGCTGCTCGCCGGAGCCACGACGGTGCAGTCAGCAGCGCTGGCGGCGCTCTACACGCTCATCGTGCAGAAGTTTGTTCAGCGCGATCTGGCGGGGTTTGCCGATTTGCGCCGAGCGATGAGCCATTCGATCGCGCTCGTGGGGGGCATCCTCATCATCCTGGCCGTCGCCGTCGGATTCACGACATATCTCATCGACGCGCAGGTGCCGGCTCGTCTCGCCGACTGGGCGAGAGAGAACATTCATTCGAAGTGGATTTTCCTGCTCGGCTTGAACGCGCTTTCTCATTGCGGTGGGCGGGCTGATGGACATCTTCTCGGCCATCATCGTCGTCGTGCCGCTCGTCGTGCCCATCGCCACGCACTTCGAGGTCGATCCGATTCACCTGGGCATCGTGTTCATCGCGAACTCGGAACTGGGCTACCTGACACCACCGGTCGGCGAAAATCTGTTCGTCGCGTCCTACCGATTCAACAAGCCCATTCTTCAGCTGGCCCGTGCGATGCTGCCGATGTACGTGATCCTCTTGATTGGCGTGCTGCTTATCACCTATCTGCCGTGGCTGACGACAGGCCTGCTCGGCCGCTGATTATTTCGCGACTCCGACGTCTTTCATCGACTCGAGCTTCGCCAGGTTCAGGCCCGACACCGCCGTCTGAAGCGCGTTGATGTCGATGCCATCGCCCTTGGCGGTCACGATGAAGCGCTCGCCGAGCACGATCGCAAATTCGTTGGTGCCGCCGGTCTTCGACACGCTGCGATGAACCAGCCGGCCACCGACCTTCTCGGTCCGTTCTGACACCTGGGCGTTTTCCCGCTCTCCCATCATGGTCGCCCACGATGCCAGGCCCACCAGGCCGCTCGCTCCGCCGGTATCCGTAATCTCGAGCGACGCCGACTTGCCAGATCCGTCAACGTACGAAGCCTCGGCTGTCGCCACCATGAGACCGGCGATGCCCGCGCGTTCCGAGTCGCTGCTCTGCTTGGCAAGTCCAGCGAACGTCTCGGGGACGAGCGGCACCAGTTGATCGAGGCTCACCGGATCGACGCGCTTGCCGCCGCCGAACAGCGTGCCGATGGCTTCAAACGCGGCCGCGGTTTGCGCACCCGCATCACCGCTTTTCTGCGCCTGCTCCATCTTGGCCGTGCTCTTCTCGAGGCTACGCCCAAGCGCCTCGAGTTTGCCAAGCGCACTGTTTGGATCGGCCACCTGTTCTGATGACGCCGATGGTGACGACCCGACGCTCAAGCCGGCCAGTGCCGCGGGCGCCATGAAAATTCCGCCAATCATCATCATGACGAACGACAGCACGATCGCGCACACGACAACCACCGCGGTATAACCGACGGCCTTGTCCTGCGGCGCTTTCATGAGATGCGGAAGACCGAGATACAGAAGATAGATTCCGTACAACCCCGCCAGAATTCCAAGGACGCTCAACGGAGGAAGAATCTGGAGCACGCCAGCAATCCAGGCCGGCGTGTACGAATAGACGGCCACCTTGAGGGCCTGAGCACTATTCTTTTGCGCGCCGAAGGTCGGCGCGAGCGCATCGATAATGAATGCCAGGATTAAGCACCCGACAATCGCCATGACGAACACGAAGACGGCGGTCGTGAGGCCGGCCAAAATCGGCGCACGGTACGTGCCGACAAACGGGATGGTCGTCCCGACCAGCGATCCTCCGATGAAGCCGGCGATGGCGCCAATGGCCGCCAGCGGCATGACGTAACCGGTGATGAGAGAGCCGGTAGACGTCTGCTCTCCGGCGATGACCGGCCATTCGGTATTCGGCGTCAGCAGAATATTCTTAGCGCGCGTTTGCAAGTCCATCGCGCGTATATAGCCACAAGAGTGGGGGCACGTCAACGAAATACGGCTTTGGTGCAAACGTCTCGGTGAAGCGTATCAATACATGTGGGTCGGGGCGAGCCAGGGCAAGAATGAGCAGTAACGGGAAGAGGTGAGGAAGACGTGTGGCAAGACTGCGCCACCGCTTGTCGGTGCAGGCAGTTCTGACTACAACGATCGAGTCAAAAATGACTTGGTGTACTCCGCGACCCGAAAAAGCATCGTCAATGTCATGCGGGAGAGGAATACGCCCAGCGTCATCGACCCGGCGATCAGTGCAATAGCGACCATTAGGGTTGGTATCGGCACGACCCGGAATCTTCAGCAGTGACTGGCTGACGTCATGGCCTTGCTGTACAGTAGTGATCAGGACGTATGAGGCGGCGATTTTCGTATGCGCTGACTGCTGGCGTGCTGTCCTCGGGCGCACCTGCGGGACTGCTGGGTGTTCGACTCGCGAAGGCGCCTGGAGAGAAAGTTTCGCTGCACCAGGTGCGCCGCGAACTGGATTCCGACCGAGCTGCGTATCTGTACATCGGCGGCGCGACGGCGATCATCTGCGCCGTGTTGGGTTATTTTCTCGGGCGCCAGGCCGACCGGCTGGCACAACTGTCGGAAACGGATCCGCTGACCGATCTGCTCAACGCGCGAGGTTTCTCCGCTCGCCTGCAATCCGAAGTCAAACGAACGAGGCGTTATCAACAACCGCTCAGCCTGTTGTTCCTCGACGTCGACGGGCTCAAGCGCATCAACGATCGCTACGGCCACCGCGCCGGCAGCGACGCGCTCCGGCACATGGCAAGCGTGATTCGCGCGGAGCTGCGCGAAACCGACACGGGCGCGCGATGGGGTGGCGACGAGTTCACCATCCTCGCACCCAACACGCCAACCGAGGCGGCGCTCTCGTTTGCCGAGCGCATTCGCACGCGGGTTGCGGAGCAATCGACCGCCTGGCCGCTGACCGCGTCGATCGGTGTTGCCACAATCAATGGTGATGGAGAAGGCGTGCCGGATGATGCGGTCACGTTGATGCGAGCCGCCGACTCGGCGATGTACCACGCCAAGCGGTGCGGGAAGAATGCCGTCGCGGCCGCGGCGCAGACTCGGCTTCAGCGCTACGGGCCTCAGTCCAGAAGTCGGGAGTCCACTCCTCGGCACGCTCCGGGTGCCCTGAGCTTGTCGAAGGGCGAAGTCCGGGCCTCCGACAGGTAGGGTTCGACAGGTCGTTCGACCCGTGGGTTGACCCATGGGTTACACGTAGGGCTCGACTTTAGTCGAGCCCCACGAGCTAGGGCCTACCAGTACAACTTCAATCCGAACTGCATCTGCCGCGGTGAGTTCGCCGTCGAGTTAATGAGACCGAAGTTGTTGTTGTTGAAATCGGTGCTCGCCGGAGCGCCCCAGATGACCCGATTGAAGAGGTTGAACGCCTCGAAGCGCACATCCAGGCGCAGCTGATTCGTCATCGAGATCGTCTTGGCGACGCTCAGGTTCTCTGTCATGTTCCACGGTCTCCGCACGTCGCCGTTGATACGAGGTGCGTTCCCCAGCTGGGCGACCGGCGCCGAAAACGCCGCGCGATTGAGGAATCTGTCGACCCGCGGATCGAACTCGTCACCGGCGATCGGAGCAAGCCATGGTTCGCCCGTCACGTTCGGACGATTCGTGCCGTTGAAGATCGCCAGCGGCGCGGCACCTGTCGTCACGCCAATCGGCAAACCGCTGCTGTAGCTCTGGACCGCCGCGACCCGCCACCCGCCGAGAATGTGGCTGGCGATGCCGTCCTGAAGCCAGCGGCGCCCCGGTCCAAATGGGAGCTCGACCACGGTGTTCAACTTGATGATGTGTGTCTGATCGAGCCGGCCGATCGTGTATTCGAGCTCGGGTTGTGCCGTGTCCATCGATCCGGTGCTGCCGCTGAACACGTCGGCGTCAGTCATCAGCTTCGAGATCGTGTAGCTGCCCTGGAACACGAAGCCGTTCGTAAGCCTTTGGGTCAGCTTGAACACGCCGGCGTGATACATCGACTTGCCGGTTTTGTCGCCGCCGCTGTTGGTCGTGTTGATCGTGCCGTACTGCGGGAACGGCCTCAGCGCCTGTGACACGCTTCGGGTCGTTTGCACCGCAGGATTCGTGAAGTTTGCGTACGGAATCTTGATGCCCGCTGCAACCGCTTGAGCTGAATTGGCCTGCATGCTCAGCAACGCAACCGCGGCCGTCGGGCCGAGCCGTGCGATCAGATCGTTGACGGCCGCCAGCGGTACCTGATTGAGGTTGAGCAGGTTCGCTTGCAGTCGCGAGCCCTTCGATCCGTTGTAATCCACCTCGACGGTCATACCGCGCCGCACCTCGCGCTGCACCGAGACTGTCCACGAGTCGTAGGTGGCAGGCGTCAGCGCTGCGTCACCATTCCAGTAATCAATCCCGAGATTGTTCGAGAACGACGGGTTGATTTGCGGCGGAAGCGGATACGCGGGTATTCCGTTGTCCAGCAGGAACGTCGGAGTGACGCCGTTGTCGCCGTTGGTGAATTCGTACTGACCGATGTAGCCGGCGAAGTGACTCGTGCCCGAGATGACGGTGACGCGGCCGTACGATCGGCCCACGCCGCCTCTGATGGTGGTCTTATTGTTGAGGCTGTACGCGCCGCTCAGCCGCGGCGCCCAGGCGCCGTAGTAGCCGTCGATGAGGCTGCGCTTGCCTTCGCGGCCCTCCCCTTCACCGGCAAAAATCAGCGCGCCGGGATAGCCGTTCACAGCGGGGTTTGGCTTGGTGGGATCGAGCTCGGAATACTGATCGCCGCCGGCGACGGGCGGACGCGTGAACTCGTAGCGCACGCCGTAGTTCAGCACGAACTTCTCGTTCATGCGCCAGTCGTCCTGCGCGTAGAAGCCGTAGTACGGATAAACCTGCTGCAGGTACCGGATCGTTTCGGTTCGGCCTGTGTTCGCCCAGCCAACAAGAAACGACGAGAACGAACTCCCGCCTGCCGTCGCAAAGTTCGTGACGCCGGGCACGCCGGTCATCTTGAAGTCGAAACCGGCCCTGCCGCCGTAATCCTGCTGGCCGAAACCATTCGCCTGCTGGCGGTCGTACGTGAACCCGGTTTTCACCGTATGCGATCCCTTGACGAAGGTCACATCGTCTTTGACGGTGAATCGTGGCTGTTTTGTCCCGTTATAGGATGTTGCTCCCCACGTGCTGAACTCGGAAAAGGTGATCGCGCCAAAATTCTGATTGCAGTCAACCGCGTTCTTGATGCAAACCTTGTCCTGCCAGTTCTGATCGACGTTCGGCGAGAACGCATTCTTGTTGAACGTGTTCGCGCCAACGGTCAAGTGGTTCACCAAAGACGTGCCAACCCAGTCCCAACTGGCGCGGTGCAGATCTCCATCGAAGGTGTTCTCGGAAAAGTCGCTGAATGGTGCCGGTAATCCCGGTGCTCCGTCCGGCCCGGCTTTGATGCCATTGTTGGTCCGGTTGAACACGTACGCCACGCGGTTTGTGTTGTTCAGCGTGTGATCGATCTTCAAGCTGTACTTGTTCGTCGTCTCGATGGTGCTTTTGCCCTCGGACACGAAGTTGTTGTTGACATACCCGAACGTTCCCCGGGCCGCTCCCGTGTTGGGCACGAGCACGTTGCGGGCGAGCGCGATGTACTGCTTGGCGGTATTGCTGAACCGCTCGACTGGAATTCTGTTGTTGGGGAACGGATCGCGAACCAGGGCGCCGGTGGGGCCAACCCGTGTGGTCGCCGGATCGTAGATCGTGATGCGCTGACCGTTTGCGTTGACCCAATTCGAGAAGTCGCCGTCCCACATCTCCGGAGTCGGCACGCTGCGAAACAGAGCATTGCTGCCTTGTTTGTTGTAGAACCCTTCATAAGACACGAAGAAGAACGTGCGATTTCTTCCGTTGTAGACATTCGGAATTGAGATCGGCCCGCCGAGCGATCCGCCGACGTCGCTCTGCTTGTAAATGCCCTTGGACGCCTCGAAATATCCTTTCTTGTCCAACGCGTCGTGACGGAAAAAGCCGTAGGCTGAACCTGACAGATTGTTCGTGCCCGACTTCGACGCGAACGTGATGGTGCCGCCGCCCGCCTGGCCGAACTCCGGTTTGAAGCCGTTGGTTTCGACCGCGAACTCGGTGATCGCCTCGAGCGATGGCGTGAGGAACGCCGTTTCTGACGTGTCCGCCTGGCGGTTGGTGTTGACCGAGATGCCATCGAGCGTCGCACCGAACGCGCCCCCCTGGCCACCTCCCAATGAAACGCTCGTCGCGCCGGTTCCGGCCCTCGCTTCCGGAACGGTCGCGAGCAGGTCGAACGGACTCCGCATGGCGCCGCCGACGACGAGTGGAAGCTCGTCGATCAGACGATTTGACACCGTCGTCGCGACCTTCGCGTCTTCGGTCTGCACGACGGCGTTTTCCGCCACGACCAGCACCGACTCGCTCACCGATCCGACGTTCAACGTGACGTCGACGCGCGCCGTGGTGCCGGCGTTCAGGATGACGCCTTCGACGTTCGACGTCTGAAAGCCCTGGAGCGTGGCCTCGATCTTATAGGTGCCTGGTGAAAGGTTGGCCGCGCTATACGCGCCCGAATCGGACGACACGACGTTGGTCGCCGCGTTGGTCGCTGCGTTGATGACCTTCACGGATACGCCAGGCAGTGCCGCCTTGGTCGAGTCCATGACGACACCGGTAATCGTGCCGCGCTCAGTCTGCGCAAGAGCTGATAGCGGAATGGCGAGACTTGCGACGGCAAGAAGCAACACCGTCAAAGGCCTGATGTTCATGTTTCCCCTCCAAACATGGACGCAGTTTGACAAAACTTGACCGGTAAAGGCTGTGAATCCGCCTCATGTTTGCACAGGGTCACAGGGCCGTCAACGACAGACGCGAGCGCGTGCATCCTGATTTTTGGATCAGCTGTACAGTTACGGGAGTTCGCAACTCATCGGAGAAATCCGCTGGCGCGCATCCAGTTCGCGAGCACCTTCGGCCATTCCGACAGCGCCGTGTCGTTCATCGGCATGCCCGCGCCGTGCGCGCCGTCCTTGAAGATGTGCATCTCCGCAGGCACGCCGGCCTTCCGCAGGGCGAGGAAGTAGTAGATGCTGTTTTCAACGGGAACCGCTGTGTCGGCGTTGGTGTGGAACAGGAACGTCGGCGGCGTCTCGGAGGTGACTCTGGTTTCCATCGAGAGGCGACGCGCCAGCTCGGCGTTGGCGCCTTCTCCCAACAGCATCGTTCTGGATCCTTGATGCGTCCATGGCTCCGAGAGTGTGATCACGGGATAGCCGAGAATCGCGAAATCGGGACGGCTGCTGACACGATCGATGGCATTTTTTGCGGTCGCCGCACCGCGATCGAAATGCGTCGACGCCGTCGCGGCCAGGTGTCCCCCGGCGGAGAAGCCCATGACGCCGATGCGATCGGGGGCGATGTGTAATTCACTTGCGCGTGACCGTACGACGCGAATCGCTCGCTGCATGTCGCCGAGCTCGATCGGATGGTGATACTTCGGTCCGAGCCGGTACTTCAGGACGAACGCGGCGATGCCGAGCGAGTTGAGATATGTGGCAGGAATTCGTCCCTCTTTGTTCATCGACAACGCGCGGTATCCGCCACCAGGCGCGACGATGACAGCGGTCATCGGCCCGGTGGTGTTCGGCGGCATGTAGACGGTGATCGTGGGCGTATCTTCAGGCGCGATGCCGAGCGCGCCGGGGACTTTCTGCTCCCAGAGCGGCCACGTTTGCGGCTCCTGGAGAAGCGGAGGCTGATTCTGCGCGACTGCATTGATTACAAATGCCGAACACAGCAATGCCGTCAGTACCGCGCGATGAAGAGTGCGCATCGTGGCCTCCGCCAGGCTATTTCAGGCGCTTGATCTTGAGATTCCTGAACTCGACGAACGCGCCGGCGGGATCTTCAGGATGCGCCGACTGCAGGCCGATGGCGCCTGTCGCTCTTCTCTTGTCGTGCACGTCGATCAGTTTGGCGCCGTTGTACATCACGACAATGTGGTCGCCGTTCACCGTCGCTTCGAACGAGTTCCACTGGTTCGGGATGATTTTCGTGCCTTCCGGCGCATTCTGCACGTTCACGATGCTGCCGGTGAGATAGCCGCCACCCGTGCGATCGGTCAGCACCTTGTCGCGAATCTGCAGCTCATAACCGGCCGGCTGGGGCCGCCCCTGCCGCAGCATGAGCGCGGAGTTCACGTTGGGATGCGCGCGAAACTCGGCTTTGATGACGAAGTTGCCGAAGTCCTCTTTCGTCAGAATCGTCGCACCGGGCATCGCCTGCTCGTTGCGGATGACGCCGTTCACCACGCGCCACACCTTCACCTGGTCGGCAGGAACGATGAACTTGTCGAGGCTCTTGCCGTCGAACAGAAGCTCGAACCCGTCCTTCTGTTCTGCCGGCGTCAATGTGTTCGAGGCGCGGTCCTGCTGAGCCGCAATCGGCACTGAACTGATGATGGCGAACCCGAACATTCCGGCGACGATCGCGCGCGTCATGCGAACCTTCCTTTCGATCGATTTGAAAGCGCTAATCATACGCCCGCCCGCGTGTATGACATAATCGCCGGCTCTGCGTGGATCGGCTCATCACGGTGAAGTGATTTCCATGTCAAATCTGATGCAGCCAATCCAATTTTCTACCTCCGGCTCTCTCGGCCTCGACTTCGGCACCACCAACAGCGCCATCGCCACCGTCGACGGCTCCGAGCCGCTGCTGGCCGTGTTTTCGTCGGCGGGCGGCATGACGCACACGTTTCCGTCCATCCTGTACTTCGAACGCCTCCGCGAAGGCACCGTGACGCGACTGACATCGGCGGCCGGGCCGAAAGCGCTGGAGCACTATCTGGAAGCTGAGGAGAAAGGGCGCCTCATTCAGTCGTTGAAAGCCTATCTCGGCGATCGCCGGTTCGACGGCACGGCGGTGTTCTCGAAGCGCTACAGCCTTGAAGAGATGATCGCACTCATCGTGCGGCATCTTCTGATCGACGCGTCATCGTCCATCGTCGATCGTCCATCGTCCATCGTCTCTCATAGCGACAATAGACGATCGACGATGGACGATCGACGATCGACGACGATTCCCTCGCGTGTCGTCGTCGGCCGGCCGGTTCACTTCTCCAACGCGCAGAATGACGAAGACGACGCGTTTGCGCTTGGCCGGCTGCGCGAAGCGATTGCGCAGTGCGGGTTCACCGACATCGTGTTCGAGTACGAGCCGGTTGCCGCCGCTTACAGCTATGAGCAGAAGCTCGATCGCGATGAACTGATCCTCATCGGCGACTTCGGCGGCGGCACCAGCGATTTCTCGGTGCTGCGGGTGGGCCCTACGCAGCGGCATCGTGGCCGTACACCCGAAGACATCATCGGCACTGACGGCGTCGCCGTGGCCGGCGATGCGTTCGACAAGCAGATCATCCGTAAGCTGGTTGCGCCCCGGTTGGGTCTCGGTTCTGAATACTTCTCACCGCCGGGCAAGTTCCTGCCTGTCCCGAGCTGGCCCTACGAGCGACTCGAACGGTGGCATCACCTTTCTTTTTTGAATACAGCGAAGAATCTCGAGATGCTGGAAAAGCTGCGGCGTAGCGCGATCATTCCGGAGAGACTCGAGGCGTTCGTGCACCTCATCAAGAGCGAAATGGGATTCCGGCTGCACGAGGCGGTCCGCCGGACGAAGTTCGAGCTTTCCACGCAGACCGAAGCGCTGTTCGAATTCCACTGCGAGCCGGTGTCGATTTCAAAGACAGTGACGCGGCTCGACTTCGAAAAGTGGATCGATCCCGAGGTGCAGCAGATGGCAGGGTGTGTCGACCGCCTGCTGAACGCCACGGGTGTATCAGCTCATGACATCGATCACGTGTTTCTCACAGGCGGATCGTCGTTTGTGCCCGCCGTGCGCAATATCTTCGTCGAACGATTCGGACTGGACAAGATTACGGGCGGCGAGGAGCTCACGTCGGTTGCGACAGGATTGTCGTTGTGCGCTTCGAAACAGTTTGCCCATTGATGGTGAACTAGGGCAGATGTGGCGCACAGAACGCCTGCGCGGCACGTGATATGCTGCCGTGAGGCAGTTCGTCGGGGATATGCCGCAGATTTTTCATCGCAGCGCGAACACGATCGCACGGGTCAGCATCTTCGGCGCCCTCTTCTTCGTTGGCGGTCTTCTCCTTCTCGCCTACCAGATCGATCGATCGCCGTGGGTCACGCAGGTCAACGTGGCGCGCGAGCAGCCGATCCAATTCAGCCACGAACGCCACGTTGCCGGCAACGGCATCGACTGCCGCTACTGTCACACGACGGTTGAGACGTCCAGTTTCGCCGGCATTCCTCCCACGAAGACCTGCATGAACTGCCATTCGCAAATTTTTTCCGACGCGGCGTTCCTCGAGCCGGTGCGCGAAAGCTTTCGCACCGATCAGCCGATTGCGTGGACGCGTGTGCACGATCTGCCCGATTTCGCGTACTTCGATCACAGCATTCACGTCGCAAAAGGCGTCGGCTGTTCGACCTGCCACGGACCGGTGGACAAGATGCCGCTCATGCGCAAGCAGCACTCGCTGCAGATGGAATGGTGCCTCGACTGCCATCGGCACCCCGAGCGCTACGTGCGGCCACGTGACGAAGTCTTCAACATGGACTACGTGGAGCCGGCCGACCAGCTCGAGCTTGGTCGCAGGCTGGTTGCGGAGAATCGCATCAGGAAGATGACGGACTGCAACGCATGTCACCGATGAAGCCCTTCGACTCCGCTCAGGGCAGGCCCTTCGACGACGCTCAGGGCAGGCCCGGCAGCGCTTCCGAATTCTGGCGGACGCTCGCGGAAAAAAACGGCGCCAAGCTCGACGACCTCGTCGGCGACGAATTCATGTCGCGTCTGTCGGAGCCACTCGATGCGATTGAGCGACGGTCGTTCCTGAAGCTGATGGGTGCCTCGCTTGCGCTCGCCGGCATGGCAGGCTGCACGCGCCAGCCGGCCGAGCAAATCCTTCCGTATGTACGCCAGCCCGAAGGCCTCGTGCCTGGCCGGCCGCTGTACTTTGCCACGGCGATGACACTTAGCGGTCGCGCCACTGGTCTCGTCGTCGAAAGCCACGAGGGCCGGCCGACCAAAATCGAAGGCAACCCATCGCACCCGGCGAGCCTCGGTGCAACCGACTTGTACGCCCAGGCCGCGCTGCTCGATCTTTACGATCCCGATCGCATGCAGACGTTGACGCACGTTGGAGAGATTCTCCCGTGGTCGGCCTTCATTGGTGCGATGCGCACCGTGGCCATGACGCAGCAGGCTTCAAAGGGCGCAGGCCTGCGCATTCTCACAGAAACGATCACGTCGCCCACGCTCGCCGCACAGATGGCAGACATCCTCGCACGCTTCCCCGCTGCCCTCTGGCATCAGTGGGATCCGGCCAGCGACATGAACGCCGCTGCCGGGCTGCGAATGGCCGCCGGCAGCGACGTGTCGGTGCACTACAACGTCGAGCGCACGGCCGTCATCGTCGCGCTTGACGCTGACTTCTTCAGTTGCGGGGGCGGACATCTGCGCTACGCGCGCGAGTTCGCGCGACGGCGGCGTCCAGAAGGCCCGGGTTGTCGCCTCTACGCGGCAGAAGCGATGCCGACCTCTATTGGTGGAAAGGCCGATCATCGTTTGCCATTGAAACCGAGTCAGATCGAAACGCTCGCGCGCGCATTAGCCGCCGATCTCGGTGTTCCAGGTGTGACACGCGGCGCCGCTCTTTCTGCCGAGACACAGTCGTGGATCACCGCGGTGCGCGACGATTTGACGGCCCATCGCGGCGCGAGCATCGTTGTCGCCGGCGAAGGTCAGCCGCCAGTCGTGCATGCGCTCGCGCATGCGATCAATGCCGCGCTTGGCAACGCCGGTCAGACTGTTCTCTACACCGAGCCCATCGAGGCGCGTCCAGTGGATCAGGTGCAATCGATTCGGGCGCTCGCCGCGGCGATGGCGGCCGGACAGGTCGACACGCTCATCGTCATCGGCGGCAACCCCGTCTACTCAGCGCCTGCCGACCTGCAATTCGCCGAACAGATGAACAAGGTACGGCTGCGCGTGCACTTGAGCCTGCACTCCAACGAGACGTCGGCGATCTCGCATTGGCAAATCCCGGAAGCGCACTTTCTCGAAGCGTGGAGTGACGCGCGCGCGTTCGATGGAACGGTCTCGATCGTCCAGCCGTTGATTGCACCACTCTACGGTGGCCGTTCGACGCACGAAGTCCTCGCCACGCTGAGCGATCGCCCCGAGCAGTCGGGATACCAGATCGTCCGCGAATACTGGCAGAGCGGCGGGTCCAAAACGCAGGACCCGCCCTACGTACGTAGGCCGGGTCTTGCTCCGAAGACCCGGCCATCTGTCTCTGATGCCGACTTCGAAACCTTCTGGCGGCGATCCGTACACGACGGCGTGATGGCAAACACGGCCCTGCCCACGCGCACGATTACGACGACAGGCGCGGCTGCCGCGTTCGCAGCGCCTCCAGCCTCTTCACGCAGCGGTATCGAGATCGCCTTTCGTCCCGACCCGACGATTTACGACGGCCGCTTCAACAACAACGGCTGGCTGCAGGAGCTGCCCAAGCCGATCACGCATCTGACGTGGGACAACGCCGTCCTGGTGAGTCCCGCGACCATGGTTCGAATTGGCGGAACCGCGACGCCCGATTTCACTGGTGGCGAACGGGGGCAAATTCACGGCTCGGTGGTCGAGATCCGCCACGGCGGCCGAACAGTGCGCGGCGCGATGTTCCCGGTCGCCGGCCTTCCCGACAACGTGGCAACGCTGCACCTCGGTTACGGACGCACGCGCACCGGCCATGTCGGCAGCGAGCGTGGCTTCAACGCCGGCGCGCTGAGGACGTCAGACGCGATGGCGTTCGCGACGGGCGCTGAGATTTCGTTGACGGGCGACACCTTCCCGCTCGCCTGCGTGCAGTATCACCATCTGGTGGAGGGCCGCGATCTGATCCGCGCCGTGCCGCGAGCCGAGCTCGCCGCACTCAAGAAGGATCAAAACGAGATGCCCACGCTGTGGCCCGTCCTCACCGCCGAGCAGGCGAACGCGGGCGGCTACAAGTGGGGCATGTCGATCGATATCAACGCGTGCAACGGTTGTAACGCGTGCGTCGTGGCGTGCCAGGCCGAAAACAATATTCCCGTCATCGGCAAGGTCGAAGTCATGCGGGGCCGCGAGATGCATTGGCTGCGGGTGGACACGTATCACCAGGGCGACGTCGAAAGCCCCAAAACATATTTCCAGCCGGTGCCGTGTATGCACTGCGAGACGGCACCGTGCGAGCCCGTGTGCCCGGTCGGCGCCACCGTGCACAGCAGCGAAGGCCTGAACGACATGGTTTACAACCGCTGCGTGGGCACGCGCTACTGCTCGAACAACTGCCCGTACAAGGTTCGCCGCTTCAATTTTCTGCAATATCAGGACTGGGAAACGCCGAGTCTGAAGCTCGGCCGAAACCCCGACGTGACGGTGCGCAGCCGCGGCGTCATGGAGAAGTGCACCTACTGCGTGCAGCGTATCAGCGCCGCCCGCATCGCCGCAGAAAAGGAAGGCCGCCGGATTCAGGATGGCGAGGTCACTTCTGCGTGTCAATCGGTGTGTCCGACCGAAGCGATCGTGTTCGGCGACCTGAACGATCCGAACAGCCGCGTCTCGAAGCTCAAGGCCGAAGCGCGCGATTACGCCCTGCTGCACGAGCTGAACACGAGGCCGAGAACCACCTATCTCGCGGCAATCACGGAATCGAATCCGGCACTGACGGCGCCGACGCCGAGCCCTTCACGAAGCGGGGATTAGTAGATGGCCCAGATCCCCGACATTCGCAATCCGGACGAAGCACCTGCCTCGGTTGACGGCGGAGCTCGCCCGCCCGTGCCGGTCATCGCCCCGGGTCACAGCTTCTCGACCGTTACCGACAAGATCAGCGCGATCGTTCTGACTCGCAAGACTGGCCTCGGCTGGTGGTTCGGATTCGGCATCGC
This sequence comes from Vicinamibacterales bacterium, assembly GCA_963761975.1. GTDB lineage: Bacteria > Acidobacteriota > Vicinamibacteria > Vicinamibacterales > JAMQPK01 > JAMQPK01. The sequence continues at coordinate 866,479 of CAVXIR010000004.1, forward strand.
CTTCCTGCTCGTCAACGTCCTGATGATCTCAATCACCTACCTCATTGCGGTGGGCACGGGCATCTGGGGCGTCAACGCACCAGTGGGGTGGGGCTTCGCGATCATCAACTTCGTCTGGTGGATCGGCATTGGTCACGCAGGAACACTCATCTCAGCCATTCTTCTGCTGTTCAAACAATCCTGGCGCACGTCCATCAACCGGTTCGCCGAAGCGATGACGCTGTTCGCGGTGGCGTGCGCGGCGCTGTTCCCGATTCTGCACACGGGGCGTCCCTGGCTCGCCATCTACTGGCTGTTCCCGTATCCCAACACGATGAACGTGTGGCCACAGTTCCGCAGTCCGCTCATCTGGGACGTGTTCGCCGTTTCCACCTACGCGACAGTGTCGGCGCTGTTCTGGTTCGTCGGCCTCATTCCCGATCTTGCGACGCTGCGCGACCGTTCTAATTCGAAAGTCGGCCAGGTGATTTACGGCGCGCTGGCCATGGGTTGGCGTGGGTCGGCGCATCACTGGCATCGGTACGAAACCGCGTATCTGCTCCTCGCGGGCCTCGCGACGCCGCTGGTCGTCTCGGTCCACACCATCGTGAGCTTCGACTTCGCTGTCTCGGTCATTCCGGGATGGCACGCCACGATTTTTCCGCCGTATTTCGTCGCCGGCGCGATCTACTCGGGCTTCGCGATGGTGCTGACGCTTGCCATTCCCATTCGCAGAATCTATGGACTCGAGGATTTCATCACCGAGCGCCATCTGAACAACATGGCGAAGATCCTGCTGGTGACGGGGCTCATCGTCGCCTACGGTTACATGATCGAGGCGTTCATGGCCTGGTACAGCGCGAATACGTACGAAACCTACATGATGAGAAATCGTATGACCGGTCCGTACGGGCCGTTCTACTGGGCGCTCATCCTGTGCAACGGCGTTGTCCCGCAGCTGCTGTGGATCAAGAAGATTCGCACGAACGTATTGTTCCTCTTCATCATCTCGCTCATCGTCAATGTGGGCATGTGGCTCGAGCGCTTCGTTATTGTCGTCACGTCGCTGCACCGCGATTTCCTGCCGTCGTCCTGGGGCAGATATGAGCCGACGGTGTGGGACTGGGGACTGTACGTCGGCACCATCGGCCTCTTCCTCGCGCTGTTGTTCCTGTTCCTGCGCTTCCTGCCGATGATTTCCATCTTCGAAATGCGCACGCTCGTGCCCGATGCGAAGCCGAGCGGGGAGCACGCACGATGAAGCCGTCTGGCCGCCCGACGATCTACGGGCTCATGGCCGAGTTCGAACATTCGCACGAACTCGTCGAGGCGGCGCGCAAAGCCCATCACGCGGGCTACCGCAAGATGGACGCGTATTCGCCGGTGCCCATCGAAGAGCTGCACGACGCACTCCACATGCACGACGAGCGGCTCCCCAAGCTGGTGATGATCGGCGGGATTCTCGGAGGTCTCGGGGGATACGGTCTGCAGTACTGGGTCTCCATGTTCGCCTACCCGCTGAACGTGGGCGGGCGTCCGCTGCACAGCTGGCCGACGATGATTCCCGTGACGTTCGAGACGACAATTCTTGCCGCCGCACTCACCGCGGTGCTCGGCATGTTGGCGCTCAACGGGCTGCCGCAGCCCTTTCACCCGGTGTTCAACGTGCCCCGCTTTGCGCTTGCAAGCCGCAATCGGTTTTTCCTCTGTATCGAAGCAACGGATCCGAAATTCAACATCGACACCACGCGGACATTTCTCGAGTCGCTCGGCGCCCGGGAGGTGACGACCGTTGAGAACTGACGCTCTGGGGATTAGGGATTGGGGATTAGGGATTGGGGCTGCCACGCTGGCCCTTGTGATCACGGGTGCCGGCTGCCGGCAGGACATGCACGACCAGCCGAAGTACACCGCCTACAAGGCGTCCGATTTCTTTGCTGACAGGCGCTCGGCGCGTCCGCCCGTGGAAGGGACGATTGCGCAAGGACACCTGAACGACGACGAACTGCTCTACTCAGGTCGCGTCGCGGGACAACCCGCGACGATGTTTCCTTTCACCATTGACGCGACGGTGATGCAGCGCGGGCGCGAGCGGTACAACATCTTCTGTTCGCCCTGTCATGGACTCGCAGGTGATGGCGACGGCATGGTCGTGCAGCGCGGCTACCGCCGGCCCACGTCATTCCACGTCGAGCGGCTGCGACAGGTGCCGCCGGGCCATATGTTCGACGTCATGACAAACGGCTTTGGCGCGATGCCCGACTACGCCGCGCAGATTCCTGTGCGCGATCGCTGGGCCATCGCGGCTTATCTGCGCGCACTGCAGTTGAGTCAGTACGCGGCGGCCAGCGACCTGTCGCCCCAGGCTCAGGCACAATTGCGATGAACGTTCACCTGCGCGAAATCGGCGACGAGCTCGTTCCCGAGCTGAAAAGCCTGCAGTCGAAGCTGACGATGGCTGGCGGCATCGGGACGGCCGTGTGCACGATCGGGCTCGTGATGGACCCGACGCAGTTCGTGCGCTCGTTCCTGCCCGCGTACATGTGGATGTTGTCGGTGGCGCTCGGCTCGCTCGCGCTCGCGATGGTGCACCAGGTGTCGGGCGGAGCCTGGGGCGTTGTCATTCGCCGCATTCTCGGTGCGGCGAGCCGCACGCTCCCGCTCCTCACGATTCTCTTCATGCCGATCGCATTCGGGCTGCACTCGCTTTACTCATGGTCCGACGCCGCACACGTCGCCGCCGATCCGGTCCTGCAGTGGAAGCGGCCGTATCTGAACGTTCCATTTTTCCTGGCGCGGGCGGCAATCTATTTCGTCATCTGGAATGCGATCGCGTTCTTTCTCAACAAATGGTCGGTCGACCAGGATGCCAAGGCGGACCCGACCCTGGCGCGGAGGATGCAGCTGATCAGCGCCGGCGGCCTGCTGGCCTACGGCCTGACGATTACCTTTGCGGCGTTCGACTGGCTCATGTCGCTCGAGCCGCACTGGTTCTCGACGATGTACGGCGTGCTCATCATGGGCGGCCAGGCACTTTCGGCGATAGCCTTCTCCATCGTCGTACTCGCGTGGCTCGTGCGCCGGTCGCCATTCAACGAGCTGATCACGCCGAACCACTTTCACGATCTCGGCAACCTGATGATGGGTTTCACGATGCTGTGGACGTATTTCGCGTTCTCGCAGTACCTGATCATCTGGGCCGCCAACATTCCCGAAGAGACCGAATGGTACCTGCACCGCACGGGGCACGGCTGGCAGTACATCGCCGTCATGCTGGTGCTCTTCCACTTTGCGGTGCCCTTTCTCGTGCTGCTCCATCGTGCGATTAAGCGCAACGCCGCGATGGTGTCGAAAGTGGCGGCTCTCATCCTCGTCATGCGGTTCGTCGACGTGTACTGGCTCAGCGCCCCGGCGTTCGCGCACGGCGGCGAGCCTCACGTTCACTGGCTCGATCTGGCGCTGCCGATTTCGCTCGCTCTCATCTGGTTGGCCTATTTCGTCTATCAGCTGCGCGGCCGCGCCCTGCTGCCGTTGCACGATCCCGAGTTACGGGAGGCGCTGAAACATGTCAGAACTGCATGACCGCGATCACGACAACCCGGAGGTCGTTCACGAAACGAGCGACGTCAACGTCGGAGCGATTCTGCGGTACGGCGCCGCGCTTCTCGTCGTGGCCGCGATCGCGCATGTGTTCTTGTGGTGGCTCTTCGGTGTGTACCAGCGCCAGTACCAACGCGCGCAGACACAGGTGTATCCGATGGCCGCCGGCCAGCAAGACCGCCTTCCCCCGGAGCCGAGACTGCAGAGCAACCCGCAGCAGGATTTGATCGAACTGCGCGCGAAACAGGAAACCCTCCTCAAGGAATATGGCTGGGTGAACAAGGCAACCGGCATCGCCCGCATTCCCATCGAAGAAGCGATGCGAATCGTTGTCGAGCGCGGACTACCGGCAAGAGAGGCGCAGAAATGAAACCCCTGAGTTGCGCACTACTTGCGTACGCCCTACTCCTTACATCGGTTGCTGATGCGCAGCCGCTTCCTACACCGGCCGGTGTGCCCGCGGCAGAGCTGCCAGCGGCCATACGGGAAGTCGGGTTCGATCAGAACCTCGATCAACTGCTGCCACTCGACGTGCCATTCACCAACGAGAACGGCGGTGCGGTACGGATTGGCGATTACTTTGGCGCGCGCCCCGTCGTGCTCGCGTTTGTGTATTACGGCTGCCCCATGCTTTGCCTCCAGAGTCTGAGCAGTTTGGCCAGCACGCTTGGTGTGTTGTCTGAGAACCCCGGCGAAGACTTCGAAGTCGTCAGCGTCAGCATCGATCCGCGGGAAACCCCGGCCCTGGCGCTCGCGAAAAAGGCGCACTATGTGGAGCGCTCGGGCAAGCCATCGATTGGGCAAGGCTGGCATTACCTGACGGGCACCGAAGCCAACATCCAGCGTCTCACGAAAGCCGCCGGGTTCCGTTATGTGTGGGACGAATCGACCCAGCAATACGCACACCCCGCCGGCATCATTATCGCGACACCGGAAGGCAAGCTGTCGCGTTACCTCTTCGGCATCGACTACGGCCCGCGCGATCTTCGTCTGGCGCTACTCGACGCGGCGAACGATAAAATCGGTTCGCCGCTGCAGAGGGCGCTGCTCTATTGCTACCACTACGACATCGCGACAGGACGCTACAGCCTGGCGATCATGCGGATTGTGCAGATCGCTGGTGCGGCCACCGCCCTGTCGCTCGGTACGCTGATTTTTGTCTGGACGAGGCGCGAGCGCAGGCAGGCGCGCTAAGGCAGACATGTTCGACATTCCGTTGTTCCCTGAGCGTGCCTCGACCCTCGCCGGCGAAGTCGATGCCCTGTACTTTTTCCTCGTCGGTCTGTCTGGTTTTTTCGCCGTGCTCATCGCGACGCTCATCGTCGCCTTTGCCATCGTGTTTCGTCGCCGCCATGCCGACGAAGTCGGCGCCGAGGTGCATGGCGGCCTGCTGCTCGAAGTGGGATGGACGGTCATTCCGTTTCTGATCACGATGGTGATTTTTTTCTGGGGCGCCAAGGTGTACTTCGCGATGGCGAATCCTCCTGCCGAGACGCTCAACATCTATGTCGTCGGCAAGCAGTGGATGTGGAAGGTGCAGCATGTGACCGGCCAGCGGGAAATCAACGAGCTGCACGTGCCGGTTGGTCGACCTGTCAGGCTCATCATGACGTCGGAAGACGTCATCCACAATTTCTCCATTCCGGCGATGCGCGTCAAAGCCGACGTCATTCCCGGGCGCTTCGTCCAGATCTGGTTCGAGCCGACCACTCCGGGCACCTATCAGATTTTCTGCGCGGAGTACTGCGGCACGCAGCACTCCGCCATGATTGGACGGGTTGCCGTGCTGGAGCCGGCGGCATACCAGACCTGGTTGAGCGGCGGTGCCGCCGAGGGGTCACTGGCATCGACAGGTGAAAAGCTGTTTGCCGACCTCGCGTGCAACACCTGCCACCGGCCGGACTCCCGCGGTCGCGGGCCGGTGCTCGAAGGCGTGTTCGGTCACCCTGTTCAACTGCAGGACGGCACGATCGTCACGGCCGACGAAAATTACGTCCGCGAATCCATCATGCAGCCGGCCGCCAAAGTGACGGCCGGATTCCAGCCCGTGATGCCGGCCTTTCAGGGGCTGGTAACCGAAGAGCAACTGCTTGCACTCATCGAGTACGTGAAATCGCTCGCGTCGCGGCCCCAACTCGAACCAGTGAACAGACAACGATAATGGCAGCAGACTTTCCCGCTCATCACTATCTCAACGACGGCTACGGCATCACCTCGTGGCTGCTCACGCGCGACCATAAGCGCATCGCGCTGCTCTACCTCGTGGCGGTCACGTTCTTTTTCTTCGTCGGCGGCGCGTTTGCGGTACTCATCAGGCTCGACCTCGCGACGCCACCGGGCGATCTCGTGAGCGACGATACCTACAACCAGTTGTTCACCATGCACGGCGTCGTCATGGTCTTCTTCTTCCTCATCCCGGCCATTCCGGCCATCCTCGGAAATTTTCTGGTGCCGTTGATGATCGGCGCCAAAGATCTCGCCTTTCCGAAACTGAATCTGCTGAGCTGGTACATCTACATGGCGGGTGGCCTGATGGGTGTGTACGTGCTGCTCACCGGCGGCCTCGACACAGGATGGACGATGTACGCGCCCTTCAGCACAAGATTTTCGACGACGAGAGTCGTACCTGCCGCGCTGGCTATCTTCGTCACCGGATTCTCGTCGATTCTGACGGGCTTGAACTTCATCGTCACGATTCATCGCATGCGCGCGCCGGGGATGACGTGGTTCAAGATGCCGCTGTTTCTGTGGTCGATCTACGCCACCAGCGTCATCAACATCCTCGGGACACCGATCATCGCCATCACCTCGCTGCTCGTTGCCATCGAACGGCTGTTCCGGTTTGGATTCTTCGACCCGGCGCTCGGCGGCGATCCCGTGCTGTTTCAGCACCTGTTCTGGTTCTACTCGCACCCGGCGGTGTACATCATGATTCTGCCGGCGATGGGAGTGATCAGCGAGCTCGTCGCGGCGTTCTGTCGCAAGCCTGTCTTCGGCTACAGCTTCGTCGCGTTCTCGAGCCTCGGCATCGCCGTGCTTGGGTTCCTGGTGTGGGGTCACCATATGTTCGTGGCCGGCCAATCGGTGTACGCGTCGCTGGTCTTTTCCCTGCTCAGCTTCCTTGTCGCCATTCCGTCGGCGATCAAAGTGTTCAACTGGACCGCGACGATGTACAAAGGATCGGTCTCGTGGCAGACGCCGATGCTGTATGCGATCGGATTCATCGGGTTGTTCACGATCGGCGGTTTAACTGGTCTCTTTCTCGCCGCAATCGGTGTGGACGTGCACGTCACCGACACCTACTTCATCATCGCGCATTTCCACTACATCATGGTCGGCGGCACGATCATGGGGTATCTTGGCGGAATCCATTACTGGTGGCCGAAGATCAGCGGCCGTCTCTATCCCGAGGGGTTGTCGACACTCTCGGCCGGGATCATCTTCACCGGCTTCAACCTGACGTTCTTTCCACAGTTCATCCTGGGCTATCTCGGCATGCCACGCCGGTATCACGCGTATCCACCTGAGTTTCAGGTGCTGAACGTGCTGTCGTCTGCGGGGGCGTCGATCCTGGGGGTCGGATATCTCCTGCCGATGTTCTACCTCGCGTGGTCGTTGCGCTACGGAAAGCCGGCGGGCGCGAACCCCTGGGGCGCCTCCGGGCTGGAATGGGAGACGACATCGCCGCCGCCAACGGAAAATTTCCCCGTCACGCCGACGGTCACCGAGAGTCCGTACAACTATCCATCACCAGTGGTGAAACACGTTGCGTAACGACACCGTGGCACACCCGGCGCTCGCGCATCATTTCGACGACCTCGAGCAGCAGCAGGAAGCGGCATCGTTCGGCATGTGGGTGTTCCTGCTGACCGAAATCCTGTTCTTCGGCGGGTTGTTCCTCGTTTACACGATCTATCGCTCGTGGTATCCGCAGGCGTTCGCGTCGGCGAGCCACCATCTCGACATTCCGCTCGGCACGGTGAACACAGCGGTCCTCATCGGCAGCAGCCTGACGATGGCGATGGCCGTTCACGCCGCGCAGCTGAATTCGCGCAAAGGCGTCATGACCTTCATCGTGCTGACGATGATTCTTGGCGGTGTGTTTTTGGGGATCAAGGGAATCGAGTACTCGCACAAGTTTCACGAGCACCTGATCCCGGGGCCACATTTCGCGTATGCCGCTGAGCCGCAGTTCTTCAGACCGGCGCAGATATTTTTTTCGCTCTATTTCGTGATGACGGGGCTGCACGCAGCTCACATGATCGTCGGCATGGGACTGATGATCTGGATGCTCGTCTGGGCCTACAGGGGTGTCATCGGCGACGGGTACTACTCACCGGTTGAAATCGTGGGTCTCTACTGGCATTTCGTCGACATCGTCTGGATTTTCCTCTTCCCGCTGCTCTATCTGATTGGGCGGCATGCGACAGGTCACTGAATGGCAGAGCGCGCACACTCGTCACTGCACGTCGTGCCGGTGAGGGTCTACTACATCATCTTCGCCACGCTGATGGTGCTGACAGGCATCACGGTCGCAGTGGCCTACATCGATCTCGGCCCCATCAACGCCGTGGTCGCACTCGTCATTGCCTGCTTCAAGGCGATGATCGTGGTGCTCTATTTCATGCACGTGAAGTACAGCACACGCCTCATCAAGCTGACCGTGATTGCCGGCCTCTACTGGATGGTCATTCTTCTGGGCCTCACGCTGGGCGACTACCTGACGCGCGGCTGGGGCACGTTCGGGCAACAGATACGGCTGCAATGAAGCATTCGCAGATTCGTAGATTGGAAGATTGGCAGATTGGGCAGTCCTAACGGTAGCGCAGGGCTTCAGCCCTGCCGTCGCCTGTGCAGCACCATCGGTAGCGCAGGGCTTTAGCCCTGCCTCTGGTGTTTTTATCGTGCCGTCGGCACAGGCATTGCGGTACGCGATGCGATGCTTCAGAAACGCCCTCGTATCCACGGGTTCCCTTACACCGGCCTTCATCGCTATGCCCTGACGATTTGCACGAAAGATCGCCGCGAAATCTTCCTTGATGGAGACCGGGTAGCGGCAGTCCTGATGACAATTCGGCAATCTGGCCCGGAGAACGACTTCGCATTATTTGGGGTACTGCTTCATGCCTGATCATGTGCACGTTATAGCAACCGCCACCACGGAAAGTGCTGACTTGAAAAAGTTCGTCGCGAAGTGGAAACAACGCTCGGGTTATACGCATAAGCAAAAGACTGGGGCACTTCTGTGGCAACCAAGCTACTTCGATCATGTGCTTCGTGACGAAGAAGACACGTGGCGTGCGGTGCGGTATGTGCTCGAGAATCCGGTTAGAAAGGGTCTCGTTCAGAATTTCTACGACTATCCGTTCAGCGGCTCGGATGTTTTCAGCATGGAGCAGTTGAAAGAAATGTGGCGGGATACGCAGAGGCAGGGCTAAAGCCCTGCGCTACCGAAGGATTTGAAATTAAATTCTAAGATTTTAAATCCAGATTCTAGGGCGATCACCTGACAGCCCGATTAGCCGAATGGGTAATCTTCACTGAGTGCTGCCGTTGCTAGCATGTGGACCTCTATCAGTCGGCCGTTGCGCAGGCCACACGGTTGCCCGTACGCGAAGACGCATGTCGAGGGGGTTCATGAGCCAGAAACAGCTCAACATCGGGCGCAGCCTCTTGCTCGCTGGAGTTGCCTGTACTCCTCGCATCGTGCGGAGATGGAACCGCGGCGAATCAACCTGCGGAGGACAGTCCGGTCACCGTTCAGGTTGTCAAAACCGCCCGGGAAGCCGTGTCTGAAAGACTGGACATCGCGGGAGAGCTCCGCGCATATCAGGAAATTGACATGCGCGCGCGCGTGTCTGGTTTACCTTGATCAAATCGGGCCGACGTTGGTGACAAAGTCCGGCAAGGACAGATTGGTCGCTGAGCACCAGCGGTGACCGAATCATCGAGCGAACTGGAGCAGGCAACCGCTACCAGCAGGCGCAGTGAACAGGAAGTCTTGCGCGGTCGAAGCGAAGTCGACTGAGCGCCGTCGGCGCTGGAAGCGGCTCGCTTGACCTACTGAGGTTAGCCTCCGTCATCAAATCAAATCCGAGACTGATCGCTCAGCAAGAAGTGGATGATGCGCTTGCAAAAGTTCGTGTGGCCGATGCCGAACTCGGGTCAACCAGGGCCAGTCTGTCGGTGGCGAGTGAGCAGGTGCGGATCCAGGCTGCCAACGAGGCGAGGGCGCGAACGATGACGGACTACACGGTTATTACAGCCCCGATCTCGGGACTGATCACCAGGCGATACGCCGATAAAGGCAGCTTGATTCAGGGGGGATCGCAGGGGCAGGCGATCGTCCAGCTGTCTCAAGTCGATCGCCTACGCCTGATTCTACCCGTCCCCGAATCCGTTGTCCCTGCCGTCACTGTCGGGTAAGTTGGACACGTCACAGTGGCTGCGATCGGAAAACCCTTCGATGGCCGCATCGCGCGCATGTCAGGAAAGATTGATTCGGCGACGCGGACGATGGACGCCGAAGTGGATGTGGCGAATCCGGACTCGAGCCTCGAGCCGGGCATGCACGGTGCGGCCGAAATCGTGCTCGCTCATCATGATCGGCGCTCAGCGTCCCGGTGCAGGCGGTCGCGCGCACCGAGAACGGAGCGTCGGTGATGATCGTCAACGCGCAGAGCCGTCTCGAAGTGCGTGATGTCGTTGTCGGGATCGAAACTCCTACCCGCGTGCAGATCTGGCCGGTCTTTCGGACAACGATCTCGTTGTACTTCGGCAGTCGCAGCCAGCTCAAGCCGGGACAGCGGGCCACACCCAAGGAGGCGCCTGCAATCGGCGCGCGCAAGGAGCGCTGATGGCTGGATTCGCGATCCGCAACCCGTACTTCATCGTCGTTGTCTGCCTGCTCATCGCGGTGGTCGGCGTGACCAGCCTGGTGCGCATGCCGGTGGATATGTTTCCCGCCGATGAACATCCCGGTGGTCGTGGTCGCGACGTTCTACTCCGGCATGCCGCCCGAACAGATCGAGACCGACATCACCAGCCGGTTCGAGCGCTTCTTCACCCTGGCGCAGCGGCATCGACCACATCGAATCGCGTCGCTGCCGGGTGTGAGCGTCATCAAGGTCTATTTCCAGCCCGGCACGAATCCGGATGCGTCGCTCATGCGCACTCTCCAATCTGGCGATGGCCAGATTGCGCCGTCTGCCCGCCGGGCACGCTGCCGCCGAGTCGTGCTGAAGTTCGACGCGTCGAGCCTGCCGGTCTGCCTGGTGACGCGTGAAAGGCGAAGGCCTGACCGAGACCGTCCTGCGCGAACTGGCGCAATTCTCCAGTCCGCAACCAGATGGCGCGGCGTGCCGGCGCCGCGGTGCCGCCGCCGTTTGGCGGCAAGGTACCGGCAGATCATGGTCTACGTCGATCCGCTCAAGCTGGAGGCGCACCAGCTGAGCCCATGGACGTCGTGCGCACCGTCAACGATGCCAACCTGATTCTGCCCGCCGGCGACGTCCAGATCGGCCCGCTCGACTACAACATCTACACCAACAGCCAGTTCAGCGGCATTGACGACATCAACGAGCTGCCGGTGAAGACGGTCGGCGCAGGCACACGGTGCGCGTCGGCGACATCGGCAACGCCAAGCGACGCCGCGCAGATTCAGACCAACATCGTGCGGGTGGACGGCCAGCGGTCGGTCTACCTGCCGGTGCTCAAGCAGGGCGGCGACACGAACACGATCGCCGTGGTGGACGGCGATCAAGCAGGCGCTGTCGGCAGACTGCTCGACGTCCCGAGCAGCCTGCAAACGCGAGGTGGTGTTCGATCAGTCGCTGTTCGTCAAACGCGATCGAGACGCTGCTGCACGAAGGGGCATTGGGCATCTTTCTCACCTCGCTGATGATCCTGGTCTTCCTCGGCAGCTTCCGCGCGACGGTGGCAGTACGTTCTTCTCGATTCCGCTCTCGGCGCTGGCGGCGTTCATCGTGCTCTACCTCGGCGGCGGCTCACCATCAACACCATGGTGCTGGGCGGGCTGGCGCTGGCGTTTTCGCGCCTGATCGACAACTCGGTGGTGTCGTGCTCGAGAACATCTACCGGCATCTCGAGATGGGCGAACCGCCGCCGTGGCGGCCGAGAGGGGCGGCCGCGAAGTGGCGCTGCCGGGCGCTGGCAGCCACGCTGACCACGGCCGTCGTGTTCTTCCCGGTCACGTTCCTCTACGGCGTGAGCAAGTTTCTGTTCAGCGCGCTCGCGCTGGCGGTCGTCATCTCGCTGTTCGCGCTCGTACTTCGTCGCACTGACAGTCGTCCCGCTGGTTTGCGCGGAAGCTGAATCGGCGGCCGACGAAGATCGCAGCGAACGCGGACGGGCCATCGAGACGCGCCCGGCCGCGCGGGGGTTCAAACTGGTTCAACCATCGCTTCGAAGTATGCTGGACGGCTAGGCACGGGCTGGCCGAGGTTGTCGGTCGGCGGTAACCCCTTCGTTGATGTTCCTGCTGAGCTTGTTTCTCTACCCGCGACTCGGCGTCGCCTTTTTCACGCGTACAGACGCAGGGCAGTTCGTGATCAATCTCAAGGCGCCTTCCGGCACACGGCTGGAGGCGAACCGAGGAAGAAGGTGAAAAAAGAAAGTCGAGGACCTCATCCGGCAGGTGGTGGCGATTGAAGACCTCGGCACGGTCGTCTCGAATGTCGGCATCACGCAGGATATCTCGGCGATCTACACGAGCAATTCGGCCCACATACCGCTTTGTTCGAAGTAGAGCCTGAAGGAGGGCGCCACAACGGGCGGCCTCGAATACATGAACCGCGTGCGCGAGCGCCTCGGAGACGAGCTTCCGCAGCTGAACGGCCTACTTCTAATCGGGTGGAATGGTCGACGCTGTCGTCGAATCTGGGATTGCCGGCGCCAATCGACGTGCAGGTGAGCGGATTCGAACCTCGCCAACAACTACCGCGTGGCCACTGAGATTGCCCACGAGCTTCGCAACTCGATGAGTGACGTTTTCATTCCCCAGATCTGGACGCGCCGGAGCTCTGCCTTGACGTGCATAGCGGCCGTCAAGCGAGCTGGGGCTCACGGTTCGAGAAGTCCTCAGCAACGTCGTCACGTCGCTCATCTCCTCAACGAGACGATTGCGCCGACCTTCTGGGTCGACCCCAGCGACGAATAACGACTACCTCCTCACGGTCCGAGTACCCTGAGGGTCGGGTCGAAACGCTGAACGATCTCAACGGCATTCCATTACGCGGGAGAGAGAGCGAGAAGCTCGCAAGACTCGATGCCGTCAGCACAGTGGCGCGCAGCCAGGGTCCAACCGAGATCAACCACTATCAGATTCGCCGTGTCGTCGACATCTATGTGAACACGGTTAATGAGGACCTGGGCCGTGTGGCCGAGCAGATCGAGCGAATCATCGCGCAAGCCCAATTGCCTGATGGCGTGCAGGTCGATCTTCGAGGGACGCTGGGGGTCATGCGGTCGTCCTTTCGCAGCTTCGGCATCGGTCTTCTGCTCTCGTCGCTGCTGGTCTATCTGATCCTTGTTGCCCAGTGCAGATCGTTCATCGATCCGTTGCTCATTCTGCTGGCGGTTCCAATGGGCGCGATCGGCGCGCTGCTGATGTTATGGGCGACGGGCACGACGCTGAATGTGCAGTCGCTGATGGGATTCGTGATGCTGATTGGCATCGCATCTTCAAACAGCATTCTGATCGTTGATTTCACGCGCCGGTTGATCGACGGCGGAGCATCGGTGCGCGAGGCTGTCGCAACCGCATCCCGTGTCCGGCTGCGCCCGATCCTCATGACATCACTGGCGACGATTCTCGGCCTGGCGCCGATGGCATTCCAGCTCGGCACTGGTACAGAGGCGTATGGAGCCCTTGCACGAGCCGTCATTGGCGGCTTGAGAGCGTCGGTGATTCTGACGATCATCATCGTGCCTGCAGCCTACGTGCTGGTTTACGGGCGTAAGGGGCCTGAGAGCGGTCCTGAAAGCGTGGCGCTGACATCGTGAGCACTATCCCGAGCCTCACTCGTCCTCTTTGCTGCGCTGTTGGTCAGCAGCCGGGCCGACGCCCAGACCGTTCTCAAGTTGACCCTGAACGAGGCGCGGGAGGCCGCCGCTCAACGCTACCGCCAAATCCGCGGCCGCCGATCTCACCGCGCGCGCGGCCGCACAGACGACCGATCAACTCTGGCGGAACGCTATCCGCACGTGGACGGAGCGTTGAGCGTAGCCGGCGCGCAGGCCTGAGACGGCCCTCGCCGCAGGATCGCTGAGCAATTGCACGGTCTCAACAGAGCGGCAGCCGGTTTCGCCGTCAGCAATGCTTTCCCCGGCCCGGACCGTCGAAAGGGACTCGCTGCGAGCACCGCCAGTAGCATCCAACCGCGGTGAGAATGGCAAAACATCCGTTAACCGACCGGATTTCAAACATGAGTGCGCACGCCATGCAATCCGAGCAGGCCGTCTCAAATGTAAACTTTTTAACAGACGAATGGCTGTGGAAAAAGCGGGATCAAGTCAGGTCTCGACGCCAGCATCGCCAGTTACGACTTGTCGAGCTGGATCTCGTGCGCGTGAAGTCGAAGAAACGATCTGCGTGAGTCATCGGCAGAGGCTCGTCGGCTGCCATCGGCAGCGACGACGAGCGACGTTTTCGAGCTTGCGGACGTCCCCTACCGGCGGTGCCAATCCCGGCCGAGACCGAGGTCCTGAATGGAGGTCTTCGCATGAGACCTGAACTGCGTGCGCTGGAATTCGAACGGGCCGCCGGGCAGATCGAGCTCCTCCGGGCCGAAAAATCGCTCGACAAGCCGACTGTTACGGCGATCTGGAGCGCCGGGCTGGATTCCAGCTGGAGACATCGTCCGAAAGCGTTACAATGCGACCGGTCTCAACATCAACATCCCGATCTTCGACGGCCATCTATTCAGGGCCCGTGTCGCCGAAGCGAACTTCAAGGCGCAGGCGTTGGACCAGCAGCTGGTCGACGCGGCAAATCGCGTCACCCGGGATGTGCGAGTGGCCAGGCTCAACGCAGACACGACCTTTCGACGGATCGGCTTGACCGCGGAACTACTGCTTCGCGCCCGGAAGCGCTGGATCTCGCACAGGAGCGCTACCGGCTCGGTCTTAGTTCGATCGTCGAGCTCAACCAGACCCTTCTGAGCGTCACTGATGCTGAAATCGCGAACGCCAGCGCCAAGTTCGAATTTCTCGTCCAGCGTTCAGTCCTCGATTACCACAGCGGCCTGTTGCACTGAGCGAGCGTCAGCGACCCATTCCTGACCAAATGATAGTCGAACCATGGAGTCTCGATGAGCGGCCGGCTGGCCGCCATTTACGTCAAACGGGTGCTGGCGGCCATTTACGTCAAGCGCGCGCACGGCGGGCCCATGGACTCACGGACTGGCGGCGAGTTGGAGCCCGGACGGGGCCTGGCCGGCAACAGCGATCGAGGGGGGCGGCGACAGGTGACCTTGGTGTCGGCAGAGCGATGGGCCGAGCTGATGGCGCAGATCGGCTCGTCGCTGGGGCCCGATGCACGTCGCGCTAACCTCGTCGTCTCCGGGGTCGATCTCGAAAATACCCGGGGCCGGGTGCTGCGCATCGGATCCTGCCGGCTGCGCATCGGCGGCGAGACGAGACCGTGCGAGCAAATGGAAGAGGCGGCGACGGGCCTGCAGGAAGCCATGAGACACCGGTGGGGCGGCGGCGCATTTGCGGAAGTGCTCGAAGGCGGGTCAATCGCCGTCGGTGATGTTGTCGCGTGGGAAAGCCAATAGACGACGCGTGTCCGAGTGCGCGACACCGTACGCGCTGCAGTGCAGCATTCAGGTGCCGA
Organism: Vicinamibacterales bacterium; assembly: GCA_963761975.1. Classification (GTDB taxonomy): domain Bacteria; phylum Acidobacteriota; class Vicinamibacteria; order Vicinamibacterales; family JAMQPK01; genus JAMQPK01. The sequence continues at coordinate 881,915 of CAVXIR010000004.1, forward strand.
AAGCTGGTAGACATCTTGCTCTCTCAAACCGAGTGAGAGACGTTCTGGGTCTTCGACGCAATGACCGCCGCAACGGAAACGAGCGACGGATATCAGAACGCGGGTTTGCCGATCGACGCATGGCAAACCGGCGCAATCGAACGCTTCGCGGCATTCTCTTCGGCATGTTCGCCATGACCATGCCGGCCGCTGCGTCGAAAGCGCCACCCCATATCAAAGCACCTGAGGGCTTCGTTTCGACGACCGAAGCGTTTCGCCCGCTACCGGCCACGATTGCATACAACGATGCGATCGCCGAGGCAGCCGAGCGTTACGCGCTGGATCCCCATCTCATTCGCGCGATCATTCGTGCCGAGTCGGCATTCAACCCATTCGCCGTATCGCAGGTGGGAGCGCAAGGCTTGATGCAGCTGATGCCAGAAGTCGCGGAAGAACTGAACGTGCTCGACCCATTCGATCCGCGCCAGAACATCTTCGGCGGTGCGCGATACTTGCGTCGGCTGCTCGATCTTCACAAGGGAAATGTCAATCTGGCGGTGGCGAGCTACAACGCAGGGCCCGGCGCGGTCGATCGATATAACGGGATTCCGCCCTACCGCGAGACTCGCGCGTACGTGAAGAAAGTGAATGCGTTCCTGAAGAGCTCACGCAAGGCAAGCGGGGACTGAGGGGGGAATGGAAAGTAGGAAGTAGGAAGTGGGAAGTAAGAAGTAAAAAGGGGTAAGGAGCCTTCTTGAGCCCCTTACCCCAGCCTTTCAACTACCGGCTACCAGCTACTGGCTACCAGCTACCAGCTACCCTAGAACGTGTACCTCAGCGAAACCTGCGTCTGACGGGCCGTGCCGAGGCCGACCGTGCGGTTCAGCGGTCCAAGCATGTAGCCAAAGGTGCCCGCTTGCGCATCGGTGAAGGGCACTCCCGGCGCGCCTGAGCCCGGCAGCGAGGCGGCCGGATTCTCGTAGTTCAGATGGTTCGTCAGATTGAAGAGCTCCACGCGAATCTGGAACGCCTGCGACTGTGCAAACTGGAAGTCCTTGCTGAACATCAGGTCGAGCTGCGCGAATCCGGGGCCGCGCAGCGCGTTGCGCGGCAGATTGCCGAACGTGCCCGGAGCTGGGGTCGTGAACGCCGCCGGATTGAGCCAACGCACACCGTCCTTGAGATACGGATCGACGTTAAGCACCACGTCCGGACGCTGCGTGCCACGGCTGTTGCCGCCCGGAATGTTCGTGACCGTCGCGCCGTTCACGGTCGCGTTGTCCGCGCGCGAGATGATGACGTTGATCGGGACTCCGCTTCGCGCGTTGACAATGCCTCCCACGCGCCATCCGCCCCGCCACATGCCCTGCCCGGGGATGAGGTAGACCAGCGAGCCATTGAACGTGTGCGGGATGTCCTGAGGGTTCGTGCCGTACTCGGACTCATAATCGAACGTGTTCTGCGAGGTCGCCGCCTCGTTCGAACCCTGCGTCGTGCCTTCGTTCTTCGAGTACTGATAGTTGATGCCGCCGGTCAGCCCCGAACGGAACCGCCGCGAGAGGCCAACCTGCAGCGCGTCATACGAGGCGTGACCGCATCCCGTCAGCGGCTGGTTGTTGATCACCAGACCATCCACGCACCCGGACGTCTTGTAATCAATCTGTCCGAATGTCGGCTGCTGCCGCGCGCGCGTATTGAAGTCGAGCGTGTTCGCCACGCCGCGCAGGAACATGTCTTTGCCGCGGCTGCCCGTGTAGCCGACCGTCAGGTTCACTGCTCCCGGCAGCTCGCGCGACACGCTCGCGCCGTACTGCATGTTGTACTCGTCCGGCCGGTGGTGCGTATAGCCGCGAATCGACAGCGCATTCAGGTAGACGGACGGGAGAACCGGATAGGCCAGACCGTTGCTCGGCACGTCGGCTGCGCCGACGCGGCGCCGTTCGATGGCGTTCTCGATGGGCTGGATGCGATCCTCGAACTGGCCCGGTCCGTAGAACAACCCGAAGCCGGTTCGGAACACGGTGCGGTCGTCGATGCGATAGACCGCCGACAGGCGCGGCGCGAAGTTGTTCTTGTCGGGATCGTAGAAATTGTCCGGATCGGTCGCGTAGTTGTTCTCTTCGATGAAGAACGGCTTCGCGTTGCCATTCTTTTCCTTGACCACCGAGTAGAAGTCGTACCGGAGACCGAGCTCGAGGGTAAGGCGATCGTGCACTCGCCACGAATCCTGCATGTAACCGATCAAGTAGTGCTGCTGCGGGCTGAACACGGGCGAGTCGAGCGCCACGGCAACGGCGTTCGGCCTGTTGTCGATGAAATCGTTGATGCTGTTGTAGGTGATCTCCGTGCTGCCCAGGAACTGGAAATCGGACTGCAGTTGACGGTACTCGCCGCCGAACTTGAAGGTGTGCGCCCCCCTGGTCCAGGTCAGCGCATCGCCGAATGACAAGGAATACGGCTCGAAGATGGACCCGGTCGTTGAAGATGCGCTCGTCGCGCGAATCAGCAAGCCGCTGCGGGCGATGCCGGTCGTGCCGCGCGCGTCAATCGACGACGAGGTGACCGTTCCGGACAGCGAGACGCCGACGGGATCGTACCCAGCGACCCCGCCGAACGCTTGCGCGCTCGTCGTCGGCCGGTTGTAGCCCACCTTGAACTCGTTGACAACGTTGCGGCCCGCCAGAGACTGATAGTTGAACACGAAGTTCTGCGGACGCTGTTTGGCGCGGACACGACGCGGCGTCACGGTGCGGTCTGGCGTGTCGAGATCCCCGTCGCTGAAGAGGTACCGCACGTAGAAGGACTGCGACGCGCTGAGCCGGTGATCCATGCGCAGCGACATGCTGTTCTCTTCCTGTCTCGCCGTCGTGTTGAGCGTCGCCAGCGCGAGCAGCGGGTTACCCGCAACCGCCACATCGCCCGTCGGGAAGCCATTCAGCAGCGGCGCCACGGCTTGGGTACGCGACGCGCTCTGGCCGGCTCCCGAGCCGATCGGCTCGCCGGCGAGAATCCGCCGACGGGCTTCACTGCTCGGCACCGCTTCGGTAAAGCTCAGGCCAGTGTTCTGGCGCAGGGCTTCGAAGCTGCCGAAGAAGAACGTCCGGTTCGAGGCAATCGGGCCACCGAACGATCCGCCGAACTGGTCGAGCTCGAGCTCCTGTTTCTTGTCGTCGTACTTGCTCGCCGCGTCGAGCGCGTCATCGCGTTTGTATTCGAAGAGCGACCCGTGAAACGCATTCGTGCCGCTCTTGCTGACGACGGTGATATTGCCGCCCGCGCCGAGCCCGCTCTCCGCGGGCGCGAGGCCGGAGTTCACGCGGAACTCGGCAACCGATTCCATCGACGTCTGCAGGCGAAACTGCGAGCCCGTCGAATTCAGATAGCCGGGGCTCGCGTCCCAGACATACGTGCCGTCGACGCCGTCGTAATTGAGGTAGTTCTGCTGGTTCGATTTTCCGTTGAACCGCACGCTCGCCCACCCGCCGTTGCCGTCGCTCGTCGCACCGGTCGCCAGGGTCATGAGGTTCGCAAAGTTGCGGCCGTTCACCGGCAGCGTTTCGATTTCCTCTGGCGAGACGTTCACGCCGATTTTCGCCGACGACATATCGAGCACGGCGGAATCAGCGGTCACCGTCACGGCTTCCTGCAGCGACGCCACACCCATGGTGACATCCACGGTCTCCACCTGTCCGACACCCAGGACGACTGCGCGCGTCTGATTGGCAAATCCCGACAATTCGAAGACGACGTCGTATGTGCCGGGACCGAGGTTCGTCACGGTGAACGACCCGTCGCCTTCCGAAACCGTATTTCTGACAGCACCGGTCTGCTTCGATGTGACGGTCACGGTGACGCCAGGCATCGCCGCTTTCGAATCATCGAGCACACGACCCATAATCCGCGACTCGGTCTGCTGCGCGGCGACGAACGCTGGCATCAGCAATGCGGCCAGCGCAGCCAAGGCCGCCACGAGCCTAAAGTAACGCTTCATGGAATCTCTCCCCTCTCAAAAGAATTCCGCCTGAGCTTTCAAAATTGAGCTTAGAGAGACGCCGTGATGCGGCTGTGACAGGCTCGTAAAAAGGACGTTAACTCGCGAACGGTGGGACAGGACTACGGGCTAACTTCAACGTAGGGCGCAACTTACGTTGCACCCTACCGGGAAACGCGCTGGCGCTGCTCCCGGGTCATGCCGAATCAAGGCAGTGCCGCTCGCACGAGGTAATACGTGCCCGCACCAATCGCCCCGGCGGCGGGAATGGTCAACACCCAGGCCCACACGATCTGCCGCGCAACCCCCCATCGGACGGCGGACAAACGACGTGTCGCGCCGACACCGACGATCGCCCCCGTGATCGTATGCGTCGTGCTGATACCGATTCCGAGCATCGTCGCGATATAGATCGCCACAGCCGCGCCGGTCTCGGCCGCAAATCCGCCTTCGGGTCGAAGTTTCGTAATTTTCGAGCCCATCGTGTGGATGATGCGCCAGCCGCCTGATAACGTGCCCAATCCGATGGCTGTATGCGCCGCGATGACCACCCAGAACGGAATGTGAAGCTCACCGTTCTGCAGTTGCAGGTAGCCGCCGGTCACCAGCGCTCCAGCAATGATGCCCATCGTCTTTTGGGCATCGTTTGCGCCGTGCATCAGGCTGAATCCGGCGGCCGATGCGAGCTGAAGGCGGCGGAACCAGCGGTCGACGCGGCTTGGCGGCGTCTGGGCGAAGAAGAAATAGATGGAATTCATCACGAGCAGACCGACGCCCATTCCAATCAGCGGGGCAAGCACGATGAAGATCAGCGTTTTCGTCCAGCCCGACACGATGACGGCGCCGAACCCCGCCTTTGCCATGGCCGCTCCCGCGTACCCGCCAAACAACGCATGCGACGAGCTCGTCGGCAGCCCCCAGTACCACGTGATGAGATCCCATACGATCGCACCCATCAGACCGGCGAAAATCACCCCGAATGTGACCACAGAGAGGTCGACCATGCCGGCGCCGACCGTTCTTGCGACGGCAGTGCCGAATCCGAAGGCCGCAATGAAATTGAAGAAAGCCGCCCAGATGACGGCTTTCCCAGGCGAAAGCACACGGGTCGAGACCACCGTCGCAATCGAGTTGGCCGCGTCGTGAAATCCGTTGATGTAGTCGAAGACGAGCGCCGTCAGGATGATGGCGCCGATGATGTAGAGCTCCATTCGAGGGTGGTCGCTCCGCTAGGCGTTCTTGACGACGACGCCCTCGAGGAGATTGGCGACGTCCTCGCAGCGATCGGTGGCCTCCTCGAGCACGTCGAGGATTTCCTTCCACTTGATAATCAGCACCGGATCGGTTTCCTCATCGAACAGCCGCCGAAGCGCGCTTTCGTGGATGCGGTCCGCTTCGTTCTCCAACCGGTTGATCTCGACCGCTCGGTCGGCCACCCCCGCACGCTTCTCGAGCGCCTCGACTGCGAGCCGCACCTGCTCGGCGCTGAGTGAAATGATCCGCGCCAGCTCGCGGGCACCGTATCTGGCCGCCTTGATCTTGTAGAGCCGTACGAAGCGAGCTGATGCGTCGATCGCGTCCATCACGTCATCGAGCGATTTGGCCAGCGCGTGGATGTCCTCACGGTCGATGGGGGTCACGAAGGTCGAGTTGAGCCGCTGGATAATCTGATGCGTCAGGTGGTCGCACTTGTGCTCGACCTCCTTAATCTCGTCGACCTTGTCCCAGATGACCGGCTCGTGGGCGAGCATCTGCTCGAGCAGTTCGCCGCCGACCCGCAGCTGGTCGGCAAGGGCGGTGAACTGGGAGTAGAAATCTTCGTTTCTGGGGATCAGTCGAAATCGAAACGCCAATGGGCCTCCTTGGGAGGCCCGGCGATTCTATAGGACCCGTGACGGGCTTGTAAACGATGGTTAACACTCATGTAACGCGATTTTACACCCAGGAAACATGTTCGACATCCATCAGAAACCCTGCGTTTATAAGCTCTTTGTATGCGACTACTACTCTCGATTGTATCGATGCTGGCTCTCCCGGCGCTGGCTGCCGCACAGACCGCCACGGCAAAGGAGACCTCGTCCACGTACGATACGGCATGGAAAAATTTTACCGAGTGGTACTCCGACGACTCGAACCCGATCGTGCAGAAAGTGCTGCTGAGCGGGCGCTTCCACTACGACTTTGCCCGCGAGGATGCCGATCAGGGCGATCACGATGAATGGAACGTCAGACGGCTCCGGGTCGGCCCGCGGATCACGCTCTTCCGCAAACTGACTCTGCACAGTGAGGTCGAGCTGGACCCGCAGCGTCACGATCCGCTCTACGTGCGGTTCACCGACTTCTACGTGCAATGGACGAAGAATCCCAGATTCGTGCTGACCGTCGGCAAGCAGAGCGCCCCTTTCACGCTCGACGGCGCCACGTCGTCGCGAGAGCTCCTTACGATCGATCGCAGCAACCTTGCGAACAACATGTGGTTCCCGCAGGAATATCTGCCGGGTGTCAGCCTGTCGGGCAAACGCGCGCCGTGGGTCTACCGCGCCGCCGTGTATTCCTCGGGCGCGATGAACCGGGAGTTCGGGGAATTCAGTGGCGGCACGGCCACGCTTGGCGTGATCGGCTACGACTTCGCGCCGCGGCTCGGCGTACGCGAGGCCCTACTCACCGGCAACTACGTATACCAGAGCACAGACCGCGACAATACGTTTACTCGGCAGCTCGATCACATCGGCTCGATCAACTTCCGGTTCGAAGACGGAAAGTGGGGTACGCGAGCCGACTTCTCGACGGCATCTGGTTACCTCGGCCAGAGCGGCATGTGGGCCATTCAAGCAATGCCCTTCGTCAACCTGACCGATAAGCTTCAAGCCGTCGTTCGGTACACGCTCGTCGAAAGCGACGATCCCAACGGCGTCCGGCTCGCCACCTACGAGAGCCGAATCGTTTCGGGCCGAGGCGATGAGTACAACGAGCTCTATCTCGGCGCGAATTATTACGTCTACGGTCACAAGCTGAAGCTGCAGACCGGCGTTCAGTTTGCGGACATGAACGACCGCGCCAATGACGGCGGCGCTTTCAACGGCGTGTCGTGGACGACCGGGCTTCGGGTTGGCTGGTAGAACGTTCGAGTGTCTGGAGGCGAATGATGATGAAGTTGAAGGCACTACTCGTCGCGATCGCACTGACCGCGGCATGCGGCGGCGGTGGCGGCGGTCCGGTCAAACCGCCTGAAGAGGCCACGGCAGGAAACAACCAGATTAACGGTGCGGGCGCGACGTTCCCGAATCCGATCTATTCGAAGTGGTTCTCCGAGTACAACAAGCTGCATCCGAACATCAGAATCAACTATCAGTCGATCGGATCGGGGGGCGGCATCAGGCAGCTCATCGAGCGCACGGTGTTTTTCGGTGCGAGCGATCAGCCGATGACCGACGAAATGATCGCCAAGGCTCCCGGGCCGGTCCTCCACTTTCCGACCGTACTCGGCGCCGTCGTGCCGGTGTACAACCTCGAGGGCGTCGATTCGCAGATCAAGTTCACGGGACCAATTCTCGCGGACATTTTCCTTGGCAAGATCACGAAATGGAATGACCCCGCTCTCGCGAAGATCAATGCCGGTGTCAAGCTCCCGTCCAGCGCGATCACGGTCGTCCATCGCTCGGACGGCTCGGGCACTACATTCGTCTGGGCCGACTACTTATCGAAGATTTCGCCGGAATGGAAAGAGAAGGTCGGCGCGAGCTCGGCGCTCAAATGGCCCGTGGGCGTTGGCGGGAAGGGCAATGAAGGCGTCTCGGGTCTCGTCAGTCAGACGCCGGCGTCACTCGGCTACGTCGAGCTGGTTTACGCGCTGCAAAACAAGATCAGCTACGGTGCTGTTCAGAACCAGGCCGGTGAGTTCATCACGCCCGATGTGAAGTCGGTGACCGCAGCTGCCGCCGGAGCCATGTCGACCATGCCGAAAGACTTCCGGGTCTCGATCACGAACTCACCGGGTCAGGGCGCCTATCCCGCCTCATCGTTCACCTGGATTCTTCTGTTCGAATCGCCGGATGACAAGGGAAAAGCCGCGGCGATGAACGACTTCATGAAGTGGGCGCTCGGCGACGGTCAGAAAATGGCGGCTGAGCTTGGGTATGCGCCGTTGCCCGAAGCGCTCGTGCCGATGGAGTTGGAGCAGTTGAGCCGGATTAAAGTACAGTGATGCGCTTCATGAAGGCTCGATCGGAGACCGATCTCGGATTCCGCATCGGAACGGGCGCCTTTGCCGTGCTCGTACTGGCGATCGTAGCGGCGATCGGCGTCGTGTTGCTGCGCGAGTCGATCCTGTCGGTACGCGAGTTCGGGCTCGGTTTCTGGGTCACCGACACCTGGGATCCGGTGGCGCACGATTTCGGCGCGCGCCCGTTCATCTGGGGCACTATCTATTCGTCGCTTCTCGCGCTGCTGATCGCCGCCCCCATCTCGCTCGGCATTGCCACCTACTTGTCTGAGCTTTGTCCGCCGGCACTCAGGCAGCCGTTGATTTTTCTCACCGAGCTGCTCGCCGCGATTCCGTCGATCGTCTACGGCTTATGGGGCCTGTTCGTGCTGGTGCCACTCGTGCGACAGGTCGAGAACGCCATGCCACAGTGGCTGCGCGACACGCCGCTTTTCACCGGACCACCGATCGGGCTCGGCATGCTGTCGGCCGCGCTGATCCTTGCCGTGATGGTCACACCCTTCATCTCGTCGCTGGCGCGCGAAGTGCTGAAATCGGTGCCTCGTACGCAGCGCGAGGGTGCGTATGCGCTTGGCGCCACGCAGTGGGAAGCGATTCGCGTCGCCCTCTCGTACGGCCGCACCGGCATCGTCGGCGCGATCATGCTCGGATTCGGGCGGGCGCTTGGCGAAACGATGGCGGTGACGATGGTGATCGGCAACAGCCCAACCGTGTCGTGGTCGCTCTTTGCCCCGCAGTACACCATGGCGGCGGTCATCGCCAACGAATTCTCCGAGGCCGTCGACGATCTGCACCTGCACGCACTGATCGAAATCGGCCTGGTGCTCTTCGTCATCACGCTCGCCGTGAACGCCGTCTCACGCATGTTGATCTGGAATATGAACCGGCAGACGCTCCCGAAGGCGAAAGTGAAGCTCGAACCGGCGACGTTAGGTGATGCCGCATGAGTCGTAACACACGCCGGCGCATTGTCTCGCAGATCGCTGTCACGCTGTGTGCGTTGTCCGTCGTCATCGCACTCATCCCCCTCGGCCTTATCCTTTTCTTCGTCGTCTCGAGAGGTGCGCAGTCGCTGAACTGGGATTTCTTTACGCAGCTTCCCCGACCTGTTGGCGAAACCGGCGGCGGCATGGCCAACGCCATCGTCGGCACGTTGATGCTGACGGGCCTGGCAGGACTCGGTGCGGTGCCGGTCGGCATCATCTGCGGCATCTACATGTCCGAATATGCAGGCACCCGACTGGCATCGGCTGCGCGCTTTGCGGCCGACACCCTGAACGGCGTGCCGTCGATTGTGATTGGCGTATTCGTCTACGGGATTGTCGTGCTGCAGTTGCGGCAGTTCTCGATGCTCGCGGGCAGCGTGGCGCTTGGGGTGATGATGATTCCGATCATCGCGCGCACAACAGAGGAGCTCTTGAGGTTGGTGCCGCAGACGCTACGGGAAGGGGCCTTGGCACTCGGCGCGACGCGCGCGCGCGCCACGTTCAGCGTCGTGCTCCCTGCGGCGCTGCCTGGAATCCTCACCGGCGTGATTCTCGCGCTCGCGCGCATCGCGGGCGAGACGGCGCCGCTGTTGTTCACGGCCTTCAACAACAGCTTCTGGAACACGAACCCGTTCCAGCCGACCGCGTCACTCACAGTGCAGATCTTCACGTATGCCAGCTCCCCCTACGAAGACTGGCACCGGCAGGCCTGGGCGGGTGCGCTCGTGCTCGTCAGCATCGTGCTGATTTGTTCGATTCTCGCCCGCACCGCCACGCGCAGACTCGAGCGCATGAACACGGGTAGTTAGAAAAAACAAGAGACCAGGAGATTAGGGAGGGTTAGGAAAATTCTTCTTAAACAGTTTTTCTGACGTGGGAAGCTTGCTTACGTTCTGCCGATATCGTCCACACGCTGCTGAAGGGCCATACGACTAAGGCTCTCGAACGGCAAGCTCGCGAACAATTCGATCCGGCGCCGTAGATGGATTAACGCCTCCCGAAATGCCTTTTGTCGCTGGTCCTCACTCCCATCAACAACGGCGGGGTCGGCGATACCCCAATGTGCCGTCATGGGCTGACCGGGCCAGTAGGGACAAGGCTCGGCAGCTGCCTTATCACACACCGTGAACACGAAATCCAAGGGCGGCGCATCGGCCTTCGTGAATTCGTCCCAGCTCTTGCTGCGGAGGCCCGCCGTCGGAATGTGTAACTCGCACAGCAAGTCCAACGTCATCGGATGAACCTCTGCTCTAGGCACGCTCCCGGCGCTGAAGGCCCGAAACCTGCCGCCTCCGATCGCCAAGTGGTTCATCAGCGCCTCGGCCAAAATCGACCGGGCCGAATTACCGGTACAGAGGAAGAGCACATTTAGACGTCGCTCGCTCGTATCTGCGTTCATGAGCAGTGCCTCAGCTCGAATGTCTTCAGGGCTCATGGCTTCAACCACTTACTTGTTACTTGCAAAGAGTGACGACAGTCGTTGGCTTGACGGCTTTGTTGCGCGTGCAGCACTCGGCGTAGAGAAAACCGAGGAGCTCACCGAGGGCCTCGATGTTCGCCGTGTAGCGCAGGAACGTACCTTCACGTTTCACGTTCACCAGCCTCTCGTGTTTCAGTTTGTCCAAATGGTGCGAAAGCGTTGAATTCGAAATTGCAAGCTCTTCACCGATTTCGCCGACGACCAATCCATTGGGATGCGCAGATAGGAGTAGTTGCATGATGCGAAGACGCGCTTCCGTGCCCATCGCAGAGAACATGTCTGCAAAGCGCGTAATCTGGCCGAGATCGTGTTTCGTCGCAGTGGTCATTTCTGTATTTCTAGTAATATCGAATTATAAGCCAGGTGTCCATCCTGTCTAGTCACCCAACCACCAGCGTCAGGTTGTGATTGGGAATACGTGCAACGAAAACAGATTAGGAAAGACGGAGGACTCCTACTCTCCTGTAATCTCCTGTAATCAGGACTGGGATGCAGCCGTAACGCCTACGGGGCACGTCACGCCGGTGCCGCCGTGGCCGCAGTAGCCGCGTGGGTTCTTGGCGAGATACTGCTGGTGATAGTCCTCGGCAAAGTAATACTCGGGTGCTGGCTGAATCTCTGTGGTGATCGTGCCGTAGCCGGCCGCCGTGAGCCGCTTCTGATATTCATCCCGCGACTGTTCGGCAGCGCGGCGCTGCGCGTCGGAGTAGTAGTAAATCGCCGACCGGTACTGCGTGCCCACGTCAGCGCCCTGCCGCATACCCTGAGTCGGATCGTGGCCTTCCCAGAACTGTTTGAGCATCGCCTCGTAGGATGTCTTCCTGGGATCGAATACGATGCGGACAACCTCGGTATGGCCCGTCTGCCCGGAGCACACTTCTTCATAGCTCGCGTTTGGAGTATAGCCCCCGGCATATCCGACTGACGTCGAGTGCACGCCTGGCAGCAGCCAGAATCCCTTCTCGGCGCCCCAGAAGCAGCCCATGCCGAAGAGCGCCATCTCCATGCCGGGAAATTCCGCGTCCATGGGGCTGCCATGCACCGCATGCCGATCGGCGACGAGCATGCGCGCCGCGCGCCCGCGAAGCGCTTTCTCTCGCTCGACCATCGTTGTTTTGCGTGGAGTAAACATGGGTCCTCTCTAGTTGGTAGCTGGTAGCCGGTAGCTCGTAGCACAGGTAGCCAGTAGCAAGACCCGGTTACGAGCTACGAGCTACTAGCTAACAGTAATATAGCCGAATGGCGACGATGATTCTGGCGAGCGCAACGGTCACCGGCGAAAGTAAGTACGCGCAAAAAATCGCGGCGGCAGGGCACGAATTGACGTCTGACGAGCCTGAGCGGCGAGGTGGCACCAATACCGGTGCACCGCCGTTCGAGCTGATGCTCAGCAGTCTGGGTGCGTGCACCGCCATTACGCTGAGGATGTATAGCGAGCGCAAGCAGTGGACGCTCGGAACAATCGGCGTGAAACTACGTCTTTTGAAAGAGGGCGAGGAACCGTTTCGAATCGAGCGGAAGATTTCAGTAAGCGAAATAATCGATGCCGAGCAGCAAGCCAAGCTGCTGGAAATCGCGGATAAGACGCCGGTCACTCGTGCCCTGGCGCCCGGCGTCCCGATTCAGACGATGTTTGAGACCTCGACCCAGCCGGCACGTTGAAGCTGCGTCGCTTCGAGACCAAAGCGCATCATCGCGTTCTCGACGCGATGCCAGTCGTGCATCAATGTCCGCCGGACGACATGGTGGTCGACCTCCTCGCGAACTTCCCATCCACGGTCGTCCGCCTCATCGACGACGAACTCCTTGACGTGGTTGTCGCTGCGCAATCGCTTCGTAAAGATCATTCAGTCCTCCGTAACGTCCCGGCCGTTACTCCTGCGAAAACCAAGCCAGCCTTCTCTAGTCTAGCGCGGTGATGTTAACGGCAGGAAAACACCGTTCAGAACTGTCGTAATTTGGGACGGTATGCCTGCCGGGAAACCGCAAAGAGAAAGCGGAAGCGCTCAGTTACCTAGAATTAACAGCCCGGCAATCGGGGGTTAACACCACAGTCTTAATGTCCTAGTGAATGATGAACCTCAGTAAGACTCGAGTGCTGATTGTGGAGGACGAGCCCGATATTGCCGGTTTGATGAAGCACGCGCTCGAGCGAGGCGGCGAGATGCAGGTGGAAATCGTCAACACGGGAGCCGCAGCGCTGAAGTCCGTCATGGAGGAACCGCCCGGCCTCGTGCTGCTCGACCTCAACCTGCCCTTTATCGACGGCCTCGAAGTTTGCCGCCTCCTGCGCGGACGGCCGTCCAGCGCCGCGATTCCGATCATCATGGTCACCGCGCGCACCGGCGAGTCAGACAGAGTGTCGGGGTTGGAAATGGGCGCGGATGACTACGTCACGAAACCCTTCAGTCTGCGAGAGCTGGTGGCTCGCGTTCGCGCCGTGCTCCGCCGGCCGCCCCCGGCGGCCGACGCGGAGCGGCATCCGGGCTATCAGAAGGGTCCCCTTGCCATCGACTTTGAGGCCGTATCCGTGCGCGTTTCGGGCGCGTCCGTGAGACTGACCAAGCGCGAGTTCGAGCTGCTGCGCTTCCTCGTCGAGAATCGGAACCGCGTGTTGTCGCGCGACAGGCTGCTCGAGCGGGTCTGGGGCCTCGACCGCCAGGTCGAAACCCGATCGGTTGACGTGCACGTCGGTCGTCTGCGCGGGAAACTTGGTCAAGCCGGCCGGCAAATCGAAACAGTTATCGGCATGGGCTACCGCTTCGTGGAAGAACCCAATTCGCTGGAAGATTGACCCTCCAATCAATCCCCAGGCATTAATTGATATTCTCCTCGTGTGGAGCTCCTCCATGGGAAGATCTTTGCGCTGTACCTGTTTGATGTGGCGGAGGCCGCCGATCTTCAAGCCGCCGCCGCGAATATCGGCGGCAGCGTCCGCGCCAAGTTAGCGCCCAAGCCAGCGACGCCGGCTTACGTCCAATATCTGCAGCCTCCCCTGCTGTTCGACGGCGCGGCGGTTGAGATTCCTTCGATCGACGGTTTTCACGTCAGTTTCAAACTGTTCGACTACGGCGTCATCTCGATGCGACTGGTGCGCGACTACCAGGGCACCTGGCCCGAGCTCGCCCTGATTGCCAACGATCTGATCGAGAACGAGGCGCTCGAACGGCAAGCCGAGCGTGCCTGTCGGTCGGTCGCCGCGCGTCTGAACACAGCAATGAGAGAGCCACGGCAAACCGAGCTCACCGAAGACTATCTCATCATCGCGCTCAACGAATTGGGCCAGCCGCACACGGCAGAGGAGCTCGTCCAGCATCACGGCGACGTGATTGCATCGCTGCTGCGCGGCGAGCGTGCGCCCCTCAGCCGGCAGGAACGCGAGGAGGTGCTGCGGCATCGCCTCTCGTATCTCGCCGACGACCTGGTGATTCCGACGTGGAATGCCGCATTCGTATACGACACGGACGCCGGTACGCAAGCGGCAGTCGAAATCATCGAGTTTGCCAACTCGCAGCTTCTTCAGTTCCGCTACTACGACGAGCTGCTGGACAATGCGCTGGCGAATATTTACAGCAGGATTCAGAAGGAAGCCCGCTGGTACGACATGTTTCGGGGGCGGCATTATGCACGCGCGGCCCGTCAGGTGCACGCGCTGTTCATTGATGTGAACGAGCTGACCGATCGCACCGAGAACGCGCTGAAGATCGTCGGCGATGTCTACGCGGCCCGCCTTTTCGCCCTGGTCGGCGCGCGCCTCGATCTCAGCCGCTGGAAGACGAACGTCAGCGAGAAGTTGAAAACGCTCGACGACATCTATCGCTTCATGGTCGAGCACCTCGGCATGGTGCGCGGCGAGTTTCTCGAGGCGACGATCGTCGCCATCCTCATCTTCGAGCTGGTGCTGTTCTTCATGGGAATTATGGTCTGACCATGAACGACGTGCTCGCAATCATCCTCGGCGGCGGCCAGGGATCCCGCCTGTTTCCGCTGACTCAGCAGCGCTCGAAGCCGGCGGTTCCGATTGCGGGGAAATACCGCCTCATCGACGTGCCGATCAGCAACTGCCTGCACGCCGACCTGCGGCGGATTTTTGTCCTGACGCAGTTCAACTCGGCATCGCTGAACCATCATATCGCGCAGACCTACCGCATGGATCCGTTCTCACACGGATTCGTCGACATCATCGCGGCCGAGCAGACACCCGACAACTCCAACTGGTTTCAGGGCACGGCCGACGCCGTCCGTCAAGCCACCCGACATTTCCTGCGCTACGACGCGCACTACTATCTGATTCTCGCGGGCGATCATCTGTATCGCATGGACTACGGCAGGCTGCTCGCAGCCCACGTCGACAAAGACGCGGACATTACGGTCGCAGCCCTGCCGGCCACGCCGGGCGACGCGCCAGGCATGGGCATCTTCCGTTTCGATCACGAAGGCACCATCGTCGGCTTTGAAGAAAAGCCCGACAGCGCCCGTCTCGGGGAAATCGGCAGCAGCATCCCGCCGGGGAATCCGTTTCACAGTCAGCATTTCAACCCGGAAAAGCCGTTCATCGCGTCGATGGGGATCTACGTTTTCTCGCGAGCTGTCCTGCTCGACCTGCTGCACACGAGCAGCGCAACCGATTTTGGTCGCGAGATCATTCCGGGCGCGCTGGAGACGCATCGCGTTCGCGCCTACCTGCACGACGGGTACTGGGCCGATGTCGGAACGGTCGAATCGTTCTACGAGGCCAACGTCATGCTCACCGGGGAGCAGGCGCCCTTCAACTTTTACGATCCGCGCCGGCCGATCTATACGCACGAGCGGTTCCTGCCCCCATCGCATGTCCGTTCGTGCACGGTACGTGACTCGATCGTCGCCGAAGGCTGTTTTCTCGACGAGTGCTCGATCGAGCAATCGGTCGTGGGTATCCGGACCCACATTTCCAGTGGGACACGGATCACACGCTGTGTTCTGCTCGGTGCCGACATGTATGAGTCGGACACGGGCCTGCCGCTGGGCATCGGCCGCAACGTGGTGCTCAACCGCGTCATCATCGACAAGAACGCGTCGATCGGCAACGACGCCCATCTGACCAACGCAGCCGGTGTGCAACACGCAGACGGGGACGGCTATTTCATCCGGGGCGGCATCATCATCGTGCCCAAAGGTGGGCGCATCGCTGCCGGCGTGCGCATCTGAGATCGATAAATTGTATTGGCTGTGTCACTTACGCACCTGCGGATGAAAGTTTACACCGTTGTCATGCAGAAGTACGGCAACATCTCTCCATCCATAGTCCTCCCGAACTAAGAGATGAACCGATGATTTTTACCAAGCGATTGGCCACCGAAGGCCATACCCGAGAGCTCACAATCGAACGAAGCATTACATCTGGTTGGATCGCCCGCGAGCACAACGACAGCGCTATTCGTACCAGCCTCTTTCACGACTGGCAGAGAGTCGAGCTGGCGATTGCGATATTCGAGATTAAAGCCCTCGCCCTGCAGGATGAAGGCTGGCTGGAGGTTTCGACGTAGGTTGGCGTTCGACCGGTCAGCTACTTGCCGATCTTGCGGAGGATACGAGGTGTCAGGAACCACCGGAGCCGGCCGGGCCCGGTTGGTGGAAGAGCGGCGACATCGATGCGGCAGATCGCACCCTTCTTGAACTCCAACGGTCTGCGCAATCCAATCAGTCTGCTCGCAAATTCGCCGATGCTCGGCTCGTGGCCCACGAGCGCGATGCGGTGGCGGCGCTGTTGCTTGGCCAGCTCTTCGATGATGGCATTGTAAGTGCCGGTCGGCGCCAGTGACGGCATGTTCACAATGGGCGGACCGTTGCGAAACGCCGCACCGATGATCTCGGCCGTCTGACGCGTCCGCACGAGAGGACTGGTCAGGATCACATCGAACGTCACGTCGAGCGCGAGCAGGGCCTTCGCTTCCTTCCGAAGCTTTTGCATCCCGTCGCTCGTCAACGGCCGCTTGGTGTCGTCCGGATAATTCTCTCCCCGCTCGGCCGCCAACCCGTGGCGAATCAGGTAGAGCTCGAACCGTTCTGGGTCCATTCGCTACTTCGTGCGCGCGTGAGCAACAGTGCTTCGATCGCCGTTCACGTCCGCCTGACGTCGCGGAGGCGTCGTCACCGGCACGATCTGCAGGCGGACGTGTTTCACCAGTGTCACGAGCTCGTCGCGATGCTCGACGAAACCCGCGTGCAGCCGCCGGCACTCACGATCGAGCGAGTCGGCGTAGTCGGTCAGGCCGTTCACTCTCGATCCAGGTCCCGGTGACGCGTCGGTTTCCCGTACATGCTTCCCCAGCAGCTGCAGATCGTGCAGATGTCCGAGCCGTTCCTGATGACGTTTGAGCGTTTTCAGTAGTGGCGTGGTGCCGGCAACGCCGGCATCGCGGGCAATCTCAAGCGCATACCGCAGCTTTTTGGTAGAGATGCGCACGTTGTGCAGCCGATCCGGGGCGTAAAGGGGCCCGGCTTCTTCCAGTGCGGTGTTGAGTCTCCTGGCACGCTGCATCAGACGGGCAGCGAGCACGCCTCGCCACTTCGCTTCCAGCTTGATCGCCGCCTTGCCTTCGGCCTTGTGTCTGTTCCGCTCTTTCCCGTTTACGACACGCTCCAGCTTTTTGAGCAGCCGCTTCATGTCCGTCACGGGCGCGTCGTCTTTGAGCTCTTTGCGCAGGGCCTGGCGGCGCGCGGCAATTTCCCGCCGCACGATTGCGAGCGCGCGGCCCGACACTCCGGCAGTTGCGGCCCGCTCTTCGAGGATGTGGAGCTCGACGTCGAGCTCGCGAATGGGGCCGAGCACGCGTGTCAACGCGCGCATCTTCTTGTTGAGCTTTTTGACCTTCGCGGGAGACGCGCCAATCGCCACGACAGGCAGCGCTTCGCGAATCCGGCGCGAGGCCACGCGCGTCTTGTGCAGGCCGGTCGTGCGGCCATGGACGAACTCGGGCCAGACGGTGCTGAGTTCGTTCAGCCGTTTCCGCCAAAGCCTGTCACAGGATGGTGATGCGTTCATGCTAGGATGCGGGGACGTGTGTGGCAGCGCCAGCCGTCTCTACTGCCTCCATTATAGGAAGTCCGTGTGACAGCGACAACCCTTTTAAAGTCAAATAGATGCGGATAGCGGCGATCGACTGCGGAACCAACTCGATTCACATGATCGTGGTCCGTATCCGACCCGATCTGTCGTTCGAAGTCATCGATCGCGAGAAAGAAATGGTGCGTCTGGGCTCGGGCGGGCTGGATGGCAAAGCTCTCACCGCCGAAGCCATGACGGCCACGCTTCGAACGTTCTCCCGCTTCAAGCGGCTCGCGGAGTCGCACCAGGTCGATGAGATTCTGGCGGCAGCCACAAGCGCTGTCCGCGAGTCGGCCAACGGCGGCGAATTCCTGGCCGCTGTCGAGCGGGAAACGGGCATCTCGCCCCAAGTGATCTCGGGCACCGAGGAGGCGCGCCTCATACACCTGGCTGCCGTCTACGGCGTCGATGTTGCCGGTGCATCCGCGGTCGTGGTCGACATCGGCGGCGGCAGCGTCGAGATCACACACGGCGCCGGCTCCTCGCTGCGGGTCGCAAAAAGCTTCAAGCTGGGAGTCATCAGGCTGACAGAGCGCTTTGTTCAGAGCGACCCGCTTTCGGGGCGCGACGAACGAAAGCTCGTCGGCCACATCGAGGATGAGCTCTCGAAATATCTCCACGACATCCGCACTGCCGGATTCGACCGCGTGATTGGCACCTCGGGCACAATCCTCAGCCTCGGTACGGTCGCCACGGCCGACCGCAGGCGGGCCAGCGACGAGATCCGCAATCTTCGCGTGCCGGCCAAGCAGATTCATCGCGTGCGGAAAGAGGTCGTCGATCGCAGCATTGCCGAGCGTATGAAAATGCCCGGCCTCGACCCGCGGCGCGCAGACCTCATCGTCTCGGGGGCCGTGCTGCTCGACATCGTGCTGCAGCAACTCGAGGCGAGCGAGATTACGCTCTGCGATCTGGCGCTGCGCGAGGGTCTGGTTCTGGACTACATCCAGCACAACCGCAAGCACATCGCGCAGGCGGGGCAGTACCCCGACGTTCGCCGCCGCAGCGTCATCGAGCTGGCGGAACGGTGCAGCTACTGGCCCGAGCATGCGAACCAGGTTGCGCGGTTCTCGTTATCGATCTTCGATCAGACGCAGAGCGCGCACGGCCTGACCGATCGCGAGCGCGAATGGCTGGAGTTCGCGGGTCTGCTGCACGACATCGGCACGCACATCAGCTATCCGCGCCACCACAAGCATTCGTGCTATCTGATCAAAAACGGCGATCTGCGTGGATTCGAACCGGCCGAGGCGGAAATCGTCGCGCTCGTCTCGCGCTATCACCGCAAATCGGCGCCCAAGCGGTCGCACGCCGATTTCCGCGCGCTCGGGCGGAATAAGCGCCGAATCGTGCGCACGCTTTCGGCTATTCTGCGATTCGCCGAGACGCTCGACCGCAGTCACGCCCAGGCGGTGGCCGGGATCGAGATTCACGATCGGGGCGAGGAATATCTGGTTAAACTTCGCGCCACGGGCGATTCGGAGCTCGAGCTCTGGGCCGCCCAACGTCAGACCGGGCCGCTCGCGCGCGTGTTGGGGAAGCCCATTCGCGTGAGCGCCGGCAGAGTTTCTTATGCTGAACAACCTGAGCACGCCGCACGAGTATCCGGGGAAGCTGTTCGTGGTCGAAGGAATCGACGGGTCGGGAAAAACAACGCAGCTCGCACTGCTGGCCAAATGGCTGAGCGCCGCCGGGCTGCGGGTGTTCGTCACGGAATGGAACTCGTCGGCGCTCGTGAAAGCGGCGACGAAAATGGGAAAGAAAAAGAATTCCCTGACACCGACGACTTTCAGTCTGCTGCACGCCACTGACTTCGCCGACCGGCTGCTCTACAACATCGTGCCGCCGCTGAAGGCGGGTATGATCGTGCTGGCCGATCGCTATGCCTACACGGCGTTCGCACGCGACGTCGCGCGCGGCGTCGATCGCGCGTGGGTACGCGATCTGTACAGTTTCGGCGTTCGGCCGGACCTCGCGCTGTACTTCCGCGTGCCGATCGACGTCTCACTCGATCGTTTGATGGCGCGCCGAGTCAAGTTGAAGTTCTACGAGGCGGGGCTGGACATGGGCTGGAGCCTCAACGCGCAGGAGAGCTTCCGGATCTTTCAGGGCAGAGTCCTCGAGGAGTACGATCGTCTGGTCGAAGAGTTTGGCCTCAGCGTCATCGACGCGTCGCTGGCCATTACTGATCAGCAGCAGATGGTGCGGAATCTGGTGTCGAGGCAGTTGGAAAAGCCAGAAAAGACGGAAAAGGCGCTCGAGACCGTAAATCAATAGCAAGGATCAATGACCGACTCGAAAGACGCCAAGGAACAAACGCCCGTGTTTGGCGCAAACGGGCATATCCAGCCGGGACGCTATTACGGGCACGGACTGCCTTACGCGCCCGTCGATCACTACCCCGGCAAGATCATTGCGATTGAAGGCACCGACGGCGTGGGACGGAGCACACAGATTCGTCTGCTTCGCGAGTGGCTCGAGGTGCAGGGTTTTGGGGTCGTCGAAACCGGCTGGACGCGCTCGGCACTCATGCAACCAACCATCGAGCTGGCAAAATCGAGCAACACGCTCAACAAGCTCACGTTCGTCCTGCTCTACGCCACAGACTTCGCCGATCGACTCGAAAAGGAAATCATCCCGGCGCTCAAGGCCGGCTTTGTCGTCCTCTCCGATCGCTACATCTTCTCCGCTCTCGCGCGCGCGGGCGTCCGCGGCGTCGACCGCGCCTGGCTGCGCAGCCTGTATGGGTTCGCCATTGCCCCACACCTGGTGTTCTACCTCAAGATCGATGTCGACACCCTGATTCGCCGGGTGCTGTCGGCTCGAGGGATGGACTTCTGGGAATCGGGGATGGACCTCAAGGGAGGCGACGACATTTACGACAGCTTCCGGTCCTATCAAAACAAGCTGTTGCGTGAATACAACTCGATGGCTGACGAGTTCGGCTTCCGGGTGCTGGACGCCAGACGGCCGATTGACGTCCTGCAGGAAGATTTGCGCCGTCAGGTGCAGGCCTTTCTCTCGAATTCTGACCTTGCACAAGTCCAGGAAACAGAGGCTTCCGAGAGACTTTAGTCATACTGTTGCGTCCCAAGTCGGTGTTAACACGGTATTAACACCTGCGCGCTAAAGTAGATACCGTGCCTAATTCTGTGACTGCCACTCCGCTGGTGACGGCGCCGCCCGGGCGGCGCGCCGAGGCCCGAGAGACACCGATCAAGATCCGCGTCAACCACTTGAATTTCGGCTACGGCGAGACGAGGGTCCTCCACGACATCTCGATTGGGCTGCATGAAAAGCAGGTGTCGGCATTCATCGGGCCCTCTGGCTGCGGCAAGAGCACCTTCCTGCGCACGTTGAACCGGATGAACGACATCATCCCGGGCACCCGTGTCGAAGGCGACGTGCTGATCGACAATCACAACGTCTACTCAGCTGGCACCGATGTCGTCGATCTGCGACGCCGAGTGGGAATGGTCTTCCAGAAGTCCAACCCGTTTCCGAAGTCGATTTTCGAGAACGTGGCGTACGGCATCCGCATCAACGGCATGGCCCGGGACCGGGCCGACCTGAATTATCGTGTCGAAGAGAGCCTTCAGCACGCCGCGCTGTGGGACGAAGTAAAAGATCGGCTGCACGAATCGGCCTTCGCCCTGTCGGGCGGACAGCAGCAGCGGCTGTGCATCGCACGCGCGCTCGCGGTGCGGCCCGAAATTCTGTTGATGGACGAGCCCGCGTCGGCCCTCGACCCGATTGCGACGCAGCGCATCGAAGAACTGATCTACGATCTGAAGAAGGACTACACGATCGTGATCGTCACGCACAACATGCAGCAGGCGGCGCGGGTATCCGATCGCACGGCCTTCTTCTGGCTGGGCAAGCTCGTCGAGTACGGGCGCACGGATCAGATCTTCACGACGCCAAAGGAAAAATTGACCGAAGACTACATCACCGGGCGATTCGGCTAATGGAACGACATCACTTCCAGCAGGAGCTTGGCTCCCTCAAAGAGCGGCTGCTCGCCATGGGTGGTCTGGCGGAAGATCGGGTGCGCACGGCGATGCTGGGCCTGGTCGAGCGCGACGGCGATCTCATCGACGAGGTGCTCAACGGCGACATGCCGCTGAACGAGCTGCACATCGAAATCGACGATCTGTGCTTGAAGCTGCTGGCGCTGCATTCACCAATGGCGGCCGACCTGCGTGCCATCATGGCAGCCATCAAGATCAACAGCGATCTCGAGCGCGTGGGCGACATGGCGGTCAACATCGCGGAGGCGGCGCGCCGGTATGCCTCGCATCCGCCGGTCAAGAAGCTCATCGACATCCCCCGGATGGCCACAACCGCCCAGCGCATGCTCCGCGACGCGCTCGATTCGTACGTGCGGGGCGACATGCAGCTCGCGCAACACGTGCTCGACGAAGACGACGAGCTGGATTCGCTGAAAACACAGGTGTTTCGCGAGCTCCTCACCTACATGCTCTCGGATCCGACCACCATCGAGCCGGCGCTCGATTTGATTCTCATCTCGCGCCACCTCGAGCGTGTCGGCGACCATGCGACCAACGTCGCCGAAGACGTCATCTTCATGGTCTCGGGCCGCGACGTCCGCCATCACGCGGCGGATCAACATCCCTGACTAGCTGGTAGCTCGTAGCCCGTAGCTAGTAGCTACCAGCCAGCTACCGGCTACCAGCTGCTACCAGCTACCAGCTACCAGCTAGTAGAATGTCCCCGTGCCAGCTCGGGTGTGTGTCTTTTGCCGTCGCGAGCCAGCGCAAGAGCCCTGGATGCCCTTCTGCAGCGAGCGCTGCAAGCTTCAAGATCTTGCCCGGTGGGTCGACGGTCGCTACCGCGTCCCTGCCGAGCCTGTTCAGCAAGACTCCGAGACGGACGAGGAGACGGACCGCTGAGAGCTTATGGCCGACACGCTGACCATCACAGACAACCGCACGGGGAAGCAGTACCGAGATTCCTGTCAAAGAGGGCGCGATTCGCGCCACCGATCTCAAGCAGATCAAGACGGGCGAGGGCGACACCGGGCTGATGACCTACGACCCGGCGTTCCTCAACACCGCGGCCTGCAGAAGCGCCATCACCTATATCGACGGGGACAAAGGCATCCTCTGGTATCGCGGGTATCCCATCGAACAGCTTGCCGAGCACTGCACGTACTTGGAAACGGCCTATCTGATCCTGTTCGGTGAGTTGCCGACCGAGAAACAGCTTCAGGCCTGGACCGACGCGATTACGCAGCACACGCTGCTGCACGAAAACGTCAAGAAGCTGATGGAGGGGTTTCAGTACGACGCCCATCCGATGGGCATCTTTATCAGTCACGGTCGGCGCCCTCTCGACGCTCTACCGCGACGCGAAGCTGGTGTTCGATCAAGGGTCGCGCAACCGTCAGTGCCTGCGGCTCATCGCGAAAGTGGCGAGCATTGCCGGCTATGCCTATCGCCACAGCATAGGCCGCGCGTATAACTATCCCGACAACGACCTGAGCTTTACCGGCAATTTCCTGAACATGCTGTTCAAGATGACCGAGCTGAAATACCGGCCGCATCCGGTGCTCGAGCGCGCGCTTGACGTGCTCTTCATCCTGCACGCCGACCACGAGCAGAACTGCAGCACCACCGCCATGCGCGTCGTTGGCAGCTCGCATGTGGATCCGTATTCGTCGATCGCGGGCGCCGCGGCGGCGCTCTGGGGGCCGCTGCACGGCGGCGCAAACGAGGCGGTGCTGAAGATGCTCGACGAGATCGGCACGATTAAAAATGTGCCGGCGTTCATCTCGCGCGTCAAGGGCGGTGATGGCCGCTTGATGGGCTTCGGCCACCGCGTTTACAAGTCGTACGATCCGAGGGCCAAGATTATCAAACGGATTGCTGACGAAGTGTTCGAGGTGACCGGCAGAAACCCGCTGCTCGATATCGCGCTCGAGCTCGAGCGGATCGCGCTGCAGGACGAATACTTCGTGACACGCCGGCTCTACCCGAATGTCGACTTCTACTCGGGTCTCATCTATCAGGCGATGGGGTTTCCAAAAGACTTCTTCCCGGTGCTCTTTGCCATTCCGCGCACGGCGGGCTGGTTCGCGCAATGGGAGGAAATGCTTCGGGATCCGGAGCAGAAAATCGCGCGGCCGCGCCAGATCTACGTCGGGACGAAGATGCGGGAATTTGTTCCAAGGGATGGGCGACAGTGAACGGTTCCAGGGGTTCCAAGGTTCCGGTTCCGTGTTCAGGTTCCAAGGTTCGGGTTCGAGGTTCTGCGTCGGGGTTAGGTGCCCTCACAGCCGTTGTGCTTTTCGTGACCGCCTGTGTTTCTGCGCCGGAAGCCCAAAGCCCGAAGCCGGAAGCCAAGTTTGACTCCTCCAAAGCCTACGAGCACCTGCGGCAGATTGTCAGCTTCGGTCCGAGACCGGCCGGATCGCCCGCCATCGAGCGGACGCGCGAATACATCACCGAACAGCTCAAGTCGCTCGGGATTTCAGTCGCGCGGCAGTCGTTTGTCGCGAAGACCCCCATCGGCGAGATTCCGATGGTCAACCTCATCGCGACGATGCCAGGGACGCGACAGGAACGGATCGCCATCACGGGACATTACGACACGAAGCTGTTTCGCGAGTTTCGCTTCATCGGTGCGAACGATGGAGGGTCGAGCACCGCATTCCTCATCGAAATCGCCCGCGTCCTCAAGGCGCGTCAGAACGCCTTCACGATGGAGCTGATCTTCTTCGACGGCGAAGAGGCCACGCTCCGAGACTGGGGCGTGACCGACCATACATACGGCAGCCAGTACTATGTCGATAACGGCCGCAAGAGCGGGGCGCTGTCGACCCTCAAGGCGATGGTGCTGGTCGACATGATTGCCGAGCGCTCTCAGCGCTTTCTGCGAGAGACGAACTCGACCGAGTGGCTCACCGACATCATCTGGTCGACGGCCCGCAAGCTGGGGCACGGATCGGTGTTCGTAAATGCGAGCACGCCGATCGAGGACGACCACATTCCATTCCTGAAGGCCGGCGTGCCGGCCGCCGACATCATCGATCTCGACTACCCCGCCTGGCACACGGCCGACGATACGCTGGATCAGACGTCTGCCCGCAGCCTGCAAATTGTCGGTGATGTGCTGCTCGCCTCGCTTCCCGCTATCGAAGCTCGGCTCGCGAAATAGCCCGAATCTCCTAAACTCCTGTTCCGTACGCCAGGAGCGCTATCAACATTGCGACGAGCACCAGCACGGCGAAGATCACGTACGCGATCTTCGGCCGTTTCCGTTTTGTTGCGATGTATGGCTGGTGGACGGCTTCTTGAACGGATGCGCCGCATCGGAAACAGATGAGCGCCTTGTCGGCAATTTCAGTTCCACACGCGCGGCACTTCATCGTCAGTCAGGGCTCGGATTATATGTCACAATCGGCGCATGATTCCGCTGCGCGACGTCATTCCGTCGCGGACATTTCCCTTCTTTACCGTCATTCTGATCGTGTTGAACAGCGTCGCGTTCCTGTTTGAAGTGTCGCTGCCCGACGGGGAGCGTCAATCGTTTGTGTTCACATACGGCCTCGTTCCAGCGAGATTCGACGTGCTTACGGTCTTCACATCGATGTTTCTGCACGGCGGGTGGTTCCACTTCCTGGCAAACATGCTGTACCTGTGGATCTTCGGCGACAACGTCGAAGATCGCCTCGGCCATGCGCGCTTCGTGGTGTTCTATCTGCTGTGCGGCACCTCGGCTGTGCTCGCACATGTCTGGGTTAACCCAGTCTCGACCATCCCAACGATTGGCGCAAGCGGCGCAATCGCGGGTGTGCTCGGCGCGTATTTCGTGCTCTACCCGCACTCGCGTGTACTCGCGCTTGTGCCGCTGATCATCATCTGGGAGCTGATCGAGGTCCCCGCCATCATCTTTTTGGGTATCTGGTTCCTGATGCAGTTCTTCAGCGGAGTCGGCTCGCTGGCGAAGGCGACTGTGGAAACCGGCGGCGTCGCCTTCTGGGCGCACGTCGCGGGTTTTCTGGCCGGGATGGCGGCCGTTCTGGTGCTGAAAAAACCGTCGCGCACGCGGTGGGCCACCTGAATTTGGGTCGCAACGCAAGAACGCCAAGCCGCAGGGCGGGTCCTACTTTTTGGACCCGGCCCACGTACGTAGGGCGGGTCTTGCTTTTTGGACCCGCCCTTCTGGGAAGGTCACTTCGCCGATCGGATCTGAGCTGAAATCTTCGCGAGCTCGATGGCGAGGCGCTCGAATTCTTCCTCGGTACTGTCCTGCGGGCATCTCTCCCTTACGGGCCTTCAGCTGCTCGATCTCGACTTCGATCTGGATGCGGCGCTTGTCGAGCGCGGCGACGGCGGGATTGGCCGACGCCGAGGCCGGCAGTGAATCGAGGAACGTCGTCCGTGCGATCACGCCATCGGCGCCGGTTGCCGTTGCCTCTTTTCCGACACCGTCGCCGTTGTCGTCGATGATCGATCGCTCGGTGACCAGAGTACCCTTCTGCTCGAAAGCCTGCTTCACGGCCTGGCTGGCGTAGGTGAACGCTTCCCATACCGACAGGCGGCCGTTCTTGTCGATGTCGGCCTTCGCCCCTTGATCGAGCGCTTCGATGAAGTACTGTGGAAACACGGTCGCGTATTTCTGCGCGGCGGAATCGGTCGCCGCAATCACGATGCGGTTCTTGCCCGACAGCGCCTGCACGAACTCGAAGCTCGCGCTCGTCGTGTTGACAAACACCACGCGTGCAGGCGTGCCCTCGAGCGTGGCCTTCCACTCGCGCGAATCCATATCTGGCCCGACGAGATTGAATTTGGCCACCGTCCCATCGTACGTCCCATGACCGATCAGCACGAGGAGCAGCGTGTCGTCGGCCGTCAGCTTCGGCTTGAGCGACGCCAGCGTCTTCGTCACGCTTTCTCGATTCGAAACCGCGGTGCCGGCACCACCTTCGGAAAGCACCACGACGTGGTCCGCCGGAAATCCGAGGCGCTTCTCCAGCGATGACTGTAAGGACGAGATCCACGTCTTCTGGCTTTCGGCAAACTTCTCGCTGCCTGACACGCCCGACACGATGAGCGCATATCGTTCTTCTGCCGCAGCCGCGGCTGGTGCGGCGGTAACGGCGAGGAGCACCACCAGGGAAATGAGCGCGCGCATTATTGACCGATCACCTTCAGCAGCAATTCCTGAGCGCGGGGATAGCCGGGCGCCACTTCGATCGCCGCCAGCGCCGCACGGCGCGCCTGCACCTTGTCGCCAAGCGCGAGATAACTTTCGGCGAGGTCCGAGTTGGCACCGGCTGGATCGAGCGTTTTCGCAGCAATCGCAGCCCGGAACTCGCGCACGGCCGTGCGCGGGTCGCCCGCCTGCATCTTCAGCCGTCCAAGCGCGGTATGGTTTGCGGCATCGAACGGATCGAGCTGGGCGATGCGCTCGTAGGCCGACATCAATTTGGCCGCCGGTGCCTTCGTCACTTCATATTGCTTGACCAGCAGCCGGACGGCATCGAGATCGGTGTTCTCGTGCTGCAGCAGCTGCTCGAGCTCGCTGATGGCGCGCGCGTGATCGTTCCGCTCCACGGCCATCTGCGCCATCATCGATCGCGGGCTTCGCGGACCAGTTGCCATCGGCACCATTCCGGCAGCGCGCTCGAGCACCTTGAACGCCTCATCGATGCGACCGGCCTTGCGCAAATACTCGCCTAGCGCCACTTGTGCCTGGAAGCTGTCGGGAAACGCGGCCGCGACCGATTCAGGATTTCCCTTGCCAGGCTCGAGCTCCTTGGGCGGCTTCAACGCCTTGACGATGGAGCCGTATTTCGCGGTGAGCAGCTTGTCGAAGTCGGCTTGCAGCGTGTCGATGTCGACACCCAGGCCGGCCTTCAGAGCGGCTTCGCCTTCGAGCCCGTCACCATATGACACCAGCAGCTTGCGCAGCGCTCCCATGCCGTACTTTTCGACGATGTGTTCGGTCAGGATGGAAGCCTGGTAGTAGGCCAGCGAGATTTTCTCAGGATCCTGAAACGCCGCATTCAGCTCGCGCAGGGTCATGTGCTCGTTCATGCCGTAAGCGGCCACAAACGAAAGCTCGCCTTCGCGTCCCCATGCCGTCGATCCCAGCTTCTCCTCGTAGGTCGAGATCCCTTCGGTCAGCCAGCGCGGTACACGCTGTTTCGACAACTGCAGCGTCATGACGTGTGCGAGCTCGTGCCACAGCGTGGGCGCCCAGTTGAAGTCACCCGGCGGGCGCGCTTTCGGCGAATCGAGCGTCACGACCCGTCCGAAGCAGGCACCGAGCGCGCCGATCATGCCGGGGAGGCCAACGGTGCGAACCGCGAAGTCGTCGTGCTTCGGGAACATCTCGATCAGGATCGGTCCCTTCGGGACGAACTGATACTTCTTCGAGAAGATGTCGAGCGCCTGCTGCGCCAGCGGCACGACATACTCGCGCATCACCGGTGTCTCGCTGGCGTGACTCTTGAAGACGACGTTGCCTTCCGTCATCACCTCGAACTTTTCGAGGGAGTCGAGCATCGTCAGCAGGTTGAACGTCGTCTGATCGAACTTGTCGATGGCGAACGATTTCTCGAGCACCTGGCGGGCTTCGGCCTCGTCGCCGGTGCGCAGGAGCTGAACGCCCAGCGCCGAGAGCGTTCGGACGTCGTTTGGATCGATCTCGAGCGCCTTGCGGCTCAGCGCGACGGCTTCTTCGAATCGATAGTTTGCCGCCGCGAGCTCCGACGGGATGCGATAGGCGCCGCTGAAGCGTGGGTTGATCTTGAGTGCAGCCGACGCTTCCTGCTCCAGGTCCGCATGACGATCCTCAATGTAGGCGACAGCGCCACTCCACCCGAAGGCGTCGAGGCTGACAGGATTGATGGATTTCGCCGTCGCGATCGATTTCTTGGCGGCCTCGCGATCGCTCTTGTCGAGCTCGAGCTGCGCCTTCAGCAGGTGCGCCTCGACCGCATTCGGATCGAGCGACAGCGCCTGCTCGACGGCTTTCTCGGCGCCGGGTGGATTCACATCGAGTAGCGCCTGCGCCATGCCGATGAGCGCAGGAATCCACTTGCCGTCTGCCGCGAGTGCATCCTGAAACGACTTTGCCGCCTCGGCGTTGTTGTGGACCTGCAGAAAGAGCTCTCCCCATCCTGTGTGCAGCGACGGGTCGTTGGGCGCTTTCTCCGTGGCGAACCGATAGGCGTCGTTAGCGAGCTGAAATTCGCCAAGCGCGCGGGCCGCGCGGCCTAGTCGAGCGTATTCGGGCGGCGACGTGCGGCCCCCCACCGGTAGGTCGGCAATGCGCCGAAGCAGCGCGCGCGATTCGTCGCCCCGCCCCATCATCCCGTAGAAGAGACCCAGTTCCAGCGCCGCCTCACCGTCCGGAGCCTTCGCCGCAAGGGGCTTGAGGAGCGCCTCGGCCTCGGCGTACTGGCCGCGACTAGCAGCCGCACGCGCTTTCACAACCACGGGATCGCTCACGCCCTGCGCGTAGGCCACACGGCTGGTTCGGCCGTCGGAAACAGTGCCGATGGCCAGAGCCACTGCAGGAAGCAGGAAGAGCGCGCCGCGCCAGAATCCGGATTTCATGGAAAAACCATTATAGGGGCGTTAACCGTTTACGGTTCACCGTTTGCCTACCAACCACCAACCAGCTACGCCCGATTGCCCCTGTTGTCGTCGTCCGGATCGTCGTTTCCAGCCGGCGCGGCGCCCCGCTCGTCGAGGAATACCATCGATTGATGGGACGGAATCTCGAAGCGCTTGCCGCACGCCTTGCAGGTGACATCGTCGTCCATCCGGATGAGATAATCGCGGAGCTTCGCGAAGAGCGCACGGTCCCGGGCGTCGGCGCCCGACGGCAGGCTTTTCTTTTTGGTCCGCCGCATCCACCGCACCATGTACTCGTTGCGGCGCTTGCAGCGGGGACAGGAATATTGAGCGGGCCGCTGTTCGGGCCGCTCAGTAAAAAAGTCCCGTTCATCCATGAGCCCATCATATCGCATCGTCTTTTATGTCTCGGGACATGGCTTTGGCCATACCTCGCGGACCGTTGAGGTTATTCACGCCCTGCTCGGGGCACAGCCCGACGCCGATGTCGTCGTCAAGACGTCCGCGCCGAGCCGTCTGTTCGAGCGCACGCTGCAGGGGCAAATCGAAGTCGTCGTGCTTCCGTGTGACAGCGGTATGGTCCAGGTCGACAGCCTCAACATCGATATCGACGCGAGCATTCGACAGGCGGCGGATTTTCAGGCGCAGCTGCCGCGTCTTGCTGAAACAGAAGCCACCTACCTGCGCGCCCAAGGCGCGGACCTGGTCGTCGGCGACATCCCTCCCCTTGGATTCGTCGCGGCAGAGGCGGCAGGGCTTCCGTCGATCGCTATCGGGAACTTCACGTGGGATTGGATTTACGAAGGGTATCGTGACGCATCGACGCTCGAACTCGCGCGCGATATCCGGCGCGCGTATCGTAGTGCGACCCGGGTGCTCCGGCTGCCGATGTCGGGAGGATTCGAGGGTTTGGAAGCCGTCGCCTGCGATATCCCGTTCATCGCCAGGCGGTCGCGCCGTGACGTCGACGAAATCCGGCAGCTGCTCGGACTACCGCCACGCGCAGAGGGACGGCCGCTGGTTCTGATGTCCTTCGGCGGCTACGGCGTCTCAGGCCTCGACACGTCGGCTCTGGCCGCCTTAAGAGACTACACCGTCGCCACAACCGACTCACCAGCCAGGGAATACACGATTACGCCGGCGCCTGGTCTCCTTTACATTTCAGAGCACGACCTGTACGGCTGCGGTTTGCGGTACGAGGATCTCGTCCGCGCTGCCGACGTGGTCGTCACCAAGCCAGGCTACGGCATCATCAGCGAAGCGATAGCGAATAACACTGCCCTGCTCTATACATCTCGCGGTCACTTCGTCGAATACGACGTGCTCGTGAAGGAAATGCCGCGGTACCTTCGTGCGAAGTTCATCGAGCAGGAGGATTTGCTCGCGGGGCGCTGGGAAGCTGCGCTCGACGCATTGCTGGCGCAGCCGGCACCATCTGAGCGTGCGCGACTGGATGGGGCAGAAATCGCCGCCCGAGAGATATTGTCGATTGTTAGGGGGTCTGACCACAGAGGCAGAGACTGACGCAGAGAAGTTCTTTTCTGGCTCAGCGGCGGAACGATCGGTTCTCTAGAATCGAATATGGTGTACCCACGCTGGCGGCACGTTCACCCATACCCATTCACGGGCAATCTCCCTTTCGCCCAGGACGTTTTCGATTGCCTCGCCCACACGCTTCAGCCGATCGCGCTCGGAGCCGGCGCTCACAAACATCCTTGCGGGCCTCAGGAGAATGTACTGAAAAAACGACAGAATGCCGCCTGGCTTGAGCAGCTTGGCGTAGGCCTGCAGGATGGCACGCACGTCATCGGACGAGAAGTTGTTGAGCGGCAGCCCTGAGATGACAAGATCGAACTGTGCCTCGTGGCCGAGCTGCTGGACCGCCCCTTCAATCAGATGGCATCTGCTGGCCGCGTCGCGAAACGACGGCTTGTCCTCGAAGGCGCGCCGCATGTGCGCGGCAAACGTCGGGTTCAGCTCGACCATCCACAACTGGTCTTCGTGACCCATGCGATCGATGATGCATCCGGTGACCGCGCCCGTCCCGGGACCGGCCTCGAGAATTCTCTTCGGGCCTTCGCCGGATCCGACGTAGCGGCACAGCGCGTGGCCGAGTGCTCGGCCGCTCGGGATGACTGCGCCGGTCGTGTTGTAGCTGCGAAGAAACTGCGTCAGGAAGGTCTGATAGTCAGACAGCCTGCTCATTCAGCGTTTTGACAGATCACTAGCGACCAGATGCGAGGCACGTTGACCTTCTCGATCGACGCCGCGCGAAGTCCGGTCTGCGCGAGAAACGCTGGCAGGTCGAAATCAGACTTGAAGCCGAGATGCACGGTCAGCGGTGCAATCGCGCGCTCGAGCCTCGATGTGATTGGCCGGTCGCTGAGGAAGTGGTTGAGAAAGACCAGCCGCCCTCCGCGCTTGCACACGCGCCGCATCTCGCGCGTCACGGCCAGCGGATCGGGCACGCAGCTGATGAAGTACGGCGCGAACACGATGTCGAAAGAGTTGTCCGGGAACTTCAGCCTGGTCGCGTCCATCTGGATGAGACGCACGTTGCGAAGGCTGTACTGCAACACGCGCGTGCGCGCGCGCTCGAGCATGCCTTCGGACAAATCGATGGCGGTCACCGAACATCGCCGCGGATAGAGCGGAAGGCTGATGCCGGTGCCAACGCCGACCTCGAGAATCTGATCGCCGCGCCCGATGGCCATGCGGCGTATCGCCCTCGCCCGGCCGTGATGCAGTGGAAGGCCGAAGAAGAGATCGTAGACAGATGCCATCTTCTCGTAAACGCCTTCGACGAACGACGTCTCGAGCGAGATAGCCGATAAGGAACGGGTTGCCGCGTCGGTTGTGCCCGCGAAGTCTTTAACCTCTTCTCGCGGAAAGAGCAACGCCATCACGCCTCCGTCGAGGACTATATATCAGATCCTCAAGCGTTGGTGAGCAAGGGCCTTGCCATCGAAGATTAGGTAGGAACCAGACACTTCGTCGAGCCCGATCGACGGAACGTTCTGGCGTACGGCAACCACGTATGTGTGATGGTGGCCGAAGAGATGAAGGCGTGGCTGCATCGCCGAAAGCACTTCGTTGATCGGGGTCTTCCCGGCGTCTTTGACGCGCGGCAAGGGGAATGGACGAGGTGCCTCATGTGAAAGGAAGATATCGACGCTGGACAGTGCCCGACACGCGTTGACCTCTTCGTGTACAAAGTGTCGCCGCCGGTCATCCCGTGCCGATAGGCGGCGCAGGTCGGACGCCGGCCTCTCATACCATGTCGGTGCGTACGTACCTCCGAGACCTGCTAGCACAAATCCCTCCACTCGCACCGGTACACCGTTGGGGATGAAATGGAGGTTCGGCAGCGTCCCGCTCCCGACCGGCTGAGCCGCGACGAAGTCGAAGTCTTCGTTGTTGCCTTTTATCCAGTAGAGCGGCGCGCGCGGCCGCGGATACTCGCCGCTGTCTGAGGTGACGTCGCCCGGACACACCCAGAAGGCCACTTCGGGATGCCGCGTCATCACGCGATCGAGCGCGTCGAAGTCGCCGTGGATGTCGCCAACGGCTCCAAAGGACATTGCGGTTCTGGAGTACATTGCGGTTCTGGGTTCCGGGTTCTACGTTCTGGGTGCCGGTTCCAGGTTCTGGGCTCGAAGTGCTGTGCTAGGTACTGGGTTCTGCCATCTGCCATCTGCCCTATCTCTGATTGGGCGCTACGGCGTCAGCCGTCGCCGGAACGAGCAGATCTTTCTTGTCCCAGATGAAGTCGTTCTTGCTGTAGACGGCGAGCTCGTAATCCTTGCCCATGAAGATCGCCGAGACAGGACAGGCTTCTTCGCAGTAGCCGCAGAAGATGCAGCGGGTCTTGTGAATTTGGTACGTAATCGCATAGCGTGGACCAGCCAGGACGGTGCCGTCGTTCTCGGCAGCTTCGAGATAGATGGCATCAGCCGGACAGGCCACAGCACACAGTCCGCACGCCACGCATTTTTCGAGTCCCGCTTCGTCGCGCATCAAGACCTGCTTGCCGCGCCATTTGGGAAACATCGGCACCTTCTGATCGGGATAGTTCACCGTAACCGGCGGCTTGAACATGTACTTGAAGGTCGTCGCAAAGCCGGTGGCGAGTGCGCTGATGTTCTCGAAAATGCGATTCAGCATGCTTCAACATTGTAAGCCACAATTTGTTACGATAGCCCGTTCGGCGTTATCCGTACTGAAATGTTCCTCACTGCCGCTCAGCTTCTGCTGACGACCCTCGTCGTCAAAATCACGATCGTCGCGGCACTCGCCACGATCCTTGTACGCTATCACCGCTTTCGTCACATTCTGATTTCGGAGCGACGCGCCTGGCCCGAACGCCTCCTGTTTGCATTCAGCCTTGGTGTCCCGCTCGCGGCCGGCGTGGCCTCGCGGCTGTTGCTCAACTATGACGCCGCCGATCTCACGCTCGAGGGGGCCTTCCTCGCGGGCCTTATTGCGGGTCCGTACGCCGGCGCCATCGTCGGATTGATGGTGGCCACGCCGGCGCTGTTGGCCAACGAATTCATCGCGCTGTTCTTCGCCGTTGGCTGCGGGTTCGCAGGTGGCGGCCTCCGCGAGGCGTGCCCCAACAAGGAAGACATCTGGCACTTTTCCCCGTTTGTATTCACGAAGCTGCACCGCCACATCTGGAAGATGGTGCGGAACGTGAGGGTCGACTGGGCAGTCATCCTGCTGCTGGCGCCGGTCGCGCTCGAGCTGCTGCGTCAGACGCTCGGTTCGCACTTCAATCAACCGAACGCGACCCGCCTGTTCTTCCTCCACATCGAAAACATGTCGCCCTGGTGGCTGTTTCTCGTGGTCCTCACGACCGTCCTGTGCGTGGCGACGCCGATCAAGATCTGGAACAACGCGCGCATCGAGCATCGGCTCGAGGAGCAGGAGAAGCTGTTGCTGACGGCGCGCGTCGAAGCGCTGGCGAGCCAGATCAACCCGCACTTTCTGTTCAATACGCTGACGTCGATTCAATCGCTCATCCGTTCGAATCCAGAAACGGCTCGCACAGTCGTCGTCAAGCTCTCTGGTCTGCTGCGGCGGTTACTACGCAGCCGCGACCATTTCGTGACGCTGCGGGAAGAGCTCGAGTCGATCGACGAGTACCTCGATATCGAAGTCATCCGCTTCGGCCCACAGCTCAACGTCGAAAAACAGATCAGTCCGGATACGCTCGACGTCATCGTGCCGAGCATGATTCTCCAGCCGCTGGTGGAAAACTCAATCAAGCACGGGTTTTCGCGCAAGGTGGGCGGTGGGCGCATCGTCATTCGCAGCGCCCGCCAGAACGACCACGCCATTATCGAAGTCGAGGACGATGGACTCGGAATGACCGAGGATCGGCTCAGCACGGCGCTGACCGACGGCATCGGTCTCAGCAACGTCAACGAGCGGCTCAGCGTGATTTACGGCGCCGCATACAGGGTAAGAATCACAAGCGTACCGAACCTCGGCACCATCATTCGGCTGGAGATTCCGGATATGGTCTCCGCGGAGCGAATTACGGCTTAGGTAAAAAGGGGGTCTGACCCCGTTTTTACGTAATACGTAAACTGCAGTCGGCGGCCAGTGGCCCCGATAAACGGTTAATGGTGAACTCAAGCAATGTCCCTAAAGGCCATAGTCGTAGACGATGAGCAGCTCGCGCGAGAAGAGCTGATCTATATGCTGGAGCAGATGGGTAACCTCGAGGTCATCGGGCAGGCCGGCAACGGCCTCGAGGCCATCGGTGTTGTCGAACGGCTGTCGCCGGATGTGCTGTTCCTCGATGTCCAGATGCCAGGTCTCAACGGGTTCGAAGTGGCGCACCGCCTGATCCAGAACGGGACAACGCCCAACATCGTCTTCGTCACCGCGTTCGACCGGCACGCGATCGAAGCGTTCGAAGTGAACGCAGTGGACTACGTCCTGAAGCCCGTGGAGACGGCCAGGCTGGAAAAAGCAGTGGAGCGGGCCCGTCAGCGGGTCGCCCCATCCCGGGAAGCCCCCTTGAACGATCAGGTCGAGCGCATCGTCCAACTGATGTCGGAGCGGCAGAGCCGACGCGAGCGGGTGGCGGTCAAGGTCGGTGAGCGTTTTCTGCTCGTCCAAGCCGAGGAGATTATCTATGCCTCACTGACCGACGACTCGATTAACATAGTAACCAGCCAGTTGGCTGGGACGTCCAACTTCAGAACGCTCGACGAGCTGCAATCCCGGCTCGATCCGAGCATCTTCTGGAGGGTGCACCGGTCTCATCTGGTTAACATTAACAAGGTCAAGGAGATAGTGCCCTGGTTCAGCAGGAATTACATCCTCAGGATGAAGGACGCGAAGGCCACGGAGATACCGGTCAGCCGAGCCCAGACCAAGCGGCTCCGGGAATATCTGAGGCTCTAGAGTCGCGGCGGCAGCTCGAGCGGGCCGAAGCGGACCAGATGCGCATGGGCATGGAACCAGTCATGGCCGGCGACGGGGCCTCCGTGTCGGCGCCCCTCATCGTCACGGTTCCGGCTCAGGCCGACCCGGCGGCCCGGTCGAAAACCGCCGAGCGCCTCAAGATGGTGCGCGACGAGCTGGTCGCGTGGTTCAAGACCCTCGCCTCCGCCGCCGTCTACGCCACCCTCATCGTCACGTTCGGCTTTCAGGTGGCGCGCGTCGAGGGCATGAGCATGGCGCCAACGCTCGAAGATCAGGACCGGCTCATCGTGAACAAGCTCGCCTATCGCATTGGCGAGCCGCATCACGGCGACATCGTGATGCTCTACTACCCCATCGACCCGAACAAGTCGTTTGTGAAGCGCGTCATCGCCGAAGAAGGCGACACCGTGCGCATCGTCGACGGCAATGTGTTCGTCAACGAAACCCCGATGAAAGACGAATTCGTGCCCGAGGATTACCGCGCGCACGACGACTGGGGCCCGCAGGTGATCCCGGAAGGCTATTATTTCGTGCTCGGCGATCACCGCAACAACAGCTCCGACAGCCGCCATTGGGGCTTCGTACCGAAGCGCTACATCATCGGGAAGGTGCAGGTTCGCTGGTGGCCGATCCCCAGCGCCAGGGTCTTCTGAAGCTTGCATTGCCACATTCTCGATTGACGATTGGCAATTGATTGGCAATTGACGATTAGCCATCGACAATCAATTGGCAATTGCCAATTGAAAGTGTGGCAATGCAGGATTCGCGTCACGCCGCTGTCAGGTCCGTCCTTCTCCTCATCCTCTTCCTGAACGTCGCGGTGGCGCTGGCGAAGGTCGCCTACGGCCAGATCAGCGGATCGATCAGCATCCTGTCGGACGGATTCCACTCGCTCACGGACGGCGCCTCGAATGTCGTTGCGCTGGTGGCGCTGCGGCTCGCGAAGAAGCCTCCTGACGCCAATCACCCGTACGGTCACCGCAAGTTCGAAACGCTGGCCGCCGGGGCCATTGCGCTTTTTCTCCTGTTGGTCGTCGTCGAGGTCGCCCAGACGGCGCTCGCTCGATGGCGCTCGGGCGGCGCGCCGTCGGTCACAATGACCAGCTTCGCCGTGATGCTCACAACGCTTGCCATCAACATCGCGGTAGTGCGCTACGAACGCTCGGCGGCCAAACGCCTTTCGAGCGAACTGCTGTTGGCTGATGCCAGGCACACCCAGAGCGACGTGCTGACGTCGCTCGCCGTGATCGCAGCTTTGATCGGATCGGCAGCCGGCTATCCCATTCTCGACCCGCTGGCGGCGCTGATCGTCGTCGGATTCATCGGTCATGCGGGGTTCGAAATCGCGCGCGACGCGGCAAGAATCCTCTCGGACGAGATTGTCATTTCCGAAGAAGACATCCGGCAGGTTGTCGAACGCGTACCGGACGTACTCGGCTGCCACCACATCCGTTCGCGCGGCTCCGCGGATCATGTGTTTCTGGACATGCACATCTGGATGGACGGCACGACGCCGTTGACCGAGGCGCACGCGATCTCGCACCGCGTGAAGGATGTGCTGATGGAGCGCTATCCGCAGATTGCGGACGCGGTCATCCACATAGAGCCGCCGCCAAGGACATAGCAGGAGTTCGTGAGGTTCGTGAGGTTCGTGAGGTTCGTGGAGTTCGTGGGTTCGTGCAGTTCGTGGGTTCGTTGGTTCGAGGTTCGCAGGTTCGTAGAACCGGCACCCAACGCACCTATCGCACCTATCGCACCTATCGCACCTATCGCACCTATCGCACCCTTACGTATTCCCCAGATCGTCCCCCACGTTTTTCCATCACGCAGATCTCTCCGATCACCATCGTCTTGTCGAGCGCTTTGAGCATGTCGTAAATCGTGAGCGCGGCGACGGCAACCGCCGTGAGGGCTTCCATCTCGACGCCGGTGCGAGCCGTGGTACGCACGCGCGATTCGATGGCGTATCCCTCTTTCTCACGCGTAATCTCCACATCGACATGGGAGATTGGAAGCGGATGGCACAGCGGAATCAGATCGGACGTGCGTTTGGCGGCAACGATGCCGGCAAGGCGCGCGGTCTGGAGCGGATCCCCTTTCTTGACCTTTCCCGCGCGAATCGCGTTGAGCGCCGCACGGCCAACGGTGATGTGGCCCCGAGCCACCGCCTCGCGAGCGGTCTCAGGCTTGTCGCCGACATCGACCATGCGAACACGGCCGCGCTCATCCACATGGGACAATGCCGGCTTCGGGCGTCGGGCTTCCGGTTTCGGACTGGCCGCGCGCTTCATCCGGCGTCCTGTGCCAGATAGAAAGACAGGCTTTCGAGCGAAACCGTGAGGTCCACGCTTTTCAGCTTCACGTCCTCAGGGGCGCGGAGCGTGCCTGGCGAGAAGTTCAGCACCGCCTTGATTCCGGCGGCCACGACTTGATTCACCACCTGCTGCGCCGCTTCGGCCGGCACCGCAATCACGGCGATGGCAATCCTGTCGCGTGCCGCGATCTTCCGCAGCTCCTTGATGTCGAAAATCGGCACACCTCCGCGCGAGCGCTGTCCGACCTTCGACGGCAGCGAATCGAACAGCGCGGCAATTTGAAAACCCTCCTGCTGGAATCCTGGATAGTCGGCGAGAGCCAGGCCGAGGTTGCCAGCGCCGAAAATCGCGACTTTCAACCGGCGATCGAGCCCGAGAATCTTGCGCAGGTGCTGCTTGAGATCCTTGACGTAGTATCCGACCCCGCGCACGCCGAACTCGCCGAAGTACGCCAGATCTTTGCGAATCTGCGCGGCGTTCAAATGAAACTGCTTCTCGAGAGTCTGCGATGACACCGTCTTCACGCCCTCGGCATCGAGGGTATTGAGGCATCTCAAATAGACCGACAACCGGTTGGTGGTCAACTCCGAGACTTGATCACTGAGCTGCTTGCGCTTGATCGTCAATTTCACAAGGATTCTATAGCGGTTCGTGCCGGAACAGGTACAATCAGAAGACAGCGTGCCACTCGTCGCCATTTGCGTTGCTCTGGTCGCGCTCGTGGTATCGAGCGCTGCGCCGATTTACG
Organism: Vicinamibacterales bacterium; assembly: GCA_963761975.1. Classification (GTDB taxonomy): domain Bacteria; phylum Acidobacteriota; class Vicinamibacteria; order Vicinamibacterales; family JAMQPK01; genus JAMQPK01. The sequence continues at coordinate 920,773 of CAVXIR010000004.1, forward strand.
CTCAGCCCGCAACGCGGCGTGCGGCGTCGCCGGCGGCCCTCCTCGCCTATCCGGGCTTCTATCAGGGGCAACTCGTGGTCGTGCGCGGCAATCTCGTCACGCGCGATCGGCCGGTGCTGCTCTCACCCGCCATCGAGCGTTCGATTCCGCTGATTTTCAGCGGGCCGTCGCCAGTCGATGGACCGATTGAGGTTCGCGCCAGCTTCTGGGATGTCGGTCGTCTTCAACGCGAGGATCCTCGCATCGTTTCTCTCAGTCTGGATCGTCTTTTACCCGGAGGCCTGGAGGGCGACTGGCCGCGCCCCGGTGAAGTCGTGGCTCTAACAGTGACCGACGCGCAGGCGGTGAAACCCGCTGAAGGCGCGGTCACCGTGCGGCAGATCGCGCTCGATCCGCCCAGTCATGTCGGCCAGCGCGTCAAGGTGACCGGTCAGTTCCGCGGACGCAATCTGTATGGTGATGTCCCGCAGGGGCCGGGGCTGAGCCAGTGGGACTTCGTGTTGCGCGCGGCCGACGGGGCGGTCTGGGTGACCGGGCTTCGGCCTCGCGGCAGAGGCTTCAATCTCGACATCGGTGCTCGCGTCGACACCGGCACGTGGCTCGAAATCGCGGGGGTCGTTCGTGAAGGGAAAGGTCTTGTGTGGATTGAGGGGCAGCAGGTCGCGGTCACCAAACCGACGATCGAAACAAGAAACGCCGAGACCCCGCCAATTCCCCAAATGGGTCCGCCGCCCGAGGTGATCTTCAGCGATCCGGCCGAAGGGGAATTTGATGTATCGCTGCGAGCGCCGATCCGGCTTCAGTTTTCGCGCGACATGAACCCCGATACCTTCAAGGAACATGTGCGGTGGGCGTTTGCGACAGCCGAGGGAGCCTCGAACGCGCCGCGGGAAGCCGAGCGCCATCCTGAGTTCAAATACGATCGTGCCAAGCGCTCACTCGAAATTCGTTTGTCCCTGGATGATTCGGCCAGCTATCGGAACGTCCTCATCGAATTGCTGGAGGGCATCGCGGCAACCGACGGCGCAAAGCTCAAACCCTGGCAGCTGAGTTTCTCATTCGGAGCGCAATAGGAATCACGCACAGCCGCATTGTCAATTGGACAATTGCCAATTGAAAATGTGGTAAGACAATGAAGACAGTTGAGGCCTCTACCCGCAAGCAATGGCGAAGCTGGCTCGCCAAACATCACGCCTCCCAGTCCGAAGTCTGGCTCATCTTCCACAAGAAGCACACCGGCAAGCTCTCGGTTGCCTACAAAGACGCCCTTGACGAGGCGTTGTGTTATGGATGGATCGACAGCCTCATCAAACGCATCGATGACGATCGATATGCACGCAAATTCACGCCGCGCAAACCGGGGAGCAACTGGTCGAGCATCAATGTGAAGCGTTACAACGAGTTGAAGGCGGAAAGAAAGCTCGCGCCCCCAGGGCTTGCACGCAGCCCCGACGGCCAACCGATCGTGGACGCGCCACGGCCAGCGAACCTCCCGGCGTACATCGAGAAGGCAATCAAGCAGGACGCGAAGGCGTGGACGTTTTTCCAAGGCCTCGCGCCATCGTACCGTCGGCTGGTACATCAGCTGGATTGACGCCGCTAAGCGCGAGGAGACCAAACGGACGCGCCTTGTCCATGTCGTTGAAAGGTTGAGAAAAGGCAGGAAACCAGGGCTTGAATAATTGGCGATTCTCAATTCGCCATTGCCGGATGGATTGCAGATTTTAGATTGCCGCTTTCGCGCCTGCCCCAATCGGCCCGAGGGCCAGCAACTGTTCCACTCGGGCGCGGACCTCGTCAGCCAGCCTTTCCCGGTCGGAGATATTCATGCCAACCGTTTCGACGGGTGTGCCGATGCGGATGCTGACCGTTGCCGGCCTCACGATCGGGCTTCCCTTCTGCATCGATGCGGTCCCACCCTGGATGGCGACAGGCACGACAGGCACCTGCGCCTTCAGCGCCATGAGAAATGGGCCACGCTTGAACGGAAGCAATGAGCCCGTGCGGCTGCGCGTGCCTTCGGGAAACGTCAGAAACGAGTTCCCCTGACGCAGCGACTCCGCAGCCTGTTCGATGGCCGCCATCGACTGCTCGCGGCTGCCACGGTCGATAGGCACGAAGCCGCCGATTTGAAATGCGCGCCCCAACAGGGGCAGCCTGGTCAGTTCCCGCTTGAACAGCACATGCAGACGCGGATGCAGCGCCTGGAAGAGAATCGGCGGATCAATATTGCTTTGATGGTTCGAACAGAAAACCACCGCTCTGCCGGGCTGCAGGTGCTCGCGTCCCGCGACGCGTGTGCGGATGCCGGCAAGCGAAGTGCCCAGTGCGACACCCCAATGACCGAGCACATACAACAGGTTCTTCCAGCGGAACGAGAGTGCGAGGGCCATCCCGAGCGGCGCAGCGACGGCAACATAGAACGAGACGGCGAGGTATGCGGCGAACGATCGAACGGCTGCGATAAGGGTCAGCACGGTGTTGAGCGTACAAAAAAAAGGCGGGTCTGGGAATGCCAGACCCGCCCACTACACGACGTCGATCGACGAACCCTACGAGGCCCGAACGGCCCGCCGCGGCACCACGGTGCGCGCTGCGGGAGGTGCGGCCTTCGCCGCTTTCGCGCGCGCCATGGCGCGCGTGCGCGTCGCGAAGCTGCGCTCGAGCGCCTTTTCCACCCGGCCTTCGATTGACTCGGCCGTCTCGCGCATCACTTCGGAAATTTCGGACACGATCAGGAACTTCGCCCGATCGAGCATCCGCTTTTCGCGGAACGACAGGCTTTTGGATCGGCTCAGCAGCGTGAGGCTTTTCAGCACATCCGCCACGTCGTAGATCGAGCCGGTCCGCATCTTGTCCGAGTTGTCCTTGAATCGACCCTTCCAGTTCTGGTGGTTGTCGATTTTGCCATTGCCGAGCGCATTGAACAGCCGATCGACCTCTTCGTCGCCGATTGCGCGACGCAGGCCAACGCCGTCAACGTTGTCGATCGGTACGAGCACGGTGGTCTCGTTGGCAACGATGCGAAGATGATAGAAGCCGCAGGTGGTACCGAGAATGGTCTTCTCTTCGATACGTGTGACGACGCCGAGCCCTTGGTTGGGGTAGATGACCTTGTCTCCGACCTGGAATGTCACAGTGATTCCCCCGTCATGCGGTGCGTGATGAAGGCGCGAAACTGACTATGAACGTCCTTCCAGTATACTGCGGAAAAAGCCCAACGAGCAACGGAATGTGGCAAAAAATCGCGCATTTTTGCCCTATGTTCGCTACTTCACACAACTGCACGCTTGCGCCAATGATGGCTGTAACACTTTGATGTATAAGCAAGTAGGTCACGTTGTCGCCGTCCTCGCGTTCGCGTCGGCGCCTGCGTTCGGCCAAGTGACCTTTTCGAAAGAGGTTGCACCGATCGCTTTCCGCAAGTGCGTGCAATGCCACCACACGGGCGGTTCCGCACCTTTCAGTCTGCTCGATTACGTCAGCGCGCGATCGCACGCGACGCAGATCGCCCTCGTCACGAAGAATCGCGTGATGCCGCCGTGGAAAGTGGACCCATCGGAACACAAGTTCATTGGATTGGATCCGTTGACCAATGCGGAAATCGAAATCTTTCAGCGTTGGGTGGCTGACGGAGCTCGCGAAGGTAATCGACGGGATTTGCCCAAAGAGCCGACGATAAACGTCGGCTGGCAACTCGGTACACCCGATCTCGTGATCACATTGCCGAAGCCGTACGTGCTCGCGGCGGACGGTCCGGACGTTTCCCGTGTGTTCGTGTTGCCGCTACAGGTCGATCGACTGCGCTACGTGCGCGGCATCGAATTCCGCGCGAACAATCCGCGGGTTCATCACGCCAACATCCGTGTCGATCCAACGCCGGCGTCACGTCAACTCGACGAACAGGATCCCACGCCCGGATACGACGGCATCATCCTGCGATCCGCGGTCTATCCGGACGGACATTTCCTTGGATGGACCCCCGGTCAGGCCGCTCCGCTGCTGCCGAAAGGACTCGGGTGGAATCTGGCGCCCAATAGCGACGCCGTTCTGCAGTTGCACCTCGTGCCCAGTGGAAAGCCGGAATCGATTCAACCTTCCATCGGCTTGTACTTCACAGACGATCCGCCACAGCTGGCGCCTGTGATGATGCGGCTATCCAATCAGCGCATCGACATCCCGGCCGGCGATCGCGACTACATCGCAACCGACTCATTCCTGATGCCGGTGGACGTCGACGTGCTGGCTGTGCAGCCCCATGCACATTACCTCGCCCGCAATGTGACCGCCATCGCCACACTGCCCGACGGCACCAGCCGGACGCTGATTTCAATTTCCGATTGGGACCTCCGATGGCAACACGTCTATCGGTATCAGAGTCCAGTGCCTCTGCCGAAAGGCACAACGGTGACGATGAAGTATCGATACGACAACTCCGACGGCAACCCTCGCAATCCGTCCGCTCCGCCTGTGCAGGTGCCGTGGGGGCAACAGTCTCGCGAAGAGATGGGAGATTTCTGGCTGCAGGTGATGCCGAAAAGCCCGGGCGACCGGCAGCTGCTCGACCAGACGTTTCGCGCAAAGTGGATGGCCTCCGATGTCGTCGGACTGGAATCGCTGATTCGGCGCGAGCCCGATCGCGCAGCGCTGCGGGACGACATCGCGGTGCTCTACATGGAGCTGGAACGACCGTCGGAGGCGGTGCTCCATTTCGAAGCGGCTTTGAAACTGAAGCCGGGATTCGCCTCCGCCCACTTCAACTACGGAACGGCTCTCGCGGCCGCGGGCAGAACGGACGATGCCGTGGCGGAGTATCAACGTGCGCTCCAACTGCGACCCGATTATGCGATTGCCCACAACAACCTTGGAACGGCGCTGCTTCACCTCGGCCGCGCCCAGGCGGCCCTTGCGTCGTTCCGGGAAGCCGCCCGGATTGATCCGCGTTTGGGTGAGGCGCATCTCAATGTGGGTCTGATTTCGCGTGCGCTGGGAGATACCCCTGAAGCGGTCGCCAGGTTCCGTCGCGCGATCGAGTTGAATCCGGACTGGGTCACGGCCATCGCAAGCCTGGCTTCGCTGCTGGCAGCGTCTTCAGACTCCGCGGTTCGAAATCCATCGGAAGCGGTTCGGCTCGCTGAACGGGCTGTAACGCTGACGTTGAGGCGCGATGCAAACACGCTGGATGTGCTCGCCGTTGCACAGGCGTCGGCAGGCGACTTCGATCGCGCGGTGGCGGTTGCCGACGAGGCCCTCGCGCTGAGCCCGCCCCCTGCACTCGCCGAGATGATTCGCCGCCACCAGGCGTTATTTAGAAAGCACGAGCCGTATGTGTCTAGCCGGTAGGTGGTTGGTGGTGCCGGAGGACGGAATCGAACCGTCACGGGGTTTAAGCCCCACGGGATTTTGAGTCCCGCGCGTCTGCCAGTTTCACCACTCCGGCCAGGAGGAAGAGTTCGGTGAACGGATAATTATACTCGGTCGATTCGGGTGCGTTTATCCCTTCTTCCCTTGTCGTTTTCCTCCTTTCCGCCGTCCTGCTATCTGCCTGCGTTCGCTGGACGCCTCCCGCGCTCGCTCCGGTCGCCGCGGGCGCCTGCCGATCGGCGACCGTGCAGTGGTTTGCGCCGGCGGATCCGGTCGAGCGTAGATGGCTCGATTCGTGGTGCGCTGGGGTCGGAGACGTCACGATTTATCCGCCGGCCACGTCAAAATCCAGCCGAACGATCGGCGTCGAGGACATGACGTTCGTCAGTTGGAACGTCCACGTGGGCAGCGGCGACATTAGAGCCTTCGTGCGCGATCTTCGCGCAGGCGATCATACCGATGGGCGCAAGGTCGACCAGTACGTCCTGCTGCTGCAGGAAGCGGTCAGGACGGATGGTGTGCCTGCGTTTGCGCACAGCGCCAAAGGCGCCGACTACATCGCCGCGCATGAGACCGATGCCTCGATTGACATCGTTGAGATTGCGCGCGAGCTGGGTTTGTATTTGATTTATGTGCCGTCGATGCGCAATGGCAAGTCCGCTGACGAGCCGCAGGAGGATCGCGGAAACGCGATTCTCTCGACCCTTCCGTTGACGGATCCCGTTGCCGTCGAGCTTCCGGGTGAACGCCAGCGGCGGGTCGTCATCGTGGCACGGGCGGCGTCGGTCTCAGTCGGCACGATCCATCTCGACGCGTTGGGGAGCGGAAGTCGTCGGCTGTGGATGTTCTGGACACCGTGGATGCGGAATGTGCACATCCGATCGTTGGCGTCTCACTTGCCCGAGGGTCCTCTGGTCGTTGGCGCCGACCTTAACACCTGGCACGGCCCCGACGAGCTGGCCGTCAGATTTCTCAGTGGCATCACTCGCGAGACGCCTGTTTCAGTCGATCGTCACGGACTTGGGCTACGGGTCCTCGATTACCTGTTTTTTCGTGTCGGCGAAAACCGGCGAGCGCGGTACCGCCAACTTCAGAACCGATACGGCTCCGATCATCGGCCTCTCGTCGGCTGGGTCGAATAGAGTGCCTCACCTCAGATTGCCAGCCCGCTCATCAGATATCTGTTGTCACGCAGCCACTTCCGCGCGCGTTGATAGTCGGGATACGCATGGGCGACCAGCCGCCAGAAATGGCGGGAATGATCGAGACGCCGCAAGTGCATGAGCTCGTGAATCAGTACGTAATCGCGCACATCATCGGGCATCAGAACGAGTCGCCAATTCAAAGAAATATGTCCTGACGGCGAGCACGATCCCCACCGCGACCGCTGATTACGTACACTGACACGTGAAACGATAAGACCATGATGGGAGGCGAGGTGATATAAGTGAGCGGGCAGTTCGACGGACGCCTGTTGTTGTAGCTCCTTAATCGCTTCGGACGTGTACGCTAGACGAGGGGTGCCGCGTTGATCCATGCGGGCTCGTTGTTGTTCGATCCAGTGGCGCTGCTGCTCGGCGAACAACTCCGCGTGGCTTCGTGATCCCCATCTGGGTACCGTGATCCGAACACTTCCGTCCGCATTTACGCGGATTACATAACGTCGTGCCCGGGGATTTCTGACGAATTCCATAGGAGAAAGACTATAGTACGTCGGCACGGATCCTGAATAGACCGGTACGGAAAATGCGGGCTCCTGTCTTCCTTGTCGGCGTGGTTCTCCTGGCGGCGACGGCCGCTGCCCAGTACGGAGAACCGCGGCTGTCCCGCCAGTCGCCCCACGCCTCGGACCCTTCCGGGGTCCTGCCCGACTACGACGGCGGCTTCCGCTTTTGCCGCGTCTGGTTTCGCAACGGGTCGGCAGGCGACGGCGATGGTTGGTACGTTGATTACCCGCGCGCCGACGAGAACCTGTCAATCCGTCTGATGGAGGTCACTAAGACGCGGGTGACGCAGGACGGCGAAGGCAACCCATATCCGGTGATCGTCAGGCTGACCGATCCGTCTCTCTTCCATTGCCCGTTCCTCATGATGAGCGAGCCGGGTGGCTCGTATTTCAACAACGAAGAGGTAGCCAACCTGCGCTCGTATCTTTTGAAGGGCGGATTCCTCTGGGTTGACGATTTCTGGGGGAGCCGGGCATGGCAGAACTGGGAAAACCAAATCGGCAAGGCACTCTCACCCGCTGAGTACCCGATCCGCGACCTGACCGTGGACCATACGATGTTCCGTATGCTTTTCCCGGTCCATGTGCTGCCGCAGATTCCGAACGTCGGGCTGTGGCGGTTGGAGCGCCGCACCTCGGAGCGCGGTCAGGACAGCGACGAGCTGCACGTGCGCGGCATCTACGACAAGCACGGGCGCGTCATGGTGCTGATGACCCACAACACCGATTTCGGCGACGCCTACGAGCGCGAAGCCGAAGATCCCAGCTATTTCCACACCTTCTCGGTCAACGGCTACGCCATCGGCATCGACGTGCTGCTGTACTCGATGACGCACTAGCTAGCTGGTAGCCGATAGCCGATAGCCGGTAGCCGGTAGCCGGTCGCCGTTCTACTTCACGATCGTTGCCTTTACCTCAATAGATAACTTTCGTTTCGTCCGGGGATCCGCTGTCTCGAAGGCCACTACCGGCTTGCCCGAATCGAGTATCAGCGCAAATGAGTTCTGCCAGAAAAGCGTAGAGTCAACAGTCTTCCCCGGGCCGCTGTCGCCCCGGCTTTCGACAGTCAGCTGCAGCCGGATGCGACCGTCCAGAATAATTGGCATCGCGTCCACTGAGATCGACCGATCCTCGAACGATCCGCGCGTTCGTCCGGTTGCGCGGTCGGCAAGCATCACCATCAGAGTCTTGGGCTGCGGCGCTGAACCTTCTCCCTGATCGGTGACGGATACATCCAGGCGGATGTTCACCCGTTGGCCATTTAGCGGATCCGTAAGCGGGTTGGGAGGCTTCGGCGGCTCAGGAGCCTTGGTCGTCGCTGGAGCCGGTGGAGCGGCCGGGGTTTTGGCAGGCTGCTGGGCAAAGACCGAGACCGTAAGGACGCCGACCATTAATGCGACCAGACTCCTCATGCGTAACTCCTTAGTCATTAGACGCGACCAGAGGTTCGATTGTGATGTCCTCGATTTCTATGTCCTCGATCGTCATCGCTGGACTTTCGAGCGGCGGTACGTCAAGCGCCGACAGAACGATTGGCTCAGTCCCCAAAGGTTCGAGCGAAGTCATGACCGGCGCAAGGGCGATCGAAGCCTCAGCATCTGGCTGCACAGGGAGTCGCACAACCTGACGGCTCTCCGGTCGGGGTGCTGCGCGTGCGGGCGTTGTGACGGGCGTGACCTGCTCGACGGTGCGCGCTTCGGGCATCTCCGGCCGTTGCGCTTGTGGCCCTGTGACCGGCACGCTTGCGCGATTCAACATCACAATCAGAATCACGGCACCGACCGCTGCGACGCTGACGATCCCAATCGCAAACACAAATCGCCGGCGAGCGGGCTCGACATGGCCGCGCACCTGCGACATGACGTCGTAGGTGAACGAACGGCTCGGTTCGCCGGACACCATCTCCCGGGCGGCCCTATCGATGAGCTTGTCGAGATCCTGGGGGTTCATATTTCAGTGCCGAGCGCTTTCTTGAGTCGCAATCGTGCGTCGCGGACGCGGCCGCGGAACGTGCCCGGTGGAATGTTCAGCGCCTTGGCCAGCTCATCCTGCGTGAGATCCCCTGCCGCGGCCAGAAGAAGCGCATCGCGCAGCTTCGGTGGCAGTTGGCGGATGTGCCGTCGCACGGTGGCCACGGTCTCGGCCGTCTGCAGCCTCGCTTCGGGTGACCGTGTCGGCGATCGCACACCATCGAGCTCGCCCGCTGAAGTGAACATCCTCCTCACCTTCCAACTGAGCCGACGCCGGCGGCTCAACGACAACCGCCACGCGATCGAGATCATCCAGGTCCGCACGCTGGCGTCGCCGCGAAACTGATCGATCCGCCGGTAAGCCAGCACGAGTGCTTCCTGTGCGACGTCTTCGGCGTCGGCTGCATTCCCGAGGGCGGCGAGCGCCGCACGGTAAACCGCGCTCCGATGGCGATCCACGAGTTCGCCGAAGGCGGCAGCATCGCCCCCGCGAACCTGTTCGACGAGGTCGCCATCATCCACCCACGCAATAGACGCCACCAGGTTTGCCATTGTTGGGTCTCTAGTAGCCTGATAGCCGGTAAGCCGGCAGCCCGAAGCCTGTTAGAATCCGCGCCACAGGAGGCCTTCATGCGCGTTCTCATCGCGGCCGGCGTCTTCGTATTCCTTTCTACGTCGACCTTGGCTCAGCAACCGGCCAGCCCACAGGCCCCAGCCGATCGAGCCAGCTTCATGTCGGCCGCCGATGTCGCCGCCGCGCTCGCGAAAGGGAAGCCCGACAGCCGCAGCACGAACGTGCGCGTGTTCAGTCTCGGTCCTTATAACGTAAACGTCGAAAAGCGCAATCCCGTTGCCCAGGGTGCTTCGTCTCATGAAGTGGTCGCCGAGCTGTTTCACGTCATCGACGGGTCGGGCGTCATCGTCACTGGCGGCACGATTCCAAACGGGACGAAGAACGGGACGAACCTGTCAGGGAAGGCAATTGAAGGAGGGACGCGGCAGGCCCTCAGCAAGGGCGATTGGGTGCTCGTTCCATCGGGCGTGCCTCACGAGTTCGTGGACATCAAGGGCAATCTGACGCTCATGTCCTTGTACCTTCCCAATCAGAAATAGCGGTTCGGGGTTCTGGGTGCTGGGTTCTGGGTTCGGGTTCTTGGTTCTGGGTGCTGGGTTGGTTCTGGGTGCTGGGTGATGGAGACGCGGAGGTGAAGCACGCGCCTATGAACCGGTCACGTCGATCGAACCGCGAACCCCGAACCAGAACCCAGCACCCAGAACCCAGAACCCAGAACCGCTGGCTTCAGACCGCTTGGCGTGCCGCCGTCGTCGCGGCCGCGGCTGCCATGGTCTATGCCAACAGCCTGTCGGCGCCGTTCATCTTCGACGATCGGTACTCGGTCGTCGAAAATCCCGCCATACGCTCGATTGCCTCCGTAGCATCACAGCCACCGAACACTCCGCTGGCAGGCCGTCCTGTTATCGGTCTGACATTCGCTCTGAACTTCGCCGCGAACGAACTGGACGCGTCGAAGTACCGCGCGACGAATGTCGCGATTCACATCGCCTGTGCGCTGCTCCTCTTCGGCATCGTGCGACGGACGATCACGTTACCCCGGTTGAGTCCGTTCTTCGGGGCCGCCGCATCTGATCTCGCAATGGCAACGGCTCTGCTTTGGGCCGTGCATCCCCTCACGACCGATGCTGTGACGTACATCACGCAGCGAACCGAGTCGCTGATGGCGCTGTTTTATCTCCTTACGCTATACGCAAGCCTTCGCGCACACGCGTCGGCACACCGGCGGACGTGGACCGCGGCGGCGATCGTCGCGTGCGCGCTTGGCATGGGCTCCAAGGAGTCGATGGCGACCGTACCGCTCGTGGTGGTGATCTTCGATCGTGTGTTCCTCTTCGACTCGATGCGCGAAGCGTTCAACACACGCTGGCGTCTCTATTTCGGCCTTGCTCTTACGTGGGTCCTTCTGGCCCCTCAACTGGCAACGACACCTCGAGCCGATTCCGCCGGGTTCGCGACTGACATTAGCGTGTGGACCTACCTGCTGAACCAATCGGTGATGATCCTGCGGTATCTGCGGCTGGTGTTCTGGCCGATCGATCTCGTGATCACTTACGGTCGGCCAGTTGCCTATACCCTTCCCGACGTTCTTCCGCAGGCTGTCGTCTGCATCTCACTCCTCGTCGTAACGGTCGCTGCCTTCCGTTGGCATCCCGCAGTCGCGTTTCTCGGAGCATGGTTCTTCATCACGCTGGCTCCTGCGTCCAGCTTCATCCCCATAGCCACTGAAGTCGGTGCCGAACGCCGGATGTATCTGCCGTTGATGTCGGTTCTTGCGGGCATCGTACTGGCGCCGTACCACTGGAGCCGCATACGGCTGCGCACCTCGCGTACGTTGGCCGCCGTGGCCCTGGCAATCGTGACAGTGGCACTCGGTGCCGCGACGATCACACGCAACGCCGAGCATCATTCGTGGTTACGGCTCGCCGAGACCACTCTCGAGCGGTGGCCAACCGATGCAGCGTATGCGGGCGTGGGCGAGGAGCTGGCGCGCCTGCGTCGCGACGAAGACGCGCTGCCGCTGCTGCGTCTCGCGGCCAGAACGGAGCCGCGAGCGCGTTACAATCTCGGGATTACGCTCTTCAATCTGAAACGCTACGACGAAACCATTCGCGAGCTCGAGGTGCTGGTCGGCCAACACCCGATGCGCGAGGAAGTGCCATGGGCACGGAAAGTCATGGGGCACGCGTACCTGCGCTTGTCGAAATGGCCCAACGCGATCACGCAGTTTCGGATGGTACTTGTGATGACGCCGTACGAAGCCGAAGCGCGGCGTCTCCTGGTCGATGCGTACAACAGTCAGGGCGTCGACCTTGCGCAGGCCGGACGATTCGACGAGGCCATTGTGGAATTCCGCCATGCGCTCAACGTCGATGATCGCAACGCGAGTGCGCGCTACAATCTCGCAACGGCGCTCTTCGACAAAGGGCAACTCGCCGAGTCGTTCGTCGAAGCCGAACGTGTGCTGGAGCTCACCTCGACGAACGCCGATGCCTACCATCTCATGGGGAAACTGCTCGCGTTGCAGGGTCGCATGAAAGAAGCACTCGGACATCTGGAAGCAGCAATCCAACTGAGACCGGACGATCAGGTGCTTCGCGACGACCTCGGGCGGGTTCAACGAGCGATGCGATGACTTATTCCGACATTCCCACTCCGGCCCTCATCGTCGATCTCGCCGCGATGGAGCGCAACATCCGGCGCATGAGCGGGTACTTCGCCTCCGGCCCATGCAAGCTGCGGCCGCACTTCAAGGCACACAAGACGCCAGAGATCGCGCGCCGTCAAATCGCCGCGGGCTCGTGCACCGGGCTGACCTGCGCAACGGTCGGCGAGGCCGAAGTTGCAGCCACGGTGTCGAACGACGTCCTCATCGCCAACGAGATCGTCGATCGCGATAAATGCCGGCGCGCGGCGACGCTCGCAAAACATGTGGCGGTTACCGTTGCGGTCGACTCTGACGCCGGCCTCGAGCAGCTGAGCGCCGCGGCAACCGAGGCTGGCGTCACTGTCGATGTGCTCGTCGATTTGAACGTCGGCCAGAATCGATGCGGCGTGGCTCCCGGCGACGAAGCGGTTGCTCTTGGCAAGCGTGCCCTCGCCATGCCGGGACTGAAGCTACGCGGCGTGATGGGATATGAAGGCCACGCGGTTGGCATCCACGATCGCGCCCAGCGCGAAGCCGAGGTGCGACGCTCGATGGATCAGCTGGCTTCGACCGCGAGGGCATTCGCGGCCGCCGGTTTGCCAGCCGACATCGTGTCGGGAGGTGGTACTGGCAGCTACGACATCACCAGCAAAGTGGACGGCATCACCGAGATTCAGGCCGGCTCGTACGCGTTGATGGATAGTGACTACGGCTGCCTCGGCATGCCGTTCGAGCAAGCTCTGTTCGTGCTCGGCACTGTCGTCAGCCGTCCCGTTGCGGAACGCTGCGTGATCGACGCCGGGCACAAGGCGTGCACCAAGGATCACGGGCATCCCACCGTCAGGGACCTGAAGGACGCGACGGTACTCGCGCTCAACGACGAGCACACGATCATCGCCATACCGGCCGCCAGCGAAATCAAGGTCGGCGATCGCCTTGCGCTTGTTCCCTCGCACATCGATCCGACGATGAATCTGCACGACGACGTATATGCGCTCGACGGCGACAAAGTGGTCGGTGTATGGCCGATTGCGGCGCGCGGTTACGGCGTGAAATAGCCGGTAGCTCGCAGCTGGTAGCCGGTAGCTACTGGCTACTGGCTACTGGCTACTGGCTAAAAGAAGATGTAACACAGCACCGCACTGACGATGGTCATCGACAGGCCCCACATGAGCAGCTTGTTGAAGACACTGCGGATATTCTCGCCGGATGCGATGGCAGCGATGCACAGGGCGCCCGTGGTTGAGAGCGGAGACAAATCGACGAGGTGCGCTCCAATGTTCATCGACGCCGCAATCGCAAGGGGATCGCCGCCCCCGAGCCGCTCGATGAGCCCTGGAATCGTCGGGAGAAACGCGGGCAGGACGACGCCGGACGTGCTGCTGTAGACAGAAATCAGACCGGTGACAAACGCGATGACGCCCGTGATCGTGTCTGGAGTGGCCAGTCGCGCGAGCGCCGCAGTAAACAGGTCGAGGCCGCCGGTCTTCTCCATCAACGCAATCAGCACGGTCACGCCGCTCATCATCACGATCACCGACCAGGGCATCTTCTTGACCGATTCCTTGTGATCGGCGGCGCCGACCGCGGCAAGCAGCGCGGCACACGCAAATGCGCCCATCCCGACATTGACGCCAAAGAACAGGACGCCGATTAACAGCAGGCCAATCACCACCATGGTGATGATGTTGCTCCGGTCGAACTCAATTTCTTCCGGCTTGTGCTCGATCGTCGCGACATCGCGCGATCTGAAGAGCTTGAGGCCGCCGAATGCGAAATATCCTCCGAAGGCGACCGTGGCGTGAGCGGCCAGATTCGTCCAGTACGTGAACCACTCGTGGCCTGCCAATCCGATCTTCGCCATCAGGCCGTTCACGATCACGCCCGTCGGCGCGAACGGCGACAGCGCGCCGGCCTGCGCTCCGTTTCCGATCATGATGATCATGAGAAACGCGGGAATCGCGGCGCGCCCGGCAATCGCCATCGCCATAGGACCGAGCAGCGCGGCGGTCGAAATGTTCCCCGGCCCCAGCGACGCAAGGCCGCATCCGAGGGCGAAGAACATGATCGGTATCAAACCGGCATTGCCGCGGCACACACGCACTGCGCGGTGGGCGATGCGATCGAGCGTCCGGTTGAGTTGTGCCTGGGAAAACAGGAGAGTGACGCCGGCGAGCGTCAGGAACAGCGAGACGGGAAAGCCGCTGATGACCTCGTTCAGCGACATGCCCCCCAAATACACGCCGACCACCCACGCCAGTGCCAGCGCGAGGATGCCGACGTTCAGCTCCGTAAAACAACTCACGAGGATGGCAAGGACGAGCGCCGCGAGCGAGACGTAGGCGATGTTCATTCGGTCGCTGGATCAGCTCGTAATCGCCGCCACGACGCGCCGGAATCCCTCGTTCGACTGCGCGCTCCAGCGCCAGACCACGACGAGATCGTGGCTCGGTGAGATGAATACGATGTTGCCCCCTGATCCTCGCGCGCTGTAGGCGTCTCGTGGCGAGCCGGGCCACTGCGCCTGTTTCGTGTTGAGCCACCAGAGGAACCCATAGTCAGGACCGTGCTGGCTCGGCGTCGTCGCCGACTTCACGTATGCGGGCGAAACGATCTGACGGTCTCCCCACTTCCCGTTCCTCAGCCACAGCAATCCGAATCTCGCCATGTCGTGGCTGTTGATCCACATGCCGCCGCCCCAGCGGGTGCCTCCCGCGATCGATGCCATGCGCTTGCCGTCGATATCGAGGTAGGCGCTCGTGTACGGTACCCATTTCCACGTAGACGAGGCGCCGATTGGAGTCATCACCTCGTCGCGGAACACATCGGGAATGGGTTTCTTGAAGACACGAAGCAGGGACAGCGCGAAGCGATTCATCCGCACGTCGTTGTACTCATAGAACGTCCCGGGCGGCTGAATCGCGCGAGCCTTCCGTTCTGCGGCGCCAAAGGCCTCGCGGCCAATGAAGTTCGCGTTCTTGCCCCACATCTCGCCTTCCCACTCCGACTCCTGCTGCAGATGGTGGCGCCATGTCACGCCGCGGTTTTGAGGCGACTCGTATCCACCGTCTTTCACGACGTCGGCAACGGGGCTGTCGAGATTGGCGATGAGACCGCGCTCGAGCGCGATGCCGGCAATGGTCGCGAGCATGCTCTTCGCGACGCTGTAGGTGGGATCGGGACGGGACGTGTCGCCGAACTCGGCCACGATATAGCCCCGTCGGATAACAAGGCCGTTGCTTCCGCCGCGCTCGGTCGGCATCGACGCCAACAACTTGCCCATGTTGATTTCCTGATCGGAGAAATCGCGCTTGGGCGAATTGGTTTCGTGGGCCTTCATGAACTCCACCGCGTCTTTCAGCTTCGCGGCATCCATGCCCACTTCCGCGGGTGCCTTTCGCGCCCACTCCCCGGCGGGCGGGTAATAGGAGGTTTGGGCGGCCGGCAACGCAACCCCGACCCCGACGAGGAACAAGGCAAGCCCGATCTGCGCGTTTCGCATTCCAACCTCCTCGCGGTCGTCCCGTTTGTGTGCGAAGTCTACCTTAAAGGGGTGATTTCCGGTGCAGTTCCAACCGATACAGAGACCGTGAGGCCTTTCAGGCTCATCTCTGTACTCATCGCGCTCGCCACCGTTCCGGCCTTCGGGGGCGGTGCAGAACTGACGGGAACTGTGCACGCTGCGAACCAGCCCACGCAGAATGCCGTCGTCTGGCTCGATTCCCCAAACGCTCCCGTGCACGTGCAAACGTCGCGCGTGGTGCTCGATCAACGCAACCTGACATTCAGCCCGCACGTGCTGGCGGTGCGCGTGGGCACGACCGTCGAGTTTCCGAATAACGACAAGGTCTTTCACAACGTGTTCTCGTGGCGCGACGGGAAGAAATTCGATCTCGGGATGTATCCAAAAGGGACGTCCAAGCCCATCGTGTTCGACCGGCCCGGCCTTGCGAGGCTCTTTTGCAACATTCATCCAAACATGGCCGCCTACGTGATGGCGGTCGATACGCCGTACTTCGCCGTCTCGAACGAGCGCGGCACATTCAGCATTGCGGGCGTGCCGCCAGGCACCTACACCTATCACGCGTGGCGTCCCGGCGGCCAGCCGCTGACCGGGTCGGTCACGGTCGACGGCAACCGGACGCTCGAAATCCGTTGGTAATGCGATCTCCGGCATGTACGTGCCTTCTTCTCGTCACGCTCGCCGCGACGCCCGCCCGCGCGCAGACGGCGGTGGCCGCTGAGCTGGATCTCACGGCCGGATTCTCAGGCGAAGAGGTACGCGCAGCGGCGTCACAGTTGAGGCTGTTCGGCCAGGCTCCTGGAAAGGTTGAGTTCTTTACCGAAACCGCCTGGGGCGATCGCTGGGCGGGTGACGCACCGCTTCTTGGCCAGAGCGCTTCCGCCGCCGATCCGATGGGCACCGACGTTTTCGGGGCTGCGTACCCATATAGAGGGCGCGCGCAGCTGATCGAGGCTTATGCCGAGCGGTTCTTCCGTCCGCGGGGAGCGCTCCTCGGCGTGAAGGCCGGACGTTTCCGGATGCCCTTCGGCATCTACACCCGCAGCGACTACGGCTACTCGGGGTTTGCGCGGCCTCCGCTGATTCGTTATGACGGGTACTACGGCCTGTCGAACAACTGGCTGGAAGACGGCGCGATGTTCACCGCGGGCGTGCCGCAGCTGTTCGTCGAAGCGAGCGTCAGCCGTCCCCACGATGTCGGTTTCGCCGTCCGCGAACGCGGCACCGACGCTTCGGTCCGCGTCCAGGGTTATCGCGGCCAGTTCATCCTCGGCGCGAGCTATGCGCGCAGCAATCCCTATCTCTCGCGACGGTTTGCCGTCGGCCGTCAGGCTTTCGGCGGTGTCGATGCGCGGTGGGCGCACCCGGCCGGCATCCAGGCACGCGGCGAGTTTCTGAAGGGCCATTCCTACGAAGGCGTCTCGACCACCGGGTTCTACATCGACGGCCTGCTCCACCGTGAGGGGATGGGACCGTTCACTGCGGTCGCACGGGGCGAGTGGCTCGATTACACGGCGCCGTCGCCTCGGGCCCGTGAGGCGCGGCGACTCACGCTCGGCACGCGTGTTCGACTGCCAGGTCCCGTCACGGTTCAGGTGAACTACCTTCGCCAACGCGGCGATCTGCCGCACCTCAAGGCACACACGATCGACGTCAGCGCAACCTACTCGCTCCGCCTGGATCATGTCATCGATTAGGAAGGAAATCCGTTGGCACGATCGGATGGAAGCGCGCGTCGCAGCGGGCATCCTCCTTCTGGTCGCGCTGTCGGTGGCCGCGGTCGTCGTAACGGCGACGCGCGTGGCCATGCGCAGCGCCGTCGCTCGCGCCACGGACACCCTCGAGGGCGCGCGATCGGCGTTCTATCGGCTGGTCGACGATCGTGCGGCGTTCGCCGCACAGCAGACGCGACTGATCATCGAGTTGCCGGTCTTCCGCTCGATGATGCTCAGTCCCGCCGTTGCCAGCGACGTCGCCACGCTGACCGAGATGGCGGACAGCTATCGCCAGCGCGTCAACGCCGCGTTCGCCATCGTGTCGACCCCTGACGGGTCTCCAATCGCCACACCAGGATGGCCGAAAGGCCTCGCGATTCCTCCAGCCCTGAGCTCGGCAATCCGCGGCGCAGCCAGCGGCGAATCGCGGCGCGACATCGTGCCGATCGAAGGCAAGCTTCTGCTGATCACATCCGAACCCGCCCGGTTCACCGAGGCCGAGGTGATCGGCGCCGTGACCTTCGGCTTCCCACTTGACGACCAGGTTGCACAAGGACTGGCGCGCATCACGCGCGCCGAGATCAACCTTGTGTCAGGCAACCGCCTGGCCGGCAGCAGCTTGAGCCCGGACGAACAGAAACAGGTTGCGGCGGCACTCGCGTCGGGCAACCTCGCGAGCGCAGATGCCATCTCCTCGGAGGTGAGACGCATTGGCGAGCGCCAGTTCATTGGCGGCGCATTCCCACTCTTCCGGGATCGCGCAACCGAGACCGGCCACCTGCTGCTGCTGCAGGATTGGGCGCCGACACAGGCGTTCCTCGACGAGCTCCGCAGGTCGCTGCTTCTGGCGGGCATCGGTGGATTCGTCCTTGCGTTGGCGGGCGGACTGGTCTTCAGCCACCGTACCAGCAGGCCTCTCATGGACATCGCGGCCGCTGCGCGTGACATCGCCGGTGGCGACTGGAGCCGCATCGTTCCAGCGCGCGGGAGTGCTGAAGCCACGACAATGGCGACCGCGTTCAACGATATGACGCGAAGCCTCCGTAATCAGGCCGAGCGGCTCAATGCCTCGTATCGACGCTTCGCGACGGTGACCCAGTCGGCGCGCGATGCCATCATCTCGACCGACGAGCTGGGCAACATCACGTTCTGGAACCGCAGCGCGGAGGCGACGTTCGGTTACACCGAAACCGACGTGCTCGGACGACCTATCGTGAACCTGATCGGCGAATCCGATCGGGCGGCCTACAAGGCGGCACTCCCCAACCCGATGGCCGACGACCTCACGTTCGGCCACATCATCGAAGTCACCGGCATGCGGAAGGACGGCACACGGTTTCCCTGCGAGTTTTCGCTCGCAGCCCTTCACGGGTCGGAAGGCACAGCGTTTACCGCCGTCGTCCGCGACGTCATGGAACGAAAGCAGTCGCAGGATCAGCTGAAGCAGCGTGACGAGCAGCTGCGGCAGGCGCAGAAGATGGAGGCGATCGGACGCCTCGCGGGCGGCGTGGCCCACGATTTCAACAACCTGCTCATGGCCATCCGCGGCTATGCGGAAATGATCGCGCAGGACCTGCCTGAAAGCGACGAACGGCGCACCGACGCGGAAGAGATTCTGAAGGCCTCTGACAGGGCCGCGGGCCTTACGCGTCAGCTTCTGGCGTTCAGCCGGCGCGAGGTGATCACGCAGCAGGCCGTCGCCCTCGACCATCTCGTCCAGACCATGCAGGCCATGCTGCAGCGCCTGATCGGACCGGAAATCCAGATCATCACGGAGATCTGGCCCGACCTGACGCCCGTGCTCGCAGACAGCACACAACTGGAACAGATTCTGGTGAACCTCGTCATCAACGCGCGGGACGCGATGCCGAAGGGTGGAAAGGTCACCGTCGAACTCCGCAACGTCGAGCTCGACAAGATCGGCGTCGCGGCGCACCCGGGATTGCAGACTGGCGACTACGTTGAGATGTCGGTCAGCGACACCGGCACCGGCATGGATGCCGAGACCCTGTCGAGAATCTTCGAACCGTTCTTCACAACCAAGGACTCAGGCAAGGGAACGGGACTCGGGCTCGCGACCGTCTACGGCATCGTGCAACAGAACAACGGGGCGATCGAGGTGCAGAGCCGCGTAGGTCACGGCACCACGTTCTACATCTACCTGCCACGCGCCACCGACCTTGGGAAGCCGGCACCGATAAAGCCGTCTGCGTCGGCAACGGGCAACGAAACGATCTTGCTCGTCGAAGACGACGATCGCGTGCGGGCGTTGGTGTCGAACTTGCTCCGGAAGAACGGCTACACCGTGCTGCTCGCGTCGGCCGGCGATCAGGCCCTCGAGATTGCGGCGCGTCATCGGGGCCGCATCCACCTGCTGTTGACCGACGTCTTGATGCCGGGACTGAACGGGCGCATCCTCTCGGAGCGGCTCACGTCCGTTCGCCCTGACACTCGCGTGCTCTACATGTCTGGCTACTCAGACGACGCCATTCTGCGACACGGCGTGCGCAAGGCCGCCGCGCACTTCATTCAGAAGCCCTTCTCGATCGACGCGCTCGCACACAAGATCAGGGAGACGCTGAACGCGCCGGGGAATGTACCGGCGGGGTTGGGGTGAGGACGGATGTCAGTCGCAAGTCGCAAGTCGAAAGTCGTAAGTCGCAAGCTCAGTCGTAAGTCGCAAGTTTCAGTCGAAAGCCGCAAGTTTCAGTCGAATGTCCGCATGCTCAGTCGAAAGTCCGCGGGCTCAATTGCGCCTTACAACCCCGACTTCAGACTTGCGACGACCAGGAGCCCGGAGGCAAGTAGTGGAACCGGATCAAGTACACCTTATCGCCGCTACCGTGTCTTGCGACTCCCAGTAAGTCATGCACGCTCTCGAACCCTGATTCACGGGCCAGATCGTACGTGATGTCGGTGACGGTCATCGGCGTAATCGAATCCACCACGATGTGGCCTTCGTCCATCCGGTAACGACCACCCACCTTTACATGGAGCCGCTTCCAGATGCGAATGCTGCATCTGATTCTCCCGCGCCGAATTCCCTCGCGAAGACGTTTGGTGAACACCATCTGGAACCATGCGTGCTATTTGGGCGCGAAGGTTCCGACGGATCGTACGGAGCGGTTAGGACCAGCGCGCGTGTTTCAGGCTAGGAGTGCGACCCAACTGGGACGCTGCCCTGAGTCTGACCGGCGATCTTTCCGACGATGTACCTCCGTGGAACGAATCCCCAGTGGCGGCTATCCGAACTGCCGTTCCTGCGGTCACTCAGCACGAAGTAGTAGCCAACCGGGACGACTTGCGGCCCCCAATCCTCATGACTCCTGAACTCGGTCGCCACGTAGTCGTCACTCAACGGTTTGCCGTTGACGTAGACATGGCCGCCAGTGATGCGCACGGTGTCGCCTTCCCGGGCGATCACTCGCCTGGCGAAGGACTTGTTCGGGTCGAGCGGGTCCAGCAGCACCACGACATCGCCCGATTGTGGGTATCGGAGCCGATAGACCAGCTTGTTGACGATCAGTCGCTGCTGATCCTTGAGAGCCGGCTCCATGTCGCGGCCCACCTGACGCGTCAGCTGAAATGGAAATATCGTGATAAACGCCGTAGACAACGCGAGCAGTGACACGCTCGCCCCGACATGCAGGACTCTGAGCCATCGCGACTGATTGTTCGCCATCGCATCGCCTCCACGACCCGGCACTGCCGTAATCATGACCAGACTAACATCTCGCGATACCTGGAACGCTTTTGACGCATGCGCTACGGTAGCGCCAACGCCACAATCTCGGCAGTCGTCGTGCGCGAGCCGACGGACACGGCTACGTTCTGCATCAGTGAAGAGCCTGCAAGCAGCGCCGCAGACAGAACAATCGCCATTGCTGCCCGAACCGATCGTTTCGACAATCGCGCGCTCCCATGAGGATGCCATCAAAAAACGGCGAGGACTATCGCCAGCTTATGTAATTACTGAAGTTGTGCGCGCGGCGCTTACCGCGGTGGACCGCTTAGCGTCTGTACGACGACACGAGTGTGGGAATCGGAAGCCCGGCATCGGACTCGACCGCGGGCAGCGACAGGCGGAAGCAGGCGCCTCTTTCACTCGGCACGAGCGTCAACCCGCCGCCGTGTGCTTCGGCAATGCCCATGGCGATCGACAGGCCCAGGCCCGTGCCCTCGCCCACTTCCTTGGTCGAGAAAAACGGCTCGAACACACGGCCGGCCAGCGAGGTCGGCACGCCCGGGCCGTCGTCCTGAATCTCGATGGTGACCATCGCGTCGGTCAACTTCGTCGTGACCGTGAGTGTGCCGCCGCGATGGGCCAAGCGCATGGCTTGTTCGGCGTTGAGGATGAGATTGAGGATGACCTGCTGAATCTCCTCCGGATTCACGGCCACAAAAGGCAGCCCGTCGCCGTAGCTTTCGAACAGGCGGATATTCGCCGAACCGAACTCATACGAACGCAACGAGATGGTCGTCTTGACGATATCGTTGATGCTGGTCAAGGTGCGTTCAGACGAAGAGCGGCGCACGAACGCGAGCAGGTTGCGGACGATCTTGCCTGCGCGAATCGCTTCAGACCGCACCTGCTCGAGATCGCGGCGCGGTTCCGGGCGCTCCTCCGCGTCGATTAACAGCTCGGTGAAGCCGAGAATCGACTGCAGCGGGTTGTTGAGCTCGTGAGCCACGCCGGATACGAGCTGACCGACGGCCGACAGACGCTCGCTGTGAATCAGCTGGCTGCGCAAGCGCAGCTCTTCCGTGATGTCGCGCTCCATCTGTACGTAGTGCGTGACCTGCCCCTGCTCGTTGGTCAGCGGAACGATGGCGCATGCCGCTTGGAACGTCGAGCCATCGGCGCGGCGGTGCACGAGCGTCCCGTTCCATGCCTGGCCCTTGGTGACCTTCTTTACTTCCTCGAGCTTGGGCAGCGATTCGTCGGCCACGACCGACGCCCGCGACCGATCGATGAGATCCGGGAGCTCGTAGCGCACCGCCTGACAGAACGCGCGATTCGCGTGACGAATGTGCCCATCGCGCGAGACGATGACAATCAGCTCGTTCGCTTCCTCGACGGCCGCACCCATCAGCCGCAGTTTCGCGTCGACCTGGCGCAGCTCGGCACGCTCGACGGCCAGACGGGCCATCAGCAACGGAAGGACGGAAACGATCGCGACGGCCATGGACAGATCCTGAAACGTGTCGAACGGCCCGGCGGGCGCGGCGCGGCGCAATCCGTAGTCGATGAGCGGGAGCAGTGCGAGACCGCCAAAGATCACCCACGGGCGCGATGTCGCCGCATGAGCTTCGTCGGCCTCAAACGGCGAGATCGCCGATTGAGGCGCGTTGGACGCGGCCCAGGGGTAGAAGGCGAACGGCAGAATCCACATGACGTCGCCGAGCGAGACGCTCTGATAGAAGCCCTGCCAGATTTCTGCATTGCCGAGGGTCAGCGTGATGAACGAAATCGAGAGGCCAATTGCGAGCCGCCGGTATACCTGCTTCCAACCCGGATCCGGCGTCAATATCGCGGCAAGGCCCATACCCAGGCAGACGAGAAACTGCTGAAGCTCGGAGAGCAGCAGGAGCGGCCCTGACGCGCCGGGAGCCACGGCAGGATCGGACGCGACAGCGAAATGTGAATAGAGGAAGCCCGTCAGCACGGCGATGCCGGCGATGTCGACCGCTATCGTCGCGGTGACTTTTTCGCGGGGACCGCGATGCGGCTGCGCCAGCAGCGCCAGCAGCGGCGCGACGCCGCCGAACAGCGCAAAGACCGCGTGCCACCCAAGCCACGAGGTGCTGACACCAAGCAGCATCTCGTCGACCGACCACCCGACAACGCTGATGCCCGACATCAACAGGCCGAGTGCCAGCGTGGCCCAGAAGAGCCAGTGGCAACCCGCCCACGTGTGCCGTCGACTCACAATAATGGTGACGCCGGCGAGGGGTGGAATTAGCAGCGCAACGATCCGAAACCACGGAAGAACGTCGGCAAACGGCCGAAGATAGGCACCGACAACGGCATACAGGATTGAATACGCGGCGCCGAGCGCAAGCCAGCCCATCTACGTATCCGTTTCGGTCGGAACGGCCGTCCGCCGTAGGCTTTCGTCGCACTTTTGTGCAAGGATGGACACGCAATTTTTGTCCGTCGGACATTCCCTTACGCCGAAGCGAGCGGGGCAACGTGTGCTACGGGCCCCGCGAAGCGCAGGCGATGCCCGGGGGGCAGAGGGGCCCCCGGATAAATATGTCAAGGATCCTCATCGTCGAAGACGATCACGACATCGCCGCACTCATCGCGCACTACCTCGAAAAAGCTGGGTATGCTGGGGAAATCGTGAACGATGGTGGGCGCGCGCTCGCGTCGGCCCACGCACTGCCGCCCGACCTGGTCATCCTGGATCTCATGCTGCCGGGGTTGAATGGACTCGAGATTTGCCGCGCCTTGCGCGCCGATAACCGCACGGCTTCGCTTCCGATCGTGATGCTCACCGCGCGCGGCGAGGAATCGGAGCGCATTCTGGGGCTCGATTCCGGTGCCGACGACTACGTCGTGAAGCCGTTCAGCCCGAACGAACTGATGGCGCGGGTGCGCGCGCTCCTTCGTCGTACGGCGGCGCCGCAGACCAAAGAGCGCATCCTGCGCTGCGGTCCGATTAGCGTCGACGTCGAACGGCACACCGTGTCGAGCGATGGCGAGAACGTGCGCCTGACCGCCAAGGAGTTTCTGCTGTTGCAATATCTGCTGGAGCATCGCGGCCGCGTGCTTTCCCGCGACCGGCTGCTCTCCGACGTGTGGGATTACCAGTATCCGGGCGCCACCCGCACGGTCGACGTGCACGTGAGACGCCTCAGAGAGAAGCTGCCGTTTCTCGAGAAGGCACTCGAGACCGTGCAGCAGTTCGGTTACAAGCTGACCGAACCGTAACCCATGGGGGATCTGCTGCTGTATCTCCTCGTCGCCGCCGTGGCGGGTCTGGCCGGCGTCTGGATCGGAACGGCCGCCTCCGCGCGGCGTGGACGCGAAACGCCGCGACGTTCGAGCGCCGAGATGCTCGAGTTGTCGCGGCGGCTGAGCGAAATGGAAACCGATCGCGCCCGCATGGCAGCCATCTTGTCGGGCATGGTCGAAGGCGTACTGGTCGTCGACGGTGAGGGACGCTTACGCCTCGTGAACGACGCCGCGCGTCGCATGTTGAATCTCGAAAACAATCTCGTGGGGCGTCACTACGTCGAAGCCGTGCGGCAGCCGGGCGTCGTCCGGCAGCTCGGTGCCGCGCTGACGGGCGAACACCGGCCGCCGATTGAAGTGCCGCTCGATACCGCCGGCACTGCGGGAAGTCCACGGATTTTCCGGGCGCAGGCCACGCCCGCGACCGCGACCGCGAGCGGCGGTGGCGCGGTGCTGGTGCTTCACGATATCAGCGACTTGCGCCGCATCGATCGCGTGCGCCGCGATTTCGTTGCGAATGTGTCGCACGAGTTGCGCACACCGCTGACCGCCGTACGCGGCTACGTCGAAGCCCTCATGGAGGAGCCCGCCGAGTCTCCGCAGCGGAAAAAGTTCCTCGAGGTCATCGATCGCCACACGGGGCGAATGGAACGGCTCGTCCGTGATCTGCTGCGGCTTGCCCGGCTGGACGGGTCGCAGGAAGCGGCCGACCTCCACCCCATCGAGGTCGCCACGTTGTTCCGCTCGGTGTCGACCGATCTGTCGGAACGCATCGATCGGCAACGGCTGCGCGTCGACATCACGGTCGATCCGGGCGCCGAGATGATCGAGGCCGACGCGACGAAGATGCACGACGCGCTGCGCAATCTCATGGAGAATGCGGTGAATTACTCGCCGGAGGGTGGCCGCATCGAGCTCGGCGCGCGCGTGGTGGACGGACGCGTGCTGCTGACGGTCGCCGATCATGGTCCGGGCGTGCCCGAAGCGGATCTCGAGCGGGTCTTCGAACGCTTCTATCGAGTGGACAAATCGCGCACGCGCGATCCGGGCGGCACCGGTCTCGGACTCTCGATCGTCCGGCATCTGGTCGAACTGCATGGCGGACGGGTGCGGGCGGACAATCGCAAGAATGCCGGAGCGGTATTTACCATTTCGCTGCCTCACTCGCGAAATCGCTGAGTTGGACGATTGGTAGATTGGAAGAATGAGAAATGTGTCTCGACGCAGAGACGCAAAGCGGCAAAGACCAATGAATCGGTGACGCTGCTTACGGGTCCAAGGGCGCGAAGTATCCCTGCTTGGCCCGTGTGCTCGTCTCCGAACGATTCACGCGGACGTCGACGCGGCGCCAGGCCCCGTTTCGCCGTTCGTTGTTTGACGTATAGCCGATCGTATGTTGCTGTGAGATCTCGTCGTAAATCTGATTGTAGAGGGATGGAAGGCTGCGGACATCATCGGGGAAGAATGCGCGGCCGCCGGTCAGCGCTGCCAGCTGCCTGAGCGCCGAGGTGAGCTCGTTCGACGCGCCGAGCGCCGTCTTATCGACGATCGCGATGGTGTAGATCACCGCCGGCGATCGTTTGGCAAGGTTTACTGTCACGCCAAGATCCACACCGAGCGGCGGGTCTTCGCGGTCGGTCACGAACACGATCGCCTGGCGCCGGATCGCGTCCGGAAACGCCGGCGGCGCCGATTCCAGCTTTCTTCGCAACGGGTCGACCTGATTGCGAGCCGGGTCGATGAAGAGGGGGCTTGTCGCTCGAATTGCCCGTTCGAGCATCTCGCGATCGCTCGTGAGTGCCTGGTCGGCGCCGCGATTCCCCTGAAAGCCCACGACCTCGGCCAAGTCGTGCGGCCGTAGTTTACGAACGACACCGATCGCCGCGTTGTGCACATCGCTGATTCGCGCCCGATCAGTCGACCGGATGTCGATCACGAGCGAGACGGCTATTGGCACTTCGCTACGTTGAAAAATCTCGATCCGCTGCTCGACGCCGTCCTCGAAAATTTTGACTGCGTCCTTGGTGATGGCAGGCACGGGGCAGCCGTCCCAGCCCGAGTTCCAATATGGTGGATAGCGGCTGAAGCACCGCGCTGATTGATCGGTGACGGTCACATGCAGCGAGACGAGTTCGATGGAACTTCTAAAGCTGCCGACCTGCTCAGTTGTTTGCGCGGTTATGAGGTGTGCCGCCGACAGCAGTGCGAATGCGGAAAGGACGAGGCGGCGCCGAACGATTCCCATGGTGACAATCGACTCTTTCAATCCGCCAATCTACGAATCGGCGACTCTAGGAATTCGGGTTCGCTCTTCAGCTCTCGCGCCCGCTCGTAGAGCGAGTCGTGGTCGGGATACAGCTCGCGGAGGATGATCTCTTCATCGCCCAGTGAGACGCGCACGATTTGGAGCTCGGCACCGCCACAACAGCTCACCATGACGCACATGGTCGTGACGTCACCGCTAGCTGTCTCCCAGAGCACGTGGCGATCGCGTTGCATCCCTCAGCTCTAAGCCCTCAGCTCTCAGCCCTCTCAGTGTGAGTACCGAGCCATGGCCATGCCGATGATTTCTTCGATCAGCTGATTGTAGGTACGGCCAGCCTTTCGCGCGGCCTGCGCAAGCTCTGCTCGCGACGCGAGCCAGGGGTTCGGATTCACCTCGATCACGGCGACCGTCCCGTCGGGCTTGAGGCGCATGTCGACGCGGCCGTAGTCGCGAAGCTCGAGCGCTTGATAGGCCGAGACGGCCGTCGACTGCAGGAGCGCCGTCGTTTCTTCCGTCAGGTCGGTGGCCACAATCGATTTCGTGTCGCGGTAGGCCTTTGTGCCCTTCGCCCATTTCACTTCGGCCGCCGCGATTCTCGGCGTGCCTTCCGGCAGCTTCGAGAGATCGAGCTCAATCACAGGCAGCGCTTCGGGGTTTTCGTTGCCGAGCACCCCGACGTACATCTCACGGCCGTCAACATACTCCTCGATGAGAATCGGCGAGTCGAACTGCCCGTGCAGCCAGTCGATGCGCTCCATGAGCTCCTTGATCGACGAGACGACGGCATCGAATTCGATCCCGATCGACCCATCTTCCCGCATCGGCTTCACGATGACTGGGAAGTGCAGCTCGTGTGAGAAGGCGAGGCGGCCGCGGAAGGAGCGCGCGAACACGGGGGTGGAAATCCCGTGGAAGGCAAAGATCTTCTTCGCAACACTCTTGTCCTGCGCCAGCATCAGCCCGTGGCTGCCTGCGCCGGTAAAGCGCTTGCCGATGAGCTCGATGTACGCGGCGATGTTGTAGTCGGCAGTGTCGTTGCCGCCGAACGACTCGCTGAGGTTGAAGATGATGTCGCTGTCGAGCTTCGCGAGCGCGTGCAGACTCCTGAACGATCCGTCGAGCTCGTGCAGTGCGGGTTCGTGTCCCAGCTTGGTGAGCGCGTCGACGACTTCCGTCTCGACTTCCTTCTTGTCGAGCGTCCGGACGAGCGGCGCTTTGCCGTTGGCACCCGCATTCTCGTCTTCGGGCTCCCACCGATCGTAAAGGACAGTTATTCTAAGTTTCCCTGCCATTAGTTGGCTTCGGTCTTCGGACCCGCGGCCTTCGGCCGCTTCCCGTTCGGGCTCTGCTCTTTACTGCGTACCCGTCCACGATCGCCAGTGAAGGTACCGCGAGTCAGGAAATTCATCGCCAACGTTGTGCCGAACGCGGTGAGCTCGACCAGATAGGCCGGCTCGCGTCCAACTTCGCCCCAGAGCTTCAATCGCTCACAGTTCTTGCAGATGGCTTCGACCAGCGCGCGCACAACCGCGCGGCGGACGCCCGTCCAGTAGGTGATCTTGTCGATGAGCTCCCGCCGGTACTTCATCACGATCGCAGCCGCAGGACGCCCCTCGCGCGGCTTGCGCGTGAGAAAAATCTCCGACAGGTGTACGTCCATCACCAGATCGACGCGGAGATCGCGCTCCTTCTCGGCCCTGCGGTAGAACTCTTCGACGGTCAGGCGCATGTCGTCGACGGTGATGTCCACTTCGCCCGTCCTGACGATCGGGTCTTCGTTGCCGAACGTGCGCGCCATCCGATCGACGTACCGGAGCTTGCGCATCGCCGGCCAGCCTTTGTACCGGCGCCTCCAGGCGCTTCCCGGCGTCAACCACACGGCAAACGTTTCGGCAAAGTCTTCGTCCGGATGTTTCTGTGCGTACCACCCTTCCATATGGCGCACGTAGTTGCGGCTGAACGGCACCGGCCGGTACTTGTCGCGATAGGGCCGATCGAACGGACCGAACAGTCCCACCCAATCGGGCCGCCTATACAGGCGATACGCGTAATTGAACACGTGGCCCGCTTCGTGCCGCATATACCGCATAATCTCGCGGCTGTCTTCGAGATCGTCGATCGCGCGCTCGAGCCGGCCCAGTTTCGGGTCGGCAAGATAGAAGGGAATGCCGAGCACCGGCTGCATGTCGGGACAACCCCATTCGTCGGTCAGGTAGCACACCGGCCGGAACTTGCGGAGACCGCGGCGCTCGAGCTCCCTATAGAGCTGTCGCACGTACGGCTCGACTGGCGATCCTTCGAGCTTCAATCCCAGCTCGCGGATGCGTTTGCCGAGGACCCCCCTCAGCTCCGGATCGAGCGTTTCAAATGCAGGCATCTTCAGAAATTATATGGTTCCGGGGTTCCTGTTCCCGGGGTTCCCCGTTCGTGGTGACGCCTGGATTCCCAAGCGCATCATCCCTTGATCTCGGTGACCTTCGCGCAATAAACCCGAAACCGCCCGCCCAGTCAGAACATTAGAGCCAGGAACCCCTGGAACCCGAACCCTTGGAACTGGCACCCTGGGAACCCTTCGGAACCCCGGCGCCCTTGAACCCGGGTTCCGCGTCGTGGTGGTGCCCGACCGCATCATTACCTGAATCGTGGTGCCTCGGCACGATGAACCGGAACCCTGCTGCGAGAATCTTCCGAACCAGAATCGCTCGGACTCGAACCGCCGGAACTCAAACCGTCGGAACCCGAACCGTGGGAAACCGCACCGTCGGAACCCAAACCGTCGGAACCCGAACCGCTGGAAACGGAACCCTCGGAACCCCTGGAACCCCCTAGCGCCCTTGACGTGGTGGCGCCTGGCGGGCGACAATCATGTGGTTCCAGTACTTCGACCTTACATTATTGTCTGAATTTTGAATTCTACCCGCCCCCCCAGATGAGCACTGCCAGAACCGCGCCCAAGCCGGTCGATTCCTCGACGCGAGAAGTCCGGCGCCTCGCCTCGCTCCTCGATACGAGCCAGGCCCTGACCGGCACGCTCGATCTGAAGGCCGGGCTGCATCGCGTCCTCGAAATCCTCGGCCGCCACCACGGCGCCGTGCGCAGCACCGTCGTCATGCTCGATGAAGACACGGGCCAGCTCCAGGTAGAGGCGTCCGACGGCCTCGACCGCCCCGGGTACCGTGTCAGCTATCAGCTCGGCGAAGGCATTACCGGCCGGGTGGTCGAGAGCGGCAAGCCCATCGTGGTGCCGCAGATCAGCCGCGAGCCGATGTTCCTCAATCGCGCGTCCAGACGCAGCGAGCTGCCGCAGCAGGAGCTCAGCTTCATCTGCGTGCCGATCATGCTGAACCGCAAGGCCGTGGGCGCGCTCGGCGTCGATCTCAAGTTCAAGCCCGATCGCGACTTCGACCGCACCCAGAAGTTCCTGGGCGTCGTCGCCTCGATGATTTCGCAGGCCGTCAAAGTGCAGCGCCTGATCGACAACGAGCGCAAGAAGCTGCTCGACGAGAACACGCATCTGCGTCAGGAGCTGCGGGAGCGGTACGACTTTTCGAATCTTCTCGGAACGAGCGGCCCGATGCGACAGATCTGCGAACAGGTGTCGCAGGTCGCTCGCACGATGACGACGGCGCTCATCCGCGGCGAGTCGGGAACCGGCAAAGAGCTGATCGCGCATGCGCTTCATTACAACTCGCTGCGTGCGAACAAGCCGTTCGTCAAGGTTAGCTGCGCGGCGTTGCCCGACAGCCTCATCGAGTCTGAGCTGTTCGGCTACGAGAAGGGCGCGTTCACGGGCGCGCAGGCGCGCAAGAAGGGCCGTTTCGAGCTCGCGGAGGGCGGCACCCTGTTTCTCGACGAAATCGGCGACATCAATCTGGGAACGCAAGTGAAGCTGCTGCGCGTGCTGCAGGAGCGCGAGTACGAGCGGCTCGGCGGCACCGAAACGCTGAAGTCGAACGTGCGCCTCATCACCGCCACCAACAAAGACCTCGAAAAGGCGATCCAGGATGGCACGTTCCGCGAAGATCTGTACTACCGGCTGAACGTCTTCACGATTTTCGTTCCGCCGCTGCGCGAGCGAAAGACGGATCTGCTCCTGCTGGCGGATCATTTCCTCGAGTCGTTCTCGCGGACGCACAGCAAGAACATCAAGCGCATCTCGACGCCGGCCATCGACATGCTGATGAGCTATCACTGGCCGGGCAATGTGCGCGAGCTCGAGAACACGCTCGAGCGTGCGGTGCTCGTGTGCGACGGCCACGTCATTCACGCGCATCATCTGCCTCCGACGTTGCAGACGGCGGAGGCGTCGGGAACGGTCACGCGCGTGTCTCTGCGCGACGCGGTGGCAGCCTACGAGAAGGATCTGATTTCCGACGCGCTCAAGACAACGCGGGGCAATCGCGCGAAAGCGGCGCGGCTGCTCAACACGACCGAGCGGATCATCAATTATCAGGTGAAGAAGTATTCCATCGATTACCGAAGGTTTAAGAGCTAGCTCGTAGCCGGTAGCTGGTAGCAGCTAGTAGCTCTCGCTACCCGCTACGAGCTACCAGCTACGAGCTAGAAACTACCGACTGAGAAACGTTTTGTAATTCTCCCTCGTCACCAGCTCGAACGGAATCCACACAAAGCTGTCGATCGTCTCGCCGCGCGACAGCTTCACCGCCGCGTCGACCGCCCCCTTCCCCTGCCCGCGCGCGTCCTGGAATACTGTGACGGCCAGCGTGCCCTTCCCCACTTCGGCAAGCGCGTCGGGCGTGGCATCGACGCCACCGATGAGGATCTTCCCGGTCGTCATTCCCGCCTGCTGCATGGCCATAATCGCGCCAATGGCCATCTCGTCGTTGTTGGCAGCGACCGCATCGATTTTTGCGCCGGCGGTCAGCCAGTTGTTCATCAAATCGAGTCCGCGCTCGCGCTGAAAGTTGGCGACCTGCTTCTCCACGATCTTCAGGCCTGGATATTTCGCCACGACATCTTCTGTGGCTTTCGTTCGCAGCTGCGCGCCGTTTGACGAAAGCTCGCCGACCATGATGGCCACGTTCCCGCGGTGATTCATCAGCCGCGCAAGTTCTTCCATTTCGAGCGTGCCTGCCTGAGAGTCATCTGAGCCGACAAAGACAACTCCCTTTGGCAGTTTCTCCTCGGCAGGGCGCCGATTGACGTAGACGAGCGGGATTCCTGCCGCCACCGCCACTTTCGTCATGCTCGGAGTGGCCGACGTGTCGGCGGCGTTCACAATGAGGGCGGCGGCGCCTTGCGCCACGAAGTTCTGAATCTGATTGAGCTGCCTCGTCACATCGCCCTGGGCATCGGCAAACTGCAGAGTGACACCGGGAATCGTGGCGGCATGCTCGCTCATGCCGGTGCGAAGGATGGTAAGCCACAGATCATCGAAGTGCGCCATCGAGACGCCGATGACCGGCTGACGCGGCGACGCCGCGCAACCGAAACCCGCAATCGACACGAGGAGGGCGGTGGACAGACACAAAGAGCGCACGATCGATGTCAGCATGTTTCCAATCATATTTGTCTAGCTCGTAGCCGGTAGCTCGTAGCTGGTAGCAGTTGGTAGCCAGTAGCTTTGCTGCACCTGCCGGCTACCTGCCACCAGCTACCAGCTAGCCCGATGCCGGTAGCGGTCTGCGACCACCGCCGCCACGATGACGCCTCCCTTCACGATGTCCTGAATATACGCGTCGAAGCCGATGAAAGTGAATCCGCTCGTGATGACTCCGAGAATCACGGTGCCAATCACGGTCCCTGGGATGCGCCCGACGCCCCCTGAGAGGCTTGTTCCGCCGATGACTGAAGCTGCAATGGCATCGAGCTCGTACGTCATCCCCATTCCCGCTTGCCCGCTCGCCGCGCGTGCCGACGTCATGACGCCCCCGAGACCCGACAGCAGACCGGCGACGGTATAGACGACGACCAGATGTTTTTCGACGCGAATCCCCGACACCCTCGCCGCTTGAACGTTTGCGCCGATGGCGTACGTGTATTTCCCGTACCGCGTATAGCGCAGCAGAACGTGGAAGACAACGGCGGTCAGGATGAACATGACGACGGGTAGCGCCCCCTCGCCGATACGCGTGTAGCTGTCCGACAGCATGCTGATGGGCTGGCCGCGTGTGTAATAGCGAGCGAGCCCACGCGCGCTGACCATCATGCCGAGCGTCGCGATAAACGGCGGGATTCCTGTCAGTGCGATGAGACGGCCGTTGACGAGACCGGCCAGCGCGCCGGTCGCCAGGCCGACCGCAATCGGGATGGCCGCAGGAAGATCGACGAGCGACGGAAACACCGCACGCGTATGTGCCGTCTGCGCGAGGCTGGCGGCGGTCATGGCCGACAACGCGACAACGGAACCGGACGACAAGTCGATGCCGCCGGTCAGGATCACCTGCGTGACGCCAATGGCCAGCAGGCCGATGATCGACACCTGCAGCACCATGACGAGCAGACGCTGCCCGTTGAAGAGAAACGTCGTGCCGCGAACACTCCACCCGAGTATTTCGAACACCACGACGATGCCGATGAGCACCACCAGGATGCCCGTATCGTGAGGCAGCCGTCGGGGAGTCAATTGGCCGCGAGCCTCATCAAGTCGACCTGATTCGCGTCGGGGCGCTCGAGGAATCCGGCGACACGACCTTCCCGCATCACCATCACGCGATCGCTCATGCCGAGAATCTCCGGCATTTCTGAAGAGATCATGACGATGGCCGCACCGCCGGCGGCGAGGTTGGAAATCAGCCTGTGGATCTCGGCCTTCGCGCCTACGTCGATGCCGCGCGTGGGCTCGTCGAGAATCAGGATGCGCGGTGCCGTCAACAGCCAGCGGCCGACGAGCACTTTCTGCTGATTGCCGCCGCTCAAGGTCTGGATTGATTCGAAAAGACTCCGCGCCTTCACTTGCAGACGGTCGGCTATCTCGGTGCAGGCCGCGGCGAGACTTCGCTGTTTCACAAAGCCCATGGTGACGAACCGGCCGTCGAGGGCGGCGACCTCCATGTTTTCCTGGACGCTGAGCGGCAGCAGGAGACCGCTCAACTTGCGGTCTTCGGTGAGAAACGCCATCCCTCGATCGATCGCCTCGGCGGGCGATGTGAGGTCGGCCGGATGGCCGTCGATCCGGACTTCCCCAGCGGACCGACGCCGGAGGCCGAACACCGTCTCCGCCACTTCGGTTCGCTTCGAGCCGACCAACCCCGCAATGCCGAGGATCTCTCCAGCCCTGACGTCGAACGACACATCGCCAAACGTTCCCTCGACGGTGAGACCTTTCACCGAAAGCAAAACGTGATCGGTTGGCGTGTTGTTCTTGGGAAAGAGTTGCGTAAGCTCACGGCCCACCATCGTCGCGATCAGCCGATCACGGTCGAAACGGTCTGCCCGATCGGAATCGACAACCTTGCCGTCGCGGAGGACCGTTACTTCGTCGGCGATTCTGAACACTTCGTTGATGCGGTGGGTGATGTAGATGATCGCCTTTCCGCGAGCCTTCAGATCGCTGACGATTCGAAACAAGTGATTCACCTCGCGCTCGGACAGAGACGAGGACGGCTCGTCCATGATGAGCACGTCGGCCTCGTACGAGACGGCGCGTGCGATCTCGACCATCTGCCTGCCGGCAATCGTCAGACGCCAGACCGGCTCTTCCGGATCGATGTCGATCGCGAGCTCGGCCAGCAACGCGGCTGTGCGGCGCGCGAGCGCCTTGTGATCGATGAACCCAAGCCGCGTCAGCGGTTCCCGGCCAATCCAGATGTTCTCGGCGACCGTCATGGGCGGCATGAGGTGCAGCTCCTGATGAATCATCGCGGCGCGGCCGCGAAGAGTGACGCTGCCCGAGTCGGGCCGGAGATGGCCCGCGATAATCTTCATCAGCGTCGATTTTCCCGCGCCGTTTTCTCCCATCAGCGCGTGGACACAGCCCGCACGCACGGCTATCGACACGTCGTTCAGCGCAAGGACGCCGGGAAACGCCTTGCTGACCCGCTCTACCTCCAACAAATGGCCCATGCGGCTGAGATACACTAGCACTCGCAAAAAAGCCTCCGGGAGCCTTTTCTTCAATATGAAGCGTGCAAAGTTGAAAGTTGGCGTGGTCGGCCTGGGACGGCTCGGTAAGGTCTACGTCCGAGATTTGGCGGCGCGAATCCCTGAGACGACGGTCGTGGCCGTCGCGGACACCGATCGGGCACTGGCCGACAGCATCGCGGAGGAGTTCGGCGTTCCCACGGCGTACGGCTCGGCCGAAGATTTGCTTGCCGACCGCAACGTCGACGCGGTCGTCATCGTCACCCCGACGCACGCGCATCGCAACAACGTCATCGCCGCCGCGCGGTCGAAAAAACCGACGTTCTGTGAGAAGCCGCCGGCGCTCACCCTGGCCGAGTGCTCGGCAATGTCGAGTGCCGTGGAGCAATCCGGAACGTTCTTTCAGATGGGCTTCATGCGCCGATTCGATCCCGGATACGCAGCGGCGAAAGAAAAAGTCGCGCAGGGCGCCATCGGCAGACCTGTCGTCTTCAAATCGAGCTCACGCGATCCGTTTCGCCCCAGCCTCGAATACGCGAATCCGGCGAGCAGTGGGGGCATCATGGTCGACATGGGCATCCACGATTTCGATCTGGCTCGATGGTTCATGGGAGACGTGGATACGATCACGGCGACCGGCGGGGTGCTGGCCTACCCTGAAATGGCGTCGATTGGAGACATCGACAACGCCATTGCGACGCTCGAATTCGCCGACGGCCGCCTGGGCGTCATCGATCTCACACGCAACGGGGTTTACGGGTACGACATCAGCACCGAGCTGCTTGGCGACGCCGGCACGCTGCGCGTCGGGTACATCCGCGAAACGCCTATTCTTACGATGACAAAGAACAGCGTCGCCCACGACACCGTGCCGTATTTCATGGAACGGTTCGAGCGCGCCTACACGATTCAGCTGCAGAATTTTGCGCAAAATGTTCTGCACGAGCGCGAGCCTGCCGTGGTCCTCAAGGATGGTGTGGAAGCGCTGCGGACGGCGCTTGCCGCGACTGTCGCGCATCGGACGCACCAGCGCGTCAAGGTCAGCAGCGTTCAGTGACACTCGAAATTCCACGTCTCGACGCAAAGGCGCGAAGGCGCGGCTTCAGCGCACTCGCTCAGTTTCACGTTCTTGAAAAAACTGCACGCGACCCCTTTTTTTCGTCGAGCAAGGCGTTCACTTCGGCGAGCTTGGGCACTGACGGAATGGCTCCGAGCCGAGTGCAGCTGACGCCAGCCGTGGCGTTCGCGAAACGAAGAATCTCGGGCACTTTCCACTTTTGAAGCAGCCCGTAAATGAATCCGGCACGGAACACGTCGCCGGCGCCAGTTGCGTCCACGACCTTCACCTTAAAGGCCGGCGCCGCGTAGAACGTGTCCCGCTCGAGCGCCACGGCGCCCTCCTCGGCCAGCGTAATCACCATGGTTCCCGTGTTCAGCCGGCGGAGTTTTCGCAGCGCGCGCTCCGGGTCGTGCTCCCCCGTCAACTGCCCCGCAAGGCGCTGCTCAAAAATCGGAAACGTCACGGACGAAATGATCTCTTCGACGCAGTTTGCGGGGTGTTCGATGTCGCTCGTCACGACGGCGCCGGCCGCGCGCGCGGCACGAGCGGCTCTCAGCGCCAGTTGCGGATCATCGTCATCGACGTGGACGATACGCGCGGCGAGAGATTTGGGTGTCAGCACCTCCGGTCGCACGATTAAACGCTCGCTGCGGTGCCACAACACGGTGCGGCGCCCCGCAGCATCCACGAGGATGAGCGCGCCGCGATTGGGCGCATCGGCGAACACCGCGTGCGAGAGATCGACGTCGCGAGCGATCAGTGCGTTTCTCGCCAGCCCGCCATTGGCATCGGAGCCGAACGCGCCGATATAGCCGGTTTTCAACCCCAGCGTCGCGCAGGCGGCCGCCACGGTTGCCGTCTGCCCTCCCATGATCAGATGCCTGTTGGTGACGCGCGCCTTGCTCGAGGCCAGGACGGCCGACAGCTCACCGGTCAGCTGAATGACATCGTCAACGGAATTTGTACCTACACCGACTACATCAAGCATTCGCAGAATGGCTGATCAGATTGGAGGTTCTGAAAAACGGCTGACGGCCAAGACTCTATCAACAATCGGCGAATCTACCAATCTACCAATCTGCGAATCTCACAATCTGCCAATGGTGCCGCAGAGCGCCTTCACGCGCTCGCGTGAGGCATCGACCTGCGCCTGGAGATCTTCGTGC
This sequence comes from Vicinamibacterales bacterium, assembly GCA_963761975.1. GTDB lineage: Bacteria > Acidobacteriota > Vicinamibacteria > Vicinamibacterales > JAMQPK01 > JAMQPK01. The sequence goes on from CAVXIR010000004.1 coordinate 957,788, forward strand.
AGGCCGAGCTGGCGCCGGTGTTCGGCGGATCGCAGAAACACGTAGGCGTGATCGAGCTCCCGGCAGAGATGTTCGGGGATCAGGCCGGCCTTGCCCACGGCGTCGAGCACGCCGAGCGTGCCAGTGTGGCGCAAAGCGGCATGACGTGCGCCGTGCCGGACCTGGAATGACTGGGTGAGAAACTCCACTGTATACAGATCCCGCTCTATTCCGTGATCGCTGGAGGAGACCTTCGCGACACCGCTGTGAGGTGCGCCGTACACGAATGACTGACACGCGTCGATGAAGCGCCCGCCAAGCTCGGCGTCTCCCGCGATCGCGCGTGCCCTCGTCAGCGCGAACCGCTCGCCGACGTCCTCGGACGTCGAGTAGCGTTGCGTGTACTCGCTCAGCGAACAGGCCATCAGCGAGCCGTCGATCCGGGGCCAGGGCGGCGATCCGACGCGGTAAAGAGACCCGTCGCGCGTCTCATCACGCAAGGCAGCCGTGAGATCGCATCCCACGCGCACGAAAAAGTCGCGCACGTCTGTCTCTTCAGTACCAGTGGCGGCTTGCGCGTCGAACACGTAGAGAAGATCGACGTCCGGCTCGTAGCTCATCTCTCGGCCACCGAGCGCACCGGTCGCGATCACCGCAAAGGCCCCTGGCGACTGCTTATGCCCCTCTGCGTCGAGCCGCTGCTGCATCACGATGGCCAGGGCGAAGTCGATGCCGACCGCCGCCACGTCCGACAACTGCGCGGCGGCCGTCCGCACCGTATCCTCCCGCAGCAGATCGCGCGTGCCGATGCGCAGCATTTCGCGGCGCTTCCACCGCCTCAGTAGATTCAGGCCTTCGACCGGATCGTCGATCGTCGCTAACGCCGAGACCAGCTCTTCTTCGTGGTCCTGGCGGTCGGGTGCGCTTCGCTCGACCTGCGCGACCAGCCAGTGAAAGTATTCGGGCGTGCGAACGAGGATTTCGCCGAGCGGCGGCGACGCCCCCATCACGTAGGCGAGGACATGCAACGCGCGCGGGTCTTCGCGAAGGTAGTCCAGAAACATCGCGCGACCGCTCCGCGCCTCGACGTACCGCGCGATTGCCGCAAGCGAGCCATCGGGATCGGGCGATTCGAGCAGCGCGGCGATCAGATCGGGCGCCAGGCGCCCGAGCGCTTCCCGAGCCACGAGGTCCTCGCCCATCCGCTGAAGATGACCATCAGCGGCGGCCGCATCGCGAAAGCCGAGCGACTGGAGGTACGCACGTGCCTGCTCTTCGGTGAGATCCGGCGACAGGAAGAGATCTGCGGGTGTTGGCACGACTCAGTCGACAGTCTCTAGTCGGCAGTCGCAAGTCGAAAGTCTCGTCGACGGTCGGCAGTCACCGTCAACGTGCGACTTGCGACCTGACTGTCGACTTTCGACAATTGACTGTCGACTTGCGACTGACACGCTTTAGACGTCCTTCTCTCCAGTTCTGATGTTATAGCCCTGCTCCACCGGCATCACGAAGACCCGGCCGTCGCCGATCTCTCCGGTTCGCGCGGCCCCGATGATGGCCTTGATGGCCTCGTCCACCGCGCTGTCGGGCACAACCACTTCGATCTCCATCTTCGGGAGCAGGCTCACTTCGTATTCGCGTCCACGATACACCGCCGTGTGACCTTTCTGACGACCGTGTCCGCGTACTTCGGTCACCGTCATGCCGGCGATGTTGAGCTTGCCGAGCGCCTCTTTGATGTTGTCCACCATGTTGGGTCGAACGATCGCCTTAATCAGCTTCATGCCATCTCCTTTTATTGGTCGCGAGGCCCCAACACCCGCTCCTCGCCGCTCGCTTGCGTCCCTCGCGGCTCTTCTTCGCGCGCCGGAGCTTGTAGCATCTGTTCGAGGTCGGCTTTCAGCGATGCTTCGGCCTCTTCGCTCAGCTTGGCCCCGTCGCGTGTGATGTGAAAGACGTCGATCGCCTTCTGACCTTCGGTGGAAATCAGGACCAGATCGACGTCGATGCCATGATCTGAGATTACCCGGCTGACCCGATGCAACAATCCCGGCGCGTCGTCGGCCACCAGCTCGAGCACGGTATATCGCTGCGAGTGCGCGGCATCAAAATATACAACCGGCTGGCGACGAACCAGTGACCGGCGCGCGAGCACACTGCCTTCCTTGCTCTTCAGCAAAGACCTGACATCAATCGTTCCGCTGACCACTTCGTCGAGCCGCCTGTCGAACTCCTTACGACCCTGCGAGTTGCGCTCGAAGAACTCTTCTCGGTCGGCAAACTGGAACACATCCACGGCGATGCCGGATAGGCTCGTCAATGCGTGGCCGCGGAGGATATCCATGCCGAAGTACGCGAGCACACCGCAGATGTTCGAGAACAAGAACGGCTTGTCCAGCGAGACCACCGTCAGCTCCCAGGCATCGGCCTTCTTCTCCAGGAAGAAGTGCGCCTCGTTCGGCCGGATGTCGCGCGAGAGCCTGACATGACGATAGATCGCGTCCTGCGAAAAGAGAATCAGGTACCGGCGCGGCAGCCCTTCGAGGAACGCCGCCATCTCGCGTTCCGCGATGTCATCGGGCCGATTCGCCTGCAGCGCAGCGACCGCCGCCTGCTCACGATCGATGATGTCGTCGCCATAACCCATGGTCATCTGGTTGTAGGCATCGACATACAGCCGCCAGAGCAGTTCCTCTCTCCAGGTCGTCAGCGTGTCGGGGCTCACCGCCCCGACATCGCACACCGTCAAGAGCAGGAGCAGCTTGAGGTGCTCTTCGGTGCCAAACAGAGACGCGAACTGCCGAACGACCTCCGGCTCTTCGGTGTCGCGCCTGAACGCGATACGCGACATCTTCAAATGATGGCGGATGAGAAAATCGATGGTCTGCCGGGCCTCCGCGTCCAGGTTCAGCCGCGCGGTCATGCCGGCTGCCATCTCGGCCCCGACGATCGAGTGATGGCCTTCGCGTGCCTTGCCGACGTCGTGATACAGCAGCGCCAGCACCAGCAGCTCGGGCGTGCGCACCTCGTGCAGAATCGGTGCGAACCGCGGGTTACTCAGCAGCCGCTCGGCGTTCCGCACGGTCAGCAGCGTGTGCTCGTCGACGGTGTACTTGTGATAGAAGTCGCGGGTCACACGGCACGAAATTTCGTTCAGCTCAGGAAAGATGGCGCCGAGCAGGCCGCAATCGCGCATCTCGCTGAGCCGCGCCGAGAGCCCGGGCCGTGGACGCAGGAACTGCAGAAGACGAATCCGATGTCCGGCTGTGGGGTGAAACGCCTCGGGCGGATGGTGGTGTTTCTGCTGCTCCCTCTCGATCAGCGCCAGCGCATCATCGGCGACCGGCACGTTCCTCGAGACCGCGGCGTCGAACGCGCTCAGCCATTCGGCCGGAACGGCCGCCGCCTTTGAAAAATCGACAAACGTGATGCCTTCCACCACACACATAAAATTCTCGCCGACGAGCCGAATAGGCGTCGGCGGTGGCGGCATCGCCGCCCGGCGCACCCGGGCCAGCGCACGGGTCACACTTCGCGCATCCCTGAAGAAATCCGTCATGAGTGCTTCAGCGCGGTGTCTCACGTCGGGCCCCGTGTAGCCCAGTCGGTCGACGGCTTTCTCCTGCAGCTCGTAGCTCAACACGTTGACGTCGCGGCCGGTGTCGACGTGCAGCCCCGACCGGATGCGCATGAGAAACTCCTCGGCGTCGCGCAAACGATCGGGCGAGGCGCCACGCACGCCTCCGCGGCGATCGGCGCCAAGCCGCAGCAGCAGACGCGTAGCCCACACATCTCGGAGCGCACCGGGCCCGTCTTTCACGTCAGGCTCGAGCTGGTAGAGGGTGTCGTCAAACTCGGCGTGGCGCTGATCGGTCAGCGTGACGAGCGCCTCGAGAATCTGCGGGCGCCATTCCGACACCGACGCCTTCACCGAGGCATCCAGACTATCGATGAGCTCCCGATCGCCGGCCAGCGGGCGGAGATCCATCAAGGCAAGGAGATATTCGGGGTTGCTCGTGTCGGGCCGATCGAAGTCCGTCTGCTCGCGCACGTGATGGCCGACCTTGAAGCGGAGGTCCCAGAGAGGGTGCAGCAACGCCTTGACGAAGCGCTCGTCGGGCCGTCCAATCGGTCCGCCGAACACCACGAGCAGGTCGATGTCTGAGTGCAGGAACTGCGACTTTCGGCCGTATCCGCCCACCGCAAACACGCCAAGCGGCGTGCGCGTGTGAACCCGCGCGCTGTTAACCAGCTCGCGGATGATGCCATCGATGCACTCCGCGTGGCGCGCAAGCGCCGCACGGCCGCCTTCTCCACGCTGCGTGGCGTCGACGAGCTGCTGCCGCGCCACGTCGAGAGACGCAGAAAGACGGAGCCGCAGCTCCGCCTGTTCGACGTCCCTCCCTTTAGCGGGACCCATCGCGATCCATGACGCCATAGGATACTTCGCAGAATTGGCGGATTGATAGGTTGGCAGATTGATAGATTAATAATTCGGTCTGTCAATCTTCCAACAATCTGCCAGTCTTCCAATCCGCCAATCTGCCAATGCCAGCATCAGTAAGTCATGCCTATCCCGATCGAGCCGATCACCTGGCCGCTATCGCCGTTATTGAACGCCTTGGTAGTGTCGCCAAATCCGAGGAAGTTGACGCCGCCATGGATGTTCCACGTCCCGAATTTGGTCGGCGCGGTGCTGAACGGCATGGTCAACAGCACGCCGCCATCGATGTAGCCGAACTTGTTGTCGCTGCCGCTCAGTTCGTAATAGTCCGATAAGCTGAAGCCCAGCTTGACGGGAACGCCGACGGTGGCACCCCTGCTTCCCAGCGGCCAGCTCGGCGCCACGCCAATCTCGGCGTACGTGCCTTCGTTCGAGCCGCCATCGGCCTGACCGCTGAGCTCGAACGCGATGGTGGCATAGGGCGCGAATTTGCTCGCATGCGCGAACTTGATTGCCAGCTCCTTGACGGTGCCGAATGAACCGTTCGGGCTGGTATAGGCGGTGTAGAACGGCGAGATCGTCACGCCATGGCCGATCCCCACGTTGAGCATCGCGTAGAAGTCTTCTTCGTAATGGCTCGGTTTCTTTGGACTCGCGCCCGTGCCCGACGAGCCCGTGTGCAGACTGTTCCACACGCCGAAGTTCACGCTCGCACTCTGGCCGTTGTCGTTCGAGAACAGCGAAATGCCCACGTCGCCGAAGGCAAACGTCGTGAACGACGGATCGGATTCCTGACGAATGCCCCGGAAGAAATACACCGTGGGAAAGTCGATACCCGTTGCCAGCGTGACCGCCCCGGGGTTCGGGTCGTTCTGCGCTGCCGCGGGAGCGGACCCAAGGGCCAGCAACAGGCCCGCAGCGAGGGTGACACGGATCAATCGAGTCGAGTAAGTCGAGGTCGCATTCACGGATCCCTCCCGGAAGAAGTTTAGTAGCTCATCCCAATGCCGCCACTGACAACTACCTGTCCGGCATCACCGTTGTTGAACGCCTTGGTCGTGTCGCCGAAGCCCAGAACGTTCACGCCGCCGTGAACATTCCACGTGCCGTACTGACTTGGAATGCCGGTGAACGGCACCGTCAGCAGCACGCCGGCATCGACGTATCCGAACTTGTTGTCGACGCCGCTCGTCTCGTAGTAGTCCTTCAGACTCAAACCGACCTTGACTGGGACCGCCAGCGTCACTGGCGTTCCGCCCAGCGTCCAACTCGGCGCGACGCCGAATTCTCCGTACGTGCCCTTCTTCTCGCCTGCGTCGGCCTGTCCCTTCAACTCCATGGCCACGAGCCCGTACGGTGCGAATTTGCTCGCGTGCGCGACCTTGAAGCTGAGTTCCTGGACTGTGCCAAACGACGTGTTCGGGCTCGTGTACGCGGTGAAGGTGGGGGTCACCGTAATCCCGCGGCCGAATCCGAGCGCCAGCGACGCGTAGAAATCCTCTTCGTAGTGGCTCGACTTGTCCGTGTCCGTGCCCGCCGTGCCGGTATGCAGGCTGTTCCACACCCCGACGTTGATGCCCGCGCTCTTGAGGCCGCCATCACCCGAGAAGAGCGAAATCCCCACATCGCCGGCGGCAAACGTCGTCAACTTGGGATTGGATTCCTGACGAATGCCGCGGAAGAAATATACGGATGGAAAGTCGACCGCGCTCGTCAGCGTAATCGCGCCGGCATTGGGGTCGGGAGGAGTTTGCGCGGCCGCAGGACCTGCCGTCAACGTCAGCAGGATCGCGAGTGCACAACTCGACCGCCACACATCGTCCATCGTCGATCGTCCATCGTCCATCGTCGATCGTCCATCGTCCATCGTCTGGACGTCGATCGTCTGGACGATGGCTCCAGACAACTCAGACAGTTCTTTCAAGGAAGCCTCCCATCAGATGGTCGCGGCCGCAAGAGCACCTGCGCCCGCCGCACGGTTGATAACGCTTCTCACACAATTTCCGGCTCGGCGCCAGGCCGACGCGTGCGTATCGCACGTGCCTACCCGCGTTTGCACGAGGGATGCCAGAGCGGGATCTCATGGATTTGTGATTTTCCTAATGATTCGCCCGTTTTTGCAGATTGACCGATCCCACAAACGCGTCAGGGCGCACGTGTACGCCTACAATCGTGTACCTTTCGAAGCTTCGGACTCAAAGACCTTTGGGTGCCCAGCAACAGCGAAAAAGTTTTCAAAGAGAAAAATTTCTCTATGTCTTGTGCCTGTGTGTCGTGTCGTGAGCGCTGGGACGACAAGTTACGACAAAGTTGTAGGGCGAGAGCGACGAGCCGGCGTTTTTGTTATTTCCGGAACCGGCGCCAGTCGATGCCGAGGTGGCGGACCTTGTAATTCATGATGCGGCCGGTCGTGTTGAGCAGGCGCGCCGCCTTCGCGCGGTTCCCGCGCGACGTCTTCAGCGCATCCTGGATGAGATCCTTTTCGTAGGCGTCAAGCGCGTCTTTCAGCGACAGGCTCATGGTCGTACCGGACGAGGCGGCGGTTTGGAGAGTCGGCGGCAGATGGTGGGCATGCACCACCTGTCCATCGCAGACGACGACCGCGCGTTCGATCGCGTTCTCGAGCTCGCGCACGTTCCCGGGCCAGTGATACGCCATCAGCATGTCGATGGCGGGCGTGGAAATCCGCTTGATGTGCTTGCCGTGCGACAGCGAGGCCTTCTCGAGGAAATGATCGGCCAGCAGCAGCAGGTCGGGTTTGCGCTCGCGCAGTGGCGGAATGAATATGGCGAACACGTTCAGCCGGTAATACAGGTCCTCGCGGAAACTGCCGTCGGCAATCGCCTTTTCGATGTCTTTGTTGGTGGCCGTAATCAGCCGCACGTTGGCGCGAATGGTCTTGGTGCCGCCGAGCCGTTCGAATTCGCGTGCCTGCAGCACGCGCAGCAGCTTCACCTGCGTCGCGAGATTCAGCTCGCCGATTTCGTCGAGGAACAGCGTCCCCCCTTCTGCCAGCTCGAACCGGCCTTTTTTGGCCGCATGCGCGTCCGTGAACGCGCCCTTCTCGTAGCCGAAGAGCTCCGATTCGATCAGGCTTTCGGGCAGCGCCGCACAGCTCACCTTGATGAACGGGCGCTTCGACCGCAGCGAGTTGTAGTGAATGGCCTGGGCGATGAGCTCTTTGCCGGTGCCCGATTCGCCGCGAACGAGCGCTGTTGTATCGGTACGGGCGACCTGCGACACCTGCTCGTACACGAGACGCATCGGCCCGCTCGTGCCGAGAATATTCGAGAAGTCGTAGCGCTCGCGCAGCTCACTCTTGAGATGCGTGTTTTCTTCCCGCAGCCGGTCGCGCTCGGCGTCGATGACCCGCTGGATGCGAATCCACTGCGCGACCAGCGAGGCCACCACCCCGAGAAATTTCACCATGCGATCGAAATCGCGCTCGGGTTTGAAGCGGAAATCGGCGCCCAGGGCGCCAACCGCTTTCCGGTTGAGCAGAATCGGCACACAGACGTAGCTGATTTCCTCGCGTGCCAGCTCCGGGCGATCGGAGGTTCGTCGCAGGAACATCGGCTCGCGTGAGACCCGCGGAACGACGATGGGCTTGCTGCTCTGCACCACACGACCCGTGATGCCTTCGCCAAGCTTGAATTTCGCGTCGGCTTTGCCGCCCGGCGGACCTTCCGACGCAACGACTTCGATTTCGCCCGCGGGGCTCAGCAGTGCGACGGTGCTGCGAATCACATGGTGATGGCGCTCGAGGACGCCGAGAACCTGAAGCAGCGCGCTCTTTTGATTGGCACCTGCCGCCAGCGTCTGGCTGATCTCCAACAATGTCGACAGGCGCCGAAGCTCGCTGGCGCCGCTCGTCGTCGTCGCTTCGGCCAGTTTCAACCCCGCAGCGTTCGATGCCATGTATGGACCACGCGCCCATCCTGAGCAAAGCTGGTTCCACATGGGGAGTACGAAGATCCGAGCGAAAACGCTAGAGATTCCGAAGATTCTGAAGGTTGGCGTCATCCGCCGAAGGCACAAACTTGGCGAAAAATCATGGAGTACTGACATTCATGTCGGATTAGGGAATGCTCACACTGACGCGCTCGCCGGCGATTTCAACGATCTTCTCGATGCGCCTGCCCTCTTCGAACCCGAAGAGCGTGTAAGCGCCGGGCACGACGTGCTCGAATGTGAAGCCGCCCTGTTCATCGGCGGTGCCGATGTACGGCGTCGATGAGATGTACACCGTCGCGCGCATGGCGGTGTGAATGTCGCATGACACGTCGTAGAGGCCAGGTTGATCGAACGTGTGGATATAGCTGGCGAACGGAGGCGTGGCGACGTTGAAGATCGGGGTCTTGTCGCTGCGAATGACGCGCACGTTGTGCAGCACGTTCTCGGTGCTGCGGAAGTACACCGGTGCCCGGCGCGCGCGAGGAGCGTGTCGGGTATGAACATCTGACCCTGCTGGTCCATGTAGGCCGCACCTTCGGCCTTCGGAAATTCATGTGGGAACTTCGGCTCGAGCCAGACGAAGGTGCCCGGCAGGGTTTTCACTGAAACGACGGTGCCGGTTCCAAGGGTTCCAAGGGTTCCGGAGGTTCCGGAGGTTCCGGTTCCCGCGGTTCCGGTTCCCGGAGTTCCGGTTCCGCGCGGTTCGGTCGCTCCGCAGGCGATACCGATTAACGCTGCAAGCAGCGTGCACGCCCGATATTTCATTTCTCGCGGGACGCCGATTTCGGTCGCGTGAGGTAAGCCGTCAGCTTTTCCTTTCTCTGTGCGATCTCTTTGCCGTTGCGACTGGCGCTGACCGTTACATCCCACTCTCCCGCCATTGTCACCATCGCGATGCCGTTGTACTTGCCCTTTCCGGCGCTGTTCAGTTTCCCCTCGGTCTTCATCTCGGGGTGCTTCGTTTTCGGATCGGCCGGCATCAACAGCACGATGGCGACGTCGGCGTTCGCAATTGGCTGCCCCTTCGCGTCCTTCAGCATGACTTCGAAGAGATTCTGGCCGACACCGAGCGGTGAGGGCTTGGTTGTCAGGGTGACGGTTGCGCCGCCGGATTGCGCTGCAGCTGAAACGGCGGCGGCCAGAAGCACGGTGGCAATGAATGTCCTGGTCATCGATCTCATCATCCCTTACAGATCGATTCGCCGCAAACGCAGTGCATTGCCGATGACGGAAACCGAGCTGAATGTCATCGCCGCGCTCGCGATCATCGGGCTCAGCAGCAGGCCGGTAAATGGATACAGCACGCCGGCGGCGATTGGCACGCCGAGCATGTTGTAGGCGAACGCGAAAAACAGATTCTGCCGAATGTTCGTCATCGTCGCGCGGCTCAGCCGCCGCGCGCGAACGATGCCGCGCAGGTCGCCTCGGACGAGCGTCACATCCGCACTTTCGATTGCGATGTCGGTTCCGGTCCCCATCGCGATGCCGACGTTGGCCTGAGCGAGCGCAGGCGCGTCGTTGATGCCATCGCCGGCCATCGCCACACGCTCGCCGCGTTGCTGGAACCCCTGAACCGCCGACAGCTTTTCGTCGGGAAGCACCTCGGCTTCGACCTGATCGATCCCCACTACCGAGGCGACAGCTTGTGCGGTCATTCTGTTGTCGCCAGTCAGCATCACCACCCTGATGCCCTGTTGATGCAGTGTGTCGATGGCTTCTCGCGCCGACGGTTTCACCGGATCGGCGACACCAATGATGCCCGACAACTGTCCGTCGACCGACACGAACATGACCGTTTGCCCCGAACGTCGAAGCTCCTCAACGTGCTTTCGTACGCTGCCGGCGTCAACTCCGATCGACTCCATGAATCGCGCGTTGCCTACGGCGACGTTACGTCCAGAGACGCTGCCGGCCACCCCCTGACCGGTCACGGACCGGAAGTCCGTGGCGGGCAAGAGTCCGATGTTGCGCTCGTGCGCACCAGCCACGATCGCAGAGCCCAACGGATGCTCGCTCACGTTTTCCAGACTGGCGACCAGCTGAAGCAGCAAGGTCTTGTCGACACCGCTCTGGGCCTCGGCCAAGACAAGCGCTGGCCTGCCCTCCGTAAGCGTGCCCGTCTTGTCGACGACGAGCATCGTCACCTGCTCGAGCAGCTCGAGCGCCTCAGCGTTGCGGAACAGCACACCAGCTTCGGCGCCGCGGCCAGTGCCGACCATAATCGACATGGGAGTGGCCAAGCCCAGCGCGCACGGGCACGCGATGATCAACACGGCGATGGCATTGACAAGCGCATGAGCGAACCGGGGTTCGGGCCCGGCGACCGCCCACGCAAGAAACGTGACGATGGCGACGGCGAGGACGATAGGCACGAACCAGGCGGAAACGGTATCGGCCAGGCGCTGAATCGGCGCACGCGAACGCTGAGCTTCGCTCACCATTCGAACAATCTGCGCAAGCAGCGTGTCCGCACCGACGCGTTCGGCACGCATCACCAGCGTTCCCGTCGTGTTGACGGTGCCACCTGTGACGTTGGCTCCCGATCCTTTCTCAACAGGCATCGGTTCGCCTGTCACCATTGACTCGTCGACAACCGAGTTTCCTTCCAGTGCAATTCCGTCCACCGGAATGCGTTCACCCGGCCGGACGCGCAGCCGATCGCCCACACGCACGTCGGCAAGCGGCACGTCACGCTCCGAGCCATCCGGATCGATGCGCCGCGCTGTTTTGGGCGCGAGGCCGAGCAAACTGCGAATCGCGGCGCCCGTCCGGTTTCGCGCGCGCAGCTCGAGTACCTGACCGAGCAGCACGAGCACGACAATGACAGCCGCCGGCTCGAAATACACGGCGACGCCGCCGTGCATGTGAAACGACTGCGGAAACAAATTGGGCGCTATCGTGGCGACGACGCTGAACCCGTACGCGGCGCCGACGCCAAGCGCAATGAGCGTGAACATGTTCAGATGCCGACTGACGATGGACGCCCACCCCCGCACGAAGAACGGCCACCCGCCCCACAACACGACGGGCGTTGCCAGCGCGAGCTCAATCCAGTTCAGGACTCGAGTCGATATCACGTGCTGAAGCGGCTGGCCCGGCAGAAACTCGGAGACCATCACAGCGAGAACCGGAAGCGTCAGCGCGAGTGACCACCAGAACCGTTGCGTCATGTCGCTGAGCTCGTCGTTGGGCTGCTCGTCGAGCGAGATCGTTACCGGTTCGAGCGCCATGCCGCAGATCGGACACGAGCCTGCGCCCTTCTGCCGCACGTCCGGATGCATCGGGCAGGTGTACTCGGCCTCCGGATCGGCCGCAGCCGATGCCCGACCGGCAGGCGCCGCTTCAAGAAACTGTGCCGGATTGTTCTTGAACTGCTCGAGGCACGACTCGCTGCAGAAGTAATACACCTGGCCCTTGTAGCTGGTATGGCCCGCTGCCTCGCCCGGCAGAATCATCATTCCGCAGACCGGGTCGAGCACTTCGCTCTCAGTGGTCGATGGGCTATGGTCAACGGGCGACTGGCGATGGTCGGTCATGGTCGTCGTCGCGCGCCTCGTGGCGATCGTACGACGATTGCCCATGACAGACCATGGCCCATCGACCGACGACCATCGACCATCGACTTACTTTGCGGCGTACTTCGCCGGGTCGGCATCAAACCTCGTCTTGCACACGTTCGAGCAGAAATAGTAAGTCTTTCCGTTGTATTCGCTCTTGCCCGCGGCCTTCGCGGGGTCCACCTGCATTCCGCACACAACATCGTGTTCCATATGAATCGTCTCCTGTACGGTGTTTAACGTACACCCTTACGGCGTCTCACCGCGGATACGCGGCGGGGCGCCCTCAAAATCATCGCAACACCGATGCCGACGAGGCTGAGCGCAATCAGCTGAGCCAAAGTCAAAGGACCGGCAATATGGCGGTTGACGCGTACCAATTCGACCAAAAATCGAAGCCCGCCAGCAAGCATCAGATATCTACCGAACAGCACAGTGCTCCCGACACCCGCGCGTCGCCATCGAATCAGTGCCCAGGCGATGACGCTCAGTCCGGCGGTTTCGTACAGCTGCGTCGGGTGCACCGACACAGCGGTAGGCGGTAATCCTTTCGGAAACGCCACACCCCACGGCAGGCTCGTCGGCCGGCCGTAATCGTCGCCGACCAGAAAACAGCCGATGCGTCCGATGGCATGTCCGATGGCGAGTGCGGGAGCGGCCGCAGCGAGGGCGGGCATCAGCGGAATACCTTGCCTTCGCAGCATCCACAATCCCGTCCCAACGCCGCCAAGCAATCCGCCAAACCAGCTAAGGCCTCCGCGGCTGAAAAGCAACGAGAGAAACGGCGCCTCGTCTCGGAACTCGATTGCCCAGACAACCTTCGCACCGACCAGACCGCCGATGACACCAGCGAGTGCTGCGTCGACCCCTTGCCAAGGCAACCCGCTTCGCTTCAACTCTCGCGCAAATACCCACAGCCCCAGCAAGGCGCCCAATGCGACCAGCGCGCCGAAGGTCGTGATCTCAAAATTTCCGATACGGACGAGTGTGGGGTACACGGATTGGAACTTGGAAAGTAGAAAGTAAAAAGTAAGAAGTAGAAAGTAAAATCTAAAAAGTAAAATCTGAAAAACTGTAGATTCTAGAGTCTAGTCTAGATTGCAGATTCTAGATTTCATCATCAGTTCGGGCTTATTCGGCGGAGTCGAATCAGCGATTGGTCGCGGCTCGTCCATGCCACGATGAGATCGCCAGCCGATCGTGCGAGCACGGGGTGCGACGCATAATCGTTGCCGCTCAACACTTGCGGCCGCCCGAAAGCCCGGTCTGGAGAAATGCGCGTCAGCGACACGCGGTGGAGCCCGTCGACCGTCTCATCCCAGACAATGGCTGCACCACCGTCGGGCATGACGGTCAGCTGCGGGTGCCCTGGAGTGATGCCTGCAGTTGGGACGCGAGCCCGGGCCGAAAAGGTTCGCGCATCCCGTGAGGTTGCGTAAAAGATAGCCTTTTGGGGCTCACCTTCGTTGATGAGCGTTGCCCATGCCACATGAATGACGCCCGACGGGTCGACGGCCAGTGCCGGGCCGTCCTCCGGGCATCCATTCAATTCCCACTTGTCTTCACTGACTCGCACGAGCGGATCGAAATGGCGTCCACCGTCGGGAGATTTGGCAAACGCGATGTCGCGCATGCTGCCGGGAAAAATGTGCCGCCACGCCGCATAGACATTGCCGCGCACGTCGACGGCGACGGCCGTCTTGCAGCAGAAGCAGACGCCAGTCGCGATCACTGTCTCGACGCGGCGTCCGTCGGGCGTCAGGATGCCGTGATATACATCCTGCGGTGGCTGGCCCTTATGGGCCATGCCCGCATGCGCCGTCGCCTCAAGGATCTTCCGCTCGGCATCCCGACCATCCAACCATACTGCGTGGACGACGTTCGCGCGTCCTGTCGCCAGCGACTCCCAGCCACGAGCGCCAGACAATGCGGAATCGTGAATGCTGCTCGCCGCAGAGAACGTCAGACCGCCATCGCGTGAGCGCGCAACGCGCACCACGTCACGCCGCGACCGCTGAGGGCCGTCATTTCTCTTCGACCACACCACGGTGATCGTGCGTGCATCAGAAGCGCCGGAGACAACGGCACGTGGCGGCTGCTCGCTGTTCGCGGTTGCATCGCCTTCAACGTCGTTGACACGGCGCGGGTCGGAGAATGTCAAGCCGCCGTCATGGCTGGCGGCGACATACACATTGGCGGCGCCATCCTTCGCCGCCGACCAGACGGCCACCACCAAGCGATCGAGTACCGCGAGCGACGGCGCAGAGTTGACGGACCCCGGCACTCCCAACGTCGTCTGCTGCGATCTCTGAACCGCCAGAGCCGAGTCGCCGCCGGCCCTGAGCGGGCTCGAAGGGCCCAACGACAATGCGGCACCAACGCTCGCCAGGAACACGAACGCGGTCAGAACGCGCCGAACGTTTGTCGCCATATCACGCATCCTTCCTGTGGATCGAGAGGAATGCTTCGAGCGCATATTGATCGGCGCTCGTGAACAATACGCCTGCGCGGTACCAGAGTTGACCCGCCTTCGGTTCGAGGCGCGACCACATGACTTTGGCCTTGCACGCCGTCATCCCCTCGCCCATGGGCAGCGTCACCTTGACGAGCCTGTTCGGTTTCATCGAAAACGGCGTGAGTACCTGGGCGCCGGTCATCGACAGATCGATCAGCCTGCCCTCGGTTCCATCGATCTGGATGTCGACCTGGTCGGAGATCGCAACCCGTTTGGCGCCGCGCGCAGGACCGCGAAACACCGGTTCGTGCGGTTCGGCGTCCGATGCCTCGGGTGACGGTGTTTCGTCCGGCGCACGTGCTTTGCGGCGATGAAGCTCCAGCTCGAGCTCCGCAGACTCGGCGCGGGTTTCTGCATCGCGCAGCGCGAGCTCGAGACTACGAACCCGATTCTCAATTCGCTGCATCTCCTCGTCTCTCGTATCGGTCGTCAGATCGACCACGGTCTCCATCCCATCGTCGTCGTCGATGGCCAGCAGTTGCGGCACGTGCATGGCCCGGGCGGCGTCGCGCTGATCATGGGCCGCCTGCAGCTCATCTCGGAGTGCGTCGCGCTCGCGAATCGCGTCCTGCGCCGCTTCCAGCTCTCGACTCAGCGCATCGCGCTCGCGAATCAGCTCTGTGGCCGATTCCAACTCCCGGCGAAGCGTGTCGCGCTCGCGAATCACCTCTGCGGTCGACTCCAACTCCCGGCGAAGCGTGTCGCGCTCGCGGGTCACCTCCGCGGCCGACTCCAACTCCTGGCGAAACGTGTCGCGCTCGCGAACCACCTCTGCGGCCGACTCCAACTCCCGGCGAAGCGTCTCGCGCTCGCGAACCACCTCTGCGGCCGACTCCAACTCCCGGCGAAGCGTGTCGCGCTCGCGAACCACCTCTGCGGCCGACTCCAATTCCCGGCGAAGCGTGTCGCGCTCGCGAACCACCTCCGCGGCCGACTCCAATTCCCGGCGAAGCGTGTCGCGCTCGCGAACCACCTCTGCGGCCGACTCCAACTCCCGGCGAAGCGTGTCGCGCTCGCGAACCACCTCTGCGGCCGACTCCAATTCCCGGCGAAGCGTGTCGCGCTCGCGAACCACCTCCGCGGCCGACTCCAATTCCCGGCGAAGCGTGTCGCGCTCGCGAACCACCTCTGCGGCCGACTCCAATTCCCGGCGAAGCACGTCGCGCTCGCGAACGACTTCCACGATTCGGGCCTCGGCGGCTTGTGCGGCTTCCTGCGCCGATTTCACCACCAGCTCCTGCTCGCCTTGCGACTGCGTGAGTGTCTGTGTGCGTGCCTCGGCGTCGCGGCGGACACCATCGAGCTCGTAACGAACGGACGCCAGCTCGCCGCGCACGGCTTCGAGATCCCGTTCGAGCTGGACTTTCGACTCTGCCAACCGGACGGCCGATGCACGTTCAGCATCGGCAGTCGCCCGTGCCTCTTCCAGGCTGTTGCGCGCAGCATCGGCCGCCGCGCGTGCTTCTTCCATGCTGGTCCGTGCGTGTTCGGCAGCCGTCCGCGCTTGCTCGACCTCGGCGCGCGCATCGTCGGCGGCCACGCGTGCGGGCTCGGCTTCGGTCCGCGCTCGGGCGTGCGCTGCCTGCTCGTCCCTAAGCTGCTGCTCGAGCGCCTGATGGCGCCCGGCAAACTCCTGCAGCTTCGCCGCGATCTCCCGTTGTTGCGCCTCGACGGCGGCGCGTCCGGCCTGCACCTCTGCGCGAGACCGCTCGACGGCCTGTTCGAGGCTTGTCGCGCGAGCCCGTTCGGTCTCGAACGATGCCAGCATGGCTTCGAGCTCGCGGCGCACGGCCCCACGCCCGGATTGTTCATGCTCGAGGGTCTGACGAAGGGCATCGAGCTCGCGATGCGCGCCTGCGGCCTCAAGCCTGGCGGTTTCGGCCGCGCGGTGTTCGTCTTTCAGTGCAGCTTGTGCCTTCTCAACGGCTTGGCGCAGCGAGGCGACGACAGCTCTTTCCGCCTCGAGTTCGGATGCCGCTTCGTCGCGAGCAGCGGAGATAGCGCTCTGCCCGTCACTCTTTGCCTGGAGGGCGGCCTGCCTCGCGGTCGCTGCGGCCTCCTCGGTTGCCACGCGCGCAAGGTCGAGAATGAGCGATTCCAGCGAGGCGTGCTTGGCGGGATTCGCCAGCGCATCCTCAAGAGCGCTCAGTCTCGAATCGAGCGACGCGCGGAGAGCCTGGATGTCCTCTGGAAGGGCTTGGTTCGGGCTCCTCTTCACGCCCGTCATCTTATTATGAGATAACGCGTGGACCTTTGAACTCCTGAGGATTTCTTGGCAGGAATGCGATTTTCAGCGCATTTCGTCATGGTCGATTTAGTGTCCCGAGTTGCTATACAAATTTTCGTAGGAGAACCTGCACAGTGCCTTGGTAACTGGACCTACCTGTATTTGGTTGGGGAAATATGAGATAAGTTTCCACACTGCCTGTGGCGCTGATACTTGCGATCAACCCCGGAAACAGCCACAGCCCGACGCTGGCGCGCCTCGCACGCGAGCTCAAAGGGTTCGAGCTGATTGGCGCCGAGTCGTGCACTATCGCGATAACGGCCATCAACGAGCGCGTGCCGGATGTGGTACTACTGCCTCATCGCTCGGCTCGCGGTGAAGCGGAGCTGCTTGCGCGGCTCAGGGCTGTGCCCGGCGGTGTGCCGACGCTGAAACTGCCTCCGGTTGCCTCGGCAGATCCGGCGGCATTAGCTAAAGACATTCGGACGTTGCTCGCAGCAAAAGCGAACGCACCCGCCCCTGCGCCAAAGCGCATCGTGGCCTCGCCGCATCTCATCGCCGCGGCGAAAGCGTCGATCGCATGGATTCACGCCCGGCGCGCTCAGTGGGCAGAAATCGACGCGACCGAGCTTGTCAGCGGACCCGTCCTCGTGCCAAGTCGTCATGACCGTGGGAACCTGCGAACCCACGAACTCCACGAACCTCACGAACCCCACGAACCCTACGAACCCTACGAACCTGACGAACCCTACGAACCCCACGAACCTTACGAACCCGGTGACTCCGACGAATCCGAACGTCGATCTCTGTTGTCGCGCGTCCTTGCGTGGCTTCCTCGTGTCGCCATTCTCGCATTGGTCGCGGTGCTGACGGTCGCCGCCGTGTGGCTCTGGCCGCAGATCAGTGGAACGGCCACGGACGGCGTTGCGCCATTGAGCACAACGAGCGAGCCCGCACCCGTAGAAACAAGTGTGCCCGCACCAACCTCTGAACCTCCGCCGCCGAGCACTCCCGCGACAGCGGAACCGGACCCAGCTGAGAAAACATCCGGATGGATTGCCGTATCAGCCCCTTTCGACATCAGCGTCACCAGCGCGAACGAGACGATTCTGCTCGACCCTGGCGGTCGCGCCATGCTCGCGCCGGGCAAATACAGATTGCGGTTTCAAAATAACGCGATTGGCTATGACGAGGCCCGCAGCATCGAGGTGCGGGCGACGGCCACCACGACCGTCAACCTGCTGCCCCAGACAACGATTCGCGTCAGATCCAATGAGCCCGCCGAGGTGCTCATCGACGGCACGAGTGCCGGCGAAACGCCATTCAACGGTCGGATGGCGTTCGGCCCCCACATCGTGACGGTCAGAACGGCCGGCGGTGAGCGGCAGATCAAGGTCGCCCCGACGTTGAAGCCGGTTCAACTCGAGGTCGACTTCTCGAAACCGTAGTGCCTACAATGTGACGGTAGGGTTTGTAGTTTGGGAAACAGGAGGCATATGAGGAAGTACTTATTGTCGGGACTGTTCATATTCGTCCTTGCGGTCGTCGCGCTGGATGCCCACGTGGTCGTCTTGCCACGCGAGTCGGCACCGGGCGCCGAGCAGACCTACACGATGACCGTACCGGTCGAGGGAACGGTTGCGTCGATGTCGGTCGAACTCGAGATTCCTGCGGATTTGCACGTCATGCAGGTGGCATCTGGCGAAGGGTTCACGTTCGACGTGAAGAAGGAAAACAACCGCATCGTCTCGATTACGTGGACGAAGGAGATCAAGCCGAAAGAGCCGGCTGCGAAGTTTACGTTTACCGCGCACAACCCGCCGTCGGGCACGCTCCAGTGGAAGGCGCACCAGACATTCGCCGATGGCTCTGTGAGGCACTGGGTGGCCGAGCGCGGGACAAAAACAAGCGATGGAAAGCCCGCCGACCCAGCGTCGGTGACAACCATCGTCGCGAAAGGCGCCAAACCAGCGGCGGCGGATCCGGGGCATCAGGATCACAAGCCGTAACGATCGGGCGAGCGTTGATTTACCGCTGGCTCCTCGATCTGCATCTCTACTTCGGGTTGTTCGTCAGTCCCTTCGTGCTGCTGTTCGCGGTGAGCGTGTTCTACCTCAACCACGGAAAGTTGAGGCAAGGCACGCCACCGCCCGCTGAAACGTTTCAGAATCTGAACATTCCGGACGGGTTCGATCGGCTCAAAGGACGCGAAGCCATCGAGCGCGCGAGGATGATCCTGCCGCAAGTTGGGGTGTCTGGCGAGATTGGCTTCCTTCGCTATCTGGCCAACGATCGTCGTCTCATCTTTCCAGTCTCCACCGCCGGGCTCGAGTCGACGATCGGCGTCGATCTCGATGCTCGCTCGGCCACCGTGACCCGACGAACCATGAACCTCTGGGAATCACTCTCGTATCTGCACAAGATGCCGGGGCCACATAACGTGGCGATTCGAGGCAACTGGGTCGGCATCGAGGTATGGCGCTGGTTTGCCGATGCGACGATCTATCTGCTCCTGTTCATATCCATCAGCGGCATCTATCTGTGGTGGGCAATCAAAGCCGAACGAAGAATCGGCTTTACCCTGCTGGGTGCCGGCATGGTGACGTTTTTCGCTCTCGTCTATGGCATCGTTCGCTAACGCGGTCGACGTCTGGAACCGCAGACTTCACTACTATCTCGGTCTGTACTTTCTATTTTTCCTGTGGCTCTTCTCGGTGACCGGTCTGATGCTGAACCATCAGCAATGGTTCAGGGATTTGTACGACCGCGCCGAAAGCAAACATCAGCTCTCGATCGAAACGCCGTTAGGCGATACGCTTCTCGAGCAGACGCGCGACGTGATGCGTCAGCTCGGCTTACAAGGTGAAATCGACTGGCCTGCGTCGCAGCCGGTCTGGCACATCGATTTCAGTGTGAGCCGGCCGAACGGCGCCGCGCAGGTGCGGGTCGACTTGAATGCGAAAGAGGCGTTCGTACGCGAGTTCGAGAACGGGTGGCTGCATGCGTTCCAGATCCTTCACACGTTCAGCGGGTCGCGGTTCAATCAGCCCGCGAGCCGACGCGACTGGATTGTCACGAGCATATGGGTGTGGGCCATGGACGCGCTCGCCGCGGGCCTTATCGTGATGGTGTTCGGCAGCTATTACATGTGGTGGCGGTTGAAAAAACGTAAGGCGCTGGGGATCGCGGTTCTGGCATTGGGCGTGGCTAGCTGCGGCGTCTTTGCGGCAGGAATTCTGTAGCCGCTATTTGTGGCGTGCGCTAACATCCCGCGCGGAGGCACCATGAAAAAGCTATCAATCCTAATGGCAGTGTTCGTAATGAGCTCTGGCGCTGCGGTATTCGCAGCAGACGTGACCGGCGTCTTGGTCGATCTCGCCTGCTACACCAAGAACAAGGCGAACACGACCAATGCGCACGCGGGCATGGGCGACTCCTGCGCGCAGGCCTGTGCGAAAAAAGGCGGCACCGTCGCACTCGTCACGGAAAAAGGCGAGGTGTACGAGGTCATGACGATGGGAGGTCTTGCGGGCGAGAACAACGCCAAGCTCGTGCCGCACATGTCGCACACCGTCACATTGACGGGAGATGTCGTCGACTCGAAAGACAAGAAGACGAGGATGATTCACGCCACTGCGTTGAAGATGATCTCGAAGTAACGGATTCGCACTCCACGGGCCGGCCCGTTTTCGTTACAGTTGGTAGAGATGTGCGGGAGAATGTAGCCCTACTACATTCTCCCGCCAATGTTGCACACACCGTGGCTGGCGCTATCTCACGTTCGGCCGCCTTGCTGGCATTCCTTCAAATCGCTCTAAGCTAGTAGGTCGATGAAGCGCGCACGCTCTGTCCCGGCAAGCCGCCGCCCCCCGGCCGCGGTAACTCGGAACGACGCCGCAACGATCATTCGCAAGAACTCGCCCAGGACTATGTCGAGATGATCGCCGACCTCATCGCGAGCGTCACGATCTCGTCGCGAGGTTTCTGATCGCCCTCGGCGTGCCCACGAGCGTCGCTGAATCGGATGCCGAAGGCATCGAGCACCACGTCAGCCCGAAACGCTGCCGGCTTTCGAAACGTACCTTCGGAAAGAGTGATGCGGCCTATCTGACGGTGACGGGTACGGTGGTGGCGTGCATGCGCGGCGTCGTGAGGTGTGACCCTGTTTCCTCGAGCTGAATGCGCACCTCGTACTGTCCCGGAACGGTCGTCACTCTGCTGAACAGGCGCTGGTGCACGTCCTGTCCGTTCGACGTCAGTTCAACGGCGCTCTTGTAATGACGCGGATCGGGATCCAGCAGGTATCCGACAAACATCGAGCCGGTGAATTTCGTGGGCGCCGGGCCCCACATGTGAAGCACGAATGTCGCGTACGACGGTCGATCCTCCGTGGTGCGATCCAGCATACAGGGGCGCAGCTGCCCGCTTTCGCAGATAGTCGACGGCCGCGAGGTCGGCGAATCGCTGCTACTGATCGACCACGAAACCGGCGCTTCACTATGGATCCGCCCTGGGGGAGCGCACGCGGAGTGCACCCCAGCAACGATACAGGCCAGCCCGGTACCGATTCGAAACGCCTTCATCAACTAACTGGGGTCAGGACAATCACAATCGTCCTGCACGAACGGGCACCGTTTATCGCCATAGGAGCAGTACACACAGCAATCGCCGGGCTTCGGCTTCAACGTGTGGCTGCAACTGTGACAGTCGTAGACGATCACACACCGATCGGTCGGCATCTCTTCAGCTGCCCGGTGGCCGCACCGCGGACACCTGATGGTGACCTGCAGATCTGCCATAAACCCAAGCCGGGCGTCAGGGCCTCCAGCGCCATACTGTATGTCATACTGGCTTCGACTGGAGCCGGACTTGACCAAACATCCAGGACGGCCAGCGCAGGAGGAGCAATGAATCGAGCAATTCTGGGCGGCGCGATCGTCCTCGCGGCGCTCACGTCGTTTGCCATTGCAGCGGCGCAGCAGAAAGCAGCCGGGCCGCTGGTCGAAGTGTTCAAAACGCCGACATGCGGATGCTGCTCGCAGTGGGTCGAGCACATGCGAACGAACGGATTCAGCGTCAGGACGAACGATCTGAACGACCTCACCGAAATCAAGAAGGCACGTGGCGTGCCAGACCAGGTGCAGTCGTGCCACACAGCCGTCGTCAACGGCTACGTGATCGAGGGCCATGTGCCGGCGGCAGACGTACACCGTCTGCTGAAGGAAAAACCGGCGATTGCCGGCATCGCGGTCGGCGGTATGCCGGTCGGTTCGCCTGGAATGGACTATCCGGGCACGAAAGCACAGCCGTACAACGTGATGTCGTTTGATAAGAGCGGCACCACACGAGTGTTCGCGAAACACTGACCGCTCTGTATTTCCTCGCAGGTCTTTTCGGCGGCGCGGTCGCGTCGATTGCGGGCTTCGGCATCGGCAGTCTGCTGACGCCAGCCATTGCCCACGTCGCGGGCGCGAAGATAGCAGTCGCCGCGGTCTCCATTCCACACGCCATCGGCACGTCCATCCGCTTCTGGCGATTCCGTCGAGACGTCGACTGGACGATCGCCCGGTCTTTCGGGCTGACCAGCGCTGCGGGAGGCGTCACTGGGGCTCTCCTCAACACGTGGGCCTCGAGCCGCGCGCTCGAGATCGTCTTCGGATCGCTGCTCGTGCTGGCGGGAAGTTCGCAGGTGACGGGGGCCGCAAAACGGTGGCGCCTGCATGGAGCGCTGGCTTGGATCGGTGGTGCGTTGTCCGGATTTTTTGGTGGGCTCGTCGGCAATCAAGGGGGCATCCGCACCGCTGCGATGCTCGGCTTCAACGTCGACAAACGTCAGTTCGTCGCAACGACCACGGCGGTCGCGTTGTTGATCGATATCGCACGCGTGCCGGTTTTCATCGCGTTCGAAGGACGCGAGCTGATGGCGCTGTGGCCGTTCATGATCATTGCGACGCTGGGCGTGATCGCCGGTACGCTCTTCGGTGAGCAATTGCTCGGCCGCGTGCCCCAACGCCAATTCCGGACAGTGGTGGGAACGCTGCTCATTCTCCTGGGGGTTTCATTCCTGATTCCGTAACGACGAGGAATTCCCGTTGCGATTCACGATTAGAGCCGGTCGAAACGAGGACGGCGCCGAGCGACGGTGCAACTTTCGAGGCACCGAGCTGTTGGAACTTCGTCACAGGCTATCGCTTCTCTGATCACACTGTCGCATCGCGCGTCCATCAACCCTTCACCTTCAAGGCTCGTCCGTGAAGCGGGCGACCCGGCCGCGCCCCGGTGTGCTTGCCGCCATCGATGACCACGACGCCGTTCACGATCGTGTAGGGAATGCCCTCCGGGTACGACTTGGTTTTTTCAAAGGTCGTCGTCTCACGGACTGTCGCGGGATTGAAAATGACGATGTCGGCGGCAAAGCCCTCGCGAATCTGGCCACGATCGCGCAACCCGAGAATCTGCGCGGGCAGCGAAGTCATTTTGCGGATGGCATCTTCGAGCGTCAGCACCTTTTCATCGCGCACGTAATGTCCGAGCACCCGTGGATTGGTCGAAAAGCTGCGCGGATGCGGCACCCCGTCTTCATTGACGTTGATCGCAGATCCGTCGCTGGCAATCGCCACCCACGGCTTGCGCATCACCTCGCGTACATCGGCTTCCGACATCGTGTGGAACATGCCTGAGATGGCCCCGCCCTCTTCCGCCATCAGCTCGATGCAGGTGTCGGCGAAATCCTTGCCGCCACGCAGCTTCGCGATCTGTGGAATCCTCATGCCTTCGTATTTCTTGTTGTGCGGCTGGCGGGCGCGGCCCATGACGACCCCCTCCCATCCCCCGTGCTCGCTGACCCAGGTCTGAAAATCCTTGTCCTGTTTGATCTTGGCGCGAGTAGCCGGATCCTTCAGCATCGCGGCGAATTTCTGCGGACCGTGCTCACGCGCCCACACGGGGAAAAACGCACTCCATCCATGCTGCATCGCGGTATACGGATACTGATTGGCCGTAACGTCCAAGCCACGTGCGCGTGCCGCTTCGATCTTCACCAGGTACTTCCCGATCGTCCCCCAGTTTTCCTCGCCGCGGATTTTCAGGTGGAAGATATGGGCTGGAATCTTCGCTTCCTGTGCGACGCGAATGGCGAAATCGAGCTCGCGATCCTGCTCGGCGCCTTCGCTGCCGATGTGGGTGACATAGATGCCGTCGTATTTCGCGACGACCTTCGCCACCTCAATCACCTCTTCAGGCTGTTCAGGTCCACCGCTTTCGAATCGTGCAACGAGGCCCCACGCACCCTCCTCCATCGAACGAGCGGCCAGCGATTTCATTCGGTCGAGCTCGGCGACGGTCGCCGGGCCCGGCTTGTAACCAACGGCGACCAGACGAAGTTGTTGGAAGGAGACCTCCGAAATGACGTTCATGGAGATCCCTTTCCGACTGAGCGCCTGCCAGTAGCCCGTAAAGTCGGTCCACGTGTCCTTCGCGTCGGGCAGTCCATCTCTCGGCGCCACCGATGTGCTCTCGCCGATCACATCGATCGTCACCCCCTGGCGAACCTTGCTCTCCGCATTGCCGTCGTTGAGCAGCGATAAATCCGAATGCGTATGGAGGTCGATGAATCCCGGAGCGACGACCAGGCCGCGGGCGTCAATCTCGCGTCTGGCCGTTGCACTGCCGAGCCGTCCGACCGCGACGATGCGGTCGCCGCGCACACCGACATCGGCTGCAAACCATGGGTTGCCGCTGCCGTCGACAATCCGACCGTTGCGGATCAGCAGGTCAAAGGATGTCTGCTGTCCACGGAGTTGGGCTGCGCCGACGAGCATCGCCAGAACGACACCCGCTGCTACGCCGATACGAATCATCCTGGCCATGATGCGGCTATCTTAAACCACGCAGGCTGACGTCGCGTGAGCCTCTCTTACCTCTGCGGTTCGTATCCTCGTCTCTTCGTGCCTTCGTGTGTTCGTGGCTTCGTGTCTTCGTGCTTTCGTGGCTTGGTCAATCTGTGGCCCGTGCCCGGTTCTTGTAGAATTCGGCGGCGACGACCCGTCCCGCATCCTGCGCACGAGCGCTTTCGAACAGCTCGTGCTCGACTTCGCGCACGCCCGAGCCGCGGACTCGCGCCAGCCGGCGCAGATTGAGCCCTTCGATTTGCTCGAGCAGGTGTTCGAACTCGTGACCGATCAGCTCGGAGTAGTCGCTGCCCGGCGGCAGGTGGACATCCGCACGGATCTGGAACCCCTGGCGCTGAATGACAGTCAAGGCGCGGCACACTCTGGGAATCCTCGGGTTGATGTGCACCCGGACGCGAAGATGCGGAGCGCTCGCGATGCGCTCGCACTGCAAGCGAAACGTCGGCGAGCGATCGTAGATGCGCTGAACGACCCGATGGAGATCGGAGAAGAACTCCACGTTTACGGGCAGCGTCGAACGCCCGCATTGCCTGTTCTCAGCCGACGTCGTACTGCCGCTCAACAACACGAGACCCACCATCGCAACACCCGCCCATGACTCGATCCGCATGATTGCTCCTCACGTCCTGCGCGCCGCCGCGATGGCGGCAGCTCCCGCCGAACGTTGCGAGGATGACCGAGCAAGGTAAACGCCAACACACGAGCGTGCGAAGTCTCGAAGAATTCTCAGCAAATTTCCGGATCGTGAAATCTGGAATGAACAGGAATGTCCGTGCCGGCTCATGACGTGAACGGGAATGTTCGAGCGTGGAGCGACGCGGCCGAGTAGGCGGCGCTCTTGGGTGGAAAAACCGTCCCTGCTTGGAGCACTCGCGGTCTGACCAGACGAGAGACTCGCGAGTGTTTATACTTGAAACCCGAAATGCGGCTGCAGCTGCTCAAGATCCGCCAAAAATTCGATCGAACGAGGCTCGAGCACCCGGTGGCGGCGCTGCGGCAGCAGCTTTCGCGACTCGACCAGCTGATTCGTCCGTCCGCACGCATCGCCATTGCCACCGGCAGCCGCGGCATCGACAACCTCGCGCCAGTCGTCAGAGAAATCAGCGATTACGTGCAGGCACGCCGCGCACACCCGTTTATCGTGCCTGCCATGGGCAGCCATGGCGGCGCGACCGCTGAAGGGCAAGCCGGCATTTTGAGGGAGTACGGCATCGTCGACGAGGCGATGGGTGCGCCCGTTCGCTCATCAATGGACGTCGTGGAGTTGCCTCGCGGGGAGTTGCCGCTCGGCATCTTCATGGATCGGCACGCCTACGAATCGGACGGCGTGATTCTCGTCAACCGCATCAAGCCGCACACCGATTACCACGGATCGTACGAGAGCGGCCTGTTGAAGATGGCGCTCATCGGCCTGGGCAAGCTGGAAGGCGCACGCGCGGTACATCAGTTCGGTGTGAGAGGATTGCGCGACCTGATCGCGCCGGGTGCAGCGTGTGTGCTGGCGTCGGGAAAGATTCTGGCAGGCGTCGGGCTCGTCGAAAACGCGGTTCATCAAACGCTGGACGTCCGCGTGTTGAAGTCGGATGAAATTGCCCGCGAAGAGCCGTTGCTGCTCGACCTCGCCAGACGCCACATGCCAGGACTGCCAATCGACGAAGTGGACGTGCTCGTCATCGACCGCATGGGAAAGAACATCAGCGGAGTCGGGATTGATCCGAACGTCACAGGACGGTTCCGTGTCAATGGTCAGCCCGATGCCGAAGTGCCGCGCATCGGATCGATTGCCGTGTGCGATCTCACGGACGAATCACGTGGCAACGCCATCGGCGTCGGCTTGGCTGACGTCATCACGCGTCGCCTGCACGCGAAGATCGACCGCGAGGCAACCTATGCCAACGTCATTACCAGCGGTTTTCTCGAGCGCGGCAAGATTCCGATTGTTGCGGACAATGTCCGGGAGGCGTGCGAAGTCGCCGTGAGGAGCTGCGGGCGGGCAGCGGAGGGGCGCCTGCGTATTCTGCGCATCCTCGACACCCTGAACCTCGAAGAGGTCTACGCATCGCCGGCCGTGCTCGAGGAAGTGGCGGCCCGCAACAGCGTGGACATCATCGGCACCGGTTCAGATCTGTTCGATGAAAACGGCGAGTTGATGCCCTTCGATTGAAGCCGCGCCACGGCTCGTGTCGAGATCCGAAGGGCTACGCGAGCGGGGCCGGCAAGTCCGATCTACCCATCAGGAAAAGATCGACGCCGCGCGCGGCGCTGCGGCCTTCGGCAATCGCCCACACGATGAGCGACTGGCCGCGCTGCATGTCGCCGGCTGTGAAGATACCGGGCACGCTGGTCATCCAGTTTGCGTCGCGCCACACGTTGCCGCGCTCGGTCAGCTTGACACCGAAATTTTCGAGCAGCCCCTTACGTTCCGGACCGAGAAAGCCCATCGCGAGCAGAACGAGATCGACGTCCATCTCGAACTCGCTGCCGGGCACGTTCTCGAACGTCATCTTCCCGTCTTTGCGAACGAGCTCGACCTTCGAGCCGTGGAGCTTTTTCACGCGCCCCTCGTCATCACCGCTGAATCGCTGCGTCGACACCGAGTACATGCGCTCGCCCCCCTCTTCGTGGGCAGTCGACACGCGAAAGACGTTGGGCCACAGCGGCCACGGATTGTCGGCCGCACGTGTGTCGGGCGGTTTCGGCAACAGCTCGAACTGATGCACGGACAGCGCGCCCTGACGGTGGACCGTGCCGAGACAGTCGGCACCGGTGTCGCCCCCGCCGATAATCACCACCCGCTTACCTTTCGCACTGATGAAATTCGCGTCTGAAATCCGATCGCCTTCGACCCGCTTGTTCGAGAGGGTGAGGTATTCCATGGCGAAATGGACGCCCTTGAGCTCGCGTCCCGGCACCGGCAGATCGCGGGGCCACCCGGCTCCCCCGGCAAGCACCATCGCGTCGAAGTCGGACTTCATCCGATCGAACGTCAGGTCGACTCCAACGTTAATCTTCGTGCGAAACGTCACCCCTTCGTGTCCCATCAGCGCCAGCCGGCGGTTCAGGATTTTCTTCTCCATCTTGAATTCGGGTATGCCGTATCGCAGTAGCCCACCAACACGGTCGGACTTTTCAAAAACGGTGACGAAATGGCCGGCGCGGTTCAACTGTTCGGCTGCAGCGAGGCCGGCAGGGCCGGAACCGATGACTGCTACCCTTTTGCCCGTGCGCACGAGAGGCGGCTTCGGCGTAACCCATCCCCGCTCGAACGCCTTGTCGATGATCGACACTTCGATCGACTTGATCGTCACCGGATCGTCGTTGATACCGAGCACACACGCCCCTTCGCATGGCGCCGGGCAGAGCCGGCCGGTGAACTCGGGGAAGTTGTTCGTCGCGTGCAGCCGTTCGATCGCCGGCTCCCACCGGTTGTGGTACACGAGATCGTTCCAGTCGGGAATGAGATTACCGAGCGGGCATCCCTGGTGGCAGAACGGGATGCCGCAATCCATGCACCGCGCACCCTGCTTCTGCAGCTCTTCCTGTGCGTACGGAAGATAAACCTCGTTCCAGTCCTTGAGGCGCTCGGCCACAGGACGGGTGGACGCTTTTTTTCGATGAATTTCGATAAAGCCTGTCGGTTTACCCATGTCTCACTATTCGCAGATTCGCAGGTTGTGGGATTCGCAGATTAGAGCTTCCGACGTCACTCTCACAATCTGCCAATCAATCTGCGAATCTACCTATCTGCGAATCTCCCAATGTGGATCTAGCCAGCTCCCACGAGCTCTGCGAACTCCGGCTCGCGATTCTCCGCCCTGGCCTTCGCCTCTGCCATCAGCACGCGCTTGTAGTCTCTGGGCATCACCTTGACGAAGGGTCGGGTGGCGAGCGTCATGAGAATCCCCTTCGCGTAGGAGCTATTCGTGAAAAGCACGTGACGCGTAATCATTTCGCGCACGGTCTTCCAGTCTTCGACATCCAACGGGTCGAGATCGACCATGCCGGTGTTCAGACGCTGCGCAAACGTGCCGTCGCGATCGAGCACATACGCAATGCCCCCGCTCATGCCCGCGGCAAAATTGCGTCCGGTTCTGCCGAGCACGACCACGCGCCCGCCGGTCATGTATTCGCAGCCATGATCGCCGACACCCTCGACAACCGTACGTGCGCCGCTGTTGCGGACCGCGAACCGCTCGCCTGCGACACCCCGCAGATAAGCCTCGCCGCTCGTGGCGCCGTAGAGCGTCACATTACCGACGATGATGTTCTCCTCGGGCACGAACGTGGCTTTCGATGAGGGGAACACGGCGAGCGTGCCGCCCGAAAGGCCTTTGCCGAAATAGTCGTTCGCATCGCCTTCGAGTGTCAGCGTCATGCCCTTCGGCACGAACGCGCCGAAGCTCTGTCCGGCCGATCCCGTAAAGTGAATCGTGATCGTGCCATCGGGCAGTCCGGCAGCGCCGTACGCACGGGTCAGCTCGGATCCCAGAATCGTGCCGACCGTTCGATTCACGTTGCGGATCGGCATGCTGAACTCGACCCGCTTGCGATGCGCGAGCGCGTCCTGGCACCGGCGGACGAGCTCGTTGTCGAGCGCCTTGTCGAGGCCGTGGTCCTGTCCACGCACACAGCGCTGCGCGACCGTCGGGGCGACAACCGGTTTGTAGAGAATCTGCGAAAGATCGATACCCGCCGCTTTCCACTGGTCCACGGCATCCGTCACGTCGATTTTGTCCACGCGCCCGATCATCTCGTCCATCGTCCGGAAGCCGAGTTGCGCCATCAGCTCGCGCACGTCTTCGGCAATGAACCGGAAGAAGTTCTCGACGAACTCGGGCTGACCGGTAAAGCGCTTGCGAAGCTCAGGATCCTGCGTCGCGACGCCGACGGGGCAGGTGTTGAGATGGCAGACGCGCATCATCACGCAGCCCATCACCACGAGGGGCGCCGTGGCAAATCCAAACTCTTCGGCGCCAAGCAGCGCACCGATGACGACGTCGCGGCCCGTCTTCATCTGGCCGTCGACCTGCACGACGATGCGATCGCGCAGGTTGTTGAGAACGAGCACCTGCTGCGTCTCGGCGAGGCCGAGCTCCCATGGCACGCCGGCGTGCTTGAGGCTCGTCAGCGGCGACGCGCCGGTGCCGCCGTCGTGGCCGGATATCAACACCACATCTGAGTGCGCTTTTGCGACGCCAGCCGCGACGGTCCCCACACCCACTTCCGCGACGAGCTTGACGTGAATCCGCGCGCGCGGATTTGAGTTCTTCAGGTCGTAGATGAGCTGCGCCAGGTCCTCGATGGAATAGATGTCGTGATGCGGCGGCGGCGAGATCAGGCCCACGCCCGGTGTGGCGTGGCGGACTTTCGCGATCCAGGGATACACCTTGTGCCCGGGAAGCTGGCCACCCTCGCCAGGTTTGGCGCCCTGCGCCATCTTGATCTGGAGATCGTCGGCGTTCACAAGGTACTCGCTCGTCACGCCAAAGCGTGCCGACGCAACCTGCTTGATGGCACTTCGCCGCGAATCGCCATTCGGGTCCGGAATGTACCGCGCAGGATCTTCGCCGCCCTCGCCGGTGTTTGACTTGCCGCCCAGGCGATTCATCGCAATGGCCAGCGTCTCGTGGGCTTCACTGCTGATCGACCCGTACGACATCGCGCCGGTCGCAAACCGTTTGATGATGCATTCGGACGGCTCGACTTCCTCGAGCGGAATCGGTTCGGCCGCAAACTTGAGCTCGAACAGCCCGCGCAGTGTGGCGCGCTTGCGGGTCTGCTCGTTGACCGCCCTCGTGTACTCCTTGAAGATTCCGTACTGGCCGCTACGGGTGGCGTGCTGCAGCTTGAACACGGTGTCGGGGTTGAAGAGGTGGTATTCCCCATCGCGGCGCCACTGGTACTCTCCGCCCTCGTCGAGATCACGCTCGGCAACCGGACGCTGCGGAAACGCCAGCTCGTGACGCGCGCGCACTTCTTCCGCAATCGCCTCGATTCCCACGCCGCCGATACGCGATGCGGTCCAGGTGAAGTAGCGATCGACGAAATCCTTTTCGAGACCGACGGCTTCGAAGATCTGCGCGCCGCGATAGCTCTGCAGCGTGGAGATGCCCATCTTCGACATCACCTTGAGCACGCCCTTGTTGAGCGCCTTGATGTAGTTCTTGACGGCCTTCTCATGGCTCAGGCCCGGCAGCATCTCGCTGCGGATCATGTCGTCGAGCGTCTCGAACGCGAGATACGGATTGACGGCGCCGGCGCCGTAGCCGATGAGCAGCGCCAGGTGATGCACCTCGCGCGCCTCCCCCGTCTCGATCACGAGCGCGGCGCGATTGCGCGTGCCCTCGCGCACGAGATGATGATGGACGCCAGCCGTCGCCAGCAGGCTCGGAATGGGCGCGAGCTTCATGTTCACGCCGCGATCCGAGAGGATGATGATCGTGTAGCCTTGTTCGACCGCTTCGCTCGTGCGCCGCTGCAGATCCTCGAGCGCCCGCGACAATCCTGTGCCGCCCGAGTCCGCGTCGAACAGCATCGGCAGGGTAATGGCCTTGAAGCCGCGCTCGTCGATGTGGCGCAGCCGCGCCAGCTCTTCGTTATTGACGATGGCCGACTTCACCTTGATCTGGTGACAGGCTTCGGGTCCCGGCTTCAATAGATTCGCCTCGGGGCCAATCGTCGAGCCCATCGATGTCACGAGCTCTTCTCGAATCGCATCGAGCGGCGGATTGGTGACCTGCGCAAACAACTGCGTAAAGTAGTCGTACAGCAGGCGCGGCTTGTCCGACAGGACGGCAAGAGACGTGTCGGTTCCCATCGATCCGATCGCTTCTTCGCCGTTCTGCGCCATCGGCGCGAGGATGATCTTCAGATCCTCCTGCGTGTAGCCGAACGAGCGCTGCCGGTTCACCATCGTGTAGTGATCGGGAAGCGGCAGCAGCGGCGCTGGCTTGAGATCCTCCAGCGCCACCATGTTTTCAGCGAGCCACTGTGCGTACGGCTGCGCCGAGGCGAGCTCCTTCTTGATTTCCTCGTCGGCGATGATGCGTCCCTTCTCGGTATCGACGAGGAAGATGCGGCCGGGGTGGAGCCGCTCCTTCAACAGGATATTCTCTTCTGGTACGCCGAGGACGCCGACTTCCGACGCCATGATGACCAGATCGTCCTTGGTCACGTAGTAGCGCGACGGCCGCAAGCCGTTGCGGTCGAGCACCGCGCCGATCACCTTGCCGTCGGTGAACGCAATCGACGCAGGCCCGTCCCATGGCTCCATCATCGTCGCGTGGTACTCGTAGAAGGCCCTGCGCTCGGCTGACATCGATTCGTGGCCGGCCCACGGCTCCGGAATCATCATGAGCACGGCGTGCGGCAGCGAGCGTCCCGTCATCACCAGGAACTCGAGCACGTTGTCGAAGGTGGCAGTGTCGCTGCCGCCTTCGCGGATGACCGGCAGGATCTTCTGCAGATCTTCGCCGAGCAGATCCGATTCGCACATCGCTTCGCGCGCGTGCATCCAGTTGATGTTGCCGCGCAAGGTGTTTATCTCGCCGTTGTGCGCAATGTAGCGATAGGGATGCGCCAGCGGCCACGAGGGGAACGTGTTGGTACTGAAGCGCTGATGCACCAGCGCGAGGGCCGATTCGACGTCCGGATCCATCAGATCGGGGAACATCGTCTCGATCTGATTGGCAATCAGCATGCCCTTGTAGATCAGCGTGTTTGCTGACAGGCTCGGGACGTAGAAATATTTCCTGTCGGTGCTCGAAATCGGCAGCCTGTCGACGTTGTGCTCGATGCGCTTGCGGATGACGTACAGCTTGCGCTCGAAGGCCGAGACGGGGTCAGCCCCCCTGCCGATAAACACTTGTCTAAAGTACGGCTCGACTGCCGCAGCCGATGCACCGACCAGGCAATCGTCGGTGGGTAGATCGCGCCAGCCGAGCAGCGTCTGCCCTTCCTCCTGGACGATTTTCTCGACGAGCGCTTCGATGGTTGCGCGCGCCGCCGGATCGCGCGGCAGAAACACGCAGCCTGCGCCGTAGTCTCCGGCGGGTGGCAAATCGATGCCGAGATTGCGCGCCTGTTTGCGCAGAAACGCGTCCGGCATCTGAATGAGGATGCCGGCGCCGTCGCCGGTGTTCACTTCGCACCCGCAGGCGCCGCGGTGAAGGAGGTTGACGAGCAGCTTCAGCGCTTGCCGCACGATGCTGTGCGAGCGCACACCCTTGACGTTGACGACGAACCCGACACCACAGGCGTCTTTTTCGTGGCTCGGATCGTAGAGTCCTTGTCGGGGAGGAAAGCCGGGTTCGCGGTCCATAAGGAAGGACTAGTTATCCGGTACCCCGAGCCATAAGTAAAATACAATTTTAAAATTTGATGTATCTGTTTATTAGATGTATCCGGAGGGAACCAGGGGGACCGCGAAAAAAGGGGCGGGAACCCCGCCGTTTCAGGCCGAGCACTCGCCTTCTTGGATCTCCGGATTGAACTCGCCTGTCTCTCCAAGGTCGACGAATTCGTCGGCCTTCGTGGTGACCGCCGTCATCTGCTCCAGGTCGGACAGGACGCTTTTCACGCGCGCGACCTCGACCCGCATGAAGAACGAGGTCGCCGATTCGCCGGCATTTCTGTCTTGCAGGTATAAATCGAGCAGCCGCTCCAGCGCGACGGTCAGCCGACGCGCCGGAACCTTTGCCGCGAGGCGACCGAACCGCACCGCGTCGCCCTCCGGCCCTCCGCCCACCATAACGAAATACTGCGGAATCGCCTTGCCTCCCACCTTGCGCACACTGCCCTGGAATCCAAGGCCGGCAATATGATGACGCCCGCAGCCGTTCGGGCAGCCGCTGATCTTGATTTGAAGATCGGGCGCCTTGGCGATGAGCTCGGGATGCTCGCGCAGATGATCGCCAAGAAACTTGCCGAGCCCACGTGACTGCGTGACGGCAAGTTTGCACGACTCGGCGCCGGGGCAGCTGGTCACATCGGCGATCGTGCCGGCGTCAGGAAGTCCGAGGCCGGCCGCCGCGAGCTGACGATACAGCTCGGGCACGGCATCGGTCGACACCCAGCGGAACACGAGGTTCTGTTCAGCCGTGATGCGGATCGTGCCGTCACCGTAGGCGGTGGCGAGATCGGCGAGGATGCGCATCTGCTGGCTCGTAAAATCGCCCAGCGGAATCGTCGCGTTCACCAGGAAATAGCCGCTCTGCCTCTGCCTGCGCACGTTGGTGCTCAGCCAATGCGCATAGTCGCCGTTCATCGTCGGCAGCATCGGCCGGACCTGCGGGACGATGCCCGGTCCAATCACCTGCGAGCTTTGTGCACGCGAAACGGTCTCGAGAATCGACGGCGCCACATCATTCAGCGATCGCCAGGCCGGCGCCTGCTCTACGGGCGGGCTTTCCGGATCGAACGGCAATGTCGCCCCGCCCTTCGATCGGAAATCTGCGAGCTTCGTGTGGTATTCGGCCAAAAAACCGTCCCACCCGATCGACTTGATCAGGAACTTGAGGCGGTTCGCC
The DNA here is from genome assembly GCA_963761975.1 of Vicinamibacterales bacterium. Lineage (GTDB taxonomy): Bacteria > Acidobacteriota > Vicinamibacteria > Vicinamibacterales > JAMQPK01 > JAMQPK01. The sequence goes on from CAVXIR010000004.1 coordinate 991,901, forward strand.
TGCTTGTGTTTGTAGTCACCGAACTCGTGGAAGACACGGATCACCGCCTCGGCAACGTTGAAGATCTCAGACGCCGGCAGGAACTCGTGCACTGGCTCGGCCGACTTCACCATGATCGATGTGCCGCCGCCCACGACGACGCGGAAGCCCCGCTTGCCGTCTTTCATGGCGGCGCGGTAGCCAAGGTCGTGCATGCCAAGCAACGCGTGGTCTTCGTCGGTGCAGCCCTCGAACGCAATCTTGAACTTGCGGGGCAAAGACGAGCTGAGCGGATGTCGCAGCAGATAGCGCGTCATCGCTTCCGAGTAGGGCGTCACGTCGAAGAGTTCGGTCGGCGAGATGCCGGCCTGCGGACAGCACGTGATGTTGCGCACCGAATTGCCGCAGGCCTCACGCGTAGTGAGGCCCGCGTCCGCGAGAGTGCGCATGGCCGTCTCGACGTCGTGCAGCTTGACGAAGTGAAACTGGATATTCTGGCGAGTCGTGATGTGCCCGAAACCACGCGAGAACCGCTCGCCGACTTCGGCCAGCGCTTCGAGCTGCGGGCCCGCGAGCACGCCCTGCGGGATCTTGATGCGCAGCATCTGCACGTCGCCGGGTTGACGCTGGCCGTACGTGCCTCGAACGAGGCGAAACACGCGCCACTGATCGGGCGTCAGCTCGCCGTTTTCGAATTTCTCGAGCGTTCGGACGAACTCGTCGATATCGGCCTCGCTGGCGAATGAAAGCCGCGTCCTTCCGAGCGTCTTGGGATCGTCAACAGCTGCCATCTGATAGGGGTCAGACCCTCTTTTTACGTTTTACGTAAGGGGGATTAAGGCATTATCTCACTTTTTCCCTGCCAGGATCTTCCATGCACCGCGAACATTACGGTGCAGGTAGAGAGCGGGCAAGAGCCACGGTCCCAACGGCTTACCCCGTAGTCCATAGGCGCCCAGCATGTATTGCGGAGTCGGCAAAAGGACTCTGCCGAGAAGCCGCACGCGCTCGCCGAATCGCGGCAGCGCCCGCAGGCTGGCGATCGTCTCGTGGTGCCATCTTCGTTCAGACGCGAGATATTCGGCAGACGGTTCAATCCGATCCTGACGCTCGAGATCGGCGAGGAGCTCGGCCGGGAAGGGAGTCTCGAACATCGTGTGCGCGAGTCGCAGCCCGTGCGCACAGACTTCGGCGATTTTCTTTGCCTGTGCGAGCCGCGCGAACTCTTCGAGCTCGGTCGGCGTCAACCGAGCCGCCAGAAGGTGAATGTCATACACCCACAACAGCCGTAACTCGTTGCGGTGGTGCATCACGGGATGCATGCACGCCAATAGCAACGCGTCGACCGCACCCAACGCTACGGCAGCCGCACCAAGCGCGCCCACTGGAACGGCACGCGGCAACAACTCCTCGTAGGTCAAGACATCGGCGAACACCGGCTGCGTGCTGATTTTCCAGTGTGTGTCAAGGACATGCACCAAGCCGAACTCATCTGTCTTCGTCATTTCAAATTGTGAAAACAGGTCGGCGCAGTATGGCGGCGCGACGTAGCCGCGATCTTCGAGCGCCGCCCGCACGATGGCCCGGTGACGCATATCGATCAGCAGATCGGTGTCAACCCTCGGCCGGGCGATCGGTGTGTCGTACACCGTGTATGCGAGGGCGGTACCTTTCAGCAACAGAGCGCGCACGCCGCACGTTGCAAGCGCGTCGAGCATGCCGGCGAGTTCTTCCCGGCGCAGCATCTCACGGGCCGTCTCTTCGAGCGCAAGACGCGCGAGCTCGCCGCGAATGGCAGACGGCCACTCATCGCAATGCACAGAGCGATTGATCTCGCCGTAAACCAGTCCGTGAAGGTCGTGCCGGCCACAGTGCTGAAGAAACTCGGCCGGAATCAGTTCGCGGACAAACCAGTCCACGGGCTCGCCTCTGAGAACCGTGAGAAGCTCGATGAGATCGTCCGCAGCCTTCACCGTGCATCCTGCGGAGAGAGCGCGCTGTAATCGGCCAGGTCGTGAATCGCGCCGAACACAATTTCGCCGTCGTGCTCGACCCATGCGTGCGCCGCCAGCATCCCCCGCCCCTCCGGCCGGACACCGAAACGGATTTCGGACGCATACCCGCGGCGGCGCAGCATGGCATCGACCGCAAGGGAATCGACGAGACAGGTGGTTCGAAACGGTAAGCGTCGCGCGACGGACGCAACGGCCCAGGCCGCGCGGGAGATCAGGAACGCCGAATTGGTCCGTCGCGCGCGGCTCGGACGGTGCGCGGATCGAGCGAGCGCATTGCGCAGCGTGGGAAACGGCATCACCGTCGTTCCGAGCCTCGCCGCGACAAGCAGCATCGCTGCCTCTCTGACGAGCTGACGATCAGCAGCATCAAGGGCACGATATCGATGGAACGCCTGAATCATCGCGCGTCCGCCATTTTGCGGCGAGTATACTCCCCCCATGGCCGGGATTTTCGGGATCTACCGCTTCGATGATCGTCCGGTCGACCGCGCGCTGGTCGCGCGTATGAGCGAGTCGCTGGCGCACAAGGGTCCCGATGGCGAAGGCATAGCTATCGACGAAGCCTTTGCGATCGGGTGTCGGCAGTTGCGAGTGACGCCCGAGTCGATACACGAACGACAACCTGTCGTACGGGCATCGGGCACACGGCTGGTGTTCGACGGCCGCCTGGACAACCGAGCGGATCTCATCGCAGAACTGCGCGAGCACTGCGATGTTTCGACGAACACGCCCGACGCCGAGCTGGCGTCGTGGTCGTGCGAGATGGCTGGCGTCGAATTCGTGCGCCACCTGCTCGGCGACTTTGCAGTCGCCGTGTTCGAGCCGCACGCGCGACGTGTGCTGCTCGCACGCGACGCGATGGGCGTGCGCCTGCTTTATTACCGGCAACAGGCGGCGTTCGTCGTGTTCGGCTCCGAAATCAAGACGCTGTTCGCCGATCGGGACTTTCACGTCCGCCCCAACGACCAGTTGCTCGCCGAGCTGGTGCTCAGGCAGATCCACCGGCGCAGAGCCGACGGTTCAACGCTCTTCAGCGACGTCCGTCAGGTGCCGCCTGGGCACGTAGGCGTGTTCACAGCGTCTCGATTGCATATGCGCCGCTATTGGGACTTCGACCTGCATGCCTCTGCGAGCCGCATGTCATTTGCCGACTGCGCCGACGAGTTCCGCTACCTGTTCCGGCGCGCCGTCCAGCGACGGCTCCGCAGCGCGCATCCAGTGGCAATCGCGGTGAGCGGCGGCCTGGATTCGTCGGCGATCTTTTGTACGGCCTGCCAGTCTGCGCCCCATGCAGCGCTCGCCGGCCTCACGTACACGAGCCGTGACGGCAGCCCCTCAGACGAAAGTATCTTCGTCGCCGAGATCGAACGCGCATGCGGCCGCCCCATCGAACAGGTCGATACTCCGTTCGAGGGAGTACTCTTTCGGTCGGCCGAGATCATCCGCTGGACCGAGGCGCCGATGCTCGACGGCCAGTGGTTTCGCGGCGACCGCCTCATGAGGGCCGTTACCTCTCGCCACGCCAAAACTCTGCTCTCGGGGCATTGGGGCGATCAGCTTCTCTTCGACCAAGCCTATCTGGTCGATCTCCTGTCCGCCGGGAGATGGCGGACGATCGGGACACACCTCCGGGAGTATCGCAAGTGGTTTCCCGACGCCGCAGGCGATGAATTCGCCGGGCAATTCTACGCAGATCTGCTCGAGTACCTGTTGCCACGCTGGGTTCGCCTCGTGGGGCGCGCCTCGTGGCGCACGTGGAACGGCGCGCTTCCGTGGGACGAGTGGTTTACCGATCGACTTCGCGGCAAAGCGCGGCCTGATGTGTTTACCTATCCCGACGTACGGCGCGGTACCAGAACGCTGGCCAGAGCCCTTTATCGCGAGGTGCGGTCGCAGTATCATGACCTTTGCCTCGAGTGGAACAATAAGGCAGCCGCGCGATACGGCGTTGAGCCAGCGTTTCCGTTTCTGGACCGCGATCTCGTCGACTTTCTCATGCGCCAGCCCGGAAACGTGCTCGTGCGAGACGGCGTCCCCAAAGCGCTGATGCGTCGAGCGCTCGAGGGCGTGGTCCCTCGGGAAATACTCGAGCGTCGCACGAAGGCCGATTTCACGCAGGATGTCAACCGTTCGACACGACAGGATTTCCCAGAGCTCGTGAAGCTGCTGGGATCGGACGCCCGCATCGTGGAGCACGGCTACGTGGATCCACAGAAACTGAAGCGTGGTCTGATTGCGATCGGCCCGGCTTTGGATGGGTCATCGAGCAGCATGGTGAGCTGGCGGGTAACGGCAGTGGTCGCGCTGGAAATCTGGCTACGGCACTTTATTGGAACGACAGCCGACGAAAGGACATTACATGCCCAAACGGCAGCGTCGTGAGCGCGACTTGACAGCATCGCGCGAAAGCAGGAAGCCATACCGCGCTCCGCGGCTCGTGAAATACGGCGACTTGCGGACAATCACGCAGGGCAAGGGTGGGAACATGACTGATGGCACCGGAATCCCGGCGACGAGAAAGTAACCCACGATCCGTCGCCTCTCCCTACCACGTGTATGGTCTTCGCCTCGACAGCGAATGGCCGCTTCCCTATCCACGACGTCCGGCTCCCTGGCTCGCTGAGGTTTCGCTTCGGCGAGGCACGCTCGCGCATTTTCAGCAAGCGCTCGGTGATCTCCGTGTGCCCGAAAACGGTGCTCCATGGGTCGCCGCGATGCTGCCTGATGGATCGAGATACCTGCGGTGGTCGGGCACGCTGGAATTCCTCATTCCCAAGAGCGGCCGATTAGTTACCTGTCGTCCGCTCGGACCACTTGGCGTCAATGCCTTCCATACGCACCTCGGACCATCTCTGTCGTTCGCCCTCATTAACCTCGGCATCGAGCCACTTCATTCGACGACGCTCACGATCGAAGGGCAGGCAACCGCGCTGATGGGTGATTGCGGCTACGGCAAGTCGAGTCTCGGCGCGTCGTTCGTCAAGGCGGGCCATCCGCTGCTGACCGACGACCTTCTGGTCCTCGCCGATGACGGTGAACGCTTTCTTGCCTATCCCGGAGTGCCACGAGTGAAATTATTTCCAGCCATTGCGAAGGTCGTGTTCGGCCCCCGTGTGAAGGGGCTTCGCCTCGAGCCTCTCACACCCAAGTTGATCGTCCCTCTCGACGCTCGCCACTCGCAGCGAATCCCGGTGCCACTGCGAAGCATCTACGTGCTCACACCACCCGGCACACACACGGCGTCGCAAGTTGCCATCAAGCGCCTGACCCCCCGCCGTGCATTCCTGGAGCTGGTCAGAAATACCTTCAATATGTCGGTGAGCGATCCCGAACGGCTCGAGCGCCAATTCGCGCTCGCCACGCGTCTGGCCACGAGTGTGCCGGTCAAGTCGTTGTCGTATCCGCGTGAATTGAGAATGCTCCGTCAGGCCCGCGACGCGATCCTCGATGACCTGCAGAGAACGAGCTAAGAGACCTTGAGTCGAAGAGTCCGGGGTTTCAGGCGCGCTGCTCGGCCGCCGCAAAGCGGTACCCCTCGCTGAACATCTCATCGGCGAGCATTGTGAGGCCGGCGGCCTCGCACTCACTCGCGAATTCGTGCGGCGCGAAGGCGTGGTGGTAGCGGATGAGGCCTGGTACAAACAGATCGCGCGAGAACGAGTCTCCCGGTTCAGGATTCCAATCTCCCGCCGACAGCTGCACCGCCGCGCGCGTCAGCCATCGTCCGAACCGTGACTGGCGCCTGGCCGGATGATAACTGACGATGATTCGGCCCTGGGGTGTGAGTCGCTGCGCGACCCGACGCAGCGTCGCGATGCGCAAGGTCGAACCCTGCAGCAGGGAGTAGCAGCCGTTTGAGAAGATGACGGCGTCATACGAGCCACTCAGCTCGGCGCTCTGTATCAAGCCGGTCTGTACCGGCGCCGAGATGCCGCGGCGTGCAAGGTGCCGGCGCGCAAGCTCCACGACTTCGGGGACCGGCTCTAAACCGATTACGTCGTATCCAAGCTCTTTCAGAGCAATCAAGTCACGGCCCGAACCGCACCCCGCGAGCAGGATGCGGTCCCTGTCGCGGAGGAACTTTCCGTAAAAGAGCTGTTCGGCAAAGCTGAGACCCGCGTCGACGTCGAAGGCAGATACGTTGAAGATGCGGTATTGATCGACACTGGCCGCCTCGAGCTCGTTCTTGCGGAGGAGCCCAGCAGCCGTAAACAGGCAGCCGTTTCCTACCTTGTAGAGTCCGTAGGCCGAAGCAAGAAGCGCACGATACACGGCCGCGCGGACCGGCGTGTGGGGAACGAACGCTGGGGGCTGTTCAGCCACCATGCGGCTTCACATCGGCGAGCTTCTGGCCGACGAGCTGACCGGCAAGCGCGAGCAAATCTCGTTCAACGATTTCGGGCTTGGCGGCGTATTCCTCCTGAAGCACTTCGAGTACGAGAGAGAGATCGCCGTGCTCACAGATCAATTGCCAGGCACGAGCACCGACGTCGTTCAGGCCAAAATACGTCCCGCTCTTCAAGTCCAGCAACACCGCCTCGTCGTCGAGTTGGCGGAACAACACGTGCTCGCCGATGAGCAGGCGATCGCGAAGCGAGACCTCCATCCTCAATTAATCCTTCCTGGTACCGGCCAACCCGACCGCCGTATAGAAGACCATCACGAAGAGCGTCGGTGCGGTGTACCTGGTGGCGGGCACATACACCGCATTGACCCCAATGAACGTGACGAACACGGCCCACAGGATGGCGTCGTGATGGAGCTGGTGCCGCCGACGGAACACACCGGCGATCGTTCCGGCGAGCAGTACCGATGCTGAGACAGCGTGCGACCACACCTCGATCGGCGGCCGCGCGAGGCTGTCGACCACCCGCGCCGACCCATTGTCTCCGATGAGCACGCGAGTGTCACGGCCCGAGACATAAAACGGCACGATGCGTGGAGACAACTGATAACCCACATTGACGATCTTCTGCCGCAGCGCACCGACGGGATTGGCAGCGATGTGTGCGATCGCTTCGCCCGTGAGGAACGCATCGAACTCGGCATCGAGCCGGGCCGAATCCGGAGGGACATCAGGCCGTGCGCGAGCGAAGCGCTCGTAGGCCTCGACCTCGAGCAGGTCGAGATCGTATGCGGGCAGCAGCGCGTCGGTGTATGGGGAATTGCCGATATAGAGATTGATGCCACTTCGCGTCGGCCAGGGCAAACCGGTCAGCGCATAGTTGCGCACGCTCATTGGCACAATCAGGGCGCAGGCTGCCAGCATCAACACGAGCGCGAACGACGTTTCTTTTTTCACCAGCAGAATAGCGGCCGCAAGGGGGAGGACAGGAAGCGTCATCGAGCGCGTGACCACAGTCACCCCGATCCAGAGTCCGGCGATCGCCGCGTCACGCCGATCTCGAATGCCGACAAATGTCAGCGAGCACCCGACAAGAAGTGTCGCGGTCAGGGCAAGATCGCTTGCCGCCGAGGCCTGACGTATAAGCAGCGGGTGAAGCGCATACATCAGGCCGGCCAGCATCGCGGCACGCAGCGACGATGTCAGCCTGAAGGCAAGCCGGTATAAGAGCACCGCACCTGCGGCGGCCGCGCCGATCTGAAGAAGCCGAATGGCGAGAACGTGGTTCCCGAACAGCACGCGCCCGGCCGCGAGGAACGCCGGATAGCCGGGTTCAAAATTGGTTGAAGGAGCCGCGCCAGATAGACCTGCAGCGGCGAACCGGTCGGCGACCGCCAGGAAGTTGCTGTCGAACGGCGGATCGAAAACGGCGAGATGGAAGATGCGACTGGCGACGGCAACCCCAAACACGAGCGCCGCATGGTTCCCGCCTTCGCCAAGGCTTCGGCGAGGCAGGCTCATATCACGCGGGCACCTTCGCTGCTCACCTTCCCTGCGAAAAGATCGCTCTCGAGACCGGCCGCCGATCGGAAGGCGGCCTGCATCGCGCTGCCGACGCTGTGCGCGGCCGCGATGCTTTCGGCAAACGCGAACACCGACGGTCCGGACCCGGCAATCGAGCATCCAAGTCCGCCTGCCGCGAGGGCCGCTTTCTTGACGCGATCAAAGCCGGGGATCAGCGTTGCGCGAAGCGGCTCCACGAGCCGGTCTTCGACGCTGCGTCCGAGCAGCTCCAGATCGCCGCGGCCGAGCGCGGCCACGAACGCCGCGACGTTACCCAGATTCGGAACGATGTCGTCGAGCGAGTACGTGCGCCCCTTCACAAGGCGCCGGGCCTCGGCGGTCGACACCTGGCAGTGCGGATGCACAACGCCGATGTGAAGGTTCTCAGGAAGCGGCAACCGAATCACCTCGAACGGCTGATAGCTGCGCACCAACACGACGCCGCCCATCACACTGGGCGCGACGTTGTCGGCGTGCGGCGTTCCCGACGCGGCGCGCTCGCCTTCCATCGCGCTCGAGACGACATCGCGTTCAGACAGCGGCTTGCCAAGTAGCTCGTTCACAACGACGGCACCAGCCGAGCTGCTCGCGCCGGAACTGCCGAGTCCGCTCGCGAGCGGCATCTGCTTGTGCAGCCATAGCCGCACGCCAAGGCGTGCGCCGGCGCGTTCCAGCGCAGCAGCAGCCGCGCGTCCCGCGACGTTCCGTTGGGCGTCTCGGCTCAGCACGCCGCCATCACCGGTCACCTCGACGATCTGGACGCCGGGACGGTCGGTGAGCTCTGCCTCGAGTTGGTCGCCAGGCTGGCTGAGCGCGAGGCCCAGCACGTCGAACCCTGGCCCCAGATTGGCAACGGTGGCGGGTGCGAACACTCGAATTCGTCGATTCATTAGGAGTTTCGAGAGATTATCACGGCACTTCGATTACGAAATCGAAACGCCGCGACACAATTCGGCACATTTGAAGGAGTTGGTGATGCCCCGGCGCGTGGCCCTGACAGTCAGCCTGTTTGCAGTCATGACGGCAGGCGTCTCGTCACAGCCCGGCAAACCCGTCACTCCGCGCGGCCCTGGAACGCCGACGACGGTTTCGACAAAAGTCGGCCAGGCGCTCATCAACGGCAGTGCGGTCGACACCAACGCCGTACCGGTGCCCAAGGCGACCGTGCGCCTTCGCAATCTCGCTAACAATCAGATCGAACAGGTCCTGGTCACCAATGACATGGGCCAGTTCACGCTCATCGCGCGCCCCGAAGTTCCGTATGTGGTCGAGATCGCCGATGGGACCGGGCGCATCCTGGCCGTGAGTGACATCATCACGGCCCAGGCAGGCGACGTCGCTGCTGCCGTCATCGCCATTCCCTCTCGCTTACCGGCAGTCCCAGGGATCTTCGGAGATGCAGCACGGTCCGTCTTCGCCGCCGCGATGAACAGCGGGATAGCCGTTATCGACCCTGACCCGCCGTTGAGCCCCGAAAAGTAACCGTTTGTTCTTGCCGGGAGCGTCGCCGCATTGGTCAATCGCCCGATACAACAACAGCACAAACGGAACGGCACGAGGAGGCACAAAGGGTTGACAAATTGTCGTTAAAGACATATATTGTCATATAAAGTTCCTTAAACAAACTCGTTACAACTGTTTAGTTCGACCGATAAATTGCCATAGAGATGGATCCAGCTCAACGACCGCCGGCCCCCGCGATCACGCGGCAGCAGTCGTCGCCTGCCGCGGCGAAGCATGGACTTTTTCCGGCTGAGTCGGATACCCACCTGCTCGATCGGCTTAACGCGATTTACAAGTACCGCTATGTCGTGGTCACGATTTTCCTTCTCGTACTGCTCGGCGTCACGATTCGGACCTATACGACGACGCCGATGTACCGGGCGACTACCAGCGTGCTCATCGAGGAAGACCGAACCGCGACGGTAGCCGGATTCAACACGCAGGCGCCCACTGATTACAGCCAGGATCCCGAGCCCTACTACCAGACGCAGCTCCGCATCCTGACCGGGCGAGAGTTGGCCACGAGAGTCGTCCAGAAACTGGGATTGGAAAACGTCCCGGAGTTCAACGGGCAGGGGCCGCGCCGCACGGGCCTTGCGGCAGTCGTGGACCGGATGAAGGAACAGGGCAGAGCATTGACTCGCCGGCTCACCGGCGGATCCGCTCCGGCACGACCGGCGGGCGCCAAGCCATCGAACGATGATCTAACAAATGCGTTTATCGGGGCGGTCCACGTGGAGCAAGTCCGAGGCAGCCGTCTGTTCAACGTGTCGATCACGTCTTCCGATCCTCAGTTCGCGGCGCGCGCCGCCGACGTGCTCGCCGGTGAGTACGTGCAGTTCAACCTGGAGTATCGCACCGACGCGACGCGCAAGAGCCTGGACTTCCTCGCCGGCGAGATCGCCAAGCAACAAAAGAAAGTCGAGGACAGCGAGCGCGCGATGGCGGAGTATCGCGAGACGAACAACGCGCTGTCGCTCGAAGATCGTCAGAATACCGTGGTCGCCAGCCTGAATCAGGTCAACGACCAGTACACACGCGTCAGGACGGAGCGCATTCAGAAAGAAGCGTTCTACAACCAAATCAAGTCGCTTCCTCTCACGGTTGTCGGTGAGGCGCCAGCCGTGGCGTCGAACCCTGCCGTTCAGAGTCTGCGCACGCGCCTGGCCGAGTTGCAACGCCAGAAAGCCCAGTTGAACGAGCGATACGGCCCGAAGAACCCCCAGGTCATCGAAAACGACAACGCGATTGCGGACACGTCAAAGCAGCTGCAGGGTGCGTTTGCGGCTGCGGTCCAAACGATCCGCAGCGATTACGAAACGGCGCGCGCGACCGAAGTCCGTCTGGCCAACGAACTGAAACAGTCCCAGGGTGCGGCCATCGATTTGAACCGGAAAAACGTCGGCTACACCGTGCTCGAGCGCGAGGCGCAGAGCAATCGCGGCATCTACGAAGCGCTGCTCCAGCGCCAGAACGAGTTGCAGATCGTCAGCAACAGCGGCGGCAACAACGTGCGGCTGATGGATCGGGCGGTTGTGCCCGGCTCACCGTTCACACCCGACGTGCGGCGAAACTACATGCTCGGCACGTTCGCCGGCCTGTTGCTCGCGGTCGGTCTCGTGCTGGCGATCGACTACCTGGACGACACGGTGAAGACGCCCGAAGACATCACACGACGGCTCAAGCTCCCGTTCCTGGGTCTCGTGCCCGCTGTGAAGGGCAACACGCATCCGCTGCTCTCGCAGGAGGTGCCGCATGAATTCGGCGAGGCCTTCCGCGCGCTGCGCACATCGCTCGTGTTCAGCAGCGGCAGCGAGGGAACGCGCGTCATCGGCCTGACCAGCGCACAGCCGCTCGAAGGCAAGACGACGACGGCCTGCAATATGGCCATTGCGCTAGCCTACGGCGGCTCCCGCGTATTGCTGATCGACGCCGACATGCGGCGCCCCAGCGTGTCGCGCACGCTCGGCATCGAAAACAACGTCGGGCTGTCGCACCTGCTGACGGGCCAGGCGACAGCGCGGCAGGCGATCCGCCGGACGAACGTTCAGAACTTGTGGGTCATGACGGCGGGGATGACACCGCCGAATCCGTCGGAACTGCTCGCGTCTGACCGGATGAAGACACTCATCTCGAATGTGCAGACCGGGCCGTTCGACTGGGTGCTCATCGACACACCTCCGGTTCTGGCGGTCACCGACGCGGTGATCATCGCGCCGTGGGTGTCTGGCGTGGTGTTCGTGATCGGATCGGAAATGACTCAGCGCCGCCTGGCCGAACGCGCCGTCGAGACACTGCTGACGAGCCGTCCACACGTCCTGGGCGCGGTGCTCAATCGCGTTGACATCATTCGTAACAAGTACTATTACTCGCGCTACTACGGCTACAAGTACCAGAACTACTACGTCAAATCGAACGCGGCATAGGCCGTCCGATCCGTTGGGCGCGGTCTTTGTCGCGCTGGTTCTGGCGTGGGTGACATTCGCGGCGGGCGGAGTGTATCCGTGGGTTTGGATTCCCGCGGTGTGCGCAGTCGCCCTGCTGGCTCTGCTTGTGAGGCCGCACATCGCCGGCGACGCGCTGGGGAGAACCGCCGACATCGCGCTGGCCCTCTCGGTGGTGGCCGTCGTCGTTCAACTCCTGCCGCTGCCGGAAAGCTTCCTGCGTGCGGCGGATCCGCACGCCCTCACCGTCCGTTCGTCGCTGTGGCTGACTCCACCCTCGGCCGATTCGAGCACGCATCTTCCCATCAGCATCGTTCCAAACGATACGTATGAGGCACTCGGCATCTTCGCCGGTGCTGTGCTGCTTTTCTGGACGTGCCGCGAGACGTGCGAACGTGGAGGGGCGGGCCAGATCGTTCGCGCGATTGCCGTCATCGGGCTGATTGGATCGATGGCGGCCATCGTGCAGCGCGCGCAGAGCCACGACCTGATCTACGGAATCTGGCAACCGATCGACCCCGGGGCACGGCCATTCGGACCGTTCGTGAACCGAAACCACTTCGCCACGTGGGTGGTGATGGCGTGCCCGCTGGTCTTCGGCTATCTGCTGGCACGCGCCCCAAGTCATTCTCCATCGCGATTGATATCGCAGCGCGTCGCGACGGCGTTGAAGCAGCTGGGGTCGATGCGCATCTGGCTCGTTTCGTCGGTGTGCGTGATGACGCTCGCGCTGCTCATCTCAGCCTCGCGATCGGGACTCATCGGGCTGATGTGCGCCATCGCGTTCAGTATGCTTCTTCGCAAGGAAGGCACCGGCGCGGCTGTCCGGCGTTGGACGATCGTTCAGGCCGTGCTGCTCGTGATTGTCGGTTTGTCGTTCGCAAACTTTGACGCCCTCTTCGATCGTGTTGACGAGACGCTGCGAGGATCAGATGCGGGACGCGGCCGATCGGCCATCTGGGCTGATGCACAGCGCGTGATTCACGACTTCACGTTGACGGGCACCGGCGCCGGCACATTCGGCACCGGCGTCGCCGTTTACCAGACGGCGGAACCGGGATACTCTATCGGCAACGCGCACAACCATTATCTGCAGCTGGCCGCTGAAGGAGGTGTGTTGGTCGGTGCGCCGGCGGCGTTCGGCATCGGCGCATTCTTCGCGCTGTGTGTTCGCCGGCTGAAGGGGGACCTCAGTCGTGACTATCTCGTGCGGGCCGGGGCGATGGCGGGCATCGCGGCCGCGTTGCTGCAGAGCTTCTGGGAGACAGGACTGAGGATGCCGGCGAATGCCATGCTGCTGGCCGTACTTGCCGCCGTCGCCACACACGTTTCCCCACTTTCCACACCCAAGGCGGCCACGAGCGATGTCCCGGCAACAGGGTCGTCGCGAGCCTCGTCGAAGGACGGGCGATCGTGGTGAGAGTCGGATTCGACCTGGACGGTGTGGTCGCCGATTTCAGGATGGCCTTCCTCGATGTCGCGGCCAAGATACTTGGCCGCGACGCCATTCAGCGGCCGACCTCGCCGATGCCTGACTTCGACGCCGTTTCGGCTGCCGATGCCAAACGCGTGTGGAAGGTGATCACCGAAACGCCCAACTGGTGGGTGGGGCTCGCGCCGTACAGCCCGCGCAAATCGCGCGGCTATACCATCTCGCGCGAAGCCATCGCTGGGAAGTCACGTTCCTGACCTCGCGCATCCCGACCGCAGGCGACGCGGTCCAGTTTCAGAGCCAGGCCTGGCTCGAGATGTGGGGCTTCTACATGCCCGCGGTCGTCACGGTGCCGGGATCGCGCGGCGAAGTCGCCAACGCGCTGCGGCTCGATGTGGTGATCGACGATCAGTTTTTGAACTGCCTCGAGGTCGTCAGCGGCTCACAGTCGAAGGCCATGCTGATTCTTCGCATGGGCGATCCGGATCTGGAAAAGCAGGCGATCGACCGGGGCATCGGCATTGTGCACACCTTCGAAGAAGTCATCGAGGTGCTGTTGCAGCTTCATGAGTTCCTTCCACAAAAACGCGGCGTCGTGATGCGCCTGGCCAACTGGTTCACGCGCAAAGAGCCCGACGGCCACGTGTTGCCCTTGAATCCGCGGGCGATGCGGCCGATCCCGAAACACATTGATAAGTAGCGGCCGGCCTAAGGAACCGGAACCTTCGCCATCGGAACCTCGCGGAACCAGAACCATAGGAACTGGAACCTCAGGAACCCGGAACCCCGGATGTTTTTTTTAGAAAGCGAGCCGGCGGAGGACCAATTGCCGTACGGGTGGGTGCTTGAGCAGCTCGAGGATCAGCTGGCGGTGACGATTGAAGGTGGCGGTGCGGCGCACAATCGGCATGACGCCGTCGGTGCGGGCGAGCTCGAACAGGGCTTCGATTTCTGCGTCGTTCATGCGATGCGCCACGAGGCGCAGCTTGAGTTGTGCCTGAAACTCCAGCGACAGCCGCTTGCGCCAGCCACGTTCGTAAGGTGCAAGCCGCTCGGCGCTGAGATCGTTCCGTGGAAGCGCAACAGTGAGAACCTCGGCCGCCAACGCAGCGCTCACGAGGCTGTAATAAATGCCGCCGCCGGTGGTCGGCTTGACGAGGCCGGCCGCATCGCCGATCGCCAGCAATCGATCGCCGTAGGTGCGTGAGAGCGGCGCCAGCGGAAGTATTTTCTGTCTCGGCCGTCGACCTGCCGAATCGTCGATGCCCCAACGGTCGCCGACGCGCGTCACAATCCGATCGAAATAGCGCGGCGCATCGTTCTCGCACATCACGCCGACCCGCGCACAATGATCCGTTCCGCGGATGACCGGAACGACCCACCCAAAGCCCTTCGGCGCCACTTCGCTGCCGAAATGCAGCTCGACGTCGCCGGGATGACGGGCGGGCAGCTCGATCTGCGCCGTGTGGAGAAACATCCGAGGCATGCCGAGGCCGACCTGCCGGTGAAGCGCGTAGTTCGCGCCGCACGCCAGAATCACGACCCGGGCACGAACGTCGCCCGTGGCCGTCTTCACGGTCACGCCCTTTCGATCGATCTGCAGTGCGGTTGCTCTTGCACCTTCCTGGACGGCGAGCCCCGAGTGTTTCGCGGACGCCGACAGCTCCTGATCGAATCTACGGCGGTCGACAACGACGGCTTCGACACGGCCGCTCGAATAGGTGACCTGATTGCCCGAGGGAGACCAGAAGCGCGCGGTCATCAGGTCGTTCAACTTCGAGCGATCCGACAGAGAGAATTCGTCGAAGGCTTCTGCTGCGAGCACCCCCGTGCAGTGAACGGGTTCGCCGACGGCGGCATGTTCCTCGAGGAGTGTCGTGTCGAATCCTGCGGCAGCGAGTCGCGCTCCGGCGTAGAGCCCAGCGGGGCCTCCGCCAACAATCGCCACATCGTGCATCGCGGGCATTCTATCGCTAAAACTTGCGGTCACGCGCTTCCCATGTGCCGCGGAACGTAATCCAGAACGACAGCAGGATCAGGCGGACGTCCAGCCAGAACGACTGACGGCGGATGTACACCCGGTCGTATCGGAACTTATGCCGCCTGGTGACGTCGCGCGGCGCGTAAATCTGCGCAACGCCGGTCAGCCCTGGAACGACCGCGCACCGCACGGCGAACCCCGGCACGTCCTCGAGACGCTCGATGCTACCGCGACCGTTCACCTCAATCTCGCCGGGCCGCAGCGCTCTCGGCCCGACGAAACTCATGTCGCCGCAGAAGATGTTCCAGAGCTGAGGCAACTCGTCCATCGCAGTGGCCCGCATCAGCCGGCCTGTCCGCGTGATGCGCGAATCGTTGCGGGTTGCCTGCATCGGCCCGACACGCGCTTCGGCGTCGGGAAGCATCGATCGGAATTTCAGCGCGAGAAAGTGACGGCCGTTCTGACCTACGCGCTCCTGCGTAAAGAAGATCGGCCCTCCGTCTTCAAGCTTGACGAGCGTGGCCATGACGAGCGCGAGCGGTGCAGACGCGATCAATCCGCTGCCGGCAAGAACGATGTCAAGCAACCGTTTGGCGCCGGACATCTCGGCCTTGTACCTCGTGATAAAGAGTGAGGATCGAATTGACCATGCGATCGACCGCAAACACCGATCGCGCACGCTCCGCGGCAGCCTTTCCCATCATCAGCCGCTCGAGCGGGTTGGTCAGCAGCCGTTCGATGGCCGCGCGAAGCGCCGCGGCGTCGCTTGGTGGAACGACGAGGCCGGTCTCGCCATGGATGTTGACCCATGCGACGCCGGTACCGACATCGGTACTGACCACGGGTTTTGCCCGCGACATCGCCTCGATCTGAACCACGCCGAACGCTTCCTGCCGCGTCACCGACGGCAGCACGAACAGGTCGCAGGCGCGGTACAACGCCTGGAGCTCCTCGTTGGTCACTTCGCCGACGAATCTCACGCGATCGGCCATCCCGGAGGATTGGGCGCGATGTTCGAGCTCGCGCCTGAGCGGGCCGTCACCAACGAGCACCGCCGCCGCAGACGACTCGCGCAGAGCTTCGAGCAGCACCTCGACACCCTTATAGGAGACGAGCCGTCCGACGAACAGCACGAACGGCCGTCCGATCTCACGCCGGATCTCATCGGCCCGCGCGGCGACTGTGGGAGAGTCGGCCGGTCTTTCAACACCGAACGGAATAACAACGCACTTGGCTTGCCACTCCTGTAGCGCCGGGGCCGTCTTTGCGAGCGGCGCGGACGACACGGCGATTCGAGTGGCGCGCGTCAGCGCGAACCGCAGGAACGGGCGATAGAACAGTCGGTACCGCCAACTCGGCCTGATGACGTCGCTGTGAAACCAGACGATCAGCTGTGCATCGGGCCGCGCGAGAAAATACGCGACCAGCGCCATCGGGTTCGGCTCGTGCAGCACGATGAGATCGGCATCCTCGCGTGCGAGCTGAGCCGGAAACCCGGGGCACACGGCCACCGCGCCTACTCTGGTCACCGACGCCAGGCGAACCACCTCGACCGCCCCATCCCGTTCCTCGACGCGAGCGTATCCATCGTTTGCGACCAGTACCCTGTTACGAACGTGGTTCGCGGTCTCAAGGCAGATCAGCCGCAGGATCGCTTCCATGCCGCCCTTCGCCGGCGGATAGAATTTGCCTAGGTGAAGCACCTTCACGATCGAGCCACCTGCAGGTAGAGCGAGGTCATTTGATCCGCGTAGGTCTTCCAGTCGAATCGCGCGGCCCGACGTACGCATGCCTCCCGACGAGCCTGCCATCCCTTCGGGTCGTTCTCCTTCTGCTGCAGGAGCAGCGTCACCATGTCGACCCACGATCTCACGTCACCCGGCGCACAGTAGGCGGCAGCATCGCCTCCGATTTCGCGAAGCGCCGGTATTGCGCTCGCCACGACGGGCGTGCCGCACGCCATCGCCTCGACGACCGGAAGCCCGAACCCTTCGCGATCGGACGGAAGCAGGACGAGCGCCGCGCGTCTGTAGAGATCGGCAAGCCCGTCGCGATCGAGCGTCGGCATTTCAACGATGCCGTCGAGGACGCCGAGATGGCCTGCAAAATCGCGCTGTTCGGCTGTGAGAGGGCCGCCGACCCGAATCAGTCGAAGCTGGGGCATCGTCTGACGAGCTCCTGCAAATACTTCGATCAGGACGTCGATTCTCTTACGTGGAATCGTGCTGCCGACGTGCAGCACGTCTGCGGTCGATGGCGTTCCGTTCGAGGCCGGCGTGCAGCTCGGATGAACACCAAGGTAGGTGACGCTGGTACGTGCGGCGGCCACGCGGCCACTCGCGACGAGCTGTGTTCTGGTAGCCTCGCTGATGCAGGCGACATGCGCCGCGCGTGAGACGCCGTCGAGGACCGATTTGGCCAGCAATCCCTCCGGGCCGATTGAAGAGCTGGAAGGCAGCGCGGCCGTCATGGCATCGACATCGTTGCAGGTCACCACCGTGCGCTCGGCTGGGAGGACGCGCATCACATGTGCGTAGCTGTGATCGACGACGTGAAAGACGTCGAAATCTCGTATGCGCGGCGCGAGCCATCGGGGATAGTCCCACAACCGGCCTGTCAGACGGTCGGCGAGCTGCATCCGCGGGTTTTGGCCGACGAGCGGCAGTCTGCTCCACCGCTGATGCATCATCGGCCTGAGCTGCACGGCCTCGACCCTGCCACGTGAGACGGCCGGCAACGTCTGCATCAGCATGTCGCCGATGAGATCCATGCTGAGCCACCGCTCTTCCAGATAGTCGCAAACGAGGCCGACACGAAGCGCCGTCACGGTCTGTTCGGCCGACAGACAAACCACACTTGAGTGGCGAGACGTGGTCCGAGCCACGAGAAAGGGCTCGCGACAACACGCTCGAGCACGAACTGACGGCGAAGCCGATCGCGGAGTACCATCCAGTTGAAACCCTTGTGGTCGTGAGCTGGACCGCTGCCGGTCTCGAAGACCGGCCGCACGAGATGCTGCCGGTTTCCTGCTACGACTGCCGAAATAAGCTCCGACCAGGAGTAGGAGCTCGTGCCAGGATAGTGCCCAACCTTGCGCCATCCGGCCACTTTGCGAACGGTTTGCTTCACGAGCACCGGCAGCCCTGTCTCGACTGGAACGCTGACGATGAGTTTCCCGCCCGGGGCAAGCAGGCGTTCCATTCGTGCGAGCTCTGGTTCCCAGTCGACGACATGCTCGAGCACCTCCATGCAAAACACGGCGTCGTAGGTCTGTGCCGGGCTCTGGGCGTCGAGCTCGTCGATTCGAAAAAACTGCAGCCGGGGCTCGCTTCGATAACGCCGCCGGCATTCATCGACAACCTCGCGGGTGAGCTCGGCGCCGGCAGCAACCGACGGTGCGTCATCGGTCATCATCGTCAGCGCCAGAAAAGTACCGTCGCCGCTACCGAAATCGAGCACACGCTTGCCGCGAAATTCGCGCGCCAGCGAGGTACCGGTCTTGAATCGGCGTGAATGGCTCCACCGAACGAGCTTGTCGCGCGAGAAGAGCTGCTTGCGCGCATAGTGGCCGGCGCTGATGGCGCTACGAAGGTCTGACACACACCTCACTCAACACGTTTCTGATCGTCGAGAACGCTCTGTCGCGCGACCACGTGGCTTCGACGAATGCCCGTCCGCGCAGGGCCTGCTCGCCCGCCTCGTTGCGGTTGCGCGCAACCCACAGAATCGCGTCGCGCATCGCCTGCGCGTCCTGGCGGGGCGTCAGCTGGGCAATCCCCTTCAATGTCAGCGCAAGTCCGCCAACGGCCGTCGCCACCGCCGGCGTTCCGCATGCGACGGCCTCGAGCGGCGACATGCCGCCGCCTTCGGCAAGCGACGCCTGCACGACGAGATCGACCGCCTGAACGTACTCGCAAAGATCCTTCATCGGATGGACGGCCGGCCGGGCGATGACCCAGCTGTCAGCCCCGGGCAGTTCGAGGGAATGCGCAATGCTGAGGAACTCCTTGAACCCTCCTCCGAGATTGATGACGACGGCATCGAGTCCCTGCAGGCGTGCCATCGCCACGGCACGCAGGACCGTCTCGGGATCCTTCTCGTGACTGATACGGCTGGAGAACAGCACAACGAACTTGTCCTCCGGGAGCTCGTGACGCAGTCGAAGCGCTTTGCGCTCTTCGACCGTCACCGGCTTGAACAACTTGGTGTCGATGCCGCAATAGTAACCCTCGACCGCGCGAGCGGGAATTGCCGCAGCGAGAGCGCGCAGATACGGTCCGGTGGTCAGCACCGCCGTGCCAAGGCGCCCGCTCACGGTCATCGCAACCCGCAGAAACAGCTCGCCGGCCAGGGCTTCGATCTGACCGATCTGCCGACGTTGCCGTCGGCAGCGGAAGTACTCAACCGGGGACGTGCCGAGATAGGTCACGACCGGCACGCCTTTGGCCCGGCCGACGATCGTCGCATTCAGCGATCCGCGTCCCAGCTCCTGGGAAAGCACGACATCGAAGCTGCGGATGTGCTCGAGAAGATACATGAACGATCGGGCCTGAAACATCAGCCGGCCGCCTTCAATCAGGTCGACTTTCAGGCGGGCGCCGCTTTCCGTCACACGCTCGAGGAGTCCGCTCTCTCGACACTGCCGCGCCGGCGCCACGAGCGTCAGCTCGCAGATCTCCGACAGCCCGACGACGAATCGAATGTCGGTGAACCCTTCACAGAAGTAGAGAACCTTCACGACGTGGTTCCTTCGCTGATGATTGACCACCGAGTCCACAGCGATCACGGGGAACTCACTTTCTCTGTGGCCTCCGGGGTCTCCGGGGTTTCTGGGATCTCTGGGGTGAGATTCTTCGCGGCTGGCCGACGGCTGGTTACGCCGGACGCGAGACGGATCGACAGCGGAAGAACGGACAAGAGATACGCCGCACACGGCTCCCATCCGGGCGCCGTGCGGAACGCATCGCGAAACAGCACTCGAGCTTCGTTGACCTGATTGAAATACAGGCGATCGCGCCCGGCTCTCACCGTCACCTCAACGAGGCGTGACCGCATGAAGGGCACGAGTTCCGGGAACATACCGCCCTCCGCGAGAGATCGCCAGATGAAGACGAAGCACTCGCTCTTTTCCGGACTCCGCCTCATCGTCTCCATGTGCGCGTGAACGCGATAACGTGTGAGTCTGTCGGGTACATAAAAGAAGCCGCCACCCGATCCGGCGAGGAGGCTCGAAATCCAGAAATCGTACGCGCCGGCCACATCGGCAACGAGCTTCGAGTAATCGAACGCGCCGGCCCTGAAGACCGAACCCATCGCCAGCGGGACGGCGTTCTTCTTGAGCACGAGCGTATGCGGGTTGGCGATATCGCCGACTTGCAAGTTTCGCCTTCCATAGGCCTCGGTATTGTGTTCTGTTGCCCTCACGTCGATTTCGCCGTTCTCTCTCACGATCCAGTGATCGCAGAACGCCAGCACCCTGCGGTCGTTCTCTTCGAGCGGCGGCACCAGACGGGCGAGGAACTCAGGCTCCCAGACATCGTCGTCGTTCAGAATCGCGATATAGCGGCCTCTGGCCTTTCTCAGTGCCGACTGGAGGCTCAGGGCAACGCCCAACGTCTCCAGGTTCGGTTCGTAGCGTAGCCGCTCGCCCTCGAACGCTGTCATCGCAATTTCCTTCGCATCAGCCGAGCCGGAATCATCGGCGACGATCACCTCATAGTCCTCGAATGATTGCGCGGCCACTCCGCGCAGCGCGTCGCGAAGGTACTCCAGCCGCTTGTACACCGTCAGAACCACCGTGACGAGCGGCGCGCTCATGGCTAATCAGGCGACATGCTGAAGCACTCGGATCAGCTCGGGCAGATGGCGCTCCATAGTGAAAGCTGAGCCGACGTCGCGCGCCCCACGGCATAGCGCGGCGTAATGCTGCGGATCCTGCACGCACGCGATGATCGCCTTCGCGAGCTGCGATGGAGACGGCGGGGTTGCGTCGGCGAGGTGGCCGTTCACGCCTTCGTGCAACCACTGCGGGATGCCTCCCACAGCAAACGCCGCCGCGGGAATCCCGTGCTGCGCAGCGGCAGGACCCACCGATCCGAATGGCTCGGGCCACACGCTTGGAACCACCAGCAAATCACTCGCTGCCAGCAGCACATCAACCTGTTCGGCTGATTGCCATCCCGGGAAGGTAATTTCGATGTCGGGGTGGTGCGACTGAATGCCCCGGGCGCGCTCTCCCCATTCGCGCCTGTCGCGACCGTCGCCTGCGAGCGTGAGTTTGATCGGGCGTTTCACCGTTCGTTGAACCTCGGGCAAGCCGTCCAGTAAGAACAACCCGCCCTTCAGAGCGTCCATCCGTCCAACGAACAACAGATTCAGCGTCGCTCCTCCGCGGTGATCGTTGGAGCCGCCAAGAGCGGTCACGGGAAACGGAACGACTGTCGAGCGAACGCCATGCCGGTCGAGTTCGGTCTGCATGTGCCTGCTATGCGTCAGCACGGCACGATACTCTCGCAGCAACGCCAGCCGATCCGATTGCTCCCGGTACAGGTGCCACATCGTGGATGGGCTGTTCCCGCCGCAACCCCGCGCGAAGTAGTACGCCAGGCACGGGGCACCGAAGCGCCGACCGCAGGCGATCATTCCCGGGCGGGTATGCGCCTTGGTTCCGCTGACACACGTCCCGACGTAGGTATGGACAAACTGCACGGCTGGCGCGATGCGCAACAGACTGCGCTCGACCCCCACGTCGTGAAGGCCGTGCACGTACAGGACCTCCGGTTTCCACTCACGTAATTTCTGAACAGCACCGGCGGCGCCCAGTTCGGCAGCACAAAAGACAGGCATGTCGTCAGGCATGTCGATCGCCTGCCGTTCGCCGGCTTCTCGGTGTTCGTACCAGAACGCCAGGTCGAGGCCCGCGCCGGCCATTGCCGGCAGCACAAGGGAGAGATATGCCTCTATCCCGCCAACACGCTGAGCCGTCCATGCAAGTACCGCGACGCGCATCACCGGCTCGCCAGCACTTCGCGCTCAACCGCGCGCCAATGGTACTCGGCAATCAGCGCCCCTTCGCTGCGCTGTGGCATGCGCCCGGTTCCGTAGACGTCGCGCGGCGCAATGTCGAACGTCATCGCGCGTTCGACGTAGTCGTGGAACGCATGATCGCCATGAATGAACACGTCAATCGAGTAGGTATCCGGCCGAAGCGGAAGCCCGGCGAGGCGGCACGCCAACCTGCCGGCTCCCTTCGAAACCGAGAAGCGTTCGTTTCTGAAACCACTCGAAAGCGTCGCAATACGGGTGCCGTCGAGCATATTCAGGGAGACGCTGATCAGCACATTGTCGATCGCGTGCCGCGCCTCGTAGTCAATCACGATGTCGAACGGGTGCCCGAAGCGAATCGAGCGAGTGAGCTCGCCATCCGAGCCGGAAATCGAGATGCTTGCCGCTCGGATTTCGCCCCGGCCGGCCCGATCGTGCCGATCGCGAAGGTCGCCCACGAGGATCGATTCTTCGTGCATCGAATAGGCCGCGACGGCTTCGGCGACGTCGCCGACCAACGCGAGACGCCCGTTCCGCAGCAGAACAGCCCTGGAACAGAGGTTGCCAACAGCCGCCATGTTGTGGCTGACGAGCAGCACCGTGCGGCCGTCGGTCGCGACATCGCGCATCTTGCCAAGACATTGGCGCTGGAAGTCGATGTCGCCCACCGCCAACACCTCGTCCACGATGAGGATTTCGCTGCGAAGGTGCGCGGCAACGGCAAACGCGAGCCGCACGTACATGCCGCTGCTGTAATGCTTGACGGGCGTATCCAGGAACCGTTCGACACCGGCGAACGCCACGATGGCATCGAACTGGCCGCGGATCTCGGAGCGGGTCATCCCGAGAATCGCACCGTTCAAGAAGATGTTCTCTCGACCGGTCAATTCCTGGTTGAACCCCGTGCCAACTTCGAGAAGGCTTCCAACCCGCCCGTAGAGGTCCACTTCACCTTCAGACATCTCGGTGATGCGCGACAGAATCTTCAGCAATGTGCTCTTGCCGGCGCCGTTGCTGCCGATCAGGCCGAGCACCTCACCCC
This sequence comes from Vicinamibacterales bacterium, assembly GCA_963761975.1. Classification (GTDB taxonomy): domain Bacteria; phylum Acidobacteriota; class Vicinamibacteria; order Vicinamibacterales; family JAMQPK01; genus JAMQPK01. The sequence goes on from CAVXIR010000004.1 coordinate 1,015,249, forward strand.
GGGCGACGTCGAACGTGACGTCCTTGACCGCCCAGAACTGCTCGCGCTCTGCACGGGCAAAGGGATGTCGTATGCGACGGACGATCGCCTCAGCCAGTGTCGTCGGGGCTGTGTAATCGTGCCGAATCATGTACTTCTTGCCGACCCCGCGAATCGAAATAGCCAGCTCGCTAGACGACATCGGCAAAGCTTCGTTCAGTGCGTTTGAAAACGGCGGCGCCGAACAGGAACAGCGTCATCGCCACAGACGCCGACCACGCCACGAACACCAGCGGCGGCAGCGCGCTGCCCGGAAGCAGCGACGCGCGCAATCCCGAGATCAACGCGGCCAGCGGATTCACGAGATAGAAGGCAGTCTGATAACCGACCGGAATCTGGGTCACGTCGTAGGCGACCGGGCTGGCGTAGAGCAGAAATGGAATCACGATCGGCAGGATGTGCTGAATATCACGGTAAGTCACCGCGAGAGCCGCAGCGATCAAGCCGGCGCCGAGCGCGAGACAGAAAATCAACCCGATCCAGATCGGCAGCAGGACGATGAGAGGCTGAGGCGAAAATCCGTGCAGCGCAAGAAGCGCGACGTAGACCGTGAGCGCCACTGCGAAATCCAGCAGCGTCGACAGCGTTCCGGACAGGGGCAGAATCAGTCGTGGGAAGTACACCTTGCTGACGAGGTACGAATTGCCCACGAGCGACAGGCTCGTCTTGCTGAGCGTCAGGCTGAAAAGGTTCCACCCGAGCAGGCCGACGAAGGTGAACAGGAAATAGGAACCGCCCGGCGGCCTCGCTCCGGCGACGATGCCAAATGCAAAATTCAACACACCTGCAGCAATGAGCGGTTGCAGTACGACCCAGGCAATGCCAAGCGCGGTCTGCCGATACCGGAGCTTGACGTCACGCCGCGCGAGCTCCAGCAGAAGATCTCGAAACTCTGCCAGCTCGTGCAGGTCAAGCGAAACCCAGCCCGTCGTCGGGCGCAGCGTTCGAAGCGACCGTGTGCTCATTGCGACACGATCTCCTCGACGTCGAGCGCCTGCCGCTGAAGCGTGCGCCAGCCAGTGGGTGCGCACGCGTCGAGCGCCGCGTGGGTCTCTATCGTGGCCAGATAGTTCCGCGCTTCGAATGCCGTCGCGAGAGAGCCGTCCACTGCCGGCGCCAGAACGGGCCCGCGCATGGACCAGCCGATCGAGTAAATCTCGTAACCGGCCTCACGAAGCAGCGCCATTGGCCTGCTACCGGCCCCATAGTGATCTTCGAACACGATGTGTCGAATGCGATGAGCGTGAAGCGCGTGTGCCGAGCCTTCGAGCACCTGATGCTCATGTCCCTCGACATCGATCTTCATCACGCCCACGCGTTCGGCGCTTATCACATCATCCAGCTTCACTACCCGCACACCGATGCAGTGCCCCGCCTCGCCACTGTTGCCCGAGCGTTCATTGATGTTGCTCCCTTCTCGCGCGTCCGCGATGTATGCGAGGCCGTCATTGGCTGCGGAGGCATGAGGAAGGACGAGGTTTGCCTTGCCTGCAACTGCGCCCAGAGCACTGGCGTGCACATCGACGATGGCCATTTCATAACGCTCGCGTGCGCGCTCGATGTTCCGCCTCAGCCATTCCGCGACACGCGGATTCGGCTCGAACGCCAGCACACGGCCAGCCGGTCCCGCTGCCACGGCACCGAGCAGCGTCATATAACCCAGATTGGCGCCGGCATCAACCAACACATCCGACGGTCGAGTGAGCCGGAAGAGCACTTCCGAGACGGCGAGATCGAACACGCCCGTGGTCCAGACGCTCCGGCCAACGTGCTCGGTCGGATCGGCCCACAACTCGACACCCCAGGCAACGGACATCAAGCGATGACCACTCGGGGGCGGCGCGAGACTCGAAGCCAGGCGCCTCGCCAACTGATGAGGCCGATAGACGTACCACGGTTTCCACACCGCGTTGATGCTCATGACGAACGACGCGCGACCGCCATCACCGAGCTGCCAAACGGCAGCGAACCGGCAATCGCGTTCTCGCAGCGGAACCATGTTCGAAGCGCGGCATTCAAGAGCGGCGGCGGCACTCTTGGCACGGTCGGCGCCGATGGAATGACGGCTTCCTTGGCTCGGACCAGGAATTTGGGCACGGTCAGCGACTGAAAGAGATACCTCGCGCCCGTCACTTCGAGATCGGCGTCCGTCATCAGGCGCCGGACCTCACCGGCCGCGTACCGCTTGATGTGGCCGTTCAGCTCATCGTGCGAGGTCCACAACGCGTCGAATGCCGGAACCGTGACGAGCATCTGACCCCGGGGCGCAAGCAGGCTCGCGGCGCAACGAAGCATTTGCTTGGGGTGCCTCACGTGCTCGAGCACATCGAGCATCAGGACGAGATCGAAGGCGCCGCTGGTCGTAACTGTCTCGATGTCGCCGAGATGAATCCGCTCCCGCCAACGTCCGCTCTCGCCGACTGCCACGCGATCGGACTCGATGCCCTCGACGTGGCCGAACGGCTCGAGCGCGTCAAAAAACAGGCCGGCACCGCAACCGACATCGAGAATTCTGTTGCTGGCCTTGCCCCCGAGGATCTGTTGAATTTCCTTCAACAGGATCTCTTCTCGAACGCGCCACCACCAATGGCGCCGGTACAAGTCCCCGTAAGCGGCGATGTACTCGGATTGCATGGCTTAGTTGTCGTACGGCCCCACTCCCACGACCTGCACCTCGCGACCTTCGGCCGCTCGGCGGTGGAGGCGACGACTTTCTGCTTCAGTGCTGCCCTTACCACTATTCACGCACACGACACGGGCCACGACGTACGGCGGACGGCCCTTGGCTTCGCCGTAGACGCGGCCGAGGTACTCGCCGATGATGCCGAGAAACAGCAGCTGCACGCCCGAGAGGAACGTCATGATTAACAGCGAGGCCGTGAATCCGGCTGGCACCGCGCCCACCACGAGGCGCACGTAGATGGCGTAGACCGCGAAGGCGGCCGATGCGGCAATTGCCAGGAGCCCGGTCACCGCAGCGGCGCGGAGAGGCACGATTGAAAACGAGCACACTCCATCGAGTGCGAGCTTGATCAGCTTCCACGTCGAGTATTTCGGTTTGCCGGCGAACCGCGCGCTCCGATCGACATCGATGCCCACCTGCGTGAACCCTACCCATGCCCGCAGCCCCCGCAGATAGCGCTGATGCTCGGGCAGATTCCGCAGAGCCGTCACGACCGGGGCGCCCAACAGCGCAAAGTCACCGCTGTCGAGCGGCAGCTTCGTGTCGGAGAGCGCCGCGATAAGACGATAGAACGCCCGATAGGCCGTTTGCTTCAGCCAGCCTTCCTGTCGCGTTCTCCGCCTCGCAAACACAACGTCGGCCCCGTCCTGGTGCCTTTGCACGAATTCAGGGATGATTTCCGGCTGATCCTGGAGATCGCCGTCCATCAGCACAACCGCATCGCCGGTTGCGTGGTCGAGCGCGGCCCCCATCGCAGCTTGATGTCCGAAATTTCTCGACAGCACGACCAGCTTGATGCGCGAGTCGCTTCGCGCGGCTTCCTCGAGCATGCTCCTCGTGTTGTCCGTGCTGCCATCGTCCACGAACACCATTTCGTGCGGGCCGCCGGGAAGCCCATCGAGCACTGCGCACAGCCGTGAAAGCAGCTCGGGAATAACTTCCTGCTCGTTGAAGATCGGAATGCCGACAGATAACTTCACCGACGGCCCCGGCCTTGAAAATAGATCATGGCCCATAGTCCTCCACCGAAGGTGTACGGCTCGGAAATGACCGGGTCGAAGGCCACGCCGAAAAGCTCGCGCCAGCTCTCGATTGGCCTCGCGTAACGGCCGCGATCGAGTCTGGCCATCAGCCGCGCCAGCGACAGATGCGGCGGCAATACGAGCTCAAGAATGTGCACTCTGCCCTCAGGCGCGAGTAGCGTCGTCAACCTGCTCAGGATCCGTCGGACATCCTCATCCTGAATGTGATGAAGGAAACTGTTTACGAGGATCGTGTCGAACGTACCGAGCGAAGTGAGATCGGCCGTCGTGAGATCCGCCTGGACAAAGAGGCCCGCATATCGCGCGCGCGCCATTCGGAGATACCGCTCGTTGATGTCGAGTCCGACATATTCGGCGCCCTCGAAGCGACGCGCATTTGTGCCGGTTCCGCAGCCGACATCGAGCACTCGACGGATCGTCTGCTCGCGCAGCTGCCGCTCGACCGGCGCGAATTTCTGTGCCGCAAATGGCGCCTGCCATACGGCATACACGGCCGGGTGCTCCATCAGCCGATCGCGCGCTTCACTCAGCGCCATCGAACCTCGAACCGGCCCACGGATTCGCCGTACGGAAAGAGGCTGCGGATGCCGGAGGCGACCTCGTCAGAGGGCCGAGGCGAAAAGCCCGGACGATGGTTCAGCACGACGACGCGTGTGTCGATCCATACCGCATCGTCTTCTCCGGCAAGGCCGCCTGAGAAGAAGTCGAAGAGCACACCTGAACGGTTCAGGCGGCCGACGAGAAAGTACACTTCGGGAGAATCCGGACCGGCCAGCAACTGTCCCGGCCCGACATGAGCACCCACCAACTCGGCTACCCTTCGATACGTCGCAACCTCTTCCGGCTTCACCTCGAGGTGGGCACGCGGAAGGTCGAGTTTCTGATCCATGGCGAGCGGCAGGTGCCACGCCCCGAGGCTGTCGAGGTAGCCGCGGTTCATAGTGAGAACGGCAAATACCAAGAGCGCACCACACCACACCACCAGTGCGGGATTCCTGAGCGTCGAGAAATGCTTTGCGCTTGCGGCCCCTGCGATGACCACCAGCGGTACGGTGTAGCAGAAATAAATCGCGCCGCTGAAGGGAAACTGCACAAGCGATGCCCACGCGAGGATCACCGTCGTTCCGAAAAGCGCGCGTCGGCGCTTCGAATCACCGTCGCGCCTGAAGAACAGCAGCCCGGCTACGACGACCGGCAGCAGCGCGGCGAACCCGCGGCCGGACTGCCACATGAGTTGATAGGCGGCATAGCGATCAAGACTCGCCGCGATGACGAGGCCAGCGGCAAGCGAAAGGGCAATCATCACAAATCGCACTTGCGATTCCGTGAATTGCGCACGGCTTGCGAGCGGCGACACCAGCGCTACGCACGGCACACCCGCAAGGATGAAGTAAGCGTGCGCCATAGGCAGGCTCGCGAACTGCAACCGCCTCTGCGGGAGGACGAACAGGCCGTTCGCGAGCGTCGCCAGGTGGCCGCTCATCGCGTACGGGACAATACTCGGGATCAAAGGAATGGCGGCACTGGTCAATGCGATGACTACTGCGTACAGAGGCGCCCAGACATCATCGGATTCGCGTTCCTCCACGGCGGCGAAAAGGACCGCGCACGTGGCAATGGGCAGGAGAAGGTAGAGCGATTCGACCGATACAAGCCTGGATCTCAGTATTGCTGTCGCCAGACCGACACCCGCAATCGCGATAGCCACACGCAAGACGCGATGAGCGCGTCCGTAGAGAAACGCCATCACAAGCGCGACGAGTACATACAAGCCCGTCTGTTTGAACGCAATCGCCAGCCCGGCCGCCACTCCTGCGAGCGCGGCGTATCGAAGGGACTCAGTCTCGGTATATTGAATGAATGCCCAGACACACGCGATGGCACACAGCAACACCCACCACGACGGAAGTGACGCAAAGTAATTCGGGAAACTCCACGTCAACGCGAGCACGGACGCAAATGCGGCGGCGATTGATCCGAGAAACTTTCTGAGAATCGCGTAGATCAGGAACTGTCCAACCGCGGCGCCGGCAAACAGAACCCAGCGAAGGTGCAGCAGATCGACGCCCAGCACGCGGAACGCCGCCGCGTGCAGCAGAGAAAGTCCCCCTGTGTACGGTTCTTCGTAATCGACATGCGGCATGTGTCCCAGCATCACGCGCTCCGCCGACTGGCCGAGCATGCCCTCGTCGTGCGGCACCCACCCGCGTGGGACGAACGTCCAGAGGTAGACCAACGACACCGCCACCAGCAGCCGGCCGATCAGCTCGTGGTGACGGCGCATTACGCCGCCGACCTCAACGCCGAAATCGTGTGACGCACGTCGAAGTGCTCGTCGTAGTAACGCCGGGCCTCACTGGACAAGCGGCGGCGCTCGTCGGGCGTCGAAAGAAGCTGGCACACATGAGCATTGAACGTGCGCCAGTCACCGACCGCAGACAGCCGTACAGCCTGTGATCGCTCCCAGAACGGCTCTGTCAGATGACCGCTCGTTGTGACGACCGGCACACCAAGAAACAACCCGGCCATCGTCGTGGTGCGACGAGCGCTGACGCCGTCCGGGTAAGGCTGAATCAGCACCTCGCAGGCCGCGACATGCGTGGCTATTTGTGCGGGCTCGACGTAACCCGTCGTGATGATCCTGTCGCGGTGCTCCGGATGGCGTGTCAGAAACGCCGACGCGTACGCTCCACCGTTTGCGCCGATCAACACCAACCGGGCGTGAGGCGCGCTGCTGAAAAGGTCCGGCAAAAGCGCATCCAGCAGCGTGGACACGAGCGAACCGTAGGTCCCAACATGGCCGATAAGGCACTTTCGCTCGCCGCCGAGTTTCGAGCGAAGGGCGGCCACAGCGTCGTACGGTGGCTGATTCAGCGCGCTCGGGATGGGAAGCCACGTGAATGGCATGGCACGCCCCAGCGCGTAGGGTTGCAACCGCCGCTGCCACTCGGGTATCGACATCCACACACGCGCAGCTGTGCGAAGAAGCACGATGGTCATCAGCCGATGAACCGCCGCCGCCGCCGCCTGTCGCCAGGATCCGGCGAACTCCAGATACGGCTCGTGCACCATCAGCTCGACGCGATCGCCTACCGCAGCGCGGCGCCTCAGCCAAAGACAGAACGGCAGATTCATCGCGCGCCGCCCATAGCCGTGCGGCACCCACTGAACCAGAATCCTGCGCCCTGAGGGAAACGCATCCAATCCGGCGCCGGTCCGTCGAAGATCGGACGCGGTGAACGCTCCGAGTGTGCGATGAACGGCGACCGAGCTCGCCGAATGCGGCGCGCCGTCTCCGCCCATCGCCATGCCCGGGGCACTTTGTGCGTGACGAAGGGCGGGACACCACACATGAACGTCGTCGCCGGCCTTCGCCAGGGCCTCTGCAACCTGACGCGTGTAGTCGCCGACCCCACCGATCGCGGGCGGATATTCGGGGGTGACGAAGTGAATGATGGCCATCAGTTGCGCGCCGAATAGGCATCAAGACACCGCTGCACGACGTGCGGCCATTGGAAGCGCTTCAACACAATCTCGCGGCCATTCCCGCCAAATGCCGCTGCCTCGGCTCGGTGCTGGTCGAGCCATCGCAGCCGTTCGGCAAGTTCCGCGCAATCGTCGGCTTCGACGACGAATCCGTTCTTACGGTCTTCGACAATCTCGGGCAGGCTCGCCACCCTCGTGGCGATGACGGGCGCACCACATGCCATGGCTTCGAGCAGCGTCTGCCCGAGCAGTTCAGGGACGTTCGTTTCACCTTCCGGAGTACAGGTAGAGACTGGGCAGCACAACGCACAGCGCACGCCGATAGGCATCGACGAGCATCTCGTCGGTGCAATCGTGCCTGAATCGCACCGACTTTCCATTGGCGAGCGCGTGCAGCCGCGCCACATACGTGCTGTTGTTGGGTGGCCCGACGATATCAAGCGACAGCCCGGAGGGAAGCGCCTCGATGAGATGGGCGATCCCCTTATGCGGCAGCAGCCGGCCGACGAACAGCACTCCGCCGTCTCGCGGGATGCCTTCGGCCGGTGAGAACTTCGCCGTGTCAACGCCGCCGAGAATCACTCGCGCGGTTGGCGCGTTCTGATGGCCAAATACGTAGCGGCTGTATTCGCTGATGTGGAGGTGCCCGTGGAACCAGCCATCGGTGGACACGTAGGCGGAGATGTCCCAGCCGCCGCCACCGAGATCTGTCACAAACACTCGGCGGCCAGTTGCACGGCACAGAGCCGCGGCTGTGCTGCTCATCAGCACGTGCTGCTGGTGGCAGTGCACGATATCCGCGTCAAGGATTTCGCGAAACATGGCTGGCGACCACCGGTTGGCCTCCTGGCCGCGTACCGCCCAGCCGCCGGAGAGGACGCGTACGCTCAGCTGATCGATCGAACGTTCGCCCGCTTCGGCACCGAACGTCATGAGGCGCGTCGGCACGAGGTCCGCCATGTGGCGTGCCAGCTCGAGCGCATACCGCTCTGCGCCTCCAATCACGCCACTCGTGCCGAACAGGGCTGGAACCAGATGCAGCACCCGCGGGCGGCCCACGTGCCTCACTTCACGGCTTCGAGCTCGATCGACAGGAACCACGCCGGAAACATCCATGCCCACCGTCGTTCATACGCCTGCGGCCGCCCGTTGGCAAGACGGTGGACGAGCTTGTTGGCGAGCGTTGGATAGAAGACGATTTGCGCGCGTATCCGTCTGAAGTGCGCCTGGCTGTAGAAGCCCAGCGCGTGCGTGGCATCGAAGTAATCGAAACTGAATGCGCTGAAGTGCCGACGGTGGGTCGGATCGGTGAAGGCATTACCCGATGAAAAGTGCGGCACCACGATGTGCACCCGGGCGCCGCTCGAGCAGACCCGATGAATCTCTTCCATCACGCGCAGTGTGTCGTCCAGATGCTCGATGACGTCCTGCGCGTGTACCTCGCGGAAGGCACTCGACGGAAGCGGCCAGGGCAGGACAGAGAGATCGTGAACGACGTCCGCTCCAACGCGATTGCTGATGTCCACGTTGACCGCGCCCTCGATCTTCCTGCGGCCGCAACCGAGGTTAAGGATGCCACGACAATCACTCATGTCTTACCGGGCCTCAGCGTGTAGATCGGCGTCCACGTCCGCGTTCGCCTCGGCTTCGGCCTGCGCTTCGGCCTCGGCGTCTATCTCGTACTGGATGGCTGCAGTACGCTGTGCGGCAAAGACGAGAGCCGTCATCAACCAGAACAGGATCCCGAGCTGCGTGTTGAACGCCGGTCCGGTGAAACACAGGCCGGTGATTAAGACCTGGACGGACAGAGCCATGCTCGCAAACTCGTGAAGCGGATGGTCGCGCATGATGGCAATACGATAGTTGTGACGCATCGCAAGCACGATCGCCGTCCCGTAGAACACCCACATCAGGATTCCGCCGTCATACAACCATCCGGTGGGTTGAATCTCGGCGTGCAGCGATGGGAACCGCCAGTTCCCGGGCTCACCGAAATAAGCGGACATCATTCCCCATCGGCCCAGGCCCGCGCCAAACGGATACTCGAACGTCAGCTCTCGAACCGTATACTCCAGGAAAAAACCGCGGTTTTCCTGATACGTTTCGAACGAGGCCTTCGCTCAGAATGCCTTGAAAGCGCTCGGAAAGGACGTCGCCCCCGAGTGTGACCGCCCACAGAAACGACCCGACGACGAGGCCAGTGGCGAGCATCGCCCGCCAACTGCCCTGCAGCGTGCGCCCCTGGCGGAGGCTGACAAACGCAATCGCCTGCATGCAGATGACGAGCATCAGGAACACCGACCGTATCTGCGTGAGATACACGACGGTGATTGAAACGAGTACTGCACCGAGGTAATACGCTCGGGTCTTCATCGGCACTTCCGATCGCGTCACAAAGCCGAACGCGAGGAGTGCCGCAATCACGCCCGAGATTGCGGCACCGCCAGGCATGTCGCTCAATCCGGGCGGCCGCACGATGAGCCGGCCGTCACTGCCGATATAGCTCAGCGCGTGGACAAACTCGGGATTCAGTTTCATGCCGAGCGAGCTGAACTCGGGCGGCAGGAATGTGTCTGGGTAATACACCTGCAACAGCCCAAGTCCGGCGCTGAAAAAGTGCGCCGAGAACACGAGCCAGATGAGACGTTGCAGGCGCTCTGGCGTGATCCACACTCTCACCGCCCAGAAAATCGGCGCGGCCAGGCTCAATTGAAACACGATTTGTGCGATGCCCGACATCATCCATGTCGCTGGATGCATCAGACACGCTACCATGAGGGCGAGTGACGCCACGATCCAGCGCGCGCCCGGGCCGATGCTTTCTGCCCCGAGCGCGCGCGACGAGATCATGAGCGCGGCGAAACTCGACAGATACGGGAACGCGCGGATGTACGTGCGGAATGCCTGCGAGCCCGGCGCGAACAGCAGGAGGCCCCAGAACACCTGAATGAGGACGAAGACTTCGAGCCAGCCCCACGGTTCGCGCTGGACGGGTTGCGGCTCGGCATCCCATTCCGCCGGTCGGAGCGCGACCGGGAAGATCAGCGGGCTAGGCTGTGGCGATTCGGTGCGCATCGACGTGAGTAAGCCGGCGGAGCAGCGCCTCGTAGCGGTCGATCATGACGTCGGACGACAGCTGTTTCGCTCGTTCGATGCCTGCCGTTTCCAGATCGCGCCGAGCGGCGGCATCGCTCAACAGCTCGAGCATGGCGGTCCCGAACTGCGCGCGCTCGACGAGCCGGCCGTAACGGCCGTCTGCGAGCACTTCCGCGCTGCCGGGATTCGGTGTGGCGACGACCGCCGTACCGCACGCCATCGCTTCGAGGTACGGCAACCCGAAGCCTTCGTATGTACTCGGCGAGGCGTACACCCAGGCTCGGTTGTAAAACTGGGCCAGTTCGAGGTCGTCGATGCCGGTGTGGTAACTGACTCCGGGCAGCGGAGGCCCGGGAGATCCCACGAACATCAGTTCCGCACCCGGATGCACAGGCCGAATGACGTGTGTGAACACGTCGAGCAGAAACCCGCCCTGCTTGCGTCCGTCAACGGCCCCGACGAAGAGGATCGACGGCCCGGCGGTTTTGGCGCCGGAGAACGGCCGAAACACGCGCGTATCGACACCATTCGCAATGACGTGATGGACGAACGGATTGTGGCGTCGCGCATTTTCGCTGACGGCGACAGTCCCCTGCTCGATGAGCGCCGTCAGCAGCTCCTGAACGTACACACCGATCTGCAGCACGGCGCGCCCGGGCGAAGACGCGTGCAGCGCCTCCTGCAACGCGCTTCCATGCATGACTCTCAGGACAGGCTTGCGTTTGAGGGGAAGCAGCAGGCTGTCGCCGTGAGCGATGACCGCATCGAATTCGCTGACATCGGGCAACAGCGCGAGGATGTTCCCGAGATATCCGAACGTGAGGCGCCTCCCCAGCCAGGTATTGACGAACGACTTCCACGGAAGCGCCCGCACCTCATACGCGGCGCCGGCCGGCTTCTCATCGTGTGAGAACACCACGACGTGATGGCCACGCTCGGCCAGGCCCTGTGCAAGCATGTGGGCGATACGCTCGATGCCGCCGCGTTTCTGCCGCACCGCGGGAAGTCCCGAGCTCAACACGGCCAGTCGCATCATTGCGCCACGATCACGTAGACGGGCGGTTTGACGAAGTTCTCCAGTCGGGCGGCCCGAAGCAGCCGGCGCAACCCACGCCGCACGACGCCGCGCGTCAGCACGTCGATGGGATAGAACGAAATCCGCTCGAACCCCGCATGACGAAGCAGGTAGTCGAGCTCGCCCGCGGTGTAGCAAATCTCGGTCGCGCCCGACGATTTGCTGATGTCAATCGCCCGCCGGCGGTTCGCGCGCACCCGGGAGACCGAGCTCGGACTTTCCACCAGAATGAGCGTCCCATCGCCCGCGAGGACGCGCCGCGCATCGATCAGCGTCTTGAGGGGACTGAGGGAGTGATGAATCGCCGCGACGAGAAAGGCGCAATCGAACGAACCGGCCGGGAACGGAATCTTGTTGAACGACCCGACGGCAAAGCGCACTTTTTCCGGCCGGCCCCCGCGCTTCTGAATCACGCGGCTGCCCACTTCGGTGAGAAATCGCTCCGACATGTCCAGAGCGACGATCTCCTCGACGTCAAAGAGCGTCGACAGCCTCGCGGTGAGCCAGCAGGTGCCGGCGCCAAGATCGATCGCATGGCCCCTGATGAGCGGCCGAATTGCCGGATGCGCCAATGCAAACTCGACAGCTGGCGGCGAAGCCGGCTCGCACTGGTCAAGGACGTTGAGCCAGGGTTCTCCGTGCGGCCCCGGAATCCGGCGCGCATCTTCGTCCGCCGATCCGGATTCGTATTTCTCGAGCTCACGGTACTCGGGCTCGGTTTCAGACAACGGCTCGCGTGCGATGACGGGAATCACCATTAGTGCGCGACCACGCGATGAGAGGCGACCGAATCGAGGACGCACCTCAGGGCAATCATCTGCGTTTCGGGATCGCAGAGCGCGTTCGCCCTCGGTGGGCCGCCGCGACCGAGGCCCTCGCGCTCGGCTCGATTTCGGAGCAGCCTCGAGAGCGCCACGGCCAGCGATGCCGGATCGTTGGGCGGCACCAGCACACCGCACGTGTCGTCGATGACCTCGACTGCCCCGCCCATGGAGGAGGTCACGACAGGCAGCCGTGCATGCAACGCCTCGACGAAGCTGATGCCAAATGCTTCTGGCTCGAGGTTGGGCTGACAGAAGATGTGCGACGCGGCGAGCAACTCCGGCACATCGGATCGCTGGCCGAGAAAACGAACGCGATCGCGTAACCCGAGCCGCTCCGCATCGGCCTTCAGCGTGTCCATATAGCGAGCCTCGGCGGGCCGCTGTGCGCCTCCCACCTGCCAGCATTCCCACGCCGGCTCATCACGAAGCCGCGCCAGCGCCTCGAGCAGCACGCGCTGACCTTTCCAGGCTTCCATACGAGACACTTGGATGATGACGATAGGTGCGTTGGGCTTGTCCGCCGTAGCGATGGGCAACGTGGGCGCGGAGGCGGATGCAACCGGATAATAGATAACTTCGACGCGCGCGCGCGTGGGTAGGATCTGCGATGCCGTGAACCGGCTGTTGCAGATGTAGCAGTCCGGGTCGATGCGCGCTGCCAGACGATCCAGCCAGTGACTGCCGATCTGCGGCATGTGTACCCACGACAACAGCGGAATACCCGCACTTTTCACAACCGATCCGAAAATCGCGTAAGGCCACGCCTGATGGCAGACAACGACGTCGAACGAGTGCGCCGCCAGTAAGGATCGGAGCGCATGACGCGCACGTCGTACCCTGTCGGGCCGTCGCAAGCGCACCTCGCCGAGCATCGCCGGCTTCATTCCCGTTGCGCGCAGTTCGCCTGCAATGCGTCCGTCGAAGCACAGCGCGACCGACATCTCCATGTCGGGCGTAAACCGGCGCGATCGCGCGAGAGTGCGCAGAAACGTCTCGACGCCACCATAGAGGTTGCCGCTGTGTACATGCAGAACTTTCACTGGGTGCCTTTCCTATCGGGAGTGGCTCTTCCCTAACGCAAAGGTCGCAGAGGCGGTAAGGATCATCCGTGGGACCGGACAGATTCGTACAGTGGGATGAGCGCGTCGGCAAGGCGCTTGCGGCTGAATAGCTGCTCTGCCGCGGCGCGCCCGGCCTTGGACAACGTGCCGCGAAGCTTCGGCTCGTTGACCAGCTGCGCCATGCGCTCGGCCAGCTCGCCTGCATTGCCAGGCGTATGGAATACCGCACCGGCTTGCGCAATTTCGGCGGCGCCGCCGGCGCGGCTGACGATGACCGGCCGTCCGCACGCCATTGCCTCGGCGATGACGAGCCCGAAGGGCTCCGGTTCTACGCTGGCGTGCACGATGATGTCGAGTGAGCGCAACGCGGCAGGCACATCGGCGATATGTCCCGTAAATCCGACGTTGCCATTGAGACCGATGCTCGAGGCCATCTCGCGAAGGGATGAAACCGAATACTGGCTCGCATCGGTCTGATAAATCGAGTCCCCAATCACGTAGCCACGTACGGGAACCTCCGAGCGCAGCCGGGCGAGCGCTCGCAAGAACACGTCGTGCCCCTTCCACTTGGCAAACGTGCCGACCAGGCCGATGCGAATCCCACCGCACGCCAACGGCGGCATCGCGGCCAATGCATCGAGATCCAGCGACGGTCCGTTCGGATGAAACCGATCGAGATCGACGGCATTGTAAATCGCCTGCACCGTCGATGCCGCCGTCAGCATCCGACGGGCGCGATCCGCCACGCTCGAGGAGTTCGCGACAATCGCGGAACACCGGCCAGCGTTCATCCGCAGCAGCGCGGCAGTGACCGGCCGCACGTCTGGATAATCGTGGAGATGCCACACCACCTTCGATCCATTGGGGCGGCATCGTGCCCCGAGTAGATGCATCTTCAATCCGTTGGTATGGACGATGTTGGGATCGAGATTCGCGAGCTCGCGCCTGAGCTGCGACGCGTAGGACAGCGCCGGCAACGCCGCACGAGCGCCGGCAACGCCGAGGAGAATCCGGTTGACGATCGAGCCACGTCGGCCCCATTCGCCGAGACGCGCGAGCGCAGGGGGAAAATCCAAGGATCTACCGGGAATCCCGAGACGAGCGGCGCGATCGAGCAGCGGCCCGGGAGCCGCGGCGATGAGACTGAGCTTCCACGTAGGGCGTGCATCGCGGACGGCAGCGAAGAGCTCGACGAGTGCGGTCTCCGCTCCCCCGAGTTCGCCGCTCGGGTTGAGGAAGACGATTCTCACAGGCGGCGCGGCTTGACGGTGACCTGGTCTCCGGGCTTGAGCGTATCTTCCTGTTTCGCGTCGATCTCCTGCCGGCGGCCGTTGACCAGCCGTGTGATCGTGATGCGCGTGTTCGAGCCTTTTGCCGTGACCCCCCCGGCGAGCGAAATCGCCGTGAAGATCGTCATGTCGTCGTCGTAGGGGTAAGCGCCCGGCGTGCGCACTTCGCCGGTCACGTAGATGCGCTCGGCTTTGGGCACGAAAATCGTGTCCCCATCCTTGATGCGCACGGTCTGCGCCTTGCCGCTCTGAACGTCGCTCAGGCGAATGCGAATGTCTGGCGCCTTCGTACCCACCTGCGACGTTGCCGGCCCGGCCAGTCCTGCCTGGTGATAGATCTCGACCCAGTTGCCTGCTTCGGGCAACGTCGAGCCGGCGAGGAAGATCGCGTCCATCAGGCTCGCGCTCGATTGAAGTGAATATTTGCCCGGAGACCGCACCTGTCCCTGCACGTAGACGTTCTGGCTGCGGTAGACCGCAACTTCGACCGAGACCTGCGGATTCCGAAGATATCCGTCGCCGAGCGCTTTCTCGAGCGTTTCTTCGATGGCAGCGACGGTGAGCCCTTCGGCCTTCACGCGATTCAGATACTGATATGGAAACGTGCCGTCGTTGTCGACGCGAAACCGCCCCGTCAGCGGTGCGGGCTCGCCGTAGACGATGATGTTGAGCTCATCCTGGGGGCCGACGATATAGTCGCTGCTGGCCGGCGGTTGCGATGTCTGTGCCGGTGCTGGTGCGGCCGGTACTGGTGCGGCCGGCGCGGGCGTTGTCTGCGCAGACAGGCGGGCCCCGGGAACCACCAGGAGTAACGCGATCACCAGAAGCGCCATAGAACCCTCATTGCCCCACCGTAAAGTTGCTAATCAGACGCGTCCGATTGAAATTCAGCCTGAGGTCCTCAACAGAGCGGCGTTGCGCTTTCTCTGCGCCGACAAAAACCGTGAAGCCGCGCCCCAGATCGACGAGCACACCGGCGCTGAAGATATCGGCCGTATCCTCTCGGGTCTGGGACCCAGGCGCTGGGGGAACGCCACGCTGCCACCGGTAAGTCAGGTGCTGCCGCTCGGCAGACGCCTGCAGGCCGAACGGTCCAAACAGGCGCTGCGTCACCATCAGGCGAGCGCCCGTTTGCAGATACATCGGCTCGGTGTCTTGGTACGAATAATTTATGTTTCGGCGGGCGCTGACGTCAAACGTGGTGCGGCCCAGGATCGACCAGTTGAGGAGGCCTTCGAATATCATCCCTCTGCTGTCGAAGAGCTCGGGATCTTCGGGAGCAAAAAATTGGTATCCGGCAGAGAACGTGCCGCGAATGGCGGCCTCCGGAGAGAACTCGACGATCGGCGTCACGCTGTAGAATTTGGCGTCCCGCAAGCGCGAATTCGGAAACGTGTCCTTTGTGTAGTTCCCGTTCACAGCCAGCGTGGTGAGCGGCGTAATCGCGTACCGGACGCCGCCCGAATAGGTCCACGACGTGCGGCTCAGCGCATCGTCCAGCGCCACGCCGCGAAACCGCGCGCCGTCGTCGTATAGGGAATCGCCGTATCGCACCGTAGCCGCAATTGCCGTTCGCTCCGACACGTTGAAATTCGTTCCGGCCAGCACTGTGTGGTCGAGCCGCTGTGCCCGCGTGTCGATTTCCACGCTGGGGCGCGTCCGCGTGCGCACGCGCTCGGCCCCGACGAACGGCTTGAAACGGTTAGCCGACAGGTTGAAGCGGAGCGAATACGAGGCGTTGGCCGCACGCTCTGATGTGTGCTCTTTGAACCAGACGTAATCGCTGCCGGCCGCGAACATCAACTCGTTGAGGCCGAGCCTCGTCACAGAGAGCGCTCTCGACGCGATCGTGAACGTGTAGTCATCTTTCGGGTTGACCGTGTCGTTGAAGACGTTCCGGTCCGTGCCGGCATCGACGAGGCGCACGCTCGGATAGATCGACGTGGGTCCGAATTCAATCTGTGCGGCCTCACGCGGCGCGATGATCTGCGCTTGTGCCGACGGCGCCTGCCAGAGCCCCACCATGCAGATGGCGATTAACGCGACGGACTTCACCCTGCGTGTGTTCATGGCTTCGTCGTCCTGGGGAGGCCGATGCCGAGCTGGCGAACTTTCCGGTAAAGATTGGTTCTCTGCATGCCGAGCGAACGGGCGGCATCGTCCATGCGACCGCGATGGCGGTTCAGCACCTTCGCAATGAAATGGCGTTCGAAGCTGAGACGCGCGTCGCGCAGATTGGTCGCGCTTCCCTGGCTCCACACAACCGGCTCGAGCGCGACGTGATCGAGCACGTCCTCGAGTCGGACAGCGCTGCCGACTACAGCTCGCACGAGCACCTCGAGCACTTCGCGCAGCTCGTGAAAGTTCCGGCGCCATGGCAGCGCGGCGAGCAGCATCAGCGCCTCGCGCGAAAACGTGGGCACCGGAACACGCGCGGCGGCGGCGGCATCGCCCACCAGACATCCAATCAACATCGGGATGTCGGAGGCGCGCTGTCGGAGCGGCGGCAGCTCGAGCCTGAGATTGAAGCGCGCACAGAGATCGCGCCGGAGCGTGCCTTCCTGGATGGCGTCATCTGGTTGCCCGCTCACGCTGGCGATGATACGAACGTCGAAAGACGCGCCATCGTCCGATGCCTCGGTTTTCTGGCCGTCGCGAAGGACGCGCACAAGGCGAGCCTGAAGGGGTGCAGGTAGTTCGTGCAGGTTGACGAGCGCCAGCGTCCCTCCGGAAGCCGTCCGGCTGAACACCTGCTGCTCGAGCCTCGCGGTGTCGGGCAGCGCACAATCGATCACGATGAAGGGACCATCGAATCTCGGGCTGTTTTCGTGGACGGCACGAGCCACCGCCGGCACATCGAGGCCGGCTTCGGCGATGATCATGACGGCATCGCCGTTGGCGGTCGCGTGGCGAAACCCGTTTCTCGCGCGCTCGGCGGGTGCCGACCCACCTATTAACTCAACGATCGTGGGAAAAGGAGGCAGTGACACAGCTCCGCCTCGTCAGTCACAAGAGCCGCCCTTCCGATAATCGAAAGGGATACACTTTGAATGACAAGGAGTAACTTTATAGGACAGAATTGCCGATCGTCGTTTCACCATCGATACACGACGCCAGTCGGCACCAGCCTTCTTATCGACCGCTGCCCTCGCGAAGCGCAGAGTCCTCTCGTGGCGTGTGGCGTTGGTGGAATCGTGGTAACCGGTAGTAAGATAAGGGCCTTGTTGCGAGAGTGGCGGAACTGGCAGACGCGCCGGACTTAGGATCCGGTAGCCGAAAGGCTATGGGGGTTCAACTCCCCCCTTTCGCACCAACCTTCGCTCGCCTAACACGAGAGCGAGTTTCGGTGGGCGAGCCACCCTCCCGCGCGAAGGTTGTCCACCATAGTGCAGCAGCGAAGGTGGACGCCGCACTTACGCGCCGCCCGATGGTGAACCTCACCATCTGTGACGGACGTTTGGGTCATTAATTCCGCAAAAATACACAGGTATACTGCAATAGTGAAAACCGAATTCGCCGATCTCAGTGAAACCAGAAAAAGTGTCGCCGTCGAAATTCCCAGCGATATCGTCGATGCCCAAATCGACATCGTTGCCCGCAGCTACAGCCGTCAAGCGCGCATTCCCGGATTTCGGCAGGGAAAAGTCCCGCCGACGCTCATCAAGAAACGCTTCCGCGAGCAGATTCTCCATGACGTCGCGCACGATTTGATTCCGCGCGCGATTGACGAAGTATTACGCGAGCGGGGTCTCGAGCCGGTCGATACGCCCGACGTCAAAGATGTGTCGCTCGACGAGGGGCAGCCGCTCGTGTTTACGGCCACGTTCGAAACCCTCCCACCCATCGAGCCAGGGTCGCTAAACACGATCTCCTTGCGGCGCCCCGCGGTGACGCTGGAAGAGAACTCCGTCGAACGCACCCTTACGCAACTGCAAAACCGGGCGGCCCGGTTCGAGCCCGTCGAAGGCCGCGGCATCGGAGACGGCGATACGGTCACGCTCGACGTCGACAGCACGCCATCAGCGGAAGGAGCGAAGGCGGACCATCATCACGACGTCGTCGTCGAGATTGGCGCGAAGGCGAACCCGCCCGGATTCGACGACCACCTGAAAGACCTCGAGCCGGGAGCGGACAAGCGCTTCACCATCCACTACCCCGAGGATTACGCCGTCAAAGAAATGGCCGGCACGAGCGTGGATTACGCCGTCAAGGTGAAAGACATCCGCAAGCGTGTACTGCCGGCGCTCGACGACGAGTTCGCGAAGGACGTTGGCGAGTTCGACACGCTCGCGGCGCTGCGCACCCGCATCGAACAGGATCTGCAGCGCGAAGCGGAACAGGAAGCCGACAGGAATCTGCGTGGCGATTTGCTCAAGCAGCTCGCCGCGCGGGTGGACGTCGATATCCCCGGGTCGCTGGTGGAACGGGAGCTCGATCGGCGCACCGAAGAGTTCGCACGACGACTGATGGATCAGAACATCGATCCGCGGCGCGCAAACATCGACTGGGATCAGTTTCGCGACAGTCAGCGCGATGCGAGCCGCGAGTCTGTGAAGAGCGCGCTCGTACTCGACGAAATCTCGCGGCGCGAGAACGTGACGGTGTCGGACGAAGAGATCGACAAAGACGTGGCGCAGCACGCGGAGCGCACCGGGCTGACGCCGGCAGCGCTCCGGGCGCGGCTCGAAAAAGAAGGCGCGCTGTCGCGCCTTGCAGCCGGGCTGCGCCGGGAAAAAACAATTGATTACGTTCTCTCTCAAGCTCAAGTTGAACGCGAGTAGGCCGGATCTTGCATCCCGAGCGATAGTCGAGGGATGTAGACCAGGCCTTACCCGGCCGATATCTTCTTAAAGGCGGAGTGCTCCTCTTATGTCAGAGTCGCGCATGCAACTCGTTCCGATGGTCGTGGAACAAACCAACCGCGGGGAGCGGGCCTACGACATCTTTTCACGCCTCCTCAAAGACAGCATCATCTTCATCGGCACGCCGATTGACGATACGGTTGCGAACCTGGTGATCGCGCAGATGTTGTTTCTCGAAGCGGAAGATCCCGACAAGGACATCCTTCTGTACATCAACAGCCCCGGCGGGTCGATCACCGCGGGTCTGGCCATCTACGACACGATGCAGTTCGTCAAGCCCGACGTGCAGACTCTGTGCATCGGGCAGGCCGCGTCGATGGCCGCGGTGTTGCTTTCGGCGGGGGCGAAAGGTAAGCGATTCTCGCTCCCGAACTCGCGAATAGTCATCCACCAGCCGCTCATGTCGGGTTTGGGAGGTCAAGCGACCGATATAGACATCGCTGCGCGAGAGATCTTGAGGATGAGGGAGCGCTTAAACGAGATTTTAGTCAACCATACGGGGCAAGTGGTCAAGCGGATTCAGGAGGACACCGAACGGGACTACATCATGAATGCCGATCAGGGCAAGGAATACGGTATCATTGATGATGTGATCCGGAAACGGGCGTAATCCCCCATATATGGTCAAAGCAAAAGGCGAAAACGAGGTCTTGCGGTGCTCGTTCTGTAACAAGGATCAGAACGACGTCCGCAAACTCATTGCCGGCCCCACCGTCTTCATCTGCGATGAATGCGTGGAGGTCTGCAACGACATCATTGCCGACGACAACCGGTTCGACAACCGGAGTGTCCGCTCGTCCCTGCCCGTGCCCCAGGAAATCAAGAAGTTCCTGGACGAGTACGTGGTTGGCCAGGAAACGACGAAGAAGAAGCTGGCCGTTGCGGTCTACAACCACTACAAGCGCATAGAAATACAAAAGCAGCCGCGCAGCCGCAACGACGTCGAGTTGACCAAGTCGAACATCATGCTGATCGGTCCGACGGGCACCGGCAAGACGCTGCTCGCGCAGACGCTCGCCAAGCTGCTCTCGGTCCCGTTCACGATCGTCGATGCCACAACGCTGACCGAGGCGGGTTACGTCGGCGAAGACGTCGAGAACATCATCCTCAAGCTGCTGCAGGCGGCAGGCGGCGATATCGAGAAATGCCAGCAGGGCATCATCTATATCGACGAAGTCGACAAAATCTGCCGGAAGGACGAGAACCCGTCCATCACTCGTGACGTTTCCGGCGAAGGCGTCCAGCAGGCACTCCTCAAGATTCTGGAAGGCACTGTGGCCAACGTCCCGCCCCAGGGCGGACGTAAGCATCCCCACCAGGAATTTTTCCAGATCGACACCACCAATATCCTCTTCATCTGCGGTGGCGCGTTCGTAGGTCTCGAAAAGATCATCGAACGCCGTGCCGGCAAAAAGACGCTGGGCTTCAAGGCCGACGTCAAATCGCATCGGAACCGCGATCTCGGCTCCACGCTCGAGAAGGTCGAGCCGCAGGACCTCATCAAGTACGGCCTCATCCCCGAGTTCGTCGGCCGCCTGCCGGTCGTCGGCACGCTGCACGAGCTCGACAAGGCGGCGCTGGTCCAGATCCTGACGCAACCCCGCAATGCGATCACGCGTCAATATCAGAAGTTGTTCGAGTACCAGAACGTGAAGCTGCGCTTCGCGGACGACGCGCTCGAAGCGATCGCGGAATCGGCGCTCGAGCGCAAGATTGGCGCTCGCGGCCTCCGTATGATCATCGAAGATCTAATGCTCGATCTGATGTATTCGCTGCCCAACCAGAAGAAGGTGCGCGAGTGCGTCATCACGCGTGAGGTCGTCGAGGCGAAGGACAAGCCGATTACTCTGGTTGAAAAGGCCGGATAAATCTTTAGATCTCAGGGATCTAGAGATCTTTCGATCTGCCGATCAATAGATCCCTAGATCTCCCGATCTCACGTTACAGGAGCCCCATTTGGAAGTTTACGAGACCCTACCCATCGTTCCATTGCGCGACGTCGTCGTCTTCCCGCACATGATGATGCCGTTCGTCATCGGAAGGCCTTCCTCGACGCGTGCGCTCGAGCACGCGCTCGGCAAAGACAAGCGCATCTTTCTGGCGGCGCAACATGACGCGTCGACCGACGACCCGAGACCAGACGACATCTACACCATGGGTTGCGTGGCAAATGTGGTGCAGAGCCTGAAGCTGCCCGACGGCAACATCAAGGTACTCGTCGAGGGCGTCGAGCGCGCACGCGCCGTCGAATGGAAAGAGGACAAGGGGTTCTTCCGCGTCGTCGTCAAGGTGCTGCCGCGCCAGAAGGAAATGCCAGCCGACATCGAAGAGACGATGACGCGTGTCGTGTCGCTGTTCGAGCAGTACGTCAAGCTCTCGAACAACCTGCACTACGACGCCATGATTGCCGCCGTCCGGGTCGATGACCCGGGCCGTCTGGCCGACACTATCGCCGCACACCTGCTGGTGGGCGTCGACGAAAAGCAGAACCTGCTCGAGATCGTCTCGCCGATCGAGCGTCTCAATCGCATCGCCGGCATTCTCGAAATCGAGGTCGACAAGCTCCAGGTCGATCGCCGCATCCAGTCTCGCGTCAAGAAGCAGATGGAAAAGGCGCAGAAGGAGTACTACCTCAACGAGAAGATGAAGGCGATCCAGAAAGAGCTGGGCCGCAAGGACGACAAGGGCAACGAGATCGACGATTTGAAGAAGAAGATCGAGCAGTCCAAGATGCCGAAGGATGTCGAGGAGAAGGCCATCCAGGAGCTCAAGCGCCTGGAAGCCATGCCCCCGATGTCGGCCGAAGCGACTGTCTCACGCAACTACCTCGACTGGCTGATTGCGGTACCGTGGCACAAGAAGTCGCGCGAAAGCCGTGACCTGAAGCGCGCGGAAGAGATTTTGCACGCCGATCACTACGGCCTCGAGAAGATCAAGGACCGCATCCTCGAGTTTCTCGCCGTTCGCGCGCTCGTGAAGAAGCCGAAGGCTACCATTCTGACGCTGTCCGGACCTCCTGGAGTCGGCAAGACCTCGCTCGCCAAGTCGATTGCACGGGCGATGAACCGCAAGTTCGTCCGCCTGTCGCTTGGCGGCGTGCGTGACGAGGCTGAGATCCGGGGTCACCGGCGCACCTACATCGGCGCGTTCCCCGGCCAGGTCATCCAGATGATGAAGAAGGCCGGCACGATGAACCCGGTCTTCCTGCTCGACGAAGTCGACAAGATGTCGATGGACTTCCGCGGCGACCCGTCGGCGGCGCTGCTCGAAGTGCTCGATCCGGAGCAGAACCACACGTTCCTGGATCACTACCTCGACGTCGAGTACGACCTGTCGTCGGTCATGTTCATCTGCACGGCGAACGTGCTGCACACGATTCCGCAGGCGCTCCGCGATCGTATGGAAGTGCTCCAGCTCGCCGGCTACACCGAGCAGGAGAAGACGGAAATCGCCAAGCGCTTCCTGGCGCCGAAGTCGATTGAAGGCAGCGGCCTCGATATCAAGAACATTGCATTCACGGACGAGGCGATTCAGACCATCATTCAGCGCTACACGCGCGAGGCGGGCGTCCGCAACCTCGAGCGCGAGCTGAGTTCGATTTGCCGCAAGGTGGCGCGCAAGGTCGTCGTCGAGGGCAAGACGTTCCAGGAAAACGTCACGCCCGAAAAAGTCACCGAATATCTGGGCGTGCCGCGGTTCCGCCCGACGCTTGCCGAAGAGAAGGAAGAAATCGGCGTGGCCACCGGGCTCGCCTGGACGGAAGTTGGCGGCGAGATTCTCGTGACGGAAGCGACGCTCATGCCCGGACGCGGCCACTTGACGCTCACAGGCAAGCTCGGCGACGTCATGCAGGAATCGGCGCAGGCGGCTATGAGCTGGGTGCGGTCGAAAGCCGACGAGTTCGGCATCGCGAAGGATTTCAACAAGAAGACCGACGTGCACATCCACGTGCCCGAGGGGGCAATTCCGAAAGACGGGCCATCTGCGGGCATCACGCTGGCCACCGCGCTGGTCTCGGCGCTCGCGAGGGTGCCGACCCGCACCGACGTCGCGATGACCGGCGAAATCACGCTGCGAGGCAAGGTTCTGCCAATCGGCGGCGTGAAAGAAAAGGTGCTTGCCGCCCACCGCGCCGGCATCAAGAACATCATCGTGCCAAAGGACAACGAAAAGGATCTCGCGGACATTCCGAAGAACGTCCTCGATTCGCTTAACATGTATCTTGTGAGCACGATGGACGAGGTCCTCAAGATTGCCGTCTCGGGGCCGATGCCGGCGAGGCTTTCTGCCGAGGTCGCGGCTCCTGAAGTGGAAGTCGAAGCGGACGACACCATCACCCATTAGGATTGACCCTTTCCGATCGCAGCGCGCGTGTCGTTCTCACGGCGGCATGGGCGCTCGCGATCGTGCTCGTGAATCCCACCGGCGACTTTCCGATTAACGACGACTGGTCCTACGCCGACAATTCCCTCGAGTCATCGGGAGCAGTCCGGGAAGGCTGCCCTTCTCCAGCGCCAACCGGACGTTGCGATGAGGCGATGAACGCGTGATGGTGCCGCTTGTTTCTGTCGTCATTCTCAGCTACTCCAGACCTGATCCTTTGCGACGCGCGATCGAGTCGGTCGCGCAGCAGTCGTATCCCCGTCTGGACATCCTCGTCGTCGATAACAAGAGCCAGAAGAGCGATGAGATTGCGCGGGTCGTGTCGGGGTTCCCGCGGGTGCGCTTCATTGGAAACGAGAGCGATCTCGGATTTTCCTGCGGCATGAACGTCGGCATCGCTGCCGCGTCTGGCCAATACGTCTATTTGAGCGAAGACGACGTGTCGCTGCGGCCGGGATGCCTGAGCTCGATGATGGATTACATCGAGCGTCATCCTGACGCCGGCCTCGTGGCGCCCGTCATGTACGACCAGTCGTCGGGAGCCGTCCGCTCGGCTGGTGGACGATTCGCACTCGACGCTGTGTTCAGTCTGAGGATCATCACCGAACGTGCGGCCGGACAGGGTCCGGCGCCGTTCGATGTCATGTACGTCCCCGGTGCCTCGATTCTTGCTCGCGCATCGCTCCTGAAATCGTTGAAGGGGTTTCGCGAAGACTTCTTTCTCTACCAGGAAGATCTGGAGTTGTGCATCCGCGTGCTCAAGTCAGGGCAGCGCGTCGTGACGGTACCCGCAGCGGGCATCGACCATGTCGACCCGCCCAGCGGCCCGGCATCCGATGCGATCGAGTATTTTCGAATCAGGAATCTCTTCGCGACCTACCTGCTTCACGCGCCGGCGCGCGTGCTTCCTTCGTTCATGATGCGCTACGGGGCGATCGACATACCCCGCACTGCGGTCCGGAATCCCCGTCGCGCGTGGCTGATGGCCAAGGCCTGGCTGTCTATCGCCGCCAGCGCGCCGCGCCTGATGCGCGACAGGGACACACGCCCGCTACAACCCGCAGACGTATGACGGCGCATCTCGAAATATCCGCGGCGTCGGCTGCCGACTTTCCACAGACCGGCGTGCCGGAGGTTGCCCTCGTCGGTCGCTCCAATGTCGGCAAGTCGAGCCTGATCAACGCGCTCGTCAAACAGAAGATCGCTCGCACGAGCGCAGCGCCCGGCAAAACGCGCCTGGCGAATTACTATTTGATCGAAGACGCGGGGCAGACCCGCGACAGGAAGGCGTTCTACATGGTCGATCTCCCGGGCTACGGGTTCGCGCGAGGAGGCGCCGCGTCGGCGGAGGCGTTCGATACGCTAGTGCGGCAGTATTTCGATGGTGCGGCAAATCCGGCACGTTCTCTCGCTGGCATCTTCCACCTCATCGACGCCAGGCATCCGGGACTGCGGCACGATGCCACGGCTCACGAATGGCTGCTTGGCCATGATTTGCCGCTTGCCGTGATCGCGACCAAGATGGACAAGCTCACGCGTCGCGAGCAGATGCAGACGGAGACGGCACTGAGGGGAAATTACGGGGCGCGCGTGTTGCCCGTTTCTGTGATGGACGGAACGGGGCTGCCGCAAGTCTGGCAGACACTGCAGGAGTGGACTCGGCGATGAACTCAGCGGGCTGTCCAGGACACGCCCGTTTGCCTTGGGCTACATTAAAATCCCAAAATCATGCGCTATCGACGTTTTGGACGTTTGAACTGGAAGGTCTCCGAGGTCGGCTACGGCATGTGGGGCATGGGGGGCTGGACGGGCTCGGACGACGAGGAGTCGCGCCGATCGCTGGATCGTGCGATCGAGCTCGGCTGTACGTTCTTCGACACCGCGTTCGCCTATGGCATGGGGCGCAGCGAGACGCTGCTCGGCGAAGCCCTCAAGCGCCACGCCGGGAAAAAGCTGTACGTCGCAACGAAGGTGCCGCCGAAGAACTGGAAATGGCCCGGACGCGCGGAAACGCCGGTTGCCGAGGTCTTTCCCGCCGACCACATCATCGAGATGACCGAGAAAAGCCTCGCCAATCTCGGTACCGATTGTCTCGATCTTCAGCAGCTTCACGTGTGGAGCGACGCATGGGCCGAGGACGAAGGGTGGCAGCGCGCAGCCGAACAGCTGAAGCGGCAGAAGCTGATTGCCGGCTTCGGTATCAGCGTCAACCGCTGGCAGCCGGCGAACGTCGTCAAGGCGCTCGGCACGGGCCTCGTCGATTCAGTGCAAGTGGTCTATAACATCTTCGATCAGAATCCGGAAGATGAGTTGTTCCCGCTGTGCCGCACGCTCGATGTCGCGGTTATCGCCCGCGTGCCCTTGGACGAAGGCAGCCTCACCGGAACGTTGACGCGCGACAGCACCTGGCCCGAAGGCGATTGGCGGAACGTCTATTTCACACCTGCGAATCTGTCGGATACGCTCGAGCGCGTGGACCGGCTCGGCGTGCTGGTGCCATCCGGCATGGACCTGCCCGAGTTGGCCCTGCGCTTCATCCTCGCAAATCCCGACGTGGGAACGGTGATTCCCGGCATGCGCCGAACCCGGCACGTCGAACGTAATCTCGCGGCCAGCGATGGCGAACCGCTGCCCGCGCGTCTGGTCGACGCCCTGCGCGCCCATCGCTGGGACCGGACCCATGTGATCCCTTAACAGCTGGTCGCCCCGGCCGGTAGCTCGTAGCCGGTAGCCGCCGGAAAGCCTGATATAATCAGGGTTTCCTTGAAGGGGGTTTTGTCGTGAAGGAAGGCATTCATCCGAAATACCACGACGTAGAGGCACGGTGCGCCTGCGGCGCGACCTGGAAGACGAGGTCGACCAAGAAGGAGCTGCACTTGGAGATCTGCTCGAACTGCCATCCGTTCTTTACGGGACGGCAGAAGCTGATCGACACCGAAGGCCGAGTCGAGCGGTTCACCAAAAAATTCGGCGCGCAAACGGTCGCCAGTCGCAAGAAAGCGCCCGCAAAAGCTCCCGCTGGAAAAGGATCGAAACAAGCCACGACGGCTTAGTTCATACCATGTCAGAGGGCGGAGGGCAGAGGGCAGAGGGCAGAAGACGTCACATCCCCTGTGCTCCCGTCCTCAGCCATCAGCCCTTCGCCCTCGTCTGCATCCATCGCCACGCCGAGTCCACGATCATCTCCAGGCGGTCGCGCCTCGGCTTCCAACCGAGCTCCCGGCGGGCTTTGTCTGAAGAGGCCACCAGCACTGGCGGATCGCCGGATCGCCGCGGCCCAATGACTGTTGGAATTTTCTTGCCGGTGACGTTCGAAGCGCTGTCAATCACTTCGCGAATGGTGTGGCCATCGCCGCCACAGCCGAGGTTGTAGATTTCCATGCGCGGGTCCTGGCGCTGAAGGGCGAGCAGATGCGCGTCCGCAAGGTCGAGGACGTGAATGTAGTCGCGAACGCAGGTGCCATCGCGCGTCGGATAGTCATCGCCGAAGATCGTGACGTGCGGGCTCATGCCGGCCGCGGCCCGGAGGACGAGCGGAATCAGGTGCGTTTCCGGCTCGTGCCGTTCGCCCGACCGTTTGCTCGCACCCGCCGCATTGAAATAACGCAATGACGTCACCCTGAGCCCGTGCGCCAGCGAGAACCAGGCGAGCGCGCGCTCAAACGCGAGCTTCGACTCGCCATAAGGGTTAATCGGCCGCGTGGGCATCCCCTCCTCGAGCGGCGTTTTCTCGGGAACGCCGTAAACGGCGCACGTCGACGAAAACACGAACGGCTTCACGCCGTTGTCTCGCATCGCTTCGAGCAGACTCAGGCCCGCCACGAAATTTGTGCGGTAATACGCGCCCGGCTGCTCCATCGATTCGCCAACCAGGGCCGCACCCGCCATGTGGATGACGGCCTCGATCTGCTGTCGCTTGAGCGTCGCACTGATAGCCGGCGTGTCGCTCAGGTCCCCTTCGACGAACGTCGCGCTCGCCGAGACCGCATCGCGATATCCCCGCGTAAGGTTATCGAACACCGTCACATCGTGGCCACGCTCGACAAGCACATCCGTCATCACGCTGCCGATGTAGCCTGCACCACCCGTCACAAGTATTCGCATCGGTCTCCTGTCACTCGCCGGCCGGAATCACGATTTCCGCTCCAGCGTTTGGTTGAATCACGTAGTCGACGGTGTAGCCGTAACTCATGGAAGCATCGGCTCGGTTACGGAACCCGCTGCGCAGGTCGTTCGGCACCCGAAGCTCGAGATACGGATTGAAGTATCGCGTGTTTGGAATCGGCGTGCGAAAGCTCGACGACCTGCTGACGTAAACGGTCAGACCCGATTGCGTCTGACGCACCATGTGCTCGAACACCGGCTCGCGCGGAAGCGACCGAACGTTGTACCACGCCATGGCGCCAATGTCATCTATGCGGCCTCTCAACGCGTGAGCGGCGACGCGTTCGCCAATTTGAGAAAGGCCAAGCACGACACACAAGCCGAACAGGGCTTTCGGATTTGTGTGAGCCGACAAGAAAGCGACGGCCCAGACGGTGCCAAACGCAACGACTGCGAGAACGCCCGCATGGTGCGGCGTCTCCACGCCGGAGTACCGGAACAACATCACCGTAGCGAAAACGGCCAGGGCCGCAGCCCCAAGACTCCCACCCACGAGGCGTGTCTTACTCGAGTCGCGGCCGTCCCGCTGTACAACGGACACGATCGTCGCGGCGAGCGGTATCCAGAAGTAGATCGACGCAAACCGGGCGGCGGGTGCCTGTGTGAACCACACAACGAGCGCGAACAGCGATGCGCCACACAGGATCGGCAGCGCCCAGGCGCCGGCATAACGGAAACGGGGTCGGGAGGGGTTTTCGGGCGACTCTGCGGAAAATTCCTGCCGACCCCATATGTAGCTCTGTCCGATGACGATGATGAGCACGAGCGGCAGGATGATGGTGAGCTTCTGAGTGAGGATGAGCGAGTTGAGCCAGCCCCGAACCCACTCCTGGCCAGCCACAAGGGCGAGATCGTAGGTAGGCTGGAGCTGGGACCAGGTCTTGATGAACACGCGATCGGCCTCGACCTGCGCCAGAGGGACGCGCCAGTCGACGTCGAGACCAAAAAAGGATGATGGATAGAGCGGATAGCCGCTCAAGACGCTGCCACGCGCGAGAAAGCCGCACACGAGGAGAACGCCTGCGGCCCCGGCGCCTCCAATCAAACGTCGGGAAGACGGCTCCGCGAGCGACGTTCGCGCGTCTCTCGCGACGCGAACGAGCACGACCAATACGATGACCGCGCAAAATGCGGCCGCGCTGAGCTTCACGGTCACCAGGAAACATCCGACCAGTATCGCGGTAGCCGCACTGACGCTGTACTCGGGTGTGCCGGCTGCCGCCGCCGCAAAACGGAGAAACACGCACGAAAGGAGAATGATGGCGGCACTCACCAACACGTCGGCCTTGAGGGTGGAAATCGCAGGGCCGAAGATGCCGAAAAGCACGAGCCCGACTACCGGGGCCAAGAGAACGGCAGCAAACAGCCACACGGTCGAAGGCCGGTCACGGGCGTCGCCGACCTTCATCAGGCACGACAGGACGTAGACCAGCACCAACACCACGATAAAGCCGTTGAGGATGTGGTTCACGTGTCCCGCCCAGTGGCCGGCGCTCATCAGCGCCGCGAGCAGGTGATGCGAGTTGTTAAACCCGAGCCGTCCGTGCAAGTTGGCAAGGCCTGGTATCAGGGGATGCTCGAAGATCCATCGGACCGCCTGGAACTCGTAGTTGTAGTCGTCCATGCCGCCGCTGGCGAGCGAGTGGTTGGCGGTCCATGCCGCCACCAGCAGCGCGACACACGCCAACGGCACATGCGGGCGGATGTCGAGGAGCGGTCGAAACCATCGGCGCTCGACGACGATGGCGGCAGCGGAAAGCGCCGCGAAGGGACCAAGCGCCGCGCCGATCGGAAACAGAAAGTGCCAACTCATCAGCGCGAGCACCGTCAGCGCGATTCCGACAAGCGCGCTGTAGCAAAGATGCTCCCAGCTGCTTTCAATGCGCCCAATCCGATCGAAAAACAATCCTCCGAGCGCGCAGAACGCAACACCGAACGTGAGCCAGGTGACGAGCACGCTTAGTGTCAGGATGATCGACAAGGAATGGGGTCGCGCCAAAGTGTAAACGATCGTGTTACCATCCGGCGAGGAGGAGAGCCTGATGGATGCAGACGAGCTGCGCGTGCGGCGACGAGGAATGTTTTCTCACCGTGAGATACCAGAGATCGACGAAATCGAAACCGAATCCGCAGAGGGCTTAACCGCTCGCATCGCCCGGCGGAAATCCACCCGCATTGTTAGAAGCCCTACGCGCGAATCGTCGCCACGGCCGTACGTCGAGTGGCACTGCGAGTCCGGCCAAACCAGTCGTGCGCAACTCCAGTTGCGCCCCGACTCGGATCACCCGATCAGATCTGCGACCGCGACTGGCAACCGTCGACTGTCAGCGATGACCCGCTGATCCAGCTCGCCCGCGGCGAGGCAAGGAACGCAACCACGTCTCCCACTTCCTCAGCGCGGCCGAAGCGGCCGAACGGGAGCTCTATGCGGACAAACTCGGCCATGCCGGCTGGATCCGCTTTCACGCGTTTCTCCCACGATCCGCCCGGGAAGAGGATCGATCCGGGCGCCACACTGTTGACGCGGATGCCATCCCTGGCCAGTTGCTGCGCCATCGCTTTCGCAAGGCTGATCTCTGCCGCCTTCACGGCGTTGTACACCATCCGCCCGCCAGACTCGCGCCCCCAAATCGAGGCGATCATCACAATCGATCCGCCGCCGCGCGTTCGCATGTGCGGCACCACGAGCCGCGACATGCGGATGGCCGGATAGAGCGTGTGGTCGAACGCTTCCTGCCACTCGCCATCGCCTGTGTTGACGATGTCGGTGCCTTTCGCCGTTCCGACGTTGTTGACGAGGATGTCAATGCCGCCGAAGGCTTCGAGGGTGGCATCGACCACTTTGTGAGCGCCTGCACCTGTTGACAAATCAGCCGTCACGGCAACAACTCGGGATCCCGCACCCGCACGGGAATCGGACCCCGGTCCAGAACGCAGTTCGGCGGCGGCCCGCTCGAGTGCGTCGCCGCCCCTGGCGCAGAGGCAGACGCGACACCCTTCGGCAGCCAGCGCCCTCGCGCTGGCCAGTCCTAATCCACGACTCGATCCCGTGACAATTGCGGCCTTGCCCTCAAGCTGCAGGTCCAATCGGTGGTCTCCCTAGCTGGTAGCCCGTGACTAGTAGCCTGTAGCCTGTAGCCTGTAGCCAATAGCCAGCCAGCATCCACATATGGCTACCAGCTACCGGCTACTAGCTAGTCAGGCCGTCCACCAGTCAGGTCGTTCAACCTCCAGTCGAACGGCTCGTAGGTGAGCTGGAAGGTGTTCTTTCGAATGAACTCCTCCTCCGCTGACAGCAGGTGCGGCCGCAGAAATCCTATCACTGCAAGCTCGATGGGCTCGCGCTTGGGCAGATCGAACGCATCGTCGGCGTACTCTTTGATGAACTCTGCCGATCGCCAGCTCAGGATCGGGTTGATGCTCACTTTGCCGCTCAGCGCATCCACCTTCGTCCATCGGGGCGTCGTCACAAACTGTTTCCAGGCTTCATCCAGTTGGCGATTCACCGCCTTGGCGCTGAAGGCTTCGCTGCGCAGGCGGCCGCTGCCGACCGCGCCGCGCCCAAGGGCAATGTAGACGCGCGGATCGCTAAATTCCGGCAGCACGTTCGACTCGATCTGATCGAGCGTGACGCTCTTGCCCGCCAGCATGTGGGGCGTCTTCTCGAATGCACCTGGAATCTGGCGGATGCTGTTCGCCGGATACGCCGAGGCACGGCCGCGAATCGGGTAGTTGTTGACGACGGTCTGCAGCACGAGTGCGTTGTAGGCGTTCAGCCAGAATGCCTTCTTCTGATCGGCGGGCCAATTTGCATAGCCGCTTGCGATCGCCGGGGCATTCAACGAGGCGATGTAGCGGTTCAGGCGGCTCCGATCCTCCTGCAGGGCACGATAGTAAACCAAGCCATCTCGCACATGCGGATCGAGCAACGCGTCGAACGGCACGTGAAGGGTCTCGAGCTCGGCCGATGGCTTATAGTCTTGTTGCGCATCGAGATTCACGACTGCCGTCACCAGCATGACGGTGGCAAAGACCCGGATAATGGTTTTCATAACTTGTTCAGAAATTGCCAGAGTCGCCACTCGAACAGCTCCGACCGTTCGAGGTTGGGCAAATGTCCCGAGACCGGTATCAGCTCGAGCTGAGAGTGATCGATCGCTTTGTGCATCCTTTCGGCCTCGCTTGGCGGAATCAGCGTGTCTTCCACACCATGGACGATGAGCGTGGGCACGTCGATCCTGCTCAACAACGGCGTCGAGTCTGCGCGATCCATCATGGCGCCGACTGCGGTCTTGACGCCTTCGCGCGTGTTCTCGACGATGAGGTTCCGCACGCGCTCTGCCATGTCCGGACGATCGCTCTGCGTCGTCGCACCAAGCAGCTTCGGCACCATCTGCGCTGCAACGGCCTGAACGCCCTCGCGGATCACCAGATCGATCATCTTCTCGCGATTCTTACGCCCTTCTTCGTTGTCGGCCCCTGGGCGCGTCGACACGAGGCCCACCGCGCTGACGTAGCGCGGCGCGCTTTTCAGTATTTCGAACAGCACGTAGCCACCCAGCGAGCATCCGATCACGGGGGCCTGAGTAATCTCGAGCCGATCGAGCAAATCGATGACGTCGCCGGCAAACTCGCTCAGACCATAACCGTCGAAAGGCGAAAGCGGCGAGTGGCCGAAGCCTCGATAGTCGGGCGCGATGGCACGCCACCCCTCGGGAACGGTCGCAAGCGTCGCTTCCCACATCGCCGCCTGCAAGGGAAACGCATGGAGAAATACCACATTCCTCACCGGATGCTGAGGCACGGCGGGGCCCGATGCTGCGATGAGATAGCTGATCGTCTTGTGGCCGATCGTGACCGATTCCCGGCGCATCTCCGCATCTTAGCAGGAAGCAGCAACGCGCTTACTGCCTGCTGCAAAGATTTTCCACACACCTTCTGCGAAGCTCGAACACCGTGTAGCGCGACCCGACAAGCGGATGGCGCGGCGCGGCGGCTTTCTGGTCGACGCATGAGTACAGCGCTGCAGAATCGTACGCGAGCCTCACGCGAAGCAGCCTGCGGAATTCCCGCGTCTCGTGGCGAACATCGGCGTCGGCGCCTTCGGGAAACATGTGTTCGAAATCCATGATGTGGGTCACGCCTGCATCAACGAGATAACAGGCAAGCGCACCCTCGCGTACGTACTCGGCGACACCAGCGTTCGCAAGGCCGTCCAGATTGATGATGCCCTTTCGCGTGTGCCACCCGGCGATGCCCGCATTCCACGCGCCCACTCGTGACCCGGCAGGAATCGTGGCATGCAGAGCCGCCGCGTCCAAGGCGATCGCCGCGTGCAGCGGGATGCCGTCCCAGCGATCTCTCACACACACGATCGCCAGTGCAGCCGCCAGGCCGGCGGAAACAACAGGCCGGTAGCGCCCGCTTGCCGAAAGGGCACCGCACGTCAGCAGGGCGACAGGAATCAGAATCGTCGACGAGTAGTGCTGGAACATGAAGTTGATGCCGTGAGCGTACGCGATCGCATACGCCGCGACGGCGGTGACTGACGCCAGTGCAAGCGCGCGGCGCTCTGTCCCGTTCCGCCATTCGCTGGTGCACACACACGCGGCCACCAGAAAGAAGACGCCGATCACGACGATTGATCTGAGCGCCAATGTCGTGCCGACGTTTGTGAACAGGAGACCAGGCCCGGTCGCGGACATGATGAAGTTCCAGGCGATCGCGGGAAGAAAATCGTTGGTGCGTGACCATGCGTCCTTGACGACAACAGCGTTCGAAATCCAACTGCCCGTGCTCAAGCGCGACGTGAGCGCAGTGATCAGCACGCCCGCAACCGCGCCGGCGGCTCCGAATGCGATCAGACGGAGTGCGGCACCTGGAGAGCGTCGATCGTCGAAGAATCGGCACATCGCCACCGCCACTACGAAGATGGCGACGAAAATCGCCAGGTCGATCCTGGCCAGAACCGCGAGAAGCGCAGCAAACAATACCTGCCACGACGATGACGCTGGGCGAATCAGTACGGCAACGAGCACCATCGTTGTCATGACCGCCCAACCCCACTCGAGGCCCGACGTGATTTGAAAGAATGCCTGTGGCGCCGCGAGCGTAGCCGCGATGCCGATCGCTGCGATGCCGGCGCCGTACAAGCGGCTCGCGCCAGCAAGAAACAGCCACACCGCCACGAGCAGTGCCGCCGCGGTTGAAAGCGTCATCACCGTCGGAAGCGCAGACGAGTAGCCAGTGAAGAGCGAGACGAGTGCGGCGACATATCCATACAGCGGATGGAATCCGCTCGTCGGATTGATGCCATCGAACGTCCAGCCTTCGCCGTGCGCGAAGGAATGCGCGGGGATCAGATAGTAGAACGCGTCATCGTACAAGTAGGAGTAAATCTGCGACTGGGGCCGCGTCAGTACCCAGCCCGTCCAACCCACGACAGCGGCGCAGATCGCGGCAAATGCGAAAACGCCAACAGGTTTGGACACCTTCCTCGTTATCGGCGCCTGGCCGCGTCGAAACAAGCCCTCGGGCTAGGCCCTGACCAGATCCAGTAAGATCGTCCCGTCGAATGGGGGATCGTGAGGCGCTGCAAGTCCCTCGACAGGTCTATCGGCTGCGGGTCCTTGGACTGGCACTCGGCTTCGTCTGTGTCGGAACCGTGTTCTACGAGCGCAACGCCTCTCCCATTGCGTGGACGCTTCTGGCGCTTCATGCATTCGTCTGGCCCCACGCCGCGTGGCACCACGCCCGCTTGAGCGCCGATCCACACCGCGCCGAGCGTCAGTATCTACTGGTCGATTCGGGCTTCGGCGGCGTCGTCGTGACTTTGATGCAGTTCGCGCTGCTCCCCAGCATCCTTCTGATCGCCATGCTCAGCATGGACAAGATCGGGTGGGGCCCGCGCTTCCTCGCACGCACCTCGCTGACCATGGCGACGGCGTTGCTTGTCACTGCGCTGATCACGCGTGCGCGATTCGAACTGAACACGTCGATGCCGATGATTGCGGCCTCTCTCCCGTTGATGGTGGCCTACCCGATTGCTGCCGCGGCGTCAAACCGATCGGGCCGCCTCGCGCGCGAGCGCCGGAAGGCGATCGAACAGACCGTCGCCATGCGCGAGCAACTTGCACATGTCGCCCATGTTGGTACACTGGGCGAGATGGCCGCCGGCCTTGCACATGAACTCAACCAACCCCTGACCGCCATCCATATCGAATCCAGTACCGCGCTCGAACTTGAGGTCGTGAGCGATCGTACCGCTGTGCGCGAGTGTTTACTGCGCATCGGCGAGCAGTCTCTTCGCGCAGTGGACATCGTTCGAGGATGCGCACGTTCTCGCGGAGAAACAGGTCGACACGCGAGTGCACGGAGATGGGCGATCTGATTCGCGAGGTGCTCAGCTTGCTCGATCACGAGCTGCGTCTTGCCGAGCCTCGGTCGGCCGGCAGCGGCGCGACGTTCTTTTTCGAGCTGCGATGAGCAATCCCCCTCCCCCGATATTTGTCATCGACGACGAAGAGCCGGTGCGCGCGGGGCTGGCACGACTGCTGCGCGCTATCGGGATGCCGAGCCTGACGTTCGAGTCGGCGGAATCCTTCCTCGAAACCTACGAACCCGAACAGCAGGGATGTCTGCTCGTCGACATTCGCATGCCCGGCATGAGCGGACTGGATCTCATCGAAGAGCTCGGCCGTCGGCAAATCGCGCTGCCCGTCATCGTCATGACGGGACACGCCGACATCAGCTCGATGGAGCGCCTCCAGGCGCTCACAACCGTCGGCTGCCTGGAAAAGCCATTTCGGGTGTCCGACCTGAAAAAGATGCTCGAACGCTGGTGGTCCACGTTGGATCGGGGCGACCCGCCCTGGTCCGAGTAGCGCTCGCTGCGCGCGTCTGCGGCTGTGAATGCGTCTACTCCTTCTCTGTCCGCCCTGAGGTTTGTGTCGTGGGCAGCATCTCGTGCAGCAAACGAGAATCCTTCTCACGCGGGAATTCCAGCCCGAGCAGACGAGCAATCGTCGGCGCGATGTCCTCTGGACCGCTCGCATCTCCGTATTGCCCCGGCGTAATCGCGCGACCCATGAAGACGATGGGCACATGACGGTCGAACTCGTAGACACTGCCGTGACTGGTGCCGCCGACGGCCGAGTTCATGTAAATCTCACGCTTGAGCATGACGCTCAGATGAGGACTGCGCGGAGCGTAAAACGCGTTCCTGAAAAGGGCCAGGTACGGATCGGAAGACGGCAAGGTGCTGCGCAAGTCGTCGTGTGTATAGACACGCTCGACAAGTCCGGTCGCCATCATGGCGTCGATTGCCGTCTTCTCGACGTCCTTCCAGTCGAGCTTGTTCCGGCGGACCGCATCTTCATTCAGATAAACGTCGATGGCGAAATAACTCATCAGGTCTTTCACATCGGGGTAGCGCTTGTTCAACGAGGCACTCACGGCGTTCTGGAGGACTTTGGGCGGGACTCGGCGCGCCGGTATCCCCTTCTCTTGCCAGACCTCCACGAGCGGACGCGATCCGTGATCGGCCGACACCACAACCAGCGTATTCGCAAGGCCCACAGTGGAATCGACGTGCGCGAACAACCGGCCAAGCACGCCGTCAAGGCGCAACATCTGGTCCATCAACTCCTGGCTGTCCGGCCCCATTGATGGCCGATGCCATCGGTCGCAGCGAATGCCACTGCCAGTATGTCGGTGTCCGCGTCCTTGCCCAGCCCATGCTGTTTCATGGCCTCGAGGGCGAAGTCGAACACAACCTCGTCGGCAAACGGCGAGCGCCGCAGCTCGACGTAGTACTCGGACTTTGGTGGCATCGCGACGAGTGGATGCGGGAAGACGATGTCCTTCCGATCGCGCTCTCCTTCGACCGCATCTTTCCCCGCGTACTTCTCGTACAGCGCAACATCGTCGATCAGCCGGTTCCACACTCGGGTGGCAAACCTGTCGACGCTGCGCTTCTTGTTCCAATCGCCGAGCCACGCCGGCGGCGCATTCATGTAGTACGTGCTCGAAACGAAATTGCCCCCTCGTTTTCGAACCAGTAGGCCGCATCGGCGCGACGCCCGCCCAGTAGAATCGCGGAACGATCTTTCAAGCCGACGCCGACGACATGTGAGCGCGGTGATTTGGCTTTGAGCACATCGCCGACCGTAAAGGTCAAGAGGTTCGCGGGCGACGAAGCGCGGCCAGGGCCGCCGACGGTCTGTTGGACCGGATCATCGATGACGTTGATGACTTTGCCCAGATAAGGATCCCACCACTCGTTGGCGACGATGCCCGAGTGGCTGGGATGGGTGCCTGTCAGGAGCACCGAGTGACCCGGCCCGGTCTCAGTCGCCGCGTGCCGATAGTTGGCATTGGTTAAAGATCGCACCCTTATCGATCACCTGCCGCAGACCCTGCTTGTAGAGCGGCTCGAAACGGTCGAGATAGTCGTACCGCATCTGGTCGATCGAAATCACCAGCACAAGCCTCGGTGCCGCCGCTGCCGGCACAAACTGCGAGTAGCCCTCCGCCGAGCCGAAGTACGCGGCAAGAAGGACCAGCAGGTAATTGCGCATGAGTTCTCAGATCGTATCAAAGTGGTACGACTTTGGCATGGCGCATTAACGAGGGTCGGCAAAATGTCCGATATGGAGGCCAATGGGACTGTTCCAGGAGCTTCTCGGTAGCGACCATTTGGCGACTTTGGAGTTTTTTGTCGTCGGATTGCGTGACGTTTCCGAGAGCGCGACCGACGAACAAGAGCTCCTCTATAACGCCAGCGTACTGGCTCACTATGCGCAGGTGCCGGTCGACGCCGAAGACGAGCTGTCGACACCAATGGATCTCAGCGCCATCTACGATCGTTTCGTCGCCAATCCTGGCCTGCTCCGAGACAGCGCGACCATGGAAGCCGCCGGCGCGCAGTGCTTGCTGCTGGCCGGCTTCTTCGAAGAGCAGATGCGCGGCCGCCACAACATTCGCTGGTACGCGCAGATGGGCGCGGGCTTCTACAAGCGCGCCGCCGCGCGCGAAGAAACCGCCGGCAAGGCACAACTACTCGACTCGATCGCCAGCCGATTCGAGCTGTGGCGTCAGCGACACGCCCGCCTGAACCGCGAGCTTCGCGATCTCCGCTATATCCTCTCACCGAGAAATTAGCGGTCAGTCGAGGTCGAATCTTTTTCGCAGCATCGGGGCAGCGATGTCCCATCTCATGGGACCGTAGTACTGCTGTTGCCGGACGGCGGAGCCGAATTCGTAGCTCTGCATGTCTTCAGAACTGTCGATCTTCGCGCTGCGTCCGAGCAGCTGATGGGTGAATTCGTGAACGGCCGCGCGACCGATGCCGCGACCGATGCCTTCAATGATCTCATCGCGACTCGCGCCCACCCGCGCATACGTGACCGCGCCATGGGCGTGCAACTGGAAATTCACGAACCCCTGCCCGCCAAGCCCGGCGATGAGATGGGACTCGGCCGACGGTGCCGTCATCGGATTCTGCAGCCGGCCCACAACACGGACGCGATAGGTCTCGACACGGTCGGTTGAGACCACGACGGGAAGATCTCGAAACGCGTGGACCACTTCTTCTCTTGCCGTCGTCTCGATGACCACTATGTCCTGTGCAGAAATGCCACCTGCGATCCGATCGGGCACCGAATGTCTCACGTCGTCGCTGATGGGCTCGAACCAGAACGCAATGTCTACCGGTCCTGGTCCGGAGATGACCACATAGAGACTCGCCACGGCCGCCAGCACAAGCGTGGCGGCCAGCACGAGGACTTGTCGCGATGGTCTTTGCATCATCTGACGAAATTCTAGGAGATATACTTTTGCGAGAACCATGAGTGTCCGTCCGTGGTGGCTGCTGCCACCTGGCCGCATTCATCCGGGCTGGTGGGTCGCACTTGGTGCGCTGCTTCTCTGGCTGGATCACGTCGCCGGGCCTAATGTTCCAGTGCTGTATGTGCTGCCTGTCATTCTCGCAGCGTGGTACTCGGGAAAATGGGCAGCTGTCGGGTTGGCATTCGCCGTGCCGATTTTTCGCATCCTGAGTCTGGTCTGGTCGTCGAGCCACGCACCAGATCTCACGTCGCAAATCCTCGCCACACTGTTTCGGGGTGCCGTCGTGCTGCTCATCGCACTGTGGTTCGCGCGGCTGGCAGACTTCGAGCGCGAGCTCAGGCGCCAGGTTCGGGTACTCGAGGGGCTGCTTCCCATCTGTGCGTTCTGCAAAAGCATCCGGAACGAGAGCGGCAAGTGGGAGAACCTGGAGTCGTATATCTCGCTCCGGTCTGGGGCCGAGTTCAGCCACGGGGTGTGCCCTTCGTGCGGAGCGGCACACTATCCGGGGATGCTCGACGCCGAAGAATCCGTCACACACCACTGAGCCCCATCGCTTCCGCGCCACCCACCAACTTCGTTCCGCCGATTACACAACAGGTAATGCATTTTCCAGACGGCACTAAGTGCATCTGCCGGTGGCTCACAATGACCCGGCGTGAAGCGGTTCGATATCAATGAGTTGTTGGAAGATGCGCTACCGCAGCACATTGCATCCGTCGCTGGCACCTCCGTTGCTCAAGCCCTTCGTCGGACTCCTCACATGTGTGAGGAAGGACACGGGAGGAATACCATGGTTCGACAAATGAATCGCTTCCGCGCTCGTCTCGTGACGCTCGCTGTGATTGCTTCACCATTCGCAATGGTGACGACCGCAATCGCCTGACGCTTGACCTAGACAACAACTGGCTGACGCGGCCTTGTAATCCGCCACCACAACCCCAACCCCAGTGGTGTGAGCGAGAGTGCCGCCGAAATGAGTCCCATCGTGCCGTAGCCAACGGCTGCGAAGACGTGACCGCTGACGAAACTGCCTGACGCGGCCACCAGCCCCATCACGAGATCGTTGAAACCCTGCGCGCGGGCGCGCTCGTCTGATGACAACTGATCGGCAAGCAGCGACGAGCCTCCAACGAAACAGAGATTCCAACCCAGCCCAAGCAGGAACAGCCCGGCCGTAATCGGCGCGAATGCCGGAGACAGGCCCGCAACGATGCACGCGACGATCAAGACGAGGGCGCCTGCCATGATGACCGAGGCGCGGCCAATTGTGTCGGCCAGCCGTCCCGACAGAATCGAGAACGCGAACATCCCCAACACGTGAAGAGACGTGGTGAGCGAAATGGCGGTCACGTCGTGACGGTGATTGCGCATGTGCACTGACGTGATGACCATGACCATCACCATGACGGCGTGCCCGATCACCATCGACGCCATTGCGACAAGAGCCCCAGGACGCCGAAGAATCCGGTGCAGCGGCGTAGCGTTGTTGCTGGCGGTGCGGGTATGGCCGGTGTCCCTTTCACCGAGGGCATGGGCGATGTCACGCGGATCCGGCCGCAGAAACACGTTGAGAACCAGTGCTGCCAGCGCCAGCAACGTCGTGCTGATGCCAAACGGCCAGACGAGGTCGCTGATATGCCAGCTGCCGAGCCATGGTCCGAGCGACACCGACAACAGCGGCCAGATGAGCGTGCCTGCGGTACCGCCGACCACGACCATCGCGATGGCCCGCCCCCGTTCGCGCGGCGGATGCACCTCGGCGGCGACGAAGCGAGAGAGGCCCGCGGCAGCGTTTCCCGGCCCCATCAGGGCGAGACCGCACAGAAAGCCAGGAAAGGTGCGCGCCACGATCGACCATGCGGCGATCGCCGCACCTGCCGCGCCAATCGCGTAGGCGATCGCGAGCGCCTTCCTCCGGCCCAGCATATCCATCACATATCCGAGCGCCAGCGAGGCTGCCGCCGCGCCGAGCAGATACACAGCGGAGGGCACGCCGGCCCATTCCGTACGCCCGCTCAGATCGGCACCGACGATGGAGGTCACGGTGGCCGATGCCAGAAACCCCGTCGAGCTCAGGGCATGGGCAATGGAGAGCGTCCAAGTGATCTTTCGTGAATTCAGTCGCTCCTCCTGAAAGCCCTTACTCGTCGATCGTCCATCGTCCTTCGTCCATCGTCGATCGACATTACTAGACGATGGACGATGGACGATCGACGATGGACGATGACCACATCATTCCAGCGTATTGAGATGGCGCGCGAGCGACTCGAGGCTCGACATATCTCGAACGGACAAGAAGTCGTCCACGAACGGCAGGGCCGCGCGAATCCCGCGCGTGAGGGGCTCGTAGCCAGGCGAGCCGATCAACGGGTTGAGCCAGACGAGACGGTGCGCACTGCGCTGAAGCCGGGCGACCTCGCGGCCGAGCACGTGGGGATCTCCGAGATCCCATCCATCAGAGATCAGCAGCACAACGGGCCCCCTTCCGAGCACGCGTCTCGCCCACTGCGTATTGAAGCGATGGAGTGCCGCGCCGATGCGCGTGCCTCCGGACCAGTCGCGAACGGCGTCGCGTACACGCAGCAGGGCAGCATCGCCCCTCACACCTGCGAACTGACGCGTCACTCGAGTGAGCTCGGTCGAAAACACGAACACCTCGATCCGTCGATGGCCGCCAGCGAGGACGTGCGCGAACAGAAGAAGCATGCGTGTGTACGGTTCCATCGAGCCGCTGACGTCGCAGATGAGCACGAGGGGCCGCGGCCTCGTGCGGCGCATACGGTGTGGAACGGCGATGAGCTCGCCCCCGTGCTTCATGTTGGCTCGTAACAGCCGGCGCAGATCGGGCGCACGCCGTCCGCCCGCGATCCACCGTCTCGTCACCCGCGCACCGGGATTCCACGTCAGCTTTGCGATCGCGTCCTGGGCGCGTGCGAAGTCGTCCGCGGTGAACGCCGCAAAGTCCCTGCGGCGCCACGCCTGGTCCGCGCTGTAGGTCTGCAGAGTGACAGGCACGTCACTATGGGCGGCATCCGTTCGCTCGGGTTCGGAGGCGGACGCGCCGGGGGCGAGCATGGTCACGGTCGTACGGGCACGCTTCGGAATGCCCATCGGCTGCGGCATGTCGCGATCCGATGGCTCTTTCCAGACACGCCAGAATCGATCGAACAGCCGATCGAACGGCGCCAGATCTTCGTGACGGGAGACGAGCACCGCCCGGAGAGCGGCGCGCACGTCGCGCCGGTTCGAAATACCAACGTCGCCGAGCGCCCGAATCGCATCTGGCACGCCTCCGGCGCGCACGGCAATGCCCGCGGCGCGCAGCGTACGCGCGAAGACCAGCAGATTGGCAAGAAGGCTTTCAGGCATGGTTGCTCACGCAACTGGTTCCGGTTCCGGTTCCTGTTCCGCGTTCGCGGTGGGCGGTGGATCCAGTACGCCATTTTCAAAAAACAATGCCCATCCCAATCGCGGCGCCACCGCGAACGCGGAAGCGGAACAGGAATTCGGAACCAGCGAGCGTCTAGCCGGGCAGCGCCACGGCGCGTGCCCTGGCGTCTTTCACCAGCGCCGCGAGGCGATCGCCGCGCAATGACTCGATGTCGTCATGGTCCTTCAGAAGAATACCGAGCGTGTGCTCCACGGTCGATTCGTCGAGCTGATCTTTCTCGAGTGCCACCAGCGCCGCGACCCAGTCGAGCGTTTCCGATACACCCGCAAGTTTATGCAGGTCGGCGCCCCGGAGCTCCTGCACGAATGCCGTCACCTGCTCAGCCAGGCGCCGCGGGGCGTCCGGCATTCGGCTGGTGATGATCCGAAGCTCTTTGTCGAAATCGGGGTACTCAATCCAGAAATAGAGGCACCGGCGCTTCAGCGCATCGTGAATCTCGCGCGTCCGGTTCGACGTGAGCACGACAATCGGCGGCTCGGACGCGCGAACGGTTCCGAACTCGGGAATCGTCACCTGGTAATCG
This sequence comes from Vicinamibacterales bacterium, assembly GCA_963761975.1. Lineage (GTDB taxonomy): Bacteria > Acidobacteriota > Vicinamibacteria > Vicinamibacterales > JAMQPK01 > JAMQPK01. The sequence continues at coordinate 1,058,076 of CAVXIR010000004.1, forward strand.
GATAGCAGTTCAAGAAGAAAGCCCTCGAACTCTTCGTCCGCGCGATCGAGCTCGTCGATGAGCAGAACCGGGACATGGCCACGCTCGTGTTGAAGAGCCCTGAGCAGCGGACGCCTGATCAAGAAGGGTTCTGTGAATAGTTGCTCGGTGGCGCGCACGCGATCGAGCTCGTGGCTGGCCTCGAGTAATCGAATCTCGAGCAGCTGACGAGGGTAGTTCCACTCGTACAGCGCGTGGCTGACGTCGAGGCCCTCGTAGCACTGGAGCCGGATCAACTCGGTGTCCAACGCAGACGCCAGCGCCTTGGCGATTTCGGTCTTGCCCACCCCCGCTTCGCCCTCCAGAAACAGGGGCCTGCCAAGCTTCATCGCCAGGTATACGGCCATCACGAGGCTGCGATCGGCGACGTAGCGCTGACCGGCCAGCAGCCGCTCGAGCTCGTCAACGGACGCCGGAAGACCCACGCTATGACGCCCGTTCGAACGCGGCCGCTAACGCGCGCTTCACGTACACGGGCGCGATCGCTTTTCGATACTCGGCCGATGCGAAGACATCTCCCAGGAGATCGCCACCGAGATGTTTCGACGTCGCGGCGGAAGCCTTCGTGATGACGTCTTCAGATGGCTTTGCGCCGGTCACGGCAGTCTCGACATCTCGCAGGCGCGCCGGTACGGGCACCAACCCGCCGATCACCACCTGCGCGCTGCCGCACGACCCGTTTTTCATCGTCACCACCACAGCCGCACCCAGCACCGCATACCGCGACGCGGGGTGCGCGAACTTGATATAGGCCATCCCCTGCCCCGGCTTCTTCGACGGGATTTCGATGGCAGTGAGAATCTCGCTCACATCGAGTGCCGTCGTCATCATTCCCTTGAAGAAGTCACTCGCCGCAACCGTTCGCTCCCCTTTCGAGCCGGCGATGACAAACCGGGCATCCAGCGCCACGAGCACCGTCGGCAGATCGGATGCGGGATCGGCATGAGCGACGTTGCCGCCGATCGTGCCGCCGTTGCGCACCTGTGCGTCGCCGATGTGTCCGGCTGCATCGCACAACATTGGACATTCGGATTTGATAGCAGGCGACGCGGCGATCTCCGCATGGGTCGTGAGCGCGCCTATTCGGATCGTCCCGGCGGACGAGGTGATGCCTTTGAGCTCTGGAATGCGTCCGATGTCGATTAACGCCGTTGGAGCCGTGAGACGCAGCTTCAGCAACGGAATGAGGCTGTGGCCACCCGCCAGCAGCTTTGCGCCAGGGTGTTGCTGCATCAGCGCGAGCGCTTCTCGAACGGCACCCGCGCGGTAGTAGTCGAAAGACGGTGCGAACATGGCGCTCTCCTATTTGTTCATGGCTCGCCAGACCCGTTCCGGCGTCAGCGGCATCGTCAGGTTGTCGACGCCAAATGGCTCGAGCGCGTCGATGACGGCGTTGTACACCGCGGCAGTCGAGGCGATCGTGCCGGCCTCGCCGATTCCCTTGACGCCGAGCGGATGGTGGGGCGATCTCGTCACGGTCGACAGCACGTCAATATCGGGCAACACATCGGCGCGAGGAATGGCATAGTCGAGCAGCGATCCGGTAACGAGCTGTCCGTTGTCGTCATAGACCGCGCCTTCCCACAATGCCTGTCCGATGCCCTGAACCACACCGCCGTGCACCTGTCCCTCGACGATGACCGGATTAATCTGCGGACCGCAATCATCAACCGCGACGTACCGCTTCATGTCGACCTTTCCGGTCTCGCGATCGACTTCGACAACGGCCACGTGTGCGCCGAACGGATAGACGAAGTTGGGAGGATCGTAGAAGCTCGTCGCCTCGAGCCCCGCTTCCATACCTGCCGGCATGTTCCACGCCACGTTCGCCATGAGCGCGATGTCCTGAATGGTCTTCGAACGGCTTGGCGCGCCTTTGACGAAGAACTTCCCGTCTTCGTATTCGATGTCTTCAGGCGCAGCCTCGATGAGATGGGCGGCGAGAAGCTTCGCTTTGTCCTTGATCTTGCGCACCGCAACCGCCAGCGCTGCTCCACCAACAGCCGTCGTACGGCTGCCATAAGTGCCCCATCCCATCGGCGTGCTGTCAGTGTCGCCGTGGATCACCTTGACGTCGTTCACATCGACCCCGAGCTCGCTCGACACAATCTGCGCGAACGTCGTTTCCTCGCCCTGGCCGTGCGGTGACGCACCGATGAACACGTTGACCTTGCCGCTTGGATGGAATCGCACGATTGCGCTTTCCCAGAGGCCGCCCTGAAACCCGATGGCGCCGGCAACCTGTGAGGGCCCGAGGCCGCAGATCTCCACATACGTGCAGACGCCGATGCCGAGGTACTTCCCGTTCGGCTGCTGTCGCTGCTTCGCCTGCTGCGCGCGGAGCTCGGTGTACTTGATGTGGTTGAGCGCCTTGTCAAGCGTCGCCTGATAGTTGCCGCTGTCGTAGGTCAGCCCCGTGACGACGTTACAACCGTTCTCGAACGGCGGCAGCAGATTCCGTCTCCGGATTTCCACTGGATCGATTTTCAGCTCGTCCGAGAGCTTGTCCATCATGCGCTCGAGCATGAACGTCGCTTCCGGACGGCCGGCGCCGCGATACGCCTCGACGGGCGTCGTGTTCGTGTAGATGCCGTAGACGTCTTCTTTCAATGCCGGCACCGCATACGGTCCGGACAGCATCAGCCCGTGAAGAATCGTGGGGATGCCCGGGGCGGCAGTCGAGAGGTACGCGCCCATACCCGCCCACACGCTGCACCGTAGGCCGAGAATCTTGCCATCGCGTGTGGCCGCCAGCTCGACGTTCTGAATGTGATCGCGTCCGTGCGTGGTGCCTTGATAGTTCTCGCTGCGCGTCTCGGTCCATTTGACGGGACGTCCCACCTTGATCGCGCAGAATGCAGTGAGAAAGTCGCCTGGTATTGCCGGAATCTTGCTCCCGAACCCGCCGCCGACTTCCGGTGCAATGACGCGAAGCTTGTCTTCGGGCACGCCGGCCACGAGCGACGAGAGAAAGCGGACGATGTGCGGATTCTGGGTTGTGTTCCAGATCGTCAGCTCACCGGTGGCCGAGGTCCACTTCGCCACGCACCCGCGTGTTTCCATCGCGTTTGGAATGAGCCGCTGCTGGATGATCCGATCCTTCACGACGACGTCGGCTTTCGCGAAGGCGGCGTCGAGATCGCCGCCGGCAACGGTCCAATGGAAGGCCTGATTGCCTTGAATGTCTGCGTGAAGCTGCGGAGCGCCTTTCGCGGCGGCCTTCTGCGGATCGACGACGGCGGGCAGCGGATCGTAATCGACCTCGATCAGCTCCAGTGCGTCCTGAGCCTGGTATCGACTGTCGGCCACGACGATGGCCACGCAATCGCCCACGTAGCGGACGATGTCTTTTGCGAGTTGTGGATAGGTCGCCACCTTGAGATCGGCGTTCGGCAGCAGCCACGCGCAGGGCATCGGCTTCAGCGCAGTTTCGGTGTCGGCGGCCGTGAATATCGCCACCACGCCCGGCGCCTGCTTCGCGCGCGAGATGTCGATCGAACGGATCCGCGCATGGGCGTGCGGGCTTCGCAGAATGGCAGCGTACGCCATATCCGGCAGCACGACGTCTTCCGTGTAGGTAGCCGTGCCGGTGATAAGCCTGGGATCTTCGCGCCGGCGGATGCCCGATCCGAAGACTTTGGCGCTCATGATCGTGGCCTCCCTGCCGCCGCCGCGTCGCACACAGCGCGGACGATGTTCTGATAACCCGTGCAGCGGCACAGGTTGCCTTCCAGGCCGTGCCGCACCTGTTCAGGTGTCGGCTTCGGGTTCCTGTTCAGCAGATCGACGCTCGCCAGAATCATCCCGGGGGTGCAGAAGCCGCACTGCAGACCATGCTTATTCCAGAAGGATTCCTGCACGGGGTCGAGCTTCCCGTTGGTCGCAAGACCTTCGATGGTGGTAATCGTCGACCCATCGGCCTGCACGGCGAGCCGGGTGCACGATTTGATCGCGATGCCGTTCTCGAGGACAGTGCAGGAGCCACATTGGCTCGTATCGCAGCCGACCTTCGTTCCGGTAAGGCCAATGGTTTCGCGCAGGAAGTGCGCGAGCAACAAGCGCGGCTCGACGTCGCGCTGATACACGCGGCCGTTGACGGTGATTTTGATTGGGATTGTCACACGTTATCCCTCCTGTGGCGCCGCCGAATGTGTTGTCATACGTAGTGTCCGGCTTCAGCCGGACCGTGTTCAGTACGTAGTGTCCGGCTTCAGCCTGGCTTCAGCCGGACCGTGGTCGCTGTCAAGACGAAGCCGGAATTCTAGACTTAAACCGGAAGGCGTAACATCAAGAAAATTGCGCGATGTGACGGCGGGCGAACGACGTTTGTCCGGCGTGCGTCCGTAAAGCCAGACGGCTGCCGCGAACCACCTCGACGAGGCGGGAGAGGCTCCCCTTCGCACTCAGGCGAGACGAGTTAAACGGATTTGGCCGTGCGCCTCAGCTTGCCGCCGTCCCACAACCATTATCTACCGACCACTCTGATACGATCTGCAACCAATGGAAGACCTGACGACCGGTTCGATATCCCGCCATCTCCTTAAAACCACCAGCTTCATGCTGGTGACGATGGTGTTTCAGACGCTGTACTTCCTGGTCGACCTGTACTTTGTCGGACGGCTCGGCAAAGAGGCCATCGCCGGCGTCGGCATCGCAGGTAATCTGACATTCATCGTGCTCGCGATCACGCAGATGCTCGCGGTCGGCACGACAACGCTCATCTCCCATGCCGCTGGCCGCAAGGAGCAGGAGTACGCGCAGCTCATCCTGACGCAGTCGCTGCTGCTGGCTGCGTTCATCGGCGTGGTGTTCCTGGCTGTCGTGTATGCGCTGCGCGACGTTTACGTCAATGCCTTGAGCCCAGACCCGATCAGCGCCACGAGCGCGATCGAGTACCTGTCCTGGTTCATTCCCGCGATGGCGCTCCAGTTCCCGATGGTGGTGATGGGCGCCGCGCTGCGCGGCACGGGCAATTTCAAACCGGGAATGATCGTACAGACGGCGACGGTGATCTTGAACATCGTCCTGGCACCGGCGCTGATGTTCGGGTGGATCACCGGCCACGCGATGGGTGTCGCCGGCGCGGGGCTTGCCTCCTTCATCGCCATCATCATCGGCACGATTTGGCTCGCGTTTTACTTCTTCGAAGTGAAGTCGTATCTGAAGCTTCGCGCCGAGTTCAAACCGCATGGCGGCATGTGGGGACGGATTCTGAAAATCGGGCTGCCGGCGGGTGTCGAGTTTGCGCTGGTGGCCGTGTATCTGTTTCTCGTCTACACGGTCAGCCGGCCGTTTGGCGCCGCCGCGCAGGCCGGTTTCGGCATCGGTCAGAGACTGATTCAAGCGGGCTTCATGCCGGTCGTCGCGCTCGGCTTTGCCGCGGCGCCGGTTGCCGGACAGAACTTCGGTGCGCGTAAAGCGGACCGCGTTCGGGAGACCTTCCAACGCGGCGCCCTGATGGGTGGCAGTTTCATGCTGCTCTTCACCCTTGTCTGTCAGCTCGTGCCCGAAGCGATGATCCGATTCTTTTCATCCGACCCGACCGTCATCTCCGTCGGCGCGGAGTACCTGCGTATCGCCACATGGGGAGCCGTTGCGTCGGGCGTTATTTACGTCAACGGCAGCATGTTCCAAGCGATGGGCAACACCATTCCACCTCTCGTCGCGTCGGTGACCCGGATCATCGTCGTCGCGATTCCAGCTGTGCTGATGGCGCGCATGGCCGGCTTCGAGTTGCACTGGCTTTGGTGGCTCTCGGTCGGCGCGACGATTCTGCAGCTCGCCATGAACCTGCTGCTGCTTCGACGCGAGTTTCGCACGCGTCTGCAGTTCATCTAAAGGGTCGAAAGCCACCAGCCGTCGCCCGCGAACCAACAGCTGTCGTCGATGGGTCTCTTGCGATAGAGCGTGCTCACCGCATCCATGCCGCCACGCTGGAACGCTTCGGTCAATGCCTGGGCGGTCTTGTCGCTCCGACCGCCGATACACGGAATGAACATCGCCGGCGAAACGAATGTCGCGCCAAAGTGGTCACCAGATGTTTTCGACACGAGGAGCATCGCTCCAACGCCTTCAGCCGGCGTCAGCGGAAAAATCAATCGCCCACCGACCCGCAGGGCGTCGAGCCAGATATCGAGCGGCGCGGTGGCACCAGCACTGACGTAGATGACATCGGCATATGGCAGGGGACCTACGGAGCCCGAGCGATGGTGAACCGTCACGTTCGAGTATTCCGCCAGATTGACCGCGGCCCACTCGGCGAGCAGCTGTTGAATCTCGTAGGCGGCAACGGTTCCGGTCGGCCCCACCAGCATGGCCAGGATGGCGGTGTAGTACCCACTGCCGGCCCCGACGTGAAGGGCGGTCTCGCCATATCCGGGGTTCACGTGTCCAAGGCTGGTCGAGTGCAGGCTTGGTTGCCCGTTGTTGGTCGGTCCGTCGCCGGACAACGAAATAATGACGTCCTGATAGAGGAACGCCGGATCGTCGTTCGGGGTGGTGATGTAGCCGCTGCCGGTAAAGACCTGCCACGGGCCCGGTGGCACAAAACGTTCCCTGGGTACGGCCTCGAAGGCCCGCATCAATCGGTCTTCGACCGCCGGCGTTCCAGCCAGAGCGGCAACGCGGCGAGCGTAAAATGCCCTGAACGCCTCCAACGGCGTGCTCATACCGTTCCTTTGTTATTGCGCAACATCTGTTGGCGGCTTAGTATCGCCGCAATCGCCATCATTCAAGGAGAGGGCCATGCAACCAGGCGCGCGTAGGGGCTCGAGATTCGGTGCCGCTTTGGCGGCCGGAATGTTGGTCACGGCCATGACGGCAGCCACAGTGATAGGCCAGTACTCCATGACGGTCAACCGCGATCGGTTGATCAACGCGCAGAACGAGCCGCAGAACTGGCTGATGATGAACGGTGACTACGCGTCGACGCGCTACTCCAAGCTCTCACAGATCAACCGCGAGAACGTGAAAGACCTGCGGATGGTGTGGGCGCTGGCGCTTGGGGGGATGCAGGACGTCGGGCAGAACGGCCCGGAGAGCGAGCTGAATCCGCTCATCGACAACGGATTCATGTACACGAGCGACGGCTGGGGCACGTTGTACAAAATCGATGCGCGCGCGCCGAACAAGGGCGATCTTGTCTGGGTGGCCGATCCGGGTGTCGCGCACCAGGGCAACATTTCACGCTCGCGGGGCATCGCGTTGTGGGAAGACCTCGTCATCGCGAATCTTCCCGACGGCCGCGTCATCGGCGTCAATCGCGCCAACGGCGAAATCGTCTGGGACAAGAAAGTCGCGGTTGCGAACGAGTTCGGCGCCAGGGAAAGGTTTTTCACCGCGCCGATCACCGCCGAGGGCAAGGTGATTATCGTCAACAGCGCAGGTGACGGAAAGACGCGCGGCTGGATTGCGGCGCTCGACGCGCGCACCGGCAACGAAGTGTGGCGCTGGTATGTCGTACCGAAACCTGGCGATCCGGGCAGCGAAACGTGGAAGGACAAGAACAACGCGTGGAAAACCGGCGGTGGCGGCATCTGGCAGACGGGCTCGTACGATCCGGCGACGAAGCTGACGATCTGGGGTACCGGCAATCCGGTCCCCGCCTACGATCCGCAGGCGCGTCCAGGCGACAACCTGTACACGAATGCAGTCGTCGCGCTGAACATCGACACCGGCAAGCTCGCGTGGTACTTCCAATACACGCCGAACGATTCGTGGGATTACGACGAAGTGGGCGTGCACATGCTGTACGACACCGTGATCGACAAAATCAACCGCAAGATCGTCGGCCACTTCGGCCGGAACGGTTTCTACTATTCCATCGACCGCACCAACGGACGGTTCATCAAGGGCTCGCAGTATGTGAACGATTTGAATTGGACCAAGGGGCTCGACCCTGAGACGGGCAAGCCGGTCGAATACAACCCGAAGCTCGATGTTCAGATCTACAACGCAGAAGCGCGCGCGCTGCGCGGAGATCCCATGAAGCGCACGTGCCCGACATGGCACGGCGGCATCGCTCATCAGCCGACGTCTTACAATCCGGTGAAGAAAATCGCGTACGGTGTCGGCACCGAGGGCTGCTATTCGCAGAACGGCCACACGGTCGCGTTCCTCTCACCCGAGGGAGGCATCGACGACAAGAACACCACCAAACGGACCTATACCAGCGATCTTTATTACGGCTCGATTACGGCATTCGATGCGGTGAACCACAAGATTCTTGCGAAAGCCGTAACCGACATTGAAGTCCGGTCTGGCACACTCGCCACCGCCGGGGGCGTCGTCTTCACCGCGCTGCAGGACGGCTGGATCGTGGCCTATAACGACGAGACCCTCGAGGAACTGTGGCGGTTCAACGTCGGCACGCCGCTGAAGGGCGCGCCGGTGACCTACTCGATCGGGCCGAAGCAGTACCTGGCGGTGCAGTCGTCAGGCCGCCATTTGCATCCCGTGAAATACGACAAGCTGGAGAATTCGAGCTATCTGTTTGTATTTGCGTTGAATTAGCTGGATCTCAGCGCACAGGCGCGGCCCAGACGCAATGAATTCTTTGGAAAGAAGACCTTGCGTCTGGGCGCCCTTTGCGTTGAAACTGCGTTTACGCTGGCTGCGTCGGCGCGACGCGGCCGATCAACTGATTGAACTTGTTGAGCAGCGTGCCCTTCTTGAGCTCTTCCTGCCAGAGCGCCACACCATGACGATGGAAGACGACGCAGATGTGGCGAGAGCCAACTTTCGGCCCGAGGATTCTCCACTCGGCGCGCTGGCCGTTGTCGACGATGGTCGGGCGGTCAGCGCCGGTTTCGAGTTTCTTCAGCGCGTACTTGATGAGCGTCCGCTGCGATCTCATGTGCAGCCAGCCGGGCCGAGGGAATGTCACTGCGACCTCGAAGTCCTGCGGCGTGACCATCTCCAACACAAAAGTGCCCGTTCGCTTTTCGCAATCGTACTCGGCGAACAGTGCCGGCTGCGAATGGGAGCCGAGCGGAAACCAGCTGTACTGGTGATCGTACAAAGCGTAGGGCACCACGTCGCCCTTCGGTTTCCAGGCAATGACCACGGTGTCTTTGCCGCGCAGATGTTGCGCCGTGTCAATCGCATCGGGCGACTGGCGGATGAACGTGGCGAGTGTGGTTTCCGCGTTCATCGAGCACGTGTCGTTCAAGTCGCCGGGCTGCGGCGCATGCAGGAACACCAACGTCTCACGGACGTCGACACGCGCGCGCCCATCCCGATCGATGGAAACCGTCTTGACATGCTCGGGACAAATGACCGAGGCGGGCGGCATCACAAAACCGCAGCCCCGCAATGCCGGTCGAATCCAGCGTGTAATCATCGGCCCCGACCGGAGCAAGAGTCAGACCGCGAGTTTTTAGGCAGATTTTTGGAGAGTGCGGGCGCCGTGACGACGAATTTGGTGATTCGGCTAACAATTGCGGTCGATCAGTCTCAACACGACAACGCCGAGCCGGTGATTCTCATAACGAGCGATCTCTCCGGCTCGGCGTCTCTCCGAGATAGCACGTAGCGCTTCGAAGACCTATGGGCAGGTCGCCGCTACCATCTTGACCGATTCGACGGTCAAGGTCTGGCTTGGAGAAGTCGACGAAGACGATGCTCCGCCGGCGGCCTTGCTGACTGTTCCAGTGACTTCGATCTTGTGATTTGCGTGCGGCTTGATGTTTTCCGTTGGCTTGACGTTGAGACCCAACGTCAATTTCGACGCACCACCCGAGGTAGCGGTGGCACCGGGGGCCTTCGCACCCGCAGCAGAAGCAACCTCGGCATTCTCGAGCGTCCAGCTGTCAGCGGCCGTTCCCGGCTTCAGACATCCGGTATAGGTAACTTTGCTGGCTGCGGACGACTGCGGCGCCGGCGCGGCCGGTTTTGCCGAGGGGTCTTGGCCCGCGGGCGGAGCTGCGGGGGTCTGGGCCGCGACGATCGACATCGTACAAATGACGGCCAGCATAGACGCGAACGCATATCGCATGTGAATCTCCTCCTTGTTCACGAGTGTTCAAGTGTTCAGTTTAGGAACTTGAAGCAGGAAGTACGCCAAGAGGAATCGCGAGTTAGGCCCTGAAAATAGGCCTAAAAACGCGCTGAGACAGGCTGGTGCTCTGGCTGAGACGCGCTGGTGCTCTGTAGGTTTTTCCCGGTGTGTTCAGAAGCTGGACCATCGAGGTCGCCACCATTTTCTTCTAATGAGCCCGGAAATCCTGGCACCCCGTCGAACCCGGACATGCTCATTTCTGCAGCGTCTTGCACACCTCGACCTCGCTGCCCCAGAACTCGACGCACTTGGCGTGGTCCATCGGTCCCTGGCCAACGACCTTTGTCATCAGAAAATCGGCGATGAGCTCGATCTCGCGCTGCTGCAGCGTGGCCGGCGGGTCTGGCATACGCGTGGCGTTCTTCGCGAGGTCGGCCTCCGTCATCATGAAGCAGCGGCCGTCGCTGTACGCAAATTTGTCGAAAGCAGGCATTTGCGTATTCGGCCGTCCGCATTTGATCGTCAGAATCAACAACTGCCGCGTGTACTTCTTGTCGCGAAGGCTCGGTCCATCCGGCATCTGGTTGTCGCTTTTGACGCCATCCGCCGACCACCCGTGACAGGCGCGGCAATCGCCTTTCTGCTGGTACAACCTCATGCCTTCGGCGAGATCCGCAGGATCGACAGCGGCCGGCGACTGCGCAGCGCGAATGGTCGTGTGAATGTTCGAAAGGGCGACGACGGCGAGAATGCCGACGATCAACCACGCGTTTCGATTCATATTTGCGCGAAGTATAGCAGTACCACCGGCCGCACTCGCTTCACGGAAGCATCACCGTCTTGAGGTAGGCCACGACTTCAACGCACTTGGGATTGTTGGACACGTGTACCGACGTTTCCGCCCACCCCAGATGTGATCATCGCGGAGCGGCACAGTCGAATGTTAGCTGACCGCTTTCTCCTTACAGACCCCTATCGTGCCCCACTTGGTGTCAGCTGGCAGTCGGGACGATCTCGGCTGTCAGGCGCGTTGAGCGGGCTCATTGGCGCAGGTGACGGGCCGTTCGGGTCGATTTCGCCGATGCGCTTGTTCACCCACAGCACCTGGAACGCCCACCCGGGAAGAGGCGCGGCCTCCGGTAAGCACGCAAAATTGTTGAAGTGCAGGTTGACGAGGTGAAACTGACGCTTCAGCCGACGTACGACCTCGACGAACTTGCGTTCGTCAGTGCCGTGGAGCTCCATCGGCATCTGCGAAATCCTGTCGAGCACGTCATCAGGCGTCGCCATCAACGAGTCCCACTCGGCCCCTTCAATGTCGATCTTGACCAACAAGCTTTTGTCGGTATCGCCGTTTCGCTCGATCTGCGAGGAAAAGGTGTCGAACGGCTGCCCGTCGACCGTTTCCGATCTGGCGCCGACGCATTCGTCGTGAAAGACGAATTTCCCGCCCTCACATGTCGGGCGATGCGGAGTGAAGCAATCGTACTGATGGATAGGCAAAACGAGCTGCCTGGACACGTCGCATCCCCAGTTGTCTTCGGTATCGATTCCGTACGAATACGCTGCCTGCACCCCGCCGGTCAGGGTCTCGCACATCAGATACCCGCCGTCGTTCGCGCTGCCGTAGCGTTTCAACGTGCAGTTCTTCAGTGTGACGGTTCGGAGCTCTTCGAACAGCTCTTGTCGCGCCTCCTGTCGAGCCGCCCGATCCCGTGCCTCAGGACCAAAAAACGTGCGCACACCATAGACGACGGCCAAACCGGCGGCGACCATCACCCAGAACGTCACGCTCGGGCGTTTCATGATGCACAGTATTGTGACTCAGCTAGAGCAGTTTTGGGTTCCCAGTCGTCAGTTTTCAGTTACCTGAAAAAAGGCCGACGCCTTTACGTCGGCCGTCATTGCGATAGAGTGAGCGACAAAAATGGGCCTGACATACACCCTTCGCAGCGCGGTCCGCAGCCTGCTCAAAGCGCCGGGCTTCTCATTCACAACTGTGCTGATTCTCGCGATCGGCCTGGCCGGAGCAGTCGTAATGATCACGCTGATCTACGGCGTGCTCCTGCGACCGCTGCCTGTCCACGATCAGAGCCGGCTGATTGTGGCCTGGAAGCAGTTGCCGTCCTCCGGCTTCACGCACCATCCCTTTGGCGACACTGAGATCGTCGCCGTGGCCAACGCAAGTCATCTCCTCGAAGCGGTTGCCGGCGTGGGACGACATGGCGCCTCGCAGGTCACCATCATCGAAGACGGCTCGGCGTACTACTTGGACGAGGCGTTTGTGACGGGCGGATTTTTTGAGGTACTGGGCGTGCAGCCCCGCCTTGGTCGAGCCCTCACACGTGCCGACGACAGGACGGGCGCCGAGAACGTCGTGGTGATCAGCCATCGCCTGTGGCAGAGACGGTATGCCGGCTCACCCCAGGCAGTCGGCCGCCGGCTGCCGGTCGAAGGGAGACCGTTCACGATTGTCGGCGTGATGCCGCCGGATTTCGATTATCCCAGCGGCGCGGACTTCTGGAGGACCACGACGTCGGCGACGGGCGTGTTCGGCGATGCCGTCCGACGAGAGGTCGACCTGATCGGCAGAATCCGACCCGGAGCGTCGATCGAGCAGGTGACCAGTGAACTCACGGCGCTGACCCGAACACTGGAAGCCGCGGCGTCACCAGACTCGACACGCGGCCTCGTACCTGTCGTCCACACATTCCAGGATGTGATCGTGGGCGACATTCGCCCCCTACTGACAGTGCTTCTTGCCGCTGTGACGCTGGTGCTCGCGATCGCCACCGCCAATGCGGCAAACCTGCTCTCGATGCGAAACGAGTCGCGCCGGGCAGAGATCGCCGTACGTATGGCTCTCGGTGCCGGACGAGGAAACATTGCCGTTCAGTTGATCACGGAGAGTCTGGTGTTGGCGCTTATCGCTGGTGCGGTGGGGCTGGCGCTAACGTGGTGGTCGCTCCAGGTGCTCCAGGCTGTAGGTCCGGTCCAATTGCCGCGGGTCGATTCCGTACGTGTCGATGCCGTTGCCATGCTGTCCGCGTTGGCTGTGGCGATAGTCTCCGCTCTGGGGGTCGCACTAGCACCGGTGTGGGTGCTCCACGAAAATCTTGTGATGCACTTGAAAAGCGGCGGACGCGGCGCGCCCGGGATGGCGTCGCGGCGACTCCGCCGAAGCTTCGTCGCCGGGCAAGTGGCCCTGGCTGTCACGATTCTCGCGGCTGCCGGTCTCTTGACGCACACCGTCATCCAGCTTCAGTCAATCGATACGGGCCTCCCGACCGAGCAGCTGGTGTTTGTCGAGCTGTCGCTGCCGGCGCAGCACACCGACAGGGCGTGGCAGACGGCGTTTCTCGACAGGTTGATGACAGAGCTCGGCGGCCTACCTTTTCTCGCGGCGACGACACCCGTCAACGGGTTGCCGTTTCCCGGCATCAGCGGGTGGGATGTCCCGCAGTTCACGGCGGAAGGACAGCGGCCCGAAGAGACGAAGACGAACCCCTCACTGAATCTAGAGTCCGTGTTTCCAAACTACTTCGCGACGCTCGCGGTCCCGATTACGCGCGGGCGGGCGTTTGCGGAGTCGGATCGAGAGGGCACGCCGGCGGTCGCCATCATCAGCGAAGACGTGGCGGCGAGAGCCTGGCCGGGCGACGATCCGATTGGCAGGCGCCTCAAGATGGGCGGTCCCAATTCGAGCGAGCCGTGGCTCACCGTCGTGGGCGTCGCCAGGCCCGTGCGCTTTCGCGAACTGACGCACGCTCGACCCACGCTCTACCTGCCGGCCGCGCAGTTCCTGATGACGGCCCAACGGATCGCGGTGCGCACGGCCGCACCGCTTGACCAGGTTGCCGCAGTCGTCCGGGAACGTCTTCGAGCCGTCGAGCCAGCGGCGCATGTGATGCGCGTTCTCACATTCGACGAGATCCTGGCGCAGCCGCTGGCCCGGCCGAGGTTCAACGCATTCGTTCTGGGTCTGTTTGCCACGATCGCCGTCCTGCTCGCGACGGTTGGTCTGTATGCCGTGATGAGGACCTACGTGCGGCAGCGCGATCGCGACATTGCCGTACGTCGGGCGCTCGGCGCGAGCGCGGCGGACGTTCAGCGGCTTGTGGTCGGCGAGGCGCTGCGACTGGTCGGCGTCGGAGTGGGGATCGGACTCGTTGGCGCCGTGTGCGCCGCACGCGTCGTCAGCGGCATGCTGTACGGGATCACGCCGTTGGACCCTGTCGCCCTGCCGGGCGCCGCGCTGATGCTGACCATTGTCGCTCTGGTTGCCGCGTATCTTCCAGCCCGCCATGCTGCCCGGGTCGATCCGCTTGTTGCGCTGAGGCACGATTGAGACCAAATCTATGATGAAGAAAAAGGGCCGACGCTTTCGCGTCGGCCCTTTTTTGTGTCCAGGCAGCCCTAAAGGGCTGCGCTACCGATATGTTCTTTGCTACCGATATGTTCTTTGCGCCTTCGCGTCTTTGCGTTGAGACGCTAAAAACGTGTGGCCGAACTACGCACACCCGCTCGTGCTTCCGCAGTTCGCGCACTTATAGCAGCTTCCGCTCCTCACCATGATCGACCCGCATGTGCTGCACGGCGGCGCGTCTTCCTGGTTCTGAATCGCCGCAGCCGCATACGTCGTCGCGTTGCCGGTTGATTTTGGCGAGGATTTTGCCGGCTCAGAGACAGCCTTAAAAGGCTGTGCCACCGATTTCGCAGAACGCTCTTCCTCACGCCGCTCTTCCCTGTTATTCACGCCGGCGTGATACTGCGCCTCATTCGAGAGGAACTTGGTCGCGAGCCATCTGAAGATGTAATCCACGATCGACTTCGCGAAGCGGATGTCAGGGTTACGGGTCATGCCAGATGGCTCGAAGCGCGCATGGCTGAACTTGTCCACGAGCACCTGCAAAGGTACGCCGTACTGCAGCGCATACGAGATCGCCTGCGCGAAGGCGTCGGCGAACCCCGAAATCGTCGATCCTTCCTTTGCCATGACGAGAAACAGTTCGCCAGGCTGGCCGTCCTCGAAAAGACCGACGGTGATGTAGCCTTCGTGCCCGGCGATATCGAACTTGTGTGTAATTGACTGCCGCTCGTCGGGCAGCCGGCGACGCACGGGCTGCGCC
The DNA here is from genome assembly GCA_963761975.1 of Vicinamibacterales bacterium. Lineage (GTDB taxonomy): Bacteria > Acidobacteriota > Vicinamibacteria > Vicinamibacterales > JAMQPK01 > JAMQPK01. Next base: position 1,073,241 of record CAVXIR010000004.1, read on the forward strand.
ATGCTCGCCACGACCTTCTCTACCTCGACCTGGACCTTGTCCTTATCCTTCGACGTGTTCAGCGGCTGCGTGCGCTTGCTGCCGTCGCGATAAATCGAGATCGCCTTTGCACCCAGTCGCCACGACTCGATGTAGGCCTCCATGATCTCTTCGACGGTCGCTTCCTTCGGCACGTTCACCGTCTTCGAGATGGCGCCGGAAATGAACGGCTGCGTTGCGCCCATCATCTTGATGTGGCCGAGATAGTGAATCGACCGCTCCCCCTTGCGGGCCTTGAACGCGCAGTCGAACACGGGCAGGTGCTCTCCCCGCAATGCCGGCGCGCCTTCGATCGTTTCGTTCTGATCGATGTACTCGACGATCGCCTTGATTTCCTGCTCGTCGTAGCCGAGCTTGGCGAGCGCCATCGGTACCGTCTGGTTGACGATCTTCATCAACCCGCCGCCGACAAGCTTCTTGTACTTGACGAGCGCGATATCGGGCTCGACGCCGGTCGTATCGCAGTCCATCATGAAGCCGATCGTCCCGGTCGGCGCCAGCACGGTCGCCTGACCGTTGCGATAACCGTAGAGCTCGCCCAGGCGAACAGCCTCGTCCCAGGTCTGCTTCGACGCACTCAGCAACTCGCCCGGCACGTTCTTGTAGTTGATGCCCTTCACTGCGTCGCGATGCTTGCGCATGACGCGCAGAAACGGCTCGCGGTTCATCTCGAAGCCGACAAACGGACCGCCATGATCCCGCGCGATGCGTGCCGACTGCGCGTACGCCTCACCTGTCATGATGGCCGTCAGCGCGGCCGCGTAGTCGCGGCCGGCGTCGCCGTCGTACGGCAGTCCGCGCGACATCAGCAGCGCGCCCAGATTCGCATAGCCGAGCCCGAGGGGCCGATACGCGTGGCTGTTCTTGGCAATCGCCGGCGTCGGATAGCTCGCGTTGTCGACGAGAATTTCCTGTGCAGTGATCAGCGTGCGGCACGCGGACCGGTAAGCCACCACGTCGAACTCGCCGTCCGGACGCACGAACTTCATCAAATTGATCGACGCCAGGTTGCACGCCGAGTCGTCCAGGAACATGTATTCCGAGCAAGGATTTGAAGCATTAATGCGGGCTGTATTCGGGCACGGATGCCACTCGTTGACTGTCGTATCGAACTGCATGCCGGGATCGCCGCAGATAAAAGTGCCCTCCGCGATGAGCTTCATCAAATCGCGGGCTTTGTAGGTCTCCATCACCTCGCCGGTCGTCACCGCTCTCGTCGACCAGTTCCCATCGTCCAGCACCGCGCGCATGAACTCGTCAGTCACCCGCACGCTGTTGTTCGAATTCTGGAAGAACACCGACGCGTAGGCCGGTCCGGTAAACGACCCATCGTAGCCGGCGTCGATCAGCGCCCAGGCCTTCTTCTCTTCTTCGACCTTGCAATTGATGAACTCGACGATGTCGGGATGATCCACGTTGAGAATCACCATCTTGGCCGCGCGGCGTGTCTTGCCGCCCGACTTGATGACTCCCGCAAACGCGTCGTACCCCTTCATGAACGACACTGGGCCCGACGCCGTGCCGCCGCCCGCGAGCACTTCTTTGGACGAGCGGATGGCGGAGAGATTCGACCCCGTCCCCGATCCGAATTTGAAGAGCATGCCTTCGGTGCGCGCCAGGGTCAGGATGGAGTCCATCGTGTCCTGAACCGAGTTGATGAAGCACGCCGAGCACTGAGGACTCTTCTCGAAGCCGCAGTTGAACCACACCGGGCTGTTGAAGGCGGCCTTCTGGTAAACGAGAATGTGCTTCAGCTCGGCGCTGAAGCTCTCGAGATCGGTCTCAGTCGCAAAATAGCCGTCCTTGCGGCCCCACTCGGTAATGGTGGTCACCACCCGGCCGATGAGCTGCTTGACGCTGTGCTCGCGCTGGGGCGTCCCGATCTGTCCGCGGAAATATTTCGAGACGACGATGTTGGTCGCCTGCTGCGACCAGAACGACGGCATCTCGACATCGCGCTGCTCGAACACCACTTCGCCGCGCTCGTTGCCGATGACGGCCGATTGCAGCTCCCAGCTGACCTCGTCGAACGGGTCGACGCCTGGCAGCGTGAAAAAGCGCGGGAACTCCAGCCCCGGGGCCGGCATCGTCCGGCGGTCTTCACCTGGGACCGCGTCCTTCGCCCGGCTGTCATTGCCTTGCGCGGTTGGCTGCTCATTACCGGTGATGTCGTGAGCTGCGCCTCGTTCCATTCTCACCCTCCGATCCTGGCCTCCCACCAGAGGAGCCAGTCACGTCCAAAAAATTGAAAACGCGTCGCCAGAGCGAACGTTTCGCTTGCCGATTGGGAATTCGCTAGTTATTCCGTTCTGAGGCCTTCGCGACGTTCCGCCTGCGGATACCTGGGGAGGCCCCGCCTACCTGACGCACTCAGGCGGTCAAATATGCGCCCGAGTTGGTAGGTTGTCAAGCTGCAAACTACTATATATTGTGTTCCGATTTTAGGTCGAACGCAATATGTCCGCCTGTCCGCCTTCACGGCTTCGCCGTTTCGGCGGCACAAGCCACCTGCGAAGATCCTGGGATCCCCAGTAAAATCACAGGTCTGGACGCGACTACGGACCACCCGCTGCCCGAGCCCTCGCTGCCGGAGCCCTCATCGAACGCGGTTGCGACGGCTCGTGTGTCGGCACTCTTCGAGATTGCGCTGTGCTCGGGAATTCCATCGCAGTTCGCCCTCGCCTCGTTGTTCGCGCTCGCCGGATTTACGCCACTCCAGGAGGGACGACTGTCATTTGGTTACATCACCACACTACTGCTGGTCGATGCGACGCTCCTGATCGCACTGATTTTCTGGCTCCTGCACCGTCATGGCGAGCGGCCCGGCGATGTGTTTCTCGGACGGTTGCCGATCGGCCACGAATTCAGGTTGGGCATCGCGCTCACCCTCGTGGTGTTCGCCCTCGCCGTCTTCGTACTTTCTGCGGCGCGGCTGCTGTTTCCCGCTCTACACAACGTGAAAGAGAACCCGCTTCAACAGTTGATTCAAACGCCGAATCAGGCGTTGATTCTGGCCCTTGTCGCCACGATCAGCGGAGGGTTACGCGAGGAGATTCAGCGCGCCTTCATCCTTCACCGTTTCGAGCAGCACCTCGGCGGCGCGCGAGTGGGCCTCGTGCTCTACAGCCTCGTGTTCGGCTTCGGCCACAGCTTGCAGGGATGGGATGCCGTGCTGGCCACCACGATCCTCGGCGCCTTCTGGGGCTCGGTGTACCTCATGCGGCGAAGCATCATTGCCCCCGTCGTCAGCCATTCGGGATTCAACGCTGCGGAGATATTCGTATTTCTGGTATCGCGACGCGCATGACGGCGCCTCCGTGAAGGCGCAAGGTTAGTGGCCTAGTTGCGCGACGGCAAGACGGTCACGTCCGCGCGCCGTCGCAGATCCGCGATCCACGCACTCACGAGCGTCTGCCGCCGTTCGGCGACGAGTTTCGGTCTGGCGGCCTCGCCAGCCTGTCTGATCTCCTCATCGGTCGGTTGCGAAGCGGCAGAGAAGCGCTCCTCCAGATACGAGGCGAGGCGCAGATCGTCGGCGGCGTAAATTCTGAGGACGGTTTCGTCCACACCCCGAGCCGCGAGAATGCCCGACAGCTCGGCTGGCGAGCTGAACTGCTTTCGGATGGCGGCCACCCGTGCGTCGATGGCTGCCCCAGTCGGCTCGGGCGGCACGACGCGTCGGACTTCATTCAGCATCAGGATGCGATCGACGAGGGCCGCCAGCCCACCGGCGATGCGATCGCCGCCAGCCGGTGCTTCGACCAGGCCGAGATCGAGCGCCGCCTCGAGGTCAGAGAGCGTAATGAGCTGACCCGGCAGAATGGCCAGCACGCGATCGATGATCTCCGCTCTGGCACTGACGCTGAAAGGGCTGAGGGCGGAGGGCTGAGGGCTGAAGAGTAGAGAGATGAGGCAGACAGCCGCCCTGAGCGCGCTGCCCATTGCCCTCTGCCCTCTGCCCTCTGCCATCTGCCCTGTCTGCGTCAGTTCCATCTGCCCTCTGCCTGCCATCCGCTATCTGCCCTCTGCCCTATCTGCGTCAGTCCCCTCTGCCCTCTGCCCTCTGCCCTCTGCCCTCTGCCCTGACGTGTATCCATCAAAACGCCTGCCCCAGCGAAATGTGCAGTGCGGTCGGCCGTTCGCGATCTCCGTTCGGCAGAATTCTGCGATCGAGCTTGAATCCCAGGTCCACCCGGATCGGACCCACGGGCGAGCGATAACGAACGCCGAAGCCTACCGCCCCGCGCAGCTTGCTCAGATCGATATCGTTGACAAGTCGAAACACGTTGCCTCCGTCGATGAACGCAACCGCGCCAAGGCCCCCGCGAACCGGAATGCGTGCTTCCGCGTTCAACACGATCATCCCGTGGCCGCCCCGCGGAAATCCGTCCTGGTCGATGGTTTCGGGCGTGCCAAGCCGATCGAGCGTGAAGCCGCGAACCGTCGTATCACCCCCGGCGTAAAACCGCTCGCTCGCGGGGATGTCCTCGACGACGATGATCTGGCCATCGCGCTCGACGGTCCTCGAAAGGCCCGCGGCGAGGCCCATGCGCGCGCCCAACGCAAGAACGGTGGAGCCCGCCCGGGGAAGCTGCCGATAGGTAAACCCCTGCAGGAAGGTCTTGAAGAAGCCGACCTCCGATCCCAGGGCCCTGGCCGCCAGCTCGGCATCGGCGCCGATCAGGCTTCCGGACGTCGGCTCCAGTAAGTCGCTGCGCCGCGAGTCGCGAATCACCGACGATGACACGCTCGACAGGCGTACCTGCGGGAACAACCGGTCGATTTCCGGCTGCGCCGCGAAGTTCGCTTTGATGTTCAACAGCTTGGTGTGGTCGAGGCCGTAGTGGGCGCTGATCAAGACCGTGCGGCTGAGGCGCCTCGTGATGATGGCGGTGCCGCCCCGGCGGTTGAAGTCGAAGCTCGATCGCACGCCTTGCTCGACTGCGGCCGTGAAGGTGGCGTCGGTGTCGGTCCCAAAGATCCTGCGCTCGCCGAACGTCACGCGAGTGAGATATTCGTTGAAGCCGTATCCGCCGCTATCGGTCGGCGGATCCAGGGGACCCGGTCCAAAGCCGACGCCCTTCGGACGGAAGCTGACGCTGGCAAAGAGACTGAGCGAGCGATCCTTGCCGAACAGGTTCCGCCGGTTCACTTGAAAGAACCCGCGGGGCGCTATCTGGAATTCCTCGACGGCATCGCCGTCCTCGGACGACCTCACCAGCCGCCTTCCACCTTCCACTCCTCCCCCATAGGCGATCGTCGTCACCGGCGCTTCATCGACGGTGATGACGACGTCGCGGTGGTTCTGATCGCCTGGAAGCTGGAGGTAGGAAATGTCGACACGGCGAAACAACCCGAGCGTGGTCAGACGCGTGCGCGTCTCGGCCTCCTGCTGCTGCGAGAGCGGCTGTCCGCTTTTCAGCTGTACTTCGCGGAGAATCGTCTCGCGGCTCGTCCGTTGATTGCCGACGATGAGGACGTGATCGATGAGAATCTGTGGTCCTTCGTGGATCGTGAAGTTGACGTCGACTTTCGACCCATCGCCGATCCCTTTCGGCGCCGGCTGCACGGTCACTTCCGGGTAGCCGCGATTGAGGTACTCCAACGCGATGCTGTCGCTGTCGGCGGAAATCTGCGGTTCGAAGTACGGCTGCCCCGGCGATGACTTCACTGTATTGCGCAGGGTCGCGCTGCTGATAGCCGTATTGCCCTCGAACGACACGGAATCGATCAGCGAGCGCACACCCTCGGCAATAACGAGGCGAACGCGCACGTACTCACTCCCGGCCTTCGGCTCACGCCGCTCCACCTGCGAGGTCACCTTCACACCGGCAAATCCGCGCTGGCGATAGTAGCCTTGGAGGCGCGTCGCGTCGGAGCCGACGGTCGAGTCGCTGAACGCCAGGCCGGCTTTCGTCGTCACAAGCGGTCCAAGCTCCACGGATGGTATCGACGCGTTGCCGGTCACTTCGGCCTGCTCGACGAGGCATTGCGGTCCGCGCGTGACCGTGAAGGTGACACGCAGCACGCCATTCGACTCGGCGCGCTGATAGTCGGCGCGCGGGTTGCAAAAGCCGCGCTGGCGGAAATGACGCTCGATGCCGAATTTCGAGTCCTCGAGCAGGTCCTCGGCCACTGAGCGCTCACGTGCGATCGGCACGAGGAGATTTCGTTCGCTCGCGCTGAGCGGGTCGCCTTGAAAATCGATTTCGACGCGCGGACCGGGCTCGACACTCAGCGTGAGATTTACGGCGTCACCTCCATCGATGAATCGCGGAAGGTGCGTCACCCGCGCTTCGTAGTAGCCCTCGGAGCGCAGGTCGTTGGCATAGCGATTGAGACGCTCGTCGAGCGCGATACCGTCGTAATCGTCGGCCGCTCGCAGGTCCAGCGTTCTCAGCAGCTCGACTGCCGATTCGCGCGGCGATCCCTGCACCTCGATTTCGCCAACGCGAGCGCGGGGTCCCGGACGGATGGCCACAACCATCGTCGCGTCCGACGGCTCGCGGACGCCGTCTGCGCGCACCGTGATGTCGGCCTTCGGATATCCGCGCCCACGATAGAGGGTTTGAAGCGTGGCGATCACCTGGCTCGCTCGTGCGGGCGAGAGCGACGAGCCAATGCGCTCGACGACGATACGGCGCAGCTCGGCTTCGGGTAAACCGAGCGATCCTTCGAACGCAATGCGCCTGAACCGTTGTGCCGGGATGAGGTTGTAGGTGAGCACCACGCCGCTCTCGCGAAGCGCGGCGTCTACCTGCACGTCCTGATACAGCCCCAGGCCGAAAAGGTGCGCCATGCTCTCGCGGTACTTCAACCATCGCGAGCGGCGAACCCGTGCGCGTCTCGATCACCTCGAGCAGCGTCGGATCTCTCAAGTCGGCGCCGTTGGACTGCAGCCGGATTTCGACGACTGTCTTGCCAATGTAATCACTGACGGCGGCCTCAGACGTGCGGCTGAACGCGAGGAGCAGGAGTAGTACGCAGTGTCCGGCTTTAACCGGACCGTGACACACGCTCAAAATTCTTTCCTTACTCGTATGTCAAGCGCATAGCTGTCGTCTTCGTTCCGAGTGAGAATCCACGAGATGCGATCTGACTGATCGTACTCGAGCAGGATGATCTGGTCAGTCGTCGAGCCCATGCTGCGCGAGAACGTCAGGTATGCGCGGTTCGAGATGCGCTTGCCAATGGTGAGACGCGCCGACGGATTGAACCGCGACGACTGCTGCGTCGGATCCGATACGAGCGGCGTCAGCTGGAAGGTATCGACACCGAAGGTCTGCTCGACGACATCGCCGATCTGTCCCGAGATCGGGCTCACGAGCATCCGCGCCACCCGCGCCTGCACGAGCTGCTGCTCGGTCAAATCGGGACGCTGGAGCGCGCGAAGGTCGGCATCCTGTCCGGTCGCGACGTCGCCAAGCAGCAGCGACGCCACTTCGATGGGCGGCAGCGGCGGATCCGACATGAACACCGGCCGCAGCCGCTCCATCGTGCCCGAGGCGCTCAGCGTGACGCGATAGGTCTGACCCGGCACACGTACCTGAGTCTCGGCGGCGATGTCGAACACCGGCTCCATGCGCAGCGGGTTGGTGAAGTCGAGCGTGCCTCGCGTCACCAGGTAGCGCCGACCTTCGAAGATGAACTCGCCTCGCGAGATCTCCGCCCGGCCGAAACACGATCGGCTTGTCGTAGGTGCCACGGAACTGCAAGTCGGCGCTGGACACGATCGTCGCATCGCTGTTCTCGATGCGAAGCGTGCCTGGCGCGATGACGCGCACGTCGAGGCGGACAGGTGGGCCGCTGCTCGTCGAGGCACCCGCCACGATCGGCGTGCCACCGCCCGAACTGCCGCCGCCGAAATCAAACAGATTTCCTCCGGTATCGAACCTGGTCGTCCAGAGCGCGCTCTGCACTATCACGGATCCGGCCAGCACCGGCGCCGTCACACGGCCGGTCAGCGACAAATCGGCGTCGACTTCCGATCTCACGCCCTCCGGATATCGCAGGCGCATGTTCCGGCCAGTCGCTGTCAGTGCGAGATCGGTCGGTGTGTAACCTTCGAGGCCGACGCGTCCGTCGAAATTGACCTGGCCATCGGCCACCCGTGCGGTCAGGCCCTCGAGCCGGATATTGCGCGAATCGAACAGGATGGTGCCGTTTACCTGTTCAAGCGAATGCGGCAGCGAAAAATGCCGAAGGCGTCCGTTGTCTATGGTGGCGCGCCCCAGGATGACCGGCGCATCGAGCGAACCGCTCACCTGCGCAGTCAGCTCGGCATCGCCCGAGCTGCGGATGTCGCGATAGACCCCCTGCAGAATGCCCAGGCTCGCCCGGCCGCGCGCGAGGCCGGCAACACGCCGGGCATTCATGTCCATCGTGCCGGTCAGGTCCAGCTCGGTGCCGTCGCCGATGAACCGCATGTCGTCAATTCGCGCGACGTTGTTGTTCATCAGCACACGAATGGGCTTCGCGTTGCGCATCTGATAGTCGAACGTCCGAAGCTGAAGCTGGTCGAACATCATGTCGACCACGAGCCGCTGGCGATTGGCGAGCTGGCCGATGATGCGCAGGGTGCCGCTGCCGACTGCGGTCGTGAACGGCGAGAGACGCGGCTCGAACGCGCGCGCATAGGGATCGAGCGACGTATCGGTGAAGCGCAGGGTGATGTCGGCGTCCTGGGCCTCGGTCAGGTCGATGCGGCCGGCGCCCGAGACCGCAAGACGAGGCGACGCCGCCTCAATCTCGAGTGTCATCGAGTCGCCGCGCACATCAACACGTCCGGTGACTTCGCCAATGCCTTCGTCAGACACAAACAGGTCGCGGATGCGCCCGCGGAACTGATAGCGCGGCGCCTCGAACGTGCCGGTGCCATCCGCGTTGAACTCCAGAAGGCCGGTCAGCGGCGCCTGCGGATAGGCCATGGCCTTCACGCTTTCCATCGGGATGCGGCGGCCAGTCGCGTTAAAGGAATATGTGCCGTTCCAGCCGACGAACGCGGCGCCTTCGGTGGTGCCGCCGCCCTTGCGCATCTGGATGCTGTCGATGCGCACACCGTTACCCTCAAACCGCAGCGATCCCGATGCAGTCTCGAACGGCTCCCCATACGCCGTGCCGTCGTCGATTGTCAGCGTGCCGAACCCGAACGGTCCTTGATACGGGCCGTACAGGTGATATTCGCCCGAGACGAGACCGGCAACGTCGTAGTCGTCGATGTCGAAGGCGTGTTTGAAATCGACGGCGGTCCACTTCGCGACCCGAATACGGCCGTTAATCTCCTCGCCTTTGTCGCGCCTTGGGAATCCCAGCGAGAAACGTCCATCGACCACAATTTCGCCGCTGTCTTTGCGCATGCGGCCACCGGTGACGTCCGCATACGAATTCTGGATGACCAGGCCGGCCGCTCCGCTTCCCCATTCGACGTCGAAGGCGCGCAGATTCTCCGCAACGAAGTTGCCTTCCACGCGCGGCCGGCCGATCGACTCGGTCATCACGCCCGAAAACTCCGCAGATCCACCCACGGTAATCGCATTCGTTGGGGCGCCAAATGCCGTCATGATCCCGGCCAGCACGCGATCGCTTTCCTGCAGATCGGCACTGGTGACGTGGAACGGGATGTGTGAGCTATCGCCCCACGCCGTCCGGCCGCTGAAGGTGACGTCGGTCAAGGGCGTCGAAAATCGGCCGTCGGAAAACTCGACCCCGCCGCCATCGTAGCGATAGGTCACTTGACCGGCGATCGGCAGATGTCCAAGGCCGGGGTGAAATCCTCCGATGTCGGGCTCGCTCGAGAAATCGCTCGCACGCGTGCCCGCCAGCACCTCGGCTCCCGCAGGCGGAATCACTTCGGAGTAGCCGTCGCCCGAGCGCTCGCGAAAGCGGCCCAACGGCCATTCGAGCAGATTGCGCCCGCTCCAGCGCCCAGCGACCCGCAGTCCGCGCATTTCGAGGAAGTCGCTGTAGGCGGCGACGTCGATGTTTTCCCACTCGACGTCAAACCTGGCGTTCGACGGATGGCCCGGCTTTCCCGAAGAGAGGATCGAATATTTCAGGTCCGCGGTCCCGCCATAAAAGCCGGTCGTCGCCTCGGTGACCTCGAACCGATTCGGAAACCATCCGAGCTTGCCCGTCAAATCGAGGAATTGATAGTCACGCCCGCCGATCTGCAGACCCGCAACGTCGCTCTCGAAATCGCCGGTTAGCGCTCGGCCACCCTTGAACAGGTGGAACACACCGTCGAAACGCCCTTCGCCGGACAGTGTGTAGTTCTCTTTCGCGAAGAACAACTCGCGCATGCGCGTGAAGTCGACGGTCGACTTCACCTGGTATTTCATCTCCGGCCAGTTCGGAATATTCGCATCGCCGGTGATGACCGACCGGGCGCCATCGGTATTCAGGACCATCTGCTCGAAGTGCACCTTGCCGCCATCGACACTGAAGACGGCTTTCATCGACATGCCCATCGGCACGTAGTTCTGTACCCAGACGGTACCGCCGTCGAACGTCGCTTCGCCGCGATACCCGGCGAACTTCGTGACCGTGATATCGAGATTGCGCGCAACGGCCCCCCAGGGCGCGCCGTGATCGTCGAACGTGACCGTCCCATTTCGCGTCCGCACGTACTGCATCGTCGTGACGAACCGGCGCGGTCCGCCGCCGCCCATGTTGAATTTCGGAAAGCTGTGGATGCCGCCGGCCCACTGCTCGATGACCATGTGCCAGTCGGTCATCTCGATCGAGTCGAGCAGCACCTCGCGATGGAACATGGCATCCCAGGCGAGCGACACGTCGATGCGTTTGGCCGAGATGAAGGGACGATCCTTTGGCGAGAGACCTTCGATGACGAAGTCTTCGAGCACGAACTTGCCGTTCAGCAGCCTGACACCGAGCTTGCCGATGCGCATCGGACGGCCGACGCGCTTCGAGCCTTCGCGCTCGGCGAGCGCGCGCAGCCCCGGTCCCAGATCGATCGTGAGCGTCGCGACGATCGCCACGGCCAGCGTGATCGCCATTACGGCGACCCCCAGCTTCGTAAAGCGAAACGCGAAGTGCGATCGGATGCGCTCGAAGCGCTTGAACCTTAAGGGCATTCTTGTAACTACTGATCTAGAGATCTAGAGATCTAGAGATCTACTGATCTACTCCACAACGACGAGTACGGCGCCCGCCTCGACTGTCGCGCCGGCAGCAACGACGATTTCTTTGACGGTTCCTTCTCTGGGCGTCCGAAGTTCGTTTTCCATTTTCATGGCTTCGACCACGACGATACCTTGCCTCGCCGCAACGCGATCGCCGATCGCGACGAGCACGCGCACCACACGGCCGGGCATGGGCGCCTTGATCGTGTGGCTCCCCGAAATGGGGCCGGAAGGGTTGCTCGTGGTCCCGCGTTCGGAAAGCCCGTCCCGACCCCGTTTCGGGGAGACCACCGCCTCATAGACCCGTCCGCCTATCTCTATTCCCAGGACGCCGTTGGTGCCGCGATGGATGCGAATCTCGCGTACGGTTGCCCCATCAAGCAACGACAGCGTGACGGCATCAATCCAGGACGCGTTGACCACCCGCCGGTTGCCCTTGATCGTGACTGCGAAATGTCCTGGTCGCTCCGCCGGCTCCAGTGCCACCTTCCATGGACGGCCGTCCACGCTGACGTCGACGTTCACCGCAGCGATTCCACACGCGCGCGCTGCGCCCAAAGAGAGTCGGCGCGACCGGAGGTGGCGCGACTCACGTCGCGCCCTTCCGGGGCACTTTTCGCGTTGCCGCGCTCAGTCGGGCTCGACTTGAGTCGAGCCATCTCCCATAACCCCGCCGCAATTGCCGCAATCTCTTCCATCTGTTCGCTGTTCGCGTCCTTTCCGCCGTGTCCGGCGAGCAACCGATCGACATACGTGGTGTCGAACTCAGCAGCGGCAAACGCGGGCGATGCGACAAGGTTGCGGCAAAATTCGATGGTCGTGCTGATGCCACGAACGTCGTACTCGTTTAATGCGCGAACCATCCGCGTAATGGCTCCGGGGCGGTCCGGCGCCCAGGCAATGACCTTCGACACCAGCGGGTCGTAGGCCGTTGGCACCGTCCAACCTTCATACGCGCCGCTGTCGTCGCGAATCCCCCCTCCCGACGGGACGCGCAGATGTGTAATCAAGCCCGGCGAGGGCAAGAAGCCCTCGTAGGCGTTTTCGGCGTACACGCGCACTTCAATCGCATGGCCGTTGGCGCGAGTGAAGGCTCGACTGAAGTCGAGCCCTACGTGAGTGGAGTCGAGCCCTGCGTGAGTGGGGTCGAACCCTGTTATCGCTTCAATCCGCGCACCTCTCGCGATTTCGATTTGCGCGCGCACAAAATCCAGGCCGGTTACCGCTTCGGTGATGGGATGCTCGACCTGCAACCGCGTGTTCATTTCGAGAAAATAGAAACCGCCGGCAGCGTCAACGAGAAATTCGATGGTGCCGGCGCTGGTGTATCCCGCGGCCCGCCCAATCGCGGCAGCCGCCGACATCAGGCGCTCGCGCAACGCAGGCACCACCGACGGAGACGGCGTTTCCTCGATCAGCTTCTGGTGCCGTCGCTGAATCGAGCACTCGCGCTCGACGAACGGCACGACCGTGCCGTGAGTGTCGCCGAGCAGCTGCACCTCGATGTGCCGCGGCTTTTCGAGCAACCGTTCAAAATACACCCGATCGTCGCCGAACGCCGACTTCGCTTCGGAGCGCGCCAACTGAACCGCGCTCGCGAGCTCCGTCCCCGCCCGCACGACCCGCATACCCTTTCCACCGCCACCGGCCACGGCTTTTACGAGCAGCGGATATCCAATCGCTTCCGGCTCGTGACCACCGGGAACCACGGGCACACCTGCCGCGACCGCTATCTCGCGTGCGGCCGTCTTGCTGCCCATTGCGCGCATCGCCTTCGCGCTGGGCCCGACGAAGGTCAGCCCCGCCTGCACACACGCCTCAGCAAACTCCGGATTCTCGGCCAGGAAACCGTAGCCCGGATGCACGCCTTCGGCGCGCGATCGTCGCGCAACCTCAATCAGTCGATCGATCCGAAGATAGCTCTCCGACGCCTGATCCGGTCCGATGGCGTGCGCCTCGTCGGCCAGCCTGACGTGAAGCGCATTGCGATCGCACTCCGAGAACACCGCAACCGTGCCGATTCCCATCTCGCGGCACGTCCGAATGACCCGTACGGCAATCTCACCGCGATTGGCAACAAGCAGTTTGTTCAAGTGATCTAAACGAGTGGCAGCGCGCTTGTAATTCTATCACCTGGGCGTACTTACGCATGGCTAGAGCGTTTTCGACTTGTACATGGTACGGCCGTCGTGGTACTCCTGTCGTGGGAGGTCTGATGGCGCCGTATTCAATGGACTTGCGGAAGCGGGTGGCCAAGGCATGGGATGCCAATCCGGACGCCGACGCGATCGCGGCGAAATATGAGGTGAGTCGCGCGTGGGTGCACCGGCTGATCCAGCGGCGGCGAGAGACGGGCTCGCTCGCACCGCGCAAGCAGACGAAATTTCGGTCGCGCGTCTTGGCGGGCCGAGCCGATCGCCTCGCCGCGCTCATCACCGCCCGGCCGGATGCGACCTTGGCCGAATTGCGCGAGGCGCTGCCCACGACGGCCGCGCTCAGCACGCTCTGGTTGGAAATCGATCGGTTGGGGTTGACGGTTAAAAAAAACCGTACACGCCGACGAACAGCGTCGGCCTGATGTGGCGGCCGCCCGGCGCCAGTGGCGCGAGACCCTGCCGCTGCGCGATGCGCGGCAGTACGTCTTCGTCGACGAATCGGGCGTGACCACGGATCTGTTACGCCGCTACGCCCGCAGCCTGCGCGGGACGCGCATTGGTGATCACACGCCGTGCGGCCACTGGCAGACGCACACCGTGGTCGCGGCGCTCCGCCCCACAGAACTGACCGCGACGGCCGTGTTCGATGGGCCGATCGACTCCGCCACCTTCCGCGCCTATGTCGAGCAAATCCTCGTGCCGACGCTGCGCCCGGGCGATGTCGTCGTGCTCGACAATCTGGGCGCCCACAAGCAACCCGAGGTGCGCGTGGCGATTGAGCAGGCCGGGGCGCTCCTGCGCTTTCTCCCGCCCTACAGTCCCGACTTCAACCCGATCGAATTGGCCTTCGCCAAACTCAAGGCGTTCTTACGCGCCGCGCGTCCGCGCACGTTCGATCACGTGTGCGAGTTGATGGCCGCCGCCCTCGCGCTCTTCATGCCCGACGAGTGCGCGAACTACGTCAGGCATTGCGGTTACCGCGTTACTACATGAAAATCGAAAACGCTCTAGCTGGTAGCCGGTGGCGGGTAGCCGGTAGCCGTGAGTTGTGCCCGGCTACTGGCTACCAGCTACTACTGGCTACCAGCTACTAGCTGCCAGCTACTGGCTATCTAAAGCGGTATGTTCCCGTGCTTTTTGGGGGGATTCTTCTCGCGCTTGGTTGTCAGCGTCCCCAGCGCCAGAATCAACCTCCGTCGCGTCGTCCTGGGTTGGATCACCTCGTCTACGAATCCGTGTGCAGCCACGATGAACGGGTTGGCGAACTTTTCGCGGAAATCGGCCACGCGCCTGGCGCGTTCGGCGCCAGGGTCTTTCGCGCTTTCGAGCTCCTTGCGATAGAGCACGTTCACGGCGCCTTCGGGCCCCATCACGGCGACCTCGGCCGTGGGCCAGGCATAGTTGAAGTCAGTACGGATGTGCTTGCTCGACATCACGCAATAAGCACCACCGTAGGCCTTGCGCGTGATGACGGTTACCTTCGGAACGGTGGCCTCGGCAAACGCGAACAGCAGCTTGGCGCCGTGCCTGATGATGCCGCCGAACTCCTGCGCCGTGCCGGGCAGAAACCCTGGAACATCCTCGAACGTGATGAGCGGGATGTTGAACGCATCGCAGAACCGCACGAACCGGGCGCCCTTGACTGAGGCGTCGATATCGAGCACGCCGGCAAGATACGCCGGCTGGTTCGCCACGATACCCACCGACCTCCCACCGAGCCGCGCAAACCCGACGATGAGGTTGCGGGCGAAGTACTGGTGCACTTCCAGAAATTCGCCGCCGTCTGCAATCGAGTGGATCAGATCAAGCATGTCGTACGGCTGACTGGGCGAGGCCGGCACGAGCCGATCGAGCGCCTCGTCTTCGCGGTCCGGTGGATCGGACGTCTCAATCTCGGGCGCGGGATCGAGGTTGTTACTGGGCAGGAACCGCAACAGGTCGCGAATCAGCGTGAGACATGCGTGGTCGTCGTCCACGGCAAAGTGCGCGACGCCGCTTTTTTCGTTATGCGTCATCGCTCCGCCGAGATCCTCCTTCGACACTTCTTCATGCGTGACCGTCTTGATGACGTCGGGACCCGTCACGAACATGTAGCTCGAGTTGCGCACCATGATCGTGAAGTCGGTGATCGCCGGCGAATACACAGCGCCGCCGGCACAGGGGCCCATGACGGCAGAGATCTGGGGCACGACGCCCGACGCGAGCGTGTTGCGAAGAAAGATGTCGGCGTAACCGCCGAGCGAAAGCACACCCTCCTGGATGCGCGCGCCGCCCGAGTCGTTGAGCCCGACAATGGGCGCCCCCATCTTCATCGCAAGATCCATGATCTTCACGATCTTCGCCGCATTGGTCTCTGAGAGGGATCCGCCGAAGACGGTGAAGTCCTGTGCGAAGGCGTAGACGACACGGCCCTCGATGCGCCCGTGCCCGGCAATGACGCCATCACCCGGGATGACCTGATCGGCCATCCCGAAGTCGAGGCAGCGGTGTAAGACGAGTTTGTCGACCTCTTCGAAGGTGCCAGAATCGAACAGCAACTCGATGCGCTCGCGCGCCGTCAGCTTGCCAGCCGCGCGCTGGCGCTGGAGACGCTCTTCACCGCCTCCAAGGTCGGCGCGGCGCTCGAGCTCATCGAGCCTGCGTTTGGGATCCACTACACGCGAGCTGCTTGCGACTTTTCCCAGTCTTTCAAGAAGTTCGCGAGGCCGATGTCGGTCAGTGGGTGCTTGAAGAGCTGATCGATCACCTTCGCCGGGCACGTGCAGATGTCGGCACCCATCTTCGCGGCTTCCACGATGTGAATGGGGTGGCGGGTGCTGGCGACGAGCACTTCGGTCTGGAACGGGTAGTTGCGATAGATGTCGACGATCTCCTGGATGAGATTCATGCCGGTGGTCCCGACGTCGTCCAGCCGCCCGACAAACGGGCTGACCATCGTCGCGCCGACCTTTGCGGCGAGGAGCGCCTGCGCGGCCGAGAAGACGAGCGTGACGTTCACCTTGAGGCCTTCGCGCGTCAGTGTTTTGCAGGCACGCACGCCGTCGCGCGTGAACGGCACTTTTACGACGATGTGCTCGTCGATCGTCGCCAAATCGCGGCCTTCGCGAATCATGCCGTCGAAGTCTGTGGAGAGGACCTCTGCGCTGACCGGCCCCTGCACGATGCGGCAGATCTCCTTCATCGTCTTACGATAATCGCCGGATTCCTTGGCCATCAGCGACGGGTTGGTGGTCACGCCATCGATGATACCGATGGTCGCCAGCGTCTCGATTTCCTGGACGTTGCCGGTATCCACGAAGATCTTCATATGGTCCTCTCAGTCGTTCACGGTTTACCGTCTACCGTTTATCGTTGTTGAACGGGATTGGTCAGCTCGCCGATGCCCTCAATCTTTACCGTAAATGTATCGCCGCCTTTCAGCGGACCGACGCCCGACGGAGTTCCTGTCGCGATCACGTCGCCCGGCAGCAGCGTCATTACGCTTGAGACAAACGCGATGATCTGGGGCACGGTGAAGATCAGCTGCCGCGTGTTCGACGCCTGCTTCCGTTCCCCGTTCAACCAGCCCTCGACATCGAGCGCCGCAGGATCCAGCCCGGCGACGATGCACGGTCCGATGGGCGCAAACGTGTCGAAGCCCTTTGCGCGTGTGTATTGAATCTCCTTGCGCTGCAGCTCGCGCGCCGTCACGTCGATGAGACACGTCAGGCCGAGCACATGCTCCATCGCTGTATCAGCCGCTACCTGCGACGCCTTCTTTCCGATGACGACCCCGAGTTCCGCTTCGTAATGAATTTCACCGACATTCTTCGGAATTCGGATCGCGTCGCCGGGACCAATCACCGCCGTCGAGGGCTTCATGAACATCAGCGGCTCTAACGGCAGCGGCTTGTTCATCTCCGCGGCGTGATCCTTGTAGTTGAGGCCGATGGCGACGACCTTCGACGGCGCTACCGGCGTCAGGATCTTCGTCGGTGTGACCTCAGCACCCGAATGCGCAGCGGCCTCCGCGCGCGATCTCAGCACCTCAAAGCCGACGTGTCCGTCAACGAGCCGATACGTTCCTCCGGATTCCACAGCATAGCGCGCCCGACCTTCGTGCTCGATTCGAAATAACTTCAGCGGGGCTTCTCCACCCCGCTCGCCACTCATTTCTCTGTCGCGGGGCCCCAACACCCGCTCCTCGCCGCTCGCTTGCGGGGCCCCATCGCCCCGCGCCGCTCGCGGCTCATCGAATCGTCTCCTCGACGCGGTTCGACGGGGCGCTCCGATTCGCCGGCGTCTGTTTGTCGACCGCAACCACCTCATACACGTAGGTGCGGCCGCGGCGCACTGTCGTGTCGTTGAACGAGGTGTCTGGAATCGGGGCCGGAGTCAGCGGGGAAAGTTTGTCACCAGGCGCCTCGCCACGCAAGACCAGGTAGCCCCCAAAATCGGGCTCGCCATTGGCCTCCCACAAGAGGCTCACGCCGGCCCCGCCGGAAATGGCCTGGACGTTTTTGGGGGGCGCCGGTGGAAACTTGTCAACGGGCGTGACGCACACCGGGGGCGTCGGTATCCCTTCGATGGCAACCCCGCTCGACATCTCGACTCGCCGGATGACATAGCACCGCTCGACGTCGAACTCGACGCGCGGATCGCTGAACGCTGGTGTGGTCAGCAGGGTGGTGTTCAGAGGTGCGATTGGTGCGACGGGGACGTTATTAGGTGCGTTAGGTGCGTTGGGTGCGTTGGGTGCGTTAGGTGCGCTGGGTGCAACGGGCGCGGGTGGGGTGCTCCCCTGCGCTGTGGCCTCGTAGACGTTGTATCCGAAGCGTGGTGCCGGAGGCCCGGCGGCTTTTGCAGCGGCGGCAGCTTTTGCGGCGGCGGCTGAAGGCTTTGCCGGCCCTTTCCCTCCAACTAGAGCCGGAGGCGCTGCGTCCTGCGTGCCGTCCGTTTCGAGATCGGCATACAACTCGACGGTGCCGAGGGTCTCCTGCGTCACCGGGGCGTCGACGGGCGCGGTAGCGACAGCCGGCGCGGTAGCGGCAGCCGGCGCGGGCGCGGCATCGTCTGGCAGTCGCGGCCAGGTCAGCGCTATTGCCGATTCCGTGTAACTGACATCCACCTTTTCGGGCGGCTTCAACGGCTCGAGCAGCGGAACGTGAAGTGGACCGGCATGGGGGCCCCGGCGGCCACGGGAGTCGCTGACCCCGAAAACCGTGTAGAAACGCACGGGTGCCAGCTCGAAATTCACTGTGCCCGGCGTTTCGATCGTCTCTACGACGGGAGCGTCCGGCAGCGGAGGCGGCACCGGCTTTGACGGCGGCATGGGACCGATTTCCTTGTGCTTGTCGGTCAGCGCTTCGCGCACGCTGATAAGCGCGCCCTGTTGGGTCAGCTTCGACGCGGCCGGCCGAGTCGTGCCCGCCGCACCTGTCGCACCCGCCGCACCTGACGCACCTGACGCACCTGACGCACCTGACGCACCTGACGCACCTGATTCCTCCGCTTTCTCTCGCGGATCTGCAATGTCAATGGATGCCACGAGCGTGCCGTACTTCAGAAAATCGGTGGGCGCGGGGAGCGGTCCGGTGTGCGCGTACACCTCAACTCGACGGAGATCGGCCGGACCCGAGCCGTCGGTATTGACCGTGGGCACGGTGAACTGCACGACGACCTCGTTTTCGACGCGCTTGGCAACCAGCTCGGTCACCGGCCGCGGCAAATACACAATCGGCGCAAGCGGCGGCCCCTTGCGTCCGCAGGCAACGGAATATGCACCACAGAGGACGCAGAGGAACACAGAGAATGTCTTTTTCAGAAGAAAAGACAAATCGAATTGTCTTCGCTGTGCGCGTTCGGTGCTCTGGGGTAAATGACGAATCACAGGATATAGCGTGAAAGATCCTCGTTTTTGACGATGGCGGCGAGCATCCGGTCGACATACGCCGCGTCAATCGTAATGATCTTATCGCGCAGGTCTGGACCTTCGAAGGAGATTTCGTCGAGCAGACGCTCCATGACGGTGTGCAGGCGACGCGCGCCGATGTTTTCGGTCCGCTCGTTCACCCGCGTGGCGAAGTCGGCGATGCGCTCGATCGCGTCATCGAGAAACCGCAGCGTGATGCCTTCGGTCTCCATCAGCGCAACGTACTGCTTCACGAGCGCGTTTTTCGGCTCGGTCAGTATGCGCACGAAATCGTCTTTGCCGAGAGGTTCGAGCTCGACGCGGATGGGGAACCGGCCCTGCAGCTCGGGAATGAGATCTGACGGCTTCGAGACATGGAACGCACCGGCGGCAATGAAGAGGATGTGATCGGTGCGGACCATCCCGTACTTCGAGTTCACGGTCGTGCCTTCGATGATGGGCAGGATGTCACGCTGCACGCCCTCGCGGCTCACATCGGGCCCTCCCTGCCCTCCGCCTTCGCGCCCGGCAATCTTGTCGATTTCGTCCACGAAAATGATCCCACTCTGCTCGACGCGCTCGACAGCGACTCGCGCCACGCTGTCCATGTCGACCAGCTTACCTTCTTCTTCCTGCACCAGATAATCGAACGCCTCGGGCACCTTCATGCGACGCTTGCGCGTGCGGCCCTGAATGATGCCCGGCAGCATGTCTTTGATGTTGATATCGATCTCTTCGATCGACGACCCCGTGATGACCTCGAATGAGGGAAATGCGCGCTCGCGCACGTCGATATCGACCGAGCGTTGATCGAGGCGCCCGTCGCGGAGCTGCTCGCGGAATTTCTCGCGCGTCTGGTGCCACGAGTCTTGCGTCGTCACGTTGGGAACGAACTCGAAGTTGCGATTCGGCGACGGCTCGTCAGGCTCGAGCGTCGCACGCGGCGGCGGCAGCAGCAGATCGAGCAGACGCTCTTCGGCGTTCTGCTCTGCCTTGCCGTGAACTTCCTCGAGCCGCTCCTCGCGCACCATATCCACGGCCAGCTCGACGAGATCGCGCACCATCGACTCGACGTCGCGGCCGACGTAGCCGACCTCGGTAAACTTCGACGCTTCGACCTTGATGAACGGCGATTGCGCCAGGCGCGCGAGACGCCGAGCAATCTCGGTCTTGCCAACGCCCGTCGGCCCAATCATCAGGATGTTCTTCGGCACGACTTCCTCGGCAAGCTCGGGAGTGAGCTTCTGCCGTCGCATGCGGTTGCGCAGCGCGATGGCGACCGCGCGCTTGGCGTCTTTCTGCCCGATGACGTACTTGTCGAGCTCGGAGACGATCTGGCGCGGCGTCAGCGTATCGATCGCGGGAGCGAGGGTCTCAGGAAGCGATATAGCCATCAGAGCTCTTCAATCGCGAGGTTGCTGTTGGTGTAGATGCAAATCGACGCAGCCACGTACATCGCATTCTCCGCAATGACGCGCGCGTCGAGATCGGTATGGCGGACCAGCGCTTTTGCCGCGGCCAGCGCGTAGGCACCGCCCGACCCGATTCCGATGACCCCTTCGTCAGGCTCGATGAGATCGCCGGTGCCCGATAAAAGAAACATTGAGGTCTTGTCGAGCACCACGAGCATCGCCTCGAGTCGCCGCAGCGCGCGATCGGTGCGCCAGTCCTTCGCGAGCTCGACGGACGAGCGCTCGAGGTTTCCCCGGTACTGCTCGAGCTTGGCTTCGAATCGCGAAAACAGCGCGAACGAGTCGGCGGCCGAGCCCGCAAAGCCCGCAAGGATCTTATCGTTGTACAGGCGACGCACTTTTCTCGCGTGCTGCTTGACGATCGTATCGCCGAGCGTCACCTGACCGTCGCCAGCGAGCACGGCGCGATCGCGGTGCCGGACAGCAAGAATGGTCGTGGCGTGAATCACTTAGTCGCAGTCTACAACACTAGCTGGTAGCTTGTAGCCAGTAGCCAGTAGCTTCTGGTCGCTGCTGGCTACCAGCTATCTACTGGCTACTAACTACCGGTTACTCGCTAGTGTCGGCGTGTCAGCCAAACGTACAGCGGAATACCGGACGCGATGACGAGAAGTCCGAGTGCCGATGGACCCGGGCTTCGATAGAAGGCGTTGACCACAATTGCAAGGCTGGCCAGGACGAAGATCGCGGGCGCAATGGGATAACCCAGCGTCTTGTACGGTCGAGGCGCGTGTGGATCGCGCGCACGCAGCACGAACACGGCCCCGACGGCGATGCCGGCGAAGAGCGTGATCGCAAACCCGACGTAATTCGACAGCGTGTCAAGGCTGCCCGTGAGGATCAGAATGCTGGTCCACAGCGCCTGCGCCGCGATCGACTGGTGCGGTGTCTTGAATCGCGGATGCACGTGCGCCGCGGCCGGAAAAAAGACGCCGTCGCGCGCCATCGCATAGTAGATGCGCGGACCTGCGAATGTCCACGCGTTTATGCCTGCCGCCAGGCTCACGAGCGTAACAACGGCCAGAATCTCGCCGGCGCGTGCGCCGAGCATGCGCTCGCCGATCAAATCGAATACGCTGCCCTTTACACCTGCGAGCTCGGTCACGGGCATCGCATAGAGATAGAGCGCATTGAGCAGCGCGTAAATCACGATAACCGAAACGGTGCCGAGCAGCAACGCGAGCGGCACGTTGCGGCCTGGGTCGCGAATCTCCTCTGCCATGTAGGCCGCCGCATTCCAGCCTGAATACGTGAACATCACAGGCACGAGTGCCAGCAGCCAGTTCGTCGCGGTCACCGAACTGGTGGCCTGCTCGATATTTGCGCTCGAACCTGAGCCGAACGCAAGACCGAGCGCGATGAATACGAGCAACGTGGTGACTTTGAGCGTGGCGAGCAGGTTCATCACCACGCGGCCGGGCCCGACACCCCGAATGTGCACGAGGGCAAACAGCCAGACGAGCAGAATGGCCATCAGCGTGTGTCGCGAGAACGTCAGCGGAACATACGGGAGGGGCACGACCAAGAACGGTTCAGGATTGGCCACACCGGGAATGAAGCGATTCAGCACGATCATGAAAAAGATCGCGCTCGCCGCCATCGCACCGGAGAATCCCGTGACAAACGATGTCCAGCCGGTCATGAAGCCGGCCAGCGGTCCGTATGCCTCACGCAGGTAGACGTATTCCCCGCCCGCACGAGGCCGCAGTGCCGCAAGCTCGGCGTACGCCACAGCACCGAAGAACGCCAGGATGCCGCCCGCCACCCACGTCGACAGAAACCAGACGGGATGGGGAACCATCGACGCAACGGCCGGCGGAAGAAAGAAGATGCCACCGCCAATGACATTGGCGACGATGATGGCGGCGCCGTCGAGCGGGCCCAACCGCCGTTCAAGAGAGGTATGTGTCGAAGAAGGCACGCAGCGCTACTGAGTGAGCAAGTCTCGCGCGATCTGCCACTCGCCCAGCTTCGTCCACTGATTGCCGCCGTGCTTGGCAAATACCTGGACCTGGGCGTCGACGAACTGGCTGTTCTTGAGCATCTGCGCGCGCGGATCGGTGCCAGTGTATCCGAGGTTGGAACGCAGCACGATAGGTTTAGTGCTGCCGCCCGGCGGAATGCCGTCGGTGCCGATCACCTTCCGGAAATCACCGCCCCACTCGTCGGTCTCGCCGACCCGACGGATGACCGCATTCAACTGCACATTGGCCACCTGCTCGCCACTGACGTTCTTGAGCGTGAGCGTGATGGCGGGCACGAGTTTGTTCTTGCCGTCCTCGACACCCGCATCAAACCAGCCGGTCTTCACATCGACCGGCTCGACCAGTTTGTTGATGGGTCCCTGCGCGCTGCCTGAGCAGCCCCCCGCCGACATGAGGGAAACGGCGATCAGCAGGGCCTTCGCTGTCCGGAGCATGTTCATATCCTACTTCGACACCGCTTCCGGCTTCCGGCTCCAAGCTTCCGCACGGGCAGGCCTGAAGCCCGAAGCCGCCCAGCCCGAAGTCAGTAGTGCTTCACTTCCACGCGTTTGCGGCCTTCCTCGCGCGAGACTGTGCGCTGGTGCAGGGCCTGCAGATCGCTACCCTTGATGCGAAGGATGACCGTCATCGGCGCTTCGATGGCGCCGCCATCCACGAATCGTCTATCGACCACGCTCTCGCGCGCGGCGACGGTGAGCCACTCGTTCGGCCCAATGCCGATCGAGCGCGGATAATCGAGAACGACGTTGAGCAGCGCGTCGGTAATTTCGGTCTGATAAATCTCGCGCGGCTGGATGGTGGTGGCCGGCTGCGACGCGCGAACGCTGCCGACGTTGCGCTCGAGCTCCTGCAGGCTCCACACCATGCTCCGGCGCATCGACGGGAACTCCACATCGAACATGACGCCATAGTCGTCGAGACGGAAGCCACGGGCGCGCGGCATGCCGGCGAGCATTACCATGTTCGCGGCACTCGACGCCTGCAACCGCTGATCGAGCATCTGCGTTCCATAACGGATCGCGTTTTCGAGCGCCACTTCGAGCGCGGCAATCTGCTGCCGCGCCTCGATCTGCGCCGGCGTTGCCTGCCGTGGCCGCTGGATATCCTGCGCAGCTGCCGCGGCTCCAACGGTCAACACGGCGCTGGTCATAAGCGCGCGGGTCACCACGTTCACTTCGTTCCCCCTGACGTCCTCACAAGGTAATTCATGAAATCGTCCTGCTGCTGACCCATGTTCTGTTGGATGCGCAACAGATCGGCTTGATGCTGTGTGTGCTCTTCCGTCGCAACCTGAGAGATGCGCAGCGCCAGCTCGCGCTGCTGCCGCTGTTCGCTCTGGTCGATCATCGCGCGAACGCGCTGCAGTAACTGCTCGGTGTCGATTGACGCAGTGTTCTGCACACCCACTGACGGAGTGTTCTGCACACCCACGTTATCGTTGGTGACAGGGCCGGTCGCCTGCGGCGGCAGGAATATGTCGGCTGAGGCGCTCGCCACCTGCACGTTTGGCAGAGACTCCGCTGGACGCACCCGCACGGTCAGCGCGCCATCGCTGTAGTTCATGCGGACCTGCGACACGGCCATCCCGGCTGCAAACAATAGCACTGCGGCAGCGGCCTGAGCCCATCTTGCCTGAGGCATGGCCGGGAGCCACCCCCTCGACCAGCCATCTCGCCCGCCACGAATCACGGGCGCGCTCGACGAGGTGTGTTCATCCTGGACCACGCGGAAACCCAGCTCGGCGAGTGGCGGCGTCCAGTCGCTCAGCATCCCGCGGACGTTCTGGAACTCGAGCACCGCAATCGAACACGATGCGCATTCCTGCAGGTGTTTGGCGATCTTCAGACGTTCGGCCGGAGCCCCTTCCTCGTAGAGATAATCGAGCAGGGCGTCTTGGTTGTCGGTAATGTGCTGCATGTCTCAGTCTCTTCAGCTTTCGCGCCGGGGAGTCATCTGCTCTCCGAGCTGTTTTCTCAAAGTCGACAAACCCTGGTAAACCCGTGTCTTCACCGTGCTGAGCGGGCACTTCATGAGATCGGCGATTTCCTGAAACGTGAGCCCGTGATATTCCTTCAAGATGATCGCCTGGCGCTGCTCGGCCGGCAGGAGTTCCATGGCCTTCGCCACTTCACGGTGGAGCTCGGCCCGTGCGGCAAGATCTTCAACCGTCTCGACCGGACCCCGCTCGGCCGCCATCTGTTCGACGTCGACCCCTTCGGGCACGGCCACAAGCGGCGCCCGCCGTTCTTTCCGCATCCAGTCGCGACAGAGATTCAGCGCGATCCGGTAAAGCCAGGACGAAAATTTCGCGTCACCCTTGAAGCCCGACAGCGCCCGAAAGGCGCGCAGGAAGGTCTCCTGCGTGACGTCGCGTGCGTCTTCCTCGCGGCCGAGCGTACGATAGGCCAGGGCGAAAATCGGGCGTTCCCATCGCTTCACCAGCTGATTGAAACTGTCGATATCGCCGGTCTTGGATCGCGCGACCAGCTCCTCATCCGTCCACGGCGTCATGGGGACCGTAGCTGCAAGCATCGTCATGCTTTAGGGGCCCGTATGTTCGTCATTCTGGTTAGACGACCCGGCACCTGATTCGGCCGTCTCCCGCCTCCGCCTTCGGTGCTGCGGCGCGAGAGGCTCCGACCGGCGTTTTTCTCATGATACCGCTAAGCATTTAAACTATCTGCCGTGTCACGCGAGGCCGGCTTGTTCCAGGCGCTGACGGCCACCGACCCGCTCAGCGACCTGCTGCCGGTGCTCCATCACCACGCGGTTTCCGCCTCCGACGGTCGGAGCTCGATTCTGTTCCAATTCAACCGCAGCGGGGACGCGTTGCAGGCAGTCTCCGCGTCTGGCGTCGATCGGCTGCCCGATCCTTGGCCGGTTGGAATGGTTCCCGAGAGCCTGTTTGCCGGTGGGCAGCCCCAATTCGTCGAGGACATCTCGCGACTGATACGGAACGGTTCGGATGCGCTGGGCACGGCGGCCGGCGTCCTTGTGCCGCTCGCCACCATACAGGAATCGATCGGCGTGCTGGTCGTTGGGTGCCAGGCGATGCCGTCGGCAGAACAGCTCAATCAGACGGCGTTGGTGGGGCACGCCTTCGTCGTCGCGCTTCAGCATGCGCGCGCGGCAGGCGAATTCGATCTGCAGACGCGATTGAAGGACTTGCTGCAGACCTTTTCGCGCGACGTCTCGAACACCACGCTGTCGGCGGGGCTTGAGACGTTCTGTCTCGGCGCCAGCCGTCTGTTCGGCGCCGACCGCACGTCAGTGTGGCTGCACGATCGGCGCGCTCGCATGCTCGTCCTCTCCGCTTCTTCCGATGTCGTCCATCTCACGCACGGCCGGCGCGTCTCCACCACAGACTCGCTCTCGCCCGCGGCGCGCGGACTGCGGCGTGAGCGCGCCGAGCTGACCGTCACTGGCACTGGAGTTGGCGGGATCGACATGGGCACGGTAACGGTTCCGTTGAAAGGGAAACGGCGCGCACTCGGCACGCTGCTGATGGAGGGAGTGCGCATCGAGGCCGGCGGACAGGACGCGCTCCTGGCGCGCGCCGACGAAATGGGCCGCCAGATTTCGAGCGCCATCGAAAACGTCCTGTTGCTCGACGCCGTGCTCCGTTCGCGGCGCGAGCTCGAGAACACGTTCAATTCGCTTGCAGACCTCGTGGCGGTTTCAGACCAGGACGGCCGGCTCGTCTACATGAACCTCGCGTTTCTCGAGCGCAGCGGACGGTCGCGGCACGATCTGATGGATCGCCCGATCGACGAAGTGGTCGGCGTCAAAATCCAGGAGCTGATCGAACGCGCCAAGGGGTCAGCCCCGCTCGAACGTCACGGGGGTCAGACCCCGACAATCGTTTCGGCCGAAGTCGACGATATCGTCCTTCGAGGCATCTTCCACGTCACGCTGACGCCGCTCGTCGGCGAAGAGCGCGAGTCGATGGGCGTCGTCCTGGTGGCGCGCGATATTACACCCCAAGCGCAGCTCGAAGCCGAGCGGACCGAGCTGCGGAACCGTCTCGGGCAATCGGAAAAGCTCGCTGCGCTCGGTCAGTTCGTCGCGGGCATCGCCCACGAGCTGAACAACCCGCTGCAAGGCGTGCTCGGCCACCTCGAGCTATTGCGCACGACCGGCGCCTTTCCGAAAGTGCTCCGGCGCGACATGCAGTTGATTTATCGAGAGGCCGACCGCGCGGCGAAGATCGTACGCAATCTGCTGGTCTTCGCCGGCTCGAGGCGACTCGTACGGCGTCGCACCAGCATCAACGCGACGCTCTCGCGCGTGCTCGCCCTGCGCGCATCCGCCTTTCGGGCTGCGGGCATCGAGGTCATTCGGCGACATGAAGACGGGCTGCCGCGCGTCAAGGCTGACCCGCTTCTGATACAGCAGGCGATGCTGAACATCGTGCTCAATGCCGAACAGGCCGTCGCTGCCGGTGGCCGCATCGAATCGCACACATCGGTGCTCGAGCACAACGGCTCGCGGCAGGTCGTCGTGCGCATCCGGGACACCGGCCCTGGTATTCCGTCGACCGCAATGCCGCGGTTATTCGAACCGTTTTACACGACAAAAGAAGTTGGAAAAGGTACCGGGCTTGGTCTGGCAATAACCTATGGCATTATTCAGGAACACGGGGGACAGATCGCGGCGTCGAATCATCCCGACGGCGGTGCCGTGTTCACGGTGCACCTGCCTGTTGAAAACGAGTAGGATCTTTGGACGCGAGCGGCTCTAGGTTCTAGGTTCTCAAAACCGCTGGGTCAAATATCAAATAATGGACGAGACGTTCTTAACGACCGAAGAGGTGCTCGAATACCTCCAGGTCAATTTGCGAACGGTGTACCGGCTCATCAAAGCCGGCAAGATTCCAGCCGTCCGCGTCGGCCGTCAGTGGCGCTTTCGCAAGCGCGACATCGACGCGTGGCTCGACAGCCAGCGACCGCGGAGCGGTTCGCGCGCGGCCGCGATTTCTCCGGAGGCGCCCGAACAGCCCTCGCGGCAGGGCGCCGAGCGCCCGCGCATTCTCGTGGTCGATGACGAGTCGAGCATCCGCGACTTGTTGTCGAAGACGCTCGCGCTCGCCGAGTACGACGTGGATACGGCAACCGACGGTCGTTCGGCGCTGGAGCGGTTGCGTCTGTACCCGTACGATCTGCTGATCGCCGATTTGAAAATGCCGGGCATCGACGGATTGAGCGTCATCCGCGAAGCCAAACGGCTGAAGTCCGATCTGCCCGTGATCATCATCACGGGCTACTCCACTGAAACGGCCGCCATCGAAGCGGTCAACCTCGGCGTTTCGGGCTATCTGACGAAACCATTCAGAGTGCCGCAGGTGCTCGCCGCGGCGGCCAAAGCGATCGGGGATCCGGGCTAATACCTGATCCCCAATCCCTAGTCTAGACGTAGTGTTACAGCTTTCAGGCATCACCAAATCATTCGGCGAGCGCGTACTTTTCGAAGACATCACCTGGCAGATCACCGAAGGTGAGCGCGTCGGCCTGTGCGGTCCGAACGGGGCGGGCAAAACCACGCTGTTGAAGATGCTCGCCGGCTTCGACGACCCCGACACGGGCACGATCATCAAGCCGTCGGCGCTGAGCGTCGGCTACCTCCCGCAGGATGGCCTGTCACATGCGGGGCGATCGATTCTCGACGAAGCCAGTTCGGCGTTCGACGACCTGCTGAACGTCAAGCACGAGATGCACGCCATCGAGGAGCGTCTCGGCGACGCCTCACTCCCGCAAGACGACCACGACGCGATGCTCGAGCGTTACAGCTCGTTGCAGGACCGGTTCCGCATTGGCGAGGGCTACAGCATCGATCTCAAGGTGGCGACCGTGCTGCGAGGCCTGGGGTTCACTGACGACTCGTTCGCACAACCGACAGACTCGCTGTCTGGCGGATGGCAGATGCGGCTCGCCCTTGCCAAGCTCTTGCTGGGGCGGCCGACCCTGCTGCTGCTCGATGAGCCGACCAACCACCTCGATCTCGAAGCCCGGAACTGGCTGGAAAGCTATCTCGGCGCGTACCCGCACGCCGTGATTCTGGTGTCTCACGACCGCTTTTTCCTCGACGCGGTTGTGACGCGCATCACCGACCTGAACCTGCGGAAGCTGACCGATTATCCGGGCAACTACACGCACTATATCGCCGAGCGCGACGCACGCATGGAACAGCTGCGCAAGGCAAAGCGCGAGCAGGACGAGGAGATCGCGCGCGTGAAAATGTTCATCGATCGCTTCCGCTACCAGGCGACGAAGGCCGCCCAGGTGCAGAGCCGGATCAAAATGCTCGAGAAAGTGGTGCCGATCGAAGCGCCACCCGAACGCAAGCGCATTCACTTCACGTTTCCGGTGTGCGCGAAGAGCGGTCGCTCGGTCGTCGAACTGCACGACGTGCGCAAGGCGTACGGCGACAAGGTGGTGTTCGCGAAGCTCGATCTGCTCGTCGAGCGTGGCGATCGCATCGCGCTGGTCGGCCCGAACGGAGCCGGCAAGAGCACGATGATGCGCATGCTGTCCGGGGTGGAAACACCCGACAGCGGTGCACGGCACGACGGCCATCAGGTCGTGATGCAGTACTTCGCACAAGACGAAGCGGTAAGACTGGATCCCAAGCTGACCGTCTATGAGACGCTCTCGTCGGGCTCGCCGATGGACATGGTGCCAGCCATCCGCAACATCCTCGGCGGCTTTCTGTTTTCAGGCGACGACATCTATAAGAAGGCAAGCGTGCTGTCCGGCGGCGAACGCACGCGGCTCGCGGTCGCGCGCATGCTGCTGCGGCCGTCCAATACGCTCCTCCTCGACGAGCCGACGAATCATCTGGATCTCGACTCGAAGGACATTCTGCTCGACGCGCTCGAAGACTACGGCGGCACGCTCGTCTTCGTGTCGCACGATCGGTACTTCGTCGAAAAGCTGGCCACAAAGATTATCGAGATCGGCCACGGAGAGGCGATCGTCTTTCCTGGGACGTACACGGAGTTCCTGTGGAGTAAAGAACATGGTGTAGGTTCGTCAGGTTCGTCAGGTTCGTTGTGTTCGTCGGGTTCGTCGGGTTCGTCGGGTTCGAAGCGGCGCTCACCGGTAGCGCAGGGCTTCTCGTCCGCCGGAGCCTCGGCGAAGGCGGATAGCCCTGCCAATCGCGTCAAGGACGCCGGTGCCGATCGCGCAGCGGATCACGAAGCGCGCAAACGCCAGGCCGCCGCACAG
The DNA here is from genome assembly GCA_963761975.1 of Vicinamibacterales bacterium. Classification (GTDB taxonomy): domain Bacteria; phylum Acidobacteriota; class Vicinamibacteria; order Vicinamibacterales; family JAMQPK01; genus JAMQPK01. The sequence goes on from CAVXIR010000004.1 coordinate 1,103,147, forward strand.
CGCAAGCGCGATCAGGCTGCGAAGAAGCGGCAGTCGCAGATTTCCGACCTCGAAACGAAAATCGCCGAACGCGAGCAGGCCATGAAGGAAATCGAAGCCGCCATGTCGTCGCCGGGCTTCTACGACAATAGGGACCAGTCGCAGCCGCTCATCGATCGCCATCAGTCGCTCATGTGGGAGCTGGGCGACCTGATGCACCAGTGGGAAGAGCTGCAGAAATCTGGAATCTAGAATCTAAGAACTAAAATCTGGAATCTGAGGCGCCCAGATTTCAGATTTCAGAATCCAGATCTGAGATTCAGTTACAGTCCCGCCCCCCTAATGACGATAATGTAATCAGCACGTCGCAAATTTGCACGCGAAGCCTTATAAGGTCAAGGGTTTAGCCGCTTTTTGGGCGGTTGGCGCCGGGCACGGCGTTTGCCCCTCTAGGTGCCTCGATAAACCCATGGAGAACCCGCAGTACGCCCGGCTGCCGTTCGCGATTGAGCCCCTGATGCCACCTAGGACCCGTCGGCGGTCCGCCCAGCGGACCTCCCCGCTCGGCAACGCCGGCAGCGCCGGGAGTCTGACCGCTTTTTTCGCCGTCTCGTCGCCGGCATGCGCAACGGGGTGCTGGCCATTACCCGGGACGGGGACGTGGCAGAAATCAACGGCGAAGCCCTGAGAATTTTCCAGCTCAAGCGCTCGCCGAACCTTGTCGGACGCCACTTCTCTCTCGTGCTGGCCAAACATCCCGACATGGTGCGCGTGCTGCACAGCGCCTTCGAGCTGAGCCATCTCCCGAATCGTGCCGAGCTTCGTCTGAAGACCACCGGCAAGGTCATCGGCTACACGCTGTCGCACGTGCGTGACGAACGGGGACGCTCGACCGGGGTGGCGCTGTTTTTCAAGGACCTCACCAAGGTCGAGCAGCTCGAAGAGCGCGAGCGTCTGCGCGATCGGCTGGTCGCGCTCGGCGAGATGGCGGCCGCGATTGCGCATGAGGTGAAAAACCCCCTCGCCGGCATCGAGGTGATGGCGGGCCTGCTGAAGCGCCACGCGGCCATGACCGACTCTCCAGACGCGCAGTCGCTCTTGAACGACATCATCAGCGAAGCGAAGATGGCCAACCAGATCGTGCACGAAGCACTCGAGTTCGTGCGGCCGATCCGGCTGCAGGTCGAGCACACCACGCTCGCGGACGTGCTGCAGAGCGCCATCTCGCTGGCCGAAACCAAGGTGCCGCGCCGAAACATCACGCTCGAGATGAACATCGACAACGGGCTGCCGCCCATTCAGGGCGACCACCATCAGCTCTGTCAGCTGTTCACGAATCTCCTGATCAACGCATTCGAGGCGCTCGAAGGCCGAGGCTCTGTCGAAATATCGGCGCGCGAAGGAGTGCTCGAGGAAGACGGCCACGGACCGGCAGGCGAGGTGCACGTCACGAGATCGGTGGTCGTGGAAGTGACCGACAACGGTCCAGGCGTGCCCCGCGAGCTGCGCGATCGGATTTTCAACGCATTCTTCACGACCAAGCCCCAGGGCTCCGGGCTGGGCCTGGCGATCGTTCGCAAGGTCGTGGACGCGCACGACGGCCGTATCGACATTCAGACCGGCACGCACGGTACGTGCTTCCGGGTCACCCTGCCGGTATCGGGAGCCAACGACTGGTTCGTTCCACGACCGGCGACGCCGGCGCGAACCTCAACGGACGATTAGGAGAATTATGGGTCGCATTCTGATTGCTGACGATCACGACGCGCTTCGGCGAGGACTCGCGCGGGCGCTTACGGCCGCCAGTCACGAGGTGGAAGAGGCTCCGAACGGCAATCAGGCGATCGAGCGGCTTCACGACGGGCACTTCGACGTGGTGCTGAGCGACTTGAAGATGGGTGGCAGTGACGGCCTCGACGTGCTGCGCACGACCAAGACGCTGCATCCCTCGACGGCGGTCATCCTGATGACGGCATTCGGGTCGGTGCACACGGCCGTCGAAGCGATGAAAAACGGGGCGTTCGACTACGTCCAGAAGCCCTTCGAGATCGAAGAGATGGAAGTGAAGATCGAGAAGGCACTCGAGATGCGGCGCATGCGCCACGAGCTCGACTACCTGCGCCATACGCAGAACGACATCTACGACTTCGATCGCATCGTCGGCCAGAGCGATCCGCTGAAGCGGGTGCTTGGCGTTGTCCGCAAGGTGGCCAAGAGCAACACGACCGTCCTGATTCGCGGCGAGACGGGTACCGGCAAGGAGCTCATCGCCGGCGCCATCCATCACAACTCGCTTCGAGCGACGCGCAACTTCGTGAAGGTGAATTGCGCGGCGCTGCCCGAGACGCTTCTCGAATCGGAGCTGTTCGGTCACGAAAAGGGAGCGTACACAGGTGCCGACCGCCAGCGCATCGGCCGGTTCGAACAGGCGGACGGCGGAAGCCTCTTCCTCGACGAAGTTGGTGACATGAGCGCGGCGATTCAGGCGAAGATCCTGCGCGTGCTGCAGGAGCACGAGTTCGAGCGGCTCGGCGGCACGCGCACGCAGAAGGTCGACGTGCGGCTCGTCGCGGCGACCAACCGCGACCTCGCATCGATGGTGGCCAGCGGGGCGTTCCGCGAAGACCTGTACTACCGGCTGAACGTCGTCTCGGTGGAGATGCCGCCCCTGCGCGAGCGCAAGGAAGACATCATCCCGCTGGCGATGTTCTTCGTGAAGAAGTTTGCCGGCGAGCTCAAGAAGAAGATCGACGGCGTCGATCCGGAAGCGCAGAAGATGCTGTTGCGCTACAACTGGCCGGGCAACATCCGCGAGCTCGAGAACTCTGTGGAGCGTGCGATTCTGATGACAGAGGGACAGTTCATCGCGACAGACGATCTGCGGTTGGGCGAAGCCGCCACGGCAGGTGTGACCGGGCAGCGGGAGACGTCGGCGCTGGTGAAGATACCGCCGTCAGGCGTGCCGCTCGAAGAAATCGAGCGAAGCGCGCTGATGGAGGCGCTGAAGATGTCGAACTGGGTTCAGAAGGACGCGGCGGAGCTGCTCGGCATCAGCCCGCGTGTGATGAACTACAAGATCAAGACGCTGGGGATCGAATTTCCGCGTGGGCGACGCCCGATGGTGGCGGCAGCGAGCTAGTCGCCAGTCTCAAGTCGGAAGTCGACAGTCGCAAGTCTTGGGCGACGGTGCGCGAAAGCGGGCCGTCGCCCTTTCTTGTCTGGTTCGACACTTGCACGCGACCGACTTGGAACTGCCGACTCGACTTGCGACTGTCGACTTTCGACCTGGCCTTGCGACTATTCGTGCCGCAGGGCACGAATTGGTTCGATACCGAGCGCGCGTGAGGCAGGGACGAGCGCCGCGGCCGTTGCGGTGACCGAGAAAAAGAGCATGACGAGCGCGGGCGTGAAGATATCGGCCGCCGGAAGATAGAACGGCTCGCGGGCAAGAAACCAGCCCACTCCCACGCCTGCGGCCATGCCCACCGTCATTCCAATGGCGACTGGAATCAGCAGCTGACGCAATACCAGACCAATGACGCTGGCGGGTGCCGCGCCGAGCGCGCGGCGAATGCCGATTTCGCGCGTGCGCATCGCCACGGCATACGCGACGACCCCGAAGATGCCGACGCAGGCAAGCGTCAGCGCGAGCAAACCTGTGACGCCTGCAGCGACGCTGGCGGATCGTCTGGTCCGAAGCTTCCGCTCGTAGCTCGTCCTCATCAGCTCCGCCGTTGCAAAAACCCGGCTGTCTGCGGCGCGCGCAGCCGCGCGCATCGGCGGCAGCAGTTGCGCCGGATTCCCACGCGCGCGCGCAAGTATGGCGACCTGCCCGTAATCTTCGCGGCCGATGAGAGTGTACTGTTCGGCAACCGTGGTCGCACCAGGTTTCGTCAACGGCGCATCTTCTGAAACTCCAATAATCGTCGGGCCCGTCCCAGATTTCGGAAATACCTTCCCCATCACGTCGAGCGAACCGTACATCCGCATCGCGAGACGACGGCTGATGATCGTGACCCCGCCAGCGTCGTCTTGCGGTCGAAAGTTCCGCCCGGCAATGAGCGGAATGCCCATCAGCTCGAAAAATGACGGTTCGACTCGCGCGGTCGTGATGGTCAGGCCGGGCGCATCGTTATAGAACGAACGGCTGCCGTCGTCGCCAAGCGGCACCTGCGAGGTCAGAGCGATCATCCCCACGTCGGGCTGCGACTCAATCGAGCGCTTCACGTCCTCCCAATAGACTCGCGCGGCCGGGCCACGGATGCCGGACTCCCCTGGCGACGCATCCATGACGACGACCTGCTCGAAATCGAACCCGAGATCGGCGACGAGCAAACGCTGCAGACCGCGGACGACGAGGCCGGCCACGATGAGCAGGACACAACATCCCATCACCGCGTCGCGATAAGCACGAGGCGGAAGCGCGTGCGAGCGAGCCCTCGCGAAGAGCCGTAACCACCTTCCTTCATGACGCCGACGAGATCGCGGCGGCTCACCATCCAGGCCGGCACGACGCCGAAGGCGAGCGTCGACACGACGGCGATCGCGGCGGCGACGGCCAGCGTTCGAACGTCGGGCTCGAGATGCAGATATCGAGGCAGCGAGGCTTGCCAGCGAACATCCGAAGAGACCAGTTTCCCAACAGCAGGCCGGCAGCCGCGCCGAGTGCTGCCAGCACCAGGCTTTCGATGAGCTGCTGACGAAGAATGCGCCACCGGCTTGCGCCTAACGCGGCGCGCACGCCAAGTTCGCGAAGGCGCCCAATCGCGTGCGACAGGACGAGGTTCCCGATGTTGGCGCAGATGACGAGCAACACGAGCAGCGTGAGGGTGCCAATCAGCGACGCGATAAGCAACAACTCTTTCGTGTCGTCTGGCCCGCGAAACCCGTTCGTGCCGAGGTGCGGCTCGAGCGTTTCGTCAGGCGTGAATTCCACCGGACGCATTCGCGCGAGTTCTTCCAACGTCGCGCGCAGCCCTTCTCGTGCAGCCTCGGCCGAAACGCCCGGCCGAAGGCGGCCATAGAGCCCTGTGCTGTGAGCGCCCCAGTCTTCTTTGATATCGCTGCCCGGATTGAAGCGATCGATCTGACTCAGCGGCAGCCAGAGCTCGACCTGGCGTGCGCTGAACTCGAGGTCTGGAAAATCCACCGGCGCCACACCGACGATGGTCGCCGGCTGATCGTTCACGCGAACACTGCGGCCAATGACGTCGGCGGCCTGCTGCAGTCGGGTACGCCAGAACGCATCGCTGACGATCACGACGTTCGGCGCGTCGATGCGCTCGTCCAGCGATTCGACGAAAACGCGCCCGAGCGCCGCGCCGTAGCCGAGCTCGGCAAACCAGTTCGTCGATACGTAGGATGCGATGGGGCGCCAGGCCGTATCGTCTTCCCACCTCACTTGTCGTTGCGGCTCATCAACGCCGCCGACAACACACTGTTGTGCTGGAGAATGAACTGCGTCGCCGGATACGGGATGCCGTTCGATCGGAAGGTTTTACCCCGACGATCGAATCGGACCAGCGTCTCCGGGTTTCTGACGTTCGGAGGACGAAGCGCGACCACGTCGAGGAACTGGAAGAACGCCAGGTTGAGCCCGAGCCCCAGGCTGAGAATCAGTACGGCGGTGACCGTAAACCCCCGCGCGCGTGCCAGGGTGCGCCCGGCATGCTTGAGATCCTGCCAGACCTCGTCGAGCCAACGGACGACCCACGCCTCGCGCGCGTCCTCACGCAGGCGGAGCGCGTTGCCGAACCGCTGAGGCTCGTCCATCATCGCGCGATGGGCGGCCATCTCCTCGGCCAGCTCGCGGTCGAGCCGCCGGCGGTTCAGCACGTACCAGACGCGGCGTCCCCACTCGCCAAGAATCATGGGCGGGATCTCATGCGGTTTCGATGATGCTTTCGATGGCGCCGGTCGTGCGCCTGAACTCTGACAGCTCGGCGTCGAGCTGCTTTCGGCCTCCTGCCGTCAGCCGGTATTCGCGAACTTTCCGGCCGGTTTCCGACACCGTCCATTCCGCCCTCACGAACCCCTTGATCAAAAGTTTCTGCAGTGCCGGATAGAGCGAACCTTCTTCGACCTGCAGCTCGTCTCTCGAGAGCAGCTGAATCTTCCGGGCGATGGCGTAGCCGTGCAACGGCCCGGCGCGAAGGACGCGCAGGATGATGAGGTTGAGGGTCCCGGGCGGAAGACCGGTGTCTCTAGGCATAGAGAGACTAGGCCTATGCTGCCATGGGGTGTTGCCCATGTCAACGGCGGACGACAGCGGCAACCATCACCACCATAATTGCCATGGTGAAATACACAGAGACGACGAACGCCATTTTCAGAAGCGACTTCCCAACACTCTCACCGTAGGCATTCCGGAACCCAAGCACCGCGTACGTGACAACATAGAGGGTTGCCAGCAAACCGACCGGTCTTGTGTTGTTCGCCCAGTGGCTCAGCACGTTGCGCGCGGCTTCCATCAGCGCGAATGCCGCAAACCAGGCTGCGTGAACGTGTAGTGCAAAATAGAGGTGCTGCGGGAAGTTTCTGCGGCCAGCGGTCACGAGCGCAACAAGCCAGGCAAACAGGGGCACCATCGCTATCATCAAGTAGGCCACCGCATTGACCGTCCGCTCCCGAATGCCGTCGTCACCGAGCGTGATGGCCGCGAAGTACATGACGCTGAACACCAGATACAGACGAATCGGTGAGATCCATCTCGCCCGCCGCCCTTCGAAGTAGTCCTTCGTCAGCACTCCCGGCCGCAGCAGCAGGGTCGAGACCGACTGGAAGATCTTGCCGTCGAAGTGCAGCAGCTCATGAGTGAGGTCGTGCAGGAAGTGTTTAAGACTGGGATTGAGCTCTTGTGTCTTTTGTCCGCACGCGGCGCAGAATCTGCCGGTCAGCCGGATTCCGCAGTTGTAGCAGAAGTCTGAAGGCTGCGTTGAGTCGCTCATCGACACTGCGCGGACGTATGCTAGTGTGCTGAGTACGACGGTTTAGTACTGAAAGTGCTGTACTTCGCCGGACCGTTTTGGTACGGTCTGGCATGCACGTTCCTACGATCTGTCTCATTGCCCCGCCCGCCGTGCGCGCGCAACTGGCGGCGATCGCCAAGAATGGCCGGACCCCACAGAAACGAGCGCTCCGCGTGCGTGCCGTGTTGGGCTTGATTGAACGTCAACGGCCCGGTCACATCGCGTCGACCTTGGGCGTCAGCCGCAACCAAGTGTATCTGTGGACGAAGCGCTATCTCGCCGGTGGCCTCTCGGCCTTGGTGACTGACGCCTCGCGTCCACCGGGTCGTGCACCGCTGCCGCCAGAGAAAATTGCGGCCATTGTGAACGCGACGCTGACGACCACACCGCCAGCCGGCACGCATTGGAGTAGCCGCCAGCTGGCGCGGGTGCAAGGGGTCAGCGATGCCATGATCCGCAAAATTTGGCGGCAACATCGGCTCCAACCGCATCGCGTCGAGCGGTTTAAGTTCTCGAAAGACCCGCGGTTCGTCGAAAAGCTGCGCGATATCGTCGGGGTGTATCTCAATCCGCCCGATAAGGCGGTGGTCTTCTGCGTCGACGCGAAACCCAACATCCAGGCGCTGGACCGCACGCGGCCGCTGCTCCCGTTGCAGCCCGGGTTGCCTGAGCGGCAGACGCATGACTACCGTCGGCACGGCACGGCCACCCTGTTTGCCGCGATGCGCGTGCTCGATGGCGTCGTCGTGGGTGAATGCTATGCTCGTCAGCGCGCCATCGAGTTCGTGCGGTTTCTCACGCGCTTGGAGGCCGAGACGGATCCCACGCTCGATCTGCATGTCATCTTGGATAACGCGAGTGCGCATAAGAGCGCCAAAGTCCAGCGATGGCTGAAGCGCCATCCTCGGGGCCACTTTCATTTCACCCCGACCAGCAGTTCCTGGTTGAATCTCGTCGAACGCTGGTTTGCCGAGATCACCCGTCAGCGCATCCGGCGCGGCACGTTCGGCAGCGTCGACGCGCTCATCGCCGCGATTACGGAGTACCTCGACCACTACAACCAAGCTCCGCGGCCATTTCGGTGGACGAAAGATGCGGATACCATTCTGGCCAAAATCGAGCGTGCCAAATCTTGTCCTAAACCGTCATGCGCGTGACACTAGCACCGGCGTGACCGACCGTGGCAGGGCCATGGCCCATCGACCTTATGCCCAGCGGGCACTACGGCATTAGGAAGTTGGCGCTGCGAGCGGATTCTCCCACGTCAATCCGGGGAATCTCGCGAAGTCGCCATCCGTTGAGCACAGGGTCAGGCCGTGCTCGATTGCGAGCGCAGCCAGATGAGCGTCGGGAACCAGCCGGCTGGTAACCGCTGGCAGTGCAAGGAGGCGTTCCAGAATCGCTGGATGCTGGGTCGTAGGCACGGGTATCCAGACCACGTCGCGTGCCAGCCACTCTCCGATCTGGTGCCACGCTTCCGAAGGACTGACGGGATGCCGAACGATCGCCGGATTACTGGCGATCCGAACGAACGCCAGAAGTGATGGCCACGGAAGGCCGACACGCACGGTACCGTTCAGGTGCTGGTCGAGCCACATTCGGGCCTGCTCGTGTTCGGGAGCCGCGCGATTCGCTGCATACAGCAGCACATTCGCGTCAATGAGGATCACCTGTGCATCTCGCCTTCGGCGCGCGACAGCACCTCCTCGATGTTATCGAGACTCCCAATGAGGCTCGGCCCGAGGTCAAATCCCCTTGTGCTGAACCGGTCGCGTCGCCGTGGGGTCGAGTCGAGGGCGTCGAGGCCGGCGCGCAGCAGGTCATTGACCAGCGTTTTTAATCCAATCTGCCGCCGGCGCAGTTCCCGTTCGAGCCGGGCGCTGACGTCATCATCCAAGGTCAATGTCGTCCGCATGCCCTGATGATATATGTTTGATGCTTTGATGTCAATGTTTTGATGTTTCGAAGTCAGCGCGCGCGAGGATGGGATTTCTTATAGACGTCTATCAACTGTTGCGCGTTGACGTGGGTATAGCGTTGAGTCGTGCTCAGACGCGCATGACCCAGCAGCTCTTGAATGGCTCGCAGATCGGCGCCGTTCGCGAGCAGATGGGTCGCGAACGAATGTCGCAGCGCGTGCGGGCTGATGCCGAACTTCGCGCCGCACTCGGCGACGTAGCGGCGCACGAGACGATCGACGCTGCGGGCCGACAACCGTTCGCCGCGATAGTTGAGGAACAGCGGAGCGCTGGCTGCACGAGCTCGCTTTGTCTGCCCTCTGCCCTCTGCCCTCTGCCCTGACGCGTTTCGATCTTTGAGCCACGCGCGAAGGGCGTCAACCGTCGCGCTGTTGAAGGGAACCAGCCGCTCCTTGCGCCCCTTTCCCATGACGCGCACCATGCGTCCCGACAGATTCACGTCCTCCATGTCGAGGCCCACCAGTTCGCTCAGTCGAAGCCCCGACGCGTAAAACAACTCCAGGATGGCGCGGTCGCGGCGGCCGAGCGGCGTCGACGCATCCGGCATCTCGAGCAGCCGGTTCATTTCACCGACCGTCAGATGCGCGGGGATCGTTTCGGGTTTTTTCGGAGAAGCGACGAGCGCCGCCGGATCGTCCTCGATGAGATCTTCGCGACGCAGAAATTTGACGAACGTCCGAATCGCCGACAGCTTTCTCGCAGACGAAGATGCGGAGATGCGCAGCCGGTGCAGCTCGCCAAGAAAGGCGCGAATGGCGAACGCGTCGACGTCGGCAGCGGACAGCTCCTCGACATGTTTCTGTCTGATGTGCGCGGTGTGCTGGAGAAACGTGGCGACGTCGTTTTCATACGCCGCAAGTGTGTGAGGCGAGACATCGCGACGACGGAGATGTTGAAGGAAGTCTTTGAGCGTGTCCTTCATGCGCCTGAGGCCGAAGCGACCGACCTGAAGGTCGGCACTACGGATGTCTCTGTCCAGCGCGCCAGTTCCTCCAGCGCACGATCGGCAATGGCGAGTTTCCGTTTCTGTTTGTCGCGAATGTGCGTTGGCGGAGGCTCCATGATGCCGAACGTAATGTTGGTCGGCTGATAGTCGTGCGGGTTCGCGTGCGACACATAGAACGCGAGCGCACCGATCGCCGTCGTGCGCGGAGGCACGTGCAGCTCTTCGCCACGGACGAGCGCCGCCGCATTGCGGCCGGCGATCAAACCTGAGGCCGCTGACTCGACATAACCCTCGACACCGGAAATCTGTCCCGCAAAGAACAACGCCGGATTCGTCCGGGTCTGCCACGTCTCGGCGAGAACGGTCGGCCCGTTGATGTACGTATTGCGATGCACCATGCCGAATCGCACGAACTCGGCCTGCTCGAGCCCCGGAATCATGCGCAGTACTCGTGCCTGCTCTCCCCACTTGAGCTGGGTCTGAAAGCCGACCAGGCTGTAGTGATCGCCCGCCAGATTGTCCTGGCGCAGTTGAACGGCGGCGTACGGCTGGCGTCCTGTTCGCGGATCGGTCAGTCCGACCGGCTTCATCGGTCCGAATCGCAGCGTGTCTTCTCCCCGGTGCGCCATCACCTCGATGGGGAGGCAGCCTTCGAAGAACTTTTCCTTGTCGAAGTCATGAACCGTCGCCGACTCGGCCGTCGTCAACGCCGCATAAAACGCGCGATATTCAGCGGCGTCCATCGGGCAGTTCAGGTAATCACCGTCGCCATCGTCGATTCCGCACATCTTGTGACCTTCGGGCGCCGACTGCGGACTGCCGACTCTCGACTGCTGACTGCCGACTGCTGATTGCCGACTGTGCCGATTCCAGCGTGAGGCGCGAAATACCGTCTCCATGTTGATCGTTTCAGCGAGAACGATGGGACTGATGGCGTCGTAGAAATACAAATGTTCGCTGCCGACCAATTGCACGATCGCCGCGGACAGGCTCGACGATGTCAGCGGCCCGGTCGCGATGATGACCGGCGACTCGGGCGTGGCCGCTGGAATGGACGTAATCTCTTCGCGCGACAGCGTGATGAGCGGATGTTCGTGAATCGCCTGCGTGACCGATCGCGCGAACAGCTCGCGATCGACAGCAAGGGCCGCGCCGGCCGGCACGCGCGCGATTTCGGCGACGTGCATGATGAGCGAACCCAGCCGCCGCATCTCCTCTTTCAACAGCCCGACGGCGTTGTCCAGCTTGTCGCCGCGGAACGAGTTGCTGCACACGAGCTCGGCGAGCCGATCGGTTTTGTGGACTTCGGTCGGCCGGACGGGCCGCATTTCGTGGACCGTGACGGGAACACCGCGGGAGGCGGCTTGCCAGGCGGCCTCACAACCAGCCAGGCCGCCGCCGATGATGTGGATCATACTGACGACTACGCGGGCACCGGCTCCTCTTCGAGCGGTGCGTCCTTCACGAACGAGCAGTCTTCTTTGCTGCAGATGAGCTGGCGTCCGTGCCGTTTCGTGATTTTTTCGAGCAGGAACGGCGCAGCGCAGTCCGGGCATGCTTCGGCAATCGGTTTCTTCCAGAGCGTGAAGTCGCAGTCCGGATAGTTGCCGCAACCGTAAAAAACCTTACCCCGTCTCGACTTCCGCTCGACGATGTCCCCTGCGTCCTTGGGACAGGGAACGCCCGTGGTCTTCATCTTCACGTACTTGCAGTTCGGATAGTTGGTGCACGCGGTGAACTCGCCGAAGCGTCCTTGCTTGATGACGAGGTTCGAGTCGCATTTCGGGCACTTCTCGTCGAGAATCTGATCCGGCTTGGCGGCCTTCATCGCGCCTCCGGCCGAAATGATCTTTCTCGTCGTCTTGCACTCGGGATAACCCGTGCACGCGAGGAACTGGCCAAACCGGCCGCGCTTGACGACCATCGGCTTGCCGCAGTTCTCACACGTCTCGTCCTGTGTCTCGTCGACATCGGCGTTCGGCTCGCTCTTCTCGAGCTCGCGGGTGTTGGTGCAGTCGGGATAGCCGCTGCAGGCGACAAACGGGCCGAACTTGCCCACCTTGATGACCATACCTTTGCCACAGCGATCGCAGATTTCCTCGGTCTTGATGCCTTCCTTGAGGTTCTGCATCTCCTTGCCGGCTTTGGCGAGGTCTTTCTTGAACTTCTTGTAGAAGCTGGTGAGCGTGCCCTTGTAGTCGGCCTTGCCCTGTTCGATGCGATCGAGATCTTCCTCGAGGCTGCGCGTATATTCAACGTCGAGGATGTCGTCAAAGCTCTTGATAAGGAGGTCGGTAATGATCATGCCGAGCGCGGTCGGCTTGAACTTGCCCTCTACCTTGCTGGCGTACTCGCGATCCTGCAGCACGCCGATGATCGACGCGTACGTGCTTGGGCGGCCGATGCCGTTTTCCTCGAGCTCTTTCACGAGCGTCGCTTCGGTGAACCGCGGCGGCGGCTGGGTGAACTTCTGTTCGGGGCGAAGCGCCTTCAGTTCGAGCCTGTCGCCTTCGGCGAGCGGCGGCAACACCCCAGTCGGGCTGTCGTCATCGTCTTTGTCCTTTTCGGTTTCCGGCTTATCCTCGGCCGATGCTTGGACACCGTATGCCGCTTGCCATCCCGGGAATTTTGGTACCGTGCCCTTGACCCGGAACAGGTAATCGCCTGCGGTGATGTCGACGATGGTCTCGTCGAACGTCGCCGGCGGCATCTGCGACGCGACGAAGCGATTCCAGATGAGGCGGTAGATCGAATACTGCTCCGGTGTCAGATACGGTCTGACTTTCTCGGGGTGGTACTCCATCGACGTGGGACGAATCGCTTCGTGGGCGTCCTGGGCGTCGGCTTTCGCTTTGAAATAATTCGGCTTTTCCGGCACATATTCTGGTCCGAATGCCTCCCCGATAAGTGTCCGCACCGCCGTGAGCGCATCGTCTGAGACGCGGGTCGAGTCGGTACGCATATAAGTAATGAGGCCGACGGGACCCTCTACCCCCAGCCCGGGCAGCTCGATGCCTTCATACAGCTGCTGGGCAATCTGCATGGTCCGCTTGACGGGATAACGAGCCGCCTGCTGCAACTTGCTGGTAATGAAAGGGGGGGCCGCGTTTCGCTTGCGCTCTTTGGTGGCGACCGAAGACACGACATACGAGACGCCCTCGAGATCGCTCAGCACATCCTTCGACTGTTGCTCGTTGGTAATCTTGATCGTTTCGTCGTGCCGCTTCACGAGTTTCGCTTCGAACTCGGGCGGAGTCGGGCCGGACAGGGACGCAAACAGGTGCCAGTATTCCTCGGGCACGAACCGCGAGATCTCCTGCTCGCGATCGCAGATCAACTTCAACGCAACTGATTGGACGCGTCCGGCGCTGAGGCCGCGACGGACCTTGTCCCAGAGGATCGGGCTGATTTTGTAGCCCACCAGGCGATCGAGCACGCGCCGTGCCTGCTGCGCGTCGACCATCCTCATGTCGATCTCGCCCGGATGGTTGATCGCTTCCTGCACCGCCTTCTTGGTGATCTCGTTGAACATCAATCGGCGGATCTTCTTTTTCTTTGTACCGAGCTCTTCGGCGAGATGCCATCCGATGGCTTCACCTTCGCGATCGGGGTCGGTGGCGATGTAAATGTCTGTCGCGTCTTTGGCCGCGCTCTTCAGTTCGGCGATCACTTTCTTACGGGCCGCAATCGGCTCGTAGACGGGCGCAAAGCCTTCATCGACGTCGACGCCCAGCTTGCTCTTCGGCAGATCGCGCACGTGTCCCATCGACGCGAGCACTTTGTAGTCGCGACCGAGATACTTGTTGATTGTCTTCGCCTTCGCCGGCGACTCAACGACGACGAGCGCTTTTGCCATGGGAACCTTTCAGATACCTTAGCACGGTCCGCCCTTCGACCCTGCTCACCGCTCGACTTCGCTCGCGGTAACCCTGAGTCCATCCGAAGGATCAGGGTCGTCCCGAGCCGGGTCGAGGAACGCCATGTCGTACGAATCGGCCGCCCTCGACGCGACGCAACGCGCCTGCGAGCTCAAGCTCGAGCAGCCGCGGAAGCAGCTTTACACGATCGACTCCGGAGCGCTCCGAGATCTCATCAAGGTCGTAGGCATCGCCCTCGTCCATCGACCGGAGAACTGGATCCTGAGACGCAGAATTGGGCCGGCGGGGTTCTTTCCCACTCGGCCCTACGCCCCGCCTCTGCGCGCCTGTTTCTTGCGCGCTACGGCGCGGCTCGCAGTAGCCTTCGGCGAAGGCGGCCTCAGCCCTCAGCCCTTCTGGGAGTTCCTCCAAAATATCGTCCGCACACTCCACAAGCTTTGCACCGTCGCGCAACAGGGCGTGGGCGCCGTAGTTCCGGCCCCCGAGCACATTGCCCGGAACTGCAAGCACGGCGCGCCCCTGCTCGAGTGCAAAATCGGCCGTGATGAGCGAGCCGCTTCCGTCTGCCGCCTCGACGACCACCACCGCGAGCGACAGCCCGCTGATGATGCGGTTTCGCCGGACGAAGTTGTGCTTCAACGGCGGCATGCCCGGCTCGAACTCGCTGACAAGCGCGCCACGCTCGGCGATGCGTGCGGCCAGCGCGCGGTGCTCGGGCGGGTAGATCACATCGACGCCGCAACCGAACACCGCAACCGTGACGCCGCCCCCTTCGAGCGCACCGCGGTGTGCCGCTGAGTCGACGCCACGCGCCATGCCGCTGACGACCGTCACGTGGCGACGCGCAAGATCGGCGCCCAGCCGGCGGGCCACTTCGAGGGCATAGGGAGACGCGCGGCGCGACCCGACGATGGCGACCGAAGGCGCGCGGAGGACGTCGACATCGCCTTTGACCCAAATCGTGGGTGGTGGATCGTGGATAGCGGCTAACGTGGTGGGATACCGGATCTCACCCGTGGATATTGCGGAAATATTGGTATTCACGGCTGCTCCAAGGCGCAGCGTGAGGCGGTGCCTGACCTAAAGTAATACTAAGCCCGCTTGGGCCTTCCCTGCTATAGTTGAAACATCTCCATGCTGGCGCGTCTGTTGTCTGTCGTCGTGCTTGTGAGCGTCTGTGGCGGCGTCGCGTATGCCGACGCGCGTGCGGACGCAAAAGCGCAGGTGGAATTCGGCATTTCGGTGGCGCAACGTGGACTCTGGAAGGAAGCGATCTACCGGTGGGAGCGGGCCACGCAGATCGATCCGACCTATGCAGCGGGATTCAACAATCTCGCGGTTGCTTACGAGCATGAAGGGATGCTCGACAAGGCGGCCGAGGCCTACGAACGTGCGCTCAAGCTGGAACCGAACAACGCCCTGGTACGGCAGAATTTCGAGCTGTTCAAGGAAATCCATGACCGGACGAATCAGAATCAAACTCCTTAGCTGCGTGCTCGCGGTGGGGGTGGCTGGTTGTGCCAGCTTCTACGAGATTCCCATCGAGACGCCGATCGCAGCCAAGCTCGACGTGTCGGCCTTTCAGCGCGTCTTCATCGCGGGGTTTATTTCCGGTGGGACTGAAGATGTCGACGGCAACCTCGAAACGGTCCGCCTGCTGCGCAGCCAGCTGCGCATGAAATCGAGTCTTCGCGTCATCGACGCCGATGTGCTCCCGCTGATGGATGTCGCCGCCGCAGGTCGCGGCCCTGAAGGACAGGGTGCCGGGCCCAGCGCAGAGCCCGCGCAGTCGTCAGAGCCGGTCACGATCAAGAACGAAAAGGATCTTCAGCCGTACGAGCACATCTTCGCCGATGCCGACTACTGGAAGCGAATCGGCGAGGAATATCAGAATCCGCTGATTGTCACGGGCACAGTGCTCTTCATCCCGCATTCGCAGTCGGGCATGGTGCAGCGCGAGCGCGAAGTCTTCGACCGGCTGGGACGCCGCTATATCGAGCCCGTGCGCGAATACATGGAGCGCAAGGGTTTCATCCTGCAGGAGAAGTTCATCTTCATCGACGGCCGGTCGGGCGCGCAGATCTATTCGGAGGCGCTGCGCGAAGAGCGGCTTTACAACCAGAACGACAACACCCCCGCGCTGTCGTCCTACTTCGAGCTGATGGACGAGATCATCCCGCGCTTCTTGAGCACGCTCAGCACTCAGCGCGTCAGGGGATCGCGAGTGTTGATCAAGTAACTCGCGGGTTCCGGGTTCCGGTTCCACGTTCTGGTTCCGGGTTCTGCTTCGAGCCCCGTGATATAATCGTTCGTTTCCTTAGCAAGGGAGGAGTGTCCGTGTACGCGATCATTCAAGCCGGAGGTCGTCAGGTGAGAGTCGCGCCCGGTGCCACCGTCGAGCTCGACGGAAGAGCTGCCGAGACCGGCAAGGAAGTGACCTTCGACCAGGTTCTGTTTCTGGCCAGGGACGGCGGCGAAGTGACCGCCGGCGCCCCATTCGTGAGCGGCGCCAAGGTGCTCGGCGTCGTCGACGGCGAGGCTCGCGGCCCGAAGGTACGCGTCTTCAAGAAAAAGCGCCGCAAGGGCTTCCGGAAGCAGGCCGGCCATCGGGCGTTCTACACACGTGTGCGGATTACGGACATCGTCGGCTGAAAACAGTTTTTACTTTCGACTTTTCACTCTTTCTTTCGAGCATCACCCATGGCTCATAAAAAAGGACAAGGCAGCTCGCGCAATGGCCGCGACAGCAACTCCCAGCGGCTGGGCGTGAAGCGTCACGACGGCAACATCGTGCCGGGCGGATCGATTCTCGTCCGTCAGCGCGGACGCCGATTCCAGCCCGGCCTCAACGTCGGTCTCGGCAAAGACGACACGCTTTTTGCGAAGATCGCGGGACGTGTGCGGTTCGAAGACCACGGCGCACGCGGGCGCAGAATCAGCGTACTGCCGGTAGAACTCGGTGATGCTGGCAAGTAGGATGTAAGAAGTATGAAGTGAGAAGTGAGAAGTGAGAAGTAAAAAGTCACTCTTTTACTTTCCACTTTTTACTTTTCACCCTTCCCGTCTCACCCATGTTCGTCGACGAAGTCGACATCCTCGTAGAGGCCGGCGCGGGCGGCGCCGGTGCCATGAGTTTTCGCCGCGAGAAGTTCGTGCCTCGCGGCGGCCCGGACGGCGGCGACGGAGGCAAGGGCGGATCGGTATACGCCATCGCCAGCCCACATCTCAATACGCTCATTTCCTTTCGCTTCAATCGTGAGTTTCACGCCAAACGTGGCGGCCACGGCCAGGGATCCAATCGCACCGGCCGTAACGCGGACAATCTCGAACTCGAGGTGCCGGTGGGCACGCTGATTTACGAGAAGCCTGCCGATTCAGTCGACGGCCCGACGCTCATCGGCGACCTCGTCGAGGCCGGGCAGCGCGTGCTCGTCGCGCAGGGCGGTATCGGCGGACGCGGCAACGCGCGCTTCGTCAGCTCGACCAACCGCGCCCCGCGCCGATTCGAGGAAGGCACGCCAGGCGAGACGAAGCAGCTGCAACTGCATCTCAAACTGCTGGCCGACGTCGGCCTGGTGGGATTTCCGAATGCGGGCAAATCGACGCTGATTTCGCGAATCTCAGCTGCGCGGCCCAAGATCGCCGATTATCCGTTCACCACCCTGTCGCCCAATCTCGGCGTCGTATCGCTGACGGGCAACCGCAGCTTTGTGGTCGCCGATGTGCCCGGTCTCATCGAAGGGGCGCACGAGGGCAAGGGACTCGGGGACCGGTTCCTTAAACATCTCGATCGCACGAAGGTGCTGATTCATCTGATTGATGTGTCAGGAGCATCAGGACGCGACCCGATCCAGGACTTCGACACCATCCAGCGCGAACTCTCGCGCTTCAGCGATGATCTCGCCTCGAAGCCGCAGATCGTCGTTGCCACGAAGATGGACGCCGTGACCGATCCCGCTCCGGTCGCTGCGCTGGAAGCCCACGTCGCATCGCGCTATCTTCCCTTCCTGCGCATTTCCGCGGTCAGCGGCGAGGGGTTGGACACACTGCAAGAGGCCACGTGGAAGTACCTCAGCGGTGCCTTCGGCGCCGTCGATGGGTCCACCCTCCCCGAGCGACCCACAAACGAGGCGGAGGTGGTTGCCCGGCGCGCGCCTCTCGACGACCGCTCGGGGCGACCTGAGCAGAGTCGAAGGTCGGGAGCGCGCCGAGATACTAAGAAATGACCGCTCAGCTGCGCGTCGGCGTTTTCGGCGGCACGTTCGATCCGATCCATGTGGGCCATCTCGAAGCCGCAACGGCCGCCCGACGTGCGCTCTCGCTCGATCGCGTTTTGCTTCTGCCCGCGCGGACGCCGCCGCATCGCAGCACGGAGCCGCGCGCGTCGGTGTTTCACCGGTTCGCGATGGTGGCGCTCGCCGCGGCGGAGGGCGACATGACGGTTTCGGACCTTGAGCTGCGTCGCGACGGTCCGTCCTACACGGCGTTGACGCTCGAAGCGCTGCACCGCGACGGCTTCACGCCGTCGCAGCTGTTTTTCATCACTGGCAGCGACGCGTTCGCCGAGGTCGGCTCGTGGTACGACTATCCGCGCATTTTGGAACTCGCCAATTTCGCCGTGATTTCGCGACCCGGTGCCCCGCGTCCATCAGCTCTCATTTCGAATCACCAGTCACCAATCCCGGCAGGGCCGGCCGTCCTGTCGGTGGAGGCCAACACCCCCGACGTGTCTTCCACTGAGATACGCCGCCGTGTTGGAGCCGGCGAATCGATCAAGGGTCTGGTGCCGTCGAGCGTTGCCGGCCACATCCACCGGCATCGCCTGTACGTGCCGGCACCCGTAGCGGCGGTGTTGTGACTCTTCAGCGCAAACGATCGTCCCGGAAGTTTCCCGCCCAGGTTCAGCGCGCCATCGACGCGGCGCAGGATCGCAAAGCCATCGACCTTGTCGTGCTCGATCTGCGACCGGCAGAAGGCTTCACCGATTACTTCGTGATCATGACGGGCGCGAACACACGCCAGATTCAGGCGATCTCCGATGCCATCCGGGAAGCGCTCGGCTCGAAAGGTGTCAAGCCGGCGCACATCGAAGGCGGCGATCGCGCGGGCTGGATGCTGCTCGATTATTTCGACTTCATCGTGCACATCTTCAGCCCGGAATCTCGGGCCTTTTACGCGCTTGAGCGGCTGTGGGGGTCGGCGGAACGGATCGCGGTCGCCGACCCTGCTCGTCCACATCGGCCGCAATCAACGGCCGAGTAGGGATTGGGACTAGGGATTAGGGACTGGGGATCAGGGATTAGCTCGTTCCTGCGATTAGTCCGTTATGCGTCGCAAATCCCGCGATCGTTGTCACGCGTCAGACTGGCAGCCTCTGCACTAACCCCGAATACCTAGCCACAAATCTCTGATTTTCTGATGGGTATGCACATTGCCTGAAGCGATGGCATGACTCAAATCAACTCCTTCAGAGATCTCGTCACTCGGGTCCGACCAATCCCTAATCCCACGTCTCTAGTCACTGCGATCGGCAATGGTCTGGTTGCGGCGACGATGGCACCATCGTGCGCCGTGTGTGACGTCGTCCTCGACGAGCCGCTGTCTGGCTGCGTGTGCCGCAGGTGTTGGCGGGCGATACGGCCAATCACTCCGCCGGCGTGCGACGGGTGTGGTGAACCGTTGCCGAGACCGGTTCGGCGGTGCGGTGTGTGCCGACGTCAGGATCGATTCGTCCGCCGCGCGCGGACGATTGGCGAATATGACGGCACGCTCAGGGACATCATTCACGCGTTCAAGTACCAGGGTCGGCGATCCCTCGCACGGCCCCTTGCGGCGCTGATGCGTGCCCGTGGCGCGGAGCTTCTCGATGAGGCGGATTGCGTCGTACCGGTCCCACTTCACTGGCGCCGGCAACACTCCCGCGGGTTCAATCAGGCTCGCGAACTGGCGCGGCATCTCGGCCTGCCCGTCATTGACGCGCTGGTTCGGCGTCGCCATACTCGAGCGCAGGTCGAGCTCACGGCAGACCGGCGGCGGGCCAACGTGGCGGGCGCCTTCTGCGCGCGGCGGCGATGGCTTCGACATCCGGATCTAAGAGGCATGAACGTGTTGCTCATCGACGATGTGAGTACGACCGGCGCTACGCTGGAATCCTGTGCACAAGCCATCAAAGAGTGTGGTGCGTCAGACGTTGGTGCCCTTACGGCCGCCCGGGTCCTTACCACCTGGCGCCGGGACCAGAACTCATCCCAAATCCCTAGTCCCGACTCCCTGGGGTCAGGCGATCCATCACTGCAACGACCACCTGCTCGCTGATGGCGTCTTTCGTCTGTTCCCCGTCGATGAGCACCCAGTCGGACTGCTGCGCCTGCCGGCAATAACTCTCCCGAACACGGCCAAGCAAGGCCAGGTCGCGTTCATAGCGATCGCGGTCGTGAGCTTTCCGCTTTGCCGCCGTTTCCGGGGCGATGTCGAAGTAGATCGTCAGATCGGCCGCCGGCAGAAAGCGCTGAATGTCTTCGAGCCATCCGGGATCCAACCCTTGCGCTTCGCCGTACGCGATGCTCGACGCGCGGTAGCGATCGCACAGCAGGATGAGCCCACCGGCGATCCACTCGAGGATCGCTTCACGGCGCTCGTGACGGTTGGCCACAAACAGCAACTGCATCACGTCAGGACCGTACTCGCGCTCACCCTGGAGTGCGCGCGCGATCTCCTCGCCGATCGAGGTGCCGTAGTCCGGAAACGAGAGCAGTCGAACCTTGTGACCGGCTTCGCGCAGCCGTTCTCGCAACTGCTGCGCCTGCGTTTCCTTGCCGCTCTGATCGAGTCCCTCAAATGCAATCAACATTCCGGACATAGCGTGAGTATGGAAGCTGGAATCTAGAATCTGGAATCTAGAATCTGGGATGTGGCGTCGAGGCCTCAAGCGAAAGTTGATCGTCGATGGTTTGTCGGCGCCGAATCAAGGTTGCCTCCCCGGCATCCACGAGAACTTCCGCCGGCAACGGGCGGCGGTTGTAGTTGGACGACATTGCCGATCCATAGGCGCCGGTGTCAAGAATCGCGAGGAGGTCGCCGACTTCCAGCGCTGGAAGGCGGCGGTTATGGCCGACCGCATCGGTACTCTCGCACACCGGCCCGACGATGTCGTAACACAGCTCGCGCGCATGCCGCGGTGTCACGGGTTCGATTCGGTGGAACGACCCGTACAGGGCCGGGCGCATCAACTCCGTCATGCCGGCGTCGAGTACGGCAAAGTGATGTCCGCTGGCGGCCGGTTTCAGGTCCACAACGCGTGCGAGCAGCGCAGCAGCTGCGCCGATGATGTACCTGCCCGGCTCGAGCACAATTGACAGCCCGGACGCCGCAACGATGCCGAGCACGGCGGCGGCATATTCAGACGCGGTGGGCACGCGCGAACCGTCGTAGGAAATGCCCAGTCCGCCACCGACGTCAATGTGATCCAGGAGAATCCCCGAATCACGCAGTTCGTGCGCGAGCCTGACCACTTCGGCCGCTGCCCGCTGAATCGGCTCCATGCTGATGATCTGAGAGCCGAGGTGAACGTGGATGCCAACGGGCAGCAGCCCGGGCTGCATCGACATGTGGCGGTACAGCTCACCCGCCTGCTCGAGCGGAACGCCAAACTTGTTGATGTGGAGCCCGGTGGAAATGTGAGGATGGGTGCCGGCGTCGATGTCGGGATTCACCCTCAGCGCAACCCGTACGCGCACCCCCCGCGACTGTGCCGCACGATCGATGCGCTCCAGCTCGCCAGCGGATTCGGCGTTGATGGCTTTCAGACCAAGCTGTACGGCCCGTTCGATCTCATCCGGCGATTTGCCGACCCCGCTGAACACAATGTCCGCCGGCGTAAAGCCCGCTCGCATCGCCAAGTCGACTTCACCGATCGAGTTCGCATCGACGCCGCTGCCGATCTCGCAGAGCAGCCGTGCAATCGCGAACGACGAGTTCGCCTTCAGTGCGTAGTGAATCCGGTGAGGATGAGAGCCGAACGCTGCGTCAAGATCGCGGTACGACGTCCGAATAGACTCGGCACTGTAGACGTAAAGCGGGGTACCGTGATTATGGGCGATCTGTTCGAGCGGCACGCCGTCGCAGACAAGCGCATTTCCGACGCGAGAGAACCCAGGCACGCCGACGATCTTATATCAGGCCCAGATTCACGCCTGACGCATGCCCGGCAGGGCGGAAGGCCCAGACGCGGGACGAACGCGCCTGGTGACGTGCGGTATGATTCGATGGCCGGTGTCCATCGAAGCGACCATCCAGCGCGCGGCCGAGGGCGAACAGGCCGCGTGGGACACGATCGTCAGGACGTATTGGCGGAAGGTCTTCAACGTCGCGTATCGCTTCGTCGGCACCTACGAGGAGGCGGAAGATCTGACGCAGGAGATCTTCCTCAAGGTCTTTCGCTCGCTCAACACGTTCGACCGGCGTGCGAATTTTCAGACCTGGCTCATCAGCGTGAGCCGGAATTTCTGCATCGATCGGTACCGCAGCGGCCGGCGTGATCGCGCAGTGTTCGCGCGTGAGGTCAATGCGGCAGACGTGCAGGCCGAGGCGCCAGGGCCAAGCCCGCAGGCACGCGTCGAGCTGCAGGATCGCGTGGCGCTGCTGCGCGAGGCGCTACGGGCGCTGTCGCCGCCGCTCAGGACGGCCGTGCTGCTGCGCGATATCCACGAGCTGTCGTATCAGGAAATCGCCGACCAGCTCGGCGTCGCGGAAGGCACGGTGAAGTCGCGCATCAACCGGGGCCGCGCCGAGCTGGCACGGCAGATCGTGGCGTTACGGAAGGAAAGAGGGATCTGACCCCTTGCAGGAGTATCTATGAACGTGACGAGCGAACAATCCGGCGACGTCGTCGTGGTCAACGCAGCACCAGTGCGGCTCATCTATCCCTCCCTTTCCGAGTTCTCGACGGCCGTCAAGGGCGAGATTGCGAAAGGCGCGCGCAAGATCGTCATCAACCTGGGTGGGGTGGAGTATCTCGACAGCGCCGCAGTCGGCTGCCTCATGGATCTCTACCGCCAGGCCACGGCAGCCGGTGCCACGCTGAAACTGGCGGGGCTGCAGCGCCGCGTGGAGACGATGCTCACGCTGACCGGTACCAACCAGTTCATGGAAATCCACGCGGATGCCGCCGCCGCGGTGAAAAGCTTCTAAAGAAGGTCGATCATGCGCAGCATAAAGACGACCACCGGCGCGCGCATCAACCTCGACGGGGATCTGCTGGCGATTCTCGAGACGCTGTACCGGGAGATTACCGTCAAGCGCAACTTCGAACGGTCGTTCGAAGACATGATTCAGGAGATCAGGCAGCTCATCGACCAGATGTCCGATGAAGAGCGCCGTGCGTATCTGGCCGAAAGCCTGTTTCTGAACTCGGTGAAGTACGAAAACGACCGGGCGGAGGCACTTATGAGAAAATTGACCAAGAAATGACGGTTGTATTCAAGGGTGGTCTTTCGTGTCGCTGAACTATCTGGCAACGAGATTTCAATGCACTTGGCCGTGGAGCACCCTCATCATGCTCTGCGACGGCCGAATCGTCTGCGGCTGTGCCGATCCCTACGGCAAGCGCGTCCTCGGCGACGCGAAAACGGCGAGCATTTCAGAGATTTGGAACGACACGCGCATCAGCACGTTGCGCGCCGATCTGAACGCCGGCGGCTCGACGTTCTGCGGCGACTGCCCGCTCAAGCTGCCGCTCCGCGGTGAGGCCCCGAAGGAGCGTTCGCTCGATGTTGGCAGGTTGCCGAGCCGCCTGTATATCGAATGCACCGCCGCGTGCAATATCTCGTGTGCCGAAGCCTGCTGCGCACCGGAAACCGGCATCACGAAAACGCGCAATGCCGGCATGCTCGACTTCGAGCTGTTCCGTAACGTCGTCGACGAGGCGGGCCCTGGCCTTGTGCGTATCGACTTCTTCAACTACGGCGAAGCGTTCCTGCACAAGCGCGCGATCGAGATGTGCGAGTACATCAAGGGACGGTTTCCACATATCTACTTGTACACGAGCACGAACGGACTGATGTTCACCGAAGAATCCGCGCGCAGGCTCGCGCACTCGGGCATCGACGAAGTCACGTTCTCGATCGACGGCGCGTCGCAGGATACCTA
This sequence comes from Vicinamibacterales bacterium, assembly GCA_963761975.1. Lineage (GTDB taxonomy): Bacteria > Acidobacteriota > Vicinamibacteria > Vicinamibacterales > JAMQPK01 > JAMQPK01. The sequence continues at coordinate 1,127,043 of CAVXIR010000004.1, forward strand.
CGTTCAGTACCGCCAGCGCGGCAAGTTCGATCTTGCCATCCGCAATCTGCGCGTGATGGCGGAAGAGAAGCGGAAGTCGCGGCGCGACGTCCCGCACTTGAACTGGCGCTATATTCTCTTCAAGTGGAACGACAGCGACGAAGAGATGGAACGCGCGCGCAAGCTGGCTGGCGAGATTGGCGTCGACCGACTCTCGTGGGAAATCACCGATCATCCTGAGAGCTCGTTCTCGCGGCGGTTCGTGCCGGGCACACCCGATTTCGAGACGATCCGCAACGAAATCTGGGACATGACCGGCCTGGGCAATGCCATTCCAGGCGCCACGCCTCGAGCGAAGATTGAGGTCAGAAAACGGTTCTTCCCGACGCGGCCGCTGAAATCCCGCGCCGAGAAAAAACTGAAGATCAAGACACGCGTGCAGAACGACTGCGAGCGCCCGTTTCCCGCCAAAGCGTCGTACGGCCGTCGTCTGGTCAGGCTGGGTGCGCAGCTGTGCGACGAGAACGGCGCACTGCTCGAGCGCGACTACGCGCGCGCATGGCTGCCGGAAACGTTGAAGCCGGGCGCAACCATCGACGTCCCCATCGAGATCGTCGCACCAAAGACGCCCGGCAACTACATGTTGAAGTTCGATCTGGTCAGCGAAGGCATCGACTGGTTCGAGAACAACGGATCGCCGACGACACTGAAGCCGCTGGTCGTTCGGTAAATCTGAAAACTAAAGAATCTGAGATCTAAAATCCTCGATTGAATCCGACGTAGAGTTCAGATCTTAGACTTGAGATTTTAGAACTGCAGGTTCGTGCTCACCTGAATCCGGCGTGCACCCTGCGCGGACGTCGGCTGCCCGTAAAACGGCGACGTCAGCACGCCGCTGTACCCCATGAGATTGGCCCGGTTCGTCAGGTTGTTGATGAACACGTTCACGGCCATCCGATAGCGCCCCTGATCGGGACGCGTCACCGTCGTGACCGTGAGCGTTCCACCTGCACCAGGCCCGAACTGAATACCTGGCGGCAGCTGAATCGACGGACCGAACGTAAACGAATATCCCATGAACATGTTCAGCATCCAGTTCGAAGCGGTCAACTGCGTGTTTCTCGCCACGCCGGCAGGCCTGTCGTTGAAAATCAGATCGCCGTTGTCGTCGAAGCCGGTCTGAATGCCGTATGCAGTCCCCAGATTGCCGTTGACGTTCATCTGCAACGCCAGATCCCTGAACGCGTTCGAAAAGAACCCGCCAAAGAAGCGATGCCTGGCGTGTTGCGCCGCAGTGCCCCACTCGAGATCGAGATCGCCGGTCGCCGGCACGGCGAACGGACCGTCGGAGTTGTTCCTGTTATACGCGAGCGTGTAGTTGCCGAAGAAATTGAACCGCCGGAAGTCCCATCGGCGAGAGGCTCGTCCCTGCTCCTGAGGCGGGTTCGTCTGCCCGCCGAATTGCCACATATGCTGAAGCGTCCGGCCGTCGCCAACGACCTGAACGATGTTACCGAACTGCGGATCCGGCCGGACACCATTGACCGGCGCATTCAGGTTTTCACCACGCAGCAGACCCTCGCCGCGGACGTACCGATACGTGGCATTCACACGGAGGCGTGGAGAGAAGGCGTAGTCGACGCCCCCGCTCACGCGTGAATTTCTTGCGTGCTCGAGAGCGGGGTTCAGCAGGTAGCGATCCGCAGGCGCCGCGCTGCCAAGATCCGCCGGCGGGCTCGGGTACGTCGGGTCGGCGATGTTGATCTCGCGCTGCTGGAAGCCGTTGATCCGGATTGTCTGTTCGTAGGTGTTGGTCGCCAGCCAGTCGTAGAAAATGCCCCAGCTACCCCGCAGCGTCGTCTTGCCGTTCCTGAAGGGCGCCCACGTCGCACCGAACCGAGGCCCCACTGTCACGCCGTTCATATGGGTCTGTTTTTCGATGCGGACGCCTGGCGTCACTGAAAGGCTCCTTCGCAATCGGATGTCGTCTTGCACATACAACGCCATTTGAACGTTGGAATATTCGACATTAGGGATGCCCACGCGCCTCGTGTAACTGCGCGGGCGCCCCGCGTCGAACGCCGCGATATTCTCGAAGGTGTAGGTGCCGAGGTAATTGTCCGACTCGTCCGACCGGTACCGGTTCACATCAATGGCGGTTCCCATACGCACGGAATGAATGCCGCGAACGTAGTCGAGATCGGACGCGAAGTTCACGTCGCGCGAATGGCGGCCGCCGGCCTTCTGCGCACCGCCCGTCGTCTGTGCATCGATGATTCGCACTGTCGGGGCCTCGACAGTCGATTCGCGCTCTGAATCGCTCCAGCCGACGTTCAATCGCGTGTTAATGAAGAAGCGGCGTCCTAACGGTCCGACCTCCTGCGCACGGAACGTGTTCGTGTAGTTCCTCGACAGAAACGCGCGCTCGGGCTCGTCGTATCCGCCGATCCCCATGTTCTTGTTCACGAACGCGCTGCGGTTGTAGCTGAACCGGAGGGTCTGATCGCGCGTCGCCGCCCAATCGAAATTGCCGTTCACGAACATGTTCTCGCGCGGCACGCGCTGCCGTAGAGTCTGGATGGTCGTGCCCGTCGAGCGCGCGATGCTCGAGTTGGGCGTGTCGTACGCGGCATTGCCGTTCACTCTGAGAAAAAACGACGCCTTGTTCTGGATGAGCCCTCCGCCGATGTTCAAGCCGTAGAACTGCTCCTGCTCCTCGCCTTTCGTCGGGTGGAACGCGTTGCGCGCGCTCATCGCGCTGTTGCGCAGCCCGTAGTTGACGCCCGTCCGGATCGGCCCGATACCTGGCTGAGTGATGACCTCGACGAAAAACGAGTCGGCGCTGTGATTTTCGGCCGCAAACTGGTCGCGCGTGACGCGGACTGACTTGATCTGCGACTTCGGCGGCAGCCGCCCACCCTCGAAGCTGTCGATCCGGAGAATCGCGCCGGGGCCCGCCATGTCCATCAGCTGCCGCTGCATCTCGTCCGGATCGTCCGAGAGCGCGTCCATCTGCTCCCGCGTGAGCACCGAACCGAACGCGTCGCTGCGGCGATCGGCTGCTCCGGCCTGCGCGTCCTGCGCGACGTTGACCGTCTCCTGGAAATTCTCGACGAGCAGCACGATGATGTGCCGGTTGTCGCCCTGGCGAATACGCACTTCCTTCAAGACACCGGGAAAGAATCCTTGAAACTCGGCGCGCGCCGTGTAACGCCCCGGCGTGAGACCGCCGACCGTCGCGAGGCCGTTTGGCGTCGTCTTGACCGGCGCCGGTTCCGTTTTCTGAGTGGCGGGCTCTGTCCCGGTGACCGTTACGGTCGCGTCAGGAATCACCGCGTTCGTCTGATCGATAACCGTGATCAGCATGCGTGTCTCGCGCACCTGCTGTGCGGACGCCGGAACCGCCAAGCCGAGCCACATAGCGGAAGCAAGCACGCTGTACAACGCCGGTCTCATTTGCGAACCTCGAACTTTCCCGGATCGACTCGTGCGTTGATTCGAAAGCGATCGAACACGGTTTCCTCGACTGTCGTCGCGCCGACGGCCCTTCGAATGCGGAACGGGAATTTCAGACCGTCGACATCGCGGTAGTCGGCGTAGTAGATGCGGTTCTCGGTCGGCCTCGTCGACGCCATCGCCTTCTTTCGCGCCGCAAGCGCCTCTTCTTCGAATTTCGTCTTCTCTTCCGGCGTCGCCGATTCGGCGGGCGGTATCGGTGTCTCGAACATGACCGAACCTGGAGGCAGATTCGCCGGTGGCTTCTGTCCCGCCACCACCGGCACGAGATTCGGCGGGGTCGTCCAGCTCAGCATAAGGGGTAAATGCGTTTTGCTGTCGATGAAGAGGCGCGCCGAAAAATTTCCGGCGCCTTTGATGTCGAGAACATCGGCTTTGCCCTCCGGTGCTTCGGCCTGTCCAGCGTGACCGAACGAAAGCGGATACGAGCTGAAGGAGCTCGCGAACATGCCCAGCGTCAGCTTGGCGAAATCCTGCTTGACCGGTACGGTCGGGTTTGGAGGAGGTCCCGATGGACCGCGGCCGCCCTCAGCAGGAGCGTTGCCACGCGCGGCTGCCGGCGGCGGAGGCCCTCCGCCGCCCGGAGGCGGTCCTCCTCTTCGCGGGCCGCCTGGCGCATCACCTGACTGAATCAGGCCGTCGCCATTGAAACCGCGGCTGCTGGGACCACTTTCGCGTGCCGGAATTTCGTCCGTACGAACGTACTTATCCGGAAGCTCGATGCTGATTTCAAACAGGATGGGAACGAGGTTGTCTCCCTGCAGTTGGCGGGTCTGTCCGCTCGCGACCAGAGTCTTGACCGAGGAGAGCCGCTTGTCGCCCCCCAGCGCTTCGCGCGCGGCACTGAGCACCGCCGCCGCTTCGCCGCTCGTGGAGCCCGGCGTCGGAGCCTGCATGGCTGACGCGGCCACAACCCCCGCGAACACTGCCAGACCAAGGATGACGATCCAAGTCAGACCACCTCGCCAGACCATGCGCCTCCCGAGATTGGGCCGACCTGAAGGTCGGCACTACGACGCGTTCGTTTCCGAACGCCTGTCGCGTTTCCGAACGCGTGCCGCGCCGCGCGTCATTAGCGCCTGCGCTCGTACGTAGTTCCAAGCCGACAACAAATAAAGACGTAGATCTTCCCTGGGGGTTATCTTTTCGTAGCGTTAGACGTCGTGACCCGAGGAAAAGTTCGCGCCCAGTCCATTATTTCGAAGGGAGGCCAGCAATTGATTATGCGATTGGTTGGGATTCCAGCCAATCGCGCGTGTGCAATTGCATAGTCCGACATCCAGAGCTGGTTCGCGGCATGTGCATCACTGTCGAGGGCGAAGACACATCCGGCCTTTTTTGCCGCCGTTGCGACGCGATAGTCGAGATCTTGTCGCGAAACGTCGCCATCGAGCTCGATGGCCACGCCGGTTTGTGCCGCACGTTTGAACACAGCCGTCCAGTCTGCGACAACACCGGCGCGCGCATTGAACATCCGCCCGCGGGGATGTCCGAGGATGTGCACCCCCGGCGTAGACACGGCGGCCAGCATCCGCTCGGTTTGATCGACCCGCTTGCGCAAGCTCGAGTGCGGCGACGCCACGACGAGATCGAACTCGGTCAGCTCTGCTGGACGCATATCGAGCGAGCCATCCTGAAGGATATTGGCCTCGATGCCCTTGAATATCCGGAAATCGCCGCCGAACTTCTCGTTCAATCCGTTAATCTCGGCATGCTGTACGCGAATCTCGTCCATGGTCATGCCGCCGGCGATCGGCAAGCCGTATGAATGATCGGTGACGCACATGCAGCGGTATCCACGGTTCAAACACGCCCGGGCAAGTGTCTCGATGCTGTCGGCGCCGTCGCTGCCGCGTGAATGCATCTGAAAGTCGCCGCGATAGTCCTCCCGCCCGACCACTCCCTTCCTCGACTCTGACAGCACTTTTTGCACCATCGCAGCGCTCAGAAAGTTTCCTCGCAAGGCGCGCCGCGCCTCGATCTCCTTGGCCTTCCCGCTTTCGCTCACTATCCGTGCGACCGTGCCCGACTCGCCACCGTCGAGATATTCGCGCACGACACGCAGCGATGCCGGACCGACGCCGGGAATTGTGAGAATTTCCCTGTCGCTGAGCTCGGAGAGGAATTCGGGATGGCGGCGGATCGAGCGCGAGGCGTTCTTGTAACCCCAGAACCGTGGCGACGGGCGATACACTTCGGATAGATCGAGGAGCAGCGCCGCGATGTCCAGGTTCGGATCGGTCATCGGCGCATGCGGGACGTACGCCGCAGGTCAGCGTAGATCGCAAAGGCAGATGGCAGAGAGGACGATCTGCCATCTGCCATCTGCCATCTGACATGACAGCGTCAGATAGGAAGTGTCAGTCCAGCCCGAAGGTCAGAATGATGTCGCCGGCCGGAATCGAGACAAACTGCTTTCCGTCGGCGAGGTAGCTGATCGCCGACGCATACACCGCGCCGTTGCTGGCGAACGTCCACAAGCGCTCGCCTGTTGTCGCGTCAAGCGCGAAGATGACGCCCTCCATCGTGCCGCCGAAGACGAGGTTGCCAGCCGTGCTCATCAGGCCTCCCCACGGAGGCGTCACGACCCGATGCTCCCACTTGATGTCGCCCGTAGACGGGTCGATCGCGATCGCTTTGCCCCAGCTCTCTTCCGGCGCGAAGCGCGGTCCGCGGCCACGGTTGAACGCCTGCGCTGGATTCGGCTTCTCACCGGGATCGGTAGTGGGGTGTCGCACTTCGTTCTTTGTGTACACGCGCCGCTCCTCGCGTGCGAACACATAGAGCAGCTTCGTCAGCGGGCTGTAGCTGTGGGCCATCCAGTTGGAACCGCCGTCGATGCCGGGCCACACCGTGTCGTTGCCTTCCGGCGTCGGGTCGGTGCCAGGTCTGACGATCGGCCGCCCGTTCTTTTCGAAGTCGAACCCATCGTTCCACGTCTGCTTCACGAACGCCTTGGCCGAAAGGAATTTGCCGTTGGTACGATCGATCAGATAGAAGAATCCGTTGCGATTCGGCCACGCGAGCACTTTGCGCGGCTGGCCCAGAAATGTCGTATCCACGAGAACCGGATTCTGCGTGGCGTCCCAGTCGTGCACATCGTGAGGCGTGAACTGGTAGTACCACTTCAGTTTGCCTGTGTCCGGATCGAGCGCCACGACGGAGGCGGAATACAAATTGTCGCCCGCGCGCATGTCGTCGTAGTAGTCCGGCCACGGGTTGCTGGTGCCCCAGAACAGCGTGTTGGTGTCGGGATCGTACGACCCCGTATTCCACGTCGACGCTCCACCCGTCTTCCACGAATCGCCCGCCCAGGTGCCGAAATTCGGTTCACCCGGCTGCGGAATCGTGTTGAAGCGCCAGAGCCTTTCTCCCGTCTTCGGGTTGTAGGCATCGAGAAATCCGCTCACGCCGCGTTCGCCCCCGGCCATGCCGACGATGAGCTTGTCCTTGACGATGAGCGGAGCACCCGGCGCCGCATACCCGCCGGCAGCGGTGTGATCGAACATCTTGATCTTCCAGATCTCCCGCCCGGACTTCCCATCGACTGCGATGACGTGCATGTCGAGCGTGTTCATGAAGAGCGTGTTGCCGAGGATCGCGAGACCGCGATTCACCCGGCCGCAACAGTTGAACGTCCGCTCGGGGTTGCGGTGTTCGTACATCCACAGCTGCCTGCCGGTGACGGCGTCGAGCGCGTAGATCGCATTTTCTGGACGCGTCAAATAAATGATGCCGTCGACCACGAGCGGCGTCGTTTCGAACTTCTCCTGATGACGTCCCTGAAAGATCCATTTCAGACGCAGATTTTTCACGTTTTGCGGCGTGATCTGGTTCAACCGGCTGAACCGCCATCCGCTGTACGTGCCGGAATACATCAGCCAGTTCCCCGGCTCCTGGTCTGCTTTCAGCAGCCGCTCGTAGGTGACCGGGGCGCCGCTCTGGCCGCTCAGCGTCCACGAAGCCGCGGTGATCAGAATCGCCACGATCGTCCACGCGCCAGCTCGTTTCGAGATCATTGCTCCCCCTTCAACGAGTTCAAAAACGCAACCAGGTTTTCGAGATCTTTGGGATCCATCGTTGCGTAAGACGGCATCAACGATGGCTTGTCGTAGCGGACCTCGCGAACGTTTTCCATCAGAAACGATCGAAGGTTGTCGCGAGAGTCGCGTACCTGGATGGACAGATCGTCGCGGTTAAGGCGAACGCCGGTGACGGTCTGCCCCGATTTGAGGATGACTTGCAGGCCACGATAACGGATCGGGATGTCGGCTTCAGGAGTGACCAGCGATTCGGTTAGAAACTTCAGACCCCGGCGCCGTCCGATCTCCGTCAGATCCGGTCCCAGCGTGCCGCCTTCGCGTCTGATGGTGTGGCACGTCGCGCATCCGCGCTTCTGATACACAACGTTGCCGGCCGCGGCATCGCCAGTCGCCTTCTCCAGCAACCCCTGCGACCCGAGCCGTTTCACGAACGCCACCATCTGCCAGACCTCATCATCGGTCGCACGCACGGGCGCCATCTCGGAGCCGGGAATGCCGTTGCGAATCGACGAGTAGAGCTCCGGATCGCGTCCTCCGCGCCGATACACGCCGGCAGTGAGGTCTGCCCCGCGTCCACCTTCGCCGAACGAACCGTGGCAGTACGAGCAATGCTTCTGAAACAGGGCTTCGCCCGCTTGAATATCAGCCTCGGTGGAGAACGGGTTGGTCTCGGGAATGGCCGGGTCTGCGCGATCCGGGCCGCCGGTGCCGGCTAACGCAGGATTCTGCGGAGCCTGCGCGCTCGCTGCGATTGTCAGCAAACCTATGCAGCAACAGAACGAAAGAATCCGTCGCATACGGGGCGTAGTATCGCTCATTTCACACCTCGAAGAGCGCCACTTCTTCAACCTCGTTGATTTCCACGGTCGCCTGACTGATGCTCGTGATGCGGAACCGATAGAGACCCCGAGGAGTTTCGCCGGAGATTTTCGCACCATCGGCCGCCGCGTCAAAGAGGCTCAAGTGGCAGCCGCACTCGAACAGCGGGGGCGACGCCGCGCCTCCCCTCATCTGCCTCAGCCGCCCCTCGTCGGTCACAAGGTCCACCTGACATTGCTCGTGAGGGCAGGTGATGCAGAGCGCGTTCAATTGTTCGATTGATGGCAGAGACCCCGTGTCGGCTGGCCTGGCGCTCCCACGTCGAAACAACACGCCGTTGATGAGGACCCGCCTCGCCGGTGCGGTGCCTTTCCCTGGAGCCATCGCCTCGGCAATGAATGACACTGGGCGCCATGGTGTCACGACCTCTTCAAGCGGAATGCTGATCGGCCGCGTGAGCGCAGTATACCGGATGGGATCCGTCGCGACCTGGGCTCGTATTCGACGGCCGAAGCCGGCGAGCGCGAGCCCGGTCGCAATGAATGTCCGCCTGGGGTTCATGTCACCGTGACGTTCTCAGTGGAGCCGTTGGAGCGGCAACAGTGAGCATGCGTGTGGGACGCGAACCTTTTGGAAATTGAATGCGCCCCTTCTCTTTCTTTGTATCCACGTCGAATGCGATCAACTCATCGCTGCTGGGACAATTGACATAAACAGTCTTGGTGTCCTTGGACGCCATAATCCAATACGGCTGACGGCCGACCGGAAGGCGCGCTATCTGCTTTGGTGTGATCGCCCGTGACGTCGAACACGAACGTCAGGTTGTGCACGACGTCGTTGCTCCAGACCTCTCTCCCATTGTTGGCCACCGCGATGCCATGCGAGCGGCTTCTCACCGCCTGTTCATCCGGCGTGAGGGTGTATTGCGCCTTCGCAATCACCTTGCGTGCGGCCGTGTCGATAATGAGGAATCCCATCAAATCGTCGACGTTCATGTAGAGCCGTTTCCCGTCGGGACTGATTGTGCCCGGCCGCGGTCCCGATCCCACTGGAATCGTCCCAACCACTTTATGCGCGCGGGCATCGACAACCGTTACCTCTTTGGGTTGCGTTCTCGGCAGCCCAAGCGACTCTCGTGCAAAATGCCCAGGCCCTCCCGCAATTGGCAGCAGGTACGCGAACCGTCCATCGGGCGCCATCACGGTGTTGTGACCGATGCCGAGCGTGTGGATGTACTCAATGATGGCTTCCTTCTGCGTATCGAACACCTGCCAATAACCGGCGTACGAGGGCTGATACAGGAAACGGCCATCGGGCGTGATCGCGCCGTTCTGAGGCTCGACGCCAAATCCAACGTCGAACGTCTTGACGACCTCGTCGCGGATCGTGTCGATGAGCGTGACGGTGCCGCCGATCTCGGCGGCGACATACAGCTTGTCCTGCGACGAGGGCGAGGCCTGGCCGTGAGGATGGTTGCCGACCTTAAGGGTCTTGACGTGCTTGAATGTCTTCAAATCGACGACGGCGAGCGTATCGGTCGATTCCAGTGAGATATACAGCTTCTCCACCGTCGATACGGTCGGCGCGGGCGTCTGCGCCGTCGAGGAAAAAGTGGCCGCGACCCATACGAAACCGAGCGCGAGCGTGAATCGTCGCCGCATGCGTCCTCCTTATTCAGAATCCAGCCAGGTTCAGGATGCGATAACAATGACATGTGAGACCGGGTTTTGCCAGTTAAGACTGCGGCTTCCGGCCTATAATGACGCCCCTCTATGTTTCACGGTGTCATCCCTATCCTCGCCACCCCTTTTCAGGACGATGAAAGCCTCGACCTGCATTCCTGGCAGCGCCTTCTCGAGTTCATGGTGGCGCTCGGAGTCAACGGCGTCACGATTCTCGGCGTGCTGGGCGAGTCGAACCGTCTCAACGACGAGGAGCGGCAGACGCTCATCGAAACAGCGGTAGCGGTGGTCCGGAAGCGAGTGCCCATCATTGTGGGCACGAGCGCCACTGGCACCGCCACCGCCCGGTTTCTGTCGACAATGGCCGCCGATCTCGGCGCCGATGCGGTCATGGTGACGCCCTCGAGAGAACCCGTTCCCAACGAAGATCGCATCGTCGAGCTCTATGAGCAGATTGCGCGGACCGTGTCGATTCCAGTCGTCCTGCAGGACCATCCGGCGTCGACCGACGTGCACATGTCGGCCGGGCTGATCGTTCGAATCGTCCGCTCGATTCCGTCGATCACTTGTGTCAAGGAAGAGGCGGTGCCGACGGCACCCAAGATTCGCCAATTGCGAGAGGGGCTCGCCGACCGGAAGACCCAGCTCCTCTCGGGGCTTGGCGCGCTCTACGCGCCGTTCGATCTGGAGGCGGGGTGCGAGGGACTCAATACAGGGTTTGCGTTCCCGGAGGTGCTCCAGGCGCTCGTAAGCGCGGCTCGTGAGGGCGACTGGGACCGCGTCCATCACCTGTATTCCCGCTTCGCCGCCTTGATCGTGTTCGAGCAGCAACCCGGCGTCGCCATCCGCAAGGAACTGCTTCGCCGGCGCGGCCTGCTGCTCGTCCGCACGCGTGCGGCATCCGGGCGCACTGATTTCTCCCGCCCAGAGCGCCCAACTCGACGTGCTCGTGTCGCGCACGCTTCCAGGCGTCGACATCACGCGTCCAATTGCCTCCGAACAACTGCTTGCACATCAGATGAGCACTGCCATGAACCACGACGACGTGGCCGAACGCGCGCGCCGGCGCATCATTTGGCGGCTCATGCCGTTTCTCTTCGTGTTGTACGTCTTCAACTACATGAATCGGGTCAACGTGGGTTATGCGGCACTGCAGATGAGGGGGGATCTCGGGTTCTCGAACACGGTCTTCGGATTCGGCGCCGGCATCTTCTTCATCGGCTACTTCCTTCTGCAGATTCCGTCGACGCTGCTCACCGAATTGTGGAGCGCTAGAAATTTCATCACGCTCAGCCTGATCGTCTGGGGAGCGCTAGCCGCGCTTTGCGGGCTCATCGACACCGCCGGCGAGTTCTACTGGGTGCGTTTCTTTCTCGGGATCGCGCAGGCGGGGTTTTTCCCAGGCGTCCTTGTCTACCTGACCCACTGGTTCAGATACGAGGATCGGGCCAAGGCCGTCGCCATGTTCATGATGGCCATTCCGACGTCGAACATGATCGGCGCCGCGATTGCCGCCGCGCTGATACGCATCGAGTGGCTCGGATGGAGCGGTTGGCGATGGCTGCTCATCCTCGAAGGGCTTCCAACGATCGTCTTTGGCGTGATCGCGTTCTTTTATCTCACCGATCGGCCGAGCGACGCACGCTGGCTGCCGGACGCCGAGCGACAGTGGATTAGCGCCGAGCTGGAACGGGAAAAGGAGCGGAAGAAACACGCGAAGAAACTGACCATGCTGCAGGCGCTCAGGCATCCGCAGGTGATCATCCTGGCACTCGCGTGCTTCTGCTACATCACCAACAGCGTAGGTCTCAGCTCGTGGCTGCCGACGATCGTACGGCGCATATCCGGCCTCAGCACGACGCAGGTCATACTCATTTCCGGCATTCCGTGGCTGGCCGCCATTCCGATGATGCTCATCACAGCGTGGCACTCGGACAAAACCCGCGAGCGCCGGTGGCATACGGCCATTCCCCTATTCCTCGTCGGGATTGCGCTGTCTCTCAGCATTGCGGCCGGCAATCACCTCGTGCTGGCGATAGCCGCGTTTTCACTGGCGACGATGGCGCTTTATTCGTTTCCGTCGCCGTTCTGGGCACTGCCGACAATCTTTTTGAGCGGGCCGGCTGCCGCAGCAAGCATCGCCCTGATCAATGCGACCGGAAATCTCGGCGGATTCGCCGGACCGTATCTGATTGGCTATCTGGCCGATCTCACCGGCGGCTACACGGCAGGCCTTCTCTATCTGGTGATGTGCGGTCTGGCCGGCAGCGCGCTCATCCTGTCGCTGCGCGTCGCACGGCGTGATGCGGGAATCGCGCTGATGGGCGGCGAGCCGCAGACGGTCGCCGCGGTTCCCGGTGTGATGCGCTGATCGTCGATCGTCGATCGTCCATCGTCGATCGTCCATCGTCGACCAGAACCGAGCAGCTGGCGAGTGGCACAGATCGTGCCCAAACACCTGCGTGCGGGCGAGGAAACTCTCGGAAATCCGGGTGTACAGGAAGTCGCAGAAGATGGGCGGTGAAATTTCTGAGCTGTTGAAACGCGCCGCATTCCGCAGAAATTTCGATCTGAAAGATCAGCTGTCCAGGTCAACAGGTCGTGTCCCTGCACTAATCGCAGAAGGCTACGGACAACTTACCGATAAACATCTCGCCGTCTACCTCGGACGTGCGAGAGGGTCCGTGCAAGAAACGATCGGGCACCTTGAACAAGCATTACAGCAGACCTTCATTACAGAAACCGAATATTCGAAGTACGTCGACAACTACGACCATATCGGACGAATGTTGACGCGCTGGATCAATTATCTCCAGCGAACCGACTGGAAAGATCGTCACTAATGCCGACGATCGACGATGGACGATGGACGATCGACGATGGACGATGGACGATCGTCAGCCCCCCTGCCCCGCTCCGCGAGCCGGCGGAGTTCCGCGTGCGGGCACATACGGGTTACGCCCGACGATCTGGAAGCGCCGCGCAGCTTTGACCACGCCCACGGCCATCAACTCGAGCGGCGCGCTGCCGGTCGCCTCGAATGATTTGGCCTGGTTGAAATTCAAGGGGACGGCGTCGTGCGCTTTGATCGCCGCCGTCTCCGAGCCCACCTTCACTGTGCCCTCGCCGGACAGGACGTAATAGAAGCCTCCAATCTCGGCGTCCGTGCTCGTTCCGATCGATGCGCCAGGCGGAATCAGCAGGTGATCGACATATCCCCACGGTCCGAGGAACACGGGCACATCGAGCGCGCGGCGAGCCTGGACGGCGCCCTTGCCGCCGTGCAGCGCGTTGAACGGACGCAGCAGCGCACGATCGAGCCGCAGTGACCATGAAATTCGGGGCGGTGTCGACCTGTGCGCCCACGCGCGCGTCACCAAGATCGAACGCGTCGTACCATCCTTTGATGCCGGTCACATTGATGTTCATCCATTCAACGGTCTCGTTCGTGTGGTTGTAGATCGCGTGCGAATGTCCCATCCTCACAGGCGCGCCGGCCGGTCCTTTCAACACCGAGGTATGACCGTCGATGGTGAACTGCGCTTCTCCGTTGAGGATGATGAACATCTCTTCGCAGTTATTGTGATAGTGCGCGCCGATGCCGCCTTTCGGCGGGATGTTTCCGCGATGAAGAAACCAGAGGTTCGTGTCGGTGTGGTCATTCTCGAGCATCGATCCGATGAACATCGGACCGGCGCCGGCATGCACGGATGGCGAGTTCCTGTTTTTCGCCGGGTCGTAGTGCGAAATGCGCTGCGCGAGCGGCTGCGTGCGGCTGAGCGAGAACCGCCGCGCCAGCCAGCGAGAGTGCCAACAGAGTCAACAGAGAACGCTTGTTCATCGCGAGCTCCTTCATCGACGATCTCTATTTCACCAGCCCGAACGCAATGATATTCGAGCCAGACGCAATCGCCACGTGCTGCTGCCCATCGAACTCATAGGTCATCGGAGAAGCGCGCCAGACGCTGTTCGTGCCGAATTGCCAGAGCAGCTTGCCGGTCGCGGCATCTGCCGCGACGAAGCGATCTTGATCGTCGCAGAAGAACAGCAGGCCGGTGGCGGTGACGAGCGTTCCGCCACGCGCGCCGCCGGGGCCGGTCTGGGGCAGTTCCCAAACGACCTTGCCCGTCTTCACATCGATCGCGCGCAGAATCTTCTGGTTCGGCGCATCCTGCAGCCGGACGGGTCGAGCCGCCCCAATACGACTTTCCGGCCACCCATTCGCTGACGGCTTTGACGAACACGTTGCAGTTCTCGAGCGTCTGCACGTAGTAGAGTCCGGTCTGCGGACTGTAGGACGTGGAGTACCAATTAGCGGCGCCGTGAGCCGAAGGACAGATGCGCGTGCCCTCCGGTGTCGGCACCTGACCCGGGACCAGCACGGGACGTCCGTCGGATCCAAGCGCGCTCGCCCATGTCAGGTTCTTCACGAACGGCTTGCCCAGCAGGAATTTTCCATCCGTGCGATCGAGCACGTAGAAGAACCCGTTGCGGCTTGCCTGAACCATGAGCTTGCGGGGTCGCCCCTCCCAGGTCGTGTCGACGAGCACTGTCGGCTGCTGCGCATCCCAATCCCACACGTTATGCGGCGTGAACTGGAAATGCCATCTGAGCCGACCCGTGGTCGCCTCGAGCGCAACGACGGAGCTTGCATAGAGATTGTCACCAAGCCGATCGTCGCCGTTGTAGTCGGGACTCGGATTGCCTGTCGTCCAGTACACGAGCTGCAGTTCAGGGTCGTACACTCCCGTCATCCACGTCACGCCGCCAGGATGCTCGATGCCGGTGCCGATCCATGTTTCCGATCCCGGCTCGCCGGGTTTCGGCACAGTCCAGAACCGCCAGACCTCGCTTCCCATTGACTGGCTGTAGGCCGCAAGAAATCTGCGCACGCCTTGCTCGCCCCCTGCCGTTCCGGCTATCACGAGATCGCCGACAATCAAAGGCGCCGCCGTCGCGTTGTAGTTCAGACGCCAGTCAGCCATCTCGGTGTCCCAGAGCACGTCACCGGTGAAGCGATTGAGAGCGAGGAGATGCGCGTGATCGGTCACCATGAACAGACGATCGCCCGACACGGCAACGCCTCGATTGATGCCGCCGGCGGCATTGCCAACAAGCCCTTTCGTGCGCTGCTGCTGAAAGCGCCAGATTTCGCGGCCATTGCCGGCATCCAGCGCGTAGCACTCGTTCGCACTTATCACGTACATGATGCCGTCCACGACGACCGGCGTGGTCTGCAGACGAGTCGACGTCGGGATGGTGTACATCCACCTGGGAGCGAGGCGCTCCACATTCGATTTGTTGAGCTGGGTCTGCGGCGTGTAGCGGTTGCCGGTCGGCCCGCCATCATAGCTGGGCCAATCGACGGTCGACGTCACGACGCGATATCGCGCACCCGACTTCCGCCCTTCGGCGGGCTCAGGACGCCTCGAATCTGTCGAGAGGCGCAGAAGCAGGATCTTTCCTTCATTGGTCCGCAGTTGAATGTCGTCGGCAGCGGGCTGACCCACCGGCGTGCCCGTAATCGTGCGACCATCGGTCAGCTCGTAGGTGGCAGGCTTCGATCTCGCCGGTGCGGGCGGCCCCTGTTGGGCAAACGCACTCGAACCCAGAACCGCGAACCAGAACCCCAGAACCGCAGAACACAGAACCTGGAACCTGTTGAACACCTGGCTTCCTACTGTGCCAGCCGCGTCGCGTGCCAGGAAATCATCTGCCAGGATCCGTTTCGCCGCAGTTGTGTCGTGGAGTAGACGATTCGTATCTTGGCGGGCGCGCCCTTGTTGACGACGCTCATGCCGGCGACACCGGACACGATCGCGGTATCCCCGAAAACGCGCACCTTCGGCTCGACTGCGTCGATGGTGACGTACTTGAAGTCGCCGGTTTTCAGGTCGGCGATGAACGCGGCCTTGTCGACAACGCGGCCATCGCCGTGCGTGTAGATCAATTCGGGAGCCAGCAGCCTCTCGAGTGCGGCCAAATCGCCCTTCAGCATTGCCGCGAACCGATCGCTCTCCGCCTTGCGCACTTCCTGTTCCGCGCTTTGAGCGGTCACCGGCCACTCACCTGCCGACACCAAAAACAGAAACACAAGAACAGCTAGGAAACCTTTGCGATTCATGGCTCCACCTGTCAGGCGAATTCCTACCGGGAGTGATTGGCTAAACCCTACCACAGTCTCGCCATGCGAAATCAAGTTGCGTTGGGATGTCCGAGTAACGAGTGCATGCAAAAGGGCGCTCGTGAGGCCTGCGGCCTGACGAGCGCCCTGGATTCCGCGCCGGTGCCTATTCGGTGACGGGTGCCGCCTGGCGGCGGCCGCCACCGGCACCGAATGTACGGGCCGGGTTCGTCTTCGCGTCAATCACGACGCCGACGAATGTCACGTGCATTTCGTCCCAGCTCTGGGCGCCGTACTTGACGTTCACCTTCGGGTCCGGGATTGAACTTGTTCGCAGGCGAGTTGTCGTAATGCGCGACGGTCTTGAACTTCGTGCCTTTCGGAAGATCCAGCGGTTCGGCCAGTTCATAGCCGATCTGCCAGTCGAACCGGTAGTTCGGCACGCGCAGGATAGTCTTCTCTTCACCCGACGGGTACACGACCGTCAGCACGTAGTCTTTCGCCGCGATAGTGCATGTGCGGCTGCACCCAGACCAGCTTCGCGGGCTCGTTGACGATCGTCTCGCCCCTCACTTCGTGGTTCGGCGCACCCGCCGGTATCTCGAAGTTGCGCTCGCTGATCGCCGTGGTCGTGAGGTGACGCTGCGGCGGCGGGCCGTCGGCAAGAACGATCCCGACCGACGACCGATCGGTCTCCGGCTTACCGCTCGCCGTGTAGTGCACTTCGAACACGATGTCAGACCCGGCGGCGATGAACTTCGCCGCGTTACCGGTCGTGAACTCCTGTCCTGCAACGCCGGGGTTGTACTTCGCCAGGATGTCCTGCACGGGCCTGTATCCGGTGGCCGAAAGCGGCGGAGGCTGCGGCGCGACGCCATCAAATCCGGCGGCGCCGCGCGGCGGGCTGTAGAGCACGCCTTCAGGTGCGTCCTTCATCCACGTCGAGTCCGGAGGGCGAATCCACGCCTTCATATGGTGCACGACCTTCGCGTTGCCCGGGCGCACCTCGGCGGCATTCACCCACATGTCCTTCTCGAAATGCGCGTAGACCAGCACGTTGGACTGATCGAAGACGCCGGTCGCCGGAATCTCGATGTCCTTGGGCATCGAGACGATGATGTCTGGCTTTCCGATCGTCCATCCGTCGTTGAACATCCACGGGCGCAGGTTTGTCCTTCGCATCACCTTCCAGCGAGCCGTTCTCGGCCCACGCGGTGAAGGTGGCGATTTCCGGCTCGCTGAGGAACCTCGAGTTCTCGAAATGCCCCACAGACGGGTCTGCGAACCACGGCGGCATCGTCCTGTTGACGACGGCTTTCGCGATCGCTCTGGCGTATGGGCGTGTATCTCTGAACGTCATGAACGACATCGGCGCGATGGCGCCGGGCCGATGGCACTCCTGACAATTCTTCTGCAGGATCGGCAGAACGTCCTTGTTGAACGTCGGGGCCGCAGGGGGGGCCGCCGACAGGGAACCGGTCGACATCGGTGCAACCGCGATGATCGCAACCAGGAACAGGAAGACGGCCGGGACGATCAGTCGCCGCATGAGCTCACCCCTCTGCGTTAGGCTCAACTAAAGTTGAGCCCTACGAATTGCGTTTTCAGACCCCTTAATTATAAGCCAGCAGTTTCACGGCCGCGACGCGAATATCACATTGTGAAATCGCTCACGATCGCCGCGCTCTGACCCGGGCGGCGGCCATGCGCCCTGCGGTTTCACCCTTGGAGTCGGCGGGATCCTGGTAGCCCAGATCCTCTGAGAGACGCCTCGCCGCCACCATCACCAGGCGGGCAACCTCTGCCAGCCGGTCCTTTCGCAGCCGGAAAACAGGTGCGGCCGTGCTGATCGAGGCGACGACGTGCCCACGGTGATCGAAGACGGGGGCGCCCACGCAGCGAAGCCCTTCTTCGAACTCCTCATCGTCAACCGCATAGCCGGCTTCGCGGACCCGCATCAGTTCGAGTTTGAGAGCCGATGGCTTCACGATCGTGCGGCGGGTGTTCCGCACGAGCGACAGCTTCGCGATGAGCTCATCACACACTTCCTCGGAGAGGAACGCGAGCACCGCTTTGCCCGCGGCCGTGCAATGAATCTGCGTGCGCTGCCCCGTCCGTGTCAGCGACTGCAGACTCCAGCGCCCCTCGACGTGCGCGATCGACAACATCTCGGTGCCGCTCAGAATCGTCACGTGCGCACCTTCACCGGTCTGATTCGCGAGCTCGCGAAGGAACAGCTGCGCGTGATCGCTGAGTCTGAGCCTTGCGATCGCCGACTCACCGAGCTCGATCAGGCGCGTCCCCAGACGGTACGTGCCTTCAGGCCCTTTCTTGATCAGACGATAGTGCTCGAGCACGACGAGCAGACGGTGAACGGTGCTCTTATGCAGGCGAAGGTGTCTAGCGATTTCAGCAGCCGCGAGATCAGTATCGGAATCGGCGACGGTCTGGAGCACCGCAATTGTGCGATCCAGAACCTGCACCCGGTAGCGGGAGATCGGCACGTCGGACCGCCTCGCGCGGCCAATCGCAGTCTTAATCACGGGCAGATGATATCAGGGATTGCCGAAGGCTTCAGGCCGGGCATGAAGCCCGAAGCCTGAAGCCTGCAGCCGGGATCATCAGAATAGGTACTTCAATCCGAACTGGAGCGTTCTGGCCGCGTTCGAGGTGCCGGTGATGCGGCCGGCGGTCGCCGTATCGATCGCGGTGCTCGGCAGATCGTAGTACACGGAGTTGAGCAGGTTGAACGCTTCTGCCCGGAATTCCAGCGTCTGCGAGCTAGTGACGCTGAACCGCTTGAAGAGCGAGAAGTCCACGTTCCACTGATGATCGCCGCGCAGAATGCCACGTTCCGTGTTGCCGAAATTGAAGTCCGGCGCCACGACGAACGCCGTCGTGTCGAACCACCTATCGATCGTCGGGTTCTCAAGCTCGCCCGAGCCGATTTGGTTCGGCCGCTGCCCGCCCGCTCCGGTGTTCGCCACATCGCGCGACACGCTCGGCGTGAACGGAAGACCGCTGCGGTAGTTCACGATGCTCTGCGCCTGCCATCCGCCGAGGAACCCGTTCGCGAGCGTTCCCGCGTTGGTCAGGAACTTCTTGCCGCGGCCGAACGGCAGTTCGGCACCGAAGCTACCCGTGAACAGGTGCGGAATGTCGAAGCCCGCCGGCCCCGTGTCGTACGTGAAGTTGCCGCCGATGCCTGGCGCGGGCACCGTGGTCTGGGTGCTGGAGTACGAATACGACACGAGGTACCACAGCCCGCCCGACGTCCGCTTCTGGAGCTTGGTCTGCAGCGCGTGATACTCAGTCGACCGTGCCTGGCTGTGAATATTCATGTTGCCGAAGCGTGGATAGGGCCGGCGGGTCTGAATATTCCCCGCGCCCGGGGCAGGAATATTGATGGGTTCGGCCTCCTGCTGGTTCGTGCCCTTCGTCCCCACGTAGTTCACTTCGAGGCTCATCCGGCTGGCGATTTCCCGCTGAACACCGAAGTTCCAGCGCTGATCGAATCCGAACTCCGCATCGAGCGTCAGCGGGTTCCAGCCCACGGCACCAAGCGACTGGCCAAACGGCACGCCGAGGAAGAAGTCGGCCGTCGTGCGGTTGGGCACGACGTTGGTCGTGGCGTTCACGCCTTCACTCATGCTGAACGGCAGGAAGTGGAAATTCAGCCGTCCGCTGGTGCCTTCGGCCTCATAGAACATGCCGTAGCCACCGCGAATCACGGTGCGATCGCCGAGGCGATACGCAAACCCGGCGCGAGGGGCCAACTGCTTCGTGTCGTTATTCGTCAGTTGAAGCGGAACGCCTGCTTCACTGCTGGTCTGGATCAAGTCGCCGAACACCTGATACCCGATATCCGCCAGTGCCTGCGAGGCGAGATCGATCTGGCTTGTCTCGCTCGAGACGATGATGGACTTCGCTCGCGTGGGATCGAACACGGCGCCCTGGTTCCGATACGGCGTCAGCCACGGCGTGTATTCGTACCGCAACCCGAGATTGACGGTCAGATTGTTCGTCAGGCGGAAGTCATCCTGGATGAACCCATGCCAGTAGGTCCCCGATCCGCCCCACCACGTCGCGGGGTTCGATCGGGTCGCGCTGGCGGGGTATCCGAGCAGGAAGTCGGCAAACGAGACGCCCGTGCCGGCGGTGTTCCCCGGACGCTGTGTCATGACGCCGGTGTAATTGAACACGCCGTTATGGCTTCTCGCATCGGTGAACAGAATATTCCTGTGGTACATCCTGCCTCCGAACTTCAGGATGTGCCTTCCCTTGATCCAGGTGAGGCTGTCGGTGAGCTCGTATTCGCCTCTGTCCTGCCATTTCGGACGGCCGTCCCCGGCGTTGCCCGAGAAACCGGTGTAGCCGGAGAAGCTGAAGGCCGGCAGGCTGGCGATGTTGGGATCCTGAATGCCCGCGAGGCCTCTGACCCCAGCCTGCTCTTGGACGAGGCTGACGCCCTGGCCCTGGAAGTACGCGGTCGAACGGTACTCGCCGTACATCCGGCTGAAGCGAACTTCGTGCACCAGCGACGACCCGAAGTTCGACGTCATCGACATTGCCAGGTTGTACGCGGGGCCCTCGAGGCGGGTCGCACCCAGCGTATCCCACCGATCCTGTCTGTCTTCCGCGTTCACATGCCGGCTGTAGCGCGTAAAGAACCGGTGCTGCGAGTTGATCTCCTGATCGAGGCGCAGCGTCACCTGATTCTGGTTGAACTCCGTGATCGGGTTCGACACATACGTGTTGTTGGCAGCGTTCGGCAGGGGGATGTACCGCAGGAAGAACTGCGCCTGCGGTGAGATGCGATTCGCCGGAATCTTGTTATCGGGAAACTGCGTGCGCGTCACAGTGCCGGTGGTCGTGGTCAAAGGATCGAAGACCGCCGCGAGGCCGGTGAAATCTCCCGCCCGCTGCGCTGCCGACGGCACGTTGCTGACGTCGACGACGCCCTGCTGGCGGCGGTGTCCCTCGTAGCTCGCGAAGAAGAAGGTCTTGTTCCGACCGTCGTACAGGCCGGGAATCATGAACGGGCCGCCGAGGGTGCCGCCGAACTGATTGCGCTCGAGCTTCTCCTTGTTCACGGCGAAGAAGTTCTTCGAATCGAACTTGTCGTTGCGCACGAACTCGAACAGGCTGCCGTGAAACGCGTTGCCGCCCGACTTGGTCGTCACGTTGAAGGTGGCACCGGCGCCGTGGAACTCGGCCGAGTACGCATTCTGCTGGACGCTGAACTCTTGAAGCGCATCGACCGAGGTCTGAATCCAGGTACCCCCCTGATGCTCTTCGGTGATGTCCACGCCATCGAGGAGGAACCGGGTCTGCGATCCGGCGACGCCGCCGATGACGTTGCCGTTGACGACTTCGGGCCGGACGGGCTGCGTGTTGCCGGTCGGCGGCAGCAGTGCCACGCCCGAGGTCAGTCGCGCCAGCTCATGGAAGCCACGACCGTTGAGCGGCAGGTCGACGATCTGCTCGTTGGTGATGACCTCGCTCAACGTCGCCGATTCTGTGTTGAGCAGCGGCGTCTCCGCGGTCACTTGAACTTCGGTAGACAAGGTGCCGAGATTGAGCGTCAGCTCGACTCTCGCCGCCTGTCCGACGGTCAGCACCAGTCCCTCGCGCCTCGTCGTCTGGAACCCGGGCATCTCGGCCGTCACGTTGTACGTGCCAGGGTCGAGCGGGGTCACAACGTAGTTGCCTTCGGTATCGGTAATCGCAAGCCTCGCTTGATTGGTCGCAAGGTTGATGACGGTGATTGTCGCTCCAGGAATGCCGGCCTTCTGGGGATCGAGCACTGTGCCGACGATTCGGCCGGATTGCAGCTGAGCCAAAGCGGGAGTGCCGACGAGCGTAAACAGCGCGAATACGAGAGCGATACGCGCTGCGATGTGAAGCCTCATGTGTCCTCCTGTCGATCGTGGGGCGGTCTTGCAGTTCAAGACCCGCCCTACATCATTGCGTTAGAACCCAAACCGCGCACCGAACCGCCATTCGCGTTCGTCGTACTGACGGCCCGTGCGATCGGTCGACGTGATGCTGCCCGTCCCGCCCAGGTTCGTGATGGCGCCGTTGGCGGCGAAGACGACGTTCGAGATGTTCGCCGACGGGTTGCTGAAGTGCGGTGTGTTCGAGATATTGAAGACTTCCGCGCGAATCTGAAGCGTTTTGCTCTGACCGATGCGGAACACACGGAACACGCTCATGTCGACGTTCGGCGCGCTTGGCCCCCTCCACGAACCGTGGCCGGAATTGCCGAACCGAAGATCTCCGGCCGGTACCGGTCGATACGCGCTCACGTCGAAATACTGCGCGGTCGGACCGACATCCCCGAAGATTTCAACCGGGCCGTCCTTTACTTTGTCGGCAAACTGCGTCCCGACGTTCGGCGCGTTGAGCGGGTTCGTGCTGCCGCTCACCGTCACGAGCGACCCCGACGCGTAACTGAAGAACGTGTTCACCTGCCAGCCGCCGGCAACCTTGGCTGCCACGCTGTCGTTGTTCAACCAGCGCTGTCCGGAACCAAACGGCAGCTCGTAAATCAGCGACGCGTTAATCCTATGCGGCGCGCCCGTCTCACCCTTGTTCAGGTACCAGTACTCAGGCTGAGGGATGGCCGTGCGCCACCAGTCGATGGTTTCGGCATATGTGTAGGCGACGGTGAACTGCATCCCGTCGCTCAGGCGGCGGTTCATACTCAGCTGGAGTGAGTCGTACTTCACCTTGCCGGCCGGCGAGAAGACGTTCATCGCCGACGTGATTCCCAGCGGGAAGAACGGCAGGCTTGCCGAACCGCCGCCGAGCACGCCGTAGTTCAAATTCAGATTCCGCGTCATGCCGTTCTGGCGATTCGCGACGTAGGCGAAGGTCGCGCTCATTCTCGTTCCCAGCGCCTTCTGGACGCTCAGGTTCCAGGACGAGATCTTGCCGCGAACGTACTCGTCCCGGTATGTGTTGACTCCGGCGCCACGCGGCAGGACCAACACACCGCTGCTCTGGTCCGCCGGCACGACTCTGGTCGATCCGTCGTTGAGGCTGCCGATGGCCGTCACGTTGTTCGGCGCTTCTTCCGTGATGACGATCGTCTGCGGGAACGACTGTGCAGGCACCATCTGCTGCCGGCCGGGGTTATTACTTTGCGGGTTGCGGGAGTAGCCAGCGCGAATGACGAGATCTTCCATCGGGCGATATGCGAGGCCCAGACGCGGCGTGAACAGATTCTTCTCGACTGTGATACCGCAGTTTTCAGAGTTCGGACCAACATCGCAGATGAGGAGCCTGTTTGCCGCGAAGTCGTAGACCTCGATGCCGTGGTCCGCGCGGCGCGGCAGCGAGTAGTACTCCCACCGCACACCCACTGATGCGGTGATCTTCGGCGTGATGTTCCATTGATCCCGAATGTAGGTGCCGACGTTGTTGTTCCGCAGCGTGTTCGGGCGGAACTCGTTGGGTATCCCCGTGCTCGGGTGCGACGCGCCAGAAGCATCTCCACCGAGCAGCGGCGTCATCACCTGCGCGGTCCTCGATGAAGGCATCCCCAGCAGAAACGCCGCGAACCTGTTGAAGTTGTTGGCGGCCCCGTTCAGCGTCGTCACACCGCCGTTGAAAGCGAACGCCTGCGCCTGCGTTTCGTAGTGATCCTGCTGCAGGATGATGTAGTCCACACCGAACTTCACGTTGTGCGAACCCTTCGTCCACCCGGCATTGGCCACGAGCTGCCATTGCGGGTCGACGTAGTCGCGAATCGGGCTCTGCCCGTTCATCGTCCAGCCCTGCACGTTCATGTCGGGAACGTTGGTGTCCAGGGAGTACGGCGGCTGGCACGCGTTGCGAAGACCGAAGACGTCGCCATAGCAGGTGTCCACGGGGGGGAACACGTTCACGTTGTGCTTCGTGTAGCCGAACGATGCATCAAGGACGAAGCTTTGCGACAGAATCGACGTCGCGCCGATCGAGTGGCTGTCGACGAACGAATCCCACACGCGGCCCTGCGACAACGGATTGATGGGAGACCCATCCACCGACGGCAGAATGCCCAATGAGCGCTCCCAGCTCGGCAGGAATCCCAGGCGCCCATTGAGGTTCAACCTCGGACCGGGGTTATAAGTCACCTTGGCGTCTATCTTGTGGTACGTGGTGTCGTATCCGTTGGTGACGAAATAGTTGTTCGTGTATCCCGGCTGCGTGGGCAACACCAGCTTGGACAACATCGATGCCGCGATCGGGTTGATGCGGCTCTGCGGGATGAAGTTGCACGACGCGAAGCGTGGATCCGTCAGGGTTGTCACACCCGGGCAGTTGGCATACGCAAAAGGCACGCGACCGGCGGCCGTCGCCTGATTGCCCGTCAGCGGGTCGTAAATGGGCGTGTTTGACTGCGAGAAATCTCCCCGGCGCAGATCCGCCGGCGCAATCGACACGAACCCGCTGGTTCCCGTCTGCCCCACCGCGTTGCCGTTGAACGTGCGCTGAACCGTGGACTCGTCGCTGAAAAAGAAGAACAGCTTGTTCCTGACGATCGGGCCGCCAATCGTGCCGCCAAACACGTTCACGCTCGAGGTGCCCTTGTCACGGTCTGCGGGAAGGAAATAGTTGCGTGCGCGCATCCGCGCGTCGACCGCATATTCGAACGCCGACCCGCGGAAGTTGTTCGTCCCCGTCTTGACCTGCACGTTCACCGCCGCCGCACCGGCCATCCCCTGGTCGGCGTCGAAGCTGCTCGTCACCACGTTGACGGTTTCAATCGCTTCGAGGCTGGGGCCGTACGTCTGGATGCTTTCGAAGAATTGATTGGTCGCGGTGATGCCGTCGAGCCGCACGACCGTGTTTGTCGCCGGCTGGCCGTTGATCGTCAGCGACATGGTGCGGCCGGGATTGTTGATGCCGCCCGACTGCTGATAGTTCGGATCGGCCACTCCGGGCATCAGCGTCATGAAACTCTGAAACGCGCGGCCGCTGGTCGGCAGCGTCTGCAGCTGCTCGCTGTTAGCAATGTGCTGCACCGCGGCGTTCTCGGTCTGGAGAATCGCGGCCGTCGCCGTCACGGTGACGGCTTCCTCGAGCGTGCCGAGGCTCAGCCTGGCGTCGACGCGCACGTCGCGGTTGGTGACCGTGACATTGTTGGCCGTAAACGTCTGGAATCCAGGAACCGTGACGACAACCGTGTAGGTTCCGGATGGAATGTTCGGAATCGTGTAGGCGCCACTCGCGTTCGACACGACTTCACGCGTCAGGTTCGTTTCGGTCTGCGTGGCAGACACCGTCGCGCCTGGCACCGCCGCGCCGCTCGAATCGGTCACGTTACCGACGAGCGATCCGTAAATGTTCTGAGCCGCGGCTACATGCGTCCCCACCAACGTACACACCACGACCAGAATCGCGATACGCGCGAACAAACCCCTCCCCATGGCCCCCTCCTCTGAGATTGCGATCGAACTAGGTCTGAGCCGTCGAGAGTAGGACAGCTACGCAACACTGTCAATACTTTGTCTTATCTTGTCTCACGATGCGCGGCTAAATCTCTCGATGTGAAACTCTGGTCAATATCGTGATGGATCCAAAAATGCGAATGATCAGCGATTGTAGATCCGGACGCGGAACGGCGGCTTCGACTTCTCCTCGGCGCTCTGCTCGTAGGCCTGTTCGGTCTTCGCGGGATCGTAGTCACGCCACAGCCAGCTAAGGCATTCCGGTAGTTCTGAGGCGGCGAGTGCAGCATGGTGGGAGCCGCCGCCGAAGCTGAAATGAAAGTCGTACCCTTTTAACTTCAGGGAGTTCGCGAGCTGGATGTTCTGCAGCGGCCAGCTTCCCGAGTTGGCCTCCTGATCTTCCGAACCGTCGTTCATCCACACGCGCAGGTTGCGCTTCGGCTCTCGCCGCACTTTGAAGGGATAAATATTGCCCCCGTCGAGCTCGCCGGGTTTCCACTGAAGGGCGGTGAAGCTACCGACTACCGTGTAGACGCGGCTGAAGCTTTCCGGATGATTGAACGCAACGGTAAATGCGGCGATGCCGCCGGACGACTGCCCCTGAATCGCGCGGCTGTAGGCATCCTTGCGGATGTTGTACTTGGCGTACACCTCCGGAAGTAATTCCTCGAGGAGAAATTGTCCGTACTTGTCAGACACCGTGTCGTAGAGGATCGAGCGCAGCGGTTTGCCGTTCAGCGTGCCCGGCGAGACGAAGACGTGGATCATCACCGGAATTTTCTTGTCGTGAATCAGATTGTCGGTGACTTCCTGCAGGCGATACAGGCTCGGGCACAGCCGGCAGATCTCCTCGGTGTTCCTCGCGATGTATCGCTCGCCGTCTTGCCAGACCATCAAACCCGCGGGAACCGCGGGGTTGTATTGCGCGGGCACGTAGATCCAATAGTTCGTCTCCATGCCGCCGTAGAGCTTGCTGACATGAACGAGCTTTTCGGAAAGCCGCCCCTGCGGGACGCCCGCCTGCGCGTACGAGAGCGGTCCGTACGCGGGCACATCGTACGAGCCGCCAAACTTTGCGCCGTTGACGACGTAATGGAAACGGTGCGAGGTGCCGACGCCGAGTTGCGCCACGTAAAACCACAGGTTGCTGCCCGCGATCCGGCGCATGGGACCGGCTGGCTGATCGTCGACCGTCAGCGCCGGTTGTGTGGCGGATTCGACGGCCCAAACGAAATCAGGCCCGTTCGAGTTGTAGGCTTCACCGCTTTTGATTGGCGCTTCGCCGAGGTGCTTCAGCAGCGCCTCGCGGAACTCCGGCGAATCGGGGCGGGTGCGTGAAAGCGTGAGCAACTGATCCATGGCGGCGCGCTCCATCGCCTCTGAACTCGAGGCACAGAGCGCGCCGATCACGGTCAGACAGATGGCGAGAAAGGTCGTCCGAGGCATCATCGTCTCCATGAGCCGGGTCTACAGACCAAGACCCGGCCTACGTACGACGTAGGGCGGGTCCTGCATTATGGACCCGCCGCCGCTAAATATCCGAGCCCGAGGTCCGATTCTTCAGAACAGATACTTCACTCCAAACTGCATCTGACGGGGGATCGAATTGCCCGTGCTCGAAATGCTGCCGAACCCCGTGCTCCCGAACTGCGCATCGGGAAGCCCGAAATTCGCGATGTTGGTCAGGTTGTACACCTCGGCGCGGAGCTGCAGCCGCTGGCTCGCACCCAGATTCAGATCCTTGAAAAGAGAGAAATCTATCCGGCGCTGTGCCGGGCCATGCAGAGTCGACAGCCCCAGATTCCCCGCCTGAAACTGCGGAGCAGCCGAGAACTTGGACGTATCGAACCAGCGCTGAACGGTGCGCTCGCTGCTCGGCAGATTGGGATCCCCGTTCAGAATTGGCCGGTCGGTGCCTCCCGTGTTGGTCCGAGATGCTGCGTTGGTGATGGCATAGGCCACGCCCGACTGCAGGAAAACCGTGGCATTCACCTGCCACGCTGCGAGGAACCCGTGCGCAATCCCGGTGAGGCTGTTGCCCCATGGCAGCTGATAGTTCGTGGTCAGGACAAAACGGTGACGAACGTCGAAGTTCGGCGTATCGCCCGTCTCTTCAATACTGAAGTCCCACGGCGTCCGGCGCACTTCGGTTGCGTGTGCCAACGTGTAATGCGTGGTCAGTGTCAGGCCGCCGCGTGAGCGGCGTGTGAACACAAACTGGGCGGCATCGTACTTCGATCGCGCGACGTTACTCAGGACGGTCGCGTTTGCCATCTGGGGATACTGGGCAGCGTACGGGCGGCGGAGGTTGACGTTGCCTGGCGCGGCGGGCGCCAGGTTGTAGTTGACTCCCTGCTGCAGGCGGTCGCCGATCGCCCCGATATAACCCGCCGTCACGACGTTGCCCCCGAACTGCTTCTCGAGCATGATGTTGAATTGCTTCGCCCGGTCGGACTTGTAGTTGATGTCAGTACCGATGACATTGCCCGCCGGAGACGAGGGGCTGCTGAAGTTCACGACGGGTAACCCGTTCCTGAGTAGCAGGTCCGGTATGCCGTTCGACGCCCCGTTGCTCGTGACCGGCCCGTAGTTCGCGGTGTAAGGCGGGTTCTTCATGAACGCCCCGGCGTTCTTGTTGTTGGGGTAATAGGCCAGCCCAAAGCCGCCGCGAAGCACCATCTCATGCGGCAGCGTGGCCGAGAACCCCAGTCGCGGCGCGATGTCCGAAAGATCGGTCTTCACGCCAGCCGTGCGGCTCACCCCATCCACGCCGGCGACGAGCAGCTTCCCTTCAGACGGAACCCAGTTCGAGAGGTGATTCTCCTCCTCGGTGAGCGGAGTGAAGACGTCGTAGCGAAGCCCCAGGTTCACGGTGAGCCACGAGGTCGCACGCCAATCGTCCTGCACGAAGACGCTCGGCTCGTTCGAGTGGTAGTGCGGCATTCCCGGTGTGTACAGCCGGCGCACGTCCGCCGGAAACCCCAGGAGGAACGACGCGAATGCATGGCCGCCACTTGCTGAACCTGCGACTCCGCTGTTGGTTGTCGTCGAATCGAACCCCCAGAGGCCCTGCGCAGAGTTCGACTGGAGCACGCCGAAGCTCCGCAACACGACGCCCGCGCCAATCTTCAGGTTGTGCGCGTTCTTGGCAATCGTGATCGACCCTGCGATCTGGGACGTG
This sequence comes from Vicinamibacterales bacterium, assembly GCA_963761975.1. Lineage (GTDB taxonomy): Bacteria > Acidobacteriota > Vicinamibacteria > Vicinamibacterales > JAMQPK01 > JAMQPK01. The sequence continues at coordinate 1,155,824 of CAVXIR010000004.1, forward strand.
CGGTTGTAGATCTGAAGCGGCACCCATTGCGTCTCTCCGACTGCGGCGAACGTCGTCGGGCGCATTTCCATCAGCGGCAGGCCGCTCGTTTCGTCGGCGCCGGTGTTCGCGTTCGGAATGCCGAGAAAATCGCCGAGGTTGGACTTGTGATTCGGTCCAAGCGAGAGGATGTCGGGTCTCGAATAGTTGCCTTTGATCTCGGAAATCATGGTCGAGCTGAAGACGCGAACCCAGCTGCCCACCACATTGTGCGCGGTCGTGTAGTTGGGGCCCGCATAATTGCCGGTGGCCGCGCCGCCGACGATGCACGTCGGATCGATCGTTCGTCCACCGATGTCGACCGGCGGGCAGAGGCTTGGGGTCACTGTGTCGGTCTTGTTGTACGAGTACCGCGTGAAGACGCTGTTCTGATCGTTGAAGCGGTGGTCGATGCGCACGTCGGTCGCATGATTGTTCTGGGTCCGCTGATTCGTATACGCAAAGTTGTTCGAGAGGCCTGGGCTCGTCGGCATCGGATACAACTGCGCCATCTTGACCGCAATCGGGTCGAATCGACCGGCCGGGATCACGTTGCCCGGAAACGCCGTGCGCACCGCTGTTGTCGGGTCGTAGATGGGAGTCGAGAGCTCAGAAAAATCGCCGCTCCGCATCTTCACCGTCGGCACGGTGATCACGGTGGGCACGCCTTGTTTCAGCCGATAGCCCTCATAGTCGACGAAAAAGAACGTCTGGTTCGCCCGCAGCGGTCCGCCAAGGCTGCCGCCAAACTGGTTCTGACGGATGATCGGCTTGTCGGTCGCGAAAAACAGGCGTGAATCGAACTTCTCGTGGCGGCCGAACTCGAATGCCGATCCGTGAAACGCATTTCCTCCCGACTTGGTGATGATATTGATGACACCGCCAAGCGTCCGGCCGGTTTCGGCCGTGTACATGTTGGTCTGGACGCGCACTTCGGCAATCGCGTCAATCGACGGCTTGATGCTGACGGTGCCGATTGTGCGCTCGTTGTTGTCCATGCCGTCGACCAACTGATTGTTGAGGACGTCATTGACGCCGTTGATCGACACCGAGGAGGTCTGCCGGCGCTCATCGGGACGCGTGCCATTGGCCAGCGAGCTCAGTGCACCCTCGCTCGCCCCGGGAATCATCTGCACCATTCGGATAATGTTGCGACCGGGAATCGGCGCGTCCTGCACCGTCTTCTCGTCGATGAGCGAGCTGACCGTCGATGAGTCTGTCTGCAGCAGCGGGGATTCGCCGGTGACGACGAGGCTCTCCTGCACGGTGCCAACCTGCATCCGCGCGTCGACGCGCGCGCGGTCGCCCGTGGTGAGCTCAACCCGCGAACTCACCGTCTGGAACCCCTGCAGCTCGATTTTCACGGTATAGACACCAATAGGCAGCAACGTGAAGAGATAGTCGCCAGTATCGCTGGTCACCGTCGTGCGCACGTTCTTCGTGGCCACGTTCTCCGCCGTGACCGTCACGGCGGGCAACACGCCCCCACTCGTGTCCGTCACACGGCCGACAATATCGGCGGTGCCCTGTGCGAATGCGAATGTGTTCATTGCCAGAAAGACGGTGGCCGCACTGCCAAATGCACGAAGAAAGGTCATATCTGCCTCCTTGAGATGCGGAACAGCCGAAATCGCGCTGACTGCTTAGGAGACGAACGGATGGATTGCGTGAATCGTAGACGAACCTACGGTAAAAGCAACCGAATTCCCCAGGTATTGGTCACGCCGAAATTCAGGTTTTTGGAGGAGGAGAAAAAAAGAAGTGTGAAGACAAAAAAAGGCCGGGTCTAAAGAGCAAGACCCGGCCTACGTACGCTTGCTACAGCTACCAGCTAGATATCTGACAAATACCCCAGCTTGCCTTTGCTGTCGGCGAAGGTCTCCGCAGGAATCCCCATCTTGTTCATCATCGACACATGCAGGTTCGCCAGCGGCGTCTCGTTCGGATAGGTCACGTGCCGGCCCAGATGGAACAGCCCGTTGCCGCGACCGGTGATGACCGTGGGCAGGTCGTCGTGATCGTGATCTTTGCTGAGACCGCTGCCATAGTTGACCATGATGTGGTCGAACAGCGTGCCGTCACCATCCTTGGTCGCCTTCAGCTTATCGATGAAGTAGGCGAACTGTTCAATCTGGTACTGATTGATGAGGATGCATTTCTCGATCTTTTCCTTGTCGCCGCCATGGTGCGTCAAGCCGTGATGAGAATCGGCAATCCCGATCTCGCGATACGCGCGGTTGCTCTGCTCGATCGCCATCAGGAACGTGATGATGCGCGTCGAGTCGGTCTGGAATGCCGTCGCCATCAGGTCGAACATGATGCGCGTGTGCTCGTTGTAGTTCTCCGGCACGCTCGGCGACGGCCGATCCATCTCGGGGTTGAGCGCGCTCTCGCTTTCCGTTTTCTGGATACGGGTTTCGATGTCTCGAACCGCGTACAAATACTCATCCAGCTTGCGGCGATCGGAGACACTTACCGCCGTCTCGAGACGCTTCGCGTCCGTGAGCACTGAATCGAGGACGCTCTTCTGGTACTTCTCTTTCCTCGCGCGCTTCACCGGGTCGCGCTCGATCTCGCCGGCGCCGAACAGGCGCTCGAAGACGGCGCGCGGGCGAATCTCGGGAGGATTCGGCGTCGACGGTGTGCGCCACGAGATGCTGTTGCTGTAGGCGCAGCTGTAGCCGTTGTCGCAATTGCCGCCCTGAATGCCCTCTTCGCAGCCGAGCTCGAGCGAGGCAAAGCGTGTCTGGTTCCCGATGACGCTCGCCGCATACTGATCCATCGAAATGCCGGCTTGGAGATCCTTACCGAACGTCTTCTTGGGATGCGCGCCCGTCAGGTAGCTCGCGCCCGCGCGGCCATGGTCGCCGGGACCGTCGCCATGCGCGCGGCCGCCATCGACGGTCAGACCGTTCAGCACGGTGATGTCGTTGCGATACTTCGTCAGGGGCGCCATCGTGCGCGGCAACACGTTCGGGAGCGCAGCGATTTGCGCGTCGCTCTTGATGGCCCAGGTGTCCATCTGGACGCCGTTCGGGAAATACAGGATCGCAAGGCGTGTCGGCGACGCGCCGGCGGCTTTCACGAACGCCGGCACCATGGCGTCGAGCAGCGGCAGGGCGACGACAGTGCCCATGCCACGCAGAAACGTGCGCCTCGGAAGCTGCTTCTTGAAGATCAGATTCATGGTCTCGCGCCCTCCACAGTCTGCATCTGAAACGGTTTGCTCTTCACGACTTCCATGACGAGCGCCGAGAACCTGTACTCGCTCGCCTTGACCTGACGGCTGATGGCGTCCACCGTGGGACGATCATAGCGCTCCAACCCGCGTCCGAGACTGTAGGTCAGCAGCTTCTCCGTGACGTTGTTCACGAACGCGTCGGATTTCGTCTTGAGGATTTCCTTCAATCCCTTCGACCCGGTAAACGACTGCCCTCCGGGCAGCGTGCCCGACGCCTCGATGGGGAACTTGCCATCGTGCGTGCGCCACGCACCGACCGCATCGTAGTTTTCGAGCCCGAAGCCGATCGGATCCATCAGCACGTGGCAGGGCGCACAGCTTGGATCGCGCCGATGCTGCTCGAGACGCTCCCGAAGCGACACTTCGGTCCCGATGTTCGATTCATTCAGCGACGGCACATCGTCGGGCGGCGGCGGGGGCGGCGTGCCGAGCAGGTTCTCCATCACCCACTTCCCGCGAACCGGCATCGAGGTGCGGGTGGGATACGACGAGACCGTCAGGATCGCGCCCTGGGTGAGGACGCCACTGCGCTGCTCGCCGTCCAGGGCCACGCGCTGGAACCCTTCGCCGTCGACGCCCTTGATTCCATAGTGCCGGGCGAGCGGGCCATTGACCCACGTAAACGGTGCGTCGATGAAGTCGAGGAGACTTCTATCTTCTTTAATGATGGTCTCGACGAACTTCATCGTCTCGGTGCGCATGGCGTCGAGGAGCTCGTCGTCCACCGTGGGAAACCGCTTGGGATCGGGTTTGGTGCGGCCGAGGTTCCGCAGTTGAAGCCACTGCGCCGCCCAGTTCTCGACCAGGTTGAAACCCTTCGGGTCGGCCATCATGCGGCGCACCTGCGCCTCCAGCACTGCCGGCTGGCGCAGCGTGCCGGCCTTGGCGACCCGCATCAGCTCCGCATCGGGCATGCTCGCCCAGAGAAAGTACCGAGCAGCCGTGAGGCAAGCTCGACGTCGCTCACCGGATATTCGTCGATCGTCGATCGTCGATCGGCCATCGTCGATTGGCGCACGGCCATCGCCGAGACGATGGACGATGGACGATGGACGATGGACGCTCGCACGTAGGCCGGGTCTTGTTCTTGAGACCCGGCGGCCCCGACCCTCGGCCTCGGATTGGTTTCGACACGGAAGAGGAAATTGGGTGACGCCAGAATCGCCTGCAACGCCAGCCGGATGCCTTCCTCGAACGAATCGCCTTCGCGCTGCGCAAGCGTGACGAGATCGAGCTTCGACTTGACCTCCTCTTCCGTGACGGGGCGCCGATACGCGCGCTCCATCAGGCTGCTCAGGATCGTCCGGGCGCACTGCGGGGTCTTCTGGCTGCAAACGAATATCTTCGTGTAGCTCTCGGGTGGCGTCGTGCTCGGATTGAACGGCCCAACGATGTCGAGATAATCGACGAAGAGACCGCGGCGCATGTCGGGATTGATGTTCTCGCGCGGGTCGGCAAGGTTCGCCAGCTCCGGATACGACGCGCGAAGGAACCGCTCGCCCGCCTTCACCTTCGCGCGCGACGTGAACTCGCCTTGCGAATATCCAAACGCACCGCTGCCTTCGATGACGGTCGTGATGATTGGCGCGCCGTCGACCGACAGCACCAGCTGGCGAGGGGGCGCGGCTTTCCTCGCCGCTTCGTCGCGCGCTTTCAATTCTTCGGGCGTGGGCTCACGACGCGGCCCACCGCCCCGTCCACCTCGCGCCGGCGTGCCGCCGTCCCCGTCCCCGCGGCGGCGGCCGCCTTCTCCCGCTCGAGCCTGCGCGCTTCGAACAGCTTGCGCCGCTCTTCGGCGCGGCGGGCGCGCTCTTCATCGGTCAGGTCTGCGTCACTTTCGCCGCGGAAATTCGCAATCCTCAGGCGGAACTCGTACTCGCCGTCGACCGGGAAGGTGAAATTTCCGTACATCGCGCCGCGAAGTGAATAGGGCAGGTACATGCCCGAGTTCCCTTCCGAGAGCACGTCGTACGCGTCCTGCGATCGCCGGTTCATCAGCCGGACGAGGCGCGTGGGTTTCGGCGGTACTGTTTCACCGTACACGGCGAGGCGCGAGATCTTCTCCGCAGCCTGCATGTACTTTTCCATCAACATCGGCGAAACCGACAGCACGTCGCTGTTATTGTCGAAGCCGTACCCGGAGTCGTCCACGGGGAACTCGTCCGCAGGCCGCGCCGCAACCCCGAGCAGATCTCGAATCGTGTTGTTGTATTCCACGCGATTCAGGCGGCGTGCCGTGACGCGGCCGGCGCTGCTGCGCGCAATCGTTGCCTCAGCCGCGCCCGGGAGCTTCCGGGCCCAATTGGTAATCGCATCGCGATCGGCTTGGCTCAGCGGCGCCGCAGCTGGCGGCGGCATGGCGCCAGAACTGACCTTTTGTAGCACGTTGTGCCAGATGGCCGGCTGAGCGAGCGCGGTCGCGGGATCTTTGAAAGGTTCGAGGCTGAACGTCCCGGCCCGGGTTCGATCGTTGTGACAGCTGAGGCAGCTTTTGGACAGAACCGGCAGCACTTGCTGCTGAAACTCTTCAGTCGTGGCCCGGGGTTGCCCCTGTCCAACGATGGTTCGCGTCGCCAGACCGCTACCGACGGCCGCGCACACCACCACCAACCCGGCGAATACCTTTCGCGTCATGCTGCTCCTTAAAGAGTGGCTTCTATTTTCGCACGAACACCTCAAGTTACTGGCATGTCATTTGTCGCCGCTTGTATCGGCCCACCTACAGAGAGTTACCGCTTTCGCATGATCAGAACGTCAGTCTGACACCCAAACGGAACTCCCGTTCGTCATACTGCCGCCCTAAACGGTTGGTGGACGTGATGACCCCGAACCCATTGAGATTACGGACAGTTCCGTCCGGATTTAGCTGCAAATTTGCGACGTTGGCGGCCGGATTCGCAAAGTGCGGCGTATTGGTCGCGTTCAGGGCCTCGATACGAATCTGCAGGGTCCTGTTGCTCCTCAAAGAGAAGGTCCGAAACACGCTCAGGTCGAGGTTTGCGACGCCGGGTCCACGAAGGGTGTTATACCCCGCGGTTCCGAACCTGACTTCCGTGACCGGCCTGAACGCTGTCGGATCGAAGTACGCGCCCACCCGCCGAGAACCCATTGATCACGACCGTATCCTTAATTTGATCCGCCGTCTGGTTCGTGCCGTTACCCGCGTTCAGAATTCCGTTCGCTGCGGTAACCGTGAACGGCGTCCCGGACCTCGCGGTGAAAAACGCATTGACCTGCCACCCACCCAATACGTGGGACAACACGCCGGAGTCGTTGAGGAACTTTCGCCCGGTACCAAACGGCAGCGAGTAAATCACCGACGTGTTGAGCATGTGCGGATTGCTGTTGGCCTGGTCCCCCTTGTTCAGGTGCCAGTACTCGGGCTGCGGGATCGATCCCGCCCACCAGTCGATCGCTTTCGCAAAGGTGTAGGCGACGGTGTACTGCAGTCCCTGAGACATGCGTTTGTTGACGCTTGCCTGGAACGAATCGTAGTCCACTCTCCCGTACGGGCCCTGGACGTTGATCGCCGCGGTCGTCAGATCGCTGTACGGCTGGCTCGCCGTGCCCCCGCCCAGCCGGCCGTAATTCTCGTTCAGGTTGCGCGTCATCCCGCGCTGCCGATTCGCCACGTAACCAAGCGTCAGGCTGTGGCTCATGGGCAACAGCTGCTGCATGCTCACGTTCCACGAGGAGATGGTTCCGCGCTCGAACTTCCCGCGGTAGGTCGTCATGCCGGCGGCAGGCCGCACGCTGCCGACTGTAAGGTCGAACTGCGGTACGACGGTCACGCCGTCGTTCAGGCTGCCGACAGCCGCGTAGTTGTTCGCGCCCTGTTCGCTGATGATGATCGTGGCCGGGAACGCCTGGAACGGCGGCATCTGGTTGCGGCCAGACGTATCGTTCTGCGGGTTCCGTGAATAGCCGACGCGGATGACCGTGGATTCGGTCGGGCGGTAGGCCCAGCCAAGGCGCGGCGTGAAGAGATTTTTTTCGACCGTGATCCCGCATGTCTCGTCGTTGGGAGCCACGCCGCAAATCAGCAGCAGCCGCGATTGGAAGTCGAAGATTTCCAGCCCGCGATCGGCGCGCTGCGACAGCGGGTAATACTCCCAGCGGATACCGGCTGACACCGTCATCTTGCTGTTGAGCTCGAACTGGTCCCGGAGGTAGACGCCGTATTGATTCGACCGGAGCGTCGCCGGCCGGTAGTCCATGATGTTCTCGACCGTCGGCTCGTCGCCGATCATCGGCGTCATCGATTCCGACGTGCGCTGAAAGACCTCGCCCAGCAGGAAATCGGCGAACGCGTTGAACTGGTTCGGCCCAGCCGGCGCGAGCGCCGTCCGTCCGCCATTGAATGAGAACGTCGGCGTCTGCGTCTCATAGTGGTTTTGATGAAGGATCTTCATCTCGCCGCCGAATTTCACGTTGTGGTTGCCTTTCGTCCACCCGAAGTTCATCGAACCACTCCACTGCGGATCGCGGTAGGCGCGCGGCTCCCCGCCGCCAGCCAGCCGATAGGTGTTGGAGGCCATGATTTGCGGAATCGCCGTGCTACGCGAACGCGGCGGCTGGCAGCTGTTCTTGACGCCGAGCAGCTCGCCCCAGCAGTCGTCCGTGTGCGGTCGGGCCAGCATGTCGGTGCGCGTGAAGCCGAATACGCCGTCCATCACCATCGTAGGGGACAAGGTCGAGGTGACCGCCAGTGAATGACTGTGGACCGTCGAATCCCAGATGCGTCCCTGGAAGATCTGGTTGACGCCGCCGTCGATCGACGGCATCTCCGGCGCGCTGTCCTCGTAGCTGTCGCCGTATCCGAGGCGTCCATTAATGATGACGCGCGCGCTCGGCGTCCAGGTGATCTTCCCGTCGTATTTGTTGTAATCGGTGTCGTAGCTGTTGGTGGCGAAGAAATTATTCGTAAAGCCGGGCAGCGAGGGCGCCACCAGCTTGCTCAGGAAGTTCTTTGAAATCTGGTTGATCCGGTTCGCCGGAATGTAGTTGCACGCCTCGAACTGCGCGCCCGACAGCGCGGTGAGCCCGGGGCAATTCTGGAACGCGAACGGCGTCCGTCCGGTCCCGTTCGTCGCGCCCGTCCGCGGATCGTAGAGCACCGTACCGGTGCCCGCGAAGTTTCCCTCGCGCATCGCCATCGTCGGAAGGCTGCGGAGTCCGTTCGCGCCCGAGTTCGAGAACGCGTTGCCGGCTTCGGTGCGCTGGCGCGTCCGCTCGGCGCTGGCGAAGAAGAATATCTTGTTGCGCCTGATCGGCCCGCCCACCGTGCCGCCATAGATGTGCGTGCTGCCGGTCCCCTTCGGGTCGCCGGCCGGCAGGAAGAAGTTCTTCGACTTCATCCGGTAATCGGTGACGTGTTCGAACAGCGATCCGGTGATCGAGTTCGTCCCGCTCTTGACCTGCACATTGACGGCTGCACCGCCCGCCATCCCTTGATCGGCGTCGAAGCTGCTCGTCACGACGCTGACCGTTTCGATCGCCTCGATACTCGGCGTGTAGGCCTGGATCTGCTGAAAGAACTGGTTGATTTGCGACACGCCGTCGAGACGGAAGACAGTGTTGTTTGTCGGCTGGCCGTTGACCGTCAGGGCCATCGAGCGGGTCGGGTTGTTGCTGCCGCCGGACTGATCGTAGCTGGGCTGACCGACACCGGGCATCAGGGCGAGGGCGGTCTGATAGGACCGGCCGCTGGTCGGCACGGTCTCGAGTTGCGTGGAGGTGGTGAGAGACTGCACAGCCGCGCTTTCGGTCTGGAGCACGGCCGCCTGCCCCGAGACGACGATCGATTCTTCGAGCGCCCCGACGCTCAGCTTGGCGTCCACACGCACGTCGAGCCCCTGGCGGACGGCGATATCGCGCGCCGTGAACGTCGAGAAGCCAGGAAGTTTGACGTCGATCTGGTAGGTTCCTGGAAGCAGGTTCGGGACGTTGTAACTGCCGGTCTCATTGGTCACGATCTCGCGCGCGAGATTGGTTTCCCGCTGAGTGACGGTGACCGTCGCGCCAGGAAGTGCCGCTCCGGTCTCATCGGTGACGTTACCGACGAGCGATCCGTACAGCGCCTGCGCGCTGGCATCCGCCGCCATCGCCGACACGAACACCGCCAAGAGCACACTTCTCCACACGATCCTCATAATTCCTCCAGAAAACAGTGCTGCAGCTCGGATTATCGATTGCGGGGTATTTTAGCGGTGTGCGGTGGGGTGAATTGTGACAAGTTGCGACATGTGAACCGGTCTCTTGACATGGATATCAGGGAGTGGCACAAGAGCCACGGGCTCTCGATTCCCATGAAAATCCACCCGTTCATCCTCGGCTTCTTGCCCTTGCTGGCGTTCTCCGTGGCGTGCCAGAGGGTCGAATCGGCTTCCAGCGACAAGGAACCCGCCATGGTGAGGGTGTCGACCGGGTCCCCGACGGGTAATTTCCGGCCATTCAGCGAGGCGCTCGCAAAGAGCTACGCGGAGTTGATGCCCGACGTTCGAATCCAGAGCATCGAAACGCCAGGATCGGTGCACAACATCGAGGCGCTGCAGGACGGCACCGTGGATATCGGCCTCGCGCAGGCCGGCATCGCGTACATGGCTTACAACGGCCACCTGCTCGAGTCGAGACGGTCGTTGCGAAACATTCGCGGCATCGCTGTGCTCAATTCCTCAGAGGTGCATCTGATGGTGAGCCCGGCGTCGACGATCCGCTCGGTAGAAGAACTGCGAGGACGCCGTGTTGGAATCGGCCCTAAGGGCGGCGGCCTGGCGGTCACATCTGAGATGGTGCTGCGCGGCTACTTCGCGCCAGGCGAAGTACAGGAAATCAGCACGACCGTCTCGCAGACCATGGCGATGCTGCTCGATAACACGTTCGACGCGGCCTTCACTATTTCGAGCGTTCCGAACGATGAGGCGAAGATCCTCACTAGCAAAGGCGCGCGGCTATTGCAGCTCCGGGGACCGGCGGTTGGCCGGCTACGCACGACGTATCCGTTTTTCCGATCCAAGATCATCCCGGCCGGCCAATACCTCGGACAGACTCAGCCGGTGCACACCCTCTCAGTCGACGTCGTCCTCCTCGCGCGCGCGGGTCTCGATGACGCCATCGTCCGCCGGCTGACAGAAGGGCTTTTCCGGATGCTGCCGAAGCTCAGCGCCGAGTTGACGTTCCTGAAAGGAATGGTGCCAGAGCGCGCGCCCGCCACACCGGTGCCATTACATCCGGGGGCCGCGCTTTACTACCGCGAGCGGGAGCTCAGGCGATGATCTCTCGGCCGCGGGCGCTGGTGGCTGAGCCCTCGACCTGGCTGGCCGCACTCATCTGCTGCGGCCTGTGCGCGCTGGCGTGGTTCGGCTATCGCGTCACCGACCAGTGGCAACGCAGCGCCGCGCTGCTCGCCGATCACCGCGGCAACGAAGCCGCAGATCTGCTTACCCGCGCGCTCACTCGTGACATGTCGGGTGTGCAGACCTCGATCCTGAACAGCCCGGAACAGAACCAGCTCGCGTTCGCTCCCCCTTACGAAGCGAACGACCTCGTCGCCCTCGCCTTCGCGCGCTATCCCTATCCCGAGTTCTTCTTCGGGTGGACACCGTCGAGCGCCGGAACGGTCATGTTCTCGCGCACCGATCGGCGGCCGGCCTGGCTCACCCCCCACGAGCGGGCCGACGTCTACCCTGTCGAAGTCCGGCGCGATCCACCCGAACTCGCGACGCTGCGTGAACGGATCGAAGCGGACGTCGCGGCACGCCGCCGCTACTCGGTGTTCGACACATCGATAGAGGGAACTCCTTATCAAATCGTCGCCCTCCTCGCCTACGAAGGCACGAGCCGCGAACGTCTCGACCGCATCTTCGGCGCCGCCATCAACGTCGAGTGGGCGCGGGACCACTATTTCAGCGACATCCTCCAGCAGGTCGCTCGGATCGGCGGGAACGCGAGCGCCTCATCCTTCGCGGTGATCGATGACCAGGGGCACCGCGTGGCCGGCACGCTGGAGCCCACCTCGCGGCATACTGTGGCCACACGGGTCTTTCCTGTCCTGTTCTTCGATCCCACGCTCGTCGCGGTCGATCCGCCAGCCGATCTCAGGCAGCGATCGTGGACCGTTGCCGCGAGTGCGGAAGGCGATCCGACGTTCGTGCTGGCCGCGCGCGGCGCACAGCGAAGCCTGATCGTCGTCGGCGCGGGAGTCGCTCTTCTCGCAGTCAGCCTGTTTGTCACTGCCCGCGCCGCCCGGGCGAGCGCCGCCGTTGCGGCGGTGCGCGCCGATTTCGTGGCCACCGTGACGCACGAACTGAAGACGCCGCTCTCGACGATTCGAGCAGTTGGCGAAACGCTTTCGAGAGGACGCATCAAGACCGAACACGACCTGACCCGGTACGCGCACCTGCTCGTGCGCGAGGAGAGGCGTCTCACCCGGCTGGTGAACAACCTGCTCGCCTACTCGCGCGTCACCGACGTCACAGAGGTGTATTCGTTCGAGCATCTCGAGCCAGCAGCGCTCTTATCAGAGGCAATTCAGGCATTCCGCCGGCAGCTGACCGACAGCGACGTTCGCCTCGAAACAGACGTGCAAGCGGACGTTCCCGCGGTTCGCGCCGATCGAACGGCCATCGTTCTCGCGCTCGACAACCTGATCGACAATGCGATTCGTTACTCAGGCGAGGCAAAAACGGTCTGCGTCAGGGCCTCGCGGACGGCAGGCCACGTGCGCTTCGACGTCATCGATCAAGGGGTGGGCATACCGGCCGACGACCTGCCAAAAGTCAGGCAGCGGTTCGTCCGCGGGAGGACGGCAAGGGGTCCAGGTAACGGATTGGGCCTGGCAATCGTAAACCGCATAGCCGGCGATCACGGCGGCGCGCTCGAAATTACCAGCGAGGTCGGCGTTGGCACCACGGCAACTCTCTCGATTCCGCAGGCGAGCGTCTGAATGCGCCCGAAGATTCTGATCGTGGAAGACGACTCATCGCTCGCGCAGATACTGCGCGACAACCTGCTCGTGGACGGCTTCGAAGTCGAGTGGGCCGCGCATGCGGAAGGCGCGCTCACACTGTACCGCTCGTTTGTGCCCGATCTTGTGATCCTTGACGTGATGCTGCCCGATCTCAGCGGGTTCGAGCTCGGACGCGTGCTCAGACACGGAGGGAAGACTCCCATCATTATTCTGTCGGCGCGCGGTGAAAAGGCCGACAAGCTGCAGGGACTGCGCCTCGGCGCCGACGACTACGTCACCAAGCCTTTCGACATGGAGGAGCTGGTCGCCCGCATCCATACCGTGCTGCGCCGAGTGAAGCCTGCGGTCGGCACGATTCAGCTGGGCAGTGTCACCATCGACTTCCGGCGCGGACTCGCGACGGGCGCGCGCGGCGATTTGCGGCTCACGCATCGTGAGTTCGAAATCCTGCGGGTGCTGGCCGAACGTCATTCGCGCGTAGTTTTTCGTGATGAGCTCTTCAAGGAGATCTGGGGATTCGTCGATGCCACGACCACGCGCTCGGTGGATCGCGCCGTGTCCCGGCTGCGACAGAAGATTGAAACAGACCCACGAAACCCGCGCTTTCTCCGCACAGTTCACGGCGACGGCTACATCCTGTCGGTTGAGGCAATGAACTCGGCCTGAGTCGCCTACGCTTTCATCGCGACGCCGTTCTTGACGAGCCAGTCGTGCGCAGTCTGTGCCGCTTCACGCGGCGTGTACGGCATCTGGCCGCCGCTGTCGAGCTCGACCATGATCATGCCTTCGAGCTTGCGGCCTTCCATGAGGTCGAGAATCGCGACCAGATTCACCTTGCCGAGCCCGAGCGCGCAGTAGCCGGCCATCGACGGCCCACCCACCCAATCCTTGAAGTGCATGTGCTGGACGACTGGCAGGAACGCCTTGACGACAGCAACCGGATCGACACCGCCCTTCTGGAGCTGGCCGATATCGGGGCCGAACTTCACGTAGCGCGTGTCGACCGCCTCCATGGTCGCGTACGTTTCATCGCGCGTCTCGACAGCGGTGCCGGTGTGTTGATGCAGGGCTGCGATCAGGCCGATGTCGGTGATGGCTTTCCCGAGCTCGTTCAGCGTCGTGACGATGTTCTGCTTGTGGTCGTTGTAGTTGTAGCTCTCGCCGCCGACCCGGCCGCTCGGGCCGATGACGATCGTCTTGCCACCGTACTTCTTCAGGATCTTACCGACGGCGACTGCCGCGCCGATCGTGGCGGCGCGCTGCGCCGGGTCGGTGAGGTTGATGCTCGTGTAGCTCGAAATCAACGGCAGCTTGTATTTGTCGACGAATCCGGAGAGCAGCCCCTGACTTTCCAGGCCATTTATCTGCCAGTCGAACAGTTCGAGACCAGCGAACCCAAGCTCGGAAAGATCCTTGAAGATCGCTTCGTTGAGCGCCGGATCGGGGGGAGGCGGCGGCCCGCCACCGCCTCGGCGCCCGCCGCCGACGCGCGCCGGCCAGGTTATGCCGGTATGCCCGACCACTACACTCCGCTTCTTGCCCTGCGCCCATGCCGGCACCGCCGGCGCAGTCGTTGCCGCCAGCGACATCGCGAGCATCTGGACGAACGTTCGTCGATCGATCATCGTGTCTCCCCTTATTGAGTCACCTGCGGGGCCGCTATTGCCGCGGCAGGGAATACGCTACCCATCCCATCGGCGAGCCGGGAGGTACCGCCGGTACCGTCGCGGCAGGACCGGCGCCCCGGGCCGGTGGTGCCGCCGTGCCGGCCGCGGGCACCAGCAAGTACGGCCTGCCGTCGATCTCATACATGGCCGGCGACCCGATGAAGTTGCCGCCGAACCATGACGACCACAACTGCGTGCCGCTCTCGCTGTCCCAGGCACGGATTTGGTTGTCGCGTCCGGCTCCCAGCACGAGACCCGATTCGGTGACGATGATGCTGTTGCGCATCTGCGTCACGCCGGTCCCGGTGACGCCGCGTCCGACGAGCGACGGATCGTCGCCAAACCCGATCCGCCACTTGATGGCCGGCACATTCAAGTCGTACTTCACGATCGTCGTGAACGGCGGCTTCATGCGGGAGCCGATCGTCCCGTACTCGTTGATCACGTAACGCTCGGTCTGGGGCACGCCTTCGGGATACGGCGGCGGGACACCGCGCCCGCGTCCACCTGGTGGCTCCGGCCGCACCCACACCGAACCCGATCCGGCAATCAGCTCGGGCGGCGCGCCCGAAGGTACCGGTCCCGTGCCGCGGCCGAACGGGCCGGCACCGCGTCCCGGGAACGGCGTCGCCGTCAGATATCTGAGAAGGATGTCCACATCGGCAGCGCTGAGATGTGGGAACGGTGGCATGCGGTTTCTGCCTGTCTCGAGGATCGCGCGGATCGCTTCCGTATTGAAACGAGAGGCGCCAGCCACGATGTTGTTCGCCGGATCGGCGTTCGCGTACACCAGCGGCACACCTTCACCCGTTCCAAGACGATCCGCACCGTGACACTGCTGGCAGTGCTGCTGGTAGATCAACTGTCCAGCAGGCGTGAATGCGCCCGCATTCGGATTGGGTTTGACCAGCCGGAGCATGCCGGGATTGTCCTGGGTGATGACGTAGACGGCACCGGTCGTCGGCTCGGCTGCGGTGCCGCCGAACAGCGCGCCGCCATTACTGCCGGGAATGTGAACCGTGTCGGTAAAGTTGATCGGGGTGAACAGTCCCTTGTTGTTAGCGGCGAGAACCCGTTGCTTGAACCGCTCGTACTCCGCGGGTTCGAGATAGGGATTGATGTCGTCGACGCCGAACGCTTGCTTCGCGAAGGGCGGAGGGTTGGTTGGATACGGCTGAGTCGGCCAGGTCTGTTCGCCCGGCATGTCGGTCTGGGGCACCGGCCGTTCTTCGATCGGCCACATCGGCTCGCCCGTCACGCGGTCGAAGACGTAGAGCCAGCCCGTCTTGCCGGCGACGGCGACGACGTCGCGGTTGCGCCCGTCATGACGGATCGTCGTCAGCTGCGGCGCGGCGTTGTTGTCGAAATCCCAGAGATCGTGGTGGACCATCTGGAAATGCCAGAGGCGTTTGCCCGTTCGCGCGTCGAGCGCCACGATCGAGCTGCCGAAGAGATTGGCCCCGATCCGGTCGGCGCCGTAGTAGTCGTAGGTCGGTGAGCCGGTCGGGACGAACACGATTCCGCGGCCCGTATCGACCGTCAATTCACCCCAGTTGTTGGTCCCGCCGATGTACTTCCAGGCGTCTTTCGGCCACGTGTCGTATCCAAACTCCCCTGGCCGCGGCACGGTGTGGAACGTCCAGACAAGTTTGCCGGTGAGGACGTCGTAGGCGCGGATGTCGCCAGGCGGCGACATGTAGCCCTCGCCGGGCGCGCTGCCGAGAATAATGAGATTCTCGAACACCTCGCTAGGCGTTTGCGACTGAATGTTGCTGATGGTCTCGGGGTCGCGTCCGTCGATGCCGATCCTCAGGTCGACGATGCCGAGTGTGCCGAACGACGTGATGCCCTTGCCTGTCTTCGCGTCGAGCTGCTGGAGCAGGCTGTTCATCGGAAAAATGAGCCGCTGGTCGCGGCCGTCGCGGCTTTCCCAATACATCATGCCGCGACTGCTCATGCCGTTCATGTTTTCGCGAACCCACAGCTCCTTGCCGGTCTTCGCATCGACGGCCACGATCGATCCGTTGCGGCCGCGGCCGTAGATTACGCCCCGGACGACGATCGGGTTGCCCCCTGTTTCGCCGTGCGGATACGTCCAGGCAACCTGGAGCTGAGTGACGTTGGACTTGTTGATCTGGCTCGACGCGAAGTAGCGCGAGTTGTCCGGACCGTTGCCGTACCCATGCCACCATTTGTCGGTGGTGGACTGCGCCATGCTGATCGAGACGAGGGCGAAGGCCGCCGCCAGACCAGCCGCGGCGGCAACGTGCGGCCGGAATCGCCATTCAGTCTGAGACATGCACGAGCTCCTGCTACTTTTTCGCGCGTGGCTGGCCGAGAAACGCGAACGCGCCCAGCTCGCCCGACGTCACCAGATCCATCACGCCGTCCTTGTTCAGGTCCACGGCGAGCACCTGCGAGCCTGCACCCGACTGGTTGTGCACCAGCTCGGGCACGAACTCGGATCCCCCGGGCGCCTGTTTGTTGCGAACTGTCCGGTAGACGTAGAGCACCGGTGCGCCGTACGGATCGGGATCGGCGTAGCTCTCGTTGTGCGAGAAGAACCGTTTGCCGATGACAAAGTCGGGCGTGCCGTCGCCGTTCATATCGGCGCAGGCCGAGCCATGCGGCTGCGAAAAGACGACGCCGCCGGCATTCTTCGTCGCGAAGTTGTCCGAGATCATGTGCTGCACGAACGAGATTTTTCCACCGGCATCGCGCTTCTGCTCGAACCACGCGATCCCGAACACGTGCGCCTGCAGCGACGTCACGACGTCGTTGAGCTTGTCGCCGTTGACGTCGAACACGCACATCTCGGCGCCGCCCGGCGCCCCGCGGCCATTCTGACGGCCGAAGGCATGCGGATGGTATGTCCACATCTCGGTCGTGGCCGTTGCAGGCTGTTCCCACCAGCCGTATACGTTAAGGATGTCGACGCGGCCGTCGCCATTGATGTCGCCCGCACCGATACCATGCGCGGCGTAGGTGCCTGGCTCGCCAACCTGCGTCGAAAGCCAGGGGCCGGTCGGATTGGCCGGATCCGGCTTCGCCCATCGCATTGCACCCGCACTCGCGTATACGAGATCGGGTGTGCCATCGGCATCGATGTCCTTCATCACCGACACTTCCGACACGTTGGGGGCCGGCGGCACGACGCCAAGATGCGAATCCCATCGCCTCGGCTCTCCCTTCGGATTCACGTACAACCGCGTATTCGAGGTTGACGCCAGCAGCACGTCGGGCCAGCCGTCGCCGGTGAAGTCGCCGGCGAACTCGAGCCAGTTGGACGAGAAGCTCGTCGATGGGTTCGTGCTTTGCGCCATGTAGAACTCGCGCACCTTCGTGAAGTCAGGTCCGAGGAAGATGAATGGCCCCGAGACGATGTCCATGTTGCCGTCGCGGTCGAAGTCGGCGGCGGCCGACGCGAACGAATAGTAGAAGGGCGTGAGCCGCAGCATGCGGTAGTTGGGCGACAGCTGTTCCGGGACCACGCGCTTCAGGCTCAGATCGCGATACGAGACGTCGCGGAAGCGCACTTCGCCTGAACCGCCCACATAGATCGCGATCGGGCCGAACTTGCCCAGATCGTCGTCGGCCGCGCCGCCGCCGTTGGCCGACGTGTTCACCCATGGCCGGAATATGTTTGCGTCGATGACGACATCGACGTCATTCCAGTCGTTGGGCTTCAGTGCGGTCGGCTCCATCAAGTCGGGCAGTGTTGCGCCCGAAGGCAACACACCCCGTCCGCGGCCGCCCGGCGCGCCCGCACCACGTCCCGGAACAGGTCCGGCGCCGCGCCCCGCACCGGCGCCCCTCGCGGCTGCCGCGGCTGCTGCTTCGGCGGCCGTTGGCGCGATGCGCATCAGTCCTCCGCCGGGACGCAGGCGCTCGCGTGTCAATTCCTTGCCGTTGGCGTCGAGCGTCACCGCATAGCCACCCACCTCGCCGTCGTTGAGCGAGAGGTAGACGCCTTTCATCCCCGACGGTGTCTTCTCGGCGCGCAGTAATACTCCGGTCTTGCAACCACCGACGCACTTGAAGTCGGCGCCGAACTGGACATCCTGAAACGACTTGTCCAGCACCAGCCAGCCGCCGTCCGGCGACTTGGGTGTCCCTACCAACTCGCCGTCGATGGCTTTCCAGTCGGCGGGGCCAAGCGCGTGCCAGCCGGCGAGCGTGCTGCCCTTGAAGGTCCAGTCGGGGACGAACGTGCTTCGCGTGCCCGTCAAGGGTGCCGTGACCAACACGGCGAGCATCGCTACCAGGGCGAGAAGTCTAGCCATGTCCACCTCCGGAAAGATGCGACGACTGTAATCGATTATCGATGAAATTTACAGCTGAACGGGGATTTCCACTCAGAACGGCGCCAATGTTTCTCGCAGCCCGTTTACGTCGCGGTTCTTGTAGCACGTCAGGCACGCGTTCGGACTTTCATCGTTCCCGACTGGCAAGGCCGAGGTTTCGTGTGTTTCATATCGTGGAACTATGTTTCAATCAATCTTGTTCCATGTGAGGCCGACGAGCGCGTGTCAGTAATATCGATTATCGATTGGCCAAAGAATGCAGGATTTCCGGACGGGAATCAAAGCCGTGATTGGGACAAATTGTGACCACCTCCATCGATTATTCATTCTCGCCCGGAGGTGTGTGTTACCCTCGCCGTGCCGAACCAGATGTATGAGTTCCCTCGATCGACGTGCGTTCCTCGCCGGTCTGGGCCGTGCCGGCGCGTGTGCCGTAGCCGGATCGTGGATACAGGCGACAGGCTTCGCGCAGACCCGCGGGCCGGCACGCGCGTTTCTGCGTCGAGCGCCAGGCCGCGGCGACTTCGACCGGCGGCTCTTCGGATCATTCCTCGAGCACCTCGGCCGCGCGGTCTACACCGGCGTGTACGAGCCCGGATCGCCGCTGGCCGATGCCAGAGGATTCCGCACTGACGTCGCGCGCGAGATCAAGGAACTCGGCGTCCCCACTGTCCGCTATCCGGGAGGAAACTTCGTCTCGGGCTACAACTGGCTCGATGGCGTCGGGCCGAAAGCGCAGCGGCCGACGGTGCTCGAGCGCGCGTGGAATTCACTCGAGTCCAATCTGTTCGGCACCAACGAGTTCATCGACTGGTGCGCGATGGTCGGCACCGAACCTCTGCTCGGGATGAACTTCGGCACGGGCACCGTCGAGATGGCGGTCGCCTATGTCGAGTACTGTAACTTCGCGCGCGGCACCCGCTGGAGCGATCTGCGGCGCGCGCACGGGTACGAACGGCCGCACAACGTGCGTTACTGGTGTCTCGGCAACGAGATGGACGGGCCGTGGCAGATCGGGCGACTGCAGGCGCGAGAGTACGGCCGCAAGGCCCGCGATGCCGCGCAGCAGATGCGCGTCATCGATCCGAACCTGCAGCTGATCGCCTGCGGATCGAGCGGTACGTTCATGCCGACCTACCTCGTCTGGGATCGCGAGGTGCTCGAAGAGTGCTACGACCAGGTCGACGGCCTCTCGCTTCATGCGTACTACGGCAACACCAGCCAGTTGTCCGGCAACAGCAGCGCCCGCTATCTGGCGATGAATCTCGACATGGATCGACACATCCACGAAGTGGCGGCGGTCTGCGACTACGTGCAGGGACTGCACCGATCGAACAAACGCCTGTGGCTCTCGTTCGACGAATGGAACGTCTGGTATCGCGCGCGCGGCGGGAACGCGACCAACGGCCGCGGCGCGGCGGCGCCGCGGTTGCTCGAAGAGGTTTACAACCTCGAGGACGCGCTGCTCGTCGGCGGCTTCGTCAACACGCTCCTGCGAAATTCCGATCGCGTCCGGATCGGTTGCCTCGCGCAACTGGTCAACGTCATCGCACCGCTCGTCACCAGCGATCGCGGCGTCCTGCGCCAGAGCATCTACTATCCGTATGCCTGGGCGCTTCGCTACGCACGGGGCCGCCTGCTCGATCTGCGCATCGAGTCGGAGACCTACCCGATCAGCCGCATCGGGCTGCAGTCCGACTTCGCGCGTGACGCCAGCGTGCCGTTTGTCGACCTGGTCGCAACCATCGACGAACCCGCCGGCCAGGCCGCGGTGCTGATGCTCAACCGCGATCTGGACGGCGAGCGCGAGGTCGTGCTCGAGTGGCAGGACATCGTCCCGGCGCGTGTGCTCTCGTGCGAGACGATTACTGGGCCCGACCTGAAGGCGTTCAACACCTTCGAAGAGCCCCGGCGCGTCGCACCGCAGCTGCTCTCGCCGCCCGCGGCCGCCAGCCGGATGACGTTCAAGCTGCCGCCGCGCTCCTACACCGTCGCGCACGTGAGTCTAAAAGCCTGACGCTGGCTGGAACCTCCGATGGAGGTATGACGATGACGACCCTCATTAAACTGTTTGGATCGGGAGCCGCATTAGCAACGGCGGTGGTGTTGGTGTCGGCCCAAAGCCATCCCTCACATCAGCTGACCAACGGTGAGATTACCGCGATCATCTACCGGCCTGACGCGAAGAACGGCTTCTATACGACGACGCGATTCGACTGGTCGGGAGCCATCGGAAGCCTGAAGTACAAGGGGCACGAGTACTACGGAACCTGGTTCTCGAAGATCTCCGACATCTACGACTTTGGCTACGAAGGGCCGAATAAGGATGTCATCTCTGCGGATTTCACCGCGATGGTAGGGCCCGCGGAGGAATTCGGCGCGCTCGGCTACAACGACGTGCCGGCCGGTGCCTGTTCGTCAAGCCGGGTGTCGGGGTCCTGAAGCGAGACGAGATGAACTACAACCACTCCCGTCCCTACGTGATCGCCAATGGCGGAAAATGGGACATCAAGACGGCGCGCGACTCGGTGGAGTTTGCGCATACGTTGAGCGAGCCTTCGATCAACTTCGGCTACGTCTATACGAAAGTCGTCCGGCTGACGCCCGGCAAGCCGCAGATGACGATCTCGCACGTCATGAAGAACACGGGCGCGAAGCCGATCGTGACCAACGTCTACAACCACAACTTCACGACCATCGACAAGCAGTCCACCGGACCGGATGTCGAGATCACCGTGCCGTGGCAGATGACGCGCGCCGCCGGACGCGGCGGGCAGGGCGCCCCCCCGGTGCTCCGGGCGCAGCACCTGCCCGTCAAGGCCCACCACCGGTGAACCCCTACGCGCCGCTGGAGGCCGGCGAACGCATGGGCACGCAGTGCGCCCAGGAGCAGATGCGATCGTTGGCGAGCCCACAAGGCAACAAGCTCGTGTATTCGAAGGTGCTCGAAGGGTCCGAGTGTTATCAGGCCAGCTTCACCGGTTTTGGTGCGGACCCGAAGGACAACGACGTCCGCATCGAGAATAGGAAGACGGGCGCGGGCGTTCGCATCACGGGAGATCGGCCGGTGACACGGTTCGGGTACAGGTCGATCCGGACAGTCGTGGCGCCCGAACCTTACATCGACATCAACATCGAGCCGGGCCAGCAGTTCAGCTGGACGTACACGTTCGACTTCTACACAACGAAGTAGCGGTGCCACACGCAAAAGGGAGTCAGGGGCATGAAGAGGTTTGCGCAACGCGCGTGGAGCGCGATCGTGTTTGCATCGGTCGTCGTGCTGGCGGCAAGCGCATCCGCGCAGTCGGAAAGCGCCGGCGTCGCCCAGTACTTCAACAACTGCGCGTCGTGCCACGAAAGCAACGACCCTGGGCATCAGGCGCCGAAGACGTCGGTCCTCAAGCAGATGACGCCGGAACGGATCCTCGAGATCATGACGACCGGCTCGATGCGAAACATCGCCGCCGGATTGAGCGATCAGGACAAGCGACTGATCGCCGAATGGGTCGGCGGGCGGAAACTCGACAGCGAATTGGTTGGGGCGCCCGAGAAGATGCCGAACCGGTGCGCGAGTAGTCCGCAAGTCCGCCAGTCGGGAGCGCCGGCCTGGAACAGCTGGGGCGTCGACTACCGGAACTCGCGCTACCAGCCCGGACCGGCGGCCGGCCTCACGCCCGGGCAGGTGTCGCGCCTGCAACTGAAGTGGGCGTTCGGGTTTCCGGGCGCGACAGCGCTGTATGGCCAGGCCGTACACGACGGCCGGCTGTATGTGACGTCGAATGCCGGCTACGTCTACTCGCTCGACGCCGAAACGGGATGCGTGCACTGGGGCTTCCGCGCCGATTCGGTGGTGCGGAGTGGGTTCAGCATCGGCCAGCTCAACCCGAAGGACCCCCGGTTACTCATCTTCTTCGGCGATATTCGCGGCAACGCGTACGCACTCTCCGCGAGCACGGGCGAGCAAGTCTGGAAGACGCTCACCGATCCCCATCCTCTCGCGCGGATCACCGGGACGCCGGTGCTCTTCGAAGGACGTTTGCTCGTGCCGGTCGCCTCGCTCGAAGAGCCAGAGTCGGGACAGGCCGACTACGCCTGCTGCACCTTCCGCGGCTACATGTCGGCCCTCGACGCGACGACCGGGCGTCAGATCTGGAAGACGTTCACGATTCCGGAAACCCCGCGAGTCGTTGGCAAGAACTCGCGGGGCAAGGACATGCTCGAGCCGTCGGGCGCGGGCGTCTGGGTAACGCCCACGATCGACGTCAAACGGCGCGCGCTGTACCTCACTACCGGCAACGCCTTCTCGGGCGCACCAAAAACCGCGAACGCGATCATGGCGATGAACATCGACACAGGCAAGGTGCTGTGGTCGATGCAGGCGCTCCCCTTGGACACGTGGCACGGCGGGTGTGTGCAGAACATTCCCGGGGGACAGTGGCCCTCCCGCGCTGGCGGCGCTGGACGTGGCGGCCGCGCCGGGGGTCCTGCCGTTCCTTATCCGCCGGAGAACTGCCCAGCGGTGCTCGGCCCCGACTGGGATTTCGCGGCGCCTGCTGCACTTGCCACGACCACCGACGGCCGCGACATCATCATCGCGCCGCAGAAACAGGGTCTCGTCTGGGCGCTCAATCCGGATAACGGCCAGGTGCTCTGGAAGCAGGATGTGGCGCGCGAAATCGCGGGCGGGCGCGGCGAGACGCTCTTCGGCGGCGCGGTGGACAACGAGAAGGCCTACTTCGGCTTGATCAGCAGCGGGCATCTTGCGCTCGATCTCAAGACCGGCGAAGAAGTCTGGTACACGCCGCTCGTTGCGCCCCAGGGTCGCGAGAACCAGCGCGGGGTCGTCGGCGCCGTCACGCTGATTCCCGGCGTGCTTCTGTCGGGAGCGCGCGACGGCATGATTCGCGCTAGCTCGTCGCGGACCGGTCAATTGCTCTGGGAGTTCGACAGCAGGCAGGAATTCACCACGGTCAACGGCGTGCAGGCACGTGGTGGTTCGGCAGCGTCGGGTGGGCCGGTCGTCGCCAACGGCATGGTGTTCATCGGCTCGGGGTATCCGGGCTTTCAAGGGGGACAACCAGGCAATGTGCTCCTCGCGTTCGCACCATCGGTGCGGCTCGACGTTCATGCCGACGAATTGAAACGAAAGGCCGCAGGCACACCAGTCGGACGTTGATCGGCGACACTATAGTGCGTCGCGCTCATGCAGCACCGGCCGACAGAGGCGGACCGCCAGTTCGGCGTATATCGAGTCGCGGCGCCGCTCGGCAAGGGCGGCATGGGCGAGGTCTATCGCGCGCGCGACACCCGGCTCGGGCGCGACGTCGCGATCAAGATCCTGCCGCCGGACTTCAAGGACGATCCCGATCGACTGGCCCGCTTCGAACGCGAAGCGCGGCTACTGGCGTCGCTCAATCACCCGCACATCCTCACCATCCACGAAGTCGGCGACTCCGACGGACGTCCTTACCTCGTCACGGAATTCGCCGGCGGCGGCACGCTCGGTGAATGGGCGCATCAGAAGGAACGCTCCTGGCGCGAAATCGTCGACATGATCGTGAGCGTCGCCGATGGGCTCGCGGCGGCGCATGCCGCCGGCATTCTGCACCGCGACATCAAACCGCAGAACATCCTGGTGACGTCGGCTGGATATGCCAAGCTCGCCGATTTCGGCCTGGCCGTCTTCACGCCGGGCGCCGACGGCAACAGCAATGCCCCAACGGCCGAAATTTTCCGAACTCAGACCGTTGTCGTCCTCGGCACGCCGGCTTACATGTCGCCGGAGCATGTGACCGGTGGACAACTCGACGCGCGCAGCGACATCTTTTCCTTCGGCGTCGTCCTCTACGAGCTGTTGGCACGTAGGCGACCGTTCCACGGTCCAACCGTTGCGGCGCTGACGCACGCGATCGCGTACGAACCGGCGCCGCCGCTGCCTGACGACATCCCTTCCGATCTCCGTGCCGTCGTCGCGAAGACGCTCGAAAAAGCCCCGGCGAATCGATACCAGACGGCAAGCGACTTGGTTGCCGATCTCCGGCGTGCGGCACGGCAGATGGAAGGTTCGAGTCGCGTCATAGGCCGCTGGCGCGCGGTGGCAGTGGCGGTCGCGTTGATCGGAGCGCTCGCCGCGAGCCTTGTGTTCTGGCGCTCCGGCCGCGAAACGCCACCGGTGTCCAACGTTCGATCGCTCGCTGTGCTGCCGTTCGACGCCGCCGCTGTATCGGATGCCCGCGAGGCGCTGCAAGGGCTTACCTCGTCGCTTGCCGACAGGCTCGCGCGTGAATCGGACCTCGCGGTGATTGGCGGCACTCGCACGGCCGCGTTTGCGGAGAGCAGCGAGCCCGTCGAGACCATCGCCCGATCGCTCGGGGCCGACGCCGCGCTCACGACCCGCGCCGCAGCGCAGTCAGGGGGTCGCCTGCACATCGCCGCTGCGATCGTGGCGGCAACCGGTCAACGCATCTGGTCGGCGTCGTACGACCGTCCACGCGCGGAACTCTACGCGGTCGAGCAGGCACTCGCCGACGACATCGCCCGTGCATTGAACCTGACGTTGTCATCGCGCGGCGCGACGGCGGCCGGACCTGCCCGCGTCGTCGATCCTCGCGCCTACGATCTCTACCTGCGCAGCCGCTATCACCTTGGCCGGTGGAACGAGGCCGAGGTAGCCGGCGCGATCACGATGCTCGAGCAGGCCACGGCGATCGATCCCGCATTCGGACCGGCGCAGGCGCTACTCGCCATGTTCTACGGCGTGATGGGCTTCAACTACCGTCCGAACGATCCGCAGTTGCGCTCGAAGGGCCACTCGGCGATCGAGAAAGCGCTCGCGCTCGATCCGCAATCCCCTGAAGCCCATTACGCGCGCGGCATTCTGATCTGGCAGCCCTCGGAGGCGTGGCCGCATCGCGCGGCGCTCGACGAGTTTCGCCAGGCACTTGTGCGTCAGCCTAACCTTGACGACGCCTGGCATCATCGCGGCGTCGTCCTGATGCACATCGGTCATCTCGAGCGCGCGGGGGAGTTTTACGAGCGCGCACTTGCCCTCAACCCGATCAACACTCAGGCGCGCTTTCGCTTCGCACCGCTGCGTAACTATCAGCTACGGTACGACGACGCGATAAAAGTCATGCGACGCGTGCCGCAGGACGTTTACCCGTCGCAGTGGACATATCACATGGGCTGGTCGCTCATTACGCTCGGCCGCCTGAGCGAGGCGGCGCCGCAAATCGAGGCGATGCTGGCGAAGAACCGCGCCGACCAGGGCGGCGTGCTCCACGCGACGCGGGCTCTGCTGCGCGCCAAGGCCGGCAATCGACGCGGCGCCGAAGCCGACATCGCCGCCGCGATCGAAGCCGGCCGCGGATTCGGCCACTTCCATCACACCGCGCTGACAATTGGCGAGGTCTACGCGCAGCTCGGCGATCTCGAGTCGGCGCAGCAGTGGGTGGAGAACGCGGCCAATGATGGCTTTCCGAACTACTCGTTCTTCGAAGTCGATCCGCACCTTGCGCCGCTTCGCGCGACCGAACGGTTCCGTCGGTACCTTGCGCAGCTGCGTGCGGAGTGGGAGCACATCGGCGCCGAAGACGACGACCCTCGACCGAAGCGCTGACACGTGGTTCGATCGTCTTCGTTACGGGACGGAAACGCGATAGATGTTGCGCTGCGTCGAAACCTTGCTGAAAACATACATCGACGGGTTCGGGCCTGGAACTGTGTGCTCCCCTTCGACGACGAGGCGAGCACCGGGAAGCGCTGCGAGATTGTCTTTCGACTGTATTCCCCCGGCGGGTATCTCCGGCAGCAATCGACCGGACTGCAGTGGAAGCGCGTAGGTCGAATTCGCGAAGTTCACGTAGACGAATGCGCTGTCAGGGGACCAGCCGAAATAGAACGGCATTGGTTCGGTCCCCCACGGCGGCGCACATTGATCGCAGAGTCTCAATGGAGGACCGCCTCGGGCGGGGTACACGATCAGGGCCCCCCACGCGGTCGGGTCGATCACAGCAATCCATTGCCCGTCTGGCGACACGGCCATCGGGGCGAGCGGCGCCGCGAACACCTTTTGCAACTCACTCCCGTCTTCCTTGATGCGATACGCATAAAACTGGTCCTCTCCCGAGCTCCCGAAAATCACTTCTCCGGCCCTGCCAAAGAATGCAACCGCCGCATCCATCGTCGTGAGCTGCCGCGGCTGCATCGCCCCGTTCAGAGACGCGAGCCACACCGGCGTTCGTCCCTGTTCGTCCACCGCAACGAACACCACGCGTTGGCCGTCGGCGGCGAGCGAATAGTGCACCATGTGAAAGGCCGGCAGGAGGCGCTGACGCTGTCCGGTCTCCAGGTCGGCCATCCACAAGACGCCTTGATTCCAGCTCCGCAGACCGTACGATCGGTCGAGGTAATACAGTTTCTTTCCGTCGGGGGAGAGAGAGGGCATGAATCCGTAGCCTTCCGAGGTTATCTGACGGTCCCCGCGCGAGTCGTGAACCCACAGCGTGCTCTGGCTCGTGCCGATGGACGTCACGAAGGAACGTCCACCCGGCGCGAAATGAATCCCCTCTTCCGTGCCCACGCCGAACGTCACCTGCTCCGGCGTGCCGTCAGGAAACGATTGACGCCAGATGTGAACGCCATTCCTCGTCATCGCGGTGAAGTACATCCACTTTCCATCAGGGGACCACGCGGCATCGGTGCACTGCGAGGGCGCTGGACCGACGAGTTTTCCCGTCGCACTGCGGTCGAACGGCACCAGCCGGCACGGCAGCCACGACTTGGTGTCCATCTCGATGACGAGGACCCACTGCCGATCGGGTGAGAGATACGAGCGGTGCGCCATGCCGGCCGGCGGCGGCGGAACATAGATGTTCTGCGGGTCGGTGCGACGATCGGTCGCCGATACGATGGACATCTGGGCACCCAGCCCCGTCATCTCCGAAAACAATACTCGAAGCTGACCGGTCGGATTCTCAAACCACGTGACGCCTTCTGCGTTCGTCAGAATTCGCTGCGGGGTTCCGCCACCAACAGGCAGAACCCAGGTGTCCATCGTCGTGCCGCCAGATCCTCCGATCCCGGTCGAGTAAGAAATCCGCGTACCGTCCGGCAGAAACTGCGGACCCATCTTGGTCATGTTGTCGGTGGTGAGCTGCAAAGGCTCGCCGTCGGGAAGGCGCTTGACGTACACCTGCCCCGGACTGAAGAACGTGCTCGGGCCGCGGATAAATGCGAGCATCCCGCCATCGGGCGAGAGCGCCGGCGACGTGGCGGAGTCTGCGAAATTCGTCAGCTGGACGTATTGCGTTGCTACGGGCGTCGCCGCCGTTGACCTCCACATCATGATCGCAGCACCAGCACCGACGAGTGCCAGGAATGCGACGGCTATAGCCGAGGCGAGGCTGTGGCTTGGGCGCCGCTCCTGAGCCATCGCCGAGGCGTCGCTCTGTCGCACCAGCCGCCGCAGTTCGTCGACGACCATGCGCATCGTCTGTACGCGCTCGGCCGGGTCTTTCTGCATCGCGCGTTCAATCACATCGCGCAGCGATAGCGGAATCGACTCGGGCAACGGATCGGCGGATCGATGCACGATCGCGTGCAGGACGTCGAGAGTGGTGGGCCCGCGGAACGGACGACGCCCGGCCAACACCTCGTACAACGTGATGGCAAACGAAAACACGTCACTGCGCGCGTCGACGGGCTGGCCGGTTGCCTGCTCCGGCGACATGTAGGCGACGGTGCCCACCACGACGCCCGTCTGCGTGCGCGACTCGGTCAGAGCGCCCGAGTCGAGCGCGGGCGATTCGCGCAACTTCGCCAGGCCGAAGTCCGCCAGCTTCGCGTAGCCGGTCTTCGCGATCAGCACGTTCTCGGGCTTGATGTCCCGATGCAGGATGCCGGCCTCGTGCGCTGTCGCGAGACCGTCTGCGAGACCAAGGACCAACTCGACGACCTCTTGCCACGAGCGCGGGCGCGACTTCATCCAGTCCCGAAGCGTGCCACCCTCGACGAGCTCGGTGACGAGATACTGGCGCCCGTCCAGCTCGCCGGCGTCATAGACGGTGAGGATGTGTGGATGATTGAGCGATGAGGCGAGCTGCGCTTCACGCTGGAAACGCCGCCCGGCCGACGCGTCGGCCAGATCAGTTGAGAGGAACTTGATCGCAACGGCGCGTTTCGCTGCGTGTCCGTCGCGCGGTAGACGGTACCCATCCCGCCCTCGCCAAGCTGATAATCGAGGCGGTACTTGCCGATGGTTGTGCCCGGCGCTGACGGGCTCACGGCCGGAACGATACCAGATTGAACAGCGCGTCGCGCAACGTGCACCGATTTTTCCTTCAATCGATCGACGCAGCCGCACGGCAGCGCCGCCAGTCATCGGCTCGGGATATCCGGGCTTCCAAGGGGGACAACCGGGCAATGTGCTCCTCGCGTTGGCGCCAACCGGGCGGCTCGACGTCCATGCCGATGAGTTGAAGCGAAAGGCGGAAGGGACTGCAGACGGACGCTGAATGTCATGCTCTGCTTCCAGTCCTGCGTGTTACTGTTTCAGCCCGACATCGGGATACCTGAAGCCGAACGCCAGTGATCCTCATAGGGGAGCAGCGCATGAAACGCATATTCGTCGCGACTTGTTCATTTTCAGCCCTACTTCTGGGCACCGTCATACTCGCTCAGGCACCGCCCAGCCAGATTGATGCACATATCGCCACGGCCAAGACCGCCGCAGGACAGGATTACCGCGGCACGTTCGTCAATCTCTGTTTGCCCAGCGCGCCGCGCGGCGGCGGCGCCGGCGGGCGCGCGGGCGGTGGCGCAGCGGGGCGCGGTGCCGCCGGCGCGCCCCAGACACCGGATCGGGCCAACTGGTATGCGCCATCCTTCAAAGTGTTCGACAACTTCTACTGGTTGGGGACGCGCCAGCATTCCTCCTGGGCGCTGCAGACCAGCGCCGGAATCATCATCATCGACACGAATTTCGCGTGGGCCACTCGGCCGGAGATCATCGATGGCTTGACGAAACTCGGGCTGAATCCGAGCGACATCAAATACGTCATCATCAGCCATGCGCACGGCGACCACGACCAGGGCGCGGCGGAGCTGCAGGAGCGCTACAACGCCCAAGTGGTGATGGGCGTTCCCGACTGGGAAGCCACCCTGAAGCGTCCGGCAACCGCCGCGGGCGGCGTGCCGAAGAAAGACATCGCGGTCGGCGCCGAAGGGACGAAACTGACCTTGGGCGACACCACCGTGCAGATCGTCGCGACGCCGGGACACACGCCTGGGACGTTGTCCTATGTCTTCCCGGTAAAAGACCAGGGCAAGACCGTCATGGTCGCGTATTCCGGCGGCACCTTGACCGGCGCGTTCGGCACCGACGGCGCGCGCTGGGACGAATACATCGCCTCGCAGCAAAAGATCGCCAAGGCGGCGGCCGATGCCGGCGCCAGCGTCCTGATCTCCAACCACAGCGAGTATGACGGCGCGTACACCAAGGCGCGCCTGGTGTCCGCGCCCCGTCAACCCGGTGAAAACCATCCGTTCATCGTCGGGACTGATGGCGTGCAGCGCTACTTTACCGTGATGACGGAGTGTGCGATGGCGTCCAAGCTGAGGGTCGGTGCAAAATAGCCGAGCCCGCGCATGCGCCGCAGAACGTCACAGGCCCTCGTCGAAGGCCACTTCGCGCGTGCTCTTTCGCGAAGAGCTCTTCAAGTAGATCCGGAGATTCGCGCAGCGGACGCCAATCGTTTAGATTGCGACTGCGCCGACTCAGCCGCGGCGACAGCATTGCCCATAGGATCTCCGCCGGCGCCCGCATCGTGTTCGTGGCGGACTCGGTCCGGACCGAGTTTGAGAGCCGCGCCGCGAGCTTACGAGGTCAATACACGCGCGACAGCAGGAAACGTGTCGCGGGCGGCTGCGCGGGTGTTGCCCCATTTGTAACCGTTGATCGGTGGCCCGACTCACGCCGAGTCTGACCTGTCGCCGCTGTTTGCGGTCTGCACGCGAGAAAAGACTTGACAGCTTTTGACCGCGAGTCGCGTGTCAGCCGCATGTGAGGCGGAATATCACTGCTGCAACACGACGACGTTGACGCGAGACAGCGAGAATCACGGCGGCGCCCGCGAGAGCTGATCCGGTGCGAGATCGCACGCCGTGAGGTCTGCGCGGCCCTCAAGAATTGGCGTGGTATAGGAGAAGCATGACCGAACACGCCTCGTCACTCTCAGACGGCGATCTGTTGTCACAGCTCAAACAAGTGTGTGCGCAGGAACGCCGAGCGTCGGCTCGACTGGTCGCGCTGTTGATGGAGGTCGACGCGCGGAAGCTCTACGCACAGCAGAGTTGCTCGTCGCTCTTCACATACTGTGTGCAGGTTCTCCATTTCTCGGAGCATGCGGCGTATCTGCGTATCGAAGCGGCACGGGCGGCTCGACGTTTTCCTACGATCCTCGATCGACTGTCTGATGGCACGCTCCATCTCACAGCTATCAGCCTGCTCGCGCCGCATCTGACGCCCGTAAATCACGGCGAGCTCTCGACGCTGCGCAGCACAAGAGCAAGCGCGAGGTGGAACAGTTGCTTGCGCGCGTGCGACCCCAACCTGATGCCGCGACCGTCGTGCGCAAACTGCCAGCACCGGGGACAGTCGTTGCTTCTCAATTTGGACTCGCAGTTGACACCGCCGAAGAGCCGCAACCGGGCGGTCGAGCCTCGAAATCGGCGGCTGCCACTGCTCCGCTCGTGCGACTGCGACCGCCCGAGATCAAGCCGCTCGCGCCGGAACGTTTCAAGGTGCAGTTTACAGTCAGTCGTGACACATACGACAAGCTTCGCCAAGCGCAGGATCTGCTGCGGCACACGATTCCGGATGGCGATCCCGCGGCGATTTTCGATCGCGCGTTAACGCTGCTGATCGCCGACCTGTCGAAGACCAAGTTCGCGGCCGCGGATCGTCCGCGAACCGGGCGCGAGACGAAGCGACGCTCACGATACGTGCCTGCCCAAGTCAGACGTGAAGTGTGGCGCCGCGATGACGGCCAGTGCGCGTTTCATGGGGATCGGGGACGCTGCTGCGAAACTGGCTTCCTCGAGTTCCACCACATCGTGCCTTACGCCAAAGGCGGCGCAACGACTAGCGAGAATCTGGAATTGCGTTGCCGTACACATAATGCGTACGAAGCCGAGCAGCAATTTCAGCGTCGGCCGCGGCCGTTGTTCGCGCGGGAAACCCGGACGACCTACAGAATCCGGCAGTCAGCTCGGTCCGGACCGAGCTGTACAAACACGTCCCGTTGTACGCAAGACAGCGCTTATAATCCGGCTCGTTCCTGTCACTTATGACCTTGGCGCCTGGCGCTCGTCTGGGGCCGTATGAAGTCGTCGCGCTAATCGGAAGCGGCGGAATGGGTGAGGTCTATCGCGCACGCGATACGCGCTTGAAGCGCGACGTGGCGATCAAGATTCTGCCGGATGCGTTTGCAAACGATGCCGAGCGTCTCGCGCGGTTTCAGAGGGAAGCCGAGCTGCTGGCCACGCTCAATCACCCGAACATCGCACAGATTCATGGCATCGAAGATCGGGCGCTCGTTCTCGAGTTGGTTGATGGCCCGACGCTTGCCGATCGCATCGCACAAGGACCGATTCCGCTCGACGAAGCACTTCCGATCGCGCGCCAGATTACGGAGGCGCTCGAAGCAGCGCACGAACAGGGCATCATTCACCGGGACTTGAAGCCGGCGAACATCAAGCTCACGGCAGATGGCAGAGTTAAAGTCCTCGATTTTGGTCTGGCGAAGGCGTTGGAACCATCGGCCCAAGGACAGACCTTTGCATCCGTCAGTGCGTTGTCTCAATCGCCAACGATCACCTCGCCTGCCGTGACTCTGGGAGGAGTCATCCTCGGCACCGCCGCGTACATGAGCCCCGAGCAGACGCGTGGCAAGCCGGTCGACAAGCGAACCGACATCTGGGCATTCGGATGCGTGTTCTTCGAGATGCTGACCGCGAAGCGCGCCTTCGGCGGTGATGACGTGACGGACGTGCTCGCTGCGATCATCAAGGACGAACCTGATTGCACACTCGTGCCGATTGAAGTCCGACGGCTGCTGATTGCTTGCCTGCGGAAGGACCGGAACCGCCGTCTGCGAGACATCGCGGATGTGTGGGAACTGCAGGAATCTCCTGCACCAGTGAAAGCGCGCAACCGTTACGGCGTCGTTGCCGCAGCGTTGACCACGGTCGTGGCAGCAGTCCTTGCAGCCATATCCGTGTTCACAATGCGCAATAGTACGGCCGCCCTTCAACAAGTCAGCTTCGAAATCGCCCCGCCGCCAGAGAGCGCCATCAGCAGCTTCAGCGTGTCTCCAGACGGCAGTCACATCGGTTTTGTGACCCGCGAATCAAGCGGCAACATGCGGCTCTGGGTTCGATCGCTCGACAGTGTCGACACGCGAGCTTTGAATGCTCCTTCGCCCATAACCGGCCTGTTCTGGTCGTCAGACAGCCGGTTCATTGTCGTGGCATCTCGCGGTGAACTGACCAAAATCGAGACGTCTGGAGCTTCGGCACAGCTGCTCGCTCAAAGAGGTCCCAACGCGCTGCTTGGGACGCAGGCGTTCCGGGGAGGCGCCTGGCATTCAGCAGGCAACATCATTTTTTCCCGCGGCGGCTCAATCTGGCAGGTCCCGCAGAGTGGGGGCACGCCGATCGCCGTTACCTTGATACCCGACGACGTCGCTCGCGAGTATCACAGCTATCCGTCGTTTCTCCCGGATGGATATCGGTTCCTCTACTTCTGGGAATCTCCGGACGCCACAAGGGCCGGGATTTACATTGGAGATATCCGTCTGCCGCCCAAAGACCAGGACAGCACAAGGAGACTTGCTATCAATGCGCCTCCCGTATTTGTCGCGGGCGCTGGATCTCACATCGGTACACTCTTGTTCGCCCGGAACGGATCGCTGATGTCGCAGTCGTTCGACACTCAGAAGCTGACATTGATTGGCGAATCCGTACCAGTCGCCAACGATGTGACGGCGGCTGGTTCGCCGGCATACTCACTCTCGGCCAATGGTCTGCTTGCATTTCGTCGCGGCCCTGCGTTCACACAGGACGCACGGCTGCTCTTCCATGATCGCGCTGGTAAGGTTGTCGGGCAGATTGGACCAACGGCTGACTATCGGAATGTCATGGTGTCCCCCGATGGCCGATTCATGAGCGTCGATGTGGCAGTATCCGGACAAACTGCGTACATCTGGGCCGGGTCGGTGGCGCGTGCCATTCTCAGCCGCCTCGTTCCGGGAGATGCTCCACAAATGGCGTCGGCTGTCTCTTCGGCTGGACAAGTGGCGTTCAGCTACTCAGCCAACCAGGCACTCGGCGACATCTACGTTGCATCGGTCAATGGAGCAAGCCCCCCAGAACTCTGGGTAGAGTCGGACGAACAAAAACACCCCAATCATTTCTCGTATGACGGGCGCTTTCTCATCTATGACTCGCACCATCCCACCCGACGTCAGGACCTCTGGATAATCTTCACGACCGGTACTCGCAAGCCGATCCCATTTCTCGTCACCGCCGCAGATGAAACGTTCGCTCAATTTTCACCAGATGGACGATGGGTGGCCTACAGCTCGGATGAGTCCGGCCGGCGGGACGTCTACGTGCAGGGGTTCGCGCCAGACCGTCCGCCGGCGGCAGCGGTAGGCAAGTGGCAAATCTCCAATGCCGGTGGTGATAAGCCCCGATGGAGCGCCAACGGCAATGAGTTGTTCTATCTCGCACCTGATGGGAAGCTGATGACGGTGCCTGTGAAACTGCGTCCACAGTTCGAACCGGGATTGCCCGTCGAGTTGTTTCAAACGCAAGCTGTCAGCTTTGCTCCTTACGACGTCATGCCCGATGGACGATTCCTGATCAACACGAGAGGAGGTGGCACTACGGAGACGCCTTCACCCATCGCGGTGACGGTGAACTGGCGCACTTCAGACAGCAAATAGGCCTGGCCCTGTTGTGCTCCCGACCAACCCAGTAGACAATAAGCTCATTCAGACTCCGTTCGCGCGCCAGCGCGCCAAGAGTAGCGGTGTGTTCAGGATGAGAGAAGACAACCCGTTGTGCCGCCCTGGCATCGCGCTGCTCATCGCAGCCTGCCTGGTCGCGCCAACTTTTACCCAGCAACCCACCTTCAAAGTCAGCGTCAACGTCGTCGACGTCGACGTCACGGTCAAGGACGCCCAGGGCAACTTCGTCACCGGTCTTGCCGCCGAAGACTTCGAAGTGTTCGAGGACGGCAAGCCGCAGGCGATTCAAACCTTCTCCTATATCGAGCTTCCAGGGCAGAGGCGAGAGTCCTTTGCCTTCGGCGGCCGGCCCGTGCCGAACGATGTCCGCTCGAACCGCGATGTCGAATCGGGGCGTGTCTACATCATCGTGCTCGACGATCTGAATGTGGCACCGCTTCGGACCGGCATCGTTCGACGCCACGCCCGCGATTTCATCCAACAGCATTTCGGTCCCCGCGATCTCGCGTCGGTGGTGGTCACGAGCGGACGCAAGGATGCCGCACAGGAATTCACGAACGATCCGGCGCTTCTGCTGCGCGCCATCGACAGCTTCTTCGGCCAGCGGCTGCAATCCGCCGAGGTCCAGCGCATCGACGACTACTACAACAACCAGCTGCTGGTCGGCCTCAACGACGCGGTGCCGAAGGACAACGATCCGCAGCAGACGACGACCGTCGTCAACCCGATCACACGAAACCAGTCGTTCGATCCGAGCAACCTCGAGCGGGGCCAGCGCGCGGTCGGCGTCCTCAATACCATCGAAAGTCTGTCGGAGTATCTCGAGGGCGTTCGCGGGCGCAGGAAAGCGCTCTTGTGGTTCAGCGAAGGTATCGATTACCCGATGGCCGAAGCGTTCAGCTCGCAGAGCGGAAGCGAGATTCTGCGGGCGACGCGCGACGCCGTCAACGCCGCGGCTCGCGCCAACGTCAACGTGTACGCCCTCGACCCGCGCGGGCTCATTGGGATGACGACCGACTTCGTCGAGTCGGGCCGCGCCGGCGGGCCAGACTACGCCGGAACCGACCCGACCAGACCCGCCGGCACGCCTTTCAGCGGCACGCAGGCGCTGCTCAGCGAGATGCGGCTCACCCAGGACAGCCTGCGCACGTTGGCCGACGGCACCGGCGGCTTTGCCGCGGTCGACACCAACTCGTTCGCTGAGGCCTTCACGCGCATCATCGACGCAAACAGCCGGTACTACCTGCTTGGCTATGCGCCGCCCGCGCATCCGCGCGACGGACGCTTCCATCGCATCGAGGTGAGGGTCAAAAGGCCTGGCCTCACGGCAGCCGCCCGCCGCGGGTATCCCTCGTCGAGCGGCACGACCCGCGAAGAGCGCCGCATGGAGGCGCTCAACCGGTGGGCGCGCGACAGGCGCGCCGGTGGCGAGAACGACATGTCGACCGAGCTCCGCGCGGCGATCAACGGCGCCGTGCAACAGTCGGGGCTGACACTCGCCGTGCAGGCCGTCGCGTTCAGAGGTGCATCCAAACAGGCCGACGTCGCGATTACAGTCGAGCTCGACGGCCGGCAGCTCGAGTTCGCGCCGCAACCGAACGGTCTCCTCGCTGACAACATCGAGGTGTCGTACTTCGCGTTGAATGATGACGGAAGGCCGCAGCGCGGCACACGGGCCGCGTTGAATCTCGCCGTCAGGCCCGAAACATATCAAAAGATGAAAGCGCTCGGCGTACGGCTGAATTCGCGGACGCCGCTTGCGCCGGGCCGGTATCAGCTCCGGATCGGTGCGCGCGACCCTTTGACCGGCAAAGCCGGCACCGTCTTCACTGACCTCACCGTTCCGGCATTCAGCGACAAGCCCCTGATGATGAGCGGAGTGCTCGTGTCGTCGGCCGCGGCCCAGGCGGTGTTCACGCCCCAGCGCGATACGGTGGCGGAAAAACTGCTCGGCGCTCCCGCAACGACGCAGCGCGAATTTGCGCAGTCCGATACGCTCACGTGGTTGTCGGAAATCTACGACAACTCCTCGTCCCGGCAGCCGCGCCGTATCGATGTGGCCGCCCGGCTGATATCTGAAGACGGCCGCGACGCCTTCGTCTCGCGCGATGTGCTCACAAACGGGGATGGGGCGACGGGATGGACGAGCTTCGGCTACACTGGCCGCATCCCGCTCAAGGACATCGCGCCAGGCCGGTATCTGTTGCGGATCGAAGCCCGGGAGCGCGCAAACAAGGACGAAGACGGCGTGCAGACCGCGCAGACCGTGCTTACAGTGAAGTAAGGAATGAGCGTTGAGGCTCAATAAAGAGGACGCTATGACAAAGTCTCTGTACGCCGCCTGCGTGGCCGTGCTGATCATCGTGGGCGCCCAGGTCCCGTCAGAGGCGCAGCGCGGGCGGGGCGACGGCCCACCACGCCCGAACATGCTCGACGACAGCGACGTCACGCTGCGGCCGCCGTTCTCGAATTCGCCCGACCTTATCCCGAACCCCGCTGCGCCGCGCGGTACCATTCATCGGTTCATCATGAAGTCGGGCGACAGCAAGATCTACAAGGGGATTTCGCGTGAGAAGCCCGGCGAGGTCGTGCCGTACGAGCGGCCTGTCGCCATCTACATTCCCGCGCAGTACGTCCCCGGCACCCCCGCCCCCTTCATCGTCGTGCAGGACGGCTACAACCCGAAGTACCACTATTCGGTGCCGACGGCGCTCGACAATCTGATCCATCAGAAGAAGGTGCCGGTCATGCTTGCCGTGCTCGTGCAACACGGCGGCGGGGACGGCCCCGGCAGCCAACGCGGGCTCGAGTACGACACGGTGTCGGATAAATACTCGACGTTCATCGAGACCGAAGTCCTGCCCAAGATCGAGCGCGATTACAAGGTGCGGTTCACGAAAGATCCGGAAGGGCGCGCGACGATGGGCGGCAGCTCGGGAGCCGCGTGCGCCCTGACGATGGCGTGGTTTCATCCCGAGCTGTATCGGAGAGTGCTGAGCTACTCGGGCACATTCGTCGATCAGGCGAGAGGGTCGAATCCCGAATATCCGTTTGGCGCGTGGGAGTACCACTCGACGCTGATTCCGAACACCGAACGGAAGCCCCTCCGCATCTGGTTCCACGTCAGCGAGCTGGACAACGGCGCGACACGTGAGGAGTCGACTCACGGCAACTGGGTGCTGGCCAATCAACGCATGTCCCAGGTGCTGAAGGCGAAGGGCTACCCGCACAAGTTCGTTTACGCAGAAGGCGCACGGCACACCGACGCAAACGTGGTGAACCAGACGCTGCCCGATGCGCTGACGTGGTTGTGGCAAGGCTATACAGTGAAATGATCCTGAATTGGTAGATTCGCAGAATTGGCGGATTGGGAGAATCTCATGCGCATGCGATCTTTGACGTTGTCGCTCGTCGTAGTCTCGGTCGCCATGTCTGCGCTGATGTTCGCGCAGAGAGGCGTCACCAACGGTGAATGGCCGCACTGGGGCGGCGACCTCGGAAACACCAAGTACTCTCCGCTCGATCAAATCAACCGCGACAACGTGAAGAACCTGCGCATCGCCTGGCGATGGAAGTCCGAGAACTACGGCCCGCGGCCGCAGAACAACATGGAAGGGACGCCGCTGATGGTCGGCGGCGTGCTCTACGCGACCGCCGGTTTCCGTCCGAACGTCGTCGCGATTGACGGCGCGACGGGCGAGACACTGTGGAGCTACAGATTCGACGAGGGCCAGCGCGGCGATCGCGCGCCCCGCAGCGTGTCGCGCGGTGTCGCGCACTGGACCGACGGCAAGCAGTCGCGAATCATCCTGATCACACGTGGCTATCAACTGGTGTCGCTCGATGCCAAGACCGGCCTCCCCGATCCCGCATTCGGCAAGAACGGCGTCATCGATCTGTATCAGGATTTCGATCAGCCTCCGCCAGGGGACGGCGTCATCAGCTCGACGTCGCCGGCCGTCGTCGTCAGGAACGTCATCGTGATCGGCGCCGCGATGGTCGGAGGGACGGCGCCCCGATCGAAGGAAAACACGAAGGGCTACATTCGCGGCTTCGACGTACGGACCGGCAAGCGGCTGTGGACCTTTCACACGATTCCGCAACCAGGAGAATTCGGCAACGACACCTGGCTGAACGACTCGTGGGCCTACACCGGGAACACCACCGTCTGGTCGCCGTTCTCTGCCGACGAAGAGCTCGGCTACGTGTATCTGCCGGTGGAATCGGCAACCGGCGACTATTACGGCGGTCATCGTCCTGGAAACAATCTGTTTGCAGGCAGTCTCGTCTGTGTCGATGCGCGGACCGGAAAGCGCGTGTGGCACCAGCAGCTCGTGCATCACGACATCTGGGATTACGACCTGGCGTCGCCGCCGACGCTGATCAACATCACGGTGAACGGCAAGCCGATCCGGGCTGTTGCGCAGGTCACGAAGTGGAGCTACCTGTTCGTTTTCGACCGTGTGAATGGAACGCCTGTCTGGCCGATCGAAGAGCGCAAAGTGGAAGCGGGCACGGTACCCGGCGAGTGGTATTCGCCGACGCAGCCGCACCCGACCAAACCAGCGCCGTACGATCGCCAGGGGGTGTCTGAGGCGGATCTCATCGATTTCACTCCCGAGCTGAATGCCGAAGCTCGCGCGATGATCAAGGACTACAAGATCGGCCCGCTCTACACGCCTCCAATCGTGGCAGGCACCGACGGGCTGCGAGGCACGCTGCAGATTCCGGCGGCGCAGGGGTCGGCGCTGTGGCAGGGGGCCGCATGGGATCCTGAAACGAACATGCTGTATGTCCCATCGGTGACCAACATGTCGACCAACGCGTTGCAGCCGGGTGGCGAGCGGTCAGACATGAACTTCATCGGTGGTGGTGGCGGTGGCGGCGGCGGACGTGGCGCGCCAGCTGCCGGCCGCGGTGCCCCACCGGCCGGTGGGCGGGGCGACACGGCGGCCGGTCCGCGGGGCGGCGGCGCGCCCGTGGATCCAGAGGCGGGCGGCGGTGGCGGCGGACGCGGACGTGGCGGCCCGGTGGTCGTCGGCCCAGGCGCCAGCCGCGGTCCGTGGGGCATGGGTCCGCAGGGACTGCCGTTAATCAAACCGCCCTACGGAAGAATTACCGCGTACAACATGAACTCCGGCGACATCGTGTGGCAGGTTGCGAATGGCGACACCTACGACTGGATCAAGACGCACCCGGCGCTGAAGGGTCTGACGATTCCGAAGACCGGCCGCGCGGATGAAGGCGGCATCGTCGTCACCAAGACGCTTGCGTTCGCTGGACAGGGCTGTGGGTTGTTCCGCGGCGGCGGCGGCGGCGGTCCGATGTTCTACGCATACGACAAGGCGACGGGCGCTGTGGTGCACGAACTGCAACTGCCGGCCAACACATGTGGCAATCCGATGACTTACATGGTCAACGGTAAGCAGTTCATCGTCGTGGCGGTGGGCGCGCAGAACTTCCCCGCTGAACTGGTGGCGCTGGCGCTTCCCTAGCTTGTAGCCGGTAGCTCGTAGCGGTAATAATATACTTGACTGACCACGTGATTTCTGCCATGATTTACGCATGGCTGAACCGCGCACTCTCCAACAAGCAATTCTCCACTTTTCCGACTACCGGAACTGCCACGAGGCTTTGGTCGCTGTGCGCTGGCCGGACGGCGTCGTGAAGTGCCCACGCTGCGGGTCGTCCCACGTCAGCTATCTGGCGAGCGCCCGCGTGTGGAAGTGCTACGAAGGACACCCCTGCGCCAAGTTCTCGCTCAAGGTCGGAACTGTGTTTGAGGATTCGCCGCTGCCGCTCGAAAAGTGGCTGCCCGCGCTCTGGCTGCTTACCAACTGCAAGAACGGCATCAGTAG
Organism: Vicinamibacterales bacterium; assembly: GCA_963761975.1. Classification (GTDB taxonomy): domain Bacteria; phylum Acidobacteriota; class Vicinamibacteria; order Vicinamibacterales; family JAMQPK01; genus JAMQPK01. The sequence continues at coordinate 1,195,911 of CAVXIR010000004.1, forward strand.
CTACGAACTCGGCCGAGCCCTCGGCATCACCCAAAAGTCCGCGTGGTTCATGTTGCACCGGCTGCGCCTCGCGTTGCAGCAAGTTGAGGGCGGCGGGAAGATGCGGGGCGATATCGAAGTGGACGAAACCTACATCGGCGGCAAGGCTCGCAACATGCACATTGCCAAACGGAAGCGCATGGGCATTTCGCAAGGCCGGTCGATGGCTGGCAAAGTCGCCGTTATGGGCTTGCTCAACCGCCACGGGAAGGACGGTGTCAGCCAGATTCGCACCGCCGTCGTGACTGGCCGCAAGAAGGGCCATTTGCAACCCGTCGTTCGCGCCGGTGTCGAAGCTGGCGCCACCATCCACACTGATAACCACTTCTCGTATCAGGGCCTTGATCGCGACTACACCCACAATGTTATCGACCATGCCGAAGCCTACGTGGATGGGAACGTCCACACCAACGGCTGCGAAAACTTCTGGAGCCTCTTGAAGCGAGCCATTAAGGGCACCTATGTGAGTGTTGAACCATTCCATTTGTTCCGCTACCTTGATGAGCAAGCCTTCCGGTTCAACGAGCGCGCCTGCAACGACGCTGGACGCTTCATGCTGGCGCTTGTGGGTATCATTAATCAGCGTCTCACCTACAAGGCGCTCACCGGCTCGGAGTTGCCGCAAACGTGCTAAGTTAGCCCAACCACAAATGCGTCGAGGTCAGAGACGACGATGACAGCCGAGCACGTCACGCTTTTCGAACCGGCCGATCTGCGAGCCATGCGGATCGTCTGCAAAAAATGCCGCTGTTCTCTTAGTCTCCAACTTGATGAAACAATCCGTATTCCTAGTGACTGCCCTGTGTGTCGTGAAACATGGTGGGAGGGGCAACCATTTTCGGGCAAATTCTCACCTCCAGAAACCATCGCCGCAGCACTGAAAATATGGCGCGCTGAACGGGAGAAGCACTCGTTTACGCTGCAATTCGAGGTCGTTACCCCTCATGACATCCCCACGCAAAAACGCCACGAGCACTAAAGACGTGCCAGCAGATAACCATGCTGGCACAATGGACAGATTCACCGAAGGACTTCGGCGTGTCTTGTCCGCTCCAAAACCCAAGACCAGACATAAGCGGCGAAAGGTTCGCGGCCCTCGTCAGTCGTGAGCATGAAACACGAAATGACTATTGCTCCACTCTGGCTCTGGCCGTGCGCAGACCAACTGGCCTACTAGGATGTTGTAGAACTCATCCACAGTCTTGTCTCGAAAATAGCGGAGCATGACGTAATTACAGGCATCAGCAACCTGGATACCCACAGAATCAACCGAATCACCGAAATACATGTCGTCGTGTAGATGAAAGAGTCTGCCCGTCTGTGACCACGCACCGGTCGATTCTCGTGTCTGTTGGCGTAGTGCTCTAAAGCTGTCTTTTAATACCCCTTTAATGTTTTTGTCGCAGTCATCAAGTATGAGGAGAGAAAGCGGCACTTCCAGCATCGCGAGACGAATACTGTCGTTCGCCACGCTCAGCGTCTTCGCCTTTTTATCAAGCTCGTTTCGTACCCAATCATCAATAGCTAGTGCGCACATTCGAAAGCCCACGTCTGTGGGATGGGCCGACCCAAAGGCGCTATTCGTCACAGCCTTTTTATCTACGGCACAGTAGAAATAGGGGGCATCGAGATTCGTCGGTATTCTTATGAGGCGTCGGAACGCATTTAAGCGGTCTTCTTCCGGGATGCCCTCGAAATCACGCGTGCCCAGAAAGAGATCGCTCGCGTGGAACTCCAGAAATGTGTCGGCCTTGTCTGCCGGGAGAATGTCGTGGACGGCCAATCCGACAGCGCCCTTTAGGTCGCGAAAATTTCGGTGGTCAATCAGAATCCCGCCAAAAATCAAAACCGGATTCCTTCGGTCTGAGCCTGAATCATCTAGATACGCTAGATACACACAGGCCCCCTGACTTCTCTGTAAACCCAGGAACACGTAATCCTGTTCCGGGTAATAAGATACCTAGCGGTAACATCGCGCCTGACACGCTACCGGGATTGGTGGCGGTCAGTCAAGTATATTATTACCGCTCGTAGCTGGTAGCTGGCCGGTAGCTACCAGCTGCTACAGGCTACAAGCTACCAGCTACCGGCTAAGCATGCTCACGTTCGACTACGTCATAGTAGGCGCCGGCAGCGCCGGCTGTGTGCTCGCCAACAGGCTGTCAGCCGATCCGAAAACCTCGGTGCTGCTGCTCGAGGCCGGCGGGCAGGACGACTGGTTCTGGATCAACATTCCGGTCGGTTACCTCTACACGATCGCAAATCCTCGCACCGACTGGTGTTACAAGACACAACCCGACGAGCATCTTGCAGGACGATCGATTCACTACGCCCGCGGCCGGGTTCTGGGCGGATGCTCGTCGATCAACGCGATGATCTACATGCGAGGCCAGAAGCTTGACTATGACTACTGGGCCTCGCTGGGCAATGCCGGCTGGTCATGGGATGAGGTACTGCCGCTCTTCCGCAAGGTAGAGGACTATCAGCACGGCGCCGACGAGATGCACGGCGTCGGGGGCGAGTTGCGCGTCGAAGAGGGGCGGGTGCGCTGGGAAATCCTCGAGGCATGGCGCGACGCGGCCGAAGAATGCGGCATCCCGAAGATCCGGGAGTTCAACCGCGGCGACAACTTCGGCAGCGCCTACTTTCAGATGAATCAGCGTCGCGGGGTTCGATGGAGCGCGACGAAGGCGTTTCTGCGGCCTGTGCTGTCTCGGCCGAACCTCACGGTCATCACCAAGGCGCTCGTCGAACGAATGCGGATCGGCCGCCGCAACGGTATGCCGCGGAGCGAGGGAGTGGAGTTCGTGCACGAGCGCGACGGCCGCACGTTCGCCGAGGCGCGAAAAGAAACAATCCTGGCGGCGGGCAGCATCGGATCGCCCCAACTGCTGCAGCTCTCCGGTGTCGGCCCGGCCGCCATGCTCTCGGCGCGTGGCATCGAACCGGTTCGCCATCTGGCGGGCGTCGGCGAGAACCTGCAGGATCACCTTCAGATCCGGATGCAATACAAAGTGAAAAACACGGTAACGCTCAACGATCGTGTGAACACCGTGTTCGGAAAAATCGCGATGGCGGCTGAGTACATGCTATTCAAGACCGGCCCGCTCACGATGCCGCCCTCTCAACTGGGCGCGTTCGCCCGGAGCGATGCTACACAAGGGACGGCCAATATCGAGTGGCACGTCCAGCCGCTCTCGCTCGATAAGTTCGGCGATCCGCTCCACACGTTCCCCGCGATCACGCCGAGCGTATGCAATCTCCGCCCTCTGTCGCGCGGATGGGTGCGCATCGTGTCGCCGGATCCGGCGGCCTATCCCGAGATCAAGCTGAATTACCTTCGCGCGCCGGAAGATCGCGCGATTGCGGTCGATGCGATGCGATTTACGCGCCGCATCATGGCCGCCAGAGCGCTCGCGCGATTCGAGCCGGACGAGTTTCGTCCGGGACCTGGCTACGACACCGACGAACAGCTGGTGCGCGGGGCAGGCGAGCTGGGTACGACCATCTTCCATCCAGTCGGCACGTGCAAGATGGGCAACGATCCGATGGCGGTCGTCGACGACCGGCTTCGCGTGAGGGGCGTCGAAGACCTGAGAGTCGTCGACGCATCGATCATGCCGAGGATTACGTCGGGAAACACCCAGGCGCCGGTCTACATGATTGCCGAGAAAGGGAGTGCGATGATTCTGGAAGATGCACGTCAGCCGGTAGCCGGTAGCCGGTAGCGAAGGCTACCAGCTACTGGCTACGAGCTACGAGCTAGTTCAGAACGTCAACCGGAACGCCAGCTGCATCAACCGAGGCTGGTTGGCCTGTGAGGTGACCTGGCCGAAAATGCTGGTGGCCGCCGTCGACGCCTGCGTGTTCGGCGGGCCGAACTGCACGCGATTGAACAGGTTGAACGCTTCGATACGAAGCATCAGGTTCACTTTGTCGCCGATGCGCGTCGTCTTCGAGACGGCCATGTTCCAGTTGTTGACACCGTGCGCGCGCAGGTCGGGATCGGTCCGCTCCGCGTTGCCAAGGTCCCACCGCACCGATGCGATCGGTGGAGGCATCGCCGGCGACGAACGCCGCGTTGGGCACGCTGAAACAGCTGGTGTTGAACCAGCGATTCAGGCGATCCACTGCCGAGCCGGAGACCTGCTTGTCGCAGTTCGGATCGACGTTCGGGCGCAATCCGTAACCCGAGCCGATCAAATTAGGGGTTGCCGTAAATGCGAGAGGATATCCTGCCTGCAACGTGGTGAAGCCGCTCAGCGTCCACCCGCTGATGAGCGTGTCTGCTGATACCGGTCGCCCCTCCTCCGAACCGGCGGCCTGCGCCGAACGGCAGGTCCACCACGTAGTTGAAGACGAACCTGTGCGGGACATCGAAGCTGCTCAGGGCGAATTCGTTCTCCAGATCGTTGGTCTGGTAGCCGGCGGCCGGGTTCCCGGCCCCCGATTCGAGCCAGCCGGTCACCGTCTCCACATTGCCGTAATTCCTGGAGAACGTGTAGTTCGCGCTGATAACGCTGCCGGCGCCGAAGCGCTTGTCCGCCCGCAGCTGCAGGGCGTTGTAGCTGCTTTCGCCGAAATATCCCGGCTCGGTTCGCCGATGTGTACTGCGGGAACTGATTCAGAAGGAGGTTGCGCTGAACGGTAGCCGTGGACAGCGCGCCCTCGCGAACGATCCCCAGGAACGGATTCGGCACCGTCTGCCGCAGATAGGCGCCGTAGCAGGTGTCGCGCTGCGTCGAGGTGTAGCCGGGCTGCCCCTGCGGAATGATCACGTTTCCCGTCAAGCTGCACACGGTCGTGTCGTTCGCCGCGCGATTGATGTGATCCAGCCCCAGCTGATTCATGTTCAGGGTGGCGGGGAGATGGCTGCCGCGCAGGCCTATGTACGCGACCTCGACCGACAAGTTGATTCGCGAACTGATGCTGCAAGGCCACGTTGAACTGCTGCGTCCGGCCCGGATAGCCCTCCTCATCGCGGTAGAACTGGTTGCCGGTGCCTCCGAGCAGCACCTGCTGGAAACTGGGGTCGCGTCCCGGATAGTTATCGACGCCGGTCGGGAACGGATTGCTCAGGTCGGTGAAGAAGGTGCGGTTGTTGTCGACGCTGGTCGCGATGTTATTGGTTCGGTTGGTTCACGGGGTTGCCCGTCGGCCCATCTGGAAATCGTGCGGTCGAGGGCACGTAGAACGTCCCGCCACCGGCGCGCAGGACCGTGTTGTCCGTAAGGCGATACGCCACGCCGACACGCGGCGCAAACTGCAGGGGATTCTTCCTCAGCGTGCGCTCCGGTTGCCCGTCGCTCGCCACCAACTCGAACGCACCGAGGTACGGCTTTCCCGTTTCCGGGTTCGTCCGCCCCGCCAGAAGCGGGTTGACCAGGTCGGGGTTGAAGGTCACGAGGCGGTCTTCCGTCTCGAAGTACGCACCCGGCTTCTCCAGGCGCAATCCGAGGTTCACGGTCAGCCGGGAGTTCATCTGCCACGAATCCTCGACAAAGTACGCCTGGTACCGTGGAGCGGCCGTAGTTGAAATTCGATGACTGGTACGTCCCGCCTGTGGGCTGACCGATCAGAAACGACGCGAACGGATCGCCCGTTGCGCCCGGGATTCGTGCCGTCGAGCGCCGTCGGCGTTGTTGGCGAACGTGAACGTGCCGCCCACGTTGTTGTTCTGAAAGTAGTTGACCTCGCCGTTCAGGATGTTCGCGCCCGCCTTCAGCGTGTGAGCGCCCATGATCTTGGTCAGCGTCGGCGTGAACGAATACGTATAGTCGTCCGCGTAGATGAGACCGGTGCCGATGACCTGGTTCGAGCCGGCCCCGATGTTTGGAAGGGTTGGCGGGACTCCGTCGCTGCGTTCGGGAATCTGGCCGTAAGGCGTCACGGGAAGACCGAACGTCGACACCAGGTCCGTCCCCAGGTTGCCCGGGGTGCGATCGTAGTCCCACCGCATCATCCCGAACCGCACGTCCAGCACCGTCGACGAGTTGAAGGTGTACGTGTCGGCCACCATCACCTGCGTCGTGATGAAGTGCTCGGGCGAGTACGGATCGCCGTTGGTCTGGCCGTTGCCGTACACGTCCACCGGAAGGTTGGTCGAGTCGAATCGCGTGTACCGGCCGATGATGCGGTTGTTCTGGCTCATGTTGTAGTCGGCGCGAACGTTGACCTGGTCGTTGTCGCCGCCGATCGAGGAGTTGCTTCTCGAAGTTGTTCGTGGTCCAGCGGCCGGCCACCGTCGGTTCGGCGTAGATCGGGAAGTCCAGGAACTTCTTCGCAATCGGACTGATGCGGTTCGCCGGGATGATGTTGCCGGGAAATTGCTGGCGATTGGGTACGCCGGGCGCGCCGCAGACGCCGTTGAAGACCCCCGTGCCGGGATTGTTGATGCCGCACTGCGTCCACGGATCGTAGATCGGCACGACCGTCGTGACCACTGCCGCGATAGTCGGAGAAGTCACCGGCCTTCATCGCGGCCGTCGGCACCGTGCGCCGGAACAGCACACCTTCGCGGTTGCGGTAGCCTTCGAAACTGCCGAAGAAGAACAGCTTGTTCTTGAGCACCGGACCGCCCATCGACCCGCCGAAGTTGTTCTGCACGAACGGCGGCTTGTCGAGGCCGGCGCGCTCGCCGAAGAACGTGTTCGAGTTGAGCGCCTTGTTGCGGTGTTGTTCGAAGAGCGCTGCCGTGATAGGCGTTCGTGCCCGACCGCGACGCGATGTTGACGACGCCGCCGGTGAAGCGGCCGAACTCGGCGCTGCTGTTGTTGGTCTGCACGCGGAACTCGGCGACCGCCTCCGGGCTCGGCGTCAGCACGACGATGTTGCCGTAGGCCGAATCCTGCACCGTCACGCCGTCGAAGTAGGACGCGCTCTGGTTCGCCGTGCCGCCGCCGATCTGGTAGTTGCCAGCCGCGAACACGTTCTTGCCCGTCAGGCTCCCTTCGCTGCCGCCTTGCGGCACGACGGAAGGCGCCAGCGTAATCAGGTTGAGCACGTTGCCGCCGTTCAGCGACAACTGCCGTATGCGGCTGCTCTCCATCACAATGCCGACCGACGCGTTTGTCGGTCTGCAGCACCGGCGCCTCACCGGCGACCGTGGATCGTCTCGGACAGGTTGCCGAGCTGCAGGCTCACCTCGATGCGAGGCTGCGTGATTGACGTTGACCTCGATCCCCTCGCGCACGAAGCGCTGGAACCCGGTCAGCTCGACCTCGAGCCGGTAGGTGCCAGGGCACGAGATTCAGGAAGCGGTACGGCGCCATCTTCCGCGCTCACGCCTTCGCGTCGTTCGTTGGTGGACGGTGTTCACGAGAATGACGGTCGCGCCGGGAATGACGCCGCCCTGGTCGTCGTTGACGACGCTGACCAGAGACCCGTAGAAGCTCTGGCTCATGGCTGGAACGGCAACGAGGAGAGCAGACGATAAAGCAGGGCCGCCCGAGTCCACGCCGAATGGCGGTGCAACATGCAACCTCCTGGTTGTAAATGCGGTCGAAAATCCGACAATTGGCGGTTTGAGCAATCGATAATCGATTACAGATATTGGCTTTGTCAAGGGATTTGAATCCCTGGTACTCCATGAATTTGAATCCCGCGCACGTGACGCCCTACCGGCCCATCGCGCGCAGGGCCTCGAGCGCGGCCTGCCGCGCCTCTGCATCGTCGCCCTTCGCGGCGATCTCGTATTCCCGCGCCGCTTCCTCGGTGCGGCCCATGGCGCGCCAGCACGTCGGCGAGATCGACGTGCGCCTGAGCCAGCCCAGGCGCCAGCTTGACCACTTTCTGCAGCTCCGTCACCGCTTTTGGATACGAGCGCGTCAGCGCCAGGACCACGCCATAGCTGTGGCGCGCCTCCACATAATTCGGATCGCTGCGGATGGCCTGCTCGAAGTGATGCCCGGCCTCGGCGTACGCCTTGCGGCCCGCCAGCAGATTGCCAAGGTTGTTGTGCGCCTCGGCGAGATCGGGCTGCGTGCGGATCGCCGCGCGCAGATGCCGTTCGCCGGCATCGTCGAGGCCCTTCCGCAGCGACGCCAGCCCCATCGTGTTGTTCGCCAGCGGCAGATCCGGATCGAGCGCAAGCGCACGTTCGAGCGACTTCTGCGCGTCGTCTACTTTTGTTGGCGCAAGTATACGTTGCCGAGATCGGCCAACGCCGTCGCGTCTTCGGGACGAATTGAGACAGCTTTTTCCAGCGCCTGCGCGGCCCGGGCCATGTCCCCGATCGCGGTGGCGGCCGCCGCCCAGCTCCTTGAGCGCCGGCACGAACGTGGCGTCGCGTCGCAGCGCCTCGTCCGACCAGCGGATGGCGGCTTGATGGTTCGCCGTCCTGCGAGTACGCGCGGGCGAGCTCGTAATAGAAGTCAGGTCGAGCAGGCCGGTGCTTTTCAATCGCCTGTTCGAGCCGCTGAATGCCTGCGGTCAGATTCGAGCCTTGCTGCACCTGCGCCAGCGCGAGATACAGCTCGTTCTCCGGAGTGGGTGGCAGCGTTTTCGGATAATAGAGTGCGACTTCGCCGCGATAATCGCCCTGTCTCAGCGCGTCCGTCTCTTGAATCGCTGCCAGCAGATTGCCCGCCGCCCGGCGGCGCTGAATGAAGTGATCGGTCATGACGACGTGCACCGCATCTTCAGTACGCCGCTTCGGCATATGACAGTCGAGGCACGTGGGCGTGGCGCCGACACCCTGCACCCGCGGCACTCCCGAGCGATGAGTTCCCTCGTGACAACCCTGGCACACCGCGACGTAACGCTTCACCGCCGCCTCGCCGCGCGGGATATCGTGCGGATCGTGACAGGTCTGGCATGTCATCTGGCTGCGCTGAAAGCACGCGGACTTCGACAGGCGATACGCGCCGCCGGCGATTTCGAACTTGTCGTCCCGCCCGCTCCCCGGCGCGTGATCGAAGTAGATGAAGTAGTCGCCGAGCGCCTTGCCGGGTGAAAAGGAAAATGGCGGCTGCTCATACCGGCGCACCTGAAACGGCAGCGGCGTGCTCGTCGGCTCGAGGTGGCATTGCATGCACGTTTCGAGCTGCCGGTCGCGATCGAACCTGGCGGGATTCACAATCGCCAGCCTGGCCGCGTCGAGCGCCCCGGTCTTGACGGCTTCGACGTGCGCCTGCCCCGGCCCGTGACATCGCTGGCAGTCGATGCCCTCCGGCAGCGAGTCGCCGAATTTCGGAGCAGAGTCGGCGTCGGGAACCGGCGCTCGCGGGTAGCCGTTGTGGCACGACATGCACCCGGCGTCGATGACCCGGCGAAAATCGAGATGTGCGGGACCGTCGTAGCCAGGGCTCATCGCCCAGTAGCCGCCACGCTCGGCATACCAGCTCACCGGGAGCTGAAGCAGCTGTCCGTCAGCGCTGCGGTGCAGGAACGTACGCGCGTGATTGCCTGAGCCAATCACGTAGTCCGCTGCGAATTCGACGCTGTTCGCTTCCCTGCCGTCGAAGCCGATCTGGTGGCGTCTTTGATAGAACGTGCCGTCGCGCTCGACCATTGTGTAGTGGCGATCGGACGCATCATGGTAAAGGCGGTTGCGGACGCTGAAATCAGCAGGAGGAGTAGTGTCTGGGCGTAGCTTCGCAAACGACCGCGCCATGCCCGTCAGGCTGTACGTGCGTGCGATGGCGTCGTGGCACATCGCGCAGCTGGCAGAGTCGGCATAGCCGCCGGCGCCGGCCTGCTGTTCTGCGTCAACGCTTTGCTGTGGAGGCGCCTGCGGCAGCGTCATCCAGCGGCGCGCGGCCACCATGGCGGCGATGGCCACGGTTACTGCCAGCAACGCCACGAGCAATCGCGTGCGTGGTGTTCCTGCCGGCGCCCCAGATTTTGGCTTCACTGAACGCTTATTACATCACTTCACCGCCCGATGCGCCTGAGATACGCGGCTGTGGGCGATCACATGCGCGCCCTCCACTCCAGAGCCACCGACAGCCACGTCTATCCCGGACGCGGGTAGATCCGGCAGTGACCTCACTGGAGCATTTGAGGCACATCTGATACCCGTCCGTAAGTAGCTGATTGTAAAAAAGGAAATATCTCGCCCGGTCTGCGAGTTCCAGCGCCCCGTTCCCGCCTTGCTAACCGAGGGGGAATGGGACATGACGGAAACCTCGCGTAAGGTTGTGACAATAGGACTGGTCGCGCTCGGATGGGCGGGAACCACATCGGCTTTCGGCTCCCAGCCGGAGCTTCCCGCCATCAGGATTCTGGTCAACACAGTACCGGGCGTGCCATCGAACTCCGTATGTCAGTCTGACGGGGGCGTGGTCGAGCTCCTACGGGCGAAGGTCGAAGCCGCAAGAATCTATGCCGACGCGGGTGTGAGGCTCGTCTGGAGCGATCCATCGCTGACTCTCCCCGTCCTGACCGTGATGATCGTTTCCAACCCAGATGCCTGGCCCGAAGGAGTTGGAGCGAGTGCGTTGGGTGCAGCGCCCGGGACGGATGAAGGGATGGGGAGACTCGCCTATGCGCTTTACGATCGCATAGGGACCGCCGCACAACAATATCGGACCGATGTCGGGAAGTTGCTTGGCTCCGTCATTGCGCACGAGCTTGGCCACATTCTGCTGGCGGGAGGCTCGCATTCGCCCACGGGAATCATGAGCGATCGCTGGGGTCAGCTTAAGATGGATCTCGTCGCAGAGAGTTTGTTGACGTTCACGAAAGAACAGGCCGAATCGATTCGGAAATCAGTCGGAGACATGAATGCGAACCACAAGTAGAGAACGACTAGCGCTGTGGCTCATCAGCTGAAACCGCGTCTCGATGAGCGAAATATCGGGCTTGACAGAAACCGCCACCTGCTGGCACCATCCTCCGCAAATCGATAATCGATATCGATAACACAAGGGCTGCCTGGCCTGAAAAGGGAGTCGGTGATGAAACCTTCTGGAAGGACCGCTCCGTCGATTCTGACTGTCGCGCTGATTGTAGCGGTCACCGTGCTCCTGTCGTCTCCCGCGGTCGCACAAGTCGACACGGGCACTATCCAAGGCACGGTACACGACGCCACCGGGGCCGTCGTGCCGGCGGCGACAGTCACCCTGCTCCATGTGGACATGGGGGTCTCGTTCCAGACCAAGACGAACGACGTCGGGAGCTATCAGTTTCCCTCGGTCCGCATCGGCACCTACACGCTGGTCGCCGAAGCGTCGGGGTTTGCCCCGGTCACACGTGAAGGCGTCACGCTCAGCATCCAGCAGCGCTACGTCGTCGACTTCACCATGAAGCCGAGCAACGTCGCCGAGACGGTCAACGTCACGGGCGATGCGGTGCCGCTCCAGACCCAGGAAGCGTCGCTCGGCGGCGTCGTCGGCTCCAAGGCCATCAACGATCTGCCGTTGAACGGCCGCAATTACACGTTCCTCGCGCAGTTGAACGCCGGCGTGGTGCAGGCGCAGCAGGACACCCGCGGCATGGGTGGCAACGGCAGCTTCTCCGCGAACGGCCAGAACAGCTTCGCCAACAACTACCTGCTCGACGGCGTCGACAACAACTCCAACCTCGTGGACTTCGTCAACGGCGCCGGCTACGTCTACCGTCCGTCGGTCGACGCCCTCGAAGAATTCAAGGTGCAGACCAGCTCTTACAGCGCCGAACTGGGACGCGCGAGCGGCGCCGTGCTGAACGCCAGCCTGAAGTCAGGTGGCGAAACCTACCGCGGCAACCTGTTCGAGTTCCACCGCAACTCGGCAATGGACGCTATCAACTTCTTCGACGAATACCAGGGCCTGGACAAGGGCAAGTTCATCCGCAACCAGTTCGGCTTCACGCTCGGCGGTCCGCTGTCGTTCCTGCGGCGCGGCAACAAGCGAACATTCTTTTTCACCAACTATGAGGGCACCATCGCCCGTCAGGCGGTCACCTCGATATTGCAGACGCCGACGGCGCGCATGCAGCAGAGCAATTTTACGGACATGTCGGACCTGATCCGGCTCCAGAGCGGTACGCGCACAGACCGGCTCGGCCGGACGTTCCCGCTCGGGACGATCTTCGATCCCGCAACGACGCGGCTGATCGCAGCGGGCGCGGTCGACCCCATCACCGGCCGAACCGTCACGGCCGGCGCGGCGGCGTGGATTCGCGATCCGCTCGATCCGAGCGGCAACAACCAGATCCCTGCCAGCCGCATGAATCAGAACGCGCTGCGGCTGTTGAAGGAATTTCCCGCCGCGACGAGGAACGATGTGCTCGCCGGGAACTACGCGGTCAATCCTCTCAGCGAAGACAGCAATCATCAGGGCGACATCCGTATCGACCAGTACATCGACAACGCGAACACCATGTTCGGCCGCTTCAGCATCGCCAAGAGCGCCACGCTCGTGCCGGCGCCGTACGGCGGAGTCATCGACGGCTCCCAGTTCGGCGGCGGCGATCAGACGGTTGACGTCTACAGCGGCGCGTTGAGCTGGACCCGCATTTACTCGCCGACGCTCGTCAGCGAGACGCGGTTCGGGTATTCGTCGATCAGTCACTCGCGGCTTCCGCTGAACGCCACCGACACCACCATTGCCCCGCGGTTCGGCCTCAATGTTCCGGATCCGAATTACCCGTACATGGGTGGGCTGCCGTTGTTCACCGTCGACGGCATTGGCCAGTTCGGCGTCCCGAATAACCTGCCGAGTATTCAGTACCAGAACACGTATCAGGTCAGCACGACGTTCAGCAAGCTCCAGGGCAATCACAGCTGGAAGTGGGGCTTCCAGTTCTCGCGCCCGATGACGGAATTCTTCCAGCCGGCCGCGCCGCGAGGAGGATACGGCTACTCCGGGGCCTTCACCGACGTTCCTACCACGACCGGCGGCGGGACGGGTATGGCCCAGATGCTGCTGAACCCGATCGCCAGCACGCTGACTGGCTTGCCGAATTGCAGCATGACGGCCGCCGTCGCGCCCTGCAGAGCGAACTTCGTGGGCGGGCCGAACTCGGTCAATGTGAACAGAATTCCGGATCCGGTACCGAACGCCGCCTGGCAGGTGTGGTCGGGCTTCATCGAAGACACCTGGAAGATCTCCCCGAAGATGACGGCGAACCTCGGACTGCGGTACGACTTTCAGCGGAATGCTCCGGCACCCGACGGCGCGGCAGCGAACCTCCTCGTTGAGCCGACGCCGCGCTTCGTGATGGCGGCGGATCGGTGCCAGCAGGGTCTCTCGCCCTCGTTCCTCGCGCAGCTCGCCGCCGACCGTATCCCGATCGAATGCGCCGACAGCAACATGCTGGTGACGAGCCAGAAGGACATGTTCGCGCCGCGCCTCGGTCTGTCGTACGCGTTCACAGACAACTGGGTCGTACGTGCCGGCGGGGGGTTGTTTTATCTGACGAGCGGTACGTCCGGGCGGAACGGCGGCAACAACCTCGTCCACACACAGCTGGTCTATCCCTACGCGTACGGCGTCACCATTACCAGCAACACGCCGGGGGCACCCATCATTTACGGCGACGGCAGCCTCGGCACCTTTGAATCGGGCCCTGCCCCGATAAACATCTCTGATCCAACGAAGTTCAACGCGTTCAACGTTTCGCTCAGCGGCGTTCCGAGCCCGTGGAAGGTTCCCGTGACGACGCAATACAACGTCACCGTTCAGCATCAACTGAGCCCGTCACAGTCGGTCTCGGTCGGCTATGTCGGAAGCCAGAGCCGAAATTTTGACCTCGGCTTCAGCGCCTACAACTACAACGCACTGAAGGTAATGGCGCCGCCTGGACAGAATGCCAATCTCTTCCGGCAGTTTCCCAATTTCAACGGCATGAATCAGATTCAAAACCTCGGCAAGGCCGAGTACAACGCGCTGCAGATGACCTACGACAAGCTGTTCACCCAGGGCTTTGCCGCGCGCGCGAACTACACCTTCTCGGAGTGCCGCACTCAGGGTCGGCAGGGCCTGGTCAACAACATCGGGGGCTATCGGTCGCTGTGGCTGCTCGGACCCGATTGGGGATTGTGCGATTCCGACGCGCCGCACATCATCAGCGCCAGCGCCGGCTACGATCTGCCGTTCGGTGCGGGTCACCGGCTTGGCGGCAACGCGACGGGCCTCGTCGATCAGCTGATCAGCGGCTGGCGCGTCAACACCATCTTCACGTATCAGAGCGGTCCGCCGTTCACGATTCCGTGTAACGCCGCGACGACGACGGGGCAGGGCTGCAACGCGGTGCTGACAGGTCAGCCGCTGTACCGCGAAGACCGCGGCTTCCAGGGATGGCTCAACCCGGCGGCGTTCACCAATCCGCCCGTCGCCACAACCGTGGGGCAGACGGATCTCTCGCCTCTGGGGGGCGATCCCACGCAGGTGCGAGGTCCCGATTTCAAACGGCTCGATTTGTCCGTGTTCAAGGGATTCCGCGGCAGGGGCAATCAGCGATTCGAGTTCCGCATCGAGATCTTCAACCTGACGAACACGCACAACTTCAGCGTACCGGGCTTCTCGGGCGGCGGAGCCGGCCTGCCCCCGCCGCCGGGCGTGCTGGATTTCAGCAACACGACCAACTTCGGTAAGATCACGGCGCTGCGTCTCGGCCCGAACGATCAGAGGCAGGTTCAGCTTGCGCTGAAATACTATTTCTGAGAGTGTGATCGGATGCGAATGCTCGCACTGGCACTGTCGGCCGCGTGTGTCGCCACCGCGGCCTGGGGCCAGTCGAAGCCGCAGGACCTTCCCAAAGGCAACGAGGGCAACGGCGCGGTCATCGTTGCCGGGAAGGGCAAGTGTCAGACGTGCCACCGCATCCAGGGAGCCGGTTCGCGCCTGGGACCGGATCTGACCGACATTGGCGCGACCCGGACCGTCGAGCAGATCCAGGCCTCGTTGCTCGATCCCAACCTCGAGATTCTGCCCGAGAACCGATCCTATCGGGTCGTCACTCGTGACGGCGCAACCGTCACCGGTACGCTTCTCAACCACGATACCTTCCAGATCCTGATGCGTGATCAGAAGGAACAGCTGCGCAGCTTCATCAAGTCGGAGCTTCGCGAGTACGGCTTCGCAACCGGCTCGCCGATGCCGTCGTTTCGTACGACGCTGCCCCCCGAGGAACTGGCCGACGTCATCTCCTACCTGGCTACGCTGAAAGGAGTCGTCGCCGAATGAGCGCCCGCCTCTCGATCTCTCTGGCTGTTGTCCTGTTCTTCACCCAGCTCCTGTTGGCTCAGGTCTCCACCGATCGCATCCTGAACGCGCAAAAAGAGCCGCAGAACTGGCTCACGTACTCGGGCAGCTATCTCAGTCAGCGTTACAGCCAGCTGGCGCAGATCACTCCGGCGAATGCGAAAGACCTCGAATTGAAGTGGGTCTTCCAGGCACGTTGGCTGGATTATTACCAGGCGACGCCACTCGTGGTCGACGGCATCATGTACACCACGCAGGGCAACGACGTGCTCGCGTTGGACGCGACAACCGGAAAGATATTCTGGATCTATCCCTATACGCCCGCCGCTGATGCCCGATTCTGTTGCGGACGCATCACGCGCGGTCTGGCCATTCTCGGCGACACGATCTTTCTGGCCACCGTCGACGCGCATCTCATCGCCATCGACGCCACGACCGGCCGTCCCCGCTGGAACCGTCTCGTCGCCAACGCAGCGGCCGGCTACTCCATGACGCTGGCGCCGCTCGTCGTCACGGACAAGGTCATCGTTGGAACCGCAGGCGGCGAGTTCGGCATTCGCGGCTTCATCGTGGCCTACCATGCCGCGACAGGAAAAGAAGCGTGGCGGTTCAACACGGTGCCGCTGCCGGGCGAGCCCGGACACGAGACCTGGGGCGATGGATGGAAGCATGGCGGTGCATCAATCTGGGTGACAGGCTCGTACGATCGCGACACCAACCTGACGTTTTGGGGTGTCGGAAATCCGGGCCCCGACTACAACGCCGAAACCCGACCCGGGGACAACCTCTACAGCAACTCGGTCGTCGCACTCGATGCCGATACCGGCACCCTGAAATGGCACTACCAGTTCTCGCCGGCGGACGAATTCGACTGGGATGCGGTGCAGATTCCGGTGTTGGCGGATCTCTCGTGGCAGGGACAGCCGCGCAAGGTCATGCTCTGGGCCAATCGCAACGGGTTTTTCTACGTGCTGGATCGGCTCACCGGCGAGTTCCTTCAAGCGACGGCCATCGCGAAACAGAACTGGAACGCCGGGTTCGACAGGAAGGGGCGGCCGATTCGCACTCCGAACTCAGCTCCGTCGACAGAGGGAGTCTTGATCTACCCCGGCAATCAAGGGGCCACCAACTGGTTCAATCCTTCCTACAGTCCGCGCACGGGGCTTTTCTACGTCAATGTCTGGGAGAACACCCATCACATCTTCGCCCGCACGGATCAGCCGTACACGGAAGGTGCGACCTATACGCAGGGGAGGCTCAGCACCAACTACCCCGGGCGAGGGATTGCCGCGAACATGCGCGCTGCGCAGCGGCCCAACCTGAGGAAGGAAGAGGAAAACTTCGGCACGGTGCGAGCGTTCGATCCCCAGACCGGCAAGTGGAAGTGGGAATACAAGATGAGCGACCTGACCGACGCCGGCATCTTGACGACGGCATCAGACGTCTTGTTCACCGGTGGTCGCGAGGGTTACTTTTTCGCCCTCGACGCCCGGACCGGTTCCCTGCTCTGGAAGATCCAATTGGGCGGACCGACACAAAATGGTCCGATGACCTACTCGGTCAACGGCAGGCAGTACGTGGCGGTCAGCGCGAGCAACTCGCTGTTTGTGTTTGGACTCCCGTGACGATGGACGATGGACGATGGACGATCGACGATGGACGATGGACGATGGACGATGGACGACGTCAGCGGCGGTTTCGCGAAGTCGTCGTGAATTTCTTCGCGAAGCCACGGGCGCATGCCTCGCTGCGGCTCTGCTGCCGTCGCATTCGGTAGCTGCTCAGACGCAACGAGCGCGGAAGGCGGTCATCGTCACTTTTGGCGGAGGGGCTCGGGACGACGAGACCTTCAGGCCGGAGGGCCGGCAGAACATTCCGCACCTCCTCGGTGAGTTGCTGCCACAGGCAACCTTCTTCACTCAGGTCGTCAATCGAGGCATTCTGGGCCACTACGTCGCCAATGCCAGCTTGGCGACGGGCGCGTATGAGACGCTCAACAACTTCGTTGCCGCGCCACCGCAGCACCCGACGGTCTTCGAGTACTTCCGCAAGGACCTGAAGCGACCGTCATCGGATGCCTGGGTGATAGCCCCGAGCATGGGCTTCGAGCGCATTGGCGAGAGCTTGCATTCTGCGTACGGACCGGGGCTGGGTGCCAATGTCGTACTGCCGAAACGCCTGCTGGCGTCGGCGGTGCCTGTGGGCGCGCGGGCTGACTACGAATCGCTGCTGCACGATAACTACGAATCGCCGTTGTACCAGCCGGAAGCGGCAAACCGTGACATCGAACTGGACCGGTTGACCGGTGTGCTGAAAGTGTCGGTCTCAGACTTTTTATCGAGTGCACGAAATCTGGAAAGTCCTGACGAGCTTTCGGTGTTCATTGCTCGCAGGCTCATGCGACAGTTCGCGCCCAGTCTGCTGTGGATCACCCTGCACGATATCGACATCGCCCACGCTGGAACCTTCTCGCTCTACGTCGACGCCATCCGCCGGACCGACCGGCTCTGCGCCGAGATTTGGAAGATGATTCAAAGCGAGGCGGAATACGCCGGCAGGACTTCGTTGTTCGTGCTCCCGGACTTCGGCAGGGATTCGGATGAGACGCCTGGGGGCAACGGATTTCAACATCATCGGACCGGGGATGCCCGGTCGCGCACGACGTGGATGTTGGCCCTGGGTCCTGATATTCGTGACAATCTGCTCGTCGATCGCCCGATCGATTCAATGGATCTGGTGCCCACGCTCGGCTCGTACTTCGGGTTTTCGCCTCAGTTCGCGCAAGGCAGATCCGTTGCCGAGCTTTTCTGACCTGGGGTTATGCAGCCAGCACAACTCATGGCTGAACACTTCGTCGCGTATCCGCCGCTGGCGCGGCAAGTCGCCATCCGCGGCATTGAGGTGCTGCGCCAGCTGCCCTTGAGCTTCGTGCCTCTCCTGTTGGGCGAGGTCATCGCCTACGATTCGAAGTTTCCGGCCGAGCGCCAGGAAGTCGACGCCCAGTTTACGTTTATGGCCGCGCTGTCCTTCCAGTCTCGGAAGGAAGTGATGACGCGATTCGAGCGATTGAGCCTTGCTCGCGAGCTCGAAGAGGTCGATTGGGTCAACCATCCTGGGGAATTCTCGGAACGGTTGTCTGCGCACCTCTGGACGACCAGCCAGATTGCCGACTTTCGCATTGCCGCCGTCGACTTTCTGAACGCGGTTCGATCGGCCATTCCTCCACCCGAGCCGGTCGTTGCGCGTCTGAGCATCGTGGTCGTTGGACAAGGCGCGACCGAGACCAACGATCCGCTGTTTCGCAAGCTGCGCCCACACGGCACCTATTTTTCCCAGGTGGATCCGGCAAATGGATTGCGAATCACCATGCAGCGCGCAGCGGCGCGAGCGAAGCAGCACCCTCTTGCCTACGCACACTGGTACATCGACGGCGGCACTCCAGCGTCACCGTCTCCAGAGGGAATGGAGCTGCTGGCGTATCGTCAGCTGGATTCCGTGCGCGACTCAGTGGTTGCGCTATTACGGAACTTGATAAAAGCCGGCGCCGGCACCGAAGCTCGCCGCAGCGCCTTGATGCAACTCACTCCAGAGGACGTGGGTCTCAAAGGCGACGGGCAAGAGCGGGTCCTCAATCACTTCAAAGTCGCCGTGTTATCAGAAGGGTCGGGCGTGCAGTTTTTCAGCACGACCTTCGTGCAGTGGGCAGCGCGCGAAGTGTTGCGGCGGGCCCAGCCGGTGACGCTCGTTGCGCGATTTGCTCCGCGATTGACCGAGCGCTCCATGAACGAAGCGCTCATGAGCGTGCGAGTATCGCCCGTGCTCGATCCGCAAGGAGCGCTCATCGACGCCGACATGGGCGCTTATTACACCTGGTTAAACCAGATGCGGCTCACAGGGGCGAGCCAATCGTCTTTTCTCGTCTGGTTCGAAGATCACGCGAAGGCGCTGGTCATTTCGCCTTCGGTCGCTCGCGGTGTGGAGTCACACGACCCCGTCAATCTGAATCAACTCATCGACATGACAAAAGGCTGATGGCCATCTGCCATCTGCCATCTGCCATCTGCCCTGACATGTATCACCTAGTGGATGGTCCAACCTCCATCGACCATCAAAACGTGGCCGACCACCATGTCCGACAGATGACTCGAGAGGAACAGCACGGCGCCAACGAGATCCTCAGGCTGGTTCCACCGCCCGGCGGGCAGCATCGTCGTCGTCGCCCATTCTTTGTAGCCCGGGCGTTCGAGGATGACTTTGCGCGACTCCGTTTCGGTGATGCACGGTGCCACGACATTGACCGTAACGCCGGATTTTGCCCACTCCAGCGAGAACGCTCGTGAAAGATGGTGCACGGCGGCCTTCGCTCCCGCGTACACTGCACGACCGCTGAAGGCGATGACACCGAAATTCGACCCGATGTTGATGATCTTGCCGCGCCCCTGCGGGATCATGACTTTCGCCGCCGCCTGACACGCGAAGAACACGCTCTTGACCGAGGCGGCCATCGTTCGGTCGTACTCTTCTTCGGTGACGTCGAGTGCGGGGCCGGTGCCGGTCCACCCCGCGTTGTTTACGAGAATGTCGATGCGGCCGAACTGTTCTTTCGTCTGATCCATCAGCGACCGGACCTGCGCGACGTTCGCGACGTCGACGATGATGATCGGCGCCTTTCGTCCGAGCGCTTCAATCTCAGCCTGCACGCCCTTGATCTCGTCGTGGCGGCCTTCGGGATGCTTCGCCAGCACGATGTGTGCGCCCGCCTGCGCGAGTCCCAGGGCGATCGCCTTTCCGATGCCCTGCGACGCGCCCGTGACGATCGCGACCTTGTCCGTCAGCCCAAAACTCGAGTAGTCGGCACTCATCTACACCAGCCCCCGGATCGTGCCGCCGATGTCGAGGCCGGCACCAGTGATGAATTTCGCCAACGGCGATGCGAGAAACACCACCGCATGCGCCACATCTTCGGCGTTCCCGATGCCCATTGGCATCTGACGGTCTTCAAGAAATCTTTTCACCGACGCATCGCGATCCAGGCCGTAGTGCTGCACGAGCTGGTCGACGATGCCGCCAGGCCGGGTCCACATTCGAGACCAGATCGGACCAGGAAGCACCGTGTTGACCCGGACGGACGGCGCGTACTGCTTCGCCAGCGCCTTCGTGAGGTACAGGAGTCCCGCCTTACACGCGCCGTAGTCCATAAACCCAGGCTCAGGCTGCTTTGCGAGATCGGAACCGGTGTTCACAACGGATCCCTGACCACGCGCCGCCATTTTCGGCACGAGCGTACGGCACGTGCGCACCGTGCCCATCAAGTTCACTTGAAAGGACTGGGCCCATATTTCGTCGGATATGTCTTCGAACGGCGTCGAGTTTCCGACACCCAGGTTGTTGATGAGGATGTCCGGCGCTCGCCCGAACTGATCCAGCGCATACGCCGTGGCGTCGTCGACGCCGGGTCCCGTCGCCAGGTCGGCGGTCACGGTCGCACGCCATTTTCCCGCTTTCTTCCGCAAGACGTCGGCGTCGGAATCGGCGACGATCACCTCGGCGCCCTCCTGTGTCAGCAGGTCGGCAATCGCTTCGCCGATCCCGTGCGCACCGGCGCTGACGTAGGCAAGCTTTCCTTTCAGCTGATAATCCAAACGCGTCCTCGCTATTTTGCACCGCGGTATTCCGCGACAGCCTGCCGACGACCGACGTCAGCTCTCGATCATGAAGACGATCAGCGTGTAGCCAGGTAGACTCCCCCGATCATCAGCAGCGCACCAATGACGTTCATCAGCGTCACCGGCTGCACGGGAGATCCGAGCCAGCCGAAATGCGACAGCAGCATTGCGCTGAGGATCTGCCCGGTAAGCAGCATCACCGTCATCTGTTGGGCGCCGACTTGCGGAATGATCCACGCGATTCCGAAGACCAGCGACGCACCCATCGCACCGGCTGTGAGCAGCAACGGATTCACCTGACGGAGCCCGCCCAGCGCGCCGGGTTGCCAGCCGCTCGCGCCTATCGCAACAGCAGTGACGGCGCCGATGCACCAGAACAGCGCGTTGCCCACACGTGGGTTGCTCAGAACCGCCCCGACCTTCCCGTTCATCGCCAAGTGGACCGTGAGTACGACCCCGAGGAACATCGTCACACCATAGAGGTACGATCTCATCTCGCGCGCTCCTTCTGTGCGGCGCAACTAAAGTTGCGCCCTACCGATGTTAACCTCTCATCGCACGTGATATGGCACTGGCGATGTGAGATGGCGTCAACCCGAACGCTTCAATCAGTTCTTCGTACGTTCCGGAATGAATGAACCGTGGACGACCTTTCTCGTCGAGTGTGTTGATCGCCAGGATTCGTCCGAGCCCATCCGGACGTTTCCCGTCGATTCCGCGGTAGTGGACCTTGAGCAGGTTCTGAAGGATATACCCGTTGTTCTGCTCGGCCAGGCACACAGGCTTGCCGGACGAGCACAAATCCAGCAGGAGGCCTTCGTCGATCGACGGCATGTCAATCACAGCCACTCGCGCCCCGAGCGCTTCGCACTCGCGTGATGCCGCCAGCGCCTCATGCACACCGCGGCCACTACTGACGATGAACGCATCGTCGGTCGGGGCGCCACGCACGAAGACACCTTTACCGAACTCGAACGCGTAGTCGCTGCCATACAGGACCGCCGACGGCGTGCGCATAACCCGCACATATAGCAGGCCGCGGTTGCCGTCCATCACCCACTTCATCAGCGCGAGCATCTGCTGCGGGCACGAGACGTCGATGATTTTCAGATGCGCGACGGCATCGAACGTCAGGTTGTCGTCGTTACCCATGTGCGTGGCGCCGTTGGTCCGCGTCTCGAAGTTCGCGGCGGTCGCGAGGAGCGTCAGGTCAAGCCCATGCCCCTCACTCAGCCAGCCGTCCGGCTCGGCCATCGCTTCCATGCGCTCCTGGTGGCCGACAGCGATGCGCCGCAGCACTTTCCAGTCGTAGAACGGGCAGAAGGTGCTGATCCAGGTGTTGAAGCCCAGCGCGGCAAACGCCTCCCCGATGCCCATCATGTTGGCTTCGGCCACACCGACGTTCAACGCCCGCCGTTGATCCACTACGGCGACGCCGGCTTCGAGGCCGCTGGTCGTCGCCAGATCCGCGTCGATCGACACCACGCGCGGATCGCGAGCGAAGACCTTCATGCCGGCGGTGACGATGTCGCTCGCGGCGTATTGCTTCGAGCGATCGATCGACGGCAACTGCGCGGCGTCGTAGCCGATACGCTTGTTTCGCGGACGCGCGCGCGTCGTGACGACAGGACCAATGACCTGCGCCAGCGAGAATGCATCGGCGGCCGTGGGCGTCACGTCGAGGCGCATCTGGCCGGCGAACTCCACCAGCGCCTCCTGCAGCAGACCGCCGTCGGGGTACTCGCGAAGGCGGTCGTGGAACGCGATGAATTCGCTCACACGATCGCGACGCTGTTGTCCCTGCAGCGCCAGCTCCTGCTCGATGAGGGGATCGGGCACCGTCACTTTGTGCTTGTTCAGGAAATCCGACAGCGCGCCATGGCCTTTCGTACCGTGGCAGATGATGGCGGTCGGCCTGCCGTTGCGCGGCCCGAAGCGGAATTGCTCGAGTGCTGCGTAAACGCCGTGGTACTGAGTGGCATCGACGCTGACCACTTCCCAGTTGAACGACCGGAACACCGCTTCGAGGTCGGGCATCGGGAAAATCATCCGATTGGCGAGATCCAGCTGCCCGTTGTTGCGATCGATCATGACGCAAAGATTGTCGAGGTGCTTCTGGCCCGCGAACATCACGGCTTCCCAGATGGGCCCCTCCTGCATTTCACCGTCGCCGCACAGCGCGTACGCATCGAACCTTGGCGACACGCGCCCGGCGATCGCGAACCCCTGAGCGACGGCGAGCCCCTGCCCCATCGGACCCGTGGCGATCTGGATGCCCGGCAGCACGGGACCCGGATGCCCGTTGAGAATGCTGGCGAACGAACGCGAGTTGCGCAGCACGGCGCGATCGATATAGCCGAGCTCGGCGTAGATCGATGCGAGCGCGGCCACTGCATGCCCCTTGCTCAGCACAAAGAGATCCTGGCCTGGACGCGTGGGGTCGGCGACATCGACGTCGATGAAGCCGCCGTAATAGAGCGTGACGAGCGGGATGGTGGCCGAGAATGCGCCGCCGGCGTGAAGGCTCTTGTCGACTGCGTCGCGACACTGTTCGAGCATCAGCAGCCGGATGTCGGAGTCCTTGATCGCCAGCAGCTTGAGAATGCCCTCGCGCAGAAGGTAATCCTGGGTCGCGGCCGGCGCGCGGAACGCTGCCCGGCTCACCCGAGAACCAAGACGACGGCTGACCACAGGGTCGCTACCTGGCATCGGGCAACGCGAACACGTGAAGGCGTCCGCCGATGCGACTCTCGTCGACTTTTCTGGCGACCGGGCGGCCGCCGCCGGCCATGATGGCCACGTACTGCTTGCCACGTTTGCCTTGATAGGTAATCGGCACGGCGCGGCCGTTTTCCGTCAGATCGCCAACCCAGAGCACCTTTCCCGTTCGCGCGTCGAATGCCCGGAATCGCGCGTCCTGCGAAGCGGCAATGAAGACGAGACCGCCCGCCGTTGCAATCGGTCCACCCCTGTTCAGTGTGCCGGTCGCGGGCACGCCCAGCGCATCAAGCTCTTCGAACGAGCCGAGCGGAACTCTCCATGCGATGTCGCCGGTGTTGAGGTTCACGGCAACGAGCTCGCCCCACGGCGGCTGCTGACATGGCCAGCCCTTCCGTCCATCCCAGAAATTTGTTCCGAGCATCGGGGGAGCTTTGTCGGGACCGTTGCGGATGTACATGTTCTCGTACATCGTGCTCTTGACCATCTTGTTGAGCATGCCGTGGTCCTGCGTCGGCGTGAACAGGTAGCCGAGATCTGGGCTGAACGCCGAACCGTTCCAGTTTCCTCCGCCGGTCCATCCGGGAAAAATGATGCTGAGCTTCGGCCCATATTGCGCGTACGGTCCGCCTGTCTTGACGCCCCCTTCGAGCTCGAGCAGTCCCCGGCAATACTTCTCGTGCTCGGGAGTGATTTTCGCGATTTCCTCAGGCGAAAACGTCATGCGAGCAATCGGCGGAGGTTTAATTGGAAATGGCTGCGTCGGCGAGTACTCGTCGCCAGGAATGGGATTGTCGGAGACAACCGGTCGTTCCTCCACGCCGAAAACCGGTGTGCCCGTGACGCGATCGAAGACGAACAGCAGCCCCTGTTTCGTGTACACCGACACGGCGGGAATCGTGCGGCCGTTGCGCCTGATATCGACGAGCGTCGGCGGCGCGGTCAGGTCGTAATCCCAGTTATCGTGATGCGTCGTCTGGAAAAACCACTTGAGCTTTCCGGTCGTCGCGTCGAGTGCCAGAAGCGATGACCCGTACACATTCGAGCCGAGTCGATCGCCTCCGTAGAAATCGGTCGCAGGGGTTCCAACCGGAATGTATGCAATCCCACGAGCCTCGTCGACGGTAATGAATCCCCACGCATTCGCTCCCGCGCGATCGACCCACTGATCGTTTTTCCAGGCGTTGTGATTCGGTTCGCCGGGCCGTGGAACAGTATGGAACGTCCAGGCGAGTTTGCCCGTCCGCAGGTCCCATGCGCGCACATCGCCCGAGGGACCGAGACTCGGGCTCTCTTGCGAGTGATTTCCCGTAATAGCCAGATGCTTGTAGATAGCGGGCGGCGAGGACAGTGCCACGCGGAGCTTCGGAAATTTCTCGCCGACGCCCTGCCGTAGATCGACTTTGCCGCCCTGTCCGAATCCCGGCGCATACTCGCCAGTTTTTGCGTTCAGGGAGATCAGCAACGACGACCCGTCTGCGGTGCCGAACACAAGCTGAGGCGGTATGCCGTCGGCTCCAGGCCAGTATGCGAGCCCACGGGTCGACGGCATCTGACCGATGTCTTTGACCCAGATTTCCTTGCCCGTGTCGGCGTCGAGCGCGACGACACGGTTGTAGGCGGTCACCATGTACATCACGCCGTCGACCACGAGCGGCGTTGACGCCGATTGTCTCGGCGCCGGTCGCGACGGCCCCGCCGGCGGGTTCGCTCCTCCACGAGCCGGCGCCGCGGCATTGGGCCCGCCTTCTTCCTGATTCTCTGCCGCTCCGCCGCCTCGAGGCGGAGAAGGGGGAACGACGGCGGGCGTATCGTACGTCCACACAAGTTGGAGGCTCGACACGTTCGACGTGTTGATCTGCTTGAGGGGCGAGTACCGCTTGGCCCCCGAATCGTGGCCGTGCCCCGGCCAGTCTCGCTCGGGCTTGGGCGCCTGAGCCACGACGATGGTGGCTACTGCAAGCCCGCCGAGCGTGACGACGAGTAAGCGCGTTGCACTCATCGCTTCGCGTCTTTCCAGTTGTTCCAGAAGATGAACGTGCCCCGCTTGGTCGACGTGATGATCTCCGCGCTGCCGTCCTTGTTGAGATCCACCACTGACAGGTGCGAGCCCACTCCGGATCGGTTGTGGATCAACTCCGGCACGAATTCGGCACCACCCGGCGCCTTCGAATTCCGCACGGCGCGATAGACATATAGCACCGGCGCCCCGTGCGGATCGGGATCGATGAAGGTGTCGAGATGAGACCAGAATCGTTTGCCTGTGATGAAGTCCTGCAGCCCATCACCGTCCACGTCGGCGTACGTGGCACCGTGGAGCTGCGAGAACGTCACCCCGCCGGCGTTCTTCGTCGAAAAATCCGTCATGATCGGACGTTCGACAAATGAACGCGACCCGTCGGCCGCTTTTTTCTGCTCGAACCACGACAGCCCCCAGCCGTGTGCCTGCAACGAAGTGACGACGTCGTTGAGCCCATCCCCGTTGACGTCATAAACCGCCATCTCGGCGCCGCCCGGGCTCGAGCGGGTCCACTTCCCGAAGGCCGCCGGATGGTACCTCCAGGTTCCAGACGATGGCCGATCGCCGATCGACGATGGACGATCCGCGGGTTGTTCCCACCAGCCGAAGGCGTTGAGGAAATCAGCACGCCCGTCGCCGTTGACATCGCCAACGCCCATGCCGTGATTCGCCCACGGGCCCGGCTCGCTGATGTAGTGCTTAGTCCAGAGGCCGGTCGGGTTCGCACGATCGGGCTTCGCATACACGAAGCGGTTCTCGCTGTCCTTGAACAGGAACTCAGGCGTGCCGTCGCCGTCAACGTCCTTGAGCAGCATGAACTCGCACGACATGCGGTCGGTGACGGTGTAGGTCTCCCACCGTCGCGATTCGCCTTTCGGATTGACATAGAGAATCGCCGGGCGCTGAAACACCGAGTTCAGCACGTCGGGCCATCCGTCGCCTGTGAAATCGTATGCGTACTGCAGCCCGTTGAAGTACCTGCGTGCCTGGATCGATCGTCCCGCCAACGTAGATCTCGCGCGCGGTGTTGTAGTCGGGACCGAGGTAAAAATAGGGACCGGCCACGATGTCGGGCGTGCCGTCACGATTGAAATCGGCAACGGCGGGCCCCCACGAATAATAAAACTCATTGAGTGTCTGCATCCGGAAGCGGGTCGACACCTTTTCGGGACTTGCCACTCTCGGCTGGAGATCCTTGTAAGAAATGTCCTTGAATCGCACTTCGCCGGTTCCGCCGACATACAGCGCGAACGGACCGTAGGCGCCGTACTCCGGCTCCGCCACCGAGTCGCCGATTCCTCCGGCGTCATTGAGAAACGCGCGAAGGATATTGGCGTCAAGCACGAGCTCGATGGTGTTCCAGTCGCCGCCACGCAGGCCGGTCACCGGACGCGGAATGGGCGATGCGATCCCGCCTGGCATTTGAGGGATGGCGGGCGGACCGCCCGCCCGGGCGGGAGCTGCGGCGTTCGGCGCAGGATCGGGAGGCGGCGCCGCGACGCGAAGCTGTCCTCCGCCGGGTCCTCTCAGACGCTCTTTCGACTTCTCGACGCCCTGCGCGTCGAGCGTCACTCGATAGGCAGCGAGGTTTCCCTCGTTCAGCGAAACAAAGACACCCTTCAGCCCTCCGTCGGCCGTCCGTTCGGCGCGTAGCATGACGCCGGTCTGGCAGCCGGCCGCGCATCGGAACGAGGCGAACACAGCGACGTCCTGATACGAACGATCGGATATCAGCCAGCCGCCCGAACCCGAGCCGATAATTTCGCCGTTCTCGGCACGCCAGGTTGCCTGGCCCACAGGCTTCCAGCCGTTGAGAGTCGAACCGCTGAAGACCACGTCAGGAACGAAATTCTTGGATGCCCCATCGACGAGCGACACGAGCACCACAAGGGCCAGAGCAACGGAAGCGATGGTTCGACGCATCACGTAATCCTCTCTTGACTTGCAATTCGCGACTTGCGACCGGCGACTTTCGACTTTCGACTTGTGACCTCGAGCGCCGCGGCTTCTTCCGCTTCCTCCTCGAGTGCCGCCCGAAGCCATTGTCCGGGCTCCTCGATGTGAAGCCGAAGGGCGCGTTCGGCCGCGTCGGGATCGTGAGTGCGCAAGGCGTCGACGACGGCGGCGTGCCGTTCGACGATCTCACGAAGCGAATGATGCGACTTCGACACCGTCAGGAACGTCGTTGTCGCCAGGCGCATGCGATCCCAGATCTGTTGAAGCATGCGGTTGCCCGATGCCTGGACGATGGTCAGATGGAACGCGAAATCCGCCTCGACGGCTCGACGGTTGTCGCCCCCGGCTGCGGCGGTTCGCATCGTCGCGAGAAGGCTTTCGAGCTTCTTGATCGTCGCGGGATCTATCTTCGAGGCCGCCTGACGTGCGGCCAGTCCCTCGAGGACGGCACGAATGGGATAGAGCTGCACGAGCTCTTCGGCCGAAATCTGCCTGACGATGGCGCCGCGGAACGGCGAGCTCACGACAAAACCGAGCAGGTCGAGGTCGCGAAGCGCCTCGCGGACCGGGGCCTGACTGACACCGAACTGCTGGGCGATGCGCATCTCGACGATGCGCTCGCCCGGCGCGAGACGCCCGTTGAGAATGTTTTCGATCAGCCGGTCCCGAATCTCGTCTCGAAGGACACGGCGCTCGCGTCGAGGGCTCTTGGTTCGCATTACCGCTGGGTTCCTTTCTCTGGCAGCGCAAATGCAACATATGCCCTGACGGGCGCCGACTGGGTCTGTTCCATCATCCCGTCCTGGCCTCCAGTCGTTGAGGTGGCGTTGATGACAAGGAACTGACGGCCCTTCACCTCG
Organism: Vicinamibacterales bacterium; assembly: GCA_963761975.1. Classification (GTDB taxonomy): domain Bacteria; phylum Acidobacteriota; class Vicinamibacteria; order Vicinamibacterales; family JAMQPK01; genus JAMQPK01. The sequence goes on from CAVXIR010000004.1 coordinate 1,224,298, forward strand.
TACATGATCGGAATTCCGCGAGAGCCGGCAGGCAGTGAAGCAGTCCAAAGGACACGGCCGGTATCCGAATCATAGACGCGGAGCTTGCCGTCGCCGCCGGCCTGGAACAGCAAGCCTGCGGACGTCGTAATCACGCCGGTTCGCAGGCTGAGGAATCCGGTGTCTTTCGCGCCGGCGGCGGTCGCGCGCGCGTCGTCACCGCCCGCCGGCACCTGCCATTTGATCGTCCCGGTGTTGAGATCGTAAGCGGTCAGGGTCGAGTACGGCGGCTTGAAAATCGTGTTGTTCATGCCGTAACCGGTGTACATCCGCACTTCAGGCACCTTGAGCCCAGAGGGATATTCCGGGCCGATCATGCCCCCTGCGCGGCCCGGCGGAATCGCCCGCCCTCCTGGCGCACCACCGGACGCGACAACCGGTCCGCCGGGTACCGCCACCGGCCCTGGACCGGCGCCACGACCGCGCGAGGTTGCTCCTGCGTCGGGTGTCGCGAGAAAGGCGACCAGCGCGGCCAACTGCGTCTGGTTGAGATCGTTATTCTGCGGCATCCCTGGCCCGCCGCCAGTGATGACTTCTCTCAACGGCTCAGGTCCCATTCGCGTCGTGATGTCGACGAGAGAAGGATAGTTACCGCTTCCTTTCAAATCGGCGCCATGACACGTCTGACACCGTTGCCCGTAAAGCGTCCGTCCTTGCGCAACCACCGCGGCACCGGCTCCGCGGCCTCCGCCTCCGGGCGCCGGAGCCTCGGTGCTCAGCTTGTAAATCGACGGGACGTTGATGCTCAATATGTAAACGACCCCCTTCTCGGGATCGGCGGCCGTGCACCCCCAGTTGGCGCCACCCTGCGCACCGGGAATCGACATCGTCTCTTTCAGCGACGGCGGCGTGAACAGCCCTTCGTTGCGCATGTTCGCAATGCGCGTCTTCCACTCAGCGCGCTCCTCGGATGTAAGGATGTACGGATTGATATCGTCGGCCGTCATCTTCTGCGGCGCAAACGGAGGAGGCGCGGTCGGAAACGGCTGAGTGGGCCAGGCCCGCTCACCAGGGATGTCGCTCGGCGGGACCTTCCGCTCTTCGATCGGCCACAAGGGCTGTCCCGTGACGCGGTCGAACACGTAGAGAAACCCTGTCTTGCCGGCCTGCGCGACCACGTCGATCGTCTTGCCGTTCCTCCGCACCGTCGTCAGCTGTGGGGCGGCAACGTTGTCGTAATCCCACAGGTCATGATGGACCATCTGAAAGTGCCAGAGACGCTTCCCAGTACGCGCGTTCAGCGCCAGCAGCGACGTTCCAAACAGATTCGCGCCGTGACGATCGGCGCCGTAGAAATCGTAGGTCGGCGAGCCGAGCGGAAAATAGGCGATACCTCTGACCGGATCGATCGTGATTTCGCCCCATGTGTTCACGCCGCCGATGTACTTCCACGCATCCTTCGGCCACGTCTCATACCCAAACTCGCCTGGATGCGGCACGGTATGAAATTGCCAGACGAGCGCGCCGGTCACGACATCGAACGCACGCAGATCGCCGGGAGGCGCCATGTAATTCTCACCTGCCGCCGATCCGAGAATGATGAGGTTTTCGAATACTTTTCCGGGATTCGAGGACTGCGTTTTGACAATCGTGGCAGGGTTGCGCCCTAGCCCCTCGCGCAAATTCACTGCCCCGTCTTTCCCGAACGTCATGATTGACTTGCCTGTCTGCGCATCGATCGCCTGCAGGTAGCTGTTCATCTGGAACAGCAGCCGCCGGTCCGAGCGGTCCTTGCTTTCCCAGTAGTTGATGCCTCGCGGCGCAATCCCCTGCAGGCCTTCGTGAATCCAGATTTCACGTCCCGTTGTGGCGTCGAGCGCGACGAGAGAGTTGTTGCGCGCCAGGACATAGATGGTGTTGTCGACCACGATCGGGTTGAAGACGTACGACACGTTGTCATTGGTGGGATAGGTCCACGCGACGCCAAGCTGGTCGAGCGTCGACTTGTTGATTTGGTTCAGGGAAAAATATCGAGCGTTATCCGGACCTCCACCGTAGTCAGTCCAGGTGGTGCGACCCGACTGTGCGTGTCCGTGCTGCGTCGCCATCGCAGCAATGCAGGCTACTGCAAGCGCGCCGTTCGATAGGTTCATGAACCCTCCACCCGCCTCGCGTCTCCGACAAACTCTATGTCTTCAACCCCACACCCTGCTTCAGCAGATACGCCCTTGCGATCCTCGCCGTTTCGATAGCCGGAATCGGCATGTCGGGACTGCTGTCGAGCTCGACCATCACCATGCCGTCAATCTGTTTGCCGTTCATCATCCCGAGAATGGCCGGAATGTTCACTTTGCCCTGGCCGAGCGGGCAGTATCCCAGAAACGGCTCGCCGCCGACGAAATCCTTCAAATGCATGTGGTGGATGATCGGGAGAAAATCCTTGACCACTTGAACCGGATCCGATCCCCCTTTCTGCAGCTGGCCGATGTCGGGACCGAACTTCAGATAACGCGTGTCGACGGCCTCCATCACGGCGTACGTTTCATCCCGAGTCTCGATGCACGTGCCGGTGTGCTGGTGCAACACCGGCGTCAACCCGACGTCGACCACGGCCTTCGCCCCTTCGTTCAGCGCTTCGACGATGCCCGCTTTGTGTTCCGCAAAATTGTAGGTGGCGCGTTGAACGCCATTGGGGCCAAAGACGATGACCTTGCCGCCGTACTTTTTCACCAGCCTGGCCGTCGCAACGGTTCGTTCGAGCGACGGCTTGCGCTGCGCCGGATCGGTGAGATTCGGTCCGCCGTAACTCGAGATGAGCGGCAGCCCATGCTTGTCGAGAAGCCGGCCGAGTCCGCCGTGCGCCTCCATGCCGTCGATCTGCCAACCGAACAGCTCGAGACCGAAGAAGCCCAGGCCCGAGATGTCTCTGACGATCTGCTCGATCGCGGCCGGATCGGCCAGCCGCATCGGGCCGGGGCCGGGCTGGTTTCCCCACGGCCACGTGATGCCGGTGTGACCAATTCGGATGTTCAGCTTCTTTTGCGCGTGAACCGGAAGCGCCGTTCCTACGGCTGCCGCCGCGACCAGTCGCGAAAACGTTCGTCGATCAATTCTCAACGCCTCTCTCCCTCACCTTCGACTGGCGACTGGCGACTGCCGACTGCCTTGCGACTGCCGACTTTCGACTGTCGACTGTCGACTCAAAATCGCCGCGTCCACGACGCCGGCCAGCGCTCGACGACAACTTTCTCCTGCGTGAAGAACTCCACGGCATCGCGGCCCTGTCCGTGCAGATCGCCGAAAAAGCTATCGCGCGCGCCGCTGAACGGGAAGAACGCCATCGGCGCAGCAACGGCGATATTGATGCCGATGTTGCCGACCTCGGCTTCGTGCCGGAACTTGCGGGCGTTTGCGCCGCTCGTCGTAAAGAGACACGCCTGGTTGCCGTACGATCCGGTGTTCACGAGCGCGATGGCTTCGTCCACGGTGTCGACGTGGTGCAGAGACAAGACGGGGCCGAAAATCTCGGTTCGCGTGAGATCGCTTTGGAATGCCAGGCCGTCAATCAGGGTCGGACCGACGAAATTTCCGCGGCGGTACGGCGGCGCGTCCATGGTTCGGCCGTCGACCACGGGGCGCGCCCCTTCGGCAACCGCCTGATCGATCGCCGCGACGATGCGCGTCCGGCTTTCGGGCGAGATGACAGGGCCCATCTGCACGCCGGCCTCGAGCCCGTTCCCCACAACGCGCGACCGCGCCTTGTCGCGCATGGCGTCGAGAAACGGGTCGTGAGCCGTGCCGACGGTGATCGCCAACGACGTCGCAAGGCATCGCTGTCCCGCACATCCAAATGCGCTGTCGGCGACCACCTCGGCGGCGGCGGCAGGATCAGCATCAGGCAGAACCACAACAGGATTCTTCGCGCCGCCCTGGCACTGCGCACGCTTGCCGGCTGCGGCAGCTCTCGCATAGACGTGGCGGGCCACGGCACTTGACCCCACAAAGCTGATCGATCGCACCGCGGGGTGATCGAGCAAGCCGTTCACCACGTCTCTGCCTCCGTTCACCAGGTTCAGCACACCCGCAGGCAGATCGACGCTGTCAACCAGCTCGAACACCTTCTGCATCGTCAGGGGCACGCGCTCCGACGGCTTGAGGACCACCGTGTTGCCGCAGGCAATCGCATAAGGCAGGAACCAGAACGGAATCATGCCGGGGAAGTTAAACGGCGCGATGATCGCCGAGACGCCCAGCGGCTGGCGAATCATGATCTCGTCGATGCCCGTGGCGATGTCTTCTGAGTTGTAACCCTGAATCAGGATCGGTGTGCCGCATGCGACATCGACGTTCTCGATCGCCCGTCGCATCTCGCCGCGCGATTCTGCCAGCGTCTTGCCGCATTCCGCCGTGATCGTTCGTGCGAGATCATCGAACTCGCGCTCGAGCAGGCCCTTCAGCTTGAACAAGAACTGGACGCGGTCGGTGACGGGCGTGCGTCGCCATGCGGGGAATGCGTGCTGGGCCGCTTCCACAGCGGCGACGACCTCACGATTGGTCGACAGCGGGGTCCTCGCGAGCTCTTCGCCTGTCGCCGGGTTGAAAACGGGCACCGTCTCGGTGGCGTCCGAGCGAAGCCAGTCGCCCTGTACGTAATTGCGCATGATACGGTCCAAAAGATTAATCGATAATCGATAGCAACGCACGCGGGAATTTCGGCACTCTGCCTGTATGATGCTCGCGGTCCCCAGAACCGCGCAGGAGCCACAAATCGCCATGGGCCAGGAAACGTGCTGGTCGTTTTGGACTAAGGGAGTGACGTTATGAAGCACAGGTCCGTGTTGACTGCAGCCGCCGGGTTGTTGTGGCTCGCACAGGTGTTTGCCGTTGGTCCGAGCTTCCGTCCTGACGGCACGATCAAAGGATCGAGCCTGGACGGCTGGCATGCGCTGGGACAGGCCGACTGGAAGGCGCAAAACGGCGAGATCGTCGGGGCGCCCAGACCGGGTGGAAGCGGTGGCTGGCTCGTGCTCGACCGTTCGTATCAGGATGTCGGCTTCTATGCGTCGTTCCGCTGCACAGGCGGGTGCAAGACAGGTGTCCTGCTGCGTGCTGAGAAAACGCCGCAAGGCATGAAGGGCATCTACGTCGCTCTGACCGGGGAGGACGTAGGGGCTTATCGCGTGACGCTCGACTCCGAAGGCAGGGAGCTTCAGCGCGAGCCACTTCGGCGTGGCGGCGGGCAGATGCGGATTGCGCCCCCAATCGATCCCAACGCGCCCGCCCGCGGAGCCGGCGGAGGTGGCCGGGGCCCTGCGCCGAGCGTCACTCTGCCGATTCCCCGGCCCTCCGGTGACGTGCGCCCGGCCGAATGGAACACCGTTGAGCTTCTTGTTGATGCCAACATCATCCGTGCGTTCATGAACGAGGGTGGCGAGCTCGGCTGGGTGGCAGAGGATGAGGTCGGCAGGTACGGTCCGCTGGCGCTGTACATCGGAGGCACCGGTGAAGTGCGCTTCAAGGATGTCGCATACAAGGACCTCGGACTCCACGACATCGCACCCGAGCAGGTGTCGAGCAACTTCCGGATGCAGAAGATCAGCGACTTCTACTATGCGTGGGGGGCGGCCGCGGGCGACTTCAACCACGACGGCGTGCTCGATGTGGCCGCCGGCCCGTACTACTATCTCGGACCGGACTACGCAAAACGGCGCGAAATCTTCCTCGGCTACGTCTCTAATCCTGGAACGGAATACTCCTTCGATTGTTGGATGCAGTTTGCGGGAGACTTCACCGGCGACGGGTGGGACGATGTGATCACAGCGAGTTTCTCACCGAGCGCGATCGGGTCGGCGCGGGGCGCCGTCGGCGTCTGGCTGTATGTGAACCCCCAAGGCGAGCCACGCCGCTGGGACAGGCACCATGTCGTTCCAACCTTCCAGAGCGAAATCGCTGTGCTGAGAGACATCGACGGTGACGCAAAACCCGAACTGGTGTACGCCGCCGAGGGAGCCGTGCGGTATGCCAAACCCGACCCGGCAAAACCGACCGGACCGTGGATTGTGCGCGCCGTCTCGGAGCCGGGATATTCGACCGCGCACGGTATCGGCGTCGGCGACATCAACGGCGACAAGCGCATCGACGTCGTCAACGCCTTCGGTTGGTGGGAGCAGCCGGCGGATCGTCCATCGTCCATCGTCGATCGTCCATCGTCTGGAGGGTCGACGTGGACGTACCATCCGGAAGCGTTTGCCCGCTACACGCGAAACGTCGTGGGCGGAAGCGTCATGGCTGTCTACGACGCCAACGGCGATGGCCTGAACGACGTCGTGACTTCTCTGTCAGCGCACGGCTGGGGGCTCGCCTGGTACGAACAGAAGCGCGGCGCGTCCGGCGCAATCTCGTTCGTCCAGCACATGATCATGGACGATTTCTCGACGAAGAACGCCGGCGGTGTCACGTTTTCTCAACCGCACGGCTCGACGTTCGCCGACATCGATGGCGACCGCATTCCGGACTTCATCCTTGGCAAACGCTACTGGGCACACCGGGATGATTATCTGGATCCCGACCCCTACGGCCCTGGCGTGCTCTACGTGTACAAGACAGTTCGAAATGCCAAGGCTCCGGGAGGCGCGGAGTTCGTTCCTGAGCTCGTGCACAATCGCTCGGGTGTCGGTTCCGACGCCTTGGCTGTGGATCTCAACAAGGATTCCGTCATGGATATCGTGACAGCCACCAAGACGGGGACGTTCATCTTCTGGGGCAAGCCGCGGACGAAAGGGGCACCGCGATGATAGTCGAGAGACGGATATTGACAGCGCTTGCGTGCGCGGTGTTCGTCTTGGCGGTCGGCGCGCACCGCCTGGCCGGCCAGGCAAAGCCTGGATCCGCGTACACGCTGCAGCCCAGCACGTACGGGATGCAGCTGAAAACGCCCGACGGCCGCGTCGTTCTGGAGTACCTCACGAAGAAACCCGACAACAGCCCGCTCACGTCGCCAAGCGTCGCGTGTTTTCATCCCGTGAACACACCAACCGGTGAACCGGTCACAGCCCTGGCGCCCGACGATCATCCGCACCATCGCGGACTCTACTTCGGCTGGCACGACTCCGAATTCCGCGCGCCGGTCAACCTCGACAACTATGGACCTCACAAGCCGCTTCGCGCGCTGAACATCACCAAAGCCGACTTCTGGGGATGGGGAGCGTTTGCCACGCGCGAAGGCCGCGTCATTGAGACGCGCGACCTGAAGCTTGCGCATGCCGATGCCTCACGCGCGTCACTCGAGGTTCGCAACGACTGGACTGTTCGCGGTCGCAAGATGCTCGATGAAGTGAACATCGCCAATGTGGCCGAGCGCGATGGCGTGTACGTTCTCGACCTTGAGTATCGCCTGACGCCGACGGTCGAATATGTGCTGAACCGGGCATCGTTCGGAGGCTTCAACGTGCAGGGGCGGAAAGACGGAGATTCCTGGTTTTCGAGCTCGAAGGGCAAGCTCGACATGCCCGACGCGCACTACTCCCTTCCCGATCTGAACTGGCCGCCGCAGCCGTGGTACGACTTCAGCATCCGACTGAAAGTGTCTGGCAAGATCGTCGGCTTCGCCGTAATGGATCACCCGACGAACCCGTATACGACGTGGCACAACTCGAGCCACTTGTGGATGCTGAACCCGGTCATCACGGCGGGTGGGCCGTTCACAATCCCCGGTGGACACACGCTACGGCTGCGATATCGAGTGGTCGTTCATGACGGAGATGCGCCGATTCCACTGCTCGAGAAGCTGTCGGCGGAATGGCAGAAGATGTAGCGTGCTTATCCCCCGGTACGGACGGGGTGGCGCTCGTTCCAGTGCACCATCGGCAGGCCGGCGACCGGGGCCCGAAAGCACGGGATGCGCGTGCCTTTGAGCGAGCCGATGTAGATCGTTTGGAGATCGCGGCCGCCGAAGGTGACGCTCGCCATCCACGGCGCCAGGCCCCGGCCCGTTGCAAACAGGATTTCTTCGGTCACGTTGTTGGTCCGGAACGCCTGCTCGAGCGCCTCGACCTTCGCAGGATCGCCCTCGTCGAGCAGGATCCGCAGATCGCCTTTCGGCGTCAGCACAAACAACTTGTCGGAATAGACCAGCGTGCCCCACAGATTTCCGGCGCGGTCGAAGGCGATACCGTCGGGCCACGCACCCGGTCCGAGCGAGCACGGGCCGAAAATTTCGCGCGCCTGCACGGCGCCGCGATCGTCGATGCGCAGTCGAGTGATGCATCCGCCGGTCGTTTCAACGACGTAGAGATATTCTTCGTTGGCGTCGAATCGAATTTCGTTGGTGAAGTGGAACCCATCGGCCACGATGGTGATCCGGCCGTCATCGAACCGCGCGAGATAGCCGTCGGCGAGATCGGGGCGCAGCGCGTGCATCCAGTTCTTGAGCCGGGTCGATACCGTGATCCAGATCCGATCGCGCGAATCACGGAGCACAAAGTTCACCTTGCCGATAGGTTCGCCGTCGATGGTATCGGCAAGCACACGCGATGTGCCGTCGCGCGACATCACTTCGAGACAGTCGGTTCCGAAATTGGAAATCAGGAAATCACCGCTCCGGGCGAATGCCAACCCGTTCGGCAGCGTCCCCTGGAGATATCGTGCCGCATCGCTTTGGGCATTCTGGAACTGAGCCGAGCTGCGCTGCGTCACGATCTGCTGCGTTCCGTCGGGGGCAATCCGAACCACGCCGCCCCGCGCATCCGCCGACCACAACGTCCCGTCGGGCTCGGCAAGAATGCACTCCGGCCGCTGTAAGTCGTGCCCGATGAACTTGATGGCGCTTCTGTCGATCTCGAAATCGAGAATGGGGTTGGCCGTCAATATTCGCTCCCGCTCACCGCACTATGGTGGAGTGAAATGGCAGAGTGTGTCAAAGGGAGGGCACGGAGAAATACTTCAGCTCCGTGTTTAAGATAGCTCCGTGCCCTCCGTCCCCTCTGAGATGCCTCCCTGGCTCGAGCCCATGGCTGCCACGCTGACCCAGGACAGGTTCAGCGGTGGCGACTGGTTGTTCGAACGCAAATTCGACGGCATCCGGCTTCTCGCCTACAAGAGCGGCTCGGATGTCCGATTGTTCTCGCGCAACCGCCTGCCTCAAGACCTCCCCGCCGTGGCTGAAGCCATCGCGAATCTTCCGGTGGACGAAGTCGTGCTCGACGGCGAGGTCACCTGGGACGGCCGCAGCGGCTATCACGTCTTCGACATCCTATGGCTGGACGGACGATTGGTGACGTCGTTGCCGATTGAGGATCGACGCGCGCTGCTTCGAGCGCTGCCGTTCACACCGCCGTTGACGCGCGTCGAGCTCGTCGAAGACGAGAACCCCTGGCAACGTGCCAGCCGTGAGGGATGGGAAGGCGTGATCGCCAAACGGCGCGGCTCTCCATACGAGCACCGCCGCTCGAAGCACTGGCTCAAGATGAAGTGCGAGGCGTCCCAGGAGCTCGTCGTGGGCGGCTTCACCGATCCGCAAGGCGCGCGCGTCGGCCTTGGCGCACTGCTCGTCGGATTTTACGAAGGCAGCGACTTCGTGTTTGCTGGCAAGATCGGTACCGGCTTCGATACGAAGCTTCTGCTGGATCTGCGCAGGCGCCTCGATGGCATCGAGCAGCCGCAGTCGCCATTTACGAAAGCCAAAGGACTGCCGCGGATCCGGGCGCACTGGGTGCGACCGGACATCGTCGTCAAGGTCGCATTCATCGAGTGGACCGTGCACGGAAAGCTGCGGCATCCGCGGCTACTCGGGGTTCGCTTCGACAAAAATCCGCGGGAGGTCGTGCGCGAGAGCGCGGAGCAACCGGAGGGCACGGAGCAGCTTTAACCACGAAGACACGAAGACACGAAGGCTTCCCGTGCTTAAATTGGCTCGGTGCCCTCTGTAGTTCGCGAGCAGCCCGTGATCTCCCACCCTGAGAAGGTCCTCTTCCCCGATGATGGCATCACGAAGGGCGATCTCGCTAAGTACTACGAAACGATGGCGCCGGTCCTTCTACCTCATCTGCGCGGCCGCCCCATAACGATGGAGCGATACCCGGCAGGCATCGGCCGCAAGGGATTCTGGCAGAAGGATGTCTCGAAAGGTTTTCCCGAATGGCTGAAGCGGGTCGAGGTGCCGAAAAAGGACGGAGTCGTCCATCATCCAGTCGTGACCGACGCGCGATCGCTCCTGTGGGTGACGAACCAGAACACGATCACTCAGCATGTGTGGAGCTCGCGCATCCCCGATCTGTATTACCCCGACATCTGCGTTTTCGACCTCGATCCGTCGAGAGACGACCTCGCAGAGCTGTGCGCCGCCGCGATCGGCTTGCGGGATCTGCTGGCAACGCTGAAGCTGCCGTCCTGGATCAAGACGTCGGGCTCGAAAGGCTTTCACATCGTGGTTCCGCTTGATGGAAAAGCGGATATGGGACAGGTCTCCCGCTTTGCGCATGCCGTCGGAAAGCTGTTCGTGAGCCACGCACCCGAGCACCTGACGCAGGAGTTCAGCAAGGTCGATCGCCGTGGGCGAATCTACGTCGACACAGGGCGAAATGACTACAGTGCCACATTCGCCGCGGCCTACACCGTGCGCGCAAAGCGCGGGGCCCCGGTGTCGGCTCCGTGCACATGGGAGGACGTCGCGGGCCGCAAAGTAGGCCCTGCGGCGTTCACGCTGCGAAACATGCCGGAACGCGTCGCTAAGGTCGGCGACCTATGGGCCGACCTCACGAAACGTGGCTACTCGCTGAAGCGACCGATGGAGAGGCTGCGGAAGATAGCTACTGGCTAGGGAACAACTGATAGCTGGTGTTCGGCGGATAGAAATAACCCATCGATGCATGGGCAACGTCGTTGCGATAGAGCGAATCCTGCATCAGCGTCACGTGACGGCTCGTTGAGGGCACGGTCGTCGTCGCAATCCGCAACTCGCCATCCTTTGTGAGAATCACTTCCTCGCGCCAGTCGCCAACGACGTCCGCGATCGCCACGATGCGTCCTTCGAGCGTGTCGACAGGCGTGTCGCTTCCGTACTTGTGCAGTGTGGTTGTGTCACCGCGATAACTGAAGATGTTGTAAACCTTCTGCGGGCCGTCGAGCCAGTACACCGGGTTGAGCGTAATCGAACCCAGATCCGCGGTCGACAGAAGCTTTCCGTCTCGCGCCGAATAGAGAAACTGGCCGAGCTCACGCTTCTGTTCGGCCGCGTAGAACTCATATCCAGGGTTGGAGGCATCGATATCGGCAAACATGCCCCAATCGTGGATGTGCGTGGTCGGATTCGGATGCCCCCAGATCATCCGACCCGTCCGGGCATCGGCGACCTGGATGCCATTGATCGGCTGCCGATCCTCATAGCCGTATGCGATCTCGAGTCCCGCTTTTTCAGGAATGATGTCGGCCACATAGAACACATCCTGATGTCCCAGGCCGTTGGACCACAGTGTTTTTCCGTTGTCGTCCACCATCACCGACCCGAGCGCGATCTCTTCTTTTCCATCGCCGTCGAAGTCGTAGACGTGCATACCATGGGCGCCCTGCCCGCGAACAGGCGGATCGGTGTCGTCGCCGAACCAGCGCCAGACCTTCACGAGCTTGCCGTCAACGAGATTCCATGCGTCGACGTACATCATCGTGTAGGTGCCGCGCGCAACGAGGATGCTCAATCTCTTCCCGTCGAGCTTCGCGACGCCGATCTGGTTTCGGTTGACACGATTCCCGCGATTGTCGCCCCAGCGCTCGGGGTCACCGCGCTCGACCCAATCGGCACGCGCGATTTCTCTCCCTGTCAACCCGTTCAAAACGGTGATGTACTCGGGACCTTCGAGCACGAAGCCACCCTCGGCTATCGTGGCCTCCTGTTTCGTCGCCGCATACGGCGCCATCTTCAGCGCGACCTCGGCCTTGCCATCTCCGTCGAAGTCACCGGTAATGAACGGCGTCCACCAGACGCCCATGTTCATGTTCCATCCGAGGTCGTAGCGCCACATGAACGCGCCCGACCGGCCGTTGTAGGCTTCCAGCTTGAACGTGTCCGGGCTCTCGCGAATCGTGCCCGGATCGAGTCCGTGCCCGGCGCCGGGTTGTTTGATGACGTAGTCGAAGATGCCATCGCCGTCGAGGTCGCAGATGCCAACCCGATTGAAAAGGTAGTCGCCCTGCAGCTTGACCGACCGCACTCGATTTGCGGGGGAATTCGCCGGCAACGACGCCGTCTCAGACGCCGGTTGCTCGCGACCACGGACAACGGCGCGAACAAACCAGCTGTTGTCCTTGTCCATCGCCGCGGACGTGTCCACCAGGTTGGTGCTCAGCGTAATCGGCTCGGCGTTCACCTTGACCGGACTGCCGCCGGCCGTGCGCCGATACACATTGAACGCGACATCCGCGGGATCGTTTTTCAGCAGCCGCCAGCCGATGTACACCTTCCGCGCGTCGTTCACCACGGCGATCAAGCCGCGATTGAGCTTCTCCTCCGCAACCGGTTGTGAAGGATCGGCCACAATGGCAACGACAAAAATCAGACAGCCGACGGCAAAGCGAATTCGCATGGTTACCAGCTACCGGCTACAAGCTACCGGCTATTTTCTTGGCTCATTGAACGACCGCTCAACCGCATCGTTGGGATCGGTTGAAACAGGGTGGTCACGCCACAACCATCGCATCATTTCGGGCAGAATCGGTCCGCCCATGCGCTGGCCGTGCGTGTTCATGCCCCATGTGTAGTTCAGGTCGTATCCCTTCTCGGTGAGTGCCTGCATCAGCCGCACGTTCTGGAAGAACCAGTCGCGGCGCTGGTCGTAGCCACCGCCTCGTCCTGTGCCGCGGTTGTCGTTGCGACCATCCTGCAGGAACACGCGAAGGGGCTTCTTCTCGCTCTTCCGAACGATGTCGGCGTACGTGTCGCCACCACGATCGCCGAGGTTCACGAAGCTGCCGACGATGCTCAGTACTTTGCGGAAGTCGTTGGGCCGGTGCCACGCGACAGTGAACGCCGCAATGGCGCCCGAGCTGGCGCCGCCAATCCCGTGTCGTTCCGGATCCTTCGAGATGTTGTATTCCTTGTACAAGATGGGCATCAACTCGTCGACGATGACGCGCGCGTATCGATCGTCCAGCGAGTTGTATTCGGTGGGTCTGTTGGTGTCGCGATCGCCCCAGTTTTTGGGATTGGGCTCGGGCTGTTCTGGTGTGCGGCCGGGATTGATGAACACCGCAATCATTACCGGTATCTCGCGGCGGTAAATCAGATTGTCGAGCACGTTCGGTGCTCGAAGGCCGCCATCCCGATCCTTGAAGGCCTGGCCATCCTGAAAGATCATCAGGCTCGCCGGAACCGCCCGATCGTACTGCGCCGGGACGTACACCCAGTAGGTGTGCTGAGTGCCCGGATACGCCTGGCTGGGGATGACGAACGGGCCGCGCATCTCTCCTTTCGGCACGCCATCGTGCGAGAGCGAGTCGGGCCCCATCTGGTAGTAGACGTTCACGTCCTGAGTCGGCGCTGCAGGTGCCGGCGAAGCCGGCTGAGCGAGCACAACCGCCGCTTTTCCGACAGCGATCGTGAGAGCCAGGAACAACGATCGCGTCATGACCGTTCCTCTTTTCCTGAATGTGAAGAGATCGGGGGTTATCGCAACCCGAAAATCGACAGCGAATTTCCCGCAGCAACCGCGACGTATTGCTTCCCCTTCACCGCGTAGCTGATGGGACCCATGAGCACGTTGCCACCGAGCGACACTTTCCAGAGCAGTGCTCCGGACCGCGCATCCAGCGCCAGAAAATGGCCGTCGCTGACACCGGTAAAGAGCAGGTCGGACGCCGTCGTGAGAATTCCACTGTACGAGGCATCGCTGAATTTGAATTCCCACTTCCGTTCTCCGGTACGAGGATCGAGCGCCCGCACCGCAGCATAGACTTCCTCCTCCATCCGGTAGTTGAACGGTTGTCGCCCGCCAGGCATGCCGAAGCCGACTCCCGGCGGCACGATGCCGCGGTTCGCGCCCCCCGTATAGAAGCGGCCTTCTACATATTCAGCATCCCGCTTCGCAAAGATGGTCGCCGTGTTTTCCCAGGCGTTTACGTAGAAGAGCCCCGTGCGCGGGCTGAACGACGGGCTGAACCAGTTCGTGCCGCCCTGGTTCCCTGGATAGATGAGCGTGCCTTCCCGGCTCGCCAGCGAATTGGGCGTCATGACCGGACGGCCGCCGTCGAATCCGGCGTTCCAGTTCTGCCTGACGAACGGCTTCCCGATAAGAAACTCGCCGGTCAGCCGGTCGAGTACATAAAAGAACCCGTTTCTCTGGGCCGTCAGAATCACCTTTCGAGGCTTGCCCTGCCACGGAATTTCCGCGAGGACCGGAATCTGTACGGCATCCCAGTCGAACTCGTTGTGTGGATTGAACTGGTAGTGCCACTTCAGCACGCCGGTGTCCGCATCGAGGGCGACCACCGAACAGGTGTAGAGGTTATCACCCGGTCGTACGTCGCCGTTGTAATCCGGACCAGGATTGCCGATTCCCCAATACGTCAGGTTGGACTCGGGATCGTAGGATCCCGTTACCCAGACGGATCCGCCGCCGCGCATCCACGAATCGCCTCCCCACGTATCGCCGCCGCGCTCGCCCGGCCCTGCAACGGTATTGAAGCGCCAGACTTCTTTCCCAGTAACGGCGTCGTGTGCCGCGATGAATCCTCGGATGCCATACTCGCCGCCGTGCATCCCGACAATGACTTTGTCTTTGATGACGAGCGGCGCATGCTTGATCGAATAGCCGGCCGTGGCTTTGGCCAGCGTCACATCCCAAAGAGGTTTGCCGGTCTTCGCGTCGAGGGCCACCAGCCGTGCATCGCCGGCGCCCAGAAAGATTGTTTCGTTCAGGATCGCGACACCACGGCTGATGAGCCCGCAGCACGATACCGCCCCAGGTGTCGGCTGGTGGCGGTACATCCAGAACCGTTGACCGGTGGCCGCATCAAGCGCGACAACATCGTTTCCCTGCACGGTGTAAAGCATGCCGTCGACGACCAGCGGTGTGGTCTCGAACGGATCGAGCAGCCGCGACTGAAACACCCACTTCAATTCGAGCTGCGCAACATTCGCCGGCGTAATCTGATCGAGGGTCGTATAGCGCTGGCTGCTGTACGTGCCTCCGTAGGTCAGCCAGTTGTGTGGCTCCTTGACCGCACCGAGCAGCCGTTCGGACGTGACCTGCGCCGAACCACGAGCCGACAGCGCGCCGACGACGACCGCGAGCATCACCATATGACGAACGCTCACTTGTTGATTCCTTTCAGCGACAGCAGATAAGCAATAAGGTCGGCGCGCTCGGCGGCTGTGAGCTTGTCGCGATACGACGGCATGGAGGAGCTTTTAATCCACGTGAACTCGCGTAACTCGGACTTCTGCACCGTCAAGAGCCGTTCCTTGGTGTCGATGAGCTGCAGGCTGAAGGTGTCCTGGTTCAGCACGCGCGCGGAGATCGCCTCGCCGTCACGCGTTACCAGCCTGACCGTACGGTTCCATGGCAGGATATCTGCGCCGGGATCGATGAGAGCGCGTTCCAACTCCGTCCGGGCACGATCGGCATCCGTGGGATCCGGAGCACCGCCTCCTCTTCCCGGCTCGCCACGGGCGGGGGGCGCGCCGCCGCCGCGTGTAACTGCCGTGATGCCCGCGCGCGCGCCAATATCGGTGAGATCCGGGCCAAAACGTGAGCCGCGCGTTCCGACGCGGTGACATTCCAGGCACGCACCCTTCGATTCAAACAGCGCCTGACCGCGCGCCATGTCGCCCTGTGGATCTTGTGCCTGGGCGAGAAGGAGGGTGGCCTCAGCCAGGGCACGACCCGAAGCAAGGAGAGCCACCAGCAGGGACACGCCGGCAACGAATTTAGTCAGCCCTGTCATCGGCTTCCTCGGATTACGGACACAGCGACTGGTCGAGATCTGTTCGGTTCGCCTATGGTGAGCGCAACGGCCGCCATCTGTCAAAATTCCCGAGGATCGAAGGAGGGTGCAGAGGCGCGTCAGCGTCTCTGCGGCGGCATAGAAAGAAAAGAGGGTGAAGCCCGTCGCGAAGAGACCGCGCTCAGTAGAATTTTCGCGAAATGCTGAAGCCGATGTACCAGTTGTCGGTATTTCTCGCGCCGCGGGCAACTTGACCCATCGTCGTGCCAAAGCCGTTGCCGAACGTCAGCTGAAACATGTGCCCGCCCGACCGCTTTTCGAGCCCGGTGCTCATCTGAGTTGAACCAGGATCGTCGCCTGCCAAGCGCGGGGCGCCTTCGAAAACGAGGTAGACCGTTGGACGTATGCGAAGGCGGGTGCCGAGACCGAGGACGAACGCGTCGTTACTATCCACGACTTCCGACGGCAGGAGATTCGCGTTGTTCACCCACAGGGGGTGCATGTATAGAGCCACATGCTCGGCGAACGTCCGCGAAATCACCGCACCGAGTGCCGGCGAGTAACTGTCGCGGAAGTTGTTGGTCCCGTCGATGCTGGCGAACGCATCGATCGTCAGCGGAAACGACTCGCTCTGCCCTTTGACCTCGTGCTGCGCGAAGAATTCGATCGTCCGATCCGAGGTGCGGTGAATGCCGACCTGTGTACCTCTGAAGAGTCCGAAACGGTATTCCAGGCCGATTTGCGCGCCAGTGTCCAGACCGAAGAAATCTTCAAGGAGACTTCCGAAGTCTCCCTGTCCGAGCGGTCGCGTGAACCGATGAGTGACGCGGAACGCGCTTTTGTGACGAGGCACGCGCAGCGTCGTCGGCAGCGCCGAAAGTGTGAAGTCGGGCTGGGCAAAATTGACGTCGAGATCCGGATCGTCCTGCGCGAGCGAAGGGACCGCGATAGCCAGGATCAAAGCACAAATGGCAGTTATGCGTCGAAGTCTCGGTGTCACAAACACCTCAGTTGTTGGGGGCGCCGTCCTGGATCCACTTCCGGATGACGAGTATCTGCCCTTCGGTCAGATACGGCGGGCCCGATCGCGGCATTCGGAGGCCGACGATGGTAGAGCGGCCTTCCAGCTTGTGAATGAGATAGCTGTTCTCGGGATCGCCCGGAATCACTCGTATCGCACCGGGTTTACCAACGGCTGCAACATTTACTATCTGCGCGTGAGCATTGGGAGACCCGAGATCCATTCCCACAGGCGGAACGCGTCCACCTGCCGTCGTGTGGCAGTTATTGCACGCCGCCCTGCCCGCCGAGTCGGTGCTCGTAAAGATATTCCGCTGAATGCTGCTGAAGGTTGGCGCGAGGTCTGGCGTGGGTCCGGTGATGCTGCTCAACTTCTCATCGCAACCGACGCTCAACAGCACGACGAGCGCCCACGCGGCGGACAAGAGATAGTGCTTCATTACTCTCCTTTCGGCTTGGCTTGCACCACGAGCGTACCGGTCATGTCCTCGTGGCCCTTGCCGCAATACTCCGAACACAGAATGGGGAAGCTGCCCGCAGCCGACGCGACAAACTCGATGATGACCGGCGAATCGCCCGGCTTCGCCCGCGGAACGGCCTTCTTGACCTTGAACTGTTTGATTTCAATACCGTGCGGGCCATCGGCCGACCGAACGACCAGGCGAACCCGATCGCCTTCAATCACTTCGATAGTGGCAGGCTCGAACGCAAAACGTTTTGCGACGACCTCGAATGTCTTGGGTTCTGGCGCCGTCTGATCCTGACGCCACGCAGAGGGAGTTTTGGATGTGGTGAAAGCAAGGAAGAAGACGACAGCCGATGTGAAAAACGTAGGCGAAACGCGCACGGGCGTAAAGGGTTGAGCAACACGTATACCACACGCGTGCTCAGCGAAACACCGGAGATTCACGCCCAATTTCGAGGAGTGTTCGCAGCAAGACATTTACGCCGGGCGTAAATGTTTACGCGGGTCGTAAGATGGCAGAACCGGCGAGTGATCAGTGTTTAGACGAGGGTTATCTCAGAGCGACGCGAACCACGTCTACCAACCACCAACTAGAGATTCGACAGCCCCACGAGCCGGCCGGTGCTGTCGCCCCAGTTGTCGATCGGCACGGCCATGTGGTCGAGCATCGACAAGAAGAGGTTGGCCATCGCGGTCTCATCAGCGTAGCGGACATGGCGTCCCGGGTGCAGCACCCCGCGGCCGCGGCCGGCGACGACAACCGGAAGATTGTGGTGCTGGTGCTGATTGCCGTCGGCGAGACCGCTGCCGTACACGATCATCGAGTTGTCGAGCAGGCTGCCGTCGCCGTCGCGAATCGATTTGAACTTCTCGAGCAGATAAATGAACTGCTTGATGTGGTACTCGTTGATCTGCGTCACCTTTTCGATCTTGGGCTTGTCGCCCTGATGATGGGTCAGACCGTGGTGCCCCTCGGTGATGCCGATTTCCGGATAGTTCCTTGGGCTCTGCTCGATCGCGAGGAGCACCGTGATGACACGCGTCACGTCGGTCTGAAACGCCAGCGCCATCAGGTCGAACATCAACTGCGAGTGTTCGGCGAAGTCGTCGGGCACGCTCGCCGACGGCGCGTCGATCGGCACGCGATCGACGCGGCTCTGCTCGGCACTTTGAATGCGCTTCTCGATGTCGCGCACCGCATATAGAAATTCGTCGAGCTTGCGTTTGTCATCGCCGCCGAGCGAATTTTTCAGGCTCTGGGCTTCGGCCAGCGCCAGATCGAGGATGCTCCGGCGATAATTTCCCAGGCGCTGACGGCGTGCGAGATCTTTTTCCTCGTCAGCAACTCCGAACAGCCGCTCGAAGACGGCGCGCGGCCGGATCTCGGGCGGGTTGGGCGTATTCTCCGTGCGCCACGACAGGCTGTTGCTGTAGGCACAGCTGTAGCCGTTGTCGCAGTTGCCTCCCTGAATGCCTTCCTCGCACCCCAGCTCGAGCGAACCAAATCGCGTCTGCCCTTCGAGATGGCGGGCGGCAATCTGGTCCATCGAGATGCCGGCTTTGATGTCCTTGCCGTACGTCTTTCTCGGATGGGTAGACGTCAGATACGCAGCACCCGCGCGCGCGTGGTCGCCACCGCCATCGCCGTGCTCGCGGCCCGCGTCAGAGGTCAGACCCGTGAGCATCATGACGTCGTTGCGAAACGGCGCAAGCGCACGTGAGATGCGCGGCAGCTCACCAAGCGGTGTTGAGCCCATCGCCGCTGCAGGCGTCCAGTCTTCCATCACGATGCCGTTCGGGACGTACAGGAACGCCATGCGATTGGCCGCAAGCGACTTCTTCACGACCTGCGACGCAAACGCGGGATACATCGCATCGAGAAACGGCAATGCGATGGTCGCACCCATTGTTCTGAGAACCGCCCGCCTGGATAGTTGTCTCATATCAATCTCTCATCGGCCAATTGCCATCTGCCATCTGCCATCTGCCCTGACAAAGATCAACTCCTGGTGCGCATCATAAACGCGGGGCTCTTTACTATGCTCGTCACGATCGTCAGGAACTTGTAATCGTCTTTCGCCGCATCTCGTGTGATCTGTTCCACCGAGGGCCGATCGAATCGCTCGAGTCCCCGGCCGAGGCCGTACGTCATCAGCTTCTCCGTGAAATGGCGGACGAACGCGGCCGAGTCCGTCTTGAGGAGTTGTTTCAGCCCTTTCGCGCCGGTGAACGAGCGTCCATCAGGAAGCGTACCGGTCGTATCCAGGTCGAAGTTGCCGTCCTTCACCCGCCACCCGCCGGCGGCATCGTAGTTCTCCAGGGCAAACCCGATGGGATCCATCTGGTCGTGACAGACGGCGCAGCTTGGATTCGCGCGGTGCTGCTCCAGCCTCGCGCGCATCGAGGCGGCAGTGCCGAGATCCTTCTCTTCCAGCGGCGGAATGTTGTCGGGCGGTGGCGGCGGCGCTGCGCCGAGCAGGTTGTCGAGCACCCACTTGCCTCGCAAGACCGGGGACGTACGGGTCGCGTATGACGAAATCGCCAGGATCGCGCCCTGCGTCATGATACCGCTTCGCTGCTCGCCGTCGAGCTCGACGCGCTGGAACTGCTCGCCGTCGACCCCCTTGATGCCGTAGTAGCGTGCGAGCGATCCGTTCACATAGGTGAAGCGCCCGTCGATGAAGTCGAGGATGCTCCGATTCTCGCGCATCACCGCGCCGATGAAGAGCAGGGTCTCCCGCCGCATGTCATCCAGCAGCTCGTCGTCGACCGCCAGAAATTTCTCGGAGTCAGGTTTCGTGCGATCCATCAGGCGCAGGTTCAGCCACTGCTCGCCGAAGTTCTCGATCAGCGCCGACGATTTGGGATCCTGCAGCATCCGTTGCAGCTGGGTGCTCACGACTGACGGATGGTGGAGCCGCTTCTCGCCGGCCATCCGGAACAGCTCCTCGTCCGGCATGCTGCTCCACACGAAGTAAGAGAGCCGCGACGCCAGCTCGTAGTCATTCAGCTCATACGCACCTGACGCACCTCCCGCACCCAGCGCACCCGAATCCCGTTCGATGCGGAACAGGAAATTCGGCGACACGAGCACGGCCTCAATCGCCAGCTGAACGGCGTGCTCGAGCGGATCGTTCCGGCGGACGTCGTTCACGATATCGAGCAGCTTCTGCACTTCCTCCGGCGCTGCCGGACGCCGGTATGCGCGGGTCATCAGGTTCGTGATGATCTGCTCCGCGCACGGCGCCGAGTTCTCGGCGCACACGAAAATCTTCTTGTTGCCGGTCGATGAGGGGACTGCCGGATTGTACGGACCGAGAATCCGCATGTAATCGACGAACAGCTCCTGGCGCCCATCGGCGTTGATGAGCCCGAACGGATTCGGATGGTTGGCGAGATCCGGCCACGAAACGCGCAGGTCGTGATCGCCCGCCGAGACTTTGACGCGCGCGATGTTGTCGCCGTGCGAATAGTTGTAGTTGCCGTCGCCTTCCACGTAATCGGTGGCGACCTGTTTACCGTCGATGCTGAAGGCCATCAGAATCGGCGGAAAAGCCTGACGGAGCTTCTCCTCGCGCGCTTTCCTTTCTTCTTCCGTCGGCGGCCGCCGCGGTCCGCCGGCACCAGCGCCGCGCCCCCTGGCCGGCGTCTGTACAGGCTGCACGACGTCAGCCGAAGGCAGTGGCGCTGCCGGCGCGGCGGCTGCGCTCGCGAATGGCCGGCCCGGGCCGACAGGCTTGCCCCGCCCGCGGTAGTTGCCGTATCTCCACCTGAATTCGTATTCGCCGTCAATCGGAAAGTGATAGGTCGCGTACAACGTCCCACGCATCGAGTACGGCGTCTCGTTCCCTTTCGCATGGATGTCGTCCTGCATCTTCTTCGGCGTCAGGACGATGAGCTGGCCGGGCCTTTCGGGATAGGCCTCGCCGAAAACGGCCGCGCGCGCGACGACGCGCGCGGCGTTGACGTACTTCTCCATCAGCATCGGCGACAGCGACAGCACGTCCCCGATGTTGTCGAACCCATACCCGGAATCGTCGATCGGAAACTCATCCGCCGGCCGTAGCGTGACGCCGAGCAGATCGCGAATCGTGTTGTTGTACTCCGCGCGATTCAGGCGGCGTGCCGTCACACGGCCTGGATCCGATGCCGAAGCATTCGCAGGTACGGGCGAGATGCCGGGCAATTTGGTAATCCACGCGGACACCGCCGCCACATCGCCGGCCGGCAGTGGCGCGGCCGGGCGCGGAGGCATCTGCCCCGCCGTGACTTTATCGAGGACCTTCTGCCACACCTCGGGCCGCTGCAGGGCCGACGCGCTGTCGCGGAAGCCTTCGAGGCTCAGCTTGCCGGCCTGCTGCCGGTCGCTGTGGCATCGAACGCAGTTCCGCGACAACACCGGCAGGACGTTCTGCTCGAACTCCCCGCTCGCAGGCGCTCCAGCCTGACCGAGCAGCGTCGATCCGGTCAAGACGCCCGCAGCGATCGCGGTGCCCGCGACGAAGATCCAGGATGCGCGCATCTAGAACCCCATGCGCAGGCCAAGACGGATGTACCGTTCCGAGTACTCACGTCCGGAACTCTGCGTCGAGTTGATGACGCCAAAGCCGTTCAGACTGCGCACCGTTCCATCCGGATTGAGCTGCAGGTTCGACACGTTCAGATTGCCCGGGTTCGCGAATGTCGGCCTGTTGAACAGGTTGTAGATGTCGACCTTCAGCTGGATCGTCTTTGAGCCCCCGATGGCCAGCGTACGGATCAAGTTGAGGTCGAAGTTTCGCACCCCGGGCCCGCGCAGGCTGTTGAACGTGCCGGTGCCGAACCTCGCCTCGGTCACCGGTTTGAATGCGAGGACGTCGAAGTACGGCGTCGTCGGACCGACGTCGCCGTAGATCTCGACGTTGTCCTTCACCTGGTCCGCGAGCTGCGGATTCCCTGGCGCGTTGAGCGACGTGGTACTGGACGAGACGGTGAACGGCGCTCCGGAATACGCGGTGAACGTGGAGCCCAGCTGCCAGCCTCCGAAGATCGCCGCCAGCGAACCGCCCGAATTGAGGTGCGCCCGGTCCGGGCCGAACGGCAGTTGATAGATCACCGAGGCATCGACCTTGTGCGGCGTGCTCGTGCCGGCTCGCGCGGCCTGGAATGAACCGCCGCCCTGCGTGGCTTTGTTCAGGTGGTAGAACTCCGGGATCGCGATGTTGCCCGCCCACAGGTCGGTCGCGCGTGCGTAGGTGTAGGCCGACGTGAACTGGAAGCCCGCGATCATCCGGCGCGTAAGGCTGAGCTGCAGCGAATCGTAGGTGATCTCCCCCACCGGCCGGAAGACGGTCATGTTAGCGGTCGTGCGAAGACCGTTGGTGAGGTTCGGCAGGTTGAACGGCTGGCTCGCGGCGCCGCCGCCAATCTGGCCGTAGTTGAGGTTCACGCCGCGTGTCTGGTCGTTCTGACGGTTTGCGACGTAGCCGACCGTCACGCTGAGCGAATGCGGGAAGAGCTTCTGCGCCGACACGTTCCAAGACGTAATCGTGCCCCGTTGGAATTCCCCTTCGAGCGTGGTGACGCCCGCACCGGCCGGCAGCCCGACAACGCCAGGCGAAAGATCCAGCGTCGGCACGAGCGGCACACCGGTCGTCACCGAGCCGACCGGTGTGAAGGTATTCGGACCTGATTGGGTAATGGCGATGATCTGCGGGAAGGCCTGCGCGATGCCACCGACTCTCGTGATGGCGTTGTCGCTCTGAGGATTGCGCGAGAACCCAACGCGAATGACCGTATCCTCGGTCGGCCGGTACGCCAGGCCGAGCCGCGGCGTGAAGAGATCCTTCTGGACTTTGATGTCGCACACCTGCGGGTTCGCCGCGCCGACGCCGCACACCTGCAGCAGGTTCGTGTTGAAATCGAACATCTCGAGCCCGCGATCCGCGCGCGTCGGGAACGGGTAATATTCCCACCGGACGCCAACCGACGCGGTCATCTTGGGCGTGATCTGCCATTGGTCGCGCAGGTACAGCCCCGACGCCCAGCCCCGCACCGTCGCCGGCCACTGCGGGCCCTTCGCACCGTCGGTGTCGAGGAGCGGCGTCATCACCTGTGCGTTTCGCGACTGCGGCAGTCCTAACAGGAAATCGGCAAACTGATTGAATGTATTCGGCGAGGTGCCGCCGCTCAGCGCGGTCGCGCCGCCGTTGAACGTGAACACCGGCACCGCCGTCTCGTAGTGATTCAGGTAGTTGTGCTGCACGTCGAAGCCGAACTTCACGTTGTGCGTGCCTTTGGTCCAGCCCGCGTTGCCGCTGAACTGCATCTGGTTGTCGGCGTAGTCGCGCATCTGGCTCGGCGTCACCAACGCCCATGGGCCCATGTTGAACATCGGCGCCGCGCGGTCGCGCGATCGCGGCGGCTGGCAGGCGTTGGGAATCGCGAAGTGGTCGCCCCAGCATTCGTCTTCCGGTCCTTCGGGGCCCACCCAGCTGTGATAGGGCGTGTAGCCGAAGACGCCGTCGACGACGAACGATTGCGACAGGATCGAGGTGGCCAGCACCGATCCGCTCGTGATGTTCGCTTGCCACAGGCGGCCGACGCTCTGCGGGTTGAATTCGGCGCCGTCGAGCGACGGAAAGATGCCGTGACTGTTCTGCCGGCTCGTGAGCCAGCTGACCCGGTTGTTCAGGTTCAGCCGGTTCCCTGGGGTCCACGTCAGCTTCGTGTCGATTTTGTGCAGCGTCGACTCGAAGTTGTCGCGCGCGTAGTAGTTGTCCGTGTAGCCCGGCAGCGTCGGCAGCACGAGCCCGGCCAGCAGCCGGCGCGAGGTCGGATTGATGCGGCTTTCCGGGATGTAGTTGCAGCTCGCGAAGCGCGAATCTGTGGTGGACGACAAGCCCGGGCAATTGGCGAACGCAAACGGGACACGCCCGGTTCCCGTCGCGGTGCCCGTCAGCGGATCGTAGAGAACGGTGTTCGTGTTGGCGAAATTTCCGGCTCGGAGATCCGCTGGCGCCAGCGTGTTCAGGCCGGTCGTGCCGGTGGACACCTCACCTTCGGCGAGCTGCACCGTGCCGTCTTTGACGCGCCGCACCTCACTTTCGACGCTGATGAAGTAGAACAGCTTGTTCCGCACAATCGGCCCGCCGATCGTGCCGCCGAAGATGTTCTTGTTATCCTTGCCCTTGTCGTTGTCGGCGGGGAGGAAATACGGCCGGTTCTTGAGCGCCGAGGACGTCAGGTATTCGAACAGCGAACCGCTCACCGAGTTCGTCCCGCTCTTCACCTGCACGTTCACCGCCGCGCCGCCCGCCATGCCCTGATCGGCATCGAAGCTGTTGGTGACGACGCTGACCGTTTCCACCGCCTCGAGGGCTGGACTATAGGACTGGATGTCCGGATACCACTGGTTGGTCACGGCGGCGCCGTCGATTCTGAAAAGCGTGTTGTTCGGCGGCTGTCCGTTGATCGACACGCCCATCGAGCGCGCCGGGTTGTTGATGCCGCCCGCCTGAATCATGTACGGCGCCGCCACGCCGGGCATGAGGCCGATGAAGCTCTGATACGACCGCCCGGCGGTCGGCAGATTGACGATCTGCTCGCTCGACGTCTGCATCTGCACAGCGGCGCTCTCGGTCTGGAGGACGGCCGCCGTCCCCGAAACGAGAACCGTCTCCTGCAGTGCACCGACGGTCAACCGGACGTCGACACGCACCTGACTGTTCTGCGTCACGCCGATGTTGCGCGACGTGGCGGACTGAAAGCCGGTGAGCGTGACGTCTACCTGATACGTGCCGGTAGGAATGTTCGGGAAGTTGTAACCACCCGTGGCATTCGTAACCCCCTCCCGTATCTGGTTTGTTGCTGTGTGAGTGATCTTGACGTTGGCGCCGGGCACCGCCAAGCCGGTCTCATCGGTGACGTTTCCTACCAGAGAACCGTAAAGCGTTTGAGCCGACACTGGAATCGTATGAACGCACAGTACGATAGCCAACACACCGAGCCCGCGAGCGGCAATCCTTCCGCACGACAGAAGCTTTCGCATACGCCTCCCTCGAACGCGTCAATGGGTCACAAAAACGCGCTCTGCCTGTTTCTTGTACCGAAGAGCAGCAGGATAGGTTGCTGGGTAGGAAGTGTCAACAGTCTGGCAGGCAAAAGCGCGCCCGATACATCTCGCGACAAAACGGGCGGCGAGCCGATATTTCGCGCTCCGCGCGGCCCAGACGCGAATTCAATCCTGAACAGGATCGAGCCTGGAATTCGAGAACGCCGCCGCCAGCATCGGACCCTTGTCGAACGCAGACAGGTGCGTGCGAACGACCTTCGCGCGGCAAATCAGATCGGCAGCTGTCGGTGCGAGTTGTGCTCGCGACAACTGGATGCGCATCTCCAACTCTGTGTCGATGCCGACCGCGGGGGTCGACTTCGACGGCAGGCTGTCGGAAGGCACCTCCCAAATCGGAATTCAAGTTGAGCGGCTACTTCACAAGGATGGTGGTTTCATCGCTTCTGCCACGGCCGTCCGCGGCCGCGATACGGTGCGATCCAGGTGAGAGCGGCCATTGCAGTGGCCTGTCGGGATCCGAAGTTCCGATCCTGCGCCCGTCGACAGACCACTCGATTCGACCCGCGCCGGAATCAGCTGACGCCCGCAGCGCAATCGTCTGATATTTCGACCGAAGCGTTGGATCGATCAGATAGGTCGCGCCTTCGGGCGGGTTCTGAATCGAAAGATGAGCGATTTCGTCGATCGTCGAGCGTCCATCGTCGATCGTCGGTCGTCGAGACGATGGACGATGGACGCTGGACGATCGACGATCACTTGGGATTTCTTGGGCCTGCGCCCACTGCCGATATTCGGGCGGCCAGACGACGATGACGCCGTCTTCGGTCAGGTGATGCCAGCTGCATGGCAACTCGGTGGCACCGGCCGGCAGCCATTCGTTGATGCGAGCCGGGCAGGATCCATGTGCGCGCATACCCGAAAGGGCGCAGATGGACACGCGCGTCATCTCGGCCGGCGGTATCGCAAGGGGCTCATCGATTCCCGCCGCCTGTCTCCCCATACGCGTGTGCGCAGCGAGCATCACCGCGTGAAAAATCGGGCCGGCACCTGTGACACCGGACGAATTCGACAGGGGCGTGCGATCGAAATTCCCGACCCAGACGCCGACGGTGATGTCGCGGGTGTAGCCAATGGCCCAGTTGTCGTGATAGCCCTCGGACGTTCCGGTCTTTGCGGCGACGGGAAATGGAAAGTCGAGGCTCCCGCCGCGGCCAAAAATGTACTCGCGCGCGTCGGCATCCGACAGGATGTCGGTGATCCAGAACGCCGAACGTGGCGAGATGAATCGTGCCGCCGTCCGATCGCCGCCACGAACAGCCAACGGGGACAGCAGCATGCCGCCTCGGGCAAACGCCGCGTACGCGGCCACCAGCTCGGACAGCTGCACCTCGGCGTTCCCCAGCGTGAGACCAAGACCGTAGTGCGACGCGGTTTTATCGAACGACGACAACCCGGCGCTGCGAAGAAATCGCAGCAGCTTTGGCACACCGATATCCGCCGCGAGGGCAACCGCGGGCACGTTCTCGGATCCAGCGAGCGCGCGTCGGGCGAGCAGCGGTCCTCGATACCGGTCGTCGTAGTTGCGCGGGCTGTAGACCAGGCCCTGCTCCGCCGTTGGGAAATGCGAGGGTACGTCTGCCAGCACGGTGGCAGGGCTCCAACCTTCCTCGAACGCCAGCGCATACGTAAAGGGCTTGAGCGCCGAGCCGGGCTGCCGTAACGCAACCGCGCCATTTATCGTGCCGCCATGCTCGGCGTCGAAGTAGTCGCCCGAACCCTCCCATGCGAGCCATTCGCCCGTGTCGTTTTTCAGCACCACAACCGCGACGTTGCGCGCCCGATGCCTGTCGAGCGTGGCCCGCTGCGTCCGTATGATGCCCTGCACGTCGCGCTGCAACGCGGCGTCGAGCGTGGTATCGACACGCCGCGGCCGCGGGTTCGTGTAACCAGCCAGCACCATCTCGACAAAATGCGGCGCCACGAACGTCGATTCGTCGCGGCGGAACGTCATGTGTTCCGCTTTGGCTTCCGCGGCCTGCGCCGCGTTCACCAGCCCGAGATCCTGCATTCGATCGATGACGCGTCTCTGTCGTGCCACCGCGGACGCCGGGTTACGAAGCGGATTGAGCCGCGACGGCCGCTGCGGTAATCCAGCGATGAAGGCCGCCTGGGCCGGCGTCAGCACCCCGGCTGGCGATCCGAAGTACGCGCGGCTCGCTCTCTCGGCACCGTGGATCTGATTGCCATACGGTGCAAGATTCAGATAGAGCGTGAGAATCTCGCGCTTGCTGAGACGATGCTCCAGACGAACCGCGACGATCGCTTCGCGAATCTTGGCGGAAAGCCCGCGCGCCTGACGGCCGGCGTTCTGCCGGGCGAGCAGCAGCTTCGCCACCTGTTGACTGATCGTCGATCCACCTTCGACAATCGCCCCTTCTCGAATGTTCCGCCAGGACGCTCGCGCGATGGCGACCGGATCGACGCCGGCGTGCGTGTAGAAACGACGGTCTTCTGCAGCGATCGTTGCGGAAATCAGGTTGGCCGGAAGTGCATCCGCATCGAGCCACATCGCACGCGTCCCGTCACCCGCCCGCGATTCATAGAGGATTTCACCGTTCCGATCGAACACCGTCGTCGAGTGCGTGTCGTCGAGATCGAGGAGACCAGGTGGCAACGCACCGACCCGCAGCCAGACGACGAATGCAATGGCCGCAACTGCGAGTACTCCCAAAACCCGGCCGGTCCGACTCACCACAGAGGGCACACCCCACTTCACCGCTGAACCTCGACAATGGCCGTTTCCGTTCGGCCGAATACTTCAGGCTCGTACATCTCTTCCGCGTAGGCGGGCGCGGTTCTGAACGTGCCGGCCGTCGTGGCCCGGACGATGTACGAGAATTCGTGGCGCCCCTCGTCGAGCCGCGTGGCGAACAGCTGGATGCGATCGTCGTGGCGCTCGACGTGATCGAAGCCGCCGTTCATCAGCCAGCTTCGCCAGTCGCCTTGCTGTTCGAGCTGCTGCTGCTCCCCCTTCAGTGAGGCTGCGGTGGTGGCAAACCACGATTCGACGGGCTCGAAGCCCGCCGGAAGCGGATCGGTCACCGCAACGTATCGCCGTTCTTTCGTCAAGTTGAACGAGAGCGTGACTTTGACGAGCTCGCCGGCTTTGTATGACAACGCCGGCGTCGCCGCCGGACCGCTCTCGCGGAACGGCTCGTACCGTCGCTCGATCCGGAAGCCGCTGTCGAGCCCTTCCTGGTAAAGCTCATTGGACGCGTATCTCAGGCGGGCAACGTAGAAAAGGGTTCCAGTGCCCTCGCGGGTAAACGTGAGCTCGCGCTTCGAGCCCGGCGCCGCTTTGGCCGCCAGCGTCGCCATCGGCATGTCTCGCGTCACGGCCTCGCTCGAACGGCCCTCGAACCGGTTGCGCACGAGATCGTCGCCCGAGAACTTCACAACGGCCTGAAAGTCCGGGATCTCGCTCTCGTACTTTCTGTAGTACGCCACGAGCGCTTCCATAACCCGGGCGTTCTCCTGAGTGTTGTTCCATCGGCCCTTCTTACGCGCCGCCAGCAGCCAACGGACGATTGGTTGCACGAGATGATCGGCCGAAGACCCGCGCATCAGCGATCGAAGCGCGATCGCGGTTGAATTGACGTTCGAGTTCCAGAACCAGAGCAGGTAGGGATCGTTCAGCTCTTCCACATGAGCGCTGCCGCCCTCGGGCAGAATCGCATTGGCGATGCGCCGCTGCAGTTCTTCAGTCCGCTGTCCTGTCTCCTTTTTGGCCGCAAGTGCGTCGAGCAGGTACGCCATTGCGAATACCGGCATGCGATCGAGCCGCGTGTAAAGGCGATTGATGTGTGAGTCCTCATTGCGGCCGCCCTCGACAAGGACTTTTACGGCGAACGCCTGCCAGGCCGTGTATGCGGGCCACCACCCGTCGTCGGTCGGCGGACCTCCGCTCAGCTCTTTCTCGAGAAAGACGTAAGCACGCTCGAGCATTTCCTTATCGACGTCTGTACTTCAGCGCCGAAGCTTGATGAAACACGTGCAGCAGGTATGCAGTGAGGTAGGCCGAGGTAAAGCGGCAGTCGCCGGCCCAGTACGTAAATCCTCCGTTCGCACACTGGTACTTGCGAAGGCTCGTGATGGTTTCCTGGGACACGCGCCGCAAATCGGACGCGTTGATGCCCGGCAGCCGGAATGCCGAGCCGAGGTCCGATGCAAGCAGCAGTGCGAACGCCCGCGATCCCTGCTGCTCTGCGCAGCCAAAGGGGTACTCAACGAGGTACCGGGCGCCTTCACCGAGCCCGACGAGCGCGGTCGACGACAGCTGGACATCGAGACCGCCGAATCCCGGGACGACGCCGGCCGGCATCACGATCGTTTCCTTCGCATCCGGCCGAGCTTCCCCATATGCGGCGACTGTTTCCGGCGACGCGAGAATCTCTATCGGGATGACGTCCTCGAAGGCATCGCTTTCTTCACCAAGCCGTGCCGTCATCTGCACGCGTGCGGGTCCGACGGCTTTGGCAACCGTATCGAACCTCACTTCGATGGACCCGTTACCGCCGATCTGCACGATTTGCCTGCCGTTGCCTCTCACCTCGAGGATCGACGGATCCAGGCTCCGCATCGTGACGATGGCGGTGCCCGATTCCGTCAACTGGCTCGTGACGACCGAACCGAAATGCGACGTGTCGCCCACCGCCATAAAGCGCGGGAACGCGGGCTTCAACGTAACCGGTTTGTTGATGCGAATTTCGCTTTCGGAAGAGCCAAAGCGCGACGCCTTGTCTCCCGCGACCGCCATAATCCGATAGGTTGTCAGCGATTCGGGAAGCTTGACGTCGATGCTGGCCAATCCATTCGCATCGGTCGTGACCGATCCCAGCCAGAAAGCGAGCACCCGGAAATCCTTCCGCATCGTGCCGTCAGCGCCGCTGTCGACGCCGCCGCCTCCGCCTTCGTCCTCGCCCTTCGGCACCACCGCACGACGGCTGATCAGCCGCTGCCGGTTATCGACGTTGATGACCTGCAGCGATTTCTCGAGGTAAACCGAACCGAGCACATCGGGCGTTCTGAAGGCCGTCAACGACAGGACGCCGTAATCGACAGCCCATAACGTCACTTCGCTCGCCGCCGGGTTGCCGCGGAAGTCTTTCACCTGCACCTTCACCGCGGCCGAGTTGGCGGGGCGATACTCTTCCTTGTCGGCGTTGACGGCGAGCGAGAGCCGTTTGCTTCCGTCGTCGACCTTCAACTCGACATACCCGAGACGGAAGGACGGCTTGCCGGGATCACTCCCGTCATCGGGCGTGTCTTTATTTTGATCCGGGGGCCCCTGCCCCCCGGTCAGCGCTTCAGCGCTCGTCCTGCCTTTGACGAGCAAGACCGAGACGTACACGTTGGGAATGTCGCCTTCGGTGATGGGCACCGTCACATATTGCTGTGCCGAGGTCAGTGCGAACTGCCGATGCGTGCGAACACCTTCGCGTTCGGTGGTGAGAAGCGCCGTGGCGCGCTCCCACGGCGACTGGATCATGATTCGTGCAGACTCGCCAGGACGGTACGTGTTGCGCTCGGGAACGAGCGTGATGCGATTGTGATCGAATCGCTCCCACGCTGTGTAGCCCTCGCCGAGCGCGTAAAAGCTCGTGAGCGTTCGTGTGACATGTCCGCCGGCATCACGCGCGACGGCCGTCACTTCGAAATACCCGCCGCTTGGAAGCGGAATCGGCAGCGGAACCGGCTCTGCGCCCGATGTCACATTCCAGGTGCCGATTTCTGTCTCCTCACGTGTCGTGTCCCAGGTATAGAAGCCGTTGCCTTCGGCGCGCCTGACGCTGTGCCACTGAATCTGTCGCATCGAAATCTCGACGGGCACTCCGGCGACCACCTTGCCCTCGTTCGAAACCGTCACGATCGACGTATTGAAACCGGTCTTCTGATCGATGAAATATGAGGGCACCATCACGCCGACGTACCAAGGCGCGGGATGGACAAGGAAGCTTGCGCGGCCTGCGATGCGCTGGCGCGACACGTCTTCGACGTCGCCTTCGAACACGTAGCGATACGGGCGTCCAAGATCAACGGCCGTGTCGAAATTCATGTTGAACTGGCCATTCGCCCCGAGTGCTGTCTCATCGCCGCCCACTTCCTCCGGGCCATATCGGCCGCCGCAATCACCGGCAAAGACGAAACGCGTGTCGGGGAAATGTTCTCGAATGGCGGCCGGCGCACTGCAGACGACCTCGCGTGTCGCCTTCCACTCGACAGGCCGCTTTCCCATCGATGCCCCGAAGAGATACCTGGCAGTGACAACGCCCGTCAGCCGCGTTCCGGCGACATCGGAGTCGCTGCTCAACGTCGCGTCCACACGAAAGTCCGGCCGGCGGTATGCCGCCACGAGGAATGTTCCACCGACAGCTCGCACGCCGCCCTCGTCCATTTGCTTTTCGCCCGTCCACGAGGCTTGGATTCGATAGGTGCCGAGCGCCCCATCCGCCGGCAGCCGAAGCGTCCATTCGGCGCTGCTCCACTCGCTGACCTTGATCGTGCGTGTGTCAACCTCTCTGTCCTGACTGTCACGCACCTTCACATCGACCGCCGTGCCCGCCGGCAAAAGTCTGATACCCGTCGGCGTGTCGGATCTCAGAATTGCCTTGAAATGGATCTCTTCACCCAGTCGATACACTCCTCGATCGGTAAACACAGAGCCTCGGAGAAGCGGATCGATTTCGTGCGGGTTGGGGTATGCCCCGAAATCCCACGGAGCAATCCCCTCGTGCCATGAATTGCCGGCATAGGCGAGATCCCCATCCTTCTCGGCGACGACGATGAAGTCGAGCGCCGGTTCGTACCAGTCTTCTCTCAGCCGTGGCGCCGCTCCGCCCATCGCCGCGCCGTCCGCTCCCGTGCTGCGCTCCCAGGCGACGGCGCCATCGCGCCGGATGAGCGACACATGGGCTCCCTGCACGGGCTCGCCAGTGTCGAGCCGTGTGACGAACACGAGCGTGTTCTGCGGGCTGTACTTCACGTTCACGCCGAGATTGGTCACCTGCACAATCGACGACTTGTCGGTTTCACGCGTCAGCCGGCGCGAATTCGCGATCGGATTGCCTTCTCGCACGCCTGCCCACACGATGCCTTGCTTTGAACCACCGAGGGCGCCCGACAAGTCGACGCCGGCCGACTCGATCGCGTCTGTTTTGGTCCGCAGCGTGCGACGCAGGCCATCTCCCGGTGGAAGCGCGTTGAACTTCGGATCGACGTCGGCAATCCTCTGCATCAGCTCGGCTCGTCTGACCGGCTGTGCCCATTGCGTGGCGTCGACGAGGTTGCGTGTGTAAAACGGCAGCACGAGGCCGGAGCTCGACTCCCATACTCCGTGGCCGTCGCCGAAACTCGTGAACGCCCGCTCGTGCCAGTTCTCGATGATGTCGGTCCAGTCATAGCCAAGCGTCTGGCCATCGCGAGCCGATTGAAGACTGGCGGCGAGCCTCACGACGTATGTGCGTGCGGGCGGTTGCCGGCTGAAGCCCGCGTCCTCGAGCGTCACGGCCGTCGGAAAGTCGTACTGCCATGTCTCTTTCCTGGCCGGCTTCGACGGCTTCAGTAGAGGCTGATTAATCGGATCCGTGATGTCGCGAACCGACATGGCCGCTTGCAGACGCTGGAAGTCGACGCCGCCGCCACGCAGCCGCACGGCGTTCCAGCTGGAGGGATCGCACGTGCTGCGACATTCGAATCCTTCGACAAAGAACGTCTCCTCCGCCTCGATGCGAATGTTTTGGGCGGCGGCAGGCAGCGCAGTGCCTTCAGCGCCGCGCAACTGAGTGTCGATGTGCGCCCTGATCCAGCTTTCTGTCGGGACCGGCGTCGTCAGCTCGATGACGACGAGATCGGGAGACGGCGGGAATCGTTTCCTGTCCCAGTCGGCCGCGAGCGTGAAGGTGAGCGTTTGCGTGGACGCCGCAGCGCGTGCGGCGGCGTCGACCTTCGCCTCGAATCGAGCAATCGCCTGCGGGTTGTTCGTTCGGAGTCGCGCCCGTCCCGCCTCGCTCATCTGCGGGGCGTCCCACTCATGCGGCTCGAAGTTCAGTGTCAGATGAGCCGCGACCTCGGCTGGCGTAACCGGCTGATTGAACCGGAGCGCCACCAGCATCGGGCTGTCGTAGCGGCCGTTTCTGCGGAACGGTTCGGCGCTGCGGAGCTTCACCGTCGGCGTCGTGAATGTAAAGGTGTAAGGCGTGGCGAGCCGACGTCCGCTGACGGCTGCCGCCGACGGATCGACCGTGACGCTGAACCGCGTCGCAAACGGCAGCTTTCGTTTCGGATCGGGTGTGTAGATAAGGATCGTAGTCCCCGACCACCGGAACGTTCCGCCAGGAATGCCGGGGGTCATCGTGACAAACGGCGCGGTGACTGGCTGCGGAATCCGCCCGAGTGCGACCATCGGCTCGGAAAACACGATCCGGATTTCGTTCGCTTCCTCCAGGCTGCCGGTTTCGCCGGTCGGACCGGCGCTGACCACCGTCAGATTGGCAGGCCGCTGCCCGGCCACCGGGATGCCCGCGAGAATCACGAGCGAGACCACGACCGCCCACGTGTGACGCAGCATAGTTGTCCTTTTGGGGAAATTCTGTGTCGAGTATCGGTCCGGAGCGAAGGGGGAATTAGCTTGCGGACGTACTGATTTGGATACCGGATCGGTGAATTTGCTCCATGCTCATGGTCCGGCTAAAGCCAGGCTAAAGCCGGACACTACGTACTTCTACCCGCTAGTTCGCGAGTCTTGGAGCGCTCTTGACCGGGATCGTCACAGTGGCGCCGACGTGCGACGGGTCGAACTGCCCTTCGACCAGACGCCAGGCATCGGTTTCTTCGAGCAGCTTGCTGGCAAACGCCGTGTGAAGGGCATGGCCGCCGCGGTGTGCAACGAGGTGTCCGATAATTGGATAACCGACGAGCGCCATGTCGCCGATGACGTCAAGAATCTTATGACGCACGAACTCGTCTTCGAAGCGGAGGGCGTTCAATGCGCCCGTTTCGCCGATCACGATCGCGTTCTCGAGCGAGCCGCCGAGGGCAAGCCCGTTCTGACGCAGCATTTCGACTTCCTTCAAAAAGCCGAACGTGCGCGCCGGCGCGATTTCCTCGATGAACGACTCCTCGGTAATCTGCATCGTCCGGGT
This sequence comes from Vicinamibacterales bacterium, assembly GCA_963761975.1. GTDB lineage: Bacteria > Acidobacteriota > Vicinamibacteria > Vicinamibacterales > JAMQPK01 > JAMQPK01. The sequence goes on from CAVXIR010000004.1 coordinate 1,258,949, forward strand.
CTGATGCCGCAGCATCGGATGATCGAAGCTGATGCTGTATGTGACCTTGAAATGATCGGACGGATAGAGCGCGATGCGCTTGTCGCCACGCGAGAGCGCGATCGGCCGGATCACTTTGAGGAAGCGCTTCGGAGCAGCCAGCCGCTTAAGACCGGCCTCGTGAATCAGATAGATGAACGGCGCCGCGCTGCCGTCCATGATGGGCACTTCGGGATGGTTGAGCTCGACCGTGACGTTGTCGACGCCCAGACTGACCAGTGCGCCGAGCAGATGCTCGACCGTTTCGACCGACCCGTCTTTCAACGAAAGACCGGTCGCATACTGGATTCCACCGAGGTGACCGACGACGGCGGGAATCTCGAGCCCTCCCAGATCGGACCGGCGAAACTTAATTCCGTGATCGATCGCTGCCGGCTTAAGGGAAAGCGTGACCTTTTTGCCGGAGTGCAGTCCGATGCCTGCGCAGGAAACGGCTCGTCTGAGTGTGCGCTGAGAGTCCATTAGTCGTTGGGAAACAGGCTGTTAGAGAGCGATCAGCCGGCGCTTCTAGAGCAATTCCGGTGCCTGTCTCGGTCTGTGACGGCGCTCCGACGCTAAGTTGTTACACTGTTAATATTTACTGAAAAGACCTGATTGCAATTCTCGCACGGGCACTAGGTGGCTTGTGGTACGGAGACCACACAATCACGCCCGAAGGGTGTTGTAATCTTACCACACAGCGTCATAAAACTGACGTCACTAACGGTCTTAGGAACTCGCCGGTGGCCGACGAGGTAACTTTCGCAACCTCTTCGGGCGTACCCTCGGCGATGATGCGCCCGCCGCCGCCGCCGCCCTCCGGTCCGAGATCAATGATGTAATCGGCCGACTTGATGATATCGAGATTGTGCTCGATGACCACCACCGTATTGCCCTGGTCCACCAGCTTGTTCAGGACATCGAGCAGCTTGTGTGTATCCTCGAAATGCAGGCCGGTCGTCGGTTCGTCCAGGATATAGAGCGTCTTGCCGGTGCCACGCCGTGACAGCTCCTTGGCAAGCTTGACGCGCTGGGCCTCGCCGCCGCTCAACGTCGTCGCCGACTGACCGAGCTCGACGTATCCCAGGCCGACGCTCTGCAAGGTGCGTAATTTGTTCGCGATCGGGGGAAAATTTTCCAGCAGCGGAAGAGCCTGATCGACCGTCAGGTCGAGCACGTCGGCAATGGATTTGCCGCGATATTGAATCTCGAGCGTCTCCCGGTTGTAGCGCCGCCCTTTGCACTGCTCGCAGGTGACGTAGACATCGGGCAGAAAGTGCATTTCGATGGCAATCACGCCGTCCCCCTGGCAGCCCTCGCAGCGCCCTCCCTTTACGTTGAACGAAAAGCGTCCGGGCCGGAATCCGCGCGCCTTCGCTTCGGGCAGCCACGCAAACAGCTCGCGGATGAACGTAAATAACCCGGTGTAGGTTGCCGGATTCGAACGAGGCGTGCGTCCGATCGGCGACTGATCGATCTCGATGACTTTGTCGATGTGCTGGATGCCCTCGATAGCATCATGGGCGCCTGGTTCGTCGCCGGCGCGATACAGCTCGCGGGCCAGCGATCGATAGAGGATGTCGTTCACCAGCGTCGACTTGCCCGATCCGCTCACGCCGGTCACGGCGACAAAGGCACCGAGCGGAATGCGCACGTCGATGTTCTTCAGGTTGTTCTCACGTGCGCCGCGGATGACGAGAGACCCCTTCATGCCGGAACGCCGTCCGTTGGGCGTGCCGATCTTTTTTTCGCCGCGCAGATACTGCCCGGTCAGCGAGTCGTGCCCGTTCGGCTGCGGTGCGTCAGAGTGCTGCCATCTCCCATCTGCCATCTGCCCTGTCAGCAATTCCGCCGGTGTCCCCTGAAAGATGACCTTCCCGCCGTGTTCCCCGGCACCGGGCCCGAGATCGATCAAGTAGTCGGCGACGCGAATCGTCTCTTCGTCGTGCTCGACCACGATGATGGTGTTGCCGAGATCGCGCAGGTGGTGCAGCGTGCCAAGCAGGGCCCGGTTGTCGCGTTGGTGCAGCCCGATCGACGGTTCGTCGAGCACGTAGAGCACACCTGTCAGGTTCGCACCAATCTGCGTCGCGAGGCGAATGCGTTGGCCCTCGCCGCCCGACAACGTCGTGGCGCCCCGGCCGAGCGTGAGATAGCCCACGCCGACGTCGTACAGAAATCTCAGGCGATCCTGAATTTCCTTCAGCACTCGTCCTGCAATCAGGTTCTCGCGCTCGCTCAAATCGAGCTTGTGAAAGAGGTCGTAGGCGTCGCTGATCGGCAGGTTCACGTACCCGGAAATCGTGCGCCCCTTCACCTTGACGGCCAGGCTCTGCGGCTTCAGCCGTTCGCCGCGGCAGGTCGAGCACGGACGCAGCGAGCGATACCCGTCGAGATCTTCCTGCTCGGTCCACGACGCTTCGTCGAAGCGGCGGCGCAGATTCGGAATGATGCCCTCGAAGCCTTTTCCGTTACCGCCATACAGAATCTGATCGCGCACCTTCTTTGGCAGGCCGGCAAACGGTGTGGCCGGGTCGAAGCCAAGGTTCTTGCCGAGCCCGGCGATCGCCTCGCGCACGAGCTTTCGGTCGCCCTTGGCCCACGGCACGATGGCGCCATCAAGGAGCGACCTGGTCTGGTCGGGCACGACGCGATTCGGGTCGAAGTCGTACATCGCGCCCAATCCCTGACACTCGGTGCACGCACCGTGGGGCGAGTTGAACGAAAAGGCTCGAGGCGTCATCTCGGGCATGCTGATGCCGCACTCGATGCAGGCCAGCCGCCGCGAGAACAGGCGGTCGCCGCCATCCAGGGTGTTGATGACAACGATGTCTTCGGCCAGGTTCAGGGCAATCTCGATCGACTCGGCGAGCCGGCGCTCGATGCCCGACTTCACGATCAGCCGATCGACCACGATGTCGATCGCGTGATTACGCCGACGGTCGAGCCGGATGTCTTCGTCGAGCGATCGAAATGCACCGTCGATGCGGGCCTTGGTGAACCCTTTTTTCTTGAGGTCTGCGAGCTCTTTCTTGAACTCGCCCTTGCGACCGCGAACGATCGGTGCCAGCACGTTGATGCGCGCATCCTGTGGATACAGCATCACCATGTCCATGATGCGCTCGAGCGACTGGGCCGAGATCTCGCGGCCGCACTGATGGCAGTGCGGGATGCCGATGTTGGCAAAGAGCAGCCGCAGATAATCGTAGATTTCCGTGACGGTGCCAACCGTCGATCGCGGGTTCGATGCGGTGGTTTTCTGTTCGATCGAGATGGCGGGCGACAGACCGTCGATCAGATCGACGTCCGGCTTCTCCATCTGCTCGAGAAACTGGCGTGCGTAGGCCGAAAGCGACTCGACATAGCGGCGCTGCCCCTCGGCGTAAATCGTGTCGAATGCGAGAGACGACTTCCCCGAACCCGACAAGCCGGTGATGACCGTGAGCTTGTCGCGCGGGATGTCGACATCGATGTCGCGAAGGTTGTGAACGCGGGCGCCGCGTACGGCTATCCAGCCCTGACCCATCTGTGTGCTTTCTTTGGGGGACCTGAAACTTTCTATTGTAGCAGGGATCGTGGAGTTCCCGGCGTCTTTGCGGCTCTACATCGAATCATTTGGTGACGCCCGCGTTTCTCGAAGCGACTGACGCGTTGTTTGCAGAGCTGATGCGCAGCATTTCCGCATCTTTGATTTGGGTGCGCTTGGCTTCTATGAGCCCGTTGGACAGCCCGGTGATGTCTTCTTCGTACGCGGCGAGCTCTTTCCGCATCCGGACAATCGCCGCATCGTAACAGGTAGCGGCTTGCGAGAACCGGCCGGATGCCGATTTCCAGCTCCGTTCGACGGAATCGATCTGGCCGAGGTACCGCTCCGAGTCGCAGTCGGCACGGTTCATCTGCAGCGCGTTGTCGAAATAATCCCGCGACTCGGCGAGACGATTCAGGCTGAAAGCGGCCATGCCCGCGAGGCTGTAGACCTGGTTGTTTCTCATTGCGTTCAGCGCCGTCATCGCATCGTCCAGCGCCACTTGCATCTGGCCCATCTGCAACCGGTTCCAGGCGCGCCAGTAGTACTTCTCACCTGGATTGGTCCGCGAGTCCTTCAGCGACTCATCGATGGCGGCGATTGCCTCCTCGTGTCGCCTCAGGTAGCTGAGCGCCTTCGCACGACCCAGCAGAGCGGCCTCGTCTGGGCCGGCACCGAGGACGCCGTCGAAAAGCGCCAGCGCTTCGGCATACCGTGCGTATGACATCTGAACGTTGGCGAACACCAGTGAGATCGACGCGCTGTCGAGCAAGAGCTCGTGCGCACGCGCGAGCTCGCGAAATGCGCTGCCGAGATTGCCATTCAGAATCGCCCTCTGCCCGATCAGAAAGTGCACCTCGCCGAAACCCGTTTCCTGCCCGATGAGCGCCCGCGACGCTTCAATCGAGAACAGGGGCAGAAACGCCTGGGTGCGATACTTGAGTGAGAGATCCTCTGAGTGCGTGCTGAGCATGGCGTCGAGTTGCGGCTTCAGCTCGGCGACCATTCCTGCGTTCAGCGCCATGGCGAGATAGAAGTACGCTTTCATCGCGCTCGCCGGCCATTCTTTCTCCAGTTCGGTGGTCAGCCTCGCAAGCGTGGCTCGACGTTCACCAGGTATGAAGAGCTCGTTTCCGCGCACGTACTGTCCGCCCTCGACCGGCGCGCGCATCGCATCGAGCGCCTCGAAGTACGTGGTGTAGCTCGAGAGCACCTTCGTCTGCAGTTGCTGGGCGGCTTCGCGTGCGCCGGAATCGGGCAGGCGAAGCTCGATCTCGCGCAAGACGAGCATCAGATTGTTCTCGAGGGCTTTTCGAGCGAGGACCGGATCGTCTGACAGGGCCAGCAGCGCCGTATACGCCGCTGCCGCCTCTCTGAGACAAAGATAGCACCCGCGCGACGCAAGCCGATCGGCTTCGGCCAGCTGAGTTGCCAGCTGTTCGGGAGTAATCCGTGGTGAGATGACGGGAACTGGACGCGGCGCACACCCGAGAGCCGCCCCGATTAGAACGAGCGCGACGAATCTCACGGCGATCTTAGACACCCTTTCGCGTGCATCGAACCAAGTCTATTGTGGGTTCGCTGAGTCACGTCGAATAAAGTTGACCGTCACGGTGACGACAACAGGTACGGCGATGCCGTTCATCATGGTCGGCTCGTAACGCCACTGCCGCACAGCAACAATCGCTGCCTGATCGAGCAACGGTATCGATCGAAGCACACGAGCGTCAGTGACGTTTCCCTGCTCGTCAACATGGGCCTCGAGAATGACGGATCCTTGAACCCTCGCTTCCAGGGCTTTGCCAGGATACGTCGGAGCCACGTCCTTCACCTTCTTCGGTGGCGGCGCGTCGCGCAGCGTCTTGTTTTGTTCCCAAACTGCCGTCGTGCCATCTCCGGTCCTGGCGAACGAGCGCCCAATAGTGGAAGTGCCTGAGCTATCGCCCCACGAAATATTCACCCGGGCCCAGTCGCTGAGGATTCGGTAGGTGACTACGACGCGAATCGCGGCTGTCTCGGCCCGAGGTTCGAACGTGAGACCCATCGCACCGTTGAACGCCGGCAGTCGCAGTTCGTCCGGACCGCTCGCAACCGCACCAGTGGTCACGTCGCCAGCGGCGTTTACCGCGAGGTTGATGACGACCACGCCTCCGACGCCCTTTTCCAAAGCCTCCTCGGGATATTCGATGACAGGAACTTTGACGGCCTTACGCAGCCGTGCCGGAGCGACGACGCCCGCCTGTGCCTGTAGCGGCACCGCCCAAGCGGCCACTGAGGCGGTTGCCGCAACGACGCCAAGCAGTGCGAACCCAGCGGCGACAGCCTGCCGGCGTGACATAGAGACCGCCTCGAGGACAGCATCAATGCGCGTCCGGAGCTCGCGCGAGCTCGACATGCCCGTGCTAGAGTTGCGGCATGAGATCATGACCCGAAAGCTCGACCAGGCAGCGCACGTACAACTCACGGTTTCCGATGAGTTCGATCACCTGCCGGTCGACAACCTGTTCTCGTCGCGACGCCGAGTATGTCTTCCAGATCGCGCGCAACCTCTGGCGCCGCAATTGTGCGTGCCTGTGCGCGGTATCGACGCAATCGAATGATGCCTCCACACAGCCAAAACAACTCCGCCGAGCACGATCGTGAGTGCGGCCACGTTCGCATCCAATCGTGAGGAAGGTGGCACCTCGACTGACGTCGTGGGAAGCCATGTCCCGGTTGCACCGGTGGCAACCGTAACCGCCACGGCGCGAGCCGACGTTTCCGCAGGTCGCCACGGCTGAATCAGCGGCAGCAGCAGCGTCGCCGCGAGTGTCAGATGGAGGCACGCCAGCCTGAGACGAGGCTCGCCCGCTCTGAGAAGCCGCATGGCCGTGACCACCGCGACGACCAGCAGACCGGATTGAACCCAATGCGCGACGACGTTGTGCGCGAGCGGGTCAAGGTTCAACATGGCGGTTATGGGCACAACTCATCTGTCGATACCGAGGACCTCGATGCCGAAGGACGGTGTTGTGGCCGATTGCACCATGCCGACACCGGGCGTGAGCTCGACGCTTCCTAACGTGCGCGGCGCAGTGCCCGGTTCATCGAGCTCATAGATGACGACCTTCACCGTGTTCACCGATGGGTTGTCGTCCACAAATGGCGCAAAGCCGAACTTCGACATCGCCGGGTGCTCCGTCCGGCCAATTCCGCCGTTTGCATTTATTCGCAGGAGAACCAATGTCTCGTCGGGCATTTTGATTCTCAGCTGTACCTGCGTCCTCAGCGAGAAATTGATGGTCACCGTCATAACAACCGGAACGGCGGCGCCATTCAGCAGCGTTGGCGTGTACTGCCATTGCTTCACCGCATCCACGGCAGCCTGATCGAGCAAAGGGATGGATCGCAGGAGGCGCGTGTCGCTGACGTTGCCGTTCTCGTCGATTCTGGTCTCGATGATCACGACACCCTGCACGCGCGCCTGCTGCGCCATGGGCGGGTAGACAGGAGGCACGTCTTTGATTTTTCTGGGAGCCCTCAGGTCGCCACCGATGCGAACCCCGGCAAGCGGTGGCTCAGCGTTTGCCGCACCGAAGGGCGCAACGGAAAAGACCCGCGGCTGCGATGGGGCGCCCGGATCGAATAGTGAAACGCGCACGCCCCAAGAGTCGCCCGAAATACGGTACTCGACGCCCACGCGCAGCGCCGTCGTCCCAGAGCCGGTTTCGAATTTCAAGCCAAGCGCCGCCTTGAACGCCGACGCGCGCAGTTCCTGTGGACCGCTCACGACCGCGCCCGTTGTAACGTCACCTGCCGGACTGACGACGATGTCGACGAGAACGGTGCCGCTGATGCCTTTCTCGATCGCGTCCTGCGGATATTCCGCATAGATCTTGTTGATCTGCTTGCGCCCTTCGACAGGCTCAGGGCGTCCCGAGCTTGTCGAGGGCGGCGCGGCTGACGATGGCCGCTGTCCTTGCGCTGGGGCCCGGCTGAAGCCGGGCATTACCGGAGACCGGACGTCCGGCCAGAGCTGGACGAGCCGGAAGTCTCAGAAGTCCGGCTATCCGCCATCGCTCCATCAAGTGCCGCGGGTTGTGAAGCGCCCCGCCCAAGGCCTGGCGAAGGCGGGAAGCCGGACGCCACGTACCGTGGCGTCGCCTGCAGCGGCACCGCCCAAGCGCCCACGGAGGCGGTTGCCGCAATCACGCTAAGCAATACGAACCCAGCGGCGACGGCGCGCCCGCGTGACATAGAGACCTCCTCGAGGACGGCATCAATGCGCGTCCGAAGCTCGCGCGAGCTCGACATCCCCGTGCTCAAGTGCGGAACTAGGTCGTGACCTGACAGCTCGATCAGGCATCGTACATACACCTCGCGGTGCCCGATGAGCTCGATCACACGTCGATCAACCACCTGCTCTCGCGCGACACGAATGCGCGAGCGTAGCAGCCACACCCACGGATGGAACCACAGCAGCGTCGCCACGATCTCTTCAATGGCGGCAATCAACGCATCTCGACGTTTCACATGCAGCAGCTCGTGACACACGATCGCCCGCTGTCTGGTGCCGTCAACGGACGAGAAATTCGACGGCAACACGACGATCGCCCCGAAAACCCCGAAGGTTGCAGGACTCGCTCGCTCGGGATGCTCGAAATATCGAGGCACCACGCCGAACATCCCTTCGAGATCGCGCGCAACGTCGGGCGCTGGAATTTCGCGTGCCTGAGCCCGGAATCGACGCAGGCGGATGAGGCCGCCACAGAGCCACAACAGCCTGAGGGCAATACCGGCAAGGACGAGGCCGAGCACGACAACGCCAGCATCGAATTGTGAGGAAGGTGGCGGCTCGGCGGTCGTCGCAAGAAGTCGATACCTGTCAGCTCCAACGGAGACCGTCACGGCGGTGGCTCCAGCGGGCGATTCCGCAGGCCGTCGCGGCTGCATCAGCGGGAGCAGCAGCGTGGACGCGAGCGTCAAATGGAGCGCCGCCAGCTTGAGACGCGGCTCCCCCGCTCTGAGAAGCCGCATCGCGATGAGCGCTGCAACGACCAGCAGGCCCGATTGAACCCAATGCGCGGCTACGTTCCTCGCGAGCAGTTCAGCGTTCATCGGCGTCCTCGCTTTTTCGCAACTTCAGCTGTGCCGCGATTTCCTGCAAGTCGTCTTCCGTGAGGTGGCGATCGCGAACCAGATGCTGCACGAGCGGCTCCGCGGCGCCGCCGAACACCCGATCCACGAACTCGTGCACCATTTCGGCCAGCACTCGCTGGCGCGCACGGGCGGGCCGATAAACAAACGCGCGATCGGCGCGGCTGACCTTCAGGTGCCCTTTCCGCTCCAGAATCCGCATCATTGTCATCACCGTCGTGTAGGCGATTTGCCTGCGCTCGCGGAGCGTCTCGTAGACATCGCGCACGGTCGCGCTCTCGCGCTCCCAGACGACTTTCATGATCTCGAGCTCCTGCTCGGTCAGAACCGGCGGCTGCTTGGCCATTTGTCTACTAATCAGTTAGTACTAAAGCAATGATTCGTGTCAAGCGGATTTTCGGGGGCGTGAGGGCTATGGCGAGATTGGGCTGACCTGAAGGTCAGCACCACGCTTTACTTCAGCTGCCAGCTTTCATCGAAGAAGCCGGACGTCGCCACTTCTCCTTTGACCGAGACAACCGCGTAATCACCCAACCTGGGGAAGAACATCGACTCGGTAGTTGCCGCTATCCGATCGACGCTGAAGGTATGACCGCTATTGATGACGACGTAACGCTCCGGGTTCAGCGGATTCGGATAAATCATCACAAGAGCACGGGTCGCGGCGGGAAATGTCTGCGCGCCGACGGCGATTTCGCGTTGCGTCCACTGAATGGGCATTCGACTCATGACTTTCGCGATCATCGTGTTGCTGCCGGGATCGCCGAACAGGATGAGGTTGTACTTCGCGATGTCTTCCGGCAACACGGCAACGTCGTCTTTCACGCGGATGTCGCCACGCACCCACTTCGCGAATTCCGATTTCAGCGTGTCGAATCGGCCCTGCGCGTAGTCGTGCACAGCCGGGTTCCACGGCCGGCCAGTGCCACGGACGGCAAGAAATCCTTCCATGAACGCATCGTCAATCGGACCCTGCAGCCCATGAACTTTCCTCAAACCAGCCGGCCGGCCGCGCACGATCGTCCACGCGCGATCCTTCTTTTCGAACGTCGGATTGGGCCCGGCTTTGAGCGTCTCCCCATCAATCTCGTAGACAGCTGGGGACGCGGTAAACGTGAGACGGTTCACGTTTGTCGTGGTCACGAGATACGACTTCAGGTCGTCTGTGCGCGAGGCATCGACTTCGGCGCGCACGTAATGTTCGTCGAGGCCGCCAATCGCCACCCAGTGACACTCGTTGAACCGAGTGGTGTAGGTAACGCAGCGAATGCGATTCGGCACCTTGTCGGCATCCTGCAACACTCTGCGAATGAAGGCCTCCGATTCGGCCTTGCTCTCCGGATGCCATGAGTGACCGGTTTTGGGACCCACGAGAAACAGCGCGCGAAGGTCTCTCGTCGTCCAGCGATACGGTGTCTCCTGTCTGAAGCGGAAACCTTCTTTTATCCACGCATCGCGCATCTCAAACGGACCCGCGTTGCCATCGGTCTCGCCGATGTAGCCCACGGTTGGCACGTTGAATGCGTTCAGCGCATATTCGACCGCGTCGTAATAGGTCAGCGTCGGCACCTGATAGCCAGGAAGCGGCAGCTTAATCACGCGCTTGGCCTGTGTGTAGGTCTTGACGTATCCGGCACTCGACTCGACCGCGGCCCATTTGCCGGAGTGCTGCAGGCCCAGGTGCCATGCGCCCTGCCCGCCCATCGAGTGGCCGCGAATCACGATTCGCTTCGGATCGATGTTGTAACGGCTTCGGACCGACTCGACCGCTTCGAATACGTCGGTTTCGCCGGCGTAGCGATACGACAGGTTCATGCGGCCCAGGGGTTCGAGCTGAATGTAGTCCTCAGCCGGGATTTGTGAAGTCTCGTGCGGGGCTTCCTGCTGCGTGAGAAACCGCACTTCGTTGAGCTGCAGTTGCGTTCCATGCAGCCAGACGTCGAGCCGGATCGGCTTGGAACCGTCGTAGGAAGCCGGGATGGTCAGGCCATAGGGCTGCACGCTGCCGTCGACTCGCGACACGTACCCGCGGACAACATGCCCGGCTTTCTTGGCCCACGACGCGGTTCCGCTTTCAAGCTCTTTGACGCGGGCAATACCTGTGTCGAGCGCACGAACCGTTTCGGGGACGTACGCCGCAGTAAAGAATTCCTCCGGAAATCTCAGAATGAATTGCGCCGCTTTCTGATAGATCGCGACATCGGCCAGCAGTGCTGGATCGGAGCGCTTCGCCCTCAGCGCGTCGATCCGCTGCGTCAAATCAGCCAGCTTGGTTTGAATGACGCTTTGGGTGGCCGCGCTCGGTGGGAACGTGCGCTCGGGTGCCTGTGCGGCAACGATCGTGCTCAGCAGAAGACACAGGAACGCCCTCTTCAACACGAACATCCTCCTCCTGCAGCTGGGTCACTCGCGAGTTTAGCAGAGTCCCAGAAGCGCGTCCTTCGTCCCACCATCGGACGTTTGTCTCGGCCGGTGACGGACGCTTCTGTAATTTAGGCGGGGATCAGGCGGCACGCGGCTTGATAATGACCGACGCATGCTGAAAGACCTCCGCCACGCCGTTCGTGTGCTGACCCAGGCCAAGGGATGGGCCGTCGTCGTCGTCCTGTCGCTTGCCGTCGGTATCGGCGCGAATACCGCCGTCTTTACAGCCGTGAACGTGCAGCTTCTGCGCACGCTTCAGGTGGAAGATCCCGATTCGCTGGTTCGCCTTAGATGGGGCGGCAAAAACGACATGTCGAACGACTCGAGCGACTACGGGTCGAGCGGGCGCGGTGCAGACGGACAAACGGTTCGAGCAACCTTCTCGTACCCCATGTTCGAGCATTTCAGGTCGGCTAATCAGACGATGACCGATCTTGCGGCCACTCGGCCGATTGGCGGTCTGACGGTCACCATAGACGGGAGGGCAGAAACCGCGAGCGCGCTCATGGCCACAGGCAACTATCATGCGCTCCTTGGCGTCAGCGCGCGGCTTGGACGCACGCTCCTGCCCGAAGACGACAATCCTTCAGCGCCCGCCGTCGCCGTGCTGAGCGAGCGTTACTGGCAATCGCGGTTCTCGGCCGATCCGTCGGTCGTTGGCAAGACGATACGAGTCCACGCCATTCCAGTGACCATCGTCGGTGTCACCGAGGCGTCCTTTACCGGAACGCAACTTGTGACGGCGCAGCCTGCCGCGCTGTCGATGCCAATCAGGCTGGAGGATCAAATCAGCGGTGAGGCGCCGCGGCTGAACGATCCGACGGCATGGTGGGTTCAAGTAACCGGCCGGCTCAGGCCCGGCATCACTCCCGATCAGGTGCACGGCAACCTTGGATCGGTTTTCCAGCGGCAGGCGCGTGCCGGGTTGGACGCCTATCTCGCATCGGTGACGGATGAAATTCGAAACCGATCGGAGAATCAAGGGCGCTCGGGCGTCCCTCATCTGCTCGTCGATTCGGCGAGCCGCGGCACGTATGCCGGCGACGCACGCCAGATGAGATCCCTCAACATTCTCGCCGGTATCGTCGGCCTCGTGCTTGTCCTGGTCTGCGCGAATGTGGCGAATCTTCTGCTCTCACGGGCAACCGGGCGCCAGCGGGAAATTTCCGTCAGGCTGTCGATGGGTGCCACGCGCGGCCGTGTAATCCGACAACTGCTGACCGAGAGCCTGCTGTTGGCTTCTATTGGTGGAGCGCTTGGGCTGGTGCTGGCCCGCTGGGGACAGTCGCTATTGCCGGCGCCCGTCGGTAGCACCGCGCCAGCGGACTGGCGCATTCTCCTGTTCACGGCAGGGATGACGGTGCTGGCGGGAATCATCTTCGGCATTGCGCCGGCGTTGCGCGCAACGAAGATGGATGTGGGCATTGCGCTCAAGGAAAACAGCCGCAGTGTAGCGGCCTCGAACACAATTCTCTCGAGAGCGCTGCTTGTGGTGCAGGTGTCGATCTCGGTCGTCCTGCTCGTCGGTGCGGGGCTATTCCAGCACACACTGAACAATCTACGGAGCGTCGATGTCGGATTCGATCCTCAAAACCTTCTGTTCGTCCGCGTGGACGCGGAGGGGGCGGGCCTCAGCGACGAGCGCAGGTTGCAGTTCGTTCAGGACGGCATGAATCGGCTGCAGGCCGTCGCAGGCGTAAAAGCAGCCACCGTCTCGAGACCGACGTTGCTGTCCGGCAGCGTCAGCACGACGAACATTTTCCTGGCGGGCCGGGAATATCCGCGCGGACGCGCCGGGTACTCGGCCGATCGGACTGAGATCCACCGCGTGATCGTGGCGCCAAACTATTTTGCGACCATGGGGATACCGCTCGTCGCCGGACGGGCATTCACCGACCGCGACGATCGGCGGTCGCCCGGAGTGGCAATTATCAACCAGGCCGCTGCACGGAAGTTCTTTCCGGATGAAAATCCGATCGGCCGCCGCTTTGGAAGTTCGCTGGAAGATTCCGGCAAAACCGAGGTCGTCGGAGTCCTCCGTGATGTTCCCTACAACAGTCTGCGCGATCCCGCCCCGCCGACGCTGTATGTGCCGTACCTGCAGACCAATGCTGAAGATCTGGTCTTTACTGTGCGCACGACAGCCGACCCTTCAACGTTGCTCAGTGCTGTGCGTGGGACCATGAGTGCCGTCGATCCCAACATTCCGATCGTCACAATCGAAACACAAGTGTCCCAGATCGAGCGCCGCTATGCGCAGGAACAAGTGCTCTGCCAGGCCTACACGTTGTTCGGCGGCATCGCGCTCTTCGTGGCCGGCATCGGGCTCTTTGGCTTGATGTCGTACAACGTCTCGCGCAGAACGCGCGAGATCGGCATCCGGATGGCGATGGGCGCCGAACGCGAAGCCGTACTAGGCCTGGTCCTCCGCGAATCGATGCTGCTGGTCTGTGGCGGAATCGTCATCGGCATCGCGGTGGCCGTAGCCGCAGGAAGACTGGTCGAATCTCAGTTGTTCGGTCTCGAGCCGACCGACCCGGTCACCATGATGCTGGCCATTGCGGTCATGGGGGTCGTATCCGCGGCCGCGGGCTATCTGCCGGCACGCCGCGCCACACGCGTCGATCCGATGATCGCTCTGCGGTACGAATAGGTTTAAGATTGCGCCATGCGAAATGGGGTCCTTCTCTTGGTATCGGCCATGCTGATCGCCGCCTACGCGGGGGGGCCGGCCGATGCGCAACAACCCGCGGCAGACGTACCAACGTTCACCAGGGACGTCGCGCCCATTCTGTTCAAGCACTGCGTCAACTGCCACCGTCCGGGCGAGATGGCCCCGATGTCGCTGCTGACGTACGAGAGCGCGCGTCCCTATGCGCGCGCCATCGCAAACGCGATCGGCAATCGCACCATGCCGCCATGGCACGCGGACGCGCCCACCGGCACATTCGACAACGAGCGCTCGCTCACGGATCGAGAGCGGCAGACGCTCGTCGGGTGGTTAACTGGCGGTGCACCGAATGGAGATCCGAAAGACCTGCCGCCACCGCCAACCTTCACCGAAGGCTGGAACCTTGGGAAGCCGGATCTTGTGCTGGAAATGCAGGAAGACTATCGGCTGCCGGCAAAAGGCACGATCCAGGTACCGAATGGTTCTACATTCCCACGGACTTCAGCGAGCCGAAATGGGTTACGTCGATCGAGGTCAGGCCGGGCGACCGGACCGCGGTTCATCATGTTCTCGTCTATTACCGCGCAAAGCCCGACTCGACCCGCCAACCGGTTGCACGACCGAACCAGAACCATCAATCCAATCCGCCTCCAGACGAGGAGGGCGTAGCCGAGCGGCCGCGCCGTCGTGACCTGAACGCCATGCCAGCCCGGCTCGTCGCCACCTATGCACCCGGTACCAATCCGCAGGTCGCGCCGTCGGGAACGGCATTTCGCCTCGAGCCTGGTGGAATCATCGAGCTGCAGATGCATTACACGGCGACTGGTAAGCCGACGTCCGACCGCACGAAAATCGGCATCACGTTCTCAACCGCATCCGCGCCTCGTGAAGTGCGCGCGCAGCATTTCTTCAACGTGACGATGAAGCTGCCCGCGGGTGCCGCTGATGTTGCCGTGACAACCGACCTCGAGTTCCTGCAGGACGCGACAGTGTGGGGACTGTTCCCGCATACACACCTCCGCGGCAAGAAATGGGACTACAAGCTGGTGCTGCCGAACGGCGAAGCGCGGCCGATTCTGTCGGTTCCCCGATACGACTTCAACTGGCAGACCTACTACATGTTCAAGCAGCCGCTGCAGGTCCCGAAGGGCTCGAAGATTGTGTCGACCGCCTGGTACGACAACTCCGCTGCAAATAAGGCGAATCCCGATCCAGCCAAAGAAGTGCTGTGGGGCGATCAGACCTGGCAGGAGATGCAGTACACCGGCGTACTTTTAAGCGCGAATTGAGAGATTGGAAGATAGTGTCTCACATCAGAGGTCTTATCGGTACATTGAGTCGATAAGCCGTGTCGTTCGACGCCACGACCAGTCCGCCGGTCGGATCGAACGCGACACCGACGAGCGACTGACCCGCAACGACGAGCTCTGTCGTGCCATCCGGCCGAACGCGATAGAGTCCATTCGAACCCGCCAGCGCTTCCACGACGTAGAGCGCCCCTTGCGAATCGAAGGCAATCCCCTGCGGGCGCCCGAATCGTGAGTAGACGCGGTCGATGGCTCCGGTGTTGGGATCGAGGCGGTACACGTGATCGTATGGTCCGAGCGTCGGCGCTGAAATGTACACGCAGTCGTCGGGCCCGACCGTGAGATGAAATGCCGCCACGCTCGGCGGCAGCGTGGCGATGGCGTTGACGGTTCGATCGCGCCGTACGGCGAACACCGTGCCGGATCGATCGCCGACATACAGCACGCCGTTCCGGTCGAACGCGAGGCCGCACGCGATGCCAAGATCGCTCGCATACGGCTCGTGCGTGCCGTTCGGAAAGATGCGATAGATCGACCCTTCGAAACGGCTCGACACATAGAGCTGGCCCGTCTCGTCGAACGTCATCGAAGTCGGGTTCACGATGCCTGAGACGTACGACTCGCGGCGTCCGTTCGGACCCACACGAAAGATCGAAACCGGTACTTCCTGGCCACGCGTCCCACTGTACGTAACGTACAGATTTCCTTCACGATCGAACACCGGGTTGTCGACCTGATGGAGACCTGTCGCGAGCGGAATGCCGATTTCGAGGAGCGCCGTCTCACCCGGCACGTCAGCGATGCGCACGGCGGTCTGTCCGCCATCGAGTCCGCCCGGCACAAGGACGGAAATCGTCGACGACGACGCGTACACAGGACGTGCGTGGGTTTCGCCGATTGTGACGTCGGGAAGGTGCGGTCGATCGACCGGAAACCCGGATCCGTGGATGCTGACACGGCCACCTTCCACGGCCCAGTGAGGTTGAATTGAAGTGAGACGCGTCAAACGATCAACGTGGAGCTCCGCCCCACACCCCGGCTCATCACGATTCGTCGAGCTCGGCGTTCCAATAGAGGAAATCGCGCCAGCTGTCTGGCGCATTGCGTAAACCGATCGTAATGCGAATCGCCGGAACCGATTCGGGGCGCTTCGGATATTTCACCAGGTGCATGCCGGCCTCGGCAGGCGTACGTCCCCCCTTGCGGCGGTTGCACGTCACGCAGCAGGTGACGATGTTCTCCCAGTCTTTCCTGCCCCCGTGCGCGACCGGCACGACGTGGTCGAACGTCAGCTCGCTGGTGGAAAAGGCCTCGCCGCAATACTGGCACGCGTGGTTGTCGCGCGCATAGATGTTCGCCCTCGAAAACGGTACGTAATCGAAGCGTCTTTTGATCTTGATGTAGCGGAGGAGGCGGATGACGGAAGGCAGCTTGATGCTGAAGGATACTGCCCTAATCTCCCGGTCGTAGACCGAGATCACCTCCACTTTTCCCTGGCAAAGCAGAGTGATAGCCTTTTGCCAGTTAACAACCTTGAGAGGTTCGTACGTCGCGTTGAGAAGGAGTGTTTGCTCCATTTATTTGTCGCGGGCCCCAACGGCCCGACGCCCCGGGGGCGCCTATAATGATTTTCGCTGGCAAGTGCAAGCCTGTCAAGTTACTGTGGGGACTGTACTTCCGGCACAAGAGCGCCGATAATTCACACCGATGCGTTGTTCCCCCTTAATAATGATGGCCGTCCTGGCCGTCTCGTCGGCGGCATGCGCCACCACGGGCGCAGTACCTCGCCCATTTCCAGGGGCAACGACGGTCGCGACAGCGGGTACCACAGGCACGACACCCACGCCTGACACGACGGCCGCGGCTGGTGAAGACACCGCCCCCGACGAGCTCATCCCTCCTGTTACACCGAATTTACCTGGCCAAGGATTCGACGGGCGGGTGATCGCGCAGTTGGCGATGGGTTTCCGCGGCGTGCCCTACCGGCTTGGGGGCACCGATCCCACCGGATTCGACTGTAGCGGTTTGGTGCAGTACGTGTTCGCCCAATATGGCATCGCCGTGCCTCGCATCGTCGAGGAGCAATACGAGCGGGGCAACAAGATCGAGCCGTCCGACATCGAGCCCGGCGATCTGATTTTTTTCGACACGAAGCGATGGGGCCACGGCGCCTCACATGTGGCCATTTCCATCGGCGGCGACAGCTTCGTGCATGCCCCGAACTCGACCGGCGTCGTGCGCGTCGAAACACTCGGCTCCTCCTATTGGGGATCGAGATATATCGGCATCCGCCGAATCAGCACACACGATTCCTCGAGCTCGAAATCTGCCGTTCCTGACCGCCCAATCGATTGAGTCTGCCTCGCCCTACTGTTTCTTTTCGAGCACGATGATGGTCGTGAACTTACGGCCGGTCACAGCGTCAGAGCCGTTGACTGTCACGGTCATCACTGTTCCATCTGCGGATACGGCATTGCGCGCGGTCTGCACGACTTTGCCATCGCGTTTCAAGAGCGCGTCGAATGTGTTGGCGTCGACTAGGCGTATCCTCGCGCATCCGACAGGATGACGTACTCGCGCGTCTGGCTCGCGGGCGCGGGGCCCGGATCGAATTTCGACTTCGACACGTTCATCCGCCACGTGCCGACGTGCGGGACGTTTTGAGCTGCCAGGACAACAGTCAACACCGCCGTCAGTGCTACTATGCGCGCTATGCGATGCATCCTCACCCTCACGTTTGTGTTGCTGGTCGTCACGGCGCCCATCGCCGGTCAGGTGAAGGGGCCGGTTGCACCTGCCGTGACCACGGAACAGATTGCGCTTAGTGAATCGCTGGCGCCCAAATTCGACGAGTCAGCGGCGAAAGAGCAACGCCGGCTCGAGGTGTTCGCCGATCGTCCGCTCGGCGGCGTCATCCAGCGATCGTTCAACATCTTTACGAATTATCTCGTGATGTCTGCTGAGATGATGCCCGAATCAGGCTACGCATTCCGTCCGACGCCCGAGGTGCGGACCTTCGGCGAACAGATCAACCACGCGACGAGTACCCAGGTACTCATTCTGCAACCAGACCGGTCTGCCGCCAGGGATCCAGAAGCAGACGGCTCCGATTCCCGCACCGGCTTCAAAGGCCGCCATCGTCGCCGCATTCAAAGAGTCGACCGCGTACTGCGACCGCATCCTCGGCGCGGCGACCGAATCGTGGTTGATGGAAGTCGTCCCCGCCGTCGGCGGACCTTCGAGCGGGCAGATTCGAGGGATACGTGCGCACATCTTCATCTACAACGTCGTACACAGCGCCGAAGACTACGGAACGATCACAACCTATCTGCGCATGCAGGGCGTCGTGCCGCCGTCCACCGCCCTGCATCCCGCACCGAAAAAGTAGTGTCCGGCAATTGTCGCCATGATGGATCTCTGGGCTCGTCGTCAGGACGGCGAAAAAATCGGCCGCGAAGTAGCCGGGTCTGAAAAAACGCAAGACCCGGCCTACATCACAAATCCCCAATCACTGTGAGGGCACGCGAAAGGCGATGAGCTCGCCCGAATAACCAGCGCCACTGACCGCAACGACGATGTACTGCCTGCCGTTCAGCATGTAGGTCATCGGCGATCCCGTTTGCGGCGCGGGCAGGTACACCGCACCCACCTCTTTGCCCGTCGCCTTGTCGTACGCGCGCAGCATTGCACCGCGTGCGCCAGTGGGGGTTGGACCGAACCCAGCTTCACCTGAGACGACCAGTGTCTTGGTTGTGAGCGAACCAACGACGCCGGGACGTCCGGTACGCGGGATGTTCAGCCCCTTGAGCGCCGCATGATTCTTGATGGTGTCGGGCGTCTCGCCGTGTGGCACCTGCCAGAGGATTTCTCCTTTGGCGAGATCAATGGCGCTCAGCTGTCCATACGGCGGTTTTACGATCGGCAGGCCCTGGACGGTCAGTCCCGGCGCGCCGCCTCCTTCTCCAGCCGGGGCAGCCGCCGCAGCTGCCGGCGTGGTACCGGGGGCAATCGCTCTGTCGCCGCCCGCCGCCGATCCGGTACCGCCCGTCGTCCGTGCGCCGGTCAGCGCGTTCCCGACGACATACGCGAGGTCATTCTTCGACGGATCGCGAGGCGGCACGAGGCCGAGCTGACTGACGGATTTCTGTGAGTTCACATAAAGAATGTTGGTGTCCGGATCGTACGAGCCGCCGGGCCAGTTGGTGCCGCCACCGGCAGCTGCCAGCACGAGCGTCGCCAACGGACCTTCTGGTTTGCTGACGACCGGAGGCGTGAAGATCGGCCCGATCTTGTAACGCGAAATCACCTTCATCCCTTCGGCGCGAAGCTCGGGCGTAAAGTCGATGAGATCGTCGACCACGAAGCCCTGCCGGTCGTAGTTGAACGGCTGGCCTCGCCCGTTGAGCGGGAACGGCTGAGTCGGCGAGTAATACTCGCCAGGCACATCACCTTTCGGAACCGGCCGCTCTTCGATCGGCCAGAGCGGCTGTCCGGTGACGCGGTCGAACACGTACATGAAGGCCTGCTTGGTGGGCTGAGCCACCGCCTTGATGATTTTTCCGTCGCGTCTGATGTCGACCAGTATCGGCGCGCAGGGAATGTCGTGATCCCAGATTCCGTGGTGCACCAGCTGGTAGTGCCACTTGCGCTTTCCGGTCTGCAGGTCGACGGCGACCAGACTCTCGGCGAACAGATTGTTGCCGGGCCGATCGGCGCCGAAATAGTCGCCGGTCGCGCTTTCCACCGGCAGATACGCAATCTGCAACTCGGGATCGATGCTGATTTGACCCCATGCGCCGGTGTTGCCGGTGTACGCCCACGAATCCTTCAGCCATGTGTCGTTGCCGAACTCGCCGGGCTGCGGAATCGTGTGAAAAATCCACAACCGTTTGCCGGTGCGCACATCGAAGCCGCGGATATATCCCTTCACATTCGTCTTGCCGGTCGGCACGCCACCGGAACGATGCGCCGCTCCGACAACGACAACGTTACCGGCGACCATCGGCGTCGCGTGCAGCCCGATCTCGCCCGATATCGGATCGATCTGTTGATCGTTGTTCTGCTTCAGGTCGACGATGCCGTCATTGCCGAACGTCGGGACGCGCATGCCGGTTTTCGCGTTCAGCGCGACGAGCTGATAGCCCGGCGTGACGTAGAGAATCCGTTCCTCTTTGCCGTCGGTCCAGTACGCGAGCCCTCGCCCCGAAAGCTGCCGCGGCGCGGCGGCGCCGCGCGGACCTTCGCGCTCGCTGTGCATCCACAGCTCTTCACCTGTCTCCGGATCGAGCGCCACGACCGCACGCCGGCTGCCGGCTGTCGAATACAACACGCCGTTGGCCATGACGGGCGTCGACTCGAACATGAACTCGGGCCTGGGCCCGAGGTGATCGGCCTTGAATCGCCATGCAACCGTCAGCTTGCTGAAGTTCCCGGCGTTGATTTGATCGAGTGGCGCGTAGCGTGTGTGTCCGGTGTCGCCGCCGTACGCACGCCACTCGCCGTTGGTGGCGCCCGTCTGCCCCTTCACGCCAATCGTTGTCAGGCTCAACGCCACAACGACCGCAAATACCACCAGGCGAGAACACGACCTTCGCATAGGGCGCTCCTGTCTTAAGAGGAATTCGGCGTCATTATATGCCGCATTTCAAAAGCCCACCCTGGCGCCAATCTGCATCTCGCGTGGGTTCTTCGCACTGAAAATGCGGCCGAAGTTGGCTGTCCCGAATATCCGGTTGGGTATATCGAAGTTCGTGCGGTTCAGCGCGTTGAACATTTCCCAGCGGAGCTCGAGTTCTGAACGCCCGGCCAGCCGCCAGGTTCGCGCAATCGACAGATCGAGGCTGGCATATCCCGGCCCGAGCACACTGTTGCGTGGCGCGCTTCCGAAGGTAGACGGCGCCGGCAGCGAAAACGCCGAGACATCGAACCAGCGATCTGGAGTCCGCTCGCTCCCAGGAAGGTTGGCGTCGCGCGCCTGATCGGGGCGCTGCGCCGGCCCTGCGCCGATGTTCGCCTGATCCACGCCGAGGTTGACAGTGAACGGAGCGCCCGACTGAGCCAGAAACGCCGCGCTGATGCGCCAGTCACCCGGCAACTGATACGTGGCGCTCGCGACGAACAGATGACGATGATCGAAGCTGGAATTCGCCCATTCGCCGCTCTCATCGAAGACGTTGCGCACGTTCTGCGGAACATTGGTCTCCGCCTCGGTCGCGCCCGGACTCGACGCGTCGTCTTTTGAGGTCGAGAGCGTGTAGCTCAAGCTGTACGAATAGTTGCTGCGTGGCCGCTGACCCAGCTTGAACGTCAGGCCGTGGTAAATCGATTTCCCGTCGAATCTGATCGATCGTATCGGACCCAGTTGCGGTATGGGCCGCCGTGCCTGAATCGACCCCGATCCAGGCTCCGGCACGTTGTGGACTGTGGCATTGTCCGCACCGAGCGTCCACGACCCCATGTACGACACTTCGGCCACGGCGGCCGGAAACATCTGATACTGGAGCCCGCCGCTCCAGGTCTGCGTGTATTCCACCGCGTACGCGTGATCCATGATCGTGGGCGCGATGACGCCAGTGGGGTCGCTCTCGAGAATGTCGCGCGTCTGGAATACGGGCACGCGCTGCGTTGAGGGGACGTCGACCTGCTTGGTGTAGAAGAACGGCAGGTTACGTGCGAAGGCGGTCTGCACGCTATAGGCCCACTGGTTGAGGAAGATGCCGTAGCCACCGCGCAGAACAGCGCGATCGTCGTCGAAGGACAGCGCGAAGCCGGTGCGCGGCGCGAGCCGCAGTTTGCTGGGGCTGAGCAATCCTCGTTCCCAGCCTGCGGCTGCCGACGTTGTGTAAGGAATGGGGATCAGCGGCAACAGTCTGGCCGCATCCGGATTGAGACCGCCATCCTCGTCGCTCGCGATGACAAACCTGCCTCCCGATGTGACGTAGTCGACCGACGATAAGCGGTTGCCCCTGTCACGCATGTGCTGGTTGTATTCGTAGCGCAGCCCGAGATTGACCGTAAGATTCGATCTCAGGCGCCAGTCGTCCTGCGCGTACAGATGCAGCCAGTTCGTGACGCCGTCCTCATCGCCTCGCCCGATCCCTGACACGGCCGTCGTCGGGTACCCTAGAAGAAAATCGGCGAACGCATTACCGCTGAACTGACCGGTATAAGTGAAGACACCTCGCGCGTTGTCTGGCTGCTCGGGCCGGAAACTCAGACGGTAGTAGTAGGCGCCGAATTTCAGGCGATGGCGACCGCGATCGACCATCAGGCTGTCGTAGATCTCGAAGTGCTCGTTGTTTCGCCGCACGAAGCTCGTCGGATCACCGAAGGTGCTGAAAAGGCCCCGCGTCGACATCTGCGGGAAGCCGACGTCGCGCGGATCGCTCGTCACACCGCGAAGGCCGACTTGCGACGCGAAATCGAGCCCCTGGTTCTCGCTCATCTGTCCGCCAGAAACCCGCAGCCACCCGAACCTGACTTCGTGCATCATCGTCCGGCCGAACGGATGCATATGGCTCACCCCAAGGTTCCGCGCGTTCGTATCGACCAATCGGCCGAATCCCGGCACCAGCGTCTCCTGAAGAGCGCTCGTGCCGAACGGCTGGAACTCGTCTGCGTCGAACGTGCTGAACCGCGCAAATAGCTGACCGTCTGTCATGAGCCGCTGATCGATTCGCAGGCTCACTTGATGCGCATCTTTGTCGTACCTCTCGACCGACGTCAGGTTCTGTACCGGCGAGTCTGAATCTGGCAGCGGCACATGCTGCAGAAACGCGACCGCGATCGGATCGAGTCGCGCGGCTGGAATCTGGTTGCCCGGAAATGGGATGCACCCGCCGAACGAGCCCGGATCGCAAATCTGATCGAATCCAGAGAGATCCCCGCGACGCTGAGCGTCAGACGGCACCGAAAACGTCCGCGACAACGAGCGTCGCATGCGTTGAGCCTCGTAGCTGGCGAAGAAAAAGCTGCGATTGTGGGCGAGTGGTCCGCCCAGCGATCCGCCGAACTGATTCTGGCGCAACGGCGGCACAGGCTCGTCCCGCCGATCGAAGTAATTGTGGGCGTCCAGCCGGTCGTGGCGCGCGAACTCGAACAGAGTGCCGCGCAACGCGTTGGACCCGGACCGCGTCGCCACGTTGATCAACGCCGACGCTTTGCCGCCAAACTCTGCCGGATATTGTGACTTCTGAATCTTGAACTCTTCGATCGAATCCACCGACGGATTGATGACGAGGTTGTTGAACAGCTCATCGGTCACCTTCACGCCGTCCAACAGATAGATGTTGTGACCCGATCGCTGCCCCCCGACGTTTGGCAGCGGCCCGGCCTGCTGCAGCGCATCCCCTCTTGTGCCTCCCGGAGGCAGCACGACATCCGAGCTCAGTTGCGCCAGTGCGAGAAAGTTGCGGCCGTTCAGCGGCATCTGCACCATCTGACGGTTCTCGACGACGTTGCTGATTTCCGCGTTGGCCGTCTGCAGCTGCGGCGCGTCGCCGGTCACTTTGATCTCTTCGGTCAGGCCGCCCACATCGAGCGTGAAATCAACGATGGCGGCTTGGCCGAGCTGCACAGCCACACCGTCTCGAACGACGCGTCTGAATCCCTGTAGCTCCGCGGTCACGAGATAGACACCGACGCGCAGGTAGGGCTGCAGATATCGGCCGGCGTCGTCAGTCACCCGAACGGTCCTGCCACCGGTGGCGACGTGCTCGGCCACGACGGTCACACCAGGGAGCACGAATCCCTGAGCGTCGCGCACGATGCCCGAGATCTCGCCGGTGTTCGATTGAGCCGCGGCCGGCATTTCAGCCGCGAATGCGAAAACCAGCGTCGCGAGGAAAGGCGTCTTGCGCATGGCCATTCGAACGGCTTTGCCGTGTATCGCTATGGTGCGGAGATGACCTTCAACTGAGCACCGTCGCGATTGACGCGAACGACCGGCGCCACCGGCTTTTTGCCTTTGACGGCTGCGCTCGCGTATTCGACCTGATAAATCATCCCCGCCGACTCGTGTGCGTCGTTGATGACGGCAGCGAGGCGCTGCAGCACCTCGAGCAAGCCGGCCGCCGAGGTGTCTGTAAAAGCGCCGCCGGTGTCGCGAGCCACCATCAAGGTCACCGGCATTTCGGTGAGATTACCGCCGCGAAACGATTTGCCTATCAGCGGCGTGTTCAGCCTGATGCCGTGCAACGTACCACCGCGCGAGATGAAGTGATCGGCCAGGTGCTTGATCTCTTGCGGGTTGATGTTCTGTGTCGACTCGAATCCTTCGGCGGTCACCACGACGAAGACAGGGCGATGATCGGTGGTCTGTCCGAACCGATGAAAGATGTCGTCGATGGTGCGGTGCATCTGGCTCGCCCCGCTGGTGCCGAACAATTCCCTGGCGGTTTTGATCATCGGCGCCCGGTCGGTCGTGGGCCGCACGCGCACCTGCGGCGTGCCGGCTACGGTCACGAACATCATCTCGTGCTGGGCATCGATGGTTTCGAGAAACGTGGCGAGCGCGGTGCGGATTTGACCGATCGGCTGGCGAATAGCTTCGGTGGCATCGACAATCAGCACGATGCGGGCGGGCCGGCGCACGAGCGTGGCCGACGCCACTTCGCGCGTTTCGCCGCCTTCGGTAATCTGAAAATCCGTGGGCTTGAGATCGAGCACGGCGCCACCAGACGCGGCGGCGACGTCGACGAACACACGCCGGCTGGACGGCTGCGCGTGACTGTGCTCGAGCACCAGGGTCCATACGATGACCACCGCCCCGACTGTGCGCATTCCCTGCACGATACACCTCACCCATGCCCCCGTCCCGACTAGGCCGACGATCTCATACACGCCGTGGCGGGCGCCGGCGTCAGGCCCATAGTTGTCAGGAAACAGCGCAATTATATGCGGACCAGTATTGATGCCTTGACCGAAAACCTTCTGACGAGCAGCTCGGTCCGGACCGAGTCACCGGCAGTGGAGGATTCTGCTACCAGAGCACGCACACCCGCGTGCAGAATCTGCGTCATCCACAGGCAATAACAACGGCTCACGCAGGTTTCCGCGCGGCACGGAATCGGCTGCCGAGCGTAGAATGGGATTGATGTATGTAAGTGTCCGGGTGAGAGCTTCTGCTCGTTCCCGGCGAACCTACGAGGCGTCTTTCCTTGTCGACACAGGCGCCACGGACTCGATGGCGCCGGCGTCAGCGCTCGCGGCGGCAGGAATTCGTCCGGTTGGCACCCGCCGATACCAGCTCGCGAACGGCAGCTACGTTGAGTACCCGTTTGGGCTTGCCCATATCGAGTTCATGGAAGAGCCCACCGCAGGCCGCATCATTTTCGGGCCCGAGGGCAGCGAACCGATTCTTGGGGTCACACAGCTCGAGTCGGCCGGGATGGCCATCGATCCAGTCAACCAAACGCTGAAACGACTGCCGGCTATTTCGCTTCGATAACGTCCGCGCTGCGCGCTGACGGATTGCCCATGCCTGACAGCGAGCCCCGCGTCTTTATCTCCAGCAGAGAGTCACAATGTGACGAATACGGGGAAGATGCCGCGATGACACGGCGCGCGCGAAAGCACTCGACGCTTTGCGATGCGCGCGACCGCGTTCGAACGGATGTCGAACGCCTCCTCGAACACTGGCGCCGGGTTCCGCTCCGGCCATCCCCAATCCCCAATCCCTAACCCCCAATCCCTAGAGCTATTCCCTTGATTCGGCGTATAATGACCGACTTTCGCAACCCACGACGGAGGTGTGTGCATGTTGCCCGACACCGTCAAATCCGTTCTGCGCCGGAAGGATCGCAAGGTCCTGACCATCTCGTCCGACGCATCCGTGTACGAAGCCATCGCGCTGATGGCTGAGAATTCGGTCGGCGCACTCCTGGTCATATCCGACGGTCTGCTCGTGGGCATCCTCTCCGAACGCGATTACGCCCGTAAGGTCGTGCTGCAGTCCCGTTCGTCGAAGGACACGCTGGTCGCCGACATCATGTCGAGCCCGGTTGTCACCGTCACGCCCGGTCACACGGTCGAAGAATGCATGCGGATGATGACCGACAAACGGATCCGCCATTTACCGGTCATCGAAGACAAAGCCATCGTCGGCATCGTCTCGATCGGCGACCTGGTGCGCTCGGTGATTACCGTCCAAGGCGAGATGATTCAGCACCTGCAGCAGTACATCAACGGACCGTACCCGGGGTAGGGGTTCCAGGTTCTGGGTGCTGGGTGCTGGGTTCCGCTTCCGGATTCTGGGTGCCAGGTTCCGGAGGTTTCGGCGCCGAGGGTTCTGCGGAAGGTTCCGCCGGCGTCGGCGATGGTTCTGCCGGCTCGACGGGCGGTTCGGTGCCTGAGTCCTCATCCGGCTGGCCACCGGCCGGCTCCGCGGTCTGTGCAGGCGGGGGCACGGCGACGAGCGGCGGCGGCGTCACGGAGCCCATGCGCGCGCGGATGATGCGCTGACGCGCGCGAAGACGTCCGTTCGGTTGGGCGATATTGAGGATGCGCGGGTTGATGATGGCGCCGGCCATCAGCGCCGCCTGATCGGGCCCTACTGCAAACGCTGGTATGTCGAAGTAAGCCTGCGCGGCTGCCTCCGCGCCCCAGATGCCGTCACCCCATTCGATGTTGTTCAGGTAAAGTTCGAAGATGCGCGTCTTGCTCAGCTCGTGTTCGAGGCGCCGGGTGATAAACAGCTCGGTGAGCTTTCGAAGCGGGTTGCGCGTGGGCGAAAGGTATAGGTTTTTCGCCAACTGCTGCGTGATGGTGCTCGCGCCTCGCATGGTCGCGAGGTCCCACTCCGCCTCGAGCGACTTCTTGATCTCCTCGAGATCGACGCCCTGGTGCCCCCAGAATCCCGCGTCCTCGGCAACGAGCACTGCCCGCTTGAGGTGCGGCGAAATGCGGTCGTACGGCACCGGCCGATGCTCGTACCGGTACATGGCGGCCTTCGGCGCGCGCTTCGCGAACGCGCAGATCCATGAAAGCGGTCGATACTGGATTTCTCGTGGCCAGCAGGCGCACGTCGGGCAGCGTCAGGTAAAGAAACGCGATATACCCGAACCCGAAGGCTGCAACCGCCGCGATCACGCGGCCCACAAGTCGCATGAGCATGATTATAGTCTTCGCGCTCGTGATGCTCGCCGGGGTGCTGACGTGTGCCCAGGCCGACTGGCATGCGATGCGCCAGCAGATGGTGAGCGAGCAGATCCGTGCACGCGACGTGCGGAGCGCGGCCGTGCTGCAGGCGATGGCACGCGTGCCTCGACATCTTTTCGTGCCCGCCGAGATGCGACCGCATGCGTACGAAGATCGACCCCTGCCGATCGGACAGGGACAGACGATCTCACAGCCGTATATCGTCGGCTACATGACCGAGATGCTGCAGCTCGAGCCGGCACACAAGGTGCTCGAGATCGGCACCGGATCCGGCTATCAAGCGGCTGTGCTCGCCGACATTGCCAGGCAGGTTTACAGCATCGAGATCGTTCCCGAACTTGCCGAGGGCGCACGCGGGGCGCTCTCCGCGACCGGGTATCGCAACGTCGAAGTCCGCACCGGAAACGGCTATCTCGGATGGCCCGATCGCGCGCCGTTCGATCGCATCATCGTCACCGCCGCGCCGCCTGAGATTCCCAAAGCGCTCGTCGATCAGCTCGCCGTTGGCGGCGTCATGGTCGTGCCGGTCGGCATCGGTTATCAGGAGATCGTCATCATTACGAAGACTGGACAAGGAGTGACGGAGAAACGGACGATTGAGGTGCGGTTTGTCCCGATGGTCTCTAAACCCAGGGATTAGGGACTTGGGATTAGGGATTAGAGCGGCCGGGCGGCGACGATGTCGATCTGACGGACGCGGGTCGTGACAATCGTTTCGCCGCCGGCCGAAAACTCGATACTGAACCCGACGTAGATACCGAGCAGCTTCAGAAAACTGCCGGCAAGGGACGCGCCGGCGAGGCGCGCGCGGGTGTAGACGGGAAAAAACCGTCCGCCACGAACGAGCACGTCACCGCTGCGCGCATCCATCACGGTGATCTCGTAAACGGTGTTCTTCGTGCGGACCTCGAGGGTCTCGAGCGTACGCAATTCGGCAAGCTGCAAGCCATCGGTCCACGGCAAGCCGGTCCACGTGTCGAGATTGCACGCCCGCGGAAGATAGGTCGTATTCAAGATATCCAGTATCGCATCGGTCTCGGCTCGATCCAACCCTGACCGCACCCCTCGCACCTGACGCACCCCACGCACCCCACGCACCTAACTAAGCGGGTTTCGCCTTCAACAGTCCGATCTGGATGAGCACGCCGGTGAAGTCATAAATGCGCGTCTCGTGGACGATTTTACGATCGCGAAACTCGTACAGGTACACCGCCGGCGCTTTGAAGCTCTTACCTGACGGCAGTCCCATAAACCCGCCGATATCGGTCCCCTCGATGGTCACCAACTGAACAACGTGCGCGCCGTCGATGTCGATGATGAGGCGATCGGTCCGGTATTTGACATCGGGGAATGCCTCGAACCACGCCCGCCGGGCGCGATCGACTGCGGTCGCGCCACGAAGCGTCCCGGCAGCCGGGCTCTCGACGACACAGTCGTCGGCATAATCAACCGAAAGGGCGTCGGCATCCATGTTGTCGAGCGCGTCCTGGCGCCGGTCGAAGAGCGCGGTCAGTTCCTCACGGGTCAACATCGAATCGACGGCCATATCGTCTCCTTCACAGGCGTCCACCGTTTACCGTTCACGTCGCACCCACGCATCCCCTTCGCTCGACTCACTCCTCTCGAGCGGCGGCGCCCTTCGGCAAGCTCCACGCACCTGGCGCACCCGCACCTAGCGCACCTAGCGCACCCAACGCACCCAACGCACCCAACGCACCTGACGCACCTGACGCACCTGACGCACCTGACGCACCTATTGCACGCTTCCACCTCTTGCACTAGTATCCGGCTCCTATCCTCTAACCCTCTGTTTCCCACCCAAGGAGCGTGTCATGCAAATCGCCGAACGCTCGGCCGGCAACGTCACAGTGCTCGATCTTACGGGCCAGATCACCTTCACTCAGGGCGATCAGCTGTTCAAGGACAAGATTCACAGCCTCATCCATCAGGGGCAGAAGAACATTCTCGTCAACATGGCCGGCGTCACCCACGTCGACAGCGCCGGTCTGGGCGAACTGGTCGCCGCGTATACGACGGTGACGAAAGCCGGCGGCAGCATGAAACTGGTCAACCTCACCAAGCGTCTGACCGACCTGCTGGCCATCACAAAGCTGCTCACCGTCTTCGACACATTCGACAACGAGAAGGACGCGCTGACCCAATTCAACTCAGTACCTTCACGTCGCCGCAGCGCGCGTTGAAGCCGGCGCGGCTGGCTTGCCGTACCGCAGCACGAGCGCAGTCACGTCGTCGTTCTGGGCTGCGCTCTCCGCAAACGTGCGCACGGTCGCGAGAATCTTGTCGAGCAGAACCTCCGGAGTGCTGCTGCGGTTCTCCGTGATGCACGGCAGCAGCCGCTCTTCGCCGAACTCGTCGCCGGCCAGATTCAGTGCTTCCGTCACGCCGTCGCTGAATACGATGAGCGTATCGCCATCGTCGAGCTGGAGCGTTTCCTCCTCGTAGGTGGCATGCGGAAACAACCCCAGAATCAGCCCACCGGTCTCGAGCCGCCTCACGCCGCTGCGGCCGACGAGCATTGGCGGATTGTGGCCGGCATTGCTATACGTGAGCCGGCCGTCAGGCGCCAGCACGCCGTACATGACGGTCACGAACCGTGACTGAATCGCCCGGCGAATCAACGTACGGTTGATGTGCGCCATGAGCGCCGCGGGCGAGTCGGTCGACGTCACCTGTGCCGCGAAGGCGCCCTGGATCATCGCGGTCAGCAATGCCGCGGCAGGGCCTTTGCCCGCGACGTCGCCCAGCGTGAACGCAAACTGTCCGTCCGGCAGATTGAAATAATCGTAGAAGTCTCCGCCAATCGATCGACAGGGAATCGACGACGCCGCCACGTCGAAGTGCGCCCCCGACTGCATCGCCTCGGGCAGCAGCGCTCGCTGGATTTCGGCAGCAAGCTGCAGCTCACGTTCGATCCGCGCTTTTTCGGTCGCTTCGCGATACAGGCGGGCGCTGTCGATGGCCGAAGCCGCTTCACCCGCAACCGCTTCCAGCGCATTGCGCGCGGCCGGCGACATCAACTGCCCCTTCTCACGGCTGTCAAGGTAGAGCACACCAATCGGCAGCCGATCGGCTTCCGTCGTCGATCGCTCCAGGTAGCGAACGACTCGCAATGGTGTGCAGAGCACATGGCGGATGCCAAGCGCAACCGTACCCATATGCTGTCCCGCCAGATCGGCGTCCCGCAAATCGGCGACGATTCGCTCGCGGCCGGTTGCGAAGACTTCCTGAGGAATCTTCTGGCTGGTATTGAACGACTTTCCCGAAAGCGTCACCTTGCCGCGGGCGCGCGCAATCTTGAACTCGAGCTCGCCTTTCGGATTCGCGAGCATGATGAACCCGCGTTCCGCGCCGGTCGCATCGATCGCAGAATCCATCACGAGGACGAGTACCTCTTCGAGCACACGCGCCGAGCCGAGGCCGCGCAGGTGATCCAGCAGCGCCGTCAGCGGACGAAAATCGATGACACCCGACGCATGACTCGATCTCGAGTCGGAAGGGTCGTCGGTGAGAAACACCATCTCGGCGCTGCCGCTGCGGCCGAGCCTGATCTTGTCTCTGTGCCGGAGCGGCCGCTCGGTCACCTGCTCGTCGTTCACAAAGGTGCCGCATCGCGATCCGCGATCTTTCAGGACGAATCGGCCGTCGTCCAGTCGCACGATTTCCGCGTGTTCGCGCGAGACGTCGGTTCCGACCGAACGGAGATCGCTCTCACTCTTGCGACCGATGCGGAAGACCGGCTTGTCGATGACGACAACCCGGCGCCCGAGTGGATCGTCGACTTGAAGGCGAGGCGTTTTCGCTGCAGTGGCTTCGTCCATGGGCTAGGCGGGCTTTGCCTTGAGCACGCCGACCTGCGTCAGCAGGCCGGTGAAGTCGTAAATGCGCCGCTCGTGAACGATCAGACCATTCTCGAACGTAAAAATCAGGACCAGTGGAAACTGGAAGTGCTTCCCGGTGGGCGACAACCCCATGAAACCGCCTCTGTTTGTACCTGACAGAGTGACAATTTGCACGACGCGGCTGCCCTCGACGATGATCTCCTGATTATCGATCGCGAAATCAGGAAAGCTGACGAGGAATCCGCGGTTGACGCCGTCGATGGCCGCCCGGCCCCTGACCTGGCCACCAGCTAGCGGACTCTCGATACACAGTCCTCGGCGTAGTCGAATGCGAGCGCATCGATATCGCGCCGACGGTACGCGTCCATGCGGCGATCGAAAAATTGTTCAGCTTCTTGACGAGTCATGGAACGGACCCGGGATTCGCGATTGGTCGTCGCGCCTCCTGTCAGGGAACGGCGGGATTATATGCCCGCAAGCACCGCCCTTAGCGCTTATTTAGGCGCCCAGTTCACGACGAGCGTGATCGGCGAGCTGGCGGTTCTGTCAGGTGCCGTGACGATGAGGAATCGTCCGTCGGCGGTCACATCGTAGAACGAGCGCGGGCCTCCCTGACTCACGGAAAACAACGGACGCACGGCCCCGAAGTCGGGCCTCGACAGCGTCAGCGTGACCGGAACGGCCATCAAACGTGAATCGAGCCCCAGATAGAAGATCTCTTTGCCGTCCTTCCTCCAGATCGGATTCGTCCCACCCTGTGTGGACAGCTGCCATTTGCCGCCAGGGCCGGGAAACGGAGCGACATACACTTCCTGCCGGCCCGATTCGTTCGAGCCATATGCCACCCAGCGGCCGTCCGGGGAAAACCTCGCGGGTACTTCGCTGTAGGGCCCGGTCAGGAATGGAAAGGGCTTTCGATCGCCAGTAGAGGGCAACACCCAGATGTCAGCGCCGGTGCCGGCCAGTACGCCCCCCGGCGGCGGGTCGGAGGAGACGCCGGTCACAAAAAGCAGAAACTTGCCGTCCGGTGACCAGCTCAGCGGCCCCTGGGGGACCTTACTCGCTGAGATGACGGTCTCGTCGCCCGCGCCGTCCGAGCGCTTTTCGTAGATGTCAAAAGTGTCGCTGCGATTCGAGCGGAAGGTCACGCGGCTCCCGTCGGGCGACCAGATGGCACCCTGCTCGTCCGCACGAGTGAACGTAAATCGCGTCATGAGATCGCGCACCAGATCGACCAGCCACACATCGCGCGACGAGCTGGTCGGATCGAACAGGGTGACGGCGGCGCGGGTGCCGTCTGGCGACAGATTAAGATCAGCGTACGCGCCCGGAGCGCCAATGGTTCCCAGCTGACGGCCCGACGCATCGAACCACACCAGGCGTGCACCGCCCGTCGCCTCTCCGGTCTTGTAGGCAAGCACACCTGTCTGCGACACCGTGAACGCACCCGTTGGCGCGTTGATTTGCACACCCTCGACAAGAGGGGCTGCGTCGCCTTCTACTTGATAGCCTCTAAGATTGAAGCGTTGCGACATCAACGTGTCGCCGCGCAGAAAGATAAGCCTTCCGTCCGCGTACCTGACGTTCGATCCACCTTTCATGACAAGCACGCGCTCGGCCGAATCGAGGGATGCGACGCTGACACTGCGCGGCGTCCGTCCACTGCCCATCGAGAGGTACAGGAAGTGGCGGCCGTCCGGCAGAAACGCGGGCCACCAGATGCCGACCTCGCCGGCCTTCGTATCCGGGGCCATGACGATCTCGGGCGTCCCTCCTGCAGCCGACACGCGGCGCATCGCCCCATCCGCCGGTCCGGTCGTCGTGAACAGAATCACGCCATCGCTGTTCCAATCAGCGCCGACCGGAGCGCCGGCGTAATCGCACAACGTCGTCGGGGGTCCGCCATCGAGATCGATACGCTTCAGCTTGCCGTTGATGGCACCCGCGAAAAATCCCACGCTTCTGCCATCCGGTGACCAGAAGGGCGAGTACGCGTCCTCAGATCCGCTCAATTCCTGCGCAGTCAGAGCGTCGAGCGACCGTACCCACACCGTTCGCCGTCGTTCGCGGCCGGCGCCGACAAACGCCAGGCGTCGCCCGTCTGGCGATAGCGCGATCAGGCGCGACGGTGCCAGCTCGTCGATGATCACCCCGTCGGGCGGCATCAGCGTCGCACGATACGTCGGAGCATCGACCGGCCGTGTATTGATGTAAGCCCACTTACCGGTACCAATGGCTGCCGTCAATGCCAGCGCGGCGACTGCCCAAGGCATCCAAGCCGCTCGACGCCGCACGGCGGGCAACACCATCGGAACGGCGGCACTCTCGGAATGCAATGAGAGTGTTTCGAGCGCGATCGCCAGATCGTGCGTTGAATGAAAGCGCGCGGCGGCGCTTTTCTCGAGGCAGCGGTCGATGATGCGCGCCAGCGCGGGCGGGATGTGCCTCTCAGCGACGGGCAGATCGGGCGGGTCTTCCTTCAGAATCGCCGACATCGTGTCGGCCGTCGTCTCGCCGTGGAACGCGCGCCGGCCCGACAACATCTCATACAGAATCGCGCCAAAGGCGAAGATGTCGGCGCGATGGTCGGCCGTCTGGCCCCGCACCTGTTCCGGCGCCATATACCCGAGCGTGCCGAGCACGAGGCCGTGCTGTGTCTGGACAGGTGTGGTCGGCACGCCTGAAACGTGGGCCGGGTCTTGCCCTGTAGACCCGGCACGATCCGGCTGCGTCAGCTTGGCAAGGCCAAAGTCGAGCACCTTCGCGCGTCCATCTTTATTGACAAAGATGTTCTCGGGCTTCAGGTCGCGATGGACGATGCCCTTCTCGTGGGCGGCGGCCAGTGCCTGGACGATCTGAATGCCGAGCTCGATGGCTTTCCGCACTGCGAGCGGACCGGCCGCCACGCGCTCGCGCAGCGTCTCGCCCTCAAGCAGCTCCGACACGATGAAGGGTGAGCCGTCGTGCGTCCCGACGTCGTGCACCGCGAGGATATTCGGATGATTGAGCGTCGCCGCAGCGCGTGCCTCTTGCTCGAAGCGCTGAAGGCGATCGGCATCGGCGCTGAAACCCGAAGCGATGACTTTGATTGCGACATCACGCCCGAGCCGTGTGTCGCGCGCGCGATACACCTCGCCCATGCCGCCTGCGCCAATCAGGGACAGAATTTGATACGCACCGAGACGAACGCCGGGCGCGAGAGACATGGCGGAGTGGCCGGAATTATATCTGGTCTCGTCACATCTCGAGCGTCAAGTACGGCCCCGCATTTGCACCCGAAGTCGTCCGTGGCCACTCCTAATGAGTTATATCCGTCGACTTCAATCCTGTCTAACTGGTCCGAGCACGATTGGCGGCGCTCTGAGGGTGTCCAACTGGAAACCCTTCAGCCCCTGCAGCGGATCGTTTTGCGAACACATCAACACGCGTACGAAATCTTCGTACGCTGCGGGCCGACGGGCGACGTGCTGGTACGCGGCGGCCGATGTTTTCAGGAGTTCACGGAGGCGAAGATAACCGGCAGCTCGTTAGGCGGCAGCTTTTTGAAGCAGTACGGCATTTACGTTGGTCTTCGCGTCGAGTTCAACGTCAACGGCGAGACGCTGCTGACCGCGCCGATTTTCAGCATTTCGATCGAGAAGCATTCGGAAATCACCACGTCAGGGCGACCCTCTTGAGCTCGCTCAGAGCACTGTTGCCGTCATCAGCGTGACATCGTCGGGCTGTGGACGCCCACCCAGCCTCTCGTACACGTCGGCCAGTATCGCGTCGAGCAACTCAATCCCACCGCCGGACTGCCGATCGATGGCTGCCAGGATCGGCCGCTGTGTGCCCCCATCGTCGTCCTCGAACGCTTCCGTGACGCCGTCTGTATAGAGCAGCAGCCGACTGCCCGTATCCACCGGCACGGTTTCGACCTGCCACGTCGGCACAGCCAGCGCCGGCGAAATCAACGGACCCGTGCTGCGCAGCCACATCGGCGCGCCCGCATCACTCCAAACGATCGCCGGCGGATGACCCGCGTTGACGTAGCGCAGCCGTCTTTCCCCGGGTGCGACGAGAGCGGCGAAGATGGTGACGAACTTTTCAAAACCAAACGGCGCGAGGCTGCTCCAAATGCGGTGCGTGACGGCGAGTGGATCGTAACCGTCGGCTCGTGCGGCGTGAAAACCGCTCTTCACGACGCTGGTCATCATGGCGGCCGACAGGCCGTGTCCCGACACGTCGGCAACCAGCAATGCCGTCTCTCCGGAATTCGCCGTGCCGTAATCGTATAAATCGCCGCCCACTTCGGAGCACGGGATGTACTGGCTGCACACCGACAGGCGGTCGAACCTGACCTGCCGTACCGGCAGCAGGCTCTGCTGAAACGCGCGCGCCTGGGCAAGTTCCGTTTCGAGCCGATCCAGGTACCGCCGATGCTCTTCGCGGCGCCACCGCAGCTCGAGGCATCGCTCAACGAGCGTCCTGAGCACGTTGCGATCGAAGGGCTTCTGAATGAAGTAAAAGGCAGGGCTTCGAATCGCACGCATGAGCTTTCCGTCAAGGTCGTCGACGCTGCCTGTCATAAGGATGATATCGAGTTGAGGCAGGCGGCCTTTCAGCCTTGCCATCAGCTCGAACCCGTCAATGTCCGGCATCCGGATATCGAGGATGGCCAATTCGGGAAGAAAATCGGCGGCGAGAGAGACGGCATCCTTCGACGAGCTGGTTCCGAGCACGTGGTAGGTTTCACCCAGGATCCGATCGACCGCCCGAAGCATGCCCGGCTCATCGTCGACCACGAGAATGCGCGAACCGCTCATGACGTCCGCGCCGGCGACTGCCTGCGTGCCTGTGGAAATGTGAGATCGACTCGTGTGCCAAGACCAGGCTGGCTTTCGATGCCGATCGTGCCGCCAACTTCCCAGAGAATGGTCCGGCAGATCGGCAGGCCCAGACCATTGCCGTGCGGCTTGGTGGTAAAGAACGGCTCCACCACTTTCGGCAGATTCTCAGCCAATATCCCGGATCCGGTGTCGACGATCGAGACCGTCAGCGACTCGGGTAAGGATTCTACCGCCACCGTAATCCTCCCGCCGGCCGGCGTCGCCTCGCGCGCATTGGTCAGCACGTTGAGGAACACCTGCTCGAGATCGCTCTGCCCACAGGCCACGGCAGGCGCATCGTCGGGAATCGCGGCGTGCAGCTCGATACCGCGCCGGCCCATTCCATATTTCAGGATGGCCGAGGCTGTTTCGAATGCGCGGCGCACATATCCATGCTGGCTTCCCCGTGCGGCGCCGCGCGAAAACGCCAGCATGCCGCCGAAGATTCGACGGCAGACCTGCAGTGATTTCTGAACCTGCTCGAGATCTTCCGCGAGCACAGCGGAGTCGTACGCGCCCGTCCGCAAATCTGTCTGCATCTGCTGCACGAGCGGCAGCATCGATCCGAGCGCGTTGTTCACGTCGTGCGACACGCTGCGGGCGAGCTCGGCCATGGCGTGCTTGCGTTCGGCCGTCACCACTCGCGCGCGGAGCGACACGGTGCGGTGCAGGTTCTGTATGGCCACCGCCGCATGCGAACGGAAGTGTTCGACCAGCTCGCCGTCATAGGGCTTCAGCTGCGTAGCAAACCGCGCGGCGATCTTCAAGATCCCAATCAGGCCGTCTCGAGTCACGAGCGGTGCGCACAGCATCGACGCTTCTCGAAGCGTGTCCCCGTCCGATGCGTTTTGGCCGTTGTAATCGAGAAGAGCGGCAAGATTGCCCGCCGGCCGTCCCTCCCACTCGTGC
Organism: Vicinamibacterales bacterium; assembly: GCA_963761975.1. Lineage (GTDB taxonomy): Bacteria > Acidobacteriota > Vicinamibacteria > Vicinamibacterales > JAMQPK01 > JAMQPK01. The sequence continues at coordinate 1,295,824 of CAVXIR010000004.1, forward strand.
CAGCGCTCGCCGTCGCGATTGAAGCCGTAGATCTGCTCGGTCAGCAGCATCGCCGCCGCCTCGCGAACCATCGGAAGCCGCAATCCAATCCGCTGGCTCTTGGCCTTGGTCCATGCAATCTGCTCCGCCACCACCACGAGCTCGGATTCGCTTTCCTCCCGAATCAACAGCGCCGACGAATGGTCGTACTGCGTGAGCGATCGAAGCCCATCCAGAATCTGATAGAACAGGTCCTTGGGATCGATCTGTTCCATGATCTTTCGATCGATGCGGTCGCGCACGCCGACGATGCGATCGGCGTCGATGCGATGAATCGCATCCGACAGCGTGACGGCGGCTCGCATGTAGGTGTGCCTCTCCCGGCGATCGAACGGCGAACGCGGGCGGCTGAGTGCCATCGCTCCCCATGCGCCTTTGCGGCGTCGCAGGGGGGCTATCAGCAGATCATCCTGAACGGGGGGATGCTCATGCCGGATGAACCGGGTCAGTTGGTCGAGATCCCAGCGCCCGCCCTTCGGGACGTTGAAGCGAAGCTCGGCCGATGGCCGGCCGGGTTGAAGACTGACGATGCACCCATGAGAGGCGTGAAAGAACTCCTGGGTCTCACGCAGGACGTAGCGAAGCGCCCGCTTCGGCTCATTGACATGCTTCAGGAACGCATGCAGATGATCGAGCAGCCTGAACGCAGCGAGCTCTTGTTCTGAAGACGTCGTCATTTCCGGTCAAAGCATGAGGGCAGCGCCGCTCGGCGTCAATGGCAACGAGGTGTCTAAACGGCCGCGGGACGAACGCCGGGCGCCAGGGACAGCCCGCTAAGCGCACGGCAACGGGCAGCTCGCCGGGGGCGGAGGGTTACCGAAGCGCAAAAACCTTGGGCTTCCAATCGTTGATCTCGTAAAATCCCTGACGCTCCCCATGAGCCGCGGATCGCAGCAACTGCAATCCTGGAAGGAAATCGCTTCCCATCTGCGTCGAACGGTCAGAACCGTCCAGCGCTGGGAACTCACCTGCGGCATGCCGGTTCATCGGCACGGGCACAAAAAATCATCAAGCGTCTACGCCTTTGTTCACGAGCTGAATGACTGGTGGGCAAAACGTCAGTTGCCGAAGAAATCAGGGGCGACCTCGCGCAGCGACGCCACGCGGTCGCAGTTTCGCTGCATGGTGCGCTGGGGCAGACATTTTGTTCCGCTTACCTCCGGCGAGAACCTGATAGGCCGTTCGTCACACGCTGCCATAAGAGTGTCGTCTCGTGAGGTTTCGCAACGCCACGCACGAATCATCGTCTCCGATGAAGACGCGTTACTGGAGGATCTCGGCAGCCGTAACGGGACCTTCATCGATGACAAGTTGATCGAAGCTCCCGTGCCGCTGAAGCACCTCAGCCAGATTCGCGTCGGCCCAGCGCTGCTGATCTTCTATGTCGCGGGCGACGACGCTACTACCGGATCGACAGAGCCATGCTGACCACACCGACGTCATAACAGCTCAACGTGGTGAAATGGTACGCCGAGGTCCCGCAGCCGAGCCCGGACTAGTTACTGCGTTGTAAATATTACCGACGCGAAAGTAGTGATCAGATTTCCCGCCTGATCGGCGACCCCGCCACTAAGGTCCACCCTGTATTGCGTCCCCGGCTCCAATAGCGTCACCGGAGTCAGAATCACCGTCCTGTGGTCGGGGGAAACAGTTACGTTGGTTGCGACTTCAAGGCCGTTGTTCGCGATTCTCAGTGCCACGTTCCCGTTAAGCACCGATATCGGGTTGATGGGTTCATTGAAGGTTATTTGAACCGCGCTGGTGATGGCGACATTCGTGGATTCGTTGGCGGGAACAAATAGCGTGGCCGTCGGACCAAAGAGGTCTACGCCGGTGCCAGTGCTGAACGCGATGATGATGTCAGCCATGACGTTGCCGCTCGCGTCCCGGACTCCTGCCACGGAAAGGATACTCGCTGCACCAGGCGTCAGCAGTGCGGCTGGCATCAGCACCAATGTCCGGTTTCCGTTTGTAAGCGATGTGGTCAGCGACACAGGAACGCCGCCGGCGAGCAATTGAGTCGCGTGCAGAGCGGTCGGATCAATCGGCTCGTCGACGAGTATTTGCATCACCACATTGATCGGTACACCACTCTGGCCGTCAGCTGGACTGGTCAGAACGACGTGAGGCGGTGTCGTGTCGCTGTCGAATGACGCGGTAAAAGTGCGGCCGAAATCCGAGACCACATTCCCGGCCAGATCTCGAGCGTTTCCGCCGGAGCTGGCAAAAAACGAATACGTTTGTCCCGCAACGAGCGCCTCGAGCGGCGCAAATGTGGCTGTTCGTCCATCGGCGCTCAACGATACGGTTGTCGCGAGTGGCTGGAATGTAGCGTCGCTGCGCAACACGAGCCCACCAGCCTCAAGTCCCAGCAGATCGATTGGTTCGCTGTACCGCACCGTCAGAACTGTGTTAATCGCCACATCCGTCTGCCCATGGAACGGACTTGTGGCGAGCACTGCGGGCGCATCGGTATCTGCAGCGGGCGCCGTCACGAATTGCGTCGACACCGGGGCCACGGGGTTACCCGCGAGATCCTCAACCCCGCTGATGGCAAACGTCATTAACGTCGCGCCCGGTAATGCACGCAGCGGTGTAACCGTCACCGTCGTGTTCGTCGATTCAAAACTGAAGCTCGCCGGCACTGCCGTCAACGGACCGCCGCTCACTTGAATGGTCGCCGCGGTCGCCGTCAGCGGGTTAATCGGTTCGCTGAACGTCAGGCGAAGTACTGCATTGATTCCCACGTTCGTGGCCCCTGCTGGCGGGCTTACGCCTTCGACGGCCGGCGGAATCGCATCGATGGTCGTGCCCGTTCTCAGACCGAACATGGTTAGGCCTGCGACACCCATCCCTTCGAGATCGCGAAGCTCGCCGGTCACGTGCAGGAAGTAGTCCGTGTTCGCATCCAATGACTCATCAGCCACTAAACGCACGACCCGTCCACGCTCCCGCATTGTGAGATTGGCCGTCACCGGAACGCCTGTAGAGTTGTTCCGCAGCATCACCGTAGTCTCAGACACCGTGGCTGGGTCGAGCGCCTCCGTAAACTCCACTTCGAGCACTGCGTTGAGTGGCAAATCAGACCCATGTGAACTGAAACGCACCACCGTTGGCGCCACGCCCGATGGGTCCGGCGTGATGCGGAACTGGCCCTGGAAACTCGACAACGTGTTGCCAGCGGTATCGCGCGCGTTGCCATCGAGGAACACTTGGATCAGCGCTCCGTCGGCAAACGGCGCAGCGGGTATGAATTCGACCGCCGTGCCATTCCCGGTCACCTGGACCGTTCCGGCAACCAGAATGCCGTCTTGTGACACGTGCATCGCGGTTGCCACGCTTGCCGGACTCAATGGCTTGTTCGCGTACAGGGTCACAGCCGTTGTGGGCGCCACGTCCGTCGCACCGCTCCCCGGCCGCATCGTGACCACAAACGGCGTCGTCGTATCGACCGCCGGTGCGGTCGTGAACTGCGACACGTAATCATCCAAGCGGTTCCCGGAAAGGTCCGTTACATCGCTTGTTGCAATCACGGTGATGAGTGACGATGGCGGTAGCCCAGTTGTCAGGAACACCATCCGGAAGTCGGCGGATCGATTCACCGAAATTGGCAGCTGCGCCGCTCCATTGAACAAAGCAAACGTCGTGTGGTTCACCGAGCTCGGATCCAACGGCTCCGAGAACGTCAATACCACCGTCGCATTCAAACCCACGCCGGCTGACCCGTCCGCAGGCGTTACGGCAACGACCACTGGTGCGGTGACATCGGTCGTGGCTTCTGTCGTGAACTGCGAGAATGCGAATGTCAGGTTGTTGCCTGCGAGATCATGGATCGTCGAGTTACTGTTCACATGAATCTGAATCTGTGCGCTGCCCGGCAGCGGCGCGACGGGAGTAAACATGATCTCAGTACTGGCCGGGTTCAACGCATATGTCCCCGCAATTTGAATGAACGACGGCAGCACGTATACCGGCATCGACGCCGCGTTTACGGCTCCCGGTGTGATCGGCTCGCTCACCGTCACGATGATTACGCTCGTCACGGGCACATTGGTCGTGCTGTCGGACGGGACGACACCTATGACGGCCGGGGCAGTCGTATCCCCTGCCGCGACAGCGTCAGTCGTGAAGCGGCTGCTGAATGGCGCCATGACGTTTCCGGTTACGTCGAGCAGCCCACTCACGCTGACGAGATACTCCGTCGTAACCGACAGATCCGCAGACGGTGTCCAGGTCAGCGTCATCCGGTCTGTTGCCAGCACCGCGGCGCCGGTGACAGGCGGGTTCAGCGTCAGTGTGGTCGCCGTGACCGAGGTCGCATCGATCGGTTCGCTCAGGCGCAGAACGACCCGCGTATTCACCGGCACGTTGAGTGCGTTGGCGGAGGGCACGACCGCCGAAACGATCGGCACGGATGTATCCGCGCCGCCTGTTGTCGTAAAGCTGAGGCTAATCCCCGATCCGAAATTACCCGCCAAGTCGGTCCAGCCGAACAGTTCCAGACGGTACGTCGTGTTCGGCAACAACTGAGATGCCGGCGTCAGCGTGGCACTCAATCTGTCTGCCGCCACTGTGAACGACATGGGCTGCAGTTGTCCGGTAGCGCTATGAGACAGACGGAAATTCGTTCCGTCGACGGTCAGCGAATTTACACGCTCGCTGAAGATCACGCGTACCGACATGTTCCGGCCAACGTTCGTGTCGTTCGGCTCCACGTTGGTGGCCGCCGAGGGGGCGACGAGATCTGCGCCTTGAGCTGTGGCAAAGGCCAGCGTCGACATGCCAATCATGACGTTTCCGCTCGCGTCTCGAACGCCAGTTACCCTCAACGCGTACGTCGTGCTTGCCGACAACAATCCGTTCGCGGCCACCGACATCGTTCGATTACCGTTCGAGAGCGCTCGCGTTATGGCGACCGGAGTCTCGCCGCCCTCGAGGAGCGTGACCTGGCCGAGGCTCTGAGGATCAACCGGCTCATTGAAGAGCACCTGCAGTGCGGCGTTTGTCGGCACCGTCATCTGGCCAGTGGCAGGACTGGTCAGGACAATCTGTGGCGCCGTCATGTCCCGATCGAATGACGTGGTAAAGCTTCGGTTCACCGGAGAGAGGAAATTGCCGGCCAAATCACGCGCGCTTCCATTCCAGTCAGCGAACAGCGTGTAAGTACGTCCGACGGCGAGGGCCACGGTCGGCGCCAGAATTGCGGTTTGTCCATCGGCGCTCAACGAGACTGTGGCCGTGACCAGTTGCGACGTCACACCATCGCTCAGCACCAGACTGCTCGGCGTAACGGTCTGCGGGTCCATCGGCTCGCTATATCGAACCGTAAAGACGGTGTTGACGGGCACATTCGTCTGGCCATGGAACACGTTGGCCTCAACGACCGTCGGCATCTCTGTGTCGGTCCCTGTTGCGGTGACGAATTGCAGGGAGACCGGCGACAGGCTGTTTCCCGCGCGGTCCTCAACTCCACCGACCGTGATCGTTATCGGTGATGTGGCAGGCAACGCACGCAGCGGCGTCAACGTCACCATCGTGTTCGTCGAGTCGAAGCTGAAGCTCGCCGGCACGGGCGTCAAGTTCTGTCCAATCACCTGCACCGTCACCGCCGTTGCGGTCAACGGATTGATCGCCTCGCTGAAGGCGACCCGCACCAATGCGTTGGTCCCGATGCCGCTCGCACCTGCCGGCGGAGTCACGCCTGCCACACCTGGCGCGATCATGTCAGCCGTAGTTCCTGTTGAGAACCCGAACAAATTCTGCTCACCGAAGGCAATGCCTTGTTCATCCCGCAGAGCGCCGCTGAGTTGCAGGTAGTACGCGGCAGTTGGCTCGAGCGGACCATCGGCAATCAGGTGGATCACTCGTCCGTCCTCGCGCAGCGTTACCGTAGCCGGAACGGATATTCCCGTTGACGCGTTGCGCAGGATCACATTCGCGTCCGTGACCGTCGTGGCATCGAGCGGCTTGGTGAACTCCACGTCAAAAACCGAGTTGAGCGGCAAGTCTGCTCCCAGAGGACTGGTGCGTACGATCGTTGGCGCCACGCCAAACGGATCGGGTGCGATCCGGAACTGACTCTGGAAATTCGACAACGGATGACCGCTGGTATCACGCGCAGAGCCGTTGAGGAACACTTGAACTAGCGCGCCAGGTGTAAATGGTCCGGCCGGAATGAATTCGATGGCCGTTCCATTGCCCGCAAGCAACACTGTGCCGGCCACGAGAATGCCGTCTTGTGACACGTGCAGCGCATCGGTCATCGTCGTCGGGTCTATCGGTTTATTCGTGTAAAGCGTCACGGGTGTGGACGCCGACACACCCGTTGCCCCGCTCCCAGGTCGTACCGTGACCACGAACGGCGTCGTCGTATCCACAGCCGGACCAGTCGTAAACCGGGAAACATAATCATCCAGTCTGTTCCCCGAGAGATCCATAACGTCACTGGTTGCAACCACCGTGATCAGCGACAGCGGTGGAAGTCCTGACGTGAGGAACACTGTCTGGTTGTCCGCTGACCGGTTCACTCCTGTGGGTAACTGCACTGCTCCAGCGAACAACGCGAACGTCGTGTGGCTCAGCGTGGCCGGATTCAGCGGCTCCGAGAACGTCAGTACTACGGTGGCATTCAGGCCGACATCCGTTGACCCTTCAATGGGCGTGACCGAAGTAACCATCGGCACCGTCGCATCGGCTGTCGCCTCGGTCGTGAAGCGTGACGTTGAGAAGAGCAGCGTGTTCCCGGCAAGGTCCTTGATGGACGAGTTGCTGTTGACGTGGATCTCTATGGGCACATTGCCAGGCAGCGGACTAGCCGGCGTGAATACGATTTCGGTGCCCGCCGGGTTGACGCCATACGCACCTGCGATCTGAGAGAACGCCGGCAACATGTATACGGGCATCGAAGCCGCATCCACGGCCCCTGAAACGATAGTTTCGCTGATCTGGACGGTTATGACGGCGGTGACAGGTACGTTTGTGGCGTTGCTCTCCGGCGTAACGCTGACAACCGACGGCGCCGTTGTGTCCGCGGCAGTGACGGTGCCGGTGGTGAACCGACTGGTGAATGGCACCATCGCGTTGCCCGTCAAATCGCGCAGCGCATTGAGCGTGACAATGTACTCGGTCGCAATTTCCAGATTCGCTGCCGGCGTCCACGTCAGCGTCACGAGGTCGGCTGCAAGCGCTAGCGATCCCGCGGCCGATGCCACGGTCATCGCTCCGGCCGTCACCGAGGTTGCATCGATCGGTTCGTTCATACGCACGACGACCTGGGCATTGACCGGCACGTCGAGCGCATTCGCCACCGGCGCAATCGACGAGACAATCGGCGCGCTCGCATCAGCGAAGGCGCTCGTCGTGAAAGTCACACTGGTGAATGGACCGAGATTGCCTGCCTGATCGGTCCACCCGAACAAATCCAATCTGTACGTCGTGTTCGGCAACAGCTGCGACATCGGAGTCAGCGTTGCGCTCAATCGATCGGGCGCTACAGCGACCGTCGCTGCCTGCAGTTGTCCAGTCGCGCTGTGCGACAGCCGGACGTTCGTTCCATCGACCGTTACCGGGTTCACCCGCTCGCTGAATCGCAACCGCACGACGATGTTGCGGCCGACGTTGGTCGCACCGGATGGCGGGTTCGTTGTGATTGTCGGCGAGGAAGTATCGGACGTCGCACCCGTGACAAACGTGACAGCGCCAGGATTCGCAAGCGGATTACCGGCGTCATCGGTCAAGTCCACTGTCAGCCGGACCGTGTAGACCGAATTCGGAGCCAGTGGGCTCGTCGGCTGGAATATCACTCTACGATTGCTGTCAGCGAACGTATAGATACCGGCAACCGGCGTGTCGCCGACGAGCAGCCGCATTCCCGCCGGCTGGGTGACTGGGTTGATGCTCTTGCTGAACTGGAGCATGACCGTCACGTTGAGCGGCACCTCGGCGTCACCAACCGCCGGATTCGAAACGATGAGCGACGGACCGTTCGTGCTCGTCGCAAAGCCGGTCGTGAAGCTCGAATGCGTGAATTGCAGTGCGTTTCCTGACGTGTCGGCGATAGTCCCAGATTCGCCCAGCATGACGGTGTGGCTGCGCGAGACGCCGAGCAATCGGCTCGGGACAAACATCGCGACCCGGCCGGTCACATCGACAGACATCGACCCGGGCACGTTGTCGCCGGTGACAGTGTCACGAATGATGAAGCTGGTCGTCGTGATGGTCGCCCGGTCAATCGGTTCGTCGAAACGCACGACGATCTCAGCATTCAACGGAACGTCGGTCGCCCCATGCGCCGGACTGACGGTCAGCACGTTCGGAGGTGTCGTGTCGAACGTCGTGACCGTGAAACCGTCCGGTACGATCAACGTTTCGTTACCCGCCTGGACCAGCACGTCCCTGCTACCGAGTGACGCTGTGGCACTGATCGCAAGACTTGCCGTGAACGTGGTCTGGCTCGTGACGTTGACCGGACCGAGTGCACCTTCTGCTGCGCCTCCGACAGATATCCCCGGGCCAAAGCTCGCGACGGTGACGCCATTCTGGAAATTCGTGGACTGCCCTGTCACCCCTACGTTCACGCTTTGATCGGTTCGCCCTGTGTTCGGGGCGATCACGGTAATGGCGGGAGTACCGGCGATGACAGTGAAACCATTCACGAGCGAGACCGCCTCGGATCCGGTGGTGATCGTAACCGTGCGGACGCCCAGTGTCGCTCCAGCGTTGATAGTGACAGCAACGGACGCCAACGCGGGGCCGTTCACCGTCACGGTTCCAACGCTGATACCCGGACCGAAACTGGCTGTCGTTGTACCCTGCGCGAAGTTCGTAAATCGTCCGGTGAGCGCGATCGTCAGGTTCTGACCCTCGCTGCCTGCGGCGGGATCGATCGCGTGAAGTGCCGGTACACCCGGCTCAACGGTGAAGCCCCCGACTTTGGACGCGACTTCCGTGCCGGTCGTCATCACGATCGTTCGGCTTCCCACCGCTGCAGCGGCGCCGACCGTGATATTCACGGTCGCGCTTGTCGCATTGGCAACGACTACTGAATTCACCGCAACCCCATCGCCGAAGTGAGCGGTCGTCGTTCCTTGGACAAAATTCGTGAACTGACCCACCACGTGCACGTCGAGCGTGTCCGCCTGCCGCCCGAGCGTGGGAGTCACTGACGCCACGATCGAAACGCCTGCCGTTACCGTGAAGCCGTTTACCGCCGATGCCGACTCGCTGCCCGACGTCACGGTCACGGTTCGCGAACCCGTTTCGGCTGCAGGACTGATCGTGATCGTGGCGGTCGCACTCGTGGGACTGGTGACGCCCAGCTGCACGACCGTGATGCCCTGGCCAAAGCTGGCCGTGCTCGATCCCTGCACGAAATGCGTGTGCTGCCCTGTGATCTCGATACTCAGCGTCTGCCCCTGCCGTCCAGTACCAGGCGAAAGCTGAGTGATCGCTGGAGCGACGAGCACGAGATCAAGTCCGGTCGTGACATCCTGTGTGACCACGACTGTGGCCACGGCGCGCAGGCTCGAGTCGGTCGCCTGCACGCTGTAGGTCGCTGCCGGTACGTCAAAGAACGCATACTGTCCCGTTGAATTGCTGGTCGTCGCGTAGCTGCCGGCCGTACCAGACAGCGTCACGTGAGCGCCGCCAACCGTCGCACCGGCTCCGGTCTTGACAACACCCGTCAGTCCTCCGGTGGGCACAATCCTCAGCGTGGCCACGGTCGTCGCTCCCGTTGCGACCGTGACCGTGGCAGCGCCGAACAATGCGCTCCCCTGTGCGTGCGGCACGCTTGCCGCCAGGTTGAAGGTGCCGGCTGGGACGCCTGAGAACTCGAAGCTGCTATCCGGAGCGATCGGCATGGATGCAGCGAAATGAGGATTCGCCCGACTCAGCGTCACGGTACCGCTGTTCAGAAGCAGTCCGTCGTGGGTTTCGACCACGCCTCGGACGACACCCGTATTCGAGAACATGACATTCGCGACCGCTGTGGCGTCGAATGGCCCGAACACTCCGTCGGTGGGCGGCGATTCGATGTCGCTCGCGGGATGCACAGCTTTCAGCGTGAACGCGTCGATCGGAATGGCAATCGTCTCGCCGTCCACGACGCGACTCGTCAACGTAAACTGCCCGAACGTGTCGGATGTCGTCGAGTAGGTGCGGCCGAAGAATGGCGTCGTGCTCCTGAACAGAACCTGCCCGTTCGGCACCGGTGATTGTCCATCCCCTTCGAAGACCGTGCCCGCCACTGAACCGCGAATGGACGGCAAGGGCGCCAATGCACTGACGCCGTCCTGAGGCACTGCGAAATTTCGAATCCACTCCCTCTCCTCGCCGGTGAGGCCGAAAAGCGCTTCCGGCGGCAGCTGCGACAATCGCGCCGCCGACGATGCCGCAGCCGCGCGATCAACCTGCGCGGCTCCGAAATGCAGGAACGCGACGGTTCCTTCAGCCGGCACGATGACCCCATTCCAGCCATACGTGAGCTGAGCCGCCCCACCACTGCTGAGTGTTGCGACACCTGAGCGGTCGCGCGCGTCGGCGCCGTCGAACGCATACGCGCGCGTCGCAAAATTCGGTGTTTGGAACGGATCCGCGTCGACGAGATCATCGACGACCACCCAACGGTCGGACGTTCCGGCGCCCGTCACTTCGAGCACCGCATCACCAGACGATGTCGCAACAATGCTCGGAACGACCCCGCCAAAAGGCTGCAGCGTCGAGGCAACACGCAGGTCGACAGTGACCGGTGACGCACCCGGATTGCTGAGGATCTCGAGATACCTGGCGAAGTACCCTTCGTTCGGCACGAACACCTTCCGGGTAACGACGAGTCCCGCAACATTTGCTTGCCTTGCGACAATTTCTCTGCCGCCGTTTTCCTGGGTCGAGAAGCCACCTCCTGTAAATGACGTGGCCGCACCGCCGGACACGACGTCGAGCTGGAATTGATTGAGACCGGTCGTGACGGCGGCAGCGTTCTCCGCGATCGTGTACACGAAGTTGTTCGCATCATATCGCGTTGCCGGCAGCGAAACGACGTTCGCAACCAGCAACACGTCTACGGTCACCACCTGGTTATCGATCTCGACTGTTCCTGTGGACGATCCTGTCAGGCCGCGGGCGGAATCTTCGGCGACAACCGTAAACAGGCCGGCCGGAACGTCGGCGACCTCGTAGAACCCGCCCGCATTCGTCGAAGCAACAAAAGGTCGTCCGAGCAGCGGATGTTCGGAGACCAACGTCACGAGTGCAGACGAGGCGCTGCCGCCCTCGGGAGTGATGACTCGGCCGTTGACGGTGCCCAGCGGGATGAACGTGAGATCGACGTTGACGATAGCACCGCCGCTCGTGAGGACGATGTCTTTCTTGTGATCGCGCATGCGCCCGGCCGCGTCGTGTGCAGCGACCGCGTATGTCTCGAGCCTCAGTCCATCGATCCTGTAGGTTCCATCAGTGTTGATTGGGTATTGAGCAAAGCCGATGCGTACAGTTCCCGCAGTCGCCGGATTTGTGCCATCCGACAGGTAGACGGTGCCCGCAATACTGGCGGTAGGTTCGAGCTGAACCGTTACCGGGAGAATGGCATCTGCGAGCAATGTGCCGCTAGCCGACCCGGCCAGCTCATTTGCCAGCGCCTCGACAACGAAGCTGCCCGCCAGTACGCGTTGCACCAACACCGTGCCCTCAGAGCCTGTTTGGGCTGGTATGCCATCACGCACTACTCCGTTGAACGCATTGATGGTGACCACGGCGCTTGGCACTGGCGCGCCAAGCGCATCGACGACAGCGATCAGCAGCGCTCCCTGATCGAACAAGCGGACATCCACGGTTTCGGTCGCTGCATGCGCCGATAAAGTGCCCGTGACCTGACCGAGTCCTCGCGTCGCCGGCTCGCTGACCGACAACGTATATGCACCAAGAGGCAGCAGAGTCAGTGTGTAGCGCCCGGTGGTGTCAGTGGTCGAAGACACACCATGTGTCATGACGCGAGCGCCGGCAACCGGCGTCGTTCCATCCTGGCGGTACACGATTCCCGTCAGGGCTCCCCAGTTCGCCAGGCGGACCTGAACCTGCACGTCTTCAAGATTTACTTTTATCTGGCTCGTGACCGAACCTGCCTGATTCGTCACATCGTCGCGAGCGGTAACCGTGAACTCTCCAACCGGCACGTCGTCGAACTGGAAAGTGCCATCGAGTTCGGCGTTGCGCGTCAAAACAGGCGCATCGCCAAAAACACTGGCGCTGGTAAATTTGAGCACCGCGTTGGATACCGGGAAGCCCGATCCATCCAGCACAACGCCGGTGACCGAGCCTCGTCCAAGGAAAGCAATAGGAAGCTCGATCTGCTGACCGCTGGCAGTGACCGTGGTATGAGAGCGGCCGCGATTTCCGCCGGGTTCCGAAGCATCCAACCGATAGCTGCCAATCTGAACGAGCGGGAAGGCGTACCCTCCTTCGTCGTCAGTAAAGGTCGTCGCGACCGGTTGACCTGTATCCACGACGTTGAACAAGTCGACTCGGACACCCGCGCCCGCGGACGTTTCGCCGTCCGCCGCCAGAACGGTCCCGGCAATCGATCCTGCCGGCAGCAACTGGATGTCGAGCAAAACGAATCCGGCTGCGCGGTTCAATTGACCTGTGCTGTACCCACGGAGACGCGTCGCTGGATCCTGGGCCCGAACGGTGATCGCAGGCAGGTTGGCGCCTTCGACAAAGTAACGTCCGTCTGCACCGCTCGTAACAGAAAAGCTGACTTGTGAACTGTTGCCGGAGCTCGAAACCGTCAACTGGACACCAGAGACGGTTGAGCCTGACGGGTCGCGCACGATACCCGACACGATGCCGCCACGCACCGTTGCTGTCGTAGTCGCCCTGGGTATGCCCTGAACCGATGCCGTGACGGTGGCGACTCCGCCGGAGACGCCGCTGAGCGTGAACGTCCGTGTCGTTTCGCCTTCGGCAAAGGCCACAAACGCCGGCACGCTGGCGATTAGCGGATCGCTTATCGTCAGATCGACGCGTAGGCCGCCCACGAGTGCCGCCGCTGGGAGTTGGATTGGAATCTGTTGCGTTTCACCAGCCAGTATCAATGCCGATTCAGGCAGCACGACATCTGTAACCGACCGCACCGTCAGCGACAACGTTGCCGCAGCGCTGACATTATTAGAGGTGTCGGTCGCGCGGCCGACCAGGTTCAACACTGAACCCGGCGTTGCGCCCTCTGGCGCCGTCATCGTGAATACGACCGTCGCGCTCCCTGTCGGAGGCGACACCTGTTTGTCGTCCGAGACGGTGAAAGCACCGGTGCCCGTCAACTGCACACGCGTCACGCCGACTTCGTCTTCGGCATTCGCAACAACGTTGAACGTCTGACCTGACGCGATGTCGAGCCGACCATTCTCGGTCGCGAGCGTGAGCGTGGGCGGAACCTTGTCGTCGATCGGCAGTATCAGTCTGGCTGCAGCGGTGGTATTGCCGGCACGGTCGGTGGCGCTGGCATCGACGAGCACGCTCTCGCCGGGCCGGGCGGTAACGGGCACGTTGAACGTGAACGACGTGAGTACCGGCGTACGCGGTGGATCGATCGGCCGTGCAACCTTTGAGGAAGCGACTCCGGATGCCGTAAAATTGATGGCTGCGATCCCACCCGCATCGGCGGCGCTTACGACAACTGTCACATCCTGCCCGGGAACCGCCTTGTCACCGGTCGACGCTCCGCTGATGGTGATTGTCGGCGGCACTGAATCGAGGACGCTGATTGCCACCGGAGCTGCAACTGACTGTTCGCCTTTGGTGTCAACCGCGGACGCATCGATGGTGATGATCGCGCCAGGCGCTGCGTCGAGCGGGATCGTAAAGGCGAATGTTTGCGTCTGCTGCAGGTTCGCGGGCGTATAGCTCGCGCTGTCTGCATCCTGAGGCCGTCCGGTGCCAGCACGAAATCCGATCCTTGCGATGCCAAGGTCGTCGTTTGCCGAAATCGAAACGTCGACACGATCTCCGTTTCGAAAAGCAGCCCCGCCGGCCGGACTCGCGATAGCGATCGCTGGCGGGCGATCGGTCAGGATCGTAACGAAGGTCTCAACCGCCGCGACGCTTCGGTTACCCGAGGTGTCCACGCCGAATGCCTCGACGTGAATCTGCTCGCCAACGGCCCCCAACGCAGTCACCGCCTGCAGGTTCAGCGTGAACGGCGCAAGCCTCGCGGTTCCTGCAAACGTGCCGTTGACGAAGAAATCGACCACCGCGACATCGTGCGACGCGCCGGTATTTGCCGTAACCGTGACGAAGCTGTTCGTGATGACCGTGCCGTTGTTGGTCGCGGTGAGGCCCGTAAGCACTGGAGGCGTGCGGTCTGTGGTCGTAAAGGTGAAAATGGTCGGCTGCGTCTCGCCGAGACCGCTCAAATCGAAGGCTTGCTCAGCCCGAACGACATACGACCTGCTTTCCTCGAGGGGCCGAAGCGGCGAGAAAACGACGACGGTATTGCCGAACAGGTAATCGATCCGGCCGTCAACTACGGCACCGCCCGTCTCGAGTCGAATGGGCGGTCCACGGTAGCTGGCAGGATTGATGGGCTCGGAGTACTTGATGCGAACCGTCGTGTAGATCGTCACGCCGTTGGCGTCAACGGTGGGCGTGAGGTCGACCGCGGACGGCGGAGTGATGTCGACTGTCGTGAAGGTCGACGTAAAACTGCCGGCCATCGCAGTGCCAATGCGATCTTCGATTCCCGAGACCACGATCGTGTAACGGGTCTGATCGCGCAGTAATGAGAGCGGTGTAAACGTCACGACCGTATCTCCGTCGGTCACCTGAAGCACACCGGTGACTGGCCCGTCAGGCGACAGGACTTTAATGGTTGCCTCGGTCGCGGTGCCAGGACTGATTGCTTCGGAGAACGTCAACCGGATCGGGGCATTGCGAGCCACCTGAACGGCACCCGCGAGCGGAAAGGCCTGCACAACCGACGGGGCGGCTTCGTCCAGCTGAAGGTCACCGAGATCGAGATTCCCGATCAGCGCGCCGAATCGCCGCGCAACTCCGGTTCCGAGCGGATCGCGTGCCGTCAACGTGTACTGAGCAAGAGGTAGCGCATCAAATCGAAACGTTCCGTCGGCAAGCGCGCGACGGAAAAACCCGCGTGGGCCGTCTTCACCGACAGGCGGCAACGTCACTTCGATCGCAGCGCCGGCGGCAGGACGTCCATCCGAAAGCACGACCCGACCGGTGACCAATGCGCTCGGCTCGAGCACAACGCGCACATCTGCGGTCTGTCCCGGAACCAGCGTGCCGCCGGTCGCACCGGCAAGACTCGACACGGGATCTCGCGCGGTGATGGTATAGGTCCGTGCCGGCACATCCGCAAAGGCAAACCGGCCGGCCCCGTCGGTGAACGCCGAGCACACCACCGGCTTCGTACCCTCGAGCGAGCATTCTTCGTCGGGTGGGGTACAGATCACGAAACATCCGCTTGCGGGATCGCCATCGAGCAACACCTGAACGTTCGGAGCCGGCACTCCGTTGGCGCGATAGACTGTCCCGGTTACCCGACTCAGCCCGACCAGCAACACGTCCGCGACTTCGACTGCCCCCTCGAACTGAATTTCACCCAGTGCCACCCCGACATTTCGGGTCGTCTGCGCCTGCGCCCTTAAGGTAAAACGGCCCAGCATGACGTTCTCGAACCGGAATGTCCCGTCGGACGCGGCCGTCGCAAAAAGGGTTTGAGATAAACCTGAGAGCTGAACGAGGCTGGACGCCGCAGGTGCGAGGTCTGCGTTTCTCACCGTCCCTATCACCGTGCCGAAGAGCGGGCGTTGGATCGCCACGACAATCGCGAGGTTCAGTATTTGCCCGTTTCGCGCCATCGTCGCTGCGACGCTGCCCACCCCCGGCGTTTGCGCATTGAAGGCCGTCGCCCGAACCGATCCGATGGACACGCCCGGGAAAGCATATTCGCCATCGAGACCGCTCGTCGTGCGCAGCGTCTCGAGGTGACGCCCGCCAGGGGACATCTGGCTCAGCGAGACATCCCAGTTCACCAGCGGTTCGAGATCGCCGGCGCGCAAAACGCGGCCCTTCACCAGGCCGATCCCCAATTGCACGATGTTGACGGGCACCTCCTGCTGATTCAGGTCGATCTGGCCAGCACCGAAGCCACGGCGGCCCGTGGCGGCTTCGAACGCGTCCATAGAGAACGCTCCCAGCGGGATCTGCTCGATGCGATAACGACCATCCGACGCCGTCGTCACAAACGCGAGCGGTCCGAGCTGGTTGCTGAGAACCACCTCTGCGTTGGGAACCGGTGTGACACCGTCGGGTGCGAACACTGTTCCGACGACAACGCCCGCTGCGTTATAGAGGAACACCGAGACCGTAAGGTTTTCGCCGTCGTGCGCAATTCGCGCCGTAGCGCGGCCGGCAAAGCCGTTGCGTGTGTCGGTCGCGAGCACGCTCACATCGCCTTCGCTGAATGCGATGCCGCCTCCCACCAACACCGTTCCTTGATCGTTGGCGCGGACGGTGATCGATCGGTCGGGGAATCCGATCTGCGTGACGACAACATCAGCCCCGGGAATGGGAGTCGTCGTATCGCTGCCCAGCACCCGAATCGTCATGTTGCCAAGGCCGAGGAGACGAATGGGAACCTCGGGGTTCTGCCCAGGTTTCATCTCTCCTTTCACGCGCGCCACTCGGCCCGTTGCCGGATCCTCGACCGTAATCGTGAATGGTCCGGCGTTGACGGTAGGTAGCAGGTAACGGCCATCCACGCCGGTTACCACCTGCTCGTTCTGAATACCCTGAGGGAGGGAGACACATGTCGTATCACCAAACGCGTCCTCGGTACAGACGATCTTGAACGAGTCCGACTTGAAACGGACGATCACGCCAGCACCAGCCGGTGTCACCCCGTCCGGCTGATAAACGGTTCCCGTGATTCTTCCGGTGGCCGTGAGCCGAAGGTTCAGCTCTACCTTTCCTCCGCCAGCGGGCATCTGCCCCTCGCCGCTGACCGGATCGGGACTGAACTGGCCGACGGCGCGCAGCACGAAACGCCCGGCCCAGACACTTGAGAAGGCGAACTGCCCTGTCGTGAAATCGGTATCGACAATGCGATAGTTCTCGATGTGTTGAAAGCCAACACCCACGAGCCCGCCCGCAATGACCGGTTGCTCCCCAGAGATGCCGACACGAGCGGCAAGCGGCGTCGTGCCGTCCGAGTCGAACACCCGGCCGATCACCTGGCCTCGCCCGCCACCTTTGAAGACGACGTCAGCGCGGAACACCTGATCCTGATAGCGCAGCGCGATCGGCACGACATTGCCGTCGCTGAAGTCGGAGCGGAATGCAGAGACGAAATAGGTTGTTTGTCTCGAAGGGACAGTGATACGGTCGAACAGATAGGCTCCGTTGGCACCGGTCGTTGTCTGCGCAATCACGTTGATGCGTTCCACCCCATCGGCGCTCCGAATCTTCTCGAACAGGTAGACTCGGTTATTTGTGACAGGTGCGCCGGCCGCATCGGTGACGGTGCCAGAAATCGAGGCAATCGGCCGCAGCACGATGGTGATCGGCACGTCCGCGCCTGCAAACGGGATATCGACATCTGCGCTGCCGGTCGTGCGCAGCAGATCGCTGACCGCAGTGATCGTGCGGCGGCCCACCGGCACGTCGGTCAGCACAAACTGTCCGGACGGGTTGGCGGTGACAATGCTGAAGCCGCCACCTACACGCGCGCTGGGCACTGGAGCGCCCGCCGCATCGAGCACCACCCCACGCACGGTGCCCAAGCCCCCGGAGAGCAGCACGTTGACGCTCACAGTCGCATCGGCGGCCACAGACGCAAGCGCGTTGCCCTCTTCGAGCGCGCCCTGATCGAAGGCATGGATCCGGAACGATCCGGCGTACGTGTTACGGAATTCGAAGTCTCCGGCTGGTCCGCTTTCGGAAACGGCGATCGGGCACTCCACCAGAAACTCTGGAGGGCAGCTGACGCCGGATTGACTGCCGTTCTTGTAATAGAGAACTACGGGAACTCCGGGCACAACGGATGTCCCGTCACCCCGAAGAACGTTTCCCGTAACCGTTCCACGTTTGACCGTCGCATCCGCCACTGGAAACAAGACGACGTCGTGAGTGATGCTCGCACTGGCGAACGGCACATGCACGCTCAGCATCCGCTCGAGCTTGGCCGCAACGTTAACCGCCTCGATGACGAGGTTCCCCACCGGCACTTCGACAAGCGAGAATCGACCCTGTTCGTCGGTGACAGCGCCGTATTGGCTGCTGTCGATCAAGCTCGTGGCGCGCACGACCGTGTTCGCGACCGGAGCGACACCATCGGGTGCGAGCGTGCGGCCTGTCACGGTACCCCGGCCGAGGAAGACGAGGTCGACTTCCATCCGCTGGCCGTTGCGCTGAACCTTGAACGCGACACTGCGGGGCTGGTCGGTAACGGGATCGATTGCGGCGATCTTGACACCTACTGTGTTCTGGAGAACGTAGTCCCAGGAATATCGGCCCGCGGCGTCGGTGCTCTTCGAGCTGATGCCGTAGGTCGTTACCACGCGGTTACAGCCCAACTGGTAAAGGAGCCGTACGTTTGAAAACGGCACTGGCGATCCGTCGGCCTGCAGCACTCGGCCCGACACGACGCCTCCCGGTTGGTCAACTGTGGATTCGATCGGAAGCGTCTGCGTGCCCATCATCTGTCCAGCGCGATCGACTGCGCCGGAAATGCTGATCGATCGCGGCACGAACGGCCCCAGGGGATCGCGAAGGGCGACGAGTGCGATTCGGCCGCTGGATTGAAGCGCCACAGCCAGCACGCGATTGCCGTCGGGCAGAAACGTGACGATGTCGCCTTCCTCGAGACCGTGTTGGACACTCGCCCTCGAGACCTCTTCGCTGAACAAGATGGCGAGGATGCGTCCCGGCCGCGCGATAGGCACGTCGTTACACAGGATTACGTCGGCATCCCTCAGCTGGACAACGCCGATCACGGTAGGGGATGGATTGGAGATGTCGGCGATGCGCGAGGGCGCAACGGGCGAGCCGGTCAACAGGGTTCCACCCTGCAGCATTTTCACGACGAACGGATACGGCGCCTGAGGAGTGAACGTCGTGGCCGGCACACCGGTCGTGATGCTTTCGAATGCGACGTGCCGCAATGCCCCGCCGGTGTCGGGAGTAATCACGCTCAGCGTCAACGGGCTGGCTGGCGCGCCGGCACCACGATCGATCTGGAATGTAAGGGCGTTCGGATCGGACGAGGCTACGAGCGCCATGTACGCGACGACCTCTCCCTGCGGATTCCGGATCGACAGGAAGTCGCTGAATGGAATGGCCTTGGTCACACGATCCTGGACTGGGGCACCACCGACACGCCGTCCCGCTGAATCGAGCACAGCGAGAGTGGCGCGCAAGGGGTTTCCGCCGGCCGATAGCACGACCGAGATATGTCCGGCGCGATACGACATCTTCTCGGCGAACTGCTGGTGAAACGCGATGGCGCCGAGCTGCAGGAACCGCTCCGACAGGACATTCGCCACGGCATCTGCGAACGCATCTCCGCGGAAGGAGCGGCGCCGGAGATCGTCGAACCCGAGATAGTCCTGCTCCTCAAACGGCAGGTTCGACGGCTTGGTGACCCGTTCGTTCAGGCGAGTGAAGCGGCTGCCCGCGAAGTCCATCCACAGGTGCGCGGCGCTCTCGGCTATCGGTTCGTGCAGCGTCACACGAAGGCCGGCTTCGGCCACCTCCACTCCGCGATCCCACACGACCTTCCTGGTAAAGCGTGTGACATTGGCCGGCAACGCGGCGGGTGGAGTGGTGGCAACGGCATACGCGCGCCCGAGCAGGCCGATCGCCGCTTGTCTAAGGGGCAACGGCAGCGCGTTCGCTTCCTTCGGCAGCACGAGCGAGTCGGGAGACAACGGCACACCGAATTCGCCGATGGCGGTGCGCAGCTCGAACCGGCCCGCGACATTGCCATCGCTGTCGAGCGTTGCGGCAGTGATCTTTCCGCCCACGAGCGACGTGAGATGGAACGTCACCGTCTCCGCATCTCCGGGCGCAATCATCTCGATCTGCCGCGACGGACCGCCGGAGACGACCGCACCCACGATGTTGCGGGAGTGCAGATTCAAGCTGACGAAGTTGGCTGGGGATGTGGATGTGTTGGTGACCGTGACATCCAGACTGTAAGGCTCGCCGGCATTCACCACGTCAGGGTGAGCGAACGTCAGGGTGAACGATGGATTTCGCACCAGGACGGCCCCAGCGGCCCGCCCGCGAATCGGGACCGGCCCCACAGGCAAACCGTTGAGCGTCGCCGTGATCTCCATCTCGACGACATGACTGCCCTCACGTCGTCCCTCGACGAGGAATTCGGCGTTGCCGGACTCACCTGGGCCGATGGTGGGAATGTCATCGCCAGTGCCGACCTTGCCATCTCCACCGCTCTGCGCAATCGGGCGGATTCGTGGCGTTTCTCCCGCTGCCGTGCGGCCCATCACCAGAGGATCGTCGGCCGTGAACACGACCGTATCGTTTCCCGGCGGCAGCACAATCTCTGCGCGCGCATCGCTGACCACGAGGTTCGACCCAGCGGGCGCGACGTTGCCGACCATCAACAGGACGCTGAAGACCTGATTCAGAAACCCGATGTCGCCCGGGATGATCACGACGCCTGGAATCGGCGGGATCGTTAAGTCTTCTCCCTTCAGCGACTGGTACTTGAGAATGAAGCCTGTGACACTGAGGTTGGGGACTTGCGCTTGAATTTCGAGCGTGTCGGGAATCAGTGTCGACAGACTGGTCAGCGACGGCGGCTTGATATTCGGCAGCCCTGCGTTGTTGACCCTGGGGTCCACCACGCCTGCGATCTTGGGCAGGATGACTGGAAAGTCGATCTTGATCTCGGCGCCGTTGGCGACGGCGAACGCGGCAGTGAAGTTGAACGCTTGAAAACTGGAATCGTCGAATACCAGACCTTTTTCGCGGATTTCCGCAGCCGTTAGCGGCCGCGCGGTAACTTGTGTGATGAGGAGCCGGTCAATAACTTCGATCGTGACGGCCTCGGGAGTGGCATAGAGCAGAACTTCGTTGCCTCTCACCAGTCGGATGTTCTCGAGTGTGTGAATGCCGGCGACAACGAGGGGCGGAATGTGGAACGGCGTATTCGGCCGCGCGGTCAGCTCGAGAGGCTCCGCCAAGCTGGGCCCGCGCAACGTCGCGCGCATTTCCGCGTCGGCAAAGGCGGTGAGTACCGACGCGTTTGGCAGAGTCGGTGCCTGGAAGGTCGTACTAACAATTGTGGCGATGTCCTTAGGGACAACCTGGCGATCCGGCGCTGCTTCGAGATGAACACCATAAAGCAGAATCTGCTCGGAGGCGAGAGGGGGCTGTGGCGTTTGCGCAGTGGCCACAGTCGCCGCACATAACACGGCCATCGCCGCGGCAGCGCTATTAAATCGGACACGCCGTGTGCCAGCGCGACTCGACATATCAGCGCTGTATGTGACGAGCCAACGCCGCCTCCATGTAGGGCGTGTAGGTGCTGGTTGGATACTTCGCAGTAAGCGCCATTAAGCGTTCAACGACGCTGGCCGTGTTTCTGGGGTCGAGTGTTACTCCTGTCTCGAGGAAATACACCACTTCTGCGTTTGCAAGCTGTGAAAAGACCTCCGCGTTCAATCCCGCGGGAGCATTGACCGTCACGTTCGAACCGGGCGCACGAGATCTTAGAGGTCCGGGAGAAGGAGCTGAACTCGACGAGAACGCTGTCAAACCCCTGCCTGCGGAAACACCATGAAGCCCCTGTCTGACGACGCGTCTTCGGTCGAGTTGAACAGCAGATTGACCGCAACCTCGCTCGACTCCTTCGGCGCGAATACCGCCGGCTCGCTGTCGACATCGTCCGTCCCCCAGTCCGCACCGCTAATAGCTCTTGCGATTCCGCCACCGAGTGTGACTTCGACATACAGGTGCCCAGCCTCTGGATTGAGGTCTCTGTGAAAAGTCAGCGGCGCGGCCGTAGGGTTTGACAACGTGACGACCACACTCACAGGCTCTCCGAGCACCGTCGACGCCTTTTCCGCTCTGCACGACAAATTGGCGTGCAACAAGTCGTCTTGCTGACCATTTACGATGCCCGCCATCGCCAACGCGATACTGGCCCCGAACGCCGCCACGCGAAACAGATTGATTCTCACGGGATGATGATCCTCCTGATCTTATCCAGAGTTATTGGAGTGAAATCCTCACTCGTACGATTCTTCGACTGCGCCATGATCCCTCCGTCCTCACCAGTATGATCGTGGCTACCCGCAAAGAGGTGCCCTACCTCATGCAGCACTGTGTGAGCCTCACTCACAAACGGCTTTTGTGACGTCTTCTCCGCAAAGATCTGTGTGAAGATTACGGCACCAACACCCGAGTAACGATTGCCCTGAAGGGGTGAGCCTTGAGACACCATTCACTGAAGCGAGTGGCACTGACGTACTACTTTTGCTTTCCAAGTTTGGATCCCGGTCCCTATGTGTAGGTCCTTGAAACGCCCCAAGGAGATACACAACCCAGTAGTCCTCGCTTCGCGCCGATTCATTGTCGAAGTTGTAGAGCAGGCGAGAGGCCGCAGCCGTCGGCCCGTTCTTGGCAAACGGCGCGAACCCACTGCCCGCAACCGGTGTAGTCTGCACATCCACGAATGCAGGCTCGAACTTCGTCTTCAGGAGGCTAGTGTCCGGTGCTGGAACCGCATCGTTGTCCCTGAGGTTGTCATCGTCGGTTAGAGTTACCGCAATCTCGAGCGGCTGATCCGTCGTAAATAACACTTCCTGCCCATCTTCCGACACTTCACCGGGATACACGGATGGCCTGCCATTGAGCGTGAGCATGGCGGGGCCCTCAGTCGCGATAGGCCCTCCTACCATCAACCGCAGATTTGACGGATCCTCCATGGACACGACACTGCACGGAGTCACCTGGCCACCGACCTGTATCTTGCAGGGAATAGCCAAATCACTCTTGAGCACCACGGTTCGCGGTTGGTTACTGCTGTTCGAGGCCACATCGGCCGTTACCACACTTCCGAGCAACTCCAAAGTGCCATTCTCAAAACGTCCGGGTGCGACTGAACCATCTGCTAAGGTAGAAATCGTAAGGCCGTTCGCTTTCATATCGCGTAACGTGACACTCCTTCCATCAAACGCCTCGAGCAACGCTCTCACATCGTTGCCTGCCACGGCCGACATCGCGTCACTTTCGAGCCACAGGCGACGCCATACTGTGAGCACGGAAGTGCTGCGGGATCGCACCGACGTGTCTGTCGATGCTGAGCCAACAAGTAGCGGAGTCCCGGACGCGGTAACCAAGAGCGGTCGCCGGCGTAGCCAACTCGACCGTGCTGACCGCCTCGGATTCCTTCAGGGAGGCCACAGCGCGGAAGTTGTCACCTGGTTGCAGGGTAAGTTCGAAAAGAGCTTCGAACCGGCCTTGCGAGTCCGTTCGCACTTCAACAGGGACGTTACCGGCGGTCATTGAGCCCCCCGTCAGAAGCCACCTTCCTGATTTGAAGCGGCCTCGGTTGTCGCCGCCATTTCCTGGTGTCGGATCAACAGGGGCTACATCGTCCGAGGGATCGTCGACGTCGAACGCACGGAGATAAATTGGCAGATTCGGCACAGGTGGACTGATTCGTCCTGCAACCTTCGCAACTTGACGGTTCTTACCTTGTGCCGAATCCAGATCCGGCCACACTTTGAATGCACCTTCGTTGATGAGGTTCGTGATGCGGGCGTCGGCTGCGAGCGCCGCGGAGTAAGACTCCCACTGGAAGGAGGTTATTGACACCACCCCAACGATCACCTCGCGTATAGCGGTGAGGTTCGGATTGAGCTTCGACCTGACCGTGATGGTGGCCCGATAGGTACCTGCCGTCTTGTATCTGTGCACCACTCGTCCACTGAACGAGACCGTACCGTCGCCGGTTGCCCATTCCATCGAGGGGTCGGTCACGTTCTTGAGTGTGACTATCGAATCCAGCGTTACGTCTTCGTCTACCGCAACGACTGCGATCGGGCCTCCGTTCGCCGTTGCTATGACGTCACGATTCTCGGTGTCACGCCCCCTACATCCCACACCTCCAGCTGCCCGAACGCATCCTCGGTAGACCGCGTGAAGCGCCCGACATACAGCAGCCCGCGTGCTTCGTCGAATGCAACCGATTCGCCACTTCCACGACCTGTGCTCCACGTCATGCGATCGTCGATGGCAGATACGTCTAACCGAGAGACGTCCAAAACAACGGGCACACCATCCTTGTTATAGCGGCGAGCCATTTGCGAGTATGGTCGAACGACATGCCCGTACGCAGTGCTGACTCAAACCCAATCGTGCCCACCTGTGAGGGTGAACGGACATATCGTCACGTCAACAATCGCGATGCTCTTTTCGCCGGCCACCAAGAGGACATCTCGTCGCTCGTTTGCATCGATGATCCCGTTTTGATTGTCGTCGCGGGTGTAACCTTCGACCGAAAGCATTGTGCGCGGCGGGCTTCCTGTAGCGTCAGCGAACTGACTACCGCCAGGGTTGGTGTCAGAACATCAAGTGCCAAGCGGTCCACATCTATGGCAAACAGATGATTCCGGATGGCGGCCACATCAATGTAATTACCAAACACAGCACCTTCGGGAATCCTTTCCGCCTGCGGCGGTTGGGGAGAATTACGGGCGAAATCAGCGGCAATCACGCCAACTTCCTGGACCGCCGCATAGGTGATCACTGCTGAAGCAGTCTTGATAGCCGCAACACCTTTTGCGTATCCCGGGACATGGACCGTTCCTTCAACAAGACGCGAATACGCGACGCCCGTAGGATCCGCAGTGCCAGATACTTCTCCCCTAGAAGACACGGAGAAGTCGCATTTGTAACGTTGTAGAACTGAACACCGCTGATGTTGACGTTGTAGCGCCCGATCACCGCCAGGTCGCCTGAGAAGTTGCTCCCACCGCCCGCGCACGGTGACGGGCCTTGTAGGGGCAGACCTTGAATCCCCTCAACGACCGACACTCGCCAAGTGGTGTTTCGATCTGCAAACGTAGCCGTCTGCGCTGTACCGGCGACGCTGGGAACCGTTGGGTCGGTCACGTCAAACGTGACGACCTTGTAGGTCGTCGCACCTCTTGTGACACCTACCACCGTCTCGCTGATGCCCTGCGATGTTGACTGCCGCAGGTGCGCGATGTGGCGCAGATTCTGGACTTCAGGCGATGTTCCAACAAGTGTCGGCGTGAAGGTCGTCAACGACACTGCGGCTTGTGTGGCCTCGAGAAAGATTTCCCGACGTGTCAGAAACCTGAAGATCAAGAGTGCATGACTGATTGAGCCGTAGAGGTTCAAGAGGCACGAACGTGACTGTTCGATTCAAGTCAGAAATGCGGATTTCACCCTTGATGTCTTCTCCACCGCAGGTGAGAAAAATGCCCCGCTCCAGACTCTGCGCATCCATCGATTCCGAAAATCGCAGCGTGAACGGATGAGATGGGTCGATGTCGGACAGTTCCGTAGAGGTGGTTTCCAGCTTGGGAACCGTATTGTCGTTGTCGAGCCGACCGATGTTTAGCGGCTCGTTTCGCGGCGGAACGAAGGCGGAGACTGTCTTGACGGGTGCGAGAGTGGCGAGAAATCGATAAATAGTCAACTCCACCTTCGGAATGGGGATATGGAGCTCGCTCTGATCGCCGTTCTGCGAAACGGTTGTGGTCGGCAGCTGCGGGCCAAATGTCTGTCCTCTGTAGCCGATCGCTAGTTCGTATCGGTGTGCAGGATCTCCCTCAAACCCAAGTTCCACGCCGCCGTTAACGATGCGATCTCTGGAACGGGAATCTGCGTCCCCGAGATCAGATCGGTGATCAGCACGGAGTTCGCAAGACGGCCCTGCCCACTTCCTGAAACCGGTGGATCGAGCGTGGCTGGCAGCACCTTGAGAATCAAGTTTCCTGTATGAGCCGTGCTCGCCGTGACAGTGAATGGCACAGGCCGGGTGACGCCGTTGCTTCCGGTGAGTTCGACAATGTATGTGTCTCCGGGCGCGCCCTCAATCGAAAGATTGAGAGGATGCGGCTGATCGAGAGCGACGCGTGTTTCATGCTTCACCAAGAAGCCCCGTGATATCTGCGTCCAGCCGATCGACTGTCGTGATGAGCACCTCAATCTCGGTGGGTGACACTCTGGTGATGTTGAAATCGCGGAGGTCAAGTTCATCCTCAATACCACCTTCTCTAACAAAGAAAGTGCGGTAATCGGTTGTTGCCCCATTCAATCGGATGGCAATACCCTGAGCACTCCGATGCTCTGCGTCTCTTTTTTGTATGGAGAAAACCTGATTGACAACAATTGCGGTTGGCGAGCCGGTGAGCCATTCCGACTCAATGCTAATGACGGTCTGACCGTTGGACCCGGTCGCAACGTCGAACAATGGTGCAGGTTGGTCAGGCGCGGTCGTTCCAAGGTCCTGCCGGACCAAGTCTGGGCGTTCCGCCCGCACTTCGTAGTAGCTTGCGCCTAGAGTCGGAACTGAGACGTTCAGATCTGCGACGTAGCGTGGCAGAACGCGTTGCGAGCCGCGTCTCGTGTTTCTGACGGTTACTCGAGTGTCACGGGGAGAAGTTCGTCTTTGTTCACGGTGAGGAAGACGACATTCGGGACAATCGTTGCCCGTCCGCTCAGCGATGGCAGACAGACGACCGGCGGGAAGAGACTGGACGAGCTTATTGTGGTGTCCGCGTGGATGCCCGCCCCTACCATCAGGCCCAGGAGACCAGTGATCCGAAACCTGCAACGGCACCCATCTGTGCGTAGAAACTGCTGATGCCATGTGCGACACGGTCGGCGCGTCCAGGGGCGGTTCTGGCCCAGTTCACACCGACGGGACGACCGAGAGTCTTGGCAAAGCCGTACGTTTGTTCTGCCTGAACACCCGGACAGGGTGGAGAAGACGTCGTAACTCGATTGCCGATCAATCGTGCAATATCGACAGTGTTGAAGAACGTGCGACCATTCGCCTCAAAAATCTGTCCAACGATCCAGGAATCCTGAGCCGTGTCTCCGGCACTGGGAGCAAGTGACAATTCAGGTACAATACCGCCCATTCGCCGGAACCTTTCCCTCCATTTCCAGCTTGATTCCACCCACGTACGCGAAGAACTTTCGATCGTCCGACGTTAACTGAATCGGAAATTGTTGCTCACTCACGAACCGCACGGTCATCGTCACGCCGTCCGGAAACGCTCCCTCAGGCACATGCACGGGGTCCCGTTCGGCCCATCGACGCGATCCCCTTCCGGGCCCACAAATGCGCTGACGCTGCCGTCCGCATTCACCTGCCGGAATCGCGGCAGATCGACAAATGTTTCGTTCCCTGCCGCATCGACGATCCGCAGACGCAGCCGATCGCGGACCGACGCCTGAATGAGCGCCAGGAATCCGCCGTCGGGATCGATCACGACCGGCGTCGAGGTCTTCTTTGTCAGATTCAGAATCGTGACGATGTCGTTCCGGCCCGCTGTTCCCTGCGTGCCGCGAACCATCGATGTTCCGTTGGCATCCGGAATACCGGCGGTGACGCTCCCGGCAGGAGGAGGCGGCGGCGCAGTGGTATCAAGGCTGTTGAACCGCGAGGTCACCGCCGACGCAAGTGGCCTGCCGACGAAATCGCGCAGTTCCGTCCCCAGCGTCGCGACGTATTCGCGGTTCGGCTCGAGGGCCGTATTCGGCCTGAACGTCAACGTCGTGCCGTTAACAGACCACGCGAGCGAGCCGGCAATTGGAGTGTTGCCCGGTCCAGCCAGGCGCACAGCGGCTCCTGCCGTCGACGCAGTTGTGTCCATCGGCCGCGAAAAGCGAGCCACGACGGCGTACCAAGTGGCACATTCGTCGAACTGTCGGATGGGGTCAGCGAGACCACCGCTGGCGTCTGAAGCACCAGCGTCAGATCAACCGCCGCAGTCGCCCCGGCTGTTGCAATCGTCGTCTGCCCCGCCGCGATATCCGCTCGAACGACATCGAGGGCCGTCAGCGGGACTGTTCCCACAGCGGCAGCTTCGACGTACCCCTGCGCTCGCGAAACAGCCACCAGCGGCAGCGTCGGCGTGGAGATCAGCCCACCAGCGAACACGGCACCGTCGGTCCCAAGCACTCGGCCCGTGACGAATCCAAACGGCACTGTCGGTCGAACGAACACGTAACGCCCACCCACGCGCACGCCTTCGAACGCGCCAGGATTTTCTTCAAGGGTGGCTGTCGACTCGAGACGATCGCCTGCCAGTCTCGCCGCGGCGACCAGCACCAGGCGGTCCTCGCCGCCAACGGATTGAATCCGCGCGAGAAGAATTCTGGACGCATCCGTCACAGTCGACGGTCGCGTCATCGACAGCGTGGCCGACTGCGTCAATTCGCCGGAGAACGAGACGTAGGCACCTCCCACGAATTCGAGCAATTGGGGCAACGTCAGCCCCAGATCGCTCGACGTCAGCCGCTGAATGCCGAATGCCTGCGCATCGGCACCGGCGTTTGCCGGAATCCGCAACTCCTCACCGGTTGGCGTCGTCACGGAGCCGCCGTCAGAAGGGATAAGCGGTGTGATACGCGGCTCGCTCGACGTAGTGCTGAGCTCGATCGTGATGACGCCCAGCTCGAGGGCGAGCGCCTCGAACGTCAGCGACGGAGTGGCACGATGCCGCGCCTCGATTGCGCCACTGGCGTCGGCCAGCTGATACAGCACGAGGTCTTGTGTAAATGGCTCGGGATGCTGCTCGAGATCCGAGAAGAATCGATACGACTCACTGACATGCGCCAGCGCACGCGTCCCACTCTGCAGGTTTCCGGCTCCTGCTACACGACTGCTCACATCCGAAAACACACCCGGCCTGTAAAAGATGATGCGCGGCTGTGGAGTGATCACTCCGCTGGCGTTCGGTGGCAGCGAAACGGCGGCGGCGGACCCGAGCGGCTCTCCTGCGACGGGCGCCGGTGGTGAGGAAGGAGCGGCATCGGCGACGAGCCACGCGTACTGACCGCCTCCGGAAGCGCTTGCAGACGGCAGTGCCCCAGCCGCCGTCACTGATCCAGATGCGATCGCACGCCACGCGCGCGTCTGTTCCTCGAAACGCGCGACCGTTACGAGCGTACCTGTGGGCAGCTTCAATCCGTTCGGTGCGCGCAGTACCTGCGAACCCACGAATGACAGTTCTCGCGGTGCTATGTCGACACCCGCAACCGGGCTCCAGCCCGTTGGCAGCAACGCCACAAGTCCCTGCTGGCGGATCGGCGTCAGCCTGAGATCGACTGCCGACGGAAGCGCACCCGGGCTCAGTTCGAGCTCGATGCCTTCATGTGTGGCTCGGCCGCCAAGTACAGGTGACACGCCGGCTACGACAGGTGCGAGCGGTGTCAGTCGCCCGTCGAAAATCTCCGTCGCCGTATTCGCCGCAAGTAGCACTTGCCGAACAGAGCGCGTCCACCCGTCTTTCGACATCACCACTCGGGCAGGGCCGACATGTGCCGGCAGTGCAAAACGGCCGCGAGCATCGGTAATCGTCTGCGCTGTGTAAGGTTGCCCCGCCGAATCGGTCCCGTCGATCGCGACACTTGCACCAATCAACGGCAGTCCTGCGGTGTCGTCGTACACTTCGCCGACCACGACACTGCGCGTCAGCATCGACGTTCCAACAACGGCAGTGGTCGCCGTGGCGAATGCCTCGTTGCCGCTGAAATCGCGCGCGACGGCGCGCAGTTGGAGAAGCGTGCCGACAGGGACGCTCGAGGCGACGGGATATTGCGCGCTGAACGGCGCCGACACGGATGTGCCGACGACGAGATCGTTGACGAGAAAATCAACGGACGCGACGCCACCGGCGTCCGTCGCCGTAGCGGTCATGTTCAAAAGCGACGCACGGTTTACCTCCGGAGGCGCCTGGAGCGAAACCACGGGCACGATCGTGTCTCGCTCCGTGACGACGAGCACCGCCGCTTCATCGAATCCGGCGTTGCCGGCAAAATCGATCGCGCGCACCTTCACCGGCAGCGATGTCCCCGCGGCCTCAGGGGGTACTGGTGATGAAGCTACTAGGGCCTCGCCGGCGGGAATTGAAAACTCCTGACTGCCAATCGTGAACACGACCGACGCCACGCCGACGTTGTCTGTTGCAACCGCCGACACACGAAGCGTGGAACCGGCGCCGACCTCAACTGGGGCATTGAGGCTGACGGTTGGAAGGGTTGTATCGGGTGAAGATGCGATGCGGATCGACGCGCGTGCAGACGCAATATTCCCTGCCGGATCTCGCGCATTGGCGATGACGACGATCGAGTCGTCCGGACCCGCAACGTCGGGAACCCGGACGGTTTGCTTGTAGGGTGGGATGGTCAACCGAAACGGAGGGCCGGCGTCGATGACGAATTCCACCGATTCGACTCGATCGTTGTCCGAAACGTCGGCAACGGCTGGCACCTCGGCACCTGGAAATGCTTCGCGTGGCGCGACCAGCGTAATGACCGGAGGCATCCGATCGCGAGCGGAATCGATCGCGACGGCCGCTACCGACGTGTGAGTGGCTCCGCGACCGTCGGCAACAGTCAACGTTGCCTTGTAATCGCCCGCCAGAGGATACGAATGCTTGACGACCCTGCCTGCGAGTGTGACGCCGTTACCGAGATTCCAGCTGTAGGTCAAAGGATCGCCGTCGGGATCGAACGATCGCGACCCGTCGAGCGTCACGAGCACACCGACTTCGCCGCCGTACGGTCCGCCCGCATCGGACGTCGGGACTCGATTTGCAGGTCCGGCAGGGCTTATGCCAGCGGTGGTCGTTGCGCTGTGAGTGCCGCCATGGCCGTCGTTCACAGTCAAACTGACTGTAAATTCACCAGCGCTGGCGTAACTGTGCGTCGGGCTGGCACCTGTTCCCGTACCACCATCACCGAAGGCCCAGGCGTAGGTCAGCGGGTCGCCATCTGGATCGGAGGACCCGAGTCCGTCGAATTTCACGACTTGCCCAACAACGCCAGAGTACGGTCCGCCGGGTTTCGCCGTCGGTATCCGATTTTGCGGTGCCGGCGGAATTATCTTTGCTAACGTCGTCGCGCTGTGAGTGCCTCCGCGACCGTCGTTGACCGTCAAACGAACCGTAAATTGACCAGCGTTCTCATAGATATGTTTCGGCGTCGCTCCGGTTCCCGATTTTCCATCACCGAATTCCCATTTATAGGTGAGCGTGTGGCCGTCCGGGTCCGACGATTTCCTTCCATCGAACGCCACAGGTTGTCCAACGGTGCCGGTGTAAGGCCCTCCTGGATTGGAGATGGGAGCATGATTGCTTGTGCCCAAAATAGTGAGCGTGAGGTAACCGCCAGGAGCACCTTCAACAGTAATGTCCAGCCTGTTATCTGATTTGAGAGTGATCGTCTTCTTGACGATCGCAACTTTCTGAGACAAGTCGGACGGCTTCACAACCTCCTTGTCGTTCAACCGAATTCGCGCGGACGAAACGCGATTCTTACCGGATGAGTCACCGTTGACGACGTGGAGGACGAACGGTTCTCGGAAGGAGGCGGGCAATGAAAACTGTTCGGCGTATTTGTCTGGTGCGCCGTTCGTGCGGAGATACTTGCGTGGGCCGAAGAGACTGTCCTGTGGGCTACCGCCATCGCCGTGAGGAATGTCGATCTGGGCGAGCGCCAGCGTCCCGCCGGCGATGAGACACACTCCGACGGCCGCAAGCACACGACGAGCGGCGGATTTACCAATGGCCAAATGAGTGGGTGAAAACTGTGCTCAGACTGGAATTCGACGCTGGGGGCAGTCGAATCAGACGCGCATCATGTCAGCGGGCTGACACGGCCGCAAGCGACATTGTGCGACATTAGGGACTACAGCGGAGCAGGGAGCGCTTCGCCTCCCCTTCTTTATCCGTTTGGATAATTCCGCTGCCGCTAGAGACGTAACTGCGACCTCTTCGGCTCATTGACATGCTTCAGCATGTCGATGATCGAGCAGCCTGAGCGCCGCGAGCTCTTGTTCTGAAGAGTCGTCATGTTCGTTCAGTGATTCGCGCAAGCACGCAACGCATCTCCGAGCCTCACCATAGTTGCCCATACATGCTTGTTGGCGTGCGATTTGCCCTGCACGGGGCGTTGCATATGACTGACGCCGCCATTGCGGTGTTATGGAAAGAGGCCAACGGCACGTCCTGTGTTGTGGGTCGCCGTGGCACGACGCTCGTGCTGAGGCTGGAACACAACGGGGCGGTTCAGCGGGAGCTGGTCATCGAGTCGCCGCGGGAGGCGATGGATGTGGCCGCCAAGTGGAAGGCAACCCTGAAGGATTCGTAACGTCCGCGGGCGGACAATTTGCGGAGAGTGAAAATAGTGCGGGTCCGCATCACACGCCAACCCGTCGGTTCCGTGCAGGGCACTGCCGTCGATTGTTACAGAGTGGGGTGCGTCTACGATCTGGCTCCGGTGCTGGCGGAATATCTGGTTCTTGAAGGGTTTGCCGCAATCGAGATGCGAGCCCACGACGAACCGACACCCGTCGAACGCCGAAAAACCAGCTGGAAATCGGCTTTTCAGCGATTTTTCACGTCTTCGGGCGAATGAGCGCGGACGAGCTCCACAAACTCCGCCCACCCTTCCGCAATCAACAGGCGGGCGTCCATCGGGGGCAGCTCAAGGTGGTCCCCAACGCGGATCTTGGAGACGTCCACGCCATCCAAGCGTTCCGCGAGTTTGCACAATAACCGAACGCGAATCAGCATCGCTCTGCTACTGACTCAGGGTCTGGTGATGTTCGTCCCGCACGACGTGAAGACCTCCTTCATAGACAACACTCACTTGCAGACGCTGACCTGATTCCATACAGCGACGTCATATTGTGTATTTTAGGCTAGCAACAATGACCGCGAATCGCCCAGGATTCGGGAAGGAAGCAACGGAGTTGCCACGGAGTGTGCCAAAAGTTTACACGCGCACTTCTTTTTGTGATGCTGTGGTCTGACCCACCATGACTCAAACCGATCGTCGGACGTTTCTGAAGACCGTGCCGGCTCTCGCTGCAGTTGGCCGTCTCAGGCAAACACCAACGCCTTCCGCGCCATTCGGGAAGGACCATGCTCAACTCGATGCGCAGACGACCGGTGATTGGTGGGGCACTACCGGAAGCAAGGTGCCGCAGATTGTCGAGTTGAATGTGCCGCGCGAGCGGGTCGTCGCCTTCGCCCTCTACACACATGATGCCGGCGTTCTCAAACTCACTGCTCAGCTCTACCCTCTGCTCACCGGCGAACGTCGCGAGGCACGATTGGAAATTCAACGCGACGGTGCCTGGACGGAGATCGGACGGGCGCCGGTCGAGTACCCGGGATGGAGCGCGCACTTTCGCGTCGAGCGCTGGGACAGCACCAGGACGGCGCCTTACAGGGTGCGGCATGGCGAGAACGCAACCTTCGAAGGCACCATCCGTCGTGATCCGCTGGACGCGGACGAGATCGTTGTCGCCAACCTGGGATGTAACTCGTCGCGAACCTCGGGAGCTCGTCCGGAAATCGTTCGACGGCTGCTCGAGCACAATCCGGACCTGTTGTTCTTCTCGGGCGACCAGACGTATCACCACACAGAGCACACTGCCGGCTGGATCGAGTTCGGACTGCAATATCGTGACGTCATCAAGGATCGCCCGACCATCTGCATCCCTGACGATCACGACGTCGGGCATGGCAACCTCTGGGGTGAGGAAGGAGAACATTCGACGCATGCCGGTGGCGCGGATGGCGGCTACTTCTTCCCCGCCGCCTATGTGAACATGGTGCAGCGCGCGCAGGCCTGGCATCTGCCCGATCCGGTGGATCCGGGTCCGGTGCGCCAGGGGATCAGCGTGTATTTCACGCGGTTGCGAGTCGGCGGCGTCGACTTCGCCATCCTTGAGGATCGCAAGTTCAAAACCGGACCTCTGGGCGCCATCCCGGCGATGGGGCCGCGGCCCGATCACATCACCGACGAGAGCTACGATCCGAAGGCGATCGATATTCCGGGTCTGCAGTTGCTGGGTGCGCGCCAGTTGCGGTTCCTGCGCGGCTGGACCGAGGACTGGACAGGCGCGGACATGAAGTGCGTCCTGTCGCAGACCGCGTTATGTGGGGCCGCCCACCTGCACGGCAAGCCCGACAACCGCCTGCTTGCCGATCTCGATAGCAATGGGTGGCCGCAGAGCCGACGGAACGAGGCGCTGCGCGAAATCCGACGCGCTCGGGCGATTCATCTGTGCGGCGATCAACATCTGGCGGTCACCGTGAAGCACGGCATCGACGCGCACCGCGACGGGCCGTACGCCTTTACGAGCCCGGCATTGGTCAACACGGTGTACGGACGTTGGTGGCACCCGAATGACGACCGCTCGGGCGCACGCCCCGTGGCGGGAAGTCCGCTGCCGTGGACGGGCGATTACCTGGATGGACTGGGAAACAGGATCTTCATGATGGCTTACGCCAATCCGGAGGATCTCGCGGACGAGAAGAAACGCGCGGATGGATACGGGCTGGTGCGATTCAACAAGCGGTCGCGCCAGGTGACGTTCGAGTGCTGGCCGCGCTTCTCTCAGGGGGAACAGTTCCCAGGCTGGCCCATCACCGTGCGCACTGAGGACAACGACGGCCGGCTTCCCGTGGCCTGGCTACCAGAGCTCAGGTTCGAGAACGTTGAGCGTCCGGTTGTGCAAGTGATCATCGAAACCAGCGGCGAGATCCTATACACAGTCCGCGTGCAGGGCACCCGTTTCCAGCCCCACGTGTATTCGCAAGGATTATTCACCGTAAAAGTCGGCCGGGATCGGCCTGACGGGTTCACTCTGAACGGGTTGAAGGCGGTAGCGACTGCCGCAGGGGCGAAGCCGGTGAAGCCTTTGAGGCTCTAGGGTGGTTGGTGGTTGGTCGCCTAGCTGATAGCGACTCCAGCGTCGATCGTCCAGCGTCGCGAAACGTTCGACGCTAGACGATCGACGATGGACGATCGACGATGGACGATGGACGATCAGAACGTCAATCGGAACCCGATCTGCCCCGTTCTGGTTGAGGCGACGCTGGTAATCTGCCCGAACGTCGGCGACGTGACAGTGGTGTTGGGGTTGCTGTATTGCCGCCAGTTGAACACGTTGAACGACTCGAAGCGAACCTGAAGCTGCGAGCTGCCACGCAAGGTGAACTGCTTCGCAATCGTCAGGTCCACACGCCGGCGGCCAGGCCCCCGCACCTGAGAGGAGTTCTGGTTGCCCGGTCGCACTGTCGCCCGCGAAGTTGCGGAGGTCTCCACCAGGGTGTACGCATTTCGGTCGAGGTACTGCAGCGTATCGCGCCAGTCGTCGAAGATCTGATTCCCGCCGTTGTAATCGGGCCGGCTGTTGGCAATGCCCGACGCCTGGGTGATCCGCAGGGGTTCGCCCGATCGGAAGTTAAGCACGCTCGAAAGCTGCCAACCGCCCAGCACACCTCCTAGAACGCCGCCGCGGTCGGCCAACCATGGGAGTTCGTAGACGGTCGTACCGGTGACGCGATGACGGACCTCGCCGATCAGCGGCGAGTAGTCGGCGTCGAGGAACGGATCGAAGAAGTCCTGCGTGTTGTTGTAGGTGGTGTCACCGATCGAGCTGTTGAAGTTGCCAACCAGGTTGGCACCCTGTTCCGACCAGCCTTTCGACAACGTGTAGTGCAGCGCAAGGTCGAGGCCATGGAACCGCCGCAGGTTGGCATTCCCCTCGAACGCGTTGTATTTCATGGTCTGCCCGCTGGTGACGTACCACCCTCCGGGGTTGAAACCCGGATTGGGCCGGGCGCCGGTCACCCGATCATAGGCGTTCGCAAAGTTCAAGAGGATCGGCAGGTTCTTTCCGCTGGTATGGACGTAGCCCGCCGAGACCGACGCCAGTCGTCCGATTTGCCGCTGCACGTCGAAGGTGACCTGCACGGTTTCGGGACTCTTCATGTCGGTCTCGAACATGTAGTACAGGTTCTTCTTGCCCGCGGTCTCGCCGATTACGATCTTCTCGGCGTCTTCCGCATAGGTGTTGGGCCAGCTAACGCCGCGTGCCTCCTGCTCCGTGCGATTCCAGCCTTGGCGGATCGGAGTGGTGGGGCGCGCGACCGCGTTCTGGAACAACGCCATGATGTGGCCGGTGGTGAACACGCCGACGCCACCCCGAACCACGGTCGCGCCCGCGCGATCGACGGTCCAGGCAAATCCGGCGCGAGGGGCAAAGTTCACTTTATCGCTGTCTATGGGCGTGTCCAGAGGCCGCGGCGCACCGAAGTCCATCTTGCGGATGTCGGTCGGATTGTTCAGATTGTTGACTTCCGCCGGATCGTTCGGATCCGTAGACTTGTAGCCAAACCCAGGGTAGTAGTCGTAGCGCAGACCCAGGTTGAGCACGAACTTCTCGTTGACCCGCCAGTCGTCCTGGATGAAGCCCCCGAACTGATCGACCCACGCTTTATGTGGCGGGTTGCCCATCGCGAGCAGGAAGTCGCTCGCCTTGTTTGCCAGCAGGTCGTCGAGGCTGGCGAACGTGAACCGGTTCGTTTGCGGATTCGACTTGAAGCCGATCTCGCGCGCCCACCGGAACCCGAACTTCATCGTGTGAGCGCCCGCAAGCCGGGTGAATTTCTGGTCAAGGTTGTACGCGTCGTAGGTCAAGGCGAGGATTTCGGTATCTCCGCTGCCGAAGAAGCCCGTTACGCTGAAGGTCGAGATACGCTTGCGCACGTTGTAGAGGTCCTCCTGGGGCCCCCGCGTGGGCGATTCCGCGAGCCAGAACGCGTCGAAGCGATCGAGCGTATTGCGATTCCAGCCGAACCGGCTTTCGGAGACCCACGAATTCCGCGTCAGCACGTAGTTGGTCGACAGGCGCTTCGAGCCGTTCGTGTACTGCTGATCGTTCTCGATCTGGATTCGCGGGACCGAGGCAAACGGCCGCATCCGCGAAGCGGTCACCGACAATCTGCCGGCGCCAGCCTCGAAGTCCACTTTCCCCAGGAACGTGTTGTCGCGCCGGACGAGCGTCCTGGCATCTGTGTACCGTCCGATGTCGGCGTTGATTGGCACGTTCGGCTGCGGCATGTTGTCGAGTATCATTCTGGTCTCGGGATACGGCAGCGCGGCCAGCATACGATTGCGCGTCGCCGGCGTGGCAACGTTCCCCTGCACCGTCACGCCCGACTCCTCGCGATAACCTTCATAGGTGGCGAAGAACAAGACCCGATTCCGCAGGATCGGGCCACCCATCGAACCACCGAACTGGTTGAACCTGATCTCTGGTTTGGGGGTCGTGGCGGGCAAAAACGGATCGCGTGACGCGAACGCGTCGGTCTGGAAATTGTGCAGAAGAGACCCGTGGAACTGGTTCGTCCCCGAACGGGTGATCATGTTGACCTGACCGCCGATCGAGCCGCCGTACTCCGCCGGCAGGACGCCCTTGGCCACCTGCACCTCGGCGACCGATTCGACACTCAGGATCTCGATCTGGTTCTGGCCGCCGTAGTTGCCGAAGCCGCGATTTTCGGGATTGGTCTGAGCGCTGCTGCCGTCCACCGTGATGGCGTGGCCGCCGTCGCCGACGCCGTTGACGCGGAACGCCCGGCCACCGCCAGCGGCGTTGTCGGATGAGCTGATGCCCGAGCCCAGCAGGATGACGTTCTGCAGATTCCGCCGCGAGACGGGAATCTCACGCACTTCCTCGCCAAGCGATTGCACCTGCGCCGTCGTGGCTGTTTCGATGAGAGGGGCGGACTCGGCGACCGTAACGGTCTCTGCCAGCGCCCCCACTTCGAGCGCAAATGTCTGCCGCACCGTCTGACCGGCGCTCAGCATCAATCCCCGGTTCTCGTAGGTCTTGAATCCCGAAAGCTCGATTTTGATCGTGTACCCGCCAGGCGGGAGCGCGGGCAGCGTAAATTCGCCGCGTGCGTCCGAGACGGTTTCTCGCGTCAGCGTGGTGCCCTGATGCGTGACCGTCACGGTGACACCAGGAAGAATCGCGCCCGAGCTGTCCTGCACGATGCCGTAGAGCGTGGCTTCGAGCACCTGTGCTCGCGCTTGGACGGGCAGACATAACGGTGCGACGACCACGAGAAGGACGGAAAGGACCCGCGGAAGCTTAGGCATCAGAACCTCCTGCGCGTTTCGAAACCAATAGGAAGGCATGAAGCCCTAGACCACGGGCTTCCGATTGTGACTTGCGACTTTCGACTCGACTTGCGACTCGCGACTCGACTTGCGCCTTACGACTTTCGACTTGCGCCTTGCGACTATCGAGGCGGCTTGCGCTGATTCTCCGGCGCGTAGATGTCGTACCCCTTGGCGTTTTCCTCCTTTTCAGACGGCGGAATCACGCCGGCCGCAAGCATGACCTCCTCGAGCGCCGCCACGGTGACCGCCGACGGCTTGAAGTTGCCGAACCGATAGCCCCGCGCGATCGTCAGCGGCGTCCAGCCAAACTCGTTCCGTGTGTTCCACACGTCGATTCTGGCGCCTTTCTTGGCGAGGAACTTCACGGCTTCGGGAAGGTTTTTGTAGGCGGCGCCGTGCATGGCCGTCTCGCCGTTTTCGTCGACCGCGTTGATGTCGGCCCCATGATCGAGTGCCACCTGCATCGCTTCGATCACTTCCTCTTCGGTCCCTGCGTCTTCGCCCGGCGATCGTGTGCCGAGACCGGCGGCCGTCATCAGCGCCGTCGTGCCCTCGGCGTTTTTCGCCAACGGATCTGCGCCAAGATCGACGAGCGCCTTCATGTAATCCGCATCGGCCGTCATCGCGGCGAGGAGATACGCCGTCGCCCCAACCTCGTGGAAGCGGGTATTGGTCAGGTTGACGCGCCGCGACATCCGCGCATCGACCTTTGCGCCCTTCGCGACGAGGCGCTTCACGAACGCCAACGTCGACAGGTTGCCGGAAATGTCCGGACCCGGATCGCTGTCGCCAATCGCCGGCTTCCGGATGTACGCGAGCATGTGGAGAGGGGTATACCCCATCAGGTCGGAGTTCGGGTCCGCGCCGGCGTCGACGAGCTCGGCGGCAAGCTCGAGGTGCCCGTTGGCGACCGCCAGGTGCAACGGCGTCATGCCATTGCGAAGCGGTCGTTCTCCCTCCGGCAGCTTTGGATTCGCTTGCACCTTGACGACCTCGTTCACGTCAGCGCCGGCCTTCAGCAGAGCCTTGACGGCGGGGGTACGCCCCTGCCGAACCGAAAACAGGAGCGGCGAAAATCCGGAGTCGAGCGGCGTGCGAAAATCGGCGCCCGCCTCGATGAGCGTCTCGATCACCTGGACATGCCCTTCCGCGGCAGCCCACATGATCGCTGTCTGGCCGCGACGCGGTTCCTTTGCATGGACATCGGCGCCACGCGTCAGCAGCACGCGCACCGCGTCCACCTTTCCCGTCCGTGCGGCCGTCATCAACATCGTCTCTCCGCCAGAAAGCGACGCGTTTACGTCGGCGCCGACATCGAGGAAGCGAGCGATGAGGGCGGCGTTGCCGTTCATGCAGGCGAGTGAGAGCGGGGTGACGCCGTAGCGGTTTGTCGCAAGCGCATTCGCCCCCGCGCCGATCAAACGATTCACGAGATCGAGATCGTCGTGAAAGGTCGCCCAATGAAGGGCCGTCGTGCCGTCGGGCTGCGCGGCGTTGACGTCCGTCTTTCGTGCGAGTAACTGCGTGACCGCTGCACGGTCCAGTTGCTGCACGGCTCTGGCAAGCGGCGCGTCCGTGGCCGCAGCAACGGGCATCACAGTCGCGAGCAGAACAATTGTTGCGGCGCAGGCCGTCAGGCCTGCCCGCGCCGCGATGGCAGGGCTAAAGCCCTGCGCTACCAGAGCGGCGCGCGCACCCAGCGCACCTCGCGCACCCAGCGCACCTCGCGCACCCAACGCACCTCTCGCACCCAACGCACCTCTCGCACCTAACGCACCCATATTTAGCCTCCGAGGCCAACCGGACTGTACAAGGTGTCGATCTTTCCCGTGCTGTCCTGGAACGAATCGAGCCGGACGCCGACCGCGTCGAGCAGCGTCAGATGCAGATTCGCTAACGGAGCGGGCTCAGCGTACTTGATATGTCGTCCGCCCTTGACCTTGCCCGCCGCTCCACCGGCCACCACGATCGGCAGATCGACATGGTTGTGAATGTTGGGATTGCCCATGCCGCTGCCGTAGAGCACGAGCGAATTATCGAGGAGCGTGCCATTTCCCTCGGAAACGGCATTCAGCTTCTCGAGGAAGTACGCGAAGAGCGAGACATGGAACTGATTGATCTTCGCGATCTTCGCCACCTTCTCGGGATCGCCGCCATGGTGCGACGTCGGGTGGTGCGGATCGGCCACGCCGATTTCGGGATAACTCCGATTGCTGGTTTCTCGCGCGAGCTGGAACGTGATCACCCGCGTGATATCACCTTGCAGCGCCAGCACCTGAAGATCGAACATCAGCTTTGCGTGGTCGGCGTACGCGGCCGGGACGCCGACTGGGCGTGCCAGGTCGGGCAGGAGATTGTCTACCGTCTGTGCTTCGGCCTTCTGGATGCGGCGCTCGACCTCGCGCACGGTATCGAGATACTCGGTCACCTTTGTGCGATCGGCAGCGCCGAGCTGTCTCTGCAACCGGGAGATGTCCTCGCGGACCCAATCGAGCAGGCTCGCCGTTTTGCCCAGCGCGGCGCGCCGCTGTACTGAAGTGCCCCCTTCGCCGAACAGCCGCTCGAACACCACACGCGGGTGCGCTTCGCACGGCAACGGCGTCGTTGGCGACGACCACGACAGATTGTTCTGGTAGACGCAGGCATAGCCGTTGTCGCACTGACCGACAACTTCCATTAGATCCATCGCCAGCTCGAGCGACGGCAACTGAGTTGCCTGTCCCATCTGCTGAGCGGCAATCTGATCGACAGTGGTGCCAAGGTAATAGTCGCTGCTTTCGGTCCACTTCGCTTTGGCCGCGCTCAGGAACGCCGCGTTCGACGTGGCATGCGTGCCCGGATAAGCGTTCTTCAGCTCCGTGTTGCTGAGGACCGTGATGTGTTTTTTCACTGCCTCGAGCGGGCTGAGGGTGACCGACAGCTCCGTCAAGGGTCCACTGTCGCCAGGAGGCGTCCACCGTGCGATGTCGGATCCCATCGGGATGTAGACGAAGCCGAGACGGCGCACCGGAGTAGCCGCTGTCTGGGCATATGCGGTCATCGACGGGATCATGGCGTCGAGCAAGGGCAGCGCCACAGTCGCACCGACACCTCGCAGAAACGTCCTTCGCGGCAAAGCCTTTTTCGAAATGATCATGATACCTTCCTCATCGATACTCGCGTGACGTCGCGCCTTGCTCACTATTCGCTGCTTTCCTCATCCGGAACGGCATGCTGTTGACGACCCCCATGACGATCGACGAGAAGCGATTATCATCCGGCTTCGCGTCGCGCACGATCTTGCGCAGAGCGGGCGCATCGTAATACTCGACGCCCCGGCCGGTCGCGAACGTCAACAGCTTTTCCGCCAGCGTCGCGACGAAAAGATCCGAGTGATTCAATATCGCCTTCTGCAATCCGGCGACACCGCGGAACGCGGTGCCATCGAACAGCGTGCCTGATGGATCGATCGGGTCACCTGCGTCCAACGTACGCCAACGCCCGACGGCGTCATAGTTCTCCAGGGCGAAGCCGACGGGATCGGTCAGCCGATGACATCCCGCGCACGTGGGATTCTTCCGGTGCTCGGCGAGGCGTTCGCGTATGGGCGCGTTCCTCTTGACGGTCTTGACATCGTCCAGCGCCGGAACATCGGGCGGCGGAGGAGGCGGCGGCACGCCCATGACGTTCTCGAGAATCCATTTGCCGCGAATCACCGGCGACGTGCGCGTCGGATACGAGGTGACAAGCAGAATGCTGCCTTGGCGCAGTAGCCCGCCGCGCGTCTGATCCTCGCCGAAGGTTACTTTGCGGAAGCGGCTGCCATAGACGTTCGGGATGCCGTAGTGCTTGGCGAGCCTTTCGTTGACGAACGTGTAGTTCGCGCGCAGGAGATCGAGGACGCTGCGGTTCTCGCGGATGACGCTCTCGACGAGCATCTCGGTTTCCTGACGGAACGCCTGGCGCAGGTTGTCGTCGAAATCGGGGAACAGGCGCATGTCCGGCGTAATCGTCTCCAGGTTCCGGAGGTGCAGCCACTGTGACGCAAAGTTGGTGACGAGGTTCTGCGACTTCGGATCGGCGAGCATGCGCGCGACCTGCCGTTCCAGGACGGCCGGCTTGTCGAGATCGCCCCGCGCCGCCACGTCGAGCAGCTCATCGTCCGGAATGCTGCTCCATAAGAAGAAAGAGAGCCGCGTCGCCAGCTCGAGATCGCTGATGTAGTACACGTCTTGGCGGGTCCCAAGAGCAGGACCCGCCCTACGCTTGGCGTCACGTACGTAGGCCGGGTCTTGCTCTTTAGACCCGGCGTGCAACGGATCCCTTTCGATCCGGAAGAGGAATTCGGGGCTCGTCAAGACGGCCGACAACCCCATTTCGATACCCGCATCGAAACCCTCTTCGGCCTTAGCCACGCTGTAGAGCTCGAACGGCTTCTTCAGATCGGCGTCGCTGACGGGCCGGCGATAGGCGCGCCGCATCAACGTCAACAGGATCTTCTTCGCGCAAGCATCTTCGTCCTGCGGGCGAACGCCCGCTCGTCCGTCGGCCTTCGGCGCGCACACGAACACGCGGCGGCGGCTCGGCGTGTCGCCAGCGCCCGCCGCGTCGTACGGACCGACGATTGAAATCTCATACGCGGCCGGCTGCAGGCGCGGATGGCGGTAGTAATTGAAGTGCGCCTCGTACGGCTGACGAGCCGTCTCAAGCAGCAGGAACGGCTTCTTCGGGAACGTCACGCCGATCGCATGCGGGCCGGCGCTCACCGGCATGCGTACCTTCATGTGGCTGTCGAGATTCTCGTGCGAAGGCGCGTCGGCCGCCGACACGCCCTGCGAGGGTGCAATAGGCGCGATCGTGAACAGGCGGACGCGCTCGCCGTCGAGGAGCAATTCGATCTCATGCGGCTCGAACAGCCCCTCGATGTGCTCGTTGCGATCCCGTGCCAGGCGAATCGTGATCTCGTATTCGCCGTTGAGCGGGAACTCGTGAGAAATCAGCGTGCCGCCACGGGTCCCAATCGGCAGCCCGTGCAGATGATTCTCCTGCGTGATGTCGGGTCGAATCCTTACGGTCGACCCGCCCAGCGACAGACTCGGGCGGCCCACGGCGAGCCGGCTGATCTTCTCCGCAGCGCCAACATAGCTCTCGAGCAGCGTCGGCGAGAGATTACCGACGGTGATGTTGTCGAAACCGTAGCTCGCCGAGTCGCTCGGCAGCAGCGAGGCGACGTCGACGTCGAGCGCGAGCAGGTCGCGAATCGCGTTGCGGTATTCGGTGCGGTTCAGCCTGCGAAAGGTGTCTGTGCGTCCTGGATTCGGAGCCTTGGCCGAGAGGCTGTCGAGCGCAGCCTCGAGCGAATTCAGCGCGGCCGCATGAGTCGCTTCATCGGGCCGCCGAGCGCCCTGGGGCGGCATCTGGCGCGCGCGAAGCTTGTGAACGACCTTTTCCCACGCTGCCTGATGAGCGGTGAGCTCCTGCGTGTTGATTGTGTCGAGCTCGAGTCCTCCAGCCTTCACTTTGTTGTTATGACATGACAGGCAGTAGGTGTTGACGACCGCACGGTACGGCGCGTCGGAAGTCGTCGGTGAGGGTGCGGGATCGGATCTCTGCTGGGCGCCCGGCGCGCCAGCAAAGCCAACGGCCAAG
Organism: Vicinamibacterales bacterium; assembly: GCA_963761975.1. Taxonomy (GTDB): domain Bacteria; phylum Acidobacteriota; class Vicinamibacteria; order Vicinamibacterales; family JAMQPK01; genus JAMQPK01. The sequence goes on from CAVXIR010000004.1 coordinate 1,339,729, forward strand.
GCTCCGGCTGCCAGCCAACGGACCGTCAATCGTGTCCCGGGGTTCGGCATTTGGCTTCCTCTGACAATCAATAAAATCGGTAGTCCTGACATTGTAACCGGGCCGTAACGTGTACGCACACAATGGTTTCACGTTGATACAACCCGCGACACGCCCAAACCCGCAACGCCGGCTCAACTGAAGTTGAGCCCTACCCGGGCTGACGTCCAACTGTCGCCCGACGGCTCTCGAATGCTTTGAAGTACGACGTCGAGCTCATCGAGCCCTAGTGCCAGCGTTTCCGCACGTGTTAGACTCTCGGGCTTCCGGAAATCCGTCAACGACGTATAAATAAAGGAGTCGCGCCATGGCTTTCACTCCAACGGCTCGCAGGGCGGCGTGTGTCGCCGGGTTGTGCTCGGTAATGGTCATCGCCGGTCTTGCGCAGAGTGCCTCCTTGGGGCTCGGGACCTGGAAGTTGAACGTTGCGCAATCGAAGGTCAGTCCTGGACCCGCTCCCAAGAGCATGACTGTCACCTTCAAGGCAGCCGGACAAGGTGTGAGCGCGGTGATCGACGGCGTCGGCCCGGACGGCGCCAAAGTCCACTGGGAATACACGGCGAACTTCGACGGGAAACCGTATCCCGTCAAGGGTAATCCTGATGGCGATATGGTGGTCGCCACGCGTGTCAACCCGACCACGATCGAGACCGCGTACACGCTGAAAGGAAAACCGACGCTCCTCGTCAGGCGAACCCTTTCCGCAGACGGGAAGACCTTGACGGTGACGCAAACGGGAACGAACGGGCAGGGACAAAAGACCAACAACGTGCTGATGTTCGACCAGTAGACGCCCTGATCCCTATTTCCTCGAAGGCGCAATTCGTCGCAGTTCGTCGAAGAAGTTGAAGACAAGGACCACGTGGTTCCGGAATTCCGGAGACTGTTCGTCACTCGAACCGATCACAAACCGCTTGCCGTCAGGATGCAGATCCAGATCTCGGCTCGGCGCACGCGGGCGGCCACCCAAACGCGCGTCGAGCCAGACCCGCGGCTTGTCAGCCTGAAAGGAGTCCCCCTCGGCGCGATACGGCACCGACATCAGGCGCAGATCCGACGTGTCCAGGAAAAAAAACTCGTTTGAGGTGCGCGACCATGTCGGATCGTCGCCCGGCGCCGTGGAGATCTGCCATTTCCCTCCCGGACCCGGAAAAGGCCGGATAAAGACGTCAGTGCGTCCGGACTCATTCGACAAATACGCCACCCATCGGCCATCTTGCGAAAACATGCCGCTGCTCTCTGTGAAAGTGGTACTTAGAAAGGTTTGCGGCTTGCCCGGCTTCCACCCGGTGGCTTCATCGCCCTCGAGCGGAAGGATCATCAGATCGGTCGCTTTGCCCGGCGCGTTCTCGAAGAATGCCAGATATTTCCCGCTCGGATGCCAGGAGGACGGCCACTGCGGATTCGGGCTCTCCGTAAGACGCACAACATCGCCGGTGCCGTCAGAGCGCTGCAGGTACAGGTTGAGCGCGCCACCTCGCTGCGAGGTGTAAGCGATGTATCGTCCGGTCGGCGACCAGACGGGCCGCGCGTCGTTGGCCCGATCGAACGTGAGCCGCGACAATGTGTCGCGCGCCCATTCGTACACCCAGATGTCGGTTTGAGTGCTGTCGAGGATGTCCATTGCCAGCCGGCCGCCATCCGGAGAGAAGCTGGGATTGCTCCAGTCCGCGGCGGTGCTTCGCAGCACTTCCGTCTTACCCGTGCGATCGATCCAGCGAATCGGCGCCTTGTCGGCGGTGGTCTCTCCTGCGACATAGACGATCGTTCCGTTGTGTGAGACGGCAAACTGCGAGCCTCCGCTTGTAGAATTTGCCGCGACACCTTGAATGGCCGGTACCGCGCTGCCAAGCACCTCAAGTGCCTCGACATCGAACGGGGCGGCAAAGAGCGTGCCCTCCTTGATATAGACGATGTGGCCACTGCGCGCGTACCGAGCTTGGTAACCACCTTGCACCACGACCTTGCGTGTCCGGTCGCTCAGCGAAAACGCGACGACGTTTGCCGTATCGTAGCTGCCTGTCGCCGGCGCCTCGGTAAACAACAACGCCTTCGCGCCCGGCAACACCTGGACCCAACGAAGTGACCCTTCCTTGTTTTCGACCTTCGCAACCTCCTCTGGCGTGCCACCTTCGGCACGCACCCGACTGATTCCCTCGTTCAATGTCGCGTCACGTGTGAAATAGATCCACCCATCTTCCGACCAGCTTGCGCCGCGGCCGTTTGGCGCATCACATAATGTCACCGACGCCGACCCGGTCGCCGCGACCTTTCGCAACTTGCCTTGTCCGAAGTATCCGATCCATTCCCCATCGGGTGAGAAGAATGGGCTGAATCCTCCCTCAGTACCCGCAAGGTTCGACGCCTGCAGCTGGTCCAGGCGCCGCACGTACAGCGACGGGTTGGTTCCGGCCGCCGACGCTCCGACAAAGGCGATGCGGGTGCCGTCCGGCGAAAGCGTGACGGAACCGTTGGCCTGAGTCAGAAGCGAAACATCGGCTCCCAGCTCGGCGGTCAGCCGGAGCGGTGCGGCAGGCGTTGGATTGGCCCGCCATGGCCGCCAGACCATGAGCGTCACAGCTACCGCAGCCAGTGCGGCGACAACGGCCGCAGCGATCCCGATGATCGAGGCGCGCGAACGTGATGGTGTCTGTGTCGTTGCCGCGACAGCGGCGGTCGGCAGCGTCGAACCCTGCTCGAGCAGAAATCGCGCGACGGCGATGTCGCCGATGCGCGCCTTGCGATCTTTTTCGAGACAGCCCTTCACGAGCCTTCGAATGTGGTCGGGTACGTCGGCCGGCAGCGCCTTCCAGTCCGGGTCGCCGCGTACAACAGCGGCGACAACATCGGTAAGGTCTTCGCCGTCGAAGGCGCGCTTGCCGGTCAGCATTTCGAACAGAACGCAGCCGAATGCCCAGACGTCGCTGCGCTTGTCGGCTGTCTTGCCCTTCGCCTGCTCGGGGCTCATGTAGACGGCGGTGCCCAGGATGATCCCGGCGCTGGTGTGCATCGCGGGCGAGGTGATCGTGGGCGACGCCGACATCGCACCTGTCGCCTGAGGCCCGGAACCTGAGACCTGACCCGCTTTCGCCAATCCAAAATCGAGCACCTTTACCGTGCCGTCGGCCGTCAGCTTGATGTTGGCGGGCTTCAGGTCGCGGTGGATGATGCCGCTGTCGTGCGCCGCTTCGAGCGCGGCAGCAATCTGGCGGGCGATGGCCAGCGCTTCCGCGATCGGAATGGCACCTTGCTCGATACGTTCGGCCAAGGTCGGACCGTCGACGAGCTCGAGGATGAGCGCGGTCTTCCCTGCCTGCCCTGAGCCCGTCGAAGGGGCCTGCCCTGAGCCTGTCGAAGGGGTATCGGATTCGATCCCGTAGATCTGCGCGATATGCGGATGGTTGAGCGACGCGAGGACGTGCGCCTCGCGCTGGAATCTCGCGACGCGCTCGGCATCAGCCGCAAAGAGCTCTGGAAGAATTTTGATGGCGACCTCGCGGTTCAATCGCGTATCCCGCGCGCGATAGACCTCGCCCATACCCCCGGCGCCAAGGGCGCCCAACACTTCGTATGGCCCGATTCTCGTTCCACTACTCAATGACATGCGTTCAGGTCCAATGCCTCAGTTCTCAGCCCTTAGCCCTATGTTCGAGTGGGCGATTGAGACAGCGCAGGCGACTGTGACGGTACGTAGTGTCCGGCTTTAGCCTGGCTTTAGCCAGGCTTTAGCCGGACCTTCGGCGATCAGTTATTCAGGGATTGAGTGCGGCCGGATTATACGAGATCGGTGCGGATCTTTCTTGCCTTGTGTGATTCAGAGTTGTAGGCTCTGCGGCTTCGACTCCCACATCCACAAGTTCATTTCCGATATCGGAGGAGGGCACATGAGCGAACAAGAGAACATCGAGATCGTCCGGCGTGGCTACGAGGCGTTTGGGCATGGCGACATGGAGACACTGCTGGGGTTGTTCGATGAACAGATCGAGTGGGTGTCCTCGGGGCCGTCAGACCTGCCCACCGCCGGACGCCGCACCGGCCGTCAGCAGGTGGCGGAGTTTTTCACCGTCCTCAACGACGTGTTCGAGATTCAGCGCTTCGAACCCAAGCAGTTCATCGCGCAGGGCGATCAGGTGGTGGTGCTGGGCGAAGACACGAGCCGCATCAAGGCGACGGGCAAGGTGATTGACGGCGAATGGGCGCACGTGTTCACCGTGAGGGACGGCAAGGTTACCCGTTTCCAGGAATACATCGATACCGCCGAGACCGTCATCGAGCTGCGCGCGGCTCAAGCGTCGGTGAAGCGCTAAACGCTTACAACCAAGTCCCACGGTGGCAGCGGCCGGGCGGCGGGCGGCGAACTTGCACGTGTGCACGATTTACGTGGCACTCCAAGTCCAGTCTGTTCGGTTCCCATCGCCCGGCTGTTTAATGACTTGGGAGACGAATCACGCGGCGAGGATACTCAATGACCAGCGACCCGGAAAAGCCGTCCCAAATCCAACCAATGGAGCTGACAAGCACGATCGACCTTCTAGAACGATTCAAACAAGGCGACGACGGGGCCGTTAACCTGCTCGTCGAGCGGTCGCTGCCGCCGCTGAGGCGGTGGGCCAAAGGACGGCTTCCCCATTGGGCACGGGGGATATCTGAGACACAGGACCTGGTTCACGACGCGATCATTCGCGCGCTGCCACGGCTGAAAACGTTCGATGCACGACATCCAGGTGCCTTACAGGCGTACCTCCGGCAAGCCATCACCAACCATATTCGCGACGAAATCCGGCGGGTCACTGCGCGGCCAAACGCCGAACTGCGCGAGAGTCAACCCGACAAGACGCCCTCACCACTCGAGGCGGCCATCGGCCAGGAAGGACTCGAGCGTTACGAAGCCGCCCTCAAAACGCTTCGTCCAGCGGACCGCGAAGCCATCATTGCACGTATCGAGCTGCAGCAAAGCTATGAGGAAGTTGCCATTGCTCTTGGCAAACCGAGTCCCGACGCCGCGCGCATGGCCGTTGCGCGCGCCGTAAAAGCGCTCGTCACCGCCATGCAGACCGCCCGCCTGTAGAGTCGCTTCCGGGCCCGGAACTGGTGTACGCTCCCGCTCGAAGGATGCATGAGCGGTGCGGACCTCGTCGACCGGCTGGCTCAATCGATTGCCGACGGCAGCCCCATCGACTGGGCCGAGATCGACAAGCTCCCGGCCGACGCACGGCTGCGGCAGTTGTTCGGGCTGCTGCGCGTCGTGGATGGGGTCGCTGAGGTCCATCGATCGCTGGATGCCACGCCTCGGGAAACGGATTCAGCCGACGTTTCAACCTATCCGTTCGAACTCGAGCAGCTGATCGGCGGCATCGGCCAATGGGGTCACCTGTTGCTTCGCCGGAAAATCGGCGAAGGCGGCTTTGGCGAGGTGTACCACGCACACGACATATGGCTCGATCATCCGGTCGCACTGAAATTATTCAAGCCGGCCATCGCCAGCCCGCAGGCCGCGAACCGGATCCTTCACGAAGCCCGCACGCTGGCCCGCATTCGCCACCCGAACGTGGTCACCGTCCACGGCGCCGACAGCCATAACGGACGCGTCGGATTCTGGATGGACCTCATTGAAGGGGCCACACTCGAGAACATCGTGCAGACGGGCTGCTTGAGCGCCGGAGAGGCGGCGCATATCGGGCAGGAAGTGTGCCGGGCGCTCGCAGCCGTCCATCACGCGGGAATCATTCACCGCGACGTGAAAGCACAGAACGTCATGCGCGCGTACGACGGCGGCCGCATCATTCTGATGGACTTTGGCGCCGGCGAGCTCATGAAGGGCAAGCCGACCGACTGGCCGAGACAAGGCACGCCGCGCTACCTGGCCCCGGAAATTTTCGAGGGCCAGGACGCCAGCGTGCAGAGCGACATCTACGCCGTCGGGGTGATGCTGTATTTTCTCGTCAGCGGCGCGTTCCCGGTGCGCCGGGCGTCGCTGCCTGAGCTGATCGATGCACATCGGCGTGGCGATCTCCGTCGTCTTCGCGATGTGCGGCCAGACGCACCTGCGCCTTTCGTGTCGATCGTGGAGCGCGCGCTCGATCCCGATCCCGCGCGTCGATTCGGATCGGCCGGGGAGATGGAAGCCGCGCTTGCAGGTGCACCCGCCGCGGGCATCGAGCCGATAACTCTCACGCGGCTCGGAGCGGCGACCGAAGAGCGTACCGGTGTTCAGAAGATCACTCAAGTCGGCGTTGCCGTAGCGGTGGCGATTGGCATGACCGGAGTCCTGGGACTGATTGCATGCCGAGGGCTGGAGGTTGCGCTGGGGATCGAGCCTGATTTTGCCGCGGGTGTCACTGACTACTTTTCCATAGGTGTGAGTGCCCTTGTGCCATTCGCTTTCTGGTGGCTGGCAGGTGCAGCGGTGTTCGGCACTCTGGTGGCTATCCGTCCCTTGCTGCGCGGTCCGCTTGCCGCCGTGCGCCGACCGCTAGCCGTTGTGGGAGCGATCGACAGCGAAACAGCAGCCACGCTCGTGTTTCTTGCTGGGGCGGTCTCCTGGGTGGCCATCACCATGTGGTGCTCGAGCATTTTTGCCGCGCTCGAATCGCTCAGAGTCGGTGCAGCAACGGCGACAGATTTGTCGGTGCTGAGTTCCACTGGCCGCCCGCTGCATCTCATCCTCTCGAATTACTCCGCGTACCTGAGTTTTTTTCTTGGGTGGGCGTTGTGGCGCTGGTTTCCGACGTTCGAAAAAAACGCGAGCGACCGCGCGCGGGTACGCCTGCTGAAATGGGCCACCCTTGCGGTGGCATTCCTCGCCGTCGCGACCGCCACCATGCCGCGGCGCTTCTTGTGGGAGAACTTCGAAGTCGTCCGGTTTGAAAAGCAGCCGTCGTTCGTTATTGGGAGTAGTGGCGATGAGTTACTGCTCTATTATCCCTACAACGACACGTTGAAACACCGACGCGTGAGACGGACCGCGCCAGAGCTCGAGCGTACTGGCGCACGAGCGCGCATTTTCGACCGCCAGTAAAGTACCTTACGGCCAGACGGAGGTATGCATGTCACGACCGAGACTCGCGCCGGCTGTCATTGTTTTCCTTGCCTCACTTGCGGCGCCCGGTGTGGCGAACGCAGGCATCATCGACTTCATCTGGGAGATGAGCGGCCCTCAGATGATCGGAGTTCAGGCCAACTGCGAATTCGATCTGCGCCAGGGTGGGCACCAATGCCGCCTGGTTGATAAGATTCACCTCTCCGGTGACCGGAATTTTCGCATCAATACCGATCGATCGCGTGTGTGGCTCACACTTACCGGCGCGGCGTATTTTTCGACTACCAAAGACTCGGACACAAACGAGTTCGGGTGGTGGACCGTGAAAATGCTGGCCTACGAGCCGACTCTGGACGTGCGCTCCTACAACGGCACCAAGCTCAAGCTCGATCACGGTGTCATGGGCCTGTCGTACGTCTTCCTGATCGGAAGCAAATTCAAGAACTTTGACAACGTCGGAGTGAAACTGGTACCGGTCACCGCTACGATCGGGAACGTCACGGTTGCTTACAACTTCAGAATCTTTCCAAACGGATTCACATCGGAACAGTTCGGCGGCGACCCGGAACCCGTTGCCGGGCGACGAAGTGAGCTGGTGCACGGGATCACTTTCGGTTACGTTTTTGGTCGGTGACGCGGCGAGCCGAACATCTGCTCGATCCCATTCCGAAATGATGCCGGGTCAACAGCCGGATAGCGATACAACTGCGGTTCGATCGCGGTGAAGTAGGCCCACGCATCGCCGGAATCGACGAAGCCGCGCGCCAGCATTTCGCGCACGTCGGCGAGATCTTGCTGGTGGCCCCGCTCGATCTTCGCGAGCGCCTGCGCGTACAGATCGAAATGACAAAAGACCGTCTGTGCTTCCTGAGCGATGAACGGACTCCGATCCTGCCAGCCCGGCCGGACTGGAATGAAATCGACCGGAGAGGCAAGCTCCACGTTCAACTGCAGGGATTCCTTGATGCGTGGAATGGCGCGAAACAACGCGTCGGTGTCGGGCTCGATCTTGATGTCCACATCGATCGTGCTCTCGCGCCATCCCAGGAGCACCGCGGTTGCGCCGCCAGTGAAGTAAACACGAGTCACAACCTCGGCTGCAGCGCCGAATGCCTGCATGAAGCGGCGAATCCGGGCGGCGTCGGCTACTTCGCGCATGGCGGCCGGGCCGCCGCGCGCTCGAAGCTGACGAGGCGGCGAATCAACGCGTTGTAGCGGCCGTGCGCCGAGTCGGCATCCTCGGCATGGAGCCAGTCATACAGCCGGCGCTCCGCCTGGGGAATCGGATCGGTCACCTCGACGCCCAGGTGTGCGAGCCGTGGGGCACCGATCGAGACGAGCAGGCCCTCTATCGACGAGAGACCGCTGCGGCGATCGGCCAGGCCCTTTTCAATCAAGTCGCCGCCGGGTAGGGCAGTGCGGCTCTTCTCCACGGTTTGATGATAGCGCACAGGCCTTTCCCGTATAATCCGACCAGTTTCCCTCGCCTTCCTACACCCATGAGCCTTGCGGCCGGCACTCGACGAGATCGTTTCGCTGCTCGGGGCAGGCGGGATGGGCGAGCGGCCGCGCTGGTGCGCGGCATTGCCTGATTGCCAGATTGTAGATTGCCAGATTGCGAAATGCCGCTGACTAGTGGAACGCGACTCGGGGCGTTCGAAGTCGTCGCGCTGATCGGAAGCGGCGGGATGGGCGAGGTGTATCGCGCACGCGATACGCGGCTGAAGCGCGAGGTCGCGATCAAGATCCTCCCGGACGCGTTTGCGACCGACGCTGACCGGCTCGCGCGATTTCAGCGCGAGGCAGAACTGCTGGCCACGCTGAACCATCCCAACATCGGCGCGGTGTATGGATTCGAGCAAAACGCCGGGACGAAGGCGATCGTGCTGGAACTGGTCGAGGGCGAAACACTCGGTGAGCGCATTCAGCGCGGCCCGATTCCCGTAAACGCGGCGCTCCCAATCGCGTTGCAGATTGCCGGAGCGCTTGAAGCCGCGCACGAGCGCGGTATCATCCATCGCGATCTGAAACCGGCCAATATCAAGATCGACCCCGACGGCCACGTCAAGGTACATCGATTTCGGCCTCGCCAAGGCGATGGATAAATCTGATGTAGGGCGGAACTTTAATAATTCCGCCGGGTCTGCAGGGCAAGACCCGGCCTACCTGTCCCACTCCCCCACGCTCAGCACGATGGCGACGCAGGCCGGCGTCATCCTCGGCACGGCCGCGTACATGTCGCCGGAACAGGCGAAGGGACTGCCGGCAGATCACCGCAGCGACGTGTTCGCATTCGGCGTGGTGCTGTTCGAAATGCTCACCGGCCGCCAGCTGTTTCAAGGCGACACGGCGCCCGACGTCCTCGCCTCGGTCATCGTTCGTGACGCCGATGTGGATGCGCTGCCGCCGAATCTGAATCCGCGACTCCGGGAGCTCATCGGGCGGTGTCTGGAAAAACATCCGAAAAAGCGCTGGCAGGCCATTGGTGATGTGCGAGCGGAGATTGAATCGGTTGCGAAGGCGCCTCATCTCGTCCCTGTTGGTGCAGGTGAACGGCCGTCGCTGTGGAAGCGTGGGCTCCCTGCCGTCACTTCGGCAATCGTCACGGCGGCGGTCTGTGGCGCGATCGGGTACTATGCCTGGCCTCGAATACCGGCACCATCCGTGACCCGGTTTGTCGTGCCGCTGGGAGAGGGCCTGCTGTTCAATGCCAATCGGCAGGCGCTGTCAATTTCTCCCGATGGGACGCAAATCGCTTACGCAGCCAATCAAACGTTGTATCTGCGATCACTGTCTGATCTCGAGGCGCGTGCGATTGCGTCGGTGACACTGGGCGTCGTACAGCATCCGGTCTTCTCCCCCGACGGCCGATCAATCGCGTTCTTGACCAGTGGTGCCACCGGCAATTATGACCTTCGGAAGCTCGATCTCGGCGGGCGGGCTTCTCCTGTCACTCTAGGCCAGATCGACGCTCTTTATGGCATGAGTTGGGACGAAACAGGAATCGTGTATGGCGACCGCGGCAAGACGATCATGCGTGTGTCGGCCAACGGCGGAAAGCCCGAACTCCTGGTGAACTTCAAGGATGACGAATTTGCGTTTGGACCGCAAATGCTCCCGGACGGTCACACACTGCTCTTCACACTGGCGAGGGGCAGTGCGAGCGACCGCTGGGAACAATCGGTCATCGTCGCTCAATCGCTGAGATCCGGTGAACGAAAAGTCCTTGTGACCGGCGGCAGCGATGGCCGCTATGTGCGAACCGGCCACCTTGTGTACGTCCTGGGTGGAACCCTCCTTGCTGTTCCGCTCGACGTCAAGCGGCTGGAAGTGGGCGCCCGCTCAGCTCCGATCGTCGAGGGCGTAAGTCGTGTCAGTGCTGGCACTGGTGGCGCTGCTAATTTTGCCTTGTCTGAGACAGGTTCACTCGCGTACGTGCCTGGCCCGAAATCGTTTTCGGCGACGCAGCGCGACCTGGCGCTGTTGGATCGCAACGGCAATGTCGAGCCGCTGGGACTGCCGGTAGGGTCGTATGGAACCCCACGCATCTCGCCTGACGGCAAATGGGTCGCCTTCGGAATCGAGAACGCTAAGGATGCAGCCGTCTGGGTGTACGAATTGTCAGGCCGGACGGCGATGCGAAAGCTCACGTTCGAAGGACGAAACCGCTGGCCTGCCTGGTCGCGCAACAGCCGGTATGTCGCCTTCCAGTCCGACCGCGAAGGCGACTTTGCCATCTTCCAGCAACGAGCAGATGGTACTGGCTCGGCTGAACGCCTTACCCGGCCGGAAGCAGGCGTGTCCCATCTCCCCGAATCGTGGTCCCCGGTGACTGACGTATTGCTCTTCACCGCGACGAAGAACTCCCAAGTTAGTTTGTGGGAGCTGACGTTGGGCGATCGGAAAGCCACGCCGATCGCTGACGTCCAGTCGAATCAGCCGATCGCACCTCTGTTTTCACCAGACGGGAAGTGGATTGCGTATACGTCAATGGTGAATGACTTGCCGCAGGTGTTTGTCCAGCCGTTCCCCCCTAATGGCAGCAAGTATCTGGTGTCGAAGACCGCCGGTCATCACGGGTTGTGGTCGCCCAACGGCCGTGAGCTGATCTACGACGTGGCCGCGGGACGTTCCGAAATCGTGAGCGTCGTCACAACACCGTCTTTCGGCGTCGGACATCCCTCGGTCTTGAACCGAGGTCCAATGTGGTTCGCCGGCGGGGGCGCGATGAGGCCGGTCGACATGGCACCTGATGGGCGCATTCTCGGCGAAATCGACGTGGACCGGGGCCGGACCGGGGGTTCCATTACCCAACAAATGCAACAGATACGCGTCGTGCTCAACTGGACAGAAGAGCTGAAGCGCCTCGTACCGACGCGATGAAAAGGTCGGGAGGGTCAGCTCGCGAAACGGCATGAAAGTCTTGGCGTGTTTGCGAGAATGGCAGAGGCGCAAGCGGCGAGATCGATCAAACCAGTGGAGCAATTGAAGCCGGTCAATTGGATGATCCGGGACGTGCGTGCTTGAGCGAATAGTTGGGCGTTGCTGGCGTACGCCGTACGACAGCCTGAGACCCTGACTGAGATACCGAGGCACGTTCTCCGCTCGCGCCAGGAGAGGCGTATGTCGTATCGGATCGCGGGAATCGATGTCCATAAGCGGATCCTGGCCGTGGTGGTAGCGGACGTTGCCGTTGAATGTGAGTATCGATTAACCGACGGATAGTCGGCACGAGTCCTGACCAGTTACGTGCACTGGCGGCGTGGTTTGTCGAGCGCGAGGTCCAGGAAGCCGTGATGGAATCGACCGCGCAGTATTGGTGACCGGCGTGGGAGGCGTGGAGCGGTACTAGCAGCCGCAGTGCGGCACGAGCGCGGGCAGGTTGCATCTCGCGCAGGCGCAGTCGAATCAGGGGGCGATCGTCGCACTCGACCAGGAAATGGCGCATCTGCTCAGCGCGCATCAAGACGCCGTGCGGCGCCTGGCGGCCGTGCCGGGTCTGGGCGTGGATTCCGCGAATGCGCCTCGGACACACCCAAGCGATCGGGGCGATTGCCCATCGGCTGTGTCGGTTGGTCTGGACGACTCTGCATCAGGGTATCGTCTATGACGAACGCGGTCCGGCCGTAACACAACAGCGCGCACAGCGACGCGCCGCCAAGATGATCCGTGAACTCCGAAGCCTTGGCTACCGCGTTGAACCTGTCGCTTCACCTCCTGGGAGTCCGGCTTGAGTGCGAGAGACTTTCGACCCCTGGTTCGAGGAGCTCAAGCAGCGGGTTCCCATTACGCACTGAGCCTTGACACGCGGATTTCTCCCGCTTGACGGCGCATCCAGACGATGGCATCGTCGTCGGCATGGAGAAGCCAATCACGACCGACCACTATTTCAGGAGACCCGAATCCAACCGACCGGCCGAGCTTGTCTATGGCTTCGTCAGAGAGCCCCCCGCGCCGTCGTACGGTCATCAGAAGGTGGTTGGACGGCTGTTTCAGTTGCTCAGCGCCCACGTTCTGGAACGGCGCCTTGGAGACGTCGTGCTGTCGCCGATGGATGTCGTGCTCGACAAGGACGCCGGGCTTATCGTGCAGCCGGATCTGATGTTCATCTCCAACGAGCGCGCATCCATCATTCAGAATCATGTCTGGGGTGCGCCCGATCTCGTCGTCGAAGTGGCCTCGCCGAACACTGAATATCGCGACCGGACGATCAAACTGTCGTGGTACCGAAAATATGGTGTCCGCGAGTGCTGGTCCGTGTACGAGCGCGAGCGGCGCATAGGGGTCGTCGACTGCGACGGGTCCGGCGAAGCATCGTTTGCCGGAACGCAGACGATACGCTCTCAGGTTCTGGCCGAATTCGCAGTGAGGACAGACGAGTGTTTCCCGTGACAAGGGTCACGGCTTGCGAGGTACGGCCTCCATCAGCAGCGACAGCGCGCGGCGAAAACTCGCCGCGCCGATCGTCGCACCCTTGAAGTGTCCCATCCTGACCACGACGAGATCGTGCGAGGGGACGATCAGCGTCGTCTGTCCACCGGCCCCTGACATGAAGTACGCCTCGCGCGGTACTGGCAATCCACCGTCGCCGTTGATCCAGAAGAACGCGCCGTAAATCGGCCGCTTGTCGGCCTCCCACGCGGGCGCAAGCGTGCTGACGAATTTCGCGTACCTCTCAGGGAGCAGTCGTCGTCCGTTCCAGACGCCATCCTGCAGGTACAGGTTGCCGAGCCGTGCCCAGTCGCGAGCCGACGCCAGCTCGTAGCCCTGCGCCAGGAAATTTCCGAATGGATCGGTCTCGACCACCATCGTGCGAATGCCCAGCACGTCGAACAACGCTCGTTGTGGAAACGAGAGATACTCTTCGCCGCGTTTCTCAACGGCGAGCCGGATCAGATAGTTGATGAGAACCGGATCGGTGTTCCGATAGCGGCCCACAGTGTTGGGCGGCCACTGTTGGGGCCGGGTCGCGGCGTAGCGAAAACTGTCGACGCCGCCGGTGTAGAGATAAAGATGATCGGGGTAGGGTCCCGCGGGATCGTAGCCCGGGTCTTGCGGCGCCCGGATTCGCAGACCGCTCGACATGTGAAGGATGTCGGCGATACGGATGCGGGCTCGCGGATCTCCCGGACTCTGCCACTCGGGAATCGGAGCCGGCTGCGACAAGTCGTAGACGCCATCTCTAATAAGGATGCCCATGAGCGTGGCCGTCAGGCTCTTCGCCATCGACCATCCTTCGAGCGGCGTCTTCGCGGTAATGCCGTTGCCGTAGCGTTCGCCGATCAGCCGCCCTTTCCACGTCACGACGACGGCAGCGGTCATGGCGTCAGCCGGTTCGAACGCCGCATCGATCGCCTGCCGCACTTTGGCCGCGTCGATCTGCGAGGGAAGTTGTTCGTTCGGCAGCTGATCGCCCATCGGCCAGGGCTGTGTCGCTGGGTCCGGAAGGCGGCTCTTCACGACGACCGGCTTGAACGACAACTCGGTCTTCCCTGCCGGCAACGTGATGCATCCCTGGCTGCCGAAATGGCGGGCCGTGCGGGTCCGTCCGTTTGGAATCGTGACGTGAACGGATCGCGTGGCGCGATCGATCACCGGCCTTCCAAGTTTTGCGCGTGTTTCATAAGGGCTCGTAAAGTACCCCACGTTCTCTGCTGCGAACTCAGCATCGAGCCCGGTGATGAACACTGCAGAGCACATGATCTTGGCAAACCCGGATGCGTGATGCTCGAGCGGATCGCCGGGAGGAGGAACATACGGTGTGTCCAGCTCGAGCGATCTGGCCCGAGCGATCATCGCTTGCCCATTGGGGGCCTGCTGCGCTGCCCACACGACTCCGCCGACACACGCGAGGAGCAGGATTAGCCAGGCTTTTTTGATCATCGACCTTACGATCACTATTGCTGCTGCGACGAGGGTGGCACCATGCCCTTGATGCGGAAGTATGTCACCAGGTTGCCGTAGTGCTCCTGGACATGCCCCGTGTTCTGCATCAATGGAAGCGCGCGGGCGCCTTTGCCCATCCCGAACGGAAGCTCGACGGTCTCGCCCGCCTGCTTATCGTCGAGGGCAGCGTAGGCGGCGTCGCAGTACGCGATCGACTCGCCGAGCACCTTGATGATTTGCGCCCGCGTCGTGGCGGTCTTCTCGAACGCCGCCTCGGCGTGCGGCGACTTCTCACCTTTCGCCGCCGAGCAGAACACGTAATTTGCGCCCGCCACGTGAGCGAGAATCTCGCCGAACGTCCGGACGGTCTCCACCGGGCGGAAGCCGTAATCGCGCTCGGCCATCAGCTCTGCCGAACGCGTGATGTTTCGCTTCGCGCCCTCCCATGCCGTTCTCACGCCGGACGCAACAGGATTCTGACCCGCGGCTGATTGCGCGGCCGCCTCAGGCCCAGCCAGCAAAATCGCGCAAATAACAGCCAAGCTCGTCACGAAGATTCTCATCTGGCTCCTCATTGATCAAGGTCCGGCATCAAGGTCCGGCTGAAGCCGGACACTACGTACTGTCACCTTCGACTGCCTAGTCCCTGGTAAACGTCGTGCGGGCTTCGGCACTTTCCTTGTAACCGTAGCGAATCGCTTTGGCGCGCAGCGTCATCGGCCGGTCGACGAGAATCGGCCCGGTATAAAGTCGCCACCTCGCTGCAGGCCCATCGTCTGTGGTGTAGCCGATCGACGCACCCTGAGTCGGCACGTAGATGACGAACTCGGTGGGCGCCATAATCGCAATCGAAGCCTGCCGCGAGGGAGCGTCCAGGCCTCGACGCGGCACAATGTAGGGCTGCGCCGTTTCGGGCTGCACGCCTCCCGGCCACATCCGCTGAATCATCTCTGGCTCGTTGACGAGACCCTGATCGTTGATGCGTGTCATCCAGTCGGTCACCGCTTTGCGCATGCGGTGAAGCGTCTGCTGATGCGCCGGATCGTCCGACAAATTGCGGATTTGATGCGGATCGGCGTTCGTGTCGTAGAGCTCTTCTGCCGGCCGGTGAGTGCGCATCCACAGTGCGGCCGATCCGCTGAGCGTTCGCTCGGCCTGCAGCCTGAGCCAGTCCTGCATGATGGCGCTCTGGTTGCGATAGATGATGTGCCCGGCGTACGGCAGCTCGGGCGCGAAATTGCGGATGTACAGGAACTGTCTGTCGCGCGCCGAGCGCATCATGTCGTACTCGATGTCCATGCGATCGCGCGCGCCGAACACGAATTCCGGAGCCGGCGTCGCTTTGGATCCGACGATCACCCGGCCCTGGAAGTGCGCGGGAATGTCGACGCCGACCAGCGCGAGCACCGTCGGCGCCAGATCGATCATGCTGACCAGCTGATCGTTGATGCTGCCCGCAATCCCCGGAGCCATTTCCGGCCAGCGGATCATCAACGGCACGCGCAGGCCCGAATCGTAGAGCGATCGCTTCGACCGCGGCACGCCGTCGCCGTGATCGCTCCAGTAGAAAACGATGGTGTTGTCCGCCAGCCCATCGGCCTCGAGCTGGCCGAGAATCTCGCCAACCTGGCTATCCATGTCGGCGATGTTGTCGTACATGCGCGCGAGCTCCTCACGGACGGCAGGCGTGTCCGGGTAATACGGCGGCACGACGATTTTCGAGCGATCCGTCACAAGCGGCTTGCCTTTGCGCGCAGGACTGCTGGGAAAGATCTGGCTTTCGTGCGTCACCATCAGATTGAAGACAGCGAAAAACGGCTGCCTGGGATCGGCCCGGCGCCGCCAGTGTGCGTCGGCGCCAACGTCGTCCCAGATCGTGAACGGTTCGCCGAACTGGTAGTCGGTTTTCGCGCGATTGCTCGTGTAGTAGCCGGCCGCGCGCAGATACTCTGGAAACGCCTTCACGTAAAACGGCGGCACCGCCAGGTACGGACCCGGCAGCTCAGGCACCCGGTCTTCCGTCGTCCGCATGTGCTGCGCGCCGATGGCGTTCTGGTACATGCCGGTGATGATGGCCGCGCGGCTGGGCGCGCAGACGGGCGCGGTCGTAAACGCGCGCGCATAGCGGACCGATTCCCTGGCAAATCGATCGAGCACCGGAGTACGCGCCAGCGGATCGCCATACGCGCCGAGGTGCGGGCTCATGTCTTCATTCGAGATCCAGACGATGTTGGGTCTCGAAGCCGGACGACCGGTCGGCTGCTGCGCAGCAGCGTAGCTGGCGCCAATCACGTTCAGAACCGCGGCGAGAAGGAACAGCCAGCTAGTTCCCGCGGATACGTCGAAGCAGCTGTTGCATCTCGGTAACCGTGTTCTTGTGTTTCGGATCGGTCGCGAGATTCTGCATCTCGTTGGGATCGGCGACTTCGTCATACAGCTCCACTCCGCGAGCTCCGTTGTCCCATTCGGTATACCGCCATTTGTCCGTGCGCACGCTGTAGCCCATGAACGTCGCGTTGGGAGGGCCCCTTCGAACTTGCGTCAGCGCGGGATGATCCCATGTCGCCCGTGGGTTGCTCAGCAGCGGCCTCAGCGAGCGCCCATGGAGCTCCGCCGGCGCGGACAAATTCGCGAGATCCGCGAGCGTCGGATAGATGTCGATGAACTCGACGATCCGCGTCGTTGCGCGCCCTCTGGCGGCAACGCCCGGGCCGGCGATCATCATCGGCGCCCGTGCCGATCGCTCGAACAGCGTCTGCTTCATCCATTGTCCGCGCTCGCCCAGGTGGTAGCCGTGGTCGCTCAGGAAGACGATGATGGTGTTGTCGGCGAGCTTCAGTCGATCGAGCGCGTCGAGGACGCGGCCGACGTTCGCGTCGAGGAACGTGATCGACGCGTAATAAGCCCTGATGGTTTCGCGCTGCCCCTGCTCGGCGACGTCCCAATTCGGCGGCGTCGTAAACCACGCGGCAGGCGGCTGCAACGACCCGGGCGAAGACCGGGGCGCCTGAATGCGATCGAGCGGATAGAGATCGAAGTATTTCTTCGGCGCGATGAACGGACAATGCGGCCGGTAGAATCCCGCACCGATGAAGAACGGCCGATCCTTGTTCTTTTCGAGGAGTGCGATCGTTTCCGCCGCAACCTTGCCGTCCGTGTGCTCCTCGTCTGGTGCCGGCGACGCATAGTACGCGAGCGCGCTGCCGAGTTGTCGCGCCGGTGTCAGGTTCGTCAATACCGACTCTTCGTCTTTGTCGATGCCGCGAGGGTTGACGAACACGTCCCACGACGCTGGATCGTCGAGGCCGCTCGTCCCGATCTGTCCGGGATTGCCATAGTGAAAAATCTTGCCGACGCGCGCCGTGAGATAGCCGTTCCGCTTGAACATCTGCGGCATCGTCTGCACGTCGGGCAGAATCGTCCGGAAATCGGTTTGCAGCTCGTAAATCTTCGTCGTGTCGGGCCTCAATCCCGTCAGCAGGGAGACGCGGCTGGGACTGCACAACGGAAATTGGTTGTACGCGCGATCGAAGCGCACCGCGCGCTTCGCCAGGCGATCGAGATTGGGAGTCTTCACCATGGGATGGCCGAACGTGCCCATGTCGTTGTTCAGATCGTCGGCCATGATGACGAGCACGTTCGGGCCGCGTGCGGGCTGTTGCGCGAGCGCCGGCGGCGCGGCGCCGAGAAGAATGGCGACGAGAAGCAGCGCCGTCGCGCGCACGGCGCGATTAGTTGCCGGCCGAGCGCACCAGGCGGAATCCAAGATTCGACGCGCCACTTGTTACCTCAGACTTTCCGCGGCTCCCAACCAGGTAGCGCGCGCAATATTGATCCGTGCACAAATACGAGCCGCCTTTGAGGACGCGTTTGGCGGCGCCCGGCTCCTGCGGATCGAAGCTGTCGGCCGGTCCCTGCGGGTTTCGCGTCACCTCGCCGGCTTTCGCAAGGGCCGCGTAGTAGTCGGGCCGGTACCAATCCGCGCACCACTGCCAGACGTTGCCGCCCACGTCATGCAGGCCGAACCTGTTTGCCGGGAACGCCTCAACCGGTGACGTGCCATCGTACCCGTCTTCGCGGCTGTCGGCGGCCGGAAATCGTCCCTGCCACGTATTGGCGACAAGCTTGTTCTGCGGCTTCAGATCGTTGCCCCAGGGATAGAGATTCCGGTCGAGTCCGCCGCGTGCGGCAAACTCGAACTCGGCCTCTGTCGGCAGCCGCTTGCCTGCCCATTTCGCGAACGCGGACACATCCTCGAACGAGACGTGCACGACCGGATGGTTTTCTTTGCCGCGAATGCTGCTGCCCGGTCCCTGCGGATGGTTCCAGCTCGCGCCTGGCGTGTAGCGCCACCAGCGAAGCGGATTGTCGAGCGGAACAGGCGTTGACGTCGCGCTGAACACGGCCGAGCCTGGCACGAGCATGTCCTTCGGCACACCCGGAAAATCAGACGCCTTCAACGGGCGTTCAGCCACCGTCACGTAGCGAGTCTCGGTGACGAATCGCTGAAATTCACCGTTCGTGACTGGTGTGCGATCCATCCAGAAGCCGTTGACTTCGACCAGATGCGCAGGCAGCGCATCCGGCATGCCGCAGCCCTCACATCCCATCCAGAAGACGCCACCGGGAATCCACACCATGCCGGCCGGCGCCGGACCGGGTGCCGGATTGTCGTTGATGCGTACCGCTGCCGACGCTGCGGAAGCCGGCTGTGCGGTCGGGACTTGATGGCTTGCATGCGACTCAGACGGCGCAACAGGCGGAGCACTTGACGCTGCCGGCGCATCAGATCGCGAAGGGCCACAGCCGATCGCCAACACTGTAACTCCCGCGACCATCGCAACCCGCATTTTCTAATCCCCAATCCCCAATCCCTAATCCCTAACAGACATCCGCCGTTTGAGCTCGTTGACCCAGTTCAGAACCACTGTGATCGTCGCGGGTGCATTGGGCAGAAACGAACCGCTGTAAGCCACCATGAGAAATCGTTTGGCATCCGGCGACACGTCGTAGCCGGTATGGCCCAGGCCCTTTGTGTCGGATTGATCGTCGAATAGCTTTTGTGGCGCACCCGGTGAGAATGAGGCGCCGGCCCGAATCGGGACCGACATCACCGCATCCGCACGATAGAAGAGCTCATCTCCTCGTCTGGACCAGACGGGCTGCGATCCCCCTCCCGTTGAGACCTGCCATTTGCCATCAAGAGACGGGAACGGTCGAACGTACACTTCCTCGCGTCCCGACTCGTCGGAAGAGTACGCGACCCAGCGGCGATTCGGAGAGACACGCGCTCCCCGCTCATTAAATGGCGTTTGCAGCAGCACTTTCGGCGTACTACCCGGCTGGAGCTGAAGCAGCGTCACGTCGCCTTGTCCGCCATTCGCCGCGCCAATTGACACGAGCACCATCTGGCCATCGCTGGTCCAGTCCTCGACATGTGCATGTGCTTGAACAAGCGGCGCGCTCCACAGGCGCTCCTCCGGCCCGCTTCCGTCCGCGCGACGCCGCAAGACAACACGGTCGGCTCCACGGCTCGACGAATAGGCAATCCATTGACCGTCAGGTGACCAGATGACGGTTTCGTCCTCGTTGGTGTCGAACGTTTTCTTTTCGAGCGCACCCCGCGCCAAATCGAAGGTCCAGACGTCATCTCCGTCGTCAATGATCTCCACCGCGACGTGTCGCGCGTCGGGCGACAGGCGCGGGTCGGCATAGCCGCGAGGAGGGGCCTTGAGCGGCTCGACGCGCCCCTGCCGATCGATCCAGACAAGGGCTCGATCGGCAACCGGTGACGTTCCGGGCACATAGGCCAGCGTGCCGCTGCGCGAAATGTCGAAATTCGACCCGCCGTTTGTGGTTGGCACCACCTGCTCGACAACCGGAACTGAAGCACCGGTCAGCTCGAGGCGGGACGGATCGAACGGAGCGGCATGCAGTGCGCTCGCGGAAGCGTAAACAAGATATCCCGCATCCACGTACACCGCCTGGCTTCCGCCGCGAATCAACACTTTGCGCTCGCCGCTTTTGACATCGACCGAAACAATCTGGGCTGAGGTCGCTGGTCCGTCACCACCTGTTGCGTTCGAAGGAATCAACGTAAACAAGACAGTGCGGGATTGCGGAAGAATCACAGGAAACAGATGATCGTACTCACCACGTTCGGCGTCCACACGCGTCAGTGTCTCCGTATCACCGCCGTTGGCGGAGACTTTCTGAAGCCCTATCTTCGGATCGTTGTTGGCAAAGACGATGAAGTCGTCGTCGCCCCAGGCAGCTCCTCGCAGAACACCACCAACGCGGCACAGGGTCATCGCAGAACCGCCGGTGACAGGCATTTTCTTGAGCTGACCATCCGCGTAGAAGCCCACCCAATGCCCGTCCGACGAAAAGAACGGCATGCGAGCATCGGCAGTACCGTCGAGAACCTTCCCGTCCAGCCGATCCGCGGTTCGGACGGCGAGGTGTGACGATTGACCCTCGGCAACCAGGTAGACGACGGTGCGGCCGTCGGGCGCAATCGCGATGTTGCGGTCGCCCTCATTTAGTACGAGCGGCTGTACAGAAGGCGGGACAATCGAAAAGCGCGTCGGCTGAGTGTTTGGTTCAGACCGCCAAAAAATCCAGACGGCCGATAGCGACGCGACAACAATAGCCGCCGCCACTGCGCCGAGTGCGAGCGCCCGATGACGTGAGCGATCGATCGCGGGCGCGACGGGCTGCCCCATCTCACCGATCTCCGCGATCAAAAAGGGCGCGATCGCCATATGCGAGAGTCGCTTCGTCCGGTCCTTATCAAGACAGCGCCGTAGCAGCAAACGTATCGGCTGCGGCACATCGTGCGGCAGATACGCCCAATTCGGATCGGCTCGCAGGACGGCCGCCAGCGTTTCGGACACATCATCGCCCTCGAACGCTCGTCGGCCGGTGAGCATTTCGTACAGCACGCATCCGAACGCCCAGATGTCACTACGTGTGTCCACGGCCCTTCCGCGTGCCTGCTCTGGGCTCATGTAGGCGGCCGTGCCAAGAATGACGCCCCCCATGGTCATGGCTGGCGAAGTGATCGTCGGCGACTCTGACAGTACGTGGGCCGGGTCTTGCCTTTCAGACCCGGCGGAACTGCCGCCTTCGCCGAAAGGCTTCGGCGAGCCAGGGAAGTTCCGTCCTACATCAGATCTGTCGCTGGCCTTCGCCAGACCAAAATCGAGGACCTTCACCTTGCCATCAGGTGTCAGCTTGATGTTGGCGGGCTTCAGATCCCGATGAATGACACCGTGCTCGTGGGCCGCCTCGAGCGCTTCAGCGATCTGCGTGGCAATCGGAAGCGCTTCTTCGATGGGAATCGGACCCTGCCCGATGCGATCGGCAAGCGTCGGACCATCAACGAACTCCAGCACGAGCGCGCTGCCGATCGATGCTTCTTCAAGCCCATATATGCTGCCGATGTTTGGATGATTGAGCGATGCGAGCACGTGCGCCTCGCGTTTGAACCGGGCGAGGCGATCGGCGTCGTGAACGAAGGCGTCGGATAACACTTTGATCGCCACGTCGCGCCCGAGCCGTGTGTCGCGTGCGCGGTACACCTCGCCCATCCCGCCCGCCCCGAGCAGTGAAACGATCTCGTATGCGCCAAGGCGGACACCAGGCTCCAGCGACATGCTCTTGAAGGAAACGGCGTGATTATATGACTTTTGCTTCGCTCGGTCCGGACCGAGTTGGCGGCGAGCGCATCAACACCTAGCCGTGGGATTTGTACGAGGGTCCCAGCAACTGCCGCAGCGCTTCTGCGTGCGTCGCCAGAAACAGGCGATCCTTCTCGCGGCCGGCCGCCGCTTTCGATTCCACGATGTGAGTCAGCCGGGCGACCGGAATTTCCACATCGTCAACGACGAACACGCGTCGCTCGTTCCAGACGGTCTCGAAGTCGAAGCCGGCCATCACGAGCGTCAGATCTATCTGGAGCTCCCCGCGAGTCGCTCGAACCAGTGCTCTCCGAGTAACTACAGCATCGGCGATCAATCGATCGTGTGGAGAATCCAGAGGTTCGTCGCCGCACCACAGGGAGAGACCTCCGGCCTCGCAGGTGTCCCATGCGCGCATCAAGTTGTCGGCATCGGGCGGGAGAAAAAGATCCCGATCCTGTGTGGTGAAGACGGCTCCGGCAGCGTGCGCAAAAAAATTTGCGCCCCAAACGCCTATGACGACAAAGCGGACTTCGTGCTCGCGGAGAAGGCGCACCAGCGTGACAAAGTCGGCAAAGTCGTCCACAGGTCAGCGCTTGCGAACGGCTCGGGCATACATGCGCCGGGAGTTCCGAATGGCCTGATGCACCCAGCTCTTATTCGTACCGGACCGACTCTCGGGCAGCGATTCGACGCGCGCGACTGCGGCGAGATATTCCTCGGACAGCGCCAGCGGACCGACCTCGCGCGGGGCCCTGGCGAACTCATCGAGGATCTTGAGCACCCGTTCGTCGGCTTCGTCCATCAGGTTATCTTACCGAATGTGCCGCTCGACTTCCCGTTCGAGCATTTCGAGCGGCACTGCCCCGACCCTGAGCACCACGTTGTGGAATGCGCGCTCCGAGAATTTTTCTTTCAACTGCGCCTTCGCCCGATCGCGCAACTCGAGAATCTTGAGCTGACCGATCATGTACGAACACGCCTGGCCGGGATATACGACATATCGTTCAACTTCGCTCGCGGAGATGCCGTAGTCAATCGCCTGCTCGCGCGTCCACCGTTTCGCGTGCAGTCCAGTGTCGACGACGAGACGCCGCGCACGGAACAATTCCGCCTCCATCTGTCCGAGCAGACCTTCGGGGTCGTCGGCATACCAGTTCGATTCGGCCGCCAGCCGCTCGGAGTAGAGCGCCCAGCCTTCCGTGATGGCGGAAATGCCTCCGAACAGTCTCGCCTGCCTGAACTTCGGCAGCGACCGGTCTTCGACCATCAACGCAATCTGAAAATGATGCCCGGGCACGGTCTCGTGATGCACGAGCGTGCGCAGCCCAAATTTCGTCATGCGGTCCGGCCGCAAGGGAATCTGGAAGATGGCCGGGCGCGAGCCGTCGAGGGGTGGTGAAGTGTAGGACGCGGCAGCGTTGGCCTCGCGGAAGCGAGGATACGGCTGCGCAATGACCGGACCTTTCGGCCGCATGTCGAACTGCAACGCCGACCGCCGCTCCGCTTCTCGGATCAAGCTGTCGGTATCGGTCATAATCTGTTTCCGGCCTTCTTCGGTCAGCGGATAGCTCAGATCTTTCCGGAGCTGCTCGATGCGTTCCTTCACCGTTCCGTTCGTTCGCCCGAGCTTGCGGAGCACGGCGTCCATCTCGCGCTCGAGGCGCGCGACCTGACGCAAGCCAATCTCGTGGATCTCGTCCGGTGTGAGGCTCGTGGTCGTATAGGCCTTGAGGAAATGCGTGTAGGCTGCCGCGCCGCCCTCGAACCGCCACAGGCCGGCATTGTCAGCCGAGCGCGGCACGAGCGATTCGAGAAACGCAATGGCTGTTTTCCATTCCGGATACACCCTGTCGCGGACGATGCTCTCGGCCTTCGAGACGAGCGCGGCACGATCGGCTGCTGAGATTTCCTTCACGCTCGAGGCACGCTCGTTGAGCGAGGTCACGAGCGGATTCTGCGCGGCCGGCGTTTCGACGAAGCGGCGCATCTGGGTGATCGTCAGGTTCAGGATGAAGCGGGGCGGGATCAGATCCCTCGCGGCGCGCTGCCGTGCTTCGCCAACCGCCTCGGCCATGCGCGGTGCAACCTGCCCGAGACGGACGACGTAATTGGACGCGTCGTTCGGTACGCCGATGGCGTGCTGCACCGAGAGCGCGTTGACCAGGGTGATGTTTGCGCCGTTGAACTGATCGAGCGGAAATGCGTAGTCTTCGTATTGTTCCGAGTCGAGATAGGTCTGCAATTGATAGCGCAGCAGGTCGGCCGAGAGGCGTTCGGAGTCGTTCAACCGCACGCGATCGAAACGTGTCAGTTCGGCGAGGCCGCGTCTGATGTATTCACGCCGCTCGCGTTCGGCGGCGTCGGTGTACGACGTCATCTGCTGTTCCAGACGATCCCGTTCCTCGCCGCTGAAGTAGCGCGTCGACACAGCGAGGTTCGGGTTCAGTCTCACCCACCCGTCGCTGAACTCGCGGAAAAAGTCGTCGATCGATCGCTGTTGAGCGGAAGTGGCCGCAACGGTAAGAACCAAGAATGCGAATCGAAGCAGCGATAGTGGCATGCGATGCGCCCTCATCCAAACCCCTGGGCATCTTGGTAGGGTTCGAGGATTATACAGGCGCCGTTTAAGGTCGCTGGTCTATAGTTCGAAGGCAGGAGGTTCGACATTCATGCCCCGCGCTCTTCTGCTCTCAGTCACCGCGATTCTGCTGGGTGCGGCTGTCGTGGCGCAACAGAGTCGCGGCGGTCAGGGTCGTGGACGCGGAGCGACGATGAAGCCCGGAGAAGAGTGCCCTCAGGGCACCACACTCGTGCGCGTCGGCGCGTGTCAGGCGCCGGAGTTTCCGCCGCCATCGATCGTCGATTACCGGCCGGCTTCGTCCCTGGTGGTGGAGCAGCATCCCGTTCCTCGGGCGAAGTTTCCCGTCGTCGACATCCACAGCCACACCGGCCCGTCGGCCGCAACACTCGCGTCCCTGATCGCACAGATGGACGCGCTGAATATCCGTGTCTTGAACAATCTGAGCGGTGGATTCGGAGACGCGGTCAAGCAGAAAGTCGACTACATCAGGAGCACGCCGTACGCGAGCCGGTTCACGGTGTTTGCCAACGGGCTGAACCGGTTTCTCGACGTCTCACCCGGTTACGGGCGGAAGGCCGCGGCGCAGCTCGAATCCGACGTGAAGAACGGGGCCATCGGCTTCAAAATTTTCAAAGAGACCGGCATGGACACCAAGAAGGCGGATGGCACCCGGCTGAAGATCAACGATCCGGAGCTTTCGCCGATCTGGGATGCGGCGGCGCTGCTGAACATTCCGGTCATCATCCATACGGCGGAACCTTCGGAGTTCTTCAAGCCGCTCGACATGCACAACGAGCGATGGCTCGAGCTCGCCCTGTTCGCCAATCGACGGCGGTACCTGGTGCCCGTCTCGTTCGAGGAGCTCGCCACGGAACGCGACGACCTGTTCAAGAAGCACCCGAAGACGCGCTTCATCTCGGCGCACTTCGGCTGGCACGCGAACGATCTGAACCGCGCCGCCAGGCTGCTCGACGCCAACCCGAACGTGGTCATCGAGCTGGCCGCAATCCTGTACGACCTTGGACGGCAGCCGCGCGGCGCGCATGATTTTTTCGTGAAGTATCAGGATCGGATCCTGTTCGGCAAGGACACCTACGAGCCCACGGAATTCCCGTACTACTGGCGCGTGCTCGAGACCAGAGACGAGTACTTCGACTACTATCGCAACTACCACGCCTTCTGGAAGCTGTATGGCATGGGCCTGTCCGACGCGGTGCTCCGGAAGGTGTACCACCAGAACGCGCTTCGTATCACGCCCGGCCTGCCGCGAATTGGTGAGTAGCCACGTGCCCCAGGCGCGCCCTCGGCGGCTGCGCCCGGGACGTGGCCTCATGCTGGCTTACCTCGCCGCGGCTCCCACTGACTCAGCCTGGCCAAGTTGCGCCATCATCGAAAGCTGGTCGTAGTAGATCGTTCCCGAAACGATCTGCCCTTGCTGGTCAAATCTCAGGACCTCGCAGAAGCGGAGGTTCAGCTGCTTTCCACTCGCTGGCAACACTCCGAGCGGACCGTCGTTCACGCCGCGCCCGACGAACTCGGTGACAACGACATCATTCGCATCGGTGATCTGGAGATCGGCACACTCGGCATTCGAGAACGCGTTCACCCATCCCTGCAGGAACTCCTTAACCCCGCTGCGTCCCTTGAACGTCGCGCCGGTCGCGCGATCGTCCCAAACGACGGCTTCAGAACAGACATTTGCGGTCGCATCGAAGTCGCGACTGTTGAACCATTCGTACACTTTCCTGGCGGTCTCCGCGTTTCTGGATGCCATGCGTCCTCCTAGACGATTGTGGTCGAGACACTGTAAGGGGGCCCTTGCCGAGAAATACGGCCTGGGGAGTCGCGGATTATATGATCTGGCTGCCGAGATACAAGGTAAATCGACGACCAGCGCGTTACGGACGCTTGTAGATGACGCCGTTCTTCATCACGAAGCTCACCCGAATCATCGCCGTGATGTCTTTCGTCGGATCGCCAGGAACAGCGACAACGTCAGACAGCTTCCCCGTTTCGATCGTGCCCAGCCGGCTCTCCTGCCCCAGCAGCGTCGCCGCGTCGAGCGTGGCCGATCGAATCGCCGCCAGCGCGGGCATACCCGCCTGCACCATGTAGCCGAACTCGCGGCAGTTATCGCCGTGGGCAGACACGCCCGAATCGGTGCCGAACGCAATCTTGACTCCGGCCTTGTGCGCACGAGCGAAGGTTTCCTGGATCAGCGGTCCGATTTCCGCCGCCTTCTTTCGCACGATCTCCGGAAAGAAGCCGGGAATGCGCGACTTCTCTTCGACCCACTTGCCCGCGATGATCGTCGGCACGTAATACGTCCCGCGCTGCTTCATCAGCGTCATGGCCTCGTCATCCATGTAGGTGCCGTGTTCGATCGACGCCACGCCCGCACGAATCGCCCGCTTCATGCCTTCGACGCCGTGCGCGTGCGCGGCAACCTTGAAGCCGTAGTCCTTGGAAAGATCCACAATGGCTCGGATCTCGTCTTCGGTGAACTGCGCGTTCTGCCCGCTCGAGGCGACGCTGAGCACGCCGCCAGTTGCGGTGATTTTGATGGCGTCGGCGCCGTCTTTGTACCGCTGCCGGACGGCCCGGCGCGCTTCGTCGACGTTGTTGACGACCCCTTCTTCCGGTGACGGGTGTTTCATGAGATCGTCCCGCATGCCGTTGGTCGGATCGGCGTGCCCGCCGGTTGTCGCGATGCTGCGGCCAGACGTGAAGACGCGTGGACCTCTGATCTGTCCCGCGTTGATCGCATTGCGAAGCGCGATGTTCACCTGACCTCCGAGATCGCGGACGGTCGTAAACCCCGCCAGCAGTGTTTTCTCGGCG
The DNA here is from genome assembly GCA_963761975.1 of Vicinamibacterales bacterium. GTDB lineage: Bacteria > Acidobacteriota > Vicinamibacteria > Vicinamibacterales > JAMQPK01 > JAMQPK01. The sequence goes on from CAVXIR010000004.1 coordinate 1,367,300, forward strand.
AAGCCGACACTCCGGTAGGCGTCATCAGCGGCATTCAAGGTGAAGCGCTCGACCTGCGAGTGCTCGGTGTACTCGTGCGTGAGGTGCACGTGCATGTCGATCAATCCCGGCATGCACGTGTGCGCGCGGAGATCGACGACGGTGTCGCCGGCGCCGCCGGAAGTCAGACCTTGCTCGACGCGAGCGATCGTCCCTGCGTCAACGACGATCGTCATGTTGGTGAGCACGCTGCCTGCCCGCACGTCGACGAGGCGTCCGCACTGCAGAAGTGTTGCCGCACTCGACGGCGCTGGCACCATCGCAACCAGCAACAGAGCGGCGAATAAAAACTGACAACTGAGAACTGTAGACTGACGACGTGAATTCATGAGTGCCGGATTATACGTCTGCGCGTTGTAAGATCGCGGGACAACATGACGTCGACCCCGTTCAGCATCTGCGCTGCGCTGCTCATCTTCGTCAGCGTGGTTCCTGCTCGAGCTCAAGCGCCTCCGCAAACTCCACCGCCCGCGCCGGTGCCTGACGCGGCCGCCCCTGTGACAGGCGCGCCGAGGCTCTCGATCGAATACGGCGTGCGATTCGGGCCGTCGTTCACGTCGCTGACGAGCATCGAGACGTTCGATCCCACGGATGTCCGTGTCGCCGCCGAGCCGACGATGAACTTCGGTGGATTTCTGACGATCAACCTGCCTGGGCCGGTGTCGTTTCAGCCCGAAGTGCTGTTTGCCGCAAAAGGACACCGGATTCGCGACAGGAACGCGCCGCCCATCAACACCGCCTCCGGAGCGCAGGAGGCACCCGCCGATCGGGTGATTCTGGTTCGCTACCTGGAAGTGCCAATCCTGCTCCACGTGGCGAAGCAGACGCATGAGCGAACGTCGCTGTACTTGATAGGCGGGCCGGCGTTCGGCTTCCGTCGCAATGCGGTGATTCGCGAAGTGGCCGACCCGGGACGGGTCACCGACATCGCCGACGAAATCAACCGGCAGAATCTTCTCTTCATTGTGGGCGGCGGCCTGCAGCACAAACGCTGGCTGGTCGACGCCCGCCTCACTCGCGGCGTGCGGAATGTCGCCGTCGATCCTCAGCCGGCAGAAGTGAAGACAAACGCGTTCTCAGTGCTGATGGGCGTTCGGCTGTAGAAACCTGCCGTCGGCGCGCCACATCGGCTGCACGCCTCCTGCCCATCTCATCTAGATGCTTGACAGAAGTGACGAGGACTCGTACGCTCGTGTCAAGCATCTATGGGAGAGACACGAGGCGAGCTTATCCAAGGGACGTTGCCCCTGCTGATTCTGCGAACGCTCTCGACTGGTCCGAACCATGGCTTCGGCATCGCGAAACGTATCGGACAGATCTCGAAAGCGGTCTTGAAGGTCGAGCAAGGGTCGCTATACCCCGCGCTCCATCGAATGGAGCTCGACGACCTCATCGAAGCCTATTGGGACACAACGGAGAACAACCGACGCGCCAAGTACTACCGCCTGACAAGAAAGGGGCAACGAGCGCTCGCGAGCGAGACATCACGGTGGGAGTCGATCGCACAAGCGATCGCGACCGTCCTCAGGGAAGCGTGACATGACTTGGCTGAAGCAATGCGGGCGGCGTCTTCGCGGAGTCTTCTCCAGATTCGGCGATCGGGCCGTACGCGAGGAAGTGGACCTGCACCTCGACCTTTTGGCGGAAGAGTTTCGCGACCAGGGCTTTTCGGAGCTCGAAGCTCGCAGCCGCGCCGAGCGCGCGTTCGGAAATCGGACTCGCACCGTCGAACTCACCCGCGCGGTCACGACGCTGCCGTGGCTTGAGAACCTCCTGAGCGACGTCGTCTATGGCGCGCGGCAGCTCCGTCGGAGCCGCGCGGTCACCATCCTCGCGGTCGCGTCGCTGGCCGTCGGCATAGGCGCCAACACCGCAGTCTTTTCGATCGTCGATGCACTCGTGCTCCGCTCACTGCCCGTACCTGCCCCGGACAGGCTCGCCGCGCTCTCGCTCGGCGACCACGAAACGACACGCGTCGCCGGTTCGCGCTGGAGCTACGCATTCTGGAGAGCGTTCGCGCAGTATCACGCACAGTTCGACGGTGTCATGGCGTGGTCGCCGGTGCGGGTCTCCGCCTCTCGCGATGACACCGTGCAACCCCTCGACGGCGTCTTCGTCAACGGAGGTTTCTTCGCGGCATTGCGACTGCCTGTCAGCCTGGGACGCCCCCTCGAGCAGACTGATGACCGTGACGGAGCGCCGCCGGTCGTTGTCATCACCCACGGCTATTGGCGACGGCAGTTTGGCGGTGTTGCTGACGTCCTTGGACGCACGATTCTCGTCCACGAGACTCCGTTTGCCGTGGTCGGCGTCACGCCACCGGGCTTTGACGGGCTCGAAATCGGACAAGCGGCCGATCTCATCCTCCCGCTCTCGGCCGAAGCGCTAGTCCGTGGCGCACAGTCCAATCTCCGACCACCGTTCGATGGGATGAACATGTGGTTGCGGATCGGCGTCAGGCTGCGGTCCGATCAATCGCTCGAAAGCGGCAGCGCCATCTTGCGCGGACTACAGCCGCAGTTGCGCGAGGCCTCACTCCCGGCAGGATTCCCGCAACTGCGCGAGACGCTGCTGCGCGAGCCCATCGGACTCGTCTCCGCAGCGACCGGGCTTTCCCGCGTGCGCCAACTCTATCGGCGACCACTCAATGTGCTGATGGTCGTGGTCGGAGTCGTGCTGTTGCTCGCGTGCGTCAACGTGGCCAATCTGCTCCTCGCTCAGGCGACCGCGCGGGAACAGGAGCTCGGCGTGCGCTTGGCGCTCGGTGGTTCGCGATGGCGAGTCGCCCGACAGCTCCTCCTGGAATCAGCGCTGCTCACCTGCGCTGGATTAGCAATCGGCTTGCTCGTGGCCCGCTGGGCGGCGCAGGCGCTGGTGGCGCAGCTTTCGACGCCGAACTCTCCAGTGACGCTGGCGCTCTCACTCGACTGGCGCGTGCTCGCCCTCACGTCGATGCTTGGAGTGATCACGACGCTCGTCTGCGGGACGGCGGCGGCACTGAGAGTCAACACCGTCGCTCCTGGTAGTGCGCTGAGTAATGTCGCGTACGGCACTACAAGCTCGCGGCGAACTCGAGCTCCGGACGCGTTGTTGGCAACACAGATTGCACTGTCCCTGACTCTGGTCGTCGCAGCCAGCCTGTTCGTCGAGACGTTTGTGCGCTTGACGTCGGTACCCCTGGGATTCGATCGAGATGCCGTGCTGCTGGCGACGGCGCAGGCAAACGTCCCTCCCGAGCAACGAGGGGCACTCTATGAGCGTCTCGCGGAGATTGTGCGTACAGTTGCCGGGCGTCGCCCAGTCGGCGGCATCGACGATGACGCCCGTGAGTTTTTCAAACGCGCCGATCGTCGTGACACCCGCGAGGGCGGCGGGGACGCCGGCGGCTTCGGCTGGCGAAGCCAGGTCGCTTTTCGTCACACCCGGATGGTTTGCCACCTACGGGCTCGATGTCGTCGCTGGCCGCGACTTCAACCAGGGCGACACCGCCGCCTCAGCGCCGGTGATGATTGTGAATCGGGCGTTCATTGACCGCTACTTCGCAGGCCGCGTAGGCGTGGGTGAAATGGTGGAACTCGCGCTCGGCGTCAAGGGAGAGTACGCGCTGCCCAGACGGGACATTGTGGGCGTCGTCGAGAACGCCGTCTACCAATCGTTGCGAGAGTCGCCGCCGCCGACGGTCTACCTCCCGCTTGCTCAGTACGACTATCCCGTGGCAATGAATGCTTTTATCGTGATCAACGTTCGCGGGAAGACCGTTCCAGTCGCGGCGTTGGCCAAGGACGTGACGACGGCGATCACCGGGGTGGACCCTAGATTAACCGTCACCACGCGAACGTTGGCGAGCCAGGTGATGGAGTCGATTAGGCAGGAGCGAATACTCGCCGAGCTATCCGGCCTGTTCGGCGCGATGGCGGTGTTCCTCGCGGCGGCGGGTCTCTTCGGGATCACAAGTTATTCGGTAGCCCGGCGACGCCGCGAGATCGCAGTTCGCGTCGCGGTTGGGGCGTCGCGACGCGATGTCATGCGCACCGTCCTGGGACGCATCGTCGCACCGATCGCGTTCGGCCTCGCGTTCGGGATTTCGCTGTCGATCTGGCTGTCGCACTTGATCTCAGCGCTCTTCTTCGGTGTGTCGCCCGGGGATCCGCTCCTGCTGATGCTTGCGAGCGCCGCGCTTGTGGGCACCGCGTTGCTTGCGGCGTGGATCCCTGTGAGGCGTGCCCACGATGTCAACTCCGCGATGATCCTGCGTGCGTCGTAAGCGTTCATTCGAAACCGACGCAAGAAGACGCTCGAGATGGCCGATCGTGAGGAGGCTAGAGCCGCGGGTCTTGTCCCAAGAGATCCCAGCGATTCCCTCGAGATCGAGAAGGAGCAGTATGGAATTGGCCCTCACTCGCGCGCACGGTGGCGCGGTCCGAGGCCCTGACACCGGAGCGCGTCGAGGTCATCGTTGGCGTGACATTGGGAGCCAACTTGGCGTCCCGTCCTCGAACTGATCGTCCGTGAGCGGCCGCACGTCCGACCCGTCGGGGCGCATGACGTACAAGTCGCCGCTCGGCTGCGGATTCAATGGGGTCAGCGCCATTTCATCCTTGAAGCCGCCTCGCACGCTGGCGAACACGATCCATTCTCCGTCAGGTGACCACGAGCTGTGCGCGTCATTTCCCGGCGAGTTCGTCAGTCGCCGCAGGTCCGTGCCGTCGGGCCGGATCGTGTAAATCTCGTAGTCGCCATCCCGATCGCTCGTAAAGGCAATGCGATCGCCCTGTGGTGACCAGGAGGGAAAGTTGTCGTGCGCGACGCCGGTGGTCAGCGTCTTCAGGGCGCCGGTCGCCACGTCGGCGATGACGAGCCCGTTCCGCTCTTTCCCGGCGAGGCGGGAGACGAGTTGTCGTCCATCAGGAGACCAGCTCGGAAAACCATGGTTGGCCGAACCATCGGTGAGGATGCGGACATCCTTGCCGTCGACACTCATCACGGCGATGTCCGCGGTCGAGGGACCGAGCAGGCCCTGGAAGAAACGCCCGACACCGCTGGCAATCCGGTCTCCTCGAGGCGACCAGGCTGGAGCGAGCGCGCTCCGCTCAGGGTCACCGAACAGAATGGAACGTTGCGATCCGTCGGCATTCATCACCAGAATGCTGTTGCGGAGGCGCCCGAATCTCTCGTCATTCACCACCAGTCGATCGCCGGTCGGCGAATAGGACGGGAAGATGCCGGTGCGCACGAGCCGGAATGACGGCTCGCGACTCGGCCCCGGGCGAACGGGCGGCCAACGGCTATCGACCTCGCGATGAAACACCATGCGACGGCCGTCCGCGGACCAGGCGGGACTTCGCATGTCTCCGCGCGCTCCCTTGGTGCCTCCCACGAACTCGACTCCGCCTTCCGGACCACGACTGACATACGCGACGCGATCACCTGCGATCCATCGCGGCGACCATTTCTCTCCGCCGCCCTCGGTCAGGACCTGTCGGTCGTTCGTCGCGAGGTCGATGCTGACAATCTGTGATGGTCCGCGCTCCGGGCCGAGAATACTGATCTCGGCCTCGTGGTAGAGGACCCGCTTCCCATCTGCCGACCACGCCGGACCTCCGGCAACTGCATCGCGCCCTGTGACACGTCGCAGTCCTGAACTATCGGTCCGAACAAGGTATATGTCGGTTGTTTGCAGAGTAGCGAAAAAGACCTTCAGTTTCTTGGAATCGCGGTCGGACGAGAACGCGATCCACTGACCGTCCGGCGACCAGGACGGACGGAAGTCTCCCCCTGGATGGTTCGTCAGATTTCGGAGCGCGCCAGTCGCCAGTTCGAGAATCCAGATGTCCGCCTGACCACTTCGGCTCGAGACGAACGCCAGCGATCTGCCGTCCGGTGAAAGGACACCTTGATCGTCGAACGCCGGATCGTCGGTCAGCCGCTGAAGACTTCCGCCGTCAATATCAACGCGGTAGATATCCGCCGACCCGTTCCGCGTTGACGTAAAAATCATTGCGCGCCCATCTGGCGAAAACGACGCGTTGTAGTCAAGATCCGTGTGTGCGAGTAAGGGCCTGGCGTCGCTACCGTCCCCTGAGGCGATGAAGATGTCCGTATTGAGCGGTGCGACGCTCGCGAATGCAACCGTATAGCGCTCGTCCGGTGCAGGCCTCGTATTCTGGCCACCCGCAGTTGAGCAGAGCAGAAACAGGAACAGGAGAGACAAGCCGTAAGAGACTCTTCGCATGACGGTTTCCCTCAGCCCTTAGCCCTCAGCCCTGAGCCCTGAGCCCTATGGCAATCAGCGCGTCTGGTCCAGCAGAACGATATCGCTGGTGGTATCGTGCTTGCCGATAATCAACGTCGAGCCGTCGCGCGTCCAGGTGACGCCTCGAATGCGCGGTCCCGCGGGCAATTCCAACAACTTCCTGTAAGGCGCTCGAGCATCAGGATCGACGATCCAGATCGCCGCCGGTTCGCTGACGGGGTTGGTGACGACCGCCAGACGCCGGCCATCGGGAGCCCAAGCCGGTGTGCCAGCCCCGAAGCCCGAGCTGAGATCCGACGGGGGCGGTGGAAGCGTTGTGTACACCGCCTTTCCCGTGCCGTCGAGAAGCGCCAGCTTGGTGAACGTGGGACCACTGGTTGACGGCGACATATAGGCGATCATGTCGCGTGTTGGACTCCACGCGGGCTCGGAGGCCGCGCCCGGCGTGAGAAGACGTGCGCGGCTTCCATCCGCGACCGAAACCGTCCAAAGCCCCGGCCAATCGCTGGTGCCGGCCGCATACACGATTCGGCTACTGTCGGGTGACCAACTGAGGGCTCCAAGGGTCTCAGCGTTGATGAGTTTGCGTAGTGATCCCCCGTCCCTGCCGACCAACCAGATGCCCCGTTGACCATCCCGATCGGAAACGAAGGCGACCTGGAGGCCGTCTGGCGAAAACATCGGACGATCGTCATTCGATGGTCCAAACGTCAAGGGACGCGGGTCCGTACCATCGAGACGCATCGTCCAGAGATTGCGATTGCCCGCGCGCGATGAGTTGAACACCAGCCGATCATCGACGGGTGAGACGTTCGGATCGAGATCGCCGTTGTACCCGTCAGTGATCGGCTCGATTTGCGCGACTGATGACGTTACTGAGACGCGATTGAGCGACTGGCGCGGCTCGTACAGTGTGCACACGACGATGCGTCCATCCGCCGACATGCGCGGTTCAGCGAATTCCCCGATCCCGAACGTCAATCGACGCGGTTCGCCGCCTGCCGGCGGACGCCACCACAAGCTCAAATCGGCAGTCGTTGGATTGGCGGCATAGATGAGGCCACCGGCATCCGCTGTCGGCAACGGGAACATCGCGCGCCGGGCTGTCGCGACAACCGGTTCCATCGTGCCGCCGCGGGAATTGATCCGATAGATATCTGCCTGATCCAGGTTGCCAACGGGCGTGAACGTGCGAATGAAGTAGATGAAGCCGTCGCGCGACCACGCCGGCCAATGCACGTGCATGCCGGGTTGCGCCTTGATGATCTCACTTCGCTTCGTGCCATCGCCATCCGCGACCCAGAGCGCGTCACCGGCGGTTGCGCCCGCGTGAATGAACGCGATTTGTCGACCATCTGTCGACCAGCGAACACCGTAGAGGCCTCCGTCAAGCAGTCTGCGTGGCGGTCCCGGCAGCGGCGCGGGAATCTCCCATGTGGCGAATGACCCTTTCGCACCGCGTAGTTTTGCCATGACTGCGATGCGTGTGCCATCCGCCGAAATCTCCAGGCCGCTGATGCCGGTGCCGGTCGTGATGTCGAGGCCAGCTGACGCCGTCAGATTCGCGGGTTCTCCTCCACTGAGGAATTTCACCCACACGTCAGAGGTGCCACTCGCGTTCGACAGGTATGCCACCCACTTCCCATCCGGCGAAATCACCGGACCCATCTCCTGGGCGGGACCGGTCGTCAGCCGCACCATGCGCGAGAATACCGGCGCCGCATCGTTCGACGCCGGACGTCCGGACCAGGTAAGGAGCAACGGCCAACAACGCGACGGCCAACGCGCCCGCGACGGACCACGGAACCCATTCCCGCCGCCGCGTCGCATCATTGCGAGATGGTTCAACCGTCGTCGTACCGCTCACCGCATCTTCGATTTCGATTTGCGCGTCAGAGATGTCGCGTAGCCGCCCCTTGACATCCTTGCGCAGGCAACGGCGGAGGAGACGATGAATGGAAGCCGGTGTCGCCGCGGGCAGCGCCGACCAGTTGGGCTCGCGTTCGGGAAGGGCGGCGATGGTGTCCGACACGGTCTCGGCGGCAAACGCCGGCCGGGCCGTGAGCAACTCGTACAGGACGCAGGCGAACGCCCAGATGTCGGTACGCTTGTCGACCGACTGGCCGCGCGCCTGTTCGGGGCTCATGTAGGCCGCCGTGCCCATCACGAGGCCCTCGCGCGTTCCCTCGATCGTGATCGTCGGGCTCCGGCTGTCAGACGTACGGCCGTCAGTAGCACTGATGATTCGCGCGAGCCCGAAGTCCAGCACCTTCACAACGCCATCCGGCGTGATCTTGATGTTCGCCGGTTTGAGATCCCGGTGAACGACCCCCTTCTCGTGCGCCGCCTCGAGCGCCTGCGCGATTTGCCGCGCAATGGTCAGCGTGTCGTCGATCGGTAGAGGTCCGTGCGCGATGCGGTCGTTCAGCGTGTCGCCTTGTACCAGCTCGAGCACCAACGCCCGCACTCCATCCGCATCCTCCAATCCGTAGATCGCGCCGATGTTGGGATGATCAGCGACGCGAGCACGCGCGCTTCGCGTTCGAACCGGGCCAGCCGATCGGGATCGCTGGTGAAGAGTCGCGGCAGGATCTTGATGGCCACGTCGCGACCTAATCTGGTGTCGCGTGCGCGAAAGACCTCCCCCATCCCGCCAACACCGATGCGCTCGTGCACCAGGTAGGCGCCGAGGCGCCGGCCGGTCAATGAGGTCCCGGCGTCGCTGACCGGCGGCGACGCGGCGGCCACAGCCGGACCATCGAGAAAACCACCCGCCGACGCCTGCTGTGCCAGCAGCGACTCCACCTCCCGCCGCAGCGCCTCGTCGCCGGCGCACGTGTGAACGAGAAAGGCCCTGCGTTCGCTCTCGTTGCGCGCAAGCGCTGCGTGAAGGATCTCCTCTACTTGCCGCCACCGTTCAGGTGTCATTTGTCAGGATTGCGATGCTTGGATTATACGCATCAGGCGTCGAGCTTCTGTGCGTTCGTTCGGATCGACCGTCACTCAGACCGGGCGGACGGTGTAACCTCGCAACATGAAGTTCGGATTCCTCCATGGCCTGCGGTCGAAAGGACCGACCGCCTGCCTGACGCTTCAAGCGCTACTGGCGCTCGCGACACCCGCGCGTGCGCAGTATGTCCAGCTCGACTCGTTCGAGGTGACGCCGTTTGTCGGCGCCAGGTTTGGAGGGACCTTCGACGTGCGGCCGGAGCAGCAGTCGCAGATTCAGGCCACCTGGAAAGACGCTTCGAGCTATGGTCTGTCTGCCGGTGTCCGTTTCGATGACTTCTCCTTGATTGAGTTCCGATGGACGCGGTCGACGTCGACGCTGCGGTTCGACGCGCCATTGGGTCTCCTCGGCGCGTCGCTCGGAGACGTCATGTTGAACCAGTTTCACGCCGACTTCACGCGTGACTTCGTCATCCCCGAAGTAAGAGGGCTCCGATCGTTTGTGACGGGCAGCGTCGGTGCTACGCAGGTCGTCGCCGCGCACGATAGCTTCACGCGTTTCTCGTTCGGCTTCGGCGCCGGATTGAAACAATTTCTGGGCTCCAGGTTCGCGATACGCGCCGAGGCGAAATGGCTGCCAATCCTGGTTGATCCAGAAGTTGGCCCATGGGCGTGTGGCACGGTCGGAGTCGGCGGCTGTCTTGTGGTCCTGACTGGATCACTGATGCAACAGATCGAACTCAGCGTCGGGCCGGTCGTGCGCTTCTGACGAAACGGACGCGGGCCGCCACCAGCGTGATTCTGGACCACACTTGGACGCGATCAGCAAACGGTTGCTCACTTCCCCGTTGGTCATCCGACACCCTCCGGGCTACTCCTCCAATGGGGACAGAGCGGCGAGCGTCAGCATTGATGAGCGATGCAGACATTGCGCGTCGGACAGGTTACGTCTCTCGGCTCTCAGCTCTCAGCCCTGAGCCCTCAGCCCTACGGAGGTCAGGATCCAGCGACCACGATCTTGATCCGTTCGCCCGGCTTCGGCTGCTCGTCGATGGCGTGATCGTTCATGATGGCCAGCGTCGATGCGGTGACAAGGCCCTTGCCTGCGCGCTGCGCGATCGACTGCCACGTATCGCCCGCGCGTGCGGTGTAGAGATCGATGAGGTTCGGCTCGATGGCGTCGGCTTCGTCCTGGCTGAGCTGCCGGAACGACTGAATCGTCTGGTCGAAGAGGCCTGACACGCGCGGATAAAAATCGGGCGAGGCAATGCCGCCGATGAAATACGTATTGCGCCCCGAAACGAAGTGCGCGCCGCGCGCCATCACCTTGCCGATGCCCGAGGCGTTCCCTTCGTAGGTGCCCACAACAGCCTCGAGACCGTCGACGTTCGTCAGCGTCGAATCGATCGCCTTGTAGCCCGATTCGCGCATGTGGCGCTGCGCCGTATCGCCGAGCGAGCGTCCCATCCTCGGCTCGATCGTGCGCAGCACCATGAACACCTTGTTGCCCGGCTCTTGCGCCACCACCTGCTCTTCGCTGTTGGTGATTTCCCACCCTTCAGGAAACTCGACGGCAAACTTCAGTGGCGGATGGAGGAACAGATTGCCGCGCACGACACCCTCTTCGGGGTTATCGCCGAACACCATGCCGTCGATGCGCGCGAGATAGCCGTCGCGATCGACCGTCCACGTCCCACCTTCACCGCCGGTCGCACGCACTTTGCTGACCGTCTCGCCCACGCGCTGGGCGCGATTGTCGGGCTGCGGATGCGTGGCCAGCCAGTTCGGCACACCGTTGCGATCGGTGACCTCGGCAATTCGCGCGAGCGTCGTCAGAAATGCGGGCACCTCGTCCGGATCCCATCCGCCACCGGCTGTGTACTCTGCGCCCAGCGCATCGGCCTGCAGCTCGTCGTCGCGTCCAAACTTGAGGAACAGAATGCCGACGCCGCTTTGGGCGAGATCGGCAAACGGCCGCACCTGTGGCACAAAGATGCTGCCGACGAGCACGCCAAGCGACGCGCCCATGCCCCGCGTGTACTGCTGAGCCGAATGGCGCGCCGTGACATGCCCAATCTCGTGGCCCAGCACGCCCACGAGCTGCGCTTCGTTGTCGAGATACGGCAAGATACCGCGCGTGATGTAGATAAAACCGCCAGGGAGCGCAAACGCGTTGACGGCCGGCGAGTCGACAATCGCAAAACTCCAGGGCAGATTTGGCCGCTGCGATCGCTTGGCCAGGCCCATGCCGAGCTCCTGCACGTAGCGCTGCATTGCATCGTCTTCGTACAGGCCCATCTCTTGTCGCACCTGCGCGTCGAGCTCGCGCCCGAGGTTGATCTCCTGCTCTTCGCTCATGAACGACAACTCGCGCTTGCCCGTCACCGGGTTGGTCGCGCAGGCTGTCACCAGGACGGCCGCAAGAAGTGCAAGCAGAAGTCTCATCAGTGCCCCTGACTAGCTGGTAGCCGGTAGCTCGTAGCCGATCGCTCGTAGCTGGGTCGCGATTGCACTCGATTGGGGACATTTCGTGCCGTTCCCGTCGAGATGATAGCCGTTGTGCAACCCACGTACCAGTAGCTGTGGCTACTTTGGCCAACGGCCGGATGCCGTTGAATCCAGTTGCGCTTTCGAGCACGCGGCTGTTGAGTGACGGGAAATTCGGAATCCCTCGCGGGCAGTGTGACACTCAGGTGACGAACCTGATGCTCGAGCGTATTCAGCCCTCCATACCTCTATGTGCGCGAAGGCTGGCCGTTAGGGCTCACAAGACACTGGCATGCCTTTCGGCTTGACGGCGTCTCCAGACGATGACATCGTCGTCGATGGGTCAGAGAAGGATGCGTTTTCCATGTCGGTCCGTGCACTCAGAGAGAGACTCGGCAACGAGGGGATGGACGGCCTTCATATCGTCATCGACGATAGAGGCGGGCAATGGAAGGATGACGTGCTTGCGATAACCGGCGAGCGATTCGAAGCGCGGCTCGCGCAGGAAATTGGAGCGCTGCGGGTAGACATCGCGAAAGAGCTCGCTTCGGTGCGCGTGGAGATGGCGAGAGAATTCGCAGAAACCCGCGCCAGCCTTATGAAGTGGTCGTTCCTCTTCTGGATCGGTCAGTTCGCCGCGGTCAGCGCGATGATGACGTTCCTGCTGAGAACCATCGGCACACAATAGTTCAGCGTGCCGGATTCTTACGAGCGGCCGCCGTTTTCTCCACAAACAGCACCGCGTCGAAAGCCTCGACGATTGGGACATTCAGGAGGAACGCGGGCGCCTGGTCGTCAGCATAACAGCAACCGATCTGGCGGGTTTGTCGCAACTGCCGGAACCACTCGGGTGCCTGGCGAAGATCGGCCGCGAAGAGTGGAAGGCCCGCTTGCGCTGGCACGCCTTTCGGCTTGACGACGTTCGTGGACGATGGCATCGTCGTCGTCGGGTCAAGAAAGGTTGTCAGTTCCATGTCAGTGGCTCGAGCGCTCAGAGAAAGGCTCGGCAACGATGCGATGGCTGAGCTTCAAATCGTCATCGACAATAGCGGCCTGAAGTGGAAGGAAGATGTGCTTGCTATAACGGGCGAACGATTCGAACGCCGGCTCTCCGAAGAAATGGGGCACCTGCGGGTCGACATGGCAAAAGAATTCGCAGCCCTGCGCGTTGAGATGGCGAAAGAGTTTGCCACCGTCTTGAAGTGGTCCTTTCTGTTCTGGATTGGTCAGTTCGCTGCGGTCAGCGCGATGACCGCATTCCTGCTGAGAACAGTCGGCACGCGCTGACTCAGTCGTACCTCAGTGCGACGACCGGATGAATCCGAAACGCACGGAGCACTGGCGGAAGTGCCGCAACGACGCCGGTGATAAACAGCACCGCAGCCGCAGTCGCATACACGCGCGGATCGCGGGGCGGAAGGCCGAACAGCATGCTGGTGAGCATGTCGCTCGCCCCAAGCGCCAGAACAATGCCGAGTCCGGACACCGGTCACGATGACGGCAATGGTACCCCGTGCCACAGACCAAAGCACATGGCGGTGATTCGCACCGAGCGCAATGCGCAGCCCAAGCTCCGCCGTCCTTCGCGCCACGGTGTACACGACGATGCCGTAAATGCCGATACCTGCCAGGATCAGCGCCAGACTGCCCAACAGACCGGATATCGTCGCAAGCAGGCGTTCGTTCGCGGTGCGCTCATCAATCTGACGCGTCAGCAGTGTCAAGCCCAGCACTGGCATGTTGGGAGCCATCGCGTTGACGGCTGCCGGTATCTGACGGAGAACAAATGGCTCCTGACCCGCTGGGGTGCGGATCGCGAAGACATATTCGCCCTCGGCCGGCCGCTGAAAGAATGGCACGTAGAACATCCGCTCGGCGCCTTCCCTCAGGCCGTCGTACATCACGTTGGGAACCACGCCGATAATTTCCGGGGTCAGCGTCGTACTGCCTCTGATCTCGATGCGGTTTCCGATGGGATCCCGCCCGGCGAAATAGTAGTTCGCGGCACTCTCACTGATGAGGGCCACGTGTGGCGAGGTCTCCGCGTCATTTTGCGTGATAGCTCGACCCCGAAGAATCGGAATCCCGAACGTGGCGAAGTAGTCTGGACCGACGGTGTTCACGTTCGCGATGAGATCGGCATCGCTCTGCGGCACAAACCCAGGGATAACGATCCCTTTCCCGTCCTCATTGCCGCTCAACGGCGAAACGGTGGCAAGCGTGGCGCGCTCCACGCCCTGAAGCGCATTCAGCCGTTCCAGAATGCGTCGATGAAGCGCGGTCAGCGGCTCGCCTTCCAAGCCCGTGCCGTCTGCGTCCAGTGAGAACGTGATCACGCCACTGCCCGAGAAGCCCATCTCCTGCCCGCGCAGGTTTCTCAACGTGGCTCCGAAGAACGCTGCCGCAACGACAACCATCAGCGATAACGCCACCTGCGCCGCGACGAACACACTGCCGAGACGAGCGCCATGCCGGTTCTGGGTGCGGCCGGTCATACGAAGATCCTCGGCGTTGACACGCCTTGTCAGCCAGACAGGCGCGATTGAGAAGAGGAGTCCCGTGAGCAGTGCGAGCGCCAGCGCAAACAGGAACACGCGGTAGTCCGATTCAATGCGTAGATCCGCAGGCAGGCCGTTGCCTGGGAGGTATCGGACGCTCCAGGTTGCCACCAGGAATCCCAGAACCGCAGCGACGGTCGCGAGCGACACGCTCTCGACAATGGTCTGTCGGACCACCTGGAATCGAGTGGATCCGAGTGCGAGGCGAACCGCCACTTCACGCTGTCGAGCGGATGCTCTCGCCAGCAGAAGCATCGCCCAGTTCGTGGAGGCGAGCAGCAGCAGCATGCCGATCATGACCGACACGATCACCGCCGGCATCGTAAACCGCTCGCGGACGGTGCCGGGCGTGGCCAACCCATTGGCGAGCGGCACCAACTCAACCCGCTGCGACCGCAGTCTGTCGCGAAGTCTGCCGTCTGCACCCTTGGCAAACTCGCGAACCAACGTTGTCAATTCGCCGCCGGCGGCAAAGGCGGACCCGTCCGGCGGCAGTCGAACGATCAGGGCCATCGAGGCCCATCCTGTGCGGTATTCGGAGCCGTCGATCGGAACTGTGACGTCGACCCGTCTGCCGACTTCGATGCCGAAGAATTCTCGCCTTGTGACGCCGATGACGAGGTGCGGCACGTCATCCACTCGGATGGTCCGCCCAAGAACTCCCGGGTCGCGTGCGAATCGCCGTGCCCAGTAACTATCGCTGAGCACCGCAACCTGTCCACGCGTTGCGCCTCGTTCGTCCTCCGGCGCGATCAACCGCCCGATTTGTGGCGATATTCCCAAACCCGAAAAGTAATCACCGCTCACCTGCAGGCCGCTGAGCGCCTCGACTTGACCGTCCACAATCACCTTCATGTTGCTGCGGCGATGAGCGATGAAGGCTGCCGACAGACTTCGCGTCCCATCTCTTACATACTCGAACCAGCTGTAGTTGCCCCCTTCCGACGTGCGCGACTCATTGACGTAGGTGATGTGAAAAAGGCGATGTGGTTCGTGTACCGGCAGCGGCCGAAAGACAAGCGTGTTGACGATGCTGAAGGCCGCTACGTTCGAGCCGATGGCGAACGCGAGCGACAAGACGACGGGAATCGTGAAGGAGGGACTCCGAGCGAGGGATCGCCAGGCGTTTCGAAGGTCGTGCCAGAGATCGGCGAACACGTGTCCCGTAGGGGCTCTCGGTGTGATGGGCGGCGGCGACTGCGCCTGCCGGAGCGGCGCCATATGATTCGCCAGGACGTTCCCGCTCCGGAAATCGGCGAGCGCCAGGCGCGTGGCTTCTTCCGGAGACACACCCTCTGCGATCAACTCACGCCAGCGATCTTCGAGATGCTGCGAGAGCTCGTCGACGATCTCCGCCTCGCGCGTGGGCGAGAGCTGTAGCGACGACAACCGTGTGCGTACTTCGTGTGCCCAACGAGTCCTGATCGCCGCATCGTTTGCCGGAGTTGAAGGGTCAGGCATGTTCGCCTCCCGTGACACGGCGCACGGCCTCCACACGCGTGTTGATACCTGTCATGAACAGATATTATGTAGACAGGTATAACGCTGTCAAACGCGGCGTTTGCTACGACCGTCACTGTGTGTCCGACAGCCTTCACCTCCAGTAGGCTGCCTCTGCCGCGAGCAGCGCGTTCTGCCCGTATAATTCACCTCGTTTGGCCCTCACCCCCGGCACCCGCCTCGGCCCGTATGAAATTGTCGCCGGACTCGGTGCCGGCGGCATGGGCGAAGTGTTCCATGCACGGGACACGAAGCTGAATCGCGACGTCGCGATCAAAGTACTGCCTGACGTGTTCGCCAGCGACACTGAACGGCTTGCGCGTTTCAACCGGGAAGCCCAGACGCTGGCGGCACTCAACCATCCGCACATCGCGCAGATCTACGGCCTTGAAGAATCCGGTGGGGTGCGCGCCCTCGTGATGGAACTGGTCGAGGGCGAGGACCTGTCACAGCGGATCGCGCGGGGGGCGATGCCACTCGACGAGGCGCTGCTCGTCGCGAAGCAGATCGCCCAGGCGCTCGACGCCGCACATGAGCAGGGCATCATTCACCGCGATCTGAAGCCGGCCAACATCAAGGTCACGTCCGACGGCGTCGTGAAGGTCCTGGACTTCGGCCTCGCAAAGCTCGCTGACGTGGGAATCACGGCCGGCCACGGCGACGTCACGGCATCTCCGACAATCACCACGCCCGCGATGATGACCGGCGTTGGCGTGATCCTCGGCACCGCGGCTTATATGGCGCCGGAGCAAGCGAAGGGCAAACCCGCCGACAAGCGGAGCGACATCTGGGCCTTCGGGTGTGTGCTGTACGAGATGCTGACCGCTCAACGGGCCTTCCCTGGTGATGACGTCGCCGACACGCTTGCTACAGTGCTGAAGAGCGAGCCCGATTGGAATGCGCTGCCGGCGGACGTCGCGCCACCTGTTCGCACGTTGGTGCAGCGGTGTTTAGCAAAGGATCGGCGGTTGCGCGTCGCGCACATCTCCACGGCGTTGTTCGTGATGAACGAGTCGGCGAGTCTTGTCTCCACGGCGCCCGTCCAGCCGGTGAGCGTCCTGCCCCGAGTGCCGTTATGGCGCCGCCTCGTGATGCCGGCGGCCGCCCTCATCGTGGGCGGTGCGTCGGTCGGCGCCGGCGTGTGGCTCGCGACGCGCCCGGCCGTCCCGCACGTGACTCGTTTCTCACTTTCGCGAACCGGTACGGGGACATTGGCCGTGGACACCCAAAGTCGCGACCTCGCGATCACGCCGGACGGGGCGCACATCATCTATAAAGGGATAGCAAGCACCGGCACCCAGCTCTTCGTGCGCGCACGGAATCAGCTCGAGCTCACTCCGCTCACGGCACTCGGTCAGGCGCCGCGCGCTCCGTTCTCTTCGCCGGACGGGCAATGGATTGGCTTCGTCGAGCCGGGTAGCGCCATCACGCTCAAAAAAGTTGCCATCAGTGGCGGACCCGCTCTCGTACTGTGCGGCCTCGATGGCGCAAGCCGGGGCGCCACCTGGGGTGATGACGACAGCATCATCTTTGCGACGAGCGCGACGTCAACCGGCCTCCAGCGCGTGTCGTCGGCCGGCGGTGAACCGACTGTGCTCACGAAACCCAACCGCGGGCGTGGGGAAAGCGATCACCTCTGGCCGCAGTTCTTGCCAGGCAGCCAAGCCGTTCTGTTCACGATCACCGCGACAACGGGCGGCATCGACGCCTCACAGGTGGCAGTCCTCGACTTGCCGACCGGTACACAAAAGATCCTGATGCGGGGCGGCAGCCAGGCGTACTACGTGCCGAGCGGCCATCTCGTGTACGTCGCGGCTGGCACGCTGCGCGCCGTCGCGTTTAACCTCGAGCGCTTGGAGGCGACCGGCACGCCGATTCCAATGCTGTCGGATGTCGTGACGCTGCCGAACGGCACGGCCGAGTTCGACATCGCGCGCGACGGGACGTTGGTGTATGTGGCGGGTGGGGCTGGGGCGACGGCGCGGACGCTCGTGTGGGTCGATCGCCAAGGTCGTGAAGAAGCCATCAAGGCCGCTCCAGCCCGTCCCTACGCTTCTCCGCGGCTGTCACCGGACGGGACGCGCGTGGCGCTCGACATCCGCGATCAGGAGAACGATGTCTGGGTCTGGGACTTGGCTCGCGAGACGCTCATCCGGGTCACGTCCGATCCGGGGGTCGACCAGGCGCCGACGTGGATGCCAGATGGACGTCGCCTCGTGTTCAGCTCCCAAGCTGGTGGGCTCGGGGGGTCTCTCTTCTGGCAAGCGGCTGACGGGACGGGCAAGGCGGAGCGTCTGTCGGAGGGCCCGATCTTTCAGCGCCCGTCGGCGGTGTTGGCAGACAGCACACGCGTCCTGTTCTCTGAGAGTACGAGCCTCAACCGCAACCGACTTGATGATGCTCACCTTGGAGAAAGACCGCCGCGTGCAACCGTTGGTGCAATCGCCATTTGTCGACCGTAACGGAGTCATCTCCCCCGACGGTCGATGGCTGGCTTACGAGTCCAACGACTCGGGTCGCTTTCAGGTTTTTGTGCGGCCGTTTCCGGACGTGAACGAGGGGAAAACCCAGGTGTCCACCGTTGGCGGCACGGAGCCCCGTTGGGCGCGGAACAGTCAAGAGCTCTTCTACCTCGCACCCGATGGCGCACTCATGAGCGTGCCTGTGGAGCGTGGTCCCACGTGGAGAGCAGGCGTGCCGATCAAGCTGATTGATCTCCCGTACACCCGCAGAAGCGATATCAGCAACTCTCAAACGTACGATGTGTCGCCGGACGGCAAGCGGTTTCTCATGATCAAGGAAGGCAGCGGCCCCGACCAAACACCGCCGACCATCGAGGTCGTCCAGAACTGGACAGAAGAGCTGAAGCGCCTCGTGCCGACGAAGTGACGAGGCCCGTATAATCCACGAAGATCGCTTGGCCCTCACGCCCGGCGTCCGCCTCGGCCCGTATGAGATCCTCTCCGCCCTCGGTGCCGGCGGCATGGGCGAGGTCTATCGCGCGCGCGATACGCAGGCTAAACCGCGACGTCGCCATCAAGGTGCTGCCCGATCTCTTCGCGAGCGACGCCGAACGGCTCGCACGGTTCACACGCGAAGCCCAAACCCTCGCGTCGTTGAATCATCCCAACATCGCGATCATCCACGGGCTCGAGCAGGCGGGTGACGTCCACGCCCTCGTCATGGAGCTGGTGCCGGGCGAGGACCTGTCACAGCGCATCGCACGCGGAGCGATCCCCGTCGACGAGGCACTGCCGATCGCGAAACAGATCGCGGACGCGCTCGAAGCGGCGCACGAGCAGGGCATCATCCACCGCGATCTGAAGCCGGCCAATATCAAGTTGCGCCCAGATGGCACGGTCAAAGTGCTGGACTTCGGCTTGGCGAAGGCGATGGACCACGTCGGGGGCGCCCCGAACGTCTCACAGTCGCCGACGATCACCACGCCGGCGATGACGCACGCGTGGATCATCCTGGGCACGGCGGCCTACATGAGCCCTGAACAGGCGCGCGGGCAGGCCATCGACAAACGCACGGACATCTGGGCGTTCGGGTGTGTGCTTTATGAGATGTTGACCGGCGTCCGCGCGTTCGCGGGCGATGAGGTGTCTGACACGCTGGCGTTCGTCATCACGAAAGACCCGGCGTGGTCGGCGCTCCCAGCGTCCACGCCTGCTTCGATTCGCCGGCTGCTCCGACGGTGCCTGGCCAAGGATCGTCGACAGCGACTCAGCGATATCAGCCGACGCGCGGCTGGAGATCGCTGAAGTCGGCGCCGAGCAAGGCGCTGAGGTCACGGCAGCAACGAGCCCGACGATCGCGCCGAAGCCGTTCTCATGGCTCAGTATGGCGTTAGCCTTGAGCCGGCGTCCTCGCGTTGGCGGTGTCGATCGCCATCTCGCCTTGGGCGCCTTGGCAGTCCCCGCCCGCTCTTGTGTCGCCACATCGACTCAGCGCGGAGTTAGGGACGGACGTCGTCATTTCGAGGACCGGGGGGGCCGACCTGGCGCTCTCGCCGGATGGGTCGGTGCTGGCGTTTCGAGGCGAGAAAAATGGGTCGACGCAGTTGTACATCCGGCGGCTCGCTCAGTTGCAGGCCGTCCCGCTTCCCGGCACGGTCGGTGCCTCGCAACCCTTTTTCTCGCCCGACGGGCAGTGGATTGGGTTCTTCGCGGAAGGCAAGCTGAAAAAAGTGGCGGTCACCGGAGGCGCTGCCGTCCCGATCTGCGACGCCCCAAACCCCCGGGGAGCCGCTTGGGGCGAGGACGGTGACATCCTGTTCAACATCGCAGCTTCTGTCTCCTCGCCCCGGAATTCGCTATTGCGTGTGTCGCCCGATGGCGGCACGCCGCAACCGGCGACGACCTTGTCAGACGACGAAGACACGCACCGATGGCCCCAGGTGCTTCCAGGCGCGAGAGCCATCCTGTACACCGCGCACAAACGCGCGAACAACTTCGCCGATGCCAACATCGTCGTGCAAACGCTGCCGAACGGACCTCGCAAGATCCTTCAGCGTGGCGGCAGCTTCGGGAGATACGTGCCGAGCGGCCATCTGGTCTACGTGCACGACGGGACGCTGTTTGCTGCGCCGTTCGATCAAGTGGCGTTGGAGGTAACTGGCCCGGGAAGGCCGGTCATCGAGAACATTTCGAACAATACCAACACCGGTGCTGCTCAGTTCGCTCTTGCCGCAGATGGCAAGGCAGTCTACCTGCCTGAACAGACCTCGTCCACGGGCCTCCCGATCCAATGGATGACACGCGACGGAAAAACCACTCCCCTTCGAGCCACAACCGCAATCTGGAGTCATCCGCAATTCTCGACGGATGGTACCCGTCTGGCGATGGTCATCGGAACTATAGGTGACGGGCACACCGACATCGCCGTGTACGACTTGGCGCGGGACATGCTGACCCCCCTCACGTTCGGTGCCGAAATCAACCATTCGCCTGCGTGGACCCCAGACGACCAGCGCATCACTTTCGTCTCGGGTCGCGTCACGGATGCGCGGAGGAATCTTTACTGGGTCCGCGCTGATGGCAGCGGTGCCCCACAACTCCTGACCGACAACGCATCATTGCGCAACATAGCCACGGGTTCATGGCATTTAAGTGGCCGGTTCCTGGCTTTCCAGGAAGGGGTTTCTCAATACGTCGCGGACCTGATGATCCTCCCGATGGAAGGCGATGAGGTCTCAGGGTGGAAACCGGGAAAGCCCTATGCCTTCTTGAATACACCGGCTGCCGAGTGGGCACCGTATTTCTCGCCGGATGGGCGCTGGCTGGCCTACCACTCGAACGAATCCGGCAGGAATGAGGTGTACGTACGCCCGTTTCCGCCGCGAGAAGGAAAGTGGCCGGTATCGGATGGTGGCGGTCAGTGGCCAACATGGTCGAGGAAGAAAAGTGAGCTGCTCTATCAAACGTTCGACAATCAGATCATGGCGGTGCCGTACACCGTAGAGGGGGATTTGTTCAGGAGCGAAAGGCCAAGGCTCTGGACCGAACGACGGATCCTACCGCGCCCGATTCTTCGGTCCCTGGACCTTCATCCGGACGGCGAGCGAGTGGCCGTCGCCGTGGCGACCGAAGGTCGGGCCGAGGATAGCCAGGACAAAGTCGTCTTCATCTTCAACTTCTTCGACGAGCTGCGCCGGCTCGCCCCGGGATCCCCGTGAGCCTGTCACCCGGACGTAAATCTTCTTTAAACCGCAACTGACTCCAAGATTGAAGTCGACATCCCGACATCAATCGCTTGATCCAGACGGAAGCCGGCGGTTCGAAGCATTTCCGAATACTCTTTCTCGGTTCGCTCTTTTCCCGACAGCAGCGTCAGCATTTGCAGATCGAGCATCTTCGTCCAGCTCGGCTTCGAATCCTCCGGAACAATGCACTCGATCAGCAGGAGCTTCGCACCTGGCGCCGCCGCCTTTCGAATGGCGGCGAGAATCCGAGCAGCTTTCGGATCGTCCCAGTCGTGGATGACCTGCATGATGAGATAGCAATCGGCGGAAGGCAGGGCATCCATGAAGAAATCTCCGGGATGCACCCGCAGCCGGTCCGATTCCATTCCCGCAGCCTGAGCAGCGGCCGTCACATGCGGCTGATCGAACAGCACTCCGTGAGCTCGGGGCGCGGCTTCTAGCACGGCTGCCAATAAATGACCGCGGCCGCCGCCGATGTCGGCGATTGTTTCAAAGGCGGAAAAGTCGTAGGACCTCAAGACGCCGGCAATTTGTCCCGCCGCTTTTCCCATCATCGCCTCGTCGAAAAGACGGGCCGCCTGCGGATTTTCGCTGAGGTACTTCCAATAACCACCCGGGACGACTTTCTCTTGAATGGACTGTCCGGTCGTCAGGGCATCGGCGAAGTACTCAAATCCTCGCCAGTACACGGACAAACCGATCATCCGGACAAACGATCTCATCGATTGCGGATGATCCGATCGCAGTAAACGCGATGCCGGCGTGTGGCCCCACGCGCCATCACGAGATTCAAAGATGCCTTCTGCCGAAAGGACGCGCAGCGTGCGCGCCAGTGCTCCCGCATGTGTGCCGGTGTCACTCGCCAGTTCCTCCGCGCTTCGCGGCGATTCCCCTAAGGCATCCGCAATACCGAGTTCTGCCACCGCATGAAGACACCGAGGGAGGCCGTGACTCATCGAAATTCGTAACAGGTCGTCGGCAGGATTGGTCATAGTGGAGGGAGTTTAACGGCGGCGGGACACTGCTGCCTCGCCGCCGCATACGTCTCATCAGCGGCTGCTACTGGGGGACGGGGTCGAAGTGCTCCGGGTTGTACCAGCCAATCGCAATCCGGCAGGAGCCCCCTGGCCCGTGGTTGGCCATCGCGTGCAACATGTAGGGTGGAGCGTACAGAACGTCGCCCTCGCTCGCAATGAACTGTCCCACTTCGAACTTGGCGGAGATCTGTCCGGTCAGGACGATCCACCACTCGACGTTATCGGGATGCAGGTGACCGCCCGGAGCATTCGGGTTGAGGGTCGCGATCGGAGGCGGCGGCGGTCCACCTCGACCTCTGCCTCCCCGCCCGCGATTCGGATTGGCCGGATCGTTGGGATCGGCGAATCCAAAATTGGCATTGGCATACATGTGAGGCGTGTTGATAAAGACGCCGCCTCCGCGTCCCGCCGCGATCGAGTCGTGCAGGTTGAAGTGCGGCCTGTTCGGCGCCACGTACGCGGTCGGAGTGCGTTCGTTGAACCTCATCTTGGTCACGACTCTTCCGGGCAGCGCCGCAGGCGCGGGGCTCGCCGCGGGATACACGGGCTCGTAATGAGCGGCGTTCACCTCGATGAAGACCGCAGGCGCCGGGCTGGTGACTTCATACGAGAAGATGGTCCATGACGGGACGTGGACCATCGAACCGCGCTTGGCGGTAAATGGCTCCTGATTCTCGATCTGCCAGCGCATCTCGCCTTCGAAGACCACGAAAAGAGTGGGAGTGGCAGGATGCAGGCGCGGGCTCTGCTTGCCACCTGGAGCCACGGATACATACTCGGCAATCGACTCACCGTCCTTGACGACCGTTTCTCTCCATGTGCTCTGACCCTTGTGTCTGGATTTCACGTCCGAGATTTTGTGATGGGGCTTGTGGGGGGCCACGTAGCCCTTGCCGCCCGCGGCCCGCTGGATCCAAAACTCCTGCGTGGGCCTGGCGGCCGGTTGTTCCTGCGCGCCGAGCCACGCGCCCGCCGCCGCCACGAGGACAAAGAGCGCAAACAATCGGACACGTTTACTCATATTTCCTCCGCTATTCTGGCTGAGCGATGGCGCGCGAGCCGTCGCCTGCGCGCGACGGAGTATAACGAGGTCCTGGCCACAAGTCGATGGACCCCGGGCCGCGTCCTAAGCCCTTCTGGCGCGATGCTTCGACGGTCGCCTGCGGTGGGACGGAGCCGTTGCCCGGATTTGATGGCCTGCGGTAGCATCCGGTAAAGATGCCGTCGCGCGAGCCTGAGCCCCTGCTCCGAATCAGCTGCTTCGAGGTCCTGATCGGCAATCGGGAACTCGGTTTCGCCGAGGTTGGTCGGCTCACCTCGGAGACGGACCTCGACGCCCCTCCGGATGGACGCGTCCATCGCTTCGCGACCGTCGTGCTAAGGCGAGCGCTCACCACGTCAACGGACCTCTACGACTGGCGCCGGCTCATCGTTGACGGCAAAGACGACCGTCGGGACGTCACCATCCGTCAACTGTCTGCCCCTGGCGGGAAGATCCTGAATTCGTGGAGACTGATGCGTGCGTGGCCGTGCCGCTGGTCGGGGCCCGGCTTCGATGCGATGAGCAACGACATCGCCTACGAGGAGCTCGAGTTGACCTTCGATGATTTGGTCTGGCTGGAGCACAATCCCAGCATGACGAGAGGCTGACATGGCCGTTCTTCGCGACCGCCCATACGCACAGTTCAACTTCCTGGTTGATCTCGGGACCGGCGCAACCGATGGGCCGGAGGCCGGTTTCCAGGAATGTAGCGCGATCTCCATGAGCGTAGACGTCATCGAGTACCGAAACGGCAACGACAAGGAGAACAACCCGCGCAAGCTCACCGGTCTTGTACGGGCGAGCGACGTCACGCTCAAGCGCGGGATCATCGGCTCGATGGGCCTCTTCCAGTGGATCGACCAGATCCGGAACGGAGATCCGGCCGGTCTCCGCAACGTCGTCATACACCTGCAGAACGAGGACCACACGGCGATTGTGATGACGTGGAAGCTCCTCCGCGCCCGGATCATCAAGCACACGAGCGGACCGCTGAACGCGAAAGGGACGGACGTTGCCATGGAGGAAATCACGCTCGCGTACGAGCGGCTCGAGCTGGAGTAGCGATGCTCATTGACGACTCGGCTGGTGATTACGGACCCGCCGGCCCTGGTGATCGCTTGAAGTGGGCCACGAGCTGACGGGTGAGGTCTGCTTTGACGGACTCGTAGTCGGAGCCAGAAGCCCAGCGCACGCAGACGTCGAATGTTCTGTAAGGTTCCGCTGCTACAGGGTCTGCGAACTCGCAGCACCAGGTCCACGACTGGTCGGGCGGCTCATAAATCTTTCTGGGCTCGTAGGGCAGGTCGTGGTCACGAATCACCTCGTTGACCATTTTCATCATCGTCGAGCTGTTGAACATCGGTCCGCCTCGCAGAGCGTCTCTTCAGCCGATCCGGAATCCATTACCAACGATACCTCTTTTGCGAGCGATCAGGCAGTGCTGCGGCAATTCCGTTTCTCCGGCTTGCGTGCCGGCTAACGGGCGAGCTGCAGCTCGCGGCCACCCTTGACCCGCAGGCTGACCCTCGTCATCGATTCGAGATCTTCCAGCGGGTCACGCTCGAAGGCAATGAAGCTCGCCGGCGCGCCTTCGGCGAGTCCGAAGGGGGCTCGCTGCGGGAAGATCGCCGCGGGAGTGGTCACCGAAAGCGAGTGCAGCACCTCGGCGCGGGTCATTAGCCCTGCCTGTGCGATCGTCAGCGCTTCGCGGACCGATGTCGATCGAAACTCGTCACTGCCGATCGCGATGGTCACGCCATGGCGTTTCAGGACGTCGAAGTTCCACCGGAGCACATCCAGCAGCCCCCGCGCGTCAGGGGTGGCACTCTCGCGGAGGGCGCCACCGACGGTCGTGATCACGACCGTGCCCTGGCGTGCAGCGCGCCGGGCGGCGTCTTCCGAAATGCGATAGATCCCCGGCCCATTCGCCTTGATGCGGACCGCATCGGGCCAGAACCCCGGCAAGTGCGCGATGAGGTCCGCCCGCGCAGACACCGCGACATCGAAGTCGTACGCGCTTTCCACGTGTGCCGACACTCTGAGGCGATCGCCGTGCGCCTTGCCCACGAGATACGACGTGAGCGCCGGGTCGAGTCCATGGCGATCGCTGTCCGGCGTCGGCAGGCCCGCGACGCGATCCTCGGAGTAGACGAGCGTCAGCTTGATGAAGTCTGGCTGCTGCCGCTTGATGCGTGTCGACCAGACCCGATCGATGTCCTCACGGGAGCGCACCGGCTGAAGGAAGCCGCCGTCCAAATCCTCGGTGGTCATGCCGCCGTTCGCGATGTTCCGGCGGACGAGCGCCGTGGGGTGACCACCAGGCGCGGTGAAACTGCCGTTCGCGAACAGCACGTCGACGGAGTCGGGTCGATTGATCAGACCCTTCAGCTTCGCTGGAGCGTCTGGCACGTTCGTCTGGTTCATGACGTAGAAGATGCCTTGCTCCAGGTAGGTGCGGATTGTCCGCTCCGTATCGTCGCTCGGAATGTTGTGGTTGTGCGCCTCGCCGAATGCCCCCATCAAGAACCTGCCGGTGAGATCAACCGTGCGATCGATCTTTGAGGGGTTCTTGAGCGTGAGCCGGTCGCCGATACTGTAGACGTCCACGCGCCGGAATCCGGTTCGATCGAACCACGCGCCGTTCCGCCACGCGACGGTTTCGGGCCGCTGGGCCGCGGCGGCTGCGAGGGCGAGGGCGAAAAGGAGGAACACGCCGGTGCGTTTCATTGCTTCAACTGCGCGACGAACGGCATCGGTCATGGCTGTTGTTTCCCAAACAGAAAAGAAAGCGCTTGCTCAAGGCGCGCTGCAGTCGCCGCGATCGAGTGCTTCGCCCGTGGCACGATCTGCACCATGACTTCTGGCGGTCCTTGCAGCGCTCCTCTCAGGTTCCGCTCGAGCAGCGTCAATGCTTTCGCGTAACCGACATTGCCCTCGTTGGTGTCGAACTCGCTGTCACCAGCACCCAGAAAGATTTTCGCCGGGCCCTTGAATAGTTGCGCGGGATCGCGAAGCAGTTGTCCATTGCCGACTCCGAGAGAGGGACTCTCGAGCAGGCCAATATGAACAGGTCTGGCCTGGCGATCATTGCCCACAGCGCGGCAACTGCCCCATACGACCAGCCTCCTATGGCTTGCGGACCGGAGGTCACTCGATATCGCTTGGTGATGAGTGGAACGATGTCGCGCGCCAGAAAATCAGGAAACTGCCGACCAATCGGCTCTGGCGAGTCGGGAAGGAAGAACGGATCGCGATACGGTATCAGCTCATATTCCCGGAACATTGAGTCGATCCCAACCACGATCATGGGAGGAATCGCTCCGTTCGCAATCAGTCGCGATAGCGTCTCGTCGAAGCCCCACTCCGTGTCGGGAGCGCCAACCATGCAGTCGCCAAAGAGCATCTGCCCATCCATCATGTAAAGGGCCGGATAGCGCTTTTCGGCATTGGCGGGTTCCGAATATCCAGGTGGTACCCACACGCGTAAGTAGCGCTGATTGTGAAAAACACGACTCTCCGATGGCACAACGTCGACTCGACCAGTGACGGTTGGTCGGCACGGCAGCGATGCTTGTGCCGCGACATTTGTCGGGGAGATGTGGAATAACAAGGTGAGAGCTACGGCAGCAGCCTTTCTCATAACCAGAGATTCTCATTCGACGGTCACGTATCGGGCAGATTCGTGCGAGTCTACGCGCTCGATGCGAATCTCACAAACTCTTCGTCGCGTTCGTTCTTTTTCCTCTTGGCGGCCGTTGGCAGCGACGATCCCTCGGCGTGGCCGAAGCCGAAGATGCTGTTCGAAGGTCCGTATCTCTTCTCCACCGGGCCGACGCAATTCGACGTAGCGCGCGACGGCCGCCTCCTGATGGTCAAGCCCGTCGACGCAGATGGCGAGGGTGCGCCCAGCCAGCTCGTCGTGGTGCAAAACTGGTTCGAGGAGTTGCGCCGGCTTGCGCCGCGGAAGTGAAAACGATGTAGGGTTCGTCAGATTTGGGTGTTACGCGTTGTGAACGTTAGCGGAAGTTGTCAACCAGGACCAGATCGGCGTCCTGGTGATCGGTTTGGTTCCACAAGAATCGCTTACCATCCCTCGACACGGAGAATGCAGGCACTGCGGCGAACGAAGGCTTGTCTACAACTCCCATTCCGGTCACGGACTTTCCTGTCGAGGAGTCCCAACAGATACCGGTATGGGAGCCTGCAACTTCGACTGAGGAAGAAAGCAGACCCCATCCTGCGTCACTCCCCACCTGCCCTGCCACGCGGACTCCAGACCTGGCACGGCCCGAGCCGCTCCGTCCGGGGACGTCATCCGCCACAGGCCAGACTCCGCACGCGCGCGAATGAAATAGAGATCCTTGCCGTCCAGGGTTTCCGTCGCCTCGAAGCCGCCGCCTTGCGTCACCTGAACGGCGTGTCCGCCGCCGCGAGGCAATCTCCAGATTTCATCATTCCCGGAACGGTTCGACCGGAAATAAATCCACTTCCCATTCATCGAATAGCTTGGCCGACCCTCGTCGGAGACCTCCCTTGTGATCCGCTTCGTAATCCCACCATCGGCGGACACGGTGTAAATGTCGCGGTTCGTGCCTTCGAGGACAGCGAAGACGAGCTCGCGACCGTCTGGGGACCAGCGCACGCCATCAGCAACCACGCTTCCAAACGAAGTGAGCTGCACGACCTGACCACCCTGCGCATCGCTAACATAAATCTCCCATCCACCGGTTCGATCCGATACGAATGCGATTTTGCCCCCGTCTGGGGAGAACTGTGGATTGAAATCGCGCCGCGTCGACGCAATCAGCTGCGTCCGACTATCCCCAGTCGCGGTCCAGATGTTCTCATCGGCGATTGTGCGTGCATACACGAGCCGATGAGAGGCTATTGACACCGCGGGCTGTCTGGCGCCGTCCTCGAAGCCTGGGATTCGCGAGGGCTGTCCAGAATTGATCGGTACGCGCCATAAAGCGGTTGGGCCACCCAGCTGAATTGCTGCAACGATCGCTTCGCCATCCGGCGCCCACGCGACTTCATAGAGGAAGTTGTTGGGCAGCTCGATCCGCTTCAAAGGTCCACCAGACATTGGGAGGACATAGAGCTGCCCTGCGCCGATGCTGGTGGTCCATCGCGCGAACGCGAGCGCGCTGCCATCGGGAGAAAACGCGAAGAACCTATCGCCACCACTGGTTGGAGGTGGATGGGTCAGCTGGCGCCGGTCACCGGTCTGCAGGTTGAAGAGAACGATGGCGCCTGAGGCATCCATGAACGCGATGGATTGGCTGTCCGGCGTCCACGCCACATCTCCCTGAGATCCGGCGATAGGGGTTTCGTGTGGAGACGTCGTATCCGTCAGCTTCCGCTCCGTTCCACCAAGCGGAGGTACGACGAAGATCGATTGCTGGCGAATGAACGCCACATATCGGCCGTCGGGGGACCATCTGGGAGCCTGATCGAGGGCGGGATCGGTGGTGAGACGCAGCGGATTGCTGCCGTCGACCATCTTTACGTAGATTTCGAAGTTGTCTCGCCCACGACTGCCGCGGCCGTCGCCCAACCCCATCCAGGCATGACGCGCCGTTTGACCTCAGCTCCCTTCGCTACCAGACGTCCGCTCTCGGAATCTTCGCGAACCTCGTCGAGTGCGAGTCGGACGTCGTCCATGTGCTGGATTCGTCGAGCCGGGTCCTTGCGCAAACAGCGTCGAATGATTTTGTCGAGATCCGGCGGCGCGTCCTCGATCGGTTTCGGCTCGTCCCTGAGGATCGCCGAAATAGTGGACATCGGGGACTCGCCGGCGAAGGCGTGCCGGCCGGTCACCATTTCGTAGAGTACAGAGCCGAAGCTGAAGATATCGCTGCGAATGTCGAGCGGGCGGCCTTCGGCCTGTTCCGGCGACATGTAAGCCGTCGTCCCCATAATCATGCCCTCTTCGGTCTTGAGGGGCTGGGTCCGGGTGCGGTCGTTCTCGGCGGGGGCCGTTTCGATTAGCCTCGCCAGGCCGAAATCGAGCAGCTTGACATGACCATCGTCAGATACCATCACGTTCGCCGGCTTCAGATCGCGGTGGATGATATCGGCCGAATGGGCTTTCGCCAGCGCATCGGCGATCTGGATGGCGATCCTCAACGCCGGCCCAAGGCGCATGCCATGGCGTGGGATGAGTGCATCCAGCGTCTTGCCAGCCAGGCACTCCATCACCATGTAGTCGATGCCATCTTCGCTGTTGATGTCGTACACGATCACGATATTCGGGTGATTCAGCGCCGAGGCGGCTTGTGCTTCCTGCACGAAGCGCTGCTTTCGGTCCGGGTCGGCGACGCGGTCAGCGGGCAGGATCTTAATGGCGACGATACGATTCAGGCGAGTGTCGCGGGCCTTGAACACCTCGCCCATACCGCCCGCGCCCAATCGTTCCACGATCTGGTAATGTCCCAGCATCTGACCAATCATCGGAAGTTCTCCACTACAGCTGGGCCTTTCAAAAGTCGCTTGGTTTTGACGAGAAGCACAAGGCCGTAAGCGGGCGCGCTGCGCCCGTGCGGAAAACCCGCTGAGACGCACTGATACTACACCAGTCCACCGAGGCGGCCCCGCACATCTAAGTGTAGAAAGCAATGACGACGCTGATGGTTCATTCCAATGTAGCCCAGTCTGCCGAGGCACGACGTCGGCGATCGTACCCGCGCGCGGCAAGCTCAGCACCCCGAAGAATCATCAATGCCGGCGCTTTGACATGTCTCCGCAGTTGCGCACTGCGTTGCGTGCGTGACGACGGACGGAAGGCTGGTGGACCAAATATGCGCGAGTTCGAACCGGCTGATCGGCTGGTTGCACTGCCTGGAGCGCCTGCGAGCGACCGCGTGAGAAAGGAGTCACGGTGAATCCCTCACTCACGGCAACCCGGAGTAGTCGGCCCGCGCACGCATAGCCGCAACGTCCGACTCGATGCGCGACAGGAGCTGGGTGAATCGTGGCTCCAAGCGAACCGAGGTGAAGAACGGGTCGATCGCGAGCGTGCGCCAGTCGCGCCATCCCGCGGCGTACGCGCGCTCCAGTTCGTCGAGCGCGGCTGGCCCTTGACCCTGCAGTGCGTACACGGCCGCATTCTGCATGAACACGGTGGGCCAGTCCGCGCCGTCAGCAAGAGCCCTGCGGTTGGTCGTGAGAATCTCGTCCATGATCTTTCGCGCTCCGGCGGATGCACCGCGACGGTGAAGATGATAGGCGTGGGCGAGCTTGACCGGGTAGGGCGCGGTGTGGAACAGACCGTCGGCCGCGCGCTCGAACAGCGAGGCGACATGGTCGGGTGCATCAGGCGCACCGGCAAACGTCCCGATCTCCGCGCGCGCGAGCAGGACCTCGATGTTGTTTGGCGTCTTCTCCGCCGCTGCGCGGATTCGGTCGATCGCCGCCTGCGGCCGTCCCCGACGCAAGTCCAGCAACGCCAGCAGAATCTGCAGGCGGCTGTCGCTGGGAGCGCGCGCGGCCGCTGCCGTGAGAAAGCGCTCCGATCGCGCGTCGTCGTCAAGTTGCACGAGTGCAACCCCCTGGTGATAGCCTCCGCCCCTGGCGTTGGGATTGAGCCGACGTGCCCGCTGGGCGTACAGGAGCGACTCGTCGTACCTCCCAGCGCTCGCCAGACCATGGGCGAAATCCACCAAACCAGCGCTGTAGCTGGGATTGAGGGTGACGGCCTGGAGATAGGCGGGCAGAGCTTCGCGCAGCCGGCCCATCTCGTTCAGGTTCAAGGCGAGGCCGCGATAGCCGGACGCCAGCTCCGGGTCGATCCTAAGCGCACTGTTCCCTGCGTCAACGCCACGAGCGAGCGCAGAGCGGTCGCCGTACGCGCCCAGAAAGTAATAGGCGTTGGCGATTTCACTGTAGGCTTCCGCAAATTGCGGGTCGATCGCGACGGCTCCGTTCAGCAGATCGATTCTGGCCTGAAGGCGGTCTTCATCGGTCTTGCCTGGGGCGGTTCGGGCTCGAACGAACAGCTCATATGCCGCGACTGACGATGTCGGGCGTTTCCCGATGCGCGCCTGTTCTTCGAGCGTCACGCTCGCATTGAGCGCCTTGCCGACCTGCAGCGCGATGTCGCTCTGCGCCGCGAAGACATCGACGCCTTCCCGGTCATATTGCTCGGACCAGATCACGTGTCCCGACTGCGCGTCGATGAGCTCGACGTTGACTCGCACGCTTGGTGCCTTGCTCGCGAACGGTGCCGGTAACCGCGCTGCCGATCCCGAGCTCCCTGGCGAGCGCGGAGAGTTGACTGCGTGGATCCTTGAACTGGGCCACCGCGGTTCTGCCGATCACGCGCAGCGCACTGAGCTTTGAGAGCTGGCTGCGTGACCTCTTGCGTCATGCCCTGCTGCGAAATATCCCTCTCTGCTACCTGAGATGTTCTCGAACGGCAGCACGGCCAGCAGCCGCGGGCGGTCCTCGGGACTCTGGACGTGCGAGGCGGTCTCCTGAGGCGCTGATTTGCGCAGTGCGATCCACCACCACGCCGCTCCCGCCGACAGCAGCGCAACGTCGGCGACGATCACGGCCGCGGGTCCCCGGGCGCGACGCGCCGCGGCTGGCCGCGAGGGCGCCGAAGTCGGTTCCGATCCCGACGTCAGGTTTTCGAGCGCGAACACGAGATCGCGCGCGGTCTGGAATCGGCCTTCCGGCGCCTTTTCAAGGCAGCGCCGGACCACACGGTTGAGCGACTGCGATACGTCGCTGCGCAGGTTGGGGAGATCCGGCGGATGCTCCTTGAGCACCGCGTGGAGCGTTTCGATCCGAGCTGGGCCTCGCGAAGGCGCGTCGGGCGGCGAGCATCTCGTACAGCACGCACCCGAACGAAAAGATGTCGGAGCGCACGTCGGCGCGCTCACCTCGCGCCTGTTCCGGCGACATGTAGCCTGCAGTCCCGAGCACCAGTCCGGCTTCGGTGCGCGCGAGTCGTGTCGCCTCGTCTCCGAGCTCTCCCGGCGGGTTCGGTGGCCAGTCCGAAATCGAGGATCTTCACCTGCCCATCGCGGGTGACGAAGATGTTCTCCGGTTTGAGATCGCGATGAACGATGCCGCGGTCGTGTGCCGCCGCGAGGCCTCGGCCGATCTGCACCGCGTAGTCCAACGCGGTCGAGAGCGGCAGCGGCGAAGTGCCCAGGTGTGGTCGGAGCGTGTCTCCTTCGAGGAGCTCGACGGCGACGTATGGGATCCCGTCGCAATCGCCGACGTCGTAAATCGCGAGGATGTTGGGGTGCGACAGTGCGGCGACGGCGCGGGCCTCGCGATCGAACCGCTCGCGCATCGCCGGGTCGGCGAGCGCGCCAGCCGCCACTGTTTTGATCGCAACGTTGCGGCGCAGACGCGCGTCGCGCGCGCGATACACCTCGCCCATGCCGCCGCGGCCGATGGACTCGATGATCTCGTAGGGACCGAGCTTTGATCCCGGCAGCATGTCGGCCGATTCTGAGGTCGTCCTACCGGACCTGTCAATCTCTGGACGGAAGGGTTCCTCAGGAGTCGGATCGCTGCGTGGCCCGACGCCGCTATCGTGCGCAACCTCCCCTTCAGGGTGACGTCAACTCGCGGCAGGGACCCTTCGCCTGCTATCAAGACCGGAGGTTGGATTTCGTCGGTCCACCCTCGCGGCTCAGGGGCTATCGGTGAACGCCGCTATTGTGGACAGCCTTCGCGTGGCTTGGTGAGCCGCAGAGGAATCGAACCCACGGCGGGCCGATGCGTTCCGCGCAATAGGCGGTAACAAGATTGGCATCGACTGATCGTAGAATGCCCAGTCGGTGAAGATGGACAGCGCCCTGATCTCCGAACCAGCTCGCGCCGCCGCCAAGACGTCGAGCACCGTTCACTCATCCAACGTGCGCATCTGTCACTGGGTGAACGTCGTCGCCTGCGCGTACCTTCTCGTCAGCGGCGTTCACATCTTCCTCGACTTCCCCGAGCTGTACTGGGGGCATACCGGGTATCGCGGCTACCCCGCGGCGTTCAGGCTCGCGGACTGGGGCCTGCCGTGGGAGGAGGCCGGGGCCCTCGGCGACCGCAGGTGGGGACGCAACTACCACTTCACCTTTGCTTGGGTGTTTCTCATCAACGGCGTCGTGTACGTCGGTTGGAATCTCTATTCGAACCATTTCCGCGACCGGATGCTGCCCGCTCGTGACGAGCTGACAGTTGCCCGCATGCGGACGGAACTGGGCGATCAGTTTCGCTGGCGATCACGCAGCCACACATCCAGTGGCAGCTACGACACGCTGCAGAAGGCTTCGTACCTTGTTCTGATCTTCGTGTTCACGCCGCTCATGATTTTGACGGGTATCGCGCAGTCCCCCGGCTTTACGACTGCGATGCCGGCGCTGCTGGATGTGTTCGGGGGCCGTCAGTCGGCGCGGACGCTTCACACCATCGGTACCGTAGTACTCGTGCTGTTCGTGGGCGTCCACGTGCTGCAGGTCGCGGCGGCGGGATTCGTCAACCGGGTCCGTTCTATGATCATCGGAAAATAGAGCGAGGAAGCAATGAGCAAGCGCATCTCACGCCGTGCGTGGCTGACGAGCGTCTCGGGCCTTGGTGGTCTGGTGTTGACTGGGTGTTCGCGCGAAACATTCGTCCCGCCGCGCGTGCGCGGGGGATTGATCGGCGCTGCCGATGTGTTGACGATGAGCACCAATCGGCTGCTGCTTGCCGGCCAACAATTGGCACGGGAGTACCCACGAAGCGACGTCGCCGACCCGTTTCCGACGTGGAACCAGACCAATCCGCGTAACGCGGAGTATCAACGCCACTTGGCAGAAGGATTCAGGAACTGGCGTCTGCCAATCACCGGTCTCGTCGAGCGTCCGCGCGCGCTGTCGCT
This sequence comes from Vicinamibacterales bacterium, assembly GCA_963761975.1. Classification (GTDB taxonomy): domain Bacteria; phylum Acidobacteriota; class Vicinamibacteria; order Vicinamibacterales; family JAMQPK01; genus JAMQPK01. The sequence continues at coordinate 1,401,742 of CAVXIR010000004.1, forward strand.
CGACGAGATCAGGAGCCTGCCTGCCCGCACGCAAATCACCGCCCACGTGTGCGAGCAAGGCTGGTCAGCGATCGGCGAGTGGACGGGCGTGCCGCTCAGCCGGGTGCTTGAAACGGCGGGTGGCGTCACGCCTGCGGCGCGCTACGTCGTCATCGATACATTCGACGGGTGGTACGAGGGATACGATCTGTTCGAGGTCGAGCATCCTCAGACGATTCTTGCGTACGGACTCAACGGCCGCGACCTTCCAAGAGGCAATGGCGCGCCGCTCCGTCTCCGCGTCGAACGGCAGTGCGGATATAAGAACCTCAAGTTCCTGCGGTCGGTTCAGGTTGTCGACTCCGTGGCTGGCTTTGGCAGGGGCACGGGTGGAATCAACTCTGACCGTGGGTTCCACTGGTTCGCGGGCGTATGAAGATCGTGTTGCCCGAGCCAGCCTTCGGGCGCAGAATGCCCACATGAAGAAGGCACTCTTCGCAACCGTGGCTTTGGCGCTGGCGCTCCTCGGCGGGCGCGGAATTCTGGCACAGTCGACCGCTCCACCGGCACAGACGCCCCCAGCGCTGCCGACATTCGAGCTCGACAAAACGTGGCCGCCGAAACTTCCCAACGGATGGGTGATGGGGCAGATGTCGTCGGTCGCGATCGACAAGCGCGATCATGTCTGGCTGCTCCACCGCCCACGCTTCATCCCCGCAGAACAAAGCGCGCATCGCGCGCCTCCCGTGCTCGAATTCGACGCCGCGGGAAAATTCGTTCAGGGTTGGGGCGGACCGGGAGCAGGCTACGAATGGCCCGAGAACGAACACGGCATCTTCGTCGACGACAAAGACATCGTCTGGATTGGCGGCCAGGCGGGAACAGGCGCGGGCGTTGTCAGGTACAAGAAGGTTGCCAACCAGCGTCTTCCCGTCGATGACGACATGCTGCTCAAGTTCACGACGGCAGGAAAATTTCTGCAGCAGATCGGCCGGCAGAATGCCAGCGGTGGAAACCAGGACACGAAGAATTTGAAAGAGCCTGCCGATCTTGTGATCCATCGGAATACCAACGAAGCGTTCATCGCCGACGGCTATGGAAATCGCCGCGTGATCGTGCTGGATGCCGATACCGGCGCGTTCAAACGCATGTGGGGCGCTTTCGGTAATATTCCGGTCGATGCGGCACCCACGCCGTTGCGGCCTGGCTTCTCGGGTTTCGCGGAACCGGGGGTTGAAACACCGCCGCCCGCCGGCACGGCGGCGACACCAGCGCCAGCGAGAACGCCTCCAGGTCCTCAGCAATTCGGCGGTCCCGTTCACGCGATTCGCGTCTCGAACGACGGCTTCGTCTACGTCGCCGATCGCAGTAACGGGAGAGTGCAGGTGTTCACACTGGCGGGCAAATACGTCAACCAGCTGTTCCCGGGCGGCTCACCGGGCGGTCTCGCCCTATCGGCGGACAAAGAGCAGCAGTTTTTGTATGTCGGAGAGGGCAATCAGATTCTGATCGTGAATCGAAAGACGCTCGCCGTTCTGGCAAGCGATCGTTTCGGAGCGCGAGGAACCGTTCGGCCTCACCAGCTGGCGATCGATTCGAAGGGCAACGTCTACACGGCAGAGCTCGACTATGGCACGCAGCGATTCGCCTTTAAGGGTGTGCCTGGTCAGAAGCCGTAACCAGATTTGGCCCTCGCTCCAGGCACCCGCCTCGGCGTTTACGACGTCACCGCGCAGATCGGCGAAGGTGGGATGGGCCAGGTGTATCGGGCGACCGACACGAAGCTGAAGCGTCAGGTCGCGATCAAGATTCTGCCACCGTCATTCGCCGCTGACCCCGATCGGCTTGCGCGGTTTCAGCGCGAAGCCGAAGTCCTCGCCTCATTGAACCATCCGAACATCGCGGCCATCTTCGGACTGGAAGACGGCGACGGCGTCAAAGCCCTCGTGATGGAGCTCGTCGAGGGCGAGGATCTCTCTCAGCGGATCGCGCGTGGAGCGATCCCACTCGACGACGCATTGCTGATCGCGAAACAGATCGCCGAGGCGCTGAAGCGGCGCACGAGCAGGGCATCATCCATCGCGATCTGAAGCCCGCGAACATCAAAGTCCGCGCGGACGGCACCGTGAAGGTGCTCGACTTCGGGCTGGCGAAAGCCACGGAGGCTTCAGGCTCGGGGCGTCAGGCGACTCAGTCAGTCGCCGACGATCACGACGCCGCGATGACGCAGCGCTGGGATGATCCTCGGTACAGCGGCGTACATGAGCCCGGAGCAGGCCGCCGGGACTTCCGTCGATCGCCGCGCCGATATCTGGTCCTTCGGCGTCGTCCTGTGGGAAATGCTCAGCGGCCAGCGTCTGTTCGGCGGCGATACGGTCGCGCATACGCTCGCCGACGTGTTGCGGCGCTCGATCGAGTTCGACACGTTAGACGGTGCCCGCGCGCCGATCAAGACCCTGCTGCGCCGGTGCCTGGATCGGGATGCGAAGACACGCCTGCGCGACATCGGCGAGGCGCGCGTGGCTCTTGCCAAATATCTCGCGGACCCAGACGAGTGGGACTGAAGCTCCGCCTGCGCCGCGAGACCCGCCCGTCAGTGGGTGGCCTGGGCCGCGGCGGCGGTTCTCGCCACGATCGCCATCGTCGGGTGGTTGCGCCCGCGGCCGGCGGCGACCAGACCGAACGGCGGCTGATTTGGCGTTGACGATCGCGCCGACGGCAGGAAGCCTCGCGCCCGTGGGCGACCTGCATGCGACCCCCCAGATCTCGCCCGACGGCTCTGCGGTGATCTTCTATAGAGACATCGCGTCGCCTGGTGATGTTGGTGGCGTGCACGTGCGGCACTTGAACGCGCTCACGCCAGAACCCGTGCGCACAGGCGGTTTCAGAAACCCAGGATTCTGGTCCCCGGACTCGCGGTCGTTCGTGTTCAGCGACGGGACCAACCTGAAGAAGATGCGCGTGCCGGACGGCGCGCCGGAAATTGTCGCAAACGATATTGCCACGATGGTGGGCGGGAGTTGGAGCGATACAGGTACGCTGCTGATTCCATCAGCTAGCAGCGGAGGGCCAGGACTGTACGCAGTGCCGGCGGCCGGCGGAGTCGCGAAACGAATCGACGTGACGACGCTACCGAGCGACCGCTGGGTCTGGTGGCCGGAGTTCCTGCCCGACAGCGACGATTTTCTGTTCCTGGCAGTTTCACCGGGAAAGATCGAGGACTCTGAAATCTACCTCGCCACGCTGCGCGACGGACGTGGCGTCGATCCCGTTCTGCTGATGAAGAACGCCACCGCGGCCCGCTATACGCCGGCGGGCGGAGGACGCCTCCTGTTCGTTCGGAATGACAACCTCTATGCGCAAACGCTGGATCGCACGGCCAGGAAACTGAAGGGCGAACCGGAGTTAGTCCAGCAGCGGGTGGCGTCTTCGCCCGCGTTCTATGTCGCGCACTTTTCCGTGTCCCGTACAGGCGTGGTGGCCTGGCGTCCCGGAACGGCCGGTCTGTCCCAGGTGACCATCTTTGATCGGCAGGGTAAGGAGATCGGCACGGCGGGTTCTCCCACCGTCGTCCAGACACTCAAGCTCGCGCCCGACGAGACACGCTTGCTCGCCGGATTCAACGGAGCCGCATGGCTCCTGGAACCCGGCCGGCCGGGGCAGCAACAGTTGGAGCAGGGGGCTTGGATACGCTTGGTCGCCGGACGGATCGAAGTTCTTAGGAGTGACCTTCGCCATCGGAACAGGCATCCGCGTTGTGGAACGTCCTGTGACCGGGGAAGGGACGGTTCGCGAACTGGCGAAGCTGCCCGGAATGGGGCGTCTGGACGACATTTCTCCGGACGGCAAGACGCTGCTGCTCAGTCGGGGCGTTTTGGATACGGCGGTGTTCTCGTTTCGGCTGGACGGCGTGCAGAAAGAACCGAAGTCTTTGCTCCAGACGGGGGAGACGATTGCACATGCGCGCTTTTCGCCAGACGGGCGCTGGATTGTGTACACCGCCTCCGCGGCGGGGAGTGAACGCGGAGGGATCTACAGCGGCGGAGGAACTTTCATGCAGCCGTACCCGGGACCGGGATTGCGGAAGCAGGTGACCAGCCGCGGCAATTATCCGGTGTGGCGCAAGGATGGCAGAGAAATCGTGTACCTCGATGAATATCAGGGTCGGAACTACATCTGGTCGGTTCCCGTAACCGCTCGAGGCAATGAGTTCCGGGCAGGTACTCCGTCGCCGCTGTTCCCCGCTCGTCTTCCCGCGACCACGTTCGGCGATCTGAACTTCCTGGCCGTGTCGCGCGACGGCTCACGCTTCTATATCCCGCAAGCGGTGGAGCAGCCCGAGTCTGACGTGATCCACGTCCGCATGGGTTGGGCCAAGTGATGCTCGACGCGGCCGCCACGGCCTCCGCTGGCGATGCCCCGCGCGTATAATTCACAGCGAACCTTTGGCCCTTAGCCCGGGAGCCCGCCTTGGCCCGTACCAGATCCTCACCGCCCTGGGGGCCGGCGGGATGGGAGAAGTGTATCGGGCGCGGGATCCGAAGCTGAACCGCGACGTCGCGATCAAAGTCCTGCCTGAGTCTTTCGCCAACGATCCCGATCGCCTCGTTCGCTTTCAGCGCGAGGCGCAGGTGTTGGCCTCGCTGAACCATCCCAATATCGGCGGCATCTACGGTCTCGAAGAAGCGGCTGGTGTTCGCGCTCTGGTACTGGAGCTCGTCGAGGGACCAACACTGGCCGATCGAATCGCGCAGGGCTCCATTCCACTCGATGAGGCGCTGCCGATCGCCAAGCAGATCGCGGAAGCGCTCGAGGCCGCGCACGAGCGAGGGATCATTCATCGCGATCTGAAACCCGCGAACATCAAGGTGCGGCCGGACGGCACCGTGAAGGTGCTCGACTTCGGGCTGGCCAAGGCGACAGAAACCGCGCCCGGCGCCGTGGACCTGACGCACTCGCCCACGTTGAGCATGATGGCTACGCAGGCGGGTGTCATTCTTGGAACCGCGGCTTACATGTCGCCCGAGCAGGCAAAAGGTCTTCCGGCCGATCAGCGGAGCGATGTTTTTTCGTTCGGCAGCGTGCTGTACGAGATGTTGACGGGCCGCCAGCCATTCAAGGGCGACACTGGCCCAGACCTGCTCGCTTCGGTCCTCGTTCGCGAGCCCGACCTGGACCTGCTGCCGCCAAATCTGAACCCACGGATCCCCGAGCTCCTTCGGCGATGCCTGGAGAAGAATCCGAAGAAGCGCTGGCAGGCCGTCGGGGATTTGCGCGTCGAGATTGAGGCGATTGCCGTGGCGCCGCGGGTCGCGCCCGCGATCGCGCAGGTTATCGCACCCACACAACCGTTGTGGAGGCGGGCAATCCCGGTAGTCGCCGCGGCCATCGTCGTTGGCGCGCTCTCCAGTATCGGCACGTTGTACTTCAAACCGTCAACGACTCCGCCCGCTACGATTGCGCGCTTCGCGTTCACACTCGGTGAGGGCCAACAGCTCACCAACGCGAACCGCCATGTGATCGCAATTTCACCGGATGGCACGAAGGTGGCCTACGCAGCCAACTCTCGTGTGTACCTGCGTGCGACGTCGGAGTTCGAGGCCCGGCCCATCCCAGGAACAGAAAACACCCAAGGACGCGACCCGTCGGTGTCGAACCCTACCTTTTCGCCGGATGGCAAATCCATCGCGTTCTGGACGGGAACCGATCGGACGATCAAGCAGACAGCGGTTACCGGAGGTGCGGCGGTGACCATCTGCTCGGCTACGAATCCCTACGGCATGACCTGGGGCGCCGACGGCATCGTGTTCTCGCAGCCGGAGGGGATCATGCGTGTCACCGAGGCCGGCCAACCCAAACGGCTCGTCGACGCGGCAGGTGAAGGCGTGATGAGCAGCCCCCAGATGTTGCCCGACGGACAGACTCTCCTGTTTACGCTCGGCGCAAGCGCAGATAGCCGCGATCGAGGGGACCAGGGACGGATTGTGGTGCAGTCTCTCCGATCGGGCGAACGCAAGACCGTGTTTGAAGACGGCAGGCACGCCCGTTATGTGCCGAGCGGTCATTTGGTGTTCGCGCGTAGCGGCGTCCTGTTCGCCGTGCGCTTCGACGTGAAACGGCTGGCGGTCACCGGGCGGGAGGTACCGATCGTGGAAGGCGTCTCGCGAGGGACTGTCGGCGTCATGGCCACAGCATTGTTCAGCGTGTCCGACAGCGGATCGCTGATCTACGTTCCCGGCCCGGCTTCAGCATCGTCCAACCAATCGGGTCTCGCGTATATTGACCGGAAAGGCGTCGTGGAGCCGCTGAAGGTACCGCCAAGTGTGTACGAATACCCCCGCATCTCTCCAGACGCCACGCGCCTCGTTTTCGGAACAAGCGATGGCACGCACGCAGTCATCTCGACCTACGAGCTGTCCGGTACAAGCATGGTGCGGCAGCTCACGTTCGAAGGGAACAACCGCTTCCCAATCTGGTCCCCCGACGGCAGTCGGGTCGCGTTTCAATCCGACCGGCTGGGCCATCCCGCCGTATTCTTGCAGCGAGCCGACGGCAGCGGCACCGCAGAGCCCCTTACTAAACCAGACCCGGGTACGTCGCATACGCCAGAGTCGTGGTCTCCCGACGGCGACGTCCTGCTGTTCGGCGCGACAAAGGGGTCCATCTCGTCGCTCTGGACCTACTCATTCAAGGATCGGAAAGCGGCCCCGTTCGGCGACGTGAAAGATTCGACGCTTCCGACCAACGCGATGTTCTCACCCGATGGCCGCTGGGTGGCGTACCAAATTGGGCGCGCCGGGGTGATTGAAGGTTCCACTTGGGTCCAGCCGTTTCCGCCCGACGGGTCGAGGCATCTGATCGAGCGGGAAGGTGGGCGGCCGCTGTGGTCCCGCGACGGCAAGGAACTATTCTTCGTGCCGGCGCCGCTCCAACTCAGAGTCGTCACCGTAAAAACGGCACCGAGCTTCACGGTCACGAGTCCGGTCGCAGTGCCTCGAGGATTCGGGGGGGCCCCTCCGTTCAGTCCACGCACGTTCGACATCATGCCAAATGGCCGCATCGTTGCCGTCGTGACCGCAGGCCAGATCCAAGACGGATCTCCGGCACAGGCTCAGGTTCAGGAGATTAGAGTCGTGCTGAACTGGTTCGAGGAGCTGAAGTCGAAGGTGCCAACGAAATAGCGGCAACGTTACTGAATCACACTGAACTGCTCGGACGTTTCAACAAGAACGGTCGGCGCCCCGGCTGGCGGTGAGGCGGACAGCGCTGAAATCAGCAGCGATATGCCTACTCCGGATGTGACGCCCACGAGCGCGAAGCCGTAAGCCCACGCCACTCGTGTCCATGGCCAGGTGCGCGGCTTGCGCCAGTCCCGCGCGAACGAGTCTTCGAGCAGCTTCAGGAAGTCGTCGGTGATCGGCCTGGGCGCCGCCGCGCTCCACAGATCCCACACGAGCGACGCCGCGACGGCCATCAGCAGCAGACCGCACCACGCGTTGACCGCCGCGTTCAGGGCGCCCACTCGGTACGCGACGCGTGCGCATGGCAGCGCGACGGGCGGAGCGGCATAGCAGTTCGTGAAGTCGAACACGGTGACGATGCTGTGAGGCGCCGAGGCGATCAGTTGCGTGCCGAAGCCAAAGACCACGTACAAAAGCACGCCCATGCCGAATTCCCATGTGCCCAGCCTGACCCACGCGCGAAACGAGTCCGGTGGAATCTTCAGCGCGCGCCGCCGCCACGGGCTGATCTCGGGCGGCGTCCAGTTAGCCACGTTTGTCCTCGATTGAAATCACCGTATTGCCGCTGCGATTTCCCCATGGCGGCGGGGCGCCGTCGCCGACGCGGATGGTGATCACGGGAAACGGAGGCACATCGTTCGACCATGTCGTGTGGCAGTCGCTCACAATCACCAGCAGGTCAATCGGATCGTGCGTCCTCTCGATGAACGCGCGCAGCCCGACATCCAGGTCCGTGCCGCCGCCGCCGTACAATTCGACCTGCCCGGCTCCAAAGACCTTCCGCACGTCGCGGACCGCGGCATCGCAGCACGCCACGACGACGTCTGCGCCGTACCCGAGTTGGCGGGTCAGGCCCGCCAGTTCCGCCAGGGCTCGCGCTAACTGTGAGTCTTCCATCGAGCTGGAGGTATCGATCAGAAATCCCGGCCTTGGCCGCGGCTGGTGGAAGCTGGGCATGAGGAACTCGCCGTAGCACGCCTGCCGTCGATGCGGCCGCCTGTAAGTGCGGTCGTACCGGCCCAGTGTACTCTCGCGCAAGGCTCTGCGGACCACATGACGGATCGTGGCCATGTAGTCGACCTTCGGTGTGAGAGTAGCGTGGGCCCACCGGCGCCACGCAGGTGAGACCTCGCCAGCGTAGGGCGAGATCTCGTCGATGCGCCGTGCCACCTCGCGCCGCACGAGCTCGGCCTTCAAGCGGTCAACACCAGGTGTCCCTTCCGCGCGCTCATCGTCTGCCGGCAACTCCCAGAATCGCCGTTCGCCGTGGGCGCCCGACCCGCAGTCCTGCCCGGCCTGCCCGCTTTCACCAGCCGCCTGGCGTCCATCTGCACGGGGTGGTGCCGGCAGCTGCTTGAAGTAGAACTCGGCAGTGGCGCCACTCTCCAGCCCGTACTTGGAGGGTAACGGCGGATCGCCTGGCAGCGGCAGACCCTCGGCGTGGAGATCGTCATTGATCTCGCAGTCGCCGGCAGTGTTCCAGCGCCGATGATCCGTGATGCCGGCGGACTTCTTTCGCGCCTCGTGGTCGCGCAGCAGGTGGCCCACCTCGTGAATGAGCAGCGTCGCGTTCTCTTCGACCGTGTGCTGCGCTACCCATGCGTCGTTGTAGTACAGGCGCCACTGGGCGTCGACGGCCATGCTGTCGATCAGGTCAGTGGCGACCGGAATCAAGTTGAAGAGCGCCGGCGCGAAATAACTGCGTTGATAGGCCGCCCGCACGCGAGCCGCCTGCAAGGCACGGGAATACCCAGCGTTTTCTTGATTCGAGCGGCGAATCAGATCGCGGAATGTGAACTTCATGTCAGACCCGCGGCACCAGCTTCGCCATCTGCATCAGCTCGTAGAACGGACGGCACTCCTCGGGCAGCTTCATCAGGCCCTCGGGACGGTTCCGTTGGTCGCACAACGTACGCGCCGCAGTGGTCGGGATGTCTGCGTTCTTTCGGCACGCGACGCCGAGCGCGATCATCGCCGCTTCCCACCGGAGCGGCGTGTTGTTGTTGATGACGGCACCGGCGAGCGCGTAGCACACAGCATAGGCGCGATCGACACGATCGGGCAGCACGAAGCGGCGGGGATCCTTCAGGATGTCCTCCGGATCCGGCAGACTCAGGGTCTCGCTGTACTCCAGGAACGGCAGCGCCTGGTCGCCCACCAGGCCGGCGAGCGCCGCGCCTTGCAGCACGCGATTGCCCGGCGACACCGCGTCGATCGCCGCGAGGAACCGTGACGCCAGATACCAGGTCCGGCCCGACGGCCACGGACCGCTTCGCCGGGCCGGATCGGTGGGAGGCGACAGCCAGGCCTCACGACCGGCGGCTCTCACATACGCGGCAATCGTCGCCCGTTGGCCGTGATGGTATCGGCTCAGATAGTCGGCCGGCAGCACGGGCATGCTGCCGGGCGCCGGAAAATCGCTCACCATCAAATCGCACCACGTCTCGTGATCCATCGGGAACTCGCCGTGCCACAACCGGTTCGCCATCGGCGCCTGGATTTCCTGTCCGCCGGCGGCCCATTCCACCGCATTGCTGGCGCACAGATACACGACGCCGCCCTTCCCCGGGCCGTAGTCCGGCAACCGCAGCTCACCGCAGACGTTCTCGGTCAGCAGGCGCAGCATCGCCGCCTGCGTCGTCGGCGGAACGGTGGTGAGCTCGTCCAGGAAGACCACCACCAGGTAGCCGTTCTCGGCGAGGCGTTGCGCGTCGCGCGCCCAGGCCATGGGCATCAGTCGCACGCCGTCCGGCGTCGACACCGGAAAGCCGCCGAAGTCCTGTGGTTCCCGAATCGACCCGACCAGGACCACCACCTTGCATTTGATCCCGACGCGATCGAATCCCGCCTCGAGGCTCTTGGCGAACTCCGTTTTGCCGACACCCGGAAAGCCGGTCATGTGCATCGGGATACGAGCCTGTAACCCGATGGCGATGAGTTGCACGAAGTGTCGGAATTCCACAGGGTCCCCCAGAGACCATAGACACCGTCTTTCACGCGACGGCCCACGCGCCCCATAATTGTGTCCGAAGGCTTGCTCGATGAGTGGCATTCTTCAAGACATCCGCTACGCGCTCCGTGCCATACGTAGATCGCCCGGCTTGACGTTCGTCATCGTGACGTCGCTCGCTCTGGGCATCGGCGCCAACACCGCCATATTCAGCGTCGTCAACGCGCTGCTCATCAAGCCGCTGCCGTATCCGGATCCCGAGCGCCTCGCGGTCATCTGGATCCGGAATCCCGGCATCAATATTCCGCAGGACTGGCCGTCGCCCGGGCAATACATCGACATACAAAACCAGCAGCGATCGTTTGAGCAGATGTCGATATCCCGCGGGCGCGTCACGACGCTTCTCGGCCGCAGCGGGAATCCGCTGGTCAATACGGAGAACGCACTGAGCGTGGACACGCTCGAGACATCGTCCAGCCTGTTTCCTTTGCTTGGCGCAAAGCCGCTCTACGGCCGGCTCTTTCGCGCGGAGGAGGATCGGCCGGGCCAGCCGATGGTGGTGATCCTGAGCTACCGGTTCTGGTCCCGTGTCTTCAACGGGGATCCCTCCATCATCGGCAAGACCATATCGCTGAACGGTCTCGGCGGGGGTTCGGGCGAGACGAAGAGCCAATTCGAAGTCGTTGGCGTCCTCCCGCGCGACTTTCTCCTGAATGAAGAGATCATGCCAACCGTCTCGAGCATTCGGCAGATGGACATCTTCGTGCCGCTGCCGTTAGCGGCCGACGCCGTAACCGCGCGCCGGTTCGACGAAAACTTCAACGTCATGGTCCGGTTGAAGCCGGACGTCACGATGGAGCAAGCAAGAAACGACGTGTTCGGAATCGCCGGAAAGATTCGTGAGAACGACAAGCGCGATCGCGCGTTCACGCTCGAGGTCGTGCCTCTCGTGGAGTCCGTCGTCGGCAACGTGCGCCTGGCGGTTGTCGTGCTGCTGGGGTCGGTCGCCCTGGTGCTGCTCATTGCCTGCGCGAACGTCGCCAACCTCCTCCTGACTCGGGCCACCGGACGGCAGAAGGAGGTGGCCGTCCGAACGGCGCTCGGCGCGAGCTGGAAGCGGCTGGTTGCGCAGTTGCTTATTGAAAGTACGCTGTTGGGTCTGCTCGGCGGAAGCGCCGGACTGTTGGTGGCTTTCGCTGCATTACAGATCGTGCGTACCATCAATCCCGGCAACATCCCGCGTCTCGAGGCGATCGGCCTGGACGGGACGGTACTCGCGTTTACGTTTGGCGTGTCGGTGCTCACCGGAATTCTCTTCGGTCTCGTCCCTGCCGTGTGGGCCGTGCGCGTCGACTTGAACACGTCGCTCAGAGCTGGCGGTCGAAACACGCAGGGAGAGGGCGGCTTCGGGGCGACGCGGCTTCGCCTGCGCGGTTTGCTTGTCGTCGCTGAAGTGGCGATTTCGCTCACGTTGCTCATCGGCGCTGGCCTTTTGGTGAAGAGCTTCGTGCGGCTCCAGAGCGTGACGCCCGGCTTCGAGCCCGGAGGAGTGATCTCGATGCGACTCGGCGCGCGACTCGGCGCCGCCGGACGGCAGTTCCGGAACCGCGACGAATATCTGGCCTATTTCCGTCCGATCGGTGACGCGCTCGCCGCCTTGCCCGGAGTGGCGATGAGAGGGTCAGTTACGTCGCTGCCCTTCACCTCGTCAGTCGGCTGGGGATCGATCAACGTTGAAGGGTGGATCCCGGCGTCCGGTCAGGAGCTGCAGGTCGACATTCGTGGTGCCACACCCGGCTACTTCCAGACCATGAAGATCCCGCTGGTTCAAGGCCGCTTCTTCGGAGACGCCGACCTCCCGGGAAATGCCGAGCGCGTCGCGATCATCGACGAGAAGTTCGCCCGGCGTTTCTGGCCGAATGGCGACGCCATCGGAAAACAACTTTGGTTCGATCCCAAGGAACGACTCAGAATCGTTGGCGTCGTCGGATCGGTCAAGCAGTACGGCCTCGACATCGAAGGCCGCATCGTCGTCTATGTGCCGACGCCCGATGCGCCGTGGCACGTGGCCCGCGTGACCGGTGATCCAGACGCAGTCGGCGCCACGATCGTTCGCAAGATTCGCGAGCTGGACCCGACGATGACCGTCGTCGACGTCCAGACGATGGCGGATCGAATGAGCGCGTCGATGGCGCGCCAGCGGTTCTCCACGCTGATGCTCGGTTCGTTCGCCGCATTCGCGCTGCTCCTCGCCATTGTCGGGATCTACGGCGTGATGTCACATCTTGTGACGCAGGGCGCTCACGACATCGGCGTGCGCATGGCGCTCGGCGCCGAAGGGCGAAGCATTCTGTTGATGGTCCTGCGGCAAGGCCTGGCGCTGACAATCGGAGGCGTCGTGATCGGTCTGGCCGGTGCGTACGGCGTCACACGCGTCATGTCCAACCTGCTCTTCGGCGTCGTACAACCGACCTGATGACGTTCGCAACGGTTCCGCTCATCCTGGCGGCGACAGCGACGCTCGCGATCTGCATTCCAGCGCTACGCGCAACCCGGGTGGATCCAGTCGTGGCGCTCCGAGCGGAATAGATTCTCTCGGTACCCGCTCAGGACTTGCCCGCGAGATCGCCATATTCCCAGTCGTAAGGGACGCCGGTGTCGCCGAGCACAAAGCGCACCAGATCGGCGAAGCGCGCCTCAGCACGGACATCGTTGGCGAGGAGCAGCACACAACGGCGACCGCGCTCCAGGCAGACGAAGCTGTTGGCGGTCTGCCCGTCGTGCCCCCCTTTATAGAATCCGCGGCCTTGGGGCCCGTTGAAGACGATCACGCCCAACCCGGCCGCGAGATCTGGCCGCTGTTCGGCCTGCGAAAGATAGGGCGCGAAGTTGGAAATTGGTGGGCCGTCCGATGTGGAGAGATGGTTTGACCATTTCGGCGCGCGCGGCCTTCGACAGTCCGTCGCCCCGCACCAGAGCGGCGATGAACTTCGCCAGATCGCTGATGGTCGTGTCCATCGAGCCCGCGACGCGGACGTTGGAACGTTCGTCATGCTCCTGCGCCTCACCCTTGTCGTTCCACCCGTCGGCCAGATTCGGACGGAAATCAGGGCGCCATTGCAGGCTGGTGCGCGCCATGCCCAGCCGCGCGAAGATGGCGCCGGTCAGATCCTTGACGTCGAGGCCGAGCCCCTTGGTCGTGGCTCCCTGCTCGATGGCGAACTGCAGCAGGCTGAACCCTTCGCCCGAGTAGCTGTAGCGCGAACCGGGATCGAAGTGGATGCGCAGCTTCTGGTCGGGTTCAATGAACCAGAAGTTGTGGAAGCCGGTCGAGTGGGTCAGCGCCATGCGCGCCGTGATGGTGCGCCAGCGTTCGTCACCGGCCAGATCGCGATAGGGCCCGTATTTGGCCAAGTGTGACTGGCCCTCGCCGTAACTAATCAGGGGCCGCTCGAGGTAGTCGGCAAGCGGCGCGTCGAGATCCAGCCTGCCCTGGTCCACCAACGTCAGCGCAGTGTAGGCCATCACCGTCTTGGTGAGCGATGCGCCGTACATCACTGTGTCAACGTTGAGCGGATCGCCCTTGGCGTTTCGTGCGCCATACGCCGAACATAGGCCACACGGCCATCATCGATCACGGCGATCGCCATGCCGTTGGCACGTGTCTCGGCCATGGCGGCGCGCACGCGTGCATCGACGGCAGCAGCGCCGGGAAGGCAGGCAAGCGACACGCTGCCTGTGAGCAGTAGCAACAAGTACTTCACATGAGTTGCTCGTCTCCCAAATGTCATCACGCCCACACCATCATAAGGTTTGAAAAACTCAGTTTTTAGATTCGATTCCCTGGCGGCTCACCATTCGACTCACCTTCCGCTCGCCACAATGAGAAGCTCACCCCCAGATAGTCTTTGCTGGAAAGAAACGCGGATCACTACCGCGATCCGTCGTAGAAGGAGGGCGGACTCGTCAATCCAATGAGAAGAGGACACCCTCGGACGGTAGCGCTTCCAGGCCCGCTAGCCTTTCGATCAGGTCGATAATTGCCTCAGTATCACGACCTGCGAGCAGATATGTTCGAGCGCCACGCCCCCTCGACATCGCGTAGGCGAAGCCACGGTGATCGCGCAGACGGGCGAGCCCCGGAATCCTGTCACCAAAGGGACCAAGCGCATCGTACCGCTGAAAGCGAATCACATTGAGGTCCGGGAAGGCGTCCAGTTCACGCTCGTCGCGGAACTGGGCGGACGCTTGGGGAAACATCCTCTGAAAGTAAGCCGTCCTGATGGCGTCGCTGTCGTCCGGCAGGAGTAGCCCAACCTGGGCAAGCACGAACTGTGGCTGAATGATCTTCTCCTTCAGCGCGGCTGTGCCGGCCGCGATGTAGCTCGATGCAAACCCTTCAACAAACAACGTGGCATTCTTGGCAACAGCATCCCTCACGAGAGGAACCGTCGCGGCGCCAAGAGGGGCGATGTAAGGATGCCGATCCCACGATCCCATCGGCTGTCGTGGTGTCAACAACCTCGACGACAAAATGATTGCCGAACAGTGTCGCGGCAGAGTCCGTCGATTTCTGTTCGGGCCCCACGATGACATGCAGGTACACGCTCGGATCTGGCAATTCCGCCTCCAAGAACGTCGCCGTCCGAGCCGTTGCGTCCGCGAATCGACTGCGCTGTGCAGTGTCCTTGATCTGTCCGACGCGTCGCTCGACCAGCCCACGACCTGTGGTTCTGAACCAGGAACGAATCCGTCGCTCGACGTGATCGACCGCTCTCTTCACATCCGCCGCAGCCTCGGTGTCGAGGACGCCGCGGGACCTTCGACGCAAGTCGTCGATCGAGGCGGTTTCGATAGCAGCCACAATGACGGCCGTTCGTGCCACTTGCGTGGGGTGGAATCGAGCCGTGTTGGGAAGAAGCGGGGCTGGAGGTCGTGCTGGGGCGGCATTTGTGACTTCCCTCATCGTCCGGCGCCAGGAATCGAGCGCGGCCTGGTCTGCGTCGGTCCACCCGAGGCGCTCCTTCCAGAAGCGCTCGTACGCATCCGTTGTGCATCCGATCGTCCCGGCGAGACATGCGAGGTGGTACACCGCGTTGACGCGTTCCTTGAGGTCGACATGTAGCTCTACCCGCGCCGCTGCGCTCGGACGCAGCGAGACCAGAATGACGACCCCGAGGAGCAAGAACCAACCGCGCTCTTTCATAGGTCTCCCGGCAACGGTTGTCCGGTCGGGCAGGACGGGTAGCAGGTTTACTCCGCGCTCCAGACGACGGCCGGAGCGGGCCGGACCGGTTCCTGAGGTGCCCGCGCAACCATACGCGAACTTCATCCGGGATCGTACAGTGTTCGTGCCGGTGCTCGCGGATGAGGCTCCAAAACGCTGATCGCGCAATTGTTGCCACAAAGAAGCTCACGGGATACCTGCTGAACGTCTCGCACAAGCGGGGGGCCGCGAAGGCGCGGCTGCTTCTCAGCTTTGGATACCGGTCCGATGATCCGGAGCGGCTTGAGTCAGATCTTCGGGCACAGCACTTGTCGCTTGATGTCACGCGGACATCCGAGAACGCGTACGGCGTTGTCTACGAGATTGAGGGTCCGATTACGACCCCCAAAGACAGAGCGGTCCGATTCTGCTCGGTCTGGCAGGTCGACACTGGCACTGACGTGCCGCGATTCATTACCATGTACCCGAGGTAGCATGCCATTCGAGATGTACGGCGATGTGATCCTGACCCGCGACGTCACCGAGAGCGGCTTGCGTGCCGGCGACGTCGGCACAGTCGTGGAACTGCACGTCGTGCCGGGGGTCCCAGAGGAAGGCTACTCGGTCGAGTTCTTCGACATGACCGGCAACAGCGTTGCCGTGGTTACGCTGCCGGCCAGCGCCCTGCGCCTGCCCACACCAGCCGATCGGCCATCCGTCCGAGCCCTCAGCGCGTAAGCCACGTCGGCCTGATTACGAGGCGCTCCGGAGCGAGTCAACGCCTTCAGCCACCGCTCCAGCGGGTTCCAACTCGCGAAAATGCGGCTCACCATTCATTTCCCAGTCACTTCGCTAACCTAATTCAACGTTAAACAGCATAGGTGTGGTCAACTGGGGGATCGCTCAAGCCCGGTACGCTCTCCAATACCTCCACATGGTGTCATTATATATGGTATATATATGGCATGACAAAAACGACGGTCTATCTGCCGGCCGAGTTAAAGCGTGCGTTGACGAGACTGGCCCGCCAGCGGGGATGCAGCGAGGCTGAGCTCCTGCGCGAGGCGGTTTCGCGACTCGCCGGTGAAGAGGACGCGCCGCGCCCGAAGCTCCCGTTATTCCGATCGACAGGGCCATCGATTGCCCAAGACGTCGATCGGGCGCTCGACGGCTTCGGCCTTCGATGATCGTCCTCGACACGGGCGGGCTCTACGCCGCGCTCGACGCCAACGAAACACTGCACGGACGTGCGGTTGCGGCGCTTGTCGCAGCGACGCCGCCACGCGTCGTCTCACCCTTTGTGCTCGCGGAGCTGGATTATCTCGTCGGCAACCGGGTCGGTCACCAGGCGCAGATGGCGCTCATCGACGAGGTCACGCGCGGCGCGTATCAGCTCGAATTGTTCTCTCCCGAGGACGTCGGCCTTGCCCGGCGAACCATGGAACGCTATGCCGACCTCCACGTCGGATTGGCCGACGCCTCGGTCGTCGTTCTCGCGAACCGTCACCGAACGTTGGATCTGCTGTGCACGGATGAGCGCCATTTCCGGGCGCTCCGCGGCCCAGGTGGCAAGCCGTTCCGGTTGCTTCCGTTTGACGCCTAGCGAAAGCGGCTATTCGGCCCGCAACGTGGTCGCCGGATCCACCCGCACCGCGCGCCACGCGGGTGTCCAGCAAGCCAGTACGGATACGCCTGCCATCAGCGCGATGACGGCCACATATGTTAAGGGGTCGAGTCGCGATATGCCGAACAGCAGCGTCGCAAGCGTCTGACTCGCCGCGAGAGCGCCGGCCAGCCCGAGTGCGATACCACACCCTGTCAGGCGCATGCCCTCACGGAGCACCAAGCCGAGAATGCTTCCGCGCGATGCGCCGAGCGCCGAGCGCACACCGATCTCGCGCGTGCGCTCGGCCACGCTGCCGGCAAGCACGCCGTAGATGCCCGCGGCTGCCAGAATCAGCGCCGTGAGCGCGAAGGCTTGGAGAAGAATCAGCGCGAAGCCTCGTCTTGCCTCCGTGCCAGCGAGCAAGTCATCCATCATCGCGACACGGACAATTGGTTGATCCTTATCGACCGACCAGATCGCCTGGCGAAGCGCGGGCACCAGGGCGGCTGCATCGCCGTGCGTGCGGACCACCAGAGACATGGCAGCGTCTGCGAAACGCCACTGTGCTTCAGTGGTATACACGGCTTCGGATTCGTTCAACGCCAGCGACATCTGCTTCACATCGCCGACAACGCCAACCACTGTGTACAGCGGGCCGTCAAGAGGGCCGATGCGCAAGCGCTGACCGATTGCGTCACGGCCCGGGAGCCGTCGTCTCGCCATTGACTCACTGATCAGCGCCACGCGTGGGGCGCCCTCGCGATCGCGCTCGTCGAACAGGCGGCCCCGCAGCAGCGGAATGCGCATCGTCTCGATATAGCCAGGGCTCACCGAGTAGCGAAACGAACCCTGCACCTCGCCGGGGTCGTCCGATGGCGGGGGATCGAAATGAACGCCATACAAATCGACGTCGCCGCTCATCGGCAACTGGCTCGTGAGGGCGGCCGTCGTGACGCCGGGCACGTTGCGCGCCGCCTGCAGTGACTGCGCGAAGAAGCGCAACTTTGTGGCCGGGTCCTTCAAGGATCCGGATGTCTGCACCTGGAGTGTGAGCAGCTCCGTCGAATCGAATCCCACCCTGACTTCAAACAGACGCTCGAGGCTTCGCCACAGCAATCCCGAACTCACGAGCAACACCAGCGCGAGCGATACTTCCGCGACGACGAGGGCGCTACGCATCCCATGCTGTCGCCGCGTGGTGCGGGGTGTCGTCTGGGGCAAACTGGTGTTCGAATCGCTTCGTGCGGTTTGCAGGGCGGGAATCGCGCCGATGGCGAAGCCGATGAGCGTGACGATGCCAAGCCCGAAGGCGAACACCGTGGTGTCGATGCTGATCGCACCTGCGCGCGGCAGGTTCGGTGGACTGAGTGCGACCAGCGCGCGTACGCCCAATAGCGCGACGGCGACACCGGCTACGCCGCCGAGCATAGTCAGCAGCAGGCTTTCCGTGAGCACCTGTCGGATCAGGCGCCTTCGAGGGGCGCCAAGTGCAGCGCGCAGCGTGAACTCGTCACGCCGGTAGACCGCGCGCGCAAGCAGCAGGTTCGTGACGTTCACACATGCGATCACCAGTACGAGGATGACCGCGCCGAAACTAATGAGGAGTGTCGGCTTCACGTCGCGTGTGACCTCGTCATGCAGCGAAGTCGTGAGGAATTCCACTCCGCCCCGGTACGTCGCGGGATGCTGTTCGTCAAGCACGGCCTGCCCGAGCAGGTTGAGTTCCGTCGTTGCCGGCTCGAGGCTGACCCCCGGCCGCAGACGGCCCACCGTGTGCAGGTGATGCCCCCACGTCCGTCCTTGCGACATGCCGGTACTGCATCGGCGCCCAGAGCTCGACGGACGGCGCGAGGTACATTCTCGAAGTCGCGCGGCATGACCCCGACTACCAGATAGCTGCTGCCGTCGAGGGTGACCGGGCGGCCGATGATGGTGGGATCACCACCAAAATGCCGATGCCAGAGAGCGTCGCTGAGCACGATGACGTTGGGGCCACTAACTTGATCATCCGAGGCCTCGAAGGGTCGCCCCAGAATTGGCGACACGCCCAGCACCTGGAAGTAACTCGCGCTGACGCGCTGGCCATCAAGTCGTTCCGGCTGGTCTCGCCCTGTCAGCGTTGGCTGCCACGGCTTGAAGACGGCAATCGCCTCGAAAGAGCGTGCGCGTTCCACGATCCCGCGATACATGCCAAACGTTCCGTCGGCGCGCAACCCATCGCGCCCGGCCTCCCAGATCATGGTGATGCGATGGGCTTCCGGATATGGCAACGGTTCGAGCAGAATCGGTTTCAACGCGCTGAAGATCGCGGTCGTCGCCCCGATGCCGAGCGCCAACGTGAGCACAGCGATCGCCGTGAATGCCGGGGCGGTGCGAAGGCGGCGCGCACCATACCGAAGATCGGCCAGGAATGTGTCGACGACGTGTTCCCAGCCGTACTCTCGCACCTGCTGGATCGCGCTGGTTACACTCCCGAATTCCTGTCGCGCGGCGCGGCGCGCGTCATCCGGCGAGAGTCCGCGAGCAATCTGAGCGGCGGTGGCCTGATCGAGGTAGTCCTGCACTTCGTCGACGACGTCCCGATCGGCCGCCGTCGGGCTGGTGAGTGTGCGAAGGCCACGCGTGAGTTGACGCCAGAGCGACATGGGACTAGCCCTCAGTTTTCAATAACCGCGCGATGGCGGACGCGCGACGCGCCCAATCCGCGCTTTCGATCTCGAGCTGCTTCCGACCGCTGCGCGTGAGCGTGTAGAACTTCGCACGACGAGAATTTGCCGTCTGACGCCACTCCGAGTCGAGCCAACCCGCACGCTCCAACCGTTGAAGAGCCGTGAGCAACGACCCAGGATTTACCTTGAACACGCCGCGGGAGATCTGCTCGACCCGTCGGGCAATCCCGAAACCGTGCATAGGTTCCAAGCTCAGCGTCTTCAGAATCAGCAGATCGAGCGTGCCCTGAATGACGTCTGTATTCTGGTTGTCCATCAGATGCTCCGCCGCAGAGTGTCCACGACAAGACAAGCGTATGGCCGCTCATCTTGATTGTCAAGATGTGTATATCAAGTGGAGCTGGGATTGAGATGCAGTCGTGGGAATGAGCAGGTTCGACCGGAGAGCCTAACGTTCGCCAGTTGGAGCCATGTCACTCATTGGTTGGAGCGGGTCGACGTACTTCGAAATGCCGTCTGAAGGGTGTCCGAGATTGGTGCGGAAGCGGGGATTCCGCAGAGCTAGTATTCGCCAGTGCCGACAAGGTTCGGAACGTGCCAATTTGTTCGAATTTCTGCGAAGTTGATTGCCATCCGAAATCACAGAAAACCACCTCGTGCCAGAGAGTTCGTTAGCTTTTGGTTAGCTGAGTCCGCCGCTGGTCCGGCGACGACGAACAACGTACCGGGCGCGACCCGGTCCTACGCCCGCTAAAGTTGTCGCTTCGGGATTGCCTTAATGTTTCGTGATGGAAGCATCGCGAATTTCGTCTTCATGATTGACTTGGCGCTATTCAAGTGCGGTGTGCCCACCGCTCTGGATCCTCCAGCCAGGCCTTCACTTCCGCCAGCGCGTCGTCGTAGCTGAGCGCGGCGCCTTCTGCAGGGCGCGCGCGAATTCGGGGCCGCCCAGCTTCTCGCGGACAACCGTCTCGTAAGTGACGCTCTCCTTGTGGAAGTGCTGTTTCCAACCGACAGCGTGCTCGAGCGCTACGGCTGAGCCACACCATCGCGCCGCCCGCGTCACGTCGTTCATCGCTGCGGCCAACGCAGACGACCGTCGGAGAGTTGTCGCTGCTAACGATCTCGATCTCAGGTCGCGCACTATTGGCAGCATCTCCAGCAGGTTAAGCCGCACCTGCTCCCATGCCCCGTTTCTCAATGCGATCTCAGTTAGGTTGCCCACGCCCACGACCACGTTCGATGGCCTTCCTGAGGCGCGCGCTTCCGCAAGCGCGGCCTCCCAATGCTCGCGGGCCTGCACCAGATCACCCCGTTCCCACGCCAGGATCGCGAGACAGTTCAGGCTATGCCCGATTGAGCCACTTTCACCGAGCTCGCGCGCCAGGCGGAGCGCCTCCTCGAAACAGGCATATGCCACGCCCGAATCGTTCTCGACCAGGCTCACCGCGCCAAGGCCATTGAGCGCCCAACTAATGCGGCGGAGGTCGCCCGCGTTTCGAGACAGCATTAGGCTTTCCTCGTAGCACGCTCGCGTTTCCCCGAGCGCGCCCTGTCTCCATGCGAAGTCACCCATGGAAGCCAGCGCCGCCGCCCGCTCGGGCGTCGGCGACTCGGCCCCTGGTAGCCGCAGCACTGCGCCCAAGCGCTCGCGACCCATTCCGTACATTTCGCGACTATGCCAGTACCTGAGATATTTCGTTCGCCAGGCACAATCCGTGCTTTGCGCCGCCTTCAACGCGCGCGCAAGACTCAAGTGCCAAGAGGACGTTCTCGTGTTCGTGCTCCACTTGCGCGAGCCAGTCGCCCTGCTCGACGCCTCCTGACATCACCTTGCGCTCCTCCAACCATGCGACGAAATACTTCAGGTGACGTGCGCGCGCGGCATCGCCTTCGCCTGCCTCGTCGAGCTTCTCCTGCGCGAACTGCCGAAACATCTCCAGCATTCGGTAGCGTGACGTCCCACTCGCGAGCCGCTCGATCATCACCAGCGACTTGTCAGCGAGGCGGGTCATCAGCTCCAGCACCTCGAACTCATCCGCTGCCTCGCTCCACACAGCCGTTGCCGCTTCCAGCGTCCAGCCACCCGCGAACACCGCCAGCAACCGGAACAGGCGCTGCTCTTCCGCCGTCAGCAAGTCGTAGCTCCATTGGAACGCGGCCCGCAGCGTCTGGTGCCGTGGCAGTGTCTTGTGCCCGCCCGTCAAGAGCCGGAAGCGGTCGTCGAGCCTCGAGCGAATCTCTTCCACCGACAGCATCTTCACTCGTGCCGCTGCGAGCTCGATCGCGAGTGGGATACCGTCAAGACGCCGACAGATCTCCACAACCGGCGCCGCGGTTTGCTCGTCGAGCACGAACGCGCCGTCCACGATCTGCGCTCGGTCCACGAACAGGCGCACCGCCTCCGACGACTTCACGGCATCGAGATTGAATCTTGTTCCCGAGGGCACCGCGAGCGACCGCAGTGCAAAGAGCCTTTCTCCCTCAATGCCGAGACTCTCGCGGCTCGTGACCAGCACGCGCACATCATCGGCGGTGCTCAGCAAAGCGTCTACTAGCGCGCCACATGCGTCGAGCAGATGCTCGCAGTTGTCGAGCACCAGCAGCAGACGCTTCCCGCTCAGCTGATGAACCAGCGTCTCGAGCAGGCCCTTCCCTGGTTCTTCGCCAACCGCGAGTGTCGCCGCGATCGCCTCCGCGACACGGGACGCTTCTCTCAGAGGACTCAGATCCACGAACCACACGCCATCCGGATGGCTCTGGAGCAGACTCTCAGCGAGCCTCAAGGCGAGTCGAGTCTTTCCGCATCCACCGATCCCGGTCACGGTCAGCAAGCGCGCCTCACCGAGGAGTCGAATGCACTCGGCTAACTCTGTTTCGCGCCCTATAAAACGTGTGCGGTCCTTGGGAAGGTTGTTCGGAGTTAGACGTTCGGACCCGAGTCGCTGCGGCGAAACCGTCGAACCGGCCGTTACCGTGCTCAACGCCTCGACGAAGCGCGCGACGTTGGGGTAGCGGTCAGCCGGGCGTTTCGCCAGAGACTTCCGCACGACGCTCTCCAGGCCGTCGGTGATGTCTGGTCGCCTCGTCTTCAGCGCTGGCATCTCCTCGAGCGCGTGCCGCGCCAACACTGCCATCGCACTCGCCCCAGTGAACGGAGGTTCCCCTGCCAGCATCTCGTAGAGTACGCACCCCAGGCTGTAGAGGTCGGATCGTGGGTCCACCTCGGCGCTGCCCGACGCCTGCTCGGGACTCATGTAGAGCGGAGTTCCCACGATGATCCCGGTCGCCGTTTGCTGATCGACGCTCGCGCTCACGGCCCATGCGATCCCGAAGTCCGCGACCAGGGCGATTCCCTCGGCGAGCAGCACGTTCGCGGGCTTGATGTCTCTGTGGACCACCCCGTGCTGGTGAGCGTATTCGAGTGCGCTCGCGATCTCCCGTGTGAGACGCAGCGAGGCTTCGATGGAGAGGGGCTTTTCGCGATCTAGACGCCTCCGCAACGACTCGCCTTCGATGTAGGGCATGACGTAGTAGAGTTGCCCGTTCACCTCACCCGAATCGTGCAATGGCAGGATGTGCGGGTGTGTAAGCCGCGCAGCAATCTCGATCTCCCGCAGGAAACGTTGGTGCCCGATCGTCGCGGCCATCTCAGCGTGGAGGGTTTTTATCGCGACTTTGCGGCCGTGCTTCAGGTCGTCGGCCAGGTAGACGATGGCCATGCCTCCGCGGCCAAGCTCGCTCCCGATCTTGTAACGATCGGCGAGTCCTTCCTTCAGTGCCGCTGCCTGGGCGTGATATTCGCTGATTCGACCGCCAATTCGCGGACGGCTTGTCAGGTTCGCCGGCATGGGCCACGCTGGTGAGGTGAGAAACGCCTCCGCTGACGCCTGATGCGCCAATAGCGATTCCACGTCAAGCCGCAGCTCCTCGTCATTCGCACATGCTTCTTTCAAGAATGCTGCGCAGTCGCCTTCACGCGCCAGCGCCGCCTGGTAGAGCTGTGAGATTTGCTGCCACCGTTCAGGTGTCATCGGGGGTTTCGGACAGTATAAGCAGAACGGTTTGCGGCAGGTCCTGCAGCTTCTTTCTGTCGTTGGAATCTTTGGGCCGGCTGGTGCTGGGCGGGCCAATATCGTTATCAATACGCCTAATAAAGGTCGGTTTCGCCTCACAAATTGCGGATCGCCAGCTGAACAGGCGCAGCGTCATCCTTGGGCTGCTGCGTCCGGTCAATCTCTAGATATCCCTTCACTCGAACAGTCACTTTCGAGAACCCCCACCGATTCTCAAAGGTGTGGCCTGTCGTTGGGCCGTTCTTCCAATAGTGAAAAGAATCATCTAACTGACGCTTTCGATTTTTCGATAATCAAAATGCCGCGCGCAAGGTCCGAGCTAAAATTTAGCAGGAGTTTTCTATGACCATTGCCCAATTCATTAGGGACCTCGAGAAGGTGTCGCGTGCTGTCGACACGCAACTCGCGGTCAAAAGGCTCACCGAAGTGTCGGACGCCGTTAACAAGTGGGTTCGTCTTCCAAGTGTTCCTAGTGATTTACAACGTGCTCTCGATGGATTGACGAGAACAGACGCGGCCGCCGAAGCCTTAGCGCGCGTCATCGAACAGCAGGAAGCTGTTGTTAAATATGCTCTCGCTACCGAGCGAGCGGTTCAACGGTTGTCGTTTTCGGCTCCATCGCTGCCGCCGACATTGCTCTACCCGAGAATCCCGCAGGCACCACGACGCCTAGAGATACGGCCTGTCGTGTCAAAGCGCCGCACTATAGTTCGACCCGAGGTCAAACGACGCATCGGTTTCCAGGACGGGCGTTCGGAACTAACGTTGACCGTCAGACGATCGCGCTCACGATACGCCTCGTGGACTACTACCGGGAGGACGGCGCCGTAACCCTTCGGCTGCGTCGAGATAAGGAAGTCTCTCACAGCAATGCCAGTTGAAGGATTGATCCTGGATTTCGGTGAAGTACTGACTCGATCTCAGCCGCGCGCGGCCCTGGAAAGAATGGCAACTCTAGCACGGCTTCCGTTCGCCGAGTTCCTATCACGGTATTGGCGGCATAGGGCCGATTATGACAGTGGACTCACAGGTGAGGAATACTGGCGGCGTGTGCTCGATGGATCCGGCTCCGTGTCCGCCGAAGTCATCGCCGATCTTATCGACGCGGACTTCCAATCGTGGAGCGATTATCGGCCCGAGGTGTGGGATATCGCGGCGACGTTCCGCGCACGCGGGGGTCGCACGGCCATCCTCTCGAACGGAGTGTTGGAGATCGTCGCCCGACTGAGAAGAGAGCGACGGCTCGACCGGTGGTTCAACGTCGCGGTCGCCTCGTGCGAAGTCGGCAGGTGCAAGCCCGACCCGGAGATCTATCGGATCTGCCTTGAGCGACTCGGCCTGGCAGCGGACGCGACGCTTTTCGTGGACGATCGCCTGGAGAACCTCCAAGCCGCACGCACCATCGGTCTGCATACGCAGCATTTCCTCGGTGACTCCAGCGTTTCGGATCTGAAACGCGCGCTGGCTCTCGATTGAGCTCTCACGCCGCAGCACGCCCCGCCCTTGACCGAGTGCTGATCGTCCTCTTGTACAAACAACTTAAAGACCGTAACATAACGTTGCGTCAATACGCCACCCGATGACCCGCGAAATTTCGCTTGGCTCGAAGCGGTCGGCATCCGGGATCAAAAATCCGGCCCACTATTTCGGAACGTCAATAAACACGGAACGCTGACAGATGACGCGGGTTGACGTTTTCGTATGATCAAACGTCTAGCCGCGGCAGCCTCACTCCCTTCTTCGACCTGTTGTCACACCTTTCGAGCGACCGGAATAACTGCTTTCCTCGAGAACGGCGGCACCATCGAGAATGCCCAGGCCATCGCCGCGCATGAATCCCCGCAGACGACGAAGCTCTACGACCGCGCGAGCGACGAGATTACGCTCGATGAAGTCGAGCGGATCGCTATCTAGTCGTTTCACTCCTCTGGCAGGCCCTGTATATTGAATATTGAGAGAAATGTTCAATTTTCTTAAGGGAAATAACGACTGTTGCCGCGGCTGGCTTCATCGCCGGGTTTTTCGGCATTCCCGCGCACAATGGTCATGAGATCGCCGTGACATCAGTGAAGTGGTTCCAATTCGACCCGAACCGCGCTCCGGATACTGATTTCGAGCCTGGAGAACTGCATCACCTCTGCGTCGGCAATGAGGGTCGGGCGCTGGACTTCCGCAGGACGCCCATGCGGATCACGCGTTTGTGCGACGATTCTGCTCTCGCGACGATCGAGATCTTCGCGTTCGAGGATAAAGGGGCGCTGTGGGATCTGCCGTACGAAGAAGTCGGCAGGTTGTATCAGTTCAAGAAGGGATCTCCGAGAGCATCAGCCGAAGCGCTCGGCCGCTTCGAACGGGCAGCGGCTCGCTTCAACCGACAGGTAGAGATTGCGTGTGAATCGTCACAGCGCAATCAGACGCTAGCTGCGATCTTGCGAGAACGAGAACGGGCGGGAGAATGGCTCGATTCACACAGCCGGTTTTTTCAATCAGGAAGCGCCCTGCCGCAAGGCGAACCGGATGGTTCCCTTTTGCTCTATGACGACACCAAGGAGTACTTGGAACAGCGAGGCTTTCGCGAACTGGAAGCGTTCTTCACGCGCCACTACGTAAGCAATATGTCGAACGAAGCAGTAAAGGCGCACCGTATTGCCGTCGCGCAGCTCGGACTGGCTCCGTATGTCGGAAAGATCCTTCGGGATCCAGATCAAACATCAGGCGCGTTGAGCATCGAGTGCAGGACCGCCCACATCATCACCCGTATGGGCTTCGTCCAGGCGATGTTCGAGCGGGCTGGTCAGAGCCATGTCGTTTTGTATCGCATGGAGTCATGTGAAGGGCCGCTGCGGCGTCGTCGCTCAGGAGAGACTGCGCTCATCTCCGCGTCGTTTCGCATGGACATCGTCCAGGAGATGTCGGGATGGGCGGACCCAAAGCGGACAGTTGCGATCTACCGCCAAGCGGTTCCAGTCGAGCGTATCCTGATGACGTATCTGGAAACCGAAGCGATGAACTATCCCTTCCGAGAGGCCGAAGCGGTTCTTGTTGCCGATCCGACGAACCTCGCTTTTTGACACGCTCGATGAAGTCCCAGCGCATTGCCATCTAGCTACTAATATGCGATACCACTAGCGGGAACGGACGAGATGCCGGCTTAACCAACCGGAGCTGTATCGGCAATCGTGTTGGCGTGAGGAGGACGAAGAAAAAAAACGCTAGGAGGCACAATGAGAATCGACTTGTATACCAAGGCAGTGCTGACGGTGTTTGCCGTGTGGCTCGGATTGGGATGGCTCGGTGGGCCGGTTCACCTTCTGAGCCAGCAGCAGCCCTGTCCTGATCCCGCACGGCGGATGCAGGCTATTCGGCTCGCCCGGCAAATCAACTCAGCCCAAATACGCTCTCTTGCTGACAAGACGGGGATTCAGCCGCTGAGCGCGTTCCCAGACATCGTTGTCTCGCCGGGGTTTACAGTGAAGTTTGTGCACACCGCGTCGGAGTATGCGTTGTCAGTGAAGGACACCCAAGCAGGGTGCGGGTTCACGGTATTCTCGGACCAAGAGGGCGTGATTTACACTGGCCAGCCGTTGCAGTAGTGGATTGACCCAGCGCCTTTAGAGCAGTAACAGGCACATGATTCCGCACTTTCCGCGAAAGTGTTCCGTTGTGTGCTAGACCTGAGAAAGGATTTTCTTATGTTCAAGACGAGAATTACCGTGGTCTTCCCAACCGTTGTTTTGGTGATCGGTCTTGTTGTGTATGGCAATGCCCAAACGCAGCAAGATTCGCTATCTATTGAAGCGGACACAATCACGAGACTGATCCCGATCGAAGATATCGGCGTTCTAAAGGTTGGGCCCGCTGATGTACCCCTCACAGCGTCCGGAAATGTTGTTCTGGTTATCAATGGAGTAAGGGTCACCGGCGACCTAGCTGTTTGGCGCTCTGGGTCAAAGGAGATTGAGTTGAACGGTGGGAGCGTGCGCATTCAGCTTCCTCCGGGGCCAAGCAGCTTAACTATTCGCAATCGCGGGGGTTCAACTCGATAACGCGCGATCTGATGCCGATGCGGACCTGGGTTGCCTGGTTGTTCGTTTGCACAATCGCCTGTCCTGCGGCCGCGCAGAGCCAAGTGCGTCTTGAAGTGGAGGTCGAGAGTTGGCTCGAGCCGACCCCGTTCGAGGCACTGAAAGAGTTCACCGCGAAACTGACTGAGGCGAGCATCGAGGTCGTGGACGCGCTCGACGTGCCTGTGGTGCGCCTTACGTACGAAGAGATTTCGGGTCCAGCAGCATATTGGCCAAAGCTTGTACCGACGACGAATATATCGTTCGCTATTCGAATCGAGACATCGAACGGTAGCATCTTTGAAAAGACAGCTCGCGTTCCTCAAAGTTTACCGCCACCAAAAAATTTTCCCAGCGCAGCAGAACTAAGGGTGCGCGCGATTGATGACTTTCGACGGGATCAGAACTTTCGCCTGCTCGGTCATATCGTTGGTGGCGTCCTTGGCAATGAATCCTCATTCCGGCCACTTCTTTCTGAGCGGCCCGACCTAACATACGCTCGGATGCTGTTTACGGGCGTGGCATGGTCCCCGTCAAACGACGATCTTTTCGTTCGTGCGTTCAGGGCCATTCCTGTCCAAGTGAGTAAACTTCAGACGGCGACGGCAGAGGATTACCTGCGTAGGAATCTGCCGGCGATACAGGTGACCACTTCAGGCGTTGCGCCGGTGTTGGCAATTCTTATCCTCGAGGATTACGGTGAGCCGTCGGCCGCACAGGTCCTGACAGACCTTGGAGCGCATCCACTATTTGGAACCGCAGCGCGCAAGGCACTGACGGCCGTTGAAGGTAGGCATCAGCTTCCGCGACCGTGATCCTTAGGCCGACAAGTAAACAACGTCCCTCTTCGGCGTATCAACAATGGTGCGGGTTAAAAATTCGGGTCCAGGATGCCCCAGGAACGACGAACTCGACGTCAGCCGACCTCTACCTTCCCCGTTTTTTCACCGTCTAATTGATGGTATCCACAACGTGTTTATTTTCAACAAATTATAATTCGGTTTAATGGAAATCCTATCGGAGAAAAAGCGTGACAAACGCACTGTCGCGATTTCGGAAAATGACCGGCGTAAGCTCATGGCGATTTTCCGAAAATCCGGCGTCGGTGTTCATTCAATCGGTGTAGGTACCGGTGTTGAGCCCCTTCCCAAGCAAATGCAATGGGGATGTCCTTGCCATTCGACAATGCCAGCCGATCGTCCGGTCCGTCAAGCTGCGAGAACTGGAACTCGATGGTGACTACGGACGGCTACTGGAAAGGGTTTGCGGTAAATGGGTGGCGTCCCCAAGGGCAAACTCCAATGTGTACAAGTTGATGCGCGGGCAGTTCCGGCGGATGTTGGTTCAAGGAATGCACCCAGGGGTCTCAACACCGGCAGGCGGCCGCAGGTCGAGCGTTTCGTAAACAAAAGTCAGTAGCTGCCACGATCGCCTGTCGCTGCGCTACCTCCCACCTGACGGGCAGCAGTGTATCTGTATCGACCCATAGCGATGCCACCGGCACAAAGTCGGCTGCATTCGGTGCCGGATCCCCCGTGATCGAAACCCCTTCCCCTGGCGACAACGTGGAAAGGATGGCTCGAACAGGGCGACCGCCAAGAAAACGGTTCTCACCGCTTCTGAGAGATGCCGCTGTTTTCAGCATCTCCAGCGGGCGCGCGATCGCGATTTCGCGGGAAAGCCGTTCCCGCGCGGTCACGGTCCATTTTCGAGTTGTCAGATTTTGTATGTAGTCAATAACCATCTCGCCCGTCGCCGGCGTGCCGTTACAGCGGCGCCCTAGGACTCCGGTGTATTCAATCAGCGTTACGAACTGTTCCGGCTGCTCCGGCACGCTGAGGGGAGGGACGCGACCAGCGACGCACTCTCCGTTGACGACGGCGATGCACTCGTAGGCAAACCGAATCACACGCGGCATCCCAGCTTGTCCCATGAGAATCTCTGAGTCGGCTCCGCGCTTCTGCACGATCTGCACGAGCCGGAGGGTCCTCCCGGCAAGTGCCTGGCGAATTCCACCGATAACCGTATCAATCTCAACAGCAGTCAATGGTCGTTGATGCTTCAGCAAACCCTGAGGCTGCGCGGAGACATGCGTAGCCACGCATATTGCCGCGAGGGTGGCGGCGAATCGAACAAAGTGCATACCCATTGCGGTTAGACCACAAGACCCGTGAGCAACGACCCAGGATTTACCTTGAACACGCCGCGGGAGATCTGCTCGACCCGCCGGGCAATCCCGAAACCGTGCATCGGTTCCAAGCTCAGCGTCTTCAGAATCAGCAGATCGAGCGTGCCCTGAATGACGTCTGTATTCTGGTGATCCATCAGATGCTCCGGCGCAAAGTGTCCCGAAGAAGCGTATGGCCATTGATTGTCAAGATGTGTCTATCAACTGGAGTCCGAGATTGGTGCTGGATGGCGACGGTGTCACCGTCGATCACACGTTGAACAACCTGGGCGGATGCCTCAGAAACGATCTTGCCCTTCAGCGGTCGCGCCGCCATGGCTGCCCATGGCAGGCACGATAAACGGGTGTGCGCGGCGCGCCTGCACGTAATCGCTCATTTCTCTAATGATCGGCGCGAGGTGGTCGATGCCGCGGCTGCCGGTGGCAATGGCGATGCGTGCGGACGGGCGAATCAGCTGGTCGAGTAACGCGAAAGCTGCTGCCGCAGTGCCGCCACCGGGTGCTCGAGCCTCGTTCGATCGAATTTCTGGCGGATTTTGAACAACTGCAGCGGCATTTCGGATTTCAAGTATAAGCACTCGAGTGTCTCGGTTTGTGCCGGCTCGCGGAGTGCTCTCAGCGGGAACAGTTGCGCCAAAGTGGCACATGGCCCGGTCTGACGCCATTGTCCTAGCAAATTCCAGCCAAGTTCGTGCTTTCACCTGCCCAGGCTGTGCAAGAACGGCACAACAGCCCTCGCCGCGCGTATCAGATATGCACTCTTTCAACATTCCGTAGTTCCTTTGCAGCCAAGCATTTGGCGCCGATGTCGAGAGAGCCTGCCAGCATGGCGTCTAGCTTGCTCTTAAGCCCTCCCGGTTGAACGAGATCCATTTATGAACACGAACCGGCTCCCGATCGGGGGCGACCAGTAACGAATGGCTCGACCCTGGAACTGGCTGCGCGTGTGGGTGCTGAGCGTCGATGTGATCGGCGGGCTGGTGATCCTGCAGTCCCTTATTTCGCTTCAGACCAGTCCCCATCGGTATGAATGGCTGTTCTTTGCACTCCTTACGGCGGTGGCGGGATCGTTCTCGCTGAAGATCGGATCCATCTCCGCCAGGGTCACCATCTCCGACACGTTCTTCATCACGACGGCGCTGTTGTTCGGCCCGGCGCCCGCCACGCTGGCGGTGGCACTCGGCACAACGGTCACGTCCTGGCGGCGCGGTCATGCCCGCGAGCGCGTGACGTTCAACACGTCGACCTGTGCATTTGCCATCTGGGCCGGCAGCCAGGTGTTTTTCTGGATGGCGGGCGTTCAGCCGCTGACACAGGCGCACTCGCCCGTCGTTCAACTCGTTCTGCCGCTCCTGGCGCTGACTGCGGTGTACTTCGTGGCGAACACCGGCATGATTGCCATCGCGGTCGCGCTCGACACCGGCCGGCCCACGTTGATGGTGTGGCGTCAGCATTTTCTGTGGCTGATGGCCAACTACTTTGCGGCGGCCTCCGTATCGTTCTGTCTCGTGCTGTTGATGTATGAAGCCGGACTGCCGGCCGTAGTGCTTGTGCTTCCGCTGCTTCTGGTGCTGCACCTGACGTTGCGCTCGTCAATCGGCCGGCTCGACGATGCCAGCCGACACGTCGCCCAGCTCGATCGGTTGTATCTGTCGACGGTCGAGACCCTCGCGATGGCGATCGACGCCAAAGACGACGTGACACACAGTCACGTACGGCGGGTCCAGGCCTACGCGCTTGGACTCGCGCGCGCACTCGGTATTAAAGACGAGGAGACGCTGAAAGCCATCGAGGCGGCAGCGCTGCTCCACGATACGGGGAAGTTGGCGGTGCCAGAGCACATCCTCAATAAGCCCGGCAAGCTCAATGAAGTCGAATTCGAGCAGATGAAGCGTCACGTCGACGTTGGCGCAGACATCCTGTCGCTCGTCGAGTTCCCGTACCCTGTCGTGCCGATCGTTCGCTGCCATCACGAGAACTGGGACGGCAGCGGCTATCCCCGCGGCGTCGCCGGCACGGATATTCCCATCGGTGCGAGGATTCTGTCGGTGGTCGATTGCTTCGACGCGCTCACGTCCGACCGGCCGTATCGGTCTGCCCTGACCGACGAACAGGCGTTCGAGATCCTGCGCGCGCGCCGTGGCACGATGTACGAGTCGCTGGTGGTCGACACCTTCTTGCGTGTGCACCGCGAGCTTACCGCCGAGATGGCGGCATTCCAGACGCACGATGCGCTGAAGCAGATCACGCGGTCGGCGGCCGCATCGGCTCAGGCGCCGCAGCCGTCGGTTGTCGTCACGTCCAGTAGGGTGTCCGATGATGTGCTCGCGTTTGTGAGCCTTGCGCGGCTTGCGGCCGGCGATGGCTCGATGAGCGACGTTCTTGCGCTCGCGTCGAACCTCATGAGCGAGCTGGTCCCAGGCGCGACGATTGCTTGGTATACCGTCGATGAGCGAAGCGGACACCTTGCGCTGCGTCACGCTGCCGGTCCGGCAGCGGCACAGGTGAGCACCACCACACTTCGCATGGGCGAAGGGATCAGCGGGTGGGTGGCGGCCCATCGGCAGGTGATCGTGAACTCCGAGGCATCGCTCGATCTGGGTGAGCACGCGCACGTGGGCAGCGCGCTCGCGTACGCGCTCTGCGTGCCGCTGATCGCGCGTGAGTCGCTCATCGGGACGATCACGTTGTACTCGACGTCGGCATTCGCCGAGAGCCAGAACCGGCTCGTTCAGGTGATTGCGCCGCATCTTGCGCAAGCCATGTGGTCGGCACAACGCGACGCGGCGGCCGTGCATACATCTCAGGCCAATCGTTCAGCTGGCTCGTCCGCTGAGCTGCGCGTCGTGCCCTCGTTCGAACATTCCCGTTCATTTCACTAACCGGCGCGGACATTCCTGTCCATTCCAAATTTCACGATCCGAGAATGTGCTGAGAATTCTTCGAGACTTCGCACGCTCGTGTGGTGGCGTTTCCCTTGCTCGGTGATCCTCGCAACGTTCGGCGGGAGCTGCTGCCTTCGCGGCGGCGCGCCGGACGTGCGGAGCAATCATGCGGATCGAGTCATGGGTGGGTGTTGCGATAGTGGGTCTCGTGTTGTTGAGCGGCAATACGACGTCGGCTGAGAGCGGGCGATGCGAGCGTTCGACGTTGCCCGCGAACGTGGAGTTCTTCTCCGATCTCAATCGGGTCGTTCAGCGCATCTACGATCGGTCGCCGACGTTTCGCTTGCAGTGCGAGCGTATCGCGAGCGCGTCGCAACTTCGCGCATCGCTGACATCTCGCCACTCCGCTCCGGTGGCGCAGCGCTGTTGGCCCTGTCCTACTCCTGCCGCAGCGCCGTCAACGGCTGCACGTGGGCCGCGCGACGCGCCGGCACGTACGAGGCAAGTCCGGCAACCACGCCCAAGAGCGACAGAACCACGGCGTAGGTCAGCCCGTCGTTCGGCTTGACGCCGAACAGCAGCGTGCCGAACGACGGAAGCACGGCGAGCGACAACGCGACGCCGGCGGCTGCGCCGATGGCCACCAGCCGGAGTCCGTCGCTGACGACCGACCACGTCAGCTCTGCGCGGTGTGCGCCGAGCGCGATGCGAAGGCCGATCTCCCGCGTGCGCTCGGACACCATAAATGCGAGGAGCGCATACAGACCAAGCGACGCGAGCAGCAGCCCGCTCACGGCAAACGCACCCGATACGAGCGCGGTTAATCGTTCCTGCGCCAGGCTCTCGGCAACGGCTTCCTCGAACGTGCGGACGTTTCTGATGACGAGATTGGGATCCATGCGACGGATCACGCTCGTCACGGCTTCGGCCGTCGCCACAGGCCGATTGGTCCGTATGAACAGCATCGGCCCGAGCGGAAGTTGACTGTGGCCGTAGAAGATCGTCGGACGCGGAACGGCGCGCATCGATCCTTCGCCAACGTTGCCGACGACGCCAATAATCGGCGCGTACGGGTTCTCATCCCGCATGCGCACCATGAGCGACTCGCGAAGCGGGTCCACGTTCGGAAGATATCGATCGACGAACGCCTGGTTGACGATGAATCCCGGCGTCGGATTCGCATCGTCGGCGTGCGTAAATTCGCGTCCTCGCAGCACGGGAATACGCAGCGTACGGAAATATCCCGGCGTGACGACCCGGATAGTCGCGCTCGACATCTGCGTGGGCGGGACGACCGGTGTCGAAAGTCGATGAAAACGCGTTCCAGCCCGCGGAGCCCCTATCACCGGCAGTCCGCTTGCGCCACCAGCCGAATCCACGCCGGGCAGCTCACGAATCGTCCTTAGGAGTTCCCGTTGAAACGCGACCTGGCGCTCGATCGGATAGCGCGTGCCTGGCAGCGACACCTGCATTGTCAGGAGCCCGTGCTGCTCGAAGCCGTGGTTCACGTTCGTGAGTGCGGTCACCGTTCGCACGAGTAGCGCCGCTCCGCAGAGGAGCACGACGGTCATCGCCACTTGCCCCACGACAAGCAACTGCCGGATGCGTGGCGAATGGGTGACGCGCGAGCTCGTCGCGTGCAGCGACTCCACAATCGGACGCCGGGCCACGATCAGCGAGGGCGCAAGCCCGGCGACCAGCCCGGTCAGCACCGACAATCCAGCCACGTACAACAACACACGCGCGTCGATCGTCAGCTCCTGCCCGCGCAGCAGGGCGGGAGGCGCGAAGGCGACGAGCGCATCGAGGCTCGAACGCGCGAGCACGATGCCGAGCGTGCCTCCGGCGAGCGCGAGCAGCAGACTTTCGACCAGCAGCTGCCGGACAATCGCACCGCGCTCGGCGCCGAGCGACGTGCGAATCGCAATTTCCTGCCGGCGAGAGGCTGCCCTCGCAATCAACAGGTTTGCGATGTTGAAGCACGCGATCGCGAGCAGCACGCCAACCGCGATGTAGAGCACGATGAGCGACGCTTCCACTTGACCTGTAAGCTCCTCGCGCAACGGTACGAGCCTGGCGGTGCTGTTCTTATTGAACTCGTGTAGTGAGGCAAGACGCCGTGCGACTTGCTCCATATCGGCGCGGGCCGTTTCAAGAGTGGTTCCCTTCTTCACTCGAGCGACGACGTTGAGAATCCGGTCGCCACGCTCGCGCCACGGCGCGTTCCGGTCGAGCTGCAGCGGGACCCATACATCGATGTCGTGAAACACAAATCGAAATCCAGGCGGCATCACGCCTACGACCTGTGTCGGCGTATCGTCCAACTGGATAAAGCGGCCGACGATACTTCGATCACCACCGAATCTCGTCTGCCACAGATGATGGCTGATAACCGTCACGGCAGGCGCATTGGGGCGGTCGTCATCCTCGCTGATGCTTCGTCCGAGCATCGGCGCGACACGAAGGAGTGGAAAGAATTCGGCAGAGATCGGCTGCACACGCAGTCGGGCCGCTTCACCGGCGCCGGTCAAGATCGCAGCACGTCCGGACGCCCAGGCCGCGACGCGTTCGAGCGTGTGGTTGTCGCGCTGCCAATCGAGCCAGGTCGCCGGTGAGACAGAGTTATGGCTGTTGCTGCTCCGCGCTTCGTACACCATCACCAGGTTTTCGCCCTCGGGGTACGGCAGCGGCCGAAGCAGGAGCTGATCGACGATGGAGAAGATCGCCGTGTTGGCGCCGATGCCGAGCGCGAGTGTAAGGACGACCGCAATCGTAAAGCCTGGACTCCGCACCAGGCCGCGCGCCATGAACCGCACGTCGCGCAGCATGTCTTCCAGGAAACGGCCGGCCTTGATCTCGTGACCCGCCTCCTTCTGTTTGAGCACGCTGCCGAATCGGCGCCGCGCCTCGAGCTCCGCGTCCTTCCGGCTCATCCCACCGTCGATGAGCGCACGGGTCGTCGATTCGAGATGAAACGCCATCTCCTGGGACATCTCGTCGTCGCGCTTCTGCGATACAAACGGCCAGCGAATCTTCATCTATGCTCCTTGCTCGATCGCGCGGAGTACTTTCGTGACCGCGGTAGACAGCCGCAGCCAGCCGTCCACTTCGGCCTGGGCCGCGCTCCGTCCTGTGCGCGTCAGCTTGTAGAACTTCGCTTTGCGGTTGTTTTCTGTGAGCGCCCACTCGGATTCGATGAGTCCCTGCTCTTCCATCCGATATAGCGCAGGGTAAAGCGACCCTTCTTCAACCTTCAGCACATCGTCCGAGAGCTGGTGAATGCGAGAGGCGATGCCATATCCGTGGTTCGCGCCCGTACTCAGGCTCTTGAGAATCAGCAGGTCGAGCGTGCCCTGCAGCAGGTCGATTTGTCGGATGCCCATGATTGGCCTTCCCCAGATTATCTAGGGAAGGTAATCAAGGAGCGTTCCAGGTGTGGGTCATCGGCACACGGCAATTTTGTTCGATGTTGCCAGGGATCCGCTCGCTGGGCGTTCGAATCTGGGACGGGGCCGTTCTCTTCCGCGACGCGTCAGCGCGATGCCTTCGTGCGATCGCTCGCGTTCTCGCTTCTTGCGTCCTTCTTCGTGTGACCCGCCACCCAAACGCTACAATACGCGTCACCCGTGGCACTTATGCCAGGCTCTCGGCCTGTTCGAGATTCTCGCCCGATCGGCAGCCGGCCCGTCGCCAAGGAGGCGAACACGTGATCGGCGAGAGACTCGGGCCCTATACAGTCCTCGCGAAACTTGGCGAGGGCGGAATGGGCGAGGTCTATCGTGCCCGCGACAGCAAGTTGAATCGCGACGTGGCGCTCAAGGTGCTGCTGCCGGACGTCGCCACCGATCCGGATCGGCTCGCGCGGTTCAGCCGCGAAGCGCAGGTCCTCGCCTCGCTGAACCACCCGAACATCGCGCAGATTCACGGCCTCGAGGAATCCGGTGAGCGCAGCGCACTGGTGATGGAGCTGGTCGAAGGACCGACACTCGCCGATCGCATTGCCAGGGGACCGATGCCGCTCGACGAGGTCATGCCGATCGCCACGCAGATCGCCGAGGCGCTCGAGGCGGCCCATGAGCGGGGGATCATCCATCGCGACCTGAAACCAGCCAACGTCAAAGTGCGAGCCGACGGCACGGTGAAAGTACTCGACTTCGGGCTGGCGAAAGCGATCGAGTCCACGCCGACGTCCGACGCCAGCGCGTCGCGGTCGCCAACGCTCTCGCTCGGCGCCACTCAGGCCGGGATCGTCCTTGGCACCGCCGCCTACATGTCCCCGGAGCAGGCGCGCGGGAAATCGGTCGATCGTCGCGCCGACATCTGGGCATGGGGGGCGGTCCTGTTCGAGATGCTGGCAGGCCGGCGCGCCTTCGGCGGCGAAGACACCTCGACGACGCTCGCCGCGGTGCTGAAGGACGACGTCAACTGGAGGGCGCTGCCCGCCGACACGCCGGCGCACATTCGCACGTTGATCGGCCGCTGCCTGAAAAAGGAGCCTCGCGAACGGCTGCGGGATGCCGGCGACGCGCGTCTCCTTCTGCTCGAGCGCCCGGTGATTCCGGATGACGCGCCAGCGCAACGCCGCACCCGCGCCCTCTGGTTAGGGGCGCTGGCCGCGGTCGTGGCGGCGGCCGTTCTCGCATCCACCATGCTCCGACCGGCGCCGCCGGCGGCGGAACCGGCCACCATGTCGGCTCTGCTGCCGGAAGGCGTCGCGATGACGCGTGACACCATCAATACGGCTGTCTCGCCCGATGGCCGCCGCCTCGCGGTCGCCGCGGCGGATGCCTCGGGCGTGCCGAAGATCCTGATCCGCGATCTGGCCCGCGCCGAGCTCCGGGTGCTGCCGGGCACGGAGGGAGCTGCGCAGCCATTCTGGTCTCCCGATGGGGCCCGGCTTGGATTTTTTGCCGGCGGCAAGCTGAAAACCATCCTCGTCTCGTCCGGTTCGGTCAACGAGCTGTGCGAGGCGCCGCTGGCACGCGGTGGCGCATGGGGCGCCGGTGTCATCGTGCTGCAGCCGCGTTCGACCGGGCCTTTGATGCGCATTCCGGATCAAGGGGGCCCGCTCTCGCCGACGACGGTCATCTCTTCCGGCAGCAGGGCGCACCGCTTCCCGTCGTTCCTTCCGGATGGACGGCATTTCGTCTACAGCGTCACTCCCGGCGTCGACTACGTCAATGCCATAGAACTGGGGTCGGTGGACGGCATGGAGGGTCGCAAGATCGAAGATGCTATGAACGGCGCCGTCTATGCGGCTCCAGGCTATCTCGTGTTCTTCCGCGACGGCGCGGTGCGCGCCCGGCGGTTCGACTCCACCTCACTGCAGCCCTCCGGGCCCGCGCTGACGCTTCCCGGCCTCGATTTCATCTCCTTGAACGCCGACGGCGCACCCATGGTCTCGGCATCAGCGAACGGCGTGATCGTCCAACCGGCAATCAGCGAGCAACCGCAGTTCCTCGCCTGGGTGGATCGCCGTGGAGTCGTGGGCGAGAACCTGCCCATGCCCGACGGATACTTCTACAAGGGCGCGATCGCACCGGACGGTCGCCGGGTGGCGCTCGAGTTCGGGGCACGCTCCTCCGAACCGCCGATGATCTGGATTTTGGACCTGGTTCGCGGCACCTCGCAGCGTATGACCTTCGAGTCCGGCAACCACGCGCCGGTGTGGTCGCCAGCCGGCGATGAGATCGCGTTCACGCGACAAATCGGTTCGCGCAACCGGGACCTCTGGACGATGCGATCGGACACGCCGGGATCCGCACAACTGAAACTCGCATTGCCGAACATCTTCAATGCGCCGATCGACTACGCGCCCGACGGGAAGAGTCTGGTCTATCGCGCCCAGGGCACGGACACCCAGCAGGATGTGATGCTCGCCGTCCTCGGCAAGACCGTCACCACGCGGCCGCTTCTCGCGACACGGTTCAACGAGCTGTACGGTGTGATCTCGCCCGACGGCCGCTCGATCGCGTATCTATCCGACGAGTCGGGCACCTTAGAGCTGTATGTTCGTGCGTTTCCCGCGATGACGGGCCAGGTCCGCGTCTCGACCAGCGGCGCGTTCGGAACCCTCGATGTCGCGGGGGTTGGGAGGCCCTCCTGGCGCCGCGACGGCCGCGAGCTCATCTACATGGCGGCCGACGGCCGCACGGTCCTGAGCGTGGAGGTGCGTCCGGGGACGCCGCCTGACTTCAGCACGCCGCGCCCGCTCTTCACGCTTCCTGCCGGCACCAGGGAGATGATGGTTTCAACGCCCGCTCACGATCGCTTCCTGATAGGGCTCGATCGCGGCCAGTCCGGACGTGTGGGCCTCACCGTCCTCACCAACTGGACCGCGCTCCTGGAGCCGGCGAAGTAGGTTCGTCTAAGGAGTAATGAACTGTGTTTGCATTCTATGGCTCCATCGGGATAGCGGTCGTTGCAAACGTCTTCTACCACGTAGCGATGAAACAAACCTCAGAACGGCTCGATCCACTCGTAAGTCTCTTGCTTACTTATCTGGTGGCGGCAACCACATGCCTTGTTGCGATCCCCTTCTTCGGTCGACTGTCTCTGCGGGAGAATATCGCCTACCTGGGTTGGCCCAGTGTTCTTCTTGGCATTTCCATTTGTTTTCTCGAGCTTGGCTTTCTGCTCGCCTACCGGGCGGGATGGAATTTGAGCACCGCCGCCTTGGCGTGCAACGTTGCCGTGGGACTCTTATTGATCCCCCTTGGCCTTTTCTACTTTAAAGAGCATCTCACGATTGGGAATGGAGTCGGAATTCTGCTTGCGATGACGGGCCTGTGGCTGATTGGACAGCGGTAAACACAGACCTCACTTTCTCCCCGGCGTCATATACCTATTTGGTGACCCTAACGTTCGCCAGTTGGAACCAGATTGCAGGCTGGCTGCGCCGCCTGGCAGGGCTTCAGGACGCTGCGTGAACTCGCGTGACCGCCGGGGGCCACATCTCGTAAGCTGGAGCTTGGAGGTCAGTCCATGGCAGCGCTTGACTGGTCCAAGTGCCCCGCGGTCGAGAGCGTCCCCGACAGGCTCGGTGGAGTCTGGGTGTTCAAGGGCACCCGCCTGCCCGTCGCCACAATCATCGAGAATCTTGAGGACCTCAGCATCGACGAGGTGATGGAGCAGTTCGACGTCACGCGAGAGCAGGTGACGGCTGTTCTCGAGTTCGTGGCCGAGAGTCTGCGCTCAGAAGTCCCCGCCGGTGCTCGTCCTCTTTGACCACGGCACGCCGAAGGGACTTGCCCGCGCGTTGTCAGAGCACACCGTCCATACGGCGCAATCGAAGGGTTGGGACAAACTCAGTAACGGCGCGCTGTTGGACGCGGCCGAGGAAGCCAGCTTCGAGTTGCTGCTGACGACCGACCGTCGCATTCGCCACCAGCAAAACCTGAGAGCCCGCCGAATCCAATGTATCCGACAGGCCGTAGCTGGCGACGAGCGCGACGCACGAGCCAATAACGCACCGTCACCCCACCGAGAGCCCTCGATGCCTACCAGCGATACCGTACGCCGATCGCTTCGCGATGCAGGCCGAGATTCACCCGTGACATCGCCACCGACGAATAGGTTCGGAATTCCGGACGCAGCGACAACGCCGGCGTGAGCGGCACGTCCACGCCGAGGCGCCGTCGTGCTATCCATAGCGCCGCCTTACCTCCGCGACCGAACCGACGACAAGCTTTTCGAGCGCCGATCTATCAAGATCAGCAAGCTGCTTGAAGTACAGGCAAGATTGCCCATCTTGTGCTTGCCGAGCCTGGACAGCAAGGATCTTTGCTTCTCTCCTTCAGCCACCAGGTAGACCACCAGTTCTCGGCCACGGATGGCAAAGCCCGCCAAAGGGGCTTCCCCGGTTCGTCCACTCTCGTAGGTGTACCGGTAGGAGCCATAACCGACGATGCTGGGTCCCCACATTCTTGGTGAGTGCCGGGTGACTTTCTTGAACAGAACCATCAACTCCCGGCAGTCGCTGCGTTGCTGCGCGTTGGCTCTTGAGGCGATGTAGTCCTCGACGCGAGCGTCGGTGGGCTTGGTCTTGTTTTCGGCCATAGAGATAGTCCGTGATTACTGGTTCCCGGCGCACAACTACAGTAGGCCGTCCCGCCCGTATAATCCACGAAGATCACTTGGCCCTCACGCCCGGCACCCGCCTCGGCGTCTACGAAGTCACCGCGCAGCTCGGCGCGGGCGGGATGGGGGAGGTCTATCGGGCGACGGACACGAAGCTGAAGCGTCAAGTCGCCATCAAGATCCTCCCATCGTCTCTCGCAGCCGACCCCGACCGCCTGGCGCGCTTTCAGCGCGAAGCGGAAGTCCTCGCCTCGCTGAATCATCCGAACATCGCCGCGATCTACGGCCTCGAGGACGCCGACGGCGTGAAGGCCCTCGTGATGGAACTGGTCGAGGGCGAGGATCTCGCGGAGCGCATCGCGCGCGGAGCGATCCCGCTCGACGAGGCGCTGCCGATCGCGAAGCAGATCGCCGAGGCCCTCGAAGCGGCGCACGAGCAGGGCATCATCCATCGCGACCTGAAGCCGGCGAACATCAAGGTGCGCGCGGACGGCACCGTGAAGGTGCTCGACTTCGGGCTGGCGAAAGCGATGGAACCGATCGGCGCGCGTCGCCGAACGTCTCGCAGTCGCCGACGATCACGACGCCCTGCGCAATGACGACAGGCGTCGGGGATGATTCTCGGCACCGCCGCGTACATGAGTCCCGGAGCAGGCGCAAGGGACGCGCTGCGGACAAGCGCGCCGACATCTGGGCATTCGGCGTGGTCGTCTTCGAGATGCTGACAGGCCAACGGCTGTTCACCGGCGAGACGATCTCCGAGACGTTGGCGTCAGTGCTCAAGACGGACCCGAATTGGCGCGCGCTGCCGGTTGCCGTACCCTCGAGTCTTCGCCGCCTGCTGCGCCGCTGTCTTGAGAAAGATCCGAAACGGCGGCTGCAAGCAATCGGCGAGGCGCGCGTGCAGATCGAGGACCTCCTCGCCGGTACGCGGGAAGACCCCGATACGATCCTGAATGAGGCCGCGACGCCGATCTGGCGACGCGTGCTGCCGTGGGCGTCCACCGCTGCACTCGCAGTGGCACTCGCGGCGATACTGCTGCTCTGGGCGCCGTGGCGAAAGGCATCACCGGCGGCGCCGCTGCGTTTGAACGTCGAACTGGGCGCGGACGTGTCGGTGACGTTCGGTGCCGGGGATGCGTTGAGCCTCTCGCCCGACGGCACCGTCGTCGCGTTCGTGGCGCAGGAGGAGCGCGGGAGGAAGTCCCCAGCTCTACGTGCGACGACTCACTCAACTGCAGGCGACGCCCTTGTCGGGGACCGACGATGCCGAGAGTCCGTTCTTCTCGCCGGACGGCCAGTGGATCGCGTTTTTCGCGGGCGGCAAACTGAGGAAGATCACTGTCGCTGGCGGCGCCGACCGTCACGTTGTGCGATGCGCCCAACGGTCGCGGCGGCACGTGGAGCGAGGACGGCACGATCGTGTTTTTGCCGAATTCCACGCTGGATGCGCGCTTGATGCGGGTGTCCTCCGCCGGCGGGACGCCAGAACCGCTGACGTCACTCGCCCAGGGCGAGGCCGACGCCAGCGATGGCCCCAGGTGCTGCCTGGTGGCAAGGCGGTGCTCTTTACGAGCGGGCGCAGTGGGCGGCGAACAACGAGCAACCTCATGGTGCAGGTGCTGGCGACGGGCGCGCGCACGGTCGTCCAGCGCGGAGGCTATCACGGCCGCTATCTGCCGAGCGGCCATCTGGTGTACATGCAGGACGGGACGCTCTTTGCGGCGCCCTTCGATCTGGACCGGCTCGCGGTGACCGGGCCGGCAGTGCCCGCGCTGGAAGGCGTGGCTTCGAACCCGGGCACGGGCGGCGCGCAGTTTGCCGTGTCGGCCAACGGCACATTGGTGTATCTGCCGGGCCAGAGCATCAGCGGCGTGCCGATCCACTGGATGGACCACGACGGAAAGACGACACCGCTGCGGGCCACGCCCGCGAACTGGTCCAATCTCTTGTTCGCCCCCGATGGCCGCCACCTCGCCTTGAACATTGTTGAAGGACAACCCGACATCTGGGTGTACGAGTGGGAGCTGGACAAGCTGACGCGCTTGACGTGCATCCGGGTCAGGTGGACACGAAGCCGGTGTGGACGTCCTCAAGGCCGCCACATCGTGTTTGCGTCAACCCGCGCGGATCGAGCGACGCCGAACCTGTATTGGCAGCGGGCCGATGGGACCGGCGAAGCGCAGCGCCTCACGGAGAGCAAGCAGCGCCACAGCAGCCCGCCTCGTGGCATCCGAGCGGCAAGTTCCTGGCGTTCGAGGAAGCAGGTGAACTGCCGGTCAGCGAACACAGGAACTCGGACCTGATGATCCTGCCGATGGAGGGCGACGAGGCGTCGGGCTGGAAGCCCGGTAAGCCCACTGTGTTCCTCGAACAGCCCCGTCGCAGGAACGCGAGCCGATGTTCTCGCCGGATGGTCAATGGCTCGCGTATTCCTCGAATGAGTCAGGGCGCGATCAGGTGTACGTGCGGCCGTTTCCCGGGCCGGGCGGCAAATGGCTGATCTCGACCGGCGGCGGCGTCTTCCCAACCTGGTCGCGGACCAAACACGAACTCTTCTACGTCGCCCCCAACGGACAGATCATGGTCGCGCCCTATAAGGTGGAGGGGAATGCGTTCATCGCC
Organism: Vicinamibacterales bacterium; assembly: GCA_963761975.1. Taxonomy (GTDB): domain Bacteria; phylum Acidobacteriota; class Vicinamibacteria; order Vicinamibacterales; family JAMQPK01; genus JAMQPK01. The sequence continues at coordinate 1,445,310 of CAVXIR010000004.1, forward strand.
GGGAAGCCGCGCCTCTGGTCCGAGAGGCGTGTCCTGGTGCGGGGACCAACGACCCGCATGTTCGACCTGCACCCCGACGGGGAGCGGGTCGCCTTCGCGCCCGCCGCGCAAACAGTCGGCGCGAAGCAGGACCATCTGAGGTTCATCTTCAACTTCTTCGACGAACTGCGCCGCATTGCGCCGGGAACACAGCACTGAGCCTTCAGCCCGGTGGTCTATCCATATCGAAGCGCCTGACTCGGGTCGAGCCTCGCGGCCCGGCGTGCGGGAACGTCTTGATATTCGGCGCCGAGCGCCACGCGCACACCGATTTCGCGCGTGCGTTGCGTCACCCAGAATGCGATGACGCCGTAAAGGCCGATGGCCGCGAGCAGCATGGCCGCACTCGCGAACGCGCTGAGCAGCAGCATCGTAAAGCGGGGACGCGCAAGATCGGCCGAGACGAAATCTTCCATCGCCCGCGGCCCGGCGTGCGAGGGCGGCCGGGGTGGCGAGCGTCGATCCGCTCACAAGTTCGGCGGCGCGGTGAGCCAAACGTTCACGAGTTCTGAACGGTCTCCTCAGGGTGTCTTACAGACGAAGCTTGCCGCGTCGTTCGTGTCTCCCGAACCTTTATAGGAAGCAAGTTGCGGGTACGGACACAGGGGCCGCGTGCGATCGACGATGCCGTTGAGTGAACGCGTGGCGATGATCCGTTCGGGCGCGGTTCCGTGCTCCACCCATTGCTCCAGCGCAGCCTGCATGTCGAACGTGTTGGGGCCCGGTCCACCACCGCAATGAGCCATGCCGGGCGCCATGAACAACCGGTAGAAGCTCTGGACCTCGCCCGCCGCCTGGCTTCGATTGTTCTTGCCGCCAAAGAACGAGAGCACGCTCTCGTAGTAGTCGATGCTGTTCTGCGGCGAGATCAGCTGATCGACCCACCCGTGGTACTGAATCAGTTTGCCGCCTCGCTTCTGGAACGCGCGGAGGTTGGGATCCGTGGCGTTCAGGATCGGCGCGAACTTCGCTTCGGCCTTCACGTGCGCCTCGTAGTCGGCCGGATCGGTGAACGCGAACGTCCTCCAGTCCCAGTTGGGATCCGCGAACACCAGCCACTTGTAGTGGGCGATGGGAATCGGGAACGGATTGGCGGGATCGCGGTTGGGCCAGAACGGCTCACTGCCAGGCGCGAGGCCCGGATAGAGCTGTGCTCCGGTCTTGGGATCCTTCAGGCCCTGATACACGCGCCGCGCCGCTTCCGCCTGCGCCGGCGAGAGACACGATCCAGGCGCCTGGTTCGTCGTGCACACCAACGTCGACGGATCGAACCTGCATCGCTGAGGATCACCGACGACGCCGTCGGTCACGCCGTCGGACGCGTCACAGGCTGCGAGCGCCCCGCGATAGAGCACGCCCAGTGCGGGTGGCGTCAGCTGGCTTGCCGCATCTGTGAAGACGGCGAGCGTCGCGTCGAAGTCGCCCGCCATCAATCGTGTCCAGTTGTTCGCCGGCATTCCGGCGACGATGCCGTCGTAGTCGGCTGGGAACCGTTGCGCCGACATCAGACCCTCGTACCCGCCCGACGAGCACCCGATGAAATACGAGCGCTCGGCCGGTTTGCCGTAGAAGGCCTGCACGAGCGCCTTGGCCTGCATCGCCGTCTCGTGGTGGGCCCGGTAGGCAAAGTCGATCAGCTGTTCCGGTTTGTCGAACGCAAATTTTGCGGCGTTCGTACCCGGGCTGACCTCATGCCCGGTGTTGGTCGACGCCGTCGCGTAGCCGCGCCTCAACTGGTCGGCAAGAGGCCCGAAGGAAATGATCCCGGCCCAGCCGCCGTTGCCGACGCCGGCGAACTTTCCGTTCCAGTTGTCGAGCGGCAGCCAGACCTCGAAGACGATCTGCGATTCGGGCGTTGGCGCGATGACTCCCGCGACGCGGCAGAAGGGCGGGAGGTTGCCAATCACGTTCGTCGATCCTGCCGGCGTGAACGATCCCGTGCTGATCGCCTCGGCGGTGGTGATCTTCGTGCCCGGGAGTTGCTGCCGAGCCAGGCTCGCGCATGATTCCGCGGACGGTGTCTGCGCGAACGCCGCGGTGTGGACGATTATCAGGATCGCACTTGCCGCCCCGACGATTCCAGATCGTGATCTCATCACTCGCGCTCCAGGTGCCGGCTCAGACTCACGAGAGCTTACCCCACGACCTTAGCGCGGCGGCCGTCGGGTGCAGCGCGCGGTTAGCCAGCTCAACTTCCCACGTTGGCATCACCGCCTTGAGATGTCAACAATGGCAATTCCTGTTTGTCCTTTGAGTGACGAGGCACGCATCGGATCGCGCACGACGTGTCCCAGTCTAGGTTTTGAAAAGTGGTCTAGCCGTATCGAAGCGCCTCAGTCGGGTCGAGCCTCGCGGCCCGGAGGCGCGGCTGCTTAGTCGGGCTGCTTCTTAGCTACGCCACGCTTAATCGTCTGACTCCGTTCCAGCATCTGGGCGGTTTTCATGGAGTCGCCGTCCCGAGTCAGGGAAATGACTGCCCAGATCGGGGCACCGTTTTCGAGAATCCCCGGCTCAGCAGCATGGCTGATCGTCAGCACCAACATGTCTCCGTCATGGAAGATGCCGGTCGCTTCGGATGCCGGGAACTTTCCAATCTGGACGCTCGCACCGATGACGCCGTTCTTCTCCCAGATCCGCACCGTCTGCTCCGTGCCCTTAAAGGCCTCCGGCTCAGTCATCGTGAACAGCCACGTCCCGATGAACGGACCTGCCTCCGCGTGAGAGAGCGATGGCTTTCCTTGCCCACTGACTAGCGCGGTCACGAGGTACAACAAGCAACACTGCGATTGGAATGAATCTTCGATACGCCATCGTCGTCTCCACCGGGCTAGCGTAGTCAGGACCGTTGAAGCCGCCAGCCAGAAGCATGAAAGGACATCCTGCAACCGTTTGGTCGCCTCCTATTCGATTGCCAACGACCCATCATCGAGGTCCTTCAGCAGCCGGCGCATCATCTTGCCAGAGGACGTCAGGGGAACCGAATCGACAAACTGGACCGCGCGTGGCACCTTGTAGGCGGCCAGGTGCTCGCGGCAATGAGCGACCAGTGCGGCGCGCGACACCTCGGCACCGGGCTTGACTACCACGTAGGCCTTGGCGAGTTCGCCCTTCGCTTCGTCGGGGACACTGCCGACCGCAGCGAGCGCAACTGCCGGGTGCATGCACAGCACCCGCTCGATCTCCGCCGGATAGACGTTGAACCCAGCGGTCAGGATCATGTCTTTTTTCCGGTCGACGATCGTCGCGTAGCCGTCGTCATCCATGGTGGCGATGTCGCCGGTGTGCAGCCACCGGTCGGGCCGACCGTCTCGGCAGTCGCCTGCGGTTTGTTGTAGTAACCCATCATCACGAGGGGCCCGCGGACATGAGCTCGCCCCGTTCGCCCCGCGGCATTTCCTTGTCAGGGTCCTCAATGTCGACCACGCGAAACGCATTCCCGGGATAGGGGACGCCAATCGTGCCGGGCTTGTTCGGGCCGTAAACCGGGTTGGCACTGGTGGCGCCAGCCAGTTCCGTCATCCCCCAGATCTCGTGGACCGGACAGCCGGTGCGCCGCTGAACTCGATGCGATTTCGCCGCCGGTAGGGTCTGGCCGCCGACCCAGCACCGGGTCAGGCTCGACAAGTCGTACTTATCGAAGTCGGCGTGCGCGAGCAGGTAGTAGTAGGCCGTCGGCACGCCGTCCATGATCGTCGCCCGGTGTTGGGCGATGGCGCTCAGGACGGCGACCTCGTTGAAGCGGGGGATGACGATCAGCGTCGACCCGACCAACGTGGCCGCGTTCATGACGCAGCTTCCGTAGACGTGGAACAGCGGCAGCGCAGCTGATGACCCGATCATGGGCGGTGCGCGCAGCCATCAGCGCCGTTCCCACCGCGGCGCCCATCAGCGCCCGCTGACTCTGCATCGCCCCCTTTGGGCGGCCCGTCGTGCCCGAGGTATAGCAGATCGCCGCGAGGTCCGATGGCAGCCGCGGGCACGGGACGAACTCGGGGCTCGCGCCGGCCACCCATTCACGGAACAGTGTCGCCCCCGCGACGGGCAACTCGCCCCACAGCGACGAGATCGAACCGGCCGCCGCCGGCCTTGAGGCCCGTGGAGCAGCTCGAGTTTGTCTGGCCACGCGATCACCGCGCGTGCTCCCGTGTCGGTGACCGCGTACTGCACCTCGTCTGGAGTCAGCATGCTGCTCAGCGGGTTCACGACGGCGCCCGCCTTGAGGATCCCGTAATACGAGACGATCCATTCCCAGCAGTTCGGACCGAAGAGGCTCACCCGATCACCGGGCTGCACACCGCTCGCGACCAGGCCGTTTGCCACCCGGTTCGAAAGCGCATCGAGTTCGCGAAACTCAAGCGCTGGCTGTCGATAAGAAGTGCGACGCGGTCCCCGTGTCTGTCGGCCGACTGCGGGAGGATCTCTGCGATGGTTGTGGCCATGTGTGCTCCGGGAGGATCGGTCTATCCGTATCGAAGCGCCTCAGTCGGGTCGAGCCTCGCGGCCCGGCGGGCGGGAACGTAGGTGGCGACGAGCGCGACACCTGCCAGCACGAGTGCCGCCGTCACGAGAGTAGGCGGATCCGTCGGCTTGATTCCGTAGAGCAACCCCGAGACAACACGTCCCAATGCCAGCGTCGCCGCCACGCCGATGACGACGCCGGCGCCTATCAGCAGAACGCCGCGCCACATGACGAGCGTGAGGACGTCGCGATATTCGGCGCCGAGCGCCACGCGCACGCCGATCTCGCGCGTGCGTTGCGTCACCCAGAATGCGATGACGCCGTACAGGCCGATGGCCGCGAGCAGCATGGCCGCACTCGCGAACGCGCTGAGCAGCAGCATCGTAAAGCGGGGACGCGCAAGATCGGCCGAGACGAAATCTTCCATCGCACGGACCTCGCCAACCGGCTGATTGGGATCGATCTCGCGCCGCGACGTCACTACTGGATGTGGTTGCGAGCGCGTTTGCGTGCCCGGCGCCGACATTCAGCTTCGTACCGAAGCTGATCCTCCGTGCATCGTCGTTTTAGTCCCGCATTGGCGGCAGCTCTGTCATCCAGACGTTCCCGGTCTGCTCGCCCAGGTTGAACACAATCTTGTCGCGAGCGACTGCAATATCGGGCGCGCCCAGATAGAGGTTCCTCCACGACAGCGCCCGGCTGTGGAAGTGCTGGATATTCAACGGCGACCCGGTCGGTCGTTTTGTCGTTGGATCGAGAGCCTGCGCCCACAGGCAGGGAGAGCCGTCCTGATTCGACCAGAAGTACAGAAGACTTCCTTGTGGCGACCAGCTTGGCGCGTCGCCATCTTCAGTCACCACGGTCCATTCCTTCTCGCCCGAAACGACAGAGCCTTGTACTTTCGCGATAAACACTCGAGCGGGCGCCCGATTATTGGGTCTACCGTTGAACGACACCCACTGTCCATCCGGAGACAAACGCGCGTTGAAGACACCGTAACCGGGATGCTTGAGCCACGCCCGATTTGGTGATGCCCCGACCTTCAGGAGGCCGACCCCGGATGGGTCATCCGCGGTGACAAATAGAATCTCGTGACCACTTGGCGTCCATTGCTCCACCTCGCCACAATCGCCGCACAACTGCTCCGGCGCACCTCCGTTCGCCGCCACCCCGAAGATCGGCGTTTTGCCATTCTGGCGGAACGAGTACGCGACCCTCGTCCCATCGGGGCTGATGACCGGATAGTCATCTGCCGGCGTCTGCGTCAGAGCGGTTTCTTGCCCGGTGTTGAGGTTTCTCACGAAGATATCGAACCGACCTGCTCTTCGTGAGCGGAACACAAGCGTTCCACCATCGGTCGAAAGCGTCGGGTCGTAGTCATCAGCGAGATCCTGTGTAATCCGTTTCAGGAGTCCTTGAACTTTGCCGCGATCGGCATCGACCGGCAGGCTCCAGATATCCGCGCCCATCGTTCGACTAGTGAAGACGATTCGCCCGTCCGACGTCACCGATACGGCCGTTTCGTCCGTCGTGCCGAACGTGACCCGCCGCGGCGCCGCAGTGACCTGCGATGTCTTGGGAGAAATAGCCACCTGCCACGTGTTCGACGAGTCGCCAACGCGCCCATGAAAGACGATGCGGCTTCCTGCGTCGACCCAACCGCCAGGTGCCGGCAGTCCATGAAATGCCTGGAATCCTTGTCGAAACAGAACGCTTCGCGCCTCCGTTCGCACAGGTGGCCCGCCCGTCACCGGCGCGACGTACCAATCGACGTTGTTCTCCGGCGGTGCGTCGCGATCGCGTTGACCCCAGAATAGAAGAGAACCTCCGTCTGGCGACCACACCGGAGCTTGGGCCAGGTAGAAACCCGCAGCTACTGGTGTGGATGGGCCGCCAGCGGCCGGCGCCACATAGAGTTGGACGCCGGGTGGTTTTGCGACGCCGTAGGCGATCCACCTACCGTCAGGGGAGAAGCGGGGAGAGAAACCCTGCGCAGCGAGAAGCCGTTCCTCACCCCCCAGCGTTGGAATGACATAAATGCCCCCTCCCAGGCGGCTCGACTGAAAAGCAATCTTGCTGCCGTCTGCCGAGAACGAGGGATCGATATCGTCTGCGCCATGGCGCGTGAGTCTGACCGGCGCGCCGTCGGGAATCTGCTGGACCCAGATATCGAGATTCTCGTCGCCGCTGCGGTCGGACGCGTAGGCCAGGATTCGTCCATCGAGAGAGATGGCCGAGAAGTCGGTCCAGCCCACATCAGACGTCAGGCGCATAAGGGACGGCTGGCTGCCAGGCTCCCCCGATCCGGCGTGGGAGACTCGCCACCAGGCGAACGAAAGCGCGCCGGCCGCGACCAGCACAATCGCTGCGCTCACCAGGATTGTCGCACGCGTGAGCCGGCGGGACGGGATCGGCACACTGGGTGAAGCCATCTTGGATTTGGACTCATCCAGCAGGTCTTCGAGTGCAAGCTTCAGATCCGCTGCGGCCTGCCAGCGACGCGCCGGGTCTTTTCGGAGACAGCGTTCGATCACTTTGTCGAGCTCGCGCGACAACCCCGGGACCACATCGCTCGGCCGTTGCGGCTCTTTCGCGACAATCGCCAGCATCGTGGACATCTTCGTGTCGCCGACGAATGCCTGACGGCCCGTCACCATTTCGTAGAGCACCGCACCGAAGGAGAAGATGTCCGATCGCGTGTCAGTCGGCTTCCCTTCCGCTTGCTCAGGCGCCATGTAGGCCACCGTCCCAAGGATCGTCCCTTCTTCGGTCTGTGTGCGCCCTCCTGGCCCCACCGTTTCTGTGATGCCATGCTCGTCGATCGGCTCAACGCGAATGGATTCGGTCAGCTTCGCGAGGCCGAAGTCGAGGATTTTCGTCGATCCCTTGTCGCTGACCATGATGTTGGCCGGCTTGAGGTCACGATGCACGATTCCACTGGCGTGAGCAGCTGCCAACGCGTCGGCGATCTGGACCGCGTATTTCAGAGCATCCTTAATCCCAAGTTCGACGCGCCCAATCAGGCGGGCCAGCGACTGGCCGGCGACGTACTCCATGGCGATGAAGTCCACACCGGAATCCTGTCCAATGTCATAGATCGTGACGATGTGCGGATGATTCAGGGCGGAGGCGGCTCTGGCTTCGTGGACGAAACGCTTCTTGCTCTCGCTGTTGGCAGCGGCCTCACCTCGCAGGAGCTTGATCGCGACCGGCCGGCCGAGGCGGGCATCGACCGCACGATACACCGTGCCCATACCGCCCTCGCCGAGCAGCTCCACTATCTCGTAATGCGAGATCGTCTTCGTGACCATCCTCGACTCAGCGGCAGTAACCAACGGTACACCTAGCGCAAGAAGACCGCCCCGGCACCTCTCTCAGCAAGGAGTCTGTCGATTTCAGCCTTCATTTTCTCGCGGCGGTCAATGAAGGCCACAATCTCGTTCTCATCCAGCCAAGGGCCGAGTCTGGCGTCGAGTTGCGCACGAGTCAAGGCTTGAACCTTGTCCCACAGGTCCGCGTCGATCCGGCTCAGGCGATTTGGTAGATCTGCGCCGGGCCGGAAAGCCCGCGAATGGTCGAGCAGAATCAGGTTCCACGCGACATCGCGGAGCATGTTTCCGGGGTTTCTGACTGGATTGCCAGTGAGGTTATCGAACATCGTCATCTGCACTAACTGCTTCTCCCAAACCGCCCGGTTTGCCTCGTCGGGCGACGCGGCTTTCGAATCGACGATGTTCTCCACCCACAGGGTCCCAGAGCCTTTGTTGCCCTGAAACAGCCGTTCGACAACGGGCGGCAGCATATTCATCTTCAGCAGTTTGTCCAGTTCGTACGCGGCGATCTCTGCTTTGTAGCTCTTCCAAAAACCTCGATAGATGCCGGGGGGGCCAGATCTCCAGGCCATGCGAGCAACCAGGCCAGCGGGGCGCAACTCGCAGCGCATCACGCCGTCGCTAGGGGCGTTCGGGCCCAACATCTGCATGTTCACGCACTCAGCGGTCCTCAGGTATTCTTCAATCTCTTGCTGACGACCGACCCAAATCTTCGCGCCTGGCTCCTGGGCTGCAGTGGAGACCGGCTGTCCTGAGTGAAGCGGTCCCACTCCGATCAGAGTGGTCAGGCACATGAGAAGCGAGGCAAGTCGTCGCGCGAGGATCATCGGAAACTCCTTGTGTCAGAATATAAACTCCGGTCGAGCTTGCTGTCCTAGCGGAGTTCTCAGGAAACTCTCATTCTTTTAAGGTTCTTGTGCGCGTCCTCTTTGGAGAGTACGAGTTCGACGCCGGCCGGCGTCTGCTTCTTCGCAATGGAAGCGCAAAGGCGCTTTCCCCGAAGGCGTTTCAGCTGTTGGAATGTCTTCTCGATCGGCGGCCGGAGGCTGTGTCGAAGACGGAGCTTCTGACGCATCTTTGGCCCGAGACGTTTGTCTCTGACGGCAGTCTGCACAACCTGGTGGCCGAGATTCGTGCCGCGCTGGGTGACGACCCGAAAGTCGCACGGTACGTTCGAACCATCCCGCGCTACGGCTACGCTTTTCATGGTGACGCACGGCCAGCACCTCCAGCGAACGTCGAAGCGTCCGAGCTTGCGCGGTCAGCCCCGCGTCTTGTCTCGAAGCGTCGCGAGTGGCTTCTCGCCGAAGGTTTGAACCTGGTGGGCCGCGATAGCGACTGTACGGTGCGCATCGATTCCATCACCGTCTCGCGTCACCACGCTCGCATCGTCGTGACGCGCGGAGAGGCAACAATCGAGGACATGGGGAGTAGAAATGGAACGTACGTCGATGGGCAGCCCGTCAAGCAGCCCGTCGCGCTCAAGGACGGCGGGCAGATCGGCATCGGGTCGGTCAAGATGACGTACCGAATTCCGCGTGCCCTCACCTCAACCGTTACTCAGGCGCGACTGTGATCTCACCCGCCGGTTCGCACACTTACGACACCCGCACTTACCGATACGGCGGGAGTGTAGTGAACTGTAGCGAGGGCTCGCTGTTCCGAAGTGGCCACCAGACAGGACGCGGGGGTGGATGTTCGACCTGGGCTGATCTCCGTCCGATACACGTTGGCCACCCCGGCAGCGCCGAATAGCGCCGGCCTCAGAGCCTGCCCAGCAACAGGGCCGGCGAGCGTGCTGACCAAGATCAGTCCGACCCACAAGGCCGTCCAGTGCGCATCGTCGTTTCCACAAGAACTGCTCTTGAACGCTTGACTTATAGTTCACCATCCAGTTAACTATTAACCATGTCGACAATAATGTCTTTCGTGAAAAAAGGAGTCTCGTGATGAAAGCCACACCAAAAGGATGGCCCAGGCTGTCGTCGGCCGTCTTTTATGACGACGCGGCCGCCGCGATCGACTGGCTGTGTCAGGCTTTCGGCTTCGATGTCCGTCTCAAGGTCGAGGGAGACCACGGCCGGATCGAGCACTCTGAACTCGTGTACGGCGAAGGTCTCATCATGGTCGGGCAGGCCGGCGCAAATGCGCGTCGTCCGGATCAGACGTTCCCCACGAGCCCCAAGTCCGTTGGTGGAGCGAACACCCAAAGTCTTCTGCTCTTTGTCGACGATGTAGAAGCCCACTGCGTACGTGCGCGCGCGGCCGGCGCGGTGATCTTCGCTGAACCCGAAGTTCACGATTACGGCGCCGACTTCTGGTCGGACCGCAGCTACGGCGCGGTGGATCCAGAGGGACATCATTGGTGGTTCACGCAGCGATTACGTGATCCACAGCAGTAATGGTGAATGCCCCCGTCGACCACACGCTCCTGGCTCTCGCTGATCCGACGCGGCGACGCATTGTCGAATTGCTGCGGAAGGAGCCACGACGCGCCGGCGATATTGCCGCCTCACTGTCGGTCAGTGCGCCTAGTTTGAGTCGTCATCTCCGTGTGCTACGGAAAAGCGGCCTGATCGAGGGCACGGAGGTCGAGCATGATGCGCGCGTTCGTCTGTACCGCCTGCGCCCGGAGCGCTTCCTGGTGCTCCGCGCCTGGCTTGAAGAGGTCGAAGCGTTCTGGGCGGCCGAGCTATCGGCGTTCAAGACGCACGCCGAGCGCACGCGACCGCGGAGGCGATGAAACCTGACACTTCAACCAAAGGGTGACCAGGCAACGGTGTCGGTCAGCGTCGCCGTAGAACCGGCTGTGGCGTTCGACGTATTCACGCAGGAAACCGATTCATGGTGGAGACGCGGCTTACGCTATCGGCTGGCGGGACGGCGCCCGGGCTCTCTGTGCTTCGAACCCGGCGTTGGGGGACGCTTGTTCGAATCATTTGAAACGCCTTCAGGGACTCACGTTCACGAAGTCGGCCGTGTGACCGTCTGGCAACCACCGTCACGTCTTGTCTTCACCTGGCGAAACGCCAATTTTGCAAGTGCGGAAAGCACGGAGGTCGAAGTACTGTTCGAGCCGCTCGGCGCCGGCACTCGCGTAACAGTGCGACATCGCGGCTGGTCGACTCTCGCACCGGATCACCCGGCGCGGCACGGCCTCGAAGGCGCGGCGTTCAGCCGCATGATTGGCCTGTGGTGGGGAGAGCTCATGACGGCACTCCGCGAGTTCCTCGAGACACGTCGGTAATTACTGCGGCGTTTGAACGAAGCCGCTGGCGCGGCGGACGCTACGCGTGAAGCTCGCTCGACCAGCCGAGTAGGGCGGGTAGGGTGTGGGTCACAAGGAGGTTCCTGTGACCCATCTTCGACAAGTGATGCTGGACGAACTCCAGCGGCGCAACTACGCCACGACCACCGTCCAGGTACCTACATCCAGGCCGTCGAGCGGTTCGCCAAGCACTTCCACCGTCCGCCAGACCAGCTCAATCAGACCCACCTGCGCGAGTACCAGGCCTACCTGCTACGAGACCGGAAACTCAAGCCGCGGACCGTCAAGCTACACGTCTCGGCGCTCCGGTTCTTCTTCGTGAAGACGCTGAAGCGGCGGTACTTGCTCAACGACATCCCCTATCCGAAGGTGCCCCGCCGCCTGCCGATCATCCTGACCGTCGAGGAAGTCACGCGCTTGATCGATGCCGCGCGCACGCTGACGGACCGCACGATGCTGATGGTGCTGTATTCCACGGGGATGCGGAACGCGGAGATGCGGAGCCTGCAGGTGAAGGACATCGACAGCCGGTCGATGCTCATTCACATCCAGCGCGGCAAAGGGGGGCGCGATCGCTATGTTCCGCTCAGTGCAACCCTGCTGGACACGCTGCGCGCGTACTGGCGGTGGATGAAGCCGAAGACGTGGCTGTTCCCTGGCACGATCGCTGGCTGGCGCGCCGACAAGCCGATCACGCCAAAGGTCGTGTGGGATGCCTGTCAGTCGGCGGCGAGACGCGCCCAGATTGAGAAGCGGGTCTCCGCGCACCTCTTGCGGCATTCGTACGCGACCCACCTCCTGGAGGCCGGTGCGGACTTGCGCACGATCCAGCTGCTGCTCGGTCACGTCAAGCTCGAACACACCGTGATCTATCTGCATCTGTCCCGACGGCACTTGCACGCGGTCACGAACCCGCTGGACACGATGCCGGTCTCGGCGCCGGACACGGCGCGGCGCTCGCGTCGACTGCAGAAGCGGTGACGCGGCCACCCTTCGAGGTGGCCGACATCATTCGCCAATACGGGACACGCTTCATCGAGGCTCATCGCGCCTGGCTCACCGCGCAGCACCGGCGTGTGCTTCGCGCCATCGCGCAGTGCCGGACCGCGGCCCTGGGCGCGCATCTCGATCGGTGTGCCACCTGCGGCCATCGCGCCATCTCGTTCAACTCGTGTCGCAATCGGCACTGCCCGAAGTGCTTGACGCACGCGCGTGATCAGTGGCTCGCCGAGCGTGAACGCGAGCTGCTACCGGTCGGGTACGCCCATGTCGTCTTCACCCTTCCGCACGCCCTCGCGGGACTCGCGCTGCACAACAAACGGGTGGTGTACGACCTCCTCTTCCAGGCGAGTGCCGCGACGCTCCTGGAGGTCGCACGCACGCCGAAGCATCTCGGCGCCGCGCTCGGCTTTCTCAGCGTCCTCCACACCTGGGGGCAGACGCTCTTGCACCACCCGCACGTGCACTGCGTCGTGCCCGCGGGCGGCCTCTCGCCCGACGGCACGCGGTGGGTGCACACGCGCCCGTCCTTCTTCCTCCCGGTCAAGGTTCTGAGCCGGGTCTTTCGAGGCAAGGTCGTCACCGGTCTCCGGGACGCCTTTCACTCCGGCACCCTCAGGTTGCCGAGCGACCTCCAGCCACTCACCGACGAGCGCGCCTTTGCCGCGTGGCTTCGCACCCTCTTCCGCCACGACTGGGTCGTCTACGCCAAGCCCCCATTCGGCGGCCCGAGTCACGTGTTGCACTATCTCGCGCGGTACACCCACCGGGTCGCGATCTCCAACCATCGGCTCATCGCCGTGACCGAGGACCAGGTGACGTTTGGGTGGAAGGACTACCGGCACGGGAGTCGGGTCCGACTGATGACGCTCAGTGCTGATGAATTCCTCCGCCGCTTCTGCCTCCACGTGCTCCCGAAGGGCTTCGTCCGGATTCGCTTCTACGGTTTCTTGGCGCCTCGCTGCCGCACCGAGGCACTGCCACGTTGCCGGCAGGCGCTCGGTGCGAATCCCGCGCCGGCGCCGATGACCTCCGTCGACGACACGTCCACCCGTGTCGCCTTGCCGCCATGTCCGACCTGCGGTGGGGTGATGGTCGCCGTCGCACGACTCACCGTACGCCAACTCGCCGTGCAGATCTGGAGCGAGGGACTCGCGCTTGACTCTTCATGAGCGCGACACACCGTCGACATCCTCGAACCGCCGCGCCCAGGTCCGATCAGGAGACGTGTGCCTGCGGTCCCTCGGAGCCGACACCGCCGCCTCGATCATCGCGCCTCACACAGTCCGGTGTGGCATCTGGACACTCGCCAACAACCACAGGGCACTCGGAACCGCCACACATCGGCGCGCCCGCACCCGCCTCCTTACGATTCAACGCCCATACTGATCGACCGCGTCCGCCGCACACGCCAGCGGCTTCGTTCAAACGGCTCTATCGAGAGTGACCCGGCGGTCCACCCTCCGCTGTCGGCGGACACGCCTGCGCGCCGAGTCACTCTCGATAGAGTCCTAACGTTAGTCGGGAACTAACGTCGCTAATGAGTCGCGCGACGACAGGCTCGCAGGGACCGTGAGAAGCGTCGGCTCCCTTTGCGTGTTAGCGGCTGTGACCTTGTCGGGATTTATCGCGGACCTCCCGATGGCAAGAGCTCACTGAGCACCTTGCCGTTCGCATCCAGGAGCGTCAGGCTCGAGGAAACCGCCCGCCTTATTCGGCGCGCAGGGCAATCATAGGGTCGACTCGCGACGCGCGACGCGCGGGGATGAGGCAGGCAACGAGTGACACGGCGGTCATGACAAGCGCGGTCCCAAAAAGAGTGGCGAGATGAAGCGTGGGCACGCCGAAGAGGACGCCCTCCATGCCTTTTCCGGCGGCCCACGCACCCATTACACCGAGGAGAATCCCCGCCGCGAGCAGCCGCAGGCCCAACGAGAGGAATTGCGTCCGAATGTGGTGCGTCTGCGCACCGAGCGCCATGCGAACGCCGATTTCGCGCCGGCGTTGCGCGATGGTGTAACTGAGGACGCCGTATGTGCCAACGGCCGCCAGGAGCAGCGCGACGCCGGCGACGATCCCAGCCAGCACGGCCGGAGAGCGGCGCGCGATGAGGCTCTCCGCGATGCGCGTGTCCATCGACCGGATGTCATCGATCGCCAGCTCCGGATCGGTTGTGCGCACCAATTGTCGCAGCGAATCGGCAAACGCTTCCGGGCGCTGGCTCGTGCGCGTCACCACGAACACGTTGGTGTCTCGATAGTGGTAAGGCACGTAAACCGCACCCTGCCCCTGCGGTTCCGTGAGCTCCGCTTGTTTTACCGCGCCGACGACGCCGACAACGGTGAACAGTAGTGCGTCGTCTGAATCGCTGCCTTGAAACACGCGTTGACCGAGCGCGTCGCCCTTTGGCCAGTAACGCCGCGCGAAGTCTTCATCCACGACACAGACCCGCCCGGGGCGGTGAGAATCTGCTGACGTCAGGAACCGTCCTTCGCGCAACGGAATGCCGAGGGCCGAGAAGTAGTCGCCGATGATGCCATAGAAATAGTGACCCTGCTGCGATTCGCCCGGCTGCGGTACATATGCTTTGGGCGTGATCATGGTCTTGTCGTTGTCGCCGCTCAGCGGAACGTTGGTGATCGTTCCGGCCGCGGCAACCCCCGGCTGTTGCCCGATTGCTTCCAGCAAGCGATCGAGGACCGCGACGCGTTGGGCCGATCCGCCCGGAAAACGACCATAAGGGAGGGTGAATTGTCCGATGAGCACGTGATCGGCGCGAAAGCCGGGAGAAACGGCCATCACGTTTTTTAGGCTCAGCCCAAGCAGCGCCGCACCGGCAAGCAGGACAAACGCGAGCGTGATCTGCGCGACGATAAGTCCTTGGCGAAGGCGCTGAGCGGCGCGACTGACCGTGCCCGTGCGGGATCCCGATCGGAGCGCATTCTCGAGATGGCTCCCCAGGTTGAACCACGCGATCGGCACCGCGATGACGACTCCCAAGACAACCGCGCCAGCGAGGCCAGTCGTCGCCAGCCTGCCATCGAACGCAATGCGCGCCCCGAGCGGCAAGCGATCCGCACCAAGAACTTCAAGCAGCCGAAGTCCCGAGGCGCCCACCACCAGCCCGAGCACTCCGCCAAGTGCGGTGAGCAGAAGCGTCTCGACCATCACGTGACTCACCACATGCCGGCGGCTCGCGCCCAGCGATCGGCGGATCGCCATGTCCTTCATGTGGCTGCTCGCGCGAATGAGAAGCAGATTGACCAGATTGACCGCGCCCATAACCAGAAGGAACAACGCACTGCCCTGCATCAACAAAAGGGTCGGACGAATCGAGCGCACGTGATCGGCATGGAGTGGAAGCACCGGCGAGCGGAAACCGCTCTCGGCCATCATCGTCGCTCGGGGATTATCTTTCTCGACGCCGGCGTTGTGCGCGTCGATCTGTGATTGAGCTTCGGCGACCGTCGCGCCCGGTTTCAATCGCGCAATCATGTGAGTGCCGCCGCCGCCGGAATGGCGCTGCTGCGGAGTCCGTTGCTGCAACCTGGACGTTAACGGCAGGAAGATCCGCGCTTCCGAGGAGAGGAAGCGGAAGTCAGGAGGCAAGACGCCGACGATCTTTCTTGGCGCTCCGTTGACGCGAAGTTCCCGGCCGAGCACGTGCGGATCCGAATTGAAGCGCTGGCGCCAGTAGGCGTCGGTCAGGATGGCCGCTCCGTGGTTCTCAATCGGAGTGATCGTCTCCGCCTCGTCGAAGCTGCGCCCCATCACCGGACCGGTGCCAAGCGTCGTGAAAAAGTCCGGAGAGATGCGCATGACCTTTTCCTGCTGGGTCGAGCCCGTCTCGCCGACGACTTCGCTGCCGTACCGAAAGATGGAAACGCTCGAGAAGCCCGAAATATTGCCGCGCCGTTCGTAGTAATTCGTCAACGAGGAGCCGGCCCGCTCGACCCCGGCTTTCGCATAGGTGTTGAAGATCGCGACCAGCCGATCGGATTGCGGAAACGGCAGCGGACGGAGCAGGATGGCATCAATCACCGCGAACATCGCGAGGTTCGCCCCCAGGCAAATCGCAATCGTCGCCAGCGCCGTAACCGTGAACGCCGGACCGTAGCGCAGTTGACGAAAGGCGAAGCGAAGATCGTTCATGCCGTCTCCGTATGTCTGGCGCGCTGTGACACGTTGCGGGCTCGACGGCGTCTGCCACAGACGCCCGCCATTCCGGTTCGATGCGGGTTCCCTATCTCCGTTGCTTGAGATCGAAGATTGAGTATAGATCGGCCCTTCGGTGCGGACCCCGAAGGCGCGGTAGCATGCTCGCCGGGAAGGGCAGATGGACCGGTCATGAACGGCGATTCTCCGACAATTGCCTAGGTACGCGGACGCCGTCGTGACAACCGGTGATCTCGTCGTTCCGCAGATTGGTAATGAGTAGTCGCTAGCGTTCATCGGAAGTGCCTCGGCGCGAGATGGTGGGGTGAGGCTCGATGTTGATGCCGAGGCACTTTCGATAACGAGACTTGAAGGAAGCCGCTGGCGCGGCGGCCGGCTATGGAGCTACAAGCGGGGATCCGATCGTGGATCTGCCCGGAGCGGACCCATGGAGATCGGTGATCGACAGAGTCAGGTTCGCCTGATGAAATGATCGCCTCACGCGGACGGTTCTGTGTGCGGCGAAATGGTGCCTTGGACGGACCATCAGACACACGAGTACTGCGGCGTGCTGACGCACGTCTGACAGACCACGAGCATCGCGGCGAGTTCCGTGACATCACGACGTGTCGAAGCCGAAGTAAGCGCAGGCGAGTTGTCGAGCGGTGAGGATGGGACCGACGATCATGGCGCCGCCACACCGCGGACAGCACCACGCCGGAGCGGTCGACGCCGCGGATGGCGGCGGTGTCCGTCGGAGCAAACACCGGGCGAGGGCGAGTCGAGCGGTTCGACAAGGATTGGCGAGATAGCCAAACTGCCGAATGCGCACGAAGCTGCGCGGGAGCACGTGCTGTACGAAGCGTCGGAGAAACTCCAGCGCGGTGAGCGTCATCGTGCGACGCTGACCGTCATGCGCGTAGTCCTTCCAGCGAAAGGTGACGCGCTCGCCATCAAACGCGAGCAGGCGGTGATTGCTGATCGCGACACGATGGGTATACCGACCGAGATAGCGCAGTACGGCAGCCGGTCCGCCGAAGGCCGGCTTCGCATAGACGACCCAGTCGGTACGAAAGAGCTCGTCCACAAACGCGTGCCAGTGAGCCGACTCGCGGAGAGCGGCGGTTGCGCCGCTGAGATCCAGCTCGTCGCGGGTGTACGCGCGGCGCAGCCCCTCGACGAATTTGCCACGAAACACGCGACTCAAGACTTTCACGGGTAAGAAGAAGCCGGCGTATTTCGGGTGGACCCAGCGTTGGTCATCTGGTGAGAAGCCACCGGCCGGCACGACGCAATGCACGTGCGGATGCCGGACGAGGGTCTGCCCCCATGTGTGGAGGATGCTTAAGAAACCGACCGCCGCACCGAGGTGACGGGGATCGGCGGCGACTTCGAGCAGCGTGGCAGCGCTCGCCCGAAAGAGTAACTGGTACAGCAGCGCGGCGTTGCGGCGGCACAGCGCGTGGAGCGTGTGCGGCAGCGTGAAGACGACGTGGACGTACGGCACGTCGAGCAGCTCGCGCTCACGCATGGCGAGCCAGCGCTCACGGGCCTGCGCTTGGCACTTCGGACAGTGCCGGTTGCGACACGAGTTATACGAAATGGCCCGATGTCCGCAGATGCCGCACTGATCGACATGGCCGCCGAGCGCGGCGGTTCGACACCGTTGAAGCGCGCGGAGCACGGTGCGTTGCTGCACGCTCAGCCACGAATGTCGCTCGAGAAAGTGACGACCCTGCGCGTGGAGGACATCGGCCACCTCCACGGCGGGCCGGCTCATGCCGGACTCGGCTTCCGCTTCAGCCGCGACCGGGGGAGGACCACAGGCGCCGGCACCTGCAGCTGCTCGAGCGGATTGGGCGCCGCGTGGAGGTGTCGTCGCGAGAGGTGGAGATAGACAGTCGTGTGCGACAGATCGGCGTGGCCGAGCAGCAGCTGGATCGTCCGCAGGTCGGCGCCCGCTTCCAGCAGATGCGTCGCGTACGTGTGTCGCAGCGTGTGCGGCGTGACACGTTTGTCGATGCCGGCCTTCCGCGTGGCGAGACGCACGGCCTCCCAGATCACTTTCGACGTGATGGGTGCATCGGCACGCCAGCCATGGTGCGTCCCGGGGAAGAGATAGATCCGGGGCCGCATCCACCGGTAGTACTCACGCAGTGCGGCGAGGAGCGTCGGGCTGAGCGGGATCTCGCGATCGCGCCCACCCTTGCCTTGCTCGACACGGAGCACCATGCGCTGGCTATCGATGTCGCGGACTTTCAGCTGGCACGCTTCGCTGCGACGCAAGCCTGCGCCGTAGAGGGTGAGCAGCAAGGTGCGGTGATAGAGATTCTTCGCGCCCGCGATCAGGCGCTGGACCTCGTCGGGACTGAGCACGACCGGCAGGCGGAGGCGCCGTTTCGGATACGGCAGGTCCTCGCGCACGTCGCGTCGCTTCAGGACATACCGGCAGAAAAAGCGGAGCGCGCTAATCTGGGCGACCACGGTGCCCACCGCCAGTCGCCGATCCTCCAGGAGAAACAGGTGGTAGCGTCGAAGCTGGGCCGGTGTGATCCGATCGAGGCGCGCGCCGGTGTGCTGGCGAAACGCCTCCACGATCTGGACGTAGCTGCGGATGGTCGGGGCGGCGTAGTCGCGACGGACGAGCTCCTCGCGCAGGTCGTGCAGTAGCTTGGTCACAGACACCTCCTGTGACCAACCCTACGCTCCTACGAGGTACTCAGGTGATCGTCGGCCGCCGCGCCAGCGGCTTCGTTCACGTCGCGAAGGGCGGACCTTCCGGACCGCCCGCCCTTGGCTTTGGGAGGATCAGACTACAGCTTCCGGCTCGATTCCCAGCGTGTCGTTGACGGCATAGCGCAGCTTCTGTTTGCATCCGAGGTAGCGCTCAGTCGTCTGGATCGACACGTGTCCCAACAGGAACTGAATCTGATCCAGCTCCCCCCCGGCCAGGTGGCACAGACGCGCGCAGGTCCGTCGCAGATCATGTGGCGCCAGCTTCCCGATGTCGGCGCGCGCGGCGGCGCTCTTGACCACCTCCCAAACGACTTTGGGCGTCATGCCATCGCCCCAGATGCGGCCTGCCTTGTTGATCGCGCGGAATATCCGTCCACGCACGAGGCACGCAGCCGTGGCCCAAGCATCTACGGTCGCCTTGACCCACGCCGGGACCGGGACCGTGCGGATATGGCCGCCCTTGCCGACGAGGTCAGCGATCACCCAGTGCTCTTCACGCTGCTCGAGTGATTCGAGCGTCAGCGCGAGCAGCTCGCCCCGTCGCAAGCCGCACCCGAGGAGCATCGCCAGCATCGCGTGATTTCGCAGCCCTCGGAGGGTCCGCGATGAGTCGTAGTCGAGAAGGCGCCGACTCTGGTCGGCGGTCAACCAGTTGCCCAGGCGCATGCCGAGCCGGCGGACGGCCGCGAGGCGCAAGTTGATCGTCGCCGGCGCGTACTGGCGTTGCTCAAGGTGGATCCGATAACGGAGCACGACCGTGCGGTTGAACGTCAGTCGGGGCTCTGAGCAGTACCAGGCGACGAACTCGGTGATCGCATGGTCATAGGTGCGCTGACCGCTGGCAGAGGTCAGGCTGTTCAGAACGGCGGCTTTGGCCTGCTCCAGATCGGGGAGCGCCAACACACGCTTGGGCGGCTTCTTCTTGCGGGACTTCGGCTTCTGTTTCGGCATCGGCGACGGCCTCCTGGTCCGTCGCCGACAGCTTTACGGACCGTTCGTCCCTGCGGCGTCACCCATTACGGATTTGCTCTCCTCCCATATAATGCCAGCCGTTTGTCGTGACTCTGCAACGGTGTATGTTGGGAGTCTTAGACTGCTGAACCCGGAGGAGCACGCTTATGCGCGCGGTCCCCTTCAATCGCACGCCTCTTGTCGCGCAGCGAACTCTGATCTGGTGTCTTGCCTGCTGTGTCAACGTACTCTTGGCGCCCGCTGCGGGGGCACAAGGTGGACGACTCGAGATCGAGTACACGGTCAAGGTTGCCGACATCCCGGGCCAGCTCTTTCACGTCTCAACCGAGATCAGGAACATCAACCAGCCGTCGCTCGACCTCTCGCTGCCGGTCTGGTCGCCTGGCTGGTACGTGATCGAGAACTACGGGAAGAACGTCGCTCGCTTCAGGGCCACCGCGCCGGGCGGCCGCGAGCTACGGCCGACGCAGGTGCGCAAACAGACCTGGCGCATCGACACGAAGGGGATCTCGCGCGTCACGGTCGAGTTCGATTACCTGGCGAACGTCCTCTCCGCTAATCAGGCGCGCATCGCGCCCGACTACGCGTTCTTCACCGGCACGCAGCTCTTCCTGCTGCCCGAGGGTCATCGATCCAGGCCCAGCAGAGTGCGGTTCGATGCGCCGAGCGGTTGGAGAATCGCCAGCGGACTTGACGAGACCGCCGACCCGATGGTGTTCACGGCGCCCGAGTACGACACGCTCGTCGACCAGCCGACGCTGATGGGCCAGTTCGACGTCACGCGGTTCACGGTCGACGGCAAGCCGCACGACCTCGTCTTGAATCCCCCGGGTGTGTACTCAGCGGACAGGGCTCGCACGCTGGCCGGGCTTCTGTCGAAGCTGGCGGAAACGCAGGGCCGAATCTTCGGCGGCCTCCCGTACAGGAAGTTTGTGTACTTCTATTTATTTCGGGCCAAGGAAGCGGCTGCCGCGGTGCTGGAGCACCAGAACTCGTTCGTCATCGTTCGGAGCCCCGACGCGCTGTCGCTGCCCGACGACATCATGGTGGGAGGGGCCGCGCACGAGTTCTTTCACGTCTGGAACGTCAAGCGCATCCGTCCGGTGGAGATGTGGCCCTACGACTACTCGAAGGAGAACGAGACGCCGTTGCTGTGGGTGTCCGAGGGCTTCACGTCGTATTACACCAGCCTGTCGATGTATCGCGCCGGGCTGAGGGACGCCCGCGCCCTGGTCGCCGAGATGGCGCAGGGAATCGGGGATGTCGAGGGCAACGACGCGCGGCGCTACATCTCCGCGGCGGACTCGTCCATGTCCACGTGGATCGACTACGCCGCTCCGGCTGCATCCAGGATTTCCTATTACTCGCAGGGGCGAAACATCGCCCAGCTCCTCGACCTCTCCATTCGTCACGACACCAACGGCGCACGAGGGCTGGACGAAGTGATGCGGGCGCTCTTCACCGACTTCTACCAGCGCGGCCGCGGTTTCAGCACCGAGGATCTGCTTCGCGTCGTCAACCGCATCAGCAGGAAGTCGTACGAAAGCTTCTTCAGCCGGTACGTCTCCGGCACCGACGTGCCGCGCTACGACACGATTCTCGGCTACGCCGGGTATCAGCTCGAACGCGCGACACGAAAGATTCCCTTTCTGGGCGTGAACCTGGATTCCTTGGGCCGGGTGACTGGTTTCCCCCCCGGCTCCGATGCCGCGACGTCCCGCTTGCAGCAGGACGACTTCGTCGTGCGCGTCGATGGACAGACCCTCGAAGGTCAGCCCGCGGGGACGATCTTCCGCCTCCTGAACGAGAAGTTGGGTCAGAACATCAGGCTTAGGATCCGGCGCAGTGGCGAGGAACGGGAAGTGGACATGACCGTCAAGTTCGTCGAGCTCGCCAACTACCGGATCGTCGAGAGCCAGTCGCCGACGCCGGAACAGTTGAAGGTACGGGAAAGCTGGCTCAAACGTTAGCGGCCGTCGTCAAGACCTGGTTGAATGCGTTGCAAACGCACAGGCTACGAAGTTGTACGGCACCTGTGGCCATAACTCGCGAGTAGTCGCCAAGTATTTTCCGATGTTCGCCGGGGGCTTCCAGGGTCCGGCCCCAAAATCGGTAAACACCAGCCCGCACTGAGGACCGATCCGCTCCCCACACCGCTGCGCTAGTATCATTTGGAGCGACGACGTGTCGCTTCACGATCACGCCGGATCTTTTCAGACGCCGATCACGGAGGTTCATAACATGAGCATCGTTGTCCGTTTCAGCCCCATCGCTCTCACTGCCAACAAGTACGACGAGACGCTTCGCCAGATCAAGAACGCCGGCGAATGGCCACCGGCTGGGCTCGACTACCACGTCTGCTTCGGTGCGGATGGCAACCTTAAGGTCAGCGAGACCTGGAACTCGCGGGAGCAGTTCGAGGCCTTTGGCAAGCGTCTGATGCCGATCCTCGCCGGCGCCGGCATCCAGTTCGCCAACCCGCCGGACATCTTCGAGGCTCACAACATCGTCAAGGGCTGACAATCGGGCGCGGCGGCCCGATCGAGAATCGCCAATCGTTCGGGCCGCGACCGCCTCGCCGTCGGCGACCTCGTCGGCACACCCACTATTGCCGCTCAAACAGGAACTGTTTCAATAGTCAACGCTGTGAGGCAGGGCCGCCGCCGAATTGGCGGCCAGATCGGTCCTGGGTAGTCGCTAGCGTTCATCGGAAGTGCCTCGGCGCGAGATGGTGGGGTGGGCGCTCGATGTTGATGCCGAGGCACTTTCGATAACGAGACTTGAAGGAAGCCGCTGGCGCGGCGGCCGGCTATGGAGCTACAAGCGGGGATCCGATCGTGGATCTGCCCGGAGCGGACCCATGGAGATCGGTGATCGACAGAGTCAGGTTCGCCTGATGAAATGATCGCCTCACGCGGACGGTTCTGTGTGCGGCGAAATGGTGCCTTGGACGGACCATCAGACACACGAGTACTGCGGCGTGCTGACGCACGTCTGACAGACCACGAGCATCGCGGCGAGTTCCGTACATCACGACGTGTCGAAGCCGAAGTAAGCGCAGGCGAGTTGTCGAGCGGTGAGGATGGGACCGACGATCATGGCGCCGCCACACCGCGGACAGCACCACGCCGGAGCGGTCGACGCCGCGGATGGCGGCGGTGTCCGTCGGAGCAAACACCGGGCGAGGGCGAGTCGAGCGGTTCGACAAGGATTGGCGAGATAGCCAAACTGCCGAATGCGCACGAAGCTGCGCGGGAGCACGTGCTGCACGAAGCGTCGGAGAAACTCCAGCGCGGTGAGCGTCATCGTGCGACGCTGACCGTCATGCGCGTAGTCCTTCCAGCGAAAGGTGACGCGCTCGCCATCAAACGCGAGCAGGCGGTGATTGCTGATCGCGACACGATGGGTATACCGACCGAGATAGCGCAGACGGCAGCCGGTCCGCCGAAGGCCGGCTTCGCATAGACGACCCAGTCGGTACGAAACAGCTCGTCCACAAACGCGTGCCAGTGAGCCGACTCGCGGAGAGCGGCGGTTGCGCCGCTGAGATCCAGCTCGTCGCGGGTGTACGCGCGGTGCAGCCCCTCGACGAATTTGCCACGAAACACGCGACTCAAGACTTTCACGGGTAAGAAGAAGCCGGCGTATTTCGGGTGGACCCAGCGTTGGTCATCTGGTGAGAAGCCACCGGCCGGCACGACGCAATGCACGTGCGGATGCCGGACGAGGGTCTGCCCCCATGTGTGGAGGATGCTTAGGAAACCGACCGCCGCACCGAGGTGACGGGGATCGGCGGCGACTTCCAGCAGCGTGGCAGCGCTCGCGCGAAACAGTAACTGGTACAGCAGCGCGGCGTTGCGGCGGCACAGCGCGTGGAGCGTGTGCGGCAGCGTGAAGACGACGTGGACGTACGGCACGTCGAGCAGCTCGCGCTCACGCATGGCGAGCCAGCGCTCACGGGCCTGCGCTTGGCACTTCGGACAGTGCCGGTTGCGACACGAGTTGTACGAGATCGCCCGATGTCCGCAGATGCCGCACTGATCGACATGGCCGCCGAGCGCGGCGGTTCGACACCGTTGAAGCGCGCGGAGCACGGTGCGTTGCTGCACGCTCAGCCACGAATGTCGCTCGAGGAAGTGACGACCCTGCGCGTGGAGGACATCGGCCACCTCCACGGCGGGCCGGCTCATGCCGGACTCGGCTTCCGCTTCAGCCGCGACCGGGGGAGGACCACAGGCGCCGGCACCTGCAGCTGCTCGAGCGGATTGGGCGCCGCGTGGAGGTGTCGTCGCGAGAGGTGGAGATAGACAGTCGTGTGCGACAGATCGGCGTGGCCGAGCAGCAGCTGGATCGTCCGCAGGTCGGCGCCCGCTTCCAGCAGATGCGTCGCGTACGTGTGTCGCAGCGTGTGCGGCGTGACACGTTTGTCGATGCCGGCCTTCCGCGTGGCGAGACGCACGGCCTCCCAGATCACTTTCGACGTGATGGGTGCATCGGCACGCCAGCCATGGTGCGTCCCGGGGAAGAGATAGATCCGGGGCCGCATCCACCGGTAGTACTCACGCAGTGCGGCGAGGAGCGTCGGGCTGAGCGGGATCTCGCGATCGCGCCCACCCTTGCCTTGCTCGACACGGAGCACCATGCGCTGGCTATCGATGTCGCGGACTTTCAGCTGGCACGCTTCGCTGCGACGCAAGCCTGCGCCGTAGAGGGTGAGCAGCAAGGTGCGGTGATAGAGATTCTTCGCGCCCGCGATCAGGCGCTGGACCTCGTCGGGACTGAGCACGACCGGCAGGCGGAGGCGCCGTTTCGGATACGGCAGGTCCTCGCGCACGTCGCGTCGCTTCAGGACATACCGGCAGAAAAAGCGGAGCGCGCTAATCTGGGCGACCACGGTGCCCACCGCCAGTCGCCGATCCTCCAGGAGAAACAGGTGGTAGCGTCGAAGCTGGGCCGGTGTGATCCGATCGAGGCGCGCGCCGGTGTGCTGGCGAAACGCCTCCACGATCTGGACGTAGCTGCGGATGGTCGGGGCGGCGTAGTCGCGACGGACGAGCTCCTCGCGCAGGTCGTGCAGTAGCTTGGTCACAGACACCTCCTGTGACCAACCCTACGCTCCTACGAGGTACTCAGGTGATCGTCGGCCGCCGCGCCAGCGGCTTCGTTCTAGTCGCGTTGTGGCGAGTTATACGGCCCAGAGTCGGCGAGCCGCATTTCGCCAGTTGAAACCAGGTGCTCACATTCTTGCGCCAGCTCGAGCAACTTCAGCTGATCGATTGAACGTCTCAGCTCTCCCGCAAGACAGCGGCTGGATCGATCCGCGATGCCCGCATTGCCGGCAATAGAGCGGCCGTTATACCAACAGCCCCAAGCACGACAACAGCAACCAGGAGGGTCGTCGGGTCTCCGGGTTCGAGTCCGTAAAGAAGGGATGCGACGAACCTGGACAGCCAGAGACTGGCCACGGTTCCGGCAACAACGCCGATGCCAACCAGTCTTGCCACGCGAGACACCACGAGGCGAACGACGGTCGTCTGAACGGCGCCAAGGGCCATTCGTATCCCAATCTCTGTCCGGCGCCGGGTAACCGCGTAAGCGGTCACGCCATAGAGTCCAAGCCCGGCCAGGAGAAGCCCGAGCGCGGCGAATGATCCAGTCAGCAACGCCAGGATGCGCTCTTGCCTCAACGAGTCGTTCACGTGGATGTCGAGCGTTGAAGACCGCACCATGAGGTTCTTGTCAACTGACGCGAGCGCGCCCTTCACGCCGGCAGCCAGGGCGGAAGGCGAGCCCGCGGCCGCGCGGACGGTCACGTTGATGAACGCGAACGGTGGAATGGGAAGGTCGTATTGCGCAAGCGGCAAGTACACGATTGCTTGTGATGCCTCGCGAAGGGAGGAGTAAATCGTATCTCCAACCACGCCGATAACTGTTCTTGGTCCCATGGTGTACTCTTCCCTTTGCCCTAGAGCCAGGGTCACTGCGCTGCCCAGCGCGTTGCCGGCCGGGAAGAACTTGCGCACGAAGGCTTCGTTCACGATGAGAACCGGCATCCCACCATTTCTATCGTGCATATCGAAGACACGACCGGCGCGTAGGGGTATTCCGTAGGTCGCAAACCATGCTGGGGTAATGTAGCTAATCCTCGAACTGATACTCTCGCTGGCGACCTCTCGGGGAGCACCGCTCACGCGAACAAACCCCGAGGCATTACCTCGGTCGAAGGGCGTCTTGTCGGAAGCAGCCGCGGACTCCACTCCAGGGACGGTCGCCGCAGCGTCGACAAGCCGTTGGTAGAACGTTGCTCGATCCGGCGGTTTAACAGACGCCTGCGCAGCATCGACGCGGAGATGAAGCGCACGCTGAGTGTCGAAGCCAAGAGAACGGCTCGTGAGACGCTGGAGTGAACTGATAAATAGTCCGGCGAACACGACGAGCACGAGTGATACTCCGACCTGTAACACCACGAGCGTACCTGCGAATCGCGTGCGGTGTTCGCCAACGAGACCTCGCCCCTGCACCTTGATGGCTTCAATCGGTGCCACCCTGGCCGCTTGGAAGGCAGGCGCAACACCAAACAGGAGAACCGTGGCGATTGTTATGGCCATGGTGAAACCCAGCACACGCCAATCGACAGGCAGGTGGAGCGTGATCAAACTGGCTTGCGTCGAAATTTGCGCGACGAGCGCTCGACTACCCCACGATGCGATGACGAGGGCGAAACCAGCGCCCACCGCCGCCAGGAGGAGGCTCTCGATAAGGAGTTGTCGAGTGAGCTGCCAGCGAGCCGCGCCAAGTGCTCGCCGGACGCTCAGCTCGTGCCGGCGCATCCTTGCGCGAGCCAGTTGGAGGTTGGCGATGTTGGCGCAGGCGACAAGCAGAACCAGTGCGACGACAAGCAAGATCATCACGAGTGGCCGCTGGTATGAGCGGCGCAGTCCTGAAATTCCGGTGCTGATGGGCGTGAGCGTGAAGGGCTCCTTGATGAACTCGAATTCGCGCACCTGTGGAATGTGCGGCTTTGCGGCCTCGCGAATGTGCGGCTGCACGTCCCGGAGAACGGTGGTGGCCGCCTCGAGTGACTGTTCCGGCTTAAGTCGGAGAGCGACAACAAGCCAGAGGTTGAACTTATCGAATGGGGCCTTGAGGTTCGACGCACTTCCTTGAAGCAGCGGTTCAGCGCTGAGCGGTACGGCGATGTCAATCGATCGACCCACCTCCGTACCGAAGAACCCGGCCGGAGCAACACCGATGATCGTGA
Source organism: Vicinamibacterales bacterium (assembly GCA_963761975.1). Classification (GTDB taxonomy): domain Bacteria; phylum Acidobacteriota; class Vicinamibacteria; order Vicinamibacterales; family JAMQPK01; genus JAMQPK01. The sequence goes on from CAVXIR010000004.1 coordinate 1,472,531, forward strand.
ATGGAACTCGATCGATCGTCAGAGGCATCCCGACGACCTGGGCCGATGCGCCGAATCGGCGTTGCCACAGGTTGTAGCCAATCACAGCCACGGGGCCGTCATTGGTCCCGCCGAGTACGTCGTCAGCGGCCGTGAACGTACGCCCAATGGTGGCTCGCACGCCGAGCGTTTCGAAAAACGACCCCGTCGCCAGGACTCCTTCGACGGACTGAGTTTCGCCGCCAGCCGATAGGTCGAAGCGTCGCGCCGACCAGGCGAGGGCGCCGTCAAAAGCTTGCGACCGTTTCTCGATCTCCTTCCAGAACGCGTAGCTCCATCGCGGCTCCGTCGGAACAGGACTTCCGGAGGACATGGTGACCAGTTGCTCCGGTTGCACCACACCCGGGAGCGTGCGCAGGACCAGGCTGTCGATCAAGGAGAAGATCGCCGTGTTGGCGCCGATACCCAACGCCAGAGACAGGATCGCAACCGTCGTGACAATCGGCGTTGAGCGAAGCGAACGGAGCGCGAGGCGCAGGTCTCGGGAGACGCCATCGATGAGGCGCACGCCGAGTGCATCGCGATACTCCTCTTTCACCTGATCGAGCCCACCAATTTCGAGTCGCACCTTCCGAATGGCCTCTTCACGCTCAAGGCCCCGTGCGACATACGAATCAACTTGATGTTCGAAGTGAAAGCGCAGTTCGTCATCAATCTCCCGCTCCACCGTCGTTCGTTGAAACAACGCCCGTAGCCTGAGCATCCAGTCGGTGAGCATCGGCCTCTCCTGCTAAGTGGTCTCGAGGATCTGACCGACGGCTGCAGCGAGCTTCCGCCAAGTCGTTGTTTGGGCCTCGAGCTGTGCACGTCCCTTGCGGGTCAACTCGTAGTACTTGGCGCGACGATAATTGTCTGACGTGCCCCAGCGCGCCTTGATCCATCCACGTCTCTCGAGGCGGTAAAGCGCGGGTAGAGCGAGCCTTGGCGGATGAGCAGCGCCTCGCTTGAGATTTGATGAAGACGCTCAGCAATGGCCCAACCGTGCTGCGGTTCGAGCGCAACGGCTTTCAGAATCAGAAGATCGAGCGTGCCCTGCGGAAGATCCATTCGATCTGAAGACATGCGTGAACCCTCTTCACTTCTACAGGAACGATAAAGGAAAACAATAACGCGAGTCTTGTCGAAGTGCAAGGGGAGTCGAAATTCGAGGTTAGTTGAGTCAGTCGACCGTTGAGACAACTATCGTCGAAGTGGCCGAAGGTGCACACGCAGGCGACCCAAACGTTCGTCAGTTGGAACCAGATCGGCATCTGTCTCCGTAGGCTCGAGGTGTTACGACAGGAGTTCAGCGCAGATGCCAACCTCTCTCGGTACACGCGTTGCTAAACACACATCGTCTATCGCGATTGAGGTCCGGACCGGCAACATGGAGGGCCGCCATACTGCCGGCCGCCTTGACGGATGTCGGCATTCCCGCACAATGGTCATGTAGTCGCCTTTATGTCACCCAAGTGGTTCCAATTCGACCAGAACCGCGCTCCCGATACTGATTTCGAGCCTGGAGAACTGCATCACCTCTGCGTCGGCAATGAGGGTCGACTGCTGGACTTCCGCAGGACGCCCATACGAATCACGCGTTTGTGCGACGACTCCGCTCTCGCGACGGTCGAGATCTTGGCGTTCGAGGATAAAGGGGCGCTGTGGGATCTGCCGTACGAAGAAGTTGGCAAGTTGTATCAGTTCAAGAAAGGATCTCCGAGAGCATCAGCCGAAGCGCTCGGCCGCTTCGAACGGGCAGCAGCTCGCTTCAACCGACAGGTAGAGATTGCTTGCGAATCGTCACAGCGCACTCAGACGCTAGCTGCGATCTTGCGAGAACGAGAACGGGCGGGAGCATGGCTCGATTCACACAGCCGGTTTTTTCAATCAGGAAGCGCGCTGCCGCAAGGCGAACCGGATGGTTCCCCCCTGCTCTACGCAGACACCAAGGAGTATATGGCACAGCGAGGCCTTCGCGAACTGGAAGCGCTCTTCACGCGCCACTACGTAAGCAATATGTCGAACGAAGCAGTAAAGGCGCACCGCACTGCCGTCGCGCAGCTCGGCCTGGCTCCGTATGTCGGAAAGATCCTTCGGGATCCAGATCAAACATCAGGAGCGTTGAGCATCGAGCGCAGGACCGCCCACATCATCACCCGCATGGGCTTCGTCCAGGCGATGTTCGAGCGGACTGGTCAGAGCCACGTCGTGTTGTATCGCATGGAGTCATGTGAAGGGCCGCTGCGACCGCGTCGCTCAGGCAACAGTGCGCTCGTCTCCGCGTCGTTTCGCATGGACATCGTGCAGGAGATGTCGGGATGGGCGGACTCAAAGCGGACAGTCGCGATCTACCGCCAAGCAGTTCCAGTCGAGCGTATCCTGATGACGTATCTGGAAACCGAAGCAATGAACTATCCCTTCCGAGAAACCGAAGCGGTTCTTCTTGCCGATCCGACCAACCAAGCTTTTTGAGCCCGAAGTGCAGCGGCAGGAATGTCACCCGAACGCCCAGCAGCACGTGATTCGCAACGAGTAGGCGCTCAGTGTTTACCTATCCACTCGAGGCACGCATCCGATCGCGCTGTTCGACCCGGGGGAGGACTCGTCTATCCGTATCGAAACGCCTCAGTCGGGTCGAGCCTCGCGGCCCGGCGTGCGGGAACGTAGGTGGCGACGAGCGCGACGCCTGCCAGCACGAGTGCCGCCGTTAAGAGAGTGGGCGGATCCGTCGGCTTGATTCCGTACAGCAACCCCGAGACAACACGTCCCAATGCCAGCGTCGCCGCCACACCGATGACGACGCCCGCGCCTATCAGCAGAACGCCGCGCCACATGACGAGCATGAGGACGTCTCGATATTCGGCGCCCAGCGCCACGCGCACACCGATCTCGCGCGTGCGTTGCGTCACCCAGAATGCGATGACGCCATACAGGCCGATGGCCGCGAGCAGCATGGCCGCGCTCGCGAACGCGCTGAGCAGCAGCATCGTAAAGCGGGGACGCGCAAGATCGGCCGAGACGAAATCTTCCATCGCACGGACCTCGCCAACCGGCTGATTGGGATCGATCTCGCGCACCTGCGCTGCGATGAGCGCGGCCAGCCGGATGGGATCTCCTTCGGCGCGCGCGGCGATGTTGATTTCACGTCCCGGATCCTGCGGAAACCAGAAATAGGCGGTCGGTTGCGCGCTGTTGACTCGACCTGCCCACCGCACGCCGCCGACGATGCCGATGACCTCGCCGGCCAGCTTCACTTCGCCCTTTTCTCGCCAGATGAGGCGCGCGCCAATCGGATCTTGACCCGCCCAGTACTTCCGGGCGAGCTCTTCGTCCAGGATGAAGACGGCCTGGGTTTTTTCGGTGTCCGAGTTGCCGGGAAACCGTCCTCGGATGAGCCGGATGCGCATCGCCTCGAAGTAGCGTCCTCCGACCGTGCTGATCCAGGAGGTGGGCCGATCGCCATCCGGCGGAACCGGCGGGCGCCCCACGATTTCGAAGTCATCGCCGATGCCGATATTGCTCATCGGGAGATACCCGACCGAGCCCACCGCCTGCATCCCCGGCAGCCGTTCGATGCGCTCGAACAGGTCGCGACTGAACCCGCGGATCTTTTCATCGGTGTCGTACTTCGAAGCCGGAAGCGTGACGCGCAGCGTCATCACCTGCGCAGACTGGAATCCAGGTGCGACGCCAGCGAGCTCCCAGAAACTGCGGCTCAAGAGACCTGCGCCCGCGAGAAGCACCAGCGCGAGGGCGACCTCCGACACAATCAGCGCGCTTCCCGCATAGCTGCGCCGACGCGAGCCCGACGACCCGCGCGCGGTTTCCTGAAGTGCCGCCGCAGCCGACCGCGCCGAGCCGAACGACGGGACGAGGCCAAGCAGCATCGTCGTCAGCGTCGTGACGAGCAGTGCGAACAGCAACATCCTCGCGCTGACGCCGATCTCGCGCGTTCGTGGAAGATCGAGGCCCGCCGGGACGAGCGACACGAGAACGTCCGTTCCCCACATCGCCAACACAATCGCGAGCGTGCCTCCCAGCATCGAAAGCACGGCGGCTTCGGTCAAGAGCTGGCGCGCAAGCCGTCCGCTGGTGGCGCCGAGCGATCGGCGCACCGCAAACTCGGTGGCACGCGCGGCGCTTCGGCTCAACACGAGGTTCGCCACGTTCACGCACGCGGTGACGAGCAGAATGGCCACGCCGCCAAAGAGCACGAGCAGCATCAGCCGCACGTCGCGCACGGTGGCGTCGAGCAACGGCACAACGGTGATGCGCCAGTCGCTGCTGTACCAGCGGTACTGCGCTTCAATCCGCCGCGCAATCACCGAAAGCTCTGCCTGCGCCCGATCGATCGTGACGCCCGGCGCGAGTCGTCCGATGACGTTCAGCATTCCGCCCATCCCGTTGCTGCGGCTCTCGACGACCAGGCGTAACGGCCGCCACACCTCGGCGAGCGATTCGGCCAGCTCGTTGGTACGCACCCCGAAATCGGCAGGCATCACGCCGACGATCGTGAGGCTCTCTCCGTCGAGCGTCATCGTTTGACCAATCGCGGCCAGCTCGCCGCCGTATCGCCGCTGCCAGAAGCCATAGCTCAGGACCACTTCGGGCGGCTCGGTGGCCAGGCTGGCTTCGGTCGTGAACGTGCGCCCCGCAAGAGGGGGCATGCGCAGCATGGCGAAGAAGTTCGACGTGACGCGATCGACGCGCACCTCGACCGGCTCGCCGCGGCCCGTCATGTTGGCGCGCTCGTCGTACCATGCGGCCATGTCGTCGAAGGTCTGACTCTCGGCCCGCCAATCGTGAAAATATTCTGCCGACAGCCGCGAGCCCGAGCTCGGCAGCAGCATGGTGAGCTGGTGCGGCTCGGGAAATCGCAGCGGACGAAGCAACACAGCATCGACGATGGTGAAGATGGATGTGGTGGCGGCGATGCCCAGGGCGAGCGTCGCAATCGCGAGCGCGGAAAATCCCGGCGCGCGCCGCAGCAACCGAATCGCGTGGCCGATGTCCTGCCGCAGCTCTGTCATTGAGTGCCCCCGTGTGCTGGCGCTCTATGGTAACGTGAGGATCCTTGCGAAAGCATCTTAACGGCGACCGCGTCCTGACGTTCTTTGTCGCGCTCAGCGGGTGGAGCGGCTTGTTTGGCCTCCTGGCAGTCGTACTCGTCGGCTTCGAAGAGCCGGACTATACCCTTCTACTGGGATCGTTCATCTTGCTGTGTGCAGTGCCCATTGCGGTGCTCGTACATTTGTGGCGGACAAACCAGCTCACCCGCATGCAGAAACGGCTGTGGCTTCGCGAGCTGAGCGGCAAGAACACGGCACGGGCCTTTTCTGCATACCTGACCCGTTCGACCCGCGATCAATTCACCAGCAAGCTGGCACTCCAATCCTAGATCGATCAGTCTTCGTGTCTTCGTGCCTTCGTGGTTATTTCAGCGCCGCGAGCGCCTCTGCATTCCACAGCAGGTGCGGCCGCAACGGCGACGGCGTCGCGTTGAGCGTCCGCATGCTCGTGATGATACGCACGTAGGGCGCGCCGAAGAAAATCGCCGGCATGTGCTGATGGTACAGCTTCTGCGCGTCGACGAACGCCTGCAGCCGCTCGATGCGATCGGACGTGGATGCGTTCTTCAGCATGAATTGATCGAGCTGACGCTCCCAGTCGGCCGGCGGTCCCGAGCGCGCGCCGTGCCAGACGTGCGAGGTGCCCGAGCTGAGCCAGAAATCCAGGTTCAGGGCCGGGTCGGTGTCGTCCATCTCGATGCGATCGTAGATGGCTTCATAGTGGCCCTTCCGCCGCCTGGCGTCGAACACGCTGTCGGGCACCGGAACGATGTCGACGAGCACGCCGATGCCCTTCAGCGTGTTCGCAAAGAACGTCGCGGCGCGCGCCGCTGACGGCACGTCGCTGCGAATCAACAGCGAGAAGCTCACCGGCCGGCGGGTGGCGTCGTTCAGGATGCCGTCGCCGCTGCGATCGCGAAGGCCCAGCTCGGCCAGCATCGCGCGTGCGAGCTGCTGATCGGGACGGCCCAGCGGCATGTCGGGGTTGAACCACGACGCGTTGGCGGTCGTCACCGGTCCGGCAATCGGATCGCACGCGCCGAAAAACACCTGCTTGCAGTATTCGCGGCGATCGACGGCCGTCGAGATCGCCAGGCGGAATCTCTCGCTGGTGAGCCATGGCCTGTCCCCCTTCGCTCCTTCGGAGCTTCGGCGGGACTCACCCGCCTCTGTCGCACCGGGTGCGAACCACAACGCGTCGGCATCGAGCCCGGGGCCCAGCTCGAACAGCCGCGCCTTGCCGCTCTGCTCGAGCTTCTTCAGCGCCTCGTAATCGTCCGCGCGAATCGGCGTCTCGGCGAAGTCGTGCTCGCCCGGACGGCCGGCGGTGAGGACGATCGCGTCCAGATACGGAAGCGGCGATCCGTCTGCCGCCTTGCGCCAGTAGTGCGGGTTCGGCGCGAAGGTGCCTTTGCCCTTCTCGACGAACGGTCCGAAGCCGGGCAGGGGATGTCGATCGAGCAGCCGCAGACCCGGCGCGAACGGCTCCGAAAACCTGACCTCGATGGTGTGGGCATCGACGGCGCGAAGGGCCACCGGTTTGCCTGCGGCCTGCACGTCGGCCAGAGAATTGACCACCTGCTCGGCCGTCAGCGGAGCTCCGTCTGACGAAGTCAGGCCCTGGCGAAGCTTGAGCGTATATATAAGGTTGTCGGGCGAGGTGGTCCACGACTCGGCCAGCCACGGCTCGACGCGATCGGTTCCCCGATTCACCCGCACCAGCGTGGCGCCCATCAGCCGCGCGACCGCCAGCTCTGGGGCCGTGGTTGATCCGGTCAGCGTGCCGCCCCGCGGAAGGGCGGCTTCGATCAACGCTTCGGTGCTGGGTTTTGCGGCGACGGGCGGCTGATCGCCGGAAGGGCCACCGCCCGGCCAACGGACCGATCCACCCGTGGCCCACCAGATCAGAAACACCGCGAGCCCGATGGCGCCCGCGATTCCAAAGGCCACATACACCCGTCGAGACGGTCCAGCCGGTTTTGGCCTAGCCAATTTTCGTCCGACCGGCCAATGGGTTGGCTGCACTTTTACGCCGGCGTGAAGCCGGCGAAGTTTGCGCGCAAAGTTGTCTCAACGACGGTTTCGGCGGCATCTCTCCTGCTGACCTGAACGTTTACGCCGCCATCGGCCAATCCATTGGCTGCCGCCGGGCAGACAGGCGGCGCGGCACGAACCCGCATCGTACCGCACCAACTCTCGACACCGCAACGAGTTAGACCGCGAGATCCAGATCGGCTGATGCGGTGGCACGAGCTTCGCCATTGGAAAAGAGCGCTAGCCAGCCTGGCGCGCCGAAGCGCACGCGAAGGCGGCAACCCCAGCCTCAACAAGGAAGGTTGACTCGATGTTCGAACAACACCTAGGGCGCAGTGTCACCATCGATCAGGCCGCGGCTCTGCTTCACGTCTCGCGGCGAACCATCTACAACCGGATCCGCGAAGGCAAGCTGCAGACGATTCGCACCATCGGCGGATCGCAGCGCGTGCTGCTGTCGTCGCTCGACGAGAACCGGCGGCCGATTTGGTCGGCCGCGGGCACCGAGCAGCAGCGCCCACCTGACGACGATGACATAAATCCGTTCGCCCTTCGCACCACCCTCATCGATCCCAGGGACCGGCACGAGTCTTAACGTTCGTCTTTGGACGAGGAGCGCATATGGCTCAGCAGCGCAGCACGGTGTGGGGCAAGACGGTCTCGGGAAATCTCATCGCGTTCGTCCTGCTCACGTCTGCCCCGCTCTGGGCCGGGGAACGTGCGCGCCTCCCCGAAAGCCTGCAAAAGCACGTCGCCTCGAGCTCGACGCAGCCGGTGGACGTCATCGTGCACGGCTCATCGGACGAGGTGAATGCGATTGCCGCGCGTCACGGGCTGCGCATCAAGAAACGGTTGGCCGAAGGCGCGGTGCTCTCGGCCAACGCCGCGCAGATTTCATCGCTGAGCGCGGAGGTCGATCACTTGTCGCGCGACGTCGACGTCAAGTCGTTCATGTCGGTGACCAATCCCGCGATCGGCGCCGACCAGGTGCAGTCGGGGCTCGCGGGCCTTTCGTCTCTTACCGGAGCGGGCATCGGCGTGGCGCTCATCGACTCGGGCATCTGGACTGGCCACCGCGCTCTCTCGGGCCGCGTCGTCTTTGCGAAGGACTTTACGAACCGCGAACCTCAAACGGCAAACGGCAAACCGTTAACGGTTAACGTTTACCGTCAAGCCGAAGATCCCTACGGCCACGGCACGCACATCGGCGCCATCATCGCCGGCAACTCGCCGTATCCGCAGGACTCGACGTTTCAGACCCCCTTCCGCGGCGTTGCGCCGGGCGCGCACCTCATCAGCCTGCGCGTGATTGGCGCCGACGGCACCGGCAAGGCCAGCGATGTGATTGACGCCATCGAGTGGGCCATCAAGAACCGCAAACGCTACAACATCCGCGTCATCAATCTTTCTTTAGGTGGGCCGGCCGAGCAGTCGTACACAGACGACCCGATGTGCGAAGCCGTCGAGCGCGCGGTGCACGCGGGCATCGTCGTGGTGGCGGCGGCGGGCAACCGGGGCAAAGACGACCAGGGGCGCAGCGTGTACGGTCTCATCGAGTCTCCTGGCATCGATCCGTATGTGATTACGGTGGGCGCGCTGAACACGAAAAACACGGCACGGCGATCGGACGACGAGCTGACGACGTATAGCTCGAAGGGGCCGACGCTGGTGGACGGGTTGTTGAAGCCAGATCTGGTGGCGCCGGGGAACAAGATTGTGTCGGCCGAAGCGTTGGGGGCAACGCTGATAGCCGATCATCCGACGCTCCACGCCACCGGATCTGGCTCTGACGCCTATGCGACGTTGAACGGGACGAGCATGTCGGCGGGCGTGGTGAGCGGCGCGGTGGCGCTGGTGCTGGAGGCGAACAAGGGGCTGACGCCGGCGCAGGTGAAGATGGCGCTGCAATCGTCCGCGACCTTCATGCCTGAAGTGGGCCTCGTCGGCGCCGGCGCAGGCAGCTTGAACGCGGCGGCCGCGATTGGCGCAGCGCTCAATGGCCCGATTAAGCAGACCACAACGATTGCGGGTGAAGTTATTCACACGACTGGCGCAATGACTGACGTTCAGTGGCGCAACGCAATCGTCATGGGCGACACGATCGTCTGGGGTAACACGATCGTCTGGGGTAACACAATCGTCTGGGGCAACACGATCGTCTGGGGTAACACAATCGTCTGGGGCAACACGATCGTCTGGGGTAACACAATCGTCTGGGATAACACAATCGTCTGGGGCAACACGATCGTCTGGGGTAACACGATCGTCTGGGGTAACTAGATCGTTTGGAGCAATCTCGACGATGACACAATCGTGTGTGGCAACCTCGACGATGACACGATTGTCTGGGGAAATGCGGAGAAGCGCGATGACTGCGACAAGGAACTCGCTCAGAAAGGACTCGCAAATGCGCTCAGTAATCGCGCGCCCCGGTAGAGGTTTCCGCCGTCACTGTCCTCGCCTGAGCGAAGCCGCACCTATCGCAATCCATCAAGGAACGTTGGATGCCCAGCCAATAACGTAGTCGTAAGAATCCCGGACAGACGCCTCCTCCCTGTTCGTCTTTCGATACCCTTCGTCGCACGTGTTTCGCGCTCCAGCGGGTTCTATCGGTACAGCGGCAGTAGATGAGTCGCCGATATGGTCATCCAACCCTCTACCGAAGTTCAATCGGCGCTGCAGTTGATGAGGAGCGGCCGTTTTTTCGACGCCGTTGCTACGTTGGAGGATGCACGAGCCCGTCGACGTGTCGCTCAACGATCAGATCTGCTTGAGCAAGCAGTGCTTGCCGATGCGCTACAGCGGGTCGGCCGCAACGAACATGCCCAAGAAATCGCACTTCGCAACCTGCAGAGCGTCAAACAATCACCTCACCTAGCTGCGCGCTACCACTTCGTTTTAGGGAACATAGATCGCGAGCGTGGTCATGTCACGACGGCAATAGAGCATTTGCAGATGGCGGCAAACCTTGCGGGTTCTGACTTGGAATTGGCGTGCTGGTCACAACTCAGGTTGATGCTTTTCATAGCTGAACTCAACGGCCCACAAACCGCGTTGGCTCGTCTTGACGAGGTGAAACGGGCTTTAACTCGGTTCGGAGATGCTAGACCATTTGCCGCCTTGCACCTCTGGCTGGTTGAAGCCGAGAGCATATGTGGAAATCTTGACAACGCCAGACGGCATCTAAAGATCGCCGACTCATTGCTCTCAAATGTGGAAGACATCTGGCTCCGGGGCTACATGGCTATCAACAGCTGCGCGCTGAACATCTACTCCGCTGATACAGCAGAAGCGCAGCGATGGGCCGAGGAGGCAATCTCGTATGCGCGCAAATCAGGTCATCGTCCGACACTACTTGCCGCCCATGCCAATCTCGGAAACATTGAGTTTCTACTGGGACAGCTTTCCAAAGCGGAGAAGTGTTTCCAAGTAGCTTTGGGATGTTGTGAGAGGGGTTCCGTAAATGAGATCGCTATTCTCGACAATATTGCACAGATCAAGCTGCAACTAGGCAATCTTGACGAGTGCTGGTCCGTCATTTCAAGGCTTGAGGAGCTTATTGGCGGCAACGACTATGCCAAACGCCGTCACTACAACTCATACGCCCTACTGACAAAAATTCGATTACTTCTTCGAGAAGGCAGGAAAGAGGAAGCCTTGAAAGTCGCGGAGGGCATACGACGACTTCTAGAAACGATTCCGCAAACCCGAATGAAAACAGAGGCATTTCTGCTGAACGTCGAAACTCTTCTCGCCAACGACAACCCTCAAGCAGCGGCTGAGAGTCTGATGGCCGTAATGGGTCCGAGACATCAACTCTCGCCTGACCTTTTCGCACAAATGGAGCAAATGACCGGCCAGACATTAGCATCCTCAAATGCAGCGCACCTGGCCCGAGTGCATTTTCAACGGGCGGTCCACACTTTTGGCACGATCGGACACTCTATCGGCATGGAACGCTCGCAAAGGGAACTCGCATCTATACCTGAATTGGTGCCCGCCAACGATAGAATTGCTTCACAAAGATCGCTGGACCGTCTTAGAGCGTTGATAGACCTGCGAAATCGTCCTGAACTATTCGGACACGAAGCGGTGTCCTTTCTTGAGGAATTGGGTTGTACCTCAGCAATCGAACTTGCAGCATATGTTGGCAATGAGCGGCATCTGATCAGACATGTCGGCGTTGTTAAGGATTCCGGCTCGGCTATTAGTCGCTCGATTGTTGTAAGTGCTAAATCTCACAGGACGGTCACTCTTTCCTACCTCCCGATTCAAAATCCGAACTGCGGATTAGTAGCGGTCTCATTCGAGAAAGTGATCACGCAAATCTTGTCCATTGCAGCGACGGATTCCGTCTTTAATGACAGGGAAATTGGATGGACTTCGGAGGAAGGTGCGGTAACAGAGCAGGGAGTAGTCTTCGCCTCCGACGCCATGCGTGCCGTCTTGAGAACTGTAAAACAAATCGCCGCGACGGATGTCAGCGTGTTGGTGACAGGGGAGACTGGTACAGGCAAAGAGGTGATCGCGAGGACAATTCACGCTCATTCGCCGAGATCAAAGATGCCTTTTCTGGCACTTAACTGTGCCGCTGTTCCGAAAGACCTTCTCGAGAGTCAGTTATTCGGGTACAAGAAGGGCGCTTTCTCGGGTGCTTCAGAGAACTATCCAGGCATCGTAAGATCAGCAAGCGGTGGCACTTTGTTTCTTGATGAAATCGGTGAGCTTCCATTGGATACGCAAGCCAAGTTGCTGCGCTTTCTTGATATGAATGAAGTCCATCCGATTGGTGAAGCTCATCCAATAAAAGTAAATGTGCGACTCGTCTTTGCCACAAATGGTGACTTAGAAGAAGCGGTGACCCAGAATCGTTTCAGACAAGACCTTTTTTATCGACTAAATGTGATCCCGCTGCGAATCCCACCGCTGCGTGAGCGAAGGGAGGAAATCTCCGTTCTGGCGAATGTATTTGCGCGCCGATTCGCAATGGAACTTTCTAAAGAACCTATTCAATTTACTACGACTGCAGTGGAACGTCTCATTGTTTATTCTTGGCCCGGAAACGTTCGGCAGCTTGCGAACGAGACACGGCGACTCGCTGTCCTTAAGGAGTCAGGTGCTCTCATAACGCCGAATGAACTGTCGGCTGTCCTGCAAATCCCAGAGCGGCTCGGAACAGATGGTGACGCCGAGAGATCCACCCGTGTCACCGTCGCGATGAATCAGACCTTAAAAACTGCTACGACTTTGCTTGAATCTGAAATGATCAAACATGCGTTACGCCAAGTTAGTGGTCATGTTTCAACCGCTGCCGCTATGCTCGGAATTTCAAGAAAGGGGCTTTACCTGAAGCGACTTCGTTTGGGGTTGATTGACCTCAACGATGCCATTACGTCGCGCTCGAAACATGATTATTCTCAGCGCTAGCGACGATGGGAATTCTTGCGATGCCGCTCGAACGGTCGAGCTGTCGCGTATTCGGTCGACATGACACACGCATGCCGCCAGTGTGAGTACGCGAGCCGCGAGATTATTTGGCGCGACGAGGTCATTGTGGTGACGAGGCAATGGCGGGCGACACTATCGTCTGGATGGAAGAGTCCGTCTCGCGGATGCGCGGGCTGGACTATCGTGGGGGTGACCTGCCTGGCGATTTTCGGGCCACCTGAAGCCTGAGAGAATGGCGTCCTCGGAGAAACGAGGGAGCCATGAAGAAAGCGCGATTCACCGAAGAGCAGATGGTCACGATCCTGCGGGAGGCCGATGCGCGGCCGGTGCCGGAGGTGGCAAAGAAACATGGGATCAGCGATCAAACGATTTACGGGTGGCGGAAGCGCTTCGGCACCCTCGAACCGGCAGATGTGAAGCGCCTGCGTCAGCTCGAGCACGAAAACGGTCGGCTGAAAAAGATGGTGGCCGATCGCGATCTCGAGATCGACGTGCTCAAGGAGATCACGCGAAAAAAATGGTAGGCGCACGTGTGCGCCGGCAGCAGGTCGCCTACGCCCAGGGGCGCGGCCTGTCGAGCCGCCGCGCGTGCGCCTTACTCTCCGTGGCGCGATCGACACTGGGCTACGTCTCGCGGCTGATCGCGCGGGATGCGGCCGTGCTGCCGGCGATGCGCATGTTGGCGGCGCAGTATCCGCGCTACGGATACCGGACGATTCGGATCTTCCTCGACCGCCAAGGCCATGGCATGAGCGCCGATCGCATGTATCGTCTCTGGCGACAGGAGGCACTGCAGGTGCCAAGAAAACGGCCGCGTCGGCGCGTGGCGACCGGCCGCCCGCGGCCGCTGCCGCCGACCGCGGTCAATCACGTCTGGGCGTACGACTTCGTCTTTGACACGTGCGCGGATGGCCGCACGTTAAAATGCCTGACCGTCATCGATGAGTTCACGCGGGAATGCCTGGCGATCGACGTCGCGGGCGGGATTCGATCGGGCCGCGTCATCGAGGTGCTGGCGCAGCTCGTCAGCGTCCACGGCGCGCCCCGACATCTCCGCTCCGACAACGGCCCGGAGTTTGTGGCGCGCGCCATTCTGCGCTGGCTACAGACCGCGCAGATCGAGACGGCATTCATCGATCCGGGGAAACCTTGGCAGAATGGCGCCGACGAATCGTTCAATGGGAAGTTCCGTGACCAGCATCTGTCGCTGCAGTGGTTTCGCAACCGCACGGACGCCAAGGTGAGCATCGAGCAGTGGCGCCGACACTACAACGAGGTGCGACCGCATTCGAGCCTTCGGGACTTGACGCCGGCCGCCTTCAAGGCGAACCATGTGGCACACGTTGACGGAGGGCGCTCGCCGGCTTCGCCGGCTCGCGCTGCTCTTGAAGAACAAACGAACGAAGAACCGATCACGTCGTTAACCATAGATCCGATCGGCACCGTTCTCCAGTAATCCCTGGTCCGAAGAACACCGGCAGGTCAGGGGCAGCGGCGATCCTGGTTGGGACGACTAACGAGTGGGAGTCGAATGAAGGCACTAATCATTTGGAGCAATTAAGCCGATAGTTCGGCTGGCTACTGTCGCGATGAATGCACGCGCGTGGTATTACTCATGGGTTCTAATCGCACCATTTCAAATTCCAATGCCTACCTTACGGCAGTCACTGCAGTGGGTGGTGGAGTGCTCGTTCATTCCGTCTATCAGATCCTGTTTCTCCCGCCTGATCCAGCTTGGGTTCTGCTAGCAACGCTGACAGTAATCAGTGCTCTCTTCACCATCACGGTTCCATCTGTTTCCGCCACGATATCCGTCTCTGAGACGTTCATATTTACAAGCGTTCTTCTTTTTGGAACCCCAGTCGCGACTGTGATCGTTGCATCCGAAGCACTCATCATGTCCGCTTGGCGGCATCGGCGAGAGCTCAGAAAAGTACTCTTCAATGCAACTGAGGCGACTCTATCAATATGGATAGCCTCGACTGCATTCTATTTTTTTGTGCCTGGAAACATAAAAGACAACCCGCAGGACATTTCGTCGCTGTTGGGACCAATGCTGTTGCTTGTGGCGCTCTACTTCTTAATCAATAGCTGGCTTACAGCGACGGCCGTCGGCTTGGTTTCAAGAATTCAAATTCGCCGCGTGTGGCGAGAACACTTTTCGTGGCTGTCGCTTAACTACTTGGTGGGAGGCTCCGTCGCTCTCATGATCGGCCAAACATCAAGTAATGTTGGTCTCGCAACGCTGGGAATCATTTTGCCGTTTCTCGCGATTTCGTACTTCACAATGAAGTTATCAATGGGACGTCTTGATGATGCGAACAACCATATAGCGCAGATCGAGAAGCTTTATCTGTCTACGATCGAGAGTTTGGCGATGGCTATCGACGCCAAGGATCAAGTAACACACGGACACATACGGCGGGTCCAGGCGCTCGCGGTGGGCACCGCGAAAGCTCTGGGCGTCAATGAGCCTCAGTTACTGAAAGCCATCGAGGCATCTGCTCTCCTACACGACATGGGAAAACTAGCTGTCCCCGAACACATTCTAAACAAACCAGGGAAACTCACAGAGAGTGAATTTGAACGAATCAAGCTCCACAGCACAATCGGTGCGGAAATTCTTTCATCTATCGACTTTCCGTATCCGGTAGTACCGATTGTTCGTCACCACCATGAAAATTGGGACGGCACCGGATATCCTGACGGTCTCAAAGGCGCTACTATTCCCATCGGGGCAAGGATTCTTTCAGTTGTAGATTGTTTTGATGCACTTACGTCGGACAGACCATATCGGAGAAGACTGTCGGATGTCGATGCTTTGAACATCGTTAGAAATCGACGAGAGTCTATGTACGATCCACTAGTGGTTGATACATTCTGTGATGTATATCCTCGGATCCGACCGCCGCAGTCCAATCCAGAGCCAGGGCGCGCGTTCACGGCAATTAGTCACTCTCGCCCATCTGACTTCGTTGTCAACACATCAGCTGCTGAAACGAGACCGCCAGTTCGACGGCTGAAACAAGAGTCGCAGCATTATTTCGACGTGGACCTGATTCAAGATATTTGCTCCAACTATCTCGAGCGCTTGTTTCCAAGTTCAACATGCGCAATTTACGCATTAAGCGCCGACCGACAAACATTAGTGGCAACACTGGTCGCCGGCGCCCAAAGGGAATTGTTGCCCAATCGCCCAATAGCGGTCGGCACCGGCGTTTCGGGGTGGGTAGCGGCGAATCGGAAGGCAGCTATCAACTCGGATCCCCACGCCGATTGGGGAGAGCTTCGGACGCCTTTCATGTACTGTCTCAGCGCTCCTATTCCGGTTGTCAATGACAACCTCGGCGGAGTGATAACCATTTATGGATCCGGGCAACCATTTTCAAAGGAGGACGAGAAAGCACTTCACGAAGCTGTGAATGTGGGCCGGCTCTGTCTAACAGTCGCTAACCAGTCCTCAACAGTCGCTACGCTCTAATGGCATCCTGCTCACGGTTTCGCGCGTCCTGTCCGTATGGCGAGAGCTAGCACTCGGCAGACGGCAAACACGAGTTCGAATTCCCAACGGGAAGTCATTATGTGGACGACTGAGTTGAAGTTACTTATCTCGCGGGTGACTCATTTGAGGGCACTCGCCCGTAGGCTCTCGTTCCTCATCCTGTCGGCGTGGGCCGCCGAAATGTATGCAGCGGACACGTCAAGACGGTCATGTCTGGCTGGCCGTGATCCGATTCGGTCGATGGGTTGACTACGTCGTTTCCGAAATTCTTTTTTCTTCTTCCTTTGAAAACATGTACGGGTGTGGGCGCTGTGGGTAGGGTCGAGGGCAGGCGCGGTGCTCAGGTGAGCCCGTTTCCAGCCCCCGCCACATCAAACTGCTCGTGCGGATTTGCCGCAAGCAGCTTTCCTGTGCGCTTCGCCTGAAGGGTTATGAGACCTATCGAGCTGACACGCCTGTCGGCGCGGCGTAATACCGCACGCGGTAGTCCCCAAAGAGACCGAGCGTACCGTACAACCACGCGCGACGCCGCCGTTGCCAACCGAAGCCCCGACGCTGCTGGTTACGCAACAGATGCCGCCGCATCTTCATCTCGACGCGGACGTAGGAAGCACTGCCCCGAGTGACCAATGGCGAAGTAGTTCACCCAACCACGCACGATGGGGTTGATGCGCTCCACCACCTGCGAGGCCGGTTGTGAGTGAGAGTGCTTGAAGACGTCCGCGAGTTTCCGCAGCAACGCCGTGCGCTTTTTCCGCTTCGGCGTAAACTGCGTTCGCCACACCCCGTCAAGACTGCGGACGCGGCGAAAATCAAACCCCAGAAATCCAAAGCACTCATCTTTCGTCAGGTCCACGAGCCGAGTCTTTTCTTCGTTGACCTCGACCTCGAGCTTTGCGAGTTCATCCCGAGGCCGCTTGGTCACCGCTCGCACGAGCCAGTAATGTCGCCGGTAGGCGTCCACCAGAATCACCAGATCATCGGCAAAGCGGGCGTATTCGAGTGCCGTGTATTTGCCGTGGCGTGTGACCTCCTTGGCCCGTTCCAGCATCCGGTCCACCTCATTGAGGTAGATGTTGCTGAGCAACTGGGAAATCACGCCACCCTGAGGAACGCCTTTCTTACCGGTCGCCGTGAGCATCATCTTCAGCAAGCGCATCACGTCGTCGTCGTTCACCCGTGCCGCCACTTTCTGCCAACAGCCGATGGTGCCGGACGTTGTCGAAATACGCGCGCAGGTCGAGGTCAATGACGCGAGTCTTGTATCGAACGATGGCTTCGGAGACGCGGTTCACAGCCGCATGCGCCGTCCGCTTTGGGCGATAGCCAAACGAACCCGGTTGGAAGTCCGCCTCGAAGATGGGTTCCAGAATGAGCTTGAGCGCTCCCTGGGCCACGCGGTCGGAACGGCCGGAATCGAGAGCACGCGTACTTTCGTGCCCCCGTCCTTCGGAATGGCAGGCCGTCAATTCCGCAGTGGACGATACCTGAAGGTGACCAATTCGTCCCGGAGCTGCGCGAGGAAGTCGTCCACTCCGAGGCTTCGATGGCTTCGAACGTCACCCGGTCAATACCGGGGGCGCCGTCGTTCGCTTTCGCCAGCGTGTACGCGGCGCGGAGCGTCTCCAGTTTGCAGACGTGAACGTACAGGCCCCAGAAGCGCCAAGACGGTTCAGCCTTCGCCTTGACGTATATCTTTCGTCTCAGGTCCCGCAGCGTCATGGGCGCCTTTGTCATCTCGCCCCTGCATCCCGTGTTGCCGAAAGATCTGTCGCACAGCAGGACCCCTTTGCGCGGCGGGCGCTACCCCGCGTCTTCGCTTTTGCTCGGTGTATCCTTCTGGCCCGCCAGGCCAGCCGTACTCCGTCAAGACCACTTCCTTGCCCGGATAGCGTCCGACGACGTCTTGCAATCGCGCGAGATGGAACTCGTGAGCCTCACCAGCGGTCGTACACGGAAAATCCCGGAAAATTTGTTTTCCCACCAGGGAAACACATTGATGCCGATCCAATCCACATCAGCGGCAACCGCACGAACCTGGCACGGCCAATTCTGATTGCACCAGCTCAACCATGTGTCGTTGGCGGTCAGCGGCTGGGTGACACCTGCGGCTCTCAAGCGGGCCAGACAATCCTGCACGATGCTGTCAGCGGCACTGCCGTGGCGGACTCTCATTTCCGAGCCACAGCTCAAACGGACGACGGTGTCCGCGTACGTGTGTGCCAGCTCGATCCCTTTGGCAATCGAGGCGTCGTTCACGACGGGCGACAAGTCTAGCCAGAGAATCGCGAATATTTTGATGCCACGTGTCTTCGCCGCCTCGAAGATGTACTCCAATCCATTGAGCACACCATAGGTCTGGATGCAGTTGAACCCGCGCGCATGCACCTCGTCCAGAAGCCTTGCAATCAGCTGTGGCGGCGGATGCCGATTGAGATCGGGATCGTAATCCGCGACATAAGGGGAGAAGGCGACACAGCGCAAAGCGCCACCCTGAGCCGCTTCCGCTATTGCAGGGCGCGGATCCAGAGTGCCATGCAGAACGAGCGTGAAGAGGAGCGCACGCAGATGAACGCGTCTCAACATGCGGACGATAGGAATATTAGGGCATCTCGTGGTTGGCATAACGCCCGTTCTCGGTCCCTGCTCAGCCCTTCCCTCTTCGACGGGCGTCCGGAGACTTCAAAGCGTGACGGCTGCGGGACTGACGGCTGCGCTGCCAGGTGGCGAGGCACCTTCCCCTCGCCATGGCTGAGCTCGATTGTCGCAGAGGCGCCGGCGAAAGGCTTGAGCAGTTTCAAAGTTCAAAGTTCGAACTTCGACGTTCGACGTTATTCTTTTACCCGTGCTTCGCCCACTGCTCGGTCTTCTGTTCGTCGCTGCCGTGGCCACCATCGGCGATCACGTCTGGTTTGCTCTGGGCGCCCGGAATGTAGCGACGGCAGGATCCATGCATGGTGCCGCGTTACTTGGCGCCGTCGGACTCGTTCTCGGCTGGCTCTCCGGGCGCATCGTCGCGGGGCTGATCACGGGTGTCGCCGCGGGCGTTGGTGGCGCGCTCGCGTATTACGCGATCGCGGCGGCGATGGGCGGGCGCGGGGTGAACCTGGTGGCGATGATCGCCGCCTGGTGCGCGTCCTGGGTGGTCCTGGCCGTGTGTGACGGCAGGATTCTACGCAGGCCGGCGCCGCGATCGTGGAGCGAGACGCTTGTGCGTGGCGTCGCCGCGGCCGTGCTCGGCGGTGTCGCGTTTTACCTGACGTATCCGACCTTCTGGGGCCGCGGATCGCAGAACCAGAGCGACTTCGCGAAGTTCGGCGCCTGGCTGATCGCGTGGGCGCCAGGGATCATCTCGATCACTTCGAACTTCGCCCATCGAAGTCCCCGCTAGATGTCCGCCGACTTCGAAGCCCTTGCCCTGACGGCGCTCGTCGCCGGTGCAGTTGGCGGCGGAGGCGAGAAGAGCCAGGGCTGGTTCTTCACGATCTGGGGAATCCGGGCATAGTGCGGCAGGGACGCGGCCATGGCGTCCTGATAGATGGGCTGCAGATCTGGCTTGGCCTCGGCCATCCATTCGTTCACACGCTTGCTGACTTCGGCAAGGATCTCCGGCCCGTGGTCGTTGACGCGTTCGCCGTAGATCGTTCTGAACTGCTCCATGAGTCCGGGGAGCAGCTCTTCGGCCTTCGGTCGCATGACTTTCTCGTGGCCGACGCGCAGCAGTTCGTAACCGATTCGGAGCTGCATGAGCGCGACCGGCATGCTGGGCTGCTCGCCCCCGAACACATACCGCGATCGCGAGCCATCGTCACGCTCGCGCGTGAGCGTCGTGGCCAGCGTTCGCGGGTCGTACGACACTTCGACCAGCTCGGGCCACGGAAGCACGAAGTGTTCGGGATGCGCGAAGCTCTTGGCGGCCCACATCGGAAGCGGTTCGTCGCGCGGCGGCCGGTCGCCGATGCCCAGCGCATCCAGCATCCCGAGCCCTCGCACCAGATGCTTGGCCAGCTCCCACGCGGCGCCGCGCACTTCCTGCAGCGCGTGCGCCGAGTCCGGCTCGGCATCCGGAAGAAACGCCACGCCGGCCTGCGTGAACATGACGACGCCAACAGGCAGCTTTTCCGGTTGTCCGCCGGCGTGTCCGCCGGCGCTGACAAACACCGAGGGGCCTTCCACCAGCGGCGACGTCATGACGCGGGTTTCATCGGCGCCACGGAGCAGATCCAGTCGCGGAACGGCCACGGTCAGTGGCGCGGCCAGCGCCTGCGCTTTGGGCGCCTTGATGGTGTCGCTGAAATAGCGCTCGCGGATTGTCAGCGGCGTCCCCAGGTCTTCCACGCGATAGAAGATCGATTCGACGCCGTGACCCACGATCATCGCAGCGAGAAAGACGAACGTGAGCATGGGAACGGCGTAATCCCACACCCACGGCTGGGTGTCACCGAGGTATCCATAAATGAAGTAGAGCGCGAATGCCCCACCGGCGAGGCTGCCATAGATGCGCACGCGACGAGCGCGTTTGAATAAGCCGGACCGCCGAGCCGCTTCGGCGATTTTTTCTTCGTCGCTTTTCAGATCGTCAGCGGAGATCATGCTTGGCTCGGTTCTTCGCGCCGCTGCTCGCCGACGTCGGCCGCCAGCCAGCGATGGGCGCGAAGCTGTGCGACCTGCCTGGCGATCATGTACGCGCGCACCTGGAACAAGACGCCTGTCACAAAGGATCCCCAGTGAAGGAACATCCCACGGCGTGTCAGCAGATCGCCCACGCCGAAGAACACGACGGTTGCAACCGCCACGGCGATCAGCCCACGGCCGACGTAGCGATAGAACCGCACGTTGCGCTCCATCACCGCGAGGGAATCTTCCATGATGTGGCGCATCGTGATCCGGATGGTTCCGGCGTCGAAGCCTTCACTGACCAGATGTGCCTCGATGTAACCGAACTTGCTGTCCTGTGCCACCAGGCGCTGCGCGATTTGACGCGCGGTCCGCAAGGCTTCACGATCGCCGGGTTCCATAAGTGCGACAGCTGCCTTATGGGACTATCCGAAAATTTTGGGGAGTAATAGGCGGAATCGGCGGATCGCCACTCATCAACCCCCAAAACGCCCCGACGGGCCCCTCGCGGCGTACTTTCCACGGTTCGCGGAACGCTTCGAAGAAGACGCCGATGTATCCCGCCTCTTCCAACGCGGCGGTGGTCGTTGCCTGAACCAACTGTTGGTTTGACAGGCTCGCCGTGCCGCACGCTTGGCCTGTATGTACGTTTTGCTCGGTGTGTCCTGCTGGCCCGCCAGGCCAGCCGGTACTCCGTCAAGACCACTTCCTTCCCCGGATAGCGTCCCACGACGTCTTGCAATCGCGCGAGATGGAACTCGTCGGCCTCAGCAGCAGTCGTGCACGGGAAAATCCCGGAAAATTTGTTCTCCCACCAGGGAAACACATTGATGCCGATCCAATCCACATCGGCGGCAAGCGCACGAACCTGGCACGGCCAATGCTCATTGCACCAGCTCCACCATGTGTCGTTGGCTGTCAGCGGCTGGGTGACACCCGCGGCTCTCAGGCGGGCCAGACAGTCCTGCACGACGCTGTCAGCGGCAGTACCGTGGCTGACTCTCATTTCCGAGCCACAGCTCATGCGGACGACGGTGTCCGCGTACGTGCGTGCCAGCTCGATCCCTTTGGCAATCGAGGCGTCGTTCACGACGGGCGACAAGTCGAGCCAGAGAATTGCGAATATCCTGATGCCACGGGTCTTCGCCGCCTCGAAGATGTACTCCAATCCGTTGAGCACACCATAGGTCTGGATGCAGTTGAACCCGCGCGCATGCACCTGGTCCAGAAGCCTTGCAATCAGCACTGGCGGCGGATGCCGATTGAGATCGGGATCGTAATCCGCGACATAAGGGGAGAAGGCGACACAGCGCAAAGCGCCACCCTGAGCCGCTTCCGCTACTGCAGGGCGCGGATCCAGAGTGCCATGCAGAACGAGCGTGAAAAGGAGCGCACGCAGATAAACGCGTCTCAACTTGCACATGGCGCGAGTCTAGTTCTGCGTGGCGGCCCAATTCAACAACGGTCCCATCCCGTCCAGCGTTCCTTGATGGCCGAATGCCAGGTGGCGAATCTCCGTGTGTCGAGGTCTGAGCCGCTCGGCCAGCGCTCGCACCGATCGTCCGGCTTTCGCAGGGTCGGCGCCCATCATCGTGTTCGGCTGGAGGCTGCCGTCGTAGGCCGCCGCGGCGCTGTCGCCGAAAAACAACACGCCGTGCACCAGAAACGCCGCGCTTCCCGGCGTGTGGCCCGGTAACGCAAACACCTCGACCGGCGTGCCGCCCGTGCCCACTCGTTCGCCATCCCGCAATCCGCGCGCGACCGCGATGCCCGATCGCTCCACCGCGCTCCGATCGGGTTCGAGCACGTAAACCTGCGCGCCGGGAAACGCAGGTACGCCGCCGATATGATCGGCATGGCTGTGCGTCAGAAAGATCGCGCGCACCTCGCTGGCGCTCTTCCCCATGCGCGCGAGCGCCGCGCGAATCGCGGCGCCGCTCCGATCCTTGCCCGCATCGATAAGCCCGACGCCGCCGTCACTTAACCTGAAGATATACGCGCCGATGGCGACCGGACCGAAGTGGCCGGTCACGACAGTCGTCACTGCCCCGTTCGCCAGCGTCGCCTCGTCCCGGAGCGGCAGCACCGCGAATGTCATGAACGCGTACAGGGCGCCCAACGCCGCCACGACCAGCAGGGCGAGTGCGGCAATGCCGATGACGAGACGCCGTTTCCAGGAAGCCATTCCAGCACTCAATCTGGCAATCTACCAATCTACCAATCTGCCAATTTACGACGCGGTATGATCACCCGCTCCTGAGCGCTCGCGATGGTGTTCACGTCGCCAACATTTCTCTTCCTGTTTCTGCCCGTCGTGCTGGCGGGGTTTTTCCTCACGCCGCCACGCCTGCGCACGACGCTGCTCGTCGCCGCCAGTTGGGTGTTCTACGCATGGGGCGAGAAGCAGCTGGTCGTGCTCCTCGCGCTGTCCACGGTGATCAATTGGGCCCTCGCGATGATGCTCGACCGCGCCGACGAACCACGCGATCGCCGCGTGCTTCTGCTGATTGCGGTCGTCGTCAATATCGGCGCGCTGCTCTACTTCAAGTACACGAATTTCCTCCTCTTGAACGTCAACACCCTGCTGGAGCGCGCCGGCCTCGCCTCGATCGCACATGTCCCTGTCCATCTGCCGATCGGGATTTCGTTCGTCACCTTCGAGGCGCTCTCCTACATCATCGACGTGTATCGGAAGCAGACCCCCGCCGATCGCAATCCGGTTCACGTCGCGTTCTATCTTTCGTTCTTCCCCCATTTGATCGCCGGCCCGATCCTGCGCTTCGCCGATATCGCCGCGCCGCTGCCGAAACCGACCGTGACGCTCGCGGATCTGGATCTGGGGGTGTCCCGTTTCATCAACGGCCTGGGCAAGAAGATGCTGCTGGCGAATCCATTGGGGTACGTCGCGGATCAGGTCTTTGCACTTCCATTCGCGGACCTTGGCGCGCCAACCGCGTGGCTGGGCATCGTCTGCTACGCCCTCCAAATCTATTTCGACTTCTCCGGCTACTCGGACATGGCCATCGGCCTCGGCCACATGTTCGGCTTCACGCTGCCTGAAAACTTCCGGCTTCCTTATACAGCGGAGTCGATCCGGGACTTCTGGAGGCGATGGCATATGTCGCTCTCCTCCTGGTTCCGCGACTACCTGTTCGTGCCGCTGGGAGGGAATCGCGGCGGTCAGGCGAAGACGTACCGCAATCTCCTGGTGGTGTTTCTGCTGTGCGGATTCTGGCACGGCGCCAGCTGGACGTTCATCGTCTGGGGCCTGTTTCACGGAACCTTTCTGGTCTTCGAGCGAACTCGTTTTGGAATGGCGATCGACGCCGGCCCCGCCATCGTACGGCGTCTCTACGCGCTTGGCGTGGTGCTGGTCGGGTGGGTGTTCTTCCGCGCCGAGACGCTGCCGGCTGCCATCGGGTACCTTCTGGCGATGTCCGGCATCGGTTCCGCTGGCACCACCGCGGTGCGGCCGATCTACTACCTGACGATCGAAGTGCAGTTGGCGTTGATCATCGGCATCATTCTCGCGCTGCGGCCATTTCAGTCGCAGGTGTCACGCCTGGCACCGTCCGCAGCGGCCTTTCGCGCTCCGCAAGCCATCGTCCAGCTCGCTGTACTGGCACTCGCGCTTCTGTATGTCGCGGCGGGCACATACAACCCATTCATCTATTTCCGTTTCTGATGCGCGCGATTCAACTGGTGCGGCTGTCGGCCTTCGCAGCGGCGATGATCCTTCCGCTGCTGATGATGCGGGGAGTGGAAGAAACGCTTTCGAACGAGCAGCGAACGCGGGCCCCGCGTCCCTCGTTGTCCGCTGCCGGGTCGCAATACCCCGAACAATTCGATGCCTACTTTCGAGACCATTTCGGCGGGCGCGACCGCCTGATTCGCTGGCACAACCTGTTCAAGTTCCGCGTCTTCCGTCAGTCGCCGGTGCGCCGCGTGCTCCTCGGCCGCAACGGCTGGCTCTTTTACACCGGCGTAGAAGATGGGGTCGACATCCGCGACTTCGCCGGGACGTGGCCGTACCGTCCATCCGATCTCAACGCATGGCTGCGCCACGTCAATAACCGTGTCAGGCAGTACGCTCGACTCGGCGCCCGCTATCTCGTCGTGATCGCACCAAACAAACAGTCCGTCTACCCCGAGCTGGTTCCGGCGCAGTACGGTCCGCATGCACCCGGTCTGACGAAAGCGTTCCTGGAGCGTGCCCGGTTCTATCCGGGGGTTGAGATCGTGGACCTGGAGCCGGCACTGCGTCGGCATCGGGACGCTCAGCTCTATTTTCGTGGCGACTCACACTGGAATGCTCAGGGTGCCTTCTACGCCGCCCAGGCGATCACCGATCGGCTGCGTCAGAGTTTTCCCACCGTCGGCGTCTTACGTGAAGAGGACTACACGCGGCAGACGCGCCCGATCGAGAGCGGCGACCTCGTGCGAATGCTCGCGCTCGACGTGAAGGTCAGCGATCGAGACTTCCAATACCTGCGCCGCACACCTGTGGCCCGGAACATTCGCGATGACACGAACGGCCTGCACCGCATCTGGGTGCAGCCTGACCACCAGCAACTGCCGAAGGCGGTGCTGTTCGGCGACTCGTACGGCGGCGCACTGGCGCCGTTTCTTGCCGACGCTTTCTCGCATCTGCACTATTACAGGTCGTTACGGGGGTTGTCGTCAGACGGAATGCCCGATCTCAACATCGTTCGCAACGAGAAGCCGGACGTGGTGATCCTGGTGGCCGTTGAGCGCTACCTGCCGGCGGTGGGCGTGCAGTAGTCGAGTAGCCGCCAACGCCGCAAGTGCGGTATAAGAGTCTGGACAACGTGAACGCCTAAGACGCCATTGGCGTCGTGGGGGACCCAATCTGTAGGGGCGCAACCGGAGAATATCCGGAAGAGGACTTCCAACCTCGAGCCCGTCAGCTAACCCCGCCGGCGATTGGAGGCTCTCTGACGAGTACCGGCGCACACCCGCGCAGGCTCCTTCCGCTCACTCTCACAGCCATCGGCGTCGTGTATGGCGACATCGGCACCAGTCCGCTGTATGCCATGCGCGAATGCTTCTTTGGATCACATTCGGTACCCGTGACGCACGCCAATGTGTTGGGCGTGCTGTCGCTCATCATCTACTCGCTTCTGCTGGTGATCTCCGTCAAGTACATCGCCATCGTGATGCGGGCCGACAACCAGGGTGAAGGTGGCATCCTGGCGCTGACGGCCCTGCTGCCGCAGCGCGATGAAAGCGGACCGCGCTGGAAGGTTTTAATCATGATGGGTCTCTTCGGTGCCGCGCTGCTCTACGGCGATGGGATGATCACGCCGGCAATCACCGTCCTGGGTGCGGTGGAAGGGCTCAAGCTCGCGACGCCGCTGTTCGATCGATACGTCGTGCTTCTCAGTGTCGCGATCTTGATTGTGGTGTTTGCGATTCAGCGGCATGGCACCCATCGTGTCGGACGAATGTTTGGTCCGATTATGGTGGCGTGGTTCGTCGTGATTGCGGTGCTCGGCATCGTGTCACTGGTGCGTCAGCCTGTCGTTCTCACGGCCGTGGATCCGCGTCACGCATTGGCATTCTTCCGGGAGAACGGGTGGCACGGCTTCGCGGTGCTCGGTGCGGTTTTTCTGGTCGTCACAGGCGGCGAGGCCCTGTACGCGGATATGGGACACTTCGGAAAGCGTCCGATTCGCTTTGCGTGGTTCATCCTTGTCCTGCCAGCCCTTCTGTTGAACTATTTCGGCCAGGGCGCTCTTTTGCTGGAGAATCCGGCGGCGGCGGAGCAGCCGTTCTTCCTGCTTGCGCCTGGCTGGGCCCTGTTGCCACTTGTCGGACTGGCGACGGCCGCCGCCATCATCGCGTCCCAGGCCCTGATTTCGGGCGCGTTTTCACTGACCCGGCAGGCCATTCAACTCGGCTATTGCCCGCGTCTCGATATCCAGCATACGTCTCACTCCGAGATCGGTCAGGTCTACGTGCCGCAGGTGAACTGGGCTCTCATGGTCAGCACGATTGCGATTGTGATCGGCTTCGGATCGTCAACCGCGCTCGCAGCGGCCTATGGGATTGCGGTCACCCTGACGATGGTGATTACGGCTGTCTTGCTGGGGTTCGTGGCACTTCATCGTTGGAAATGGTCGCCGGCGCTCGCCTACATCGTCACCGGCATCTTCCTCACCATCGATCTGGCGTTTTTCGGAGCGAACGCGCTGAAGATCCTGCACGGTGGCTGGCTGCCACTCGTGATTGGCGCGTTCCTGTTTGTGTTGATGACCACGTGGAAAACCGGCCGGGGCCTCGTGGCTGCACGTTTGACGGCGCGAGCTCAGCCGATCGAGCAGTTTTTAGCCACCGTAGAGACGACGAATCCCGCTCGTGTGCCAGGCACTGCTGTGTTCATGACCGCGCAGCCGCGCGGAACGCCTGCCGCACTGGCGCACAACCTGCGATTCAACAAAGTGCTCCACGAGCATGTCATCACGCTGATGGTGACGACGCAACCGGTTCCTCACGTGCCGCCCGATGAGCAGGTGGTGGTTCGATCTCTTGGCCAGGGACTGTTCGACGTCAGTGTTCGCTATGGCTTCATGGAAGATCCAGACGTCCCGGAAGTGCTGACGCGCGCATCTGAGCAGGGACTGGAGCTCGACGAAGGCGACGTCATCTATTTTCTCGGCCGCGAAACGCTGATTGTCACGAAGATGCCGGGGATGGCGATGTGGCGGGAACGGCTGTTCGTGCTGATGGCTCGAAATGCCGTGCGAGCGACGACATTTTTCCATTTGCCGCCGGAGCGCGTGATCGAGCTCGGAGTGCAGGTTGAAATCTGACGTTCGTCGCTTCTTCGCGGCGTTGTCGGCAGTGGCGGCGGTCACCCTGATATTAGGGTGGCTTCGAGTCTCGAATACCGCGACCGTCTCCACGACCTACTTGATGGTCGTCTTGCTGGTGGCGGCGACATCCCGTCTTCGGGTTGCCGTGGCAACCTCCGTCGCGGCGATGCTTTGCATCAATTTCTTTTTTCTGCCTCCGATCGGCGCGCTCACAATCGCCGATCCTCAGAACTGGGCCGCGCTGTTTGCGTTTCTCGCGGTCAGTCTCGTGGCGAGCAATCTTTCGTCGGTGGCTCGCGCGCGGACGCATGAAGCGGTCGGACGGCGCGACGAACTGGTACGCCTGTTCGACCTGAGTCGCGACGTGCTGATGATCACCGACAGCCGAGAGGCCCTATCGGTGCTGGCCAGGGCAATCGCGCGTCGATTCGATTTGGACTTCGTCGCGGTTGCTGTGCCGCGTGATGACGACTGGGAGGTGTATGAAGCTGGAGCGCGCACCATTGAGCTGGACAGGCGTCAGCTTTCACAGGCGTTTGCCGCAGCGCAGACGACGCTTGAATTCGACGCCTACGCGCGGACCTACACCGGTCACCAGAGCATCACCGTTGATGGACAGACCGTGCGGCTGGTGCCGTTGCGTGTCGGGACCAAGCCAATCGGGGTGCTCGTCGCAGCCGGCCGCCCGGTCGAGCCCGGCACGCTTGACACACTGGCCGGCGTCGTGGCGATTGCGCTCGAGCGTGCGCACTTCCTGGAGGAGCGGAAGGCCGGCGAGTTGACTCGCCAGAGCGAGCAGCTGAAGACCGCGCTGCTGGCATCTCTGGGGCACGATCTGCGAACGCCTCTCACCGCCATCCGTGTGGCCGCGAGCAACCTCAAAGCACCTGAGATCGCGCGTGAAGAACGGCTCGAACAGAGCGATCTCGTTCTGTCCGAAGTCGAGCGCCTGACCCGGTTGTTCGAGAACCTCCTCGAGATGGCTCGCATCGATGCGGGCGCCGTCGCGACGGAATCCCGCCGTACGCATCCTTCGGAGATCGTCGCCGCTGCTCGCGATCAAGTCGAATATGCGCTTCGGCAACATAAGGTTGACGTCGAGATCGATCCGGATGTGCCAGTAGCGCTCGATCCGCGGTTGACGGCGACAGCGCTTGCGCACCTGCTCGAAAACGCCGCTCAGGTACTCGCCCCCTGGATCGACCGTCTACGTCACGGGTCGCGTGGGAGACGAGGGTCTGGTCATTCAGGTGCGCGACCAGGGGACGGGAATTGCGCCGGCAGACATGCCGCATCTCTTCGAGCGTTTTTACCGCGGCGCGGCTGCGAGCTCGCGCTCGTCCGGCACGGGGATGGGCCTGTGGATTGTGCGGGGACTTCTGGCTGTGGAGAATGGACGAGTCTGGGCGGAGAATAGTCCGCAGGGCGGGGCGCAGTTCACGATCGTTGTGCCGGCAGCAGCGAAGCACGCCGATCGAGTCGGTCCGGGTTGATTCAGATGACGACGCAACACGCACGAATTCTGCTCGTCGACGATGAAGTCGCGATCCAGCGCGCGGTCGGGCCACTGTTGCGTTCTCGTGGATACGAGGTGGACATCGCTGGAACAGGAGCAGAAGCGCTCGACATCTTTGCCAGGAAGATGCCCTCGCTGATCGTTCTCGATCTCGGCTTGCCGGATATTGAAGGCACGGAGGTGTGCCGCCGGGTTCGAGCCAGCTCCCAGGCGCCGATCATCGTGTTGTCGGCACGCGGGGCCGAGGCGGACAAAGTGAACGCGCTCGATCTTGGCGCCGATGACTACGTCACCAAACCGTTTGGTCCCGAAGAATTATTGGCCCGCATCAGAGTGGCGTTGCGGCGTGCAGGCGCTGACGAGAGCGCAGAGACCGGCCTCTTCCAAGCTGGCGCACTCACCATCGACTATGACCGCCGGCGGGTCGTGCGAGACGGAGCGGAGATCCGCCTCACGCCGAAGGAGTTCGAGCTCCTCTCGCTGCTGGCGCATAACCACGATCGCGTGTTGACGCATCGAACGATCCTGAAAGCGGTCTGGGGGCCGAATGCTGTGGAGCAGCCAGAGCACTTGTGGACACTCGTTGCACAGCTGCGAAAGAAGATCGAGCCGGACGCGGCAACGCCAAGATACGTCCTGAGCGAGCCCTGGGTTGGATACCGGTTCGCGACCGAGACACCCTGATGGGGCCGTACGGCTAACGAGTGGCGTTGAAGTCGTGCTTCGTGAGTGTGTCCTCGAGCGTCCGCAATTGATCCTCACATTCGGCCGTCACGATACGCTTGCGGCCAAGAGACAGCGCGAGCGACCGCACGTCGCTGTTACGGCGCGACAGCGCGATAATCTCCGCGTCGATCGCGAGAAACCGTTCTAGCGCCACGCCCGCCGCGTCGAGCTCTCGCCGCCCGGCCGACGTCAGCTCTGCCCTCAGTTCTTCAAGCGCCTTGCGAACCAGCGCCGCCGAGGCGGTCATCTGCGCCTCCATCCGTGTCATCTCCACAATCTTCCGCTTCGGCGATATGCGGTGCGTGCATGACCTGAATCTCGAGCACGGCGCTGCCCGCCCGTGCCACGATGGCATCGACGCAGCACGTTCTCCTGGCGCCCTTCGCACGAACCGCAGCGTCCAACGAGGTTCTGAAACTGTCGGCCGTCTGTCGCGCTGGACCGAACGACAAGCGCTGTGCCTTCACATTCGTGTTCTCCGCCGCCAACGGGAGGATTTCGTCATCGAGCCGGCCGTACTCGGCGAACCGCGCCGCGAACCCATCGAGATAACGCAGGTCATCGCGATAGTCGAGCGCCTCCAGAATCGCGCGTAGCGCCTGAATATCGCGCTCGACAACACTTCGCGCCTGTCTGGCCTCTCTGGCTGCCCCCATTGACACCTCGTCTGTATCCGCCATGACCGCCCGGTTGGCTGCGTCCGAGGCTTTGCTGAATTCCACGCGCAGTTCAGACGCCAGGCGACGGGCCTTCAGCAATTGCGAAAATACGGGCGCCGTTGTGCTGCAGGCAGTCAGCGGGACCAGCGTCAGGACGACCGAGATGAGCAAGGGACGCATCTACCCGCACGATAGATGACAGTCCACGAAGATTGCCTGAGGACCGCCTGAAAAGTGCCTGAAGATCGCTTCAGGGACTCCTCAGGCACTTTTTGGCCCATCTTCAGGTGGCGGTTCCTATGCTGGACATATGGCTCGCCTGTTCACCGCGCGAATCCCAGCGGGCGCTCAGATTGCCGGACTGATGATTGTGTTTGCCGCGTTCGTCTGGGTCATCAGCGTCGCCTCAGTGCTCGTGTGCTTCGTCTTTACCGTCGCGCTAGCGGTTGCGTGGTGCCTTTGGTTAGAGCAGCAGTCAAACACATGACTCTACTTTCGTTGTTGCTCAGTGTCGCCGCCTTTGTCTACCTCCTCTACGCCATGATGCGCCCCGAGAAGTTCTGAACACCCATGAACACTGAATACATCGCCGTTTCGATCACGATTCTGTTCACGGTTGCGACCAGCGCGTGGCTCGGCCGATACATGTTCCATGTATTTAGCGGCAAAGGCACGATCCTCGATCCTGTGTGCGCTCCGATAGAACAGCTCGTGCTCCGTGTCACAGGCGTCGATCCCAGGGCGCAGCAGGACTGGAAGCAGTATTCGATGTCGCTGTTGATCTCCAACATCTTCATGTGGCTGGCGACCTTCGCGGTCGTGACGCTTCAGAAGGCCCTGCCGATCAATCCCGACGGCATCGCCAATATGGAACCCACCCTGGCGTTCAACACCGTTTCGAGCTTCACGACCAACACGAACCTGCAGCACTACAGCGGTGAGACGGGCTTGTCGTACTTCTCCCAGATGTTCGTCGTCACATTTCTGCAGTTCGTCACCGCGGGCACAGGCATCGCGGCCGCCGTCGCCGTCATGCGAGGCCTGGCCGGCAATCGTCTGAAGCACGTCGGACACTTTTATGTCGACGCCACAAGGGCGACGGTCAGAGTCCTCTTGCCGCTCGCGATCGCCATCTCCGTCATCATGATGTGGCAGGGCACGCCCATGACGTTCGAGGGCGCGGCGAAGGCGACCACGCTGGAGGGATCGGAACAGACGATCGCGAGAGGCGTCACAGCCGGAGTGGTCTCAATCAAGCAGCTGGGAACAAACGGCGGCGGGTATTTCGGGCCGAATTCGGCGCACCCGTACGAGAACCCGACGCCGATCTCCAACTTCGTTCAGATGTGGTCGATCTCCGTCATCCCAATGGCGATGGTGGTGATGCTGGGTCGCATGGTACAGCGGCGGAGATTGGCAGCCGTCATCTTCGCCACCATGCTCGCCATTTACCTCCCGCTGGTGGTCTTTGCGGTCGCCCAGGAAGCTGGCGGCAACCCGGCGATCTCGGCGATGGGGCTGGACCAATCCACCGGCTCGATGGAAGGCAAAGAGGTGCGATTTGGTGTGGGCCTGTCGGCGTTGTGGGGCGTGACGACAACCGTCACATCGAATGGCTCGGTCAACTCCATGCACGACTCGTGGACGCCGCTGGGCGGGCTGATGCCGATGATTGGCATGTGGCTCAACAACATCTTCGGCGGCGTGGGGGTCGGCTTCATCAACATGCTGATCTTCGTCATTCTTGCGGTATTTATCGCCGGCATGATGATCGGGCGCACGCCGGAATTTCTGGGGAAGAAAGTCGAAGCCAAGGAGGTGAAGCTGGCGAGCCTCGCGCTGCTGTGGCACCCGCTGGCGATCCTGGTTGGCACGGCGGTCGCGTGTTATGTCTGGGCGACCACCGCTGATCCGGGTTCAGCGCTGGCCTGGTTGAAGAATCCGGGAGCGCACGGCTTTTCAGAAATGCTGTACGAGTTCACGTCTGCAGCGGCCAACAACGGGTCTGGTTTCGAAGGTCTTGGTGATAACACTCCGTTCTGGAATGTCTCGACAGGTGTCGTGATGTTGCTGTCGCGGTATATCCCGATCATTGCCCCATTGGCGCTTGCCGGGTTTCTGGCGGCGAAGCCGGCAACACCGGAAACGGCCGGATCGCTCAGGGCCGACAGCGCGACGTTCGGCGTCACCTTGTGGGCCGTCATCGTCATCCTCGGTTTGCTGATGTTCATGCCGGTGGCCGTGCTCGGGCCCATCGCGGAGCATCTGGCAAGGCCATAACACGATGTTCACACACATCAAGCAAGGCGCCCGATTCACGATCGTCACGATGTTCCTTCTGGGCGGCCTCTACCATGCAGCCCTATGGGTGATCGGGCAAGCGGCATTTCCTGCACGGGCCGAGGGCAGTCTAATTCGTCGCGCCGATGGCACCATCGTAGGGTCGCGGCTGATCGCGCAAAAGTTCACGCGACCGGAGTACTTCCACCCACGGCCATCGGCTGTTGACTACAACGCCGCGTCGACAGGCGGATCGAACTATGGGCCGTCGAACCCGGACCACCTCAAGACGGTGAAGGAGCGGCTTGATGCGCTCACGCAACAAAACGGCGTCCGCGCCAGCCAGGTTCCATCGGAGATGGTCACGGCGAGTGGTGCGGGACTCGACCCGCATATCCCGCCAGCCGCAGCCAACCTGCAGGCTGCCAGAGTCGCATCGGCGCGCGGTGTGCCGATCGAGCGCGTACAGGCTCTCATTCACGCCCACACAGAGCCGCCGGCGTTCGGCTTCCTGGGACGCACGCGCGTGAATGTGCTCGAGCTCAATCTCGACCTCGACGAAACGATCGGGCGGCCGACACCGGCGAGCTCGCGTAACCGGGACCACTGACATGTCTGAGCGCGCGCGCACCATTTCGATGTGGGATCCCGTCATCGTTCGACAGGCGATCGTGGAGTCGTTCCGAAAGCTGGATCCACGGACGCAAGTGAAGAACCCGGTCATGTTCATCGTGGAGGTCGGTAGTCTCCTCACGACGATCATCTTCTTTCAGGAGGTGGCCGCCGGGGCGGGACGGCCGTTGTTCACCGGACAGGTCGCGTTCTGGCTCTGGTTCACCGTGCTGTTCGCCAACTTCGCGGAGGCGATGGCTGAAGGTCGTGGCAAGGCGCAGGCCGACACGCTCCGAAAGACCCGAACCGAGACCGTAGCGAACCGAGTGACTGCGGCAGATCAGATTGAGATCGTGCCCGCGGCTATCCTTCGCAAAGACGACGTTGTGATGGTACACGCTGGAGAGTTCATCCCGGCCGACGGCGAAATCATCGATGGTGTCGCGTCGGTCGACGAATCGGCTATCACCGGCGAATCCGCGCCTGTCATTCGTGAGTCGGGCGGCGATCGCTCCGCCGTCACCGGCGGCACACGTGTGATTTCGGATTGGATCAGGATACGAGTAACGTCGGACCCCGGTCACAGCTTTCTCGACCGCATGATCGCGCTCGTCGAAGGCGCCGAGCGTCAGAAAACCCCGAATGAAATCGCGCTCAACATCCTGTTGGCCGTGCTGACGCTGGTGTTTCTGCTGGTCGTCGTCACGCTGCAGCCGTTCGCGGCCTATGCCGGAACCACGATTCCCATACCTGTTCTGATCGCGCTGCTGGTGTGCCTGATACCGACGACCATCGGTGCCTTAATCTCGGCAATCGGTATCGCGGGGATGGACCGCCTGGTGCAGCATAACGTGCTCGCGATGTCCGGCCGGGCTGTTGAGGCGGCCGGTGATGTGAATACTCTGCTGCTCGACAAGACGGGCACGATCACTTTGGGGAACCGGCAGGCAACGGAGTTTGTCCCGGTGTCTGGCGTCACGGAACGCGAGCTCGCCGACGCAGCGCAACTGGCATCGCTCGCAGACGAGACGCCCGAAGGTCGATCGATCGTCGTTCTGGCGAAGGAGAAGTACCAGATCCGGGGGCGTGAGTTGTCACACAAGGACGCTGTGTTTGTCCCTTTTACGGCACAAACACGCATGTCCGGTATCGACCTCGAGGGTCGTGAGATTCGAAAGGGTGCGGCGGATGCGATCGCGACATACCTGAAGACCAACGGCGGCGCGGTATCACCGGATCTGCAGGCCATCGTCGAGCGTATCGCCCGCGCCGGGGGCACCCCGCTCGTGGTGGCCGAACGACAGCGTTCGTTGGGTATCGTCTACCTCAAGGACATCGTCAAAGGAGGCATGCGGCAACGATTTGCACATTTGCGCGCCATGGGGATCAAGACGGTGATGATCACCGGCGACAACCCGCTCACGGCCGGATCCATCGCCAACGAAGCGGGAGTAGACGACTTTCTCGCCGAAGCCACGCCAGAAGAGAAGATGGCCTTCATCAAGCGTGAGCAGGCTGATGGCAAGCTCGTCGCCATGACCGGCGACGGCACGAATGATGCCCCGGCTTTGGCGCAGGCCGACGTCGGTGTGGCGATGAACACGGGGACCACGGCCGCAAAGGAAGCGGGCAACATGGTGGACCTGGATTCGAACCCGACGAAGCTGATCGAGATCGTGGAGATCGGCAAGCAGCTACTCATGACGCGAGGCGCATTGACGACGTTTTCGATCGCAAACGACGTCGCGAAGTATTTCGCCATCATCCCGGCAATGTTCAGCCTGGCATTTCCTCAACTCGCTGTGCTGAATGTCATGCGACTGGCCACACATGAGTCAGCCATTCTGTCGGCGGTCATCTTCAACGCGGTCGTCATCATCGCGCTGATCCCACTCGCGCTGAAAGGCATCGCCTACAAACCGCTCGGCGCCGCGGCGATCCTTCGTCGAAACATGCTGATTTATGGCGTGGGCGGGATTGTTCTCCCCTTTTTCGGGATCAAAGCCATCGATCTCATATTGGTGGCAGTCGGCCTCACCTGAGAGGGTTGCAGCAAGTGGCGATGGCCCATCAGCGACCCACAGCAGACACATTGCTGGCCCGCATCAAGGAGCAGGACCGGGCCCGGCTGCGTATTTATGTCGGCGCAGCGCCTGGCGTGGGTAAGACATTCGAAATGCTGCAAGAGGCCCACGCACTGCGGGCACGGGGCTTGGACGTGGTGGTCGGCTACGTCGAAACGTACAGCCGCCGGGATACTGAAGCGCAGCTCAAGGATCTCGAGATCGTTCCAAGGAGAAAGACGCAATATCGCGGTGTCACGATGGAGGAGATGGACGTCGGCGCCATCATCCGCCGGAAGCCGCAAATATGCGTTGTCGATGAATTGGCGCACACCAACGTGCCAGGCAGCCGCCACTTGAAGCGGTATGAGGACGTACTCGAGATACTCGCTGCCGGCATCCATGTGATGACGGCGGTCAATATCCAGCATCTCGAGACATTGAACGATGCCGTTGCCAAGGCGACAGGCGTGCGGGTGCGCGAAACCGTTCCCGACACGTTCCTGGAGCGGGCCGACGAAGTGATTAACGTTGACGTCACCGTCGAGGAGCTGCGCAATCGGCTGCGAGAAGGAAAAATCTACCGCCCCGAAAAGGTCGAGCAAGCGCTGTCGAACTTCTTCCGCAAGGGCAATCTTTCCACGTTACGCGAGTTAGCGCTCCGCGCCGTGGCCGATGAAGTCGGTGAAAAAGCGGCAAGTTACCGCGCGCGTGAAGGCCTGGAACCGGCATTGATTCCCGAGCGGGTGATGGTGTGCATGAGCTCGAATGCGCTCGCACCCCGGGTCCTCAGGACCGGCGCTCGCATCGCCGGCCGCCTCGGGGCGAAGTGGTACGCGGTGTATGTTGAGATTCCATCGGAAAAGCCGGACCGAATCAATCCTCACGATTCGGAAGCGCTGAAGCAGAACACGCGGCTCGCGGAAAGCCTGGGTGCAACCGTCGTACGGGTTCGAGCCGACCGCGCCGCCGATGGCCTGATCGCGTTCGCCCAGCGTGAGGGAGTGACCCACGTCATCTTTGGACAGAGTGCACGGTCGCGGTGGGAACTGTTGTGGCGTGGCTCGACGCTCGACCGGTTTCTCAGCGCCGTTCCCGATGCAGCGATCCAAGTCGTGCCCCTGTAGGCTCACGGCAAGAATCCACTCCGACAGGATCCAGAAGGCGTAAGCCTTCCGAGGCCGTCAGCTAACCCCGTCGGCATTACGGAAGTGCACTTGATTTTACGGAAGCGCACTTACTGGTTGTGGCCCTGAAGCGATCTTCAGGCACTTTTCAGGCGGTTCTCAGGCAATTTTTCTGGACTGTCATCTATCGTGGCGAGCAGATGGGTCCCTTGTGCTCATCTCAGTCGTCCTGACGCTGGTCCCAATGACTGCCTCCAGCACCACGGAGCCCGTATTTTCACAATTTTGAAGGCGCGTCGCCTGACGTCTGAGGGCACATGGCTATCGTGAACTCCTCACGCCCCGAGGTTCGTTGCAGGACTGGCGTGGTTCCATGGCTGCGCAATTCGGTCTGGCCGCGAATCCCGACACTCGGCATTCAGTCGGTCAATCGGATGTCCCTTGACCGCGAGCTCCTGCACTATTTTCAACGGCTGAAGCCGGGCGTCGTTCTCGACGTCGGAGCCAAGGCCGCGCCGTACCGCAAGCACGTGCCGGCTCTGCGGTACGTCCGGCTCGACATCGACCCCGCCAAGAGACCCGACATCTGCTGCGATCTGCATGAGCTCGAGTGGCATGGGGATCCGTTCGACACGGTCCTCGCGATCGAAATTCTCGAACATCTTTGCGATCCTCAGCGTGCCATCGATCGCGTTCATGGCGTGCTGAAGGCGGGCGGGGTGTGCGTGCTGTCGACGCGATTCATTTATCGATACCATCCGGACCCGCATGACTACTACCGGTTCACTTGGGACTCGCTCCGCTACCTGTTCCGGAATTTTCGCTACGTCGAAGTGCGCCACCACGGCAATCGTGCACAGGTGATCTGGGAAATCATCAACGCCGGCGGGCGAAGCCGGGTGTTCCTCAATCTTCTAAATCCACTGATTGCGTCGTTGAGCTCGACGCGCACGAAATTTCCACTCGGGTTCGTGGTGTACGCGGAGAAGTAAGACGGATGCGGGCACTGATCATCTGTCTGGCGTTGATTCAACGCGATTGCGACCCTCGGGATCGGTATTGCCGCCTCCACGGCGACGTTCAGCATCGCCGAAGCCGTGCTCATGCGGCCCTTGCCGGTGCATGAGCAGCGGAAGCTGTCGGTGCTGTGGGGCGTCGATCAAGCCGCCGGGTCGCGGCGCGTGCCGGTCTCTTACGCTGAATCTCGAATCATTAGAGCTGGGGCTCGACGGCGACCGCATCCTGATGGTTCAAATCGTCCCTCCGCAGCAGGACGACTACGCGAATCCGAAGCGATTCAACGCGAATCTGGACCGGGTCATCGAGGCCATCGCGCCGCTCCCCTGCTGATGGCCTGATCGCGTTCGCCCAACCTGAGGGCGTGACCCATGTCATCTTTGGACAGAGTGCACGGTCGCGGTGGGGCACCGCACTCCGGTTCCTTTATACTCACGTCATCTTTGGCTCTCGGCCCCGGCACGCGCCTCGGCGTCTACGAAGTGACCGCGCCGATTGGCGAAGGAGGGATGGGACAAGTCTATCGGGCGACGGACACGACGCTCGGTCGCCAGGTCGCCATCAAGATCCTTCCCGACGCGTTCGCGGCTGATCTCGAGCGCCTGGCGAGGTTCGAGCGCGAGGCAAAAACGCTGGCGTCGCTGAATCATCCACACATCGCCGCGATCTACGGATTCGAGAAATCCACCGGTGTGCACGCCCTCGTGATGGAACTGGTCGAGGGGGAAGATCTGTCGCAGCGGATTCGGCGCGGGGCGATCCCCATAGACGAGGCATTGCCAATCGCGAAACAGATCGCGGAGGCGCTGGAAGCCGCACACGAGCAGGGCATCATTCACCGCGATCTGAAGCCCGCGAACATCAAGGTCCGGCCCGACGGCACAGTGAAGGTGCTGGATTTCGGGTTGGCCAAGCCAACCGATGCCGCGGCCGGTCCGGCGTCGAGCGTGTCGCTGTCGCCGACGATCACGCAAGCGATGACGCAGGCCGGGCTGATCCTCGGCACTGCCGCGTACATGAGTCCCGAACAGGCGCGTGGCAAGGCGGTCGACAAGCGCGCAGACATCTGGGCGTTCGGGGCGGTGCTGTTCGAGATGCTGACGGGCCAGCGAGCCTTTGCGGGGGATGACCTCACCATCACGCTTGCCGCGGTGGTGATGAAGGACCCCGTGTGGGCGCTTCTCGCGCCGAAGACACCGTGGGGCATCCAACAACTGCTGCGGCGATGTCTGGTCAAGGAACCGCGTCAGCGCATCCGGGATATGGGCGACGTGCGCCTCGCGCTGGAGAGTGCAAATGATCCCGCGCGGGCGACGGCACCGGACGACCGTAGACGGCACCTGCTCGTCTGGGCATCCGCTGTGATTGCCGCCGTGTCATTGGCCGTTGCTGCGTTCGCGATATGGAACCGGCCCACGACTGTTCAGAAGACCGCGGTCCGCCTGACGATTCCGTTGCCACCAGGTCAGGAGCTCACCTCGTATCCGGCCATTACGCGCGACGGCCAGACCGTGGCCTACGTCGCCCGCCAGGGGACCGACGATGCGCAGCTCTACCTGCGCGATCTGAGCTCGTTCGAGCCTCACGCGGTGGCTGGCTCGAGCGGCGCGCTGCAACCGTTCTTTTCGCCGGATGGCAAATGGGTGGCGTTCTTCGCCCAGGGACAGCTTCAAAAGGCCGATGTCAGCGGGGGCGCTCCGATCCGGCTGGCCGAAGCCCTCAATCCCTTCGGTGGGACGTGGAACGACGACAACACGATCATCTTCGCACCGTCGCTCGGTTCCGGACTGTCGCGGATTCCGGCCGGTGGCGGGACGCCTGAATCGCTGACCAAGCCCGACGGCGCGATGCAGGGGTACGCGCATGTTTTCCCCCAAGCCCTTCCGGGGGGGCGAAGCGTCCTGTTCGGCGTTTGGGGACAAACGCAGGGAACGGCGGTGCTGTCGCTGGATTCGGGCCGATGGGATGTCGTGCTGCCCGTGGCGGGCTTTGCCGCCGGGATGTTCGAGGCGACAGGCGGGTCCGCTGGCCGCATCTTGCTCGTCGATCAGAGCGCAGGCATCATGGCGGCTCCGTTCGACGCCGCGCGCCCCGCGCCCACCAGCGTCGACGCGTCGGTCCTCACCGACGTGTATTACGACGTGGAAAACGAAACCCTTGGCTGGCTGGCCATCTCGACGACCGGTACCGCTGTGTACGCCACTGGCAACCCGGCACGCACATCGCTGGTGTGGGCCGACCGGGAAGGAAAGATCGAACCGCTGGTCAAGGATCAGGATCTGTATCGGGAGGTCAGCCTTTCGCCGGACGGGCTGAAGGCAGTGGTCAGGTACGAGCTCGACCTGTGGATGCATGATTTGCAACGCGGGACACGCATCCGTCTGACCTCGGGTACGGGCAGCAATATCCTTCCCCTGTGGAGCGGCGACGGCGCGCGAATTCTTTTCGCATCCAATCGCGGCGGCGATTGGGACATCTACTCGCAACCTGCCGACGGATCCGGGCCCGCCGAAGTCCTGGTCAAACGGCCTTACGATCAGTTTCCGTACTCGATGTTGCCGGACGGGACCCTGCTGTATCACGAAATCCATCCCAAGACTGCTCGGGACTTGTGGACATTGTCGCCGGACGGAAAGACGTCGCTGCTACGAGGCACCCCATTCAACGAAATGGGTGGCCAGTTTTCGCCGGGCTCGGAGGGCGGGCCGCGCTGGATCGCGTATGCGTCGGACGAATCCGGGCGCAGTGAGATCTACGTGCAGTTGTACCCGAGTGGAGCGAATCGAATCCCGGTTTCCACTGGAGGCGGCATCCTTCCCAGATGGTCGCGTGATGGCAAGGAGTTGTTCTACGTGACCGGAGACGCCGTGGTGGCGGTGTCGATGGGGCTGGATGGGTCCTTCGGCGCTCCCCGCCGGCTGGTCGACCGGTCGACCTTTCTCATCAACCCCCGTTTCAACAGTTACAGCGTGTCGCCAGACGGCAAGCGGTTTCTGATGCTGCAGCGCGATCCGGGGGCGGTGCCGCGTCAGCTGAATGTGATTCTCAATTGGTCTGATGCGGTCAACCCCTAGCGTTTAGTAACCGTTTCTCGCGACTAACACGCTGAGAGGAATGGGCACAAGAACTGCTCTTGAACGCTTGACTTATAGTTCACCATCCAGTTAACTATTAACCATGTCGACAATAATGTCTTTCGTGAAAAAAGGAGTCTCGCGATGAAAGCCACACCAAAAGGATGGCCCAGGCTGTCGTCGGCCGTCTTTTATGACGACGCGGCCGCCGCGATCGACTGGTTGTGTCAGGCTTTCGGCTTCGACGTCCGCCTCAAGGTCGAGGGAGACCACGGCCGGATCGAGCACTCTGAACTCGTGTACGGCGAAGGTCTCATCATGGTCGGGCAGGCCGGCGCAAATGCGCGTCGTCCGGATCAGACGTTCCCCACGAGCCCCAAGTCCGTTGGTGGAGCGAACACCCAAAGTCTTCTGCTCTTTGTCGACGATGTAGAAGCCCACTGCGTACGTGCGCGCGCGGCCGGCGCGGTGATCTTCGCTGAACCCGAAGTTCACGATTACGGCGCCGACTTCTGGTCGGACCGCAGCTACGGCGCGGTGGATCCAGAGGGACATCATTGGTGGTTCACGCAGCGATTACGTGATCCACAGCAGTAATGGTGAATGCCCCCGTCGACCACACGCTCCTGGCTCTCGCTGATCCGACGCGGCGACGCATTGTCGAATTGCTGCGGAAGGAGCCACGACGCGCCGGCGATATTGCCGCCTCACTGTCGGTCAGTGCGCCTAGTTTGAGTCGTCATCTCCGTGTGCTACGGAAAAGCGGCCTGATCGAGGGCACGGAGGTCGAGCATGATGCGCGCGTTCGTCTGTACCGCCTGCGCCCGGAGCGCTTCCTGGTGCTCCGCGCCTGGCTTGAAGAGGTCGAAGCGTTCTGGGCGGCCGAGCTATCGGCGTTCAAGACGCACGCCGAGCGCACGCGACCGCGGAGGCGATGAAACCTGACACTTCAACCAAAGGGTGACCAGGCAACGGTGTCGGTCAGCGTCGCCGTAGAACCGGCTGTGGCGTTCGACGTATTCACGCAGGAAACCGATTCATGGTGGAGACGCGGCTTACGCTATCGGCTGGCGGGACGGCGCCCGGGCTCTCTGTGCTTCGAACCCGGCGTTGGGGGACGCTTGTTCGAATCATTTGAAACGCCTTCAGGGACTCACGTTCACGAAGTCGGCCGTGTGACCGTCTGGCAACCACCGTCACGTCTTGTCTTCACCTGGCGAAACGCCAATTTTGCAAGTGCGGAAAGCACGGAGGTCGAAGTACTGTTCGAGCCGATCGGCGCCGGCACTCGCGTAACAGTGCGACATCGCGGCTGGTCGACTCTCGCACCGGATCACCCGGCGCGGCACGGCCTCGAAGGCGCGGCATTCAGCCGCATGATTGGCCTGTGGTGGGGAGAGCTCATGACGGCACTCCGCGAGTTCCTCGAGACACGTCGGTAATTACTGCGGCGTGACTGGTTATGAACCGTTCTCCTGGCTCATTCGGCTTGATCCCAAATGCGGCTGATGCTAAACAACGGCGATGAGGAGGCGTATGCGCCCTTTATTGATGGTTTTCATCTGCTCCGTCACACTCGCGGCACAGCAGGCGGGTGCACCTCTGGTGACCAATCAGGATCTCCTTGCCGGCCTCCCGAGCGATGGCTCCAAGTGGCTCATACATCACGGGAACTACTTCGGGCATCGTTACAGCCCGCTGACGCAAATCACGCCGCAGAACGTCAATCAGCTCACAGCGCAATGGACGTTCCAGACGACTCTCGCTCCAAGTTTCCAGACGACTCCGCTGTTGGTCGATAACGTGCTGTACGTCACGGGCACCGGTGGAAATGCGTGGGCCATTGACGCGCGATCGGGCCGGCAGATTTGGCGGTATCGCCGAAATTTGCCGGCCGACTTCCAAGGTGGAACTCAAAACCGCGGGTTCGCCGCACACGGCGACAAACTCTTCCTCGGAACGGGAGACGCGCATCTCGTGGCGCTCGATATGAAAACGGGCGACGTGATTTGGGATGTGGAACTGGCGGACTACAAGAAAAGATACTCCGCGACGGTCGCACCGCTTGTTGTCAAGGACAAGGTCATCATCGGCCCCGCCGGCGCCGAATATGGCATTCGCGGATTCATCGATGCGTTCGACGTGAACACGGGCAAAAAGGCGTGGCGATTCTATACGGTGGCCGGCCCCGGCGAGCCGGGCGGCCAGACCTGGCCGAAAGGCACCGACGCCTATCTGCGCGGCGGCGGCTCGATCTGGGTCACCGGCACGCACGATCCTGAACAGAATCTCGTGTTCTTCGGCACCGGCAATCCGGGGCCCGACTACTACGGTACGGTACGCGAAGGCGACAACCTGTATACCGCATCGGTTGTCGCGCTCGACGTCGATACGGGACAACTGAAGTGGCACTTCCAGTTCACCCCGCACGACGTGCACGACTGGGATTCCACTCAGGTGCCCGTGCTTGCCGATCTGACCATCGGCAAGCAACCTCGCAAGACGATGCTGTTTGCCAACCGCAACGGGTTCTTCTACGTGCTCGACCGCACCAACGGCCGTATGATTCTGGCAAAGCCGTTCGTGACACAGACGTGGGCGAAGGAAATCAGCCCCGAGGGACGACCAATTTTGCTCCCAGGGTATATGCCCACGGAGGAGGGTACGAGAACGTGTCCCGATCTCGGAGGAGGCACGAACTTCTTCTCTCCGTCGTACGATCCGGCGCAGCGCCTTTTTTTCGTGAACGCGCGTGAGACGTGCGCCATCTACTACTCCTGGAACGAGCCATTTAGAGAAGGGCAACAGTACGAATCCGGCGGCACGACACGCCCGCGCGATCAGCGCAACTTCGGCGCCCTGCGAGCAATCGACCCGCTGACCGGCGAGCGCACGTGGGAGTTCCGCTATCCGACGCCGTCCTCGTCCGGGATTCTGACGACCGCGTCAGGACTCGTGTTCTCGGGTGACGGCGAGGGGAACGTCATCGCATTGGACTCGCGGAGCGGCAAGTACTTGTGGCATTACCAGGTCGGCGTGGGTCTTCGGTCCACGGGCGGAACCACCTACATGGTCGATGGCCGCCAGTATCTTCTCGTGCCGTCCGGGAGCGCACTGACGGCGTTCGCGTTACCGCAGTAGGTGCCATGTTGTAATGCTGGGACGCGAGCGTCCTTTGCTGAATCGCGATCGGGGAGAGCGCCAGCCCTGACGCTGCGTCGGGTCGATCCCCTCCACGCCTTGCGGTATGAATACAGTTCGGAAACCAGGGAATCTTCTGTGTGGACCAGCGTCG
Source organism: Vicinamibacterales bacterium (assembly GCA_963761975.1). Lineage (GTDB taxonomy): Bacteria > Acidobacteriota > Vicinamibacteria > Vicinamibacterales > JAMQPK01 > JAMQPK01. The sequence continues at coordinate 1,516,424 of CAVXIR010000004.1, forward strand.
GCGAACCCTAAATTTCGCCAGTTGGAACCAGACTGCCGCCTGGTTGACGCAGCTGGAGGCGCTACGGCAGGCTGTCTGAGCAGCCGAGCTGGCGAAGAGAGCAGGGGCTCCAAGCGCTACTGTGTTCGCAGGGCTAGCATTGGACTCAGCGCGGCAGCCCTTCGTGCGGGCAAATAACTTGCGATGCCAGCCACAATCAGTACGACCAGCGTGGCGCCAGCGAGCGCGAGCGGATCGGTAGGCTGCACGCCAAACAGCATTCCTGACAATAACCGCGTCATGCCGACCGCGCCGACTAAACCAAGGGCGACACCGATGCCCGCGAGACGAATCCCTTCGCCAACGAGGGTCTGCACCACGCCGTACGCGGTAGCGCCTAGAGCGATCCGCAGCCCAATCTCCTGTCTTCGCTGCACGACGAGATGGTTGACGAGCCCGAACAGTCCGAGAGCGGCCAAGAACAGGCCGACTGCGCCGAACGCACCCATGAGAACCAGCACGAATTGACGGGGGGCAATCGAGGTTTCGACCAGCTGTCGAAGGGTCGTAATCGGTCGAAAAGGCAGCTGTTTGTTGACCGCCCACACTGCAGCCTTGACGGAGCTCACCGTACTCGCTGGATCGTTAACGGTTCGCACTACGTACGTCATCTCGCCAACGGAATGTTGCTGATGGGGCAGGAACACGGTTGCTGCGGGTGTGGCATCGAGGCCGCTGTCCCGCGTGTCACGCACGATTCCGATGATCTCTCGAGGAACGTCGGGGCCGTCGTTGACACGAATCCGTTTTCCTAGCGCGTCCTCGTCTGGCCAGAAGCGCCGTTCCATCGTTTCGTTGATAACAGCAACCTGCATGGTATCGCGCAGGTCTGTTGCGACGAACGTTCGGCCTCGGACGACCGCAATACCGATCGCTTGAAAATAACCTGGCGTGACTACGTTCACTCCAATTGTTGGCCGGGCGTCGGCTGCAGTCGGTCGCCCATCTATCGTCAGTCTCGTTCGCGTATCACCAAGGACTTCGCTGAATGGGATCGTCGACGCGGCGCCGGCCGCCGTTACACCCGGCACTGCCTCAATCGCCCGAAGCGTTTCTTGAAAAAATGTGGCGCGCTGAGCGTCGGTCGGGTATCGCGACCATACGAAGACGGGCAGAGCCACCACGTTCTCGGCTGAGAACCCGGGATCGACGCGAACAAGATTCATGAAACTCCGCATGAGCAGAGATGCACCCGTCAGCAGAGTCAATGCGAGGGCTACTTCCGCTATGACAAGGATGCGGCGCGTTCGATTCGCTACTGCATGCCCCGCGCCCCGTGGCCCCTCGCGCAGAGACGCCTCCGCTTTGGCCTTTGAGAACTGTCGGGCCGGCAGCACACCGAAGAGCAACGCCGTTGCACAAGAGAGAGCCATCGCGAATGCAAGCACCGTGGCATTGATGCCTGCCTCCGCGAGTCTTGGAACATCGCCCGGAGCCAGCGCGATAAACGTCCTCAGTCCCCAACGGGCGGCGACGACGCCTAACAGGCCGCCCAGCAGGGAGAGCATGAGATTCTCGACGAGCAACTGTGCAAACAGCCGCGTTCGTCGGGCGCCAAGCGCCGCGCGCACGGCGAGCTCTTGGGTACGCGCGGCTCCACGCGCCATGAGCACATTTGCCACATTGACACACGTAATCAAAAGGACAAACGCGACGGCGCCCGTGAGCAAGATCAAATAAGGTCGCACCTCGCCAACAAGGCGATCCCGCAACGGCACGATCGAGATGCCGACGTTCCGATTCGTCGCCGGATACTCTCGAGAGAGTTGCTCTGCGACACCGCGCAAGTCGGCACTGGCCACATCCACCGTGACGCCAGGCTTGAGCAATGCGATGGTGTTGAGGTAGTTGCCCGCTCGGTTCTGACGATCACGTTCGGTGAACGATCGCGGCGCCCACAGATCGCGTCCTGGTGGAAAGTCAAATTGTGGCGGCATGACCCCCACCACGACGTACGATCTCCCGCTCATGGCGAGCGTTCTCCCCACGAGGCTAGGGTCTCCACCGAACTGTTGCTGCCAGAACCCATAGCTGAGCACGACTGCGCTGCCAGTGCCTGGTTGATACTCTTCGGCCGTGAAGGTTCGTCCATGCAAGGCTGGCACGCCCAGAATTTCAAAAAATCCTTGGGACACTCGCCAGATACGAAGGTTCTGTGGCTCGCCCTCGGTCACGAACTCAAGGCCGGACGGTTCGATCGCGGCCAGGGCCTCGAAGGTGGTACTGCGCTCTCGCCAATCCAAGAAGTTGGCTGGCGAACCCGCAAGACGCTCAGTGGCAGCGTTGGCGTTATGTTGCCAGACCGTCATGATCCGTTCAGCCCGAGGAAAGGGAAGCGGGTTCAACAGGACGGCGTCAACGACGCTGAACACGGCTGTCGTGGCGCCAATCCCGATGGCAAGCGTGAGGATCACGACGGCGGCAAAGCCTGGATTCCTGGCCGCCATCCGCAGTCCGTAGCGCGCGTCTTGGACGAAATGTTCAAGGACCGCTCCGGTGCGCTGGTCTCGTACTTGTTCCTTCACTTGCTCAAGCCCTCCGACCTCGACATAGGCTGCACGACGAGCCGCCTGCTCAGGGAGTCCCGCCTCGGTTTTTTCATCGGCCAGCAGGTTGACATAGCTGCGGACCTCTTCATCCAAGTCCTTATCGATCCTGTCGCGTCGCAGGAGGTTTCGAAAAGCGCGGAGAAGCCAAGAGCGAGGCATTTCTTCCTCCTGTTACGTCGCCTGCAGTGCCCGGCCGATTGCAACCGAGATGCGCTGCCAGTTCTCGGTTTCCCGCGAGAGTTGTCGGCGGCCAGCGGCCGTGAGCCGGTAGAACTTGGCCCGTCGTTTGTTTTCCGATTCACCCCATTCCGATGCCAGCCACCCATGCTCCTCCATGCGATGGAGGGCAGGAAAGAGAGAGCCGGGCTTCACCTCGAACGCACCATGGGTCACCTGACTGACGCGGCGAGAAAGCCCCAGCCCATGGTACGGGCCAAACGTCAGCACTTGGAGGATGAGAAGGTCGAGAGAGCCCTGAACAAGGGCGGCTTTGCGAAACATGCACGACGCTCCTATTGAATGTCTATACCAGCGACGTATAGACTGTCAATAGGAACGACAATCGACGCTTCCGGCAATGGTTGCACCTCCGCACAACTTAGACGAGCCGGCGCTACTCAACGCTAATTCCCGTCACTTTTCGGCTCGTTGCCGCGCGGTTCGATATCCAGCCTGGGAGCGGGATTACGGTCGTTGGGAATCAACAAGGTTTGAGCTGGTGAGCCTAATTTCCACCAGTTGGAACCACTAATCGGCTAATGGCTCAGCCGGATTGAGGGATTTCGACGCCGCAGCATTTACGATTCCGCGTGCACGAGCCAGCGCCCCACCCGTTCAATCTAGCCCGAAATGAAGAGGCGGTGATCGAACTACTCGACGGGATACGGTCCATCAAGAAAGACCTGGGCGTGATATCCCTTTACGCCAACGATCTCGGCCAGGGGACTACTCGCTGTTCCGTGCGCTTCGATCCTGTCCAAGATCCGCGCGAAATCGTATTTTGGCTGCCAACCGAGTTCGCAGCGAGCGCGCTCATTGACATACACACGATCGATGCCGGGGAACATGGACCAGCCGCGCTTTCGATAGACCTCACGATATCGCGACACATGGCGGCCGACCACAGAGGGAGCGTCGGTCCGCAACTCCGCAAGATCCTCGGGTGTGAAAGGCGTAGTCGCGCTGATGATGTAACGACCGAAACCGATCGCTGACCCGTTCTGCAGCGCGCGCACGTGTGCATCGACGACGTCTTCAATGTCGACACGCCGATAGAGGAATTCGTTGGTCTTAAGGTTGAGATCCGCATACGCCTCGCGGATCTCCATGCGATCATCCGGTTCGGGAAAGAAGCGAGACGTTCTAAGTATCAGACAGGGCAGCCTGAACTTTCGGTGGAACAACTCGCATAAATCCTCGGCCGCCACCTTCGTCACACCGTAGATGTTCTTGGGACGGGGTGCCACGTCCTCGGTGATCCATGCAGCCGGCGCACTATTCGATGCCGGAACCAGCGCACTGCCGAAGGCGCTGGTCGTGCTGGTAAAAACGAATATCCTGACGTCGGACGAGACCGACTCTTCGAGGAGATTGAGCGTGCCGGTTATGTTCGTGTCGACGAAGTCCTGGCGTGAGTGCGTCGCGACATGCGGCTTATGCAGCGCCGCGGCATGAATGACCGCGTCGACATCGCGAAGGCATCGGGTGACGAACTCGCGATCCGTGATCGAGCCAACACGGCGAGTGAATGGGGACGGCTTCAGATCAATGCCGGTCGGCTCGTGACCTAGCTGCGTAAGGGTGCGCACCAAAGCCTCGCCGAGATGGCCGGCGCTCCCTGTGACAAGAATCCTCATCTTGGTGCAAGCGATCGAGGGCGCGAACCGTCGTGTCATTGACTCGGTCGCCAGATTATCCGCTAGTACACGATTCGCCGCCACCCGACGTGACGTGCGACGTGATCGCGACCCGCGAGTAGTCGCCTGTGGCGACTAATGCGGGGGGACAGCGAGAGGCACAGGAATGGAACCAAGGCCGATTCGACGCGCCGGACGATTCTGAGCTTGAATCGCTCGTGGGTGGACACACACGCGTTGACCGATTGTCACGCCAGCTGGTCCGCGCGAGTTTCGACAAGAATCCGAAAATTTACTGGAGCCTGAGTGCGCGACACTAGAGCGTTTTTCATAGCGCTGTGGTGACGCGGCAGTTGCAGTGCCTCACGAAATTCCGGCATTCCCGCGGCGTGAAGAACTGCAGGGCGATTGCATGGACGACCGATATTTCAATTTGACTTGCGACGTGGATGCGGAGTGGCAATGGGGTTTGGCGATATCTCAACGCGCGGGATACCGCTGACCGCATTGGCGTACGCGATCATGCTGCGGCTCCACAGGAGCGTGCGCGATGACACAGGTTTTACGGGACGCTATGACTTTGATATCGGGTTTACGCCTGACGAGGTGCTCACGCTGGCCGCGTCCCGGCCACCGGGACAGGTGCGCCATGCCATCGGCAGCGATGGGAAGGACATTGATCCGAATGGCCCGTCGCTCATGACCGCGCTGCGCGAGCAACTTGGCCTCAAACTCGACGCCGAAACCGGCCCAGTCGAAGTGCTGGTAATCGATTCGGCGGAGCGACCGACTCCCGATTAGAACTGCCTGCGAACGTCGGCGCCTTCGCGGACGTCCGCTATATAATCCGTGCGCCCGCATCATCTACCGATGGCGATGACCGGATCCTTCTGCACCTCTGTTCTGAGAACGACAGACCCCGATCGTGCGGTTGCGTTCTACGGTGCGCTTGTCGGATGGACTGCCCACGCGGCCGCTCCTAACCACACCTTTCTGAAACACGACGGCAAGACGGTCGCCAGCATCGATCGCATCGATACCGGCAGGGATGAGTGGGTGCCGCACGTCCTGGTCGAGCACATCGAGATGGCGGTCGCCGACGCAAAGGAACTTGGCGCCACGCTAATCGACCAGCAAGAAGTCGAGGGCGTGGCCCGTATCGCGATGATGCGCGACCTCGAAGGCGCCGCGTTCGGCCTGTGGCAGGCGGCGCCGCATGCCGGCGCCGAGCTGACCGACGTGCTCGGCAGCATCTGGTGGGTTGAACTCATGGCGCTCGACCCCGCGGTGGGGCGCGACTTCTACGGCCGGCTGTTCGGCTGGACGGTGCGTGAGACGTCGTTCGAACCGATTGGGCTCTATCGCGTGTTCGAACGGCCGCCGACGCAGGAAGGCGGCCTCAATCAGATCGACCCGGAATGGAATATGGGGCCGGCATGGCTCACCTTCATCTCGGTCGAGGATTGCGACGGCACGATGGCGCACGCGTGTGGGTTTGGCGGTGAGGGCGGCTTCGTCCACACAGTGCCGAAACACGGACGCATCGGCATGATCTTCGATCCCGGCGGCGCCGGTTTGTGGCTCCGCGGACCGATCCCCGCCGCGCAGACCTAATACTTGGAGATCTAAGGGGCCTGGGCTGGACGTCTTATCGCAACGACAGCCCTCAACGAGATCGGGAAACACTGCGGCGTTTGAACGAAGCCGCTGGCGCGGCGGACGCTACGCGTGAAGCTCGCTCGACCAGCCGAGTAGGGCGGGTAGGGTGTGGGTCACAAGGAGGTTCCTGTGACCCATCTTCGACAAGTGATGCTGGACGAACTCCAGCGGCGCAACTACGCCACGACCACCGTCCAGTACCTACATCCAGGCCGTCGAGCGGTTCGCCAAGCACTTCCACCGTCCGCCAGACCAGCTCAATCAGACCCACCTGCGCGAGTACCAGGCCTACCTGCTACGAGACCGGAAACTCAAGCCGCGGACCGTCAAGCTACACGTCTCGGCGCTCCGGTTCTTCTTCGTGAAGACGCTGAAGCGGCGGTACTTGCTCAACGACATCCCCTATCCGAAGGTGCCCCGCCGCCTGCCGATCATCCTGACCGTCGAGGAAGTCACGCGCTTGATCGATGCCGCGCGCACGCTGACGGACCGCACGATGCTGATGGTGCTGTATTCCACGGGGATGCGGAACGCGGAGATGCGGAGCCTGCAGGTGAAGGACATCGACAGCCGGTCGATGCTCATTCACATCCAGCGCGGCAAAGGGGGGCGCGATCGCTATGTTCCGCTCAGTGCAACCCTGCTGGACACGCTGCGCGCGTACTGGCGGTGGATGAAGCCGAAGACGTGGCTGTTCCCTGGCACGATCGCTGGCTGGCGCGCCGACAAGCCGATCACGCCAAAGGTCGTGTGGGATGCCTGTCAGTCGGCGGCGAGACGCGCCCAGATTGAGAAGCGGGTCTCCGCGCACCTCTTGCGGCATTCGTACGCGACCCACCTCCTGGAGGCCGGTGCGGACTTGCGCACGATCCAGCTGCTGCTCGGTCACGTCAAGCTCGAACACACCGTGATCTATCTGCATCTGTCCCGACGGCACTTGCACGCGGTCACGAACCCGCTGGACACGATGCCGGTCTCGGCGCCGGACAACGGCGCGGCGCTCGCGTCGACTGCAGAAGCGGTGACGCGGCCACCCTTCGAGGTGGCCGACATCATTCGCCAATACGGGACACGCTTCATCGAGGCTCATCGCGCCTGGCTCACCGCGCAGCACCGGCGTGTGCTTCGCGCCATCGCGCAGTGCCGGACCGCGGCCCTGGGCGCGCATCTCGATCGGTGTGCCACCTGCGGCCATCGCGCCATCTCGTTCAACTCGTGTCGCAATCGGCACTGCCCGAAGTGCTTGACGCACGCGCGTGATCAGTGGCTCGCCGAGCGTGAACGCGAGCTGCTACCGGTCGGGTACGCCCATGTCGTCTTCACCCTTCCGCACGCCCTCGCGGGACTCGCGCTGCACAACAAACGGGTGGTGTACGACCTCCTCTTCCAGGCGAGTGCCGCGACGCTCCTGGAGGTCGCACGCACGCCGAAGCATCTCGGCGCCGCGCTCGGCTTTCTCAGCGTCCTCCACACCTGGGGGCAGACGCTCTTGCACCACCCGCACGTGCACTGCGTCGTGCCCGCGGGCGGCCTCTCGCCCGACGGCACGCGGTGGGTGCACACGCGCCCGTCCTTCTTCCTCCCGGTCAAGGTTCTGAGCCGGGTCTTTCGAGGCAAGGTCGTCACCGGTCTCCGGGACGCCTTTCACTCCGGCACCCTCAGGTTGCCGAGCGACCTCCAGCCACTCACCGACGAGCGCGCCTTTGCCGCGTGGCTTCGCACCCTCTTCCGCCACGACTGGGTCGTCTACGCCAAGCCCCCATTCGGCGGCCCGAGTCACGTGTTGCACTATCTCGCGCGGTACACCCACCGGGTCGCGATCTCCAACCATCGGCTCATCGCCGTGACCGAGGACCAGGTGACGTTTGGGTGGAAGGACTACCGGCACGGGAGTCGGGTCCGACTGATGACGCTCAGTGCTGATGAATTCCTCCGCCGCTTCTGCCTCCACGTGCTCCCGAAGGGCTTCGTCCGGATTCGCTTCTACGGTTTCTTGGCGCCTCGCTGCCGCACCGAGGCACTGCCACGTTGCCGGCAGGCGCTCGGTGCGAATCCCGCGCCGGCGCCGATGACCTCCGTCGACGACACGTCCACCCGTGTCGCCTTGCCGCCATGTCCGACCTGCGGTGGGGTGATGGTCGCCGTCGCACGACTCACCGTACGCCAACTCGCCGTGCAGATCTGGAGCGAGGGACTCGCGCTTGACTCTTCATGAGCGCGACACACCGTCGACATCCTCGAACCGCCGCGCCCAGGTCCGATCAGGAGACGTGTGCCTGCGGTCCCTCGGAGCCGACACCGCCGCCTCGATCATCGCGCCTCACACAGTCCGGTGTGGCATCTGGACACTCGCCAACAACCACAGGGCACTCGGAACCGCCACACATCGGCGCGCCCGCACCCGCCTCCTTACGATTCAACGCCCATACTGATCGACCGCGTCCGCCGCACACGCCAGCGGCTTCGTTCAAACGGCTCTATCGAGAGTGACCCGGCGGTCCACCCTCCGCTGTCGGCGGACACGCCTGCGCGCCGAGTCACTCTCGATAGAGTCCTAACGTTTTGCGCGAGTTATCTCGATCGAGCTGGCTGTGCCCTTGTATCAACGTCGGCTCCACCGCCAACATAAAAGCACGCATCAGCCATTTGGCCGAGAGTCAGCGTGCTGCCTTGGAATACGCTCTTGCAGCCGCCGGGGCCGCGGCAGTTCCAAAAGCCGCCAATGAACTCCTCAGTTGTGAAATCCCGGAAGGGCAAGCGTTCGAGGGGCACCAGTACCGGACGCACCTGCGTCTTTAACGCGCGATCGAACTTCTGATAGTCGGGATAAACGCGCAGCGTGGCCCCAGGCGGAATATCGAGTCGGCCGCCCACTGGAATCACGACGAACGTTCGACCGGGATAATCGATTTCCAGCATCCTGGCGATTCCGATGTCTTCGCCCATGATCGAAATGTAATCCCTTGGCATCGTCCGATAGAAGTGCGCGGCACCATAAATCACCAAGGCCTTCCCGTGCTTCTGAAGCACTTGCTCCCTCAGAACGGAGACCGCGGCGGTCTCACGGCTCCGGTTGTCTCCCGGTCCAGGGTCACCCCCAAAGACGCGAATTCGGGCATCGGCAGGCAGCCTCGAATTGACGTCACGGACGGCTGCAAAGAATTCCGCGTACTCCGGTGAGTCCCAGACTCCGTTGGCCGCCTGGGTTGTGGTCTTCCAGACCTGCTCCAGCTGGGCTCTGGATACGTTCTCGCCTCGAATGTAACGGTCAAGGGTCGGCTGCTCCGTGGTGCTGCCGAACTCCACCACGATGGAGCGAACTTTCTTCGCGAAATCGGGATGACGAATCACGGCGATTCGCAGATCGGAGTCCAGTCTGCGCCCGTGCGCCTCGCCTAGCGCGACAATGTCGGCTTGATCGAACGCGGAATTCAGGGTCTGGGCAATCCCGTCAATTCCCGCGGATTCGGCGGGTAGGCGCACCTTTGGCAGCGCCGCAGGCTTGGTCGCAGTCTTGGGCGACTGAGCATGAACAAGAAATTCATTGGTCACGCCGACTGTAACCAGAGCGGCCCCTGCGACGGTCATCACCCCGATCATTCGCAGGATCACGTTCTTTGCGGCAACTGATCTGAACGACATGGAAGTGCTCCTCGTTCGACGGTCGCCAGGTTAGTTTGGATCGGAACTGCTCGATGGTTATGGGTGAATCCACGTACTAAGCGGAGAACGCTCAAGAAGCAGCGCCAACGATAGGATAGCTCGCGGGAAATCGCCCAGCGTGTACCGATCGCGGGCCGCAAGGTCGCAGATCACTGCCGCGCCACACGTTGTCCGACCGTACGGAACCGGCACCTGCAGGGGCTATCACTGAGTCGCAGGCGTATAACGGCTCGACAAGAACCCGCCGTGGACCGCTTTTTTGGCAGCGTGCTCTTTTGCCAAGTCCTAAAGCTGCGCCAGTGCTCGCAACGCCTCCGCCGCTTGACGTGAATGCGCGAACGATTTCGAGCACTATCCGTGTGTGTCGGCGTCTGCCGACTCCGGTGAGGCAGATATCGCGGAGCACTGCGGTGTTGATTGTTAAGGCTTGCAAATGAGCCGCGCGACCCGACTAACGAACGAGGACGCGCGGCCTGGGAGCTGTGGAAGCGCATAGTGATACGCTGAAACCTATGCTGCGCATGGCGCAGTTGGTCGAGCAATCTGTGATCAGGAGAACACATGGCGAAGATCAAGAAGACAGCCGAGCAGGCCTTAAGGCGCGCCAAGGTGGCTGGTGCGCAGGCGAGGCGTCGAGGCGGACAACTGGCAACCCAGGTGGCTAAGAAGACTGCTAAACAGGCCGGGAAGACCGTCGCGCGAGTGCGAAGGGACGCAGCGGCAGCGGTTACGAAGGTCGCGGACAAGGTCACCGGACGCACCCGGAAGCGGAAGAGGGCCAAGCTCGTGGGGGCTGTTGTCGGCGCCGCCGCTGTGGCAGCAGCCGCCGGCGTGGCCGCGGCCAGTCGTCGCAATCGGTAGAGCGCACTCTCGCTGCCGCGGAGCGGCCCCTTGCCGGGAGCACAAGACTCGCGGACCAGAAATCGACACCTAAGGTTGCCTCGTGGTGCCCTCGGTATCAGATCTCGACCAAGATGCATCGCCAGTCGGCTGCGTCGACGGCGGAGCGCGGTTCCACATCCGTGAGACCGCAGTCTGCACCCAAGCTCGTCACGCAGAAGCACGTCGTCCAGAGTTGGCTCGAAGGGCTGAAAACGATTGCCCCGACGACAAATCGGTAGGCGTCCTCGCGATTGCTCCTGAAACGTCGCCCAGTGTGTAGTAATTCGCCGGGGCAGACTGGGATCGCACCAGTCGAGTAGAGCGACGACCGGCAGTTGGTTTGTGTCGGTCCAGGCTTGTCACAGTCTCTTAGAATGCCTGCCGCTGCACCTGCTCGTCCTCATTGCCAGTGTTCTTCGAACACCCGGTATGGTCGTTCGTAGCCAGATCGGCGCGGCATCTCGATAAACGGCCCCCGGTCCTCTTGACCTCCGACAGGTCACTCCTCTACACTCCTCTCGGATCCCGAGAGGGGACGCATGAACAAGACACAGTTGCTGCAGGGCACGCTCGATCTCCTGATCCTGCGCATTCTCGAGCTCGGACCCAACCACGGCTGGGGCATCTCGGGTCGGCTTCAGCAAATCTCGCAGGACAGGCTGAAGACCAGCCAGGGATCACTGTATCCCGCGCTGCATCGGCTCGAGCTGCGCGGCGAGGTGAAGTCCGAGATGACCGCTTCCGAGAACAACCGGCGGGCGCGTGTTTACACAATTACCCGGTCCGGTCGGAAACGTCTGAACCAAGAGACCGAGACATGGGAGGCTTTCGCGCTGTCGATGCGGCGCGTCCTGGAGGAAGGTCAATGATCGCTCGGCTGTTCGCCACACTGCGCGGACTTCTCGGCCGACACCGGGTTGAAGGCGAGATCGTCGAGGAACTCCGCGACCACCTCGAACGCGAGATTGAGGCGCACCGATCGCGAGGACTCTCGGCAGAAGAGGCACGCCGTCTGGCCCTCCGCGATCTGGGAGGGCATGACCCAGACGCTGGAATCGACCCGGGCCGTCCGCGCGACATGGCTCGACACCGTATGGCGCGACGTCGGGTACGCCGCGCGCGTGTTGCGGCGTTCGCCCCGCTTCACAACCACGGCGCTGACCCTGCTGGTGCTCGGCATCGGCTCGACCACCGCGATCGTCTCGATCGCCCACGCGGTGCTCGTGCGTCCGTTGCCCTATGCAGACGCGGACCGCCTGGTCTTTCTGGCCGAACACGAGGGCTCCGGCATCGCCTGGCCGAATTTCGACGACTGGCGCCGGCGAGCGACGTCGTTCGAGGGCATTGCCAGTTCGCTGGCCGACTCGGTGATCCGCAGGGGCGGTCAGTTTCCGCAGCAGCTCGACTCGCGGAGCGTGACCGCGAACTTCTTTGGCATCCTCGCCACGACGTCGTTTCAGGGCCGTCTATTCGACCAATCGGATGTTCGGCCCGACGCCGCGTCAACCGCCGTGCTGAGCCATGCCTTCGCGATGCGAGAGTTCGGGGGTGCGCGGGCCGCGATAGGTCAGACGCTCTCCCTGAATAGCGGGGCATACACCGTGATCGGCGTCCTGCCTCCAGGGTTTCGTTACATGACGGTGGCCCACGTGTATCTGCTGCTCGAGCCACAGGTGGCCGCGAACTACCGCGGGATGCAAAGCCGCAGGAACCACACGACGCTCTATGCCGTCGCCCGCCTCAAACTCGGAGTCAGCGTGACTTCGGCGCGTGCGGAAATGCAGAACATTGCGGCCGCGCTTGCAATGGAATATCCGGAGACCAACAACAAGAACAGCTCAGCAAGGAGCGTCTACGTTGTCCCGCTGGCCGACCGTGTCGTCGGGGACATGGCACCCACGCTGACCGTTGTCACGGGTGCCGTCATCCTCCTTCTGCTCATCGCTTCCGTCAATCTCGCCGGTCTGCTGTTGAACAAGACGGCCTCACGCGCCGATGAGTTCAGTATCCGCGCGGCGATCGGCGGCAGCCGGTGGGACCTGATTCGCCAGCTGGTCGTCGAACAGGCGCTCCTCGTCCTCATCGGTGGGCCGCTCGGTGCGATGGCCGGCGCGGGGATTCTCGCTGCACTTGTCAGCGTGGCGCCGCGCGACATGCCCCGTCTCGACGAGATCCGTCTGGATCTCGTCGTGCTCTCGTGGACGACGCTGTTCAGCTGCGGCTGCGCGTTCCTGTTTGGCATCCTTCCGGCCATCAAAGCGTCCGGCATCCGTGGTCAGGAACTGGTCGTGCGATCGGGGCGAGGCTCGACCCGCTCAGCACCCGCACTGCGCCAGGCCTTGATGCTGGCGGAGATCGCTGTCGCCATGGTGCTGCTCTCCGGAGCGGGCCTGATGGTGCACACCATGGTTCGGCTCGCGCGTGTCGATCCTGGCTTCGATCCGCACAATCTGCAGACGTTCATGTTTTCGCTGACGGGCCCGCAATGGCCCGACGCCAGGAAGCAGGTGTTCTACGACGCCGTGGTCGAACGTCTTCGTGCGCTGCCGGGTGTGGAGAACGCCGCGATCACCACTTCGCTCCCGATGCTCGGCTCGAACTGGTGGAACGTGTTCACAATCCCCGGGAAGACCGCGGACCATTGGATATCGGTCGGCGAGTTTCCGAACGCGGCCATGGTGCCCGTGACCGCCGGCTACTTCGAGACGCTCAGGATCCCCCTCGTCAAAGGACGGTATTTCGATCGAACGGACGCGCCCGACTCGCTGCCGGTTGCCATCGTCAGCAGCAAGGTCGCCCGGAAGTACTGGCCGGACGAGGACGCGATCGGGAAACAAATCATCCAGGGGTTCCCCACCGAGACGTCCGGACCATGGCGCACCATCGTCGGCGTTGTCGGCGACATCAAGCAGCACGGCGTGGATCAGGAGATGCCGCCGCAGATTTTCATGCCGATCGTCCAGCTGCCGCGAGGCACGGCGTTCGCGATTGTCCGCACGCGAGGGGCGGTGCCCCTTTCGTCGCTCGAGGCGGCCATCCACGATGTTGACCGCAACGTCCCCGTCTTCAACGACCGGACGATCGATGAGGTGATGCGGGAGTCGTCCGGTCGGCGCCGCGTCGCGATGATCGTCCTGTCAGCCTTCGGCGTCGTGGCCGTTCTTCTGGCAGCGATCGGAGTGTACGGCGTGATCGCGCAAGTCGTGGCCGAGCGTCGGCAGGAAATCGGTGTGCGAATGGCACTCGGCGCAACGGGTGGTCAGATTCTCCGACTGTTCCTGCGACACGGGCTTCTTGTCGTCGCCGTTGGGATCGCAGGCGGAGTCCTCATGGCGCTTGCCGCGGCGCGAAGCCTCTCGAGTCTCGTCTTCGGCGTCACTGTTACGGATCCAGCGACGCTCAGCGCAGTTGCCGCGCTCCTGACAGTCGTCACGTTACTCGCGTGCTACCTGCCGGCCCGGTCCGCCACCCGCGTCGATCCGTTGGAAGCCCTGCGAGCCGAGTGACCGCTTAGAATGCCTGCCGCTGCACCTGCTCTCCCTCATCGCCCGTGTTCGTCGAACACGCGGTATGGTCGTTCGTAACCAGATCGGCGTTAGAACGAAGCCGCTGGCGCGGCGGACGCTACGCGTGATTCGCGCCGGAAGTTTCGATCTACAGAGGGCAGAAGTAGAGTCCGGCCATCACCCGTTCTCCACCTTTGCATCGTGACCGCGTGATCCGCACGGCTTCGAAGCGGTTCGCCTGGACTTGTTCCTGATACAACCGAATCCTGACCCGATTCGAGGAAGCCACGATGATCCGTTCCTCCGACAGAAAGGCTATCGGGTACGCGTTCGCATAGTAGGAGATCGCGTATCGGATGCCACGTGCGTCCAGTTCGTTGATGATGCGGACCTTCCCTCCGTCCGGTGCATCCTCGAGGTACTCCGCCGACAATCGCGCATGCGCGAGTGCGCCGGTCGCCGCCCAACATACGATGAGCAGGACCCACAAGCCGCTGAGCCATCTCACACTCTCGATCCGCAGATACCAGGCTCCCAGACCGACCGCCCCGAGAAGGGACAGCATGTCGTAACGCACCGTTGCCGCCGAAATGACGCCGCAGCGTCCAACGACATATCCAGTAATCGAAAGCGTAGCCACGAGTATCAAATAGGCGCAGAAGTCGGTACTCGCGTCGCCAACGTCGCTCTCGAAGGAGATGGGTGCCAATGCGAACCACAGCGAGCAGCATGGCGATGCCGAGCACCACGCCGGCACCACGGAAGCCCTGGTTCACATCGCTCTCGATGTTGAATCCACGAAGCGGCCGGAGCTCGGTTCCGAACAGTAGCGGCCAATGAATCCGAGCGATGTCCAGATAGCCTCGGGGTACGGCACGCCAGTCGAGGCAGAGGCGGTTCGCAATCTCGACGCGCTTGGCGCCAGGTGCAAGGTCCGCCCAGGCCGATCCTGGTCCCTCAGCCGAACCGTACCTGCCCGCGAGCTGCCCACCGATCCACACGAGGCCCGCCACGCACACAACTGTTAGTAAACGCCGCAGGTTGTGCCGATTCAGCCATGAGCGCTCAGCATCCCCCAGGATCAGCAGGGCGACGAAGGCGTAGATTGTGAACTCACGGTTAAGAACTCCGATGCCAAGAATGAGACCGCACCACACCGGGCGTTGGCGCGTCAGCCAGAGCAGCAGCACATAGAGAAGGGGCTGGAGCGTTCCCCCACTCGGTTCGAGCAGCTTGGCTGCCGTGCTTGGCGGTGGGAGAACAAAGAAGATCGCCGAAAGGCCGGACGTGATCGGCGGCACTCGTGTTTCATCGGTGAGCAGCCGGATGAGAAGGACCGCCACCGCGAAATTGATGGCAAGCAATGGTAGTTTGAGCGCGGTGACAGAGGGGCCCGCAACGAGAAAGACCGGAGCCGCGAGCCACGATTCCACAGCCAGCTGGTAGTTCTGACCGTACATGAACACGGGAAGCGCCCGTAACTCGGCCAGGTGCTTCGCCATCAGGCCGATGACAGCCTGGTTGGCGTCGAAGTGAGATTGTTCCCAGAAGATGAAAACGGCTGAGCGCGCCAGTGTGATGAGTAGGATGGCGAAAGAGACTACCCACCGCGCGTTTTTCTGGAACGTCAGCGTATCAATCACGGCGCGGTGCCACGATGTGCGTACTTCCGTGAGCTCGCGCTGCGCAGACTGTGTCGTATGCATGTCTTCAGACATGCGATAGCCTCCTCAGATAGAAATCTGGCGTCCGTCATCACGCGCCGGGTTTGGGGAGCCTTAATGCGCGATCGAACGAGTATAGGCCGAACAGCCGATGTCGTTGCACTGATCTGCGTTTCGAACTTGAGGTGCAGTTGCATTTAACGCTCGGCCTCGTATTCACCACTCTGGTGGAATTTGACCTGGCGCTTTCCCCAAACCGGACTTGACGAGTCGGATGCGAAGGGGCGATTGCCGCTCACTATGCGGTTGCCAATTCATTATATAGATGTCTATAGTAGATACCTACATCATGTCAAAAACAGACAACCTTCAGGGATCCTTGGAGTTGCTCGTAATGAAGATCCTCCGGCGGGGCCCCAACCACGGCTTCGCAATCTCGTCGTATGTCCAGCAGACGTCGGACGACATTCTTCGCGTCGAGGCAGGTTCGCTCTATCCGGCTCTGCATCGGATGACGGAAGCTGGCCTTCTCAAGGCCGAATGGCGGACCTCCGACGCAGGACGGCGCGCGCGGGTCTATGCACTCACCTCAAAGGGGCGCCGTAAGCTCGAAACGGATGAGAAAAAGTGGCGCTC
The DNA here is from genome assembly GCA_963761975.1 of Vicinamibacterales bacterium. GTDB lineage: Bacteria > Acidobacteriota > Vicinamibacteria > Vicinamibacterales > JAMQPK01 > JAMQPK01. The sequence continues at coordinate 1,532,878 of CAVXIR010000004.1, forward strand.
CGTGTCCGCGGCCGTGGCGAAGGTTCTGCGCGCGGTTTGATGGGAGATGCATCATGGGCTGTGGTCCAGGCTGAAGAGGACGGTTCGCGCCGGGCGTCATAACGCCGATATCGAGGAGGAGCTCCAGTTCCATCTCGACATGGACGCAGCCGACGGCCACGACTATCGGCGGACCCGTCTCCGCCTGGGCAGCGTGACGCGGATCAAGGAGGAGACGAGGGCGATGGGAATCATCGAATGGCTCGACTCGGGCCTGCGCGACGCGCGCCACGGATTGCGTCATGTCGAAATCAGCTCGCCCCGTTCGACGTATGGTAAAGCCCGTTGACGGGCTCCCAACTCTATCCCTCCTGAGGAGGCGAAATGCGCGTCATGGTGATCGTGAAGGCGACGAAGGAATCCGAGGCCGAGAAAAACCCTTTCGACGTCGAGGCCGCCGCCGAGATGTTCGAGGCGATGGGGAAGTACAACGAGGAGCTGGTAAAGGCCGGGATCATGCTCGCCGGTGACGGGCTCAAGCCAAGCAAGTTCGGGAAGCGGGTGCACTTCAACGGCACAAAACGGTCGGTGACCGACGGTCCGTTCGCCGAGACCAAGGAGCTGGTGGCGGGGTTCTGGATCTGGCAGGTGCGGTCGATGGACGAGGCTCTGGAGTGGGCGAAGCGCTGCCCCAACCCGATGCCGGGTCCGTCGGACCTCGAGATCCGTCCGCTCTGGGAGTCGGAGGACTTCGGTCCCGAGATCGCCGCCCAGGATAACGAGCTCCGCGCGCAGATCGCCAAGGGGGCGAAGTGAGCCGCGGCGCGCAATCCCTGCACTACTCACGCACTGCCGAAATGACGCTTCGCAGACGCAGAGCCGGCCGCGGTCATGCCGCAAGAACGCCGTCGATCTGGGCCATCGCGGCCTTCATGCCCTCTTCCATGCCCATGCCGAGCAGCCGCTCGAGCGCCTCGAGCGAGGGGAACGTCGTCACCGTCACCATGCGCGTGCCACCGTCGTGCGGTTCGAAGGTGAAACGCATCCGCATCGTCGGCATGTCCGGCGCCTGCTTGCCGTCTGGCCCGAGGAAGCCGTCCTTCACCTCGAACGCCCGAGGCTGGTCGATGCTCAGGAACTCCCAGAAGCCGCGTGACTGCTCGCCGTTCGGGCCGGTCATCACGTACTCGGAGCGGCCTCCGACGGTGAAGTCGTGCCGCTCGAACTTTGCCGGCCACTCCGGCGGGCCCCAGAAGCGCTCGAGCTGCCGCGGATCAGCGTAGGCGGCCCACACGCGCGCGACGGGCGCGGCGAACTGGGCGGTCACTGTCATGGTCAGCATTTTCGGATCCTTGCGAATCTCGACGACCGGCATGCGAATCTCCTTGGGGTGAAGTGGCCAGCAGCTGTGTCCAGGCGACCCACGCGTCCCTGCCAAAGCTGCTCGAACTGTGCGAGCAGTCGAGTGGCACGACGCACCGCATCGGGGTTGCCGGCCACGCGCTGAGCGCGGCCGTCCCTCCGCTTGGTCACCAGCCGCGCACGCTCCAGCACGGCCACGTGTTTCTGCACAGCGGCAAACGACATGTCGTAATGCGCCGCGAGTTCGCTCACGGACGCGTCGGCGTCCATCACCCGCGCCAGAATGTCGCGCCGCGTGGCATCGGCGAGCGCGCCGAACAACTGGTCCAGAACGTGCGCCGCTGGCTGTCTATATACAACCATCTAGTTGTAGATAGTAGCACGCCCCCCAATCAGGATCCCCGAGCGTGGAGCGATGCAGATCGAGAGGCCGGCGGCGCGCGAGCGACGGCGGCGTCCAGCCGGGTGGTGGCGCGTGCGCCAGGGAGTGCCGTTGCGCGGTACTCGAGCGGCAGATCGAGGTGCACTTCTCCCGTGACGTGGGCGATCACGTTGTCGAAGACGCCGGCTCTGACGCGAGGAGGGGCTCATGAGCTATCGAAACTCCATGTGACGGTCGCGAGGTGGATCGCCGAGAGGATCGGCCCGACGATCATCGCGGCGCCGCACCGCAGACACGCCCACGTCGCGGCAGTCTCCATCTCAGTGGTCACCCTCGCGGTCGCGTACGTGGATGTGGCCGCCGCCGCTGGTGTAGCGAGCAGGGTCCGGGCGAGCGCCACGCGGGCCACGCGACAGGTGTTCGCGAGAAAGCCAGACTGCCGGATGCGCACGAAGCCGCGCGGCAGAATGTGTTGGACGAAGCGGCGCAGAAACGCCATCGCCGACAGCGTCATCGTTCGCCGCGCGTCGCCGTGGGCGTAATCTTTCCAGTAAAACGTCACATGCTCACCGTCGAAGGCGAGCAAGGGTGATTGCTGATCGCCACCCGATGCGTGTAGCGCCCCAGATAGCGCAGGACGGCGGACGCCCCACCGAAGGCCGGCTTCGCATACACCACCCAGTCGGTGTCGAAGAGCGCATCGACGAAGGTGTGCCACTGCGCCGGGTCGCGGAGCGGCTCGGTGGCGCCCGCAAGGTCGAGTTCGTTCCGGTCGTACGCCCGGCGTAACGCCTCGACAAACTTCCCGCGAAAGACGCGACTGAGCACCTTCACGGGGAGGAAGAAGTCGGCGTACTTCGGATAAATCCAGCGCTGATGATCCGGAGACAAGCCACCGGCCGGCACGACGCAGTGTACGTGTGGATGGCGGACCAACGTCTGCCCCCACGTGTGAAGAATGCTGAGCACCCCGATCTTGGCACCCAGATGTCGGGGATCGGCCGCGACCTTGCGGAGCGTCATCGCGCTCACCTGGAAGAGCCAGGTATACAGGCGGACACTATTCCGATAGCCGAGCGGCAGGAGCGCATGCGGCAGCGTGAAGACGACGTGGATATACGCCACATCGAGCAGGTCGCGCTCGCGGGCGTGGCCAGCGCTCCCGGGCCTGCGCTTGACACTTCGGACAGTGGCGATTGCGACACGAGTTATAGGAGATGGCCTGATGGCCGCAGCCGCGACAGGCGTCGACGTGCCCGCCGAGCGCCGCGGTGCGACAGCGCGCGATCGCGCGGAGTACCGATCGCTGCTGCACGCTCAGCCACGGATGCTGCTCGACGAAGGCGTCGCCCTGCGCGTGGAGGATCTCGGCCACCTCCACCCCAGGCCGGCTCATGCCGGACTCGGCTTCCGCTTCAGCCGCGACCGCGGGAGGACCACGGGCGCCGGCACCTGCAGCTGCTCCAGCGGATTCGGTGCGGCCTGAAGATGCCGACGTGACAGGTGGAGATACACCGTCGTGTGCGACAGGTCGGCATGGCCCAGGAGGAGCTGAATCGTCCGCAGGTCGGCGCCCGCTTCCAGGAGATGGGTCGCGTACGTGTGCCGTAGCGTGTGGGGCGTGACGCGTTTATCGATCCCCGCCTTCCGCGCGGCCAGCCGAACAGCCTCCCAGATGACCTTCGTGGTGATCGGCGCATCGGCCCGCCAGCCGTGGTGCGTCCCCGGGAAGAGATAGGTCCGCGGCCGCATCCAGCGGTAGTACTCGCGCAGTGCGGCAAGAAGCGTGGGACTGAGGGGGATCTCTCGATCGCGGCCGCCTTTGCCTTGCTCGACCCGGAGCACCATGCGCTGGCTGTCGATGTCGCGGACTTTGAGCTGGCACGCTTCGCTGCGGCGCAAGCCAGCGCCGTAGAGGGTCAGCAGCAGCGTGCGGTGATAGAGATTCTTCGCGCCCGCAATAAGGCGCTGGACCTCGTCGGGACTGAGGACGACCGGCAAGCGGAGGCGCTGTTTCGGATAGGGCAGGTTCCTCGCGCATGTCCCGGCGCTTCAGTACGTAGCGGCAGAAAAAGCGCAGCGCGCAAATCTGCGTGACCACCTTCCCGACGGCGAGCCGTCGCTCCTCGAGAAGATACAGATGGTAGCGTCGCAGCTGCGCGGGTGTGAGTCGGTCGAGGCGCGCGCCGGTGTGCTGGCGAAACGCCTCAACGATGTGGATGTAGCTGCGGATGGTCGTGGCGGCGTAGTCGCGACGCACCAGCACGTCGCGCAGGCATTGCAGTAACTTGGTCACAGACATCTCCTGTGACCACGCACCCTATCCTGCTACGAGTTACCCGGTTGTCCGTCGGCCGCCGCGCCAGCGGCTTCGTTCAAGTCGCCCAGTGTGTAGTCATTCGCCGAGGACACACTGGGATCGCACCATTCGAGTAGAGCGACGACCGGCAGTAAAGTTTGTGTCGGTCCAGGCTTGTCACAGTCTCTTAGAATGCCTGCCGTTGCACCTGCGCCGTCAGCGCTTCGTCGATTCGTGCGATCGTTTCGTTGAGATGCGCGCGGGTTTCGACCGACGCCGCCTTCGGCACCGCCGACCCGAGCCGGGTGCGCAACAGGGTCAAGCTGTGACGGGCCAGGCTCCGGGCGTCTTCAGGCGCCGCCGCGTCGCGCACGACCAGCGCGATCATCCTTCGCAGGTGCTCGCGCTGGAGCGAGCGGCGGAAGCTGTTGACCTCGACGCTCGCCGAGCTGGTCTCGGCCCAGATGGCATCGCGAATCGACGCGAAGACGGTCCCGAGCGTCAGCGTCGTCTGCGGTTTCGCCACCCTCAACTCGTTGTCCAGCACACGGCTCATCACCACCGGATGAAAGAGCCGATTGAGCGCACCCACCTGCAGCGACAGAATCTGCTGGTGGATCGGATAATCGGGCCTCTGTTCGAACGATGCAAAATTGGCGAAGTCGGGGAACCGATCGACGGCCAATTTGTTGAGCAGCTGCGGCGAAATCCTGAAGGCACCTGGTGCAAACAGGTTGTCGCGAATCAGGTTCAGCGCCTCACGCTGCTCGGCGGCAGGCACTGGTACAAACGGCAGCCGATTGCCGGGATCGTCGACGTGGTCGCGGTAGTGATAGACGCCACCGATGTAGCGCGCCGTGTCGAGCAGCGCCGTGCCCGCCTGACCGAGGCCGCGCAGAAAGCTGCGGCGCAGAATCTGGTAGCCCTCGCCTGGCTTCTGCAGCTTTGCTTCCATTCCACTCCAAAGCTCGTTCACCAGCTTCACGCGATGCTTGTAGTACTGGAGCGGATCGCTGCCCAGATCGCGGCGCGTCGCCAGCGGATCGGAGCTCCAGGGCCAGAGCGCGCTGAAGCCGGCATCTTCGTCGGTGCCATAGGACAGCATCGGATCGGCCACGCGAGAGGCGATTTTCTGCAGTTCGGCCCGCTCGGCATCCGCTGACGCGGCCGCGATCGGCTTGTACGCATATTCGATCGCCCAGTAGTCATACGGCCCGAGCGTCATCTGGTGATAGTCGCCCTGCGTCTCGCCGCGCAGCGCGATGTTGGTCGGGATGTAGTCCATCACCGACCCGGTCAACCCCTGGGCATTCGTGATCGACTTGTCGTGCAGTTGATCGAACCGGTGAATCGTGCTCGCACGGAAATTGTGGCGAAGCCCGAGCGTATGGCCGACTTCATGGGCCGTCACCTCGATGAGCCACTGGTTGATGAAGGCATCCGCTTCGGGGCCATCAGCGTCCATCCCCCGCGCGCTCAGCAGCTCGAATCCGAAGGCGGTATCCTGCGCCATGTCAGACATCAAGGTGCACGACCAGCTCGAGTTCTGCATCCATCCGGGCCGTGCGACCGGCGCCGTCACTTCGTCCAGACTGACCGGCCCGATGAGTTCCGGCATCGACCCGCGAACCGACCGCATGATCCCGTCCGAGAAGCTGATGTCCGCGTCATACAGCTCACCGGTCAACGGGTTGGCGCGTGAAGGCCCAATCGCGAACCCGGCGTCGGTCGCGGCAAACCAGCGAATGGTGCTGTAGCGCATGTCCGCGGGATCCCAGTCGGCGTCATCTGGTTGCTGATTGACGACAATGGCATTCTGCAGGCCGATTTTTTCGAAGGCCTTGTTCCAGAGCAACGCGCCCTGGCGCACGGCGTCGCGATACTTGACGGGGATCGTGTTCTCCATCCAGAAGACAATCGGCTTGGTCGGCGGCGACAACACCGCAGATGGATTCTGTTTCTCGAGGTGCCACCGGGTGATGTAGCGGCGCTTCGGCGTGTGCGTGGCGTCGGTCGTGAAGTCATCGGCAACCGCAAAGAAGTGGCCCACGCGGTCGTCGGCAAGCCGCGGTTTGAAGCCTGCGCTCGATGGCAGCTCCGAAATGCTGTACCGGAATTTGAAGATCATGCTCCGCACGTCGGGCAGGTTACGCGGCGGCGGCGGCGTTGGTGGCGGGGGCGCCCCGGGAGCCAAGAGAGGCGGAAGCGGCGGCCGTTCTGCGGAGTAATGCGCGACCGTGCCGATCTCGACGTTCTTCTCGAATCCTTTGATCGCGCCGAAGTAGCTGTTCTTGGCGTCGAAGCGATAGGGAATCCGGAACGCCGCTTCCAGCATGTACGCCTGCATCGGAAAATCGGTCAACAGCACGGCGCCGAGATCGATGAGGACGCTCTTACGGTCGGGGTGCGGCAGACTTTCGATTTTTGTCGATCCGAGAATGGAGTCGCTGAACGATCGGTCGATCGCGCGATGGAACGCCGTGCTGTCGGCCGCCGTAAACCGCGTGTTTTTGGCGACGAGTTGAACGTTCTTCGCCTGCTTGTGAAACACCACGGGCAGCTCGCCGCACATCTGCGCGGCGTAAAAGCCCCGTTCGCCGATGCCCGACTCGCACGTCAACGAGACCATGAAGGTCTTGTCGAACTGATCCGGCCGGATTTCGAGGTAAACCTTTTCGTCTGTCTGGAAAAGGTTGAAGAGTCCGTTCACGGCCCTGGCGTCTTTGATGAGGTCCGCAAACGGCTTGTCCGCAGGCGGCTCTGGCTTTTTGGTATCCGCAGCGTCAGCTTTCTTCGCCTCTGCGGCGGTCTCCTGCTTCTTGGCGTCGGACGGGGCTGTCTGGCCCGCACTGATATGTGGCGACGCCAGGCCAAAGGTGAACGCCAGCCCGGCGGCAAACAAAACGCGCCATTTCATGGTGAAGCTCCTTGCGGGAAAACAAAAGAATACATCAAGGGTGACTTACGAAATGATGGAAGCAGCGTTTCGGCCGCCGGCGCCGATGGGATACGAGTTCGTGGTGCAGCCCGGGCCGGCGGGCCACGGGCCGACGTTGTTCGCCGGGCTATCGAAGCGTATCGACGTGAAGCTCGTGAGCCGGCTGGAGTTCGGCTCGGGAGGGGGGGCGATGCGGTATGAGCCCATTTCGTAGGGGAATTGATGCACTCGCTTGCCCTCACGGCCCGCTGGTGCAGTTCGGAGTTCCGACGTTATTCGCCACACCACTCGCGTTGACGAGGAAGTGTCCGCACGCGGAGCCATTGAAGGTTCCGTCTTTGACCCACTCGATCAGCGCCGCGGCTATCGTGTTATGGGGACCAGTCCACACTTGAGCGCTTTGCCCATAAGGCACCGTGTTGGGGTCCCCATCGTTGCAGCGATCGCCAGAGCAGCCCTCGTGCTGCAACTGGTGACTCCCACATTCCACCTGGACAAGCAGCTTGTTGCTGACCGAGGTCAGCGCGTCGAAGATATTGTTTGAGTTCAATGGCGGGGACGTTGTGTCGTCGGCACCATGTAAGACCAAGGTCGGCAGACTGAAGGTCGATGCGACGTCGCGGTTCCAACCGTAATTGGTAAAGGTCGGGGCTCGAAGGAGGCCAGTAGGGCTCGCGGAATCCCGCCCTCCCCAAGACGCCCCCAAAGGGTCGAGATCTAAAAGTTGTCGACGGGATTCCTCCGGTGTGCCAGGGATGACACGGCCAGAGCAGAACGTCTCGCGTCCCGACGGGACACCAGACCACCCGCCAAGGCCACTCAGCGCCAGTGGAAAGGAGGTGGATAATTCTGCTGGCGGTAGGTGCTGCTCCTCGGTTGGTGAGTTTACCTCCACCGGCACTCCGGGCAATCGGTTGAACAGCGAGGACATGAACACGACCCGTCCCACGTTCCGAGCGGCCTTGTCCCCGAGTAGGTAGAGGGTCCTTGCAATGCTGGGCCCGCCAAATGAATAGCCCACGACGACGACCTTGTGCCCTCTCGGTTGCGCCTTGTCAATGGCATCGTCGATCACCTGCAGGATGTCACGTGCCCAAACATCGGTACGGGCGAAACGATGAGGGCTCGAATGCGAACACAGCTGGCCATTGAGTGGATTGACGCCGAGTCCGTCGATGGCCGGAAGGAGCCCATCACCTAAATACCTGCTCTGCTGATTGAGGGGAAAGATGCCAGTGTTCCTGCTCCGATCGCAGCCCGCCGCAAAAGAGCAACTGCCGTCGGCATTGTAGGCCGGCAGGCTCGCGTTGCACGGATCGTCGAGCCCGTCTTTGAAGCGGGTCGAAAGGCCGTAGCCGAGCAGGTCGGGCGCGAAGGTGTCGATGCCCGCAATCGCCAGCGCCTCTTGCAGGCTGAGCGCGCCGCCCTGGGGATCCTCCGGGGTGGGATGCCGTAGGTCGAAGGCTACCGAGCCAGGAATGCTTCGGCCATGGACCAGCACGACGGCAAGATTGGGTACTTTCTTGCACTTGCCATTGGCATAGATCGGCTTGACGCGGTGCACACGGATCGTCGCGTGACGGCCGTCGAATTGCGGATCGGGCATGAGCCCGATCGGGACCTGGAAGTTCAGATTGTAGTCGCTGGTTTCGACGTGGGTCGGCTGCTCATTGCAGACCTTGGACTGCAAAAAAGCCCCGAGTAACGCGGACTGAGGAGCTTGTGCCGCTCCGGAGAGGGCAGAACCGGAAGCAAATATGAGAGGAACGAATGCGCAAGCAACGAGAGCCGTGCGCTTCATATAGGACTCCTCGTGGGCAGCCGTACCTACGATCACGCGACGACGTCGGTCGTGGCAATTAATCCTAGCGCACAAGAACCAGCGTCCCCGCGAGTTTTTTTAGTGGGTTGGCCGCGAGCGCGGCCCGCCTCTTTGTTATTGCCAGGCTGGCACCGAGCGCGATTTGATTCGGATGGAGACGAAACGCGGTGTTGACCTAGTCGATGCGACGCGACACTTCCCGCTCGGCCGGCGGGGCGCCCTGCGCGGTGCGGGTGGCGTCGCGCTGCGCGACCGCCTGGTCGAACAGGCGGAGCAGCTTCTCGCTGGTTCGGAACTCTGCCAGGATCGCGCCGCGGCTGCTGGCGTACGCTTCGCTGATGGCATAGGCGAGCACCGACGCCATGATGTCGCCCTCTTCGGTGTTCGTCTCGGCGAAGCGCTTCTGGAATCCACGCAGCACCGGCTCGAACGCGCGGTCGTCCCATTTCTCGTCGCCCGCATCGAGCCGGACGAACTCGTTCAGGACAGCTGCGTACGACGCCTTCGCGGGAAGGTGCCAGAACGCGACGTCGGCGCCAAATTCCTTGACGTACAACGGCAGGTACAACGTGGCGCGCGACGGCACCATCGTGCGCAGCGCGGGGTTGAACCGGCGAACCTCGTCTTCAGACAGCCGCGTGCGCCGCATGATCTCGCTGATCGAGATCGCGCGCGGCGTGCGCATCGCGAAGACCTGCACCTGCCGCATAGACGAGGCAATGTTGGTGACGTTAATCGCGTTGCCGAACGTCATCTCCGCATAGAGCGCCGATCGCGGACCGTAAGTGCGATAGATGTCGCGATAGCCCATCAGCGCAATCTTCCGGAGATCGCGCGCAAACTGCGAGCCGAGGAAATATCGATCGCGCACGTCGCCGCCGCCCAGCCGCGTGCCGTTGACGAGCACGCGACCCACGTTGGTGCCGCCGCTGTGATGCTCGGAGAGCGCCGGAATGAACGACCCGTAGCGCGTGGCCAGAATCGTGAGATACGCCGCGCAATAGGGCACCTGCGTCGTCTGGTTGTAGGCCTCGATGACGTGCGGCGACAGTTTTTTCAACCGGTTCCAGTTGCCCGTCAGCCACTGGCACAACCCGATGGCGCCGGCTCTCGACCGCCGCGTCCCGTTGAGCCCCGACTCGAGCACCGCTTGCGCGAGCCCGATTTCGGCGGGCACGCCGAACCGCTCGTAAATGGCGCCCCATTCCTTGATGAACGCCCCATATCGAACGGCGTTCGGCTTCAGGAACTGACCGCGCGTCGGGTTATGCAGGACCGGACCGGCCGCCTGCTCGAGCAGCGCCGCCACCTGATCGCGCCGCGTGTCGAGTTTGGTCGCCAGCGTGCGTCCGTTCAGCACGTGCGCAAGCGAGGCATCCTTCCAGTTGGCCTCGGTCAGCCAGTCGCCCTTGGTGGGAAACACCACGAGCAGCCGGCCGTCCACGGCGCTGCCGTAGGCGATGTGGCCGTCAGGAATAGAAAAGATGTGCTGCCAGAATTCGAAGCCAGGACGGTATCTGCGGACGGCAGCCGCGTCTTCGGCGTGGCGCGCCCGCGTGTAATCGTGCGCCTGGGCAACATTCACGGTAGCGGCAGACGTCTGCGCGCTGCCGCGAATGGCGGCGATGTCGAACCAGGCCGCCGAAAAGGCGGCAAGGGCGAGAACGGAAATTGTTCGGAGCACTGAGGGAGTGAGATTCCATGATAGCCGATCTGCGCAAGACCGCGGCAAAACATTTTCGTAATCGCGTGACCGATTACGAAGTCGTCCTGGAGGCAGACAATGCCCCTTTTTGGTTCAGCGGGAACGGTGCATCCACGCCGCGTCGTACAAGGGGTTGCCGCCGGTGACGGTCGCGACAACCGCGGAGCGGGTTTGCAGCAACGGCATTTGCAGCGCCAGCAGCGCGTCGGCGAGCACCGGCCGCGGCTCGTTGTGAATGAGAATGCCTGCGGGATTCAACATCGCCGCGATGTTGCTGACGGCGAGCAGCAGTTCTGCGTCGGACAGATACGGGAAGACGTTGGTGACCACCACGAGATCGAAGCGCGCGTCGAGACGCTCGACGGTGATGTCGAGTGTGGCCGCGTCGAAGCCATCGGTGACACCTCGAGCGACCGCAATCGTCTTGCCGAGCCGGCCCGCGCCGGCGTCGGGCAACGGGCCCGGTTCTCCGATGCTGCCGCCGAGGGCGGCAAAGTACTGCCGAAAGTCCTCCGATAACTTCACCTGCCCGGCCTGCTGAATCCCCGCGACTACAGTCAATGTCGGCCGCGTGCCTCGCACGTCGCGCACCCACGTCGAGACTCGCGGATTGATGTCGGCGGCCGTCACGCGCAGCGTGTCGCGCGTCGCAAGACCGGTCGCCAGAAGCGCATCGACGACCGCAAAGGGCTGGTAGCTTTGCGGTGCGCCCACTTCGACAAACGACGTCCGAGGCGCGAGATCGAGCCCCGGCCCGACGATGAGGACAGAACGGATGCGCCGATCGGGCTCGAGCGCGCGCAGTGCGCCGAGCGACAGGTACACCACATAGTTGGCATCGATCGACGAGTCGGTGCTCAACCCGCGCGCCTGATATTGGTCTCGTGCCGGGGCGGCCAGCTTCATCGCGCGTGCGTACCTCGTCCGCGATCGAGATCGAATCACGCGCCAGGATCTCTCGAAAAATCGCCATCCGGGGCCCGTAGTCGCGACGGTTTTTCGCCGCTGCCGCGAAGGCGTCGATGCGGGCGCGCGCGGTCGAGGGAATCCTCCCGCTTTCTGCCAGCTCTTTCGCGCTGAGCGCAGGCTCGATCGGCGGCAGCTTCGTGAACGCGGTCGACTGGAGGATGTAGTAGATCAGGTGATCGCGATCGCCTTCGACGACGCGCCGGCGATTGCGCTCGCGAAGATCGGCGGCGCGCTCGCGGAAATTCTGCGCGTCGATGCCCTGCGCGTTGAGGAGTCGCTGAACCGATGGCACGATGTCGTCCCACAAGAGCTCGCGAACGGGCTCAGCGGCCTGGACGGCGGCGCACACGAGGAAAGCGATGAGGCAGGGACGCATCAAGGTCAGGGGTTCCAGGGGTTCCGAGGGTTCCGGTTCCAGGGGTTCCGGTTCCGAGGGTTCGGGTTCGGGGTTCGCGGTCGCGGATCCACGCAACATGGACACCCACGAACCCACGAACCTACGAACCTACGAACTTACGAACTTACGAACTTACGAACCTTACGAACTTTACGAACTTTACGAACTTTACGAACCTAGAAGATCAGTTTTATGCCTAGCTGTCCGTACCGCGGGAAGTTCGACTGACGGATGACGGACTTGTCGATCGTCCCAAAGAGCGCGTTCGTCGGGTTGGTCTCGTACTGGCGCTCGTCGTAAATCGTCTGGTTCAGGATGTTGTAGACCTCGAACCGCAGTTGCAGCCGCAGCTGGTTGTTGAACCGGAACGACTTGGCGAAGTTCATGTCGAACTGGTAGAACGGCGGCCGCGTAATGTCGTTGCTCCGGAACGGCACGTACGCGCCCGTGTAACTCGGCTTGATGACGAAGTTGGGCGCGGTGCAGCCCGCCGCAACCGAAAAGCTCTGCAGGGGCCCCACGACGCCGGCGTCATTCATCTGCGCCACGCAGGGCTGCACGGCGCGAATCACACGGGGATCGTTGTAGTCGACGTTCTCGATCTTCGCGTTGCCATCGTAGATGACGTTCTGCGGCAGCCCCCACGGGCGGCCGGTGTTGAACAGCCACATGCCGGCCATTTCCCATCCGCCGACGAACGCGTTCAGCACGGGGCCCGCGTCCGCGAGGTACTTGCCGTCGCGCCCGAACGGCAGCAGGTAGACGCCAGAGATCGTCACGCGGTGGCGGCGATCGCTCTCGAAGAGCGACCGCTGGACGACGCGATCGACCTCGGTAATCAGCGGGTTCGTGGTGTTGTTGCCGCCGATGATGTTGTCGCCGCCGTTTTCCTCCTCCATCTTCGACCACGTGTAGGTGCCGTTCAGCGACACGCGATTCGACATCCGCTTGTTCACCGTCGTCTGCAGCGAGTTGTACCAGATGCGGCCGTCGTTGCGGTCGAACTCGGTGATCGGGCCGAACTGCGGAAACGGACGGCTCAACTCATAGCGCGAGAGCGTCGGGCTGGTGAAGCGATTGGTCCCTTCGAAGCCGGTGATGCCGAAGAACGGGTTCGGCAGCAGCTCGTTGCAGAATGCCGGCGATCCGCCCTTGGTCGGATCGCACTGATTGCGCAGCGAGAGCGCGGGCTCGTTGAAGCCGCCCCACCGGTTCTGCATTTCCCTCGTGCGGCTGCCCACGTAGCTCACCTCGACCGTCGTCTGCCACGGCAGCAGCCGCTGGACACCCAGCGAGAACTGGTGCACGTATGGGTTGACGAACTCGGTGTTCGAGAAGCTCGGGTTGCGGCCGAGGAACGTCTCCATGCCGAGCGCCGACCCCGGCGCTTCGAGCAGCCCGCCCGGGAACGGATTGGTCAGCGGATACGTCGAGGTGCGGTCGCCGTCGAGCGACGTAATCGGGAACGAGTTGACGCCGAACCCGTTCGAGGCCGAGGTGCTGACGACGTTGACGTAGTAAAGGCCGTAGCCGCCTCGGGCGATCGTGCTGTCGTTCATCGCGTAGGCGAAGCCGACACGGGGCTGGATGTTGTTGCGGTCCACCTGGTACGGGTACTTGGGGTTGCCGTCTTCGTCCACGAATCCAAGTCCGCCGCGCGCGACGTATCCCGGCACGCGCTGCTGGATACGCGTCGTCACGGGGTTGATCGACTCGGTGTCGAAGCCGAAGTTCAGCCGGCTCTCCTCTTCGAACACCGGCGTGTTGAGATCCCAGCGCACGCCAAGGTTCAACGTCAGCCGATTGGTGACGCGCCAGTCGTCCTGGAACCACGGCGCGTAGTAATTCCACCGCAGCGTCGGGTAGAAATTGTTGTCGATGACGCCGCCACTCGTGGCACCCAGCAGGAACGACGCGATGGCGTTGCCGCTGAGGGCGTCGTCCTGATTGAACTGCCGCTGCGTGAAGCGGCGATCGAAGTTCAGCACGAACAGGTTGTTGTGCCTCGCGTTCGTGTACCACGTCATCCGCATGTCGAGGCCGCCGCGCACGCTGTGGTTGCTCTTGGTCAGCGTAAAGTTCGGCTGCAGGCTCAGGCCCGTCGTAGTTTCCCGGTTGCGGCTGTTGCGGCCGAGTTGGCGATACTCTTCCACGCCCGCCGGCGTCGGCAGCGTGCCGGTTGTCCTCGTATAGAAGTTGAGGCGCGGGAACACCTGGTTCGGAAGCTGGCTGACGAGCGATGGGGCGAAGCCCAACTCGGCCGGATTGAACTCCAGGCCCGGATCCGAGCGCGCGAGCTCTAGGTACTGGTTGAGGCCGCCGCGCACGTTGAACACCAGCGTCGAATTCGCCACGCGCACCCAGTCGGCCACGCCGGTGTGATTGATGCGCCACAGCGGCAACTGTCCGTCCTGCGCGGGACCGTCGGTAATGCCGTTGGTGTAGCGCGTCTCGGTGCGTTTGTTATAGGCGTAGCGGAAGAACATGCGCGTGGCCTGGCTGATGTTCTGATCGACTTTCGTCGCGATGTTGTGGAAGTCGTCGGTCGCCAGGTTGGGCGCGAACAGGAAATTGTTGCGCCAGTTGTCGCCGCCGGACGGGGCGGGCTGATTCGGCTGCGGGAAGTATTGCCGCAGCGTCCGCGCTACTGGATGGATGCGGTTCTCGGGAATCCGGTTGCCGGGGAACGGGTCCCTCACCCACTGGCCGTTCTCGAGCCGCCCAGTGTTCGGGTCGTAGATGGTGATGAGCCGCCCCTGCGCATCGCGCAGGTTGCTGAAGTCGCCGCTCAACTGCGCCGCGTCGGGCACCGTAAAGGTCACCGGGTTTGGCGTCAACTCCTTGTATCCCTCGTAGTTGAACATGAAGAAGGTCTTGCTGCGGCCGTCGTACATGCCCGGAATGCGCACGGGACCGTCGATCTGGAAGCCGTACTGATCGAGCTTGTGGTTCGGCTTCTCGCGGTTGGTCAGCTTGAACAAATATTCGTTCGAGTCGAACGCCTTGCGGCGCGCGAACTCGTAGATGCTGCCGTGCAGGTTGTTGGTGCCCGACTTGAGCGACACGTTGATGACGCCGCCCGCCGTGCGCCCGTACTGGGCGTCGTAGCTGTTGGTGACGATCTTGAATTCCTGCACCGCGTCGACCGGCGGCACATAGGCGATGTTGTTGCCGCCCTGAATGGAGTTGTTGGGCGCGCCGTCGAGGAGGAACTCGTTGTTGCGGTTCTGCCCGCCGTTGATCGACCAGTCGGCGATGGCGCCGTTGTCGAACGGCCGCTGGTAAATCGCCGGCCCGTTGTAGGTGATGCCGGGCGACAGATACGACAGCATGAACGGATTGCGCGCGTTCAGCGGCAACTCGGTGACGCGCAGGTTGTCGATGATCATCCCGCGGTCGGCGTTGGTCGTCTCGAGCAGCGGCGCTGCGCCGGTAACGGTCACGGTCTCGGTCATGAGACCGACCTGCAGGGTAATGTTGATCGCCTGCGTCTGGCCAACCTGCAGACCCACTCCTTCCTGGGTGTATTTGCGGAAGCCTTCGAGCTCTGCTGAAACGGTGTAGTTGCCTGGCCTGAGAAACGGCAGCGAGTACACGCCTTCGGTGTTGGTCACCGCCGACGCCACCTCGTTTGTGCCGGCATTGGTCGCGCTCACGGTGACACCTGGCATGCCGAGCCCATCGGGATCGACGATGCGGCCCGTAAGGGTGGCTCGAAACTCCTGAGCAAAGGCTGGAGCCGCGAGAACAAGCATCAACACCGAAAAGAGAAGAGACCGGGACGCGATACGCATTGGTGCCCTCCTTGTCATTGGAACAACCGTCATGTCACGACAATCGACGCCGCGGTGCGGGCCGCTCGCGCCATTCGGACGCAGCCAGCTCGCCAATCTGATGCGAAATCTCGTTCAGTCCATATCGCACGTGCGCCCGCATCGCCGCGTCGGCCTTGCCGGGATCGCCCGACACGAGTGCCTCGGCAAGGCGCGCATGGAAGCCGGCCGGCAGCGGCGTGCGCCGGCCGGTGACGTCGAACAGCCAGTTGAGAACCAGGACGTGGTTGCGGTCGATCATGTCTCTGATCAACGCGCTGCCGGCGTGCTCGGCAATCATCATGTGCAGCTGCACGTGATGGGTGTTGACGACGAACTTGAAGTCGGGGTCGTTGCCGTTGGTCGCGAGCCGATTGAAGAGCACGTCCACCTGCTCCGCATGACGCTGCAGGTCGTGGCGCTGACGCTGAGTCGCCCGCTCGGTGAAGAGGCGCGCCGACTGCGACTCGAGCGCTTCGCGCAGCTCGTACAGTTCCTTCACATCGCGCTCGGTGGGCACACGCACACGCGTGCCGGCGCGCGATCGGCTCTCGACCAGCCCGGCCTCCTCGAGCCGGCGCAGCGCATCGGCCACGGGCACCACGCTCATGTTCAGCTCGCGCGCCAGTCGCCGGCGCGACAGCGGTGCGCCCGGCCGCAGGCGGCCGCGCAAGATTTCTTCACGAATCGACACGTACGCCTGGTCGGCCAGCCGGACGATGTCTTGCGAGTTTCTCCCCATCTAACGGGAGCAAAGGGTGGCAAAGACCCGGAGGGATGTCAATACTGAAATATCAGTTGCGGCCGATGTTGTCGGTTCTTGGACTACAAATCACGATTTGGGCAAATGACTGATATTTCAATACTCGGGGCCAGTGAGGACCAATCGTACTAACGCACCCATCGCACCTATCGCACCTATCGCACCCAATTCATCTGCTTGCGTCAATCAGAGGTACTGCATAGATTCCGTGCATGACAGACACCTGGTGGGCGCGTGGACTGCTGTTCGAAAACTGCAACTGTCAGCTCGTGTGCCCGGGCCACGTGCACTTTCAACAACTGTGCACGCACGACCGGTGCGTGGGCTTCTGGGCAATCCGCTTCGACGCCGGCGCGTTCGGGACTGTCCCTCTCGACGGCGTGAAAGCCGTCGTCGTCTACGACTCGCCGCAGCACATGATCACCGGGAACTGGACGGAAGGGCTGATTATCGACGAGGCGGCCACGCCTGAACAGCGAATCGCCGTCGAACAGATTCTTTCGGGCCAGGCCGGCGGCCCGTGGGCCGTCCTCGCACGATTTGTCAGCCGATGGCTCGACGTGCGCTTCCTGCGCATCGAGATTCACGATCAAGACGCCAGCAAACGCGTTTCCGTGTCGGGCCTGCTCGAGGGCGCCATCGCGCGCATTCGCGGCCGCGACCGCACACAACCGGTGACGTTCGAAAACATGTTCAATCAGATCCATGGATCATCACAGGTCCTCGCGACCGGTGATGGTCAATTCGACGATGGACGAATTGTGTTTTCGAATCGCGGCACACACGGGTTGTACTCGTCGTTCGATTGGCGGGTTAGCGGATGAGCGGACACATCCATCTGAGCAACACATCGTTTCTGCAGGCAGCCGTCATGTGGCAAGTGATGATGATCGGCATGATGGCGCCGGTCGCAGCGCCGTGGATGCGCGCTGCCGTCACGTTCGTCGACGCGCATTCCGCTTATGCGCGGTTTACACAAAGCGCGATGTTTGCCAGCGGGTATCTGGTCATTTGGACTGCCTACAGTGGGCTTGCCGCAGCCACACAAGTGGCGCTCGCCAGTGCACACCTTCTTGGCGAGGAAGGTGCGTTGCAGCGGCCGCTTGCCGGCGCACTGCTCATCGTCGCCGGTCTCTTTCAGTTCTCATCACTCAAGCGCGCGTGCCTCGAGCACTGCCGGAATCCGCTGACCTACTTCCTCACACATTGGCGATCCGGTTCGCCGAGCCTCTTCCACATGGGAATGTCACACGGCATGTACTGTGTGGCGTGCTGCTGGGCGTTGATGGCCACGGCGTTCGCTGTGGGCGTGATGAATCTCGCGTGGATGGGCGTCATCATGCTGTTGGCGTGTGCCGAGCAGATTCTTCCGTGGGGAAAGTGGATTGCGGCCACGGTTGGGGTGGGGTTGATTGCCTGGGGTCTGCGGCTGGGCTTATCTGGGTATCTCACGACGATCGAATCGGCCGTGCCGTGGCCCATTTGAGCAGTAGAAGCATGGTTTCTTCGCGCATCCCCGCGTGATGCGCGTCCTCGGGTCTTCCGATGGCTACGGCGATCCCTTTCTCAGCGCCGAGTTGAAAAAATAGGATTAGAGTAGGTGACGGGGCGAAGAGTCTGTTGGCATCTCCGAAGGCGCCCGAGCGCATGCAGGAGGATTTTCCATGGCAACTGAAGTTGCATCCGTGTCGCCCACTATGGCCGTATTCCAGGTCCTCTCAGGCTTTTGGTCTGCGCGCGCGGTATATATCGCCGCCAAGTTGGGTCTTGCGGATCTCGTGAAAGATGAGCCAAAAACCGCTGCTGAATTGGCCGTGCTCACGGGAACGCACGCGCCATCCTTGTATCGCGTGTTGCGAGCCCTGGCCAGCATCGGTTGGTTCGAGGAAGATGCCAGCGGGCGTTTTGGGCCAACGCCGCTGACGGTAGGTCTGCAGACCGGCGTTCCAGGCTCGCTACGCTTCCTCGCGATGACAGAACTGGGAGAAGAGCATTATCCCGCATGGGGCGATCTCTTGTTCAGCGTCAAAACCGGCAAGCTCGCGTTCAACCAGGTTTTTGGAATGGCGAACTGGGAGTTTTGGGCCAGCCATCCCGAGAACGCTCAGATATTCAATCAGGCCATGTCCGAAGTGACTGCGGTCCTCGAACCCGCAGTACTGGAGGCCCTTGATCTTTCGGGTTTCAAGAGAATTGTCGATATCGGCGGTGGCAAGGGGACGCTGATGACCTCGATTCTGCGTGCCTATCCGAACGCATGCGGTGTCGTGATCGATCTGCCTCACGTGATCGAACAGGGCAGACCGCTTATCAACGATCAAGGGTTGAGTGCCCGTTGCGAACTGGTGGCCGGTGACTTTTTTGAACGTGTGCCCGAAGGAGGCGACGCGTACATCTTGAAATGGGTCATTCACGATTGGGACGATGAGCGCAGCATTGCGATTCTCAAGAACTGCCACCGCGGCATGGCGCCCGACGGCAAGCTTTTCGTGATTGAAGCCGTCATCCCGTCGGGCGGTGAGCCGTTCTTTCACAAGTTCATGGACCTGAACATGCTCGTGATGACAGGTGGCCGCGAGCGCACCGAAACGGAATATCGAGCACTCTTCGAAAAGGCCGGCTTCCATCTGAATCGCATCAGGTCAACGCCCACGGAAGTCGCTGTGCTCGAAGGCGTGCGCCGGACGGGTGCCGAAACGCAATGACCCTGGGCTGATTCGAGGCCGCCAAGCAGGCTCCCTTCCCCTGCGGCACGCGCAGGCGGCCGGATCACGGTACATCGCTGCACTCAAAGCGACGAAGAGCCAACTTAACCTGGTAGGGCGTTCGATACATGGACGACTAATCCCACAACCGCACGCTCGGATGGTCGCAGCCAAGGCACGCCGCCTGTTTTTCGGTGCATGTCTGGCAGCCATCTTGATAGAACCACCATCATGCAGGATCTGAAGTTCGCCCTTCGCGCATTCGTCAGGGCACCCGGAGCGTCGGGCCTGATTGTCATGACGCTCGCGGTGGCGATAGCGGCGGCCACCATCATCGCAAGCACCATCGACATGGTGTGGCGTTTCATTCCCGCGGTGCGCACCGACCGCCTGGTGTTTGTCGCGTCCACCGATCCAAAGCTCGAGCAATCGCCGCAAGGTGTGGCGGACGGAGTGGCCAGAACGGGCGTGTCGATTCCCGACCTGGTTGATTTGACTGCCCGCACGAGCACCTTTGAGGCGTTTGCCGGCTTCACATTTCAAAGCGCCGTTTTGACGGGTCTCGACGCGCCCTCGCGCATCTCCACCGTTCGAACCACGCAAAACCTCTTGCAGGTCTGGGGAGTCCAGCCGCAGATGGGCCGCACGTTCAGCGCCGACGAGGCGACGGCGGGCCGCGAGCGCGTGGCCATCCTCAGCCACGCCTTCTGGCAAAACCAGCTCGCCGGCGCAAGCGACGCGATCGGCAGGACACTGACGATCGACGGCCATCCGCACGCCATCGTCGGAGTGCTGCCATCGGCGACCGCAACGGGCATGTTCACAGACATCGACGTCATGCTGCCGATCGTGCTCGACCGCGAGCGTGCGCAGCGCGACGACCGCAGGCTGTATGTCACCGGCGTGCTGAAGCCCGGTGTGCCACGCGAGCAGGCCGAGGCCGATCTCTTTGCGGCAGCACGTCAGCTGCAGACCGACTATCCGCGCACCAACGCACGAATCGGGGCCGTCGTGCGGCCTCTTATCGAGATGCTCGGCACCAACATTACGGCCGTCGGTACTGCTGCTCTCGCTCGTCGCGGTGATGGTGGTCTGCATCGCGTGCGCGAACGTATCGAGCATCATCCTCGCGCATGTCGCCACGCGACGTCGCGAGCTGGCCGTCCGCGCGGCACTCGGGGCGGGCCGCCTCCATCAGATCCGCCAGTTCATGATCGAGAGCCTCGTCACGTCGGCGGCCGCGGGCGCCGTCGGGGTGTTTCTCGCCTGGTGGGGCCTCGTTGCGGTTCGATTCGCCAGTGCGGGAGCCGAAGGCTTCCGCGATATGAGCCTGAACGGGCCCGTCCTCGCCGTTAGCGCCGCGCTGACGTTGCTCGCACCCCTCGGGTTTGCCCTGCTGCCGGCCGTGCGCATGTCGAAGCCCGATATGGAAGAGCTGCGCCAAGGCAATCGTGGCGCCGAAACGCGGATTGGCCGGCGGCTGCGCGAATCACTCGTCGTCGCACAGGTGGCACTGGCGCTCATCCTGATGACGCAGGTTGCGTTGATCGGGCGCACCACGTGGCGCCTGCATTACATGGATTTGGGATTCGAGAGCGCGCAGGTGCTGACGCTGCGAATGAGCCTGGCCGAAGCCGGCTATCCCAACTCTGCCGCCGCGCACGACTTCTACACGCGCGCGATCGAGCGCATTCGGGCACTCCCCGGCGTCGCCGGTGTCGGTACGATCGACCGGCTCCCGGTTGCCGATCGCCTGTCGCGCGTCCATTTCGTGATTCAAAGCAGGCCCGTGCCTCCACCAGAATCGCAACCCCAGGCGGCCACCGCCGCCATCAGCAGCGAGTACCTGCAGACGATGCGCATTCCGATTGTCCGCGGGCGGGGCTTCGTTCGCGCCGATTTCGGCAATGCGCCGCCGGTCGCCCTGGTCAGCCGCGAAGCGGCGCGGCAGTACTGGCCGGGCGAGAGTCCGATTGGACAGCGCATCGCGTTTGCCGACAATCAAACGGAATGGCTCGACGTGGTGGGCATCGCCGACGATGTCAGGAATACAGGGTTCGCGCGGGCCTTGACACCCCAGGTGTATGTGACGAGCTCGTGGCGGCCCGAGCGTGCGACCGCGTTCGTGGTTCGCAGCGCCGGAGTCGATCCCGTTGCGCTCGCGCCGTCCATCCGCCGCGAGCTTGCACAGCTCGACAAGACCCAACCGGTGTACGACATCAAGAGCATGCAGCGGCAGCTCGCCGACGATTTGGGTGGAACGTATCTGTTCACCGGCATGCTCGGCGTGTTCGCCATCGTCGCTCTGCTTCTCGCCGCCGCGGGTGTGTACGGCCTCGTCTCGTTTTCGGTGAGCCAGCGCACGCGCGAGATTGGGGTTCGCATGGCACTTGGCGCCCGCCCGGCATCGATTCTCGGAATGGTCGCCGCGCGGGGAAGCTTGCCGATCGTGATCGGCGCCGTCATCGGGTCGGCCGGAGCCGCTGCGCTCGCGTTGGTGACATCGCAGGCGCTTCCCATCGTTGATCTGGGGGATCCCTTCGCCTATATCGTCGTCGCCGTGCCCGTGGTCGCCGTTGCGCTCATCGCCACCTGCGTTCCTGCGCGGCGCGCGACACGGGTGGACCCGCTACTCGCCCTGAGAGCGGAGTGACCGATAGGCGCAGGAGTGATCTGTTGATTATTTGGCGCCCGCCAACACCGGCCAATTGACGCGCACGCTGATGGGTGTGGACCTCGCACCCTCGATCGGCACTGTCAGCAGGAACCGCTCTCCGTCTGGCGCCACGTCATAGGGAAACAGCACGCCGCCGACCGGCAGAGGGACTGGCAGCGGCGTTTGAATCTGCAGCGTCGGCTTCTGAATACTGAAGTCCGGGGTGGTGGTCACGGACACGCCGATGAGCCGTCCTTTCAGATCGAGATAGAACAACTCGCGCCCGTCGCGGCGCCACCGCGGGGCCGACCCTCCCTCGGTGGAGATCTGCCAGCGGCCGCGGCTCGGATCGGGAAACGGCTGCACGATCACTTCGTTCTTGCCCGACTCGTTCGACGTGAACGCCAGGAACCGGCCGTTCGGCGACAACGACGCTTCGTTCTCGTTGAACTCGCCATTGCGGTACGGAAACGGCTTGCGGTCGCCGGTCAGCGGCAGCCCCCACAGGTTCCATCGACCGTTCTGTCCCTGCTTGGCAAACACCAGCGTGCTCCCGTCGGCCGACCAGTCGCGGGGAGAGTGCTGTACGCCATTCTCACGATCGAGAATCGGCTGCTCCACCGTCGCTCCGTTCGAGGGCTTTTGGTACAGACCGGCCTCAGACGTGTCCTGCCCCCCGAGCGCGCGGTGCGAATCGAACACCACTCTGGTCCCGTCGGGCGACCACACCGGAGCATGGTCGACCGACGGGTGCGTCGTCAGCCTCGTCGTGGCGCGGCGATCGAAGTCGTAGATAAAGATGTCGGGAGGCATGCCTTCGGTGAAGACAATCTGCCTGCCGCTCGGCGACAACTTCAAGCCGGGCGTCATCTGAAAATCGACATCGGTGGCCCTGACGGTCTTGCCGGTGCGATCCATCCAGAGCAGCTGGCGAGTGGGCGTTTCGTCGCCCGGTGCCCGGTAGACGAGCGTCCCCGTGTCGGACACGGAAACGGCGGCAATCTCTCCGGTCACCTTGGCCACCCGCACGTCGAGCGCCACCGCATCGCCGGCGAACTGCAGGCGATCGGCATCGAACGGCTGGGCCACGAGCGCATCGCCACGCAGGAACAGCAGGTGCCCCTGCGCGTACACCGCGTTCGATTCGGCCGTCATCAGCCGCGTGCGCGACGGCGAATCGAGCGAGCCGATGAAAATCGCACGATTCTCCGGCTTCGGGTTGCTCCAGGCGAGATAGAGAAAGTGCTTGCCGTCGGGAAGGAACACGGGCGCGTCGTGGTACGTCTCCTCGAGCGACTTGTCGCGTTCGCTCACCGCAGCGACCTCGCCGCCGGATGCCGAGATCCTGCGCAGCCCATGATCGTTGCTGCCGAAGACAATGACGTTGTCGCGATTCCAGGTCGCCCCACCCATCTGTCCGCCGAGCGGCGTCAGCGTTTGCGGCGGCCCGCCCGTCACGTCGATTTTCTTCAGATTTCCGTCTGCCGCGAACACGATGAACCGGCTGTCGGGAGACCACGCCGGCCACACGGACTGCGGCGCGGCATTCTCGGTACCAGGCAACAGGCGCGCAGTCGGCGAATCGAGCGCGCGAATCCAGACGCCTTCGCGGCCATCCGGCGCCGCCGCGGCAAACGCCACCCGGCGGCCGTCGGGCGAGACGGAGAAGTCGCTGACGAAGCGCATCTGCGTCACCGGTATCTCGAAGCGCACTTCTGCAGGCGGCGGAGGCGACGGACGGCTGTAATACGCCGCACCACCCGCAATCGCAGCGGCGACGACGGCGGCAGCCCACGCAGCGCGTTCCCACCGCGGCGGTGCGGCCACTGATGTGGCCTGCGCGATCTCGGGAGCACCCGTCAACGCTTCATCGATTTCCAGGCGAGCCACCTCGATGCCCGACAGGCGCTCGCGCCGGTCCTTCGCGAAACAACGGCGCAACAGACGACGGACGGCCGGCGGAACGGAAACGGGAATGGCACGCAGGTCGACGTCCCGCTCGAGCACGCGTGCGAGAACGTCGGTCACGTCGTCTCCATCGAACGCGCGGCGACCGGTCAGCATCTCGTAGAGCACGCAGCCGAAGGCCCAGATGTCGGTTCGCCTGTCGACTGCCTTACCCCGCGCCTGCTCCGGGCTCATGTAGGCGGCGGTACCCAGGATGATGCCCGCGCCGGTCAGGAGCGCCGGCGACGTGATCGTCGGCGACATCGAGAGCGCGGCGGGATTGGCGGGCGTACCGCGGCCGTACCTGTGGTTCCGGCCGGGTCCATCGCTTTTGCCAGGCCGAAGTCCAGCACCTTCACGGTGCCGTCCGGCCGAACTTTGATATTGGCGGGCTTGAGATCCCGATGCACGATGCCGAGCTCGTGCGCCGTTTCCAGCGCTTCGGCAATCTGCCGGGCAATGCGAAGTGCTTCATTGACCGGAATCGGCCCTTGCGCGATGCGGTCGGCAAGCGTCGGGCCTTCGACCAGCTCCATCACGAGGGCGCGGGTGTGATCCGCTTTCTCCAGCCCGTAGATCTGCGCGATGTTGGGATGGTTCAGTGCGGCGAGCGTCTTCGCCTCGCGCTCGAAGCGCGCCAACCGATCGGGGTCACGGGCAAAGGTGTCGGGAAGGATCTTGATGGCGACCGGGCGATCGAGGTTCGGATCGAGCGCTCGATAGACTTCGCCCATCCCGCCTCTCCCGATTTCGGCGGCGATTTCGTACGGGCCGATTCGAGAGCCAGACGTCAAGGCCACGGTATCGGCGCCAATTATAGTGGATGAATTTCGCGCTCAGGCCGCCGACGACCGAATCAGCTCCAACGGCCACCTTCCTTGCACCGACGAAAGAGTGCATGCATAATCCCCTTTACTTCCAGGTGTTTGGACGGATACGGTGAGGCCAAGGAGGATCCGATGCGGCGCGGACAGTGTGCGAAGAGTCTTACGCTGGCGATGACCGTTGTGGCAATCTCGACATCCGGGTGCGGACAGCCGTCAACACCGGAACCCGCTGCTGCGCCACCAGCCGCTGCGCCAGCACCTGCCAGTGCTCCGGCACAAACGCCGGTCGAGCGCGGCAAGTATCTCGTGACGCTCGGTGGCTGCCATGATTGCCATTCGCCGAAAGTGTTCGCGAGCGGCATGCCAGAGCCCGATCCAGCACGTCTGCTCTCGGGTCATCCCGCCAGCGAGAAGGTTCCTCGAATACCGGCCGGCGTGATTTCACCCACTGGATGGGCGGCCTTGAGTGGAAGCCACTTTACAATGTGGGCGGGACCATGGGGCGTGAGCTTCACGGCAAACCTCACGCCAGATCAGGCGACCGGTCTTGGAAGCTGGACCGAAGAGATGTTCATGAAAGCGATTCGTACAGGCAAGCATCAAGGAGAGGGGCGCCCGATTCTCCCTCCGATGCCGTGGACGATGTACCGTCAGATGACCGATGACGACTTGAAAGCCGTGTTCGCCTACTTACGGAGCTTGCCGCCGATCAACAACCCAGTACCGGAACCGATTCCTCCGGCGGCGAAGTGATGCGACTCGGCCTGCCTGTTCTCGCTCTCATGCTCGCGACGGCGAGCGCATGTGGAAGACCGAACGAGCCCGCCGAATCAGGTGCGGGACCGGCATCCCAGTCGTCGATCAAAGCGAAGCCGGCGTCGGGCCGTATCCGCGGCGTTGTTCGGTTCGACGGTGCCGTGCCAGAGGCCGTTCGCCAACCGAACACGAAAGATACCAACGTATGCGCGTCCAGCGTCTCGCTGACCCGCCTGTCGCTTGGCCCAGACAACGGCGTACGTCATGCCTTCGTGTATCTGGACGACGCGCCGTACGACGGGCCGGCGCTCGCCCCCACCTCTGTCCTCGTCGATCAGCAGCAGTGTGAGTACGCGCCGACCTCAATGGCCATCGCAGCGGGGACGACGATCGATATCGTCAACAGCGATCCGATTCTGCATAACGTGCACGCACGGGGGAGCACTCCCGAAGGGCCGATGACCATCTTCAATATCGCCCAGCCGATCCGGGGGCTCCGCTCGACGGTCGATATTTCCACAGCCAAGCCGGGCATCGTCACGCTCTCCTGTGAAGCGGGGCATCCGTGGATGCGAGCGCACTTGTTCGTGGCATCACATCCCTACGTGGCTGTCACGAACGAGACGGGAGAATTCGTCATCGACAATGTGCCGCCGGGGACGTACCCGGTCAAGATGTGGCACGAAGGCGTCAGAGTCGAACGCATCATCGAAAGCCTGCAGCGGTACGAATATGAGCCGCCTTATGCCGTGTCGAAGGAAGTCACCGTCCCGCCCACCGGGGAGGCGATCGTCAACTTCGCGCTCTCGCTACGCCACGCGGGAAGCTGACGACTGGCTTCATTCGCCGAGAGCCGTGAGTTGCTAGAATCTGTCGGATGGATGCGTTTCTCACTGCCGACGGGCTCATCGCGCTTACCACCCTCACCTTTCTCGAAGTCGTTCTTGGCGTAGACAACGTCATCTTCATTTCCATCCTGGTCGGCAAGCTGCCCGCCGCTCAGCAGCCGCGCGCGCGCACGCTGGGCCTGGGCGGTGCGATGGGCATGCGCATCCTGCTGCTCCTCTCGCTCACCTGGATCATGCGGCTCACCCAGCCGCTCTTCCATGCCTTCGGTCACGGCTTCTCGGGACGCGACCTCATCCTCATCAGCGGAGGATTGTTTCTGCTCTGGAAGGCGACCGTCGAAATCCACGAGAAGCTCGAGGGGGAAGAGGGCCATGGCAGCACGAGAGTGGCCCCGTCGTTCGGCGCCATCATCGGGCAAATCATGCTGCTCGACGTCATCTTCTCGCTCGACTCGGTCATCACCGCCGTCGGCATGGCCAATGACCTGTCGATCATGATTACCGCGGTCGTGATTGCGGTGGCCATCATGATGTTCTCGGCAAGACCGATCGGCGATTTCGTGATGCGCCACCCCACCGTGAAAGTGCTGGCGCTGTCGTTCTTATTGATGATCGGGCTCGCGCTGGTGAGCGACGGCGTCGGCTTCCACATCCCGAAGGGCTATATCTATTTCGCGATGGGGTTCTCGATTTTCGTCGAGATGATCAACCTGCGCCTCCGTCCGGCGCATGCGCCGGTGAGGCTCCACGGGCCATTTATAGAGACACCAACTCACAAGCGGTAGCCGTGGACCGGGGCGGACGCGCTCGTTCGTGGGTGGCGTGTTCGGTCTCGGGCAGGCCATGTGGACAACTATCGCGTTCATCGGTACGGCCGTCTTCTTCGCCGGCTTGATGCTGGCGCAGCTCCGGCACCAGCGCTGGGCGCGGCGGCTGCCTGCGCTCGAGGCGCTCGCTGCACCGGCAGGGCCGGGGGGCTCGCCGACCACTGCCGTGCGCTGCTCGGTGATCGTGGCGGCGCGCGATGAGGAAGCACGCCTCGAAGCGACGATGCGTCATCTGCTCGCGCAGCGGCATGTCGCACTCGAGGTGATCGTCGTTAACGATCGATCGCGCCTGCGGTTGCTACGAGGCCCTGCGTTTGACGATCGTGGACGACATCAAGCTGGGCCTGCTCCTGCATCGCGCCGGAAAGCGAACGCGCGCGTTCCTCGGCGGGGCCGACGTGGAGTGCCACTGGGGCACGACCGTGCCGCGCATGATCAGGATCATGGAGAAGAACTATTTCGCCGCGGTCGATTTCAGAGTGGCCCCGGTGGTGGCGGGCGCAATGGTGTTCACGCTGATATCGGCCACGTGCATCCTCGGACTCTGGACGAGAACCGCCGCCGGAATCGCCGCAGGGCTCGCGCCGTGGTTGTTGGCCCTTCCAGCCGCTGTCTTCGGTCGGCGATTGGGATGGTCTCCCGCCAGTGCGGCCATCACGCCGCTGTTGTACCCGGTGTTGTTCTTCGCGGTCGTGAACTCAGCCGTCGTCACGCTTCGGCAGGGCGGCGTCCGCTGGCGCGATACGTTCTATTCGCTCGACACCTTGCGCAGGGGCAACGTGCAGTAACGTGGTAAGTGTCATGGCAGATCGCAGATGGCTGATGGCAGAGCTGCGGTCATAGAGGTTCGTCGTCCTGGGATTCGCAGGACGTGCGACGTGAGCCGGCACGCCCGCGCTTAGGGGAATCCCGCTCTCATTCCGCTTCGTCCACGCAGCCGTTTAGCGGCCTAGTGAACCGTTCCAGCCTGGGCGGTGTCTTGCTCAATGGAAACGATGATCCGATGTCCGACAAGGCGATTCGCGTATCCGGCGCGCTCGTAGCGGTGGACGAGCACCTGGAGCAGGAATTTGAAGCCCGATTGGTCGAGTCATCTACCCTGGCCTTTCGTGTCGCCTTTGGCGTTCTGAGGCACCGGGAGGACTCCGAAGATGTTGCTCAAGAGGCACTTAGCAAGGCGTACAGAAACTTCCGACAGTTACGGGATCGCACCCGTTTTCGTGCCTGGCTGGTCCGGATGGTCTGGCGTCTCGCGATCAACCGGCAGCGCTCGAACCGGCGGCAGATACAGCGAGAGCAGGTCCCACTGTCGATGTCGACGCCCGCATCACCAGCAGCCACGGACGAGACTCTGCTGGCTCAAGAGCGGGCACGCCAACTATGGTCGGCGATCGACGCACTTCCTGAGAAGCTTCGGGTCGTCATCGTGCTCGCTGGCATCGAGGGCCATGACATCCGCGAAGTGGCCCAACTGCTAGGGCTCCCGGATGGCACGGTGAAGTCGCGGTTGTTTCTGGGGCGCCAGCGTTTGAAGGAGCTTTTGCAATGGACGAGCTAGAACGTGAAATCGAGCGGATGTTGACGGTCAACCCGTCACCGGATTTTGTGGCGCGTGTGCGAACGCGGATCGCGCATGAGCACATCGCATTTCCTTGGTATCGCGGATGGCGATTGGCTGCCGCTACCTGTGCCGTCGCAACGATCGCGGTCGTGATAGTTTGGAGATCCGACCAGCGTCTAGATACCACAACCCGCGAAATTCGACAGCTCAGCGCGAGAGCAATCGGCAGCAGCGTGACGTTACCACCGCCAGCTGCAACATCACTCGGGCTGCCTCGGGAGACGCAAGCGAATGTTTCCCGCGTTGAGCGCCCGGCAGCGGCCATTCCTCAAACGCCTGAAGTATTGATCGCAGAGGATGAGGCGGTCGCGTTGAGGCGGCTGTTGCGCGGTGACCACGCCCAATCCTTGGGCGAGCCGGTATCAGGCGCGCCGACGGCGAGGCTCGCGTTGGAGCCTCCCCAGACGATCGAGTTGAGTCCAATCGCCGAGATTTCAATTATCAACATTGAGCCGCTTCGTATTGCGGCAAACCCGGAAGGATACGCCAGTGATCAGCCATCTCCGTTCGTCCGCTTTCGCAGCCGCTGCCATCATCGCGTTCGCGAGCCTTGCACAAGCTCAAACCGCAACGAAACCTCCTAAGGGCGTATTTGCGAGTCCGGGACCATTGACGCCCTTGAAGGTGCAGATCGTCATTTCGAGATACCAGGGCGAGAAGAAAGTGAGCAACTTGCCGTACTTCGTCTCCGTCAATGCTAATGACGGCATGATTGATCCGATGGGTCAATACATGCCGCATGGCGGTCCCGCCCGCCTCAGAGTGGGTGCAGAAGTTCCCGTCATGAACATCGCTTTTCCACCGGGGACAACAAAACCGACAGGACCTGTGCAGTACCGCCACGTGGGGACCAACATCGACTGCACGGCACACTCGATCGACGATGGACGTTTTCGCTTGACGATTTCCGTTGAAGACACGTCTGTGTATGGCGAGGGTCAGACCGCTGAGGGGCTTTCAAAGCTTGAGAACATCCCGAGTTTTCGCAGTTTTCAGTCGAGCAACACAGTCATTCTGAAAGTCGGACAGACCACGCAATTCACTGCCGCGACCGACAGAATCAGCGGCGAGGTGACCCGAATCGACGTCACCCTCATGGACAAATAAAGGCAGTGAACGCATTGCGAATGTCTAGTGCCGTCATCGCGGAACCACGGTGATGAGCGTCTCGCGCGCGACGGTCTGGGCATCAGCACCAGACAATTGCGTTTCGACGCGCAGCAGATAGACGCCAGGCGTCAGGTCTTCCAATGCAAACTGCGCGAAGATGCTGGCAGGGCTCGACGGCGTGCTGACCGCCGACTCCTTCGCGTTAAACACCTCTTCGCCGCTCTCGGCGATGACTCGAACGGTGACCCCGATCTCCTGCGGCCGGCGCGACGTGCCGTTCGCGTACGCCTCGGCAAACACCGCGAGCGTATCGCCGACAGGAAACTCACGCCGGCTCGTCGCCGCACCGGGCAGCCGTTTCGCCACCGTCGCATCAACCTCGGCGGTTGGTGTCTGTTGGGCCGATACCGAGGTGACCAGCAGCCCGCTCAACGCCAGGGAATCTTTGCGGAAGTCGGGCACCGTCAGATCGTAGAACACTGAACCACTCTCACCGCCCGCGCTCTCCCGCACGCCGAAGCGGAGCTGATAGCGTCCCGGCGCGAGCATGATCCGCCGGTTCAGCCTGATGCCGTGCGATTTGACGCGAGCGGCGGTCTCGGGCTTCACCGCAAGATCGATCTCTTGACGAACGCCGTTGCCGGCCTTGCCGCGATCGTTCACGTCGTAGAACGAAAGTTCGAGCTTGCCCGGCGGAGACAGCGGGAGGCGATCGCCGTCTATTTCAATCGCGAGCGCGACCGATGACTCTTTGTCCGAGTGCCTGAACGGCGCGGCGTGCACCGACAGGCCGAGGCCGCTCTGCTGAAGAGGTCCGCCAAGCACATCTCTCAATGCCGTCGACGTTCTGTCCGAATTGGGCCGCCTGGCGTCGCGCGCAACGCGCTCCGCCTCCCGTTTCTTCAGCTCTTCTGGCGTCGCTTGGCGCTGCGATGCATATCCGCGCCGGGCCGTAATCTTGACGCCGGGCCGTTTCACGCGCACGTCGATTGAGTGAAACCGGCCGTCCTGCTGATGCTGTGGCGCGGCGTATCCCAGGACGTAATACCGGCTGTTGCTCTGCACAACACGATCGAACGCGGACGCAAACGCGTTGGTATTGAGCGATGCAAAGCCGCCAGTTTCTTCGGCCAGCACGCGCAAGCTGTCCTGCGACCGCTGCAGTTCCTCGCGAATCGCGGTTTGTGTGGCGCCGTTCGGCATCCCTGGACCGCTCATCTGCATGAAATCGGTCCCGGCTCCATCGAGCCCTCGCGGATCGATCGTATAGAAACTGACGTTCGCGCGCGCAGCGGCGTTGAGCGCGTCCTGTGTCGCACGGAGCACGTCGGACACGCTGCGCATGCCGAACGGTTCGGTTAACTGATAGTTGAGACCTTCGCTGAACATGACCACCGACTTGCGCCGACCACTCAAAGGCGCCAGCGATTCGGCGAGCGTTCTTACCGTATCGAACACCGTGATCGCACGCTGCGCGCGCTCGAAATCTTGGATGTCGACGGTCGGCTTGGCCGACGTGCCGAGCGTGCGCGAACGCGCGTCCTGCATGTCAGCCGCGATCTCCGCTTGCTTGTCAGGCTCCAACCCGCGGGTGGCCGGATCGGTCTGGAGCGTCAGCCGATCGGAATAGTATTTTTCGGCCGCCTCCATTGCGCTCGACTGCACACCACGGCCCATGAACTTATCGATCGAGGCGACGAGCAATTGCGGGTCGCTGGTGAAGTCCTGTGAGGCATCGACACGCCCACTCGTGTAGATGACCGCCCCGATGTCGCCGGCGCCGAAATACGAATCGATGAACTCGCGCGCAGCCGACCGGACCGTCTCGATGCGCAACGGGTTGATGTTCATATCGTCGAGCACGACGACATATAGCCGTCCGCTGGCCGGTTGCCGATTCGAGCGGACATCGGGCGATACCGGCTCATCGATGCCTAAGAACTGCGCAGACGCCGTCAGTGGAATGTCGACCTCGGAGAATGAGACGATTGGCTGCGGCTGTCCGTCTTCGAACACCTCGAAGTCGGCCGCCGTCAGCCCAGCGACCGCCTCACCCCGCTCGTCGAGCACGGTGGCGTCCACTTCGACAACGTTGACCTCGGTGCGAAAACGTGGCTGAGCGGTCTGTCCCTCAGACCGTGCGACGAGCAATGCGACCGCACCCATCGCAAGGAAAACGCGTCGGATCATGTTTTTCTTCGTCGAAGTGAGAAGTATGAAGTGAGAAGTTCTCTCCATTTAGAATCAACGGCTTGCCGGTCAGACATTAGATCATTGCACGTCGGCCGGGACTTCGTCGCATTCTGGAGCAAGGTGTCCGCTAGGGCCTTCCCTTCCAGTTGAGAATCAAGTTAATCGACGGCGGATCGATCGCGTCAGTCGCAGCGTTGATCAGGAACCGCTGCCCGTCGGGGGAGACGACGTACTGCTGCCGCGCCATGAAGCTGCTGTCGAACTCAGTTCGAAATAGGGGGACCGGTGTGCCGAGCACGAGCTTTCCGCTCGCGCCGAATGTCACTCGGACCGATGTCAATCGCTGATCGGCAGCAATATAGAACAGCTCCGACCCGTTTCTTGCCCAGCGCGCCTGCTGGCCACCGCCTGCAGAGACTTGAATCCGATCACCGGGGCCGGGAAACGGCCGCAGGTAAATTTCATAGTGGCCCGCTTCATTTGATTGATACGCGACCCACTTGCCGTCGGGAGAAAACTGGCCATCGCGTTCGTGGAAGGCCGTCTGAACGAATGGGTGAGACGTGCGGTCGGCACCGAGCCTCACATACCAGAGATCGGTCGACAGACCCGTGGCCCGAGTATAGAGAAGTACGCTTCCGTTCGGCGACACTTCCGATGGGTAAATCATCGTTCGCTCCCTCAGCAGGGCTTGCTCGGGCGTGCCTTCGGTAACCGACCGCGAGTAGATGTTTGAACCGTTCGATTGGTAGAAAATCTGCCGGCCGTCGGGTGACCAGACTGGATTGAAGTCGAAGGAGAGAGCCGACGTGAGTTTGCTGCCAGCGCCTTGCATGTCGATCAGCCAAATGTCCCAATTCCCACCGACGACGCGGCTGAAAGTGATCCGATTGCCATCGGGCGACAGCGAAGGATTGGCCATGCTTCTTTGATCCGGTGTACCAACCGTCTCGAGCCGCCTGCCAGAACGATCGAACCAGGCGAACTGTGTTCGACGGATGGTGTCCGTACCGTACG
This sequence comes from Vicinamibacterales bacterium, assembly GCA_963761975.1. Classification (GTDB taxonomy): domain Bacteria; phylum Acidobacteriota; class Vicinamibacteria; order Vicinamibacterales; family JAMQPK01; genus JAMQPK01. The sequence continues at coordinate 1,565,813 of CAVXIR010000004.1, forward strand.
CAATCGGTCCGGATGCTGACGCTGAGAGCGAGGCGAGGCTGATCCCTGGATTGACGGAGACGCTGTCAGCGACGCGAAAGGCTTCACCGTCGAGCGCCAGCCGCGTGGTGTCGAACGACTGCGCCAGCAGCTCTCCCTGCCGCGCAAACAGCAGATGCCCCGATGGTGCATAGACGGCGGCACCGTCCGCGTCGAGCAGCCGCTTCGTCTCGGTGCCATCGAGGCGAGCCACGTGTACCCCGCGGACTTGCGGCGCCCCTCTGGCGTAATAGATAAAGTGTGTCCCGTCCGGAAGGATGAACGGCGCTCGATGATCGTTCTGTCCGATCTCGAGCTTTGTCGCAACTGTTGCCTGGCCGCCGGTCGCCGGCACTCGAAACAGCGGACCGGCTGCGCTAGGCGCGAACAGAATCGTCCCGTCGGCCTGCCATGCGCCGCCGCGCGCGACGGGGGCATCGGCGAGGATCTGAATGGCCTGGCTGTTGACGTCGAGACGCTTCAACTTCTGATCGGAGAAGAAGCCAATCGACTGACCGTCCGGCGACCAGAACGGAAAGCCTGCGCCTTCGGTTCCCGTCAGCAGTCGGCCCGAGGTCGAAGCCAGCGGTCGCAGCCACAGAGGAGAGGGCTGCTGGACGCCGAAGCTCGGCGCCACGACGATCTGTTGACCATCTGGCGAGATCGCCAACTGCGCGAAGTCCGCTGCAACGCCGCGGGGAAATAAGAGGTTGAATCTGATTTCCGCTGGAGTCGGGGCCTCGGGAGACGCTGGCCTGATAGCGACCGCGACCCCGGCTGTCAGCGCGACCAGCAGCGCCCAAGTCGCTCGTTCACCCGTGCGCGAGATCTTCGGCGATGCGCTGTCTTTCTGCGGTCGCCCCGCGTCGTCGAGCTGGATGCGTACGTCGCCGATGTCTCGCCAGCGGTGCTTCGGATCCTTTTCGAGACAACGTGCGAGAACGTGCCGCACCGGCGGCGGCGTTGCCAGCGGCAGTGCGGCCCAGTCGGGCGATCGCTCCAGGACCGCTGCGATCGTGTCCGAAATCGTTGCCCCGGGGAACACCTTGCGACCAGCGATCATCTCAAACAGCACACAGCCGAACGCCCAGATGTCTGTACGCTTGTTGATCGCCTGACCGCGCGCCTGCTCGGGACTCATGTAGGACGCCGTCCCGAGAATCGCGCCGACCCCGGTCATCGGCGCCGGTGAGGTGATCGTGGGAGATGCGGTCACGTCTACCGTTCCTGCGGACGTTGGGTCGAGCGCTTTGGCGAGCCCGAAGTCGAGAACCTTCACGGAGCCGTCAGTCCGTACCTTTATGTTCGCAGGCTTCAAATCACGATGGACGATGCCCTGTTCGTGAGCGGCCTCCAGTGCGTCAGCGATCTGGCGGGCAATGGTCAATGCTTCATCAATCGGGATGGATCCCTGCGCGACCCGATCCGCGAGCGTGGGTCCGTCCACCAACTCCAACACGAGCGCGCGTACGCCGTCGGACTCTTCGAGGCCGTGAATTTGCGCGATATGAGGATGATTGATGGCGGCGAGTATTTTCGCTTCGCGCTCGAACCGCGCGAGCCGTTCGGGGTCGCTCGCGAACGCCTCCGGCAGAATCTTCAGCGCAACGTCGCGATCCAGCTTCCTATCGCGCGCGCGATACACTTCGCCCATGCCGCCAGCGCCGATTTTCGCGGTTATTTCGTATGGACCGCAGCGCACGCCAGTGGCCAGGGCCATCGCGAAGCAATTCTATGCGATTGGTCCTGGTCGGCTGCAACCGCGAAGAATGCTGTAGTCCGCTGGTTCCGCGTTCCTGTTCCAGGGGTTCCGCGTTCGAGGGCGGCGGATGCAGTACGCCATCTTTTTCTTAAGAAAGCGCGCACGGTCATCGTGGCGCCACCGCGAACGGGAACGCGGAACAGGAACTCGTGGAACCAGTGAGGTTTTTCACGACGCCCCGGTAAGTAATACAGCGTTGTGAAAAACGGTCTGGTCTAGCGCTCGGGAATCGCTCGATACACCTGTAGTGTTTCCCAGGCAACGTTCTGCAGGAACTTCGCATCTTCAGCGGCCACGCCGGCCGGCGTGTACGGGACGCCCGTCGGGTTCCGTCCGAAAACGACCGCATACACCACCGCGGTGGCGAGGTAGGTGCCGTGGAGGCTCGGATGCTCGCGATCGGGCGCGTAAAGCGTCAATGCCGGCCGCTGGGCTGACGCGCGTTGCCACGCAAGGCCAACAGGAACGACGTCGACGTTCAGCTCGGCAGCAGCCTCACGATGCGCGCGTGCGATGCCGTCCATCGTGATCCAGCCAAGCCGGTCGTACGCCCAGGCCATGAGCAGAACCGGGCGCGCGCCTGCCTTACGCACGTCCGCAACAAATAGACGCGCATGCTGGCGGAAATCGTCGACGGTGGTCTCCGGAAGGTCTTCTTGCAACACGACGACATCGTACTGGCCTGTCGCGATCTTCTGGCGAGGGTCCCGGAGCAACCACAGTGTTTTCAAGAACGCCCCTCCCGCCACGGATCGGCCGGTCGTCACGGAAACGGGTGGCTCGGCGCTCGCAGCCAATCGTCCGAGATGGACGTCGAGTCCGTCGTTCCAGTAGGTCAGGCTGTTGCCGACGAAAAGAACGCGCCTTGCAGCCTGTCGTGCAGCGGCGGGAACGAGCGCGATGGCGACAACGAGCGTGATGATGAGTACCTTGGGCATTATTGATACAGTGCCGGTACGCACGAGTATGAAACCGAAGTCAGAGATTCCAGAAGAATTTGAAGAATACCGCGACGAGCGTTGGTGCCGTCAAGGAACGCGTCAGGTCGAATCTGTCGCCGACGCAGAACACTTTATTGAAGATGTCGGCTTCGCCGCCGGGTTCACCGACTCGCGGCGGCCCGGTCCGTCGCTCTACGTCGCGGTCTGCGGACGCCGCGACGCAGTGCTGCCACGCAACGTGCAGAAAGATCCCGAAACGTCGCTCACGTGGGAGTTGAAGGACGAGATCATGACCCGGGGCAAGGTGTATTACGCCAAGCTTGCGCGCGGGAAGGCGATGTTTCTCGCGCCCCGCATGATCTCCTATTTTCATGCCGTGTTCGGCATGCGCCGACTTGATGAGAAGCGGCGACTGAGCAAACCCGCGCGAGCGGTTCTGAAGGCGCTCCGCAAAGAATGGGAGATGGGCACGTCCGATCTGCGTGCCGACTCGCGCGTCAAGGATCGTGCGTCGTTCAACAGAGCGATGGATGAGCTCCAGGCGGCGATGATCGTGATACCGAGTGCGGCGGTATATGCGCCGAAGTTCACCTACATCTGGACGCTCGGTATCGATCGCTTTCCGGACGAGCTGACCAGGCGCGTGAATCGAGACATCGCGCTGAGGGAAATCGCCCGCTGTTTTCTGGACGCCGCGGGGATGACGGTCCTCGGCGAGCTCGCCCGCGTCACCGGCCTGTCGCGGCCCGAAGCAGGACGCGGCAATCGCGCGCTCGTGGCCGAAGGCTACGCGACGATGCTCGAACCCGGCGTGTACTGTCTGGCCGCAGCAGAACGCATCACGGCGTGGCACGCTCAGCCCTCAGCCCTCAGCCCTCAGCACTAAGCCCTGAGCCCTCAGCCCTGAGCCCTCTTTCCAGGCGCGTCGGGCGTTTGACAGACGGGACTGGGTCGTGTTCAACTCATTCCGTGGGCAGCACCTACGTCGCGACCTTCACGCACTGGCCGATGCACGGCATCGTCCTTTGTACAAGCGAACGCAGGTGAGATAGGCTTCAGCCCCCGAGTTTCCGGATTTCCGAAGGCCATCACCTGTAACCAGGTGATGGCCTTTTTGCTTTTTTATGACGACGAGCACCGACACAAATCGCGACGACAGGCGTCTCTCGGCCGCGCTTCGGCTGGTCATCCGCCAGGTACTGGGCACAGCTGCGCCGCTGGCGCGCGGCTGCGCTGGGCGCGCTGGTTCTGCCGGCGGTCGCCGACGTCCTCACCTTCTACGCTCCCCCGCTCGTCGTCGCCCGGCTGCTCGGCACGATCGCGCGGGGCGAGCCCTTTACGGTGGCTCGGTTGGCGCCGTACGTCGCGGCGTTCGCGGCGCTGTGGCTGAGCGGTCAGATTGTCTGGCGCATCGCAGTGGCACTCATCGCTCGGGTCGAGATCCGCGGCATGGAGAAGCTCTACATCGAAGCGATGGACGAGCTCCTGGTCAAGGATCTGGCGTTCTTCCAGAACAACTACGCCGGCTCGCTCACCAAACGCGCCCTCGGCTATGCGCGGCGGTTCGAAGACGTGTTCGACGTGCTCTCGTTTCAGATGGCGCCATCGCTGCTGACGCTCCCGTTTGTGGGTGCGGTACTGTGGTCGTATTCTCCGTGGCTCATCGTGCTTCTGCTGGCCATGCTCGCGACGACGCTCATGATGGTCGTGCCGTTGATTCGGCGCCGTCGCCGCCTGGTGGATATCCGCGAGACGGCGTCGAACGTGCTCGCCGGGCACGTGGCCGATTCGATCTCCAACGCCGAAGCGGTCCGCGCGTTCGCGCGCGAGCCCGACGAAGCGCGCATCCACGCCTCCAACGTGGGCGATTACGCCTCGAAGACGTTGCGTTCGTGGGATTATCAGAACCTTCGCGTCGATCTCGTGACGTCGCCGATGTTCGTCGTCACCAACACGCTCGGGCTCATCCTGGCGCTTGCGGTTGGGGGCAGGTCGGCCGCGAGCCTCGAGGTGGTGTTCATTACGTTCAGCTACTACGCGACCGCGACGCGCGTGATGTGGGAGTTCAACCGCATCTACAGAAACCTGGAAGGCGCGCTCACCGACGCGGCGCAGTTCGCCGAACTGCTGCTCGACCCGCCGTCGGTGGTGGACGCGGACACGGCCGACGTGTTTTCGCCCCGCGATTTTGGCGTGGAGCTGCGCGATGTCAGCTTCCGGTACGCGCCATCACAGCCGCTGCTGTTCGATCGTCTGTCGCTGGCCATCGCGCCCGGTGCAAAAATAGGGCTGGTCGGGCGATCGGGCGGCGGAAAGACGACGGTGACGCGTCTGCTGCTGCGGTTTGCCGACATCGAGTCGGGCGCCATCCTCATCGGCGGCCAGTCGATCGCGCGCGTGCCGCAGGCCGCGCTGCGCAGCCTGATCGCGTACGTGCCGCAGGACCCGTCGATGTTTCACCGCAGCATTGCCGACAACATCAGGGTCGGCCGGCCCGATGCGACAGACGCCGACGTGCGGCGCGCAGCGCAGCTCGCGCACGCGGCTGAGTTCATCGATGCCCTGCCGGCCGGCTACGACACGCTCGTCGGCGAGCGAGGCGTCAAGCTTTCGGGCGGACAGCGCCAGCGCGTGGCGATCGCCCGTGCCATCTTGAAGGACGCGCCGATCCTGGTGCTCGACGAGGCAACGAGCGCCCTCGATTCAGAGAGCGAGGCGTTGATCCAGGACGCGCTGTGGACACTCCTCTCGGGCCGGACGGCCATTGTCATTGCGCACCGGCTGTCGACTGTGCGACGGATGGACGAGCTCATCATTCTGGACCGCGGCCGGATCGTCGAACGAGGCTCGCACGAAGCGCTGCTGACGAACGACGGGGTGTACGCGTCGCTGTGGGCACATCAGTCGGGAGGGTTTCTCGCAGAGGATGCTCGTGAATGCGATCCCGCTGCGTTCTGAGTCACTCGTATCGAAGCGCCTTGACCGGATCCAGCCGTGTCGCGCGGCGGGCGGGCCAGAAGCACGCCATCATCGCAACCGCGACGAGTACAGACTGATCGACACGAGCGTGATCGGATCTGCCGGTCCTGTACCGACCAGCATCCCCTGAAGCAGCCGTCCGGTGCCCAGCGCGGCCGCAATGCCGAGACACAGGCCGACGCCAAGCTCGATCATGCCGCGCCGCAGAATGAGCCAGCGCACCTGCTGGCCTTCGGCGCCGAGCGCCATGCGAATGCCGATCTCCTGCGTGCGCTGCGCCACCGAATACGCCGTCACGCTGTACAGCCCGACGGCCGCCAGCACGATCGCGATGACCGCGAAGACCAGGAACATCGTGCCGAAGGTGCGCTGCGGCCATCGATTGCGCGCGAGAATCTCGTCCATCGTGCGGATGTTGGTGACCGGCACATCCGGGTCCATCGCCGAGATCTCCTGCCGAAGCAGCGCGGTGACGGCCACAGGATTGCCGCGCGCACGAACCAGCAGATTGGCGCTCATCGCCATGAGCGCGTTCTGCGCGTGCGTGATGTACACCACCGGGTCGGGATCGCGCTCCATGCCGCGCTGCCTGATCGTCGGAGACACGCCGACGACGGTGGCCTGGTAGAACTTGGGCGCGCCCGGAATGTTGCCGTCGTTGATCAGGCGGATGCGCTTGCCGACAGGATCTTCACCGCGGAAGTGCATCTCGGCGAGCCGCTGATTGATGATCATGGCTTCGCGTCCAGGTTCGCCGTCTGTCGCGTTGAACGCGCGGCCCCGCCGCATGCGCACGCCGAGCGCATCGAAGTATTTCGATCCGACGGCCACCATCCCCACGAGCGGCCGCTGCTCACCCGTCATGTCCGACCGGCCGTCGATCTCGAAACGCCGCTGCGATGCGCCACTGAACGGCAGATAGTTCGTCGTGCTCGCCCCCTCGATGGCGCTGATGCCGCTGAGCCGATCGTCGAGCCGCTGCAGGAACAACGCCCGCGATTCGAGGCTCGCATACGTCCGGGTCGGGAAGATCAGCGACATGGCCACCAGCCGAGATGTGTCGATGCCGATATCCATGCGATAGAGGTTCATGAAGCTGCGCATCATGAGGCCCGCACCCGAGAGCAGCACGAGCGTGAGCGTCAACTCCGCCACAATCAACGCCGTGGTCCACCGACGCGCCCGCAGACCCGCAGAACCGGCACGTCCTCCATCCTTCATCACTTCGCTGACGCTCGTGCGCGACACGTAGAGCGCCGGCGCGAGCCCGAAGACGATGCCGGTCAACAGACACACGGCCGCGAAGAAGACGAACACCGTGGGATCCATGGTGAACACCATCCAGTACGGCTTGCCGATGTCCGCGGTCGTGTTGTCGAACCATCGAACTCCGGCGTAAGCGAGGCCGAGCCCGACAACACCCGCCACGAACGCCAGCAGCACGCTCTCGACGAGCAGCTGCTTGACGATGCGCCATCGCGTCGCGCCGATCGAGACACGGACGGCGATCTCGCGCGAGCGATCGGCCGCGCGCGCCAGAAGCAGGTTGGCCACGTTCGCGCAGGCGATGAGCAGCACGAACGCGACGGCGCCCATGAGCGACCAGAAAAGAACCCGTATCTCGTTGCCGATGACCTGCTCGGCGAACGGCGTCACCACTGCCGTGACTCCCTTGTTGGTGTCGGGAAACTGACCGGCCAGGGCCTCGGTGATGCTGGACATCTCGCTGCGCGCCTGCTCGATCGTCATGCCGTCGGCGAGGCGGCCGTAGGACATCAGCAGACGCCCGGCGCGTCCGGCGCGCGTTTGCGCCGTGGGCCTCTGCGCCAACGGCAGCCAGACGTCCGAGTTGAACGGAAACTCCATCCCCGGCGCCATCACGCCGATGATCGTGGCCGGCTCAGAGTTCACGCGAATCGTCCGGCCGATAACCGAGCGATCTCCACCGTAGCGGCTCTGCCAGATCGAGTGGCTCAGCAGCACGACCGCGGGAGCGCCGGGTCGATCGTCTTCGGCAGAAAATTCACGTCCGACCGTGGCGTGCGTGCCGATGAGCGAGAAGCCGTTCCAGGAGATGTAGACGCCGTCATATTGGTCGGGCTGGCGCTCGTCGGCGCTGAAATTCACCGCGCCCATCTGCACCAGCGATATCCCGGAAAACGTGCGGGTCGCGCGACGCCAATCCTCGAAATCGGGCTCAGAGACCCCAAAGGTGCGACCCTGCGCGTCACGGGTGTTGATGATCATGACGCGATCGGGATCATCGAAAGGCAGGGTCCGCAACAACACGGCATTGACGAGGGTGAACACGGCGCTGGTGGCGCCGATGCCGAGGGCGAGCGCCGCCACCGCGGCCAGCGTGAATCGGCGATCCCTGATGAGGCGACGGGCCGCGAACTTGAGATCCTGCAGAATGGATGTCATTGGTACACCAAGCTGAAAGTGAGGATATCTCTATTACGTTCACGGGCGCGACCTGGTTGCATGATGCACAATCTCGCGCGAGCCGATACCATACGGTGCAAGTGCCTGCACGATATTTGATTACGTGTATTCTCCTGGCGACGGCGTACGCGGTCGCCGGCAGGCTCGGGCTGGCGCTCGCCTTCGTTCATGAAAGCGCGACGGCCGTCTGGCCGCCGACTGGGATTGCGCTGGCGGCTGTCCTGATTCTCGGGCCTCGCGTCTGGCCCGGCATTTTCCTCGGCGCGTTCGTGGCCAACGAACTGACGGCCGGTTCCTTTGTCACGTCCCTTCTGATTGCATCGGGCAACACACTCGAAGCGCTGACGGCCGGTTACCTGATAAACCGGTATGCCGGCGGCCGGCACGTCTTCGACCGCGCGCACAACATCGTCCGCTTCGTGATGGCGGGTCTGGCCGGTGCGACGGTCTCGGCCACGATTGGCATCACCAGCATTTGCGTGTTCGGGTTCGCACGCTGGCAAGACGCTGGCTCGATCTGGGCGACATGGTGGCTCGGAGATGTCTCCGGAGCGATGGTGGTGGCGCCGCTCATTCTTTTGTGGGCCGCGCAACCGCGCTTCGACTGGCCCGCCGCTCGACGGATCGAGCTGGCTCTTCTGACGCTGACGGCTGCCGTGGTGGGATGGGTCGTGTTCGTTGCCAGTCCATACCCGCTGTCGTTCCTCGCGATTCCGATCTGCGTGTGGGCCGGGTTCAGATTCGGCCAGCGCGAAGCCGTCACGATTACGTGTGCCCTGTCGTTGATTGCGGTGTGGGGCAGCGCCCAGGGGCTGGGCACGTTCGCGCAGGCATCGCCCAACGATTCCCTCCTCCTGGTGGAAGCCTTTCTGGCTGTCGCCAGCGTCGTGGGCCTCACGGTCGGTACCGCTGCATCCGAACGCCGGCAATCGGAAGAAGTCCTTCGCCGATCGCACGGCGAGCTGGCCGAGCGCATGGACCAGCGCACGCGCGATCTCGAAGTCAGCGAGCGGCGGCTGCAGACCATCATCGACACCGAGCCGGCGTGCGTGAAGCTGGTCTCGGCCGACGGGCTGCTGCTCGACATGAACCCCGCCGGTCTCGCCATGATTGGCGCCAGAGACGTGGCGCAGCTGCGGGGGCGTGCCGTCATCGATCTCGTGCACCCGGATGATCGCAAGCGGTTTCTCGAGACGCATCAACGGGCCTGCGCCGGCCCTGGGGGCAGGCTCGAGTTCCGGATGTTCGGATTCAAGGGACAGGAGATCTGGGTCGACTCTCACTCCGTTCCCTTCGAAATTCCCAACGACGCCGGCGGAAAAGAGACCGTCGTTTTGAGCGTGACGAGCGACATCACCGAGCGCAAGCGCCTCGAAGACGAGCTGCGGCAATCGCAGAAGATGGAAGCCATCGGGCTGCTGGCGGGAGGCATCGCGCACGACTTCAACAATCTGCTGACGGCGATCATGGGCAACACCGATCTCATTCTCCTTTCGCTCGGCCAGGACGACAAGCGCCGCGCCGATCTGGAAGAGGTCGCCAAGGCGGCGCAGCGCGCGGCTGCGCTGACGCGACAGCTGTTGGCGGTGAGCCGTCGCCAGATGCTGCAGCCAACGGTCATCGACCTGAACGAAATGATCGACGACGTGCAGAAGCTGCTTCGCCGAACCATACCCGAGACCATCGACCTCCATCTCGATCTGACACCTGTGGACAACATTCGCGCCGACCGCGGTCAAATCGAGCAGGTGCTGCTGAACCTGGCCATCAACGCCGGCGATGCGATGCCAAACGGGGGCGCGCTTCGACTCTCGACGGCGATGTTCGATCTCGACCAGGCGAGAACATTAGAACGTGCGGCGATGCCCGCAGGCCGATACGTGAGCCTGATCATGAGCGACACGGGTACGGGTATTCCCCGCGATTCGCAGGGGCGTATCTTCGAGCCGTTCTTCACCACGAAGGGACGCGACAGAGGCACCGGGCTCGGCCTGGCGATCGTGTACGGCATCGTCAAGCAGAGCGGCGGGTTCATCCGGGTCGACAGCGAGGTGGGACGAGGCACGACGTTCCAAATCTACCTGCCGGTCGTGGACGAGCCGGTGCCGGCGAACGCGCCGAAGCCCCCGCACCTCCCCATCAGCCGTGGATCGCAAACGATCCTGCTCGCCGAATACGACGCAGCCGTTCGCCGGTTCGCGCGTGACGTGCTGAAAAACCACGGCTATAAAGTGCTGGACGCAGGCGACGGTGACGAGGCGCTGGAGATTGCGCGGCGGTATCCCGAACCAATCCACGCGCTGGTCACCGACGTCGTCATGCCGGGCCTGAGCGGACGGGATCTTGCGGTGCGATTGATCGCCGATCGTCCCGACGTGCGCGTGATCTACACGAGCGGGTACACCGAAAACGTGATGCTGCGTGCCGGCTTCGAGCGCGGCCTCACGCTGCTGCCCAAGCCGTTTCTGCCGGGAGATCTGCTTCGGATCGTCAACGACACGCTCACGCCCTGACCGCATCTAACGTCGGTATCATCGCCAGCCTGAACCATGTCCCTCGCGTCTTACGCGGTCGAGTTCCAGCGGCTCACCAGTGTCCCGCTCGCCGTCATCCGACGTCAGGCGACCGCGTCTGAGCTCGCGCGCCTGGTACCGGAGTGCTGTGGCCTGGTCTGGAACGCCGTGCGTACGCAGCAGGCACAAGCCGGACGCCACATTGCGATCTATTGGGATGGCAGCATCCGGCTCGAGGTGGGAGTTGAGCTTTACGGACCGTTCGCGGAAGACGGCGAGGTCGTTCGCTCGGCCACACCCGCCGGTCCTGTGGCATCGACCACGCATTTCGGACCGTACGGCGGCCTCGGCGCAGCGCACGAGGCCGTTCATCGGTGGTGCAGGGCCAACAACCAACGCCTGGCAGGACCGAAGTGGGAGATCTACGGCCACTGGCAGCGAGAGTGGAATGCGGATCCGTCCCAAATTCGCACGGACGTCTACTATCTCCTTTCAGAAGAGACTGAGTGATGCTCCGGCCCGCGCACTGAAGAGAGGACTGAAGGCTGCCTCTCAGATGGCTTCCATTGAGATGTGGACGAAAGGTTCATCCATCGTCAACTTTATTCGCCGCATAAGGTGACTTTCCCGTCTCAAACTGTTACAGCGCTGCTCTAACCGGCGCGACCAGTAGCGTTTGCACGTTGACCCTTCGCGGTACACCCGTTGCTCGGTCATGCTCTGTGCGAAGCAAACTGGAAAGGCCCGACGAGAGCGAGGCGCCGGAACCGCACGCGTGCGATCTTTGCGCCGAGTGCGCGGCGCCGGGCGCGCACGGACGTCAACCCGACGCCGATCATCACTGCGGCGCTCGCCGGCGCCACGCGATCCGCGGCCGGAATAGCGTAGACAACAGCTCCGGATATGAAGACACCTACCTCGACTGGCGTCCTCGGCAGCGATCGACGTCTAACCGTTCCCGGTAGCGGTCGTAACCGCTTGGCCCGTCGCGGCCCGTCGGGGGCGACCCATCACCGGAGAGATGCCAATTGGATACAACTTGTGTTGGAATTTTCGCCGGAACCTTCTTGCTTAACTCGGCGCGCCGAGAAATGGCTGCTTCCCCCGGTGACTGCTGCCGTCGGGCGGGATTCTGTTCCACTTTGCGCATAAAAATTCTCAATTTTGAGCATCTTTGCCGTAGGGGTGCAATTACTTCGGCCTCCGAAACAACGGTCATAGACGACAATATATGACTTTAACATCATTAATTTGACTTTGAACGTATAGGTATGACAATTGCTCACTCTTTAGCCGTGAAAACTATGGGGAGGAAACGATGAAAGTGATGCGCCGGGTCAGCCCGGGGAGTCTGGCTGCAGCCTTACTCGGGTTGTCATGCGCACTTGCCACGTCCGCGTTGATTGCCCGTAAAGAGGCGATCGCGGACGAAGGGCCGTCTACGATTAGCAAAGCGGAGTTCGCCGGCGAAATTCGGCCGGCGGGGGAAACTGTGCTGACGGCGTCGGCGGCGGTGCTGATTACAAGAACACTTATCTCGATCGGCGACCGCGCAAGCGAAGGTCAGCCGCTCATCGAGGTTGACGACACACAGGCGCGTGCGGCGGTCGCTGCCGCCGAGCTCACGATGTCGGCGGCCGAACAGCGCGTCGCCAACCTTCGCGATTCGTCCACGTCGCTCGACCAGTCAATCTCGCTGCTCGCCTCGTCTCTGGGCGAGGCGAACCGCCGTCTTGCTGTCGCTCAGCGCCAGCTCGAGCAGGTTCCGGTGCGGCAGTGGAAAGACTCGCCCGAGCGCGCCGGCGCCACGCACGAGCAGGCGGTCGTGCATCAGCGCCGTATCGAAGAGCTCTGGCACAAAGGTATGGTGTCGAAACAGGAGCTCGACGATGCCTCCATCGCATTGCGGATCGCCCAGAACGATCTCGAGACGGCGAGGCAGGCGGCAGACGCGTCGAAGCGACTCGCCTCGACACAAGATGTGCAGGCGAGGCTGCAGGCTCAGCTCACGTTGCTCGATCGGCGACGCGAGCAGGCCGGAAAAGCTATCGATCTGCAGAACGCCGAGTACGAGCTTGCACGGGCCGCTACCGAGCTCGCCAACGCCAGACAACAGTTGGAAGGCACCGTCGTTCGCGCAACGACGGCCGGCACGGTGGTTGAGCTGCCGGTCCGTCCAGGCGACCGGCTGCCCCATGGCGCGGTTCTCGTCAGAACGGCCGAGCTCGATCGTCTCGTCGCCATTATCGACGTTCCGGGCCGGCTCGTGAACAGCATCGCCAGGGCGCGGGCCGCCAAAGTGCAGATTGCCTCTCAGCCGACGTTGCTCGAGGGCCAGGTGCGTGCGGTTGCACCGCTGCCGGACAGCGCAGGCACGCACAGAGTCGAAGTTGAATTCCAGAATCCAGAAGGGTTGTTGCTCGTCAGCCAGATCGCCCAGGTGACATTTCCATGACGTCCGCCTCCGCTCCTTCGGAGCTACGGCGGGACAGGTCCGCTTCCGCTCCTTCGGCGCCTCAGCACGACACGCCGGCCCGCAGACGGATGTCGGTGCTGCTCACAACCGAAGGGACATATCCCTATCATGGCGGCGGCGTCTCCACCTGGTGCCATGCGCTGACGCAGCGGCTGCGCGAGATCGATTTCACGATCCTCAGCGTGGCGATGCACCCGTATCTCAAACAACTCTACGATCTGTCGTCGAACGTGCGCGAGCACGTCACGGTGCCGCTGTGGGGTACTGCCGATCCGGCCGAATCGAGGCCGGGCCTCAGCTACGCGGCGTTTCTCGAACGCCGTGCAGCGGCGTCGAGCGAAGAGGCGCGGAGCGGCCTTCGAGGCCCTGTGGAGCCGGTTTGTCACGACGGCGCTCTCACGGCGTCAGGACGGATTGCCGCAGCTGACCGCCACGGTCGTCGGGCTCCACAAGCATTTCGCCGGCCACGACTACAAGGTGTCGTTCGGCGACACGCGGGTGTGGCACAGCTTCGTCTCGGCCTCTGTCGCGGCGTGGAAGACCGAGAACCGCACCCCTGAACCGTCGCTGGCCGAGCTGACCGAAGCGTTTCGCCTGGCCTACCGCTTCCTGATTGTGCTCGACGCTGAAGTGCCGGTGACCGACGTCGCGCACTCCGCGGCGGCCGGTCTCTGCGGGTTGCCGTGCATCGTGGCGAAGGTGACGCGCGGCACGCCCTATCTGCTGACCGAACACGGCATCTATCTGCGCGAACAGTACCTGAACCTCCGTCGCACAACGCCATCGGCGTTTGTCCGATGGTTCGCGTCGCGATTGATCGGCGCCGTCACCGATCTGAACTACATGCACGCCGATCTCATCGCTCCCGTCTGCGACTACAACACGCGCTGGGAAAAGTGGCGTGGCGTCGCGAGCGATCGCATCAGCGTGATTTACAACGGCGTCGACCCGGAACGGTTCCCGCCGTGCCCGCCCGCGAAGAATGCGCGGCCGACGGTCGTCGCGGTGTCTCAGATTTTTACGCTCAAAGGGCAGCTCGATCTCATCGAGGCTGCCGCGCACGTGCGGTCCGAGATTCCCGACGTTGAATTTCGCATCTACGGCGCGATTACCGACCAGAGCTACTACGAGCAGTGCGTCAGCAGAGTCGCCGAACTCGACCTTGCGAGCACCGTGACATTCTGCGGGTCGACGGATCGGCCGCTGGGACGCGTACCGTCGCGCCGACGTGGTTGCGCTGGCCAGCATCTCCGAAGGATTTCCGTTTGCCGTCATCGAAGCGATGCTCTGCCGGCGGGCGGTCGTCGCGACCGACGTCGGCGGCGTCAGCGAGGCGCTCGACGATACGGGCGCGCTCGTGCCCGCGCGAAGCCCGTCGCGTCTCGCGTCGGTCAGTGACGCAGCTGCTGAGACAGCCGGAGGAACGCGAACGGCTCGCCGGCATGGCGCTGGCGCGCGCGACATCACTGTTCACCGAAGAGCGGTTTCTCCAGGCGTACTCCGACAGCTACAAGTCGTTACACGTATCAACCAGCACAACCAGCACGACCGACGCACCGCGCGTCGCAGTATCCGCAGCGTAACCGCCCGCATCGCCATCGGCATGCAGGCACGGTGAGTTTCGAAGAGAGGATTCATGTCGCGTAGTCGAGCCGTTCGCTATCGTTCTTTCCGTTATCTGGTTCTTCTCATCGCCGTTGTGACGGTGCTCGCAGGTAGCGCGTTCACCGGCGGCATTGCGGTTCATGCGCAAGGCTCGTCGACCATCCCGGCATGTGGCATCGGCCTCCGGCTGCTGGTCGTCTCGGCCGACGGCACCGAGGTTGCGTTACCGGCGATCGAGTCCTCTTTGCGATATCTCGGCACGCCCTACACCCTGCACATCGCGACGCAGAATCCGAACGGCCTCACGCCAGAATCGCTGATGGACGGCTGCAAGGCGCGATACAACGGCATCATCCTGACGACCGCCTCGCTGGCTTATACGCCCGACGGCGGTACTCACGTGGATGAGCGCGCTGACTCCGGCCGAGTTTCAGGCGCTCGAGTCGTACGAACGAACGAACGCTGTGCGGCAGGTGACGTGGTTCACGTTCCCGACGCCGGATCTCGGGTTCGAGTGGGGCCTTGGCGTTAATACGACTGCTCTCGCCGCTCGGCGTCAAGTTGACCACCGCCGGACAGGCGGCGTTCCCTTACATCAACACTGGCACGCCGATCGTCATCGGCCTTGGAAAACGGAAAGTTACGCTCGTTCTGCCGTTCAATCCCCTCGAAATTCGCAATGCGTTCACGTATCTGGCCAAACCGCTCGATTCATCGACGCAGACGCTCCTGGGCGATACGCTTGGCAATGCGCTGATCGCGGTCAAGACCTATCCAGACGGACGCCAGAACCTGGCGATGACCTTCGACAGCAACCCGTATCTGCTGCACAACCAGCTGTTCTCGTACGGCATCGTCAACTGGGTCACCAAGGGGTTGTTCATCGGCGAGAAGAAGATCTACATGTCGCCGCAGATCGACGATCTGTTCATTCCCGACAGCCGCTGGACGTCGACGACGCCGTGCGGCACACCGGCGCACGCGACCGGTGAGGAGCTGCGCATCACCGCCTCGGACTTCAATGCCGTTCGTGCTTGGCAGGCGCTCAGGCGCCTTCAGCCGTCAACTCAGAACCTCCGCCTGACGATGGCGTTCAACGGGGTTGGCGCCGAGAACCTGCGCGAGGCGTTGACGAAAGCCGCGCGCCAGCACGAGGAAGACTTCTACTGGGTGAACCACACCTACGATCACGAGCTGCTCGACGCGGTCGATACGACGACGGCGACCTGGGAAATCATGGAAAACAACCGCGTCGCCGGCGAGCTCGGTCTTTCACGCTGGAACGCGAAGAACATCGTGACGCCCGAGATCTCCGGTCTCACGAACCCGGCGTTCCTGCAGGCGGCCTATGCGGCAGGTATCCGGTTCCTGGTGTCGGACACGTCGAAGCCCGGCTACAACAATCCCTCTCCGAACACAGGCATCTTCAACGCGATCGAGCCGCGGTTTGTTCATGATTCCGCGACGGCCGAATAACTTGTTTTTCAACGTGGCGACGCCGTCAGACTGGACCGCCGAGTACAACTGCCTGTATGAGACCTACTGGGGCAAGAAGCTCTCGTACGAGGAGATTCTGGACCACGAAAGCCAGCAACTGCTCACCTACATGCTGCAGGGCGACATGGATCCGTGGATGTTCCATCAGACCAACATGAACGTGCACTCGTTCGGACGTACGCTCCTGACCGACTTGCTCGATCGCACGCTCGCGAAGTACACCGGCTATTTCCGGCTGCCCGTACTGAGCCCGTCGATGGAGCAAATCGCAGCGCTCATGAAAGCGCGGATGACCTTCGACGCGTCTCAGGTCTCGGCGACGCGCTATCCCGGGTCGCTGAGCATCTCGGTTGTGAACACAGCCGTCGTACCGGTTACGGGCGTGTCCGTCCCGGGTGCCGAGCTGTATGGCGGCCAGTCGATCGGCCGAGTTGAAGTGAAGGCGGGCGAGACGGTCAGCATTCCGCTCCCATGAATACGCTCGAAGAGTTGATCGCAACGGTCGATCGAACGCACCCGAAGCTCGTCGACCGGTGGGAGGCGACGGCCGTCGTGGAATCGCTGGGATACAGCGATCGGCGCGTCGCAGAGTCGTTCGGCGTGGCGTCAACGCTTGCGGTCGGTTCGCTCCTCCTGCGAGAGCAGAGTCGGCACCCGGGGCCGGCGGCGACGCCGCCGCCGGTCCAGAACAGCGGTGAGGCCACGCTCGCAAAGGCCGCGGTGTCGAGCCTCGTTTACGCGATGCCGTGGCTGCTGGTGTTCCTCACCGAATCGCGGAAACCGGAGATCTTCCACATGGCGCCGGGATTGGCGGCGCCATTGAGCCTGGCGCTGATGGCGAGTCTCGTCGTCAGCGGTGGATTCGTGATGGCCATCGCGCGGCGCGCGCAGTTCTGCCTCGGAATTGCGCAACCAGGCCTCGCGCGCTCGGCGTGTCTCTATCTGATCTTCGCGGGCCTTGCCGCGGCCACCATCGTGGCCCTGGCAGGGGTGCTGCTGGGGTGGTATTTCTCGCTCTTCAGTATCCCGGTCCTCGTCCTCGCAGCGTTGTACTTCATCGTCGCGACGGCGTTGTGGATGCATTGCGCCGTTCTTGGAGTCGGACGCCAGAGCTGGCGCATTCCGGTCGTGTTCGTGGCTGGCGCTGCGGCCTTCACGGCGGCGTGGACGCTCGGGGCACCAACGCTGGTGGCACAAGTCGCTGCCCTCAGCGCGGCTCTGATGGGCGCGGTCGTTCAGTTCCGGCAGATCTTTGCGGTGACCGACGGTGGACCGATCGGCAAAGAGCGCGTGAACCCGTGGATCGTGGCACACGGCCTTGTCCCCTACTTTCTCTACGGCGTCCTCTACTTCTCGTTTCTGATTGCCGATCGCGTTGCCGCTGGAGCCGCCGTCGCCTCTCGCGGAGGGGCGTTCAACGTTCCCCAGATCTACAAAGACGCGATGGACATCTCGTTGCTCACGTTCCTCCTCGCGGGAGCTGCGGTTGAATGCTGCAACCTGGTATTCATGCGGGGCTGGCGCAAGGCAAGCCAACTGCCCTTCGGCGCCGGAGCTTCGTCGCTGCTGCGGCGGTGGCACGCGCTGACTGCGGTTATGGTCGCGGCCGTTGCCGGTGTCGCACTTGCCGTGTGGGCGGTCGCCGAACCGTTGACGCGACGATCGATCGACGGCCTGTCGGGCGCGATTCTGGTCGTCGGCGATATCGGCTATCTGCTCTTCGCCGTCGGCCTGCTCAACGCGCTCGCGCTGTTGAGCATCGACCGTGTGTGGTCGGCCACGCGCTCACTGGCGGGCGCGGTCGTCATCAACCTGGTGGCGGGGACCGTTCTCGGCCATCTGTTCGGCGCCCATTACGCGTCGGCCGGACTGGCGGCGGGCGGCGCCGTGTTTGCCGTGCGGACGTCGCGCAAGCTGAAGCGCACGCTCAAAAAAGCCGACACGCTGTACGTCGCCGCATGATGCAGATCATCACAGACGCTGCGCTCGGGATCTGGATCGCGCTGATCGTGGCCGGCATCTTCTCGCTGCCGCTGCTGTTTCGGGCCGCCGCGGCGCCGCCGGGCGAACTGGCCGGGCGAGCGCTCCTGACGATTTCCCTTGGAGTACCCCTCGCCGCCTCGGCTCATCTCTTCAACTGGGCCACGGCTCTTCTCTTATGCGGGGCGTCGTTCGTGACCGCAGTCCGCGCCACCGGCGGGACCGCCTGGGTTCGCATCGTGGCCGCCGCCAATCTGCGCGGATGGATGCACCGTGCGAGGAGGTCTGCGGAACGCGTCCTGGTCGATCGTCGCATCCACGCGATCGCAGGTCTGGCGCTGCTGTCGGGAGCGGCGCCGGCTGTACAGGCGGTGCTGAACACCCGCCTGTCGGGCGTGGACGAGTATTCGCTGCTCGCGTCAACCCATCGCTTGCTGTCGGGCCAGTGGCTCGGCACTCTCCTCCCCGCGCCTTCCCTCGTCGCGATGGTGTCGACGGTGTCGGCAACGGATCCGCTGCAGGTTGTCCGGTTCCTCAAGCCGGTGCTGCACCTCGCGTGCGCGGTCTCGGCCGCGAGCCTGGTGCGGCGTGCGACGTGGCAACGGCATCTTTCGTGGCTCTGCGGCGCGTTCGCCGGTGTCGCAGTCCTCCGCGTCCATTCCAGCATCGACCTGCTGGCCGTGACGACGCTCTTCGGGGGACTGGCGATCCTCCAGCGCGCGCGACGCATGCAGGTAAGCCTGCCCGTCGCCTGCGGCGTCCTCACCATGTCGGTTCTGCCTGCGCCGGCACTCGGTATTTTCGTGGCCGCCGCAGCCGCGGTGAGTGTTGGCGCTCCACTGAAATTCGTGCCGGAAGGTGTGGGCATTGTCCTGCTGCTCGCCGCGCTGGTCGAACCCTATCTCTTCGAGGGAGTGGCGTCGCTGGCGCCATGTTTCTTCGTGGTTGGGACGGCGCTCGCGTGCCGGCAGATCGTGCGCCGCCCGCTGAGAGCGCTGGGCCGGGGTGCGCAGGCGATTGCGTATGCGCGTGCGGGGCTCGTGACACCGGCGCTGCTGATGCTGGCACTGCCGCCGGGGATGCAGGCGACATACGTGGAGCCCGACTCGGCCGCGAGGCAGGCCCTCTCGTTGAAGCAGTCGCACACCGGCGCGCGATGGGCCGTCGTGGGCGCGCACGAGTTGCAGATTCAGATCGGCGCCGCAGCGCTTGTCATCGACCTGCAGGAATTCGTGGCTCGGTACGGCGCGTCGGCGGGAATGGCGCGCTTTCGCTTCGATGTTCCTGCGGACCGTGTCTTCGTGTTCGTCGAGAAGCGACCGATGCTCGACGCACAATCCGGCATCGCGCATCGCGACGACACGCTCGATCGCGCGGTGTATCGCATTCCGCGGCTGCGTTCAGATCTGCAGCACGCGGCGCTCGAGCTGTGCGAAGCGTACCGGCGCACGCACTCGGGCGTATCGGTGCACTATGAAGACGAAGATCTGCGGATTTATTTGATCACGCTGTAGCCGTCATGTCGGTTAAGAGCACATGTCTTCAAAGGCGATCGTGTTGATGCTTGCAACGTTCGCTTCGGCCGTCGTCACCGCACCGGCGGTGCCATCGAGACTGGCGATTTACTATGGCTATCCCGGCCTGATTAACGGCGCGGCAGCCAACATTGCCACGGCCGCGGCCGAATTTGCTGCGTATCAAATCGTCGTCTTGGGCGACGGTCTGGAGTTCCCCGAACACCCCGACCATGCGAACACGCGCAGAATTCTCGCCGAGCTGCGGAAGATTGATCGTAGCCAGGAACTGTTCGGCTACATTGCCCTCGGAAACGGCACGAACCTCGATGCCGCCGGCATCGAGCGCCGCGTGCAGTTGTGGGCGTCGATGGGCGTCACCGGGATCTTCTACGATGAGGCGGGACGCGACTTCGGCGTGTCGTTCGCTCGCGTCGAAGCGGCGATCCGCGCGGCCCGCCGTCATCAACTCGCAGTGTGCCTGAACGCCTTCGATCTGTCCGCCATCGACGAGGGCGTGCGGGAGCCGCAGCATGTGGCATTGATGAGCCGGCGCGATGCGATTCTCATCGAGTCGTTCGGCGTACGGCTCGGCATCCGGCAGACGCGGGCCGAAACCGTCGAACGGCTGCGTGCCGCCGAGGCGCTGCGGAAACGAACGGGCGTTCGCGTCTTTGGTGTCACGACGACCACCAGAGATCGCCCCTTCGATCCGTCCGATCTGGCGTTCGCGCGCGGGCTGGCGGCAGAGCTCGGTCTTGATGCGTTCGGCTGGGGCGGCGCCGACTACGGCGCACGCGACAGCCGGCTGCGTCCGATGACGAGGTGACGTTGTGTCCGCCGTGACCCGGACATTACTTACTTCACGGCGCTGATGGCCGCCTCGAGCTGCTTGAGCTCTGACTGGCGCCGACTTTCCAACTCGCGGCGGCGGCGATCGGCGTCGAGGCCATTAATCTGCCGCTGCAGCTCGGCAACCTTGCCCTGGACATCGAGCGCGGCAATGCGTTTTTCGACCGCCGCAACCTTGCCACGCAGATCGAACGCGTTGATTTCGGACTCGATCGCCGCAAGCCGGCCCGAGGAACGCAGACCGGCGATCTCCTTCTCGACCGCCGCAATCTTCCCTTCGGCGTCGTAGTCACGAATTAGGCGTTCGATGCGCGCGATCTCAGCCTCGTGCCGTTTGAGGCGATTGTCGATCTGCGCGCGCTCGGCCGGATTGGCGCCGTAGCGGCCGGCATCGACCGCTGACATCGCTCCCCGTTCCGAAGAGATGGCTCCCTGCAGCGAGCTGATGTGACCTTGAATAGTCGAAATCTGTCCGCGCAGCGCGCTTTCCTCGCCCTGGATGGAAGACGCTCGTCCGCGCAGTGTGCTGACCTCGCCTTGAAGCGAAGAGATTTCTCCTCTGAGCGTGCTCTCCTGTCCGCGCACTGACGAGACTTGCCCCTGCAGGCTGCTCACCTCGCCGCGCAGCATGGCCAGCTCCCACGTCGTGTCGAGTAGCGCCAGCATTCGTTCGCGCCATTGCTGTGCCGCCGCATCGACGGCACGTTCTGCGCCACCGATCCGCCAGGACGTTCGTGCTGCCGATCCGCCTTGCCGTGTCACTTCCAGATGGTGCACCGCGCCACCACGCTGCGACTCCATGACGAAACGACTGGCCTGCGAGATCCACTGGCTGGGCCGACCCGTGGCGCCTAAACCACCACCGCCCTCGGCAAGGAGGCACAGGCGTAGATCGCCCATACGCGTCTCTATCACCCATTCGGCGCCGGAGGTGCCAATCTGTTCGTCGATCACGACGCGACCCGCGACGTCACGCGTCGTTCGATATCCGCTGAACGACGACCGATCGGTCATCTCCGACCAGCACCCTGCGGCACGCCCCGCGTCGGCCTGGGCCGGTGCTGCAGAAAGTTTCTTGACGGAGATCGGCGATTCGGCCGGTGCCTTGGCGCTGGTGCCGGGTTGCGCCGCCGCGAGCGGAAGCGTCACCAGCGCCACCGCGATCGCCGGCATCATGAATCGTCTTTTGCCGTGGAGTGTTTCACTTTTCAGGATCGTCATGAGCCGTAACTCCAGTTGCGAGCGTTCAACCATGGAAAGGGTCGCCACGCGACGAAGCGGTGGAGTCGTCGAGTCGGCAAGATCGAGAAGTGTTCGTGCATACACCGAGGGGAGGGTGCCAAGCGCGAGCACCTCGTCGTCGCATGCCTCTTCGCGAGCCGCTGTCGCGCGCCGCGCGGCGATCCAAATCAACGGGTGAAACCAGTAAAGCGCCACGGCGATGCGCGCGAGCAGGTGACGAAGCGGATCGAGGCCGGCCACGTGTGCGATCTCGTGCGCGAGCACGACGTCGCGCCGGTCCACGCTCCAGCTATGGATCGCCGCCGGCAGGAAAATCACCGGACGCCACACGCCGCCGGCCATTGGCGTGCCGACTTTCGGGCTGACCAGCAGCCGAAACTGACGCCGCACTCCAAGCCGGCCACCAATATCCTCGGCAGCGTGGCACCATTCCGGATCGTTCAGCACATCGGCTTCGCCGGCTAGCCGGCGTGTGCGGAATAGCGAGACGAACAATCCTGCAAGTGCAGCCGTCGTGCCGATTGCCCACACAACGGCCAATGATGCCGGCCACGCCGCCTTGTCCGCTGTGGACAGGGGTGTGGATCGGAGCGTGTGCTCCGACAGATAACTCGCTCGCCCGGTCGTTGCGAGCGGCCCTTCGCGCAACGCGCTGTTTGTCTGGCCGCGATCGTCGCGCCGACCCGCAGCGAGCGGAGCATCGGCGATGGTGCTCCATGTCCCTGGGACCGGCACACGGAGAGCGGGCAACGCGATCGTGAGGAGCGGTAACGCAAGCACGGATACGAACGCGACCGTCCAGAGCCGGTGTCGCGTGGCCGCGTGTGCACGCCGACACAGATACGCCACGAGCAGCGTCAGTGACAGCACGATCGTCACCTTGATGAGCACCATGCCGTCCATGTCAACGCCCCTCCCTGGCAGCCTTGTCGATGAGACGCTTCAGACGCCGGCGCGTCTCGTCATCGAGCTCGCCCGGCTGGATATCGAGCAGCGTGGCCAGCGCACTTTCAGTCGAGCCGCCGAAGAACGTGCGCAGCACATGCTGAAGCTCGGAACGCTGCGCGGTTTCGCGGGAAACAGTGGGCCAGTAATCGTAGCGCGGTCCATCCTGTTCGATGCGGAGGTGTCCTTTCTGAACGAGGATGCGCAGGATGGTGCGCACGGCGGCATCGGTGGGCGCGTCGTGCATCGCGGCACGGACTTCGGCGGCTGTCGCATGCCCGCGCGCGTAGACGATGTCGAGCATTTCCTGCTCGCGACGGCTGAGTTGTGGCTTCTTGTGTTTCACGTCACTCTCCACCAGGGCCGACAGACAGTCGCGCTGGGCTTCAGTCTGCCTAACCCTAACAGAGGTGATGTTAAAAAATCAACATAAAGTTAAAAATTGCACACCACGGATCGCAGAAGATCATCTCCAGCCCCTCGACGCCGCGTCCCTGAGCGCGTCCACCGTCAGGCGCGTACCCGCGCGCGCGTTGGCCGTGCGGATGCGCTCGGGCGAGACGCCGTGATTGCGCAAGCCAACGAGCTCGTCGATCGTCAGACGGGTGTAGCCCAGCGCATTCAGCTCGCGCACGTATTCGGGCGACACACCGTGGTTTCGCAGTCGAATCAGCGCTTCGACCGGAAGATTCTGGTATCCGAGCGTGCCCAGGTCGCGAACGTACTCGGGAGAGACGCCGTGATTGCGCAGGTCGACCACTGTCTCGAGCGGCAGCTTCGAATAGCCAAGCGCGACGAGCTCTTGCAGGTATTGTGGCGACACGCCGTGATCGCGCAGCCGGACGAGCGCGTCGAGCGCGAGTCCCTGATAGCCCTGCGCCCGCAGCTCTCGCACATACTCGGGCGACACGCCGTGGTCGCGCGCACGGACCAGATCGTCAGACGACAGCCCTTTCAAGCCTTCGGCCGTGAGCTCGCGGACATATTGCGGCGACACGCCGTGATCCCGCATCGTGATCAGCGCCTCGACCACCTTGAGGCGGTATCCCAATTGACCCATGTCGCGCAGATAGGCCAGCGACACGCCATGCTGGACGGCGCGAATCAATTGCGCCAGGTCGGGGCGGGCGTAATTCTGCGCCACCAGCTCGTCAAGAAACGCGAAGCCGAAATTCGCACGCGCGAGCAGGTACTGCTGCTCGGCCGTGGGACGTGCAAAGCCGCGCTTGGCCATCGCGTCGGGGAAATCCGGGTTCGGCACGAACGTATAGGTGCCGGCACCGACGCCGCTTCGGAAAATTCCCTCGAAATGAAACGCACCCGCATCGCGGCGCAGCGTGAACTGCGCCGGCCCGCCGACGCTCGAAAGCAACGCGGCTGCCAGCCCGTTCAGTTGATCGATATCGATCGTCGACCCGTGCGACCCGTCCCCTTCCGAGAGTCTCAGGTGAACGGTCCGTGAATCTCCGGCAGGCCGGATTTCCCATGTGCCCGGCTTCTGGGGCGTCGGCGCGGCCCCACGCTGCGCAAATTCATATGACGGGGCAACCGCGCTCTCGAGCGGAGTGGCCAATGGACGAACGGCCGTCGTGGCCACCGCGATCGGAACCAGCATCGCCATCATCAAAACGATGCCGGCCGTGCGCACGTGCCATGTTGGCGAGGTCCGGTTGCGATCTTCGTCGAGCACGGCACGCATCCGTCCTTCGATGTGTGGCGAGCCGGCCATGCTGACCGCAAGTGCAGGCGCCCGCCGGCTGCCAAGCGTGTATGCGAGATCGAGCAGATCTCCGGCGTATTCGCGGGCCCGAGTGCCCAACATCAGCACCCGATCGTCGCAGGCGAGCTCCCGCTCAACACGCAGGCGCCGCGCAATCCACCAGACCAGCGGATGTATCCAATAACACGCGCACGCGACAGCAGCCAGCGTTTGCGTCAGACAATCCCACCGGGCGATGTGCGCCAGCTCGTGAAGCAACACCGCGCGTCGCCGGCTCGGCGACCAGCTATCGGCGACAGCAGGAATCAAGATGGTGGGTTGCAGAATCCCGAATGTCATCGGCATGGTCTCATCCGGGCTGCGCAGCAACCGGCATGTACGGCGTATCCCCATCAGTCCCGCACCCTCGGCCAGAAGGCTCGCCCACTCCGGATCGTGCACGGCCGGCGCGCGACCGGCGAGGCGTTGAAGAGTCCGCCGCTCGACGATTAACCGGGCCAGCAGGAAAATCGTGCCGGCCGCGTAGAACGCCGACAGCACAGCCAGCCAGGGAACCGGTCTCGACTCTGGCCGTGCGTTGTTGCCGTTGATTGGAGCGACGCCGACAACCGGGGAAGACACGGGTTGTGAATCGACGATAGTTATCGCGTCTGCTGTCGGCGGTGCCGGCAGCTCGACAAGCGTCCACCCGGGCAGTGTGAACGACAACACGGGCAGCAGCAGCAAGGCCAGGACGGCGAGCGTCCACACGAAGTGGCGCAGGGCGGCCGACATGTGCCGCGCAGATGCGCCATGGACGAGGGCCAGTGCGCCGACGAGCGCCGTGGCTCTCAGCAGGACGGAGATGACTGTCATCGCTTGCCTCCCTGACCGCGGCCGCGCTTCAACAGTGCGGCTAGCCGTTTGTACTCGTCTTCCGAAAGCGGGGTGTCGGCAACGTCGAGCAGCGCTGCCATCGCCGACCCGGGCGAGTTATTGAAGAAGGTGCGCAGGAGTTGCGCCAACGCCGAACGGCTGGCCTCTTCGGGCCTGGCCGCCGGAAAGTACACATATCGCGGGCCGTCGTATGTGCGTCCCAGCAGACGCCGATCGATCATGATGTCCAGCAGTTTGCGCACGCTGGACGGGCTCGGGGCGTCGCTGAGTTCCGATCGGATGTCCTCGACCGTTGCGCGCTGGCGCCGGTGAAGGATTTCCATAATCTGGCTTTCGCGACGTGTCAGGTGTGTCGGCTCAGGTTTTGGCATGGCATTACGATCGCGCCAAGGCGCGAAATTTTTCGCCCATGGCGAATATATTCGCGGTCGACGCCCCCGTCAAGTGGCTGATTTATATGACATCACTAATATATGGTATATTTATGGTATGACAAGACGGGCTCTCTCCGTCACATTGGAGGCCGACAACGTCACGTGGCTCAAGGGACGCGCCGGCGCCACGGGCGAGAGCGTGAGCGAGCTGCTCGATCAGATCGTCACGGCGGCGCGGCACAGCGGTCATGCCGGCCCCGCGCGATCGGTGGTCGGCACGATCGATATCGATGCCTCCGATCCGCTCCTCGAGCAAGCGGATGCGATGGTCCGCGCCGCGTTCGATGAGGCGCTCGGTCGCCCGCTGACGGTGCACGAAGGGCGTGCATCGTACGGTCCCAACCGAAAACCGCCGAAGCGCCGTGCCTGAGCCGCAAAGCGCCGTCACCGACACTCACCCGCTCGTCTTTTACGCGGCCGGCGGCGGCCGGCTGGCTCGTCGCGCGGCCGCGCTCTTCGAGCGGTGTGAACGCCAGGACGCGGTCTTGTACGTGCCCACGGTCGTCATCTGGGAATGCAGTCTGCTCGCGCGAGTCGCGCGCATCAACCTGCGGCGGACCGTCCGGGGATTTTTCGACGACCTGTTCAGCAATCCCGCATTTCAACCGCTCGATCTCACGCCCGAGCAGGTCTTTCTGGCCGACGCGCTGCGCTTCACGCGCGATCCCTTCGACGGCCTCATCGTCGCCGCGGCCGAGACCATGGGTCTGCCGCTCGTGACCCGCGACATCAGCATCGCCGAATCGGGACGCGTTCCAGTGATCTGGTAGCGTTTAGACGTAAATGGGGTCAGACCCTCTTTACGTGTTTCGTAATATTTTGCGCATTGCCGAATTCGTTACGAAAAACGTAAAAAGAGGGTCTGACCCCCATCCACTCTCCTTGACAATCTAGGAGAACAGACCTACTCTCTCCTCGATCGTCTAGGAGAGACACATGAGCGATTCCACCGGGCTGCTGCAGGGCACGCTCGACCTCCTCATTCTCAAAGCCGTTTCGCTCGGTCCGCTTCATGGCTACGGCGTACTCCTCCGCATCCAGCAGATTTCCGGCGAGCGCTTGCAGATTCAGCAGGGCTCACTGTACCCCGCGCTCTATCGACTCGAGCACCAGGGCCTTATCGCCTCGGAATGGGGAGAGTCGGAGAACAAGCGGAAGGCGAAGTTCTACCGGCTCACGGCTGCCGGCCGGCGTCGATTCAAGGAGGAAGTCGCCGACTGGCAACGGCTTTCCGACACCATCGGCATCGCCCTCAAGGCGGTGCCCGAGGACGTATGAACCTCGCAGCCCGGTTCAGGTCGTGGATGCGCGCGCGTTTCGGCCGCGCGCACCTCGAGCAATCGATGCAAGACGAGATGCGACTGCATATCGAGCTGTACGAGGCCGAACTGCGTCGCAACGGTGTCTCCCACGCCGAGGCGCGCCGCCAGGCGCGGGCAGAATTTGGCAGCATCGAGGCGCGAAAGGACGAATGCCGCGAAGCCGTCGGCCTGCGAGTATTCGATGAACTGACAGCGGACGTGCGCTACGCGCTGCGCCTGCTGCGTCGTTCTCCGGCATTTACGGTTGTGGCACTCCTGTCGCTCGGCCTCGGCATCGGCGCGAACGCCGCGATCTTCAGCCTCATCGACATGGTCCTGGTGAAATCGCTGCCGGTCGAAGATCCACAGCGTCTCTTCTTCATTGATAACTCGGGCGGCAAGTCGGGCGGCTCGAGTGGACCGCCATATCCGTGCTACGAACAGCTGCGCGATTACAACCGCCATCTCTCGGGCATCTCGGCATTCGACGAGAACCGCTTCAAAGTCACCATCGACGGCACACCTGAACTCATCACGGGACAGTACGCCTCGGGCAGCTACTTCGACGTGCTCGGCATTCGCGCGGCTCATGGCCGGCTGTTGACTCCGCGGGACGACTCGGAGTTCGGCCGCGGCGGCCCTGACGGCGGCGTGGCCGTGATCAGCTATGCCCTGTGGCAGCGCCGGTTTGCTCTGGACTCCGGCGTGCTCGGCAAGCAGATTCAAGTCGGCACCAACTGGGTGACCATCGTCGGCGTGACGGAGCAGGGATTTCACGGTCTCCAGGTTGGCTCTCCCATCGACGTCACGATCCCGATGATGCTGGCGGGACGCATTCTGCGCTCGAGGCAACTCTGGTGGTTCAGCGTCGTCGGTCGCATCAAACCCGACGCGTCGGTCCAGCAGGCGCGTGCCGATCTCGAGGGCCTGTGGGACGCATACATGCGCGACATCGGCAAACCTCCCGACAAGCGCGGATATTTCAGCGGCATCGCGCTGGTTCCTGCCGCAAGAGGGCTCGAAGCCCTTCGGCGCCAGCTTTCGGAGCCGCTGCTCATCGCGATGGCGATTGTGGGCGTCGTCTTGCTCATCGGATGCGCCAATATCGCGAACCTTCTCCTGGCCCGCGCCAGCGCCCGCCGCAGTGAGATGTCGGTGCGACTCGCCATTGGCGCCAACCGAGGCCGGTTGATGCGGCAACTGATTACCGAGGGGACGGTCCTCGCGTCGTTTGGAGCCATCGCCGGACTCCTTGTTGGGCGATGGGGGATTTCGTTGTTGATGGGCCTCGTCTACGGCGACGGTGGCTATTTTCAACTCGATCCAGAGTTCGACACGCGCGTCCTGGCGTTCACCGCCGCCGTGACGCTGGTCACAGCCACGCTCTTCAGTCTCGCTCCCGCGTTTCATGCGACCCGAATCGACGCCGCGAAACCGATTGCGCGCACGGCGAGCTCAACCGGAGCGCGCGGCGTTCTCGGACGTGCGCTGGTGGTGCTTCAGGTGACGCTCTCTATCACTCTTCTCTGCGGAGCAGCGCTCTTTGTGCGCACGCTTCAGAATCTCAACGACGTCACATCCGGGTTCCGTCGCGAAGGGGTGCTGACGGCTCAGATCGAAGCCACGATTCCCGACAGAACCGGCGGCGTGGGGTTCGGCGGAAACGCGCTGGCATCGACGCCACGAACACCGGCGGATACCAAAGCTGAGCACGCGCGTCTCGGCGCGATGTGGGAGGAATTTGCTGCTCGAGCAGGGGGATTGCCGAGCGTGACGTCAGCTGCGGTCGCCACCATGAGCCCGCTCACGGGCCGCGATCGCGGCATTCATGTCGCGATTAACGGCACTCCCCGCCCCGAGCAGGACAGGGACATTCATATCAATCAGGTTACAGCCGGATACTTCGAGACGATGGGAATTCGCGTCCTGACGGGACGGGGATTTACGCCTCGCGACCGGGCCAGCTCGCTGCGCGTCGCGATTCTCAACGACACAGCCGCACGAGCCTACTTCGGCGCCGGGAATCCAATCGGCCGGAAGGTCGATTTCTCGGGACAGCGCGTCGAGGATGAATACGAAATCGTCGGCGTCGTGAGCGACACGCGATACGTGAATCTGCGGACTGCGGACGAACGGATGGTCTATGTGCCTATCGAGCAGTCGATCGATCCCATTACGAACGCGATGGTGGCGGTGCGCGGGCCCGGAGACGTCACCACGCTGGCGCCTTCGATTCGGAAGGCGGCGACAGAGATCATTCCGGGTGCGTTCATGACAAGAATCGCGACGCTGGACGAACGCATCAAAGCATCGCTCGTCCCCGAGCGGCTGCTGTCGATACTGGCCACGTTCTTCGGCGGGCTTGCGCTTGCGCTCGCGTGCCTCGGACTGTATGGCGTGATGGCGTACGGTGTGATCCAACGAACGCGCGAGATTGCCATTCGTATGGCCATTGGCGCCGAGCGGCAGTCGGTCGTATGGCTCGTCGTGCGAGAGACGCTCGCCCTTGTGGCCATCGGTCTCTCGCTTGGAACGGGTGTGGCCCTGATGACCGGCCGCTATATCCAAGGTCAGCTGTTCGGCATCGCGCCCGGCGATCCATTGGCGATCTCATCCGCAATCCTGTTGCTGATGGCGGTGGCCACGGCCGCAGGGTATGTGCCCGCACGGCGCGCGACGCGCGTCGATCCGGTCGCGGCGCTTCGTTACGAGTGATCGTCGATCGTCCATCGTCCATCGTCCATCGTCGATCGTCCCGAGGAGGCATCATCGTGAAGACAGCTGTCACATCGAGCGGCTGACGCGGATCAAGTAAACGTCAGTCGGCCGGACGCTCGTTCGGCTTCAACACGCTCAGATGCTTCCGATGAGCGAGGCGCACAGCAATGTAGTCAGCATGCTCGATACGCAGCTCTCGGGAGATGCGGCGAATCTCATTGTCTTCGTCAATGGCAATCGTCTCGTCGGCAGATGAGACGGCAAACAGGCAGTGCAGCAGCGCCAGTTTCTCCTCGTGGGTCGCCCGGTTCGAGAACTCGCGCGTCACCTGAAAGTCCTCCACCCCGCCAAAGAGCACGCTTTGCGCTTTCGCAATCTGGACGACGAGCTTCGCCTGAGCCTCGGGTAGCCGCCCTTCCTTTGCGACCACCTGTTCGATCACCCTGGTCTCCTGCTCACTGACGTGCTGATCGACGTGGGCGACGCGGCTGAGGATGTATGCGAATGCCGCCAGGTAGCGAGCGCGGTCGGGCTCGAGCGTGTCGAGCGCGCCGACGATGGTGCGCACGCCTTCGAGGTCGTGCTCGTCGGAATCGGCCGTGCCTCCCAGGCCGAGCAATTTCAACAAGGACATGAGCTGAAATTTTATGCGACCTCGCACGCAGAAGCAGTAAGCATTGCGCCGATGAGCACCGTACACATTTCCATGAACGACGGCCGGATCCGGGTGGCTGCGCTGGTGACCCTGTGCGCTGTGGCCTACCTTCCCTTCCTCGGCGGAGGTCTGCTGACCGACGATTTCATCCATTTCGCCAGGCTGGACACCGCTCCGGCACTGGTTCACATGCTCGCCACGCCCGATCCGTTTCACTTCTATCGTCCTGTCGTGCAGTCGAGCTTCTGGCTCAATCGCCAGGTGGGTGGCATGAACCCTGAATGGTTTCGCGCGACGAATCTGCTGCTGCACCTGGGGGTCATCGCGTGTGTCTTCGCGCTTGCGATGCGCCTTCTCGTTCATCAACGGGCTGCGCTGCTGGCTACGCTGGCGTTTGCGCTGACGCCGAAGGCCCATCCGATTGCGGTGTTGTGGATCTCGGCTCGCGGCGACCTGCTCATGGCGCTGTTCTCGCTGTTTGCGGTGCTTGCCTGGCTCCAGTGGCTCGAATCGCGGCGTGCCGGTTGGGTGATCGTCTCTTCCGGCTGCTATCTCCTTGCCGTCCTCAGCAAAGAGACGGCGATTCTCCTGCCGCTGCTGCTGCTGGTGACGCCGTCATATCGCGCAGCGCTCTCGGCGAGGACGATCGGCGCACTCCTCGTCATGATCGCGGGCGCAGCGGTGCTGGTCGGCGTGCGCGCGCATGTCGGCGCCATCATGCCGGGAACGCCGGACTCGCACTACGGACTACTGAGGCCGGCGGCCCGATGGGCACGCAATCTGCAAAATTACCTTGGGAGAGTCGGGCCGAGTGCACTCGGCATGCTTGCGATCGCCGGCATTCCGGCTTGGCTTCACCAGCGCGGCTCGCCCGCAAAGTGGGATCGGACCAATCTGTCAAGTCTTGTCGTATTTGCCGTCGCGTGGTTCGCAGTGTTCGTACTGCCAATCCTGCCGATACCCGCGCGAAGCGAGCTCTATTTGTATTTACCGGGCGTGGGATTTTGTCTGCTGGCGGGATTTCTCGTTGATCGACTCTTCGATGCGCGGCCAAGCCGGTGGCTGGCCACCCTCTCGCTGGGCGTATACATCGTCGCATTCGGCGTCTACCAGATATCGCGCAGTCACGCGTTGCATGACGATCTCCGTTTCTCGGAAGAGTTGGTGCGAGCACTGCGCGTGACGCTGAAGGATTATGAGGGTCCCGTTTGGATCGTGCCGGCCGATGCGGTCACTCATCAGTATCTGGCAGACTCCGTCGGCGGCTACGCCGATGTCGTGCTCAAATCAGCGGCGCAGCGATACGAGGTGAACGGGACCATCGACTATCACAACCAGGCACCGCCACCACCGGATGCGCTGAGACTCTCGTGCGCATACCGCAACGGCAGCGTTGTGCTCACGCGTTCTTGAGCGGCGCTCCGCGGTTTTGACATCAATGGCTGAGGGGGCGTATGGTCAGCCCCACGATGACGTCACGCGTCGCCGAGGAGTGCCGTCAGGATCTGCGATACGCCGTCCGCATGATGCGCCGGCGGCCTGGGTTCGCCGCAGCCGCGATCCTGACGCTGACGCTCGGCATCGGCGGAAACACCGCGGTGTTCAGCCTCGTCCATGCGCTCCTGTTGACAGAACTGCCTGTCGAACGGCCAGAAGAGCTCATACGGCTGGTCGAAGAAAGACTTGCCCCAGCGACTCCGCGCGAAACATTTACGCTCGCCAATTACAGCGACCTGCAGCGAAACGCCAGAGCGTTGTCGGGAGTCATCGCGAGCTCCGAGCCCGGCGGCGGCCGGCCGCTGGAGATTGAGGAGCGCGGCGAGCGGCATCTCGTCTATCTGCAGTTCGTCTCCGACAACTACTTCGACGTGCTCGGGTTGCCCGTGTTCCGCGGACGCATGTTCGGTCCGCCGCAGCCGGGCGGCCTGTACCGAGCCGATTGCCGTCATCAGCTACGACTATTGGCGCCGGCATTACGCCGCGGATGCATCTGCGCTAGGCACACGCTTCCGCATGCGCACTGGCACGCGCGCGGAGTTTACGATCGCCGGCATTGCGCCGCCAGGATTCCGAGGCACCGCCATCGACATCCCCATCGACATCTGGGTCCCGATCGACCATGTCGTGCCGGTCAACGATCCTGATAGGGCGAGCGACCGCTGGATGCAAGTGATGGGGCGCCTGAAACCTGGGACTACGGTGACGCAAGCCGACGCCGAAGCCACGGCGATCGTCGGCCGCACGGTGACATTTCAGCCCGGCGGTATCGGATATTCGAGGCTGCGGCGACAGCTCTCACAACCGCTGCTGCTGGTTGCGGTCGTCGTCTCGTTCGTGCTTCTCATCGCGTGCGCCAATCTTGCGAACCTGATGCTGGCCTCGACCACCTCGCGCGCACGTGAGCTGGCGGTGCGGACCACCATGGGTGCCTCACGAGGGCGCGTCATGCGGCAGTTGATCACCGAAAGCCTCGTGCTGTCGGTCGCCGGCGGTGTGCTCGCCATTGGTGCGGCCCACTGGATCAGCTCGGCGCTCATCAGCTTTCTTCCGCCAGACCAGGCTGTCGCCGCACCTCATCTTCGATTCGCGTTTGATGCGAACGTTCTCGGATTCACCGCGCTTCTTACTTTTGCCACCTGTCTGATGTTCGGCCTGGCGCCGGCGGTTCGCGCCACCAGTCGACAGAGCACGGCCTCTTTCCGGGTGGGCCATGGAACGCGGTGAGCGTCACGCGAACTGGCTGAGCCGCGGCCTCGTCATCAGCCAGATCGTGATGTGCACGGCGCTGCTGGTCGCTTCAGGTGTATTTCTCCGGAGCCTGCAGAATCTGCGAGGACAGGAGGCCGGTTATCGCGAAGACCAGCTCCTCGTCGCCGAAGTACAACCGCCCTTCGAATACACAGAGGAGCGTCGCGATCAGCTCATCGAGGAGCTTCGCACACGTGTCGCTGCCTTGCCACACGTGGAAGTTGCCGCGTTCAGCCATGTCGGACAGATGTCGGGAAGCACGTTGGTTGATATCGGATTTCCCGGCCGAACGACTCCCGATGGCGACAAGACGCGAACCATCGAAACGCGCGTCTCGCCGGGCTTTCTTCGAGCGATGGGGACGCCGCTCCTCGCGGGACGGGATTTCACGGGGTCCGACGATGAACGGGGTCAACTGGTCGCAATCGTGAACGAGTCGTTCGCGCAGCAGTTTCTGACCGGACGAAATCCAATGGGCGAACGGTTCTTCCGCGCCGGTCCGCGATCTGGCGAGTTGATGGAGATCATCGGTGTCGTGAGAGACACAAAGTGGGCGAATCTTCGAGACGACTCCCCTTCGATGTACTGACCGACCGTACCGTCAGATGGGTGGAACTCCTGCCGTCCGATTTGCGATTCGATCGTCCGGCGATCCCCGCGCGCTGGCTGCACTGCTGACGCAGACGGCACGCACGATCGACCGGCACATGGCGGTCAGGAACATCGTGCCCTTCAGCGACATCATCGATCGCACGCTCGTCATCGAACGCCTCGTCGCGCAAGTGTCTGCGGCGTTCGGCGCGCTCGCACTTCTGATAGCCGCGATCGGTCTCTACGGCGTGCTCGCTTACAGCGTCGTGCGCCGCCGCCGTGAAATTGGCGTGAGGATCGCCATTGGCGCCCCGCCAGGCGCGGTCGAATGGATGGTGATGCGCGAGTCCCTGGCGCTCGTGGTGTGCGGCGTCGCGATCGGCCTGCCGGTTGCCATTGGGACGACCCGAGTGATGTCTTCGATCCTGTTCGGGCTGAGCCCGCAGGATCTCGGGAGCACTGTCGCTGCTCTTGCGGTGCTCGTCGCAGCAACCGTGTTCGCCGCCTATCTTCCCGCGCGCCGTGCCGCCGCGACCGATCCCATTCTCGCGCTGCACGCCGAGTAAGTCGCGTTCAACCGCACACAAACTTACGCCGGTCGTTCTCTTGTTCTGTTTCGGCACACGACGCACGTGCCCACGTGACAGGCGTTCGTCTGCCCCTTCCCTGACGTTATCCCCGTTGAGATCCGAAAAAAGGGTATGCGCGCTCTCATAGCCGGCGTCCTTGTTCTCTGCGCCGCTCCGCCGCCTGCACGCGCGCAGCGCATGCTCGAGCCTTCGGGCATGACTTGCATCGCGTACGACAACGAAACCGAGTGCACATCCGTTCAACCTGTGTGGATTGGCGACGGTACACCCGAGGAAGGGCCGTTCTCGCTACGCCGGCTGGCGGAAGTGACGGCACCCATCCTGTGGCTTTCGCCACGTGAGTTCCTGCTGCTGGAATTCAGAGACGTTGACGCTCCTGGACAGGTCGATCGAGCCGGTGGCGGCAAGACCGTGTACTGCCGGATCCGGCGAGTGCGGTTGAAAGACCCGCCCTCCGCCAAGGCTTCGGAGGACGAGCCGCCGGCAGGGCGGCAGTTGTCGCGCAAAGACGATTCGCGGGTGCAGCAGCCGCAGAACATCTGGTCGAATGCGTCGAATGCCCTGCCGTTGGACGAACTCGATTACGTGTACATCACGTTCTTTTTCTATTACCCCGAAGACCGCGGCGTCGGCGGCCACCCTCACGATCTCGAAGCCCTGGAGGTGCGTGTGCGCATGCGGCGAGCCTGCCGGACGTCGGCCGATCGCGAGAACCTGCCGCGAGCGCAACGGGCGGCAACCGATGTCTGCTGGCCGGCCGCGCAGCTCGAAAGCGTTTCCGGCTCGGCGCATGGCGTGGGCTGGTATACGAATACTCTGCAGGTGCTGTCGACGCGCGACACGGTGCTGCCGCTTGTCGCGCTCGTCGAGGAAAACAAGCACGCCACATCGCCCGACCGCGACGGCGACGGCACGTACATGCCGCACTACGACGTGAACCGGCAATCGAACGACGCGTGGGGAATTGGCGATGTGGCTGGAACGGGAAAACTGGGCGGCAGCGCGTTCAGCGCCGAATTTTCGCGCGTCCGGCGGCCGCATACCCAGGTTTGTCCGCCGAGCCCGTCGGCGCGCCTCATCAAGCACTACGCCGGCTCGCTTCCAGGCCTGGCGTCGAACGGCGACAATGGCGGCTGCCTGAAGACGGGCGTCTCGTATCGGCTGGTCGAGTCGAGAACCGATCCGGTGTGCAAACGCCTTGATTCACTCGCCGCGTCGGATTCCCCGTCGGATGGCCGGCTCCACGGATTCCTCGACGACAAGAAATTCTGCGCACCCGAAAACGCCACAGAAGTGCTGCAGCCGCGATCGCGGTTCGACGAGAAGTTCCTGACGGCGCTTAGCAAGGTGTCGCCAGGCCCCGATGCCCAGTACCGGATTCCAGAACACCGCAGAGCGTTTCAGCTTCGCGTACCGCTATGACGAAGGGCACGGGGTATCGGCGATCGTGCCCGTCGGCACCGAGGTGCCGTTTCTGGGTGGTTGGGCGATCATGCGCGTGAACCTGATCGCAGAAACGGTGAACCGGCCACATCGCTTCTCGGGCACCAGTTATGAAGCGATGTACGCGCCGTCGGCGTCACGGCCCTTCGACTGGTATGTTGCGGTGGGCGGCGAGCGCCTGCGCGATCCGGAAACCGGCGAGAGCGACTGGCAACCGGTGGAGGAAATCGGCATCCGGTATCGCTTCTCAGCGGGTCGCGTACCCCTGCTGCGGTTCCTCGGCGGCAGGGTCGGGCTGCGGGCCAACTCGATGCGACGCCCTCAGCGTGTCCGGTTCGTCTACGAGTTCGGTGCGGGATCGTGGTGACTCACGATCCGACACCGACGATCCGCAGCCGTGACGGCGGCTGGAACCGGCAGATGGTCTTGTGCAATGCGTCGGTTTCGGCGCGAATCCGGCGAACCAGCTCGCGATAACGGCGGTCGTCTTTCTGCGCCTTCTCGAGCCGATCGCAGAGCACTCTCAGACGATCCAGATGCGCGCAGAAATCAGGCGTATCAAGTCTGGACATCGTTCACTCCTCCACGCCCTCACTTTTAGCAAGTTTTGATCCGCTGGTATGATTTCTCGCTAGTGACGGTCCGCTCAGTCGTGAGGTCGCCGGGTTATTTCATGGCCGCCACCATCACGCTGGCGCTGGCCATCGCCGCCGCGGGCGCGATTGCGGGGGCGGTGCACGCCCTCCTGCTCGGATCGATCGGCATTCTCCGCCCGAACGAGCTCATCATCGCCTGGGAGACTCACCGCTCGCACAACGCGGCTGTCGTCGAAGTCTCGTATCGCAACTTCCAGAACTGGCAGTCGTCGAGCCGTAGCTTTTCGCACGTCGCCGCGATCGGGTCGTCTTCGTGGTCGATGGTCCTCGAAGGGCGCGGCGATCCGGTCAAACTCGCAACGAGTGCCGTGTCGGGTTCATTTTTCGACACGCTTGGAACCCGACCGTTTCTCGGCCGCTTGATCCAGCCGTCGGACGATCGCCCGGGGCAATCTCGCCTGGTCGTGCTGAGCCATGCGCTGTGGCAGCACCGCTTCGGTGGTGACCCTTCAATTGTCGGCACCATCATTCACGGTGACGGCATTCCAGCAACGGTTGTCGGTGTGGCTTCGCCGGATTTTGATTTCCCGCGCGGCACGGATGTCTGGATGCCGGTCGCGCCGTTGCTGACGGAGGGACGGGCGAACCTCGCGAACCTGAGTGACATCGGCGTGCTCTTCGTCATCGGGCGGCTGACCGGCGCAGCAACACCGTCAGCAATCGAGCGAGAGCTCGACGAGCTGGCGCGCAGCTTTCAACAGAGCGGCACACCGCGATTTGGAACCGGTGTGCACGTCAGGCCGTTCCTCGATCACGTGTTCGGCCCCGTCCGCGCGGCGCTCTGGTGGTTGCTGGGCGCCGTCGCCGTGCTCCTTGCGATAGCCTGCGGGAACCTTTCGGCGCTGTCGTTGACGCAGGCCGTGCGCCGCAAGCGGCAACAGGCGATCTGCATCGCCCTTGGTGCGAGCGGTCGCGCGCTCTGGCGCCCCGCACTCGTCGAAGCGCTTGCCATCGCTCTCAGTGCCGCCGCCATCGGACTGATTGCGGCTCAGGGCGTGCTGTCCGGCATCGCGCGGCTTGCACCGGACGACATGCCCCGCCTTGGCGCACTGACGATGTCGTGGCCGCTTGCCGTTCTCATGATTGCGTCGAGCGTCGTGTGCGCCCTCCTCAGCAGCGCGGCGCCGATGTTACGCGGCGGCAGACGCACGCTCGCTCGAGATCTTCAAGACACGGCCCATTCAACCGCAAGCCGGCGCTCGTTGCGCACGCAATCGCTGCTGCTGCGCGGCCAGATCGCGCTGACGGTCGCGCTGCTGGCCGCTACCGGCCTCATCACCCGAAGCTATGCCAATCTTCGCCAGCTCGATCTCGGCTTCGATCCGCACAATGTCGTCACGCTGCACATCGAACCGCAGCAACGCGCGATCGCCCAGAACGAATGGATGCGTGAACTGTTGACGAGGGTCGAGGCGATAGACGCCATCGATGAGGCCGGAGCGATCCTGCTGCGGCCGCTCGCCCTCGGGGCTGTCGGCTCTGACACGCTGGTCATGCTCGAAGGACAGTCCTTGACAGTTTCGTCGGCTCGCGCCAATCCGGGCCTGAATTACCAAGCCGCGACGCCCGGGTACTTTCGCGCGATGAAAGTGCCGTTGAAACAGGGCCGCCTGTTCAGCGCGAACGATCACGACAAGAGCCCGCGCGTGGCGCTGGTCAGCGAGAGCACGGCGCGCCGGTTGTGGCCAGGTGAGAACCCGATCGGCAAGCGGCTGGTGCTGCCGTCAATGGACCCGCCCTCGGAACGACCTGGCGAGACCGGGACTGCCGCGCCCATCTGGCGCACCGTCGTCGGCGTCGTCGGGGACGTGCGCTATCGAGGCCTGGACGAAGTGCGGTTCGATGTGTACGAGCCGGCAAGTCAGTCGCGGTCGCAAGTGGGACATGTCGTTGTCCGATCGGCGAAGAATCCTGTGGCGATCGCTTCTGCCATTCAAGCGGAAGCGCGGCGCATGGACCCGCGCGTGCTCGTCAGCGGCGTAATGACGCTGGATGCTGTGGTCTCACGATCGCTGGCGGCATGGAGGCTGAGCTCGTGGATGCTGTCGGCGTTTGCCGTGATGGCGCTCGTCCTGGCAGGGTTCGGCTTATTCGGCGTCGCCGCCCTCGACAGCGCACAACGCGCGCGCGAGTTTGCGCTCCGCATGGCGCTGGGCGCCCAATCGCGCGACATCGGCCGGCGAGTGCTCATGTCGGTTGGACGCCACGCCATGCCCGGGCTGCTCGTGGGTATTGTCGTTGCCGCCGCGGGCTCGCGCGA
This sequence comes from Vicinamibacterales bacterium, assembly GCA_963761975.1. GTDB lineage: Bacteria > Acidobacteriota > Vicinamibacteria > Vicinamibacterales > JAMQPK01 > JAMQPK01. The sequence continues at coordinate 1,604,574 of CAVXIR010000004.1, forward strand.
GATGTCGAGCCTGTTGTTCCAGACCGATCCGCTCGATCCCGCCACCTATCTTCTCGTCGTTCTCGTGCTTGTCGTCTCGATCGCGATGGCGGGCGTGCTGCCCGCCTACCGAGCCAGCCGGACCGATCCGGCGACGCTGCTGAAGCGCGAATGAACTTCTGGCTAAAGCCGGATACTTATTTCACTTCTGACATTCCAGCCATTCCATACTTCTAGTACTTCCCAAGTAAACCTCCTCCGTCACCGGCTCGCCTTGTGTAACCGTGCTCGCGCCCATCGTGATGTAGACCATCGTGAAGTTTTCGTTCGGTGAGGCGCCGTGCCAATGAAAGATGCCGCCGGGAATGAAGGCGCTCTCACCCACGGCTAATTCTTTGATCGGTGTCCCTGGATTTGAAGGCGCCCGCGACCGGCTTCGCCAAATACCAACTGCCCGGCGGAGTGGGCATGCCAGGTCGAGTTGCGCGCGCCTGCGGCGAACACGCGCCGTCCGATGCTGTAGCCCTCGGTGTTGAGTGTCGTGGTATTGCCGGTGAAATTTGGTGCGGGTCCAAGTACGCCTGGCTCTGGTTTCGCGCCCTTTGTGACGTCGGTGACGGGCTTCCCTGGCGCCGGCGTCGGATAGGTTGGTCCGGTCCCCCTGCCAGGACCTGGCTGTTGTGCGGAAGCCGTGACAAGTGTCATCACAGCGAAAATAGCAGCGAAACGAAGCGCGCGGGTCATGACGATTCTCCCTTAGCATTTATTGTATGTCTGCCCCTGCGCACTGTCATTTTTCCGCGTCGAGCGTCGTTTAATCAGCGTGTATACATACGACGGACCTGTCGCGGTGACCGTGTCGGATGACGCCGCGTCGGATTTCGGCGAGTTGTTTGCGAAGTACTACGGCCGACTCGCCCGCCTGCTCTATCGCGTCACGGGCGACACGGGCCGCGCCGAAGAGGTCGCGGCAGAAGCTTTCTGGCGACTCCATCGGACACCACCTCGCACGCGCGACAACGTCGAGGGCTGGCTCTATCGGACCGGCCTGCGGCTGGCGCTCGACGAGTTGAGGAAGTCGCAGCGCCGCGCGCGATATGAATCGCTCGTCGCGTGGTTCGGCATCCCCGCAAGCCCGGAGCGGACACTCGAGCAACGTGAAGCCCGCACCTACGTGCGGCGTACCCTCGCCACGTTGAGGCCGCAACAAGCCAGCCTGATTCTGATGCGCAGCGACGGCTTCACGTATTCGGAGATCGCCGCGGCGCTCGCCCTGAATCCTGCATCGGTCGGCACGCTCGTCGCGCGTGCCGAAGAAGCGTTTCGAAAGGAATACGAGAGGCGTTATGGCAAACGATGAGCTCGACCTGCTCGCTCCACCACCAGACTGGCAGCCCGATGCAAACGCCGCGCGATTGCGGTTCGAAGAGCGTGCGCGCCGGCCGCGCACGTCACGCCGCGTGCTGATGCCGGCCGCGACGCTTGCGGTGATAGGCCTCGTGACGGTGTTCATCAGCGGCGATCTGCGCCTTGCCGCACAGCAGATGTGGCAGTGGATCACCGTGGGCCGCATCGAGGTGGTCCGCGTCAACTTCGACGACCTGCCCGACGAGGCGCGATCGCTTTTCGCGCAGCAGCTCGGCGACGTGGATCCGCCTCGTCCAGCTGCTACGGTTGCCGAGGCCGCCTCGCTCGCGGGATTCAATCCGAGACTGCCGCCTGTCGGGTTGCTTCCCGGCGAGCCCAAGCTTTCGGTGATGGGTCCGCTCGTGCACGGGACGGTGATTCGCGTCTCCGACGTCGAGCTTGCGCTCCGAAAGGCGGGCGTCACCGATCAACCGGTGCCGCGCGCATGGGATGGTGCAACCATCGAGCTGCGCATCGGTACCTCCGTCTTTGCGGAATGGCCTGAGATGATGCTGATACAGGGATTGCCGCCGACGATTACGGCGTCAGCGGGGCTCGATATCGGAGAGTTCGGCGCGGTGATTCTTCGAGCGCTGGGAATGCCGCGGAGCGCGGCCGAGCGCTTCGGACGGCGGATGCGCGAGACGCCGTCGGTGCTTGTGCGGCATCGGCATCGACGACCAGGCGGCGATCAGCGAGGTGAGACTTCGCCACGGCTACGGCACCTTGATCGAGAATCTCGGCGAGGATGGCAAGGTCGAGCGCGTGGAGCTCTTGTGGAGCACCGGCGATCGCCTCTACGCCTTTAGTGGCGCAACCAGCATCGAGCGGGCGAAATCGATCGCCAACGCGACGGAATAGTAGAATGCCTCCTTGAGAACAGGAGGCCATGTGCTGAAGAAACTGACGATGGCGGCCGCGCTTGTCGTGGCTGCTGGAGCCTTATCCACCACGCTCGGCCAGGGAAAAGTCCCGCTCGAGCGCATCAAGCTGCCGCAGGGATTTCAGATTTCGGTGTGGGCCGACGGTGTGGCCAACGCCCGCTCGATCGCCCAAAGCCCGGGAGGCACGATTTTCGTCGGCACCTGGAACGCCGGCAATGTCTACGCTCTGCGAGATGACAACAAGGACGGCAAGGCCGACAAAGTCATCACCATCATCAGCGGCCTCAGAAACATGCCCAACGGCGTCGCCTTCCGCGACGGCGCGCTGTATGTGGCCGAGATCAACCGTATCATCCGCTTCGACAACATCGAGTCGAAGCTCGAAGCCGCCGGCACGCCGGCCGTCGTCACCGACAAATTTCCGACCGACCGGCATCACGGGTGGAAGTTCATTCGGTTCGGACCAGACGGCCTGCTCTACGTACCTGTGGGTGCGCCGTGCAATGTTTGCGATCGCGGCGATCCGTACAACACGATCTGGCGCATGAAGCCCGACGGAACGGGGATGGAAATCTTCGCCAAAGGCGTGCGAAATACGGTTGGCTTCGACTGGCACCCCACGACACGCGAGCTGTGGTTTACCGACAACGGGCGCGACAATCTCGGCAACGACACACCAGGCGACGAGCTGAACCGCGTGTCGAAGGCCGGCCTGCACTTTGGCTACCCGTTCTGTCATGAGGGCAAAATCGCCGATCCCGAGTTCGGCGCCAAACGCGGTTGCGGTGAATTCGAGCCGCCTGCGCAGCGGCTTGCGCCTCATGCTGGTGCGATCGGCATGCGCTTCTACACGGGATCGCAGTTTCCGCAGCAGTATCGGAATCAGATCTTCATCGCCGAGCACGGATCGTGGAACCGCAGCCCCGGCACTCCGTACAACGGCAATCGCGTCGCTATCGCGCGTCTGCAGGACAACAAGGTCATCAGCTACGAGCCGTTCGCCGAAGGATGGCTCGGTGGCGCAGACGGCCGACAGCGCTGGGGCCGTCCGGCCGATCTCGAAGTGCTGCCCGATGGATCGATGCTGGTCTCGGACGATCAGGCGGGTGTGATTTACAGGATCAGCTACACAGGAAAGTAATCAAGCCGACTTCGTTGGACTCATGGCAGATGGATGATGGCAGATGGCAGAAAGTGTTCGTTTGAAAACGAATCTGCCATCTGCCCTCCTGCCATCGCACTAGACCCTGTTTCTATTTCACGTCCGCACCAATCTCGTACGCCGCCACCGTGTTCTCGTTCATGTGCGGCACGATAAGGACGTCGCCTTGCGCGTAGAGGAATGTGTGGTCCGCAACACCTGGCTTGAAGGTGCGCACCACGTGTGTTGAACCGTCTTGCGCGACCTGGATGACCTTGCCCGCCAGATAGTCGGTCACCAGGTAGCCGCCTCGAGCTTCCTGCTCGACACCGTCGATGTTGCCCAGCGGCTTTTTGGTGATGAGCGTCTTCTGCTTCGTCTTCAGATCGAGCATGTAGAGATGCCCAGGCACCTTCGTCGTGAAATCAGCCGCCGGCTTGCTTCCCCACCCGCCGACGATCAACCGTTCGCCATCGACGAACAACCCGTTCGGATGCTCCAGCTGCTCCCCTTCGGCAAAGACCGTCGCCTTGCCGTCCTTGATCGCGTAGATCTTGCTCGCCAGCATGTCGGACACGTACACCGTCCCGTCGGCGCCGGTCGCCACATCGTTCAGGAAAATTGCTCCATCAATCTTGATGCGAGCGTTCTCTTTTGCCGTGGCGATGTCGATGCCCACTACCTCGTCCATGTCGGCCACCCACAACGTGCCGCCGAAACTGCGCAGCCCTTTCGGGGCGTGAAGCGCCGTAAACCAGTCAGCCGTCACCACCGTGCCATCGAGGCCGAGCTTCGAGATGCGTCCCTTGCCGTCTTTCTGATTCGGCTGGCCATCGATCTGCGACACGTACAGGTAGCCGGATCCCTCGTCGAGGTACACGCTCTCTGGCGTGCGCATATCCGACACGGTCCATGGTGCCTTTACGGCCGGCGGTTGTGACGCCGGCGCCGGTGACGCGGCAGGTGGGGGTGCAGCAGGCTGAGCCGCTGGTTGTGCCGGTTCGGGTGGTCCGCCGCAGGAGACGAGCGCAGCGGTCAGGGTGAGTGTCCAAAGAAGTTTGTACATGTTTAGTCGCGGGGCCCCAACACCCGCTCCTCGCCGCTCGCTTGCGGGGCCCCATTGCCCCGCGCCGCTCGCGGCTCTGGCCTATCTTAATGCGAGGAAGGGTGATCGATCAGCACAATCGACGACGCGGCTCGACGCAGAAGCGTCCCAACCGGCGTCGCCGCGCCCTCGCCGTGCAACGCATCGTAAATGACGTGAGCCTTCGTCGGCCCGAAGCCGGCGACGATGACTCGGCCGGCGCTCGCGATGACGTCCAGCGTCATCGTCAGACGTCGCGTCGGAGGTTTAGGTGCGTCGTAGATCGCCATCACGGGTCGAGGACAGGGCTGAAGCCCTGTGCCACCTGCAAAGATGGACGCGACGTGGCCATCTTCGCCGACGCCGACGAGCGCAAGATCGAGCTGCGGCGGATTGCCCGCCAGCATCGTCAACTCATCTGACGCACCCTGCGCCGCCTCTTCGAGATCCGCAAGCTCCCCCCGCATCCGATGCACGCGAGACGTCGTCACGCCCGGGGAGTGCAGCAACAACCTCGACGCCAGGCCGTAGTTTGAATCGGGATGGTCCGGCGGAACAGCCCGCTCGTCGATCCAGAACAGATCGACGCGCGACCAATCGATAGCCAGTCGGGCGAGCCCGGGGAAGAATGTTGACGCCACCGATCCGCCGGGTAACGCCAAAACGAATCTGCCGCGACGAGTGATCGCATCTGCGGAGCGAGACAGGAGCTCGTTCGAGAGAACCTGCTGAAGCGCCGGGATGTCATCGACAAGAACCGTCGGTCGATCCATCACCTGTTACCGACAATCCGGCGAATCCATCAATCTGGATCAATCTACCAATCTACCAATCATTTAAGCCCATCCGCCACCATCAAGACGGCTCGCTTCGGCCGGCCCGACGCTGCCGCACTCGTAAACGAACAAGGGTGGCAACTCCTCCTGTTTCCGTTCGAGCACCGGATCGACGATCGCCCACGCCGCCTCGACAGAATCCTGTCGCGCGAACAGCGTGGGGTCGCCCTCCATGGCATCGCCGATGAGCCGCTCGTACGCATCGAGCCGGCCGGCCGTATCGTTTTCGACGACCGCCAGCTCGACAGGCTCACCGAACATGCCGTCTCCGGGACGCTTCGCACGCGCACCCAGCGCGATGCTCACCTGCGGCGACAGCGTAAAGCGCACACGATTGGCGTCGGGCAGTCCCGGCTCGCGAAACACGACCGCAGGCGCAGGCTTCAGCTTGACGATCACCTCGGTGCGCGTCACGTTCAGGCACTTTCCCGCCGTGACGTGAAACGGCACCCCCTGCCATCTCCACGAATCGACGAAGAGATCCAGCGCGGCATAGGTCGGGACGTTCGAGCTCTTGCTGACACCGGGCTCATCGCGATAGCCGCGGAACTGGCCGAGCACGACCTCGGCCGGCGATAAGGGGCGGACGGTGCGCAGCACCTTGGCCTGCTCGTCGCGCAGCGCCTCCTGCCAGGCTGACGAAGGCGGCTCCATCGCGAGGTAGCCGACGATCTGCAGCAGATGGTTCTGCACGACGTCGCGGATGACGCCGGTTTCCTCGTAGAAACCGCCTCGCCCCTCGACACCGAACGACTCGGCCATCGTGATATGCACGCTCTCGACATAGTGCCGGTTCCAGATGGGCTCGAGGAACGCGTTCGCAAACCGGAAGTACAGGATGTTCTGCACCGCTTCCTTGCCGAGATAGTGATCGATTCGGAAGATCGCCTCTTCGGCAAAGGCATGACTCAGGGTGGCATTGAGCGCGCGTGCCGACTCGAGGTCGCGGCCGAAGGGTTTTTCGATGACCACGCGCGCGCCCGCCGTGCAGCCGGCACGCGACAGGTGCTCGACGGTCATCGGAAACGCGCTCGGCGGAATCGCGAGATAGAAGATCGGCCGCGCGGCACTGCCGAGCGCTTGTCTGATGCTCGTAAAGGTCTCGAGGTTGTTGTAGTCGCCCGACACGTAATGCAGCAATGAGGCGAGCCGTGAGAAGGCCTCTTCGTCGATCGGCCCGCGCGCGGCCACGCTGCTGCGGACGCGCTCGACCAGCTGCTCGCGGCTCATCGGCGTCCGCCCGACGCCGATAATCGGCACCTCGAGCTGACGGCGCCTCACGAGCGACTGCAGGGCGGGAAAGATCTTCTTGTACGCCAGATCGCCGGTCACCCCGAAGACGACCAGGGCATCCGAATTGAGTGCCTGGGGTGCGAGTGGTGCGCTCATGCGTGCCGCTGGAACTGGTTGACCTTGTGCTGATACTGCTGACCCCAGTCTTCCATCATCAAGAGGATGGGCTTCAGGCTGAGGCCGAACGGCGTCAAGCTGTATTCGACGCGCGGCGGCACTTCGGCAAACACCTTGCGGCGAATGACACCATCGCGCTCGAGCTCGCGGAGCTGCCGCGTGAGCATGCGCTGCGTCACGTGCGGGAGCAACCGCCTGAGCTCGTTGAAGCGGAGCGTCCCGTGCAGGAGACGGTGCAGCACCATCCCCTTCCACTTACCGCCCAGCACGTCGAGGGTCGTTTCGATCGGGCAGGCATGGGCGCACTCTTTCGGTCGAAGCATTCTCTGCCTCCGCTTGGGTTCCTAGGGTTCCGCGTTCCGGTTCCTTGAGGTTCCGGTTCCTGGGGGTTCTGGTTCCTTAGGAACCCACCCCGTCGGTATCAAATCCGACACTATATATTCGAAATGTGCGTACGTACGAAATTCGCCGACATTGGGAATAATTTTGGGGTGGCCACCGTCAGGTTCACCGAGAGCATCCAGCGTCACGTTCAGTGTCCCGTGCGTGAGATTGCCGGCCGTACGCTGCGCGATGTCCTCGAAGGCTACTTCGCTGAAAACGAGCGCGCGCGTGGTTACGTACTGGACGACCAGGGCTGCCTTCGCAAACACATGGCGATCTTCATCGACGGCCGGCAGGTGCGCGACCGTCGGGGACTCACCGATGAGGTGCCGGAGGACGCAACGGTCGATCTGGTTCAGGCGCTGTCGGGAGGGACTGGGGAATTCGCAGATTCGCAGATTGGTAGATTCGCAGATTCGGGAATCTCAATGAATCGAGAGAATCCAAATCGAAAATAACAATTGAGAATCCACAATGAGCAAACGCTGTCACGTCGCTACGCGAAAGGGCCTTTTCACACTCGAGCGCGGCCAGAACGGGTGGGCCATCACCCACGCGAATTTTCTCGGCGATAACGTCACGCTCGTGATGCACGACCCGCGCAGCGGATCGCTCCTCGCCGCGCTCAATCACGGGCATTTCGGCGTGAAGCTGCATCGATCGCAGGACCAGGGCGCGACCTGGCAGGAGATCGCATCGCCGAAGTATCCGGAAAAACCAGCGGACTACGTGCCGAAGACCCCGCCGGCCGAAGGTACGCCGGCAGACTGGTCGCTCAAGCTCGTCTGGGCGCTTGCGCCAGGCGGAACGAGTCAACCCGGCGTCATCTGGTGCGGCACGCTGCCGGGCGGCCTGTTCCGTTCCGATGACGGCGGCGACTCGTGGGAGCTCAACCGGCCGTTGTGGGACGATCCGCGCCGCGAAGAGTGGTTTGGAGGCGGGGCCGATCATCCGGGTATTCATTCGGTGTGCGTCGATCCGCGCGACGCTCGCCATGTGCTCGTCGGCATCTCCTGCGGCGGCGTGTGGCGCACAAGAGATGAAGGGAACACGTGGGACATCGCGGGCACCGGTATGCGCGCTGAGTTCATGCCGCCCGAACGCCAGTTCGATCCGAACATTCAGGACCCGCACCTGGTTGCGCAATGCGCGGCCAATCCCGACGTGATGTGGGTGCAGCACCACAACGGCATCTTCCGATCGACCGACTGCGCCGCCACGTGGAGGGAAATTACAGACGTCAAGCCGTCGACGTTCGGCTTTCCGGTTGCGGTGCATCCGCAGGACGCGGACACGGCGTGGTTCGTGCCGGCCGTGAAAGACGAAAAGCGCTACCCTGCCGGCGGGTGCGTCGTGGTGAACCGCACGAGCGATGGCGGCAAAACGTTCGAGACGCTGACGCGCGGCCTGCCGCAGCAGCACGCCTACGATCTCGTGTTCCGTCACGCGCTCGACGTCGACGAAACCGGCACACGCCTGGCGTTTGGATCGACGACCGGCTCGCTGTGGGTCAGCGAGAACAGCGGCGATTCATGGACGACGGTGTCGTCGAATCTGCCGCCGATTTATGCGGTGAGGTTTGAGAAAGAATAGAAGGAACAGGAACCCGGAAACCTGTGGCTATCGAGCCGCAGCGCGCGGCGCTTCGATGGCGGCGGTAATGGCCATCGTCGCATACGCGGCACCGGCCGCAGAGATCCATTGGTCGTGATCGTACGGGTAACCAGTCTCGAAGTACGGTTGAATCGGCAGCGCTCGCGTTTTCACATGCCAGGTGCCATCAGTTGCCTGTGTTCGCAGCAGGAAGCGCAGTCCCGACTGATACGCGGCATCCTTTGTGGACACGCCCGCCTGATACATCGCATACAACGCCATTCCGGTTGCGTACGCGTCGGTCGGCATCGAGTCGAGCTGCGACCAGCCTCCATCTTTCCGTTGCTGCGATTGCAGGTCGGCGGCAGCTTTATCGAGCGAGGCGCGATCGGCTTTCGACCAGGCAAGTCCCATCAGTCTGAACGCACGCTCCTGTGTGGTCTGCGGATTCGACTGCAGAAGCCACCCACGCGCGCGCTCGACCCGCTGCCTCGTATCTGAAGCATGTGCCGGAAGCGCGTAGGTGTTCAGCGCATTCAGAATGAACGCGGTGGTCGTGAAATCGTCGAACGTGAGCGGAGGCCGGTTGCCGCCGGCTCGCCAGCTTCCGTCGACACGTTGCATCGATCTCAGGTAATAAAGCTGCGCCTGCACGCGCTCGTCGGCGGGCTCCCGTGCAGCCATCCGGGCAAACAGCTCGTAACCAAGACCGCTGGTACCTGCGCCGCCGCCCTGGGCGTACTCGATAAACCGCTCGGTCGTCGCATCGGAAAGTTCATCGTTCAACTGGGCGATCGTGGCGCCGGTCTGAATGCCGCGCTCTCGCGCGAACGCCTGCGCTGCTGCGGCGAGCTTCTGGTTGTGACACGAATTACACCCACCCCTCTGGATGAACGTCGGGCTGGTCGATTCCAGCAGCGCGAGACCTTGTTGTGCCGCCCGCTTGAGCACGTCTGCAGACGGGTCCTGAGCGGCGACAATACCCGGGACCGTCACCATGAGCGCCAATACCGCAGTGACGATGCGCATGTGAAATGCTCCTTAGAAGCCGGAATTATTTGTTTAACGCGTCGCGAAGTATCCGGAGGATTTCGCTGTCGCCGCGTTTTGCCGCGATCGTAACGGCCGTCTCCCCAGCCGTATCTCCCTTGCCGACCGCGCGCACGTCGGCGCCTTTCGAGAGCAGCAGCTGAATCAGCTCCGGCCTCCCATCATCGGCATACGCCGCGTGCATCAGCGGCGTGTAACCACGATAGTCGACGTTTCGCGCATCAGCACCCTTGTCGAGGAGCAGCTTCACCGATGTCAGGTCGCCCCGATTCGCCGCGTTGGCCAGCGCGGTTTCCCCGCGCTTGGTCCGAATAGTCGCATCGGCACCGGCGTCGAGCAGCAACGACACCGCTTCAGGACCGCCGAGCAGAGCCGCATTCATCAGCGGTGTCACGCCCAACCCATTTCGCGCGTTAGGATCGGCACCCTTCGCCAGAAGCAGCTTGGTTGTCTCGAGGCTTGAAGCCACACCTGCAAGGAGCGGCGTTGCACCGACGATGGAGCGCGCGTGTAAATCAGCGCCGGCTTCCAGCAGCATCCCGACGATCGGAGTGCCGGCCGGCAACGTCGCCGCCAGATGAAGAGGCGTGCGGCCGTCGACCGTCTTCGCATTGATGTTCGCACCCTTCAACAGCAGCAGCCTGATCTTCGCCGGATCGGTGATGGACCAGTGCAGAGCCGTCGCGCGACGATCGTTCGCAGCGTTGACGTCTGCGCCCGCATCGATGAGTGCGGCCATCATCTCGACCGTACCTGCGTATGCCGCGTGCATCAGCGGGGTCGAGCCGGCTGCATCGGCCGCGCGCGCCATCGCGGTGTCGGCAGACAGCGCAGTCGCAAACGCGCGAGCGTCGTACGCGTGAATCGTGTTGAGAAACGCCTGCACCTTCGGATCGGTCGGACGCTTGATCTCGACCTCGGTGTCGGCGCGCCCAGGCATGTCGGCGCCCTGGTCGATCCACGCTCTGAGCACGGCGATCTCGTCGTCCTCGAGCGCACCCGTTGGGGGCATCTGGAGACCCGCCTCCGACCCTACGACACGCAGAATGAGTTTGCTCTCGGCGCTGTTGCCAGGGGTGATGACCGGACCATAGTCGCCACCTCGCAACGCGGGCTGGCGACGGTCGAGCCGCAGGCCCGACTGCTGCTGCTTTGCACCGTGACAGCTGAAACACTTGGCCGAAAGGATGGGCTTGACGTGCTGATCGTAGTCAATCTTGACGCTGCCGCGGGCTGCAGCCGGCGAGCTTTGTGCCCACGCCGCCGAAGACCCCATGACAATCAGGCCCCGGCGAGTATGCACGCTGTTCTCATGGCACACATTCTCCCGCCCGAGTACAACGTTTACAAGACCGAATTCGAACAAAGGTGTCGGGTTGGATGCGTTGCTGCCTGCACGTTGGCAGCATGAGCGGGGTCGTCAGCCCCTCGTTGGCCGCCGGCGACGATCAGTCGGGCGGGTCCGCGTCGAGCGCTGTCGCAGGCGCATCTCGATGAGGGCAAATCCCTCGGCAACGAGGTATTCGGCCAGCTGCGCCGTCATGTCGTAGGCCTCTCCCGCGTGGTAATAATGTAGGGACATCCCGTCGACTGTGCCCCTGGGCTCGCGGGTGATTCGAACCCTCATGACGATATAACCAGCAAAGCATCTGCCAGCAGCGTGGGGTGTCGCGATTTCAGTCATCCAGCGGCTTCGTCATCACGATGAAGTGGCACGGACGGCTCGCGCGCTCGGGTTCCGAAAACGGCAGCGTGCCCTGTTCGACGTATCCAAGCCGGCGATAGTACGCGGGGAGTTCTTCGCGCAAATCGACGATGTGGATGTCCATGAAGCGGCAACCGCGCTCGCGAGCGCGCACTTCGACCGCCTCGATGAGCAACCGGCCCAGACCCCGTCGCTGCTTCGACGGATCGATCGACAGCATTCCGAAGTACGCGCGGTCGCCGCCGCACTTCAGATACACGCAACCAGCCATTCTGCCTTCTTGATCGTCGACCGCGAGAAACTCGCCGCCGTCGTTCATCAGTTCGACCAGCTCGTCGGCGCTCGTGCGGTCGCCGATCTTGAAGAACGCTTCGACGATGAAGGCGTCGTTGATGATGCGCGCGAGCTCGGGCGCCTCGGCGAAACTTGCGGTCCGAAGCGTCGAAACCATCGGCACATTATAGGGTTCGTGGGGTTCGTGGGGTTCGTGGGGTTCGTGGGGTTCGTAGGGTTCGTAGTGTTCGTGGGTTCGTGGGTTCGTCGGTTCGTAGGGTTCGTAGGTTCGTAGGTTCGTGGGTTCGTAGGTTCGGTTCGGCTCACGCGAGCAGGTTGTCGATCAGCCGCGTGTTTCCGACCCACATCGCACCTGCCACCCGTACAGGGCCTTCCACTTCTCCGACAGGCTGCAGCGATGCCGGGTCGACGATTTCGAGATACTCGAGCCTGACCCTCGGATCCGGCGGAATCCATTTGGTCGCGGCAGCTTTGATGTCGTCTGCCCTTTTCTGGCCGCGGGCTATCTGCTCCTTGGCTTCGACAAGCGCGCGAAACAAGGCTGTCGCGAGCGTGCGCTCGTCGGCACTCAGATGCCGATTGCGCGAGCTCATGGCAAGACCATCGGCTTCGCGCACCGTCGGAACCTCGACGATCGTGACGGGCAGATTGAAGTCGGCGACGAGCCGCCTGATGATGGCGAGCTGTTGTGCATCCTTTTCGCCGAAATAGGCGCGGTCCGGCTGCACCATCTCAAACAACTTCAACACCACGGTTGCGACGCCGCGGAAGTGCCCTGGACGAAATTTCCCGCAGAGATGGTCGGCCAGGCGGCCGACGTCGACGCTGCACTCGAGCGGTTGAGGATAGACCTCAACCGCAGCCGGCGCGAACACGACATCGACGCCAAGGGCCCGGCACAGTCCCACGTCGGCGTCGATCGTCCGCGGATAGCGCGCCAGATCGTCCTGATTGTTGAACTGCAAAGGATTGACGAAGATCGAAACGACGACTACATCGCTGTCGCGGCGCGCCTGTCTGATCAATGAGGCATGTCCGTCATGCAGGGCGCCCATGGTGGGCACGAGCGACCGAGTTCGCGCGCCTTCGCGTCCCGCGCTCCGGCGCGGCAGGCGTTCGCGCAGCGCATCGATCGTCTCAATCAGTTCCAGCGCCACGGGTGAGCCGCTATGGCGAGGGCTCACCGGATCCGACCTGCGGCGTGCGGGTGGGCGCAATCGAGTTTCCAGCGCGCACGTCCTCGATGAACTCCCGCGCCGCACCGACGATGATGTCGGCAAGGTCGGCGTATTTCTTCGCAAACGGCGGCACTTTATCGTGCAGGCCGAGCAGATCGGAGCTCACCAGCACCTGACCGTCGCAATCCGGGCCCGCGCCGATGCCGATGGTCGGCACGTCGAGCGCTGCCGTGACACGCGCGGCGAGATCGGACGGTATCGATTCGAGCACGACAGCGAACGCCCCTGCGCCCTGCAGCGCGAGCGCGTCGTTGAAAATGATCTCAGCGTCGTGCGGATTGGCGCCGCGCTGCCGGTACCCGCTCTGCTGGTTGACCGACTGCGGAGTTACGCCGAGATGGCCCATCACAGGTATCCCGACATCGACGAGCCGCCGGACCACTTCGGTCACGGAGCTGCCGCCTTCGACCTTCACCGCGGCGGCACCCGCATCCTTCAAAAGCCGGCCGGCATTCCGTACCGCCTCCGACGGCGTCACCTGATAGGTCAGAAACGGCATGTCGGCGATGACCAGTGCACGCTCGGTGCCGCGCACGACTGCCGCGGCATGGTGGATCATCACGTCGAGCGTCACGGGCAGCGTCGTGTCGTAGCCGAGCACCGCCGTTGCGACTGAATCGCCGACGAGCAGCACGTCAACGCCCGCCCGTTCGAGAAGCCTCGCAATCGTGGCGTCGTACGCCGTGAGCACGGCGAACTTCTCGCGCCGCTGCTTGCGATCTCTAAGGTGTGAAACGCGTACTCGCATGGCTCACCTGAAAGTGTATCGCGTCGCCGACCGGTAGCGCTGCCCGGGACGCAACAATGTGGACGGAAACTCGGGCCGATTTGGCGAGTTGGGGAAATGCTGCGGCTCCAGGCACAGGCCGCGGTGCCCGACCACCTGGCCCGAGTAGAGCTGCACTCCTGGCTCGGTCGTACTGATCTCGAGCGTACCGACCGCTCGACGGATCGAACACGCGTGCCGCCGGCGTGAAATCGCCTTCGACGCGGTTCAAGACGAACGTGTGATCGTATCCGCCGCCGATCTGCAGCTGCTCGTGCGCGGCGCCGAGGCGGGCGCCGATTTCAGACCGTTCCTGAAAATCAAACGGCGTATTGGCGACCGGCGCGAGCTCACCAGTCGGAATGCGATGCGGGTCCATCGGCAAGTACATATTGGCGTTAATCGACAGCCAGTGACTCAGCACATCGCCATTGCCGCTTAAATTGAAGTAAGAGTGTTGGGTGAGATTCACATGCGTCGGTGCATCCGTCTCGGCTTCACACGTCATCCACACGTCATTGCGATCGCCGATGGCGTAGGTCACCTCGACCTCGAGTCTGCCCGGAAAGCCTTCTTCGCCGTCGGCGCTGCTCCTGCGAAACACAACCGCGTTGCCTCGATCGGCCGTTTCAGCTTCCCATACGTGTTTGTCGAATCCCTTGAACCCGCCATGCACATGGTTCGGCCCTTCGTTTGCTGACACGAGGTGCACTCGGCCGTCGATCGAGAACCTCGCATTCGCGATGCGATTCGCGTAACGGCCGACCAGGGCGCCGAAATACGGCGACGATTCAAGGTAGGGCTGGAGCTGCTCGTACCCGAGCACGACATTCTGCAGTCGGCCGAGCGAATCGGGCACACGCAATGAGACGATGATGCATCCGTAATTCATGACGCTGAGCTCGAGACCCGCGGCACTGCGAATCGTGATGAGCTCGATCGCAGTGCCGTCCTGTAAAACACCGAAGGTCTGACGCCCGACGAATTCAGTCATGTGGTGATCTTATTGGGACACATGTCTCAGAACGACACAAATGCAGGATATCTTCAGGACGGAGAAGAACTTCGAGCGAGCACGTCTTTGCCCCGTGTGCTGAAATCAGCAAATCCGCGCATGCAGGACGTTCACCGTGGCTCGCTAACCCTCGATTCGAGTATTAGTTACGCGATCGCTTCCGTCGGCAGAAGGATTGCTGAAGCGCGGGCCGGAGAATCATGTGCTGAACCCCTCTGCGCACAAGACCGCTTTCGTGATCGCCGGTTCCGCTCACGCCGCGGCCCTTCGCCGCCGGCTCGAGCACGACCAGAGCATCGCCGTATTCTCCGAATCCGAAGCGCTCGATGCGCTCAAGCTGATTCTGGAGAATCCGCCGAAGGTCCTGGCGCTCGACTCATCCGTCGTCAAGACGGCACGCGGCGCGATCATCGTCTCGCGCCTCAGAGAGCACAAGGGGGTCGACGTCCGTGTGTTGTGTGAAGACGAAGGCAACCTTCCCGTCCTCCTCACGCAGCAGGAGATCGCGCTGCACGCCGCGTCGCAGCCGCTCGATGGCTGCGGCACGCGGGGGGCGAAACGGTTTGCGATGAAAGCCGATATGGTAGTGGTGGTCGACGGCGAGCGCAGCCGGCTGGTCAACCTGTCGATCACCGGCGCACAGCTCGTCATGCCCGCGCGCGTTCAACCACGGCAGAGCGTTCTGCTGACCTTGATTGATGAAAAAGCCGAGAAGCGATTCCGCGCGCTCGTGGCCTGGTCGACCGTTGAGCTTGCGCACTCGATGGTGAAGTACCGCGCCGGCGTCAGCTTCGTCGATCCTGACGCGATCGTGATTGAAGCGTTTTGCGTGAGAAACGCGGCGTAGAGTATGCCAGGGCTAAAGCCCTGGGCCACGGACCCCTACCACTTCACGTTGAAGGCGACGCCGGCAGGCCGCGCATTCTGCTTGTGCAACCCATCCACGAGCGCACCAATTCCAAGGCCACCCGCGATCGACGGCAACCCGACGACCACGCGCACGATCGTCGTGCACTCGCTATCGTTCGAGCCGCACATGGCCTGTGGAACCACCAGCATGCCAACCACGGCACCGATTCCGGCGCCGATCAACATGCCGTTCGCAAGTGAATCCCGTCTTCGACCATTTTGAAACAGAACGTTGTTGTTCGGGGTCTCTGCGGGCAACCGCATCGCGGCCTGCGTAAGTGAACGCAAAGGAACGGAGTCGTCGTCGGCCGCAACGCGATTGGGCAGCGCCAGCACCGCAAGAAGCAACAACAGGCCGAGCCTGAGTAGAGAACGGTTTCGCATCAACTATCTCCTTGCTGATATATGCGAAACCCGGACCGGCTTCAGCTCAGGCCTTTACTGTTTGCCGTTCACCGTTTACCGTTTTGCCGTAACACGCCATTTATTTCAGGGTAAATGCGATCGCAATCGTGACGATGACAGCGACCGGTTTCCCGTTTCGTGTCCCAGGTTCGAACTCCCACCGCTTCGCGGCGTCAATCGCCGCCTGATCGAGATCCGGATCGAGCGATTTGATGACCGTGATATCGCCGACCGTTCCGTCCGCCTTGACCACGCACTCCATCAAAACTTCGCCCTGAATCTTTTCTTGTTTGGCGCGTTCCGAGTATTGCGGCTTCACTTCTTTCTTCAGTCTCGGCGGCTTGACATCGCCGCCAGGTCGAACGGGCTGGCCGGCGGCGTCGTTCTGTGCGGCATCGGCGGCGGCGTCTGCACGTGGTGAGGCCGAGGAAAAGCCCACCGCGACGGGCGCCAGAACCACCGCCAGCGCAGCGAGCGCCAACGCGATGGTCTTTGCCCGCCCGAGCGGCGCGATCGCCTCGTTCCGCATGATGCGCATGATGCGCTTCTTCAAGTCTCCCCCGCCGATGCCCGGAACATTCACGAGCGGAGACGCGACGCAGCGCTCGCACGTCTTGAGGATGCCGGCGGCGTATGTCGCCGGCCTCTGCCCACATGCGACCACCTGCTCGTCGCAGGCGCGCTCGCGCTCTTCGACCAGGCGCGCGCCGATCCACCAGACCAGCGGATGGAACCAGAACGCCGCACTCACCACCAAGTGCACGAGGGCGAGCAGGTTGTCGCGGCGCATGACGTGCGACAGCTCGTGCGCGACGATCGACTCGATGTGATCGCGGTGCAGACCGTCGGCAAGATGGCGGGGCCAAAGGAGTACCGGCCTGCGAATGCCGACGACACCGGGCTCGAGGTTGTGAGGCGACAACACGATCGTCGTGGGCGACTGGATGCCGTTCGCACGCTCGAGGCGTCTCAGCGCATCATGCACCGGTCCTTCGGTGACTGGCTCCGCGGCGCGCGCGATGGCCGTCACCCGGTTCCATTCCCAGCACCATCTCGCGAGCACAAGGCATGTTCCGGCAAGCGACACGGCCCAGATCGGCCACCAGGCAAATTCAGCAGCGCCGCCGACCTCGAGGTCGGCCAACCTGAACACCACCGTCATCGCCGCTACGGCTTCATGGCCCGGCATTGCCCAGTCGGGCCGCGGGAGCGCACTCGCGACTGCGCTCAACGCGGCAAACGGCAGGAGAAACTTCATCGAAGCCGTAAACCAGATCCAGTAGCGCACCGATGCGCGGTTCTGCCTGAGCAGCCATGCGAGCGCCGCGGCGACTGCGGCAACAAGTGTCGATTGCCAGAGGTGGCTAGCGATTGCGCCCATCTTTCTTCTCCAATTCCTTGAGCAGCTGCTCGGCCTCCTTCACCTCGTCCAAGGTGAGGCGCCCGGTCTCGATGAGGCGGGCCATGACCGGCTGCATTCGTCCGCCAAAAAAACCCAGGAAATCGTCGATGAGCCGGTGCTCGGCGCCGGCACGGGTAATGACGGCCTCGAAGATGTGCGCGTTGCCGATCTTCTTGACACGCCGCACGGCTTTCTTGGCTTCCAGCCGGTACACCAAGGTCTGGACCGTCGTATATGCTGGGCGGTCCTTTTCGTCGAATGACTCCTGGATTTCGCGAACCGACGCCGGCCCATTCACCCAAAGGGCTTCCATGATTCGCATTTCCAGTCTGGTCAGCTTCGGCGCACCCATCGGAACTCCTATGCGTGTCCTCATATCTACTACATGTGTAGTTTTTATGTCAAGATGGACAACGGCGAGACCCGCGACATCGTCAAAACTCATCGCAACTTGTCGACGGCTCCGTCCGTATACCCAACGACTGAATTTGTGGAGGCTGACATGACTACTGTGCGGCGATTCCCGTTCCTGGCCCTTTGGCTGATCGCCCTCACCGGCTGCATTGGCGTCGACATTGCCGCCCAGGCCGAACGGGCGCGCGGCTCATTCGATCGCACGCTGAACGTGAACGGACCCGTCGATCTGACCGTGCGGACGGGTTCGGGCGATATTCTGATACGGACTGGCACCGGCGATCGCGTCCAGGTGATTGGCCGCATCAGCGCGAGCCAGTCGTGGGAGAACCCTGAAAGCCCAGCCGAGCGGGTTCGCCGCATCGAAGCCGCCCCGCCCATCGTACAGAACGGCAACGTCATCGCCATCGGCGACACCCGCGGTGACAATCTCTATAACAACGTCAGCATCAGCTACGAGCTGGTCGTGCCGGCCAATACCCAGGTGAATGCGAGCACCGGCTCGGGCGATCAGTCGATCGGCAGCGTGAATGGCGCCATCCGCGCGCGGACCGGATCGGGCAACATCCGCATCGAGCGCACCGGCGGCAGCCTCAACGCCCAAACCGGCAGCGGCAGCATCCGTGTGGCTTCCGTCGGCGGCGAGGTGCACGCACAGACCGGGAGCGGCAACGTCGATGTCACGCAGATCACCCGCGCAGACGTCAGCGTCCAGACCGGGTCTGGAAGTGTGGTGCTTCAACTGCCGACCGACGCGGCGTATACCCTCGACGCCACCACCGGGTCCGGGTCGATCAGCACGGCGCAGCCGATCACCATGCAGGGCCGCCTCCGGAGGAATCGCGTCCAGGGGACCGTACGCGGCGGCGGCAATTCCGTGCGCGTTAGAACCGGCTCTGGATCGATCGATATTCGTTGAGATTCGGCTACACTGACTCATCATGCGCATGTCGCGCTGGCCGATTCTTGCGAGCGGTCTCGTGGCGGTGTCGCTCGCCCTTTCGGCACAGGAGCCGGCACCTGCGCAGCTCGAACCCTTCCGCACCGAAGTCAATTACATCCGCGTCGACATGTATCCCACGGCCGATGGAAAACCGGTACCGGACCTCTTGCCGGAGGATATCGAGATCCTGGACGAGGGCGTTCTTCAGAAGATCGATCGCTTTGAGCACGTCGTGGTGCGCGGCGCGCGATCGCAGGAAGGGCGCCGCGAACCGGCGACGCTGACCGAATCACGCGAAGCGGCTCAAGACATCCGCGCACGCCTCTTCGTGTTGTTTCTGGATACCGAACACGTCGAGTTTGGGCCCTCGCTCAACGTCAAGGGCCCACTGTTCCAGGGTTTGAATCAGATGATCGGCGGCGACGATCTCATCGCCATTATGACGCCCGGCATGGAGGCGCGCGATCTCACGTTCAGGCGCCGCACGACGTCAATCGAAGAGCTCATCAAAACCGCCTGGGGGCAGCGCGACTTCCGGCTCAAGCCGGATCCCGAGGAAACTGACTACGCGTTGTGCTATCCGGGCGTCGCCAGAGGCCGCGACGGCACGGTGTCGGACCAGGGTCTTGCACAGGAGATGATTCTGCGTCGGCGCGAAGTGCGGACGCTCGACGCGCTCGAGCAGCTCGTGCAATACCTGCGCTTCGTCCGCGAAGAGCGAAAGGCCGTCATCGCCATCAGTCAGGGGTGGCGGCTCTACGAAGAGGATCCCACGCTGCGACGACCGACGGACAATCCTCCGCCACCCGTAGCGCCAGTCGGGAGAGATCCACGTACGGGGCGCCTGGGTACGACAGTAACGGGCAGAGGATCGGACTCCTACGCCGACCTTGCCCAAAAGTGCGAGCAGGAGCGGCTTGAGCTCAGCATGCTTCACAACCAGTCGCGGTTCCTCAGCATCCTGCGCCAGGCCAATGCCGGCAACACGACCTTTTACCCGATGGATCCGCGCGGGCTCGTCGTCTTCGACGAGAACATTTCTCCTGTCGCCGGGGTCGGCCGGAATCCTTCTGTAGATATCGTCGAAGACAGCAGGCGGCTGACGGCACGCCACGACTCGCTGCGCACAATGGCCGACGTCACTGACGGCATCGCGGTCGTGCAGACCGGAAATCTGAATGCCGGCATTCAGCGCATCGTCGAGGATGTCAGCTCCTACTATCTCATCGGCTACTACTCGACCACCGAGATGGACGGGAAGTTCCATCGCCTCACGGTGCGCGTGAAGCGTCCGGGCGTGCGGGTGCGCGCGCGTACTGGTTATCTCGCGGCCACTCGTGTGGATCACGAGAAGGCCAGAGCGGCAGCCATGGCCGCGGGCGCGGTGAAACCAGTCGACATGCAGGCGAAGGCCATGGAACAGTCGCTGGCTGCGCTCGGGATCTTCTCGAGAGAGCGGCCGCTCCGCGTGCAGGTGGCAGCAGGATATCTGCCCTCTGGAGCCGCGGCGATCCACGCCATCGCCGAAGTGCCCGCAACCACGGTGCGGCACGACTGGATTGACGGCGCGCAGGCCGAAGTCACTCTCGTCGATGGCAGCGGCCGGACTGTGGCGACTGACACGTTGACCATCGCACCCGGCAGCCGAAGCGTGCGTTTCTCGATAGGCTCGAAAGCGACGCTCTCTGCGGGGGCGTATCAAGTGCGTATTCGGGCGAAGGGTAAGTCCGCGCCGCTCTCCACCCTGGAATCCGTCCGCATCTCGTTGCCGTTGGCGCCTCTGACGACGGGCGCGCTGTTTGTCCGGCGCGGCATCACCACTGGAAATCAACCGATGCCGACGGCCGATCTGCGGTTCCGCAGAACAGAGCGAGTCACCGTCGAGGTGCCAACGACGTCGAGCGAGGCCGGAACCGCACAGCTCCTCGATCGCGCAGGCAAGCCGATGGCGATTCCAACTACGGCGGCGATTCGAGAAGATGCAGACGGCTCGCGCTGGCGCACCGCGGAGCTCGCGCTCGCACCGCTGGCGCCGGGCGATTACGTCATCGAGCTGACAGCGGGCGTCGAGAAAGATGCTGACGGCGATACGTGTACTCCCTTAGCTGGTAGTGAGTAGCCGGTAGCCGGATTAGTTGGTAAGCATGCCGCGCACCCGGGTTCGAATCAGATCGGCCTGATCGGGCGTGAACGTCAGCAGCCCCTTGGCCATGTCTTCGAATTGCGCGCGGTCCCATTCCGCGCGCATGACGCCAGGCGACGAATGTGAATCGTAGGGCAGCAGCAGATGCCCTATCTCGTGCGCGATGACATGTCCCAAAAGCCGGGCGACATCGGCGCCATTGTGCTCCGCGAGGTCGACAATTCGCTTGTAGAACGCATACGCAGCCATGTTCTCGCTATGCGCAATAGCAAGTCGGCGACTCCGTTCCGTCCGCGAATCCGGGAGGATGACGATTCTCATTTGTGACGCGGCCTCGTAGTATGGTTCGCCCGGTTTGGTGTTGGTCCACAGGAGCGTGATCCCAACCCCCGAAAAGATGCGCGTCGCGTGGCGCTCGCCTTCTTGTAGTGTTGCCTCCGGTACCTTCGCCTGATTGACGACGAGCACCCGTATCGAAAGTGTTTCGTTGACCTCCGCCTTTGCCGTCGGCGCTGTCAGGACGCCGATTAACACCGCCAGCCCCATCGTCCAGTTCTGCATCTCGTCCCTCACAACGCTGGCGTTCCCGATTTGGAACGCGGTTGGACGAAACGCGTAAAGCGGCGACGATCTGCCTCATCGAGTCGCAGGGAACGACGGCCCAGCGGGAGGCCGTGCTCAGCGCGTTCAGTGATGACGTACCAGTCGGTATCTAGTCGGATTGACGTGTGGGACGGGAGGGCCTATAACGTCTGCACCGATGAACCCAGTAACAAAGACAGGTTTAGATGTGACCGATCGACCCGGCGGGAGAAAGTGAAAAGTGAGAAGTAGGAAGTAGGAAGTAGGAAGTAGGAAGTGTGAAAGAGGACGAGGTCCCTACTGATTTCCTCGCGAGTGGAAGCCAGGACTCCGCGATTCGCCGCGTCGGTGGGGATCTGATCGGTAAGCAGATCGGGGTCTATCACGTCACCGCGTTGCTCGGCGTCGGCGGCATGGGTGAGGTGTATCGCGCCCGCGATCCGAAGCTTGACCGGGACGTGGCGATTAAGGTCCTGCCCGTGGCGTTTGCCTCGGACGGCGAGCGGCTCGCGCGGTTCCAGCGCGAGGCGCGGCTGCTGGCCTCACTCAATCACCCCCATATCGGGGGCATTTACGGTTTCGAAGATGCGTCAGGTGTCCCAGCGCTCGTGCTCGAGCTGGTCGAAGGCGACACGCTGGCCGAGCGACTCGAGAAGGGGCCCATGCCCGTTTCCGAAGCGCTGCACATCGCCAGGCAGATTGCCGACGCGCTCGACACGGCTCACGAACACGGCGTCGTTCACCGCGATCTGAAGCCGGCCAACATCAAGATCACGCCGGAAGGCACCGTGAAGGTGCTCGACTTCGGGCTGGCGAAAGCGGTCCAGCGGGCCGAATCTCGCTCTTCAAACGTCCGGGCTGTCGCACGAGGGTATCGTCGTCGGTACGCCGGCCTATATGAGTCCCGAGCAGGCGCGCGGAAAGCCTGTCGATCGGCGTGCAGACATCTGGGCGTTTGGCTGCGTGTTGTACGAGATGCTCACGGGTCGCGTCGCGTTCGCCGCTGCGACGGTGACCGACACGCTCGCCGCGGTTCTGGATCGCGAACCCGACTGGTCTGTGCTTCCGGACAAGACGCCGCCGGCGATACGGAGGCTGCTGCGGCGATGTCTCGAGAAAGATCCGAAACTCCGTCTGCACGACATGGGCGATGCAGGCCTGGACCTCCAGGACGCCTTGACCTCGCCGAGTGCGCACGAGGCTTCGCTCACGGCGCATGCTGGATCGAATCGGAAGCTTTTCGCTGGTCTTGCAGCCGGCCTGGCACTTGGTGCGGGCGTGGCCGCCGCACTCCTGTGGCGCTCGACGCCCGAAACGATCGCGCCCGCACCGGCACAAATCCGGTTCTCGATTGACACGCCGCCGATGCCCAGTCCTCATTCCATGGCGATTTCTCCCGACGGCCGGAGCGTCGCGTTCACGGCGTTCGTGCGCCCGAACGGACCGGCGATGCTGTTTGTACGCCGCATCGGGTCGCTCGACTCGCAGCCTGTGCCCGGAACCGAAGATGTGTCAACCGCGGCCGATTCCGTCCCGTTCTGGTCACCTGACAGCCAGTCCCTCGGCTTCCACGCACCTGCGTCGGGAAAATTGAAAGCCGTCGATGTGGCAGGTGGACATCCCCGAGTGCTTTGCGACGTGCCGTCGACCCTCTTCCAGGGCGGCGCCTGGAACCAGCACAACGATATTGTGTTCAGCTCGGGCGGATGAGCTCTATCGGGTGCCTGCGTCCGGGGGAACGCCTGCGCTCATCGCGAGCCATCCCCCCTATACAAATCGGGCTCCGCTGGCCGCAGTTCCTGCCCGATGGCCGCAGGTATCTTTATCAGGCCGGGAGCCCCCAACCCACCACTCGGGCCGTCTGGTTGAAGTCTCTGGTCGTTTCCGGATTCTTCACAAGGTCGTCACCAGATTTCCTCCAAGGGCGGACTGGATCCACGTTGGAGTAGCAGCGGACGGGAGCTTTTCTACATCGATTCTGCAAAAACGCTTGTCGCCGTATCCGTGTTGACGGATGGTCCGTTCAAGGTGCAGGAAACGATCGGGCTATTTACCGTGCCATCCCCGCTGTACGATGTGGCGCCCCGGGGAGAGCGTTTTCTGTTCAACGTATCTTCTACGGCTCTCGCCAACCCGCCCCCAATCAACCTTGTCCTGAACTGGACGACGGGACTGAAGTGAACGGAGATTCCCTCGGGACTGCACGATCTCTGATGGAGGTCCGAATGAGCCGAGCTTGCTCGGCGGTAAGACGCAGTTCTCCCTGTCGCGCTTTTCGGAAATCTGATTAATTGAAGTCGGCTTTCATGATCCCCGTCTGGGTGTGCTCCTTGGAGCACCCTTCCTCGCTTCCGGCAGCGTTCCTGGTCTGGAACGCGGTTGGACGGAACGCGGAAAGCGGCGACGGCCTGCCTCATCGACGTGGCGAAAGGAGGCTAGTTGGCCCCTGAAGGCTGTGTTCAGCGCGTTGGGTGATGGCAGTTACCAGCCGAATTGACGTGTGGGACGGGAGGGCCGTATAACGGTCTGCACCGACCGCAACCCAGCCTTCAAGACAGGTTTAGATGTGACCGATCGACCCGGCGAGGTCGACTAGGGACGATGGACGATCGACGATGGACGATCGACGATGGACGATGGACGATGCCTGGAGGTGATCTATGAAAATGCGGTTGATTCTGGTGATCGCGGCGTTCTGTGCGGGACTCCTTGCCCATCCCGCTCTCACGGCACAAACGTCGGGCCGTCGAGTCATCCAGCCTAAACAGTTCCCATACTTGGGCCTGCCGTTCAGCCCTGCGATCGTGGTGGGTGACACGATGTATCTGGCGGGAATTCTCGGACGCGACCCCGGCACGACGAAGCTGGTATCGGGTGGGATCGAAGCGGAAACGCGACAGGCGTTCACGAACATTCGCGAAGTGCTTCGCGCAGGAGGCATGGACCTGGGAGATGTCGTGACCACGACGGCATACATCGTCGATTTCAAGGACTTCGACGGGTTCAACAAGGTGTACCGCAAGTTTTTTCCAAAGGATCCGCCCGCGCGTGCAACTGTCGGCGTGGCGGCGCTCAACCAGGGTGGCCGGGTTGAGTTGCAGATGATCGCGGCACGGTCGCGATGACCGCGGGTTCGTGGGGTTCGTGAAGTTCGTGAGGTCGTGGGGTTCGTGAGGTTCGTGGAGTTCGTAGGTTCGTGAAGTTCGTGGGGTTCCTAGGTTCGCGAGAGCGCAAGCTTCGCACTCGCATCGAATCAGGTCGCCTGTTCGGACGAACCTCACCGAACCTTACGAACCTACGAATTCCCACGAACTTGACGAACCTACGAACCGTTCACTCAACTCGTAGCGCGTTCATCGGCTGAATGCGAGCCGCGCGTCGAGCCGGAAGATAACACGCCACCATCGATGCCACGGTGAGCAGCGCAAATACTCCGGCGTATGTGAGAGGATCGGTCGCGGTGATCCCATAGAGCGCCCGGCCAAGAATTCGACTGACCGCGACGCTCAACGCAAACCCCACGACGAGGCCGACAATCGTCAGCGTAAGACCCTCGCGGACAACCGCCGCCAGCACCTGTCTGGATGAGGCCCCAGCGCCATACGCAAGCCGAGCTCGCGCACACGCCGCCGCATGTCGAACGACACGAGAGCGTACTGACCGATCGCGGCAATGAAGAGCGAGCCCTCGGTGGACACCTGAAAACCGGCCATCGATCGACAGTTCAAAACCGGCCACCACGGGCGTGGCGACCGAGACCGTCAGTTGTTGATCGAGTCGTGGTCCTCTGGTCTTCTGTTCTTCTCTCTTTCACCACAACGAGTCTTGGCTGTGCGAATGTGGGAATCTCGCGTTCTTTGCGAGATTTCCAAAGCCCTGTGGAAACCGTTTTGTGGTTTCCATGGGGCTGTCATTTGCATCAGCCATCTTCGGCATCGTCCACGATCGAGCCGATCGTAGGGGATGCTGTACCCTTGCCGGCTTGCCGATCGTCGTTCCTCGAGGCTCCTACGCGGTCGTTTGGATCCGCTGACCCCTCCAGCAGCTCAGAGTCAGTCCCGCTTCCACGTGGCCGCGCGAGACACATGGTTTTACTTCGTGGCCTCGTCGGTGCGCAAGTCGGTCTGGACCTTGGTACGCCAGCTCCGAGGTCCGCACTTGAGGACGTGCGCGTGATGGAGCAGCCGATCGAGGAGCGCGGTGACGGCGGCCGTGTCGCCGAGCAGCTTCCCCCAATCGTCCACCGGTCGGTTTGACGTCAAGAGTGTGGACGCCCGCTCGTAGCGGCGCATGATGATTTCCAGGAGATCTTCCGCCGCCGTGTGCGGCAGCTTCCGCATGCCCAGATCGTCGATGATCAGGAGCGGCACGGCCGCGAGATCGGCGAGATAGATCTTGCGCGTGCCGTCGAGCGTCGCGTCGGCGAGTTCCTCGAGGAGCGTGTGGGCTTCGCGATAGATGACGCGATAGCCTTGCTGGATCACGGCGTGGCCGATGGCCTGGGCCAGATGACTTTTCCCCGTCCCTGGTGGGCCGAGAAAGAGCGCGTCTTCCCGTTGCGCGATGAAGCGGCCGGTCGCCAGCTCGTGGATCAGCGCCCGGTTCATCTTCTTGTTGAAATCGAAATCGAAGGTATCGAGCGAGCGATCGGGATCGCGAAAGCGCGCCAGTTTATGGCGACGCTCGAGCAGGCGGTCTTGTCGCCGCCGCAGCTCGTCGGAGACGAGCATCGACACGAGATCGATGGGCGTGACCTTCTCCGTCTGGGCCTGGCGTAATCGGGTTTCCAGGACGGCCGCCATGCCGGACAGGCGGAGTTGGCGGAGCGCGCGATCGAGCTCGACGAGATTCATAGCGGGTCTCCTGTTGTGCGATCGATGAGATCGCGATAGAGGGTGAGCTGACGAATGAGCGGGTCGACTTGGCGCAGGGTCAGCGGCACGGGCGGACGGCGTTCGAGGTACTTCCGCAGGAAGCGATAGGTCGGCACGCCGATCTCGAGCGCGGCTTTGGCGGCGTCGTCGACGACGGCGGGGCCGTGTTTCTTGGCCAGCGCGAGGACGCCAAGATGCGGCGGAGCCCGGCACGCCGTCGTGCTGGTGGATGTGCGTGCACACCGTGCCGATGGACGGGCCGGCCGAGGTCGCCCGCGCGAGCAGCGCCAGCGTCGAGGACGGCGTGCGCGCGGGGCGGTCCTCGTCCTGGATCTGGTACCAGCCGCGGCGCGTGCGCAGATGCTCCCGGAGCAGCGTGCCCGTCTTGGGCGCCATCAGTCGCACGTAGAGGTCATTCCACTGCACCTGGACGGACTGCCCGAGCCATCCGGGCGGCGCGCCGTAATACGCCCCGTCGACTTCGACGCAGCCGTTGAGATGGACCGTGCGGGCGCCGAAGCGGTAGTAGCGAAACG
This sequence comes from Vicinamibacterales bacterium, assembly GCA_963761975.1. Taxonomy (GTDB): domain Bacteria; phylum Acidobacteriota; class Vicinamibacteria; order Vicinamibacterales; family JAMQPK01; genus JAMQPK01. Next base: position 1,631,568 of record CAVXIR010000004.1, read on the forward strand.
GTTCTACGGGGAGCGGGCCGAGCGCCGGCCGTTCCTCGGCAAACATCACCGCGACCTGGCGCTTCGTCGTGCCGTGGATGCGCGTATCGGCCCAGTGTGTCTTCCCAGCGATCCAAGTACGCCTGCGCCGCCTCGATCGTCTCGAAACGCAGCCCCTTCAACGGCGTCTTCTGCGCGTGGCCGACGCCGGCCTCGACTTTGCCTTTGCGATCGGGATCGCCCACCCGGCACGGCAGCGCGACCACGCCGTAATGGGCCAGGACGTCGCGATAGAGCGGATTGAGCGCCGGATCGTAGAGGTCCGGCGTGAGCACGCCTTCGGCGAGGTTGTCGAGCACGATGACCTTGACCGTCCCGCCCAATCGGCGAAACGCCCGCTCATGGAGCTCGGCCCAGATCTGCGCACTCGATCGCCACGTGAGCAACCGCACGGATTTCCGCGAGTAGCCCAGGGTGAACACGAAGAGGCGCACGCGGCGGTACTTCCCCGTGTTCGGGTCGCGGACCATCGGTCCCTCGCCATAGTCCGTTTGGCCTTCTTCCCCGGGGGCGGTGGTGATCACCACGCGGGCGTCGGCCGGTCGTGCCGCCGCGGAGCGTCAGCACAAACCGTCGGACACTGGCGTAGCGCGCGGGGAATCCGTGATCGTCAACGAGGTCTTGCCAGATGGCCATCGCGTTGCGGCCACGGGCCGAGCGCCTCCGCAATCAGCTCACGGTACGGCTCGCAGGCACTCGCACTCGGCGCGCGCCCAGGTGCAGGTGGTGGCCAGACAGGGTCGGTGGACACCGTCCCGGTGATGGCCGGTTTTGAGGGGCCGGGGTCGGTGGACACCTCCGGCGTGATGGCCGGTTTTGGCGGCCACTCCTTCGGCTGACCACCCCGACCCCGGACGGCGACGCCGGCGGCCCGCAGATAGCCGCTGACCGTCTCGCGACGGATGCCGGTGGCCGCTTCGATGCGCCGGAGCGTCCAGCCCAGTCGCCCGAGCGCCAGAATTTGCTGCTGTCTTCTCGTGATCCAAGACGTTGCTCATGCCCACGAGGGACCATACGGTCCTCGCCGGCGTCAACGTCTCGGTCGCTACGTGGTGTGGTGGCCGGTTTTCAGGTGTCCATCAATGGCCGGTTTTGGGTGTCCACCGAGGTGAGGCCCCCAGCGCCATACGCAGGCCCAGCTCGCGCACGCGCCGCCGCATGTCGAACGAGACGAGCGCGTACTGACCGATCGCGGCAATGAAGAGCGAGCCGCCGGCAAACAACATGAGCAGCGTGGTCAGCGCGCGCACCGGCCAGATGCCGGAATCGATCTGCATATCCCACGTTCTCATCATGACAATGGCAGTCCCGGGATCGATTTCCTGAAGTGCTCGCGCGATCGCCCGACCGGTCGCATCAAACGTGCCCGTGAACTTCACGTACAGCGTAATTTCTCCCGGCGGTCCAGGCTCGTGGGCCCACGACAGAAACACGAAGCGCGGTGGAGCGCGGCGGAACCCGCTGTAGTAACGGTCTGGCATCACGCCGATGACATCAACCTCGAGCTGTGGCTGACCTCGATCGCCGAGGATCAGCCGGCGGCCAATCGGCGACTGGCCGGGCCAACGCTCGTTCGCCAGGTTCTGGCTGATCATCGCCGCAGCCGTCGTGCGGCCGCTTCCCTCGCGCGACGGGTCTCGTCCGGCAAGCAGATGAACGCCGAGTGTCTCGAGATAGTTCGGACCGACAAGGGTGGTCTCGACACGAACGGGATCGTTCGACGCCCCTGGAATACGCACCTCGTCGGTCCCCCACAATTCCCTGGGGGGTTGTGTGGCGTAACTCACACGTTGCACACCAGGCACGCCGCCGAGCCGGGTTCGAAGCGTCTCGACGAGGACAGCATTGGTCTGGGCGTTTGCGGCGCTGCCGCCGGTGTTGACCGAAACAAGCAACAGGGATCGCGTATCGAACCCGGACTCAAAGCCGCCGACGAGAAACAACGAGCGATACGCAAGCCCGGCACAGGTGACCAGCAGCACCGAAAACGCGAGCTGGACGACCACCAGTGTGCGCGACAGTTTTGATCGCCCGTGGATGACCGTTTGCTCACCAGATTTCAAGGGCGCCAGCAAAGGCTGCCGCCAGACGCGCACGACCGGCGCAATCGTGCAGACGACAGTGACAAAGCATCGCCAATACGAGCGCATAGCCGAGGACGGTCCAATCAGGGGTGAAATCGGGCATCGGAACCGATGGACCTTGAGAGGTCGGCGCGAGAAAACCACTCATCGTCCTGGCGATCGCCCAGGCCGTCGCACACGCGGCGCCCCACGCCAAAACGGACAACGCGAGACCTTCCGCCATGAGGGCGCGAACGATGCGCGCACGCGACGCACCGAGAGACTGTCGCAGCGCCAGCTCCCGCTGCCGTACCACGGCACGGGCAACGAGAAGGTTTGCTACGTTGGCACACACAATCAGCAGCGTAATCGCGGTGATGACGGAGAAAATGGCAAGAAAGAACGATGACCGGTGGTCGATTAGGGTTCCGGTGCCGGCGTTGATCGAGTACGCCACCATGACAAACATCGACTGCTGATCGAGCTCGTGATGCGCCTTCTGAAGGCGTGCCCAAAGGGCGGATAGCTCGGCCGTCGCCTGAGCAATCGAGACGCCAGGGGCAAGCCGGCCACTCATCGCGATTGGTCCGGGCGCCAAAGGGAGAGGGACCCAGAGATCAGCGGTTTCCGGTAGCGTCGCACCGCGAAAGCCCGGGACGGCGACGCCGACGATCGTGACCGGACGCCCGCCCAACGACACCGACTTCCCAATCACGTCGTCGGCGCGCTGAAAATGGGTTTCCCACGTGCGATGGCTGATCACGGCGGCGGACTGGTCACTATGCGATGGCAGAAAGCCGCGGCCCTTTACGATTCCGACTCCAAGCGCCTCAAAGTAATTAGGACTGACCTTCCCCGCGCTAACAGCGAAACTGCCCGTCCCGAAATTCAACGTTTCGCGATCGCTGTACGTTGCGATCACCTGGTCGAGCGTGCGGCTGTGCTCGAGCAGGTGCCGATAGACGAAATCCTGATTGAAGGGATTGACGTGCCCGCGCTCGTTGGTCCAGCCGAGCGTGACGAGCCCGGTCGCGGTGACGCCTTCCGCAGGCTTTCGAATAAAGCTGTGCGCAATGGAAAAGACGGTCGTGTTGCCGCCGATGACCAGTGCGATGAGCGCGACCGCCGCGGCGCTCAGCCCAGGCGCCGTGGTCAGGATGCGGCAGCCCGACCGAATGTCCTGGAGAAGCTGCTCGAAGGCAGACCACGTCCAGACGGCGCGCGTATCTTCTTTCGTCAGCGCGACGTTGCCCAACGCGCGGCGGGCGTTCGTTTGCGCGTGCTCGGCCGTCTCACCCCGATCTTCGCGGAGGCGCGCTTCTTCTCTGATGTGAAACTGGATTTCGGCATCGACGTCTTCTGCACGGGGCTTGCGGCGAAACCATGCCATGAGCGTTCAATCAACCCTTAACGCTTTCATGGGGTCGATCAGCGCGGCGCGTCGAGCCGGAAGATAGCAGGCCACGAAAGAAACGGCCGAGAGCAGGGCAAACACGCCGGCGTACGTGACAGGATCAGTCGGAGTAATCCCGTAAAGTGCGCCGCCCAGGATACGGCCGGCTGCCAGGCTCAGCGCGAAGCCAATGATGAGCCCGGCGATCGTCAGCGCGAACCCTTCGCGAACCACGGTGGTGGTCACTTGTTTTGCCGAAGCACCGAGTGCCATGCGGAGTCCCAGCTCGCGAATTCTTCGCCGCATGTCGAATGAGACCACCGCGTATTGACCGATGACGGCGATGAACAGCGAGCCGCCAGCAAACAATGTCAGCAGCGTCGTCAGCATACGAATGGGAAATACCGCGGCATCGATCTGCGCATTCCACGTTCTGATGAACGCGATGGCAGCACGCGAGTCGACCTCTTGAAGCGCGCGAGCGATCTCAGGACCGACCGTATCCAGACTCCCGTTGTAGCGCACGTACAGAGTGGACTCTCCAGGTGGGGCTGGGTTGTGACGCGCCGACATAAACACGAACGGGCGTAGCTCGCGACGGAACCCGCTGTAGGACTTATCAGGTATGACGCCGGCAATTTCCACTTCACTCTCATTTCCCCGGACGGTCACGAGCATCCTCCGGCCAATCGGCGACTGCCCGCGCCACACCTGGTCGGCGAGACTCTTGCTGATCATCGCGGCCGGCACATCGCGGCTTCCCACATCGCGAGTCGGATCGCGTCCGGCCACGAGCGACACACCGATGGTTTCGAGATAATTCGGGCCAATGTGGGTCGTCTCTGCGAGCACCTCGTCTCTTGAACCCGGAATGCGAACCCGGTTGGCGCCCCAGTTTTCGCTCGGAGGCCGGCGCGCGTCGCTGGCGTGCTGCACGCCGTTGACTGCCGCAAGCCTCGTCCGAAACGTATCCAGGAGCGCCGCGTTCGACTCTGGGTTGGTCACGCTTCCGGATGTATTCACGGTGACGAGCAGCAAAGTCCGAGTGTCGAAACCCGAGTCGAAGCTGCCGATCAGAAACAGCGATCGGAAGGCGAGACCCGCGCACGCGACGAGGAGCACCGAAAAGGCCATTTGAACGACAACGAGCCCTCGTGAAACCTTCGAACGGCCGGCAATCACCGCCTGCTCACCCGCTTTCAACGGCGGGAGCAGCGGCTGCCGCCAGGCCCTCATTGCAGGACCGAGAGTACAGGCGATGGTGCAGACCATCGCCAACACGAGCGCATAGCCAAGAACGGACCAATCCGGCGTAAAGTCCGGCATGGCGATGTTGACCCCCTGGGAGTTCGGCGCAAGATATCCGCTCATCGTACGCGTCAGCATCCAGGCGGTCGCACACGCGGCGGCCCATGACACGATCGACAAGGCCAGGCCCTCGGCCATCAACGCACGCACGATGCGCACCCGCGACGCGCCAAGCGATTGCCGGAGGGCCAGCTCGCGCTGGCGGACCACGGCCCGTGCAACCAGAAGATTGGCCACGTTCGCGCATACCACGACCAGCGTGATCAATGTCACGACGGAGAAGACGGCGAGAAACTGTGATGACCGGTGATCGATGAGGTTCCCGGTCCCTGCGTTCGCGGAATAGCGCCCGACCACAAGCCGCGAACGTTGATTGAGCGCCGAATCAGACTTCTGGAGGCGCAGCCACAACGCCGACAATTCTGCCTGTGCCTGCTGAAGGGATGTACCAGAGGCGAGCCGGCCCAGCACGCAGACATACTCCGCCGACCGATCGAGAGGAACCCAAAGGTCCGCCGATTCTGCGACAGTCGCTCCGCCAAAGCCCTGCGTCGTCACGCCAACGATCGTGAGCGGACGTCCGCTGAGACTGACGGACGTGCCGATGATGTCGTCGGCTTTCTGAAAATTGTTCTCCCAGGTTCGGTAGCTGATCACAGCAGCCGGTTCGTCATCCAGAAATCCCCGCCCCTCGATGATCGCGACGCCAAGGCCCTCGAAGAAGTTGGAGCTGACGGCGCCAGCCCGCACGGCGTAGCTGCCGACTCGATGACTCAGCGTGTGACGACCGCTGGTCGAGCCCATGACGCGTTCCAGCGTCCGACTGTGTTCCTGAATGGTTTGATACGCGGAGGGATTGTTGCAGGGTTGCACGTTCCCGCGCTCGTTGGTCCAGCCCAGCGTGACAAGTCCGCCGGCTGTCACGCCCTTCGCTGGCTTCGAGATAAATCCGTTCGCAATGGAATACACGGTCGTGTTCCCGCCGATCACGAGCGCGATGAGGAGCACCGCGGCTGCACTGAGTGCCGGCGCCGTTGTCAGAATCCGGCACCCGGACCGGATGTCCTGCAGGAGTTGCTCGAGCGCGGTCCACGTCCAGACGGCGCGCGTGTCTTCCCGCGCCAACGCGACGTTGCCAAACGCGCGGCGGGCCTTGATGTGGGCGTGTTCGGCAGTCTCGCCGCGATCTTCGCGAAGCCGCGCTTCTTCTCTGATGTGAAACTGAATTTCGGCGTCGACGTCTTCTGCTCGGGGCTTGCAGCGAAACCAGGCCATGACAGCTCCTCACGGTCCGGCTGAAGCCGGACACTGACGTACTGCTACGTCCCGCCAGTTGCGACGCCCTACGCCGGGCCGAGCACGCGGGCGATCGCTTGTGAAAATCGCGCCCAGCGGGTCCGTTCCGACTGCAACTGCCGCCGGCCGGCCGGCGTCAGGCGGTAGTACTTCGCCCGCTGCTTGTTCTCAGTCAGCTTCCACTCCGAGTCGAGCCAGCCTTTTTTTTCGAGCCGATGCAGCGCCGGGTAGAGCGAGCCGTGATCGACTTGCAGGACGTCCTCGGTGCTCGTCCCAATTGCCACCTTGATGCCATGGCCGTGCTGGGGCCCCCACTGCAACGTGCGAAGGATGAGCATGTCGAGGGTGCCTTGCAGCAGATCGAGGGACTCGGGTGCGCGAGCTCTGGCCATAGGTAGGAGACAATCTACTACCAAGGTAGACGAATGTCTACTACTTCATCGGTTCGTGGGGTTCGTAAGGGTTCGTGGGGTTCGTGGGGTTCGTGGGTTCGTAAGGTTCGTGCCGATATCTAACGTGTGATGACCATTGTGCGCATCGCTCCCAAGGCTGGCGTTTTCGCGATCGTCGCCCTGCTCATCGCGCCGCGCGCGGCGGGTGCCGATGACAAGTGGCTGGCGGCCGACAAGGCGAAACATTTCGGCGCCGGTGCGGGCATTGCCGCTGGCGGCTACGTCATCGCCATGCCGCTGACCAAAGACACCCGATGGCGCGTGGTGCTTGGGACCGGCGCCGGTCTGGGCGCGGCAGCCGGCAAAGAGCTGCGCGATGGCCGCCGGGGCACCTCGTCCTGGCGGGACTTCACCTGGAGCGCGGCGGGCACGGCGGCCGGCGTGCTCGTCGTCTGGCTCGTCGATAAAGCGACCGATTGAGCGTAGGATAGGGCCGTGCGCAGCGCGTTTGGCGCGATCCTCTTATCTGCCGCGGCCAGCCTCGCTCTCATCGCACAGGATCGCTCCGCCCGTTTTCAGTCGGGAGTCGACCTCATCAGCGTCACCGCCACCGTCGTCGATCGCGAGGGGCACCTGGTGACCGGGCTGCCGCGAGAAGCCTTCGAGATCTTCGAAGACGGCGAACGGCAGGCGATCACTCAGTTCACCAACGAACGCGTGCCCGTCAGCCTGGCCGTGTTGCTCGACGTCAGCGACAGCATGTACGGACAGCGCCTGCTCGACGCACGATCGGCGGTCGAGCGCTTCCTCTTCGATCTGCTCGACGAGGAGGACGAGTTCTCGGTGGTGGCATTCAACCACCAGCCGCGTCCATTGACGACGTGGACGCAAACCCCTGACGTCGTCCGAAACGCGATGTCGACCTTGAAGCCCTTCGGCGCGACGGCGCTCTACGATGCGCTGCTGACCGTATTGCCGATGATGGACACGCGCACCAAGCAGCGCGCCTCGGTGCTGATTATTTCCGACGGCGCCGATACGGCCAGCGACGCGGCGCTGCGCGAGGTGCGATCGGCGCTCGTCCGCAGTGATGCGTTCGTGTACGCGATCGCCGTCGATCCTCCGGCGAAGCGCGCCATCAACGAGACCGTGAATGTGGGAGCCCTGAACGAAATCACGGGCGGCAGTGGCGGCAACACCGAACTGGTGCATCAGACGGCCGAAATCGTCGAGGCCACGGCCCGCATCGCGAAGGAGCTCAACAGCCAATACGTCCTGGGCTATCACTCGCCCAAGCCGCTCGACGGCAGCTACCGCAGCATTCGCGTCCGCGCAACCGACCCGGGCCATCGCGTGCGAGCCCGGCGCGGCTACATCGCCGAGCCGCGGCGAACACGGTCCCGATGATCCGCGGCGATGCGGCTGAAGCCGCGCACTACGGCTGTTCGGCGCGCAATTTACCGACCACGACCGTCACGTCGTCGCGCTGGCGGGAAAAATCGCGATAGAGCACGCCGGCAATGATCGCCGGATCGTAGGACCAGAGATCGGGATACGCAGCCGGATCCCAGCTCGACACCAGGCCATCGGTAAACATCACCAGAATCGAACCGGTACGGAATGGATAGGAAAACTCGCTGACGCGGCGTGCCACGTGACCGGCCGTGCCATTCTGCGACACCAGATTCGTGCGCTTGCGTTCAGGAGTGATGATCGACGCGCCGACGTTGCCGAGACCGGCAAATTTCACCAGTTCGTTTTCCAGATCGACGGCGGCGACGCCGACTGCGGCGCCACGTGTGGCGCGCAGCGCCTGATGAAGCTCCTCGACCAGCAACGGCGCTGAGGAGGCACGGGACGAGTCGAAGATGCGCACCGCAAGCATGGCTGCCTCCGACGCGCCGATGCCGTGCCCGAGGCCGTCCACCACCAGCAGCTCCCCCTGGCTTTGTCTCCATGTCACCGACCAGTTGTCGCCGCATACCGGTTCACCGGCGTGCGCGACCGACACACCTGCCACGGAAAATGGAATATCGCGATGGTCCGCGGAGCGCCAGATTCTCGCCACGGCCACGGTCCCGCCAGGGGTCTGAGAAAAGACTTCGGATTCGTCCGCCTGACGCCCGACCGATCCCAATCCGTGACCAAGTGTCCCCACCGTTGAATACCCGTCTTCCATCGCGCGTGCGATGTTGCCGATGCCCGGGCCTCTGTCGATCGCCAGCAGCTCGATCGCGGGCGTCGAGCCGCCGGTGTCGCGGACCAGAATTTCCCCCTGGCCAGCGTGCCGCGCGATGTTGGTCGCCAGCTCTGTCGCGACCAGCGCCACTCTGCCGGTGGCCGTTTCGTCGAAACCGAGCTCGCGTGCGCGATCGACGGCGGCGCGTCTAGGCGCGACAGCGGCCGAATGACTGGTAATGGAAAACTGTTGGGATGTCATCGCCACCGTGCGATCGTCACCTTGGTGCCCACACCAGGTGACGATTCAATCGAGAATTCGTTGGCCAGCCGCTTGGCACCGCCGAGGCCAAGGCCGCCGGCAGAGGAGTAGCCGTCGCGCATCGCGACGGAAATATCTGCAATACCGGGGCCCTGATCTTCGAACACGAGGCGTACTCCGCGCCGTGCACCGTCGTTCAGTACCTCGACGTGCATCATGCCACCGCCGCCGTAGTGCAGTGTGTTTCGTGCGAGCTCGCTCGCGGCTGTGACGAGCTTGGTCTGATCGACGAGCGAGAAACCCTGTTCAATCGCTCGTGCCCGGACGTGTTGCCGCGCAAGCACGACATCCTCAGAACTGCGGAGAGCCAATGTCTCAGATGCCGGCGGCATCGTCTCGATCGCGAGTCGCGAGGGAGGCCTGGAGGAGCGCCATGCCCTTTTCGACGTTGAGAGCCGTGCGCACTCCTTTGAGCGGCATGCCGAGCTCGACGAGCGTGATGGCGACGGCAGGACGCATGCCGACGACGACAGTCTCTGCGTCGAGGACGCGGGACATCGCCGCGATGTTCGCGAGCATGCGGCCGATGAACGAGTCCACTATTTCGAGTGAAGAGATGTCGATCAGGACTGCCTTCGATCGATGGCTCACGATCCGGGCCGTGAGGTCGTCCTGCAGCGTCATGGCGATGCGATCGTGCATGTCCACCTGGATCGTGACAAGGAGGAAGTCACCCATCTTGAGAATGGGAATGCGTTCCACGGCTACTCCTCCGCGCCCGCGGGATTGCCATCGGCTGCCGGCCTGGCGGCGGCCCGCGCCGCGGCGGTGCCATCGCGTCGTTGCACGGCGAGCCCGCGGCGCCGGAGTGCAATGGCAAAGGCATCGGCGAGCGTGGCTTTCGTGATCACGTCGCCAAGCTCGACGCCGAGATGGACGATCGTCTGCGCAATCTGCGGGCGAATGCCGCTGATGATGCAATCGGCGCCCATCAGGCGGGCGGCCGCGACGGTTTTCAGCAGATGCTGCGCCGTCACGGTGTCGACCGTCGGCACGCCGGTGATGTCGATGATGGCGAGCGTCGAGCCGGTCTCGACCACACGCTGCAGCAGGTTCTCCATGACGATCTGCGTGCGCGCGCTGTCGAGCGTGCCGATGAGCGGCAACGCGAGAATGCCCTCCCACAAGGTGATGACCGGTGTCGAGAGCTCGAGCATTTCCTCCTGTTGTTTGAGGATGATTTGGTCGCGGCCTTTCTGGTACATCTCGGCAGTGAAAAGGCCCAACGAATCGACCAGCTGCGTCGCTTCCCAGTTCGCATCGGCCAGTCCCCCGGCATCTTTTGCGAAGCGTGTCCGTATGCGCGAAAAGATCGGCTCCTTGAGCGAGAGCACGAACATCGCCGTCTCGCTCGGCGTGTAGCCCTGACGCGCGCGCTCGGTCGAGATGTCGTTCAGCAACTCCCGCATCGGTGCGTAGGCGCCACTGCGAATGTCGATCTCCCCTGTGCCGGCGGCGGTGACGAGCGCCGAAAGGAACTTGCGCGACTGCTCTCGAAGCTGTGCAGCGCTCGCATGCTCCTTGCGCAAACCAAGCGTCGCCGTCTGGCGCTCGAGCCATTCGCCCAACAGCACATCCCGATCCTGCGAGAGTATTTCGCCGATGACACCGCTCTGTTTTGACATCTTCTTAGTCCTTTGCTCGACGCACATCCGATCGCACGGGCGCCGATCCCGGCTTCGGCAGCCGGATGACAAATGAAGTCCCCTTGTCTCTGCCGGGGCTCGACGCCGTCAGCGTCCCGCCGTGCATCTTCACGAGGTTCCTGGCAATCGTGAGACCGAGCCCGAGCCCTTCACCCGAGCCGACCGCCGGCGTGGTCTGATAGAACCGATCGAACACGCGCGACAACGATTCCTGCTCCATTCCGCGGCCGGTGTCGGTCACCACGACGACCGCCGACGTGGGGTCGCCGGTCAAGGACACGTCGACCTTGCCGCCTTTGGGGGTGAATTTCACCGCGTTCGACAACAGGTTCCAGACCACCTGCTGCAGCCGCGACGCATCGCCCTGCACGGTGAGATGGGATTCACCAGTGATTGACGACTCGAGCGCGATGTCCTTGGCACTCGCGGAGGGCTCCACCGTATCGATCGCCGCTGCCACGACCGTCGGGAGATGCACCGGATCGGCGCGCAGCTGCACCTGTCCTTTTGAAATGCGTGCCACGTCGAGCAGATCCTCGATGAGCGCCGCCTGTGCCCGCGCGTTGCGTTCGATGACGTCCAGCGCGCGCTCGCGCGCCGCGTCGTCCATGTTCATCTTCCGGATGAGATCGATCCAGCCGATGATGGCGTTCAACGGGGTCCGGAGCTCGTGCGAGAGCGCCGCCAGGAAGTCGTCCTTCGCGCGATTAGCGGCTTCGGCATCCATCCGTGCCTGCTGTTCCATCGTCAGCGCGTGCTTCAGCGCGTGCTCGGCACGTCTCACCCGGAGCATCGCGTGCGCGGTCGCCAGCAGCACATTCGGCGGCACCGGGTCGGCCAAGTACGCGTCGGCGCCGGATTCGAGGCTTCGCGCCTGGTCGTCGGGAGAAGTAAAACTCGCAGACATCTGCAGCACCATAATGGCCTGCAGCTCGTCATCGGCCTTGAGGCTCTTGCAGAACTCCATGCCGTTGCCATCGGGAAGGTTCACGTCCAGCACAATCAGCTCGGGCCGGAACTCATGGATGATGACCCTGGCCTCGCCGAGCGATCGCGCTTCGAACACCGTGTGCCCGGCGCCTGCCAGCACGTTCTTGCGCCAGAAGAGCGAGGCCTCCTGGTCGTCGACCACGAGAACCTTCCCGCCGCGCTCTCTACCCACGGCTCGACTCGGCGGCACTTCTGGCGTGGCGAATGGACTCACGGATGAGCTCACTGTTCAGGCTCTCCTTTGACACGATGCTCACGGCCGACATCGCAAGCTCGTCGCGCTCGGACTGCTGCAGGCGGCTGGAGGTGACGATGATGACGGGCGGCCGCGCGGTGGCTGGATCGCTCTTCAGGCGACGCAGGACCTCGCGCCCGTTCATGTCGCCGAGACCGAGATCGAGCAGGATGACGTCGGGGTGTGCGTCTCGCGCCCGATCGAGGCCTTCGGCGCCGCTCCGGGCCTCGATAATCGAGTACTCCGGATCGCGAAGAAATTGCCGAAGGATGTAGCGCGCGGCGTCCTGATCGTCCACGACGAGCACCTTCGTGAGGCGGTGCGACTTCCCCAGCAGCGTGTCCAGCGTGGTGAGCAGCCACTGTTTCTGCACCGGCTTGGTGGCATACACGTCGGCCCCAAGCGCAAGCCCTTTGCGGGCGTCGTCGAGCGTGCTCACCACGACCACTGGAATGGTACGCGTCTCGGGATCCGACTTGACCTGGCTGAGAAACTCCCAGGTGTCTTCCCCATCGAGCAGCACGTCGAGCACGATGGCCGCAGGCCGTGCGCGGCGCATGATCTCGCGGGCGGCCATAACCGTGCGCGCCGGATACACGTGGTAATACGAGTCCTTGAGGGTCTTCTCATAAAACAACTGGTCCGAGTACGCGTCTTCGAGCACAAGAATCGGATCGCGGCCTTCGGTTTCCAATGAAAATGGGAGCTCTTCGGCCGCGCGCCGCGGCTCGAAGACGATGGGGATGGCGGCCGAAAACGTCGATCCGGCCCCGAGCTCGCTGTTCACCCAGACGCGCCCGCCGAGCAGTTCCGCGAGCCGCTTCGCGAGGGGCAAGCCGAGACCGGTTCCCTTCACGGCCTTCTGAAGCGGGTGCTCGATCTGGACGAACTCCTCGAAGATGCGAGATAGATCGTCGGTCGCCACGCCGATGCCGGTATCGGCGACCGTGAAGACGACTTCGCGCCGATCGCGGTCGAGCGACGCCGCGACGCGCACCTCGCCTTTTTCGGTGAACTTGAGCGCGTTCGAGATGAAGTTGCGGAGAATCTGCGACACCTTCCCTTCGTCGGTCTGCATCGTCGGCAGATCGACCGGTTCGTCGAACACGAGCGAAACGGAGCGGTTTACCAGAAGAGGACGGAGCATGCCGCGCAGCGCGCCGAAGAGATTCCCCACTTCGAACGCGGCGCGCCGCACGGTCGTCTTGCCGGCCTCGACCTTCGCGAGATCCAGCATGTCGTTGACGAGCTCGGACAGCTGCTCCGCCGACTTGCGAATATAGGCCAGCTCAGGTGCCGGTTGCAGCTGCTGAGCGAGCAGATCCGTGAGCGCCATGATGGAGTTGACCGGCGTGCGGAACTCGTGCGTCATGTTCGACAGAAACCGAGACTTCAGCTCGTCGGCGCGCCGAAGATGATCGGCCTTTTCGTCGAGCTCGGCATAGAGCGCGACGACCCCACGGTTGGTGTCCTCGAGCTCCCGGTTGAGCCTGACCAGCTCCTCCTGTCGCTTCTGCAGTTCGTCGAGCGTGCGAAGCAGCTCCTGGTTCTGCCGCTGGATTTCCTCGACCAGACCACCGGGCCGTTGGGCATGAATCTGTTCCGCGAGCTCCGCGGCGCGAGCCGGACCGATGAACGACGCCCGCCTCGGCAGAAGCTTCTTGAGCGTCACGATCGTACCGGCGGGGCTCGACGCGATGTCGAACTGGTCCATCAGGCGGCGAGTGCCCATGAGGCCGATTCCCAATCCGGTGGTCGACCGATAGCGGCCCGTCAGCACGTCATCGAGGTTCGGGATGCCGCGCCCGGCATCCGCGACTTTGATGATGAGCACCTGCGGAAGCGTCTGCCCTTCGATCGCCACCTCGATGGCGCCGCCGCCGGCATAACGAAACGCATTGCGCACGATTTCGGAAACAGCCGTTGCGATGCGTGTCTGCTCTGAAGAATCGAATCCCACGAGGGCAGCTTTTGAGCGGCTCTCTGCCGGGCGGTCACGACATCTTGTTCATGCCGGATTGAAAACGACCAAAGGGGAGGTGCCGCGGTCATCGGGACCACACATTTTATATGCCGCGAAGCACCAGTTATATGCCGCGAAGCACTAGTCGGGCAGTTTCAAACCCCGCCGGGCCAATTCTTTAGCCACGCCCGGCCTCATAACGGTGGCAGTGTCTATATCCTGGACACCACCAGTCGTGTCCCCCATCGCACGCTTGACAACCCCACGACCGTACAGCGCGCTTGCGGAGCTCGGATTAATCAGGAGCGCTTCCGCAAAATCGGCCAAAGCGCGGCTGTATTCGCGTGCGCGGAAATGCAAGGCCGCTCGTCGCTCGAAGCCTTCGCCCGATCGCGGATCGATCTCAACTTGCTGCGAAAAGTCCTGCAGTGCGAGATCGTCCCGTCCTGCAGCTTCGTAGCACACGCCACGATCGATGTAGACGATGGGTTGCTTCGGATTGAGCTCGATGACTCGCGTGAAATCGGGAATCGCCTCGGTGCATCGCGAGGTGCCGGCCAGTGTCAGCGCCCGGTTCAGCAAAGCCTCCTCGAACTTCGGATTCAGGCGAATCGCCTCGTTGTAGTCGCGGATGGCTTCTTCGTATTGTCCGTTGAGGCGGTAGATCCCCGCGCGGTCGGCAAATGCGGTCGAGGACTTTGGCTCCAGTTTCAGCACCTGGGTCAGGTCGTCGATGGCCTTGTCGAAGTCCTGCTTCGCGCCGTACACCGCACCACGATTGGCCAACGCCCTGGTAGACTTCGGATCGAGGCGGACGGCTTCGCTAAAATCCTGAAGCGCCCGATCGTAGTCCAGCAGCGTAACGTAGGCGATGCCGCGCGCGACGTGCGCGTCGGCCAGGTCCCGGCCCCGCACTCGACCCGATTGAATGAGGGCCGAGCACACGCTGATGGAAATTTCGGGATCCGGGTCGCCGCAGCGGGCCTGGGTACTCACGCTCGAGCGTGACAATGCCGATATAAGTACGAGCGCGATTACAATCTTGCGCATGGGTGTACGTATAGTCCGGCTTCCGCCTCCCCGTAAAGCTTCGGCGACCGGACATCTCCAGTCAGGGAGTCAGCGACATGTCGAATGGCACAGATGTGAAACAGACGTATGCCGCGGAACGTCGCATAATGGCATGGATCGGCAAAGCCGTCAGAGTGGAAGGCAAGGTCATCGGCGGTGAGGACCTCACCATCGATGGCGACGTAGAGGGTTCGATCGAGCTCGGCGGCCACAGCCTGACGATCGGACAAGAAGCCAACATCAAAGCCGATCTGCTCGCCAAGACCGTGACGATCAGCGGCAAGGTGATGGGCAACGTCAAGGGGGTCGAGAAAGTCGACCTCAGCCCCACCGCCTCGGTCCATGGCGACATTACGGCCCCGCGCTTCAGCATGGCTGACGGCGCGACCGTAATCGGAAAGATCCACGCGGGAAGCTAGAGCCGCGCTAGGCCGTCGGCAGGCGGACGATGAACGTCGAGCCTTTCCCTTCGCCGGCACTGACGGCGGCTACGGTCCCCCCGTGCATTTCGGTGAGATGGCGGACGATCGCCAGGCCGAGGCCGAGCCCGCCGTGGGCGCGAGTGGCGCGCGCATCGCCCTGTCTGAAGCGCTCGAACACGTGCGGGAGAAAATCGGGCGAGATGCCGATACCCGTGTCGGAAATCACGAGCTCGACGCGGGATTCGGTCACCGCCAGGGCGACGCGCAGCGCACCCTCTTCCGGCGTAAACTTGATGCTGTTGGCGAGCAGGTTCCAGACGATCTGCTGCAGGCGCGCGTGATCGCCGATGATGATCGCGGGATCGTCGTCCATCTCGAGCGTCACCTGAATGCTCTTTCCCGCCGCCATCGGCCGAATTGATTCCACGGCGGCTTCGACGATCGGCCGGAACGGCAGGGGTTCCCTATCGAGCCGCAGCTGGCCCGCAATGATCCTTGATACATCGAGGATGTCTTCCACGATCTTCTGCTGAAGTTTTGCGTTGCGTTCGATCGTCTCGAGCGCCTTCGCCCGGCGCGCCGCATCCATGCTGGTGCTGCGGAGTAACGACGTCCATCCGAGCACGGCATTGAGTGGCGTACGCAGCTCGTGCGAGACGGTGGCGAGAAACTCGTCCTTCAGCTGATTCGCGATCTCAGCCGATTCGCGCGCCTTCTGTACCGCGTCGAACAGCCTGGCGTTGTCGATGGCGATGGACGCCTGAACCGCCAGTCCCGCGATGATGCGTTCGGCACTCTCGGTAAAGACACCCGGCTCGGAGTGCCCGAAAAAAAGACCGCCCAGCACGTCTCCCCGCCGGCTCGTCACCGGAATCGCCAGGTAACTTCGTACGGGCAAATGGCCGCGCGGCATGCCGTGGTGCGGCTCGTTGAGTCCATACCGCGGATCCTGCGTGACATCGCGGAGCCTGATGATGCCCTCTCCGCGAAACGTCGGTCCGAACAACGACGTGGCGCGGGGCATCGGAAAGCGCTCGAAGTGGCGGCGATCGACGCCGGAGAGCGTGTACAGCATGTACGACCCGCCGCCCTCATCGAGCACGTTGTAAAAGAACGATCCGAACTGCGCACCGGCCAGCTCTGTTGCCGCGTCGGTGAGGGCCTGAACGAGCTTCCGAAGATCGAGCTCCGCCGACAACACGCGTCCGAAGTTGTTGATGATCTGCAACGCCTCAGCCTGGTCGCGCAGCAGCTGCTTCGTCGTCATCTGCTCGGTGATGTCCTGCACGATGCCGAGCATCCCGAGCACAGTCCCGCCCGCACTATAGGCGGCGTGTCCGCGTGCGGCGACCCAACGCTCCCCGTCCCTGGTCAGGATGCGGTACTCGATGTCGTATTCCGAGCGGTCGGCAATGGCTTTCTCCACCCCGATGCGGGCCCGCTCGCGATCGTCGGCATGCAGGATCTCGCGCATCTCGGTCCATGTCATGACCGGGCCCGGAGGAAGGTCGAAAATCTCGGCGGCGCGCGCAGACAACGTCACAATGTCGGTGGCAGCGTCCCAGCTCCAGTCGCCGAGACGGGCAGCATCGAGCGCCAGGCGGAGGCGTTCGGCGTCGGAAAACGATGCGGATAGGGAAGACAGAGAGTCGATGGGGCGAATTGTAACAGTCAGAAGGATCCGGAGGTCATCAGTTTCACGAGCGCGCGCTCCAGTGCCTGGTGGAGCATCTCGCGACCGATGGGCTTCGCCACGTAGTCGACGGCGCCGTGCTCACGCATCTTCACGACGATATCCATCTCCTGCGCGCCACTCACGGCCACAATCACGGTCTCCGGCCAGCGCGCGCGAATCTGCTTCGCCAGCCAGACTCCGTCGTGGATCGGCATAATGACATCGGAAAATACGATCTGTGCCGGTTCCTTGGCCATTTCCTCGACAGCCGCTTCTGCACTCTGGGCCGCAACCACTTCATGTCCCCATTGAGTGAGCCGGCGGGTCAGAATGTCTCGAATAGGGGCTTCATCGTCGACGACGAGGATGCGTGCCATGGGGTTGCCCAGAATTTTCGTGCGAACGCACGCTTTTATCTATCGGGGTTTGGCCTACGACGGAGGCTAGGTGCGATAGGTGCGATAGGTGCGTTGGGTGCGTTGGGTGCGCTGGGTGCGATAGGTGCGTTAGGTGCGAGGTGCGGTGGGTGCGTTAGGTGCGTGCGAGCGGATGCGAGTTATCGGGAAAGTTTGACCGTGATCTCGAAATCTCGGCCAGGGTCGAGGTCCCCGTTGTTGATCTCGGTCTCTTCCGGGCCCTTTGCGACCACCTCGCCGTCGCGCAATTCGACTTCAAGGCGGTAACGGCCCACGTCTGGTACCTTGATGGTATAGCCGCCATTCGGCCCTGTAGTGCTGCGAAATTGTACACCCGTCGCGATGTTGGTAGCCGTCACGACCCGAGTCGGCAGTGGCGCCGAACCTCCGGTCGCCCGCACAATTCCTGCAATCGTACCGCCGGCTTTCAACGCGGGATCGGTCGTAATGACGGGTCCTCGGCACGCAGCCGTCAGCAACAGTACAACGGCGAGGCCAGATAGGCGACCATTCATCTATCCAGAAAGGTGCAAGAACGGCGCCCGAAACGGGCGCTGAGCGTGGTCTATTATTTGACTCCGGCGCGCTCCATCTCGTCGGCGATCGTCGCGCGATGACGTTTGGCGAGTGCCACGTCGGCGCCACCCGCCGCCAAATCGCCATTTCTCATGCGGATGATGCCGCGAGCGTAAAGAGCCGGCGCGTATTGCGGATTGATGACCAGCGCCTCCTCGTAATCGGCAAGCGCCTTGTCGAGTTGATTCTTCCGGAAATAAATGGTGCCGCGCCGCTCGTAACGGTACTCGGCGCGCGGTTCGACATCGATCGATGCGGTGATGTCTTCGATGGCGAGGTCGTCGAGGCCGATCATCTCGTAACACAGACCTCGGTTGTAATACGCATACGCCAGTTTCGGATTGGATTCGATGACGCGCGAGTAGTCAGGAATCGCCTCCGCGAAACGGCCCAGGATGGTCAGCGTAATGCCGCGATCGCCGTACGCGTCGATGAGCGAGGGGTTAGCCTTGATTGCCGCATCGAGATCTTCCAGCGCCAGCTTGAACAGACTCTTCTGACGGTACGCGGCACCGCGCGCGTAGTGAGCACTGGCAAGGTCTGCGGGCGTTTCCTGTCCACTCTCGATGAGCGACGTGCACGCGGCGAGGCGGACGTCGGGATCGTTGCCCCGGCAACGCTTCCAGGTTTCGTCGCGATCCTGCGCGATGCCGAACATCTCACCACAGAGTACGCAGAGGACGCAGAGAAGGCAGAAACGGTCATGCCAGAGGGCAGAGGGATGATGGCAGAACTCAATCGTTGCTCGTGCGCAAGTCCCATATGCCATCTGCCATTTGCCATCTGCCATACTCAGCGTCAGTGCGAACGCAGTGTTCCCATCCGCTGTGCCACCTCGAGCATCGTGGGATAGAACTGCACGAAGGTATTATCCACCGCGCCGTTCTCGGAGTGACACGAGTAGCAGCGCTCAGTCGATGGCAGGGCTCGCACCTGCGGCTTCATGTCGCGGCCGAAATCGAAGTAAGCCCACTTGCCCGGGAACCGAGCCTCGTCTTTGACCGAGGCTTCGATGATGACGAGGTTCGACTGAAAGTGCCCGCCTTTGTTGATCGATCCTTCACTGGACGAGGCCCGCACCTCGAGAATGAACATCGTCTTGTCGGGCCATTGCCCCGTCTTCATGAACACTCGGTACGACGAGGGGTTCACCCAGACATTTGTAAAATTCGGTGTTCGTGCTGCGCCCGTCGGTTCGCTATAAGTCATCCCGAGGCCCGAGGTCACGAAACGCCATTCGCGGAAATCTGTCGGCCGGATCAGCTCGCCGGCGGTGGTGTATCTGGGCCCCGCCTCCGCCCCGCTCGAACCACCGGGCTTCGGCGCGGCAGGCTCCGCCTCCGCCCCATTTGCCGACGGTTGCTGCGCCGAAACTGCCACGAGGCCGGTTAGCGCCAAAATGGCGCCTGCGATAAAGAATTTCATGTCGGAAATTCTACATGGTTAGCTACTCTCCGAGAAAACGGCCGATTGGCTTGAGATCCTCGACATGGTCGCAGACGACCTTGATCGACATCATCATCGGAACCGCCAGGAGCAGGCCCCAGACACCCCACGCCCAGCTCCAGAACAGCAGCCCTACGAAGACCGCAACACGATTCATCGCCGCGACTCTGCCCATGAGCATCGGCGTCAGGAGCCAGCCCTCGACAGATGTGATCATCAGCGAGATACCGGCGACGAGCAGCGTCATGGAGAAGGTGCCAAACTGAAGAAAAGCGACCAGTGAAAGCCCACCGCTGACAATCAGCGGACCGTAATACGGAATGGAGTTGAAGACGCCCGCCAGCAGCCCCCACAACGCCGCTTGTTCGAGTCCCACGTACGAAAGCACGGCCCACGTCGCGACGCCGACGACGACGCTCGTGAAGATCTGCACCAGGAGGAAGCGCGCTATCTGCGCAGAGATGTCGTTGATGATTTCAAGAGTCACCTTCTTCTTCGACAGCGTCGGACCTGCAAGCTCGACGAACTTGCGCCTCAGCAGTTTGTCCGAGAGAAGAATGAAGTAGGTCAGGAACAGAATCATGATCAGCTGATTGACCCAGCCGACCGCGCCCATCGAGCCCGACCAGAGCAAGCCTGTCGCAGTGATTCTCGGTTCTTCGACCTGCACTCGCATGACACCTGGCGGCGGTTTGGCCTTATCCGTCTTCGCAAGCTCCTCGGCCGCCTGCTCGACCTTGTCGAGCGGCCCGGGCGCTGCCCTCGGCTGCCTTTCGACGAGCGCCGCGATACGACGGGCGCCAGCCGGCAGCTCGTTGATCACGGTCAAGGCCTGGCTCTGCAACATGTAACCGCCGACCAGAATCGTGGCTATCGTCACGCCGAGCACCAGCGCGGCGCCAATCCATCGAGGCACGCGCGCCCGCTCCATGAAGTCGACGGCCGGATCGAGCGCATAGAAGAGCAGAATTCCGAATGCGAGCGGCGCAAGAAGCGCCTGCATGAACTGCAGCAGGAAAATCATGATGCCCAGCGCGATGACGACGAGCGCGACGGTACCAGCGTCGAGCCCGTCGAACGGCCACACTTCACCCGATGGGTCGGGGCGCTCGTGTGCTCTCGACAGCTTGTGTAGCGACGTCATACAGATCTCGGCACAGTGCAGGTAGAACAGCAATACACGTGCCCTGGATCCTCGTTTGCACGAGCCGCCATCGGCATGGCCACTGAGCCAATCACACGCACGTTTCAGCGCAGGCGTCGGGCGCTGCGGATGCCACGCCATCTCCGCCGCCGCGTTCCTCGTCGATGGCGGGCGGGCCTGCATCAACACCCGAAAGTACGGCAGCAAATCGGCGTGCGAACGGTCTGGGCGAAAGTGCGTCAGATTCTTTTCGCATGGTGGGTCTGGGCCGTGGCTGCCATCGTTGCGCTGATTTACGACAACTGGGGTTGGGCCATCGCCACCGGGCTGATGGCGGCGTTCGCGTTCCTCATCTGGCCGCGCGAAGTGGCACCGCGCGTCGGCCTCGATCACGAGTTCTCGGTCGAAGACGACGAGTTTCTGACCACCATGGCGGGCTCGACGGGAATTCCGTTCTGCGACGGCAACGCGATTGAGATTCTGAACAACGGCGACGAGTTCTATCCGGCGATGTTGAAGGCGATCGCACACGCCCAGTGCTCCGTGACGATCGAGGCGTATATCTACTGGGCCGGCGACATCGGGCGGCGATTTGCCGAAGCGCTCGCGGAACGCGCGAAGGCCGGTATCTGCGTGAAGATTCTGCTCGATGCCGTCGGCTCTTCGACGATCGGCGACGAGATTCTGGAAACGCTCGAAAAAGGCGGATGCCAGCTGGCGTGGTACAACCCCGCGCGGCCGTACAGCATCGGGCGGTTCAACCATCGCACGCACCGTAAGTCGCTCATCATCGACGGTCGAATCGCGTTCACCGGCGGCGCCGGCATTGCCGATCATTGGATGGGCCACGCGCAGGATGACCAGCACTGGCGCGACATTCAGCTTCGGATGGAAGGCCCGGCGGTGGTGCCCCTGCAGACGGGGTTCGCGCAGAACTGGCTGCAGACGACCGAGGAGGTGGTGACCGGATTCGAGTTCTACCCGGTGTTCGATAAGCCGGCGGGGAAACTCTCCGTGCAGACGATCCTGAGCTCGCCAGAAACGGGAGCCTCGACGGCGCGCACGTTCTACTACCTTTCAATTGCCGCCGCGCGACGCTCGATCTTCATCGCCAATCCGTACTTTGTGCCCGACCAGGGCGCGATCGATCTGCTCGTCGCCGCCAAGGCGAGAGGCGTCGACGTGCGCGTCATGGTGGCGGGCATTCACAACGACAACTGGATGACGCAGCAGAACAGCGTACGGCTCTACGGTCCGTTTCTCAAAGCGGGCATCGGGATCTTCGAGTACAACCACACGATGCTGCACCAGAAGACCATGGTCGTCGACGGCGTATGGGCAACCGTCGGCACGACCAACTTCGACAGCCGCTCGTTCGCACATAACGAGGAAAACAACATCTGCTTCTGCGATGCCACTCTGGCGAAAAAGCTCGAAGCGATCTTCGTGGCCGACATCAAAGGGTGCGATCGGATAACGCTCGAAAAGTGGGAGAGGCGGGGAGTGCTGGCGAAGTCGTTACAAGCCGTCGCGTCGTTGTTTCAGGAACAGGTTTAGGGACTTCGCACCATTGGGAGATTGGAAGATTGAAAGATTGGCAGATTACAGGCAGAACGCAGAGGGAGTGACCCCGTCTGCCCTCTGCCCTCTGCCCTCTGCCCTCTGCCCTGACGATGATCAGTTATTGGGGTCGGACTTGTGATAGTGATGACCGTCGCGATCGTACCCGGTGTCGCGCGCGTCGAGATTGAGATCGCTCTGTAGACGATAGGTCAACAGCGTTTCGGCTGGCACGCTGACGCGACGTCCTTTGGTCAGAATCTGCGCCGCCGCGCCACCCGCGGCCCCGACAACCGCACCTGCCGCCGCTGCATCGCCGCCTCCAATCGCCGCGCCGAGGATGGCGCCCAGGAGCGCCCCGCCCCCCACATGAATGGCGGTGTCTTTGTTCGCGCCGATGCCGCTGTTGCGAACGGCGTCACCGACACCGCTCGTCGCTACCGGATTTCGAGTCGCGTCCACACCGTACCGTCGGCCGTTCACCGTGACGGAGTCGAGGTCAAGGACCAGCTCGTTGTCTGGTCCGCGACGAACGACGAGCTCGGCCGTTGCACCGGCTGGAACCGCAAGGCGTCCCTGTGTATCGCGCACGTCATTTTCAACCGTACCGGTATAAATACGGCCATCCATCGACTGCGTGTCGATCTTTTCCGTTGTTCTCACCTGGACCGATGTGCCGGCCGGGATCGGGTTGACGTACTCCCACGACTGGGCCGCGGCGACGGTCGCAAAGGAGAGCAACGCCGCTGAAGCGACGCTGACTGTGGTTCGAGCTGCTAGCTGTCTGAACATTGGTAACCTCCCAAATCCGTTGGAGAGTGCAATCAGGAGGCCAAGGCACGAGACTTGCGAGGCCGAACGGCTGGAGGAAGCTATATGGTGTTTACTGCGGCGAGCCTCAGTCCGGTTCTGGCGATTGTCTTCGGCGTGCTGATCTTCATGTTTCCCAGGCTGCTCAACTATCTGGTTGCGACATATCTCGTGCTCACCGGCCTGATTGGGCTCGGCGTCGTGTCGCTGAACGTGTAACGTCGCTGGACAACCAAACGGCGTCAGTGACTCAGGCGGCTCGAGGCATCGACTCGCGGTTGCGTTTTCTCGACGCAAGAATACGCCTCAGCGCCAGCGCGATACCGGTCCAGACCAGCACCGCACCGCCGGCCGTGACAAGACCTGCGACGGTCTGTCCAATCAGGCCGTATACCTCGCCGGTGTGTGCAAAGCGCAGCCATGTGCGTGTCCGGCGTCCGGCCGTCTGGCTCGAATAGGGCTCCCATCGCTCGACGTTGCCCGTCTGCCGATTGAGCGTCAATGTCGCCCGTTTGTGAGGCTGTCCGCCATCGCCCGCATCGAGTGTGACGACGACCCGCGGCGAGTTTCCTGCCGGCAACGCGATGCTGATGGTCTTCCATTCAGACATCTGCGCGGCGGCTTTCGCGACGTGCGCTTCAAGCGGCACGCCCGAAGAACCGGCGCCACGCTGACCCGCCGGGCCAGGGCGCGCGGTACCGTTGCCCGCCGGCGCCGGTGGCTTTTCTCCGTACGCACGGTACACGAGGGCCGTCGCCCACGGATATGAGATCACCACTGCCCCCGCAACGATGATGGCGAGAGGAAAAGCTGACCAGAAGCCAATCGTGTTGTGCCAGTTGAAATCGCGCTTCTTGCCGGCAAGTCCGCCACGGAACCAGACAACGTTTCTCAGCGCCGCCCAGGTGCGCGTGCGCGGCCACCATAGGAACAGCCCGCTGACCACGATGAAAAGAAACATCAAGTTGGCAGCACCGGTAATGGCCTTGCCCGTCGGCCGGTGTTCACCTGCCATCGCTACTTACCGATGCCACTCGACGACGACGCGAAAGAAGTCGCGAACCCGTTGGCCGTTGCCTTCGCCGAGCACGGTGCCGGTATAGGCGTTGACGAACAGTTGTCTGCCAGTACCGATCGCAAGCGAGGCGGGTGCGCTGCGATCGGATCGGATCATCAGAGTCGTGGGAGTGAGATTTGGATGCTCAGCAGTGACGCGGGCCACGAGCGCATCCGCCGAAAGTCGTTCGGCTTCCGGCGAGGGTTCACTGCGGTAGCCGCGCATGTCGGCCCACGCCGTGATCTGCCGCTGATAGGTCAGCAGCGCGCCCGTGACCGACATGATAAGGATGACGGTACCCGCGACCACACCGCAGGAAAGATGCAGCCAGAACAGAACGGTTCTCAGCTTCATGAGCGCCTCACATCTCTACCCACTGGCGAAGCAGGTTGTGGTACACGCCAGTCAGCTGAACGATTGACGGATGCGCGGGAACGTCCCGCGAGAGCTGTTGAATGGCAACGTCGAGGTCGAACAACATCGTTCGCCGCGCATCGTCGCGGATCATGCTCTGAATCCAGAAGAACGACGCGACGCGTGCGCCGTTTGTGACAGGAGTCACGCAGTGCAGGCTCGACGAGGGGTACAGCACCATATCGCCCGCGGGCAGCTTCACCTTGTGCACGCCGTAGGTGTCCTCGACGGTCAGCTCGCCGCCCTCGTATTCGTCGGGATCGGCGAGAAACAGCGTCGCCGACAGATCAGTGCGAATGCGATGCCCCGTTCCAGAAATCTGCCGGATGGCGTTGTCAATGTGATTCCCGAACGTATGCCCGCCTTCGTAGCGATTGAAGAGCGGCGGAAAGACGCGCAGTGGCAGCGCGGCCGCCACAAACAGCGAATTGCGTTGAAGTGCGGTGAGAATCATGTCGCCCAGCGATGCGGCGACCTCCGATCCTTCGGCGACCTGCAGGTTTCTCTTCGCCCGCGACGATTGCGGGCCGGCGGTGACTTTGCCGTCAACCCATTCGGCCTTCGTCAGAAGGTCGCGCGCAGTAGCGACCTGTTCCGGCGTGAGTAGGTCGGGGATCGCGATGAGCATCTCGCGACTCCTAGAACCTGACGCTCGATGTCACGGTTGCGGAACGTGGGGTGCCAGGGTTGTAGCGGCCGCCATTGTTGTTCACGTTCCTGATGTACACGGCATTCGTGATGTTGCTGACGTTCAACCTCAGCGACAAATGCGTGTTGACGTCGTACTCGACCATGGCATCGGCCAGCGCGTAGCCGGGCACGCGAATCGTGTTCGCGGCATTCACGAACACTTCGTCCATGTAGCGAACCCCGCCGCCGAGGGTGAGCCCCAACGGGAAGTCGTACGTGCTCCACACGCTGCCTGAGAACTTCGGCGTCAGTGTCAGGCGCTTTCCGTTGTTGGCGGAGTTCTGGCTGATCTGTTCGCTGTCCAGGTAACCAAAGCTGGCCAACACATTCCATCGGGAGTTAATCTGCCCGGTCGAGCCGATGGCGACACCGGTCACACGCTGACGGTCATCCTGATTGAACACCGGTGGAATGGCCGCAGCGTCGACGGTGAAGATGACGTTCTCGTTGTCTGTGCGAAAAACGGCGGCGCTCAGCGAGAGTCGGTTGTTGTAGAAGCCGAATTTGCCGCCGCCCTCGTAGTTCCTCGACTCCTGGGGACGCACGTTCGGGTTGTTCTGATTGTTCGGCTGTGCGCTGAGCGTGAAGTTCGCGGTGCCAGGCGGCGTCACCGCCGATCCGTACGAGACGTAGACGTTGGCCGATTCGGCGAGCCTGTAGAGTACGCCCGGCCTTCCCGCTCACCAAGGCATCAACAGTGGCCAAATCCGCGGTTGTGACACCAGCGACATCTGCCGACTTGAACGACGCGTCATATCGCTCCCAGCGCAATCCAACGTTGAGCTGCCACCGGCCGAGCTCGAGCGTGTCGAAACCATAGACGCCGACGGTACTGGTCTTCCCCCGGCTGAATGCCGAGCCCCGCTGCGGCGCATAGCCCGCGACCGGATCGAACGGATTCGGATCGTAGATGCTGACGGGATTGCGCGTCCCCACTCCCACGAGACCGGGTGCGAACTGCTCCTCGGCAGCGACTTCCACTCCAGCGGTCATGGCATGGCGCACGCGACCGGTGTCGAACCGCGCGTCGATGCTGGCCTGGTTCGACATGATCTGGTTCTCGCGCTCGTTGCCCTGCCGGCTGAGCGTGACGGTCTGTGACTCCGGCACGAAACTCGCCGGCGACTGCACAGCGGTAATCACCGCTGTGCGATGCGTCTGGTTGTAGCGCGTCTGGTTTCGCAGCGTGAGACGGCTGTTCAGGTCGTGTTCGACGCGGGCGGTGTAGCTCTCCTGCTCGACCTTGTCGTGGTCGTACCCGACACTGCCGTAAAAATTGCGAGGATTCACCGGCTGCGCTGCGATGACCGTGGTGGGCGCCAGTTGCGTCTCCGACCACGCCGATCCCGGAATGCCGTAGTCCGGCACATTATCCTGACGCGTGACCTGCGCCGCTGCCGTGACGCGCGTCGCAGTCGCCAACCCGAAGGCGATCGACGGCGCAACAGACTGGTTCTTGCGCGTGACCACGTCGCGTCCCGCGACACCGCCGTCTTCCCACAATGCGTTAAGACGGACGGCCGAGCGACCGAGCCAGCTGTCAGGCGATCCGATTGGCAGGTTATGGTTGACGTCGACGGTCGTGCGATTCACGTCGCCGCCGCCATAGGCGTAGGTCACGGCGTAGGCAGGTCCGGCGTGCGGCGTTTTCGTCTGCATATTCACGTAGCCGGCCGCGTTGCCGCGTCCGACATCCGACCCGGTTGGTCCCATGAACACTTCGATCTGCTCCAGATTGAACACGTCCCGCGACACCAATCCGTCATCCCGCACGCCATCCACAAACAGGCTGCTGCTGGCGTTGAAGCCGCGCAGATTGAACATGTCGCCCGACGTGTTCGACGCGCCACCGCCCTCGCCAGCCTGCAGGCTGATGCCGGGCACGTTCCGCAGCGCTTCGCTGAGCGTCGTCACACCCTGTGCCTCCATCACCTCGCGCGGAATCACCTCGATGGTCTGAGGTACTTCGATGAGGGGCTCGGAGTATTTCGGTGACGAGGGCCGGGGCTGCGGCACATCGGCCGCCACGTCGATCGTTTCGGTCACCAACCTGAGTTCGAGTGTGACGCTGTTCGGGCCTGTGACGCGCGGCGTCACGTTCGTGCCGTCGAGCGCGCGGGCGAGCGCCTGCAGCGGCGCCAAGACACCGCTGACGCCGGGCGACGCGATGTCGACGATGGCATCGTTGGTGATGACAAGGCTCAAACCCGTGAGACGCTGGACGTCCGCAAGAACCCCTCGCAGCGGCCCAGCTGGAATTTCGAAGCGCAGCAGCCGCTCGTCGCCGCTCGCGGCCTGCAGGCCCGCCGCCCGCATGACCCGCGTGTCACCGGGAACGGCAATGCGCAACGCCTCGAGCCGCCGGACGAGCGGCGATCCCTGAGCTGGAGCGACAAAGCGAGGCGCAAGCGTCGTCGACGCGACGAACGCGCCCATGAGGGCCCAATGTGACCGTGATTTTCTGCTGTGGTGCTTGTGCCGCTGAGCACGCGCCATCGCCTTACTCCCTAATCTCTGTGGCGGTGGCTCGAGCGGCGGCTACAATAGGTGAGCCGAACGCGTCCGCGCCACGCGCGCCGACGAAATGGTCTCCAGACCTGGGTTCGGTGAGGCCCGCCGGGTGTTAGTCCACCCGGCGGGCGATCTGAGCCTTAAAATTGAGACTCAGTCTCAATTTCTCTAGAACTCTATATCCGACCAAATTGGTCGGTCAAGAAAAAACCGACGTTCGGATCGATCTCGATCGGACCGCGCAGCCGCGGCGTCGCGGTTCGACCACTGCTCGAAGGCCCGCAACGACTCTTCACGATGTTGGTTGGAAAGATCCCCTGAAACAGGGAGACAAGCCGTGGCGTAAGGATGGATATACAATAGCCGCTTCAAAATCGCCTTAGGAGTCAGCCACATGCATGTATCGAAGGTGTTTCGTCAGTTATTCTTGACGCTTCTTCTGGCTTCATTCGCGGCGGTGGCGCTCGCCCAGACGCCGCCGGCCAAACCGACTGAACAGGCCAAACCGACCGAACAGTTCGAACCCCGCGTCGGCCAGCCAGGCAAGGACGTCGTCTGGGTACCGACTCCGCAGGCACTGGTCGACAAGATGCTCGACATCGCGAAGGTCACGCCGAAGGATTTCGTGATGGATCTCGGGTCGGGCGACGGCCGCACCGTCATCACCGCGGCGAAGCGCGGAGCGACGGCGATGGGGGTTGAATACAACCCGGATATGGTGAAGCTGTCGAAGGCGGCGGCTCAGAAAGCCGGCGTGGCCGACAAAGCGACGTTCGTGGAAGCTGACCTGTTCAAGACGGACCTGAGCAAAGCGACCGTCATCACGATGTTCCTGCTGCCGAGCATCAACATGCAGCTCCGGCCGAATATTCTGAATCTCAAGCCCGGCACACGTATCGTCGCGAACACATTCACGATGGAAGACTGGGAGGCCGATCAGACCGAGTCGGTCACCGACAATTGCTCGAGTTGGTGCACGGCGCTGTTGTGGATCGTGCCTGCCAAGGTCCAGGGCACATGGAAAACCCCAACCGGGAACCTCACCCTGACGCAGGAATTTCAGATGCTCACGGGCAATCTGAACGGAACGGCGATCACCGGCGGCAAGATGAACGGCGATCAGATCTCATTCACGGCCGGCGGCACGGCGTACAACGGCCGCGTCAATGCTGCGGGTAATGCGATCGCGGGCGGCAACCTGACGGCCACCAAGGTAAACTGACGATTCGCAGATTCGCGGATTGGTAGATTCGCAGATTGATTGTTTGAGCCAATCTGCGAATCCGCCAAACTGCTAGTTCAGCGTTGCAGTAAGGCCGTTTTTCGCGGCGGATTGAAAAACGGCGTCTGCACGACCGTCGCCCCGGCTCGATGCCGGACGGCTTCGACGGTCACCTCGATGTGAAGTCTGCTGCCGGGTTCGCTCGAGCCTCTCTCCACAGTCGCCAGCGCGATCATTTTTTTGAGAACCGGCGACCAGGTCGTCGACGTCGCCTTTCCGACCTGAGTACCATCCCGGTAGACCGGCACAGCGAGGCGGGAGGCGGCTGCAGGTACCTGCGGCGGCAGCTCGAGCTTCTCGTACAATCCTTCGACCTCGTCCCAGTTGATCTCGAGGCCGACAATCTGGCGTGCGGGTCCGCGGGCTTTTTCGGTGCGTAGCGCTGCCTGGCCCACAAACGGTCCCTTATCGATCAGGACCAGCCGTCCCAAACCCATTTCGAAGGGCGAATACTGCTGGCTTGGAATAAGCGCCTTGCGACTGCTGAAAAAATCAACCTCGATCAGCAACAGTCCCGCCTCGATTCGCGCCACGTCGAGCGCAAGCATTCCGGCAGGGCGAAGATCGAATCGCTGACCGGCGCCGGCAAGCGTGTCCCACACGCGCGTCGCGCGGTCCCACGGCATCCAGATTTCATAACCGAGATCGCCCGTGTATCCGGTTCGTGAAATATCCACCGGCACACCCCCAATGCTGCCGCTGGTCACGCGGAAATATTTGAGCGAGGCGACGTCGGCATCGGCGACCTGTCGCAGCAGCTCACCCGAGGTCGGTCCCTGCACGGCCAGCGCCGCGACGCTCTCCGACACATCCTCAATCGCCACGTCAAGTCCCACCGCATTCTGCACGAACCACCGCAAGCTTGGGTCGGCGGCGGTCCACCGATAACGCTGCTCACCCAACCTCGACACCGTGCCATCGTCGATCACCTTCCCCTGCTCGTCGCACCAGGGCGTGTAGATCACCTGTCCGACCGTCAGCTTCGTCGCGTCGCGCGTAATCAGCCGATCGACGAGCCTTGTCGCATCGCGTCCGGTCAGGATGTATTTGAACAGCGGCGAGACGTCGATGAGGGCGGCCGCGTTGCGAATCGCGTTGTATTCGTGCTCGTGATGCGTTTCGTAGGCGCTGACGGCGTAGTAGCCGGCCCAGTCACGGTAGTTCAGGCTCTCGCAGAGCGGGAACGTGCGTTCGTGAAAAGCAGAGCCGATTGGCATGGGAGAGATTATAGAATCTACTGATCTAGGGATCTAAGATCTATTGATCTGGAGAGCTGTAGATCTTTAGATCCTTAAGATCGTTAGATCTCCAGATCCCTTCAGATAGCTTATGTCCAAGTACGATGCCATTGTCATCGGCGGTGGCCACAACGGACTCGTGCATGCTGCGTATCTCGCGCGCGCGGGCCGCCGTGTGCTCGTCATCGAGCGCCGCCATGTCCTCGGCGGGGCGGCCGTGACCGAGGAGGTGTTCCCAGGATTTCACATCTCAGTCTGCTCCTACGTCGTATCCCTGCTCCGGCCGCAAATCATCCGCGAGCTCGATCTGGCGCGCCACGGGTTCGAAGTATTGCCGCTCGACGGCACGTTCACGCCGATGCCGAACGGCAACTACCTGTGGCGCGTGAACGATCACGGCCGCACGCGGCGCGAGATTCTCCGGCATTCCCGCCTGGACGCCGAAGCCTATGACGAGTACGGCAAGGCGATGATCGACATGGCGCGCTTCGCCAAGCCCACGCTCGACGTGCGCGCACCCGATCCGCTGTCGCTGTCGCTTGGCGATCTGCGCGAGATGCTCCGGCTGGGGCGGCGATTTCAGTCGATGTCATCGGAGTCGCGATACCGGCTCGTGCAGCTCATGACGATGAGCGCGGCGGATTTTCTCGACCAATGGTTCGAGACCGACGTCCTCAAGGCGACGATGTCGGCCTCTGGCATCATCGGCACGTTCCAGGGCGTGCGCTCGCCCGGCACCGCCTACGTGCTGCTTCACCACTACATGGGCGAAATAGACGGTGCGTTCCGATCGTGGGGATTTGCGAAGGGGGGGACCGGCGCCATTTCAAATGCCATAGCGGCAGCCGCCCGTGAAGCCGGTGTGGAAATACGCACGAGTACCGGCGTTTCGAAAATTCTCGTCAAGAACGGACGCGCAACCGGTGTCGCTCTCGACAACGGCGACGAGATCGAGGGCACGATTGTGTCGTCGTCTGTGGATCCACGCCTGACGTTCACGAAATTCCTCGACGCCGCGGAACTGCCGAAGGAGTTCCTGGAGCAGGTGCACCGATACAAGTTTCGCGGCTCATCGGGAAAGGTGAATCTGGCGCTCGATGGCCTCCCCAACTTCACCGGCGTCCCGGGAGAGAGCCGCCACCTGCGGGGGGCGATCTCGATATCTCCCAGCGTCGAATACATGGAGCGTGCGTTCGACGATGCGAAGTACGGACGGTTTTCGGAGAGACCGTACATGGACGTCGTTATTCCCAGCCTCACCGATCCGTCGATCTCGCCTCCCGGCAAGCACGTCATGACGTGTTTCGTGCAATACGCCCCGTACCATTTGAAGGGCACGACGTGGGACGCCGAACGGGATCGATTCGGCGATGTGGTCATCGACACCCTGTCGGAGTACGCGCCGAATCTCAAGTCTTTGATCCTGCACCGCCAGGTGGTGACGCCGCTCGATCTCGAACGCGAGTGGGGACTGAGCGAGGGCAACATCTTTCAAGGCGAGCTCGCCCTCGAGCAGCTGCTGTTCCTTCGGCCGGTTCCCGGCTGGTCAAAATACCGGACGCCGATCGCGAACCTTTACATGTGCGGATCGGCGACCCACCCGGGCGGCGGCATCATGGGCGCGCCCGGCCGGAATGCCGCGATGGAAATTCTCAAGTGACCGACGTCATTTTCGTCGGCGGCGGTCACAACGGTCTCGCTGCGGCAACCGTACTGGGGCGCCGTGGCGTGAAAACGCTCGTGCTCGAGCGGCGACCTGTGGTGGGGGGCGCCGCTATCACGGGCGAGGTGCATCCAGGCTTCAGAGTCTCGACGCTGGCCCACGCTGTACATCCAGCAGCCGCCCTGCTCACTGAACTGCAACTCGCCGACCACGGCCTGCAGCTGGTCGAGCCGAATCCGTACCTTTTTGCCCCGCTCGCCGACGGCCGCGGCCTGGTGCTGGGTCCCGACGAGGATGCCAGCGCCGCAAGCATCGCGAGATTTTCCGCAGCCGACGCGCGGCGGTATCCGGAGTACTGCAGCACGCTTGGGCACCTTCGAGCATTCATCTCTCACGTGATGGCGAGCTCGCCCCCTGACATCGAACACCCCAAGCGGAACGACCTGTGGGCGATGTTGATGATGGGCCGCCGATTCCGCGGTCTCGGCAAACAGAACGCATATCGGCTGCTGCGCTGGGCGCCCATGTCGGCGGCCGATTTCGTGTCTGAGTGGTTCGAGTCGGAGCCTCTGCGGGCCGCTATCGCTGCCGGCGGCATCTTCGGTACGGCGCTCGGACCCCGCTCGGCTGGAAGCACCGCCGTGCTCCTGCTGCGGATGAGCGCCGGCGACGGCCGGCGGCAATTCGTCCGCGGCGGCCTCGGCGCACTTACCGTCGCGCTGGCCGCCGCTGCGCGCGCGGCAGGCGTGGAGATTCGCGTCGATGCCGATGTCGATCGCATCAATGTGCGGAATGGTCAGACGACCGGAGTGACGCTGCGATCCGGTGAAGAATTGTCCGCGAAGGCCGTCGTCTCGAATGCCGATCCCCGCCACACGATGCTCGGGCTTGTCGATCCGGTTGCGCTCGAGCCGGGTTACCTCTCGCGCATGCGGAGCTACCGCGCGG
Organism: Vicinamibacterales bacterium; assembly: GCA_963761975.1. Lineage (GTDB taxonomy): Bacteria > Acidobacteriota > Vicinamibacteria > Vicinamibacterales > JAMQPK01 > JAMQPK01. Next base: position 1,664,316 of record CAVXIR010000004.1, read on the forward strand.
AAGGACGCGTGATGAAGATCAATCTCGCGCTGAGCGCGCTTCCCGACTTCACCGCGTCATCCGGGGACACGCGGGCGCTGGCCGGCTTCATCCACATTGGTCCCGATCTCCACTACCTGGAACGCGCGTTCGATGCGTCGAAGTACGGCAACTGGTCGCCGCGGCCACACCTCGATATTACGATTCCATCACTGACGGATCCGGCGCTGGCGCCGGCCGGCGGCCATGTCATGTCGATCGTCGCCCAATTCGCCCCCTATCGTCTGCGCGGCGCCGACTGGACCACGGCTGGGCCAGCCTTTGCGGATACGGTTATCGACACGCTCGCCGCGTACGCGCCGAATCTCAAGGCCCTGATACTGGGACGGCAGGTGATCACGCCCGTCGAGCTGGAAAAGACCTACGGTTTGACCGGCGGACACATCTTTCATGGCGAGCTGTCGCTCGATCAGCTGTTTACGATGCGGCCGCTGCTGGGGTGGGCGCGGTATCGCACACCGATTCACGGTCTTTACCTTTGCGGCGCCGGCACGCATCCAGGGTACGGCGTCTCGGGCCTCTCGGGGCTGAACGCCGCTCGAGAAATCCTGAAAGATCTCCGATAGAGGCGATAGAATTGGGCGATTTCATCCACCTCCGCGCTCGCGCTACGGTGGACAAGAGGAGCCGACCATGTCGATGTCGAACGTCACGCGCAGAGATGTGCTCCAGGGTTTGTTCGCCGCCAGTGTCGCGTTTGAGTTTGGAGGCACCCCCGTCCTCGTGTTGGCGCAGGGCGAGGTGGTCGTGCCGTTCACCGACGTGCCACCGCCGGCTCCGCCGAAGCCAGGCGCACCGCCACCGCCGGTGCGTTTTGACCCGAAGGATCTCACCAGCTTCATCGTCGCGAACGACGAGTTCTTCGCCGTCGCCCACTACGGCATTCCGACCGTCGATCCAGCGACCTACAAATTGCGTGTGACAGGACTCGTGGAGCGTCCGCTCGAGCTGACGCTGGCTGATCTGAAAAAGCGGCCGCGCGTGGAGCACGCGGTTGGCTTCGAGTGCTCAGGTAACAACAACGCACGCGGCAATCCGCTGGTGGGCAACGCACGATGGGCCGGCACGGCGCTCGCACCCATCCTGAAGGAAGCGGGCATCAAGCCAAACGGGCGCGAGGTCGTGTTCTTCTCCGCCGACAAGGGCAATGAGGAAGTGACGCACGGCCGTGGCAATGCAAAGGTCGAGCAGCATTTTTCCCGCGGCATGGATGTCGTGGATGCGACCCGCCCTGAAGTGTTCCTGGCCTACGAGATGAACGGCCAGCCGCTGCCGCAGAAGAACGGATTGCCTGTCCGTGTCATCGTCCCGGGTTGGTACGGAGTGGCGAACGTGAAGTGGCTCGATCACATCCACGTGCAGGATTCGAGGCACATGGCCCGCTTCATGGGTCGAGACTACGTGACGCTGAAGAGCGAAGACATCGGGGGCGAAACCCTGTGGATGGAGAGCTGGGTCAGCCGCATCCGTCTGAAGTCGGCCATCGCGCGCCTCACCCGCAACGGCAATAACTTCAAGGCCGTGGGCTTCGCGCTGACCGACGGGACTCCGCTGAAGGCGATCGAAGTGAGCGTGGACGGCGGTCCTTGGAAGCCCGCGACGATGTGGAAAGAGAACACGCAGTATTCGTGGAAATTGTTCAACTACGAATGGTCCGGCGCGCAGCCAGGCGAGCACACCATTGTGTCGCGCGCGATCGATACTCGTGGAACGATGCAGCCCGAGCAAGACCATCCGACCAAGCGGTCGCAGTGGGAAAACAACGGCCAGTTCCTCCGCAAGTTCACGATTGCGTAACCGGCATCGTCCATCGTCCATCGTCATGAGACGATCGACGATGGACGATATATATTCAGCCTTCGGATGATTTACATACTCGCATCCGCGGCGCTCACATGCTGGCTCTGCTCACCAAGACTGTGGACCCCGAGCTTCACGTGATCGCCGGGACGTAGGAACACCGGCGGATTCTGCCCCATCCCGATCCCCGGCGGCGTGCCCGTCGAGATGACATCTCCGGGGTGAAGGCTCATGAAACCGCTGATGTAGCTGACGAGCCGCGCCACGCTGAAAATCATGTGCCTCGTCGTGCTTCGCTGATAAGAGCGGCCGTTCACCTCGAGCCACAAATCGAGATTCTGAGGATCCGGAATCTCATCTGTCGTGACGAGCCACGGACCAATCGGCCCGAACGTATCGGCGCTCTTCCCCTTCACCCATTGGCCGGTGCCTTCGAGCTGAAACGCTCGCTCCGAAAGGTCATTGATCACGCAGTAACCCGCCACATAAGACAACGCCTCCGGCTCTGACACGTACCGGGCCGTCTTGCCGATGATGACGCCAAGCTCGACTTCCCAATCGGTCTTGTGCGATCCGCGCGGGATGACGATGCCATCGTTCGGCCCGCAAATGGCTGACGTCGCCTTCATGAAAAGGATCGGCTCGGCGGGCACGGCCATTTTCGATTCGGCCGCGTGATCTGAATAGTTCAACCCGATGCAGATGAACTTGCCGACACCCGCCACACACGGGCCGATGCGGGTGCGGCCATGAACGCGATCGAGCGCCGAAGGGTCGAGTTGCCGCAGTCGATCGAACGAATCCGGTTGCAGCGCGGACCCGGACGAGATCGGGAATGACGTTCGAAAGGTCCCGGATGGTGCCGTGCGCGTCGATCATGCCGGGCTTTTCGCTGCCTGGAGGGCCGAAGCGCAATAGTTTCATTTTTTAGACGTGACAGACATCTGTTTAGTGCCGCGGTCAGGGACGCGGAGAAGCGTCGCCCGGTGTGAGCCCCATGGCCCACTTGATGGCTTCGAGATACATCTTCTGGATGTCGGGATCGTCCCACGTTTCGGCGGCATGGCCGAAGTTCGACCAGAATGTGCGTCCCTTGCCATAGGTGCGGGCGAGCGCGACCGGAAGATCGGCGTCCTTCCGGTGATAGTTAGAGTTCTTCAGGTCGAGTCGTGCCGTGTCGAGATGCGCGAGCACGCGCACCTTCTCGCGAGAGTACGGCTTATCGCGCAGCACATAGAACTCCTCGCGGCGGGTGAACGACGGTCCGAAGTGCTTCATCGCAGGAAAGTCTGGCGCATCGACGACCACCCGCCCTTCGAAGATGCCCCACGGGTGGTTATCGAAATACCCGCCCATCATTTCCCCGAATTCTTCCCACTCATAGAACGCCGCATTCCCCGTATGAGCCCCGACGACACCTTTGCCGTCGTCTTTGACAAACGAGACAAAGTCTTTCTTCTGCTGATCGCTCCAGCTGCCCTCACCGGAGATGAACAGGAACACGGCATCGAAGTCGTTGAGGTTCTTCGTATTCCTCGCCGGCATCGGAATGGGTTGCTTGGTGATCCATTGCGAGTCGGTGCGGATATAAGTGTCATAGAGGCCCGACTGGCGTCCGAGGTGATCGATCACTGCGAGCGCGTGACCGATCGAATCGTGCGTGTAACCGGTATGCGTGTCGCCAAGCGCCAACAGCCGCTGGCGCGGTGTCTGCCCATCAACACCATCAAGCGCAAAGAAGGTGACAAGTAGTGAGAGGCTCAGCAGGCTCGCGAGCCTGCCGCGCCGAAGCCGCGCAGCGGCGCAGGCGGGCAGGGCTTTAGCCCTGCCCTTTCTGCGATGCGCCAGACGACTCGCGCACCACGAGCCGGGGCGGGATGATGACGCGGCGAGGTGCATCCTTTTCGTCGTTGTCGAGCCCGTTGAGGAGCAGTTCGGCGGCGTTCAGCCCTTGATCTTTCCTCGACCAACTGATCGTCGTCAGCGGCACCTTCAGCAGATCGCCGAGGGCGATGTCGCCCACACCGACCACGGCGATATCGTCGGGCACCCGCAGACCCGCTTCCCAAATCGCCTTCATGGCGCCAATGGCGGCGGGATCGTTCGCGGCAAACACCGCATCGACGCGCGGGCGCACCGTGAGAAGTCGCTTCATGGCACGATACCCGTCGCTCTCCATGAAACCGGCCTCCACGAACCACTCGGCAGCGGGCTTCACCCCTCGCATCCTGAGCGTGTCGCGCCAGCCTTTCTCGCGACGCTTGGCGTGCGCGATGTTCGGGCCGCCGATGTGGGCAACGGCCTTGCGCCCCACATCGAGAAGGTGCGTGGTGCCAAGCACACCCACCCGTTCATCGTCGGTGAGCACGCGGTGACATTCGACCTTGGGATGATCATCGCGATCGATCATGACAATCGTCGTCCCAAGCCCGGTCAGCTGTCTCAGCAAGTCGTCGTTGGCCGACCCGTGCGCCGACGCGAGCACGATGCCGTCGACCTGGCGGCTGCGCAACATTTCGAGCTCGGCGCGTTCCTTGGTCGGATCCTCACCTGAGCTGCACAGGAGCAGGCCGTACCCGCGCATACTCGCGACCGGTTCAATGCCGGCAATGATCTCGACGAAGAACGAGTGCATCAGATCGGGGATGACGACGCCAATCGTGTGGCTGCGACGGAGCGTGAGACTACGGGCGACGGCGTTTCGCTGATAGCCGAGCTCTTCGATCTTGGCGAGGACACGATCTCGGGTTGCCTCGCTGATGTCCCCATGGTTGTTCAAGACCTTGGAAACCGTCATCACAGAGACGCCGAGCTCGCCGGCGATGCGGCGCATGGTGGGTCGGGGCATGGAGCGTTGGGATTCCCTTTATCGTTAAAGTGCCTTGACTTTACCGGTAAAGTATAGGACTGAACTCATGCAACGGCAACTATAACATTGTACATCTCAGCATTGGCAGCCTCTCACGCTCATTTGCGAACGTAGCGGGTGATGCCTCGCAGCGTGTTTTCTGCCGCGTAGATCGTGCCGTCTGCTCCGACCGCAATCCCTTCGCCGGCCGCGCCGTCCGGATTGTCGGTCTGATGTCCCGGCACGAACTGCATGACCTTGCCGTCCTTCAAGCTGCCGATACGCACGCCTTTGCGCCAACCTTTGTGGTTGTTCGCTGAGCTTTCAGAGTCGATCGCGTAAAGCGTATCGTTAGCGCCGATGAACAGTCCGCTGACGCGGCTGAACTGCGGCCACGAGCCCTGCAGGTTGCCATCGAGATCGTAGATCTGGATACGCATGTTTCCACGGTCGGCCACGATGAGGCGACCGCGCGAATCGATCACCATGGCGTGCGGCGTCTTCAGCTCGCCGGGTGCTGCGCCCCACTTGCCGAATGACTTGATGAACTTGCCCTCGGGCGTGAGCTTCACGATGCGCGATGCGGTGGCCGGCGTGGCCGCCGCCTGCTGGCCGAAATGCCCGTCCGATACGAAGATGTCGCCGTTTGGCGCCGTGATGACATCGCACGGCTCGTCGAACATGTCGGCCCCGCCACCCTTCTGTCCCGCCTTGCCGAGCCGCATCAGCACCTTTCCGTCTGGGCTGAGCTTCAGCACTTGATGGCCCTTGGTTCCGTCTTTGCTGGCTTGACCGTCGGTCACCCAGATGTTGCCGGCGCGATCGACGTGCAGGCCGTGCGGAAACGCAAACAGTCCGGCGCCGATGCTGCGGAGTACTTTGCCGCTCGCAGGATCGATTTGATGAATCGTCGGCGCATTCGATCCTTCACAGCTGTTCACGCCGCATCGATCGATGGCCCAGATCTCTCCCTTCGGTCCGATGTCGATGCCGGCCGTCGAGCCCCACGCGCGTCCATCGGTATGTGTCGCCCAGTTGCGGACGCCAGGCTGGTAGGGATTCGGCAGCTCATCGTTGATCGGTGCAATACCGGACTGCGTCTGGACAGCGCCGGAAATCAACAAGGCAAACAACAGCGCGGGGAGAGGTCTCATAGATCCTCCATTGGCAGATTCGCGGATTGGTAGATTGGCGGATTCTAAGACAGGAGTTGGAGTCTTGGAATCAAAAGAGTCTGGGAGTCGCGGAAGAGTCTTGGAGTCAAAGAGTCCTGGGCCAAGAGTCTTGCGGTCCAAGAGTCTTTCGGGTCGGCGAGTCGCGGAGTCGGGGTTCCCGCGTAAGCCCAATCGCTTATGTAACTAACGTGCTGGAACACGTTCAGCTCCTCATGCCAGTTCTGGAGAGGATGTCAGAAATTTTGTGTGTGGGGCATAACATGAGGAGTGTTCATGCCCCGCAAACCGAAGCTACCAAAGTCTGAAGCGCCGCTGGCGCCGGTTCCCTCAGAGATTCTTGACCAGTTTGTCCGGCAGGGCCCGATCTCCCATGAGGAGCTCGACGCGGCGGTCCGCCGCTTCAAGAAGGCCATTATCGAGCGCGCCTTGGGCGGCGCGCTCCCGCATCATCTGGGCTATCCAGCCGGCGGGGTGAAGCCCGACGACACGACCAATCATCGCAATGGGACCAGCGGGAAGACGGTCCTGACCGACGACGGCTCACTGGCCATCGACGTCCCGCGCGACCGCGAGGGGACGTTTGAGCCGAGGTTCATCCCCAAGCACGAGCGCCGCTTCACGGGGTTCGATGACAAAATTCTGGCACTCTACGCCCGCGGGATGACCGTGCGCGACATCCAAGCGTTTCTGTCCGAGATGTACGCCGTCGACGTGTCACCCGACTTGATCAGCTCGGTCACCGATGCGGTCATCGCAGAGGTCACCGCGTGGCAAGCGCGGCCACTCGAGCCGATGTATCCGGTCGTCTTTTTCGATGCCTTGCGGGTGAAAATTCGCGACGAGGCGACGGTCCGCAGTAAAGCCATCTATCTGGCGTTGGCCGTGCTGCCCGATGGCACCCGCGATATTCTCGGCATCTGGATTGAGCAGACGGAAGGCGCGAAATTCTGGATGAAGGTCTTTACGGACCTCAGAACGCGGGGCTGCCAGGATATTTTGATTGCCGTCACCGACGGCCTGAAGGGCATGAGCGACGCGCTCGCGGCGGTCTATCCCGCGACGACCTTGCAGACCTGCATCGTCCATCTCATTCGCCATAGCCTGGACTTTGCCAATTGGAAGGAGCGCAAGCCGCTCGCGGCGGCGCTGCGGCCGATCTACGGCGCCGCCAGTGCCGAAGCCGCCGGCGCCGCGCTCGAGGCGTTTGAGCGAGGCTCGTGGGGCAGGAAGTTTCCGACGGTCGTGGCGTCCTGGCGGCGGGCCTGGACCCACGTCATTCCCTTTTTTGCCTTCCCGCGGAGGTGCGGCGGGTGATCTATACGACGAATGCCCTGGAGAGTGTGCACGCGCAGCTGCGGACAATCATCAAGACGCGCGGCCACTTTCCCAATGACGAGGCCGCCACGAAGCTGATCTGGCTCGCCCTGCGGAATATCACTGCCAAATGGGAGCGCGGCGGCATCCACTGGAAATCCGCGATGAATCAGTTTGCGATCCTCTATGCGGATCGGTTCACGACGCCGACCGCGTAGAATGGCACCACGGCGGCTCCGGCAGAGCCGAGTCGTGATCGCAGCCAAAAACGACCGGGCCGGAAGCCGTAGCAACGACCATCGCGCGGGGGGCCAGGGTACTCCCGCTCCCGCGGCGAACGAGAAGGCCATGCGACACGAAAAACCGCGCGGCTATGGAAATGGCGCTCCTGTGGAAATCACAACACGATTTCCACAAGCGCTTGGAAATCTCGCTGGAGAACGCGAGATTCCCACATTCCCACAGCCGATCCTCTTCGTTTCAGCGAGAAGAGAAGACAGAACAACGAGGTCAACCACGCCCCACACACAAAATTTCTGACACTTCCGTTCTGGACAACGACTATCTGAGTAAGCGTCGCGCGCGAAGGCCCATAAATCGGGTTCACATCGCGAAAGAGGTCCGGCCTCGGGAACCCGGCGCCTCCTTCGTGACTCTCAATCCCGACTCCCGTGACTCTCCCGAATCCTGTAGCCCTTCCGACTCTCGCGACTCTTCCCGACCTGCAAGAGTTTCTTCGCGTCTTGGCGTCTTTGCGTTGAGACATGTATCGTCACGCCTGCTGCCAGACCTCCCCATCTGGAAACCGGTATCTCATCCTCGACTCCGGTTTGATCGTGATGCTGTAACCTGGTTTGGCCGGCGCCATGTATCGTCCGCGACGGACAGTGACCGGCTCTTCAAAATGTTCGTGCAGGTGATCGACGAACTCGATGACGCGGCCCTCCATGGTGCCGGTCACCGCGATGAAGTCGAACATCGACAGATGCTGGACGTATTCACACAGGCCGACGCCTCCAGCGTGCGGGCAGACGGGCACGCCGAACTTCGCTGCCATCAGGATGACTGCGAGATTTTCGTTCACGCCACCGAGCCGGCAACTGTCGATCTGGCAGAAGCTGATGGCCTGAGCTTGCAGCAGCTGCTTGAAAAGGACCCGATTCGCACAATGCTCGCCGGTCGCAACGCCGACCGGGGCGACCGCGCGCGCAATCCGTGCATGCCCGAGCACGTCGTCCGGATGCGTAGGCTCTTCGGCCCACCATAACTTGAGATGCGCCAGATCGTTGATGCGCGCAATCGCTTCGTCGACATCCCATCGCTGATTTGAGTCCACCATCAGCTTGCGATCGGGACCGATGGCGGCGCGCACCGCCGACAGCCGTCGAAGATCATCTTCAGGCTTGCCGCCGACCTTTACTTTGAAATGCGTCCAGCCGTCGGCCAGCGCCTCGCGGCACAGCCAGTGGATCTTCTCGTCCGAGTACCCCAGCCAACCCACAGAGGTCGTGTAAGCGGGATAGCCATTCTTCAGCAGCTCGGCTTCGCGCGCGGCCTTGGTCGAGGCATGGCGCTCGAGAATCGAGACCGCTTCGTCGGGTGTGAGCGCATCGGTCATGTGATGGAAATCGATGCACGAGACGAGCTGTGCCGGCGTCATGTCGGCGAGCAGCTTCCACACCGGCTTGCCTTCGGCTTTGCCATAAAGATCCCAGATTGCGTTGACGACCGCCGCAAGTGCGAGATGAATGACGCCTTTCTCAGGGCCCAGCCAACGCAACTGCGACTCGCCGGCGAGGCTGTGCCAGAACCCGCCGAAATCGGCCGTGATGTCGCCCAGATCGCGGCCGACCACCAGATGCCTGAACGACTCGATGGCTGCCGCGCACACCTCGTTGCCACGACCGACGGTAAACGTCAGGCCGTGGCCTTCGAGACCAGCGTCGGTTGAGAGAATGACGTAGGCGGCCGAGTAGTCCGGATCCGTGTGGACGGCATCGCTGCCTACTTGATCTTTCGAGGTTGGAAATCGGAGGTCGAGCACTGAGAGGTTAGCGATCTTCATACTCCTACATACTCTACACGTCATCCTGGACGGCGACGACCACCTCGGGTGCCGCCCAAACAGGTGGGCCGAGCGAGTTACGTTTCAGTGCTGCGACGTTCGACGATTACAGCAAGGCGTGGCCATGGAGTGCGAGCGACGGGTGAAGGACCGCTGGCACTTTTGCAGGCTCGAGAAAATGGCGGGTTTTATTTGGCGGAGATGTTGCGAGGATTATAGATGGGCGAAAATACCTTGGCGGCCATTAGGACGATGTGCCGAACCGCAGGTCGTACAACAATGCAGAGGGTGGCGGCATCATGTGGCCTGCGGTCGGCAATCTGCGATATCGGCGGCGACGCTTCCGGCGAGACGGCTGAGATCTCTGGGATCGCGCTGGGCAACCATTGGACTCCTGCCGCTCTTCGGAGGGATGACAGCCGCGGCTTCGGAGAACCCTTCCATCGAACGGCTACACTAAAGTCCAGGGATTCCGCCGAAGCCGCCAGAACTCGATAGGACGGCAAAAACGCTCAGCCGGCACAGGAGGACTCTCAGGAAAGTCGAGGAGGTCACACGCCTAGGGTTCCCTCAACGCGCTCACTTGCGCGCCCCCATTGATATTGCCTAAGCGAAGCGCAAGCATCTCACCTGACTCATTTCCTGTATCAAGCGCTGCGATGCTCATCGCTCGACAGATCGAACTCCGCGCAAGGCGAGGTCAGGTTTTAGACGACTACCCGCCGCGAGGTGCATCGTCAGTGCCCCGGCGGCGTGTCTTCGGCGAGTCCTCACCGCCAGCTGGGTCCCGTCCAACGCGTCACTGGCCCAAGCCACAATGCGGAAGTTCTTCGGCGCTCCGGGAGGGGACAGCTGCGTCACAGCCACATTTTGACCGGCCACGACCATCGTCGTCGTACGCTGCGACTCAGTGGTGTTGCCGGTGACAGCTATCACCACTGTGCCGTTCCCGTTGCCGCTGGCGCCACTCGTAATGCTCAACCACGTAGACACGTCGGATGCCGTCCAGGTGCAACCACTCGCTGTCGCCACCGAAATGCGAGCGTTGCCGCCAGCTGCGGCGACCGACACGCTCGTCGGCGAGACCCTGAACGTGCACGGCCCCGCATCTTGTGTAACTGTCACGCTCTGTCCCGCAACCGTCAGCGTTGCTAATCGCGAAGTCACGTTTGTGTTCGCAGCGGCAGCGTAGTTCACGGTTCCGCTCCCCGTACCGCCGGCGCCGCTCGTAATTGTTAGCCAGGGTGCCTCTGACGCCGTCCACGAGCAGCCGCTGGACGTCGTCACCGAGACACTCGCGCTTCCGCCACTCGCCGAGAGCAAGGGCAGATTCGTCGGCGAGACCGTGTACGTGCACGGCGCTGTGAAGAAGGTATTGGACTCGGCGCTGCCGTTGCGCCCGCCGGGTCCGACCGCGATGACCGATGCGATATAGATCGTTGCGGGCAAGAGTGGCGGCGTCAGCAGCGCAGCGAAGTTGATGCGAATTCTGCCGTCGGGCCCAGGCCCCGGTTTGCCCAGATTCAGTGTTTGAACAAGTTGATTGTTCGACTGGACGAAGATGTCCATCTCATAACGATCGACTATGGACAACCCATCGATGCTGTTGTCGTGATCCTTCGACGGGTCGAATTCGGCTGTCGTGGGATTCTGAGTGGGTTGCGCACCGGCTGATTGAACGAAGGCGATAGAGACGACTATGACCAGCCAACTCGCGATCAGCGATACACGGGGTCGTTTCGCAATGATACAACTCGATGCCATTGTGGAGGTCCTAGTGGCCAGAGCACGGTAGTGCTATGCCCCACTGAAGGGCCTTTAGAACTGCCAGTACAGGAATTCGCTTTCACCGCCAAGGTGGAACATCCCGACGGCGGCAACCACCGAGACAGCCATGGCCCATATCAGGGACGCTCTCCATTGGACGGCGCGCCCATAGGCGCCGCTGAAGCCGGGTTCCGGCTTCCAACCAAGCGCCGGCTCGTATCGACCCATTAGTTGAAGTGTGTTCGGGAACGTAAAGGCAATGATTGCCAGAAACACGATCCAAAACGCCGTGCTGCTGAAGACGATGCCCTCGCCCAGCCCCTTCGCGATGCCGACCCCATCCACCCACGCGGCGATTGGCCCCAGACGGTCGTAGATCGACTCGGGCAACGCAACTCCGTTCACGCCGAGCATTCCCAGAAGGAGATCGACAGCAGTTGCCACGGTCGATGATCGAAAGACAACCATCGAGGCAGCGACGCACACAAACGTCAGCACGAACCCTGCTGGCTCCATGAACCGCTCGTAGCTTCTCTTGTCGCGCCAGAGCTTTGGTCCGACGAGACGCCACGCATGGTTGACGGTGAGAAACACGCCGTGGAGCACACCCCACAGGATGAACGGATATCCGGCGCCATGCCAGATGCCGGACACAAACATCGTCAAGAGCGTCGGGAGCATCATCAACTCGACGAACGCGCCGACAGTCGCGTGACGGCCGCCCAATCCTGGCTGGCCCCTGGCCATCCGGCGTCGGGTCAATGAGAGTGCTAAAGGATTGTAGATATATGCAGTCAGGAAACGCGTCAACGTCATGTGCCAGCGCTGCCAGAAATCGATGATGCTCGAGGCCTGAAGAGGAGAATTGAAGTTCGCCGGGAGCCGGACTCCAAAGAACCGGGCGATTCCCAGCGCCATGTCCGTGTATCCAGAAAAGTCGAAATAGATTTGTAGCGTGAAGCCAATCGCGGCCATCCAGGCCGGCAGCAGGGAGATCGTGTGACCCGCCCCGGCCTGGTCATAGATCGCGGTAACAAACGGCGCCAGGCTGTCGGCGAGGACCACCTTCTTGAACAGCCCGAGGACAAAAAGCGTCAGGCCGACGGAGACATCCTCCCTGTCGAAGGTGCAGCGAGCCCGCTCGAATTGCGGCATCATTTCGCGGTAATGGACGATCGGTCCGGCGATGAGCTGGGGGAAGAAGAGCACGAATAGACAGTAGTCCTGCAGCGTGAATGATTCGACACGCCGCGCGTGCACATCGATGAGAAACGCAATCTTCTGAAACGTGATGAACGAGATGCCAAGCGGGAGGAGAACCTGCGCGAGCACGACTTGTGTACCGAACGCATCGTTGACGGCGCCGATGGCGAAATTCGCGTACTTGAAGTACCCGAGAAACGCGATGTTGAACACCACGCCAAGCAGGAGAACCGCCTTCGCGACGCCAGGTTTCTCATGCGTGCCGAGCCGCTGCAGCACCCGTGCGAGCACGAAGTTGACGAGAATGGACGGCGCGATAATCAGAACGTTGAGCGGCCGCCACCAGGCATAGAAGAACAGCGATGTGGCGATGAGCCAGCGTAATGCCCACGTCCGAGAGACCGCACCCAGCGCAAAAAACACGCCTACGGTTACCGGCAGGAAGGCAAAAGCGAACTCGTAGGAATTGAACAGCATTCGGCGATCCGTCTGGATTCGTCTGAGGTGCTACGACGACGGTAATAGGACCTTCGTGCGCCGTACAATCGCTCCGACGTTCTCGAACGACTCGACTTCGGCTACGCCGAACTTCACGTGAAATTCCATCTCCACGGCGACGATGAAGTTGACGTAAGCAAGAGAATCCCAATCGCCGACATCGTCGCGCGTGGTTTCCATCGTGAGAACAATCGAGTCGTCCGAGAGAAGGTCGCGGAGAATCCGGGTGAAGGCATCGAGAATGTCGTTATCCGTCATGCAACTCCGGCATTCGGGCAATGTGCGTAGAACGGCTCACGTAACGACTCAGGTCCAAGAGCCAGCGTGTCACACCTGCAGTGGGCGTTGCCTCTTCGGCGGAAACGAACCCGAGCGTCGGGTAGAGGTCGCGCACCACTCCGTTCTTGGTGGTTGGTATGTAGTCGGCGCGCAAGGTCCGTACGCCCCGCCGGCGCGCGGCCTCCACGATGATATTCATCGCTTCCAATTCAAGCTGGCGGCCGAATACTCGGCAGCTCATCACCCACGTGTCGATCTCGAGGACGTCAGCCGCCTCCGTGGCAGGCCGAAGGATCGCGGCACTGACGAGGCCGTTGTCCGCGAATCTGTCGACCAGGCGGAATTGCAGTGTGAGGCACTGCTCCGACGCGCACAACCGTGCAACATCTTGAAGTGAATGTCGTCGAGTCGTCGGATTGAACTGGTTGGTCTTGTTGATTAACTGTGCGACCCGCTCACGGTCGACTGTCCGGATCGGTCCCGTCGCCAGGGTCATCTCGAGTCCACGCAGAAAGTCATCCAGGCTCTGCGACGACTCGAAAAAGGACTGGCGGGAAGCATTGGCCGCATATTGCACACCACGCCGACGATCGTCAGCCGTAAAGGCGACGGCTTCGAAGTATCCAGCACTGGCCAGGCAACCTACATACTGAGCGGCATCGGCCGGCAGTTCGGGTACGTCGACCATTGGCAGGCTGGCGCGAATGCGTGCCCGTTCGGCGGGGTTGTCATCGACAAAGACCAGGCTGTCGATCCCAATATTCAATTGTTCAGCAATTTGCTTGAGATTGAGCGCCTTGTCGTTCCAGTTCGCAACGAAGGCCGCGATGTCGGACCGCTTCAAAAGCATCTCCGGATGGTCGCGAAACACGACCTCGGCAGTGACCGGATCGTTCCTCGAGCAGACGGCCAGAATCACTCCACGCTCCTTGAGGTTCTTCGCGTAGCGCTGCAGGGCAAGGTAAGCCTCGCCAAGTGCGCTGCCTTCCCCAAGTACGATTCCCTCCAGTCCTTCGTCGCCGACGACACCGCCCCAGAGAGTGTTATCGAGGTCGAGCACTAGGCATTTCTTGGACAACCCACGTTGGGCGGCGATGATCCGGGCGACGAGCTCGCCGTACGCGGGGGCTGCGTGAGGCGCGATCTCCATCTTTCCCTGCAGCCATCGTGTGATGTCGAACCACGCATCGCGTCCATCGCGATCACTGGCTCGCGCGATGTCGAGCAGCAGAACGCTGTCGGCCACCGCGGCCTGGGCCAGTCGAGCGTTCAGACGCGCGATCAACTCAGCCGGAGCGCTCGGAACGAGGCGATCGTAGCTGCCGAAAACCGGCTCGGAGAAGTTGAGAAACGTTTGTTGGATCGGGCTCGCGTTGAGCGTGTCTCGCACCTTTCTCCAAAGAGCGCGCAACTCATCGATCGATCGGTCGATGGCCGCGTCCGCCTCGGCTGCAGTGGCGGTCAACGGCACGCTCGCGACCAGCTCGCGGGCCGTCAGCGACATCAAGACAATCTGCGGGGCGAACTGATGAAGTGGAGAGGCGCCATCCAGCAGCAGCTGACGGTACTGGCCGTAAGGGCCGATGTAGGACTCGATCAGCAGGTTTCGGCGAAGGCCGGCAACTCGAATGGCGGGCGCCAGATGCTCCACGGTAGAGGAAGCCAGAATGGCCAGCCGCACCGGCGAAAAGCCGAGGTCCTGATGAGCGGGAACCTGACCAAGCGCGCGATCAACCTGGATCGTTTCGACCAGACTGAGTTTGCACCTGGCGAGGGCGGCAAGCCCGGCGAGACGATCCGGGGCCTCCACCGCTCGACGCAGATCGCCGCGGAAATCCGACGGATTGGGCAGCCAGTTCATCGCGCGGCAGCAGATTGGTGCGGGTCTGCCCCAATCAAACACTTGCGAATCTGTGGGCCGGCGTCGGCCAGGAACGCAGTGGACCAGCGTTGGGCGCTCGGCTGGTCGAGGTGTGATTTATCAAACGTGGTAAGCCCGGACAATTCGGGCGCAATCAGTGGGCGCCCGAGAGCAAGGGCGATGGCCTTCGCCGTTCCAATCTTCGTGTCTACCGTCGGGACCATGATCAGGATCTGGCACTCGCGACCGACATCAAGGCTGGGGAGAAACTTTCTCGCCGACTCCGTGTAGGTGTCTACCACGCTCTGGTGGACGCTCTCGTCATAAGAGACGGGTTTGCCGCTGAACCGGCCGCCTGATACAACCCAGGCGCCCGTCTCACGAGACCGAAAGAAGGCGACTTCGTTCCCGCAGATGGCCGGCAGACTGGCGCAAGCCGGCTTGTGAAGGTCCTGCCATCTGCGCTTCCAATCATAGATAGTCCTCGCCGATCCCTCCCCCATGACGATCCGGGCTGGAGGTGTATCGGACTGCTCGAAGAAGAGGTCGAGGTTGACAACATAGACTTTCGCCGTGGGGCCGAGCTTGCGCATGAGGGGTGCCGCGAAGTTGTAATTTCCGTTGTACGCGAAGCCCAGGAGATAGTAGCGTGCGCGGAGCGACTCGAACCAGTCATCTGTGGCATCGGCGGATAGCGCGAACTGCATGCGGCTATTCCCGAGAAAGAGCACCTCGGCGTGACTGGCGTCATCAATTGCCGTGGGCTCCAAGCCAAACCAGAACGCACCGTAGTCGTAGTCCCCATAACCCGTCGCCCCACAGTAAGCGAGGTAGCGGTCGGCACCGTATCCAGAAGCTTGACAATTGAACACGCTGCGCTTCCAAAAGCCGTAGGCGCCGGCGATCGCCGCCACCGTGAGAATGATCCATATATAGGCGCCCGAACGTGCGGCAAGAGCACGACCGTCGGGTCCCGTTGCGCCCGTGCGCTCGATTGGTCGAGTATCGGTAGGCGACATGTTTTCTGCCAAGAGGTTGCCGACGAAGAGGTCTACACTCCGAACATGAACAGCGAGCGGCCCACCGACACGACGATCACCTGTCGTCCGTCCACGGTGAATGAGATCGGCGGCGCCTTGGTCTCTCCGCCAAGAGCCACGCGCCAGAGTTCCTGTCCCGTCGCCGAATTCAGCGCAAAGACGGAGCCTCCAGACGCCCCAAAAACCAAACCTCCTCCCGTGGAAAGCAGGCCGCTGAAGCCGTATGAGCTCTCGAGGGATTTGGGAGGCACTGGGAAGTATTCCCATTTCTTTGTCCCGGTCGTGACGTCGAGCGCGCGCACGACTGGAGTGATTGGCTCCACCATGGAGCCTGCGCTGGCAAGGTAGATTCCTCGGTCTCCACGTTTCGGGTTGGGCGACTTCGTGAAAACAGAAGCCCCTTCGGTGGCCGGGACAAATATGAGTCCCCGTCCTTCGTCATATGCGGCGTTCTGCCAATTCGTACCGCCCGCGACGCCTGGCCGTGTAAGGCGGGAAGCTGGTGAGGCCTGGCCGGCATCCGCAGGAATCGGCCGCCCTGTAGAGTTGAGACCCCTCGCCCAATTCTGTTCGACGAAGGGAACTCCCGCCAGGAACTTCCCGGTGGCTCTGTCGAGGACGTAGTAGAAGCCATTCCTGTTCGCCCAGCAGATCGCCTTATGCACTGTGCCGTCAATCGAAACGTCCGCCAGAATCGGCGTCTGGTTCGAGTCCCAGTCGCGCTCGTCGTGAGGCGTGAACTGAAAGTGCCAGGCGAGCTTCCCCGAGCTCGCATGCAATGCGATCACACTCGCTGTAAATAAGTTATCGCCAGGGCGCACATCGCCTGTGAAATCCGGCGCTGGATTGCCGACGCCCCAGTAGAGAAGGTCGAGCTCCGGGTCATAGCTGCCCGTGATCCACGTCGCCCCTCCGCCCGTTCGCCACGCGTGATTTTGCCACGTCTCATGACCACGATCGCCGGGACCAGGGATTGTGAAGAACTTCCATGCTTGCCGCCCAGTGTCGGTGTCGTAGGCAGCCAGGAATCCGCGAATGCCGAATTCGCCTCCTCCTACCCCAACGACAACCGAGTGATTCACGATGAGTGGCGCTCCGGTCATCGTGTATCCATCCGACGGGCTGACAACCTGGGTCTGCCAGACCAGGTTCCCGGTGTTTGCGTCGAGGGCAACCAGATATCCGTCCAGGCTGCCAAAGAACAGCCTGTTGCCGAGTACGGCCAGCCCTCTGTTCACTCGACCGCAGCACACGGGCAAGTCCGTGGGAACACTTCGTTGGTACCTCCAAATCACTCCGCCAGTTCTCGCATCCAACGCGACGACACTCGCGGGAGGCTCGGTCGTGAAGATGATTCCCTTGACAACCAGTGGCGTCGCCTCGATGTTCGAATCGCTCGTATTGAACTGTCGAACCCATCGGACTCGAAGCTGCGCAACATTTGCAGCAGTCACCTCTTTCAGTGGCGTGTAGCGATGACCTCCGAGGGAGCCAGAGTAAGTCAACCACTGATCCGTGTCTTTTCCAGACTCGAGGATTTGCTCGTTGCTCACGCGGATGTCCAACGGTGTTATGTGATTCGCGACCCGCTCGAAAGTCCGATGTAGCGTTCTGATATAGCCGACGACCTGCCACCGCTCCTGGACGGACAGGGCCGCGGACACCATCGAAGAGCCAGGAACACCGTCTCTTAAGACCCTGTAGATAGCGAGGTCGCTGTCACCGTTCTTCAGCCCCGGACGATTCAGCGGTGGGCCGTGCGATCCCTTTCCAGCGCTACCGTGGCACTCCGCACACTTCTCGCGGAAGATGCGTCCGCCAGTATGGGAATCATCCCCGGTGACGTATGGATTTTGGACGCTGCCATCTATACTGACGCCACGGCGACTAAAGCTTTCAAGTCCAAACCCGGAGCGCCGAGTCATATGCCAAAGCTCGCTCCACGACAGCTCGGGAATGTCGCCCTTCGCTTTGCGCGCGTATAGATGCGCTCGCCACGACACCTTCTGCCAGATGTCCTCTGTCGGCAAGTCGCTTCCAAGGGACTTCGAATAGAGAAGAGCGGCAAGTGCCGTCATGGCAAGGACCACGACAGCCAAAGGGACAGCAATTCGAACAATCGGGCGGGTCACCATCCTCATACCTACGAGCTGAGCCAGTCGTTGCAGCTCAGCACGGCGCGTTCGCACTCGATCATGCTTTGCCTTCGAGGTTCACGAAAAATATCAGACGCCTGATCAAGATTGCACCATACAGACACTATTTGACCTCGACCAACCTGCTGGGGCCATGGCGGGGGACGGCTCTAGATCTCGACGGTTGACGCGGATCGCCACCTCAAGGTCGAGTCCAGGTGACGATCGCGCTGAAGATTCTGGATCCGTGTCAGCCGGACGTAGCGCGAGAACATCTCGTGCGTCAGGTCGTGTTCCTTGAACGCCTCGTACAATTCGACAACGCCCCGTCGCACGGTCCACTGTGCTTTCGACTGGGGGAGCATCGACTGCAGCTTGTCGCAGTTCACTCTGTAGCATCGCGGGTCCGGGCCTCCGCCTTCGAGGTAGGTAATCGAACACCCGGGGACGACCTCCTGCACGACGGCTGCGACGTCGCGGACTTGGTAGTTCTCGGCAGAGTCGCCAACGTTGAACGCTTGATTGTGAACGACGTCGCGTGGGGCTTCGAGGACCGCGAGAAACGCCCGCGAGATGTCGCGGATGTGGACGAGCGGCCGCCAGGGCGTGCCGTCGCTTTGAATCAGGACCTTTCCCGTCGTGTAGGCGACGCCCACGAGATTGTTCACGACGACGTCGGCCCGAAGCCGCGGGGAGACGCCGTAGGCTGTCGCGTTGCGCAGAAAGGTCGGACTGAAGTCACGGTCGGCCATCTGTGAGACATCGGCCTCGACGAGGACCTTAGACGTCCCGTACGCCGTAATCGGATTGAATGCAGCGCCCTCGTCGAGCATCGCATCGCCAGCGGCTCCGTACAGACTGCATGACGACGCGAAGAGGAACCGTGTCACGCCGGCTGACTTGGCGGCCCGAGCGATGGCCACGCTTCCGTGATGATTGATGTCGTACGTGCACGATTCGTCGATGCAGCCCAGGGGATCGTTCGACAAGGCCGCGAGATGGATGACGGCGTCAAAACCCCGCAGGTCCTTCGGCGTGACATCGCGTATGTCCTTCCGGATTGACGGGACAGCCTGGACCTCGGTGGCGAAATCACAACCCTCGTACAGATAGGAATCGAGCCCCGTCACGTCGTGCCCGGCCCGGCATAGCACTCTGGTCATGACCGAGCCTATGTAGCCATGATGTCCAGTGATCAGTACTTTCACGGTGCTCCTCCCCAAGTCTCAGTACCGATTTCTGCATTGGCCGGATGCTGATGTTCGTTACTTCAGCCGTCCACGGCAACGCGAGCGCATTCGCCACCACGCCCGCGACGTCCTCGGGCTGCAGCAGCAGCTCGGGGCGATAGGGCCGGCCTTCCTTGGCGAAAATCGCCTCCATCCGAGGCGTGGCGGTGCGTCCCGGATACACACTGAGCACGCGCACGCCCTCGGTATTCACCTCGTCGCGCAGCGCATCTGCCAGTGCCTTGAATGCGTGCTGCATCGCCGCGTACTGGCCGATGTTCGAGCGTGCTGCCAGGCCGACACTGGAGTTGATGAAGACGATTTGACCGCGGGGCTTCTTCAGCAGCGGCAGTAGTCTTTGCGTCAGCAAATACGGTCCGCGCACGTTCGCGGCGTATTGCTGGTCCAGTTCCGCGACAGATGCTTCTTCCAGCTTGCCGAGCGCAATCGTACCAGCGCTGTGCACCAGGATGTCGAGGCGGCCATGGTGCCGAGCCATTCGCTCGGGAAGGCGCGCAATCGAGCTCTCCTGCGTCAGATCAACCAGGCACACTTCCACCGGAGCTGATGCAGACGGCCGCCGTAGGACGTTGGCCAGTGCGTTCAGCTTCGCTTCGTCCCGGCCCACGAGCCACACGGTAGCACCGCCGTTGGAGAGCGCCGTTGCGATGGCGCCGCCGATGCCGCCACTCGCGCCGGTGACCACGGCGATGTGGTCAGAAAATGATGCCATGCAGGCGTCGCGGTCAGTACACGGTGACTTCCGGAATGGGCACGACGAACCTGCCGCCCCAGCTTCGGATGCAGGCCATCTGGCTCATGATCTCGTCCTTGAGATTCCACGGCAGGATCAGTACGTAGTCGGGCTTTGTCTCCATGATTCGCTCGGGCGCGTAGATGGGAATGTGCGTGCCGGGAGTGAATCGTCCGTGCTTGTATGGGTTGCGATCGACCGTGTACTCGACGAAGTCCGTCCGGATGCCGCAGTAATTCAGCAGCGTGTTGCCCTTGCCCGGAGCGCCGTAGCCAGCGACGATGCGGCCAGCGCCTTTGGCGCCGATGAGGAATTGGAGCAGTCGCTGCTTCGTTTTCTCGACCTGGGGCCGGAACGCCAGGTAGCGATCGACGTGCCCGAAGCCCTCGTGCGACTCCAGAGACGACAAGGCCGCCACGCAGCCGGTCGTCGGTTTGGCAGCATCTTCCGAGTGCCTCACGTAAATGCGCAGCGAGCCGCCGTGCGTGGGCAGCTCTTCGACGTCGAACACCACAAGACCGTGCGCCTCGAAAATTCGGCAGACCGTGAGAAACGAGAAGTAGGAAAAGTGTTCGTGGTAGATCGTGTCGAACTGGTTTCCCTCGATCAGCCGGAGCAGGTGCGGAAACTCCATCGTGATCACACCGCCCGGTCGCAGAACGATCTTCATGCCTTCGATGAAATCGTTGATGTCCGGAACCTGGGCAAGCACGTTGTTGCCGATCAGCAGGTCGGCTCGTAGACCTTGCCGCACGAGGTCGATCGCGGTCTGACGGCCGAAGAACGCGACGCGGGTTGGCACGCCCCTCGCGACAGCCACAGCGGCCACGTTGGCGGCGGGCTCAATCCCGAGCGCAGGAATACCGCGGGCGACAAAGTACTGCAGCAGGTAACCGTCGTTGCTCGCCAGCTCAATCACCTGTCGAGCGGAGCCCAGGTCCCACCGCGCGATCATCTGATCGGTGTACGCCTGGGCGTGCGCCAGCCAGCTTTCCGAATACGACGAGAAGTAGGCGTAGTCCGAGAAGATCGACTCGGGGCTCACGTATTGCTTTAGCTGAACCAGGAAGCACTGTTCGCACACGAACGCGTGCAGCGGATAAAACGGCTCCACCGCGTTCAGCTGTTCGTTTCTGAGAAAGTTCTCGCACAAGGGTGACATGCCGAGATCGACGAACGTCTGTCGGAGCGGCGCGTGGCAATGCCGGCAGCAGCCATTGGCAACGTTGGCACTTTGCGGCGCTGCAGCGGTCACGAGGCTCTCTGGTGCAATCACTGCGACAGCTCCGCGGGCAGGGCAGGATGAAAATCCGGATAGGTTTGATCGCGGTCGTCGATGACCCGAACTGGTTCGGGCCAGGAGATGCCAAATTGTGGATCGTTCCACCTGACGCCGCGGGCCGCGGTCGGCTCGTAAAACTGTGACATGTGATAGAGGACCTCAGCGTGGTCAGACAAGGTCAGAAATCCGTGCGCGCATCCTTTGGGGATGTAGACTGCCCGACGATTGTCCGCGCTGAGCACGACGCCCACGTGCCGTAGAAACGTCGCCGAAGAGCCGCGAAGGTCGACGATGACGTCGTAGATAACACCCTGGGTACATCTCACCAATTTCGTCTCTTCATGCGGCGCGGCCTGGTAGTGCAACCCACGCAGAGTGCCACGGGTCCGATTGAGCGACACGCTGCTCTGCGCGAACTCGGCGCTGATGCCGTGCGCGGAAAATTCCCGCAGGCACCAGGAACGCGCGAAGAAACCGCGTTCGTCCTCCTGCCTCTCGACGTCGATGACGAGGGCTCCTTCTATATCGGTTGCGGTAAACACCATTAAATCGCGCCCGGGTAATCGGTGGCGACGAGAAGGCCGTGCTCCGCCAACTCGCTTGCTGCCTGCCTGATGAGCGTGAACGCCATGCCCGCCCGTTCCGCGATGTCGAGCAACGCGTGGCGGCCGTCGCTAAGATTGAGCACCCACAGCTTTGCGAAGTTGTCGGCGTGGCGCCCGTACAGGCCACGTTCGCCGAGTGCCGGCTCACAATAGGGATTCGTGCTCCGATACGTCAGGTTCTGTTCGAGCACGTCCATGACCGCCGTACAGGTTGCCAGCGAGCCAGCCAGCGCCTCGGGCGAAATGAAGGTCATGTCATCCGCGGAGGTGTGGTATTCGGGAAACTGTCCCCACACGCTACGCATGAGGCAGCCCACGGGCAGATTGAAACCGGGCGAGCAGAACTGCCTTTCGTCGTAGCCATAGGGAGAAAAATCGAGAATCTCGTGCGCCGCGCCCTGATGCCGGAGGACGTGCGCCATCGCCCGATCGATCTCCGCGTCTCCCTGCCGGCTCTTCTTGTAGTGAAACGCCGCGGCGTCTCCGACGCAGGTCAGAACAAGCCCGTGCTTGATGCGGGCGGCGTGCTGCTGGTTCCGGGCCAGCCAGGCAATCGCTCCGATCGTGCCGGGGATGAACAGAAACCGGTACGAGTACCTCCGCTGCCGCTCTAGTAATTCGTTTGCCAGGAAAGTGGCCACGGTCAGGCCCGAGAGGTTGTCGTTGCACAGGGACGGATGACAGACGTGGCAGGAAATCAGCACTTCGTCGGTCACCTCGCCTGGCAGGAAACATTCCGCGTAGCTGAGATGACCGTCAGTGAGAGACGAGTCGATGCACACTTCGTACTGGCCTTCTTCCAGGCGCATCAGCTCCTGATGGCTCATGCAGAAGCCCCAGGCCTCCTTGTAGTAGGACGTGCGATAGGGTATGCAGGTCGGCTGCTCGGGGAGCGAATGCAGATGCAGTTTCAGTTCGGAGAGCGGCAGCGTCGTGTGTATCGGCGTGCTGTAGTTCACCACGTGCAGGTTGGACCGCCGAAAGTCGACGACACGCTCGCCCTGCGAGTTCTTGATGTAGGCGTCGCGAATGTTCCATTCCTTTGGAATTGTCCAGTCGAACACTTTCGTGCCCGTCGGCAGTTCGTGCGCCGTCAACGGAATGCGACGTCCGATGAGCGCTAGCGTCTGTCGCACTCCGTTTCCTGTGATGCT
Source organism: Vicinamibacterales bacterium (assembly GCA_963761975.1). GTDB lineage: Bacteria > Acidobacteriota > Vicinamibacteria > Vicinamibacterales > JAMQPK01 > JAMQPK01. Next base: position 1,687,364 of record CAVXIR010000004.1, read on the forward strand.
CCGACAGAGCGGGTACAGCTCCTCCACCATCTCGTACATTGCAGAGCCGACATCCAGCCGCTGGTCGTCAGGCACATCGATCGTCTGGATCATGCGAGGACGACCTTCCTGGCGTAGAAGGCCTCGGCGTACCCTTCAGGCGCGCGACATTCCATGCCGCGGAGGCGCATCAGGCCCTTGAACGTCTCGTCGGAGAACCAGTGCTTGTCGCGTTGCGTACCGAATACCGCCTTCAAGTACTTCACCTTGCGGGCGGACGTGGATCGCTTGAGCGGCACGAAGCAATTGGGTGCGCCAATGTCACCGTCGAACTTTGGGATCTCGTACTCCAGGATAAAGTGGCCTCGAAAAGTGTTCCACGTCAGCTCCGAAAGCAGGCGGTGATCCTGGTGTCGATCGTCGCGGTAGTGCGTGAGCACGAGGTCCGGCATCACTTCGGCCTTGAGGTCCTCGAATGTCTTCTTGATCTCCCCACCGTCATAGGGAAAGAAGCCGTCGCGATAGCCGTGGACCGTAACGCGCTGCTTGGCGGCGCCTCGCAGGAACAACGCTGCGCCACGGCGAGCCTCACGCTCTCGTGTGGTTGATCCGGAGAACACAACCCAGTCGACCTCGACGCGCCTGTTCCGCTCGAGCAGGGCGAGAAGGAGGCCTCCACAGCCAATCTCCAAATCGTCGGAGTGCGCGCCCAGACAAAGGACCCGGAGTGGGGCGTTGGGTTTGGTTTGAAGGTTCAGTGCGTGCACCGAGGCTCCGTTGGACGTGAGTCGAGGGGTTCACACGCGGGCGTTCGCCTACGCACCGATCCTCAGGCTGCCCGCTTGCCTGTTCCAGAGCTCCCACGGCGCGTTGCCGCCAGCCTGAATGTCCTCGAGCTGCTGGCGGTCCTTGAAGGTATCCATTGACATCCAGAAACCGTCGTACTCGTAGGCCGCGAGCCGGCCGAGCCGAATCAGGCGCTGGAAGGGCTCGTCCACCAGCTCCTCGCCTCGGCCGATGTAGTCGAAGATCTCGCGCCGGAAGGCGAAGAAACCACCGTTGATGCGAATCGAGGATCGGCGGAGCTCTTCGATCTCCGTCACTCGTCCGCCCACGACCGAGATCAGGTGATAGCTCAAAGTTGGCTTGACCGCGACGAAGCTTGCCACGGCGTCCTGGCGGCGGAAGTGATCCAAGTGGTCGGGCAGCGACAGGTCAGTCAATCCGTCGCTGTAATTGGCAAGAAACTCGGGCTCGTCGCCGACGAGCCGCTCGACCGCTTTCAAGCGCTGGCCGATGTTCGAGGTCAGGCCGGTTTCGGCGAAGGTGATCGTCCAGTCGTGGGTGTCGCTGTTCATGAGTTCGAGTTTCTTGCCGCCCTGTGACAGGACGAAGTCGTTCGACAACATCTCGCTGTAGTTGAGGAAGTAGTTCTTGATGACGTCGCCTCGGTAGCCGAGGCAGATGATGAAATCCTTATGACCGAAATGCGCGTAGTACTTCATCACGTGCCAGAGGATCGGCCGATAACCGACCGTGACCATCGGCTTCGGGACATTCTCCCCAGCCTCACGGATCCTCATGCCGAGGCCACCGCAAAACAGTACAACCTTCATCGATGCCCTTTCCAATTAACTCTGATCAATGTGGGTGAAGCCTACGCCCTCCATTGGGACCCATCGAGAGGCCTTCAGAGCTAAGTGTAATGACTTCAATAACCTGGATAATGGCCCGTCAGTGTCAGCATGGAGTGGCACATTGGTGCCGATGTCCCGAACCAGTCAGGGTCGCGATGATCGCCTCGGCGCGGCACCCGGTTTCCTGAGCTCCGCCGCCGGTTGGAGTTCTAAGCCCCGGCGATGCCAGATCACGAGACCGAGCGCTCCGAAGCCCAGACACATGAACGTCAGAGTAAGAAGGGCCGCGAAACGGCTGCCTGACTGCAAGGTGTAACCGGCCAGCCCGAGCCCTATCCAGAACAATTTTCGCCATTGATAGGAGTCGAAGCGCTTGGCCAATTGTCGCCGCTCGGCCCAGATTTGTTGAGCCGTTTCATCGAAAGGCAGCTTGCGCAGGACAACGGGAACCAATCGAAGCGCGATCAGTACGGTCAGGAAAAAAGGGAACAGCGTCCAGCCAGAACTCTGGCGGCTGAACAGTCGTGACCACAAGGGAACGACCAAATAGCCAACTATCACACGAACAAGGCCAGCCCATGGAGCTTGGTCCAGACCAACGAAGAGTCGTTTGTAGCCAGGCATGTCGGTCAGAAAGTGGGCGAACCGGGAATCGTTCAACCTTCGGTTCGCACCGAGCAGCCCGGCTGTTCCAAGCCCTTGGAGCCGACCCGCTCAAGCCAGATTTCTCTCCAGTAAGGAAGGAGGCTTCTAGGACAAAACCTTCGGTACTTCGCGTAGCACGCGCCACAAACGACGCCTTCGAGCTGGATACACTCGTTCTTCAGGTGCTGAATCTTACCGGTTCTTTCATCGAGTATCGTGTTGATGCGCCTCGCCACACGATAAGTACCATTGCAGTATGGGACCATCTCAGCGTCGAACGACATGCCTCGATTCTGGCCCCTCTCGTCCAGCGTCTCCAGTATCTCGTCGTAACTCCGGACCCTGACCAGTTCTCCCGGCTGGAGACCCAATCGAGCGGAAGGCGTTCTTGTGTGATGCGGTACCCTTCCCATCCGCCATGGATAGGGCGTTCCTCCCCAAATGTTTTGAAATCGGTCGTACACCCATCTGAGCGAACCGAGGCCAACACCTGAGCCAGCCAGTTTCCCACACAAGAAGGGAAAGAAGGATGCGATCATCTGGCCAGGGCGGACGTTCCCTGACAGAATATCTTCAACATACTGCCGTAGGTCCCACCATCGCAGTACACGCGTGGCCGCAGCCAACCGTGTGGATTGACAGACATATATCGGCTCCTCTGCGTTCGTTTGGTCCTTTGGAGACCTCGCTCCGCACCACACCGCTTGCTCACTACCGTTAGATGATTCGTCAGGTCGGGCGTCCACGCGGCGAGCGTTTGCCCGCTCAGATTCGAAACTTTGCGAGTCCCCATCCCGCTTCAGCCACGCGTCTTTCCAGAAGATCAAACACCCAGACTGGCACCCGCCATGCGCCTCGCCGCTGCAACGAACGTCCTCAAGGTGGACGGCGCACGCCATCCGACGCCCGCGCAGCCCGTTCGGAGGGTCGCAGGTCTTGTGCGCGCGTCTGAATACCCGAAAGCGTTGACCACAGAATTGAAACATTTCGGGCATGAACGGAAGTTCATCCAACCTTCCGCTGTCATCGAGAGTCGCCAGGATCTCTTCCTTGCTTCTGACCTGAATCCATTCGCCCGCGCTGAACCGTGAGCTACTCCACATGTCGATTCCTACGCGCTCCGGAAACCTCAATCGTTCGCAATCGGTGGTCATTGTTGGCTAGCCTCGCCAGTGCCTTCAAATGACACTCCCGCTCTGCCATCCGTCGTGTGGGTGAGACACCGGCGATGTCATAAATGTGCATCCAGCGGTACAACCAATCGTGTCTCATGAGTGCCTCGGCAGCATTTCGCCGACCGATCTCGCGGAGCCGATCGGGCTGTGCATTCAGATCGGCAATGACGTCCACGACATCAGATCCGTTGACATGGATAACGGCGTCCCGCCAGTCGAACCTCTCTCGGAACGATCGACAATCGGCCGCGTGCCCAATCATCACGGCCCCCGCTGCCGATCCTTCGTAGTAGCGATATCCCAGCTCGATTTGCCCACGGGTCTCTTCCGGCGCGTCCACCTTCCCAGGTCCGACGACGAAGTAGCGGCTGCGTTTTGCGATGTTCGCCAGAAGGCGACGATGCTCGCGGTGATCCAGCGTGTCCATGTGGGAACCGCGGCAAGTGTCATGTAAATAGAAAAGCTCATTGCTGGCCGCGGCGCGTACCAGGCCTTCGTGCACTTGCTGGCTTGTGCGACCGATACGGTACACGTCGATGACGCGTGTCGGCGGGTCGGGATATGGACTGAACCGGACCGCATCGACTCCACCCCCGATCCAATGGCAACGGCGTCCGATGGCTTGCGAAACGGCTTCGACGGTACCCTCACATCCAATAAACACGTGATCAAACTGGCTCAGCGCATGCAGCCAGTACCTGGATTCAGGAAGATCGGCGACCCAGAGTTCGTCGAGCCAACAAACGCTGGTCCTGCACTTGTCCTTCCACCCATCAATCGCGTTGAGCGACAAGAGATCCCAGTAGTTTTGGCATACTGCAACGAACAGTTCATACTCATTTTTGACCTGAATACGTTCAAGGCCCGCGTTCGCGAAAACAAGCTTCTTCGAAACGTCCCAGTACAACAGGCGACGCTGCCAGCGTTCTCGTAGCTGAAAGGCGGCGTGCGCGCGAGGCTGGAGGCAGACGATTTCGACGTCATCGATTTCACGAAGGACGTCCTGAGCCTCATAAAGACCACACTGGAAGACCTTCTTCCTGAAGGCTCTCACCGATGGCATCAGGATGCGAGGCCGTTGCATGTCCTTTGGGTCCCCGCGGACTGGCCGGACTCTAGGATCAAGACTCTGATCTGTGGAAATCAACGAGTCCCAACTCCTTGAACCGGCATCCTCAATTGGTGTGTTGGCACCGACCGGTCCATGTAAAAGCGATTAACGTTCTCCGAGCAGGCTTACGCGAAGAGCGTACATCGCAGCATCTTCCAGCCATGGAACGCGCTCTGGCGAGGGCGTTCGAGGGCGAGCACCATTCCGGCGCCGGCCAACAGGCCGACTGGTGTGCACATCAGCAGCTGCACGAGCGGTTGTTCGTCCCCGACCACGGTCCGCGCGAAGCTCGCCGAGGCGAACACGGCACCCCAGCAGGGCAGATGAGCGAAGAAGCCTCTCCAGAGATCGCTCGTGCGGACTGGGCCGAGCCGACCCGCCACGTAGGACAGAATTGGGAGGATGAACAGAAACTGCGCCGCCCCAAACGCCAGGATGACACCAAGGGGGCCCCATCGGAGACCGACTGCGTAGGCCACGAGCGTCGCGACAGAGGTCACCACGTAGGTGTGCAGCAAGTCGCGACCTCGCCCCTGACTCGTCAGGAGCCAACTGGCTGTCAACGTCAGTGGCAGGGCGAGAGCCGTCAGTGCAAATCCGGCAAAGAGAGGAATCGCGCCCTTCCACTCCGGTCCCAGGAGAACCAGAACCAGCGGCTCTGCGAGCGCCAGACAGAGCGCGGTGAAGGGGAAGGTGAGCAACGCCAGAGCGTCGTAGGCACGCGTGAAAGTTTCGCGGTATCGTGCCGGGTCCGATTGCAAACGGGCGAGCACTGGTGTCAACACCGAGCTTACGGGCCAGAAGAGCTGCGCCAAGGGTCGTGCCAGCAGCACGTTTGCACGCGAGTAAAGACCGAGATCTTCGGCGCCGAAGAATCGTCCGATCAGGATGCTGTCTGTTCGGGTTGACAGACGACCGATCAGATCAGCCGCGCTCAGGTGCATCCCAAACGTGACAAGGGAGGCGACGTCGCTGTGCCGCGTGGGTCTGTTGGGACGCCATCCCGATACGGACCAGGTGAGGACCAGCGCGCTGGCGGTGCTGGAGAGTTGCAGGCCAACCAGTGACCAATACCCGAATCCGAACCAGGCGAGAGAGATACCCGTGGCAAGACTTATCAGCAGGGCGGCGGTCTCGATCGCGCCAATCGCCTTGAACCGCATCTGTCGGGTCAGCAGCGCGTGCTGCTGAACCGTCAACCCAGTGAAAGGAAATGTCAACGAGAGCGCCACCATGATCATCACGAGACGCTCATCATGGTAGAAGCGCGCCACGAGCGGCGCGCTTCCGGCGGCCACGAGACCCACAATGCCGCTGAGGCCGGCGTTGATCCAGAACAGACTGGAAACTTGCTCCTGCGTGATCGTCTCAGCCTGCACTGTGGCCGTTGTCAGGCCGGCCTCCTTGAGAATCCCCAGGACGGCCGTCACGGCGCCTACCATGCCAACGAGGCCAAACTCCGCCGGGGAGAGCAGCCGTGCGAGCACCACCGCCGATCCAAGATTGAGGAAAAAGCCGGCGACTTGTACGGCAGCAGTGATCGCGCCGCTCGAGACAGCCCGCTGATCGAGATTATGAAGCAGATGATCCGTGCGGAGATGCTCATCGTTGCTATCTGTCGCAAAAGCCCGTTGTTCGAGAGTCTGCAGCGCGACAGGGCTCACACCCTGAGTGTTGTGTGAATTCATTTATGACGGGTACCGATTCTGTGGATTGACCCGACCTAGCGAACAATGCGCAAGTTGCGCGGCGGTCCCGGGGGCGGCGGGACCATTTCAACGCGGCCGACCAAGGGATGCGGATACGTCAGGGGGTCCCAATGCTTGGTCCAGACGTTGACGTCGGCGCAGACGTAGACCGTCGCGCCGATGGCATTCTCGTCCGTGCTCACGTACACAGTTCTTGTCGGCCCCGTCGAGCACGTGGTTGGCCGGTCGGCAATCGGCCCTCGACCCATGTCCAACGCGTTGAAGAACTCTCGGCCCGGCTGCACATGCTCCGGTGTGAAGCCGTGATTGTTGGCAACGATCATGTCGACCAGCTTGCCGTAATTCGAATTGTCCCAGGCGAAGACGCCGGCAAACCTCGGAGCACCCCTGTCTGAAGCTTGTGGCCCCCATCCTGGTTGGCCCAAGCATACGTAGCCATGCGCTCCCTCGTTCTGATCGTAGGACCGTGTGCCGTCACAGATCGCATTGAACGGCCCGTCGCAGTCCGCCCTGAACGATCGCTCGTGGTCGATGCTGATGAAAAACTGATTCAACGGCGTCGATGATGTGTTGGCGAAGACCACGCCGGACACCGATCGCAGCTCAATCTGAGAGCCGGTATAGTGGCCTTCGTCGTCGGTAAAGGTGTTGCGGTACACTTCCGCCCAGAGCGGATTTCTGCCGAAGTTCGTGCAGCCCGAGTGAGTTGAGATCCACGGATTGTGGATGGTATTGTATCGAAGCACGAACTTCGCTCCCCACCGCGCGTCGATGACTTGGGAGCTCTTGCCAGTGCCACTGAACAGGTTATCTTCGACGTAGACGGCCTGTGCCGTCCCTCGCTCTGGACTTTGGCTCCAAATCCAGTCTCCGGTGGCAACGGCGTCCAATGCACCGCGCGGCCACTCCACGAAGATTGAGGTGGCGTCGATTCGGTTGATGAACTGATTGTGGTCTATCACTCCGTACGTAAAGCTATCCACATTGGCGTCATTGGTGCCCACACGTATGGAGTAGGTGCCGGCGACACCACTACTATCAAAAACATTGTTGTCGATTTGCCAATCCGGAGCGGTTCCGATGATTGTGATGGCCTCTACGCCAGGAGTTGTGTGCACGAATGTTATGCCCTTCACTCTGAGCGGGCGATTGGCTGAGGACGTCTGCAGGACCAAGCGGTTTCCATTTAGGTTAATCACGGTTAAGGGCGCCCCGGCGCCGCGCAAGGTGATTCCCTTTGTACTTGGCACCGTGACACTGCGAGACCAGGAGCCAGAAGGACACGGCGGTATCGCGACGGTATCTCCGTCGGCCGCGGCATCAACGGCAGCCTGTATCGCATCGTCTGCGCAACTCGATGCGAAATGAAAGCTCGCGTGGGCGTCAGAGTGAGACACGGCGCTGAATACCAGAACAGCGATCACGTGTCTGAGAAACATCGTCATGTAGAGCTCCTTCGAACAACTGAGAGATCTCTGGGGAGATTGGGTCTACGACAGCGCATGAGTTGACATATCTGTACGAACGATTTCGCTTTTGTGAGCGGGGTCCCTATTTCGGCTCTCCGTTCGCGGCTCTCCGGTCGCGCCGAGCGTGACGTCCCGCCGCCACGTGGACGAGATGGGGACCTCGAGGATGGCGCGTCCCGATGCCGAGTGCCTCGACCGGATAGTTCGAGAAGGCAACAATTACGCAAGAGGAAAAAAATTACACATTGCTCTGTGTGCAGGGCCGGGCAGTTCTGGATCAACGATTGGGAACACGCCGGAGGCCTAAAGTAATTGGCGCACGAAACGACCTCGGTACCCTTTTTGCTCGGAGCATGGCCCATCGCGCGGACTATCACGTTCCTGAGAACACGTTTAGCCAACATCAACGCGGGGTGAGAGATCTGTATCGCGGTAGCTGACAATCGCGATTGCAGAGACGCAGGTGGAAAGAGGGGACGAGAATGCTCAGAACTATTGGATGCCTGGCGAGTGCGATTGCGCTGACCCTTCTTTGTGACGTGGACGTGTCGGCCAGCACCATACCGGCGGCCAGCTGCTCCAACACCGCAATCCAGACAGCCATAAACAGCGCCGCTGACGGCGACACGGTGACAGTTCCGGCCTGCGCTTCCGGTTCCTGGTCTGGCAATGTCACGGTGCCGAATACCAAAGGGATCACCTTGCAAGGCGCGGGATCGGACAAGACGATCATTACGACTAACGGTAGTCGGCTGATCCTGCAGACGTCTTCGGCACGATCGCCTGTTCGAGTGACCGGTTTCCGCTTCCGGCAGACGAGCACTGCCTGGGTGGTGCAGATTACCGGCACGAGCCAGAACTGGCGCCTTAACCACAACATCTTCGATACCAACAACGTGAGCGGCGGCTACACCGTGCGGATCGGCGCCGACGACTGCAACGTGGACTCGTTTACCTATGGTGTGATCGATCACAACCAGTTTATCAATCGCAATTACACCACATCGGTATTTGTCGAGTGGAATCGCGGCAGCCTCGACGCAGTGGAGTGCGGAGACTGGATTTGGAGTCAGCCGCCACAACGAGGGACCGCGCAGGCCGTCTATATCGAGGACAACGTCTTCAGCGGAACCGGTACGGCCTCCCAGGTCATTGACGCTCGCTGGGGCGCGAAGTACGTGCTCCGATACAACGACATTCATAACCCATGGATTGCGACGCATTCGGGTTGCACGAATGGCGGCAGAAATCCGGTCTGGGCAGAAATCTATCAGAACAGATTGACCGACAGCTCGAATCACTATGGGGGCTCTCAAATTGAAATGCGCTCGGTCTCCGGCGTGGTCTTTGGGAACACATCGTCGGCAGCCATGAACCAGTATGCTATGACGATCGATCACGAGCGGTCGTACAGAACGGACTGTACTGGGACATACAACCCACGATGCGACGGAACTCGGTCATTCGACAAGAACACTGGCCCTCATGGCTACGTCTGTTTGGGCCAACCAGGATGGGGACAGCCCCAAGCCTCTAATATGAACTCGTCTGGGTTTGCTGGCATGTTCGCGTGGGGAAACAAGAATGCCGGCTCCACAGTAAACATGAGCGTCGCCAACAATAACAGTTACACCTCTGAGCACCTAGTCGCTGGCCGAGAGTTCTTCAACACCTCAAACATCAGCACGGGACCGATTGCGAGCCGTCCGTCGACCTGTTCCGTGTCGCCCTCGAGAGGTGTCTACGTGAGTACCAATGAGAACTCAGTAGGGTCGACGATCTACGTGTGCAGTGCGACGGACGTCTGGAGCAAGCACTGGGAGCCTCTAGCTTATCCGCATCCGTTGGTGGCGAGTGGGGGAACGACATCACCGCCGTCGGCCCCTTCAGCTCTGCGGATCATGCAGTAAATGGCCGGTGGCAGCATCAGTCTCGATATCGTGTCTGAGAGATGCCACAAGCTGCCAGCAGGAACGCGGCATTGTAAGTCAGTTTGGTGAGGACGAGCATCCAGCGATGCTTGCCGACCAGCAACGAAATCGGAAGCAGCGCCGAGAACGCGCCAAATCGCACCAGTGCTCGTGCGACGCTAGTCTTGCTGGCTTTGCCGGACCGCACACGCTGACCGCCCGTGGTGCCGATCCGAAAGTTCTTGGCGAGGTGAAAGGCAGCCGTCCACCGTTGCGGCGGGACAGTCTCCCGAGCGACGGCTTCGTCGCACCAGACAAATACTCGACCCTGCGCCATCTGACGCCTGAAGAAATCGGTGTCCTCTCCTCCGGTTCGGCCGAATCTGGGATCGAACCACGCCTCAGCCCCCGAAAGCAGTGATCGTCGGAACAGGACGTTCCCCGTACGAGCGTCTCGCTCATTGATCCTCGATCCAGTCGCGAGTCGCCGTCGGTCGAAGAAATCGGCCTTTGTGAGCCAGGCGGGTGCGCCAGGTGAGAACTCTGGGAGAACGGGGCCGAGCACGCCATCCGCGTCGTACCGACGCAACGCACAGTGAAGCTCTGAGAGCCATGTGCTGTCGGGGTACTCGTCATCATCGAGGAATGCGATGAGCTCGCTCCTGGCGTTGTGCACCGCCCGGTTCCGGGCGAGTGAGATGTTCTGGTCGGGCTCGCAATCGTACGTCGTCGCAACCGGCGCGTGAGCCTGAAAGCGTCGAACCGTCTCCTCTGCTGAGCGCTCCTTGTCATTGTCAACGACGACAATCTCAAACCAAAAGGCAGGACTCGAAACCTGACTGGCCAGAGCATCGAGAAGTCGCCTGAGCAGGTCCGGCCTCTTGAACGTGCAAATACAGACGGAGATGCGATCCCGCAGCGGTGTGTCGAGGATCTGGCCCGCGTCCTTTTCGGGCGCGTCGCAGAAGGCTGTCGCCGTCGCTGGCAACGGCCTCGGTTGCGTCACAAGCTGTGGCACGGTCAGTCGTTCACGAGTGGTTTCGGGCGCCGCGCCTGCTAGCGGTATCGCCGGCGACGTGAGAAGGGAAGGAAGGCTGGCGTCCCGTGGCCGCATGGAATCTGGCCGGCGCCGCGAGACCGTGCGTTCGCGTGCGAAGCACGTGCGGTCGGTTAGCGGGCTGTGGGCTGACGCTCGTCGTCAGCGTCGGATCGTGCCCCGACGTATCCAGACTGCCGAGGAAGAACAGCAGCCACATGTTGTTGATCCCGTGGAACGACGCCTCGGTCCAGTTGTACACAGCCACGACGACAACAAACGACAGCTGCAACATGGCCGCCGGATAGTTCACACGCAGTCGCCCTCGGATCATGAACAACGCCGAAACGATGCTGAGCAAGAGGAAGGTAAGGCCGATGAGCCCGACGTTGAGGTAAGTCTCCAGGTACCCGTTGTGCGACTGGTTGAGTCGGCCGTACCTCTCCCACAGCACCAGCAGTCGGTTACCAGACCAGAAGCTCTCGTATCCGACACCGATGAGCGGATTTCCGGCCATCTGCTGCAGGCCCTCCCACATCGGCACCCTCGTGGTGAGGCTTGGGTCGCGCCCGAGCATGCTCACCAACAGGCTGCTGATGTCCACCGTCGATTCCAGCACTCCAAACACCAAGAGCGCGATCGTTCCAACATTCAGAATCCTGCTGGGTTTCCTCATCATCATCGGCATACGACCCACCAGAAAAAGCCCAATGCCCAATCCCAGACACACGAACGAGGTGGCACTGTCGGCTTTGTCCAACAACCAGACAATCATCGCCAGGAACAGAACCTCCACCGGAAGCCCGGCAATCCTGAGTCGTTGCTCACGTCGCCCGTACACAAGATTCCAGGCAAAGTAGAGGCCTGCGTACAAGCACAACTGGCCCAGGCTGTTCTTGGTCGGAGCCACACCGGTGAACATTGGCTCGTCGGTCCATCTGTTGTAGGTTCTCCCGAGGTGCGGGTAGTACTTGATGAAGAGAATCGATAGAGGTATGAGCAGAAACGCGAGACGCCGGAGGACGGTGCCGATAGCTTCGAGCGGCTGCCGATCGCTCAGGATGATCAAGCCCATGATCACGTTCCCAGTAGCTTTGATCCACCTTTTGAACGAGACGAATGGAAAGTCCGACCACAGAATGCTCAACGCGCCAAAGAGAAGGTAGAGCCAGATCCAACGGCCCTGAGAAAGCCATCCGCTCCAGTTCAGTCGACGCCGAGCCAAGACGATCACGCCGGCAGCCATGAGCAGCAGCCAGACGGGCTGATCCACCGCGCTGCCTTCGAGGTTCGTCTGTATCGACATGGACGGATCCGGCGGGGCGAGGTTCATCCACTGCGACAAGTACCTCGATCCAGCGAAGAACATCCAGGTCAGCGGGATCCACAGCGCCAGGGAGACCTTCTTGCCCTCTTTCCGATCCAGCCAGAACAGGTACAGGATGAAGGCAACGCAGACAAATCTGGCGATCGAAGGCGTCACGGGCGACGGCCCCTCGACGGGTAGACCACAGCATTGCCGGGCAACGCACAAGACTCAGCCATCTGCGTCACGCTTTGACTACTTGGCAGATGCGGCAGTCGTCTCATACACATCCCATCGCGGATCATGGACCTGGATGTGTGATCTGTGAAGAAATGGCGCCTTCTCGAACACATTCTCCAGCTTCGCCCCCATCACACGCTGGGCCACGGAGCTCGTCGAGGCCACTTGCTCTTTATAGCGAGGATGTTGATACACAACAATGATGTGTCGAGGTGAACGTTCCAGGGAACGACGGATCGTGTCGATGACCTGCTTGAGCACGGATTCGTCGAACGGATGGAAGAAGTACAGAACGAGTTTCTCGTTCGGAGGCGCGTATGTCGTTGCGTCCTCGCAAATCGAGCTGATCTCGCGGCATTTCAGCGGAACAGAGGTCAGCCGTTCGACGTTCTTCTCAGCGACCTCATGCAACCTGCGTGAGAGTTCGACGCCGATGACCGCCTTGAAGGGAAAGAGTGCGGCCTGAACAAGAGTTCTGCCCTTTCCGGACCCGTAGTCGATGAAGACGTAGTCGCGATAATTGATGCCGAGCTGAGAAATCACGACCCCGAACATAACGGCGGCCGTCGGCTGATAGTGAAACGCCCCGGATCTTTGTTCCTGGCTGAAATCAAGGTCTTCAACAGATATATACCCCGATGTATCGACATTGAAGCGGGTATCGAAACGCTTGGAGATGGTGTCCTTGTACCAATTGGTCGCGCGCGTACTGCCCCAGACCATCCCAAGCATCTTTGGCAGCGCACCGCAGAGTGTGAGGTCGACGCCGTAGTACCTGACCGACCACTGGCACTTACGCAGCAATTGCCGACCGAAGTCCTTTGTGCTCAACTCGCTCATACTGGACCCGCTCATGGTGTTCTTCTCTCTCTTGGAGGTAAGAGCTTGTTCGTCCCGGACCGTCACTAGCCAGGAAGCCCGACAGCAGTACGCGCGGCATTGTCGACGCGCCCGACGCCGGCGCTCAACAACAGCTGGTTGGTAATCGACAGGGTGAGCGCCTGATCAATTTCGTGGAGATGGTTCTTTCGGCCCTTGAGGTGCGCGTCGACCATGAGGGCAAGGTGCGGCAGGTCGAAGAACTGGTTCAAGGCGCTGTTGCGTTTGTGCGTCAGTTGGTCTCTGACGTACGTCGACAGGTCAGTCCGAAGCCATGTCCGAAGATGGTAGAACTTGTGGCGCCCCAGAAAATACCGCTCGAGCCGCGACGAAGCTCCGAGCGAGGCCAATGCCGCGACCATGTGAGGTGCCCCGTGACTGACCCAGTACTCTCCCTTGAAGACCGCCTCTTGATAGAGCCGCCGAACGGCTCCAGAGACGCTTGCGCGCGCGGGAAGAAACCCGCGATCCGTCGGAATGGCGAGGAGCTCGCGTTTGTGCCGTTCGAGGACCGCGGTGCAGGCGTTGCGTCCGGCGCGACGGTCGGGTAACGCGGCGAGCACCAGATCGACGAGATCGTTGTCGAGGAAGGGAGTCCGCGGGAGAAGCTGAGACTGTTCGATTCTGTACCGGCCGTATCCCAGCCATGAGGTCTGCTGGAAGAGGGCCGACGGAATCGCGCTCGCGGCCAACGTCTCCATATAGTCTCGCTTCAGGTCGCCCAGGACTCTCGAGAACTCGGGCGTCAGCAATCTTTCGTTCAGGATCGCGGCGTTTCGACCTCCGTCTCCGCGCAGCAGTTCGCCCCCATAGTTGCCGGTGATCCGCACGGGTGCCAGCAACCGAGCCTGGGAATTCGCATACAGCTCGGCAGCGCCCGAGAGTCCCAGATAGCCGTCCGAGATGTGCACAGCCCGCTCGAAGTAGTGCGGCAAGGCGGCGCGGAATTCCGGGCCGAGCGCGATCACGTGATGGCGCTGGCCGCAGGCGGCCGCGACTCGCCGGGCGACCGCGACGTCGTAGGTGTCGCGGGTACTCGCTGCCGAAGGTATAACACTCAAGACCGCCCGGTCCGCCCTCCATGGAGGCCATGACCATGCGAGAGTCCAATCCACCGGTCAGCGACATCCCCAGAGGAAATGGAAAATTGACGTACCGCTTGACGATCCTGGGCAGTCGCTCGACCAGCTGCGCTTCGAAGTCAGCGGCGCTGGACGCTCGACGACGCTGCGGCTCGGACCGGAAGTACCGAGCGCGGGTGGCGAGGCGGCCGCGTTCGAAAGAGCATAACGAAGCGGCAGGAAGAACCTGGATGTTCCGGAAGAGCGATCGCCCATCAAGCGTGCCGTTCCAAAGCACAAACTGTCCGAGCCCAACCGGGTCGATTGCCCGGGTCGCCGGCAGAACGGCCAGAAGCGCCTTGGCTTCCGACGCGAAGTAGAACGCGTCCTCTTCCTCGTGCACGAAGAGCCGCTGGACACCATACCGATCGTTGAAGAGGAAACACTGTCGTCGACGCCGGTCAATCAGAAAGCCAGCGCAGCAGCCATTGACCCGAGCGAAGAACCTCTCGCCGAGCTCCTCGTACAGATGAATCAGATGGCGCGCGCCCCCCACATCCCAGTGGTGCCCTTGACGCCTCAACTGAAGGAGAACCTCCTGGTCGTCGAAAACCTCTCCGGTCAGAAACAGGGCCAACTGCCCATCTTCGTTCTGAATCGGTACACAAGCGGAGGACGAGCCAGCATGCGACGTCATCCCGATGTGTGCGCCAAATTCGGGCAGCGAGTAGAGCGCTGACTCATCCGAGCGCTGATGTTGAAGCGACGACACCATCCGAGTCAGTGTGCTTCCACACGTCTCCTGCGGCCGCGTGGTGACGATGCCAGCAATTCCAGGCATGCGATAGGCTCGCTTCAGTCCGGCGCCACTGATACGGTGCGTTGGCCGGCTTTCAGGGAGAGGTCGTACCACTTCCTGCGCCAGGCCTTCAAGCGCGATCGCAGACCCGACGGCAACAGCTGAGCTGCGGGACGATGCAGCCCCACCCCGAGCGCGGCATGGCCCAATGCCGTAAGCGGGACATAGTAGCGAGGCAATTCCATTCGGATGAACCCCGCGTGGCGCTTGAAGTCGCCCAGACCTTCGCCTTCCCAGTCGCCATAGGCCAGATAACGACATTCTCGTTGAGCGCAGATCTCGACAGCCTTCGCGATAAGGCAGGTTGCGGCAGCCTTGTCTCTGTGGGCAATCTTGCAAAGGATATTGAGGACGTCGGTGAAGTCCCGTTCGAAAATGAGTTTCACGAAGCCGATGAGCTCGTTGCTGTGGTACGCGCCGATGAAGCAGCTCTTCTCAGGGTACGTCGCGTGATCCGCCGAGAGGTCTTCGAAGCTCCGACCGAAGTGGCGAAACTTTCTTCCCTGCCGCAAAGGCGTCTCGTTGTAGATCGCATACACATCTCGCATGAACGCCTCGTTGAACTCGACGAGGCGGACGTCGACGCCCAGCTTGACGGACTTGCGAAAGGCGTGGCGAGCTTTCTTCTGAATTGATTTCGCGTACCATGTCTCGTAGCTGTCGATCTCGACGACGGCCACGTCGTACGGCTCTCGATAGAATTCGTGGAGTGGCGTGGTATGGGGAGGGCGCTGAAAGAAGGTCAGCATGTCGATGCGGTGCGACGACTGCTTGATCGAGCGGATCAGCCCCTCAGGGTCGTCAATCGATTCGTACCACGGGGCCGCCAGCCCGGCAACTCGCACGAGCGTCCCGTCGCACCGTAGTTCTTTGCCGGCAATCATGATGAGGCTGTGCATGGGTCGTAGAGGCTAGTACCGAGCCAGAAATTCGGCGAAACTGCGATAGACGGTGGCTTGCGCCCAATGCAACATGGGCGTGTGCGCCTTTATGAGCGGATACACGCGGTAGCAGAAATGCCCGTCCGGGTCTTGCATGTTTCGAATGGTCCAGAACGTGACCCGTCTGGCGAGCGACCGACACTGCCCGTCGACGTCCGAGAACTTGGAGAGCGTCTCGATAGACTGAGCGGCGCACTGGCTGTCGACCGGTTGGGTCCGATCGTGGTAATAGCGTGGACAGCCGTCCTCTCTGAAAAAGTGACGCGTGTAGTACTCCAGACCGCGGAGCATCGCAGGACGGTAGGAGTCGTCACCGCTGCTTTCGATGTAGCACTTGAGACTGTCGAGGTTGTAGCCTGTGTGGAAGTTGTCGATCCAATGATATTTCTGATTCTCGGCATACCACCAGGAACCGTCGTGACGTTGTCGCGTGACGCTGTAACGCATGGCCTCGCGTGCCGTATCGAGGTATTGCGATCGGCTCACATGCAGCCACGTTCTGGCCAGCATCGCGGCGCCGAGCATGTTCGCGTTGTGGATCGAGTTCTGCCCGATGGCGTGGTAACTGAGGCACGTGCCAGCCTCGGTCCGCTCTCTGGGGAGCGCGAGGATCCAACGACAGGCGCTTTCGGCGACTTCGAGAAACCGGGGATCGCCGAGGACTTCAAATGCGTCGAGGAACGCCTGCCCGATCAAGGCCGTCCAGACGATGATCGATTCGTGCCTGGAGTATCGACCGCCACGGCTCGCGAAGTCGAAGTGATTTGCCCACGAGTACTCCGAGAATTTCGGAGACTTGTGCTCCATGAGCCACTCCAGCGAGCTGACGGCCTTTGTCTTGTACTGAGGGTCCCGTGTCACCCCGTAAAGGGTCAGATAGCCTGCGGCCATATACCCTCGTCCCTTCGTCGAAGGTAGCGGTTTGATGCCCATCACGGGACGGAGATTGATCGGACTCTGGCGGACGGCCTGCATGAGCAGGCGGTCGAGAAAGAGACTGCCGAACGTCAGTCGCCGCAGGGGCGAGGACAGGCCATCGAAGGGCTCATACGCTTGATAGTTGCGATCTTCTATCCAGCGCTCGAGTCGCTTGAGACTGTAACGAACCAGCTGACGAGTGTCGTCGTCAGGGCGTCGATCGAACGTCGCGGGAGCCTTCGGTGCCGTGGCCTGTATCACGTGTCAGCCCTTGAACCGTGCGACGCTGGTGAAGAAGCCTTTCAGGCGGGCCATCTGTTCGGCGCGGCTGAACCGGACGAGCTCCGGCGAGACGCTGCGTTCTCGGTGACGAAGAAGAGCCCAGGAGTACCCCGCGAGAAGCGAGAGTCCCCCGATGGCATAGGGCGAACGCGTCATCTGGTAGGCGCTTCGGAAGATCTGCCAGAGCGGATGCCCGCCGAGGTGGTAATCCTTTTGCCCGTGCCGGAAGATCCCCGTCATCCGACTGCCGGACCCGGTCCCCATGGGGCGGTGATGCAGAGAACTCTTCTCAACAAATGTGCGCGTCTGCCAGCCTTTCATCCGAGCGGTCGTGACCGCCGTCCAATCGATGCCGCCCCCCCTGATCGGGACGTACCCGCCGATCTCTTCGAAGCACTTGCGCCGGAAGAGCTGACATGCGCCTGACACGTGTTCGATATTGGTGAAGCGGTAGTCATAGCGAACCCCTCTCTCAACAAACGGCGTTCCGGCCACACCGAGGCTGGGGTCGGCGTCGAACTTCGCGAGGAGAAAGGCGAAATAGTCGGGCTCGAACGAAATGTCCGCGTCCAGATTGCCAATCACGTCGAAGCACAAGCCCTTGACGGCTTCGTATCCAGCGTTGAAACACTGGACCTTGGCGGCGAAGTTTCGCCGGCGATGTTCGGGCATTCGGACCAGCTCGATCCAGGCATGGCTCTGACGATACTCGCTGACAATCTCATCGGTGCCGTCCGTGGACCCGTCGCTGACAATGATCCACCGAAGCGGCGACCGTGTTTGCGACACTACCGCGTCAAGCGTGCTGCGAATGAACCGTTCCTCGTTCCGAGCTGGCGTGATGAGGACGTACTGGAGTGCCGGTCCACCGTGTGACGCTCCAGCAAGCTCCGAATTCATAGTGAAAGGGAAAGAGGAACCTCCGCTCCCGAAAGAATCAGAGATCAGCGCTCGCGATGCTTTCGGCCACGTAATCCACCTGCTCGTCCGTGAGCTCCGAGAAGATTGGCAATGACAGGATCTCGCCCGATGCTTTCAGCGACTCCCGGAACTCTCCCTCGCTGCAGCCGAGATGGCTGTAGGCCTTCAGGTGGGGCAATGCAATCGGGTAGTGAATCCCTGTGCTGATGCCGCAGGCCTTCAGGTGCTCCTGCAACGTGTCGCGCTTGCCGCCAGGCACACGCACCACGTAGAGGTGATAGACCGCCCGAACATCGTCCAACTCGTGCGGGACGAAGACCTTCAGGTTCTTCAACGCGTCATTGTATCGACACGCGATGCGCCTTCGGCTGTTGGTCCACTGGTCGAGGTAGCGGAGCTTGACGCTGAGGATAGCGGCCTGGAGGCCGTCGAGGCGGCTGTTCACGCCTTCGAAGTCGTGGTCGTACTTCTTGGCCCGGCCATGATTGGCGAACATTCTGGCTCTTGCCGCCCAGACGTCGTTGTCCGTGACGAGCGCGCCGGCGTCGCCGTAGGCGCCCAGGTTCTTCCCGGGGTAGAAACTGAAACAGGTGATGTCGGCCAGCGTGGAGATCGGCCGCCCGCGATACTGTGCCCCATGGGCCTGCGCCGCGTCGCCAATTACGTACAGTCCGTGTTTGTTGGCCAGTGACCGGATCGGATCCATGTCCGCTGGCTGGCCGTAGAGGTGCACCGGGATAATCGCTTTCGTTTTGGCGGTGATTTTCTCCTCGATGCTTTCAACCGCGATGTTGCAGGTCTTGGGATCGATATCCGCGAAGACCACCTGCGCGCCTGCCATCGCGATCGCTTCAGACGTGGCGATAAAGCTGTTGGCGACGGTGATGACTGCGTCCCCCGGACCTACTCCGAGCGTCTTCAAAGCGATGAACAGCGCATCTGTGCCGTTCGCTACGCCCACGCAGTGCTCCACGCCGCAATAACGGGCGAAGGCCTCTTCGAATTCCTTCACGAATGAGCCGCCGATAAAGGCCGTCTCGGCGATCACATTGGCAATGGCGGCGTCGATTTCCTGCTTGATCGACTGATATTGCAGCTTCAAATCGACAAACGGCACGATCGTCTTGCTCTCAACTGTCGGCATCATGGATTCCCTTTTGGCTGCGTCGGCTATGCGCCGAGGAGCGCTTGATACGGCAATTCTGAAACTTGGCGAACAACCCGGGCGGGGTTCCCGACAACAACCGCACGGGCGGGCACATCGCGGACGACGACCGCACCAGCACCCACGAGGGCCTCTTCACCGATGATCACGCCAGGCAGGAGTGTCGCGTTGGCGCCGATCTTGGCGCCCTTGCGAATGACCGGGCCGGCCAGCCGATCTTTCACACCAGGCGACTGCGGATATTTGGCGTTGGTGAACACCACGTTCGGTCCGATCCAGCAGCCTTCCTCCAGAATCGAATACTCTGGGATGAAGACCTGCGTATGGATCCGTACGTGGTCGGCGATCTCCACGTGATGCTCGATGACCGACAGCGTCCCGACGCTCACGTTGTCGCCAATGCGGTTCGACTCGCGGATGTTCACCTTATTCCCGGTCTGGAAATTTCGACCGATGATGTTGCCGGCGTAGATCACCGTGTGCGATCGAATGACGGCGCCGTCGCCAATCGTGGTGGGCAGCTCGCCCGCCCTGGCCTTCCGCGGCGGACTCCCGACGATGCAGAAATCCTCCACGATCGAGCCTTCGCCGAGATGGACATTGTCGTAGATTATGGATGTCGTCATGACGCGAGACCCAGCCGGCACTTCGTCGGCCGAAATCGCAACTGCACGTCGGCGTTGGTTTCGATTGATTCGTAGAGCGCCGTCACGAGCTCGAGGGACTTGCGGCCTTCGAGGCCGTCCACCAGGGCGGCCTTCTCCGTTCTCACCGAGGTAATGACGCCCTTGAGGTACTCGCCCAGGTTGTACCCGAGCGTCGCCGGATTCTTCCCGTAACGTTCGAACACGACGTCATCGTCGGGCCGTTTGTCCTCGAAGCTCCAGGTGACGAGCTCGTTCATGAAGAAGCCGCCGATGACCACGGTGCCCTTCTCGCCCAGGATGCTGATGGAGCCCTCCAGGTCCTTCGGGCGAGTCGCGGTCGTGGCCTCCAGCACACCGAGAGCGCCCGAGTTGAAGCGGATAACGGCCACGCCAGTGTCTTCGCACTCAATCTGTACGAGACGCGTCGCCGCCATGCTGCGCACGGAGTCCACAGCCCCCATGAACCACGAGAGCATGTCGATGTGATGCACCGCCTGATTCATGAACACGCCACCATCGTGGGTCCAGGTTCCCCGCCATGCCGCGGAGTCGTAGTAGGCCTGGTCCCGCGTCCACCGCAGCCGGACGGTACCCAGCACCAGGCGTCCGAACCTCCCTTGTTGCAGCGCCTCACGGGCCTTGATGATGGGCAGGTTGTAGCGGTTCTGATGCACGACGAACAACTTCACGCCGCGTATGTCGCAGGCTTCGAGCATCCGATCGGCATCCTCGAGTTTGAGGGCGAGCGGCTTCTCCACGACGATGGGCCGGCCGTAGTCGGCTAGCTCGAGGACGTTGGCGAAGTGAACCCCGCTTGGCGTCAGCACGCTGAACACGTCGATCTTGTCTCCCATCGCGTGCATCAATTCGCGTACGCTGCCGAAGGCTGGTGCACCGGTACTCCGCCGAGAACTTCCCCGCTCGCGCGGGATCGATATCGACGAACGCGCCGATCTCGGCGTCGTCGAGGTGCCCATTCAGCAGGTGCGCGTGCTTCCGAGCAATGTTGCCGCACCCGATAAGCGCGAATTTGAGGTTGCTCATGCGCTCAGTTCTCCATAAGCCGCCGGTAGAAGGTCACCAATTCCGCTCCCTGCCGCTCCCATCCGTACCGCCTGAGGAACCGCCTGGCGTTGGCAGCCTGGGTGACACGCATCGCGGGTTGACGGTACAAGCGCTCGATGCCGTCGGCCAACGACTGAACGTCGCCGGGCTCGTAGTAGGCCACCATGTCATCCGAGAAGTAGTGCTCGATCGTCCTCAGTCGTGGGGCCACCACGGGGATGCCGAGCGACACGCACTCGATGAGCTTGACGGGAAGCATCAGGTCGCCGGCCACGGTTTGACGATTGCCGACAACACCGACGTCCATCGAGCGCAGCTGACCAGGCAACTCTGCCAAAGGCACGCCCTTTGGATTGAAAATGACGGCGTCGTCCAACTGAAGCGTGCGCGCAAGCCTTTGAAACCGGCCGAGATCGTCTCCTGAACCCCACAGATGCAAGCGCAGAGACGGAATCTTCTCCCGTAAATGGGCCACCGCTTGGATGATCAGGTCGACGCCTAGTCGTTCGACCATGGTGCCGTGGTACACGAGGTTGAAGTGATCATGCTTCTGCGCCGGTACCACATCGCCGGCCGCAGGTCCGAAGATCCGCGGATCGGGGACGTTCATCGAAATGAACGTCTTCGCCCGCGGAATCCCTCGAGCCACCAGAGCGTCGCGCTGGGGGTGATTCACGCAGATCACTTTGTGCGCGACAAAGGCGCTCAACTTCTCTTCCAGGCGAAGGACCTTTGTCAGGACCGAATCAGCCGAGAACTTCGTGGCGAATGTCTCGGGCACGGAGTCGTGAACGTCGAGGATCACCTTCCTGCCGACCAGGCGCGGTACCAATCCGGCGAATACGAGAAAGTCGGGAAGATTGTGGACGTGGACCACGTCAAGCTCGCCGCGGGCGAGCAGCTTCAGACAGGCGGCCGATGAGAAGAGCAGAAAGCGACAGTACGATCCGATGTAAGCGGCCTGGCGCTTGCCTCGGTATTTTGGTACCGGCAATTCCTGCACATGGACGCCGGCCAGCAAAAATCTCGACGGCTCCCCACCGTTCTGCGTCGTCAGACAGAGGACCTTGAAGCCTTGCGACGCCAACGTCTCGGCTTCGCGACGGACTCTGGCGTCGAACACGTAGTTTGTATAGGCCACCATGCAGACGAAGCCGCTGGTCACAGCTTCAGCCTGACCGCTTCGCGGCCGTCGAATCGCAACTCCTCGACAGTGGGTCCGCTGGCCTCGGGCGGGCGGTGGATTTGGACAACGGCGGCCCGGGGCGCCGGGCACGGTGACAGAGCCTGGAGCGTCACGCCGTGAGAGTTCGTTTCAGAGGTGTAGCGAAATGAGCGGCGCCAGCGAAACCAGTCGACCGCGTCGCTGGCACGGGCAAACCACGCGAGGCCTCCCTCACTAACCTCGTCTAACAAGTCCTGATACGCAACTCCCCACTGGCGTTCGGGAGCGAGGCTTCGATCGTGCCAGTTCACGACGACAGTTCCGCCGAAGCGTCTGGCGTTGGCCACGATCTGCCCGCACAATTGTGAGGCCTTCTGTGGAGTCAAACCCATGCGGCTTGGGTAGAACATGGCCGAGTCCATAATGGACAGCGGCAGTTCCATCAGCCCGTCGCTGCCCAACAGGCGGAAGACCTGAGAGGTTCCCGCTCGATAGCCCACGGCGTCGTTGTATCCCCAGCTCGAATCGTAGTCGTAGCCTGCCGCCTCGAGTCGTTTCGGGGAGTCTTCCCCGAAGTACAGCCAGTGCATTCGGACTCCGGCTGTCTTGCGGCCCGTGACCGCGGTGACCTGGTTCAGCTCGTCCCGCCCAGCGTCCGAATCGCGCCACGCCTCGATCCCATGGACAGCGAGTTCACTGCCTCGTTGGACCGCCTCGCTCGCATCGCTTCGGATCTCATCGACGTCATATCGCACGGCGCGATTGGCGTTCGTGTTGCCATCGGGCCCCAAGCCAGGGCGGCCTTTGAACGGCACCAGGAAGAACGTCGACCGCTGGCCATCCTCGACTTGTGCGTAGTGGCGAAAGGGATTCCAGAAGTCTGGCAACAGCTTCAGAAAGACCAGGGGTAACGAAAATAGAGCCAGCCAGTTCCGGATCGCTTCCGAAAGCGATCGGCGACGACGCACGAGATCGATCAGTGTTCCCACCGAAGCCCGAGCCGCAAACCCGGCGATCGTTCGATCGAACTTGTGCCGGCGGACGCCGAAGAAGTCCACGTCGTGCGTGAGACAGCAGATGAAATCGTAACCGTGTGGATGAGCCGGGATCTCTACGACCGACATACCCGACTCGAGCATCAAGTGTCGAAGAAGCGCGATGTGGAGCTCAAGTGTGGGAGTTAACGCCTGCCGAACCGGCTGTCCCTCGGTCAGGAGGTAGTGGATTTCGCTGAAGAGATCGTAGCCAATACGATGAACACTGCGCCCGTCGGCCCGATACCGACAGTCCACTGCCTCGCCACAGGACACCAGCACGGGATGGCCTTTGGCAGCATGGAACCGCGCGAGACGCCGATAGACGGGAAACGTTGAGCGCTCCCACTCGATGACTGTAGGTCCGGCAAGCTGCTCCACGGCGACGGCGGCTGCACGATCAGAAGGCGTTTCCGCAGACCCATAGACGATGAAATGATCGGCGTCGAGGTTCTCGATCTCCCCTCCGGCGCTCAGGACGACCTTGTAATGCTTCCGCGTGACGGCACGCTCCCACGGCGTCTTGAACAGCTCGAAGAACTCCTCAACAGCCGGCAGGTCAGCCGAGCTTGCTGACACGCCGATCACAGACAAATGACTTTACCCCGGTCTTTCAACGACTCCTCAGCCGCTTCGAGTAGTCTCACCACGCGCAAACCGGCCGCGCCGTCGTTGAAGGGGTTTTGATCCTTCATGATGCAATCGGCGAAGTATTCGAGCTCGAGCTTCAGCGCCTCGGTCTGGTCCACTTTCGGCGCCCAGACATCGCCCGAGCGGTAACTCACCAGCAACTCGTACACGCCCTGACCACCGGTGATGTCCACACCCTTGTCGTAGAGCTTGATTTTCTCGTCGGGCTCGAGGTCGTTCCAGACCAGCATCTTGTCTTTGCCGCCGATCAACGTCTTCCGCACCTTGACCGGCGACAGCCAATTGACGTTGATGTGGGCAATGAGGTTGCGGGGAAAGTACACAGTGATGAACGCCACGTCGGCCAGGTCGTTCAAGTGTCTTCCACCGGTCGCGACAACCGCTTCAGGCTGCTCCCTGATGATGTAATTCATGATGGAGAGGTCGTGGGGCGCAAGGTCCCACACGACACTCACATCGTGCTGGAACAGTCCCAGGTTCACTCTGGTCGAGTCAAAGTAATACAGCGGCCCCAGCGCACCATTGTCCACGAGCTCACGGACCTTCCTGACGGCGCCGCTGAACAAGAACGTGTGGTCGACCATGATCTTCAGGTTTTTCCGCTCTGCCAGCTCGATGAGCTGCTCCGCCTGCTGCGAGGTCGAGGTGAAAGGCTTTTCGACAAAGACGTGTTTGCCGTGGTTGAGGGCGGCTTTGGCAAGCTCGAAATGCGTCCATACCGGGGTCACCACAGCCACGGCGTCGACGTCCGGCGAGCGCAACACCTCTGTGAAGTCCGTCGTCGCGTGCACTCCCGGATAAGCGCGAGTCGCCCGCTTGAGGGCGACGGGACTCTTGTCGCACACTGCGGCGAGCTCGCAGTGCTCGAGCCCGATCAGGTTCCGGACGATATTCGGGCCCCAGTATCCGTAGCCGATGACGCCGACGCGCACGACGTCCGCGGGACTCCGCTGCGGGTTGGTAGTTCTTTCCTTCGCTCGCTCGCGGGCGACTGCATCGAGTGCTGGGAGGCGGTTGATCATGATTTGGCGTTTCCTGGATCGACGGCGAGAAGCCGCCGCACTCGTGCCGGATTGCCGGCGACAATCGCGTCGGCCGGGACGTCCCGTGTGACGACGCTGCCGGCGCCAATGATGGCGCGTTCGCCAATCGTGACGTTGGCGAGAATCGTGGCGCCGGATCCGATCGAAGCGCCCCTCTTCACGCGCGTGCGCTCGACCTTCCAGTCGTTCGCAGTCTGAAGTTCACCCGACGGCGTCGTCGCACGAGGATAGGTGTCGTTGATGAAGGTGACGCCGTGGCCGATGAAGACGTGGTCCTCGATCGCCACACCTTCGCAGATGAACGTGTGACTCGAGATCTTGCACCGCCTGCCGACGGTCGCGTTTTTCTGGATCTCGACGAACGCCCCGATCGTCGTCTCATCGCCGATCTCGCAGCCGTAGAGATTGATGAACTTCGCGAGTTTGAGGTTGCTGCCCAGCTTCACATCTGGGGCAATACAAAGGGTACTCGTTCACACCCAAATCCTTTGTCTTCAGCTCGGCCGTTCGGGTCAGCACGCACCTTTCCCCGAAATGACCGCAGCGGGCGTCGCGAGGAGAATCTTGAGGTCGGTCAAGAGGGAGCGTGTCCTGGCGTATCGAAGGTCCAGGCGCACCATCTCGTCGAACGTCGTACGGCTGCGCCCAGTCACCTGCCAGAGGCCCGTGAGTCCGGGCTTTGCCTCCAGAAATCGACGACGATGCCAGGACTGGTATTGCTGGACTTCGTACTGAAGTGGCGGCCGCGGTCCCACGAGCGACATGTCGCCCCACAACACGTTCCACAACTGAGGCAGCTCGTCGAGACTTGTTTTCCGAAGAACGTGGCCGACCGGCGTGACCCTCGGATCGTTGGCGATCTTGAAGAGCCCGTCGTGGGCAGCCAGATCGAGGGTTCCAGTCGATTTGATCAGATTGGTGACGAACTCCTGATGGAGCCCATGATCGGCGTCGACCTTCATGGTCCGAAATTTGAGCATCGTGAAGGACGTCGCCGACTCGCCAACCCGGACCTGCCTGTAGAAGATCGGACCTCGCGATGTCAATCTGACGATAACCGCGATCAAGAGAAACAGAGGCGCGAACGCCAGCAGAAGTGTGGAACTGCCGACGATGTCCAACACCCGCTTCGACGCGTCGTAAGTGGAAGGGCCCACATGACTCGAGCATAGTCGCTTCAGAATCGGATCGGCCGGCGGAAGAGCCGCGCCTCCGGCGCTACTCGAAGCCGGCTGGCCGTGGAGCCGGATCGAAAAGCTGCGGATCACGACGGGTTTCAATCGATCGGCCAACTCCCGCCAGACGCGAGCTTCGATCTGACGGGCGGCAGGAGCATCGAACGTCTGGATTTCGGTCGGGATCACACCGATGACCGACCCTTGCTGAAACCACCCCAGGACGTCCGATTCGCGCTTGGCCGCTGTAAGAGCGTCGATGACCGCGGCCCAAATCGAGGGGGAAATGTCTCCCGCGTCAGTGTTCGCTGACACCAACAGTAAAATATAGGGTTGGCCGGAGCGATCGGCGCGCCTGCGCTCCCTCACCGCGAAGCCCTTGAAGATCTCTTCGTTGATGACGTGCTGACGCCTGTGCCGATTTTCTCGAGGACGCCGGGCTGTCGTCCGCTCCGACTGGCGGGGAGCGACCAACGGTCGGTGTGGCACAAACGAGGGCGGACGTCGTGAGAATCTTCGTACAGTGCCCATAGGTGAGCTAGCTCCGAGCTTTCAAACCGTTCGGACGTTGATAAACGCGCATCTGTAGACGCGCGCGCGCTTCCGGTGCAAGGCTGTGGCGCAGCTCGCCGAGAATTCGTTGAACGACCACGTGCGCGACATTCGTTCCGGGCGCTTTCGTGGACTGGGTCAGGACGGCACCGATGACTCGCCCTTCACAATACCAACCCACGAAATCAGTCTCGCGAAGGCGGCGCGACAGGCCCACAAACAATGTGGCAGCCATCGCGGCATCGAAACTGTCGGCCGTTCCGGGCTTCTTTTTCAGATCGAACAGCAGGAGGAGAAACGGGCGATTCGAGCGTTTCGAACGCTCGTGTTCCACCGCCAGGAAGTAGCGAAAGGCTTCCTCGTTGTAAGCTCCACTCTGTTGGCTCTCCTGCACGACCGGCAGGCGCATCGCTCCGATTCCTCCCGCACGCCTGCGCCTTTCAGTCAGGTGCGCCGCCCCTCGTAGTAGTCGTGGTAGCGGGACTGCGGCAACACCGCGTCAGCCACGCGATTGAGTACGACGCCGGCAAGCCGCTCGGGCCCGCCCAGCGCCTCCACGGCGCCTTGAATCGCGCCATAGGGTGTCTTCCCCGCCAACGCGACCAGGAGCACGACGTCGGTCATCGATGCGAGGAGTCTGCCGTCGGTCAGCAGCCCGACCGGGGCCGCGTCAACCAGAACCCAGTCGAACGCGCGACGCGCCTCATCGATGAACGCTCGCATGCGATCGGACGTCAGCGTCTTAATCGGATCGCCGCCGCTCTTTCCGGCTGTCAGCAGCGACAGCCGGGAGCTCAAGTGGACGACTGGCAAGCGTCCGTCGACATCGAGCGAATCGCTCAACCCCGGCGCGTTCGCGACGCCGAAGAGTTCATGAAGCGATGGCTGGCGCAGATCAGCGTCGACCAACAACACCTGCCGCCGATGGGATTCGCTCAAGGTCAACGCCAGGTTGGCGGAGGTCAGTGATTTCCCCTCGCCTGATAGCGCACTCGTGAACAACACAACCTTGACCGACCGCTCGATCTGGGCCTGATGCAGCACCGTTGCCAACTTGTTGTACTGCTCACGGGCCACGCGGGGAAAGTTGGTGGAAAACAGCAGCTCTTCAGCCCATGCCGTTGGCACCGTTCGGCGCGCCGGGCGACGCAATCGGACTGAATCACGCGACGGGACCGTTTCCCCGGTTTCGACTTCACCCTGTTCGGAGCGCAGGGCCACTGGATCGTCGCTCTGGTTCTCGAACGGTTCATCCGCGGCACCAGGCTGCACAACTTGATGTGCGCCGAGCTTCCAAGGCGATCGCACCGCCGGCTGATCAGGAGCGAAAAAAGGGATCGCGTCGCCCGCACCGTCACCGGTCGCTCGATCGACCACTCCTTTCGTCGCGCGTTTGACCGCCTGAGCAATGCGGGTCATGCCGTCCCTCCGATCCAGGAGAAGAAACGTCGTCCTTTACTGACTAACGTGTCTTCGTGAATCACGGGCGGTGGAACCGGCGCACGATCGGTTACCCCTAGATCGAGGTCCCGGCAGGCTTCCAGCACGGTCTCGCGGCCGATCGGGCGCTGGTCGGCAGCGAACCCGGTGAGGAGCGCGTTGTCGCAGATCACACTAATCGTGCGCGGCACACCGCGCGACCGCTGGTGGATGAGCTCCACCGCCTCCTGCGTGAACAGCGTTGCAGCCTCACCTCCGGCAACGCGGATCCGGCCGGCAATGTACGCCGCCGTTTCCCCGATCTCGAGCGGACGGAGCGAGCACCGCAAGGCCACCCGCTGCTTGAGCTGCCGGAGGTTCGCGCCATTCAGGCGATCGCCAAGCTCGGGTTGGCCCGCCAACACCACGGGCAGGAGCTTCTGGTCATCGGTTTCGATGTTGGCCAGCAGGCGAATCTCTTCGAGGATGTCGCGCGGCAGCGCATGCGCCTCGTCCACGACCAGCGCGGTCTGGCTGCCGATGCGCAGATTCTCTTCCAGCTTCCAGGTCAGCTCTGAGAGGAACGCCGTTTTCGAGGCTCCCGCCGCGTCGCGCAGGCCGAATCCCCGAGCCAGGTGCTCGAAGAACTCGCTCCTTGACAGCACGGGGTTGTTGAGCAGCACGAACGGTCCCGCCGTAATCCACGAAGCAGTGGCCGCACGAATCACGGTCGTCTTGCCCGTGCCCGCCTCGCCAACCAGAACGATGATGCCGACCCGGTTTTCGATGCCGTACCGCAACGTGCTCAAGGCTTCGGCGTGAGCGGTCGTCAGCAGCAGGTAGCGGGGATTCGAGGTCAGGCTGAACGGCCGTTCGCGCAGCCCGTAGTAGTGTTCGTACATTTTATTTCGCGAGCTGTTTCGCGAGCGTGAGCCACACCACCGCGCCGCAGGCTCCGAAGAACAGGGCGAGGGCAACGGAAGACGCCGCCATCCGCCAGCGTGCCCTGCGACGCTCGGCGCTGCTGACGATCGACGGGATCATGGCCAGCACTGGCAGCGCGAGCGCGGCGGCAACGTCGGCCTCTGCGCCCAGACTCTTGTCCTGGAACTCGCGCAGCGCCGCCAACCCGATGCCGAGGGCAAGCCCCGCCGCCGCCCCAAGGAGGTCAATCTGACGCCGGTTGGGCCGAAACGGCGTCTCCGATCGGCGTGCGGGATCGATAATTTTGAACTGCTCGCCGACCTGCCGCCGTTCTAAGTTCTCGGCGACTTTCGAGTCTTCCTTCTTCGTCAGGAGATTTCGATAGAGTGCCTGCAAGGTGTCGTAGTCGCGTGTCAGCGACGCCAGCTCCGACTCTCGCGTCGGTACCTGATTCGATGCGCCTCTGGTACGTTTTGAGTGAGGCGCGCAGCTCATCCTGCCCCCTCGCCTTATCAGCCATCTGACGATCGAGGCTCTCGATTTCGGCCTGCAGCGCACTCACGCGGTTGCGCTTCACGATCTCAGCAGTGGTCGGAGGTTTCGCTCGAGCCTCGGCCCCTGAACCGGACGCAGGGTCCTGCCGGCCCGCCATCTCGATTTCGGCAATGAGTTGCTTTGCGCGAATGACATCGGGATGTTCGGGCCGCAGCCGAAGTTGGAGCGCCCTCAGATCCGCGTACGCGGCCTCCAGGCGGGTCGCCGCGGACGACGCCGCGGCCGGTTCGAGCACAGACTGCTCCGACTGGATGTCGGCCAGTTGCCGCTCGAGGAGCAGGCGGCGGTCGCGGTCGCGGTTCAGCGCTTCGCCGAGTGTCTGGAGCTGCATCTGCGTGTTCTGAATCACCTGCAGGTTCGATGCGAGCTGGGTCGGAAGCTCCTGGCCGTACTGCAGCCGGTACGCCTCGAGGCGCTCTTCTTGTTCAACCAGACGGCGGCGGGCATCTTGGAGTTGGCTTTCGAGAAAGTCGCTCGCCTCGCGCGCCAACACTTCGCGATCGTGCAGATTCTCTTCGATGAACAACCCCGCGAGTCGCTCGGTCACCTGCATCGCAGAGACGGGATCTGCCGCCTCGTAGCTGACGCGAAACGATTCGGCTTCCGTGACGGTCTGAAGCGCGATGTCGTGCCGCATGCGCTCGACGACGATTTCCATCGGCAGTTCGCGGCGCTCTTTCGGGTACAAATCGAAGTCGTTGATGATTCGCTCGAGCCGCGTTCGACTCAAGATCTGTTGGGCAATCAGCGGGAGGCGATCGGCGATCTGCCCGGTGACGGCCGTGCGCACGTAATCCTGAGACACACGCTGGGGGACGATCATGATCAGCGTCTCCGACCGGAACCGATCGGGTATCCCGCTTGCGACGACGATGGTGGTCGTAGCGACCAGCGCGAATGGCACCAGAATCAGCCACTTCTGCCGCCAGGCCATGTGACGCAGGTCGTCGATCGTATATACGCGTCCAGGAATCAAGCCACTATCTCCCGAGTAATGGTAGCCACAACGCGACACCCGCCCGAAGAGCACGACGATCGACGTGCGGTAGAAACCCGGGCGGCGAGGATATGAGCCTCCCGAAGTGATAGCGGTAAAGAAAACCTTGACCGTAGATCGCGATAAGCCGCGTCAATGCCACCTGTAGGCGAGCTGTTCCGAAGGACGTTGTGTATCTGTTGTCGCGCGCATCCCGCCCCATATCGCTGTCGAAGTATCCGGCTGACACCGTGAAATCAGTGCGGCGACCGGCCGAGCCACGGACGTCGACTGTCGCCGCGTTCGAGATCCCTTGTCCGCTACTGAACCCAGCGCCACGTTGGTATGACGCTCCCACCGACCAGCTCTGCTTCAGGTCGTGCCGGATGGACATTGACCCCACTGGGCTGACCAGCGGAACCGTCCCTTCTGTCTGAAGCCCAAACGGCTCGTCATGCAGCAAGGCGGATCCGGCAGCCAAGCTCACCACGGTACGCCGGAGAGCCGAATGCCGCCACCGGCGTTCCACGCCGATCTGAACATCGTGGCTCCGAACCTGGCGACCAAATTCCTGCAGCCTCTGCGTACCTTGCCGCAGGGTGTACGAAGCCCGAACGGATGTGTCTCTGCCGGTGCTCTGCCCGAAGTGGAGTGCCACCGCTCGTTCCGTGTTGTGTTCCTCGAAAAGCGGTCTTTCGGCGTATCGCGTCGCATAACTCAACGCGAACGAAGAGCGCCTGCCGAACGTCCGCGTGAGCTCCGCAGTTCCGCCGTACCAGGTCATCGTCCAGTCCGCGGGCGTCGCTTGGAATCCTGATAAGAACTGGCTATCGGCTTCCACATTCGGCCGCCGAGTGAATGCCTCGAACGCAAAACCCGACACATAGCTGCCATCAACGCGTGCGCGAACCGAGGTCTTGCGACTGAGGTTGGCGTTCACCGTGGTGCCGGCGGAATGATTCGAGCCGACCAAACTGTCCAGGTTAGGATAGTGCCGCAGAGAGCTGGCTGCGTCTGCGGTGATGGCGAAGCGCGGCCGTATTGACGAAAACGACAATGCGGCGTCGAGATTTGAATACTTGCCACCGATCATCGTTGACTGAGCTGACGCCTGACCGTCGCTGAGATCGTCATCGTGGGTATTCGACACGAAGACGGTCGCGTTCAACGACTCCGTAGCGTCTACCTTCGGGTCGACGCCGCCAAAGAGGCTTCTATCACCGCGTCGGGCTTCCGATGTTTGGGCGAACGCCGAGGGAGCCGCTAATTCACAGAGCGCGAACAGGAAGAAGACAGCCCGGAAGGCTCCAGGGTTCCTGCGTACCAATCGCGGCGCCACCGCGAACGGGGAACTTGGAACGTGAACTTGGAACCTGCTCGTTTTCACGGGACGATCACCGTGTCGCCAGGTTTCAGTTCGATGTTCTGCGACGTCGTCTGGTGCTTCGTCACGTCATCGTAGTTGAAGGGAACGCTGATCGAGCGCCCCTGCTCAACGCGCACCACTCGGATGTCCTTGGATTTCGCGAAATCCGTCAGCCCTCCCGCGGTGGCGATGAGCTGAAGAACGGACATCGACGACGCGAGAGGATACTGCCCTGGTCGCACCACCTGGCCCGTGATGTACGCGCGCCGACTGTTGGCAGCCTTGACGATGACGGTCACTTTCGGTTCCGAGACGTAGCGTTGTGCTTCGCCGTTCAAACGATCGCGCAGTCCCTCAGGCGTCAGGCCCGCAGCCTGAACGTCGTCCAGCAAGGGAAGCGAGATCTTGCCGTCGGGGCGCACGAGGACCTCGCTCGACAATTGCTGGTCGCGCCAGAACACGACCGATAGCACGTCGTCTGGGCCGATCACGTAGTCTGCGGTAGCGGTGGAATCCAGCTTGACAACGGTCGTGGCGGCCGCCCGGGACGGGGCGGCGGCAGCCCCCTGCCCCGACGACGGGCTCGCCAGGCCCAGGACGCAGCCCAGACAGAGGAAGATGAGCATTGTTGCCTGCATGTGGTGCCCCCATTTGTTATTTCCACTGACTCGAGAGATTGAGGAGGGATGTGTCGCTGCAGCGTTCGGGCGTTGGCGCAGAGCTTCGCCCTCTGACTTACAGTTGGGAACTCGCGCTTCGAGAAAGGCGACGCGAGAAACGACCATCACGCCTCGGCCGCACCTCGCTCGAAACGAAACTTCGCGATCGTTGCCGCGAGCGTCGCCGGTTGCCCAGTCGTCGCAACCGTTCGGACAACTTCGCCAGAGCAGACGACTTCGGCGCCCGGCTCGCCCAACAGCATCAACGGCAACCGCAGAATCAGCTCGACACGCGTCTCCGGCAACAGGATCTCTTCGCCGCGAAACAGCACGCCGGAACGACTGATGTTGGCCGATTGACCTGAGCGCCACTCGGGCTCACCGGCTGCCCGATAGCGGATCGGCACCGCGATCGCAAAGCGCACCGCGCGCGATACTCCTCCGTCAAAACTCTCAAAGCGCTCCAACAGGCGGACCCCCTTGCTCTCGAGCCCATCAGCCTTTTACTTCCTGACCGTGGAGTAGATTGGGGCAATCCGCCAAGCGTTGCGCACGATCTGGTCGGCTCATGTGGCCGACGCGTCACGGACTATTGCGCCGATCGACGGTCGCGCACTCCGCCAGTTCTACGTTCTATGCCGTGCCTGACTGGCCTGCGCACGAAGTCATAACGTTAGACGAAGTGAGAAAAACTGGGAATGGCCTGCCGGTGGGATCGCCGATAGCCTAAACGTGCCAATCGGCCGGGAATGGCGGCTCGTCAGAGTCCGTTGTGAACTAGTAGCAGCGCGAGCTCGAGACTATCGCGAACGCCGAGCTTTTCGAACATGGCGGTAAGGCAAGCATCCAGCTTTCCCTGACTGACCGATGCGCGTCGGGCGATTTCGGCATCTTCGTAGCCTGCAAGCAGGTCTGACACCAGGAGAAGCTCGAAACGCGTGAGCTCCAGCTGGTTCCTGTCATCACGCGGAGCCCGAAGGTCGAGCGGGCGAGGCTGGCGCACTCTGACCGAGCCCAACCTGGCGGTATCGGACCGCACAGCGGCCACTGGGGTCAGAAGATTCCGCGCAGCATCTTTGCCACTCACGATCAGAACCTCCGAGTCGGGGCGCTGTTTTCCCGAGACTGATCACGATAGAGATTAAGAAGTGTGCCCAAGACGCCATCGTGGAGTCTAGGCCGCCTGCGGGAATAGACAAGGGCTCGTTAGTGTCGGGTGCATATGGCACTAACGTGCCGGGTTCCCATCGTCCACCAGGTGGTGGTTGATGGCAAACAGGGCCAGTTCCAGACGGCTCGACACGCCAAGTTTGTCGAAGATGTTGGTGAGGTGGTGCTTGACCGTATCCTCGCTCAGCGAGAAACGCGCCGCGATCTCTTTGTTCGTGTATCCGGCGACGACCACTCCGAGAACCTGCAGTTCACGCCGTGTCAAACCAAATTTTTGGGTTCGAGGCTGTGCCTCGGTGACTTGTCCTTGACGAAGATAACCGATCAGGTCCGAAATGCTGTCCCGGCCAATCCAGAACTGACCCGCCACAACGGTCCGAATACCCTTGAACAAGAGTGCCGTTGCCGCATCTTTGAGGATGACACCGCGGGCCCCGAGCTGCAGCGCGTCGATGATTTGCCCGCGCTCGAGCGCAGCGGCCATCACAATCACGCGACAAGACGGTTCTGTTTTCGACAGCTCACGGAGGACGTCCATGCCTGAGGACCGTGGCATGGAGAGGTCGAGTACCAAGACATCCGGCCGCAATCGTCGGACGCATTCCAAAGCTTCGAGTCCGTCGGCCGCCTGACCGACCACTTTAAATTCGTTCTCGGCGTCGAGCAGCTTGGTCAAACCCTCTCGCACAACCGGGTGGTCGTCGGCAATCAGGATTCGAATCGCGCCCTGTTGCTCTTTCATATCCTATTGAGTTCTAATAAATACTATAAAGTTCTGTATGAATTAAAGGGCGCCGGTACCGCAAGGGTGACCGCCCAAGAATCAGCGCGCCACCAATTATGGCATCGAAGCTTTGCAGACGGGTAAAATCCGAGCAAATTTCTGCGGAGACTCGCCGGTCCTTCAGCGCGGTGTCGCCCCTCCCGCGCGGCCGAAAGGTTGCGAACGGTCAGCCACGCGAGCTTTTGCCATAGCCAGCTTTCCAAGTGGGCGTAATCCGGTGAGGGATGGTCGTGGACTCGCTGGCGACGAGGCCCTCGCTTGTGACGAGGGAACCGAGATCTCCAGCCGCAGACCCTTTCCGAGGGCCGAGTAGGCCGTCAGGGTGCCGCCGACGGCCCGGACGCTTTCAGCGATTGAGGGCGGCTGTGCACACAGCCGCCACGAGTCGTCGGCAGACGCGGGCGCCGACACGATACCGCAGCCATCGTCTTCCACGATGAGCGCGTACTGATCTCCTTCGGCCCCGAACCACACGAATACGTGCTGCGCGCCGCTGTGCCGGCGCACGTTGCTCAGCGCCTCGCGCAGGATGCGCGCGAGCTCCGTGCAGGTTCGCCGGGAAAGCAGAATCGAGTCGACGTCGAACGTCACCAGCCGAGCGGCGACGCCTGTTTCGTGCACTAATTGATCGACACACTCCGTCATGACGTTCAACAACTCCGCGGAGCCCACGTCGGCAGTCTTCAACCGCTGCATGAAATCGCGAAGGTCCGATACTTCCTGCTGGAGGATCCTCTGGACGCTTTCGAGATCGTCGAGAGCCTGCGCCGGCGCAGCCACCATGTTGCGTCGTGCGATCTCGAGCTTCATCTGCGCACCGATGAGCGATTGGGTGATTCCGTCGTGGAGCTCTCTGGCGACGCGCGCCCGTTCCAGCACTCGAGACCGTGAACGCACGCGCCGCAGCAGATAGCTGTTGTACAGCGCCGGACTCAGTTCGCGAACCGCCGCATCCAGGAATTTCAAGCGTCCTTTCCGGTCGCGCACCGGAGTGGGATCGAGCACAAAGATCCGACCAGTCCATTCTTTTTCGAGGGCAAATCCAATCACGATCAGGCGCTCGCATGGATGGCGGGCCATGAAGCTCGTCATGTCAGGCTCGGGCAGCGGTGACGTGCGCCGACCCTGTGGATCCACTGTCAGGATGCGTCGCCCTGATGCCAGGGATCGAATGATGTCCCAGCAGCGTGCGCGGGCGACAAACCAATAACACTGCTCCTCCGAGAGCTCGAGCTCCCGCACGCACGCAGCTGGCTCGTCGGACTTGTCAGCCGTCCGAGCCTGCCAGAGAAACGATCGACCTGCGGGAATTTCGTTCACGGCGATCAACACGTCCCGTGCCCCGAGCAACGATCGTAACTGGTCGAGAATCTCCTGAACGGTGCGCGCCATGCCCAGCTTCAGCGATGGAGTGCGCACAAGCTGCGCGATGGCCTGACGATCGATTCTGCGCTGGCGCGCACGTCCCGCAAGGTAGGCGACCGGAACACCGAAGAGCAGCAAATATGAGGCGCGCAACGCCATGTCGGGCAAATCGATCGGACCCATCGACGATTCAGCGTGTGCTGTCGTAAGCAGCCGCGGGAGAATCGTCTCGACAATCATAAGGAACAGCGCAAAACCTGTCGTCGCCAACGTCTGCCACGAACCCCATCGATAGGCTGCGGCATTGATCGCGAAGAACGACAACACCCAGAACGAGTGCTTCGGCGCCAACACAGCAAGTGCGACGGGCCAGCACAGATCGCCGAGGTGGACCGCAACACGAAAAGTCGCAGACGCTTCACGACGAGCTAACAGCGTGAACACGAGGGCGCTGTACACCACGAGCAACAGCACTCCGCCGGCGTTGCCACGAGACAACGAGCCCGGGTGAAAGAGCTGGTCGAGGTAGAGCAGCAGCGCGACGCCAACTGCAAGGAACACGCGCGCGACGGCCAACAACCGCTCGATACGATGACGTTCGCCGGAGCTAATCATGAGCTGGGGGCTCAGTGAATCCGAGGGTGCAGAATATCACGTTTTGGCACTTGAGTGTACACATTTTGGTCATCTACCCTGACTCAAATACCGACATTTTTGTCTCGTTTTGACGATCGGAGAGACGGGCAAAGTCAAGCCGGGCTGGACGGCTGGGAAGGTGAATGCCCTCCGCTATCGTGAGACGCTTACAGATCCGCAATTCGAAGTGTGGTTCGACTTTCGCACCGCAGAGTCCCACCGCGGTCTTCAAGCGACTATCATTCGCGCTGATTCTGATCGCCGCCCTAGAGAGACCGGAGGTTCCGCGTTCCTGTTCCAGTTCCACGTTCGCGGTGGCGCCAGGACTTGTACCCGCTCTTTATCCTAGAAAAATGATCGCACACTGAATCCGCCGCAAGACTGTCATGGCATCGGCACGGCGAACGAGCTGAGCCAATGCTGCTTCGTTAACCATCGCGAGCGAGGCGACGCACTCGCGCGGCGTTCATGTGCGCTTACTGCGGAGCCGATCCAACGCCACCGCAAACACGATGATCGTTCCGGTGACGATCTCCTGCACCCAATTGGGCAGGCCATGCTGCGAGCATCCGATCTGAATGACGGTCATGATGCCGGCGCCGGCAATGGTTCCGACGACGGTGCCCTTGCCGCCTGACAGACTGCCGCCGCCGATAATGACGGCGGCGATGACGCCGAGTTCCGCGCCGATCGCAACCGTCGGATCGCCCACGGACAGTCGCGAAAATTCCATGACGCCGGCAAGCCCGGCGAACGCCCCCGCAAGCATATAGACGGCAATCTTGCATCGCTCGACCTGCACGCCGCACAGCCGAGCCGTGCGTTCGTTCGAACCGATGGCGAAGAGATGCCGTCCGAAACGCGTGTATTGCAGCGTCACCGCGACGACGACCGCGAGCAGGACGACGATCCAGATGCCCGCTGGAACCAGTACGCCGCTGCCGTCTCGGACGGTACGCAGCAGACCATTGAGCCAGGTCAGGGGCGCCTCGATGCGTCGCTCGTCGGCGACCCCCTTTGCGGCGCCCCGCACGAGCAGCATGGTGCCGAGCGTGATGATGAACGGCACAACGCGTAATCCGGTGATGAGCACGCCATTCATCAACCCGCACACAGCGCCAGCGCCGATCGCACCGGCAGCGGCGACCAACGGCCAGGATCCATCACGAAGGAACTGCGCCGTCACGACCGTGCTCAACGCGATGACGGATCCGACGGACAGGTCGATGCCTCCCGACACAATCACCATCGTCATGCCAAGCGCCGCGACGCACACGATCGCGGTTTGGCGGGCCATCAGCTCGAGGTTGGCGGGGCTGAAGAACCGGGGTCCAATCAGGAACCCGAACAGGATCGCCACAAGGATGAGCCCGCCAAGCGCTCCGACATCTGAAAAGCGACCCGGCACATCGAATCGCAACGCGCGAAGGCGGCCTCGGGCGCCGAAGCGCGAAGCGCGAAGGCGGCTCATGAGACTGTCCCGCCTTCGCGCTGAGCGCTTCGGCGAGGCTGGGCGGCTCCAGATGCTTCGAGCAACAGCGCGTGCTCGGTCCACTCCGATGCGGGCCGGGGCACTCCGAGGCGGCCGCGCGACATCACGGCGATCCGATCGCAGACGGCCAGCAGCTCGGGGAAATAGGAGCTGACGATAAGGACAGATTTGGCGGGACCGAACGCGCCGGGTCCAAAAGGACCCGGCCTACCTACAGACACCAGCTCGTCGATGAGCGCGTAGATCTGCGCCTTGCTGGCAACGTCGATGCCGCGCGTCGGCTCATCCAACACCAGCACGTCCACGTCATGATGAAGAAGACGCGCGAGCGCCACCTTCTGCTGATTACCTCCCGAAAGACCGGCTACTCGCTGCGCGGCACTTGTCGCGCGAATGCCCAGCCGCTCGACCCACTCGCGGGCAGCGCGCTGCTGCCTTGACGGCGAGATAAAAAAGCCGGGGCCGAGTCCCCTCAATCGCGTCAGCGTCATGTTGTCGGCGATGCTGAGGCTCGTCGCCAGCCCTTCGCCGGTGCGATTTTCGCTGAGCATGCCCATGCCGCGCCGCCACCATTCCGCAGGCGTGCTCGGTCCCGTATACACGCCCAGCTTCACTGTGCCGCTCTTTACAGGATCGAGTCCGAACAATCCGCGAAGCAGACGCGTCCGTCCAGCGCCCAGGAGTCCAGCGATGCCGAACACTTCGCCGCGGTGCAGCGCCAGCGACACGGGGTCGAGATGCTCCGGGACGAGGTCTCTGAGTTCCAATACCTTTTCGCCGATCGTGCGGGCTTGCCGCGGGTAAAGTTCCTCGAGCGTGCGGCCGACCATGAGGCTTACGATGTGGCTCGCCGATAACTGTGCCGTCCGCCCATCGCCCGCGTTGCGCCCATCGCGCAGCACCACAAAACGGTCTGACACCTGCATGACTTCTTCGAGGAAATGAGAGATGTACACCAATGCGATGCCCTGCTGTTTCAGCCGGCCAATCAGCTCGAAGAGCTTTCGGACGTCGCCGTGCGCGAGGCTGCTCGTCGGCTCGTCGAGCACGAGAACGCCGCAACCGCACGCGAGCGCCCGCGCAATCTCGATGAGCTGTTGGGAAGCCGGCGACAGCTCGCCGGCACGCGCTTCGATGGGAATGTCCGGATGACCGAGCTGGTTGAGCGCCGCACGCGCGGTATGTTTGACGCGGTCGCGATTCACAAAGCCAACCGCGCCCAGGGCGCCGCGGCGGGACGGCTCGACACCAAGCGCAATGTTGTCCATCACATTCAAGTGCGGCGCCAGCGACAGTTCCTGGTAAATCATCGCAACGCCCGCAATGCGCGCGTCGCGCGGGCTTCGGGGCGCGTACGGCGCGCCGTTCAGGATCATCGTGCCGGCATCGGCGGTCGTGGCGCCGGCAAGAACCGACATCAGCGTGCTCTTGCCAGCGCCGTTCTGGCCGACAAGGGCGCACACCTCTCCACCGCGCACCGCAAAGTCCACGCCGTCGAGCGCCACGGTGGCGCCAAACGCCTTGCGAACGCCTCGCATTTCGAACTGTGGTATGACCGCTTCAGCCATCGCGCCGCCTCCGCTTGTCGCGACCGCTGACAAGCTAGTGGCCTAACGCGAGTGCCACCCCAACGTGGCTGCCACGTTGGTGACCCCGGCGAGCCCGGATCGGGAACGGCCCAGGATGGACAAGTCGGGATGCAGCAACTCCTGAACGGCGGGATCGTGCATCCGATCGCGTGTGACGAGCTGCACTCCAGTATCGACGCGCTTCTCGACCGGACGGCCCTGCAGATGATCGACCATCGTCTTGACCCCGAGGTATCCCATGTTCACGGGATTCTGAAGCACGAGACCATCGATGTGACCATCGCTCAGGCCTTTGACGAGCGTGTCTGACGCGTCGAAGCCGATAAACTTCACTTTGCCTGCCCAACCGCTGTCCGCGAGCACGCGCAGCATCGCGAGAGTGGTCGACTCGTTCGGGGTGAAGACGCCGTCCACATCGAGCGAACCGTCGGGTCTGCGGAAGCGATGCAGGATGGCCTCGCCTCTCTTGTACGCTCCCTCGACGTCGGCACCGCCGAACTGATTCGAGCTCAACACCTGGATGTTCGAGTGTTTGCCGATCGTCTCGAGAAAGCCCTCTTCGCGATCGATGGTACTGGCCGATCCTTCCGCGTAACGAAGCACGACGATCTTTCCACCCTGTGGAAGCAATTTCGCGAGACCCTCTGCGGCCAGCACGCCACCCCGGCGGTTGTCGGTCGCAACAAAGCTGATGTACTCGTTCCCCTTCAACCCGGAATCGATGATGACGACCGGAATCTTCGCGCGCGCGGCATCGCTGACAGGGCCGACGAGCGCCGCCTCGTCGAGCGGCGCGAGCACGATCCCCGACACGCCGCGCGTGATGAAGCCCTCGACTTCGGCCACCTGCGACGCCCGATCGTCTTCGCGAAGCGGGCCCCTCCAGATGATGTCGACGCCAAACTCGCCAGCGGCCT
Source organism: Vicinamibacterales bacterium (assembly GCA_963761975.1). Lineage (GTDB taxonomy): Bacteria > Acidobacteriota > Vicinamibacteria > Vicinamibacterales > JAMQPK01 > JAMQPK01. The sequence goes on from CAVXIR010000004.1 coordinate 1,727,791, forward strand.
TCGCAGCGCCCGCGTGAATGCTCTGCCAGAATACGTGCGATGTGCCCTTGGGGATGACGGCGATCGTTGCCTTGGCGTTGTTGCTTGGCGCGGACGAGCTGCACGCGCTGAACAGTACGGAAGAGAGGGCCCCGGCAAGCAGCATCGATCTCGTCATACTAGTTCTCCAGCCGGCAGTCGCCAGAAGCGAGCGGCATTTCCACCCATGACCGCATCCCGCTCTGATGCCGGACGACCTTCCAGATAATCGGTCACGAGCGACATCGTGCGCCCGTAGTCAGCGGCCAGCGTGCACACTGGCCAATCCGACCCGGCAAGCAGTCGATGCGCGCCAAAGCATTCAAACGCAACATCGAGGCAAGGGCGAATCTCAGCGGGCGTCCAGCGCGTCCAGTCCGCCTCGGTGACCAGGCCCGACAGCTTGCAGAATACGTTCGGGGCCTTCGCAAGTTCGCGGAGGTTCCGCTCCCATTCCCGAATTTCGCCGGTTCGGATCGCGGGCTTTGCCAGATGGTCGAGGATGAACCGCTGTGTCCTGAAACGCGAGACAAACTCCAGCGCAACAGGAAGGTGTCTGGGATAAATGAGGATGTCGTAGGTCAGGTCAAGATCTTCGAGCATCGAGATGCCGCGACAGAACGCCGGTCTGAGCAGGAATCGATCGTGGGGTTCGTCCTGTACGATGTGGCGCATACCGACCAACTTTGGATGCGCCGCAAACTGTTCTATCTGCGCCGCCACATCGTCCGCCTGAAGATCAATCCAACCCACGACAGCCGCAATGAACGGGTTCGAACCGGCGAGCCCGAGCAACCAGCGGGTCTCGTCGAGCGTCTGCCGGGCCTGAACGGCCACACATGCGTCGATGCCGGCGCGATCCATCTCGCGTTTCAAGTCTGCCGGCAGAAAGTCGCGGCGCAGCGCCGCCATCGAGTCGTCTATCCAGGCGTATTCGGACGGACGGTAGCGCCAGAAATGCTGGTGTGCGTCGATGCGCATCAAATCTTCGGAATAGGTATTCCGCCCGCAGCACTCGACTGATAACAGGCCTCGACGAGCGCCATTGTCTTGATCGCGTCGTCGACCGGCGACACGAGCGCCTCGTCCTCGCCGGCCACGAAGCGCTGCAGGTTCGACATCGGCCCCTCGAACGCTTCGATGAACCACGAACCTCGCAAATCGATGTTCTGCCAGTCACCCTGATTGAGCGCGACTTCGAGCCTATCGCGCGGGCCATTCGGATAGTCGATATTGACGCCCATGGTCACCTGCGCAGCTCCTCTGGTGCCTTCCACTTTCAGAAACGAGGCCGAATGAGCCGCGCTGTGCTGGTGAGTGTGATTCAGCAGCAGCGAGCAGCGCAGGCTGTCTCCGTAGTCGAGAATGATCGAGCTGCGCGTGTCGTGGAACTCCGGTATCGACGGATGCGCCACGGCGCGGCAGTACACGCCGCGAGGCTCGCCGGCCAACGCCCGTATCATGTCCAGGTAATGGATTGAATGGTAGAGGATTTCGAGCCTGGGCGCGCGCTCGAGAAACGCCCAGAGATGCCACGGCTGCTTCACCACAAGCCGCACCTCGATGTCGACGATTTCACCGAGCTGTCCGGCCCGGATCAAATCATGAAGGGCCAGCATGTTCGGACTGAAACGCAGCTGAAAGTTCATCGCCGCGACAAGACCGCGATCGCGGCAGATCTTCACAATCAATCGGGCCGCTGGGAGATCTTCACCCATCGGCTTCTGAATGAGCACCGCCGATCCCCTCGGCAGTTCCTCGAGAACGCCGGCGATCTGATCCCCTGGAACGGCGACATCAAAGATCGCATCCGGTGAAGCTGCCGCCTCGGCAAGTGATGAAAACACCGTCGGCACGTCGAACCGTCGAGCGGTTTCGCGCGACACCTCAGGTTTGATGTCGAAGATGCCGGCAACAGGAAACGTGAGTCGCTGATAGACGGGCAGGTGCGCAGTCCGCACGATGCCGCCCGCGCCGACAATGACGATGGGCCGCGGGCGCGAAGGCACGCCCCATGCCTGCCGGAGATGCGTCATCGCACCGGCTTCAGGATGTGCGCGCCCCGTCGGCGAGGTGGGCAATGGCTGGCTCCTGGTGGTCGTTGCATGAACCAGGGTCGTCTGTCCCCTGGACGCTCAATCCAGGGGCATCCGCCCTCTGGTCTAACCGAAACACGGGCTCCATCGCAGCCCACCATTCGCCCGGAGCCGCTTCCGGCAGCGGCTCCTGTAGTGATTTCATGAGGTGCTCCCACTGCGCGACGCGCTGGCTGGAAGCCGAATGCAGTTTGAAGGCATTCCGATAGTCGAGGCCCTCACGCATCTCCAGAACCATCACAAGCCGACGGCCGAGAAGATGAATATCCATGCGCTCGACGCCGAATCGCCGCAGGCTTTGCAGCACCTCCGGCCAAACCTCCTGGTGATAACGTCGATAGGCCTCGACGCCGTGTAGATCGTCCTTGAGATTTATCGTGAGCACGATCATTGGTTCAGTCACTCCGCCGTCGAGTGGATATGCCTGCCCCGTCACAAACGACGCCTCATCCGAACACAGATACAACGCGAGATATGCGACTTCCTCCGGCGTGCCCATGCGGCCCATCGGTTGGTACACCGACAATTCCGCCAGCACTTCCTGTTCGTGTCCCGGGTAGTTCTTGCGGACGAACCCGTCAACGAACGGTGTGTGAACGCGCGCCGGGCAGATGCAGTTGCAGCGGACCTTCTGTTTGACGTAGTCCACCGCCACCGACTTGGTCATCGTCAGCACGGCCCCTTTCGACATCGAGTACGCAAAGCGATCGGCGACCCCGATGAACGCCACGATGGACGCCATGTTGAGAATGACGCCGCCACCCTGCCGCACCATGACAGGAACGGCGGCCCGGCTGCACAAATACACGCCTTTGACGTTGACCCGAAACAGCCGATCGAAATCGTCCTCCGGCGTGCGCTCGATGTTGCCCACGTGAGCCACGCCGGCATTGTTGACCAGAATGTCGAGGCGACCGTTGCTGGCGACAATCGTTTCGAACGTCGCGCCCACGCTGTGGGCATCTGACACGTCGCACGCAGCAGAATCGGCGCGCCCGCCACGGGCCACGACGGTCGCCGCCGTCTCGCCGGCAGCGTGTCCGTCCAAGTCGAGCACAATCACGTGCGCACCCTGGCGGCCGAACACTGTGGCGATCGCGCGTCCGATGCCGGAGCCGCCGCCAGTGACCGCAGCGACCTTCCCTTTCAGATTGAACAAGGCGTCCTGCACGCGTTGGGGCCCCGGCGCAAGACGTGGAAGTACTATAGTTTACAGTTAAAGTCAACGAATTCTGTTTACTTTATCGGTAAAGTGCCCGCCTGCGATCGCAAGTGCGTCGATCGCGCGACACGTTTCGAAATTGTCTTCATCTCGCGAATTACGACTGAGCGGGCAGTCGCTCGCCTACTGGAGGAGTGCCGCTACTCCAAGCAGTACAGTCGCGGTCATCACACCGACGCCGACCGAAAGGCCAATTACTGCTGAGACCAGTTGTATGAATCCCGTTTTCGTTTCCATAACTTCCTGCCCACTCTAACAGCACCAGTCGTGCCAGCCTTTTCGACGGACAGATTGTCCGATAATCCATACACGCCTTAGCGCCAATGAGCCGCCGCCACCTCGTGATGTCGCTGTGGATTACACTCGTTCTGAGTACCCTCTACATCTACTTCTACGAGCGCGACAGCCTGCAGCGGGTGGCGCTGCAGCTTTCCGAGGCACCTCCTTCCTGGGTTTATGCCGCGTATTTTTTTCTCGGCTGCGTGCGCGGATTTACCCTCGTTCCGGCCACATACCTTGTCGTCGCAGGCATGCTGGTGCTGCCGCCAGTCCCGCTTTACGCCCTCACGCTTGTCGGCATCGTCGTATCGTCGACGGCGGTCTATTACTTTGCCGAAGCCATGGAACTCGATCGGTTCTTCGAGCGCCGGTACGGATCGCAAGTGGCGCGACTGCGGGCGCTTCTGGCGCGACGGGAGCTGCCCATCGTCGTGGCGTGGAGTTTCTTTCCGATCGCGCCAACCGACCTCGTCTGTTATGTCTGCGGCGCGCTCGAGGTGGACCTCAAGAAGTGCCTGCTCGGCGTAACTATCGGTGAAGGAACGATTTGCGCGATCTACATCTTTTTGGGCGGGCAGGCCCTGGCCTGGTTGCGCTAACCTTCTGTGTCTCCGGCCGTATTAGGTTGTAGATGAGACACCTACAGATTTTCACGCTTGTTGCGGGCTTGTCGATGGCGCCCTCAGTTGTGCTGGCGCAGGCAGGCGCGCAGCAGCGGCCTGCGACCCCTTCCGCGCCGCTGAAGCCGCTCCCGCCGCAAACGCCACAGCCGCCGACAGGCCCGGCTCAGTCTTCGCCCAATATCGCGATGCTTCGCGAGATGCCCGACGCGCGCGAGACGCGCAACCGGTTGAACGAAATCTTCAACCAGCTCCCGCCGTCGGTGCACGAGGTGCTTCGCATCGATCCCACGCTGCTCTATCGCGCCGATTACATCGGCAACTATCCGGTGCTGGCCGCGTTTCTGGAACAACACCCGGAGGTGGCGCACAATCCGGGATTCTTCATCGGCGAGCGCCATTTCACCGAGCAGAGCACCAGTCCCGGGCTGGAGGCCGCCCGCGCACTTCGGAACATGGTCGAGTTCTTCGGTGTCGTCCTGATCGCGATCACGATTACGACCGGTGTCATTCTTCTGGTGCGAACCGCGGTCGAACATCGGCGCTGGCAGCGCGCGCTGCGGACGCAAACTGACCTGCACTCCAAGCTCATCGATCGCTTCTCATCCAGCGAAGAGCTGCTGGGGTATCTGCAATCGCCTGCGGGAAAACTGCTGACCGAACCGCCTCCGCTCCCACAGACGGCGCCGCGCTCCGTCATGGCTGCTCCGTTGAGCCGGATCTTCTGGTCGCTCCAGGCAGGCATCGTGATCGGCGCACTGGGCACAGGTTTGGTATTCGTCAGCGCCAGATCGACTGAACCCGAAGTTTCAACATTCTTGAGCGGCGTCGGCATCGTCATCCTGATGATCGGCGTCGGCTTCACGGTTTCAGCGGTGGTCTCCTACTTCCTTTCGCAGCGCCTTGGGTTGGTCCAGTCACTTACGACACGCTTCAGCGGAGAGGCGCCGGGCTCGTGACGAAACGTCTTCTCGCCTACGCGCTTCCGTTCATGGACACGCTCGACCCGCTCTCGTCTGCGACTGATGAGAGTTGTGCGCCGGATAACACGCTGCAGATGGATGAGGAGACCTTCCGCGGCTTCTACACACGCACTTCGGGCATGGTGTGGGCGTATCTCGCGCGCGCAACGAACGATCCCGCGGCGGCGGACGACCTCCTCCAGGAGGCTTACTACCGCCTGCTGCGCTCGACAACGACGTTCGAATCGGACGACCACCGGCGCAACTACCTGTTCCGAATCGCAACGAACCTGATTCGCGATCGCTACCGGCGTCCTCGTCCCGACAACACCCAGCTGCCAGAGCATGCAGAAGCCGATATCCCTGCAACCGAGGACCTGGCCCGACAAACGCAACAGCGCACGGATCTGCAGCGCGCGATGGCGCAACTGTCGCACCGTGAGCGCGAGCTCGTGTGGCTGGCGTACAGGCCAGGGTTCGACGCATCAGGAAATTGCCGGCGCCCTCGGACTGAAGACCGGCAGCATCAAGCCGCTGCTCTTTCGCGCACGCCGGAAGCTTGCTAGGATTTTGAGGTCATGACGCTTCGTGAATGCCAGTGCGACCGGGCTGACTGCCCCGAGTGCGGACCGCTCGCGATCCTCGCCGACGAGATCCGCCGCGAGTTCGAGCACACGAAGTTCGAAGCACGTGTACCGACGCCGGAAATCGTGTGGTGGCGGGCGCAGATGCGCGCACGCGAGGAGGCCGCACGGAAGACCGCGCGACCGATTCTTTTTACACAGGCGCTGGCCATTGCCGCGTTAATCGGCTTGCTCGTCTCGGTCGCAGGCAGAATCACGCTGACATCGCTCTCGTGGTCCGAGATTGTTCTGCCATCCGTTCCTCAGACAATCTCACTGATACCTATCGTTATCGTAGCCGCCTGCTGGCTCGTCCTGGCGCCGATCGCCCTCTATTACGCCTTCTCTCGCGACTGACGTCGCGAGAGGGTTCCGCGTTCCTGTTCCACGTTTCCCGTTCGTGGTGGGCGATGGATTCAGTACGCCATCATTTAATTAATGATGCGCTCGGGAATCGAGGCGCCACCGCGAACCCCACGAACTCAGGAACAGGAACCCCTGGAACCGGCAAGTCCGTTTAGTCCATAATCCGCCCACACATACAGAAAGGCGGTGGGTTGATGGCGCGCCTCCCCCGGTTGTTGGTCGTCACGGTTCTGGCTGCGTTCGCTGCTCCTCTCGCGGGTCAAGCGCCCCAAACGGGCAAACCGAGCATTGAGAACGGCGAATGGCCCGACTATTCCGGCGACCTGCGCGGCTGGAGGTACACGCCGCTCGATCAAATCAACGCGTCGAACTTCAACCAGCTTCAGGTCGCCTGGCGATTCAAGACCGACAGCCTTGGGCCACGCCCCGAATACAAGCTCGAGGGCACACCCGTCATGGTGAGGGGCACGCTCTACACAACGGGCGGCACACGGCGTTCGGTCATCTCGCTCGATGGCCGGACGGGCGAGCTCAACTGGGCGCACAGCCTGCGCGAAGGCACGCGGGCCGCCGTGTCGCCACGACAGCTGTCTGGACGGGGCGTCTGGTACTGGACCGACGGCAAGGGCGATGAGCGCGTGGTCTACGTCACAACCGGCTATCAACTGGTAGAGCTCGACGCCAAGACCGGCGCGATGGTTCAGTCGTTCGCGAACAAAGGCGTGCTGGATCTCAAGGTCGGGGTCGTCAAAGGCGTCAATCAGCAAATCGATCTGACTAGCGGCGAAATCGGGATCCATTCCACGCCCGCTGTCGTCGGCGACATCATCATCGTCGGATCGTCGTTCCGTGAAGGCGCGACCGTCTCAACGCACAACAACACGAAGGGACTCGTTCGCGCGTTCGACGTGCGCACCGGCAAGATGCTCTGGCGCTTCAATACGATTCCGAATCCGGGAGACTTCGGCCACGAGACGTGGCTCAACGACTCGTGGGCGATCAACGGCAACGTCGGCGTGTGGACGCAGATCAGCGTCGACGAGCAGCTTGGCCTGGTCTATCTGCCCGTCGAGACGCCAAGCTCGGATCACTACGGCGGGCATCGCCCGGGCGACAACCTGTTCGCCGAAAGCCTCGTCTGCGTGGATCTGAAAACGGGCAAACGCAAGTGGCACTTTCAGCTCGTGCATCACCCGTTGTGGAACCTCGACATGTCGTCGGCGCCCCTCCTGGCCGACATCAACGTGAACGGTCGCGCCATCAAAGCGGTGGCAGTGCCGAGCAAGCAGAACTTCATGTATGTATTCGATCGCGTAACCGGTGAACCCGTGTGGCCGATCGAGGAACGCCCGGTGCCGGCAGGTGATGTGCCTGGCGAGACGTACTCAAAGACGCAGCCGTTCCCTACGAAACCGCCGGCGTACGCGCGGAACTTCGTGAACATCCCGGACGACATCATCGATTTCACACCGGAACTGCGAAAGCAGGCGCTCTCGCAATTGTCGCGGTACCAGCCGGGTCCGCTGTTCAACCCGCCGATTCTTGGTCGCAACGACGGCATGCTCGGTTCGTTGAGCATCGGCAATCTCGGCGGCGGCACCAACTGGCCGGGGGGCGGCTACGATCCGGAAACGCACATCGCGTTTGCACCGGCGTCGAACGCGGGCATCAACTCGCATTCGCTGGTCACGCCACCGCAGGGCTTCTCGGACATCCGCTACGTCAGAGGTGTCGCCGGCCAGCCGTTTGTCGAAGTGTTCGGACCTGGAGACTGTTGCGCCGCTGATTCCCCCCGTGCGATTGCGCAAGCGGCCGCGGCTGCGAAAGCCGCGGCTGCCACGGAGGCACCACCTTCTGCGCCGGCGCCGGAGGCGGCCGCTCGCACGGCAGGCAATCTCCCACCTGGCGGACTGACGGTCCAGGGCCTTCCGATCATGAAGCCACCCTATGGGGTTCTGGCGGCGGTTCAGCTCGACCGCGGTGAGCTGCTCTGGCAAGTGCCGCATGGTGACACGCCGGACGGGGTGAAGAATCATCCGGCACTGAAAGGGCTGACGATTCCGAAGACTGGACAGAACGGAGCGGTCGGTCTGCTTGTGACCAAGACGCTCGTCATCATGGGCGATCCGCAGGCGACGACTACGCCGCGCGGCCGCGGCGCCATGCTTCGCGCGTATGACAAGATGACGGGAGCGCAGGTAGGTGCGGTGTTCATCCCTGCGCCGCAGAGCGGCTCGCCGATGTCTTACAGCATCGACGGCCGCCAGTACATCATCGTGGCTGTGAGCGGAGGGGCGTACTCTGGGCGAGTACATCGCGTTCAGGCTGCCGCAGTAGATCTAAAGATCTAGGGATCTAAAGATCTGGAGATCTAGAAATCCAGAGATCCTTGAGACCTAGAGATCGAGCGCGCGTTTCGCCGCGCGCGCTCGATCACTAAGTTCCCTAGATCACTAGATCCCCAGATCACTAGATCCCTAGATCACTGAGTTACAAGTACAAGTGCAACTGGCTCATCACCGTGTGCGTGACGAAGTCGTTGCGCCTGTTCTTGTCACGGTAGTACGCCACGTCGATATTCCAGTGCGTGCGCGGAAGAATGTTCGCTTCGAGCTTGTACCTGAGGAAGCCTGGTGTGGCGCCGGCTTCGGTCCGAATCTGCGGTGAAAATTTCAGCCAGATTCCGCGAAAGGCCTCGACCGACGTTTCGTTGACGAAGACCACGGAATCTCCGTCGGTCTCGTCCCGAAATCGCCCGTCGACCTGCGTCCAGATGGTGACCCGTGAGGCCAGCGAAAATCCATACGCCAGCCCCGCCGCGCCGTTGCTCACTTCGCGTGGCGATTCGGTTCGGTAGATCCCCGACCCCACCAGCACGTTTCTCGAGTTCAGATCGAACTGCACGCGGCCACTCGTCGTGAACGGATTGTCTCCCGGCTCGTTCAACACCGACTCGGCTCGACCCGGACCGACGGAAACCTGCACCAGGCTTTTCTGCGTGGTGTGGCTGACCTCGGCACCAAACACCTGATCGTATTTGTCGAATCCGAGATTCACGCGGGTGTAGGACGTGTGATCGGCAAATCTGATCCCATACGCCGGAAAGAACCGTCCCGCGCGTACGGCCCACTGACCGGTGATCTGTTTGCCGCCCCAATACTCGTACGAGTAGAAGTCGCCGCCGGCGATTTCCGGCCGACGGCCTGCCTGCCCATAGAACGTCCAGCCCTTCGCCTGAACGGCTGCGAGCACATCAGCATTCATCAGCAGAAACCGGTCAGACGTCCCACCGGGGAAGGAGACGTGCAGTTGTGTGGGCCTCGCGTCAATCCCGAGATCGACGGGACCAAGCGCGTCACCGAACATGCCCCACAGAAATCGCTCGGAGTCGCCACTTGTCGTCGACAACTCCAAGCGCGACTGCACGCGACCGTAGGGCGTAAGCAAGCCGCCTCCAGTCGGGGAATAGTGGCAGGTCGTGCAGCGCGTTTCTCCCTTTGACAAAAAGATCGGCTCGGCGGAAGCGGTTTCGTCATAGAGCACGAACCCGCACACCACGAGCATGAACAGAAGTAGGCGTCGAGTCATGAAATTTACCTAGAGGGTAATTGTCAGTACGCTATTCGTAAATTGTGTGTTGAACTGACGGAGCCGTTGGGGGGCCGGTCCCTGCACCACGGCACCGCTGGTGTTGTATTGCGACCCGTGGCACGGGCACACGAATGTTCCCGACTGAAACCCCGACACGATGCACTGCTCGTGAGTACATACGGCGGTGAAGGCGTTGAACGTGTCTTGGCCCGTACGAGCCACGAGAAAGCTGCTTTGCCCGCTCTGGACCAAAGCCGCACTCCCTACCGAGGAAAGTGGCGAAGCGGCGTCGATATTGACCGTGATCGTGTTGCCCGAGGCAGTTCCGCTGACTTGGGTCAGTTGCGGGACATTTGACCCACCGCCGCTCGGCCCCCCCGGGTTGCCGCCGCCGCCGCATCCCTCGAGGAGCGACGCCACGGTCACAAATGAAATTGCATGAGCACAAAATTCCCGTCGTGTGGTTTTCTCGTTGTCCATGCGGGGCACGCGGTGCAAGCCATGTGCCCGGCGGCAAGTCTCGTGGACACCTGGCGAACCGACAGGCTCCAGAAGTGGTATTGTCGATTTCGCAATGATTTCCCGAGGGGCACGGATCGCTGCCATCCTTTTGCCACTTTTGTGGATGGCAACAGTGGCGCGCTCTCAGCAGGGACAGCGCCCTCTTCAGGTGTCATTCGCGCCAGTAACAATCCGGCAAGGCGACGTCGTGCGCGTCGAGATAGAAAATGCGGACGCTGGCGGCCACGTGACGGCGCAGGTGCTCGGTCAGGATCTCAATCTCGAGTACGACCCGCGTCAGCAAAAATGGCGAGCTTTTGTCGGCGTCGATCTCGAGACCGCGCCCGGGTCATACTCCATGGTCATTCAACACAGCGGCAGGTACTTCGCCGGCGACGCGCACGGTGCGAGTCGTGCCGAGAGAATTCCGCATACGGCGCCTGAAGGTCGCACCCGAGTTTGTCGATCCGCCGCCCGAAACGCTCGAGCAGATCGCCCGCGACAGCAAGGCGCTCGCCGGTGCGTACGCCCGCACCTCTCCAAAGCAATGGACAGGCGCGTTCGTGCTGCCGATCGCCAGCAAGCCCAACAGCAATTTCGGCACGCGCAGTTATTACAACGGCGAACGTCGTGCACCACATGCCGGCGTCGATTTCCCAGGCGAACCGGGTACACCCGTCCGCGCCGGCAATCACGGAACGATTGCGCTTGCTGATCCGTTGTACTTCACCGGCAACACAATCGTGATCGATCACGGAGCTCGGCTCTTCTCAGTGTTCGCGCACTTGTCTGCGTTCAGAGTGAGCCTGGGCGATGTGGTGGAGCCGCACACGATCGTGGGGCTCGTCGGCAGCACGGGCCGCGTGACCGGCCCGCATCTTCACTGGAGTGTGCGCCTGAACGGCGCCCGCGTCGATCCGCTCTCGTTGATGACTGCGACCCGCGAGTAGAGATGTACCTGGTTCAGATTCTTCTTCCCGTGTACGACAACCACGGACAGGCATTCGACGCGCACGAGTACGTAGAGCTGCGTTCGGAGCTGGCCGATCGATTCGGAGGCGTCACCGCGTACACGCGCGCACCAGCGCGCGGCATGTGGAAAGACGACGCCGGTGGAACAACACGCGACGATATCGTGATTATCGAAGTGATGACTGAAGACCTGGATCGCGCGTGGTGGACCAACTTCAGGAAACAGCTTGAGAAGAGATTTCGTCAGGAGAACGTCGTCGTTCGCGCGCTGACGAGCGCGCTCATCTGACGCCTTCGGCGGCCATGACGTCGGCCACGTCGGGCAGCAGCCGTTTCGCCTCTTGTATGTCCGCCTGGCCGCCCGCGTCGCCTTTCCTCTGGCGCGCGAGGCCGCGGCCAAACAGGGCCAGCGCGTATTCGCTGCCGTGCCCGATTTCGCGATTCAGCCTGAACGCCTCGTCGAAGTCGCTGATGGCGAGATCGAACAAGCGCTGATCGGTCCGCGCCAACCCTCGATTCCGATACGCGTTCGCGTAGTCGCGATCGTGCTCGATGGCTTCGTCGAAATCGGCGGCGGCCCGGCCAGACTCGCCGATTTCGAGAAAAACGACGCCTCGATTGTTGTACGCGTGGGCGTATTGCGGGTTCAGCCGGATCGCTTCGTCGTAGTCGCGGATGGCCTTGTCGAGGTCGTTCAGCGCACGGTAGGCATTGCCACGGTTGTTGAACGCGTCAGCGGCATTCGGGTTCAACCGTATTGCCTCGTCGTAGTCCCGCAGGGCAAGCCCGAGATCGCCCAGGCGACGATAGGCGATGCCCCGGTTGACGAAGGCGCCATCATTCGTTGGATCCAAAAAGATGATTGATGTGCAGGCCTCGATTGCCGCCGGAGTCGTGTCAGCCACACACTGACGCCAACTATTCGATTGTGCACCAGTATCGGCGATCGCTATCAGGCAGACAATCGCCAGGATTTGTACACGCGAAACCACCGTATTCGTTGATACGACAGTGACTGCGGCACCGTTTCGGTTGTCCGGGTTCGCTTCAGACGCGATGACCGCACTACAGGGGCGCCGGATGCAGATCTAATATGCCGTGACGGCTTGTCTCGGTCTGCTTGCCGGTCACCATGGCGGTTGTTGCACCAAACAGCCGGGAGATCCGCCAGCGCGGCATCAGCCAGTATTCGGCTCGCGCGACACGAACAGCGACGAGCACGATCTCAGGGTCCTGGGCGCCCTGGGGAAACCACGCCCGGAAGCTCGGTTTCCACAGCCGTTGTAACTTGACATCGTCGCGAATGACGACAGCCGTGCCCTGCACGGATACGAAACGGTCGCAATTCTTTGATTGAAACGCGATGGTGGCTTGCGGGTTGTGGACCAGCTCCCACGCCTTGCGGGAGTGGCGGTCGGTGAGGAACCACAGCCAGCCGCCCTCGTCGATGTCGTGCACCATCATCGGCCGGCTGTGCGTAACGCCGCCCGAGGTTTGCGTGGTGAGCATGCCGACCGGCATGCCCTTCAGCAGCCGGCGCAATTGACGAATGCTCCGCGGTACGTAGGTGCGCATATTCAAGTGGCGTTTCCGCGAGCAACGTCGATGCCAGATTTCTGCCATCGCGGCGGCGCTGGCCTTCTGCTTGCAACTCCTTGAAAACAGGATGTGAGCATGAAGAGAGTCAGGACCGTTGCACGCTTTTTCTGCTGGTTCGTAGTGGGAGCAATCTTCGCGCTCTGTCTTGGATCGCTGCAAGTTTTTTCGACCGGGCTCGATCGCCTCACGCTCAATCTTCGGCTCGACCTGGCACCCGAGGCCTCACTAGTTTACGACCGTCACGGAAATCTGGTGTCGTCGTTCGCGAGCGAGGATCGCACGAACGTTGCGCTCGACCGCGTCTCACCGGCCATGATCTCGGCGGTCCTTGCTGCCGAAGATCAGCATTTCTTCCGGCATGCCGGCATGGATCTCATCGGCGTGGCTCGCGCGGCCTGGGTCGACCTGAAGGCGCGCGCGGTCAAGCAAGGCGGCAGCACGATTACACAGCAGCTCATCCGCCATGTGGCGCTCACGCGCGACCGGAATTTGTACCGAAAGATCAAAGAGGCGCTGCTCGCTGTTCGCCTCGAACGCCGGTTCAACAAGGAGAAGATCCTCGAGGCCTATCTCAATCGTATCTATCTCGGCAACGGTCACTACGGCGTGGAGGCCGCGGCACGAGGCTACCTCGCCAAGTCGGCCTCCGAGCTCACCGTCGCCGACAGCGCGCTCCTGGCGGGCGTCATTCCGTGCCCGTCGGTCTGCTCGCCCCGCATCTCGCTCGACATTGCAAGAAACCGGCGCAACAACGTGCTGAGAAATATGCGAAAGAACGGCGCCATCAGCGAGCCGGAATATCTGGAGGCGATGTCCACCAGCATCGCCCTCGTGCCTGAGCGGCACGACGCTTATTCGTCAGCACATCACGACAGCATGACACATGGCGAAAATGGCGCCACGGGCCTCCATTTTGTGGAGGCGGTGCGCCGGCAAGTGATGGAACAGTACGGCGCGGAAGCGGTACTGAAAGGCGGATTGCGGATCCACACGACCATGGATCTGACTCTGCAGCGGCACGCAGAAGACGCAGTCGGGGCCAGGTTGTTGCAGCTCGACAAGACCGGCAGCCTCGAAGGCGCACTCGTCGCCATCGATCCGCGTACGGGCGAAGTGCTGGCGCTGGTTGGCGGACGTGACTTTCATACGAGCTCGTTCAACCGCGCCGTTCAGGCACAGCGACAGCCGGGCTCTGCGTTCAAACCGCTGTTGTTCGCGGCCGCGATCGAGCAGGGCTATACGCCGAGCTCGCTCCTCACCGGCATGGATACGCCGATTCCCACGACGCAAGGCGCGTGGTTGCCATCCGAAGGACACGAGGCGGGCAGTTACACGCTGCGGCGGGCGCTGACCATCTCGAGCAATCGTGCGGCCGTCCGAGTGATGCAGCTGGTCGGCATCAGCACGACGCAGACCTACGCGCGCCGCCTGGGCATCAGCTCACCGTTGCCCGCTGTGCCGTCGCTCGCGCTGGGGACAGGCGAGGTGACGCTTGTTGATTTGACCTCCGCATATGGGGCGTTCGCCAACAGCGGCATCATCGCGCCGCATACGCTCATTTCGCGTATCGAAGATCGCAGCGGCACCGTCATCTGGCAAAACACGCTCAGCCGCCATCCGTATCGCGCCCTTCGGACGGGCACGGCCTATCTGATGTCGAGCATGCTGGCCGACGCGATCAACTACGGCACGGGCGCGCGTGCGAGGACGGAAGGCTTCAAGCTGCCGGCAGCCGGCAAGACCGGAACAACGGACGATTATGGCGACGCATGGTTGTCGGCTATACGCCGAATCTCGTCGCCGGCGTCTGGTTTGGATACGACGAAAAGAAGACCATCATGAAGCGGGGGTTTGCCGCAACCGTCGCCGTTCCTGCATGGGCGCGCTTCATGATGAAGGCAACCGAAGGCAGCAAACCGGATTGGTTCGACATGCCCGCCGACGTCGAGCGTGTCTCGGTGTGCCGCACGACTGGTAAGCGCGCCACCGCGGCATGCAGGATCGCGTCTGCGGAGGATGGACAGCCGAATGTCTACCAGGACCTGTTCATGCTGGGCACGGGACCGTATGAAACCTGTGCAGGCATTCACACGGACCCGCCGCCACTGGAGCCGAGTCCTACGACGGTTCCTTTTGCCGTGTTTTGACGATGGCCCCCATCACGCCGAGGCCGACGGCCGCGATCGAAATGACCGCAATCCAGGTCGAGCTGAGCCCCGCCAAGTTGGCGCCATATGCCAGCGCGCCAACGACCAGAACGACGCCGATCATGTAGACAAAGAAATTAGTCATGCCAGGTCGCGATGCACCTCACATGCCAGTATGGTGTTCACTGTTTGAGGTGGATGTTCTCTTCGGTGTCCACCGTAAACCGTCGGTAATTGCTGTAGGTGGCCTCGCCTGAAGACACGACGACCAGATTGCGGTTTGTATATCTTTCAGTCATCTTCGACGGCACGGCAAACCCCATCCGGTCATCGTGGTCGAAGGTGACGTCGAGTGTTCCCGTGACGCCCATTCCGGGGTCAACGCTGGCTTCGGCCCTCAGAATCCTTCCGGTCGCCAGGTCAATCCATGCGCGCCCGCGCGAAGGAACATCTTTGCGGTCGCGTGTCCTGACAATCGTCGGGCTGCCGACTTCCTGATATCGAACGACCCACACTCGAGTGCCGTCCATGCTGGTTTCGCTGTTCTTGGAAAACCGCATGCGATCTCGATGGCGGCCGTCGAGCAGCTCGAGCACGACGGCGGGATCGTTGGTAGTGCGCACAATTGGCCCGATGTTATAGCGGGCGCTTTCTTCGGCGATCAGGCGCGCCTGCTGCAGCGCATGGGCCGACGGTTTGGCGAGCAGCTCCGTCAGACGGCGCGCCGAGTCTGTGACCTGCTTGCCGTCTACCGAAAGCACCTCGCGGAACCCGAGCCATTCCGAATCACCCTGAACCTGGATGAGGCCATAGTCGGAGACGAGCAGACGCTGGCTTCGCCGCATGCCCGACCCGAAGCGCTGTTGATATCGTTCCGTCGCGATCATGGCCGGCAGCTGCTTCGCGTATTCATTGAGATACGCATGCATCCGCGCGAGCACGTCCTCGAGCCTTGGCTCCGTCTGCGCGTGCAGCAGCACCGTCGAAAGCGCGATGATGACCGAGAGCGCGGTTCTCATCGTTTCGTCGCGGGGCCCCAACACCCGCTCCTCGCCGCTCGCTTGCGGGGCCCCATTGCCCCGCGCCGCTCGCGGCTCATCATCTCACCTGGAACGTGACGGTGCGCGTCGCTGAAATCGGCTTGGGCGAGCTCGAGCGGGCCTCAATGGTCGCCACGAATGAGCCCGTTCCGATTTCCTTGAGTGGAATCCGTGCCAAGTGACCGAATTGCACGGGCGCTGGCTCAAAGAGTGCCTTATAGACGACGTTTCCCTCCGCCGACTTCACTGTCACCTCGGCGTTGACCTCACCGCCATTGGACCGATGATCGTAGATTTCGCCGTACAGCCACAGGTCGCTGTCGAGAACGAACGCGCGATGCGCCACCGGCGGTCCGCCGAAAACATCATCGAGCAGTTCGTCGGTGCGTGCCGTGTAGATGCGGCGTCCTTCGGTCGACGATACGGCGATACCGCTGAGCGCCAGTGGTTGCTTGTCGAAATCCGGGATGTCGATCTCGGTCATCACGCTTCCACGCAACCCGCTGGCCGGCTGCACGGCGCCGACCCAGAAGCGATACGCGCCAGGCGGCACCTCGATTCGCGACACGATGCGCATGCCGTTGCGGGTTACCTTGGGTGCGGCATCGACGGGAATGTTGAGGTCGATATTCGGCTCGTCGCCGCCAACCGACTTGCCGTTGCGATCGTAGAAGCCAATCGACAGGCCGATGTTCACGCGGTAGCGTCCGTCCTCGGTCGCCGGCCTCAGCCCCTCGAACGGCATTTCGACGACAACGGCGACTCGAGCTCGGTTCGCAGCGGACAGGAACGGCGTCGCTGAAACCCGGAGCGGCATTGCGCTCACAGGCAACGGGCTTCGGGCCAGGTCGCGCAGTTGCTCGACGACAGAGGTTCTTACGGGCGATTCTGTGCCACGGGACTCGCGCGCGGCGAAGTACCCGTTGCGGTGCACGACACGAAGGGCTCTTCGCGCAACGGTCACCTGATTGCGTCTGAACTTACCGTCAGTTCGACTATTCGTCGAGTGATACCCCAGAAGATAGTACGAGCTGGCGTCGTGCACGATTCGCTCGAATCCACGTTGGAGATCGTTCGTGTTCACGACGGCAAGGCCGCCGCTTTCTTCGGCGAGATACCGGGCGCCGTCGAGCGGTCCTCGGAATTTCCGCTGCATCTCTTGAAAGGCCGCCCGGGCGGCTGCCCCGTTTGAAGCCTCGGTGTACCCGTCCTTGGTAAGCGTTGCATTGGGATTGCTGTTCTCTGCCCGTGACCGCCGCGACGTGTCGAGCCCCTTCGGATCGAGGACGTAGATACTCACGTCAGACTGCATTGTGACACGCAGCGCGTGCTGGAGGGGTTCGCGGCAATCGTTACTCGCAAGCGAACATATCGGAGAGGAGGTTATCAGCACGAGCGACTTTCGCCGGCCCTGTATCGAGCCGAGCCACTCCGCCATTCTGGTGATTCCATTGAGGGTCTGCTGACGTCGCAGCGCTGCGATATCGCCCAGGACCGGCTCTGTCTCAGGCATCTCCATTTGCGTGTCATCATCACGGTCGCCTATGAACCGGTCGACCGCGTCGTGCAGCAGTTGCCGATTTCGCGTGAAGTTCTGAGAGCGTGCTCCACCGACAATGGCGATCGCCGCGAGATCGTTCGCGCTCAGCCGCTCGCGGATGAAGCCGTGCATCAGGTTCCGCACTTTGAGCGTATCGCCGGCTTCTGCGCTGAAGTCGTCCAGCACGAACAAATACGCCCGTCCGTCGACCTGTGGCGCTTCGTTGGAGGCTACTGCGTCGAGCTGCGCAATCGGCGCGGCCGGCACGGTCGAGTCTGCTCGAATGAATGGAATGTCTACAGCGCTAAAGGCGCTGATCGTTTGCGGCTTGCCGTCTTCGAGGACTTGAAAGTCGGTCTGCGTGAGCCCTGACACGAACTGACCGTCCGCGTCGAGCACGCGCACGGGCAACTGGACGTAGTTGATTTCCGAGCGGAACGTCGGCGTCGGCGTGGCAACATCCTGCGCACCCACGACGGCCGCGGCGATTGCAGCGATCGCGAGAATGACCGACGCTCGCAGGTTGTCACACAATCGCATTGTTTACCTGACGCTGAAAGCGACGTTCCGCGCAGCGGACACGCGCTTTGGTGCCAGCGAGATCGCCTCGACAGTCGCAATGTAGGATCCCTGGACGAAGTTGTTCAGAGGGATGCGCGCGAGACGTCCAAAGGGATGCGATGTCGTTTCGAAAGGCGCCCGATGCACGACTGTGCCGTCCCGCGACTTCACCGTCACGTCGGCGGTGACGGGACCGGACTTGGTGCGGTTGTCGTAGATCTCGGCGTACAGTGTGAGAACCGTGTCAGGGTCGAACTGACGAGGCACGACGGGTGGCCCGCCGAGCTTCTGCTCGAGCAGGTCATCACGATACACGGTATGCATGCGGTCTACCGCATCAGCGGAGACAGCGACGCCGCTAAGCATCAGCGATCGACGGCGGAAATCAGGGATGGCGACATCGGTCAGCACGCTCCCTCGCATACCGCTCGGCGTCTGCACGGCGCCGGCCCACAGCAGATACGCACCACTCGGAAGAGGAATCCGCGACACCGCACGAACCCCCTGAGCCGTCCACTCGGTCTGAATCGGAAGGTCGAGCTCGACATTAGGGTCGGCATCGCCGACCGATTCGCCGTCGCGATTGTAGAAACCGACGGAGACACGGATGTTGAGACGACGCCGCCCATCTTCCTCGACGAACTTCAGCGTAGCGGCAGGCATCTCGACCACGACGAGGGCATTCGCTGAGCCGTCTGCGGCACGGAACGGCGCTGCGGCAACGCGAAGCGCCATCGAGCTCACCCCCCAAGGCGAATCAGCGAGCTCCTGTAATTGATCCTCGATCGTTGGATTTTCCGCCGTGCTCCGTCTGGCTCTCGTGCCTGCGAGTGGTCGAGCATTCGCGGCCGCTGCGATATAGCCGCCACGATGCACCACACGGAGCCCTTTTCGAGAAACCGTCACAACGTTGCGGCGAAGCTTGCCGTCCGTCTTGTTGTTCGTCGAGTAATAGCCGAGCAGGTAATACGAGCTGTGCTCACGCGCAATGCGCGCGAATCCGGCCGAAAGGCTGTTGGAGTTCACAACAGCGAAGCCGCCGCTCTCCTCCGCGAGATACCTGGCCGCATCAAACGGTCCACGAAAAATCACCGGCCAACGGGCAGAGACCCCAGGATCGTCAACCTCTGCCGGTGCGCCGCTCGTTGGAACGGCACCACGGGGATCGATTGTATAAATGCTCACATCGGCCATCATGGCGCGACGCAGCGCGTGTCTGGCGCCTTCGAGGCACGTCGACAGCTCCTCCCCAGACGGCCCAATCCGAAACAGACCGCAAATGGGGCTCGGGGAGACGAGCACCAGCGCCTTCCGCCTGCCTTTGATCGATCCCATCCGGTCGGCCGCGTCGGCGATGAAATTCAGCGTCCGGTGTGCGGCAGCTTCTCCGATGTTGTCGGTGGGATCGGCATCGCTCAACAGCCGGTCGATCGCCTCATTCAGCAAGCGGCGGCTTCGGGTGAATGGCTGCCCCCGCCCAGTGCCAGTCATGACAATCGCCGCAAGATCGTTTGCCTTGAGATAATCGCGGATGAACCCGCGCACGACATGGCGCGTTCGGAGCGACACGGCCGCCGTCATCGGCTGATTGTCGAGCACGAACACGTACACACGTCCGTCCACCTCGACCGGATCATTTGTCGCGACCGGCTCGAGCGGCAGATCCGGCGTATCGAGCACAGCTGATTCGACTGGAACAGGTGGGATTTCGACGGCACTAAACGTCGCGATCGTTTGAGGCACGCCGTCCTCAACGATTGTGAAATCGGACTGGGTGAGGCCGGGAATGAAATTCCCGCGCGCGTCGAGCACGCGCGCGGGAATCTGCACGTAGTTGATTTCAGAACGGAACGTGGGCGGCGGCTGCTGCTGTGTGAAAACGGTAACCGTCGCAGCCGCTGCCAGGCCTATTGCGATTTGCCGCGCGCGGTAACCGGCCATACAGCCTCGACTCGGTCGTTTCGCACTCCGTAGAACACGTCATATTCGTTCACAACCGGATCGCAGTGCGGAATGATGAGCTCCAGCTTATCGCCCACCTTGTATGTCTTGCTCGCAGTGTCGTACTGAATCGAGCCGAACTCGTCCGACCCGGCCGTATACCGGAACCCGGGCTCGCCGATGACGATCGGATCCGGCTTGTTCAGCGTCAGCGCCTTCGTGCCGGCGTCGGTCGTGATGCGCTTCGGGAAGTAGGTGTTCAGCACCGTCGTCATCACCGTCAACGACGGCGCGAAGTCGGTGAAGATGTCCCCCTTCTCGTTGCCGATCTCCAGATACTGCGTGTCCATGAAGACGTAGCTGCCGACCTGCACATCGGTAAAGCCCGGCACTTTCGTCATGATGTTGTACGTGCCGGTCCCGCCACCGCTGAAGATCTCTGTGTTCAGCCCGGATGCTTTCATCCGCTCGAACGTCTTGATCGCATCCTGGTAGCGCGCGAGCGACTGGTCGTGGCGCGCCTGGTACCCCTTGATGTGCTGCGCGCCGCCGTCATATGCCAGCATGCCGCGGAACTTCAGGTTCGGCAGCTTGTCCAGCATCTGGGCGAGGGCCAGCGCCTGATCGCCGGCCGGAACTCCACTGCGCGTACCCACCGCGACGTCGACGACGACGTCGGCGGTGATGCCTGCGGCTTTTGCCGCGTCCGACAAATCGCGCGCGTTGTCAGGCAGGTCGACGGCCTGGATGAAATCGCGATTCTTCTTCCGCAGGTTCATCGCGCGCTGGATCTTCGCCTTGCTGATGTTCGCCGTGGTCATGCAGATCTTCTGCACGCCGGCCGCATAGAGCGTTTCGGCTTCGCTCAGCTTCGCCGTGCAGATACCGACGGCGCCGGCGGCGATCTGCATTTTCGCGATCTCGGCCGACTTGTGCGTCTTCGCGTGCGGGCGGGCCCCCACCTTGGTTGCCGCAAGGCTCGTACGCATCGCCGCGATGTTCTGCTCGAGCTTGTCGAGATCGAGCACAAGAGCCGGTGTGTCGAGATCCCACTTCGACATGCCCTTGCTGGCCTTCATGTCGATGACGTGGGCGCGGCTGTAGCCATAGACTTTTTTGGGAATCCAGAAGGTCGCTGCGCTCGTGCCGGCCGCGGTGGTCAAAAAATCACGGCGAGATGGCTTCGTCATACTCCCTCGCAATCGTGGAAAGTGAAGCTACATTATAGATGCGTTGGGTTCCGTCCCTCAACGACCGGCGTAATAGGACGGGACCGGCAAATCCTTCATGGTGTGCAGGCCCGGTCTGGCTGAAAGCACCCTTGGTATCGAATTGACCACGATCGAGGCAGTCGCCAGGTCGCCGGGAACGCCGCCTGGAATTCGCAATGTGAGGCTCGGCACACCTTGCACTTTCACTTCGTCGTAGGGCTCGGCCGCGCCAAGATAGGCCTCCATGTGCATCGTGATAATGGCTGTACCGTGCCGGTATCCGACAGCATCCTGAACAATGCCGCTGACATAGCCGGGATCGACCGCGAGAAACTCGCTGGCGACAGTGGCATCCGCAATCTTCGGCTTTACTTCATCCGTGATGCGATCGAGCTTCCAGCCGAGCGCGGCGGCAATCATGGAAATCGATTCGGCCAGCCCGACGTGGCGAATCGATCCGCGCTCGAGCTCGCGCCGGAACTGCGCGCGCGAAAGCCCTGCGCCAATCTTCTGCTGAAAGGGCAGCCGCCGCGTGCGCGCATCCTGAATGCGGGCGACCGAGATCGATTCAATGCGCTCGCATGCAACGGTCAGCGTGATGGGCAGCGCGTCCATCACGAACCCCGGGTTCACTCCGGTGGAGAGCACGGCCACTCTGGCTTTTTTTGCCAGCGCGTCGATCTTCCTGCCCAGCGAAGCATTGCGTTTGACCGGATAGCTCAGCTCTTCGGTCGTCGTCACGATCGGCACCTTCGCCTTGAGCACGCCCTCGATTTGGGGCATGACCGCGCGCAGCGATGAAGATGTGCACAACACCACGACGTCGGGTTTCGACCGTCTCATCGCGTTCGGTGCGTCAGGATCGACCTTCACTCGAACGGGCCGTAACAGACCGGCGATTTCGCCGGCATCGCGCCCGACCTTTGCCGGATCGACGTCGACGGCACCAACGATGCGGAAGCCGTCACGTGAGACGAGCTGGCGGGCCACCATCGCGCCGATCGGACCGAGTCCGTACAGAAGCACCCGAATCACAAAAACGAGTATAGGACATCCCTCGGTCCTATAGGATTTTGACCGTGATGCCTTCGCTCGCCGCCTTTCTGTGCCGGTGCAGACAGTTAAGACCATGGCAGAATGGCAGATGGCAGACGGTACTCTCTGCCATCATCCATCTGCCCTCTGCCATGACCAGCCTTACGGCAGCGATTGTGCTGGCGGGCACCGTTTCTACGGCGGCACAGGCCCTCTCGCCACGCAATGCGAACTACACAATTGACGTGCGATTGGATACGCGTGCTCGGACGCTGACCGCACGCGAAACGCTTGTGTGGACCAACATCAGCGACGCCCCCGCCAGTGAACTCCAGTTTCACCTGTACTACAACGCATGGCGGAATGCCGATTCGACGTGGATGCGCGAGCACAGGCTGACCACCTGGTGGCGACTCGCAGGCGCTCGATCCGAAGACTTCGCCGCGATCGACATTTCGAGTTTCAGGATCACCGGAGGCGCTATCGCTCCTGTCGATCTCACACAAGCCATGCGATTTATCGCGCCGGACGACGGGAACGAGAACGACCGCACGGTGATGGCCGTCACGCTGCCTGCGCCGGTCAGTCCGGGACAGACCATCACGCTCGACATCGCATTCACGGCGAAGATCCCGCGCACGTTCGCTCGAACCGGTGTCGTCGGCAACTACTACTTTCTCGGTCAATGGTTTCCGAAAATCGGCGTGCTCGAACCGACTGGCAAGTGGAACTGCCATCAGTTCCACGTCGGAACCGAATTTTTTTCAGACTTCGGCGTGTACGACGTGCGCATGACCGTTCCGCGCGGCTGGCCTCTGGGGGCAACCGGCCGCGAGCGCGAGCGCACCGACAATCCGGACGGCACGACGACGCACCGCTACTATCAAGAGGATGTGCACGATTTCGCCTGGACGACGAGCCCGGATTTCATCGAGCGCCGGCAACGGTTTCAGCATCCCGGGCTGGCGCCGGTCGAGATGAAGCTGATGATCCAGCCCGAGCACGACGGTCAGGCCGGCCGGCATTTCGAAGGCACGCGCGCGACGTTGCGTCAATACGGCGAGATGTTCGGCGCCTACCCATACGGTCATATCACCATCGTCGACCCCGTATGGAACAGCGGAACAGGCGGGATGGAGTATCCGACGCTCTTCACCGTCGGCACGTCATGGCTCATGCCGCGCCGCGATCCGTATCTCGAAGACACGCTCGTTCACGAAACCGGCCATCAATGGTGGCACGGCATGGTCGCGACCAACGAATTCGAAGATGCGTGGATGGACGAAGGCATCAATCAGTACGCCAACGCGCGCGTCATGGCCGAGGAATTCCCTGACGGCCGCGAAGTGCGGCGATTCTTCGGCGGCTTCGTGCCATGGGTGCTCGACGACGTGCGGTGGGACCGCGTGATGGCGGGCGAGTTTCGCGACGATTACCGCAACAGTCCGATCGTCGATATTCCGTCCACACCTTCGTTCAGGTACTGGCCGCGCACATCCGGACCGATGACGTACGCGAAGCCTGCGCTCTGGCTGCACACGCTCGAACGCGCCCTGGGGTGGACCACGATGCAACAAGTGCTCGCGACGTTCTTCGAGCGATGGAAGTTCAAGCATCCGCGTCCGGGTGACCTGTTCCAAGTGGCGAACGAAGTCACCGGGAGAGATCTCACACCTTTCTTCGATCAGGTGTATCGCGGATCCGCCGTCTTCGACTACGGCGTCGACAGCGTGACCAGCACCGCGACGGATGACGGCGAATTCGTCAGCGAGGTCGTCGTGCGCCGCCACGGCGATGGCATCTTTCCGGTGACGATCCTCGTGACGCTCGCCAACGGCGAACAGCGGCGGTTCGCGTGGGACGGCGGCGGACGCTGGCACCGCGTGACGCTCGAGCACGCGAATCGTGCCGTCTCGGCGCAGGTCGATCCCGATCAGATCCTGCTCGTCGACACGAACTTCACGAACAACAGTTTCACCACCGAGCCGCACACCGGGCGCGCCGCCACGAAATGGGCAGCCACCTGGATGGTGTGGCTGCAGGATCAGCTGCTGGCCTGGGCGTTCTTCGTCTGATCCATGGCAGACGAGACAGGGACGGGCCATGAACGCAAGCCGCGGGTCACCTCGGCCCTGGTCGAGGGAATGAGGCTCGTGAATCGTGCGCCGATCATTCTCGTCTGCGTGTTTCTCGTGACACTCGTGACGGCCCTTCCCTTCTCGCTGATGATGCGAGAGGCGCTGGCGTCGCATTTGGGGAACAGCATGATCGCCGAGCAGGTCGCGCGCGGCGTCAGTGTGCAATGGTGGTCCGAGTTCATCGCGCAGACCGGACCGGTGGGCCAAACCTTTCAGACATCGATCATCGCGTTTGACGCCGTGCTCGACAATCTCAGCAATCTGGCGGATGGCCGAGCGCGCCCATCACCGATTCTGTGGCTCGGCGCCTTCTATTTGCTGTTATGGCTTTTTCTGACCGGAGGCATTCTCGACCGTTACGCCCGTGCGCGTCCGACGCGCTCGCACGAGTTTTTCAGCGCGTGCGGGATTTACTTTGTGCGCTTCCTGCGGCTGGCGCCAATCGTCGCCCTCGTGTATTACGTCCTCTTCGCGGTCGTCCACCCGCTTATCTTCGACACGATCTATGGGGAGCTCACACGAGACGTCACGGTCGAACGCACCGCGTTTTTTGTGCGACTGGCGCTCTATCTCGTGTTCGGCGCCATGCTGGCTATCATCAGCGTCATCTTCGACTACGCCAAGGTGCGTGCGGTGGTAGAAGACCGTCGCAGCATGATCGGCGCTATCGCCGCCGGCACGAGATTCGTCAGGCGCCACATCAGCGCCATCGCAGCACTCTATCTCCTGAACACCGGTCTGTTCGTGGCAGTACTCCTGATGTATGCGATCGTCTCGCCGGGCGCCGAATCGTCGGGCGTATGGCTCGGTATCGTCGTTGGTCAGATCTATCTCGCCGCTCGAGTCTGGGTAAAGCTCGTCTTCCTGGCTTCGGAAACGGCGTTCTTCCAGAGCCGGCTCGCTCACGCCGGCTACATTGCACGCGCGCCGAGTATCCGTCTCGAACCACCGATCGTGGAACGAGTCGTATCAGCCGCCGAGCGGTATGAAACACGCTCTTGATGCCATTGTCGTCTTGTCCGCGGCAACGCTGATTCTCATCGCATCAATCGGCGGCATCGACATACAAATCGGCCAACTGTCGATTCGCTCGCATGATGCGCTTCGGCCGGCGATCGCGCTCGTGCTTGCCCTGGCCGGGCGCGCCGCCCTCAGTGGCGTCAGCGCGAAAGCACGGGCATCGGCTCTGGCGGAGGCGGTTTCGTACGCCTCGATACACGGCTTATTGGCATTGATCGCCGCGGCGGTCCTGGCGTACTCCCAGTTTCATGTCCGTGTCGCGGGCGGCCTGGACAGTTACGGGTATGTCAGTACGGCAGCACTCATTGCGTCGGGCCATCTGAGCGAGCCGCAGCCGCTTGCATCCATCCTTCCGTTCGCGGATCCGCTGAGGGCAGCCATCCCACTCGGCCACGTACCGGCCATCGAAGGATTCTCGTCGGTCCCTCGGTTCCCAATCGGACTGCCCATCGTGATGGCGCTATTCTCCATTCTTCATCCGACCGGCCCGTTCTTCGTGCCCCTCCTCATGGGGTACGTCACGCTCGCGCTCGCGTATCTCTTGGGCCGCATGACGTCCGACCGTCTGACAGGTTTGTTTGCAGCCGCTCTTGTCGCCGTCGACCCTGTCTTCGCGGTGTCGGCAGTCCATCCCATGAGCGATGTGCCCGCCGCCTGCTGGCTGGTGGCGGCAATATGGGCCGCCGACACCGAAATCCAGGCACGCCCCGAGCGGAGTCGAGGGGCTGGTTCTCACGTCTGGAGCGTGACCTCAGGCATGTGCGCCGGAATGGCCGTGCTGACGCGTCCGGTGCTTCTACCTGCAGTGATCGTCTTTCTGCTGATCCACGTGTTCAGAACGCGATCGCCCAGCGCCTGGGTGGTTGTGGCGAGCACGTCGGCGTTTCTGCTGTTCCAGATCTGGCTGAACGCGTCGCTTTACGGAACCATGACGATGTCCGGATATGGAAGCGCTTCGCACATGTTCGAGCTGTCGTTCTCGCGGATGGCGGCGAACATGTCGAACTTCGGCAAATGGCTCATCTACTCACGCTCGACGTTGTTCTGGCTCGCGTGGCCGGGAGCCCTTGTCGTTCTTCGTCACGACCGGCGGGCATGGGAATGGTCGGCGATCGCCGCGGCAGCCGCGGCTCCGTATCTCTTCTATCTTGTCTTCGACAACTGGGATTCTTCCCGTTTTCTGCTGCCGACGATCGTCCTTGTTCTGATTCTATGTGCCCGCGCTCTGTCGCAGGTCCTGAGTCTTCGGAAGGCGGCACACGCGTGGCGGCCGGCGGTATTGTTCGCGATCGCCTTCGCAAGCGGCTTTGTTTCGCAGCAGTTCCTTCAGCGCGAAGGGATCGGCCGAAGCCGTTTGGAAGAGGCGAAGTATGTGCTGGTCGGCGAGTGGTTCGAGCGACATACGTCTGAACGCGCAGTGGTTCTCTCGAGCCTGCACAGCGGCGCCATTCGCCTGTATGGCAAGCGACCAACAATCCGGTGGGACGAGATACCAGGCGACGCCCTCGACGCCACGATCGAGCGGCTCGTGACCTCGGGTTATGAACCCTATCTCGCGCTCGATACGCCGAGTGAGCCTCCGATGTACGAGGACCGGTTTAGAGGCCAGTCAGCCAACGCCGAGCCTATCGCGCGTGTGAGGGTCGTTTACATCTACAAGTTCGAGTCAGCCCGACAATAGTTGTGTCAGCCGGTGGACAGGGCTTGCACACAATTGCAATACGGCACGCGAGCCGCGAAACTTGGTGGCCCTATACTCTCGGAAATTTCAATCACGCGCTGCGTCAAAAGCGTGTGAAGGCCGATGGTATTGAACTTGCTCATACGGGTCGAAAAGAGTATTGGGTGAACCAGAAGCTGACCCTCCTCCGCGGTGGAGCGCCGTTGCCGGCCGAAGTCGTCGCGTCCGAAGCACAACTCACCGGCTCGGTCCGCTACCTCTTCGATTACGTCAGCCGGATGCTGAAGCTCAACGCCGCGCAGATCGACCTCGTCCGCCCGGGTTTCGAGACGCTCGACCTCGCGATTGGCGACAAAATCGAGGACTGGAACCAGGTCTTTCTTCATGTGCTCGAGGAGCTGCACCAGAAGGGTGTCGAGCTCGAGCAACGAGAGGCGCTGCTCAGCCGGATGCGTCGCGACGGCCGCACCCTGCTCTATCGCCGCGAGCTGGGCGAAGAACGTCTGCTGACGACGCTTCGCGAAGAGCATCGCGGCAACGGGTTCGGCATCGAGATGGTGGACCACGATCGGTTCAAGCACTACAACGACGCCTACGGCCACGAGATCGGCGACCTCGTGCTCGCCACGACCGGACGTCTCTTCCGCCAGCACCGCGAGGGCGATATCGGCGTGCGATGGGGCGGCGACGAATACCTGCGCATCGTCCGGAATCTCGTGACCGAGACACAGCTGGGCCTGGTCGCAGGGCGCGACGCCGAGCTCGTGGATTCGTTTTCGTGGGAGTCGCTCGATCCGCGCTTCGTCGATCACCCGCCGCGCCTCAGCATCGGACTGGTCTATTGCGAGCGGCCGTCCGGCGAGGAGCACGATCGGATGCTGCAGTGCGACGGAGCAGTCAGCATTTCGCCGGAGCAGCGCTTCGACACGTCGGTTGAGGTACCGCCGGGGTCTTCCTACGATCTGTGCCGCCGGCTCGTCGCGCTTGCCGATCAGAAGATGTACGAGGCGAAGCGTAACTTTGCGGACAGTTCCGACCCGCATATCGCGCAAACGAACGTCAGGATTGTCGGTGGGAAGCTCGTGGAGATCTGACGCTGACGCACGTCATGGCAGAGGGCAGAGGGATGATGGCAGAGAGTACTTTCTGCCATCTGCCATCTGCCCTGACGGGAGACCGCGTTAGCGGTCACTTGGTAGGTGTTGCGCCGCTGATGACGGTCTCGGGCGCGACCTCGGTCGACACGCCGGCACGCACCATGATTTCGCGCAGCGCATCCGCTGTCGGAACGTGGAACCTGAAGTTCATCCCGCGATGCACGCCGACGGCAACGCGCAGCGGCGTCCAGCCCGACACGTTGTTCTTGTTCCAGATGTCGACTTTGGCGCCTTTCGCATCGAGCACTTTGACGACTTCCGGAAGCTGCTTGAACGCCGCGCCGTGCATGGCGGTGTTGCCGTTCTTGTCGACGACGTTGACGTCGTTACCGAGCTCGATGGCCAGCTTCACGGCTTCGAGCGCCTCGGGCGGCGCCCCGGCGTCCTCGCCGGGTGAATGTGTGCCGACCCCTGCCGCGGCCATCAGCGGCGTCGTGCCATCTTCATTTGGCAGCAGCGGATCGGCGCCCAACTCCACGAGCAACCGCATCAGTTCGGCGTCGCCCCCGCGCGCGGCCATGAAGAACGGCGTGGCGCCTACGAAGTTCAGCGCCGTAACGCCGACGCTCGGACGCCGCGTCACGCGCGCGTTCACATCGGCGCCGTGCGACTTCAGCTTCCGGACGAGCGTGAGGCTGTCCATGTTGCCCGAGCCGTACGGAGCGGGATCGTTGCTGCCGGTGCCTGGCTTCCGAATCCATGTGATGTGATGCAGCGCCGTCCAGCCCTGCGCGGCGGCATTCGGATCGGCACCTGCATCGAGCAACGCAGCCGCGAGCTCGAAATGTCCGCTGCCTACCGCCAGGACGAGGGCACTTGAGCCTCCCGCGGGCGGCCTCCCGCCGCCGCCACCACCCGCTCCACGGCCGCGCCCCGTTCTTGCGAGCAGCGCGTCGTTCACGTCCGCGCCGCCGGCGAGTAGAGTTTTAACAGCGGCAACCCTTCCTTCGCGTGCCGCAAACAGCAGGGCCGTCCATCCCGCATTCGATCGGGCGTTCACCTGCGCGCCGGCCTCGAGCATTATCTGGAGAGCATCAGCGTGTCCTTCCGCCGCTGCCCACATGAGCGCGGTCTGACCGCGCCAACTCTCTTTCGCGTTCAAATCTGCCCCGTAAGCGAGCAACGTCTTCACCGCTGGGGCGACGCCGGTACGCGCCGCGGTCATGAGGACTGTCTCGCCCTCCGACTGCACTGCGTTGGGATTGGCGCCGGCTTTCAGCAGCAGTTCAAGGATCGCCGCATTGCCGTTGGTGGCCGCGAGGGCCAGCGGCGGCACTCCGTACCTGTTCGTCGCGTTGACATCTGCGCCGCTGCGGATGAGCGACTCGACGGCCTTCAGGTCGTTGCGATGGACTGCGCGGTGCAGCGGTCTCGTGCCGTCAGGCTCGACAGCGTTCGCGGCACTGTTCACCGTCGCACGCTGTGCTGCGATGCCCGCGCCGCTGACGCAAACCGTCGCGGCGATTACCACTGCCGCACGATAAAACAGCCGCATCTTGGTCAACCTCTTTTTGCTTGTCGCGGGGCCCCACCCCCGCGACCTGTCACCTCGCCCTTTCGGGCTCGGCGATGTTTGCAACAACGATCTGCTTAGTGCGAAATACAGGCCGCGGGAAGCAGCCTGCGACCTGCCACCTCGGCCTTTCGGGCTCGGCGCAACAACGTGATATCGATCTGCTTAATGCAGCTTTCCAGACCTACAAGCTCAACGGCTCCAGCAGCTCATCTACCTTGCCCGTACTGTCGGCGAACCGCTCGGTCGGTACGCCCACCTTGTCGAGCAACGTGGCGTGCAGGTTCGTGAGCGGCGCCGCCTGCGTGTACTTGATGTGCCGCCCGCCTTTCATGCCTGCGCCACCGCCGGCCACGAGAATCGGCAGGTTCGTGTGGTCGTGCACATCGGGATTCCCGAGGCCGCTGCCCAGCAGATACAGTGAGTGATCGAGCAGCGTGCCGTCACCGTCTTTGGTCGCCTGGAGCTTTTCGAGCAGGTAGCCAAAGAGCGATACGTGATACGTGTTGATCTTGGCCAGCTTCGCCAGCTTCTCGGGCGAGTTTTGATGATGCGACGTCGCGTGATGCGGCTCGGCGACACCAATCTGCGGATACGTCCGCGTGCTCACCTCGCGCGCCAGCTGGAACGTGACGACCCGCGTAATATCCGCCTGCAGCGCGAGCACTTGTAAATCGAGCATCAGCTTGGCGTGTTCCTCCCAGTCCGACGGCACGCCGACAGGCCGCGTCAGCACCTCGGGCAGCGCATCGCCATCCAGCTGCTCGGCTTTCTGGATGCGCCGCTCGACCTCGCGGAGCGTGTCGAGATATTCGTCGACGCGCACGCGATCGCTCGGACCGAGCCGCCGGCCCAGCCGCGCCATATCTTCAGTCACCCAGTCGAGAATGCTGCCGTTCTTCTTGAGCTCGGCCTTGCGGTCTGCTGCGGATCCGCCGTCGCCGAACAGCCGCTCGAAAACGACGCGCGGGTTCGCTTCGGTCGGCAGCGGGGTCGTCTTGCCAGACCATGCGAGCGTGTTCATGTACACGCAATTGAAGCCGTTGTCGCAGTTGCCGACCACGTAGTTGAAATCGGTCGCGAGCTCGAGCGATGGCAACTGGGTGTCCTTACCGAGTTGCTGCGCCGCGATCTGGTCCATCGTGACGCCCATCTCGTAATCGGACCCTTCCGTCATCTTCGCGCGCACGCCGCTCAGAAACGTGCAGTTTGCCGTCGCGTGATTGCCGTTCGAGTACGCGTTCTTCAGTTCGAGATTGCTCAGCACGGTGAGCTGATTCAGAAACGGCATGAGCGGCGCCAGTGTGGGCGAGAGCTCTGTCAGGCGGCCTTCCTGCTTCGGCATCCACTCCGCGATGTTCGATCCCATCGGAATGTAGACGACGCCGAGCCTGGCAATCGGTTTGGTGGCCGCACGGAGGCCGCCGAATGCGGGCACCATGGCGTCGAGCATGGGCAACGCAAGGGCCGCACCCACACCACGCAGGAACGTCCGCCGCGGCAATGCCAGTTTGGTCACGATCATGAAGCTCTCCTTTAGTTGCTCGATGCGCTTCTCATCCGAAACGGCGTGCTGTTCACAATGCCGAGCACGACAGAAGAGAAACGATAGTCGCCGGGACGCGCCTTGCGCGTCACCTCGCGCACGGCCGGCGCGTCGTAATACTCGAGACCACGGCCAAGCGCGTACGTCATCAGCTTTTCGGTCAGCGTCGACACGAACAGGTCGGACCGGTTCAGCACCGCCGTGCGAAGCCCGATGGCGCCGTCGAACGTGCTGCCGTCCGGCAGCCCGCCCGATGCGTCGACCGGAGTGCCGGCCTCGCTCAGCGTGCGCCAGCGCCCAATCGCGTCAAAGTTTTCGGTCGACAGTCCCACCGGGTCCATCAACTGATGGCAGCTTGCGCACGCCGGGTTCGCGCGATGCTGCACCATGCGCTCGCGGACGGTGAGAATCTTCGCCCCTGGGCTGTTCTCTGCCAGCGGTGGAACATTCTGCGGCGGCGGCGGCACCGGCGTGCCGAGCAGGTTCTCGAGAATCCATTTGCCGCGGTTCACCGGCGACGTGCGGTTCGCGTACGACGTGACCGTCATGATGCTGCCCTGGCCGAGCAGCCCGCCGCGGACGTGATTCTTCCCAAGGTCTACACGCCTGAAATGACTGCCGTATACGTTCGGAATGCCGTAATGCTTCGCGAGACGCTCGTTGAGGAACGTGTAATCGGCGCGCAACAGGTCGAGCACGCTGCGATCCTCTTTCATCACGCTCTCGAACAGCATCTCGGTCTCGCGCCGGAAAGCCTGGCGGAGGTTGTCGTCGAAATCGGGGAACAGCCGGTTGTCCGGTTTGTGGCTGTCGAGATTGCGCAGATACAGCCACTGTGCCGCGAAGTTGTTCACCAATGCGGTCGCGCGCGGGTCCGCGAGCATCCGGCGCACCTGCTGTTCCAGTACGGCAGGTTCGTCAAGCCGTCCTTTGACCGCAACATCGAGCAGCGTCGCATCCGGAATGCTGCTCCAGAGGAAGAACGAGAGTCGCGAGGCCAGCTCGAGGTCGTCGATGCGATACGTCGTGTCCGCCGCACCGGGCTTGCCCACCGTAGCGGCGCCAGCCGCGGAGGTGGGTGCGCGCTCGATGCGGAAGAGAAAGGCCGGGCTCGTCAGCATCGCGCGCAAGGCCATCTCGATGCCTTGCTCGAAGGTACCCTCGGCGCGGCCCTGCTTGTAAAAGCCGAGCAGCGTCTGCACCTCCTCGCTCGTCGCAGGCCGCCGGTACGCGCGTCGCGCGAGCGCCGTCACAATGTTGCGGGCGCACGTCGTCTCATTCGACGCGCTCGCAGGGCGGCAGCTGAAGATGCGGCGCCTGCTCGGCGTGTCGCCGATGCCGGTCTGGTTGAACGGACCTGCCACCGACACGCTATAGAGCGCTGGCTGCGTTCGCGGTGTGCGATCGCTATTGAAGCTGGCGAGATAGGGTTGCCGCTCGGTTTCGATGAGCGCCGACGGCCTCTTGAGAAATACGACCTGAATCACATGCGGCCCGCCCGTCACACGTGTGCGGAAATTCAGGTGCGAGTCGGCCGCCTGTTCCGGGTCATATTGCGGCCCCATGGGATCGACCGGACCGTTCCGCTGCGCAGGCGTCAGCGTAAACATCTGCTGGCGAACGCCGTCGATGCTGACCTCCATCTGGTGCGGCTCGTTGAGGCCTTCAATCAACTCGTTGCGATCGCGTGTGAGCCGCAGCTCGAACTGATAGTCGCCATCGGCGGGAAACGTGTACCGCACAATCGCGCCTGCCCGCGTACCGAATGGCTGGCCGTCGAAGTGCCCATCTTGCGAAAGATCGTTAGGGAGAATCACCGTCTCGGCCCCAGCGGAACGCACGGGTGTGCCGACCGCGAGCCGGCTGATTTTCTGCGCGGCCGACAGATACCGTTCGAGCAGCATGGGCGAGAGCCCGCCGACGCTGATGTTGTCGAACCCGTGGCTCGAATCGTCCATCGGCAGCAATGCGGCGACGTCCATCTCGAGGTCGAGTAGATCCCGGATCGCGTTCTGATACTCAGTGCGGTTCAGCCGGCGAAATGTGTCGGTCCGCCCGGGATTGGGATTAGCGGCAGCCGCTCGATCGAGCGATGTCTCGAGGTGAGAAATCAGCGCATCGTATCCCGCCTCGTCGGGCCGCGGACGTCCAGGCGGAGGCATCGAGCGGGCGCGGAGCTTGCGCACCACGAGCTCCCACCGTTCGACTTCTGCTCCAGGGTTGTTCACCTCGAGCGTGCTCAGGACGAGATTGCCCTGCTTCGCTTTTTCGCTGTGACAACCAACACAATATTTGGCGAGAAGCGCGCGATCCGCGGCGATGCCAGTGTCGGTCGCAGCGGCACCTTGACCTGACAGCCCAGGCGCACGTGTCTCAGCGGTCTGTTGCGGATCCGCCTGTACATAGGCGGCCGCCACCAACAGCAGTACCGGAAGCCCGGTCGCGCGAAAGAGCCGACGCCGATTCATCCAACCTCCGGTCTTGCAAAGGTCCGAAAACGAGTGCTTTAAGTGTACACAGAGTGCCCGTGTACAGGTTGTCTCTTTTTGTCGCAACCCGTTGATTTTGCGCGTTTTTCGCGCCGGCTGGACAGCTTGGTGGGGATGAGCGCGCGGGCAGGAACTTCCGGGTCGCTCGTCGGTGGCACGAGCGACCCGGCCGAACGCGAGGTCGCTTAGAACGTAAACCGGGCGCCGAACTGGAAAACGCGAGCCCTCTTTCCGTCGCTGGTCGCGCCCGTGATACGACCGAAGTTCGCGTTGTTGATCGCGAGCTGCGGGTTGTCGAGGTTCTTCACATTCAAGAAATTAAAAATGTCCGCCCGAATCTGCAACCGCCTGCCGCTGCCAATTCCAAAGCTCTTCGCAAAAGTGAGGTTGGTATCGACGCGACCGGGGCCGCGTGCCATGTCGTGGATGTAGGTGCCCGGCCGAAGCGTCGCATTCGTAACCGCGCTAACAGGCACTCGAACGAAACCGGCCGTATTCAGGTAATTGCAGCCCGACGCGGAACAGGTGTCTTTCCAGTCTGCGACAATCAGCTCTTCGCCAGGCACTACGTCGGGCCTGCTGCGCGTGATTCCCGACGGCTGCGTGATGAGCAGCGCGTTGCCGGATCGCATCTGCACGACGCCAGAAATCTGCCACCCGCCGAGAATGCCGTTCATAACGCCCTGTCCGCCGCTGATGCCTGGGACCTCGTAAATGAACGAGCCATTGAACCGATGCCGGATATCGTTGCTCGATGGCCCACGGTCGAATTCGGGATCCCAGAAGTCCTGGTTGTTCTCGAACGCGGCGATGTAATACGCGGACAAATCGCCGCCCTGCGTCCCTTCGCTCTTGCTGTAGGTGTAGTTCACGTCCCAGGAATAGCGATTGCTAAAGCGTTTTCTCACCGACGTCTGCAGGCCGTTGTAAGCCATCGTCTGGCTGCTATCGACGTAGTAGCCGCCCGGGGCGCCCAGCGCAGGATTCGGCCGCGCCCCAGTGACCCTGTCGACGGCCTGCGTAAACTGTCGCTGCAGCGGGAAGTCTCTGCCGTCGGTACGAATGTACCCGACTTCGGCGGCAAGCGAACGACCCAGCGAATGCTGCACGCTCAGCATCCCCTGAACCGTATACGGGTTTTGGATCGCCGGATCGAACACCGAGAAGACCGAGCGCCGGCCAGCGGAGTCGGCCAACGCGAACCGGCTCATGTCGTCGGTGTACAGCGGCCACGTGACGCCTCTTGCGGCAGATTCGGTCTGGTTGTACACGATTCGAAAAGGAATAAACGGATTCGCCGCGCTCTGCCGCACCGTCGCAACCAGATGGGGGCTGTACAGAAAGCCAATGCCGCCGCGGACGACAGTCGTTTCCGCGTCGTTGAGCGTCCATGCAAAACCCGCTCGCGGACCAAAGTTCACGGCATCCGGCTCGTACGGCCTGAGCGGATCCCTCAGCGGACCGAAGTCGAGCTTGGTCAAGTCTGTCGCCGCCTCGTAGTTGACGATTTCCACTTCGACCGGCGTAGTGGGCCGCACTTCGATCACGCCGTAATAGTCGTAGCGCAGACCAAGGTTCGCCACGAAGCTCGAGCCGAGCCGCCAGTCATCCTGAATAAAGGCGCTGTAGTTATCCATGTGGGACTTGTGCGGCGGGGCTCCGTATGACGTGTTCTGCTCGAGCACACGGTTCGCGAGCAGGTCGGCGTAGTTGTTGTACCTGAACTTGGGAATCTCCGGATTCAGCCGCCCGCCGGAGTCACGCTGAAAGCGGAAGCCCACCTTCACGAGATGACGCTGGAACCCACGGCTGAATTTCTGCTCGAAGGTATAGGTCGTCCCCGCCATGTCCCAGATCTCGGCGTCGGCGGTGGCAAACAGCCCGCTGGTATCGAGTCTGCCGACACGCCTGCCGTACGGGAGGACCTCGGCTGGCGTATTGGGACCGATCGTGCCGAGGAAGCCATCGATGCGCGCCAGGTAAGTTTTGTTCCAACCGACCCGGCTCTCAGACACCCACGCGCCCCTGGTCATGACGAACTGAGCGGCGATCCGATCCTGCTCGTTCGGGAATTCCCGATCGTTGGCATTGTTGAGTACGGGTCTGGGTTCCAACGTGAACGGATGCAACCGCGTGTAGGTGACTCCCAGGTTTGCGCCGTTGAACACCGCGACGTCAGTCTTCAGAAGAACGCTGTTGTCATCGCGCTTTCGCAAGCCGAGCCCGCGCCACATGCCGATTTGCGTATTCACCACACCCGCCGACGATACGATCTGCTCGGTCGGAAGGTTCAGGATATCAAGCACGATTCTCGTTTCCTGAAACGGCAGCGCGCGCAAAATCTCATCGCGCACAAACTGATACGGCACCGTCGTGTTGAGATTCTGCTGAATTTCTTCCTGGTAGCCCTCGTAGGTCGCGAAAAAGAACGCCCTGTTGCGCATCAAGGGACCGCCGATTGTTCCGCCGTACTGCTGAAACGTGCCGATGGGCTGTGCTGCTGTCGAGAAGAAGTTGCGCGCGTTCCACTTCTCATTCTGGCCGCTGTAGAACGCCGAGCCGTGGAAGACGTTCGTCCCCGAGCGGCTGATCACGTTGATCTGGCCGCCAACCACACCGCCGTATTCCGCCGGCAGGACGCCCTTGACGATCTGAACCTCTGATATCGAATCGAGGCTCATCACCGAGATCTGATTCTGGCCGCCATATTGCGAGAGGGACCGTGCTTCCGGATTCGAGTTCGCCTCCGTGCCGTCCACCGTGATGCCCGTCCCGCCTGCCGCGACGCCGTTCATCTGCACCATGCCGTCGCCGCTCACGTTCACGCCGGCGGTGAGGCTCATGAGGTTTGTCAGATTGCGGCGATTCACCGGCAGCTCGGTGACTTCCTGCGCGCCGAGGCTGTCGGCCTGGAGCGATGCAGCCGTTTCGATGAGAGGAGCTTCGCCGGCAACCGTCACCGTTTCTGTCAACGTTCCCACTTCAAGCGTGAAATTCTGTCGCACCGTCTGTCCGGCGCCCAGTTGCATGCCGCGGTTCTGCAACGACTTGAAACCCGTCAGCTCGATTTTCACTTCGTAAGGACCACTCGGAAGCGCCGAAAACACGAACTCGCCGTTCGCGTCGGTCACGCCTTCGCGTGCCACACCAGTGCCTTCGTGAGTGGCCACCACCGTCGCGCCTGGCACCACAGCATTCGACGTGTCGCGGACGAGTCCTACGAGCGTCGACGTCGTCACCTGAGCGTTGGCTGAAGCCGAGAGCAGGAAGAGAAGCGCGACCGAGAGAAGGACCCGTTGAGTGTGACGCATACTCACCTCTCAGAGAGGAAAAGTGGCTTAGAGAGACTTCGCGATTACTGAAAGTCGTCGTCCGCCGAAAATGAAGATTAGATGAAGTAGCGGTATAACATGACGATCTGTGTAGGTCAACGTGAGTTTCACCGTGCGCACCTGCATTTCGCGATGCGCCTACACTTTTTCTAATGGCTGTCAGAACGTTCGTCGCAGACTGTATTAGTGCGCTACGAATCCAGAAATTTGGAACGACGCGTCCAGTTCCTCGTTTTCATTGTCTCAATTTGTCTCAGCGCTCGGGTGATCAGGTGATCAAATGACACGGTTGAGCAGAGGTTCACCATCCCGAAGCCGTCTGCAATTGTCAGCGAACACTCCCAGACTTCTGCTCAACGTTTCGGAGGTGAACCAAGCAAGGTGAGGCGTCACGATGACGTTGGGCAATCGAAAGAGCGGATGTGATCCGTCCGCCGGCTCGGCCTCGAATACGTCGAGGCCAGCGCCGCGCAGGCAGCCGCTGGCGAGCGCGCGGTGCAGCGCGTGGTAATCGATGAGACCACCTCGCGCAGTGTTGATGAGAATCGCACGCGGTTTCATCGCGCCAAACGCGGGGCTGTTCATCATGTTCGCGGTCGCCGACGTCAACGGCACATGCAGGGAGACGACGTCCGCCGAGCGCAAGAGATCGGGGAATGACACGCACGTCGCATCGGGATGCGGCGATTCGTGGTGGCTGGTATAAAGAACACGAGCGCCCATCCCTTGAAGCATCGGCGCAAGACACTGTCCCACTGCGCCGAAGCCGACGAGCCCCACGGTTCGGCCGCCAAGCTCGCCGAGGTCGTCGAGCAGATCCGAATCGAGAGCCCACCCGTTTCCGGCGCGCGTTTGGGCGTCGAGTTCCGTGAGTCGTCGCAATGTCGCCAGCATCAGGAGGACGGTCAGCTCCGCGACGGCACGCGAGTTGGTTCCGGGCATGTTGCAGACCGCCACACCTCGGCCTTTCGCCGCGTCGAGATCGATCGTGTCGACGCCCACCCCGAGCTTTTGAATCAGCTTCAACCGCGGGGCACGCTCAAGCGTCGCGGCCGTCGCCGGCTCGAGCACGTGAAGGAGCACGTCTGCCTCACTGATCTCGCGCACGAACGTGTCGCGATCGCGCGGCTCGACGATCGCAATACGCAGCCAATCGCTTTCGAGCGCGGACACTTTCTCGCGGAACCCGGGCGTCGCGCGGTAGTGGAGGACGGCCTTCATGTTTGTCAGACGGTCATGGCAGAGGGCAGATGGATGATGGCAGAGTGTACCGTCTGCCATCTGCCATTTGCCATCTGCCCTGATAGCGTCGGTGCGTCAGCGCTTCTGGTTTCGCTTCAGCAGCCGCGGCTCGCCAAACGGGGCCGCGCCACCGAGCGCTTCTTCAATCCGCAGCGCCTCGTTCCATTTGGCGGTCCGCTCACCGCGCGCGAACGATCCGACCTTCAACTGGCCCACACCCCATCCGATCGCGAGGTGGACGATCGTCACATCCTCGGTTTCGCCTGAGCGTGCCGAGATGATGGTGTTCCACCCCGCGGCTCGAGCGGCGGCGAGCGCCTCTGCCGTTTCCGTCACCGTGCCCGCCTGATTCGGCTTCAACAGTACGGCGTTGCAGGCTCTGTACCGCGCAGCGGCGGCGATTCGCGGCGCCGAGGTCACGAGGTAGTCGTCGCCGATCACCTGGAGGCGCCCGCCCGCCCGCGCGGTGAAGGCCCGCATCCCCTCGTCATCGTCTTCGGCGAGCGGGTCTTCAACCGAGATGATCGGATAGTCCCGGCACCACTCGAGCAGCATGTCTGAGAGCTCTTCACTCGACAGCTCACGCTGTTCGGCCGCAAGCACGTAACGAGAGCCCTTCCTCAGCTGTGTTGCCGCCACGTCGATCGCGATCGCCGCATCGACGCCTGGCCGGAAGCCTGCCTTCTCGATCGCCGCAACGAGCGTTTCGAGCGCTTCCCTGCTCGACGAAAAATCGGGCCACCATCCGCCCTCGTCGGCAACGCCGTGCAGCGTCCCGCGCTGCGCCATGATGCGGCCCGCTGCGTCGTAGATACCAGCCGTCATCACCATCGCGGCATCGAAGGTCGTTGCACCGATCGGCACGATCAGAAAATCCTGAAGGTCGATCTTGCGGCCGGCGTGAGCCCCGCCGCCGAAGATCTGAATCATCGGCATCGGCAGTGAAGGCAAGGTGCCGGCAGCAGCGTAACGCCAGAGCGGCTCCCCCACAGCAGCCGCAGACGCGTGCAGTACGGCCATCGAGACGGCAACAGTCGCGTTCCCGCCGAGGCGAGCCTTCTGCGCCGTGCCATCCAGCTCGATCAGACGGCGGTCGATCGCCTTCTGGTCCATCGCTGGCATTCCGCGAAGCGCGGCGGCAATCTCTGTCGACACGTTGCGGAGAGCACGCTCGACGCCGAGTCCGCCGAACGGCGCACCACCGTCGCGAAGGTCGATCGCCTCGTTCGTGCCAGTCGACGCGCCTGCCGGCGCAATTGCCCGCCCGCGCGCGCCGTTGCTCAGCACCACTTCAGCTTCCACCGTCGGACGCCCGCGCGAGTCCCACACCCGTCGCCCAATGACCTGATCGATCGTCGATCGTCCATCGTCGATCGTCGATCGTCCATTGTCGATCGTCGTTCGTCGAAACGATGGACGATGGACGATGGACGATGGACGATCGCTCCAACCCGCCCGTAGATCCGTCATGTTCTTTGGAAGATCCTTTAACATGGCCCGCGCTCTGCGCCGCACTGTGTCTTTTGCCGCGTCAGTGGTCAAGTACTCAACCGGCGATTTTCCGTCGATCCGCGCGAGCAACAGCCCCGGCAGCAGCGATGCCGCGCGGCGGTCGACCTCCGCGGACGGCTCCCAATCCGTGCCTTTCAGATACGCGCGGGCGAGCGCCTCGAACGATTCCATCAGCGGGGCTTCCGCCGATGGGACCCAGACGGTTTTCAGCAGCAGATGATTGAGACAGAACGCAAGATCGAAGGCGGGATCGCCGAACCATGCGCATTCAGCGTCGAGAAACACCGGCCCGCGCGGCCCCAGCAGAATATTCTTCGGGCTGATGTCGCCGTGAACGACGGTGACGCGCGTCGACGCCGTCCGATCGGCAAGCGACTCGAGCACCGGAGCCAGATCGCCATGGACGCGCGCGGTTGCGAGCAGGTACGGCTCGAGGCGGAGCGAGTGGAACGCGGCGCCTGTATCGAAATCGGTAGCGGCCGTTGGGGAGCGCGCAAATGACGAGTGGATCGCCGCGAGCTGCTGACCAACACGCGCGGCCGTCTCCACGCTGACATCGCCGCGAGCCAGCTTCGCCTTCCACAGCTCGTACTCGGAAGGCGGCAGGTACTCCATCGCGAACACACCGAGTGCGGTGTCACTCGCCAGGACCTTCGGTGCGGCGTCCGGGTTCACGTGCGCGACGCGTCTCAGCCACGCCACCTCTGTCGAATTTCTTCGCGGATCTGCAATCCACTCTGCGGCGACGCGAAGCCGCGGCAGCGCCCGCTTGACGCAAAATGTGCGCGGCTCGCGCGCCCGCACGAGCCAGATGTCCGAGGACACGCCGCCCGGCAGGCGTTCTACCTGAAGATCCTCTCCCCTAGCCGCGAGACCCGAGCGCTCCAGAAAGCCGACGATGTCCGGCTCGAGGCCGTTCACTGATTGCGAGTCAATCGGCCTGCCGGACCGATCGGCCTGCACGCCGCACTCGCGTCCTCCCATTTGTTGTCCGTGAGCTGACGCGCATCCGACCCATCTGCCCGCATGATGAAGATCTCACCATAGGGCTGCGGAACACCATCGTACAAGGCCATTTCGTCCTTGAAACCGTGGCGCGCGCTGCTGAAGACAATCCAGTTGCCGTCGGAACACCAGGACGAGTGCGCGTCGTTGCCGCGGACATTCGTCAGCCGCCGGCGATCGGTGCCGTCGGGACGAATGGTGTAGAGCTCGAAATCGCCGTCGCGATCGGTCGTGAACATGATGAGATCGTTCGTTGGCGACCATTGTGGAAAGTTGTCGTAGTGCGTACCATCGGTGAGGGGTGTGATCGCACGATCCGCGAGCGACATGGTGACCAACTGCTTGCCGCGCTTGAACACGAGCCGGCTGCCATCGCGCGACCAGCTCGGGAACCCGTTGTTCACCTTGTCATCGACGATGAGCCTGAAGTTCGTGCCGTCGGGTTTGATCAACGCAATCTGCGCCGACGGCAGCCCGGGAGCGCGAAAATATCGACCCACAGACAATGCGATTTCTTCGCCAGACGGCGACCACACCGCGGCATACGCGCTGAACCCTTCGCGATGGAACAGCGTGCGTTTGTCGCCGCCACGGTCGGTCATGATCTCCACGCTCGTGTCGCCAGCCGACGAGGATTCGAGGCCGGTCGCGGCGGACTTGCCGCGCCCGTACTGGCTGTAGACCAGCTTCGTGCCATCCGGAGAGAAGGACGGAAACGGCTCGCTCATCAGGAGATCGAACTGCCGATCCGGGCTCGACGCCGGGATGAGATGCTCCGTTGTGCCGAGCCGCGTGATTCGCTCGAACACCACTGAGCGGCCGTCGGACGACCAGGTGGCATTGCGAACAACCCCTGGGATGACGGTTTCGACTCGCCTGTCGGGGTGCCAGATCCGCAATCCGCTCGTCGGATCGCTCCCGCGCTTGATGTAGCTGATTCGTCCCTGCGACAGCCATCGCGGCGACAGCTTCGTCTCATTTGAGGCCGTGTAGAACTTTCGCTCGCCGGTTGTCACGTCGACCGAGACGATTTCTGTGCGGCTGTTGCCGGACTTCGCGAGATATGCGCCAAGCTCGTCCGTCTCGTAAAACAGGATTCGGCGCCCATCCGCCGACCACGACGGGCTTCCCGAGAAGCCATCCTTCCGCGTGAGCCTTCTCGCGTCGCCGCCGCGCGCCTTGATGACGTAAACGCCCGTCGACTGCAGGTGTTCCCACATACCGGGCCACACCCCCGGCTGGGCATCGCGGTCCGAGGTGAAGGCAATCGAGGCGCCATCGGGCGACCAGCTTGGCCGGAAGTTCCCGGAACGATTCGCGGTGAGGTTGGTCACCTTCTTCGATGCGAGATCCAGCGTCCAGACGTTTGCGGTCCCGCCCTCGCGGGTCGAGACAAACGCCAATGTCTTTCCGTCGGGCGACAGCGACCCCTGATCGTCGAATGCAGGATGGTCGGTCAATCGCTCGAGGCCGCTGCCGTCGGGACGCACGCGATAGATCTCCGACTGGCCGTCGCGCTCGCTCGTGAACACGATCCATTGGCCATCTGAGGAAAAGGAGGGCGAATAATCGAGGTCCGGCGTCGCCAGCAGCGCACGTTCACCCTTTCCGTCGGCGTCTGCGATATGCAGGGTCATCACGGGCGCCTGAAAGCGGTTGAAGAGCACCTGATATCGCGGGCTCGTCTGCGCCGTGAGCGTCACGAAGACAACCAAAGTGACCAGCCCACAAACAGCCGCCATTGTTCGTAATGCCATTTTTTCATCTCCCTGCCGACTGCTGACTGCTGACTGCCGACTACCACTTCTTCAACCGAATATTCCGATACTCCACTTTCATCGCCGGTCCAGTATGCACCTGCACGCCGATCAACCCGTCCAGCTTTCGGTTGGGCGCATCGTCGTCGATCGTCACGCTCATGAGACGACCGTTGAGCATGTGCATAGCTGTGTTGCCGCGCACGATGAGATGCGCCGCGTTCCAGTCGGCCGTGGACACGCTCGCGAGATCTTCCGACGTGCCAAACGACGAGAGCACGACGGGCGGGCGGCCGCCCACGACGCGAGAAATCTGGCCGCGCACGGCGAGAAAGAGCCGCCCCTTCTCTTCGTAGTTGTTGCCGTCATACCGCTTGCGGCCGTCGAGATCGAACTGATAGCCGCGCATCGCAAACTTGTTCTCGGGGGTCACCGGGTCGGGCACGACAGCACTGCGATAGTTGATGCCGCTGTTTCCCGCCTCGGTAATCCGGTAGTCGAGCTTCAATTCGAAATCGGCCGCTGTACCGCCGCGCCAGATGATAAACGTGTTGCTCTTGATCACCGTCGAGGGAACGATCTCGCCGACGAGCGCGCCGTTCTCGACACGCCAGTACGCAGGATTGCCTTCCCATCCCGCGAGCGTCTTGCCGTCGAAGATGGGTTGAAACCCGGGCTCGTCACCGGCAAGCACTTCGGGCCGATCGCTTTGTTTCGGCGCATACGGTGCGGTCTGCGCGGAGAGCGCCGCAGCCGCGACAACAAGAGCGATGAGAAGTCTCATAACCCGAAGCAATACAGCATGCCGTCGAACGTGCCTATGTAAACACGGCCGTTCGCCATCGACAAGCCGCTGAAATGGTTCCACGAGGTGATTTGTTTGCCGCTCGAATACAGCTCGCGGCCCGTCTGGGCATCGAGTGCATAGAGCACCGCGTGCTTCGAAAGGGGAATCCGTCGCGGAGCGCTCGAATTGAGCCCTCCTTCAGCGGTGGCCTGAGTCGCGTCCTCGCCGCTGCCATAGGTATAGATGACGCCGTTGGCAATCACCGGCGGCTCCGCCAGATCCATGTCGCGCGACATCCACGCCGGTGTCAGCACGAGCTTGCCGCCCTTCTCCTCGAGCTTGAGCGCGACGATGGCACCGTGCGTGACGGGGCCGTGCGAAACAGGCGCCTTGAACTCGGAGTGTGGCGGCCCCCAGATCGGCGTCAGGATCCAGCGTGTGCCCTTGGCGTCTTCCCACGTCGCCATGCTGCCCCAGATGCCCGCCGCAGCGAAATC
The DNA here is from genome assembly GCA_963761975.1 of Vicinamibacterales bacterium. GTDB lineage: Bacteria > Acidobacteriota > Vicinamibacteria > Vicinamibacterales > JAMQPK01 > JAMQPK01. The sequence continues at coordinate 1,771,791 of CAVXIR010000004.1, forward strand.
GACTTCCTCGTTGCACAGGAGCGGCGTTCGATAGAGCGGTGTCTGGTGATCGGCACCGCCGAGCGATTTTGGATCGAGCAGCCAGATGCGGCATTCCTTGCTCGACGTGACCATCAACTCGCGTCCCTTGTAATGGAAGATCGCGGGCGTCACGTTCATGTCGAGATCGCGCTTCCGCAGCCAGGCCCAGTTCGACGGAATGAAATAGTCCTTGAGCTTCAGCTCATTTCCTTCGAGCCGGACGCCAATCAAGCCGTTGCCATAGACCTGATTCTCAGGGTCGTACACTCCGTCGCCGGTCGGAGCAAACACGGTTCCGTCTGAGCTGATTGCCGCGCCGGTGCGTCCCCACAATCCGCCGCTGCCCGGGTTGAAAGTCTTCACCTGCTCGACATTGCTGAGATCCATGGCCCACACCTGGTTTGGATTCCCAGCGCAACCTTGCGCTGTCGTGGTGTAGAGAACATTGTTGACAAGGTTCAGGGCATACGCTTTTCCGTCGCGCCATGTGTAGTGAACGGGCGGTGCAATCTCGCGCCCGTCGGCCACGTTGAGCTGGCGAAGGGCGCCGCCGCCATCGAGCGCGTAGATGGTACGGCGTCCCGATGAATCAGCCGGCCCGATGACCGGCGTCGCCGTCTGACCGCCCGGGCACAACGCATCGCCGAGGCGCCGGCTGGTTTTTGCGGGCGGATAGTCGAAATGCTTCTTCCACAGAATCTGTCCGGCCTTCACGTCGATCGCGTAGAGATTGTCGGAAGAGCCGGCTACGACAGCGATTTCTTTCGGCCCAGCTGCGGTATTGATTTCACCGACGATGAGTGGCGGCAGGAGCGCGTGCATCTCGCGCGGCTCGTTGTCGAGCTGCAGCTTCCATAGAATCTTCAGGCCCTTCACGTTCTCCGTGGTGAGCGTCGTCTCGTTTTTCTGCCATGCGCTCCGCTGCACGTCGCCGCCGTCGGTCAGCCAGTCGGCCGGGCGTCGCGCCTGAGACTGAGCGTCGGCCTCGAACGCCAGACCACACGAGACGATGAACGCCGTTAGAAACAGAAGCTTTCCCATCACCGTTCCCCCGTTATGGCGGGTCCAAAGAACAGGACCCGCTCTACGTACGTAGGCCGGGTCTTGCTTTCCAGACCCGGCTCTCCCTCAATGTTCCGTGGGTATACCGAAGCAGTAGAGCGTATTGTCGGTCGTGCTGAAGTACACGCGGCCGTTTGCGACGGCCAATCCCATTTCGGGGCTGGCGGTCTCAGCAACGGTATCGCGGCTCGTAAAGAGCTCTTTCCCGTTTGCGGCATCAAGAATGTAAATCCTCGCGCCGATCTTCGAACTACCAGTCGAGAGTACGAACACGAGACCATTGGCGACGACCGGCGGAGCAGGCGATGTGATATCGCGTACGGTCCATCTCGACGTAAGCACCGGACGGCCGTCACGCTCTTCGAACGTGAAAGCCGCGAGGCCACCCGACCCCGCCGCGCTCGACAACGGCGCGTAGATCCATCGAGTACCGCTGTCGGGGTCTTCCCAGCTCGCAAACGCTCCCCGAACCGTCCCTTCCACCTGCGCACGTGCAATGGGCGTGCGATGGTCGGCACCACCGAACGCAGCGCTGTCGAGCAGTAGAACATCGCTGCCACTGCCTGCGATAACCACGTCTCGCTGGTTGTGCGTAAACACGAGCGGCGTCATACCCGGGGCCGCTGAGTTGGGCGGCACGAAATGACCCTTTTCTTTGAGATTCTTCGCGGTCAGCGCAATCAGTCGATCGCCGGCGTGAACGTACACGGTACCGTCGTTGCCGATAGCCGGACCAGCCGAGCCCTGCACGCTGCCGCGTGTCTGGAATTTCGCAATCGCTTTATCTTCGGATGCGAGGTCAATAGCGTAGACCGCGTCGTCCCCGCAACCACTGGTATTCGAGGCGTAAAGCGTGTTGTCGAACAGACCGACACTTCGCGCGTTCGAATTCGGCGGAAGGAACGAGATGGGCGTTTCGAACAACGCACCATTTGACTGGTACAACGGAAATATCCGGCCGTCGCTGCCAACCGACAGCAGAAGGCCATTTCGTCCGAAGCCGTTCGACAAGCCGACGACCAACCCACTCTTTGCGGTCGCCGCCGCTGGTAACACGCCAGGCGGCAACGAACCAGGACGGCGAATGGCCGAAGTGCCAAATCCGCTCGCGGCAGTGCCGGTCATGACGATGCCCGCCAGGCCGCCCGGACACGTTTCGGGGTTTGCCGCCACTACGGCTGAAAGGGCAACGGGCAGTCGCGTCGTCCAGAGAACGCGGTTCAGCACTGCGTCAATCGAATAGACCACATCGGCGCTGCCGCCGACGAAAAGCATTTCCTTGAAGCCACGATATGAAATCAGATTGCCGAGAACGAGCGGCGGCGTCAGCGCACGCGCACCTCGGCTCCGATTGTCGAGCTTGCGCGTATACAGAAGTTGAACGGCATTGACCGTGCTGCGCGACAACATGGTCTCTGGCCTGGCCCACCCCTCGCGCTGGGGCCCGCCGCTGACGCCAGGCCAGTTATTCGCGGCCGTCAGCGCCGCGACCGGAACGCGGCCCGCATTCGACACAACGCGCGATCCGAAAACCATTGCATCGGTTCGTGCGGCGAGTTTCTTGGCGTCCACGCCCGGCACTCGCGCGACGCCGGCTGCATCTTCGAACGCTCCTCGTTCCCGCCGATACTGGACAATGGCTTCGGCTTCGGCGGGAGTGAGTCCCAGCACGCCGGCGATTTCCGGTCCGTTCGCGAGATTCATATTGACGCGCCCATGCTCGCGCGTCAGATATTCGATCGCATCGACGAACTCGGCGTCGGTGCCCTGTGCGCCTCGAGCGATCATTGAATTCACAATCTGGAACCACTGATCGCGCGTGCGACGCGACGACGTCCCGCGCTCGGGCTCGTGACACGTCCCGCACAGGCGTTCGAAATTGGCTTTGGATGGATCGACTGAAGGCTGCTGGCCGGAAAGGGTCGACGCCGCCGCAACGGCGCTGACGAAAGCAACGAAGAGCGCGCGCGCTGATCGCATGAATCTACTCCACTCCCGATCTCGTGTGTATCGTGACGAAGGTTATCACGCCGGCCAGTCGAGCGATTCGGGAATGACCTTTGCGCGCCGTACGACAGCGCAATATTCCACCTCGATGGTTTGACCGGCATCGATGCGACGGAAACACGGCACACCAAACAGGCGCTCGCGGGCAATCATCGCGTCGCGCGTTTCCGGCATCGGGGACACTCCGAACTCCATGCCGCGGGTGAGTGTCTGCCCGCTCCAGGGCTGGCTTAAACGGCTGTGGTTCTCCTCCCAGATGCCCATCCATGGAAAATCCTTCGGATTCCACACATAGCCGAACGCGAGCTGGAAGGCCGGGGCAAACGCGACGAAGTACGCCGCGCGCTGACGCTGATCCATCAGATGCGCCGTGTACGCACTCGACCGCGATCTATCGCTGAAAACCTGCAAGTCGGCCTGCTGTCCGTCTCGCGTCGGTGCCCACGGCCACTCGAAGTCGGCCGACGTCTGCAGGTAGTCATCCGCGCCGAAGGTCGACTCGAAGACCCTCGACCGCGTGGCAGATGCGCGAAACTGCGTGGTTCCGCATTCGAGGAACGGCGGCCCAAGCGTCACGTGTTGCGTCCATCCAATGGCACGATCCGATCTCGAGACGTTCTCGAGACGCTCGTGAATCGCCACGACCCCGTCGCGCAGCTCGATGCGGCGCTGGAACGCAAGACCGGCGATGGGAAATTGCGCGCGCGCGACAAGTGACTGGCCGCTCGCATGTAATTCGTACGCAGCAACGGAGCCCTCGCCATGGGCCGTCAGGCCGTCATTCGCCTCCGCTTCCGAGGGTGGACCGAAGATGTCGAGACACAGGTTGTGCCCCATGATGCCCGCGAGCAGGCGCGCATCGACACCGTCACCGTACTGCGCGGCGTGCTCGCGACCATATTGAGAAGGCTCGATTGTCGGCCAGGGAGGCGTCCAGAGTGGGCTCACGCCTGATGATTTGTCAAAAATCTCCGCGATGTGGCCGCCCTCGTTCAGCACGGTCACTCTGAGGTCACGGTTCTCGACGGTGGCTGCGCGGCGCCCGTAGTATCGCGTCTCGCTCAAACGGTTCTCCTTGCCATATCCTTATATATATGCGGGCCGTGGTCGCCACGTTCGTTCTTGCCGGTACCTCGCGTCTCTTCCTTGGGGAACCCTCGCACAAGATTCCGAGCCCATCTGGTCAGGCGTGTATACCGCCGCACAGGCTGAACGCGGCCGCACCGTTGTCCAGAGTCATTGCGGCGAATGCCATTCAGACGATCTCGCCGGCGGCGAAGGCCCCGCGCTGGCCGGCACGACGTTCATGACGAAATGGGAAACACACAGCGTCGAACGGCTGTTTCAAAAGATTCGCGACACGATGCCGAGCATTGGCAGCACCGAGGTAAGCGAAAAGGAAAAGCTCGATGCGGTCGCGTTCATCCTGCAGCAGAACGGATTTCCTGCGGGCAGCACCGAGCTGACCGAGGCGTCGCCGTCGTTCGCCGCCATTCGACTCGTGCCGAAAGGGGGCTCCACCGGGCCGCGCTCGGGCGCGCTCGTGCAGGCTATCGGATGTCTGCACGAAAACGGCGCGAGCCGCTGGGTGCTCACAAACAGTATCGATCCCCAGGTGACGACGCTCGATCCCATCTCATCGGAAGACAAGCAGACATTGGCTGCCGCCGGTCCGGGCGCTCAGACGATCGAGCTGATGAGCGTCTTCCCAAGTCCCGCCAAACTTCGTCAGCACAAGGTGCTGGTGAAGGGGTTATTTATCAAGACGGACTCCGCGGCACGTATCAACGTGACGTCACTCGAATCGTTAGCGCCGGCCTGCAAGTAGCTCGTGCATCTCCATCGACGCAAGCAGCCCCATTCCACCCCCGCGATCGTCGAACCCGCTGATGGCCGCACGGTCGAGATATAACCGCAACGTCGCCTGCGATCCGGTGCCCGTACAGATGTCAACGATAGAGCCGTCTTCCGTGATGTGCGCCGCCAGTGCACGCCACGCGCGATCGATGGCAGGACGATAGATTTTCGCGTCGATCCAGCCAAGCCTGACGCCTCGCGCCATGGCCGTCAATGTCATGGCCGTCGCCGACTGTTCCCGGTATGCCCCGGGCTCATCGATCACCTGCCGCCACATTCCGTCCGGCGCCTGCATCGACGTCATGCCGCTCATGTGGCGCCGATAGATCTCGAGCACCTGGGGGCGCGATGCATGCGCGGCCGCAAGCGATGTGAGTGCCTCCGTCAGTCCCAACGCGGCGAATCCATTTCCGCGTCCCCATGCAATGCGCCCGTCTGTGAAGTGGACGAAAATGCCATCTTCACGCTGGAGCCGGCCGGCATACGAGATGAGCATCTTCGCGAGGTGATCGAGATCGCTCGCGCGGCCCGGCATTCGGCCGCTGCGCGCAAGGATGGCCGACATCATGAACATGTCGTCGGTCCATCCCTGGCCGTACTGGGCGTAACCGGTCGGCGCCACCTGTAACGCCACGTCCGCGCCTTGCATCGCCAGCGCTCGCGCCGCCTCTTGTCCCAAATCGGCGAGCTCGGCATAGATGAGCGTTCCCGCCGCGGCCGTCAGCGCGGGCCGTTCGCCGAAGAGCGGCCGTTCGCCAGAGAGCCACGGCCGTGTCTCGCTCAACACCTTTTGCCTTAGCGCATCATCCTTGGTCGCGTTGGCCAGGCGTAACGTATTTGACCAGGCCACCGAAGGGATATAGCTGACGAGCGGATTCTGGGGATAGCGATTGGCGAGAACGCGAGCAATGGCAAGCGGATCGCGTGCTGTCCTCGACGCAAGGGTCGACCGGATTTCAGATGCCCCCGCACGTGTCGTGTCGGTAAGGACCTGTTGCAACAGTGTCGGTCCATCAGACTCACGCACCGTGCCATAGACGACGGGGACGGTTCCGATTTCGGTCCCGCCGGCCATTGTGGCAGCCAGCGAGCCGTTCGGCGGTGTGCCGCGTGACAGCACATCGCCGCCTCTGATTTGCAACAACACGTCGGGCGCCTGATACGTCACCCAGCGCCACGCGTATCGGCTCTCCGGTTGTTCGGGATGATCGAAGAACCCCTTGACGGGCGGAAACTCCAGACGCGATGGCGGCGCTGCGTCGTTCGCATAGCCGAGTAAAAGCGCGCTGACGCTCCATCGATCGCGCAGCCCTTGCGACGCGCGCGTCTTGAACCAGCGAATCGCCTCGAGTGCGGCACCCGCCGCCCGTTCGTCGTCTGCGACAAGGACGAGGCGCGATTGTTTCGATGCGGCAAATGGAGCCGGGTTTTCCAGCGTCTGAAGGCGGGTCGTCGTTCGGGTCACACCCGCGGCGCTCACGGTGCGCGGCTCGCCCGGCAGAGCCGCAACCACATCGATTTCACTCCGCTGCTGCTGGCTCATGGTGATTGCCGACCGGACCTCTCATCCTTGTAAACCGTTCCGCCCTTCATCACAAAGTGGACGTTCTGCAGTGCGTCGATATCCGTCAGCGGATTTCCGCTCACCGCAATCAGATCCGCGAGTTTGCCGGCGGTCACCGAGCCGATTCGATCGTGCAGGCCGAGGACTTCGGCATTGATCGACGTCGCTGCCACGATGGCGTGCATGGGCGACTCGCCGAGTCGAGCGCGGTACGACATCTCGCGTGCGATCAGGCCATGCGGCATCACGGGCGCATCGGTCGCCAGGCCAACCGGGATTCCTGCTGCAAGCGCACGCTTGAAGCCAGTGACCGCAACGTCGTTCACCATGCGGCCGCGAGCTTTCTGCGCCTCGGGAACATGGGGCGCATCCTGGAGGTACGAATGGAGCGCCAGCGTGGGGACGTAAAACGTCTTTCGATTCGACGACTTCAACAGGGCAACCGCCTCGTCATCGAGGTAGGAACCGTGATCGACAGTCCGCACACCGGCGCGAATGGCGGCCTTGATGCCCTCAGCGCCGTGCGCGTGCGCCGCAACCTGTCGCCCCCACCGCGTCGCTTCGATGACCGCGGCCTGGATCTCGGCGTCGGAATACTGCTGCGCACCGGGGGAAATGCCTTTCGACAATACGGCGCCCGTTGCGAGAATTTTGATGAAGTCGGCGCCATTTTTGAGATTCGTGCGCACTGCCTTCACGATTTCATCGGGACCGTCGGCCAGGTTCCGCACGATGGGCACGTCAACGTAGATCGAGAACTGACGGGCGTCGCCGGCTCCTCCCGTCGAAGAGACGTAGTTACCGGCGACAACCATCCGTGGGCCCGGAACGGCTCCGCCTTCGATGGCGTCACGCAACTCGACGTCGACGTACGGCCAGGTGGGTCCCATATCGCGGCACGTCGTCACGCCAGACATCAGCGTCACACGCGCGGCGCGCGCGCCCCATAATGCGGCCTCCGGTGGCGTTGTGGTGGTCAGCGCGGTCTCCCAGTGAACACCCTCACGGCTGGTCAGATGTGTGTGCAGATCGATCAGACCCGGCAAGAGCGTCGCCGGACCGAGATCGATGAGGGTTGCACCGGCGGGCACCGCAAGCGAGGTTGCGACTTCGTCGATCCGTTCACTCGTGATGCGAACCATCGCGGGCTCGAGCGGCGGACCGCCACGGCCGTCGATCAGCCGCGCGGCTTTGACGACGACCGACGTCTGGGCGCGAACTGTGACGGCGGTCGCCATCACCAGCGCAAACGCGAAGATTGTGAAGGGCCGACAGGTTCTCATCGGCGGCTCGCGGCTGAGTCTAGCACGTGGCTATTCTGCGACCCGTCGCCCTTCTTGTCGGGCGTAACCTGACTCGCTATGATGCTCTCGTAGCCATGTTTACGCGCACTCGCGCACAAGGTGCCGTCACAGCGATCCTGGGCGTCGTGCTCGTGGCAGTGCTTGCCGCGCAGCAGAGCCCGACGCCGTCAGTGACGTTTCAGGTCGAGGTGAACTACGTCGACATCGACGCACTGGTCACCGACGAGCGCGGAAATATCGTGTCGGATCTCCGCAAAGAGGACTTCGAGCTGCTCGAAGACGGGAAGCCGCAGGACATCAGCACGTTCTCCCTCGTCGACATTCCGATGCCCTCAGCCAGCGCGCGCTCGGTTGCCGCGACGCCCGCCGTGGCGGACGTCAAGTCGAACGCCCAACCCATCAGCGGCCGTCTGTACGTCATCGTGATGGACGATCTCAACGTGGCGCCTCTTCGCAGCAAGGTCGTCGTGCAGGCCGCACGGCAGTTCGTCGAACGGTATTTCGGTCCGGACGACATTGCGGCGATTACCTACACCAGCGGCCGCACCGATGCGGGCCAGGAATTCACGTCGGAGCGGGCGCTGCTCCTCGCATCCATCGACAAGTTCCTGGGACGCAAGCTGCGCTCGACGGTCATCGAGAAAGCCGACCAGTATTTTCAGCAGCACCTGAAGGAGCTCGAGATCAACGCGCCGGACACGACCGACCCCGACTACATACAGCAGGAGCCGAGATCCGGTACCGTCCGGGGACCAAGCGGCTACTCGGACATCACGACCGATGCTGACGACTTCGAACGTGGCCACCGTGCGCAGCAAGTGCTCGGCACGCTTCGCCGGCTCGCCAACTACATGGGTGGCATCCGCGGACGGCGCAAGGCACTGCTGATGTTCAGTGAAGGCATCGACTATCCGATTTACGACATCTTCGGCTCTCAGGCGGCGACCGGCGTCATCACCGAGACACGCGAGGCGATTGCCGCAGCTGCCCGCGGCAATGTCAGCTTTTTCGCCATCGATCCGCGCGGCCTGGTCGGGATGACGAGTGAGACCATCGAGCTGAATGCGCCGGCCGACGCTCATCTGGGATTCGATGCCAAGGGCCTCCTGGCAGATATGTATCTGTCACAGGACAGCCTGCGGACGCTCGCCGCGGAAACCGGCGGCTATGCGGCGGTCAATTCCAACAACGTCTCGACCGCGCTGAGCCGCATCGTGCGAGCCAACAGCACCTACTACGTGCTTGGCTATTATCCAGCCGCCGTACCGCGAGACGGACGGTTCCACAAGATCGACGTCCGCGTAAAGCGCCCGGGGCTTCGCGTGTCGGCTCGAAAAGGCTACGTGTCGCCGCGGCCGTTGACGGCCGCCGAGCAGACCGAACAGCAGCGCATCCGCGAACGGGCACGCGGAAAATCGGGATCGGCTCAGACGTCGGACGAGCTGCGCCAGATTCTGAATCATCCGCTGCAGCGCAACGGCCTGACGCTGACCGTTCAAGCGTCGCCCTTCAAGGGACCCTCGCGGCAGGCATCGGTGGCCCTCGCCGTCGAGCTCGACGCCAACCGGCTGCACTTCACCGAACAGCCGAACAAGACGTTTGCCGACGGCATCGAACTGTCGCTGTTCGCTCTGGACGAGCGCGGTAAATTGCACGGCGGCAACTTCTTCCAGTTCAACCTTGCGCTACGGCCGGAGACCTACCAGCGCGTGCGTGAGTCGATCGTGCGGATGAATCCTCGCGTCGAGCTGCCGCCGGGACGGTATCAGCTGAGAGTGGGCGTGCGCGAGAGCGGAGCCGGAGAAATGGGCACGGTCTTCTACGATCTGCAGGTGCCCGACTACACGTCGAACGGGCTCGCGATGAGCGGCCTCCTGCTGACGGCCGAGAGCGCGCGGTCGCAGTTTACGGCGCAGCCAGACACTCAGTTGCCGCCTGAATCGCTGCCGGCGCCGGCCACGAGCCGCCGCACCTTCGGCCGGAACGACGTCCTGAACGTGTTCGCCGAAATTTATGACAACATCTTGTCGCGCGAGCCGCAACGACTGGAAGTGATCACGACGCTCACCGGCGAAGGCGGGGTCGCCGCGTTCTCGTCGCGCGAGTCGCTCACCGGCAGCAGTTCCAGCGGAAACGCCAGAAACGCGCGCATTCCCGTCGCAAAACAGATTCCGTTGAACGACGTGCGAGCGGGCCGATACGTGCTCCGTCTCGAAGCGCGGGCGCTTGGTGGCGCCGCAAAGCCGGTGTCGCGAGAAACCACGCTGACAGTTGCGCCGTAACGTTTCAGAAAGGCCCTGCCTCACCTTCAGCCACGCTCTCGCCGATATTGATTGTGTTGCTGCCCACCGACATGGGGATTACGATTTCTGGGCTCGACTATGAACAGAGAAATCGCGTCCACACCTGAGAGGCGCACGGTTCTGTCGGCGCTCGGCGTGTACGCCGAGCGGCCGGCGCTGGTCATGGTGGCGCTCGGATTTTCGGCCGGTCTGCCTTATTTTCTGGTCTTCGACACGCTGTCGGCGTGGTTGCGTGCGTCCGGCCTCTCACTCGAAGTAATCGGCTTCTTCAGCCTGGTCACACTGGCCTCGACCTTCAAATTCCTCTGGGCGCCGTTCATCGACCGCACGAGGGTACCCGGAATCACCGGCTGGTTGGGCCATCGCCGATCGTGGATGTTGGTGTGCCAGGGGCTGATCATGCTCGGGCTCTGGCTGATGGCGCGTTCCGATCCGTCACAGGGCCTCGGGATGATTGCCGTCTTCGCCGTGCTCGTCGGCCTTTCGTCTGCCACGCAGGACATCGCGATCGACGCCTGGCGCATCGAAGCGGCAGAAGTGTCCAAGCAGGGCGCCATGGCTGCAGCGTATCAATGGGGTTACCGGGTAGCGATCATCGTGGCCGGCGCGGTGCCGCTGCTGCTCGCCGAATCCTACGGCTGGAACTTCTCCTACGCCATCATGTCGGCGTTGATGCTTATTGGGGTTCTGGCGGTGCTGGCGGCGCCGCGCGAGGCGCGCCACGCCATCCGTGAAATCCAGACAGGCGACATTCAACCAGCCCCCGCGCGCGAGGCCCTCGAGTGGATCGTCCGACTTGCCGTCCTGGCGGCGGGCGCGCTCGTTCTGGGCTCAGGGCTTGCCGCCAATGCCGGCGTGCTCTCGCGCGTGCTCGACGCTGCGGGCGCGACCGGCGCGCGCGACGCCGTGCTGTCCGCGTGGGCATCGGATGCGCGCGTGTGGGTCCATCTGGCTGCCGTCTTGACGGGTTTCTGCGTGATCACGCTCGCCGCGCTCCCGCTCCCCGGTGTGCGTACGCGGCCCGGTGTCTATCTGTCCTCGGCGCTCGCCGATCCACTGCGCGATTTTCTCGTCCGCTACCGCTCCAGCGCCGGGCTGATTCTCGCGTTGGTCTGCCTTTATCGCATTCCAGATTTCGTGCTGAACATCATGAATCCGTTTTACCTCGACCTCGGCTACACGCTCGTCGAGATCGCCGAGGTCCGGAAGATTTTCGGCGTCGGCATGACGATGCTGGGCGTATTTGCCGGCGGCGTGGCGGTGGCGCGCTATGGACTCCTGCCTGCCATGGTGATTGGCGCGTTCGCGGGGCCCCTGAGCAATCTCCTGTTCATCTGGCTCGCGTTGCAAACCCACAGCCTCGTCGCACTCTTTGCCGCCATCGGCCTGGACAACGTCGCGGGCGGGTTCGCGGGCACGTGCCTGATCGCGTACATGTCGAGCCTCACATCAGCCGGGTTCACGGCCACGCAGTACGCGCTCTTTTCCTCTCTTTACGCGATTCCCGGCCGGCTGATTGCGTCGCAATCGGGCCGCATCGTCGAAGGTGCGGCGCGACTCGCAGATTCGGGCGGTGTTTTTTCGGGTCTGAAGGGATTGTTTGCGGCGCAGGCGCCGGGGAATTTCGCCGCGGCGGTCGAACGATCGGGCGTCACTCCTGCGGCCCTGGGCGCAGGGTACGTGGTGTTCTTTGCGTATTCAGCGCTCATCGGCGTGTTCGCGTTGCTGCTTTCCCTCGTGTTGTCGCGCCGGAATCAGCCCGAGACGAAGGACGTCTGAAATGGGTCGCGGCACAGGGAAACGCCAGCCGGCCTAACCAGTATTGGTAAACTGCTATGACTGCTTTCAGCTAAACGACCACTCGTGTCACTGCCTCAAGAGGCGCTCCCCGGCCCGATCGCTGATGTTCGACACCACTCTCATTCTGTTGCTTCAGGAGCGGGCATCGCCCGCGTTGACCGAGATCATGCGGGCGGTGTCGTTCTGCGGCTACGTGCCGAGCTGTCTGGCCGTCGCCATCGTGTGCGGTTTTGGATGGCGGCTCAGACTCGGCGTGACGCTGATCCTGGCGATTATCTTCGCCGATGCGATGACGATCGTGGCAAAAGGCGCATTCGCATCGCCTCGTCCGCATGCCATCGATGCTCGCGTGCGAACGTTCGGCGCCTTTGAGTCGGGGCTGCCGCCGATGGCCACGGGTACTTCCGTGCCGGCTGACGACTTCGGGTTTCCCTCCGGACACGTGGCAACGACCGCGGCATGGGCCCTAGGTCTCGCCTCTCGTCGGAAACCGTGGCAGCTCGGCGCGGCAGCCACTTGGATCGCACTCATGGGCCTCTCGCGCATGTACCTAGGACGCCATTTCCCCGCGGACGTGATCGGCGGCCTCGTCGTCGGTGTCGCGGGGCTGGCCATCGCACGTCTGGGGCTTCCTTCGGCTGCCGCGGGCATCAACACACTTACGGCCGGCGCCAGGACGGCACTGGGCGTGGCGCTCCTCGTCGTGGTCGCACTCGTCGCGCGCTCCGGCGCCGGACTCGGCGCTCATGAAGCCGGCCGCTTCTGTGGCCTCGTGGGCGCGGCCATCCTGAGCACGCGGGCGCTCGACGATTCGGTCCCGCCATCGACGCGGATGGCCCGCTTGGCGGTGGCTCTCGTCCTTCTTGGTGTGGCGGTCTGGTCGAGCACGTGGACGATCACGACGGGCCCAGGTCTCGCCGTCATAAGCGCGATGGCCATCAGCGCGGCGTTGCACGCGAGCGTGCTGCTCGTGCCCGCGCTGGCGGTCGGTGGCCACCGATCCTGACGCGTTTCGCGTCACCCGCCTTTGATGGCCTTCCCGAAATCGAGGCCGACCTTTGGTTTGTCGGCAGTGCCCCCGATGGTAATCGGCACGACGGTGATGTCGTCGTGACGGAACAGCCCGTCGACGACCCTGAGGAAAAACGACTTCACGCCGGTCGTCAACTGCGACAGCTTCGCGTCGAGGCGGACGGTGCCGCGAAAATCGAGCGCTTCTGACTCCATCACGAACCGTCCGCTCACGTTCACGCGCGCGCCCGGCATCGCAAACGTCACTTTGGAGAAGTGAATCGCGCCGTCGCGCATCCTGAACGTGCCCTGGAAGTTCGACACGACCGGGTCGGGTGTGTCGTCTTTCACCCCGCGTGACTTGGTGCTGAACGCATCCACTTTGTCCTGAACCTGTGGTTTCGTGAATTCAGCCCTGGCCACGCTGAAGGTCCCGTCGAGCTGGAGCTTCTGGATCACGTCGCGATCCCCGGGCGGTAATAGAAGCTTCGTGCTCAGCTTCATCACGCCGGTCATGGGCGGCTGTGGGCCCTTCACGGCGAGACGAAGAATGTCCTCTAACCGCCCGTCGTCGATGACGACGTCGAGCTCCACGGTGCGGCCATCTTCATCGTCGCGTTCGACCACGCCGCCGGACGCGTGGATCTTCGTGGCGCCCAGCGTCGCTTCCACCGGCTGCAGCAGCGTGTTGCCGTTCGTGCCGTCCACGATTGAGTGGAACCGCGTTTCGAGCGCGATCCCGTTGCCGACGTCTGCGAGCGCGAACGCGGGCATGCTCGTCGTGCCGTCCACCTCGATGCGTTCGAGCACGCCTTTGAATGACCCGGACGAATTCAGGATTCCGGCAATCCCGTCGAAGACGCCAAGGTCCGCGTTCTCGAAACGGTACGATGCCGCCAGCGGTGTGTGGGACGGCTCTTCGGCCTTCCAGGGCCCGAACGTCCCTTCCGTCTGGATGCGGCCAGGCGGCGTTGGATTGGTGAGGTTCGCGCGGAACGGCCACGGGTGGTCCGCGCCGACATCCTTCATGTCGAGCTGCCCGATCTCGAACAGGCGCGGCGCTTTGCCCGGCTTCCCTCGAAGGACTCGCAGCACCGCCCGCTCCGACTGCAGATTGCGGACGATGAGTGGGGACTTCTCGCTGTCGTTGTCGTGGGCGTCATCGGGCTCGTCGTCGTTTAGGCTCATGCCGCCGGGTGGGACGTTGATCTCCAAGCCCTCCAGGCGGATGTTGCTCACCGTGACCGGATCGCTAAGGAGGCCCACGAGGCCGGCTTCGCCCGAGAATGATGCAATCGTCACGAGCGGCGGCACGTCCGTGCGGTGTTTGTGACGGAGCACCAGTCCTCGTCCCGAGAGCCTCGGCCTGGGGAGGAACGAGACGGTCAGGGTTTCCAGCTGTACCCCGCTGTCGAAACGTTTGCCCAGAGCGTTCACGAGGCGCTGCTTGATGCGAGGCTCGACGACGATGGGGAGCGAGAACGGGAGCAGCAGGATGACGGCGACGCCGGCAATTGCGGTGAGGTTTCGTCGGGAGAGCGGCATGGCGTCGATAACGCAACTATCGGGCCGACCGTTGGCGCGCGGTTCAGTGGCCGAAGGGACTCGAATGGCTGTGATGCGCGGGCCGTCAGCGGTGATCGGCGCGGCAGGGCGTTTTTGGCTCTCACGTTTGGCATCCGGCACACATTAACCTCAGCCAGCTGCTCGAACGCGACGTCGCCCGCTGCTAACCGGCTGTTTCGAAATCGTTCGATAGTCACCGGCGCGTTCAGTCCTGATACGGCGCCATCTGTCGAGGAGTCCGACGCCGCGCGCCAGATCGTCCCTGCAGCGTTTGAACGAAGCCGCTGGCGCGGCGGACGCTACGCGTGAAGCTCGCTCGACCAGCCGAGTAGGGCGGGTAGGGTGTGGGTCACAAGGAGGTTCCTGTGACCCATCTTCGACAAGTGATGCTGGACGAACTCCAGCGGCGCAACTACGCCACGACCACCGTCCAGTCCTACATCCAGGCCGTCGAGCGGTTCGCCAAGCACTTCCACCGTCCGCCAGACCAGCTCAATCAGACCCACCTGCGCGAGTACCAGGCCTACCTGCTACGAGACCGGAAACTCAAGCCGCGGACCGTCAAGCTACACGTCTCGGCGCTCCGGTTCTTCTTCGTGAAGACGCTGAAGCGGCGGTACCTGCTCAACGACATCCCCTATCCGAAGGTGCCCCGCCGCCTGCCGATCATCCTGACCGTCGAGGAAGTCACGCGCTTGATCGATGCCGCGCGCACGCTGACGGACCGCACGATGCTGATGGTGCTGTATTCCACGGGGATGCGGAACGCGGAGATGCGGAGCCTGCAGGTGAAGGACATCGACAGCCGGTCGATGCTCATTCACATCCAGCGCGGCAAAGGGGGGCGCGATCGCTATGTTCCGCTCAGTGCAACCCTGCTGGACACGCTGCGCGCGTACTGGCGGTGGATGAAGCCGAAGACGTGGCTGTTCCCTGGCACGATCGCTGGCTGGCGCGCCGACAAGCCGATCACGCCAAAGGTCGTGTGGGATGCCTGTCAGTCGGCGGCGAGACGCGCCCAGATTGAGAAGCGGGTCTCCGCGCACCTCTTGCGGCATTCGTACGCGACCCACCTCCTGGAGGCCGGTGCGGACTTGCGCACGATCCAGCTGCTGCTCGGTCACGTCAAGCTCGAACACACCGTGATCTATCTGCATCTGTCCCGACGGCACTTGCACGCGGTCACGAACCCGCTGGACACGATGCCGGTCTCGGCGCCGGACACGGCGCGGCGCTCGCGTCGACTGCAGAAGCGGTGACGCGGCCACCCTTCGAGGTGGCCGACATCATTCGCCAATACGGGACACGCTTCATCGAGGCTCATCGCGCCTGGCTCACCGCGCAGCACCGGCGTGTGCTTCGCGCCATCGCGCAGTGCCGGACCGCGGCCCTGGGCGCGCATCTCGATCGGTGTGCCACCTGCGGCCATCGCGCCATCTCGTTCAACTCGTGTCGCAATCGGCACTGCCCGAAGTGCTTGACGCACGCGCGTGATCAGTGGCTCGCCGAGCGTGAACGCGAGCTGCTACCGGTCGGGTACGCCCATGTCGTCTTCACCCTTCCGCACGCCCTCGCGGGACTCGCGCTGCACAACAAACGGGTGGTGTACGACCTCCTCTTCCAGGCGAGTGCCGCGACGCTCCTGGAGGTCGCACGCACGCCGAAGCATCTCGGCGCCGCGCTCGGCTTTCTCAGCGTCCTCCACACCTGGGGGCAGACGCTCTTGCACCACCCGCACGTGCACTGCGTCGTGCCCGCGGGCGGCCTCTCGCCCGACGGCACGCGGTGGGTGCACACGCGCCCGTCCTTCTTCCTCCCGGTCAAGGTTCTGAGCCGGGTCTTTCGAGGCAAGGTCGTCACCGGTCTCCGGGACGCCTTTCACTCCGGCACCCTCAGGTTGCCGAGCGACCTCCAGCCACTCACCGACGAGCGCGCCTTTGCCGCGTGGCTTCGCACCCTCTTCCGCCACGACTGGGTCGTCTACGCCAAGCCCCCATTCGGCGGCCCGAGTCACGTGTTGCACTATCTCGCGCGGTACACCCACCGGGTCGCGATCTCCAACCATCGGCTCATCGCCGTGACCGAGGACCAGGTGACGTTTGGGTGGAAGGACTACCGGCACGGGAGTCGGGTCCGACTGATGACGCTCAGTGCTGATGAATTCCTCCGCCGCTTCTGCCTCCACGTGCTCCCGAAGGGCTTCGTCCGGATTCGCTTCTACGGTTTCTTGGCGCCTCGCTGCCGCACCGAGGCACTGCCACGTTGCCGGCAGGCGCTCGGTGCGAATCCCGCGCCGGCGCCGATGACCTCCGTCGACGACACGTCCACCCGTGTCGCCTTGCCGCCATGTCCGACCTGCGGTGGGGTGATGGTCGCCGTCGCACGACTCACCGTACGCCAACTCGCCGTGCAGATCTGGAGCGAGGGACTCGCGCTTGACTCTTCATGAGCGCGACACACCGTCGACATCCTCGAACCGCCGCGCCCAGGTCCGATCAGGAGACGTGTGCCTGCGGTCCCTCGGAGCCGACACCGCCGCCTCGATCATCGCGCCTCACACAGTCCGGTGTGGCATCTGGACACTCGCCAACAACCACAGGGCACTCGGAACCGCCACACATCGGCGCGCCCGCACCCGCCTCCTTACGATTCAACGCCCATACTGATCGACCGCGTCCGCCGCACACGCCAGCGGCTTCGTTCAAACGGCTCTATCGAGAGTGACCCGGCGGTCCACCCTCCGCTGTCGGCGGACACGCCTGCGCGCCGAGTCACTCTCGATAGAGTCCTAACGTTTATCGCGAGTAATACCGTCCCGTCCGATGCCGGCTATGTGTGAGATGGCTTCTAGATCGAATCTGCTGGCACGCGGAGCCGCGGCAGGAGTCTCACCGCGTTGTCTCGCTCGACAGCGCGCAGGGCGTTGCCGTCGAAGATCCCAACCTCCGCCAGTGCCTTGGCGATCTCCAGACTGCTTCCTCCGGGCGGAAAGTCGGTCCCGAACAACACCTGCGACGAGGTGACGAGCTGCAATAGAGACGCGAGTGCGCCACGGTTGGTGGCGCCTGCCGTGTCGTAGTAGAACTTCTTCGCCTCGTGGATGAACCCATCGGGCATGCGATCCGCGGCGTTGCGCGAACCGCCGTCGATGCGTCCTGCCAGAAACGGTGCCGAGCCGCCCGCGTGCGACCAAATGAAGCGGATGTCGGGGAAACGTGCGGCATCGCCGCTGAACGTCACACCGATGATCGCGCGGGTCGTGTCGGTTCCGTACTCGATGGTCCCCGGCGCCACCCCGTAGCTCAGGTTTCTGCAGCAGTTGGCGGCAGTCGGGTGGACGTGGACGATCGCCTTACGCCGGTTGAGCTCCTCCATCACTGCCCTGTAAGCGGAATTGCCCAGCCAGGTATCGCCGTAGCTGGTCAGCAGGGCGATGCCGTCGACCTTGAGTGTGTCGTAGGCGTACTCGATCTCTTTCAACGTGTCATCGACGTCGGGTAGTGGCATGGCCGCGAACAAGCCGAACCGCGTCGGATGGTCCTGCACCAGTTTCGCGCCGTACTCGTTACACGCTCGGGCGAGACGGCGCGTGACCGCCGCGTCGCCGAACCACAAGCCCGGATTAGTGATGGACACCACCGCTGCGGCGACGCCGCCTCGGTCCATATCTTCAATCGACTTCGCGGGCGTCCAATTGCTGTTCGCGGGTTGGAGCAGCGGCCGGCCCTTGACCTCCGCGATCCATGCCGGTGGCGCGAAATGGTGATGGATGTCGATTCGCTGCGGCTTGGCGGTCGCGGATGACTGGGCAAACGCTGCCAACCATTCGCTGGCGACGGCCCCGAGCCCCAGCGACGCAATTGACGTGGTCAAGAAGCTTCGTCTATTAAAATTGATCATGAATCACCGAGGTGCCAATCCACTGCGGACAACTCCAATCCCGATGGCGGGCGCCGCTGCAAGACTTCCCGAACCGCCAGCGCATATGGAGTCCCGAACAGATCCCGTTCTGCGTACTCACCGGCCAGCGATCGCAGAATGGCGTGCGCGCGATCCTGATGCGCACGATCACCCGTGAGCACGGCGAGCCGATCGAACGCGCAGGCCGCATGGCAGTTGAGCTCGAACGGCAGCAGCGGATCGTCTGACTCCACCCGATCGCGAAACTGCCCGAATCGATCGTCCCACATGGTTCGCACCGCAAATTGCAACACTTCCGCCGCCAGCATCGAATACGGCAGCTGCCCTGTCGCCGCATGCGCCCAAATCAACGCGGAGGCGACGTGAATCTGGTCGGTCAGCAGGCCCCGCACCGCCCCGCTTTCGCCGGGCGAGACATGGCCTACACCATCGCCGGGTTTGTACCCGGGAACCACGACAGCTTCGAGGGCTTTCAACGCCACATCCCGGAGCCACACATCGTCGAAGAGTGCGGCCGCGCGAAGGAGCGCGCCCACCATCATCGCGTTGCGATCGACATACATCATCTTGTCAATCATTCGAGACGAGCTCGCGTTGAAAAATCCTCCCTCGTTTTGATCGGTCATCACGGTCCGGATCCAGCGCGCGATGTCGCCGGCGCGCTCGCGATATCGTTCTGCGCGCAGCTCGAGCGCGGCTTCGACATAAACGTGAAGTAGGGCCGCGTTGTCTTCGAGCGTCTTCTCCGTTCCGGGGTAGCTCCAGTCGGCGCTATCCGCGTAGCGGAAAAATCCTCCGGATGATGAATCCCAGAGGGCAGACATACGATCGAGCGTGAGCTCGACGATGCCTCTGAGCTCGGTATCGCCGTCTCCAGCCAGCGACAAGGCGAAGAGCAGCGCATAGGGATGTGGAAGCTTCGCAGCAGAACCGAAGCCGCCGTGAAGCGGATCGTACCGCTCGATGAGAAGGGAACGGAAATAGTCGATGGGATCACGGTCTGGCTGAAGGCGGACACCACGTACTGCCGACGCGCCACCCACCAGTGACGCGTGACCTATTGTCGAAGCGCGGCGTGCTGACGAAGCGCGGGCGGCGAGCTCGTCGGCGCGATCGCGGTACGCGTCAGCGACGTGGCCAAGCGTCGCGATCATGCTCGACCGATCGAAATAGGTGCCGCCACTCAAAACATCCGCGCCGCTTGTCAGGAAGACGGTCGTCGGCCAGCCGCCGAGGTTGTACCGATCGTTCAGATCGGGACGCCGATCGGCATCGACGCGCACAGGCACGAATCGCGCTTCAACGAGACCGACGACATCGGGGTGCGCGAACGTCGGTACGATCCATAGCCGCGCACTCGTCCGACCAGGCCGTCACGATCGACAACAACACTGGCCGGTGCTTCTCAGCCGCCTGTCTGAACGCGAGCGGCGCCCATTCGTGCCATACGATGTGTCCCGACATGACGTTCATCGTTTTGCCGCCGCCGTTCACCGTTCACACTTTTGCGCAGATCGTCGCTCAACGGCCAGTTACCGGCAAACCTCTGCGTCATTATAATGACGCGTGGTCGCGCTGCGGTACGTGTATGTATTGGCACTGTCTATCTGGTTCGGCGGGATCATCATGATCGGGGCGATCGTCTCGCCCGTAACAGACACGTCGCTGCGGCGTTTTTTTCTCACTTCGTATATCTCCGGTGCGCTCGTGCTGGCGACCTTGTTCGGCATGGCGCTGCTTGGACCGCGCCCATCAGGGTTCTTTGCCCGCGTCACTGTGGCGCTCGGCATGTTCGCAATCACACTCTACGCAGGGCTCCAGCTTCGAGCCCTTTCCATCAATCTCCTCGGCCTGACGGCGGTTGGCGGGCTGGCCCTTCTCTTCTGGGAAGCACGCGACGGCACGCGAGCGGCATGAGCACATCGCACACTGTCACGCTCATTCCCGGCGACGGCATCGGTCCGGAAGTCACCGCGGCGGTCGTCGCCATCATCGAGGCATCCGGCGTCGAGATCACGTGGGAGCGTCTCGACGCCGGCGTGCGGGCGGTCGAATCGCACGGCACGCCGCTCCCCGAG
This sequence comes from Vicinamibacterales bacterium, assembly GCA_963761975.1. Classification (GTDB taxonomy): domain Bacteria; phylum Acidobacteriota; class Vicinamibacteria; order Vicinamibacterales; family JAMQPK01; genus JAMQPK01. Next base: position 1,792,285 of record CAVXIR010000004.1, read on the forward strand.
GAGCTGATCGGCTCGATTCGGCGAAACAAGGTCGCGCTGAAAGGTCCGGTCACGACACCAGTCGGCGCGGGCTTTACGAGCGTCAACGTCGGCCTGCGCAAGGCGCTGGACCTGTACGCAAACCTTCGACCCGTGTCGAACCTGCCGCACGTCCGGTCGCGGTTCGAACACGTCGATCTCGTCATCATGCGGGAAAACACCGAAGACCTGTACTCGGGTCTCGAGCACGAAGTCGTCCCCGGCGTGGTGGAGAGCCTCAAGATCATCACCGAGCGCGCCTCGACGCGCATCGCGCGGTTTGCGTTCGAGTACGCGAAACGGATGGGACGTAAGCGCGTCACGTCGATCCACAAGGCGAACATCATGAAGATGAGCGATGGCCTCTTCATTCGTTGTGCTCGCACGGTGGCTGCCGAATATCCGGGGATCGGCTACGACGAACAAATCGTCGATGCCGCCTGCATGAACCTCGTGATGAAGCCTGAGACGTTCGACGTGCTGCTCCTTCCGAACCTGTACGGCGACATCGTCTCGGATTTGTGCGCGGGACTCGTCGGCGGTCTGGGCACCGTTGGCGCGGCCAACCTCGGCGAGAAGCATCGGAGTGTTCGAAGCTGTGCACGGCAGCGCGCCCGATATCGCAGGCAGGAACATCGCCAACCCCACGGCCCTTCTGCGCTCGGCGCTGCTGATGCTCGACCACATCGGTGAATCGGCAGCAGCCAGGCGCATCGAAGCTGCGCTGTTCGCCGTGCTGGCACACACCCGAGCGAACTACACGGGATCTTGGCGGGAAAGCGTCAACCACCGAGTTCGCGCATGCTATAGTGCAGGCACTTCATGATTCCTGACGATCTCGCCCAGGCTGTCCTCGCTCGCGAGGACGTGGTGCGATATCTCCGCAGCGCGCACGGGGGTTCTGACGGGCGCGAACGGGTCTTCGCCTACCTCGAAGAGCTCAAAACGACGCAGCGATATCCGTTCTATCGCGCGCTCAAGCACCCGCTGTACCCGATTCTTCGGAAAATCGAGCGGCGCGTCGAGCATCTCGAGATCGTCGAGACCGCCACACGCGCCGGCCGGGTCATTTACGCGTCGAATCACAGGAGCCACACCGATTATCTCGTCGAGCCGCTCGTCCTGGACGACAACGGGGTGAGGCCGCCGATCATCGCCGCCGGCATCAACCTGTTCGGCGGTCCGCTCGGGCTGATCCACAAGCACGTCACGGGCGCGATTCCGATTCGGCGCAACACCAAAGATCCTGCCTACCTCATCACACTCAAGGCCTATGTGGCCGAGCTGCTGCGCACGCAGGACCTTCTGTTTTATCCGGAAGGCGGCCGCAGCTACAGCGGCGAGCTGAAGCGCCCGAAAACGGGATTGCTGCATGCGGCGCTCCTGTCGGGAACGCCGGGGCTGACGATCGTGCCGACGGCGATCGCCTACGACCTGGTGCTCGAGGATCACATTCTGGCCAGGCAGCGAGTGAAACGGAGCCAGCGGACGTTCGCGCGCGAGCTCGCCGAAATGGTGCGATATGCAGTCGGATATCGCTCCCGCGCGTTTGTCACGTTCGGCCGGCCGATTCCGCTCGACGGCTGGGATCCCGAATCGCGGCGCGACGTGTTGGAGCTCGCGAAGCTGACGCGCGACGCGATTGGCAAGCGGGTGAAAGTCTTGCCGACCTCCGTGGTGGCCACGGCGATGCGGCCGTCAATCAGCAAGCGCGATCTCGAATCCCGCGCAGAAGCGGTGATTGAAACGTTACGGGCGGTCGGGGCGAATCTGGGTGTCTCGAGCGGACGGCAGGCCGTCGAGGAAGCGGCGGAACCGCTCGAGGCACGCGGCATCGTGGTGTTCGATCGCGGCCGCTTCCGCGTCCGCGACCGCAACGTGCTCAGATATTACGCCCGCAGCATCGAACACCTGCTCACCTCCGGGTCCAGCCGCACGCACTGATGCTCGATGCCGCGTCCAAGGCCTTTTTCCAGACGCTCTCCTACAGCCGAACACTGAAAAAGCTGGCGTCGCGGTACGGTATCGCGGGCCCTCACGCCTTCGCGCGGCGCTTCATCGCCGGAGAGACGGTCGATGATGCCATCGCCGCGGTTCGCACCATTGAGGCGCGGGGACTGCACAGCACCTGGACTATCTCGGCGAGAGCGTCACGTCGCTGGCAGCCGCCGAAACCGCCACGCGCGAATATCTGAGCCTCATCGAGGCCGTGGATCGGGCCGGCGTAGAGCGGAACCTGTCGCTCAAGCTGACGCAGCTGGGCCTCGACGTTGATCGCGCGATCTGCGTCGACAACCTGCGGAGGATTCTGACCGCGGCCGGCCGATGCGGGTTTTTCGTGAGGATCGACATGGAGAGCTCCGTCCACACGGATCCGACGCTGGCCATCTTCGAGACCGTCTGGAAACTCGGGCAGCAACAATGTCGGGGTCGTCCTGCAGATCGTGCCTGTACCGCACCGAGCAGGATTTCGAGCGGATGAACGCGCTGGGCGCGCGGATCAGGCTCGTGAAGGGCGCGTACCGCGAGCCCAGGACGGTCGCCTATCAGCTCAAGTCAGATGTCGACGCGGCATACATGCGGCTCGCGAGGCGGCTGCTGACAGAAGGCACGTACCCCGCCATCGCGACACACGACGAGGACATCCTGAATCAGGTGAAACGTTTCGCTGCGGATCGACCGAATCGGATCGGAGGCCTACGAATTCCAGATGCTTTACGGCATTCGACGCGATCTTCAGAAGAAGCTGCGTGATGACGGCTATCGCATGAGGGTATATGTGCCGTTCGGCAGGGAGTGGTTTCCGTACTTCATGCGACGCCTCGGTGAACGTCCCGCGAACGTCGGTTTCGTCCTCCGTGCGCTCTTAAGCGAACGGTAGTCTCAACGCAAAGGCGCCAAGCGCGCGAAGCATTCTCTTGACATGACAATCTCTGCGTCTTCGCGTCTTTGCGTTGAGACATGAAATCAGCGACTGCGTGTCCGCCGTAGGTCCGTAAATGTTCGGAATGCGGCACGTCGAGCAGCCGCAGATAAACGCTCAGCTGTCCGCGATGGTGCACCGCGTGGTTCAACACAAACGAGCGGAAGATGGCGACGCGCGGCATGCTGTACAGGGTCTTGCCGCCGCTCTTCAGCGTCCACTGCACCATGAACTCGCCGTCCGAGGTGCGCGCGACGAGCGCGCGGGCAGTTCCCACGTTGACGTCATAGGCCCGCAGCAACTGTAACGACGAGACGAAGGGTGGGCTCACGATGCGCTGGCCATCGGGCGGATTCGTATCGAAATCCTTGCGCTCGAGCGTCACCGACGCCCACACGGGAATGTTCGCGATGTGCATCGCCAGCTGTCCGAGCGACATCGACTTGTCGTGCGGCTTCCAGCTGGCAATGGCCTCTGGCACACGCTCGAGCAGGGTGCGTGTGGTCGCCGTCTCGTGGTCAAATTCCGGGAGAATCGACTCTGCGATAGGCATCACTCTACATTCAGGCATTGCCACATTCTCAATTGGCAATCGTCGATTGATTGTCGATTGGCCATCCTTGGCAATGGTCAATCAATATGGCAATTGTCAATTGAAAATGTGGCAATTCGAGATTCCACCTTCAGCTATCCCGATGGACTGTTTCCAGCGAAAACGCAGGCAAACATATCGCAACATACTCCGCGCCTTCGGGGCCCGGCGAGCTGTAACGGACCCACTCGCCCGGATGCGTGACCACCGCCTGGCCGGCGTGCACATCGGCGACGCCTTGCGCGTGCTCGACCCGAACCATCCCTCGAAGCACGACGGTGATCTCCTCGAACTCTGGCCGTTGGCCGGGCTCCGTCCAACCGGACGGTGACTGCATCCGTGCGACGCTGACGTGTGCGTGACCCGAATTGACGCGCCCGGCGTACTCTTCGATGCGCTTGGGCGGATGACCTGCAGCTTGAATCACAGACGGTGCGGGGATAACGGTCGGCATAGATCTGGAATCTGGAATTCTAGATCTAATTTAGTTCTAGATTTATTTCAGATTCATCATCCCATGCCTTTCCGATCGATCACCACCGCGCGGCGCAAGCGGATCGCGCTGATCGCCCACGACAACCTCAAGGCCGACATCCTCGAATGGGCCACCTACAACCGCGGCACGCTCGGCCGTCACGATCTGTTTGCAACGGGAACGACCGGCGGCATGATCGCCGCCGAGCTGGGTCTGACGGTGCATCGCTTTCGCAGCGGTCCGCTGGGCGGCGATCAGCAGGTCGGTGCCGGCGTGGCCGAGGGCCGGATCGACTTCATCATCTTTTTCTGGGATCCGCTCGCTCCCCATCCGCACGATGTCGACGTCAAGGCGCTTCTCCGCCTCGCGGTCGTCTACAACGTGCCGATTGCGTGCAATCGCGCAACGGCCGATTTTCTCCTGTCCAGCCCTCTCATGGAGGAAGAGTACGAACGCCGCCTGCCGGATTTGGATGGACTCATCTGACAACCCAATAGATCTCTAGATCTACGGATCTAAGATCTTCAGATCTCCAGATCTCTCGATCTCTAGATCTCTAGATCTCTGAGCCTTCTACATCGTCCGGATCGCTTGGAGGATCAGCGGCAGGCCGCCGACGAGCCACACGACGGCGGCGGCAATCGCCGCGCGACGGAGAGGAATGCGGCCGGTTACCGAGAGACCGATCGCGACGAGCACCGTAATCCACAACGTGAACAGATCCAGCCTGCCCACAACGGCAATCAGCAGCGGCGAGGCCGTGTCAGGGTCGAGGAAGCGGCCGGGACCGAACGTGATGCGAAAGCGGCCGTCGAACTGGGTCGGATCGAGGACGAGCGCCTGCAGGCCGTTGATAACCCCCTCGAGCACGCGCGGCGTAAAGGCATATGCCGCCACGACCAGCGCTGTGTGGAGCGACTCTTTCGCGTCCACCAACTTGCCAGCCATCCACGTGGCCAAGCCGACGCAAAACATGCCGATCGGCAGGAAAACAAACACGCCGAGCTGACCGACGCGCGACGCGAACCCGCGCATGTTTTCGATCACTTCGGGTGAAATTTTCGGATTGTCGCGCATCGCGGCGGCCATTTGACGATCGAACTCCGCGTCAAACAGCGGCTGCAGAGCTCCGCTGTTGAGATAGAAAGTCGCGCCGGTCAGCACCGTCACGACCAGCAGCGGGATGAAGACACTGCCGTGCTCGCGCCGGAGGAACACGGCGGACGGCGCGTAGAAAATGTCGATGAAATCTTCCCAGATTGACGCGTGCGCGGTTTCGGCGGGAGTTACTGTGGCCATGTGTGCCTTCTCTAGCCGGTAGCCGGTAGCTGGTAGCTCGTAGCCGATCAGCTGGTCGCCGGTCGCTGATAGCTTACCTGGCCAGTCTGTGCTTGTCCGCCCACCACGCCAGCGCCAGCGTCAAACAGCCGAGCACCAGCGCCATCACCCACAGCGCGGTCACCGACGGTGGCGGCGTGCCGTTTGCGTTGACGAGAAACCCGATCAGCAGAAATCCGGTTACACCCACAAACGCCCATTTTCCAATCCCGTCCGTCGCTCTTGTCGCGCGCACGTAGATGGAGACGCCGATCGCGAACATCACGATTTCTACAACGAACGTGCCCACCACCGAGTTCCACAGCCCGAGCCCGTACTTCGGACTGCCGGGATAGATCGGCAAGTCGGGAATGTGCGTCACGAAGTCGAGCACCCAATGGCTCACCACCAGCACGAGCACGACGAGGAAGGCGCGACCGCTGTCGGGCGGCCTGTCCGCCGAAGCCTCGGCGGAGGCGGAACGCCGGCACATCCAACCGGCAAGCGTCCCCCACAGAATGAGTGCGACCAGTGAATGGGAATACGGGTAGCTGATGAACTCGAGAGGCGTCGAGGGCGTGATCCCCGGCACGATGCGAACGTGCTCGATGCCGAAGGCGACGAGCACCGGCCAGAGCAGATCGGCGAAGAGTGCGGCGCCGAAGAGCACACCGAGCGACAATTGCGGCACCCATCGCTTCGCCGCATAGCCGAGGGCAAAGTGCCCGATAAACATGTGCCTGAGTGATAGGTGATCGCACGACCACCTATCACCCGCGTGGGCGATTACTTCAGGTGCTTGCTGACCAGCTTGGTCATTTCGAACATGCTGACGGTCTTCTTGCCGCCGAACACCGCCTTCAGCTTGTCGTCAGCGTTGATGTTGCGCTTGTTCTTCGAATCCTGCAGGCCATTCTTCTTGATGTACGCCCAGAGCTTCTTGGTCACTTCCGTGCGCGGCATCGGTTTGTCGCCGATCACGGCACCGAGATCCTTGCTTGGATTCATGGGCTTCATGAAAGCGGCGTTCGCTTTCCGGGCGGTTTTCTTCTTCGCTGTCTTGGCCATCAAATCTCCTCGCTTGATTTGTCGCGGGGCCCCACCACCCCCAACGACCTGTACCTCGCGGCCGCTGGCCGCTCGGCGTTATTGCGGCGGTCTCACCTAGCGTTACGCCATTTCCAACTATATTGCGGGGGGCCGACTCCGTCTCTTCTTACGTTTCTCACTTCTGCAACAGCGCCCATAGTGTCGCATAAAATCGAACTGTGACGCTGGGAAAGAGAACCGGCTACGCCTCACTTCCCCTGCACGGCGGCAAGGCCCCTCCGTGGCTCTTCTCCCGCATGGTCCTCCTCTCCCGCGAAGTCCTCGCCCACATCGTCCAGGAGTACGGCGCACTCGAGGTACTGCGCCGCATGTCCGATCCGTTCTGGTTTCAAGCATTTGGCTGCGTGCTGGGCTTCGACTGGCACTCCAGCGGCGTGACGACCACCGTGTGCGGCGCCGTCAAAGAGTCGCTGCGCGGGGCCGGACCGGAATGGGGGCTCTTCGCCGCAGGAGGAAAAGGTGCCGCCTCGAAGAAGAGTCCCATACAGATCGTCGATGTCTGCGACCGGCTGGGAAGCGACGCGAACGTCCTCGTGCACGCCAGCCGGACGGCCGCCAAGGTCGACAATGCGGCGGTTCAGGATGGGTATCAGCTATACCACCACGTCTTCCTCTTTACCGCATCCGGCGAATGGTCGGTCGTCCAGCAAGGCATGAACGACGCAACGTCGACGGCCAGGCGCTATCACTGGCTGTCAGAGCACGTGACGAGCTTCGTCGACGAACCGCACGACGCCGTCTGCTGCGACGTGCGCGGCGAGACGTTGAATCTCGTCGCGAGCGAAAGCCGCGATGTTCGTCGCGCGAGCGCGGAGCTCGCCGGTCTCCCTCCGGAGACGGCGCTGCGCGCCATTGAAAAGATACCCGATCTTCGACTGCCCGCACGGCACCTGCTGTTTCCGGAACTGGACGTCGACTCGCGGTACCTCGCAAAGATTCTGCTGAAGACATACGAGCGCGCGCCCGAAGATTTCGAGACGCTGCTCGGAATTGAAGGTGTCGGGCCCAGAACACTGCGCGCCCTGGCGCTGGCGTCTGAGCTGATCTACGGCACCCGCGCGAGCACGCGCGATCCCGCGCGTTTCGCCTTCGCGCATGGCGGCAAAGACGGCATTCCCTTCCCGGTCGATCGCCCGACCTACGACCGGACGATCGATGTGCTCAGACGGGCCGTCGATCGCGCGCGTGTCGATCGTTCCGAGCGCGTTCGCGCGCTCAAGAGGCTGGCGGCGTTTCGATGGTTCGTAAGGTCCGGCGAGACCTTCACAACGTCGCGAGCGCTGACCGGGCGCAGATCAGTAAGTGGTTCTTCAAGACGGGCCCCGGCGAATACGGCGAAGGGGATTGGTTTCCTCGGCGTCACGGTTCCTCAACTACGCGCGATCGCGCGCAGCCTATCACGAATCTTCCGCTGAAAGGGGTCGCCATCTTCTCACATCGCGATGGCACGAGGAACGGCTTCTTGCGCTCCTCATTCTCGTCCGCCAATACGCTCGCGGAGACGAGCGGACGCGCCGCCTGACTTATCAGATGTACCTGCGGCACACACGCTGGATCAACAACTGGGATCTGGTCGACTCGTCGGCCGCTCAAATCGTCGGCGCGCAGCTCGAGCACGGCAATCGTTCAATCCTCCGCCGCCTGGCGCGATCCCGCTCGGTGTGGGAACGGCGAATTGCGATGATCGCGACCTGCCACTACATCAGGAAAGGCGATTTCACCGACGCGCTTGCGATCGCCGGGCTGCTGCGTTGGCGATGAGCACGATCTGATTCACAAGGCCGTCGGCTGGATGTTGAGAGAAATCGGCAACCGCGATCGCGCCGCCGAAGAGCGTTTCCTTCGCCTGCACGCACCGACCATGCCGCGGACGATGTTGCGGTATGCCGTTGAGAAGTTTCCGGAGCGCCTGCGCCGGCAATACCTGAATAGGTAACGGTTCGTGGGTTCGTCAGGTTCGTGGAGTTCGTAAGGTTCGTTAGGTTCGTAGGTTCGTCCAGACACTTTTGCGCGCCGCACTCGAACCCGACGAACCTTACGAACCACACGAACCTTACGAACTCCACGAACCTTTGCGAACTCCACGAACCCGACGAACTCCACGAACCCCTATTGTTCGACGTATGCCTCCGCCTCGATTTCGATGAGCATCTGCCGGTCGATCAGCCGGGGCACTTCGACCATGGCGGTCGCAGGGCGCGTTTCGAGGAAATACTCACCATGCGCCCGGCCGACTTTCTCCCAATTTGCGGCGATGTCGACCACATACATGCGCGTACGGACCACGTCCTTCATGGACGCACCCGCCCGCGTGAGCGCCGATTCGATGTTCTTGAGCGTCTGGATCGTCTGTTGATAGGGATCGTCAGGACCGACGATCTCGCCGTTCGCGCCCGTGGCCGTCGTGCCCGACACCCACACCTGACTGCCGATGCGCACTGCACGCGAGTAGCCGATGATCGGTTCCCATTTGCTGCCGGTAGAAATCAGTTGTCTCGCCATGCGGGAATCTTATAGCCGAACAGGGTTTCATGACGGCCATGTCTCAACGCCAAGGCGCAAAGCCGCAAAGTGCTTTGGATTTCGACCCCAAAGCCTTCGCGTCTTGGCGTCTCTGCGTTGTGACGACGAAGAGGTGGCGCGGGCGTGACTGCGAAAATCTAGCGAAAGTGGTAAATCAGCGCCACGGTCGGCCGCACGATCATCGTCGCGCCGCCGCCGTTACCGCGCAGGTCGACGGACATACGGCGAAGCGGCGGCGCACGGGAAATTGCGCGCCGACGCCCACCTGCACTTGCAGCTCACCGGCATCCGCGCTCAGCAACGTGAGACCACCGAGCATGTATGGCTGCAACCCACCGGCCGTCAGCAACCGCACGACACTCAAACTGTAAAGCGTTTCGCGGTGCCGCGGGGCGCCGCCGGATTCGACGCCCGCATCCAGGTCTCGAACTCCAGCGCCCAGGTCTGCGACAGAAATGCGCCAACCGAGCCGCCAGCGCCGGGCTCGGGCTTGCGGTCGCGAACCCGGTAGCGTGTTTCCAACCAGATTGGCCCCGGCGCGCAGCGCCACGAATCGCGTCCCCGGCGCCATGCTGCCTGTGCGCAGCATCGCAGATTTGCTGCGGCGCGCAGAAGCGATCAGAATAGATGATGACGTTTCGCACCATCGCCAACCATAATAAGCTTTTGGGACTTCCAGAAAGTAAAAAGTAGAAAGTAAGAAGTAAGAAGTAAACGGTAAAAACAGAGCGCTATATGACACGTACCACGAATACTCATATCGGCGGCACTGGTGGCGGCTGCATGTTTCGTGAGCCTTCAGCGGTGGACTCGCGGCCCAGGTGCAGCGGCAGGTTCGCAATATCGGCATTGGCGAATCGCACAGTACCGTCCCGTCACCGACGCGATGCTCGAGAAGCCCGATCCCGGCGAGTGGATCAACTGGCGCCGCACCTACGACGGCACCGGCTACAGTCCGCTGAAGCAGATCAACAAGAACAACGTCGGCCAGTTGAAGCTCGCCTGGTCGTGGGGCATGCCGGCCGGGCGAGCATCAGCCGACACCGCTCGTGCACGACGGCGTGATGTTCCTGCCGACGCCCGGCGGCGGCGCCCAGGCGATCGATGCCACCAACGGCGATTTCCTGTGGGAGTTCCGTGCGCCGGCAGCCGGCCGAGGGCAACGGCAACGTGCGCAACACGCCGACGCGCAACATCGCGATCTACGGCGACAAGATTTACGTGACGACCGGCGACGCGCGGCTCATCGCGCTCAACGCGCGCAACGGCGAGCGTGGTGTGGGACACGCAGGTGATCGATCCGAAGCTGGGTTACACGTACACGGCGGGTGCGCTCGCCGTTAAAGGCGTGATCATTACGTCGCGTCACCGGATGCCAGCGATTCAAGAACGACGTCTGTTACATCCTCGGGCACGACGCGCAAACCGGCAAAGAGCTGTGGCGCACGTCGACCATCGCGCGTCCTGGCGAGCCTGGCGGCGAGACCTGGGACAATCAGCCGCTGATGTTCCGTGCGGGCGGCGACGCGCTGGATTACCGGTAGCTACGATCCGGCGCACCAACCTGGTCTACTGGGGCACGGCGCAGGCCAAGCCGTGGGCGCAGTTCCAGCGCGGCACGGCCGGCGACGCACTTTACACCAACAGCACGCTCGCGCTCGATCCGAGGACCGGCAAGATGATGTGGTACTTCCAGCACCTTCCCGGCGAAACACACGACATGGATGAAGTCTTCGAACGCGTGCTCGTGGACGTCAACGGCCGCTCGTCGGTGTTCTCGATGGGCAAGCTGGCGATCCTCTGGGAACTCGATCGCAAGACCGGCAAATTCGTCGCCGCGCACGATCCCGGATACCAGACGCTCATCGACGTCGATCCGAAGACCGGCCGCGCCGCGTACCGCGCCAACACGATCCCGAAGGAAGGCGTGGAATTCCGCTTCTGCCCGAGCACCGGCGGGCTTCAAGAGCCTGCGCGCGATGGCGTATCACCCGGCGACGCGCGCGTTCTACATCCCGCTGAATCTGACATGCGAAGACGGCACGTTCGGTCCGGTCAAGCTGGTAGAAGGCGGCGGCGGCATCGGGGCCGGTGCGGCGCATCAACCTGATGCATCCGGAAAGCCCCGACGGGCTTGGCGAATTGCTCGCCATGGACGTCAACGGGAAGATCCTCTGGCGCCATCGCACGCGCACGCCGCCGAATACGGCAGCGCTGACGATGGGCGACGGTCTGGTGCTCGAGGGACACTGGGATCGCTATTTCCGCATCTACGACGCCGCGACCGGAAAGATTCTCTACACGAGCCCGCGCATGCCGACGCTGGTGCAGGGATTCCCGATCACCTACGCGGTGAACGGCAAGCAGTACATCGCCGTGCCGGTGGGCACGGGCGGAGGAGCGTGGGCGAGCGCCATCGTGACCGATACGATCCCCGAAGCGCGCATCCCGCAGGCCACAAATTCGATGTTCGTTTTCGCGCTTCCATGCATTGCCATCTGCGAATCGCAAATTGCCCGACATTTCCTCCCGTCTTTTCCTTAGTTTGAGTTCCAGCTTCTTGGATTAAATCCGGAAACTTGGTTTCAGTTCGCGCAACGCGCCGAGATCGTCTGGAATCCCCTTGAAGTTGCAATCTAGTCTCAGCGGCATGATTTACCGATCGAATCCACAATCGATTTATCTCGGGCAGCGGTTCTTAACCGGCGGCGTACCCATGGGTCTCGACGTTCAACCTCGGAGTTCGCTGAGGAGGGGCAGATGCGAAGACTGGTTCTGGGGCTATTCTCTGCTTGTTGCTGTGCGCGGCCGCGCCAGCACTCGCCCAGCAGGGAACAGCGCAAATCGGCGGCAAAATCACCGACGCGCAAGGCGGCGCGCTGCCAGGCGTCACCATCGTCATCACGAACGAAGACACGGGCGTCGTGCGCGAAATCACCAGCACCGCCGAAGGCAGCTATTTCGCCTCGCAGATGGTGCCGGGCCGCTATCGCATTTCCGCGAAACTCGAAGGCTTCAAGGCGCTCGATCGACGCGGCATCACGCTCACGGTCGGTCAGACCACGACGCTCGACCTGCCGATGGAAGTCGGCGGACTCGCCGAGACGCTCACCGTCACCGGCGAAGCGCCGCTGGTCGACGTGACGACCGCGGCAGTCGGCGGTCACATCTCGGCGGACCGAGCTGAACGAGCTGCCATCGGCCAGCCGCAACTACATGGCCTTTGTCGGGCAACGTGCCCGGCACGGTGTTCATCCCCAGCGCCGAGTTCCTGAACGACAGCTTCCAGGCCAACGGTCAGCCGACCGCGGCCAACAACATCGTGTTCGACGGCGCGAACAACACCGACGAGCAGCGCGGATCGAACGTCGGCGGCCAGACCCGCGCGTCGAACGAATCGATTCAGGAAGTGCAGATTCTCACCAACCAGTTCGACGCAGAGTGGGGACGCGCGTCCGGCGCGGTCATCAACGCGGTCACCAAGTCGGGCACGAATCAGTTCACCGGGCTCCGCCTTCAATTTCTATACGAGCAAGGCGATGACCAACCGGGACTTCTTCGCGAAGGCCATCGGCGCGCCGAAGCCGGACGTCGGCAAGAAAGAGTGGGGCGGCACCATCGGCGGTCCGATCGTCCGGAACAAACTGCACTTCTTCGGGAGCCTCGAGCGGCTCTACATCAATCGCAATTTCAGCAACACCTTCCAGGCCCGCCCGTCGCTCAACTTCGCGACGGCGAGCGAAGAATCGGCGTGGAACACGCTGTGGCGCCTCGACCATCAGCTGAGCGCGAAGCACACGTGGGCGTTCCGCTGGCTGCGCGAGAGCGCGCCGCAGTTCAACCGGCTCGACGGCACCCAGGAGACGTTGACGAGCTACGGTGACGAGACCGACCTGGATCAGACGCTCGTCGGCACGCTGACGTCGGTGCTGTCGGACACGAAGGTCAACACTGTGCGCTACGGTCTCGTGCTCGAAGACACCGTGCACGCCAATCCGGCGTGGCGAGCGCTGAAGCCCGAATACGCGCGATGCGTGCCGTGTCCGGATGGCGCGGGCGCGGACATCGTCGAATCGGCCGGCCCGATCCTCGACTACGACACGTTCGACATCCAGTCGAACGGCACGATGGACTACTCCATCCAGAGAGGCCATTCGATCGACAACACGTTCTCCTGGTTCATCCCCGAAGCGAAGGGGCGTCACGACCTGAAGTTCGGCGCGCGCTACTCGCACATCTGGCTGAGCAACCCGGCGTGGGGCAACCTGCAGGGCACCTATCAGTTCCGGGGCACGGGCGACCCCGAGTTCAACGCCAACAACCCCAGAACGTTTCCCGGAGCGTTTCACCATCCGCGCTCCCGGGCGCGCTCGACTACGAGATGATCATGCACGTCGGCGAGCTGTTCGCCCAGGACAAGTGGCAGATCAAGCCGGGCCTCACGCTGAGCGCCGGCGTGCGGTACGACCTCGAAGTGTTCCCGTACGATCCGAAGCCGCTCGGCGATCCGCGGCTGACCAAGGCCCCGATCGACAAGGGCAACATCGCGCCGCGCATGGGCATCGTCTGGAACCCGGATGGCCAGAGCAAATCGGTCATTCGCGCCGGCTACGGCATGTTCTACGACAGAACGCTGCTCGGAACCGTGGACAACTTCCTGACCGACTACAAGTACTCGCCGTCGTTCACGGCGAACTTCCCCGTCGCCGGTCCGGATCTCGGTCCCCGGAACGGCACGTTCCCGACCGACCCGATGCTGCAGGTCACTCAGCTCCAGATCGCTGAGCCAGGCGCAGCGCAACATTCTCAATGCGCTGTATCCCGCCCGGATCGACGGTGCGTAACGTCGGCGGCACGGTCAGCTGGGACGATCCCGATCGCCAGCAGCCGTATTTCCATCAGGTCAGCGTCGGCTACGAGCGCGAGATCTTCCAGGGCGTGTCCGCGTCGGTCGACTACGTGCGGATGAACGGCCGGGACATGTTCTTCAACCCGAACCTGAACATCGCGCTCGGGACGAACGACGTTCGCGACGGCCCGCGTCAGGATCCCGCGCCGGATCCGTTCGGCGTGCTGGTGCCAAGCCTCGCACCGGGAGAGGCGCGCTATACCGCCAACGACGACGGTTCGGCTCATCACCACGCAGTACGGGTACAGCGACTACGATGCGCTGAACGTGTCGGTCGAAAAGCGATACTCGCACAACTTCAGCGCTCGTGCCGCGTACTCGTTCGGCTACTCACGCGGCATCACGGCCGGCCAGGGCGACACGCCGCAGCTGCAGACGCTGGCCGATCTGCATCTCGGACGAATATGACGCGGTAGCGGGAACCGACCGCACGCACAACTTCACGCTGAGCGGGCGCGTGGAAATTCCGAAGACACGCGGCGTGACGGTCAGCGGCACGCTGCGCGCGATGACCGGCACGCCGTTCACCATTCAGGACGACACGCTCGACTCCGATCGCAATCGCATCAACTTCGCGCCGCTGCCGGCCGGCACCTATAACCCGTTCCCGGCAGCGGAACCCTACGTGCTGCGCGATGTCGTAAGCGAAGGCGGACGGAACGGCGCACGTCGGTCCGGGCTTCATGCAGATCGACATGCGCGTCGGCTACCGCGCGAGGCTCGGCGCACGCCGCACGCTGGACATCTTCTGCGAGACGTTCAACGTCACCGATCGGGCGAACTTCACCAACCCGGACGGCAATCGTCGCCAGACTCAGTGAATTCCTGCGCCTGACCGGCTTGCAGGGCGGCACCGGCTTCCCGCGCCAGTCGCAGATCGGACTGCGTCTCGGGTTCTGACGCACCATTCGCAGATTCGCGGATTGACAGATTCGTGGATTAAGAAGAACGAGCCTGCCGGCTGAGAAATCGGCCGGCAGGCTTGCCCGTGCTGCCAATCTCACAATCTACCAATCTCACAATCTGCGAATTCCCCACCATCTCGTCATCGCTATAATTGGCGCCGCGACGCGTGTCGCGCCATCAATTGCCGGTCAATCGCGACCCACTCATTCGCCCATCGGTCATGAAGCGCCTTGCGCTGATTGCGGCCATCATGGTGGTCGAGTTTGCTATCCTCGAGGCGGGGCTGCATGTCTTCGGCGATTTCGAGGCCGGAGCGACTTTCCAGTCGCTCTTCGTGACCGACGACCGGGTGGGGTACCGGCTTCGCCCCGGCGCCGAAGTGCGCTATTGGACGTCTGAATTCGATACGACGCTCGCCATCAATACGCAAGGCGTGCGCGACGACGAACCCATCGGGCCAAAAGCGGCCGGCGAGCGTCGCGTTCTGATTCTCGGAGACTCGTACGTCTTCGCCGTCCAGGTGCCGTTTCGCGACACCATGGGCGAACGCCTCGAAGCCAGATTGAATGAAACCGAAACAGGCCATCGATGGCGTGTGATTGACGGCGGCGTCCAGGGATACGGCCCGGTCGAACAATGGCTGTTCTATCGCAACGTCGCGGCCGCGTTCGAGCCCGATGTCGTGCTGATCATGGTGTCGGTCGCCAACGACGCCATCGAAGCGCTCGATGCCCGTGCCACGCTCGAGGCCGGCAGAGTCCCCCAGGTCGGCGGACAAGCGGGGTTGGCCCGCTCGCGGATGCGGCAGGTCATCCGCTCGAGCGCGGTGCTGCAGCTCATTCGGCGGCGGTACGATCAATTACGCGCCCGGCTCTCAAACGCCGTCGCCGAACGGCCGCTCGCAACATATCTGGAAGAGGCACCAGCGGAGGTCGTCGAGGGCCTGGAGGTGGCGACGCAAGCATTTGGTCGCATTGCTGACGAGGCACGCCGCGATGGTGCCGGCGTGGCATTCGTGCTGATGCCGGCGCGCTTTCAAACCGACGATCTGGAGTTCGACCGGATTGCAAAGGCCTCCGCAGACTCGGGAAGCCAGCTGGAGCGGCACGCCGCCACAGACCGTTTTACCAGCGCCCTGAAGCCCCTCGGCTATCCCATCCTCGATCTGCTGCCCGTGTTTGCCGCCATTCACGACGGACCGGCACTGCACTTTGTCCGCAACTCGCATCTCACCGCCCGGGGACATCAGGTCACGGCCGACGCGATTCTGCAATTCCTCCGCGCCCACGGTCTCGTGCCGGGGCTTCGCCGCTGATGGTCTTCAACTCCCTGCAGTTCGCCGCATTCTTCGCGGTCGTCTATGCCCTGTATCGCGTCCTGCCGCACCGTGCGCAGAACGTGATGCTGCTCGCCGCAAGCTATGTCTTCTACGGAGCGTGGGACTGGCGTTTTCTTGGATTGTTGCTCGGATCGACGGTTATCGACTTTCTGGTTGCGCGCTACATCAGCCGCGAGCGATCGCGCCCGAAGCGGCGCCTCGCGCTACTCCTGAGCCTTGTCTACAACCTCGGGGTTCTCGGGTTTTTCAAGTACTTCAACTTTTTTGCCGACGGCCTCGTCCGGGCGTTCAGCCTTGCGGGATGGCGCGCCGATCCAGTCACGCTGCACGTTCTGCTGCCAATGGGCATTTCGTTCTACACGTTCATGACCATTTCCTATGTCATCGATGTGTATCGCGACGAAATCACACCAGAGGACAACCTGATCGACTTCGCGCTGTTCGTCGCATATTTTCCGCATCTGGTTGCCGGGCCGATTCTCCGCGCTTCCAAGCTGCTGCCGCAGATCACGCATCGGCGAGTGCTGACACGAGAGCAAAGCGTCGAAGGGCTCTGGCTCGTCGGATGGGGCCTGTTTCAGAAGATGTTCGTCGCCGACAACCTTTCGGAGATCGTCGCATCCGCGTATCGCCCCGGCTTGTCCGCAAGCGGAGCCCAGGTGCTCGTGGCGACCTATGCCTTCGCTTTTCAGATTTACGGGGACTTCGCCGGGTATTCGAACATGGCGCGCGGCATCTCGAAGCTGCTCGGCATCGAGCTCAACGTGAATTTCCGGTTTCCCTATTTCGTCGCATCGCCACAGGAATTCTGGCGCCACTGGCACATCAGCTTGTCGACCTGGCTGCGCGACTATCTTTACATCCCGCTGGGTGGCAGTCGCGCCTCTGAAACGGCGACGAAGCGCAACCTGATGATCACGATGGTCCTCGGCGGGCTGTGGCACGGCGCCGCATGGACGTTTGTGTTGTGGGGCGTCTATCAGGGCCTTGCGCTCGTCACGGCGCGCAGCCTCATGCGATGGGCCGACGCGCGCGGCATTTCGGTCGCGCCCGGGTTGAACTGGCGGCGCGCCGCGCTCGTCGTGCTCATGTTTCACGTGACCTGCTTCGGGTGGTTGATCTTCCGTGCCGAGTCCGCGGCTCACATCGGCTCACTCACACGGCGCGTGGTCACCGACCTGGTGCCCTCGATGCACACGCTGCCCGCCTCGCTTGCGCCAGTTCTGTTGATCGTTGCGCCGCTGATGATCGTCCACGCCTATCAGGCACGACACGAGTCCGAATCGGCGCCTCTCGGCCTGGTCCCGCCGATTCGGTACGCCCTTTACGCGGGGGTCTTCTATCTCGTCCTGCTGTTCGGCAGCTTCGAGGGAGCGCAATTCATCTACTTCCAGTTCTGAGGCTGATTAGCTGCGCTGGCAATTCTCGCTGTCGCTCCAACCCTCTGCACTTATAATAGGAACTCTCACGAATCCAGCTGTTTACAGAGGATCATTGATGCCCCGTCGCCGGATTCTGTCGCTCGTTGGCGTGGCGCTGCTGCTGGGCGCCGTCGGCGCTGCCCAGGCGCCACAGGCACCACCGTCGGTCACCTTTCAGGTCGAGGTCAACTACGTCGACGTCGACGCGGTTGTCACGGATGGCAAGGGCAATTTCGTTCCCGGGCTGAGCCGGGACGACTTCGAGGTCTTCGAAGACGGCAAACCGCAGAAGATTGAGATGTTTTCGTACGTCGAGTTACCGGTCGAGCCGCCAGACCGCTTCGCCGCGCTCGATCGTCCCGTCACGAGCGACGTCAGGTCGAACCGCCGCACCTTCGATGGCCGCGTCTATGTGCTCGTGATGGACGACCTCGACATCAGTCCGCTGCGCACGTCGCTCGTCAAGCGATCGGCGCGGGAGTTCATCGAACGGCATTTCGGCGCGAACGACATCGCGGCGGTCGTGTATACGAGCGGGCGCAGCGACGCCACGCAGGACTTCACCAACGATCGCAATCTCCTGCTCGCCGCCGTCAATAAGTTCGTCGGGCGCCGTCTGCAATCGGCGGCCATCGAAGCGCTGGAGAGGCATTATCATCGCGAGTTCACCCGCCTCGACCGGCAGGAGAACGAGGTCGATCCCAGCCCGAACATCACCGACACCGACGCACCGATCAGCGTGCTCGACCTCCAGCGGGAACAGCGGGCGCTCGCCGTGCTCGATACGCTGCGCAATCTCGGTGAATTTCTCGCCGGCGTACGCGGCCGTCGCAAGGCTGTGTTGCTGTTCAGCGAGGGCATCGAGATGCCGTTGAGCGAGATCTACAGCATCCACACGCCAACCGATGTCGGTGGCGCCATTCGCGACGCGATCACGGCGGCTGCACGGTCGAACGTCAACTTCTTCGCCCTCGACCCGCGCGGTCTCATCGGGATGACGACCGAGTTCATCGAGCTCGCCGGATCGGGCGCGCCGAATGTGGCGACCAGTGTCTTCGGATCGCAGAACGCCCAGCAAGGCCTGCTGAACGAGATGAAGCTGTCGCAGGACAGCCTTCGCACGCTGTCGGAAGAAACAGGCGGATTTGCGGCCGTCAATCAGAACATGCTCGGCGCAGCGTTCAGCCGTATTGTCGATGCAAACAGCCGGTACTACGTGCTCGGATACTACCCGCCCACGCAGGCGCGCGACGGCCGTTTTCACCGCATCGAAGTCAAGGTGAAGCGGCCGGGCCTGCACGTCTCTGCGCGGCGAGGATATGCCGCGCCGCGCGGCCGCACGCCGGCCGAACGGCGACGCGACGAAGAGGTGCGGCGCACGCGAGAAGCGAGGAAGGGAGCTGTCAACAACACCTCAGCGGAGCTTCGTGATGCGCTCAACGCCCCCTTATACCAGGGCGGTCTCGCCTTTTCTGTCCAGGCCGCGCCGTTCAGACTGAACCAGAAAGAGGCGTCGATCGCGCTGGCCATCGAGTTCGACGGCGAGAAGCTGCAGTTCGCGCCAAAGGATGGGTTGTTTGCCAACAATGTGGAGGTGGCGTTTTTCGGCATCAATCAGAACGGACGCGCCCTGCGAACGACACGCACCGAGCTGAATCTGACGCTTCGGCCGGAGTCGCTCAAGCGCGTCAAAACCGGCGGCCTTCGGATTAATGAGCGCATGACGCTCGAGCCAGGCCGATATCAGATTCGCGTCGGGGTGCGCGACGCCACCGCCCAGGTCGGTACGGTGTTTTACGACCTTGTCGTGCCCGATTTCCGCAAAGAACAAGTCATGATGAGCGGCCTCCTCCTGACGGCCACATCGGCTCAGTCGGCCATGACGGCACAGCCCGATAAAACGGCGCCGGCGGGCCTGCCCGGGCCGGCGACCGGCCGCCGGACGTTCTCGCGAAACGACACCGTGACAGTATTCGCCGAAATCTACGACAATATCTCTCGCCAGCAGCCGCGCGAGATTGAAACCGCCGTCAGCCTGACGTCGGAGACCGGACAGGAAGTGTTCAACGCCAGGGACAGCATTCCGAACCCCTCGACTTCGCTCGGCACAGGGGGCGCCGGGTACTGGACCGCGTATGCACTGGCCCGCGATATTCCCCTGAAGGACGTCGCCGCCGGCCGGTATCTCCTGAAGGTCGAAGCCAAATTACGTGGAAATGCCAATCCAGTTGTCCAGGAGACTTTGATTACAGTTCAATAACAGGACTAAAGTCCTGTGCCACGAGGCACTCTACGTGCCAAGTACCGGTGGCACAGGGCTTAGCTGAGGTTCTTATGAAGACACGAACTCTTATTGCCCTCACGCTCGCGGCGGCCGCTCTACAGTCGCCGTTCGTCAAGGCCCAGGACCCACAGCAAACCAACCCTTCAATTACGTTCCAGGTCGAAGTGAACTACGTCGACGTCGACGTCGTGGTCACCGACGAAAAAGGCAACTTCATCAATGGCCTGACACGGGACGATTTCCAGGTGTTCGAGGACGGCAAGCCGCAGAAGGTCGACATGTTCTCGTTTGTCGAGATCCCGGTCGAACGGCAGGGCCGCTATGTGTTTGCCGATCGGCCCATCGCTCCCGACACGCAATCCAACCGCGAGCCTTTTGCTGGTCGTCTGTACGTGATCATCCTCGACGATTTCGACGTGGCCGCCATGCGAACGGCGCAGGTGAAAAAGTCGGCGAAGGAATTCGTCGATCGATACATGGGTGCCAACGACGTCGCGGCGGTGATCCACACGAGCGGCCGCACCAATGCGGCGCAGGAATTCACGAGCAACAAGCAGCTGCTCCACGCCGCCATCGACAAGTTCATGGGCCAGCGCATGCGGTCGCTCACCCTCGAGCGGCTCGACTCGTACTATCAGCGTCTATCGCAGACCATTAACGACCAGCCGTCGTCGGCGGACGATGGCAACAACCAGCAGCCCGCGTCGACCGACCCCGGTGGCTACTCGAGACTGGACCCGGGTGATTTCGAGCGCGGCTACCGTGCCACCAGCGTGCTCGACACTTTGAAGTACACGGCCGAGTTTCTGACGAGCGTACGCGGACGGCGCAAGGCGGTCATTTTCTTCAGCGAGGGCATCGACTATCCCGTCTACGACTCGTTCAGCGGCCAGAATGCCTCCGATGTGATTCGCGCCACGCAGGACGCCATCACGATGGCGGCGCGGGCCAACGTCAACTACTACACGATCGACCCGCGCGGGCTTGTCGGCATGACAAACGAGTTCATGGAGATGGCGGGCGGCGGGTCTCCCGAGATGGCGGGCGGTCCCGCGATGGTAACTCCAGGTACGAACACCCCGATTACGGGAGGCGTGTTCAACGCGCAATCAGAGTTGATGAACGAGCTGATGCTCTCGCAGGGCAGTTTACGCGAGCTGGCCGAGCAGACCGGCGGCATTGCCTCGGTCAACACGAACTCGCTGACAACGGCGTTCGAACGCATCGTGCAAGCCAATAGCCGCTATTACGTGCTCGGCTACTATCCCCCCACGCATCCGCGTGACGGGCGGTTCCATAAGATCGAGGTCCGCGTAAATCGGCCGGGACTCCGGATCGAAGCCCGGCGCGGATACGCGTCGCCGCGCGGCCGCACCACCGAGGAACGGAAACGCGAAGAAGAAGCGAGGCGCGCGCGCGAAGCCAGCCGGCCCAACGCCGACAAGACGTCCTCCGAGCTTCGTGGCGTGTTGAATTACCCGCTGCAGCAGACCGGGCTCAACTTCACGGTGCAGGCGGCGCCATTCAGGAATACCCCGAAGGAGGCATCGGTGGCGCTGTCCATCGAAATCGACGGCAATAAGCTGCCGTACGACCCGCCCGATGCGAAAGGGCTGGTCGCGAACAAGGTGGAGCTCTCGCTTTACGGCGTGAACGATCAGGGGAAAGCGCTGGGCGGTACACATTCGGTCCTGGATCTCACTCTCCGCCCAGAGACGCGCGAGCGCGTCAACGCGAACGGCGTGCGCGTGAATCCGCGTGTCAACCTTCCACCCGGACGTTATCAGCTGAGAATCGGCGCGCGCGAGAGAGTCGGCGGCCTCAGCGGCACGGTGTTTTACGATCTCGTGGTACCGGACTTCCGCAAGGACAAGCTGATGATCGGCGGCCTGCTGCTGGCGGCCGCGTCGAGTCAGCAGACGCCGAGCATCCAGCCAGATCCGATTGTGAAGCTGCTGCCGGCTGCGGCGACGAGCCGCCGCGAATTTCCGCGCGGCGACACGCTCGCGCTCTACACGGAGATTTACGACAACATCAACTCACGCCAGCCCCGTCGCTACGACGTATCCGTGCGGCTGTTGTCGGAAGACGGCAAAGAGGTGTACGTGAGCCGCGACGAGTTGGCCAACGCAGCAACGCCCACCGACAAGCCGTGGGAAATTTACGGGTATCCCAAACAGATTTCTCTGAAGGACGTACCCCCCGGACGCTATCTCCTTCGCGTCGATGCGCAGGTGCGCGGCAACGTGGAAGACGCAAAGCCTGCATTCAAGGAAACGCTGATCACGATCTTGCCGTGACTCACCATTGGCAGATTCGAAGATTCGCAGATTGATAGATTGAAAGGCGCGAGTTTCCAGCCTCACAATCTTCCAATCTTCGAATCTGCGAATAGGAGGTTCAGATGAAGCGCTGGGTTGCCCTGCTCGCGTTGCTCACTCTCGTGCCCTCTTCGGCTCTAATGCAGGAAAAGGGCGGCGAAGATGAGTTCGGTCCGTATGAGGTCGTCGCCAACTGGCCGCAACCCATCCCCGGCACCGAAGGTTACACCTGGGGATCGACGGGAGGCGTATTTGCCGAAACACCCGATCGTGTCTGGATCGTGCAGCGCGGCATGATTCCGCTGCCGGCCGGCGCCAAGTTCGGCGCTCCGCTGCCGGGCAACGCCACTGGCGCACAGAATCAGAAGTGGCAGCATTGCATTTTCGTCGTCGATCGCAACGGGCGGATGGTGCAATCGTGGACACAGCACGACAAGATCTTCGCCGTGAAGGGCGCCCGGGGACCCCACAAGATCAAGATGAACCCTTACGATCCACAGAAGCACGTCTGGATCATGGACGACAACCTGCATCAGCTCTTCAAATTCACATATGACGGCAAGCTGGTGCAAACCTGGGGCGAGCAGCTCGTGCGCGGCGAAGATCAGTCCCACTTCGGCCGTCCCACCGACATCGACTGGCTGCCTGACGGAACGTTCTTCGTCAGCGACGGCTACACCAACACACGTGTCGTCAAGTTCAGCCCGGAAGGCAAATACCTGACATCATGGGGCACGTCGAGCGAGGGCAAGACCAATCCGGGCCCGAACGAGATGCACACCGTCCACAGCATTGCGATCGGACGCGATCGGAAGGTCTATGTCTCAGACCGGACGAACAGCCGCATTCAGATCTTCGACGAGAACGGCAAATTCATCGAGATGTGGACGAACATCCGGCGGCCGTATCACGTGATGATGACCCGCGATCAGTTCCTGTGGGTGTCTGACGGCGAAACGCACAAGATGCTGAAGTACGACCTGAGCGGCAAGTTCCTGTACGGGTGGGGCACGTTCGGCCCGATGCCCGGCCGGCTCAACGGCGTGCATCAGTTCTCAGTCGATCAGGAAAACAATCTGTACGTCGCCGAAGTCTTCAACGGCCGCGCCCAGAAGTTTCGTCCGCGCAAAGGAGCCGATCCCGCCAAGCTCACAGGGCAGGAGCTGAGGCACGGAGCGTTGTGGTCACGGACTAATTAGAGATCTCAGTCATGGCAGAGGGCAGATGGCAGATGACGTCTTCTGCCATCTGCCATCATCCATCTGCCATAACGGGCAGTACACCGTTCGTGACCTCCACAGTCTCCTTCCACTTCGGCAGTCCGCAGTTCGCATTCAATTCGGGTTACGTTGCGTTCTTCAAGGGCGCGCGTCTGCGGTCGGACGGCGAAATCTCGACCGGCGAGATTACAGGCGGGCTCATCGATGGCGTGCTGGTGGAAGGTCCAATCGACTTCGATGCGATGCTGTACCAGTTGACCGTCACGCGGAAGTCGGACAATCGTCCTTATAACGTTACGTCGCTCTGGGTTTCGAGAGCGATGACCGCCGACGAGATTCACTCTGGTTGCGTCGCTGTAGAGCTCAATCTTCCCGTCGTGCTGGTCATCCAGGTAAAGGATTCAACCGGCGCAACCGTGCCGGCGGTCGTCAGCCTTTCGATTCCGTCGATGACAGCGGTACTGGAAGCGCCTATCGATGGCGACCTTGTGCTGTTCGGAACTCCCGGACGTCATAGGATACGCTTGGTGTCGGTTGGTGATCGGTTGATGATGCGCGAGCGGGTATTCGAGGAGTTCGACGTGAAACCGGACGACACTGGCGAACGCGTGATCGTGCTGCGCGTTCCGACGCCAGATCCCCGAACTCTGAACCCTTGATCTAACAACCCACAATCTCCGAATCTGCCACGAATCTCCCAATCTACCAATCCGTCAATCTACCAATGCTCAGTAAAGAGTAAAGGCCCACAACATATCCGCAGTGGCAATCAGCACGTACTGACGCCCTTCGTGCATATAGGTTTGCGGCGCGTTCGAGATGGTGCCGATGCGCGTGTGCCAGAGCGGCTTGCCATCTTTCGCATCGTGCGCCACGAAATTGCCGGCACCGTCGCCACCGAACAGCAGTCCGCCGGCGGTCGCGAGGAATCCAATCCCGCCGCCGCCGGAATTCAGATATTTGCGTCGCCAGGCAACCTTGCCGGTCGCCGGATCGATCGCGGTCAGGAACTTTCCACCCGAGCCAACCTCGACCCGCATCTTTCCGCCGAGCCCCATCGATCCGCGTGGATCGGGATCGGTGAGGTACAGCATGTTGAACGCGTTGTCTTCCTGCGTGTAAACAAGGCCGGTATCCGGTGAGTAGGCAGGCGGCTGCCAGTTGGTGGTGCCGCCTTCCACCGGCGACACCAACGCGCCCGGAATGGTGGCTTCCTTCTCCGGGGCGGGCCACGGCGCCTGCCCCTTGTTCAGTCCTCCCGCCCAGTTCGTGTGCGTGCCGTACCGAGTCGTCACGATGTGCTCGCCGGTCACGCGATCGACAGTAAAAAAGTAGCCGTTGCGCGCCGCAACCGACACCAGCTTGCGCGGCTTGCCGTTGACGCGGGCGTCGATGAGGATCGGCGACTGCACCGTATCCCAGTCGTGCGTGTCGTGCGGCGACATCTGGTAGTGCCACGCCATCTTGCCCGTATCGACGTTCACGGCAACGAGCGCACATGTGTAAAGGTTGTCTCCGGGCCGCGCCACGCCCGTGTAAGCCGGCGTCGGGTTGCCGGTGCCGAAGATATAGAGCTTCGTTTCGGGATCGTACGACCCGGGCATCCAGGTGTGGCCGCCGCCATACCGGGCCGCATCGAGGTTTGGCCATGTTTCGAGCCCGGGATCGCCCTCTTTCATCGGCACGGTGTAGAACTTCCACTGCAGCTTGCCGGTTTCCGGATCGTAAGCCTGGAGGAATCCAGGACCGTCGAGATCGTTGCCCGTGCCGACGATGACGTGATCGCCGATGATGACGGGCGCGGGCGTCGAGAAGTACTGCTGATCGAAATCCGCGATTTCGACGTGCCAGCGCTCTTCCCCAGTCTTCGCATCGAGAGAAACAAGATAGTTGTCGGGAGTCTCAAAGAAGAGATAGTTGTGCCAGATGCCGACACCGCGATTCCCGATATGTGTGGCGCCGCGCGTCTTCCAGAAGTAGTGCCAGAGTTCGCGGCCATCCAGCGCATCGAGGGCCCACACGTTATCAGGTGCCGTGACGTAAAGAATGTCGCCCACTTTCAGGACAGCGCCTTTGATGGTGCCGCCCGTGAATTCACGCGTGCCGACCCCGCCGATGATCGTCGGCGGAACCCCGCCTCTTGGGCCGGTCAGCACACGCGTCATCCACGCCAGCGTGAGATTCTTCACGTTCGATGTGTTGATGTGCTTGAGGCCGCTGTACCGCCGGCTCGTGTAGTCGCCTGCAAAGGTCGGCCACGAGTCGCCAAGCGGCTTCACGAGAGCCCCCGGATCGAGCGCACTCAAGGTCCGGAGACCGGTTCTGGGTTCATTCTGCTGCTGGGCGACGAGTACCACCACAGAGAGCACCGAGAACACAGAGAAGAGCAAGACTCTGTTTGCGTTCATTTCAAGCTCGCCAGATATGCCGTTACATCATGGATGTCTTTATCTGTGTAGACCGGCAGGAGACTTCTGTGTGCCTCGAGTGGATCACGCACCTCCACTTTCGGCACTTCGGCCGTGCGGCGAAACGACCGTGGCGTGCCGTCGGCCTGCGTGAGCGACACCATGAAATCGTCGATGCGCTCGAGCCGGCCTTCGTATTTCTCACCGCTGGGCAGCGTCACGACAACTGTTGCCTCGCGTCGAGTCGTCATGGGGGCAGGCCTTGGTCCTGTAGGCGGTGGCGCGCCGCGTCGTCCTCCCCCACTGCCGCCTGCGATCCACAGATTTTGAAGCTGAGCCGGCCCGAGATTTCGTGTGCCGATGCCCTTCAGATCGCCGGTGGCGGAATGACAGCCTGCGCACTTCGCAGCGAAATATCTTTCTCCGGCGGCCGCATCACCGACAAGGACTTTCAATTCGATCGGCGGTCCGGGTGGAGGCGCGCCCTGTCCTGGCGCGAGCGCGAGAACGCTGTGAATATACAAAGCGGTGGCTTTCACATCGTCTGGTGTCAGACCGCTCGCCGATACGCGATCTTTGTGCGAGCCGCGGACGAGTGGCTCGAGCAGCTCGCCCGTGCGATCGTTCAGCATCACCTCCGAGCGGAGCAGGTTCGGCCCTCCCCGCTCGCCGCCCCGAAGATCGGGACCGTGGCAGCTCCTGCACTCGGTGTCGTAGATCGCGCGACCCCGCGCCACCACTTCGGGAGGATCCGGATCGCGCTGCTGTGCCGGAAAGCTGGCAACCCCGCCGCGCCCTTGCGCCCAGACGTGCGAGCACAACAACACCACCGCGAGCGCGCTCACTGCGAGGACTTGCGACTTGCGACCGACTGTCGACTCGCGACCGACTGTCGACTCGCGACTGCCTGTCGACTTTCGACTTTCGACTTGCGACTTTCGACTCCTCATGTCCACCACGCCTCGACGGCAGGCTCAGTAAGAATCGCACGAGACAGCACGTCGATCGCCGCCTTCAGCCCTTCGTCGATCGACGCGAGCGCATCTTCGTGCTCGATGCTCATGACATAGTCGTAGCCCGCGAGCCGCAGCGCACTGACGATGCGCTTCCATTCGAACTCGTCGTGCCCGAAGCCGACGCTGCGGAACAGCCACGAGCGTTCCGGCATGCGACGGTACGTCTTGGTGTCGATGACACCGTTCACCGCAACGTTCTGTCTGTCGATGACGACATCCTTGGCGTGCATGTGAAAAATCGACGGTCCCAGTGCGCGAATCGCCGCAGGCACGTCGACACCCTGCCAGAAGAAATGGCTGGGGTCGAAGTTGACGCCGAGATTGTCGCCAACGGCCTTCCGCAGCCTCAGCGCGCTCTCTACGTTATAGACGATAAAGCCTGGATGCGCCTCGAGCGCCACCTTGACCCCGTGTTCCTTCGCGAACTTCGCGGCGCCGGTCCAGTAGGGGATCGCTTTTTTTTCCCACTGCCAATCGAGCACTTCGAGAAATTCCGGCGGCCAGGCAGCCGTCACCCAGTTCGGGTGCTTCGCGCCTTCAGAGTCTCCCGGACAACCGGAAAACGTCACAACCACCGGCACTTCCAGGCGCTCGGCAAGCCGGACGGTCTTTCGGAACGTCTCGTCTTCGCGCTTGGCGCGCGCCTTGTCCGGATGAAGCGGATCGCCATGACACGATAGTGCGCTGATCGTCAGCCCGGCGTCGGCAATCATCTGACGGAATTCGCGGGCGCGTTTCTTATCCTTCAAGTACAGATCGACATCCACGTGATCGCTTCCCGGCCACGAACCAGTGCCGAGCTCGATGGCCGTTACCTTCTCGAGCGATCTGACCTTTGCCAGCATCTCCTTGACGCCGAGCTTCCCGAACACCGGTGTAAACAACCCAAGCTTCATCGTCGCCTCTTTTATTAGTCGCGGGGCCCCAACACCCGCTCCCGACGCTCCGCTTGCGGGGGCCCCATGCCCCGCGCCGCTACGCGTCGTTGTATCGAATAGTAGTCGCGGGGCCCCAACACCCGCTCCCGACGCTCCGCTTGCGGGGGCCCCATGCCCCGCGCCGCTACGCGTCGTTGTATCGAATAGTAGTCGCGGGGCCCCAACACCCGCTCCCGACGCTCCGCTTGCGGGGGCCCCATGCCCCGCGCCGCTACGCGTCGTTGTATCGAATAGTAGTCGCGGGGCCCCAACACCCGCTCCCGACGCTCCGCTTGCGGGGGCCCCATGCCCCGCGCCGCTACGCGTCGTTGTATCGAACGTTGGTCCAGACGCCGCCGCCTGCATGGCTCTCGAGAATCGCATCGACGACACAGGCGGCACGATAGCCGTCGTCGAAGGTCGCAAACGCGGGTGGCTTGGGCTCATCCGGACGCTTTCCGTCGGCAATGAATCCGTAGATGTCCCGCATCAGGTTGCAGAAGGCATCGGCCCATGCCTCCTGGTGCCCGCCCGGCAGGTGCACATAGCGCTGCGCACCCGGGGCCAGAAGCGACGGATCTCTCGGCAGCACCGCGTTCGGGCCATCGCGGCGCCCTATCCACAGCTCGTTCTGCCGCTCCTGAAACCAGCGCACTGATGCGCGGCTGCCATTCACCTCGAACCAGAGATCGTTCTTGTGGCCGGCGCACACCTGGCCGACGCACACCGCCCCGCGTGCACCGCCGTCGAAGCGCACGAGCACAGTCGCAAGATCCTCACTTTCGACATGAAACTCTTCGCCGCGCTCATCGGCGCGCGCCTGTCCCCCGGAGCCTTCGCGAAGGGGGGCAAACGCCTCTCGATTCTTCGTCGGCTTGAACCGTGTTGGAATCACCGTTCGGAAATCGGCGAGCACCGCCTCGATGCGCCGGCCAGTGACATGCTGGACGAGATCGCACCAATGCGACCCGATGTCTCCGATGGCCGAGCTCTTGCCGCCTTTGCCGGGCTCGAGCCGCCACGAGAAGTCGGTCGGGTGAAGCAGCCAGTCCTGCAGGTAGGCGCCGTGCACGAAATGCGGCTGGCCGATCTCGCCGGCGGCGATCATTTCGCGGGCCTGCTGCACCAAAGGGTTCCCCCGATAGTTGAACGTGACCGCATGGACGACTCCGGCTTCGCGCGCCGCATTCAGGAGCGATCGCGAGTCCTCTGAGTTGAGCGCCAGGGGCTTGTCAGAAATGACGTGCTTGCGATGCGTCAGCGCCGCCATGACGACCGGCACGTGCAGGTTGTTCGGGGTGGTGTTGTGTACGACGTGCACGCCGGGATCGGCGGCGAGCGCCTCGTAGCTGCCATAGGCCTTCGGAATGCCGAGCACGTCGGCCTTTGCCCTGGCGGACTTCTCACTGCTCGCCGCCACGGCCACGACATCGACGAAACCCAGACGCCGCACGGCATCGACGTGGTGCGCCCCGACGAATCCAGGGCCGACAATTCCCATCCCTATACGAGGCATGTCTAGGCGAGCGCCTTTCTCACATAGTCGAGCCCTTTTTTGACCTCCTCGACCGGCGTACCGGTGCCCTTGTACTCGTACTCGAGGTAGGCGGCGATCGGCCACTTGTTCTGCTTCAGCAGCTGCAGCACCTCGCGAATCGGCGCGTCGCCCGTCCCCCACGGAGAATTTTCTCCCTGGTCGCGCTTCCGATCCTTGATGTGCAGGTTCGTGATGCTCGCATGGTGCTCGCGAATATAGGCCACGGCATCGAAATTGGCGGCCGTGAAATGGCCGATGTCGAGGTTCACCCTGAAATACTTCGAAATCTTCTGCGCGGCGGCAAAACTCTCGGGGGTGGCAAACTCGTTCGGGTCTTTCAGATTGGAGTGGTTGTGCATCGCCACTATCATCTTGTGCTTCTCGGCGAAGGGTGCGACGCGCTTCGCCGCCGAAAGCGTACTCGATGCCGTGATGAATTCGGCCCCCAGCGCGCGCGCCATCTCGAAGCCGCGATCGATTTCCGGCTCGGTGAAGCTGTCGTTGAAGCTGTAGTTGAACGCACGAATCGTGATGTTCGCAGCGTTGAATTTCTTGCGGATTGCAACGAAGTGATCCAGCGGCGTCTCGAGCCTCCAGCTGCGAAGCTGCTCGCGTGGCACTTTGGCCGGCTCAATCTGCGGCGACCATAGCTCACAATCGCGCAAGCCGCACTCGTTGAACGCCTTGACCAGCAGGTCGGACATGTCGCCTTCCGCCGGCCTGGGCAGCGCTCGAAAACTATAGGTCTGCGCGCCGACTCTCACACCATTGATCATGGCGCCCGCCGCACCCCCGCCCGTCTGTCCACGAGCCAGGGCTCCATTTGCTGATGCGTCCTTGAGCGGAACCAGCAGGCCCGACAGCGCGATGGTGGCGAACTCCCGGCGTGTAAACATAGAATCCCTCCGCGTTATTGCGTGCGTGCAGGTGAACTTGTATCACAAAAGGGAGTAGCTGATGTCCTTGAGCCGCCGGGGTTTTCTGAGGGTTGCCGGGGGCCGCCAACCCGATGACGGCCGTGGGGAACTCTAGGTGCGGCTTACTTCGCAGTTGATGTTCTTGTGGCGCAAAGCGTGAAAGTGTTCGGCGAGGGTCGCAATCAACGGGCCCATTTTGGGGTTGGCTGGCACCACGCGGGGCGTAATGCCCGCCTGTTCGAGCGCCGCGCGGCAGACCGGACCGACAGCCGCGACAACGGTGCGGGAGTTGAGTGCTTCGATGAAGGATGCACCGACGCCCATCTCAGCGGCAACCTGCAACAGGTGGCGTGCCTGAATCTGGCTCGTGAAGACGACAGTGTCGACGTGACCTGCGATCACGTCTTCGATCAACACCGTCAACGGCTTCGTGTCATCCGGCAGCTGCCACTCGTAAAGGCACAGCTCGGTCACTTGCGCTCCGCGCGCGCGAAACTCACGGGCAAGAGTGTCATTGCGCTCACCGTAGTGGAACAGCACAACCTGGAGATTTCGCAAATCGTAGGCATTCAACGCCGACAGCAATTCTTCGCTCGTGAACGGTTCGCGCGCGCATACCGAAGGTGAGATCCCGCGCCGTTTCAGCGCCGCAACCGGCTTCGGCCCCCGGCATGCGAGCATCGCGCACGACAGCGATTCGAGCAGAAAGGGCAAGCGTCCCTGACGTTCAGCCTCCTCGAACAGCGCATTCACCGCCACCCCGGTCAGAAAGACGATCACATGCGCAGCCGCCGACTCGAGCGCATGCAGGAACGCGGCAACGGGCTCGCGGCAATCGACTGGCGTCTCGCGAACAGCGGGAGCAAATCGAGGGATGCCGCCATGTCGACGGACGAGCTCTCCCATCTCGCCGCTCATTCGCGACTCCAGGAGCGCAACGCGAACCCCCGTCAGCGCGTCAGATCTTGACGACGCCATTCTTCCCGGGTTGCGGGCGCGTCGCGCTCCGCTCCTTGCGCTTCGCCAACCGGGCCCAATCGCACCGCGGCGCTCGCAACCTTCGCGGCTTCTTTCAAGGCCCGCTTATTGGACAGGTACGGAATGATGCGCTCGAGGACGGCCGGCAACTCGCGACAGGGAACATCCTCGAGAAGCTTCGTGCCGCCTTTCGCGTCAGGACCCGATCGCCCGCCCACGAACACGTCGACGGCATCAACCACCTCGTTGCCGATTTTCACGTTCTTGCCAAGCAGCCCGATGTCGGCCGTAGAGTGGTTCCCACACCCCGCCGGACATCCTGACCAGTGCATCGTGAGAAGCTTCCTGCCTGTTCCCACGCTCTTTTCGAGTTGGCGCGCGGTCGCGAGCGCGAGCTCCTTGGTTTCGATCAACGCCATGTGGCAATAGTCGATGCCGGTACAGCTCACGAGACCGCGCATCATTCCGGACGGATCGTGCGGAAGCTCCGCGGCAATTGGCTCTGCGAGGAATTGTGTCAATTTCGATTCTGAGATGTTTGGGACGATGAGATTCTGCCCGGTAGTAATGCGAATGTCCCCCGTACCATAGAGATCGGCGACACGAGCCACGTCGAAGAGCTGCTGAGAAGTGATTCGACCCACCGGCACGCTGAGGCCGACCGAGTGCAGGCCGGGCTGTCTCTGAACCGAGATGCCGAGATGGTCGGCATGTCGTGCGGTGCGGACGTCCCGGCCTGCCGTCATCAACCGATGCCCGACGCGACGTTCCAGCTCCTGTCGGAATCGTGCGACGCCCCATCCGTCGATGAGAAATGCGAGCCGCGCCCGATTGCGCGCGCGGCGCGATCCGTAGTCGCGGAAGAGCAGCGTGATATGACTGCACAGAGACGCCGCCACTTCCGGACGCACGAACACCCCAAGGGGCGAGGCGAGCCGAAGACCGCCGGAGCCGACCTTACCGCCCACCGAGACGTTGAATCCCTTGATCTCCTCGCCATCGACAATCTTGATCGCCGGTGTCAGGGCGACGTCCTGTGTTTCCGAGTGAGTGCAGCTCGCCGTGCAGGCGGTGATAGCGACGTTGAATTTCCTCGGCAGGTTCGTGAAGGCCTTGTTCTTGAGAAAGGCATTCGTAAACTCGCGAACCACTGGAGACGCGTCGAACAGCTCGTCGGCGCCGATTCCTGCGACCGGACATCCGACGACGTTGCGGATGTTGTCCATGCCGGTCTGCAGCGACAGCAGCTCGACTGCCGTTAGACGCTGCCAGATGTGCGGGACGTCGCCGATTGTGAACCCGCGCAACTGGATCTGCTGCCGTGTCGTGATATCGACAAACCCAGTGCCATATTCGCGACTCAGCTCACCGATGGCTCTCAGTTGCTCGGCGTTCGTGATGCCGTTCGACATGCGGATGCGCATCATGAACCGGCCTGGAGTCTGACGCCGGACGAACACTCCGAGCCATTTCAGCCGCTCACGATCGCTGTCGCCGATGCTTTCCCACCCGTCGCGAGCGAACGTCTGCAGGTCGTCCGCGACGTCGAGGCCATCTTTCTCCAGTTTGATTTTCTCGATCCTGTTGGGTTCCGGAGGCCGGGTTCCAAGTTCGGGGTTCCGAGTTCCGGGTTCGACGCGTTCACAGGCAAGCGCAACAATTGCTTCGACTTCGGGCCGGCACGAGCCGCAGCCGGTCGAAGCGCGCGTGGCATCACAGACAGCGCGGACGCTGCGCGCACCCTGCAGCACGGCTTCGATGATTTGCGCCTTCGACACGTTGTTGCAGTCGCACACCCGCGCGTCATCCGGCATCGATTCGGGTTGTCGAGCTCTTACCGCATCGACCGCGATGGTCGAAAAGAGGATTTCAGAGCGATTCTCCGAGACAGCCGAGCCGGCCGCGAACGTCTGCAGCAGCGAAGGGACGACCGCGGCATCTCCAAGAACGATGGCGCCAGCGAGGCGATCGTTCCGGACAATCAACTTCTTGTAGATGCCCCGCGACGGCTCGCTGTAGCTGACGACTTCGTCCCCTTCGGCAGGATCCTTCTCGCCCATGACGGCGAGGTCGATGCCCATTACCTTCAGCTTCGTCCACACCTTCGAACCGGTGTAGACGGCATCGGGATTCCGGCCGCTGAGCCGATCGGCCAGTTGCGCGGTTTGCTCCCACAGCGGCGCGACGAGACCATACACCTTGCCACGATGCTCCGCACATTCGCCTACCGCATATACGTTGGGCGCACACGCCAGATCGTCCCCGACGATGATGCCCCGCCCGACGTCGAGGCCGGCATCAACGGCAAGCGACACGTTCGGACGGATTCCTGCCGCAATCACGACGAGGTCACAGTCGAGTCGCGATCCGTCGGCGAACTGGAGGCCCTCTACGTGGCCATTGCCGAGAACGGCGGATGTGCGCGCAGCAAGGTGCGTGTGCAGGCCCATGCGCTCGAACTGACCGCACAGCACAGCTCCCGCCGGTGCGTCAATCTGCGCCTCCATCAGGTGAGGCATCAGGTGCACGACGTGCGTCTCCAGGCCCCAGTGCAACAGCCCGCGGGCCGCCTCGAGCCCAAGCAATCCACCGCCGATGACCGCGGCGCGCTTCGCGTTGGCGGCAACACGCATGATGCGGTGGCAATCGTCCAGAGTCCGAAACACGAACACGCCGTCCTTGAAGCGCCCATCCTGATTCCGGACGTTCGTGATGGGTGGAATCACCGGGGAGCTGCCGGTCGCAATGACGAGTGCGTCGTACGATTCGGATGATCCCGCTGCTGCGTGCACTGCGCCGCGCTGGAGATCGATCTTCTCGACAGGCCGGCCGGCGTGGAGCGTGATTCCGTTGGCGGTGTACCACGATGTCGGATTGATAAAGATGTCGTCCGGCTTGTGGCTGCCCGACAGCACACTGGAAAGAAGAATCCTGTTGTAGTTGCCACACGGCTCGTCGCCGAAGACGATCATCTCGAAACGTTCGCGGCCACCGCGCTTGATGAGGTCCTCGAGCAGGCGGGCGCCGGCCATGCCGTTGCCGATGACCACGAGCCGCTTACGCATCCGGCTTCTCGATTTGACCGGCGCACACCTTGAACTGCGGCATCCGGCTCACCGGATCGAGCGCGTCGTGCGTGAGACGGTTGGCCGAACGCTCTCCCGGCCAGTGAAACGGCACAAACACCGTGTCGGGCCTGATGTCGTGGGTGATTCGCGCCTTGAAAAGGGCCGAGCCTCTTCGGGTCCGAACGACAATTCTCTCGCCGTCGGCGATGCCGTACCGGCTGGCCAGCTGCGGGTGAATCTCTGCTGCCGGTTCCGGCGCCAGATCGACGAGCTGTGGAATTCGCCGCGTCTGCGTCCCCGACTGGTACTGAGTGAGCGTGCGCCCTGTCGTCACATGCCACGGAAAACTGTCGTCGGTCTCTTCAATCGCTGGATCTTGTTCTACGGGATGAAATCGCGCCTTGCCGTTCGCCGTCGGAAAGGTCTCGGCGAACAGTCGCGGAGTTCCCGCACGAGCGTCGTCGGTGCAAGGCCAGAACACGCCGTTTTCGGCGTCGATGCGTTCGTAGGTGATACCCGAATAATCGGCGCTCCCACCACGCGTTGCGCGGCGCAGCTCGTCGAACACATCACGTGCACTCCCATAGGAAAACAATGCGCGTTTCCCGAGCCTGGCGGCCAGCGCGCACAGGATATCGATGTCGTTGCGCACCTCTCCTGGCGGATGCATGGCTCTGAGACGCCGAATGACGCGCCCTTCGAGGTTTGTCATGGTGCCGTCCTCCTCGGCCCATTGCGCCGAAGGCAGCACGACATCAGCAAGCTCTGCCGACTCGGAGACAAAGAAATCGGCAACGACAAAGAAGTCGAGTTGTTGAAGGCGATCGATGACATGGCGCGCGTTCGGCGCAGACACAACCGGATTGGAACCCATGACAAACAATGCGCGTATTCCGTCGGGTTCCCCCGCCGAATCGAGCAGCTCATACGCAGATTTGCCGGCAGTCGGGAGATCGGATTCGGACACGTCCCATGTGGCCGCGATGTGCCGGCGGGCCGCTGGATCGTGAATGGAGCGATATCCCGGCAACTGATCGGCCTTCTGCCCATGCTCGCGGCCGCCCTGTCCGTTTCCCTGTCCGGTCAACGTCCCAAAACCGCTGAACGGTCGTCCGACTTTCCCGAGCGCCAACGCCAGATTGATGAACGCGAGCACGTTGTGCACGCCTGTCGCATGCTGCTCGGCGCCCCTCGCCGTCAAGACCATCACAGTGTGTGCGCTCCCAAGCAGCCGCGCCGCCTCCGTCAGCTCGTGCTGCGGCACACCCGTTATCATTTCCACCCGCTCAGGCCAGTAGGACGCCGCCAGCCGTCTCACCTCCTCAAAACCTTCGGTGCGGTCGCGGATGTAGTCGGCGTCAATCTGCGACTCGCGAATGACGAGGTGTAGGAGACCATTCGCAAGCGCCGCATCAGTACCCGGCCGCAAACGCAGATGCAGCTTCGCCCACTGAGCCGTTGACGATCGCCGGGGGTCTGCGACGATCAGCACGCCGCCATTGCGCTGCTGGGCCTCGAAATACCTCATGACGGGCGGCATCGTCTCGGCCGGATTGGCCCCGACGAGAAGAACGGCCTCTGCTCGCGGAATGTCTTCCAGCGGAAACGGCAGGCCGCGATCGATGCCGAGGGCGCGCGAGGCAGCCGCGGCCGCGGACGACATGCAGAATCGCCCGTTGTAATCGATATTGGCTGTTCCGACCGCCACTCGCGCGAACTTGCCAAGCAGATAGGCCTTTTCGTTGGTCAGCGATCCGCCGCCGAAAACACCAATCGCATCGCGTCCGTATGTATCGCGGGTGCGGCGAAAAGCCGAAGCCACCCGCTCGAGCGCTTCATCCCATTCGACTGGCGCCAGCCGATCGTTCGCGTCGCGCGCAAGTGGCGTGAGAAGTCGCTCGGGATGACGCAACGTGTCGGCTGCCGACCAGCCTTTCGCGCAGAGGCCGCCTTCATTCACGGGAAACTTCGGATTGCCCGTGATTGCTGTTCTGCCGTCGACGGCACTGATATGCATGCCGCACTGGAGCGCGCAGTACGGACAGTGAGTCGCAGCGGCGTGAGGTGATTCCATGTCGTCGCTTGCCGAAGAGCAAGGACCATGCCTCCGATGCATGATGTGGTTCTTGGTTCCGGGTTCTGCGATTCTGCGTTCAGGTTTTGGGTTCGCGGTTCTTGAACCCAGCACCCAGCACCTAGCACCGAGAACCGCTGATCTTCACGAATGTCGGTTCGCAATCGACTGATGAACAAAATTGCCGATGATTCCGTCTTCGTACGGCAACTCGGTCACGCGACGCTTCAATTCCGAAACAACGAATGGACAAATTCGTTGGAGTACAAATCTCGTATGAACATTTCCGTCGCAACCGCGACCTAATCCCAAATCCCCAATCAACAGTGCCTGAAGCATGTTTTGGCAGGTATTTCAGCGAAAACGTGTGTGGCATTGCTGTTGCTCAACACCCGGTGCATGAGAATGACTACGGTGTTGGTCGCTTCCGTGCTCGTTGCGTGCATCATCGAAGTTGCCGCCCAGCCTCAGGCACCTCCGACACAGACGTTGCCGCCGGCTCCAACCGCGTTTGCAAATGTGCAACTGCCGTCCTGGGTGCGCGTCGGCATCGAGCACCGCGGCCGTCTCGAAGGGCCAATCGGCGCCGGCTTCGCCGAAGACCGCGAGGATCTGTACTGGCTCAATCGATTTCGATTTACAGGAAGGTTCTCGATCAAGCCCTGGCTCTCAGCGGCAATTCAGGCCCAGGACGCACGAGTGGAAGGGCGAAACGGTCCGGTCAGCGGTGCACCGTTCCGCGATCAATTCGATCTGCGCCTCGCACATGCCGATCTCGGCAACGTCGAGCGCAGCGGCTTTGCCGTCCGTGCCGGCCGGCAGGAGCTGGCGTTCGGCGATCAACGCCTGGTCGGCCACGTGAACTGGCTGAACACGGCGCGATCGTTCGACGCGGTGCGAGGCGTCTTCCGTCACAAGAAAATCCGCATCGACGGCTTTGCGGCGTCGGTCGTCACACCGTTGGTCGACGAATTCAACACTAGCGGTGCAGGTAATTATTTCTACGGCGCCGATGCGCCGCTCGCGCTACTGCCGTTCGGCGGAGTCATGGAACCCTATGAATTCGTGAGGAGCACGCGCAATCAACGGTCGGACGCGGGCGCGATGGGCACTCTCGTCTCGTCCACGACTGGAATTCGTCTGGTCGGAAAACTCACCCCGGCCACCGACTACAACCTCGAAACGGCCATCCAGCGAGGCTCACTCGATACAGACGATATCGCAGCATGGGCCGGACACTGGGCCGTCGGCCGTTCCATAGCCTTCGGACGTGCGACCTATCGCATCTTCAGTGAGTACAACTATGCGTCCGGCGACGAGACGCCTGGCGACGGACAGCGCGGCACGTTCGATCAGCTCTATCCGACTCCACACGACAAGTATGGGCTCGCCGATCAGGTCGGGCTGGAAGAACATCCATCACGTGCGGGCGGGCCTTGAATACAAACCGCAGCCGAAGCTCTCGTTAGCCGGGGGCTATCACTCGTTCTGGCTCGCGAGCGCACGCGATGCGCTCTACAACGCCGGAGGCACCCCCATCGCGCGCATCGCGACAGGCGCTCCCGATCGGCATGTCGGACAGGAGCTCGACATGCAGGCGACATTCACGCCCTCCCCGCGCATCCAGCTGCACGGCGGGTACTCGCACCTCTTCACCGGAGCGTTTCTCAAAGACCGCGACACCCGGAGAGTCATACAGCGGCCCCTACATCATGGTGACGACGATGCTTCTTGGAATGGAGAGATAGCCATGACGACGGGGCCAAAGCTTCTCGCCGCGAGTTTCTGAGACAGGCAGCCGGCGCCTCGACGATGGCCGGGCTCATGGCAGGTCTTCCATCTGGCTGGGCGGGCGGCGTTTACGCAGACGATTCGCCCGAAACGAAGACGATGCGCTTCGGCATGATTGCCCTCACCGATTGCGCACCGATCGTCATCGCCCACGAGATCGGGTTTCTTCAAGAAGTTCGGCATCGACTCGGTCGTGTCGAAGGAAGCCTCGTGGGCGGTCATCCGCGACAAGATGAATCTCGGCGAGAACCAGGGCACGCACATGCTGATCGGCATGCCGCTCGCCTCGACAATGGGGCTGGCAGGATCGCCCGTCAAGCCGATGGTCATTCCATGGCTGCTCAATCGCAACGGACAGGCGATCACGCTGAACAACAAGCTGAAACAGGCAGGGGTGAAAGGGACCAAAAGACGTGAAACCGCTCGCCGATCGCGCGAAAGCGGCGGGCGATCCGTTGACCTTTGCGATGACGTTTCCGCCCGGCACGCACGCGATGTGGATCCGCGTACTGGCTCGCAGTCGGCGGCATCCATCCCGACAAGGACGTCACGCTCATCACGATTCCGCCGCCGCAGATGGTGGCCAACATGAAGGTCGACAAGATGGACGGCTTCTGCGTCGGGGAGCCATGGAACGCGCGCGCCATCGCGGACGGCATCGGCTTCACCAGCATCACCACGCAGCAGATGTGGCGAGACCATCCGGAAAAGGTGTGTGCGTTTACTGAAGAGTTCGCGACAAAAAACCCGAAGTCGGTGAAGGCCGCTCTCAAGGCGTTGCATCTGGCGAGTGTCGAGATCGACAAGTCTCGCGAACCGGCCGAAGGTCGCCGAAATCATCTCGCGTCCGACCTATATCAACTGTCCCACCCGACATCATTCTCGGCCGGCTGCTCGGCAAGTACGAATATGGAGACGGCCGCAAGGAACAGGATCCGCACTACATGATCTACTCGGATCGGAACTGCAACTATCCGCATCCCGCATTTCGCCACGTGGTGGCTCACGCAATTCCGCCGTTGGGGCATGGTCAAAGGCACGCCCGACTATGCCGGTGTCGTGAAGCGCGTCATGCGGCCCGACATCTATATGGAAGCGATGAAGGAAATCGGCGTCGCTCCCAAGGTCGCTCCGGTGACGAAATGGACGTTATGGGATGGCGTCTCGTTCGACGCTGCCAACCCGGAGCAATATGCGAAGTCGTTTCCGATCAACAGCATCTCTGGATAGGGCTGAGAGCCTGATGTCCATCGACGATCGGCGATCGTCCATCGTCGACGATGGACGATGGACGATGGAGGGACGAGTGAATGTGAGAGCCGTTGGGAACTTCGCGCTGCCGTTGGTCGGGATCGCATTGGCGGGCCCTTGCGTGGTGGGCGGCGAGCACGACTGTCGCGGATCTCCCGTCACCACTCAAGACATGGGAGGAAAGCAAGCTCTACATCATGGAGCCCTGGGCGAAGCGAGGGGAAATGGATCAGGGCATCGCACGCCTCGCCTATTACAGCCTTCTGCGCGTCGCGCGCGGGTTTCTGCTCGGCATCGCCATCGGCACACCGCTCGGATTCTTGCTCGGCATGTCGATGACCGCACATCGGATGTTCGATCCGGTCATCCAGATACTGAGACCCATCTCGCCGCTGGCGTGGCTTCCGCTCGGTCTGGTGCTGTTTCAGAAGTCCGAGCCTGCGGCACTTGTTCGCGATAGCCGTTTGTTCCATGTGGCCGACGGTGCTGAATACGATGTCGGGCGTGAGGGCCATCCCGCAGGACTACTGGAACGTCGCCAAGGTACTGCGCCTTTCACGGCTGACGACATTTACGAAGGTCGTCCTTCCCGCCACACTTCCGTACATGTTCACCGGGTTCCGGTTGAGCCTCGGCATCGCATGGCTGGTGATCGTCGCAAGCGAGATGCTGACCGGAACGCCCGGTGTCGGTGGATTCCTGTGGCAGGAGTACAACAGCCTGATCTACTCGCACATCTTGCTTGCGATTCTGACGATCGGCGTCGTGGGATTTCTCCTCGATCGCATGATGGGCGTCGCCGAAGCGAGGTTGCGGGCGCTGTAAGGCGGGTCCAAAGGACAGGACCCGCCCTACGTAAGTACGTAGGCCAGGTCTTGTTCTGAAGACCCGGCATAAACCATGGCATACATCGAAGCTTCGAATGTCTCGAAATCGTTCCTGTCGGCGGTCGCGCCCTCGCCACGTCCTCGACCGCGTATCGCTTTCCGTCGCGTGCGGCGAATTCGTCTCGATCGTCGGATTCATGGGATGCGGGAAATCGACCCTGCTCAATATTCTGTCAGGCGTGATTCGACCGGACACAGGGGAGATTCACATCGACGGGCGGCCGGTCGCCGGCGTCAGCGAGCGTGCATCGATCGTGTTTCAGAACTACTCGTCTGCTGCCCTGGTTCTCGGCTCTGGAAAACGTACGCCTCGCCGTCCATGCGGCGAAACCGGAGTGGTCGCGTGCCGAGCAGCGGACGCAGGCGGAGCGCTATCTCGCGCTCGTGGGCCTTGGCAACGCCATGCATCGGCGACCGAATCAGCTGTCGGCGAGGATGCGGCAACGGGTGGCCATCGCGCGCGCGTTTGCAACCGATCCCGAAATGCTGTTCCTCGACGAGCCGTTCGGCGCGCTCGACGCGCTGACCCGCGCGAATCTCCAACAGGAACTGGCGCGCCTTTGCTCGGCCGCTGGCGCGGCGTCACCACGGTGATGATCTCGAACAACCTCGACGAAGCGCTGCTGCTGTCGGACCGCATCATCCCGATGACGCGAGGACCCGCGCGCCACGCTGGGCACCCCTGTGACCGTTGAACTGCCGCGTCCCCGCAGCATCGAGCAGCTGCTCCACGACGAGGAGGCCATCCGTGCCCGAACGCACGTCGTCGAATCACTCACCGACCATGTGCAGCGCAAACGCCCGCCGGGCGAAAACGAAATCGCGAACGGCTGCTCCAGCGGCGGCGTACGTTGGGGCCGACTCGCGCGAGGCCGACGTATGAGCCTCATCGTCCCGCTCGAGCTCACCGGGTTGACGAAAGTGTTTCCAACGCCGACAGGGCCGTTCGTCGCGGTGAAAAATGTCAATCTCAGGGTTCAGCGCGCAGAGTTCATTTGCATCCTCGGACACTCTGGCTGCGGCAAATCCACCGTCCTCTCGATCATCGCGGGCCTGCAACAGGCCACCCAGGGTGGCGTCGTCATCAACGGCAGGCAAACGGTAGAGCCTGGCGCCGACCGCGCGGTGGTGTTTCAGACGCCCTCGCTACTGCCATGGTTGACGGCGAGAGACAACGTTCTGCTGGCTGTAAAGCAGAAATTTCGACAGTTGAAGACGGCACAGGAGAGCACGGCGCACGCCGAACGATACCTGGAGCTGACGGGCGTCCCCGATGCGGCGGATCAGTTGCCGGCAGAGCTTTCGCTGGGGACGCAACAATGCGTGTCGCTCGCGCGCGCACTTGCGCTCGAACCCGAACTGCTGCTGCTCGACGAGCCATTCTCGATGCTGGATTCGCTGACGAGACTGGACCTGCAGGACACGCTGCTGCGGCGCATGGGAGCAGGACCGCAGAATCGTGGTCATGGTGACGCACGATGTTGATGAGGCGTTGTTTCTGGCCGATCGCGTCGTGCTGATGACCGATGGGCCCGAAGCATGCGTTGGCGACATCATCACCCTACCGTTCCCGCGTCCACGTGAGCGCCATGATGTGCTGGAACATGAGGAGTACTACCGTTATCGCCAGAAGGTGATCGATTTTCTGGAGAATCACGCGAAGCAGTCGACGAATGGCATACTCGTGACCACACACACGGTTTTTTGACCCATGCATCTCAACGCAGAGAACGCAAAGGCGCAAGGAGTTATTTCAAACAAGAATTCTTTGCGTCTCTGCGTCTTTGCGTTGAGACGCTAGAGCTTTTTCGTGCTGAGAAATGCGCGGATCATCTCGCCGAAGCTATCGCGATCATAGACATAGAACATCTCATTCGACCGTGGGGCGCGACGTAAATATGTGATGTCGGGCTCGGGACCGGTCTTCTCAGGCACCATCGTCCGAGGTTCGGGTCGAGCGAGCTGAAACTGGCGGGTCGGCGTGTAGCGCAAATCGTGCATCGACTCGAGCGCAAACAGTTTCAGACGCTGGAGACTCGGCGAGACAGCATGCGAATAGACGCGGTCGAACGCAATCTCGCCCGCGGGCGGTGGCGGGATCGACATCAATGTGCCTGCGGGACCATACGGATAGCGGTTCCTGTCGGCGTGGTTGGTGTAAAGCAATAACGTGACCGATTCCTTCCACCGCACCAGCGCTTCCGAAAGTGCCACGGTTACGTACTGATGATCGCGATGCGTGTCG
The DNA here is from genome assembly GCA_963761975.1 of Vicinamibacterales bacterium. Taxonomy (GTDB): domain Bacteria; phylum Acidobacteriota; class Vicinamibacteria; order Vicinamibacterales; family JAMQPK01; genus JAMQPK01. The sequence continues at coordinate 1,834,732 of CAVXIR010000004.1, forward strand.
AGCTGCGGATGCGGCGCGACGATGACCGACGGCTTCACCTTCTTCAACAAGGCGAGGGTATCGTCAACCAGATGGCTCCATTTCGACTCGCGGGGGCGCTTCGGGAGCAGCGATCCGACGTTCTCTCTACGATAGACATTGATGTCTGCATTCTGCCGGTACATTTCCGGGATAGTCTCATCCCTCTTCTCGTACATCGCTGCGACTCGCGCATCGAAGTACCCCATGTTGAAGGTGCGGTCGGGCGGGATACCGCCCTGCAACGGAACCGTGATGCTGTCGATCAGCCGGATACGCCCTTTAAACAGGTACAGTTCAGCTGGATCATCGAAGACGGCCTCGTAGGTTGGCGCGCCGGCGTTCCCGGACGTCACCGTCACGACGGTGGATCGGCGATTGGCGTACACGCCGAACGCAGCAATTTCGGCATCATCTGGATGCGGCGCGAGTACCAGAATCGACTTCGACAGCTCGGGATTGGCCGCAAAGACGCGCAACGTCGCGTCGCGAGCCGCAAACACGACGCCTTCCGCGCGAAGAGCGATGCGGCTGCCCGGTGTGATCGCGCCGCGCAGAAAACTCAGGTTCAGGAAGCGATCGCCCGAGTCGCCGGCTGCGAAGTACTGCCGATCCGACATACCCCCCGCCGCGATTTCCACGAACGGCAGTGAGACGGCCGCATCGACGGTCACACGCAATTGCAGCAGGGCCGTGTCCCAGCGTGGATCGGCCGGCGCCGGCCAGACGATGCCGACAGCTCCATCCGCTTCCTCGATCGTGACGGCGATCGTCTGGTTCCGTCCATCCTTGAACACAAAGCTGCCGCTCTGAATTGGCGCTTCCTGCCAGGCCCGCACCAACCCGCCCGACAGCACGGCGATGATCCCGATTGCGGCAACAAAACGTGTCTGGGTCATGCGCGCGCCTCCACTGAAGGGTCATTCCTGAAGAACAACGCGAACAGGACGAGCACCGCGGCCGCCATCGCAGCAGGCACGAGCCAGATGCTCTGCCAGTCGTGCCCGACATCTCCGGCCACGACATACGCATCGACAACCCGGCCGGACAACCACGAGCCGATCAGCATGCCGACGCCGTAGGTCACAAAGGTAATGAATCCCTGTGCGGCCGCACGAACGGTCGGCGGTGCTTTCTTGTCGACGTAAATCTGTCCGGTGACGAAGAAGAAGTCATAGCAGATGCCATGCAGCAGAATGCCGAGATAGAGCATCCACACGAGCGTCTCGTTGTTGCCGTACGCAAACAGGATATAGCGTGCGACCCACGCCGCCATGCCGACGAGAAGCAATTGTTTCACCCCGAGCCGTCTGAAGAACCAGGGCATCAACAACATGAACACGATCTCCGACATCTGGCCCAGCGTCATCTTTCCTGCCGCATTGGTCACGCCGATCGCATTCAGAAACGGATTCGCAAACGCATAATAGAACTGCAACGGGATGCACACCAGAAATGAACCGAGGACGAAGACCGCGAACGATCGATCCTTCATCAGCTGAAGCGCGTCGAGTCCGAGTACATCGCGGAATCGTACGCGCCCGGATCTGTGCGGCGGCGTGTGCGGCAAGACGAGGCAGAAAACGGCAAGGGCGATCGATCCGGCGGCCGCCAGCTGGAGCGGCCTCCCGGTTGCTTCGACGCCCAGCGTGCCGACGACAAGACCGGCAACGATCCAGCCGATGGTGCCCAGCACCCGGATGGGCGGAAACTCGCGCCCGGGATCTTGCATCTGCCGGAACGACAGCGAGTTGGTGAGCGCCAGCGTCGGCATATAGAAGAGCGTGTGGATGAGAACAGCGGTGTAAAGGGGTCCGAACGTGGTGCGCGTCGACGCATAGAACAACATCACACCGCCCAGGAGGTGCAGCACCGCCAGCAGGCGCTGGGTCGCGAAAAATCGGTCCGCGATCATGCCGACAAAAAACGGCGAGATCATCGCCGCGAGCGCCGTCGTCCCGTATGTCAGCCCAATCTGCTCTCCTGAAAAGCCGAGCGACCCCAGCCAGGTTCCCAGCGTCACGTACCACGCGCCCCAGACGAAGTACTCGAGGAACATCATCACGGACAGCTTCAGCCGGACGGTTGTTGGCATGGGCGGATTTTATAGGGTTCCGGGGTCGTTAGGGTTCCCGGGGTTCCTGGGGTTCCGATTCCTCATGGTTCTGGTTCCTCACGGTTCCGGTTCCTGATGGTTCCGGTTCCTCATGGTTCGGTTCCGAGGTTCTGGCGCGTGGTGTGCACATCTGCGCGCGCATGGCTGGATTCCAATCGCCGGAAGAGTTTGATGCGTGGCAGCTTGCGTTGGGAGCTGAAGGAAAAGGTCTATGCATTTACTGATCAGCCACCGGCGAGTCGCGATGGCAAATTCTGCGAGGAGATTCGCAAATCGGCGCGCTCCGCACCCGATAACATCGCGGAAGGCTTCTACCGCTTCAACCCGCCGGACTTTGCGAATTTCGTCAGGATCGCGCGCGGATCGCTCGGTGAAGTTCGAAACCAGCTGATGCACGCGCATGCCAGGAGGTATCTCAAGGACGAGCAATTCCGCGAGTTATCCCGGCTTTGCCGACGCGCAATTGGCGCCAGTCGTGGACTGCGCTTGTATTTGCTCAGCCTGCCGAAGGACTTCGATCCACGACAATCTAAAGCATCCCCGTCGAAAGTTGCCGATCGCCCCTGCGAACGAGAACCCGTGGAACCAGAACCTCGGAACCAGAACCCTAGGAACCAGAACCATAGGAACCGAACCCCAGGAACCCTTTGAACCATGAGTTCCATTGATCTCCTTGTGCTAATCTTGCCGCATCTTTTCAGCCCTTTAGGAGGTCCGGGATGAGCTCGGCATTGAAGCTGCGGTCCCTTGCGCTCTCCGCACTGTTTCTTGGTGTGGTTTCGATCGCGGTGTTGCGTGCGCAGGACCCGGCAAGTTATCCCCACGACATGAGCGACTACGGCTGTTCGAATCGCGACGAAAACGCGTGCGATCAGGCGCCGGCACCCGCTCCCGACTACATCCAAATTGTCGGCACATGGGTCCGATATTCACTGCTGCGCAATGGGTTCAGCGTGCAGCCTCCGGACGCACCGCTCTACGTGAAGTTCATGAAGGACGGCTACTGGTCGATGATGGAGTTCCCCGCCAACCGCCCGAAGGTGAACAAGCCGCTCGCGCAGCAGACAACCAAAGAGCTCTTCTCCCGCTTCGACAAGATGGGCGGCGGCTGGGGGAACTACAGCAACAGCGGCCAGGTAAACTATCGCCATCACAAAGTGGGGCTCGGGCCCGGCGGCGGCGAGAATACGCAGGAGCGCGCGTGGCGATTCGAGGGCAACATCTTGATTCTCGAAGGGACCGGCCCGACGCATTCGCCGCAGGTGCACGCGCGAAAGCTGCCGAATCAGAAGCTTGGCTCCACTGCGCTCGTCGGCTCGTGGGAACGGTCGGCCTATACAGTAAACGGCGCTGCAGGGACGACGACTCCCGAACATCTCCTGCTCGGCGAAGACGGCTGGTTCCACGCCACGACGTTGCCTGCCGGTCGCAAGGGCGTGCAGAAAGTGCCGCAGGATCAATGGACGCCGGAACAATATGCCGCCGCATACAACGGGATGTCGGCCTCGCGTGGCACGTATAACGTCACCGGCACCACGTTCGTGCGCCGACACATCGCCGACACCGATCCGAATCTCGAGGACAAATTGAGCACCGGAACATTTGCGCTGAAGGGTGATACCTTCACCTGGCAGGGCACCGATGCCGCCGGACAGAAATTCAGTGCAACTTATACGAGAATGGCGCCATTCGACGTGTACGCGCCGTTCGGTCGCGGCGCGGGACCGGCGCGTGGCGCGGCTCCGGCCGCCCCAGCACGCGGGCAGTAAAATACGAATGGCTCAGGGCTGAACGTCAAGGCAGGGATAGGGATTAGGGATTAGGGATTGGACGTCAGTCCAAGGGCGAGCGCAAAGAGACGAGGCACGGAGAGGCCAATGAAAATTCAAAGACGCGAATTTTTTACGACCGCCGCCATGGCGGGTGCCGGCATGATGGCGGGAACGCGACTGTCTGCGCAGGACGCGCCCGCGCGCGGCGGCGGCGCACCGAAGCCGCCGACCTATTCACCGAAAATGGAGATGCTCTGGAAGAGTCCGGATCGATATCCGAACGCACTGGAAGCGTCGCCGGAGGGGCTCTGGGTCGGCGATCAGGTCTCGGAACGAATCAACCTGCTCGATTGGAAGACGGGAAAGGTCCTTGAAGACTTCGTCGGCGAGGCCCACAACACGAGCGGTCTCGCAGTCGGTGGCGGGTTTATCTGGATCGGCTGCAACGGGTCGGGCACAGCCGCACAGCTTCGCGAATTCAAGCGCCCCTTCGACAAGAACTACGGCGAGATCGTCAAGCTCGACATGAAAGGCAAACAGGTCAAGGGATACCGCACGCCATGGGGCGGCGTTCACGGCACGTTCTATCAGAAGCAGACGGACAAACTGTGGGCCGTTGCGCCTGGCCTCGGCTTCCTGGCCGAGATGGATCCGAAAGATGACCTGCGAATCTCACGCATGCTGGCGATTCGCATGAACGTCCCGCACGGGCTCGACTATCACGATGGCTCGTTTTGGATCATCGACGGCGCGGATCGCCTGGTGCAGCGTATCGATCCCGAGTCGGGTCGAGTGCAGGAGAACTGGGCCTTCGGGCCAGACGATCCGGATCCGCACGGCATGTGCATCTACGATAACCACGTGTACTTCACGGATGCCGGCCTTGGCGGCGGACGCAAACCCAGCGCCGGTACAAAGCCGCAGATGATCTTCCGGTTCCCGTTGACGAAGACGTAGCCATTCGACGTGTTATGGCAGAGGGCAGATGGATGATGGCACGCCCATCGACGATGGACGATGGTTAGCGCTTCTTCCTGAGCGTTACGTCGAGCCGGAATTCGCCGTTGCCGACAGGTGCCGGCTCGACCCGCTGGGCCACGGAAGAATATTCTTCGAATCCTGATGCGCTAATCCACATCGATCCCTGACTGAAAAAATTCGGGAAGAGACCGCAGAAAAGATAGCGACCTTCCTTGTTGGTGGATGTCCACAGGTCGGCATAATCATCCTCTCCCCAGGAGAAGTCGATCATCGCGTCCTCCACCGGTTTCCCATCCGGATCGGAGACGACGCCGCTCAGCGTAAGTGGCTCGACGTGGCCGGGGCGCTGCGCGGTCATCACGAGCTCGAGTGTCACGTCAGTTCCTTGCGAAACGACACTTCTGGTCATGCACGGGCTTTGATAAGGGGGTTTCCCTGGGTGGAAATAGAAAACCCCCGCCGGCACATCCGCGATGTGAAACCGGCCATCGGGTCCGGTCTTCGCTTGGAAAAATGGACCGCCGTAACTCCGCCCTTCCTGAAACCCGGTCACATCGGCGTCGGCGACTGGTTGGCCGGCGGAGAGGACCGTGCCAGTTACCGTGACCAGTTCGGCGGGTCTGGGGCCTGGTACGGGCAACGGATCTCCCGATATCCCAGGCAACGGCACAGGCGAGGTCGGCGTCCTCTGACAACCGACACAAAGCGCGAGGAGACAGCTAAAGAGGGTGGCAACGGTTTTCTCGACGCTGATGGAGGCCATACAACCCTGAAACGGTTGTGGCGCCTCAAACCGGACACCTCGATCCTGTTCACATGTCAGCGCAGATGGCAGACGGATGATGGGGCGTTTCTACCCGATGGCCCTTCGAATCTCATCAATCCAGATGACGACGAAGAGCCCGAGAATCACCAGCAGCAGGCCGTTGGTGGCCCAGCCGTTCTTGGGTACGCCGCTCGTCCATCGGATGCGGTTGTTCAGATACAACAGCGTCGCGGCGAGAAACGGGACGAACACGCTGCCCACGATGGTATAGACCACGATGACTTGTATGGGCTGGCCGGTAAATGCGAAGGCCATCGGGACCAAGCTGACGAAGGTCAGCGCGATTCGGTAAGGCGTGCTGGTGACCTCCGTCATACGCTTCCTCTCCGACGCCGACATCTTTTTGATGATGCCGTAGAAGTCTGCGTATAAATACGGCACGCTCTGCCAGACACCGAGCAGCGATGCGAACACGGCAGCCCAGAATCCGACCGAGTACGCCACGCGCCCGAACGTGCCGAGGATGCTGCCCAGCATCTCTGCCATTTTCGGCACCGCCTGCGCGTTCGTGATGGCGACGCCGGGAATGTAAAACGCCTGGTTCGCGGTCATCATGATCGCCATGCCGAACAGCGCCGTGAAGAGATACGCAATCGCGATGTCGCCTCGCACGTACGAAATCTGTTCCGGTCCGCTGATGCCCTCTTCACGCATCCAGTAGTTGTACGAGAGCATCGTCACCGAGCCACCGATACCCCCGATGATCGAGAGCACGTACAGCCCTGCGCCTCCGGGGATGGTAGGCAGCAGCGTGCCGCGCACCACTGAGGCAGGATCGTGAAACGTGAGCGCCGCGCAGACGAGAATGCTGAAGCCCATGACGCCGACGAGCGTCTTCATCAGCTTCTCGAAACCGCCATATCCGCCCAGCAGCACGAACACAAACCCGAACACGCTATGGAGAATGGCGCCCCACGACTGTGAAATCCTTCCGCCGGTCAGATTCGCCATGCCGAGACCAGTGGCATTGGTCAGCGCTGCCGTCACAGCCACGGTCCAGATGACGAGGTAGGCCGCAAACGAATACTTGACCCATACCGGCAGATATTCCGCCCAGCCTTCAAGCGCGGTTTTTCCAGTTGCCAGCTGCCAGCGAGCGATGCCCTCGTTCAGGACGAACTTGAAGAACGCGCCGACGGCGATCGCCCACAGGAGAATGACGCCGTAACGCGCCCCACCCACGGTGGCGGCCACAACGTCGCCCGAGCCGATTCCCGTTGCCGCAACGACCAGACCGGGGCCCGCGAGCTTCAGAAAACTGAGTTTCTCGGGTGTTTTGGCCACGGAAGGCACAGGCGTGACGGAAACGGACATTAACACTCCTGCTGGTTATCGGTCCCTGATTCTAGTTCATAATGCAATCATGAAACGCCTTGCTGCCCTCGTTCTGCTTCTCGCGTCGAGCACGCCGCTCGCATCACAGCAACCTGCCCTGAGCGCGCCCACCGCGTCGAAGGGGATCAATATTCCGTTCGAGGCCTACACGCTGCCCAACGGCCTCAACGTCGTGCTGTCGACCGACCGCACGACGCCGACCGTCGCTGTGAACATCTGGTATCACGTCGGATCCAAAAATGAGATGCCGGGACGAACCGGCTTTGCTCATCTCTTCGAGCATGTCATGTTCACCGGGTCTGGCCACGTGCCTTACGGCGTGCACGACCGCCTCACCGAGGGCGCCGGCGGCATGAACAACGGCTCGACGTCAAACGACATCACGACGTACTACGAGACCGTTCCGTCGAACTATCTCGAGACGATGTTGTGGATCGAGTCCGATCGCATGGGTTTCCTTCTCGACTCGCTCGATCTGGCGAAGTTGAACGCCCAACGAGATATCGTGAAAAACGAGCGTAGACAACGCGTCGACAACCAGCCGTATGGCCGGGTGTACGAGATTCTGTCGACGGCGACGTACCCCGCGTCGCATCCCTATTCGTGGCCGGTCATCGGCAGCATGGAAGACCTGTCGGCCGCATCGGAGGAGGACGTCAAGAATTTCTTCCGGCTGTATTACGCGCCGAACAATGCGTTTCTCACGATCGTCGGCGATTTCGATCCAGCACAAGCGAAAGCACTGGTGACGAAATACTTTGGCGAGTTTCCGCGTGGAAACGCGATTACGCGCCCTGACGTCGCCCCGGTGACGCTCGCATCGGCCAAGCGTCTTGTGTTCGAAGATCGCGTGCAGGTACCGCGGCTTTATATGCTCTGGCCCTCTGTCGGCGAAAAGAACGACGACCGCTTTGCGCTGTCTGTGCTCGGCGCCATTCTGTCGGGCCCTCGAACGGCCCGGCTGACCAAAGCGCTGGTCTACGACGAACAGGCAGCGGCGTCGGTGTCTGCCGGACAGAACACGAACGAAGACGTCGGCGAGTTCATGGTCACGATCACACCGCGTCCCGGCCACTCGCTGACCGACCTCGAGACCGCGGCCGATGCCGTGATCGAGCGGCTCAAACGCGAAGGTCCAACCGCCGAAGAAGTGCAGAAGGCGACGGCTGGCGAAGAGCTGTCGTTTGTCCGCGGCCTCGAATCGAACCTGGGAAAGGCGTTTCAGCTCGCCAACGGCGTCGCCATTCACGGCGATGCGGGATATTTCCGCACCGAATATCAGAAGACGCTATCGGTGACCCCTGCGGACGTCCAGCGCGTCGCCAACAAGTACCTAACCGCAGGCCGTGTCGCACTCAGTGTCGTGCCGTCTGGCCAGAACGACCAGGCATCGAAGCCGACAGAAAGCACGAAGGTTCCATGACGCGCCGCATCGTTCTCATCGCTGTCTACGCTCTGCTCTCTGCCCTCAGCCCTCTGCCCTCAGCCCTGTCTGAGGCTCAGGGAACGCTTGATCGGAGCAAGCAGCCCCCGCTCGGGAAAATGCCAGAACTTCGCGTGCCGGTCTGGACGAAATCGAAGCTGGCCAACGGCGCCGAGTTCATCGTGTCTGAAAAGCACGACCTTCCACTCGTCTCGTTTTCCATTACGTTCCTCGGCGGCGCCGAGCAGTTCGAGTCTGCGGAAAAGCGCGGAGTGGCCGGGCTCACCAGTGCGATGATGAGCGAAGGTACGAAGACAAAGACGGGCGACGACCTGTCGAACGCGCTTCAGTTGCTCGGCACGAACGTGTCGGTCGGCGTCGGTTCCGAGAGCGGGTCCATCAGCTTCGTCAGCACGACGGCGCGCTTTGCCGACACCCTCGGCATCCTGGCCGACATGCTCGTGAATTCCACGTTCCCACCGGAAGCGCTCGAACGGCTGCGCGCGCAGCGGCTCGTGGCGCTCGAACAAGCCAAGGCCCAGCCCGGTTCGATTGCGTCGCGCGTGTTTCCGCGCGTGCTCTATGGCGATAAGCATCCGTACGGACAGTCGCCGACCGAGCAGACGACGAAAGCGATTGCGCGTGCCGACGTCGTCGACTTTCACCAGAAGTACTTCAAACCCGGCCGTGCGCTGATTACTGTGGTAGGCGATGTCACACCCGCGGCCGTTCGTCCGGTGATCGAGCGCGGTCTGGCAAACTGGGCCGCTGGCGGAGAGCGTCCCGCGTTCACCTATCCGTCACTTCCCGCCACGCGTCCGACGACGATCTATCTCGTCGACAAACCTGGGTCTGCGCAGTCGATCTTCGCGATCGGTCTGCCGGGGCCTCCGCGAAGCACCCCCGATTACTATGCTCTGCGAGTGATGAACACGATTCTCGGCGGCATGTTCCAGGCACGCCTCAATGCCAACATCAGGGAAGAGAAGGGATACAGCTACGGCGTCAGCTCGGGATTCGGTTTCGGGAAAGGCCCTAACCCCTTCCGCACGGGTGGTGACATCGTCGGCGACAAAACCGACGCCGCGTTGATCGAGTTCATGAAAGAGCTGCGCGGCATACTTGGCGCCAGACCGGTCACCGAAGAGGAACTGCGGACGGCCAAGGATTCGCTGGTGCAGAGTCTGCCTGGCACATTTGCATCTGTCAGCGCCATCAACGGCGCTATCAGCGGCCTGTGGCTGCAATCGCTACCCGACACCTACTACCAGCAGTTCACGAAGTCGGTCACGGCCATCACCGCTGACGATGTATTGCGCGTGGCAAAGAAATATATCGATCTCGATCACCTTGCGATGGTGATTGTTGGCGACAGAAAGGCGATTGAGGAGCCGCTTCGAGCGACGAAGATCGCGCCGATTACTTACCTCGACATTGAAGGCAACCCGATCGCTGCGGGTCAATAGGCTTCGTCATGGTCGATAGGCTATGGTCAGTGGTCGATGGGCCATGGTCTGTCATGGTCGACGTTGCGAGGTAACAACTACCTGATGGCGGGGAATCAATAGTCCCAACACCCACGGCATGCGCCATCCTGCGTTCGCCGTTCCAGTGTTCCAACGACGCGCGCCGGGCTGAGCGGAAAGACAGACATCAGGAATGGGACGAGCAGCGCCCCACTCCCGACTGACGTGAAGCCGACCAGCGCGCCGACGATCGCGCCTGCCGCGATCGTTCCCCGGCCTTCGAGCGCCCGGCGCCAGCGCTCGGGCAGAATCCTCTCCCACCGATTGACCATCGCCCAACCTGGGCGATATGCTGCCGCTGTACCTAGCGGGGTCTCTTAGAGTGCATCTCAGAATCAGGGCTAAGGGCTAAGTGTCGAGGGCGGACGCTCGGAAAGAGCCCTCAGCCCTTTGCTCTAAGCCCTATTTCGCAAGGCACTCTCAACCGGGCACCTCTACCTGCGGCTCGTTCTCGCCGAGCTCGTGGACGTAGGCATCAGCGAGCACACAGGAGAGGTGTGCGATGCCTTACGAGCTCAAGAAACTCACCCCCAATCTGGTCGTCTCCAATGTCGAGCGGAGCCTCGCGTTCTATTGCGATGTGCTCGGATTCACGCGAACGCACGCAGTCCCTGATGACTCGCCGTTCGTCTTTGCAGGCGTGCAATCGGGGCCTGTGGAGATCTTTCTGAACGCGTCGGGTCCGATGATTGAGGAGTATCCAGCGCTGGCCGGCAAGCCACTGGGCGGCACGCTGACGCTCTTCATCGAGGTCGCCGGCATCGAGAAGGTCTATGACGAGCTGAAATCGAAGGTGAAGATCTCGATGCCGCTTGAAAAGAAGTGGTACGGAGTCACTGAGTTTGCGTTCGAGGATCCCGACGGGTATGTGGTGACGTTCGCAGAACGAACACCATAGATTGAAGAAAACATGCAGGGCGGGTCTTGAAGTGCAGGACCCGCCCTATACCTAGATCTCTAAATCTCTAGATCCCTAGATCCGTAGATCATGTCCGTCTCACGACGACGAGCCAATCCTCGGCCAGATTGTCAGGTGGCTCCCCCAGCGGCGCGCTTGCACCCCCTTTGACGGTTGAGACGCTGCCCCTTTTCAACGGCCCTCCGTTCCTCGGATCGAACCAGCTCACTGTGAACTGCCCGCTCGCCTTCGAGAGATCGAGAGCGGTCGTTCCGCCTGATGGCAAGTAAACCAGGTACACGTCGTTTGCCTTCGCGAAGCAGTACCGGCTGTTGTCGTGTTGGACGTTGCCGACCAGCTCGTCGGCATTGCTCATCTCCCAGAACGGGATCTTGTGCGAGTGGAAGAAGTCGATCGCGATCCGGCCGTAGTCCCAGCTCTTGTCGCGACTGCGGAAGTTCTCGGCCACGAGATCGTTGTCGGGCAGGCCATAACCGAAGTAGTACTCGATGCCGGCTCCGCCCGCCATCAGATTCCCCCACAACACGTTTTTGCGAATGTCGTGAAGGGTGTAACCGACGTCGCGGCCCTGCCCATCCTTCCCGGCAAAATCGCGATAGCCGGGGTCCGGCGGTACGCCAAGGCCCGCGGGCCCCTGCTCGTCATTCGCCGCAACCCACGGTTTGTTCGCCTGAGCGGAAGCACGGAGCCACCGCAGCGTGCGCTCGTGGACCGCATTCCAGGCCATCTGCAGCGAGGCGCCGGTAAACGGCGATTGGCGGCCGAGCAACGCAGGATAGATGGCCTCCTGTCTGTTCGGGAACGTATGCACGACGATGTGATGGCCCCCGTACGGATCGGTGTCCCTGAGATTGATGGCCATCGCGAGCTGCTGCTCGCTCGACTGCGTGTTCTCTTCGCCGATATTCCAGTTCAGCGCAAGCTCGTACGCAAATCGCGCCAACATCTCGCGTATGTAGAGCCTCCGCTCCTGCCCGAGATCGCCGCCATCGAGAGCTTCACGCACCGGCCCCGTCTCGGCCGGGCCCCGCCCTCCGCGGGCGGGCTCGCCGGGGTTTCCCCGCACGTTGTCATCAATTTCGTTTTCCTGCAGCTTGAAGTGCAGGAAGATGCCCTTTTGCTGCGCGTAGTCGAACACGATTTGCCACTGATCGAGCTTCGACACGTCGTAGTGGAACTTGTCGTCGCGGCTCACGAATGGCCAGACGTTGTCGCCGTCGCCGCCGGCGTTGTAGGGCAGGAATGAGATCGAATTGACGCCTTTCGAGGAGAGGTAGTTGAGCGCTCCGATCAGGCCTTTGCCTTTGCCGTCCTTCCACGTCGGGTTGCCGCTTTGCCAGTCCTGAACGTGCGGAGCGAACGTGCGAAGAGGCACCTGCTGCCTGTTGGCCACTGTCCCATCAAAATCGGCGTACGCAAGCAGCGTTTCCGGCGAATCGGTGCCGAGCTTCAGGAAGTATTCTCTGCTGCCGGCGAACTGCAGATAGTGCCCGCCCGCATACTGCAATCGGCCGCGGCCCCGAAAATCAGGCGCGCGCTTGTCGGTTGCGGCGATCTGAATCGTGCCGGTCTGTCCGTTCAGCGATGTGACCACTTGACCCGCAGAGGCGGAAGCCAGCGCCACTCCCTTGCCGCTGACGAACGAAATGCGGTAGTTCCAGCGTCCTGTCTTGTCCGGCGTCAGATGCACACGCCACTTGTTCCCGGAGGTCGCAGAAGAGTTGGCGGCATTGCCATCAGCGGCAAAGTACCCGGGCACGACATACGTCGGAGAGCCGGACTCATGCGTAAACGTCGCCGACAGACGGTAGTCGAGAAAGGGATTCGGGGCATTGGCTGTCTCATCAGCCTGCGGACCGGTGAGCGTCAGCGTGATCTTGTGCCACTGGCGAAGATCTCCTGACACCGACACATCGGTCCCGCCACTCCCCCGCTGAGCGCCCACACTCACCAACCCGCCAAGGGCCAGGACCGCGACACAGCCGTTTATGAAGACGTTTCCTTTCGTCATGCTGGCTCTCCTGCAGGCATAACCACAGAGGCATTTCTCTGTGTCGTCTGTGGTGAAATCACATCCCACATACGTGAACTACGTGACCACCGGAATGTCCGGGCGAGCCTTTGTCCAGAGCCCCGCCGCCATCAGGTTCAGCGCCGCGCCGAGGACAAAGAACGGTGTTGTCGATCCGGTCATGGCGAGGAGGTATGGAAAGGCCAGACTCGTGACGAATGACCCGATGTTCCCTGCCATGTTCATGGTGCCAGATACCGTTCCCGCATTGGCCCGACCGATATCGATGCAGAACGCCCACGAAGGCGGAAGCGTCATATCGGACCCCAACATCGCAAGGGTTAGACACAAAACCGCCGGCAGTGGACTTTGAAACGCGAGGCTCGCCAGGAGTCCAATCGCGGAGAGCACAAATCCCGCAATCGCCGCGTACTGACGGGACTCGCGCCATCGGCCGCCCCGATACAGCGAGTCAACGATCGCACCACCGACCCAGTTGCCGATCGCGCCGCCCACGAGCGGCAATGCGGCGAGCAATCCGGTCTGCAGCGCTTCGAGTTGATAGGTTCGCTGAAGGTGAGGAAACAGCCACGTGAGACAGAAGAAGAACGTGAAGTTCGATGCGAAGTACTGCCCCATCGCGAGTCGCATGTTGGCCGAGCGCATCAGCGCTCGCGCGCCGAGTGGGGACGGCGCGCCACTCGCAGCTTCTGTGCGCCCCTGGCGGATCAATTGCCGTTCGACATCAGAAACTCCCCGGTGGTCGTCGGGCGTGTTTCGAAACCACGCATACCACGCGACGGCCCATACGACGCCGAGGATGCCGAGAATGATGAACGCGAGCCGCCACCCCGCGATCATGACAAGCCAGGCAACCGCCGGCAGCGCAAATGCGGCGCCCAACCGCGAACCGGAAAAGTTGATGCCCTGGGCAAGGCCACGCTCCCCTGCCGGCAGCCATGCATAGAACGCCCTCGCGCAGGTCGGATAAGCGCCGGCTTCAGCCGCGCCGAAGAGAAACCGGAAAAGCAGCAACGACGCGAAGCTCCACGCGATGCCGGTCAGCGCCGTAAAGACCGACCACAAACCCACCACGAACGTCAGCACGAGGCGTGCGCCATAGCGATCGGCGAGCGCACCGGCGGGCGTCTGGAACAGTGCATACCCCAGCGCGAATGCCGACAGGACCCAGCCGAATTGTGTGTCGGTCAGACCAAATGCCTCTGACACGGGACTCCGGGCGGTCGAGATCGCCACGCGATCGATGTAGAGAAGCATCGACAGCGAAAACGTCACGGCAATCAGTTTGTAGCGGGTTGGCACGGCTCCCGACGCGGCGGGCGCGCCTGGCATCACCGCGTGCGCCGCGCGTTTGTCGGCACCCATATCAGGTTCGAACCGTCGAGCCAACCGGACGGCGTTCAAGATGGGCGCGGACGCGTGAGGCAATCTCTTCGGTGCCAGACGTCCCCCCGTTCTCGAGACTCCGCAGATCGCCGTCGCCGAAGGCCGCCTCAACGGCGCCGCTCAATTCCATTGCGGCTGACGAACACGCGGGAAGATCGTGACGCTCGCCGAGCCAGTCGAGCATCATGGCCGCAGAAAGAAACATGGCCGTTGGATTCGCCACACCGCGACCGGCGATATCCGGCGCCGTCCCGTGACACGGCTGGAAGACGCCATGTTTGTCACCGAGATCGGCCGACGGCGCCATCCCCATCCCGCCGATGAGCGCGGCCCCGACATCCGACAGAATGTCGCCGAACATGTTCTCGGTGACGAGCACATCGAATTCCCATGGGGCGCGCACCATTTTGAGCCCGACCGCGTCGACATACGCGCAATCGGACGCGACGTCGGGATGCCGTGACGCGCATTCGAGAAAGATCGAACGGAAGAACGCCAGCGACGGAATGACGTTGGCCTTGTCCACGCAGGTGACGCGGCCCGGCCGGCCTCTCTTCGTCCGCGACCGAGCGAGCCGAAACGCAAAGTCGAAGAGCCGCTCGGAAGTGTGCCGCGTGATGCGCATCGTGTCGAATACGGCGTCATTGCCCTCGCGACGTGTCATCGTCCGCGAGGCGAACAGACCTTCGGTCGATTCGCGCACCAGCACGCAATCGATGTTCTTTGCGCGCGGATCGGCCAGCGGCGTGGGCGCACCGTTCAACAACCGGAACGGACGCACGCCGGCATAGAGATTGAACCGTTCGCGGAAGTCGAGATGCGGCTGTACTTCGGTGCCGTCCGGATAGCGGACGTCGGGCAGGCCCATCGCGCCGAGCAGAATCGCATCGGCCGATTCCGCCGCGCGCATCGCGGCGTCCGGAAGCGCGACCCCCGTGCGGCGATACAAGTCGGCGCCAGCTTCGTGAATGTCGATGGCGAGCCCGAATCCGCCGGCTCGGGCCACCGCGATGTCCAGCAGCGTGAGGCATGGCGACATGACTTCCCGCCCGATGCCATCGCCTGGGAACACCGCTATCCGGAACTCACGCATCGCGATCCCTTCGAAACCCGTCACTTGATAGCCGGGCGTTTCTCACGAATGTCATAACGTATGCGTTAATAAACTCACCGTCAACGGGAAACGGCCACCGCCGGGAAGCAGACTTACGGCGGAATGTAAGCAGGCTCGCCGGTGGCGGCGGAGGCATAAATGGCCGCCTGCACGGCCAGCGTCTTCAGATAGCCGCGACCGTCGGTCTCGAACGGCGTGCCGGCGCGAAGGCCATCGACAAAATGCTGCAGCGTCGCGCGAACAGAATCGCCCGCGAACCCGCGCCGGTCGTGTACGTATGCGTGATCGCCCACGCGCTCTCCGAGGCGGTGAACGGACATCCGCCCCTCCTCGTCCAGTCGCATCGAGCCCCGATCGCCCTCGAGCAGGAACTCACCGAACGTATAACGAGGGTCGGTTGCGGCCGACTCGTTGTACCGGTTCGCGTCCCACAGACCCTGCGCGCCATCTGCGAACTCGAACATGACGAGGCCCGTGTCCTCGCCGGCAATCTCGGCGTTCAGACGGCGAAGCCGCGCAAATACGCGCTTCACCTCTCCGCCAAGATAGCGATACACGTCGATGAAGTGCACGCCGGTTTCGTAGATCAGGAGTTGCGGCATCGTCCGGAAGTACGGCTGCCGCGAGAGATACGCGTCCGGCTGCCAGCCATCGCCCATGCGCGTGCGACACGAAATCGAATGCAGGCGACCAATCGTCCCCGCATCGAGCAGCCGGCGGAATTCGCGGTGCCAGGGCTGAAAGCGAAAGTTGTCGTGCACCATGAAGCGGATGCCCGCGCGTTCGGCGGTCTCGACGATGGCAACGGACTCTTCGAGGCTCGGCGCAAGCGCCTTCTGGCAGAGGACGTGGACGCCGCGTTCGGCCGCGAAGGTCGTCAATGCTGAATGGGTATGCGGCGGCGTGATGATGTCGATGAAGTCCGGGTGTTCCGCATTCAGCATCGCCGCTGCGTCGGTATAGACCGCCAGATGAAGCTGCTGCGCGATGGCCTCGGCGCGTGACCGATCGAGATCGCATACGGCCACGAGCCGGGCGCCTGAGACACGCGGCCACGCATCGTAGTGAAATCGGCTGAAATAGCCAGCGCCCACGGCCACGCCTCGAAGCGTCTCACTCATGGCGCAGTGATTGAGAACAGGTCGCCCCTTCAGGATCCAAAGACGCGGCGGAGCTCGTCGATCTCTTCCGGGCCGAGCCGCCACTGCGGTCTGTCTCCAAGAATGAAGAACAGTTTCGCGGTCTCCTCCAGCTCTTCGGCGGCAGCGACCGCCGTGTCGAGATCCGGTCCGGACACCACCGGGCCGTGGTTGGCGAGCAGAATCGCGCGATGCGACTGAGCGATGGTCGAGATCGTTTCACCGGCGGCGGCATTGCCAGGCCTTGAATATGGCGCGCGCGCAACCCGCCCCACTCTCATGACCACGTAAGGCGTAATCGCAGGAAGCACGTCGTCTGCCGGACGATCGGTCAGGCACGACAGCGCCGTGGCGTAGACCGAATGCAGATGCACGACTGCCTTGTCGTCGAGTCGGCTCTTGTACATCGCGAAGTGCAGCCACGCTTCCTTGGTCGGTGGCTGGCCGTCGACATGCCGACCGTGCGCGTCGAGCTTGCTCAGGCGGCCCGGATCGAGACGCCCGAGCGAGACATTGGTCGGCGACATCAGATAGCCGCCCTCGTCGAGACGAACGCTGAGATTTCCCGATGTGCCACAGCTGTATCCCCTGCTGAACAGCGAACGCCCGTGCTGCGCCAGTGCTTCGCGAGCCTGTTCCTCGGTCATGTGGTGATCCCCAGCGCCCTGGAAAGGAAATCGACGCTTCCGAAATTCCCTGATTTCAACGCGAATTGGAATCGTTCCGGATCGAGACTATACGTCCATGGGACGCCTGGCTCGATTTCTTCGCCAAAGCCAAGCATTTTCACGCCAAGAGCCTCGACGACTGCGCCAGACGTTTCACCGCCGGCCACGACGAACGCCCGAACGCCATGTGCGGCAAGCGCCCGCGCGAGTGTGGCAAAGGCACGCTCCAGGATCGCCGCGGCCTCGGAGCGACCGAGTACCTGTTGCGCTTTCTGCATCCCGTCGGGCGTCGTCGTCGAATAGATAAGCGCGTGGCCGTGACCCATCTGGCCACAGGCCCAGTCCACCAATTCGGGCAACGCACGATCACTGGACGCCAGCGTCACCGGATCGATCTCGCGGTGCGGCACCATCGGCGCCAGGTGGCGTACCTGCTCCAACGTGGCGGCCGATCCGCTTCCACTGAGCACGGCGACGTGTCCCGATCGGGACGGGAGCACGGCTGGCACAAGCCGGGCGTGGATGTTCGATAACGTCCGCATCAGGGCACCGCCCAACGCCGCGCCGCCTGTCACGAGTCGAAAGTCCCGGCATGCCGAGGCGATCGCATCGACGTGCCGGTCGAGCACGGCGTCGACGATCGCGACCTTCCGGCCAGCGGCCATCAGCGTCGCGCAATAGGCGCGAATGGCGTCGCCGCCCTTATCCACTTCCGTGAGCGGCACGAGCCCGACGGGGATCGTCGACTGCCTCGCCAGAACACGGACGAGATTTGCGTCGGTCATCGGAGTCAGCGGATGATGTCGCATCGACGATTCGGATAGCAGTTGCTCCCCGACGAACAGATGGCCGAGGTAGACGGTACGGCGCAGCCCGGGATACGCGGGACACGCGATCGTAAGGGACTCGCCCACTTCCTCAAGCAGGCTCTCAATCACCGGGCCGATGTTGCCGTCCTCGGTGGAGTCGAACGTCGAACAGTACTTGAAGTAGATCTGCCGTGCGCCGGCGCCCGTCAGGTATGAGGCAGCGGCCTTCGCGGCGGATGTGGCCTCGCGGGCCGGGACCGTCCGTGTTTTCAGGGAAACAATGACAACGTCGGCCTCCGGCGGCGCCGATTCGGGGATGCCAAATGTCTGGATGACCGACCAGCCGTCCCGGCGAAGGACCGACGCCAAGTCGGTCGCGCCGGTGACGTCATCGGCGACTACGCCCAGGTGCATCGAGTGGAGTCCAACGGTTTGACGGAAGACCCGTCATCGTATACGTTAGCGAATTCAGTGTCAACACACGCGTTGTTTCCACCGTCGTTCGCGCCGATAGGACGTGCCTTGCACCGGCCCGAATGCGTGCTCGCCACCCTCGCCGGTGACGTGTTCGTCCCCGATTGGCGCGGTGGCGTCGCAGTCGTGCGCGCCGACGGCACACAACACGCCTGGCTCGCAACTACGAACGGACTCGAGTTGCGGCCCAATGGAATTGCACTGAACGAGGACGGCTCGTTCCTGATTGCCAATCTCGGCGACGCCGGTGGAATCTGGCGGCTCGATCGGAATGGCACGCTCACACCGTGGCTGCTCGAGGTTGACGGGATCGTGCTTCCTCCGGCGAATTATGTGACGACCGACGAACACGGGCGGACCTGGATTTCCGTGAGTACTCGACGTCGGCCTCGCCAGCTGGCCTGGAGGGCGGATGTCAGCGACGGCTTCGTCATACTGGTCGACGAGCGCGGCGCGCGAATCGTCGCCGACGGGTTGCATTACACAAACGAGTGCCGACCCGATCCGACAGGCGAATGGCTCTACGTCGTCGAGACGTTCGGCCGCCGTCTCACTCGATTTCCGATCGGCGCCGGAGGGCGACTGAACACGGCTGAAACCATCATCACGTTCGGCCACGGGACGTGGCCTGACGGATTCGTCTTCGACCAACAGCGCGGCATCTGGGTGACCAGCCTGATCAGCAATCGGCTTCTGCGATTCGACGGCACTGGCCTGAACACCGTGGTCGAGGAGCTCAATCCGAATCACCTGAATCACGTCGAAGAGGCGTTCGCGAACGGTCAGATGCGTGCAGAACATCTGGGTCCCATCCCGGGAACCCGCTTGCAGCACGTCACGAGCGTCGGATTCGGCGGAGCGGACTTGCGTACCGTTTACATCGGCTGCCTGCACACCGACTGCATATTTCGATTTCGCGCCGATGTCTCCGGCGTCGCTCCTCCACACTGGAATTTCATCGGCTAGAAACTGCCAAGGCGGCATTGCTCGAGGAGCGCGATGATTTCCCGGCTGGTTCTCGCCCGGTGTTTCAGGTGGACCGCCCTGGCCTCGCGCCAGTTGCCCCGCTTGATGGCTTCGACGACTTCCCGATGTTCCTTGTTCGACGAGCCGAGCGTGGGCCGCAATCGAACCGTGGTCATGCGAGCGCGATGGCCGTGATCCCACAGCGTGTAAGCAACGGCCGCGAGACGCCCATTTCCGCACAAGTCGATCAGTGTCCGGTGAAACCGTTCATCTGCCCTGACCCAGGCATCGCGATCGCGCTGCTTGAGTGAGGCGTCCATTTCATCCAGCGCCTGATCCAGCCTCGCAAGGGCCTTCCGGTCCGGTTCGGAGCGCACGAGACGCTCGATCGCCGCAACCTCGAGCGCGGTGAGAACTTCGTAGGTATCGCGAAGATCTTCGAGCGACAACGGCACGACGCGCATGCCGTGACGGGGAATCAGCTGGACGAAGTGCTCGTTCTGCAGGCGAACCAGGGCCTCGCGAAGCGGCGTGCGGCTCATCCCCAGCTCTTCGGCAAGATCCTGCTCGAGTACCTGGTGCGCCGGAGGGTATTCGTTGTCGAGAATTCTTCGACGGATCTCGTGATACGCCTGCTGCACGAGCGATTGCCGCCCACGCTGGTCACGTGAGCGCCGCTCGGTTTTCCTGGGCGTGTTCGAGTGCCGCGATGTTCGCCGACTCGACGTCATACGCGCCAAGAATACACGCTAGGGATCTAGGGATCTACGGATCTAGAGATCTAGAGATCTAGTTACTCTTTTTCAGCACATCGCTCGCCTTTGCCTGCGCGATCATCGCGTCGGCATCTGCACGAAGCAAGTATCCCTGCTTGACGAGTGACTCGGCCGCCGTGGTGAGGGCATTCACATAACCGTCGTGCGTGTTGTAGCGCTCCTCCAGAGAGAGGCGCGGATCGCTCGTCGCGAGGCGCTCGGCTCTGGTTGCAGCAAACGGAATAAAGCCCGCGACGCCCGTTCCGTTGTTGTGGCACAACTGTCCCTTGAACATCCCCGTCGAGATCACGTTCCACCCCACGTACGTGCCGAGTGGCGCCATGAGCAGCGGCGATTTGATCCCCGCCACTTCGTTGCCATCTGCATCGACCTTCGGAACGAGTTGGGGCAGGACACCCTTAATTTCTGGATTCTGCGATGCGATGCCAGACTGATCGCGATAGTTGAACTCACCGCCGACATCGTAGTCGAGCAGTGGGTGCTGCACGCCATCCGGCAATGGACGGCCTGGAATTTTTGGAAAGCCCATCGCCGCACTCGTCGGCGACACCAGCGTGCCGTCCGAAACGCGCGGGTACGTGCTCGGCGGCATCGCTGTGCCTTTGGTGACCCACTCCGTGAACGACTTCAGCAGCGCCGATCTCATGGGCGCGCTGGGAGCCGGATTGCTCATCAAATCGCAGGCGCCAAGCGGCGTATTTACCGCCGCCGTCGACATGCTGAAGCCGCCCTGCCCTCCGCCGTGTGCAACGCCTGGAAAGTAATAGCGTTGGACTTCCGTTGGCAGGGCGATATCGGCTTTGGCCGTCGACCCGACGAGCGCATACGATTGACGAAGCCCCCAAATCTCAGCCGAGCCGAATGTCTCGAGAATCTTCGGGCAGGTGTTGGTCTTGCGGCAGCGATCGAGCACGCTCGTCATCGGGTAGCCACGCACGGGATCGGTCCAGTCTCCCCACCAGCTCGGCGCTTCGTGTCCGAGCTCGTACAACATCACGTTGCCGCCGGGGAGCGCAAAGCGCCGATTCAGGTCGATGTTTCGACCCGCGATATTCGGATTCACGCCGTCCCACACCTTGCGCCCGGCCTCGTCCTGGTTGAATCCCAATAAGACGAACAGCTTGAGGAACGTTCCCGACTGCGAGCTGCCTTCCGAAATCCCCCACTTGATGTGTCCCGACAGTGGGTTCGGGGTTCCGGCGGCATCCTGTTTCTCGTACCTGAAGAAGGAATTGATGTCTCTCGTGGCGGCGAGTCCCACACCAAGGACGAGCGGATCCTTCGCGGTGTAACGGAGCTCGTAGACGGTTTCCGGCTTGAAGCCGTTCTTCAGGCAGAGCCGTGAAGGATCGGGTTTGCCGGGAAACGCCGCCGATCCACAGTCTGCGAACGCCCAGTCGGCGCTCGGTACCACGGTCGAGGCACGGCGCTCACCGGTTGCCGCCTGAGATGTGACCGCAAGCAGCGTCGCCTGTTTCGTATCGAGGGTCGCCGGATGATACGCCGGCTGCTCGCGCGGAATCGTCAACGGAATCGTGTTGCCGGCCGGGTTGACGTATCGATTCGTGAAGCGCAGCACCAGCGGGCCCGTGATGCTTGTGCCGTTGGCATTCCTCGCAATCGGCACCGTCATCGTCTGGTTGTTGGACGTCGGGACGATGTCTCCCTGCCAGCCGCTGACAAGCGAGATGTGACCGTCTGGGCTCGGCACGGCCTGTCCGCCGCCGCGGTTGACGACCGAGTACCTAAGCACGCCGCTCGACCTGGACATGTCGACCGGCTTCACCAGCGTGAACGTGGCGACGTATTCAACGCGACCCTTTGCGTTGCGCGGCGCGAGCTTGATATCGGTGATGATGGCGTTCTTCGGATCGTTGGGATCGAGCTCGCCGTAGATTTTTCCGCTGATGCGCTCGAAGGGGCCGATGGACTGGGCTTCGGCCGGTAAGGTGACTGGAGTTGTCTGGAGGATCTCGACTCGGACGACGTTGGCGTGGGTGACGGAGGCGGAGGTAAGGAGCAGTGCCAAGGCAACCGTGAGTTTCATCAATGCCTCCAAATTCAAACAGGAGACCAGGAGATCAGGAGGGCCAAGAGAGTTCTTTCAAAAAGGATTTCTCCTTGCTATCCGCGTTACCCAACGGGCACGCCACCGCCACGCGCCGGTGGCGCCGAAGGTGGAGGAACGTACAACCTCGTCAGGAACGCCAACAGGTCTTGAAACTCCGCCGGCGTCAGCCGCTTGTCCCAATCGTGTGGCATCAGGCTGTTCGGGTCGTAAAACACCTTCACATCCTGTCGCTTGAAGCGATAGATATTGAGGTCGTCTTTGCCGAGCACCTGCAGTGAAAAGCTGTCCTCGTTCTTGAGAATGCCCGAGACCACTTTTCCATCGGCCGTCGTCACGCGAACAGGTTGGTACGTCGTCATCGGCAGCAGCGTCACATCGTGTGTGCCGCCATCAGCCGCAATCCGGTGCTGCTCCTTTGTCAGCGCGTCGGCGATGTCCTGCACCTTGCGCGTCCCGGCGATGTTTGACAGATCGGGACCAAGAATGCTGCCTTTCGCTTTAATCATGTGGCAGCTTCCGCAATTGGCCTTGCCCCAGAAGATCGCTTCGCCGCCGGCGACGTTGCCGGACGCCGGCGTGTCGATGGCCGTCCCTCGAAGGCCACGAATGTATGCAGTCATACGCCAGATCTGTTCGTCGGTGTATTGCGCCGCATACGGTGGCATCTGCGTGCCGGTGATGCCCTCCTTCACGGCATCGAAGACTTCCTTGTCGGTGCGCCGCAAGTAGCGTCGATTCTGGGAGGCGACCGGAGGCCCGAGCTCACCACCTCTGCCGTCTTTCCCATGACACGAAGTGCACGCTTCGTTATAGAACTTCTCTCCCTCGGCAATCGCCTCACGATTCCCGATGGCCGGATGCGCCGGACCACTTGGCGCTGGCGGCCCTCCGCCGCGCTGCGCGGCGAGCGGAATGGCGAGGAATAGTACGAGTAGTTGCCCAACGGTAGCGCAGGCCTTCAGGCCTGCCCGCGCCGCCGCGACGGCAGGGCTAAAGCCCTGCGCTACCAGTGCGGCGCGCTCTTTGCCGTCTGCCCTCTGCCATCTGCCCTGACGAATTACACTTCTTTTCATTGGCTGCCTATTTCGCCTCCGGGAGCGCAAACGCGATGACGTTTGAAAACGACGTCAACGCAATGTACTGATGTCCGTCGACCATGTAGGTCGAAGGCGCCGACGTGATCAGCGCGCCCGTATTGAAATTCCACAACGGCTTTCCGCTCTTGGCATCGAGCACCGTGAACATGCCTTGCTGCTCGGGCGCGAAGATCAAGCCACCGGCGGTCGACAGCAGGCCGGGCCCGTAGTGAAACGAGCTGATCTGCTCGAAGTCCCAGACTTTCTTCCCGGTCACGGCGTCGAGCGCGCGAACGTAGAGCTGCCATCGCTCCTGGTCCTCGCCGCTTTCCATGTACGCCGTGCCGCTGCCCCCCTGGCCCGGGCGGAAGTTTGTGGTCGATCGATACGTGACGCCACAGCCTTCCTGCGCGATCAGATAAAAGAGCTTCGTATCGGGGTTGTATGCCGGCGACGGCCAGTTGGTCGCACCAGCCGTCGATGGGCACGTCTTCGATCCCTGCACCGTCGGTTCGTGTCCGGGAGTGAGAATCGGTCGCCCCTCTGGACTCAATCCGCTCAGCCAATCGACTTTGCTGACAAACGGAACGCCACGCAGGAACTTCCCGTCGGTGCGATCGAGGATGTAGTAAATCCCGTTGCGATTCGCCTGCAGCAGCAGCTTGCGCGTCTGGCCGTTGAAGGGCGCATCGATCAGGATCGGCATCTCATTCGAATCCCAGTCGTGCACGTCGTGCGGCGTGTTCTGGAAGTGCCACCTCAGCTTGCCGGTATCGATGTCGAGCGCCACGATGCTGTCGGTGTAGAGGTTATCCCCCTCGCGGTTATCGCCGACGAAATCCGGCGATGGCTGGCCCGTTCCCCAGTAGATCAGGTTGAGCTGCGGATCGTAGCTGCCGCTGACCCATACCGGGCCGCCGCCGTTTCTCCATGAGTCTCCTGCCCATGTCTCGCTACCTGGCTCGCCGGGCTTTGGAATCGTGTTCCACCACCACTTCGACTTCCCGGTCAGTGCATCGAATGCTTCGATGAAGCCGCCGCCCTGACCGCTGCCGCTCATGATGATCATGCCCTTGGCAGCAAACGGCATCGGTCCCTGAAAACGCTTGCCCTGTTGTGAGGGTCGCGCTTCCCACAATGGATTTCCAGTTCGTCGGTCGAGCGCCACGAGCGCCGAGTCCTGCGCCACCATGTAGACCATGTCGCCGTAAATGCCGATGCCCCGTTGCCAGCCGACACTCGGCGGCTGCCGCATGTACTCCCAGATCAGTCTGCCGGTCGCAGCATCGAGCGCGTGCACGCGGTTGTATTGCCCGACATACATCACGCCTTTGTAGACAATCGGCGGCGCCTCCAGATCTTTTGCGCCCGTCAGATGAAAGATCCATTTCGCCTGAAGGGTCGCGATGTTGGATGTGTTGATCTGCTTCAGAAGCGAGTGCCTCTGAGAGTCGTATGTCCCGGAGTACAACAGGAAGTCGTTCGGATCGGGACTCAGCAGATTCTTGTCGGTCACCTGCGCGGCAACGGCCGCGCCAAGGCAGACGAGCAGTAGAGCGATAAGTGCGTGGCGCATTTGTCCACGGATTTTATTGCGAAACAGGGTCGGCCGACTATCGCAGATTGTCGCGCCCCGGTTGCCGCGGCCGACGCGCGGTGCACATCAATTCACCGACCCAAAGCCGGTGTCACGGCGCTTTTAGCCCTGTCGAGGTCCCCGCCAAAGACATGTGGCACAGGGCTTTAGAGCGTCTTTCAGATGCGTGTCGTGCAACCACAGAGAACACAGAGGCCACAGAGGCCATTTTCTCTGTGCGCTCTGTGAACTCTGTGGTTCGCGTGCTGCTGACATACGAAAAGCGCTGTAGCCCTGTCGAACTCCCCAGGCCGTCAGTTCGACAGCGGCGCGATGATGAGGTGCTCGATGATGTCGTCGACGCTGCGGCGATGCTCGCGCCGATCGTCGCTCACGGTGGCGGCCGACGTGGACACGACTACCAGGTCGAGGCTCGGCACGAGCACGATGAACTGGCCGCCAAAGCCCCACGCGTAGTAGGTCTGACGGCCCGCCATCTCGCGCATCCACCAGCCATAGCCGTATTCCCGGCCGCTGACGCGCGATCGTCCGCGCGCCTTGAAGGTGTCGTCAATGAACTGCTTCGAGATGATCTGCCGGCCGCCGATCTGTCCATCGTTTAGATACAGCTCGCCGAACGCGAGCATCTGGCGGGGCGTCATCACCATCTCGTTGCCGCCAAAGTAGATGCCCTGCGGATCGCGCGGCCACTGCGCGAGCGTGAAGCCGAGCGGCTTCGCCAATACTTCCTGCGCGAACTGCCATGTGCTCTTCCCCGTCGCCTTCGTAAGAATGGCCGAGAGGATGTGGGTATTTCCGGTGCTGTAGATCATCTCGGTACCGGGCCGTTCGACCAGCGGCTTCGCCAGCGCATGACGCACCCAGTTCGAGCTCTGCACCCAAGCCCCGTAATTGCGGTTGCTCGTCGACTCGAGCCCCGATCGCATCGTCAGGAGATCTTCGATGGTGATCGAGCGCTTCTCGTTCGGAAGATCGGGAAAGTACGCGCTGATTGGCTGGTTCAGCGAGACGAGCTTCCGCTCGACTGCGATTCCGACCAGAGCGGAAATGATGCTTTTCGAAGCGGACTTCACATTGGCCGGCGACGTGGCCCGCCGGCCGTTGAAGTAGCGTTCGAATACGACCGTACCGCGTTGCGAAACGATGAGACTGTGCAGCCTGGGGAGCTCGCTTGCGGCCTTTTGCGCAGGATCAAAGGGCGTCTGAGCAATGACAGGCGGCGCGAAAACGATCCACGCCGCCATCCACACGAGAACGGGACACAGAGTCTTCAGAGCAACGGCTGAGGGCACACAAAATTCTTGATCAGAAACCGGGGATTCGGGATCAGGGATTAGGGATTAGCAGTCGGCAGTCGGCCGTCGACAGTCGGCCGTCGCCAGGCGGCGGTCGCGAGCCGCAAGCAAGTCTCCAGGCTCCATGCTGGTGCGCCCAAAAAAAGGCGCGTTCGCTACTCGTCTTTCGTCGTGTCGTCGTGTCGTCGTGTCGTCGTGTCGTCGTGTCCGTTTTTCGTGCCCTTCGTGTCTTCGTGGTGGTTGTGCCTTGGCGGTCACTCACGCGGCTTGACCTGCACGCGGGATTGCGCCGAGCTGCTGCAGCAGGTCCAGGTTGTCGTCGGTCAGCCATGTCTCCCTGATCTTGCCGTCGGCCAGATGGTGCACGGTCGTTCCCGACAGCTTCACTTGCCGGCCCGTCGCGGGGATTCCCTGAAAGTCTCCGCGATGCGTGCCTTCCACCGTCCAACGCGCGGCGACTGTAGTGCCTTCTCCGATCATCTCGTCGACCCTATGGCGGAGATCGGGAAAGGCCGAGCTGAACATCGCGACGATCTGTTTGGTGGTATCCCTGTCCGCAGGGGCCGGAACGCCGGAGAGATGCAGACGGTAGTCCGCCGTAAGCAGATCATCGGCTATGGCAGGTTCCACTTGTCCCAGAGCTCCTGATACCACTTCTGAACCACGATCTCTTTGTTCACGCTGATTGACATGGCAATTCTCCTCGAATTACCTCATGCGACCCTCCTCATCTTGCCGTCAGCGAAAAGTCGACGGTGTATGCGCGGCCATCGCTGATCGAAACGACAATTCGATACGTGGCGGGCGCCTGCCATCCTCGTGTTGACAAGTTGAAGATGTATTGCTCGGCGCCGGTATCATAGCGAAACCGAGTTGAGTTCTCGTTTGTGTTCCCCGCATCTTCTGTGAGGTCCGTCGTATCGACCGTCCCGACTGCCACCTCCAGCACCTTGTAGACGTTGATCGTCGCAGCCGCGATGCCGGTCAACTCACCACGAAACCGCAACTGAAATTTGACCGGAATCGTCCGTCCGCCTTTCGTCTGCTTGATCGAGGCGGACCCGTCTGCGAGAAGCGGTTCGAGAAACCCGAGGAACTCAAAGCCGAGCTCGGCAATCACGAAAGGGGACAGACTCGTCGCCTGTCCGCACACCGTGTTCGTCACTTGATTCACTGATGTCGTGATGTCGATCCATTGACCGTTCTCGAAATGCAACAATCTGGCGTTCGACTCGTTCTGCACCGTCCCTTCCGCCCAAGAAAAGCACAGAGCGACGGTTCCGGAAAAAGTTGCCGTCGTTTGAACGTCAAAGAAAATTGGCGGTTCTGGCAAATGAAAGCCTCCCGGAACCCCCGGGCCGGAGGTCGATGCTGCGATGCTTGTCACACCGCCTTGCGAGACCGATTCGAACTCCAGCGTGACGCTTGGACTCGAACCGTCCGGTAACTCGACGACGCTAGCGATGACCACATCATCGCCGGTTACCGTTCCGCCGGTAGGAGTCAGGAGAAACCCTCGAACCTCCCCATTCAGCAGCCCCTGGCCGACGATCTGCCCGGCGTCGTTGATGCGCTGTGCGATTCTGAGCAGCCAGCCAGAACTCCCTGGTAACACACTATTCAGATCTGTATAGGCGCCGTCCTTATACAACACCGCATGAAGTTCATTTCCGCCGATCGTAAGTTGGCTAAGCCCCACCATTTCTCCATGACCATTGATAGTGTTCACAAGCTCCGTAGTACCCGTTGCGCCAGGCAGGCCGCCGAGATCTGTCATGACGCCGTTCTGCCACAGGAACGGATGCGCAATCTGATCGCCGGGAAGCAGCGACCATCCAAGGACGACCCCGTCGTTCGAAATCGCGTAACCCGAGCTATGACTGCCGCCCAGCGTTCCAAGATTGATCATCGCGCCATTCGTATACAGGAATGCGCGGGACTGACCATTACCGAGCTCTGATTGACCGACAACTTCCCCCGCATCGTTGATCCCATTAGCGAAACTTCGACCACCCAGCGAACCGAGGTCGGTCGGCGTCGCGCCGTTCCAAAGAACGGCTCGCGACTGATCGTTGGAGTTTGCTGCATAACCAACGACTTGATCGATCGAGTTGATCGCCTGTGCCACGCTGAATGATCCGCCTAGCGTGTCGAGAACCGTCGCCGTCGTTCCGTTCCAGAGAAATCCACGCTGACCCACTCCGGCAACGTCAGCCCATCCGGCAACGTCGCCTGCGGTATTGATACCGTAGGCTTGTATCACGCCATTGGGCGAGAGTGGAACGTCAATTTCCTGAAAGACACCGTCCTGCCATCGGAACGCTCCAAACTGGCCTGATGGTTTCACCGCAACACCAACAAGTTGACCCGATCCGTTGATGGCCTCTGGAATGAAGCTGCCAAGGTCGACGAGCGTGTATGCACGTAGTTGGTCACCGGGCTCTGATGCTGCCGGCGTCACAGCGATCCCAAAGAGCAGT
The DNA here is from genome assembly GCA_963761975.1 of Vicinamibacterales bacterium. GTDB lineage: Bacteria > Acidobacteriota > Vicinamibacteria > Vicinamibacterales > JAMQPK01 > JAMQPK01. The sequence continues at coordinate 1,863,531 of CAVXIR010000004.1, forward strand.
GTGATTGAACCGAAGATGCGACGTCTCATCGTGAATGTCCTTCAGGCTGCCGGCAGGATGTTGTGGTTCACCCTGAAAAGATTGTCTGGGTCGTACTTGTGCTTGATCGCTGCCAGTCGTTCGTAGTTCCTCCCGTACGCCGCCCGCACACGCGGCGCGCCGTCGTCGGTATCGAGGTGGTTGCTGTACACCCCTCGTGTAAACCGTTCGGCATCGTTCCAGAAACTTCGTGCCCATCCGATGTGATTCGCGTCTTCATCCGGTGATTGCCACTGCGGGATGATGTCGAAGTCCCATTGCTCGTACCGGGCGCCGAAGGCCGTTTCATCAGGCGCAGCGCGCATCGCCTTCCCGTGCATGTGGAGGATGAGGATGAACGAGTAAGGCGAAGTCTTTACAGCGGCGTGTTTCAGCACGATCTCGATTAGGTCATCTGGTATCTCGGGGAAGTAACCCGATTTCCAATAACGCCGCATCCCTTGCGGCGTTGCCGCGTCGAACATCGTCTGAAGCTGCAGGTAGGACATCGGTCCGATCAGGTCGGCGATGGGCGTTCCGAATTTCCGCACGGGATCCAGGTGCTGCGCCGCCTCGCCCGCCAGTCCAAACCATGCTGCGATGATTGCCGCAACGTCGTGGCCATCGGGCGTCGTCAGCAGCCCGGCAAAGACCGTCAGATCGTCGGGAGTACCTTTCGAATACTCGCGATAGAAACGGAGCACCTCGCGCGCCTGGTCCATCGGGTAAAGCACCATCCCGCCGGTGATCGTTGGGGCCATCGGATGAAGCCGATACTCAAACGACGTCACCACCCCAAAATTGCCGCCACCGCCGCGCACAGCCCAGAAAAGATCCTCGTGCTGCGATGAGCTCGCCGTCAGGAGTGTTCCATCGGCGGAGACAATGTCGACGGAAAGCAGGTTGTCGGAGGCGAGGCCGTGGCGTGCCATCTGCCAGCCTAGACCCCCGCCGAGCGTCAGCCCGGCAATTCCGGTCGTCGACACCATGCCCCCCGTTGTCGCCAGACCAAACGCGAGGGCTTCGCGATCGAGCTCACCCCACGTCACGCCGGCCTCCGCGCGGGCGGTTTGCGCAGCCGGATCGACCCGGATGCTTCGCATCAACGACAAGTCGATCGTCACTCCGCCGTCGCACAGTGCCAGGCCGGCAACGTTATGGCCGCCGCCGCGCACCGACACGAGCAAGCCACGTTTGCGCGCGAAGTTCACGACGGCGATCACGTCTGCAGCGCCTCGGCACCTCGCAATGAGCGCCGGACGCTTGTCGACCATCCCGTTCCATACGCTGCGCGAGGCGTCGTAGTCCGCATTGCCCGGGAGGAGAAGCTCGCCACGAAACGAGGACTGCAACGAGCTGAACGCCTGCGGGTCGATAGTTGTTTGGCTCGGGGACCCAATGATTGTGGTTGTTCCGCTCATAGGTACTCCTCTGTGACCACCGGAGTCTGATTCGCCACCGTTATGACAGTGTTGGACTCGCGTCACGTTTTGGTCAGGTGAGTGTGTTTTCAGACCTGACGGCGACATCGGGTTGAGCGACCACGAAGGGATGTGCCAACGAGCCACGTCGAACCGCGTTGCCGTCAGGTCAACCCGCTGTGACGCAATCGGCGGTCATGGAATAGTGACCGTCAGCTTGAACGGCATCACATAAAGACCTTCGTCGGCCGTAAGGCTCCCCGGCTTACCCTTGGGGTTGTGTGGCACAGACACCAATCGCGCGACTTCCGCGTGCCCGGCTTCAATCGACCACGTGTTCTCGCCTTCCCGTGTGATCCACACGTACGTCGATCCCGGATAGTGGTCGGAGTTGAAGCGAATCACGTAATCAATGCCGTACGGATCGGTCCAGAAGGCTTTGATTCGGGACGGCCACGTCTGCCCGACTGGGATGGCCAGCAGCGCGCCGCTGGCGTCCTGCCCCGTTGCCGGATTGATCACGTTGGTATTCAGATGAAACGAATCGAGCGTGGCCTGATCGAATGTCTTGCGCGAGAAACTTCCGCTGGGACCGGCGACCTGTTCTTCGAAGTTCAGGTAGACAAATCGACCGCGGCCGGCGCGTAGATCCAAAGAGAACTCGCCATCGCTGCGAACAAACGCCCCGCTACCGGAGATGAGGTCGCCTACCCCAACATACGCATTGCCGTCGCCGGTAATCGAGTCCTGCACGACGAATCCAGGCGGGCCGCACGGGGTGAGGCCAGCGCAGCGGAAACTTGCCGTTCCCGACTGATCGGCTGGCTTCGGCTTGCCACCTTTCTGCGCGAAGACGACAGATGTGGAAACGGAAAAGATCGTCAACGCCAGGCACAGTGCTCGGCTCAGGTGCATGGTTCCTCCTCGTGAAGTCACAGCGGAATCGAGATCGCTGCGCACAAGGGGAAACACGCGAGATGGCAGAATCGAACAACCGAGGGTTTCCCCGCCGGAAATCCGCTATCATCCAAGCCTTCCAGCGCCATGACCGCCGATCCTCTCGACCAGACGGACCCAACCGAGCTGTCGGACGCGACCGCGGATCTCCTGGATCGCGCGCGGGCGGGCGACGCGGAGGCCCTCAATCGACTCTTCGAGCGGCACGTTCCGCAGCTCAAACGCTGGGCATCGGGCCGCCTTCCCGGCTGGGCGCGGGACATCGCCGATACCAGCGACCTCATTCAGGAAACGATCGTCGAGACCCTCAAGCACTTGGATCGGTTCGAGCACCGCGGCGACGGCGCCCTCCAGGCGTACCTTCGCCAGGCGGTGATCAACCGCATCCGCAACGAGCTCAGGAAGATGGCGACCCGCGGCGCGTCAGCCACTCTCGACTCGGGCATGCCCGATGATGCGACCTCGCCGCTGGAAGCGGTAATCGCCCAGGAAACGCTGGACCAGTATGATGCGGCGCTGCAGCGACTGAAGCCCGAAGAGCGTGAGGCCATCGTGTCGCGCGTGGAATTTGGTCTGAGTTATGCGGAGATCGCGGAGGTCCTCAAGAAACCCTCGGCCAACGCCGCACGCATGACCGTCGTGCGCGCGATCGTGCGACTGGCCGAAGAGATGAAGCGCGGTTAGCCCCGCTCCCAACCGGAAGCGGTTGTGCGATTTGTGCTGCTCGCGTGTTTTACGTCAGTAACCGATTCATTCCTTTGAATGCTCGAGCCTCAACGTCTCAACGAGCTTGCCGAAGTGGTCGCAGATGGCGGCACTCCCGATTGGGAGTCCGCCGAACAGAGCACTTCAGACGCTGACGCCCGTCAGACGATTGCACAACTCCGTGCCGTGGCGTCCGTCGGACGGATCTTCGCCAGTTTGAGCGCGGGGTCGCGCACCAAACAGCGGCGACTTGTCCTTTCGGCCGGCACGTCCTGGGGAACGCTGCGCGTGATCGAACACGTCGGACGCGGGCGATTCGGCGACGTCTACCGCGCCTGGGATCCGGCGCTCGACCGCGAAGTCGCGCTGAAGATCCTCTGTCACGTTGAGGGAGATGACTCGGCCGACAGTCACGTGATCGAGGAAGGCCGACTGATGGCGCGCGTGCGACATCCGAACGTCGTGACGATTTACGGCGCGCAGCGGATCGATGGCGTCACCGGCTTATGGATGGAGTTCGTCGAAGGGCGGACCCTGGCCGCCGAGCTGGCCGAACGCGGTCCGTTCGCTGAAGGCGAGCTGATACGAGTCGGTATCGAGTTGTGCCGCGCGCTTGCCGCCGTTCACGAGGCAGGTCTCCTCCATCGCGACGTAAAGGCGCAGAATGCGCTTCGCGCCGAACGCGGGCGGATCATGCTCGGCGACTTCGGTACCGGTCGAGAGCTCGATGTGTCAGAGGATACGCCGGCCGCACTCGCTGGAACCCCGGCATACGTGGCTCCAGAGCTCTACAACCGTCAGCCGGCGACACCGCGATCCGACCTCTATAGCCTCGGCACGCTGTTGTTCCACCTCGCGACACGCAAATATCCAGTACCCGGGCCGCTCGCTTCGGGAGCTCCGTGACGCACACGCAGAATGCAGGCGCACGCCGCTTCGGCCGCTGCGTCCCGACTTGTCCGCGCGCCTGACCAGGGCGATCGAAGTCTCACTCGATCCGGAACCCGCGCGTCGGTTCGAGAGCGCGGAATCAATGGCTCATGCGCTCGAGGTGTGTCTCGAGGGCGCCGTGTCGCTGCGGCGCTGGGCGATCGTAGCGCTCGCAGGTACTTTGGCGGCGAGCGCCCTGCTCGTCGAAAACACGCAGAGAACCGACACGCGCGAGGCCGACGTTGCGCCGAACGCTGCTCGCCACGAAACCGCGCCGACCGCAGTACAGACGATGAAGACGTCGGTGTTTGCGCCGCCGGGTGCGAAGTTCGTGTTCCACGTGCCAGGCTCTCTCGCCGTGTCACCTGACGGAAAAATGCTCGCGTTCGCCGCACTCACCGAAGACGGTCGAATGCCGCTTTGGATTCATCCTCTAGAGGGAGGTTCTGCCCGCCAACTGGCTCACACCGAGAGTGCGATCCGGCCCTTCTGGTCGCCCGACGGTAAATGGCTCGGATTTTTCACGCGCGAAGGCCTGAAGAAGATCCACATCGATGGAGGCCATCCGCAGACCGTGTGCGACCGGTTCTCTCCGCCTCAGGATGTCGAGGATGGCGCATGGAGCAAGAACGGCATCATCTTTTTCAGTCAGGGTTACGGGCCGATTTACCAGGTCCCGGCCTCCGGCGGACGCTGCGCGCAGGCGACGGCACTCGACGAGACCAAAGGACGCGGACGGCATCTTTGGCCATCGCTCCTGCCCGACGGAAGGCGTTTCCTCTATTTCTTGGGTATCCCTGACTCGGTTCGGCGAGGTATCTATGCGGCATCGCTCGATGTGCCGGGCTCGACATTTGTGGTACCGGCGTCTCAAGGCGCGTATTACGACCCTTCCGGCTACCTCTTGTTCGTTGACGGCAATCGGCTGCTTGCAGCACCGTTCGATGCGCGAGCGACGCGGATCACTGGCAAAGCCACCGTGATCGTTCAACGCCTTGCGATCGGAGTCCGAACCCATGAGAATTACGCTCACGTTTCGCTCTCGAACACAGGTGTTCTCGCGTACGTCGAGGCCGGCGCACCTGTGATGCAGCTCAAATGGTTCGACCGAACCGGTCGCGAGCACAGCGTGATTCCGGTTCAGGAGCCTCTCGGGTTTCCCGCGGTATCGCACGACGGCCGGCGCGTGGCGGTCGAAGTGCGTGATTCAAACACTGGCAATAGCGACATATGGGTCTACGACATCGAGCGCGGTGTCGGACACCGGGTCACGACCCATCACGGTCGCGAGCACCTTCCTCACTGGTCTCCCGACGATCAGAACATTGCGTTCTCGTCCAACCGCCGAGGCGCCGGAAACGATATCTACCGCATTGGAGTGAAGGGCTCTGGCGAGGAGTTTCTGTACGGCTCTGAAGTCGGCGATGACGTGACCTCCTGGAATGGAGACGGCCGCGACATGGTGTTCAACAGGGGAGGCAGGAAACCAAACAACCAGGATCTTTGGCTGTATTCGGTGGCAAATCGCGTGGCGATCCCCTTGTTCCAGTCGTCGCATAGTGTGTTTTCCGGGCGCATGTCGCCGGATGGACGATGGGTCGCGTACACCGCGCGCCGATCTGACGGCAATGAGGTATGGATTCGCGGCGTGCCGCCGGTTACCGGTGAGGTTCGCCTTGGCAAGGGCTCCTATCCAGCGTGGCGCGGCGATGGCAAGGAGTTGTTCTATGTCAAGTTCGCGACAGGGCCCGCCCAGATGATGGCGGTGCCCATTCATCCAGGTCCAAAACTGGACGCAGGCGCCCCGATGCCGCTCTTCCGATTGCCGTCCTCGTCGATCGGCTACGTCAGCTACGACGTGAGTCCCGATGGGCAGCGCTTTCTGATCAACACACTGGCAAATCCTGCGGCCTTGCAGAACACGGCGATCACGATCGTGCAGGATTGGCGGAAACTGCTGAACAAATGATGCACGATGCGCAACGGATAGACGAACTGGCCGAAGTAGTGGCCGATAGCCGCACGCTGGACTGGGACGCTGCCTGGAACAGCGTCGACAACGAAAACGAGCGGGAGACAATCGCCAAACTTCGCGCTGTCGCCTCCATCGGCCGCTTCTTCGCAACGGTTGGGACTGCGCGCGGCAGTCTGCGGCATCCGTTGCTCTCCGCCGGCGCGATGTGGGGCGCGCTCCGTGTGTTGGAGCACCTTGGGAGCGGCAAATTCGGAGACGTGTACCGCGCCTGGGATCCCGCTCTCGATCGCGAAGTCGCGCTGAAGATTCTTCGTCCTGTTGACGCCGATGACTCCGCCGACGCGCAGGTGGTCGAAGAAGGCCGGCTGATGGCGCGCGTCCGGCATCCGAACGTCGTCAGCATCTATGGCGCTCAGCGCGTCAACGGCGTGACAGGCCTCTGGATGGAGTACGTCAAGGGGCGCACGCTGGCAGCCGAGCTGGCCGAGCGCGGGACGTTCGGTGCTGAAGAAATCGCTCGCGTCGGCGTCGAGTTGTGCCGAGCGCTCGCGGCGGTGCACAGCGCAGGCCTCGTTCATCGCGACGTGAAATCTCAGAACGTCCTTCGGGAGGAGGGCGGACGCATCGTGCTCGGCGATTTCGGTACTGGCCGCGAGCTCGATGACTCGCTCACTTCGGCCGGGTCGCTTGCCGGCACCCCCGCGTATCTGGCTCCCGAATTGTTCGAGGGCCGCCCGGTCTCGGCTCCGAGCGACCTTTACAGTCTTGGCGTCCTCCTCTTCCACCTGGCCACACGCGAGTACCCCGTACCCGGTCGGTCCCTGCGTGATTTGCGCGACGCACACACCCGCGGCACGAGAACGCCACTCGGCTCTCTGCGTCCCGATCTCCCTAAGCCGCTCGTGCGCGTGATCGAAACCGTGCTCGAACCAAATCCGATACGCCGTTTCGACAGTGCGAAGGCGATGGAACAGGCGCTCGCGCCGCCCACAATGAAACGGCGAGGCAACCGGTTCCGCTACCTGGCTGCGACCTGTATCGTCATTGTTGCAGCAATGGCCGCGGCCATAACGTTTGGACCCCGGCGACATGAGCCCGTAACGATTCCCTTTGGCGAACGTGATTGGGTTTTGGTAACGGCATTCGAAAACCGCACAGGCGATTCGTCGCTCGACGGCGTGCTCGAAGATGCGCTGGAGCGGGAACTGGCCAGCTCGCCGTCCATCGCGGTTGTCGCCAGGTCTCGCATGGAAGAAACGCTAAGGCTCATGCGCAGGTCCTCGGACATCCGGGTCGATGCAGAGGTCGGTCGCGAATTGGCGCATCGCGACGGCCGCATTCGAGCAGTTATCACCGGTCGCATCGAGAAACTCGAAAGCAAGTACGCGGTCACTGCCCATGTCCTGAGCCCGATCGGAGGACCCGCGGTGCCAGGCATCAGCGAAGTTTCGATGCCGGCAGGCGAAGAGGCACGCGTAGTGGCGCAGATCGCCGCCGTTGTCCGCCGCAGAGTCGAAGAGGCGCTGCCGACAATCGACCCGCCGCGTACTGACCTCGCCAAGGTTGCGACATCATCGATGCGCGCGCTCCAGTTTTACTCACAGGCACTCGAGGGTGCCGGCGAGCTAGCGTTTTTCTCCAATCCGAGCGTGGCGGAGAAACTGCTGAGGGAGGCGGTGAGGGAGGATCCTGAGTTCGTGTGGGCGCACATACAGCTTGCGCGCGCACTCAACGCGCAGCGTGGTCGACACGGCGAGGCGCTCCAACACCTTGAGCAGGCGGTCTCTTCCGCCAAAGCCGGTGAGCTCGATCGCTACATCGCAGAAGCCGAGCTCGACGCCTTTCGCGGGGATACTTCCAGCAATCCTGTCGAGCGATTGCGGTACCTCGAGCGGGCGCTCACTGGGTTCGACGCGGTGGTGCATCTGGACCCAGAGCACCTTTGGGCCCATCGGCGAGCACAGACCATCACCGCCAAGCTCGGCAGAACATCGACGCCACAACGAGTTGCACAATATGTTGAATTGAGGCCGAACAACGCGCGCGTCTTGCTGGACGGTGCGGGTGCGTCCCTTGCTGCTGGTCGTATGGCCGATGCTAGAGATTACGTCAGACGAGGCCGGATGCTCAGCGTTCCCGTCGACGCCCACAACGCCCCTGCAGTCAGCTGGTTCCGCCAGTTTGCCGCTAAAGACGCCTGGCGTCAGAGGCAACCCGCGCAAGCACTGGCCGAAGCGGATGCCATTCTCACAGAGCGTCCGCGCGACGGTTCTTTGTTCCACTTGTATCTTGCGATGGGTCGGTGGGATCGCGCAGAGCAAGTCGCGTCTCTGGTGGAGCCCGAGGTCACGCGAAGTCGAATGCATCTCATCATCGCCAACGAGCGCGGCGATCGTGATGCCATCGTACGGCACCTGGCGGTCCTCTCCGCGAAGTACGGCGAGATTGCCGGCGGTTCGGGCACACTGGTCGCCGAAATAGCATCGGCGCTCGTCAATGCCGGCATGGTCGACCACGTCCGCCAAATGCTGGCGGCCATCAAGGAGTCGCCGCGCCAAGGACACGGTCCCTTGCTTCCGCAGATTGTCGAAGGGATGCTCGCGACGTCGGACGGCCGTGTCGCGCACGGAATTCGGGTGCTCGATCAGGTCGTTCAGAGGCCAGACGCGTTCTATGGGTTGACGGGGTTACGCGCTTCGCTGGTGCTGGCCGAGGCCCAGGCTGCATTGGGAAACAACGTGCGCGCGATCGCCGTTCTCGAGAACGCTTCGACCCAGTCCACAAGAGGCAACTTCTGGGACAGTTCCGCTTTATATGTAAACGTCCGAGACAAGCTCGCACAACTCTATCGTCGCGTCGGACGCGTCGCCGAGGCGGAGGAGATCGAGGCGGACCTTCGGCAGCTCCTCGTTCTCGCCGCCGACGATCATCCCATCAAGCGTCGATTGAACCGAGCTGGATCGTAGCCGGTTCCGTTAGTCGAACAGCCGCGCGGACCGGCGACGCAAGTTCGTGTCGTCGTACCTTCGTGTCGTCGTGCTCGTCATGCCTTCGTGTCTTCGTGGTAACCGTCTTCGTGGTAACAAAAAGGGCGGCCCACAAACGCGCCCCTCAATCTCAAGATCTTCGAATCTGCGAATCTGCGACTTCGCGATGACGCCCACTCTCTTTCCCGCCGGGTGGTTGAGGCGGAAGAGATTGAGTCTGACCTTCGACAGCTCCTGGCCGTCGCCACTGACGACCATCCCATGAAGCGTCGATTGACCCGCACTGGCTCCTAGACCGTTTTTCACGACGCTGTGGCACCGGAGCACTGTGAAAAACGGCCGTGGGTTCCGCGTTCCTGTTCCAAGTTCCCACGTTCGCGGTGGCGCCAGGACTGGTACGCGCTTTTTCTTAGATTTGAAAAAGAGCCAGGAACCAGAATCAGAGCATTCTGCAAAACACGATAGGGCTGTCCCTCGCTATCTCTAGTCGACAGCGATTCTGCCCGGGCTGGGAGTCAGACTTCGTCACGCAAAGCGCTTATGGCATTTTTCGGAATGCTAGGGTTCAGATGGTTCCGGTTCCGATTCCGCGTTCGCGGCGGGCGGCGGATTCAGTACGCCATCTTTTCTTAGAAAAGACGCGCCTCACGATCACGGCGCCACCACGAACGGGGGAACGGGGAACAGGAACTCGGAACCTATGAGCGTTTTTCACAGCGATTTGGTGCTACAGCGTTGTGAAAAACGCTTAGCCCTTGCCGGCACAAACGGTCGGCGCAGTTGTTGCGTTTCCAGCGGCAGGAATGGTCATCGTGGAGGATTCGTGGCAGATAACGCACAGGTCGTCCGTTACGACGATGGTAGGATTTGCGATATGGAACGCCGGCGCGAAGCGACCGTCGACGATTTGTATCGCATGGGCGAGGACGTCAAGGCCGAGCTCGTCAACGGCGAGCTGGTGGTCATGACGCCCGGTGGTGGGTTGCACGGCTACGCCTGCGGCCAGATCTACGCGAGCCTGCGGGAATACTCCCGCCGAACCAAACACGGAATCGCGCTTCCCGATAACGTGGGCTTCATCGTGAACCTTCCCAATCGGGGTTCGTTCAGTCCAGACGCAGCGCTCTGGACGGGCGGGGCACTCACGGCAGATTTCATCGACGGCGCGCCGGTTTTTGCGGTCGAAGTGCGAAGCCCGAACGACTACGGGCCGGCGGCCGAGCGCACACTGGCGGCCAAGCGTACCGACTATTTCGCCGCCGGCACGATTGTCGTCTGGGACGTGGACATTCTCGACAAGGCTGTCATCTGCGTCTATCGATCGACGGATCCCGACACGTCCATTTCCCATGGGCGGGGCACGCGCGCCGAAGCCGAGCCCGCACTGCCGGGTTGGTCGTTTGCGGTGGACGATCTCTTCCCGCCGTCAGAAAACTGACGTCGCAGAAAACGATTGCTCGGCGGCGGTTCATCGTCAGTACACGGCTTGTATAATCCGAAGCCCGCCCATGCATCGCACGCTGGCTGTAGCTCTCCGGCCATACATCAGCTCATCATCACGTCGGCGTGGTGAATCGTACATTTTTCGACGGACGCGTGTCCGTGAGCGCTTCGGCTCCAACCAGCTTCCGCGCCGTCGTGCGCGGTACCCGGCGATACGACGTGACGCTGACGCTCGAGACCGATCGGCTCGTCGCGACGTGTACCTGTCCGTACTTCGTAGACTCGTTCGACCCGTGCAAGCACATCTGGGCGGCGATTCTCGCCGCCGACGGCGCGCGCGTCTTTCGAGGCCCGTCCGACGTGTGGCTCGACACCGAGAGCGAGGCGACGGACGCACTCGATGCGGGCGGTCTCGACCAGCATCGCCTCGAAGAGGACGACAAGTGGCGTTCGAAGAGTCGGCGGCCGGCGCACGACCCGCCGCCTCCAGCGTGGCGGACGTTCCTCGAGCAGGTCACGCCTCCGGCGTCCGATACGCGACCCACGCGGGCGCTGCCGACCGGCGAGCTGATCTACGTGTTCGACCCGGCATGCTCAGCAACCACAGGCGGGCTGCTGATTGAGTTGATGACACGCGACCGCAAGAAATCGGGAGACTGGGCAAAGCCGAGGCCGCTCACCCTCAGCCGCTCCGACGTCGCGCGACTGCCGGACGAGCGCGATCGACGGATCCTCGACGCGGTGTGCGGCGCCGAACAGGCGTACGCGTCAGCCGGTATGTTCTGGGACAGATATGCGGTTGGTCTGCCCGTGCCATCCAAGTTTGTCTTGAATCTCACGTTGCAGCGCGATCTGACGCCGCGATTCTGCGACACCGGCCGCCTGTTCCTGCGGGTGCCACCGAGCCCTGCCGACAGACGAGCCGAGACGTCACTGGTTCCGATCGCCTGGGATGCCGAACTCGCCCGATTCCACGTTCGCATCACCGGCGACGCACGCACGGGATACACCATCGATGGAACGCTGACCAGCGGCGGGCGGGACCGCGCGTTCGCCGACGCCATGTTCGTGACCAGCGCGCTGATTCTCTGGGGACCAGACAACCCGGGTGCACCACCTCGATTCGCCCTGCTCGACACCGGCGGCGGCGATCGATGGATGGCGCGGCTCCTCGACGCCGTGCGCGTCACGGTGCCCGCCTCGGAAGTGGCGGCGCTCCTCGAGACGATCGCGATCTCTGATGTTGCATACCTCGACTGTCCCGACGAGTTGCGGCTCGAGGCGCGCACCGAGCCTCCACGTCCGCTGATCCGGATCACGCGTCCAAGGGCCGATTACCGCGGCAGCTACTCTGGTCGGCTCGACGCAACGTTGTCGTTCCTGTACGGTGAGAGCGAAGTCGATGCGTGGTCCGTGCGGACAGTGACGATCGATCGCGATCGGCAGCAGGTCTGGCGCCGTGATCTGGACGCTGAGCGTACCGCCGTCGGCAGGCTTCAATCGCTCGGCGTACGCCGCCTGGTCGACTGGCAGGGCGGCGGCACGCGACTGGATCTCGCGGAAACGCTCCTGCCGACGCTCGTCCGCGTGCTCCTCTCGGAAGGATGGCGCGTCGAGGCGGACGGCCGGCTTTATCGACGGCCGGGCGCCGTCACGGTCGAGGTCCGGTCTGGAATCGACTGGTTCGAGCTGCACGGCGGCGTCGACTTCGCCGGCATTCGCGCCGATCTTCCGGCACTGCTTGCAGCGGCCCGGCGTGGCGACGCATACGTTGCCCTCGGGGACGGCACGTTCGGATTGCTGCCCGATGAGTGGCTGGCGCGCAGTGGCCGCCTGGCCGCGCTGGGATCGCCCGACGGGAGTCACCTCCGCTTCGCACCGTCTCAGGCGGCCCTGCTCGACGCATGGCTCGCCACCGAATCCGCGGTCTCCTGTGATGAGACGTTCATGCGCGTGCGGCGCGAGCTCGCGACGTTCGAGGGCGTCGGAGTGGTCGATCCGCCGTCCACGTTCCAGGGGGTACTGCGTCAGTACCAGCGCGATGCGCTGGGATGGTTCGCGTTCCTGCGGCGGTTCGGAATGGGCGGCTGCCTCGCCGACGAGATGGGCCTCGGGAAAACGGTCATGGTGCTCGCCGCGTTGGAGGCTCGGCGCATCGAACGGGACGCCGACGCCAGCAAGCCATCGCTCATCGTCATGCCGCGGTCGCTGGTGTTCAACTGGCGACAGGAGGCCGCCCGCTTCACGCCCGACCTGCGCGTGCTCGATTTCACCGGCGGTGACCGTCGCGACACACTCGACCGCTTCGCAGACCACGACATCGTCCTTACCACCTACGGGACGCTTCGGAGAGACATCGCGGCTCTGAAAGAAGTGGCGTTCGACTACGCGATCCTGGACGAAGCGCAGGCCATCAAGAACGCGCGCACCAGCACGGCGAAGGCCGTGAGGCTTCTCAAAGCAGACCACCGTCTCGCGCTCAGTGGCACGCCGATCGAGAACCACCTCGGCGAGCTGTGGAGCCTCTTCGACTTTCTGAATCCCGGGATGCTGGGGACGGCGTCGATCTTCGCCGGTGGCACTGCGAACGCGCGGACGGTCGACGACGAGATGCTCGGGGTCGTGGCCCGCGGGCTGCGGCCCTTTATTCTCCGGCGTACGAAGGAACAGGTGGCGAGGGAACTGCCCGCGCGTACCGAGCAGACGCTGTACTGCGATCTCGAGCCGCCGCAGCGCGCGCTCTACGATGAGTTGCGCGACCACTATCGGCGGTCGGTGCTCGGCAAGGTCGCGCACGAGGGCCTCGGGCGCGCAAAGTTTCAGATTCTCGAGGCGTTGCTGCGTCTTCGCCAGGCAGCCTGCCATCCCGCCCTGATCGATCCTGCGAGGGCTGCCGAGCCAGGGGCGAAGCTCGACGTTCTAGTGCCGCGACTGCATGAGCTCGTCGAAGATGGCCGAAAGGTCTTGATTTTTTCGCAGTTTACGACGCTGCTCGGTCTGTTGCGCACGCGGCTCGACGAGGCGAAGCTGGCATATGAGTACCTGGACGGGAAAACACGGGATCGGCAAGCCCGCGTTCAGCGGTTTCAAAACAACGGGTCTCCGCTGTTTCTCGTCAGCTTGAAAGCCGGAGGCCTCGGCTTGAACCTCACCGCCGCCGAGTACGTGTTCCTGCTGGATCCCTGGTGGAACCCGGCCGTCGAGGCGCAAGCGATCGATCGCGCGCATCGCATCGGGCAGACGCGGCCGGTGTTTGCGTTCCGGCTCATCGCGCGCGACACCGTGGAGGACAAAGTGTTGGAGCTGCAGGCCACGAAGCGAAAACTGGCAGACGCCATCGTCCGCGCTGACGAGAGTCTAATTCGCGACCTACGGCGTGAGGATCTGGAATTGCTCTTGTCATGACGCTCGTCCCTGACTTTCCCGGAACATGCATCTGGGCCACCGAGCTCGTCGCGCCGTCGTGTTCATCGCGCGGTCAAACGCCGTCGTTTTTCGTCGTGCCGTCGTGTCCTCGTGTCGTCGCCTCTTCATATCGTCGTGTCGTCGTGTCTTCGTATGTTCGTGTTTTGGTGGTAACAAGAAGCGGCCCGCGCTAGTCTCAGCGATGTCCCTCGCTGATCGTGCCTGACAGCGATTCGAGAAACCGAATCAACGCCCGCTTCTCGTCCTCGATGAGGGGCAATGGCCGAATTTCCGAATCGAGGAAGGGATTCCTGCGGCCGCCGTCGCTGTAAAAATCGACGACGTCGCCGAGCGTGGCCAGACTTCCATCGTGCATGTACGGTGCGGTGCGCGCGATTTCGCGCAGCGTCGGCGTTTTGAATGTGCCGTTTCCGCCACCCTCGTCCGTCAGCTGACCGTTTTTCCAGGCCACGCCGGTATTGTGAAACCGCTCGTCGCTGAACGTCGGACCGACATGGCATGTCGTGCAATTCCCGCGGCCGCGAAACAACTGCAGACCGCGCTGCTGGTCGGCTGTCAGCGCATGGGCGTTGCCGTTGATGAAGCGGTCGTATGGCGAGCTCCCGGACAGAATGCTGCGGATGTAGCTCGCGAGCGCATGAGAAATGGCCGAAACGCTCAACCCGACGCGCGACGATGCTTCCTCGAGCGACAGGTCCATCTCGTTCTGGTCCTGAATCGGCTTGAGTACCTGCTCCTCGAGTGTGGCCACGCGGCCGTCCCAGAAGAAGGAGCGTCCATAGCCGCGATTGATGAGTGCCGGCGCGTGCCGCTTCCCGACGCGGCCGAACACGCCGACCGCGAGCGGACGGTTGTCGGAAAACGCCCGCATGGGATCGTGACAGCTGGCGCACGATACCGTCCGGTTTCGCGAGAGGCGTCGGTCGTGGAATAGCTTTCGCCCGACCTCGAGTTTGGCATCGGTGATCGGGTTCTCCTCCGGGATCGGCATGTAGAGATCGAGCCCCAGAGGAATCGACAGGAGAACGGCGAGTACCAGGATCACCACAACCGAACGCTAGCTCACCCGTGTCAACGCCGCATGCTGAATCGGTCAGGCTTGCGTCAGGAATGCGTCACCAGGATCGGCCGGGCATTGTGACGCCATCGTGACGGATCGATGATGCGGTGATCGCACGGCGTCCATACAATAGGCGCGATGCGGGTTGGCGTTCGTCGTGTGCCTGTGCTCCTGTCGGCCGCGATCGCGATTCCTCTAGCCGCCCTCGGCTGGCTCGGGATGCGAACGCTGCAGCAGGAACGGGAACTCGAGGGGCAACGGCAGCGTGAGCGTCTCGAGGTCGCCACCGGGCGAATCGCGCTGGAAATCGAGCGCCGGCTCCAGGCGATCGAGGATGATCTCTCACGCGGTGGTGGGGTGCAGTTCGGGCCTGCCGGCATCGAATCCAGCGCCAGCCTCCGCGTACTGTTCCAACCGGTCGATGCTCCGGTGCAGACCGTATCTCTGGCTTCCTTAACGGCAGCCGAGGTTGAAGAGTTCCAGCGGCACAACCTTCTGGCTGCGGAAGCCAATTACCGTCACATCGCTGCGATATCTCCGCCTGCTGTAAAAGCCCTTGCGCTGGCCGGTTTAGGACGCGTGCGGCGTCTGCAGAAGCAGTACGAACGTGCCCTCGAGGCATACGACGAGCTCGCGCGACTTGAGACAGTGCATGTCGCAGGCCAGCCTGCCGATTTGGTCGCGCGGCAAGGCCGCTGCAAGACCCTTGAAGCCGCAGGTGACAGCGAACGGCTTCGCACTGAAGTCCACGAACTGTCTCGTGCTCTGGCATCCGGCGACTGGCGAATCGACCGAGCGACCTTCGACCTGTATCGCGAGCTGGTTGTGGGGTGGAATGGAACTCCGCCCTCCTCCGACGCGATCGCCCGAACAGAAGCCCTCATCGAGCTGTGGCACCTCTGGCGACGTGGCGATCTCAGCACAAGAGGTCGTCGTGTGCTCTTGAGCGATCCGACCTCGGCATTGGCCGTCTGGGCTGGCAACGCCGACCGGCTGGCGGTGTGGCTCGCCACGACACCCGATATCCACACCGCATGGCGCCCACTCTGGGATGCGCAAAACCTCAGCGTCGCGCTTTCCGACGTCGAGGGTCGACCACTCGTCGGCGTACCCGGTGACCGCAGCATCTCCCTGAGTCCACATGACACACGCCTTCCGTTCATTCTCAACGCATCCACTACGCGAAACAACGACACCGATCAAGGGCCTCGTCGGGTGCTCGCGATCGGGCTGGTGCTCGCGCTTGTCGTGACGATCGCGGCAGCCTATGCGCTGTACCGCACGACCACGCGCGAGTTGGCATTGGCAGCACAGCAGGCCGACTTCGTTGCCGCCGTGTCTCACGAGTTCAGAACGCCGCTCACCTCAATGCGTCACCTGACTGAGCTGCTCGAGTCGCGAGCGGTGACGAGCGAAGAACGAAAAGCACACTACTATGCGCTGCTCGCACGGGAGACGGAGCGCCTTCACCGTCTGGTCGAGAGCCTGCTTAGTTTCGGGCGCATGGATGTCAATGCTTACAGCTGGCAACTCGAACCCGCCGAAGTCGAGCGGATTGTCACGGGCATTGTCGATGAGTTTCGTCTCGATTCAATCGCAGAGGACAGACTGGTGCACTGCGAGATCGAAAAGAAATTGCCCGCCATACGTGCCGATCGCGAGGCGCTGTCACGCGCCCTGTGGAACCTGCTCGAAAACGCTGCAAAGTACTCGGATGCAGGCACGCCGGTCCACGTATTCGCCAGACGACAGGGCGACTCTGTGCTGCTCGGTGTCCGCGACGAAGGCACGGGCATTCCACCCGCGGAGCAGCGCCGTATTTTTCAGAAATTTGTCCGTGGTGCGGACGCAACGCGATCCGGTGTGCGCGGCGTTGGGCTCGGCCTTGCGCTCGTGACCCGCATCGTCGAGGCGCACGGCGGCTCGGTGCGCGTCGAGAGCGAACCGGGCCGCGGCAGCGCGTTCACACTCATCCTTCCATGTCTCGAATCCTGATCGTCGAAGACGACACGGCCGTTGGCGTAGCGCTTGAGGACGACCTGCGCCTCGAGGGATACGTTGTCCAGCTCGTGAAGGACGGCGAGGCTGCGCTCTCAAAGGCTCGTGAAATCGATTTCGATCTCGTGCTGCTCGACGTCATGCTTCCGAAGAAGGATGGGTTCGACGTGTGTCGAGAGCTGCGGCGGTCGGGGGTTCGCTCGAAGATCCTTCTGTTGACGGCGCGGACTGGCGAAACAGACAAGGTGCTCGGGCTCGATCTGGGGGCCGATGATTACGTCACGAAGCCTTACAGCCCGAAGGAGCTTCGCGCCCGCATCCGTGCACTGTTGCGCCGGGGGTCGGAAGAGGCCGGGACCGCTACAATCACACGCTTCGGTGACTGCGAGCTCGATATCGCTCGCGGCGAATTGCGGCGATCTGGAAAGCCCGTCCCCACCACGCCGCTGGAGCTCAAACTGCTGGACCTTTTCACCAGGCGGGCGGGTCTCGTACTGACGAGGCGTGTGCTCATCGACAAAGCGTGGGGACACGACACCATCATCACCGAGCGCGTCGTGGACAATCAAATTGCCAATCTTCGCAAGAAGATCGAACCATCACCAACGGCGCCACGATTTCTCAAGAGCGTTCGCGGCATAGGATACCGGTTCGATCTCGAAGACGTGACGGATTCATGACGACCTCGTGGAGCGATGTCAAAACTGGACGCGTAACCTCGCGAGTGGAGGTGGTTTCATGAAGCGTCTCATAACGGTTGCCGTGCTCGCGATTGTGCTGGGGGCCCTCTTGTCCGCACAGGATTCGGAGCGCCTGTTGAAGGTGGCGATGAACACGGAACTGGTCGACGGCGATCTGAAGGCAGCGATCGAGCAGTACAAGAAGGTGGCCGACAGCGCCAATCGTGCCCTTGCGGCACAAGCACTGGTTCGCATGGCCGAGTGCTATCAGAAGCTGGGTGATTCCGAGGCGCAGAGAATCTACGAACGGCTGGTGCGTGACTTCGGGGATCGACCTGAAGCCACGACCGCAAGGGCACGGCTCCGCCCCGCTCCCTCAGATGCAAACGCAGGCGGCGCCACGGCGGTGGTCGAACGGCAGCAGGTGTGGATGGGCGACGAAGTCAATTTCGAAGGGCTGCCCTCGAGCGACGGTCGCTACCTCGCGTACGTGGACAATTCGCAGGGTCAGCGGAACGTGGCCGTGCGCGACCTCAAAACTAGCGAGAACCGTGTACTCGCGGGGGCACGCGGATCCGACAATGGTTTCCCCCAGTACCCGGTGATCTCACCGGATGGGCAACTCATCGCCTTCGGATGGTACGCATACACGCCGGGTGGCGACAGCTACTCAATCAACCTCGTTCGATTCGACGGCACTGGGATGCGTGTGCTGGCGAGGCCTTCGATCGCCGCGGTCGACGGATTCGTGTGGGCCCCCGATGGCAGGCGCCTTAGTGTCGTCCTCATCAACAAGGATCGGACGAGGCAGATCGCCCTCCTAACGCTTGCCGACGGATCAGTGACTCAGCTGCGATCGTTCCGCTCCAACTCGCCGTCTTTCGGCGGCTTCTCGCCGGATGGACGGTTCCTCACGTATGCGGCTCCGCCGGATGGCACCGCACCGGAGGACACGAACAGCGACGTCTTCGCGCTCGCAGTGGATGGCAGCACTGTCACGCCCCTCGTTCACGGGCCCGCTCAGGACAGTCAACCCGTATGGACGCCTGATGGGCGCGCCGTCGTGTTCGTCAGTGACCGATCGGGGAAAAACGGTTTGTGGGCCGTCCGCGTCAGCGACGGCAAGCCGGTAGGATCGCCAGTGGAGATTCGGCCCGGTATCGGCTCCATCGCCAACATGGGATTTACCCGAAGCGGAACGTTGATCTACGGAGTTTCAGATTCCGCGAGGGACCTTTACATCGCTGCGGTGGATCCGGCAACGCTCAGCGTGACGTCGGCTCCGCGTCGGTTGTCTGATCGGAGTGCGGGGTCCAACTCCACACCACAATGGTCGCCTGACGGACGCTCAATTGCATTCCTGCGCGGTTCAGATCGCCGGAACCAGACGATCGTGATCCGGTCAGTCGCTGACGGCCTCGAGCGCACGCTGCCGACGAAGATCGTCGATGCCGTGTTTCTAATGTCGCACGGGATGAGCTGGCTTCCGGACGGCCGAGCCCTCGTCATTCGCGATACTCATCCGTCGCAGGAGGGACAAGCCCTGCTGCGCTGCATCGACGTCGAGACCGGCGAGGACTCCGTGCTTCTGAACGCCGGCCGATGGGATATCTGGCCTCCGCTGCAGATCTCGCCGGACGGCAAGACGGTGTTCTACACCGCCTTCGCGCGGGATCCGGTCCGCAACGTCAACCGTCTCCGACTCATGAAGAGAGAGCTGGCGACTGGCCGCGAGACCGAGTTATTTCAGCGCGAAACGGGTTTTTTCTCCTTCTACGGTTTGTCACTGTCTCCTGACGGGTCGAGTATCGTGTTCCTCGACAGCATCGGGTCCGGACCGCGCACGCTCGTGACGATGCCGGTGGTCGGCGGCACACCGGTTGAGCTATACGCCGGCGACGATCCGCATCCGACTCCGACCAGCACCGTCGGCGCGTGGATGCGCGCCTGGACGCCGGACGCGCGATACGTGATCACGAAGACCTCTGACAACACGGTCTGGGCCTATCCCGCTGGTCAGGGCAGGCCGCGCAAGCTCGATTGGCCGTTGCCGGAAATTGGTGCACTCCACCCGACGGCAGGCAGACCGTCTTCAACGTGCAGAAAGAAACGCGCGAACTCCGGACGATCGACAACCTGTTGTCACGCATTCCCTCGGCGCAGTAGTCATGCGGTCCACGTCGCCGCTGTGGCTCTGCCTGGCAATCGCAATCGGCGCGTCGGCGCCGGCAGCGGCGAGACGGCCGCCGCTCGGTCTGGACGTTTTCCGCCCAACTCCGCCGGGAAACCCACTGACGCCCGAGAAGATCGCGCTCGGTCTTCTGTTTCACGATCGGCGACTCTCGCGTACTAGCTCGGTGTCCTGCGCGAGCTGCCACGATCCGGCGAGCGCATTTGGCGGCAGTGAATCGATCCGACGCGGCGTGCGCGGGACGAGGAATGCGCCGCCACTCATTAACCGCGCTTGGGGTGAGAGTTTCTTCTGGGACGGTCGCGCGGCGACGCTCGAGGAGCAGGCACGGCAGCCGCTCCTCAATCCCACAGAACTCGGCACAACTCGAGAAGCCGTGGAGACACTCGCGCGCTCGGACCGTTACCGGCAAAGATTCCGCGCGGCTTTCGGAGCCGAACCGACGTTCGACCATGTCGTCCGCGCGCTGGCCTCGTACGTCCGGACGATCCTCGCCGGCGATTCGCCGTACGATCGTTTTCTTGGCGGCAATGTCATGGCGCTCGGCGCCGAGGCACGGCGAGGGCTGGCTCTATTCGGCGCACGTGCGGGTTGCATCAACTGTCACTCCGGCCCCCTGCTGACCGACGAAAACTTTCACAACACCGGAGTCGCCTGGCGTTCCGGCGTATTGACCGACGCTGGGCGCGCGGGCGTGACAGGCGCGCCTGGTGATCGCGGCGCGTTCAAAACGCCGACGCTCCGGGAGGTATCGCGCACGGCGCCCTACATGCACGACGGCAGCGTATCGACGCTAACCGACGTAATCGATTTCTACGACCGCGGCGGACAGCGTAACCCCGAGCTCGACCCGCGAATCCGGCCGCTGCGGCTGACGGCTGCCGAGAAGCGAACCCTTGTCGCTTTTCTGCGCTCGCTGAGCGGGCGGATTGTCGAAGGTCAGTGACGAATACGGCTTGTTCAGCGTCACCCGATGGCCGCCAGCTCGCCCTTCTATCGGGAAGCGTGTCCACCGAGGTGATGGTCTCGAGAACTTTCTCGCCGCAGCCGGTGCAAGACGTTAAGGCGTTGTTCACTTCGCTGTAGCGCAGTTATCAGTCTTCAGCTGTCAGTTCTCAGTGCTTTCACGACTGAGAACTGATAACAGAAACCTGAAAACTGCTGCTCTAAACACAACTCTTCACGCTCGATTTCCAGAAAGACTCGCTCCCGATTGTCGCAATCGGCCCGGTTATTGCCTTTCGACGGTTGGAGTGGTGATAGGGGAGGGTTTGTGGCAAATCGTGCACAGGTCGGCGCGCGAGACGATGGTAGGATTTGCGATATGCGTCGCAGGCGCGAAGCAACGGTCGACGATTTGTACCGCGTCGGCGAAGATGTCAAAGCCGAGCTCGTCAACGGCGAGTTGGTGGTCATGACACCTGCCGGTGGGCTACACGGCTACGCCTGCGCCCAGATCTGTGCGAGCCTTGTGGACTACGGACGTCGAACGAGGCGAGGAATCGCGCTTTCCGACAACGTCGGCTTCATCGTGAATCTTCCCCACCGCCGCTCGTTCAGTCCTGACGCGGCGTTCTGGACCGGCCCACCACTGACGGCGGATTTCATCGACGGTGCGCCTATTTTTGCGGTCGAAGTGCGAAGCAAGGATGACGACGGCGCGGCCGCCGAACGCGCGATGGCGGCCAAGCGTGTCGATTATTTTGCCGCCGGCAGTCTCGTCGTCTGGGACGTCGACCTGTTCGGCGACCATGTCGTCAACGTGTATCGTTCGACCGATCCGGAAGCGGTGGTCTCCTACGGCCGTGGCGCTCGCGCTGAAGCCGAGCCCGCGTTGCCCGGCTGGTCGTTCCCAGTCGACGACCTGTTTCCACCGGCGGAAAGCTGAGAGCCTTGTTAGCGTTTGGTCGCTGGCTGAAAGAATTCCGGATTAGCGACGCTCTGTCGGCAGAAAGTTCTCCATCTTCCACATCTCGAGTCGCGGCCCCACGCCGTTGGTCGAAAACGCGACGCGACCGGTCTTTGAATTGATGCGCCAACTGAGGATGGTACCGACGTTGACGTCGATCTTCTGCGGCACGCCGCCGTCGATGGGAACGCGCCACATCCCCTCATCGCCGTTGAGCCGTCCATAGAAGACCACGCTGCGGCTGTCGGGTGTCCAGCTCAGGGTGAACGAGTTGCCGACTCGCGATGATGGCGGCGAGAGGCGGATGAGCGCTCGGCTTTCGCCTGTCTCCAAGGCATATATCCGCAGCGACGAGGTCACGATATGGCGGCCGTCCGGCGACGCCGCATAAGGCTGGCCTTCGATGGTGATCGGTACGGACAACGGTTCCGCTCGATGCGTCCAACTGGCGCAGCTGTTTCTCTTGCGGGGAGTGACAGAAAATCGATAGGCCGTCAGCGGCTAGAGACGGAAGATTGCATGTGTCCCTGGGTACCGTCATTGCGATTTCCCCCGTGTCAGTGGCGATCTTGAACACACCCGGTCGCCCCTTCAAATCAAGTCCGTACATAAGAACGTGGCGCCCGTCGGGGAACCAGTGCGGAAAATTTCCATATGAAAGGGCAGGACGAACTTCGCGCACTTGTCCGGTCTTGGTCGAAACAGTCATCAAAACATTGCCCAGCGTGGCGGACACGTCCCGGCGAGAAACGTAAGTCAGCGAATTCCCGTCGTCCATGAACTGCGGAAAAAACGCGTAGCCCTTGAACTGCTCAAGCGCTTGAACCGAACCCGCTAACAGCTGGCCAGATGCGGGATCGAACATGGCAGTGTAGATGCCCGGCCTGGAAGGCACCATGTTGTAGAACAATGTGCCGTCGCCGGTCGGGCCGATTGACGCGATAATCCCGACGTCGGACTTCACGACTTCCAACGACGAGGTGTGGCTCGAGCTTCTGACGCTCCACACGGAATTGGACCCACCGCGGTCGCTCGCAATCAGCAGTCGCTGACCGTCGGGCGCCCATTCAAGAACGATGTCGTCAGCGGGCGAGGCGGCCAGCGACGTTTCGCTTGACCCATCCAGTGCGATGACGAACACGTCGCGGTCGAGCGCACCTTCCCGTGCGGGCCGATGATACGCGAGTCGCGATGAGTCGGGTGAGAATCGCAGCCCGCCTACTCGCGCCCAATCCACGGTTTTCAACACCCGAAGCGAGCCGTCTGCTGCCCCGATGATACCGATCTGCTTCGTGTGGTCTCTCCTCTCAATCATTACGGCAATCCACCGACCGTCGGGCGACCAATCGACGGGACTGACATCGGCATCAGGATTGTCGTACAACGTTTTCGGGACTTTGGCGGTGCCTTCGTCGGTTCCAATCACACGCAAGATACTTTGATCCTTGATTTCGATGTACCACTCATAGGCGATTTGTCGCCCGTTGCGCGCAAACGCCGACGCGAGCGGAAAACGATGGTCGGGATCTTGCGGACTTCCATCGGATGTTAGTGGTCGAACCGTGCCCGTCTCGAGCTCATACAGGACGAGATTGCCTGTCTCATCGTCAGGTCGTGCCACGTAGCGACCGTCCGGCGAGATGCGGGTCCAATTGTCGCTGACCTCGAGCACACGTTGTGTGGTTAACGCTGGAGATCCGGGGCCTCGCCGTGTTGGATGGTGAAGCTTGGCCCTCGCCATCGCGACGGCGTCGAGCTGATCGGCGTATCTCTCGCACGATGCGCTCGTAAATTGTCTTCGCCTCGGCATCACCCAGCTTCTGATGACACTCGGCCATACGAATCAGCGCCCGTGCGGCGGCAGCGCGGTCGTCCGTCTGCACGATCTGGCGATACTGTTCGATCGCCTTCCGCAAATCGCCTTCCACTTCTTCGGCGTGCTGCGCCGCTTTGAACTGCGCGTCGACTGAGCGCGACGCCTGAGCAAAGGCGAGCGCCCCCGCGGATATCCCGAACGCCAGCGTGAGGGTAGCGAGTCGTTTCATAGAGCCTCCAACGCTGAACGTTAAATGCCGCCCGTCCGTCCGCAATCCATCGACTGTCACCTGTCTGTCACGCCTCCGCCATCGAATCGGTAACCCAATCCGCGCAACGCAATGAGAAAACGCGGGTGCTCGGGATCCGGCTCAATCTTTTTGCGCAGGTTCGTCACCTGGTTGTCGACGACGCGATCGGTGACATGGGTGTCGGTGCCCCACACCTCGTCGAGCAATTGGGCGCGCGAAAGCAGCCGTCCCTCACGCTTGACGAACGCCGAGAGCAACTTGAACTCCAGTGCCGACAAGTCGACCGGCTTCCCGCCACGCCGCAACTCGCATCGGACGAAGTCGAGCTCGGCATCGCCGAAGCGATACACGTCGGGCATTTGCCTGGTGGAGCGCCGCAAATGCGCCTTCACGCGCGCACGCAATTCCCGCGCGCTGTAAGGTTTCGTCACGTAATCGTCCGCGCCGACCTCGAAGCCAAGCACCTTCTCGGCCTCCTGCGCCCGCGCCGTCAGCATCACGATCGGCGTATCGACGCCGGCGGTGCGCAGTTCCCGGCAAATCTCGAACCCGTCTTTCCCGGGCAGCATCACATCGAGCAGGATCAGATCGAATCCGCCCGATCTTCCGCGTTCGGCGGCGACCGTGCCGTCAGACGCGAGCTCCGTCTCGTAACCCTCGCGTCGCAGATCGTCCTCGAGGGCCATGGCGATACTCGGCTCGTCTTCGACGATGAGGATTCGGCTCATGTGTGCGTCGCCAGCAGCGGCAGGAACGTCGTAAAGCGGCTGCCCCGGCCCGGCTCGCTGTCGACCTCGAGACGTCCGCCATGCGCGCGGACGATCTCGGCGGCAAGCGTCAAGCCGATTCCGGTCCCCTTTACATTCATCGTCCGGGCGGCCGCACCTCGCGTGAACTTTCGAAAGATGTCCTGAGATTCCGCCTGCGAAACACCCGGGCCTTCGTCATCAACCGAAATTCCGACGAACGCTCCATCGGGTCTCACGGAAACGACGACGCTTCCAAGCGCCGGTGAGTACTTGATGGCGTTGTCCAGCAGATTTCGCAGGACGACCGCCAGTGCATTTCGATCGGCGCGAATCATCAGAGGCGCGGTACTCGACTCAGTCGACGCAGTCAGATGGACGCGAGCAGCATCTTCTGCGCGCTGTTCACGGAACTCGCACACTATCTCGGCTACCAGCGAGTTGGCATCCACGTCCGCCAGTTCATAGGTGCGCCGGCCCGCTTCCATCCGTCCGAAGTCGAGCAGGCTTTCGACCATGGTGTGCAGGCGCCGGCTTTCTCTGGCGAGCACTCGGTGGTACTGCGCGACGCGGCCGGGCGGCGCCTGACCTTCTTCGAGCAGCTCGGTTAGATGACACATCGCCGTCAGCGGCGTCCGGAACTCGTGAGATACGGCAGCGACAAAATCCGATTGCAGACGTGCAACGCGAAGCTCCCGATTGACGGCCCCGAACACAAAATAGCTCGATGCCGCAATGATCAGAACCATAAGGCCAAGGCTCGCGGCAAAGAGGTTTCTACGCGACGCGAACGTCCGATCGGCACGCCCTTCAGCAGCGGCGATGCGAATCGTCCAAGGCAGGCCGGTTTCCCGGAACGTCTTTCGCAACATGATCTCAGCAACCGGTAGCTGACCAGATATCTCCCGCCCACCCGAATCCTCGACCGACCAGCCTT
Organism: Vicinamibacterales bacterium; assembly: GCA_963761975.1. Taxonomy (GTDB): domain Bacteria; phylum Acidobacteriota; class Vicinamibacteria; order Vicinamibacterales; family JAMQPK01; genus JAMQPK01. Next base: position 1,888,980 of record CAVXIR010000004.1, read on the forward strand.
CCGTAACCGTCGGCAACCTTCGTCGCACGCGCGCCACAAGAGTCTCGGTACTGCCAACAACGGCCGCGCCGCGAGCTCCTGTTCGACGCCACACAGCGATGAATGCTCCAGAATTGCCACTCCAGTCGGCTCGGCCGGATAATTTGTCTCTCATGCCTGGCCAGAGTGTTTCTACCGCTTCGGCAAGAGCGAGACGCGCGTTCATGTCGGAGCCCGTCGCGCCATGCCGCATCGCCGCCTCCTGATAGAACTCGAACGTCGCTCGATCAATCGCAAATCGGCCATCGCCGAGCGCCGCGGCCAGTTCAGCCGCTTCGCGCGCAGCTTCGGCGTGATCGCCCAACTCTTTGAACAACACCATCCGTTCCCGTCTGGCTACGAGCTCAGCGGGAGACCCCGCCACGGTGACCTCGCCCAGTATCGCAAGAGAGCCATAGACGTTCACCGCGTCGCGATGTCGCTCCTGTTTGCGACGGACACGAGCCAGCCTTACGAGAGCGGCCGCGCGAATAGGCAAGGACGGACTCTTTTTCAGGCGCGTGTATGCCAGCGCCGCGCTCTGAAGATTGTGACGCCGAAATTCGTCGGCCTCCGCGTCCGCGAACACCGTTGAAGAGACTGTCTGGGTGGAGCGAACGCTGGGGAAGTACGGCAGTCTGATACCGCGTTGCTGGACAACTCCGTTCACATCGAAGATGACTACCACGGCGCCGGCCGGAGGCTCGGGTGCCGACCCGTCGGTCGATGGCTTGAGTAGATCGTCCCAGGCCAGCAGCTCCCGTTCAAATTCCCGCACTAACACGGTGCCGATATTCTCCAGGCGATCGCGCAACCGCTGCGCGTCGAGCGCTCTATCCTGCTCGAGCAATCGCCAGCCGAGCCAGCCCAGGGCAATCAGCGGAACGCCGCTCAACACCACGAACAGCGCCATCAGCTTCCCTGGCGAGTCGATTCTGGTGCCCACGAGATGTCATTCTACGGGCGACTGTCAGCCGTCTATCGCGCCAATGTCAGGCTTTTGTCAGGAATTGCATTGAGGGCCGGAAATACGCGGGGTCGTGCGAGAAAAAGGCGGGTCTAAAGAACAAGACCCGCCCTACTTCCTACTTCTTACTTCTTACTTCTTACTTCTTACTTCTTACTTCCACTTACAGTTTGCCCAACAACCCCTTGATCGAATCCAGCCGCTTGCCGCGGTCATTCGCGAAACGCGTCACGCCCGCCAGAATCGACTTCTGATCCAGCTGTGCTTCGGCAATGACGTCCGGTTCGAGGCCGCCGGTCAGCCACTGATTGTGAAAGTCCGAGGTCATCGAGTACTCGTCGGTGACCGGGCCGACATTCCGCAGCGGCCACATCCGACGCGTTCCGCTGCTGATGAACATCAGATCGTACACCGCCTCGGGCGGCAGGACAGCGTTGCGATACGCCTCGGGCTGATGGTCGAAGAGCTCTTCGCTGATCGCCGAGATCACTTTCACGTTGATGCCGGCTTCGTCGAGCTTCGGCAGAATCTGCACCAGGTTGAACGTCGCGCTCGAGCCCTGCGCCACCACATAGCCGTGCTTCGGCTTGCCGGGCGTGAAATCGCGAATCACGTAGAGACCCTTCGCCGCCGCCTTGATGTCCGGATCCGCAAACGTGCTGCGATCGGCGACCGGAAAATCAGGACGCGCCACCTCGATGGCGATGACGCCGACTTTCTTTTCGCGCGCGGCGATTTCGGCCGCGGCGAAGTACCCGGCTGCCACATCGTTGTAGTCCCAGAAGCTGACGTTGATGACGTGGCCCCGCGGGAAAAGCTTCCACACCTGCGGCGCAAAAATGCCAAAGTGCGTGCGCGCGTCCGCTGCGGTCTCGGGGCCCGAGTGGCCGGCGAGGATGTGCAGGACGCCGGTGCGGAATTTGCTGTCCTGATTCTGCTGGCTCCACACGCGAGCCGGCAGATACATCAGCGGTGTGAAGGCGCCGTACGTGCCGCTCCACGCCCACACGCCGGCGAACTTCTCGGGATCGAGCGACGCGCTCTGGCCGACGAGGCCGATCGCCGTTGATGCGTTGCCCGCTTCCTGAATCGCGGCCTTCAAACGCGTGCCGGCGGGATTCTTCTCCGGATCGTAGTGGCCCCACAGACTGCCGAGCTCCATATTCACCGACTCGGAGAGGTCCGCGGCAATGGTGGCGACCCGGCCGCCCGTCACGTAGTTGCACCACTTGATCACTTCCGAAATCCCACGCCGCGCGCCGGCCACTTCGCCGGCCTTGCGGAAGAGCGCAATCTTCACTTCCTTCTCTGCACCCGACACCGGGTTCTTCACTTTGACGGCCTGCGTATCGGCCGGCAGGTTCGCAACGCGAAGGCGTTCGTCGAGGAACGGATCCTGTTTAGCGTCGATGCTGAGCTTGAAATCGTCCTTGACCTGGTCGCCGATTTCGACGATGCGGTCGGCGAGCCAGTCGCCGAGCCCGTTCGTATCGAGCAGCGAGAGCGCGACGTCCATGTTGGTCTTGAACTGGATGAGCCGTTCTTTGGGATCGGTCACGGCGCCGTTGCGAATGCCCTGGAATTCGACGCCGTACTTGTCCTCGAACGTCTTCGCGAGCGCCACGAAATAGTCCGAGTTCATCTTCATCGCGTAGGGATGGCTCGGATAGCCGACGACCTGATCGGTCGAGCCGATCTTGCCGTTCACCGCCGCCGGCCAATAGCCCTTGATCGTTTTTCCGATGACGATAATCGGCCGGCGATCGGACGGATCCACGTCGTCCATGGCCTTGAGAGCACCGACTATCTGGTCGTAGTCGTGGCCGTTCGACATCGTCATGACGTTCCAGCCGTACGACTTCCACTGCTCGACGAAGTCGTAGCCGGTGTACTTGCCGTCGATGACGCCACCGATGAGCGAGTCATCGATCCCCGCGTTGTTCTCCGAGAACATCACGCGGAGCCGTTTGCCGACTTTCAGCGCGAGCGCCTGGTTCTTCAACTCCTGCGCGTGACCGGCGCAAAGCGCGAACTCACCCTCGAAGGCGATCACCTTCGGCTGGCCGACCGGTGCGCCTACCATGTCCCAGAACGCCGCTTTGCCCGCGGCGGTGGCGAGACCGACGCCCGAAGGCCCGCCGTTCACGTCGTTGCTCTGATCGATGGACTCGATGTGGCCCGAAAGGGCGTGAATGCCGCGGCTGCCCTCCTTCGCCTGCGCGAACAACGGGTCGTCGGTCAGCCCCTGGTCCTGCAGCAGCGTCTTGAGCGCGCCGGCACCCCGGCGGAATCCCAACGCGTCGATTGAAAGGAAGCCGTCTTTCGGGGCGACGTAGTATTTCTTGTCGCCGGTCGCCTTGAACTTCCGGTAGAGGGCCTCGCCCATGATCATCCAGAGGGCGTAGCACGTCGGTGCGCAGTGGCCGGCGGCGAGCATGAATTTGTCGCCGTAGGGATGTTTCGGACGGCGGTAATCGTGTCGAAGGCCGCCAAGCTTCGGCCCGGCAAGGTGCACCGCGACGTTGTACGGCGTATAGGCCGTCGGTCCGCCAAAATGGCCTGTTTGTGCGTAGTTGCCAAGCAGCGTCAGGGTCATGCACGTCATGAACCCGACGTCCTCGAGGCGCTGCTTATCCTTGGAGTCCAACAAACTCGCGCGTGATGGTGCCGTTTGAACGCTCATCTTTAGCCCTCTTACTAGTGATGGATTGAAGAGGTGATCCTATTAAAGAAAGTAAAAAGTAAGAAGTAGAAAGTAAAGAAGTAGAGAGTAAAAAGTAAAAAGGGCAGGCCAGCGTCATCCGCCTCCTGCCCATGACCTACTTCTTACTTCCTACTTCTTACTTCCTACTTTTTACTTCTAACTTTCCCGCTACACGATGCCGCTGACCTTCTCCTCCGCGCTCGGGAATCCGCGGTCGAGCTTCTGCTTGAAGATCTCCTCGGCAATCGTCATGTACACGTCACCATTGGTGTTGCGCATCCGCGAGTGCATGCCCGTCTTCATCCCACCCGCATGACCCGCGAGAATCATCGACAGACCGCTGTTCTTGTGCGGGTTCGCCTCCGCATGCTCGTGCGCGAACAACACGCACGTGTTATCGAGCAGGGTGCCCTCGCCTTCGGGCACTGATTTCAGCTTGGCGAGAAAGTAGGCAAATTCCTCGATGTGCCAGCGGCAGATGTCGCGCAGGATCCGCTGTGATTCGGGGGACGCCGCGTTGTTGTGTGTGTAGTCGTGATGCCGCAGCCGCGTGAGGCCCAGCCATGGAAACCGCGTGAGGCTCTGCCCCTTCGACAGCATGTAGGACGCGACGTTGGTCTGACCCGACGCCAGCGCGTGCACGACGAGGTCGCTCTGGATTTTGGCGATGCGCGGATAGTCGGTCAGATCGGCGATGTCTTCGGGTTCCCTGAGGTTCTTGCCGTAATCGGCGGGCAGGCTCGCAATCGCACGCTCGAGGTCGCGCACCGACGTGAGGTGCTCGTCGAGACGGAGGCGATCGCTCTGGCCGAGCGTCGGTTGCAAATCGCCGAGATCGCTGCGCACCGCGTCGAGCACGCTCTTCTTTCGATTCACCCAGCCTTCGTCGCGGACGCCGAACAGGCGATCGAAGAGATTCTGCGGAATCATCTCAGGCGGCAGGGCGCGATCGGGTCCCGCCCAGCTCATGTTGCGATGAATGTTCTCGCCATGTGATTCCTGGCAGACGCCCACCTGCAGAGAGTTGAAGCGCGTCTTGCCGACCATGCCGGCGGCAATCACCTGGTCGATCGACGCACCGCCGGCGCCGCGGCCCGTGTAGGCCGCGCCGCTCAGCACGCCGCTGATCGACTTGTGATGACCGTTGCCCGGTCCCGATGATCTGGCGCCGGCATTGTCGATGCTGCTGATGATGTGCAGGTCCTCGCGCAGCGACTTGAGTGGCGCGAGGCACGGCGTCAGCTCGTAGCCGGTGCCGACCTCAGATGGAATCCAGTAGCGCTCGGGAATGCCGTTGCCGTTGAACCAGAACACAAAGCGCGGCGTAATCGCCTTGGAGGTGGCGGCATACGCGGTGCCGTTCGTCGTGAACCATGCGGCCAGCGGTGGAAGCCCGACGCGGATCGCCGCACCGGCCATGCTGACACCCTGAAGGAACCGACGTCTTGTCACGTGCATCGCGATTCTCCTATACGGGCCGGCAGTCGACGCTCCGGCTAACGCCGGACACGACGTACTGCCCTATAGCCCCTCTAAGAATTGTGGCGAACGAACCAGAGAAATCAACAACTCTTTGAATTTGAACCCCGAGCTCCGGAATGTCACGGCTGTGCCGGCGACGGTCGACCGGTCCGACGGTGTCTCGGCGCGGCCGAAAGCATAGCGAAACACCTGCTTGACCACGCAATCCTGACAGATCGGGCTCGAGGCCAATATGCGGCCCAGCGTGCGCGAATCATCGAAGGTCGAGCTTGGCACGCCGGCAATCTCACCAGTCGCGTTGATGTCGACGTTCACGGGCTTGCCGCCGCGACGCGCACCCTCACCGGAGAGCTCGATCATCTCCTGGTCGCGCCACGCGCCGATTGCGTCGTACTTTTCCAGCCCGAACCCGATGGGATCCATAAGACGGTGACAGCCAGAGCACGACTGGTTCTCCACGTGCTCGAGCATGCGCTCACGCTTGGCTCGTGCCGCGTCAGCGGTTGCCGGCTCGGGCAGATTCGTATTCACGCCCGGTGGCGGATTCGGCACGATCTGACACAGCAAGTGCTCGCGCACGAACATGCCGCGCGCGGTCGGCGATGTTTCGACTGGCCCGGTCGTCGAGGCGAGAAACGTCGCCTGTCCCAGAATGCCGGCGCGCGGCAACGACCCGGGAAACTTCACGAGCTCGAACTCGCCCGCGGGTTCCGGAAGCCCGTACAACCGGGCGAGATCGGCATTGAGAAAGCCGTAGTCGGCTGTCAGCGCGTCCATGAAATTGAGGTCGTTCCACACGAGGTGCCCCACCAGCATGCGGGTTTCCTGCACCATCATGGCCGCTAGCTCGGGCGTAAACGACGGATACCGGCCATCGTCTTTGGCCGCCGTGAGCATGCGATCGAAGCGCAGCCACTGGGCGAAGAACTCGTCGGTGGCCTGCCGCGCCCGCTTGTCCTGCAGCATGGTGCGGGCCACGCGCTCGAGACCTTCCGCTGTCCGAAGCTCGCCCTTCGCCGCCGCGTCGAGGAGCGCGCGGTCGGGCATCGTATCCCACAAGAGGTACGACAGCCGATTGGCGATGGCGTAGTCGCGGTGGTTGCCCGCTTCACCTGAGGTCACATGAAACAGGAACTTCGGCGACTGCAACATGGCCTCGACGACGACGCGCGTGCCCTCGAGGAATTTGCCTGTCCGGCTGGCCTGCTCGGCGAACAGCTCGTTGTAGCGCCGCACTTCGACGTCGGTCAGAGGACGCCGGAACGCTTTCTCACCAAACGCGCGAATGAATTGATCGCGGCACTTCGCGTCGCGCGCGGGGATGTCCGCCGCCGCTCGGCCGGAGCCACCCGAGCTTTGGCGAGACGCGCCCGAACTCTGCACAGGCGCGGCTGTACACGGAATGAGTCCGTTCACATCGCCGGCACGGAACGCGTTCATTGCGATGCGCTCGGCAGCCGTGCTGTAGGCGTCTTCGAGCACCGGCGGAATGCTTTGCGTACGCGTCTGATTCTTGAAGCCGCCGACGAAGTCCTCGGGCGGGAACCGATCGGCCGGCCGGCTGTAGTCGCCAAGCAGGTCGCGCACCGTGTTGTTGTATTGGCTGTGGGTCAGCCTGCGGAGCGCCACCTGATGCGCGACGGCCGGCTTGACCGTCTCGAGGCGCGCACGAGCGGCGCTGACGGCGCTGTCCGAAACCGTCGCGAGATGCTGCACCCAGGTGCGTACGACCTGCTCGTCGGCCGAATCGGGCGCGATCTTGACGCCGCCGACGTGCCGTATCCGGTTGGTCGGCTTATTGATCAGCAGCGAGCTCGATGGATCGGCGCGATTCACCAGGGCCGCCAGCGTGAGACCGAACGCCTCGATTTCTTCGCCGCTCGCGGTTTCGGGCGGGAAATACAACCTCGTCCCCGACGCCACACCCTCGTCGGTGTGACAGGAGCGGCAGTTTGCCTTCTCGAGCACCGGATACACCGACGCGGCAAACGAAGGAGCCGGCGCCTGCGCGTTGACAACCGGAAGGCGGTCCAAAGAGCAGGACCCGCCCTACGAGAATGGCGGCCGCAACCACGGCGGGTCCAAAAAGCAGGACCCGCCCCACGTACTGCACCCGCGTAGGCCGGGTCTTGTTCTTCAGACCCGGCACCCAGAACCTTGAACCGTTCGTTTTCATTCCGTATACGCCCCACGTGCTTTTGTCGATCCAGCGAGCGGCTCTTTCGGTTCGGGCCGGATGCCATAAGACACGACGGTTGATGAATGCTGCTGCTTGTACGCAGCGAGCCCGCCCGGTGTCACCGCGGTATCGCTGATGTAGAGCCGCTCCAGCTTCGGCAGCTTCGCCAGCGCCGTCAACGTGCGGTCGCCGATGCCGGTATTCGACAGATCCACACTGGTAAGGCTCTGAAGCGAGCCGAACCCTTCGGCGGCAGAGTCGTTGATGCTTTCGGCGTTCCAGAGGCTCAACCGCTGAAGGTTCGGAAATCCTGCCAGCGTCTTGAGGACTGCGGCCGTCACCACCGATCCGCTGAGATTCAGATAACGCAGCTTCTTGAGATTGACGAGCTTGGCGACCCCAAAATCACTGATTCGCGTACCGCCTGTGATACGGCACTCGGCCTCGCCGGCGCGGGGACCGAGCGCTTCGGGCCGCGGCGTCCCGAGCGCCACGCCGTCGCCGATGTTCAGCTCTTCCAGATTAGTGAGGAGCGCGATCGTGTCGAGCTCGATGTCGGTCATGACCGGCGCCCAGCACATGCCGGCATTGCGGCGCTGCGTGCCGTAGAAGCTCAACCGCTTGAGATTCGGCAAGTACTTCAAGACGTGCAGCGCAGACCCGCTGATCTTCATGCCGCCGAGATTGAGGTCCTCGAGCAAAGACAACGGCGCGAGATGCTCCATGCCGACGTCGCCGATCTGGGTGAAGCTGATGTCGAGCGCCCGCAGGTTCGTGAGCGTGCTGACATACTCGAGGCTCGTGTCGGTGACGTCGGTCCCGCGCAGGTTCAGCACGCGAAGATTCCTGTTGCCGCGAAGGAACGCGACGGCCGCATCGGTGATGAACTCTGCGGTGAAGAGATTCAACTCTTCCAGCTGCGCCGCCTTGCCAATGGCTTCTGCGCCCGCGTCCGACACATAGGTGAGCGACAGGTCGAGTTTCTTCAGCGTTTTGATCGCGGCGACCCGTTCGACGTCTGCATCGGTCGCCCACGTCCGTGCCAGCGACACCTCGACGATGTTGCCCTTGGCGTCGCGGACGACGTACCCGCCTTGCTTTTCAATGTCGGCGGCGAGAGCGTTATCGGGCGGCGCCTGTCCTGCGGCCAGACTGGCGACCAGAATCATGGTGACGGTTGCGGCGATCTTCTTCATATTTCACCCACGCCGGCGCGCGGAGTCGCGCGAATAGTGAATGACGCAGTCGGGCAGCGCCTGCTTGAGCTGCTGGAACCCCTTGTCGGTGATGAGCGTGTGATAGAGGTCCAGTTGTTGCAACCGTTTTAGTGCTGCTACGTGGGCCACGCCGGCATCGGTCAGATCCACGGTGTCGAGCAGCAGGCTCGTCAGTCTGGTCAGCCCTGAGAGGTTCGCAAGCCCCGCATCGCTCACGGTCGTGTACCCAAGATTCAGCGACTCGAGGTTCGCCAGCTTGGCAATCTCCGCCATCCCTTTATTCGTCGCGATCGTGTTCTGCAAGTTCAGCACTCGAAGCTGTTGCAGCGCCGCAAGATGGGCCAATCCCTCGTCGGTGAATCGCGTGAAGCTGAGATTGAGCACGGCCAGCTTCGGGAGCTTGCTGATGTGTGCAAGACCCGCGTCACGAATGTCGGCACCCGCGAGATTGAGCTCCACGATGTTCGACAGCGCTGAAATGGGCGCAAGGCCAGGATCGGTCACATCGGTATAGTTGAGCGACAGCCTTTCGAGCGCCGCCAGCGAGCGCAGGTGCGCCATGCTCGCATCGTCGACCGGTGCACTGTTCAGGTTGAGCTCGCGCAGTTGCGTGAGGGTCGAGAGTGCGGCAAGCCCGCTGCCCTCGACCAGCGTGTGGCTGAGATCGAGGCTCTGCAGGGCCGTCAACGATTTCACATGTGCGAGCGCGGAGTCGGACAACGTCGTCGAGCTGAGGTCGAGCTTCTGGAGCGCGCGGAGACCCGCAAGATGCACCACGCCCAGATCGCTCACCTCGGTGTCGCGCAGGCTCAGCTCTTCTAATTGCGGTAGCTCCTTCAGGAGCGCCAGCTCGCGATCGGTGACCGAGGTCGAGGCAAGCCCGACGGCCACCGCATGGCCGTCGCGCATGCGGACCGACGCGCCAATCGACGAAAGCCACTTTCCAATCGCCGTCTCGCCTTTCCCCGCAACCGCACCCATTTCAACTGTGCGTTTGACCGCGCGGTCCGACGAATCCTGATACAAGACCGTCAGACCGGGAAGCTTGGCCTGGAGCTCCTTCACGCCCGACGCGGTGACGCGCGTGTATCGCACGTCGAGCTCACGCAGATCTTTCAGCGCCGCGAGCTGCGCCAGACCCGCGTTCGAGATGCGTGTCCGATAGAGCGTGAGCGACTGCAGCTGCGTCATGCGCAGCAGCGACTCGACGCCGCCATCGGTAATTTCGGTACCGACGAGCTCGAGCCGCCGGAGGTTGGTCAACCCCGAGAGCGCCGCAAGTCCCGAATCGGTGGTTTTCGTGCCGTCGAGATCGAGTTCGGTCAGCTGAACCAGTCCCGAAAGGTTTTTCAGACCCTGGTCGGTTACCGACGTGTCTTCGAGATACAGCTTGGTCAACCCCGGCATCTTCGCCGTGTGACGCAGCCCTCGATCATCGAAAAAGATGTTGTGGCTCAGATCGAGGTGCTTCAGGTTCGTGAAGGGGGCCAGCGCATCACCCGGCAGACGGGTCTGATGGAGGCGCATTTCCTCGAGCCCGGGCATCATCATCCGCTTCACGACGGTGTCTTCCATTGGGATGTAGGTCTGCACAGGCTTGCTGAGCACGAACTTTTCGAGATTCGGGGATCCGTTGAACAACGCGATGGTGTCGCCCACGAGCGTGTTGGGCTGGCCGTACCACAACCGCCCATTCAAATAGAGCGCCTTTAAGTCCGGCAAAGCCGGCCATCGCAGAACCTCGTCGCGAAGGCCCCAGGCGCCCATCGACACACCAACCAGATCAAGGGTGTGGATGCGGAAGTCAGCGTCGGGCAGCTGGTGGAGGTCGAATATCGGCTGTCGTTGCCCCTCGAGAATCACCGCACCGCCGAGCCTGAGCACCCGCTCGGCCACGAGGCGATCGGCGTTCGCGGATGGCTGAGCGTGCCCGGGCGATCGCGCGCCCATCAGGATGGCGAGACACGTCAGCGCCGTTAAATACTTTGAATTCATACTTTTTCGAGCGGAGAGCTCCACCAGAAATGTAGCGCCGTTGGCGACAAACGTCGAGGATTTTCGGAGAGCCGCGTGTGGTGTTCTGCTACAGTCCGCCAGTGGTTTTCAAGGAGGACTGATGCACAAGGCGCGTTTGTTGGCGGTCGCATCCCTTGTCGCGGTTAACGCGCTGGTTTTTGCGGACCAACGAGCGGCGTTGAAGGCGGGACAGTCGGTGTCTCCCGATGATCCCATTGCCCTTCTGGTGGGTAGGCTTGATCTTGAGCGATACAAAGTCACGATCAAGGGTTTAACCGCCTTTGGTGACCGCCGACAGGGAACGGATCGCAACCGGGCTGCTATCGATTGGATCGAGTCGCAACTCGAGAGCTACGGCTGCCGGACGGAGCGTCACCGCTACGTGTACACACCGCCAGCCAAACCGACTCCGCCTGCGCCACCACCAAAGGATCCAGCCGTCCGCATCGCGGGTGGCAGCCGCACGCGCGGCATACGTGTCCCGACACGTGCGAACACCGATCCGAACGCCCAGCTTGATCCGAAACTGCGAGCGCTGAACGCTCAGCCAACAACGCCTGGTCCGAGAGAACAGGTGTATTGCACGAAGGTCGGCACCGGTCGTCCGAACGAAATGTACATCATCGGCGCGCACATGGACGGCCAGGGGTTTGGAGAAGCGGCCAACGACAACGCCTCGGGAACAGCGCTCGTCATGGAGCTTGCACGAGTTTTCAATAGCCCGGACGTGGAGACAGACCGTTCTATCCGCTTTGTCTTGTGGAACAACGAAGAGACGGGGCTATATGGGGCGTGGGCTTACGTGAAATCACGCGCCGGCCTGCAAGGGTTCGAAGACCCTGTCGGCTCGCGCCGATATCCTGAGCCACGCTGGCTCGGCATGATTCAGCACGACATGATGATGTGGGATCACGGCATGCCACGGGCAGATGGCAGTGTCAGCGTTGACCAGCGGCCTGAAGCTGACATCAACATCGAGTTTCAAACCGACTCTCGCTTTGCCGACGAAGCGTTGAAGCTTGCGTTCTACTTTCGTGAGGCGAACGAGAAATATGCGAGCGACTACCCGGCGACAGTCGGCAATCACATGACCAATACGGACTCGACGCCCTTCATGAACTTCGCGCCTGCGATCAGCGTGCGCGAAAACGAGCGTGGCATGCATACCGGCGCCGGGTGGAATCCGCATTGGCACAAACCAACAGATCTGTACACGGCGTTCAGCGACAAAGATTTCAGACTCGGGCTGAACGCGGCGCAGACGACGCTCGGCGCGGTCGCGGAACTGACCGGTGCGACAGTGCGAAAGTGAGCCAGCTATGCCGCACCTGGCAAACAAACACAGGAGATTAGGAGTTCAGGAGGGTTTCTCGACGAGCGCAACCCGTGTTGCAGCGTGACGTTCCCCTTGGGTGCGACAGAGCGCTCCGTAGGTTGGTCTCGACGTCGTGGGCCGCACACGGCCCACGCGCGGAGAAGAAGATCGTCGAATACAAGAGCAGCACCATCCTGGCTCTTGATATTCGACGGTCTTCTTCTCCGCGCGCGCCTACGGCGCGACGTCGAGGCAGAACTCCTGATCTCCTAGTCTCCTGTGTTTTTGTGACGTGCAGACCCGTTTAGGGCGAACCGCCTGAGATTTGCCATACACCCCTATAATTTGCGCCATGAAGCGAGTGATGTGCGCTGCCGTGTTGCTGGGGTGGAGCGTCTACGCATCGGCGCAGGGGCGAGGGCCGGTTGACGCGTACGTCGCGGCGCATCAGCCGCAAATCCTCCGCGAGCTCATCGAGCTGCTCTCGATTCCCAACGTCGCCGCCGATCGCGCCAACATCCGGCGCAACGCCGATCTGCTGCGCACGCTGTTTCAGAAGCGCGGCTTCGACGTCGAGGTGCTCGAGACGGACGGCAACCCGCTCGTCTTTGCCGAGCTTGGCGTCCCGGGAGCGAAGCGCACCATCCTGTTCTACGCACACTACGACGGGCAGCCCGTCGACCCGAAATCGTGGGACCAGAGCAGTCCGTTTACGCCCATCCTGCGTGACCGGCGCATGGAAGACGGCGGCAAGGACATCGCGAACTTTCTCACGCTGAAGGAATTTCCTCCTGAGGCGCGCATCTACGCTCGGTCGGCGTCCGACGACAAAGCCCCGATTGTCGCGCTGCTCGCGGCCGTGGATGCCCTGAAGGCCTCGAACCAGCCGCCCACGACGAACGTGAAAGTCATCCTCGACGGCGAAGAAGAAGCGCGATCGCCGAGCCTCGCCGCAACGATGGGACGGTATCGCGACAAGTATCGCGCCGACCTCATGCTGGTGCTCGATGCCCCGCTTCATTCGAGCGGCAAGCCGACGCTCGCCTTCGGCGCGCGCGGCAATCTCGTATTTCAGTTGACGACCTTCGGTCCGAAGTTCGCACTCCACAGTGGCCACTACGGCAACTGGGCGCCCAATCCCGCGATGGATCTCGCGCACCTGCTGGCGTCGATGAAGGACGCAAACGGCCGCGTCACCGTCGGTGGCTTCTATGACGATGTGCCGCGCTTGACCGATGAAGAGCGTCAGATTCTGGCGGCCGTGCCTGACAGAGGCGATGAATTGATGCGCTTTTTCGGTATTCAGCGCACAGAACAGGTCGGCGCCAATCTTCAGGAAGCTCTCCAATATCCGTCGCTGAATATCCGTGGATTACAGAGTGGCGACGTTGGCGACCAGGCGCGCACGATCATCCCCGATCGCGCGATTGCCGAAATCGACGTCAGGCTGGTCAAGGAGACCGACGCGGAAAAGATGTTGCAGCGCGTCATCGCTCACATGCGCGCACAGGGATTTCACGTCCTGGTGAATGCGGAGCCAGACGACGACATGCGTGCGCGCTATCCGCGAATCGTTCGCGTCAGCCGGGTCAGTTGGACCAACGCGTACCGGACCGAGATGACGCTGCCGGAATCGCGCGCGCTGATCGGCGCGCTCGAGCGCGCGTGGGGCGAGCCGCCGATCCGAGCGCGCACGATGGGAGGGACAGTGCCCATCGACTTCTTCATTCAGGCGCTTGGCATTCCCGCGATTGGTGTGCCGGTCGTGAATTTCGACAACAACCAGCACAGCCACAACGAGAACGTCCGGCTGCAAAACCTGTGGGAGGCCATCGTGACATTTGCCGCCGTCCTGCGAATGTGACGGTCTACGGTTCGTCAGGTTCGTTAAGTTCGTGGAGTTCGTGGGTTCGTGAGGTTCGGGGCGCGCTCCGTATTCGTCGCGCGCTGGGAGGCACGAACCTAACGAACTCACGAACTTGACGAACCCTAACGAACCGACGAACCTTACCGAACCCGCGAACCCACGAACCCTGACGAACCACAAGAACCTAACGAACCCTCCACGAACCTGACGAACCACACGAACCTCCTGCGTGCGATCCGTCTGCGTCACACCGGATGCCAACCCAGACTCCCCGGTTTTGCGCCGCTTTTCGCGATTCTCGATCTCCAAATTTCTGATTTTTTTCCAATTTTTCGGAGTCGCGTTATCTGCAGCTTTACCGTTAAAGCTCTGCGGATTTTGCTGGACTCTTACCGGAGATCTCCCTCAAAATTCAAGTTCTTCACAACCATTTTTACCGTTGGCTCCGAGGGGTCTGATCGGGTTGGATTCGTCAACACGAAGGGGTGTCAAGATGCGACGAGCAGTACTCACCGTGTTAGTTCTTGGGCTTATGGTCACGAGTGCGTTTGCACAAGCGACCGGCCAAATCAACGGTGTCGTCTCCGATAACACCGGCGGTGTCGTGCCGGGCGTGACGGTGACGGCAGTCGAAAGCGGCACTGGTATTTCGCGCGAGACCATAACGGGCGCGAATGGACGTTACCAGTTCGCATCGATGCGGCCGACCACGTACGAAATTAGAGCCGAGTTGACGGGCTTCAGAACGGTACGCCAGACCGACGTGCCGCTGGCCGCGAACCAGAACCTGACGCTCAACATCACGCTCGAGCTTGGCGACCTGTCGGAAACGGTCACGGTTGCCGGCGATGCGGCCACAGTCGACGTCACGACCGCCACCATCGCCGAAGTCGTCGACTCGAAGCGCATCGTCGAGCTGCCGCTCAACGGCCGTGACGCCGCGCGATTGAGCATGCTCGTCTCGGGCATGGTCGTCACGCAGGTCGACCAGGAATCGGGCAAAACGATTCCGGGTGCGCTCCGCCTGTCGACCAACGGCACCGAGTCGCGCCAGGCGTCGTTCCGTCTCGACGGCACGAACCACACCGACTCGTACTTCCAGCAAAACCAGCCGTTCCCGTTCCCCGACGCACTGCAGGAGTTCTCGATTCAGACGAGCAACTACAGCGCGGCTCAGGGCGCGAGCGCGGGCGCTGTGGTCAACGCCGTCACCCGCTCTGGAACGAACAACCTGCATGGCGGCGCGTTCGGCTACGCGCGCGACCGCACGTTCAACTCCAAGAACTTCTTCCTGCCCGAACGGGACTTCCTGAAGCGCAAGCAGTACGGCGGCTACGCCGGCGGACCAATCATGCGCAACAAGGTGTTCTTCTTCGCCGGGTGGCAGGGCACGACGATTCAGAACGTCGGCGGAACTCTGAATAACACGGTGCCGACGGCCGCCATGCGCAACGGCGACTTCAGCGCCATCTCGACGCCGCTCCGCGATCCGAACGGCGGAGTTTTCCCGAACAACCAGATTCCGGTCAGCCGGTTCGATCCGTCGTCGGTCAACGTGATGAAGTATCTGCCGGTAGGCCCCGGCAACGGCGCTGGAGGCCTCGTGCAGGTGCCCCGCCGGATCGGACAGGACGACAACCAGATCGTTGCGAAGATCGACACCCAGCTCAACCAGAACAACACTGTGAGCGCGCGGTACTTCTTCGATCACTTCACCAACGATCCAACCTTGTCCTTGCAAGGCGGCGGAATTGATGGTCAGAACCCGAACCTGCTGAGCTATCGCGGTCCGACGCTCGGCTCGCGTCAGCGCATTCAGAACGTCGTCGGCACGTGGCAGCGGACGATGACGTCGACGCTGCTCAACGAGTTCCGTGTCGGCTTCAACAAATTCGCCTCGAGCCGGTATCCGCCGGAGGGCGTGCCCAGCATGCAGGATCTGGGAGTGAGGCTGCCGATTTACCCGACACTGCCGTCGATCTCGCAGATCGAAGCGACCGGATTCTTCGGCATCGGCGACAACCTGTTCGCATCGTTCCCCCGTCACGGCATTGAAATCAACGATCGCGTGAACTGGGCAAAGGGCCGCCACCAGATTCAGTTCGGCGGCGAGACGACATTTCAGGATGTCAAAATTCGCAATGAGTTCCGGCGCGCCGGACACAACACGTTCTCAACCAGCACGACAGCGGGCACCGGACATGCACTTTCCGACTTCGCGCTGGGAATCCTCAACTCGTTCGACCAGGGCACCGGCGAGTACAAAGACTACAAGGTCTTCTACGCATCGGCGTTCGCGCAGGACGACTTCAAGGTGTCAGACCGCGTCACGCTGAACATGGGCTTGCGGTTCGAGCACTCGCCGCCATGGCACGAGGTCGAAGGCCGCATCATGCACTGGAGCGTCGCGGACTTTAACAACAACGTGCGGTCCACGATGTTCCCCTTGGCGCCACGTGGCGAGACGTTCCGCGGCGATGCCGGATTCATCGGCGAAGAAGGCGTGGAGCCGTCATCGAACACGGCGAGCGCGCGCGTCGGCTTCGCGTGGGACATCACCGGCGACGGCCGCACCTCGCTGCGCGGCGGCGGCGGCACGTTCTACGATCAGCGGCGCGACGGAGAGTCGGGCAACGGCGCGGTTAATGCGCCGCCGTTCAGTCTCCGACTGGCCGTCACTCGCCCGGGAAGCCCTGGCGTTCCGGGAGGCCCATTCTCAGATCCGTATCGCGGCCGCACGGACTTCGATCAGATCACCGACTCGACCGTCGGCACGCAACAGGCCATCTTCCCCACGCCTGTGCTGATCTCCACGTTCGGCGATGAATACAAGGTGCCGCTGACGTACAACTTCAACCTCACGTTCGAGCGCGAACTGTTGACCGGCATCATGGGACGCGTGGCCTATGTCGGCTCCCGCAATCGCAATGGCCGGCAGGGCATCGCCCTGAACTACGCCGACGCAACCATCGCCGGCGCGACGACCGGCAACACCGACCTGCGCCGGCTTTTCGCTTCGGCTGGTCTCGGACAGATCGACTCGCAGGTGCAGGACCGCAAGTCCAACTACAACTCGATGCAGGTGGCCGTGGTCAAGCGGTACTCGCGCGGCTTCACGATTACGAGCAACTACACGCTGTCGAAGGTCGAGGGTGACTTCGGCGACGAGTTGATCCCGTACACAATGTTCCAGGATCCCGCGCTGCTCTGGGGCCCACTCCCGCAGGATCATCGTCACCGCTTTACAACATCGTGGGTATGGGACCTCCCAGGACAGAACCTGCAGGGTCCGATGAAATGGGTCATCGGAGGCTGGCAGTGGACGGGCGTCATGCAGTATCAGACTGGCACTCCGTTCAATATTATCAGCGGGACGGATAACTCGCTCGACGGCATCGGCAACGACCGTGCCAAGCTGACCGGTCAGCCGATCGCACCGCCGGAAGGGTCACCCGAGACGCAGTGGTTCAACCCGGCGGCGTTCGCGGCGAACGATCCCCGCACGTTCGGCAACGTTGGCCGCGGCGCTCTGTACGGGCCGTCGCTGCACAGCTGGGACATGGGGCTGTTCAAGAACTTCCGCCTCAGCACGGATATGAACGTGCAGTTCCGTGCGGAGTTCTTCAACGTCTTCAATCAGGTGAACTTTGACTATCCGCGGAATTCTGGGAACAACGCGAGCGTGAGCGGTGCCAACTTCGGTCGTATCACCCGAACCGACCCGAGCTTCGGTGATCCGCGGATCATCCAGTTCGGATTGAAGTTCGTCTTCTAACCACGAAGACACGAAGGCACGAAGGCTTGCCGCGCCGAAGCGATATGCGCGGCGGCGCGAAGGCGGGGGTGGGAGGCGACGGCCTCTCACCCCTTTTTTTTGCCTGTCGCTTCCATCGTCTGACGCGCCAGCTCCAGATTGCGGCGCGCGCTGACGAGATCGGGCTTCAATCTCAGGGCTTCTTCAAATTCCACAATCGCTTCCTCGGTGTGCCCCGACGCCGCGAGCGCCGCGCCAAGATTGCCGTGTGCGATTGCGGTGTCCGGACTGAGAGCGAGGCCCGCTCTGAATTCGACAATCGCTTCTGCAAAGCGATTGTGCTCGAGCAACAACGTGCCGAAGTGGAAGTGCAGTTGACTGCTGTTGGGATATCGCAGAACGGCTTCTCTGAACAGATGGATCGCTTCTTCGTGGCGGTTTGCGGCTATCAACGAAGCCGTCAGATTCCGGTAAAGCTCCTCAGACGCGTGGCCGCGCGCCAGCGCTTGTTGAAACGGCCCAACGGCGTCGGCCGGCTTACCAGCGCGCAACAAAGCGAGTCCCATTCTGATGTCGAGATCGACGTCCGCAGGTGCAAACGCACCTGCGCGTTTATACGCGTCAACGGCTTCGTCGGGCCGATCCTGAGCCAGCAGGGCCGCGCCGAGATTCACGTACGCCGGTGCATAATCGGGCTGAATCTCGATGGCGCGTTTGTAATGGCGCTCGGCTTCTTGAAACCGCTGAACGTCCTGTAGTGCATTCCCAAGGTTGTTCTCGGTCGCTGCGCGCATGACTGCGCCGGGCCACAGGGGCCAGTTCACGAATATCGCGAATGCCATGATGACGCCGGCCGTCACGACTCCTCTGACCTGGCCGGCTGCGCGTATGAAGTTCGGCAGCGACGACAACCCCACCGCCGCGAAGAGCATGAGAAACGGCACGACCGGCAACCGGTACCGCGCAGACACGAAGAACACCACGACGCTCGCGGCGTATGTCGCAGCCATCGCGTAGTACAGCCAGAGCCGTCGCCGATCGGGCCATCCCACGACGATCCCCAAGACCGCGAGGGGTGCCAGGAATCCGAAATGACCGACCTGGGCGACCACGCGCAGGACGGGTGACCACTCCTCGTAGCTGTCCTGACTTTCGGTGTCGATCAATTCCGCAGCATTGGTCAGCAGCAGCAGCTTTCGGGCCTCGAGCTTGACCCAGTCCCAAGGGTTGGCTCGTATGTACGCCAGTGCCCGCCTCGTCCAGAAGCTGGAAATCTCGCGTGGCGTGAGACTTCGTCCCTCGGCAGCCTCCGCAAGATCGGTCGCGTCCTGACGCTCGTATTCGACCGCGCCCCTTCCCTGACGCAGAAATCCCGCCGTGCCGTCGGCGTCTGCGTTGTTGCCCAGGTAGAAATTGGGACCGAACTGTGACGTCGTCATGTGCCATTCGCTGCCGACAACCCGATTGCGGACGGCGACCGGCGTCAACACCAGCAGCAGACCAAGGGCAAAGGCCGCCATCGTGGATCTCAGCGTCTGCGACTGCCACGACACGTCCGGTTGCAGCAGACGCCAGAGCAGAATTGGTGCGATCAGGACGAGCCCATTTTCGCGCGTCAGCGCCAACCCTCCGAGCGCCAGCCCTAACGCAAACCAGCGTAGGCGCAGCCCCGGGCTGTCCAGGAGACCACTGAGAAGCCAGATCACGAGCGACACAAAGAACAGGTCGATGACGGATTTCTGAAGCAAGCCGTCGAAAAAAATGGCCGGTGCATAGATCGCGAGCCCCAATCCCGCAATCACGCCAACCTTTTCGGAATGCAGACGACGTCCGGCGAGTGCGAGGAGTGCGCACCCGGAAGCGCCGATCATCGCCTGACAGACGCGGGTCAGGAAGAGATCGTGGCCCGCGATCGCATAGATTGCTCCGAGGAAGTACGGGTACAGGGGCGCCTGATAGAACACGCCCCTGCCAATCCAGTCGCCCCGGGCAATCTGCTGGGCCCATGAGTCATAGCCACGCGCGTCGCCCAGGAGCACGTCAAAAAACGGGGACGGACGAATCTGCCATATGAAAGCGAATCGGATGCCAAACGCGATCGCCCAGATCGCCACGACATGCCAGAGAAAGCGGCTGGACCCGGCCGCAACATGCCCGGGCTCCTGAGTCTCGCGAACGCGAGGTTCCCGGGCGCGATGGGGCTTCGCTTTGGGCCTGCGTTCACCTTTCTTCACGGCGTTGACCATTAGAACGCATCGACGCAGGTTCGTGAAATGACCCAGGAACCGAGGCTTTACGGGAGGGGGACCGCTCCCTATTTTTCGATGGACACTCCCGACGACTTCCCTTACAGTCCTAGGTCTCTCACACCATTTCGGGCCGCTCGCATACGTTGGAAGGGGTATCGTGTTGCGACGAGTCGTTTGTCGATATCTGTCTCACTGCTGGTACTACCCTTTTGCGTTCACAGCGATCACACCCGCGCACAACCAGCTTCCGCATCAACACAACAAGTGAGGAGTAATTATGGGACTCAGAGTCCGCGTCTTTCTGCTGGTGGCCCTCGCCGTCTGTCTGACTGGCCTCGCGCCTGAGACAGCTTCTGCGCAAGGCACAGGTCAAATCAACGGAGCCCTAACGGACAGCACCGGCGGCGTCATTCCGGGCGCAACCGTTTCGGCCATCGAAAGCGCCACGGGTATTCGAACCGACACTGTCACGGGCGCCAATGGACGCTACTCGTTCCCATCGATTCGACCAACCACCTACGAAATCAGCGCCGCGCTGACGGGCTTCAAAACCGTGCGCCGCACCGGCATCACCCTGCAGGCCAACCAGAACCTCACGGTGAACATCACGCTCGAGCTGGGTGATCTGGCGGAAACGATCACCGTCGCCGGCGACGCGGCCACCGTTGACATCTCCTCAGCGACCATCAGCGAGGTCGTCGACCACGCGCGTATTGTCGAGTTGCCGATCGCCGGGCGCGAGGTGGCACGTCTGCAGACGCTCGTGGCGGGCACCGTCCTTGCTTCCATTAGCGAGGAAACGGGTAAGTCGATACCAGGTGCGGTTCGCGTGTCGGCCAATGGCGCCGGCGAGCGGCAGAACTCGTACCGGCTGGACGGCGCGAGCAACACCGACCCGTACTACCAGGAGAATCAGAGCTTCCCGTTCCCCGACGCCCTCCAGGAGTTCTCGATTCAAACGTCGAACTACAGCGCGTCGCATGGCAACAGCGCGGGCGCTGTCATCAATGTCGTCACGCGCTCTGGGACGAACAACTTCCATGGCGGCGTGTTCGAGTACCTGCGCGATCGGACGTTCAATTCGAAGGGCTTCTTTGCCGCCGAGAAGGACTTCCTGAAGCGCAACCAGTACGGCGGATTTGCGGGCGGTCCGATCAGACGGAACAGCACGTTCTTCTTCGCCGGCTGGCAGCGCACACGCATCACGAACCGCGCCGCCGAGGAAATCAGGTTCGTGCCTACCGCCGCTCAGCGTCGCGGCGATTTTTCGAATTGCACACCAGCGTGCCCGCAGCTCTTTAACCCGGCAACAGGGCTGGCGTTCCCCAACAACCAGATTCCTTCCGATTTGTGGGATCCGGCGGCGGTGAAGGTGTTTGCGGCGCTGCCCACGTCCACCCTCCCGAACGGCGAAGTGAGGATACCTCGCGGCACCGACCAGGATTCCAACCAGTTCGTCGCGAAAGTGGATCAGCAGATGGGCGCGAGCAACCAGCTCATCGTCCGGTACTTCCTCGACGACTTCAACAACGCCTCGCAGTTCCTTCCGGAGAACATTCTCAGCTACTTCGGCCCGAGTCTCTACTCGGATCCGCGCAGTCAGAGCATTGTGACCGGGTGGAAGCGGACGATGAGCTCGACGCTGCTCAACGAGGCGACCTTCGGCTACAACCGCCTCCACACCTCGCGGTTTCCACACCCCGACGTGCCGTCCACGCAGGACTTCGGCATCCGGCTTCCGTACTTCCCGCGCATCCCCTCGGTTTCCGAGATCAGGGCGCAGGGTTATTTCAATTTCGGCGACAACCTCGAAGCGTCATTCCCACGCGACGGGTTCCAGTTCAACAACAAGACGAACTGGATCAAGGGGAAGCACGGGCTCCAGTTCGGGTTCGAGCTCGAATACCTGCGGCCCGAGATCTACAACGATTTCCGCCGGGCCGGGCACTTCATTTCCAACGGCCAGTTCACGCGGGCGCCCGGCGCAGCAAGTGGCGGGCATGCGCTCGCCGATTTCCTGCTTGGCAGGCTCAGCACCTTCGATCATGGAACGGGCGAGTACAAGAACTATCGAAATCTCTATCAGTCGTACTTCTTCCAGGACGACTTCAAGATCAGCGATCGCGTCACGTTGAATTTCGGCGCACGCTACGAGCCAAACGGCCCGTGGCACGACCTGGTCGGACGCTTCCAGATATTCGACGTCGATGCGTACGACCAAGGCATCAGGTCGAGCCAATACGTGAATGCTCCTCCCGGACTCTTTTATCGTGGAGATCCAGGGATCCCGGTGGATGGTACGAGGCCCGATCGGAACAACGTCTCGGGACGATTCGGCTTCGCCTGGGATGTGACCGGCGACGGCAAGACGAGCATCCGCGGTGGCGGCGGCATGTTCTACGACACACACCTCCAGGGAGACTACAACAACGGTGGTGTGAACGCGCCACCCTGGAGCATTCGCGTGAACGTCGAGAATTCGACGACCCTCGTGGGACCGCTGTCAGATCCCTACCGCCCACGCACCGACTTCAACTCTCTCGTGCACGACTACGAGGACAAGGACACCATCATCGGCGCCGCGAACGCGCCGTTCCCGCGACCTGTTCTCGTGGAATCGTTCGACGAGGTATTCAACACGCCGCTGACGTACAACTACAACCTCGCGTTCGAGCGCGAAGTCACGACTGGGTGGATGGCACGCGCCGCTTACGTCGGCTCTACTGCAACACAAGGACGATCGAGCTTTTCGCTGAACCCGGCGATTTATACGCCCGGCGGACCTGTCGGGAATCCGCAGGCACGCAGGCGTATGCCGGAATACAGCGGCATCAATCAGTTCGTGCAGGACAGAGAGAGCCAGTATCATTCGCTGCAGCTCACGCTGAATCGCCGCTACGCTAACGGCTTCACGGTCAACACGAACTACACACTGTCAGATCTGCAGGGCACGATCGGCGGGCCGGAACTGGTGCCCTACTTCCACCCCGACTTCGACAACCTCGTGAACACCCTGCGGCATGGGCGGCTCGACGACATGCGCCGGCACCGCTTCGTGACGTCGTGGGTGTATGACATCCCGGGTCCGACGACAGGCGCGCTGGCTCATGCAATCGGCGGATGGCAGGTGACCGGCATTTTCCAGTGGCAGAGCGGTCAACCCTACACCATCACCAGCGGCGTGGATAACGCAGGCTGGGGGTTGGGAAGTAATCGCGCCATTCGCAGCGGCCAGCCCCTCGACGCACCGTCGGGCTCTCCTGAGACGCTCTGGTTCAACCCGGCAGCGTTTGCCGTGAATCCAAATGGAACGTTCGGAGACACACTGAGAGGCGAGTTCTTCGGTCCGAACCGCTCGACCGTCGATCTCGGGTTGTTCAAACGGTTCACGTTCTCGAGTGATCTGAATCTGCAGTTCCGGGCGGAGATTTTCAACCTGTTCAACACGGTGAACTTCAACAATCCCAACACGACGGTGAACACAGCCGCAACATTCGGCCGGATCACGGCGGCACAGGATCCACGGATCATGCAGTTCGGGTTGAAGTTCCTCTTCTAGACCACGAAGACACGAAGGCACGAAGGAGGTGGGAACGATTTCCCACCTCCTTTTTTTTTGATATCAGAATCGCGTTTTGTATCAGCGGGTCCCGTCTTCATGGGATCGCTACTTTTCGGTAGACACTCCAGGCAGACTTCCCTTACATTCCTAAATCTCCGCATCTTTTTCGGACCGGTCGCATACGTTTTTTGAAGGGGTACCGTGTTGCGACGAGTCGAGACTGCATTTTGTCTCTCGGTCTCATTCATCGTAATACCCTCGCACCCACACGCCAATCACACCTGCGCGGAACCAACTTCCGCAGTAACTCCACAAATGAGGTGTAACTATGGGACGCAGAGCGCATGTATTGCTGCTGGTGGCCCTCGCCGTCGTGCTGACTGGCATCCTGCCAGACACGGCGGTCGCCCAGCAGGGGCAGATCAACGGCGTCGTCAGCGATAGCAGCGGCGGAGTCATTCCCGGCGCGACCGTCACCGCTACCGAGACCGCCACCGGCTTCTCGCAAGCGACGGTGTCGGGAGCAAACGGCCGCTACAGCTTTCCTTCTCTCAGGCCCACTGGTTACACCATTACCGCAGAGCTGACGGGCTTCAGGACATTTCGACGCGAAGGCGTCGTGCTGGCGGCGAATCAGAGCCTGACCGTTTCGATTCAACTCGAGCTGGGCGAATTGGCCGAGACCGTCACGGTCGCCGGCGAAGCCTCGCAGGTCGATATCACGACGGCGACGATCGCCGAGGTGGTCGATCACGCGCGCATCGTCGAGCTGCCGATCGCCGGTCGAGAGGTCGCGCGCCTGCAGACGCTTGTGGCCGGCACCGTCGTGGGCGACATCAGCAACGAGACCGGTAAGTCGCTGCCCGGCGCCGTCAAGATTTCGGCGAACGGCGCCGGCGACGAACAGAACTCGTACCGCCTGGACGGCATGAGCAACACCGACTCGTACTTCCAGGAAAATCAGAGCTTCCCGTTCCCCGACGCGCTGCAGGAATTCAGCATCCAGACGAGCAACTACAGCGCGTCGTACGGCAACAATGCCGGCGCAGTGGTGAACGTGGTCACCCGTTCGGGGACGAACAACTTCCACGGCGGCGCGTTCGAGTACCTTCGCGATCGTCACTTCAACTCGAAGGGATACTTTGCGGCCGAGAAGGACTTCCTCAAACGCAATCAGCACGGCGGCTTCATTGGCGGACCGCTCCGTCGCAACAGCACCTTCTTCTTCTTCGGATATCAGCGCACCCGAATCACCAACCGCGAATCCGAGATCGCCGCGTTCGTACCCACCGTCGCGCAGCGCAACGGCGACTTCTCGAACTGCTCGCCTGCGTGTCCTCAGCTCTACAATCCGGCAACAGGGCAGCCGTTCCCGAACAATCAGATTCCGGTCGCGATGTTCGATCCGGCATCGGCCAAGGTGCTCGCCATACTTCCGATCTCCAACAGCCCCGATGGGCGAGTCACCATTCCGCGTGGCACGGGTCAACGGTTCAATCAGTTCGTGCTCAAAGTCGATCAGCAGCTAGGCACGACGAACAACATCAGCGTTCGCTACTTCATCGATGACTTCAACAACGAGTCGCAATTCATCCCGGGCAATGTGCTCAGCTACCGCGGTCCCAGCCTGGAATCAAATCCGCGCAGTCAGAGCATCGTGACGGCGTGGAAGCGGACACTGAGCCCGACGCTGCTGAATGAGACATTGTTCGGTTACAACCGTCTCTTTACGGCGAGACAGCCCCATCCGGAAGTGCCGGCGATTCAGGATTTCGGCGTGCGTCTCCCGTACCTGCCTAGAATGCGATCGATCTCGTCGATTAGCGCTAGCGGGTCTTTCAGCATCGGTGACAACCTCGAGGCGCGGTTCCCGCGCGACGGCTTCCAGATCAACAACAAGACGAATTGGATCAAGGGGCGCCACAGCATCCAGTTCGGCGGCGAAATCGAGTACCTCCGGCCGGAGATCTACAACGACTTCCGCCGCGCCGGACATTTCTCGTTCGACGGACGCTTCACGCGTGCACCAGGCGCGGCCAGCGGGGGTAATGCACTGGCGGATTTCCTGCTCGGCCGGCTCAATTCGTTCGACCATGGCACCGGCGAGTACAAGAACTACCGCAACTTGTATCAGTCGTATTTCTTCCAGGACGATATCAAGCTCACCGATCGCGTGACGGTGAACCTCGGGGCTCGCTACGAACCAAGTGGCCCGTGGCATGACCTGGTCGGCCGTTTCCAGTACTTCACGATAGAGGGCTACAACCAGGGCGTGCAGTCGACGCAGTTTCCGAATGCGCCGAAGGGACTGTTGTACCGCGGCGACGCGGGCGTTCCGGAAGACGGCACGCTGCCTGACTGGAACAACGTGTCCGGGCGGTTCGGGATTGCATGGGACATGACGGGCGACGGTAAGACCAGCCTCCGCGGCGGCGGCGGCCTGTTCTACGACACGCACCTGGCCGGCGACTACAACAACGGCGGCGTCAACGCACCGCCCTGGAGCCTCCGCGTGGCTACCACCGAGCCGCCAGGACCATTCTCGGATCCGTATCGTGGACGGACCGACTTCGCCGCCCTTCAGCACGACTACGAGGACAAGGACAACGTCATCGGCGCCTCGAATGCGCCGTTCCCGCGGCCGGTGCTCGTGGAGTCGTTCGACGAGGTGTTCGACACACCGTTGACCTACAACTACAACGTCGCGTTCGAGCGCGAAGTGGCCACCGGCTGGATGGCGCGTGCCGCCTACGTCGGATCGACGGCCACCAACGGCCGGTCCAGCATCACGCTAAACCCGGCGATCTATACGCCCGGCGGCCCAACCGGCAATCCGGATGGGCGCCGCGCCATGCCGGAGTATGGCAGCCTCAGCCAATACGTGCAGGATCGCCGCAGCCGGTACAACTCCATGCAACTGACAGTGAATCGCCGGTATGCGGATGGGTTCACAGTGCGCGCGAGCTACACGCTGGCAGACCTGCAGGGAACGATCGGCGGCCCCGAAATGGCGCCGTACTTCCATCCTGACCTGGAACACATCATCGACACATACCGGTATGGACGCCTGGACAACATGCGCCGGCATCGTTTCGTCGCATCGTGGGTGTACGACATTCCAGGGCCGCAGAATGGCGTCCTCGGCACCGTCATCGGCGGCTGGCAGATCACCGGCATCTATCAGCAGCAGAGCGGCGAGCCGCTGACGATCACGAGCGGCCGAGACAACGCGGGCTGGGGATTGGGCAGCAATCGGGCAATCTACACGGGTCAACCATTCGAGCCGCCGGCCGGATCTCACGAGACCGTGTGGTTCAACCCTGCCGCGTTCGCCGTCAACCCGAACGGGACATTCGGCGAGACGAAGCGCGGCGAGTACTTCGGTCCAGGCGACTCGACGGTGGATCTCGGCCTGTTCAAGAATTTCCGTATTTCGGGAGATATGAACATCCAGTTCCGGGCGGAGTTCTTCAACGCCCTGAACACGGTCAACTTCGGCAACCCTGGCACCACCCACTCGGAGTCGTCGCGCTTCGGACTGATCAACAGCGCGGACGATGCGCGCATCATGCAGTTCGGGTTGAAGTTCGTATTTTAGAGGTCACGGAGTTTCACAGCTCCAACACGGAGGCACGGGGCACGGAGACGCACGGAGGATTCTTTTGAAAGGAATTCTTCGTGTTTCTCCGCGTCCTTGACTTGGAATAGAACACCCTCGTTTCCCTGGCCCTGGCCCTGCCCTGGCCCGTGAAAGTCTCATATTTTTCGTTGGACACTCAACAGTCCTTCACCTATATTCGGGACTTTCACACCTTGCCGTTTTCGCCTTTTGATTGAAAGGGGTGCCACGATGCGATCCGTACTCCCCGCAATGGCGATCGTGCTAGCGCTCATCGCTAGCCCCGCGTTTGCTCAACAAGGACAAATCAATGGCGTCATCTCCGACAGCACCGGCGCAGTCGTGCCGGGCGCAACCGTGACCGCCACTGAGGAGCAGACCGGCCTGTCGCGCGACACCATCAGCGGAGCCAACGGCCTGTTTACATTTCCCTCGTTGCGACCAGGGCCCTATGAAATCAGGGCTGTGCTTACCGGTTTCAGAACCGTCAGGCGCACCGGCATAGACCTGGCCGCGAACCAGAACCTCACGGTGAACGTGACGCTCGAGCTGGGAGAGCTGAGCGAGACCATCAGCGTGGCCGGCGAGGCCGCGAACGTGGACCTCACGACGGCGACTCTCAGCGAAGTCGTCGATCACGCCCGCATCGTTGAGTTGCCGCTGAACGGCCGCGACGCGGCCAAACTGACGACGCTGGTTGCGGGCACCGTGATCGCGTCGGTCAGCACGGAAACCGGCAAGACGATCCCTGGTGCCATACGGCTGAGCTCGAACGGCGGGGAGGCAAGCGGCTCAAGCATCTCGGTGTCATTTCGATTGGACGGCACCAGCAACACCGACCTGTACGAGCACGAAAACCTGACGTTTCCCTTTCCCGAAGCGCTGCAGGAGTTCAGTATTCAGACCAGCAACTACAGCGCCGCTCAGGGCAACAGCTCAGGCGCAGTCGTCAATGCCGTCACTCGCTCGGGCACCAACGCCTTCCACGGGGGCGCGTTCGGCTACGTGCGGAACAAGGCGTTCAACTCGCGCAACTATTTCGCGCCCGAGCCCGACGCCCTCGATCGCCGGCAGTACCGGCGGCTATCTCGGTGGTCCGGTAAAGCTGCCGGGCTACAACGGCACGAACCGCACGTTCTTTTTCCTCGGCTGGCAGGGCACTCTCCTCAATAACAAGACCGCATCAACGATCGTCTTCGCGCCGACCGACGACCAGCGCAACGGGAACTTTGCCACTTGCGGTGCGCCGTGCAACGTGCCGATTCGCGATCCGCTGACCGGTCAGCCGTTCCCCGGCAATCAGATCCCGGTCTCGCGGTTCGATCCGGCGGCGGTGAAACTGATGAGTCACTTTGCTCGAGTCGGCGGAACCGGCCAACATCAGGTCTCGCGCGCCAGCGAGATGGATTTCAATCAGATCGTGTTGAAGGTCGACCACCAGCTGACCAGTAAAGACCAACTGAGCGGCCGGTACTTCATCGACCATTTCGATAACGCCGCGATCATGACGGCTGGCGATCTGCTCAGCTATCGCACGGGCAGCCCCAAATCACGGGTACGCAGCCAGAGCGGCGTCTACTCCTGGAAGCGATCGCACACGGCGACCATGCTGAACGAAACACACGTCGGGTTCCAGCGCATGCACGCCGGTCGGGTGACACCCCCCACGCCGAGCCTGCAGGAGCTCGGCATCCGGCTCCCGCTGTATCCAACGACGCCGAATCTTCAGTCGATCAGCGTGGACGGGTTTTTCGCCGTCGGCGCCGATGCGCCATCAGACTTCGTGCGAAACGGTGTCGAGGCCAACCACCGGACGCACTGGTCGAAGGGCAACCACAGCATCCAGTTCGGCGGAGAGGTTCAGGTCTACAAGGCGACGATCGACAGCGAGTATCGCGTGCCGGGCACGTTTACCTTCAACGGCAGCGCCACGGGCAATGCCATGGCCGATTTCTTCCTGGGCGACATGCGAACCTTCGATCAAGGGACCGGGGAGTATAAACACAACACCAACGTGTATTCGTCGGCGTTCTTCCAGGACGACTACAAGGTGCATCCGCGTCTCACCGTGAATCTTGGCATGCGCTACGAGCCGACACCGCCGTGGCACGAGGTCGTCGGCCGCATCCAGGTCTTCAGGCTCGACGACTACTATGCGGGCCGCCGCTCGACGTTGTACGACAATTCCCCGCCCGGACTGTTCTTCCGCGGAGACCCCGGCATACCCGAAGACGGCACCCTGGGCGACTGGAACAACGTGAGTATCCGAACGGGCGCCGCCTACGACCTGACCGGCGATGGCAAGACCAGTCTTCGCGGCGGCTGGGGCTTGTTCTACGACCAGCACATTATTGGCCGCTTCAATAACGGTGCGACGAACAACCCGCCATGGAGCATCAGGATCAACGTGACGGAGCCTGTGGGCCCGTTTTCGGATCCATACCGGGGACGGGACGACTTCGATAAGATCTCGCTGGCCGGCGTCGGCAGGCGGGACGCCCCCTTCCCGTACCCTGTGAGCGTCAACAGCTACGACGACCGCTTCAACACGCCGCTGACCTACAATTACAACCTCACGCTGGAGCGGGAAGTGATGTCGGGATGGATGGCGCGCGCCGCGTATGTTGGATCGAAGCAGACTGGCGGCCAAAACAGCATCTCGCTGAATCCGGCGATCTATGTGCCCGGCGCGACGACCGCGACAACCGATGCACGTCGTGCCCTCCAACCGTACAGCGCCCTCTCGATGTACGTGCAGCAGCGGTGGTCGCGCTACAACTCGATGCAACTGACGCTGAATCGCCGGTACGCGAATGGCTTGACTATCAACACCAACTACACGCTGGCCAGCGTCGTCGGCGACTTCGGTGACGAAGTGATTCCGTATTTCATGCCGCAGGACGAGGCGCTGCTCGTCGGTCGGCTCGATCAGATGCGCAGGCATCGGTTCGTCACTTCCTGGGTGTACGACCTTCCTGACGTGTCGCAGAGCAACGCGGTTGTGCGAGCGGCGCTAAACGGCTGGCAGGTGACCGGCATCGTCCAGTTCCAGACTGGTCAGCCATATACCATCACGTCGGGCAACGACATCTCGCGCGATGGCATCGGTGGCGATCGGGGAAAGACAACCGGCGTCAGCACGGATCCTCTCGCGGGTTCCGATCAAACCGTGTGGTTCAACCCCGCGGCCTTCGCAGTTGGAGATGTCGGCACGTTCGGTACCATCGGCAAAGGCGTGTATGTCGGACCCAATACGCACTACTGGGATCTGGGGTTGACGCGAAATATCAACTTTGCCAACGGTCAGAGTTTCCAGTTCCGGGCGGAGTTCTTCAACATCTTCAACCAGGTAAACTTCTCGAACCCGGCCACTGCGCTCAACAGCGCGTCGTTCGGACGTATCACGAGCACGCACGCCAACCAGGGTGATCCGCGGATTATTCAGTTCGGGTTGAAGTACGTGTTCTAGGAGGTCACGGAGTTTCTGCAGATTCAACACGGAGGCACGGGGACACGGAGAATTCTTTCAAAGAATTCTCCGTGATCCTCCGTGACTCTGTGGCTCTGTGTTGAATCAGCGCTCCGTGTCCTCGTTGTCGCTCTGCCCCTCCCTAATCTCTCGAGCAACCTCGCCACTCCCCCGCATCGTCTAAGCCCTCATGAACGACCTGCGATTGGCTATACGCGCGCTGGCAGCCACACCGGCGGTGACCCTTGCGGCCGTTGCCTCACTCATGCTGGGCATCGGGCTCAACACGGCGATTTTCTCGCTGGTAAACAGCCTGCTGCTTCGAACCCTTCCCGTCGCAGCGCCCGATCGACTTGCGATACTGACAGACGCCAACAGCGAGACACGATCGTGGAGCAACCCGCTGTGGGAGCAGATTCGCGACAGGACTGGCGTGTATGACGGGGCGTTTGCCTGGTCGCATACGCAGTTCAACCTGTCGCGCGGCGGGGAGGCGCAGCTTGTCGAAGGGATCTGGGCGAGCGGAGATTTCTTTCGGGTGCTTGGTGTTCCTGCCGCTCTCGGCCGGACGTTTACGCTTGCCGACGATCGGCGCGGTGGCGGCATCGACGGCCCGGTTGCCGTCATCAGCCACGATTTCTGGCAGCGTCAGTACGGCACCGCCCGCGACGCGATCGGCCGATCGCTGACGCTGAACGGCGTCGCGTTCACCGTGATCGGCGTCACGCCCAGGGGATTCTTCGGTCCTGACGTCGGGCAGCGCTTCGACGTCGCGCTTCCGCTTGGCGCCGAGCCCCTGCTGGCCGGCGCAAACAGCGGCCTCGACCTTCGCGGCCGGCACTGGCTCAGCATCATGATCAGGCGGCGTTCCGATCAACCGCTGGATGCAGCACTTGCCGCGTGGCGCAGCATTCAGAACGACCTCCAGACCCGACTGCCCTCGCTGGACGCCGGTTTCACGCGCGATCTGCAGGCACCGCTGACGTTGACTCCGGCCGCCACCGGACGCTCACTCCTGCGGTCACGCTATCGCCCGGCGTTGACGCTGCTGCTTGTAGTCGCGACTGGTCTGTTGCTCATCGCGTGCCTCAACATCGCGAATCTGATGACGGCGCGAGCGGTGGCGCGCCGGCGCGAGATGAGCGTGCGAATGGCGCTCGGGGCATCTCAGTCACACCTGGGCCGATTGCTGCTGGCCGAAGCGCTCGTCATCTCGGGCACGGGCGCTTTGCTCGCCACCGGCATGGCACAGCTGATCAGCCGCTTTATCGTCCGGCAGATTTCCACGCCGGGCAGTACCGTGTACTTCGACCTCGCGCCTGATTGGCGCGTATGGGGGTTCGCGGCCGCAAGTGCCACCATTACCGCCGTGCTTTTCGGCATCGCGCCGGCGTGGCAGTCCATGCGCGCTGACCCGATCGACGCATTACGCCAGCAGGGTCGCGGCTCTGTCAGCGGCGGCCTGTACGCGTTGGCCGGCTAGTCTCGTCGGCGTGCAGGTTGCGCTCTCGCTGGTCCTCGTGGCGGCCGCTGGAATCTTCGTTCGGACTTCGATGGAACTGGCAGGCAGGAACATCGGATCGGCGCGAGAACGTGTGCTGCTGGTGAACATCACGGCGCCGATGACGCGCTATACGCTCGATAGCCTGGTTTCGGTCTACGACCGTGTCCTCGATCAGATCAGCGCGCTGCCCGGAGTACACCATGCGGCCATCTCTGATGTGACGCCTGCGAGCGGGGCCGGCCGCACGAGCTCGGTCGAGATCCCGGGCCTGGCGCAGCCTGCAGGCGTATCGGTCAATGTCATCAGCCCAGGCTGGCTCGAAACCTACGGGCTTCGCCTGGTAGCCGGGCGCGATCTGCAGCCAACTGACCGCACCAACACACCGACGGTCGTACTCGTCAACGAGGCGTTTGCACAGGCCTTCTTCGGCGGGGCCAATCCGGTCGGGCGAACCGTCCGCGTCGGGTTGCTGAGCGGGATGACGAACGTCGAAATCGTCGGCCTGGTTGAAGACGCGGTGTACCGTTCGATGCGCGAAACGACGACACCCGTCGTCTACTCATCGACGACGCAACGGACCGCCGCGCGGCCGTTCGTCAACGTCAGTGTGCTCGCCGCACATGAAGGGCCGGAACGGCTGTCGCGCAGCATCGCGGCAGAAGTACGCGAGATCGATCCCGAGCTGGTGCTGCGGTTCGTGCCGCTGACAACGCAGATGAGCGCCTCGATGGCTCAGGAACGCCTCGTGGCGCTGCTGTCGGCCACATTTGGCGCGATTGCACTTGCACTGGCCGCGATCGGTTTGTACGGCGTGACGGCCTACAGCATCAATCGGCGCAAAACTGAAATCGCGATGCGCATAGCGCTGGGGGCAAGCAGGTTCGGGGTCGTCGGCCTGATGATGCGACAGGTTGCTGTGTTCGTCGCCGCCGGCATCGTCGCCGGGGGCATCGTGAGCCTGTGGGCAGCACAGTTCGCGGAAACGCTGGTGTGGGGACTTGGGCCGCGCGATCCCCAGACGTTCATTGCCGCCGCCGCGATTCTCTCGGCCGTATCGATCGTGTCAGCCGGACTTCCGGCCTGGCGAGCGGCACGGATCGATCCGGCCAGTGTGCTCAAAGAGATCTAGACTCACCCGGTTCGTGGGTTCGTGGGTTCGTGTGGTTCGTGTGGTTCGATTCCAGGTCGTGCCTCCGCGGCGTCGTGCCGTCGTATCGTGTTCCGCCGTGACCGTCGTGCCCGTCGTGCCGTTGTGCCGTCGTGTCGTCGTGTCGTCGTGTCGTCGTGTCGTCGTGGTTTGCCCTTGGTGGTTTGGCCTTCGCGTCTTCGTGCCTTCGTGGTTACAATGCGCCCCATGCCCATGAAACTTCGCGTCTCGGCTGTGGCTCTTGCCCTCGTCTTTGCCATCCCCACGGTCTTCGCCCAACGCGGTACCGCACCAAAAGTTGCCAACCCTGTCGTGGTCCAGTTCATGGTCGACGGCATCGACTCCAATAGCGTGCGCACGGCCGTTGCCAACGGAGCGTCGACGCTAGGGTCGCTGCTGAAGCAGGGGGTCACCACAGATACTTATTACTGCACGAGTCCGGCGCCCCGGCTCGACCTGCCCGATGGCTCGCGACCGTGGGGCGGCAGCACCAGCTCGAACGTCGCGATGCACACGGGCACGCACCTGTTCGAGTCGTACAACATCGACGACATCTTTCTCAGCGCCCGCCGCGCCGGAATCGTCTCGATGTTTGCTGGCGGCTCGAACAACTACGCGATCTTCAAGAACACCGATCATCTGTATTTCGGAGGCAACGAACTGACCGACGAAATCGTGGTCACTCGAGGCCTCGAGCACCTGACGAAAAACAACGCACGGCTGCTTCGGCTGCACCTGCAGCACATCAGAAACGCGTGGCGTGGCCCGAGCGACACGACGAACCCGAAGTCCGAATACATCCAGTACTTCGTGAAGACTGTCGATCCTCAGCTGGCGAGGCTGATCGCAGGGCTGAAGAGCGCAGGGGTGTGGGATCGGACCTACATCATCTTCGGATCGGATCACGGCATGGGCCAGACGAGCCAGAGCGGCCACCCGCAGTCGGTACTTTCTTCGTGGGAAACGTTCATGGCGTTTTATGGTCCCGGCGTCAAACGCGGCGCCCGCATTCCCTACGCGGAGGGACCGGACGTGGCCGTGATGACGAATCACTTCCTCGGCCTGCCGCCGCTGCGCGGCCACCTCGACGCGAACGTGCCGAAGAACCTCGGCCGGGTGACAGGCGTGCTGCTCGAGAACGTGTTCGAAGGCGGGCCCGCGGAGGTGAAGCATCCGCGATACATCGAGCGGTACCTGAAGTCGACCATGCCGCGCGGCGACAACTATGTCGATTACCGGGCGGCGATGGTCAAGTTCTTGAGTGAGTAGCGCTCGGTAGATCTCCGTCATGGCAGATCGATGATGGCAGATGGCAGACTGTACTCTCTGCCATCTGCCATCTAACATCTGCCCTAACCGGCGTCATTTATCACCCAAGCGCCAGTCGGTATCGACTGTGAACTTGCGATAGGCCGAAAACTCGGAGATGCCGCGCAGGCGCAGACGCCTCAGCAGCAGGACGCGCCCGCTCGCGGTCCAGGTCACTTTTGCGGGCAGCCACGCCTCGTTGTTCACCTTGCGCCGCTCGAACGTCGCCACCGTGCCCTTGTGCACGCGCGCGAGCAGCCCCATTCCAAATGACAGATCTGTGATGGCTTCGACCTCGACCCGGACGACTTCGTAATCGGACTCGCTGACCCATGCGCGCGCCTTGAAGTGCGTCATGATTTTGCCGTCATCGGTCTGCGGCTGCACGCCGTTCGGCGTCAAGGTGGCGAAAATGGTGTCGTGGCCGTCAAGACGTTCGCGGCGTACCATTTTGATGTCGTAGACCCGGAACAGATCGTCGATCGCGGCGGCATACCGACGCCGCCGCCGATCCATTTCGCGCGCGTGCTTTTCGCGCGACGCCGCCTGGGTGGTCCGACGCGCGTACTCCTCCACTTCCTGCTTCCGCTCACGATCCTGCTTCTCGAGCCTGTCGGAGGGCACCCGCTGCCCGTTCTCTTCAATCAACCGGCGATACCGTTCCTCGCCCTCGAGCCCTGGATACACCTCGAACACTTTCGTCGACTCGTCGGTCACTTTTCCCGACCCGTCCAGCTTCTGCTCGATTCGCCGTTCGACGAACACGTAACCGCTCTGACGCTCCTGGTCGGACGCCAGATGCGCTTTCACCTTCGCGGCGAAGGCCTTGAACTCGGGAAGCGGCCCCTCGACGGCGCTCGGGGCAGGCCTCTCGACTGCGCTCGGGGCAGGCCTCTCCTGCGCGGCTGCGCTCGCGACGAGTAGGAACGCGACGATAAAACGGCCCATATGGCCCATATAGCGAGTGTACTGCATACAATCCCCGCACCAGGGAGGCACTCGAATGCGGGTCATTAACAATTCTGGGCGTGCCCGTGGTGTGAGCCGGATCAGTGGTTCAATTCCGGAACTGACCGATCCTCGACGGCCTGGGCAGCGATCGCGGCGTGCGCATCGACGGCGTGTCACTCGAGCCGGCCGGCTCGGATCAGACTACTGGTCAATCCTATGGCATTCAGGCAGGCCGATCCCGGCACCTATCGCGGATTTCAGATCGTTGTAGTTCGACGCAGAGACGCGGCGACGCAGAGAAAAACCACCCCAACACGGAGAGCACGGGGTTGTCGCGTCGATTTCGATGGCCGCTGCAGCGGCCATCGCCGTGAAGACAAGAGGCACACACATCAAGACCAACGGGTGTCTCAGGGTCTTGTGTGTGTGCCTTTTGTCTTCGCGGCGCGCCTACGGCGCGAAATCGATGCGCTGTCCCCAGAGCGTTCTTACGCACCCCACCGGGACGAAGAACCGTGGTTCTCGTATTCGAGTCGTGGGCGCGCGTCGAGTCATCGTGTCTTCTCAGAAGGACGGATCAGGATGAGAGGTGGTTCTTGCAGACGTACGGAGGAATTTCTTGCAAAAGAATTCTCCGTGATCCTCCGTGACTTTGTGTCTCCGTGTTGAGGCTGCTCCGTGCCCTCAATCTCCTCAGCCGATACAGATATCCGCCGACATGACGCGCTCTGAAATCCACCCGCGCTGACCTTCGGGTGTTTCGACGAAGTACCAGCGCTCGTCCGGCGTGCCGCCAACCTTGCGCACCACCACGGTGGTGCAATGCGCGACGGTGGCCGCAGGTTTCGATGCAAGGCTGGTGGAGCTGTACAGCGGCAGATCGGCCTGAGTCTCGGTGCCGATGTCGATCCTCTCGCCTACCGCATAGAGCTCGGCTTCGTATTCCTCGCCAGACCACCGCAACCACGTGTTGGCGTCGCATTCGACGCAGAACAGCGGCACCAGGATGTCGGGAGCCTGACCCTTTGTGATGCCGTTGATCGGCTCGGTATCAAGCGGCACGACCCACTGAATCTCGTTCGGTGTGCGGGCGTGAACAGCGATGACACCAAACTCGGATCCGGTTTTCGACGGCTTGACCACGACGGCCGCGACGTCCGGGCGTTTGTCACGATCGAGATCCAGCTCGAGCCATGGCGGCCAGTAGCCGAATTTCTGTAATTGATCCTGTGTGTACTCGCGAAGATCGCTCGCCGGCGCGAGCAGCCTGAGGCCCGGTTCAGCCTTCAACGCCGGCAACAGCAACGCCGGCGGAGCCGGCTGCTGGAGTGCCATCAAGAAAAAGAGAGTCAGGGTAAGCGGCTTCATCCAAACGTGCGACTAACGACGAGAATTGCGACTGACGAACCAGAGTTGCAACTTACGATCAGACTTGCGACTTACGACTTTCGACTTGCGCCTTGCGACTCTCAAGGCAGTCCCATCGCGACCGCCGTCGTGGCCCAGCCGGTGGCCATCGCAGAAATCCACTGGTCGTGACCGTATGGAAAACCGCTCTCGAAGAACGGCTGGAACTTCGGTGAGCGGCTGCGGACAAACCACGACCCGTCGGCATGCTGTGTCGAAAGCAGATATTTCACTGCGCGCTGATACGCCGGGTCGCTCGACTTCAACATGCCGGTTTTCGCGAGTGCGACCAGTGTCTGGCCGGTTGCGTACGCGTCGCTCGCGAGGAAGGCGTTCTGCGCCCACCCGCCGTCTTCGCGCTGCGAGGCAAGAATCGCTTTTGCCAGCCTGCGCAGCGTAGTGTCGTTGACGCCCATGCACTGGAGACCGATCAACTGCATGCTGCGATCCTCTGCGGTCGTCACACTGGCGCGTTCGAGCCAGCGGACCGCCTGCGACAGGCGCTTCGACGTTTCTGCAGCACGTCCTGGAGGACCGAACGCTTTGACCACTGAGATGGCGAGAGCCGTGCGGAAAATGTCGCCATCCTCGACTGGCGGCCTGGCGATGCCGCCGATTCTCCAAGATCCATCAGCGCGCTGCCGCGCCAGAATGCTCGCGACCACCGCGTCGGTGTTGCGGTCGGGCTCCTCGCCGCTTGCGGCGAGCGCCGAAAGCGCGTAGATCTCCACGTCGGGGAAACCGCCGGCTTCGAGCCGTTCGAAAAAGTTCATCGGCGCGAAGAATCTCGACCGCGTCAGCTGCCGGCGATCGGCCGCCGCTTTTTCGTCGATCGCGACGCCTTTGTCGTTCGCAACCGCCGCGGCAATGTCGGTGATGTTGTGGTGGTGGCACGAGGCGCAGCCGCCTTTGGCGGCCGCCTCGGTCGAGCTCTTTTCGAGCAGCGTCAGACTGCGCCGCACGGTCGTCGCCATGTCTGCCGGGGCAAATGCGGGGCCGGCAGCCGGCGGCACTGAGCTCGCCACGGCGCCCGCACGCTCGAGCGTCGTAATGACTGCTGGATTGCTTATTTTCTTTGCCCAATCGAGCGCCGTCTCTCCGGCCAGGCTGCGCACATTGACGTCGGCCTTGCGATCGAGAAGCGTCCGGATGACGGCGGGATTCTGACGATCGGTCGCAACGGCCAGCATGAGCGGCGTCATGCCCCGCACGTCTTTCGCATTGACGTTGGCGCCCGCGTCGAGCAAGGTCTTGATCATGTCCGGCGATCCCAGCGTCGAAGCGGCCAGGAGCGGTGTCCAGTTGCCGAGTGCGATTGTGCCAGCCTTCACCTTCTGAAACGACCCATCCCCCGACACCGCGTTCACGTTGGCGCCCTTTGACAGCAACAGCTTGACCGCTGGAATGTTGCCGCCGAAGGCCGCACTCATCAGCGGCGTAAACCCGCCAAAATCGGGATCGTCGATCGGCACGCCCGCATCGACCATCAACTGGATCGTCTCGATATCGCCGCCCACGGCAGACGCCCCGAGAGTCGTCACTTTGAGGACGTCAACCGCCTTCGGGTTCGCGCCGCTGGCCATCAACAGACGGACGATTGGCGCCGATCGGTCGCTCATGGCGGCCAGCAGCAACGCCGTCCGGCCGCGTTTGGTCGCCACGTTCACATCCGCACCGCGTGCGAGAAGCAGGCGTACTTTTTCGATATCGGTCACCGATATCATCAACGCCGTAGCGCCGGCGCTGTTGACGGCATTGACGTTCGCGCGATGGTCGAGGAGCAGCTTCATCGACTCGACGGAGCCGACGGCCGCCGCATGCATCAGGGGCGTCGAGCCGCCGCGCGGATCGCCGGCGTTTGCGTCGGCGCCACTCTTGAGCAGCGCCTGAAGCCGCGCGAGATCGTTCTCGCGAATGGCCGAATAGAACGCGTCACTCGAAGAGCCGGTATCCTGTGCAACGACGGAGGCCGTACACAGAAAAAGCGCAACAACGAGGCGTTTCACCAATCTCTGTATCAACATCTTGACCCCTTCGACTAGTTTCGACTCCCCGACTCTTCCAACTCCCCGACTCCTCCGACTCCCAGACTCTTACTTCAGTCTCCAACTCTCATCGAAGAACCCCGCGACCTTCGTCTGCCCGCCCGTCGTCAGCACCGCGTAATCGCCGAGCCGCGGAAAAAAGACCGCCTCGGTACCTGACGTGATGCGATTCGCCGAGAAGGTCTGCCCTGTGTTGAGGACGACGTACTTCTGCGGATTCAGCGGATTCGGATACACCAGGACGAGCGCGTGATCGGCGGTCGAAAACTTCTGCGCGCCGACAGTGATTTCCGTGCGGGTCCATTGGATCGGAAGACGGCCAACCACTTTCGCGATCAGGCTGTTGCTACCCGGATCGCCGAAGAGCACGAGGTTGTAGTTCGAGATGTCGGCGGCAGAGACGGCGCTGTCGGTCTTCACCCTGATGTCGCCACGCATCCACTTCGCGAATTCCGACTTGAAGCTGTCGAACCGCTGGTTGGTGTAGCTCTGCACACCATCGTTCCAGGGCTGGCCGCTTCCGCGCACCGCCAAAAACGCGTCCGTAAAGGCATCTTCAATCGGCCCCTGCAGCCGATGAACCTTCCGTAATCCCGCCGGTTGTCCGGTGGCGACGGCCCATTTGCCGTTCGTTTTCTCAAAGGTTGGCTTCGCGCCGGCCTTGACCGTCTGCCCATCGATAGTAAACGACGCCGCAGGCACATCGAACGTCACGCGACTCACATTTTTCGTCGTCACGGTGTATTGCTTCATGTCGTCGGTACGCTTTGCATCGACGTCGGCGCGCTGGTAGCTCTCCTCGAGACCTTCGATGGTCATCCAGTGCGCGTTGTTGTAACGCATGGTGTAGGTGACGAACCGCACATGATTCGGCGACTTGCCGGCGGTCTCCTCGATGGCCTTTCGAAGGAAGGCCTCTGACTCGGCTTTCGATTGCTTGTGCCACGCGTGGCCGGTGTCCGGCCCGATGAGAAACAGCGCGCGCATGTCGGTCGTCGTCCACTTGTACGGCGACTCCTTCGTCAGGCGGAATCCTTCCCGCTCGACCGCTTCGCGGAACCGAACCGACGCCCTCAACTGGGCGTCTTTCTCGCCACCGTAGCTGACAAACGGAACGTTGAACCCGTTCAGCGCGTAGTCTTCCGCATCGACGTAATGCAGCGCCGCTTCCT
Source organism: Vicinamibacterales bacterium (assembly GCA_963761975.1). Lineage (GTDB taxonomy): Bacteria > Acidobacteriota > Vicinamibacteria > Vicinamibacterales > JAMQPK01 > JAMQPK01. Next base: position 1,928,932 of record CAVXIR010000004.1, read on the forward strand.
GATAGGGGGTCAGGCCTTCCTTGGGAAGACGATTGCCGGCGTACTCTTTCGTTTCGGAATAGCCCGCGCTGGATTCGAACGCGGCGAAAAACGTCGGGTTCTGAATCGCGAGACGCGCGGAACCCTGATGCCCGCCCATGGAATGCCCTCGGAGCACGATGCGCTCGGGGTCGATGTTGTACTGTTTGCGAACGGCGGCGATGGCTTCGTACACGTCGGTCTCGGCGTAGAACTTGTACGAGTGGTTCATCCGCGCGAAGGGCTCGAGCTGAATGAAATCCGCCGCAAGGATTTGCGACGTTTCGTGCGTGCCCGCCTGCTGCTGGAGAAACCGGACCTCGTTCATCTGTTGTTGTGTGCCGTGCAGCCACACGTCGAGCCGCATCGGCCTCTTGCCGTCGTACGAGGCCGGAATCGTCAGGCCGTACGGTTGCGCACTGCCGTCGATCCGTGACATGAAGCCGCGCACGACGTTGCCGGTCTTCTTCGTCCAGGACGAGGTGCCGTTTTCGAGCTCGATGGCGCGGCCGATGCCGGTATTCAGCGCCATGATCGTTTCGGCGGCATAGTTCGGACCGAAGAACTCTTCCGGGAACCGCAGGATGTAGTCGGCCGCCTTCCGGTAGATCTGGACGTCTGCCAGAAGACCCGGGTCTGTCTTGTCGCCAAGGGCGGCGATGCGCGCGCTCAGCTCCGCGAGCTTCTTGTGAATCTCGGCTTTCTGCTCGGCGCTCGGCGGAAAGACTTTTGGCTCCTGACCCTGCGCGACGACAACTGCTGCCGCCGCAACGCACAGCAGGATGGTTTTCTTCAGCACGGACATGTCGGGCCTCCTCGGATGACCGAATTCTACTAGGGATTGGGGATTAGGGATCAGGGATTAGCTATAGTACGTGTGCCTCACTTTCCGAACGGAGCCGTTGTCATGCTGAATACGAAATCACGTATTGCGCGGCTCGTCACAACGGCCGTCGCCTCCGCTGTTATCGGTTCTTCGGTTGCTGGCCAATCCAGGAATGCCGCTGCGACACAGGTGACGGGATTCGATGTCATGGAGAAATCAATCGAAGACCTGCAGCGGGCGATGCAGGCTGGCGAGGTGACCTCCCGGAAGCTCGTTGAGAGCTATCTGCTGCGTATCGATGCGTACGACAGGCAAGGTCCTGCACTGAACGCGATTGCCGCCGTGAATCCACGCGCACGGGAAATCGCCGATTCGCTCGATGCCGAACGGGCGGCACGCGGCCCTCGGGGTCCACTGCACGGCATTCCCGTGCTGGTGAAAGACAACTACGAAACCGTTGAAATGCCGACGTCGGCCGGATCGATCGCCCTCGCGTCTTTTCATCCGCATCGTGACGCATTTCAGGTTCAGCGCCTCAAAGCGGCAGGAGCTGTCATCCTGGGGAAGACGAACATGCACGAGCTCGCATCCGGTATTGCAACGGTCGGGTCGAGATTCGGCCTTTCGAAGAATCCCTATGATCCGGATCGCAATCCCGGCGGATCGAGTGGCGGCACCGGTGCGGCCTTGGCCGCGAACTTCGCCGCTGCCGCAATGGGAAGCGACACCTGCGGATCCATCCGCATACCCGCCGCACACAACAACCTGGTCGGTCTGCGCGGCACGCAGGGTCTTTCAAGTCGAACGGGCATCGTTCCGTTGTCCAGCACGCAGGATATCGGCGGCCCGCTCGCGCGCTCGATTGCTGATCTGGCCATCATGCTCGACGCGACCGTGGGGGCTGACGCCACTGACGCGTCGACCTCCGTCAGCGCGGGTCAGATTCCGCAGTCGTATCGCGCAGGGCTGCGAGCTGATTCGATCAAGGCTGCACGTCTTGGGGTAGTCAGAGGGCTGTTCGGATCAGCTCCGGAGGATGCGGAGGTCACCAACGTCATTCAGCGGGCGCTCGATGAACTGAAGAAGGCCGGCGCAGAAGTGATCGATGTGGTCATCCCCGGCCTCGAAGAACTGCTGCGTGACAGTTCGATGATTCAGTCTGATTTCAAGTTCGATTTCGCCGAGTACCTCGCGAAATCTGAGAATCCGCCCGTGAAGACATTGGGCGAGATCCTCGACCGCGGGTTGTACCATTCCGCGCTGGAATCCGCGTTCCGGATGCGAAACGCGATTGAACAACGGGAGTCTGAAGCCTCGAGACGAGCGCGAATCAAACGCGTCGCCATTCGAAATGCCGTTGAAGCGGTGCTTGCCGAGCATCGGTTCATCGCCCTGGTCTATCCCACCATCCGGCGGAAGCCCGCACGCCTGGGCGAGACGCAGGCCGGATCGAATTGTCAAATCAGCTCGCACTCTGGTCTGCCGGCATTGAACGTTCCTGCCGGGTTCACCGACGACGGTCTCCCGATTGGCGTGGATCTTCTTGGCGGCGCGTTCAAGGAGCAGGAGTTGCTGTCGCTGGGGTTCTCCATCGGAGAGATGTTGAAGCTGCGACGCACCCCATTCAGCACGCCGGCTCTGGTTGCGGGCAAGCGCCCCGGTTCCCGGAAGGCCACGGCAATGCTCGAAACACGATCACCGCTGTCGCCGCAGGCGGGTATTCGTGCAGTTGTGGACTTCGAATTTGATGTCACGACGTCTCAGCTGAACTATGCCCTGCGGATAGACCCGCCTGGACGCGATGATGTGACGGCGATTTGGATCCACACCGGAACACCGGACAAGCCAGGTGCTGCCCGGCACCAAATTTATGCTCCGAGCCGATTGTCGAATGGAAGTGTTCTCTTAACAGCCACCGATCGTAAAGACATCACCAATGCGACGCTGTTGGTTCGCATGTACGTCCGTAACCAGGCAGGGAGCGGAAGCGACGTCGCGATCTCGTTCCGCTGAAAAGAAAACAGGAGATCAAGAAGATCAGGAGGTATTCTTCTTTCAAAAAGAATTCTCCTCCTAGTCTCCTGTTTGTATTTGGGGATCTTCTGTTTGCATTTACTCTGCTTTGACGAAGTACACTCCGCCTGGCTGTGGAACTTGTCCCGTCGCGCCGGTGGGCGTCAGATTCCCGGTCTTCGGATCGATCTTGAACACCACGACGTTCTCCCCGTTCTGGTTCGCCGCAATCAGAAACTGATTCGTCGGATCGATCGTGATGTTGCGCGGCGTGCGGCCGCCCGACTGGACGTGGCCGACGAACGTCAGCGTGCCTTTGGCCGCATCGACGGCGTAATGCGCCATGCTGTCGTGTCCGCGGTTGGTCACATAGAGCCACTTGCCGGTCTGATCGATCTGAATCTCGGCCGTCGTGTTGTTGCCCTTGTGGTCGGCAGGCAACGTCGAGAGCGTCTGAACCTGCTTCAGGCTGGCACCGCTCACCTCGAAGACGCTGACCTTGGAATCGGTCTCGTGGTTGACGTAGAGAAACCTGCCGTTGGGATGTAGCTGCAGTCTGCGCGGGCCTGCGCCGCCCGTGTTCATCGTCACGAATGGGGGATCTGCGGGGCGCGCGGTCCTTTTCACCGGATCCACGTGATACGCGTACACGCGATCGAGCCCGAGCTCTGCCACGTAAACGAACCGGTCGTCCTTCGAAAATACGATCCCGTGCGCGCGCGGGCCGGGCTGCTTTTCGCTCAACGGTTTGCCCGCGTGCTGATCGGTGTAAATCGCCTCAGTGAGCTTCCCGTCAGGCTCCACGCCGAACACGGAAAAGGTCCCGCTGTTATACGTAACAGTCGCCGCGAGCTTCCCGCTGTGATCCAGAACCACCTGGTTCGCACGATCGCCCTTCGCGCCCACTTTGTTGATCAGCGTCAGCTTCCCCGTGCGCCGATCGACGGCAAACGCGCTCAAGTAGTCGCCGGGCACGCCGGCTTCCCAATTTGACGCATAAAGGAATCGGCCATTCGGGTGTGCCCAGACATGGGCCGGGTTCACCGTTTCGGCAACCAGGCCGAGCGGGGACAACGCGCCGGTCTTCGAATCGAAGCGAAATCCGTAGATACCTTTTGCGGCAGAGGTCGTCGTCGGCGTCGGGTTCGTGTAGCTGCCGACGTAGACGAAATAGTCGCCTGTGCCGGACGAAGCCGAGGGGCCTGATTGCGCAGCGACATGGCCCACAGTCAGGACCAACACCGCGAAGAGAAGCGTGATTTTTTTCATAAGTAATCCCAACGGTCCAGCTAAAGCCTAGCTAAAGCCTAGCTAAAGCCGGACACTCCGTACGAAGCGTTACTTGATCGTCAGAAACTGTTCCGGTGTCAGTGCCCGCGGCGTAAACCGGGCCTGGCGGATCGCCCCTTTGAAATAATTTCGGCGGTTGATGCGGGTGCCGAGCGACGTGGCGCCTTCGCCTTGCGGCTTGAACGCGACTTCTGCTTCTCCCTGAAGCACGCCGTTGACGTAGCTGCGGAACATCTTGCCGTCGAAGGTCTGCGCGACGTGATACCACTGGCCAACCGGATGAAGCTTGTCTTTGAACATGAGTGCGCGATTGTAGCCGGCGCCGTTCACGAACGCATCGAGATACCAGCTCTTCTCGACGACGCGAAGCTCGAACAGAAAGCGCGCGTTCGCGTCCTGCCCCGTGGTCGGATGGTCGGCGCTTGCCAGCAGAGCCGTCTTCGGATCCCGTTCGGCCAGGTGGAACCAGCGCTGCTCGAACGCGCCGCCGTCAGGGCGAAAAATTGCTTCAAACGTGAACGTCGCCGCTCCAGCCAGCGGGTGCTTTTCAATCCAGACAGCGTCGTCGACGCCGTCGAATTCGATGGCCTTGCCAAGCGGCGTGTCGACGATTCTGGGAGCGCCTTCGACGGTGGTCTTCAAGCCCCCAATGTTCTCGAGCCGATCGAATGTCCACACCGTTTGTGCCGGCGGAGCCTGGCCGGCGAGTGCCACGACGCCGCAGAGCGCAAACAAAGCCACTGTGCCGGCCGAATTCCTGAAGGTCATGCTCATCTCCGGAGAGTGCCGATTTTTCGGTGAAGCTTAGCACGCACCAACCACCCGAACTCCGGCCCGACGCGACTCCAAATTATTGGATCTCGGCAACGTCTCACCGTATTCTGCAACGCCCTGACCCGGTCAAATCCGTGTATTTACGGGGATTTGCCTGTATTATTCCCCCAACAATTGTGCATTGAAATTGCAAGCTGAAGACTGCTCCTATCAGTCCCGCTTGCTAACGGAGGTAGCCTCAACATGAAGGCACTTAATAGGCACGTCGTCTTTGCCATGCTCGTCGTGTGCGCCGCGATCCTCGTGCCCACCCTCGCGCACGCTCAGGCGCAGATCGTCGGGCAGGTTCGCGACGAATCCGGCGGTGTGCTTCCCGGCGTTACGGTCGAAGCCTCGAGCCCCGCGATTATCGAAAAAGTGCGTTCGGTCGTCACCGACGATCAGGGACGCTACCGGATCGAGGCGCTGCGGCCCGGCATGTACAAACTGACATTTTCACTCACCGGCTTCAGCACCGTGGCCCGTGAGAACATCGACGTGCCGTCGGAAGTCGTCGTCACGATCAACGCCGACATGAAGGTCGGCGCGCTCGAAGAGACGATCACCGTCTCCGGCGAGACGCCGCAAGTGGACGTTCAGTCGGCGTCCCGCACGCAGGTAATCACCCGCGACGTCATCGACACGTTGCCTATCTCGCGCAACGTCATGTCGATCGGCGTGCTGTCGCCCGGCGTGCGTCAGGGGACGCCCGACGTCGGCGGCTCGCGCATGACCGAGCAGGTCGGCCTGCGCGCGCACGGCCTCGGTGGCGACGATGCCGAACAGCTCGTGGAGGGGATGTCGATTCAGAGTCTCGAAGGCGCATCGCAGGCGTACTTCGACGACATGCTGCAGTCGGAAATCACCATCATGACGAGCGCCATCCCCGCCGACACGTCCGGCGGCGGCATCCGCATGAACAGCGTGCTCAAGGACGGCGGCAATATCTTCAGCGGCGCGACGTTTGTCGGATTCAGTAGCGGGAGCTGGCAGAGTGACAATACCGGTGACGAGCTGCGCGCGTCACCCCGCAGCATCAACAGCCCGAACGCCATCAAGCACATCCATATGTTCACGGGATCGGTCGGCGGTCCCATCCTGCGGGACAAGATGTGGTTCCTGGTCGCGGCTCGGCATCAGTCGTCCGACGAGCTCATTACCGACGTGCCGGTGGCCATCACGGCGCCCGACGGCGAGTTCATCAACTCGTACCTCGACACCTACGTCCGCGGACCCTCAACGCGATTCACGTGGCAGGCGGCGCCGAAACATAAACTGGCGACGTTTATCCAGCGCTGGTGGAAGCGCAAGGGCAAGGACTTTGGTGCGGGCCAGGATCCGCGCGCGTCGCAGTTCCGCGATCCGCGCCACGCCCATCACACCGTCGGCAACGTCCGGTGGACGTCGCCGATGACCAACCGCCTGTTATTCGAAGCGGGCTACTCGTGGACGCTCTTCGATTGGCTCGGCGCGCCAATGCCGGGCGTCGAACAGCCGCGCGGTTCGGCCCTCTGGTTCGTGAAGACGCGAAAGACCGACACCCAGCGGCAGGTCGACGACGAGTGCGCGTTCACCGCGCAAAACAGCGCTGTGGCGGGCTGCACGACCTGGGGCTCGAACCAGATCCAGCGGCAGGACAACACACGTCATGTGTTCCAGGGCGTGATGTCGTACGTCACCGGGTCGCACAGCTTCAAGTTCGGCTACAACCACGAGATCGGGCCTGACGGCCGCATGGGCAATACGCACAACGGCGACCTGTACCAGAACTACACGGCCGGCCAGCCGAGTTCGGTTGACGTGTGGAACACGCCGCTCGAGGCGCCGGGCATCGTCGACTACGACGCGGCGTTCTTTCTGCAGGACACCTGGACGATCAAGCGGCTGACGCTCAACCCCGGCCTTCGCGTCGAGTGGTTCAGCGCGGGTATGAGAGCCGTGGCGGTCGACGGCGGCCGGTTCGTGCCGGCGCGTTTCTTCCCGGAGGAGCGCGGACTGCTGAAGTGGGGCCCTGATTACGCTCCACGGTTCGCTGCCGTATACGATCTCTTCGGCGACGGCCGCACCGCGCTCAAGACGAACTACAGCAAATATCACCGTCAGTACGATGCAGACCCGGCAGCCGCCTACTCGCCGGTCGGCCTCACCAGCGAGCGTCGCAACTGGTTCGATTGCCTCCTGAACGCAGCCGGCAACGCGTGCTCCGGCGCAGCAGCGGGCACCAACCGCGACGGCATCGTGCAGGACCACGAGATCGGACCGAGTCCGGCAGGCGGCACGTTCGGGATCCTGCGCAACAACACGCTCGGCGATCTCGAACGGCGGTACAACTGGGAATTCACCGTCGGTGTGCAGCATCAGCTGAAGCCGCGCCTGGCGGTTGGCGCCATGATGTACAAGCGGACGATTCACGAAATCCAGATGACGGATCGCTCGTTCATCACACTGTCCGACTACACGCCGTTCCAGACCCGCATGCCGGCGCAGATCTCGCGCGACCCCGACGTGGCAGCCGTACTCGATCCGAACGAGATGATTACGGTCTACAACCTGCTCCAGGCGAAGAACTCGGTCTTCGGCCAGGGCCTCGTCGACCGCAGCGCCAACGCGGACCGTTCACTCTACACGGGTGTCGAAGCATCGTTTTCGGCGCGGCTGCCCGGCGGAGCGATGCTGTTCGGAAGCTGGACGGCGGAGAAGAACACCTCTGTGTTCTGCGAGAACGACGACAACCCGAACGGGCCGCCGACCGGCGACTTGTATCAGGGGCGTAACGTGGCTCGCGGCGGCCGCTTCTGCGACCAGCGCAATTTCGACATGCCGTTCCTGCACGAGTTCAAGCTGTTTGGCAATTACGGGCTACCGTGGGGCGTCGACATCGGTGCGGCGATGCAGAGCTTCGGCGGCCTCGAGCGCGTCATCCAGTGGTCTCCTGACGCCGCATTGTTCCCGAACGGACAGCGCACGCAGGCGCAGACGCTCATCCTGACCGAGCCGGGAGCACTCTACGGCGAGCGCTGGGATCAGCTCGACGTCAACTTCAAGAAGAACTTCCGGTACGGGTCGAGGGTGCACACGTTCCAGCTCGACATCTTCAACGTGTTCAACAACAACTCGATCCGCACGATGAACGATACGGTTGGCAACTCGCTGGGGCAGGTCACGGCGATCATGCCGGGACGCTTTCCGCGGCTCGCATATCAGTTCAAATGGTGAGGTGAGCTCCGCGAACTAGAATCTAAAACCTAAAAACTAGAATCTGGATAAAGGGCGGGCCTCGAACACTCGAGCCCGCCCTTTCCATTTGCAGTTCAGTTTCTAGATTTAGACTTTAGATTGTAGATTTTAGATTCTAGAGCGTTTTCGATTTTCATGTAGTAACGCGGTAACCGCAATGCCTGACGTAGTTCGCGCACTCGTCGGGCATGAAGAGCGCGAGGGCGGCGGCCATCAACTCGCACACGTGATCGAACGTGCGCGGACGCGCGGCGCGTAAGAACGCCTTGAGTTTGGCGAAGGCCAATTCGATCGGGTTGAAGTCGGGACTGTAGGGCGGGAGAAAGCGCAGGAGCGCCCCGGTCTGCTCAATCGCCACGCGCACCTCGGGTTGCTTGTGGGCTCCCAGATTGTCGAGCACGACGACATCGCCCGGGCGCAGCGTCGGCGCGAGGATTTGCTCGACATAGGCGCGGAAGGTGGCGGAGTCGATCGGCCCATCGAACACGGCCGTCGCGGTCAGTTCTGTGGGGCGGAGCGCCGCGACCACGGTGTGCGTCTGCCAGTGGCCGCACGGCGTGTGATCACCAATGCGCGTCCCGCGCAGGCTGCGGGCGTAGCGGCGTAACAGATCCGTGGTCACGCCCGATTCGTCGACGAAGACGTTACTGCCGCGCATCGCGCAGCGGCAGGGTCTCGCGCCAGTGGCGCCGGGCGGCCGCCACATCAGGCCGACGCTGTTCGTCGGCGTGTACGGTTTTTTTTAACCGTCAACCCCAACCGATCGATTTCCAACCAGAGCGTGCTGAGCGCGGCCGTCGTGGGCAGCGCCTCGCGCAATTCGGCCAAGGTCGCATCCGGCCGGGCGGTGATGAGCGCGGCGAGGCGATCGGCTCGGCCCGCCAAGACGCGCGACCGAAATTTCGTCTGCTTGCGCGGTGCGAGCGAGCCCGTCTCTCGCCGCCGTTGGATCAGCCGGTGCACCCACGCGCGACTCACCTCATATTTCGCCGCGATCGCGTCGGCGTCCGGATTGGCATCCCATGCCTTGGCCACCCGCTTCCGCAAGTCCATTGAATACGGCGCCATCAGACCTCCCACGACAGGAGTACCACAACGGCCGTACTATGTACAAGTCGAAAACGCTCTAGATCTCAGAACGGCTCCGGCACGGCCGCCCCGTCCTTTCGCGGATCGGACGCGCCGTAATTCACGACTCCTCGTCGCGCAACGGCTTGTCCTCCTCCCATGAAACTGCAGTAGTCCCCCTGCACCTCGAGCACGTGTCCCCGTGCCGCGAGGCCCAGCCGGACGTCATCTGGAATTCTGCGCTCCACGGCGACATCGGGTCCCTCGAACGACAGCTTCGTGAAGCGCGCGGCTTCGAGAGCGGCCTGGATGTTCATGCCGCGATCGACCACGTTCGAGACAAATTGCGCGTGGGCCTGCGACTGGTTCCACCCGCCCATGATGCCGAACGCGATGCGCATGTCGCCGTTGGTCATGAATGCCGGAATGATCGTGTGGAGCGGACGCTTGCGCGGCGCGAGAACATTGGGATGTCCGCGATCGAGCGTAAAGAGCGCGCCACGATTCTGCAGCGGGAATCCGGTGCCTTCGGCCACGATACCCGATCCGAAGCTGTTGAAATTGCTCTGGATGAGCGACACCATGTTGCCGTCGCGATCGGTGACGCACAGATACGTCGTCTCTCCGGCATGGACAGACAGGGAGCCCGGATCGACTTGTACTTGCGCGCTCGACGCATCGATCAGCGTTGCACGATCGCGCGCGTATTCCTTGCTGAGCATCGCACCGATGGGCACGTGGGTAAATGTCGGATCGGCGACGTGCCGCAGCATGTCTGCGTACGCCAGCTTCTTCGCCTCGATCATGACGTGCAGCGCGTCAACCGAATTGTGGGCCACATCCGAAAGCGGCAGCGCTTCCATGATGTTCAACATCATCAGCGCCGCAATGCCAGCGCCGTTCGGCGGAAGCTCGAAGACCTCCCATCCCCGATACGTGGTTGACAGCGGATCGACCCATTGCGCGCGGTACTTCGCCAGATCGGTCGCAGCCAGTGTCGAGCCCCGGCGTGCCAGACCAGACACGAGCCGGCGCGCGACCTCACCTTCGTAAAAGCCTTCGAGGCTGCGCTCGGCGATTTGCCGATAGGTCCACGCGAGATCGGGGTTGCGGAAGATCTCGCCGAGAGCAAGCGGCTTCGTGTCGGGAAGGAACGTCCGTGCGGCTTCGGGATCGTCGCGCAGAAACGACGCCTGGTTGTGCCATTCCTCGCTGGTGATCTCTGCGACAGGAAATCCGTGCTCGGCGATCGCGATGGCGGGCTCGAGGACGCGCGCAAGCGGCGTGCGCCCGAATCGCTCGACCAGAAGCGCCCAGCCGGCAACCGCGCCCGGTACGGTCACCGAGTGCACGCCGCTCTGCGGCATGCTGGTCAGCCCGCGCGCCTCCAGCACTTCGGGCGTCAGCGCGGCGGGGGCCCAGCCGCTGCCGTTGACGCCGTGCATCTGTCCGCTCGCCTCTTGCACAATGGCGAACAGGTCGCCACCGACACCGCACATCATCGGGCACACGACGCCCATGACCGCATTGGCGGCGACTGCCGCATCGACCGCGTGGCCGCCCTGTGCGAGCACCATCGCGCCGGCCTGCGAGGCCAGCGGATGCTCGGTGGCAACCACACCGCGGTTCGACACGACCAGCGAGCGGCCTTGCGAGCGGTTGATGGGCGGGCTAGGCATTGGTAGATTGGTAGATTCGCAGATTGGCAGCTTAAGGCATTCTTGCCAATCTGCCAATCAATCTCACAATCTACCCATCTACCAATCTACCAATCGTGTTATCTCCTAAGGGCGTACTGGATGCCGAACTGCACCTGGTGTGCTGTTCGCGTCTTATCATGCGCAAAAAACTCTGGCGCTCCGTCATTCGCGCTGATGAACATCAACCGATAGTCCACGCGGAACGCCCAGTTCGGAGCGCTCACGCCACGCGGAATCTTCATGCCGACGCCGATGCGGCTGGTCATGAACGATTCGCTGTGGTTGACGTCGGGATCGTAGCCAATCTTGGTCGTGGCCGGACGCGCCACCATCGACATTAGGCCGACACCGCCGCCGACGTAGAACGGCAGGCGCGTGCCCGTCGTTCCTCTTGGAAAGAACAGCAGCCCGCCAGTGAACGCATGCGAAAACGGCAACTGCTGGCCGACGAGCAGTCCGTTACGGAAGAGCACGTCTTGTCCCCATCCGTTTCCGAACATGTACTCCCCTTCAACAGCCAACTTCTGCGTAAGGTAGTAGTCGGCGTGCGTGCTGAAGGTGTACACGTTGAAATTCGCTTCGGTGTCCCCATCTCCGCCCGTAAAAAACAACCCGCCTCCTGGCGCACCACCCACCTCGAGCCTAATCGGCGTTTCGAACGATTCCTGTGCCGACACGCCTGAGCCAATGGCCAGAACCGCCAGCATCGCAACGACCACCACACGCATCCGCTGTGTCATGTGACGACTCCTGACGCCTCAGAATCTCATCTGAAAGGCGATTCGGGGCATGCGTCCCTTGAGGACCGAGGTGACTTCGCCGAGCGATCCCCCGACTGAGTTATTCGTCGAGAGAATCGAGCTGCTATTGGTCACGTTGAACATGTCGAATTGCGCGGTGAACAACTTCGAGCCGAACCGGAAGTTCTTCCGGAAGTTCACGTCCAGCTGGTTGTACCGCGGCTGAAACACCGTGCCCGGTGTCGAGATGATGATCGTTTCCGTGTTGGTGCGCTGACCGTTCGGAAACGCGCTCGCCGGCGGCGCCCAAGTGACGACCCGTTCGCTGCCCGGGTAGGTCTGGTACACGGCCCCTACGTTGACGCCCCAGGGCAGCGGTGTGCTGCCGGCGATCTTCACGTCGCTCTTGAACGGAATGTCGAAATTGCTCTCGTCGCAGAAGCGGCCGCCGTTGGAAATGACCTTGCCGAACTCGGTCGTAATCGTGCCGCCGTTCGGGTTGTCGTTGTTGTCGCAGTATTTTCCCACCATGCGTTCGATCGTCCACCCGCCATAGATGTTCGTGCCGTTTGGCAGGCGCGCACTAAAGCTGGTTTCGAACCCATCGTAAATCGAGTCGTTGTCGCCGTTCCGATCGCGGATCTCGCCGAACACGGTCCGCTTTTCAGGATTCAGGTTGTAGATCGTCAGAATTTCATTGGGATCGATGAGGCCGTCCAACGTCTCGTCGTTCGAGATATTGGGCATCCTGACCTGGAACGACGTGTAGTCCGCGTCGGTAATCTGAAAACGGTCCGCCGAGGTCAGATTCTGGAAATTGCGACGGTAGTAAAACGCGCCGACGGCGAATCTCGGCATCACTTCGTGGTTCACTCCCGTCGTAATCTCGATGTTCGACGCGCGCTGTATGTCGGGATCGTAGAAGCGCTCCGCCCGCGTGCCGAAGTTCGCCTGGCTGGTTGGACCGATCTCGCTATCCTGGGCGATGCCGTCGTTGTCGGTGGGCCTGGCGATCCCCGAGCGCGTGGACGTGCCGGGGATGAGGTCGGCGTCGAACCAATTGCGCGTCTCGTTGACGAGACCGGCCTTGGCATACAGAGACGCAAACGAGGTCCGCCCCTGCGCGAAGTATTTGCTCCAGCTCGCCTTGAGCGCGGTCTTGCCCGTTCCAAACAGGTCGTAGGCCACCGAGATGCGCGGCGCCACGTCGTTCTTCCAGTTGGGAAGGTCGTTTTCTTCAGGAAAGAAGCGCGGAGGCACGAAACGTCCCGCCGGCACGGAAATCTCGTTCATCCGGCCTTTGAAATATTCGACACGCACACCCGGATTCAACGTGAGTCGCCGAATGGTCCAGGTATCCTGCAGATAGACACCCAGATCCCGCTCCATGTACGCGTTGACATACATCGGTGTGCTGAACACCTGCACCGATTGAGGCGAGCCGTTGACGTAGTTCTGAATCAGGTCGGCCTGCCGCTCGACGTGCTGCCGGTCGGGGCCGAACGACCACGAGAACCCGCTCTTGATGTTGTGGGAACCGGTGACGTACGACATCGACGCCGAGACGGGATAGCGCGCGTTGATCTGCTGATTGTCCTGTCCGCCCGTCCACCACACCGTACACCCATCTGGCAGCGTACAGGATGGATTCCGGTTCAGCGCGCTGTCCTGCCGGCGCGCATTGCCGATCCAGGCGGGGTTGAGCTGCCCGTTGGACAGCTCACGGGGCAGCTGATTGTACGCCTTCTGATTGATCGTCTTCGCGTAGACGCTCCATGCCCAGCCCGCTTCGACGAGAAGACGGTTGCTCATGGTCGAGGTCCATTTCACATATCCCCAGGGATACAGCCCGTCTTTGTTGTCGCGCACGTTGGCCGCAAAGACGGGATCGGTGCCGTAGCCGTATTCGTTGTCCTTGTCTTTCCACCCGCGGTTGAAAAAGATCGCAAACTTGTTCCGCTGCGTCAGCTGCATGTTCAAGCGCACCATGACGTCGCGCATGTACGACTGCACCTGCGTGCGCTCGACATCGCCCGGGCGCAGGCTGAACGGGATGCAGGTGCCTCCCGAGCAGGCATCCGTAAACGTCCGGTTGAGTTGAGCGGCCGTCAGTGTCACTTCAGGAGGGGTGTCAGCCACGACTTCATCGGCATCGGCGTGACGAACACCAAAGAAGAACCAGATTTTGTCGCGCTTGATCGGCCCGCCTATCGAGGCGGAGAACACCCGGACGTGCGCCATGGCATTGGCCCGGCTGAGCCCGCGATCGCGCAACTCGTCGGTGATGTTGTTGGATTGCCACGCCCCCTGCGACCCGCCGATGAACGCCGCGCCAGTGAAAATGTTGCCGCCGTCTTTGGCGATACTGTTCAGGTTGACGCCCCCGGATGATATCTCGGCCGGTAACGCGCTCAAGCGCACGCTGATTTCGGCGTCCATCTGGTCGTTGGTGTACGGGAGCTGGCCGCCATCGGACGCAGACACGTTCATGCCGTCGACATACATCGTCTGGCTGACTTCGCCCATCCCGTGAGCGCGCATCGCGCTGGCTTCCAGAATGCGCTCCCCGCCAACATCGGGTGCGCTCAGCCGGACTCCGGGAATCATCTGGCCGACCGACTGAATGGATCGGGTGGTTGGCAGGGCATCAATCATGTCGCGGCCGAGGACGACCGTCCTCGCGGCCTGCTGGGTGTCGACGGTGGGCGTTTCACCCGAGACCGTGATGCTCTCTTCGAGACTGCCGACCTTCAGAGCCACGTTCACTGTCGCAACGAAGTTCGCCGGCAGTTCAACCGCATCTCGAATCGACGTCGCGAACCCCGCCAGCGTGAACGTGAGTTTGTAGACGCCCGGCCTGAGATCGACGATGGTGTAGCGTCCAGTGCCGTCGGTGACGGCCGTGCGCAACTTTTCGATGAGCGCCGGGCTCGCAACTTCGATGGTGACGCCCGGCAGGGCGGCCCCCGACTCGTCGGTGACCAGTCCGGTGAATTGGCTCTGCGCCGCAGCGATGCTCGGCCACAACGCCGCGGCGACTGCGAGAATGAAGATTCGTCGGTATCCGCGCAGCATAAGGTGCCTCCTGTAAACCGGACGCTGAGAGATCTGCCGAGCGTACACCGCAATCCGGCAGATTGCATGTGTTCTGGTGCGTTTTGTATGCAACTATGCGAGTGGTGCATATGGGTGTCAAGTGAAAACTCATGCAGGGAAATGCAAGTTCTTGGACTCGCCGCCGCGGAAAAGCACTTGAACGCGTATACAAACTTGCTGTATGAGTATGCAATCCAGAGACCGAGACCGCGGGCGTTCCCGGGATACGAGCAGGAGGCCAAATGTCCAAAAATTTGTGTGTGCTAGTGGCATTGATCATCGTCGCGGGAAGCCACATGCCCGCTCAGCAGTTCCCGCCCGGGTTTGTCGACCCGGCGCCGATCCTCGCCGCCGCGTCGAAGGCCATCAATGAGCAGGCTTTGCGCTGCATCACATTTTCGGGAGTCGGCTACAGCGGCCCCGTCGGACAGACGTTCGAGAATGCGGTCAACATCGACTGGCCCCGCAGCGAGATGGCGAATTACACACGCACCATTAATTGGGAGAACGGCACGAGTAAAGAGACGTTCGACCGCAAGCCGGGCAACAACCCGGCGTCATGGAAGTACGGCCTCGGCTGGGTTGGAGGCACGCCGACGCAGAAAAACGTCCAGCAAACGCACATGACGAACGGTCGTTACTCGTGGCACATGGACGGCGCGGAGGCGCCTGTCGCGGTGCCGCCGGAAATGGCAGAAGTGTATCAACTCGACATGTGGCTGAACGCGCCGGGCTTCCTCAAAGCCGCACGCATGCCCGGTGCAAATCCCCGCGCGGTCTGGCGCTGGGAACAAATCGAAAAAGGGCGCGACGGCCCGGTGGTCCCGTTTGGCACGAGCCTTTCAGGATCGGAAAAAGTGTACGTCGTCGCGATTACGATGCTCGGCAAGTACCGCGTCGACGCCACCTTCAACAGCCAGAACATCATCCAGCGCATCAAGACGACCGTCAACGACAACGTGCTGGGTGACTTCAACATCGAGCACGAGTCGACCAATTTCATCGACGCCGGCACCTCGAAATGGCCGATCGCGTGGCACTCCCATCAGGGCTGGGACGACAACTGGCAGTTCTATCGCAAGAGCACCGGCCACAACGCGTATGGCGGGAAGTTTCCGAAAGTGGAAGCCAACGTGTGCACCGATCCGGTCGCGGTTCCCGAATCGGTGAAGCAGGCACCGGCGCCGAACCCGGCCAACGTGGTGGTCGAAAAAATGGGAAACGGCGTCTACCTGCTCGGCGGCGGACCGGCCAACAGCTACATGGTCGAATTCAGCAACTTCGTCGCGGTGTTCGAAGCGCCGGGCAGCGAAGAGCGCAGCCTCGCCGTCATCGAGCAGATCGTCAAGCTGGCGCCCAATAAGCCCATCCGCTACGTGATCGTCTCGCACCCGCACTTCGATCACATCGGGGGCTTGCGTGCCTACAACCACATCGGCGCGACGGCTGTGACGCACCAGTCGAACCTCGAGTTTCTGAACAACGACGTGCTGGTCTACGAGCCGAGGACGGTCAAGCCGGACATCGTCTCGCTCTGGCCACCCACAGAAGTGGCCGAGGGCTACAACTACGAGGCGATCCAGGAGAACTACGTCATCACCGACAACAGCCGCATTCTGCGGGTGCACTACGTGCAGCCGCTGCAGCATGTCGCCGGCATGCTCATGGCGTATCTCCCGGCAGAACGCATCGCGTTTCAGGCGGATCTGTTCGATACGCACGAGCCGCCGCGACAGTCGCAACTGGGGGCAATGCGGCAGTTCTACAACGCTGTGCAGAAGTTGAAGCTCGACATTGCGACGATTGCGCCGGTCCACGGCAAGCCGGTGCCGTGGAGCACTTTCACGACTGCTCTCGGGCCGTCGGTCAAGACGAACTAGTGAACGGCGGGGGCGACCGGACATGACGCGTCGCCCCAGTCTTTTCGTTGTACTTCT
Source organism: Vicinamibacterales bacterium (assembly GCA_963761975.1). Taxonomy (GTDB): domain Bacteria; phylum Acidobacteriota; class Vicinamibacteria; order Vicinamibacterales; family JAMQPK01; genus JAMQPK01. The sequence continues at coordinate 1,945,670 of CAVXIR010000004.1, forward strand.
CACAGCCCTCGTTCCCGTTTCAGCGACGATCCACGCTCAGAATCAGCCTCGCAAGGAAGCCCGTGCATACCGCCTCAACGGCGAGACGATTCGCCTGGACGGCCGGGTCGACGAAGAAGCATGGCAGCACACCGACGCGATATCCGATTTCGTGCAGAAAGAGCCGGTGGAAGGAGCTCCACCGTCGCAACGCATGGAGGTGCGATTCGCGTACGACGCTGATGCGCTCTACGTGGGGTTTCGCGTCTGGAGCGGCGTCGCCGGTCCGCTCCAGGCGCCTCTGGGCCGGCGCGACGTCGGCGACCAGGCCGAGCACGTCATCGTCTCGCTCGATACCTATCACGATCGGCGAACCGCGTACACATTCGGTGTCACGGCGTCGGGCGTTCGCCTCGACCGGTTTCACCGCGAAGATCAGGAGGAGGGAGCCGATACCGGCTTCGATCCGGTCTGGACGGCCCACACCGAGGTCAATTCGACGGGCTGGACGGCGGAGTTGTGGATCCCGTTTTCGCAATTGCGTTTCAACGAGGCACCGACGCAAACCTGGGGACTTAACGTCGGCCGTTTTACACCCACGCTGAATGAAGAGGACTACTGGGTTCCCATTCCACGAACGGTCACCGCGTGGTCTTCGAGGTTTGGCGAACTCGTCGGTCTCGAGAGCGTGCGTCCTCCGAGGCGGCTCGAGCTGCTGCCTTACGTCGCTTCGTCCGCTAGCGTGACAAGGCTGGTGGACACGAACAACCCGTTCGCCGACGGACGAACGGTCAACGGGCGCGTGGGGCTGGACATGAAGGTCGGCGTCGGATCGAGCCTCACGCTCAACGTCGCCTTGAATCCCGACTTTGGCCAGGTGGAAGCCGATCCTGCTGAAGTCAACCTGACGGCATTCGAAACGATCTTTCCCGAGAAGCGTCCCTTCTTCACAGAAGGAGCGAACCTGATGAATCTCGGCGTACGAAGCGGCGCCAACCTGTTCAACTCCCGCCGCATCGGCGCGCGTCCGATTGGCCCGGCGGCCGGCGATTACGTCGCGTTTCCGGACACGAGCACGATTCTCGGTGCGGCAAAACTGACGGGACGAACCTCTTCAGGCACTTCCATCGGGTTACTGAGTGCGGTCACTGATGAGGAGTCGGCCCGCGTGTCAGGAGGCGCGGGCAGCGTGATTCGCGCGATTCGAGTCGCACCACGCACGGCATACGGCGTGGGTCGCGTGCAGCAGGAGTTCGGGCCTCACGCGTCAACGGTGAGCGTCATGGGCACGTTTGTCGGCCGCGATCTTGCCGCTGGTAATGCGCTCGCCGCATATCTTCCGCGGCGCGCGCTCGGCGTTGGCAGCGACGCCGTCATCCGGCTCAAAGGCGGCGAATACGAGGCGACGTTTCTCGGCATGATGAACTACGTGTCGGGAGACGCGACGGCAATCGAACGGCTGCAACGTTCCTCCGCGCATTACTTTCAGCGGCCCGATCGCGAATACTCCCGGATCGATACGACTCGCACGTCGATGACGGGCTACAAGGTGATTGCCGGCTTCGAGCGGCGGAGTGGCCGCCACTGGCTGTGGGACACCGAAGTCACGGCCATCTCGCCCGGCCTCGAGACCAACGACACAGGCCGAACGACGAGTGCCGATGGGCTCCGTCACGTGCTCACTCTGCGCTATCGCGAAACGCAGCCCGGAAGGATCTTCCGAGGGTATTCGCTCTCATTCAACGCCAGCAACGAATGGACCTACGACAGGGACCACATCGTCCGCCTGTTTCGGCCGGGCGCCTCGTTTACACTGAAGAATTTCTGGACGATCTCGACTGTAATATCGCGAAACCTGCGCGTGCTCGATCCCATCCTCACGCGAGGCGGCCCGCTGATGCAGCGTCCGGCTGCCTGGACGACCACTACAACGCTGGCCAGTGCAGCCGCGTCTCAGACGCGGTGGACCGCATCGGCAACAGCTATGGCGAACGAAGATGGCGGTTACGTGCGTCGCGGCAGCATGCTTTTCTCATTCCGTCCCTCGCCGCGCTGGCAGTTGTCGGTGGAGCCGAGCCTTGATCGGACAAATGATGTTCAGCAGTACCTCACCACGCTCGGCGGCGGGCGTCCGGAGACCTACGGTCAGCGATATGTGTTTTCAGCGATCGACCGGACGACGTTGTCGAGCGAGATCCGTATGGGACTGACATTGAGGCCCGATCTCAACATCGACGTCTATGCAGAGCCGTTCGCCTCGAGCGGCCGTTATTCTCATTTCGGCGAACTGCTCAGGGGCGGAACACGTGAGCGGCTGGCATACGGTTCCACAGGCACGACACTCTCCCGCGACGCGAATGGTGACTGGACCATTGGCGTGGGCGACACACCCATCAGCCTGAGGAACCCCGACTTTGGCGTGCGCTCGCTGCGAAGCAACGTCGTGCTGAGGTGGGAATGGAAGGCTGGCAGCACGCTCTATGTGGTCTGGCAGCAGGATCACGAGCGGCGCGCGGTCACGTCGGCTCGCGCGGGAATCGACGATCTCTTCGGCTCATTTGCCATTCCAGGCAGGACGGTGCTCGCCGTCAAGAGCTCGTTTTGGGTGCCCATTCGGTAGTGGAGCGGCGACGAAGTTTCTGTATACTCGACTGTCGCCCCAGGCATACAATTCCTGGCCGCCCAGTCCGATAAGCCTGACATAGAAGGTATTCACACATGGTTCATACAGGCCGCCATTTTCTCCAAATACCCGGACCCACGAACGTTCCGGACCGCGTCCTGAAAGAAATCTCCCAAGCGACGATCGATCATCGTGGTCCCGAGTTTGCCGACCTCGGCCTCGAGGTGCTCGAGCGTCTGAAGGGCGTCTTCCGCACGCGCGGCTCAGTGGTCGTGTTTCCTTCATCCGGAACCGGCGCGGCAGAGGCCGCCCTCGCCAATACGCTTTCCCAAGGCGATCGCATCCTGATTTTCGAGACCGGGTGGTTCTCGCACATTGCGTGGCGGCAGGTGGCAGAGCGATTCGGCATCGTCGTCGACTACGTGCCAGGCACCTGGCGCCGTGGCGCCTCGCCCGACGTGCTCGAGCAGCGCCTCAGCGAAGATGGCGCGCGCGAATTGAAGGCCGTCGTCGTCGTTCATAACGAAACCTCGACCGGTGTCGTCAGCCGGATTGCGGATTTGCGCCGTGCGATGAACCGCAGCGGGCACCCGGCGCTGCTCATTGTCGACGCCATCTCGTCGCTCGCGTCGATTGACTTGCGCCACGACGAATGGGAAATCGACGTCACTGTATGCGGCTCGCAGAAAGGGCTGATGGTGCCCCCCGGCCTCGGCTTCAACGCCGTGTCGGAGAAAGCTCTCGCTGCGAGCGCGAAGGCGAAGCTGCCACGGTCGTATTGGAACTGGGATGAGATTCTGAAGGCGAATAAATCCGGTTTCTTCCCTTATACGCCCGCCACGAATCTTCTCTATGGACTGCGCGAAGCGCTGAGAATGCTCGACGAGGAAGGTTTCGAGAATGTGCTCCAGCGGCACGCGCGCCACGGTGCCGCCACTCGCGCGGCCGCCCGCGCCTGGGGTCTCGACATCGTCGCCGAAGATCCGGCTGAATATTCGAATTCACTGACGGCGCTTTACACACCCGATGGCCACAGCGCCGATCGCCTGCGTCAGGTGATTCTCGAGAACTTCGATATGTCCCTCGGCACCGGCCTCGGCAAGCTCGCCGGAAAAGCGTTTCGGATCGGACATCTCGGCGCGTTCAACGATTTGATGTTGGCCGGCACCCTCAGCGGCGTCGAGATGGGTCTGAAGCTCGCAGGCATTCCGCACCGTCCGGGTGGCGTGCTGGCTGCGCTCGAATCACTCGCCTCGGCAGAACGAAAAACAGAACACGCATCCCTGGTGAGGTAATGCCGGTCTCAGCGACGAGAGGGAGCACCAAGGCACTACCACCTAGCTCTCACGCGAAACCGACGGACACGTTTGCGCAAGCGGGGGAACTCGAACGAGCACTGCGCCGCGCAATCCGTGGCGAAGTGCGGTTCGATCCCGGCAGTCGCGCGTTGTACGCCACCGATGCATCCAACTACCGTCAGGTGCCCATTGGCGTCGTCGTTCCCAAAGACGAAGACGACGTTCGCGCGACAGTTGCCGCATGTCGAGAGCTAGGCGCGCCGATCCTCGCGCGTGGCGCGGGCACGAGCCTCGCCGGCCAGAGCTGCAACGTCGCCGTCATCCTCGATTTCACCAAATACATGAACGGGATTCTCGAAGTGAATCCCGACCGGCGCATCGCGCGCGTCCAGCCCGGCGTCGTGCTCGATACCCTCCGCGCGCGCGCGGAGCAGCATCAGTTGACATTCGGTCCAGACCCGTCGACGCACAGCCGGTGCAGCCTGGGAGGCATGATTGGCAACAATTCATGCGGCACCCATTCGCTGATTGCCGGAAAAACCGTCGACAACGTCCACGAGCTGAACGTCCTGCTGTATGACGGCACTGAGCTCACGGTGGGCCCGACGTCCGAGAGCGAACTGGATGCCATCATCCGAGAGGGTGGACGCCGCGGGCAGATCTACGCGTCGCTCCGATCGATCCGCGATCGGCACGCGCAGCAGATCCGCAGCCGCTTCCCGCAAATCCCCCGCCGTGTCTCCGGTTACAACCTCGATCAGCTGCTGCCCGAAAACGGCTTCCACGTGGCTCGGGCGCTGGTGGGAACTGAAGGTACGTGCGCGATCGTGCTGGGGGCCACGGTTCGACTCGTCGACAGCCCGCAACACCGCACGCTCGTCGGACTCGGTTATCCAGACGCGTTTGCGGCGGCGGACCACGTCCCCGCAATCCTCGAGACATCGCCGATCGGCTTGGAAGGTTTCGAAGGCGGCATCGTTGACGGGCTGACGCACAGAGGCGCGCCAAATCTCGACCTGCTGCCTCCGGGTCGCGGAATTCTGCTCGTTGAGTACCGGATCCGATGATCCCGCCGGGAGCCTCGCGTCCGCGACCCGGCTCGTCGAGAGACTGGCTCAGCACATGGACAGCCCTGCCACCCGGATTTACACAGCGGCTGAAGCGAAGGCCGTATGGAAGATTCGCGAGTCGGGCCCGCGAGCCGCCGCGTCGGTACCCGGATCGCTGCCGCGCTGGGAGGGGTGGGATGATGCGTCCGTTGCACCCGATCGGCTCGGACCGTATCTCCGGGATCTTCGCAAGCTGCTTAACGAATACAACTATCAGGCGGCGTTCTACGGACACTTCGGCCACGGCTGCATTCACATGCAGGTCAGCTTCGATTTCGAGACCGAGCACGGGATTCGTCAGTACGCGGAGTTTGTCGATCGTGCGGCCGACCTCGTCGTGCGCTATGGTGGCTCGCTCTCGGGCGAGCACGGCGACGGGCAGTCGCGCGGCGCCTTGCTGCCGAAGATGTTCGGCGACGAGATGATGCAGGCGTTCCGCGAATTCAAGGCCGTGTGGGACCCCGGCAATCGCATGAACCCGCACAAGCTGGTCGATGCGCGTCAGCCGACTGAGGACCTGCGCCTCGGTGCCGATTACCACCCTGCGCAGCCCGCGACCTTCTTTGCGTTTCCCGACGACAAGGGGTCGTTCGCAAAAGCGACCTTACGGTGCATCGGCGTCGGCGAGTGCCGCAAGCACGACTACGGCACGATGTGCCCCAGCTACATGGCAACGCTCGAGGAACGCCACAGCACGCGCGGCCGCGCTCACCTGATGTGGGAGCTCCTGCAGGGCGAAGTACTGAAGGATTCGTGGAAGAACGAACAGGTCAAGGAGGCGCTCGACCTGTGCCTCTCGTGCAAGGCTTGCAAGTCAGAGTGCCCGACGAACGTCGACCTTGCAACGTATCGCGCGGAGTTCCTCGCACACTACTATGAGACGCGGAAGCGGCCCCTTGCCGCGTACGCGTTCGGTCTCGTCGACGTGTGGGCGGCACTCGGTGCGAATGCACCGCGGCTGGCGAATCTGATCATGAAGATGCCTGGGGCGATGGGTCTCGTGCGGCGCGTTATGCACCTGGCCCCTGAGCGCGCGATGCCTCAGCTCGCATCGAGAAGCTTCTCGAAGTGGGCGCGATCGATGAACGTGCCGGAGACGGGACGATCGAATGGCGCAGGAAAGCGCGAGATCATTCTCTGGGCCGACACCTTCAACAACTATTTCCATCCCGAAACCAGTCGGGCCGCCTTTTCGGTGTTGCAGGCGGCTGGACTGCGTGTGACCGTGCCGGCCGCCCGGCTGTGCTGCGGACGGCCGCTCTACGATTTCGGCATGCTGGATCGGGCGAAAAACTACCTGCAGCGCGTCATGGATCATCTCGGACCGCAGATCGACGCGGGCGTGCCGCTTGTCGTACTCGAGCCGAGCTGCGCTTCGGTATTCCGCGACGAGCTGCGCGGGCTGTTTCCGTCGGATCCGCGGGCGGAGAAATTGAGAAAGCAGACGTTCCTGCTCAGCGAGTTCCTCGCGCGTCATGCGCCGGAGTTCAAGCCGCCGCGGCTGGAGCGTCATGTCCTTCTTCACGGCCACTGCCACCATAAGGCGCTGATGAAGATGACCGACGAGGAATCCCTTCTGAAGAAGATGGGCGCCGTGCTGACCGCCCCGGATGCCGGCTGTTGCGGCATGGCCGGACCCTTCGGTTTCGACGCGGAGAAGTACGACGTGTCGATGGCCATCGGCGAGCGCGTGCTCCTGCCTGCCGTGCGGAACGCGCCTCAGGATGCGCTGATCGTGTCCGACGGGTTCAGCTGCCGCGAGCAAATTTATCAGGCGACCGGACGCCGCCCGCTGCACCTCGCAGAAGCGATTCGCTTGGCGCTGGAGGCCGATGTCGTCCGGTAGCCACCGCCGCGCCAAGCAGCCGGTGACCCGATCGTTCGAGCTCCGCGAGAAGATCGAAGACGAGATCGCAACCGGACGCATCATGCCGGGCTCGAAGCTCGACGAAACCGAGCTTGCTTCGCGCTTCCGAGTGTCGAGAACGCCGATTCGCGAGGCGCTGATTCAGCTGGCGTCGACGGGATTTGTCGAAATGCGCCCGCGGCGCGGAGCCGTCGTCCCGGAACTGGCGCCGCGGCGCCTTGTCGAGATGTTCGAGCTGATGGCCGAGCTCGAAGCCATGTGCGGCCGCCTGGCCGCACGCCGCATGTCAGACAGCGATCATCGACCGCTGGTGCACGCACAGGAAGCGTGCGAAGCGCTCGGCCAGCGGCACGATCCCGACGGGTACTATCATCAGAACGAAGAGTTTCACCACGTGATCTACGAAGGGAGCCACAACTCATTTCTCGCCGAGCAGGCCTCCGCGCTGCATCGGCGGCTGGGGCCGTACCGGCGCTTGCAGTTGCGCGTGCGCGATCGCATTGCCACGTCGTGCGCCGAACATCGGCAGATCGTCGCAGCGATTCTCAGTGGAGAAGGCGAGAAAGCCGCCACGCTCTTGCGGGAGCATGTGCTGGTGGGCGCGGGCAAATTCACCGACCTGATGGCCTCGCTCGGCCGGCTCAGGTCCGCCCCGCCGCTGAAACCGGCGACAAAAGCCAAGCGCAGCGCGCGCGGACGCTGAGTCCGCGTGAGAGTGCTCACGTCACCGGTCGCACGGCCGCTAACGGCTGACCACCGACCCGATCGTTCCTGACGTCAGATCGTTCCGGAAGACTTCCCCCCCTTCATTACGAATTTCACACGCTGTGTCTCGCTGATGTCCTTCGTTGGATCGCCCGAGACGGCCACGATGTCCGCAAACTTGCCTTTGGTGATCGAGCCAACGTGATTCTGCCACTGCATCATTTCGGCCGCGTTGATCGTTCCGGCCTGCAGTGCGCCCGCTGCCGTCATTCCACCCTGTTTCACAAGCGCCACGAACTCGAGTCCCTGAGTCCCGTGCGCGTAGGTTGAACCTTCGGCACCCGTACCGAGCACCGTCTTCACTCCCTTGGTCGCGATACAGCGGCGCGCGTTCGCCTCGAAGTGAGGAATCATGCGGAACTTTCCGCCGGTGTTCTTGGCATCGTTGTCATCCATGTACGGCTCGGTATAGCGGACGAGCGTGGGGTCGTAATAGAGGTTCTTCTGCGCCATCAGATCGCACATCTCCTGGTTGAGGCTGTAACCATGCTCCACACTGTCGCAGGCCGCGACGACGGTATTACGGAGCCCCTCGCCTCCGAAACTGTGGCACCCGGCCCTCTTGCCGTGTTTGTGAGTCTCGTCGATGATGGCCTGCAGCACCTCCAGCGGATAGGTGGATGGATATTGCGGCACTCCCTGCTCGTCGAACTTGTAGTTGCCCGTGGGATACAGCTTGATGTGCTCCGCACCGTTTTTCAGCACCTCGCGAACGGCCGCCCGTCCCTCTTCAGCGGACTTGACACCGATGTTGCCCAGGTCTCCCGGGGGGGGCGCACCTGGCTTAGCGACCACTTCACCCCAGGAGATTCCACGTCCCGATACGAGCATACGCGGGCCGTCGACCGCACCACGATTGATCGCGTTCTTCAGATCCACATCCTGGTACCCGTTTCCGTGCGAGCCCATGTCCCGCAGGGACGTGAAGCCGGCGAGGAGATTCGAGCGCACGTTCTCGACGGCAATCAGCATCGATTGATCGCCCGTCATCTTGCCACGCGTGTTGAACACGTGCGTATGCGTGTCGATGAAACCGGGCAGCACGGTGGCATTGCTCAAGTCGATGACGCGAGTGCCCACCGGAATCGTCACCTTTCCCTCAGGTCCAACCTCGGCGATACGCTCGCCGCTGACGATGATCACCTGTTTGTTCAGCGTCTGGCCACTGATGCTGTCGAACAACCGGCCCGCACGAATCGCGACGGTCGTGGGCGCGGGCGGGCACTCGTAGATTCCGCCCCAAGGTCCGACGCACGGCGTATTCCCCGCCATGCGCCACGCGCCCGGCCTCACCGGATTCGGCGGCGTCTCGGGCGGTACGGGAGCCTGCGCGTAGGACAGGATGGGCATAACGACAATCAAGAGAAGGGTTCGAGCGATCGCTCTCCACTCCCGCATACAGCCTCCTGTTGCTATCCGAGCGTGTATACTTCTATATAAATTGTGTATACAGATCAACTGGTTTTGTAGGCAGACGACCTCAGGGCTTCGCGCGCCGGAGCAGGCGCTCGAACACACGCGACGCGACGATCCGATGGTCTCTGGCGTACGCCTCGTGATTTTTCTCGACCGCGTCGAGGCGGTAGACGTAGTTGACCATCAACCCCAGCGACCGCTGGATGCCGGCCTCCGAGGTGTCGCCCATCCAGTTCAGTCGTTCCAACGAAGCGCCGTTGGCGAGGTGGAATCGGGCGACGGCATCCAGGGGCGCGTCTCCGCTTTTGGCCTTCATCAGATAAAAAGCTGCGAGCCGCAGGAGTTCGGCCTTCAGCGGCGACGATTCAGCCAGCCCTGCAAGCGAGGCACGGAGATCGGCGCCATCGACGAGCGCAGCCAGCTGCGGCGACATGCGTGCGCGACCGGCCGAGCGCAACCATCGCTGAAAACCGGGAACGGGTGAAAGCGTGGCAAACGTGCGGAGCTTCGGAAACTCGCGACCCAGATCTTCGACGACCTGCTTGATCAGGAAGTTGCCAAACGAGACGCCGCGCAATCCTTCCTGGCAGTTGGTGATCGAGTAGAAGATCGCACAATCGGTTTCCAGTGGATCGACGACGGGCGCGTTCGCATCGAGCAGTGGCTGCACGCGGCCGGCCATGCCCCTGGTCAACGCCACCTCGATGAAAATCAACGGCTCGTCCGGCAGCGCGGGATGGAAAAAAGCATAGCAGCGGCGATCGGCCTCGAGCCGCCGGCGCAAGTCGGCCCAGCCTTGAATCTGGTGAACCGCTTCGTAGTTGATGATCCGTTCCAGCGTCAGCGCGGAGGTCCGCCAGTCGATCCGATGCAGCACGAGAAACCCTCGGTTGAACCACGATCGAAACAGGTGCACCAGATCGGCATCGATGCCGGTGCGTTCCGGACGGGCTTTGAGGGTGCGAAGCAGACGGCGGCGGAAATCAAGGAGCACCGCGGTGCCTCCTGGCCCCAGATTGCAGCGGCGGAACAGTTCCTGCCGTGGTGATTCGGCCGCGAGCTGCAACTGGACCAGGTGGGTCTGCGAGGGGTCCTGACGGAACTGGTCTGCGGCCCGGAAGAGTCGCTGACGATCGGGCGAAAATTCATCAACGAGGAGGTCGAGAAACGCGTCGAACGCCTCGTCGTCGAGCGAACGATAAGCCGACAGCACCTCCGACGCGAGCCGTGCGCCGGATACTTCTCCGCGCTCGGACAGCAGCGCCTGACACAGAGCTATCGTGGCCCGCGCCCTGCGTAGACTCGCAGGTGCCCGGGCGTCTCCGCCGAGCCCTCGGAGGAGACGCTCCAGCACAAGCTACTTATGCCTCGGCGCTGACCGCCGCGATGATCGCCTTGATGTAGCCGAGCGCGAATGCGAATCCCTGGCTGTGATCGGGATCGCCGTCGACGTTCGGCACGTGATCGGGCATCAGCATGCCGTCGTAGCCGATTTCCTTGTAGACGCGTGCGGCCTTCAGCATGTCCACGCTGCCGTTGTCGATGAAGCTCTCGCGGAAGTTCAGGTATCCGCCTTCGATGTTGCGGAAGTGGACGTTGAAGATTTTCCCTTTGAGGCTGCGAATCACGTCGAAGATCTGCTCGCCCGGCTTCTCGAGCTGCTCCGACACCGTGCCCTGGCAGAAGTTCAAGCCGTGATACGGGCTCTCCTTGATCGACACGAACCGCTTCAGCCCGGCCGGCGTCGCGAGCGGCACCTCTTCGATGCCCCGGTAGCCACGCGGCACGCCGGGATCCTGCGGATGGCAGCCCATCTTCACCTTGTACTCCTCGGCCACCGGCACGACCCGTTCGAGGAAGTACGTGATGCGCTCCCAGTACTCGTCAGCGCGGACTTTACCGGCGATCGTCGGCTTGTCCTTGTTCTCGTCTTTCGCCAGCACGAACTCGCTGTAGGTGGAAGGGCCGCGCCCTTTCACCCGGCCTGATCGCGGAATGCCGAGAATCGTGAAGTTGTACTTCACCTGAAAGATGCCGGCTTTCGCGCAGTTGCGGATCTGCGTGCAGATGTCGTCGATGTTGCGATCGCGCTCCGGGCTCTGCCCCAGCATGATGGCGGGCATCTGCGCGCGATCAATCGAGGCCGATGTCATCGTAATCGCCGTCATGTCGAGCTTGATGCCGAACGACTCGACGTGCTCGCGGTGCTTCGTCAGTGCCTCGACGGACCATTTCTCGTCGAGTTTCGCTGACGGCATGCTGCCGCAGATATTGTTGACGCCGAAGGCGGCCATCGCCTTCAGGGTGGCGTCGTCATCGCCGTGCTGCGTGCCGACCTTGAATTTCACCTTCGACGTCGCAGCATTGGTGTTGGCGGCTGCGGGCGTTCTGGCGACCTGCGCCGAGACGAGTGTTTCAGCAAGAGCGCCGCCAGCCATTCCGCTACCCGCCAGCCTGACGAATTCGCGCCGATCCATGGTGCCTCCTTTGGGCAAGGTTAACTACTGATCTAGGGATCTAGAGATCAAGGGATCTAGGGATCTAGTGATCTACGACCTATTCAAGTGCGTCGATGGCCCGATCGAGATGGGCAATCGCCTCTTCCAACATCGTACGGTACCGCTCGTCTGTCGCCGACTCGAGATCGTTCAGCATTCTGGCCCGGGCCAGCGCCAGGCCATCGCGCTTCGCCCGGCGCTCGCGCTCCTCGGCGGTGAGCGCCGGCTTCGCGCGGGTCTGCTTCTCCGCCTCTGCCGTCGCCTGCTGATCTTCAACCGCCTTCGAGTCCCACCCGCGCGCCATGGGACAAGTCTAATCCGCCAGCACCTTTCCTTTCGTCTCCATGACCCACGGCATCACGAGGAGACCGAGCAAGGGCACGAAGCCGACGTAGAACAACACTTCCAGGGCCCCGCCAAGCGCGCCCGCGCCGCGCGACGCGATCGCGCCGACGAGGAACGGACCGGGAGCTGCAATCAGACGGCCCGCGTTGTAGCAGAACCCCGCACCGGTGCCGCGCAGGCGCGTCGGATACAGCTCGGGGAGATAGTAGGTGAAGGCGCCGAACACCCCGAAGACCGACAGGCCGATTGGGAAATACATGAACAGGCGCGTGCGCGGCTCCATGTCGAGACCGAATGCGGCAAGCACCGAAAGGCCTGAGGCGAGGAAATAGATCGAGAACATCGTGCGCCGGCCGAGCACCTTGGACGCGGGCACGGTGAGGAGCGTGCCGATGAGGCCGCCGACGTTGAACCAGTTGCCGGCCGTCTGCTTCCAGCTTTCGACGAGCGCCGTCGCCTGAACCGCCGGAAGGCCGGCCGCCGCTTCGGCTGCCAGGCCGGTGGAGACCACCCCGATGAACGCGTTGCAGCTCCACCACGTAATGAGCGCCACCACAGCCATCAGCAGTCCGCTGATCGTAATGGCGCGATATTGCGGCGTGAAGAGCTCCCCGATGCTCGGCGGCGCCGCGTGGCTCGCGGCTTTCTGCCACCGCTCGGGCTCCTTCACGAACAACCGCACGAGGAACGCGACGCCTGCCGGAAGCAGACCGAACAGGAACACGTAGCGCCAGGACGTTTCAGGACTGCCTGCGAAATATACGCCTTGCACCTGATAGGTGACGATCGTGGCCAGAAACAGCCCGAGCGGTGCGGCCGTATACAAGAGCGCGCCCGCCTCGACACGGCGCTTCTCTGGTACCACTTCCGCCACCATCGCTGCACCTGCAGCCCACTCCCCGCCGATGCCGAGCGACGCGATGATGCGGAAGAACACGAGCGTTGCCATGTTCGGCGCGAACGCACACGCAGCCGTTCCAATCGCATACATCAGCATCGTCAGGAGCAGCGTTCGCGTGCGGCCGAGCCGATCGGCGACGCGACCGAAAAAGATGCCGCCGATCGCCCAGCCAATCAGCAGCAGCGCCGTGAGAATGCCCGTCCATCGAAGAGTCGCGGCGCGCGCGGCGGCCGATCCGAGCGGAATGTCCAGCAGCACGGGGACTGCGTTCGGCGCGACATAGTTGAAGAGAAGACTGTCGAAGATGTCGAAGCCCCATCCCAGCCAGGCGGCGAACAACACCGTCCACTGGTAGGCGTTCATGTCGAGCAGCGTGCGTCCGGCCGGCGCGGCCGCGACCTGAGCGTCATGACGCCGTTGAGTGGCTTCTCTCTCGATCACGAGCGTTCCCCTTTCGCGTCCGTCGGTGCGGCCGCTTTTGGCTGGTTTGAGTTCAAGAATTCTAATACCTTATGCGGCCATGACAAAGGCTCGTCTCGAAGCGTTCAGCGACGGGGTCGTCGCCATCCTGATTACGATCATGGTGCTCGAACTGCACGTCCCACACGAGCCCACGTGGCAGGCGTTGAAGCCGCTGACGCCGATCGTGCTCACCTACGTGCTCAGTTACGTTTTCCTCGGGATTTACTGGAACAACCATCACCACATGATGCACGCAGCCGATCGGATCAACGGAAAGGTACTGTGGGCAAACCTGCATCTGCTGTTCTGGCTGTCGTTGATTCCGTTCGTCACAGGATGGATGGGACAGAATCACTTCGAGGCGATTCCGACCGCGGCCTACGGCATAGTGCTGATGTGTGCAGGGATCGCGTATTACATCCTCGCTCACACGCTCCTGGCCGAACAGGGACCAGACTCGAGGCTCGCGAAAGCGCTCGGGCGCGACCGCAAGGGCCAGGTGTCAGTATTGCTCTACGTGATCGGGATCGCGCTGTCGTTTGTGAATCATTGGCTCGGTTTTGCCATTTACGTGGGCGTCGCGTTGATGTGGCTGGTGCCCGACAGGCGCATTGAAACGCGCGGCCACAAAGTTTGAAAGAGTCGGGAGAGTCTGTGAGTCGGGAGAGTCTGTGAGTCGGGAGAGTCTGTGAGTCGGGAGAGTCTGTGAGTCGAAGAGTCCGAGAGTCCAAGAGTCCGAGAGTCCACGAGTCCACGAGTCCGCCGGAAGTCGGAGCGCCTTGGTGGGGGGACCGACTCCCACGACTCTCCTGACTCCACGACTCCCCTGACTCTCCAGGAGTCCAAGGACTCTTATCGACTCGGAAGACTCTTTCCGCGGCGCTTGCCGTTCATGTGCAGGGCGGTTTTCTTGACCACGCCGCCTTCGACGTCCGACAGCGCGTGCGACACGATGAAGGCACTCTCGTCGATACCCCTCACGATCGTCTTGATCTTGCCGATTTCCAGGCGCGTGACCACGCAGTAGAGGATGTCCTGCTCGACGTTGGTGAGGCCTCCGCGTCCCCGATAGACCGTGACGCCACGGCCCAGAATGCCGGTGATGGCTTCGCGAATTTCCGTGCTGCGGCTCGAGACAATCGTCATCGCTGTGTACTCTTCAATGCCGTGAATGACGAAGTCGAGCGTCCGCGCCGCGGTCAGATACGTGAGAATCGAGTAGAGCGCGGCTTCCACGCCGAGCACCGCCATGGCGACGACAAACAGCACGACGTTGAACGCGAGGATGACGTCGCCCACGCGGAGAAGCGTGCTGCGCTTGCTGATGAGCAGCGCCGCAATCTCGGTGCCGTCGAGCACGGCCCCACCACGTACCGCCAGGCCAATGCCTGCTCCCAGAAAGAAGCCACCGAACACGGCATCCAGCAGCCGGTCTTGCGTGACCGTCGGATACTGCAGAAACGCAAGCACGCCGGCGAGCGCGCCGATGGCCAGCGCGCTTCGAATGGCGAAAGCGCGGCCGAGCTGGTGATAACCGAGTGCCACGAAGGGAACGTTGATCACCGGCAGCCAGAAGGCCAGCGGCGGACTGGTCACTGTCGCAAGCAGCAGCGAGACACCCGTCACACCACCGTCGATGAAGCCGCTCGGCAGCAGAAATCCTTTCAGTCCAAGCCCGGCCGAGAGGATTCCGAGCAGAATGAGAAGAGCGTTGAGAAGCTCGCGCACCATACTCGCGCGCTGAGTGTATCGCGACTGCCGACTGCCGACTGCTGACTGCCGACTGCCGACTATTACGTTCCCTTCCCGTACCGCATCTCCCCCGCTTCAATCCGCGTTCGCAATCGGTTCTGATCGCTCGGCAGCGGACAGGTCGTGTACGGGTTGTAGGCACATGGCGGGTTCACGGTTCTGTTGAAATCGAGCATCATCTTGCCGTTCACCGGCGCAGGCGCGTACAGGAAGCGTGCGGCCGGGTAGGTTTCCTTCTGGCTCGTCAGATCGCGAAAGACGAACCAGAACTGCTCGTCGCCCTGCTCGGCAAACGGCTCAAGCTTGTACTCCTGGCCGTTCAGCACGAACGAAACGATGCCTGGAATCGTGGCTTTATCGATATCGCCGAGAATCGTCGGGACATCGACCGCCTTGGGCTTGTCGTACGGAGTGTAGCTGGCATCCAGCCGGTAGGCAGGGTTGATGGGAAACCAGCTGAGCCCGGCGAACTCCTTCCGCAGCGAGTTGTTCTGATCGCGTAATCGAATCGACAGGCGGTCGCCACTCGTGTGCACCCAGAACTGCAGATGCTCGCCGAGCGACAAGCGGTCTGCCGGTCCCGGCACATCGGGTTTCAGCTCGCCAGACGTGAACGGCTTTCCGTCGAGCAGGAAGGTGACGCCTTCGGCGGCTCTCACCGTGACCTTGCCGTTCCGAAGCCCGAACGTACCGGCTTTTACCGGCGCGCTCGCGGGAAACACGATGTCGCTCAGCGGGTCGGAGCCGAACGTGGTTTGCGGCTGTGTGAGGAACCATAGACCGCCGATCGTCAGCCAGCCCGCGTCGCCTTTCAACGTGTTCTCCCGATCCTGACGGAATTTCGCGTTCTCTGCTTGATACGGATCGCTCGGCATGACTGCCTTCGGCACCTCGCCAGCAGGGTCGGCGCCACGAGGATCGGCTTGTTTGCACGCCGCCGCCAAGACGAGAACCATGACGACTACGCTCATCAGAGGTGTCATATTGCGCCCTCGGTCTGCCATCATCCATCTGCCCTCTGCCATGTCTGGTTTGTTGGTATACTGCCCGGAATCCCGAGGTCTGACAATAGGAGGCCCTATGGAGCGAGCAGTCTCGCGGCGCGCGTTTCTCGCAGGCGTCGCCGGAGCGGTTGCCGCATCGCGGATAGTGGGTGCGCAAGAGGTGCCTACCGTCACCAAGCGAGCGGAGAAGCTTTACAAGGTTGCAGGGTCGAAGGAGCCCAACGATCTGCAGTTTGTCGCGGAAGGGCTCTGGGTGCTGGACCAGGTCGATCAGCCGACCAACAAGGCGTTTCTCGTCAAGCCCGAGGACGGCACCGTGATCCGGGAAATCCAGACCGAGGCGTTACACGCCAGCGGCATCACCTACGGCAATGGCGCCTTGTGGATCGGATCGACCAAGGGCAAGAACGCGCAGGATCCGCCCAAAACAATGAAAGTGGATCCCAAGACTGGCCAGACCTTGAAATCGTGGAACACGCCGGGCGCGGGCTTGTACGGCCGCATGAGCCTCGAGCGCGGTGACACACCCTCGGGCGCGCACGGACTGAAATGGGTGGACGGCAAGTACTGGATGGCGGTCCCGGCCGCGAACAAGGTGTTCCTGATGGAACCCGAGACAGGCGCGATCGTCCGCAGCATCCCCGGCCCTGGCAGTACCCCGCGCACACACGGCATGGCCATCGACAAGGGCATGCTTTGGGTCATCAACTCCGACGACCGCGCAATTTTCAAGCTCGACACCAAGGACGGCACTGTCGTCTCGAAGATTCAGCTCAGTAAGGACGACCCCGTCCCTCACGGCCTCGACATCGATCGCAACGGTGTTCTGTGGTATTGCGATGCCGGGACGAGCTGGATTTGCAAGCTTGTTTGACGAATGCTTCTTAGGTTCGTCGGTTCGTAGGTTCGTAGAGTTCGTCGGTTCGCGCGCCCCGAACTCCGAACGTTACGACTGACGAACCCACGAACTTCACGAACCCCACGAACGCACGAACTTCACGAACCCACGAACCTCCGAACCGTGCACTCATCTCGGGAAAGGCTTCAGCGCGGGTGCGCCGGGTGGAACGGGTGTCCGCGCTGTGTTCAGCACCATCGACTGAAACGTGTAATACGCCACCACGCCCACCATCTCAATCGTACCCTGTTCGCCGAACCTGGCAACCGCACGCCCGTAAGTCGGATCGCTCACGCTGTGGTGCTGCAGCAGTTCAGTGCAGAAATCATAGATGAGCTGCTCATCGGCCGACAGGTCGGCCGGCCGGCGGCCATCCCCGATCGCATCGGCGATCTCTCGACTGAGCCCTTCTTTCAGCGCGATCGGATAGTGCACGTACCACTCATACTGCTGCGTGAAGTGGCGCGCCGTGATGAGGATGATGAATTCGTTCAGCTTGATCGGGAAGACCGTACCGATAGCGAAGGTAATCTCCCATCGCCATCGCCCGAAGCATCACCTCGGGACTTCGCAGTAGCGGCACGAACGGTCCGAATACATCCTGTTTGCGATTCGCGCGAAACGCTTCTGATGCCTTCCGCTGCTCCGCAGTCAGCTTCTCTGTCGGAATCGCGGGCAAACGATCCTGGGTCATAGCCGGCATCGTAGTTGCAAACACCAACAGAACAGAAATCAAAGCGCGCACCATGACTCCTCCAAGATCGTCCATCGTCGATCGTCCATCGTCGATCGTCGCCATCGCCGATCGTCCAGACGATGGACGATGGACGATGAACGATGAACGATGAACGATGAACGATGAACGACTATCAGCGAAGACTGACAAACCCCGCCCACATCAGACTTCGTCCCTGGCCGGTTTCGATGTCGTACTTCCGCAGCAACGCCAGCTTGCCGTTGCTGGCCACGCGGAAGACTGCCAGCGACGCCGGCACGCGGCTGCCATCGGCTTTCGTCACGGCATTCTGATTGGCGGCCACCAGCAGCGCTGAGGCGGGATCGAGGGTAAACGTGCGGGCATGCATGCCGCCGCTGTCGATGTTCTGGATCCGTGTCGGTTCGCCAGTCTCCTGGTCGATGGCGTAGACGCCGATCGTGTTCTCGCCGCCTTCCCAGACGGGCTTGCCGTCGACAGTGGTGGTGCCGCTCGCACGATTACTGATGTAGACGAAGCGTCCATTCGGATCGATGTGAATGGCACCGGTCATCTGAGCCGGTTTGCTCGCGGCCTGTTGGTCGAGCGTGTCTTTGGTGAAGAGCGACGTCGGATCGATGGAATCGCCGTTCACGCGGTACACCTGAAGCTGATTCTGCCGTTCGAGATTCAAATACATGAACGGCTTCGTGGGATGGAAGTCGAGATGACGCGGTTGATAGCCAAAGCCGCCGTTGGGCGCAATCGACTGGCGATTGGTCACCGTTCCGTTCGAATAGCCGTACACTTTCAGCGCGCCCGGATCCTCCGGACGGTTCGGCACCGGGCCGTTGCCGCGGGTGACCATGACGACCATTCTGTTGGACGGATGCACGCGAATCTGGTGCGCGTAGATGCCGCCGTCGATCGGCGACGGTTGCTTCACCTCCGCGCCAAGCGTACCGTCTCGGTTGAGCGTGTGCACGCTCATGGTGCTCGGATTGTTGTACGCGACGAGCACGTGCGTGGCGTCCGCGTCGACGGTCAGATGCACCGGCCGGTGGCGGATTTCGATGGCCGCTTCATGGGGCAACAGCGCGCCCGTTGCCGTGTCGATGCGATAGGCCGTAATCCCGTGACGATCGCCCTGCATGCCGTTGCTCCATGCAGCATAGAGAAATCGCTTCGTCGGATGAGGCCACACATACTGCACGGCGAACGGCAGCGTGACGCTCGATCGCTTTGTGAGTATCCCGTTGGACGCACCGACGTCATACGTAGAGAGCTCGGGTCCCACGGCGGCGTACAGAAAGACCGGCGGATTCGGCGTTGGCACCTGCGCTGCGCCAACGGCAACGGCGGCGATACTGAAGAGCACGAAGAAGTAGCGGCGCATACCGGTCTCCTGAATCTGGAAACTACAATCTTGAATCTAAAATCTACTCGAGTCCCAGAAGCCGCGCGGGATTCTGCTTCGCCATCCGATCGAGCCCCTGATCGGTGAAGCCTTTCCTTCGCAGCGCTTCGATGAACGTGGCATAGCCGTCTGCGGGCAGCGGGTTGCCGGCCTGTCCGAGATCGGACGAGAGAATCGCGTGATCCACGCCCACCTTGCGGATGTCCTCGGCGATACGATCGATCCGCGGCTGAGCGCTGGCGTTCGCAAGCGTGCCGCTGACAAACTCGATGAAGGCGCCGAACCGTGCGGCCTGCTGCGCCTGTTCGGCCGTGAGCAGCGTCGGGGCCGACATGCCGTGCGTCGCCACCATGCCGCGGATGCCGAGCCGCTGCCCTTCCTCGAACATCAGCAACGCTTCCTGTGCCGACACATGACCGCTTGCGAGCACGAAATTGTGTTTGCGAATCGCGGCAATTACCGCTTTCGTCTCGGGCAGGAGCGCGCCATTCTGCGAGACGCGCACGAACGGCGCGTTCGATTTGCCGGACCTGATCTGGTTCTCGGCGTCGAACGTCGACATCCACACCATGCGCCCCCACCCGCCGGTCACACGCGCCATGTGCTCGACCGCGTGCGCATTCATGCCCCCGACGGGCAGATTGAGATCGATGCCGCCGAACACTTCGATGCCCGGTACCGCCTTGCGCGCGAGCCACGCGAGCCCCGCGGTCGGATCGAAGTGGCTCTTCAGCACGATCGCGCGCATCCCCTTGTCTTTCGCGAACCGCGCGGCCTCGAGGCCGTCGAGCGACCGCGGCACGTTGTCGGGATGGCCGTGCACGTGAATGTCGATCGCACCGCGCAAGTCGCGCGCGGCATTGGCACCGGTCGCTTGTGGAATCGCCTGGCGCGCCGCCATTGCACCGACAGCGAGCGCCATCAGCAGCGTCACGAATACAGGTTTCATGAAGGGCCGCATCCTAACATGAGTTACATGTCAGGCTGGGGGTCATCTGCCCTATTTGGTTCGTTCTCACGCGCTCACACGTTAACTCCAGCGGAGGGAACCGAAGATGGAACGTTTTGCGTCTTATATCGCAGGGCAAATCATGGGGTTTCTCAGACGATTTCTCTGCGCGTTGCGCGGGCATGAAGACTATTTACACTTTGACAAGAACAGAGTGTATTTGCAGTGTATCGGGTGCGGTCACGAGTCGCCGGGCTGGACAGTCGAAACGCATCGTCCGGCGCTACGCTTCTCGGCGCGCAGCGCCACCGAGCCCAAGGGCGCATTGATCAGGAGAGTCGCTTAGGACACTCCTGTTGTCTATTGCGCAACGCAGCTGACGCGCTTATACGGAAATTCGGCCCGCCGGGTCTTTCCGTTCTGCGATCCACTAATCCAGGCAAGCAGCGTGTCTCCGTCGAGCCGATAGCCAATCTGCTGCGGAAAATCGTGTGCCGGATTTTCGAACACGAGCTCCGTCGCCGTGACTCGCGTTGACAGAAATGTCGCCGGCACCTGACCGGACGGGTGCGCGACATACGCCAGTTGATGACCCTGCTCGCGCAACACAATCATCTCGTATTCCGTCAGCTTCCCGTCACGTATCGTCCGGCTGACACCGATCATGCTGCCAGCTTTTGGCCGCGTCCAGATTTCTTCGATCTGGCGCGCCGGCAAAGACGACTCCCAACACCCTTGCAGCCACGTCGCGCGCTGAATGCCGGTCGATTGCGCCGGCAGCACGCCGCACGCCAGCACGATGACGATCGCAACGAGTCGCTGCAGGCTCATCGCGCTTTCTCGAGGTGCACTGAAAGGGCCACGGCATCCTTGAGCGTGTTGGTCACCAGGCAGCCTCGCTCGGCAATGGCGATGAGCTTTTGCATCTCGCCCTCGCTTTTGTAGTCGGCACGCACCCGCACCGTCATCGATTCAAAGCGTTCTGGCACACCGCCGATCGTGCCGACCACCGACACGCGTACGTTCGACACGTCAGCGTCGCGTGTTCTGACGGCTGCCAGGAGTGTGCTCAAGAAACAGCCGCCCAGTGACACGAGCAGATATTCTCCACCGAGCGGACCGCGATCGTGGCCGCCCTTGTCTTCCGGACGGTCGACAAACATCGTATGTGCTCGCGCCATCGCCTGCCCCGTCGACGGTCCAACTTGTTCAATTTCGACGCTCACGGTTCGCGGCATGTGACCTCATGGAAATGCTGACGGCGGCACGCGGCGCTTCGTCGCCTGCTCGAATGCGTAGGCCAGCTCAATCAAACGCGGCTCGCTGCAGGCCGTGCCCGTAAAGCTGATTCCAAGAGGCGAGGGCTGAGCGCCGAACCCTGCGGGGAATGGCGGTGCAGGGTCGTTGGGCACAATGCCAAACGGCACGATCACCGTCGGATAACCAGGCTTTGCCGCCACAGCGGCGCCAACCGCCCCTGGAAAGAGCAACGCATCGAGCCGCTCGCGTTTCAACACGGCGTCGATGCCCTCGGCAGCGGTCACCCGGACGTCCTTCTCGCGGTCCCTGACATAGCGCGCTCGATCGACTTCGAGGTCCACCGCGTCTGAGTTGTCGAGTTGCGCCTGACCATATTTGATGGAACCTTCGGTGCGATGCGCGAGATTCCACTCGCGCAACTGGGTCAGCGTCTTGACTGGAGCAGAGGGACCGAGCGATGCCAGCCAGGCATTGAAGTCGCGCTTCATCCCGTATTTGAAGACAATCGAGCAGTTGTCGTCCTTTCCTCTAATCCCGGTATCGTCGCGGCAAACGGGTGGCGGTTGATCCGGCAGGTCGGCTGGATCGACAACAACGGCCCCGAGTTTGCGGAGCACGGCGATCGCCTCGCGCACGACCTGGCCGTGGCGGCTCTCGTCGACGAAGTTTGCGCGAGGAACTCCGATGCGTGCGCCATCAAGTCCCCGTGCATTGAGGTAGCGTGTGTAATCGCCGTTCGGCGCGCGTGGGCACGCCCGTGTCATCGAATCGTTGGGATCCGGGGCGGCGCCCTCCAGCACGCCGAGCAAAATCGCCGCGTCTGAGACCGTTCGCGCCATCGGTCCGGCCGTATCCTGATCGGCGGTAATCGGGATGATTCCGTACCGGCTGATCCGCCCGACCGTCGGCTTGATCCCCACGATCATCGTCTGGTTTGCGGGAGACAGAATCGATCCAGACGTTTCGGTGCCGACATTCGCCATCCACAGGTTGGCCGCAGTGCCGGCGCCCGAGCTTGAGCCGGCAGGCGTGAGTGCGGGGCGCCCGTCGTTAGTACCCTCGCGCGGGTCGGCTCGAGGGTCGTAGGGGTTGAACCCGTAACCCGCCAGGCCGTTGTAATTACCAGGCATTCCCGCGGCAATCCAGTTTGCCAGCTCCGTCATGTTGGTCTTCGCGATGATAACGGCCCCGCCATCGCGAAGGACCTTCGTAAGGGTCGCTTCGTAAGGCGGCACGAATCCCTTGAACGCCAGCGCCCCGCCTGTCGTGGGCATGTCGGTCGTATGGATATTGTCCTTGAGCGCGATGGGAATGCCGTGCAGCGGGCCGCGCATCTTTCCTTGCGCACGCTCGCGATCGCGCGCGTCGGCTTCCTCGAGCGCACGCGGGTTGAGCGTGATGATCGCGTTGAGGCGATCTTCGTACTTGGCGATGCGATCGAGGTACTGCTGAACGATGTCGCGCGAGGTGACGCGGTGCTGCTCCATCGCCGTCTGCATGTCAGCAATTGTGGCCTCGATGACAGAGAACGAGGCCCGCTGCGCGGAAATCGCCGGTGACAGAGAAAGCAGGAGTAAGGAAAATGGCAGAACGAAAAACGAATAGTGGATGGGTGGCCCAAGACTGCGATGCTGCCTCATGTCGCTTTATTCCTTCTTCGTTTTTCCTCACGGGGTAATCTGTTTCGCCGTGATCTGGTAACAATGCCTTCCCGCTCCGTGCGACCAGAAGTCGACGCGCAACTCCGACTCGCGCGCGAACTCGGCACACAGCTCGTACGTGTCGCTCGCCTTCACCGAGTACTCATACGGCTGCCCCGATTGTGGGTCGCGGGAGTAGATGTCGGTTCCCGCCTCCTTGTGAAGCTCGTCGAGCGCTGCAGGCAGACGACGATTGCGGGTCCAGTAAAGATCGGTCGCGAGGCGGAGCCGCTGCAGATCCGTTTCGCGCCGGCTGTCGAGCCTTCGCACACGCTCTTCGGCAGGCGGCCCGACGAGATAGAAGCCGCCGCCCAACGCACCCAGCACAACCAGCACCGCGATGACGACAACGACCTTTTGCATAGTTTAGTTGTCGCGGGGCCCCTCCCCCGCGACCTACCACCTCGCGCTCGCAGTCTTCTCGGCTCGCGCTCGGCGCTGCTTGCGGCACCGTTCTGCTTAGTGCGACAACGGCATTGCGACTTACGACTCGCCTTGCGCCTTACGACTTCCGACTTTCGCCTTGCGACTGCGTCGCGTCCTCCAGCGACGCGAGGTAGTACCAGAACACCGTACCGGCGATGAATGCCACGACCACGGCTTTCAATAGAAATCGAATTGTGATCTCGCCGCCGAGCAGATTGTAGAGCAGCGTGATGACGTCGCCGATGATGATGCCCGACGCAAAGAACAATGTGAGATACGTGAGCCACCGCCGCACTTTCGAGTGCCCCTTGTTCGGATCGGCGGCGATGTCGCGGGCAATGAGCCGCGACATGTACAGAAAGACCGGAAACGCGACGATGAGCGACGAAATCGACCAGCGCATCGCGCTACGCACGTATTGCTCGTACTGACCGGCCTGGGCCTGGTCGGTGGCGGGATCCGGAAACATCACGTTGATGATGTCGAACAGCAGACTCCCGAGATGGAACGCGCTCCAGTAAAGCGTGGAAAACAGCACGAGGTACATGAACGCGTCGCGTGCGTCCAGGTAGGGGCGCGGCCTGGGAACCGGAATCGGAAACGCCGTATCGGCGTAACCGGCCAGCGCCGTGCGCGTCTGATCGATCGTCCACCCTGCTTCTCGCAGCACGGTGTCAATCTCAGCGCGCGCCACACCGCGTGCCAGCGCCGCTTTCACAAACTGGCTGAGCTCATCAGGTGTGGTCATCGTCCATCGTCCATCGTCCATCGTCCATCGTCCATCGTCTGGAGCGTCCATCCAGACGATGGACGATTCGACGATCGACGATCGACGATCTCAGCCCTGCCAACGGGCCAATCCTCGGCCCACTGCGTCGTGCCATTCCGGGGAACCGTGAAGTGCGTCAATCGCGCGTGGCTCGGCCGGCTGCGCCGGCGCCGGTTGCAGCGATGTTTGATACCACGCCACGTCGTGCCAGGCACCCATCTTGTGTCCGATGTCACGATACACGCCTACCAGCGCGAATCCAAAGGCTTCGTGCAGCCGAACGCTGGCCGGATTCGGCAGGGCGATCCCTGCGGTCGCGGTGTAATAGCCGAGATGCCGCAGCAACTCGAAAAGCGTCGTGTACAGCGCCCGCCCGACTCCACGCCGATGGTGCGTGCGGCTGATGTAGATCGCCGTACTCACAGACCAGCGATAGGCCGTGCGGTCGTGATGCGGGGATGCGTACGCATAGCCGATAACAGTCCCATCGTCTTCGAGCACGATCCAGGGACGTACGGCGCCGACCGTCCTGATGCGCTGCGCCATGATGTCGGCTGTCGGCGCCGCATCTTCGAACGATATGGCGGTATCGGTGCAGTAGGGCGCATAGATGGCAGCCACCGACGGCGCGTCAGCTTCGTGGGCGAGTCGGATGATTGGCATGAGCGATTCCTTCGTACATGAACGTCATGGGCCGCGGGCCCGGCAGATATTCCGTTCGCAGGTCGGCGATAGCAAATCCCGCCTCGCGAACCAAGTCGGCCATCGGTCTGTTCAGATGACAGCCGCCGGCGATGCGGCGCCAGACAGGCGTGAGACGATTCTGCCACTTCCGCACGTCGGCATCGGGCGAGAGTCCATGCTCGACAAAAATGAACGTGCCGTCTGATGTCAGTACGCGCCGCATCTCGCGCAGCGCTGCCATCGGATTGGCGATCGAGCAGAGCGACCAGGTGACGACGACCGTGTCGACCGATCTATCCGCGAGCGCAAGGCGCTCAGCCTCCTGGTGGACCAGTTCCACTGGAAAACGCGCCACCGCGATTCGCCCGCGCGCCTTCGCGAGAAGTTCGGCGGAGGGATCAACGCCGTAAAGTCGCGTAACCGCACTCGTGTAATGCGACACGTTCAGGCCGGAGCCGATACCGACCTCCAGCACAACGCCGCTCGCCTTCGGAACGTACGCCTCCCGCAGTCTCGTCGCCGCGTCATGCTTCATCGCAAAGTCGATGAGATGAGGCAGCACACAGCGGCCGTAAACATGCCCAATTTTCCG
The DNA here is from genome assembly GCA_963761975.1 of Vicinamibacterales bacterium. GTDB lineage: Bacteria > Acidobacteriota > Vicinamibacteria > Vicinamibacterales > JAMQPK01 > JAMQPK01. Next base: position 1,971,078 of record CAVXIR010000004.1, read on the forward strand.
TATAAAATCCAAAATTCCGTCCTTCTATCGTCGGTCAGGTTTACCGGTAAAGGTTTAGTTTGACTTCAAATTTGGGCGCGCTAGAATTCGTTCAAACGTCCCAAAAAGCAAGCTCGACTACGGAGGTAAGCAGTATGAAGCAGAGACTCGGTCTGGGGATCCTGCTCGGTCTGGCCATGCTCTTGATGGTCCCGGCAGTGTCTTCGGCTCAGAGCGCGATTGTCGGACTGCTCACAGACGACTCGGGAGGCGTGTTGCCCGGCGTGTCTGTCGAAGTCAGCAGTCCAGCGATGATCGAAGGCTCGACAACGACAGTAACCGACAGCCAGGGCCGTTACCGTTTCGTGGAAATGCGGCCCGGCGTTTACAAGCTCACGTTCTCGCTCACCGGTTTCGGCACCGTCGTGCGCGAAGGCATCAACCTGCCGTCGAACTTCACAGCAACCGTGAACGCCGAGATGAAGGTCGGATCGCTCGAAGAAACGATCAACGTGTCTGGCACGGCGTCGCAGGTGGACGTGACTCAGGCGACGCGCACCACCGTGATCGCGCGCGACGTCATCGACGCCCTGCCGATTTCGCGCAACGTCATGGGACTCGCCGTGATCGTCCCTGGTGTGCGCCCCAACACCCCTGACATGGGTGGTGTGCAGACGACCGAGCAGGTCGGCTTGCGCGCTCGCGGGCTTGGCGGTCTCGACGGCGACCAACTCGTCGAGGGCATGTCGATTCAGAGCTACGAGGGCACGTCGTTGAGCTTCCTCGATGACACCCTGCAGGCCGAAATGACGGTCAGCACCGCCGCGATACCTGCCGACACTGGCGGGGGCGGCATTCGCCTGAACAGCATTCTCAAGGACGGCGGCAACAACTTCAGCGGCTCGGCCTTCATGGGCGGCACAAAGGGAACGTGGGTCACGGACAACATCGACGCTCGGTTGGTCTCGCGTGGCCTGACCGTCGCGAACGGCATCGATCACCTCGAGGCGTTTACCGGCTCGCTCGGTGGGCCCATCTTGAGAGACAGACTGTGGTGGATCCTCTCGGCCCGTCATCAATCAACTGAAACGACGGTCGCGAATGTGCCGAAGTTTGTGACAGCGGCAGACGGCACGCAGTACAAAGCGACCAACGACCTGTACGTTCGCAGTCTGTCGACGCGCCTGACGTGGCAGGCGGCAGAGAAGTATAAAATCGCCGGGTTCCTCGAACGGTGGTGGCACAAGAAGGGGCATTCGATTGGCGCCGGCGTCGACCCGCGCGCCGGAGAACAGCGCGACCCGCGCAATGCGCACCACGCGATCGGCAACATGAAGTTGACCGCACCGGTCAGCGGCAAGTGGCTCGTCGAAGCCGGTTGGTCCTTTGCCGAGTTCTACTGGAGGGGCGGCAGCCCGTCGGGCACCCCGGCAGGGACTGCACACGACTTCCCGTTCACGCCGGAGTGGTATGCGACAGCGCCGACAACCGACACGGCGCTCAACCGTAATTTCCCCGACAAGTGCATTTATGCGCTCCTGCCTCCGCCTAACGGCTGTACCGGCTGGAACGCGACGCGCGAGCAGCGCCAGGAGAGCGTCCACAACGAGGCGAAGTTCATGGCCTCGTACGTCACCGGGTCTCACAACATCAAGTTCGGCATCGAGAACGACTGGGGACCCGGCCGCCAGCGTAAGAACACGCGCAACGGTCACCTTCAGCAGCGCTACACCAACAACCAGCCGACGCAGGTCGAGGTCTTCAACAATCCGGTTATCCAGCCGGCCTATGTCGCGTACGACGTCGGCATCTTCGTGCAGGACAGCTGGACAATCAAACGTCTGACGATCAACCCCGGCCTGCGCGTCCAGTGGGTCGAAACCGGCATGTATGAAAGCAGCATGGCGGCAGGTCGGTTCGCACCTGCCCGATTCATCGAGGAAGAGAAGGGCCTTATCGACTTCGGGGCCGACTACTCTCCGCGGTTCAGCGCGGTGTACGACCTCTTCGGTGACGGCCGCACTGCAGTGAAAGGCAGCTGGAGCAAGTACTACCGCAATTACGACGGCGACATCGCGGCAAACGCATATGGGAGAGCAGGCGAGCGCAGCGAGCTTCGCACGTGGCTCGACCGCAATCTGCTTACCGGTACGAACAACCCGTCCGGATCTGCGGGCACTTGCCCCGGCATCCGTGTCCTTCCGACCGATTGCGACGGCGTTGCCCAGGACAATGAAATCGGAACCAGCCCAAGCAGCGGGACATTTTCCAGCCCGAACAGGCCGGATCGCCAGCCGCTGAATCTCGAGCGCCAGTACAACGACGAGTTCACGGCGGGCGTGCAGCACCAGGTGTCGCCGCGCCTGGCCGTCGGCGCGATGTTTTACAAGCGCAAGATCGCCGATCTGGCTTTCCAGGATCGGTTGAACATCGCGGAAACCGATTACACACGGTTCGAGACGCCCATGCCGGATGTCTCGAGAGATCCTGACGTCGCTGCCGTCCTGAAGGCGGGAGAGATGGTTCCGGTCTACAACCTGAACCCGGCCAAGTTGGGCGTCTTCAACGTCGGCGTGGTCGATCGCAGCGACACGACCAACGACACGCTTTACACCGGTTTCGAGACGTCGTTCAACGTGAGACTTCCGGGCGGCGCGATGCTATTCGGGAGCTGGACCATGGAGCACACGCTGCAGCGGTGGTGCGACAACAACGACAACCCGAACGGTCCGACGACGACGGGACAATTCAACCCGACGGCCGCCACCACAGGTGTGGATGCGCCGCTGGGAGGCCGTTACTGCGATCAGACACAGTTCAACTACCCGTTCATCCAGGAATTCAAGTTGGCGGGAAATTACACATTCCCCTACGCGATCGACATCGGTGTGGTCCTGCAGAGCTACGGCGGTCAGGAGCGCATCATTCAGTGGGCGCCGGAAGCCGCCCGGTTCCCGGGCGGAGTGCGCACGCAGACCGAGACGTTCATCCTGAACGAGCCTGGCACCATCTTCTACGATCGCTGGAACCAGCTCGACCTGAACGTGAAGAAGAACTTCCGGCTCAACAACAAGGTGCTGACGTTCCAGGTCGACATCTTCAACGTATTGAATGCCAACGCGATTCGCGCGGCGAACAACAACGTTGGAGCCAGCCTCGGCAACGCGACGACGATCATGCTGGGACGCTTCCCGAGACTCGCATTGAATTACAAGTTCTGACCACGAAGGCACGAGGACACGAAGCCAGAGGGCAGGTGGCGAAACCATCTGCCCTCTTTTGTGTACGACAAGCTCGACACAGAGGCACAGAGACACAGAGCTGCCCAGCGTCACCAACCAACTAGAAGACTCAAACGTATCCTCTGGCAACGATCCGATCGACGAAGAACACGACGACGCGCGACGAAGCGATATTCACTGAAAACGTACCCCTGCCTGGCACATAAAATCAGAACAAAAGCTCTGAGCCTGTAAGCATGGATCATTCTCACGTGACCGCGCCTGTTGTGCGCTGGTAGTGTGTGTCATCCGACGCTGCGCTCCGGCTCGACCTACCCGCACTGCGCCGCAAACGAATGAGTCCCGAAAGCCACTGCCGTCATGCGGCCCACCAACACGGAGGTTTCGACAACAGGCATCGACTTCGCGCCTCGGCGCACACGAACGAGAAGAGGCACGAATATCAAGAGCCAGGAACTCAGTTGCTCTTGTATTCGGGCCTCTTCTCGTTCGTGTGTGGGCCGCCTACGCGGCCCACGAAGTCGATGCACGTGCACCGAGTGCCCCGCCATGACGACCTCACAGAAATCCTCACGCCTCGCTGCACAGATCGCAGCAATGAATTTCTTGTCAAAAAAGTGAGATTACAGACATTCGTCCATACAGAGATCTAATAGCCGTTCTTGATTCTGCTCACACCCTTCGTAAGCACTTCGACGTTAAAGTTCAACAGGAGGCCAAGCGGTTTGTCACCGTGCTTTAGATAAGTGAGCACCTGCTGACGATGAACTGGAAGAACAGTCTCGATCGCCTTCAGCTCGACGATGACGGTGTCCTCCACGATTAGGTCGAGCCTATAACCGGCGTCAAGAACCAGCTCTTTATAACGCACCGGCACAAGCCTTTCGGACAAGACGCCAAGCTTGCGCAAGCCGAATGCACTTGCGGTAGGTGCTTTCAAGCAGACCCGGACCAAGTGCGCGATGAATCTCAATGCCGCATTCGATGATGCGATATGAAAGGTCGTTCAGCGATTCAGGTTCCATGCCCGACTGGGATCTGCAACCGTCGGGCCGGCCGAAATCGGAACAAAAACGAGGCACAGACCAGAAAGATGAAAATTTCTTCTCTGTGTCTCTGTGCCTCTGTGTCGAGTTCTTGCGATCAGAAAACTGCGATCGGATTGACCGGGGATCCCGACCCGCCTTCCACGGGGATCGGCGCGAACGTCATCATGAATTCGTATCGCTTCAGTTTGCGCGCGGTGGCGGCGAGGTTCTCGAGATCGAGATTCTCGACAATGCCTGCACCGAGCCAGCCGAGGAGCGCGTGATGGATAGGATTGCCGGGAATGCCCTGTTCGGCCCCCCAGCCCGGCCGTGGGTTCCAGTCCATGTTCATGTCGTGCGCGGCAAATGAGATGTCGCGCGCTTTGAAGAACGGGATCGCGTCGGCGTAGAAACCGGCGACCTGGCCCGACCAGGGCCCCATGGCGGCACGCCGCTTCCATCGGCCGACGTAGAGCACAATCACGTCGCCGGGTCCAACGCGCACGCCCGATCGTTTTTCCCACGCTTCGAGATCGGCGCGTGTGATCGGCGTACCTGGCTCGATCCAGTCAACGCCTTTCAGCTGCGGCATGTCGTACAGCACGGCGCGTGTGACGATGCCGTCGCGCCGGCCCATGATGCTGCCTTGTTTGCAGCCGGTCTCTGGCGTGATGTTCTCCTTCACGGAGTAGCCGTTGTACATCTGATCGTCCATGAAGAAGTGGCAGAACGCATCCGTGTGTCCGAGCGACAGCCCGTGATAGCTGACCTGATAGGTATCGGTGGTCGTGTTCGGTCCGATGCTGTTGGTCGTGCGGCGAAACACCTGATTGGGTCCGACGTCTTTCGCTTCGGCCTGCGGTACCGGCCCTGCCATCGAGACGACGATGCCACTCCGCACCAGACGCGTGGCCTCGAGCACTTTCTTCTCCGTGATGAGATTGGCAGTGCCTTTCTGATCGTTCGGCCCCCAGCGTCCCCAGTTACGCAATTCGGTGCGCCAGCGCTTGTAGTCGTCGGGTGTCACTGTGGATCCGGATTGGCCGTGAAGGATCGCCGCGAACGTCACGGCAACACCGGCGATGAGAGCTTTCCTCCTCATGAGTTCCTCCTGAAAAAAGCTAAGGCGGGTCTAAAAAGCAAGACCCGCCCTACGTACTACAACACCAAAGGCGGGTCTCGGCCGCCCTTCGCCCCACGGGCTTCGGCGCCCAAGCAAGACCCGCCCTACGTACGGAAACGGCAGAGAGCGAGCGTTACCGGTCTGTTTACTTACTATCCGGTAACGCGAAGACGTAAAGTGCCTGTCCACTCTGCGGAATCTTGATGTCCGGCACGATGGCTGCCGGCACATTCCGCGGACTGCCGCCGCCAAGCCCCGACATCACCGCAATGTACTGCCGTCCGTCGATGCTGAAACTGATTGGATAGCCCTGGGCCGACGTGCCCAGACGCGTCTGCCACACCACCTGACCGGTTTTTGCGTCGAGCGCCCGCACGTAACGATCGAGGTCGCCGATGAAGACGAGGCCACCCGCGGTCGAGAGCGCCGCAGTCAGAAACGGAGCGCGTTGCTCGAACTTCCACACTTCCTGCATCGTCCGGACGTCGTACGCGCCGAGCTTGCCCGTCTGCTCGTTGCTGTTGGGCGCATGCTTGAAGACCCGGTCCGCGCCCGATCCGCCGCCGCCCTCCGTCAGTGCGACGTTTTGTGCCGTAAAATCCATGCACGACTGACTGAGTGGCGCAATCAGGAGACCGCCAGGCTGGTAGTACGTCATCGCCTGCCAGTTCTTCCCGCCGGCCGTGCTGGGACAGATGAAAATCGGCTTGCCGATCTGCATCTCGAGGATGTCGGGACGATAGCTTGGCACGCCGGTTTTCGCATCGATGCGATCGTAGACGTTCTGGTAGACCATTTCCTTGTGGGCGATATATTGGCCGGTTCGTCGATCGACTTTGTACAGCACGCCGGTCTTGCCCGCGCTGAACGACACTTTTTGATCGCCGATATCCACCAGGACGCGCTCGAACACCTCGTCGAGATCGAATGATTCAGCAGGAGCGTGCTGGTAGTGCCACGCGAGCTTCCCCGTATCCGGATTCAACGCCACCGTCGAATTCGCATAGAGGGTCTTGTCGAGTAGCGTGAGTTTTCGGCTGAGGAAGTTCCAGGGCTTCGCCTGCGCAACGCCCCAGTACGTGAGGTTGAGATCCGGATCGTAGCTCCCGGCGATCCAAGTATCGCCGCCACCCCGGAACGTCATCGGCAAATTGCCCCAGGTCTCGCTACCGGGCTCACCCTGGCGCGGAACAGTATAAAAGCGCCAAACCTGTTTTCCGGTTTTCGTGTCGTATGCGCTGATGAAGCAGCCGACGCCGTCAAACCGCGTGCATCCGGTCAATCCCTGGAGCACCTTGTCGCCAATCACGACCGCACCACTCGTGTTGACGCGGGTGGCCTCGGGCGATGCGGGAGTGGACCACAAGATTTCTCCATTGCGCGCGCTGATCGCCACCATCGTGGCATTGCTCGCCGGCAGGAAAATCTTGTCATCGGCGATCGCAATGCTGCGGATGCCGCCATATCCGGGCGCCTGGTCGGGGCCGGCCTTCGTTTCCCAGATGAGGCTTCCGGTCTTTCCATCGAGCGCCTGCACGATGTTGCTGGGCGTGGCCAGATAGAAGATGCCGTTGTGCACGATCGGCGTCGTCTGATTCGCACCTGAGTCGTTCATCGCCCACACCCACTGCAGCTGAAGATTCTTCACGTTCGCGGGCGTGATCTGATTCAGCGGGCTGTGGCTCTGTCCGTAGTAGTTGCGTCGGAAGATGAGCCAGTCGCCTGGCGGTGGATTCCTGAGCATCTCTGGCGTGACGGGCACGTAGTTCCGTACTTCGCCCGGAACGGTGACGCCCAGATTCGATTGACCACCGCGGCCCCGCGCGGCCGTGCCGGCACCGACGACCGGCGGGAGTGCCCCGCCACCACGGCCACCTCCGCCACCCGCTCGCGCGGGCGCCGGAGCCTGGCCGGTCATGAGAGTACCGAGCGGCGTCTCATTCCGAGGCGTCAACGGCTGGGTGCCCGCAGGCGCGCCATTGATCTGGAGAAGATACGCCGTGACGGCAAGCGTCCCCTCTTCGCCCAACGCACCGGGATTGGTGGGCGGCATCGTCTGAACCAGATACGTAAAGAGCTCGTTCGTCGCGCGCGGCCCCCACTTGGTCCGGAAGTCTCCGCCCCGCAAGGCCGGTGCGTCGGCGGATCCGCTGAAATCCTGCCCGTGACACCCCGCGCATTGCTGCGCATACGCGGTCTGACCCGCCTGCGCCTGCGCTGCCGTGTATATACCGGTGGGCTGCGCCTGCTGGCCGCCCAGCGATGCAATGGTGAAACCGATGAAGACAGCCGATCCGAGAAGGACAGAGGCCCTGGTACGGTTCATAGGTCGCTCCTGCTGATGGCGCCTATGCTACAGCAAAGACCGGAGAAAGGGGTCGTTTCCCACTACGCCCATCGGCGGATCATCGCGTGGTGCCGCTCCCAGGCTTTCCAGACGCTCATCGCCCATGCGCGCACGAGCGCATTGTGCTCCGCATGATCCTTCGCGGCGTGAATATCGACGATGGTCATACTGCCGAGTGAGGTTGGAGGATCGAGCCAGATGAAGTCTTTCTTATGCTGAACGGCGCGTTGGATGGTCCTGCCTGCCTGCTGAGGCGTCCGGCCGAGCTCGAAGACGATGTAGAGGCCAACGAGATGAATCGTCACCGACTGGATAGACTGCGGCGACGGCGTGCCGGGGTGCTGGGCGGCGTACGCATCGACGGTCAGCTGATGAGCGCTGCCATAACGCGGGTCGGTGTATTCGCGCGCGAGCACCTCGCCGTATAGAGCCCAGCAACCCGGAGACGCACCGATGTAGCGGTGCGCCGGACCGTCGCCTTCAGCAACACGCGCACCACATCCGATGCACGGGATTTTCTTCGCCACGCCGCTGGTCCGATTTGACGATCGCTGGACCATACATCAAACACGCGGTGCGATCAACGAGCGCAGTTCCGCGAGCGACCGCACGATGTAGTCGGGACGTGCGTCACCGTTGGTGGGCACGCCACGGCCGCGTCCATCGATCCAGACGCCCGAGATGCCCAGCTGCTGCGGCGCAGCGACATCCCACTCGAGGTTATCTCCCGCCATCCACGCCTCTGATGCGGTCACGCCAAGCGCACCTAACGCGCGAAGGTAGATGCGCTCGTCAGGTTTGCCGAAGCCCAGCTCGCCCTCGATAAGAATGACGTCGAAGAGCTCGGCGAGGCCAAATCGAACGATCTTCTTCCTTTGCGCCGGCCCAGCGCCGTTGGTCAAAAGCGCAAGTCGCCGGCCCGAGTCGCGAAGCCAACGCACGGTGTCGATGGCATCGGGCAGCGGCGCCATGCCGATGTCGCGCTGATGGCTGTACGCGTCGCCGATGGCCGTCGCGAGCGATACGTCCTCGATCCCAAGCTTCACGAGCGCGAGCTTCACGACCTCGCGCCGCGCAGCTTCGAGTTCGAGACGGCCCGAGCGATGTCGTTTCGCATCGCCCCAGTACCATCGCGACGCTGTTTGAACAGCGTCTGCGACAACAGTGGGGGCAACAGGCGCAAATCGATTCGCATGAGCGGCACACGCCTGGTGCCAGCATTCGCCGACCAGGCTGCTGTCATCGAGAATCGTGTCGTCGAGATCGAGAAGAAGGGCGCTGGGATACACGGCAGTCAGTTGGTGTCAGGGCAGAGGGCAGAGGGCAGAGGGCAAATGGCAGAGAGTACCGTCTGCCATCTGCCCTTTGCCATCTGCCATGACGGAATACAGCGTCATCTGACACTGAAAGGCACGTCCACAGACTGTCCGTCGACGGAAATACGGAGTTTGTAAACGCCTGAGGCGAGCGGACCTTTGTCAATCCGCGAGATCGTGTTTCCGATTTGCGTCTGGCTGAAGCCGCCGCGCACGGGCGTGAACACATTGCAGGGAACCGACCTCAAGGGCTGCGGCGTCTCGCCAACCAGCTGCGCAGATGCCTTCTTCACGCTTTGCGCCTCGAGCTCGACGGCATATGACAGCTCGGTGATGCCACGCTCGAACACTGCACTCGGCAGCGGGTACACGATGACGCACATCTCCTTGCCCGGCCCGAAGTATCGGTGCGCCGTCCCGAAGGAAACGCTCTTGACGCCCTTCGGCAGCGTGACCCTCGGCTGCGCCGCCACGGCTGTTGTCAGCACGAACACGAGTATCAGAATCGAGCGACCCATTTGTCACTTCGTCCGGGCGTGAACGTGCCGCGCCCCGATTCGAAGACTGCTCGTTGCCACGAGAATTTCTCTCAGGAACCACAACAGACCGAAAAAGAACGCCAGCATCGCGGCGACAAAGAGCAGCGCGACCGCAACAGACGCGTCAAACTGCAGAAACGCGCTGAGAAAAAGCACGGCGATGACCGTGCACACGAGAAGCGCGGTCGCCGTGCACAGCGTGATGGCGGGACCGATGAGCTTCGCTCGGCGAATCAGAGACTCCAAATCCGCTTCCAACGTCGGAACGCGATCGGAGGCGACGTCCTCGAGCCTGGCCTCGAGCACCCGCGCGCGATCGATGATGCGGCCGAGTCGGCTCGTCATCACGGCCAGAATCGCGCCGATACCCGACAGCAGAAACACGGGCGCAACCGATAGCTGAATGACGTGAGCGATCGGACTGATTTCCATATCACCCATGATCCGCCTCCATCGCCATTGGCGGGATCTCGACGCGGGCGGGGGCTGGCGCGAATCTTGGCTGTGCGCCCAGTCGTACGTGAAGCGCGTAGAAGCTCGTCGCTGATAGCGCACACAATAGGGCACCGAGATGCCAGAGAAGGTTTGGGCTGTAGTTGTCGAGCACCAATCCAGCGGCAAGCGGCCCGACTGCAGCCGGGACGCTGTGAGACAACCCGAAGACCGCCATGTAACGGCCTCGCATGTCCAACCGGGCGAACCCGGCGGCCAGGGCCTGGCTTGTCGGCATGACGATCATCTCGCCGATCGTAACGATGACCACCGCGAGCACGAACAACGAGTATGCCGACACGATGCCGAACATGCCGAACCCAATCAGATAGAACACAGTGCCGAGCGCCATCATCAGAAACTGCGGCTGCATCTTGATGACGCGCATCGTCCAGAACTGAAAGCATATGACGGTGATCGCGCTCGCGGTGAGGAGAAATCCGTAGCCCTGAGGCTCGATGCCATGGTTATCGCGGAGATACACCGACAGAGAGTTGTACATCTGGATGTAGACCATCCCCATCAGCACGGCAGCAACCAGAAACGCGACAAACGCGTTATCGCGCAGCACGATTCCATAGTTTCTGAACGTCTCGAGGAAGCCTTCTTGCCGGTCGTGCTCGTGCGGCTCCGGCTTCGTTTCCGACATGAACGAGTAGAAGAGCGCAGCGACGATGCAGCTCATCGTGGCGTCGATGACGAACAGCGCGAAAAAGGAGGAGCGCGCCACAAAACCGCCAACGGTGGGGCCGACGAGCCATGCCATGTTGCCGACCACGCGAAGAATGCCGAAGCCTTCCTGACGCTGATCCTTTGGAAGGATATCGGCAATCATGGCGGCATGCGCGGGCGCGCCGACCTCGGAAAACAGCCCGACGAGCGCCGCAGCGGGAAACAGCCACGCAAACTGATTCACCGAACCCAGTGTCAGCGCGCTCAGCGCGCTCGCAACGAGGCCAAATAGAATCAGCTTTCGCCTTCCCAGGCGATCCGTCAACGCTCCGCCGATGACCGATCCCACCATCCCCGCCAGCGACAAGAGTCCCAGCAGAACACCTGCCTCGGTCATTCCGACGCTGAACTTGCGCGTGATGTAGAGCGCGAAGAACGGAAAGACGATCGTGCCACCGATCTTGTCGATGAAGTGCACGCCCACGACGATCCAGAATCGTCGCGGAAATTCGAAGTACAGGTGCCGGAGCGAGATCATCGAGGTTCCGGGTTCTGGGTGCTAGGTGCTGGGTTCCGGTTCTGGGTTCCAGGTTCTGGCTCCGGGCCAGTTATGAGTTCCAAGATTCCACGCCCGGAACCGAACCCGGCACCCGGAACCAGAACCGAGAACCGCAGAACCTAGAACCCAGAACCGTCCGGTCTTAGGGCCACCGCGCGAGCATCTGTCGCAGTTCGTCCCTGTGGTTCGACTCGTCGCTCAGCAGCGTGTCGAACTCCGCTGCAAGCCCGGGCTCGCCAACGTCTTCGGCTTGCTTACGACGCTTGACGTAGCGTTCGATGGTCTCGAGCTCGGCCTCCAAGGCCGCCTGCAGCATCGCCTTGGCGTCGGCGACGACCTTCACCGGAGCCGGCGTCGACGCCGGAGTGCCGCCAAGTGCACAAATCTTGTCGGCGAGCATCTGCGCGTGCGCGAGCTCTTCGGGAATCTCGTTGGCGAAGAACGTGCGGAGTTCCTGCCGATAGGGACCCTGCACCATGCTCGCGTAGAGGCGATACATGATGATGGCCTGAAATTCTCCTTGCAGGTCCTGGTTCAATCCATCGATGAGTTGCTTGCGGGCCTTGTCTGACACGGCGAGCCTCCTCAGTCCAGCATACGGGATCAGTCGAGCAAGTACAGCACGGTCATGGACGGTGTATTCCGTAAATCAGCACATCCCACTCTAACAGCCTGCCCTTACGCTCGAACTTTTCGCCGATGCGCTCAGCCACTTTCATCGAAGGCGTGTTGTCGGGATGGATCAGACTGATGACGTGGGGCTGGTCGAGCTTTTCGAAGGCGTATTGCAGCGCGGCCTTTGCCCCTTCGGTTGCATAGCCCTTGCCCCAGGCATGCCGCGCCAACGTCCAGCCGATCTCGAAGCCCGGCCAGCCTTCGGGGTTCAAGAAGCCGAGGCGCCCAATCATTTTTCCCTTCGCTTTTTCCTCGACGGCCCAATGACTGTATCCCTTCAGGTACCAGTGGCCGATGAAGACCGCCATGCTGCGCCACGCCTCGTGCCGCGTGAAGACCTTTCCCGCACCCAGATATCGCATCACGAGCGGATCGGCGCACATCTCGGCATAGGCGTCGATATCGCTCTCGCGCCACATGCGCAACTTGAGGCGCTCTGTCTCGAGCTCGTCGTACTTCATAGAATTGAACACAGGAGGTCAGGAGGTTAGAAGTGATGTCCTGATTTGTTATTAATCAGCGTCGCCCACCGAAGATCCCACCGAGCACGCCGCGCAGAATCTGCCTCCCGAGCTGGCTGCCGACTGTACGCGCCGCCTGTTTGGCCATCGTCTCGACCATGCCCTGGCGGCGCTTGGTCCCCCAGAGAAAGTCGTTCACCGCCGAGCCTCCCGCCTCCGCGCCTTCGGCGCTTCGGCGCGGCAAGCCCGTCGCACCTCCCGCACCCGTCGCACCTCCCGCACCCGTCGCACCTCCCGCACCTGTCGCACCCCCCGCACCTATCGCACCTCCCGCACCTCTCGCACCCGTAGCTGCAGCTTTCAACATCTCGTACGCCGATTCCCGATTGACGGTCGTGTCGTACTTCGTGCCAATCGGACTGCGCAAGCGCACGGCCGCGCGCTCGTCGCCGGTAATCGCGCCGATGCGCGCGCGCGGTGGCGCGATGAGCGTGCGCTCCACCGGCATCGGCACGCCATTCTCTTGGAGTGTCGACACGAGGGCTTCGCCAACGGCGAGCGTGGAAATCACCTGCGTGACGTCGAGCTTCGGGTTCGCAACAAACGTTTCTGCCGCCGTCCGAACCGCCTTCTGATCGCGCGGCGTAAACGCCCGCAGCGCGTGCTGAATGCGGTTGCCGAGCTGTCCGAGGATTTCTCCGGGCACGTCGTCGGGAAACTGCGAGCAGAAATATACGCCGACGCCTTTCGACCGGATGATGCGGACGACCTGCTCGATACGATCGCGCAACGCTTCGGGCGCATCGTCGAACAGCAAGTGCGCCTCGTCGAAGACGAATACCAGTTTCGGTTTGTCGAGATCGCCGACTTCGGGAAGATTCTCGAACAGCTCCGAGAGCAGCCACAACAGGAAGGTCGAGTAAAGACGCGGCTTGAGAATGAGCTGATCGGCGGCCAGCACGTTGATGATGCCGCGGCCGTTGAGATCGGTGCGAAGCAGGTCGACGAGCTCCAGAGCCGGCTCGCCAAAGAGCGCCGTACCGCCCTCCCGCTCGAGCGAGAGCAGCGAACGCTGAATGGCAGCTACCGATTGCGTGCTCACGAGCCCATAACTCGAGGAAATCTCTTTCTTGTTGTCGGCAACGAACGTCAACAATGCCCGCAGATCGTCAAGGTCGAGCAGCAGCAACCCGCGATCGTCCGCCAGCTTGAAGGCGATCTCGAGCGTCCCTACTTGTGCCGCGCTGAGGTCCAGAATGCGCGAGAGCAGCGTCGGGCCCAGCTCGCTAATCGTCGTCCGCACGGGGTGGCCCAATCCGCCGTGGAGATCCCAGAAGACGACGGGGTTCGCTTCGGGGGCATAACCGTCGAGCCCGATCTGGGCGACGCGCTGCGCAATTTTCTCCCCTCCTTTTCCAGGCATCGCCAGGCCGGCCACGTCCCCTTTGACATCGGCCAGGAAGACCGGTACGCCGAGGCGCGAGAACCCCTCAGCCAGCACCATCAGCGAGACGGTCTTGCCGGTACCCGTCGCCCCCGCGACGAGTCCGTGTCGGTTGCCATACTGTGCGTGGAGGTAGACGGGGTCGTCGCCCTTGCCGAGAAAGATGCGCGCCATGAGACACGTAGCTTACGACAGAATGAGGGCACGCGTTTCGTGCGATCATCTGGCCGCGACGCGGCTCAAGTGGAACGTTTGACAGCCATCACAGGAGGATCACGTGGATAGCACACCGTCCGAGGCGGTGGATCTCTACAACAACGTCTACGCACACTTCGGCAGCCGCGCCGAAGCTGCGGTGCGCCATCACGCGTTTGGTGAGGACATTGGGCAGAGCAGCTGGATGACCGCTGGCGACTGGCTTCGATTTGCGGACCAGGTGCACGTGCACGAGCAGGGCCACGTGCTCGAGGTCGGCAGCGGCTCGGGCGGACCGGGGGTGTATCTCGCCGCCACTCGCGGCTGCCGCGTGACCGGCATCGATATCAATGAACATGGAGTGCGAAATGGGGAGCAGTTGGCGGCAACGAAGGGCGTCGCCGATCGCGTGACGTTTCGCATCGCCGATGCGAGCAAGCCACTTCCATTTCCGCCGGCCGCTTTCGATGCCGTGCTCTCGAACGACGCGATGTGCCATATCTCGAATCGCTTGGAGGTCCTCGGCGAATGGCACCGCGTGCTGCGACCGGGAGGGCGCATCCTCTTTACCGACGCCATGATCGTCACCGGTGTCGTGACACAAGAGGAACTGGCCGTCCGCAGTTCGATCGGGCGGTATCTCTTCGCGCCCTCCGGAGAGAATGAGCGACTCATCGGCCGTGCGGGGTTTACGCTGCTGTCGACCGAGGATCTAACCGCAGCGGCGGAGGTGATCGCGGAGCGGTGGCAGGTGTCGCGCGAGCAACATCGGGACGAACTGCTCGCGCGGGAAGGTGAAGAGAATTTCGTGGGTTTGCAACGGTTTCTCGCGTGCGTGCACCGGCTCTCAGCCGAACGTCGCTTGTCGCGGTTCGGCTATCTTGCCGAGAAGGCAGCCTAGCAGATCCTAGCGGTTCAGATACGCATCGAGGTCTGACCGCTTGATGCGGTAGGTCAAACCGATTCTCTTCGCCGGAAGCTGCCCGGATTCGATGATGTCGATGACGTCCGGCTCGGTCACACCGAGACGGCGGGCCACGTCTGCCGGTGACAACAGATCGGACGAGCTGATGACACCCTGCGCCTGGATGATCTGTTGGGCCATTGAAAGGCCAACCGCCATCTCCGTGGCCGTGCCGGCCGCGCCGCTGCCCTTCTCCATCCCTTGTGCCATCTGAAACTTCACGTAGTCGTTCAGATCGCCGACGGCCGCCATACTCGCACGTTTGTCGAGGGCCTGCTCGACTTCGGCCGGCACCGACACGTTCTCGACGATAAAGCTGGACAGCTGCAGGCCGTACTTTGCGGTAATCACAGGATTGATGACGGGCAACAGTGCGTCGCCGATTTCACGATAGCGGCTGGCGATCTGCAGCACCGGGATTTTGGCCGCTGCAATCGCATCGCTGAACGCACTCACGATGCGCGAGCGCATCGAATCGATGAACTCGTCGACGGTGAAGTCGTGATCCGACCCGGCCACCTCGCGAAGGAAGGTCTTGGCATCGACAATCTTGAAGTCGTACGTGCCGAATGCCCTGACGCGCGCCACACCCAGATCGTCGTCCGGCATCATGACCGGATTGGTCGTGCCCCATTTGTTGCCGGTGAACAACCGTGTGTTGAGAAAGTAGACGTCAGCTTTGAACGGGGAATTGAAACTGTACTTCCACGAGCGAAGCCGTGTGAGCACGGGAATGTTGTCGGTGGTCAGCGTGTGCTTGCCTGGCGCAAACGTGTCGCCGAACTCGCCGAGATAGACAAACTGGGCACACTGCGATTCGCGCACGATCAGCTGTGCGCCGTTTTTGATGGCCCGGTCGGCGTCTGGAAAGCGGTGCGTCAGCGTATGTCTCGAGTCGTCTGTCCACTCGACGATCTCGACGTACTCGCCCTTGATGAAATCCATCAACCCCATGCCCCTGTTATCGGCCGCAGGGCGAGACGCCGATACTCGAGTCGTGCAGACCAATGCCGCGACACTGCGATGCCCGAGCTGCGGCGCACCCGCCGCGCCAGATGCCGGCCGCTGCGCGTATTGCCAGGCCCGCCTGGCCACGATCGGGTGTCCGGTGTGCATGGCGTTGCTCTTTCAAGGCGCCGCGTTCTGCCCGTCCTGTGGCGCAGCGCGCAGCCGATCCGAGGAGGCACAGCCGCACTCGACCAAATGCCCGGCGTGCCGGGGGGACATGCACTGGATTCGCATCGGCGACGTCGACCTGCTCGAGTGCGCAAGCTGCGACGGAACCTGGATTGAGGCAGCTGCGTTCGAGCGGCTGTGCGCTCAGCGCGAGCAGCAGGCGATCATCGTTCAGAAGGGCGCCGACTCACGAACGGCTGCCGATCGTGCGCAAAAGGCGCCTGATCGCGTGCGGTACCGCCCCTGTCCGCAGTGCGGAAAAATGATGAACCGGCAGAATTTCGGACGTCTGTCTGGGGCGATTGTCGATACGTGCCATGCCCACGGAACGTTTCTCGATCGCGGGGAGCTTCACCAGGTGGTGCGATTCATTCTCGACGGCGGCTTCGATCGCATGCGCCAGGCCGAGCTGGCACGGCTCAAGGAGGAACAGCAGCGGCTCAGGGAACTGGAGCTCCATTTGAGCCGTTCCCGAGGTGGAGAGGGATAGCAGGATATGAGGACCTTCGGGGATCAGGGCAGATGGCAAATGGCGGATGGCAAAGAGCACGATCTGCCCTCTGCCATCAGCCCTCTGCCCTGACACGCAAGTTCATTGTGATCCGTCCCTTGTCGATTGGCGGCCGATCATCTGCCAGCCTTGCGGGGTCCGCACCCAGACGTGAAGCACGTGCAGCTTGACGTCGGTCGCCTTGCCGTCGGTGACTTGTTTGTAGTTCACGCGCCCGTTCACGAGCGCGAAGTTGCCCTGCACTGAGATGTTCGTGTCGATCAAATCAACGGAGGCGTAGTCGGCCTTCGTCGTCACGATGTGGCTGACGGCGGTTTTCTTGTCTTCCACCAGGCCGCTCGAATGTCCGTACCGGATGTCTTCGTGGTACAGCCTGGCCAGCGCGGCACCGTCTTTCTTCAACATCGCCTGTCTCCAGGTCTCCATGGCCGCCATCACTTCCTTCTCAGCCTTCGGGTCGCTCGGCGGAGCCGCATACATCGAGGCGGCCGAAACGACAAGAGCCATCAGCATGACGGAGACGAACGTTTTCATGAGCCTCCCTATGACAAATGCGGCGAACCCAGAATCTGGCGTGAACCCAGAATCTGGCGTGAACCCAGAAGCTGGCGTGAACCCAGAATCTGGCGTGAACCCAGAAGCTGGCGTGAACCCAGAATCTGGCGTGAACCCAGAACCTGGTGCGAACCTAGAACCTAGCACCCAGAACCCTGAACCGGTGGTTTCTTCTTGGGCATGCTCAGCGTCTGCCACCGGGAGCCGGCGAAGTGTTTTGCGAGCAGGACGATCTGCCCGATGTGAGCGGAATAGTGCGAGACCTGACGATTGATCGCCTGCACCACCGTATGGGCCTCACCACGGATGGTGACGGTCTTGCCCAGATCGCGGGGCTGTAACGACGAAATCGTGTCGAGCAGAAGTCGCCAGCTGTCTTCCCACCGCGCCATGATTGCTGCGCGCGTATCGCCGCCCTCCTGCTCGAATTCGATGTCGCGATGACGATCCGGCTTCTCGCCGTCGGTCGTAAGAAAGTCAGTCCAGCGCGAACGCATGTTGCCGGCCACGTGCTTCATGATGAGCGCAATGCTGTTCGCATCGGGATCGATCAGCTCGAAGAACTGGCGATCGTCGATCTGCGCGACAGCTTTGTCTGCCTGCGACTTCAGCTTGCGCAGCTGGAACACGGAATCATCCAGGTAGTGACGTTCTATCAATGCGCCTTCTCGATATGCACGAGGTACGCCTCGACCATCAACAGGTTCCTCTCACCCGACTGCTTGATGACGCTCAGCATGCGCTCCATCTTGACGACTTCCTCGAGCTGCTCGTCGATGAACCACTGAAGGAAGCTCTGTGCCAGGTAGTCGTTTTCTTTGATGGCAAGATCCATGAGGCCGGTAATCTGGCGCGTCACTTCCCGTTCCCAGTTGAGCGCGGCCTGCACGGCTTCGTCGGCCGATGCAAACGTCGGTTTCGGCGCTGGAATCGAGGGAATCTGCAGCCCGCCGTTGGTGTCCTGCAGGTACTTCACGAATTTCATCCCATGCTGTCGCTCTTCTTCGGCCTGGTCCTGGAACAGCTTGGCCAGGAGCGTCAGCGAGCGCTGATAAAAGTGGGCAGCAATGCTGAGGTACTGAACGCTGGCGCCGAATTCGTGACCAATCTGGTCGTTGAAAGCTTTTGCAAGCGCTGGGCTAATGAGCACGTCGGTCTCCTTGAGGGGATTATATATACAGCGGTTCGAGGTTCTGGGTGCTGGGTGCTGGGTTCCGGTTCAAGGTTCTGGTGAAAGAGTCATTCGACGTTCTGGTTCCCGGTTCTGCTCCGAATCTGGAACCCAGAACCGGAACCCAGAACCTAGCACCCAGAACCCAGAACCGTCTTAGTAACTCGCCCACGTCCCTGGCGTGGCCAACTCCACCGACCGGCCGTCGGGATCGCGGAAGTAGATGCTGTGGCCGCCGCGCGGCCAGTCGACGCGGCTTTCGACAGGAATGTGCAGGGCCTCGAGCTTATCGAGCCACGCACCAACGTCAGCTTTGTCGATCGCAAACGCGAGATGTGCCGGCCCGGTGCTGGTATGTCCCGGGACGAGCCCGCCCGCCGTTTCCAGCGGCCGATCAGATGCGCCTCGCTGAAACAGCAACAACACTGTGCCTTCGCCCGCGTCGAATGCGGCAACCCGCTCGACGGAGAGCATCGGCTCGGTGCCGAGGATGTTTGTGTAAAACGTCGCGGTGCTCGCAAGATCGTCGCAGTAGACGGCCGTTTCCAGCACCCTTCTCGGCTTCACGGTCAAAACTCTCCCTCGGCGAAGAGCGCTTCGGCCTCGGCTTCACACACGGGTCCTACCACTTCGACCTGGCGCCCGGCTCTGGCCAGCACATCGCGGGCGCTGGCCACGAGCATGTGCGGCGTAAACCCGTTGAGCTTGTGCAGACGATCGCCGCTCAGCCCGTAAACCAGGCGGCTGACGCCGCTCCAGAAAATCGCGCCCGCACACATCGCACACGGCTCGGCGCTCGTGTACAAGGTCGCCGCCGCAAGCACATCGGGGCTGAACTCCTTCACCGCGCGATGCAGTAGGTTCATCTCGGCGTGCGCAAGAATCTGTGTGTCGGTCAGCTGGCTGTTTTCAGCGGCCGCCAGCATCGCTCCGTTGCCGGCGACCAGCATCGCGCCGAACGGACGATTTCCGTGCGCCCGCGCGCGGCGCGCAATGGCGAACACCTCACGCATGTGTGTTTCGTGGATACGCAAGACTCTCCGACTCTCCCGACTCCTGACTCGTTGGACTCGCTAGACTCCGTAGACTGTTCGGACTCCGTAGGCGCTTGGGAGTTCAGTCCTTGGGGTTGGTGGCGAATACTGTGAGCTCGGTTGTGAACCCGCGGTCGTTCATCTCGAGTGCCGCCTTCACCGCGTGCGCGATGTCCTCGGCCTGCAACTTCGTCGGATTGTCGTCGTCCTGGCCGAAGCCGGCGTTGGAGGCGAAATTGGTCAGCACCTCGCTCGGGTTGATCAGGAACACGCGAACATTGTGTTGGCGCAGCTCTGCACGCCAGCATTCGGTCATTCCACGTACGGCGAATTTGCTCCCGTAATACGCCGTGCCGTTCGCCGCACCACGGAGCGCCGCCGTGGATGCGAGATTGACGATATTGCCGCGCTTCCGCTCGATGAAGTGCTTCGCCGCTTCGCGCGACATCAGCATCGTGCCGGTGACGTTGGTCCGGATGATGGCCTCGAACTTCGCGAGATCCATGTCGACGAGCTGCCGCCGCACGCCAAAGCCGGCGCTGTTGACGAGAACATCGAGGTGGCCGAATTTGTCGAAAAATTCGCGATAGGTACGCTTGACGTCGTCTTCGCTGCCGACGTCGGCTTTGATCGGATGGGCGGAAACGGATTTCGCCGCGTCCTTCAGTCTGTCCTCGTCCCGGCCGGTTATCGCCACGCGGGATCCCGCACCGACCAATGCCTCGGCAATCGCAAGCCCGATGCCGCTCGACCCGCCCGTCACCAGCGCCGTCGCGTTCGTGAGATTCATTTCGTCGTCAGCCCTTCCTTGAGAAATGCGATAAGAGGCGGGTACGTTTTCTCCGGCGCCTCGAAATGGGGAACGTGGCCAAGCCCCGGGATGAGATGCAGCTTTCCCTTGCCGTTCGGAATAGTGTCGGCAATGTGCTTCATGCGGGCTTGAAAGACGCTCGCTGGACCCGCCAGGCTGTCCTCGGCTCCTCCGAACGCCAGCGTCGGCGCCTTGATGTGCTCCCAATCATGGACGACAGGATCGAGATACGTCATCTGGCCGAGCAATGCCTGCACCATCGCGTAACGCGGCCAGTCGGCGCTCAGCGTCCATGCGTAGCGGATCCTCGGATACTTGTCGAACTCAGGTTTCCACGCCGATGGATTGTGCGAAAAATACCTGAAGATGCCGGCGTGAATCTGCTGATAGGTCGTGCCCAGATTTCGCTTGTACGCTTCATCCACGCTGCCCCATGGGCGTTCGAAGCGGGGATCGAGGAGGCCGATCGGGTTATAGATGACGACGCGCTCGGCCACATCGGGATACTGCGTGGCAAATCGAGCGGCCAGCATGCCGCCCATCGAGTGACCGACGATGAAGGCTCTGTCGATCTTGAGGTGCTGCAGCAGCAGGCGCGTGTTGCGTGCCATGTCGTGGAAGTTGTAGGGAATGATCGGCTTCGACGATCGGCCGAACCCGATTTGATCGGGCACGACCACGCGGAACCCTTCTTTCCGCAGCGCGTCGATTGGCCCACCCCAGTAGAAGCCGGCGAAGTTCATCCCGTGAAACAGCACGACGGTTTTGCCGTTCGGTTGTCCCTGCGCCGGCACGTCCATGTACGCCATCCGGATGTCCTGCCCGTACAACGTCATGGGCAGATAGGCCACCGAATGCGGATACGGCACATCCTCGCAGGTGATGCTGGCGGGTTTGATATCGGTGGGCGTAGGCGGCGCCGAGGCTTGCCCGAGGACCACAGTTGGAACAAGCGTGAGCACGCAAGACACGAATAGGCGTTTCATGGAAAAGCCTCCCCTCAATCTCTGTGGCGCATTCTACAGCGACAAATGCAAGACGTGCAGTAGGTCAATTCGACGCCTCAATGCTGCACGGCTGCAACAAGGAGCATCGCGCCGCAAAAGGCGCGTTGGCTTCCGCAAACACGATGCTCGGTTCGTTTCACGCAACTACTGCGATTTGGTGCCTATTCTGTACAAATGCGTGAGGCTGCGGATGAAGATGGAGCCGTGGGCGACGGCCATCGAGGCGAGGGTGGCGCCGTTGAGCTCGCTGGTCGAGAGTTTCTGGAACGTCTTTCCGGGAACGATGACCGTGGCCACGCCCTCTTCACTGAGGAAATAGATCCGGCCATCAGCGAAAATCGGCGACGCCGAGTGGTTGCCGCCCACGCGCTGCTGCCAATGAAGCTTGCCGGTTTTCGCATCCACGCACGTGGCGATTCCGAGGTCGTTGATGATATACAGCTCGTCGCCGACGAGCAGCGGCGAGGGCGTATACGGCGCTCCGCGGGTCATCGACCAGGCAATGTGGGTATTCGTCACATCCCCGGTCCCGTCGGCCCGTACGGCCAATAACGCGGGCTCCTGAAACCCGGTAGCAATGTAGACGAGGCCGTGGCCGAAGACCGGACGTGGTACGTTGGAAAACCCATCCTCGTACCGCACGTACCAGATTTCCTTGCCGGTTTCCGGATTGTAGGACGTGGCACGGTAGGCGCCAACGCTGAAGAGTTGATCGCGCCCGCCGACGGAAATCACGAGCGGCGTCGTGTACGCCTGGTCGAACGGCTTCCGGCGCTCGGTTTTCCAACGAGCCTTGCCGGTATTTTTGTCGAGCGCTATCACCCATGCTTCGTAGTGGCCGTCACCGCTGAAGACCAGGAGATCCTTGTAAAGCGTCGGGGATCCGCCGGCGCCATGCTGCGACGCGTAGGGAAAACGCCCCTTCCAGACAATCGCCCCGGACGCCGTATCGATGGCCGCCGTGCCGTCACCACCGAAGTGCAGGTACACACGGTTGTTCTCGACGATCGGGGTCGGAGACGCGTGGCTGTTTTTGGGATTCTTGAGATCGGCGCTCGGCAACCGGAAGACCTCGACGTTGACAAGCTCTTTGCCGGTCTCGACATCGAACGCCAACGCACGCAACGACACGCCGCGCGCTTCTTCAACTGCCGTCGTCACCCACACGCGCCCGTCCGCAATGACAGGTGACGACCATCCTCGCCCGCGAATGGCCGTTCTCCAAACGACGTTCTTCGTCTCGCTCCAGTCGAGCGGCAGATTGGTTTCTGACGATTGTCCTTGGCCGGTCGGACCGCGAAACTGTGGCCATTCTTCACGCTGCTGCCCTCTGGGCGCAGCCAGCGCGATGAGAACGAAGAACGAAAAACGAAGAACGAATAGCGCAACGTTCGGGCGCTTGGCGTTGGGGCGCGACACTATTCGTTTTTCCATTTTCGTTTTTCGTTACTTCGATCCACGTAACGCAAACACGTAATACCCCTGCGACTCGGACTCTCCGGCCTCCCACGCGATATTGCCCTCAGCGGGCTTTTCGAAGCTGCTCCCGTAGAACGCCACGAACTGACGCCCGTTCACTTCATACACGGACGGAATGCCGGCGAAATTGGGGGGCATCTTCTTTTCCCAGAGAATCTTGCCGTTGTCTTTGTCGTAGGCGCGCACGGTGCGATCGCCGAAGTGGGCGATGAAAATGAGGCCGCCGGCCGTCACGACAGGCCCGTTGCGATGCGCGCGATAGTTGTTGCCCGTGTTGGTAATCCCCTTCGCCGCGAGCGACGGCACGACGCCAAACGGTGCCTGCCACTTGATGTCGCCGCTATTCAGATCGTAGGCCGTAATCTGCGCCCATGGCGGGCTCATCGCGTTCAATCCGTTTTCTGCGAAAAACATTGACCCGAGACGGCCGATATAGCGTGGCTGCGGTGCCATTCGGCTGACTGCCTCACTGTCTTCCACAAGCGTCAGCGGTGCGTGCAGTGCGGGCTGATCGGACGACCGCACGTAGAGGCTGCCGGTTTCCGGATCCGCCGCTGCGCCACCCCAATTCGCACCGCCGAGCTCACCGGGCACCGAAATCTGACTCTGCGTGATGCTGAGCGGCGTGAAGATGCCCTCGTTGCGCGACTTCCTCATGATGCCGATGATGCGCTGACGTTCCCCTTCGTCGAGGTAAGGATTCACATCCGCTTCGGTAAACTTCAATCGCGAAAACGGCGCCGGCCGGGTCGGAAACGGCTGCGTCATGGACGACTGCTCACCCGGCACGTCAGTCTGCGGCACTGGCCGCTCCTCAATCGGCCAGATCGGGTTGCCCGTCACACGATCGAACACATACAGCAGGCCGAACTTCGTCGCCTGCGCAACGATGTCGACCGGCTTGCCGTTGTGCCTCACCGTCAAGAGCTTCGGCCCGGTAACCAGGTCGTAGTCCCACAGATCGTGATGAAGTATCTGATAATGCCAGAGTCGCTTGCCCGTCCGGAGATCGAGTGCGAGCAAGGTGTTGCCGAAGAGGTTGTTGCCTTTTCGATCGCCGCCCCAGAGATCGAAGGTCGGCGAACCTGTCGGAAAATAGCCGATGCCACGCTGGTCGTCGATGGCAAACTCGGCCCAGGTGTTGGCGCCGCCGGCCGTCTTCCACGCGTCGGGCGGCCAGGTCTCGTAGCCGAACTCACCTGGACGCGGGATGGTGTGGAACGTCCACACGTGTTTGCCGGTCAGCACGTCGAACGCGCGGATATCGCCCGGTGGCGAGTTGTACCCTTCGCCAGGAGCGGAACCCAGCACGAGCAGGTTGCCCCACACCTGCCCGGGCGATCCAGACTGCGCGCCGCCGGTCGGCGTGGGCGTTCGGCCGAGGCCATCACGCAGGTTCACGAGGCCGTTGGTGCCGAAGCTGGTGACCGGCTTCCCAGTCCGGGCGTCGAGCTGTTGCAGATAACTGCGTGATGCGAAGATGATGCGCCGATCCGAACGGTCTGTGTTCTCCCAGTAATTGAAGCCGCGATTGGTCGGCGTGCCCTCGGTATCGAACCGCCAGATTTCCTTGCCCGTCACGGCGTCCAGCGCGAACACCGCGCTGTCCTTCCCAACCACATACATCACGTTGTCTACGACGAGCGGGCTAAAGGCGAAACGGCCGACCGGCCCGGGGGCAGGATAGAACCACTGCAACTCGAGTTGATGGACGTTCGTTTTGTTGATCTGCTTGAGTGCTGAGTACTGCGCTCCTTCGATGCTGCCGCCAGGCTGGCTCCAGGTGGTATACAACCGCGGGCCGCTCTGTCCGCTCAAAGTGCTGTGGTAAGCGGGCGCCACACTCAGCAGTCCGCCCGCAACGGCGACCGCCAAGACGCGTCTAAGACTCATATCAACGCCTTCCAATCTGCCAATCTACCAACCTGCGAATCTGCGAATTCACCTACTCGTCGTGTCGGTCACCGGATGGCCACCGGCGCAACCGTCGACCCCGTGGCACCCAGAATTTTCAGCGGCTGGATGATGAACGCGAACTCGTACACCTGCTTGCCTGCCAGCTCGTCGAGCTTCAGGTTTTCGAGGAGGTGGACGCCATGGACGACAAGCGTTATCTGGTGGACCGGGTTGTTCAGATTCGGATCAGGATCGGGGGTGACGCCGACCGGGCCGTTGTCGATGCCAATCAGCATGGGATCCTGCTTGACCAGCCATTCGGCGGATGCGGTCGTCAAGCCGGGATTCGTCTTCAGGTAGCGTTCCCCCTCTTTGTCCCATAAGCGGCCCCAACCAGTGTTGACGATCACCGCATCGCCCGGCTGCAGCGTGAGCTTCTGGCGCTTGAGCGCCGCCTGCAGATCATCAACGGTAATGGGATACGTGGCGGGCAGCATCTCGACACCCTTCAGCGCAGCCACGTCGATGAGGACGCCGCGCGTCATGAGCGTGCCGACCTTCTCGATACCAAGCTTTGTGAATCCCCCACGCCCCGCTACCTCGTCCAGTTTCACGCAGTTGTACAGGCTGTCGCCGATCGTCTGGTGCGTGAATCCGTCGAACTGTGTCCCCACCTGGCCCATTTCGGTGAACATGATTTCTTCGTTACTCCCGCGGCGGTTGGAGCCGGTGTTCATGTTCGTCCGCTTGACGTGCATCTCGAACCGCCGGCCGACCGAGAAGGGCATGTCGGTCTTGAGAACATGCCCTAGCTCGATCGTCTCGCCAGTGCGAATCAGCTTGGCCGCGCGCAGGACGCTGTCGGGCTTCATGTGATTGCCCGACCCGCGCTCGTCTGCTGCACCCCATTTCGAGGGACAGCGTTGGGCGTCGCTCGGTGGCGACCACGACTGGGCGTTGGCAGGTGTCGCCAGACAGACCGACACGAGAACAAGAACGGCGATAAGGCGAGTGGTGTCTCTCAGCATTGTCAGATTCGCAGATTGGTAGATTGGTAGATTAAATTCGCAGATTGATCGACGGATTGGTGAATGCCTGGAATCTGCCAATCTGTGAATCTCTCAATCTGCGAATTCACGGTTTGCTAATTTGTCCTTTTCACCTTCGCCGACGGCGTCTCGTCCGTCGGCAGATCGCCGAGCAGATACTGAATCGCGGCCAGCAGGTGACCGGTCCACCGCTTGTCGGTGTACATGATCGTCGTGTGGCCGAGCGGCGTGAAGTACGTGCGGCCTTTGCCGTAACCCTTCACCCAGGCTACCCCGTAATCCTGATCGGGCCGCGTGCTGAGCTCGCTGAACCGCCCGCCGAATCCGCGATCCGATTTCTCGACGTCGATGCTCATCAAGACGTGCTGTTTTTCGCGCGAGTACGGCGAGTACGGCGGGAAGATGTAGAACTCGTCGGTGTGCGTGAACGGCTGGCTGCCAAACGGCTTCATCAGGGGGCTGTTCGAATCCTCGATCTTGAGAACCTGCTCTTCGACGCGGTGTTGCCCCGCCCAGCCGCCCATCATGTCGGCAAATTCAGGCCAATTGAGGTTCGCGTACGTCACCGCGTGATTGCCGCCCAGGCCGCCGCCTTCGCGGATGTAGCGCAGGATACTCTCGCGCACTTCGGGATCGTTGTGCACCATGCCGCACACGTTGTTGAAGAAGACGGCGTCGAACTCCTTGATCTTCGGATATTTCAACATCTCCTGATCGTTGCTGAACGTCGGCGTGAACGCGCCGGTGTGCTTCGCCATCAGCTCGATCATGTAATTGCCGTGCGGGATCGTGCTGTGGCCCGAGTACATCTGGATGTCGGTGACGAGCAGCTTGCGCGGACGCGCCGGCTTCGCCGGGGCCTCCCGCGGAATGGCGGCGTCGATCTCGGCGCGCATCGCGGCTTCGAGACGATCGCCGCCGCGAATCTGGCCGGCCGCCGTCTTCAACATATCGTTCACACGGGCCGACATCGCGGGCCACATCACGCGCTCGAACCCGGCGACGTTCTTCATCATGTCGGCTTCAGTCGCGCCAGTCGACTCGACGGTAATAGACAGCGGCTTGATGCCCTGCTCGTAGACCGCGAGGAAGAACTCGCCGAGCCCAGCAGCGCCTTCACCGATAGGAACGACGCGGCCCCGAGCGCCGAGCGCGCTCCGATCGGAGGCCGTCACGTGCAGCAGCCTGTCCTTCACGAACACCAAGCCATTCACGGCTTTGATGCCGGCCTGTGCCCAGCCGCCGAGATGTGCGCTGACGCCCAGCCGCTTGCTGCGGCCTTCGAGCATGGACATCACAGTCTTGGGATCGCCTTTGCTCTCGAGCGCGACATTGATCTCGAACTCCTGCGCGAGCTTGTCGAGCTCAGCGAGATTCGCCGCATCAGCGCTCGTAATGACGAGCGGCACGTTAATCGACTTGACGAACTCGAACACCCGCCGCCGCATGGCGGGGTCGGCCCCGATGTTGTCAACTCGATAGGCCATGATCGACTCGGCAATCTCGCGGAGACGATAGACGACGGCGGCGCGCTCGTTTGCTTGAAGGCGCTGGTCGAGCGGCTTCGGCACTTCGAAGCTGGTGATCTGCGTGCTCGAGGCTTCGACGGAGGCGAAGGGGATCACATCCGCCTTCGCGAGTGCGTCGGAAAAGGTCATCCCTTTGAGCGCCGTGGTGGGCATCGCCACGCGCCAGCCGAACCACATGTTGTTATCGGGAGCCCCCATGCGAATCGTGGCGAGACCACCGCCGTTCGGCCGCTTCGAGACCGACGGCACCGGGGGCGGCTGTTGGGGGGCGCCGCCGCCGCGACCACCTCTGCCTCCCTGCCCCTGTCCTGCCGGCGCAGGTGGCGCTTGCTGCGCCGCCCGAATGACTCCCGCGGCGTCCCGAGCCCAGTCGAGGGGAGCGAGATTGACGGCAGCGCTCGCCAGTGCGAAGAGAAAAATCGCCAGACACACACGTGTTTTCATGGCCCTACCCCTTCTCAGGACACACAAACAGCGCCGGGAACAAAACAGGTCCTTTATGACAGAAACGCGCCTAGTTTACCGCTAAAGCGAACGACGCACGCGCAACTAAGTTGCGCCTGCCGCGCGACCGTCGGCGGACGTAGGGCGCAACTTCAGTGGCGCCGGGGATTGAGTCGTTTCAGCAGTTGAATCTGGCCGGCGTGGTAGAGGTCGTGGGCCGCGACGCCTGAGAGCAGCGCAAAATTACTGACTTTCGCACCGGCTGGAATGCGTTGGAGATCTTTCCCCGACAGGTGCAGCACCGCCTGCCGCAGCGTGGCATGCATCTCGTCGAGCAGTTCCACGTCGGCCCGCCACGCCTTGTCACCCGCCCGAGCGACGTCGATCGGGCGCGCGAACCAGTTCGAGCCTTTCAGCGCGAACGATCCCCGCGTGCCGCCAGTGAAACGTCGTGCGCCGGCATATTTCCAATATGCCGCATGGACGACGATCTCCCAGATGTTGTGCCGGTTCGAAGACGGGCGCCATGCGGCCTGGGCGGCTGTGACACGCCGCACCGAGCCCCGAAGATTGGTGCCATGCCACGATGGCTTGTCGTAGGCCTGATCGATGATCGCGAGAAGCTGAGCGACCTCGGGATTCATCGCACGGGGGGAGGAGGACGCCTCGGCATCTCGTCCTTCGAGAACCTCCGCAGCAGCTCGTCACGAGTGGCGAGATGATACACGGCTGCCGCGGTGACGATCGCCGATTTGATCGCATCTTCCTCGACAATGCGCTCATAGGTGTCGAGATTGCTGTGCCAGGTGTCGCTGGTGTATTCGATGGGATCCTGCACCACCTGGATGCCGGGGAGCCCGGCTTCGGCGAATGCACCGTGGTCGCTGCTGAAACCCTGCCGCCGTGCGATGGTGTTCGCACCAAGGACTCCCAGATCCCTGAGGGGTGCAAGCGCATCCCGCAACACGTCGGCTGCAACGGTCGGACCGAACACGCTCATGAACCGCGGGCGCCCGGTGCCGGAATCCATATTCACGTAACCACCGAATCTCGCGAATGCCGGCTTCGGCTCTTCGAAGCTTCCGAAGTGCTCGCGAACGTAGGCACGCGATCCGCGCAGCCCCTGCTCTTCACCGCTCCAGAGTGCAACACGAATCGTGCGCCGCGGCTTGATGCCGATCGCTTTCAGGATGCGCACGGCCTCCATGACCACCGCGCACCCGATGGCGTTATCTGTTGCACCGGTTGCGGCGTGCCACGAGTCGAGGTGGCCGCCGAGCATCACGACTTCCTGGGTCGCACCGGGAATCTCCGCAATAGCGTTGTAGCTGGTTCGCCCCTCGGAATACGTGCGATTCACGATGTCGAACTCGAGCTCGACCGTGTGCTTGTCGGCGAGGAGGCGCGAAATGCGGCCGTAATCTTCGTTGCGGAGAACCACCGTTGGAATCGCCTTACCGGGATCGTAGGTGTTGTTGGCGAACGCGCGGATCTGTCCATGATCGCGCCCCGCATCGTTGACACGAACGAGCACGCCGTTCGCGTTCAGGAATTCGTACAATTGCGCCGTGATTTGTGCATTGGTCAGGGGCCGTCGTGCAGGTGGCTGGGCGTTTGGAGGCTGTTGACCACGCCCGCCGCCACGCGCAGGGGGCGTGTCGATCATCCGAAGCACCTCGCTGTCATCGTAGCGCTCCGGCACGTCGTTGAACGTCACCGGCACCCGCTGAGGAGTGCCGACGAGCACGATCCGCCCCCTGACTGCATTTCGCAGCGCATCGAGATGGATCGCGAGTTCTTCCTTTGTGGGACGTACAGGGAGCGTAATCTGCACGGCTGTCGCCTTGACCGGGCCGTCGGTCCCGGGAGTCCAGGCAAGCGCTTCGGCTGCCAGATGATCCTTGACGGGTGAAACGATGTGCGCCGAAAGACGCTCGTTCGCCCAGCCGGGAAAGCCCCACTCCCACGGCTCCATCCGGCCGTTCTCCAGGCCCCATGACTTGAGCTGGTCGATCGCCCACTCGCCCGCGGCTTTGAGATTCGGTGAGCCGGTCGTCCTCGGACCGTACCTGTCGGTGAGCACCTGAGTCGTTCGCAGAATCTGCGAGCGTGTCGTCGCTTCCTGCCGGATTTTGCCGTAGGTGTCGAGATCGACCCGCTCCTGCGCGCTCAACGACACGACCGCCGCCGCGAGCAACGCAAACACGACTCTTTCGACTCTCATGACTCCTCCGACTCTTCGACTCCCCGACTCTATGACTCGACTCTTATGACTCTTATGACTCTTATGACTCTTATGACTTCGGACTCTCCGGAGTCTTCCCGGTCATTTTCATGGCGAGCGCAATCATGGCGCCAACATCAGCCACATTCGCCGGCAGCACGATCGTATTCCCCTTTTTCGCAAGCTCGCCGAACTCCCCGATGTACTGCTCGGCAACCCTCAGTTGCACGGCTTCCTGGCCGCCGGGAAGCTTGATGGCCTCCGCCACACGCCGAATGCCTTCTGCCGTGGCCGTCGCCACCGACGTGATGGCCGCCGCCTCACCTTCCGCCTCGTTAATCTGCTGCAGCCTGCGGGCCTCGGATTGCTTGATCACTTCCTGCTTCATGCCCTCCGCCGTATTGATCGCCGCGTCGCGTGTGCCTTCAGAGGTGAGAATCACCGCGCGCTTCTCGCGCTCGGCACGCATCTGCTTCTCCATCGCCGCGAGAATATCCGCCGGCGGCGTGATGTTCTTGATCTCGTAGCGCAGCACCTTGACGCCCCACGATTCCGAGGCTTTGTCGAGCTCGCTGACGACGGCGGTGTTGATGTTGGTCCGCTCCTCGAACGTTCTATCGAGATCGATCTTTCCGACCTCGCTACGCAGCGTCGTCTGCGCGAGCTGGCTGATCGCAAACATATAATCCGAGATGCCGTAAGAGGCGCGCTCTGGATTCAGCACCTTCAGGTACAGAACTCCGTCAACGCCGACCTGCACGTTATCGCGCGTGATGCACACTTGCGCCGGGATGTCGACGGCAATTTCTTTCAGCGAATGGCGGTAGCGAATCACATCGACGAACGGCAGCAGCACGTGGAAGCCCGCGTTGAGAATGCCATGGAAGCGTCCGAGCCGCTCAACGACAAACGCGCTCTGCTGCGGCACGACGATCGCCGTCTTCGCAACGACGATGAGCACGAGAAACGTGAGGACGAGCAACGCGAGGACACCACCGGTCATGGGCGCTCACTTTCTGGCTTGAGAAAAATCATGAGACGGTCCACATCGACGACTTTGCATCGCTGCCCGCGCGCAATCGTGGCGGCCGCCTGATTGCGTGCCGACCAGACCGTGCCGCGCAGCTCGGCCTTGCCGACCGCGCCCGACGGAATATCTTCCATCGGGACGGCGATATCACCCACGAGTGAGTCAACGTCCCTGCCAGGTTGGTCGAGCTTCATCCACTTCAGTAGCGGGCCGCGAAAGAACAACAGGGAGCCAACCGACATCGCTGAGAACAGCACCAGCTGCACCCAGACCGGACCGGCGAGATCGAGGACGTGCAGACCGGCGATCGCGAGAGCCGCGATGCCGAAGAAAATGACGTAGAACCCGCCCGACGCCGCCATCTCGAGGGCGACCAGGATGAGGCCGATGACCAGCCAGTGCCACCAAAGCATTTCGGAGCCGCCTCATTGTAACCGGTGACAGTCGACAGTCGGCAGTCGGCAGTCGGCAGTCTCAGTCGGCAGTCGGCTGTAGCAGCTTCTCGATCACGATTTCGTCGATATAGCGGCCGTCAATCTTCGCGTGACGTCCGGCCGTGCCGACGACGCGGAAGCCCTGGGCGAGGTAGGTCTGGAGGGCAGGCTCGTTATCGGCCCGTACGTACGTGAAGAATTTCTCGTAGCCCTTCCTCCGGGCCACCTTGAATGTCGCGGCAAACAGTTGCGTCGCGATCCCCTCGCGGCGGCGATTCAAGTTGATGAACGTGCCGATGACACCGACGTGATCGAAGGCGTGCGTAAAGTCGCCGAACGGCGACACGTCCTGAAGGCCGACAACTCGCCCGGATGTGGAATCGACCGCGACGTGGAAAATGCCGCGCGGTGGAAAAGTGGAGATGAAGGTTCGCTGTTCTTCAACCGAGAAGGTCGTATCCAGCGCCGTGTAAATGCGCGCCGCGATAATCGGGTTGAGGATGCCCACCATGTCTTCGGCATCCTCAACCCTAGCATCCCGTATCTCGATCATCGACTTTCACAGGAGACTACTAGGAGATTAAGAGGGCCAGGAGAATTTTTCTTCGAAAAGAATTCTCCTGATTCTCCTGATCTCCTGTTCAAGTGCGGCCGTGTCAAATCACTTCGCGAGCGGATCGGGTCGCACCTGGAACTGCATCACCTTGCTCGTCGTGCCCTTGCCCGTCTCCATGTGGAACGGCGCGCGCGTGCTGATGGTCGCCCACAGCCCTCTGCCCTTCCAACCGGCTTTCTCGTCGTCGATGCGTCCGTCCATCCACTTCGTGTAGAACCCCAGCGGATACGGCACGCGCATCACAACCCAGTTGTTGTTGCTGAAGGCCAGCAACGCTTCTGAGGCATTGCCGGTGTTGATCGGTGTGTTGGCGCCGAGCCCGGACGTGTTGAACTGATCAACCCAGGTGTAGTAGCTGCCTTCTGTGCTGCCATTGTCGGTGACGCCCCTGAACTGCGGCAGCGGCTCGACATGGAACGTCCAGCCTTCGCGACAGTGCTGGCCGGTCGCCTTCGGGCCGTTCAGCGGTCCCTTGCACTTGCGACGATCGAAGCTGGCAAGATGCCCGCTCGACAATGCGGACCAGAACACGCCGTTGCGATCGACATCGCCGCCCCGTGGCGAGAAGCCGAGCACGTCGGCCTTCGGATCGGTCACGGCCGGCAACTCGTAGATTTCAGTGAGTGCCGTTTCAGACGGATTCGGTCCGGGAATGACGCGCATAATCGCGCCGGGGAAACTGAGCGACGTTCCCCAGATCGAGCCGTCCGGTGCCGGCGAGACGGCATAAAACGGCGAGCTGATGCGGCGGTCCTTCGTGGGATCGGCCGGCTGATCGGGCTCGGTCCAGGCGTCGCGGCGGCCGTTGCCGTTCGTATCGACGATGAGCGGCGTCCACCCTTGCGACGCCACTTCATCGCCGGTCTCGTCGAACATCTTCGTGTTGAGCCAGCCGAGGACCTGACCGCCGCCGCTCGTCCACAAGGTGCGATTGGCGTCTTCCGCCGAACATCAGATGATGCGTGGCGTAGCAGGTTCTGATATGCGTGAGCTTCTTGGTCTGCGGGTCGTACATCTGTAAATGGCGGCTGGCGTTATTGACAGGAAATACCTTGGCCGACGGGTGTGTCGATCCGGCCTTGCAGAAATCCGGATTGTCGAACGGCGACACGGCCGAGGTGAGCCACAGCCGGTTTCGCTCGTCCAGCATCGGGTTGTGCACGTTGTTCTTGCTCGTCCAGATGACCTCGTCACCCCAATACGGCGAAGATGCCGGCATCTTGGGGTTGGTGGCCGGCGTATTCGGATCGCGCACGGTCAGCGGAATCCGGCTGACGGTGTGCGTCTTTGGATCCAGCACCGGCACGTAGTCTGAGCTCAGCTCGAGCGCGCCATAGAGTGGTCCGTACGGATTCAGCCGTGGATTTCGGCGATCGGTCGAGACCGAATCGTGCAGGTACGATTTCGGATCGGCCCAGTCCCACTGAGTGATGACGATATTGCGCTCCACACCGCGGGGGCGAGGCGGCGCGGCAGGTACTTCGCCGGCGGCGATGCGATCGGTCCAGTCGGCAAACATCTCCAGCACGCGACGGCGGCCGAAGTTGTTGAGGCCATTGCTCATCCCCAGACCGGCCTGACCCGATTGCACGCGACGATCCCATGCCGCGGTCGTCGAGGCGAACGTGCCGAGCTCTTTGGGAATCTCCCGCATCGCCCTGTTGCCGATGGCGTGGCACGCGGTGCAGCCGCCAGACTTCAGGCCGCGCAGCCACATCGCCTGATTCTGCATGTTGGGCGAGATACCGTTGCCCATGTCGCCGGTGCCTGGAAACTCGCTTTTATCGGGCACTTTCATCAACGAGAGCCAGTAGCCCGCAGGATAGTAGTGGGCGGCCGCGCGGGGATTCGGCGCAACAACCGCTTTCAGGTCGAGGACCTTCCCCGGCACAGACTGAATTTTCGGCGAATCGACGAGTCCGTATCCTCGTACCCACACGCTGTAGTTCGCCTTCGGCAAATCCGGAAGGAGATACCGGCCGCGATCGTCCGTGACGACGATCTTCGCGAACTTCGTCGGCAGATCGCCTGTCTCGGCGATGACCCAGACGCCGGCTTCGGGACCTTTCGGTCCTGTCACTGTGCCGCCGAGGTCATCGTTGTCAACTGGGATGGCACCCCCGGCCTGCCAGGCGCTCATCGGGCTGCGCGAGGCCATGAACAGCACGATTCCGAAGATGGCAACGACGACCCACGCCAGATGTAGCCTTCTCATATGCCCTCCCTGAAATAAAACCTTAGCAGGAGATCAGGAGATGAGGAGCTCTCCTGTTAGTTCCTGCGAACGACCCGTCCTGAGCGCGCTGAGGTCATGGCTTTTCCGTCGAACGCGACCTGTCCGTTGACGATCACCGACGAGAATCCTTCCGCATACTGATGGGGCTTTTCGAACGTCGCGGTATCGCGCACGCGCGCCGGATCGAAGACGACGATGTCGGCTTTCATGCCCGGCCGCAGAATGCCGCGGTCGTTCACCTTGATCCGCTGTGCGGGAAACGACGTCATCTTTCTGATCGCATCTTCCAGCGCCAGCACGTTCTTCTCACGCACATACACGCCGAGCACCCGCGCGAACGTTCCATAACTTCTCGGGTGCGGCACGCCTTGGTTGAGAATCTGCACCCAGCCGTCTGACGCGATCATGGTTGCGGGATGCCGCATGATGCGCTCGAGATCCTGCTCGGCCATCGCGTGATAGACGCCCTGGCAATTCCCCTGCTCGACGATCCACAACGCCGCTTCAGCGCCGTTCTCGATGGTCGGCTCCATGCCCCGCATCTTCGCCACATCGGCGAGATTCTTCCCCGCCATCGCCGCATCGAAATCGCAGTGCGCGAGGAAGACGTTCTTCGGATCGCCCCCGCCTCGTTCTTCACGAATGATGCGCACCGTCTCGGATGCGATCTCCTTGCGCTGCGACGGATTCTTCAAGCGCGCGAGCATCTGTTCGCGCCCGCCTTCCTGCGCCCACTGCGGAACCATCGACGCCACGAACGCGTTGCTCGATGCCGTGTAAGGGTACTGATCGCTCGTCGCATCAACGCCGCGCACGCGCGCCGCTTCGAGCAGCTTCAAGGTCTCGACGCTCTTGCCGTAGTTGGCCGGGCCCACAATCTTGTGATGGGTCACCTGCGTCGGCAGCCCGCCTTCTTCGCCGATGCGGATGGTCTCTTTCACGCTGTCGATCACCCCGAACGCCTCGTCGCGCATGTGAGAGATATGAATCCCTCCGTATCTCGCCGCCACCTTCGCCAGCTCGATGACTTCCTCGATAGGGGTGAAGGCACCGGGAACGTAGAACAGGCCGGTACTCATGCCCAATGCGCCCGCCTTCATGGCTTCGTCGACGATGCCGCGCATCTTGTCGAGCTCGGCGGGCGTCGGACGCCGGTTCGCCCGGCCGAGCACCGCCTCGCGCACCGAGCCCTGCCCGACGAACGAACCGATGTTGATCGACTTCTGCAGCGCGTCGAGCTTCTCCAGGAAGGGACCGAGGGGGACAGCAGATCCGCCGTCCGGTCCTTCGATGATGGTGGTCACACCCTGCCTGATGTAGTTGTCTGCGGTCGGCAGCTCGAAGATGTTTTCGCGACCGTGATTGTGAACGTCGATGAAGCCAGGCGATACGATCTGCCCGCCCGCATCGATGACTCGCGTCGCCTTTTCTGTGATCGATGGGGAAACGGCCGCGATGGTGTCGCCACGGACCCCGATGTCCGCGCGGTACCAGGGGCTGCCCGTCCCGTCGACGATGCGCCCGTTACGAATGACCAGATCGAACGGCGCCGTCTGGGCGTTGACCATCGCGAACGCCGCAATCGTGGCCACGCATACGAATGCAATGATTCTCACGAGCGATTCTCCGCCGGGTCTAAAGAGCAAGACCCGGCCTACGTGGTACGTAGGGCGGGTCCTGCTCTTCGGACCCGCCAACCTTCAGGACCCGCCAACACGTTCACGCATTTCCAGGCCGGCTTCAACCTCTTTTTTGTCGCGGCGCACGGGCAGCAGCCGCTTCTGCACCATCAGAGGCAGCTGGTCTTCCAGGTGCGGCGAGCCGGGCTGGGTGGCGTTGCCATAACCAAGCAGGCACTGTGCCCTCTGGGCCCGGGCAAACTCGATGGCACATACTATCGTTTCGCCGCTGGCCGCGTAGAACTTGTTGCCCTCCTGCCGCGTAAAGGCGATGGTCCGGAACAACCCTGAGCCGCCCGGGCCGCCGTTGCCCGGCAAATCGGCGCGTCCGCTGGCGAATCGGAACACGTCGCCCCACTTCACATCAAGCGCGCCGTACTGCTTGCGGCACTCGTCGGCTGCCACAGACAAGGCGGCGGCCGCCGCCGCGGGATCGGCAAGCCCATACGCCGAGTCGAGTGGACGTGCCGGATCGTACGCGACCCGGAGTTTGTTGGCCATCCCGCCATTGGCCCCTGAAAAGTAGCGATCGACGAACATTTGAAAGAGGACCGCGCCCTGACTGTCGACGTCGGTGAGCCGGTCCCACTTTGCGAGCACGCGCGCCGCTTCGGTCCCGGCGGCCGCCTGCAGGAGGTCGGGAAGGACCTTATCGGCGAGCTCCATGCGCGTGGAGTGCTTCTTCGCGATCAGTTGTTCGTACGTGATTTTGGGCCCCTCGGTAATCATCCGCAACGACCGCAGCGTCCGCATCTGTGGCAGCGCCTGACCCGTAGGGGCGACGTAGGCTGGATACTTGGATCGATCCACCTGTGGAAGCGTCATCAGCCAGGGAGGCTCGTTGGCGTTCTGATGCCAGCCGCTGGCTGGGTCGATCGATTTCGGGAGATCTTCGAATGACAGATAGTCGGTCCAGAGCGTCTCGGATGTATCGCCCGGAACCACTCCCGACCAGTACTGAAAGTCGTGCAACCGCCGTCTGGGCACAAGCCCGTCGAAGACGAACATGATATGTCCGCGATCGTCGGCGTAGTTGGCGTGCCACATCGGCACCGACATCATGCGAAGAGCCGACTGAAACTCCTCGAGGGTGCGGGCTTCACCCATCCTGAACCACTGCTCGAGCATCTTCGGACGATCGAGGCCGGCCACGCGCATGGCGATGGTGATGCCGTTCTGATCGTAGACGACAGGACCATGGACGCTGCGCCGAATGTCGAGCCGCTCTTCGCGCACTGACCCATCGGCCTGCTTCACCTTGATGGTGCGCGACTCGCGTTCGAACGGACGTGCGGCGCCATCGAAGAGGTACTGCCCGT
This sequence comes from Vicinamibacterales bacterium, assembly GCA_963761975.1. GTDB lineage: Bacteria > Acidobacteriota > Vicinamibacteria > Vicinamibacterales > JAMQPK01 > JAMQPK01. Next base: position 2,008,314 of record CAVXIR010000004.1, read on the forward strand.
CCTTGACGGTCAGTCTGAAAAAGTCGACAGTGTCGATCGTGTTCACCGTGCGGCCCCAGCCGGTATGGCGATTGAACCCGACGACGGCAACGGGAAACCCGACCTGAGGCGCGCCGACCTGGTCATAGTCGGGTCCCACCAGGTGGACCTGCATGTACCTATAGAAGGTGTTTCCCCACGAGAGGTGGGGATTGATGATGAGCATCGCGCTTCCGCTTGCCGATCGCGAAGGTCCGACGGCCCAGGTATTTGATCCCGCTGAGAGCTCGTTGTCAGGGCAGATGGCTGATGGCTGATGGCAGAGATTACCGTCGGCCGTCTGCCATGTGCCATCTGCCATGACTGACGGCATGCCGGCGGCCCTGACGGACCGCAGCATGGCGTTCACCTCGTTCGTCATGCGCGCGCGCGATCCCATGTAGCCATAGTGAACGGCGCGAAGAGGATGCTGCACGACGTCGACTCCCGACACGGGCAGCACGACGCGGTACTCCGGGCTGACACCGGCCGGATGCTTCGACGCAAAGTCGTTGATACCACGCGCGAACGCGTCAAGGTAACGGCGGAACTGCGGGTCCTGAGCGTCGTACCACTGTCGTGCGCGTTCGGGCACGCCATTCAGCTGCACCCATCGATCGAGTTCGAGGTTCGCCTCGCCGCCCCAATATTCGGCCGCACGCCCGCGCGATTCGCCGTACAAGCGCAGGAGCAGGTCGGCGTGATTCCGCATCTGCGCCCACCCGTGTGCATAAAACATCGATTCGCGATCGGCCGCGTAAATATGCGGCACGCCATAACGATCCCAGAGAATTTCCGCGTTTTCGGCAGCGAATGGTTTCGCGATCGAAAGGGACACCACAAGTCCAAGACATGTGACGCCGGCGCAGCGCATCAGACGCATCATTGGGCCTCCGTGGTTACAATGCACGTGACAGTACCGACTGCTGTATCCCCCCACAACTGGCGCAGGATCGGCCCGACGTCGCCGGGCTGCCCGGTCGTCCAGAACCGCTCTCCGCCAGCCTCGTCCGAGCCGTTCAGCAACCCGCTCGTCTCGAGCCGCCGGCGCAACTCGCGGGCAACAGCGGCGGCGGGATCGATCACATCGACGCCAGGCCCCGCGACCTGTTCGATGAGGGGCCGCAGAAAAGGATAGTGCGTACATCCGAGGACGAGGATATCAGCACCCTTGTCGACGATGGGCTGCACGTACCGCTTCACGAGCGCGCGTGTATCGTCCGACGTGAGCCTCCCCTTCTCGACCTGATCGGCGAGGCCCGGACAGGGCTGAATGACGAACTCGACGTCCGACCCGTAATTGGCGAGCAACTTGCTCATATTCGGGCTCGAAAGCGTGCCCGTTGTCGCCAGCACTCCGACGATGCGCGACCGCGTTTGCAGGGCGGCCGGCTTGACGGCCGGCTCGATCGCCACGATGGGCATCGTGAAGCGGGCACGAAGTGCCTCGACGGCCGCGCCGGTTGCTGTATTGCAGGCAACCACGACAGCCTTCGCACCCTGCTGAACCAGGAAATCCGTAATAGTGATAGCACGCCCGGCGACGAAGGCCGCTGGTCGCTCGCCGTACGGCGCATATGCAGAATCGGCGACGTACAAGAAATGTGCACGTGGGAGTTCCTGCCGCATGGCCCGAAGTACCGACAAGCCGCCTACGCCCGAATCGAATACACCCACCGCTGCAACCATTCTGGCGTCCACGTCGTCTTGCATGCGTGTGCCTGCATTCTACGTCGATTAAACCCGAACGTCATTCGAACCGGGTCGATTGTGCGTTACTCAATTGACGCACGGATTAACCATCGATGCCGTCCGGGCGTAGTTACGGATGAATGCGCCCGTTCGACATGCTCAGGGCGTCCCGAGCTTGTCGAGGGACGGGGCAACTAAGACGACAGGAGCACCGTCTAACGCCTGTGAGAAACAACATGCGGCAATTTGCGATGGTGGCATTGACATTCTGCGCGTGGTTGCTGCTGCCGCGTCCCACAATCGCACAATCAAATTCCGGATTCGAACTCGCGCGCACGTCGTTCACGTCGGTACGTGAATATGTCGCCGCCGAAGCCATTCCGACACAACTATCACCGCCACCTAACGTTGTCGTGTCGGATGCGTATCGTGGGCTTCTCGATTCGATGCTGCGCGACTCTCCGACCTTCCGTCGGCAGTGCCTGCGGATTGGCGCAGAGGCCACGCTTACTGTGTATCTCAAGATCGAGCCACTCCGTGTGCGATCCGATTTTCGAGCCACGACCAACGTGAGGCGCCAGCCGAACGGCCGTCTCGTAGCGGACATCGCCATTTCTCCGCTCACTGACGTCGTCGAGTTGATCGCACACGAGTTCGAACACGTCATCGAACAGCTCGACGGCGTTGATCTAGCCGCGCTTGCCGCCCTGCCTCGTACCGGCGTCCACGAAGACGGGGGCTTTCCTGAAACCTTCGAGACTGTGCGCGCGACACGCATCGGACGAAAGGTCACCGCGGAAGTACGGCGGTAATCATGAAAGCCATGGCCATCGGGCTCGTGATGAGCGCGATGCTGACCGTCGATCAACGCGATATGCACCGGTCCGGACTCGACGGCCCTTCGTCCGCCGTCAGCGTTGATGGCCGCTATATCGCGTTCATCACGTATGCGCAGCTTGCCGGCGCCGACACCGATAATGCGAGTGATGTGTACGTCCTGGATCGGATTCGACAGGAGGTCACATTCGAAAGCCCAGACGTCACGGGCGCGATCGATTGTTTCCACGCCGGCATCAGTGGCGACGGCCGCTACCTGGTTTACGAGATGGATGGGTCGATCGTGTGGCGCGACCGAAGCAGGAATGTCACTCGCATCGCGGCCGAAGGCCGGCAGCCGTCCATCTCCCACGATGGCCACATCATCGTGTTTGCATCCGGCCGTGACATCTATTCGGTCGACCCGCACAGTGGCAAAACCAGGCGCATCAGCATCGAGCTGCCAGGTGTCGACGCAGCTCACGCCGGGAGCGTCAAACCCGAGGTCAGCGCCGACGGCAGATACGTGGCTTTCTCGACGAGGCTGGCGTTCGCAGGTCCTCGTTCACCGGACTCGAGGGTCTTTGTGCGCGACACCGCGCTGAACGTCACCAGGCTTGTCGGAACCGGATGGGCGCCGTCGATAAGCGGCGATGGCCGGTATGTCGCGTTCGTCGGCCCGGCGGGCAACGTCAGCCACGTCTTCCTGGCCGATCTTCAAACCGGCACGACACGAGTCATCACGAAGAGCGTGAGGCGCGGGCGGGCCAATGGTTCGAGCGCCAACCCTGGTCTCTCCTCCGACGGCCGCTTCGTCGTGTTTCAATCACAGGCGAACGATCTGGTTCGAGAGGAAGACGTCAATCTGTTGTGGGACGTGTTTCTCTACGATCGTACACGCGATACGATTGCGCGGGTCAGCGGCGATTCTGATGATGTCTGGATGGAGCCCAGTATCGGGCCTTCCATCGACGGAACGGGTTCGGTGATCGCATTCTCGTCACGCCATCCGACCGGTTTGGCTGACAAGCGCAACGATTTCGATCTGTACGTCGCAACGACTCACAGCCCCCGTACTAACGCAGCCTTCTTAACAGAAGACCAGAAGGTCAGAAGATAAGTACTTGTGATCTGTCCGTCGCAACGATTCACACACCAATTACTGACGCAGATTCTTGTAACAAAAGATCAGAGTAGAAGGTTAGAGCGTTTTCCGATTGTGCGTAGTTTGCCGGCAAGGTCTTTTTTTGTCTCGACGCCGAGACGCCGAGGCGCAGAGCTGCCGGCGGAAACAGCGAAGCGCTCCCCGTTTTCCTCCGATGATGATCAGCTCGACGAACAACGCGACGACACGACGAGCGCGACGTCGGAGCACAGCGTGATGGCCTCTGTGGGGTGCGTGAGCGGCCTCTACCGGGCATCGACTTCGTGAGCCGCGGATGCGGCTCACACAAGAACAAGAGGCGCCACGAATACAGAGCAGCTGGACCGACTGGGCTCTTGTTATTCGTGGCGCTTCTTGTTCTTGTGCGCCAGGGGCGCGAAGTCGATGCCGTGCTCCCAATCTCCGTGATGTGATGGCCTCGAGTACGTTGGCAGCCGCGCGATCGAGCTCAAAGCAGCGCGCGGCCGGATTCGTAATCTCTTGAGCTGCGTGTTTTCTCGGCGCCTCTGCGCCTTTGCGTCGTACTACGCCGATCAGAAAACCGCAATAGAAGGCCACGCAATCGACTGTCGGTGTGCAGAAAATTCTGCCTCCTCGACTATTCCCGTGCGCAACGATGCAGCTTCATATTAGTAATCGAGCAGGCCGGTGAAACGCGCCAGGCTGACGATTTCGTCGAACTGAGGGGCCAGCAGGTGCATGGCGCCGGTGACCGTGCCCACCAGCATCGCGAAACACGAGACCATCAGAAGCAACGGTCGCTCGCGCTCGACGAGCACCTCGAGCACGATCACATACAGGGCGGTTACGGCAGGAGCGATGTGACGCATCTGAAACCCATAACCGTTGAGGCCGAGCATCGTGAGGGTGACCATCACGATAAAGAACCATAGGGCGGCAACTTGAACGGTGCGATTGACCCGGATCGCTCGTTCTCGAACGATGACCCACAACGCTACGAGCGCCAGAGGCATGATGAGAGCCAACTTGACCGCGTAATAGTACCCAGGACGCTCGACGGCGATGCGAACGAACGGATAGAGCTCCATCAATCTCGCGTCCGGCTTTACCCATGAAGGAACAACAACGCCGTTCTTCAGATAGAAGGCAATCAACCAGGGAACGACGAACAACGCTACAGGAAGAAGCACTGTCATCATGGACACCGCGCGCTGTTTCCACGGTTCCTCATGGCGAACGCATACAAACAGAAACACTGGCACGAGAATCAACGCGGTCAGTTTCGCAAGGGCCGCCAGCCCGAGAAGACTGCCTGCCACCGCAAGAGTCAGGCGACGCCGCTGTCCGGAGGCGGCCAGCAGCAGCGCTACGGATAGAGCGGTGAGGCCTGAGAGGAGGCTGTCGATCCAAAGCCGCCGAGAGACAAACATGAGAAGCGGATCGGCAGCCACGCCCAGCACAGGAAGCCAGAACGCCGGAAGGGTAATGGACGGGTCAGCGGCATCACGCATCAGGGCGCGTCGACTCATTATGGCAACCGCGATGACGGCGAGCGCATGACCCAGCCACGATACCAACACTGCCGCGTTCTCCATGTCTGCAATCGCAAATAGTGCCAGGAGAGCTGAAAACAGAGGTGGATGATGGAAAAGTGGCCGATCGTAAATGTGCGGTGAAAGCTCCTTCAGCACCTCGCTGCCACGCAGCGAGTAGTCACCCGTGCGAGCGAGATTCTCAGCGAGTTGCCAGTAAATGCGCTCATCTCCCTCGACGCGAGGATACAGCAAGCTCGGAAGCTTGAAGAGCAGGCACAGAACTACGACGGCCCAGCAAAACAGAACGAAGTTACGTGTTGAAGCAACCGCACGGGATGGTGCTTTCGTGGCCCGAACGGCGTTCTGTCGCTTGCTCATCGAGCACGTCCAGGATGGGGCATGGCATTGCTATCGTTTCGCAGCTTCTCCAACAACTCGCGCACGGGCAGGTCGGGCTTTCCCGCCAGGGCAACTTCGAGGTGCGCGATCGCCTCGGGCCGGCGGGCCGGGACGTCAGCCAGCGCAACGCCGAGATTCACATGGGCTTCGAGGCTGTCCGGCTGAACCTTCGCGGCCCTTTCGAGATGCGTGATCGCCTCGGCATGCCGGCCGGGCACGTCCATCAGCAGCGTGCCCAGGTTGTAGTGGGCGCGAAAATGATCGGGCTCGAGTCGAAGCACTGCCTCGTATTGCGCAATCGCCGCATGCGATCGATCGCGCTTGTCGGCCAGGGCATCCCCGAGCCGCATACGCGCGAGCACCAGGTTGTCCTTTGCGCCGGCGTAGCCGGGTCTGGCCCGCAGTGCGCCTTGGTACGCGTCAACCGCCTCGGACAGGCGGTTCTGTGCGGCCAGCTCTGTGCCGAGATTCTGGTACGCCATCCACGCGTGCGGGTTCCGCGCGATCGTATCGCCAAACAGCTTTTCGGTATTCTGATAGACACCGCTGCGGTTCCAGGTGAGCACGCCGAGGATCGCGACGATTGCCGCGCTGGCGATCGTCAACACACGCCGTTGCCGCGGCTCCAAATGAGCCGCAGCACTCGTCAGCGCGCTGGCCGCGGGCACGATGATGCCGAGGCTCGCCAGGTATTGGAAGTGGTCCGCCACATACGAGAACAGGAACGGATATACGTTGACGAACCCGAGCACCGGAACGAGCGTTCCGCAGAAGAACAGGTAGCCGGCAAGCGGCCCACGCCTGCCCACCGAAGCGGTCTGCTTGCCTACCGTAGCGACCTGCCCAGTGTGCGCGAAGGTGGGCCGCGCAACCATGCCGAGCGCAATCGCTATCGCGACTGCGCCCGACGGATAGAGGGTACTGCCACAAGCTCGACGCGTCGATCGTCCAGCGCGGATAAACAAAGATGAGATTGACGGGCCAGAACAACTTGGTCAGATAGAAACAGATGACACGACCGGCGAGAAGCATGCGCTCGACGGCAGTCAGCGCGAAGTCCTCTCCCTGTGCGCCGATGATCTGATGTTCGAACCAGGCGGTAAGCAGGCCGGCAGCAACGGCGACGACGAGCCACGGCGCCATGGGCACCACATCTCGCCATTCGATACGGCCGCGCTGCCACCACATCACGAGAAGCAAGGCAGCAGGTAATGTCGCGGTGACCGTCTTCGTGAGGAGTGCGCAGCCAAACAGCGCGAAGGCCAGCCAGTACCAGGCAGCCCTAAAGGGCTGCGCTACCGAATCGGCCCGCGTAGTGCTGGCCTTGAGTCCAGCCAGATACACATATGCCGATGCGAGATAGAACACGGCCGAAAGCGTGTTCTTCTGTTCCGAGATCCAGGCAACGGATTCGACGCAGACAGGATGGAGCGCGAAGATCAGGCCGGCCAGAAATGCGCCGGGTAGTGAAAGCTGCCGCAGCACGAGAACGACGAGAACAGCGGCTGTGGAGTGAAGGGCAACGTTGGCCAGGTGGTAACCGAGCATCGAATCGCCCCAGAGGCGATGCTCGAGCCAGAACGCTGAATGGAGAAGTGGATAGGACTGCTGGGTAGCGCCGAGCTCTGTCCAGATGCGCCACAGCCCTCCGAACGATCGCAGCTCGGGCACGGTAATGTGACTGAGATCGTCCCACAGCACGCGGCCGTTCAGCGCCGGCGAGTACGCGATGAACACCGCGCCGAAGATGAGCAGCCAGAAATATTCGCCGTATGCTGATGGGCGCACCTCCGGGCGCGTCGTGGGCCGCGCGACTCGCTTGCGCTTCACGTTGAGTACATACCACGACGCTCGGCAGAGAAAAAAAGGGCGACGGCCCATTCAGACCGTCGCCCACGAACCTAACAAACCTACGAACCTACGAACCCCACGAACTCTCCGAACCCTACGAACCCACGAACCTCAGCGTCAGAAAATGTAACGAATCGACATCTGCATGCGCCGCTCGTTACGAGACGACGTCACCTTGCCGAAGTTCGTATCGGTCTGCACGCCCGTATTCGGGTCGAACACCGGCGTGTTGTCGATGTCCTGGAACGACACCTGGTTGAACAGGTTGTAAATCTCCAGGCGGTACTGCAACTGCTGAGAGCCCTTGAGCCTGATGTCCTTGAAGAACGAGAGGTCGTGGTTGTGCCAGCCCGGCTGCGTGAATTTCCACGAACGGCAGTCGTTGCCCCTCTGACCGGCACCGGTCAGCGGCTTCACTGCGGCCGTATTGAACCACTTGTCAACGCTATGCTCACCTCTCGGCAGATCGAGTTCGCCGTCGATGTTGTAGAGAGCGCATTGCTCGCCGCCGCCGGTGAAGTCGAAACTCGGGCTGTAGGTGACCACGCCCTGCGGCCGACCGGTATTGGTGCCGATGTTGCCGCGTCCCCCGCTGCCGAATGTGCTGATTCCGGAGACACGCCAGTTGTCGAGTGCCCACCGCACGGCCTTGTTTCCGCCGAAGAACCGGCTCACACCAGGCAACTCGACCTGGTAGGACGAGACGAGCACGTGTTCCTGAATATCTCTCCGCTGATCGATGTTCGGCAACGTCGACCACACGTCATTGTTCCCGCTCCCGCCATACGTGTCTTCGTACCCGCGTGCGAACGTGTAACTGCCTGCCATTTCGAAGCGTCCGGTGAACCGGCGCGTCACCTGCAACTGCAGCGAGTCGTAGGACTGCCATCCACTGGGGCTCCCGATCTCGATGTCGTTGAACCCGAGGATCGGCCTCAGGAACACGTCGGGCAGCGCGCCCGGGTTTGAAGCCGACGCAGCGATCGTCGTGTCACGACTTGTCGGTAGGAACCGCACGCCCGCTGGCAACTCGTTGATGTTCACCTCGCGTACCACGTGTTTCGTCCGTGAGGCAACCCAAGCCGCGTCGACAACGATGTTCCGGCCGATCTCTCGCTGAATGGCCGCGGTGTAGCGGATGTTGTTCGGACGTGCGTTCTCGGTCCGGATCGGACCGCTGGTATTCGGCACCACTGCGGTTGCCGAAGCGCCGGTCAGATACGAATCGAGGTCCGTGAACAGAACTTCCCTGTTGTAGCGGAAGGCCGCGTTGCCTCCGCCCTGCTGATAGCTGTTGCCGGCATAGCTGTCATGGAAAGAGCCCACAGCCGCACGAACGACGGTCCGCGGATTGAGCGACCACGCCATGCCGATCCGCGGATCGAATTGTATGCCCGGATAGTCGATGAACCCGCTACTGCCACTATCCAGATAGTTGCCGTCTTCCTGCGTGACGAATCCGTTTATCTTGCAAGGGTTGGCACCATCCGGGATCACGCCGCAGGTGTAACCCGTTCCCGGCACAATCTGGCCGACGAAGGTTTGCGGCAGGATTTGACCCGTGCGAGGGTTCTGCGCACGCCGGCCTTGAGGCGTGGTGATGGGCCGGAAGAACACGGGCGGGTTGCCGCCCCATGCCGGATCGAAGCGCTCCTGACTGAACGCCGACGCCTCGTTGGCCTGCGTCAGGGGAACAGCCCATTTATACATGCGGACGCCGACGTCGAGTGTGACCTTCTGATTCACCTTCCACGTATCCTGGACGAACCACGCCCACGCTCTCTGACGCCGGTCGTCCGGCACACGGCCCATCGATTCGGTGTAGCGGAAGACGTGGCCGAGCACGGCGTTCGCGTACGCATACTGTGTGCTGAGCGGATCGTTCGCGTCGTGCGCGAAGTTGAACTCGCCGCCGAATACGCCTGAACGCGCCTGCCCGAAGAACTCGTCTTCGCGCATGATGCCCATCTTGTAGGTATGCGCGCCGCGGGTGTGCGTCAGGTTGAGGGCGACGTTGGCGTTGATGTCATCGCCCGTGATGGGCCAGCGGCCGTCGTAGAAGATGTCGGAGCACGGGGTCACCTGGTTGCCGCCGCAATCGGTCGTGCCGGAGCCGCTCGGCAGCGCGCCAAACCGCACCACCGGAATCAGGCCGAGCGGGTTGTGCTGTCCGGCGAATTGAGGAAGTCTCGCGATCTGCGGATAGGTCGACCGCTGAATCCCGCGCAGTGCTTCGTCGCTTCCCGGCGGCCCGTCTTCGACCTGGTCTGAGAAACCGGCGTTGAACTCCAGCACGGTCGACGTGTTGAGCACGCGCGTGTAGTCCGCCTTGACGGCGTTGACGAAGAAGTCGTATCGCTGGCTGACGAGACCCCACCGTGATGACGCACCGGCGACGTTATAGCCGACGCTCTTCGTGAACCAGTTTGAGTACTTGACGGAGATCGAGTCGCGGTCAGTGGGCCGATAGTCGACTCGCGCGAGTTGCTGCCGCCGTGGATGGTCGATGCTCGGCTCCTGATACTGGAAGTTGGCTCCCGGATCGCCAGTGACATTCGGCGGCGGCAGCAAATTCAGCAGCGCCTGGCCACGGGGATCGATCCGGTTCGCAGGAATGACGTTGTTCGGGAACTGCACACCCGTCGTCGGATCGATAATCTGGATGAGCGTGCCGTTCGGTCGCCGCGTCTGCGAGAAATCGCCGTTCCGCTCGAGAGCCGTCGGCATCGTGTAACGCCGCAAGATGTTCACGTCTTTCAGCCGCGTGTCGTCAACCGAATAGAAGAAGAAGAGCTTGTTCGTGGCGATCTTCGGAACGGGACCACCCAGCGTGCCGCCCAACGTCGAATACCGGTAGAACGGCTTTGGAGTGCCCGTCCGATTATTGAAGAAGTTGGTCGCGTTCCACATCTCGTGGCGCTTGTACCAGTAACCGGTGCCGTGGTATTCCGCACCACCGCGCTTGGTGATGATGTTGACCTGGGCGCCGCCTTTCAACCCGTACTCGGCCGTGTAGTTGCTCATCTGCACGTTGATTTCGGCGATGGCGTCCACGTTGGTCGCATTGCTGAAGCTGCCGCCTCCGCCGCCGTCACCACCGTTGATGCCGTCGACGTAGATGGTCTGCCCGGTGCCGCCCTGAATGTTCGGCACGGGTGTCGAGAAGCTGCCGCCAAAGGTCTCCTGGTCGTTGGCCAGCAGGCCAACGCCGGGGAGAATCTTCAGGAACGAGATTGGATCGCGCCCGCGAATCGAGAGGTTCTCCACCTGCTTCAAATCGAGGAGCGCCATCTGCGACGTTTGCGACATCGCCACCACTTCGCCAATGGCACTGACCGTGACCGCCTCGGCGAGCGTGCCGACTTCCAACTTCACAGGCGGCAGCTGCAGGCGGTTGTTCGACACCACCATGTTGCTGCGCCGCTCGAACGGCCTGAACCCCGTGAGCTCGACGCGGACCGTGTAAGGACCGGGCTGCAAAGCAGGAAACGTGAAGAGGCCAACCTCATTCGTGACGGTGCGGCGGACCTCCTGAGTTTGTTCGCTGGTGAGGATCACATCGGCGCCGGGAACGACTTGATCCTGCGCATCGACGACGGTCCCCAACACGGAACCGGTTGTGGTCTGCGCTGATGCATCGATCGCAACCATCATCAGCAGGACCAAAGCGACCATTGCCCTGAAGTACCTCATACCCTCCCCTTTCTTGGCGGTATGTGTGTTTGGCAGAGAGATATTGTGCGGGGGTAAGTTACCGAGGGCGGTGAAGGCTGTCAAGAAAAAACAGGCCACTTGACCGGTAAAGTTACGCTACTTTACCGATATAGCTGCACGTTAGATCCAAAGCAACGGCTGCCGGACAACAAAATTCCGGATCACCTCGTCGACGGTCGGATCCGAGTCCAGTTTCAGCCACAAGTCCACATACTCTGGCCGAACGAGTGCTCGCCCCGCAAATAACAGACTCGGATGGCGAACCGGCCAGTTTTCGTGGTACTGGACGTCGGGTTTATGCGGCCAGCGCGATTTATCGGCGATATACGGAAACATGAATTGCATCATCTTGCGCATGCCCCGCCCATCGGGCAATTCGAATCGCCAGAGGTCGTCGCGCGAATCGGATAACGTCTGGCAAACGATCGTAAAAGCGTCGAGGTTGAACAGCGAGTAACCGTACGGCTTGGTCCGCGCAATCTCGAGCGGGAAACTGCCGTCCGCCGCCACCTGTGTCGGAACCAGCACGGTCTTGTAACGGGTGCGACAGAACGTCATGAGCTCTCGATCGCCGGTGTAGCGCGAAAACTCGCCGACCTGCGCGACCCAGCACGTGCCGTGGTTGTTCTCTGCGTTGCGCTCATCAATCCCGTACTGATGAGTCGTCATCCAGGTGAGATAGCGCGTGAACCACTCGCGAACACCTGTGCGATCGTTCGACGACATCGCGCCCGATCCGTCGAGCACGCTTGCCGCGCGGGCAACCTCCACCAGATGCAGCGTGTCGATGATGCCGATGCCGCGGCCGGTGAAGTGCCCTTTGATGGCCTGCCCGTAAAGCAGGTGCGGGTTCATCAGCGTGTCGCCGTCGACGAACCAGGCGCGCAGGTGACGCACCGCGTGATCGGCGTAACGGCGCTCGCCCGTGACCTTCCACGCTGCCGCAAGTGCAGGCACCTGCAGGCTCAGGCGCACCATCGCCTGCCGATGGCCGACGAAGTTATCCGGATTGGTCTCGCCGTCACGCCGGATGTACGGGCCGTCGGGATTCTTCGGGTCGGGCCACCAGTAATCACCCTCGGAAAAGAAGTCGTGTTTCCCTCCGGCGCTGCGCGGACTGCTCGTCGCCGTAATCGTGATTGGGTTTTCGCCGAGGTATTTGTTCGCCGCGCGCAGCACGCGCTCGCGCTCGATGGTGGCGAGGTCGAAAGTGCGCGCTTGTGCGAGGGCAAGTGTGCCGAGGGACACAACCCCAAAGGGAAGACCGAGAAACGTACGCCTATCCATGGCCGCCCATCTTATCGTGCGAGGCACGGCGATTGTGCGAGGGCACGGAGGCATATCCCAACACGGAAGGCACGGGGTCACGGAGACGCACGGTGAAGAATTGGCCTATCAAGAGAAATTCTCTGCCGGTCATTCCTACACGCGCCTGAGAGGGACTGTTCTCAACATGGAGATTGGAAGCCTCGCATCGACGTCGCGCCTCGGGCGCACCCGAACGAGACGACGCCCGAATATCAAGAGCCAGGAAATCAGTCGCTCTTGTATTCGAGCGTCGTCTCGTTCGGGTGTGGGCCGCAGACGCGGCCCACGACGTCGATGCACCCACACCGAGGGACCTGAGGCCGCCCAGGAAGTCCGTCACGAAGCACGTCGTGCCGTCGTGTCGCCCTGTCCTTCCTCGCTCCAACATTGCTCAAGGAAACGTCGAGCGCTTCGTCGTGGGTTGCGGCCTCCATCCAGCGCGGAGTAGCTCAGTGCCCCCGTGACTCCGTGTTTAGACACGCAACCCTCCGTGCTCTCCTAACTTGACGACGACATCAAAATGATATCATAATGATGTCGAGGTCACAGCGATGGCACATGAAAAGGAAGTCGGCGGCCTGTCGGGTTGGCTTATGGTGTTCGTCATTCTGCTCGTGGGCGTGATCACCGTCTGGATAATGGCCACGTCCGAGACGACGTCACGCGGCCTCGACTGGATCATGGCCGCGGGGGTCGTCATCCTCGTGCTCGACGGCGTGTGTATCGCCGGTTTCACCGTGGTCAATCCGAATGAAGCGTCGGTCGTCACGCTCTTCGGCGTCTACAAGGGCACCATCAAGCGCGCCGGGTTCTGGTGGGTCAATCCGCTGACGACGCGACGCAAGCTGTCGTTGCGTGTGCGCAACTTCGAAAGCGCCAAGCTGAAGGTCAACGAGCGCGATGGCAACCCCATCGAAATCGCGACAGTGGTCGTCTGGCGCATCGTTGAAACCTTCGAAGCGGTCTTCAACGTGGACGACTACGACAACTTCGTGCACGTGCAGAGCGAGGCGGCCGTGCGAAATCTCGCAACGACCTATCCTTACGATTCGCACGAGGACGCGAAGGTGTCGCTTCGGCTGTCCACCGGCGGCGAGGTCGCCGATCGGATGCGCCACGAAATCCAGGAGAGACTCTCGAAAGCCGGCATCGAGGTCATCGAGGCACGCATCAGCCATCTCGCGTACGCCCCGGAAATCGCGGGCGCGATGCTGAGGAGGCAACAGGCCGCCGCCGTCATTGCCGCGCGGCAGTTGATTGTGGAAGGCGCCGTCGGCATGGTGGAGATGGCGCTCAACGAGCTGAGCCGCAAGAACGTCGTGGCGCTCGACGAAGAGCGCAAGGCGGCGATGGTGAGCAACCTGCTCGTCGTGTTGTGCAGCGAAAAGGGCGTCGAGCCGGTCGTCAATACCGGGACGCTGTACCAGTAGTTGCACTGAAGCCGATCGTCGTCGCAACCAAAGCCGAGGCGGCGAAGGCACAGGCCGTGGGGGTGGGGCCCCGCGACAACTGACAAATGGATAAAAAAGGATTTCCCCTTCGGCTCGATCCGGAGATCTACGACGCTCTACAGCGGTGGGCCGCTGCCGAGCTGCGCAGCGTCAACGGGCAAATCGAGTATCTGCTCCGTTCTGCGTTGCGGGACGCGGGACGGCTGCCAGGCGGCGATCCAGCGCAGAATTCGGATGGCGACATTGCAAAACCAAAGCGCGCGAAATAGCCCGGCGCTGCCGGCAGCACTGTTGCGGCCGACACCGCGCCACGTCCGGCTGAACGCGTCGGGTGCGATGGTCGTGGCTGTCGCGGTTCTGCTGCTCGCGGGGGGAGTGTTCGCCGAGGTTCATCTCTATCGGCGCGCGAAGATCTCAGAATCGCGCGTGGTGCGTTTCGAGTCGGAGCGGGTCGTCACTGGTGCGCAAGTCACCGGTGTGCAAAGCCGTAACGGCGAGAACGGGCGGCGCATCACGATGACCTACCAGTACGCCGTCAATGGACGGGAGTACACGGGCTCGACGACCGTGCGCGTCTCTGAGCATGATCCTTCCAGCGTAGGCTCGCCGGTCGCCGTGTGGTATCTGCCCTCTGAACCCGATGCGAGCTGGATGGACGGCGACGCGCCACGCGTTCAGCCGACGTGGCCGGCGCTCGCCCTGTTCGCAGCATGCGGCTTCACCGCCCTTTGGCTGATTGTGGTCATACGGAGGCAGTCGAATCTGCTCACCTATGGCCGGCCAGCGCTGGCGGTCATTCGGAAGGTTGAAAAGAAGAGATCAGACGAAGGCTGGCGCGTGCACTATGAGTGGACGCTCCTGAGCGGAGCCACGCGGACGGGACGGTACAGCCAGGGAAAGAACCCGCCGGTCGTCGGCACGACGATTCCAATTCTGTACGATCGCGATGAACCCTCGCGCAACAGCAGGTACCCGCTGTCACTTGTCAGGGTCGTTTGAGCGGGTCGACGAGCACCTTCCCTTCGATCACGCGCACATTCTGGACTCCGGCAAATCCCGCCGGAATCTCCTGCAGAAAGATCGTGAACGTTGTTGAAAGCCGCTGCCGTGCGGCGATGAACTTGTACGTGGGTGCGCCGAGCATCTGGGCCCGCTCGACACTCTTGCGCAAGCCTTCGTCGAACGGCGATGTGCCGAACTCGATGCCCCGAGCCGTTCCGGCTGGCGCATCCGCGCGGGGCTGATTCTGCCAGTCGATTATCCACGGATGGTCGTCGGTCGGAAACACATAGCCGACCAGCAGCGGATAGTCCTGGTTGTAGAGCGTGAACCAGCTCTGCGCATTCGATCGATCGGTCAGGACGGGCGTATAGACCTGCCCGCCGGGAATCGCGTGGAAATCGCGCAACGACAGCGCGACGCCATTCGCCAACAGCGGCGCCTCCGGCCATTGGAACAGCTGGCCCCCCGCCCACTTGGCGCCCGCGGTTCGGACGGGATCGGTCATCCCACGGGTGCCCGACATGTCGAGCACGTTTCGGCCTGGCGCGACAAACGGCGCGCCGAACGTCGCGTGTTGATCGCGGTTATAGGGCCGATCGTACGGGGCCAGATTCTCGATCCACTCTTCAACGCTGACGGATGCGTCACCCGCCCTCACCGTCACCGCACGCTCAATCTTGTAATGTGTCTTCGGTAGATCGGCGCCGTAGAAGAACGTGACGCCTTTTCCATCGATCTGCGGCGCGCGCGTTTGCTGCCAGTCGACCGACCCGGCTTCGCCGTGGCCGCGCAGCCCCTGCGCCCGTTCCTCGGCTGAGGCAGGTCCGAAGTACGGGAAGCAGACGAGATGGCCCATGTAGCCTTCGCCCGCAGGAATGAACATCGGGTTGATCGACAACCGCGTGTTGGTCGAGATGAACCGCACTTCGGCGATGTGTCCCCCGCCGCGCAGCAGCGCGACGCGGATCTTGCCGTTCTCGAGCACCCATCCGGGACGGCCGTAGACTTGCGCTTCTTCCCGCACGGTGGGCGATTGCGCGATCACGCTCAGGGGAATGAGTGCTGTGACAGCAAACAAAATGACGCTGGAGATCAGGTAGAGGCGGATGGGCGGAACCCACTGCGCACGATGGCCGGCGAGGTACTGAAGCGTGAGGAATCCCGGCGAGAGCAGGAGACGACGGACGGATTGGAAGATGCGTCCGTGTACATTCAGCGTTTCGTCAACGAAATCGTGAAAGAAATCGCGCAGCGTGACGGTCAGCGGTAGCGCTTTCTGGCCACACGCCGAACCGAACCGCCCATTCAGTCGGATGCCGCAATTGTGACAGAACTCCGAGTCACTGGGCGCGTGCAAGATCTCGTACCACCTCGTAGTGGAAGCGTACGAATTTGTGCAGCTCGCTTTCGAGGATCCGTTCCTGATCGCTGTGCGCGCCGAAGCCCTTCGGGCCGTCTTCGGCGTCGAGCGCTGGACCGACGCCGTAACACTGAATCCCCTTCTCGCGAAGATACGCCATGTCCGTGGCGCCCGTACTCATCGTTGGCAGTACTGCGGTGTCGTACAGGCGCGCGAACGCCGACTCCAGCACCTTGAACACTTCCGAATCGAGCCGCGCGCTCGGCGTGCCCGGCCGCACATCGCGCGGAATCCACTCGGCCCGAACGGCCGGATCGTTGATGACTTTTCGCAGCTCGCTGATGAACACCTCTGGATCCTGGCCCGACATCAGACGCACGTCGAGCGTGGCCTTCGCTTCCGATGGAATCACGTTGACGCGATACCCACCCTGGATGATGTTGGGCGAAATAGACGCGCGTAACGAGGAGGCGAGGCGCGGCTCGCTCTTGGCGAAGTGGTCCACCGCGTCTTGTGCCGCCTTGGGGTCGTTGCCGATGACGGCGCGATAGCGCGCCGCCTCTGCGGGAGGCGAAATCGCCGCCAGCCGCGCGAAGTAGGTGCGCGTGGTGTCGTTCAGCTGAATGGGCGGCCGCCAGGTCGACACCGCCGTGATGGCCTGTGCCAGCTTGAGCACGGAGTTCGTCTGGAGCGGAACTGACCCATGGCCCGCCACACCGGTCGAGGTCAGTTGAATCGCGCGCGGGATCTTTTCGGCCGTCTGCACCGATGCATAGCGGATGCGGCCTTCGCTGCGAAGCACGCTGCCGCCCTCGGCGAGACAATACTCCGCGTCGATCTCGGAAAAGTGCTGCTGCACCATGAACTGGATGCCCACGCGTGTCGTGCCCTCTTCCCCGGCTTCCGCAAGAAAGATCACGTCACGCGCGAGCGGCACGTTCGAACGCTTCAACAGCAGCATCGTCATGAGCGCTGCCGCAACGTTGTCTTTGTCATCGACCGTGCCACGGCCGTAGACGTATCCGCCGTCGCGTGTGGCGCTGAATGGCGGGAACGTCCACTTCGCCGGATCGACGTTCACTGTATCAGTGTGTCCCATGATCAAGAGGGGACGCTTCGATCCGTTGCCTTTCAGCCGAGCGACGATGTTCGGGCGATTGGGCTCGAGCTCGAAGACTTTGGTCGCGATGCCTTCGCTCTCGAGCACCTTCTTGAGATACTCGGCAGCGGGCCGCTCTCCTCCCGGAGGATCGCTCGTGTCAAACCTGACGACCGCTTGAAAGTGCTGCAGCGTCTCTGCCTCGACCTTGGACCAGTCGATAGCTGCGGGCGTTTGCGCGAGAAGCCCTGCCGTCGCGGCAGTCAGAAATCCAGCGGCGAATAGCTTTTTCATGATTTGTACTATTTGGCAGCACAGGCAAAGTTCTCGGCGTCGGCTAAGCTTCCCGCGCCTTTATAGCGCGCAATCTGCGGATACGGACACAGCGGCCGCGTACGGTCGACCTTGCCCTCGGTCGCGTGCGACGCGATGATGTGCGCCGGCGCTCTGCCCTTCGAAACCCACTCCTCCATCGCCTCAACCTTGTTAAACGTGTCGGTGCCGACACCGCCCTGGCAGTGATCCATACCGGGAACCATATAGAGCTGAATGGATCGCCCCGCGACGTCGCGTCCCGTCGTCTGGAGCACGCGCTCGAAGAAAGTCACGCTGCTCATCGCCGGTACCTGCCGATCGTTCCAGCCGTGATACATGAGGAGCTTGCCGCCGCGTTTGAAGAATGGTCGCAGATCGGGTGTGACCGTGTTCAACACCTTCGCTTCGTTCTCCATCAGCTCGAAATCTGTTGCCATGTCGAAGCGATCGGGCGTCCATCCCGGATCTTTGTGCACCAGCCTGTAGGCGTCGACCGCGTTCGCGAACGGCTGTGGCCCGGCGAGCGTTCCCCACGCCAGCTCAGATCCCGGTTGCAGCAAGGCTGGATACAGCTTCGTTTCCGTTTTCGGAAACTTCACGTCCGAATAGAGAAGCTTTGCGGTCTCGACCTGCGGTGGCGTGAGGCACGATGGTCCATCCGCGCCTTTGCACTCCAGGACCTTCGGATCGAATTTGCAGGCGCGCGGGTTCTCGAGCACGCCGTCCTTCGCACCGTCGAGTGTGTCGCACGCGTTGAGCGCGGCTTCGTGAATCGCCGGATACTTCTCGGGAGGGATATAGCTGTCGGCGCTCCGGTGCACGAGCCGGTTTATCAACAGGCGCACGCTCATGAGACGCGCGCGTGGATCGGGCGGCGCGCCGGCAACGATGGCGTCGAAGTCGGCGGGGTACTTTGATGCGATGGTGAGCCCCTGATTGCCGCCAGTCGAGCAACCATTCCACAGAGCCACTTTCGGCGCGGTGTCGTAATGCGCATTGACGACAGCTTTCGCACTCACCGCCAGTTCGTGCAGCGAGCGATGCGCGTAATCGATCAGTTTCTCGGGATGGCTGATGGCAAACGTACTGCCGGGTGTTGAATGCCCCGTGTCTGTGGCTGTCGCGGCATACCCGCTGGTCACTGCGGCCGCGAGCGCCGTATACGAGATCGAGCCCGCCCATCCGCCATTGCCAACGGCTTGGAGCTTTCCATTCCATCCGTCCTTCGGCAGCCAGACCTCGACCTTGATGTCGGAATCGCTCGTCGGCGTCAGAGTGGCCGTGACGCGGCAGAACGCCGGCGTGGCAGCATATGTGCGCGCGGCAGCAGGAGCGATCGTGGCGGGCGTCGGCGGTTTGAAAGTTACCCTGCGCCACTTCGACCGCGCCCGTGATCTTGCCGTTGGGCAGCTGGAGCGACACGAGACTTTCGCACGGGGCGGGAGCCGCTCGCATCAGCGCCGGTCCAGGCGCCAGGAGCGCGAGCAGGAGAGCGACAGAGAACTTACGTGGGGCAGAGGCCCCCGGATCAAAGGACGAAGGGCGGCAATGATTCGTTGTCATTGCCGCCCTTTTTACCACGGTCCGGACTTAGCCGGTAGCCGGTAGCCATTAGCGGTCGTCATTTCAGCGGATTCGGCGTGGCATTCGCGTCCACATCACCAAGGATGTATTGCATCCCGACCAGGAAGTGGCCGACGATCTCCGGCCGCATGAAGGTTTCCGTCATGTGGCCCATCGAGTTGTAGAAGACGCGCCCCTTGCCGTATTCACGAATCCAGGCCACCGGATACACCTTGTCGGGCCGGCGATAGCCCTGCCACGGCTTGTCGCTCGAGTTCGGCACCTTCTCGTCGAGGTCAACGATCAGCAACACGCGCACCTTGTCCCAGCGCAACCGGCCGTTGCCCTGGTCTTCGAAGCGGTAGTACTCCTCGCGAAACGGCAGGTCTTCGTAGTTGAAGGGACGTACGATCGGGTTGTCCTTGTCGTACACCTTCAGGATGCCGTTCTCGATACGATGCGGCGCACTTTGCGAGCCGATCATCTCGGCGAACTCGTCCCAATTGCGCGACGCCCAAGGCGTACCGTGAATACCGCCAATGCCGCCGCCTTCATTGACGTAGCGGACCAGATCGGCCCGCATCGCCGGGTCGGGCAGGAACTCGCCGACGATGCTGTTCAGGAAGATCGCGTCGTATTCTTTGACCTTCGGGTACCGCAGGTTGCTGAGGTCATTGCTGAACACCGTCGTCCATGCGCCGGTCTTTTCGCCCATCCGCTGAATCATGACGTTGGTAAGCGGGATGGTGTTGTGCGACATGCCCTCGAGGCTCTCGATGACGAGAAGCTTGCGCGGCTTCTTCGACGCCGCAAACGGCTTGTTTGGAATCGCCGCATCGATTTTCGCGCGAGTCTCTGCCGCTCGACGCTCGATCTCGGCGGGCGCCAGCGTCTCGCCGCGCGAAGGCGTCACGACGTCGAATCGGATCGGGCGTGTGCGCGAGAACTCGTTGAAATTCGCCGCGTAGGCAGACTGCACGACATCCTCGAACGCCGCGACCGCGGTAAACAGATCCGCGGGCACCTTTACCAGCCCCGTCGTGTCGAGCGTCATGGCAATGGGCACTCTCGTGGTCACGATGGGGCTACCGTCGCCGCCAAGACGAATGGAAATCTGGCGATCGTCCTGCCGCTCGAGCTCGGCGAAAAACTCGCGGAGATTCGCCACACCTTTGCCGGGCGGCACGTTCTGCGCGTTCGCGCCTCGCGCCGCGCGGTCGCGCACCAGCACGTAGAGCAGCCGATCCCTCACGCGGGCAACGCCCTCGCGCACGTTGGTGCCCTCCTGTGCCCACTGTCCCGTGTCGACGCCCACACCGAGCCGGCGGCTCCGGCCCTCCATTGCTTTCACGGTTTCCGCCGAGCTGTTCAACACCGCTACTGTGACGCGGAATTCCTCGGCGAGGGTGTCGAGACCGGCGAAGTCCGCGTTACCCGGAACGACAATCGTCGTCGCGCCGAGATGCTGAGCGAACTCGAAAACCCTGCGGCGGGTTGCGGCGTCGGCAGGCAGGTTGTCGACGCGATACGCGCCGACGCGCACGTTCTGTCCCGTTCCCCCTCTCACCGCTGCAACTTCCGCGGCGGTCAGGTTGTAATCGAGGTTCTTCTGAACCTGCTGACTGACACGCTGCGTGCTGGAGGCTTCGACGAACGGCACGAGCGCCGCATCGGCACGCACGACCGATTCGAGGAACGTCAGACCCATGCCGGGGACGGCGAGGTCCCAGTTGGTGAGCCGATCGTTGGCCACCAGCGTGCGCGTGCGCCACGTGACGCGCTCGAGCGCGTCTGACGCGCGCGGGAACTCTGGCGTCTGGCTCTGCTGGGCCACCAGCGTCGCCATGCATATGGCAAAAAGTGCGGCGATCGTGATTCGTGTTTTCATAATCGTCCTCATGCGATGTGGCGCAACTAAAGTTGCGCCCTACCGATCAGCCCTACCGCTTGTCGGGAAGCGCGAAGACATGATAGCCCTGCGCTTCGATTTTCCCTTGTTTGCGGTGCAGCGGATTCTTCCACACAGGGTCTCCGCCAGTTCCCCATGATGCGCCAACGGCGAATGCGATGTACTGCCGACCGTTCACCTGATAGACGGCGGGAATGCCTTCGGGATTGGCTTCGAGCTCGTGCTCCCAGATGAGCTGCCCCGTCTCCTTGTCGAACGCGCGCAGGAACCGATCCTGCGAGTTGGCGAGAAACACGAGACCGCCGGCCGTTACAACCGGGCCATTGCGCGGCCGCACGGTGCCCGTCGTGGTTTTCAGTCCCTTGTCCGCAAGCCCCGGCGCGGTGCCGTCAGCCACGCGCCACTTGACGGTGCCCTCATTCAGGTCGTAGGCGACGAGTTGCGACCACGGCGGTCCGCTTACCGGGTACCCATTGCTCGTATACCAGCCTGCCGAAAACGATCCTCCATAACGTGTGGGCGGACCCTGATAGCGATTCGGACTCTGTGGAAGCCGGATTTCGGATGGGTTGCCCGCCTGCTCGTCGCTCGTCGCAAGAGACATCAGGTACGCCTCGAGGGCGTCGAGCGCGTCGTTCGAAATATTTGATGCGTTGAACCCCGGCATCGAGTTGATGCCCTGCCTCACGATCGAGCGGAATCCCTGCGAGCCGATCACCTGCAAACTCCGCATCGGCATCTGGCCGGGTCCGTGACAGGAGGCACAGCGTTGCATGTACACGCTCTGACCTTCCTGCTCGCGAGGCCCGAGCGGCGCACCCTGTCCTCGCCCACCGCCACCACCGCCACCGCTGCCAGGCGTCGCGAGCGACATCTTGCGGTAGCTGATCATCTCGAGGCTGCGTACGTAAACCATGCCGGTCTGCGGGTCGCCTGCCGTGCTGCCCCAGTTGGCTCCGCCCCATGCACCGGGGAACTGAATGTGCGGACGCAAGTGGCTCGACGGAGTGAAGACGCCTTCGTTGGCCGCTTCCCGCACGAGCTGCTTCAGCTTTTCCTGCTCTTCGGGACTGACGAACGGATTCACCTCTTCGGGCGTCATCGACTGACGTGCGAACGGCGGCGGCTTGGTTGGAAACGGCTGCGTCGGTGACGAGAACTCGCCCGGCACCTCGCTCTTGGGAACCGGGCGCTCTTCGATGGGCCACAGCGGTGTGCCCGTCTTGCGTTCGAAAACGTAGAGGAAGCCGGTCTTGCCGGCCTGCGCCACGATGTCGATTGGCTTGCCGTTGTGATTCACGGTCAGCAGCTTCGGCGCAGCGGCGTTGTCGTAATCCCACAAATCGTGATGAACGATCTGGAAATGCCAGAGCCGTTTGCCGCTGCGCGCGTCGAGCGCCAGCAGGCAGTTGCCGAACAGATTGTTGCCCTGACGATCGCCGCCATACAGATCGTGCGTCGGCGATCCAGTCGGCAGAAAGACGATGCCGTTCCTTTCGTCGAGCGTGAGATCGCCCCACGTATTAGCGCCCCCCGCATATCTGAACGCGTCCTCCGGCCACGTCTCGTAACCGTAGTCGCCCGGCCGCGGAATCGTGTGGAACGTCCACACGAGTTTGCCGGTGATGACGTCGTAGGCGCGGATATCTCCCGGAGGCGAACCGTAGCCTTCCCCGACGTTGGACCCGACGATGATGAGGTTTTCGAAGACGCGGCCCGGGCTGCTGTTCGGCCCGCCGTTGCGGCGGGGGGATCCGACACGCATGTCCACAAACCCCTTCGTGCCGAAGGTGAGGATTTGCTGCCCGGTCCGCGCGTCGACCTCGCGAATGCCGTTGCTGGCCGTCAGAATGAGGCGGCGATCTGAACGGTCTTTGCTTTCCCAGTATGCGAGCCCGCGGTCCGGCGTCTGCAGCGTCGACATCCACAGCTCTTTTCCCGTGGTCGCGTCGAGCGCGACGAGCACACCGCGCACGCCGGAGACATACATCACGTTGTCGACGACGAGCGGGTTGAACACGAGCCGTTCAGTCTCTCCGTGCACCGCGTAAAACCAGGCGGGTTGGAGCTGCTTGACGTTGCTCTTGTTGATCTGCGCGAGCGCGGAGTACTGCATCGAATCGGATGACCCGCCGTATTGATCCCATTTCGAGTAGGGCTGCGGTTGCTGAGCGTACGGCGTCCGCTGCATGGTGGCGGCAAGCCCAAACAGAGCGATGCCGGCAAGCAGCACCCGGAGGGCTCGGGCGGTCGAGGTCATTGTGGGCTCCTGATGGGGTTACTTTACCGGTAAAGACTGGGGTTTGAAAAGGGCTGAGGGCTAAGGGCTGAGGGCTCGCAAAGAGTCGCAAGTCTCAGGTCGAAAGTCGTAAGGCACAAGTCAGTCGGAAGTCGCAAGTTGCAGTTGAGTCGGAAGTCGCAAGGCTCGTCCTTCACGCCGTCGCAGGTGGCACAGGGCTTTAGCCCTGTCATGGTGGCGGCTCGCTTTGTCGTGCGACATACCCACTCCTGGCTCGCACTTTCAATCGGTTGTCTTTGAGCTTGATCGATATGGGATGGAACTTGCCGTCGGCCGACACCGCTTCGAAGGCGAGGAGATATTGCGATTGGAGATCGTCGCAGATGCGCGCAATCGCCGCGGAGATTGCTGATGGTTCGCGGAGTGGCTCGACGTAGCCGCCCGAGTCGAGCGTCAGCCGTTCGAGCGTCGCAACATCGACCGGCACGCCTTTGCGAGTGCCAATGCCGATGGCATACAGCGCGGCTTCGGATTCGCGTATCGCGCTTCTTGCGGCGACGATCGCCGCCTCTCGCTGCGGATTGACTGCGATGGACGAACCGAGGTTGCCGAACGTCTCCGATTTGGTCGGTGGCCGTGCAATCGCTAAACTGCTGACGCTGGTGTCCTGACCATCCGAAATCAGCAGCAGCACCTTCGGCGGATAGCGCGCCAACTGAAACGCAGGTGCGATCAATCGCAGGGCGTTGAAGAGCGCTGTCCGCCCGCCAGGCCGCAGGGCGTCAAATGCGCGTACGATTCGGCTGTGCTCCGACGTCCACGGCAAGGCGACTCCGACCTTCTCGGCGAACGCGCCGAAAAAAACATCGTCGCGGGCATCGAGTTTGGTGACAAGCAATTCGAGCGCTCGGCGCGTGTCCGCCCACCGCGCGTCGTCTGCGGCTCGTGCGTTCGGATCCTGCGTCATGCTGCCGCTGATGTCGAGCAGGATGCCGAGGCTGACGGGAACGCGGGCGGCGCTGAACTGCACGATGGCGCGGCGCGACCCGCGGTCTGAAACTTCGAACTGGTCTGCCGTAAGGCCGCGAACGAATCGACCGGAGCGATCGGTCACCGTCACGGGCACGACGACGACGTCTGTGTTTGCGCGAAACACCGGCAGGTCTTGCGCCGCGATGGGCACAACCCAGGTCAGCAGGAATGCAGTCGCCAATCGAGTCCGCACTTTTGTCCTGTTGCTACGGCTTCGGCAACTTGTCCAGTGGAAAGTCAAGCGAGCCGAGCTTGTCAGACGATCTGTCACGGACGATGACGCGCACGGACGTCGTTTGCGGGTTCAACGCGAATGTGACCGAGAGCGGTGCACCCGGTGGCGCGACACCAGTTGGCAAGTGCGCCGAGGCTGATTGCACGCGGACGTTTGTCGGCCCTGCTGCGGTTTTCTCTACGAGAGCAATCTCGAGGTCTGCCGTGCGTCCGTCATCGGCCGGCCGGAACTGCAAATCGTCGGTGGCCACATCGAGGACGAGCTTCAGAGTACCGGACTCCAGCGTCGGTCGTGCGTCGATGCGCACCGCCGTAGAAATCAGCGGACGATACGCGATCTCGTTCCAACGCTCCTCGGACCAGACCGGCGTTTGATTCACAGCGGTCGACGCCGCCAGATAGCCCTGACGGTGGCGAACGGTCACGCCAGGACGAGACACTCTCACAGCCAAGCGGTGCCAGCGATTGTCAGAGCTGCCGGTTGCATAGAAGCCAAGCGAATAGGTGCCGCGCAGATCGTCCGCAGCCGATGTGATGCCTGCGGTCGAATCGTTGCTGTTTCTCGACACACGCCCGCCCGTAATTGAGGCCATCACCTCGTTCGTCCCCTGTGTTCGCCCGCGTGCCTGCGCAGACCCGAGATTTCCGAATGTCGTTGCCGAGCTGCTCTGGCCCGACCTCTGGCCTCTGGTCGCACCAAAGCTCTGATCGTCGAGTCCCAGGCTGGTGCCGCCAACGCCGCCGGCTTCTACCGGATAAACTGCGACGTTCTGCGTCGCAAGCTGCTGCGATGTGCCGCTCACCTGCTCAGTGTATGTGCCGTACGTATCCGTCAGCGCAAATCCATGCGAGACCCAGACGATGCTCTTGCGGCCAGGAATGCCGGCGAGATGCTGACCAACCGCCTCGAGCGCCTGAAGCGTGAGACGCCGGCGCGTCTTCATGATCTGCTGATTGAGGTCGCCTTCCGCACGCGCCCGTGCCTGTGCCAAGCCGGCCAGCGACTCGGCATGCTCCGCGCTTGCCGCTTTCAGCATTCCCTGTATGTCGCGTGCAGATGTCGCAAGGGTCGTCTGGACCGCAGTGGCGCCCTTCTCGAGCCGAGCGCGCAGCGATTCTGTGTCCTGGGTGAAATCGTGAATCGCCAGCGCCTGCTCACTGATGACATAGAGACCGACGTGTGCGTCCGGAGGCAGTTGTTTCAGGTTGTGGAGTAGATGAGTTTGCAGCTCCGCCTGCTGCTGAATAGAGGTGTTGATGAGATCGAGCACGACCGCAACGAGGTTTCGCGGCGCTCGCGGCGCATATTCAGTGCGGTTGGTGAAGGTTCCTGCCGGGAGTGGGATAGGTTGACCAGTCGTATGACCGCCGGTAGACAGCGTGGCGGAGCCTTCGAATTGGAAGAAGGCTATATCTCGATCCTGATCGTCCTCGAGAATCGCAATCTCGTCTCGACGCAGGTCGGTGACAGGGTTGCCTCTGCGATCGACCGCGACGATGGTGAAGTCGACAAGCGTCGTGCCCGCACGGAACGTCGCGGTCGTTTGACTCGATTGTTGAGCGTTCCCGACCGTCGCGCTAGCAAAGAGCACCCCGACGATGGCGATGGCGACACAGCGCATTGAACGCTCTGGGACAGTTGTGGCGTTGGCGCTCTACAGGATAGCACCGCGATGCGCCAAAGTTGTATGTCTTCCGGCGACCTGCGCGTGGCGCGGTGCGAGATCGGCAATCCGCGGTGCGACTCGCTCCAGGAACGAGTCATCAATCACCCGGCAAACAGTGAGCGACTTTCTCGCGCTGTGGGCGGCCGCACAACGCCGGACCACTGCTCCGCCTCGTGCTGGTTGTGACTGCGGCACCGTAGTTCGAGATTGTTCGCGGTCGTTGCGCCGCCATCCGCGTAAGGCACGATGTGATGGAACTCCAGAAACCCCGTTTCGGCACACCTTCCTCGTTCTCCCTGAAACGCACACCGACCGCCGTCGCGCCGCCACACTTCACGCTTGACCGCAGCACCAATATGCCGCGATGCGGGATTTGTGGTGCGCGGACTTCGTGGACGGCTCGTCATACACAACTTGGTTCGCTCGAGATTGGCCACCCATAGATCGAGTGCCCGTTCCAAAATTGTCGCGGGATCGCCATTCGGCACGACGTGCCGCAGCAGATCCTGGGCTCGCCGGAGCTTGTCATATGTGTCCTGACTTACCGTGATCTGGATTTTGTATCGTTGGGGTGCCAGGGGTTTTACCTCCGCCCGCGGAGGAGCCGCCGGTGAAGGTGACGAACGCTCGATCGGTAACCCCTCGTCAGTATTCGGATGCTGTTGCGGCGTTGACGATACGCGCTGTGCCGACACTGCTGTTGTCGGCAGCTTGCGCACGACTGACGGCGCGTCCGCAGCCGGCGTGAGCGTCGCGATAAGGACCTCCACCTCGCGTTTGCTCTTGTAATCCGCGCGCTCGAGCAGCTCACGATGATTGGCGTCGGTCAGATGCGGCGCAAGCAGGCGAACAGCGGTGAGCGTAGCCGCACCCGACTCGACCAGATCGAGGATTGCCGGGAATCGACGCACGGCACGTGCCGTTTCAATGCGGTTGTATGCCGCGTGCTCGGACAGGTGCAGCGCCTGCGTGCAGTACGTGAAGAGCGATGAGAAGCCTTCACCGAGATACAGTCGCCGTGTATCGAGCTCCACCAATAGCGCGATCAGGTTTGCCGTTGCGTGCCGTTCCGCCTGAACGGCGCAGTGAACACGTGCCAAGATGTCGTGATCCGACAGTTGGCTGACGGCAGAGGAAATATTTATCGCCATGCTCTCTGTATAACATCGTCATTTCTCGACGTCAGAGTTGACTTGCGCGAGGCGATCGCGACCGCGTGATGGTGAATCGACGTGCCCGTGACGATCGCATCGCTGAGAGGCCGGTAACACGTCCGCGCTGCCCTTTAACACGCGAGCAGCGCATGCGACTGGGTGTTACTGAAAAGTACTGTCAAGAGTTTTTTGAAAAATCGCGTGTGCAGACGAACTCGTTCCAGAACGAGCGCGACCAACGCCGGGCGGCGCTCAATGAGCGGACCCGAACGTACGGACGACCCGAAGAGACTATTTCCTCGAAACCATGTGCTGATACGACTCGGGCATCTTCCCGGCGCGAATGTTGGCGGCCTCCTTCAACAGGCGCTCGCGCTCGGCTGGACGAAGCGCGGCCGAGCGCTCGAGGAACTCAACGACGGTCTCGCGCTCACCGGCCTTAAGCAGGCCGTTGACGAGACGCCCATCGAGGCCGAATGAATAGCCCTCGAGGCCTCGCGACGGGGGAACCTTGACAGCGTCGAGCATGTAGCTGACGGCAACTGTTCGGTCGCCTTCGCGAAGCGCATGCGTTGCAAGAGCGACCCTCGCGTGATACATGGCCCATCCGTAGTCGGGATCGCCGTGAAACTTCGGCGCAAGGTCGAGCGCGTCCTGCGCATATTTCTTCGAGCGCGTGAACAACACTTCCCCTGACGGCCGATCCTTGTTCCAGTAGAGCGATTCGCCACGCATGTAAGCCATCTCGGCGAGCTCCGGCAGCAGGATGAACCGCTCAGTCTCGCTCAGCTCAGAGACCGCCCGCGGCTCGGCGTCTCGCAGCTTGGCGCTCTCCTCCTCCGACAGCCGTTCCTGCGCGATTATTTTTGCGGTGATCGCCCCTCCCGCCAGCGTCGCTGCGCGGCGCCGCAACTTCTCAGTCAACCAGCGGCTCCGCTCCTGATTGTCCATGGTGACGAGCGATGTGCGGGCGTTTGGATGCTGCGGATCCAATTGATTCGCACGCTCGAGCAGTTGCTTTCCAAGCCGGCGCCGATCCTCGTCGCGATAGGTGAGCGCCAGCCGTCGACCAGCAGCGGCCAGCAGCACCGCATCGTCCGATTCTGCAAGTCGGCGGCGAACGTCGCGACTGTAGGGATCGGAACCCATGCGACTCAACGGCGAGCCGTCTCGTGGATCAGTCGGACCCAGGATGACATGGGCGTAAAACCATCCGAGCTGCGACGCCAGCGCACGCTGGCGCGCAGGTGCTGTGGCCATGGCCTTCGCACGAAGCAGCATCTGCTCCGCCAACGGCTGATCGCTTCGCTCAAAGAAGTACGCCGCATTCAGCAAAGCGCGTTCATTGACGTCCGGCTTCGCGACCTGGATAAGCCAGCGCTGCTTCGCCTGCGCATAGGTGACGGGATCCGCGTCCGCAGATACCTGCCACATCGCGAGGTTGTGTTCGGGATGATGCTCGATCACCCATAACAGATGCGGCCGCCGCCGCGCGATCATCTCGTTCCAACCCAATACTTTCTGTCCGCTCCACTGATAGAAGATCTGTAACTTCCTCAGCGCGTCGAAATCCTCAGGTGTACGTTTGAGCGACGCTTCAAGCGCGTCCACCTCGGCGGCGCTCAGATTCTTCGCATTCTCATAGAAGGCCTGGCCCACTTTCTGTCTCTCGAGCTCGGCAGCCACTTCGGCGTCGGGTTGTAGTAGAGGCACCGTGCGCTGCTGACGGCAGGCGACCACGATCACAATCGCGGCAGCGCACGACGCAAACAGCACGGCCTTGCGCGCGCGCGAAATATCTCCGCCACCGTCTCCTTGCAGAACCCGATCGATGCGTCGGCCGATGAGCCCTGTGCCGCGCGCCCCAACGCCTTGCCAGGTCACGCGCCCGCCGTGGAGCCGCACCGCGTCGGCGATGTCGAGCAGCACTTCCGCGTAACGTGGGCGATCACCAATTGCCCGGACTGCGGCTTCGTCGGCCGCTTCCTCGGCCGAAGCGGCAAGCGTCCGTTCGAGCCACCACGCCAGCGGGTGAAACCAGAACACACAACAATTCAAATGCGCGACGAATGCGACAAAGGGATCGCGCCTGCGAATGTGCGCCAGCTCGTGCGCAAGGCAGGCACGAAACTTCTCTGCCGGCCACGCCCGAGAGCCCAGCGGCAGGATGATCATCGGTGCGAGCACGCCAACGGTCAGCGGCGTTGCGAGCAACGAGGACTCCCGCACCGGCGTCTCGCAGTCGCACGCAACAGGAGAGGCTCTGCGGACGAGCCGTGCAGCCGCGTACCAGCCAGCGAAGAATCGCAGCAGCAGCAAAACTGCCCCGGCTGCATAGGCTGCACGGGCGAACGCTCCGATCGACCAGGACGCCGGCACCCGTGAGACAGGTCGACGAGAGTCGGAAGCCTCAACTGTTGCGTCGATCACCCTTACCAAAGCCGGATTGTGAGTCATTGCCACGGTTGCATTGCGATGGGGCGGCAACTGCGGCAAGGCGGATGTGGACCTCAAGACACTCACGGCTTGGTCCGGCACTCGCAGGTAAAAGGACGGCACGATCGACGGGAGGACCGGCATGAGGAGCATTGCCGCGAGGACGAGCGTCCACGCCGCATGACGTGCGCCGCTCGCGCGAACCTGCAGGATGGCGAGGATGAGCGCGACAATCGCCGCGACGACCGTTATCCGTAGGGAAGCCTCGAGCAGAATCATGACTTCCTCACTTTCTTCGCAAGCCGTTCGATCGCGTCGGCGCTGAGCACCTTTTCATCGACCATCCCGGCGAGGAATTGTTCGGCCGAGCCCGACCAGAACCGATCGATGATGTGGCGCACCGCCCTGGCGGCCACACTCGTGCGCCTTGCGGTCGTCCTGTAGACGAACACCTTGCCCTCGGTGCCGTGCGTCACGTAACCACGCTCTTCGAGACGTCGCAGCAACGTCCGCACGCTCGAGTCTTTCAGGGTGTGCCGAGGCGGAAGTCCCTGGCGCACCTGTTCCGACGTGGACGGTCCGTTGGACCAGAGGAAGTCGAGGATGGCCTGTTGCAACTCGGTCAGCGATCCTCGATGAATGTTACGCTTTGTCACGTTACGATATGTAACATTTAGGGCCGCGAATTGCAACGCCTTTTCAAAGTTTTTCGGTTATGCCAGCAACGATTACAGACGTGACGCAGCTCGCCCTGGGCGGATACTATCCGGGGAGGTTGCTCGTGGCGAGATGGCACTCCGTGGCCGTGTGTGTCGTGTTCATTGCGCTCGTACCGGCATCCGTCACACTCCCGGCGCAGGTGGCGCAGCCAGGCGTCTGCCCTGTCACAGAACCTGTCAGGGCCGACGCGCCTCGTGATCCAAACGCGGATCCCGTGTCCGGTTACTGGCATATCAGCCCGGATCAATTGCTATGGGCGCCGGCATCGCCGCCGGGAAGGGCGCAGACCGGGGTCGGCCGTTACTGGGTCCGTCCACAAGGCACACAACTCACATTCGTCGCGCGACGGCTGGACGTGACTGGATCCGAGGTCGTCTCGACAGAGCGCACCGGGTATCCGACTGGTTTTTACTTTGGGACCGTCGACATTCCAACCGACGGATGCTGGGAAATTACGGCCAGAGCCGGCCCGAGCCAGGTGACGTTCGTCGCCGAGATTCGATACCCGATCGAGAGGTTCGCCAGACAGCCGGCGACCCGCCTGGTCTGGTCAAAAGAGATCGGCCGAATCGAGGAAGGCGACATGCGGCTCGCGGTGATGGTGGTGGATATCGAGGATCCCGCGAGCGTGACTCGTCGAGCGCGCGGCATTCGAATCGATCTCACCAACGGACTGGTAAGCGATCAGCTGTGGGAAGAGGGTGCACGCCTTTCGGGCACACGCGGCGTCATCGAGAGCTGGGCAGCGGGGCGGCTGCCGATGGTCTACGGGCTCGGCCGTACACATAACGCCGTAGGCGATGCATCCGGTTTGACCCTGGTCGGCAAAGATCATCGGTACTCATTTCCCGGCAGCCATCGGCCGGCCGAGCTCGCGCGTCTCTTTCTTCAGGCGCTGGAAGAATTGAACGCGCAAGCGCCCTAGTCGGTTCCGGTTCCTGTTCCTGGTTCCGAGTTCGGGTGGGCGGCGGATCCAGTACGCCATCTTTTTTTGAAATGCGCGGCCCAATCGCGGTCCGGCTGAAGCTACGTTCTATCGGCGAACGTCTTTCAGCGGCATGTCGAGCACGCCGAAGCGGCGTCGTGCTGCGAAAATTCAGCGCCTGCGCAGTGCCGTTGCGTTATTGCGCAAGTGTGTGAAGTTCCCGCCTGGCACTCCGACGACACAATCCGCCTACATTGTCATCACCGAAGGCAGGCGGTATAAAGTCGGCATCTGATCACACAACTCCACCACGCGCCGTCTGCCCGTGACTGGCCGCGGCTTGCCGCAATCGGTCTCGGAGTCGCCATCGCCTACATCGTGTCGGCGCGTATCGGGTTTCGTCTGGCATTCGTCGCCGAACAGGTGACGACCGTCTGGCCGCCGACCGGCATCGCACAGGCCGCCCTGCTGCTATGGGGACTTCGTCTGTGGCCGGCAATTTGGTGTGCTGCGTTTATCGTCAACGCAACCATCGAGGGCCCGCTCTGGTCTGCCGCCAGCATTGCAACCGGCAACACGCTCGAGGCGGTGGCGGCCGCGTGGGCGCTCAACCGCTGGGGATTCAATCCTGCGCTCGATCGCACTCGGGACACGCTTACGTTCATCACCATCGGCGTGGTTGCCACGACAGCGATAAGCGCCACGATCGGTACGACCAGCCTCTGTGCCAGCGATCTCGAGTCGTGGGATCGCTTCTGGATGATCTGGAGAGAATGGTGGCTCGGTGATGCGCTTGGATCCCTCGTCGTCGCGCCAGTGCTGCTCACAATGCTTCGGTCCGGCGTGCGCCTCACGCACAGACAGACGCTGGAGACCGGCGCGTGGGTGGCGGCTGCCGTGGCGGGTACTGCGCTCGTGTTCGGCCGCACATTCAGCACGATGTCCGGCCATTTCCCATTGGCATTCACGATCTTTCCGTTCGTCATTGCGGCCGCGGTTCGACTGGGCCACCCGGCGACCGCGCTGGTGACCCTCGCCACGATCGCCGTGACGCTCTCGAATACTGTGCGCGGCATCGGCCCGTTCACGACTGGCGCGGTTCATGACGCGCTGGTTCAGGCGCAGGTGTTCACGGGTGTCTTGGCCGGCAGCGGTCTTCTCCTCGCAGCTGCCATCATGGAGCGCCGTGTCATCGAACAGCGGCGGGCGGCAGCGTACGGCGTCGGAGAAGTGTTGGCGGCATCCCAGGATCTGACCGAAGCGGCACCGCGTATTCTTGCCGTGATCGGTACGAACCTTGACTGGCAGGTAGGCGCGTTGTGGACGGTCGACAGCAGCGCCGGACAGATCGGCTGCATAAGCGTCTGGTACCCCACCGATACATCGGCCCCCAAATTCGTTCAGTTGACGAGGGAGATGCGATTCGCATCCGGCGTTGGGTTGCCGGGGCGTGTCTGGGCGACTGGTCGGCCCGCATGGATTCGCGACGTGGTGGAAGATCGCAATTTTCCGCGCTCGCCGGTCGCACGGCGGGAAGGACTGCACGGTGCATTTGGTTTTCCGATTTTGATCGGGGACAAGGTCCTGGGCGTTGTCGAGTTCTTCAACCGCACCGTGGAGGCGCCCGACGCCGATCTGTTAGCCACCATGGCGGCGATAGGCGGAGAAATCGGTCAGTTCATCAGCCGCAAACACACGGAAGCTATGGCGGCCGAGAGCCAAATCCGAACGCATGCAATCCTAGAAACTGCGATGGATGCCATTCTCACGATGGACCAGCGCGGCGTGATCACCGAATTCAACCCGGCAGCCGAACGGATGTTCGGCCATTGCCGCGACGAGGCCCTAGGCCGGGAACTTGCTGCGCTCATCATTCCTGCGTCGCTGCAGGAACGTCATCGCAAGGGTTTGCGGACGTACCTGGAGACAGGTAAGGGTCCGTTTATCGATCGCCGGATCGACACCACCGCGGTCCGGGCCGACGGCCTGGAGTTTCCGGTAGAGGTCTCGATCACGAAAGTGGCGACCGACCCACCAATGTTCACCGGTTTCGTTCGCGACGTCACCGATCGAAAGGCTGCCGAGCGCGAGCGCGGGCAGCTACTCGAGCGGGAGCTGTCGGCCCGCCGCCAAGCCGAAGCCGCCAACCGCGCGAAGGACATCTTTCTCGCAACGCTATCCCACGAATTGCGAACTCCGCTCAACGCAATCGTCGGATGGACGCGCATGCTCGTCGACGGCACGCTGGACCAACCCACCGCGACGCGGGCGCTGCAGATCATCGATCGAAACGCTCACGCGCAGTTGCAGCTCGTGGAAGACATCCTTGACGTATCGCGGATTGTCACCGGCAAGCTGAGCCTCGACCTTCAGCCGGTCGACCTGGGTACCGTTATCGGTGCGGTACTCGAAAGCTTCCGGCCGGCCGCCGAAGCCAAACAAATCCGGGTTCGCTCTACCCTCTCCGCAGCCGCTCGGCTGACGGCCGGCGATCCGAAACGGCTTCAGCAGGTCGTCTGGAACCTTGTGTCGAATGCGTTGAAATTCACCACGCACAGTGGGCATATCAGCATCGAGGTCCTGGAATGCGGCGCTTCTTCCGTGTGCGTCAAAGTGACAGATGACGGCGTGGGTATCGCGCCCGAGTTTTTGCCTCGCCTGTTCGAGCGGTTTACCCAGGCCGACAGCTCGACGACGCGTCAACACGGAGGCCTGGGTCTTGGTCTCGCAATCACACGCCATCTCGTTGAATTGCACGGCGGGACAGTTCGGGCGGAGAGCAAGGGCCCCGGCACAGGATCGACATTTACGGTGGAATTGCCGAAGCTTGCCGTCGAACCGCCCATCGATGTACCCGCTCCGGTGACAGACGGCGCGAACCGACAAACGCCGCTCGTGGGGTGCCGCGTCCTGGTGGTCGAAGACGAAGCCGACGCCCGCGATCTGCTCGCGACCATTCTCTCGAACGCCGGCGCGGTCGTCGAGCTTGCAACGTCGGTGGAGGAGGCATTGGCTGCGGTCGATCGAACTCCGCCCGACGTGCTCTTATCGGACATCGGGCTCGTCGGGCAAGACGGGTACGAACTGATCCAACAGGTGCGTGCGCGGGACGCCGTTCGGCGAATGCATGTGCCTGCGGCGGCGATCACGGCGTACGCACGTGAAGAAGATCGACGACGCGCGCTCGCCGTCGGTTTTGACCGCTATGTGGCAAAGCCCATTGACAGTGCGGTCGTCGAGGTCGTGCGACGCCTATGGAAAGACCGCGTGAGCACCACTTAACGCAGTCGGCCTTGCTGGTGAACTATCGACGTATATCTTTGAGCGGCATGTCGAGCACGCCGAAGCGAGCGGTCATGCGGTCGCGCACGATCAGACGCACATGCGACGTCTCAGGCTCTATCGTCCAGACTTTGGCAAAACGTACGATCGACGGCTGAACGGCCGCCTGCGGATTCTCCTTGACAGTAATGATTGCCCCGTCGCGCCGGACGCGCGTCCACTGCTTGGTGTTCCGCTCGCCGAATCCAATCTCCAGATCGGCTACCGGCTGGCCGTTGACGCGCTTGTAGTAGAGATCGTCGGCCGCAATCTGAATCAGCACGTTCAGACCGTAGGGAACGGCGTCGGCGCGCGCGTCGAGCCGAATGGCGGTTGATCCCAGGGGATTCTGCAGCGCAGCCTGCCAATCCGGCTCGGCCCAGTTCACCGGTTGCTTGACCGGCGCAAGCGCCATATAGCCTTTGCGATGCAACACGCCCACGCCGGGACGGGTCACGCGCACGTCGAAATCGTGCCACCGGTTGTCGGTGTTGTCGGCAACGTAGAAACCCACCGAATACGACCCGCGCATGTCATTGGCGGCCGCGCTCACACCAGCCGTGAGATCGTTCGTGTTCCTGAACGCGCGACCGCCGGTGACGTCGGCCAGCATGTCCATCGTGCCCCAGATGCGGAGATCGTTTTCCCGCGTCATCGGACGCAGCTGCATTTTTTCTTCCTGGCCTTTGCTCGAACCTGGTGCCGTCGTGCTCGTTCCGAGAAACCCGATTTGGAGCCCGGTGGCTTGTGTCGGATAGACCGTGATGCCTTGTGTGGCAAGACGCTGCCCAAGCCCGCGGACCTGCGAAGCGTAACTGGTGACCCAGCGATCGTGCGCGCCCTGCGTCAGGACAGGAATGCCGCCGCTGATCCACACCAGATTCTTGCGACCCGGGATACCGGAGAGGTGATTCCCCAAGGCCTCGAGCGACGCGACCGTCTGATTCATGCGCCGCATGTGCATCTGCTCTTGAAAGTACTCCTCGGCCCTCGCCATCTGTGCGCGGGCTTTATCCCACTCAGCCTGTCGTTCGGCGTCGGCCTGTGCCTCCTGGTCGCCGCCGCCGCCGGAGCCGCTGTTGCCGACGGTATCGTTGTAGTGCTCGGCTTCCATCAACTGCCGGCGGACCAGCTCGTCAGCCGAGACAGGCTGAATGTTGTATTCGATATTGTGCTTGGAAAGCCGCGCGCGGAGCGCTTCGAGATCCGCGGTGAAATCGTGAACGATTCGCAGGTTCGAGCCCAGCGCGTAGACCGCCACGCGCGTGTTGGGTGCAAGGGCGCGAAGGTACTGCATCACCTGCGCCTTCACCGCAACCTGATCCTCAGGCAGCGTATTCAGCGAGTCCATGACGATCGCCGTCACATTCCTCGCAGGACCCGGCGAATATTCCGTTCGATTCGTAAAAATTCCGGGCGCAATCGGTTCGCGCGGAGGTTCGACTGCGCCGGGCACGAATGCCGAACCTTCGAATCTGAAGAACGCGACCGGCTGCGGCTTGCCGTTTTGCAGAATTGTGATCTCGTCCTGCTTCAGATCGGTGACGGGCCGGCCGCTCCCGTCGGTGGCCACTATCGTGAACTCAACGAGTGTGGTTCCGGCGCGGAAGATCGGCGTGGGTTGCTGCGCATATATGTGCACGACCGCCGCGCCAAGTACGAGCGCGGCGATTACAATTTTTTGCATGGTTTAACGGTAAAGCACCGCTTACAACGGTGCAACAGTCTTGTTCAACCTTGTTCAACGACGGGACACGAGCTGCCACTGCAGGACTGTGCAAGTCAGAAACTGCCCGAATTTAAAGGGAATTGAGCCGTCCGCCTTTCTGGTATCGAAGTTGTTATCACACCACCCCAGCGCCGCGTGCGGCGAGGGTAATGGGGCCCTCACCAGCGAGCGGCATGGAGCGGGACAAAGGACTCCCGCAAAGAACAAATGACACTCTTCACTAAACCACGGTTGCGCCGCACGGTCCTGGTGGTCGAGGATGCGTTGACGACGCGCTGCATTCTCGAGCAGTTTTTTGCGCGCGCGGGCTGCGATGTGCTGCAGGCCGGCGATGCGGATACGGCGCTCGTTCGGCTGAAGTCCACCGACGTCGATGCCGTGATTCTGGACCTCCGCCTCGCCGATGATCGATCGGGCCTCGAGGTACTCGAACAGATGCGGCTCGACGCGCGCTTCGACGATGTGCCCGTTGTGGTGCTGACCGGTGTGACGGAAGTGGAACCCGCCGAGGCAGAAGTCATCGAGCGCCATGGCGCGCATCTTTTGTACAAGCGGTTCGGGTACAAAGAGGTCGTGCAGCGGCTCGAGAGGATTCTCACCGCAAAGGCAGCGTAGGCTCGTACGTCTTGCTGAAGTGGTTTCGGCTGTTGTTGACCGTGAACGTCCCGTCGGTCTCGGCCGAGACCTTAATCCAGTTCGTCGCGCCGTGCTGCGGATCTGCCTCGACATTGGCCACGAACACGCGCGGCACGTCGTACTCAGGCCCGCTGAGCTCGGCGACGTGAAGCTGCCATAAGTCTTCCAGTCCCGGGCTCGAATACAGCACCCGCATCGTCTCGGGCTGTCCGCCTTTGCGGATGCCGTTGTTGATGACGCCCACACGCGGCCGCAGTGCATGCACCAGCGCTTCGGAATTGGAGCTGTGCTGACCGTGGCGCGAGACGAGCAGGAATTCCACCGTTCCCAGGCGGTTGGCCGGACACATCATCTCGAACTCTTTGTTCCATGGAAAGTCGGCGAGATACAGCGCGCGGAACTTGCCGAACGTCACATGCGAGCCAACTGAGTGCTCATCCTCCGTGTTGCCGACTGGCTGGCCAGACACTGGATTCACCGTGTGCGGCTTGAACCCTGCGCAGTGCCGATTGGGGCGTCCCGCACCGGGGAGGGGATTCTTGATACTCTCGCGCGCCGAAGTGACGAAGCGCCATTCGACGCCTTTCAACGGGAGGGTATCTCCGACCTTCACGATCGTGTGTTTCGATTTGGCGACGAGACCGGGGTAGGTTTTCTGCAAAAACTCGTCGACCACGGCGTTCGGCTGCACATTGCCGCCGTGATCGAGGTAATGGCGAATCGGAATACGGCCCGCCAGTTCGGCCATCGCGCCCATGTGATCGCCGTGCCAGTGCGAGGTGACGAGTGCGTCGATCTGCGTGACCCCGGCCGCTGTCACGGCGGCCATGATGCGGTCGGCGTCTCTGACCGCGGCCGGTCCGCCGTTGCCGGTGTCGATGAGAACGGCCTCACGCGAGGGCGTGACGAAGAGCGTCGCATTTCCGCCCTCAACATCCACGACATAGATGTCGAGGGTTCTCGACTGCGCCTGCAGAATGACGACACACATCGCAAGGGCAGCGGCAACGGACAAGGCGCACTTCATAAGTGCCTCCACTTAGCTGGTAGCTGGTAGCTCGTGGCCGTAGTACGTAGTATCCGGCTTCAGCCGGACCGTGAT
Organism: Vicinamibacterales bacterium; assembly: GCA_963761975.1. Classification (GTDB taxonomy): domain Bacteria; phylum Acidobacteriota; class Vicinamibacteria; order Vicinamibacterales; family JAMQPK01; genus JAMQPK01. The sequence continues at coordinate 2,046,667 of CAVXIR010000004.1, forward strand.
CACGACCAGAACGACAAAATGAATCCAAACAGGAGCAACCGAACCAGATCGAAGCTCGCGTTGATCAGTACCAGACCCCAGCTCTTCATTTCCCACGCCACACGGTTCATCTGAACCGGAAGAAAAAATCCGAGCCAGTTGAAAACGCCTGCATTCAGCGCGTAGATCCACGGCGCCGCGTCGGGCTCCAACCCCCAGGACGAGGCTTGCCACGCTTTGATGCTATGGAGGAGCACCCACGCAATGAGCAGATTGCTCACGAAAAAGATGCCCATCGCCTTGCCCATCGATCCGGAATCGGGCGGCTGCATGTTGCCGAAGCCCATATGCCGTTGCCAGGACTTTCCGAAGAGCGGGCCGAACCACAGGAATCCAACTGGCATCGCAACCACCGCGCATGCGAGCACCGCGAGGTAGTTGATCGTGAAGGTCGGCATCATCGGCCACGCTCCATTTCATCGTCGATCGTCCATCGTCGATCGGCAATCGTCTAGACGATGGACGATGGACGATCGACGATGGACAATCGTTAAACTCGGGATACCCTACCACGCTCGAGTTCCTGTTTGAAGCGGTCGAAAAGCCTGGCCACGTCGAGGCCATCGACGAGTGCGTGATGCACTTCGACGGCAACGGGCATTTTCATCCGCCGCCCTTCGCGGACGGCTTGTCCGAAGACGAGGCGCGGAATTGAATCGCCGCGCGGAATCGCATTCGTGTACGCCGTAAAGCGGAACCACGGCAGCACCGAATGGTAGACGACATCGTCGACGAGCTTTTGCGGCTCCAGCCTCCCCCCTTTCATCGCTTTCGCGATGGCGGCATTGCCGTTCGTGACGAATTCGTCGAGGGTATCGGCGGGCTCGACCCGCGCGAATCCGAAGGTCTCGTCCGGCCGCCGAATCGTGGGCCCGACGCCGATGCGATCGTGACGCCACACGCCGCGCGGTCGCAGCCGCAGACGGAATGCTTCGACGTCGTTGACGGCTCTCAACATGAGAAACAGCGAGGTCAGAAAAAATGAGGGGATCCCCGGCTTGCGGCACTGGTTCCAGACTCGCGTGACGTCGGCATCGACCGTGACGCTGAAAAATGGCTGTTCGTACTTGCGGAACAACTCATAGTGCTCACGCCGCCTCCATGTCTTCAGATCAATCCAGACGCCCACTACTAGGTCCCCTTCACACCTTCGGACGCGTAAGCCTCGAGTGCGTCAGCGTTGAAGCACGCGAACACGACACGCGTGATGGAGGCGTGCTCGCGAACGAATGCCTGGACAGTTGTCACCGCAACCTGCGTGGCGGCGCGAAGGGGATAGCCAAAGATCCCCGTGCTGATGGCAGGAAACGCAATCGACGTCATCCCGTGCTCGCGCGCCAGCTCGAGTGATCGTCTGTAGGCAGATGCGAGCTGATCGGCTTCGCCCGAGTGTCCACCGTGCCAGACGGGTCCTACCGCGTGAATGACGAACCGCGCCGGCAGTTGAAAGCCCGGCGTCATGCGTGCGTCGCCGGTCGGGCACGGTCCAACCTTGGCGCAGGCCCTGGCCAGCTCTGGGCCTGCAGCACGATGAATGGCGCCGCACACGCCGCCGCCAGGTGCGAGACTGGTGTTGGCGGCGTTGACGATGGCATCGACGCTGAGCGTCGTGATATCGACGAGCTCGGCTGACAGGCGCATCGCGCGAAGTTTACTCGGGCCGGCCGGTCTCGATGAAACGTTTCAATTCTTGTCGCGGGGCCCCAACGCCCGCTCCGCCGCTCCGCTCGCGGGGACCCCTATGCTCCGCTCCGCTTCGCGGCTCTCCTGCAGCTGACCGGCGAGAACGGCGTCGACGGCCGGCGCAATCGCTGCGAGCCCTCCGGGCCGGTAGCCACCCACGGTGTACGTCCACTCGAATCGGGTGCCGTTACCCTCGTCGGCGAATCTCCAGATCTTGCTGCCCGACACCGCCATCTGCTGCAGCGGACCCAGCGAGCCTGCAAAACGTATTTCTTGTTGCGGCACAACGTACACAACCGAGAGATGTATCGCTCCGCCATTGGCAAGCCGTTCGCACAAACATCCGCCGGGCCTCGGGTCGAGGGAAAGGTTAGTCGCCAGCCCGGAAATGGTATGAGCCGGATCCCACCACCGGCTGAGGAGATCGACGGCGGCGCTGTACACACGCGACCGATGCGCCGACATCTGCGCGACGTTGCGGACCGTGAATCCGTGTTCGCTGCTGTCGACGACCTCCGCAGCTGCGGTAGCCGCGAAACACATGATCAACGCCGTCACAATCAATTCGCGCATAGCTCAAATAAAAACGGGGCGACAGCTTGACACAGTCGCCCCTTTGAATCTTTCAGCGGGTAGCCGGTAGCTAGTAGCCCGTATACCCTTCCGTCATCTCAATGTAAACACCGGTCGGATCGTACAGATACGAAATGTTCAGCCCGATCGCCGGAACCTCGCGATAGGCCGTTTCCAACTTGATCCCCTTGGCTTCGAGCTTCTTCAGGAACTCGGCGAGGTTGCGAATTTCGAAGCCGATGTGATCCACGGTCGTGCCGCGCGTGTTGACAGCGGTCGGCGCGGTTTTCGACGGCGCGAAAATCAGCTTCATCCCCGGCGCATCGGCAATCTCGAAGTTGCCTGACGTGCTCGGCTTCAGGCCATAGGTGTCGACATACCAGTCACGCAGCTTCGCCGGCTCGGGCAGAGTGAAGTGCAGGTGATACGCCACGGCCGGAACCTTCAGCGTCGTGTCTTCCTGCAACTCGAACCGCAGGCCGTCCGGACCAATCAGGAACGCATTCGGGAACCCTTCGCTCCCTTTGAATTCGCGCTCGATGGTGTACCCGGCGTCCTTCCACTTCTTGAGGGCGTTCGCAAGGCTCGGCACTTTCAAACCGAAATGATTGAAGGCCGTGTTCTCGGTACCGCCTGTCGGCTTGGTGCCGCGAAACGCAATCATCATGTTGGGCAGCTTGACGATCGTGAAAGTGCCCTTGGTGGAGATGACGCCGCCGAACTGCTCGACCCACATCTGGTGATGCACTTTGGGATCGGCAACGCTCAGGTGCACGTGTCCAAACGTCACGCCCATCTCATTGTGCGGCGCGAGCTGCGCATAGGCGGGATGCGCGACGAGGAGCGCGAATGCTATCAATAACGGTCTCATGGCTGTCCTCCGTGGCGGAGAGTCTACACGAGCTAGCCGGTAGCTGGTAGCCGGTAGCTGGTAGCCTTTAGCGCGTAGCCAGTAGCTCGTAGCCAGTAGCCAGGTGCGTTGCAAAAACTGCCTAATCACGGAGTTCGCTGGATCGAACTTCTTGCCACCCAGGAATGGAAATCCGCGCAATTCCACCAGTTTCAGCTGAGCACAGGCGTTGCTCCCCGTACCGCATGCAGACAAATCATTCCTTTCGCAATCTCACTGTCTGGCAGCGTTCGATGACCCTAGTCGAGGAAATCTACCGAGTTACCAAGCGGTTCCCGCGTGAAGAGTTATTTGGTCTCACCGCCCAGATCAGAAAGGCAAGCGTTTCGATTCCTTCAAACATCGGGCAGGGAAAGCGTCGTAAACGGGAACGCGCGTTCCTTCATCACCTCGACATTGCGCTCGGGTCGCAGGGCGAGGTCGACGTTCAGCTGGAGATTGCGTTTCGTGTCGGATTTCTGCCGAAAAAGGAATACACGCAGATTCAGCTCATCGTCGAGGAAGTGGGGCGAATGCTGAACGGCCTGATAGCATCGATGCAACCAGCCGGTCCAGATCCATGTAGCGTCCTCGCAGTGCAGGTGCGACGAGCCTGGCTACTGGCCGACCAGCCCCTGGCTACCGGCTGCGGGCACTAGCTCGCTACCGGCCACTAGCTACCGGCTACTCGCTAGCTCGTCGTACGTCTTCAAGGCCCGGATCCAGATGTTTCGATAGCGCACGGGATTGCCATGATCCTGAAGCACGATCGGACCGCTCGCCATGTCCGGAGTGTAAGGCAGCACGCTCTTGTGCCGTGTCGGCCCCCAGTACGCTGTACCGTTGTGCACGACGACGCCGTTGTGCAACACCGTAACCGTCGCAGGTTTCTCGAGCGTCGAATCGGCAGCGAACCTCGGCGCAGTAAAGACGATGTCGTAGGTCTGCCACTCTCCCGGTGCACGTGCGACGTTGACGAGCGGCGGATACTGACCATACATCGCGGCGGCCTGTCCATCGGGGTAGGTGATGTTCCGATAGCTGTCGAGCACCTGAATTTCGAACTTGCCCAGAAGAAACACGCCGCTGTTGCCACGCCCCTGACTGTCACCTTTTACTTCAGAGGGCGTCGCGAACTCGACGTGCAGCTGAAGGTCGGTGAAGTGCTGCTTGGTCTGCAGCGTGCCCTTCCCCGTTTGCAGCACGCCATTCTTCATCGTCCAGGTTGCCGGCGATCCATCGGCCATCTGCCACGAGGTGAGGTCGCTTCGCGCACCGAGCAACACGATGGCATCGGACGGATGCCCGGCGGTGCCGTCCTTGAGCGGCCCGGGCATGACGACAGCCGGATACGGCCGCGTGCCGTCGTGCACGCGCCATTTGTTGTTCGGCTGCATCGGCGTGTCGTCGTATCCGATCGGCGCCTGCTGCGCGGATACGGCAACGTGCAGGGTCAATGCAGCGAGGATGACGAACTTATGGTGCAGCATCGCCAAATGTCCTCATTAAATTCATCCAGAACTGAGTCGCTTTGTAGAACGACTCGACACCAACTCGCTCGTCCTTCCCATGCGCGCGCACGTCGTCGGGATCTTCGTTAATCGCCGATATCCCATAGGTGGGGATGCCCGCGTTCCTTGTGTACATACCATCGGTCGCACCCGCAAGCATCGTCGGAATGACCGGCAGCTTCGGCCAATCCTGCGCCACCAATCGATCGAGCCGCTGCAGGAACGCCGGCGTGAGTGGCGACGGCGGGCTGGCGACAGGAGGCTCGAGCACCGTCAGCGTCACTTTGTCACCGGCGAGTTGCCGCAGAACCTTTTCGACCTCCGCACCCGGCAGCCCTGGAAGAATTCGACAGTTGACGACGGCCCGCGCGACCTGCGGCAGCGCGTTGTTGGCATGACCGGCATCGACGCGCGTCGCGACGCACGTCGTGCGCATCTGCGCATTGTATGACGGCGAGCGCGAGAGGCGGGCCGCCGCCGCCTGATTCGGCGGAGACGCCGCAACCGCGCGCATGTCGATGGCAGTCTGCCCAGTCTCTATGCGGGACGATCGCTCCAGGAATATTCGCGCCGCCTCAGTGATGTGCAGCGGAAACTGGTGCTCGCCGATTCTGGTGAGAGCCGCTGACAGAATGTAGATAGGGGTTGCCGGTCGGACGAGCGAACTGTGGCCACCCACGTCGGTCACTTCGAGCTGGTAATCGGCGTAAATCTTCTCGCTCGCCTGCACGTCGAAGAACAGAGGCGCGCCATCTCTCACCCGCACGCCGCCGCCATCGGTGTTCAACGCGAGGTCGGCATCGATCAGCCTCCGGTGCTCGGCGAGCATCCATTTGATGCCGTTCTGGCTCGTCTCTTCGTCGCCGGTCAGCAGCACCACCACGTCGCGCGCCGGCTGCCATCCCTCGCGCTTCAATCGAATGAGATTGGCGACGAGCATCGCAGCGCCGGCCTTGTTGTCGCTGGTCCCGCGGCCGTAGAACCAACCGTCGCGCTCGAGAAACGCCCAGGGATCGACCGACCAGTCTTCGCGCCGTGCAGGCACGACGTCGATGTGCGCCATCAGCAGAAGTGGGCGTGCACCCGGACGGCGACCGCGGTAGCGCGCAACCAGGTTCTGAGTTTTCGCACTCGGTCCGAGGACTTGAACGTCCTCTTTGAGAAACCCCGCGGCGGTTAGCCGCCCGGCGAGCATCTGGGCCGCACGCGCCGTGCCTTCAATTTCTGTAGATGGAATTTCGACGAGCTCTTTGAAAATCTCACGCGGCAGGGCGCGATCTGCGGGGGGAAGCGTCGTCTGCGCCGCCACGCCCGCGCACAGCACCAGAACGGCTGCGATGACGTTCACCGCAGAGAACACACGCATCACGGGCCAGGCACCAATCCCAGTTGCCGCGCTTGCGCCAACGAGTCCATGTTGACCCAGATTTCCTTGATTTTGCCGTCAGCGAACAGAAAAATGTCCATTCCGCTCACGTCCATTTTCCGAGCGCCCTGGGTGCCACGCATCACCCATCGCGTTGCGACTTTGTTCTCTTCGCCAAACTCGTCCTCGAGCGTAAAGTGCAGATCCGGAAATGCAGCACGCAGGCTGGCAACGACCTTGCGGAATGCGTCGATGCCACGCACCACAGCGGGTGGATTGCGAAACACCACGTCGGGCGCCATGATCGCATCGAACGCATCGAGATCGCCCTTGTTGAGGATTTCGAAATAGCGGCGCGCCATCGTCTTGTTGTCGCGAGCCGCTGACTGCGCGCCGACGTCTGGTGCAATCACGAACATCGTCAGAACCGACAGCAATGCGAGCCTCATCGTGCGTGCCTCCTCAATTCACAAACGGCGGATCACCGATAGCCGTGCGCCACGATACGTTTCACGCCTGAAACTCTGCTCGATGAGCGTCGCCTTGAAGAACCATGGCCGATTGGTTGTCGTGGTGAAATGCAGCCCGATGTCGCGCGTCAGATACTGGGCACGTTCGGCCGGCCCGCCGCCGAATGCGTACGACTCTGCCACGAAACCGAACCCGACGAACGGCTGGACGGCGTACCGGCTGGTCAGCTCGAACTTCTTATAGACCGCCGTGCCGAGCTGAATGTACTTTCCCGAGTCGCCTTCGGTAGCATAGTCGTCCAAAAATATCTGGCCGCTGAAGCCCAGGGTGACCGGCGCGCCATCCTGTTCCTTCACGGCAAACAACCGCACGAACGGCGCGTACTCGTTGAACGTCGACTTCGATCCATCGTCGAACGTATACGTATAGCGCGCGATCATGAGGCCGACATCGAGACGGCTCGTGAGGGTGCCGCTGGCAAGAAATTCCACTCCCTTGGACGAGGGCCCCACCGACCAGGCCACGCTCCCTTCCACGGCGCGCTCACCGTCGTTCAGGTAGAGGCTCTGAGCGCAAAGCGGAACGGCGGCCGTCATCATGACAAGCAGAAGCCATGCACTTCGCATTCGTGCGCTCCTCGTTATCGGCTCACCGCGAGCCTAACTCCAAGACCGACAAACAGCGCTCCGGTCGCGCGCTTCAAAAGCAGACCGGACGTCTGGCGGGTTCGAAGACGGCGGCTCATTGCTGCCGCCGACCAGACCAGAAACACGCACCACAGCGTCCCGTTGAAAATGAAAACCCCGCCGAGAAAGAGCAGCGACACCATTCGAGATTCGGACTGAGGTGCGACGAACTGCGGGAGAAACGCTAGAAAGAACAGTGCCACCTTCGGGTTCAGCACGTTGGTCAGCAGCCCCGCCCGAAATACGGACCAGTCGCTCTCATGTGAAAACTCCTGTGCCACACCGCCACGGTCTGGTTTCGCAAACAGCATCTGTGCACCCAGGTATCCCAGATACACCGCCCCGGCAATTTTCACCACCGCGAACGCATGTGCCGATGTGGCGAGGATCGCGGACAAGCCGAACGCGGCCGCCAGCGTGTGCACGACGCTGCCGCAGACGATGCCCAGGACGGAGAGGAGGCCGGTTCGGCGTCCCTGTGACACGCTGCGACCGACGATGTACAGCGTGTCTTGTCCGGGTGTGATGTTCAGCAGAATACCGCTGAGCACAAACAGCTCGAGATGCTGGGTTCCGAACAGAGTCACCGCCCCCGCTTTCTCCCCCCCAGCCTCGCGGTTACATCTCCGAGCAGCGAGCTCACAGGATGGTTCTTCAATTTTGCAAACGCCTCATCGAGCGACATCCATCTGCGCTCGCGGAATTGGGACTCCTGCCACTTGTCTTCCTCGCCGTTGACCGCCATCAGAAACACGGCAACGGTCAGGTCGAGGTTCCACTTGGTGTACTTGTACGATCCAATCGAATTTCCGACGAGGCGGCCCCGCAGCCCCGCTTCCTCCCACGCTTCCTTCAGCGCTGCCCGCTGAGCTGTTTCGCCGGGGTCGACGAACCCCTTCGGAATTTTCCACCTCTTTCGCCCCATGTTTCGGATCAGGCAAATCTCGATGGAATCGCGTGTCCGACGAAACGGAATAACACCTGCCTGATCGCGCGCGCTCATCGGTTGCGGTACTCTAACAGTTATGAATGTCGGCGGCCGCCACATGTCGATGCTGCGGTCCTACACTGCGGCAGACGCCCTCACGATCGGCAATGCCGCCTGCGGCACGATCGCCATCTTCCTGTGCCTGGATTACATCGCCGCCGACAACCGCCGGTTCCTCTGGACGGCGTTCCTCCTCCTGCCGCTCGCATTGGTGTGCGATGTCCTCGACGGCTACGTCGCGCGTCTCGATCGCAGACGCCAGTCCGTGCTCGGCGCCGATCTCGACTCGCTGGCTGACGTCATCTCGTTCGGCGTGGCGCCGGCGGTGCTCGGCTTTACGCTCGGCCTGCGCGGCGGTTGGGACATGGTCATCCTGACGTACTTCGTCATCTGCGGCGTGAGCCGTCTGGCGCGCTTCAACGTGACGGCTGCCGCGCTCGCCGACAAGGAGACCGGCAAGGTCAAATATTTCGAAGGCACACCGATCCCGACAAGCATTCTGATCGTTCTGTTGCTCGGCGTGGCGTTGTTCCTTGGGCGCATCGACGATCGTCTCTGGTTCGGCACTATCCTGCTTGGCCCCGCCGAGCTTCACCCGCTGGCGCTCATCTACGGCATCAGCGGCAGCGCGATGATCAGCGCGACGCTCAGAATTCCCAAGCCGTAAGGGACAGAGTCGTCGAGTCGAAAGAGTCAGGGAGTCCGAAGAGTCGTGGAGTCAAAAGAGTCTGGGAGTCAAGAGAGTCGCGCAGTCGAACGCGTCTGCGAGTCCAAAAGAGTCGGACAGCAGAATTCGGAAGTCGAACTGGATTCGACCACCGACTCGCTCGATTCAAGAGATTCGCCTGACCCTCTGGCCGCCGGACTCCGTTAACTCCGAAGGCTCTATAGACTCCGTAGACTCCTGGACTCTTCAGACTCTTCAGACTCTTCGGACTCTTTGGACTCTTTGGACTCGAAGACTCCCCCAGACTCCGTCGACTCCTCAGTCACTTCTTGACGAAGATCTCAACGATGGTGACTGGGGATTTGCCCAGGTTTTTGAAGCCGTGGCGTGTGCCGCCCTTCACGAACTGCGCCTGCCACGCCGCCATCTGGGCGGGCTGCTCGCCGTCGAGTTCGAACTGCATCCCCGCCGAAGTCGGAATGAACAAGTGATATTGCATGTCATCATGCGTGTGGACGTTGCGCACGCCGTTGGGCGCAACGTCGACTCGCAGGACGCGAATCTCGTCGCGATTGATGAGCGCGGCGTTGCTGACGCCCGTGCCCGACGCTGCCGCGATGGGATTGAGCACCAGGGCGCCCGCCGTTCCCGGAGTCTGGGCAACGGCCGATCCGATCCAAAGCAAAGCCACGACCAGCGCCGATGCGAATTGCAGTCTGAGCATGGTGACACCTCCAGCTGTCTAACTCTACACTAGCGGAGCAGATCGGCAATCTCGCGCAGGCCGGCCGTCTCGGCCATTTCGCGCGGCGTTTCGCAGTCGTCGATGCGCGTCGGCAGCGAGGCATCGGCGCCAGCGCTCAACAGCACGCTTATCGCATCGGCGTTCCGTTCGGCGACCGCCATATGTAAAGGCGTGTAGTCGTTGATACCGCGCTGATTCGGGTCCGCGCCGAACGACAGCAACAGCCGAACAATCTCGACGACGTCGGGACGGCCCGGCGACCCGGGTTGCGGCCGGCTGCACGACAGCGCGGCGATGAGCGGCGGAAAACCCGCATGGTCGGTTGGATTCGGATCGGCGCCAATTTCCAGCAGCGTGCGGATGAACGCGAGCGGGCTGTGATAGATGGCGTACTCGAGGCACGGTCCGATTGTCAGCGGCATCGGGCCGTTCGGGACGTTGCCGGGATCCTCAACTGCCGCTCGGAGCGCCTCCAGGTTTCCCTCTCGAAACGCCGCGTCGATTGTTCGAAATCGCTCGTGTTCCCTGCAGCGCTCGTCGTCCAGCATCCACGTCACTTCTTACTTTTTACTTCTTACTTTTTACTTGTTACTTCTTGCTTCCCCAGGCCGTCCTTTCCAGTCCCAACTGCGCAGCCCTGGCGCAACCTTGCAGCACCTGAAAGTACCGTTGCACGCCGTCGGCGCCCACATCGTACGGATGCGGTCCATCGCCCCGTCCGGCGAGCATGCGGTTCTTGTTCACAGCGTTGTCGAACTCCGAGTGGTTCGAAAGGATCACGGTCGCACCGGTCTCGGCTGCCTTGGCAGCCATTTTCTTTTGCGAGTCGATGTAAGTCTGAAAATTCCTGATGCCGGGATCCGGCGTGTTGTTCACGAAGTTGAAAGCCGTTCCCCCCGAATACGCGATGTTCACCGGTTTGCCACGATCGAGCACGGTAAACGTGTACGAGAGCGTGCCTGGCGTGTGGCCGGGCGTCAGCCAGGTCGTCACGGTCTGGCCGCCGAGCGTGATCTTCATCCCATCGGTCGCCACGATATTCCGCTTCGGCGCCATCGTCTTGTAGCGATTCGGGAACTTCTCCACGGAATCCCAGTCGGGCCCGCCCATTACCACTCGGGCACTGAATTGCGTCTGCAGTATCTCGGCGCCGCCGATGTGGTCGCCATGCGCGTGCGAGATGATGACGTACTTGATGCTCGCCGGATCGAGCCCGAGCTTCTTCAGCCCACCGACAATCAATTCCCGTGAGTTGTACGGATAGATCGTGTCGATGAGAATGATGCCGTCGCTCGTCGTCAACGCCCACGCCGAGTGAACCTTGCCGCCGACGAAGTACAGATTGTCGAACACCTTCGCCGGATCGGCGTACCACGTCGCGCGTGCGGGGGCACTCGCGGGCTTGGTCACAAATCCAGGCGCGGTATCGCTGGTATTCTCTCCACCGCTCTGGGGCAGCACGCACGTGCGCACGAGCGCTCCCGCGAAATCTTCTCCTGCCGCGGTCTTCGCGGATTGAATCGCGGCACGAATCTCGGCATCGAAATCACGTGACGGTGCCTGCTGCGCAACGGCGATGGCGCCGGCGCAGGAGATGGCCACGACGAGGAGGGTTGCCTTCATGTTGTGCTCCCTTCGCGAGGTCCGCGAGTCGCCTGATTGATCTGCCGGATGGCGCCGACGTGATAGGCAAGGTGCGCGATGCTGCCAATCATGCCGTTCAATGCGATTTCATCGACGTCTCGCGGCCGGCCAAGGGCATCGAGCCAACGCACGGCCTCATCTCGAAGATCGGAGCGCAGCTGCCGCCATTCGCCCTCAGAGACCCGCGTCCTGCGCCAGCTCGCGGCCCAATCTGCACTTCCGAATGGATTCTCCCCCTGGCTCCAGCGGTTCATCAGCGATAGACCGTAGCGAAGATGATCGGCATGGGCGGCGATCGACGATCCTGTCGCAGTCAACGCCGACGCGTCTTCGGCTGACAGCTTCTCGAGCGACCGCAGCAGGCCTTCGTCGCCCCCATTGAGCATGTACCCGCTATCTTTCGCCGCGCCGTTCACCAGCTCTCCAAAAAGCGTCGAAAGTGTTCTGGCTATCTCGCTCGTGTTCATCATCGTCTCGTCCATCGTCCATCGTCCATCGTCCATCGTCCATCGTCCATCGTCTTACGACTCGACTTGCGCCTTACGACTCGACTTGCGCCTTACGACTTTCGACTTGCGACTTGCGACTTATTTTTCCGGCGGCACACCCAGATGAAACCGCGAATCGGCTGCGAGCGGATTGTTTCTCGAAAACCCTGCGTTCGCATTGCCCCAGAACTTCCCGGCCAAATATGTGGCATTGCGGACTCTGGTCTGCAAATCGAGATAACCGGCGCTCGTCGGCGGGAACCCCGAGAACGATTCGAAATCGGCGTTCCCGATGATGACGACGTCGACACCGGGTTGCGAGGCAATCTCGAGCGCATTTTTTACCGCTTCCTGCGTTTCGATCATCACGATGACGAGCATGTTGTCGTTGATCGTCGATCGGAAGGTCTTCGGCTTCTGGATGACGGGGCCCCAGATGCTGCCCGCCTGGCCGCCGCCCGTGCTGCGCCGCGCAATTGGCGGGAAGCGCGCGAACATCGCCACCGACCTCGCTTCGATCGCGTCGTCCACGGTCGGTACGATGATGCCGAGCACGCCGACGTCCGCGGCGCGCTGCACATTCGTTTCGGTGGCATCTGGTATCCGAAGGATTGGCGTGGCTGCGGCGCGCGGACACGCCGCGATCATCTTCTCGACTTCATCGAAACGGAGCGTGGCGTGTTGCATCTCGAATCGCGAGAAGTCGTACTTCGCAGCACCCTCACAATAGGCCTTGATATCGAACTGCGTAATGGTCTGGCTGAAGACCTGTTTGCCCTCGAGCATTTTCTGTTTCGTGATGTTGTAGAGAGGTTGCGTTGGATCGTCCATGAACGCCTTGACCGCCCAACCCCACGGGCGACCCGCATCGACGGGCGTCGGCGTCGCCTTGCCCGGCGCGCCGTTCGGTCCATGACCGGGCCCGGCCTGCCCATGGCCTCCAGCCTGCCCCTGTAGGGCCTGCGGCATTGCGAGCATCACTGCGACCAGCAAGCAGCCGGCCGCGATTAACCCTGCATGCGGTACCTTCATCGCGCCTCCAAGTTTGCAGTCACGATCGACGAGTAAAGGCGCGCAGTCTAGCACGCTCCGCCCTTCGCGCTGCTTCGCTGATCGCTTCGGCGTGACAGGCGCCTTCGCGCCGTTGGCAGATCGCTGACGGACAAGCAGCCTGCGCGGCGCGTAACGACGGCAGGACACGCTACTGGTATCGCATTGCGGGCAAACCGCAATACTTCCTTAGAATCGACAACTGACCGATGTGGTAGCTGTCGTGCTGCACGAGGAAGGTCAGCGTGGCGAGCAGCGTGCCGTTGGCGAGCGGAAAACGGACGTTCGAGGGGCCGTCCCAATCAGCAGCCGTCATCACCGCCAGGCGGTCTTTCAGGAGGTGCGCCGCCAGCGTCCAGGCTGCCTGAATTTCGCTCAGAGCCGGCAGCGTGTCGAGATCGTCGAGTCCTTTCTGGCCATCGAGATACGGCGCGAGCGGGTCTTGGTGATCAACACCGAGCACCTTCAGCAGATAGAAGCGCGAATTCGTGAGATGCGCCGCCACGAACGCCGCATTGTTGGTCCCGCTCGACGGCCTCAGCGCTGCCTGTTCATCGTTGAGGTTGTCGAGGCAATTGCGGAACAGCACGGTGTTCAGGCGGAGAATCTCGGCAAGCGACACGACTCTCGGATCCATTTGTTCACTCCTTCATTAGTCGCGGGGCCCCAACACCCGCTCCGTCACTTACCACGAGCGAGCCATGAAGCGGCCTCCCTTTCCCGAGAGCACCTGCAGAGCACGGGCAACGTTGCGCTCGCGGGCGTCTGCCGACTTGAGCCATGAGAAGTAGCGGAGGATTTCCTTCTTGCGGCTCGGAATCAGCGCATGCCAGGCCTCCAAGGCTTTGGCGTTCCGCGAAAGCGGCACACGAAACCACTTGGGCATCGGATGCATCGGGCCATTGCGATACGCGGCGTCGAATGCAACCTCGACGTTCACGAGATCGCCGACCTTCGTGTGCGATGCCCGGCGCACATCCCCATGAAGATAGAGGTAGAAGGCGCCGGTGCCCGCGGGCATCATGTTGATGCGCCACGGCTTTTTTTTCGGCTCGCCGTTCACCCTCACGAGCACCGGCAGCGGCCGGCGCCAGTCCGGTTTCAGCCGTCGCGCGCGGGCCGCGCCCACATCGACATACGGGTTGCCATCCCGTATCTTGATGCGCGCACGAAAGCGATGCGCATCGCTCACAGCGTCGATAGTCCGGATTCGAGCGTCGGGTGAATCAGCTCCGGGACCAGTTCTTCTCGAGCCCGCCTCGTATCGCCCCAGTGCGGCACACGGCCCAACCGGACGAAGTCGCGCGTCAGTGGCGACGTGGTGTTAGCAACCATCGCAAAACCCTCGCAGAGGCATGCGGCCGCGTAGACGAGCGAATATGGAATCCGCGCCGGCTTTGCGCAACCCCACGCCGTGCACGCGGCGTCGAGGAATTCCTGCAGCGAGACCGGACGGTCGTCGCCGACATGATAAATGCCATGGACGCCCGGCTTGAAGATCGCCGCCTCGCTCGCGCGCAGAAAATCCGGCGTCGACAAGAGCTGATACAACGTCGGCTCTTTCCATACACACAGCAGCCGGCGCCGTGCCAGCCAGCGGGCCGCCTCGACCATCAGGATGCCGCGTCCGTAAATCGCGCCCAGCCGAAGCACCACCGGCGTGGTCGCGGAATGCTCTGTCCGCACGAAGAGAAACTGCTCCTCCTCTAATCGCGTCCGGGCGTGGACAGAAACCGGTTGGCGATCGAGCCGGCCGGTTGCGGGGTGCGCGACGGACGTAGGCCCTTCGACGTGCGGAAACGACGCAAGAATCACCCGGCGGACATTCGCGTTCACCGCGGCGTTGATCAGATTGGAGAACCAGCGAGTGTTGCTCTCGGGCAGGAATCTCTCGGGCCGCGGTGCGAAGAGCCGTCCGGCGAAATGCATGATGACGTCGACCCCGGCGACTGCCGGCTCGAGGGTTTCAGGATTGGCGAGATCGGCGCGAACAGGCCGGACGTTCGGCGCCGCCAACAGGTCGGCCGCAAGCAGAGTCCGATGAAACATCAACCGGAGCTCGTGCGCCCGCGGAAGAAGATGCCGCGCGAGAAGACCGCCGAGATTGCCGGCGGCGCCGGTGATCAGGATGGTCATTCGGGCCACACGCTCATCTTCGGCTTCTGCGGATCGAACTTGATACGAATCCGGTCGCCTCTCTTCCATGCATTCGCCTTGTCGGCAACCATGTATTCGCTGGTCCCGTCGTGCGTCTGTCCGGCATGGTCGCGGTATTGATAGCGTACGACCCACATCGGACGCCGATTGACACTGACATTCGTTTCCTCAACGGCCGCGACCGTCGCGTCGGCCTGCGTACCCTGCGACCAGATTCGAGCCTTCCTCTTCGCTGTGTTTACCGATCGCACGAGCAGTACGGTCCCGATAAGCGCAACCGAAAGGCCGACGCCCGGGAAGACGTACTCGAGTGCATTAGACGACTCGCCGGCGATGCGGTTGGTCGACGGATTCGACGCCACGTATTGAATCGGCACCGGCTCCAGCTCGCGCAATCGCTCCCACGTCGAGACCGGCACGCGCTGACCGCCCTCGTACGACTGCCCGGCTGCGGTGAACCGATACGTCACTCTGTAGTTTGTTTTCGTCCGTCGCGTCGAGCCCCCACGTGTCGCACGCTCGATGGCCTTTGTGAGCACAATCCCTGTGGCGTGTTCGCCTTCGCGTTGATACTGCCCTGCCTCGCGAATCAAGGACCAGCCAATCGAGAGAAAAATTCCGCCGACCACCAGCAGGACCAGCCCTATCCAGAAGGTGACGGAACGCTTCGCGAACCTCAGCATATGGGCCTCACAACCATTCGAGCCACCGACCGTGTCCGTCCTTGTTGGCAAGTTGCCGCTCTTCTATGCGGCCATCCTTCAGCGTGCGCAGGACGACTTCATCGCGCTCGCAGTACAACCAATCGATCGGGCGACGCAACGAAAAGGCCGTGAGCACTGACGCCACGGCGTCCTCATCAACGGCTCCACCCTGGCACAGGGCAGCGCTGTTGTACACCACAAGAGATGTGTCTGTCGGAACTTCGTCCAGTTGCGCGCCCAGCACTACAGTCGC
This sequence comes from Vicinamibacterales bacterium, assembly GCA_963761975.1. Taxonomy (GTDB): domain Bacteria; phylum Acidobacteriota; class Vicinamibacteria; order Vicinamibacterales; family JAMQPK01; genus JAMQPK01. The sequence goes on from CAVXIR010000004.1 coordinate 2,062,581, forward strand.
ATCGCCTTTGACGATGCGGGGCGGATCGCGATGCAGTTCGCCGATAGCGGCGCTTGCCAGCTGCCTGCGCCGAACGTGCTCGGGCCAGATCAGCGATTCGAACCAACGCCGCTCGATCGGGTCCGTGAGATCGACGGGATGCAGATCAATCCCCAGCCTGAACACGCACTCGGGAAACCGCTTGGGCAACGGCGGCGTCACATGGCCGCGGAGCTCACACATGATGTGCACAGACGCCGACGGATCGCCGACGGACACTGTGCCGTAGTCGTAGAAGTAGCGATCCCAAAGCAAGTGCAGACCTGCGCTGGATCCGACATCGACGAGGGCCAGCGGCCGGCCGCCTCGAGCGCGATACACGACCGCAAACGCCGGCAGCAGGTACGAGCAGCGGCTCACTTCGTTGGTCTGCGTGATGCGTGTTTCGAGCAGAGGAATCAACCGCCGCTTGTTCGCGAGCACGAAGTCGCGGAAATCCGGGTAGGCGCGCGCCGCGGGGAGCACATGCTCCGAAAGGCTGCCATAAAACCTGGCGAGCGGATGACTCGTGGTCTCCGCGAGCAGAAAGTGCACCGACGCAAACAGGACGTTTGGTACCGGCGGTCGCCTCACGTGCCGGGCCAGCGCCAGCACTTCGCGGTCACGCGCGATTTCGCGCGACAACGCGGCGTACAGCGGCCCGGCGTAGGTACGAGCTTCATCGGCGAACCTGTCGAACCGCTCACTGAGCTGCGCGATGTCGCCGAAGCTCACGGCAGAATCGGAGTCGAAGGAGTCTCGGGCGTCGGAAGAGTCCATGGAGTCGAACGAGTTCCATGAGTCGCAGGGTCCACGGAGTCCTGAGAGTAGGGGGTTCCGCTACGCAAACCGTACGCGCGCTCGTTCCTGTGCTTTTTTCGCCTCTTCTTCACGGTTGCGCGGCGGCGCGCTTGTGGTCAGCGAGCCGATGAGGCGCTCTGCCGCCGCCGTGACCTCTTCTATGGCGAGGTTGAACGCGGCTTCATTGGCGCGCGACGGCCGATTCGTTCCGCTCAACTTGCGCACGAACTGGAGGGCCGACGCGCGTATCTCGTTTTCCGACGCAGGTGGTTCGAAATTCGCGAGGGTCTTGATGTTTCGACACATATCTCCACATTAAAACGTCGATGGCCCATGGTCAAGGGGCCCAGGGCGCGGGCCAGTTTAGAGATGTGTCAGGGCAGAGGGCTGAGGGCACAGGGCAGAGGGCAGAGGGCAAAGGGCAGATTCAGGAACTCACCGGTCAGACCACGGTCTGAGACGAGGCCGCCATCGCCGGACATTCGCGCAGTACTCCTCGTAGGAGTGACTGAATCGTCCGCGGAGCGCACGCTCCTCGTACAACAGCACGAACAGATGGAACATCATCCAGAGAATCGCTGCATACCAGAGAAGCGTGGCGCTGCTCAGGATAAGCGCCTGCCCGAGCACGGTTGAGAGGACAGCCACGTACATCGGATTGCGGACGTAACGGTACAACCCAGATACCACCAACTGCTCTGGTGGCACCACCGGCGCTGGCGTGCCTCGTCCTTCCAGCGCAAAGCGCAGAAAACTGTCGACCAGGACGGCCACACCACCCAGCAGAAGCACCGCGCCCGCCCCTTGCAGCCACTTCTGGCCGAAGAAGGCCGGCTGAACGCGCCAGTTCGTCAAACGGTAAGGGATGTATCCCGCGAGGGTACCAGGAGCGAGCACCAAGAAGGTGAGCGAGCCGACGAGCGGCACGACTCGGCCTCGCACCGCTATTTGGCCTCGACGGGCTGTTTCTCACCGTTACCCTTGAATTCGAGCTCGATCATCGCCTGCTGAACGTCCTTGACGAACTCTTTCACTCCCAGGCCGTCGACGACCTGCGTGTTGGCGATCCGATCTCCCAGCCGCTGACCTTGCGCATCCTGAAGTATGGCGACGGCTTCGAGTCCAATAGCGACGACATTCAACCCCGGGACCACGAAGATGACATTTCGCTTGGCCGATTGCACGCGTCCGCACGGCTTGCCGGTGTCGAGATTGATGACGAGCAGACCGGCGACAAACTTACCGACGCTTTGACCCTGCACGAAGAGCGCATCGCGCAGCAGCAGATACATTGCACCCACCAGCAGAAAGAACGGCGAGCCTTGTATGCCGAAGCTGATGAGACAACTCACGACGAGGCCCGCATCGATGACCGCCGCCGCGATACGTCTTTTGATGTCGGCCTTCGCGTACGGCGAAACGAAGCCTCTCGCCAGCCTGTTGAGCACAGGAAAGTATCCGAGGCCGAACGCTGCCGAGAGCAAACCAAAGAACAGAAAGGTCGCTTCAGGCGTCATCGCCACGTGACTACTGCGGCAACTGCTTCTTCGGAATCTTGAGCGCAACCGATCCAGCAACCGTCACGATGTCGTAACGGCCCTGATAGCCGATGAGCAGATGTGCCGCCCATGGCTCCATCTTGTAGTCCGACGTCAGCCAGTTGACCATGTCGCTCGTCGCCAACTGCAATCCGCGATTGGTCGAGCTGGCGAACTCGGGCTGGCTGCCGATGCTGATGATGTGTTCGCTCGTTTCCGCGCGAGGTCCCGTGAGGCTCACCTTCTTGCGCACGTCGACCGTGAAATCGACGTCCAGCGACGTCTCGACGCCGGTGCCGGTCGGTTCGCCGTCCCCCTGCAGGGCGTGTCCGTCGCCGATAAACAGCAACGCCCCCGGGTGAAACACCGGAAGGATCACCGTCGTGCCCTCACCGATTTCGTTGTAGTCGAGATTGCCCCCATAGTTGCCCGACGGTGAGGAGGTCGGCGCGAAGTCGCCCGCGGGAGCTACGCCGACACAGCCGAGCATCGGCTTGGCGGCAAATTCCATTCGATGCGCGGTGCTGGCGGGCTCTCGCAGCCGGTACTGTCTGCCGTTTGAGATCGAGATCCCACGGCACGACGTTCACGCGCTCCTTGATGATCTCGTTCGGCCTGTAGCGATTCGGATAGATGCCCTCGATCGATTCCGGCATCAGCGAATACAAGCCGAGCCGATACGAGCTCCAGCCCCAGTCGCGGTTCATCCTGACTCTCGTGAACCGGACGACGAGCGCATCGCCCGGCTCGGCGCCTTCCACGTAGAACGGGCCCGTCAGGGGATTCGACGGCCGCGCCCGAACCGTTCCCGTGTCGTCACGTCCGCTCGCATCGATCGTCTTCGTGCTCACGACCGCGCCGGGTTTTATGCGCGCGAGCACCGCGTGCGCACGAGAGAACGTGTTGTAGTAGGTCTCGGCGATGATTGGCTTCGACTGCGCAGCGGGAACGTCCTGACCGGCCACACTCAGCGCCACTACCACGAACACCGCGCCGGGCCAAACAGCTCGCACGCTCATAGGTGCTCCTCTCGAAAAAGGGGTCGGGAGGCCAACCTCTTTTTCTCACTCGAGTTTCAGTGTTGCCGGATCGATCACCACATGTTTGATGCGCTCGCGCATCCACGTATAGGTAATGTGCACGAGACCATCGCTCGTCTGGATGACGGCTGGATATGAGTACTCGCCGGGCTCGCTTTCAAGGACATGGACACCCTTCCAGATCGTGCCATCGCGCGAAATCGCAACGTTCAGCGGCGTCCGCCCTTTGGGTGTGTGATTGTAGACGAGAAGATGCCGCCCATCCTTCAGCGTGACGGCGTCGGTACCCGCGTTGGGGTTCGGCAGTGCGGTCAATGAGACGGGCGCCCAGGTCTCTCCACGATCGCTCGACCACGTCTCGAACAGTTGGCCCGAACGGGTGCGGCCAATCGCCTGCAATCTGCCATCGCCGTGGATCAGGATGCTCGGCTGAATGGCTTCGATGGGCGCCGAAGTGGCCGCAGATGGCGGACGCACGATGTCCCAGGTCGCACCCTCGTCCCGGCTTCGCTCGACGTGCACGCGCCAGGTGCTTGGGGTCTCGGGCGTTTCCGTGCTGCTCGGCGCGAGGATCGTTCCGTCAGCCAGCCGCACCGGCTTATTCTTGACCGGACCCAGGAACCCGTCGGGTAGTCGCCGTGGAGCGCTCCATGTGCGGCCGTTGTCTTTCGACGTTCGCGCCATTCCCCACCACGCGCGCGGATTAGGTCCGACCTTATAAAAGAGTGTGAGCTCGCCCGGCTTCAACTCGAACAGAACGGGATTCCAGGTCGGATGCCGCGTCCCGTCCGGCTGCTCGCCGGTCGCAACTTCGACTGGAGGGGTCCATTCGTTCTTGGCGTGGCGGGAGACCCAGATGCCGACGTCGCTGGCACCCTCGCGTGTGCCGCCAAACCACGCCGCGACAAGGCCGTCCTTCGTTTCGGCAATCGTCGAGGCATGAACGCTGGGAAACGGGGCGGACTCGAAGATGAACTCCATGGTCGCCTGCGCCTGCGCATGAGTGGCCGTCGCCCCCAGTAACGTTGCTGCAACGATCCACCTGCTCGGCCGGTTCATCATTGTAGTGTCACGAATACAAGGTACATGTTTGCGTCGCGAGGCGCGGCGTCGTTGTTGGATCCGAAAGTGAGACTCTGGTCGGCATCGGCGCGCCGCGTGTACAGTCGCATAGACTGACCGTTCACGACAATCGCACCCGCGGCCGGTTGAAACTGTGTCGTCAACCAGCCCGGTGCGGGAACTCGCGGGTCGTGCGCGACCGTCACCATGGTGCCGGCCGAAATGGCCATCTCGATGAGATCGACCGCGCTGTAGCGTTGGTCGCCGTCAGCCACCTGCACCCAATCAGCTCCGACGAGACTCGCCGGTAGATCGGTGAACCTGTAATCACGATCGACATACACGTTCCGGCCATTCGACACGTTCGTTTCGACGTGCACGATCGACGCTCCTGGCCCGGAATATTCCATCGTTTTGATGAATCGGCCCACCATCGGCGGCCGGGACGTTGCCCGCTTCGCGCCTGGGCGGCTCGTCTCCGCGGTCAAACCTGGGTGGCTCGGACGCGCGGAGGCGAGCGCGACCGCTGGCATCACCGGCATCACCGTGGACAGGCCGCCCTCGGCTGCAAATGCGCGCGAGTCGATCGTCACGGTGGCCGGCTGCAGTCGCGCGCTCGATGCCCGCACGATAATGCGACCGGGAGCGCGGGTTGCGCGGATCGCGACACGATTGATGCCGGCTTCGAGACTGACAAACGAGTTGTTGATCGAGTCCAGCTTCCCGCTGTTGTACCCACCGCGCCAGATCCCAGGCCCTTCGATCTCGAAATCCACACGATCCTGAACCGTCGGATGACGATTGCCGTTGGCGTCGAACGCCTCGACGTCGATGAGCACGATGTCCTGGCCGTCGGCTCGCAATCCGCCATCGTTGGTGATCGCCTTCAGATTCAGCCGCACCGCATTCCCGGCCGTACGTTTTGACTGCGTGGCCACCGTTTGGCCGCCGCGTGTCGCAACGGCTCTGATTTCCCCCGGTTCCCAGGCCACATTTCTGAACGTCACGAGATAAGCATCCGAGCGCACGCCGCGCCCCAGCGATTTTCCGTTCACGAACAACTCGACCGACTCGGCATTCGACACCACGAACACGTCCTTCTTCGTGCCGGCGGGATACGTCCAGTGCCCGATGATGTGCACCTGCGGTGCCGGATCGAACATGACTTTCGTGACGTAATACGCTTCTTTCGGCAACCGGACGCCGTCGACTTCGCCGCTCGCCCGCGCCACCTCGGCCGGCACACGGCCGCCGCTGGTCGAGTCGCTGAAAATCCAGTTGGCGCCGCCCGAGTGCCACGCGGCCGCGATCTTCTTGTATTGCGTCACCTGATTGACGGCGAATTGCTCAGACGTCATGTGATACGTCATCCCTTTGGCTTCCGGATACCCGAAATTCGGCGGGGACTGGTCATCCCAGACGCGCCGCGGACTCTCCTCGCGGTTGTATTCCCCTTCGACGACCGGCAGATGTGCAATCTCGCGACCGCCCTCCGTCCCGATGCCGACGTCCATGACCTCTGCGGTGATCTGATCTGGACGTCGGTGCGTATAGACACGGCCGCCGTGCGGATCGTAGCTGTCCATGTAGCCGCGGAGCTCGCGCGCGTGCTCGCGCGTGACCTTTTGATTGCCGCCTTCCCAGACCAGAATCGATGGGTTATTACGGAAATAGATGATGGTGTCGCGAAACGCCTGCGCGCGAAGCAGCCACGCGGATCCGACCGTATCGGCTTCGCCGTCAACGCCCGGCTGATCGACGATGAGGCCTAGGCGATCGCTCGCAGCAATTTGCGAAGGTGCGCCCGCGGTGTGACCCCACCGGACGAAGTTGGCGCCCGCTTCGCGCATCTGCCTGAGCGTGTAGAACTGCATCCAGTCCGGCAGTGCGGCGCCCAGCCCCGGCCACTCGTTCGTGCTCTTTTGCCCCCAGCCGCGCAGCTTGAGCGGCCGCCCGTTGATGGACAATCCCTTGTCGACGTCCCACATCGCCGTACGGATGCCGAGGGGTATCTCAGCCGAATCCACTGTCCGCCCCGCCACGCGAAGTGTGTTCGCCACGCGATAGACGTGCGGATAGTCGGGCTCCCACAACCGTGGCGATGTCAGTCTTCCGCTCACTTTCAATTCGCCAGACGCGCCCGCCGCGATACGCTCGGACTGCGTCAAGACCAGCGCCACCTTCCCGTCGGCGTCGATCACTTCCGTCCGCAGTTCCACATCGGCGGGTTGACCGCGTTCGTTCTTCACCGGCACTTCGATGGTGACCTGTGCCGATGCGTCGGTGATGTCATGGGCGTACGCGTACGCACCTGACGTCTGGAGAAAGCTGTAGAGCGGGAGCGGTATGTAGAGCAGATCGGTGATGTGCAGCTTCACGTTCCGATAAATCCCGCCGTGCGCGGGATGCCAGTGCGGGTTGTTCCACGGAATCTGATCGGCGAGCAACTCGGCGAGGTTCTGCGGAATCGCTTTGTTGAACTCCGTCTGTATGTCCGCGAGCGCACCCTCGAGAGGGTCTTTCATGAAGCGGTTGTCAGCCATCACGGCAAGCACGTTCATCTGGCCCGCGCGCAGGTGCGGGGTGAGATCGAAGCCGAATGGCGTAAAGCCCGTCTTGTGCATGCCAAGCCGGACGCCGTTCAGGTGCACTTCCGCGATCTGACGCACACCCTCGAACTCGATGAAGACTTTGCGGTCGCGCCAGGACAACGGCGCATTGAACGTCTTGCGGTACCAGGTGCGGCCGGCCCACTGGATCTGCTCGCCGCGATGACCTGGTGTCGACGCATTGTCGAACGTGTCGATGTCGTTGTAGGTGTGAGGCGTAGAAACAAGGGCCCACGCGCGGTCATCGAAGTTCTCCGCCGCGGCGCCTGGCGGATCCTCTCTGATGAATTGCCAGTCGGGGTTGAAGTTCAGCGTTTCGCGTACCGCAACGGCTTGCGGGACCTTTGAGCCGGCGCCCGTCTGCTTGGCGCGAACAAATGTGGCACCGCCGCAGAGAAGGGCGACGCACAGGATCGAGCCTGCCAAAGGTCGAATCACGGACTCATTTTAATCTTCTCGAGCATCCGCTGAGTGAGGGTCTTCCGTTTGGGCGAAAACTGGTTTGCCGCGGCACGAAGGTAGGGCTGAATCTGTCGCGCCGCATAGGTGAGATACCCTGTTTGCCGGAGTTCGCTGAGCGTCTGGCGATAGTCATCGAGCACGGCCGCGCCAAGTATCTGGCCCGAGCGCGCCGCACCCACCCGTGTGGAGTTGAACAGCCACTGCATCCGATCCGGGAACTGCCGGAGGGCGGACAACGCAATCATCGACGAGGTTTCAAAGACCGAACGATCATGGCGAGCGGCTTCGGCTTTCAATTCCGCCCACATCTGGCCAATGGTCTCGCGTGATGGAAGGCTGGCCGGCTGCAGGCTCTGCGCTTCTGAACGAATCGCGTTCCATTCCTCTCGGAGCCCGGCCACATCGAGTGGCGGCGTGTTGACGGCCGCCGCCATTCTCGATGACGTCCGTTCGAGGCCGTCGAGCATCTGATCGACGCTCGTGAAGTGCGCCTCCTTTTCGAGCAGCCCCTGCGCTTTGAGCGCATCGGCAATCTCCGGAATCAGATAGCGCCCCATACCGCAGAGATCGGCCATTGCCGCGAGCACCCAGACGGGGGACGCCCGAAACGCCACGATGCCCATCACTTCGATGGCATTGCCCGCGGTTCGCCTCACCAGGAAGTCGTTTGGAAGCGCTTCACTGGCGGTGTACACACCGTCGACCTGTCCGACCTGCTCGATGAGGAACCGCAGCGTCGTGTCGACAAGGTTCTGATAGAGCTGGGTGCGGCGCAGTGCTGCGGGCAGCGCCACCTCGCCGACTTCGCGCGCCACACCGGCACCCAGTCCCAACGTGGACCGGACGACCCGCTCTGGCAGGGTCAAGAGATACGATTTGACCGTCATTTGGGGTTCTACGGTCAAAACAACTGTCCGGTTTCACCCAGCATGGCCCGTCTGATGAGGGGCAGGGGCAGCGGCCCGAGGCTGATGAAGGTGTCGTGGAATTTCTGAAGCGAGTAGTCGGCGCCCATCTTCGCCTTGTAGTCGTCGCGCAGCTTCAGGATCATCAACTTTCCCATCGTGTAGTAGCCATATGTGGCATCGGATGTGCCTCGCTTGCTTTCGGTTCTCGAGTACGCCCGTGGCTGATAGGCCTCCTTCACGAAGAATTCCTCCGCCTCCGCAACGCTCATGCCTTTGGTATGCATCCTGATACCGACGATGAACCGCGCATCGCGAAGCAGCGCATCCTGAAGTTGCGCCAGCCGGAATTTCGGGTCGTCGGCATGGAAACCTTCGTCGATGACCATCTGCTCGCAGTAGTGCGCCCACCCTTCGCTGTTCGACGAGGCGCCGAAGACCTTCCGTATGTCGGACGGAAACGTGCGGGCATAGAGAAACTGCAGGTAGTGGCCCGGCCAGACTTCGTGCACCGACACGTTGGAGATCATGGCGTAGTACCAAATCGTCATGAACTCCTTCTTCTCGGCCGGTGTCGCTTTCGGGTCGGGCAACGTCATGTTGTAGTACGCCTCGGTTGCCACTTTTTCGAAAGGCCCCGGAATGTCCATCGACGCCGACGTCGTCGCACGCAGAAACGGCGGTGTCTCCTCGACGCGCGCCGGCGCCGCTTTTGGAATCGTGATGATGCGCTTTTCCGTCATGAAACGGCCCAGCGCGTCGAGCTCGGCCTGTGTCGTCGCGAGCAGCTTTTCCGCAGGCGGATGGTCGGCCTCGACGATTTTCAGGACTCCTAACGGCGTGGGTTTGGGATCGATCAGCCGGGCCGTCTCTGCGAACGTCGCCTGGTTCTTCTTCAGATCGCGCTCGGCGATGGCAAGCAGCTCGTCGAGCGGCATGTCGATCATCTCGTCGGCGGCAAGCTTTCTGCGAAAGGTCTCTTCCCCCAGCGCAAAATCGCCATTCGAACGCTTCAGGAGATCCTCCTGCAACCATTTCTTGTACGCGACTAACGCCGCGATGACGGCGCCGTTCGCCGCCTTGAATTCCGCGAGCAGGGCCTTGTCGGCGACGTCTGGAAAGGCGGAGGCGACGGCGGTCTCGAAAAACCCGCGGTTGCCGTCCATCTGCTCGATGGCAATCTCTGTGTAGATACGCGGCGGATTGTCGAGATTCTTCCTGGCCTCTGCGAGCGCTGCGGGCATCGCCTTCTCGCGCGCGACAAGCTGCCGCAGCCGCTCCTCGGGCGGAGCGAACTCCCGCTTGATCATGATGTAGGCCGTGCGTGTCAGCCCGCTGCTGTAGGAATCAGGATCGCGGGCCCAGGGCCGCACGGTCTCGAGCGTGAGGAGGCGCGAGTCGATCGCGCGCAGCAGCTGCTCATGGTCGAGTTGATTGTTGGCCGTCAGCGTCTTTGCCTCAATCGCCGCAACGCGCTCGCGAAACTGGCGCGCCGAGGCAATCGCATCGGTGACGCCCTGGCGCGAGTAATCCTCGATGCGATCGTTGTACTTGTGAACCCCGAGATAGGTCGCGTACGTCGGACTCTGTCTATAGAAGTCCTCGAGATACGATCGAGCGACCTCGTTGAAGGCGGCGTCTCCCGACGGCGGCGCAGCTGGTGGCGGCTGCGGTGGCGAACTACAGGCCGCTGCTACCGTGACCAGCACAACGATGATGCGCCATCGCGGCCCTTTGCTACTTCCAGGCATTAATCGCCTTTCGATGCATCGAATCCGGCCCGATCTCGAGCAGCTCCATGTTGATGCCGCCGGGTCCGGTGGCTTGCGCGATGCGCGTGCCGGTTCTTGGACTGAGTGACGCCGCACGCACGTCAACGCCACGCTGCTTCAATTGCTCGATGGTCGAGTCGAGGTTCTGCACTTCCAAACCGAAGTGCGGGCATCCAGCGGGGCGTGCCGGCGTGGCCTGCATGACCTCGAGAAACGTGTCGCGGCTGATCTGAAAATACGTGAAGTAGGGCGTTCCATCCGCCTCGCGAAACGAAAACGCCTCGCGGAATCCCATTTGCTTCGTGTAGAAATTCGTCGCCGCCGCATAGTCTGCGACGCTGATCGCCACATGATTCAGTCCGACGATGCGACCCTGTTGCGCAAGAGCGGATTCAATCGCCATGCCGACAATGAGACCCGTGAGAAACAGCATCGCGGTGCGCATGTGAGTTCCCTCCAGGACGTGGCGTTCAAGTATAGACTTTGCAGATGGCCGAGCACATCGATCTGGTGCGGCGCTGGGTGCGCGCCGCGACGCGCATCGTCGCGCTGACCGGCGCCGGCATTTCCACCGAATCCGGCATTCCGGATTTCCGCGGCCCGCAGGGCGTGTGGACGAAGAACCCAAAAGCTGAAAAGCTTTCCAATATCCATTACTACATGTCGGATCCCGAGGTTCGCCGCCTTGCGTGGCAACAGCGTCTGGTGCATCCCGCCTGGCACGCGACGCCGAACAGCGGGCACCGCGCGCTGGCCGATCTTGAACGCGCCGGCCGGCTTCGCGCGCTGATCACGCAGAACATCGACGGCCTGCACCAGCGGGCGGGCAACTCACCGGAGAAGGTCATCGAAGTGCACGGAACCGTCCATGAGTACATTTGCATGAACTGCGGCACCCGTGGACCAATGCAGGTGGTGCTCGACCGTGTGCGTGCCGGCGAGGAAGATCCGCCGTGTACCGATTGCAACGGGATTCTCAAGAGCGCCACGATCTCGTTCGGTCAACCGCTCGTGCCCGCAGTGATCGAGCAAGCCATGGAGGCGGCCGCTGAAGCCGATGTGTTTCTCGCGATCGGCACGACGCTGCAGGTCTATCCCGTTGCCGGTGCTGTGCCGTGCGCGAAATCTGCCGGTGCCAGGATTGTCATCATCAATGCCGAGCCGACCGGTTTCGACAATGTTGCGGACGCTGTCATCAGGGAGCGGATCGGAGATGTGCTGCCTGAGCTCTGCGGTTACGCGGCGACACGTTGAGCCCAAGAGCGCGGGAGTCCGGGAGTCGTAGGAGTCGGAGAGTCCTGAGAGTCGAACGCTCAAGACTCCGGCTTGTCATCGGGCAAACGAAACTCGCCCGCTTCGGCAGAATCCAACAGGGTACGAGCCCGATTCGCATCCTCGTTAGCCACGACGATCTGGACCGCACCAAGACCATCGAGCGTCAGTGCATGAGTGAATCGCAACGACTCGCCCTGCACGGCGGTCGAAATTCCGGCGGCCTCCAGGAATGCACGAACCTGTTGCGCATGTAACTCACCGTTCGCCACAAAGACGCACTGCCATTCCTGATTCATGACGCACCGCACTCTCTATGGGCTGTTTTTTTGAGGCCGGCGGCGCTCCGCGGCCGGCCCCAACTAACGCGACTCAAAGACTCCCTGACTCCCCGACTTCCGGGACTCTTCGACTCCAGGACTCTTCGACTCCCGTGACTCTTCCGACTCCTAGACTCCGAAGGTCACCCCGAAGGTTACTTCGCGTTCTCGTCCTGCTGCCACAGCGCGAAGTGGTTCCCTTGGGGATCGATCAACATCGCAAACCAGCCCATACCGGGCACAGGCGCTCGCGGCTTGGTGATTTTGGCGCCGAGATCCTGCGCTCGCTTCACGGACGCATCGAGCGAGTCGACGTTGATGTAGTTGACCGGCGCGCGGACGTCGTAGCCGTCGGGGCGCTTGACGAGACCGCCGTTGATGCCACCAGGCTGCGTGGGCATCCCTTTGCCATCCGTGTCGACGGTCTTGACCATCCGATAGTCCATACCCGGCACCGGCTCGATGTTCCAGTCGAACAGGGTCGAGTAGAACTTGCTCAATTTCTCCGGATCGTCGGCATAGATTTCAAAGTGCACAATCGGGTTTTTCATCATCGCTGCCCCTTTCTAATGTAGTGCATCGATCATTTCCTGATGCTCGTCGATCCGTTGGTGCAACAGCCCGACCAGTTCCCGCTCGCTGCTCACGAACTGCTCGAAGACTCGACGTGCTCTTTCAGACGCGAGTGCCGCCGGATCGTGACTCGCCATCGGCAGATCCACGCACGCAGCCATTTTCCCGGCCAGCGCACGAAGCCGAGCGGACAGCTCGCGGTGTTCATTCACGAGATCGACATAAGCATCGTGCTCAGGTCTCGAGCCTTCGTCGCGTACATCGATGGCGCCGAGGTGAACATCGAGATTCTCGGCAACAGCTGAGAGAACCTTGGCGACGAGATCGGGGAACGCCGAATGATGTGCCAGCCCCTGCCCGCAGGTGCCTGCCATATCGTCACTTCCTGATTCAGAATGCATCACACGCTCGCAAGCGCTGAGGACACCACGTCGTAATCATAGGTGGTGACTTCCAGCAAGTGGCCGTACGGATCTACGAAGTAAATGGAGTACGCCTGCTGATGGTCGACCACCGAGCCCGGCGTGAGGCGCTGGTTGTGAATGTCGGCCAGTTCGAGATCCGACAGACGGCGGAGGAACTCCGTAAAACCGGCGCCGGTCACCCTAAATGCCACGCGACGAAAGGCGGCCGTTTGAGGGCTCGGCACCGGCTGTCCCGCAAAGAGCGCAAGCATCGTGCTCCCGCCGTCGCTCGAAATCATCAGCGGGCCACCATCGGCCGCCCAATGCTCTGCCGAAGGCACCACCTGCAGACCAAGCACGCGCTCGTACCAACGCGCCGCCTCATACTGGTCGGGCACGAACAGCTCGACGTGATCGATCTGCAGAACTTTGAACATCAGTTCGCCTTTGTTTCCGCACCCCATCCCTTGTCGAGCGGCTTCGCCGGATCGGCGGTGATCTCGAGGTCGGCGCAGTGATGGTAGGTGTACCCGCCGGGGTTGTTGTACGCGTGTTCGGCCATCCACTGAACAATCTGCAGCGTGCATTTTTTGCAGCTGATGTTCGGCAGCTCGATGTCCGCTTCGAACGTCTGCGGTGCGCTCGGCCGCGTGCAGTGCGGGAACAGACCATCTGCCAGTACGGGCCTCTGCGGCGGACTCTGCACGACCGCCCACACCGAGCGCGGTCCTTTCTCGGTCTCTCGCGTCGTGGTGACCGGATCGGGCGGCAACTCGTCGCGAGAATTCATGGCAAGCGCCACCCGATAATGGCCGGGATGGTAGATGGTCTCGAGGACGCGAATTTTCAGCTTCTGGCCACCAACGGCTTTGCCGACGATGTTGGTCGGCGTGCCTTTGTCTTTGTTATCGCCGCCGCAGGGCGCGGCTTTCTGGGGATCGCCGCGATCGCTCGCCACGAGCCACGACGCGGGCTCGAGCAACTTGAAGTGGGCATCACCCGCCGCCTGCGCGCCGACAAGCATCAGACCAATCACGCCGAGTTGAGCTGTCCGCATCTTCTCCTCCATCAATCCGCATGATCGTCCATCGTCCATCGTCCATCCAGACGATCGACGATGGACGATCGACGATCCGAGATCACCGAGCCGTCAGCGCGCCTTCTGCTGCGCGCTCGAGCGCTGTAATGTCGAGTTTCTTCATCGTCAGCAACGCCTCCATGACACGTCCCGATTTGCTGGGGTCGGGATCGCTCAGCAACTCGGGCAACACCGCGGGAACGACCTGCCAGGACACGCCATACTTGTCTTTCAGCCAACCGCACTGCTGGGCCCTCGGGTCGCCGCCCACAGACAGCTTGTCCCAGTAGTAATCGATGTCGGCCTGTGTCTTACACGGGACCTCAAATGAAACAGCCTCGTTGAATTTGAACATCGGCCCGCCATTGAGCGCCGTAAAGGGCTGGCCTTCCAGCTCGAATGCGACGGTCATGACCGACCCTTCTGGCCGCTTATGAAATTCATAACCAGCCTTTCCATACCGCGTAATGCTCATGATCCTCGAATTGCGGAACACACTCGTGTAAAACTGCGCTGCCTCTTCAGCCTGACTGTCGAACCACAGACACGCAGCGATCTTCTTACCTTGTTGCATGACACGCCTCCATTGAATTCAGCGAAGGTCTTTTCTGACAACGAGTTTGAGTCCCGACCACACATCGTCTATCGCGCAGACCTTGACGTCGACCAATCCGAGGGGAAGTGCCACTTCGCGAACAATATCCTCGGTAATGTCGGTCTCCACGCGGGAAGATTTCTTGGGCCAGGAGACCCAGATAATGGCGGCCGGCGGCACCTTGCGACGAAGTGCCATCACCGTCTTCGCCATCTCCGATTTTTTGGTGCAAAAGATGTGCGCGAAATCTGTCGATCCCGACGCGGTGGTCACAAACCGCACATCCTTCGGCAGGCCATCGAGCCATGCGCGATATCCAGCTGGCGCACCAAGCACGAGCACAGCGTTCGCTGGTTTGATCCCGAGCTTGGTCACCAGCGGCGTACCTGAATAGCCTGCGGTCGTGCCTCGTGCCGAGGGGCGGGATTTCATCAGAGAGACCGATCTTCAAACTGGCGATTCGTCACGAACAACGCGGCGCCAACCGCGAGACCAACTGCGCCACCGAGCAGTTGCTGCCTCGTGGCACCCGCAAGAATTAACAACGATACGGCAATCGCGGCCAGCGGCACGAGCGGGCCCAGGGGAGCCACGAACGTGGCCGGCCTGACCGTCGCCCGAAAACGTGGATGGCGCAGCCAAAGCGTGGCCGCGCAGGCGCCCGTATACGCGACAAGCCTGGCAACGGCGCTCGCAACCGCAAGCAGGACGAACGATCCGGACAGTGCCAGGCCAAGCGCCACCAGGGTTGTGACGATCACGGCATTCGACGGCGTGCGGTAGGTTGGGTGAATCTTTCCGAAAAAGCGTGGAAGCTCGCCGTTTTCCGCCAGCGCAAAGAGCATTCGCGATCCAGTCAGCACGGCGCCCAGATTGTTGCCGGTCATCGAAACGACCGATCCCGTACTGATGAGCAGAGCGCCAGCGGCACCCATGAACAGCAGCGATGCGTCGGCGAGCGGTGTCTTGGAGGCAGTCAACTCAGGCATGACTCCGAGCGCCACGAGCTGTGCGAGCGTCATGATGGCGGTGACTGCCAGGATCGTGGTGACAAACGCGAAGGGCAAGTGCCGGCGGGGGTCGGCCGCCTCACCTGCCGGAACACCGATGACGTCATAGCCCCCAAATGCGAAAATCAACAGTAACGCTGCCGCCGAGATTTGCGAGAGCGAGACAGTACCTCCTGGGATCAGGCGACTGAAATCGACATACCACACGCCGATAACGATGAAGAGCGCAAGCGGCACGAGCTTGGCGACCGTGAGCAGATTAATGACGAACGCGCTCGGCCGGATGCCACGCAGATTGATCCATCCGAGACTCAGCGTGACGGCCGAGATGATGGCGGCGCGGCCTGCGCCGCTCGTGACGGCCGGCCAGTAGAATCCCAGCGCGAGCGCGAGGGCATTGACGATGCTCGCCTGGCTCGTGACGCGGGTCACCCATTGCATCCACCCGACTTCGAATCCGACGAAACGTCCGAATGCTGCGCGCGTGTAAAGGTACGGGCCGCCGGTTCGTTCGAATCGGCTGCCGACCTCGGCGAAACACAACGCGACGAGCAATGAGGCGAACCCGATCGCAAGGAACGCGATCGGACTCCACGTTCCCACCTGTGCAGCCACTTGCGACGGCAGGAAAAAGACGGCGCTCCCGATCACCTGGTTGATGCCGATGGCCGTGAGATCCCATTTGCCAAGCTCCCGGCGCAACGTCGGAAGGGGTGCGGGAGCCTGGCCGACGGAAATTGCAGTGGTGGCGTCAATCATGCATGGGCTCGTGTGATGGAAACCACGACACCGACCGATGAAATCCAGCAGTTGCTGAACCGGATGGCTCGCGGGGTCGTCTCTGGCGATGGCCGCACCGTGGCCGAGATCTGGGAAGTGCCGGCGCTCGTCGTTGGCGATGACAACGTCATGTGCGTGAGCCGCACCGAAGAATTCGAAGCATTTTTCGGTGGAGCGAAGGCGCAGTACAACGCACAAGGCATCACCGACACGCGCCCCGAGATCGTTCGCATCGAGTGGGCAACCAAACGTCTGGCGACCGTGCAGGTACGCTGGCCGCATCTCGACGCGAACGGCAAGATCCGCGGCAGCGAGTCATCAACCTACGTGATGCGGCGCAACGACAGGGGCGAGTTGAGGCTGCGCGTCGCCGTGATGCATGGCATGGCTCACTGACGCACCATTCGGAGATTGGCAGATTGATGGATTGAAAGACTGTTGCCAAACGGCATTCTTCAATCTGAGCAATATTCCAACAATCTACCAATCTACCAATCTACCAATGGTGAGTATCAACCATTGGGGCTTCCCTGCAATAGCGGCTCGATCGGCCGGCTCTCGGCGCCGTTCTCGGTGCACAGAGCGTAAGTGGCCGCCGGCCCTGCATAGAGCGCTACTCCTGCGTGCTCACCCTTGGCGTTCAGAACGTAAAAATTCAGATTGAAGTTCGGCTCGTTGCGGCCGTTCAGCAAACGACGTTCCGTTGTGGCGGACCTGACCCGCCTCAGGGCTTCCATTCCAGCGTCTTTGGGGCTCATCCCGCGGCGCATGCTCTCTACGATGAGAAACGAGCACAGACCGTAGAGATTGGCCTCGCCCCGCCCTGTAGATCCCGCTGCGCCTACTTCGCCGTCCACATACAAGCCCGCGCCGAGAATCGGGGAGTCTCCGACTCGTCCCGGTATCTTCCATGCGAGACCACTAGTAGTCGTCACACCCGCAAGCTCTCCTTTTGGCGAGACACCATCGCAGTTGATGGTTCCAAACAGATGCTCGACCTCAATCAGCCCTTCCGCCGCCATCTGAAGCGCCGCGTCGAGACCAGCCGCGGCTCGCTTTTCAGGATCCAGGTAATGTTGCGGATCGGTTCTGCGCTTCCACTCGAGCCAGAGCTGACGTGAACGCGGTGTGTTGAGATCGGCCTCGATGGTGAACCCCGTATTGCGGGCAAATACCTGCGCGCCGCTTCCAACCAGGAGATGATGATCGGTCTGATCCATCACGGCTTTGGCAACCAGCGATGGCGTGCGAACGCCCTCGAGCGCGGCCACGCCGCCGGCCCGCCGCTTCGGCCCATGCATGCAGCAGGCGTCGAGCTGCACGACGCCGTCGGCATTCGGAAGCCCTCCGTAGCCAACGCTCGTGTCCTCTGGATCGAGCTCCACGAGGTTCACACCTGCAAGCAGTCCGTCGAGCACATCGCGCCCGCCAGTCAATTGACGAAATGCCTCTTCGACACAGGTGGCATTGCCGCCGTTCTTGAATCGATTGCCGTTGCCTGACGCAATCACAACAGGCCTGACCGATCTCGTCACGACCGCCGGTGCCTGACCAGCGGCATGCTCGCGGGCGGCGCCGACGGCCACACCTGCCAGCACTCCGTCGCGGACGAACTCACGTCGACTGAGTCGAGTCATTCAGCCTCCTTGAAATCCAGTCTTCCAGTCTCGTGAGCTTGAGTTGAAATCGTTTGATGAAAGGCTGGGCATCGAACCCCTGATCGGTCGCGTCGGCCAGGACGGCCATTTGCATTGTCTGGCTCAAGCCGGGATGCACGGGCTTGACGAGACTGGCGACGGCGCGGACAACGCCAAGTGGCACGTGCGTCACCTTTGCTCTTTTGTTGGCGGCACGCTCGTAGATCCGCACCACGTCCATGTTCGTCAGATTCTCGGGCCCGCCGATCTCTATCGTCTCACCTGCGAGCGACGGATCGCGGAGCGCGCGCACGACGATATGTGCCACGTCGTCTGCCGCGACGAAATTGCGCGGCTGCTCGCCACGTCCCAACAAGGCAACCTTTCCTTTTGACAGTATCGGCTCCCCAATCAGTACGTGCGCATGAAAGTCCATGAACGCCGTCGGCCTCAATATGGTGTAGCTCAGTCCGCTCTCCCTGACATGCCGTTCGACCTCGCGCTTGAACCGAAAGAACGGAACGGCATCGTAGGCGGGCCCGGAAACGTGCGTGGAGGTGTAGACGATGTGACGCACCCCGGCCGCTTTCGCAATGTCGATGAGCTGCCGATGTCCAGCGCCATCCACGTGAACGGATGCGTTCGGTCCTCGACCCAGAATTGAATGGGCAGCGGCGATCAGCATGTTCGCACCCGCACAGGCGCTGACGACCGCCTCACGATCCAGCAGGTCGCCGTGCACCACTTCGGCTCCAAGGGCCCGCAATCGAGCGACTTTGTCTGGCGTGCGCGACATCACGCGCACCGAATCTCCGTCGGCAGCGAGCCTGCTGACCACCAACTGGCCCAACATGCTGCTGCCGCCTACGATCAGGATCCCCGGATTGGTCACCGAACGCCTTCGAACGCGTCGCGAACCTGTTGGAGAAGACGGCCGGCGGCAATGCCAGCGTCTCGATGAGAAAAGTCCGGAGGCAGCTCGATGACGCGCAAGGTGCTGGCGATGTCTGCGAAGGCATCCGCTGCCGGCGTGTTGCGCGCGGCGCGGAGATCGGCGCTCATCACGATGAGCCTGGGGCGTGTCGCTCTTACGAGCATGAGGGCATCTGGCAGGTTGTCGGAGGTCATGACGCCATGTCCCGCCTGGCGCAGAACTTCGCGCAGATACGCGATGACGTCCACCGATGGCGCCACACACAGGATGTCGGTCGCCAATCGATCGGGCAGCTGGGACGTTCTGGCAGCGTGATAGAAAGCGGCCACGGCATCTGCTTCGGAATGATGCACATCGAAGACCGTGTCCAGTTGCGTGACCCGCAGAATCTCGGCGATTCTCGGCGGCAACACGCACAGCTTTACGTCTCCGCCTGCGTTCTGAGCCCGGCTGCGCAGACGCACGAGCAGTCCAAGCCCACCGCTGTCGATGAACTCGACCGCTTCGAGATTGAGCACGATGAAGGGTTCGTGCGGAAGCTGGCGCGCCACGTGGTCGAGGAGTGGTGCTGATTCGTCGCCCTCGACAAGCCGGCCGCGGCATGTCGTGACGATAACGCCGCCAATCTGCCGGCTTTCCAACGTCAGTGCCAATCATCACCTCCTGTCGTCCGTCGTCCATCGTCCGTCGTCCATCGTCCATCGTCGACGATGGACGATCGACGATCGACGATCGTAGGCGGTGCCTGCCACTAAACGGGGTGCGCCCGCACGACATCGTCGTTCAGCTCGATCCCAAAACCAGCACGATCTGGAACGCGGATCGTTCCGCGCTCGAACAGCTCGTGCGGCCGCACCACTTCATGGCGCCAATCAACTTCGCCCCATTGGAGCTCAATGAGTCGAAAGTTCTTCAGCACCGCGCAGACCTGAACGGTCGCAGCAGTGGAAACCGGTCCGCTGGGATTGTGAGGCGCCACCTCGACGCCGTCCGCCTCGGCCATCGAAGCGATGCGGGTGAGCTCGAGCAAGCCGCCGCAGTGTTTCACATCTGGCATGATCACGTTGACGGCGCGCGTACGGCAGAGCGGCGCAAAGCCAGCCAGGCCGAACAGAATTTCGCCGCCGGCCATCGGCTGCTGTATCCGCTTGCGTATCTCGAGCGTCTCCGCCACCCGCTCGGGAGGCACCGGTTCCTCGGTACCATGACAGCTTCTGCGGCTCGAGCCGGCGTGCCACGCGCTCGGCCAGCGGCACGTCGAAGAAGCTGTGGCAGTCGACCATCAGCTCGATGCCGGGGCCAATGGCATCGCGCATGGCCGCCATACAGGCGATGCCATTTTCGACGGCGGCCTCGATCGCCTCAGGCTTCGAGCCGGCCGGCGGAAACCCATCGAACGGTGCAGCCTTGACCGCACGGAACCCCTCTTTCACGGCGCGTAACGCCGTGGCTGCAAATCCCTGCGGCGTGCGCGGCTGCGTGGCGCGATTCACGTTCGCATAGACGGGCAAACTGTCTCTGAGCTTTCCGCCGAATAGGGCATACGTGGGAACATCGAGCGCTTTCCCAGAGAGATCCCACAGCGCTTGTTCGATTGCGCTGTAAGCAGTCGCTGGAATCAGACCCCGGCCGGCTACGAGGCGCTCACCTTCCCGCCGGTATGCGGCAATGTCGAGCGGCGACTTTCCTTCGACGAGCTGGAACAGCGTCTTGAGCTCCGATTGCATCTCCGCCGCGTTCTTCTGGCTGGTGTTGCCAAACCCGAACGCATCGGAGGCTTCGCCGAGCCCCGTCAAGCCAGCGTCGGTGCCAAGACGAACGAAGAGCCACACGGTTCGAGCGGTTGCGCGCATCGGCAGCAACTCGAGCGTCGTGACGCGCAACTTCGGAGCGGCGTCGAGGATGTTCGGCAACAACGCTGAACCAACGGCTGCCTTGGCGAAGGTCGCCAACCACGATCGTCGATTGATACCGGTCATGGAAACGTGCATGGTTGACTCCCCTAGCCGACTCAGGCGGGCAATGTGAGGTTCGTCACACGAAATGGCTCGAGCGTGTCCAGCGCGCCCTCTGGTCGTCCGAGCTTCCAGCTGAAGTAGCGCAGCGTGACGCCCTCGGGCGTGAAATCAGCGATTGTGAAGCCATTTTCCTCCAACGCCGGCAGCCCTTCCTCGACTTCCATGCCCGCGGGTGGCAGGCCTCGGAGACCGCGGACGAGCGACGGCCACCCTGGCCGTCCAGTCCCGACCGGCCCCGGAAGAACACAGACGACGGGATTAGAGCGTAGATCGATGTTGGACGTCTTGAATACTCGCGTTTCGCCGAGCGAGTGAAGGTCGCCGCTGATGAACAGCGGAATGCGGCCGCGCATCGCAGATGCCGCCTGGAACAGGCGGTCGTGCTGCAGCCGCCAACCCGACTGCCAGTAGGGCTTGGGAATCTTTGTGGTCAGCTGCTGATTCCCAGCGTCCATATCGACGTACCACTCACCCCATTTGCCGGCACTCCAGCCTGGCGGTATCGACGGCATGTTGACGACATGGGTCGCGTCCGAGCGAGCCATGCGAGCCGTCAGCCATTGCTCGACAACCGGCGGAACGAACGTCGCGCTCGGTCCCGTCATCGTCATGTAGCGACGGCAGTCGTACATCAGCAGCTCGAGCAGCTTGCCGTACCTCAGCGTGCCGAAGCTCTCGGACACGCCGGCCGGCCGATCGGCCGCCGATCCCGACGGGAGACCGGCGCCACGATGCGCGTCGGGCAGGAACTCGGGGTAATACAAGAGTTGCGAGGCGCGGGCGAGATTCAGCATGAACGCGTCTGGCGGCATCGTCACCAGCGTGTCGTCCGCCTCGTCGGTCTCGAAATAGTCGTGGTCGTCCTGCAGGAAACACACAGGGGTCGAACGCATCATTGTGCCGTAGAGCTCGGCGATTTGCGGTCCGACGGCTTTCTTCAGCACCTGTTCGTTCGATGTGCCCAAAACGGGCAGCGCACGATCGAAGACACCGGCATAAGCCCGAGCGGCCGGCGAATTGCCAAGCAAATCGGCACGCGCGGAAAACAAGTCCCAATAAATATGGTCTCCATTGGCCACGACCACATCAGGAGCAAACGACATGGCTCGCTCGAGCATGCGGCGGCGAACCGACAGGGTCAAAAATCGATGTTGGCTGATGTCGGTGGGCATGTGGTCCGGCAACACGTCATGTCCACCAGCACACGAGTAGATCAGCAACCGAACGCGCGCCGGACCAGCGGCCGGCGCAGGAAACGTCGAGAGCGGCCACGGATCGCACAGGCGACGTCCGCGCGCATCGACGATCTGCAAGGTGTAACGATGGGCTGGCTCGAGACCCGCCACATCGAACGTCCAGAAGAAACCGAGCGTGTCGCCCGTGCGTCCTGGAATCTTGCGTCCGCCGGTGAGAAGCACCGGCGGAGTCCGGTGTGACGTCTTGAAAGACGCTTTAATCAGAAATCTCTCGTGGCTTGCCGAGGGCAGCAGGTGCACGAGGTCGCCGCCGTCCCACGCGCGCCCGGATTGTTCCTGTGCGCCATTCGCAGGATGGCTCGACAGCGCGGCCGTTGCCAGCGACGCTGCACCAATAAGGAAGTCGCGGCGGCTTGCGCTCATCGGTCGCTCTCAGCGTCTCGCGAATTTCAAGTGCGTGACCTTCGGGTTGGCTACCGTTCGCACGAGCTCGAGCCCGTGCAGATCGTCGCCGAGGGCCTCGAATAGCCGCTCCCCGCTGCCGAGAAGTACTGGCACGAGGTTAATCTCCATCTCATCGACCAGGCCCGAGCGGAGAAATTGTTGGGCGGCCCTCGCGCCGCCCGCGAGCGACACATCCTTGCCGCCGGCGGCGCGGCGTGCCTGGTCGAGCGCCGACTCGATGCCGTGTGTGGCGAATGTGAATGTCGTGCCGCCTTCCATCACGAGCGGCGCGCGCGCGTAATGTGTCAGCACGAACACCGGATGATGGAAGGGCGGGTTGGCGCCCCACCAGCCATTCCACGGCTGGATGGCATTCCAGGGGCCAGGGTGGCCGCCGAACATGTTGCGCCCCATGATCGTCGCGCCGATGTTGGCCATCGACTCCTCGACGACCTGTGTACTCTCGCTCGTCTCTCCCCCTTGAAGGCCCTGCAGTGTTCGCCATACAGCGAGTGGAAACACCCACTCGTGCAGACGCATCCCCCCAACACCGAGGGGATTGTTCACGCTCTGATTAGGGCCCGCAACGAAGCCGTCGAGCGACATCGAGATTTTCAACCGCAGTTTCGACACGTCTTCTCAACTCCAGCTCTGAAGATGTACAACATTCTGAAAATCGCGATATCCGGACTAATTGTGCGGATGTTGCTGATAATGTTGCCGCAGCAGATCTTTGCCGTAGTCGTTGCCGTTCGGCGTCCGAACGACGACATGGATGTGCTGTGGATTAGGCATCATCGGATCTTTGGCGTACTGGCGAAGGTTCGCGGGACGCTGATGGTCGAACTCGATCAAAATCACCGGGCTGTGAATGCGATAGTAGAAAACAGTGCCGGGTTCAGTGCCGCCAATCCACGCAAACCACGTCCGGTCGAGCTGCCGGCCGACTTCCTCCATCCTGACGCGCGCGTGTCCCTCGGCCATGTTCGACACGTACGTGCCAATCAACGCGAGCAGCCGCTTGCGTTGTTCCGCGGTCAACTCGGTCGCCGGTAGCCCGGCGTAGTCGAGCACGACGTTGTCTTTCCACGCTTCGGTCAGGTTGTCGTTGGCGGTCTTCGACTCACGCACGATCGCCTTTCGCTGCTGTCCCTCGGTCAGGCTCTTGAGCATCGAGAGGCCGCCGGCCTGCTCGTCCTGCAGGACCGTCGTGCCCTTGTAGATGCCGGCCGCGGCAATCACCGGTTCGGAGCCTGCGAACAACGGCGTCATCACCACCTGATCGCCCAGCACGAAGTAGTTGATGATCGCGTGGTGTCCGTCGAACTGAAAGCCCCAGGGCTCGCTGCCTGACGGCTTTCCCATGACGGTCATGTGGTATCGCCACTCGCCGTACCGATCGAAGTCGTCGTTATTCAACTCGCCCAGCGTGTGGTTGAGGCGCATGATGTCGCGCGTCTGCTTCAGTCCTCGCGCGCTGAGGGCCGCACGCAGCAGCCCAATCGCCGCTTCACGCTGCGAGCCCGTCATTTCCAGGAAGCTGACTCCCTGTCGCACGTAGTAGTCCTGGTTCATCCACTTCCGCCACTCGACGTCGTCCACGGCGTAGGACGTGTTCGCCCGCTGCGGTTCGGTCAGTGCTCCCAGAAACAGCTCTGCGGCCTTTCGAACCGCCTCTGTGGAAACACCGGTCGACTTGACGGCAAACAGCCCTGACTCGATACGGCCGTTCGTGGTGATGCCGCGAAAGGCCTCGGCCAGGCCTTTCGTCTCCGCTTCCACCGACATTTGCTGAAAGCGCGCGGCCCGCTGCGCGTTCGTCTCTGGCTGTTGCGTCGCGGCCACGTGCTGAAAGATTGCCAGAGTGCCGAGGATGACGATTGACGAGGTCACCGCCACGCGTGGGTTCAGCATCATGTTGTCCTCAAGTCTCCCAATGAGTTATCTGAGCAGCCGGCAGCTCTTTGCATCCGCTCGCATTCTGCCCTGCTATTCGTGCAGTCGCTCTGAACTCAGCCGCGCCATCACGTCGGGGTAGGTCTGGAAGCCAAGATGGCGATAGAAGCCCTGCACATCCTGGTCGGCGACGAGCATAACCCGCCATACCGGCATTCGATCCAGCAACTCCCGCATCATTCGGCGGCCGACGCCGTGCCGCTGATATTCGGGCAGCACAGCCACGTCGTAGATGAGCCCATGATACTCGCCGTCTGTCATGGCCCGGCTCGCGCCGATGAGCCGGGCACCGTCATAGGCGAGGCACACGACCGAGCTGTTCACAAATGCGCGCCGAATCTTCTCTCCAACGCGCCCACCGAGGTTCGTTTCCCGAAAGAGCTCCTCCAGTTCTCGCGTGCTGACGTTTTCACAAGTGAACTGGTAGTTGACCTCCACTCAAACCTCCCGACTGCCGACCGCCGACTGTCCGTCGTTTTCAACGTGAAACAAAGGACTTCTGCACGAGCTCTAACAATGCGGCATGCGTCTCCGCATCGGCCGCGGCGATAATCCCAGTCGCACCGTTGCCCCAGGAATTGCCCATGAGATCCGTGACCGTGCAACCAGCCGCTGCGCAGAGCGAAAGACCCGCAGCGAAGTGCACGCTGTTCCGCACATCTCCATCGGTTATGTACGCCGCCCGGCGTCCCGTCGCAACCCACGCCAGTGCGAGCGACGTCGATACGACGCGTGGTCTGAATCGCGCCACGAAATCCGGATCAGCCGCCAATGTCGTCGCTCGAAATGCCGGCGCATTGGGAAAAGGAGGATCAAGGTTCAGGTCTACCAGATTCGAGCGTGCATGCGGCACAAGGGTCGAATCCTCTGAGCCAGTGCGCACGCTGGCGGTCGATCCATCCGTCCAGAAGATCTCGCCGGCGAATGGGTCGGCCACGGCAGCCGCGATGCGGTTCGTTCCGGCGATGAGCGCAACGTTTACGGCGACCACGCGCATTTTCGCCGCGTAGTTCAGCGTGCCGCACAGCGGATCGATGAACCAGGTGCGCGCTCCATTACCCGCTCCGCTTCGACCCGTCTCTTCGCCGAGCACCGTATCGTCGGGCCGCTCGGCGCGCAGCACAGCCAGCATCGCGCGCTCTGCTTCCACGTCGGCATCAGTCGCAAAATCGCCTGCGCCCTTGTCGAGTCGTTGCAGAGCGGTGTCAAATCGCCGACGTACGACCGCTGCACCTTCGATCGCCGTCGCGATTGCGACATCAACGTCGTTCATCATCGGTCTGGGGTCGAATTTGCAGCGCCCCCGACGGGCAGCGCGCAACCTGGGCAATCACTTCGGCGGCCGGCGCCAGCTCGGGCCGGACCCATCGCTTCTCGCGAATGTTGAACACGCTGGGCAGACCGCGCAGGCACACACCGGTATGGCGGCACACGTTGGGGTCGAAGGTTACCGTCACGTTCGGCGTCTCGTATACCTGTAGCCGCTTGGGTTGGTCAGTCATGGTTGCCGCCTTTCAGTTCCATCAAATACGTCGCAGATGCCATATTCGCGCATGCCGACCGAAGCCGCACGACGTGGGGATGTTCGTTCGGCTTGAACATCAGTCGCCTTCTCTTGTTCGATTGTACGAGACGATAAAGAGGTACCGAGGACGAGGTCGATGAGCCCCGCCCCAAGCATCTGAAGACTCAGATTGCCGAGAAGGAACAGCACGATCGCGGGAAATCCGAACGCGGCCTTCTCCAGAACGGCAGGAACCATGATGGGGCGATATCGGACGGGATCCCGCGCGATGACAAAGAACACGAATTGCCACGCGACCGCGACACCAATAAAGCCGTAGTAGTACTCTGGATGGGTGATCGCCGGCGGGAAGTCGATGCCGGTCCTGCGCTCGAGAAAGTACCTGTGGCAACAAGACGATGAGGCCGTAGATACCGGCCACGAGAAAAACGCGCCTGGCGAAATTCATTGGAGAATAGCGGCCACATCATTCCACTGCCCATTGTCGACTGCAAGCCGCGTGCGTGTCGACGCAGACCCGCCGAGCCGAGGAAATCCAGGAAGAACCCGACGACACGACTGTCATGACGCAGCGTAACAGCCCGCAGCCCAGGTCTGTCGAACAGGCCCTACTCGATTAGGAGATTCTTCCCACGAACTGCGTACAAGTCGACAACGCTCGCTATCGGATTTCAGATCGCTGTAGTTTGACGCAGCGACGCAGCGACGCAGAGAAAAAGCCGCCTCAACACGGAGAGCACGGGGTTGTCGCGTCGATTTCGATGGCCGCGGCGTCGGCCATCGCCGTGAAGACAAGAGGCACACACATCAAGACCAACGGGTGTTTCAGGGTCTTGTGTATGTGCCTCTTGTCTTCGCGGCTCGCCTGCGGCGTGAAATCGACGCGCTGTCCCCAGAGTTTTCTTACGCACCCCACTGGGAAAAAATCTTGAGAAGCGCAACAGACGCAGGAAGTCTCTCTCATAAGAACGCAGCCTCTGCGGCTCTGCGCCTCAGCGTCGGAACACCGATAACGCTCGTCCAAGCGCTACGCCGGCCAAACTACGTCCAATCGAAGAATGCGCTAGCCCGCTGAAACGAGATCCAACAGGTCGTGCGCCTTCGATATGCAAGGGACCGTTGCAAATACGGGGTGATCGCCCGCAGGTTGGACGAACCAGTCAACACGCGCCGCCCGGAGACCGGCGCGTTCGGCGCCGAGCAGTTCCTCGACGGCATTGTCCCCGACAAAAAGCGCGTGTGCGGGATCGACGCCCAGTCGCCGAGCGGTTTGCAGATAGATGTCGGGATCGGGTTTGGCGAGTCCAGTCGCAAACGAAAACGTCGCGCACGCAAACTGGGGCGCCAGCGCGCAGCCGGGCCACGCTTCGACATCTTCTGCGAAGCAGTTGCTGAGCACGGCCAGTCCGATACGCTGCTGGTGGAGTTGGCGTGTCAGCGCGACCAGCGCAGGATCGATCCGTGCGAACACGGTTCTCTTGGCCTGCACACGCTCGTCGCACACACGCTCCACGACGACCGGGTCGAGCGGCATGTGCAGCTGCGTGCCAATACCCATCAGCGCTTCCCGGAAAGTTACGTGACCTGTGACGATCCGCGGCCGTTGCACCCTCCAAGCCGCTCGGTACGCTCTGTCGTCGAGCCCAAGCGTCTCGCCCAGTCTCGAGGCGCGGGGGACAGCGACATCGCGCTCGGTGACGAGTGTCTCGTAGAGGTCGAACAATACAGCCGCGATCATGGACTTAGATCGCCGATCTCATGCGCGTGAGGGGGACTCGAACGCCGCCCGGCAGGTTGAGTTCGAATCGCTGAGTCGGTGTGAAACCGGATGCAAGATACAGCGGCTCGCCCGGCAATGTGGAAACGAGCTCGAGCGCGCCAAAGCCGGCCGCCTTGGCCGCAGCGATGCACGCATCCATCAACTGGCACCCGAGTCCTCGGCGAGCCATATGCGGATCGACGAAAAATGCCCGGATTCGCGCCGGTTCTACACGTGGATCGAGCAGTGGATCGGCGCCCGTCTTGGCCTGATCGCCGCCAAATAGTGTGGCTCGCTTGCTCCAGCCACCGCATGCGACGATTTGGTCGTCCGATTCAATCAGGAAATAGGTCTGATCGTCGATGAGCTGAGTGTCCACACCGAAGATGTGTCGCAGCATCGCTTCGGTCTGGTCTGGTGTGTAGTATCCAACGCTCAATCCTCGCGCCGACCGCGCGATGAGATTCTGTAAGGCTGGTATGTCGTACGGTTGCGCGGTACAAAGGCGATTGGTCACCTTTGCCACCTGCCAAGAATTTCGTCGATCATTCCCGACGATAGACGAGCGTTAGCATGCCTGATTGCCCGGCTGTGCCGCGAGGTGTGCGGCGGCGAGGACCAGAATGAGCCCGACCATAAGAAAACGGAGTGCGTCAAAACGACACATTGTCTCGGCTCGACTTGGGACTGCCGACTGCCGACTGCCGACTGCCGACTGCCGACTACGAAGTTACCCCCTCCACACAGTTGGTAAACAGTTTCTTCACCAGCCTGCGGTCGCGCAAATCTATCCCGAACCAGGTCCGCAACAGACCCCGATACTCCTCCGCATCGGCCACATCCCGCTCCTCGCGGCCGGCAGCCGTCGTGACGATCGCACGCCTGCCCGACAACGTCACGCGACCTGTCGGCGTCGCAAGGGAACAGATGGTTCTCCTGGTGAAGTTCGATGCTGGTGACGTCTGGTGGTAGTCGCACATGCCGCTGAAGTCGACGAGCCGGCGTGGAGTCAGGGAGAACATGTACTCTCTTTGCCACCCGGCATTTTCCCTCCTGCGCTCGAGTACCAGATCGGGATTCGACCCCGTCACCCGGTATTCGCTGGCCTGGTGGACCGCGATGTCTTTCATCGGAAGAGGCTCGAGAAACGAATCGCCGAATCCCACGTCGGCCACGAGCTCTTTCTCGAACTTGACGAGCAGGATGAGGTGGTCGAATTCGGGTCCTGGCTCCTCGCCTTCGCACACCCGCGCGGAGAGCACCGTCACGGGAAAGCGAAGCTCCTTGAGCAACCAGCCAAACAAGCCGTTCAGCTCGTAGCAGAAACCGCCTCGACGCTGGCGAACGATCTTGTCGAAGAACGATTCGGCCGAAGGGACAATCCGGCGGCCCAGGGCGATGTCAAGGTTTTCGAACGGCACGGCGAGCAGGTGAGATCGGTGCAGGTTCTTCAACGTCTCGACCGTTGGTTCGCGCGAGCCCGAGTACCCGATCCGCTCAAGATAGGCGTCAACGTTCATGCCGGTCGATCCTTACCCCTTCGCCACGATGTCGAACTCGATTTTGAGCTCATCCTTCACCTTCACCGTGCCACCCACTATGCTTATCGGTCGGATCCCGAATTCGCTCTGCTTCAGCAGCACGGTTCCGCGATAGCGGCCATCCTGCCTCGTCACGGCAAATGTCGTCGGTCTCGTCGTGCCGTGAATCGTGAGTCGGCCGGTTACGGTCCAGCGGTCGGCACTCACTTGCTGGATCGCCGTCGATGCAAATGTGATATCGGGGTACTGCTTGACGTCCAGGACTTCCGGGCCGACCATCCGGGTCTGCACTTCTGCTCGCTTGGACGCCGACAGCGCCGGATCGAGAGCGACGAGATCCGCCGATCGGACGCTGATGTCGACCGCGAGCATGCCAGCGCCGGAAATCGATCCGCCGGCAATCGGCGCCCGGATGACGTGATCGTCGGCAAATGCGGAAAACAGCCCCGACTTGTACGCGAACACCGTCAGCGTCGAGCGTTCGGTATCGACCGGACGGGACTGTGCGCCAAGCGCAATGCCCCCCGCAACAGCGAACGCCAATACGAGCGAGATTCTTGATGTCATAGAGATGATCGGATGTCCGGTACTTCGATGATCCTCACGCTCTCCGCAGGCGGAGCCTCAATCGCACGCACCAGAGCGGCGATCATGGCCTGCCGTGTGACGAGCCCCAGCCGGTCTGCCCCGGCACGCGTGCCGGGAACCCGACGAAGTATCGCGTAGATGGGTACCAGTGCGTAGGGCCACCAATGGCCAGGACCGAGTATGTACCAAGGCCGCAGAATCGTCGCCCGTATCCTGCTGGCTCGCACCAGGCTCTCCCCTTCCTGTCGTACTGCGATGTAGGCTTTCATGACAGGCGCGGGGTGGGCGACGCTCACGTAGACGAAATGCTGTACACCGGCCGTCCCCGCGGCCGCGACGGCCGCCTTGATGGACGCAAGGTCGACACGCTTGAATTCTTCGGCTTTGGCCGGATTCGGGTGCGGCGTCCCGACCAGGTGAACGAACGTCGCGTTCGGCGGAATCGAGCTCGAGAATGCCGCTGCATCCAGCGCATTGCCGATCACAGTGACGGCACCCGCCGGCAGTCTGTTGGTCGATTCCGGCCGCGCCAGCGCATGCACGGCAAATCCTCTCTTGAGTAACGCTTCGACGAGTGGCCTGCCGACGTAACCCGTACCGCCGGTGATGAACACGGGGTTCATTCAGGTCAGTGCGGTAGGGTTTGGTCGGCCCGGTCGCGACGCCACCAGTGTTGCAGGCGCTCTAACACGGCTCCCACGGGCGCTCGCCGCGAAGCCGGTGCGCGCTCCGGCGGAGCCGATTCGTTCATGATTCGGATCACCTGTGCCGCGCAGCGATCGCAGATGTACACACGAGGGCCCGCCACCAGCCTGGCCACCTCTGTTTCGCTGCGTCCACAAAAGGAGCACGACATCCTCGATCTGAACATCTGCCGGTTCCTTTCCATGTGTGAGGATACCCACTCACACGGGCGCATCAGATGCCCTCAAGTCGTTGAGGATCAGGTCTCGCTCTTCCGAATCGGTCACATCCGCAGCAAGCCGCAGAGCTTCGATGCGGTATTGCGACGCCGCCGCGCTGTCTCCGGCCGCGATTGCCGCTCGCATCAACGCTTCATTCGCGTACGCCTGAAGAAACGGCGACTCCTGGCGGCTGTGCTCGAGGCACAACTGGCCGTAGCGCCTGGCTTCTTCGGCTCGACCGAGAATCGCGTGAATTCGGGACGCCTGCCAATACCCGATCGAAATATTGGTGCCCTTGCAGTCGTCCCTTTGCGTCCAGTGCCACAACGACGTCTGATTCAGCCGAATCATCTCTTCGTCTTCAGCGGGCGTCCGATTCGTCTTCTCGATCAGCTCCCACGCTTTGTTGAAACAATCCGCCGAAAAGTACCGGTGCGCTTCGCTCACGTCGAAGCTCGGAACGTCTGCCACCCTGAGCCCTCCTGAAACGATCACGGTCCGGCTATCCGCCGCCGCCAAGGCTACGGCGCACCCGCCGAAGCGTTCCGCGAAGGCGGGAAGCCGGACGCGTATTGTCACTGCGGTGCCGTATACGCGATCAGCTCTCCTGGAAAATCCGGCCCGCTGATGGCCAGCACGAGGTACTGCTTGCCGTTCAGCATGTAGGTCATCGGATTGCCTGTTTGCGGCGCCGGCATCACCATGTGGGCAAGCTCCCGGCCCGTCGCCTTGTCATACGCGTACAACTTCGCGAACCTCTGACCAGAGGGAAGCGTCGTGAATCCCCGCTCCCCGGAAATCAGCAGCGTCTTCGTCGTCAAGGTGCCGATGGGCCCGATGCGGCCCGTGCGCGGAACCGTGACGCCTTTGAGCATCGGGTGGTTCGTCACCGCGTCGAGCGTCTCGCCGTGCGGAATCTGCCAGACCATTTCGCCTTTGTTGAGATCGATGGCGGTAATCCGGCCCCATGGCGGTTTGACGAACGGCAAACCATTCACGGTGATCGCACAGGGCATCAGGAGACACCCCGGACCACCGCCTCCGCCACCGGTGTCTCCGCCGCCGCCCGTGTTGATGTAGTCCATATCCGATCGCTTGGGGTCGTTGGCAAGCACCAACAGACGCGTCAGCGAGTTTGAGAAGACATAGAAGATCCCGGTGTCGGGATCGTAGGAACCGCCGGGCCAATTCGCGCCGTTGGCGATGTACGCCGTGCCGATTTTTCCCCCTTCGCCGCGAACAATCGGTGGCGTGAAGAGCGGCCCGAGCTTGATCGTCGAGGCGACCTTCTTCGCCTCGGCAAGAATCTCGGGCGTGAAGTCGATCAAGTCTTTCTCCTGAATGCCCTGGAGCTCGAAGGGTGGAGGCTTTGTGGGAAACGGCTGCGTCGGTGAATACCATTCGCCGGGAACAGTGCCTTTCTCGACGGGCTTCTCGACGATCGGCCAGACGGGCTGCCCGGTGGCGCGATCGAACACATACAGAAAGCCCTGCTTGCTCGCCTGCGCCACGGCCTTGATGCGCTTGCCGTCAACCGTGATGTCGGCGAGGATCGGCGCGCAGGGAAGGTCGAAATCCCAGATACCGTGATGCACGAGCTGGAAATGCCACTTACGCTTCCCGGTGCGCAGATCGACCGCCAGCAGTGACTCGGTAAACAGATTGTCACCCGGGCGGTGGCCGCCAAAATAGTCGCCCGTTGACAGCTCGATCGGCAGGTAGACGATTTCGAGCTCTTCATCGACCGAGAACGGACCCCACATGCCGGCATTGCCAGAGTACGACCATGAGTCCTTCTCCCACGTCTCGTTGCCAAATTCTCCCGGCTGCGGAATGGTGTGGAAAATCCACAGACGTTTTCCAGTTCTGACATCGAAGCCGCGAATGTACCCTTTCGCGTTCGTCCTGCTGCGCGGCGCGCCACCCGCACGATGTGCCGCGCCCACGATGACGACGTCCTTGGCGATAATCGGTCCGGTGTTCAATCCGATTTCGCCGGTAATCGGATCGAGGACCTGATCGTTGTTCTGCTTGAGATCGAGAATCCCGTTCTGGCCGAAGGCGCGAACCGGTACGCCCGTCTTCGCGTCGAGCGCAACGAGCTGATATCCGATCGTCACCATATAGATGCGCTCGTCGCCGCGACCGTCAGTCCAGTACGCGACGCCTCGGCCAGACAGCAGTCGCGGCGCTGCAGCGGCGCGCTTGCCTTCGTCGATCCGATACATCCACAACAGTTCGCCTGTGGCGGCATCGATCGCCACGGTGTCGCGTCTCGCTCCGACAGTGGCATACAGCACACCGTTGATCATCAGAGGTGTTGTCTGGAGGTTGAAGTCGGGACGGATGCCGAAGACATCGGTCTTGAACCGCCAGGCCACCTGCAGCTTCCCGAAGTTCGCGGCGTTGATTTGATCGAGCGGCGCATAGCGTGTGCTCGCAAGATCGCCGCCGTACGTTCGCCAGTCTCCGTTCTTCGTGCCCATCTGACCTTGTACGTCGCCTGTCGTCCACACGAGCGCAACGACGAGCACTAGCTTCAACCATGCCACCTTCTGCATCGTGGATCCTTTGCCTTTCTGTTCTTCAGGGTGCCGCGCGGCTGAGGACGTGTTCATCACGGTTTTCCTGGCTGTTTGAGCGCGAACTTCTGAACCCGGCCTCCAGCGGCCGCCTCCCCCGTATACACGTTGCCCTTCGAGTCGACGGCCATATCGTGCAACGAGGTCGCAAACTGTCCAGCGCCGGGACCGCGCTCGCCGAACGATCCGACGACACGCAGCTCGTCGCGAAGGAAAATCCACACTTTCTGATTCCCGCCATCGCCCACATACAGGTACTTCTGATCGGGAGAGAACTCGAGATCGTAAACGGTCCCGGCGGCTCCAGAATCTCTGGCGACGAAAAACTCTTTCTGGAAAGTGCCGTCCTTCCGAAAGATTTGCACCCGGTTATTGCTGCGATCGCACACGTACACGAGGCCGTCTCGATCGAAGCGAAGGCAATGGACGGCGGTTCCGAAGTGTTTCGAGGGCGGGCCGGCGCGATCGACACTCGTCTTCGCAGCGGCATCGTCCGGTTTGGAGCCGTACGCGCCCCAGTGCCGCTTGTAAGCGCCCGTTTCCGAGTCGAACACAATCACGCGATGGTGCTGATTGCTTTCGCCATCGGAAACGTAGACCTCGTTGGCTCGACCGTCGATGCGCATCTGCGTGGCCCTGGCGACGTTCGCCGTGTCGTTGTTGCCGCCGCTTGTCCCCGAACGGCCGATTTGCCTTATGAACTTCCCGTCGCGTGTAAACACGAGGATCTGGTTGTCCTTTTCGCCGTTGCCGCTGATCCAGACGCGATCCTTCGCGTCGATGGTGATCCCATGCACTTGTTGCGGCCACTCGTAGCCGGAGCCGGGACCTCCCCACGTCTGGACGACGTTGCCTGCCGGATCGAACTCGATGACCGGCGGCGCCGGAACGCGACCTTCCGTCTTCGCCAGCTCGCCGCGGTGAATGATCCAGATGTGATCGCGCGCATCCGTCGCCGTGCCGCTGACAGGTCCGACAACCCAGTTGTTCGGGAGGGGTTTCGGCCATGCGGCATCAACTGCAAAGACCGGTGTGGAGTCCGCGGTTTGCGCGTCCGCAGCGGGCGTCACTAGTCTGCCGGGCCAAGCCAGCGCGAGGAAAAGGAGAACGCCCCAGAGTGTGCGTCGAGGAGTCATGAGCCTCCTTTGGCGTGGGGCGATTCTACCTAAGGTTTGTGCTAGCGGCGTGACATCTCTGGCCAGCAATGGCGGGCCAGGCTCGAGCCGCCGCCTTCGCGGCGGCTGCCATCACAAGTCGTGGGGCATTTCGACGCGCAGAGAATACGAAAACAGTCTTCGCGCCTTTGCGTCGGATCTGTCAGAAAAACTTCACGCCCAAAATCGCGCCGGCCGGCGCGCCGATCGGCGCGCCGATGAGGAAACCCATAAGGCCCGGATCGTCGCAATGGCATCGGTCGCCTTCAATGGCGGCCCCGAGAAAGGCCCCGCCGAAAAACCCGCCGACACCGCCGATTATCCCGCCGAGGACCTTCCGCGTCGTCGAACGCTGCCGGCCGACACCCTCCGCCTGGAACGCTGGAACATCCCGGCGACTTACCGCGACACCGCGGAAGTCCGTGGCGGCGAGAGACTGACGAATGCTCACGGCCCGCTCGTCCGGTACCGCAAAGAGACTTTGCGAAGTGCGGAGATCCATGTAGCCCGTTGCTGTCGCCGCCGGCTCAGGGCCGGTCTGCGCATACAACGTCGTTGAGACGAGTACCAGCCAGTATCGTCAAAACCGCAAGCACGATGCCTCTTGAAGTCATCATGGACATCACCCCTGATTCCATCCCCGCTCGCCAGCCTCGACAGCCCCATCTGTCGTCTGCCAGAACACCCATCCATCGGCAAAGGCACTTGCAAAAATCGTGCGACGTCGCGCGTCAGCCGTTGATACGTTGCCGTGGCCGCCGAGGAAACCCAGGAAGAACCCCACGACACGACGGGCACGACGCAGCGTGACAGCCTCTGCGGGTGGCGTCAGGGGCTCTCTGTGGGAAGGCATCGACGTCGTGGGCCGCTGTAGCGCGGCCCACACGAACACGTCGACAACGCTCTAGCTGATTATTTGGAGATTAGCGAAATCGCCGCCGGAGTTATTCCCCACCCACAGCCCCACCAGGCCTTTTTTGCGGTCGCTCAACTGGTTGACGACCAGGCACGGCGCCTTGCCATCGTCGACGAAGACGCTCACGCTCGGGCTCGCCACCACGATACGCGCGTGGAACCAACCGTTCGGATCGGGCACCGGGCTGACGGCTTTTTCGTACTGTCCCGGTTTCTCCGCTCGGAGCTTTTCCCACGGATGCGCAGGCTGAGAGATGTACTGAACAGCGCGGATGCGGCGGGCCTGGTCTTCGGTCTTGAAGTTGAACGGACGGAAATAGATCCCGTCATAGGTCGTGGCGTCGACGCCATGAAAGGCCACACCGAGAAAACTCTGCTGCTGGACGTCCTTACCTTTGAGATCGATCTCGATCGTCCCATTGGCGAACTGTAGCCCTTGCAGATACGCTACGCCGTCGCCCGGAACCTCGTTGAAACGAACGCCTTTTCTCGCTCCATCGCTGAAGCTGCTGGCGGTACGGTTGAACACGCTCAAACCCTTGCCGTCGGCGAGCGCAGCCAGATCGCGCTCGATCGGTTTGGTCTGGCTGGCGATCCTGACGGTCGCGAATCCCACAACACCGGCAACGGTCGAGATGACGAAATCACGTCTGTTCATAGGTGTTCCTTTCCCTTTCACCACTTTTGGACAGATACGCATCGCGTCTCGTTTAGGTTCCGGTCTTGATTCGTCCACCACCTTTACTGCTCGACTTTTATCAAGTCGGTCACACCTGTGACCGAGCCCGGCCACCTGGTCATCAACCGCTTCAACGTGACGACCAGTGCCGATGTGTCGCTGCCCAGAGATGCGTAGAGCTCGTGCATGAGCGGGTAGTGGCGGGTGTAGGTTCGATCGAACGCGAGGCCGGCATTGTTCATCGCCGCCGGGCATTTATTGAACGAAACGGGATCTGGTGAAATCGCCAAACACGACTGCTGCAGCTCTGCGAACAGCTCGGACTTCCTGACAAGCGTTTGTTCCTGCGTGAATACGCCGGCGCGAAAAGACTTGTACAGGTCGCTCATCTTGTCGTAATAGACGTTGACAATCGCAGATTTTCGGAGGAACAGCTCGACATCGCGAGCGAGCATTCGAGACGTCAATGAGTCTTCTCCGAATCTTTCCTTCGCGAATGCGCTCGCCGTCAAAAACCCTACGAGCGTGGCTGCCGACTCTGCCACTTCCGTCGGCGCCTTTCGCGCTTCCGACTGGTTGTGGAAGTCTTCATGAGGCACGACGACCAGCATGCGCTCCACAGGCGCTTCTGCGAGCGCCACCGTGATCGTTTCCTCGCCGGTCGCCACCGCCTGGACGGGATAGAAGAACACGTCGAATTCGTTCGCTCGCGAGGTACATCGACGCTCATCTTCGCGAACCAGCCGGAGATGGCTGTAGAACTCGGGCAACTGCAGCTTGCCGGTGAAGTAACACCGTTCATCGGCGACCAGACGCGGCGAGTAGCTCAGAAAGTTTTCCGTCGGCTGTCCGCCCATCGCTTCGGCGAATGCCTTCAACTCGCCGATGACCTCGATTCCGGAAAACGACGCCGGAGACGCCGGCGTGACGCTGGGCGGCACGCGCTGGGCGCATCCAATTGCGCCGGTCACGATGAGAAGCACGATCGCGCCAACCGCCGCTCGATGGGTCCTGGGCTTTTTCATGGGGAAGATGCCATGTTACCGCAAAGGACACGCCGTACAAGTCGCAAGGCGCAAGTCGAAAGTCGTAAGGCGCAAGGCTGGGCGCAAGTCAGGCGCAAGGCACCTCGCTTTGCGCCTTGCGACTGACTTGCACCTTGCGACTTGACTTGCGCCTTACGACTTGACTTGCGCCTTACGACTTTCGACTAGCGCCTTGCGACTCCTACTGTCCGCGCCCCGCCGCAATTGGCTGTCCGGCGCCGGGCCCGCCTGTGCGCGCGGGCGGCACCCAGCCGTCTTTCGACTGCCCATTCTGGTGGAACCGCGAGTCGGGACTCAGGCGATTGCCGGTTGCGAACTGAAATCCGGCATTGCCCCAGTACTTGCCCGCTTTGTACGTTGCGTCGCGCACTTTCGTCAGCAGGTCCTGATATCGATCGTCGGTCTGCGCAAAGCCGCTGAAGCTGGTGAGGTCGCTATTGCCGAGAATGACCACGTCGATGCCCGGCATCGCCGCGATTTCGTACGCGTTGTCTACACCCTCGACCGTTTCGATCATCACCACGCTGAGTACGTTGTCGTCGATTGAGTTGCGGTAGGTCTCGCCGGGATTCAGGAACTTGTTCCAGAACTGGCTGCCTCCCTGGCTGCGCCGGCCGATGGGCGGGAATCGCGCATAGCGGGCAGCATCCCGCGCCTCGAAGACATCATCGACCGTCGGCACGATGGTGCCGAGGATGCCGAGGTCGTATGCCTTCTGCATGTTGGCTTCCAGCGCATCGGGCATGCGAATCATCGGCGTGGCGCCCACACCGGGACACGCGTGCATCATCTTCTCGACCTCGTCGAATCGCAGCCGGGAGTGCTGCATCTCGAACCACGTGAAGTCGTAGTGCGGCGCCATTTGACGGTCCTGCTCGGGGTTGAACTGGCTCTGCGTATGACTGAACACCTGCTGCCCCGACAGCAGTTTCGCTTTGGCGGTGTTGTAGAGCTTTCGGGTCGGATTCTGCATGAACGCGCGGGTCGCCCAGCCCCACGGCCTGCCTGGATCGAGCGGCATGGGCGTCAACGTTCCGTTCGGGTGCTTCACCGCCGGTGCAGCTCCGCCAGCCCGTCCTCCGCCTTGCGCGCTCGGCCATGCGACCGCACAGACCAGCGCCAGCAACACTACGAAGCCCATCTTTGTTCGCAGCATGTGACTCTCCTTTGATGAAGATCCAGCTGGTAGCTAGTAGACGGTAGCTGGTAGCCATTACTACCGGCTGCAAGCCTGCTACCGGCTACGAGCTACTCGCTACCAACTAGCGTGGAAGGCGGGGAGTATGGCACGAACGTGTGCTAATTTCACGCGATATGCGCACGTCAAAGATCGTCATCGTGTCGGGTGGCGCCAACGGCATCGGCGAGGCCGCCGTGCTCGCCTTCGCTCGAGAGGGATGTCAGGTCGCCGCCGCGGATGTCGATCTGGCCGCAGGAGAGAAGTTGGCTGCCAAGAGCCACTCGCTGCCGGGCAACGTTATCTTCATTCGCGCGGACGTCTCGCGCTCGGACCAGGCGCGAGACGTCGTTCAGAAGACCGTCACCATGTTTGGCGGCGTCGATATTCTCTTCAACAACGCAGGCATCCAGCCGCCCGACAGCTACAAGACGGCAGAGCACCTGGACGAGGCGATCTGGGACCGCATCATGGAGGTGAACGCCAAGAGCATCTTTCTGCTCTGCAAGTACGCCATCCCGGAGATGGTCAAACGGGGCGGAGGCGTCATCATCAACAATGCGAGCGTGCAGGGCCTTCAGTCCCAGAAACTGGTGCCGGCATACGCCGCCAGCAAGGGGGCAGTGCTGTCTCTCACCAGGAATCTCGCGCTCGACTACGCCGCCGAGAACATCAGAGTGGTCGCTATCTGTCCCGGCTCCGTCGACACGCCGATGCTGCGCGGGGCCGCCGCAGTGGCTGTTCCGCAGGATCCCGAGAAGGCAGTGGAAGAATGGGGGCGCAAACATCCGCTCGGCCGAATCGCCCGGCCCGACGAGCTTGCCGAAGTCGTGGTGTTTCTGGCCAGCGACAAGGCCTCATTCATCACGGGCGAGTACGTGTGCGTCGATGGCGGCTTGATGGCAAAGGGCGCCTGGGCTTGAGGAGTCGCAAGGCGCAAGTCGGAAGTCGTAAGGCGCAAGGCAGTCGGAAGTCGCAGGGCAGTCGGAAGTCGCAAGGCAGTCGCAAGGCGCGAGGCGCCGTCACCGTCGCGACAGATGAAGACACTGCACGTCGCTGTTTCTGACGGCTTTCTGTTGACACGTGATGCCATGTGATTGCAGCAGATGAAGAATCTGTTCCTGCTGTTTCGCGCTGGCGCCAATCGGGAGACCTCTTCCTAAAGACAGGTAATCTGCCTGCCAGGGCGATATTTGTACGGTTGAGCCACACTTGGCTACTCTCAGGGCTTCGAACGCCGCTTCCAGAAACGCCTCAGCATCGGCGTAGCAATCGGACAAGCATCTGATCGAGAAAACAAAATCAAAGCTGTTATCCGAAAACGGGAGCTTCCACAAATCTCCTGCGACATAGATCCCCTGAGATTCTCCGACAAAGTCTCTGAAAAACCTCGTTGAGTCGGCTTTGTCGCTCTCGTACACAGACTGGAGCATCGGATTGCGTTGTCTGAGAGCCGGATCGCCAAGGTTGGACTTGTAGCAGTTGAAATAGTCGCCAGACGAGGTTCTGACCTCGTCGAGGTTTCTGAATCGCAAATCCAGGGCAATGAACCTGGCGCCGCTTTCAATGAAATCCATCGAGGTGGTCGACGTTCCGGCTCCGATATCAAGGATCGATCGACCATCGAGATGCGCCGGGAGGTCGACATAGCGCCGCAACTCGCCGGAGCGCAGATGGGTACTCAGAAGTCGCTTGAGGTAGTGCTCTCTCTTGGAATGCCGGCTTTCCATGGCAGCCCATCGCTCGAACGGCTCACGGCGCTTTGTGCGGCCGCGGCGCACCAAAAAAGACGACGTTCGGAGCGTCCGACCGGGCAACCGCGATATCCGGATGACCATCACGGTCGAGATCGCCTATGGCGAAACCGTAGGCGGTACCACGGCTGTCGCCGAATGATACCGGCGTGAAGCGTCGGCCTGACCCGTCATTGAAATACGCGATTGATGGTGCTTCCACGTGGCCGACGACAACATCGACGTGGCCGTCGAGATTCAGATCGCCCACGCCGAGTGCGTATGGCATCACCTTCGTGCTCGAAATCTCCACGGGCGCCGAGAACGTCGCATCGGCCTCATTGAACGCGATGAATGCGCCGCGGCGCTCGTCGATGCCCACGATGTCGATGCGTCCGTCACGGTTGAGGTCGACAGCCTCAGCCACTCGAATGGCAGCGTCAGGCCGGCCAAATGGAATCCGTTTCTCGAATCGCGCGTTCCCGTCGTTGAGCAGGACGTAGCTCTGGCCACCCTCGCGATGCGGCACAATGAGGTCGACAGCGCCATCGCGATTGATATCGGCTGGCGTGATGGTGGTCGTCGATTCGTGGGAGAACGCGAGGCAATCGGCATCGAACCGCCCGCCGCCCCTGTTGAGGCAGATGAAATTGCTTCCCGCGCGATCGCCCGTGCGGTTTGCCACAATGATGTCGGGAAGCTTGTCGCCGTTGAGATCCGCAGCCGTGGCATTTCGCGTCGGCCATTCGGGGCGGCCGAACGTCGAGACCATCAGAAAGCGACCTTTGCCGTCATTCGCGTACACCCGCTTTGGATCGGGCGCGTCGTTTCCAACCACGACGTCGAGATCGCCGTCGCGGTCGATGTCAACGAGCGTGACGGAATACGATCGGTCGGCCGCTTCGCCAAGGTTGTGTGCCGCGGCGAATCGACCCGATCCATCGTTGAGAAGAACCCGATCGACAAGCGGCCAGTGCCGCCCTTTGGCAAGGACAATGTCCGGAGACCCGTCGCCGTTCAAGTCACCAATGCTCACATTCGCCGAGGTCTCGGCCGACTCCTCGAGCAGAAGAACACGGGTAAATGAGTGACCCGGGGCAAGTTGAGCCCACGCCATCGCGAAACTCGTCACGATCACGATCACCACAGCGACAATCAGTTTCATAACAGGCCCAAGCTCATAACGCACGACTAGCGACTGCTTGCGGCTTCACTCGCAAGTCGACGATAGACTTTTCGCGCCTCGTCGAACTGCGCGTACACGTGATCCTTCTCCTTGGTCGAACGCCATCCGGGCCAGGCATCCGCGAGTTTCTGAAGCTTGTCGATCCACCGCAACGCGTAATCCGCGGATGCGCGATCGCGGATCGGCTGGTTGCCAACGGTCACCCAGACAGGATTCGTGAATCCCTGCGCATAACCGGTATCCAGCGGAAAACGATCGGCAGGCGCGCCTTCGGCGCGAACGTGAAACCATCCGCTCCTGGCCGCCTGGAGCGTCTTACGGAAGTCCGCGCTTTTTCGATCGGTGCTCAACAGGACGTCTTCGACGGGTTGACCGTTGAACAGAAGAGTGACCGTCTGCAGCGGAACAATCGACCGAACCTGAATCTGCACGTCGAGAGATCCACCGCCCGACGGAAGGGTTACGGTCTCGCCGGGCAATGCGCCGTTCACCGTCAGCTCGACGAGCGGCCCATTTGTGACGAGCGCACGTCCGGCTCGCATGCCGTCGAGCCAGGCGTGCATGTCCAACCCGCGGCCGCCCGTGAAGACGTACGTGCGATGCGAACCCACGACCTTGCTCATGTGGAGATTGCTAATCGAGTCCTCGCCGCCCACGGCAGTGACCTTGAGACCGTTGTTCCACAGCGAGTAGAGCGGAAAGAAGCCGGCGCGAGTTGCAGCCGACCATTCGATGGCGTCGGTCGTACCCAGCGCAGCATCGATGATGGCGCCTTTTGCACCGCCGAGATCGGTTTCGAGCGGATCGCGCTCGCCGCCATAGGCGTGGACGTAGCCGACCGACGCCCCCTGGGCCCTGGCCTTGCGGAACATGTCGGTATTGCTCGGATACAGGCTTTCGACCGCAGTCCCCTCGTATCCCGTGATGAACGGCGAGATGAGGTGATCGCGCATGCCGAACATGAAGACGTGACCCCAGAATGGCGGCCGATATTCCTGCCCGACGACGAGCAACATGTCCTTGCGCGAGAGCGGATGAGGGCCGCCACCGGGTACGAAGAACTGATGGTCGAGGATACGGTTGTCCTTGTTTGCGATCTGCTCGAGCACGATGTCCTGATCCTCGGCTACCGACATCATCATCAGGTTCTCGAGTGTATTGTGAAGGTTGCCGCCATAGTTCATGTGCACGTGGGTAGAGCCGTTGTGCCAGCCCTTTACGGACATGTCGGTCATGCGCTTCAAACCAATCTGCGCGGTCGTGACGTCGTTGGCCGTGATGTCGAGCTCGGCGCTCTGGGGCCACACTTCGAAACCCTTGACGGCTGTCATCCTGACCTTGCCGACAGGCAGCTCGACGCGGAACTCGCCGGTCGAATGAAAAATCCGGTCGCCGGCCGCGCTGACTCGCGCGTACGCGTCTGCCGGCGCGTAGAACTTGCCGTCGGCTGCGGTGAGATGGATGCGTGCGCCCGTCGTCTGCCCCCGTTCGTCGACGGTCCGCAATGAGAGGACTCCCATCGGCCGCTTCCATCGGCGGTCGACGATGTGAACGACGCGATTGTCGCCGCCGTAAACTTCGAGCAGCGCCAGTTGCGGCAATCCGTGACGGTTGTCGATGTAGGCAATCCATTCGCCGTCGGGAGACCAGCGCGGATGGAAAGCGTCGTGCTGGAAGAACGTCAGCTTATACGGTTCACCGCCGGAGACGGGCTGGACATACAGATTCGAGAACTGGTCCGCCGCTCCCCGAGTGGATGAATACACGAATCGCTTTCCATCAATCGACACATCAGGGTGGGCACGATACAGCGTCTGCTCGACCACCACGGCCTGCCCATCGTTTATGCCGCCGGCCACTGCCGGCGCCAGCCAGATGTGGCCAGACCCGAGCGGAACTCCGCGATTGGAGACGAGCAACAACTGGCCGCCATCACGCGTCCACGCCGGAGTGATGTGCAGATCTTCCACGCCAAAGTACAGCCGCGAATTGCGGTACTTGGCATCTTGCGAGACGGCGACCTCTGGCCCCGCCCACTGACCGTCCTTGATGGGACGAACGTACACGTTGAAGAAACCATTCGGCTTCGTCGACACGTACGCGATCTTGGTGCCATCGGGCGAAAACACCGGATCGGTGTAGACAAATTCGTCGTTCGTCAGCGTTCTCGTTTCCCCGCTGACGACGTTGACGATGGCCAGCTGGATGGTCGTTCCGCCATCATCAGCGGTATAGACGATCCATTTGCCGTCCGGCGACCAGTCCGGCTTCGAGTGATATTTGCCGTCATACGTGATCTCATGAGCCACGCCGCTTGCTGGATCGACTTTCCAGATCGAGCCGCTCATCGCCACCGCGATCCAGGTGCCATCAGGAGACCAGGCTGGGGCCCACGGAGTCGAACTGGGCGCAGGCGGCAGATAGTAGTTGTGCATGTAGTTGCCGCCGGTCCGAGCGGTGGGGTACGTGCGCGTGCCCTGTCCGATCACCGAAGGTGCGGCGGCCAGAACGCCCACGATGCCGGCAACGGCGACGCGATGAGCCTGTACTCTTAAACATGTGCATGTTTCGATCATGGCAGCCTAAACGATCGTCCATCGTCGATCGTCGATCGTCTAGACGATGGACGATGGACGATGGACACCCCTACACGCCCTGCTTCATATACTTCGCCACCGCCGCAACTGCTCGCTCGACTTCCGCCATCGTGTTGTAGAAGTGCGGCGAGAAGCGGATGCCGGGGCGATCGCTGCCCGTTCGGGTCGCGCAACCGATTCGATCGTTCCGATAAAGCGCAGCGGATACCTTCGGGATGTCGAGATTGCCAGGTCTGAACGTCACAACCGCACCCGATCGCACGGGGTCAGCGTGCGTCCACATCTCCACGCCTTCGATGCGCCGGAGGCCGGCAATGAGCGCCTGCGTGAGCGCGCGCGATCGTTCCTCTATGACGGCGCGGCCGATCTTGGTCTGAAATTTGAGGGCTTCGCCGAAACCGATGATAGCGGGCTCATCGCGTTGCCCCATGGCTTCCATCGATCGTGAAACGCCGATGGCCCCCGGATAGGCGCTGATGATGCTCGGGTGGATGCGACTCTGAGCGCTGGCGTTCACGTACAGGACGCCAACTTCCTTGGGTCCGCAGGGCCATTTGTGCGCGCTTCCCGAGTAGAAATCGGGCTGCATGTCGGCGAGGTTGACGTCGAGGAAGCCGAGCGCCGATGCGCCGTCAACGAGCGTCATGACGCCACGTTCACGCGCCAGCCGGCACAGCTCTTTTGCGGGCAGCACGTCGCCAACCGTACTGGTCTGATGGGTGAACGCCAGCACCCGCGTTCGCGGCGTGATCGATCGCTTCGCCTCTTCCACGAAGTAATCAGCTCCGGGGTGAGGGTTTGGCTGCTTGATGACGGAAACGGTGTATCCGAAACGCTTCGCCTTCTGTGTCCACGCCGTGCTGTTGCTGGGATGGTTGTCGGAAAAGATCACCACTTCGTCACCGGCCTTCAGATCAAGACCACTCGACACGATGTTGTTCGCTTCGCTGGTGTTGCGGGTGATGACGATTTCCTCCGGTGTCACGCTGAGAAACTGCGCGAGCAGACGGCGGGCGTCTTCTTTCCCTGTGCTCATCTTCTGCCGGTTGTCGAACGAAGGATCGCCGTCCATGTCTTTCGTGCTCAGATACATCGCTTCG
The DNA here is from genome assembly GCA_963761975.1 of Vicinamibacterales bacterium. Taxonomy (GTDB): domain Bacteria; phylum Acidobacteriota; class Vicinamibacteria; order Vicinamibacterales; family JAMQPK01; genus JAMQPK01. The sequence goes on from CAVXIR010000004.1 coordinate 2,107,492, forward strand.
AGCACCGGCGCGGGAGAAGGGCAGAGATTCGCGGCGTTCATGACCGCGAGATTCGGCGGCATCAGGAACTGATCGCGCACCGACATCCAGAAACGCTCATCGGGCCGCCGGGGCGTCTGCGCCAGCGGCGCCGGCCAGGCCGAAAGCTGCTGTGGTAACAGCAGCGAGCCGCTCAGCGCAAGGAAGCGGGAAAAATCGCGACGGCTGATGCCAGAGGTCGACGATCGATGCGTTCGCATGCAACGCCTCCTGTTTGATGCGTTTCGGGTTTATGTCACTGAGTATCGGGGGAGCATACCAGACGAAATGGCCTATGGGTGATTATCGTACCGGTCGAGGGCCCAAAGGGCAAACCAATGCACCCACAGAAAGGCTAACCACAGACGCGGTCGGATCATTCCACCACGTTTAACGCTTGTAGACCCTGCCGTCCCGCATCACGAACACCACCCGCGTAAGCGCGGTGATGTCGGTCATCGGGTCGCCATCGACGGCAATGATGTCGGCGCTGTACCCTGGCGCCAGCCGGCCAATCGTGTTGCCGAGATTCAACGACTCTGCAGCCAGCGAGGTTGCCGAAATGATGGCGTCGACCGGCTTCTGTCGGCCCTGTCGCACGCGCTCGACGAGCTCGTCTGCATTTCGCCCGTGTGCGCCTGCCACCGCGTCGGATCCCATCACCAGTTTGAGCCCCGGCGTCGCGACGGCTTTTCTGATCATCGCCGCGTTCACTTTGATCGCGTCTTCCATCGACACGAAACCTTGTTCCGTATAGCCCGCCACACCGACGTATTTCGCCTTATTGCGCAGATAGTTCTGCAGCAGAACGCCGACGTGAGGGTCGAAGTAGACGCCTCGCTCGGCCATCAACTTCAATCCCGCCTCATCCACGCCGGTGCCGTGCTCGATCTGCATGCATCCGGCGTTGACGGCGGCCTTCACCGACTCCGCCGTTTGTGCGTGAACCATCGTCCGCAGCCCCTGGGCGCTTGCCTCGCTGCAGAGCGCTTCCAGCTGGTCGCGCGTCATCGTCCGCTCGACGCCGCCAATCGCCACAGACGCGAAGATCTTCACGACGTCGGCACGCCGCGATTTCAGCTCGCGGACGGTTTGACGAAGCTCGGACGGCGTGCCACTCGCCGCAGTGATCTGCGCGATCGACGTCAGGGTGCGCGGTCCGGGAAGCACACCGCGCGCGATCGCATCGCGCAACTCAAGATCGCCGGGTTGTCCGGGGCTCTGGATGGTCGTGAACCCGGCCATCAACGTGAGATATGCATTCTCGGCTGCGTAGAGAATGTCTTGCGCCGCCGTTTGCGCGCGTGGCTCGAACCTGCCGCCCGGCCCAAAGTGCCAGCCGATGTGGACGTGCACATCAATCAAGCCGGGGAGCAGAGTCATTCGACCAAGATCGATGTCGGCCGGTTTCGAGTCAGACGCGTCGATCGCGGCGATGCTCGTCCCTCTGACAACGATCGTGCCGTTCTCGTACACCTGGCCGGTTCCGTCGAGCACACGCGCCGCGCGGATGCGTGTGTCCGCGGGCTGCGCACGTGCGACGGTTCCAGCCAACAGCGCCAGCGCTGCAAAGAGACTAACTATCGCCCACATGGGTTGCGCCACGTCATCGTCCATCGTCCATCGTCCATCGTCCATCGTCGATCGTCGATCGTCCATCGTCCGCGCCCCTAAGGAGGGCCGTCGGACCAAACAATCGCAACGCCAGGAGCATCGACACCGCCCGCCGCAGAGAAGCCGGCTGCTTCGACGATCGGGGTGAGCGCCACATAAGACTCGTCCCGGTTGCGATAGTGACACACGATGAGGCGCCGCCCGACACGACGGCACGGTACTGACGCCGAACCAACTCGATCCAATCCGAGCGCGGCCCATATTCCAGATTGGTCCGGACAAAATCGTATTGTCGATGGGGCTCCAATAGAATGCGTTTGCCACGATGAAGTTATCTCGCTCGCGAGGAAATCGCCCTCTCGCGAGTTCAATCAGTTCCGGAACGAAGTCCAGCCCGTGCGGCCTGATAGCGAAGCCGACCTCTCCCGCCCATGAGACGAGTGACTGCAGCAGCAGCCCGTTGGCACACCCGATGTCCATGAAGTCGCCGGTTCGATCAATGGCGTGAACGAGGCACCGCCTCGTCTCCTCCCAACGCGGTGCACCGCTACTGCGTCCTGACTGCTGATAAGGATTGAAAGGATCTGCGAGTGTCAAACCTTTTCGCAGAATTAGAAGCTATCTCATAAATGGCGGCCTCAATCCGACAGCCTGCCGCCCCGATAGGTCGACACTAGCGACTTTACGTTACTGATTCCGACCGCGTATCGCATCCGATCCGCTGCTTCAGAACCAAGCTGCGTCAAACGTGTGCTTCGCGACGATGTCGCGCGACCGCGCCCTCTCTAAATCATCAGAGCCATTCATCGCCAGATCTGAGCCCTTCACACACTCCATCGGCGGCCACTCGATCGGCGCGGCGGGCATTGTTCAGTCGGTGCGAAGCGCGTCTACCGGCTGAATCGATGCAGCTCGGTTCGCTGGAATCGCGGCGGACATCATCGCAGCGACAAACAGCACCAGGCTGACGGCGACGAGCACGACCGGATCGTTCAGATTGCCGATCGACCACTGGGCTACAACCTTGTTAAGCCTCACGCTCAATGCGAGACCACCGAAGAGGCCCGCGACGATGGCTAAGACCGCCGGCTGCACCGCAGCGTTTACGATGCGCCCACGACCGGCACCGAGCGCCATAAGGATGCCAAATTCTTTGAACCGGCACGACACCGAGTACGACACGACACTGTAGAGCCCGACGATTGCCAGCATCAGCGCAAACACCGCGAAGCCGAGCAAGAGTAACGCCACGAACCGCTCACGGGCCCACCCCGCGATTGCGAGCTCGTCTTCCGCCGTGTGTACCACGTTGACTGGTTGATTGGGATCGACGGTCCGCACCGCCTCCCGAATCGATCGGGTCATCGACAGTGGATCGCGATTCGTCCGCAGGATCACATGCACGGAATCGCCCAACATGAGCGTGTACGGCACGTAGATCGACGGCGCCGGCGGCTCATGGAGACCGACATTGGGTGTGTCACCGACCACACCGATGATCTCGAAACCAGCCGTCGCTACCGGGCGCCGCCAGCCTGAAATAGGTGGGTGATTCGATGAACTCGGGAATCCGAACCCGCCGCCCAATCGCGGATTCGTCCGGCCACAGCTCACGAGCCATCGTCTGGTTGACGAGGGCGACGTGAGGCGCTCCTGCGCTCTCTGAATCCGACCAGACCCGGCCTCGAATGAGCGGAATCTTCATCGTCGCGAAGTAGTCGCCGCTGATTCGCTGGAGAATCGGTGCCTCGTCTCCTGTCATGTCCCGTCCGGGAACGTCGACCACCCACCGTCCGCCCGACCGGGGTGGTATCCCGCTGAAGGTGGCGAGCGCGACCGATTCGACTTGGGGCACGTCTGCCATTCGATTCCGCAGGCGCTCGTAGAACGCGGCGCGGTCGGCCCATTTCGTGTACCCGGTCGTGGGCGCTGACAGGTCTGGAAGGTTGATCGACGCGATGATCACATTGTGCGGATCGTAGCCAAGCGATGTCCGGTACAGACCAATGAGCCCGCGGACGGTCGCGCCCGTGCCCGCGAGCAACAGCACCGTCAGCGCAATTTGCGCCGCGAGCAGGAGGTGCTGCGCTCGCCGGCTTTCGACGCCGGCGGTCGTCCGCGCCGTCGCCATCAGGCGTGGGCGCGAAAACGACAAGGCCGGTGACAGTCCAGAAATCAGGGCCGACGCCATCGCAAGGCCCGCACTGAAGAGCAGGACCGGTACATTGACGGGCACGGCGATGAGGTTCCCGACCGGAACCGAATTCGGGGGCAAGAGCCTGAGGATAGCCGGCAGGCCCCAATAGCCCGCCGCAACGCCCAGTGCGGCGCCGCTGAATGCCAGGAGCAGCGATTCCACGAGGAGCTGCCTCATCAACCGTCCACGACTTGCCCCTATGGCGGCCCGCACGGCGAACTCCTGCCTCCGCGCGGTCCCGCGCGCCAACAGCAGGATGGACACGTTCGCGCATGCGATCAGGAGCAGCAACATGGACGCCGAGAAGATCAACAGGAGGGTCGGCACGAAGTCTGCCCCCCTTTGTGTCTCCACCAGACTTTGTACGAGCGGACGCCCTTCCTTCGGAAAGCGTTGCGGGGTCTCCTTGGCGAATTGGTCGAAGAGCGGCTGAAGTCGCTGTTCGGCCATGCGTGGAGTGACGCCCCGCTTGAGACGGGCCTGGACGCCCCATGCGAATTTCGGATCGAGCGTCAGGTGAATCGGAACGAGAATCTCCGGACCCGAGTAAAAGTATTGACGCGGCAGCACGCCAATCACGGTGTAGGGTTCGCGGTTCAGATAGAGCGTCTGCCCCACGGCCTCAGGCCGCCCGCCGAAGTGTCGCTGCCAGAACCGATAGGTGAGCACGACGACCCGTTGGGGCTGCTCGCCCGCCGGCCCGTCCGCCTCGGTGAAGACTCGCCCGAGGAGGGGCGGAACCCCGAGGACGTTCAACGCGTTTGCTGAAAAATACTGAGTGCGCACCGCTTCCGGGAGGTCCTGGCCGGTCAGCGTCATCTCCCAGGCGTTCGAGACGAAGGCGCCGTCCAAGACGTCGCTCTGTTGAAGGGCGACGAGCTGTCGCGCCGTGACAGCCAGACCACGCGGCTTGCCTTTGTCGTTCATGTCAAGCCTGACGATCCGATTGATGTCGGCGAATGGGAAAGGATTCAGTAGTGCCGCGTTCACGATGCTAAACATCCCTGTAGCGGCGGCAATCCCGACTGCGAGGGAGACGACAGCCGTCGCGGCGAAACCGGGCCTCCGGCGGAAGGTACGCAGCGCATAGCGGAGATCACGACGCAGATCTTCCAGCCAACGCGATACCCACACGGCGCGCGTATCTTCCTCGATCAGCGCAGTGTTGCCGAGCGCCAGGCGCGCCTGCCGGCGTGCTTCGTCCGGTGTCATTCCACGCGCGAGGTTCTCCTCCGTCTGACGTTCTATGTGATCGCGGAGGTCGTCCGCCAGGCCATCGAGCGCTTTCCGGCCGCGGCGGGTCATCGTTCACCTTCGGCGGCTGCAGGCCGCAATATGCGTGCGATGGCACCGGCCAGCCGATCCCACTTGCTGGTCTCGACGGCAAGCTGACGCCGTCCCGCAGCGGTGAGCCGGTAGAACTTGGCGCGGCGATTGTTCTCGGAAGTGCCGACTTCGAAATCGATCCAACCGCGCTTGATCAGGCGGTGGAGAGCCGGATAAAGCGACCCTTGCTCAATCTGGAGCACGTCGTCCGACCCACGCTCGATGGTTTTCGCGATCGTATGGCCGTGAGCCGGCCCAAGACGAAGCGTGCGGAGAATCAGCAGATCGAGCGTGCCCTGCAGGAGCTCAAGACGGCCGGAATCGGCACGACTAGACATGCTAGGTGAGGGTAAGGGCTTTCACCTAGGATGTCAAGGTGAGTCCTCAATGATCAAATAGCGGTCCGCTGCAAGTAATGGTGGCTCCGATCCGAGCCCCCTCGGCTCCTGAAAAAACGCCGATCTGGCGACCGATTTTGGGGTCGGCGCCAAGAGCCAGATCGCGACCGGACCATTCTGGCGCGGATGACCCTTCCTGCTGCGTCTCATGTCCGTGACCTCACCGACGAGCAATGGGTTCTGATTGGACCCTTCCTGCCCAAGCTGGCGCGCCGCACAGACGGCCGGGGGCGCCCATGGCGGGAGAATCGTGCGGTGCTCAACGGCATCTTGTGGATCCTCCGGACCGGCGCCCCATGGTCTGATCTCCCGGACCGGTAGCCCTCCTGTCAAACGTGCCACCGGCGGTTTCAGCAGTGGGTGCGCGCGCACCAGCGAAGCAGGGAGGCGCCGGCGTGGGCAAGACGAAGCGCGGGAAGGGCTCGACGATCATGGTGATCGCCGATCGCGGCGGACTCCCCGTCGCGGTTCACATCGAGAGTGCCACGCCGCACGAAGTCACCCTGGTCCACGCAACCCTCGCGCAGCGGTTTGTCAAGCCGTTCCCTGTGCGTCTCATCGGGGACAACGCCTACGAGTCGGACCGCCTGGATGCTGACCTGGCCCGCCGTGGCGTGGAACTGATCGCCCCGCACCGCAAAACACGACATCGCGGACCCAAGACGGTCGCCCGCTGCGTCGCTACCGACGGAGGTGGACGATCGAGCGACTCTTTGCCTGGTTCCAGAATTTTCGGCGGCTCGTTGTCCGCTACGAGCGTTACGCCGAGAACTTTCTTGCGATGCTACACCTCGCCTGCTGCGTCATTCTCTTGCGAGGTTTATGAGATGGCTTCTTAGATTGGCCGCCGAGGCACTCTCTCCGGCTAGCCGGAATACTCGGTCTCTTCCGGCACATCCGTGGGGCTTTCAAAATACAGGGAGTAGCCGTCCGGGTCGCGCACTGACGTGACCCACAGATTGTTGCCAACGAACGGCCGCTTCGCGGGAACCCCTCGACCGATGAGATCGTGGTAGATCGCGATGGCGTCGGCGCACATGAAACAGACCGAAACGCCCTGACCCAATGGGCCGTCCGGAGCGCCCCCCGGGCGGCCGTCTTTCCAATATTCCTGGAGCATCAACGCTGCGCTGCCGAGTTGTAGCCAGCACCACTGGATGCGCCCCTTTGCGTATTCCGGTCGCCATGCGTTCGTGATGGCGAAGCCCACACCGTCGATGTAGAAAGCGACGCTTCGATGTCGGTCACCATGAAAAAGGGGACCGCCTGTTTGACGTTCGTCTCGACCGTCGTTTCAGTAGGCATCATTTCATTAAGCAGGGCTAAAGCCCTGCGCCACCGATCTCACGAAGCACTCGGCAGGGCTGAAGCCCTGCGCTACCGATTCAAGGCCCACCGATTTCGTCCGCAACGATCGTCCTGAGACCGTGACAGACCATCGACCACAGACCGTGGCCGATGGCCCATCGACCAAGCGGTGGCACAGGGCTTTAGCCCTGTCCAGTCAGTCACGCGGCCGGCTTGATGTTCTGGTTCACGCAGAACAGGTTCTTCGGATCGTACTTGGCCTTGATCGACGCCAAACGTGAGTAATTTTCGCCATACGTCGCCTGGACGCGTCCGTCGATCTCGTCGTCCATCATGAAGTTGACGTATGCGCCCGCCATGTTGAACGGATGCACGGCCTTCCAGTACGCGCGACCCCAGGATTTCAACTCATCGGCGCGTTTGGGATCGGCGTCGATCCCCGCGATGACCATCGACCATGTCGCGTCGCGCGTATTCCAGGCGGTCGCATCTTTGGCGACTCGACGCACCGCACCGTCAATCGGATACAAGTGCATCAAGCACAGCTCACTCGGCGCTTTGGCCGCTTCGCGGATGTGCGTCTCAATCGCCTCGTCCGTCAGGCTCTTCACGAAGTCGCCCTTCCAGTACCACTGCAGTCCCTTCGGGAACAGCGGATCGAAGAGCGACTGAAACGCTGGAAACGGCATTTCGCCCATCCAATTGAACAGCGGTGGCGGGGTCACCTTCAGTAAACGCGCGATCTGATCCTGCCCCTCGGCGGCGGCACCGTTGTAGCAGGAAATGACCGCGCAGGTGCGTTTGCCCCAATGCTCCTTCGGGAACGGATCTCCCGAAGGGACTGTCTTCAGGCCGACAAACGTGCCGAGATCTTCGGGTGTCGTCGGCAGGAACTCACGATACGCCGCCATCACCGCTTTTCCGTGAAGCGCAGCGTCCCAGAAGATTGGCCCGGCATAGACCGTGCTCACGGGATGCGCGCGAAACAGAAAACTCGACACCACGCCGAAATTGCCTCCGCCGCCGCGAATCGCCCAGAACAGGTCGGGATGCTGGCGCTCACTGGCGGTCACCACGCTGCCGTCCGCAAGCACGATGTCCGCTTCGACCAGGTTGTCGATCGTCAATCCGAACCTGCGCGTGAGATGTCCGGTGCCGCCACCAAGCGTCAGACCGGCGACACCCGTCGTCGAGACGATGCCGAACGGAACCGCGAGACCGAAGGGGTGAGTGGCATGATCGACATCGCCTGACGTGCAGCCGGCTTCGACGCGAACGGTGCCATTGGCGCGATCGACCCGAACGCCTTTCATCATCGACAGATCGATGACGAGGCCGTCATTGCAGCTGCCCAGCCCGGGACCGTTGTGGCCGCCGCCGCGAATAGCCGTCAGCAGGCCGTTCTCCCGGCCGAAATTGACCGCAGTGATGATGTCGGCGACATCCACACACCGTGCAATCAGCCGCGGCCGTTTGTCGATCATGCCGTTGTACAGCGCACGAATGGTGTCGTAGTCGGCATGGTGCGGCTCGACTACTCTTCCTCGAAAACTCTGCTGTAGTAAGGACGTGGTCTGTGTGCTCATTACGAACCTCCTGATTGATCGCGCCATGATACTCACCGGGCTCGACGGCGCAACCCGAGATTTGCGTAAAAATTTGAGTCGTCAACTACCGCGTTTCGGGTACTGCGTGTGAGGATCACGACAAGGATGCCACCGAGCACCAGGATGGCCGCGATAATGAGGCGAGGCGAAACAGGCTCGAAAAGGAAGACCACGCCCCCGGCTGCCGCAAGCACTGGAACGGCAAGCTGAAGCACGGCCGCCCTCACCGCCGTCAGCCGGCGCAAAGCCGCAAACCAGGCCACGTACCCGAGGCCGGACGCAAGCGCACCCGAGGCAACGGCCAGGACGAGACCTGCCGTGCGAACGTGAAACTGCGGGATCGACGCCAGGCTCACGAGCAATATCAGCGGGACCGAGCGTACGAAGTTGCTCGTGGTCTGCATGAGGGGATCTGGTGCCCGACGACCTCGTAATGAATACATGCCCCACGCCATGCCCGCCGTCGCCATCAGCCCGGCGCCTGTTGGCGAAGGGGCGGAAAGCCCCGGCGATACGAGATACACCAACCCAATCAGGGCGAGGCCGAGACCGACCGCCTGCATTCCTTTCATGCGCTCGCCAGCGTGGCGCGCGCCAATCAACATCGTCACTTGCACGCACCCGAACAGGATGAGGGCGCCAGTTCCGGTGGTGAGGCGCACGTAGGCAAGGGCAAATGGAATGGCGTAAAGCGCGAGGATGCACGCCGAAACCCACGCCCCCTTCGATTCGCGCAAGGGTGCGCGCCCGCCGGTGATCGCAAGCAGCATGGCAGCGCCGGAAGCGAATCGGATGCTTGAAAAGGTGGCAGGATCGACCGCGTTTTGTTGAAGCGCCAACCGGCAGAGCACGGAATTGGCCGCGAATGCGACGAGCGCCAGCGCGGTGAAGACGACGGTCCGAGCGCGGTC
>CAVXIR010000005.1:0-22596 GCA_963761975.1 Vicinamibacterales bacterium
GGCCGAGGCGCGTGACCCGGACGTGCTGATGTGAGGACCGCCCGCAGCGTTTGCCGCCACGTCGATCTCGACACCGAGCCACGCCGCATCGCGGCATACGCGTTCCCGGATGGCGACGGCGTTTTCGCCAATGCCGCCTGTGAAGACGATCGCGTCCAAGCCGCCGAGCGCGGCGGCGAGCGAGCCGAGCTCTCGCCTGATGCGATAACAGTAAAGATCGACCGCCAGCTTCGCCCGCGAATCGGTCGAGGCAAGCAACGTGCGCATGTCGCTGGAAATGTCCGATACGCCGAGCAACCCCGACTGGTTGTAGAGAAGCTGTTCGACCGCGCGCGCGTCCATGTGCCAGTTGTTCATGAGGTAGAGGATTACGCCCGGATCGAGCGAGCCCGAGCGGGTGCCCATCAACAGCCCCTCGACTGTTGAGAAGCCCATTGTGCTTGCGATGCTTCGGCCGGCGTCCATCGCGCACATGCTGGCGCCGTTGCCCAGGTGCAAGACGACGGTCCTGCCGGATGCAGCCTTCACGTCGAACTGCGCCATCACCGACGCGATGTACTCGTACGACAATCCGTGGAAGCCGTAACGCTGCACGCCAGCCTCGTGGAGCTTCTCGGGCAGCGCGAAGCGTTGGGCAAGCTCAGGGTTCGTGCGGTGAAATGCGGTGTCGAAGCAGGCGACCTGAGGCAGTTGTGGCGCGCGCTCGAGGAGACGCCGGATTGGGGCGAGGTTGTGGGGCTGATGCAGCGGAGCAAGGGGAACCAATTTCTCGAGCGCGGCCGCCACGCCGCCGTTGACGACCACGGGCTGCGAATAGTCCAGGCCTCCGTGAACGACCCGATGCCCGACGCCCACAAGGCGGTCGGTCGCGAGCTCGGCGCGTAGAAACGCGACCAGATGATCGAGCGCCCCATCATGGCCAAGCCTCGTGCCCTCGGCCCAGAATTTCTCTGCCGTTGGCGCTCCGTTGTGCCTCTTCGCGATGAAGTGGGGAGCCGTGTCGATCTCTTCAATCTGGCCGCGCACGTCGATTTCGAGCTCACCGTCGCGCGAGACGAATAACGAAAACTTCACACTCGATGATCCGGCGTTGAGGACGACGATCGCCCTAGACATTGTCCCCTTCGGTCGATGTGGTCTTTGCATCAACCTGTTTCTCGCGACCGAATTTCCAGCCGGTGATTTCGGGCATGTCGTCGCCGTGCTCACGGATGTACTGGTCGTGCTCCGTCAACTTGTCACGGATCATCTGCTTCACGTAGGCCGCTCGTGACCCGAGCTGTGGCAGCCGATCGATCACGTCGGAGGCCAGGTGAAAGCGATCGAGATCGTTGCGCACGGCCATATCGAACGGCGTGGTGGTCGTGCCTTCCTCCTTGTACCCGCGAACGTGCAGGTTGCCGTGGTTGCTGCGACGGTACGTCAATCGGTGAATCAGCCACGGGTAGCCATGGAAGGCAAAGATGATCGGCTTGTTCGTGGTGAATAGCGTGTCGAAATCACGATCGCTGAGGCCGTGCGGATGCTCGCGCGACGGCTGGAGCTTCATCAGGTCCACGACGTTGATCACGCGGATCTTCAGCTCCGGCAGGTGTCGATGGAGGAGGTCGACCGCGGCCAGCGTCTCGAGCGTCGGCACATCCCCGCAGCAGGCCATCACGACATCGGGATCGCTCCCCTTGTCGTTGCTGGCCCATTCCCAGATGCCGATGCCGGCGGTGCAGTGCTCGATCGCCTGTTTCATGGTCAGCCACACGGGCGCGGGTTGCTTGCCGGCGACAATCACGTTCACGTAGTCGCGGCTGCGCAGACAGTGATCGGTCACGCTCAGGAGGCAGTTCGCGTCCGGCGGAAGGTAGACGCGAATCACCTCGGCCTTCTTGTTGACGACGTGGTCGATGAAGCCGGGATCCTGATGGCTGAAGCCGTTGTGGTCCTGCCGCCAGACGTGAGACGACAACAGGTAGTTGAGCGACGCGATTGAGCGGCGCCAGGGAATCTCGTGACAGACCTTCAACCACTTGGCGTGCTGGTTGAACATCGAATCGATGATGTGAATGAACGCTTCGTAGCAGCTGAAGAAGCCATGGCGGCCCGTCAGCAGGTATCCCTCGAGCCAGCCCTGGCACTGATGCTCGCTGAGCACCTCCATCACGCGGCCATCGGGACTCAGGTGATCGTCGTCCGGGTAAATCTCTGCCATGAAACGGCGATTCGTGACGTCGAGGACGTCCTGCCAGCGATTCGAGTTGCTTTCGTCGGGGCTGAACAGGCGGAAGTTCGCGCTCTCGAGGTTGAGCGTCATGACGTCACGAAGGAACGCCCCTTGAGCCCGAGTGGCCTCGGCCGTGGCGGCCCCAGGGCTGGGTGTATCGACGGCATAAGTCCGGAAGTCGGGAAGTTCGAGCTCCCTCAGCAGGAGTCCGCCGTTGGCGTGCGGATTGTCGCTCATCCGGCGATGACCGCTGGGCGCGAGCGCGGCGAGTTCGGGCTCGAGCCGGCCTGCCGCATCGAACAGCTCCTCAGGCTGGTAGCTCTTCATCCAGCCTTCGAGGATGCGGACATGGTCCGGCCTGTCCATCTCGCCCATCGGGACCTGATGGGCGCGCCAGTAACCTTCGCACTTCTTGCCGTCGATCTCCTTCGGACAGGTCCAGCCCTTCGGCGTACGAAGGACGATCATCGGCCACGCCGGTCGCTTCGTGACGCCATTCGTTCGCGCGTCGAGCTGGATCCGCTTGATGTCTTCCACGACCCCGTCGAACGCGGCGGCGAGCTGTTGATGGACTTTCTCTGGCTCGTCGCCCTCGACGAAGCGAGGCGCGTAGCCATAGCCCCGGAAAAGGCTCTGCAGTTCGTCCTGCGGGATGCGCGCGAGAAAGCACGGGTTGGCGATCTTGTAGCCGTTCAGATGGAGGATCGGCAGCACGGCACCGTCGTGCGCCGGGTTCAGAAACTTGTTGGAATGCCAGCTCGTCGCCAGAGGCCCGGTCTCGGCTTCGCCGTCGCCGACAACGCAGGCTACGATCAGCTCGGGGTTGTCGAAGGCAGCGCCATGAGCATGGGACAGGGCGTAGCCCAGTTCGCCGCCCTCGTGGATAGAGCCCGGCGTCTCGGGTGCAACGTGACTCGGAATTCCGCCGGGAAAGCTGAATTGCTTGAAGAGTTTCTTCATCCCGGCGGCGTCCCTGCCGATGTCGGGGTACACCTCGCTGTAGGTGCCTTCCAGGTACGCGTTAGCGACCAGCGACGGGCCACCGTGTCCCGGACCGATGACGTAGATCATGTTCAGGTCGTGCTTCTTGATAATCCGGTTCAGGTGGACGTAGATGAAGTTGAGGCCTGGCGTGGTTCCCCAGTGGCCGAGAAGGCGCGGCTTGATATGCGCTCGCGTGAGCGGTTCCCTCAGGAGGGGGTTGTCGTACAAGTAAATCTGGCCAACCGACAGGTAGTTGGCGGCCCGCCAGTAGGCGTGCATCCTCCGCAGTTCCTCAGCGGACAAAGGACCCGTCGCAAGTTTCATCGCGCTACCTCCAGAACTAGCTCTCTCCTCGAGCGTGGCGTCGATGTCCAGGCGCAAGACGGTCTCATGATGCTCTCCGCCATGAGCAACCGTCGTACCCAGCGCTACCGGATTCAAAGCCGACGCCGACCCACATCCTGACAGGCTAACGCCAGCGTGTTGCGTTTGCGCGAACACCGTGTGTGCGTGTGCACGCACGTCCGACCGGAACGGTACCGGTCGCCGCCATTGAAGGCGGGCCGCAAACAGTCAATTGCGCGGGCGTCTACGTTTCGTGACCGATGGCGCACTGATTGCTCGGGTGAGACGCATCGGAATGCGACGAACTAGCGTCGCGGGAGACATGACGGATGGGGACGGCAAGCAAAGAGAAAGAGAAGGAACTGCTCGTTGAAAGAGCTCCTGACAGCCGCGACACGCTGGACTCGCCCGCGAGGCACGCCGTCAGCACCGACTTACCGGCGGTATACCTCGCCCGTCATGGCGAAACGCCGTGGAGTCTCACCGGTCAACACACGGGGCTGACTGATTTACCCCTGACCGAGCGTGGTGAGCGAAACGCCAGAGCCCTCGGCCCACGACTGGACGGACTGAAATTTGCGATGGTCCTGACCAGCCCCTTGCAGCGGGCCGCGCGGACGTGTGCCCTGGCCGGCTTTGCGTCCGCAGCCGAAATCGATCGCGGTCTGCTCGAATGGAACTACGGCCAATATGAAGGCCGTCGTACGGCTGAGATCCATGTTGAACGCCCAGACTGGGACCTGTTCCGCGACGGCTGCCCAGGTGGCGAGTCGCCGGATCAGGTTGCCGCGCGGGCTGACGGTGTGTTGAGCCGCGTGCGAGGTGCCCGCGGCGACGTCCTCCTTTTTTCGAGCGGCCACTTCCTGCGAGTGCTCGCTGCCCGCTGGCTTGGGCTCGCACCGGCGGCCGCAAGGTACCTACTGCTGAGCACGGCGAGCCTCAGTGCGCTGGGCTACGAACACAATCGCTCGCAGCCAGTGATTCGCCTGTGGAACGATACCCGTCACGTCGATGCATGACTACTGAGTCGGTTCTACGAGACATCGCCACAGATCTTCACGGTGACACCCCAATGAGTACGCAAACGATTGAATTCTCCGGCCGCGAGAGCGCGCTGTACGAGCGTCATCTCATCTTTGACAACGTCGTCGATCCCGCGGCCGCCGGCTCACGCGCGCGTTTCGAGGCTCTCGCACGCTCGGTGCGGGACATCTTGTCCCAACGGTGGATCAACACCGAGCAGGCGTATGCCCGCGAGAACGCCAAGCGCGTTTACTACCTGTCGATGGAGTTTCTCATTGGCCGATCGCTCGCCAACAACGTAACGAATCTCATGCTCGACCCGATCGCCAGGCGCGCGATTGACGAGAAGGATCTCGATTGGCTCGATCTGCTCGAGCAGGAACCCGACGCCGGGCTTGGTAACGGCGGCCTCGGACGCCTGGCAGCGTGTTTTCTCGACTCGATGGCGACGATGCAGCTCCCCGCAATGGGGTACGGATTGCGGTACCGAGTACGGCTTGTTCAAACAGACCATTCGCGACGGCTGGCAACGGGAGCAGCCGGACAACTGGCTGCGCAGCCCGGATCCATGGGAGGTACCGCGCCCGGAGGAGACGGTAGAGATCAAGCTGAACAGCTCGTTCGAGGTGTCTGCTGGGAGCCTGCGTCCGATTGTGGGTCGGCCGTCCACTCTGGTTGGAATGCCATTCGATCGGCCCGTCGTCGGTTACGGCGGCACGACGGTCAACACGCTGCGCCTTTGGGCCGCTCGTGCGCCCGAATATTTCGATTTTCAAAGCTTCAGCCACGGAGATTTCGTCGGTGCGGTCGCTGAAACACTGGGGGCTGAGTCGCTGACCCGAGTGCTCTATCCCGACGACTCAACGAGCATGGGACAGGGCTTGCGGTTCGTGCAGGAGTATTTCCTGGTTGCCTGCTCGCTGGCCGATCTCATACGGCGCTTCCGCCGCAGCAACAACGATTGGGCCGCGCTTCCCGAACGCGTCGCGATTCAACTCAACGATACGCACCCGACGATGGCGGTCCCGGAGTTGATGCGGATTCTGCTGGACGAGGCAAATCTGGGATGGGACGACGCGTGGGATCTCACTCGGAGGACGCTTGCATATACGAATCACACGCTGCTGCCGGAGGCACTCGAGAAATGGCCGCTCCGGTGGTTCGAAATCTTGCTGCCGCGGCATCTGGAAATCATTTACGAGGTCAACCGGCGCCTGCTCGACTCGGTCAGGACGCGCTTCCCTGGAGATGAGGGGCGCGTACAGCGTGTGAGCGTGATCGAGGAAGGCGCGGCCAAACACGTGCGCATGGCCAACCTCGCGATCGTCGGCTCACACAGCACGAACGGCGTCGCCGCCATTCATTCCGAGCTGCTGCGGACGACGACGGTCAGAGATTTGGCTGAGATGTTCCCCGAGCGCTTCAGCAACAAGACCAACGGTGTCACCCCCAGACGCTGGTTGCTGCTGGCGAATCCCACGCTCGCCCGCACCATCACCGAGGCCATCGGCGACGGGTGGCTCACCGATCTCGGGCAACTCGGCAACCTGAAACCGCTTGCCGATGACAGAGGCTTCGCCGGCAACTTCAAAAAAGCCAAGCGTGAGGCCAAATCTCAATTCGTAAACTGGCTCAGATCCACAGCTGGCCAGACCGTGGACCCCGATTGCATTTTTGATTGCCAGATCAAGCGCATCCACGAATACAAGCGACAACTGCTCAACGCGCTGCGCGTCGTCGTGCTCTACAACCGGCTGCGGGAAGATCCGCGCCGTGAGATGACACCGCGAACGTTCTTCTTCGCCGGTAAAGCAGCGCCGGCGTACACCTTGGCCAAACTGATCATCAAGCTCCTCGAGAACATCGCCAGCACGATCGACGCCGAGCCAGCGACCCGTGGTCGCCTGAAAGTTCTGTTCCTGCCCGAGTACGACGTGTCGTTGGCGGAGCGGCTGATCCCCGCCAGCGATGTCTCGAACCAGGTCTCGACGGCTGGATACGAAGCCAGCGGTACGAGCAACATGAAGTTCATGATGAACGGCGCCTTGACGCTCGGCACGCGCGACGGTGCGACCATTGAAATGGCGCAGGAAGCCGGCGAGGCGAACTTCTTCCTGTTTGGCCTCACCGCGGCGCAAGTGGCCGACAGTCGAGCGTGGTACAACCCGCAGTGGCATTACGAGCATGACACGGAGACCCGCGCCGCGCTGGACTTGATTCGCTCCGATCATTTCAGCCGCCATGAACCGGGCGTATTCGCCCCGTTGGTCGATACGTTGTTGACATACGGGGATCACTACATGCACCTGGCGGATCTCACGTCCTATCTGGACGCCGACCAGCGACTCCGTGATTTGTATGCCGATCAAGACGCCTGGGCACGCAAGGCCATTCTGAACGTCGCGGCCTCTGGAAAATTTTCCAGCGATCGCGCGATTGCCGAGTACGCGCGCGAAATCTGGGACGTGAAGCCATGCCCCGTATCGTAGAGACTCAAACGGCGTCGGGCGTCTCACCGCTGGCCGGCCGCCAGGCTCCGCCCGAGATGTTGGTCGATGTGTCGCGTCTGGAGCGCGAGTACTTCGAGCGGCAACCAGATCTCGGCGACATCAACCAGATGGTCAGTTTCGGGACCAGTGGCCACCGAGGCTCGCCGCTCCGGGGCACGTTCACCGAAGCGCACATTTTGGCGATTACTCAAGCCATCTGCGACTACCGGCGCGCCTCCGGCACTGACGGCCCGCTCTACATGGGCAAAGACACACACGCGCTGTCCAGTCCGGCTCAGCGCACCGCGCTCGAGGTCCTGGCGGCCAACGACGTCGAGACCGTCATTCAACGAGGCGACGACGTGACCCCGACGCCGGTGATTTCGCGGGCCATCCTCGTCCACAACCGCGGCCGCTCGGACCACCTCGCAGATGGCATCGTCATCACGCCGTCGCACAACCCTCCGGAGGACGGCGGCTTCAAGTACAACCCGACTAACGGTGGCCCCGCCGACACAGACGTGACGCGCTCGGTCGAGGAGCGCGCCAACGAGCTCCTGCGAGGCAAGAACAGTGGCGTCAGACGCATCCCGTTCGCGACGGCGATCACGTCGTCGACCGTCCACGAGGAGGACTATGTCCTGCCTTACGTCCGCGACCTCAAAAGCGTCGTCGACCTCGCCGCCATTCGCGCGGCCGGCCTGAAGCTGGGCGTGGACCCGCTTGGCGGCGCGGCACGCTCGTATTGGGAGCCGATCAACGCCATTTACGGGCTGGACATCACGGTCGTCAACCCTGTAATGGATCCGACCTTCGCGTTCATGACGGTCGATCACGACGGCGTGATTCGCATGGATTGCTCGAGCCCATACGCGATGGCTCGGCTCGTTCAGCTCAAGGATAGCTACCGGGTGGCATTTGCCAACGACCCCGACTCCGATCGGCATGGGATCGTCACGCCGTCAAGCGGGTTGATGAATCCCAATGCCTACCTGGCAGTGGCCATCCGCTATCTGTTGACACATCGCCCGATGTGGTCGCCGCACGCCGCCGTCGGAAAGACCCTGGTCAGCAGCACCATGATCGACAAAGTCGTCGGCGATCTGGGCCGCCGGCTGTCCGAGGTTCCGGTAGGGTTCAAATGGTTCGTGCCGGGGCTGCTCGACGGATCGTGCTGCTTCGGTGGCGAGGAGAGTGCCGGCGCAAGCTTCCTGCGGCACGACGGCACCGTGTGGACCACTGACAAGGACGGCCCCATCATGGACTTACTGGCGGCCGAGATCACGGCCCGCACGGGCAAGGATCCAGGCGAACACTACCAAGAGCTCACACGCCAATTCGGCGTGCCTTATTACAAGCGGATCGACGCGCCCGCCACACCCGAGCAAAAAGCGAGCTTGAAGGTCTTGTCGCCGGAGGCCGTCAAGGAGTCGAGCCTCGCTGGTGAGCCGATCGTCGCCAAACTGACCCGCGCTCCTGGCAACAACGCTCCGATCAACGGCTTGAAAGTCGTCACCGACAACGGCTGGTTTGCGGCGCGCCCGTCCGGGACGGAGAACATCTACAAGATCTACGCGGAGAGCTTCAGAGACGCGGCGCATCTCGAGGCGCTCGTGCGCGACGCCCAGGAACTCGTCAACACGGCGATTGGGAGCCACCCATGAGCCAGCGTCTGTTCCCCGAACAATACCGAGCATCCGGGGTGCTGCTGCACGTCACTTCGTTGCCGTCGCCGTACGGGATCGGAGATCTGGGCCCGACGGCCGAAGCCTGGATCGACCGCCTTCGCGACGCCGGACAAAGCTGGTGGCAGGCGTTGCCCCTGGGACCGACTGGCTATGGCGACTCGCCATACCAATCGTTGTCGTCGTTCGCCGGTAATGCGCTGCTCATCAGCCCGGACTGGCTGATCGAGGACGGACTGCTGCGGGCCAGCGACTGCGGGGAGCATTCGTTTCCAGCGGATGTCCTCGATTTCGATGCCGTCAGGCAATTCAAGTACTCATTGCTCGAGACGGCTTGGAAAACCTTCAACGCCAACTGGCGATCGGAGTTGCACCCGGCGTTCGAACAGTTTCGTCACGACCAGGCTCACTGGCTGGACGACTACGCGCTGTTCCGCGCGTTGAAGATCAGATACGCAGGAGCGAGCTACCTGCAATGGCCGGAAGAACTGGTGCGGCGCACGCCCGCCGCGCTCGAACGCGCCCGACGAGATCTGGCGAACGAGGTCGAACAGGTTCGGTTCGCCCAGTTCCTGGTCTTCCGTCAGGGGGCGCGTCTGGAAGCGCACGCCCGTGCCAAAGGCGTGCGCCTAATCGGCGACCTTCCGTTTTTCGTCTCGCCGGATTCGAGTGACGTCTGGGCCCACCCGGAGCTGTTCCTGCTCGACAGGCAGCACCGGCCGCGCGTTGTAGCCGGCGTTCCGCCTGACTACTTCGCCGTCCGCGGACAGCGCTGGGGCAATCCGATCTATGACTGGAACGCGCTTGCCGCGACTGGCTACCGCTGGTGGATCGACAGGGCGCTCGCTCTCTTGGCTTACGTTGACGTCATCCGCCTCGATCACTTCCGCGGATTCGCCGCCGCATGGCATGTGCCGGCCTCCGCTCCAACGGCGGAGTCTGGTGAGTGGGTGCCCGGACCGGGCGCCGGCCTTTTCGAAGTCACGGACGAAGCCGTTGGGGGGCTGCCATTCGTGGCCGAGGATCTGGGGGTCATCACACCGGATGTCAGCATCCTTCGTGACGTGCTTCAACTTGCCGGGACGCGCGTGCTGCAGTTCGCGTTCGATGGCAATGCCAGCAACCCGCATCTGCCTGACAACTACGTCCAAAACACGGTCGTCTATACCGGTACCCACGACAATCCGACGACGCGCGGATGGTATGAGGATCTGCCCGAGGCCGACCGGCGCAACCTGTGGCGTTCCGTGGGACGTTCGCAAGGCACGAGCGCGGACGCCGCGCCGGCACTGTTGAACCTCGCGTGGTCGTCGAAGGCTGCGCTGGCGATGGCGCCGTTGCAGGACGTGCTGAATCTCGGAACAGAAGCGCGAATGAACGTTCCCGGACGAGCCGATGGGAACTGGCGATGGCGCTGCACGGAAGAAATGCTTTCGGATCCGCCGTTCGAATGGCTGCGCGATCTGACAACGGGGTTGAACCGTTTGGCAGCGCTGGCGAGTAGCACGTCTCGTGACAATGCCGTGCTGACATCGCCTTCGCACCACGGAACGCATGAAACAGAGGTGACGCGATGAAGGCGACGCAGCTGCTCCACAACATGGGCCAGAGCATCTGGCTCGACAACATCACACGCGATCTCCTGGATCGCGGCACGCTCGAGCACTACGTTCGCGATCTGTCGGTGACGGGACTGACCTCGAATCCGACGATCTTCGACCACGCGATCAAGAACAGCGCGTCGTACGATGCGAGCATTCGCGAGAAGCTGACGCGAGGGAAGTCCGGCGAGGCGCTCTTCTTCGAGCTGGCGTTGGAAGACCTCACCCGCGCCGCCGCGTTGTTCCAACCGCTCCACAACCAATCGGACGGAGTGGACGGCTGGGTCTCATTGGAAGTATCGCCCTTGCTGGCGTACGACACGGCCAGCACGGTGTCGGCGGCCAGGGCCCTGCATGCGCAGGCCGGGCGAGCCAACCTGTTCATCAAGATCCCAGGCACGAAGGAAGGTTTGCCGGCCATCGAAGAGGCAATCTTTGCCGGGATACCGATCAACGTCACGCTGCTCTTCTCCCGCGAGCACTATCTGGCGGCTGCCGACGCGTTCTTGCGTGGTGTCGAGCGCCGGGTCGAAGCAGGACTTCCGCCCACCGTCGGTTCCGTGGCCTCGGTGTTCATCAGTCGCTGGGATACCGCCGTTGCCGCCAAGGTGCCCGACTCATTGCGCAACCAGCTCGGAATCGCGATGGCCAAGCGCACCTACGCGGCATACCGGACCCTGCTGGGCTCTCCACGCTGGCAGCGGATTTTCAACACGGGCGCGCGTCCGCAGCGGCTGCTGTGGGCGAGCACAGGCACCAAGGACCCCAAGGCGTCCGACGTCCTCTACATCAAATCGCTTGCCGCGCCCTTCACTGTGAACACGATGCCGGAGGGCACCCTGAAAGCTCTCGGCGATCACGGTGAGCTGGCGTCGATCCTTCCAGCAGACGGCGGCGACTGCGAGGAGGTCGTCGGCGAGTTCGCGAAGGCCGGCATCGATGTCGAGGCTTTGGCTGCACAGCTTCAGCGTGAAGGCGCCACATCGTTCGTCGACTCGTGGACCGAGTTGATGGCGGTCATCAGTGCCAAGAGCGCTGCGCTCAAAGACGCCGTCGCCGGGTGATGGCGGCGCGGTCTCAGACTCAGGCGACAGGAGTACCGAGAATGGCGACAACCACCGTAGGAACACCTGGCCAGGGCCAGCAAATTGCACCGTTGACCGAACGCACGGCCTGGCGGGCACTCTCAACCCACTACGAGAAGGCCCGAACACTTCATCTGCGCGATCTGTTCGCCGGCGACCCCACACGCGGCGAGCGGATGACGGTCAATGATGTGGGCCTCTTCCTGGATTATTCCAAGAATCGCATCACGTCCGACACCCTCCGCCTTCTCATCGAATTGGCAGAGGAATCGGGCCTCCGATCGCGGATCGATGCGATGTTCCGAGGCGACAAGATCAACATCACCGAGAAGCGAGCGGTCCTGCACGTCGCCCTGCGCGCACCCAGGGAGGCATCGATCGTGGTCGACGGCGAGAACGTGGTACCCCAGATCCACGCCGTGCTCGATCGGATGTCCGATTTCTCCAACCGCATTCGGAATGGGCAGTGGAAAGGGCACACCGGTCAACGCATTCGAAATGTCATCAACATCGGCATCGGCGGTTCAGACCTCGGGCCGGTCATGGCCTACGAAGCGCTCAAATACCACAGCGATCGGACCATGACGTTCCGGTTCGTCTCCAACATCGATGGCACCGACTTCGTCGAGGCGGTTCGTGATCTCGATCCGGCCGAAACGCTCTTCATCGTCTCGTCGAAAACGTTCACGACGCTCGAGACGATGACGAATGCGCATTCAGCTCGTGCCTGGTCCCTGCAGGGTCTGGCAGGTGACGAGACGTCGGTGGCCAAGCACTTTGTCGCGGTATCGACGAACGCGTCAGAAGTGGCGAAGTTCGGTATCGATACGGCCAACATGTTCGGGTTCTGGGACTGGGTCGGCGGACGTTACTCCATGGACTCGGCGATCGGCCTTTCAACAATGCTGGCGATCGGCCCCGATAACTTCCGAGCTCTCCTCGAGGGCTTTCGCCAGATGGACGAGCATTTCCGTACCGCTCCGTTCGAGCGCAACCTCCCAGTGCTCCTGGGGCTGCTGGGCGTCTGGTACACCGGTTTCTTTGGCGCCCAGACGGTTGCGGTGCTGCCCTACGAGCAGTACCTGAAGCGATTTCCAGCCTATCTGCAGCAGCTGACGATGGAGAGCAACGGCAAGCACGTCACGCTCGAAGGCACCGAGGTCACGTATCCGACCGGACCGATCTATTGGGGGGAGCCTGGAACCAACGGGCAACATTCGTTCTACCAATTGATTCATCAGGGAACGAACCTAATTCCCTGCGACTTCATCGCGTTCGTCGAGCCGTTGAACCCCCTCGGCCGGCACCATGACATGCTCCTGGCGAATACCTTCGCCCAGACCGAGGCCCTGGCCTTCGGCAAGACAGCAGAACAGGTGTCGGCCGACGGCTCGCCGGATTGGCTCGTGCCGCATCGAGTGTTCGAGGGCAATCGTCCGACGAACACGATCCTCGCCGACCGACTCACGCCGGAGACGCTCGGCAAGCTGGTGGCTTTGTACGAGCACGCTGTGTTCACTGAGGGCACCATCTGGCAGATCAATTCGTTCGACCAGTGGGGCGTCGAGCTGGGCAAGGTGCTGGCCCAACGCATCATCCCGGAGCTCGAGAGCAAGACGGCACCCACTCTCGGCCATGACAGCTCCACCAACAACGTGATCGGCCGTTACCGGACGCGAAAGGACGCCGCGCGATGACACTCGATTCTGACAAGGACGTGTTGTCCGTCGAGACGGGCCGCTTCGAAGAACAACTCGAGAGGATGAAGACGCATCCCGGATTCATCGCGGCGCTGGATCAGAGCGGCGGCAGCACACCCCACGCGCTGCGTGACTACGGAATCAGGGAAGACGCGTGGTCCAACCAGGACGAGATGTTTGCGATCGTGCATCAGATGCGAACGCGGATCATCACCAGCCCCAGCTTCACCGGCGACCGGATTCTTGCTGCCATCCTGTTCGAGAACACGATGGACAGGAACATCAACGGGCACCCGACCGCGGACTATCTGTGGAATGTGAAGCGGATTGTGCCATTTCTGAAAGTGGACAAGGGTGTGGCCGATGAGAACAGCGGCGTTCAGCTGATGAAGCCGATGCCCGACCTCGCGGCGCTGCTCGACCGGGCCAAAGCGAAACGCATCTTCGGCACCAAGATGCGCTCGGTCGTCAAGCAGGCCAGCGGCGCGGGGATCAAGGACATCGTGACGCAGCAGTTCGAAGCAGCACGGCAGATCATTGCCGCAGGTCTAATTCCGATCGTCGAGCCGGAAGTGGACATTCACTGCCCGGAAAAAGCCAAAGCCGAAGCATTGCTGAAGGCGGCCATTCTCGCGGAGCTCGACGCATTGCCTCGGGGTGATCTGCTGATGCTCAAGCTCACCCTGCCTGAGGAAGACGACCTCTACGCCGAATGCGTCAGTCATCCCAAGGTCGTGCGGGTGGTTGCACTGTCGGGCGGTTATACGCGGCAGGAGGCCAACGAGCGCTTGCGGAGGAATCACGGCGTCGTGGCGAGTTTTTCGCGGGCGCTGGTCGAGGGATTGTCGGTAGGGCAGTCCGATGCCGAATACAACTCCCTGCTCGATGCGTCGATTGAGAGCATCTTCGAGGCGTCTAACACATGAACGTCAAACTCGCCCCCTCGATTCTCGCCGCTGATTTCGCTCGTCTGGGCCAGCAGGTCGCCGAGGCGGAGCAGGCCGGGGCGGACCGCATCCACGTCGATGTGATGGACGGCCACTTCGTGCCCAACCTGTCGATGGGAGCCCCGATCGTCGCGTCGTTGCGACGGGTGACGCGTCTGCCTCTCGAAGTCCACCTGATGATCTCGAATCCGGACATGTTCCTCGACGAGTTCGTCGAGGCCGGGGCCGATTCGTTCCTCGTCCACTGGGAGGGCAACGCGAATCTGCATCGGACGATCCAACGCATCACCTCGCTCGGTAAGCGTGCCGGCGTCGTCATCAACCCGGCCACGCCAGCGGCGGTGCTGGAGGACATCCTCCAGGAGGTCGAGCAAGTGCTGGTCATGACGGTCAACCCGGGATTCGGGCATCAGCAGTTCCTGCCGATGACGCTGCCAAAGATCCGGCGTGTCCGGCAGATGATCAATCGAATCAAGACGACGTGCGAGGTGGAAGTGGACGGTGGTATCGATGCGGACACCGCTCCGCTGGCGGTTGCGGAAGGCGCTGACGTCCTCGTCGCTGGAACGGCAATTTTTGGCGAGCGCGAATCAATCGGCGCTGCCGTGCACCGTCTGCGGGCGAGCCTGGGGCAGTTGGAGAAGCAACCTTATTCAGTGTGACGGCGCAAGAGAGAGGAAGGCATGTCATGCAGCTTGGAATGATTGGCCTCGGGCGAATGGGGGCAAACATGGTCCGCCGGCTTCTGCGAGGAGGCCATCAGTGCGTGGTGTTCGACCGGTCGCCGAAAGCCGTGAACGAGCTGGTCGAGGAGCGAGCGGCTGGCGCCGGTTCGCTCGTCGAGTTCGTGAAGAAGCTCGACACGCCGCGAGCCGTCTGGCTGATGGTCCCGGCGGCCGCCGTGGAAGGGACCATCGCCGACCTGCTGCCGCACCTGGATCGCGGAGACATCCTGATCGACGGCGGCAACTCGTATTACATCGACGACATCCGGCGCAGCAAAGAGCTCGCAGCGAAGGGCGTCCATTACGTGGACGTCGGAACCAGCGGCGGCGTGTGGGGCCTGGAACGGGGCTACTGCATGATGATCGGCGGCGAGACACACGTCGTCGAGCACCTCGATCCGCTCTTCTCGACGCTGGCGCCAGGTGCCGGCGATGTCGCGCGTACACCCGGGCGCGACAGCCTTGCCGGCACTGCGGAGCGTGGTTACCTGCACTGCGGTCCGAACGGCGCCGGGCATTTTGTGAAGATGGTTCACAACGGGATCGAGTACGGCCTGATGGCCGCTTACGCTGAAGGGCTCAGCATCCTGCGCGTCGCCAATGTCGGTAAGCAGGAACATGCGATCGACGCAGAGACGACGCCGCTCCGCGATCCCGAGCATTACCAATACGATTTCAACCTCCGCGACATCGCAGAAGTCTGGCGACGCGGCAGCGTGATCGCGTCGTGGCTGCTGGACCTGACGGCCGCCGGCCTGGTGAAGGATCCCGCGCTGTCCCAGTTCGCTGGACAGGTCTCGGATTCGGGCGAGGGACGGTGGACGATCAAGGCCGCTGTCGACGAGGCCGTCCCGGTGCCGGTTCTCTCAGCCGCGCTCTATCAGCGATTCAGCTCGCGCGGCGAAGCGGACTACCAAGGAAGGCTCCTGTCGGCGATGCGCTACGGGTTCGGCGGACACCTGGAGAAGGCGGTCGCCAGTGTGTGAATCACGGTGCCAGGGCATGGGCCAGCCGCGGTAGAGAAGGAGATTGGCAATGGGGAATTCCGCTTCGGACGCCCTGGTGTTCTTTGGCGCCACCGGTGATCTCGCCTACAAGAAGATCTTTCCCGCGCTGCACGCGATGATCAAGCGCGGCCATCTCAACGCGCCGGTCATCGGCGTCGCGAAAGCCGGTTGGAATCTCGAACAGCTTCGGGCGCGGGCCCGCGACAGCGTCGAGAGGCATGGCGGCATTGACCCCTCGGCATTCGACACGCTGAGCAGGCTATTGTGCTACGTCGATGGCGACTACAACGACGCCGCGACGTTCGAAGCGATTCGCAGGGAGCTCGGTGGGGCGCAGCGGCCCGCACACTATCTGGCTATTCCGCCCATGCTCTTCGGAACGGTGGTGGACCATCTGGTGAAGTCTGGCTCCGACAAAGGGGCTCGCGTAATTGTCGAAAAACCGTTCGGCAATGATCTCGCCTCGGCCCAGGAGCTCAATCAACACCTGCATGCCGCTTTTCCGGAGTCCCGCATCTTTCGCATCGACCACTATCTCGGCAAGCGGCCCGTGAACAACGTGATGGTGTTCCGGTTTGCCAACGCCTTCATGGAGCCGTTCTGGAACCGCAACTATATCGACAGCGTGCAGATCACCATGGCGGAAGACTTCGGCGTGCAGGGACGAGGCGGGTTCTACGATCAGACCGGCACGATTCGCGACGTCGTCCAGAACCACCTGTTCCAGATCCTGTGCAACCTTGCGATGGAGCCTCCGGTCCGCCTCGACAGCGAGACGATTCGCGACGAGAAGGTCAAGGTGCTGAAGGCGATTTCACCACTGGACGCGAAGGACGTCGTCCGCGGGCAGTTCCGCGGATACCGTCGCGAGAATGGCGTCGCTGCTGATTCGCAGACTGAAACGTTTACCGCGCTCAAATTGAATGTCGACTCCTGGCGGTGGAAGGGTGTGCCGTTCTACATCCGCGCGGGGAAGAACTTGCCGATCACGTGCACGGAGGTGATCGGTCGCTTCCGCAAGCCGCCGACCGTCATCCGCGACAGCGCATTGTCCCGGAACCATCTGCGATTTCGGATCAGTCCCCAGATGACGATCGCCGTGGGCACGACCGTCATGGCCCAGAGCGCGGACCTGAGAGTCGAGAACGTCGAAATGGTGGCAACCCGTTATCCCAGTCCGGACGCCATGGACGCGTACGAACGGGTACTGGGCGACGCCATGGCGGGTGATGCCACCTTATTTGCCCGTCAGGATTACGTGGAAGAGGCGTGGCGAATTGTCGATCCGGTGCTGAAAGCCGCTACGCCAATCTACGAATACGAGATCGGGACGTGGGGGCCGATGGAGGTCGATCAGCGGGTGGCGCCGGCAGGAGGTTGGCACAATCCCGTGGCCTCGGACCACGAGGACATCGGCGTTGACCAAACTGCGACAAGAGCGACCGATGAAGCTCAACTCGTTCGATGACGCGGATGCCGTCGCGCGCGCGGCGGCAGCGGCCATTGCCGCGGAGGCTCGGGCGGCGGTCGCCGCGCGCGGGCGCTTCCTCATGGCGGTCAGTGGGGGACGCACTCCCTGGATCATGCTGCGGGCCCTGGCGGGGGAAGAGGTGCCCTGGGAGAGCGTCGATGTCGTGCAGGTGGACGAACGGGTGGCCCCTCCGGGAGACCCTGACCGAAACCTGGTCCATTTGCATGAAAGCCTGCTTCAGCACACGCCACTCCGTGTTGAGCAGGTCCATGCCATGCCGGTGGAACGGCCCGACCTCGATGCCGCGGCGACCGAGTACCAGCGGGTTCTACGCGAAATCGCCGCCGCGGCTCCGGTGCTCGATCTGGTTCACCTCGGTCTCGGCGCCGACGGCCACACGGCGTCTCTCGTGCCTGGCGACCCGGTCCTCGATGTAATCGACCGGGACGTCGCGGTGACAGGAATCTACCAGGGCAGGCGCCGGATGACGTTGACGTATCCGACGCTCAATCGCGCCAGACGCGTCCTGTGGGTTGTGACCGGCGCTGAAAAGGCGGAGATGCTACGCCGGTTGCGAGATGGCGATACCTCGATCCCCGCAGGGCGCATTCGGCGCGAACAGGCTCTCGTGTTGGCCGATTCCGGGGCGGCAGGATTGTCGAGCGTTGGACTCGAGACGGGAGGACCGCATGCGAGTGGGGATCGCCACTGACCACGGCGGGTTTGCGTTGAAGGAAGACCTGATTGCGCATCTGCGCGCGGCCGGTCACGAAATCGTCGACTTCGGGGCGCATGTTTTGAATCCCGGCGACGACTACCCGGACTTCGTCATCCCGCTTGGAGAGGCCGTTGCGGCCGGCACGGTGGAACGCGGTGTTGCAGTCTGCGGCAGCGGCGTCGGCGCGTCGGTCTGCGCCAACAAGATCGCAGGGGTGCGCGCCGGGCTCATCCACGACCACTTCTCGGCCCACCAGGGAGTCGAGGACGATCACATGAACGTCATCTGCGTCGGCGGACGGACGGTGGGCGCCTCGGTGGCCCGGGAACTGGTCGAAACGTTTCTGGCGGCCGAGTTCAGTCAAGCCGAGCGCCATCTGCGGCGCCTCCGTAAGGTCGCGTCACTGGAGCCGGAACTTATCGACAAGCGGCGCGTCACTACGTAGGCGCCCCCAATCTCGGTCGATGCAACAGTCAATCAGACGCTTGGAATGGGAACAGGAGAAGCCGTGAGTACCACGCACGTTGCTCAACCAACGACAGCGACCGAAATCGATCAACGGTGCATCGACACCATTCGCACGCTGTCGATTGATGCCGTCCAGCAGGCCAAGTCGGGACATCCCGGCACACCGATGGCGCTGGCGCCGCTCGTATACACGCTGTGGAATCGCGTCATGCGCTTCGATCCGGACGACCCGATCTGGCCCAACCGCGATCGCTTCGTCCTCTCCAATGGCCACGCGTCGATGCTCCTCTGGTCCGTGCTGCACCTGACCAAGGTGCAGGCCGTGAACGGCGACTACGAGCGGCTTGGGCAACCGTCGGTGACGCTGGACGACATCCGCCGCTTTCGCCAGCTCCACTCCAAGGCACCCGGCCACCCCGAGTACCACTGGGTCTCCGGGGTCGAGACGACGACCGGCCCGCTGGGCCAGGGCGTTGCCACGAGCGTAGGAATGGCCATCGCCCAGAAGTGGCTCGCCAGCCGTTACAACCAGCCCGGTTTTGACATCTTCGACTACAACATCTACGCCGTTTGCGGCGACGGCTGCATGATGGAGGGGATCGGGTCGGAAGCTGCGTCCCTGGCCGCCCATCTGGGCCTCGACAACCTGTGCTGGGTCTTCGACAACAACCACATCACCATCGAGGGCCACACGCGCATCGCCTTCACCGAGGACGTTGCGGCGCGTTTCCTGGCTTATGGATGGAACGTGCTGCGAGTGGGAGACGCCAACGACATCGATCGCATCGAGCACGCGCTCGAGGTATTCCGAAACACGAAGGGCCGGCCGACCTTCATCGTTCTCGACAGTCATATCGGCTACGGTTCGCCCCACAAGCAGGACACCGCGGAGGCGCACGGCGAACCGCTCGGCGACGACGAAATCCGTCTTGTCAAACGCGGCTACGGATGGCCCGAAAACGAGAAGTTCTTCGTGCCTGCTGGCGTCTACGAGCATTTTGCCGGGGAGATGGGCCAACGCAGTGCAACCGCGCGACGACAGTGGACGCAGCTGTTCGACGCGTACAAGGTCAGCCACCCCGAGCTCGCGGCTGAAGTCGAGCAGATGCAGCGCCGCACCCTCCCCACCGGGTGGGACCGCAACCTGCCGGTCTTCCCTGCGGACGCGAAGGGCCTGGCGGGACGCGAGGCGTCAGGGAAGGTGCTGAACGTCCTCGCGCAGAATATTCCCTGGTTCCTCGGAGGTTCGGCGGATCTGGGGCCTTCCAACAAAACGCTCCTCACGTATCAAGGGGCCGGAGATTTTCAGGCTGGCAGCCCGGGCGGAAAGAACCTGCACTACGGGATCCGGGAGCACGCGATGGGAGCCGTCGTCAACGGGATGTCGCTCTCGAAGCTCCGCGCGTTCGGGGCCACGTTCTTCATCTTCAGCGATTATGCGCGTCCGGCGATTCGGCTCTCGGCGCTGATGGAACTGCCCACGATGTTCATCTTTACGCATGACGCAATGGGCGACGGAGAGGATGGCCCGACTCACCAGCCGGTCGAGCACCTCGCATCGCTGCGCGCCATCCCCGGGCTGGTGACGCTCCGGCCCGCTGACGCCAACGAGGTCGTCGAGGCCTATCGCTATGTCATGCAACTCCGCCACAAGCCGGCGGTGATGACATTGTCGCGCCAGCCCTTGCCGACGCTCGACCGGACCAGGTATGCATCCGCATCGGGTGTCGCGCAGGGTGCGTACGTGTTGGCTGATGCTCCCGACGGCAAGCCCGAAGTGATCCTGATCGCATCCGGTAGTGAGGTCAGCCTCGCCCTCAGTGCGCACGAGACGCTGGTTGCCGAAGGCATCCGCTCACGAGTGGTGTCGATGCCGTCCTGGGACATTTTCGACGGACAGAGCCAGGAGTACCGCGACCAGGTGTTGCCGCCCGACGTGACCGCCCGTGTGGCGGTGGAGCAGGCCTCGACGTTCGGGTGGGAACGTTACGTCGGCTGCACAGGCCGTGTCATCGGCATGAAGACGTTTGGAGCGTCGGCTCCGCTCAAGGAGCTGCAAAGAAAATTCGGCTTCGAACCGCACGGCGTGGTCGCGGCAGCGAAAGCGCTCCTGGGCAAGGCCTGAACGTGTGAGCGTCGGACGCAGCTCGCCTCTTGGCGCCACCGTCTTTCACGACGGCGTGAACTTCAGTGTGTTCTCGCGCCGTGCCTCGGGCGTTGAGTTGCTGTTCTTCGACAGTGAGGAGGATGCGCGTCCGGCGCGCGTGATCTCGATCGACTCTGCGGCCAACCGCACCTACCACTATTGGCACACGTTCGTCCCGGGCGTGCAGGCGGGGCAGCTCTACGCCTACCGCGTCCAGGGTCCGTACGATCCAGGGAACGGGTCGCGGTTCGACGCCTCGAAGGTGCTCCTCGATCCATACGGGCGTGGCGTGGTCGTCCCCGGAAATTACAGCCGCGAGGCCGCGCGCAGGGAAGGGGACAATACCGCGACCGCCTTGAAGAGCGTGGTGGTCGACCCACAGACCTACGATTGGGAGGGCGACACGCCGCTTCAACGGCCGGCCTCCCGGACGATCATTTACGAGCTGCACGTGCGAGGGTTCACCCGCGATCCGAGCTCACGGCTTCCGGAACGGACACGAGGCACGTATGCCGGCCTAATCGAGAAGATCCCGTATCTCCAGCAACTCGGCATCAGCGCCGTCGAGCTCATGCCCGTATTTCAGTACGATGTTCAGGATGCTCCGACCGGGCACACCAACTACTGGGGGTACGCGCCGATCTCGTTCTTTGCGCCTCACCAGGGCTATAGCTCGCGTCAGGATCCGCTGGGTCCCGTTCACGAGTTTCGCGACACGGTCAAGGCGCTGCATCGGGCGGGCATCGAGGTGATTCTCGACGTGGTCTTCAACCACACCGCGGAAGGCGATCACACCGGGCCGACGCTGAGTTTCCGCGGTCTGGACAACAGCACCTACTACATCCTGCAAGACGATCGGTCACGCTACGCCAATTACAGCGGCACCGGCAACACGCTCAACGCCAATCATCCGATCGTCCGCCGCCTGATCGTCGATAGTCTCCGATATTGGGTGGAAGCCATGCACGTCGACGGCTTTCGCTTCGATCTGGCCTCGATTCTCGGCCGCGACGAGTCTGGCAACCTGATGCCGGCCCCGCCCGTACTGTGGGACATCGAGTCGGACCCGGCGCTTGCCGGCACCAAGATCATCGCCGAAGCCTGGGACGCCGCCGGCCTCTACCAGGTGGGCAGCTTCATCGGCGACAGTTGGCGAGAGTGGAACGGACGTTTTCGCGACGATGTGCGGAGCTTTTTCCGTGGCGACGAACGCTCCGTGCCGCGGCTCGCGGATCGGCTGCTTGGCAGTCCTCAGATTTACGGCCACAAGGAGCGCGAGGCCGAGGCGAGCGTGAACTTCGTGACGTGTCACGATGGGTTTACGCTCAACGACCTCGTCTCCTACGACTACAAACACAACGAGGCGAACGGCGAAGACAACCGTGATGGCACCAACGACAATCGGAGCGCCAATTGGGGTGTCGAGGGTGCGACGAACGACCCGGCGATAGAGAGGCTCCGGAACCGTCAGGTGAAGAACTTCCTCACCACGACCATGCTGTCACTGGGCTTGCCGATGATCTTGATGGGCGACGAGGTACGGCGCACCCAACGAGGGAACAACAACGCCTACTGCCAGGACAATGAGATCAGCTGGTTCGACTGGACGCTGGTCGAGAAGCACGCGGACCTGCATCGGTTCGTGCGGCTGCTCAACGCCCACCGACTGATGCGGGACGTCGAGCCTGAACGACAGCGCCTGAGTCTGAACCAAGTACTTCGGACAGCGACGAAAGCCTGGCACGGCGTCAAGCAGGGCCAACCGGACTGGAGCGATTCGTCACACAGTCTCGCCTTCTGCGCCGAGGTCCCGCACGACAGGCTGCTCGTGTTCGTGATCCTCAATGCGTATTGGGAGCCGCTGGACTTCGAGCTGCCGGCGGTGGGCATCGGCAAAGACGGATGGCGGCGATGGATCGATACGAGCCTCGAATCGCCGGACGACATCGTGGCCTGGCAGGCCGCGCGACCCATTTCCCGCTTTTCC
>CAVXIR010000006.1:0-337500 GCA_963761975.1 Vicinamibacterales bacterium
ACACGCCCTCTTCGGTGCGGGACAGAAAGTTCTCCCTCACAAGTGCCCTGAGCACCGTGGCGCCCACCGAGGGTGCCACCTCAAATAGTCGCGTCGCCTGCCGCTTTGTTAACCTGAGGCCCGGCGTGTCTCGGTATTGTTCGCGGACTCGCTCCAGCAGTGCAGCAAGTGGCTCGGAGCGATTGGATGTGATCATCGCTTACATGAACTCCTCGATGCATTTCCGCCGCTGTTCTGCGCTCGTACCTAATCGTTGACGGACCAGGGGGCCCGACTGGAGCCCAGGATCCTGCGCGTCGAGGCTGGGTGGCGGGTTCGGATTGCGATAAAAGAGCCCAATCGGAATTTTCTCGCCCCATTCAAGGGCCCTGTCCATCGCGCTATGAAAGTTCGCCGGATCGTGATCCGTCTCATCCAGTTTATAGACCCGTTGACGAAACCAGTCGTAGGTTTGCACTTTGTTGAAGGTCACGCATGGACTGAAGACATCGATCAGCGCAAAGCCGGGATGGCGGATACCATCGACGTACAGCTTCATCAGGTGTTTGGGCTGACCGCTGAATCCACGAGCAATGTAACCGCAACCGCTGGCGAGCGCGAGGGCAATGGGGTTCAGCATCCCTTCCAGATTGCCGTGCGGAGTCGTCTTTGTCTTCATGCCCGTCTCACTGGTGGGCGAGACCTGGCCCGTTGTCAGACCGTAGATCTCATTGTTCATGACGACATAGGTCACGTCGATGTTGCGGCGCATGGCCTGAATGAAATGGTTCAGGCCGATGCCGTACCCGTCGCCGTCCCCGCCGGTGGCGATCACGGTCATCGCCCGGTTGGCCAGTTTTGCGCCTGTAGCAAACGGGAGTGCACGACCATGCAGGCTGTGCACGCCGTACGCGCGGATGAACCCTGGCAGGTTCGACGAACAGCCGATGCCGGAAACCACCAGCAGATCTCGCGGCGGGAGATCGATCTCGGCGCAGGCCTGGAACAGCGCGTTCAAGACCCCGAAGTCCCCGCATCCAGCACACCAGTCAGGCGGGACTTCAGGCTTGAAGTCTTTCGCGGTGGGTTTTTCTGGAGCGACGAGAGTGGTCATGTGAACTCCTCAATGATGTCGAGTCATCAGCACTCAGCTACGCGCTTGTCACCGCCGCACCAACCAGTCGTCCTGACCAATCTCCGCTCGTGCCTGTGGGGTGCTCCGTCTGCCAGCCGGGTTCTGTCGAAAGCACCTGAACCAATTGTTTGCCGGCCAGGATCTCCTTTACTCCAGCGACGATGTGCTTCGGTTCGAAGGGTTCACCATCGTATTTCCGGATATGCCCGTTCGCGACGATGCCGGTCTCGGCCCGCAAGTGGCGGGCGAACTGGCCGCTGAAATTGTTCTCGATGATCACTCGTCTTCTTGCTCCTGCCGAGGATGTCGGTGACTTCCTTCACATTGAACGGGACCAGAAGTTTGATCTGGAGGTGATTGGCGGAGATACCCTCCTGATTCAATCGCTCAACTGCCTCAGAGATCACACCCCAGGTGGAGCCCCAGCCGACGAGCGTCACGTCGGCCTCGGCCGGGCCTTCCAGTTTCGGCGCAGGCACGTGATCGAGCACGGTGTCCATCTTGCGCGCGCGTTTGTCCACCATCTTTTTCCGCCGCACCGGGTCGGTGTACACGTCGCTGAGCAGCACACCATCCTCATCGTGCTCGTCCGAGCCGGACACATAGAGGTGGCCGGGCAGCCCTGGAATGGCTCTTGGCGAGATGCCCGACGGGAGTGTCCTTGTAACGCGAGATACGGTTCGCCGCCAGACTGCGCGTTCACCTCGGTGATAAGCTCGCCGCGATCGATCTTGAAGTCGACGTCTAAGAGCGCCGGATCGACAGTCTCGTTGTCCTCGCACATCAGCAGGTCGGCGAGAATAATCACCGGGCATTGATACCGCTCGGCAAGGTTGAAGGCCAACCCCGGTGTCTGAAAGCAATCGGTCATGCTGAGCGGGGCGATGATGATGCGCGGGAAGTCGCCTTGGCTCGCACCGAAGGCCTGGTTCAGATCCGCTTGCTCGGTCTTCGTCGGCACGCCAGTGGATGGACCTGCACGCATCACATTGACGACCACGACAGGTGTTTCGATCATCCCGGCCATGCCGATCGCCTCTGTCATGAGGGCCAGTCCGCCCCCAGAAGTCGCGCACATGCTCCGCACGCCCATGTGACCGGCGCCGATCGACATGTTGACGACAGAAATTTCGTCCTCGACCTGGCGAACGCAAATCCCAAGCTCTTTGGCGTGACCGGCAAACCATTCCAGGATGTGCGTCGCGGGGCTCATTGGATACGCGCAGTAGAACTTGCAGCCAGCGAATGCCGCGCCCATGGCCATCAGCTCATTGCCCGTCATCAGAGCCCACTTCTGATCGGTTTGTTGGAGTTGTTTGGAGAGCGGCTGGAAGTGCGCTGCCGCATAATCAAAGCCGGCCTTTGCCGCCTCCATATTCACCTTGACGACTTGCGGCTTCTTGGCGAAGGTGGACTCGAGCACCGATTCCAGGCCTGCGAAATCCAACCCCATCAGACGAATCACTGCCCCGACGGCCACCGTGTTCTGCAACACTGGCAGCTTTTCGTAAGCGGGTGTCAACTCGCGCACTGGCAATGGGCAGAGCTGCACACCTTTGGGCGGCTCATACCGAGGTTTGAGTTTCGAGCTGTTGTAGAGCGCCAGGCCGCCAGGCACTAACTCTCGTAGATGTCGGTCCAGGGTGTCCTGGTTCAACGCGATGACGACATCCGCCTGATCGCCGTGGTTCAATGGCTTTTTCGCGGAGATGCGTAAGCGCAACCAGGAATGGCCCCCACGAATCACGGACTGATAGCTATTGTAGGCAAACACGGCCTGACCTTGGCGGGCCACCGAGACCGCAAGGGTATTGCCGGCTGAAGCGACACCGTCTCCTGCCGCTCCGCCAATGCCAACGATGAAGTCAGCCTGGTTCATAGACAACACCTTCCTTCCGACGAGGTTCCCCCCACCTTAGCGGTGTCACTCGCCGCCCTGCTGTCTCATATCGCACACACCAGGATTGGCGAGCCGGACCGCCCGAAGTACTGATACTGATGCGCCACCGCCGCCTATGGACGAGCGGCAGCGAAAATGACAAAGTGGTGCGCTGGAAGGCGCGCATGGCCCGTGCTTTCGGATCGCGACTGGGCTCCTATGAAATTCTTAGCCCGCTTGGCGCCGGCGGGATGGGCGAAGTCTATCGCGCGCTCGATCTGAAGCTGAATCGAGAAGTCGCTCTCAAAGTCCTGCGAGATGCCGTAGCCACGGATTCCGGACTCCTCGCGCGCCTCGGTCATGAAGGACGAGTGCTTGCCTCGCTGAACCACCCGAACATCGCAATGATCCATGGGCTGGAAGAG
This sequence comes from Vicinamibacterales bacterium, assembly GCA_963761975.1. Taxonomy (GTDB): domain Bacteria; phylum Acidobacteriota; class Vicinamibacteria; order Vicinamibacterales; family JAMQPK01; genus JAMQPK01. The sequence goes on from CAVXIR010000006.1 coordinate 3,419, forward strand.
TCGGACGGCGCCTGCGCGCTCGTGCTCGAACTCGTGGAGGGTCCGACGCTTGCGCAGCGTGTGAAAAGCGGACCGATGGGGATCGAGGAGGTGCTGACGATCGCTGCCCAAGTTGCCGCAGCGTTGGAGGCCGCACACGCCCGCGGGGTCACCCACCGCGATTTGAAACCGGCCAACGTGAAGCTGACGCTCGAAGGCCGCGTCAAGCTGCTCGATTTCGGGTTGGCAAAAGTCCTGCGCTTCGAAGATGTGTCGACTGTCGCCACCGTTACAACGGCGACTGAAGCGGGCATGATTCTCGGCACGCCGGCCTACATGAGTCCCGAGCAGGCTCGCGGGCAACGAGTGGACAAGCGAACCGACATCTGGGCATTCGGTTGTCTGCTGTACGAATTGCTCACCGGCCGGCAGGCATTTCGCGGTGAAACCATCTTCGACATCATTGCCGCCGTGCTCGAGCGAGAACCGGATTTCGAGGCGTTCGGATCGGCGACTCCGGCGAACATTCAGGGCCTGGTGCGGCAGTGTCTCCAGAAGGCTCTTCCACGGCGCCTGAGCGACATCGCCGATGCCCGAATCGAGATCGATGAGACACTGCGAGTGGGCTCGCATGCACGACGGCCGGCAGCGGGTCCGACGTTCGCTTCGCTCGCAGTACTGCCGTTCGTGAACACGAGCGGTGATGCCGAGATGGACTATCTCAGCGAAGGCCTCACCACAAGCATCATTCTGAATCTCTCGCAACTCCCAAACCTTCGCGTCATGGCGCGAAGTACGGTGTTCCAGTATCGGGGTCGCGACCAGGAGGCAAAGGCGATCGGCGACCAACTGCGCGTCGACAGCGTGCTGACCGGAAGAGTGCTGCAGCGCGGCGAGGCGCTCCTGATCAACGCCGAGCTCATGGACGTCAAGAACGGCTGGCAGTTGTGGGGCGCGCAGTATCGGAGGACGGTCTCCGACATATTTGCGACCGAGGAAGAAATCGCCCAGGAGATTACCAGCGCGCTTCGGCTCAAGCTGACCCTGGACAACCAATACCTCCTTCGTCGGCGCTATACAGACAACGTCCAGGCCTATCAGTTGTATCTGAAAGGACGGTTCTACTGGGAGAAGAGAACGGCGCAAGCGCTCCACAAGGCGATTCACCTCTTCTCTCAGGCCATCGAGATCGACCCGACCTATGCACTGGCCTACGCCGGTCTCGCCGAGGCGTACGTGCCGCTCTGCTTTTACGGCCATATTCGACCGCGAGACGGCTTTCAGAAGGCGCGCGCCGCTGCTCTGAAGGCGCTCGAAATCGATCCGGGACTCGCAGAGGCGCTGGCGGTCATGGGATGGGTCAAGGGCCGCTACGATTGGAATCCGTCCGCGGCTGAAGACACGTTACGAAAGGCGGTCGCGCTGAATCCAAACTATGCCAGGGCACGGCAAGCCCTCGCTGAGGTGCTGGTCGCCACCGCTCGAGGCAATGACGCGGATGCCGAAATGACTCGAGCACTCGAGCTGGAGCCGTTGTCACTGAGCATCAACGCGGCTGTCGGACTGATCGCCTACTTCGGGCGCCAGTATCACAAAGCCATCGAGTGCTTCCGCCAAACCATCGAGCTCGATCCGACGTTCTATCCAGCGCATTGGTACCTGGCCTGGGCGTACGAGCAGAACGGGCAATTGAGCGAAGGCGAGGCGGAGCTTCGCGAGGCACAGGCGCTTTCCCATGACAACACGCTCGTGATCGCCAGCCTGAGCGGCATCTATGCGGCAGCGGGACGGGCAAACGAGGCGCGGACGATCCTCGCCGAACTGGAAGAACTGTCATCGCGAAAATACGTGTCTCAGCTGCTGATCGCTGTAGCAGCCGCCCGTCTTGGCGATCGCGACCGCGCCGTTCGCTGCCTCGAGCTGGCCTGTGAAGATCGCTGTCCATGGCTGGGTTTTGCGATGGTAGATCCTAAACTCGACATCCTGCGCGGCGATCGCGGCTTCGAAGAGGTGGCGCACAAGATCGGCCTCGCAGCATACATCCATGGGCGCTGACATCTTTCGTTTCCACGTTGGGGACTTCAGGTGTGTCGCCATCCTCGACGGCACGTTTCGGTATCCTCCATCACTGTTCTTCGCAAACGTGCCAAAGGAGGTGTATGAGCCGAGACTCAGTGAACACGCGGAGCCTGTCGCGAGCATCGAAGTCCCCTATATCTGTCTCTTTCTCGATACGGGAGGGCACCGCGTGCTCGTCGACACCGGAGCCGCCGGTTTTGGTGCGACCACGGGCAAGCTGAACGAGCGTCTTGGCATGGCCGATATCGATCCCGATCGGATCGACACGGTGATTCTTTCCCACGGTCATCCGGATCACATCGGAGGAAACCTGAATGCCGACGGGCAACCAGCGTTTCGAAACGCCGAGTACGTGATGTTCCAAAACGAATGGGAGTACTGGATGTCGGATCCCAGTCTGGACGAGCTACCCGCCGAGACATGGCTGAAGGACATTATCCGGACGTCGACGCGCCGCAACCTGCCGCCGATCCGGGGGCAACTTCGATTGCTGGAGCGTGAAGATGAGATTGTCCCTGGGATCACAGCGATCTCGGCGCCTGGACACACGCGCGGTCACATGGCTCTCGCGATTGGGCCGGGATCTGACCAGTTGCTCTTCCTCGCCGACGCCGTCCTTCACCCGCTCCATGTCGAACGCCCGGAGATCACAGCAGTCGTCGACCATCAGCCGGCTACGATGGTCACGACCCGACGAGACTTGCTCCACAAAGCCGCCGACCACAACGCGATCGTCATGGCTTCTCACTTCCCGTTCCCCGGCGTCGGCCGCATCAGCCGTCACGACGCTGGTTGGCAATGGAACGCGATCTGAGGACTTTCGCGCGCCGATCTCGGTGTTCTCGTACAAGACGTGCCTTTACGCCACCTCGATGCGACGGGTATAGCGCCCGTCGCTCTTCAGACGCAACACGCCCTGCTCGATGAGGCGCGACAGAATGCCTGCACACACTTCGGGCGAAATCCCGAAGAACTTGATCGCCTGGACCGACGTCAAAGACAGTCCCGGCATTTCCTCGAACTCCCCGCGAATTCGAAGCGCTAACTCGTCGCGAACCCGGTGACGATGCTCGCCGGCATGAGCTGGACCCAGCACAACAGGAACCTGTGGCAATTTGATGATGCCCGTCGGTTAAGGACGCGAACCGCCGACCCTCGGTGCGAAACAACGAGGCGGGTCGATAACCCCGCCTCGCTGCTGCGACTTACGCTGCTGCTACTTGAACCTTAATCTGTTTGGGCTTGGCTTCCTCGCGCAGCGGCAACCGGACCGTCAGCACGCCGGCCTTGTACTCGGCGCTGACCTTGCCAGCGTCGACCGTCGGCGGCAGCGCGAACGTGCGCGCGAACGAGCCATAACTGCGCTCAATGCGATGGAATTGCTCCTCTGTGACTTCGGTGTCGAGCTTCTTCTCGCCGCGCAGCGTGAGCGTGTTGTCTTCAATCGCCAGTTCGATCTCCTCCTCCTTCATGTCGGGCAGCTCGGCCTTCAGCACCAGCTCGTGCTGACCGGTGCTGTAAATGTCGACAGCCGGCACCCACGCACTCCGGGTGACGTCTTCCTGAGGACGGACGTAGAAGCCCTCGAGCATCCGGGTGAGCCGCTCCTGGTGTGCGGCCATGTCACGCGACGAATCCCAACGAACGATAGTCATGATGGTTCTCCTCTGCTCGTAGCGCACTTGTCACGGAGGGATTCCCCCAGAGATTGCGCGGAACCGGGATACTGACACCCCGGCCGAGAGCACTACTACAGGAAAAGGCTTTGGTGAGGGCTGTTACTCGGGATCGGGGAGGATTCCCCGGCAGAGTGCGGCAGTGCTCAGGAAAGCAACGCGAACCAAGTATACCCCCTTCAGAGGCTGGTCGCACAGGACCTGCAATTTTCATGATTCGCGCGAGGCTCGTTGCCGTGGCATGCCAGTGGCACTGGGATGGCACCGGCACTCCGATTGAAGCCGAGTGAGCAGTGGGCTGCCGGAGCAAGCGGCGAAGCCGTGTGGCTTCGCCGCCTGGAGCCAACAGTTCCGGTCACACGCTGTGCTTCGCCGTACTCCTGTGCGCACCGTTCAAAGCAGCGATGAACGGGTTCGCGGCAGCGGGTATTCGTTCTGCCGCCTTGCCGAGCAGGATTTCGCGATCAGCGATCGCGTGACCGTAGAAGTCCCGGCTCGCGTCGTTGTCGGGCCGAAGCACGCCGCCCGAGAGATCGATTCCGGCGAACAGCCCTCGCGCCCGGGAATAGGAGAGCATCTCCGCCGTGAGCTGTGCGTCGGTGGCTGCAGTGCCGGTGCGTCCAACGGGTCCGGCCGCAATCGATGCATCCGCGCCGAGCGGAGCGCTCCAGCCGTGAGTGGTCCTGCAACTCACGACACCTTTTCCGAACTCACCACCGAAAACAAACGCCGCCTTCTTGGCGCCCGGCATCACGGCCACGCAACGAGCCCGTTCCCATGTGCTTTCAGGAATGCCGTTGTCCGGCGCCGAACGAAGCTCTCTGATCACGGTCGCCGCGTCGGCAACTCGCTTCGCTTCGTTTTTCGCCGGCATAGCCGCGGCAGTCGACGCTGCCGCCAGTAACGAAATCATGACGATGAATCGACGTTTCATGTTGCTCTCTTTTCCTCTGATGACCTCATGTCATCCACGACCATTTCACGAGAGCGGCATGAGCGGGTGATGATGACAGGATTAACTGTCCTTCATGAAGCCGCCGGCATGAATTCTGTTCTTCTGAGATCCCGCATTATGATCGCGCGATGGCCGATTCGCGCTCGTCGATCGTCACCCCAGCTTTCGCGTCGATCGCGGGAGGCTGGTTCACCATGGGCACCCAGCTCGGTTACGAGGACGAGCGACCGCAGCATCGCGTCTTCGTCGATAGGTTCGAGTTGGGCGTGTGTCCGGTCACACGCGCGGAGTACGAGTGCTTTGTGGACGCCACCAGGCACGAGCCGCCCCGCGACTGGTCGCATCCGCCATTTGCACAAGCGGATCTCCCCGTCGTGGGCGTGAGCTGGCTCGATGCCGTCGCGTATTGCGGATGGCGATCCGAGCAAGACGGGCGCCCAGTCCGGTTACCGACCGAAGCCGAGTGGGAATTCGCAGCGCGCGGGCGACAAGAGGCGCTCTTCCCGTGGGGTGACGTGATGCCGGAGTGGATTCCGAACGGCGGACGCGGTCCGTTACAAGCCCCGTGGCCGGTGACACTCGGCGAGCCGACCGACTTCGGCCTTCTCGGCATCGCGACAAACGTGCACGAGTGGTGCGCTGACTGGCACGACAAGGACTATTACAGCCGATCACCGGAGCGGAATCCCGCGGGCCCCGACCAAGGCGTGCGACGCGTCGCGCGCGGCGGAGCGTGGCGCCACGCGCACACGATGTGCCGCGTCACGCTGCGCAGTAAGCTCGATCCGTCCTTCCGTTACAATGACTTTGGGTTCCGCCTGGCGCGAAGCCTCTGAGCAAGCCCTCCCCTTCGCCGCTACTCCCGAGCGGCGCCTCCGCAGAAGGCGCATGGACCGGCGCGGTATACTGGCGCTGGCGCATCGGGGCGTCACCCACGTCCGCGGAAAGGACTGCGTCCACCCCGACATCGGTCTTGTCATCGTCAGGATGATCTCTTTTCCTGCCCGGGAGAGCGGACAACGGGCGCGTATGGCTGTGCGGTAGGCACGGCCGGGAGAGGAGCTCGTCATGACCGTTCACCGGACTCACCCGCCCACTCGCGCGATGCGCGAGACCCCCGATATCGATCAACTGAAGCGACAGGCCAGGGAGCTGCTGGAGGCGTATCGCGCTCAGTCACCAGACGCTGTCATCGAGGTCGCCGCCCACCATCGCACCGCGACGCCGGAGACCTTCGCCCTGCACGACGCGCAGTTCGTGCTGGCGCGCTCGTACGGGTTCGAGAGCTGGCCGAAGCTGAAGGCGGCCGTCGATGGCGTCACGACTACGAGGTTGCACGAGGCAGTGCAGAAAGGCGACCTCGGCGCGGCTCGTGCGCTTCTCGCGCGGCGGCCGGAAATCGTCGATCTGATGCGCGGGGGACCTTCCGGCTTCGAAATACGCGCCCTCCACATCGCGGTCATGAAGCGCGACGTCGAGATGACGCGGCTGCTGCTCGAGGCCGGAGCGGACACGCGCGGCGGCATCTGGCCCAACCGCGACGCGACCAGCCCGCGCACCATCGCCGAGGAACGCGGGTACGACGAGATCGTCGCGATGATGGTCGCGCAGGAAGAGAAGCGCGGCGCGCGCGGCGCGAACGCCTTTGGCGACGGCTTCCGCCGCCTCCGGCACGCCATGATGACAGGCGGCGAGGAGGCGGTGATCGCCGTGTTCGAGTCCCAGCCCGCGCTTGCCGACGTCTGCCCACCCGACGGCGTGACGATGCTGCACCGCGCGGCAGGCCAAGGCAGGCTCCTGGTGGCGAAGTGGTTGCTCGACCACGGGGCGGACGTGAACCGGAAGTCGCACCCGGACTTCTGGCGGCGCGAGGGACGGACGCCGCTGGACTTCGCCGCATGGGAATGTGCCGAGGAGCCGTCGGGCCGATCGACATGCGAGGCGATGGCCGCGCTGCTCATCGAACGTGGTGCCGCACTGACTCCGCTCTCGGCGGCCGCGCTCGGACGTTGGGACTATCTCGCGTCATGTCCGCTCGACTCGCTGCAGGGGAAGGGGCTGCTCCAGGCGGCGGTACGGAGCGATCGTCCTGCCGTGCTGCGTCAATTGCTCGAAATGGGCCTGGACCCGGACGAGCGCACGCAGATAGGCCAACACGAAGATCAGACGTTCTCGACGGGCGGCCCGCTGATGGAGGCGGTCAACACCGGACGGATCGACATGGCGCGCGTGCTGCTCGAGCACGGCGCCGATCCGAACGCCCAGGTGTTCACATCGGGCTCGCCAACCTACGCGGCATACAGCGGCGGTTCGCCACGCCGGCACGTGCCTGACCCGGCGATGATCGAGTTGATGGTGAAACACGGCGGCTGGATCGACGCCGCCTCGGTCGGGTACTTGCGCGAGGTGGAGATCGCGCGCCGCATGCTCGCGGGCGAGCTCGATCCGCATCTGGAGTTCGGCACGTTCTCGGGCCAGACGGTCGCCGAACAGATCCTGTGGAGCGGCGCGAGCGGCCGGTGCCCGGACATCGTGCGCATGGCGCTCGAGCGGATCGACTGGCCGCGGGACGACCCGCGATGGTTCTGGATGCTGTGGCGTCCGCTGCCCGGGCACGAGGACCTGAACGACGCCGAACAGGCGGACTGCCGCGAGTCGTTTCGGCTGATTCTCGAGCGCTGCGATCCCAATCTTCGGACAGGGGAATCTGGACAGACGATGCTGCACGAAGTGATCGCGCGAGACCATGGAGTGGGCGTGTCTCTGGCGTCCATCCTGCTGGATGCGGGGGCGCGCACGGACGTCCGGGACGAATTCCTGAAGAGTACGCCCCTCGGGTGGGCGTGTCGCTGGGGCCGTGTGGAGCTGGTCAAACTGCTGCTGGCTCGAGGGGCCGATCCGATCGAGCCCGAGGCCGAGCCGTGGGCCACACCGCTCGCGTGGGCCGAACGGCGTCAACATGCGGGGATTGCATCGATCCTCCGGCAACACGGAGATGCTCACCAGATCGTCGCTGGGTCGGACCAGATCCGATAAACAGCGGCCAGATCGGTCGACCACGTCTTTCTCTTTACATCCCACAGGAGTCTGCGTTACGCTCCTCTAATCAACCCACAGGAGCGGCAAATGGCGGCAAGCAAGTCCGAGATTCTCCAAGGCACGCTGGATTTGATGGTGCTGAAGACCCTCGACGCGATGGGACCGATGCATGGGTACGGCATCGCGCGCCGCATCGAGCAGATGAGCGAGGATGCCCTGCAGGTCAATCAGGGCACCATCTACCTCTGTCTCATCCGTCTTGTCCATAAGGGTTGGATTAAGGCCGCGTGGGGCACGTCCGAGAACAACCGCAAGGCGAAGTTCTACTCGATTACGAGGGCGGGCCGAAAACAGCTGGTCGCGGAAACCGAGAATTGGGAGCGCATCGCCGGCGTTATTGGACGACTTCTACTGCTTGGTGACCGGAGGTAGGGATGTTTACCGCTCTCAAGCAGTTCGCTGCACGACTGCGCGCGTTCTTCAGAACGCGTGATCTCGATCGCGACTTCGCGCAGGAATTGGACTCACATGTCTCCATGCTCACCGAGGAAAACATCCGGCGCGGCATGACACATGACGAGGCGCGTCGTTCAGCGCTGATTCGCGTGGGAGCGGGTGCGTCAATAAAGGATCAACATCGCGCAGCTCGTGGTTTGCCGGCGCTCGAGACGTTCTGGCGCGATGTGCGCTACGCGCCAAGGACACTCACCCGTGCCCCCGGCTTTACGGCAATGGCGATCCTCACTCTAGCCCTCGGTATTGGCGCCAACACCGCCGTGTTCTCAGCGATCGATGCGGTTCTCTTGCGTCCGCTGCCATTCCCTGAGGGCGACCGCCTCATGCGCCTGTATCAAACGCAGGAAAAAGGCACGAAAACCAACGTCGCGCCCATTCGCCTGGAAGATTGGAACCGGCTCAACTCCACGTTCGACGGGATCAGCGGGTACTACGTCGAGGACATCTCAGATACCTCGGGCGATCTGCCAGAAAAGGTCAGACGCGCCTTCGTGGCCCCGCGCTTTCTCCAGGTCTGGGGCGTGCTTCCTGCGTTGGGGCGCGGGTTTGCGAACTCCGAGCATGACCGTGCAGAGCCGGCTTCAGTCCTGATCAGCGATCGCTATTGGCGCCGACGCTTTGGTGCCGACCCGAATGTGCTGGGGAAGACTGTGCGTCAGGACGCTGATGCGCCGCTCGCGATCGTCGGCGTCATGCCTCCCTCATTTCTGTTCCCCGACCGTGACGTCGATCTTTGGGTCCCGCTTGCGCTCAACAATGAGGTCGCGCAGTTTCGATCGAACACGTGGTACATCGGAATCGGCCGGCTGAAAGCGGACGCGACGCCAGAGCAGGCGCGCGCAAATCTGACGGCCCTCCAGGCGCAGCTGGAACGCCAATATCCGAAAGACGACGCGACTCTCGGCATCGCGGTCACCCCGCTCAAGGAAATCACGGTGAGTGGTGTTCGCTCGTCTTTGTGGCTGCTGTTTGGCGCTGTCTCAGGTACTGCTGCTGATCACATGCACGAACATCGCAGCTCTACTTCTGTCGCGTGCCGCCGATCGAAAGCAGGAGATCGCCATCCGCGTCTCGCTCGGGGCCACACGGAAGACCGTAGCGACTCAGATGCTCAGCGAAACCGCTGTCCTGGCGTTTATCGGCGGCATGCTGGGATTGCTCCTCGCCGCTGCAGCGTCGGTGGGATTGCGCTCCGCTGCCGTGAATCTGCCTCGCATGGACGAAATCACGCTCGACTGGCGGATCCTGCTCTACACCCTGATCACCGTCATGACGGCAACGTTGCTGTGTGGTGCCCTTCCTGCGATCCGGACCGGCCGCGAGGACGCGGCTCGCGCCTTAAAGGAGGCGGGCCGTACGCAGGTCTCACGTCGAAATGCCCTGCAGTGGCTGCTCGTCGGAGCGCAAGTGGCGCTGTCGGTCACGTTGCTCGCGGCCGCCGGCCTGCTGGTCCGCAGCTTTCATGAACTCTCGCGTGTCGATCCCGGCTTCGAGAGCGAGCGCGTACTGACGTTCCGCGTGAGTGGCAACTATGATGAGACCGCCAACCGCGGACGTCTCCGCCAACGAATCAACGGGACGATCGATGCATTGCGCGCCCTGCCCGGGATCGAGGCGGCAGCCACTGCGAATCTTCTGCCTGGTGTTCCCGCGCAGCGCGAGTCCACATTCGCGCTCGGGCCACCCCAGCGTAATGCTGAGCCGCCCATGATCGCCGAAACGCGGACCGTGTCGCCTGAATATTTCGCGACGTTACAGATTCCGGTGTTGGAAGGTGCACAGTGCGGCCGCCGCTCGTCCAGCGGGCCGAACGAGGTGATGGTGAACCGCTCTTTCGCCGTCCGCTACCTCTCCGAATGGCCAACGGTCGTCGGACTTCATCTCACGACTGGTGAGCGTTCACCTTCCAGCCGTGTCGTGGGAGTGGTCGGAGACGTCCGCGAGCGAGGACTCGATCGTGTGCCAGGCCCCACGGTCTACTCCTGCAACAGCTCGGGGCTCCCGTCTCCGAACTTTCTGGTGCGGACACGCGGCGAGCCTCTGGCGATCGCTCAGGCCGTGCGTCTCACGATGAAAGAGCTGGAACCGCTTCGTTCCGTCTACGATGTCGCGCCTCTCGAGGAAAAGATCGGCGACGCGTTCCGCGAGAACGGCATGCGCACAATGTTGTTAGTGCTTTTTGCTGCGACGGCGCTCTCGCTGACGTGTGTGGGTCTGTACGGCACGCTGAGCTATGTCGTGAGCGTTCGACGCCGCGAAGTCGGTCTGCGGCTGGCGCTCGGCGCGAGGCGGAGCGAGATCATTCAGCAGTTTCTCGGTACAAGGATTGCGTGTGGCAGCCGTAGCATGCGTCTGTGGATTAGCGCTGTCGTACGTCACAACGGGCGCGCTCTCGGGCATGCTCTTCGGTGTCTCATCCTCGGATCCTGTGACGCTGCTGAGCGTGATCGGAATCGTCTTGACCGTCACCACGCTGGCTGCGCTGATCCCGGCGGTGCGCGCCGCACTCGTAGAGCCGATACGAGCGCTTCGCGACGAGTAGGGCTCTCGAGGATGTGATTCACTCCTTCGAAAATAGAGATCACACCGTTCGATTGAACCAATATTGACGCGCTGGCCGCCCATATATATAGTGTGCCCACATATGGCGAACACGCTCCTCGACCGAGAGCTGAAACGTGGCAGCGCCGAACTGCTGATTCTGGCGTTGGTCGACGAGCGGCCAAGACATGGCTATGAGATCAGTCAACTGATCGAGCAGCGCTCCGCGGGCGCGATCAGCTTCTATGTCGCTTCCCTATACCCGACCTTGTATCGCCTCGAAGGCCGGGGCCTGATCGAGGGCCGCTGGGTCGAGAAGGCGGGCCAGCGCCGCCGCCGCTACTATCGCCTCACGGCCGCTGGCCGGAAAGTGCTCGCGAGTCAACGCAGCGTTTGGCAGACATTCTTCGCCGCGCTCGATCGCGTTGCTGGCATCAGTCACGCGTGAGGTTCACTGGAGTGGATGTGGACTGGAACGCGCAGATTCGCACGGCTTTGGCGTCCGACACGAAAGCGCCGGACGAGGATGTCGTCGAGGAACTAGGCCAGCACGCTATCGCCGCCTATGATGCCGCGCGCGCCGAGGGCTGTTCGCATGAGGCGGCCGTCATTCGAGTGGAGAGCCTCATCGCCGAATGGCGGAAAGGGGCGCCGCTGCTCCGGCGCCAGACAGCCGCACGATTGACCGAATCTCAGCCACACGCGTCGCAATGGCTCTCCGGGACATTTCAGGATATTCGCTATGGATGTCGGACGCTGCGACGTGAGCCCGGCTACACCGCCGTTGTCATCACGCTGATGGCGCTCGGCATTGCGGCGACGACGACGCTGGTCAGCGTGACATCTGGGGTGCTCCTGAAACCGTTGTCATGGCCCGATCCTGAGCGCTTGGTCCGTCTGGAAGAGCGACGCGAGGGGCGCAGCGGCCGCGTGCCGTGGACGATCAGCAACGGCAGCTACCTGGCGTCGCGCGAACATCCTTTGTCGACCATTGAGGAGATAGGCGGCTGGAGTTGGGTCCAAAGCACGTTTCGCGGCGCAGGTGACCCCGAACGCATTCGCATCGCCAGAATCACGCCGAGCGCGTTCTCGGTCGTGAAAGCGCGTCCCGCCATGGGTCGTCTCTTCAACGAGGACGACGCGGGTAGTCCGACCACGACCACCACCGCCATCCTTTCTCATGCATTCTGGCGGCAGCGCTTCAACGGCGCAACGGACGCCGTCGGCCAGACGATCCAGCTTGACGAGCGCTCTTACACAATCGTGGGCATCATGCCCGCAGATTTCGTATTTCCCGATCGCGAGACGCAGGTGTGGATTCCGCAGCGCATCCAACCAGTCCTGAGCGCAGGCGGAAAGCAGATATCCGTGTCCATATTCTCCGTTTTGGCGCGGATGCGCCCAGGAGTGACGCCTGAACAGGTCGCGGCCGAAGCCACTTCACGCGCACGCGCCGGCGCAGATCTTGGTCCCGCGGGCCTCGCCCTATTCGGCAGCCGCGCAGCGCCAACGATTGTGGCTGTGCCTGCGCTTGAGGTGCTCACGGGCGAGGTGCGCCCGGCGCTCGCCATTCTGCTTGCGGCCGTCCTTCTGCTCTTAACGACCGCTGTCGGCAGCATCGCCATTCTGCAGTTGGCGCGCGCCGCCAGGCGCCGACGTGAGATGGCCGTACGCACAGCGATAGGAGCCAGAACGATTCATCTCACGCGTCAGTGGCTAAGCGAGAGTGCGGTCGTTGGCATCGCAGGTGGACTTGCCGGGGTCGCCGGTGCGGCCGTCATTCTGCGTCTGCTTCCCACCCTTCTCCCGGCAGATTTTCCACGTCTGGCCGATATCTCACTCGATTGGCGCGCCGCCGTTGCGGCCGCGGCGGCGACGCTGCTAGCCTGCCTCATCTCAACCTTGGTCCCAGTGCAGCAATCACGGCGAGTGGATCTCGCGCACTCGCTGGCTCAGGACAGCATTGCCACGGTCGGCGGAGCAAAGCGCTCGAGCGCCACGCGAATCCGCGCGGCGATCATGGTGGGACAAGTCGCCGTCGCCTGCCTGCTCATGGTTGGTGCAGGTTTGCTGGCCCGAAGCCTGACTGCCCTGATCAACGTCGATCGCGGTTACGACCCGGACAACCTGTTGACCGCACAATTGCCGCTTCCTCCTCGCACGACGTTCGCGCAGGCGGCGCCAATACTGGAGGCGCTGCAGGAACGCCTCAGCGCAGTCTCGGGCGTATCGGTCGCCGCGTTTGGCAACGCGCTGCCGCTTGTGTCCGCGGGAGGGATGAGCGGTATGACCGTGCCCTCACCGCGCGATTCTTCGGTGAACATCGAGATACAAGCCCTGCATCGAACGGTGAGCCCCGATTACTTCGACGCCATGGGACTGCGGCTGATTGCCGGACGCCGCCTGAACGCCGGCGACACCGAAGGCTCGACGTCCGCGCTAGTCGTGAATCGATCGTTCGCCGCACAGTACCTTGGCGACAATCCGATCGGGAAGCGGTTGAACTTTCGGAGCGCGACCGCCGGCGTTGCGGGTATGTCGGAGCGTGGTAGTTGGGAAGTGGTGGGTGTCATCGAGGACATGAAGCAGGGCGGACTCGATCGTGCGGGAATGATCGTCCCCACCGCCGATACGCAACAACCTGAGATGTTCTCTTCGTACCGACAGCTCGGAGCGGCGCTTACCAACAGCATATTCCTCATCGTCCGAACCACGGACGACCCAACGGCGCTGACTCCGACGCTGCGCGCCCTGGTTCGTGAGCAGGCATCATCGCTCGTCCTGGACTCGATCAAGACCATGGACGATCGATTGATGGCGAGCCTCGCAAAGCCGCGGACGTACGCGTTTGTTCTCGCAGGGTTTGCGCTGTTTGCGTTAGCGATCTGCGGGGCTGGCTTGTTCGGCGTTCTGTCGTATGGCGTCGCGCAGCGAACGCGGGAGATCGGCGTCAGAAGCGCTCTGGGCGCCAGCGCATCGGATGTCGTTACGTTGGTGCTCAGGCAGGCAGTGGTCATCATCCTCACTGGCGTTGCAATCGGCATGTCTGCGGCGACATTTCTCGCCACGTTCCTCTCCCGCGTGCTGTACGCAATCAGCCCGCATGATGTCATGAGTTTTCTCGTCGGCCCGATGCTCGTGGCGTTGGTTTCGCTCGTGGCCTGCGTGGTGCCTGTTCGCCGTGCTATCGCCATCGATCCGCTGCGGGCATTGCGGTCAGAATAAGACTCGGACCAAAGACTCAGGATGTCCGACGCGGTCACGGAACAATGGCCGTTTTTGTCGGCCGCTCGTCGATGACGATCTCGAAGCGGACGGTTTCGGATCCTAATCGAACGCTGATGCCGTCGGTCAGCACCGCCGTGCCGCGGATACGTTCGCCCGCCACCCAGGTGCCGTTCTTGCTCCCGAGATCTTCGATCGAGATCTCGCGTCCGTCCACGTTCAACCGAGCGTGATGGCGCGAGACCGAATCCGCATCGATTTGAATCGCGCATCCGCGGTCGCGACCGATCACCGATTCGCCTGCTGGCACATCAATTGACTCGCCGTGCCAGATCAACCGCCACACGGGCCCGCCGACAGCCGGCGTATGACCGGCGACGATCGCGTCTCCGATGAACGCATAGCCGACCCGGTGCAGCGTGCGAATCACACGACCACCGCCTGAGCGATCGTCGAGTGCTTTGCGAAGCTGCGTCACGAGTGCGGGAAGGCTCGTCTCGGAGACATGAACGCCAGACCAAAGTGCGGCGTGCAGTTGTTCGTGCGGTACGGCATTCGGCTTGTTCTTGACGAGAATCAAAAGCAGCTCGAACGCTTTCGGCGCGAGTTGGACCTCGATCCCCTCCCGCCGTACCAGGCGCGCGCCGACGTCAACGACAATCGGACTCACGTTCTGCAAGGCCTGGCGGATTATACGAGAGCCTCTTGTCCAGGTCGCCTCTTTCTCTGGCGATACTCATGCGGATGACTAGTATCATGCCGATCCGATGCGGTGTCCTGCCTGCCGGCGCGATGTTCCTGAATCGAGCCGCTTCTGCCTGGCGTGCGGTGCCCGCGTTGACACCTCTCAAGCGCCGACGCTGACCGCGGCGGCCGGTTCACCGCCTTCATCGGACGCTCTCGACGGCGCCCAGTTCATTCCCGGCACGATGCTGGCCGGCCGCTACCGCATCGTCGGCCTGCTGGGTCGCGGCGGCATGGGCGAAGTCTATCAAGCAGAAGACTTGAAGCTCGGACAACCGGTCGCTCTGAAATTCCTGTCGAAGGAGGTCATGGATGATGCCGACCGGCTCGCGCGCTTCCATCAGGAAGTTCGGCTGGCGCGGCAGGTCTCTCATCCGAACGTGTGCCGCGTGCACGACATCGCCGAAACCGGCGGCCAGCACTTCCTCTCGATGGAGTACATCGACGGTGAGGATCTCGCCTCGTTGTTGCGACGCATCGGCCGGTTGCCATCGGACAAGGCGCTCGAGCTTGCACGGCAGCTGTGCGCCGGCCTCGCGGCGGCACACGACCGCAAGGTCCTGCATCGCGATCTGAAACCCGCGAACGTGCTGATCGACGGACGGGGCCGGGCACACCTTGCGGACTTCGGTCTCGCGAATCTCACCGACCAGCGGCGCGACACGCGCGAAGTAGCCGGCACACCCGGCTACATGGCGCCGGAGCAGCAGGAAGGGCGCGAGGTGACGACGCGGACCGATGTGTACGCGCTGGGTCTCGTGTTGTACGAAATGTTCACAGGCCAGCGTGCGCTGACCGTCCACGGCGCCCCTCTTGGCGGGCGCGCCCAGAACGACGCGCCGGCCAGCCCGTCGACCCACGTTCCTGATCTGAATCCGGCAATCGAACGGGTCATTCTGCGCTGTCTCGAACGTGATCCGGCTCGGCGTCCGGCCTCGGCGATTGCCGTCGCCGCTGCGTTGCCCGGAGGGAACCCGCTTGCGGCAATGCTGGCGGCCGGCGAAACGCCATCACCCGACCTGGTTGCGGCGGCCGGTGAAGCCGGCACGCTATCGCCGACGGTCGGCGCCCTCTGCTTCGCGGGCGTCCTGGTCGGACTGATCCTTCTCGCCCCGCTCACGCGCGACATCAGCCTGATCGGGATGACCAGGATTGAGCTGAGCTCGCAGGCACTCACCGAGCGAGCCCATACGGTACTGCGGAACCTGGGCCATGCGGACACGCCAGCCGACGAAGCGATTGGATACGCGACCGATATCGACTACCTGCGACACATCGACGAGCACGACCGATCGCCCGCGCGATGGCGCGCGCTCGCCACATCTCAACCGCCTGCGTTGCTCTTCTGGTACCGGCAGAGCCCCCGGCGGTTGATGCCAATTGGCGGCGCCAATATCGTGACGCCGCTGAATCCGCCCGCCACGCGTTCCGGGATGGTGTCGCTGACGCTCGACAAAACTGGTCGGCTGGTCAGCCTGCTGGCCGTTCCGGTGCAGAGCCAGGCGTCGCAGGGCGCCCCGGCTGCGTCCACTCCTGCTTCGGCGGCGAACTGGATAGCGCTGTTCGCGGAGGCTGGCTTGCCGGTCGCACAGTTCACGCCCGTCGAGCCTCGATGGATCCCGCCGGTCTTCGCGGACGCGAGGGCAGCGTGGGAAGGGGCGTATCCCGACCGCCTCGATGTGCCCATTCGGATCGAGGCTGCGGCCGTGGGAGGAAGGCCCACGTACTTCGAGATCGTCGCGCCGTGGACCCGGCCCAGGAACGAAGACGCCATTCAGGGCAACACGTCGGGAGAGCGCGTCGGTCTCTACATGCGCACCGCAGTAGCACCGCTGGCCATCATCACCGCCCTGCTGCTGGCGCTGCGCAATCTGCGTCTGGGCCGCGGCGATCGCCGCGGCGCCTTGCGGTTGAGCATGTTCGTTCTCGCCGCGGGCACCGCGAGCAACGTGCTCGAAACCGGCGATCTGTCGGTGCTGACCAGAGGGCCCGGGCTTGTATTCTTCGTCCCGGCGTTCGTGTGGCTGTTGTATATCGCGCTCGAACCGCACCTGCGCCGCGTCTGGCCCGAAACCATGATCGGATGGAGCCGGTTGCTGGCGGGCAGTCTTCGCGATCCGCTCGTGGGACGCGATGTGCTCGTCGCCGTCCTTGTCGCGGTTGGCAATGCACTGATACTCGGACTCCACACGCTGCTGCGGCGCTGGTCGGGCCGACCGCCGCAATTTCCGGTTGGTGCCTCCAGCAATCCATTCGACGGCATCGAGGTATCGAGTGACCTGCTCCTCGGCGGACGCTATGTGCTCTCGCGCATCATCGGCTCGGTGATGAACATTCCCGTGTGGGGCGGGATCATGATGACGTTCCTGCTCTTGTTCGTGCTCTGCATGCTCCTCCGGCGGCGCTCGTTCGCGATGGCGGCGGTGATTCTCGGCCTGACAGTGAACTACGTCGTCAACCACGGGGGCTGGCTGCTCGCCAACGCCCCGGCCGATCACTTCGCTCCATCAGTCGCGGATATCGCGTTGTTCGCGGCGGTCCAGACGGCGGTGATCGTGGTGGCTGTCCGGTTCGGCCTGCTCACGATGCTGGTCGCGTCGTTTGTGAGCGTGCTGTTGCCACAGGTGCCGATCACGCTCGACTCCTCAGTGCCCTACGCCTCATCGTCTCGTCTCATCGTGGCGACCGTGATCGCGCTGGCCGCCTATGGGTGGCATACCGCGCTGGCGGGCCGCCCGATGCTCGGGGCGCTCCTGCTGAAGGACGAACCCGCCGGCCGCGCCTGATCAGGGAAACCTCAAGGTTTCCTCAAGCCCGAATAGCCTCGAGCCACGTTATCGTGGCGTCCAGGAGGCGGTCATGAATTCCAGAAAGCCGGAAGACGCGGTGTTCAAGACGATCGCGAGCTGCACGATGGTGATCGCTGCCATCGCGATGACGGTGCTGCTGTATCAACTGATCATCGTGGCCGTGCCTGTTCTGGAATCGATGGTGTTTCCACCAATAGCGGCTCAGAGCGCATCCAAGACGCTGGTCGCGGTGTTTGCTCACGCCGACGACGAGGGAGTCGCAGCTCCCATTCTCGCGCGCTACGCCCGCGATGGCGTGCAGGTCTACCTGGTCATCGCCACGGACGGCGCCCAAGGTGGGGCTCATACATCGATCCCGCGTGGCCCAGAACTCGCCCGTGTGCGCAGCGAAGAGGCTCGTTGTGCGACGGACGCGCTCGGGATCCATCCGCCGATTCTGCTCGGGTTTCCCGACGCACAGCTCGGCAGCTACATGGAGGATCGGGCGCGTCTCTTCCAGCTGACCGCTCGCATGCAGGAAGAATTGCAACGGATCCGCCCAGACGCTGTGATCACGTGGGGACCGGACGGGGCCACGGGCCATCCCGATCATCGACTTGTGAGCAGCATCGTGACGCAACTCGCTCGGGCCGGCGCACCCGGCGTACCGGAACGTCTGTTCTATGTGTCGCTTCCATTCGAGGGATTTCGCGCCATGAATCCGGCCCGCGGAGAGCCATCCTTCCTGATCCCACTGGCGAAGTATTTCAGCGCCCGCGTTCCGTTCTCCGCGGCAGACTTCGAAGCATCCCGCCGATCAATGGCGTGTCACAAGACTCAGGTCCTCGGACGAAATCGTGCAAAAGGTGTCTGAGGCCGCTCGAGGCGCATTGAAAGGGGAAGTGCCACTCGTTCCGTTGTTCCCGATGGCTGCTACAAACGATCTATTCCGATGAGTATTTTCCTCACGATTGACTGACCGTAGCCACGCCGCGGTGGTCGCCGGCGCCCAAACCGGGACGGAGGACTCACTGCAAAGCGGACACAGCGCGCTGCTTCACGCTTTTCTGATGCGCCTGCGGTTCGACAAGTCGGTGAAGAGGACGGTGATCCGGACTCTGTCGGCTCCGGCTACCTGGCATTCCTCAAGGCGATTCGATCGCCAGGCGATGACATGCTGATTTGGTTAGCGTAACTCGGTAGAGTAGCCGCAATGCCAACAGCCCAGTTGGTTCATCAGGCATTGCGCCATCCTTGGCCAATCTTTGCGGCTGCCCTAGCTCTGGCGGTCGTCGGTTTCTGGCCAAGCTTTTTCGCGAAATTGCCGGACACGCCACTGCCGCATCACGTGCACGGGTGGTCAGCGACAGCTTGGATGATCCTCCCCTTGCTTCAGTACGTTTCTGATCCGGAGCGGCCGGCGCAGTCTGCACCACCTCGTGGGCTATGCGTCTCTCGGGCTTGCCGCCATCGTGGCAGCCAGCGGAGTCTATGTGGTCCGGATGATGGCCCATAGCAACATCGCCAATTTCCGGCTGGCGAGTGTGAAGTTCGTCTGGCTCGACCTGACCGGCATCGTCCTGTTCTGTGTTTGTGTCGCGTTCGCCATTTCGGCGGCACGCCAGCGCGACATCCGGCTGCACGTCACCACTCTTGCCGCAAGCGCTTTCATTCCACTCGAGGCGGCCCTCGAGAGAGTGTTCGTGAATCTGTTGCCCTCCCTCGCGCCCGACTTCGACGCAGCCCTCTACGCGTCGCTGATCTTCCTGGAAGTCACATGCGCTGCCATCGTCTGGTTGGAGTGGCGCTCCGGCCGCGTGCGTTGGCCGATACCTGTTCTGCTCGGCTACTATCTCTTGATGCACGTGACTTTGACGCCGCTTGCTACCAGCCAAGGCTTCCAGAATTTCAGCAATTGGTTTGGAATGGCCGGACGCGCCGTCAACTGAGAGCGAGGAGGGCGCATGCGGCCGAGCGGCGCGTGTCGCTCCCGCCGCGGTCTCCTCAGTTCTCCGTCACTCGCAAGTCCCGAAACACGGCGACCATGCCGGTGAGATCGAGGTAGAACCCGACCTGTCCTCGCACGAGGGACGGGGCTGTGGCCGTGCCGGTGAGCTCGCGTTGACGTACCCACGCACCGTCTGACCGCGGACGTCGATCGTCAACCGGTTCCACACGTCGAGCCCTTTCCGAATGGGCTCGTGAACGAGGAGGCGGGTCAGGCGCTGCCAGGTTTGCACGCGATGCGCGAGCTGAAACGTCCCCTGCCCGTCTATGGCCGCCAGATACATGGCACGGCTCATCGGGCCGTCGCGACCGAAGAAGACGCCGAAGCTGCGATCGAGCTGGCCGCTTCGAAGCTTGACAAGGACTTCGAGGCGCACGTGGCTGGCCAGCGATCCCACTTTGATCAGCGGTAGATCGCAGAATCCTCGCGTTGGAGAGACCGCTTCGACGACATAGCCTTCGGCGTCGTAACCCGCGCGGCACACCGACGAGCCGCCCACTTGCATCGTTTGCCGGCTCACCAGGTCGTCTTCGAAGAGGACGCGGCCGGGTGTGGGCACGGTCGCCTCGAGCGTGCCCACGGTCTTGGCCAGCAACGTCGGGAACTGCGCACGGACGCCGCCTTCATCGACGACGTAGCCGATGCCACCGATGGCTCCGGCGGGTGCTCGATGTCCGCCGACGTAGACGTCGTTGACGAACAGCCGGATGATTTCGCCCTGGGTAATCACGCGGAGCGCGTTGTCGACCTGCAGGCCCGTCCTGATCGCCGGATGCCGGCTCCAGTCGATCAGCGTGGTGTCGCGGAGGCCATCCCAGAACCGCAACCGGTACCGACCATCACCGGTAATCACAAAGGAGTAGTACGACTCGCGGCCCAACGCCCCGCGTTCGAGCCGCCAAACATCATGCCGTAGCCGAACGTCAGCGGTCCCGCGAGCAGCTTCGCGCCAATCGTCAGGTCCGTGTCGGTCTTCAGAATAATGCCATTGAAGAGCACGCAACTCGCTCCGGCACGCACGCCCTCGATCGTCGTGTCCGGTCTTCAGTGATGCGGCAATCGTTCTCCGTCGCCAGCCGCGACTGCGGGACGCGGTGGCGCAGGTCCCCCGCCCCGGCCACAAGGCACACGACCGCCATGGCCGTGGTGCTCGCGCCGACGGCGATCTGCACAAGCCGTCGGGTACGTGTTCGACGGACGCCTAGCCTGTGGGCCATGAGGCCGGCAGTCTCGCACCGCGGAGACGTCAGGTCAACGACCGGCCGACCGAGCGGCGTGCGAGTGGCCAGATCACGGTGGCCCCTGGTTGCGCGGCACTGTTTTCCGCGCCAAACAAGATCGCATTCTGCTCCGTCGGAATGGCCAAGCGCTCAGTCTTTGCAAGACTATGTGACTCATGAGGAGTAATCCGACGATGCCGTAATGTGCTCCGCTGACGCTACTTGCCCAGCGGCACGCGCCGCCGCAGCTCGTCGAAGAAGTTCTGGAGGAACACGACCTGGTGCTCCTGCTTGGGCGCTTCCGCAGATGCCACAGGTGTCACCACTACCACGCGCTTGCCGTCTGCTGCCAGATCCCACTCCGCCGCCGAGCTTCGCGATCCACACACGGGGTTTCTCCGCCACGAACGTGTCGCCGTTCACGGCGTACCTCGCGGCCATGATCTGGTCGCCCATCTGGTACACCAGCTCGTGTGCACTACGGGACCAACGCGGAACCGTGCCGCCGCTGTTCGAGATCTGCCACTTGCCGCCTTGCCCGGACGACGGCGGAGGAAAGGTCCGGACGTACACTTCATTAGTTCCCGATTCGTTTGAGTGATACGCCAGCCATCGCCCGTCCGGCGAGAACGACGGGGCTTGGTCGGCGAAAGAGCTCTTTAGAAAAGGCTCGGGTGTCTCCACTGTCCATTGGCTGCCCTGCTCATCCAGCGCCACCGTCCAAATTTGGGTCCGTCCTCCGCCGCTGCCGTATTCGACATAAGCCAGCCGCTTGCCGTCCGGCGTGAACGACCTCGGAAGTTGTGTCATGTTGCTCGGCGTCAGCGCCTGTGGCCGGCTGGCGCCATCAGCCCGCGCCTGGAAAACGCCGCGACCGATCGGTGAGAACAGGACGTATCGGCCGTCGGCTCCACGTTGGGGAAGAATTGAACCCATCGGACGTCAGACGCGTCATGATGTCCCGCTGCGAATTGTAGACCCACACGTCGTACCGAGTTCCTCTTTCGCTGACCGTCAATGCGACGCGCGTGCCGTCCGGAGACAAGATGGCATTCCCATAGAGGCCGGGCTTGGCCAGCAGCGATTCCTTCCTACCGAGAGGATCGACCCATTGCACGGTCGTCAGCCGGTCCCCGCCACCACCCGTCCTACGGTAGACCAACGTCCCGGTCCGGGAGACGTCAAAGTGACCGGTCCCGACCGAGCCCGCATACGCGACATCGTCCAGCACGGGCACGGCCGTCCCGCGCGCCTCCAAGGTGTCCAAATCAAACGGAACAGCGAACAACGTGGCCCTGTTGACGTAGCCAAATGGCCTGTACGATCCGACGTGGCCAGATACCGGGGGGACTGACCGCCGCGAGCCACGATCTTTCTCTTTCCATCGGCCAGCGTCAGGACTTCGATGGTGTCTTTGTCTACGTCCAGCGCCGGGTCAGCAACAAACAGGTCGCTCTGCCTCCAGGCAGGATCTGCGGGGCAGCGAGGGCTTGCTCGCCGACGCCCACTCCCAAGACCGTCTCGGGCGGGCCTCCACCATCGGGAATTCGCAGGAGACCCTTCCCCGAATTGGCCGACGAAGATGCTGCCGTCCTGACCCCAACTCGCGCCAACGAAGCCGATGTCTCCAAGTGGGACCACCGCGCCGCCTTCCACGGAGATCTTGATCACTCTTCCACTGGAGACGAACCCCAACCACTGCCCGTCCGGTGAAAAGAACGGGGCGACGGCGGCCTCAGTTCCTGGCAACTCAATGGCCTTCAGTTCATCCAGCCGGCGCGTGAACAGCTTCGTGGGTGTGCCCGATACCCAGGCCAGCCGCATGCCGTCGGGAGAGATGGCGACACTACTCCCCTGAGCCGTGGGATCGGGCAAGGAGACATCCGTGCCCAAGTCGACGTCCAGCCGCACGAGCGGGCGGTCCACCGGCCTCTCCGCGCGCCACGGCGCCCACACGGTCAGCCACGCAATCGCGAACACAAGCGCCGCGGCCGAGGACACCCACGACATCGCGCGTGCCACCGCCGTTGGCCGAGCCGCGGGGGCGGCAGCGTGCGGCACCACCCCCTCGAACGCGCCCTCCAGCGCCAGGCGCACGTCCGCGATGTCGTGAATGCGCTGCCTCGGATCCTTGTGGAGGCAGCGCCGGATCAAGGTCGCAAGCGCGGGTGAGAGCGTGGCTGGCAGCCGCGCCCAATCTGGTTCATCCTGCGCGATGGCCGCGAGGGTGTCCTGCACGCCGTCGCCGCCGAATGCGCGCTTTCCGGTGAGCATCTCGTACAGCACGGCACCGAACGCCCAGATGTCGGTGCGCCTGTCGACCGTCTTCCCGCGCGCCTGCTCGGGACTCATGTACGCCGCCGTGCCGAGAATCATCCCCGCATGCGTCATCGCGGGTGTGGTGATGGTCGGCGACAGCGACAGGCTGGGAGACGAATCGGCCGCCGGCTCCATCGCTTTCGCGAGCCCGAAGTCCAGCACCTTCACGGTGTCGTCGGCGCGCACCTTGATGTTCGCGGGCTTCAGATCGCGATGAATGATCCCGAGCTCGTGCGCCGCTTCAAGCGCCTCACAAAGCTGTTTGGAGATTTGGAGCGCTTCATCAGGCGGGATAGGGCCGTGCGCGATTCGATCCGCAAGCGTCGGTCCCTCGACCAGCTCCATCACGAGCGCAGTTGTCCCGCCGCTCTTCTCGAGTCCATAAATCTGCGCGATGTTGGAATGATTCAGTCTGCCCAGGACCTCAGCTTCACGCTGAAATCGAGCGATCCGTTCGGGATCGGAAGCGAACGCGTCTGGAAGACTTTGATCGCGACGGAGCGCTTGAGGTTTGTATCGATCGCTCGATAGACCTTGCCCATGCCGCCTTCGCCAACGAAAGCGGTGACCTCATAAGGGCCGAGGCGAGTGCCTGGAGCAATGGTCACATGTATCAGCGGAGAACGGTTGATTATAAGGAGGTGGCCGAGTCGAGCAACAAGCCTCGCGATCGGCACTCCGCGCACGAGAACGAAAGAAAGTTCTAAAGTGAAATCACCCTGGGCTCGAACTGATTCATTTCGAGCGGGTTAGAGGATGGCGGAGAGGGTGGGATTCGTCCGCCTTCGCACCTCGTGCTACGGCGAGATCTCATCCGTGCCATCGACGCCATCGCGCCGAAGCTCGCACTGAATTCAGACGCGAGCGAAGGAGGATGGCGGCGAAGGTGGGGATTCGAACCACTGCCCGTTGAAAACAAAGAACTGAACGGATTTTGCCTTCCTCACGATCCGCTGGAACCACACGGAAGCCGTGGTAGCGGACACGTATTGAGCACGCGGATGCTATATACGAGCGTATATGGCATACTGGTCCTCGGAGGTGTCCTCATGCCCCGTACCGCCAAGGTCTTCATGACCAACCGCAGCCAGGCCGTGCGGCTGCCCAAGGAGTTCCAGTTCAGCACCGACGAAGTGTTCATCCGGAAAGAGGGCGAGGAGGTGATCCTCTCACCTCGGCCGACGGATTGGGGACCGTATCTCGACACTGGTCCGGTGGCGTCCGACGCGTTCATGGAGGACGTCGAGGATCTGCCCGTGCAGGAGCGTGAGCCCTGATGGCCCGCTACATGCTCGACACCGACACCTGCTCCTACATCATGAAGCGGTCGAGCCAGATGGTGTTGACCCGATTGCAGGCGGTTCCCGTGACGGACGTCTGCATGTCGGTCATCACCAAGTCGGAACTGCTCTACGGTGTTGAAGTGTCGCCGCGCCGAACGCAGGACGCGACGGCCCTGAAGGCCTTCCTTCCCCACGTCGAGGTTCTCGAGTATCCCGACGACGCCGCGACCCACTATGCCCAGATACGTGCAGATCTGAAGAACCGGGGCCAAATGATCGGCGCCAACGATCTTTTCATTGCCGCCCACGCACGCAGTCTCGGGCTCAGGCTAGTCACGAACAACACCGCCGAGTTCGGCCGCGTGAAAGGGCTGACGGTCGAGAACTGGACGCTTCCCCGTCGTCGTTCTCGCTCGACAATCGACGAGTAGCCGGCGGCCGACGACCCGGTCTCACGTTATGCGACATAAGCGAATCGACACCGGACAGCGAGCCGAGCTGGCAGCCTCCCAACCGGCTGCCGCAATCGAGGGGTTGAGGCCGTTCACGGTCAAGCAGGGGCAGTATCTCGCGTTCATCTACTACTACAGCAAGATTCACGGCACGCCACCGGCGGAAGCGGACTTTCAACGGTATTTTCGAGTCACACCGCCTGTTGTGCATCAGATGATCAAGACGCTCCACACGCACGGACTCATCGACCGGGAACCCGGGAAAGCCCGCTCGATCAAGCTTCGGCTCACGCGCGCGCAGTTGCCAGACCTGGACTGAGCATCAGCGAATAGGACATCGTACAGCGCGGCCAATTTTTGCGAGGATCTGGGGATGGACGAATTCTCGGACATTTGGATTGAACAATGTGAAGCTGCGCGCGACATCCGTGACGCGTGGGGCACGCGGAAGGCCCTGGGGTATCTGGTCGGCGAAAAGCTCTTGAACTACATTCGCGCGGCCGACTCGGATCCCTCATGGGCGGTGAAAGTGCCGCTGTTCGCAGCGGAGATCGGGCGGATCTTCACGACCGAGGAACTCCGCGCATACTTCGCGACCACCACGCGAGTGGGGCCGACCGCCCATGTCGCTACCGAGGAACAGTATCAGACGATGCGCGACGCTGGTGCGTTCGATGACGATGTGGTCGGCGGCGCAGCTGACGCCATCCTGTTTGAGCGTGCGCGGATGCTTCTGCTCGGTGGCGAGGCCTCCGGTGAACTTTCGTGAAGCGACGCAGTCCACCGAGCCGACCGCGCCCGAAAGCTGGAAACAGCCGACAGAAACTCGATTGTCTGGATCTCCTAACTGGCGACGAGGCATTGGCGGTTCTCCGTGAGCTCCTGTCGTCGCACCCGGACCTTCTTCCGGAAGGGAGGGGAGCGGCCAACGCACTGCTTGCGACGGTGTCGTTCACGGATATCGCTAAGGGTGTCTTTGACGCACTGCTGGCGCTCGACCTGGAGGACTTGGACGCGGGCCCGCGCGCAGGTGGGTACGTCGAGCCCTCAGAGTCGGCTTGGAAAGCGATCGAAGAGGCAGTGACATCGTACTTCCACGATCTGGAGCGTCGGGTGAAGCTCCGACATGAGGACGAGGCGACCGAGATCTGCAAAGGAATTGTCCTCGGTCTCTATCGTGCCGAGCAGCGTGGCTTCGAGCTCCTCGAATATGCCGAAGACTGCCCATCGGAACTTGCCGGCCACGCGGTGGACATCTGGCAACGGCGGCGCCGCACCTACCTGCTCCCGCGCACCTTCATTGAGAAGTTCACACCAGACTGGGATTGGCTCGTTCGTTGACGGGGTGGTCTGTCACGCATCGATAGTTGGTCGGGACCTCAGCTTCCGCCTTCGCGCTACGCGCTACGGCGGGATCTCATCCGTGCCATCGACGCCATCGCGCCGAAGCTGTCGCGCTGAATTCAGACGCGAGCGAAGGAGGATGGCGGGCCGTCTGGGACGAGTTTCGCAACTGGTTTTGTCCGGCAGCGGCGTAGTAGATTGGTGCCCCTCAACCGATCGGGTGAGGCTGCTCCGCATAGCGAAGTTGTCCACCTGCGCAAGGCGCTCGCTTCGCTCGCGGCTCCGGTGGACGTGTCTCGCGTTCGGCGCGCATGTTAGGCCTTGTCGACAACGTGGCTGTTCGCAAACGCGTGACCCGCTCCTGATTTCAAGTATTTCTCGAAACGCAAGGCCATCCGCTCGTTGCGAAACTCGATGGTCACGTCGATGCTCCAGGGTTTCCACGGAGCCGTCGACCGGTTCTGCCCGGTATTGTGTCCGCTCACCCGCGCGCCGACGTCGGACGTCACGCCGATGTAGCGCTTCTGCGGACTATTCAAGCTTCTGATGATGTATACGAATCGCTTTGCCGGATGAGCCACGTCAGGCACTGAGCAAGCTCAGCGCCAACGCGAGGCCGGGGAACTAGGCGGAAACTGAAGCAAATCTTTCGCGGTACGCAATTCCTGATCGGGCGGCCACTGCCAGGTCGCGGAGTTGTCCACCTTCGCCAAGGCGCTCGCTTCGCTCGCGGCTCCGGTGGACAGCCTTCGTATGACGCTCGCACCATCGCTGGCATGCCAGCCGTAGCCAGCGAGCGAAGCGAGCGGTTTGGCGAAGGCTGGCGGAGAGGGTGGGATTCGAACCCAACAGGACCCTTTAGATTCTGTAAGTTACCGATTCTAAAATGCCGCCATTGCCGTAGATGCTAGTGTGCTGAGTACGACGGTTTAGTACTGAAAGTGCTGTACTTCGCCGGACCGTTTTGGTACGGTCTGGCATGCACGTTCCTACGATCTGTCTCATTGCCCCGCCCGCCGTGCGCGCGCAACTGGCGGCGATCGCCAAGAATGGCCGGACCCCACAGAAACGAGCGCTCCGCGTGCGTGCCGTGTTGGGCTTGATTGAACGTCAACGGCCCGGTCACATCGCGTCGACCTTGGGCGTCAGCCGCAACCAAGTGTATCTGTGGACGAAGCGCTATCTCGCCGGTGGCCTCTCGGCCTTGGTGACTGACGCCTCGCGTCCACCGGGTCGTGCACCGCTGCCGCCAGAGAAAATTGCGGCCATTGTGAACGCGACGCTGACGACCACACCGCCAGCCGGCACGCATTGGAGTAGCCGCCAGCTGGCGCGGGTGCAAGGGGTCAGCGATGCCATGATCCGCAAAATTTGGCGGCAACATCGGCTCCAACCGCATCGCGTCGAGCGGTTTAAGTTCTCGAAAGACCCGCGGTTCGTCGAAAAGCTGCGCGATATCGTCGGGGTGTATCTCAATCCGCCCGATAAGGCGGTGGTCTTCTGCGTCGACGCGAAACCCAACATCCAGGCGCTGGACCGCACGCGGCCGCTGCTCCCGTTGCAGCCCGGGTTGCCTGAGCGGCAGACGCATGACTACCGTCGGCACGGCACGGCCACCCTGTTTGCCGCGATGCGCGTGCTCGATGGCGTCGTCGTGGGTGAATGCTATGCTCGTCAGCGCGCCATCGAGTTCGTGCGGTTTCTCACGCGCTTGGAGGCCGAGACGGATCCCACGCTCGATCTGCATGTCATCTTGGATAACGCGAGTGCGCATAAGAGCGCCAAAGTCCAGCGATGGCTGAAGCGCCATCCTCGGGTCCACTTTCATTTCACCCCGACCAGCAGTTCCTGGTTGAATCTCGTCGAACGCTGGTTCGCCGAGATCACCCGTCAGCGCATCCGGCGCGGCACGTTCGGCAGCGTCGACGCGCTCATCGCCGCGATTACGGAGTACCTCGACCACTACAACCAAGCTCCGCGGCCATTTCGCTGGACGAAAGATGCGGATACCATTCTGGCCAAAATCGAGCGTGCCAAATCTTGTCCTAAACCGTCATGCGCGTGACACTAGCGATGCCGTGGCGCCTTGCCCGCTATTGCCCGCCGGCCTCTTCTGCATTTCCGCTTGCCATGACGTCGATCGCACGCCCAACATCTGGGCGAACGACATCGTGCCCCAGCGGTCGAGCATGATGTACCACGCGTCTATCACGCCGGGCAGCGATGCCGAGAGCAGACCGTCGCTGTTCGGAATCCGGCCGCCGTTGTTCTTGTTGTACCAGTCGATGGTCGCAAGCTTCGGGGCACTCGACGACCGCCAGCCGCACGCTCCGGCCTGCGGCTTGGAGAGTATGTTCGATTGTGAACAGTCTTGCCGTAGTATCTGGCGTTGAACTGTCGTTTGGATGATGTCTAAATCAGGTGTGACGAATCGATGCAGAACTGCGTTCGCCGGTGCTTTAATCGTGATCGGTCCCCCGTTGGTAGCTCAAGAACCGGCGCGGGTGACGGATTCTGAGGCATTAAACTCGGAAGTCGGACCGCATAGAATCCACCCTGAGCCCATATGAAACGAGCGACTGTGTTCGCGTTGGTGATTAGCCTGCTTGCCGCGCAGACGCATGGCATCGCGCAGGGCCGCGGCGGGCGGAGCGGCGGCCTGCCGACGTCGCCGCTGTCGAGCCTGCTCGCGCTCCTTCGCACCGAGACGAATCCGGCTCAGGCGGTCAAGGACGTCAGCACGATCTGGGACACCGATCGCTGGTTCACGTTTCCGAAGTTCGAGGAAACGGCGACGAACGTCGCGAACATCATGCGGCGCGCCGGCCTCGAGGACGTCGAGATCGGCCGGCCGCCTGCCGATGGCATGACGCAGGGAGGTTTCTGGACGCTGCCGCTCGCCTGGGACGTGAAGGTTGGAACGCTCGAGATCGTCGAGCCGGTCGTGCCGGCGACCCAGCGCGTCATCGCCGACTACCAAAAAGTCCCTTCGTCGCTCTGCATGTGGAGCGGCCCGACGCCGGCCGGCGGCGTCGTGACCGACGTGGTGCTGAATCCAGGGAATCAGCTGAACGTCGATCTGAAAGGGAAGCTCGTCCTCGGCGGCTCGAAAGCCGTGGTCGCGAGCGCCGGCGGCCTGGGCTTGATCAGCGAGAA
Source organism: Vicinamibacterales bacterium (assembly GCA_963761975.1). GTDB lineage: Bacteria > Acidobacteriota > Vicinamibacteria > Vicinamibacterales > JAMQPK01 > JAMQPK01. The sequence goes on from CAVXIR010000006.1 coordinate 32,744, forward strand.
CACCGAGAATCGCGATCTCGCCGATGACCGCGGCTGGGTCAATTCCTTCGGCGACAACGGATGGAGCTTCACGAAGGGCAGCACGCCGCTCGTCTGCTTTTCGATCACGCCGAACGGATCGAAGCTGCTGCGCGAACTGCTGGCCAAGGGGCCGGTGAAGGTGCGCGCGAACGTCGACAGCCGGTACTACGAAGGCGTGTATCCGTACGTCACGGGCGTGATTCGCGGCACCGATGGCCCGAACGCCGAAGAAGGGCTGTCGCTCGGACATCTCTACGAGCAGGGCGCGCACGACAACGCGACCGGCGTCGCGTCGATTATCGGCGCGGCCGAGACGATCAACCGGCTGATCAAGGAAGGCAAGCTGCCAAGGCCGAAGAGAACTATTCGCGTGCTCGGAATGGGCGAGTGCTACGGCACGAACTGGTATCTCGACCACAACATGGCTCGCGCCAGGCGGACGATTGCGGCGATGAACGTCGATTCGCCCGCCGGCATGCAGAACCTCGCGGGCACCGAACACACCTGGATTCTCAACCCCCACTCGGCGACGTCGTACGTAGACGCGTTCACGCTCAGGCTGGCCGAGGAGTACTACCCGTCGGTGAACCGGCCGTGGCTGTCGTCGCCGCATCGAAGCTCGACGGACAACTACCTCGGCCATCCCACGATTGGTATTCCCACGGTGATGCCGCACGGCGGCTACGGCGTGCTGGCGCATCACAACAGCGGAGATACGCCTGCGACGGTCGACCCCCAGTCGATGCGCGATCTGATGGTGATGAACGCGGCGTTCGCGTACTTCCTCGCGTCGGCCGGCCCGGCCGAGAAGCGCTGGATGGCCGAAGTGGCATTGACGCGCGGCTTCAACCAGGTTGCGGCCACGGCGACAGAGATGATCGACCGAGTGGCGCTCGCGACGACGGCCGACGAGCTCAGCCGCCTGCGCGCGCAAGCGAGGGCGCGGGTCGCCTACGTCGTCGAGCGCGAGTCCAAGGCAGTCGGCGCAGCGGCGGCGCTTGACTCCAATCACGGAGGGCTGGCGGACCTCGCCGCCTTCGGGCAGCAGCAGCAGGTGCGCGTGGAGGGGCAAATCCGCGATCGCGCGGCCGAGCTGAATCTCGGCAGCGTGCCGCCGTTCGTGGCCCCACGAAACCCGGAAGCCGAAGCCATCGTCGTCCGCCGCAAGCGCATCGGCACGATCACCCTCGACAATCTGGGACGCGATCAGCGCGAAGGTTTCCCAGCCGCGTCGTTCTGGAGCGTGCCGGTCTCGGCACTGTACTGGTGCGACGGCAAGCGCACGCTCGCCGAAGTCATCAGGCTCACCGAGCTCGAGATGGGCCAGCAGACGTTGAGCTTCGTAGGCTACTTCAAGTTCCTCGAGAAGCATGGATACGTTGAGTTTGTGAAGTAAAGATCTCTCGAACACGACGCCCCTGCCCGAGAAGATCTACGCGAACGAGGGCATCGCAAGCCGAAGCTGACCCTACCAGAACTCTGAAGGCACAGATTCATTGAGGTTCTTATCGCGGTCACACGGCCTTCGATCGGTGATGCCGATCGTCGTATCCGTAGCTGAGTGACGGCAAGGACGCTCTTCAGAAACGTCCCTCAGCGGTGCCGCGGTCTTTGCCGAGAGGCCGGGAACCTGCTACAGTGCCGACCTCCTTTGTCACGATCCAAAACTGAGGGCTTTCCAATGATCCAGTCCGTGTCGCGACGCGAATGGTTCAGGAACATCACCGCCGGGATGACCGGCCTGCTGGCGAACGAGCGGCTCCTCCGCGGAGCGCAGTCTCCCACGCCTGCTTCCGGCGCCCTGGTCGATCCGCGGTCGGCGATTAAGATCACCAGGATCGAGATCATCCCGGTCAACACGTTGCGCACGATCTTCATCAAGATGCACACCGACGTCGGCGTCGTCGGCATCGGTGAGGGGACGGTCGAGGGTCGCATCGCGACGGTCGTCGCCGCGATCAAGGAGCTCGAGCCGTACCTGATCGGCAAAGACCCGCGGCAACCCGCCCACCACTGGCAGGCCATCTACCGCCAGGCCTTCTACCGCGGTGACATCGTCTTGACGAGCGCGCTCTCGGCTGTCGACATTGCGATGTGGGACATCAAAGGCAAGGCGCTCGGCGTGCCCGTCTATGAGCTGCTCGGCGGACCGACGCGCGACCGCATCCGCGTCTACGGACAGGCCGAGAACGCCGAAGCGGCGCGCAGCGTGATGGCCGAGGGTTACACCTCGATGAAGACCAGCGTGAACAACAGCCGCGGCCGCCCCTCGCGCTACTCCGAGAATCCCGATTTCATCGACGGCTTCGTCGAAAAGGTCGCGGCGATCCGCGAGGTCGTCGGGCCGAAGTTCGACCTCGGCATCGAGATGCACGCCGACCACTCGCCGCAGGTGGCGATGGTGATCATCAAGGCGCTCGAGAAGTTCCAGCCCTGGTTCTTCGAGGAACCGATCCAGCACCAGAATCTGCCGCTGATGGCGGACATGGCCAAGAAGACGCACATCCCGTTCGCGACCGGCGAGCGGTTGGTGACGAAGTGGCAGTTCCGCGACCTGCTCAACCTGGGAGCGGCCCAGTTCCTGCAGCCCGACATCACGCACTGCGGCGGGATCACTGAACTGAAGGCGATCGCGACGCTGGCAGAGGCCTACTACGCAGCGATGCTGCCGCATTCGCGCGAGGGCATCGTCGGCACGGTGGCGTCGATGCACGTGTGCGCGACCATCCCGAACTTCCTCGCGCACGAACTGCCGAGTCTCCAGGCCGCACCGAAGGATGGCGTGGCCCGCAGTTATCTCGGCCAGAGCTACATCAAGAAGCCGCTGACGATGACCGCCGGCCATGTCGTCATCAAGGGCAACTTCGATGGGCCGGGCCTCGGCATCGAGCTCGACGACAACCTGATCGAGAACGAACGAAACGCACCCGAGTGGGAATTCCCGACGCGGTCGGACAGCTTCGACGGCTCGGTGCTGGATCACTGACAATGAGAACGCTAACCTTGGCCCTTCTCCTTTTTGCGCAAGCGCAGACGTACCCGCCACCGTATCCGCGCGCCGGCGTTACGAAAATGCTGGAAAACGCTCGGGTGGTCGTGTGGGACGTTTCGTGGCTGAAGCAAGCCTATCCGACGCATCGTCACATCTACGATTTCGCGGGCGTCTACTACACCAGCGGCGATCGCATCATCGTGTCACCGGAGGGCGTTCGATCGCCGAACAGCTCCGTTGCGTGGGACACCTTCTTCCTGCGCCGGGGGCTTACGCACAGCGAGGAAGGCGCGAGCGATCAGCCGCTTCGCGGCGTGTTCGTAGAGTTCAAGGAGCCTCAACCCCTCGGCACCATCGACGCGCGCACGAGCCCGCCGGCGTTTCCCGGGATCTCAGGCAAGCAACTCCGCGACAGCGACCGCGTGACGATATGGGAGCTCGCGGCGGCGCCAGGTCCCTCCGGGCCGCTGCACCTCCACCCACGCGATGCCGTGATTGTCGCCTTCACGAAACTGAAGCCGCATGTCACATTCGTGGAGCGCGGAACCGTCCACATGGATGAGCAGACCACCGGCGCCGATCGCGTGTTCGCGTTCGAGGTGAAGTAACTTCTGACAGGAGTGCAGTCATGCTGAACGCGTCGCGTCCCCTTCATTACCACAGCCACGGGATGCACAAAGCGACAACGCAAGACGTCGGAGATCAACCTCATGTAAGGGGGTAAGGTCTTGTGCCACTTGTGCTTCCTGGTGTCAAGGGAGCCGCTGACCTTGTCGCAACTTGTCTCAATTCCTCCAGCAGTACCTCGTTACAATGCCCGGGCCGTTCAACAGTTATCGATTATCGATTTTTGTGTAGGAGACGTCTCTGAAACTCTTGCATCGATCCGCATATGCAATCGTGGTCGGAGTTGTGCTGGTTTGTGTCGCCACTGCGGTCCATGTCAGGGCCCAGGCCGGAACAGGAACGCTCTCGGGCACGGTGGTCGACGAGCAGGGCGCCGCAATCCCGGGCGCGAACGTTACCGCGACTGAGACGTTTTCTCTTATTACTGCAGTGCTACTCGTTGCTTTCCGTTTGGGGAGTGTAGACAACTTCAACAAGCGCAAGCGCACTTGCACAGCGCAACACTCAGGAGAGGCAAGTATGAAGAACCGAATGGGACTGCTGCCGGCGCTTCTGGCTAAAATTCTTTCCGGGCTTGCGATGGCTTGCGTTGTTCTGGTCGTGCCGCTGTATGGCCAGGTTGAGCGGGCCTCGATTGTCGGCACGGTAACAGACACTTCCGGAGGCGCGATGCCCGGTGTCCAGGTGGAGGTCACCAACGAAGCCACCAACAACACGACCCGATTGATTACTGACGGCGCCGGCTCGTACACGGCGGTGAATTTGATTCCGGGCAGCTATACCGTGGCCGCTTCCCTGCAGGGATTTCAGTCGAAGTCTTTCCGCAACTACGTGCTGCAGGTATCCCAGAGAGCCCGCCTGGACATTACACTCGCCGTCGGCGGTTTGGAGCAGGCAATTGAAGTGACTGCGTCGGCGCCGCTGCTGCAAACGGAGAATGCGACGATCGGTCAGGTGATCAGTTCCGAAGCCGTGAATGCGCTGCCACTGAACGGCAGGAATTTCGTCCAACTGGCGATCCTGGCCCCTGGCGTGACCGGGCTCGACTACGCCCAGCAAAACACGATCAACTCCGGACGAAGGCCCGACGAGCTGAGGCCCGGAGGTACGACGCTTCAGGCGAACGGCGCAAGCAGCTGGAGCAATCAGGTGCTGATCGATGGGATCGACAACACCGAGATGATCTCGCAAACCTTCGTGGTCCGGCCGGCAGTGGAGGGCATCCAGGAGTTCAAGGTGATTACGAACAATGCCGGAGCGGAGTACGGCCGCTCGGCGGGCGCAGTGGTCGTGATCACGACGAAGGCGGGCGGCAACAACCTTCATGGGTCTGTGTTCGAGTTCTTCCGGAACAGCGCACTGGACGCCAGGAATTACTTCGCAAATCCGGATTTTGACAAGCCTCCCTTCCGCCTGAACCAGTACGGCGGAAGTCTCGGCGGGCCCATCGTAAAGAACCGCACATTCTTCTTCGCGACCTACGAAGGCTACCGGGAGGTCTTCGGAGACACCCAGTTGGTGACGGTTCCCACGATGGCCATGCGGCAGGGAAACTTCCAGGGTGTGACGGCAAACGGCATCTATGATCCGCTGACCACGCGGCCGAACCCGAGCGGGTCCGGCGTGATTCGTGACCGGTTCCCGAATGACATCATTCCGCCGGAACGCTGGGACAGAATCGGAGCTGCTCTGATCAATATGTATCCCGCGCCACAGAACTCGTCCGTGTTCAACAACTATGTCGCGAATCCGAAGAAGGTGAGCAGCCTGCATCGGTCGGATGGACGCATCGACCATCAGCTGACAGAGAGAGATACGCTGTTCGGCCGCTACTCAATCGATCGTGGGTTCCTCACGATCCCCGATACGTTCAATACGGACATCGGCGGAAGCCCCGCAAGCTTCGGCGGAGACAATGACGTGAAGGGACAGAACATGGTTGGTTCCTGGACACGCCCGCTGTCCTCGAACCAGGTGTTGGAAGTCCGGTATGGCTACACGCAGTACGATATGGCCCTGATGCCAACCCAGCTGACCAACCCGGTGTGGCAAACGATCCCAGGCCGCAACAACAGCGACCCGTATCAACCCTCGGCGCCGATCATCGACCCGTCGGATCGCGTGGGTCTGGGCAATGCCCGGTCCACCCCGCTGATCCGTAACCAGCACATGCACGAGGTCATCGCCAACATGAACTGGCAGCGGGGGTCGCATAACATTCTTTTCGGCGCCGACATTCGCTGGAGGCGTACATCGGAAACGGCAAGTCCTCCGGGTCAGAGCGCATTTGGCCGGTGGAATTTCAGTCCGGCATGGACGCGGAATACCGTAAACGCGGGAGGGACCGGTGACACGATGGCGGCGATGCTGCTTGGGTTTCCCGACGCCATCGTGAGGGATGTGTTCACGCCCGGCACCGCCGTTCTGCGAGGCGCGGAGAGCAATTTCTACATTCGCGATGAATGGCGCGCGAAGCGCAATCTGACCCTGAATTTCGGATTGCACTATGAAATCAACACACCGTTCGTGGAGGATGACAACGTCTGGGCCAACTTCGACCCCGCGACGGGAACGCAACTGCTCGCGGGCCAGAACGGCGTTTCGCGAACCGGCAACATCAAAACGGACTACCTCGCAATCGGGCCGCGCGTTGGGTTCGCGTACACGCCGCAGAGCAAGATGGTGGTCCGCGGCGGCTTCGGACTCTTCTACGCGCCGCAGGGTAACGCCGCCACGAACATACGCCAGTTCCGCCAGCCGCCATTCGGCTTTCAGGTGAATGTTCCCATCAACGTCAACGGCGTTCCCGTCAACCGCCTGACGGATGGTTTCCCGACCGTCGTCACCACGCCGAACTTGACGCAGGGGCCGCCGATTTACTCCCTCATGGGAGTCGATCCCAATTACCGGAACATGCAGATGACGCAGTTCAATCTTGCGGTGCAGCGCGAACTGGACAGCCGCACGGTGGTGACGCTCGGGTATGTGGGCTCGCTCGGCCGTTATCTTGCGTGGGCGCGTCCGCTGAATGCTCCTGATCCCGGACCGGGCGCTCTCGATCCGCGGCGGCCGTACATCAACCGCCTGCCCGGCGTTGCAAATATCAACTGGCTGGAGTCGTCCGGTACGTCGGAATACAACTCGATGCAGGCGTCGGTTGAACGGCGGTTTGACCGGGGATTTTACCTGCTATCGAATTGGACGTGGTCCAAGGGTTTCGACAATGCCGGGGGCGATGGAGGAGCCGGTGGCCCTGTACCGCAGGACCCATTGAATCGCGATGCGGACTGGGGGCCTTCCAACAGCGATATACGCCATCGAGTGAATGTGGCGGGCACCTGGGAACTGCCATTCGGGATGGGACGCAAGTGGCTTCAGGAGAAAAACATCGCGTCCTATGTTCTCGGCGGCTGGGACTTTTCCGGAATCATGGTGTTCCAGACGGGCCTGCCGTTCACGGTCACTGCTCCCGGCTCACCGACCAACACGGGCAGGGGAGGCCGGGCGGATGTCGTATCCGGAGAACCCTTGTATCCAGAGAATCAGACGATCTTGCAATGGTTCAATCCCGCGGCGTTCAGCACTCCAACCGCGTTTAATTGGGGCAACTCTTCGCGGAACGTGCTCCGCGGACCTGGAAGGACGAACGTCGACTTGACCCTGGCCAAGCGTTTTCGGCTGGGGCAACAGCGGGAACTTATGTTCCGCACGGAAGTGTTCAATGCGTTTAACACTCCCCAGTTCGCTCTCCCCGCTGCCACTGTGGGTTCCGGGAATATAGCAACGATCACCAGTACGGCCCGGGCCAACCGCCAGATTCAGTTGGCGCTTCGGCTGACATTCTGACGTGTCTGCGAGGAACTAAGGAGCCGGTCAGGACTTGCCAGCCTGACCGGCATATTCCAAATCGTAAGGAACGCCGGTTTCGCCGAGTACAAAGCGCACCAGATCGGCGAAGCTCGCCTCGGCCCGAACATCGTTAGCGAGAAGCAGCACGCACCGTCGACTGCGCTCCAGGCAGACGAAGGTGTTGGCGGTCTGTCCGTCGTGACCACCTTTGTAGAAGCCGCGGCCTTGGGGCTGAACTGCAGCAAGCTGAAGCCTTCACCTGAATAGCTGTAGCGTGAACCGGGATCGAAGTGGATGCGCAGTTTCTGGTCGGGTTCGATGAACCAGAAATTATGGAAACCCGTGGAGTGGGTAAGCGCCATGCGGCCGCCCAAGCTCTGAAACGCTTCCACACTGGTGGAGGACCTTAGTCGTACGGAGAAGTCATCACGGGGCCTCCGGCTGCGTTGTTGTTGATTTTAGGGTGGGGCCGCTTTCGCGACTTGCTTCGGCGCGACCACCCGTGGCCATCCCTCGTGGGTCTGGTGGCTCGCCTGCCTAGCCGTAGCTTGCCGAAGGCGAGCGAAGGATGGCGGAGAGGGTGGGATGCGTCCGCCTTCGCCAAGGCTACGGCGAGATCTCATCGTGTCTGAGACGCCATCCTTCGCGTGGCCTGCCGAGCCGAAGCTCACGCTTCGGCGTGCAGTTCGCGCGAGCGAAGGCTGGCGGAGAGGGTGGGATTCGAACCGATCCCCCTCATTGAAAACAAAGAACTTAAGGCATTCTCGCTTCCTCACGATCCGCTAGAGCGTTTTCGATTTTCATGTAGTAACGCGGTAGCCGCAATGCCTGACGTAGTTCGCGCACTCGTCGGGCATGAAGAGCGCGAGGGCGGCGGCCATCAACTCGCACACGTGATCGAACGTGCGCGGACGCGCGGCGCGTAAGAACGCCTTCAGTTTGGCGAAGGCCAATTCGATCGGGTTGAAGTCGGGACTGTAGGGCGGGAGAAAGCGCAGGAGCGCCCCGGCCTGCTCAATCGCCACGCGCACCTCGGGTTGCTTGTGGGCTCCCAGATTGTCGAGCACGACGACATCGCCCGGGCGCAGCGTCGGCACGAGGATTTGCTCGACATAGGCGCGGAAGGTGGCGGAGTCGATCGGCCCATCGAACACGGCCGTCGCGGTCAGTTCTGTGGGGCGGAGCGCCGCGACCACGGTGTGCGTCTGCCAGTGGCCGCACGGCGTGTGATCGCCAATGCGCGTCCCGCGCAGGCTGCGGGCGTAGCGGCGTAACAGATCCGTGGTCACGCCCGATTCGTCGACGAAGACGTACTGCCGCGCATCGCGCAGCGGCAGGGTCTCGCGCCAGTGGCGCCGGGCGGCCGCCACATCAGGCCGACGCTGTTCGTCGGCGTGTACGGTTTTTTTTAACCGTCAACCCCAACCGATCGATTTCCAACCAGAGCGTGCTGAGCGCGGCCGTCGTGGGCAGCGCCTCGCGCAATTCGGCCAAGGTCGCATCCGGCCGGGCGGTGATGAGCGCGGCGAGGCGATCGGCTCGGCCCGCCAAGACGCGCGACCGAAATTTCGTCTGCTTGCGCGGCGCGAGCGAGCCCGTCTCTCGCCGCCGTTGGATCAGCCGGTGCACCCACGCGCGACTCACCTCATATTTCGCCGCGATCGCGTCGGCGTCCGGATTGGCATCCCATGCCTTGGCCACCCGCTTCCGCAAGTCCATTGAATACGGCGCCATCAGACCTCCCACGAGAGGAGTACCACGACGGCCGTACTATGTACAAGTCGAAAACGCTCTAGATCCGCACGAATGCCGTGGTAGAGACACGTTGAGCACGCGGAGACGGGGACGCTTCACACCTCTTCAACTGCAGTAGCGGCACGGCAGTGATCTATTGCGCGACCTTATGAGACCGACATCGATGGCGCCATCAGCGTGAACGCCATCCGCGCTAGCGATTCGGCATGCGCCATCTAAAAGCTGGGAACCGTCGTGCGAACGGTCAGAACTACTGCCCTCGAGGTTCGCGTTAGCGACATGAAGCGAGCGGAGTGCGTTGTGGCCAGACAGGGGGCTCGGTTGCCGACAATGGACCCGGATTCATGGCAACAAAATGAGACTGCCAAGGGTCGTGAACGATACGCGCTTGTGCATAAAGCCAAGCCATTATTGGATTGGGAGGCATGTGTTGTGCGACGAAGATCAACGCAAAGCGGCGCGCTGAACGACACAAGGACATGGTGGGCGCTTTGTCGCATCAACAGGCATGGAACGGCTACACACTCTGGTGGCGTATTGGAAAAATTGCTTCGTGTGGCCCGAATTGTTCGGCGCTGCGCTAACGAATGCTGCGCCGAAACCGCTGGAGGTTCCGGCACTTTCTGTGTGGATAGGGTTGCGTAGACTTCGGGTCGTTTATCGATTGGCCCTGACACGTTTCGTTTGTTTTAAGGTTTCGCAGTTCGATGCGTATAGCTCGAACGAAACATGTGCTGAATTTCAAGCCCATCGACCAGGCCGAAGTGCCACACGGCCGAAATAACAAACATAGGACCATCGTGACGAGAATCCTTTCGGATCTTGATCGACTTGATGCCGGCGCCGCCCTGAAGGTGCCGCTCTCTCAACTGAACGACAGCAAGGAGAGGGTGCGGGCGGCGTTGTATCGCGCGTCTGGGAAATGCGGGCGTCATGTTGCCACTGCCAGCGATCGGACCTTCTTGTACGTGTGGAATAGAACGCCGTAGCTCGGTCTCGCCTGCTATCGCTTCTTCGTGTGTTCTCGATCTCCGCACACTCGTCGCACACGGTTCATCCGGGCCCCCGACACGATTCTCTAAGATCGCTAGCCACGGACGTCAACCTTGATCTGACGCGGCTTCGCTTCTTCACGCGCCGGCAGCCGTACGGTCAGCACGCCATTTCTGTGCTCTGCAGAGATCTTCGTGGCATCGACCGATGAGGGCAGTGAGAACGACCGGCTGAAGGTGCCGTACCGCCGCTCGATGCGGTGGAATTGATCCTCTTTCACTTCGTTCGAAAACCGCTTCTCGCCGCTGATCGTCAGCGTGTCGTTGTTGATGCTGAGCTCGATGTCCTCTGGCGAAATGTCAGGGAGTTCGGCCTTCAACACGAGCTCCTGATCCGCGTTTTGATAGATATCGACCGGCGGGGCCCATGCGCCAGTCGTCATCAAACCCTCATCAGTACGAGTGGGTCCTGAACCGCGACCATACGTATCGGAAAACGCTCGATTGATACGGTCCTGCAGTTGGGTAAGCTCCCCCAACGGATCCCAACGGACAATAGCCATAATCCCTCCTCCTAATCAAAGTCAACGCATTCCGCGCTCACAGCGACGGAAAACCAGACGGTCGATCAAGTACGATCCCCTGGGTCGGAGATCCCCAAAAAACACTTCCTCCCACGACCGAAACAACTCGTCGACTAGTGCGATGAGGCGTGTCGGTGCGTGGGGTTCCGAGAATGCATTCCCGCTTACAACACTACGTTCGCTCAGCATCGGCTCCGCGACGGCTTGCGGCCGCAGAGGTTCGATGGCCAGACGCACCGGTGTGCGTCTGTTGTGCAGGAATCGGTCGTAATTCCCTCGTCGATTCGGGTCGTTCAGTGTTTCGTACGCGGTAAGAATTTCACGAAACTTGGCGGCAGAGGATCCGTCGCCAGCGTCCGGATGGTACTGTCGCGCTCGCGCGCGAAACGCGCTCCGGATGGTGTCGGGATCCGCATCCTGCGGAACGCCCAGCAAAACGTAGTAATTCATCCGGTTCGCTCCGACGACAATCAGGCTGGCGGAGCCTGCACCGATAACTCGGCGGCACGCGCCGCAGTCAGCCGCCTCCTCGCTGAGATGCGCAATTTCTTCGACGACCGCCTTCGTGTACACCACGTCGGTCAGGCTGCTCAGTCTTGCTTCCAGATTGGACCGCGCGCCGGTCAAGCCGACGCGGAGCAGCGCGACGGCCAGCTCCACCTCGCTTCCTGCAGCACGACAGCTGGATGCCGCAACCGTCTGCGCGTGCGTTAACCCGCGTGCACACAGACGTATGACTTCCAGCGGAACGTCTGCCGCGGCGCGCAAGGCGAGCTGTATCGCGCGCTTCGCGTTTCGACCGTTGCGCCTGGCTCGCTTGCGGCATATTACGCGCAGCAAACAGCTTGACCGCCGTTTCAGTCTCAATCGTTTCGATCAGTTGTTCCTGCAATTCGCCGAGCGCTATGCCGGCATGCATGAGCGCTGTGCGCTCGTCGATGGAGTCGGACCTCGTTGTGGGCAGCGCCGCAACCATCAAGAGGAGCGACGTGCCCATGGCGCCCGCGACCGCGGACGCAGACACAGCGCCATGAGTCGAGTCCGCAGACGCGAGGGCATTCAGAAACTCACGTATGGGCACGTCATTGCCTAGTTGCGGGGCTGCCATCAGCCCTGGCCTCCGTCGTGTTCCGTCGTCGTGGTCCTGGGCGGCATCTTCGTCAGTCCGTCGTCGCCCGTGGCGCGATGGTACTCACCTCGAACGGCACTTCGCGGAACGCGAACTGGTTGCCGGATCGGGAATTGGCTTCCACGCGCAGCACATACGCACCAGGCGCGAAATCCTTCAGCACAATCTCGCCTTTGTACCCTTCTGTGCGGACTGCGTTCCCGGCTTGAATCGTACGCTCATCGCGCATGTTGAAGACGACCCGTCCGTCGTTGGCGGCGCGCACCGTGGCGGCGAAGTCGACCGCGTGGGATGAGCGACTCGAATTGTCGTAAAGCTCGGTCAAGAACGTGATCGTCTCCTGTGGATCGAAGACTCGCGTCGCAACTGGGGGCGCCGGAAGCACATCCTTGAGCAGGGCATCAGGTTTTGTGGTCGCGAACGCGCCAGCCGCCGATGACGTGAGGACGAGGCCGCTGAGCGAAAACGACGTATTCGAGTAGTCGGGAACCTCCAGATCGAAGGGCAAGGTGCCGACCGCACTGCCAACCGATTCGTGCACCCCCACGCGAATCTGATAGCGCGAAGGAGGCAGGTCCAACCGAGAGAGAAGTCGAATTCCCCCTTTTCCGGTCACGGCCCGATGAGTCTCGGGTTTCAGCGTCAGGTCGAGCGTTTGCCGGCCCGTCCCGCGCACGTTGCCGTGATAGTCCACTGCCACGACGGAGACCTCCACCTTTTCGTTGAACCGTCCGTCGCGCTCTTCGAACTTCAATCCGCGTCCGTCGATCTCGACGGCCAATAAGACTGACGCGTCTTTGCCGGCACCCTTGAATGGCGCGGCGAAGAGGCGCAGCGGTACATCGCCGATCGGCAGAGGATTGTTCAGAGCCGCCCTCAGCGCAGGCGACGTGCCGGCCTTCGCTTCCGCCTCGCGCTTCTTCGCAAGCGCTTTCTCGATCGGGCGGCATGTAGCCGCGCCGCACGCGAACCTGCAGGCCCGGCCGTTTCACACGAACATCGATTTTCCGGAACCTGCCTGGAGACCGACTCGCATCGGTTTGATAGCCCAGCAAATAGTAGGTACTGTTTTCGCGTGCGATGCGAGCCAGCGCACCCGGGATGTCGTTCGTCCTGACGACTGCCCTCCCGCCGGTCTCGTCGGCTAGAGCGATCAAGCTCTCCTGGGCCAACAACAGCTCGCGCTGAAACGCGGACGGAGTGCCCTCCTGAAACTGCGGGTTATCGGACAGGCTGGCGATCTCGATCATTTCATCGCCCAGCTGAGTCAGCCCCCGCGCATCGACGGCATAAATGCCCACGTTCGCGCGCTGTGCGGCAGCGATCGCGTCCCGGGCATCCTGCATCACGATCGTCGCCGATCTGTTGTTGAAGACATCGTAGATGTCGTAATCGATCCCTTCGCTGAAGAGGATCAGCGCCTTCCGCCGGCCGTGGATATCGGTCATCCAGCTCGGCAACGTTCTTGACCAGTTCCAGTGCGCGGCGCGCGTTGAAGGCGCGTTCAGCGTCGTAGGGATCGGTGATCGGATCGCGCCGGCTCTGTGACTGTTGCGTCGAACCGTCCGATGACTCAGTGCGAGTCCCATCGACGTCCCGCAGATGCACCGCCAACTTCTCGGCCGTCGCGGAAGGCAGCTTCCGGCCGAAGAACTTGTCGACGGCCGCGAGAACGAACTGTCGATTCCCCGTCAGTTCCTGCGCCGCGTCCTCCCGGCCACTGGTATGGACCACCGCCGCCAGATCGTTTTCGCCAACGTACTGTTGTATGAATCGCTTGGCCGCATCGCGCACGAGTTGCGAACGCAGTGCTGACGTATGCAGGTCATCCAGCACCAGTACGTAGAGGCGACCGTCAAAGCTGCGTGCGATCGACCTGACGTCCGGTTCGACCGGTTGCGTCCCGTACGATGTCAAGGGACGTTCGATGGGCAGGTCCACCAGCGAGAAAACCGACGGCGTCTGTGGCTTGCCGTCTTCGAACACTTCAAAATCATCCTTCGCCAGGTCTTTGATGACATTCCCGCGTTGATCGGTGACGACGGCATGGATTTCGACAAAATTGACGTCGGCTTTGAAGGTCACTCCTGGCTGTCGGGGGGCGCTGGTCTGGGCTGGCGACTGTGCGCGGCCGACCACCTCTAGCGACACAACCAAAGTCAACAAGACAATGACAACTCTGCGCATCATTGGTTTAAACCTCCTTCTTACGATTCCGGTGTTCACACCTGTTTCCCTACTCCGACGGCTGAAGACTCGTGCTTGTCCGCTCGGCTCTCACGATGAAGCGGCGAGGCGCTTTCCCAACGTAGTTGAACGGGTAACACGTGATGAGCGTCAGCGTGGGTCGGTCAGTCGGATCGAGAACCCACACGTCATCCGGACCCACCACCATCGTCTCTCGCACGTGGTATCGGAAGTCGCCGCGGACTGTTGAAACCCGCAGTTCGTCACCGACGCGGATATGTTGAAGCGGCCGGAAAAACGTGTCGCGATGTCCTGCCAGCGCACTGTTGCCTTCGTGCCACGGCAACGGCGTGTCAGACAGATGTCCAATCGCCATGTTGAGCGTGGCGTCGTCGTCACCCTCGGCGATCATCGCTGACAGGCGTAACCGTGGAATGTCGAGCGACCCGATCAAGGAGCCAGAGGGAAGCGCCACCGAGTCGTTCATCACGGCAGGCGCCACTGCGCGCATTCGTTCGAGGGCAGCTCGCTGTTCGTATTGGTAGCGCGTTGCGTGCAGTGACACGACACCAGACCAGACCGAGCAACCGAGGCCGAGTCCTAGCAGCCCCCGTTCGATCCATAGCCACCGTCGGCGAGCCTCAGCGTGCATCGTCGGCCCTCCGCGGCTTTGGCAGACCGGCCAGATAGCCACTGCGCGTGCGAACGATCAGTCGGCGACGCTCCGGTGACTGAACAATCACACGAATCTGTCGGAAGACACCGTCTCTGGCATCGTTAGTGGAGACATAGCCGAGGGTGTAGGAGTGGCGAATATCCTGAGCGATGCGTTGCAGAACTTCAGTAATGTCGCTGGCGTCCCTCGGAGCGAACATCTCGCCGCCATTCGCCTGCGCAATGCGCCTGAGCAGCCCTGGATTGGCGTCGCGATCAACCGGGTCTGCCAGTGCTACGGTGTAGATAACGGCGTTTGAGGCCTGTGTTTTGGTGACGACCTCGTCAAACGTCGTGCGACTGGCATTGTCTCCGCCGTCGCTCACGATGACCAAAACTCGACGCTGGTGACGGCCACGGCCGAGGTAATCGAGACCCGCTGCGATGGCGTCGAATAGTGCCGTACGCCCATACGCGCGAATCGATTTCGTAAGGGCATCCTGCAAGACGGCGACATCGCCCGTGAACGGGGCCGTCGGCGGCAATGCGGATCTGACGTTGTCGTTGAAGGCGAGGGCGAACAGCTCGTCGCTGGGATGGCTCGCCTTGGCGAAGGCCGCGGCGGCAGCGATCACGCGTTCTCGATTCGGTTGCATACTCCCACTGCTATCGATGAGCAGACCGACTGTGACCGGTGCATCCTCAGTCGTAAACAGCGCGGCGTTCTGAGGCCGGCCGTCTTCGAGAATGGCGAAGTGGTCGCGCGTCAAACCCGTCACGTACGCGCCGCCACGATCCTTGATGGTCGCGTGGACCACGACCAGATCGGACTCAGTGGAAAAGAGCGGCCGATCTTGCGCAACCGTCTCGGAAAGCGGCAGGAGAAGCAGCAACGCACCGATCAATCCAGACCGTCTTGAGCACATGGGCGAATGAAATGTGACGCGCAGCACGCGCGTCACACCCCTCTTGAAAACATCTATGCTCGAGCGCAGCGCCACGCCCACAAACCAATGCCGGCAAACAACGCCAAGCAGCCGACCACTGCGACGACCGGCATCATGCTGGCAGTCTGTGGCAACGATGCACGTGTGCGTTGTGCGGGTTGCGCGGTCGTGGCCGCCGGACTCGCATCAATCCGCGCCGGGATGGTCGCGTTGGCAATCGACACGCTGGATGACGCGATCTCCCCCTGCTGGCTTGTGCCGCCAGGAGTCGAGGTGGTCGGTGTGGCATCCGCGCTGACGTTGGTCTCCTGACCCGCCGAGGAAATGCGTGTCAGATCACCCGTGTTCGTCTGTTCGGTCGTTGTCGTCTGGATTTGTGTCGTCAGCACCGGCTGGCTGGCGCCTTGCGCCAACCGGCGGGCCTGCTCCTTCGGGTAGACAAACTCATAGCCACTCCGCTCGCCGGGATACCACCAGGTCTTGATGGCGGCGGGCATGCCCGCGGCGGTTTCCATGAAGCGGACCTCCGCAGTGGAGGCCGGCTCGAAGCGCTCCGCCCGCATAGCGAAGAACATTCCATATGGTTTTGTGCCGTCGGCATTCAACACCTGGACGACATTCCGTCCCGAATCAGGATTGGCAAGTCGGAACAGATACCTGCCCGCAGGCAACGTGACCCCAGGCATCGAGACAGGGCCGCTAAACGTAAACAGTGTCCGTTTGTCGAGGGTCTGCGCGGTGCTCGGCGTGGCCATCACGCAGGCGAGCAGAGCAACCGAGCAGGCCAAGAAAACAACGCGTCTCAGCATGTTTGGTCCTCCTGTTGGTGAGCTGGTGGGCTCACAGGTATCACGCATCTCACAGACTTTGATGAACTCTTCTGTGTGCTGGCAGCGACACGTTCGGGACAGCCACCTTGAACGATGGATTGGTCTTCGAATCAGCCGCCGGACCGCCTCTTTTGAGTTCGACCTCTCCAAGGATTTGCGTCGGCGAGTTCGTGGTGGCCATCCTGAAGATCGTCACGACAATCCGATTCCACGGCATGCTGTCCTGAATGGTCGGCTGGAAGCCGTATTCCGTGCCGTCCTTGAGGCTGACCGTCGCGAGTCCGCTTTCCGGGGCGGTCAGCTCCTGCGTCCGTCCGTCTGGCAACGTCACGCTCATCGTCACGACTGGTGCGTATGCCTGGGCAGCCGCGAGCGCGCTCGTCACCAGACTGAAGACTCCCACGCTCGGTCCCCATTCGAATCATGGTTACCTCCGTCGATCCACAACCGTTGCTCACAGAGCGAAAGCGTCCAATCCGAGCGCTCAAGCGGCCTGCCTGAGCGCTCCCATTCATGTGCGACCTACTTGACGAACAGCGAGATACCCGTCGTGAACCGGTTGACGTGGCCGGTTGCATCAGCAGCCACGATGAAGTGCCGGTAGTCCGCATTGACTCCGACCCACCGGTTTGCTCGATATGAAATCCCACCGCCCACGTTCGTCGCAAAGTTCGTGGTCGACTCGATACCGCCGCTGCCAGGTGGGACCAACGTTGTACCGCGCCACCGTCGATCCTGTGAAAGCGCCGAAACCACCGGTGAGGTACGGCGTGACCCGATCCCAGGTCTTCGGAGTCACCATGACGATTGGCGTTGTAGTGATAGCCATTCACATGGATTTTCGAGTCGGCGAACACAGGAGGGACATTCACGGCCGGCGCGATAAATGCCGCTTTCTTAAATTCTGCATGCGACAAACCACCAAACTCACCAATGAGCGATAGCTTCTCGACGAACGTGTAGCCGGCCTTCACGTCGAAGTTCGGCGTCGTGCCGAAGGTCCCGAACGCCGGGCCAACCTGCGCATTGAGCATCCACGGATCCTGTCCGCTCTGCGCAGCGGCCGGTGCGGCGAGGATGGCGCACGCTGCGAGAAGCACACTCACACACACTACGGGTCGCATAGGAAACCTTCCTTTCTGCAAGAGTCTCGAATAAACGATTGAGTCCCGCGGCGGACCTGCTTGCGTCGGCCGTCGCGATACAGCCCGCGGCTACGCCGCGTGGAGCTGTTTGTCCTCCAATGCCGCTTTCACAGCAATCCGATGCGGCTTCGCCCCCTCGGCCAGTGGGAGGACCAGTTCGAGCATGCCGTGGCGATACGTCGCCTGCACGTGCTGCGCGTCAATCTCTTCTGGCAGCGTGAACTCACGCTCGAACCGGCCGTAGGTGATTTCGCCGATGACGGGTTCGGCCTTCTCGTCTGCGGTGCGCTCACCGCGCACCCGGAGCGACCGGCCGACGACATCGATGTCAACTTTTTCCGGGGAAATGCCCGGCAGTGCCAGCGACACCTTCCACGTGTCCCCATCCCGCCGCACGTTAGCAGCTGGAGTGAATACCTCACCGCTATAGGGGCGAACCGTCTCGCCAAACACCCGATTAAAGAGCGAGTCGAGGTCGCGGTGCACACCAGCGAGCTCAGTCCACGGCGTCCAACGAGTCATACTCAGCATCGAAACCTCTCCTTTCTTGAGAAGCGTCAGGGCATGAGCCCGACGCATGTTTAAAATGATCAGTGAACTCGGTCTCAAGGAGCTCACTGTCGCGCGGAAAATGCAACTTCGATTCCCGTGCGGCAAGTTGCGTAGACCGGCATCTATCTGCAGTTATGAGCTGTGAGGAACGGTTCAGCCACGCATGAACGCCACACCGTGGGGCATTTCGCCCCAACGGGCGCGGCCCGTTCCGCGACTCGTTCACCGCATAATGGAAATTGGGCCGCTTTCGTGATCGACAATGCCGCCTCGCGCATTTTCTGGGCTTATCGCTGGCGGTACAGGTGTTGCCGGCTATCAGGTGGGGCCTGACGCGCCTCACACGAGTCTCGTGTCCAAACTCCCTCTTCGAGTCAGGTTCAGCCTCATCGTCGCCGCCATTGCCGCCGTCGTGATCAGTGCGCTGTGGTGGCTCATGGCGGAGCGTCAGGTAGCGGCGACATTCTGGTTCGCCGTAGGCGGCATCCTGCTCGTGACGCTCCTGGTCGATCAAGCGGCACGGCTCCTGGTGTATCGACGACTCGCGCACATGCATGAGACGATGCAGCGGGTTGCGGCGGGCCAATTGAACGCCCGCGTGTCCATCGACGGTCTGGACGAAATCGGCGTCATCGCACGGGGACTGAACGATATCCTCCAAGGGCTCGAACGCCTGACCGAAGGTGTGGACCTGCGTGTCGAGGCGGCCACCGAGTCTTTCCGGCAGAAAAGTGTGGAAATCGCTGACAGCCATCATGAGATGGCCATGCTGAGCGAGGAACTCGCTCGGGCCGGGCGCTTAGCCGCCTTGGGGCAGGCGGCGGCGAATATGGCCCATCAGATTGGAACCCCGTTGAATCTGATCTCCGGGTATGTTCAGCTGCTGATTCAGTCGTCACCACCGGAATCTGCGTCGGTCGATCGGCTGAAAGCCATTCAAGATCAAGTCGCCAAAGTGACAGCGATCGTGCGCGCAGCACTCGATTCGTCGCGCTCACCAGCCATCCCGCACGAGCGAACGGACCTCGGCGCACTGGTAAGGCGTGTGTGCCAAATGGCCGGCCCGATGCTCGACGACGCTGGCGTCCAGGTGGAGGTGGTGGCGCCGGACCAGACACTGGATCTCCTGGCCGATGCGGTCCAACTGGAACTGGCGGTTCTCAATCTCATCTCCAACAGCGTCGACGCCATGACCTCCGGAGGAAAACTCACACTCCGCCTTGCGCGAGTGGACGATCGGCTCCGTCTCGAGGTCGAAGACACCGGCAGCGGGATTCCACCTGAGCTGTTGACTCAGATCTTCAACCCGTGGGTGACCACGAAAGCGCAAGGCAAAGGCTCAGGCTTGGGGTTGAGTATTGCCCGACAAGTCGTCGTCAGCCATGGGGGAACGATCCGCGTGGACAATCGGCCGGGCCCAGGAGCCGTCTTCACGATCGACCTCCCGGCGGCGCAGGAAATACCTTCGCACTCGGATATCGCTCATGCCGAGAATTCTCATCGTTGACGACGACCGCGACACGTGTCGGTTCATCGCGGAAGTGCTCGCCGCGCCAGGGCGGGATTTCGAGCTCGCGGCTGAGACTGACCGGGCCCTCGACCTTGCGCGCTCCGAGCCGTTCGACTTGGTCGTCTGCGACATCAACCTGAACAGCTCGCTGAGCGGTCTCGACGTGCTGCGCGCGTTCAAAGCTGTGAATCCAAGCGGTCAAGTTTTACTTGTGAGCGGATTTGGCACGCTCGAGACCGCCATCGAAGCGGTCCGGGCGGGGGCATTCGACTACATCAGTAAGCCGTTCGACATCGAGGAGGTCAAAAAAACGGTTCAACGCGCGCTCGACCAAACGGGACCGCGGACAGTCGCTCAAACTCCAGCCGTGGATCTGCCATCGGGCGAGCTCATTGGACGCACGCCGGCCATGTTGGCCGTGTATAACCAGATTGCTCGCGCCGCTGATTCCGTCGTCCCCGTGCTGATCGTGGGCGAGAGCGGCACCGGGAAGGAGCTGGTGGCGCGTGCGCTGCACCGCAACAGCCAGCGGGCAGCACGTCCGTTCGTGGCGATCAACTGCGGAGCGATTACGGAGACGTTGCTCGAGTCCGAGCTGTTCGGCCACACGCGCGGGGCATTCACAGGCGCGGTGGCCGACACGAAAGGAATCTTCGAGCAAGCGCAGGGTGGGACGGTGTTCCTCGACGAGATCGGGGAGACATCGCCGCCTCTTCAGGTGAAGCTGTTACGGGTCCTGGAGGAGGGGGAAGTTCGCCCGGTCGGCAGCAGCCGCCCCATCAAAGTTGATAACCGCATTGTCGCGGCGACCAACCGCGATCTTGAGCGAGCCGCCACGGAGCAGCAGTTTCGCGCCGACCTGTACTATCGCCTCAGCGTCATCGTGATCAGACTTCCGGCACTCCGGGAGCGGCGGGACGACATCCCGCTTCTCATCGCCACCTTCCTACAGGCGGCGTGCAAGCGCGGAGGTCGACAAATCCAGTTTTCGTCTGGTGCGCTCGATGTGCTGCTGGCGCACGACTGGCCCGGCAACGTTCGCCAGCTTGAGAACACCATCGAACGCATCGTTTTATTCAGCCGGGGCTCAGTCGTTGGACCCGACGATCTCACAACCCTGCTGCAGAGCAGCCGCCGCGACACACCTGCCGGACTATTTGAAGATCTCCCCACACTCGAGGACGTGGAGCGCCGCTACCTCGAACACGTGCTTCGAGCGGTCGGCCGCAATCGGACGCGAGCGGCGGAGGTCCTCGGGATCGACCGACGCACGCTCTATCGAATGGCCGAGCGATACGGAATCAAGTTGGGCGACGAGCCCGACAAGTGAGATCCCGAGATGTGGCAAAGTGCCCCGCTGTGTGGCGTTCATGCACGTGGATGCGGCCCGGCAGGCGACGAGGTGAGCGAAACGCTCGAAACGGCGCAAGTTATCCATGAGTGCCGGCTGGCAGTGAAGTTGCGATCTGCCTCTAACCGAACAGGCGCTTCGGCGAAAGGAGGACGACATGAACATTATTCAAAGAAGCATCGCTGGAGCCTTTTTCGTCCTCATCGCCTCGCCGGTGTTGCAGGCACAGGCTAAGGGCAATCCCGCCTTGGACAAAGGGGTGGATGATTCAGATCTCGCCCTCATGGCGAGCCCCGAGGACGGAATGTATGGCGACCAGAGCTCTGTTGACGCCATCAGTTCTGCTGGTAAATGACGCGCTGGACGAGCGCGAACTGTACGCGCGCACTCTCCGCGGGTCTGGCTATCAGGCGATTGAAGCAGCGACTTTCATAGCTGCCTATCAAATCGCGACCACAAGCCGAATCGATATTGTTGCGACCGACGTTCGCATTGGCGGTTCCATAAGCGGCTTGGAGTTAACACGTCGATTGAGGAACAACGAGCGTACCTCGACTGTACCTATCATTGTTCTGACCGACGTGTCGCGGCCACAGGATGGGGACGTTGCCGTCAAGGCAGGAGCCAATACGTTCCTCGAAAAGCCAGTACCAGATAACGTACTGAAGGCGGAGATTCTACGGCTTCTGCGGCTATCTCGGCCACTCGGTTCTCCGTCACTGGACGCGGCGAGTCTTCAGCATCATACCGACGCTGATTCGCTGTGGGACGGCTCCGCGAACCCGCGGCAGCGAATCGGTCCTGGGGGCCCATGCCCATGGTGCGGCGCTGCGATGGTGTATCGCGACCGCTGGCCTGTCCTGGTCGCTGAGCGAGGATCGCTCAACAACGGAAACGGGCGTGAGCGACTTCGATATCAACCGAGATGGTTATGCACGAGGCCTTCGTGTGATTATTTCGCGTTGCGCTGATTTATGGCACGGTGCTTACACACTACGAACGTCACTTCAGCGCGCAGAGGTGTCTCGCAACTGCCAAGAGAAATTGCAGATCCGTCAATGGCAATCGGTGACCACCGACCCACCGACGATGTGGCGCTGTGCGCCGACGCTGATGCTGCCGCAGTTCGGGCAGTAATGCGACGCACACGCTGACTTTGCTTCGGATAAAGGCGTATCTGAATGGTCCGCCAGACTTAACCGCCCCGTTCTGGTCTCGATCGAACCACCGATGATCTTTTGGTCAGTTGGCGTTCGAGCCGAGTCTCCGACCGCCACTCTTTTCATTGACGTTTTGACAATGTCGGCGGCTTGCCGCTGCCGAGTCGTCTCGCAATGACCACAATAGAACGATAGTGAGGTCTCTAGGCCTTTTAGCACGACCTCGAACCGCACCAATTCCGCCCGGCGGCAATTGATACAAGACGTCCTATTCGGCACGCGGGACGGATTGCACAGCATTGTCCGATTCGGAGGCATGAATTGTGCTCTAGGTGATAGCGTGAACCGGAACCGTGAACGACGCATGGACACTAAGGAAACGGTCGTCGCCTCGACAAGTATGGAACGGTACACACGCTTGCGACGCATTTGGAACGGCTGCTGCGAGAGGCGAGAATTATTCGCCGCCGCGTTGAACGAATGTTGCGTCGAAGCCGACAGGACCAGTTTCGAGGTTCCGGAAATCTGCCCGCTCTTGGCTACGAAGCCTAGAATGCACCCGAACCGCCAACGAGCGAGCGGCGCGAGCGAAGGGTAGGAGTGAGGTCCACCTTCGCGCTTCGCGCTACGGTGGACAACCTTCCCATGGCTTGCCAACCGTAGCTTGCGCCTGCGACAACTCAAGCAAGCGAAGGTTGGCGGAGAGGGTGGGATTCGAACCCACGTGCCCCTTACGGGACAAGACGCTTTCGAGGCGCCCCCGTTACGACCACTTCGGTACCTCTCCGCGCGAGGATTCCGTGGTGCAGAACTTTCTATTTTACTTGATTCCGAGCTTCCCGGCCCGCCGTCCGAATCGCTTGGTAGTGGTCAAGTTTCACGCGGCCCCTCTAGCGTCGGCCGAATCCAGCAGTCCTACGATTTCCTCAAGTGACCAGACGTGGTTGCTTAGTCCGGCCGCCATCGCTGGCGTTACGCGCAACGTCTTGTGAATCCGCCCAAAGTTGTAGTGCATGTAGTGCAAGGCGACGGCGGCCGCGTGGTTCTCCAGCTTCTTTGAGAAGGCATTCGTCAGCCGGGTAAAGCGGCGCATCGACATGCGCATCGTGAGGTTCTGCCGTTCAACAAACGACGTAGAGATGTGCTTCGGATCGGGCTCGCCTCTTATGATCTCCGAGCGCACGCCGATGATGCGTGATGGGCTGTAGCGGGTTTCGTTCTCTGGCGTTGACCCGTAGAGCTTTTGCAGCACCGCGTAATCGACATCAGCGCCGAAGGCATCTTCAACAGCATCAAGATACGCACGATGGCCGTCCGTCGTGAGCTGCACGCGATGCCGTAGCCGGCTCGCAAGGTCCATCATCAACTCGTAGGCCGTGCCAGCGTCACGAGGACCGATGCGCCACGAAGGAACGAGTTTCGAGTCGGCATCAATCGCAACCCACGTCCACACATCGCCGTAACCGAAGGTGCCCTGTTTCTCAGCCGGGACGTTCTTTGCCTTGGCGTAGACAAATTGCCAGATTTCATCGACTTGGATTCGTCGCGCTCGGACGTTGCGAATTGCGCGGTGTTGATAGGCCGCACAAGCCGCGCCCAGCTTCACCAACAACTTTAGGACGGTTGGTTTCGAGATGCCCGTCATACGCGTGGTGGCATTGATGCCGACGCCATCGACTAAAGCCGCCACGACCTGCGCCCGCTCCGCTGTGCTCAACTGATTCATGGTGCCTGTAGTATGCTCTAGCGGTAGGGCACTGTCAAGTAAATATGGCACGTCCATAAAGAATTTTTGTGCGCTGCCATATGATGTGCTATATACTTGTCCCGTCAGCCAGGAGCAAGCTGGCTGACGGGAAAGGCGGGTAGAGATGAGACGGTCGCGCCCCTCGAAAGGGCGAAGGTAAGGGAAACCCCCTAGGCGCGTGTAGCGGGGGGCGGAGCAGTCCCAGGCCGATCCCCCCGTTCACGTTAGATTTTACCGCATTCTGGACTGTAGAAAGCGAGACGTTATGAGCACTGAACACGGCGTGGATTGGGCGGCGGCGTTGGCGGAAGTGGAAGCCGAAATCGCCAAGCTTCAGACGCACGCCGATTTCATTCGAGAGCGGATTGCGCGCGGCGGTGGCATCGTCCCCACGGGCGGCCCTGGCGGTGGCGTCAAGCCGGGCGCGTTCCTGAAGATGAGCATTCCCGACGCGACGAAGAAATACCTGGAGTCGGTTCGCCAGAAGGAATCGACACAGAGCGTGATCGATGCTCTTGAAAAGGGCGGACTGCCGCGCGGCAAGTACAACACCGTCTACAGCATCTTGGCGCGCCGTCAGAAGCAGGTAGGCGACATCATCAACATGCAGGGTGACTGGGCCTTGGCCGAGTGGTATCCGAACTACCGGCCCAAGACGAAGGGCACGGCCAAGAACGGGACTGAAGACAAATCCGACGAGACTTCCGAGGCGACGGCTTAACCGTCGCCTCGGGCCTTGGCCCATCGTGCCCGCGCCGCTATGCTGGCAATCGCGATGCGCTTGGCCTCTGGGATGGTGTCCTTGACCGTCTTCGCACGCTTCAGGCCACCGAGCTTGCCCAAGGCGACTGCGGCCGGATTCTTTCTGCGGCGCATCGGCACAATCTTCGCCGGTTGCTTCACAGTGGTCTCGTCGCCTTCCGTTAACGCGATGACTCGCTGCTTCGCTGCAAACGCGGCTTGGTTCTCGTCGCGCGGAGGCTTCCTGCTCTGGCGCTTGGGCATACCAGCAGTATCGCATTCTTCGCAATCGGTCGGCGAGATCAGCTATTTTCAAACTTGACCACTACCAATCGCTTGACGCGAGCGGCCCTCCCAAGAAAAATAGGGATGCGCGCCAGGGCGCACCCCGTCCGCGGGCAGGGCAGAGCCCACCTGGGTGAAATCGGCCATCGACATCCTGATCTTCTTTCAGCCCGACGTGCGGACGCGGGCGCAAGTGAAAGGAGATTCCATGTCCCTGCCCGATCGTCCTTCGCTCGAACAGCTCCGCAAACAGGCCAAAGACTTGCTGCGCCTCGCGCGCGCAGGTGATGCGACCGCACTCACACGCATCCGGACGAAGAAACACGCGTCGCACGACGCTCAGATCAACCTCGCACACGCGCAGCTGGCTCTTGCGCACGAGTACGGGTTCCAGAGCTGGCCAAAACTGGTGCGACACGTCAACGCCATCACCGGCATCGATGTCGTGCGCCGGCCGCTGATTCGTCCGATTGAACTTCGGCCCGGTCGCCGCTACCGATTACCCGATGGCACCGAGGCAATGACCGACGATGTCTTCGCCATGTTTGTCGCCGCGCGGGACGGCGATCTCGATGCGGTGAAACGGGCCGTCACCCGTTTCCCCACGGTGGCGACGGTCGAATACAACTACACGCCGCCGATCCACTTCGCTGTGCGCGAAGGCCATCGCGACGTCGTGGAGTTTCTCCTGGACAGCGGGGCCGACCCGGCATATCGAAGCTATCCGTTCCAGGAATCATTGCTGACCTTCGCGGAGGATCGCGAACACGAAGAAATAGCTGATCTCCTGCGCAGGCGGCTTTCGCGCCGTTTCGCTCTTGCGTCCGAATCGGCGGCGCTCATCGCGCTGTCGGCGAAAGGAGACGTCGCCGCGGTCGAAGGCGAGCTCGCCCGACAACCTGGGCTCGCTCGAACGAGCAATGAAACCGGCGATACTGCCCTTCACCAGGCGGCACGGAACGGACATGTGGCGGTGGTCCGGGCACTCCTCGCCGCCGGAGCGGACGTAAACGCCGTCAGAAGCGACGGCTATCAGCCTCTCCACTGCGCCCTGATGCCCAACTGGTTCTTTCAGGTCAAGCTTGGTCCGCGCGCGGAGATCGCCGACCTGTTGCTGTCGCATGGCGCTCGATACACGATTTTCGTGGCGGCCTTACGAGGTGACGAGTCCTTCGTGCGTGACGCGCTCGCGCGTGACCGCTCCCTCGCGAACTTCGAAGATACCTGTCATCACCGCGTGCTGTCGGCTGTCGTGCGTCGGGGCGACCTCGCCATGGTACGTCTGCTGCTCGCGCACGGCGCGGATCCGAACCTGCCGGAAGAAGGGGCATCGCACGGTTTATCGCTCTGGATTGCCGTGAACGATCGGCAGCGCGACATCGTTCGCCTGTTGCTCGCGCATGGGGCCGACGCGAACGCGCAGGTGGAATCGAGCGGCACGCCGATGTCGCAGGCGGCGAGCGACGAGGATCTGACCGCATTGCTCCACTCGCACGGTGGTCAACAGTCGACGTCGGACCGCGATCGCGTGGCCCGGCTCATCGAGACGGGACAACTGGACGAAGCGGAGCGACTGCTTGGTGCCCACCCTCAATGGCTCGAAGACGAAGAAGCGGGCTGGGGCGATGGAATTCTCGCTGGCCCCGCGCGCGACGGACGCCACGACATCCTCGCGATGCTCCTGCGTCTCGGCGCACGCGTGCCGCCCGTCAGCAAGTGGGCGCCGTACTATTACTTCAAGCACGAAGCGACCGCCGCCTTCCTCCTGGAGCACGGGATGAATCCCGACCACATGAACTGGCACCGGTTTACGCTGCTTCACCACATGGCCGCCGAAGGCGAGCTCCGCAAAGCGCTGCTCCTGCTGGACCACGGTGCGGATATCGACGCGGTCGACGACGAATACTGTTCGACGCCGCTGGGTGTGGCTGCACGTCGCGGCCAACGTGCAGTGGTGGAGCTTCTGCTCGAGCGCGGTGCAGACCCGGTTGCCGCGAGCGCACCGTGGGCGGTGCCACTCGCCTGGGCGCTGAAAAAACGCCACCAGCACGTGGCGGCGCTGTTGTCGGCCACCAAAGGAGAAAAACTGGAATAATCATCGTGAGCCGGTTGACGTGAATCCCGCACTGGATTTCAACACGGTCAGAGACTTTGCCACGGCTCTGCTGATCGGCGTGTTGATCGGCATCGAGCGCGAGAAGCGCAAGGCTGAAGACGGCAACGGAGCCACGGGCGGGCTGCGCACCTTCATCCTGATTGCACTTGTCGGGGCCAGTGCGGGCTGGATATCCGAGGCCGCGACCATGCCGTGGCTCCTCGTGGGCTCGCTGGTGGCTGTGACGGCACTCGTGCTGGCGGGCTACATCCGCGAGACTCGCGTGAAACAGAACGAGCTGGGGCTCACCACCGAGGTTGCCGCCATCGCCACGTTCCTGCTCGGGGCGATGGCGACCATCGGCCACACGCCGCTCGCAGTGGGCCTCGCGATCGCCACCGCCGCGGTGCTGGCCTACAAGCAACCGCTGCACGGGGCCGTGGCGAAGCTCGGTTGGGATGACGTGTATGCAGGCCTGCGTCTGCTGATCGCCTCCTTCATTGTCCTGCCGCTGCTGCCGAACCGCACCATCGATCCCTGGGGAGCACTCAATCCCTACTCCATGTGGCTGCAAGTGCTGCTGATCTCGGGCCTGTCGCTGGTCGGCTACGCAGCTACACGTTGGCTAGGGAGTGACAAAGGGATCGCTCTCACCGGCATCAGTGGCGGACTCGTGTCTTCGACCGCTGTGACTCTCTCTTTCGTTCGACAAAGTCATCAGCGCGCCGGCGCTTCGGCGCACTACGCACTCGCCAGCGGCATCATTCTCGCCTGGTGCATCATGTTCGCGCGCGTCGTGATCGAGGTCCTGATCGTCAATCCCGCGCTGGTCGCGTCCATACTGGCCCCATTCGGGGCCATGGAGGTGGTCGCAGCCTTGTTCGCCTGGATCTACTTTCGCCGTCACGCCACATCGCAGAGCGGCGTCAGCCACGAACTAACCGTCACGAATCCGTTCAGCTTGACCGCAGCGGCAAAGTTCGCGGCTTTCTTCGCCGCGGTGATGCTGCTGGTGAAGGTCGTCCAGCAGAACCTGCCAGCCCAGAGCATTTACGTCGTGGCCGCGCTCGCCGGGCTCACAGATGTCGATGCGATTGCGCTGTCCATGGCCGACTCCGCAAGGACCGGTAATGCGAGTATGGCGGCGAATGCGATCGTCATCGCCGCCGTCACCAATACTGTCGTGAAATGTGGCATGGTCATGACGCTGGGCGCGTCGGCGCTGAAACCTCCAATCGTTGTCGCGACGGCTGCAATTCTGGCGACTGGCCTCGGCGTCATTGTTCTCCTGTGAAGCACGCGGTCCCGACTAAAAGTAGAACTTGAATGCGAGTTCGACCACCCGTGGAGCGCTCACTGTCGTCGTGATTGTCCCAAACGTGTTGGGCACCGAGATGTCGCGCGCGGGTGGCCCGAAGCTCGGGTGATTGAACACGTTGAACGCTTCGATCCTGAACTCGGCATATCGCGCGCCTCCTGCCGCAAAATTCTTCGAGAGCACCATGTCGACATTCGTATAGCCGGGTGCGCGCGCCACACCGACGGGGCAATTGCCGAACGTTCCGAGCGGTACAACGGCAAAGGCGTTGATATCGAGCCAGTGGCCGATCGACTGATCGCTCGGTTTCCAATCACCGACGCAGTTCGGCCGCTCGGAGCCGCGGTCACCCTGTTGCGACCGGGCACGACCATCCGTCACCGTCACTGGAAGTCCTGACCGCACCTGGAAAATACCGCCGAGTCGCCAGCCGCCAATGATGGCGTTGGTCACATGAGACCAGTCTGTCCCCCATCGCCGTCCGGTCCCGAACGGCAGGTCGTAGGTGCCCGAGAGAATCATGTTGTGGCGCACGTCATGGAACATCGGTCCCCATTCCGCCTCGGGGTCGTAGGTGTTCTGCCAGTACGCGCCTTCGGTCGCACCCGTGACACCCTGCAAACCGCTGCCGCCACCCACTCCATAGAACCCGCGATTGTTCGTGGTGCCTTTGGCAAGCGTGTACGAGGCCAGGAACTCGACGCCGTTCTGCATGCGCTGTCTCACGCTCGCTTGCATGGAGTTGTACCGGCTTCCCGATCGTGCGGCAGTCGTTGCGATGGTCGTGACAAGCGGAAACACTTTATTGAGCGGCCGTCGCGCGTCCCTGGGCGTCCACGTCAATGGATCGCCCACGCCCGGCAGCGCCTGGTTTCCTTCGACGGGTGTGACGAGGTGATCGGCGTGGTGACCAACGTAGCCGACCTGTGCCGACATCGAGGACGTCAACTGGTACTCAACGAACCCATTCCACTGCTGACTGAATTGCGGCCGAAGATTCGGATCGTAGGCGCGCACGTTGCCCGTGGGTGTCGTGCCTGCCACCAATCCCGCAAAGCCGGAGCTCAGGCTTCCCGCTCCCGTCGTGCCGTCGTAATTTACAGCCGATTCGAAGAAGAACGGCGGATTGAGAGGCAGACGCAGGTTCGCGCCCGTGCCCTCCATGAACTGCGAGATCCCGTAGCCGCCTCGAACGACCCATCGCTCAGCGAGCCGCCACGCCGCGCCCAGGCGCGGTTCCCATCCGTTGTAATACGGCTTGTAAAGCGACCGGTCCTCGATGCTGCCGTCGCTGGCAAAAATCTGCTCGCCCGTGACCAGGTTGAAGTTCGACTGGCGGTTGTCTTTCTCCACGAGCGGCGACGTGTACGCCCACCGTACGCCCAGATTCAGCGTCAGCGTGGATGCCAGCTTGAAGTCGTCCTGCGCGAAAAGCGAGGTGCGGTTCTGCAGGTGCGTCCATGGGTCGTTCGGATCGCCGCCGCCACGCCCCTTGCCCGATACCCTGTCGAGGAGGAAATCGGCGAACGGATAGCCTGTGAAGGTACCGTTGAATCTGATGAACCCAAGCAACCCGTTGTTGCCGGCATAGAAGCGCCGCTGGTTGTAGCGGAGGAACTGACCGCCGAACTTCATCGTGTGACGTCCGACGATCCAGGTGAGCTTCTCGTTCAGCTGATACGTCTTCGCGAGCGTATCGGAGTCGGTTGCGATGGCGCCGGGCAGGGTGAGACCGCTGGCCCAATCAATCTGGCTGAGGCCAGGAATCGGCTGACCGCCGGCGATGCCATACGTCGCGTTGCCCGAACCAATGCCCGCCCAGTCGTGCGTCTGGCCGATGACCGTCGTCCTGCTGAATCCCACGAGCAGCTCGTTGATGATCTCGGGGCCGAAAATGCGATTCCAGTTGAAGCCGACGTTGTGAAACGGCTGATCATTCCGCGCTGCAAAACTGAGCGGGAATGTGGTCCTGTCGCGCCGATCCTCGTAGGTGGCAAACGAATAGCGTCCGAAGAACTTGTTGTCGTTCGAGGCGTTCCAGTCGAGTCGGACGTCCCCCTGGTGCGCGCGGATTTTGAGCAGCGTCTCCCCGACGTAGTTCCCGCTGACGCCTGGCACGTTTCTGTTCGGCAGCGGGTAATTGGTCACGTCGTCGAGAAGACGTCGTGCAGTGGCACTGATGCGGTTGAGGGGGATTTGATTGTTCGGGAAAGGCAATCCGCTGATCGGATCGCGAATCACCGTTGCGACGCTCGACAGATCGCCACGGCGCCACGTTTCCGGCGCGACCGATGCGGTGCCGAACCCGGGGGCATCCTGGCGCGAATGCTGGTAGTCGCCAAAGAAGAACAGACGCCCCGGCGAAATCGGACCTCCGAGCGTGCCGCCGTAAATGTGCTGTTTGCGCTCCTGTTTTGGCGCGCCCGAGCGATTGTTCTCCCACGTGTTCGCGTCGAACTTGCTGTTCCGGTAGAACTCGAACACGTTGCCGTGGTACGCGTTGGAGCCCGACTTTAGGACGCTGCTGACGATCGCGCCCCCAACGTTCCCCACGTCGGCCGGGTAGTTATTCGTTTCCACGCTGATCTCGGCGACGGCGTCGGGGATCGGCTGGAAGGCGACGCGGTTGTCGATCGTCTCGTTCACGTCGAAACCGTCGACCGTGAAGTTGTTGGTTTGCTCGCGGTTGCCGTTCACGAACGGGCGATTCATGTTGATGCTGCCGATGTTCGTGAACCCGCGCGGGTTGTAGGTGGTCGTCCCCGTGAGCAGCAGCGCGAGTTGGCCGATGTTGCGGCCGTTCAGCGGCAGCGACTGGACTGTGTTGCCCGAGATGACCTCACCGACGGTCGGCGTCTCAGTCTGCAGGATCGGCGAGACACCCACGACCTGGACGGTTTCCTGCAAGGCCCCAACGCTCAACTTGAAATCGAGCCTCGCGATCTGCCTCGCCTCCAGCGCGAACATGGGTGTGGTCGACGTCCGGAAGCCGGAGAGCGCGGCCTTGACCAGATATGTGCCGACCGGAAGTGCCTCGATCGTGTAATTGCCGGCGGCGTTCGACGTCCCGGTGTAGTCGACACTCGTCGCCTGGTTCGTCGCCGTGATTGTCACGCCGGGCAGCGCGCCGCCCGTCTCGTCTGTAACAAGGCCGGTGACGGCACCGGCGCCACTCTGGGCTTGGGCCATGCTGGGAACGCAGGCGATGAACAGCGCGACGAACGCGCACAAGCAAAGGATTCGAGTCGTCCTCATACCGATCTCCTCTCCGGAATCACTGCAGTCTGCGCATGGATACACCCAAAAGGGGGCGATGTCAAAGAAGAGGCCAGGAAAACGCGACACGGACACCCAGCCCGGCGTCCCTCGACTCATCGACTTGAGCGTATCGAACTCCGTCGCACAACCGCGGTTGCGGGCCATACTACCCACGGGAGTTGACACATGGCTACGCTTGGATTGATCGAGTACGTGCAGGCATCACCGGACGTGCGCGCCATCTATGACGACATCATGGCGACCCGGAAGACCGACTGGATCAACAATTTCTGGAAAGCGCTGGCGCACGATCCGGCGACACTCGGCCGCACGTGGCAGAGCGTCAAGGCCATCATGGCGCCTGGTGCGCTGGATCCGTTGACGAAAGAAATGGTGTACCTGGCGGTCAGTGCCACCAACCAATGCGGCTACTGCATCGCATCGCACACCGCGGCGGCGCGAAAGGCCGGAATGACCGACGCGATGCTCGCCGAACTGATGGCGGTCGTCGGCATGGCGAACGAATCGAATCGGTTGGCTAGCGGGTATCAGGTGGAAATCGACGACAGGTTCAAGACGCCGTGAGGCGTCACGGCGTCAACCACCTGGCGAACCAGTCACCCATCACAAGTTCGGCGACCGGCGTGAACACGTGGCCGGCGCTAGGCTGTAGATACAGTCCGAGCTTCTCCTCGGCACCCATCCTTATATATGCCGCTCGAGCCACAGCGACCGCCTCCTGCACTCCAGGCAGGGGCGTGCGCGGATCGGAGTCGCCGTTGATGACGAGCACCGGTCTCGGCGCGGTGAGCGCGAGCATCGATCCCGCATCGTAGTCGTTGTAGATGCCGGGCACGACGCGATCGTAGAAGCGGCGCACGAATGCGGCGTCGATCTCCTTCACGCCCGCGTCTTGCGCTGCGCTCTCGACCGGCGGTGCGAACATGTTGATCCGCGGCTTCCACTGATTGTTGTCGAGCGCCCAGCGGAAGCCCTGCACGCCGATAACGGGCACGGCTGCCATGATTCGCGGATCGACCGCGGCCGCCAGGTACGCTTCGGTGCCACCCTTCGAGATGCCCATGATGCCGACCCGTTTGGGATCGACATCCGTACGGGTCCCGAGATAGTCCACCAGCCGCATCACATCCCACACGGTATCGTACAAATACGGACCGCCTTTGCCCGTGCGGTAGGTCTCGAGCATTGCGGCAAAGTACTGATCGTTGCCCGATCCCGTTCTGATGCGCTCGCCATGATGCCGGCTGTCGATCGCGGCAGATGCAAAGCCGCGATCGGCGAGCGTCCTCATCGTCGCGAGCAGCTCTTCCTTCCTCGCGCCGGTGCCATGAAGGAGGACGACCACCGGCCGACGATCCGTCGCGCGGACTGATTTCAAAAAGATGCCGGGCACGCGTTCGCCGGCTTCGGACGCGAATGTGAACCGCTCGGCGCGATAGATGCCGGAATCGACACGCGGGCGGCTTTCGGGCTCGAGTGCCACACGCGGCCGGTCAATCATCTTCAGGAACGCCGAACGGATTCGCTCGGTGTCAGGGGCCTGCGCGAACACTGGAGAGAGTGCCGCCGACAGAATCGCCACGAGAGCGAGCTGTTTCAAAGCCAATC
This sequence comes from Vicinamibacterales bacterium, assembly GCA_963761975.1. Taxonomy (GTDB): domain Bacteria; phylum Acidobacteriota; class Vicinamibacteria; order Vicinamibacterales; family JAMQPK01; genus JAMQPK01. The sequence goes on from CAVXIR010000006.1 coordinate 66,102, forward strand.
GTTTACCTATACACAAAGCAGGGCTGAAGCCCTGCGCCACCGTTGCTGGATCGAAGGCAGGGCTAAAGCCCTGCGCTACCGTTGGATTCGTCGCTTCTGAAAAAACTCCTGCACGAGCGCTCGACAGTCGTCCGCCATCAAGCCGGCCACCACCGTGATCCGATGGTTCCAGCTCGGATCATCGATCAACTTCATTGTCGAACGGACGGCGCCGGTTTTTGGCTCGGGTGCGCCATAGATCAGGGTGCCGATACGCGCATGGACGATCGCGCCGACGCACATCGCGCATGGCTCGACCGTCACGCAGAGCGTGGCGCCGGTCAGCCGGTAGTTCCCGATCTTCTGCGCCGCCGCACGAAGTGCGCGAATCTCGGCGTGGGCGGTCGGATCGACGGTCGAGATCGGCTGATTGAATGCCGCCGCGACAATCTCGTCCTCGACGGCAACCACGGCGCCGATCGGCACCTCGTCCATTGCCATCGCCTTGCGAGCCTCGACGAGGGCGGCATACATCAATTCTTCGTCCGAAATCGCCAAATCAACGGCAGGGTACTTACGAAACAGAAGGCGGGCGTCGCGGCGGATTTACTTCGGATCTTTCTTGAAGGTAAACGAGAATCCGGCCAATTCGATGCTGCTGCGCGGGACGCCCGCGGGGCCCATCAGAATCCATGCCTTCGCGAAGTTGAAATGCAGGCTCGCGAATTGTCCGGTTCCCGGAAATCTGAAATCCGCCAGGCGGTAGGCGATGCCCCAGTCGGCCGCGGGCTGCCATTCTCGTGAGTTGGTACTGCTCGGAAGGTTCATCAGAATGGCGCCCGGGGCGACGAAAATCTGAAACCGCCCTTTGATGGGCACCGTCGCGTGCACGCCGACCACACCATAGACCCCCGACCCCCATTGCGCCATCGGCCAGGCGGCATCGAGATGGACGTGCTCCCACCACTTGGTCTTTTCCGGTGCCTCGCTTTTCGCGGGAATTGCGGATTTTGGCTGTACCACAGTGGGGCGAGGCGTGCCTTGGTGCTCGTACAACAAACGGCACCCCTCTCCAAGAAGGCCGTCGGCCTCGATCACCGACGCACATTCCTCAGAAAGCCACGAGGGCGGATCGGGACGCTGTCTTCGCTCGCGATATCCGAACCATCCAGGCTCCGGCCGGTTCCGCCACTTCTCGTCCCACGCCTTCCAATCAGAGTAGGCAGAGACCCAGGCCCGCAGATCGACGTTGCGAGATTCCCAGTCGGTCGGAACAGACTGGTACATCTCCGTGGTGGGCGTTTGAGCCTCCGCAGACGCCACGGCTGCCGCACAAAACAAGCCAACCAGAAGGATTCTTATTGGGATGTCCACATAATACAGATCTGGCAGATGAATGCCAATGAGAATTGCGGGTGATTTTCGCTAACGCACGTCACTGGCGTAGACTGCCGCGATGGGCGTCGTGGTGCAGAAATACGGCGGCAGCAGCGTCGCCGATCTTCAGAAGCTGAAGCAGGTCGCCGAGCGCATCATGCGCACGCGGACACAAGGGCACGATATCGTGGTTGTCGTGTCGGCGATGGGAGACACCACCGACGATCTGCTCGCCATGGCGAAGCAGGTCTCGGCCACTCCCGACCGCCGAGAGCTCGACATGCTGCTCACAGCCGGCGAGCGGATCTCGATGGCGCTGCTCTCGCTTGCGATCCGCGAGCTGGGCGGCGACGCGATCAGCTTTACGGGCAGCCAGTCGGGCATCATCACAAACGATCGGCACGTCGACGCGCGCATCATCGAGGTGCGCCCGTTTCGTGTGCAGGACGAGATCGCGCGCGGCAAGATTGTCGTGATCGCCGGATTCCAAGGCGTCTCCTACCGCAAGGAAGTGACGACGCTCGGGCGAGGCGGAAGCGATACGACCGCGGTAGCGATGGCTGCGGCGCTGAACGCAGACTACTGCGAGATCTGTTCTGACGTCGATGGCGTGTACTCCGCAGATCCGCGCGTGGTCACCGCGGCCCGCCGTATCGGCACCATGTCTTACGAAGAGACGCAGGAAATGGCCGAGTCGGGCGCCAAGGTATTGAACGCGCAAGCGGTGGAGTTCGCGAAGGAAAAAGGGATCGCCATTTACGCGCGAGCCACGGCAGGACCGTTGCCCGGTCCAGACCCGGCCGTCGACGGAACGGTCGTTCGTCGCAACCCGCCGAGAATGCCGGGTACGGTCGTCGGTGTGGCAAGCGAACGGGATGTGCTGGTGGTCGAAGCCGATGTCGACGCGGACAGCCTGCTCGCAGCGCTGGACGAGCTTCACGTCGCCGGCAAGCAGCTCCATATTTCGAGCGAACCGGCGCACACAACGCTGGTCGTCTCGCGCGAGAACCTGCACAACGAGACGAAGGTACAGAGCGCGTCTGCCGATCGATTCGGCAATCGTGTTCGGTTTATCGCCGGTCTCGGCGCCGTGAGCGTGATCGGCGCGGGCATCAACGCCAGCTACACCAACGCGCGCGCGGGTCTCGCGGCGCTGGCCGACGCCGGCGTCGAATCGCGCGGCATGTCGACTTCGTCATTCCGCATCACGTGGATGGTCCCGAGCGATCACGTGCACACAGCCGTCCGCGCGCTGCACGCGCGGTTCGTTGAGGCGCCTCGGCCGCTCGTCCCATGAAGATTGCGACGTGGAACGTAAACGGCGTCCGTGCGCGCGAGGCCGAGCTGCAGGCGTTTGTCGAACGGGAACAGCCCGATGTTCTATGCCTTCAGGAAATCAAGGCGTCGACCGATCAGATTCCACTCTGGCTCTGCCAGCTCGAGGGTTACTGGTGCTACTGGCACGGAGGGAAAGGTTATTCCGGCGTCGCCCTCCACGTCCGCACCGCCACCGTGCCGGACGGCCCGGATTTTCACCATCCAGAGTTCGACTACGAGCATCGCATTGTCTTTGCGCACCTGCCACGATTCACCATCGCGTCGATCTATGTGCCGAACGGCGGGAAAGACTTCCCGGCCAAGATGCAGTTTCTCGAGGCCCTCGCTGCATTTGCCGCGACGCACGAAGCCGAAAACCGGGCACTCGTGCTGTGCGGCGATTTCAATGTTGCGCGTACCGACATGGACGTGCATCCGAAGGAACGCAAGCCGAACATCATCGGACAGCGGTCCGACGAGCGGGCGCTACTGGAGCGCATCATCGGACACGGACTGGTAGACGTGCATCGCAGGGTGGACCCGGACAACCACGAGCTTTTTACGTGGTGGGCGCCGTGGAGAAACATGCGCCAGAGGAACATCGGCTGGCGCCTCGACCTGGTCCTCACCAGCCGCGCGATCGCCGACCGGACAGTGTCGTGTGTGGTTCAACGGGAGTTCGGCACGAGCGATCACGGGCCGGTCGTCGCCGTGTTCGACGTCTAGATTGGACAGGACACTTGCTGTTCAACTCGCGCCAGGGCACGGCGACGGGTTACTATGAGCATCATGCAGCTCCTCTCAATCGCTCTCACGGCGATCGCCCTTCTCGTGTCGGCCACCGGTTCGTCCTTCGCGCAGTCGGCATCGAGCCGCGCGGTCGGTCCGGTCACTGCCGCGGTCAGAATCGACCTCTTCAGCGATTTCCAATGCCCGGCGTGCAAGGCGCTGCACGAGCAAACGGTGAAGCGGGTAAAGGAAGCCTACGCCAAACAAGGCAAGGTCCGGCTGGTGCATCATGATTTTCCATTGCCGCAGCACAAGTTCGCGCGGCAGGCCGCGACACTCGCGGTCGCTGCCGACCGGCTCGGCAAATACGATGCAGTGGCCGATGCGCTCTTTCTCCAGCAGGATTCATGGAGCAAGACCGGCAACGTCGATGCCGTGGTCGACAGCGTGCTGACGCCCGAGGAGCGAAAGAAGCTGAGAGAAATTGCGAAAGACCCCGCGATTGCGGCCGGAATAGATCGCGACGTTCAGCTTGGCGAGCGCAGTCAGGTCAACTCCACCCCGACGATGATCATCACGCACAACGGCAGCCCCAGCCCGATCGTGGGCGTTGTGACGTATCCCGTCGTGAGCAAGTATCTCGACTCTTTGTTGACGCCGAAGAAGTAACAGAAGGTCAGAATTGATCTTCTGATCTTTTGTGAAAACGCTTCAGCTCGTACTTCGTATCCTGCTCGGCGCCGTGTTCATCTACGCCGCCTACACCAAGCTGCGCCAGTCGTGGCTGCTCTTCGCGCTCTCGATCGATTCCTATCAGCTGCTTCCAGAATGGGGGGTCTACGCGGTGGCGCGCACGTTACCGTGGTTCGAGCTGGCGCTGGGCGTGCTGCTCGTCGCTGGCGTCTGGCTGCGTTATTTTGCTGTCGTCGCGACCGCGATCCTGGCCTTGTTCTTCACAGTGATGCTCGTCTCGTACGCCCGGGGAGCGGGCATCGATTGCGGTTGTTTCGGAGTTGGAGAAGCGCTGAGCGCGAAGACGCTCGCCCGCGACGGTGCGTTCGTCGCGGCGGCGCTCACGCTCGTGGTACTCGCGTGGCGCCGCCAGGATTCGGGGCCGATCACTTAGGGTTTTTCGACAATATCACCCTTCATTGGGCCGAGCGCGCCGAGCAGCTGATCCTTCTCGGTCTTCCCGACCTTGAATTTGTCGAGCGCGCCCACAAGATCTTCGACCAACGCGGTGAAATCGGCGCCGCTCACGCCCATCCCCATGTGCGCCGACTTCATATCCTTGCCCGTGTACTCTGCACGGCCCGCCGCTCGCCTCGCAGATCTGGTTCACAAGATGGTTCTTGAACATCTTCAGCCGCTCAGGATCGGCCGCCGTCTTTGCGAAGAAGCCGTTGATGCGCTTGTCGGCCGCGATGCGGGCCACGAACTCGTCCACGACGGCCATAATCGCGTTCTTGCCGCCAAGCCGCTCGTACAAAGATTTCTCCTTCATGGCCTGGCCGAGGAGTCCCGCCGACGACACCGAAACCAGGAGCCCCAAAATGACGAAAAAGCCAAGAATGTCTTTCTTCTGCATAAGTCATCCTTTCCGTTGAATACCGCGTCTTCAGACCACTACGGATGGAGGTGCGTGCCGGATTGGCCGTCTGGTAAGATGCCTAACCCCATCCCTTTGGGCGTCTCGGCCGTAGAAACCTATGTGGGTCATACTGGCGGTTCTCGGGCGATCGGCTTCCACGCCGGAAGAGGATCGGCTCGCCGATCGAGCCGCACTTGCTCGTATGGCGCGCGGTGACGAGGGCGGGCTTGCGGAGCTGTACGACCGCCACTCGCGGCTGGTGTTCTCCCTTGCGCTGCGCATTCTCCAGAATCGCGCGGATGCAGAAGACGTCGTGCAGGAGGTCTTCGCTCAGGTTTGGACGCAGGCACGCCGGTACGAGGGTGAGCGCGGATCTGTGGCCGCGTGGATGCTGATGATGGCCCGCAGCCGCGCGATCGATCGATTGCGCGCTCGGCGCGCGCGACCCGAGACGGGCGGTCAGACACCGGCGACTCAGAACGTCGCGGATCTCGCGCCCACACAGGATCTATTGCTGCTCTCGAACGAAGAGGTCACCAAGTTGAGGCAGGCGCTCGATGGGCTGCCGGCGGTGCAACGCGCGGCGCTCGAGCTTGCGTACTACGAAGGGCTGACGCACGTGGAGATCGCCGATCGGCTTTCTGAACCGCTCGGCACCATCAAGACCAGGATTCGCCAGGCGGTGATCAAGTTGCGTGAGTCTATGGCGAGCAAAGGATGATGCAGTCGACCACAGAAGACGATCGCCCGGAACTCGAGTCGCCGATCCTTCAAGGGCTCGGGCAGGCCGTGCCCCAGGTTGATCCGTCGCCCGAGCTGCGTGCGCGGGTGCTCAGCGTAGCTTCAGCCAAGGCGCCAGCGAGTCCTCGGTCGTCGCAGGCCTACATCCCATGGCTGGCGGCCGCGGCATCCCTCGTTCTTTCGGTTGGGCTGACAATTTACGCAGGACAGCTGCGATCGCGAATCAACATGCTCGAAGGCGAATTGCGCGAGGCGCGAGAACGCGCCGATGCGAGCGAACGACTGATGGCGGATGCTCAACGAGCCGCGACGGGCGCGCAGGCCTCGGTCGCCGTGTTGACGGCGCCGGACGTGGCGCGCGTCGATCTGGCCGGCCAGCCGATCGCGCCAAAGGCATCGGCCCGCGCCTTCTGGAGCCGATCGCGCGGCATGGTGTTTACGGCCTCGAACCTGCCGCCGCTACCCGCGGGGCGGACCTATCAGTTGTGGGTGGTCACCGCGCAAGCACCGGTGAGTGCGGGACTCCTGACGCCGGATGCGGCTGGCAATGTGAGCGATACCTTCAGCCCGCAGGACTTGCAGCCGGTTGCCATCGCGGTCACGATCGAACCGGCCGGCGGCCTGCCCGCGCCGACCGGCGACATGTATCTCGTCGGGAAAGTCTAATCCCGACCTCTACGCCCCTAGCCCTTAGCCCTTAATCCCGATCAGGTTTGTCTGGCTGCTCATCATCCACAGCGCGCGGCGTGTCGTGCGTGAAGTGGTCGTGCTTCGGGGGTGTGCCAGGTTTCCAGTCATGCCACGGGTTTTCAGAGTAGATCGTATTCATCCGGCCGAGCTCTTCGATGCGTTCGCGATGCGGATCTTTCGGGGTGTCTGCCATAGCCCTATTTTACGGCATCGCTGGCAGGATTCTTGTTTACGGGGCTTGGGCAACTCTGGAAACGTCAATCTTCGATACATATCGTGGGATGGGCGGGTCTTGAAAAGGAGATACCGTGAGAACCAGACAGGTTATTGGAACCTTACTCATCGTGATCGGCCTCGTGTCGCTCCTCTGGGGCGGGATTTCATGGACGCGAGAGGAGACCGTCCTGGATATCGGCCCCATCGAAGCCACCAGACGTGAACGCGAAACGATTCCGCTGCCGCCAATTGTCGGCGGACTGCTGCTTGCGAGCGGTGTCGTACTGCTTGTCGTTCGCCCGCGACAGCGCGCCTGACGCGAGCGACGGATGATCGGCGTCATTTTCGAGGTCTGGCCGGCGGACGGGCGCCGGCAGGAGTATTTGGACATCGCCGCAGCTCTTCGCCCGCTGCTGGATGAGATTGACGGCTTCATCTCCATCGAGCGTTTCGAGAGTCTTTATGAACCAGGAAAAATCCTTTCACTCTCGTTCTTTCGGGATGAGGAGGCCGTTGCGAAGTGGCGCGCACTCGAACAACACCGTAGCGCCCAGGCAAGGGGCCGAGCAGGCATTTTTCGAGACTATCGCCTGCGGATAGCGGGTGTCATCCGTGACTATGGCATGTTGAGCCGGGAACAAGTTCCCGCAGACAGCAAGGAATTTCATCGCTAGCAGATCGGGACCGGCCGTTTTCGCCGTCTGGGTGTCTAATCGTCCAGATGTTTTCGCGGAGGTCGGAATGTCTCGTTACTTTTTCTCGGGACCCCTTGTCGCGCTGGCGCTGGTAGTTACTGCGATCTCGGTGTGGGCGCGGCCGACCGCACGCACGCTTCACCTTCCCGACACCCCGTATCGCTACGCCAAGGTCGATCTGCCCGCACACTTCACTCACCCTGCGCGAAACGACGACAACACGCCAACCGACAACCCGCTAACCGATGACGGCGCGACATTGGGACGCGTATTGTTCTACGACACCCGACTTTCAGTGAATGACCGGACGTCTTGCGCGTCGTGCCACCTCCAGGCGCATGCGTTCAGCGATCCGCGCCCCGCAAGCAAAGGCTTCCGCGGTGGGCTCACAGATCGGCGTGCCATGCCGCTCGTCAACCTTCGTTATTACCAGCGAGCGCGATTCTTCTGGGACGAGCGAGCCGGGAACCTCGAAGAGATGGTCCTGCAGCCGATCCAGAGCCGAGTCGAAATGGGACAGGACTTGAAGACGCTCGTCGAGCTGCTCGCACGCGATCCGACGTATCCCAGCCTGTTCGAGCGCGCGTTTGGCGACTCCGAGATCTCTGAACCGCGGATCGGCAAGGCGCTCGCTCAGTTCGTGCGATCGATGGTGTCGTACAAATCGCGCTATGACAAAGGTCGCGCACGTGCACAGTCGGCGCTTGACGCCTTCGACAACTTCACGAGGCAGGAGAATCGCGGTAAGGCGCTGTTCGTACGCCACTGCAGCAACTGCCACATGAGCGACGGCAACGAACACTTCTTCGTTCCGACGCCGGCCAACACGGGACTACGGCCAGACAGTCCGGTCGCCGATGGCGGGGTCGGCGACGTGACGCTGCGCGCGGCGGACCTCGGCGCGTTCAAGTCGCCATCGCTCCGAAACGTCGAGGTGACTGCGCCGTATGGTCATGACGGACGCTTCGCGACGCTTGCCGCCGTGATCGATCACTACAGCGAGAACGCGATTGTGGACCCGAATCTCGGGTACGTGATACCGGTTGGTCCATTGAAGTTCACCGCATCCGAGAAGGCGGCGCTGACGGCGTTCCTGAAGACGCTGACAGACCGAACCTTCCTCTCGGACCCGAAATTCGCCAGCCCTTTCGTGAACTGAGCGGAGGTCACGATGCGAAGTCTGGTTTGGACGGGGTTAGTCGCAATCATCGTGATGGCTTCAGGGGCGGTCGCGGGCCAGAAGCAGAGCCGCCCGGTTTCTGCCGGCATGATTACGTTGTCGCCGGAGCGGGCGCCGAGGCGCCCCGCTCTTAACTCCAGCACGGTCGTGGATCGGATCTTTTCGTTCGATGCGAACGGAGACGATCGGATTGCGCGCGATGAACTGCCGGAACGGATGGAAGGCCTCGTCAGCCGCGGCGACAAGAATGAGGATGGGTTTCTCACGTCCGATGAAGTCGTCCTGCTGATTGACATGCGGCGGGCGGCGCCTCGGCCGCCCGTCATCGTGCGCAGCCCAGGGAGTTTCGCGGATGTCATCGCGGATCTGAAGCTGCCACCGCCGACGCACAATCGAGCGTTGGCGATCGTCAAGGGGCCGCGGAACGTCCACGATCCCGCCAGCGTCGACATCGACGCCGAGATGAGGGAACTACTCGACGATGAGGACTACGAAAATTTTGTTGCCGCGGTCGCCCGTCTTCGAAGCACACCCCGCGTCATCGGTGGGACGGTTGGCGGCGTCGTCAGGAATCCCGCAGCGCGTCGATGGGATCGACCCGACTCGCGCGCATCGCCGGCAACCATACTGCAACCAGCGCAACGACGACCAATATGGCCGGAACCACAAAAAAGACCAGGGGATCCCACGGCTTCACGCCAAACAGAAAGCTGGCGATCACGCGTGTCAAGCCCGAAAGCCGCAGCGAGCCCGCACACCACGCCTGCCAGAGCCGGTCGCAGACCCTGAAATACAACCATATTTCGGATGTGGCTCGATTCGCGCTCCTAGCGCCAGCCGGATTCCGATTTCCTGGGCGCGCTGCGTCACCGAGTACGCCATCAATCCGTAGATCCCGATCGCCGCCAGCAACAGCGCCGAGCACCCGAAGATCGTCAGCACCAGGGCATTGAAGTCCTCGGCCGCCGTAGATCGCGACAAGATCTCCTCCATCGTGCGAACGCGCGCCACCGGCAGACCTCCGCTCGCCTCGCGCAGCTCATTCTGAATCGCGGAACTCAACGACAGTGGCGCCACCCGAGTCCGGATCACCCAAGCCGACGGGCTGCATTCCGCTTCCGGTGAAGGTACATGTTAGGGAGTGGGTCGCGATTGAGGGCGCGGACACGCACATCGCCGACGACGCCAATGATCTGACGCGGAGGTTCATCTTTGAATGCGGGTGCGCCCTGCCCGATAATCATCCGGTCGTTCAGCGGATCGCGATCCGGCCAGAACTGCTTCGCCAACGCCTGATTGATAATGACCACCGGCGGCCCGCTGTCGTCCCGTTCCGTAAATGTGCGGCCACGCAGGAGCGGAATCTTGAAGGTCTCGAAGTAGCCTGCCGAAACCAGCGTCGAGACCGCAGCGCCCCGAGAAGTCGGCCCGTCGGGACGTCCAGCAATTTGGAATGTCAGGAACCCGGGTGGCTCCAGAGGCAGGCAACAGGTCGTTGCCGCGACCTCGACACCCGGAAGCGCGGTAATGCGGCGAACGCCCTCATGAATAACCTGGGTCACGCTCGCTGGATTTTCGAACTGAGGACCCGTCAGCGACAGGCGCATCGTCAAAACATTCTGCGCATCGAAACCAGGATTCACCTGCCGAATCGCGATGAAGGTTCGGATCAGCAGCGCCGCCCCGATCAACAGGACCAGAGCCAGCGCCATCTCGGTGGTCACCAGAAGCGCCCGAGTCTTATTGTGTCGCAAGCCCGTGCCGCTGCGATTGCTGCTCTCTTTCAGCGCTGCTGCTCAAATCCGCCCGCGACGATTGCAGAGCGGGAACGAGTCCAAACAGAATGCCCGTCAGAATCGACAAAGCGAGCGTGAATCCTAAAACTCGCCAGTCGAGGCTCACATTGGAGCCGCCTAACCCGATGCGCGGGATGTTGCCGGGGCTGAGGCTCAGAAGGGCGCGGATGCCGGCATAGCCCGCCGCCACACCCAAAACGCCGCCCGCAAGCGATAGCACCACACTTTCCGTAAGAAGTTGCCGGACAATCCGCCCACGTCCGGCTCCCACGGCCGCACGAATCGCCATCTCTCGTTTGCGGCCCGTCGCGCGCGCCAGCAGCAAGTTGGCGACATTCGCGCAAGCGATCAGGAGCACGAAGCTGACCGCGCCCAGCAGAATCAGCAGCGAATTGCGCACGCCGCCCACGATGGCGTCCTGTAAGGGCTGCACACGGAATCCCGCCCTCCCGCGCATATCGTCCGGCCACTTGCGAGCGTACCCCTGGTAACTGGCTTGTAACTGCGCATTCGCTTCGGCCAGGGTCACTCCAGGTTTCAAGCGCCCGGCGACATTGAAGTAATGGCCGCGCTCCTCGCTGTTCGGGTCAAGCTGGAAGGGAAGATAGACGTCCGGCGGCTCCGCGATTGTGATGTCACCGTTTCCCAACATCATTTCTGAAACCTGACCATCGTGGAGATTGGAGCCGGCGACGCCGATGATTTCATAGCGCTCGCCGTTCAGCGTCATGCGCCTGCCGATCACCTCGGAATCGCCGCCGAAGTGCCGCTGCCAGAACGCGTAGGCGAGCACCACGGTCTTTGGCGCGTTCAGCAGATCGTCCTCGGCCGTGAAAGTGCGGCCATGCAGCGCATTCGCGCCGCACAGCCGGAAGAAGTCCGCGCTGACGCGCATGACCTGAATCTGCTCCGGGAAGGCTTCGCCGGTGAGATTGACGACGTCGAATAAGGAGTAAGCGGAAATGTCCTGGAAGGCCGTGGTCTGCTGACGCCACCAATTGAATTCCGTGGGCGAGGCCGTGCCGCCGAAGCCTCCTTGCTGAAACACGTTCTGGAACATCACGATCCGCTCGGGATCGGAATAGGCGAACGGTTTCAACAGAACCGTGTTGACCACCGAGAAAATCGCGGTGTTCGCCGCGATCCCGAGAGCGAGTGTCAATACAGCGATAGCCGTGAAGCCAGGGCTATTTGCCAGCATCCGCAATGCAAAGCGCAGGTCCGAGGAGAGGGTTTCCAGCAGTGGCAGCTCCGCGGTGCGGCGAACCTGTTTCATTGCTCTTCTCCCCGCGGAGATTATCAGGTCTACGGCGCGAGTTGCTTCTTGCTTGCTGCGCCCTTGTCCGCCCGTGGGAACTGCAATCCCACGACCGCGCATGTGAGAGCCCGAACCTGCTGAATCGCCTTTCTTTACGCGGCACATGGCTTGATACCAACGAACCGAGTCCTCTCGTCCAACTCAGCTTGGAGCATGTATGACTGGCACAGTTCAAGACGTGCGGCACGCATTCCGCTCACTGGCGAAGACACCCGCCGTGACTGCGGTCACGATTTTGACGTTTGCCCTGGGTATTGGTGCGAATACCGCAGTTTTTAGCGTTGTTGATGCTGTCCTTCTGCGCCCGTTGACGTACACCGATCCCGAGCGGATCGTCGTTCTTCATGAGACGATCCCTCAAGTGGGACGTATCCCGGTGGGAATCCCCGAGTTCGACGAATGGCGCGCAGCGGCGACATCCTTCGAACAGATGGCGCTCATGGCGGTCGCTCCCGTCATTCTGTCGGGTACGGGCGAACCCGAGCAGCTGGAAGCCGCGCGCGTGTCGGCCAACCTGTTTCCGATGCTGGGGATTGAGCCAGCGCTGGGACGTACGTTCAGCGTCGACGAAGAAGTCCTCGGCCGTCATCGCGTGGCAGTCTTGAGCGACGGCCTGTGGCGTCGTCGCTTCGGCTCGGATGTTTCGATCATCGGTCGCGCCATCACATTGAACGACGAGCCCTTCGTGATTGCCGGAGTGTTGCCAACGGAGTTCCGGTTCCCCAGACTCGAACAGGTTTTCGTGGCGGGTATTCCGGGCGGCCAGCCGGAGTTATGGCTGCCATTTGCTGTGACGAACCCCGAACGGACCGAGAATAGCTTCGCGGCCCTGGCCAAACTGAAACCCGGCGTCACGGCTGATCAAGCGAGTGCGGAGCTCGGCTTGATTCAACGTCGGTTCGCCCAGCGAATGCCAAATCCACCGCAACTGGGGGCCGACGTCGTTCGGCTGCACGATCAGGTGACCGACACGTCGAAAGACACGCTCGCGCTGCTCGGGGCCGCGATTGCGGCCGTGCTTCTCATCGCCTGCGTCAACATCGCGAACCTCCTGCTGGTGCGGGCCTCCGCGCGTGCTCCCGAACTCGCGATTCGCAGCGCGCTTGGCGCGAGCCGGCGAACGTTGCTGCGACATTCCCTCATCGACAGCCTCACGCTGGCCGTCCTGGGTGGTCTCGCAGGCGTCCTGGTGGGCACGTGGTCGCTTGACCTGCTCGTCGACTTTGCGCCTGCAAGCGTGCCGCGGTTGGATGAAGTGGCGCTTAACGGCCGGGCGCTCATGTTTGCTGCCGCCCTGACCACGGTCACTGGTCTTGTGGTCGGCTTGCTGCCGGCGCGTCGGGCAGCGGGCTCGAACCTCATCGAGAGCCTCAGAGCGAGCGCCCGAACTGGTTCGGCCACACGACGGGACCAGACCATCCGCGGGCTGATGGTGAGCATGCAGATGGCCTTGACGGTTGCGTGTCTGGCCACGGCCGGCCTCGTTATTCAGAGCTTCGTGAATGTTCTGCGCGTGGAGCCGGGCTTTGAGACACGTCAGATCTTGACGGTCGACGTCAGCTTGTCACCCGGCCGCTACCCTAACCGTGACGCCCGAGCAGCGTTTGTGCGCAAGGCCCTTCAGGCACTGCAGACTGTTCCCGGTGTGATGGGCGCGGCCGTGGTGAACAGACTTCCCCTCAGGGGCGCGGGCGTGTCAAGCATGATGGCGATTGCGGGTACCGAGCGCGCCGCGATTCCGATGCACGAGCGTCCGGTCCCGGATATCCGGTCCGTCAATGCGGGGTACTTCGCCACGCTGGGCATCCCCTTACTCGAGGGCGAGTTGTTTCGAGAGTCTGAGGACGCTCGCCCGGTGGCCGTCATTGCTGCCGCGACGGCGCAGCGCGCCTGGCCGGGGGAACGTGCCATCGGAAAACGGTTCCGTCTCGCAGCACAGCCCAACCGGATCGTCGAAGTGATCGGCGTGGTAGGCGACGTCCGATACCGCAGCTTAGAGGCCAATCCATCCCTCACGGTCTATCTTCCGTACTGGCAGGGATTCCTCAATACTGTTTCCTTCGCACTAAAGACCTCCGCGAACGCCGCTGCGGTGAGTGCAGGTGTGCGCAGCGCCATCGCCCAGGTCGATCGCGATGTCCCGCTGCAAAGCCTGAGAACACTGGAAACGGTGGTCACCGACTCCGCGTCCGCGCGGCGTTTTCAAGCGAGTCTGTTGACGATTTTTGGCGGGGTGGCGGTGGCGCTCGCGGCGGTCGGTGTGTTTGGCGTCCTGTCGTACGCGGTTGCGCAACGATCGAAGGAGCTTGGCATCCGGTTGGCGCTCGGTGCCACACCGACGTCGGTGCAACGAATGGTCATTGGCAGCGTCCTTCGCTTGTTGAGTGCCGGCATGATCGTTGGTGTGCCGCTGGCACTGATTGCCGGATACGCGATGCGCAACGTCCTGTTCGGCGTGAGTCCACAAAATCCGAGGGTGCTCGCCGGAAGTACCGCGCTGATTGTTCTCGTCGCTCTCGCTGCGGCTGCCATTCCTGCCCGTCGTGCCGCCCGTGTCGATCCGCTCGTAGCCCTCCGGCATGAATGAGATAACGAATGACAGGTATGCTTCAGGACCTTCGACATGGCGCGCGGCTTCTCCGGCGTAGCCCGCTCTTCGCTCTGACCGCATCGTTGTCGTTGGCGATCGGGATTGGCGCCAACACCGCGATCTTTACAGTGGCCAATGCCCTGCTGCTACGTGATCCAGTTGGTGTTGTCGAGGCAGGTCGTCTTGTGGACATCGGGACGGCGCGAGGCGATGGCGGTCTGAATCCCGTCGGATATGCCACATACCTCGAGATTCAACGCCGTGCGTCAACGCTGTCCAGCGTCTACGCGTATCACATGTTTCCCAGTGCCATGAGTCTTGGCGTTCCTGGTTCTTCAGGCGGTGTCGAACGCGTGTTCGGACACTCCGTGACCACGAATTTCTTCAGCACCCTGGGGGCTGTCCCGGTCGTGGGCCGTTTGTTTGCCGAGGGGGACGGTTTCCAAGGAACAGGTGACTCGGCGGTACTGAGTTTCGGATTCTGGACGCGGCGGTTTGGTGGCGATCCCGAGATCGTCGGGCGGTCAATCAGGCTGAACGGTCGAATGGTCACGCTCGTCGGTGTCGCGCCCCAGGGATTTCAAGGCACCGGCATCGTGTCACCAGACATGTGGCTCCCGCTGTCTCCACGTGGTCGGACTCAGGGCGCAGTCATTGTCGGCGGACGATTGAAGCCCGGCATCTCGACGAGTCAATCCGCAGCGGAGATAGCGAGCATCAGCCAAATACTCGATCGCGAAGAAGCGCGACAGATGGGGACGCTGCGCCTTGGGCTCCTGTCGTCCTCGCGAGCCGCGGGCAATCGCAACGTCGTCGCCGCATTTGCAGTCGCTCTCATGATCATTGTGTCGCTCGTGCTGGCGGTGGCTTGTGCCAACGTGGCCGGAATCCTCGTGGCGCGTGCAGCCACGCGCCGTCGCGAGATGGCTGTGCGCACGGCCATCGGAGCCGGACGCGGACGACTCGTCCGCCAACTGTTGGCGGAGACGCTCATTTTATTCGCCGTCGGCGGAATTCTTGGCGTCGTCGTCGCACGCGTCTTGCTTTCGGGCGTTTCGCTGCTTCCCGCGCTGCCAATGCCGATTGCCGTCTCGCTGCCAATCGATCTCCATGTGATCGGCTTCACGATGGTCGTGTCGTTCGCTGCGGCGCTCGTGTCCGGCCTTGCTCCCGCGATAAGAGCGTCGCAGGTGAGTCCGTTGACAGCGCTGAAGGGAGGCGCAGAGACCTCGCACGGCGGCTCGCGGCTTCGCAGCGCTTTCGTCGTGGCACAGGTCGCGATAAGCATCCTGCTCATCGTGACTGCCGGGCTGTTCGTGCGCGCGATGCAACATGCGGGCTCGACCGATCCCGGCTTTGATCCGAACGGAGTCGACCTGGCGGTGCTCGACTTATCGATGGGTAACTATACCGACGCGACACGCTCGCGATTTTGGCGAGAGCTTCTCGGCCGTATCCGCCAGATGCCGCAGGTCGAGGCGGCGACGCTCGCGCGGGTCGTGCCTGGTGGATTTGAAGGCATCAGCCTGGGTGATATCAGAGCTGCGGGCCGCGCCGCCTCTGACGACGCCGCCATTTTTCCTTCGTGGAACATCGTGGAACCGGGATATTTCGCCACGCTTCGTATTCCGTTGGTCGCTGGGCGCGACTTTCATGCGGACGATGTGGACGGCTCGCAGCCGGTGGCGATCATCGGCGAGGATCTTGCGCGGCGCCTGTGGCCTGGCAAATCCGCGCTCGGCCAGCTGCTTTCGCAGCCGCTGTTTCGGGCCTCTACGGGCTCGGCGGGAAGACCCGAGTTGGCTGGGAGACGGGAGTTGCTCGTCGTGGGTGTTGCTCGCGATGTCAAGTCCAGCAGCTTCATTGACGGCCTTGCCGATTCGTTCGTGTACCTGCCGCTTCAGCAGAACAACACGGCCACCTTCACGATTCGGATGTCGATTGTGACCCGGGCTACTCCCGGCCAGAGGGTCGCCCCCGACATGCAATCACTCGTGGCAGACGTGGATCCGAATCTGGTGATCGTGACTTCTCAGACGCTCGAAGATTCGGTGGCCCTCGGTCTCGCGCCCCACCGTCTTCTGGTGTCCCTTGCGGGCAGCCTGGGCATGGTCGGGGTGATGCTCGCCACCATCGGTATCTACGGCGTGGTTGCATATACCGTTGCACGCCGCACACGCGACATCGGCGTGCGAATCGCACTTGGAGCTAATCGTCGCCACATCGTAGCGATGGTCCTCGGGCAGGGTCTGGCGGTGACGGCAGTCGGCTCACTGATCGGCTTGCTGCTCGCCGCGGGGGTCAGTCACGTACTCGCGGTATTCTTGTTTGGCCTTGCGCCGTTTCATGCACCGACGTTTATCGCTGCGGCAGGCCTGTTCAGTGGCGTGGCGCTCATCGCGTGCTACATTCCCGCTCGTCGTGCCGCCCGCGTCGATCCGCTGGTGGCCCTTCGGTGTGAGTAATGAGCTAATTCAAAACGCGCCCCATTCGCCGTAATCGGTCTCGAGCCCGGGCGGGCCCGCCTCCCGATGCGGCGCTACAATGCCGGTACCTCGGGGCCTGGGATACAGTTGGCCGGTGCCTCCGGACAGGTTCGCGAGCGGCGGGAACGATTGGGCAGGTCAGTAGCTGTACCCGGAGACTCGCATCGTGACCGAAACGAACGAAGACGTCGACTCGATCAGCGGGCTTCCCACTCTGGATCCCGGCGCGCAGGTCGGATCGCGCGCACCCGAACCGCACCTCGGCGAGATCGGCGGCTTCCGCATACTCCGCAAGCTCGGCGAAGGCGGGATGGGGATCGTCTACGAGGCCGAGCAGCAGAACCCACGCCGACGCGTCGCGCTCAAGGTCGTCCGCGGCGGCCAGTTCGTCGACGAGTTGTCTCTCCGGATGTTCCGCCGGGAGACCGAAACGCTGGCGCGGCTCGCCCACCCTAACATCGCCGCCATCTATGAGGCCGGCCGCACCGAGGGTGGACAGCACTTCTTCACCATGGAGCTTATCGCGGGCCAGACGCTGAGCGCCTTCGTGCGGCAGCGGCTGGGCGGCGACCGCCCGTCGCGCGCCGAGCGCCGCGAACGGCTGCGGCTCTTCATCACGATCTGCCGGGCGGTGAGCCACGCGCACCAACGCGGCGTCATCCACCGCGACCTGAAGCCCTCGAACATCGCCGTCACGGACGCGGGCGAGGTGAAGATCCTCGACTTCGGGCTGGCGCGGATCACCGACGCGGACGTCGCCGGAGGCACGGTCCTGAGCCACGTAGGATCGATCAAGGGCACGCTCCCGTACATGAGCCCCGAGCAGACGAGCGGGGACAGCCGCGACATCGACCTGCGGTCGGACGTCTACTCGCTGGGCGTGATCCTCTACGAGATGCTGGCGGGCCTGTATCCTTACGATACCCAGACCAGCTCGCTCGTTCAGGCCATCAAAATCATCTGCGAGGAGCGGCCGCGCCCGCTCAGGGAGACGCCCGGCGGAGCGTCGATCGACGTCGACCTGCAGACGATCGCGGCGAAGGCACTCGAGAAGGAGCCCGACCGGCGCTACCAGAGCGCGGCGGCGCTCGCGGAAGACGTGGAACGCTTCCTGGTGAACGAACCGATTCTCGCGCACCCGCCGAGCCCGGTCTATCAACTGCGCAAGCTGGTGGCGCGGCACAAGCTCGCCGTCGTCGCAGCTGGCGGAATCGCCGTGTCGCTCCTCGCTCTGGCGCTCACCATGGTCGTCCAGGCCGAGCGCGTCGGCAGGGAGCGCGATCGCGCCACCGCCGAAGCCGCGAAGGCGAGCGCCATCAACGACTTCCTGCTGGACTCGCTGGGCGCTGCCGACCCCTGGTCGAGAGGTTCGCGAAACGTGACGCTCCTCGACGCGCTGTCCCAGGCCCAGGCGAAGACGCGCACCGCGTTCGGCAGTCAGCCGCTCGTCGAGGCCTCCGTACTGCGGACGATCGGCGTCACGTTCTCGAGCCTGGCGGAGTATTCCGAGGCCGAAAAGGCGCTGCGCGAGGCGCTCGACCTGCGCGTCGCGGCGGCAGGCCCGCGGAGTCCCGAGGCGGCGGACGCGCTCGGAGCCCTGTCGCTGATGTATACGGAATGGCGGAAGTTCGACGAGGCCGAGAAGTATGCCCACGAGACTCTCGAGATCACGCGTGGGCTCTATGGTGCCGAGACCCTGGCCGCAGCCGCGGCGATGAACGATCTCGCCGTTGCCGTCGCGGGTGCGGGGCGACTTCCGGAGTCCCGCGCGCTCGCCGAGGAGGCGCTGCGGATCGCCCGCGCGCAACACACCGCGGAGGAAAACGTCGGCGTCCGGCGCATCGATGCCGGCAAGGTCGAGATCGACGCGCTGGAGTCGCTCTCCCAGATCGCGCTCGATCAGGGCGACTCCGCGCGCATGGACGCGCTCGGCCGCGAGAGACTGGCGCTCGTAAAAGCCCGCTACGGGGACCGGCATCCGGAGGTCGCAACCGCGCTCAGCGACTTCGCCCTGGCCCAGATGTACAACGGCGACCTGACCGGCGCCGAGGGCTCGTATCTCGAGGTCATCGATATGCGCATCGCGCTGCTCGGGAGCGATCACCCAGATGTCGCGAGCGCGCGAGAGAACCTGGGGAACGTCTTTTTCCGCGCTGGCAAGCTGAACCAAACGGCGCAAAGCCTCGAGGTGGTGCTGGCGATGCGCCGCAAGGCTCTCGGCGACGACTCCGAGCCCGTCGCGCGGACGCTCTCGAACATGGCCGCCGTGTACCGAGAGGCCGGGAACAACGAAGCCGCCGAGAGGACGTACCGCGAGGCTGTGGTTCGGTTTCGCCGCAAGCTCGGGCCCGAGCATCCCAGCGTCGGCCACGCGCTTTCCGGGCTGGGCGACGTCCTGCGGCGGGAAGGTAAGTTCGCTGAGGGCGAGGCGACACTGGAGAGCGCCCTCGACATTCTCGTAAAGGCTCTCGGGGAGGAGAGCAGCATGGCGCAGACGACGCTCAAGAGGTTCGCCGACCTCTACACGGCGTGGGGCAAGCCGGCGCGGGCTGCGGCGTTCACCGCGAGACTGAAGGCGGCAAAGTGACGCAGCCGCCTACTTCGACGACGAACGTGCCGGCTGGACCCGATTGAGAATCCATTCGGCCCGAACGTGTTACCTATGTCCTCGGAATGAACTGTCACCCCATGTGACACGGAATGCACCGCAGGAAAGTGGTGCGCCCAGCCCGCCTTCGTTTTAGAGCTGTGGAAACTTCGGCGTGGCAGAAGCACCTGAGCACCATCACGCCGGAACTCGCCTGAATTCACCGCGAGCGGCGGCGGATGGTGCGCCCAGCAAGACTCGAACTTGCGACCTCCTGGTTCGTAGCCAGACGCTCTATCCAACTGAGCTATGGGCGCGCAACAAACCGACCCTTGAGTCTAACATAGAGGACGCACGGCCTCTATGAGCCACATCGATCACAAAGCCACGTCACCACGCTCTGTGCGCTGTTATGTCCTGACGATCAGCGACACGCGCACGCCGGCCAATGATACTGGCGGGCAGGCCATCGTGGAGTTGCTCGAAGCGAACGGCCATGAAGTGTCGGGCCGATCGATCGTGAAGGACGATCCCGACGCCATCCGCTCGACGCTGTTGACGCAGCTCGATAACTCGGCGACGCAGGTGATCGTCACGACTGGCGGCACGGGCATCACCTCGCGCGATTCGACCTACGAAGTCGTCGCCAATCTTATCGAAAAACGGCTCGAAGGATTCGGCGAGCTCTTCCGGATGTTGAGCTATCAGGAAATCGGCCCCTCGGCGATGCTGAGCCGCGCGTGCGCCGGTACGGCTCAGGGAAAGATCGTCGTCGCGCTGCCCGGATCCGAACACGCCGTGCGCCTGGGAATGACGAAGCTACTGCTTCCCGAGCTCGGACATCTCGTCCGCGAGCTGTCGCGCTAGTATGCCGAGCAAAATGCGCCCCTTCGGCGAAGTCATTTCACTCGAGGCAGCGCGGGCGATTCTCGACACGACCGGCACGCCGATCGCCCGCACCGAGATGATTCTCCTGAGTGAGGCCAACGGCCGGGTGCTCGCGGCCAACGTCATCGCGCAGGATGATGTGCCGCCGTTCGCGCGGGCCGGCATGGACGGATACGCGGTGCGCGCATTCGACACGCGCGGGGCGTCCCGTGCCAATCCCCGCACGCTGGTAAGGACGGGAACGCTTTATACCGGACAGGTGTCGCCCATTCCCGTGCACGACGGCCACTGCATCGAGATCTCGACGGGTGCGCCAATGCCCGACGGCGCTGATTCGGTCGTGATGGTCGAAGAGACCGACGCTGGCGATGGCGACGTCGTCCGGATTCTTGCGGAAGTGCAGCCGCAGCAGAACGTCGGACGCCGGGGCGCCGACATTCAGATCGGCCAGATCGTGGTGGCTGCAGGCGAAACGCTGAACTCGAGCCGGATCGGTGCACTCGCCGCCGTTGGAACAGTGTCGGTCGAGGTCTACGATCGGCCGCACGTGGCCATCCTGTCGACCGGCAACGAAGTCATCTTGCCTGGTGAGCATCTCGGGCCGGGACAAATCTACGACATCAATCGCTTCACTATCTCTGCCGTCGTGTCGGAAAATGGCGGCATACCGTTCGCCTATCCTCCGGCTCCAGACTCGCTCGACGCGCTCATCTCGCTCTTCGACGATCTGCTGACCTGCGACATCGTCGTGTTTTCAGGCGGCAGCTCGGTCGGGGAGCGCGATCTGATCCGCGACGCCATCGCCGCGAAAGGCCGGCTGCTCTTTCATGGCGTGGCGATGAAGCCGGGAAAGCCGACCGGGCTCGGGATCGTGCAAGACAAGCCGGTATTTGCGATGCCCGGCTATCCTACGTCGTGTCTGTCGAATGCGCACATGCTGCTCGTACCGATGCTCCGACGGTTAGCGCATCTCCAACCGAAGGTGAAGGAGATCGTCACACTTCCGATCGCACAGCGCATCGCATCGGTCGCCGGCCGCCATCAGTTCTACACCGTACGGATTCTTGATGGCATGGCTGTTCCCGCGTTCAAGGCTTCTGGCGACATCACGAGCATGTCGCGCGCAGACGGATACATCGAAATTGCCGCCGGTGTAGATTGTGTCGAAGCTGGCACTCACGTGAATGTGACGTTGTTCTAACGCGGGTCGGGACCCCGTTTTCGGAAATTTTTAGCTCGAACTGTTGTCAGAGTACCGACACCCGTCATTTTTGCTGGCATTCTCTCTGTCGCACCCCTTGGGTTTGCGCAGCGACAATCGCGAAGGAGGGCAGAATGTTGGCGGAGTTTCGTGTGTACAGTTCAGGTCGAGGAGACGCCCGAAGACACAGTGTCGAGAATGCGGGAATTCATTCGGGCATGCATCGAGAATCTGGACGGCGTCAACGCAGTCGAGGTCGAGCCTCTCCGAGGGTCAATGCGGGACCCGGTTGATGCGGAAGTGCTCCGTATCGCACGATCGACACAGTAGTGCAGTGAATTGGATCGGTGATGCGGATGGCCGTCACCGATCCAACCGTCTCTATCGCTTGATCGCGTCGCCGATGTCTTCGATCGCTTCGCCGACTTTACGACGGGCTTTGCCCAAGCCGCCCTGAACCTTCCCGCCGGCTTCCTGAGCTTCGCCTTCGGCTTCCAGTCTTTCATCGTCGGTCATTTCACCAGCCGCCTGCTTGACCTTGCCCTTTATTTCCTCGGCCTTTCCCTCAACTTCATCCTTGTTCCACATTACGGGACCTCCGCATGTCTACGATGCACAATACATACCGCAAGTCCAAGCTGAACAACGTTCAGTTCCCTAACTCCACTAACGGCGGCCGATTCGTCGCTCGTATTCCTGTTCCAGGACGTCTGCGGTGTGAAGGTCGAAGTGTTTGGCGGTCCGCTCGTATGTGCCGCGGAACTCGGAGTGGCATCTGTAGCAGACCGTCACATCGCCGAGCCGGCCGTAAACGATCAAATCGATGAGTGCTGCCCCGCCGAGAATACTGTAAGCGATGAGATCTTCGCCGAACCAGTAAAAGACCGCGCTGATCACGGCGCCAATGACGACGACGGTGAGGCCGAGTTTGGGATCGAAGTCTTTGCGGATGTAGAAATCCTCACCGCGGCACACCGGGCACACGTCCACGCGAGTATCGTTTTGCAACGCCTTGGTGAACATGAGCGCCAGCACCTGCCCGCACCGGCCACACTTGATCGATTCCGACGCTTCCGCGGCGCCCACGGGCAGCCCCGCATCACATTTCGGGCAGTGAGCGACAACCCGCATCACACGGGCACTTTGGTGGAGAGCAGCACGTATTTGGCGAGAACCTCACCGACAATGACCGTGAAGAAATCCACGTAGAGGATGCCGGTCGCCGATTGAGTCGATTGGATTTTTGCAGTTTCCCACGTCATGTATGAAAGCACCGCAGGACCGGCAATGCCGAATGCGACGCGCTGCCAGAAAAAAATCCCGTCGAGAGAGAATATATAGCGCTCGAAGTTGGGCACGCCAGGCTCCCACGACGCGATCGCAATCATCACAGCCGTGGCCACGACGACGGCCCGCACGACGGTTGAGCCGATGTGCAGCTTGACGATCGACTGCAGATGCGCAACGTCGAGCGATGGCACGACGAGGTACCAGTGGCCGAGCACCATCGCGCCGCACGCGCCGCCGAGCAGCGCGACCGAGCTGAGAAAGCTCGCGACGGTCAAAAGCGGCATCAAACCCGGTGCATCGCGCGAAATCTCAAGGCCGTGCAGGGTCACAGACATGAGGCCGCAGCCAACAGCGGTCCACATAAGCGACGGCCGAATCTTCGCGAGCATGCGGCCGATCGTCGCCCAATACACCACGAGTGCGGCCTCGGCCACGACCAGCAGCGCCATCGCCGTCAGGTAGAGCGCACTCGGGCTTTCAGTTTCGGGTCTCAGGGCCAAACCGAAGGCAATGAGAAGAGCGGCGGTGCCGGCGTTGAAGCGGAAAAACTTCACCCCTGCTTCACGTCCGACCCAAACAAGGACCAGCGTGATACCAATGCCGAGATGAACGAGGAAAAGAAAGAGGATCGCTGATAGAGACATAGGGATTAGTGATTGGGGATTGGGGATTAGGGCGCGATCGGCGTGCCAGACCCAATCCCTAATCCCAAGTCCCTAATCCCTACAGGTCTACTTACCGAGTCGCGAAACGACTTCGGACCAGTTGACAACATTCCACCAGGCGGCCAGGTAATCCGGGCGACGATTCTGGTTATTGAGATAGTAGGCGTGCTCCCACACGTCGACGCCGAGAATGGCCTTCTTCCCTTCCATGATCGGTTGATCTTGATTCGCCGTGCTCTCGATGCTGAGCTTGCCGTTCGACTCGATCAGCCATGCCCAGCCGCTGCCAAAGCGCGTCACACCGGCTTTCGTGAACTGTTCCTTGAAGCCGTCGAAACTGCCAAATGCCGACTTGATGGCGTCGCCCAGCGCCCCGCTCGGGGACCCACCAGCCTTGGGCGCCATCCAATTCCAGAACGCGCTGTGGTTCATGTGACCGCCGCCGTTGTTGCGCACGGGCGTGCGGATGTCTTCGGGCACTTTGCTGATGTCGCGCAACAGGTCCTCGATGCTCTTCGACTGCAGCTCCGGGTATTTTTCGAGCGCGGCGTTCAGGTTGGTGACATATGCCTGATGGTGCTTCCCATGATGAATCTGCATGGTTTGCGCATCGATATGCGGCTCGAGCGCGTCCGGCGCATAGGGCAGCTGGGGAAGTGAGTGGGCCACGATTGTCCTCCTCTGAGGCGATGTGATTAATGAACGGACAGCATCCGATCGAGCGCGACCTTCACCCAGTGCTTCTGCTCGTCGGACACCGTAATGCGGTTGTGCACCTGGCCGTCGATGAGCCCCTCCAGGACCCACAGCAGGTGATTGGGCGAGACTCGGAACATGGTCGAGCATAGGCATCCGAACTGATCCAGCGACAGCACGGTCTTGTCCGCCTTCACGCTGTTCGCCAGGCGGTTCACAAGATGAATCTCCGTGCCGACGGCCCACACCGATCCTGGCGCGCCTTCGGTGACCTGCCGAATGATGTATTCGGTCGATCCGCTGTCGTCGGCTGCCTGCACCACGTCCCATGGCACTTCGGGGTGCACGATGACTCTGACGCCGGGATGCTGCTCGCGAATGCGTTCGATCTGCGCGACGGTAAAACGTTCGTGGACCGAGCAATGTCCCTTCCACAGAATCATCTTCGCGTCGCGAAGCTCGTCGACGGTTCGGCCGCCGCACACTTCGTGCGGGTCCCACACGACCATCTTGTCGAGCGGCACGCCCATCTTGTACGCCGTATTCCGGCCCAGATGCTGATCCGGCAGGAAGAGAATCCGCTCGCCGCGCTCCCACGCCCAGCGAAGCGTCGCCGCGCAGTTGGTCGACGTGCAGACAATACCGCCTCGCTCGCCGACGAACGCTTTGATAGCGGCGGATGAGTTGATATAGGTGATCGGGACGACGGCTGGACGATCGACGATGGACGATGGACGATGGACGATCGACGATGGACGATCGACGATGGACGATGGACGATGGACGATGGACGACGTGAGCTCTTCCCAGCAGGTTTCGAGCTGATCGATCGCGGCCATGTCGGCCATCGAGCAGCCTGCCGCGAGATCCGGCAGGATCACTTTCTGATGCGGCGCACTCAGCACGTCGGCGCTCTCGGCCATGAAATGCACGCCGCAAAAGACGATGAATTCCGCTTCGGGATGTTTCGCAACCTGGCCCGAAAGGCGAAACGAGTCGCCGGTATAGTCGGCAAACTTGATGACCTCGTCGCGCTGATAGTGGTGACCGAGGATGATCAGCCGCTTGCCGAGTGCTGCTTTCGCCGCCGTAATGCGGCGATCGAGCTCTTCGTCGGACAGACCGAGATATCGCTCTGGAAGCGCCTGACGCTCAGAGATATGCGATTTCTCGAACTCCGTTAAGACGGGAAGCATCGTCGACATGTGAACTATTTATTATAGCGGGTTTTCGCAGCGAATTACGTGTAGGCCGGGTCTTGCTCTGCAGACCCGGCATGTCGCACAACGTTATAGAACGTGTCTCGCTCGACGGGAACGCGGCCTGCCGCACGGATGATTCGTTCGATGGCGGCCGTGGAAAGCGCCTCGGGTGTGCGAGATCCGGCCATGTGGTAGATCTTCTCTTCCTGCACGGTGCCATCCAAATCGTCTACGCCGAACCAGAGCGCCGTCTGCGCCAGCTCGACGCCTGTCGCGATCCAGAACGCTTTGACATGCGGGATGTTATCGAGCATCAGCCGCGACACAGCGTGGACGCGAAGGGTGTCCGAACCGGCGGGCGCCGGCAGCTTGCGCATCTGGTTGTTGTCGGGATGAAACGCCAGCGGAATGAAGGCCTGAAACCCGCCGGTCTCGTCCTGCAGTGCGCGGGCGCGCAGCATGTGATCGACGCGCTCTTCGTTCGTCTCGATATGTCCGTATAGCATCGTGACGTTCGATTTCATACCGAGGCGATGAGCCGTGCGGTGAATCGAGAGCCACCGATCAGCATCTGCTTTGTCATGGCAGATCTTCCGCCGAACGCGCTCGGCAAAGACCTCTGCCCCGCCCCCCGGCAGCGATGCAAGCCCGGCGCTCATCAGCTCACGCAGCACCTGTTCGTCGCTCATGCCGTAGAGATCAGCAAAGAACGCGATTTCAACGGCCGTGAAACACTTTAAATGAATCTCAGGCCGGATGCGCTTGAAGCCGCGGAGCAGCTCGAGGTAGTAATCGAACGGAAGATCGGGATGGAGACCGTTTACGACGTGCACCTCGGTGAGCGGTTGATTGTGGCGAATGCGCAGTTTCTCCCACGCGTCTTCGAGCGACATCGTGTAGGAGCCGGGGTCGCCAGGACGCAGCCGCGCAAACGAGCAAAACAGACAGCTCGCCACGCACACGTTGGTCGCTTCGATGCGGATGTTGTAGTTGTAATACGTCAGGTCGCCGTGCCGCCGCTCGCGCTCGCGGTTGGCCAGTGCGGCCACCTCGAGCAGATCGGGATGCTCGAACAGACGTACACCGTCTTCCAGCGACAACCGTTCGCCACGCCCGAGTTTGTCTGAAATATCCCGCAGCACAGCGTGATCGTATCCCAAACGAACTCCACGAACCTACGAACCCACGAACCCTACGAACCTCTTGGTGGCGAGCAGTGCTATACTCGCGAGCCACAACCGACGTTTCCCTGGTGACCACGCGAAGTGGGTGGAACGCCCACACGGTCACGCCACTGTAAGCGGGGAGCGGCGGCTCGCAACAGCCACTGCATCCGGAACGGATGTGGGAAGGCCAGAGCCGTCCGCCACGATCCGCGAGTCAGGATACCTGGGCACTGGGGCCGTCCCTATTCCTGCCGGCGCGAACGACGCCGAGGAGGGCTCATGCTCAGCTGTTTTCTTTTCCTTTTCACACTCCTGATTGTTTCCACGAGTGCCGCTACAGCGCAGGCGCAGGGCGCGCAAACGCCGACACCACCCATCACGATTCAGGAATCGGTCGTCGTGACCGCCACCGGCCGCGAGACTCCGGAATCGAACGTTGGCACCTCGATTACGGTGCTCGAGCGGCGCGACATCGAGCAGCGGCACGCGCTCAGCACCATCGACCTCCTGCGGACGATTCCAGGAATCGTGGCGGTGCGATCGGGGGGCGTGGGCAACTTGACCGCCGTGTACGTACGCGGCGGCGAGTCGACCTACAACAAGGTGCTCCTCGACGGGGTGCCGCTGAACGAACCCGGCGGCGCCTTCAATTTTGCGTCGCTCTCGCCGGAACACATCGAACGCATCGAAGTGCTGCGCGGCGCGCACTCGGCGCTCTTCGGTTCAGACGCGATGGCGAGCGTCATTCAGCTGTTCTCTGCGCGGCCCGAGGCAGGACGGCCGCAGCTGAATCTCACGATCGACGGCGGCACTTTTGACACGGCGCATCTTGCCGCCGGCGCCGGAGCACGAACGGGCAGCCTCGAGTATTCGGTCTTCGGCTCTTTTCTACACACGGACAATCAGGAGCCGAACAACGAAAACAAGACCTCGACGGTGGCCGGCAACGTGGCGCGCTCGCTGAGATCGGGCGCATCGGTGCGGTTTCTTGGCCGCGGCGAGTTCGGACGGACCGGTGCTCCAGGTACGACAGCGTTCGGCCGGCCCGACATGGATGCGTTCTTCCGGCATCGCGACGGCAGCTTTCTGGGCGGATGGAACCAGCCGCTCGGCCCGCGGGTCACACAGCAGACCAGCTATTCGTACATCATCACAAAGTACCGCTCGACCAACCTCGTTGCGGATCCGCCCTTCACCCCGCGATTCGGCGATCTCGTTGGGGCGTTCCCGTCATCGGATTTTCTCTACGACTCTGAAACCGAGCTGGGCCGGCATCACTTCGAGTACCGGGCCGACACGGCAGTCGGCCGCAACCAGACGTTGACGGCCGCCTTCGCCTACGACGGCGAGCGCGCTGTGCTGACGAATCACCGTTCGACGGCGGCGCCGCAACGTCCCACACGAAACAACACGGGCACAACGGTCCAATACGAAGCGCTTGCGACGCGTGCGTCGATCGTCGGCGGAATCCGGTTCGAAAACAATGGCAGCTTCGGGTTCTATGTCGCACCGCGCGTGGCGGTTTCCTGGCTGGTCGGAACGGGCAACACGGTGATTGGCGCCACTCGCCTTCGCGGCAGCGCGGGCCGCGGCATCAAAGAGCCGTTGTTCATCCAGTCGTACAATCCGTCGCCAAGCTTCCTGGGCAACCCGGATCTCAAACCCGAGCGCTCGCGCGGCTTCGACATCGGCCTCGAACAGCGGTTCGCGGGCGACCGAGCGGCCGTCGAGGCGATCTATTTCGCGAACCGCTTCGACGATCTGATCAGCCTCGGGCCCTCCGACCCGGTGACGTTCAATGCCCGTTACGAAAATATCGGCGAAACGCGCGCGTCGGGGCTCGAGCTGGCCGGCACGGCGATCGTCGTCGGCGCACTTCGCCTGGGCGGCGGTTACACCCTGCTCGATTCGAAAGTCATTCGCAGCATCAGCAGCAGCCCGATCTTCGCGCCCGGTCGTCAGCTCTACCGACGTCCACGCCATTCGGGCTCGATACAATTGTCGTACTCGCGCGATCGCCTTGGCCTGACGGTCGGGGGGGTGTTCATCGGATCGCGTGTCGACACCGATTTCAACTTCCCCACCATCTCGTCCAACGAGGGCTACGCCACGTGGCACACAAGCGGCGAGTATCGTGTTGCGCGCCGCGCGTCTGGCTTTGTCACCATCGACAACTTGTTTGATTCCGATTACGTGGAGCCGCTCGGGTACCCCGCGCTCGGCCGCACCGTGCGCATCGGCATACGAACGAGGTTCTAGTTGAGTCGTCCGAGGGCGGCCATCTCCTGGAGCGGCGGCAAGGACTCGTGTGCGGCTTACCACCGCACACGAGAGACCTTTGACATTGTCGCTGCCATTACGATGTTCAACGAAGATGGAACACGAAGCCGCTCTCACGGCCTGCGTCCCGAGATTATTGCTGCACAAACAGATCGTCTCGGTCTCTCCCGTATTTCGCGGCAGTGCACGTGGAACACATACAGCCAGGCGTTCGATCGGGCGCTGGCCGCAGCCGCGGCGATGAGCGTCACGCACGTGATCTTCGGTGACATCCTTTTCGACGAGCATCGCGAATGGGCCGAGCGTATGAGCATCGGGCGCGGGCTCGTGGCGGTCGAACCGCTCTGGAAAGAGTCGACGACCGATCTTTATCGAGATTTTCTTGCGTCGGGCACGCGTGCGCGCATTGTGACGGTTCGCACGAGCAAGCTGGATGAGTCGTATCTCGGCCGCGACCTCGCCGAAAATCTCCTCGACGACTTTCTCGCTCGCGACGTCGATCCGTGCGGCGAGCGGGGCGAGTACCACACCGTCGTCACGTCGTGCGCGGCATTTTCGCACCCGCTGCGCGTCCGTGCCCTCGGACGCGCAACGCAGAGCGGGTGCGTGGCAGAGGACCTGGTGCTCGATGAGTGATCAGGGCCTTGCCGTCGAGCACGTGTCGTTCGCGTATGACCGCCTTCGCTCTTCGAGCTTCGGCGCGTCAAGCCGCCTTCGCCCTTCGGGCTACGGCGAGGCAGACAGTCCGGTGCTGGATGATGTCACGATCACGATCGCACGTGGCGGGCTCGTCGGCATTCTCGGACCTAACGGCTCAGGAAAAACTACCCTGCTTCGACTGCTGGCAGGGCTCGTCTCACCCCTTCAAGGCCGCGTGCTTCTCGACGGCCGGGACCTGCAGACGTTTCGTCGGCGTGACGTGTCGAGACGGATGGCGATGGTGCCGCAGGAGACGCAGCTCGCGTTCGAGTACACGGTTCTGGAAATGGCCATGATGGGCCGCTACCCACACCTGGGAGCGTTTGAAATCGAGGGTCCCAACGATATCGACATTGCGCGCGAGGCCTTACGCGCAACAGGTACGCTCCACCTGCAGTCGCGCCTGTTCAACACGCTTTCGGGTGGCGAAAAGCAGCGCGTCGTCATCGCGAGTGCACTGGCGCAACTGGAAAAAAGGGGTCAGAACCCCTCCCAACCCCGTTGGTCCGAGATCCTTCTTCTCGACGAGCCGACGGCGTCGCTCGATCTGGCTTACCAGCTGGAGATCAAATCGATTCTTGCCGAGCTCAACGAGACGCGCAGGCTCACCATCGTCGTCTCCACACACGATCTGAATTTCGCAGCCGGCCTCTGTCGGGATCTCAGCCTTCTCGATCGCGGACGGGTCCTGGCTGCCGGACCGACGGCATCGATGCTCGACGCCGGCCTCATTCGAAAGCTCTACGGTGTTGAAGTCGACATTGCGACCAATGCCAGGACCGGGCAGTTGACGGTCATTCCGATTTCCAGGGCAGAAGCCGCGCGGCCGTCATGAGTGTTGGCGTCAGAATTGCGGCGATATGGCTGCTCTTTGGATCTGGCGCGATACTGACGTGTCTCCTCGCGCCGCTGGTCGGCTCGACAAGAATCGACGTCTGGCGTGTGTTCGACTCGTCGGTCCCATTCGCGGAGAACACCGACGCGCAGATTTTCTTCGTCGCACGGTTGCCGCGCGTGCTCGCTGGCGCCGTTGTCGGATCCGCGCTGGCCGCCTCCGGGGTCATCTTGCAGGCCCTTCTCAGAAACCCGCTGGCAACGCCGTTCACGCTTGGCGTCTCCGCGGGAGCTGCGCTTGGCGCTATGCTGGCATTGACGCTGAATCTCCCGTCGGGCATCGCTGGGTTCTCGGCGGTCCCCATCGCCAGCTTTGCCGGCTCGCTTGGGGCCGTGGGTATCGTCTACGCGCTCGCGCGCGCGCGCCATCGTGGCCTGTCGACGAATGTGCTGCTGCTCGCGGGGGTCACGCTCAATTCGTTCTTCTCGGCGCTGATTCTCTTCGTGCAGTTCATGTCTGACTTCACCCAGACGTTTCGCACAGTTCGCTGGCTCATGGGCGATCTCGACGTCAGCAGTTACGCGCCGCTGGTGGCTGCCGTCCCGCCCATTGCCTTGTCTTTTGGGGCATTCGCCACGCTGCCGCGATCGATGAACTTGTTGTCTGTGAGCGACGAAAGCGCCGCGAGCCGCGGCGTCGACGTTCATCGCACGCAGCGTCTGGCATTCCTCAGCGCGTCGCTGGCGACGGGTGCCGCCGTTTCATTGGGCGGCCCGGTTGGGTTCATCGGTATCGTTGTCCCGCATCTGGTTCGGCTGCTGGTCGGCGCCGATCATCGACTGGTGTTGCCCGCGTCCGCATTTGGCGGGGCTGCGTTCCTCATCGCTTGCGACACCGTTTCGCGAACCGCACTGGCACCGCTGGAAATACCCGTCGGTGTCGTCACCGCTCTCATCGGCGGACCATTTTTTCTATGGCTGCTCATAAGGCATCGCTAATTGCGTTCGCCATCCTGCTGTCGGTATTCACGGTCCGGCTAAAGCCGGACGACAGGACCGCGCACGCGCAGACTCGTCCTCAACGCATTGTCTCAATCGTTCCATCCGTGACCGAAATGTTGTTCGCGATGGCCGCAGGGCCTCGCGTGATCGGCGTCGGCAACTTCGATCGGTATCCGCCCGAGGCCCTGACGCGCACGAAAGTGGGCGGGCTCATCGATCCAGACATCGAGCGCATCATCTCGCTGAAGCCGGACCTCGTCGTCGTTTACGGAACGCAGTCGGACTTGCGTACGCAGATGGAGCGCGCCGTCATCCCGATGTTCCTTTACGAACACGCCGGGCTTTCCGACATTACCGCAACCATCCGCCAGCTTGGCGTGCGTGTGGGCAATGTGAAAGAAAGCACGGATCTCGCCAATCAAATTGAAGCCGACATCGCAGACGTCAAGCGACGAGTGGCCGGGCGCTCGCACCCTCGAACGCTGCTCGTCTTTGGCCGCGATGCTGAAACGCTTCGCGGTATCTACGCGAGCGGCGGCGTCGGATTTCTGCACGACATGCTCGAAGCGGCCGGTGGCACCAACGTGTTCGCCGACGTCAAGCGCCAGAGCATTCAGACGACGAGCGAGCTCGCGGTGGCCCGTGCGCCTGACGTGATCGTGGAGATCGGGGTCGATACGGCGAGCGCGGCGGGCCGCAATCTGCGCGCCTGGGAGGCCTTACCGTCGATCCCCGCCGTTCGGACGAAGCGGATCTATCAACTGCGAGGTGACGGCATGATGAACCCCGGGCCCCGGATGTCCACGTCGGTGCGCCGTGTCGCCGAGGTCCTCCACCCGGAGGCGTTCAAATAGGGGTCAGACCCTCTTTTTACGTTTTATGAAAATTTTAGTGTCGTGGAGCTCCGGGAAAGACAGCGCGTGGATGTTGCACGTGCTGAAACGGGATCCGTCCGTGGAGATCGGCGGGCTGCTGACGACAATGAACGAGCAGTTCGATCGCGTCGCGATGCATGCAGTGCGAAGACGTCTCCTCGAAGCGCAGGCAGACGCCGCGGGCATTCCTCTGCGGACGGTGCCGCTACCCTGGCCTTGCACGAACGATGAGTACGAGTCCCGTATGCGCACGGCCGTGTCACAAGCAGTCGCCGAAGGCTTTACGCACGTAGCATTCGGCGACCTCTTTCTCGAAGACGTACGGAAGTATCGTGAGGAGAAGCTCTCAGACACCGGCCTCTCGCCGCTCTTTCCAATCTGGGGTATCCCGACCGATGAGCTTGCGGCTGAGATGGTCGACAGCGGACTTCGCTCAGTTCTTACGTGTATTAACCCCAAGCACCTCGATCGGTCGTTTGCGGGCCGGCAGTTCGATCGTTCGCTGTTGAGCGACTTACCAGCCAGCGTCGACAAGTGCGGCGAGCGCGGCGAGTTTCACTCGTTTGCGTGGGATGGCCCGATGTTCGATCGACCGGTGCCCATCAGCGTTGGCGGGGTTGTCGATCGCGATGGTTTCGTCTTTGCCGACGTATCCTGAGCGCATTGTCTGCCTGACGGAGGAGACGACCGAGACGCTGTACCTCCTGGGCGAAGGACACCGTGTCGTCGGCATTTCGGGCTACACGCTCCGACCGCCCGAAGCGCGGACCAAGCCAAAAGTCTCGTCGTTCATCTCGGCGCGATTCGACAAGATCGAGGCGCTGGAGCCCGATTTGATCCTGACGTTCTCCGATCTGCAGGCCGACATCGCCTCGGAGCTGGTCAAGCGGGGGTTGCCGGTGTTCGCCTTCAACCAGCGCTCGGTGAGCGAAATCCTGCAGATGATTCGCATCCTCGCTGGCCTCGTCGGCTGCGAAGCAAAGGGGCAAGCGCTCGTCGCCGAGCTCGAGCGCGGACTCGAAGCCATCCGACATTCCGCGTCACGGCTTTCGAAACGGCCGAGCGTCTTCTTCGAAGAATGGCCTGAGCCGCTGATTTCCGGGATTCGATGGGTCGAAGAGCTCGTCGAGGCCGCCGGCGGCGACCCTATTTTCCCCGAGCTGCGCGAGAAGCGCCTCGCAAAAGATCGAATCGTTCACGCCGACGAGGTGCGTCGTCGCAAGCCAGACGTGATTCTCGCCTCGTGGTGCGGCAAGAAGATGAAGAAGAGCACCATCGTCTCGAGGACCGGTTGGAGTGATCTGCCGGCCGTCAGGAACGATCGCATATACGACATCCCGTCGACCTACATTCTTCAACCAGGCCCCGCTGCCCTGACCGACGGGGTTCGGCTGGTGCACGAGCATCTGATGGCCACAAGCGACAAGCGGGCGGATGTATGCTGAGAGCCCGTCATGGTGGACCTTCTGCTCTGCGTCGCCACGGAACTCGAGTGCGGCCTCCTGCGAGAGCGGCTCGATATGAAGCAGCTGTCGCTGGCGATCGTTCGAACAGGTGTTGGCGCGGTCAACGCCGCGCATGCACTCACGCTGTTCCTTTCGCAGACAGGGGCGCGGGAAATCGTGGTGTGTGGCGTCGGTGGCGCCTATCCCTCGTCTGATCTCAAAGTGGGCGACGTCGTGTGCGCCGAAACGGAATGCTATGGCGACCTGGGCGCAACGAGCTTGTCCGGGTTTCTGGACATGAAGGCGCTGGGTTTTCCGATCGTCGAGTCGCCGGTTCCACTGTTCAACGAGCTGCCGATGCAGGTTTTTCCGGTGCAGCGGCGAGTTCCGTTTGTCACCATGACGTCCTGCACAGGTACTGAAAAGGAGGCGCGCGCGATCGAAGCAAGAACCGGCGGTGCCGTAGAGAGCATGGAGGGCGCAGCGGTTGCCCACGTCGCCCATCTGCACGGCATCCGAGTCGGCGAGGTCCGGGGCATCAGCAACATGGTGACCGATCGCGACACCAGCGCCTGGCGCCTCAAAGAAGCGGCCGTGGCAGCCCAGGAGGAAGTTGTTTCGTGGATCGCTCGCCGTTGAACTTCGCCTTCTCGTCGTGCCCAAACGACACGTTCGCCTTCCACGCTTTTGTGCACGGTCTCGTGCCAGGGCCACGGGTCGTTCCACACATCGACGACGTGGAGGCACTCAACGCGCGAGCAGAACGCGGCGACGCCGAAGTCACGAAAATTTCGATCGCCGCGTACCAACGGATACGCGATCGGTATGCTCTATTACGTGCGGGAGGCGCCGCAGGATTCGGTGTGGGCCCGATTGTTGTCGGGCGAACCGCTCGTGCCGTCGGCGGCCGGGTGGCGATTCCCGGCACGCGCACGACTGCGGCGCTGCTATTGCACCTGCTGGGTCAGTTCGAACGAGTGCCGATGCGGTTCGACCAGATCGAAGATGCCGTGCTTCGCGGAGACGTAGACTGCGGAGTACTTATTCATGAAGGGCGATTCACTTATCAGGGGAAAGGGCTGACGCTGCTGGCGGATCTTGGCGCTGTGTGGGAAGCGCGTATGCAGTGTCCTCTCCCGCTGGCCGCGATCGCAATCAAGCGCGATCTTGCGCCATCATGTGGGCACGAAGTGGACCGCGCACTTCGATCGAGCGTCGAACATGCCTTTGCCCATCCCGAGGCCAGCCGCGATTACGTCGCCTCACTTGCGCAAGAGATGGATCCCGCCGTCGTTGCCAAGCACATCGGCCTTTACGTCAACGACTACACGCTGGCGCTCGACGAAGCCGCCGTGAGCGTGATGCTCGATTGGTCCCGCCAGCATGCGACCGAGCGCCCTGGCGTAACGTCGCTGCCGATTTTTGTGTGAGGCGAATAGCTCAGATATCGTCGTCTTCGGGAACGGCGTACGCGCTTGGAACGCGCTTGATGACGATGGTGAGCCCAAAACCCACGAGCACAGCCGCCGCGAGCATGCCCAGATAGATGCCGGGCCCAATCGTCGTCTCGGGAAGCGCGCTTACCGGCACGTTCTCGACAATCGCCTTGGCCTGTGCCTGCGCCCACGCGGAATCGCGCACCGTGCGCGCCATCCATTGATAGCCGAGGAACATGATCGCGACCGCCGAAAGGCCCACGAGGAGGAGTGGGTGTCGTGAATTCTTGCGCGTCCAGAGGCTCAGCCCGGCAAGCAGGACGGCTAACCCGCCAAGACCGAGAACCCACCAGCCGGCCGTGTCCGGCACACCGCCGAGCGTCACATCACCGACGGTCATCCACGGTAGAAACGAACTGATAATCAGCAGCACACCCGCGGCTGCCGGGATGTAGTACGCGCGCATGCAGAAACCATTGAGTCTAGCACTGTCTTCGTAGGTGACGAACGGCGTCGGTGACGATCTGCGACGCCGCATCGATCTCCGAATCCGTACTAAATCGGCTGAGACCGAACCGGATCGAGGCGCGTGCCTGCTCGTCGGTCAGGCCGATGGCTCGCAGCACGTGCGAAGGCTCGGCACTCGCCGTCGCGCATGCAGCACCGGACGACACCGCGACATCGCTCGCGATCGCCTTCAGCAACGATTCGCCATGCACAGCGTCGACGCGAATGTTCAGGTTGTTCACCAGGCGCGGTTGAGCGGGGCCATTGAGGTGAACGTCGCTCAAATGGCTCGCGAGCGCCGACCACAGCCGATCGCGCAGGCGTTCCAGTCGCGGAGCCTCGTCCTCGATGCCGTCGCGACAGAGTTCGGCAGCTCTCCCAAACCCGACGATCGCGGGCACGTTCAAAGTACCCGACCGGTAGCCCCGTTCGTGACCGCCGCCATCGATCAGCGGCTCGAGATCGATCGCCGGCGTACGCTTCGCGACGTAGAGAGCACCAATCCCCTTCGGACCGTACATCTTGTGAGCGCTCAGCGATACGAGGTCGATATCGATCTTCCGCACGTCCATGCGAACGAGGCCCACAGACTGCACGGCGTCGCAGTGAAACAACGCCCCGCGCTCGTGTGCGATCGTCGCCATCTCAGACAGCGGGTGCAAAACCCCAATCTCGTTGTTCGCCGACATGGCACTGACAAGCAGCGTTTCATCAGTGACCGCCGAGCCGAGCCGATCGAGATCGACGCGGCCTTCATGATCGACTTCGAGCCAGGTGACTCGGAACCCGCTTCGCTCGAGGGCTCGACAGGGATCGAGAACGGCACGATGTTCGGTGCAGATCGTGACCACATGCTTGCGGCTCGGCGGCGCTGCGGCCGCGACCCCTTTGAGCGCCAGATTGTTGGACTCGGTCGCTCCGCTCGTGAACACGACATCGCGAAGCCGCGCACCGATGAGCGATGCCACCTGCTCGCGTGCCTGCTCGACGGCCTTGCCGGCTTTCCATCCAAAGGGGTGGTTCCTGCTCGAGGCGTTGCCGAAGTGCTCCGAGAAGAAGGGCAGCATCGCGTCAACGACACGCGGATCGACCGGAGTCGTCGCGTGGGAATCAAGGTAGATGGGCTTCACGAGTCGACAATCGACAGTGTACAGTCGGTAGTCGGTAGTCGGTAATCCGTAGTCGACAGTCCGTAGTCGTCGGCTCTTGCGGCCGCTATGAAGGATGCTGTACTGCGGCGGGGCGGGAAATCGAGATCAGCGCAGGCTCGGTAGATTCGGTCGCGAGCTCGGTGATCGAGCAGGTCTGGAGCGCGACGAGAATCCGCTCTTTGATCTTCCAGAGCGGATCGCGCACGCTGCACTTCGAATACTGCTCGCAGTTCTCTTCTTCGGTCGAGCAGGCCGTGACGGTCAGCGGACCATCGACAGCCTGGATGACGTCGGCCACAGAGATATTCGACGGCGGTCGGCTGAGCTGATATCCGCCGCGCGTACCTTGGTGTGACGCCAGCAGCCCCTCGCGCGCAAGCCGCTGCAGCACCTTAGCCATCAGCTCGACGGGAATATCGTATTGCTCGGCAATTTCGCGCGCGCTGGAAGCCGCCTGGTCGGGCCGCAGCGCCAGATGCTTCATCGCGATGAGCGCGTAATCGGCCTTCTTCGATAGCCTTAACATACTGATACAGAAGTATTTATAGTCTACCGTATCTGGAATTTAAAAGCTAGAAACTAAAATCTTCTCGAAGATCCCCTGGTAGATTCGAGACCCAGATCTCAGATTCCAGATTCTGCGTCAGTACTTGGGAACCGACGGGTCGATCTTATCCGACCAGTCCAGAATGCCGCCCTTCAGGTTCTTGACGTTTTTGTAACCCTGCTGCCGGAGGAACGCGGCCGCCTTGGCGCTCCGCCCACCCATCTTGCAATGCACGACGATTTCCTTGTCGCGCGGAATCTCGCTTACACGCTGTGGCACCTCGCCAAGCGGAATCAGGGTCGAGCCGGGAATCCGCCCGATTTGGAACTCGTTTGGCTCGCGAACGTCCAGCAGGAAAAAATCTTCTTTTGCGTCGATCTTCCGCTTGAGCTCGTTCACGTCGGTTTCGGTTTCATTGCTGGTCGATGTATTCACGCCCACCTCCGGCGCCGCTGGCGCCACACCGCAGAACTGTTCGTAGTCGATGAGCTCGGTCACCGTCGGATTCGTACCGCAAACCGGGCAGTCCGGATCCTTCTTGAGCTTGAGCTCGCGGAACTTCATCCGGAGCGCGTCGTAGATCAGGAATCGGCCGACGAGCGGCTCGCCGATGCCTGTGATCAGCTTAATCGCCTCCGTCGCCTGAATCGTCCCGATGACACCCGGCAACACGCCAAGCACGCCACCCTCCGCGCAGCTCGGAACCAGTCCGGGCGGCGGCGGTTCCGGATAGAGGCAGCGATAGCATGGGCCGCCTTTGGTCGCAAACACCGACGCCTGACCTTCGAACCGGAAGATGCTGCCGTACACATTCGGCTTGCCGAGAATGACGCATGCATCGTTGGTCAGATAGCGCGTCGGAAAATTGTCTGTGCCGTCGAGGATCACGTCATACGGCTTGAACAGATCGAGCGCGTTCTTGGACGAAAGCGCGGTTTCGTAGGTTTCGATGCTGACGTGCGGGTTCAGCGCATTCAGCCGATCTTTTGCCGACGCGAGCTTCGAGCGTCCGACATCGGGCGTGCCGTGAATCACCTGCCGCTGCAGGTTGCTGTAATCGACGACGTCGAAATCGACGATGCCGATACGGCCGACGCCGGCCGCGGCCAGATACAACGCCGCCGGCGAGCCGAGTCCGCCCGCGCCGATGCAGAGCACACTGCCGCTCTTGAGCTTCTCCTGCCCGTCGACACCGACCTCCGGCATGATGAGGTGCCGGCTATACCGTTTGACTTCGTCATTCGACAGTGCCATAGGGTGAATCCGAATCTCAAATCTAGAATCTGGAATCTAAATCGTCCTGGAGATCTCGTCGAAGATTCCAGTTTTTTGATTCCAGTTTCTAAATTCGGATTCCGTTGCCTCCTGCAACAGATGGAATAATGCTGATCGTGTCTCCAGGCTTCACGGCCGTCTTCTCCTTATCCAGGTAGCGGATGTCTTCGTCGTTCAGGTAGACGTTGACGAAGCTGCGAAGCTTGCCTTGATCGTTGTAGAGATGCGGCTTCAGCCCTTCGTACTTCGTCGTCAGGTTGGCGAGGATATCGCCAATCGTCGCGCCGTCTACTTCCACGGCATCCTGCTTCCCGGTGAACGGACGTAACGGAGTCGGAATCAGAATCTTGTTTGCCATAAGTCTCTTTCATAGGGCTCAACTTAAGTTG
The DNA here is from genome assembly GCA_963761975.1 of Vicinamibacterales bacterium. Classification (GTDB taxonomy): domain Bacteria; phylum Acidobacteriota; class Vicinamibacteria; order Vicinamibacterales; family JAMQPK01; genus JAMQPK01. The sequence goes on from CAVXIR010000006.1 coordinate 104,942, forward strand.
AGCCCTACCGCTTAAGTTGAGGCCGCCGTGCCGCTACGCGTCGTGGAGCGCCGCTTCGCGGAACTGCGAGCGATCGTCGGCCAGCCGCCATACCGTCATCCTCTCGGGCTGCGCCTGTTGAATCGACACAATCACATACCAGAAGAACGGAAACGCGTGATCAAGATCGTACTGCGAGGGACGCGCGGGGTGGTCGGGATGCGAATGATAAAACCCGAGCAACTCGCGCCCCAGCCGCGTCGCTTCCTCTTCGACGAATTTGTAGTCCGACGGCCTGATCAAGAATCTCCGCCGCGCCCCCTCTTCTGTCGTGTTGGGCAGTGGGGACACGTGCTGAACGGCGCCATTGACACCAATCAGCGCGCCGCAGCATTCGTTCGGGTACGTCTCCACACCATGACGCCGGATGGCGTCGGCAATGCCCGGCATGAGCCTCAATGATTCAGACATGACTTCAGGGTCGCGGGATCCCTATGCAGGTAAGTTCCAGAAACGCTCGGACATGTACTTGTCCGCGCTGTCGGGGAAAATCGTGACAATCACGGCATTTCGGACCTCTTTTGCCACTTTCAGTGCGCCGGCGAGCGCGGCACCGCCTGAGATGCCCACCAATAGACCCTCTTCCCGAGCCAGGCGCCGCACCATGGTATACGCGTCTTCGGTCGCCACGCGCATGTCCTCGTCGGCGAGGGACGGATCGTAGATGCCCGGGACGATCGCGGTTTCCATGTGTTTCAGGCCTTCGAGCCCGTGAAGCGGCGAGTCGGGCTGAAACGAAATCAGCCGGACAGACGGATTCGCTTCCCGTAGACGCCGGCCGGTGCCCATGAACGTGCCGCTCGTGCCCAGTCCTGCCACGAAATGTGTAATGCGACGATCGGTCTGCGCCAGGATTTCGGGCGCCGTCGTTTCGTAGTGCGCGCGCCAGTTCGCGTCGTTGTTGTACTGGTCGGGATAGAAATACTGATCGGGGTTGGCAGCAACCTGTTTGCGCGCTTCGCGGATTGCACCGTCCGAGCCATCCATCGGGTCGGTGAAAATCAACTCGGCGCCGTACGCATGAAGCAGCCGCTTGCGTTCAACGGTGACGTTGGCAGGCACGCACAGCTTGACCGGGAATCCGTGCGCGGCGCCGATCATCGCGTACGCAATACCAGTGTTTCCCGATGTGGCATCGAGCAATGTCTTTCCAGGCCTGAGCGCGCCTGATTTCAATCCCTCGCGAACCATGTTGCCGGCGGGACGATCTTTCACCGAGCCGCCGGGATTGAACCACTCGGCCTTTCCGTACAGCTCGACATTGTTGAGGCCGACCTCGAATTTTCGAAGCCGGATCAACGGGGTATTCCCGATCAGGTCGAACACGGAATCCGCCCGTCCGGGGCCGCTGTCTGTTGTTTGAACGCCCATTCTCAGCAGGAGAGTCGAAATCCGACCGTCCCAGTCGGAATTATATCAGCAGGTCGTTCATAGTAGTGGTTGTCGCTGCTCGCAGCGGAGGACAGGGCTGAAGCCCCGTGCCACCAGAGGATTCAATGTCGTCGGTGGCACAGGCCTTCAGGCCTGTCATAGACACCGCTACTTGATGACTGCGCCGTCGGGATCGCGAATCTCCGCCGCGGCGCCAAGCTCCTTCTGTAGCGCCTCGCCGATGGCCGATCGGTCTCCCACGGCGACAACGACGAACTTCTCAGGCACGAGGTATTTTTTCGCGGCCTCCTGCACGGCTTGTGCGTCGACGACCGAAATCTGTTCGGCCAGGTTCGAGTAGTAGTTCAGCGGCAACCCGTGCGTGAACAGCGTCGCGAGGCTTCCGACCGTGCGATCGTTCGTTTCGAAAAGCGCCGGCAACTGCAGCGTGATAGCGTCTTTGGCCAGCGTCAGCTCCTGAGGCGTGACGCGCGTGTCGATCATCTTCCTGAGCTCGATCATCACTTCATGCAAAGCGGGCGCGGTGACATCAGTACGGACACCGGTGCTCACCGAAAACGGTCCGCCGCTCCGCCAGAACGCAAACTGCGAGTTCGCGCCGTACGTGTAACCGTGCTCTTCGCGCAAGTTCATATTGATGCGACTGGCGAACATACCGCCGAGGATTGTGTTCATCACGCGCACAGGAACGTAGTCTGGACTGTTGCGCGGCACACCAACCGTCGCCACGCGCAATTGCGTCTGCGGTGATTTGGGACGATCGACGATCACGAGCCGCGGCGGCACTGTGGAAGGCACTCCAAGCTTCGCCGGCACTGCAGTTCCTTTGGGCCAGCTGCCAAACGTCGTTTCTGCGAGCTTGCGGAGCTCAGGAACCGTAATCGCCCCCGTCACGACGAGCGCCGCGTTCCCCGGAACGAAATGCTGCCGCCAGAACCCCTGCAAATCGTCGCGCGTCAACTGCTTGTTCGACTCGACGGTTCCTGACTCGCTGAAGCCGTACTGGTGCGTGCCGTACAAAGCCTTGCCCATCACGTTTCCGGCGATTTGAACCGGATTCCCGCGCTGCTCGACGAGATCGGCGAGTCTCCTCGCTCGAACGCGCTCCACTTCTTCAGCGGGAAAGCTTGGGCGCAGCGCGACATCTGCGAGCAGCGCCAGGGCAGCGGGAAAATTCCTGCTGAGGCTGTTCGTCGTCAGCGTCGATGCGTCCCGCGACGTTCCGGTATTGAGGGACGCGCCAATCTGAGCCACTTCGTCCGCGAGTTGCAGCGCAGAGCGTGTCGCAGTGCCTTGATCGAGTAATGCGGCTGTGAAGCCGGCCAGACCGGGTTTGTCGAGGGGATTTGCATCGCCGCCGCTCCGCACGACGAGGCTCGCAGAGACGACGGGTAATCCGCCGGTCTGGGCCATCGTGATGACCGTCAGGCCGTTCGAAAGCTGGAACGATTCCGGCACGGGCACTCGCACAGTCCGCGCGGCGGCCGCGGCCGGCTGCTTCTCGCGCCATGGTTCGTCGGCATTGATTGAAGCGGTCTGCCCGCCCCCGCAGTGGCCGCCTGCTCCGCCGCCTTCGGCACTTCAGGTGCGAGTACCTGTTTGCCGGGGATACCATGGACGACGACGCGTGCATTCGGGCGCAGATGCTGCTGGGCGAATTGCCGCGCAGAGTCGGGCGTCACACGGCGCCGGCGAGCCACATCCTTCGCCAGGTAGTCGGGTGTACCAAGGTAGTGGTTGTAGAGGTTCAGCTGATCGGCCACGCCGCCAAAACCACCCACGAGCTGAAGGCCACTGAAAATCTGCGTCTCGAGAACATTGCGCACCCGCTCGATCTCCGCGCCCGTCGGCCCTTTCGTCCGCATCGCCTCGAGCTCTTCGTTAATCACGGTCTCGAGCTCCTGCAGCGTATGGCCAGGCCGGGCTGTCGCTTCGATGCTGAATATCGATCCCAGCATCGTCGAGTACTGATACGCAGTCACACTCTGCGCGATCTGTTTCTCATAGACGAGCTTCTTGTAGAGACGGCTCGATCGACCTTGCCCGAGCACTCCACTGACAATGTCGGCATCGGCATCACCGTCCTTGAAGAACGGAGGAGTAATCCAGGCCATGTATACGCGCGGCAGCTCGACGCGATCTTCAACAACGAGCCGCTTCTCTGCCGTGATGGGCGGGGTGGTGGCCTTCACCGGCGGGACCGCAGGTCCACGCTTCAGCGTGCCGAAGTACTTCTCGATGAGCTTTTTCGTCGCTGCCTTGTCGATATCGCCCGCAATGGCAATGGTGGCGTTATTCGGTGCGTAGTACTGCCGAAAGAACTCGTGCACGTCTTCGAGCTTGACCGCCTGAATGTCCTCGTGCGATCCAATGACCACCCCGTGATAGGGATGTCCCTTCGCGAACAGCGCCTGGAACATCGCCTCCTCGACCATTCCGTATGGCCTGTTCTCGGTGCTCTGGCGCCGCTCGTTGCGGACGACGTCCTGCTGGTTCGACAGCTTGGCCTGATCAACCTTCTCGAGCAGGTAGCCCATGCGATCGGACTCGAGCCACAGCGCCAGCTCGAGCTGGTTCGACGGCATCGTCTCGAAGTAGTTGGTGCGATCGAAATTCGTCGTGCCGTTCACGCCGGTCGCACCTCCGCCAGCCAGCAGCCGGAAGTGCGCGTCGTTCTCGATGTGCTTCGAGCCCTGGAACATCATGTGCTCGAACAGGTGCGCAAAGCCGGTGCGGCCCGGCGCTTCGTGCGCGGGGCCGACGTGGTACCAGACGTCGACGCCGACTAGAGGGACACGATGATCCTCGGACAGGATCACCTCGAGTCCGTTCGCAAGCGTATATTTCTCGATGTCGAGTTTCGGCACGTCACTCGCCGGCGCCTGCGCACCCAGTGAGATTGCGGTCAAGGTCACGAGAAGCAGCGTGGCTAGTTTCTTCATGGCTTTAGTTTCTACTTTTCAACTTCTTACTTTTCACTTCTTACTTCTTACTTCTCACTTCTTATTGCTTCTTATTCTCAAGACTCGCCCACAAGTACCATGACGCCACGGATCGATACGGACGCCATCGGTCGGCGATCGCGTGTAACCGTTTGACGTCCGGCGTCCGTCGAAGGTTGTAGGCTTTCTGAACCGCCTTCACAATACCAAGATCGCCGGCCGGAAACACGTCGGGACGTGTAAGGCGGAAGATCAGGAGCATCTCGACCGTCCAGCGGCCTATTCCTTTTATTTTCGTAAGTTCCGCGACAATCTCGTCGTCGCTCATTTCGGCGAGACTGCCGGTGTTTATCGAACCATCCCGCATCTTCTGGGCGAGATCGCGCAAATAGCCAAGCTTTTGGCGGCTGAGTCCCACCCCCCGGAGCGTTTCGTCCGACAGGGGCATGAGGGCCTCAGGAGTCGGCGGACCGCCGTTCGGCAGGAGCGCGCGCAGGCGCGCGTAGATCGTAGCCGCCGCACGCGTCGAAAGCTGCTGCGAGACGATCGCCTCGACGAGGCCGCAAAAGATGTCGCGTTCGCGGCCGGTCTTGATACCGCACGCACCGTACTTCTTGATGATCGGCGCAAGGACCGGGTCGCGTCGCATCAGCATGCGGCGCGCCCGCACCATGTCGTCAGCGGTCATTGAGCGAAAAAGGGGTCGGTTCATCACCGCAGGGACACGGTCAGCGTGACCCGCGCGTGGATTTCGATGGTCGATGGTTCCACCGGCGTCGGCACGGCGGCGACGGTCGCTTCTGCCGCCATGCGCATCATCGGACGGGGCGGCTCGAAGGGCGCGCTTTCTTCTTCGACGCGCACGACGCGATCGATGGTGGCGCCGGCCCCTGCCGCCGCCGCGTCGGCGCGGGCACGCGCATCGGCAACGGCCTGACGCAACGCCGTGCGTTCGAGGCCGGCGCGATCGCGCACGTCGAACCGGATCCCGGCAATCGTCGTCGCACCGCCGGAGCCAGCCGCATCAATGACGAGGCCGACGCGGTCGATGTCGTCGAGCCGGATTTCGACCGTATTGCGCGCAAGAAAGGTACGGAACGTTTGCCGGCCGTTCACGTAGTCGAACTCCGGATGGAGATCGTAGCCGGTCGTTCGAATCGCATCTTTCGGCACGCCGGCCTGTTCGACTTTCTGAAGCACGGCCGTCATCGCGGCCGCGTTCTGCTTTTGCGCCTCGGAGGAGACGCGCGCGCGCGATTCGGCGGCGATCGTCACAAACGCGCGATCGGGCTTGGCTGTGACAATCGCCTGTCCGCGCGTCACGATAGTCGGCTGCAGCGGCGTGGCCGTCGGAGCCTGAGCCAGCAAGGGCGCCGCAAGCAGCACCTGGAATGCGACCGGGAGGATGAACTTCATTTGCTGAGTTTACCGTGAACCGTTGGGTGACACGGAGTGTCAGGGCAGATGGCAGATGGCAGAAGATGTCTGTCGGCAACGACACGCTATTTCAACGAATAGGCAATGCGGAAACCGATGCTGTAGGCGTAGCTGTCTGGCGGAACTTTGTGGCGGTACGCGCATCTCAAGTAGCGGCCGTCGGCGTTGACCCACGCGCCGCCGCGAACAACCCGCATGAGACCGCTTTCGGGACCCTGCGGATTCAGATACTGCGCACGGTCGTAGTAGTCCGGTGCATACCAATCGGCAACCCACTCCCAGACGTTGCCCGCCATGTCGTACAAATCAAAGCCGTTGGCCGGGTAACTCCCGACTTGAGCGGTGCCGCGCTCCGTTTTGACACTGACGTGGGGAAGATAGTGCGCACACGCCGCATCGAGCGTGTCGCCCCAGGGATAACTCTTGCCCTCGAGCGCGCCACGCGCGGCCCGTTCCCACTCTGCTTCTGTTGGCAGTCGCACAGGTTTGCCGGTCTTCCCCGCCAGCCATTCGCAGTAGGCCGTCGCGTCTTCAAATCCCACGAGCGTAACGGGGTGGCGATCGCGGCCCTCGGGCGGCGTGCCGTTGTTCCAGAAGTACGCCGCTGCGAGCGCGCGGAAGTCTGCTTCGAGCGGGCCCGACACCATCAGCGGAAGCGTACGAACCGCGGGAGACGGATGGCCGGTGTCACGCACAAACTGCGCGTATTCGGCGTTGGTCACGGGACAGACACCGATCGCAAATTCGTCCGTGTACGCGCGATGCCGCGGCCGCTCATCCTCTTCGCCGTCATCGGCGCCCATGACGAATTCGCCCGCCGCAATGCGCGCGACGCGCAGCAGCGATTCAGTCATTTCTTGTAGGTAGAATGTACATGCCGATTATGACCCGCAAACCCATTGCTATCGAGACGTCGGAGCTGCGCAAACGCGTTCGCGCCGCCATCGAACACAGTCGAAAGAATGCCGCCGCCCGCCGGACGAAGGTGGATGAGGCCTCGGCTGCGTACAAAGAGCTGCTCGACTCCACGGCGACGCCGATCGTCAAGATGCTGGTCAACACGCTCAGAGCCGAAGGGTATGACTTCACAGTTTTTACCCCCAACGGCGGCCTGCGCATGGCGCTCGCAAGGTCCGGTGACGACTTCATCGAGTTCGCGCTCGACACATCGCAGGAAGAGCCGTTTGCAGCGTTGCGGGTGAATCGCACCCGCGGCCGCCGCATCGTGCAGCACGAGCGGCCCGTGAAAGGTCGAACGCCGGTGGACACACTGAGCGAAGAGGATGTCCTGCAGGCGCTGCTCGAAGAGCTCGTTCCGTTCGTCGAGAGATAACGGACACTCTTCATTCGCAGATTCTCAGATTCGCAGATGGTCAGATTCAATCTGGCAATCTGACAATCCGGCAATCTGCGAATTCGCGAATCACGCCAGCCTTTCGACAAATGACGTGTCGATGCCATGACGCTTCATCAGCGCCATAAATCCCTGATGATCCGACGCCCGCCGGTACGCCTCGCGTGAATCGACGACGCCATCCTTGACGAAGGCGACGAGCGCGTCGTTCAGCGCGACCATTCCGTACTTGCGTCCGCTCTCGATCGCCATCGGCAGCTGCGATGTCTTGCCTTCCGCGATCACATTCGCCACGGCCCGCGTGTTGAGCAGAACTTCGCGCGCCGCCACGCGTCCACCCCCGGTCTTTCGCAGGAGCACCTGCACTACGATGCCCCTGAGATTCTCGGACAGCCCCAGCTGCACCTTCGCACGCCGCTCCGGCGGCGTCTGGTCGATGATGCGATCGACCACATCGGTTGCCGTGTGCGCCGTCAATGCGCCGATGACGAGGTGTCCGCACTGTGCGGCCTCGATCGCCAGCGTCACAATTTCGGGCGAGCCGAAATCCTCGATGACCAGCACGTCGGGGTTTTCGCGCAGCCCCGCCCGCACGCCCGAGAGCAATTCGCTGCGATCGCCGCGCACTTCGCGCTGGCTGACGAGCGAGCCCCTGTTCTCGTGCACGAACTTGATCTGGTTCTCGAGCGTAATGACGTGATCGTGCCGCGAGCGGTTGATGAGATCGACGATTGCGGCAAGGAGCGTCGACTTTCCGCTCGGTCGCGGGCCGGCCACCAGAACAAGCCCTTCGGCTTCCGTGCACAGCCCCTGAATTTCGCGCGACAGCCCCACCTGTTCGGCCGCAATCGCCCGCGTGGAAATCATGCGGAAGATGCCGCCGGCGCCGCGATGATCGCGGAACGTGACGCAGCGAATGCGCCCGACATCGGGGACGTCGCAAATCCATTCGGTGCCCGCCTGGCTGCGGAGCGCCTCGCGGTTGCGCTCGGGGATGAGGTCGAGGATCAACGCCTCGACATCGGTCTCGCTGAGCACGCTCTCGCCATCGATGAGACCAACCTCGCCGTCCACTCGAATCGCTGGACGCGCCTGCGACGTCAGGTACAGTGTCGACGCGCCTCGTGCCGCGGCGATGCGAAGCAGGCGATCGATGCCCGTCGTGTGAAGCGACTGCGAAAAACGGGCGGCCTGATCAGCTCGTGCGTGGGTGCGCACGAGCGGCAGCACCACAGCTTGACGCGCCTCCGGCTCGTCTTCCGGAGGTGGCGGCACAACCGCCGCGGGAGGCGCCTCGACAGGATCTGGTTTACGCGCGGGCTCAACAGGAGCCACCTGCGTGACGGACGGTGGCGCGGCTTCCACGGGCGCCGCTCGGGGCGGGGCCACCGGCGGCTGAGGCTCGGCCATCGAGTCGAAATCGGCGTCGAGGGAAATTTCGTGCATCTCCTCCGGTGATCCATCCGCGTCAAGCTGGTGCTCAACCTCGTCGATCTGGTCGACGAGGGCGGCGGCGACGATTTGCGGCTCCTCTACCGAGGCTCCAACGGATACGCCCAGATTGGCGGCTTCGAGATCGAGGTTCCCGGTCGTGAGCTCGATGTTCCAGGCTTCGGGTTCCGGCTCTTGCACCAATACCGGTTGCCCTGCCGGTTCTGGTTCGGACGTCATTTCCAGTTCGGCCGAAAGGTCCAGTTCCGGTTCCGAGTTCCGTGCCACGTCCGGTGCCAGTTCCGGCTCGTCTTCGGCGATCGCGTGCAGCGCCGATTCAAGTGGAATCTCGCCTTCGTCCTCGGCCTCCGGCTCAATTGGTGATTCGCCCCTTGAAGCGTTAGGTGCGATAGGCCCGCTGGGTGCGACAGGTGCGCTAGGTGCGAGGGGTGCGATAGGTGCGATAGGTGCGATAGGTGCGAAGGTAGGTGCGCTGGGTGCGATAGGTGCGACGGAGGCGATGGGGACGGTCGCGGCCACGGTTGCCTGGGCGACGACAGGGGCACGATGACGCCGGATTTCAATCCAGATGTCGTCGCCTCCGCGAGCGGCAATGACCGAAAACGTTTCGTTTTTGGCAAAGCCCGGCGACGAGAGCTTGTGCTGCACCGCGCCGAATTCATGCAGCGCGTGTTCGGCATCCGCCGACAACAGCTCCCCGAGCATCCCCTTCATCGCGTCGAGCGTCAGGGTGCGCGAGGCGAGCTCGGTCTGGCCCGTCGGAGCGACGACGTAGGGACGCTCGCCAGCATGGAGGACAAGCGCATCTCCATCGGCGCGAACGATTGCGGTCAACAGCGAGGTTACGAGCGGCACAGATCTCCCACGAGGTAAATCGATCTCCCAGATTTTCGGTCCTAGCGGCCCCTTACTTTATTGTGAAAATCACGCCGTGCTGGACCGGCAGAAAATCCAGAAGCTGGTCAATCACGAAGCCGACTGGCTCGATTTCCCTCCGAATTTCCTCAAAGCTCATCCTGTGGAGGGGTGACGCCGGTGCAATTCTGCTCTCCTTTGCATATTCGAGAACCAGCACTCTCCCGTCGGGCTTCAGCGCCCTTCGGATGGCCATCATCGTGCTCTCGGGATCGGCGAACTCGTGGTACGCGTAGGCAATGAATGCCAGATCGATGGACCGCTCGGGCAGGAGCGGGCTTCGTTCGGTCGCCAACACGTACTCCACGTTTTTGAGTTTGCGCCGGTCGACGGCCGCTCTCGTCAAATCGAGCATGCTCTGCTGCACGTCAACGGCGTATACCTTGCCTCCGGGGCCCACCTGCTGGGCGAGCCGCCAGGTGAAATAGCCGGTTCCCGATCCGATGTCGGCAACGGTTGCGCCAGGTCGGAGCTGCAGCGCCTGAAGGAGTTGGTCCGGCCGTTCCTCTTTGTCACGGTCCGGACGGTCGAAAAACGGAGCATTCTCGGTCGCCGGCGCGATCTCACGCGACGACGGACCCGCCTCGAGGGCCCACATCGTTCGCAGCGTCCGCAGGTAGGCGACGAGGTGATCGACCTCCGGGCCGGACAGCTCTTTGCCATACGACGGCATCAGCGAGCGCGCTTCGCGTCTCAGCTCCTTCAAATCGCCCTTGCGGAATGACTTGAGCTCTCCCTCGATATCGCGGATCTGGATGGAAATGTCGTCTTCGTTCAGCAGGAGGCCTTCAAGCTTTTTGCCGTCACTGGTTTCGACGACCAACGTAAAATAGCGCCGGGACACCTGGTCGCCGGGATCGACGATCGAGCGCTTCAGGGATTCGGGAACTCGGAGCACACCGATCCAGCTCAGATCCGGCCCGAGACTTCCACCGGCCTCGTTCACGGCGTGACAGGTCAGGCAACGCCCCTTGCCTTCGAAAAGGAGCTTGCCGGCCGCCGGGTCGCCGGCGCCGCGAGCGGGTGGATTCTGCGCGGCAACGATTGAGAGATACACCAGACCGGCGAATACGACTCTAGCGGCTGACCGCATAACGGGTCTTCGGTACTTTATAAGAATGCGCTTATGCCTCCAACAACTTCGCTGAGCATGGGACGCTGGGTGAGAGCGTCGTCCGTCTGCCTCGGGATTGCCCTGTCGGGATCGAGTCTTCTGCTCGCGCGGCAGAATCCGACGCTGCAGGGGCATCCCGACGATTACCCGCGTGCCGACATCGAATACGGTGCACGCCTCTACGCCGAGCATTGCTTCGGCTGTCATGGCGGCAGTGGCGACGGCGTGGCCGGCGTCGACCTGCGCGGCGGAAAGTTCCGCAACGCGACGACCGATCCACAGCTTCGCACGGTCATCACGAACGGGTTCCCGAACGCCGGCATGCCGGCGTTCAAGCTCGACCAGACTGAACTGACCGGAATCGTCGCGTATCTGCGCAACATGAATACCTTCGACGCGGGGTCGACCAAACATGGCGACGCGGCGCGCGGGCGACTGGTGTTTGAGGGCAAGGGCGCCTGCCTCAGCTGCCATCGCGTCAACAATACCGGCAGTCGAAAGGCACCGGATTTGTCGGACATCGGAGCGGTGCGCAGCGCGGGATCGCTGGAGCGTTCGCTCCGCGATCCGAGCAGCCAGATGATGCCCATCAACCGTCCTGTTCGTGCCGTCACGCGGGACGGACGCGTCATCAACGGACGTCGTCTCAACGAAGACACCTACACGGTCCAGCTGACCGATGAGGAAGGCCGGCTCTTCTCGCTCGTCAAGTCCGAACTGCGCGAATTCAACGTGTCAACGAAATCCACCATGCCCTCGTACGAGAAAGAGCTCTCGTCTGAAGAGCTCGCCGATGTCGTCTCCTATCTGCTTGCGTTGAAAGGCCGATAACATGCATCGCTCGCTGCGGGTCGTCACGCTGCTGCTCACCGTCGTGGCGTCGTTGCAGCTGAGCGCGCAAACGCCGGTCAGTTACGATCGTCTGCGGAACGCCGCGAAGGAACCACAGAACTGGCTGAATTACGGGGGCGACTACTTCAGTTCTCGTTACAGCGCGCTGACGCAAATCACGCCGGCTAACGTGAAGAGCCTCAATCTCGCATGGGTGTATCAAGCCCCGGTTGCGGGCAGCTGGCAACCGACGCCGATCGTGGCCGACGGCATCATGTATCTGACCCAGCGGCCCAACGACGTCATCGCCCTCGATGCCGCGACCGGACGAGTATTCTGGATTTACCGCCACACCAATGAAGACGTCCTCGCGTGCTGCGGATCGAACAATCGCGGCGTCGCGATTCTGGGTGAGACGCTGTTCATGGGCACGCTTGACGGTCACCTCGTCGCGATTGATGCGAAGAGCGGACGCCAGGTCTGGAAGACTCGCGTTGCCGACAGCAAACAGGGCTATTCGGTCACCGTCGCACCGCTTGCCATCAAAGATCGTGTGGTCATCGGCGTCGGCGGCGGCGAGTTCGGGATTCGCGGCTACATCTCCGCCTACCACGCGCAGACGGGCAAGGAACTGTGGCGCTTCTACACCATTCCGGGTCCGGGCGAACCCGGACACGAAACGTGGGAAGCCTGCCCACCGGATTCGAAGACGTATTGCGATCCCGAAGCGTGGAAGCACGGCGGCGCGTCGGTGTGGGTGACTGGCTCCTACGATCCGGAGTTGAATCTGACCTATTGGGGCACGGGCAATGCGGGGCCTGACTACAACGCCGACCAGCGCCCAGGCGATAACTTGTACACGGCATCGGTCGTGGCGCTCGACGCCGATACCGGCAGGCTACGCTGGCACTATCAGTTCACACCCCACGATCGCTACGACTACGACTCGGTGCAGGTTCCGGTACTCGCCGACATCACGTGGCAAGGTGCGCCCGTGAAAGCGATGTTGTGGGCAAACCGCAACGGCAACTTCTACGTGCTCGATCGGGCGACTGGAAAATTTCTTCTCGGCAAGCCGTTTGTGAAGCTGAACTGGATGAGCGGCTTCGACGCAAACGGACGTCCCATACAAACACCGCAACCGGCGGGCATGCCGACATATCCGGCGGTGCAGGGCGGCTCGAACTGGTATTCACCGTCGTTCAGCCCTCGCACAAAGCTGATGTATGTGTCGACGTGGGAAGGCAACGGTCAGATGTTCGCCGGCACGCCGATCGTGTATGAGCCAGGACGCGGCTTCGGCGGCGGCGTCAATCAGCCGTTCGTGCCGATGCCCGGCGCACCGACGAGAGGAATTCCGGGCGCACCGAGCATCCCGAATCTCCGGCGCGGCCCCATCAACAACTGGACCGATGCCGCCGGCAACGGTGCCGTCCAGGCCATCGATCCGGCAACCGGCGAAGCAAAATGGAAATTCAGGATGACGGACGTCACTGACACCGGCATCGTGTCGACGGCAACCGATTTGCTCGTCACAGGCGGCCGCGAAGGATATCTGCAGGCCCTGGACGCACGCACGGGGGCGCTGCTGTGGAAGACCAATCTCGGCGCGCAAATGCTGAACAATCCGATCACCTACTCAGTGAACGGGAAGCAGTACATCGCGGCAGCGGCGGGGTTGTCGCTCTTCGTATTTGCGCTGCCTTAGCGGGCTTCTGGCTACCAGCTACCAGCTAAAGCCTATCGGCTCCGGGCTTTGCCTCGTAAATCCTCACCAACTCGACGAGCTTGTACCCCTTCGTCTGATACGGCGGGATGATGCGTTCGGTGCGGAGATACTGGATCATGGCTTCGTCCGCGTAGTCGGGAGGTCCAATCCCTTCTGATTCCTCAAGCAGCTTTACGAGATCGCTGAATGTCATCGCCTTCACCGACACGCGTCGTCTGCTCGTGAACGTCCCCAGCAGCTTGAACGGCTCGTCGCGCTCGATCGTGGCAAAGGTCACGAAGATTTCGTTGGCAACGAAGTTGTAGTCGGCGTCAGAGCGTGTGGACGGCGCATCTTCAATCTTCAACGCTGCCACCTGCTCGATCGTGCGCAGCCGCTCCAGCACGTTCTGCGAGAACGCGCCCTCGCCAGACCAGGCTCCGCTATCGACCTGCATGCAGCACTCCCGCAATTTCCGCCGGAGTATCAACCAGCGACTCGTCGCCTCGTAGCTCATCGGCAGCGAGATCCGCAAAGCCAAAGCCGTAACGCACCAGGCAGATCCGCACGCCGGCGTTGCGCGACGTCTGCAAGTCGACCATCGAATCGCCGATGAGCATGGTTTCGCTCGGCCGGGCCGATGCCTCGGTCATCAGGAACCGCACGGCGTCTGGCGCCGGCTTGCGCGGCCAGGGACCATCGCCACCCACCACCCACTGAAAATATTGCGCCAGGTCGAAGATATCGAGAATCCTTGCCGACTGCTCGCGCGGTTTGTTCGTGAGCAGCGCCATCGAGATATGCTGCGCGCGCAGCCCGTCAAGCAACTGCGGAATCCCGTCATAGGGACGGGTGTGACGTGTCAGGCGGCCGTCGTACACTGATAAGAACCGGCCGAGTGCCTCGTCCAGCGACGCTTCCACACCTGCGGCAGTGATCACGCGTTTCACGAGCGTCGCGGCACCGCAGCCGATCATGGAGGCGACATCACCCTCAGAGAGCGCTGCGGCACCATAACCGGCGAGCATCTCGTTGGCACTCTCGGCCAGATCGCGCCGTGAGTCGATGAGCGTGCCGTCGAGATCGAAGACGGCAAGGGTTGACGTCAATGTTTTGTCGTGGGGCCCCACTGGGCGTTCAATCCCCCACCACCTCGCCGCCGTAGGTCGCGAACGACGTGGGCGTTTCCCACACCGTGACGCGCACGACAGGGAACCCTTGCGAATGCGTGTAGTCGTACAGCAGTTTGGCGATATGCTCCACGGTGGGATTGCTTTGCACGACGAACACAGGTTCGCCAAGTCCCAGCAGCGGCCCGACCAGCGGGTCGTCCTGCCGGAGGATCATCTTGTGATCGAGCTCGCGATCGACCCACCCCTTGACGATGCGCTTGATGTCCGAAAAATCGCACACCATATTACGGTTGTCGAGCGACCCGCTGCGCACCTCGATCTCGGCCACCGCGTTGTGGCCGTGCGGGTGCTTGCAGATGCCGTCGTAGTCGAGCAGGCGGTGCCCGTAGCAGAACTCGATTTTCTTGGTGACTGAATACATGTTGCGTCCGAGTCTCGTGATGCTGTCGGGCGGCCTCGACAGCGCGGTACTCGCCGCCGAGGAAGCCCGGACGTATGTCGTGCATCCAGTTTATGTCGCCGGCGGGCTCGCGTGGGAAGAAGGTGAGCAGGACGTCATCCGACGGCTGCTGGACGGCCCGCCCTTCGACAACGGGTCACATCGCGTCATGCCGCTCACACGTCTCGAGTTCAGCCTGCGCGATGTGTATCCTGCCTCACATTGGGCATTGAATGGAACCCCGCCGGCCTACGACACACCCGACGAGGACGTGTATCTACACGGCCGCAACATCGCGCTGCTCTCGAAGGCCGCGGTCTACGCCGCCAGCCGCAAGATCGCGCGTGTCGTCGTGGCGCCGCTGGCCGGCAATCCCTTCCCGGACGCGACGCCCCAGTTCTTCGCCGCGCTGAACACCGCTTTTTCACTCGGCCTGGCCGCACCGATCGAAATCACCGCACCGTTTGCGCATCTCCACAAGGAGGACGTCGTGAAAATCGGCGCCGCCCTCGGCGTCCCTTTCGAGTTGACGCTGTCGTGCATGAATCCATCGGGCACGACGCATTGCGGTCTGTGCAGCAAGTGTCGGGAGAGGAGAGATGCCTTTCACTCGGCCGGGATTAAGGACCCAACCACATACGCGAACGTCAGCCCCAGATGAATTCGAATTTCTTTTTGAACTGAACCCCTTCGCGTCTGTGCGTCTTCGCGTTGAGACAAAGAGAAACTTACGGCAGCTCGGATCCGAACTGCGCGAACCGGGCAGCGCCCATCGGGGCGGCGTCGGCGCCGAGTGGTGAGATTTCAATGCGGGTGCGTTCCATGATGCCGGGCGGCATGCGGCGCGCACACTCCTGCCGGATGGGCTCGAGTAGCAGATCTCCCGATGACTGCAGAATACCGCCGAGCAGAATCACTTCCGGATCGATCACCGCGGCAATATTCGAGACGGCCATGGCCAGGTACTTCACAGTGTCCCTGATGACCGAGATCGATACGCCATCGTTCTCGCGCGCGCCCGTGAGGATCATGTCGAGCGTAATGGCGTTCATATCGCCGCCTGCAGCCTCGAGGACGCGAGAGCGGTCTCCCGACTTCACACGCCAGACCAGCCGCCGCACGATGCCTGAGGCGCCGCCTTCGGCTTCGAGACACCCCATCCGGCGATAGTCGTCGCGCTCGACCGGGTTCAGCGCCAACCACTGGACCGAACTGGCAAGGCCGTGCGCACCCGACAGTAGAACACCGTTCGAAATGATGCCGGCCGACACGCCCGGCCCAATGGAGAAGGCGATCAGATCACGAGCGGCCTTCCCGGCGCCGTACCAGACTTCAGCGAGCGCAGAAGCATTGCCCGTGCTCAGCGTGCGAACGGGAACGGCGCCTCCGATTGTTTCGGAGAGACACGACAGGTCGCCGGGCCAGTTCTTGACATCCGGATCAGGAAACGAGATACCAACGGTAGACGGCTGTCCGTTGCGGGACGCGGCGAGAGTCTCACGCGCTACGGCGACGACGCCAGCAGTGCCCCCCGCCGTGGACTCGGCGCGCGCCCGGATCGCCCCGCCCGGATCCATGAGGACCCCGCGCGTGTGTCCGTTGTCGACGCTCATACCGAGAATCACGCCCGCTCCATTTCGCCTCGCCAATCTGTGTGCACTAGCAGCTTGCGTCCGAGCAACGGCGTCCGACAGACTTCCGCACCCGATCTCTTATCGGCCGTTCGGCCCCGCTCGACAACCTCGGGGCGTCCAGAGGCAAGTCGCGGCGGTGACGGGCGAAACAATACGCGATCAACCTGTTTCAGGAGCCGCTCGAACTGCACTTCGTCCGGTGCGCTCAGCACGAGCACGCCGCACGTTTTCGTGGGGGGAAACCTCACGTCGTCCAGATAATCGCGGTCGAGGGTCAGAAGGGTCCGGCGAAGCTGCGCAGCCAGGCGAAAGTGCTCGATGTCGGCTGCGCGCCGCAGCTGTGCCTCTTCGAGCACGAAGAGCACGTCCCAGTCGAGCCGCTCGCGCATGAATCGGATGAGACCCGCGGGCAGGTTGGCATCACAGTACACCCGCGGCGAATCGGTCAGCTCTTCGGCGAACGATCCAAGTTCCGAGAAAAGTGTGCCCACACCCGTTCCACCGGGTCCGGCCACAGCCGGACACTACGTACTGATTCAGGCTTTCTGTTCAACGTTGCGTGCGGCGGTCGCCTGGCGTTTCAGTTCGGCCAGCAGCGCGTCGCGCTTGTGCATGAGCTCCTTGCGCGGGCGCCGGCCGTTCTTCGATCCGATGGCATACTCGCAGAACAGCGGAAATGCGATCGTCGAGTCGCAATAAGCCACGACGGTATCCGGCAACACGCCGGGATTCACCTTGCCCCAGCTGACGGCTTCGGCGGGCGTGGCGCCGGACAAACCGCCCCAGACCACCTGATCGGTGGTGATCTGAATGAAGTAGTCGTTGCCGCCCTTCTGAATCCCGTACACCTCCCACAGCGTGGGCTGTCCCTGCAGGTAAAAATTCTTCGGCGAGCCGCCGCCGAGAATAACGCAGCCGTTTCGCTTGCCGGCGAGGATGATGGCGCAGACCTCGTTGACGTCGCGATTTGGATCGACCATCAGCGTGCTGCCGTTCAACAGCTCGTGATACGCAATGTTCATCCCGATCGAGCTGTCTCCCGGTGACGAGGTATAGATCGGAACCCCGACCTGCGCGGCACGGGCCACAACCGAGTGCTCCTCGCATCCAGGGAAACGCTTCAACAGGTCCTGCCCCATGTGATAGTGAAGCTCGGCAGTGGTGATGGGACCTTCGAGCCTGGAGCGGACAAGAAAATCCCGGATGTAAGCATCGGTCTCGAGCAGTACCGTCGCCGGAAACAGCACGTCGTAGATGCGAATGATGCCGTGCTCGTACAACTCCACGTCATCGACAAACGGGGACCCGCGATGAAGCGTGAAATTCAGCGCATGATGCAGATCGTGGTAGAGATTCGCACCCGTGCTGATGATGAAATCGACCAGGCCTCGATCCATCATCTCGACCACACAGCCGCCGATGCCTGCTGGTGTCATGGCACCCGCAATCGTGAGGCCGATGGTCGTGTCTTCCTCGGGAGCGAGCATCTTGTCCGAGAAAATCCGGCAGGCTTCGGACAGCCGCGCGGCGTTGAACGCCTGAAATCCTTCGTCAATCAGGTAGCGGACTTCCTGGCTTCCCCGTGGACGATAAAAACTGATGGGTTTTCCCGAGAGCGCGCCCTTCGAGGCCGGAGCGCCTGGATGACGGTGCGGCATGACTCATAATCTTACCCTTGACAGCGGAAAGAGAGAGAGACAAAGGTAAGATGCAACCGTCGTGAACGAGACGAATCTCGACGCATACGTGCTCCCCGCGTGGCTTCTGTGGACCGCCGCAGCGCTCGTCGCGATCGTACTCGTGGCGCTGCTCATCATCTGGAAGAAAGGCCGGCCGTTCGCGTCGGGCGATGTGTTCCGCGCAAGCCGCTTGAGCTCGGGCAATCGCCTCTTTCCGACGCAGGTGTTGATTTCACCGACCGCCGTCGTGCATTACACGCCGGAGTGGGTCGGTCGACTCGAACACTCGATGCACATGGCGCACGTGGCCTCGGTGCGCATCAACACGAATCTGATGTTCTCGGACGTGTTTATCGAAACGACTGGCGGCGCCAGTCCGATCCGGTGTCACGGACACAGCAAGGCCGACGCCGTGCGCATGAAACAATTGATTGAACGATATCAAACCGAATATTACAGAGGAAAACCACCCGCGGCCGGCTAATCACCAATCTGCAACGATCGAATCTGCCAGTCCGAATCGCCCGATCTGCCAAATTTCGTCATCGACCGCATCAGCACTGTGGTTCCCGAAGGGACCGTCCGATAAATGAGGCTGGTAAATATTCTGTGGACGATCTGACATTTTCCGCTCGTCGTGCGACTACCACCAAGCCAGAGAGCGAGAGCGATCTCGATACGCGGTTTCGCAATCTGGTTCAAAGCCCGCTTCGCGCCGGCATCCTCCGATACCTGAGCGCGCGGCCTGAAGAAAGCTTCGACGCCGATCAACTGATGCAGACGTTTGGTCGCCTGCGACTCGACGTCGAAAACTGCATCCGCGAGCTCGTTGCGTTCGGCGTCGCGCGCGGCGTGCCTGGCACGCCGGTACGTTACACGGCCGCGCGTCCGGACAATCCGGGCATCGAGAAGCTGCTGGATCGCTTCCTCGAACGGCGCGCCACGATCAGCACCGAGGATCAGTCACCGTCGGTGCAGCGCTTCCGCGAAATGATCGGGCGCGACGAGAAAATGCTCATCGTCTTCGAGTGGATCCGCACGGCTGCAAAATCGGATATCTCCGTGCTGATCCTCGGTCCGACCGGTTCGGGCAAAGAGCTCGTGGCGAGAATGATTCACGAACTCAGCCGCCGGCAGACTGCGAAGTTCCAGGCCGTCAACTGCGCGGCGCTGCCCGACACCCTGTTCGAGTCGGAAATTTTCGGGTACGAGAAAGGCGCGTTCACTGGGGCGCACGACCGCAAGCCCGGACGCCTCGAGCTGGCCAATGAGGGCACGCTGTTCCTCGATGAAATCGGCGACCTCTCGATTGTGGCCCAGGCCAAACTCCTTCGCGTGCTCGAAGAAAGGCGCTTCGAGCGCCTCGGGGGCAACCGCTCGATTCATGTGGATTTCCGCCTGATTTCGGCGACAAACCGGCCGCTCGACCAGTTCGTGCGCGACAGCCGGTTCCGCGAAGACCTGTACTACCGCGTCAATGCGTTTTCGATTCGACTGCCGTCGCTCCGCGAGCGCCAGGTCGATATTCCCGTCCTCGCCAACCGGTTCCTTGCACGCTATTGCGCATCCAACGGGCTGCCGCTCGACGCAAAGTCGTTCGCGCGCGAAGCCCTCGATTTGCTCCAGACGTATCATTGGCCCGGCAACATCCGCGAGCTCGAGAGCACTGTCTCCCGAGCGGCGTTGTCTGCTCCCGGCCGATCGATTCGCGCCGCAGACATCGAGTTTCTTCACGCATCCGAACCGCCTGCGGAGGAAACCGGAGAGCGCCTGCCCTCGCTGCGGGAGGCTGAGCGCGCGCACATCGTGCGCATTCTCGACGCATGCAACTGGAACAAGAAGGAAGCCGCGCGCATCCTCGAAATCAGCCGCGGCACCCTCTACCGCAAGATCCTCGAATTCGGCCTCGAGCCTCAAGCACACGCCACCCAGTCCCGAAACAGGGCGCGCCGAGTGACCGTCACCTAAGGAAATCTGCGCAACGAACCGACAACACAGTCATGAGGGTTCTGCGTCCTGAAACAGCACAGGGACCATAACCTGGCCTATCTGACTTGAGCCCAATTGGTGCGCCCGTAGGTAGTTCATAGCCATAGACTTACAGGCCCGTTGCGGCGGAAGTCCCATCAGGCCAACGTTTTGCACGCTGCGGCACAGACTCAGGCAATGAATCAGCTTCCAATTGCGGCGCGCATTTACGTCAGTGCGGTGATTGCGAGCGGAGCCTTGCTTCTCGCAGCGTTCTTCCCTCTGCAGGCGTTTCCTCATCCGCTCTGGTTCGTGACGCTGCTGCTGCTCTCGTCGATCACTTCGGCGTTCAAGGTGAATCTGCCGCTCGCTCGCAGCGGATCGACGATGTCGGTTTCGTATGCCGTCGACTTCCTCTCGCTCATCCTTCTCGGCCCGGCGCAGACGATGATCGTCGGCGCGATCAGCGCCTGGAGCCAGTGCACGTTCCGGATGACGACGAAGAACCCGCCGTACCGCACGCTCTTCAGCATGTCGAGCCTGGTCATCAGCGTGCAGGCCGCGGGCTGGGCGTTCCAGGCGCTGGGCGGCGTTCCGGGCCTCACGTCGATGTCGCTGGCGGCAATGGCCAAGCCGCAGCTGGGCGCCGCCGGCGCGTACTTCCTGTGTAACACGGCCCTCATCGCGACAGCCATCGCGCTCTCCACGCACCAATCGCTGTTCAAGGTGTGGAACGAAAACTTCCTGTGGAGCGCGCCAAGCTATTTCGTGGGGGCGGTCGCCGCCGCGGGCGTCTCGATTGTCATTGGTGGCACGACGAATTACTACATCGCGCTGCTCGCCGCGCCTCCGCTGTATCTGACCTACCGCAGCTACAAGATTTACCTTGGGCGTATCGAAGACGAGCAGCGGCACGTGCAGGAGGTGTCCGATCTTCACCTCGCCACGATTGAGGCCCTCGCGCTGGCGATCGACGCAAAGGATCGCACCGGAAAATCGCACATCCGCCGTGTGCAGGTGTTCGCCGCGGGGCTCGCGAAGTCGATCGGCATGTCGGAAAACGAAATTCAGGGTGTCAAGACCGCTGCGCTGCTGCACGACATCGGCAAGCTCGCCGTACCCGAACATATTCTTTCGAAGCCGGGCCCGCTCACGCAGGAAGAGTTCCAGAAAATCCGAATTCACCCGCAGGTGGGCGCAGAAATCATCGCCGGCGTGCCGTTCCCGTATCCGGTTGCGCCGTTGATTCTGAGTCACCACGAGCGCTGGGACGGCAAGGGCTACCCCGCCGGGATGAAGGGCGACGAAATCCCCGCCGGCGCGCGCATCCTCGCGGTGGTCGACTACTTCGACGCGCTGACGTCGGAGCGCCCTTATCACAAGGCGATGAGCGATGAAGGCGCCGTCGGCCTGTTGCGGCAGGAAGCGGGCAAAGCGCTCGATCCGAACCTCGTTCAGATCTTCGTCGAAAACCTTGATAGGCTCCGCGCAGAAGCCGAGACGACGACCGACTCGGTACGCACGCTGGCCCTGCCGACGGGCACCAACGAGAAAGGCCGGCCGGCCGTCGGCCTCCTGCCCGAGCCGTCGAACAAGACGGTGTTCGACGACATCGCACTCGCGCATCGTGAAATCTATGCGCTGTACGAAATCGCCCAGGCGATGGGCACGAGCCTCGGCGTTGCCGACACGATGGCGCTGATCTCGTCCAAACTGAGCAACCTTGTGCCGTTTTCGTGCTGCGCGCTGTTCCTCTACAACGAAGAGCTCGAAACGCTGCGGTGCCGGTTTGCAACCGGCATCGACGCGGAAGTGATTCAGCAGATTTCTGTGAAGAGCGGTCTTGGGCTGACTGGCTGGGTTGCCAGGAACCGCCGCACGCTCGTCAACGCCCGTCCGAGCGCCGATCTCGAAGCCGCAGGGATTCCGGCCACAACATCGCTGCAGTCCGCGCTCGTGTGCCCGCTGGTGTTCAACGAACGCTTCATCGGCACCCTGTCGGTCTATCACATCGACGCCGGCTGCTACACGGACGACCATCGCCGTCTGCTGGATCGGGTCTGCGAGCAGGCTGCCGCGGTCATTTACAACTCCATCGTGTTCGAGCAGACGCAGGAAGACTCGCTGACCGACCCGCTGACCGGCCTGCCGAACACGAGGTTCATGTTCATGCACCTGACGCGCGAGCTCGCACGCGCCGAGCGTCTGAAGTCTGAGGTCTCGCTGCTCGTCATGGACCTCGATCACTTCAAGGAAATCAACGACAACCACGGGCACCATGTGGGCGACCGCGCGTTGCGCGAGGTAGCCGGCGTGCTTCGCGCCGCGATCAGGCCGTACGACATCTGCGTGCGCTACGCCGGCGACGAGTTCATCGTGGTGCTGTCGGGTTGCGGCGCAGAGGAGGCCGAGCGCAAACGCCTCGAGCTGCAGACGGCGATCGACGAAGTGGTGTTCGAGGCACGGCCGGGCAAGCGTCTGCAGCTGGGCATCAGCATCGGGGCGGCCATTTTCCCGCACGACGGGAATACCTACGAAACGCTGTTGGCCACCGCCGACAGCCGGATGTACCGTGACAAGCAGAAGCGCAAGCGTACGCTCGTCATCAAGCCAGGCTTGGAGTCCGGACGATCCTCACGTTCCTCACGACGCGATCCAGTGCAGGAAATCAGCGAGTCGGAGCTCAAGCGAGCGGCATCAGGCGTTCTCTGATTGCCACATTCTCAATTGACAATTTCCAAATTGATTGGCGATTGGCAATGAGGCAATGCGTGAATCACTCGATCCAGTCCGGCCGGCGTCCGCCCAGTCCCGCCAGGAGAAACGCCGCGCCGGTTGCGCCAACGACGAGCCCAATCCCGTCGGTCACGGGACTCTCCCAGGGCAAATCCTGAACGAGCAGCCATGCGGCGGGAATAGTGAGTTACCAGGCCGAGCGTGATGGCGGCCGGCCGTTTCAGGAGAAACCGTAACAGTGAGCCGCGAAGGCGTTTCAGAGACATGAAGCTGGAATCGATCAACTAGAATCTAGAAACTAGAATCTGAACTTCGACGTGAGCACCCAGACTTCCAGATTTTAGATTTTAGTTCTCAGATTCACCCGATGCCCACCTTTCCTATCCGCGAGGCCATTCCCGCGACGCCGCGCGCGCACATCATCAGGCTCGACCTTCAGGGACAGGCGTTTCCGTATCAAGCCGGGCAGGCCGCGTATCTTCAGCCGCACGGTGCTGAAAGGCGTCGGCCGTATTCGATGGCATCCGCGCCAGAGGAGACGGCACGTCACGGTCTGATCGAGTTTCTCGTCCAGACGGGCAGCGAGGGTTCATCGGGACTCACGCCCGAACTGGTCGAGCCCGGAACGCCGGTGGCGGTGGACGGCCCGCTTGGATCGTTCACCTTTCCCCCGCACCCTCGCGAGCGTCAGTTCGTTTTCATCGCCGGCGGCACCGGCATCGCGCCGTTGCGCTCGATGCTGTGGCATGCGCTGCTGGCGGAGCGCGACGGAAAGGTCGGGTTGATCTACAGCGTGCGCTCACCCGAGGAATTCGCGTACATACAGGAATTTCAGCGGCTGCAGGACGAAGGCCGCCTCGACTTTCGACACACCGTCACTCGGGCCGCGTCGGAAGGCTGGATCGGCCGCCAGGGCCGCATCGACTCGAGTTATCTGGAAGGGATTATCGCGCCGGGCGAGACTCTGTGTTTTCTCTGCGGACCGCCGGCGCTTGTCGGCGAGATTCCGCCGCAATTGAAGCAGCTGGGCGTCCGAGACGAGCAGATTCGTCTGGAGCAATGGGCTCAGTGAGCAGGTTCATGTCAGGGCAGATGGCTGAGGGCTGAGGGCAGAAGACGTCGTCTGCCATTTGCCATCAGCCCTCTGCCATGACACGTTCGAGTCAAAAGCCCATGACGCTGAACCCCGCGTCGACCATCAAGATTTCCGCGGTGACGCCGCGGCCGGCCGGGCTCAGCAGGAACACTGCCGCGTCGGCGACTTCGCTCGTCTCGGTATTCTTGCGAAGGGGCGCGTGCTCGCGGTAGTGGCCGAGGATGTTCGAGAAGCCTGAAATCCCCATCGCCGCAAGCGTCTTGATGGGACCTGCCGAAATCGCATTCACCCGGATGTTGTCAGGGCCCAGCTCGGCGGCCAGATAACGGACCGAAGATTCGAGCGCCGCCTTCGCCACGCCCATCACGTTGTAGTTCTTGAAGACGCGCTCGCTTCCGAGATACGTGAGCGTCAGCATGCTGCCACCCCCGCGCTTCTGCATGAGCGGCCGCACTTCGCGCGCGAGCGCGATGAACGAGTACGCGCTCACATCGAGCGCAATGCGGAACCCGTCGCGCGAAGTCTGCGAGAACGGTGCGTCGAGATCGTCCGATTTCGCAAACGCCGCGCCGTGGACGAAAAAGTCGAGTCCGCCGAATTCCGCGTCGATCGACCGGCCCAGCTCTGCAATCTGCTCATCACTCGACACGTCGCACGGCAGAATCAGCGGATTGTCGAGCGTCGAACCCAGCTCGCGCACGTTCTCTTCGAGCCGTGCGCTCGGATACGTGAGCGCCACGCGCGCGCCGTCTTTGGCAAGCGCCTGAGCAATCGCCCAGGAAATCGACCGCTTGTTCGCAACGCCGACAACGAGGGCGTACTTTCCCGATAAATCAGGCATGTTTATAGAGTGGTCAATTCGCAATTGAGCATTGCGAATTCGAAGCTACCTGGATCGCTTCTTCGGTCCGTGCGGGCGCGAGCGCATCTGCGAGCCGTGGCCCTGAGGCCGGCCGCCCGGGCGGCCGCCTTGATGTCCGGCAGGACCGCGCGAAGTGCCACCGTGACCGCCGCCCTTCGCAAAGCGGCCCGGCCTGGAGTTGTTTTGAAATCGTCCGCGATTCTTGTTTGCCTGGCGGATGGTGAATTCAGGCGCCGGCCTCGCCGCCGCCTCGCGCTCGATGCGCGGCAGCTGCGCGCGGATCAACGGTCGATGCAGCCGCACCTCTTCGGGCGCCGTCTGCGCGGGCGCGTTGCCGTTGTCGCTGTGCTCTGGCACATCCGGCGGTGCGGGTTCGTCGAGCGCGGTCAACCGTGGTTCAGGTTCTTCGGGTTCGGGATGCGGCACGAGGATGCCCTGCGGCGGCGCCTCCTGCTTCACCGACTCGAGCACCTCGTCATACGCCGCTTCGACCGACGTTTTCTTCTTACGCAAACGCGGCGCTTTGCCACCCTTGTAAGGGTGCTCGGTGTCGCACGTCGTACAGCGGGTCAATCGGATGTCGTCGCCAACCATTGCCACAATGGTGTGGTTCGCGAGGCGGCGCTCGCGCGGGCAATAGTCATCGATAATGTCACCAAGCCGTAGCTGACGCTGCTGCATGAATCTCCCGAAACAAACCTTTTAGGCCGGGAATCTTTCGCGGGACAGCCAGTCTACTACGTCGCGAGGACACCTCGCAACCATGCATTCACCTCGGCCAATGCAGCCGAAACAGCTTGCGGCTGAGTGGATTGCGGGGTTTTTCGAGCGCGAACGGACGCATCGGGTGACACGACAGCCGATACCGTTTCATCGAAATGCCCGCTATAACGCCGCCATTCGGACAGGGTCAGCGCACTGAAATCGCGCCCCTCCGCCACGAGCTGCCGTACCATGCCGCCGACCACTTCGTGTGCCTGGCGGAAGGGCATACCCTTTCCGACGAGAAAGTCGGCCACGTCAGTCGCCAGCAGGAGCCCTGAGGCCGCCCGCGCCATCCTCTCGGGAAATATTTCGAGCCCATCGACAACGCCGACAAGAGTGGCCAACGCGCCGGCCAGGTTGTCCTCGGCATCGAAGGCGGCTTCTTTGTCTTCCTGCAGGTCCTTGTTGTAGCCGCTCGGCAACCCCTTCATGGTCGCCATCCATCCGGTGAGATGGCCGATGAGACGTCCGGTCTTGCCCCGGACCAGCTCGAGGGGATCGGGATTTTTCTTCTGCGGCATCATGCTGCTTCCGGTGCTCGATGCATCCGAGAGCTGAAAAAACGCGTACTCTTCGCTGCAGAAGATGATCAGATCTTCCGACAGCCGACTGAGATGCACCATCGTCATCGTGCACGCATGGAGGAAGGCCGCCACGAAATCGCGATCAGACGAGGCGTCGATGCTGTTGGCGACCACGCGGGAAAACCCCAGACGTGACGCGAGCATCGACGTGTCCAGCGCATAGTTCGTTCCGGCCACCGCTCCGGAACCAAGCGGCATCGCATCGGCCTCCTGCGATGCCCAGAGAAAACGGCCGTGATCGCGGCGAAGCGCCGCGACATGCGCCAGAAAGAAGTGAGAGACCAGGACCGGCATCGCGCGCCGCAGGTGTGTATACGACGGCATCACCGCCGAACCGGCCGATTCGGCCTGTCGCGCCAGTGCGGCAATGACGGCCCCAATCTGTCGTTGAAGCGCAGGAATACGGCGCCGCAGGTAAAGACGCAGATCGAGCGATACCTGTTCGTTACGCGATCGTCCGGTGTGGAGACGCTTGCCCAGATCCCCGACACGCTCGACGAGCTGCCGCTCGACAAACGCGTGCACGTCTTCGTCCGGACCTTCCAGGAACGATGACTCGCGTTTTCCCCGTTCGAGGATGTCCTTGAGAGCAGCCGCAACCTGACCGGCTTCAGCGGCAGTGAACAGGCCGGCCTTCGTCAGCCCCTCGATCCACGCCAGGCTGCCCGTGATGTCGTCTTCGAACAGCCGCCTGTCGAAGCGAAATGAAGACCCGAACTGAAAAGCGGTGGGATCGGGCTCGCTGCTGAAACGTCCAGACCAGAGATTGGTCATCTGGTTATTTGGACACCGGAGCGGTCTGGCGTCGAACGCTCCTGGCGGCCGTTTCAACGGGCAGGCCCCAGATCTTGATGAAGCCTTCCGAGGCCGTCTGGTCGAACGTGTTTCCTTCGTCGTAGGTGGCGGGTCCCTGATCGTAAAGCGCGAACGGCGACTTGCGCCCCACCACTCGGCAGTCGCCCTTGAAGAGCTTCAACCGGATCGTGCCGGTGACACGCTGTTGAATATTCTGCACGAACGCGTCGATCGCGGAACGCGTCGGCGAGAACCAGAGGCCGTTATAGACGAGGTCGGCGTACTCCTGCGAAAGGCGCTGCTTCAAGCGCTGAAGATCTTTGGGAACCACGAGCCCTTCGATCTCGCGGTGCGCCGTGTGCAGCACCAGGGCCGCCGGGGCCTCGTAAATCTCGCGCCCTCCGACTCGGCTGAGGGCGCCCCGAGCGTCAGTCGAGGGGCGCGATTTGATGCCCACCACCCGGTTCTCGACCATGTCGATCCGGCCGACGCCGTGCACGCCGGCGATCGTCTCGAGTGAGCCGATGAGCTCGACGAGCGACATCTCCACACCGCTCACCGCTATCGGGACGCCATTCTGCCATTCGATCTGGACGTACGCCGGCACGTCAAGTGCGGCGGCGGCAGACTTTGTGAGCGTGTAGAGGTCATCGGGCGGCTCGGTCCACGGATCTTCGAGCACGCCGCACTCAATCGAGCGGCCCCAGAGATTGCGATCGGTGCTGCAGGGATTCCCGGTCGTGGCGGGTACGGCAATCTTCCGCGCGCGCGCGTAGGCGATTTCCTCCGGCCGGGTCATGTCCCATTCGCGCGCTGGCGCGGTGACCGTCATCTTCGGATCGATTGCCCGTGCCGACACGTCAATGCGCACCTGGTCGTTGCCCTTTCCGGTGCAGCCGTGGGCAATGGCCGTGGCGTTCTCTATCTGGGCGATCTCGACGAGCTTCTTCGCAATCAGCGGCCGGCCGAGTGCTGTCGCGAGGGGATATCGCTCCTCGTAGAGCGCGTCCGCCTGCACCGCCGGCAGAATGTAATCGCGTGCAAATTCTTCGCGCACGTCGAGCACGTGGCAACGCTTCGCACCTGCGGCCATCGCGCACTCACGAATCTGATTCAGCTCGCTTCCCTGTCCCAGGTCGAGCGTGACGGCGATCACTTCGGCGCCATGCTTCTCTTTCAGCCAGGGGATCGCGACGGACGTGTCGAGCCCGCCCGAATATGCCAGAACGACTTTCTGCAGGCGTGACACTTTTTCCTTGTCCCTCAACCCATCCCTCAGCTCTCGGCCCTTAGCCTTCAGCCTTGAGCTCTCT
This sequence comes from Vicinamibacterales bacterium, assembly GCA_963761975.1. GTDB lineage: Bacteria > Acidobacteriota > Vicinamibacteria > Vicinamibacterales > JAMQPK01 > JAMQPK01. The sequence continues at coordinate 133,130 of CAVXIR010000006.1, forward strand.
CCTAGGCGAACTGCGACCACGCTTCCAGCTGTTTCGCCAGCGCCTTGGCGTGGCGCGCGTCCTGAGAAATGACCAGAATCGTGTCGTCTCCGGCCAGCGTGCCCACGACCTCGTCGAGCTTCGCGCGGTCGATCGCGAGCGCCAGCGGCTGCGCCAACCCTGGACCGGTGCGCACGACGATGAGCTGCTGGACGCAGGCGACGCCGCTGGCGTACTCGGCCATCGCCTTCTGCAGCGCAACGCCGGCGCCGGGCGGCACCTGGGGCTCGGCCCCCTGCTGCTGGTACGCGCCGTCCGACGACCGCTTGACGAGGCCCAGGTCGCGGATATCGCGCGACAAGGTGGCCTGTGTCACATCGTAGCCGCGCGCCTTGAGCCGCGTGCGTAACTGTTCCTGGCTGTGAACCTGTTCGTTGGCGACCAGCTGCAAGATGACGGCCTGTCGCCTGGCTTTCATAACCATACAGAGCTGCGAATTATCATACACACTTTCATGGGGTTATGTTGTATATTTATGCTTCTCGATGGATACTTCCTCACTGACCGATCTCACCTCCTCGCGGCCGATGGCGGGAGCGGAGAGATCCGTCAGAGTCGGCATCGCCGGTGCGAGCGGGTTTGCCGGGCAGGAGCTGCTCCGCCTGCTGGCCGGTCATCCGCACGTACGCATCACGGCAGCCATGTCGTCCTCGCCGGACGGTCCGCCGCGAACGCTGCCGGCACTCGCGAAAATCTGGGATGGGGTCATCGAGCCGTTCTCCGCCGAGAAGCTGGCCGACGTCTCAGACGTGGTGTTCCTGGCGCTGCCCGAAGAGGCGGCCGCGACCATCGCGCCCGCGCTTGTCGACCGGGGCGTGCGCGTCATCGATCTTTCAGGGGCGTTCCGGCTGCGTCATGCGGCGTCCCGGGAGAAATGGTATCCGGCCACGAAAGTGGGCTCGCTGAAGCCGGTCTACGGCCTGACCGAGCGCAACTACGACGCGATTCGGGATGCGCGGCTCCTGACCAACCCGGGATGTTACCCGACGGCCGCGCTGCTCGCGCTCGAACCGCTCGCCGCGGCGGGGCTGCTGGACGGCGATGTCGTCATCGATGCCAAGTCGGGCATCTCCGGCGCGGGTAAGAAGCCGAGCGAGCGGACGCATTTTTCCGAGAACCACGGCAGTGTGACCGCATACGGCGTCTTCGGCCACCGGCATCAGCCCGAAATCGAGCAGGAGCTTGGCGCGCCCGTCACGTTTGTGCCGCACCTGGTGCCGCTCGACCGGGGGATTCTCGAGACGATTTACGCCAAGGTCCGGCCAGGGACGACTTCCGCCGACGTCGCCGCGGTGATGAACGCGGCTTATAAGAGTGCCCATTTTGTGCGGCTCACCGGCGAAACGCTGCCCGAAATCAAGCATGCCGCCTATACGAACTTCTGCGACATCGGCTGGCGCGTCGATGCGACGAGCGCACGGATCCTCATGGTGGCCGTCATCGACAACCTCGTGAAGGGGGCGGCCGGCCAGGCCATTCAGAACCTGAACGTCATGCTCGGTTACGATGAGCGGACAGGGCTGCTGCCCGTCAGCAGTGTCCGGCCCAGGTCGGACCACGAGCCATGAACCCGGTTGTCCTGAAGTTCGGGGGAGAACTGCTCGAAGATTCCGCGCGCGTTGCAGCACTGGCGGCCAGGATCGGGGCGCTCAGCCGCAAGACGCCGCTCGTTATCGTCCACGGGGGCGGTCGCGAGATCGACGCATCGCTCGCGCGCTCAGGCATCGAGAAGCGGCAAGTCGACGGACTGCGCATCACCGACGAGCCGACGCTCGAGGTTGTGGTCAGCGTTCTGGCGGGCCTTGTCAATACGAGGTTTGTTGCCGCGTTGTGCGCGGCCGGCGTTCCGGCTGTGGGCCTGACGGGCGCCGACGCGGGGATTGGACGGGTAAAGGCGGCGCCTCCGCACGTATCGACCAGCGGTGCGACGGTCGATCTCGGACGAGTCGGAGAGCCGGTCGGCAAGGAAAGACCGGCGCTCCTCATTGATTTGTGCCGGAAGGGCTACGTGCCGGTCATCTCCAGTATCGGCGCTTCTCGTGAGGGCGCGCTCTTCAACGTCAACGCCGACACGCTGGCGGCGCATCTGGCCGCACGACTCAAATCGCCGCGGTTGATTATGGCGGGCGCAACGGCGGGCGTCCTGGGCCGAGACGGGTCGACGATTGGGGATATGAGCTTCCGCGACGTCGACATGCTCATCGGCAGCGGAGGCGCCACTGCCGGGATGGTCGCCAAGCTCGGGGCATGCCGCGGCGCAATCGAGGGCGGCGCTCGAGAAGTATTCGTCGCCGATGGCAAAGACCTCGCTGGTCTTGTCGTGCTCGCGCGTCACGGGCGCGCCACTGGAGCTGCACAGAGCACGCGAATTACGAAAAGCTCGTCGGCACCGGTCCGACAGATGAGGACAAAAGCGTCATGAACGTCCGCGATCTCGAGTCGAAACACATCGTCCAGACCTACCGCCGCACGCCCATCGTGCTGGTGCGCGGGAAGGGCGTACGCGTGTACGACGAGGACGGACGGGAGTATCTCGACCTGCTCGCGGGGATCGGCGTCGGCGCGCTGGGGCACGGTCATGAAGGCCTCGCCGGCGCCATCGCCGATCAATCACGCGAGATGATCCACTGCTCCAACCTGTTCTTTCACCCGTTACAGGGACAGGTCGCGGAGCGGCTCGCGAAATTGTCGGGGCTGTCGCGATCGTTTTTCTGCAACAGCGGTGCGGAAGCGGTCGAGGCCTGCCTGAAGTTTGCGCGACGCTATTGGTATACGAAAGGCCGGAGAGACCGCACCGAAATCATTGCCATGGAGGGCGATTTTCATGGCCGCACGATGGGTGCGCTCTCGACGACGTGGGACGAGCATTATCGTACGCCGTTCATGCCACTTGTGCAGAACGTGCGGTTCGTGCCAGTGAACAATGTTGCTGCGCTACGGGACGCGGTGACCGAAAATACCGCGGCGATCATCCTCGAGCCGATTCAGGGCGAGGGTGGCGTGCGACCGATCACGCAGGAGTTTGCCACTGCCGTGGGCGACGCGTGCCGACGAACCGGCACCCTGCTGATTGCCGATGAAGTACAGTGCGGCCTGGGCCGCACCGGGCAGCCGTTCTACTTCCAGAAGCTCGGGATGGATCCCGATCTGGTTTGCGTCGGCAAGGCGCTGGCGGGAGGCGTCCCAATGGGTGCCGCGATCGTCAAAGAAGAAGTCGCGGCAGCGCTCGCATTCGGAGACCATGGCACCACTTTCGGCGGAAACCTTCTCGCGTGCCGGGCTGCAATCGTGTGTCTCGACCAGCTTACGGCGGGTCTGATGGATCACGTAAAGAAAGCCGGCGCGCACCTCGAGGCAAAGCTGCGCGCGATGCAGAAAAAGCATCCGGCGATTGTCGACGTGCGAGGCGCGGGCCTCATGTGGGGGCTCGAGCTGAACGTGGATGCCGCGGCCGTGCACGAAGCTGCGATCAAGCGCGGCGTGCTCGTGAATCGCACGGCAGGAAAGGTCATACGCCTGCTGCCGCCTCTCGTCATCACGGAGACCGAGCTGGATCGTGCCCTCGGAATGCTGGACGCGGCGTTCAGCGAAGTGCTCACAGGAGTGACGACATGACCGTGGCGACCATGCGCCGGCCTCGTAGCCCGCACGACGTGGGTGCTACCGGCCGCAGAGTCGGACGCCTTGAACGTCGGCATGCGCCGGCGTTGCGGACAGCCGTCCAGAGCGACGCCAGGCGAATCCACGATCTGATTCAGCGCAATCAGCAGGCGGGACATCTTCTACCGCGCCAGCTGAGTGAGCTGATATCGCGTATCGATCGCTTCGTCGTGTGCGTAGACGGTCGCGGGGCCATTATCGCGTGTGGTGAGCTCGCACCGCTCAGCTCGTCGCTCGCCGAGATTCGCTCTCTGGTCGTCAGCGAGACGCGCCGCGGGCAGGGCCTCGGCCGGCGCATGGTCGACGAGCTGAGAACCCGCGCTCAAAGTGCAGGCTACAGCGATCTGTGTGTCTTCGCCCATCAACCGGCACATTTCGCGCACATGGGCTTTTCGATTGTTCCGCACACCTGGCTGCCGGAGAAAATCATGGCCGACTGCCGGAGCTGCCCGCTGTTCAGAAAGTGCGAACAATTCGCGATGGTGATGGATCTCGACGTGACGCCGCAGAGCCAACCCAACGCTCAACTGCATGTCTAACGCAGCCACCCGCACAGAGACGAGACTTCAGACCATCACGGGCGGCATTACAGCGCCGGCAGGGTTCAAAGCCGCCGGCGTGTATGCCGGCATCAAACCGTCAACCCATGCCTGGCCGCTCGATGTGATGTTGATGACGGCCGAGCGTCCGGTCAGCGCGGCAGCCGTGTTCACGACGAACAAGACGATCGCCGCGCCAGTCGTCGTTTCGCGCGAGAACCTCGAGAAATCACACGGCCGCGCGCGTGCAATTGTCTGCAACAGCGGGTGTGCGAATGCGTGCACCGGCGACGCCGGCATGGACGTCGCCCGCTCGACCATTGACTTCGTCGCGCGCCAGCTCGGATGCCGGACCGAGGAGGTACTGGTTGCGTCGACGGGAGTCATCGGTGTCGACCTGAGCCTGCAGAAAGTCACAGACGGTGTCTCAAAGGCGCTCGCTGCGCTGACGAGCGACGGGCATCACAATGCGATGCTCGCGATTATGACGACCGATCCGTTTCCGAAGGAGACGGCCGTACGCGTTGACACCCCTGCCGGCACGTTCGTGATCGGCGGGATGACGAAGGGCTCGGGAATGATCGAGCCGATGATGGCGACGATGCTCGCGTTCCTCACGTGCGACGCCCAAGTTGAGCCAGCGATGTTGAAGAAGGCTCTGACGGCAGCCGTCCGCGATACATTCAACGCCATCACCGTCGACGGCGAGTGCTCGACCAACGACACGGTCTTTGCCATGGCCAACGGCGCCAGCGGTGTCGTGATTGACGAGTCGCTGTATCCCGCGCTCGAGGCCGGGCTGCGCGCCGTGTCGCGCGAGCTCGCAATCGGGATCGTTCGCGGAGGCGAGGGCGCCACCAAGCTCGTCAGCGTACGGGTCACGGGGGCGAGGGAGTGGGCTCATGCCGAGCGCGCCGCCCGCACCATAGCAAACTCGCTTCTCGTAAAGACGGCTATCCACGGCGGCGATCCGAACTGGGGCCGTCTGGTCGCCGCTGCGGGTCGCTCGGGTGTGCCGTTCGATCTCTCGCAGGCTGCCGTTCGGATCGGCGGCATCGTGCTGTTCGAAAACGGGCAGCCCTATGACGCCAACGCCGAGAGGGCCGCCGCGCATCTGTCCGGCAAGGACATCGAGGTCGAGGTCAACCTCGGCACTGGCGGAACCGAGCACGCCACGATCTGGACCTGCGACCTGAGCGCGGATTACGTCAGAATCAACGCAGATTATCGTACGTAGTGTCCGGCTTTAGCCAGGCTTTAGCCGGACCTTTCGCTTTAGCCGGACCCCTTGACGATGCCATTATCCGTTCGCGCCAAAGATTTTGTCTCGATACTCGATTTCGAGCCGGTTGAGCTCGAGGCGTGTCTTTCGCTGGCGGCGCGCGTCAAGCGCGATCGCGCACTTGGCAAGAAAGCGCCGACGGCCAACGCGCTGGGCGGGGCACATGTGGCGCTGATCTTCGAAAAACCGTCGCTCCGCACGATCTCGACGTTCGAGATTGCCGTGCGTGAGCTTGGCGGCGATGTCATCACGCCGTTTCCCGTCGCCGCGCTCAGCGAGCGCGAGCCGGCCATTGATGTCGCGCGCAACCTCGAGCGTTGGGTCAAATGCGTCGTCATGCGCACCTATGCGCATTCAACGCTGCTCGAGTTTGCGAAAGCTGCACCACGGCTTCACGTGGTGAATGCATTGAGCGACACGGAACATCCGTGCCAGGCGCTCGCCGATCTGCAGACGTTGAGAGAGGTGTGGGGCGAGTGGGCTGGGCGGACCATCGCGTTTGTCGGCGACGGCAACAACGTCGCGACGTCTCTCGCGCAGGGAGCGGTCATGCTTGGAACGACATTCCACATCGCCTCACCCGAAGGCTACGAGCTACGCTCGGGAGTGATCGATCAGGCGATGAACGTCGCTCGCCATGGCGCACAGATCCGGTTGTTTCGCGATCCCGCAGAGGCCGTACGGGGCGTGGAAGCGGTCTACACTGATGTCTGGACATCGATGGGACAGGAAGCCGAGGCCGCAGAGCGGAAACGAGCGTTCGAGGGCTACCAGGTCACGATGCAGATGATGCGGCTGGCGCGCGATGGCGCGGTATTCATGCACTGTCTGCCCGCCCACCGCAACGAAGAAGTCGCAACCGACGTGTTCGAATCGCCTATGTCCGTCGTCTTCGACCAGGCCGAAAACCGGTTACACAGTCAGAAAGCGCTCTTACTGACATTGATGACCAGTCGCACGACCGACGCCTGAATCCACTCCGCCGTATATGGCTGCACCGTGGACGCGGCACTACGATCCTGAAGTCCCTCCGAGCCTCGCGCCGTATCCCGCAAAGACGCTCGTCGACTACATGCGCGAGACCGCAACCGTGCAGCCCGAATCTCCTGCCATCTTTTTCAAAGGCAGCCGGATCTCGTACGGCGATCTCGATCGCCTGAGCGAGAGATTTGCCGCCTGGCTCGTGAAGGCAGGCGTCGTCAAGGGCGACCGCGTGGCGCTGCTGCTGCCGAACTCTCCTCAGTTTCTGATTGCGGAATTCGGAGCGTGGAAAGCGGGGGCCTGCGTGCTGCCGCTGAATCCGCTCTACACCGCAGGCGAACTGCGGGAGCCGCTCAAGACGGCAGGCATCGAGGTCGTCGTGACGCTGTCACCGTTCTACAAGCGGCTGAAAGAGATTCAGCCGGATACGGCGGTCAAGCGGATCATCACCACGAATATCAAGGAATACCTGCCGCCGCTGCTTCGCGTGTTGTTCACGCTCGTCAAGGAAAAGAAGGAGGGGCATCGCATCGAGCTCGAGCCTGGCGACATGTGGTTTCAGGACTGCATGAAGAGCAGCGCATCAGTCGGGCTCGATGTCAGTCGCGCGCCGGCGCCGGACGACCCAGCCATCATGCTGATGAGTGGCGGCACGACGGGCATGCCCAAGGCGGTCGTCGGACCGCATCGGTGTCTCGTTGCCGCCGGCCTGCAGTTGACCACGTGGCTGCACCCACCGGCCACCGCCCCCGCAACCTATCGAGATATCGCGCTCGTGCCGCTGCCGCTCTTTCATGTGTATGCCTGCGTCGGCGTCCAGAGTCATTCGATTATCAGCCGTACGCCGATGGCACTGGTCCCGAATCCCCGCGATATCGCAGACCTGCTCAAGACGATCAAGACCGTGCGGCCGACGTTGTTCAGCGCTGTGCCTGCGCTGTTTATCGCACTACTGAATCATCCGAAGGTGAAATCGAAATCGGTGAACTTCAACTCGATTCGCGCGTGCTTTTCCGGCGCAGCTCCGCTGATGGCGGCAACAAAGACGCAGTTCGAAGAGCTGACCGGCGGTCGGATTGTCGAAGGCTATTCGCTGACGGAAGCGATGATGGCGTGTATCGTGAATCCGCTCAATGGCATCAACAAGGTCGGGTCTGTGGGCATTCCGCTTCCCGATGTGGAAGTCGCGATCGTTGACACGGAGTCCGGCACGGTTTTCCTGCCGAACGGACAGACCGGCGAGATCATCGTTCGGGCGCCCCAATTGATGACCGGATATTTCAACAACTCGCTCGAGACGGCACGATCGCTTCGCGTCCATCCCAGCCCTTGGCTGCTGTCCGGGGCAGACTCCTCGACTTCGCTCGGGGCAGGCCCGTGGCTTCACACCGGCGATCTCGGCTATCTCGACGACGACGATTTCCTGTTCATCGTCGATCGCCAGAAGGATCTGATCAAAACGAGCGGCTATCAAGTGTGGCCGCGCGAAATCGAAGAAGTGCTCGCCACTCATCCGTGCGTGCAGGAAGTCGGTGTTGCCGGCGTGCCCGACGCCGTCAAGGGTGAGGTTGTGAAAGCGTGGATCGTCAAGCGCGTTGGAACCAACCCAACGGTGGACGAGCTGCGCGTCTACTGCAAGAAGAACCTCGCTCCCTACAAGACACCGGCACACGTCGAGTTCAGGGATTCGCTGCCGAAAACGATGGCAGGCAAAGTGCTGCGCAGGGTTCTGGTGGCGGAGCATAAGCAGGCCTTGGACGCATAGTCGCAAGTCGACATTCAAAAGTCGGACGTGAGAAGGTGAGCGTGATATCGCAGTCCTTGCCGGCGCTTGTTGACACGCTCGTCGCGCTGACTCCGGGCACCGGGCCAGCGGAAGCGCCCCAGCGTGCTATCGAAAGCCTGCTCATGGACGCCTTAAGGACCGATGGACGCCTGGCCGGAGAAGGACTGGTCGAGTCACTCGCCGCGCACGGCTATGCGCTCGAGAGGCTCGATGCTCTGCCCTGCATGTGGCGGGTCGCGATTCCGCCGCCGCGGGTACTCGAGATATGGTTCACTGGTGGCGAAGACCCGGTTGTCGCGGCCGTGTCGTACCGCGTAGGTAAGCCGTGGGGCAGCAAAGCGCAGAGGAGTGCGGCGAAGCGTCAGGCCGCATTCTACGAGCGCTATGAGCATTTGGACGCGCAGCGCGACGCGCTATCGCCAGACGATCGATTGATTCTGCTTGTTGGGGAGCTGGAGGCGGACATCAACAACGGGGGCTTCGGCCAGTACCTTGCCAACAAGGGTGAGGCGCGAGCCCGTGAAGCGCTCCACTGTCTCTCTGCGATTGGTGCGAAACGTACGGGCCGATGGCTGACAGCAGCGCTCGAAGCTGGTGCCGATGCTGATGGCCTTGGACGGCTCGACCAGCAGTTCTACGACAAGCCGGAGGACCTGGCGGCGCTGGCGATAACCTACATTCGGCGGAGGAAGTGAAGAGTGTGGAGGCGATCATTTTCAGAATCCCGGTGGGCATTCCAGGCACGCTGGCCATTACGCCGCGCCCTCGGGGCGGTGATTGGCTGGACGATGACATCGCAGCGCTAGCTGCCCAAGGCGTCGGAGTGCTCGTATCATTGCTCCGTACAGACGAACAGCTTGAGCTTGGCCTCGAGAACGAGGCTGCGACGTGCCTGGCCCATGGCATTGAATTCATCGCACTCCCGGTTCCCGATCTCGGTGCACCGATCGACTCACGCGAATTTATGCAGGCTGTTCAGGGGCTGGCGACATTGCTTCGAGGTGGCGCCGGCGTCGCCGTCCATTGCCGGCAGAGCGTTGGCAGATCCGGACTACTTGCGGTGGCCATCGCGGTCGCGGTTGGAGTCCCGTTGGAATCGGCCATCCGAGAGGTATCCGCTGCGCGGGGCGTACCGGTGCCAGAAACGACTGTGCAAAGCGACTGGCTTCGGAGGAACGTTGTCCAGCTATCCGAACTTGCTGGCTGACAGCGGCTGCACCGAACAAGGCAGGAGCCTAAGTGGACGAGCACGATGCACAAGCGAACGCTCCGGTAACGGTGGCTGGTTCCATCACTCGTGCGACCGGGCACGTAGCTGACGCATTACGGTACCTGGGAACCGCGGCGTGTCATTTACAACGTCTCACTTGCGACCGTCGTCCTTGGACATGTTGTCATGGGATGGCCTGAGTCACGGGACAGACTCTCCATGAATGTCCTGCTCGGGTTTTTCTTCCTGGCCGTTCTGGCAAACGTCTGCTACTGCGCGGTATACGTTGTGGACTTGTTCGTGCAGTTCTCCGGCCTGCGTGAATTCTGGGCGAAGGGTCGGGTTGCCGTGTTGATCATTGGTACAGCATTCGCTGCCGTGATCGCGCACTTTTCTCAACGTATATCCTGGGAGGCGCTTGATGGCCAAAGGTGATGGCCGCGGCACGCGGCGCAGCGGAATCGTTTGGCATTCGGAGACACGATGACAGCCAGCACCGAACTCGTGATCGGCGACGAGAATGGACAGCGTGTCGTCGTTCGAGCGCTTTCGCGCAATCACCCGGGCCTCTTCGACTACTGGGACGGGAACTGGGTCGCATGTGAACTTGAGATTGTCAGCGGCGGTTTTCGGGGCACCTTCCCTGCTGACTTGAGGTCGGAGGAATTTCGAGCATTCCTGGAGGAAGTCGAAGGCCTGAGCACGACACTTGATGGTGCCGCCAGCTTTTCCACCATGGAAGGGCAGATTGCGTTCTCCCTCGCGGGCGACCCAAAAGGCCATGTCCGCGTGCACGGCGAAGCGTGCGATGCTCCTGGAAGCGATAATCGCCTCCACTTCAGCTTCGAGATTGACCAGACGTACTTGACGCAGATCCGGAGGTCCCTGCAGGTTATCCTGGCGGCCTTTCCCGTGGTGGATGCGGCCGAACCTCGATGATGACTCAGGATCAAGTCGCTGCGTATGCCGATGTGGTTATTGACCAACTCCCCTGCTTCCTCGGAGTGCCGAATTGCGACTAAGGCGTCGATGACGTGGTGAGCAGCGGCGCGTTAGTGGATGCTTAAATGGAGAAGAAAATCTACCGGCTCTGTGCGATCTGCAGCGCTTTCACCGCACTCGCGTTCGTCGCGCCCCGTTTTGTGCCCAATCGAGAGGGCGGGTTCGCAAGCGCGGGAACAGCCGTTCTTGTTTTTCTGGGTATGTTGTTCGGGGCCGCCGTCTTGTCGCTTTACCTGCTTCTCGTCACGATTCAGTCGTACCGCGAGATCTCGGTCCTCCCGAGGCTTGCCGGTATCGGTCCAAGCGTGGTTTTGGTGGCTGCCTTGGTTCTGCTTATCGGCTTCCTCAGGTACTGACGCCGGCCGTCACAACGCTTTCACCTCAACGCCTGACTGCTCCAGACCCATCCGAACCGCAGCCGCGAGCTCTGCCGCATTCGGCGTATCACCGTGCACGCAGATCGTATCGGCGTTGAGCGACAACGTTGAACCGTCACGGGCGACGACTCTGCCTTCGCGCACGATGCGAACCGCCCGCTCGACGGCACGGCCTGGTTCCGACAGTACCGAGTCGGACAGATGACGCGGCGTCAACGTACCATCAGGCTCGTACGATCGATCGACAAACGCTTCCGCAACCACGCGAAGCCCCAGCCGCGCGCCGGCCGAAAGCAGCTCCGATCCCGGTAACCCCATCAGCATTAACCCGGCGTCGAACGCTGCGACCGCCCGCGCGATAGCCTCGGCGATATCCCCACGCCGGACGCTCATGTTATAAAGCGCGCCGTGCGGCTTCACATGTCGAAGAGTGGCGCCTTCTGCTCTCGCGATGGCGCTTATGGCACCCACCTGGTAAAGCACGACATCGGCGATTTCCTGCGGCTCCATGTGCATTTCGCGTCGTCCAAAGCCGACGAGATCCGGGAACCCGGGATGCGCACCGATCGATACGCCGGCGCGCGAGGCAGCGCGAACGGTTCGGCGCATGATGGCTGGATCGCCTGCATGAAATCCGCAGGCGATACTTCCCGAGGTGATGCTGCGCAGCAGGAGATCGTCGTGACCGATGTTGTAGACGCCGAAGGACTCCCCGATGTCTGCGTTGAGATCGATCCTCAAGCGCGAAGCACCCTCCTCGCCGTTCCCCATCAGTAGCTCTCGGAATCGTCTGGAGCGATCTTGCCCGGAACGCCAAGGGCGAATTCTTCGCCCCAGCGGCCCGGACCATGCACGTGGATTCCCAACTGGTCGAGCATCCGGACGACGCTGTGGTTCACAAGGTCGTCGATCGATTCGGGACGCTGGTAGAAGCCGGGCATCGGCGGACAGATGACAACACCCATCCGCGACAACTTGAGCATGTTTTCGAGGTGAATCTGGCTGAGGGGCGCTTCTCGCGGAGCCAGCAACAAGGTGCGACGCTCCTTCAACACCACATCGGCCGCACGATGAATCAGGTTGTCGCCCAATCCATGAGAGATTGCGGCGAGCGTGCGCATACTGCACGGGACAATCGCCATGCCGATGGTCAGAAAGGAGCCGCTCGAAATGGCCGCGCCCTGGTCGCTCGGCAGATAGGTGACGGTCGCGAGCCGTTGCACCTCGTCGACGGTGTAACAGGTTTCGTGGAGCAGCGTGCGCCGACCCCACGGGCTGATCACCAGGTGGGTTTCGACGGCCGTCCCCCGGAGCAGTTCGAGCATCCGCACGCCATAGATGGCGCCCGTTGCTCCTGTGACGGCAACGATCAATCTCTGGGGGGGCACGTTCCGAAGTATATCGGGGTCCGGATGAGTTTCGAAACGGCCCACGAAAATTGCCGTGTTCTTTGTCACAGACGAGAAGGAGGAAATTCAAACAGCCTGTTTTTTAACTCCCCTAAAAAGCGAAGGGGCATCGCTCATCGCGATGCCCCAAAATCACGCCGTCGGCCCGGCTCCCCCAGCTCACGGCACCTGCCGCGTTTTACAGGTCGACGACGCGCTGGCTGTGATCGCAAGCGTCGCGCCAACAGAATTGCTAAGAATTTTGCGGATCTGCGCAGCTGGTAATGCCGGAAGTGTGATGCGGATCACAAAATTGACTACTCACATTGCTGCGCCTTCCGGGTACTGCAATGCCAGCCGGAGTTCTTTCGCCAGAGACTCGACCGTGGTACCGCTTCGCTTCCACTGCCCCTCGGTTTCGAAACGCAGATCGCCGATGCGGCGGCCCCACGGCGAAATGACCCTGCCGATCGCGCGAAAGTCGCCGCGCTCGGCGTGTTCCTGATCGAGACGGCGGACCACGTCGGGCGCGACGCGGATGAATGCGCGCAGTGCGGTCGCGCTCTTGATGCTGTACTTGCGGCCGTTCCACGCGCCACCGAAGACCAGCGCAATCTGCTTGAAGTAGTTGACGAAGAACTTCTTCATGTCGTCGAAGAACGCCGCCTTGCTCTTCGATCCGAACGCATCGGCCGCGAATAGCTTTTTCAGCTCCTGCGCGAGCGGCGCCTGCGCGACTCGTCCGGCACCCACGCCGAGCAGCTTGATTTCACCGGCCAGCGGCGAGTCGTCGCGATCGTTCAGCGCGCGCACGATGTCGTGCGCAATGGCAAGCGCATCGTCACGGTACAGCTGGCGGCCCGAGAGGCTGACGAGATGAGAAGCGTTCAACCGTGTGTGTTTGGCGTTGATCGTGACGAACATCTGCACGACATGATCTTCCGGCAGCCGATCGAAGATGATGGCGGGCACCGAAAAGTCCTCTTCGCCGAACCGATCGATATCGGCATGAAGCGCGAGCAAGCGATGTTGACCGTCGATCGCACGCAGGATGCCTTCGCGCTCGGGCACTTTCAGTATCCCGACGCGCGAACTGTCGTCGGCCGGCTGAAACGTCAGTTTTTCGTCGCACGAGATGATGACCGCCCCCGGGATGGAGGGCAGGTCCCGCGCCTGCCGGCACTGTTCGTAGTACTGCACGAGCTCATCGATTTTGCGGCGGATGATCTGGCGTTGGTACGCCTTCTCATTGGACGCAATGCGTCGCTCGAGCAGGTCCCAGTTGACCTTTGAGGGTGTGCCGCGCCGCTTCCCGCCTCGGACCGGAGGCTCGGCTTGCTGGCCGTAGCTGAGCACTTCGAAACGCACGAGCTTGTCGATGTCACTTGCGGTGAGGGAGGCCTGGTAGAACTGGACTCCGAACTGCTGCATTCGAATGGCGGCGACGTTGATCATAGGGACACTACCGGCCGGCGCTCCGAGAGCCGAGTTAAAGGAACGCGAATTCTACTGAGTCTCGGTCGATCTATATAACAGATTTGCTGTCAGTTAGATAGATGGCCCTTGTCTCGACGAGCCGGTTCTTCAGGTGAACGAGCCCGAGCAGAAACATGGTGAAAAGCACGTAGGCGATCAATGCCTGCTCGACGCTCAGAGCACGGCGGAGCGGCCTGCTGATAAAGCCATAGACCATCTCGACGTGAATCCAATAGACGAACAACGACGCCTTGCCGAAGTCTTCTAAAGGGCTCCAGACACTCAATTTACGTCGCCACGGCACCTGCTCCCAGACGTAGCCGAGGGGCAGCAGCATGATGAGAAGACCTACCCGAAGGAGAAAGTACGTCGGCGAGCTGGTCCAGAAATCGGACCTTGTGTAGACGGACGGCCGAAAGGACGCCAGGTAGGCAAGAACTGCCATGACTAACCCCGCCGCGGCGAGCCACACCTGCAGACGACGCGCGCGGTCGGGGGCCTTAAATGTGTGAAGGACCTGGCCCACGGCGGCGCCGGCAAACACGAAGCCCGCCCACGGAAATAGTGTGAAGTTGGTGCGACCGGGTGAGGGGCGGAAATACCATTCGAGGGGGTCAGGCAGCCAGTCGAGCAACGGCGTCGTGCGCACAAGAGGGGTTAAGAGAGAGATAGCAACCGCCGCGGCACCAAAGATCATCGTTCTGATTTCTTTGCCAGCCGCTCGTCGGCCTGTGATGGCCGCCAGCGCGATGCCCGGCCCCATGACGTTCAGGATGTCGACCTTGAGCAGGCTTGCCGCGCTATAGCCGCCACTCAGTATGTACGATTGCAAACGGAACAGGAGCGCGAGGCCGAAGACCTGCCAGCCGCGATATTCTGCCGCCCGCCACGAGGCGGCGAAGTCGCCTGTCCGTCGATATTTGGATTCGGCAGAAAGCACGACGGCGACGCCGGCGAGAAAGAGGAAGAGCGGCGCCCCAAAGCCGCCCAATATCATCGCGTAACCGAATATCGGGCGTGTGCGATCCTCGACACGTATCCACGAGTCGAAGACGTGCGCTTCGATCATGACCAAGACGGCCACACCGCGCACCCAGTCGAGGTACGCCTGGCGTCCTGGCCGCTCGCGGCTCATTGTTTAGTCGCGGGGCCCCAACACCCGCTCCTCGCCGCTCGCTTGCGGGGCCCCGCCGCCCCGCGCCGCTCGCGGCTCATCGTTTAGTCGCGGGGCCCCAACACCCGCTCCTCGCCGCTCGCTTGCGAGGCCCCGCCGCCCCGCGCCGCTCGCGGCTCATCGTTTAGTCGCGGGGCCCCAACACCCGCTCCTCGTCCGCCGTCGTTCGCCGGACTCGTGCGAACTCTGGCGAGACCACGCCGTAGCCATGCGCAGGCGGGCCGCTCGCTTGCGTCCCTCGACGCGGCTCGGGACGCCCCGAGCTCTTGTCGAGGGGCGGGGCCCCGTCGCCCCGCGCCGCTCGCGGCTCATCGTTTAGTCGCGGGGCCCCAACACCCGCTCCTCGCCGCTCGCTTGCGGGGCCCCGCCGCCCCGCGCCGCTCGCGGCTCATCGTTTAGTCGCGGGGCCCCAACACCCGCTCCTCGCCGCTCGCTTGCGGGGCCCCGCCGCCCCGCGCCGCTCGCGGCTCATCGTCGTGTAGGGAGATGGATTTCGATCTTGCCCAGCTTGAGGTTCCTGGCGCTACTCCAACTGAACGATTGGTTTTCGGGCGGAGAGGTGTAGTACAGCCGGCCGCTGTTGATCTCGAACACTTCAACCCACGATGTGCCGCCGTTGCTCACGATCACACCCACAAGTACGCCGTCCGGCGACCAGCTTGGCTGTGAAAACAGCCGATAGTTGAACTCCGTCGACCCGCCCAAGGGGACTTTTGATGCGACACGCAAATCGCCCTCGGCTGAGTTTGCGGGGAACACCCAGAGACCCTCCGTCGCCGTGACCGCCAGTCGACTCCCGTCCGGCGACCATGCAGGATCGCAAGCACCCCGTCCGGCTTCCACTTTGTGCAGTTTTGCGGGTTCACCCGCCCATACCGCAGTGCCACGAATGGTCTTCGCCCCCTGGCGAACCTCGGGCTCGCCTGTATGGGCGCAAAGCGCGACACGAGAACCGAATCGGTCCTGATTGACGAGGGAGACCGCCCCGGTAGGGAGGGCGATTTGCGACAGCAGCGACGCGGAAGACACCAAGCACAGCCAAGCAACGCCGTGGACCTTCGAGATCCGCATCGGCGCTTAGTTTACTTGCGCAGGCCTCTGAGCAGGAATGGGTTTCCGGTTGCCGAACATCGTTGCAAAAGCGAGCCAGGCCATCGGCATCAACACGAGCATATACGTCAGGTACTTCCCATACAGACCGTCAGGGCCGTACGGCTCAGTCGCGTGATGGAGCGGCTCGCTGTAGGGGAAGATATTCGCCTCCATCAGCTCGTGAAAACCGTAGATCACCAATTGCACCACGAACACCAGGAGGAACACAGCGGTTACCTGGAAGAACAGACCCAGATTCACCCGGTGCCCAAAGCGCGACCAGAGGGACGCAACGAGGCCGGCGAGCGCCATACCGCCAATCGCGCCAACCATCATGTCGACCGGCGCCTTCATCTGAAACAGGAGTGTGCCCATCAGCAGTGCGGTTTCCATGCCCTCGCGCGTGATCATCAACAGGGTAAACAGGAATACCCCTGCGAACGCCGCGGTTCGGCTCTTGGTTACCGATGACTGCAGGTGCCCTTCAATGTCGCGCTTGATGCGCTTGGCGTGACGCCACATGTGTATCGTGAGCGATGCGACTGACACGGCAGCCACCAGCGCGAGGACGCCCTCCCACAGGGCCTGGTTTCTGGCCTGGTAAAACAACCAGGCGGCCCCAACGCTGAGCACCAGCGACGTAGCGATACCCCAATGTACCGCGGGGATCAGCTCCGAGCGACGGCTCTTGCGCAGATATGCGAGGCTGATGGCAATAATGAGAAAGGCTTCGAGCCCTTCGCGGAGGGTGATGAAAAAGGCCTGCACCATATGTGTCAAGGGGTCCGGTCGGTGCCGGACAGAAATTGAGACTCGGTCGCGTTTTCAAAAGTCTAACGAAGCTATATCCGACCAGTCAAGTCGGATTTTGCGTTGCATGCCCTTCCCAAGTTTGCTAAAACTACTGAAACCCCATGAAGTTGAGAAGCCCCTTTTTTGCTGTCACTCTGCTGCTTTTTGCCGGGATTAGCGTCTTTGCGCAACAACCTACGTTCCGAACCGGTACTCGCACGGTCGCGCTCTACGCGACCGTGACCGATGCTCAAAAGCGCCTGGTGCCCGATCTGACACAGGAAGAGTTTGAGGTCTTCGACAACGAAAAACCACAGACAATCGACCTGTTCATCAGCGAGGTACAGCCCATCACCGTCGTCGTCATGCTCGACACAAGCGCGAGCATGACTGGCAATCTCAAGCTTCTCGAGCGCGCGGCAGAGCAGTTCCTCATCCGCATGCTGCCGAAAGACAAGGGCATGGTTGGCGCCTTCAATGACAAGATCGAGTTCTTTCCCGCCACGTTCACGAGCAATCGCGACACGCTGATTTCGTCGCTCAAAGAGCTGGACTTCGGCAACCCGACCCGTCTCTACGATGCCATCGCCGCGAGCATGGATCGCATGAACAAGGTTGATGGGCGACGCGTGGTGCTCGTCTTCACCGACGGCGACGACACGAACAGCCGCATCAGCCACGGCGACGTGCTCGAGCAGGCGCGGCTGAATGAAGTGATGATCTACGCGGTCGGCCTTCGCAGCGATTATTTCAACGGTTCGCGACAGGTGCGTACGAGACCCGACGGTGGACTGAAACGGCTGGCCGACGAAACCGGCGGTGGGTACTTCGAGCTGGAGAAGACAGCCGACCTCGCCCCGACCTTTACGCGCGTCGCACAGGAGCTTCACAGCCAATACGTTCTGGGCTTTACGCCCTCAGTGCTCGACGGCAAGGTCCATCGTCTCAGTGTGCGGGCCAAGCGGCCGGGCATGACGGTTCGCGCGCGCCGCAGCTATCTCGCCTCAGCTGAATCGAACTGAAACGCGGGGTCTGAAGAACAAGACCCGGCTTACTTTACGTAGGGCGGGTCGTTTGGACCCGCCGCGAGCTCCGAATTTACCAATACACGAATTCATGTAGCCCTGTCATCGTCGCCGTTCCTTCGATGAGCGGTGTGATGGTGTCCGTCTCGCCGAGTCGCTGACGCCTCTCCACCCGCGCCTGCAATACGGTTCCAAGAATGCCTTCGTGCGTAAAGCGGCGATCGTCGACGAGCAGTCCCATCGCATCGAGAACGGTGAGCAGGGCGGCCGTCCCGGTCACACCCGGCGACCGCCGAAGCACCTCGCCGTCCAGTACCGTGGCGCTCCGCAGATCGGATTCCGCACGGGGTGCTCCCGTGAAGATCGTTCCTCGAATCCCGTTCAGCTTGCCGTCAATCGGATGATTGACGTGGACGCTCGATTCGAGCGCTTCTTTGATTTCACGGCCCATACGGATGAGCGCCGTGCCATTCGACATGTCGATCGGAATGCCGATGGCTTCGCTGTCGGCAATCGCATAAAACTCGCCGCCAAAAGCAATGTCCACGGTCAACCGCCGCGTCCCGATTTTCAACTGTAGACCGCCCGCGAACACAAACGACGGGATGACCGTCAGCGCGACGCTCGAAACCCGTTCGCCTTCGCGCCGTGGCATGGTACGAATCAGACCGACCGGCGTATCGATTCGGAGTTCATCTCCCGCGACGTCGATGAGACCATTCTCGAGCGCCAGCGTCACAGCACCGATGACACCCTCGCCCGAGATAATGGGGAATCCGGCCGCGTGCATCGACAACAGCCCGGCGTGACCTTCCGGCGATACGGGTTCAGTGAGGAGCGCGCCGTGCATGCCGGCGTGACCTCGAGGCTCGAGCATGAGCAGGCGCCTCAACTCGTCGCCACTTGTTTCCAGCCAGCTCAGCTTCGCCGCCATCGTGCGGCCAGGAACCGATGGCCCACCGCCAACGATCAAACGCACGGCTTCGCCGGCGACTTCCGCGTCTATCGTTTTGATCGTCTGCATAAAAAAAGGCCGGCGCACGCGCCGGCCTTCAATTCGATCGATGGGAACACGATTTTACTTAGGCGTGCCAAGCTCCGCAGCCGCCGTCTCCTTCAGCCATGCGTCATAGTCGGCCTGCGACTTGATCGAATAGAAGCCCCGCATGCGGTAGTGGCCAAGACCGCAAAGCTGCGAGCAGTTGATCTCCCAGTCGCCAGTCATGGTCGGCGTGAACCAGACGGGAATGCTCTCTCCCGGTATCGTGTCCTGCTTCACGCGCATCTGGATGAGGCTGAAGCCGTGGATGACGTCCTTGCTCGACAGATGGATGATCGCCGGCTTGTTCACCGGCAGCGCCAGCTGGTTGATGGAGTTGAAGTCGTCTTTAGCCGCTGGGTCGGAGCGATCGAGCCCGAGTGGATTGTCCGCCGCAACCAGCTTGATGTCGGTCCGTCCAAACTGCCCGTCGGCGCCAGGGTAATGAACGCTCCACTGGAACTGCTCGGCAACCACGCGCACGACGGTGGCTTCACTCGCCGCCGGAAACGCATCGACGCGCGCCGCCCACGCGGGAATCGCAAACGCAACAATCAGCACGAGCTCGACCAGCGCAACGGCCCATTCGATATAGCTGGCCATGTGACTCTTCACGCCCTGGTAGTTGGCCTTTGGATTCGCGCTCTGCCGGAAGCGAACCAGCGTGTAGATGAAAAACGCACCCCAGCCGATGAACAGGATCAACATCAGCCAATGGGTCAAAATCGTCATCCGATCGATCTCGCCGGCGTGCGCCGATCCCGCAACCGGAATCTCGAGGAATCGGCCCATCATCTCGCCCATCTAGTAACTCCCTCCGTTCGACTCTTCGAACATTCTGATCCGCCGCCGAAGATAAATGAAAAAGAACCCCGCAATCGACGCCAGCACCGCAACGGTGACGATGAGCAGCGCGATGATGCCCGCCTGGGCGCCTCTCGTCTGCGCCGAGTCGGCGTTGCCGAAGCACACGGGGCACGCCAGGGCGAGCTGGGGAAACCCAAGCCACACGATCGTCAACATCGCCGTCGCGACCAGCCTTGTCATACGCCGAGCTTCCGCACTTTCGCCAGGAAATAGTTCCCGTACACGATCAGACCGGCCGATGCCCCGAGCGACGCGACGCCCAGCGCAACGTGCTGATTGAACAGTCCCCACACGCCGAACCCCAGGGACACCAGCATGGAAAGCGAGATGAACACGATGTGAAACCACTTCAAGGACATGGCACTACCAGGTCGTCCCTTCGAATGTTCCGGGAATCTTGTCTGTATTGGTGAACAAGGGCACGAACATCAGGAAGACGAAAAAGATCGCCGTCAACGCGAGCGTCCAATAGATGATCTTCCGCTCGTTCGAAAGATGCATGAAGAACAGCGCCACCAATGAACCCTTGATGGTCGCGACAACGAGCGCCACGGTAATCGCCAAGGGGATAGACAGGTGGAGATACGACACACCGACGGTAATAATCGTCAGCACCATCAAGGCGCCGAAAACCATGAAATACAATTTCACGTGGCTTCGAATGTCGTCGTGGCCATGACCAGCGTGCGCGTCCATATTCCTCCGTCAGCCAGGTCCTGCTCTTTGGACCCGCCAAAGCCGTTTCTACAACAGATATAACACCGGGAACAGAAAGATCCACACCAGGTCGACGAAGTGCCAGTACAAGCCGGCGATTTCGATCCGGTTCGTAAAGCGCTCTTTCTGCGTCTGCCACATCTTCGCGCCCGGCCCCCACAGATAGGAGTTCACGATGACACCGCCGACGATGTGCAGGCCGTGCAGGCCGGTCATCGTGAAGTAGATGGCGTAATACGTGTTGTGCCAGGGTCCTTCGCCGGCTACCAAGTGGTGCTCGTACTCGAAGAACTTCACCACGAGGAACGTGAGCGCCAGCAGAATCGTCGCGCCCAGGTACATCCTGAACTTGCCGAAGTCGTTCATCTTGAGCGATGCCCACGCCATCACCATCGTGACCGACGAGCTGATGAGCACCACCGTGTTGAAGAACGCCAGCGGCACGCTGAGCTCTTCCGATCCTTGTGGCCACTCGGTCGAGCCGACACGCAGCAGGATGTAGGACGAGAAGAGCGCCGCGAACAGCATGACTTCCGATCCGAGGAAGAGCCAGACGCCGAGCTTGCCGTTCGACAGTCCGGTATCGGGCCGGACTTCTACCGTATATGGAATCTCCATCCGATCTCCTAATCCCTAGTCCCCAATCCCAAATCCCTAGTCTTTCTGATTCTGCGGCAGGAAATCCTGTGAGCGCCCGGGCACGCTGTATTCGTACGGGCCGTGATAGACCTCGGGCGTCGTCTCGAAGTTGCCGTGCGCAAGCGGCGGCGACGTCGTCGCCGTCCACTCGAGCGTCGTCGCATGCCAGGGATTTGCCCCCACGGGCTTGCCCTTCCAGATGCTCCAGAAGAAATTGAAGATGAACGGAATCTGGAACAGCATCAGTCCCCACGCCGCATACGACATGAACTGGTTCCAATGCAGCACGGGCTGCGCGTGCGCGTACTGCACGCCGCCGTCATACAGGCGCCGGTTCACGCCGTGCAGCCCCTGGATGAACATCGGGAAGAAGATGCCGTTGATGAACAGGAATGAGCCGATGAAATGGATCTTGCCGAGCATCTCGTTCATCTGGCGTCCGGTCACCTTGGGGAACCAGTAATAGATCCCTGCCAGCAGCGCGAAAATCGTCCCGGGCGCGACCACGTAGTGGAAATGTCCAATGACGTAGTAGGTGTCGTGCAGATGGAGATCGCTCGGGGCGAGCCCCAGTGGCAGACCGGTCAGACCGCCGATGCCGAACATCGGCAGGAACGCCAGCGCAAACAGCATCGGGGTGTTGTATCGAATCGACCCGCCGTACAGGGACAGGAACAACGCGCTCAGGATAATGATCGACGGGATCGAGATGATCATCGTCGTCGTCTGGAAGAACGAGCTCATCGTCGTGCCCATGCCGGTCATGAACATGTGGTGCGCCCACACGATGAACGACATGAACCCGAGGAAGATGATGGCGTAGACCATCACGCGGTAGCCCCAGAGAGGCTTGCGCGTGTTGTTTGCGAGGATCTCACCCACGATACCAAACGCCGGAAGAATCAGGACGTACACCTCAGGATGGGCAAGGAACCAGAAGAGGTGCTGCCACAGCAGCGCGTTGCCGCCACCGGAGACTTCGAGCGGACGGTTGCCGACCACAAGCCCACTGGGCAGGAAAAAGCTCGTGCCCGCAACTTTGTCCATCAGCTGCAGCACACCGGCCGCTTCGAGCGGCGGGAACGCAAGGAGCAGCAGGAAGCTGGTGACGAACTGCGCCCATACGAAGAACGGGAGGCGGAAGAAGCCGAGTCCTTTCGCACGCAGCTGGATGATCGTCACAATGAAATTCATCGAGCCGAGCAGCGACGACGTGATCAGGAAGATCATGCCGATGAGCCACCACGTCTGTCCGTTCGTCGCGGTGATCACCGAGAGGGGCGGATACGACGTCCAGCCCGATTGCGCGGCGCCCCCAGGCATGAAGAAGCTAGCCAGCATCACGCATCCGCCGATGAAGTACACCCAGTAGCTCGCCATGTTGAGCTTGGGGAACGCCATGTCAGGGGCGCCAAGCATCAGCGGCATCACGTAGTTGCCGAAGCCGCCGACGGCGAGCGGCACGACGCCGAGGAACACCATGATGGTGCCGTGCATGGCGCCAAGCTGGTTGTAGAACTCCGGCAGCATGATGCCGCCGGGCGCGTTCGCGGCGCCGAGGAGCGTCCCGATGACCGGAATGGGCGACATCGGGAACGCCAGCTGATAGCGCATCAGCGCCATCAGTCCGAAGCCGAAGAGCAGAAAGAGCAACGCCGTGATCGTGTACTGAATCCCGATGACCTTGTGGTCCTGGGAAAAAATCCACTTCGTGACGAAGCTCTGCTCGTGGTGATGAGCGTGCGCATGTGTGCCGTGCGCGTGGGCGCCGACCGGTGCGTGTCCGGCTGTGGTCACGTTATCCAACTGCGTGACTCCTTTTCGCAGGCTCAACCGAAGTTGAGCTTTGCTGAATCTGTGATGCTCTCCACATTCGGAGGGCTCGACGTTCGTCGAGCTCTACCGCTGAAATTATCTTATTGCCGACCGTTGGCAGGGACGCCGAGCCCTTGTCGTTTAGTGGGCGATTCTATATGCGACTCTGCCGAGGCGCAAGCGGCTCTGCGCGAGGTTGACCCGTTGAAAAGCGCAGACTAACATTAGCTGTTCTCGGGACTTATTCGGGGCGCGACTGAAGAGGCGCATCGCCCGACGCCGCTATCGTCTAGGGGTCAGGACACGTGGTTCTCAGCCACGGGACCGGGGTTCGAATCCCCGTAGCGGTACCAACTTGATTCCCAAGGGTTCCCCACGTACAGTCGTTCGGTTTGTTTTTTACTACGTTCAGGAGAGTTTAGATGCATCCAAGACTTTTCACAGTTTTGCTCGTACTGACTTTCGGCGTCGCGGCCTGCGGCGGGAGCCAACCCGCGCCGGCGCCCGCCTCTGAAACGCCGGCAGCGCCCGCTGTTACGGTTGACCCGGCGACCGCGGCCACGGTTGCAGGCAAGGCCAGTTTGGAAGGCACGCCACCCGCGAACGCACCGATTCAGATGAAGGCCGATCCGGCATGCGTCAAGGCCAACACGGGCCAAACCACGACGCAGGAAACGTTCGTCAGCGAAGCCGGGGGGCTCGGCAACGTTTTTGTTTACGTACAGAGCGGCCTCAGCGGCACCTTCCCGGCGCCCACCACGCCATTCGTCTTCGATCAGAAGGGCTGCCGATACATGCCGCATGTCTTCGGTGTCCAGGTGGGCCAGCCCATCGAGATTCTCAACAGCGATCCGACGCTCCACAACATCCATGCCACGCCGAAAACGAACACAGAGTTCAACACCGCCCAGCCCATCCAGGGCATGAAGACCTCACATACGTTCACGGCGAAAGAAGCCGACGTCGTCGTGCCGTTCAAGTGCGACGTGCACGGCTGGATGAACGCCTACGCGGGCGTGCTCGATCACCCGTACTTCGCGGTGACGAAGCCCGACGGTTCGTTCAGCATCCCGAATCTGCCGCCTGGTTCGTACACGCTCGCTGCGTGGCACGAGAGGCTCGGCACGCAGACCATGCCGATTACCGTCGCGGCGAAAGAATCGAAGGCGGACGCCAACTTCACGTTCAAGGCGGCAGGCGGCGCGAATTAAGCGACACACGCGGTTCTAGGTTCTGAGTTCTGGGTTCTACGTTCGAACCCAGAACCCAGAACCCAGAACGACAAGAACCAGAACCCAGAACCCCAGAACCTAGCACCCAGAACCGCACGTTCCACCCATGTGGTTACACCGTTACGCAAAACTCGTTTCAGCTGCCACAGTTCTTCTCATTGTTGCGGGAGGTCTCGTCACCAGCACCGGCTCGGGGCTGGCCGTGCCCGACTGGCCGACCAGCTATGGCTGGAACATGTTCACGTTCCCCATGAAGCACATGGTGGGCGGGATCTTCTACGAGCACGGCCACCGGCTCATCGCGAGCGGCGTCGGGTTCCTCACGATTATCCTTGCGGTCTGGATCTGGCGAGCCGAACCGCGGCGATGGATGCGCAATCTCGGATTTGCCGCGCTCGGGGCAGTGTGCCTGCAGGGGTTGCTCGGCGGGATCACGGTTCTGTGGTTTCTGCCGACCGCAGTGTCAACGGCTCACGCCGGGCTCGCCCAGATCTTCTTCTGCCTGACCATCGCTATCTCGCTCTTTACGTCGAGGGAATGGACTAGTCCAAGAGCCGAACCCGTCGACGATCGGATGCTGCGGTTCGTCGCCACGACCACAACAGCCCTTATCTACCTTCAGGTCATCGTCGGCGCAACCATGCGGCACTCCGACGCGGGACTGGCCATCCCGGACTTTCCGCTCGTGTTCGGCGGATGGTTCCCGCCCGAGTGGACGCCGCAGATTGCCATCCATTACGCCCATCGGGCAGGCGCGCTGATTGTGACGCTCGCGATCGCCGCGACCGTCGGCCACGTCTCTTACCATCATTCACACCGCCGCGAGCTGTGCCGTCCGGCCGCCATGCTTGCCTGTCTGGTGCTGACGCAGGTAACGCTGGGCGCGTACGTCATCTGGTCGGAAAAGAACGTCGCCATCAACACGGCGCACGTCGTGTTCGGTGCACTCACGCTGGCAACCTCACTCGTGTTGACGCTGCGGTCTCAGCGCGTGCGCTTCGATCGCGCGGCCGAGGGCGCGGTGCGTGTTCGACAGCCGGCTGCGCCAAAGCTGGGCCGATCAGGGGCTCACGCATGAAAAAGGGCGCGACGGCCATTGTGGGTGCGGTGAGCGAGAAAATACACCCGACCTCTATTTCGGGCACGGTTCCTCAGCGGTTCGCCGACTTTCTGGCGCTCACCAAACCGCGTCTGAACTCGCTCGTCATCGTTACGGCTGCGATGGGGTATTACCTGGGTGCGCGTGACGCGCTGACCCTCACGCGGCTTTTCGAGACGGTTGCCGGCATCGCGCTCGTGGCGGGCGGAGCTGCCGGCCTCAACCAGATTTACGAGCGCGAAACCGACAGCATGATGCGGCGCACGAGGATGCGGCCGCTCGCCGCTCACCGCATCACGCCGGGTGAGGCGGCGGTTTTTTCGACTGGACTCGCGGCAATGGGCCTCGCGATTGTCGCCGCGACGTCGAATCCGCTTGCCGCATTCCTCACGCTGCTGACGCTCGTCTCTTACAATGTCGTTTACACACCTCTAAAAAGACGATCGCAGCTGGCAACGCTCGTCGGCGCGATTCCCGGAGCGCTCCCCCCGATGATCGGGTGGGTCGCCGGTCACGGCTCGCTGACGCTGGAAGCGTGGGCATTATTTGCGATCGTGTTCGTCTGGCAGATCCCACATTTCATGGCGATCGCCTGGCTCTATCGCGATGACTTCGGCCGGGCAGGTTTCCCGCTGCTGTCGGTCGTGCAGCCTGATGGAAGCAGCACGGCGCGTCAGGCCGTGCTGTTCTCGATCCTGCTCGTACCCGTCAGTCTTGCACCGTATCTCCTGGGTATGACCGGCCCGGCATATGCGGTCGGGGCGTTGGCCGGGAGCGTTGGCCTCCTCTGGCTCGCAATCTCGTTTGCGGTGCGCCGCCTCGACGATCGCGCGCGGCTGCTGTTTCTCGGCTCGATTACCTTCCTGCCCTTACTGTGGGGCATGTTGATCGTCGATCGGCTGTAGAGGGTCAGACCCTCTTTTTACGTATTTTGTAAATGATCGATTACACGGTACTACCGACCGTTAACGCCACGCTGAATGCGATCTCGGGCATTTTTCTTTTGACCGGTTACGTTTTGATCAAGCGCCGGCAGATCAATGCGCACCGGAACGCCATGCTCGGGGCATTCACGACATCGACGCTCTTTCTGATCTGCTACCTGGTCTATCACGCACAGGCGGGGTCGCGGCCCTTCACAGGACAAGGGATAATTCGCTACGTCTACTTTGCCATTCTCATTTCGCACATCGGTACTGGCCGCGGCGATCCTGCCAATGGCCATCTCGACGCTCTCGCGCGGATTGCGCGGGCGATACGCCGAACACAAGCGCATCGCAACAAAGACATTTCCGGCATGGATGTACGTGTCCGTGACTGGCGTGATCGTTTACCTGATGCTCTATCAGATGTAGGTCCCGGCTGCGGCACTCAGCATCGATCGTGTGCAGCGGCGGGGTGAAGCTAACGTCTTGACGTACGCCCCTCGCGGATCCATTCTCTGCCGTATGGAAAAACTATTTCCTGCCACCATCGTCGCGTTTTTCATCGCGCTGGCCGCGCCGGCCTATGCGGCTGCACAGGAAGGCGCGCAGCCCGGCGATCCGATGCGGATCGCGATCATCGTCGACAATGGCCAGACGCCCCTCGAGCCGCTACCGCAGATCCGTCGGGGGCTGCAGCAGTTCGTCAACGCGCTGCCAGCCAATCACGAGCTGATGCTGGTCACAACCGGCGGACAAATGAACGTCCGCGTCCAGCCTACGCGTGACTACCTGGAGATTCAGGAGGCGGTCGGTGAGATCAACTACATGCGAAGCGCAGGCAACGCTCTGATTGGATCGGTTCAGGAAGTCTACGATCGGTACCTTCGGACAGTTGAACGGCGATTTCCGATGATCGTCATCGTGAGCACGGATGGCCAGGATATGAGCCAGCGGGTCACGGACAAGTCCGTCAACGAGATGCTGCAGGGCCTCAAGAAGACCGGCGTGCTCGTCAACGCGGTCCTCCTGACATCGACGGGCACCAGCTTGATCCGTAACGTCACACTCGAGATGATCAAGCGCACCGGAGGTGTGTACCAGTCGGCCACCATCGCCACGGCGCTGCCGGCGCGATTGAAGGTGATGGCGGACAAGATCACGCAGCAGTACAAACAGGTCTCGCCCGAGAAGGCCCCAACGGAAGAATTCAGAAGGCTTTCGCCCAACAAATAAAAAAGGCCACCAACTACTGCTGGCGGCCTTTTTGACTCGCGACTTGACTATCGCCTACGACTGTCGAGTTGCGACTTTCGACTATTGCAGTCCTTCGCCTTTCATCATCAGCGTCATGTGCTGCTGAGCCTGCGCCAGGCCGCCCTCGCCGGTCTGCCAGCCGATGCTGCCGTCCTTATTCGCGTCAACCCCGTTAGAGATGGTGTTGAGTTGCGAAATCAACTCCGTGATGAGCGGCGCCGCCTCGGACGCCGACGTCGCGGCCCGAATTTTTTGCGTTGTCGCGATCGCCTGCTCCGTCCAGTGTGAAACGTTTTCAAGCGATGCCGAGACGTGCTCGGTATGGGTTTGCACGCCCTTGGACGCGCCTTCCGTTTTCGCAGCCAGTTGGGCGTGCTGCACGGCCCCTGCTGCGGCCCGTTTCACGCCAAACGATCCCGGCCCCTTCGGCTCGACGGTTGGATCAAGCGCGTTCAGCACGTGACCCGCGTGCAGCTTGATGGTATCCAGGTTGTCGGGCGATTTCTGCATGTAGCCGGCATGGGTCGATGCAACCCTGGCGTCGGCAACGGCTACCGGCAGAAACCCCTGTCCGGTCGGCACTTCCTTCCACTGCGTCATGACGTGGCCGATATGCGAATGTACCGGATTTGGTTTTGCGCCTCGGCCGGCTCCTTCCCCTCTCTGCCCGGAAAGCGGACCGCTGCTCAACGCGATCGCCGCAAGCGTGAGGGCACCGATGGTGGCGCAATGATTCGTTTTCACCCCTACCTCCTTGGAGCCGGTAGCTAGTAGCCGGCAGCTGGTAGCCAGTTGTGCGGTAGCTACCTTCTGCTACCAGCTACAGGCTACCAGCTATCAGCTAACAAAAAACTTACTTCGGCGCTCCGCCTTGCGACGCAAACTGGCTACTCGCCAGTTGCTATTTCTGAGGCTCCAGCGCTCCGCGGCCGCGAGCCGGGAACGCGAATCCGTCGTGCGCCGGTCCGTTCTGCACGAAGCGGGTCGACGGACTCAAGCGATGGCCTGTCAGATACTGCTGACCTGCGTTGCCCCAGTACTTGCCGGCCTTCAACGTCGCGTTGTGGCTGATGTTCAGCATCGCCTCGTAGCGCGCATCGGTCGCGCCCCAACCCGAGAAATTGGTCAAGTCGCTGTTGCCCTGGATCACAACATCCAAGCCAAACGTGTTCGCGATTTCATCCACGTTGATGATGCTCTCGAGTGTCTCGAGCATCACGACCACCAGGAAGTTGTCGTTGATGGTCTGGCGATAGCCGCCAGGTGCATCCGACCAGAACTGACCCGCAGTATTTCCACCCTGGCTTCGGCGTCCGAACGGCGGAAAGCGCGAGAATCGAGCCGCATCGCGCGCTTCGAGCGCATCGTCAACCGTCGGAACGACAATGCCCATCACGCCAAGGTCTGTCGCCTTCTGGACGTTGGCTTCGAGCGCATCAGGCATGCGAATCATCGGCGCAGCGCCCTTCACACCCGGACAGGCTGCAATCATCTTCTGCACTTCGGCGAAGGTCAGCGTCGCGTGCTGCATCTCGAACCACACGTAGTCCCAGTGCTTCCGCGCTTCGCAATAGGTCTCGGGTTGGAAGCTCGAGATGGTCACGCTCGTCACCTTGCCGTCACTGAGCAGCTTCTCCTTGGCCTGATTCCACAAAGGCCGCTTCGCCTTCTCCACGTAGGTCTTGACCATCCAGCCCCAGCCGCGCGAATCGGGCGTGAGCGCCTGCTCACCCCACGCGCCTGTCATCAAGTGGCCTGGCTGAGGTGGCCCTGCTTCCCGGCCGCCGCCGCGTCCGCCACCGCCCCCGGCGCGGCCGCCACCTTGAGCGCCACCGCCGCCGCCACCTTGCGCATAAATGCCGATCGTAAGGCTCGCCAGTGCGAGCACAGCGACGATGATTCTGCGTCCAGTCATGACTCCTCCTCAAAACCCGTGGAAATCAAAGCAATGAAGATGAAATTGTGCGCGGCAGTATGTCACAAAAAGCGGAAGGGGTCAGACCCTTTTTGATCCCCTTTATTCAGGCAATCGGAGCTTCTGCAGGAGCGCACCATAGCGCGGATCCCGGCGCAACGGCTCGAAGCGCGGCTCCACGCGGAGATTGACAACGGACGGCTCGCGATCGCTGCACGCTTTTTCCAGCAGTCCGAACGCGGCATCGCGATTGCCAAGCCCGATGTGCGCCAGCGCGAGGTGATAGCCGGGCACGTAATGATTCCGGGCGGAGGATTCGAGCTGCGTCACGAGCGCTCCGGCCTCGTCGCGCGAGCCGGCGAGCGCTTTGGCATGCGCGAGCCACGCCAGCGAGATCGGATCCTCGGCATCGGGTCCGACCGCCGCCGTCAGCTCGAGCACGGCTTCGTCGGGCTTGCCCGCACCAAGCAGTGAGGCTCCAAGGATGCGGCGCGCGGGCGCATACCCCGCGTCCATATCGAGCACATGACGGCTTCGATCGATCGCAGTATCGAACTCGCCCGCGGCGTACCGCACCCACGCAGCGCTGGTCGTGACGACGAGGCAGAACGGATCTACGTCGCACGCGCGGTCGGCTTCGGCCTTGGCTTCGGAGAAGCGCATCATCGACGCGAGAAACTGCGCGTAGAACCGATGTGCCGATTCGCAGCTCGGCGAAAGCGCGATCGCCGTTCGGGTACTCGTCCTCGGCCACACGCCAGTTCCACTCGAGCATCCGCCGAATCTCTGCGAGCGCGAGGTGCGCATCCGAGATTCCCGGGTCGATTTCAATGGAACGCAGCGCCAGTGCACGCGCCTGTTCGAGCTGCACGCGGCCGGGCTCACGCGAATGGTTTGCGAGCGCAATCCGCGCGCGCGCCATCGCGGAGTACGCCGCCGCAAATTCCGGATCGAGCTCGAGCGCGCGCTCGTAATACGAAACGGCGGACTTCACGCCCTCGAAACCGCCGCGATTCCAGTGAAAACGTCCCTTCAGATATGCCTGATAGGCCTCGGTCCGGCGCGGCGTCGCGCGTCCCAGCACGTCGACCTGGTCGGGCACCAGTTCCATTGCGAGCGACCGCGCGATGTGAGCCGCAACGTCGGTCTGCAGATTCAGCGTTTCTCCCATCGACCGATCGTAGGTGTCCGCCCACAGGTGCACTTCGCTGCGCGTCTCGATCAGCTGCGCGGTGATGCGGATGCGATCGGCTTCACCGCGAACGCTGCCTTCAAGCAGATAATCGGCCGAGAGCTCACGCCCGATCTCACTGGCGCTCTTGGTCGACTTCTTGAACTGCATCGACGAGGTGCGCGCGATGACGCCGAGGCGGCCCGGGCAGAGCCGGCCGATCTGCGTGATCATTTCCTCCGTGAGCCCATCGCTGAAGTATTCCTGAGCCGGATCGTTGCTGAGGTTGGTGAACGGCAACACGACGAGCCGCACGTTGACGATGGTGCTGGGCAGCGCTGTGACCGGCGGCCGCACGACGTGCAGGTTGCGCACCGATTGTCCCTCGGACTCGACAGCCGCGATGAACCGGTAACCGCGCCGATGCAGCGTTTCGACGAACCGCGGGTTGTCGGCATCGTCGCCGAGCGCGGCGCGAAGGCGCTTGATGGCCGCATTCAGGCTGTGCTCGAAGTCTACGAAGGTACCAGCCGGCCACAGACGCTGACGGAGCTCTTCTCGCGTCACCACCTCGCCGGGCCTCTCCAGCATGACCGCCAGAATCTCGAACGGCTGATCCTGCAACCTGATGCGGATGCCGCCCTTGCGCAGCTCGCGTGCGCGTAGATCGACCTCAAAGGTCGCGAATCGCTTCAGGTTGGACGTGGGGCGCTCCAGGGGCAACATCGAATAAGGAAGTTTACCAGCCCACACGCGCGTTCGAGCCATGTCACCAAAATATGAACGCGCCGTAAGCCACATTCATTCAGTGAATTAGCAGGTCACCAACGTTTCCTCTGCGGGTCACCTCGCGTGCATTGAGGCACTCGTCAGGCAACCGCACAGTGAACACATGAAGGCCACGCTTTTCTTCATGTTATTGCCCACGGTGGCCGCAACGATCCCGATCGCCGCCGCACCAAAGACCGAGGCCACCGTCGTCATCAGAACCTACGACTATGCGAACGTATCGAGCACCGAGCTCGCTACGGCACGCGCCGAGGCGACACACATCTTCGGAGGTGCGCGTATTGCGGTGGAATTCACCGATTGCCGCGTGCCCGGCAATCCGAACGGCGCCGCGTGCACTGAGCCACTGGTGCCCGGCCGGCATTTGATGCTGAGACTGGTTGACCGGACCCCGAAGAATGGCGCCGAAGCTGAACCGGTGGTCGCCCTGGGCGAGTCGATGGTCGACCGCGAGGAGCGGGGCGGCGTACTGATGACCGTGGACCTGTTTCGGGTGCGCACGATCGCCGACCGGGCGGCAACCGGCGTGCCGGTGCTGCTGGGTCGCGCGATTGCGCACGAAATCGGACACCTTCTCCTCGGAAGTGCCGATCACCCCCGTCTCGGACTGATGCGCGCGCTATGGTCCCACGACGAATTGCGCGGCATGAAGCCCGCAAATTGGGGCTTTTCGTCGCGGGAGGCGGCGCAGATGCGTCAAACTCTGCGCGGACGGTCGCGAACCGCGGATTAACTGGGCCAAAGCCGCACCTATCCCACCCATCGCACCTAACGCACCTATCGCACCTATCGCACCTATCGCACCTATTGCGCCCACCGATCTATACTGCCTCTCATGGCGAACAAATTGATTCTCGGCTTGGCGGCAGCCGTGTCTGCAATTGCACTGGCAGTGCCCGCGTCTGCGCAAACCAGTCGTATCAGCGGCGTCGTGCGCGACGAAACCGGGGCCACGATACGTGGCACCATCGTCCGGGCCGAGACCGGCGGCGGGCGTACATTCGGCGCGCCGTTGACGCTCACCACCGCGAGCGACGATCGCGGGCGCTTTGTGTTCGTCGTCAGCCGCTCTGGTGAGTGGCGCCTGACGTTCGAGGCGCCGGGCTTCGAAACGATGACTCTTCCGATTCCGGTCCGCCTGACCGGTCCTGCCCCAAATCTCGATATCAAGCTGGAACGGCGCGAGTCGCCCGAGGCGTTCGGCGCACTCGCGGGCATCGACTCAAAGTCGCTGTCAGCGCAGCTCGCCGCCGCGGCTGTGTTATACGACGAAGGCCGTCACGACCAGGCGATTGCCGCCTATCGCGAGATCAAGGCCAGAGCGCCGGCGCTGACCATGGTCAACGTTCAGATCGGGAATTCGTATCTGGCGAAGAAGTCGTACACCGAGGCCGAAGCCGCCTATCAGGAAGTTCTGAAGACGGATGCAGCCGATTCGAACGCGCTGTTTGCGATGGGTGGGCTGAAAGAAGCGCAGGGAAACGCGGTCGAAGCTCAAAACTGGTACCAGAAAGCCTCGGCCGCCGACGCCGTCTGGACTCGGCCGCTGATGAAACTGGCGGCGCTCGCGAGCGCCGCCGGGGATCGCGCGAGTGCCTCGCGCCACCTGACGCGCGTGGTCGACCTCGACCCAGCGTCGCCCGACGGTCAGAGAGCTGCAGAGTTGTTGAAGCAGTAGAAGGTCCGCTACACGGTCCGGCTAAGGCCTGGCTAAGGTCGGACACTACGTACTGATCAAATGATAGGGTGCGATTTTTAGTCGCGCGCTTACTACTGCAGCTGCTTCAATGCGTCATCAATGAGACGCTCGTTGTCCTCTCTCGTCAGATTCTTCTGAATCAGCTTCGACGCGATCGCCACCGATAAATCGGCGGCTTCGTGCCGGATCTGCTCGAGCGCACGCGCGGTTTCCAGCTGAATCTGCCGTTCGGCATTCTTGATGATGCCGTCAGCCTCGGCACGCGCCTTTTCCCGGAGCTCGCCTCGCAGCCTCTCCGCGTCGGCGCGGCTCGCGCCGACGATGGACTCGGCCTCGATGCGCGCCTGCCGCATAATCGCTTCCGACTCTCGATTCAGACGCTCGAGCTCCTGACGCGCCTTGTCGGCGTCTGCGAGCGACTTGCGAATCGTCTCTTCACGAGCCGCCAGCGCCTGCAACAGCGGCCGCCACGCGAATTTGGCGAGAAGCGTCAACAGCACCAGGAACGTGACGATGGTCCAGATGAAAAGACCTGGATCGACCTGGACCAAAGGGTTATCCATAAATTCCTTTCAGGCCGAGCTGAAGCTCGGCACCACGTACGCCGCACCTAGTACGGGCACGTAGCGCTGGCCTTCGGGTCAGCCCTACCCGAGCACGATCAAGAGCACGAAGACTTCTGCGAGAATCGCAACGCCTTCGAGCAGGAACAGCGGCAGGTTCACCGCGCCGGTAATCTGCGCAGCCGCGGCCGGCTGGCGGGCAATGCCTTCCGCCGCAGCGGCGGCGAACTTCCCAATGCCCAGCGCGGCGCCGATGACGATCATGCCCAAGCCGATCGCCGCACCGAAGAGATGAAGGACGGCAGCATTGCCGGCGGCTGGAGCCGCTTCCTGCGCGAACAGCGAGGTACCTGCGAGCGCGACGAACATCGCAACTGCCGTAATCCTGCTGACGAAACGTACACTATTCATTCTCTGTCCTTTCGACTAGTGATGCACATGAATGGCCATGCCGATGAAAACCGCGGATAACAACGTGAACACGTATGCCTGCACCATCACGACGATGATTTCCAGGGCCGAAATCCCCACGGCGAGCGGCACCGACATGACGAGACCGACTCCGATGCCAGGCAACGCGCGACCGAACTTTTCTGCAAACAGAAACACAAACGACAGAATCGCCAGGATGGCGATATGGCCGCCCGTCATGTTGGCCGCAAGTCGCATCGTCAGCGCGAACGGCCTGACGAACATGCCCATGATCTCGATGGGGATCAGCAGGATGTAGATGGGCCACGCGAGACCGTGCGGCACCAGGTTCATCCAATGCTTCACGACTCCATGCGCTTTGCTGCCGGCCACGATGATGGCCGCAAACGTAATGGTCGCGAGCGCCGCGGTGACATTGAAATTGGCCGTTGCCGTCGTGCCGCCATGAACCACCTGCTTCAGGAATGAATCCGGGGCGGTGTGCAGCACGTAGTGGTCGAGCAGCGCGATGACATCGAAGATTGGGATCAGGCCGATGGCGTTCGCCGACAGAATGAAGAAAAAGAACGTCAGGATGAGAGGCGTCCAGGTATTCACCCACTTGCGGCCGACGTTCGGCTGAACGATATCGTCGCGCACGAACAGCACAACGGCTTCGATCGCATTCATGAAGCCCGTCGGTACCGGTCGTCCCGATGCCAGATATCGCCGTACGGCAGTCGTCACCAGCAGGAGGAGAAGCGCCGCCACCAGCCACAACATGAACACATGTTTGGTCACCGAGAGATCGATCCCCGCAATCGTCGGCAGGTGAATCAGCGGATGATCGTGGGAGCTGTTGGAGACGTGATTGATGATGGTCTCGCCGGCATTGAAGGCTCCGGATGCCGGGTGGCCGCCGCCACGTGAGGCGGCCTGCGCTGCATCGTGAGTGACCTGGGCCGCGTGCTCTTGAGCCATTTATGTCTTCGTCTCAAACAAAGAGGCGCTTCAACAGGAGCGCCTCGATCATGTGCAACGCGATGAAATACCCCGCAAAGCTTGCCGCGAACGGCGCCGGCCGCACGCCGAGGACGCCTATCACGAGCGCGACATACGCGCCAAAAAACACCAGCTTGCCTGCGAACGCCGTAATGATCAACGCGGTCAGGCCCGCCGGATTCGACTTGTACACCCGCTCGGTCAATACCCAGGTCGCACTGACCACCACAAGCGGGCCAAGCATGCCCAGCCATACTTCGGTTCCAAACCAGACTCCGAACAGGGCTGCCGACAGCACACTGCCCGTGGCGAGCCACAAGACCGCCTTCAACCCTCGTCTCGCCCCTTACGGTCTGCCCTGGCCCCAGACAGTCTTCGCGAGCTCATAGAAGCCGACAACGAGCCCCAGAAGCAGACCGCCCAGCAGGAACCAGGGTGACGTGCCGAGCCACTGGTCGATTGCGTATCCGATTCCTCCGAGCAGGATGATGGCGCCTATCAGCGTGTAGCTGGCAGCCGCTGCCGGCCCGGATTTGCGGACCGTGTCCTGCAAATACCGGAAGGACCGAGCGAGGGAATCCGATTCGTCGGGCATGGTGAATATAGCATACCTTGTGAAAAAGTTCACCAGCGCCAGATACGGGATTTGTGGCCCAATTTTGCACAAAAAGGGGGTCGGGAGACCCCTTTCACCGCATGGTCTGGCTGATGGCCGAGGCTCCAAGAGTGGCGGCTGATGCTTGCGCGAACTCGAACAGTGGTTGCGGATACACGCCGAGCAGCAGCGTCGCGATCACCGCGGCCGCCATCGCGACGGCCAGCGCGGGACTCTGTTTCGGCTCCGATCCGGCGGGCTCGTTCTTCAGCATCATGTAGACGACGATGCGGATGTAGTAGTAGAGCGACACCGCGCTGTTGAGCACGCCGATCACCGCCAGCCAGATGTAACCCGATTCAATCGCCGCCCCGAAGAGCCAGAATTTCCCCATGAAGCCGGCGGTCGGCGGGATGCCGCCCAGCGACAGCATAAAGAGCAACATGGCCACGGCAGCGAACGGCTGACGGAAAAACAGCCCGTTCAGGTCCTTCAGTTCGTCGCCCACGACGTCCTGGCGGCGCATGAGGGCGAGCACCGCGAACGCGCCGAGCTGCATGAAGGCATAGACGAACAGGTAGACGAGCATCGCCGTGACGCCGCGCGCCGTCCCGCTGACTGCGCCGATGAGCAGATAACCGGCATGCGCAATCGACGAATACGCGAGCATCCGCTTCAGGTTGCTCTGCGTCAGCGCCGCAAAGTTCCCAACCGTCATCGTGACCACGGACAGCACGTAGAACATCGTGCCCCAGCCGATGTCCGGAACCGACGCGCCCAGCGCCGCGGTGTCCGTTACCGACACGCGCATCGTTGGCAGGCTCTCGACGAAAATCCGCAGCAGCATCGCAAACGACGCCGCCTTCGATCCGACCGACAGAAAACCGGTAATTGGCGTCGGCGCACCTTCGTAGACGTCTGGCGCCCACATGTGGAATGGCACCGCGGCAATCTTGAAGCCCATGCCCGCCACGACAAGGATCACCGCAAGAATGAGCCGCGGGTCCGACTCCTGTCCGGCGAGCCCCGTGGCAATCAGGCGCAGGTTCGTCGTGCCAGACAGGCCGTACATGAGTGACATGCCGTACAGCAGGATGCCGAGCGAAAAGGCACCGAGCAGGAAGTACTTCACGGCGGCTTCGTTCGAGCGGCGGCTCGGCTTGATGTAGCCCGTCAGGATGTAGAACGAGATCGCCATCGTCTCGAGACCGATGAAGAGCGTGATCAGGTCGGTCCCGCCGGCCATGAACATCATGCCCAGCGTGGCGCAAAGAATCAGGAAGTAGTACTCGCCCGCACGCGTTCCTTCGACTTCCAGGAAACGAACGCTCATCAGCACCGTGAGCGCAGCAGCGATCAGAAACAACACCTTGAAGAACAGCGCGAAGGTGTCGACGGCGATCAATCCTCGCGAAACCTGAACGTTGACACCGGCCACCGGGACGAGCGCCACCGCTGTAGCGCCGAGCACGGCCAGAGTGACCCACGCCAGAATGGACTGCTTGTCGCGCGGAACCATGAGATCGGCGAGCAGCAGTACCAGCGCGCCGGTCGTAAGGACAATTTCCGGCAGCAGGTAAAAGAAATCGCTGAGGTTAATCCCGGGAGGCACTAACGTGCCCCCGCCGGTTCATTTCTAACTGCCGCGTTCGCCGTGCCGGGTACGGGGTTCGCACGCAACACCTGGGCCCGGTACTCAGGATTGATGCGCAAGACGACACGATCGACCGACGTCTGCAGCCGGTCGATGAAGGGCTTCGGATAGAGGCCGATCCACACCGCGAGAATCAGGAGCGGCGCATAGGTCGCAAACTCGCGGAAATTCAGATCGAGCAGATGCTCGTTCTTCGGATTCTCGATCTTTCCGAACATCGTCCGCTGATACAGCCAGAGCATGTACGCGGCACCCAGCACGACACCGCTGGCCGCAAACGCGGCCCAGATCTTGTTGGCGACGAACACGCCCTGCAGAATGAGCAGCTCGCCGATGAATCCATTCAGTGCGGGCAGCCCGATCGACGACATGGTCATGATGAGGAACACCGCCGCGTAGCCCGGCATCACCTTCGACAGACCACCATATTCGGAAATGAGCCGGGTATGGCGCCGTTCGTAGACGTTGCCGACGAGAAGGAACAGCGCGCCAGTCGAGATGCCGTGGTTGAGCTGCTGCACGATGCTGCCCATGATGCCGACCGGATTAAGCGCGAACATGCCGAGCATGACCATCGCCATATGGCTCACGCTCGAGTACGCAACCAGCCGTTTCCAGTCCTGTTGTGCCATCGCGCACAACGCGCCATAGACGATGCCGACAATCGACAACGTGACCATCATCGGGACGAAGGCACGAGTAGCATCGGGGAGTATCGGGAGCGAGAATCGGATGAACCCGTACGTGCCCATCTTCAGCAGGACAGCCGCCAGGATGACGGAGCCGGCCGTCGGCGCATCCGTGTGCGCATCAGGCAGCCAGGTGTGGAACGGGAACATCGGCACCTTCACCGCGAATCCGAGGAAAAACGCAAGGAATACCCACCACTGCAGATTGAACGGCACATTCAGCTGCTGGAACTGCGTGATGTCGAATGTATATACGTTCGTGACGCTGTAGTTGTGGAAGTAGAGCGCCAGAATGCCGAGCAGCATGATGACGCTGCCCACGAGGGTGTAGAGGAAGAACTTGATGGCCGAGTACAACCGCCGGTCGCTTCCCCAGATGCCGATGAGGAAATACATCGGAACGAGCATGACTTCCCAGAACAGGAAGAACAGCAGAAAGTCGAGACTGATGAACGCGCCGACCATGCCGGTCTGCAGGATGAGCAGAAAAATGTAGTACTCCTTGATGCGCTCGGTAATAGCCGTCCACGACGACAGGATGGCGATGGAACCGAAGAGCGTTGCCAGCAGCACGAGCAGCGTGCTGAAGCCGTCAACGCCGAGGAAATACTCCGCACCGATGGACGGAATCCACGGCATGCGCTCGACGAACTGATAGTTCGGCTCCTGCGGGTTGTACCAGAACCACAGCGGCACAGACACGAGGAAGCCTGCCAGCGCGACGACATTCGCGATCAGGCGAATCGCGCTGCTGTTCTGCTTCGGGATGAACAGCAGCAACAGGGCGCCGGCCAGCGGCACGAACAGGATGAGCGACAACAACGGGAAACCGGCGGCATTCGTCACGGAATTACCTCACGAGCAAGTAAATGCTCACAAACGCGCACACGCCTGCCAGCATCAGCAGCGCGTAGTTCTGAATCAGCCCGGTCTGGACGCGACGGAAGACGAAGCTCGATTCTTCCGAAGAACGCCCGACGAGATTCACCGCCCCGTCTACCACATACCGGTCGATGAGGCTCGAGACCCACGACATGAAGACCGTCAGCCACCCCGAGCCGTTGACGGCGCCGTCAACCACCCGGCGATCGAATCCCCAGAGACCGAACGAGCTCTTCATCGTGCCCGCGACGAACGTCGAGTTGTAGAGCTCATCGACGAAATACTTGTTGTAGAGAAGCGAGTGGGCACCGGCGAAGCGCTCTTTGAGTCCATCGGCGGTCTGCGGTGAGAGCACGTAGAACCGGTACGCCGCACCGATGCCGATGACCGCAATCATCACCGAGAAGGCCATCAGTCCCAGCTCGGCCGCATGCGAAATGTGCGGCTCTTCGTGCGCCGCTTCGGCAGCCGCGGCTCCGGACACACCTTCGGCCGCTGGAGCTGCCACGCCTTCCGCAGTCGCGTGCGCAGTAAAGCTCGGCTCGAGGAAATGCTCGAGCGCCGCACCCCCGCCGAGCGCGGGCGGAATGCTGGCGAACCCCGCCACGATCGCTCCGACCGCCAGCACCATGAGTGGCACCGTCATCGCCTGAGGTGACTCGTGCGGCCCATGCCACGGACCGTGTCCATGACCATGCCCGTGCGCGTCGTGCCCTCGATCGTGATCGTCCGCGGGACCATGCGAGACATCGTGCTGAACCTTGTGTGCCTGACCGTGCGCGTGCGGATCGGTAGGATGCGCCACGCGGTGCGTCGCCGCGACGTGCACCGCCGCGGGCGTGGTGTGTTCCCACGCCGGTCCTCGATAGATCCCAAGGAAGGTCATCGACATCAGCCGGAACATGTAGAACGCCGTCATCAGCGCGGTGATGACCCCGAAGCCCCAAATGAGCTTGTTCGTGAGGAAGGCACGGAAGAGGATCTCGTCCTTGCTGAAGAAGCCCGCGAGCGGAAAAATGCCCGCGATGGCCAGCGTGCCTATCATCATCGTCATGTAGGTGACCGGCATGTAGCGTCTGAGATCGCCCATTCTGCGCATGTCCTGCTCGCCGGCCATCGCATGGATGACAGAGCCGCTGCCGAGGAACAGAAGCGCCTTGAAGAATGCGTGGGTCATCAGGTGGAATGCGCCGGCGGCAAATGCCGCAATGCCGATATGCGGCCACCCGTGCGCGGTCGCATACGCGCCGACGCCCATCGCGAGAAACATGTAGCCGAGCTGCGAAACCGTCGAGTAGGCGAGCACACGCTTGATGTCGTACTGCACCAGGCCAATCGTGGCTGCCATCAGCGCCGTGAGGGCGCCGACAATCATCACGATCTGCGCGACGATGGGCGCGTGCGCGAAGAGCACCGCATTTCGGCCGACCATGTAAACGCCGGCGGTCACCATCGTGGCGGCGTGGATGAGCGCGGACACCGGCGTCGGCCCTTCCATGGCGTCTGGCAGCCACACGTACAGAGGAATCTGGGCGCTTTTGCCCGTTGCACCGATGAAGAGCAACAGGCAGATGAGCGAAATGACGCCGAACTGCATTTCGACGGGCATCGCCGCGGCGGCGTTTGCGACCAGGCGGAAGTCGAGCGTGCCGAACGTGAAAAACACCAGAAAGAGGCCGAGGATGAATCCCCAGTCGCCGATCCGGTTGACGATGAACGCTTTCTTGCCCGCGTCCGACGCGCTCTTCTTCTCGTACCAGTACCCGATCAGCAGGTACGAGCACAGACCGACGCCTTCCCAGCCGACGAACATCGTCAGGAAGGTGCTGCCCAGCACGAGCACCAGCATGAAGAAGCAGAACAGGTTCAAGTAGCAGAAGAAGCGCGCGTAGCCGCCCCGCGGCTCGTCGTGCATGTAGGCGGTCGAATAGACGTGAATCAGGAAGCCGATGCCGGTGACGACCAGAATCATCATGCCGGAGAGCGGATCCAGACGGAAGGCCCACGGCACTTCGAACGACCCGATGCCCCGCACGGTCTCGAGCGGAATCGGCGGGATCCAGGGGCCGAGACTGACCACATGGTCGCGGGCCTCGGGCGGCAACCCGAGGAGTTGCCAGAAGGCGATCAGAGACAACGCCAGCGCGCCGGCCATCGTCGCGCATGCCACTAGTCCCGAGGTCTGCCGATTGAACGAGCGAATGCCGATCAGCCCATTAATCGCGGCGCCTATCCCCGGGAGGATCGGAATCAACCAAATGAGGTCCATGTACCTACCAGCGCATTAAATTCATTTCGTCGATGTTGACGGTTTCTTTGTTGCGATAAAAGGCCAGGATGATGCCGAGGCCGACCGCTGCCTCCGCCGCCGCCACAGCGATGACGAAAATCGCGAACACCTGCCCGATGCCGTTCTGAAGCTGATATGAAAATGCAACCAGGTTGATGTTGACGGCGTTGAGGATCAGCTCGATCGACATGAAAATGACGATGATGTTGCGCCGCAGCATGACGCCGATGACGCCAATCATGAAGAGCGCCGCAGACAACAACATGTAGTGGGTTGGTGTAATCATTAGTTCTTACGTAAATCGTAAAAAGAGGGTCTGACCCCTATAGCTCGCGCTTCGCCAGGATGATCGCGCCGACCATCGCGACGAGCAGCAGAATTGACGCGACTTCGAACGGGATCAGAAAGTCGGTATACAGCAACATGCCGATGCGCTCGACGTTGTTCATCGCGAGATCGCTGTTCTGGGCAGCGGTCGAGTCGGTCGTCGCACCGAACCCGCCCCACACCAGAATGGCGCCCAGCTGGGCCAGCACCGCACCCGACAACGCAAAGCCGAGCCACGGACGGCGCTGCGGCGCCGAATGATCCTCCGGCGGCCGTTTCAAGTTCACCAGCATGACGACGAACAGGTACAACACCACGATACCGCCGGCGTAAACCAACACCTGAATGGCGGCGAGGAACTGCGCGGTCAGCAGCACATAGAGCGCCGCGACCGCAAGGAAGTTCAACACCAGAAACAGCACGGCGTGCACGGTGTTCTTCGTGCTGACCACGAGCACGGCGAAACCGAGTATCAGGGCTGAAATGACGTAAAACGCAATGGCCTCGCCCATTACAGGATTACCTTCACAATCCCGGTCACAATCAGATTCCCAATGGCCACAGGAATGAGGACCTTCCATCCCAACCGCATGAGCTGGTCATAGCGATAGCGCGGCAGCGTCGCGCGCACCCACAAAAAGACATACAGGAAGATGAACGTCTTCAGCAGGAACCAGATCCATCCGGGAACGACGTCGAGGAAGTTCAGCGCGTCGACATTCGGAAACGGCGACAGCCATCCGCCGAGGAACAGCGTCGTCGCAACCGAGGAAACGACGATCATGTTCGCGTATTCGGCGAGGAAGAACAGGGCGAACCGCATCCCGCTGTATTCAGTGTGAAACCCGCCGGTCAGCTCCTGCTCGGCTTCCGCCATGTCGAAGGGGGCGCGGTTGGTTTCTGCAAGGCCGCCGATGAAGAACAGCACGAAAGCGACCGGCTGAACGAAGATGAACCACAGATGTGAGTTCGCCTGCGCTTCCACGATTTTCACCATGCTGAGCGACCCGGCGGTCATGATGAGGCTGACCAGCGTCATCGTGACGGCGACTTCATAGCTGATGAGCTGCGCTGACGCGCGCAGGCTCGCGAGCAGCGGGAACTTGCTGTTGGACGCCCACCCGCCGAGGATGATGCCGTAGACACCGATCGAGGCGACCGACACGATGTACAACAGGCCAACGTTGATGTCGGTGATGTAGAGCGGGATGTCACGTCCGAAAAGATGGACGGTCGAGCCGAACGGGATGACGGCAAAGGTGATGAGCGCCGGCACCATCACGATGATGGGGGCCGCCGTAAACACCCACTTGTCGGCACGGGTCGGCGTGATGTCTTCCTTCAGGATCAGCTTGATGGCATCGGCAATCGGCTGAAGCACGCCGTAGGGGCCCACGCGCATCGGACCCAGCCGCACCTGCACCCACGCAATCACTTTGCGCTCGAGCAGCACCATGTAGGTGACCCCTACGAGCGTTGCGTTGAGCACAAAGAGAATCTTGATGAGGGGAATGACGTAGGTGTCGATCATTGTTCACTTTTCTCGTGGGGCCCCACCCCGACGAGCTGTACCTCGCGGCTCGCGCCGCTCGGCGTACTTGCGGCCACGATCTGCTCAGTGCAGCTCATCGATCTACCTCTCCCAGCACGACGTCAATCGAGCCGATCAGCGCCACGACGTCGGCGACGAGGTGTCCCTTGATCAACTGCGGCAGCGCCTGAAGGTTGCAGAACGAGGGCGGCCGCACGCGGAACCGATACGGGTTGGTCGACTTCCCATCGCTGACGATGAAGTAGCCAATCTCGCCCTTCGGAGACTCGATGGCGTGGTAGGTCTCCCCTGCCGGCGGTTTGATCAAT
This sequence comes from Vicinamibacterales bacterium, assembly GCA_963761975.1. Taxonomy (GTDB): domain Bacteria; phylum Acidobacteriota; class Vicinamibacteria; order Vicinamibacterales; family JAMQPK01; genus JAMQPK01. Next base: position 176,388 of record CAVXIR010000006.1, read on the forward strand.
CTCGGCACCTTTCCGACGATGGGCCCTTCGGGAAGACCTTCAATGGCCTGGCGGATGATCTTGATTGACTGGCGGAACTCTTCGAGCCTGACGAGATAGCGATCGTAGGTATCGCCGGCGATACCGACAGGCACCTGGAACTTCATCTCGTCATAGGCGGCGTACGGCTCATCCTTGCGCACGTCTTTCGGGACGCCCGAGCCACGAAGCGGCGGCCCGCTGAGGCCGATCGCCACTGCCTGCTCGGCGGTGATGACGCCGATGCCCCGCGTGCGCTCGAGCCAGATACGGTTGTGGGTGAGCAGCTCTTCGTACTCGTCCACCTTCTCCGACATGATGGTGCAGAACTCGAGCACCTTCTTGTCCCAGCCGACCGGGATGTCGAGCGGCAGACCGCCGATGCGCATCGAGTTGTAGGTCAGGCGCGCGCCGCAGTATTCCTCGAACAGATCGAGAATCAGCTCGCGCTCGCGGAATGCGTAGAGGAACACCGTCATCGCGCCGATGTCCATAGCGTGCGTGCCGATCCACAAGCAATGGCTGGCGATGCGCTGAAGCTCGCAGATGGCCGTGCGAATGTACCGCGCGCGGCGCGGCACCTCGAGCTGCAGCAGCTTCTCAACGGTCTGGCAATAGCCCACGTTGCTGGTGGCCGCCGCAACATAATCCATCCGGTCGGTCAACAGGATGATCTGCGTCCAGTTGCGGTTCTCGCTGAGCTTCTCGATGCCGCGATGCAGGTAGCCGATGACAATTTCCGAGTCGACCACCTTCTCGCCGTCGAGCCGCAACACCACCCGCAGCACGCCATGCGTGCTGGGATGCTGTGGTCCCATATTGATGACCAGCTCTTCGGTGTCGAACATCGGACGTGTTTCTGTGGCCATTTGACTGCTAATCCCTAATCCCTAATCCCTATTCGATCTCAGACTCTTCCCGTGCCTGCTTGAGCTTCAACCAGTCGAGCGGGTTTTCCATCAGCAGCTCTCCCGGGCCTTCGAGCGGATAGTCCTTGCGCTGTGGATGGCCCTGCCAGTCGTCAGGCATCAGGATGCGCTTGCGATTGGGATGGCCTGTGAAATTGACGCCAAACAGGTCGTAGACTTCGCGCTCGAGCCAGTTCGCGGATGGCCAGATGCCGCTGACTGACGGCACCGGGTCGTTCTCGGCCGAGCGCACCTTCATCCGCACCCGTTTGCGATGACGTGTCGAGAACAGGCAATAGATGACGTCGAACCGCTGCGGCCGCGGCGGCCAGTCGCTGGCCGTCACATCCGAGCAGAAATCGAAGGCGGCCTCAGGCGTATCACGCAGAAAGCGGCCGACCTCGAGCAGCTTCGTCGCGGGCACGATGACCGTCCAGTCACCAACGTAGAAGCTGACATGTTCGACAGCGCCAGGAATGGCCGCCTGAAGGGCGGTAATGAACGAGGGGAGCTCGGTGCCGGCCGGCGGGGGCGGATCGCTCGGACCAGATGGCGGCGCGGGTTTCGAGTCGTGGGCAGCAGCGGCGGGTTTCGCTGCCGGGACCGCCTTCGCGGCCGGCGCCGCCTTCGCTGCTGGCGCCGCTTCTGCGCCCGGGGCCGCAGGTTTCGCAGCTGGAGCGGCCGGCTTCGTCGCCGGAGCGGTTGGCGCTGGAGGCTTCGCGGGTGCTGGCGGGACAGCCGCCTTCGCGGCCTCTGCCGGGTCGGCGCCCGAAGGTGGCGCGGTCGGCGCCGCCGACGCGCCGGCACCGGGAGAGTCGGTGCGCGACACCTCCCCCTTAAGTGGCTCTCCTGGGACCTCGCTCGGAGGTTTGTCGCCGGCCGCCTTGGGTTCCTTGGGTTCTTCAGTCATTGGTTGTCGGTCCCGCCCTCAGGCGCAACTTGAGTTGCACCCTGTAACAGGACGTCTGGGCCCTTAGGTCCAGTCCAGGGCGCCTTTCTTCCAGGCGTATGCATATCCGGTCACCAGAATCGCCAGGAAGATGATCATTTCAATCAGGCCGAACAGCGCCAGCTCATCGACAATGACCGCCCACGGAAACAGAAACACAGTCTCCACGTCGAAGATGACGAAAAGCATGGCGACAAGGTAATACCGGACGCTGTAGCGGTCGCGGGCGTCGGTGACGGGTTCAATACCGCACTCATACGGCTCGAGCTTTACCTTGTTGTACTTCTTCGACTGCACCAGCTGCGATATCACCAGGGTGAGGAGCGCGAACCCGATGGCGACGAGCAGGAAGATGAAGATCGGAATATATGCGTTGAGCATCGTGTGGAGTCTTGACCGCCGGACGACAACCGTTGCGGGAAACCGCGTGTTTATAGCATGCGGGCAGGCAACCGTCAAGAAACGCAAATCTAAGATTCACAAGGGTTTTTGCCTGACTTGACGTGCTTGACGACCCTCGAGGGCACCCCTATACTGGCCTTGAAGACTTATGAAGCTGAGGCCGCGCTTTGTTCTCTTGCTGGCGATGCTTGCGACAGCACCGCTGGTGATTGCGGCTCAGCAACCGTCGTTCCGGTCGGCCATCGACGTCGTGTCGATGAACGTCACAGTCACCGATCCCACGAACCGCTACATAACGGACCTGACCGAGAAGGACTTTGAGATCTTCGAGGACGGCGTGAAGCAGGAGCTCACGCTGTTCAACCGCACGAACCTCCCGGTTGCGCTTTCGCTGCTCATCGACACGAGCTCGAGCATGGAAGATCGGATGTCGACGGCGCAGGATGCCGCCATCGGGTTCGTTCGAAAACTGCGCCCGACCGACATGGGCGAGGTGATTGGCTTCGACAGTCGAGCCGAAGTGTTGCAGAAGTTCACGAACAACCCGGCCGAGCTCGAGCAGGCGATTCGTAAGACGGTCGCCGGTGGATCGACGTCGCTGAACAACGCACTCTACATCTCCCTGAAGGGCTTGAAGAAAATTCCCGTCCGACAGGAGGAAGAAATCCGGCGTCAGGCCATCGTGCTGCTGTCCGACGGCGAAGACACGTCAAGCCTCGTGTCATTTGACGACGTGCTCGATCTCGCACGGCGATCGGAGACCGCCATTTACGCAATCGGCCTGATGGAAGATGGGTCGGGTACTCAGTCGAAAGGGTTCCGCGAGGCGACCTACGCGTTGCGCCAGTTGACGACCGACACCGGCGGCCGCGCGTTCTTCCCAGCCGACATCAAGAGTCTCGCGACCGTCTACGGACAGATTTACGACGAGCTCTCGAGCCAGTATACGATCGGCTATACGTCCAAGAATCCACGGCGCGACGGCGCGTGGCGGCGTCTTGTGGTTCGGGTGGCGAGGCCGAACGTCCAGGCGCGCACCAAGCAGGGCTATTTCGCGCCCACTTCCGCATCGTTGCCCCCCGGCACAGCCAGGTAGGAGGTCTTCCCCTACCCGTATGAACCAAGCGGGGTCGGGAGGGGTTTCTCTCGATCAGCCTGAAAACCCCTTTCGACCACTTTCGACCCCGTTTTTCGCTGATAATCATGGCAATGAACGCCCTTCTGCTGCTGCTTTACGCCGCTGCGAGCGTGGCCTACGCGGTCCAGTTTTCGCGGCGCACGTTCGCCACGAGCCGGCTCGCGACGGTGCTGCTGGTGCTCGCCGCTTTTGCGCACACGTTCGTCATCGGCATGGAGACGATGCGCATCGGTCATGTGCCCTCCGCGACCCCCACGGCGGCGATTTCGAGCTTTATCTGGTTGCTCGCATTGTCGTATTTGTACCTGGAGTTGACGACGGGCGAGCGCGCAATGGGCGTCTTCATCCTGCCGCTGCTCGTCGCGCTGCAGGCGATCCCCACGTTCAGCGGGATCGTCCATGAGCCCCGTTCGGCCATTCTCGAAAGCCCGTGGTTCGGTGTTCACGTTTCCTCGCTGCTCTTTGCGTATGCGAGCTTTGCGCTGGCGGGGGTACTCGGTATTACCTATGTGCTGCAGTTCAAGGAAATCAAAGCGAAAGATCTCGGTTTCTTTTATGAGCGGCTGCCTTCGCTGAACGTGCTCGACGAGATGAACCTGCGCGCGGTGAAGATCGGCTGGTTGTTTCTGACCGTCGGCCTCATCACAGGCGGCATCTGGGCCTCGCAGCTTCAACCATCAGCAAGCTCGACTACCTCGTCGATGTCGATGGCCGATCCGAAGATTTTTGTGGCGGTGTTGTGCTGGGCGGTGTATTCGTTCGAGCTCTACGCGCAGCGCATCGGGTGGCGCGGCCGGCGGGCGGCATGGCTCTCGGCCGTCGGATTCGCGATCGTGCTGTTGAACTTCGTGCCGGTCAGCTACTTCTTCACGACGAGTCATAACTTCTAGAGATGCAGCTTCTCCTGGTCGGCGTCAGTCATCGCACCGCGCCGATCGAGCTGCGAGAGCGGCTCGACTTCTCGGCTCGTGGTGTGGATCGTGCGCTGACCGCCTTGTCCGGCACCGGCGTGCAACACGAGGCGGCAATCGTGTCGACCTGCAATCGCGTCGAGCTGTACGTGGGCTGTGACGAGCCCGAGAGCACGCGCGCGGCCATCCAGAAGTTCCTGTCGGAGTTCCACGCGATTCCCGGCGACCAGCTGGCTCCCCATATCTACGCGAAAACCGGACAGGATGTGGCGACCCACCTGTTCCGTGTGGCATCGGGCCTCGACTCGCTCGTCATGGGAGAGCCGCAGATCCTCGGTCAGGTGAAGGAGGCCTTCGGCGTCGCCTCGCAACTGGGCTGCACCGGCCCGCTGCTGAACAAGCTCTTCCACTCGGCCTTTGCCGCGGGCAAGCGGGTCCGAACCGAAACCGCCCTTTCCGCAGGCGCGGTGTCGGTGAGCTACGCGGCGGTCGAGCTGGCTCGCAAGATCTTCGGGGACCTGAACGGGCGCACAGTCCTCGTGCTCGGCGCGGGCGAGATGGGCAAGCTCACAGCCATCCACATGCGCTCCCAAGGAATCGGCCGGCTGATTATTACCAGCCGGACGGCCGCGCACGCGACGGCGCTCGCGCAATCGATCGGCGGCTCGGCTATTTCCTGGGAGTCGCTCAACACCGGACTCGTCGACGCGGACATCCTGATCACCGCAACCGGCGCCAGCACGCCGATCATCTCCCGACCGCTCCTCGTTCAGACGATGAAGGCGCGCCGGCAGCGGCCGCTGTTCATCATCGACATCGCCGTGCCGAGAGATGTCGAGGCCGATGCGGGCGATCTCGAGCAGGTCTTTCTCTATAACATCGACGACCTGCAGGCCGTCGTGCAGGAGAACATCTCGAAGCGCGGGACGGAAGCGTCCGACGCGGAGAAAATCGTCGCGCAGGAAGTCGGCAAGTTCATCGGCTGGCTCAATTCGCGCAGTGCCGTGCCGACAATCGTGGCGCTCAGACAGCGATTCGAGGCAATCAGGCAGTCCGAGCTGCGCCGCCTCGAACCGAAGCTCGCGTCTCTGCCGCCGGAAGCTCGGGCGCGAGTGGACGAGATCACGCGGCTGATTCTGGAAAAGCTGTTGATCAATCCAACCGAGCAGCTGAAAGCGACCTCTGACGCCGACACTGTTGCCGCTTATAGTGACGTCTTGAACCGGTTGTTCGGCCTTGCTGCCGACGACTCCGCCGACGAAAGTACGCTGACCACGGCCGGACCGACCCAATCATCAAAGAAACGCGCCCAGTGAACCCCCTTCGTCTTGGCAGCCGAGGAAGTCAGCTCGCGCTTTTTCAAGCCCGGCTCGTCGCCGAACGCATCACATCTGCCGGCGGACCTGCATGCGAGATCGTCGTCATCAAGACATCCGGCGATCGCCTTCAGGAGCGTCCGCTCTCAGAAATCGGCGGCAAGCGACTTTTCGTCAAGGAAATCGAGGACGCGCTCCTCAACGGCGAGGTCGATCTCGCGGTGCACAGCAGCAAGGACATGCCGGCGATACTGCCCGACGGGCTGGAGGTTGGCGCCGTACTGGAGCGTGAAGACCCCAGAGATGCGCTGGTTAGACCGGAGCGTCCAGCGTCCATCGTCGATCGTCCATCGTCTGGAGCGTCTGGAGAACCTCTCGTGACGCTGGACGCTGGACGATGGACGATGGACGACGTAAGCCGCATCGGCACCGGCAGCGTACGGCGGATTGCGCAACTGCGCTCGTTCTTTCCAAGGGCCTCCTTTGAAAACGTTCGCGGCAATCTCGACACTCGGCTGCGCAAGCTGGACTCGGGCGAGTACGATCTCCTCGTCCTTGCCGCAGCCGGACTGACGCGCCTCGGGTTCTCCTCGCGCATCTCTGCTCGAGTGCCGCTGGATGACTGCGTCCCTGCGCCCGGCCAGGGGATTATCGCCATCGAGGTGCGCAGCGACGACGCCTCCACCCGGCAAGCGGTGGCGCACATTGGCGATGCCGACGCCGCGGCGGCGCTGGATGCCGAACGCGCCCTCGTGACCGCGCTTGGAGGCGGCTGCCAGATGCCGCTCGGGGGTGTGGCTGTTCCCGTCGGAAAAACGGACCTCGAACTGCGCGCCCTCGTCGCATCACTCGACGGCGCACGCGTCATCCGCTATAAGAAGGTTGGATTACGCACCAATGCCGTCACGCTCGGCCGTGAAGTTGCCGACGCGTTGCTGCGGCAGGGAGCAGCGGCGATTCTGGGCGAAGTGGCGCAGGACGACTCCCTGCGCACCGACCCCGGATCGCTGCGACTGACGTAAATGCGCCCGATCGTCTACCTCATCGGTACCGGCCCTGGCGACCCAGGCCTCATCACCGTCCGCGGGCTTCGCCACCTCGCGGACGCCGACGTGGTGCTGTACGACCACCTCGTCCATCCGCGCCTCCTTCGTTATCCGCGGCAGGATGCCGAGAAGATCGACGTCGGGCTGGCCGCGCCGCAGCCGCTGGCTCAGGAAGCCATCAATTACCTGCTGGTCGAAAAAGCTCGCGAGGGGAAGATCGTCGCCCGACTGAAGTGGGGCGATCCGTTCGTGTTCGACCGTGGCGGCCAGGAAGCACTGTTCCTGCACGAGCACGGCGTGCCCTTCGAAGTGGTCCCGGGCATTCCAGCCGCGATCGGCACGGCATGCTATGCCGGAGTTCCGCTCACCTATCCAGGCGGCGGCGACAGCGTCACGTTCGTCCGCGGCCATGAAGACGAGAGCAGCACGCCGCCTGACGTAGATTGGGCGAGCCTCGCGCGGCTGGGCGGCACGCTCGTCTGCTACGCAGGTCCACGGCAGCTGCCGGCAATCTTGAAAGCACTCCTTGCGAACGGCTTCGACGAGATCGAGTCGGCCGCGATCATCTACGAAGGCACGCTGCCGTCCCAGCGGACAACAGACGGCACGCTTCGCGAGCTCGCGGAGATGAAAAACATGCGGACGATGCCCGCGATTCTCGTTGTGGGACGCGTCGCGGGCCTTCGCCAGCACCTCCGATGGTTCGACGAGCGGCCCCTTTTCGGCAAGCGCATCGTCATTACGCGCTCGCGCGAGCAGTCCGCCGAGCTCGTTGAGCGGCTCGAATCGCTGGGAGCAGAGCCGATCGAGGCGCCGATGATTCGCGTGGCGCCGCCGGACGACTTCGGCCCGTTGGATAAAGCCGTGTCGGAAGCGGGTACCTACGACTGGATCGTCTTCACCAGCGCCAACGCCGTCGACTTTTTCATCAGGCGTCTGGGCGCGAGCGATGGCGACATCAGGGATCTGAAAGGGGTGAAACTCGTCGCGATCGGTCCAGCGACGGCAGAACGGCTCTTACGTCAGGGTCTCAGGGTGGATCTGCAACCGGCCGAATCGCGCGCCGAAGCGATCGTGCAATCGCTGCTCGAGCGAGGCGACATCAAAGGCAAGCGATTTCTACTTCCGCGCGCTGATATCGCGCGCGAAGTGCTGCCAGAGGAACTACGTCGAAGCGGTGCCGACGTCACCGAGGTGACCGCGTACCGAACGGTGCTCGCGGAAATCGAGCGCGAAGGCGATCCCGACATTTATCGCATGCTGCTCGAAAAGCGTATCGACGTCGTGACATTTACGAGCGCGTCGACCGTCAAGAACTTCGTCCAGGTCTTCGGTGTGGAGCAGGCGGCAGACCTGCTGAACGCGACGACGGTTGCGGCAATCGGCCCGGTGACGGCCGAGGCAGCCGAGCAGTATGGTATCCGGACAGCCATCATTCCGAAGGAGTACACGATTCCGGCGCTGGTGGACGCGATTGTCGAGCACTTCAGACAGCCCTAAACGGTTCTCGGTTCTGGGTGCTGCGGTTCTGGGTTCTGGTGCTGGGTTCTGCGTTCTCCGTAAAGAACACAGAACCGGTAAACTACTGACATGAATCCGGTGAAGACGCACACCCTCGACTTGGTCCGCCGCGCCCGGCGACTTCGGCGCACAACGGGCATCCGCAGCTACGTGCGTGAAACCCGCCTTTCGGCAGAGCAGTTTCTCTATCCCCTCTTCGTGACGACCGGAAACGGCGTGCGACGCGAGGTGGCTTCGATGCCGGGCGTATTTCAGCTCTCAGTCGATGAGGCCGTCCGGGAAGCGGAAGCCGCGCGCGCGGAGGGAGTGCACGGCGTGCTCTTGTTCGGGCTGCCCTCGACGAAAGACGACATCGGCTCGGCCGCGTACGACTCCGATGCGCCGGTCCAGAGTGCCGTACGCGCGATCAAGCGCGCGGCGCCGGATACGGTTGTCGTCACCGACGTCTGCCTGTGCGAGTACACGTCGCACGGCCACTGCGGCATTCTCGAAGGCCACGACGTGGTGAACGACGCAACGGTCGACCAACTCGTGCGCGCAGCCGTTTCGCATGCCGCGGCAGGCGCCGACATCGTGGCGCCGTCCGACATGATGGACGGCCGTGTCGGCGCGATCAGAAAGGCCCTCGACGAGCGCCGATTCGAGGGGGTCGCGATCATGTCGTACGCCGCAAAATACTGCTCGGGCTTTTACGGCCCGTTCCGCGAAGCGGCCGACTCGGCTCCGCAGTTCGGCGACAGGCGCACACATCAGATGGACCCAGCGAATGCCGAAGAAGCGCTGCGCGAAGTCGAGCAGGACATCGAAGAAGGCGCCGATATCGTCATGGTGAAGCCGGCACTGCCCTACCTCGATGTCGTGCGGCGCGTGAAGGACACGTTCGGTTATCCAACCGCGGCGTATCAGGTGAGCGGTGAGTACGCGATGATCAAAGCCGCCGCCGCCCGCGGCTGGCTCGATGAGCCCCGCGTGATGATGGAGTCGCTGACGTCAATCGCTCGAGCGGGCGCAGACATCATCATCACGTACTACGCTCGCGAGGCCGCGCGTGCGCTCGCGACGGCTGGTCGATAGGCAATGGTCTTGGGACCTCAACGGTCATCACCCAATACGGCGCCCCCCAAATCCGCGAAGCTGTTTACCCGAGCGCAACGTTCTTTGCCCGGCGGCGTTGACAGCCCCGTCCGTGCGTTCAAGGCGGTTGGTGGCACGCCGCTGTTCATCCGCAGCGCGTCAGGCTCGCACATCACAGATGTAGATGGGCGCTCGTACGTAGACTACGTGATGTCGTGGGGCCCGTTAATCCACGGCCACGCGCCCAGCGGCCTTGTCAAAGCCCTTGCCGCGGCCGCGCGAAAGGGCACCAGCTACGGCGCACCGACCGAGCTCGAGTTGGAACTCGCCGAGCTCGTGCGCGCCCAGATGCCGTCAATCGAGATGGTGCGCTTCGTCAGCTCGGGAACGGAAGCCACCATGAGCGCGGTGCGCGTGGCGAGGGCGTACACAGGGCGCGAGAAGATCATCAAGTTCGAGGGTTGCTACCACGGCCATGCCGACGGGTTTCTCGTCCAGGCCGGCTCCGGTCTCACCACCCTCGGCATCCCGACGAGCCCTGGCGTTACTCGCGCAGCGGCGGCCGACACGCTGCTGGCCGGTTACAACGACCTCGCGTCGGTGGAACGGCTCTGTGAGAGCTGCCCCGATCAAATCGCGGCACTCATCGTCGAGCCCGTCGCCGGCAACATGGGTGTGGTCGTGCCCGAACGGCGATTCCTGCCCGGACTCCGCGACCTCTGCACGCGATATCGAATTCTGCTCGTTTTCGATGAGGTGATTTCCGGGTTTCGGATCGGCACGGGCGGCGCACAGGGCTGGAGCGGTGTCGTACCGGACCTGACCTGCCTTGGAAAAATCATAGGCGGCGGGCTGCCGGTCGGCGCCTATGGCGGCCGTGCGGATCTGATGCGGCTGGTCGCACCGGTGGGACCTGTCTATCAGGCAGGCACGCTGTCGGGCAATCCGCTGGCGATGACGGCCGGATTGTGGAGCCTGAAGCGCCTGTCAAAGAGACTTTACAAGCAACTCAGTGATCTCGGCGCCGAGTTGGCGGACGGCCTGGCGGATGCCGCCAGAGCCGCGGGCGTCGCGTTGCGGGTGAACGGACTTGGGTCGGCGCTGACGCCGTTCTTTACGTCTGAACCAGTCAACAACTACCAGACCGCGCTTCGCGCAGATACGGCGAAGTACGGAATGTTTTTCAAAGGCATGCTTGCGCGCGGCGTCTATCCCCCACCGTCGCAGTTCGAGGCGTGGTTCCTGTCAGCTGCACACACCAGGCGCGACGTCGAGAAGACGATCAAAGCTGCGCGAGAAGCGATGAAAGACGTCGCCCGCGCTGGGTAGGTTTCACTACGCTACTGCGCCACATCGAGCGGTGAATCCAGCCGAACCCTCAGCACCGTACCCGGGGCGAGGTCGACTTCGTTTCCTTCCGTCGCCGCCACCGTGCCACCGCCGCCGATGAGAATGCCGGTCAGCGCGCCGCGCACACCGCCGAGAATGCCGCCGATAATTGCGCCGACGCCTGCACCTGCCGCAACGCGGCCGGTGTCGCCCTCACCCTGCAGCGCCTGCATCACCGTCGCCCGAATCGAGTACGTGCGGCCATCGATCGTGAACCGATCGAAGAGCAGCGTGAGCTCGCCCTTGCGATTGATGCCCCGGCTTGCCGGGGTGACCGCATTCACGATGCCGCGCATGACCGATCCGGCCGGTACCAACACGCGACCGTTGCGCTCGTACGCCACCAGCGTGGTTGCATCGAAGCGATCTTCGACGCGGGCGGTTCCCGAATTGAGGCGCGACTGCAGCCGCACGTCGAATTCGGTGCCGACAGGAACTTCCGTCGCGCTGAGAGGAGTCTCGCGAGCCGGCGGACGCGGCGCAACGGCACGAGCCGGCTCGCCGCGGGCATCGCTGCGCAGCTGGTCGATCCGATCGCGCACACTCGCGTATTCCGTGCGCGGGACGCTCGACTCCTTTCGCAGCTTGACCTTGAGATAGATGACCTCTTCGCGCAACTCGTCGAGCTCGCGCTGGAGGGCTTCGGCCCGGTTCGGGTCGCGATCGCGCAAGCGCGACACGTCGGTGCCCGCGTCGTATACCGCGTCCTGAAGCCGCTGAATGTCGGCGGGGGTGAGCTGCGCCTGAGCCGCGACCGGCGCCACCGACCCGAGGAACACCGCCGCTAGGATGATCCATGCCTTCATGAGCCTGTCTCCTTCTGGCGTCATGGCCCGGGCGAGGCCGGACACTGCCGATGACACGTCCCTCACAATTGGGGGAGAAATCGTCGTCAGAGCCTAGGCTTGCACTAATTGCGCCAGGGCATCAGGCGTTCGATGATGGGGATGCGTGTCAGATCGTTGTAGATGACGGTCACCATCAACATCAGCAGCACCGCAAAACCTGCCAGGAACATCTTCTCTTTGACACGGAGGCTGAAGTCGCGGCGCGCCAGTCCTTCGAGCGCCATGATGAATATGTGGCCGCCGTCGAGGACGGGAATCGGCAGCAGATTCAGCAGGCCCAGGTTCAGGCTGATCGACGCCATCAGGGCGAAGAGTGGTACCCAGCCCTGCTGTGCCGACTCGCCAGAGAGCTGGGCAATCGCGAGGGGGCCCATCAGCTGGCGCGTTGAGGTCTCACGGGTGATGAGCTGGCCGATCGTCCTGAAGATGAGCGAGGCTGATTCGTAGTTGCGCTGGATACTCAGACCGAAGGCATCGATCGGTCCGGGCTTGATGCGCGTGACATCCTCGCCAATGGTGATGCCGATGCAACCGGCACCAGGCGGCAGCGACGGGCAGCCACCCGTGTTCGCTTCCGGCACCAGGGTGAGCTGCTGCTCGACACCGTCACGCTGAATATCGACTTTGACTTGCGTCTTGGGCTTCTTCGAAATCGCATCGATGAAATCGCGCGCGAAGGTTGCGGTGAGCCCGTCGATGCGGAGAATCACGTCCGACGGCTTCAGGCCGTCCCGCTCGGCGGGAGACCCGGGACGAACGGTCGCAACGTGCGGATGCGAATCGGGAAGGACGCCGATGTCGCCGACTTCGAAGCGGGTCTGGGGAGTCGGCGTCGCTGCGACCGTGAACTGCTTTCCGTGACGCAACACTGTGATTTCGGTCACACGCCCTGCACGGGTGCCAACGCCGATAAAGAACTGCTCCCAGGTGTTGACGTCGCGCCCACCTACGCTCAGGATGCGATCGCCGGCCTGCAGACCGGCTCGTTCGGCGGGTGACCCGGGCACGATCTGGCCGATGACAGGCGGCTTGGACTGAAACGCCGGAATTTCGGCGCCGTTCATCAGCACGCCGGCCGTCACGACCACGGCGAGGATAAGGTTCATCAGCGGCCCCATGATGAGAATCTGGAACCGCTGCCACTTGCTCTTGGACAGGAACTCGTCGTCGCGGCCCGATCGAGGATCGTCGGGATTCTCACCCGCCATCTTCACGTAGCCGCCTAGCGGTACGGCGCTGACCACATATTCAGTGTCTCCGCGCTTGAAGCCGACAAGCCGCGGGCCGAAGCCGAGTGAAAATTTGAGAACCCTCACGCCAACGCGACGAGCCATGACGAAATGGCCCAATTCGTGGACGAAAATGAGGACGCCGAGCACAAAGAGGAACGCCAGAAGTGTGGTCAAAACAACAACCTCAGACCTTTAATTCTAACCCCCGAGCCACATTCTGGGAATAGTCGCGGGCCCAACGATCGACCTCGCGAACGGCCTCGAGGGTGGTCACTGGCAGGGACGCGTGCGCGTCCAACGTCTGCTCGATGACCTGTGGAACGGAGACGAAGGAGATTTTCTCCTCTAAATAGGACGCGACCGCGACCTCGTTGGCCGAATTCAGGACAACCGCAAAACTCGGACCAGCCTCTAACGCACGATAGGCGAGCCTGAGGCACGGAAACCGGTCGAGATCCGGTTCGTGAAAATCGAGCCGGCTCACGGCCGTCAGGTCGAGCCGTGCAACCGGGGCCTCCCAGCGGTCTGGATAGGAGCACGCGTACTGTATCGGCAGTTTCATGTCCGCCCCCCCCAGCTGGGCAATGATTGACCCGTCGCGCAGCTCAACCAGGGAGTGGACGATCGACTGGGGATGGATGACCACATCGATTTGGCTGGCAGGCAGGTCGAACAGCCAATGGGCCTCGATCACTTCGAGGCCCTTGTTCATGAGGGTCGCAGAATCGATCGTGATCTTCCTGCCCATCCGCCAGGTGGGATGACGCAGTGCGTCCTCGAGCTTGACGCTCGCCAGCGCCGACGCCGGGATCTCGCGAAACGGCCCGCCCGACGCCGTGAGAATGATGCGTCGAATCTCTTCACGCCGCCGCCCGTGAAGGCACTGGTGAATCGCGTTGTGCTCGCTGTCGACGGGCAGGATGGGAACACCACGGGCGCGCGCGGCCGCGGTGACGAGCGCGCCTGCCATCACGAGCACTTCCTTGTTGGCCAGCGCGATTGTCTTGCCGGCGTCGATTGCGGCAAGCACGGCCTCGAGCGCGGCCGTACCGGATGACGCGCAGATGACGATATCGACATCGGGATGTGTGGCGACCTCGATGAGGCCTGCCGTCCCGGTTTCCAGTCCGAGGGCGGTGACCTTCACGTCGAACGCCGCGGCCTGCTCGCGGAGTCGATCCGCGTTCGAACCGGCAGCAAGGCCGACGACCTTCAGCTTGTCGGGATGCGCGCGGACGACGTCCAGCGTGCTCCGCCCGATCGAGCCGGTCGATCCGAGAATGGCGACGTTTTTCATGTCGTTGCAGGTCGATGGGCCATGGTCATCGGGCGATGGTCCATGGTCTGTCATAGTCGATGGTCGTGGTCATAGTCCTCCCAGTAACCGTAACAGGCGCCCATTGACCATGACCGACCATCGCCTGTCGACCCAAGACCATCGCCTATGGACTAACTAAGAAACTGTACCTCACAAACACATAAAACACTGGCGCGGCGAACAACAACGCGTCAATCCGATCGAGCACCCCGCCATGGCCGGGAATCACGGAAGAGGCGTCCTTCATGCTCACGCTGCGCTTGAGCAGTGACTCGAACAGATCGCCGACGATTCCGACCGCCGCAATCGCCAGTCCGAGCACAACGCGCGCGGCCATACCCATCTGCGGCAACCACCACGCGCCGATGACGGCGAGAGTCAGCGCAGCGCCGACGAATCCTCCAATCGCCCCTTCGACGGTCTTCTTGGGACTCACGACCGGTGCCAGTAATCGACGGCCGAACAGGCGGCCGCTGTAGTACCTGAAACGTATCGCTGACCGCTACGGTCAGAATCAAGAGCAACGCGGCTTCGCGCCCGAGCGTCCAGCGCGTGGCTGCGACCATACCCAGCGGGACGCCGAGATAAAGAGGCGCAAATGCGGCAATTGCCGCGGTCGGCAACGCGCCGCTCGTCTCACCGGCAGACGTCCCTTTGGTCAGGGCATTCGACAACGCCAGCGCAGACAAACCCAGCGTTGTACCGGACAAGGCGGCCTCTACCGGCAGGCCCGGAATGCCGACGGCGACGCACGCGAGCCCCACAGCCATCGCGCCGGCCGGTTTCGATATCTGCACACCGGCGCGAGCCGCTATATCGAGGGTACTCGCGAAACGCGAGAAGCGCCACGGTGAGGGCGATGCCGACAAGGTAGATCGGAGCCAGGAACCACAGCGCGGCGACGACACCAACGAGCAGCAGCGCGCCGCTGAGAACCCTAGTCACTTATCGTGAAAGGGCAGGCGTTGGATTGATCCCGCCGTAGCGGCGATCTCGTTTCTGGTACGCGAGCACCGCCTCGAGCAGGTGGCGGCGGCGGAAGTCGGGCCACAACGTGTCGGTCACCCAAATCTCGGCGTACGCAATTTGCCACAGCAGAAAATTGCTGACGCGCATCTCGCCGCTGGTGCGGATGAGCAGATCCGGATCGGGCTGCCCTGCGGTATACAGGAACTCCGAAAACTTCCGCTCGTCGAGCTCTTCCGGCCGGATGCCTGCCTGAATCGCACGTCGTGCGGCGTCGACGATTTCGGCGCGGCCGCCGTAGTTCAACGCGATGTTGAACAGCATGCCACTGTTGCGCGAGGTCGCTTGCTGCCCCGCGGCGAGCTCTTCCAGCACGTCCGCCGACAGCTCGTCGGTGCGGCCGATCACCTGAAAACGGATATTGTTGCGGTTCAGGCTGTCGAGCTCGAGTCGCAAGTAGCGCTTGAGCAGGGTCATCAGCGCCGTCACTTCGGTCACCGGCCGTTTCCAGTTTTCAACCGAAAACGCATACAGCGTCAACGCGCCGATCCCAAGACGGGCAGACGTTTCAACCGCGTCGCGCACCGCTTCGATGCCCGCGCGGTGACCCTCGACACGCGGAAGATGCCGCTGCGCGGCCCAACGTCCGTTGCCGTCCATGATGATGGCAATGTGTGATGGGAGGGCGTCGAAATTGATTTCGCGGGCGAGGGCTTCGTCGGGAGATCCCCGCGGAATCTTTTCCAGGAGCTGTTCCAGAGACATTGTTCAGTTGCGCTAGAAGAAGGATACCGGACCGGCCGCATCGTAATCAACGCGAACGAGATACAGCCCCGACGGCGGTGCTGTGGGGCCCGCATCGGCGCGGTTCCTGGCCGCGAGCAGGGTCCGCACCGATTCGGGCGACCGGCGCCCGTCGCCCACTTCCACGAGCGTGCCGACAATCGTGCGAACCATGTACTTAAGAAAGCCTGTGCCGGCGATCTCGTACGTCAGTAGACGTCCGCCCCCGGCCAGTGGTTCCTCCCCCCAGCTCGAGATCGTAATCTTACGGGTGCTCGTCCTGACGGTCCCTCCAAGTGCCTGAAATGACCTGAAGTCGTGCTCGCCTATCAGCTCGCGGGCGGCGAGTTGCATGGCGTCCAAATCAAGCCCTCGTGAAATGTGCCACGCATAGCGGCGCTGAAACGGGCTCATCAGTCGGGTATTGCTGATCCGATATCGATACACCTTCGATCGGGCATGAAAGCGCGCGTTGAACCCGGCCGCCGCTTCCTCAACTGACAGCACGCGGACATCTTCCGTCAGCTTCGCGTTGAGGGCGCGGAACAAATCGTTGGCCGTGATTGAATTCGACAGCTTGAAGCTGGCCACCTGGCCGAGCGCATGTACGCCCGCATCCGTGCGGCCGGCCCCATAGACGACGACCCGCTTGCCCTCCACCTGCGCGAGGGCCGTCTCGAGCTCCGCCTGCACCGAGCGCGCGTTGGACTGGCTCTGAAAACCTGAGAACTCGCTGCCGTCGTAACTGAGGACTATTTTGAATACACGCATTGCCACATTCTCAATTGACAATTGCCACATTGATTGGCGATTGCCGATCGGCAATTGTCAATTCATTGCCAATCGTCAATTGAAAATCTGGCAATTGTCTAATTTGGCCTCGATCCCGGCTTCACGACCGGCATTCCCTGAGCGCACAGTGGGCACTTCTCCGGATCGTAGGTGGGCACGTCGAGCTGAACGAGGGCATGACTCGGCACGCGAAGGTCGATTGTACCGCCGCTGCGATCGACGATCGCGGCAGCACCCACCACTTCTGCCCCGGCCTCGCGTGCCACGTCAATTGTCTCGAGCGTTGATTTGCCCGTCGTGAGCACATCCTCGACAACGAGTACCCGATCGCTGGCAGCGAGCGAAAACCCGCGGCGTAGACTCAGCGACGGACCGCCCGCACGTTCCGCGAAGATGGCGCGGACGCCGAGCGCGCGCGCCACTTCGTGGCCGATGATGAGACCGCCCAGTGCCGGCGAAAGCACGACCGTCGGCCTCAGGCCTTTGACATGCATGGCGATGGCGAGACCGAGCGACGTGGCGTCTGCCGGATGCTGCAGCACCAGCGCCGATTGCAGATAGCCGGAGCTGTGGAGGCCCGACGAGAGGCGGAAATGCCCTTCGAGGTACGCGCCGGTCCGTCGGTATAACTCCAACGCGTCACTTTGTTTCATACCAACTGCGTAGTATACGATGCCGCTACAGTGCCGCCGGTCACCGCCACGATCATTACCAAAGACGAGGCTGACTCCATTGCCGATGCGCTGAAGTCGCTCTGCTGGGCCGACGAGATCATCGTCGTCGACGCCGAAAGCACGGACGAGACGGTGGCCATCGCGCGACAGTTCACCGAACGCGTGTACGTCCGCCCGTGGAATGGCTACGTCGATCAGAAGAATCACGCCGCCAGCCTGGCGACGCACGACTGGATTTTTTCGCTCGATGCCGACGAACGGGTACCTGAGAAGCTCAGCGCCGAGATCCGAGCGCTGCTTGCCTCGGAGCCGACGCTGCGTGGATTCAGAATGCCGCGCGTGTCGTTCCATCTTGGTCGGTGGATGCGCACGACCGACATGTATCCCGACTACCAGCTGCGCCTTTACGACAGGCGTCACGCCCGGTGGGACGGCATGCATGTCCACGAGTCGGTCAACGTCAAAACCGGCGTGGTGGGATATCTGAAAAACGAGCTTCAGCATTACCCGTACAAGGATCTCTCGGAGCATCTCATCCGAATGGATCGCTACACCACACTCGCCGCGCGGCAGATGTTCGAGAAGGGAAAACGCACGACGAGGCTCGAGCTCTTGCTTCATCCGCCGGTCGCATTCGCACGGAACTACATCGTGAAAGGCGGATTCCGCGATGGCAAACCGGGGCTCATCATCTCGCTCGTCAACTGGTACTACGTGATGCTCAAGTTCGCGAAGCTCTGGGAACTTCAGCGAGATTGACTTGTTCTCAATTCACATCGATACGGCCAAAACGTGGAGAGGCGGCCAGCGACAGGTCCTCTTAACCGTGCTCGGCCTCCGAGAGCGGAGTCACCGTACGGTGCTCGTCGCACATCCGGAAGGCGAGCTGGCGGCGCGCGCATCCGAAGGGCACGATCTCATCCGACTGGCACCCAGGGCCGAAGTGGATCTGCACGCCGGATGGAAGCTGTCGCGCATCATCAAGGAGTTGCGGCCCGACATCGTTCATGCGCACGATCCACATGCCGTCGCGCTGGCGTCGCTGGCGCTGTCGTTCCTGACGTCGGGCAAGTGTCCGAGTCTCATCGCATCGCGCCGTGTGGCGTACCACCTTAAAGCGCACGCCTTCTCGCGCTGGAAGTACCACCAGGTCAACTGTTTTGTCGCGGCGTCGAACGCGATCAATCAGATACTGGTGAGCGACGGCATCGATCCGGAACGCATCGTCACTGTCTATGAGGGCATCGAGCTTCACCGGGTGCAGGCCGAACCAGCGGCGAACATCCATGCAGAGTTCTGGCTGCCTACCCACGCGCCCATCGTCGGCGCCGTCGCGGCGCTGACGCATGAGAAGGGGCACAAGTATCTGATCGAGGCAGCGGCTCTCATTCTGCGTGAAGTCCCCGACGCACGGTTCGTCATTCTCGGCGAAGGCGAGCTTCGATCGTCGCTCGAGAGACAGATCAAGGAGCTGCATCTCGACAAGCACGTTCTGCTGCCTGGCTTCAGAGCCGACATCCTGTCATTCATCAAAAGCTTCGACGTGTTCGTGATGAGCTCGCTGTTCGAGGGACTGGGGACATCCCTCCTCGACGCCATGGCGCTCTCGAAGCCCACGGTCGCAAGCAACACCGGTGGAATTCCTGAGGTCGTATCGCACGGTGAGACTGGATTCCTTGTTCCACCGCGCGATGCGAGTGACCTTGCCGGAGCGATTTCGAAGCTGTTGAAAGACCCGGAACAGCGCGAGCGAATGGGACGCGCCGGCCTCGAACGGGTCAAGCGCCTGTTCAGCGCCGAGCAGATGGTCGAGAAGACGCTGGGTGTGTACCGGAATCTTTAGATTCCAGATTTTAGATCGTAGATTTCAGTTTCCGCCGACTCCTCGGGTGGCACGACCCACGAAGCGGGCATGCGGCATCACCCTGCGCACGGTTGAACCCGCACGCGTTGGCCATCCCGATGTGGCAGAGTGAAAAGTCGTACTTTACGGGATCGTGAGGATCGAGCTGACGCAGCGTCGCGGTGATATCAGCCGCCATTTTCCAGCCGGGACTGACCAATCGCGTCAGCTGCAGGCACCGTCCCACGCGAATCACATGGGTATCGAGCGGCACGACGAGCTTGGACGGAGGGATTCGCTTCCATATCCCGAAATCAACGGCATCGCTCCGAACCATCCACCTCAGAAACAGGTTGAGTCTTTTGCACGCGCCTCCACACGACGGACGCGAAAAAAAATAGCCGACACCGGGACGGGGCTTCCGGCTGCCATAGACGGCGCGAAGATTCGTTTCCATCGCCCGGCTCGAGAACGACTCGAGCGCGGCCGAGAGATCGGCATCGTTGGAATCGAAGCCCTCCAGAAAAAAATCTTCGAGAGATCCTTTCTGTAGCATGCGCTGAAGGATGATGATCAGCGCCGTCAGATCCGCCCCTGTCGTCCACCGGTGCACGAGCGGCTTCAGATCGCGCGCCTGGCGTGCGGGCTCGAACGCTCGAACGTACGCGGCCGGCGAGGGTCCCATCACGGCGAAGAGTCGCTCGATTGATTGCAGCACGCTCGCCACGCGGCCGAATGCCAACGCGGCGGCGCAGAAGCCGGCGACTTCACGATCGGCAGGATTCTCGAAACGCCGCACAAGATGAATGGGGTCTGTCGCGGAATCGACGCAATTAAATGACGCGTACAGCGCGTCGAGGCGTTCCTTCAGCACTATTAATTGTCGCGTTCCTCGGCCGTGCTCGGAACGCCCCGAGCGACAGTCGAGGGGCGGGGCCCCAACACCCGCTCCGCCGCTGCGTTACTGAACCGATCTGCGCCGCTCGCCGCGTCGTTCATGTAGACCGTTCGCCCGCCGACGATCGTCGCGGCCACGCCGCCTTTCAGCTGCCAGCCGCCAAACGGCGTGTTGCGCGCTTTAGATTTGAACCTTGACGGGTCGACGGTGACCTGCAGATCGGGCGCGAGGACGGAAATGTCCGCCAGCGCGCCTTCGGTCAACGTACCGGCGGGAGTATGGAGGATGCGGGCCGGGTTGGTTGAGAGCAGCTCGACGAGCCGCGTCAGGCTGATGAGCCCGGAATGGACGAGCCGTGCGAAGCAGATCGACACGCACGTTTCGAGCCCGACGATGCCGAACGGCGCGAGGTCGAACTCCATCCTCTTTTCATCGTAATGATGCGGGGCGTGATCGGTGGCAATCGCGTCCACGCTCCCGTCAACGATGCCCTTCAACATCTCGTCACGATCCGACGCAGCCCGCAGCGGCGGGTTCATCTTCATGTTCGTGTCGTAGCTGACGGGCGTCGACAGCGACTCGTCGGTCAACGTAAAGTGATGGGGCGCAACTTCGCATGTCACGCGCGCGCCGTGGAGCTTGCCCTCACGAACGGCACGAAGCGACGTCGCCGCACTCATGTGGCAGATGTGCACCGCGGCGCCGGTCATCTCTGCAAGCGCGATGTCCCGCTGGGCCATGATCGATTCGGCAACTCCAGGAATGCCGCGCAGCCCGAGAGATGATGCGTAATACCCCTCGTGCGCAACGCCCTCGCCTTTCAGCGACGGATCCTCACAGTGTTCGAGCACCGGCAGGTTGAACATGCCCGCATACTCCAGCGCCCGTCGCATCATCAGCGCCGTCCGCACCGGCCACCCGTCGTCGGTAATCGCGACGCACCCGGCCACCCGCAGCTCTGCGATGTCCGACAAATGCTCGCCCTTGGAGCCCTTCGTAACCGCGCCGATGGGAAACACGCGTGCGAGATTCGCCTGAGCCGCCTTCTGCAGGATGTACTCGGTGACCCCCGCGTTGTCGTTGATGGGTGACGTATTGGGCATGCACGCCACGGACGTGAACCCGCCTGCGATCGCCGCTGCCGTGCCCGTCGCCACCGTCTCTTTGTGCTCCTGGCCCGGCTCACGCAGGTGAACGTGCATATCGAAGAGTCCCGGCGTCACCACGAAGCTCGGCGGAACCTCCACGACCTGCGCGCCATTGGCCGGCAGATCCTTTCCAACGCGGGCGATGCGCTCTCCGTCGATCAGAATGTCGAACGCTCCGTCTCGCAAGTTTGCCGGGTCAACGACCCGCCCACCCTTAAGCAGCCGTTTCATGTTCCGCTCCACCAGCCAGCAGGTATAAGACGGCCATCCGGACCGCGACGCCGTTAGCGACCTGTTCGAGAATGACCGAATCCGGACCGTCCGCCACCTCGGAATCGATCTCGACGCCTCGATTCATCGGGCCCGGATGCATGATGATGACGTCGGGCTTCGCGCGCCGCAGCCGATCGCGGGTCATGCCGAAGACCGTAAAGTACTCGCGGAGTGACGGGAAGAACGCTCCCTGCATGCGCTCGAGCTGCACGCGCAACAGCATGACGACGTCCGCTCCTTCCACAGCCTCGTCCACTGAGGTCGTGCGACGCACGCCCTGGCGTTCGATGCCCGGCGGCATCAGGGTCGGCGGCCCGCTCACCCACACCTCCGCGCCGAGTTTCGTGAGCAGCTGCACGTTGGAGCGCAGCACGCGGCTGTGCAGCAGGTCGCCGACAATCGCCACCTTCAGACCCGCAATCCGTTTCTTGTGCTCACGGATAGTGAACGCATCGAGTAGCGCCTGCGTCGGGTGCTCGTGCATACCGTCGCCGGCATTGATGATTCCCGCGCGGCAGATTCGCGAGAGCAGATGACACGCGCCCGAGTACGCATGCCGCAAGACGATCATGTCGGGGGCCATCGCCTCCAGGTTCAGCGCGGTGTCGACGAGCGTTTCGCCCTTTACGAGACTGGAGGTCTGCGCCGCAATGTTCAGCGTGTCGGCGCTCAGCCGCTTCTCGGCAATTTCGAACGACGTGCGCGTGCGTGTGCTCACTTCGAAGAACAGGTTCACGATCGTCTTGCCGCGAAGCGCGGGCACTTTCTTGATCGGGCGATCGCCGATTTCGCGCATCGCCTCGGCGGTATCGAGGATGAGGAGGATCTCGTCCGGCGTCAAATCCGAGATGCCGAGGAGATCCTTGTGCTTCAACTTCGAAATGGCTGCGACCTGCTGCGTCGTCATGGAATCGTCCTCATTGCGTCTGATTCACCGACACTTCGTCGGTGCCATCGGTTTCCGCCAGCCGCACGGTGACGGTTTCTTTGAGCGATGTCGGCACGTTCTTGCCGACATAGTCGGCCTTGATGGGCAGTTCGCGGTGGCCCCGATCGACGAGGACGATCAGCTGAATTTCTTTCGGACGGCCGAAGTCGATCAGCGCATCCAGCGCCGCACGAATCGTCCGGCCCGTATAAAGCACATCGTCCACCAGCAGAATTTTCTGGTCGTCGATGGAGAAGGGAATTTCCGTGCGCCGCACCACCGGCTGAGGCCCGACCGCATGACGCATCAGATCGTCTCGATACAGGGTGATGTCGAGCGCGCCGGTCCGCAGCGGCTCGCTCGTAATCTGTTCGAGCACCTGCGCGAGCCGCCTGGCAAGCACATCGCCCCGCGTTCGGATGCCCACGAGCGCCAGGTGCTCGGTGCCGCGGTTGCGCTCGAGAATCTCGTGGGCCATGCGCGTCAGCGAGCGGCTCATGCGATCGGCGTCCATGATGACCGGCATCAGCAACACCTCGACGACACAGTTGTGTTGGAGAATTTCGAGAGGAAGGCAGTACGCGTCTTCATAGCTCTTCTCGGCCTCACAGGGCCGTTCTTAAAGAGACGGGATAGTATACCGCAGGTCGGGCCGTTCTCTGTGCCTCAACGCAAAGACGCCAAGACGCAGAGAATTCTCCTTCAGAAGATTCTTTGCGCCTTTGCGGCTTCGCGTTGAGACATGGAATGACCCCTACCGATCGTAGAAGGGTATGAATGTAATCGGCCGCCGTTCGGTGAAGACCTTTGTGAAAATGTCGGTCCGCGCAAACCCGTCGAGATCGCGCGCAATCGGCAGGCCGAAGTAGTACAACACGGTCGGAGCAAGGTCGACGACCGACGCGCGTGGAAGATTGCCTTTCGCCACATGCCTGCCGAACGCGATCACAAAACCATCGGGTGCACGTTCGTGACTCCCGCTGACTTCTCGATCGCCAACGAGCCGTTCGAGCATGCGCTTGCCCACACTCAGTGGCTCCATTCCGAATCCCGACACGACCAGAAGGAGATCGTCCGCGCCAAGGGACACCATCGCACGTCCGACGATGCCGTCGAGATAGGTGTAGTACTGCTCCAGTACTCGCCCATGGCGCAGCCGCTCTTCATCTGAGACATCGCCAAACGCGCGCGGCACGGCATAACGGAGGTAGTAGTGTCCGACCGCATCGATGCCGGGATAGCGGACGGCCGAGAACTGCACGGGCCTGAGCTCGCTCAACACCTGCGCAATCTGCTCTGCCGCGACGTCAGCGGCGAAGGCAAGCGAAGGCGCATTCTGCCCGTCGCGATGCGGAATACCGGAAGTCGGGCCCGCGGCAAACACGATGGCTTGCTCTGGTGCGGCGAGCAACCGCGCCATGCGCGCCTCTTCCACAACATCAGGCGGGTACGCAAGGGGCGGCTCGCCAATCGACGCAAGAACCGATGTCGGATCGCGGTGAAGGAATTCGTCGGTAATCAGGTAGCCATTCACGCCGTGTGCGGGATATGTCAGTGGCCAGGCAATGACACCGGCGGTCACCCCGTATCGGCTCAACAACTCCCAGATCGGGCGCGCGCGCACGGCATCGGACGCGCGCTCCTCTTCCTGTATCAGACCGAGGCGAACCAGCGCCTGGGCGAAGCAGAAATCCGGCAACAGGTCCAGCGGTTGATCCGATCCGGGAACGGCGTAACGCGCCGCGGAATAGACGCTCGATTTGTACGGCAATTGCCCTGTGGCCACAGCGGTCCACACCGGCGCGGGCTGTGTCGGCCGCAGCGTGGCCAGGTGCATAACGGCGCCCCTGTCGAGCAAGCGACCGAAGTTAGGGAATCGCCCTCCAGCTGCATTCGGAGCGATGAAATCCAGCGACGCGCCATCGAGCAAAATCATCCGAACGCGCGCACTCGATTGCGCGGGTGCGAGTTGTGGCGCAACCGGTGTACGCGGCGGTGGCGTAGACTCCCCGAGACCGCGGAGGTACAACGGCCCCGCAAGCGACACGCCCAGCACCAGCGCGTAGACGGCGGCGAGCGTGCCTCGCCGGCGTTCCAGTCGCGCCTGCAACAGCGCAAGACACACACAAATCGCGGCGCAGATCGAGACAACGACGGCTCCTTCCGTCATTCGCGACGCGGCCTCGGGACCAAGAACCGACCGGAAGCCATGAAGGTTGAGCCATGTGACGATGGCGCTCATCACGACCGCGATCGATCCAAACACCGCCAGAAGGCGCAGGCTCAGCCATCCCGGCTGGCGCACCTCCACCGCGAGCAGTTGACGCAACACCGTGAGCCCATAGAAAAATGCGGTCGCATGCACGCCGTAAAACGCCGACCAGGTCAAGACGAGTCGTGCGACGGCCATCGAGTTAAGCTGGACCAGTGGGTTCAACTGCAACACCAGCAGCGCGACGTACGCGCCGACCAGCGCGCCCGCCATCAGCGAATTCGTGAACATTCGAACGTACTGCATCCGAGAGACCATCATACCCGCCTTCGCGCACCCTTCCCCACTCGCTTCGGCGCGGCAAGCTCCGCCTCTGCGCTCTGCGCTGCCCGGCTTCGCAAAAACACCAGGCGCGGCCGGGATATAATTTCGGCGTGCCGCTGGACGTCGTCGCAGAGGTCATCTCGAATTCACATCTCTCTTCCGAGTACAACGTGCTCGCCCTCGCGGCTCCGGAAATTGCGGCGTGCACGCTGCCGGGACAGTTTGTGATGGTCAAAGCGGGTGATCGTCTCGAGCCGCTCCTGCGCCGGCCGTTTTCTGTGTTTGAGGTGCTCAAGGAAGACGCACACGTCGTCGGAATATCGCTGCTCAGCAAGCGCATCGGCCCCTCGACGACGCTGCTGTTCGACGCAAGGCCGGGCGATCGCGTTCAATGTCTCGGGCCGCTCGGGCGTCCGTTTGCACCGGTCGCAACACCCGATGAAGCATGGCTTGTGGCCGGTGGCGTCGGTCTCGCACCATTTGCCACGTTGGCCGAAACGCTGCGAAGGAGAACCATCACGACTCGGCTCTATTACGGCGCGCGTCGCGCAGGCGAGCTCTTCTATCTCGACACGTTCGAGAGGATGGGCGTCGAGCTCGTGCTGGCAACCGAGGACGGCAGCCGTGGGAGTCATGGCCGCGTGACGCTTCCACTCGAGCGAGATTTGAAGGCCCGCCCCGCGACTGCGAGCGTCATGCTGTATGCATGCGGACCAGAGCCGATGCTGGCGGCTGTCGCGAAACTCGCCGCCGCACACGGGCGCCCATCGCAAGTGTCGGTTGAGCGCGTCATGGGCTGTGGGCTCGGCGGCTGCTATAGCTGCGTCATTCCGGTCAACAATTCCGAAGGGAAGCCGCACTATGTGCGGTCCTGCCTGGCCGGTCCGGTTTTTCGCGGCAGTGAGATCGTTTGGTGACAAGCCGCGAACGGCTTAGGGCGGGGCGGGGGCCCCGCCCTTCGATGAACTCAGGGCGTCCCGAGCCTGTCGAGGGACGCGATGAAAAAATGGATCTATCTGTTCGAATCGGCTCGCTCACGCTGAAGAATCCGCTGATTGCTGCAAGCGGCTGCTTCGGCTACGGCACGGAATACGCCGAGCTCGTTGACCTGTCGTCTCTCGGCGGCGTTGCCGTGAAGGGCCTCTTTCTGGCCGAGCGTGAGGGGCATCCGCCCCCTCGCATTGTCGAGACACCGGCCGGCATGTTGAACGCCATCGGCCTTCAGGGCATCGGCGTTCACCGCTTCATCGCCGAGAAGATGCCCGAGCTGCGCGCGCGCGGCGCGGTCGTGTTTGTGAACATCTGCGGCACAACGCTGCAGGAGTATGTCGAGCTCGCGAGGATCCTCTCCGACGTCGAAGGCGTTGCCGCGCTCGAGTTGAACATCTCGTGCCCGAATATCAAGGAAGGCGGCATCACGTTCGGATGCAGTCTGCATGGCACGGCCGACGTCGTGGCCGCCGTCCGGGCCGCAACCCGTTTGCCCGTTATTCCGAAGCTCACGCCGAATGTCACCGACATCAGCGCAATCGCCAAAGCAGCGGAAGAAGCAGGCGCCGATGCGGTGTCGCTCGTGAATACGTTTCTCGCGATGGCCATCGACGTCGAGACGCGGAGGCCGAAGCTGTCGAACATCGTCGGCGGACTCAGCGGACCGGCAATCCGGCCGATCGCGGTGCGAATGGTGTACGAGTGCCGTCAACAGATCCGCATTCCGATCGTCGGCATGGGGGGTATCGCGACAGCCGCAGACGCGCTCGAGTTCATGATCGCGGGAGCGTCGGGGGTGCAGGTCGGCACCGCGAACTTCGCGGATCCGCTAATCTGGCCGAAGCTCCTGGACGGTATCGTCGGCTACGGCGAGCGTCACCGCGTGAAGAGGATCGCCGACCTGGTTGGCACAATCGATACCAGCGCGCGAGAGAAAGAATGGATCAGCTCCTAGTCGCTCTGGACGTCGACAACGCGGTGCACGCGATCGAGCTGGCGGCCCGCCTGCAGGGACGTGTCGGCGGGATAAAGGTCGGAAGTACGCTCTTTACGGCCGAAGGGCCGGCACTCGTCCGTCGGCTCGTCGGGCTGGGCCATCGCGTCTTTCTCGATTTGAAATTCCACGACATTCCTTATCAGGTCGCGGGAGCCGTCGCGTCCGCAACCAAGCTCGGCGTGTGGATGATGACCCTCCATGCATCCGGTGGGGCGGCGATGTTGAAGGCGGCCAGACGGGCGGCGATCGATGCCGCATCTGCCGCGAACAGACCGGCACCCATCCTCGTGGCTGTCACGGCGCTGACGAGCCTCGACGACAAGGCGCTCGCCGAAATCGGCGTCGGCCGGACGATGGAGCGGCATGTTGAAGAGCTCGCGACGCTGGCGTGGAACGCCGGTCTCGACGGGGTTGTCGCATCGCCGCACGAGCTGACCATGCTGCGGCAACGATTTCCGCAGATGACGATCGTCACGCCCGGGATTCGCGCGGTGTCGGCTCCAGCCGACGACCAATCACGCACGCTCAGTGCCCGCGAGGCGCTGGCGGCCGGTGCAAGCTATCTCGTCGTCGGCCGCCCGATCGTTGCGGCCGCGGATCCACGGGGCGCCGCAGAAGAAATCGCCGCCACGTGCGTCTGATCATCTACAGCAAACCCGGCTGTCATCTGTGCGATGAAATGAAGGCCCTTGTTCGTCGCACCATCGCCGATCACTCCGATATCTCACTCGACGAGGTCGACATCTCGACCGATCCTGTGCTGATCGATCGCTACGGCCTCGAGATTCCCGTGCTGATGATTGACGGCAGGAAGGTGGCGAAGTACAGAGTCGCCGAGGCCGAACTCGCGCGCATGATCGAGTCGCGGCGGTTCTAAAAGCGACCTATGTCATGGTCAGAGAGCCGGATGGATCGATGGCAGAGTTCGAACGTCTGAACCATGTGCCATCATGCCATACTGCCCTGAACCAGAACGACTATTTCGCCGTAATGATATGGAACCCTCGCCGGTTCCGCTGCCAACAGGCTTCGTTTTCGTCGCTGCAAGCGGGCTGCTCTTTGCCCTTGCTGACCGTCACGACCCGATCGCCCGGCACACCCAGACTGACGAGATACTCCTTCACCGCCGTCGCACGACGCTCGCCGAGCGCCAGGTTGTACTCCGATGTGCCTCGCGAGTCGGCGTGCCCTTCAACCGTGACGCGCACCGACGGCCACCGCTTCAGATAATCGGCGTTTCGTGATGCCGCAGAACGTCCGTCATCGCGCAGCGTTGCGCTGTCGTAGTCGAACAGGACATCGCCGAGGGGCCGCTCAGCGTTCAACTGGTCGACGGTCTTCTGCGCGAAGATCTGATCTTCGGTCAGTGGCGCCGGCGCTGGCGGCGGCGGAGGCGCAGGCTTTGGTGGAGGCGGCGGCGGTGGAGCCGGCGCAGCCGGTGGAGGTGCCGGTGGAGGAGCCGGGGGCGGCACCGGCCTCTTGCAGGCGGCAGCCGTCAGTCCCAGGATGGCGCACAGCGCGCCGACCAGCAGGAAACGTCGCATGAGATTCTCCTCAGCTGAAATTGTGTAAGCGATCGAATGAATCGCGACGACAGAGTACCGTGGCGGCGTACGAGTGTCAATTCTCTCAGGCCTTTTCGGGAGTCGAGTACGCTGAAGCGATGTGCGACCGTGCGCAAAAACGAGCCGCGCGATTAGAATGCCCAGTCGATGGACGCACTGCTCGAACAAACCTTTCATGCCGAGCAGCGCCACTTCTGGTTTCGCGGCTTCCGACGTTTCATCACTCCTCTCATTGAGGAAGCCACTGCCGGATTGTCGCGTCCCAGACTGCTCGACGCGGGCTGCGGCACCGGCTCGAATCTTCTTCTGCTGGAAAAGTACGGCGTGTCGTTCGGTCTCGAGTTGTTGTGGCGAGGGCTGCAGTTCGGTCACGATCGCGGCCTGGTTCGGCTCACGCAGGGAAGCGTGACGGATCTTCCGTACCCCGAGGCCTCCATCGACGTCGTGCTCTCGCTCGACGTCCTCTATTGCCTCCGTGATCGATCGGAACAGGCCGCCATCGCCGAGATGTTCAGAGTGCTGCGCTCTGGCGGCTCGGTCATCGTCAACGTGGCGGCGCTCGACGTGCTGAAGGGTGACCACTCGGCGCTCGGCGGAGAAGTCCGCCGTTACACGAAGCAAGGACTCCGGAACAAGCTCGAGCGGGTCGGATTTCGCGTCAAGCGCATCACGTATACGAACGCTGCGCTGTTTCCTATCACCGTCACGGTCCGCGCGCTTCAACGCCTTCGCGGCGTCAAATCAGCAGGCGACAACAGAGGCGACTTTTACGTCCCGCCCGAGCCGATCAACACGCTGTTTGCGGCTGCGCTCACAGTTGAGTCGAAATTGATCGCCGCCGGAATCGACATGCCGGTGGGAAGCTCGGTTCTGTGCCTCGCGACAAAGCCCTGAACCCTGGACGGTTCCGGAGGTTCCACAGGTTCCTGTTCCGAGGGTTCTGGTTCCGAAGGTTCTGGTTCGGTTCCGATTCTGGGTTGGTGCTGGGTTCCGGCTGGATTCAGTTCCGCGGCGAGGAACCGGAACCTTGGGAACCCGAACCAACGGAACCAGAACTCCCGGAACCAGAACCCTGGGAATCGGAACCCCTGGAACCTCCGGAACCTTATTCGACTTTGAATTCGAAGATTCTCAGGCCCAGCGTGCGGCGATCGGGGCTGCCGGATTGTTCATGCGGCACGAATGTCTTGTCGGTTTCAATGGTGATCATGCCGTCCGACGCGGCAAGCGCCGCAGCAGGGATCTTTACTCGGAGATCGAAGTCGGATTCCGGTTGCGCGGTTGCAAGCACCTGAGCGCCGGCGCGGACTGTCACACGCGGGGCTGCATCGAAATACCGGAGCGGCGACTCACCCAACAGCGTCAGCGTGACAGCATGCCCGGCTGAATTCACGAACGTTTCCGCGCGGCCGGTCGTCCAACGCCAGCCGCGCTGCCATTGATCGCTGTACTCCCGCTCGTTCCATCCGGCATGGGGCACGAAAAACACGGCGTCGGGCGGTGCGATCATCAATTGCGTCAGGCGAACGTGTTCGGGCCGGCCATCCACTCCTCGATACAAAGCCGACAGCCGGCTGAACGTTCCCTCCCCGGCGAGCATCCCCGATTCGAGCGGCACGCGCTGAAAGAATCGGCCGGCCGCCGGAAGCTCCCATTCCTTGAGCGCACGGCCATCGATAGTGACAGACACGCGAGCCGGTTTGCCACCGGGCGGCTCTGCGCTTTCGGCGCCAATCACCAACATCGCGGCTTCCGGACGACGTCTTATGTGTGCGATGCCTTCACTCCGACCCTGACGTTCGGAAATGTTGAGCGTTTCAGGAGTGAGGTGCCACCCGGTCTCGGCGAACCATCCGGGAGGGGAATCGATTCGAAGCAGATCGACGACGTCGGGACGCACGCCGCTCATGAACGATTCGCGGCGGAATTTCCAGTTGTAGTGCGCGTGAAGGCGGACGCTCAGCGGATCGACCAGATCGAGATCGCCCCGCGCAGGATCCGCGAGGTACCACACAGGTGCCGTGCCGCCACCAAGCCAGTACGCCGCCAACTCGCTCGACTCGTTCATCACCGGAGACGGAAGGATCTTCGTGCTGCCGAATTCTCTCGTTTCAAGGACACGCGCAAATCGCTGATGTGCGCCGATGACACCCGGTTGACGCGCAAGTGCCTGCCTCAAATCCTCGACCGCCGCATAGGCGGGACTGGGATACTGCGAGTACGTTCGGGCCGCAGGAAGCGTGACCACGAGCGACGCGAGAACAACGGCGGCGCTTGCCACTGTCGCGAACGTGGTACCGCCAGCCGAAAGCCCTCTGACCGCCAGATACGCGACCGGCGGCACGAGAGGCAACGCATACCGGCTGAGTGTCTCCTGAACGATGAGATGAAAGATCGCGTATGGCACGAAGGCAACCATGAGGAGCATGGCCGCTCGCGGCACACGCCACACCAGGTAGAGAAAGCCGCCACATGCGACCATGACGACGACCCAGCCGAGCGGCGCAAACGCCCACGGCCCAACCAGCGCCGCGAGGATGCCCAGCGCCATCCGGCGCAGGGTGGGGTTGCTGAGAAAGATATCGAGGCCTTGGAACTGCTCCGCCGACTGTCCGGCGAGTGCTTCACGATAGCGACCGAACCCGCCGCTGGCCACGATCATCGGCAGAGCCCAGGCGATCACGCCAATCGAAAACGTCATGCCGCTGCCGAGAAGCGCGCCCGCTGCGCCACGGCCGGCGCGATCGACGAGCACGAGCGCGAGGAGCGGCATCGTCAGCCAAGCCGTCTGCGTACGCACGCCGATCGCGAGCCCGGCGATGAGGGCGCCGGCCACGATCAGTCGGCCCGACTCGGCAATCGTTTCCGGATCCGGCTCGGCACGGACACGCCGTCGCACGAAGGCAGCGGCCAGACACGCTTGCGCCGCGAGAGCGAGCGCCAGTCCCGTGACGTCGCTCAACGGACGCAGCGACGTGAACCAGAACAGCGGCGAGACCATGGCGACCAGCGTCGCCAGCGCTGCACGCCGATCACGTTCGGCCTCGGGTGCCGACCGATCGAGTGCCTCGAAGGAGTGAAAGATCACGACGAGCGGAAACACCGACAGCGCACCAAACAGGGCACTCCACCACGACAGCGCTCCCGCTTCGGACGGCCAGATGGTGTGCGACAACTTGCCCAGCGCGATGAATACGGGGTATCCCGGCGGATGCGGCTGATGCTTCGACGGGTCGAAGTCGCGCACGCCGAGCGCGAAATTCATCGAGTCGAGATCTTCGAGCGTCGGCGGCAGAAAGACGAGATGCGCGACAAGAAAAATCGTCGCGACCGCGCACGCCCAAATTGACGTTGGAGAAATCTTCAAATCTGACGGAGAATAAGGCCTTCGTTCAAGCTGCCGGTGCGATAACCCTTCGGGTCGATCGTCACCGACGCGTACCCGGCAGCCTGCAGCTCCCTCACAATTGCGTCATGCACGTCGGGCTCGAACGCCCGCGCGAGGTCCTCCCGCGCGACTTCGACGCGCGCCATCGTGTCGTAATGACGCACGCGGCACACGCGGAACCCGAGCGCATGCAGCGCTTCTTCCCCGCGCTCGATCTGCCGCAGCTTTGCAGGTGTGACTTCATGATGATACGGAATCCGCGACGAGAGACACGCAGACGCAGGCTCGTCCCACACGGGCAACCCGGCAAGACGCGACTGCTCGCGGATCTGGGCCTTCGTCATGCCGGCCTCGTCGAGCGGGCTTCGCACGCCGAACTGTCTCGCCGCGATTCGTCCCGGACGATAGTCGCCGCGATCGTCAGCATTGGTGCCATCGATCACATGAGAGAAACCGATCTCGTCGGCTATCTGCGTCAGCCGCGTGTAGAGCTCGTGCTTGCAGAAATAGCAGCGGTTCTCGGGGTTCGCGCGGTATCCGGCCGCTCGGTTTCACCCGTGAGAATGATCTTGTGGTTCAGGTAGAACTCGCGCGCGACCTTCAACGCAAGCTGCCGATGATGTGCGGGATAACTCGGGCTCTCGGCGGTGACGCACAGCGCCTCGTCGCCGAGCACATGAGTGGCTGCCCAAGCCAGGTAGGCGCTGTCGACACCGCCGCTGAACGCCACGACGACCGACCGCATGCCGGACAGGATCGAGCGCAGCTCTGGCGTCACTCGTCCCAGTCCTCTTCCTCCTCGACCTCGTCTTCACCGTCGATCTCGAGCTCTTCCTCGTCGCCTGCCTTCTCCTCTTCCTCGTCGTCTTCATCTTCGTCGTCTTCGTCGCCGGCGATGTCCAGTTCGATGGGCGAGAGGCCTGTGACTTCGAGGTTCGAGCCGCACTCGGGACAGCTGATCAGGTCGCCCTTGTCCACGTCGTACTCGTCTACTTCGATCTCGGCATCACATTCTGGGCAAGTAGCCATTTGTTCCGGATTATAGCGACAACCTGATAAGTTCTGCAACGCACGCTAACGGTTTTGACTCAGTATTCCGATACATCACGTGAGAGTTCCATTCAACCATGACCACCAGCGCCGCCAGCGCAAAAACCGTTCTGGTCGCCGACGACACGGCGTTCGTCCGCGACCGCTTTAAGAGCGCGCTCGAGGGCGCCGGTCATCGCGCCGTGACGGTCAAGAGCGCTGCGGAGCTGCTCGCTCGCGTGCGTGCGGACCTTGACCAGCTCGATCTGCTGGTCGTCGATCTGCGGCTTCCCTACGCGGCCGGGGTCGATCTCATTCGCAGCATCCGCAAACTGGACGACGGGCGGCTGCCGATTCTCATTTTCAGTGGAACGATCACCAACGCCGACGAGGTGCGCGAGCTCGCCGCGCTCGGCGTCGCCGGCTATGTCAACGAGTACAGTGCGGTGCAGCACATTCTGCCGTCGCTCGCGCCGCATCTCTTCCCCGACAACTTCAACCGCCGCGGAAGCCCGCGCGTGGTGCTCGGGATTCCCATCGCCTACCGCTTCGGCAATACGATCGCAGCCGCGCTGACACTGAATATCAGCCGCGGCGGCATCGCCATCCGCACCACGAGCCCGCTCGAGATGGGCTCGAAGGTGCGGCTCAGGTTCCGCCTGCCCGGATCGAAGCGCGACATCGACGCCGAAGGACGCGTGGCATGGAGCGATAGCCGCCACGGGATGGGCCTTCAGTTCGAAAAAGTCGAGTCACAGGAGCAGGCCGCCGTCGACGAGTTCGTCGACGCGCATTTCTTCAACAACCGAAAGGCCTAGCCGTCTACCGTTCGCCGCAGAACCGTAACCGGTTTGCGGTAAACGGTCACCGTTCCAGTAACATCAAAGGCCGGAGGTGTGGTCAATGGACAGCCTCGTCTTTGATGTCGGCATCCGCCTGTTCGCGGTGCTGGCGCTGGTTCTGGCCAACGGATTCTTCGTGGCTAGCGAGTTCGCGATCATCTCGGTGCGCAAGACGCGCATCGATCAGCTGCTTGCCGAAGGCAGCCGCATGGCGCGGCCGGTGAGACGCGCGCTCAACAACCCTGACCAGTTCATCGCGGCCACCCAGCTCGGCATCACAATGGCGAGCCTGGGCCTTGGCTGGATCGGCGAGCCGGCACTGGCGTCGCTGCTCGAACCGCTGCTGAACCGTGTTCCCGCACCAATCTCGGTCACGACAACCCAAACCATCGCATTTGCCATCGCGTTCACCATCATCACCGCACTGCACATCGTGCTCGGCGAGCTCGCGCCAAAAACCATCGCGCTGCAATATCCGGAGCAGACGTCGCTCATCGTCGCGAAACCGGCAGAACTCTTCCTCCGCGTATTCCATCCCTTCATCCGTGCTCTCAACGCCATGGGCTGGGCGGTCGTCAGAATGCTCGGCATGAAAGCCGCGAGCGGCCATGGCCTCGTGCATTCGGAAGAAGAGCTGAAGATGCTGGTGACGGCCAGCCAACAGGCGGGTGTGCTCGAAGAGGAAGAGGAACAAATGCTTCATCGGGTCTTTCACTTCGCGGAATTTACGGCCGCGGAGATGATGGTGCCCCGCACGGAAATGACGGCGGTGAAAGCGGACGCGTCGATCGGCGAAGTCGTCGATCTCGTGTGGCGCGGCCGCCACACCAGCCTGCCGGTCTATCGCGGTGAGCTCGACAACATCGTCGGCATCATGCTGGTGCCGGATCTCGTCCGCGTCCTGGCCTCACCGCCTCCGAGCTTCAGCGTCACGGCCATCGCGCGAGAGGCACTGACGGTTCCCGAGACAATGAAGGCCGACGAGCTGCTGCGGCAGATGCGGCGCCAACGCACACATCTGGCGATCGTCATCGACGAATACGGCGGCACGGCCGGGCTCGTCACATTCGAACGGGTTATGGAGCGGATTGTCGGCAAACTGGGCGGAGACTTCGGCACCGCTGCAACTGTGCCGATCCGGCAGCTGCCGGATGGATCGGCCGAGGTGGACGGTCTCGCGCTCGTCACCGACATCAATGAGCAGTTCGGACTGGATATCGACGAAGAAACGTACACGACGTTGGGCGGCTACATGCTCGGGCGGCTTGGGCGGCGACCGCAGGTTGGCGATGTCGTCGAAGCCGGTGCGCGGACGCTACGCGTGGAAGCCGTGGATGGCCTGCGAGTGTCGCGCGTCCGGATCATCTGAGGACGGTATAAACCACAGAGCACGCAGAGATCACAGAGAAAACTCATTCGTCTCTGTGATCTCTGTGTTCTCAGTGGTGATTTGATTTCAATCCGCCCGCAGCAGGCGCATGCCGTTGGCAATCACCAGCAATGACGCTCCCATGTCGGCCATCACCGCCATCCACAATGTGGCCGAGCCAGTGACGGCGAGGGCGAGGAAGATCGCCTTCAGACCGAGCGACAGAGTGACGTTCATCTGAATGTTGCGGAGCGTCGCCCGGCCAAGCCGGATGGCAAACGGAATCTTCAACAGCTCGTCCGACATCAGCGCAATGTCTGCCGTTTCGAGTGCGGCGTCGGTGCCGGCCGCGCCCATCGCAATGCCGACATCGGCGGCGGCCATCGCTGGTGCGTCGTTCACGCCGTCGCCAACCATCGCGATGGTCCCGTAGCTGCGACGGAGCTTGTGAACGGCCTCCACTTTATCGTGCGGCAACAGCTCGGCGTGGATTTCGTCGATGCCGAGCTCGCGCGCCAGCGCCTCGGCGCTGGCCTGGTTATCGCCGGTCAGCATGACGACACGCTCGACTCCCTGACGCCGAAGCATGTCGATCGCGTCGCGGGCCGACTCGCGCGGGCGATCGGCGAGGGCGATGATGCCGAGCGGACGCTGCGGCCGCGCGACGAGCACGGCCGTGCGGCCCGAGGCGGCGAGCAGATCGAGCTTGGAATGAATGGCCGCGTTGCAAAGCCCGCGCTCCTCGATCAACCGATGATTGCCGACGAGGGCGTGCTGCCCGGCCACCATTGCCTCGGCGCCGCGTCCCGGTATCGACTGGAATTCTTCCGATTCCGGAAGCGCAATGCCCGACTCAACGGCGCGCGCGAGGATGGCCCGTCCAATCGGATGCTCGGAACGCGCCTCGAGGCCGGCGGCAATTTCGAGAATCTCGTCGACCGAAGTGTCGTTCAGCGGGAACACGTCGACCACGTGTGGCGAGCCTTTGGTCAACGTCCCGGTCTTGTCGAACGCGACGCAGCGCACGGTACCCGACCGCTCGAGATGCACGCCGCCCTTGATCAACACGCCGTTGCGGGCCGCCGCCGCAATCGCCGACACAACGGAGATCGGCGTCGAGATGACCAGGGCGCAGGGGCATGAAATGACGAGCAGGACCAGCGCTCGATACAACCATGTCTCGAATGGGTGGCCCATCACCAGCGGCGGAATGAGCGCAATCGCGATTGCCAGGGCAATGATGGCCGGCGTGTAGTAGCGGGCGAAGCGCTCCACGAACGCCTGACTCGGCGCGCGCTGCGATTGCGCGAGCTCGACGAGCGCGATGATGCGCGCGAGCGTCGTATCCTGCCGAAGATGCGTGACGCGCACGTCCAGCGCGCCATACCCATTGATGGTGCCGGCAAACACGTCGTCGCCAACTGACTTTTCCACGGGCAGTGACTCACCGGTGATCGGGGCCTGGTTGACCGGGCTCGATCCCTTCACCACGATGCCGTCCAGCGGAATCTTCTCGCCGGGCTTCACAAGGAGAATCTCGTCGAGCCGCACATCGTCTACCCGCACGCGTGTTTCCTGGCGATCGCGGCGGACGACGGCTTCGGGGGGCGTCAGATCCATCAGGGCGCGAATGGCATTGCGCGCGCGATCCATGCTGCGGGCTTCGAGAATCTGCGCGAATGCGAACAGAAATGTGACGGTGGCGCCTTCGGACCATTCGCCGATGATCGTCGCGCCGATGACAGCGACAAGCATCAGCACGTTGATGTCGAGCGACATCACGCGGGTGGCGGCCCACGCGCGGCGCGCTGTGTAGATGCCGCCGGTAAGAATCGAGAGCAGAAAGATCGCACGGGCGACGAGCACTGGAGCACCGAGAAACTCCAGCAACAGGCCCGCTGCCAGCGCAATACCGGAAACGACGACGAGGGTTTGCCGCGCGGTGGCGGCTGCGGTGTGACCGACCGGCTGCTCATGCTCGAGCCACGCGCGCATGCCGGTCTGGGCGACGGCCTCCACGATTGCAGACGTCGAGAGCTTCGCCGCGTCGTAGCGCACACGGAGTCGCTGGCCGACAAGATCGGGCACGAAATCCTCGAGCCCCGGCAGCGGCTTCAGCCGGCGCTCGAGAATCGCGACCTCCTCGCGGCAATCCATGCCCTCGATCCTGAAGACCGATTCGGCGTGGATCTCGCAGACGGCACAGGTCACCTGTTTATTGGCCAATCGCGCCCAATGCCTCGTTCAGTTTCTTGTAATCCGGTTCGTTCCTGGCGTCGTCCAGCACCTCGCGGTAGCGCACGATCCCACTCTTATCGATGACAAAAACGGCCCGCTTCGAGATGTTCTTCAGACCAATCATGTCGGGATTGACGACCCCGTATTGGTTGATGACTTCCTTGTTGTAGTCGCTGAGCAGTGGAAATCCGAGTTTCTGCTGATCGTCCCACGCCTTCAGCGCAAAGAATGTATCGGTGCTGATGCCGAGCACCTTCGCATTCACGTTCCTGAAATTGCTCATGGTGTCGCGGAAGTTGCAGAACTCCTTGGTGCAGGTACCGCTGAACGCGCCGGGAAAAAACGCCAGCACCACATTGTTTCTGCTGACCTGATCGCTCAACGTCACGTTCGCGCGATTCTGGTCGACGAGGGTAAAGTCCGGAGCTTTGTTGCCTACTTCCACCGCCATCGATTGTCTCCTGTCTCAGATACAGCCCTGTCTACGGCACCAACTGCAGCTGCGACACGGTTGCCGCATTCACCGCTTCGCGTGTGAACGGCACGGCGCGATACTGCCCCTGCCGCCACAAGGCGTTCTGATCGAAATAGTGCGGGCTACGCGGATGACCCGACTGCCCGCTGGTCGTCACGGCAAGCGACCGGTCCCACGCGCCTAGATCAAGTATCTGACGGTACGAGGCCGCTTCGGAAGTCGCATATGGGCGGCGCAGGTCTGTGGTCGTTTTGTTCACCGTCATGCTGTCACCTGAAACGGGCACCGGGCCCCGGCTGAAGAACCAGTCGAGCAGCCACCCGCCACCTCCCAGCGGGTGCGAGAACTTGACCGCATGAGCCTCATCCCACCGCCAATGCTCGAATTCGCCAAACCGCCGGCGGAGTCCGGAGACCGCATCTTCGGCCGCCCGCGCCACCATGTCGTCTCGCGTTTCGACCACACCGGTCGACCGGTCGTCAAACCACGGCGAGTGCGCATCGCCAATGACGGCATGCAATCCGGCAAACCGCTCGTTCGCGGTGTATCGATAAAACTGCTCGTAGAGGGGCGCGGGCATCTCGTCGGCAAACGTCCGTCGCCATAATGCCTCTTCAAATGCCTCGAACAGCATTGTGGCCGGCCGTTGGTCCACGCGCCGATCCCAACTCCTCAATTCCTTGAGCGATTCCGGCAGGTCGATCGACTTGAGTATCCATTCGGCAGCACGGCTCGTGATGTCGGCCTGAATGTCCTGCATCGCGCGGATATCCAGATTACGTCGATCGCCGAGCAGCTCCGTAATGCGCTGCGCGCGGAACGGCGCCACCCAGTCGCGGGTCACGACAAACGGCAGACTGCGATCGATTTCGTTGTTGGCGGTCACAATCTGACCTGACTGCGGGTTCAACACTGCGGGAAGTCGTGCCATATCGACCCAACCGTGCCAATCCGCATCCACCGGCCAGCCAGGCACCGGCACCGACCCGTCAAATTCGCGGCGAATCGGCACCAGGCCGGATGTTGCGTACCCGATATTGCCGTCTACATCCGCGTAGACGAAATTCTGTGCCGGCGCCGTGAAACGGCGAACCGCTTCGACGAATTCCTGCCAATTGGTTGCACGAGCCAGCGCATCGAACGCGCTCGCCGAGCTCCCGGCGAGGACAGCATCCCATTTCAACGCGAAGACCGTTTCCGTCAGCGCGATCGGCTCCGAGGAATCTCCCGGCTGGATTTCGCGCCAACGATCGGGATTCAGGATCGGTCCGTGACGCGTCGATCGCACCTCGAATACTACGGGCTCGTCGCGGCCTCTGACGCGAATCTCGTGCCGCCGGACCTTCAGCGGCAGCCATTCGTTCCCCACCTGATATCGCTGGCGTGCCCCATCCAGCCGCTCGACGAAAAAATCCTGTACATCGGTGCCGACGTTGGTGAGCCCCCACCCGACCCGCTCGTTGTGCCCGATGACGATGAATGGGATGCCCGGTATGGTGACACCGGTGACGTTCAGCGTGTCTGATACGATCTGCACTTCCCACCACACGGCCGGCATCTCGATTTGCAGATGGGGATCGTTGGCAAGAATCGGTCGTCCCGACGCGGTTCGCGATCCGTGCAGCACCCAGGCGTTGCTCATCGCATTCGCGTCCGGAGACAGCCATTCCAGGCCCGGCACTTGGCGACGCGCGGCGTTTTTAGGTGGTGTGGTGATCGTGCGGGGTAACTCGAACACCGCGGGAGCCCAGTCAGGGATGGCGGGAAACAACGCCGACGCGCGAGGACCCAGCTCCTGGACGAGCAAGTAGCGGAGCAGCTCGGCTCGATGATTTTCTCCAAGGCGCCACGCGAAGAGCTTGCTGATCGCCAGAGAATCGACCGGCGTCCACGGTTCTGGACGCAGCCGTAGCAACTGGTGCTCGAGCGGCAGCCGGGCCCGCGACACCGACATCGCCTGGTTGACGCCAGCTGCATAGTTCTCGAAGGCCGTCTTAATGTTTGGCGGCGTACGCGCCCATTCCGCGTCTGCCGCCTGGCGCACGCCCAGCGTCAGGAATCGCTGATCGACCGCAATTGTCGCCTCGCCCAGCAGTTCTGACAGCCGGCCCGATGCCGCACGCCGATAGAGCTCCATTTGCCAGAGACGATCCCGTGCCTGCAGATACCCGACCGTCCGCCAGACATCTTCGTCAGATCCGGCAAAGACATGAGGAATGGCGAAGGCGTCGAAGCGCACCTCGACGGGTTCGCGCAGGCCGGCAAGGGGGATTCGTCCGTCTAAAGGAGGAATCGAGCGGTAGGTCCACCACCATGTACCCATCAGCGCGAGCGAAGACAACACGAAAAATGCGGCGACGCCCCTTGCCGCTCTCGAGCCCGTTCTATTAGCATTGTGGGTTGGTGGCACGGTCGCAGCCGCTACGAAGAGCTTACATCGACTCATTTATGGAGAACGCCCGGTGATTGAGGTTCAGCACCTCACCAAACGCTACGGCCGCGTGACGGCCGTTGATGATTTGACGTTCCGCGTCGAGCGCGGAGAAATTCTCGGCTTCCTCGGGCCGAACGGCGCCGGCAAAACGACGACCATGCGCATCCTCACCGGCTACATGCCGGCGACGGCAGGCAAAGCCATGGTCGCCGGGTTCGACGTGTTCGAGCAGCCCATCGAAGCCAAGCGGCGCACGGGTTACCTGCCTGAAACGCCGCCGCTCTATCCCGAAATGACGGTGCGCGAATACCTGCAGTTTGTCGCACGCATCAAGACGAAGGGACTGTCTGCGACCGAGCGCAAGCACCGCGTCGACGACTCGATGCGGCGCACGCGCGTCGACGACATGGCCAACCGCCACTGCGGAAAGCTCTCCAAGGGCTATCGGCAGCGCGTTGGCCTCGCGCAGGCCATCCTGCACAATCCCGAGGTGCTCATTCTCGACGAGCCGACCGCGGGACTCGATCCGAAACAGATTATCGAAACGCGCCAGCTGATCAAGGAGCTCGCCGGCACGCACACGATCGTTCTCAGCACGCACATCCTGCCGGAAGTGTCGCAGACCTGCGATCGCGTGGTTATCATCAATAAGGGCCGGGTCGTGGCCGTCGACACCCCCAAGAACCTGACGGAACGGCTGCGCGGATCGGAAACAATCTATGTGGAGGTCGACGCCGCGGGTCAGGATCCGACGCCGTCGCTGCGCACCATCCCTGGCGTGCTCGCCGTGAACGTGACGAGCGCGCACGATGGGGTCGTCGCGTACGAGATCAGCAGCGATCGGGGACGCGATATCCGCCGCGATCTCGCGCGGACCGTCGTCTCGAACAACTGGGGCCTGCTCGAGCTGCGGCCGTCGCGCATGAGCCTGGAAGAAATCTTCCTCAGTCTCACGACCGAAGAAAAGGTCGAGGAGAAAACGGAGGAGACCGTTCAATGAGTAACGTGCTGACGATTGCGCAAAAGGAATTGAAATCCTATTTCGCCTCACCGATTGCGTACATCCTCATCGGTGTGTTCGCCATCGTGTTCGGTTATTTCTACATCGTCTCGATCACGTTTTTCATGCAGGCCAGCATGCAGATGGGCATGCCGGGCGCAGGCCAGATCAACATCAACAGCATGGCCATCCGGCCGCTGCTCCAGAACATCGCCGTCGTCGCGCTGTTCCTGCTGCCTCTCATCACGATGCGCACCTACGCCGAGGAAAAGCGGACGGGTACCATCGAGCTGCTCCTCACCTCGCCGCTTACGGACACACAGATCGTCCTTGGCAAATTTCTCGGTGCGGTGGCGCTTTACGCGCTGATGCTCGCCGTCACGTGGGTACACATCGGCATTCTGTTCATCTACGGCAACCCCGAATGGAAGCCGATCCTGACGGGGTATCTTGGTCTGCTGCTGATGGGCGCGTCGTTCATGTCGATTGGACTGCTGATCTCGAGCCTGACAAGGAACCAGATCGTCGCGGGCGTGGTGACGTTTGCGACCCTTTTGATGCTCTGGACGCTGAACTGGATGTCGGAATCCTCGGGCCCGACCACTCAGAAGGTCCTCAGCGCGTTGTCCATCACCGAACGGTTCGACGACTTTTCGAAAGGCGTCATCGCGGTGAGCCATCTCGTCTACTACCTGAGCTTCATCACGTTCGGGTTATTCCTGACCGCGAAGTCGGTCGACAGCGAACGCTGGCGCGGGTGAGTCTGCATGCTTAACACGATTCTCGGCGTTATCGGGTGGATCGGCACACTGCTGGTGTTCGCCGGTGTTGCGATTCGTTTGTTCCGGCCGCAATGGGATCAGTACGCCTACTGGGCCGCCGTTGCGGGTCTGGTCTGCGTCGGTATTTACACGCTGAGCCAATGGCGGGAAATCGGCCGCTCGTTCCAGAAGCGGGAAACCAAGCTGGGCGCGATGTTGAGCATCAGCGTCATCGCTGTGCTCGCCATCCTGGTCGGCATCAACTACGCCGTCAGCCGGCGCGACAAGCGCTGGGATCTGACGGCGGCCGGGTCCTTCACGCTCTCCGAACAGTCGATGAAAGTGCTCAGCAGCCTGAAAACGCCGGTCAAAGTGCTGGTGTTTGAAGCACCGGGGGGTTTTCAGCGCTTTCGCGATGCGCTGACGATGTACACGAACGCAAGCTCGAACATCCAGGTCGAGTACGTGGACATGGACCGGGAGCCGATCCGGGCGCGCGAATACGACATCGCCGCTCCCGGCACCGTGGTCATGGAATACTCGGGCCGCCGTGAAAAGGTCATGAGCGATCGTGAACAGGAGCTAACCAACAACCTGATCAAGGTCACCACGGGCCGTCAGCCGAAGGCGTATTTCGTGCAGGGACATGGCGAACGCGACACCGTCGGCAACGACCGCACGGGCTACGCCAGCGTCGTCGATCTGATGAAACGCGACAACTACACCGTGGA
Organism: Vicinamibacterales bacterium; assembly: GCA_963761975.1. Lineage (GTDB taxonomy): Bacteria > Acidobacteriota > Vicinamibacteria > Vicinamibacterales > JAMQPK01 > JAMQPK01. The sequence continues at coordinate 219,118 of CAVXIR010000006.1, forward strand.
AAAAGTCGTCCTCGCTCAACAGGCGGAAGGTGTGCCCGCCGACGCGTCGGTGCTGGTGGTGGCGGGGCCGACGACCGATTACTTGCAGCCGGAGGTGGACGCAATCCGCACCTACCTGCGGAAGGGCGGCAAAGCACTGTTCATGATCGATCCCCCAGTGGGAGAGTCGGCGCGTCCGATGCCGGTGCTCGAAGGACTGCTGAAGGAGTGGGGCATCACGCTGGGGCACGATGTCGTCATCGACATAAGCGGTATGGGTAAGCTGCTGGGCGCCAACGAAACGGTTCCTGTTGTCGCGGGCTATCCTCAGCATCCGGTCACCGAAAACTTCGAGCTGCTCACCGCGTTCCCGCTTGCACAGTCGGTGAAGGGCGAGGCGGGCGTGGAGCTCGGGACCGCCAACACCCAGAACATGCTGCAGACCGGCGAGCGCAGCTGGTCGGAGTCGGACGTGAAGGCGCTCATCTCGGGCGGTAAGGTGACGTTGGACGAAAAATCGGGTGATCATCGCGGGCCGATTACGATCGCGCTGTCGCTGGCCATGGACGCACCCGACGCGTCCCCCTCCGCGCCTGCCGGCGCTACGGGGGATAAACCCGCTGAAGGCGAAAAGCCGGTCGACGGAGCGAAACCCGCGACAGGGGCGGATGCGGCGAAGAAGCCGCAGATGCGCATCGCGGTCGTTGGCGACTCCGATTTCGCATCGAACGCGGCTGCCGGCATTCAGGGCAATGCCGATCTGTTCGTCAACATGAACAACTGGCTGACGCAGCAGGAAGATCTCATCTCGATTCACCCGCGCGATTCCGGCGATCGCCGCATTACGATGACGGCCGACCAGCAGCGCAACCTGTTCTGGCTCTCGTTGCTCGTCATCCCTGGCCTGATTCTCGGATCGGGCGTTTACAACTGGTCGAAGAGGCGCTGAAATGGGCCGCGGACGGTCGACGCTGATTCTCTTTGTGGTCGCGGTTGCGCTGGGCGGATACCTGTATTTCGTCGAATCGAAGCGAACGATCCCCGATGAGAACGCCAAGAAGAAGGTCTTCACGTCGGACGCCGCCAAGATCACTCAACTCGAAATCAAGTCGAGCGGCGGCGAGGTGACCGGACTCCGAAAGGGAGACAAAGATACCTGGACCATTGTCAAGCCCATCGACGCGCCTGCCGATCGCAACAGCATCAGCGACATCGTGACGAACCTTGCGAATCTCGAAGAAGAGCGTGAGGTCGACGCGAACGCCTCCGACCTCAAAACCTACGGCCTTGCAGTGCCGCGCGTCGATGTGACATTCCACGTCGAAGGTGAGAAAGAACCGAAACGAATCCTCATCGGAGACAAGACGCCCGGCGGCACGGGCCTGTACGCAAAGCTTCCTGCAGGGAATCGAGTCTTTCTCGTCGGCACATCGCTCGACGCTACGCTCGACAAGTCGACCTTCGACTTCCGCGACAAAACCGCGCTCGCGTTCGACGAAAGCAAAGTCGACTCGCTCGAGCTCGCTTCTGGCGCACAGACCATCCGGCTCGAAAAAACGGGCGAGGAGTGGAAGCTCGCGAAACCCCTTCAAGCCCCCGCCGATTTCGTCAGCGTCAACGGGCTGCTCGGCCAGCTGCAGTCGGCCCAGATGACCGCGCTGAAAGATCGTCCGGACGATCTCAAAGACCTGAAGCAGTACGGCCTCGACAAACCGCAAGTGGTGGCCACAATCGGCATGGGCACATCATCAGTCAGGTTCGAGCTCGGCAACGAGGCCGACCCTTCCTCTGTCTGGGCGCGTGACGCCTCGAAGGCCGCCGTCTTCAGCGTGAACAACGGTGTCGCCGCCGAGCTCAAGAAAAAGGTCGACGATTTGCGGCGGAAAGAAGTGTTCGAGTTCCGTCCGTACAACACCACACGTTTCGAAGTGACGCGCGGCGGCGCGACGCGGGCGTTTGAACGCGTGAAAGGCACCGGCGAAAACGCAGTCGATACGTGGAAACAGGTTGCCCCGGCCGAAAAAGCCGTCGATTCGAGCAACTTAGAGGGCATGCTGCTCGACTTGTCGAACCTTCGAGCCGAGAGCTTCGTGGAGCGAGCCGGCCCGCCAACCGGCCACAACGCACCGGCAGCGGTCATCGTCGTGAAGTTCGATGACGGCAAGAAAGAGGAACGGGTCACGATGGGCATGGCCGGAGCAGCCGTGTTCGCCGCTCGCGCCGATCAGCCCGGCGCGTTGAAGCTTGAGGCGGGTAAATACGAAGCCGCGATCAAGAAGCTCGACGCCATTCAGTAGAATGAACTGGTGACACGCGCCGCTGTTGCGCTGGCCGCCGTTCTCGTCCTTTGTGGATGTGGCACGCCGAAAACCGTTGCGGTCACGCCGCCCGCCGGTGTCGCCTCGACAACTCCAGCCGATCGCCTGCATACCGATCTGACCAGGGTTTTTACGGCTCCTCAGTTCGAGCGCTCCTTCTGGAGCGTGCTCGTCACAGCCGCAGATTCGTCCGCCAGCCTGTACGCGCTCAACGATGCCAAGCTGATGATGCCGGCCTCGACGATGAAAATCGTGACGGCTGCGACAGCGGGGGAACTGCTCGGCTGGGACTATCGGTTCGAAACCAAAGTCGTGAGTACCGTCCCAATCGACCATGGCGTCCTGCGCGGCGATCTCATCGTCGTCGGCGGCGGGGATCCCAGCATCAGCGAGCGGAGCGACACGCCTGGCACACTGCGGACACTCGCTCGACAGGTGCGTGAAGCAGGAATCACACGGATTGAAGGCGGCATCATCGGCGATGATGACGTGTTCGACGATCGCGGTATGGGCAATGGCTGGACGCTCGACAACCTGCCGTACGGGTATTCGGCGCCGGTCGGCGCACTTGAATACAACGAAGGATCGGTCGATCTTGTCATTCGCGCCGGAACCGAGACCGGAATGCCTGTGGCGATTCAAGTCCGGCCCGAAGGCAGCGGCGTGCAGATTGACAATCAACTCGTGACGGTTGTCGAGTCGGGAACCGGCACGCTGACGCTGCAGCGCCACCCGGGCTCAACGCGGGTCATCGTGCAGGGCCAGATTCCCGCCAAGGCCGCACCCTTTGTCCGGACGGCCTCGGTCGACAACCCGACGCTTTTCTTTGCGTCGGCTTTCCGGCATGCCCTGGTCGCGGAAGGCGTGCAGGTGAACGGCGACGCCATCGATATCGACGAGCTCGAGTCGAAGCCCGACCTGGCCCAGGCACGCACCTTCGTGTCTCACAAATCTCCCCCGCTTCGACAGCTTGTTTCGTCGATGATGAAGGTGAGCCAGAACCAGTACGCTGAAATGCTGCTACGGAATATGGGTGCGACAGGTGCGTCAGGTGCGATGGGTGCGATAGGTGCGGGTGCGACGAGTTCAATGGGCGCAACGCGCGTGCGCGAGGTTCTGAAAGGATGGAACATCGCAGACGAAAGTTGCGTCATCGCGGATGGCTCCGGGCTCTCGCGATACAACTACGTCACGTCACAAGCGCTCGTTCGAATCCTGCAGGTCATGCGGACTGATTCGAGGCATACATCCGCGTTCGTCGAATCGCTGCCGATCGCCGGGCGCGACGGCACACTCGCCCGACGCCTTGCAGGCACGCCTGCTGAAGGAAAGGTCCGCGCGAAGACCGGGACCGTCGACAATGTCAGGGCGATTGCCGGCTACGTCGAAACGGCCGATGGCGAGACGCTGGTGTTCTCGATGATAGCGAACAACTTCACCGCCGCGAGCGGCACAATCGATGCGGCGGCAGACAGCGCGCTGGTCCGTCTCGCCACATTCACTAGGCGATAACGAATCGTCGCTGCCTCGCCACGACCGGTTTCGCAACCGCCGGTGCGTTTTCTGCTGCGCAGTATTCGGCCCTGAATCGGATGAACTCTTGACCTGGTGCGGCCTCGTCCGACAACTCCAGCTTCAGCTGTCCCGGCGTCGACATGTCGCATACCGCGCGCGACTGATGGCTCGTCATCACGAGGCTCTCGCGATCGTGTGTCCACTCCCCGAGACGCGTGGTAATCCGGCGGTCGCCAGGTTCGAGCGAAACCAGCACGTGACGACGCTCGCCGCGCTCGACTCCGATATAGAACACAGCAGACCAGCTGTTACCCCCGGTGCCGGCCCGCAAGCTCATCTCCACAAAACGGCCGCCGAGCACCCACCGATTCTCCGAGGTGCCCGGGAGGTGGAAAAACGGTTGATCGGCGGCGGTCCGATGCAGCATCGTGCCCTGCCAGCAGCCGACCAAACGGCTCAGCATCACCTGATCGTCATCGCGGGCGATCATCTCGTCTCCAACGCGTAACTCACAAGCATATGGCGTGGCACGCCCCGATCGGGTGGGCGGTCTTCGTTGTTCACACGAAAATACGAGCCAACGCTCGGGGAAGCGGCCGTTCGTGTGACATACGGCTGACGTGGAAACGGTGAGGGCGCCTCAGCCGCTTCCGGTGCGGATTGGCCGACGTGCGCGTGCAATACCAGCGCAATCAGTGCGGCACTCGTGAGGCAGCTCACCGCGATCCAGGCGGCGCGTCGCCGGCCAAGCCGCTGCTGCACGACGTCCTGCCATTCGCGCCGCACCGCCTCTTCGACACGGCGTGCACGCTCTGCGGGTGCGGTTTCGCGCGGGCCTGCGGCGCGGAGAAGCTCGGCCACTGGATCGCGGTTATGAGTCATACACCACCTGCCCGTGGGCCAACACTGAGAACACCTGGCGGAATGATCGTCGTGCGCGGCCGAGCAACGACTCGACGGCCTTCGGACCAGTACTCATCCGCTCGCTGATTTCTGCGACGGTCAGGCCGTAGATGTACTTCCACTCGAGCACTTCACTGTAACTGCCGGGCAGAAGGTCGAGCGCTACCTGTACTAACCGCGCGGTCTCGCCGCGATCGAACGCCTCGTCCGGCTGTTGCGCCGCGACTGAGGCCAGCGCGGCGAGTTGATTCTGGATTTCCGGCGCGTCCTCAGAGAGCATCAGCGCCGAATGCCTTCCTCGCGCCACCCGCCAGGCGGACACTTCGCGGCGGCAGATCGCGCAGAGCCACGTGAACAACGTTGCCTCCCCCCGAAATGTCTGCAGCTTCCGCATCGCCGTGATGAGCGTTTTCTGCGCGATCTCCTCCGCGGCGTCGTGGTTGCCTTCGGTGCGCCTCAGCGCGAACCGGTAGAGACGGGAGAAGTGACCGTCGAAAAACTGCCGGAAGGCTGCCTCTTCGCCGGCGAGCAGACGGCGCACGAGCGCCTTGTCGCTCAAGGTGACCCTTCGCGGCTCGTCAGGCATGAGGTTCATAGGTTAGAGGGTCCCCGCAAAATCCTTCGGTGAAGCGAGACCCGAGACGGTTCCCTGGTTCAACCGCGACGGCTCGAGACACCATCTTTTCTAATGCCTGGGATTCTAGCGCACCGCGAACGCGGAACCGGAACAGGACCTTGGAACCAGGTCATCAATCTTACTGATTGGTAAAAGTGTTTACCGGGCGGTATACTCTGTCAAGTCACGAGTTTATGACGCGGTATCCGACTAACCGTGAGCGGCTTATGGATGCGGCCGGTGAGCTGTTCTACCGGGAGGGGTTGCACGCTATTACCGCTGACAAGGTCGCCGATCAGGCCGGACTCACCAAACCGACCATCTACAACCTCTTCGGATCCAAAGATGCGCTGGTCTTCGAGACGCTGCAGCGCCGGGGAGAACAGATACGGCAGCGTATCGAGCAGCGCGCCGCGGAGGAGCACGATCCGGCAGAGAAGCTGATGGCGGTGCTCCTTGTTCACGCGGAGATGCTGACCTCGGAAGGGTTCCACGGCTGCCCGCTGGTCATTGCGGCCGTCCAGGCGCCGGATTCATCGCAGGCGCGCGAGCTCGCCCGTGCCCATAAACTGTGGCTTCATGGACTTCTCGCACAGTTCGCGAAACGCGCCGGGATGAAATCACCCGACATGCTCGCCTCCTCACTCGTCTTGATTCTCGAGGGTGCCGCGGCAATGTCGGCCGTTCAACCGGCCGAGCTGGTGGCCAGGCACGCGCGCGCGGCCACCCGCGCACTGATTGCCGCCCATACGCCATAATTCCGGCGTGCTCAGGCTGGCAATCTGGTTCGTGCTCGCAGCATCCGCGGCTCTGCTGTTCCTTTCGTCCTGGATCCTGATTCCATCGCCCCACTCGCTGCTTCTGCCGCTGACGGTCGGATCTCCCGAAATAAGCCCGATTCTGCTCGCCGCCGGCGTCCTGCTCTCGGCCGTCTCGGCTCGGTCTGCCACGAAGAACAACACCGCAAGGCTCGCTCTCGTGTTTGCGGCCACGGCGTCGCTGCTGTCGCTCGTGCCCGTCGTTCAGCTTCCGATTGCGCTCAATGCATTCGATCGCGGCATCGCCCAGACGACCACCACCCCGCCTGCGGCGATGCCCGGCGAAATTCGAGTCACCCGCAACGTCCCGTTCTCGAAGGCCGACGGCGTGCCGCTGTCGCTCGATGTGTATGGACCTCCAGCTGCGGGAACCTATCCGGTCATCATGCAGATTTACGGGGGATCATGGCAGCGGGGAGCCCCGACGAATCAAGAGTGGTTTTCACGGCACTTCGCACAGCGCGGCTACGTCGTGGTGGCGATCGACTATCGCCATGCACCCGAATGGCAATGGCCGGAGCAAATCGTCGACGTCCGGACCGCGTTGCACTGGATATTGAACGACTCCCCGAAGTTCGGCGCCGATCCCACCCGAATCGTTGTGGTCGGACGCTCGGCCGGCGCACAGCTGGCCATGCGTCTTGCCTATCAGGAGGGACCCTCCGCCATTCGCGGCGTGGTGAACTACTACGGGCCCGTCGATCTCGATGACGGGTGGCGCCATCCGCCACAGCCCGATCCAGCTAACGTTCGCGGCATCCTGGAAGCCTTCATCGGCGGCACGCCGAACCAGAAGCCGGAGCACTATAAACACGCTTCGCCGATCAGTTGGGTCAGCCAGGCTTCTGCCCCGACGTTGAGCCTCTATGGCACGCGCGATCACATCGTCGAAGCGCGCTTCGGCCGCATGCTTGACGCAGCGCTGAAAAAGGCGGGCGCAACTTCCGTGTTACTGGAGTTGCCGTGGTCTGAGCACTCGTTCGATGCCGTTCCCAATGGGATGGGACGGCAGATCGCACTGAGCTATACGGAACGGTTCATTGCCTGGGCAGTAAAGCGATGAAGAGTCGGGAGTCGGTGGAGTCGGGACTGTCCAGGAGTCGAAGAATCAGAAATCAACGAGTCCAGGAGTCAAAGAGCAGGTGAGTCGCGACAGTCCGGCAGTGCGGGTAGTTGTGCCCGATACAGCACAAGCCCGTCCGCCTGAATCAACGAACGAAACGTGAATCCCGCAGCGCGTAAAGCGGCTTCGTGTTCATCCACTGTCATGAAGAGCACTTGGTCGCTCATCGCCCCTTCCCCGACGTAATGGTCACACATCAAGAAAACCGCAGACGGCTGCAAGATGCGAGCGATTTGGCCATAAAGTCCAGGGACATGACGCTTATGTCGCAGCTCGTGAACCGCCTGCACAGTTACCACGGCATCGACCCTGGCGAGACCTACCGTCCACTGAGGTGCCCTGAAATCGCCTACCAGGAACCGAACCCCTTCGGCCGCGGCGCCGATCCGTTCTTTTGCAAGTGCGTGCATCGCCGCTGAAGAGTCGAACGCTATGTAGGCGACCGCTTCCAAGTCGTTGATAATTTGCTGTGCCAGAAATCCAGGGCCGGAGCCGAGCTCGAGAACCGATAGCGGCGTTGAACGAAGACCGCGCAGCTCTTCAACGATCAGCTTGAACACGTCGTACCGCACTGGGCGTTTCAACATGGCGGCCGCAGTCCATGTCCGCGCGTCTGACATGTTCCGGAAGTCGATCGGACTCGGCACGTCGTCTGGCAGTGACTGTGATTTCGACATGGTTGATGAGCATCGACTTGCGACTTGCGACGTCGACTTGCGACTAGCGACTGTCGACTTGCGACTGTCGACTGATCTCTCCCAGGGCCGCGTCAAGAATCAGGTGCGGCTCCCCGGTCAGTCCCCCGCCCTGCGCTATCGCGCCCTTGCCCCCACCTTTGCCGCCGAAACGCTCGATTAATTTCTTCAGAACGGCACCTGTGTCGAACGGAAGATCCTGCGAGCGAGACACGACAATCAGGAAGGGAGATTCAGAGGTGAGCAGCACGGCCGTTGTCGCAGGTCTGGTCACGATGGCCGACGCGAGTCTCTTCAAGCCAAAGGCATCCCAACCGGACACGGCCGCGGCGACGAGCCTCGTCTCGCCGACTTTCTGAGCGGACGAGATCAGGCTCGCAGCTTCGTGGAAAGCAAGCCGTTCATACAGCGCTTCCTTCTCTTTCTGGTGACCGCGTCCAGCGGCCTGCAGCTTTTCGATGGCTGACGGCAGTTCGTCAGGGAGCACTGAAAGCAGTCGGACGCTCCCGGCCACGGCATGGTCGAGCGCACGATACACGCGTAGAGCGCGAGCGCCACAGACAAACTCGACGCGAAGGCCGCCCTTGAACCGCTCGAAGCCGGAGATCGCAATCATGCCGATTGCGCCCGTGCGTCTCACGTGGGTGCCGCCGCAGGCCGAGAGATCGTAGTCCTTGATCTCGATGAGGCGGAGTTCTCCTTCTCGCGCAGGTTCCTTTCGAAGCGGCAGCTTTGCCGCCTCGCTGGCCGTGACGAACTTGACGCATACTTCGTGGTCTTGCCACAGCACCTTGTTGGCTACATCTTCCACGCGCGCGACCTCGCCCGCCGACAGCTCCTTGTTGAGGTCAATGGTCGAGGCCGACACGCCAAGATGAAAGCTGACGGTCTTTGCACCCGCCTCGTGCTCGAAGGCGGCAGACAGAAGGTGCTGGCCGGTGTGCTGCTGCATGTGATCGAAGCGCCGGTTCCAGTCGACATGGCCACGGACGCGCGAATTCTTCTCAATCTCACGATCCACGAAGTGGACGATCGTCCCGTCCTCCTCGTCGACCACCTCTGTCACGATCGCTTCACCGAGGGTGCCAGTATCGAACGGTTGGCCTCCTGACGTCGGGTAGAACGCCGTTCGGTCGAGCGTCACACGCCAACGGTCGTCTCTGCGCTGCACGTCGCGCACGACAGCATCGAATTCGACGAGATAGGCATCGGTGTAATACAGGCGATCAGAAGACATGAGCCACCAACGGATCTTTGACGCCTGCCTCCTCGAAGCCGCGCGCGCGCAGGATGCAGCTGTCGCAGCGGCCGCACGGCGTCCCGGCCGGGAGCGGGTCGTAGCAGCTATGCGTCAGACTGTAGTCGAGGCCCAGCGCCATGCCGCGCGTGATGATTTGCGCCTTCGTCATCGACAAGAGCGGCGCCTGAATGCGAAACCGGGCACCTTCGACGCCGGCCTTGGTCGCGAGTGAAGCCGCATGCTCGAACGCCTCGATGAACTCCGGCCGGCAGTCGGGATACCCGGAGTAATCGAGCGCATTGACGCCGATGAAGATGTCGTAAGCCCTCAGCACTTCGGCCCAGGCGAGTGCAAGCGCCAGCATTACTGTATTGCGTGCGGGGACATAGGTCGAGGGGATGACGTTCGGATCGAGCCCGTCCTTCGGCACCTCGCCGTCGCCGAGCAACGCCGAGCCACCGAGCGCGGCAAGATCAACAGCCAGCTCTCGATGCGCTTTCGCGCCGAGCGCTTCTGCAACCTTCCGGGATGCGAGGATTTCGCGTGCGTGACGCTGGCCATATTTGATCGTCAGCGCGTAAATATCGAATCCCGCCTCGCGTGCAACCGCGCCAGCGGTGTACGAGTCCAGCCCACCGCTCAGGAGCAGGACGGCCTTGCTAGACGCCGCGGACATTTGCACCCCAGATATGTTTGTGGATCTGCAATTGAAGCCGAACGGGCAGCCGATCCTCGAGAATCCACTCGGACAAGTCCTTCGGATCGAGCACGCCGTGGACCGGAGAAAACAGCACGGCTGCGCAGCGGCGATCGAGTACGTGGCGCGTCACGATGTCGCGGGCAAACTCGTAGTCGACACGATCCTGGATGACGAACTTCACCTGGTCGCGCGATCCCAGCCTGTCGATATTGGCCCATTCGACTTTGTCCGACTCCCCGCTCGCGGGGCATTTTACGTCCATGACTTTCACGACGGCACCGGGGACGCGGCTGACGTCGACCTGCCCGCCTGTTTCGAGCAGCACCGTCCGCCCGCGGTCAAGAAGCTTCTCCATGAGGGGATAGACATCGTCCTGCAACAGCGGCTCGCCGCCGGTGACCTCCACGAGCGGGCTTCCATAGCTATCAACGTGTTGCAGGACCTCCTCAACCGACATTTTCTGCCCTTCGCTGAACGCGTAAGCCGTGTCACACCACGTGCATCGAAGGTCGCACCCGGCAAGACGTACAAACACGCACGGCCTGCCTGCGTAGGTCGATTCGCCCTGAATTGAATAAAAAATCTCGTTGATGCTGAGCACGTCTTTAGTCGCGGGGCCCCAACACCCGCTCCCGTTCATCGGGGGGCTGCAACGCCCGTTCACGTCCAATTGTAGACGTTAGAATGAGGTGTGAGTAACTTCCGGATTGGCACGTCGGGCTGGAACTATCCGTCTGGCCGTGGCACGTGGAACGGCATTTTCTATCCGCCCACCCGGAAGGGCCGTCGGGCCAAAGGGGCGGCAAAGCCCAAATTCGACGAGCTTGCGTACTACGCTGAACACTTCGACACGGTTGAGATCAACAGCACTTTCTACGGCCAGCCCCGGGCGTTGGTCGCCCAGACCTGGGTCGACCGTACGCCGGCGGGCTTCGAGTTCTCCCTGAAGCTGTTCCGGGGACTGACACATGCCGATAAGTCGAGCGTGCCGCCGCTCGACCTGCAGGCGATCGACGAATACCGGCGGGGCATCGAGCCGCTCGCCGCGGCCGGGAGGATTGGGGCGCTCCTCGCGCAATTTCCACCGAGCTTCAAGCTGACGGCCGAGTCGCAGGGATATCTCGATGGGCTTCTGCAGCGCTTTCGCGATTATCCTGTCGCGGTCGAGCTCCGGCACCGAAGCTGGAGCGACAACTTCCCGACCACACTGTCGCTGCTGAACTCGCACAACGCCGCGCTTGCACAGATTGACGAGCCCAAGTTCAAGGTGTCTATCCGACAGAATCAGCTGCCAAACATTACAGGCTTCTACTACATGCGCCTGCATGGACGAAATGCCGCGCAGTGGTGGAAACACGACAAGTCCGAGGATCGATACAACTATCTGTATTCCGCCGCCGAGCTGAAGTCATTTGCCGACACGGCCGGTGCCGCGCGCCGGCTGGTCAGGAAGTTTTACCTGTATTTCAACAACCACTTCGCATCGAAGGCGGTGGTCAACGCCGTGATGATCAAGAAGCAGCTTGGTGAGCCCGTGACCGGGGTATACCCGAGGGAATTCGTCGAGCGCTATCCTGAAACGGCTTCGATCGTCTCCACAGGGCTCCTGCAGTTCGTGCGCGAATAGACGTGGACAAGTACCCCGCCCCGACGTTCACCAGAACATTCAGCGGATCGTCATCTCTCCTCACGTACGAGCCGTACTACGGCCTTCGGGAAAAGCCGTTCAGCCTGTCGACCGATCCGAGATTTCTCTACAGAAGCTCGGAGCATGCGAAGACGTTTGACGATCTGCTTCTCGCCATTCGCAGGCGCGAGGGTCTGATCGTCCTCACCGGAGACATCGGCACCGGCAAAACCACGCTTTGCAGGGCGGTACTCGAAAAACTCGACCGGAAGACGTTCACGACCTTCGTGCCCGATCCGTTTATCACGCGCGAGGATCTGCTCAAGCGGATGCTCATCGAGTTCGGCGCCATGTCGGTCGACGACCTCAAGAGCGGGAAGCTGAACGGCGCATCACCCTCGGACCTCAGCTATCCCCTTTACGATTTCCTGAAGTCGCTGGTGCCGCTGCAGGCCTTTGCGGTGCTCATCATCGATGAAACGCAGAATCTTTCGCCGCCGCTTCTCGAAGAGATTCGCATTCTGTCCGACCTGGAATCGCCAGAGAAGCTGCTTCAGGTGGTGCTGGTCGGCCAGCTGGAGTTGCGCGCCAAGCTGAAGCTGCCAGAATTGCGGCAGCTCGACCAGCGAGTCTCGGCTCGCTGCACCCTGCAAGCGCTGACTCGAGAGGCCGTGTCCGGATACATCTCGCATCGGCTCGGAGTCGCCGGTGGGACCGATGACCGCGTGTACTTCACTCCTCTCGCCGTCGACGCTCTGTTCCACGCGTCGGGCGGCGTTCCACGCCTCATCAATCTCATCTGCGATCGTGCGCTGTACCTCGCGCATCTTCAGCGAAAGAACGCGATCGATCCGTCGGAGATCGCGCGGTCGATTGAAGAGCTTGGTGTCGGTAATCTCACGGCCGCACCGGCGCCGGACGAGACACTCGCTCCGACACCTGAGGTGACAGCCGCGCCACCCGTACCGGCGCCTGAACCAACACTCGAGCCACCCGCGCCTACATCCGAGCCAGAACTCGCACTGATATCCGAGGCAGCACCCGCGGCCACACTCGAGCCGCCACCCGAGGCTACACTCGAGCCGTCACCAGCGGCCACACTCGAGCTACTACCACCCGTGCCGGCAATCGAGCCGCCACACGCGACCACGTCCGAGGCAGCACCCACGCCGGCACCTGAGCCGGCGGCTCCACATCCAGATCTGGTTGCACCGCCAGATACTATGCAGGAGCCCCAGGCGCCGCCCGTTCCACAAGCTGCGCCAGCTGCACTTGCTGCGCTGCAAGAGGATGCGCCGCCTGCGCTGCCAGAGGATGCGCCGCGCCCAGATGCGGCGCCCGAGCCCCAGGCTCCGCTCGTTCCACCAACAGCGCCAGCTCCACATGCGGCGTTGCCACAGGCGGCGCCGCGCCCAGATACGGCGCCTGAGCCCCATGCTCCGCCGACCTTGCCGGGACTGCCGTCCACTAGCCCTGCGCCCGACCTTTCAGGGCTGGACGTCAACGGCATTCCGAATGATCTGCATTCACCCATCGCCTTGTCCGTGGCCCGCGGGCATGGCACACCGTACACGCCGATCCTCACGTTGCGCGCCAATTCCAATCGCGCGCTATTGGACGAGAGCGCATCTGCGCGAAAATGGCGTCTCCGCGCTCTGCGCGTGGCGTTTGCCGTCGGCATGGCTTTCACCTTCGCCGCCTTCGTCGTCATGGGTGAGATGCTCGTCATGACTTACTATCCGGATCCAAGAGATGTCGTGCTGGCATGGCCGGAGGCACCGCCGCGGCCGCGGATGATTCGGCCCTCCGTGGCCGTCGAAATACCTGCAGATCTCCTGCTCTACAGCGCTACCATCGGCGCAAGCACGCCTCAACCACGCGCGTCTCCCAGGATGGAGTGAGCATTTCCCGCACAGAGTTCTGGAAAGCCATCCGCAGGGGCTGGAGCAAGCGGTGCCCTCACTGCGGACAGGGACCGCTGTTCATCAGCTGGAACAAACCGCATCGACATTGCCCGGCCTGCGGGTTTCTGTACGAGCGGGACTACGGCGATGTGTGGTGGGTCTGGATCGTCACCGATCGGATTCCCATCGGCATCGGTATCGTCTTTCTTTTCTTCGGATTTCGTGTGAGCAGTTTTTGGATGGGCCTCGTGTTTTTCGGGTCACTCGCACTGCCCCTGCTGGTCACCATCCCGCGACGATACGGGCTTGCGATTGCGATTACGTATCTGATTCGGAAGCGCTGGCCGGATCCAGAGGATAACTTTCCGGCACCGTCCGGCTGATAGTCGTCACGCCGATCCTGGGGCAGAGGTCCTTGATCGCGCACGCCGCACACCGTGGATAGACAGGCCGGCACACGTTCTGTCCCCATGTCACCAGATACAGATTGATGTATGGCCACCACCGCGCCTCGGTCGCCCGGTACAAGGCCTGCTCGGTTTCTTCGGGTGTCTTTGTGTGTACCCAACCAAGCCTGTTCGCGATCCGATGGACGTGCGTGTCGACGCAGATATTCTGCTGGCTCTGATACGCGAGGATGAGCACGAGATTTGCGGTCTTGCGGCCAACCCCCGGCAGCGTGAGCAGTTCCTCCATGGTACATGGCGTCCTGCCATCGAAGTCGGTCAACAGTTTCGCGCAGGTCGCTTTGATATAGCGCGCTTTGTACCGGTAGAAGCTGACCGGATAAATCAGCTTCTCGATCTGCTTGACGGTCAGCTTCGCCATCGCGTGCGGTGTGCTCGCCCGCCTGAAGAGGCGCTCGGACGCCGCGTACGTGGTTGCGTCTTGTGTACGGGCGGAAAGCAGCGTCGCAATGGTGACCTGAAACGGATCTTCCGCGCGCGATTCGGAAATCTTCTCGACGGCGGGAAGCTCGAGGCCTGTGATGGCGACTGACAGCCGCCGCATGACCTGCTCGACCAACTTGGGGTCGGGGGCGATTCTCCGTTTCCGGGACAGTTGCGCCTGACGCCGCTTACGGGATCGGCGTGATCGGGGGCTGGCCGCTAAGGACATTGACGACATTCTGCGCCACGAGATCGTACATCGCCGCTCGCGTCTCCGCAGTGGCGCTCGCCATGTGGGGCACGAGCACCACGCTCTCGAGCGCGAGCAGGCCCGGGTGAATCTTTGGTTCTTCTTCGTAGACGTCGAGGCCGGCGCCTTTGATAATCCCTTCGCGCAACGCCCAGGCGAGCGCATCTTCGTCGACAACCGGTCCGCGCGACGTATTCACGAGGTACGCCGACCGCTTCATTCGCGACAACGCAGTACCGGTCGATCAAGTGCTTCGTCTGAGGCGAAAGCGGCACATGGAGCGACACCACGTCCGATGTGGCCAGAAGATGGTCGAGCGACATGCTCTGATACCCCGGAACGGACCTCGCGGACGGATTGTGATACGCGACGTTCATTCCGAAGTGGCTCGCCTTTTCCGCGACCGCGCGGCCGATCCGGCCGAGGCCAACGATGCCGAGCTGCCGCTGGCGGATTTCTGATCCGATCATGAAGTCGAGCGAAAATCCCTTCCACTCACCTCGGCGCACCAGCCGATCGCCTTCCACAATTCGCCGCGTGACCGCAAGGATCAGCGTCATCGCCATGTTAGCGGTCGAATCAGTCAACACGTCTGGCGTATTCGTAAGGATGATGCCCTTCGAGCGGGCGTACGGTACATCGAGATTGTTGTACCCAACGGCGACATTCGAGATGATTTTCAAGTCGCTGCCGGCATCGACGACGTCTTTGTCAATCTTGTCGAGCGCCGCGACGACCAGCGCGTGCTTGCCTTTCACACGGCGGATGAGATCGTCCTTCGTCAGGACACCGTCTCGATAGACTTCCACATCACCGATCGCGGCAAGCGGTTCGACCGCAGATGACGGCAGCTTGTAGGTGACGAGGATCGAGGGCTTCGTCATGCCTAATGTCCGTACGATTGGCAGAAGCCGCAATGGTTGCAGCGCACTGCCGGTTCGATGACGCACGTGCCATCGTGCATGTCGCTGCCGGGAAGGACTGTCAGCATAATGTGGCTGGGATGCGACGAACGGGGTCGGGACGGGTTTTCCCGCAGATCGGTAGAAAACCCCTCCCGACCTCTTTTTTCCGGCCTTCCCAGGTGCCTCTCGATCGCTTCGCGGACGAGAGCGCGAACGTCCTGTTCGTTCATCCGAGATCCACGCTGTCTACGATGCCGATAATGGCGGCGTCCACGGGTGCCATTTTCTTGCCGATGGCCTCGCTCGCCGCTCGTCCCTCGAGCACGATGAGGACTTTTTCGTGAACGCCCGCGCCAACACCGTCGACCGCGAGCAACTCAGGTCCGCGCGGCGTGTCGTCGAGCGTCAGTGGCTGCACGAGCAGAAGCTTCGCACCTTCGAGCTTACGATTTTTCTGCGTCGCAACGAGCGTGCCGGTGACGCGCGCGAGGATCATAAGCTTCCTTTTTTACCCAAGATCCCAGTGGTCGACAATACCGACGATTCCGGCGTCGACCGGCACTTCGACCGGATAGAACGGAAAGCTCGCTTCTTTGGCGCGCACGAAGAACACTTCTTCACCGGCGCCGGCGCCGACCGAATCAGCCGCCACGATGACGCGGCCGACCGGCTCGCGCAAAGACGACAACGGCTGGACGAGCAGTAGCGTCACGCCCTCGAGCGTGTCGTTCTTTAGCGTGAGCACGACATTGCCGATCACGCGACCTAGTTGCATCGTTGGTCTTCTTTATTTAGTTCGCGTGGGGCGCGGGGTCCCCAACGCGGCACCCGCGTTGGGGTGCCGTAGCCACCCCCACGCGCTGCCATCCCGCCTTCGCTTCGCTTCGGCGAGGCTCGCCGTAGCCTGGCACCCGTCGCCCTGCCAGGCAGAGGCGGCGCCGACGCTCCGGATCTTGCGTTGATCGACGATCTGCCTAGTCATCGATTTCGACACTATCCACTATCCCCACGATAGCTGCATCGACGGGACAGTCCTTCAGGCCGGCGGCCATTCGGGCAGAGCTGCCGCTGACGATGAGCACGGTCTCGCCGAATCCGGCATCGACCGTATCAATCGCCACGACATAGCTACCTTCGGGCTTGCCTCTGGGATCCATCGGGCGCGCGATGAGCAGCTTGCTGCTCACGAGTCGGGGATCTTTGCGGGTCGCCACGACAGTGCCGACCACTTTGGCCAGAATCATTGATCAGTCGTCAGTCAGCAGTCAGCAGTCGTCAGTCAATAGTCGGCAGTCAGCAGTCGTCACTCTCAGTCCTCAGTCCTCAGTCCTCAGTCGACTCCTGACTGCCGACCGCCGACTGCCGACTATTTATACTTTCACCCCGGACTTGCCAATCGGCAGCGCGTCTTCGAGATTTGCGTGTGGACGCGGAATGACATGCACCGAGACGAGCTCACCAACCCGCCGCGCCGCCGCCGCGCCCGCATCGGTGGCCGCCTTTACCGCGGCCACGTCACCGCGCACGATGGCGGTCACGTACCCTGCGCCGATCTTCTCCCAACCGACCAGGGTTACCTTGGCGGCCTTCACCATTGCATCCGCCGCTTCAATCATTGCGACGAGTCCTTTGGTTTCGACCATGCCGAGCGCCTCACCCATGCTGACCTCCCAATAGAGCCTTCACGGCGTCTTCGATGAGAGCCGTAAGCTCGCGGTATGATAGCCGAATTTCCCCGTCCAAATCCGCCGGATCGCTCCTCGACTCCGCTCGGAACGACCCTGAGCTTGTCGAAGGATCGGTGGGGACGAGCCTCGCGCGTGATGCGGGCGCTTCGATGATCTGGCACTCTGCCTGATCCGCATTCGTCTGCTCCGATCCATCCGCGCAGATCGGCGCGGGTGCCTTGATGCCATAGTTGCCGCGCAGCTGCTGAAGCCGCTCAACCTCCTCGCGCGACAACAGGTTCTCGCGGCCGAGTTGCCGCGTGACCAGGCTGATCTTCGCGAAGTGTTCGATCGTTTCCATTTTGTAGTACGCGGCGTACACGTCGGCGCCAATGGTGAGCGCGCCGTGGTTGGCGAGCAGCAATCCGTCGTGCGCCTTGATGTATTTCCGCACGGCCGCAGGCAGTTCAGGAGTTGACGGCGTGCCGTACTCGGCAATGGGGATGCTTCCGAGCGTCGTAATCACTTCGGCGAGTACCGCGCGGTCGAGCGGAATCCCGGCGACTGCGAATCCGGTAGCCGTCGGCGGATGGGCGTGCACCACCGCACGCACATCGGGCCGGTTCCTATACACCTCGAGGTGCATCAGGAGCTCGGAGGAAGCGTCGCGCGTCCCGCGCATCTTCTTTCCATCGAGGTCGACGACCACCATCATGTCGACCGTCATGAATCCCTTCGACACGCTTTTCGGCGTCGTCAGGATTGTGCTGTCGTCGAGCCTGATGCTGATGTTGCCGTCGTTCGACGCCACGTAGCCGCGGGCGTACATGCGCCGGCCGACTTCGACGATGTCGGCGCGACACGCATCCTCCGCCCGCTGGCTCATTGCACGTTTCCGTGGGCGGATGACAGGCTGTCGAGCGCCTGTTTCGCCTGGCGCCCTTCCGGGCTCTCAGGCGCGATCTCGACCAGACGGCGCCACACCTCGGTGGCGCCCTTCAGGTCCTGCTTGCCAAACGCGCGCACGACGCCCATGTTCAGCAGTGACTTCGTGTGCTTCGGGTTGAGCTTCAAGGATTGCTCGAGCTGTTTGATCGCCAGGTCCGGCTGGTTGTTGTAGTAGTAGCTGACGCCGAGATCCGTGCTGACGTCCACCGCTTTCGGATCGATCGCCAACGACTCGCCGTACCACTTGATGGCGTCGGTGTAGCGGCCGGCATCGTAGTAGAGGTTTCCGAGCTGCGCGCGGGCCACGGCGTTCTTCGCATCACGCTCGACCACGGCTCGCAGCGCCTGCACTTTCGATTCGTCCAGCATCGCCGGTGGAGGTGTCCCTGGAACGGATCCTGACGGTACTGAGGCAGGCGCGGCGTTTTGGGCAACAGGCGCGACGTTGGCACGCGGCGACATTGCGGCCTGCTGGCTTCCAATAATCCAGCCGGCGATCAGGCCGAAGAAAATACCGGCAATGGCGTAGACGACAGACTCGAGTTTCAAGGTTCAATCATTATAGTGTTCGTTTGAACCAGTCCACCAACGCGCCGACCAAGCTGGAATCGCGCGACAAGAGCACCGTTCCGTGCCCGATGGCGTCGATCAGGCGCACCTCGCGCGTGCCAGGTCCGATCGCGCTCAACATTCTGATCGATCGCGCCGAATACGGATCCTTTGTGCTCCCCATCAAGAGCGCAGACCGGCCGCCATATTTTTTCATCGCCGCCTCTGTGCGCAGACCTCTGTAGTCGAGCCCCGGCGACAGCAGCGCGATCGACATCACCCCGGGATCGTCTGCCGCATCGAGCAGCGCGAGATTGGCGCCGATCGACGCGCCGCCGATTCCGATGGCGGTCGGAATCACTTCCGGCCGCTCGCGAAGAAAGGCCTTTGCCGCTCGCACATCGATCGCCAGTACGCCGACCTCTGCGCCGCCTCGAAAGTCGAGCGCGAGCACGGCGAAGCCGGCATCCGAAAGCTGGGACGCGGCTGCATCCCAGTCGGTGTGCGACCGCCCAAGCATGTGAAGAAGGACGATGGCGGGCACCGGCCGCCTGGGTGGTTCGTAGTAGGCCGCACTCAACGCCGCGCCATCAGCGGCGCGCAACGTCACGCGCCGCCCGTCGCGGCCGCCAAAGATTCGAAACTGCGCTGACAGGTCAGGCGCGGCCACGAGCAGCACGCAGAGCAGCGAGATTGCGGCGGGTCCCAAAAGCAGGACCCGCCCTACGTACGAACGCCGCGGTACGTAGGCCGGGTCCTGCTCTTCGGACCCGGCATGACCATCGTTATCGAAGCGCATCCAGATAGTCCCTTACGGACCGCTCGAGGCCGACATACACCGCATGGCTGATGAGTGCATGACCGATCGAGACTTCCGCGAGATGGGGCAGGCGGCGGAACAGCTGGAGGTTTTTCAAATCGAGATCATGGCCCGCATTCACGCCCAAGCCGAGCGAGTGTGCCAACTCGGCCGCCTCGGCGTATGTCGCGAAGCTTGCGTCGCCACGGCCCGATTCGAACGCGCGCGCAAACGGCTCGGTGTACAGCTCGACACGATCGCCGCCTACAGCGGCGGCCCACCGGACCGCGTCAGGTACGGGATCGACGAACATGCTGACCCGGACACCGATCTTCTTGACGTTGGTGACAATGGACGAAAGCTCGGCGACCGATGTGTCGGGCAGCCACCCGGCCTGGCTCGTAATCTCGCCGGCTCTGACCGGCACCAGGGTGCACTGTGTTGGCCGGACTCTCAGGACCAGCTCCAGCAGATCGGGGCGGGGATCGCCTTCGATGTTGTATTCGATCTGTGGCGATGCCTTCAGCGATTCAGCAACCTCGTAGACATCGGACTGCCTGATATGGCGCCCGTCGGCGCGAGGATGCACCGTGATTCCGGGAGCGCCCGCCTTGACGCACACCGCGACCGCCTCGAGCAGGCTGGGCTCTTTGCCGCCTCTCGAGTTTCGCAGCGTCGCAATCTTATTGACGTTGACCGATAGCTTTACTGACGGCATCGGCTATCTCGCGCGCCCAAAGATCGATTTCCGTCGCGTTCTGCCCCTCGAGCATCACGCGAAGGAGGGGCTCGGTGCCGGAATATCGGACGAGCAGGCGGCCGTTGGTGCCCAGCCGGCCTTCGACGCTTCTCATCGCCGCCGCGACCTCCGGAATTTTCTCGAGGTCTGCTTTCTCGCGCACGCGCACGTTCAGCAGCACCTGTGGATACGTCGTGAGATCGGCGGCCAGGTCGGTCAACTCCCTGCCGCTGGCAGCCATGGTCTGCAACACACTCAGAGCCGTGATTAACCCATCTCCGGTGAACAGGTGCTCAGAGAAAATCAGGTGACCCGACTGCTCGCCGCCCAGCGACAGATCCCGCTTCTGCATTTCCTCCATCACGTACTTGTCACCGACTTTCGTGCGAACCAATTCGATGTCGAGGTGCCTGAGTGCGATCTCCAAGCCGATATTGCTCATCACCGTCGCAACGACGGCATTTCCCCGCAAGCGGCCTTCGGCCTTCATCTGCTTGGCGCACATCAGCATCACGTGGTCGCCGTCGACGATGCGGCCGCCGGCGTCAACCAGGATCGCCCGGTCGCCGTCGCCATCGAACGCCACGCCGAGACGGTAGTCGCCTTGTCGCACGACATCAGCGAGCTTCTCCGGGTGTGTCGACCCGATGTCTTTGTTGATGTTGCGGCCATCCGGCTCGACCCCGAGCGTCGTGAGATCGAAGCCGAGCTCGCTGAAGAGCGCAGGGGCAACGGTCGTCATCGCCCCGTTCGCGCAGTCAACCACCATCCGGACACGCCCAAGCGCCTGCGGCCGCGGCAGCACCGCGCGTGCGTGATCGAGATATTTCCGCAGATGGTCCGTGTGTTGAACTCCTGATGCCTCTCCGGGCGCCACCTGCCACGACGAATCGGCTACCAGGTCTTCAATGCGCGTCTCGAACTCGCCGCTGTACTTCACACCGGCGCCCGAGAACACCTTGATCCCATTGTCCTGATACGGATTGTGGGATGCCGAAATCACGATGCCGGCGTCGAAGTCGAGTGAGCCGGTGAGATAGGCCACAGCCGGTGTAGGCGCCACGCCGACGCTGTGCACGGTCGCACCAGCCAGGCGCGCACCATAGGCGAGCTCGCGTTCGATCCAGACGCCCGATTCGCGCGTGTCGCGACCGACGAGCAGCTTGGCATCCCGACGTGGAAGAGCCTGCACGAGCGCGGCACCAATGCGGCGGACCGTCTGAATGTCGAGGGGAAACGTACCCGCCGTGCCTCTGATACCGTCCGTGCCGAACAATGTGTGTGATGAAGTCATTCGACGTGAATACTGACAATTGTTGGATCAAGTTGATCGACGCCGAGATCGGCGATTCGTTCCAAGCGCACCGGCAGCCCGTAATCACCCTCGGCGATGCCTTCGAGGTCGACGTAAGCGACAATCGAAGTATCTCTGATCTTCGCAATCGCCTCGTGAGTACCTCGAACACGCACCTTAACCGACGACGGGGCGATCTTCGCCGTCAGGCCGTTCGCCAGATTGCGCGCCCGCACCGGCACGTTCGACAGCTGCTTTTCAGCCGGCGCCGGCACCACCCCTACCGAAACAACAGTGGTCTGGGCATTCTTGATTCGCACACCCTCGTCCGCCACTCCCACGACGACATTGGAGCGTACTTCGGATCGTGCCGACCCGACCCAGACAGGCTCGGTAATCGCCTCGGTCACCCGCCGCAGAATGCTTTCCGGCCCGACGACCTCGACCATCGCAGGCTCCGCCGTGATTTTTCCCACGATGAACCCAGGCGCCGGCTCTCCTTCAATCGACGGAGTGACCGGCACGATGCGGGTCGCGGATTGTTCGAAGCGGATGGCCACCGACGAAGGGGTCACCTGAGTCACAACCACGGCAAACGGCGCCTTCACGCGTTCGGGTGTCAGGTGAAAAAGGCGACGCCCCGACTGCGCCGAGCTGAGGTCGACGCTCGCCACGAGATCGCCGGGGGCGATGCGGCCGAGCGCATCCGCCGTACCGCGGATCCGCACATCGACCGATTCCTGAGGCAGCTCCACCATCTCCAGATTTTCAGGAAGATTCTGCAGCTCGAGCGGGATGCGCAGCCCGCGCTCGACCGATGCACGCTGTGACGACACCATCACCCACAGCACCGCCGCAAGGGCGACCGAAACAATCTTCAACCCGATGTGAGCGAAGGGCTGGTACCGCACTAACTTGTGTCGCGCCGCTCGCGGCTCATTTCATTAGTCGCGGGGCCCCAACACCCGCTCCACGCCGCTCGCTTGCGGGGCCCCTGCGCCCCGCGCCGCTCGCGGCTCATTTGAGAAGCGCCTTCAATCGACGCTTCAGTTCCTCGGGATCGTACGGCCCCTCGATCTTGCCGTCGAGCGCCACCGTGATGCGGCCGGTCTCCTCAGACACAATCACTGCGACGGCGTCACTTTCCTCCGTCAGTCCGATCGCCGCGCGATGCCGCGTGCCGAGATTCCTCGCCAGCTGCGGATTGACCGTCAGCGGCAGGAAACAGGCAGCCGCAGCCACGCGATCGTTCTGCACGATCACGGCTCCATCGTGCAGCGGTGATTTCGGCTGAAAAATGCTCACGAGCAGATCGTAGGTAAGCATGGCGTCGAGAGGAAGTCCTGCCTCGATGTAATTGCGCAAGCCGATCTGGCGCTCGATGACGATGATCGCGCCGGTCCGCGCGGTCGAGAGCTGCGTTGCCGCGACCGTGATTTCCTCGATCGTCTCTTCGGCACCTTCCTGCGTCAGAAAGTACCGGAAGAACGGCGCACGCCCGAAGTGGGCGAGCGCCCGCCGGATGTCGGCCTGAAAAAGCACGATGGCCGCAAAGACGATGTAGGGCAGCAGGTTTCGAATGAGCCAGTCGATCGTCTGGAGATGCCCCCAGCGCGAGATGTAGAACATGAAGACGAGCAGCCCCGAGCCCGCGGCCATCTGGATCGCACGGGTGCCGCGGATTGCCTTGAGCACCTCGTAGATCGCCACCGACACGATGGCGATATCGAGGATGTCCCACCAGGTCATGGCGGGCAGACGCGGAATCTCTGGCAGCCAGTTCAGCATGGTCAAGCGGCGGGTCCTGCAGACCCGCCATACTAGTGTCCGGCACGACGTATATGATCGGCGACGCGAACCACGTCTACCATATCGGGAACGTTATGCACGCGTACGATGTGCACGCCCAGTAGCACAGCCGCGGCAACAGCAGCCGCGGTCGCCATATCGCGGCCGCCCGGCGCGCGCTCGCCAATGGCCGCGCTCAGAAACGACTTGCGTGAGGGCCCCACGAGCAGCGGACGGCCCAGTGCGGCAAACGCCGGCAACGCCGCAAGCGCCTCGTAACTGTGCTCGGGCCGCTTGGCGAACCCCAGCCCGGGGTCGAGCACGACCGAGTCGCGTTTCGTCCCAGCCGCGAGAGCCCGCTCGAGGCTCGCGCGAAGCTCGTCCCTGACTTCTGCGGACACCGACGCGTAGCTGGCTTCCGCGTACATGTCGCGGGAACGCCCACGGGCATGCATCAAGATGAGCCCCGCACCCGTACGACTGGCGATTTCGGCGAGGGCCGCATCATATCGCAGGCCCGTCACATCGTTGACGAGCGAGGCACCCTCGCTGAGCGCGACCTTCGCGACCTCAGCCTTGGACGTGTCGATGGAAATCGGGACCTTGACCGAGCGGGCCAGACGGCTGAGAACCGGCCGAATCCGGGCAATCTCCTCTCCCGCGCTGATGCTATTCGAGCCCGGACGCGTGGATTCACCGCCGACGTCAATAAGGTCCGCGCCTCGCGCCTCCATCTCGATCGCCGCAGCTTCCGCCGCATCAGCATCGAGATAGAGCCCGCCATCGCCGAACGAATCAGGAGTGATGTTGAGGATGCCCATCACGAGCGTGCGGTTGCCAAGTTGCAACGACCGACCGCCCGGCAATGGAAGGGTAAACTCGGCTCGAGGGAGCAAGGGCGAAATCGGCTCGTTCACCGTGGGCCGTCTACCGTTCACCGACGTGTCAACGGTGAACGGTTGACGGTAAACGTCCTCTTTACTCCTGCGGCAGCGGATCCGCGAGCGGCGGCACGATGCCGGGCCGTTCTTTCCGGCGTCCGTGCTCTTCGTCGTGAGCCGACGAGACAGGCCCCGCCGGCGTGGCCGTCTTGACCTCTTCGAGCGGGAGCCCGGCCACAATGCGGCGCACCTGCTCGCCGTCGAGCACCTCGCGCACGAGCAGCTCGGCCGCCACCTTTTCGAGGCTGGCCTTGTGCTCGGTCAGAACTTTGCGCGCCCGTTCGTAGTTGTCGGTCACGAAGCGCTTCACTTCCTGATCGATCCGCAGCGCGGTGTCTTCGCTGTAATCCTGATGCTGCGCGATCTCGCGACCGAGGAAGATCTGCTCTTCCTTCTTGCCGAACGTGAGCGGGCCCATCGCCTCGCTCATGCCCCACTCGCACACCATCTTCCGCGCCAGCTCGGTCGCGCGCTCGAGATCGTTTCCGGCGCCGGTCGTCATGCTGCCGGACATCGTGATCTCTTCGGCGATACGGCCACCGAGCAGAATTGCGATCTGATCGATCAGGTAATCGCGCGAGTAGTTGTGCTTTTCGTCGACGGGCAGCTGCTGCGTGAGGCCGAGGGCCATTCCGCGCGGGATGATCGTGACCTTGTGCAGATCGTCGGCGTTCGGCAGCAGCACGCTCAAGAGTGCGTGGCCCGCCTCATGCACCGCGGTAATCTTCTTTTCCTCGTCGCTGATGATCATCGATCGGCGCTCCGATCCCATCAGCACCTTGTCCTTCGCGAACTCGAAGTCGATCATTCTCACCGTCTTGCGGTTGTAACGCGCGGCATTGAGCGCCGCTTCGTTCACGAGGTTCGCAAGGTCGGCGCCGGAAAATCCGGATGTCCCACGGGCAAGCACCTGCACATCCACGTCGTCCGACATCGGAATCTTGCGCGTATGCACCGTCAGGATGCCCTCGCGCCCCTTCACATCCGGACGATTCACGACGATGCGGCGGTCGAAACGACCTGGCCGCAGCAACGCCGGATCGAGGACGTCGGGGCGGTTCGTGGCGGCGACGAGGATGACGCCTTCGTTCGATTCGAAACCGTCCATCTCGACGAGCAGCTGATTGAGCGTCTGCTCGCGCTCGTCGTGTCCGCCTCCGAGCCCCGCGCCCCGATGACGGCCAACCGCGTCGATTTCGTCGATGAAGACGATGCACGGCGCGTTCTTCTTGCCCTGCTCGAAGAGGTCGCGCACGCGCGACGCGCCGACGCCGACGAACATCTCGACAAAATCCGACCCGCTAATCGAGAAGAACGGCACGTTCGCCTCGCCCGCCACGGCACGCGCGAGCAGCGTCTTGCCCGTTCCTGGAGGGCCCATCAGCAACACGCCCTTGGGAATGCGGCCGCCGAGCTTTTGAAACTTCTGCGGTTCCTTGAGGAACTCGATGATTTCCTGGAGCTCTTCCTTCGCTTCGTCGACGCCGGCGACGTCCTTGAACGTCACCTTTTTCTGCGAGCTCGACGAGAGCTTCGCTTTGCTTTTGCCGAACGACAGCGCCTTGTTGCCGCCGCTCTGCATCTGGCGCATGAAGAAGATCCAGAAGCCAATCAAGAGCAGAATCGGCGCCCATGAATACAGGAGCTGCGCCCAGGGACTTTGCGTCGGCTCCTTCGCGAGAATCAACACCCCCTGGGCATCGAGTTTGTTCACGAGGCCGTCGTACTGGCTGGGGGCGTAGCTGTGGAAGGTCTCCTTGTCGGCCTTGAAGATGCCGGAGATTTCCTGACCGGTAATGGTGACTCTCTCGATCCGGCCGGCCTCCACGTCCCTCATGAAGTCGCTGAATGGCACGGCCTTCGACACGGTCTGGAACTTCGTGGAAAAGTTCCACACACCTACAGCCACGACGACCAGGACCATCCAAAACACTAAGCTTTTCAACGTGGAGTTCACCCTTTGCCTCCCACGACTAAACGCGACTAAATAGGTACCCTTTTCAAGATTACCACGTCTCTTGTGGTGTCCGTGACCTTAAAGTCCTCTGAAAGCGCCTGTCCGGCCACCCACACGATTCGTCCCGCAGAATCGACGATCACAGGTGTAATCTCGCGCGCCAACCGGTCAATCTTCTTATCGACAAATAGGTCCTGAAGCTTCTTTCGCCCGCCGAGTCCCAAAGGGCGAAAGGTGTCGCCCGGACGCCGGTTTCGCACCGACAATGGCCCAGCCAGCCGGCTTGCCTCGATGACGGCCTGATCGCTGGGGCCGGCGAGCCGCCAGACCTCCGCAACCGCGCCGCCAGACGGCACGTGACCGGTCGTGGCCAAAATTGCACACGCCGCCTCCGGCACCATCACCTGGCCCGGAACCTCGAGCTGGTAACTGAAGGCGGCGGCCGGAACGGGTTTCTCGCGGCCACGGCTTTCTGTTAAGACGAGTGCGCCACCGCGGCGGTTCACGCGATGCCCAGGTAAATCGAGCTGGCCCTTTGTTTTAGACACCACGAAACGGAGGACGGCTTCAACGGCGTCGAATCCGACGAACCGATCGCCCGCTGCGGTCTGCTGTGCGATTCGAATTACTCGTCGCGCGATGGCCGGCGGCTCCCGCATCAGCGCGTCGGCGTGAAGCTCGACACCCTGCGCCGTGGGCACGATGAACCGCGCCGCAGCCCTGGCCGCCGCAGCATCGAGATAGTCGGCATCCTCGCGTGCGATCGTCGCCGCCCGATCGAGAACATCGACAATGCCGGGTGCGAAGCGACGTTCGAGCAGCGGGAGGAGCTCGTGCCGGATGCGATTCCGCGGAATCGCGCGATCCTCGTTTGACGCGTCCTCGCGGAATTCCAGATGGCGTCTGCGGACGAAGGCCCGGACATCCGCCCTGGACGAGTCAATCACCGGGCGTACGACGATGCCCGATCGGGGATACATCGCGGCGAGGCCGCGCGGGCCGGCGCCGCGGAAGAGGCGCAAAAGAAATGTCTCCGCCTGATCGTCTTTCGTATGCGCAACGGCAACCGCCGATGCGCCCAGCCGGGACGCCGCCCGTTCGAAAAACTCGTAGCGCGCCGCGTGGCCGGCCTGTTCGAACGAAATGCGCGCGTCGGCAGCAACGCCGGCCACGTCAACCCGCTCGACGTCAATCGGCAGCCCGAGTCGCGATGCCAGCTCGCGACAGAAATCTTCGTCAGCGTCTGCGGCCAATCCACGCAGTAGGTGATTCAGATGAGCGACGCCCACCACTCGAAAGCCTTCTGACTCCGCGATCTCGCACAACACGTTCAGCAGCGCCACCGAGTCGGCGCCTCCAGACAAAGCGACAGCCACGCGGCTGCCGGCCGGCAGCAATCCGAATCTGCGAATCGTGCGACGCACGGAGTTGATGATTTCCATTGGTGCGTTAGGTGCGACGGGTGCGAAAGACGGGAGGTGCGACAGGTGCGGTCGCGTAGCGCGCACCTGACGCACCCAACGCACCTCTCGCACCCAACGCACCCAAAGATGGTGCCGGTGCAGGGACTTGAACCCCGGACTCCGCGGATATGAGCCGCGTGCTCTAACCAACTGAGCTACACCGGCGAATAGTGAATTCTAACATTGGAAGATTTGGCAGATTGGAGGATTGGTAGATTGTTGTTGGATTGACGAATGAGGATTGGTGGATTAGAACGACGACGAGCGGATTCTTCCATTCGACAATCTTCAATCCGGCAACAATCTTCCAATCTACCAACCTTCCAGTCTTCCAATTCAGCTTCAGCGTCAGAGGATCAGCATGGCGTCGCCATAGCTGTAAAACCGATACCGCTCGGCCACCGCCTCGCGATACGCATCGAGAACCGCGTCACGCCCGGCCAGCGCGCTGACGAGCATCAACAAGGACGACTGCGGCAGATGGAAATTGGTCATCAGCGCGTCCACGACGCCGAATGTGAACCCCGGATAGATAAAGAGATCGGTCCAGCCCGACTGAGGCGTGATGACGCCACGCCCGGCTCGGCCCGCCGCTTCCAGTGCGCGTGTGGTCGTCGTGCCGACCGCCACCACGCGTCGCTGCTCGCGCCTGGCGAGATTGATCGCGTCGGCGGCCGCCTCGCTGATCGAAAAGCGCTCGGGATCGAGTGTGTGTGTTTCCACTTTCTCGACACGAACAGGCTGAAACGTGCCGTAGCCGACGTGCAGCGTGATCGCGGTTCGCTGAATCCCGTGGTCGCCCAGCGCGTCGAGGATGGCGGGTGTGAAGTGAAGCCCCGCCGTTGGCGCCGCAATAGAACCGCGCGCACGTGCGTAAACCGTTTGATAACGCTCGCGATCGTCCGTCGTATCCTGACGCTTGATGTACGGCGGCAGCGGCACGTGCCCGATGTCGTCGATGGCTTCTTCGAGGCTCGCGCCGTTTTCGGTCCACAGGCGGACCGTGCGCCGGCCGTGAAAGTGCCGTTCGAGAATTTCGCCGCGGATAACATGCTGTGAGCCGCGAAACATCACTTCTGCGCCAGGCTGAAGCTTCTGCCCTGGATGGACGAGCGCGTCCCATCGCCCCTCGACAGCGCCTCGGGGCGTCCCGACCGCCGCCGCAGCGCGATCTTCGTCGAGTTTCGACAACAGTAGGCATTCCACAGCGCCGCCGCTGGGCACCCGTTCGCCAAGCAGTCGCGCCGGGAACACGCGCGTGTCGTTCACCACAAGAAGGTCACCCTCGCGCAGAAACGTCGCGAGGTGCAATACCCGGGAGTGCTCGACTTTGCCTGTCAGCTTATTCAGAACCAGGAGCCGCGATGTGCCGCGCTCGCGTGGCGGCGCCTGAGCGATCAACTCAGCCGGCAAATCGAAATTGAACTCGGAAACGTTCATTGGATTTCTATTGTCTGGGGAACATATCGAAACCGCGCGGGGGGTTGCGCAGAAATCGAATGAAGACGGGCCACCGGGAGGTGGGTGGCCCGCCCTCACACTAGCGCGAGCGGCGGCCTGTCCGCGCGGCATTTCCGCGCCGACGAGTGACGGTGCGCGATCCCCACACCGCTTTCGACCGGGTCACCGATTTCTGCCGGCCGACACTACGTCTCATAGCCCCGCTCCTTCGCATTGACCCCAATCCTGCTCATAACCCGCGTCTGCACTTTCAATGGAACCTCTGTCCCCACAAACCCTTCGCCTGGCGCCAGTCGTCCTTCAGAATCGACCAGAGAATCTGATCGAAAAACCGTCCGTTACGATGAAACGACCGCCGCAGAATGCCTTCCTGCAGCGCACCGACTTTGCGAAGCGCTGCGTTGCCACGACCGTTCGACGCAATCGATCGCGCCTCGAGTCGGTTCACCCCGACGACGCCGAACGAAAAATCGATGACGGCCCGAGCACCTTCGACAAACACGCCGCTACCCCAGAATGGCGACCCGATGGCGAACCCCCATTCAGCACTTCCAAATCCGGGCTCGAGCTGACGCACCTGAAAGAGTCCCATAGCATCGTCGTAGCCCTTGGGCACGACGCCGAAGCAGAAGCAGTTGCCTCGAGTCCGCTCGTGATGCGACTCGGCGATGAATCCGACGAACCCGTCGACCGTCCTCGGCAGCGGCGAGACAAACTCCGCAACTTCGTCGCTCGTCAACATCGCCAGAAGCGCCGGCGCATCGCTTTCACGAACCTCGCGAAGCGTCACGTTTTCTCCCTCGATGGTTGGAAGCCCGAAATGCCAGTCGAACGGAATCGATCCGGCCTGAACTCGCAATTGATCTTGATAAGGCATCTTTTCCATGTTGACCCTCTAAGGAGCAAGTCGCTTACCAGCGTGCACTTTAGTGTCACCTATCGTCGTCAAGCCTATTTTTCACAGATGTTTAGAGGATCGTTGATTCGAAGGTGGTGCGTGCCGCGTCGGTCCCCGTGCGTCCCGTTCCGGAACACATGAGTGCGCAGGATGGTAGTTAACCTGTTGATCTATAAATGTTTGCTCGCGGTGGGTCTAAACTGAACAATTGTGCCGTTACTTGCCTTCACGGAATTGCCCGCCGTAGCTCAGATCGACCAGCGAAGTAGGACGGAACCGACGGTAAATCCCGCCCCTACGGACGCAATCAGCACGAGATTTCCGCGTTTGAGGCGGCCGTCAGCGACGGCGTCGGTCAACGCGAGGGGAATCGTGCCGGCGGTCGTATTCCCATATTTCTCGATGTTGACGACCACCTTCTCTGGCGGAAGGCCCAGCCGTTCCGCAGCTGAGGCGATGATGCGGCGATTCGCCTGGTGAGAGACAAACAGATCGATATCGTCGGCTGAGATCTTGTTGCGCTCCATGATGCGGACGCAGATCTCTTCCGTCTTGCGCACAGCAAACCTGAACACCGCCTGGCCATCCTGCTTGACGTAATGAAGCCGCTGATCGACGGTTTCGCGCGACGCGGGGCGAAGGCTGCCGCCTGCGGGCATGAACAGCGAGCCGCCGCCGCTCCCGTCGACCTCGTGCGCAAAATCGATGATGCCGCAACCGTCGGTCGCGGGGCTCACAACAACCGCCCCTGCACCGTCGCCAAACAGCACGCACGTGGATCGATCGGTGTAGTCGATGATGCTGGACATGACGTCAGCGCCGATGGCCAGCGCATGTTTGTGCGTGCCTGCCGACACCATATGAGCGGCCGTCGTGAGGGCGTAGACGAATCCTGAGCACGCCGCGCCGAGATCGAACCCCCAGGCGTTGCCTGCGCCGATCTTCTCCTGCACGAGGCACGCGGTGCTCGGAAACATCATGTCGGGAGTCGTCGTCCCGACGACGATGAAATCGATGTCGTCCGGGGTCAAGCCCGCCTGCGCAATCGCCTTAAGGGCGGCCTCCTTGGCGAGATCCGACGTGGCGATACCCGGATCGACGATATGGCGCTGGCGTATGCCCGTGCGCTGCAGAATCCACTCGTCGGACGTCGCGACCATCTTTTCGAGATCTTTGTTCGTCAAGAGGCGGGGAGGAACGTAGGTGGCCAGACCGCTGATTTTCGTCGGACGATTGCCGGCTGTGTTCACCACAATCCCCTTCCGGGTGCAGTCAAACCGAAGTAGTTGTAGGCAAGCGCCGTGGCCACGCGACCCCTGGGCGTGCGATCGAGGAAGCCGATCTGAATCAGGAACGGCTCGTAGATGTCCTCGATGGCGTCTTTCTCTTCGCTGATGGCCGCCGCGATGCTGTTGATGCCCACCGGCCCGCCGCCGAACTTGTCGATGATCGTCTTCAGCAGCTTCCGATCGATTTCATCGAATCCGTGCTCGTCGACTTCGAGCAGTTTCAACGCATCGGAGGCCACGCTTTCCGTAATCGTGCCCTGGGCGCGCACCTGCGCGAAGTCGCGTACCCGGCGCAGAAGCCGGTTGGCGATGCGCGGCGTGCCGCGCGATCGCCTCGCCAGCTCGATTGCTGCGGCGTCGACGATCGGCACATTCAGAATGCGCGCCGATCGCCGAATGATCTCCTGCAGGTCGACGTCATTATAAAAGTCAAGGCGGTGCACGATGCCGAAGCGCGACCGTAGGGGCGCGGTGAGCAATCCGGCGCGCGTCGTCGCGCCGATCAGCGTGAACTTTTGCAGCGGCACCTTGATCGAACGCGCTCCCGGCCCCTGCCCGATGACGATGTCGAGCTCGTAGTCTTCCATCGCGGGATAAAGCACTTCTTCGATCGCCGGCGGCATCCGGTGGATCTCGTCGATGAACAGCACTTCGTGCTCGCCGAGGCTCGTCAGGATTGCCGCGAGATCTCCAGGACGCTCGAGGACCGGGCCCGCAGTCGCGCGAACGGCGACGCCCAGTTCCTGACCGATGACATAAGCCAGGGTCGTCTTACCCAAGCCCGGTGGTCCGTAGAGGAGTACGTGGTCGAGAGCTTCGCGGCGCTGCCGTGCGGCCGCGATCGACACCTCGAGATTCGCACGAATGCGCTCCTGGCCGATGTACTCGTCCAGCGTGCGGGGCCGAAGCCCCGCTTCGTACTGGGCGTCTTCATCGACCCGGGACGCGGTTACCACGCGCGGGTCGGACATTCTTAGTCGCGGGGCCCCAACACCCGCTCCTCGCCGCTCGCTTGCGGGGCCCCATCGCCCCGCGCCGCTCGCGGCTTTGCGTGGTGATTCTATGAGACCGCGAGCCCCGCAGCAATCTTCGCTTTGATTTTCTTGATGAATCGCGCTCGAACATCGGGGCTGTAGTCCGCCGCCCGGAACGCGTCTTCCCACTGCGCGTCGCTGACACGGTTCAGCAGTTGCGCCGTCCAACGCACGTCGGCCGGGCGAACGAGGTCGACAATCGATCCGTAGATGGTGTTGAAATCGAACTCCACCTTGTTCTCATCGACTCGAGTAATAAACCCCTGCGATTCGAAGTCGTCGACGTTGTTTCGCGTGCCCTGACCGAAGCCGCGGACGGAAATGGGAAGAATCCAGAGGAGGCGGGAGGGTGAGGTTTTTCCAAGCGATGCACCGAGATCGCGAACGACATAGCGCTGCGGCGGAGAGGTGCCGCTCTTGACGCGATAAATCTTGTTGTTCGACGTCTTCCAATCCCAGCTGTTCAGAAGAATGTTGGCCACGATCAGGCCGTTGTATGGCTGAGTACCGATGAAGTCGTTGTCGGCCCACGACCAATCGCCCGCGACTTCTGCGTCGTCGGCCTCGAGTCGGAATCGTGCACCCTGCTGCTGGCCTCCGGGACCACCAGACAGCTGCCAATTCGAAACGTAGTACGTCGCGGGCTGGTGATAGCC
This sequence comes from Vicinamibacterales bacterium, assembly GCA_963761975.1. Classification (GTDB taxonomy): domain Bacteria; phylum Acidobacteriota; class Vicinamibacteria; order Vicinamibacterales; family JAMQPK01; genus JAMQPK01. The sequence goes on from CAVXIR010000006.1 coordinate 252,084, forward strand.
GATTGCCCACAGCACGCGCGACGCCACGACCTCTGATTGCGCTTCGACGCCGAGCTTGACGGCCCATGTGCGGCCTTCCTGGTCGCGCACGTCATAGCCGGGGCTGTAGCCCGTTGTGTCAGTCGACACCCATGTGTACATCCCGCCAACGGGCACCATGCCGGCGCCACCGGCGCCGTGGAACAGATCACGCGTCGCGATGTCTTGGGGGAGCTGCCACAGCTCAGCGAGCTTCTCTGCGGGCGCCGGTGTCGTATTCGCAACTCGTGCACGCGGCGCGCACGCCGTAACCGCGGCCACAGTGACCAGAATCGCTGCATAGAAATTTCGCCATTTCATGCCGCTACAAGGTGCAAGATGTGATCCTGACCGGCATCCCGGGCTTACTTGGCTAATTCACGCAGCGCGAGCTTGAGAGTGGCTTCGAACCCTGCACCATCGGTTTTCCTGAGTGCGTCACTCACGGCCCGCTCGGCCAATGGGCGGTGATATCCGAGATTCATCAGGGCGGAGAGCAGGTCCGTGCGCAACGCTTCGCTATCATCGATCGGCGGGGCGGCGTTTTCCGCAGGCGCGAACGAGGCCATTTTGTCCTTCAACTCAAGACCGATTCGCTCGGCCGTTTTCTTGCCGATACCAGGAATGCCCGTCAGCCGCGCAACGTTCGCCGTGCGAATCGCGGCCACGAGCTCGTTCGGCTCGAGACCTGACAGAACCGCGAGCGCGAGCTTGGGACCAATGCCGCTGACGCTGATCAGCCGCTCGAAGATCTGGAGCTCGAGCCGCGTCGCGAATCCATAGAGAAGCAGCGCGTCCTCGCGCACGTGCGTGTGGATCCGCAGCGTCACGTCGGCACCGGGCTCTGCCATTTCGTAGAACGTGGACAGTGGAACGTGCACGTCATAGCCCACACCATTGACGTCGACGATCAAGCGGTTGGGTTGCTTTTCGAGGAGACGGCCCCGGAGGTGAGCAATCATTTTTTCTCGCGGGGCCCCAACACCCGCTCGGCGCCGCTCGCTTGCGGGGCCCCATCGCCCCGCGCCGCTCGCGCCGCTTCTTCCCCGCGGGGCCCCAACACCTGCATCAGCGTGGGCGGAACGCTCGCCAGCTCGTCGCTTTGGACGGCCGCAGCGCGCCGTCAGTTGCCAGACCCATGTTCATCCGGTGCAGGTGGCACACCGCAATGGCGAGCGCGTCAGCGGCGTCAAACGGAGCGGGCGGATCGGTCAGCCCCAGCAGCAGCTGGATCATTGACTGCACCTGTCCCTTTTCCGCACGTCCGTAACCGACCACTGCCTGCTTCACCTCAGCGGGCGTGTACTCCACGATCGGAACGCCAGCTTCAACGGCGGCGAGCATGGCCACGCCGCGCGCATGCCCCAGCTTGAGCGCGCTTCTCGCATTGACGGCATGGAACAGATTTTCTATCGCGACGCAGTCGGGCCGGTATTGGGCAAGCAGCGCCGCCAGCTCGGCATGAATGACCTTGAGTTTTTCCGGAAACGGCCTCGATGGGGAAATGGTGATCGCGCCCGAGACGATAAGCCGATGGCGGGTGCCATCGCTCTGCACGCATCCGTATCCGGTACGCGCCGAGCCGGGATCGATCCCAAAGACCTTCACGCGAGCGAAGCCTCGATCTCCTTCTCCTCGATGTCGAAGTTCGAGTAGACGTGCTGCACGTCGTCGTGATCCTCGATCGCTTCCATCAGCCTCACCATCTGCTGAGCGGTCTTGCCCTCGAGCTTCACGTAATTCTGCGGAATCATCGAGACCGACGCGGTTGCGGGCTCGATGCCGAGTGCCTTGACGGCTTCGTGCACGGCCTGAAACGCCTCCGGAGCCGACAAGACCTCCCAGTTGCTGTCGTCGTCCTGGAAATCGTCGGCGCCAGCCTCGAGGACGGCGTTCATCAGCTTCTCTTCATCTGCCTTCGACTTCTCGACGACGATGTAACCCTTCTTCGAGAACATCCAGCCCACCGCGCCGGCGGCCGCCAGGTTGCCGCCGTGTTTTTCGAGGAGATGGCGCAACTCGCCGACGGTCCGGTTCTTGTTGTCGGTGAGGGTGTCGATAATGAGGGCCGCGCCGCCAGGACCGTATGCCTCGGTACTGCGCTTCTTCGTACGACACACCCGGCTCCTCGCCGGTTCCGCGTCGAATCGCCCGCTTGATGTTCTCGGCGGGCATGTTGTTCTGCTTGGCCTCCGCGATGATGGTGCGGAGGCGCGGGTTGCTGTCCGGATCGCCACCCCCGGCGCGGGCGGCTACCGTCAACTCTTTGATGATGCGGGTGAAGACCTTGCCGCGCTTGGCATCGGCCGCACCCTTTTTATGCTTGATTGAATGCCACTTTGAATGGCCGGACATGATGAAACTCCAATGAAAGGATCGGGGGATTTTACCCGCCTTCGCGCACCCACGTCCATCGCTTCCCGCCTTTGCACTCCGCGCTACGGCGCGGCAGGCTGAACCAGGCGAACCCACGAACCGTGTTTATGGTTTCTCAGCCAGTATCAGCCACACGTCGGCCCGGGGATCCCATGGCTCACCGTCGTAATCGCCGAGGATGGCCTTGATCCGAAAGCCGGCGCTTTCGAGGCGCGCGGTCATCTGAGGCACGGACAGCGTACGGAACACGAGGGAAAACCGCCGCGTGTTGCGCTGCTCGCCGCGCTGCTCAACATACTTCTGGTCGAAAATCGTCAGTCTCTTTGACCGGTCCTGGCGGACCGTTTCGATGAGCGTAATCCGCGACTTTCCGCCACGCCGAACACCTCGAAACCGAACCTTGTCGCGATATTCCTTCCAGACTGGCAAATCCGGAACCAGATCGACCCCGAAGATGCCACCTGTCGAGAGCACACTGGCGACGGCCGCGAGCGTCGCCTTGAGATCGGATTCGCGAACGAGCGACTGCAAAATCCCGTACGGCGCCATCACGAGGTTGAAGCGTGCCGACGGGCGGAATGGAAGGCTACGGATGTCGCCGCGAATCCAGGAAACGCGCGTGCTGACACGCGAGCGTTTCGATCGTCTGCGCGCGTGCGAAAGCATTTCCGACGATCGATCGACACCGACGATGCGGGCGCCGGCACGCGCGACGGGAATGGTGACGCGGCCCGTACCGCAGCCGAGCTCGAGCACAGAGCCCTTCGCACGCGATGCCATTCGGCGCCAGAACTGCACGTCGCGTCGATCGAGCGTCTGCGCGTTTTCCCAGTCGTAGAAGGGAGCGTAGTCGTCCCAGCCTTTCCAGCCTTCTCGCATTGCCATATTCTTGATTGACGATTGCCGAGCATCGTCGATCGTCCATCGTCGATCGTCGATCGTCTGGACGATGGACGATGGACGATGGACGATGGACGATGAAACGTGTTAATCAGACACCGCCAACTCCCCCGGGACGATTGGCCGCGTTCTCGGCAGCCGCCCCATCCGCGCAAGGTTGCCGACGTAGCCGAGAATGCCCAGAAAGATTCCGAGTTTCAGCGAATTGCCGAGTCGGGAATCAGGCAGCACGTACCACATGAGCCACAGTGCCGGCTGCGCGATGCACATCGCCCACACCGTGCCGTAAAAATATCGCCGCTCATGTCCTTCGCCCTTTGTGGAGGGCATCACGCGCGGCAGTTTCCCCAGCGCCCCGAAGAGCCATACGGTGCCGGCGATCGGAAAATACGCGTAGCGGTAGATCTCCTTCAAATACCACTCAGCGGTCAGAATGGCGACGACCAGTCCCGCCATGTTCAGAATCGCAAAGGTGATGGCCGCGCTCCACGCAAAGGTATAACAGACGCGACGGTAGAGCGGATTCGGCCGATCTTCCGTAAACCGGATGATGTAGGGCGCAGCCTCGACGCCAGGAAGCTTGCCGCGCACGCCTGCGATTCCCGTACACAGCAACACGACCGCCAGCCAGATCACCATTCGGCTGTCGAACCCACGCTCGAACAGGTCGAACGTCAATGGTCCGGGCGCGATGAAGAACACGAAAATCCAAATCGGCCAGTGATTGACTCGATAGTAGAGTTTGTTGCGTGTGCGGATCTTCCGCTGCGATGCGTATTCGACCGGAATAGCGTTCACGGTTGTTCCCTGCTCCTGTCATGCGCAACTAACGTTGCGCCCTACCGGTTTCTGTGCATCTCAAGTTGCGCCGCAATCAATCGATCCAGTACCTGCCTCGGCGTGCCGCACCCGCGTGTGGCGCGGCGATCGACGTAGTACGTCCTGAGCCGGTTGAGCGGCCCGACGTACGGCGATGCCGAGCGATAGTACCGCAGCGCCGTGTGCTGCCTCACGACCTCCACCGTGCGCAGGTAGTTCGCGGCGTCAACACGGAGCCGCTGCGGGCCGATCGCAGCCTTGAAGACGCCGACCAGGTTCCCTCCGTCCGACGAAACCCTCGTCTGCACGGGATCGAACCCGGCTTTCCGGCCGAGGTCCTCCAGCGTTGCGCGGCTGAAATTATAGAAGTGCGCGAAATGAAACCGATGGCCCGGCGAAATGCACCGCGCCTCGACGTTGGGGACTTCGACGAGCAGGATGCCTCCAGCGACAATCCATCTGCGCAGCCGCACGAGGATCGCCGTCGGATCTTCTACATGCTCCAGCGCGTGGTACATAGTAATGACGTCGAAGCTTCGCGCGGAGAAATCGACGTCCTGCACGAAGCCGGTGACGACCGGCACCTCGAGCGTTTCGCGCGCGTGCAACGCGTACTGCTCATCCGGTTCGAGCCCCGAGGCATCGAACCCGAGCCGGCGAAGAACATAGACGACCTCTCCGCCACCGGCACCCGCGTCGAGGATGCGATCGCCATCCTTGAGGAACGGCGCGAGATCGCGGTGACGGTTCAACGCACCGCGACCCGATCGTGCAACATGCCGTAGCGACGGCGTCGCGTGCCCTTTGTAGTCGAGCCGGTATTCGCGTGAGTAATAACGGCGGACGTCCGCCTCGCCGGGCCGCGGGTTCGACCACACGAGCCCGCACTTCCGGCAGATGGTCGTGCGCAGCGGACGCCCGTCGCGATCGCGGTTCCCAAGCACTTCGACATCGGACGAGCCGCACAGATTGCAGGGGATCGGACACTCACTCACGATTGGAAACCAGGACGAACTGTGGAAGCTCGGAGCCCTCGAGAAAATTCCTGAGCTTGAGATCGAACATCGGCTGGCGCGCGAGCACATAGGTTTCGACCGGAAGGCGATCCTTGACGCTCGTGTACTCGTCCTCTGTCATCACGAAGTACCACGTCGCTCGTCGAATGAAACACGGCGCGCAGATGATCGGGCACCACCACCTCCATCACCGGCCGGTGGAGGTAGAACACCATGCTTGGAAGCGCGAACTTGTACCATCCCACGATGGCGCCGATGCTGGCTCGGGTGCGAATGACATCCGAAAACGGCCGCACCGGCTTGTACCGCTCGAAATCGGGCAGCGAGCAGAGCACAACGCACCACACGATGATCACCAGGCTGCCGGCGAGCGTCACCACCGACGCGAGAAGCTGACGCCGGATGGACCAGACGAGCGCGACGGCGCCGCCCCCTGCCGCGACGGCACCAACAAACGTCGCGCCGGCAAGCGAATAGCGATTTCCCGTCGCAAACATCCAGATCAGCGCCGTACCTGCAGCAACCAGCAGCAACGCGGTCAGCGCGGAGGCCCACGTCACCGGCCGCATCACGGGATCGCCTTCGATCGCCCGTGCGAGCATCGCACCCACCAGCGCCGCCTCGGCGGCCACGATCGGCAGAACATAAAGGTCTTCTTTTGTGCCGGACAGCGAGAAGAAGACCACAATCACGGCTATCCAGACGAGCAGCAGGCGCGCGACACGATTCCTGCGCTCGTCTCGAGCGGCCCACCAGAGGGCGAGTGGGATCATCAACGACCAGGGAAACAGGTCGGCGAGCATCACCGGGAGATAGAACAGCAGGCCGCGCGATTGTTCGCCGACCGCCTCTGCGTAACGGCCGAGGTTCTCCCCGAATATGAACGCGCCGATGTACCTCCCATCCATGCTCACGGTAAAGAAAGTAGTACCACGGCACGACGATCGCAAGGCTGATGATCGCGCCGACGGGCACCATCATGCGCCGTAGATCGCCAAGGCGTTTCTGTGATGCGAGATAAAGAAAAAAGACCACCGCAGGCAGAAACACGGCGACCGGTCCCTTCGTGAGCACGCCGAAGCCCGCCGAGACGTACATGAGACAAAGATAGACACGCCGGCGGTCGGGGCGGCTCTCGGACAACGCAAAGAAGAGCAGCACGAGCCCGGTCCACATCGTGAGGTGGATGTCGATGATGATGCGGCGTGCGAGCAACAGCACTCGCGGCGACGTCGCCAGGACGAGCGCGGCCAACAACCCGGCGAGCGTCCCGCCAAGCAGCCGGCCGAGCGCAAACGCGGTTGCGATGATGACGAGGCCGCCAATGGCAATCGGCAACCGCTCGCTCCACTCGGACACACCGAACAGGTGATAGGACGCCGCGACGTTCCAGTACGAGAGCACCGGCTTGTTCATCCGAAGCTGAAAGTTGAAGCTCGGCGTCACATAGTCGTCCGCCTCCATCATCTCGCGCGGCGTCTGCGCGTAGAACGCTTCGTTCGCGTCCCAGATAGACGACACGCCCAGGTTGACGAAGTACGGGATGATGGCGGCGGCGAGCAGAACAGCAAACAGCGTGTGCGTCGAGATCTTGAAACCGATCATCCGGTGTTCAAAGTATCACGACACTTCTCAACCACAGAGATCACGGATTAGCCGTTAGCAAGAGAGAAATGGTGCAGCGCGATGCCGGTGGCCGTCGCGAGATTCAGTGACTCCACATCGGCGCTCATCGGAATTCGCGCGCAGGCATCGGCGAACGCTTCCGCCGCCGTCGACAGGCCAGGCCCTTCGCTTCCGACGAGCAGCGCCATTCGCCGATGTTTTGGGCACGACGACAGATCGACGGCGTGTGCTCTCGGTGTGAGGGCCACCAGTGAGAACCGATACGCCTTGACCGCGGCCAGATCGTCCGGCCAGTTGTTCAATCGAGCATACGGCGTACGCAACACGCTGCCCATCGAGGTTCGGATCGCTTTCCGGTATAACGGGTCGCAGCATGACGGACTCAACAGCACGCGGGCGCCGAATGCCGCGGCGTTGCGGAACGCGCTGCCGACGTTGTCTGGGTCCGTCACACCCTCGAGGATCAGCAGACGATCGCCGCCCTGGATGACGTCGGCGAACGGCCGATCCGCCGGCCGCTCGGCAAGCGCGAGGCACCCACGGTGGAGATTGAATCCCGTAATCGATGCGAAATCGTCGGTGTCGCACACGTAGGCAGGGACATCCGCGGGCAGGGCCGAGAGCGACGGCTCCAAGGCGCGACGCGACGCCTCGTTGACCAACACGGAAACGATCCGGTGCCCGCTCTCGAAGAGCCGCCCGACCACCAACCGGCCCTCGGCAACGAACAGATTCCGGCGCCGCAGCAGATCGCTATCGGACACGCGTCGATAGGCGTCGACCCGCGGATCGTCGAAGGTGTTGATCCGGATCGTTGCCATGTAGACATTCTGCCCCGTCTGGGTGTCGTATCCATTCGAGCCTGCGAATTTGCGCCCTGCCCGGCCTCGTGACGTTGTCCCCAACGAGCCTGCTGCACCGCCAAGGACATAACCGGAGGGTTCGTGGGGTTCGTGCAGTTCGTAGGTTCGTAGGTTCGTAGAGCCGGCACCCTGGGCACCCGAACGCACCCGACGCACCTACCGCACCTACGCACGCACCTTTCGCCTTTCAGTGCGTCGCGGCAAGCGAATGTAGACTTCGGTCATGGAGAACTACCGCATCCCCGCAGGCGCCGGCATCGGCCATGTCCACTTGAAGGTCTCCGACATCGATCGCGCGCTCGGGTTCTATAGAGACGTGCTCGGATTCGACCAGATCATGCGTCTCGGCGATCACGCCGCCTTCGTATCGGCTGGTGGCTACCACCATCACATCGGTCTCAACACATGGCAGAGCCGGCGCGGGTCTCCTCCGCCACCGCATCACACGGGTCTCTATCACTTCGCCATCCGCTTCCCCACACGGCGCGACCTCGCAAGCGCCGTGCGCCGCGTCATCAGCGCAGGTGTGCCGATCCAGGGCGTCGCGGACCATGGGGTGAGCGAGTCGATTTATCTCGCAGACCTCGACGGCAACGGCATCGAGCTGACGCGTGATCGTCCCGAGCCGGAATGGCCCCGCGACGCAGACGGCAACATCGCGATGCACATGGCCGACCCGCTCGATCTGCAAGCGCTGCTGCACGAGGCACAATAGAAACGGCGCCACCAAGAACCCGGAACTAGTGAGACGAGCAGCATGCGGATCGGGATCGACGTGGGTGGAACGAAAATCGAAGCGATTGCGCTGGACGGCGCGCGCGAGCTGCTGCGCCGGCGCATTACCACACCTCGCGGTGATTACGATCGGACCATACGCGCAGTGTGCGATCTCGTCGCGGCAATCGAATCCGACCTCGGCCGATCGGGAACAATTGGCATCGGCATCCCCGGCGCAATTTCCGCAGCAACCGGGCTGGTGAAAAACGCGAACTCGACCTGGCTGATCGGGCGTCCGCTCGATCGCGATCTCGAACACGCGCTCGGAAGGTCCGTGCGCGTGATGAACGACGCGAACTGTTTTGCGCTGTCTGAGGCGATCGACGGCGCCGGCCGCGAAGCGCACACGGTGTTCGGGGTGATCCTCGGCACAGGAACGGGCGGCGGTGTCGTCGTGAACGGGCGCGTGCTCGAAGGACGCAACCGGATTGCCGGCGAGTGGGGACACAATCCGTTGCCGTGGCCACAGGACGGCGAACGGCCGGGCCCGGCTTGCTACTGCGGCCAGACAGGGTGCATCGAGACTTTTCTCTCGGGTCCGGCACTCTCCGCGAGCTACCAGACGATCGCTGGCCGCATCCTCGACGCGAAAGACGTCGCGAAGCTCGCAGACGATGGCGAACCCGCCGCCGTGCGCGCAATGGAGCTGTACGAAGGGCGTCTGGCGCGCGCGCTCGCGAGTATCATCAATATGCTCGATCCGGACGTCATCGTGCTTGGCGGCGGGCTGTCGAACATCGGCCGACTGTACAGCCGCGTGCCGGTCCTCTGGGGACCTTTCGTTTTTTCCGATTCGTCCGATACACCTCTTGTGGCCGCTCGTCACGGAGATTCCAGCGGCGTGCGAGGCGCCGCCTGGTTGTGGCCCTAGGAGACAACTTCGCTGTTCGTTTACCGTTAACGGTTTACCGTTTGCCATCTGATGTGCTCTACGGTGAACGGTCTACGGTGAACGGTAAACGGTCAACGATAAAGGAGACTCAATGAAGGCTCGATTCAGCTCGATCGCATTGCTCACTCTGGCACTCTCGTGGACCGCGCTCGCCCAACAATCTCCCATGCGCCCCGGCAACTGGGAAGTGATCATGAAAATGAGCATGCCCGGCATGGAAATGCCGCCCATGAAGCAGGCCCAGTGCATCACGCAGGAAATGCTGAAGGATCCGCAGTCGGCGATTCCGAAGGGACCGGGGCAGGGCGAGAATGATTGCAAGATGAGCGACTACAAGATGTCGGGCAGCACCGTGAGCTACAAGATGATTTGCACGAAGCCGCAACCGATGACGATGGTTGGCGAGATGAAATACAGCGGCACCGACGCGTACGTGGGAACCGTTCAGATGGATATGAGCGGTCAGAAGGTCTCGATGAGCATGGACGCGAAGCGACTTGGGGATTGCGCGAAATAGCCACGCACCCAGAGACATGAAATCTCACGACCGTGAGATCTTCTGATTGACGCGGCGCGATCGATCCGTCGCGCCGCGATCCGCCTGCCATCCGCCTCCGACACCTGCCGGCTCCGGGTATGCCCGAACCGGCGCCGAGCCGCAAATTTGTAGGGGCTTGCGTTCGTTGTTCAAACGCGAAGTAGAATGGTTTTACATTCAGCGTAAACAACTGAGGGTCAGCCGAGAGCACCGTGTTCGACTCGCTGTTTGCATTTTTCTTCAAGTATTCGCCCTATGTCTTCCAGCAGGGTGAACTGCGTCTGGCGTTCGGGTCGCCGATCTATATCGCGGCCGGCCTGGCGGCGGTGGCGGCGCTCGCCGCCGTCCTGACGTACCGGAGCGCGCCCGGTGATGCGAGCTGGATCGACCGAACGGTCCTGACCGGACTACGGTTGTGTCTGGTGGGCCTCGTTCTCTTCTGCCTTTTCCGCCCTGTTCTCATCCTTCGCGCCGCAGTGCCGCAGCAGAACTTTCTCGGCATCCTGCTGGACGACTCGCGCAGCATGCGTGTGGCCGACCACGACGGCAAACCGCGGGGGGAGTTCGTCACCTCGGCGTTCTCGCCCGAAAGCCCGGTCATGAAGGCGCTTTCGAGCCGCTACGCCGTGCGCGTCTTCCGCTTCGCCTCGTCTACAGATCGCGTCAGCGCCGCGCGCGACCTGTCGTTCGACGGCACTCAGACGAAACTTGGAGACGCGCTGCAGCGCGCGAAAGACGAGTTCACGGGCCTGCCGCTGGCTGGCCTCGTCATGGTGACCGACGGCGCCGACACGGAAGAGTCGTCTATCCAGGAGTCGCTGCTCGGCTTGCGGGCGAGCCAGGTGCCGGTGTTCACGGTCGGCGTCGGTCGCGAGACGCTGGGACGCGACATCCAGATCAGCCGCATCAGCACGCCCCGGCAGGTGCTGAAAGGGACGAACCTGTCTGTGGACGTCATCGTGTCGCAGAACGGTTTCCGCGGCACCACGGTACCGCTCAACGTCGAGGACTCTGGACGCATCCTGAGCACTCAGGAGGTCGCGCTCACGAACGACGGAGAACCCACGACCGTAAAAGTGCACTTCACCGCGAACGAGGCTGGTGCGCGCACGATTCGATTCCGCATTCCGCAGCAGCAAGGCGAAGAGATTTCTCAGAACAACGCCCGCGAAGTCCTGCTCGACGTTCAGGACCGCAAGGAGAAGATTCTCTTCTTCGACGGCGAGCCGCACTTCGAGGTCAAATTCATCCGTCGTGCCGTTGCCGATGATCCCAATCTCCAGCTCGTCGTGCTGCAGCGCACCACCGACACCAAGTTCTTCCGCATGGCGGTCGACAGCGCGGACGAGCTCGCGGCGGGCTTTCCGAAGACGCGCGACGAGTTGTTTTCTTACCGCGGGCTGATTCTCGGCAGCATCGAAGCAAACGCCTTTACCGGCGACCAGCTCCGCATGATTGCCGATTTCGCCGATCGGCGCGGAGGCGGGTTGATGATGATCGGCGGCCGGCGCTCGTTTGCGGAGGGCGGCTATGCCGGCACCCCCGTGGCCGACGCGCTGCCGGTCGTGCTCGAGTCCAAGCAGCCCGACACGACAACGCGCATGCAGGTGACGCCGACGCGCCCCGGGCAATCCCACGCGGTCACGCAGATCGAAAAGACCGAGCAGGACTCCGTGAAGCGCTGGGGCTCGCTGCCGCCGGTTATCAGCGTGAATCCGATTCGCCAGGTCAAGCCCGGCGCGACGACGCTGCTGCGCGGCGTCGACGAGAATGGCCGCGAGTCGATTGCGCTCGCCTATCAGCGCTACGGCCGGGGCAAGACGCTCGCCTTTCCGATTTACGACTCGTGGACCTGGCAGATGGATGCGAAGATCGCGGTCGAAGACATGACGCACGAGACCTACTGGCGCCAGCTGATGCGCTGGCTCGTGGACGGCGTCCCCAATCAGGTTGAGCTGACGAGCTCGCCCGATCAGGTCGAAGCGGGAGAAGAAGTCACGCTCATCACCGAGGTGTCGGACGCGGGATTCCTCGAAGTGAACGACGCCGCCGTCAGCGCTCACATAACCGGACCGAAAGGCGCCGTGATCGACGTGCCGCTGCAGTGGACCGGCGAGCGGAATGGCGAGTACCGCGGCACATTCACGCCGGCCGAGAACGGTGCGTACGAGACACGCGTCGAGGCGTCGCGTGCGGGCGCGACGCTCGGCACCAGCGTCGGGCACGTCCGCGTGGCGCCGAGCGACAGTGAATATTTCGACGCCGCAATGCGCGCGCCGCTGCTGCGCCGCATCTCGGAAGAGACCGGCGGCGTCTATTACACGCCGCAAACCGTGTCCGCTATCGCCGATGACGTCAAGTACACGGGCCGCGGTATGACGACGGTGGAAGAGCGCGACTTGTGGGACATGCCGATCGTGTTGTGTCTCCTGCTCGGGGTCATGATGGCCGAGTGGAGCTATCGCCGGGTGAGGCATTTGGCATAGCGGCGTTGACCGTTCACCGTTTGCCGTTCACCGTTCGTTATCAGACCGCAAACCGTGAACGCTAACGGTAAACGACTGCGAAGTCAGCGGAGAGTTCGAAGGAGGATTCGTGGCGCAGATCGAACAGGACATGCAGCAGGATGATGTCGCCCTCGCCGACCGGATGAAATACGGCCGTCAGCGCATCATCGAGGAGTTGAAGAAGCTCATCATCGGCCAGGACGAGGTCGTCAATCAGGTGCTGCTGACGCTGTTTGTCGGCGGTAACAGCCTGATCGTGGGGGTGCCCGGCCTCGCCAAGACGCTGCTCATCCATTCGATGGCTCGCGTGCTCGACCTGAAGTTCAACCGCATCCAGTTCACGCCCGACCTCATGCCGTCGGATATCACCGGCACCGACATCATTCAGGAGGATCCCGCGACGGGACGCCGCCAGATGGTCTTCGCGCCGGGTCCAATTTTCGCGAACATCGTACTCGCCGACGAAATCAACCGCACGCCGCCGAAAACGCAGTCGGCGCTGCTCGAAGCGATGCAGGAACATCGCGTCACGGTGCAGGGTCGCACCTACACGCTCGACGAGCCGTTCTACGTGTTCGCGACGCAGAACCCGATCGAGCTGGAGGGCACGTATCCGCTTCCCGAAGCGCAGCTCGACCGCTTCATGTTCCACATCGTCATCGAGCATCCTCCCGAAGACGAGGAATACGAGGTCGTGAGAACGACAACGGCCATTTTGAATCCGCAGTTCGAGCGTCCGGTGACGGGCGCCGATCTGGTGGCGTTCCAGCGGCTCGTGCGCCGCGTGCCGGTAGCCGAGTCCGTGATGCGCTATGCGCTCGAGCTGGCGCGAACCACGCGTCCGAAGTCGAAGCAGGCGCCCGAGGTGATCAAGAAATGGGTGGCGTTCGGCGCCAGCGTGCGCGCGGCGCAGTACCTGGTGCTTGGCGCCAAGGCGCGGGCACTCACGAGCGGGCGCTATCACGTCAGCTTCGATGACATCCGTGCCCTGTCGCATCCCGTCTTGCGGCATCGCGTGTTGACGAACTTCCACGCCGAGTCGGAAGGCATCACGAGCGATTCGATCATCGATCAATTGCTCGAAGCCGTACCCACGCCGCGATCGGGAATGTAGCCGGGTCTAGAAAGCAAGACCCGGCCTACGCATGACAGCCTGACGTATCGTATGTGGTACGCAGGGTCCTTTGGACCCCGTTGTCGGGCAAGCAGATAAACGAAGGTATCAAGATCCGGAGCGTAAGCGACGGCAGCGCATGGGGGTGGGGCCCCATGCGAACTAAACAATGGAACAACACTCCCTTCCCGGCGCACGCTTCGTCGACCCGAAGGTCCTGGCGCGCATCGGCAATCTCGAACTGCTCGCCAAGACCGTTGTCGACGGGTTCATCAACGGTCTCCACCGCTCGCCGTACTTCGGCGCGTCGGTCGACTTTGCCGAGCACCGGGGCTACATGCCGGGAGACGACATCCGCCGCGTCGACTGGAAGCTGTACGCGAGGACGGACCGGTACTACCTCAAAGAGTACGAAGCCGACACCAACGCGAACTTCTCGGTCATCCTCGATATCTCGCGCTCGATGGAGTTCTCGAGCCGCGGCATCTCGAAGCTCGAGTACGGCAAATATCTGGGCGCCTGCCTCGCGTACTTCGCGCAGAAGCAGCGCGATCGCATCGGCTGCGTGACGTTCGACAGCGATATCGTCACGCACATTCCACCCTCGGCCAAACATCTCGAGCGCGTCCTTCACACGCTGGACCGAGCCAAGGCCGAACGCAAAGGCGACCTCAAGGTGCCGATGCAGAAGATGGCAGAGCACTTCGGCCGCCGCGGTATTCTGGTGATCGTGTCGGACTGGTACGAGTCGCCGGAAGTGATCATGGATTCGGTGAAGCCGCTGCGGTTCCGCGGCAACGACCTGATCGTGTTTCATGTGCTCGACCCGTCAGAGATCGACTTCAATTTTACAGACGCGGCGAGCTTCCAGGACCTCGAGACGGGCGAGCAGATTCCCGTCGTGCCGACGGCGCTGGCCGCGCAGTACAAGGCACTGGTGCAGGAGCACATCACCGCGCTGGCCCAGCGGTTCTCGCAGAACCGCGTCGACTACACGCTCGTCAACACCGCGACGCCCCTCGACTATGCACTCTTCAAATATCTGTCCGCGCGCCAGCGGCTGAGCCGGGTGAGATAAATGGCGTTTCTGGCCCCTCTCTTCTTCGCCGCGCTGCTCACGTTCGCCATCCCGATATTGATCCACCTGACGCAGCGCGAGCGGAAGCAAGTCGTCGAGTTTCCCTCGCTGATGTTTCTCGAGAAGATTCCGTATCAATCGGTGCGGCGGCGCAGAATTCGCGACTGGCCGCTCCTGGCGATGCGGCTGGCGGCGATTCTCCTGATCGTGCTGGCGTTTGCGCGGCCGTTCTTCGACCGTCCCATCGTCGCCCTCGCGAATGTCTCGGGCCCGCGCGAGGTCGTCATCCTGCTCGATCGCTCGTACAGCATGGGCTACAGCGACCGCTGGGCGCGCGCGCAGGCTGCCGCACGCCAGGTCGTGCAGGGGTTGACGTCCACCGATCACGCCACGCTCATTCTCTTCGGCACGAATGCCCAGGCCGAAGTCCGCGCGACGGCCGATCTCTCGCGGGTGACGGCGGCGATCGACGGCGCGAAGCTCAGCGCCGAAGCGACGCGATACGCGCCGGCGCTGAAGCTCGCCCAGCGGGTGCTCGCCGACTCGACCCTGCAGACGCGCGAAGTCGTCATGATCAGCGATTTTCAGCGCAACGGATGGGTGCGGGACGAAAACCTCAGGCTCCCGGAAGGCACGGTGTTCAAACCTGTGCCAATCACCGACGCACAAACAGCCAACCTGACCGTCTCGAACGTGCTGCCCCAACGAGCGATGTTCTCAGGCCAGGAACGGCTGACCGTCGCGGCCAACGTCATCAATCGCGGGCCCTCTGCAGT
Source organism: Vicinamibacterales bacterium (assembly GCA_963761975.1). Taxonomy (GTDB): domain Bacteria; phylum Acidobacteriota; class Vicinamibacteria; order Vicinamibacterales; family JAMQPK01; genus JAMQPK01. The sequence continues at coordinate 267,384 of CAVXIR010000006.1, forward strand.
GAACAATGTGCAAGTCCGTCTCGAGCTCGACAACCGTTCGGTCGAATCGCAATCTGTTTCGGTTCAGCCAGGCTCGCCGGTGTCGGTCTCGTTTCAGCCCTTCACACTCGCGCGTGCATACACACGAGGCACCGTGCGCATCGGCGACGATGCCCTGAAGCCGGACAACGCGTTTCACTTCGTCGTCTCGCCGGCGCAGCGCCTGTCCGTGCTGCTGGTCGAGCCCTCACGCGCGCCGCGTGAGTCGAGCCTGTTCCTGCAGAAAGCGCTGGCGATCGGCACGACGCCGCAGTTTCAGGTGGATATGCGTCAGGGTGAATCGGTGGCGACGACAGACCTGGATCGCCATCGCGTGGTCATTCTGAACGACGTCGCGGCGTTGAGCTCTGGCGAAGCGTTAAAGGCCTTCGTGTCGAAGGGTGGCGGCCTGCTGGTCCTGCTCGGGGACCATGCAAACTGGGGAACCGATTCAAACGATCTTCTTCCGGGCGTCCCGTCCAATGTCGTTGATCGGGCGGGCCGCGGCGGCGCGCTGGCCGAGCTCGACTTCAGCCATCCCGTCCTCGAATTGTTCAAGGCGCCTCGCAGCGGCAACCTGACGACGGCGCGGTTCTTCCGTTATCGCACCATCACCATGAAGCCCGAACCGGCCGGCGACAAGGAAGGCGAGCAGGTGCCGAGCCGGCGTGTCGTTGCACGATTCGACGACGCGGCAGTCGCGATGGCCGAGCGAAAGATCGGATCGGGCAGCGTCATGCTGTGGGCGTCGACGCTCGACAACTACTGGAACGACCTGGCGAAGAAGCCCGTGTATCTGCCCTTCGTGCACCAGGTTGTGCGCCATCTCGCGACCTACGAACAGCCCAAGAATTTCTTGACGATCGGCGACGTCGTCGATCCCGGGCATCTGCTGCGTGCGTCCGGACTCGGTCTCCAGAGCGGCACCGGGGCGATGATATTGACGCCGGCGGGCCAGCGCATCGAGCAGTCGGGCACCCCGACGCCCGTACAGCTTGCTCTGCCCGGTTTCTACGAAGTGCATGGCCGCTCGAATCAGTCAGGCACGGTGTCGATCGCGGCCAACCTCGACACGGCCGAATCCGATCTGTCGGTCCTCGACACACAGGAGCTGAACGCTGCGCTCTCGGGACGTCCCGGCACCGTGAATCCCGCCGCCGCCGACGCCGCGGTGATGACGCCGGAAGATCACGAACGCCGCCAGAATTTCTGGTGGTATCTCCTCATGGCGGGCATCGTGCTGCTCGGAATCGAAACGGCGATTTCCAATCGCATGAAGGGCCCGGTCGAGGGCACGAGAATTACGCCGACCGCAGCGTAAACAGTCGCAAGGCGCACGTCGGAAGTCGTAAGGCGCAAGTCTGGTCGTAAGTCTCAAGGCAGTCGGAAGTCGCGAGGCAGTCGGAAGTCGCGAGACGGTCGACAGTCGCGCGTCGGGTTCACGCGTTCGAATCCTCCGCGTCATCCGGCGGTTGGCCGCGCATACGCCAATTGCAGCGTTGGAGATAGTTGATCCACGGCGTCAGCATCTTCGTAATTTCGATGTACCTGCCGCCGGTTTTTGACAGTTCTTCCTCGGTGACGTATTCCCGCCCCTTGGCGGTGACGAGATGCGTATGGCTCTGGTACGCCGATCCGCGCGCACGGCCGTAATAGTCGGCGGTCTGGCGGTCGGTGACCTGGCCAAATCCCTCCGAGATCAACGCTGGAACCCGACTGGACGATTTAGACAGCTGGCTCCACAGATCGAAGTCTTTGCGAAATGCTTGACGCTTCAAGAGGGCAGAAACTTCATCAGCTGCCTCGAGCGCCTTGCGATAAACCAGGACATCTGACAGATTCTTGGCTTTCATGTCTGGGGCAAGGGCACAAAGCATGCCGCGTTGCGACTTACGACCAGCGACCTGTGACCAACTTGCGCCTCGCGACCAGACTTGCGCCTTGCGAACGGACTTGCGCCTTGTGACCAGACTTGCGCCTTGTGACCAGACTTGCGCCTTACGACTTCCGACTAGCGCCTTGCGACTGTTATGAACGACGCCCATTGTCATTTCTTCTCCGAGCAATTCTTCGAAACCCTCGGCCGTCAGCGGCCGCCTGGATCGCAGCAATCTGCGGCCGAGGTTGTGAGCGCGCTGGGATGGGACGCGCCGGGCTCGCCTGACGATCTCGCCGACCGTTGGGTTAAGGAGCTCGATCGGGGTGGCGTCACGCGTGCTGGGCTGATTGCCAGCGTTCCCGGCGACGAAGCCTCGGTTGCACGGGCCGTCGCGCGATACCCCTCTCGTTTCGTCGGCTTCTTCATGCTCGACCCGACGACACCTGATGCGCCGTCGCGAGCGGAGAACGCCCTCGAAAGGCTGGGACTCCGCACGATCTGCCTGTTTCCGGCGATGCAGCGGTATTCGCTGCACGATCCGCGCGTGCGGGAAATCGCTCAACTGGCGTCGACGCACGCGGGCACGGCCATCTTCGTGCACTGCGGCGCGCTCTCTGTCGGCGTCCGCAAGAAGCTCGGCCTGCCCAGCCGGTTCGACGTCCGCCATGGCAACCCCCTCGATCTCCATGAGCTGGCGGCCGACTTCCCCAATGTGCCCTTCATCGTTCCGCACTTCGGCGCGGGACTCTTTCGCGAAGCGCTGCTGGTGTCGGACCTCTGTGCGAACGTCTACCTCGACACATCGAGCACCAACCGGTGGATGGGCTATCACCCATCGCTGGCCCTCCCCGATGTGTTCCGGCAGGCTCTGGCGGTGACCGGCCCGGATCGGCTTCTATTCGGCACCGACTCGTCGTTTTTTCCGAGAGGATGGAACCGGGAGGTCTACGACGCCCAGGCCAAAGCGCTCGATATTGCCGGGATCGACACCGGGGTCCGCCAACGCATTCTTGGCGGCAATTTCGACCGCCTTTTTCCCGTCTGACAGCGTCTAAGGTGCTACGATCAGTTTTACTAACTGGGAGACACCGCATGGCTTACGACGAAGTGTCCGCCGGCAACCGATCGGAGCTGACCGCCATCATTCGGGACATCCGAAAACGCTGGCGTCTGAAACTCGCCGTGCGGGGTGCCGCGTTCGTCGTGGCGGGCTTCCTGCTGACGCTTCTGCTCTCGGCATACGCGCTCGAGACGCTCAAATTCAGCCCCGGCTCGATCATCGCCTTCCGCGTGGGCATGGTCATGATTTTTGGAGCGCTCGCGGGGTATTTCTTCGTTTTACCGCAATGGCGCCGCGTCACCGATGAACAAGTGGCGCTCTATCTGGAAGAGTGCGAGCCGACACTCGAAACGGCCATCCTGAGCGCACTCGAGGCCGAGAAAGGCTCGGCGTCCCACTCGCCCGAGCTCGCACGCCGGCTCATCGAACAGGCGATCGAGCGGTGCAGCCTCATCGAACGCGGCCGCCGGCTCGAAGCGCAGCCGCTTCGCCGCTACGCCACCGCCATTGGCGGCGCCGTCCTCTTGGCACTTCTGATCTTCATCCTCGGCCCCGCGTACTTCCGTCAGGGCGCCTCCGCGCTCCTCTTGATGACGGGCGGTCTGCTCGAAGCCAGCCCGTATCACATCAACGTGAAGCCGGGCAGCACGACCGTGGCGCGTGGGTCCGATCAGATGATCACGGCGACGGTGCAGGGATTCGAATCCGACAAAGCCGAGCTGCTCATCCGCAAGTCACTGGGCGCGCAATTCGAACACGTGCCGATGGTCTTCAACAACGACACGAAGATTTTCGAGGGCGTGCTGTTCGACCTCCCTGGCTCGATCGATTACTTCGTCGAGTCTGGTGGCGTGAAGTCGGCCGTCTTCACGATGCACGCGGCCGATCTGCCCTACGTGAAACAGCTGGAAATGGAATACGTGTTCCCGTCGTATACGGGGCTCGCGCCACGCAAGATTGAAAATGGTGGCGACATCGCGGTGCTTCAGGGCACGCAGGTTCGCCTCCGCATCACACCGACGATGAAGTCGCCGACGGGACGGATCCTCCTCGACGGCGGCAACGTCGTGGCGCTCACGGCCGAGGGCGACGTGTTCACCGGAACGATTCCGGTGACGAAAGATGGATTCTACCGCGTCGAGCTGCAGGGCGGCCCCGAAAACAAGCTCGTCAACGCCTCGCCGCAATACACGATCGACGTTCTCGAAGACCAGGCGCCGAGCGTGTCGATAGCCAAGCCCGGACGCGACACGACCGCCTCGCCCATCGAGGAGTTCGCCATCGAAGCGCGCGCCGACGACGACTTTGGCGTTCGACAGCTCGAGCTCGTCTATTCGGTGAACGGGGGGGCGGAGCAGACGAAAAAGCTGATCGATTCCAATACCAGGGCGCTGCCTGAAGTGTCAGCTGCGCACACGTTCTATCTCGAAGAGCTGAAGGTGGCGCCGGGCGATTCGGTCTCGTATTTCGCGCGCGCGACCGACAACATCGGGCGGAATGTGTCGAGCGACCTCTACTTTATCCGGGTTCGCAAGCTCGACGAGCAGTTCCGCTCTGCGATGTCGATGGGCGGTGGTGGCGGTGGCGGTGGTGGTGGCGGCAACATGCAGGTCGACGCGCTCTCGCAGCAGCAGCGCGAGATTATTTCGGCGACGCACAACATCGTGCGCGATCGGAAATCGATGACGCCCGCAAAACTGCGCGAGAACCTCGTCGTCGTGGCGCTGTCGCAGTCGAAGCTGCGGGAACAGGTCGAAGGGCTTGTCGGCCGGATGAACAGCCGTCTCGTGGAGCCCGACCCTGCGTTCCTGCGCATCGCTGAACTGCTGCCGAAAGCGGTCGAGGAAATGCGCGCGGCCGAGGCGAAGCTGCAGGCACAGGCGCCAACAGACGCGCTGCCGCCCGAGGGTCGCGCGTTGCAGCAGTTGCAGAAGGCCGAAGAAGAGTACGAGAAGCAGGTCAGCCAGCAGCGCGGTGGTGGCGGCGGTGGCGGCGGCGGCGCCGGGTCGGTGTCGGAAGATCTCGCGGAGCTGTTCAAGCAGGATATGGACAAGCTGGCGAATCAATACGAGACGGCCCAGGGCGCGCAACAGCAGCAGTCCGATCAGCAGGTCGATGCGCTCAGCGAGAAGCTGCGCGAGCTCGCGCGGCGCCAATTGCAGGAGGCCGAGCGTCAGCGACAGCAGGCGATTGCGGGCCAGGGCAGTCAGGGCGGCGGCGCCAGTCAGCGCGCCCTCGCGGAGCAAGCCGAAGAGGTCGCGCGCCAGCTCGAGCGGTTGTCGCGCGAGCGCAATCGGCCCGACCTCGCACAGGCGGCCCAGGCTGCGCGGCAGGCGGCAGACGCCATGCGCCGCGCTGCCTCGTCAGGAGATCCGAGCGCCGCGGGCCAGGCCAACGCCGCCTCGAACGCGTTACGCGAAGCGCAGCGACGGCTCGAACAGGAGCAGGGCGCCCGCGGACAGCGCGATATGCAAAGCGCGCAGCAGATGGCCGAAGACATCGCGCGCGAGCACCGCGACCTCTCGCAGGAAGCGACATCGCTCTCGCAATCGAACGCGACGGGCCGCGCCACCGAACGAACGCGCGAAATCGGTCAGCGGAAGTACGGGCTCGAGGCGAAGGTCAACGAGCTCGAGAAGCAGATCGATCGCATGTCGGGTGAGATGCGGCGAAACGAACGCGAGGCCTCGCGCAAGCTGCAGGAAGCGGCAGACGGGATTCGCAACAATCGCCTCGAGGAGCAGATTCACTATTCCGGCAGCCTGATGCGCCAGACCGGGCAGACGAGTCCTGATCTCGAGAAGAACATCGGCGCGGAGATCGACAATCTCCGGCGCCGGCTGGGAGAAGCGGCGAACGCCGTCGGCCAGGGCGACAAGACCAACCGCATGGCCAACAATCTCGACCGGGCGCGCAACCTCGTGCGCGGGCTCGACTCGATGCAGCAGCAGATGCGCGACGGCCAGCGCGGGCAGCAGGGACAACAGGGACAAGAGGGCCAACAAGGTCAGCAGGGACAACAAGGCCAGCAGGGCCAGCGCGGTCAGCAAGGCCAACAGGGTCAGCAGGGCCAGCAGGGTCAGCAAGGCCAACAGGGTCAGCAAGGTCAAGGGCAGAGCGGACAGAATGGCCAGCAGGGCCAGGGCGGTCAGGACGGAAACAACGATGGCGATGGCCGCAACGGATCGTTCCGCGACGGACCGTTCGGCAACGGCCGCGGCGCGAACCGGAATGGCGACGACTGGGGCGGATGGGGACAGCGCGTCTACACCCCTGGCGAGATTCGTCAGTTCCGCGACCAGGCGCGTTACTGGACCGGCGAGGCACAGCGTCTGCGCGATCAACTCCGCAACGACGGCGTGAACGCCACCGACCTCGATGAGATTCTCCGCGCGATGCGGCAGCTCGACGACGACCGCGCTTACAAGGATCCGCGAGAGCTCGAGCGGCTTCAGACACAGGTGCTCGAAAACCTGAAGCGCTTCGAATTTGGGCTGCGCCGCAAGGTGGAAGATTCACAAGGCGATCAGCCGGCGCTCACAGCGGCCGATGAAGTACCTCGCGGCTTCCGCGATCTCGTCGATGAGTACTATCGTCAACTGTCGCGTAACGCGCCGAAGTGAACCGGCGGTTCTGGGTTCTGCGGTTCTGAGTTCTGGGTTCTGGTTCAGAACCTTGAACTCAGAATCTGAACGTAGCACCCAGAACCCAGCAACCTTGAACTGTAGATGCAGTCCCCCAGAAGTCTCACCAGCGCCGCTGTTCTTGCAACCGTCCTGACCGCGTCGGCGGCGTACAGCCAAATCTGGTCTGGCGGAGACATGTGGCGGGGCTGGCGTGGAGAAGCGCCCCGCTTTGCGACGCGAGCAATCCAGGACGGCACGTTCCATTTCTGCCGTCTGATGTACCCGAGCGCCTCGCGCGAGGCGGGCGGTTCCGGCTGGCGCACCGACTATCCCGGCGCCGACATCAACTTCAGCATTCGCTTCGCCGAGCTCACCAAAACCGCGGTGAGCATCGACGGTGAAGGCGATCCCGAATATTTCGTGGTGCGCAGCAGCGGCGACGACAACCTCTTCCGCTGCCCGTACGTGCACATCGAGGATGCAGGCACCGCACGTTTCAGCGACGAGGACGTCCGGCAGTTGCGACTGTACCTCCAGAAGGGCGGCTTCATGTGGGCCGATGACTTCTGGGGATCGCGCGCCTGGAGCGTGTGGGAGCGGGAGATCAGCAGGGTGCTGCCGGCCGACAAGTATCCGATCGTCGAGATCCCCGTTAACCATTCGATGTTCCAGACGGTATACACGGTCAAGCGCATCCTGCAGGTGCCAGCCATCAGCCAGTGGCGTCGGAGCGGCGGCGAAACGTCGGAGCGCGGCTCTGACAGCGCCGAAGTGAACACGCGCGGCATCTTCGATGAAAAGGGACGGTTGATGGTGCTGATGACCCACAACACCGACATCTCCGACACGTGGGAGCGCGAAGGCGAGGATGTCGAGTACTTCTACCGCTTCTCGCCAGAGGGATACGCCATCGCGATCAACGTGCTGATCTACGCGATGACGCACTAACGAAATTCCCGTTTATGGCAGAGGGCCCTGACTCTCCTGACCCTTCATCTCCTGTTAAACATATCCAGACCGAACTTTGGATTCGTTCGCGTGCCGGTGATTTTGATCGGCAGCACCATCCCCGCGCCAGGTTTCTTGAAGAACGGATTGAAGGGCTTCAGGAAGAACCCTTTTACACCGCCGCCGAGGACCTGTGACAACGTCGCCTGCATCTTCAGGCGCCCTCGAAAGTCGAGTGTCTCCTGCCGCATACCGTAGCGGCCGGCGAGCTCGACGGCGGCGCCCGGCACGGAAAACGTGAGGCTCGAAAACGAGGCGGTCGCGTTCTCGACGACGAAGCGCCCTTTCAGATTCGACAGCACATCGCCAACCGCTTCGTCCTGTCTCATTCCCTGACCGCGCCGGCTGAGGCCGACGAGCTTGGTCTGCACTGTCGGATCCGTGAATGTCGCCTTTGACAGCTCGAACTGCCCGCGAAGCTGCAGCTTGTCGATCACCTTCTTTTTTTCGGGTGGAATGACGAGCCTCGCCTGCAACTGTGCGGCGCCAAGCAGAATCGGCGTCTCCGAGTTGACCGCGAGCTTCAACAGGTCTTCGATGCGTCCGTTCTGCATGCTCACGTCAACTTCGACCTGCCGGCCCGGCCTGCCTTCGAAGCCAATGACGGCGCCGTGTGCCACAAGGCTCGTGCTGAGAAAGGTGGCATCGACCTGCTGCAGATACGTGTCGCCGTCCGAGCCGTCCACGATCGCCGTAAAGCGCGTTTTGAGCGGCACCGGCAGTCCGCCTGCATCGACTTGGAATTGCGGTGTGTCGGTCGTGCCCTGTACCTGAATCCGATTGATGGGGCCGCTGAACTCTCCGGTCGAGCTCAACACGCCCGCGAGTCCTTCGATGGTGTCGAGGTTCGCGTTGGCAAACGTGTATTTGCCGCTGATGGGCGTCTGTGCCGGGGAGGCGACATTCCACGGCCCGAAGGTGCCGGATGTCTCGATCTCGCCCCTGGGAACAGGGTTGGTGAGCGTGGCGATGTACGGAATCGTCTCGCTGATGCCGAGCGAGTCCATGACGAGATGATGGACGGTAAAAACCTTGGGCTGCTTGCCCTCGCGTTTCGGAATCAGCGTGATGACCGTATCGGGCGCCTCGAAATGATCGATGACGACGTGTTGCAGTTTCCGGCCTGACTGCGCGTTCCGCTCCGCTCTTTCACCCTCGCCGCTGTCGAGATCATCGCCAGGCGGAATCTTCACCTGCAGTCCCTGCAGTCTGACCTCATCAACATGCCGCGGCGTGTTCATCAAATCGCGCAGCGAGCCACGTATCTCGAATCGATCGATCGTGATCATCGGGGGCACGTCCGTGCGCCCCTTCTGACGAATCACGACGCCGCCGCCGCTGACCGCCACCCGCGGGAACACGCGCCCTTCGAGGGTCTCGATGGTGACCTCACTCTCGAGCTCTTCGGTAAGCAGCGCAATGACCCTCGCCTTCAGCGTCTCGGAGCGGATGGGAATGGACAGCCCAACCACGATGAGCGCGGCCGCCAGCACGCCGAGAATCGCAATCAGGATCCAGATGCGCTTGCGCAGCGTCAGTTTTCTATACACATCGAGCATCGCGCGTTCTATTCAAGCAAATGAACGGCCAGCTTTGAAAACGCCCTCTAAGGCGATGGGGTTCTAATCTCAGCCTTGGTGAGGAAACGCCGGAAGTTGCTCAGTTTCTGGCTCGTCTTCAGGCTGAGCGCTCCACGAAACACGGTCAGCGTGTCGATCGATTCCGGCAGCAGCACGACCTCGTCGGGTTGCTCAAACTCCACTCGTGAAAAGCGGATCGTCATTTCAGATCGTTCTACTCGAATCGTGGGGTCGACGCCGACATACCCAATCCGCATCGGAACGCGGAATGGCTTCGACAAGCGCAGGGTCACCTGCAGCACATCGTAGGAAATCGGATCGAACCAGACTCGTCCCTCGTACCCGCCTCCTTCGGCCTCAAAGCAGCTGCCTTCCCACTTGACGCGCACGCGCTCTGGAGGGCTTTCGATGAAGTCCACCGCCCGCGTGCCTGCCGGGCCGCCCGCGCGATCGTCCACGATGGTGAATCGATAGCGATAGTGATTGGCCTCGAGCAGAAATGCCAGCGGCTCGGGAGAGCCCGTCTTCGGATCGGTGCAACCCGGCTGCTGATTCTTTCGCGCCGGGCGACCATTAACAGCTTGTAGCGTCCGCTCGACGCGGAAGAGTGCCTCGCCCCTCGGGTGCGGGTCGCGCGCGACACTCAGCTCGTAGACGGTCGTGCGCGGTCTTCCTGTCGGTTTGAGGTTATATCGCAGATCCTGCTGGTCGACGGTTTCGGTGCAGATGATGCTGATGAACCGGTCGTAGTACCTGCTGCGTCCGCTCCGCCAGGCCGCTCAGGATGAGTGCAAGCTCGCCGGTTTGCGCTGACGGCCGACTGCCGCCAAACACCGCGACGATGAGCGCAACCATCAGGCCGGCGCAGCGCATGCCCGGAATGTTACACGGTGCAGCCGAGCACCGACGCGACGATATCGACCGCGTTCTCGACATCGCGCCGGGCCACGTCGAGATGTGTGACCATTCGCACGCGAGACGTGTCGACGGGCACCGCCAGCACGCCGCGCGAAGCGATTTGCGCCAGGAATTCCGACGACGACAGGCCGCTCGGCCCGACGCTGAAGATCACGATGTTGGTGTGAACCTTTGCCGGATTGAGATCGATGCCGGGCACGCGCGAAAGTTTCTGCGCCAGCACTTGCGCGTTGTCGTGATCTTCCTTCAGTCGCTTGGGTCCCTCCTCGAGCGCGACGAGACCGGCCGCCGCCAGCACGCCCGCCTGCCGCATCCCGCCGCCCAGCATCTTTCGAATCGGGCGGCAACGCTCGACGAAGTCGCGGCTGCCCACGATCATCGATCCGACAGGGGCACCAAGCCCTTTGCTCAAACAGAACTGCACCGAATCGACGCTCCTCGTCAGGCGCGCCACGCTCTCGCCGAGATAGGTGGCGGCATTGAACACGCGCGCGCCGTCGAGGTGCACGTGAATGCCCTGCGCGTGGGCACGATCGCAGATGTCGTCGACCAGGCTCGTCTGGTAGACGGTGCCTCCGGCCATATTCACCGTGTTCTCGAGACAAATCAGCGACGTCTGCGGACGGTAGTACACCTTCGGCCGAATCGCTGGTGCGATCGTGTCCCACGAAAGCACGCCGTCTTCGCCGTTCACCACTCGCGGCAGCAGACCGGCGAGGGCGGAAAGGGCGCCCATCTCGTAGTTGTAGATGTGCCCGTTGGTCTCGCAGATGACTTCCTGGCCTGGACGGGTCTGGGCCATCACGCACGCGAGATTGCCCATCGAGCCGGACGGGACGAACAGCGCCGCTTCTCTGCCGAACACCGCGGCCGCTCGGTCCTGAAGCAGGTTCAGCGTCGGGTCTTCGAGGAACACATCGTCGCCAACCTCGGCTTCGGCCATGGCTCGGCGCATGGCTGCAGAAGGCCTGGTGACGGTGTCGGAGCGCAAATCGATCGCAGGCATGCGCTGATCATAATTCGTCAGGCAGCCGCGCGCGAAAGCGATCGGGGGCGAGGGGGAGCTTACGCGACTCTTGGGAGCTTACGGACAATGATCCTGGCGGGCTGGTCGTCTTTGCACTCGTGCCACCAGACCCCCTGTTCGATCCACCAACCGTTCTCGCCCTGGTCGTCAAAAAGGACCCCGCACCGGCCGCATACCTCGTATTCGAGTTTTACCGGAGAGTTCTTCTTCACATTTATTTAGACTGCGTCGTCCGGCGTGTGGTTCCGTCGCAAAAACAGTTTTTGGGGGCTATTTGGCCTCAAAATCGAGCGAAACCCCGTTCATACAGTATCGGAGACCCGTCGGACGCGGACCATCTTCGAACAAATGGCCAAGGTGCCCTTTGCATCGGGCACAATGTACCTCAGTTCGTACCATTCCGTACGTTTGATCTGTGGTGGTCTCCACGGCGTTTTCGAGCGGCGCCCAGAAGCTCGGCCACCCGGTTCCGCTGTCGAACTTCGTGTCCGATGTGAAGAGCTCCTGACCACACCCTGCGCAGCGGAACATCCCCTGGCGATGCTCTTTATTGAGAGGGCTTGTCCCCGCCCGTTCCGTCCCATGCTTGCGGAGCACCTGATACTGCTCGGCTGTGAGCTTCGCTCGCCAGTCGTCGTCGTTCTTAGGCATGTCCATCACGCCAATCTACCAGATTCGATAGACTCGCATTGTGGTGAGAACGGCGATCACTTTCACCGTCATTTTTTTGACGATCTTCGGGGTGCTCTGGTCGCTGCAGCGGAAGCTCATCTACTTTCCATCGGCCTTTGTTCCCGACCCGCAGAGTGTCGGCCTTGGCGGAGCGGTTGCGGTGACATTCCCCACACCCGATGGCTTGACGCTGAACGGCTGGTTCGTCAGCCGTACGACGGCGCCACGCTTTGCCGTGCTGGTCTTCAACGGCAACGCCGGTAACCGTGCACATCGGGCATCGTTCGCCGACGCGCTCGCGCGATTCGACGCGGCCGTCCTTCTGTTCGATTACCGTGGCTATGGAGGGAATCCAGGCTCGCCAACCGAAGACGGGCTCAGGCTCGATGCCAGGGCAGCACGACGCTATCTGCTGACTCGATCGGACGTCGACTCAGACCGCATCGTCTACTTCGGCGAATCTCTCGGGACGGGGGTTGCCGCTGAGCTGGCGTCGGAATATCCGCCGGCCGGACTGATTCTTCGATCTCCCTTCACGTCGCTGACCGACGTCGGGCGGCACCACTACGGGTGGCTGCCGGTGGGATGGATCCTTCGCGACCGATTTGCCACCTTGGATCGCATGCCGCGCATTCGCGTGCCGCTGCTCGTGATTGCCGGCGATCGAGACAGCATCGTGCCGATCTCGCAAAGCCGTCGCGTGTTCGAGGAAGCCCACGAGCCGAAATCATTGCTCGTCATGCCGAACGCCGACCACAACGACGATGTGCTCTTCAACGGCCGGCAAATGATGGAGGCCATCTTTCGCTTTCTCGGAAACCTCCCCTTACCTCAACCCTGAGACCCATGGCCGATTCCGCAATTGTTGTTCGCGATCTCGTCAAGACATTCACGCGCCGCGGTCAGCCCGAGCTTCGGGCGGTCGACGGCCTGACGTTTTCGGTGCGCCGGGGCTCGATCTTCGGACTGCTCGGTCCGAACGGCGCGGGCAAGACAACGACGCTGAAAATGCTGACGACTCTGCTGCGGCCGACCTCCGGCCACATTTTGGTCGAAGGCTTCGACCCCCTGAGCGATCCGCTCGAAGTCCGCAAGCGGATCTCGGTGGTCATTCAGGAAAGCGCCGCCGACCTGTTTCTTTCGGTTGTCGACAATTTCGCCACGTTCGGCAGATTTCACGGGCTGTCGCGTCGGGCCATTCGCGACCGCATCGAAGACGTGCTCAATCAGTTCGAGCTGCGCTCTGAGGCCAATCGAAAGGTGATGGACCTGAGCGGGGGGTTCAAGCGTCGCGTTCAAGTCGCAAAGGTCTTCATGATCGACACGCCTGTGGTGTTTCTCGACGAGTTTTCCACCGGCATGGATCCCATTCTGAAACGCTCGATCATGGATCGCTTGCGCAGGGAATCGTCGCGCGGACGCACCATCGTGCTGACGACGCAGATTCTCGGCGAGGCGGAGGAGTTGTGCGACGACATCCTGATCATGCGCGCCGGACGTCAGGCGGCGCGCGGCGATATCAACACGCTCAAGCTGCTGTCTGGCGGAATTTATGAAATATCGGTGACGTTCGCCGAGCTGCCACCAGGACTTGATGCAGCGGTCGCTCCGTACCACCCGCTTCGCGTCGACGTCAGCAAGAACTCTGTGCTGATTGCGGTGCGCGAGCAGGAGGGCCGCGTGCTCGATCTCGTCGCACACCTGGGCCGGCTCGGCCGTGTGTTGAGAATCGAAGTGTCCGGGGCGAGCCTCGAAGACATCTTCATCGAATTGACGTCGACGGAACGCCCGGTGCTGTCGTGAGTGCGCTTTCCGCGATCATGTATCGAGAGGGAAAGATTCGCGCGACCAATCTCGCCTTCATTTTCTGGGATCTGTTTTACCCGCTCGCTTATCTGCTCGTGTTCGGCGTCGGCATGACACAGGCGATGGGAATGAAGCCTGTCGGCATCGGCGTCGATTACAACGCCTTTTTTCTGGCGGGTGTCCTCGGGATGGCAAGCTTCGGCATCGCTTCGAACACCGCGTGGTCGTTCTTCATGGATCGAGACAACGGCATCTTCTACGAGATGCTGACCTACCCGATGCGCCGCGCCGAATATCTGCTCGGCAAGGGTCTCTTCAATCTGGTGGTATCGATCCTCCAGGCGATGATCACGGTGGGGCTTGCCGACCTGATACTCGACGTGCCGATCCGCTGGCAGGCATTGCCGCTCTTCGCCGCCGCCATCTTCATCGGAACAGCGGGCTGGTTCTTCTTCTACGCCATATTCGCGTTGATCATTCGTGGCAACGACGTCTTCAACACAGTGACGTCGATTTTCTACTTCATCCTGCTGTTCGCAAGCTCGATGTTCTATCCGGTGGAGCCGCTGCCCACTCCGCTGCGCCAGATCTCGTGGGCAAATCCCATCACCTGGCACGTCGATGTGCTCCGGTATGCGACGATCGGCGTCGGCGAGCCGTCTCGCATCTGGCTCGAGTCGGTGGCCTTCCTGGTCTTCACACTCATCTCGTTCGCCGGGGCGCTCTGGGCGTTGGAGCGACAATAGAAAGTCGCAAGGCGCAAGTCGGAAGTCGTAAGGCGCAAGCCCAGTCCTAAGGCGCAAGCCTAGTCGTCAGGCGCAAGCGTGGTCGTCAGGCGCAAGCCATGGAACATGCCACCTACGACTGTCTTGCGACTGTCTTGCAACTTACGACTAGACTTGCGCCTCACGACTCTCGACTTGCGCCTTACGACTGATATCGACTCCCACCCACATCCCCGTCACCGAATCCTCCACGCCGCCGACACGACGCTCAGGATTCGGTAGGAGTACTCGTAGCGCCCCTCGACGCGGTGCAGGCGCCCGGACACGTCGAGCACCGCCTCGCGCGCAAGCGTGAATCGGCGTGTTAATCCCGTTTCGGCGTAGTCGCGCGTACCGCGATAGCGATTCCCGTTTCGTTCGAGGGACAGATAATTCGGATCGCCTTCATCCTTGATGTAGTTCCTGCCTCGCCAGAAGATGACGTGGGCGCGCCATCCGGACCGCTCGGCGGAGGCACGACCGAAAAAGCCGACCCCGTCTCGACTGAGGTCGGGCCTGCCTCGATCGGGTACATAGCGCGAACCCACCGCGTAAAGCTCCACGGACCCCGAATACCGTTGTCCCACTTCGCCACTGAACACCGCTCCGGTAGCGAGTGCCGAGCTGTCCGCAACGACTCCTGATGCATAGAGCTGGCCTCCTTCATGCACGACATGGAGCTGCACGGGAATCGCCACGAAATCGGCAACGCGATAGGACGTGCTCAAGCCGCCGTCAAATCGCTCGCGATGGGCAGAGGTGTTGAGGCGTTGCCACTCGAGCCAGAAGTGATGTTGCAGCCGCGAGCCCTCGAACGTCCAGGCCAGGCCCGTTTCATACGGACGGTCGAATGAAAGGGTTTCTCGCTGCAGGGCGGGAAGGAGTCCGTGAGGGCCGCTGCGGTCAGGTCCGGCAGGCATGCGGGTCGTTGCAGGCGGCAGCGTACCGAAGACAAAGGACGATCGACGACCTCGCACCGTCAGCGACAGCACCGGCCGTGTCTGCTGGAACGGTTCCTCGGAGCCGAAACGCTGATTCGCAAAACCGCCAGCCGAGACCGTCACGCGATCGTTCAACGCGATGTCGGCACTGACGCGAACGGCCGCACCGAAAATCGTTTCGCCTTCACGGAACGGATTTCTGAATTCGGTGTTATCGCCGTAGAAGAGGAAATCGGATTTTATGGACAGTTGTTCCTGCGCCGACGCGGTCGCAGACAGCAACGCCACGCCGAGCAGTACCGCCACCCTCGGCACTGGCATGCGCTATACAATAGCCCACCTGTCTCGACAGATCTTTGCGCCGACGGCCTCTGCAATCCTGTTGCTTGCGCTGCTGGCTGTCGAGGCATCCGCGCAAGCCCAGACTCAATCTGGGTCCAGGGATCCGTTTGCCGAGGGCCGATGGCACGCCGAGTTCGCGGTGCAGGCCGCTCTCGAAGCATGGAACTACAACCCGTCTCATGAAGAGTTATACGGCCTCATCCAGGGTGTGACGTATGGTCTGCGCGATGGTCTCGTGCTGACGGTGCGTCAGCGCCTGCTGTATGTCTCGCAGCGCAGGAACGACTCGCGCGTGCTTGGCGTGACGGCGGGCATGCGAGGCCGCATCTACCGCCGCGGGCGCGCATCGGCCTTTCTTCAGTTTGATCTCGGCATCTCGGACGCAGCGGTTGCCGTACCGCCCCGTGGCACGCGGTTCAATTACCTCGCACTCGGCGGCGGCGGATTCACCTGGCAGATAAACGGACGCGTCGAGGCACTCGCCACGCTCGAAGTCATGCACATCTCGAATGCCGGCATAGCAGGACCCGATCGTAATCCAGACATCGAAGCCATCGGCCCGTCGCTGGGGCTGCTCATCGGTTTCTGACGATGAACAACAGAAGATCAGGATTTCTCTTAATCTCCTGATCTCTTGTTACGTCTTCGCTCCAGCTCGTCGACCGTCTTCGGCCAGTCATCCTTCAGCAGCTTCGACAACGCGCGATCGGCCAGCAATCGCCCTTCAGTCTGGCACCTCGGGCAGTAGTTCACCTCGTGCTCGCCGTGCACGATGCGCTGCACAGGCGTTGCGCACCGCGGACAGGGTCGCCCGAATCGGCCGTGCACGGCCATCTCATCGCGAAAGGCCGTGACTTTTTCGGGAAATGCATCGCCGGCATCGGACCGCAGCCGCTCGGTCCATTCCGAAAGCGTCTCGATCGTAGCTGTGTAGAGCCCGCGAATCTCATCGGCACTGAGTTGACGCGTCAGCTTGAACGGAGAAAGCCTCGCTCGATGCAGGATTTCATCTGAATACGCATTGCCGATGCCGCTGAACACATGCGGATCCGTCAGCGCCCGCTTCAGCGTGTGACTTTCCTTTCCGAGCGCGGCCGCAAATGCGTCGACGCTACTCGTCAGCGGTTCCAGGCCGCCCGGGTCGAACGACGCGAGCGCGTTCTCGCCCTGGACGACGTGGAGCGAAGCGCGCTTCTTCGTGGCCACTTCGGTCAGAAGCAAAGAGCCACCGGCGAAATCAAATGCCGCCAGCCCCACCTTTCGTGGCACGGCCGTGCCTCGCTCGCGCCACCTGAAACGACCGGCAATCATGAGGTGAAAGACGAGAAATAGCGCCCCTTCGAGTTCCCAGACGATCCGTTTGCCGATTCGCCGCAGACCCACGACCGTCTGACCAGTCGCGGCATCAAGTGGCGGTTCGACTGACCGGAGCAGAAACGGCGTTGCCAGCCGCACGCGCTCGAGCTTCGCCCCGACGATGCGCGGACGCAAGGCAAAGAGGTAGAGCTCGACGTCCGGAAGCTCAGGCACGGCTCAGCCTTTCGCCACCGGCGCGGCGCGCCCGGTCGTCGCAATATAAATGTCTTGAAGCGTCTGCAGCGTATCGGCCTGCGCCGCCGTCTTGTCCGGACGATACCCTTTCACCCGGGCGAACCTGAGTGCCAGGCCGCCGGGATATTGGGGACTCTCCTGAAGATCATTGAAGGCGACCTCGACGACCAGTTCTGGCCGCACAAAGACGATGTGGCCCTCCCTCCGGGTTTCACGCTCGAGGAGCGCACCGGTCTGCCAGGCGAGCAGGTCGTCGGTCATGCCTTTGAATGTCTTGCCGAGCATGACGAACCGGTTCCGTTCCGGATCGCGCGCACCAAGATGAAGATTGCTGAGCCACCCCTTTCTTCGCCCGCTGCCCCACTCCGCCGCCAGGACGACGAGATCGAGCGTGCGAACGCGCTTGATCTTCAGCCAGGCGCTGCCGCGGCTGCCCGCGGCGTATGCAGAGCCGAGGGCCTTCGCCATCAGACCTTCGTGCCCTGCGGCAACGGCCGTCTCGAAGAAGTCTGATGCGGCCGAACGGTCACTGATGATCCGATGCGGCACGCTCAGCCTGGGCGCGACTTCGGTCAGCGTCGCGAATCGTTCGCGTTGAGGGGTGGCGGTTAGCGAATGGCCGTCGGTGTACAGGCAGTCGAAGAAGAACGGCGTCAGCGGCAGCTCAGTCCTGAGCCGCTCGATGTCGAGCCGCCGGCCGAATCGGCGCATCGTCTCCTGAAACGGCAACGGTGTGCCGTCGCGCTGCAGCGCCAGCACTTCTCCATCGAGGATGATCTCGCGGACCGTCAGGCCCCGGACAGCCTCAACGACCTCCGGTACAGCGGGCGTCACGTCCCGTAACGCGCGTGAGAAGACACGCACGTCGTCGCCGGACTTGTGCGCCTGGATGCGCGCGCCATCGAGCTTGACCTCGAACGCCGCTTCGCCGAACGACTCCAGCGCTTCGTCGACCGATTCGGCGGGCGACGCAAGCATGGGCTCGACCGGACGAAACACCTGTATCGAGTACTTCGACAATGCGTCAGCGCCTTCCAGCAATGCCGCGCAGGCGACCTCGCCAAGGTCGCCACACATCATGGCCGCCTGCCGAACGGCATCGCCGGAAACGCCGGCAGCTCTGGCAACGGCTTCGGCCAGGACACCCTCCAGCGCGCCCTGCCGCAGCTCACCCGACAGCAAACGCACAAGAAACTCCTGCTCGCTTTGCGTTGCGCGCCCGAAGAGATCCGCCAGAAGACCCACTCGCGCCTGGGTGACGCCGGCACCTTTGACGCGCGCCACGCGCTCGAAGGCCTCGTGCACCTCATGCAGCTCGAGCGAAGCCCCAGCCGCGGGTCTCACCGCGCGCATTTCCGAAATGACCGACCACCCAACGCCGATTCGGCCCTGCAAGAGCGTTCCCGACAGAAACGCCACGGCGATCCGAATTTCGCCCGGCGCCGCTTTCTTGAGCAGGTCCGCAAGCGTCGCGATCTTCTCGAGCCGGCCACGCGTCCGCGCGACTGCATTCGATGCGTCGACCAGCTCCTGAAGGCGCATTTGTCTATGCTACAACCCTGGAGTTCAGGGGTTCTGTGCGACAGAACACCTGCATTGCCACATTCTCAATTGGCAATTGGGAATTGACGGTCGATTGCCAATCAATCGCAAATCGTCAATCGTAAATGTGGCAATCTCAGAAAGTGAGCCCCGCTCCAACGTGCACGCGCGTACCTGAACCCAGGCCTCGCGCCACCATGAGACTGATGCGGAAGAAGGGGGCCGTGGCCCAGACGCCACCGCCGATACCACGCTCCAGCTTCTGGTCGCTCAACCGCTCACCTTTGTTATAAACACTGCCGACGTCCATGAAGACACTCGTGCCGATCCGTGCGACGCGAAGTGCCGAGCTCAGCGGTATGCGGAGCTCTGCCGATCCAGCGGCGAGCGTGTCGCCGATGCGGTAACCAGCTGAGAACCCGCGGAGATTGTCGGCGCCGCCGAGCAGCGACTTGTAGAACGCCGGCGCCGGCTCGCTCATGTCTTCGCGAACCGCGCGGAGCGCGAGCACCATTCCCCGATAGAGTCCGATGTACCCGTTGGCTTCAAGGTTCGTTTTCACGGCCGAGCTCGACTTGAATTGCAGCCGCTCGACCCCCGCGCGTGCGTAGACGGCGTTGTGCGGCATCAGCGGATCGATTCTCGTATCGACAACGAGGTCGCCGCCAACCGATCTCGCATCGACCTCGTCGCCACCGAGCGTCGAGGTTTGCCAGGCGACCTCGCTGCCGGCACGAATGCTTCGCGTCAACGCCCAGTCTGCCCGACCCGAAAGGCGCTTTCGATCGGCGTCGCTATCGAAGTACGGGTGTGTGCGGCGCTGAATGAAGCCACCGATCCGAAGGTCTGGCACCGCACGGCGGACGAACTCCCTTTGAAACTCCACACCGGCGCGCTTGTCTCCTCCCCAGCTCAGCGGAACGACCACACGCTGCCGCGTATTCCGGTGGCCGCTGATCGCGACACGCGCCCCATATGTCAGCCCGTATCCGTCTTCCGCATTCAGGATCGGCGCGAACATCACGTTCAACGGCCCCCTTCGGGCAACGAGAGGCACCCTGCCCCGTGACGGCGCGCCGGGAGGGGCCGCCGGAAGGTCGATCCGAACCGGTCCTTCGTCAACCCGGATCAACACGGTGATTTGCGTTGGATCCGAAATCGAGGCGTACCGCTTGAGCACCTCAACATCGTGGAACTCTCCTGACGATCGCAACCGGATTTCTGCATCCGTCCGCATCGACTCGGAGAAGGGACTGCCCTCTTTGAGGCCTGAGGCGGAGATGATCTCTTCGCTCGGAGTGATCGTGTTGCCATGGACCTGGATGACGGCAATCACTTCCTGCTGGGCCGAGAGACGACCGACGAACGCAAGAAGCACACACGCGAAGAGCGCGAACGTCAGCCGCACGTCACTTCTTCGGGCCGAGATACTTCGTTCCGGTCGTCGCCTCGCGGTAGCCGGAATATTGGATGTCGTAGGCGATCGAAAACGGCCCGCCGCCGAGGAGAAGCGCTCCCATCATGTCGACGCGCTTCGGAAGCCACACGCCAGCGAACGCTTCCGTCATCAGCATGTTCGCGCGCAGGTCGGTGACACGAACGAGCCATGCCGCGGGGAGAAAATCGAGCCCGATGTTATCGAACGTGTATTTCACGATCTGTTTTTGCTTGGGCTCGACCCAGAGGGTGACCAGCGAGACCTTGTTCATCATCTGCTGGACAGCCGCGCCGTATTCGTCTCCCTTCGACTCGCGCCCGGCGACCTGATTGGTGCGCGCCTCGGCCCTGGTCGATGGCTCGTCTGAAAACAGCTTCGTCGGGTAGTACTCGATCTTGAGGACCGGCACCTTCTCAATGGTTTCCCGCCCGACAAGCGCGTATCGGCCGCCCTCGAACTTGAACTTCAGGAAATAAGCCGAGGAAATGAACTGCGGGTCGCGCGTCTGCTGAATCATGCTCTGCACATCGCTGGGCGTCGGCGGGTTGTCTGACCCGGCGTCACCCGTCCTGCCGCGCGCGTCGCGGCGCTGCGCGCGTCGGAGAAACTGCTCTTCGTACCGCCCGCGCTCGCCTTCGGCAATCGTGACACCGTTGAAGCGCACCGGGCTGCGTACGAAAAATCCGTCGCGGGGGTACCACAGATATTCGCGCTTCTGGCCCCACAGCAGAATTTCTGCCGGACCCCGGAATTCGACTCGCTCCTGTTCGTCGAGTATGTATTGCTGAATCTTCTTCCAGTTGTCATCGCGCCGCGCCAGCACCTGCTCCATAAACGTGTCGAGCTCGCCCGACGGGGTGGGCGTTGTTTGCGCGGAGCCAACCGAGGCGCCGAACAGCGAGAGCAGAACCACGATGGCGCGGACGTCAAGTCTCATCAAGCGCTCCAGGGCAGGGCTGACTCTAATAATACGTTCCGGGGCGCCTGAAAGGTGCAGCGTGTACAGAGTCATGGCAGATGGCAGAGGGATGATCCGCCATGACGGCGATTACCTACCAGTGCGTCAACGATCCGTCGGGGCGACTGTAAACGTTGCTGGGCCGTGCCTGGTCGTAATCGCCAATCTGCGTCAGTGCCTTGAAATCCACCGTTACGCCAATTCCGTGGCGATCGTTCGGATACAGCTTGCCGTTCTTGAACGTGAGGAATTCAGGGAGATACACAGGCGGTTGGGTTCCATAGTTGTATTCCATCAACACGGGACCGGAGAACGTGCCCATCGTGTGCACGAGCGCAGCGGTTGCGATCGGACCGGTGAAATGCGGAACAATCCCGACGGCTGATGTTTCGCACAAGGCCATGATCTTGACCATCTCCGTGATACCGCCGACGTTCGGCATCGTGGCGCGGATGTAATCAATGTCCTTGTTGTAGACGAGCCGATGGAAATCCCACCGCTGGCCCCATTCTTCACCGTGTGAGAGCGGGCAGGTGGTCATCATGCGCAGCTTCGGTATTTCTTCGAGCGCCTGTTCGTCGCGCACGGGATCTTCGACCAGGAAGGGCTCGTAATCCTCGATCAATCGGCAGCACCGGAGCGCATCGGCAAAATCGAACTTCTGGTGAAAGTCGATCATCCAGTCGCCCTGACCGACACCTTCGCGAATTTCCTTGCAGGCCGCCGCAACGAGGCGCACACGTTCGTGTGTGTTGAAGACGTTCTCGGGAATCGCGCCACCAATCGACGCATCCACTCTGAAGCAGCGATATCCGGCCTCCATCGCGGCATGAGCCCGCTCGCGCAGCGCGGCACCTGAATTGGCGACGACACCGCCGCCACGACCCGCTCCCGGCTGCGTCTGCGTGGCCGCCGGTCCGGTGCCCCGCCCTGCAGGTGGCGCCCCGGCTGGCCTGAAGGTTGTCGCATAGCACTCCACATGCGTGCGGACGAGCCCGTGCAGCAGGTCGTAGAGAGGAAGTTGGGCGGCCTTGCCCTTGATGTCCCACAGTGCCATGTCGAGCGCGCCCTGCGCGTGGACCTTCTCACGTCCGGGCGGATAGAACCGGTCCATGTACATGTGGTGCCAGATCCGCTCGATGTCGAATGGGCTCTTGCCGATGAGGCTGCCTGCAAGATCTTGGATCAGGTCCGGGGACCCACCTTCGCCGATGCCGGTGATGCCGATGTCGGTCTCGACTGTCACCAACATGCCACTCTGGTTGAACGATCGGGTCATGCTGGGATGCGACCAGCATTTCACACGCATAATTTTGGCCTTGGGGAGCGCGGCCTGCGCGCGTGCTGCCGGGACGAGCGCCGCCCCTGCGCCTGCAGCAAGAAACTTGAGCAGCGATCTGCGGTTCATAGGGCCCGCCTTTCGTGTTAAGGTGTGCGGCACATCCTACCATTCGGGATCGCGTTTCACTATGCGCGACACTTGCGGGCCTTTTTCGGAGCTCAGAGAGGAGCCTATATGCGGAAGTTCTGGGTCATCGGCTTCTTGTTGCTGGCGGCCATTCCGGCGATCGCGCAAGAAACCAGAAGCACCATTTCCGGCACCGTTCGCGACGAGCAAGGCGTCATACCTGGCGCCACTGTCAAAGTCGTCAACACCGCCACCGGTGTGACGCAGACGCTCGTCACCAACAGCAGCGGCTATTTCGAAGCGCGCCTGCTCATCGCGGGCGACTACGAGGTCGTCATCGAAATGGAGGGGTTCAAGACGCTGCGGAGAAGCGGCATCTCGCTTGGGTCCGGCCAGCAACTCGCGCTCCAGCTCCCGCTCGAAATCGGCGCCATCGCCGAGGAAATTACTGTGACCGGTGAGGCGCCACTGCTGGAAACGACCACGCTGCGGCAGGGACTCGTCCTCGACGAGAAGAAGGTTACCGAACTGCCGCTGCAGTCGAACATGCCCGTGCTCTTTGCACGGTTCTCCCCAGGCATGATGGCCAGAGGGGTCATCCCGTTCGCCGGCCAGGGATTCGTCGGTGGTCCCACGACCAATGCGACGCCGCTCGGCGGCGTCGGAGGCGTCGACTGGTCGATCGACGGCGCCACCAACAACGGCGTTGGGCGGCAGATGTCCACCTCTCCGAATACGGACATGATCCAGGAGATGCGCGTCGAGTCGACCAACTTCACCGCGTCAATCGGGCACGGCACCGGTGTCGGCATCACGATGATGACCAAAGCCGGTACCAACACAGCTCGTGGCACGTTGAATCATCAGTACTGGACGAACAAGTTCAACCCGCCGAATCAATTTCAGAACATCGTCTTCGACAACGACCCGCGAGCCCGCGGCGCATACGAGGACGGCTACTCACATAATCTGTCAACGACCTTCGGCGGCCCAGTGCAGATCCCAGGCGTCATCAACGGCACCAACAAGCTGTTCATGTTCGTCAACTACTCTTACGGACACGACGATTTCAACGGGAAGTCAGCCGCCAACCGGACACTTCCGAGGAACGATCCGGGACACAACCACCTGGCCGGCGACTTTTCCGACCTGCTGCTCCTGCCGAATCCTGCTCAGTACGTGATCTACGATCCGCTCTCGACGAGACCGGATCCGGCCCGGCCCGGCCATGTCATCCGGACTCCGTTTCCGAACAACATCATCCCCGCGGATCGCATCGTCAATCCGCTCTACAACCTTTACAAGGGGATCCTGCCGGACCCGAACCAGAATCCGACGGCGTCGAATCAGCAGCCAATCAACAACTTCTACGACGTCGCACAACCAGATCCGCTTAGAAGCCACGTCTACGGCGTCCGCATGGATTTCAACCATTCGGATAAGACTCGATTCTTCGGACGCGTGAGCGGCAGCCACTTCACTGAAGGCGCGGGAGACTGGACCTACGCGAGCGCGCGCGACCTCCACTCGCTGTATCGAGTGCGAAAGACGTGGGCCGGCACTGGAAACTGGACACGCGTACAGGGCGATACCGTGATCGACAGCCAGATCGGTGTGAACCGCTTCCTGGAGACAGATCAGCGCCTGGGGCTGAAGCAGTACACGCCCAGCGGAATCGGATTACCGGCCTACATGGACCAGTTCTGTCAGTCTCGTGGAGACTTCGGCGGCGTAACGGCGTGCCAATTGCCGAGGATTAACTTCGGCGGCACCAACAGCAACTTTTACCAGGTGCTTGGCGACAACTCCGGGACGTTCGACCAGGGCACGCATTATCAGGGGCAAATGAACGTGAGCCAGGTCCGTGGGTCGCACACACTTCGCGGAGGAGCCGACTACCGGTTACACGACCGCTTCAGAAACTTCCCCGGAAACGCCTCAGGAAACTTCACCTTCGACACCACCTACACTCGGCAGGCCGACGATACCACCGGTGCGTCGAACTTCGGCCTCCCCTGGGCTGCGTTCATGCTTGGCATCCCCACGACTGTGGAAGCCGAGTTGACGGCGCAATCTCAAGCCTCGAATCATTACCTCGGGAGCTTTTTCCAGGACACGTGGCGCGTCTCCGACAACGTGACCCTGAACGTCGGTCTTCGCTTCGAGTATGAGACCGGCGTCAGAGAGAAAAACGATCAACTGATGCTCGGCTTCGATCCGAGCCTGGACGTCGCCATTTCTCAGCTCGCCGAAGCGGCGTACGCGCGAAACCCGATTCCGCAGATCGCACCAAGCGACTTCGACGTGAAAGGCGGAACGTTCTATGCCACCAGTCCCGGCCAGAATGGTCTGACCTGGGGCGGACAGTCGATGTGGATGCCCCGCGTCTCCGGTTCCTGGTCGATCGACGAGAAGACCGTGTTCAAGGGCGGTTACGGCATGTACTACGACGTGCTGAATGCCACCAATTTCACGACCCCGGCCCTTAATCAGCTCGGATACGCCGCTACGACGACCTCCGTCCCGAGCGTGGATTTCGGACAGACGTGGATCATGGGCGATCCGACAAGAGGGATCTCGCCCATAACGGATCCGTTTCCCAACCGACCTGGCGGCCGCTTCGACCAGTCGCTCGGCGATTCACTCGGTGCGAATGCGTCGCTCGGTGCCCGGCTCCAGGTCAACAATCCCAACCGCGAGCACCCGCGCGTGCAGCGTTGGCGCATGAGCGTGCAGCGGGAGATCAGCCGCAACATGGCTGTCGAGGTCGCTTACAACGGCAGCCGGGGCGACTTCCTCGAGCGCCACATCCGCCAGGACTACCTGCCCGAACAGTGGTTCAACAGCAGCAACGTGCGCGATGTTACGCAGCAGAACCTCCTCAACGCGAACGTCACGAACCCGTTCTTCATCGGCAACTTCGAGCCGCTAAGGACGTCGAATCCGACGCTGTACAACCAGATGGCACGCAATTCCTTCTTCACCAGCCCAACCGTCCAGCGTCATCGCCTACTACGCTCCTTCCCTCACATGTCGAGCGGTGATGGTCTCGAGTACCGAGACCTGCCGGTGGGGGCGAACAGAGCCCACTCTCTCGAGGTGAACCTCAACAGGCGGTTCGCCAACGGCTTCACGGCAAGCCTGTTCTATACCGCCACGCGGTTGCGGGAGAACCGGACGGTCGAGGAGTACGAACGCGAGCCGACCATCTGGCAATCGACTCAAGAGGCCCGGCCGCACCGGGTGACGGCGGATTTCATCGTCGAGCTCCCGTTCGGCGCTTCCAAGCCGTTTCTCAATCAGGGAGGCATCCTCGCCGCCATCGTGAGCGGCTGGCAGGTCGGCGGCACGTTCGAGTGGCAGCCGGGCCAGCTGCTCGAATGGCCCAGCAACATCTTCTTCTATGGGGACACCAACGACATCGCGCTCGACAATCCCACGCTCGATCGGTGGTTCAACACCGACGCCGGCTTCGAGAAGGATCCGGCCAAGGTCCCGGCGAACTTTCAGAAGCGGACCTTCCCTTTCCGCATCGACGGCGTGCGCGCGCCGAGTCTGAACCATCTGAACATGAACGTCGGGCGAACGATCAGGCTGGGGAGCAGCAGGACGCTGCAATTGCGCGTGGACGCGCTGAACGTGTTCAACAACGAGACCTACGCCGATCCGAACCTGAACCCGACCTCGACGCAGTTCGGCAGGATTACCGCCAACAACGGCACGTACATGCGGTTTGTGACGTTCGTGACGAAGTTCAATTTCTAAGATCTCTCGATGCGCGCGCTTCTGGGGTTCTTCGTGGCGGCGGGGCTGTTTGCCCCGCCGCTCCTTGCACAATCACCGACAAAATCGCTGCAGATTTATTACGTCGACACCGAGGGCGGACAGGCGACGCTGTTCGTTGCGCCGTCTGGCGAATCCCTGCTGGTCGACACCGGCAACCCGGGAACGCGCGATACCGATCGCATCATGCTGGCGCTGGAAGACGCCGGCGTGAAACAGATCGATCACCTCGTGCTGACGCACTATCACGGCGATCACGTCGGCGGGCTTTCCGAGCTCGCCAAGCGCGTTCCGATCAAGCGGTTCTACGATCACGGCCCGACCGCCGAAGGTGACCGCGCCGGGAGTCAGGGCTTTCACGAAACCTACGCGCAGATCCACGCCAACGGCGTCCGCACTGTCGTCAAGCCGGGCGACAAAGTCCAGATGGCGGGGCTCGACATCACGTTCGTGTCGTCGGCCGGTCAGGTATTGACAACCAATCTCCCCGGCGCCGGACGTCCGAATCCGGCGTGCGCCCAGTTCACCGAAAAAGATCTCAGTAAGGTGTTCGATCCCGATAACGGGTATTCGGCGGGTTTCATGCTGACCTTCGGCCGGTTCCGGACGATCGATCTCGGCGACCTGACGTGGAACCACGAAGGCAAACTCGCGTGCCCAGCCAATCGCATCGGCACGATTGACCTGTACCTGGTCACCCATCACGGTATCAACCAATCGAGCGCACCAGCGTTGGTACACGCACTTCAACCTCGCGTCGCGATCATGAACAATGGCACGCGCAAGGGAGGAGCAGTCGAGACATTCCAAACCCTGGAGTCCTCTCCAGGACTCGAAGATCTGTGGCAGCTGCACTGGTCGTACAACGTGATGACGGAGCACAACGCACCTGGCGTCTTCATCGCGAACCTCGACGACAACCTAACGATCGCGAACCTGCTGACGGCGCCTCCGCCGCCACCACGCGGGGCGGCCGGACAACCGGGAACCGGTGCACAGAGCTCACCCGGGGCTGCCCCGGGTGGAGGCCGTGGCGGCGGTCGGGGCAACGCACCTCCGCCACACACCCCGGCGTACTGGATCAAAGTGACCGCACAGCAGGACGGCACGTTCACTGTGACGAATGCGCGAAACGGATTTACGAAGACGTACCGGAAAGTAGAAAGTAAAAAGTAAGAAGTAGGAAGTAAGAAGTAGGAAGTAAGAAGTCGGCGGCGCAGGCCTTCAGGCCTGTAGGTATCGACTCCCTCGCTTGCGAATCTGCGTCAGAGCCATATACTCTCAGCCAGCATCACCTTCATCTGGAGAGACTGTCAAATGATCGCGAGGCGCGCCGCGTTTTGTGTGATTGTCACCCTTGTCGCAACCTCGTCCTACGCTCAGGCAACCGACCCCGGGCGGGCGGTCTACACCAGCCGATGTGCGGGATGCCACGGGAGCGACGGGAACGGCGGCGAGCTCGGACCCTCGATTGTGATGCGCGTGCCGGCTCGCACGGACGAAGAGCTGACAACGGTGATACAGCAAGGGCTCCCGACGGCAGGGATGCCCGCATTCGCAAACGTGACCGGTTCGGAGATGCGCGACTTGATCGCGTTCCTGCGGTCGCTGCGGCCGCGTGAAGGCTCCGGACCGGTGCCGACGAAGGTCACGCTGACGACGGGCACGTCGCTCGGCGGATTGATCCTCAACCAGGGCCTCGATGACCTCCAACTGCTTGGCGACGATCGGAAATTGCATCTGCTCCGCAAAGAAGGCACGCGATATCGCCGCGTGACGTCACAGACGGATTGGCCAAGCTACAACGGCGAGACGAAAGGGTACCGGCACAGCGCGCTCACGCAGATCTCGAAAAGCAATGTCGCAAGGATGGGTCCGAAATGGATCTTCAACCTTCCCAACACACCGACATTGCAGGGCACACCCGTTGTGGTTGACGGCGTGATGTACGTGACCAGCGCCAATCAGTGCTACGCGCTCGATGCGGGCACCGGCAGAGAGATCTGGCACTACTCACGGCCGAGGACCAGAAATCTCACAGGCAACGCGGCAGGCGGCGTCAATCGCGGTGTCGGTGTCGCCGGCGATCGCGTGTTCATGGTGACCGACCACGCGCACATCATTGCGCTCAACCGTTTCACTGGTGCGCTGCTGTGGGAAACCGAAATGGCCGACTGGAAGCAGAACTACAACGCCACGGTCGCACCGCTTCCCATCGGCAATCTCGTGATTACCGGCTCGTCTGGCGGCGACGAGGGCGTGCGCGGCTTTCTGGCGGCCTACGATCAGGCGACGGGCAAGGAAGCCTGGCGTTTCTGGACCGTGCCAGCGCCTGGTGAACCTGGCTCCGAAACGTGGAAGGGCGGCGGCATCGAGCATCCAGGCGCAGCCACCTGGCTGACCGGCACCTACGATCCGGAGCTCGATACTCTTTACTGGCCAACGGGCAATCCCACACCGGATCTCTACGGCGACAATCGAATCGGCGACAACCTTTATTCCGATTCGATCCTCGCGCTCGATCCAATGACCGGAAAGCTGAAGTGGTATTTCCAGTTCACGCCGCACGATGTCTGGGACTACGACGCACAGGAAACCCCGGCGCTCATCGACACGACGTGGCAGGGAAAGCCGCGAAAGCTTCTCGTCCAGGCGAACAGGAACGGTTTCTTCTACGTGCTCGATCGCACGAATGGCGAATTTCTCCTCGGCACCAAGTACATCAAGAACGTCACGTGGGCTTCTGGTCTCACACCGCAGGGGCGCCCGATTCGGGTGCCCGACACGGAACCCACGCCTGAGGGCCGCCGTGTCTGTCCGTCGCTCGAGGGCGCGTCGAACTGGTACTCGACCTCGTACAACCCCGCGACAGGTCTGTACTACGTGCAGACCAACGATCAGTGCGGCATCTTCACCAAGATTCCCATGGAGTGGGCGGCAGGCAAAGGTTATATGGGCGGCTCTTTCATGCGGGCGCCAGGGGAACCCGCGCAGCGGGTCTTGCGAGCGATTGATATTCAGACAGGAAAGATCGCGTGGGAGCTTCCGCAAGTGGGTCCGGTCACTTCGTGGGGCGGCGTGCTTGGCACTGCAAGCGGCATCCTGATCTTCGGCGAAGATGGGGGCTCTCTGATGGCGGCCGATGCCGCCAACGGAAAGCCGCTGTGGAGCTTCAAGACGAATCAGAACTGGAAGGCGTCGCCGATGACCTACTCGTTCGACAACAAGCAATTTGTCGCAGTCGCCTCTGGATCGGCGATCATCGCTTTCGGATTGCCTGACTGAATTCGCCGCGGCTATTTATCCCGACATCGACGCAGAGACGCAAAGACACAGAGCTGCCCGGTGGCGGCATCGACTTCGCGCCTCGGCGCACACGAACGAGAAGAGCCACGAATATCAAGAGCCAGGAACTCAGGCGCTCTTGTATTCGTGGCTCTTCTCGTTCGTGTGTGGGCCGCCCACGCGGCCCACGAAGTCGAATCAAGGACTTCAAAAGCTCCTGGTCCTCCTGGATCTCCTGGTCTCCTGTTTTGCCGTTTTCTCTGCGCCTCCGCGGCTCTGCGTCAAGACAATTCCTGAAACCGTTCAGTTGCCTGCCCCGATCATCACCAGTCCTATCCGGTTGATGCTGCTTTGATGGAAGACCAGGTTGCCTTCAGGCGACACCGTCATGTGCCTGATGAGGCCAACTCCTGACGGAATCGCCCAGCTCTGGAATTTCTCCGTTTTCGGATCGAAGCGCACCAGCGCATCGGGTCGCTGATTCGATTCGTTGTACCAGACGACATCGTTCACGACGGCGATCGCGTACGGTTGAGACCGAGGGCCGCTTGGCGAAGGCCAGGTTTTTACCTCACCAGTCTTCGGATTCAGGCGGCCGAGCAATCCAAGCGCGAAATCGACATACCAGACCGTGTCGTCGCTCGCCAGCGCGAGCCGGCGGATTCTCGTCGCCGGCGTGGGCACCGGATACTCGCGTACCTCCATCGTCTCCGGATTGATGCTAGCCAGTTTGTTGCTGCCGTTGTAGCAGACCCAGATCACGCCCTGCGAACTCACCTTCATGCCGTACGGCCTCGCATCGGCTGTCGGCAGCGTGATCAACTTGATGTCGCCGGTCTCAGGAATCAGGCGGCCGACCATGTTCGAGCCCTGAAGCGAGAAAAACAGTCTGCCCTTCTGGTCGAAGATCGGCGTGTGGGGATCGCGCGCAGCCGGATCGGGCATTTTGTAAACCGTAATCCCGCCCGTCGCGGTGTTGAGCTTGCCGACCGTGCCGTTGGCGTTCCCCATGTACCAGATGTTGCCCGCCCGATCGGCGGCAATGCTGTGCGGGCGCACCTCGGGCGGAAGCTCAAATTCCTTCATCTCGCCGGTCTGCGGATTGAGGCGTCCGATGAGGCTGCCGTATTGCCCGGTCCACCAGATGGTGCCGTCGGCCAACTGCAGCGGATCGCGCGAGCGCTGTCCGAGCGTCGGCACCATCCACTCTTTGAAGGTGACAGAGACGGGTCCAGGGATAAGAGTCGGTCTACGTCCGGGCTTCTCGGGAAAATGCGCCGCAAGATATTGCGTCGCGGCCGCCATCTGGTCTGCAGGCAGCACCATCATCGAGTCGATGACGTACTTCCAGCCTGCCTGATCGTAGCCGGCTGCGCCTGTAATCTGGTTTAGGCCGTGACAGGTGGTGCACCGTTTCTCAACGACCTCTTTGCCCGCGCCTTCGGGCAGTTGAACCTGACCGCCGCCACCACGTTGAGCGTCAGCGGCGTAGGGCGCGACCAACAGGATCGTTGCGACCGCCAACGGCACGCGGAGAGTTGCGAGCATGGTTCCCCTCCAGAGCAAGCGCGGTGCTCAACCGAACGTAGGCTCAACCTACTACCGTAGGGCTCAACTTTTGTTGAGCTTACAACGCCCTGAGCGTAACCGGGTTCGCGCCGGCATATCAAGCGTAGATCTGCTCAGAAATACCCTCAATGCATAACTCTCATCCGAAAAGAGCGCTCGGGTGGCGGTGGCGGCTTCCACAAACACGAAGCTCGGCGTGAAAAATCACGTCGCCGGCAGTTTTTGTTCAATGCCATGGCGCTCGCGCCAGGGTTGGCGCTCGCGGAGGTTGCCGGCTCCGTGATTTGTCCACTGTCGCCGTCACGCCGACTTCTATGGTTTGCGGAAGCCGCCACCGCCACCCGAGCGCCACGGCGGGGCCGAGTCGTGACGACGTTGAGCAACTGACCCGGTCCCCACGAATCGGCCGACGGGATTCGATGTCAAGAACGCGACCACAAACAGACTTCATTCCACGGGGTGAGCCCGGGCTCGTCACGACTCGTAATTACCGCTGACGCGAGGCCGCTTCTGCACGTTCAAACTCTCGGATTTCTTCAATGATGTCCTCGCCAGCTTTGACCGCAGCTTTGGTCTCATACGACGTCGAGGTTCCGATCTGATCGGCATTTAGCTTATAGAAGAAGTACATACTCGAATAGTCGGTCACCGCAGGATCGCTCAATACCTCGACCGCGTGCTGGAGCTCATGGCCGATCGCTCCCATGAGAGCGCGATCTGCTCTATCAATCTGCACCTTTACGAAAAGAACGCGCTGACGGCCCGTCGACTTCACACTGACCAGACATGCGCGCACGCCGTGCCTGCACGCGCCCGGCTCGATGTAGACAAGCCCATCGGTCGCGTTAATCGTGTCAATCAGACGACGAAATGTCGGCGACTGTTCGGCCGCGCTCGTAATCAGGTTGCGTAACGCCTGGTTGTTCGAGCGAACGTGAGACACCGCCTGCAATACACCCTCCTGGGGTTGTGGCCAGACCGTTCTTGGAATCGAAAGCAGCGCCACCGCCGTCAATAATCCGAATGCCCATACCCGCATCTCGCCTCGCTTTGGCGCCCCTGTGGGAGCGCTGGGACGAGAAGCGGAAATGCCCGCCGAACTGAGACATCAGGCTTGGCTCGTACGGAAGGCAGGAATTGACGGACCCACGACGGAAGGGTATAAGAGACTCGTATCTACTGAATAATCAGCAACTTAGATATGCCAGCCGCACCTGCCGACGTCAGCCGACTGCTTCAGGCCTGGGGGAAGGGAGACGTGCGGGCGGCAGAAGACCTTATGCCGATTGTTTACCGCGAACTGCGAAAGCGAGCTGCAGCGCAGTTGCGAGGCGAGCGGCAAAACCACACACTCCAGCCCACCGCGCTCGTTCACGAGGCGTATGTCCGTCTGGCGGGGCAAGACCCGATTGCCTGGCAGAACCGAGCCCACTTCTTCGCCGTGTCGGCGCAGATGATGCGACGAGTACTTGTCGACCACGCGCGTCAGCACCGAGCGTTGAAACGTCCCGGCAATAAACTCAGGGTCACACTAGACGAACGCATTGGCGCGGTACACCCGGAGGGCTATGAGGTGCTTCTCCTCGATCGGGCACTTACTGAGCTGAGTCAATTCGACGCGCGTCAAGCCTCCATCGTCGAACTGCGGTTTTTCGGCGGTCTATCCGAGGAAGAAGTGGCGTCACTGCTCTCGCTCTCGCGAAGAACGGTCACGCGGGAATGGCAGACGGCTCGAGCCTGGCTGTATCGTCAAATGACAAAGACGGTATCCACTAGAGACAAGTAGCCATGGACCGATGGCCTCGGGTGAAAGAGATCTTTCAATCGGCGCTGGACCAGCCGCCCGAGAAACGGTCTGCCTTCGTGCGCGAGGCGTGCGGCGCGGATGACGAGGTTCGCACAGAGGTTGAGTCGTTACTGCTCGCCCACCAGGAGGCGGGAGACTTCGCGCAGCCGGGATCGGAGATCCGTAATTTGGAACTCGATCTGATCGGGCGCGACATCGGCGCGTATCGGATCCTCTCGTTGCTGGGCTCGGGTGGAATGGGTGAGGTCTATCGGGCGCGCGATACCAAACTCGGCCGCGAGGTCGCCATCAAGACCCTGCCATCCACATTCACAAGCGATGCTGAACGGCGCGCGCGGTTCGAGCGTGAAGCGCGCGTCCTCGCGACGTTGAACCATCCGCACATCGGAGCGATCTACGGGCTGGAGCACGCCGATGGTGTCCAGGCTCTGGTGCTCGAGTTGATCGAAGGCGAGACGCTGGCAGAACGGCTGGCGAGGGAGAGCCTATCGATCTCCGAGAGCCTCGCCATCGGACGCCAGATTGCGGACGCCCTCGACGCGGCACACGAAAAGGGCATCGTCCATCGTGACCTCAAACCGGCGAATATCAAAATCACCCCGAACGGCACGGTAAAGGTGCTGGACTTTGGCCTGGCCAAGGCGACCGGTCCGAATCTTCCTCACTCGCCGGCGATCACAATGGACGCCACACGGGATGGCGTCGTCATGGGGACCGCCGCGTACATGAGTCCCGAGCAGGCGCGTGGCCAGTCGGTCGACAAGCGCACCGATATCTGGGCGTTCGGGTGTGTCCTGTATGAAATGCTCACCGGTCGTCCCGCGTTCGATCGCGCGACCTTTTCCGATACGGTTGCCGCGATCATGGAGCGTGAACCGGACTGGAGTGCGCTGCCGCCAACCTCTCTCCAACAGTTAAGATCTACCTGCGACGCTGCCTGCAAAAGAATCCTCGCGAGCGAGTGCACGACGTCGCTGACCTTCGCCTGGCCCTCGAAGGGGCGTTTGACACCTCGCCCGTAGAGCCGACCGATGAGTCCGCAAAGAAGTCACCTTGGCGCAGACGGTCGTTGACCGCGATTGCGGCCGTTGTCCTTGCGGGGCTCAGCGCCACGGCCGCATGGTTTCTAAAATCCGTCCCATTGGAACGGCCGGCTGTGGCGCAGCCCGTCACTCGCTTCAGCGTCGCGACACACCCGCTAGCCGTGCTCGATCGCGCTCCCAGCTCTGTGATGGCGCTATCTCCCGATGGTTCTCACCTCGTCTACGTCGCCGGAAATGATGGAATTGGGCAGCTCTACGTGCGCCGTCTCGATTCGTTGGAAGCCAAGCCCATCGTTGGTGCCAATAACGCTCAGGGCCCGTTCTTTTCACCTGATGGAAAGTGGATTGCCTTTCTCGCTGACTATCAATTGAAAAAAGTCCCCTTGGAGGGAGGGCTCCCCATCCCATTATGCGCCGCTGCTATGCTGACGCACGGTGGGTCCTGGGGAACGGATAACCAAATTGTCTTTGGCGGAAATGGAGGACTCTGGCGCATCTCGGGAGCTGGCGGGAATCCGGAGCTCATTGTCCCGACCGACTCCGAGGCGATGTGGCCCGAGGTACTCCCCAACGGTGACGCCATCATCTTTACCGAGATCGGTCCTGAGCGCATCTGGATGCATTCGCTGAAGACAGGCGAACGTCGCTTATTGGTTGAACGGGGCAGCCACGCCCGCTACGTCTTTTCAGGCCATCTCGTCTACCTGTCGAATGGACTGTTGATGGCCGTGCCTTTTGACGCCGAACGCCTTGAACTGCTCGGGCCGGCGGTGCCGGTCATCAAGGGCGTCATGATGGGTTTGCCACGAGAACCTGTGCTCGGCCATTTTGCCGTTTCCGCGAGCGGGACGTTAGCGTTCCTTGCGGGCCCTGTCCTGAGCGCGCGCCACAGCCTGCTCTGGGTCGATCGGCGGGGACGTGAGGAACCGTTGAACGTAGAGCCACGTCCTTATGCGTTGCCAAGAATTTCCCCGGACGGCATGAAGGTGGCGGTGGAAGTGGAGCAGTCCGGCAACGTCGACGTCTGGATTCACGATCTGGTTCGCAAGACGTTCGCGCCGCTCACGTCCGATCCCGCCGACGACGGGCGTCCTGTTTGGGCACCCGACGGGAAACGAGTCGCCTTCCTGTCCACGCGCGATGGAAAAGGGATCAACTTGTTCTGGCAGCAAGTCGATGGCACTGTCCAAGCCGAACGCCTGACGAGCGATCCAAACGACGATCGAAGCCCATGGGCGTTCACACCTGACGGAAGACTGCTCCTTTTCACTCAGCAGAATCCAAAAACCGGACTCGACTTGCATCTGTTGCCGATGGAGCGAGGTCACGTCCCGAGGCCGCTGATCCAAGAGGCTGGCGGGCAAGGCACTCCGGCGATCTCGCCCGATGCCCGCTGGATCGCGTATCGTTCCTACGGGTCGGGCCGTTATCAAATCCACGTTCGGCCCTTCCCCAACGTCGACGAAGGCCATTGGTCGGTAACCCCTGATGGCGGATCTTCACCGCTGTGGGCGCCTGGCGGACGGGAGCTCTTTTATCAAAACGGCGATGCGATAATGGCCCTCCCGGTCGAAACTGAACCGACCTTCACGTTTGGGAAGTCTCAGGAGTTGTTCTCGGGGAGCTATATTCGCAACCTTCGAAACTTCGACATCGACCCGGATGGCAAACGCTTCCTGATGATCAAGGACGCCGCCGCGCAGGCCCTGGCGCCGTCCGAACGCGATGAGATCGCTGTTGTTCTCAACTGGTCCGAAGAGCTCAAACGTCTGGTGCCGCGGCAGCATTGAAGTTCAGGCAATACCAACAATCGCGATGGATCGATGGCCTCGCTTCAAGCAGATCTTTCAATCGGCGCTGGATCAAGCGCCCGACGAAAGGTCTGCATTCGTGCGGGATGCCTGCGGTGGCGATCGCGACCTCCGCGCAGAAGTCGAGTCGCTCTTGATCGCACATGAAGCCGCTGGACGTTTCGCCATTTCTGGATCCGAGGCTGATGATTCATTGTCAGCGGATCTGATTGGCCGTGAGATCGGCGCGTATCGCGTCGTCTCGCTCCTTTGCCGTAGATCCAGATCGCTTGGCCCGACTCGAGCGCGCGGCCCGAATGCTGGCCACTCTGAATCATCCGCACATCGGTGCCATCTACGGTCTCGAAGAGCCGTCGGGAAGTCTTCGATGTTTCTCCAGATGGCGAGCGTTTTCTGATAATCAAGGAGATAGCACCGCCAATTGAATCATCGGCGCGCGATGACATCGTCGTCGTGTCGAATTGGTTAGCAGAGCTCAAACGGCTGGCGCCGGTAAAGTGACTGCGGTCGCTGTCTTGTTAGAGCGCTTTCAAAATGTCTGTAGCATCGCATGGCAGTTGGGTTGGCGTTGCTGCGGCGCGAAGCCGTGCCGAGGTGCCGACTCGGAACACCCGACCGCGCGAGAAGCCTGAGGGCTACGAGCGAGGTCACGGACCTCGCGTCTAGCGGCCCTCAACAGGCATCGCAGCGCTGGTCCGGCGCCGTAGCCCCGGATTCGCGCTGCAGCGATGCCAACCCAAGTGCCTGCCTGTTGTAGCCAACTACCTCGGTCCGGCTAAAGAGCCACTACATACTACTCAGGCAAGGCCGAATCCGGGCCAATACATGACGAGCGCGTATCCGATCAGCACGATGACGACCCATAGTATGGCGGCCAGCCACAGGCCTTTCGAGAACATGGTCTTCAGATTTACGCCGTACCCGGCGGCAACGGCCGGACCGCCAGCCGACGATGGCAGCATCAAACCGCAGTTGGCCGCCACCGAGACGACATACACCATCGGCACGGGATTCACTCCGAGGCTCTTGAATGTGCTGATGGTAATCGGCACCATGATGGCCACGGCTGCGGTGTTGCTGGTAATCTGCGTCACGATCATCGTCATCAGCGAGAACACGAACACCGCGCGAAAGCCGCCCGCGCCAGCGAAGGGCACCAGCATGTCGGCCACCGATTTTGCTGCTCCGGTCTGGCTGAGGATCTCACCAAGGGCGGCACCGCCCGCAAAGAGGTAGAACAGACCCCACGTCATGTGCGATTGCGCGAAATCCCATTTCAGCAGGGGCTCGCCGCGATGGCGTATGACGAAGCAGAGGATCGCGAACATCAGGAAGCCGTATGCCGGACTCAGTGCTGGCAGCCAGGATGCGTAAAATTCGCGCGTGAACGCAAGGACGGTCGCCGCGAGAAAGAAAAACAGTCCCCATTTCTCCGGAACGGAAAGCGTTCCCAGTGAACGGAGCTCGCTCGAGAAATAATCACGTGTGCCTTCGACCTTCTCCACTTCGGGATGAAACGCGAATCGCATGAAGATGAATGACACGGCAGCGATCGCGATGGTAAACGGGAGCAGGCGTGTCACCCAGGTCATGAACAGGAATTCGTGATCGATTACCGAATCCTCCAGGAGCCTGATCGCCAGCAGATTGGGTGCGCCACCCAGCGGCGTCCAGAATCCACCGACACTCGTGCCCCACGCGATGGCAATCAGCAGCGCCGATGCGAACGCGCTTTTTCCAACATCTTCGATCCCGATGAACCGAAGCATCGCCAGCACGATCGGTATCATCGCCGCCGCGACGACGGTATTGGGGAGGAACGCGCTCAAAACGGTCGCGATGGCAAACCAGACGACGATCTGTTTTCCCGTGCTGGTGCCGACGCCGATGAGCGACACCAGCGCAATGCGGCGATCCAGCCCCCACCGGGTCCAGACCGTCGACAGAATGTTGGCGCCGAGCAGCAGAAAGATAAGCTCCTGGGAATACGACGGCAGGACCGCGGAGACCGGAAGGAAGTTGAAGAGTGCGAGAACCACCAGCGGAAGAAATCCGGTGACCGCAAGATTGACCGGCTCGAATATCCACCACCACGACATCCACAACAGCAGGCCGATCGCGGCCCGCGCCGGGTAGGCCATCGGCAGCGCCGGAAGCAGGACCAGCAGGAGAAACGCGAGCGGTCCACCCAGAAGGTGAAACGTTCTCCAGTCGCGGCGCACGGTTCAGCCTTCCAAAGCGGCCTGCCAGGCTTCGCTGTATTTGTAGCCGCTGCCGGTATTGAAGAGCACCACCCGCTCGTCTCGCTGAATCTTCTTCTCCTTCACGAGTTTTTCAGCGGCCACCAGGCCGGCGCCTCCTTCGGGCGCCGCAAAAATGCCTTCGAGTGCCGCCATTTCGCGGCAGGCGGCGAGCATCTCGCCATCGGTTGCGGCAACAGCCTCGCCGTGACTGGCGTAAAGATCGGCAAGAATCAGAAAATCTCCGAGAGGCTTTGGAACGCGCAGACCGGAGGCCAGTGTGGCCGCATTCGTAAAGAAGTCCGAGCTCGCGCTGTGCCGCTCGAACGCCGTGACGATGGGGGCGCAACCCGCCGCCTGTGCTGCGATCATGCGCGGGCGCTCTTGGCCAATACAGCCCATCGCCTCCAGCTCTTCGAACGCCTTCCACATGCCGATCAATCCCACCCCGCCTCCGGTGGGATAAATAATCACCTCAGGCAATTGGCCGCCGAATTCCTCCCACAGTTCATACCCCATCGTCTTCTTGCCTTCGATGCGATACGGCTCCTTCAACGTCGACACCTCGAACCAGCCCTCTTTGCCGGCATTCTCCGCGATGAACTTCCCGCAATCGGAGATCAGGCCTTCGATGAGCCGCACGTCGGCACCGAACGCGCGGGACTCGATGATGTTCGCGTTCGGCGTGTCCACCGGCATCGCGATCACGCAGCCGAGCCCTGCTTTTGCGGCGTAGGCCGCCGCTGCCCCGCCGGCATTCCCTGCTGTCGGGAGGGCTATTGTTCTTGCGCCGAGCGCTTTAGCCACTGTGACGGCGGCCGAAAGTCCCCGGGCTTTGAACGACGCGGTGGGATTCATGCCTTCGTCCTTGATGTAGAGACGACTGAGTCCGATCCGCTCGCCCAGGCGACCTGCGTGAATCAGCGGCGTCATGCCCTCTCCCAGCGTGACGTACGGAGGTGTGGGAAGGACTTCTTCGTACCTCCACATCGTGCGCACCCGTGTGCGCAGCGCATCCAGATTCAAAGTCTGCCTTGCAACGTCCAAGTCGTATCGTGCGAGCAGAGGCGACTTACAGACGGAGCAGAGATTCTGTAAAGACGAATGCGACACCACTTTGCCACACGCCTCGCGCGAGCACTGCAGATGCGTGATCGTTGAAGCCATAGAGGGGTTGAGTCTAGCAGGCGAGGGCGATCCTGGCTCGTGATGTGCATAAAACACTCGCGCCTTCGAACAGGAAAGGCCGCAGGGGGTGTGAGATGGTCAGAGGATTCGTAAAAGTCGTTTTAGTAGCATTGGTTCTCGTCGCTGGAGCTTTCTATCTGTTCGGTTATTGGACAGCCGGATCGTTCAGGAACCCCTTACCGTCGGCTGCGGATACCCCCTCCCTCCCCATCGATACAACGGCGGCCCGCGAGCGGGGAGCCGAGATTGGCGAACGCGCGGCCAAGGCAGTGGCCACGGCCGGCGCGTCGCTTGACGAAGGAAGGCTGACGGCGAAAATCAAGGCGAAGATGGTGCTCGACGATCTCGTCAAGGCACGCGCGATTGACGTCACGACCACGGGTTCGACGGTGACGTTGAGCGGGACCGTTCATTCGAAAGCCGAACAGGAGCGTGCGGTGGCCCTTGCGAAAGAAACCGACGGTGTCACACAAGTGATGGATCGACTCGTCGTCCGGCAGCCGTAGCGTCGTCGATCGTCGATCGTCCATCGTCCATCGTCTGTTTATCGACCATGGACGACCGACGATCGACGATGGACGATGGACGATCCGACGCCTACCAATGCGACGGCGAGCCGTCGCGCCGGCGGTAGGTATTGCCTCGAATCGCTTCCGTGTACTCCGCCACCGGATCGAGTTGCGCCATATCGAGAGTGATGCCCAGTCCTGGTCGATCGTTCGGCCAGCACTTGCCGTCTTTGAAATCGACGAACTCCGAGACGTGCGGAGGCGGTGTCCCGCCGTAGTTGTATTCCATGACGACCTGCCCGGGAAACGACGTCATCGTGTGAATGTGCGCGGCGGTGCTGACCGGGCCGGTAAAGTGCGGAACGATGCCGACCTTGTGTGTGTCGCACATGGCCATGATCTTGAGCATCTCGGTCACGCCCCCGACGTTCGGCAGCGTCGCGCGGGCGAAATCGATATCGCGATTTTCGACGAGCGTGTTGAACTCCCAGCGTTGACCCCATTCCTCGCCGGGCGCGAGAGGGACGCTCGTCAGCAATCGAAGCTTCGGAATCTGCGTCCGGTTCTGTTCTTCCCGTACCGGGTCTTCGACAAAGTACGGCCGGAACGGCTCGATCAGGCGGCAGATCTCGACGGTCTCGTGAAAGTCGAATTTCTGGTGGATGTCGATCGCCCAGTTCCCCTCTTGACCGATCCCTTCCCGTATCTGCTCGGCGGCCTTCGCGATGGCGACGATCCGCGCACGCGAGTCGAAGATCTGGCCGCTTCGTCCCGCGCCGCCACCGCGGCCGGCGCCCGCCGCGGGTCCTGCGCCAGCGCCACGTCCACCACCGGCGCCACCGCCGCGAAGGACACCGTCAAATCCGGGGTTCGGCTGAATGCTTCCGTCAACGCGATACGCGTAATACCCGGACGACATCGTCGCTTCCGCTCTCTCCTTGAGGCTTGGGCCGGACTTGACGTCACGCGGAAGTCCACTCGTCGCGTACAACTGGACGTGCTCGCGCACTTTGCCGCCGCACAGCATGTAGAGCGGCACATTCAGCGCCTTCGCCTTGATGTCCCACAGCGCCATGTCGATGCCGCCGAGCGCGTGAATCTTCTCGCGGCCCGGCGAATAGAACGGATCCATGTACATGTGCTGCCAAATCAATTCCGTGTCCAGCGCGTTGCGGCCGATCACGATCGGGGCGAGGCTCGCCACGAGGTCTGGTGACCCGCCTTCGCCCACGCCGGTGATCCCCGCGTCGGTCTCGACGAGGATGATCATGTTGCTCTGATTAAACGCCGCAGTCAGGCTGCTTCGATTCGACCCGGTCTTCGGCGTCAGCACGCGGACTTTGGTGACGATGGGCTTGGGCAAGGCAGCGGCGGCGCGAGCCAGGGCGGGAGGGGTTTTGCTTTGCGCCGCCTGAGCCCACACAGGGTTGTCCCAAGGACGAGCAAACCCTCCAATTGCACCGACGGCCAAGGACTTCGCGAATGTTCTGCGATCGACGTTTACATTGCCCTCCGTTCTTTGTCGCGGGGCCCCAACACCCGCCTCGTCGCGCGGTAGAAACGCGGCCAGTATACCGCCGCGGGTTTCACATCCTGAACGCTGATTTCACAGAGGCGCGACACCTCTTGGCGAAAACTAAGGACTTCCTAATCCCTTCCTGACGACCTGATCGCCCCCCGAACGCTTCAATGGACCCACCACGCAACACGGAGGTGGCCCATGACGAAGCGACTCGCTGGCTGGACGGTCGCAATGATTTTCGGGATGCCGATGACAGGGCTGGCCCAGCAGCCGGTAAGCGATGCTGCTCCTTCAATGACGGTCTGCCTCACCTTTTCCGAGGCGCTCGAGATCGGGCCGCAAACCGCGGCCGTCGTCTCAGAAGTGAACCGAATCTGGCAGCCTCTGGGAGTCACGGTCGGCCACTCCGATGAACTCGGCGCTGGCACTACCTGCCAGAAATGGATTCTCGTGAGGTCCAGCCTCGAGGCCGGCCCCGAATTTGCGACGACAGGCGACACCGCGATTGCCTGGGTTCCCTTCGTCGCAGGGCGTGCGCGCCGGGCTGTGTTCGTAAG
The DNA here is from genome assembly GCA_963761975.1 of Vicinamibacterales bacterium. Lineage (GTDB taxonomy): Bacteria > Acidobacteriota > Vicinamibacteria > Vicinamibacterales > JAMQPK01 > JAMQPK01. The sequence continues at coordinate 309,236 of CAVXIR010000006.1, forward strand.
GAAGGACTACGCGCTCGGGCTGATAGACGCGTTCAGCCCCGGAATTCGGCCCCCTGCGGTGACTGACCAGCTTCTGGCCAAGTTGATCGGTCGTAGCCTGGCTCACGAATTGGGGCATGTCCTCCTGAACAACATGGGACACGAGAAGTCGGGACTGATGCGCGCACGCTTCGGCGCACATGACGTGATGCGCGACTTTCCGTCCGCATACACCCTCAACGCGCGGCAACTCGATCGGGTGTTTGCGAAGCAATAAATCCGACCCTCACAATCGTCTGCACGGATAACCGTACCGACCACGTCACATCGGTGACGTCGAGCTCTCTGGAGAGACCAGCCTGAAGGTGATCTTCACTGGCCCCAGCCGGATCTCGTCGCCGTCCGAGAGCTCTACGGGACCGCTGATCTTGTCACTGCCTCGATAGGTTCCGTTTCGGCTCTCCAGATCTTCTAAGGTCACCTGCTCGCCGGCCACCGTAATTCGCGCGTGGAGGCGAGAAACGCCCGGAAGGTCGAATCGAATGCCCGCTTCTGCGGCACGCCCCAGAATCGTCTCGGGATTGACGAGCGCCACACACTGTTCTCCCCATACCAGCCAGCCGTGCTTGCCGCCCGGCCGATCCGCTGACGATGCGCGCGGCGTCGACACCTTCGCACAGAAGCCGTACCCGAAACGCTGAACCGTGCGCACGTATTGCGGCCGTTGAGCGTCATCGCCGAGGACGTCGCGAATCTCTGCAATCAGGATCGTGAGGCTGCCATCCGAGACGAACGTGTTCGGCCAGAGGTGCTCGTGCAGCTCGCCTTTCGAGAACGCCCGGTCGTGGTGCTCGGCGAGCAATTTGAGGAGATCGAACGCCTTGGGTGACAGCCGCACTTCCGCACCATCGCGGAGCAACTGCCGGCGTTCGCCATCGAGCGTAAATGGCCCAAAACTCAGCGGCATGAGGAAACACTGATCCTGTTGTACGGTTCTTGGTGCTGGGTTCTGCGGTTCTGGGTTCTCGTTCTGGGTTCTAGGTTCTAGGTGCTGGGCTCTGGGTTCTGGGTTCTGGGTCCTGGTGCGTACCGAACGCGGAACCCAAGAACCAGAACCCAGAACCCAGAACAAAGAACCCAGAACCGAGCACTCTCTAGTGCATGTGCGCGCGAATCTGCCGGTTGAAGTGATGCAGTTGGCGTCGAACGCTTTTCAGAAGCTCCTCGTCGTGCTTCTCGAGCGCAACATCACGCTGCTTCTTCAGCGCCTTCATCCTGGCTTTGATCGCCGGTTTATCGATCCCTTCGGCGTGGTGATGCACGTAGGTATCGATGCCCAGCGCCTGGCATAACGCGGGGAGGAGATGAACCTTGTTCATCTGCGAAAAGCCTTTGACGGCTTCGTTATCCAGCCCTTTCGCGATGTCGCGCAGGTCCTCGATGGTTTTGCCCTTCAGCTCTTGATAGGTATGCGGCATAGTCGCTCCTCCTTTGAGATATATCTACCGCTTTTGAGCGCCGGGTCAATGAGAAATTTTTTGGACTGGGTGATACCATCGCAGGTTGAACCGCCCGAACCAGGTCGCGCCCTTCCTGCAAGCGGTGTGGCGGCCAGGGGTTTTTCTGCTTGTTCTCGCCAGCCTCGGCTTTGGCGTTCATTTGTGGCTTGCGCGCAGCGTTCTCGTCCCGATCGTGGGCAAGCAGGACGTCGAGTTCGTCTTCGTGTCGGCGACCTTCGTGAGCCTTGCGGTTCTCACGCTGGCCGTGTGCGCGATCGTTCTCGTCGGACACCGGCTCGTCCGGCACGTCGCGTCACAACAAATGACGCAGCCCCCACTCTTCACGACGTCAGATGTTTCGTATGCGAGCCCGCTCTTGTGTTTCGCCGCGAGCACGCTCGGACTGCTGAACCTGGATCCGCGGCTTGGCGCTGTCCCACCTGTGTGGTCGTACGTGATCATCGATCTGCGCTGGTGGTGGACGGCTCTCGTGCTCGTCTGGGTGTTGAGCAATGTCGATCGACGCCTCAACGGAGCGCTGCGCGCCTGGATCGGTCGCATGCATCTGCCACCGGGCGCCGGAAGTGACCTTGGTCGCACTTGCAGTGACATGCGTCGTCATGGGAACACCGCATCTACGTTTTACCGGCAACACGATTGGCGACGAAGCTCGGTATTTGCGCTACTGCGAGCTCTGGTATCAAGGCCTCGGTTTCGAGATCTCGCACATCCAGCCGCTCGCCGACCTGCCGGCTGGCTTCCGCCCGCGAGTGGGGCGGAATTTCACGCTGTTGGCTCAGGTACTCCCTGGCGAACTGGAAAGCCTTGCGGTCGATGCTGCGGTCTTTCTCCGAGAGCCCACGCGCCGCTTCAATCAAGCGGAAGGCACCGGTCGGTTCTTCAAAGGGAAGGGCGACCGCATGTACCAGGTTCATCAATCGGGCGTGTCGTTCCTGATGTTCCCTTCCTATTACCTCGATCGGCAGTTTGGCGGCCCCGGAAGGCGCGCCGATTCGCAATGGCCCGCCAGCCTGGTCGCCGTGAACACGTTTTTTCTTGGCCTGTATGCGCTGTGGACGGCGCTGATCTTCCGGTTTCTGCGTCGGTCGGTCGAGTCAACCCGGGTCGCGTGGATCACAACACTCGCCGTCGTCCTCAGCCTGCCTCTCGCGGCGTTTCCCTTCCAGATTTACCCGGAACTCGCCGCCGGCGTGCTCTTGTTCGCCGTTGCCAACCACCTGCTGTTCGCCAACCGTGGCACGCTCGTCACATCGTTGTTCTTCGGACTCCTCGCGGGCTATTTGCCTTGGCTTCACGTGAGGTTCAGCGTGCTGGCCGCAGGTACTCGCGGCGGCAGCAGCGCTTTTACTGCGGAGTGATATGCGGCGGCTCGTCGGGTTTCTCGCGGGGTTTGCGTTGCCCGTTGCGTGCCTCGCACTCTATGCGTATCGACTGACCGGGAGTGTTCTGCCCACGGCGATGTGGCCGGAGGACGATGGCCGTGGTGTGCTTTCGTGGAGCGCAATGAGTCTCAATACTCTGGCGTACTTGGTGGACCGTGACTGGGGACTGTTTGCCTACTCACCGGTTTATCTTCTGGCCGTGCCGGGCTGCTGGTGGATGGCGCAACGGCGGCCCGCTGTGTTCTGGCTGAGCGCCATCGCCTTCCTCGCCCTCTTGCTGCCGGCGGCTGGTCACTCTCTCGGCGCGGCCGGCGCCACGCCCATGCGACTGATCGTCGCGGTCGTGCCGCTTGCCGCGCTGCCACTGGCAGAGGTGCTGGCGCGACATGGTCATTCGCGTCTGCTTCAGGTCACCTTTGCACTGCTGCTGGTCGTGTCGCTCCAGAATGCCGCCGCCTACAACCTCCATCACTCCAAGGACATCGTCCGTTTCGTCGATCAAAGCTTCAGCGGGTGGAAAGCCACCCTCCTGTTTCCTGCTGATGCGGATCGATTTCGATTCTCAGGAGGGGACGGCGCCTTGCTGACCGCCTGGATCGTGATTCTGCTCGCGATGCCGGCGGCGCCGGCTCTATTCCATTGGGCTCGCGCGCGAGCGCGGGCGTGGGTGCCACCGGCTTATCTTCGGGTTTCTTCCATCGGGGCTCTGGGACTCCTTGCAACAATCGCGGCAGTGCTGATTGCCACCGGCGTGGCAGCAGCCACCGGACTGCGGAGGCATCCCCGCCTCCAGATGTCACCGCCGGCGGCAGCACAGGCCATTGCGGATCGCATACGCGAGAACGGCGAGTGCGCGATCTGCTTGTCGTCCACTCGAGGCGGTTTCCGTCCAGAACCGTGAGGTCGTCGCGAAAGTCAGGAGCTGTTTTGTATTTCCTTACGCGACTCTGCTCCTCTGCATCAAGTCCGAGATCCTCAAAAGATGAACTTCAGCCCGAACTGCAATTGACGCATGTCGGTTCGCGTCGAGCTGATTCTGCCGAAGGCGACATTCGACAGGTTAGTATTTGGTTCTCCCCAATTGGGATGGTTCAGGAAATTGAACGCCTCGAATCGGAACTCCACGTAGGGCTGCCGGTCGCCGAAACGAATCTCCTTCGATACCGAGAAGTCCCAGTTCGTGATTCCAGGCCCAATAATTTCGCTGCGCCCGGCAGTGCCGAACGTGCCGTTCGGTGCCCTAGAATAGGCGGCCGTGTTGAACCACCTGTCGACGGTCGGACTGTCGAGCTCCGTGCTTGCATTGAAGTCACGATTGGGTCGGCAGCAGTTCCCGATGTTGGCGGTATCCTCGCCTGCGGATACCGTTAAAGGAAATCCTGACGCGAGCGTCACCACAGAAGTCACCTTCCATCCGCCGATCACATTACCCAGGGCTCCACCACCGTTCAGGTACCGTCGATTGGGGCCAAACGGCAAATCGTAGACGACTGACGTGACGAAGCGATGGCGCTGGTCAAACACAGACGGCCCATCCTCGCACTCCAGGCAATACGAGTTTTGCGGGTTCAACGGATCCGTGCCCAGCGTTCGAATTCCGCTGCCGTTGTCTCTCGATTTCGAATACGTGTAGGCGCCAAGCACCGTCAGGCCGTCAGAATAGCGACGTGTCAGCTTCACGCCGAGCGAATCGTAGTGTGAGTAGCCGACGTTGGCCGCACCCTGGAAGAGGCCGAACTCCGGAAAAGGCGACCGGTCGGCAACGGGCGCGGTGCCAGGCACCGGCTGGTTCGCCAGGTTGATCCACCGCTGCAACTCGTGGCCCTCGGTCGCGAGATAACTGACCTCGAGCGCTGTGTTGTCCGCGAGCTGCCGCTCGACGACGGCTTCGTATTGATCGACGTACGGCGTCTTGCGATCGATTTGATCTGTCAGCACCAGGGGTCTCACGACGCACACGATGCCCGCCGGCGTATTGCAGGGATTGGACCCGCCGAAATTGAACGGATCCTGCCAGGTTGAAATCAGGTTGGTGGCGGTCGATTGCACCGTCAATCGTCCGTTCAGGTTCCGGTTCTTGTCGAACACGATGTTGCCGATATCCTGCACGTAGAACCGTCCCGCCCCCGCGCGCACGACCCACCTTTCGGTCGGGTTCCACGCGACGCCGAACCGCGGCGCGAAGTTCGTGTAATCGGCTTTGATCGGTCGGTCGCCGAAACGTCCGTCGCGGGTGACCTGGATATCAGGGGAGTACCTGATATTGGCGTCCTGATAGAAGTCGCCTGTGCCCGCGCGCACGAGCACCGGATGAAGCGCGCGATCGGGCACCTGCGGCTGCGGAGTGTTCAGCGGGATATCGGCAACAATCTGCCTCTGCGTCGAGTCGGTCCATGGCGGTATGAACTCGTAGCGCAAGCCGAGATTGACGGTCACCGACGGCCTGAGCTTCCACGTATCGCTGATGTAGTACGCCTGACTTACCGCATGAAGTCTGGCGACCGCCAGCCCCGAGGCGTACGACCACGTGTTCAGATAGCCGAGCAGATAATCCGCGAAGGCATTGCCCGTGGCGACATTGTTCGCGAACCCCGCAGAGCCGCGCGCAAACTGGTTGCCATCCTGATCGTAATGATCGATGCGCACCTCGCCGCCGAACTTCAGAAAATGCTTTCCGCGCGTCCACGACAGGTTGTCGATGATCTGCAGGTTGTGGTTGCGATTGACGAACGGCGACTCGGAATTGTCGCCAAACCCCGAGAACCCGGCGATGGCAATGCTCGGAGTCCCCCACGCATCGGGAACAATCGGTGTCGGGAGCGGAATGCCAGTCTCGCTGATCGGGTCGCGAACGTTGTTGAGCTCTCCACCAGCGTGATTGAAGAATCTGTTGTACCCGACGCGCACCTCGTTGACAAGCGTGTTGCTCAGCACGCGTGCATTGTCGATAACCGCCTGATGGGCGCTGGTGTTCACGGTCGAGCCGTTGAGCCGAATCCCGCCAGTGAAAATAGATTCGCTGGTCCAGCTGTACCGGCCGTACCACGTCGATCGATCGGTCTCAACCCAATCGATGCGCGTCGTGGTCTGGTTCTTGTCGGTCCGGTTCTGGTTCACCGCCAGATAGTTGTTGGCCAGACTCGACGTCGGCTGATTTGGCGCCGGATAGTAATCGAGCAGCGCCACGCGACGATGGGGCTGATGCGATCGTCGCGGGATGATGTTCCCGGGAAACGGCGCGTTCCTCAGGGGATCTCTCATCGCGGTGTTGACTCTGGGAAAAATCGCCGTTTCGCATGGCGACCGAGGGCACACTGAACAACGTCTCCCGCTGGTTGCGAAGGCGAAAGCCCTCGTAGTTGGTCATGAAGAACAGCTTGTCCTTGCCGTTGAACAGCGGGCCGAGCTGCACCGGCCCTCCCAGCGTGAACCCGAACTGGTTCCATTTGAACGGACTCGAGGCTGGAACGGTTCCGGCAAACGCATACGGGAGGGCGTCGAATTTGTTGTTCCGGACGAACTCGAACACCGTCCCGTGATACGCGTTGGTGCCGGCTTTCGTCGTCACGCTCACCTGGCCGAGCTCACGGCCGAACTCGGCGGAATACACACCGGTCTGGACTTTGAACTCCTGCAGGGCATCGATCGACGGCAGGAAGATGTACGAGTTGAAATTTACATCGGTGTTGTTGATGCCATCCAGGGTGAAGTAGTTCCACTCTCGCCGTCCGCCGCCGATCGACAGCTGCTGAGTGGATCGGTCGCCGCCCTGACGCGGACCCGAGGAGCCCGAGCCGGAAAAGCTCGCTGACACGTTCGGCGTGAGCTCCACCATCTTCAGGAAATTTCGACCGTTGAGCGGCAGCTCGACGATGCGGCGGTTTTCGATGACGGTGCCGATCGTCAGGTCTTCGGTATTGAGCATGGGCGACTCAGCGACGGCGATGACCGTTTCGTTCAGCGCGCCGATCTCCAGGCGGAAATCCAGCCGAATGGTCTGCTGAATCTGCAGCTCGACGCGATTCCGCGCCGCTCCGCCGAAGCCGTCCATCTCGACTTTGACGGTGTAGATGCCGGGGAGCAGGTTCGGGAAAACGTAGACGCCTGCGGCGTTGGCCTGCTGCGTCGCCAAGGCCCCCGTCTGGGTGTTCGTCACCGTGACCGTCGCGCCGACCAGGACGCCCCCGGTGGTGTCAGCCACTATGCCGGTGATTTGACCAAAATTCTGTGCAAATGAAGGTGAGGCCGAAAGAACCGCGGCGACGACGACGACGGAGAGTGTAAGACGCATGTCTCCTCCTTGGTCGTTCCTGACGGCGAGTGGCGACGGAGGCAGTTGTTGTACGCAAATTCGCCGGATTCGTCAAACGTTCAATCTGCGAATCTGCGAATTCTGAAAACACCCCTGGACCGTTCGCCGGCCAACAGGTATAAGACTGCAAACTATGTCCTCAATCGTCCGTACGGCGGCGGGGTGTACTGGCGCCGGTATCCTGCTCGCCGTGGCGTTGGTGAGCGCCCAGAACCCCACTCTACGAGGTCACCCGGAGGATTACGTTCGCGCGGATATCGAATACGGTGCAAGGCTGTATGCGCAGCACTGTTTCAACTGCCATGGCGGCACTGGTGACGGCGTGGCGGGCGTCGATTTGCGCAGCGGAAAGTTTCGGACCGCGCAAAACGACCTGCAGCTGCGCACCGTCATCACCAACGGGTTTCCGAACACAGGGATGCCTGCGTTCAAGCTCGACAGCGCCGAGCTCACGGGTATTGTCGCGTACCTCCGCAACATGAACACCGTCGACACCGGCTCGATCAAAGCGGGCGATGCTGCGCGAGGCCACACCGTGTTCGAGGGTAAGGGCGCGTGCTTGAGCTGTCATCGGGTGAACGGCAGAGGCAACTGGAAAGCGCCCGACCTTTCCGATATCGGCGTATTGCGAAGCGCCGGGTCGCTCGAGCGCTCGCTGCGCGACCCGAGCAGCCAGATGATTCCGATCAACCGCCCTGTGCGCGCCGTCACGCGCGACGGCAAGGTGATCAATGGCCGCCGGCTCAACGAAGATACCTTCACCGTGCAGCTGACCGATGAAGGAGGCCGGCTGCACTCGCTGGTGAAATCAGACTTGCGCGAGTACACCATCTCGACGAAGTCGACCATGCCGTCCTACGAGAAAGAGCTCACGCAGGAGGAATTGGCCGATGTCGTTTCGTATCTGCTTACATTGAAAGGCCGATAACCATGCGTCGTCATTGGATTCTCATTGCTGCGTCCGTCGCACTGGCCGCCGCTGCACCACTGCGAATCGGCGCGCAGTCGCCGGTCACCTACGAACGTCTCTTGAATGCGGCGAAGGAGCCGCAGAATTATCTGACGTATGGCGGCGATTACTTCAGTACCCGCTACAGTACGCTGACGCAGATCACCCCTGCGAACGTGAAGAACCTCAATCTGGAGTGGGTGTATCAAGCAGCGGTCACCGGAAGCTGGCAGCCGACCCCGCTCGTGGTCGACGGGATCATGTATCTGACGCAACGGCCGAACGATGTCATCGCAATGGATGCGACGAGCGGACGCGTGTTCTGGACCTATCGTCACACCAACGAGGCCGTTATCGCATGCTGCGGATCGAACAATCGCGGAGTGGCGATTCTCGGCGAGCTGCTCTACATGGGCACGCTCGACGGGCATCTGGTCGCAATCGAGGCCCGAAGCGGGCGCCAGGTGTGGAAGACCAGGGTTGCCGACAGCAAGCAGGGTTACTCGATCACGGTTTCACCGCTCGCATTGAAAGACCGCGTCGTGATTGGCGTGGGAGGCGGCGAATACGGCATCCGCGGCTTCATCTCCTCATACGACGCTCAGACGGGTAAAGAGCTGTGGCGGTTCGACACCATTCCAGGCCCGGGCGAGCCCGGGCACGAGACATGGGAAGCGTGCCCGCCCAATCCGACGACGTACTGCGACCCGGAGGCATGGAAGCACGGCGGCGCGTCGATCTGGGTGACTGGATCTTTCGATTCCGATCTCAACCTGACGTATTGGGGAACCGGCAACGCAGGTCCGGACTACAACGCCGATCAGCGGCCGGGCGATAACCTCTACACCGCGTCGGTTGTGGCGCTCGACGCTGACACGGGCAAGCTTCGTTGGCACTATCAGTTCACGCCGCACGATCACTACGACTACGACGCGGTTCAGGTCCCGGTGCTGGCGGATATCACGTGGCAAGGCGCGCCAGTGAAGGCGATGCTGTGGGCAAACCGCAACGGCAACTTCTACGTGCTGGATCGCGTGACCGGAAAGTTTCTGTATGCCAAGCCGTTCGTGAAGGTGAACTGGATGAATGGCTTCGAAGCCAATGGCCGACCTATTCAAACGAAGCAGCCGGCGGGCTTACCGACTTACCCCGGGATACAGGGGGGGACCAATTGGTACTCGCCGTCGTACAGCCCGCGGACGAAGTTGATGTACGTCTCGACGTGGGAGTTCAACGCGCACATCTTCGGCGGCACGCCCATCGTGTATGAGCCCGGACGTGAGTTTGCTGGCCGCCTCAATCAAACGTTCGTCCCGACGCCGGGCGAGCCGACACGCAACATCCCTGGCGCGCCAGGCCTGCCGAATCTGCGGCGCGGCCCCATCAACAACTGGACCGACGCAGCCGGCAACGGTTCCATTCAGGCTATCGATCCGCTGACCGGTGACGCGAAGTGGAAGTTCAGGTTGTTCGATGTGATTGACACCGGCATTTTTACGACGGCGAGCGATCTGCTCGTCACAGGCGGACGCGAAGGGTATCTACACGCGTTCGACGCGCGCACCGGGACACTGCTCTGGAAGAGGAACCTCGGCGCGCAGATGCTGAACAACCCGATTACCTATGCCGTGAACGGCAGACAGTACATTGCCGCCGCCGCGGGGCTCTCGTTGTTCGTGTTTGCATTGCCGTAACCACGAACACGTCGAGACATCGATCCAAACAAAAAGCCCGACGCGATTTCTCACGTCGGGCTTTTCTGCCTTGTGCGATCTACGCTTCTACCAGGACATCGGACTCTGCCCTCTGCCCTGACAGCGAAAACGTCCTCAGTTCGTCCCGCCAGGACGCCACGCCGCCGGCGTGCCCGTCTTGGCATTTGCAGCGGCCCATGATTTCGCTTCTTTGGATGCGGCCCACTTAATCGCGTTCAACACGAGGGTCTGGTACGCGGGGTTCTCCCACGCAGTCTTGTCGTGGCCGTTCTGCAGATACGCAATCGGCGTTCTGCCGGAGACCTTCACCCAGCCGGCGAGATCGCTTCCCGCAACTTCGGGATGTCTCCAGCCACCGGCGTACCGATTCGGGAAGTTGACATCAACGGCCTTGAAATCGGACTTGAGCAACGGCTGAACGGTGTCTGCGGCATACGGGCAGAGATAGGTTTCGTCGGTAATATCGAATCCCTCTCCAAGACCCTGAGTGATCGGATGGCTCTTGTCGACCACCGTAATCCGCTGCTTCACGCCGCCCTGCGCGCCGGAATTCGGATATTCCTTGCCCTTAAAGGTCACCGGACTGCCCCAATCGCACGCGCCCCCGATCATCTCGCCGTACTCGGGCCATGTGTGATTCCACGACGCAAGGGAATGATGGAGGAAGACCATACCCTTGGTGCCGGCCTGCATCAGCGCCTGCAGGTTCTTCTTGGCTACAGGTCCGGGATCCTCGAACCCCTGCGTTCCATCGGGTTTCGTAATCCGTTGCCGCCCGATCGCATCGAAGAACAAAAACACATCGAACAATTCCGCGGCCTTGGGCTCGAAGAACGTGGTGACCGCCGGGTGCTCGACATGGGACCAGCTGATGTCCTTCCCGAGCGCATCGAGCATCACGGCCAACCCTTCACGATCGTAGGTGTGACCTTTGGTGACGAACATGACCTTGATCGGTCCTGCTCCACCCTGCGGAGGTCCACCGCGTCCGCCGCCGCCTTGCCGGGCGGGTTGCTGTGGCTGCGCCTGTTGTTGCGGCGCCTGATCTGCGCGCAGCCCCGCAACGGCCGCACAGAACGCCGCAATCACCAGGATTCTCACCAATGTTGCTCTCATTGCTCCTCCTCACATCCGAAACTGAACCAAAAACGCGTGGCCGCCGCGACGTTTCATGCTACTAGAACTGGAACCTGATGAGCAGCTGAATTTCGCGCGCGGGAGCCACCGCGGTGACGGCACCAAACCCTGTCGGATTCACAAGATTTCCAGCCGCGTCTTTCGCCAGGTTGGTCGGCGTCGGATCCGTCAAACTGCGCACCTGCAGCGTGTTGTTCACGGTCGTGAAATTCACCGAGTTCAACGCATTGAACGCATCCAGGCGCAGCTCGATCCGGCGAGTGCCGCCAACCGGAATCATCCGGCTGATAGAGAGATCGAGTACATTCTGCGGCGCCTGCGTCAAGTAATTCGTGCCAGATTCGAGACCATTGCTGTTAATCGAAGGCGTCGTAAAGGCAGCGGCGTTGAACTGCGCGTACGGATCGCCGCCGTGGCCCGAACCCGGGTCGCCCGAAATGACGACGCGCGCGCTCTCGAGCCTGGTGGTGCCGGTCAGCGTGTACGGCGAGATGCCCGGAATCGCGTAGGTGACCGTATACGGCGTCCCCGATCCCGCGCGATACACACCTGAGAGCTGCCAGCCGTCAACGATGGCGCTGATGGGGCCGTCGTTCACGAAATCGGGCAACTGCCACACGAAATTCGTGACCAGCGTATGGCGTCGATCGGTGTTCAGCGGCATGTAATTCGCCTTGCGCTGATTCTCAAGATTATCGGTTCGAGGCATCCCGATGACGGTCGGATTGAACGTGTTGTTTCCGGCGGGGAAATCGGTGCTCGACGTACCCATGGCTTTGCCGAGGACATAATTCACGCCGAACGAGAGCCGCCTGGTGAAGCGGCGGTTCCAGGACGTCTGCAGCGAGTTGTAATCAGCGTACGCGCTCGGCTGTATCTGAATGATGTCGCCGAAGCCGCGATACGGCCGCAGAAAGTCGACCGGCAGGGCGTTCGCACCTGGCACGTTGCTGACGGCTGCACAGCCGTTTGCGGCGGGGCACGCGCCAACAGTCGGATCCTGATTCTCCGTCCGATACGCCACGCCATAGACCGGCGCGTTGATGTTCACCTGTGTGTTCAGGTTCCGGCTCTTCGACCCGACGTACGACACGTCCAGCACCGACGTCCACGGGAGCTGCATCTGAATGCCGGCATTGAATGCATAGACTGTAGGAATTTTGGCTTCGTAATCGAACGCCGCGACGGTCGGCGGCGCAAGTGTGCCGGACGAGCCGGCGATGTCCTGCAGCCGTCCGTAAAACAGATTCGGCGCAGCGACGGTCGGCGGCTGCTCGATCATCGCGTACACGGTGTCGCCCGCTGCGCGATCGAAGAACACGCCGCCTGCGCCGCGCACGACGACGCGCTGAACGCCGGTTACGTCGTACGCGAATCCAAAACGCGGCGCATAGTGAATTCCGCGATTCCGGTAGAGATGCTCATCGATGCCGGCGCCCGCCTGATACAACCCGTTGCCCACGAGGGAGCCCGAGCCAGGCACGAGGCGTCCGATGTTCACGGCCGGCACCATTGCTCCCGTCGCGCGATCCAGCGCCACTTTCGTGTTCGTCCGGGGATCGACCGCTGGATAGTACAGTCGCGGCGCCGCACCCAGGGTGAACTGATCCGGCAGGAAGTTCGACGTCTGAAGCTTCGTGTCGTAGGTCGGCTCGAGCCAGTAGAACCGCAGCCCGTAATCCAACGTCAGGCGATCGTTAACTCGCCAGTTGTCCTGCACGTACCATTCGTAGTTGTTGTACACGTAGTTGCCCGTCACCCAATCGGCTGCCTGCGTGTATGACTGATAGATGCCGAGGGCGGCATTGGCAAATGGGTAGCCCGTGTCGAACGGATTGGACGCGTCGTTCTGGAAGCTGACCAGACCGTTCGCCGGTGCGCGGCTGCTCTGCGACTTCAGCGCGTAGTTCCAGAACGCGCCGACTTTGGCTGTGTGTTTACCCATCAGACGGGTCACGCTGACGTTGACATCGTGCGTGGTGTTCCAGTTTTCGAACGGCGCATACTGCGTGGTGTTGGTCGGCGTGAAGGTGCCGACGCGACCACCATACGTGAACGATGGCACGTAATTCCGTTGCACAGCCGACGGGTACAGCATCGGGAACGCGTCGAGCCCGAGCGCGGTACGGTCGAGTGCTTCGGGATTTTGCGCGTAGTTCTTGATTGGACGGTGACTGCTGCCCCACGTCGCCTCCATCACCGTGGTCGGCGTCAGCGTGGCATCGGCCGACAACGTGATCTGCCGGCTGCACGGACACGCGCCGTAAGAACCGAACGCCGGGATGTTCGTGCCGAAACCCGTGGTCCCTCCACCGTACGGGTTCCAGCCCCCGCCGCCAGTGCGTAGATATTTGCCGTTCAACCTCCAGCTCGAGGACGCCACGTAATCGAGCCGCAGCAGGTCTTGACGCCGCGGCGCTTCGGTCGATTCCTGGCTGACGTAGTTGTAGCCCTGACCGATTGTGCCCGGGCTGTTGCCCTCCGGATACATCTTCAGCACGTTGAGGCCGACCTGATAGAGCCGATTCGCCGGAATCCTTCCGAGGACGCCGCCATCCTGGAAGCACCCACGCGTGTCGGCGGCCGTGCACGGCAGCCCGCTCGTGGAATCACGGATCAGGTTGAACAGGATTCCAGAATTGTCGCGCGTCTGTGAAAAATCGCCGCTCCGCTCGAGCGCGGTAGGAACCCGAACCCGCTGAAGGTTGTTCGCGTTGAAGCGCTGCTGAAATTCCTGATTGCCGAAGAAGAAGAGTCTGGTCTTGATGATGGGTCCGCCGAAGGTGTACCCCTCATCCGATTGATTGACCTTTGCTTTGGGCAGACCATTGCGCTTGTTGATCCAGGTGTTGGAGTTGAGATCGTCTTTACGGCGAATTCCATAAATTGATCCGTGGAAATCGTTGCCGCCGCTCTTGGTGACGGCGCTGATCTGGGCGCCCGCCGACCGCCCATATTCAGCCTGATAGCTCGTCGTGAGGACTTTGACTTCCTGCACCGCGTCGAGCGTCAGCGTGACGGCATTGCCGTTATTTCCGGTGTCCATCGATGTGACGCCGTCGATTTGCGTCGTGTTCTGGTTGGCCCGCAGGCCGTTGACCGTGCCCGCGACGAAGCCAGGTGCGAGCGTCGTAAACGTGTTGAAGTTGCGGCCGTTCTGCGCGATCGCCTGGATCGACTCGCTCGTAATCGCAAAGGCACGTTCGCCGGACTGTGACTGAATCATCGGGGTCTCTCCGGCCACGGTGACCGTTTCCTCGATCGCCCCGACCCCGATAATCATCGTGCCGAGCGCGATCTTGTCGCCGGCGTGCACGACGACTCCTGGCCGCTCGTGGGTCTTGAACCCGGCCAGGGTGACCTTCACCGTATAGGTATCCGCCTGAACCGCCGGAAAGACGAAGTCGCCTTCGGCAGACGTCGTCGTCTCCTGACTCGTACCGCGGGTGCCACTGGTGAGCGTCACAGTGGCGCCTGGTATGACCGCGTTGGAGGTGTCTTTCACCACACCTGACAGGGTCGCAGTCGTTATCTGCGCCAGTACGGGACCATCCGCCGCCGCGACGATTGCGACCAGCGCGACGAGGGCCCAGACACACGTCCGACTCATTCTCATAACGGCCTCCGGTTTTACCGGCTAGAACGCTTTTCACGAGGCGGGCCCGTGTGCCGCCACAGCCTTGGCGAAGGCGGGAAGCCGGCCACCGTTGTGTGAAAAGCGCGGGTAGTGGAGAGTTAATCTGAGAAGAGCCGTCGCGGTCCGTCAAGAGGCGTTGTTACAGAACGGACAGGAGAGTTGTGAAACGGACATACAGCGTGCCAATACGGGAGTTTCCGTCTGCGGTTTCACAGTAGCTGACACGTCGACCTGCTGAACGCTAGACTGCTCCCATGGAAACCCGTCCCAATTGGAAGCGCTTCGTCACGCCGCTTGCCCTCTGGGTCCTGCTGGTCCTCTACTTCTCGACACGGACGGAAGTGCGGGGTGAGCCGTTTGTCTGGATACCGATCACGTGGTGGCAGGCGCTCGAGATTTCGCTGGCGCAATGGACGGCCTGGGGCATACTCGCCGTCATCATCATCTGGCTTGACCGGCGGCTGCCGGTCAAAAAGGACGCGCTCGTCCGTCGATTCCTCTTTCACGTGCCGCTGAGTCTCATCTTCACTGTCGCGTACACGTATCTGAACTATGGGAACCTGGTCCTCCTCGATGCGCCGCGAGACTCGTCATTGCTGGCGGGAGGCGTCCTCACCACCGCATGGCGGATGATCCATCGTAACGGCACCTTCTTTTATTGGGTCATCGTCGGAACGTACATCGCGGTCGATTATCAGAATCATCTGAGAGATCGGGTGGTGAGAACGGCCGAGCTGGAGAGGCTGCTCTCGGAGTCGCGGTTGAACGTCCTTCGGACGCAGCTCCACCCGCACTTTCTCTTCAATGCCCTGAATGCCATTTCCGCACATGTCGAACACGAGCCCAGAACGGCGCGCCTGATGCTCGAGCGGCTCGGCGAGCTGCTCAGGCTGTCGCTCGATCACATCGACCAGCAGGAAATCCCTCTCGATCAGGAGCTGGCATTCGTCGAAAAGTATCTGCAGTTGCAGGCAATGAGATTCGAAGACCGCCTGAAGGTGTCGATGCACCTCGAGCCGGACGCGCTCGAAGCGCTGGTCCCTCCCTTCATCCTGCAGCCCCTGGTCGAGAATGCAGTTCACCATGGCGCCTCGGCGCGTTCGGCATCCGGAACGATCGCCGTTGATGCATGGAGAACCAACGGTCAGGTCCGCCTTGCGGTTCGTGACAACGGCCCGGGACTGCCGGCAGGCTGGTCCGTCGAACGGCACGAAGGCATCGGTATCGCGAACACCCGCGAACGTCTTCGACATCTCTACGGCGAGCAGAATCAGAGCCTGGAGTTTTCCGAGGAGCCCGGAGGTGGCGTCCGTGTCGACGTCATCCTGCCGTTCAGGCCTTCATGAATGGATCGCATTCGCACTGTCATCGTCGACGATGAAAAACCGGCGCGGACGCGGTTGCTCGGTTTGCTCGAGCAGCGGAGCGACATCGAGGTGGTCGGCGTCGCGCGCGATGGGCGCGAGGCTGTCGCGATGGTCCGATCGCGAAACCCGACGCTGCTGTTCCTCGATATTCAGATGCCCGAGCTCGATGGCTTCGGTGTGCTGCGCGAGATTCCACCCGATCGAATGCCCGTAACGATCTTCGTGACGGCACACGACCGGTATGCGGTTCGGGCGTTCGAAGCCCATGCGATCGACTACCTGTTGAAGCCCTTCAGCGACGAGCGCTTCGAAGCCGCATTGGAACACGCGAGCAAGGCCGTCCGGCACACCGACAAGACGGAGTGGATATCGAGACTCAACAACCTGCTCGACGAAGGCGCACCGGCCGAAGCGGGATCGGAACCTCTGGAGCGCATCGTGCTGAAATCCGGCGGTCGAGTCACATTCCTGGAATTGAAGGATCTCGACTGGATCAGCGCCGCCGGCGTGTATCTCCACCTTCACATAGCTGGAAAGACGCACCTGTACCGATCGAGCCTCTCCGCTTTCTTGCAACGGCTGAATCCACAGCGGTTCGTGCGAGTCCATCGTTCGACCGTGGTCAACACCGATCGCATTCGAGAGCTACGACCACGTGGACATGGCGACTTTACGATTGTGCTGCACGATGGCCGCGAACTGACGTTGAGCCGCGCCTATCGATCGCAGCTCGAGCGCTGGCTGCGACAACCTCTATGATTCGCGTGGGGCCCCACCCCCACGCGCTGCCGTCGCTGACGCTCCGGATCTTGATACGCTTGACGATCTGCTTAGTGCTGCTCACACGCCGCCTAGGTACGTAGGGCGGGTCCGCTTTTTGGACCCGCCGGGAAAGTACTGTTCTTACTTCTTCGCCGCCTGCGCCAGCCCAATCGCCTGTGCGCAGTGGTCGGCGACCGCCAGATAATTCTTCACGCGCGTGGGATTCAGGATGAACGCATTCGGACCGCCTGGATTCGCGCGGTTCGCCCCCGCGCGTTTAGCGAAATCGATGACGCGGCCGTGGTTCGACAGCAGAGTGTCCGATTTGGCTTTGGCGGCGAGGTCGCTGAACCGCCGCGCAGACGCGGAATAGGCCACGACGTTGTCGACTGGTGAATTGATGCCGACCGATGTGCCGCCCCAAAACGCGGCCGTGTGCGCGACCCCTTTGTCTTTCACCGGAATCATCAGTGAGATCGTACCAAGCGTGTGACCTGGCGTGACGTACATCGTGATCGTCGTATCTCCCAGCGTCAGCTTCTGGCCGTCGGTCACGACCATGTCCTTCTTCGGCACTGGCGCGCCGGCGAAATTGCCGCGCGCGGGTTGCGCCAGCAGATTCCAGTCTGCTTCCGACATCAGCACGCGTGCACCGAAGGTATCCTGCAGATATTTCATGCCGGCCGAATGATCGCCGTGCCCGTGCGTGACCACGACGTATTTGATTTGCTTCGGATCGAGGCCCACCTTCGGCATCGCATCGACGATGAGGTCCTTGACGGAGTAGTCGTAAGTCGCGTCGATCATGATGATGCCGTCGGAGGTCTGAATCGCCCAGGCGTTCACGTCTTCGGTAGGAAAGACGTAGAGGTTGTCGAAGACCTTGACCGGGTCGTGATACCACTGGTCCCGCGGCGGTGGGCCGGACTGTCGGCCGCGGGCGGGGGCACCTCCGGGCGGCGGCGGAAGCGAGGACGCACGGCCTCCCGCGCCCATTGCGCCACCGCACAACTCACTGAACAGAATCAGCCACGTATCATCGGCGGCCGTGTGAGCCGCGGCGACATGGCCCGCGATCGTGTTCTCGCCGGGCTTCGTCTGACCGAAGCCCACCAGGCTCGCACCGACGAGTACCGCGCCCACAACTCCTGCCGTCCACCACGTTCGCATCCGACCTCGGTTCATTTGGTTTTCACCGCAAAGGGCGGCAGGAACCACGGGCCTTTCTGCGGCACATCCTGACCGACGATGTCATGCTCTTCGAGCAGCCATCCCCACAGATGACCTGAAGGCATTTTCTCACTATCGATCTGGATGTAGAGCTTGCGGCTCCGTAGTGCAGCCAACTGGCTCGGATCGAGCTTTATTTGCCCTGTCACTTTGCCGGCCACGTCGCCAGTCAGCGTCAAATCAACGAACGGAGTACCAGGAATTCCCGGGCCCCTGCTCAATGAAAGATGTGCTTTCGTCGCTGGACCAGTCAAACCTGCAAAAGATCCCGAGATGGTAAGCGTATCGCCCTCGAGGGTGGCTGTCGCGGTGCCCTTTCCCTGCATGATTGGCTGCGTCGCATCATTGAACGGCATCGCCGACAAATGCACCTGGTATTTCTCGGCCGCTGCCGCGCCAGACGCGACTCCCATGCATAGGGTGAGTACCGCGATCAAAACGGATCGGTAATTCACTGGGCTGATCCTTTCGGCAAACCGAACACGTAGACGCCGTGACCGATCATCGGCCGCTGAACTTCGCCTCGCAACATCGTGTTCGGCTTTCCTTGGGGACTGCCGCCGTTGTAGCCGGTGGAAACGGCCACGAACTGCTCGTTTCCGACGCTGAACGTGACGGGATGCCCGGCCGCCGTCGTCGGTAGCCGTGTCTCCCACAACGTCTTGCCGGTCTTGACGTCGAACGCGCGGAACACGCGATCGAAGTCGCCGACGAACCCAACACCGCCCGCGGTGGAGATGACGCCAGTCAGGAACGGGCTGCGCTGTTGAAAGCTCCAGACCGGTCGCATGGTGTTGGTTTCGTAGGCCGACAGCCGTCCCAAGTTGCCGTCCGTTCCCGGCATCTCATAAAACAACTGCGGCCCACCGCCGTACATCGCGCAGTTCTGGCTGAGTGGGATCATGAGCAGATCGTTGGACGGATCGTAGCTTGTGGGCTGCCAGTTGTGGCCCCCGGAAGGACTTGGACAGGAGGCGACTGCCTGGCCCGGCTTCTTTTCGAGGATGTCGTCGCGATAGGTGGTCCGGCCGGTCTTCATGTCAATCGCCGCCCATACGTTCTGGAAGACGGTCTCCTTGACGTCGAGAAATTTGCCCGTCGCGCGATCCAACTTCCACATCAAGCCGGACTTCCCCACGGTCATGACGGTTTTTTGTGGCCCATGATCGATCAGCACGCGCTCGAACACCTCGTCGAGGTCCAGCGTTTCTCCCGGGGCGTTCTGAAAGTGCCACTTCAAGGTGCCGGTATCGGGATCGAGCGCCAGCGTGGTGTTCGAGTAAAGGGCATCGCCGTTGGGCCCGCGTTGATCTCGACTAGACCCCTTCGCCTGGCCCGTGCCCCAGAACGCCAGATTGAGCTGAGGATCATAGGTACCGGCAATCCACGCGTCGGCGCCCGAGCGTCTGTCGTCTGATAGATCCCCCCACGTATCGCCGCCCGGCATTCCCTTACGGGCGACTGTATAGAACTTCCACAGCAGCTTTCCGGTGTTGGCGTCGTATCCCGCAATGAAGCAATGATTGCGGGCATCCAGATCGTTGCAGCGCGTGAGGCCGACGAGCAGCTTGTCTTTGGCCATCATGATTCCCCCGATTTTGTCGTCGGGGAACTCGGACACCTTGTTCTTCCAGACGATGTTCCCTGTGCGTGCATCGAGCGCGTATAAAGTGGCGTCGGTTGCCGGATAGAACAACAAACTGCCGTACAAAGCCATCATCCGCGTCGCGTTCTGACCGGCCGTGCCGATGGGGCCGAGTCGATGCTCCCAGATCAGGTCTCCTGTCCGAGCGTCCATCGCCTGCACGGTGTTGGTCATATTCGTCGACAAGAACATCACGCCATCGTGCACGATCGGCGTAATCTGCTGTCGCATTCCGTCTTCGAGCGGCCACGCCCATTTCAGCTGCAGGTTTCCGACGTTCTTCGTGGAGATCTGATTCAGCGGGCTGTAGCTCCAACCCGCGTAATTGCGATAACGCATCAGCCAATCCGAGTCTGGCGGTCGCGCAAGCATCTCCTCGGTGACGGGCGAATAGTTCTTGGCCGTGCCTGGCACGGTCAGACCCATTCGCGGCGGAGTCGGTGCCGTGGAGTCGTCGTCGGCGCCGCCCCGTCCACGCCCACCCCGGCCACGACCTCGCGCCGGTGCAGCGGTCGCAGCCGTCAGGCTCGCCGGCATCTGACCATTGGCGATCGACGTAATTGGGACGTTGGTGGCGGGCGTCAACGCGCTCGAGCCGGCCTGCGCGCCGTTGGCCTTCAAGAGAAACGCGACTATCGATGCGTACGTGTCCGCGGAGAGACCATTCGGGTTTTCAGGCGGCATCGACTCACGGATGCGCGTCAACAACTCCTGGGTTGTGTGAGTCCCCCAAGTGTCCATGAATGTGGTACCCGCGAGCGCGGGCGCCTCACCACCGCCTGAAAGTGTGGTGCCGTGACATGCGGCGCAGCTCTGCGCGTACGCTGCCTCGCCGGCAATCGCTTGCTGGTCGGTGTACGTTCCGCTTTGCTGCGCACGTGTGGCGGCTGACCATCCGCCGATGATTCCGACGACTGCGAGGATGGCGAGCGCGATTCCGCGTGGTGTTCTCGTCATGAATTCCCGCTCATGCTTCGCTCCCCCAACTGTTCCACCGGTGGGCCACCGCGATCTGCAGAGGGTGGCACTTTATACCCCTGGCGCCTGAAGAAAGCTATCAAGTCTTTGAACCTTCTTGCGCCCTGTCGGCGCGGCGTTCGAGTCCGTTCGTGATGACGTCAATCCGTCTGTCGCTCCCATCCGTATACCAGAGAGATGCGGCGCATGTGCCGGTACCTGGAGGATGATGCGATGATTCGACGGATTGTATTCGCCGTTCCCTGCGCGATTGTACTGACTCTGTGCGGAAGCCCGGCAGGTGCACAAAGCTGGGCTGGAGCGTATGCGGGAGGGGCGATCGGTGGCGGGTTTCAGAGCAACGACGCGGCGGAAACAGTGCGGTTTGACACGAACCTCGACGCCACGTTCACCGACACTGTTCGCACGGCCGCAGGCGCCGATGCGTTTTCACCTGGATTCTGCGGCGGGCTCGCGAAGAATGCCACGGCAGCGGCGGGCTGCACTGAAGACACAAATAGAGTGGATTTCGGTGGCCGCATTGGCTACGACTGGCAGGTCCACCGCCTTGTGTTCGGGGGCCTGGTGGACGTCTCGAAGACAGACGTCACAGATAGTGTCACGGCGTTCAGTACAACGCCGGCGTTCTACTCCTTGACTCGAGACGTCGACTATGTCGCTGGTTTCCGTGGCCGCGTTGGCGTCGGAGGCCCTCGCCTTCTCGTCTACGGTACGGGAGGACCAGCGTGGGCCAGCGTCCAGCAGACATTTACGACCAGCAATGCGGTCAATACGTTCTTCCCGCCTGCTGCTACTTCCGAGACAGCACCGAGCGAACGCGTCTGGGGATACCAGGCGGGTGGTGGAATGGAACTCAGAATGGGCGCACGATGGACTCTTACAGGTGAGTACATTTTCACCTCGCTGGATAACCGTGAAGCGTCGACGATCCGCGCGCAGGGACCAGCCCCCACGACCAACCCGTTTATCCTTGTGAACGCCGCGGGCACCGACCTGCAGCGGACCGACAGGTTCGAGTTTCACGCTGTGCGCGCCGGCCTGGGGGTTCGATTCTAGGGTCAGCGTAGTGAATCGTGTATTCGCAGATTCGTAGATTGGAAGATTGGCAGATTCTCAGATCTCTGGATCAGTAGATCTCTTGATCCCTAGATACAGAAAAAGCCCGACGCGTTTTTCACGTCGGGCTTTTTTCACCGAATACTCCCGGCAGCGTGTCACCGAACGTTGAAATGCGGCCACTGAGGAACGTTTGAAAACCGGCCACGCGGTAGGTGGCGTGAGTATCGTCTGACTCCTCACCCGCGCGCAAGCGCGGGCGCTTCTTTCTTTTCCGGATCACATGTACACGTACGGCGGTGGGCGGTGTGGGAAACGCGTCGGCGCGTTTTCCAAGCCGCGGTGGGCGCGTTCTGGGCGTCCACGGCGGCGGCACCGTCCACGGCCTCAGTCGTCGGTCTGTACTGGTGCGCTGCCGCAGTCGATAGCTCTTGCCGGTCATGGGGACGATGGTCGCGTGCGCGAGGAAGCGATCAAGGATCGCGGTTGCGGCGGGGACATCGCCGAGGAAGACGCCCCAATCTTGCGTCGGCCGATTCGTGGTGATGAGGGTCGACGCCGTTTCATGCCGACGCACGAAGACTTCCAAGAGATCCTCGGCCGCGTTCGATCCGAGCTTCTTCATCCCGAAGTCTTCGAGCACGAGCAGGTCGACACGGGTGAGCTGTTGCACGAGATCGCGACGGGCGCCCGTCGCCTCGGCTTGCGCAAAGTCGGCCGCCAGGTCGAAGGTGCTGCGCACCAGCGCGCGATGGCCGGCGCGAATCGCGCCGACGGCGATGGCGCTGGCGATGTGCGACTTGCCCACGCCGGGCGGGCCGATGAGCAGCACACCGGCGTGTGGTTGGACGAAGCGTGCGCTGGCCAATTCGACGATCTTCGCCTTCGGGATCTTCGGATTGAAGCTCCAGTCGAAGTCGGCGAGCGTCTTCACGACGGTCAGGCCAGCTTGCTTGAGCCGCCGGGCGAAGAGTCGGTCCGCGCGCCGCGCGAGCTCATCCTCGACGAGTAATTCGAGAAACTCGAGATGAGGGAGCGGGGCGGCTTCGGCTTGGGCGACGCGCCCGGGGAGCGCATCGACGATGCCGGAGAGTCGGAGATGGCGCAGTCGGGTCGTGAGCTGTGGATTCATCACAGAAAGTCCTCCAAGGTGTATTGGGTCATCGGGCGAATCGCCGGATCCTCGGTGACGAGGGTCGGTGTCGGCGGCGCCGGCGTGCGCTCGACGAGCTGACGAATGGTCTGATACCGAAAGTGCTGGTGCGCGTGCGCCTCGGTGACGGCGGCGAGGACGCGTTCGCGCGGATGCCGCCGGGTGAGTCCGAGGACGCCTTGAATGAGCCGAATCGCGCGGACGCCACGGGCGGCGAGCGCCGCGTCGGCCCACTGCCTGAAGGGCGGGCCGATCCGGGCACACTGGCCGACCAGGCGATCGACAAACGCCTGCTGGCGCGTCGAGGCCTCGGCCTCGCCGGCCCGCGGGGCAAACACGCCGGCCGCCACGCGCGCGTGCACCATGACGAGCGTGTCGCCCTGAAAGACGCGCACGAGGTGCGCATCCCAGCGCACGCGGATGCGCTGACCCAGCAGCGCGAGCGGCACGGGATAGAAGGCCCCCGCGACTTCGACGTGGCCATCCGTGTGGACGGTGCGCTCGCCGGCGCTGAAGAAGGGAAAGGCGTCGACGGCGAGCGGCTGCAGCGCCCGCCGCTCGACCTCGACGAAGTGCGTCCAGACCTGGCGCCGCGTGGTGCCATGAATGCGGAGCCGCGCGATCGTGCGATTCCAGTGGCGTAGAAACGCATTGTGGGCGTCGAGACTGTCGAAGCGCCGACCCTTCAGAGCGTTACTTTTGACGTAGCCGCCGCTGCGCTCTTGTTTACCGTTTTCCTGCGGACGGCGTGGCTGCGTCGGCAAGGACGTGAAGCCCCAGTGCTGGGCGAACGCAAGATAGACGTCGTGACTGTCCGGATCGAAGAAGCACGCGCGCACGACCGCAGCTTTGAGATTGTCGTGGCGAACGACCGCTGGCACGCCGCCGAGATCGCGAAACGCGCGCTCATGGAGCCGCAGGAACGTCTCGAGTTTCTGATCCCAGACGGCCTCTTCGTAGCCGTGCCGCGAGTGACCGAGCGTCATGCGAAAGACCCACGGCCGGCGCCACTCGCCCGTGCCCGCGTCGAGCGTCGGCGCACCACGGAAAAAATCCACTTGTCCTTCCGCGCCGGGCGCGCAGTGAAAGACCCCGACGGCTCGGCGGGTCGGCGCGATCGTCCGCACGAAGCGCTTCACCGATTCGTAGCTCGCGCCGTAGCCATACTCTTCGATGAGGTCTTGCCAGATCCGCTGCAGCTCAGACCGGCATCGAGTTTCTCAGCGATCGCCGTGCGATACACCGCGGCGGTAAACCGCGGGCGCGGCGTCGAGCCGGCGAACGTGTTGGCCGGGTTTGCGTCCGACCCGGCGAACGTTTTGGCCGCATTTGAACCCTCGACGTCCGGAAGATCAGCAGATTCGGTGGGTGGGGGCCGGTCGGAGCCGAGGAACGTTTTGGCCGCATTTGCCGGGCGCATGCGATCGTAGCGACTGACCGTCTCACGACGGACGCCGGTCTCCGCTTCGATGCGCCGGTAGCTCCATCCGAGCGCCAGCAGGGCGAGAATTTGCGATTTCTTCGGCATTTTCAGGTAGTTAGGCATCCACATCCTTGAGGAAACGAACCCTCAAGGATGCCTGACAACCCCTACCTGCCGTGGCCGGTTTTCAGACGTTCGATCGTGGCCGCATTTCAGCGTTCGCTAACACGGCAGCGATCTACTCTCCCCTCGCGAGCGCGAACGCGCGAGCGATCAAAAGAAGCCTTTCTCCGAAACTCTATGGGAGACCAGCGATTTGCCGTCCACCAACAACAAAAAAGCCCGACGCGTTTTTCACGTCGGGCTTTTTCACCGAATACTCCCGGCAGCGATCTACTCTCCCATAGAGTTTCCCCTACAGTACCATCGACGGTAGCAGGCTTAACTTCCGTGTTCGGAATGGGAACGGGTGTGACCCTACTCCTATGACCACCGGGAACTGGCTTACGCGGCCTTCAGGCTTCAGCTCCAGGCTCCAGGCGTCGGGCCCGGAGGAGCCATCCGTTCGTCGCGTAAAACTTTTGCAAAGATCAACAACTGATCCTCGACAACTCAATATTCTGCAAACGGATCGTTCTTTCCAGACCACAGCAGCTTTGCATTTCGCTACCAGCTGCTAGCTACGGGCTACCAGCTGTCAGCGAAGAAAGAAAATATGGTCAAGCCGCACGGCTGATTAGTACCAGTCAGCTAAAGCCATCACTGGCCTTACACATCTGGCCTATATACCTGGTCATCTTCCAGGAGCCTTCAGGAGCCTAATGGCTCGGGACATCTCATCTTGTGGAGGGTTTCACGCTTAGATGCCTTCAGCGTTTCTCCCTTCCGGACGTAGCTACTCGGCACTGCCGCTGGCGCGACAACCGATACACTAGAGGTCCGTCCAACCCGGTCCTCTCGTACTAAGGTCAGCCCCACTCAAATGTCCTGCGCCCATGATAGATAGAGACCGAACTGTCTCGCGACGTTCTAAACCCAGCTCACGTACCGCTTTAACCGGCGAACAGCCGGACCCTTGGAACCTGCTACAGCTCCAGGATGCGATGAGCCGACATCGAGGTGCCAAACCCTAGCGTCGATGTGAACTCTTGGCTAGGATCAGCCTGTTATCCCCGGCGTACCTTTTATCCGTTGAGCGATGGCCCTTCCACGCGGAACCACCGGATCACTAAAGCCTGGTTTCCCACCTGCTCGTCTTGTAGGACTCGCAGTCAAGCTCGCTTATGCTTTTGCACTCTATGGCTGGTTTCCAAACAGCCTGAGCGAACCTTCGCGCGCCTCCGTTACCGTTTAGGAGGCGACCGCCCCAGTCAAACTACCCACCTAGCAGTGTCCTCGGCCTGGATGACAGGCCCAAGTTAGAACGCCGGAACAGTAAGGGTGGTATCTCACCGTTGGCTCCCCCGAGACCGAGATCCCGGGTTCAAAGCCTCCCACCTATCCTGCGCATACTGCGCCAGCATTCACTACTAGGATGTAGTAAAGGTGCACGGGGTCTTTTCGTCTAATCACGGGCAACCGGCGTCTTCACCGGTACCACAAATTCGCAGTGCCCCTCGTTGAGACAGCGCCCAGATCATTACGCCATTCGTGCAGGTCGGAACTTACCCGACAAGGAATTTCGCTACCTTAGGACCGTTATAGTTACGGCCGCCGTTTACCGGGGCTTCAGCTCGAAGCGTCGCCTTGCGGCTAACCTCTCCCTTTAACCTTCCGGCACCGGGCAGGCGTCAGACCCTATACGTCGTGTTCGACTTCGCAGAGTCCTGTGTTTTTAGTAAACAGTTGCCTGGGCCTCTTCACTGCAACTCTTTCATGCTTCGCGGCGCGAGGCCGCTGACACTAATAGAGCACCCCTTATTCCGAAGTTACGGGGCTAGTTTGCCGAGTTCCTAAACGAGGGTTCTCACTTGCGCCTGAGGATTTTCTCCTCGCCTACCTGTGTCGGTTTGCGGTACGGGTACCCGAAAGACTCCTTAGAGGATTTTCTCGGCAGCGTGGCGTCTGCGACTTTGCGGGCCTTGCGGCCCTCGCTATAGCCCCTCAGGGAATATGACTCACCGGATTTGCCGGGCGAGTCCCCCTACAGGCTTAAACCCACACGTCCAATCGTGGGCTCGCATAGCCTCCTGCGTCCCCCCATCGTGATAACGTCTTTCAAGTAGTTCCGGAATATTAACCGGATATCCATCCGCTACGCCTTTCGGCCTCGCGTTAGGACCCGACTGACCCTGAGCGGACGAACCTTCCTCAGGAAACCTTAGGCTTACGGCGGAGAGGATTCTCACCTCTCTTCTCGCTACTTATGCCGGCAGGGTCACTTCTCAACGCTCCACCAGTCCTTTCGGTCTGACTTCACTGCATTGAGAACGCTCTTCTACCATTGTTGCGATCCGAAGATCGCATTCCAATCTATGGCTTCGGTTTTGTGCTTGAGCCCCGTTGAATTGTCGGCCCAGAGCCGCTTGACCAGTGAGCTATTACGCTTTCTTTAAAGGATGGCTGCTTCTAAGCCAACCTCCTGGTTGTCTAAGCGTCTCCAGATCCTTTCCCACTTAGCACAAAATTTGGGACCTTAGCCGATAGTCTGGGCTGTTTCCCTTTCGACGATGAAGCTTAGCCCCCACCGTCTCACTCCCGGGATACGTGTCGTTGGCATTCGCAGTTTGGTTGGATTCTGTAAGCTGGTAAGCCCCATAGTCCATCCAGTTCTCTACCACCAACGCCGACCTCCCGAGGCTGCCCCTAAAGGCATTTCGAAGAGAACGGGCAATCACGAAGTTTGATTAGCCTTTCACCCCTACCCTCAGCTCATCCAAGCTGTTTTCAACCAACACTGGTTCGGGCCTCCATACGGTGTTACCCGTACTTCACCCTGGCCAAGGGTAGATCACCTCGCTTCGCGTCTAATCCCAGCGACTCGTCGCCCATTTCGGACTCGCTTTCGCTACGGCTCGCTTTCGCTTAACCTTGCCACTGAGATTAACTAGCCGGCTCATTATGCAAAAGGCACGCGGTCAGGCGTGACCGGAGCAAGCCCCGGTTATAGCCCTCCCACTGCTTGTAAGTGTACGGTTTCAGGGTACTATTTCACTCCCCTCACAGGGGTTCTTTTAACCTTTCCCTCACGGTACTGGTTCACTATCGGTCGCCAGAGAGTATTTAGCCTTACGAGATGGTCCTCGTAGATTCCCACGGGATTTCACGTGTCCCGCGGTACTCAGGGTACCCGTCGGAGTCAGCAGAATTTCATTTACCGGGCTGTCACCGTCTATGGCAGGCCGTTCCAGGCCTTTCAATTACTCTGCTGATTTGTAACTCCGTATGACGGGCCCTACAACCCCAACGTGCAAGCACGTTGGTTTGGGCTCTTCCGCGTTCGCTCGCCGCTACTAGCGGAATCACTATTGTTTTCTATTCCTGCAGGTACTGAGATGGTTCACTTCCCTGCGTTGTCTTCCACCCGCCTATGGATTCAGCGGGGGATCCCTCGACATGACTCGAGGTGGGTTGCCCCATTCGGACATCTTCGGGTCGAAGCTTGTTTGCAGCTCACCGAAGCTTTTCGCAGCTTGCCACGTCCTTCATCGACTTCTGGCGCCAAGGCATTCACCGTACACCCTTAGTAGCTTGACCATAAGAAACTCGAAACTGACGCGAACCAACCGTTTGCATGTCGATTGGTCTGCGACAGTTCCATGCAACACTGCTTGTCACGCCGCAGCCCGTAAGGGCGTCGGCGGACTGATGTTGTGGTCGGAAAAAACTACCGTTTGCAGAATATTCAGTTGTCAAAGATCAGCTTGCCGGAATCTTCCAGCAATCTGTTTACGTCGGGTGGGTTTGGCGCGCCATGCGGCCACCAGTGGCAGCCAAGCAGCGCTCACAAACCAGCGCCCGACGTCGGTGTGCGCGAGACTCAAGAAGCCTCACTCGCTCACCGAAACTTTTTCCGCCTTC
>CAVXIR010000006.1:340000-841144 GCA_963761975.1 Vicinamibacterales bacterium
CCCGCTCCCGGTGGCCTTCCCCGTTTTTGACCGTCTTTAGGGGAACCTTTTGAGGTTACTACAGAGGATTGGCTCTGTCAACACTCAACGACGTTTTTTGTCAGCCGGCGATGTCAGAGACAAAAAAAATTGCTCCGGAAATTTTCGGAGCAACTGTCCGGCGTCTCGCGCCGAGTCTCTCGCCTACCGAACTGAGTGAGTCTATCACAATACACGCGCTCGGGGTGGGTTTTGCAACCCGATTTCAGCGCCTCGACGTCAGCGGATATTGGCTGAGCAGGCTTGCCGATGGCCGAACCCCGCGCGCGCTATCTAACTCGCTTCGCTGCCGCGCATCTTCGGCGGTCAGCGTGCAAAGCTGTGAAGATCTTACAGCACCAGCCTGGCTCTGGTCAAGTACCCTACTCTACGATCTTGACGATGCGCCGTTCGCGCGCGCCTTTGCGCAGCACGATCACCGCACGCCCGATGGCGTCGGCCATCGTCACGCGTCCCCGCTCGTCATTCAGGCGTCGATCGTTGACGTACAGGCCGCCCTGCTTGATCAACCGTCCGGCCTCGCCTTTTGACGCGGCAAGCCCCGCCGTCACCGCGAGATCTGCCGCACCGATACCCCCTTCGATCGACGCAGTCGTCACCGAAATCGACGGCGCATCGTCGAACACCGTCAGGATGTCTTCCACTGCGGCGTCCGCGAGCGATCCTCCAAAAAGCACCGCTGCCGCCCGCTCGGCGCGCGCGACCTGATCGGCGCCATGCACAATCGTCGTCACCGCGCGGGCGAGTTCGCGCTGGGCTTCGCGTCGCTCAGGATGCTCTCTGGTTTCCCGTTCGAGTTCGCCGATTTCGTCCTGAGATTTGAACGTAAACAATTTCAGGTGCGAGATGACGTCGCGATCCTCCGTGTTGAACCAGAACTGGTAGAACCGGAAGGGCGAGGTGAGCGTGGGGTCGAGCCACACGGAGCCCGCTTCCGTCTTTCCAAACTTCGTCCCGCTCGATGTGAGCAGAAGAGGCGAGACCAGACCGTGGGTGTGGGCCCCTCGCAGCCTGCGGATGAGATCTGTGCCGGCAACGATGTTGCCCCACTGGTCGCTGCCGCCGATCTGCAGCCGGCAGTTGAAGCGATCGTGGAGCACCAGGAAATCGTAGGCCTGCAGCAACGAGTAGCTGAATTCCGTGTACGAGATCCCGTCTTCGCTTTCGATGCGTCTCTTGACCGATTCCTTCGCGAGCAGGTAGTTCACCGTGAAGTACTTCCCGACATCACGCAGAAACGCCATGGCCGTCATCGAATTCAGCCAGTCGCCGTTGTCCACGAGCCGCGCGGCGTTGTTTGGCGCATCGAAATCGAGAAAGCGCTCGAGCTGCGCGCGAATGCCGCGCACGTTCGCTTCGACGGCCTCAGGGCTCTGCAGGGTGCGCTCTGCGGTCTTGCCGCTCGGATCGCCGATCATGCCGGTGCCGCCGCCGACGAGCGCGATGGGCGAGTGGCCGGCGCGCTGAAGACGCGCAAGCGCCATCATCTGCATGAGGCTGCCGACATGCAGGCTCGGGGCGGAGGGATCGCATCCTGAGTACGCCGTCACTTTGTCGCGCGCGAGCATCTCCTTCGCGCCCTGCGTCGCATCGTAGACGAGCCCCCGCCATTGCAGTTCCGAGAACAGATCGCTCATTCAGTCCATTATCATAATGCGGTGTTGGTAAGCCGGCGCGCGGCGCTCAAGACTCTCATGGCGGGCGGAGCAGGCACTCTCATCGGCGGGGTGGCCTACGGGTCGGCGTACTCACGACATCAGATCCAGGTGCTTCGCGCGAGCGTTCCAGTCTCTGGTCTCAGCCCTCTCCTCGACGGCCTTCGTATTGGCCTCATTACCGATCTCCACCACAGTGAAATGGTGCCGGCTCGCGACGTCGTGCGCGCGGTTTCGCTGATAAAAGCAGAGCGGCCGGATCTCATCGTGCTCGGTGGCGACTACGTGACATGGGGCAATCGGGATTACGTTGGGCCGTGTTCGGAGGCGCTCGCCGGGTTGAACGCGCCGTTTGGCGTCTTTGCCGTCCTGGGCAATCACGACGATGACCGGGACATGCCGGCGGCGCTCATGGCGCATGGCTATGAGGTGTTGCGCGACGCCCGTACCACAGTGCCAATCCGTGGTGAAAAGGTCGAGCTCGTCGGCATCCGGTTCTGGACGCGGCGCGCGCGCGATATCGCGCGCCTGGTCCGCAACGCGGAGTCGACGGTCATCCTGCTGGCCCACGATCCGCGCCGGTTGGATGAGGCGGCGGCACTGAAGGTCTCACTCGTATTATCGGGTCACACCCACGGTGGCCAGGTGGTGCTGCCAGGGATTGGCGCAGTGGCGGCGAAGAAATTTCCGGTCGTCGCTGGCATCGGACGTCGCGACAACACGTCCATCTTCGTCAGCCGCGGCGTCGGAACGGTGTATGTACCGTACCGGCTGAACTGTCCGCCTGATGTGTCGGTGATCACGCTGAAGACTGCGTGAACGGGGTCTACCCTCCAGCTATAAAGCGACGGCCTTCGACGCGCCATCCGCCGTTCAGCAGCAGTTGGATGGCCAGCGGGTACAGGTGGTGCTCTCGCTCGAGGATCCTTGCCGTCAGCGTCTCGATGTCGTCACGATCCTTCACGGGAACAGGTTCTTGAAGGACGATCGGCCCACCGTCGAGTTCGGCCGTTACCAGATGCACAGTAGCACCGGTCCACTTTACGCCATGCTCCCATGCTTGGTACTGGGCGTTCATCCCTGGAAAAGCCGGTAACAACGACGGATGAATATTGACAATCGCGTTCGGAAAAGCCTCCAAGAAAACCTTCGTCAGCAGCCTCATGAACCCCGCAAGACAGACCAGCCGCACTTGCCGAGCCCTCAACTGCTGGACGAGTTCTCGATCGTAGTCCTCACGCGTCGAGAATTTTGCCTTGTCTCGATGATCAAGGACGAGTGTTTGTATTCCAGCCTCCCGGGCGCGTACTAGTCCAGCCGCCTCACTGTTATTGGAGATGACTACGGCGATCTCGGCGTTTAGCCGCCTGCTCTTGACGGCATCGATGATGGCTTGAAGATTCGACCCACGGCCGGAGATCAGAACCCCGAGCCGCCGAGACAGGGGGTCAGACCCTCTTTTTTCGTTAATCGTAATCGGCATCGAAGTTGCCCTCTGGTGTGCGCAATCTCGTACTCACCATGCCAAGAAGACCCCGTTTCACGAAAGCCAATTACGTGTACCACGTC
Organism: Vicinamibacterales bacterium; assembly: GCA_963761975.1. Classification (GTDB taxonomy): domain Bacteria; phylum Acidobacteriota; class Vicinamibacteria; order Vicinamibacterales; family JAMQPK01; genus JAMQPK01. The sequence goes on from CAVXIR010000006.1 coordinate 343,264, forward strand.
TTAAATCGTGGCGCAAAGAAGGCCCGACTGTTTGTGACGCCCGCAGATTACCGCGCGTTCGAAAAACTCCTTCTGGAGGCAAAAGCGCATGTGCCCATTCGCGTTTTGGCGTACTGCCTGATGCCAAATCATTGGCATTTATTGCTATGGCCGTTCCGCGACGGCGATATCAGCCGGTTTGTCAAATGGCTCACGACCACACATGCTGCCCGCTGGAACCGGTCGCACAATTGCGTTGGTCGCGGAGCGGTCTACCAATCGAGGTTCAAATCGATTCCTGTTGAGCACGGCACACATCTGTTCTGGACCTGGAGATACGTCGAGCGAAATGCCCTTCGAGCGAACTTGGTATCCAAAGCGGAAGATTGGCGTTGGTGCAGTCTTCGGCGCCGCCTCCGGAATGACCAACACTGCCTAGACAATGGGCCGATGGCACTGCCGTGTGACTGGACCGATGTTGTCAATCTTCCTCAGACCGACGCGGAACTTGGCGAATTCCGATCCAGCGTGAGCCTTGATAAGCCGTTCGGCCACGCAGGATGGTTTGCAGCACCGAAAGTAACTCGGGGCAGGCCAAATTTACGAAAAGCGAAAAAAGAGGGTCTGACCCCTTTAACGCACAGCTAGGCTGCTTCCCGCGTACTCCAAGGCTTTCGGGGTGATCACGACCCTCTTGGTTGCACTTTTTTCCACATGCCCCGCGCGGAACGCCTTGAACGGAAACGGCCGGACAACGTCCAGCAACGCCGCGACATCGCCTTCAGGAACATAGATCGCGAATCCGGCGCCCATATTGAAGTTGCCGTACGCCTCGGAGTCGGCGACCTTGCCGATGGACTGGATGAACTCGAACACGGGTTGTGGTGACGGGACCCTATCGATCACGTACGCGAATGGTTCGGCCGCGCGCATCAGCTTGCGCCAGCCGTGACCCGTAATATTGACGGCGTAGTGAATGTCGATGCCGCGGTTGAGACAGTCTTCGACGACGCCGACGTAAATGTGCGTAGGATCGAGCAAGGCTTCCCCGTACGATCGGCCGTCTTCCAGCAGCGTCAGGTAACCGTTGGGCGCGCGCTCGGCCACGGCTCGGGCGAGCGTCAAGCCATTGGCGTGAATCCCAGAGCTCTCGAGCAGCACGATCGCATCGCCAGCCTGAATGTTCCCCCGTATCAGCCGCTCTTTCGGCTTGACGATGCCGATTGCGGAACCGGCGAGTACAACGGTTGCGGGTTCGACGATGCCGCTCAACGTGGGTGTTTCGCCGCCTCCCCATGCACAACGCGCCAGCTCGCACGCGGCTCGCCAGCCATCGATGAGATCGCCGGCCCGGCGGTCATCTGTAAACCAGTCAGACGACCCGACACCGAGATGCATCGCCACCGCAAGCGGCAGCGCGCCCAGCGTAATCATGTCGTTCACAATCATCGCGACGGTGTCCTGCGCGATGTGGTCATAGAAGGAACGCGCCGGCACGAGTCGGTACATCGCGTCCGCGACCAGATTCTTGGTGCCGAGGCCCTCCTCGACGTGCGCCAGAAAGTTGTCGGGAGTCTCGACAAGATACGCGCTCTCGCCGCGGCTCATCTCGACCTCCGACGCCCCGAGCCGCCTGATTACGTCAGCGGTCGATCGTCCAGCGATCTGTGCGCGGCGTTTGAACGGATCGAGCGCGCTGTAGTCGACGCCCGAACCGGCGTATGTCAGAGGTTCCATGTCGCGATCAACAGGAGGTGCTCTTCTCTTCAGAACTCCATCTTCTCGATGAGCGTTTGCCCGACCGCACGCGTCGCCGACTTCTCGTCAGCGCGCCAGTAGCCGCGGCGGACAGCCGCGAAGAAGCTTTCTTCCTCGTAGTCCTCTTCCAGCATGTCGAAACCTTCAGCGATCAAATCGATCGCCCCTGCGGAGTTCTTGTGACCTTCGAGAAACGAAAGCATCAGCGGCGTGTTGCGAACGGCGACCGTTGCAGCGCCCAAAGCCATGCGGGCGCGTGCAGGATCGACGGACGGAATGCCGGCGTCAAACAACGCCGCCAGCGCCTGAGCATTGCCCGTGTTCGCCAACGCGACGAGCCCGCCGACCGAGTTGCGCAGCAATTCCTGATAGCCGATATTCGCTTCGGCGAATTTCAGTGTCTCGATCACATACGGCATGTGCGAGTCGCAATTGACGCCAAGCAGGCAGATGGCTGCAGCCACCGTCGGTTGGATTTCACGCTCCGCGGTGCGCTGCAGCGATGCGAGCGTCTCCATCGCCCGCTTATCCTTCAGCTTCCCCAGTGCGATGACCGCATCGACTTGAAGCGGTCCAGACAGCCGCGCAATCTTGATGAGCGGCTCGACGGCGTAGGGTGCGCGGTAATCACCAAGCGCTTCTATGACACCGCTCCTGAAGAAATCCTGACCCCGTCCAACCTCGACAAGGAGCGTGTCGCGCACACGCGTATCGCCGCCCTGCGCCGCCAGCGCGCGGATGAGAGCCGGACGGACGAACTCGCTCTCCTCACGCTCGAGCGCCCTCAGCAACTCCGGAATCATCGCCGGCGTCGGATGGTGCTCGTAGTACATGTAGGCCACCGTCCGCAGCCTGTCGTTGGGATTGCTGGCCACCTCGTGAATGATTTGCGCGGTCCGCGCGTCGTTGAATCCCGTCAGCAGCACGAGTGCCCGGAATCGCGCGAACTGATCTTTATGGCTCTCCACGGCGCGAATGAGGGCCGGTACGACCGCCTCTGACTGTGCCCGCCGCAGCGTGCGCGCCGCATTCATTCTCACGGAGAAGTCGAGATTGCCGAGCACGTCGATCGCCTTCTGAATCGCCTCAGGAGAAGTGGCCTGCGGGCCGCGTTCCTGTGCGGCGTCTGCAGCGGGGCTGCCGGCCTGCCCGCGAGCATGCCCGGCCGCCGCAAGAACGACGGCCACCAAACAGACAAAGAGGCTACGTTTTGACCGCATCGGTATCGAGCTTCAGCGCGAGCTGCAGGTAGGCCGCTTCATTACGCGGAAACGCCACCGGGTACTGCCCCGTGTAGCACGACGTGCAATACGACGAGCGCCTCGTGCCGACCGCGGAAAGCATGCCCTCGAGGCTCAGATAGCCGAGGCTGTCGGCACCGATGTACTTCTGAATCTCCTCGAGTGTGTGCGTGGCTCCGATCAGCTCCGACCGGCGCGGCGTATCAACGCCGTAAAAGCACGGCGAAATCGTCGGCGGACAGCTGATGCGCAGGTGGACTTCCTTCGCGCCGGCCGCCTTCACCATCTTGACGATCTTCCGGCTCGTCGTGCCGCGGACGAGCGAGTCGTCGACGAGCACGACGCGCCTGCCATCGAGAATACTGCGCACCGGGTTGAGCTTGACGCGCACGCCGAAATGACGAATGGACTGCTGCGGTTCGATGAACGTGCGGCCGACATAATGATTGCGAATCAATCCGACGCGCATCGGAATGTCCGACTCCTCGGCGAATCCGATCGCGGCGCACACACCCGAGTCTGGAACCGGCACAATCACATCGGCCTTCGCCGGCTGCTCGCGCGCGAGCAACCGCCCCAGGTTTGTCCGCACCTCGTTCACGCTTTCGCCGAAGACGTAGCTGTCCGGTCGCGAGAAATACACATGCTCGAACACGCACTGCGCGAGCGGCGCCGGCGGGAACGGCTTTAACGACTTCACGCCCGCAGCGCTCACGATGAGGACTTCGCCAGGTTCGACGTCCCGCACATAGGTCGCGCCGATGAGGTCCAGCGCGCACGTTTCAGAGCAGACGATTACCGCATCGCCAAGCCGGCCAAGAGCCAGCGGACGGAACCCGTGCGGGTCGCGAATCGCGATCAACCTGTCTTTTGTCATCAGCACAAGCGAGAAGGCACCCTGCACGTGCGAAATCGCGTCAACGATGGCCTCGTCGGTCGACATCGCGCGCGAGCGCGCGTAGAGATGCAGAATGACTTCCGTGTCGGTGCTGGTCTGAAAGATCGACCCGTGGCGCACGAGCTCGTTCTTCAAGTCGCTCGCATTGACGAGATTGCCATTGTGTCCGATGGCAATCTGACCGTGTGCACAGTCGATGAGGATGGGCTGTGCGTTGTCGACCCGGCTGTCTCCAGCCGTCGAGTACCGAACGTGCCCAATCGCGATGCGTCCGGGCAGCCTGTCGAGCGTCTTCTCCGAGAACGCGTCGGCGACATACCCCATCGATTTCGAAATGCGCACCTCGTTGCCGTCAGATGCCGCGATGCCTGCGCTCTCCTGGCCGCGATGCTGCAGCGCATACAGGCCCAGATATGTCAGGTTCGAGGCCTCGGGATGGCCGAATATGCCGAAGACGCCGCACTCTTCTCTTAGTTTGTCGTGGGGCCCCACCCCCACGACCTGTGCCTCGCGGCCTGCCGACCGCTCGGCGTTGGTTGCCACGACTTTCTGCTGAGTCTTCAGCTTGTCGCGGCGCGATCCCACGCCGACGAACTGCACCTGGGCACCTTTCGGCGGCTCGGCGATGTTTGCAGCGCTTTTCTGCTTGGTCATCTTAGTCCTCGGGTTACTTCATCCTCAGGCCTATGCAGCTCGCTGCTTGAAGAATTTCTCCAGTGCCGTATCCCAAATCGTCTCAGCTTCGCTCACCGCGACGTCAATCGCAAGTCGTCCGTTAATTGAGACGCCGATCCGAGGGGTTCCGGTCGTGCCGATTTCGCGCGCCGGAACGCCGAGTGCCTTCGCCCGCGTCAGTAGCGCACCAAGACGTTCTCGTGCAACCGACACGACAACGCGCGAGGCGGATTCTGAGAACAGCGTCGTAACCGACATCCACTCACCCGGACCGTGAACGGCGGGCACATCGACGCTCAATCCGACGCCTCCGGTGCCGAACGCGCATTCGGCAAGAGTGACCGCGAGGCCTCCTTCAGCACAGTCGTGGGCCGATCGCACGAGCCCCTCGCTGGCCGCTGCCACGAGAAGCTGGTGAAGCGACCTTTCCAGCGTCAAATCCACTTCCGGAGGCACACCCGCAACCATCTGGTGCATTGCTTTCAGATACTCGCTGCCGCCAAGCTCGTCACGCGTCTCGCCGAGCAGCACGATCACGTCGCCACTTGCTTTGAAGCTGCGGCCGAGCACGTGTGCAGAGTTTTCGACGAGCCCAACGACGCCGAGCACCGGCGTCGGATAGATCGCCTTTCCGTCCGTCTCGTTGTAGAGGCTGACGTTCCCGCCCGTTATCGGAATGTCGAGCGCCCTGCACGCAGCGGTGATGCCTTCCACGGCCCGACCGAACTGCCACATGATTTCGGGCCGCTCGGGATTACCGAAGTTCAGACAATTCGTCGCGCCAATAGGTGCTCCGCCTGCGCATGCCACGTTTCGCGCCGCTTCGGCAACCGCCAGGACCGCGCCCCGATAAGGATCGAGGTAACAGTAGCGGCCGTTTCCATCAACCGACAGAGCAAGAGCACGATTGGTCCCTTTGACGCGCACAACGCCGGCGCCCGCTCCAGGCAGCACCAGCGTATTCGTGCGAACCATATGGTCGTATTGCCGATACACCCATCGCTTGTTGGCAATCACGGGAGAGGTCAGCAGTGTCCGAAGCGCATCGGCGTCGGTCACGCCTGGCTTGTTCGGAAGGGTCAGCTTCTGGACTTCCGCAAGATACTTCGGCGTCTCCATCGGCCGCTTATAGACTGGGGCTTCGTCCGTCAGGGCGCGCGTCGGAATCTCGGCGACGACGGTGCCACGCTCGCGAACGCGCATCAGACCATCATCGGTGACTTCGCCGATGCGCGCGGCGTGAAGATCCCACTTCTCGAAAATCTCTTCGACCTCGCTCTCGCGGCCGCGTTTCACGACGAGCAACATGCGCTCCTGCGATTCGGAGAGCATGATTTCATACGGCGTCATGCCCGTCTCGCGCTGCGGCACATGCATGACGTCGATGTCGATCCCCGCGCCGCCACGCGCTCCCATCTCGCACGTCGAGCACGTGAGACCGGCCGCGCCCATGTCTTGTATGCCGATGAGCGCATCGGTCTGCATCACCTCGAGGCACGCTTCGAGGAGAAGCTTTTCCATGAACGGATCGCCGACTTGCACTGCCGGTCTCTTCTCCGCCGAATTCTCATCGAACTCCGCAGATGCCATCGTCGCACCGTGAATACCGTCACGGCCGGTCTTCGACCCGACGTAGTACACCGGGTTCCCCGTGCCTGTCGCGACGCCCTTGACGATCTCGTCGGCGTTGGCCAGTCCCAGACAGAACACGTTGACCAGCGGGTTGCCCCGGTAACAGTCCTCGAACGCAATCTCCCCGCCGACGGTGGGAATGCCGATGCTGTTGCCGTAGCCCGCGATGCCTGCCACCACGCCTTCCATGTTGCGGCGCACGCGTGAATCGTCGAGCTCGCCGAACCGGAGCGAGTTCATCAACGCGATCGGCCGCGCACCCATCGTGAAAATGTCGCGGATGATACCGCCGACGCCAGTCGCTGCACCCTGGTATGGCTCGATAAACGACGGATGGTTGTGGGATTCGATTTTGAAGACAGCCGCGAGCCCATCGCCGATGTCAACGGCTCCGGCGTTTTCGCCGGGACCCTGCAGGACTCGCGGACCCGTCGTGGGCAGCTTGCGCAGGTGAACGCGCGAGCTCTTGTAGCTGCAATGCTCCGACCACATCACCGAAAAGATGCCGAGCTCGGTGATGGTCGAATCGCGTCCAAGCGCAATGACAATGCGCTGATACTCCTCGTCGTTCAGCCCGTGGCGTTCGAGTGTCGCCCTGTCGAACACGGTCATGCCGAGCCGCTCCCGGCCGCGGTCAGCGCCCCCGCTGCATGTGCGGCGATGACCGACTCGAACATCACCCGGCCATCCGCGCTGCCGACCGCCAGCTCGCAGGCACGCTCGGGATGAGGCATCAACCCGACGACGTTGCGTCGCTCGTTGCAGATCCCGGCAATCGACGCGATCGACCCGTTCGGGTTCGCTTCGTCGGTCACCATGCCCGACGCGTTCACGTAACGAAAGACAATCTGACGATTCTGCTCGAGCCTCTTCAGCTCGTCCGGCGTGGTGAAGTAGTTGCCCTCACCGTGAGCGATCGGAATGCGCAGTACCTGGTTCGAACGACAGGCGAGCGTAAATGGCGTGTCGGTGTGTTCAACCCGCACATGAACGTGCTCGCAGCGGAATTTGAGCTCACGATTGCGCAGCATCGCACCCGGCAGCAGGCCCGCCTCGAGAAGAATCTGAAAGCCGTTGCAGATGCCGAGGACGGGGCCGCCGCCAGCGGCGAACGTCTTCACGGCGTCCATTACCGGCGAGAACCGCGCGATGGCACCGGTCCGTAGATAGTCGCCGTGCGAAAAGCCGCCTGGAAGGATCACGACATCAGCGCCGTGAAGATCGGTTTCCTTGTGCCAGACGAACTGCGCGTCCTGGCCAAGCACTTCCTTCGCGGCGTAATAGGCGTCGTGGTCGCAGTTGGATCCGGGAAAGACAATGACGGCGAAGTTAGTTTTCACGGTCAGCCTCGTGGGGCGCTCAGACAATCTCGATGCGATAACTCTCGATTACCGGGTTCGCCAGCAGTTTGTCGGCAACCTCGGACGCCATTGAACGGGCCTTGTCGCTCGATTCGGCAGCGAGCTCGAGCTCAAAGTACTTTCCCTGACGGACATCCTCGACGCTGCCGTACCCAAGCGAGTGCAGCGCATCGACGATGGTTTTTCCCTGCGGATCGAACACCGATGGCTTCAACGTCACGAACACGCGCGCGCGCATCACGAGACTCCCGCCCTTCGACCTAGCTCAGGACGGCCCGAGCATGAGTCGAGGGCCGCTGCGACCGGCACCTTGAAAACCCGGTCGAAAATCTTGTCCACGTTCTTGAGCTGCACCTTGAGGTCGAAGGCATCCTCGACCGCCTTTCGATCGAGTACGCCCATCACGTCTCGGTCGGCAAGCAACAGCTGCTTGAAGTCTTTCTGCTCGTCATATGATCGCAGCGCATTGCGCTGCACCCACTCGTATGCCTGTTCGCGAGAGATGCCACGCTGCGCGAGCTCGAGGAGCACAGTTCCGGAGAAGACGACGCCGCGCGACAGCTCCAGATTCTGCCGCATTCGATCCTCGTTGACGACGAGCCCTTTGACGATGCGCGTAAAGCGCCGCAGCATGTGGTCGAGCGCGATGAAGCTGTCTGGCAGGATCACCCGTTCGACCGACGAATGCGAAATGTCGCGTTCGTGCCATAGCGCGACGTTTTCGAGCGCCGCGTGAGCGTTTCCGCGCAACAGACGGGCGAGTCCGGTAATCTGCTCGCAGCCGATCGGATTGCGCTTGTGCGGCATCGCCGATGAGCCCTTCTGACCCTTGCCGAACGGCTCCTGGACCTCGCCGATTTCGGTCTTCTGCAGACCACGCACTTCGAGCGCAAACTTCTCGAGCGACGCGCCCGTAATTGCAATCGCCGTCAGCAGTTCCGCGTGGCGGTCGCGCTGAATCACCTGCGACGACACCGGCGCGGGCTCCAGCCCCAGCCTGGCGCAGATGGCGGCCTCAATCGAGGGATCGAGATGTGCGTAGGTGCCGACGGCGCCGGAGATCTTGCCAACCGAGACGACCGCCCGAGCCCGCTTCAACCGCTCGAGGTCGCGCTGCAGCTCGGCGTACCAGAGCGTCAGCTTCAGACCGAAGGTCATCGGCTCGGCGTGCACGCCATGCGTGCGTCCAATCATGGGCGTGCGGCGATGCTCTTCGGCCCGCGCGCGGACCGTGTCGAGAAGGCCTTCCACATCCTTCAGAAGAAGGTCCGTCGCCTCGCGCATCTGAATGGCCTGCGCGGTGTCGACCACGTCCGACGACGTGAGACCGAAATGCAGCCAGCGCGCGGCCGGCCCGACATGTTCGGCAACCGCGGTCGTAAACGCGATCACGTCGTGTTGCGTGGTTTCTTCGATGGCAGCGATGCGGGCAATGTCGAACGCCGATTTCTCTCTGATGTCGCGAGCGGCGTCGTGCGGAATGATTCCGGCCTCGGCCATCGCCTCGGCAGCTGCGATTTCAACCTGCAGCCAGGTTTCGAATTTCCGCTCTTCGCTCCAGATGCGCCCCATCTCGGGGTGGGTGTAGCGAGGAATCATTTCGTCGATCGTCGATCGTCCATCGTCTAGTTCAGATCGAGTCGCTCTCGCGGAAGCTGAAGTCCATTCACCTGTCCCAGCACGGTGGCTGCAAGCGAGCCGTTCGAGAACAGCTCTCCCGCCACGCGCTGAACGTCGGCCGGCGTCACGCGCTCGATGCCTTCCAGCGTTTCATCGAGGCTGAACTGGCGGTCGAAGTAGATTTCCTGACGAGCGAGATGCGACATGCGGCTCGACGTGTTCTCGAGGCTCAGCATGACGCTGCCCTTCAAATGATCCTTGGCCCGGCGCAGCTCGCTGTCGGGCACCGGCGTCTGCTTGATGCGCTTCATCTCCTCGACGACCAGGTCGACAACCTCGCCGACGGCTTCGTTGGAGCAACCCGCATAGACGGTGAGGTAGCCGGCGTCGCGATAGGCATTGATGCCGGAGAAAACGGAATATGCGAGCCCGCGCTTCTCGCGGATATTCTGAAACAGCCGCGAGCTCATCGAGCCCCCGAGCATCGTGTTCATCACGTAGCTGGCATATCGCGAACTGTGGTTCTGCGGATAGCTGCTCGCACCCAGGCAGAGGTGGCTTTGCTCGAGCTCCTTGTTGCGAATCACAACCTTGGGGACTACTGACGGTGGTCCGCCGTTCTGGCTCACCCCGGCAACCGGCATCAGGCCGAACGCCTTCTCGAGGGCTTCGCGCAACTGTGAGTGCTCGAGGTGGCCTGCGGCGGAAATGATGACGTTCTCAGCCGCGTAGGCACCGCGAAAATGCTCGCGCAGCCGCTGCTGCGTAATCGCCTCGACGCTTTCCTTCGTGCCGAGGATGGGCCGCCCGAGCGGATGCCCTTCCCAGAACGCCTGCGTGAAAATCTCGTGGACGAGATCGTCGGGTGTGTCCTCGACCATCTTGATCTCTTCGAGGATCACTTTTTTTTCGCGTTCGATGTCGCCCTCGTGAAACGCGGGACGGAGAACGATGTCTGACAGGATATCGACAGCAAGCGGCAGATGCTCGTCGAGCACCTTGACGTAGTAGCTGGCGTATTCCTTGGCAGTGAACGCATCGAGCTGGCCGCCGATCGAGTCGACCGCCTGAGCGATGTCCTCGGCGGTGCGCGTCGACGTTCCTTTGAAGAGCATGTGCTCGACGAAATGCGCGATGCCGCTGTCCTGGTCGGTCTCGTGACGAGACCCGCGCGCCAGCCAGACCCCGAGGCTGACCGAACGCACGTGGCTCATCGATTCAGTGACGAGACGAATCCCGTTGTTGAGTGCGTCGCGAACAATCATGAATAGTGATGACTACCGCCGTGCAAACCGCTCGGTCCCGCAGGGGACCCGTTTGGAGATGAAAGGGTTGAGAGCGAGCTACACGGATCTTAACACGAGTACAATCGAGATCCAGAAGCGAACATGCCTAACGTTCCGAACAGCTTAGCGGCAGACGCACGTCAAGATCTCGGATCGATGGAGCTGGCAGAGCTCGAAGCCGCCCTCGAAGCGCGCGGCCACCGCCCCTACCACGCGCGCCAGATTTTTCGGTGGATCTACAAAAAGGGGGTGACCGACTTCGAGAACATGACAGATTTGTCGCGGCCGCTTCGCTCGGATCTCGCGTCACACTTCCGGATTGCCACGCCCGCGTTGATTGCCAAGGACACCTCTTCGGACGGCACGGTGAAGCTCCTGCTCGGCCTGGACGACCATGCCCGCATCGAGTCGGTTTTCATCCCCGAGACGCCCAGCCAGACGTTTTGCGTGTCAACGCAGGTCGGCTGTGCGATGAAATGTGGATTCTGCCTGACCGGCAAGATGGGACTTGTTCGAAACCTGACAGCCGGCGAAATCGCGGGGCAGGTCCGCGTGCTGGCGGGCCAGCTGGGACTGCGAGACTCGAAGTTCAACATCGTGTTGATGGGCATGGGCGAGCCGCTGCATAACTACGACAACACCATGAAGGCACTGCGCATGCTCAACGACGAGCATGGTCTCGCCGTCTCTCCCAGGCGAGTGACGCTCTCGACGGTGGGCGTGCTTCCCGCACTGGAACGCCTCGCCAGCGAACCGCTCATGCCGAATCTCGCAATTTCGCTGCACGCCACGACCGAGGACGAGCGCGACGCGCTTGTACCTGTCAATCGCAAGTACGGCCTAAAAGATATCCTCAACGCGGCACGACGGTTTCCGGCGAGACGTCGCAATCGCATCACATTTGAGTACGTCCTGCTGAGGGGCGTCAACGACACGCCCGACGACGCGAGGCGGCTCGTGCAGCTGCTCGGAAACATTCGGTGCAAGGTGAATCTCATCCCGCTCAACGAGGCCGCAGGCATTCCTTTCGAGCGACCGTCCGACGAGCGCGTCAACGCCTTCGCGAAGACTCTCGCCGACGCCGCCCTGAGCGTGTCGGTGCGCAAGAGCCGCGGTCGCGACATCCGCGCAGCGTGCGGACAGTTGATTGTGGAAGGGACGGAGGAGTCGACGGGGCAGAAAGCGGCTGCGTTGCTGTAGGTTTTCGCCTGGGGTTCCAAGGGTTCCTGGGGTTCCTGGGGTTCCTGGGGTTCCTGGGGTTCCGGTTCCGGGGTTCTGGTTCCGGGGGTTCTGGTTCCGCGTTCTGGTTCTGGGTTTCGTGCGCTGATTTATACGACTGTCCCCAAAAGAGCATCGCCGTCCTCACGGAGTGCGACGTTCACCCACTCGTTCCGCGGCAGACCGGCTGGAATCCTCACCTTCAAATAGTTGTCGGTTACGACCAGTGTGCCATCCTCGATCGTCAGGCCCGGACGCACCGATCCCTCTTGGTCGCGATGGAAGCGTCGGTTCAGGTCTCGGCCGATGCCGCGAATGATCGCTGCGCGTTCGCGGACGATCGAGCCGTGAACCTTCCCGTCTAATGCCTCGGCCTCGGTGCCGGGACGATCCGAGTATGGGAACACGTGTACGTGTGTAAGAGGTGACTCAGCGAGATACGCCTCGAGCACACTGAAGTCTCGTTCGGTTTCGCCTGGAAAGCCGACGATGAGATCGGACCCGATTGACGCATGCGGCATACGCTCGCGGATGCCCGTGACCAGCCGCCGGTAGTACGCCAGCGTATACGGCCGCCGCATCGCCACCAGCAACCGATCGCTGGCATGCTGAAGCGGCAAGTGAAAGTGCGGCGCAAAACAGGCGGACTGCGCAACGAGATCGACAATTTCATCCGGGCAGTCCATCGGCTCGAGTGAGCTGATGCGGAAACGCAGTCCGAACTGACGGCGCTCAATCGCCTGCAGCAACCCGAACAACGTCGATCCATTCATCAGATCGCGCCCGTACGAACCGAGGTGAACGCCGGTGATCGCGATCTCCCGATAGCCGGCACGGCCGACCCGTTCGATCTCGGCAAGCACTTCGTCGACAGGCCGACTTCGGCCGGTCCCACGCGTCGAAGGAATGATGCAGTACCAGCAGCTTTGATCGCAGCCCGTTTGAACGCGCAAGGTGAACGCCGTCCTGCCGGCGAGACCCGGCGCGATCTCCGCACCGCACGCACCATCGCCGCCGCCGAATCGTTCGGCAGTGGTGAGTCCCGCCTTCGCCCTTTCGAGCTTCGGCGCGGCAGGCCTGGTGACGACGCTTTCAGCCTTCGGCGACAGAAGACCGATCTCGGCGGCAAGCGTCTCCTTGCGATCATTCGACACGATCTGGATCCGTGCTGCTAATCCCGCCACCTCGTCCGGACGACGGGTTGCGTAGCAGCCGGTGACGACGATCCTGGCGTTCGAATTCTCACGCGCAATTTTGCGGACGATCTGGCGGGTCGCCTGATCGGCGGAACCAGTCACGGAACACGTGTTGACGACAACGATGTCGGCGTCGTGCATTCCAGTCGGCGTGCCGCCGCAAGCGATGAGCTGCTCCTCTATCTGAAAGGAGTCGGCCTGGTTGACGCGGCAGCCGAATGTGACGATCGAGTACTTCACCGCAGGGATTAGGGATTGAAGATTAGCGACTAGGAGAGCCAGCGAGTTTGCGCGCCGCCTCTTCAACCTTTTCCGCAAGGCCGTGCTTGTACCGCTCCACACGCTCGGCAAGAGCCTTGTCGCCAAGCGCCAATATTTGCGCGGCCAGCACGCCGGCGTTGGTCGCACCGGCTTTGCCAATCGAGACGGTCGCGACGGGAACGCCAGGCGGCATCTGAACGGTCGAGAGGAGCGCATCCAAGCCGTTCAACGCCGAGGAATCGATCGGAACGCCAATAACCGGCTTCGTGACATGCGCGGCAACCACTCCGCCAAGGTGCGCGGCCGCACCCGCGCCGACAATGAATACCTTCACTCCGCGCGTCTCCGCTTCGCCCAGGAGTCGCATCACGCGCTCGGGCGAGCGATGCGCGGACGCCACGGTCATCTCGACCGTGATGCCCAGCTCGCTCAAGACGTCGACCGCGCCCTGCATGACCGGTGCGTCGTTGGGCGAGCCCATGAGGATCAGAACCTGAAGTGGTGTCATCGTTATTAATCCGCGTGCCGTCGCTTACGCTCCGGATCTTGATACGCTCAGCTGTGTGCTTAGTGTAGCCGCTCAGATCATGCCGGACGTAACGCCTTGAAACCTATGTCCTTTCGGTAGTGCATGCGGTCGAAGCTGATCTTACCGACGGCATCGTAGGCACGATCGATCGCGCTTCGGTAATCGGCGTCAGACGCCACGACCGTCAGCACGCGGCCGCCTGCCGTGACGATGTCGGACCCGCGCTTCGCCGTGCCTGAATGAAACACATTGACGCCCTCCACGGCCTCTGCCGCCTCGATCCCGTGAATCACCTTGCCGGTTTCATACGTGTCGGGATAGCCGCCCGACGCCATCACCACGCCAACACGGGGCTCGCGCGCCAGCGAAATACCTCCCGTCTCGAGCTCGCCGGCCGCGGCACTCATGAGCAGGCCTGACAAATCGTCGTCGATCATCGGCAAAATAACCTGAGCCTCGGGATCGCCGAAGCGTACGTTGAATTCGATCACTTGCGGGCCATCCGGAGTCAGCATCAACCCGACGAAGAGAAACCCGCGGAATTCACTGCCTTCGCTGCGCATGCCTTCCAGCACCGGCAACACGACGTCATCCATGACGCGCGCCTCGGTCTGCGTATCGAACAGCGAGCACGGCGCGTACGCCCCCATACCGCCGGTGTTCGGACCGAGATCGCCATCGAGCGCCCGCTTGTGATCTTCAGCCGATCCCAGCGGCAGCGCCCGCGTGCCGTCACTCAACACGAAGAACGACGCTTCCCGACCCACGAGGCGCTCTTCGATCACCAGCCGCGCGCCGGCTTGACCGAAACGCTTGTCGACCATGATTGCGTGAACCTGCGCCTCGGCGTCCGTCAGATCGGGCGAAATCACCACGCCCTTGCCTGCCGCCAAGCCGTCAGCTTTCAGCACGACCGGAAACCCGAACTCGCCGCTGCGCAAGACCGCGAGCGCGCTTGCAGCGGTGTCGCACGACTTGTAGCGTGCCGTCGGCACGTTGTAGCGGTGCATGAAGTCTTTCGCGAAGACCTTGCTCGACTCGAGCCGCGCCGCACGCTGAGTGGGACCGAAGAGAAGATCTCCCTCCGCCATGAACACGTCGGCAACGCCGCGACTAAGCGGCAACTCGGGACCAACGATCGTGAAATCGATTTCTTCGCGTCGCGCGATCTCCGCAACTGCGTGCGCATCGGCCGGATCGACAGGAATGCAGCGCGCAAGGCGGCTGATGCCGGCATTTCCCGGCGCGCACACGATGTCCGACACCGCGCGTTCCGACGCAAGCTTCCACACGAGGGCGTGTTCGCGCCCGCCATTTCCAATAACCAGAACTCTCGTGGAACCCACGTTTTGCAGTAAACTATTGGATATAAAAGAGTTAATGCGAAGGACTAATCCGTTGACGGGGCTGCAGATTTGCGCCTAAGATTCGCAGTCCCGAATTAGCGTAACACAATCGTTATTTCAGAAACCGTGGTGACAGGACAGCAGTCATCATGTTCGCCCGTTGAGGGGGTGTCATTAAGTGGCGGAAGTCAAGGTTCAGGACGGCGAGTCGATCGAGAGTGCTCTTCGGCGATTCAAGAGGAAGGTCCAGCAGGAAGATATCATCAAGGATATCAAGAAGCATTCCTTCTATCTGAAGCCCGGAGACAAGCGCAGAGCCAAACAGGCGCTGGCGCGCAAACGTAACCGCAAGAAAATGCGACGCGACGCAGAGTAAAGGGCGCGAGCAAGGGGCGACACGATGGAGTTCCAAGACAAGATCCTGAGTTGTGTGGATTGCGGCGCGGAGTTCGTGTGGACGGCTGGTGAGCAGCTCTTTTTCGCGGACAAGAACTTCAAGAACGAGCCCAAGCGATGCAAGTCGTGCAAAGCCAAACGCGCAGCCCGGGCGGCCTCGCCGGGGATTCGCGAGCGTGTCGAAACCACCGCTACCTGCTCTGCGTGCGGCAAGGAAACGACGGTTCCCTTCCGTCCAACGCAGGGTCGCCCCGTGTTTTGCAAGGAATGTTTCCAGCAGAGGAAGTTTGCCGGAGCGGGAGGACTGTAGGTCCTTCCGCTTCCGGATAGATGCCTAATGGTCATGGCGGCCGCCCGCTTTTCCTGAGTCTTCTCTTTTCGCTGCGCCCGGGTCAATGGACGAAAAACCTCTTCGTCTTTGCGGCCCTGGTGTTTGCCCAACGACTGACTGCTGCTGCGGCGGTTATCAGGGCCGTCGTCGCATTTGCCGTGTTCTGCGCTTTGTCTGGCGCGATCTATCTCGTCAACGACGTGTTCGATCGTGAACAAGACCAGCGCCATCCCGTGAAACGTCATCGCCCGATCGCATCTGGCGCCGTGAGCCCGAGCCTCGCCCTGACGGTCGCGGCCCTCCTCGGTTCGGTGGCGCTGGCGATCTCCTTTACCCTTGGTTGGCCCTTCTTCATGATGGCGGCGGGGTAAGTCGCGCTGCTCTCGCTTTACTCCGCGCTTCTCAAGCACATTGTGATTCTCGACGTGCTCACCATTGCCGCAGGCTTCACACTTCGAGCGACAGCCGGCGCGGCGGCCATTGCCGTACCAATCAGTCACTGGCTGCTCGTGTGCACGACGCTTCTGGCCCTGTTCATCGCGCTCAGCAAGCGCCGGCATGAGCTCACCCTTCTGATGGACTCAGCGACCGATCACCGGCCCATCCTTAGCGATTACACGCCGTACCTGCTCGATCAAATGATCTCGGTCGTCACGGCATCGACGCTCGTCGCCTACGCGTTTTACACCATCAGTCCTGAAACGACCGAAAAGTTCGGAACCGATCTCCTCAGCTTGACCACCGCGTTCCCGCTGTACGGCATCTTCCGCTATCTCTACCTGGTCCACCTGCTCGACCAGGGTGGCAGCCCGGCCGAGCTGGTCATCAACGACCGGCCGCTGCTCATCTGCGTCGCTCTTTGGGCGCTTTCGGTGGTCCTCATCATTTACCAGTAAAATCGTGGGAATGCCCAAGGCACGTGTTGCCATTCTGCGCACTCAGCCCGAGACCGTTCTGCTCGACTACCACCGGCTCTTGAATCTCGCCGGCTACCAGAATGTCGTCGCCAAAGACGCGGATACCGCCCTCAAGGTGAATATCTCCTGGCACTTTTTCTTTCCCGGGAGCTCCACCACCCCCTGGCAGCTCGAGGGTGTCATCCGCGCGATGAAGAAGGACGGTTACTCACCGGCGCTGATCCATGCCTGTCACAATCGTACGGTCGTCATCGATGCGTATCTCGGCGAGCGCGAGAACAAGCAGCTTCCGGTTGTCGAAGCTCACGGCCTCCGGAACATCCACATTTACGAAAGCGAAGAGTGGATCAACATTCGAGATGCGGTCGGCGACCTTACGAAAGCGTTCCTGTGCCTGAACGAGGTCTACCCGAAGGGCTTCATGATTCCCCGCCGGTTCATTGGCGAGAACATCATTCACTTGCCGACGGTGAAAACCCATGTGTTCACGACGATGACCGGCGCGATGAAGAATGCGTTTGGCGGACTGCTCAACGAGCGCCGCCATTGGACGCACCCGGTCATTCACGAAACGCTCGTCGACCTGCTGATGATTCAGCAGAAGATCCATCGCGGCGTGTTTGCCGTCATGGACGGTACCTTCGCGGGCGACGGCCCCGGGCCGCGCTGCATGATTCCTCACGTGAAGAATGTCATTCTCGCCAGTGCCGACCAGGTGGCCATCGACGCCGTCGCCGCAAAGCTGATGGGCATGGACCCGCTCTCGATCAAGTTCATCCGGCTTGCGCACGAGCGTGGGCTCGGATGCGGCGATCCCAGAGAGATTGAAATCGTGGGCGATCAGCAGGCCGGAGCCGAGAACTGGCACTTCACCGGTCCGTTCAGGAAAATGACGTTTGCTGCGCGCATGCAGCATCAGATTTACTGGGGTCCGCTTCGCAAGCCGGTCGAGTGGTCGCTCAAAACCGTGCTGGCGCCATGGGCCTACGCGGCAAGCGTGGTGTACCACGACAGCTTCTGGTATCCGCTGAAAGCCAAGGCCCTGATGCGCGACGTGCTGACGAGCCCATGGGGACGGCTCTTCCGTGGATGGGAAACCGCGGTGGCTGACGAGAACGGCTATTCGAAATTGGGAAATGAAGCGGCGGAAATCGAGCGCACGGGATTGCGCGCGCTCATTCGCTCGGTCGGCATTCTGGGCACATGCCTGAGAGAAGCGCCCGAGTTTGCGGCGAAACGCGCCCATAAGGGGGCCTGACCCCCGCAACCATGAAGGGGTCAGACCCCTCGAGCAACGACATGGCAGAATTCAACATTCGAACCGACGCCGTCGACGTCGAACAGATCATGCGCCAGATTCGGGCGCGCATTCAGGCCAAGCGCGGTGTCGACTACACCGAAGAGCAGATTCAGGAGCTGGCCAACGTCAAGCTCGAGCGGTTTCTCGATCCCAAAGGCGTCCGCTCCGATCTCGTCGAGCAGTTCAAGCGCGCCCGCGATCGCAAGCTCGATCCTTTTCAACCGCAACAATACGCCGTCGATGCCAACGATTTGTATGGCAGCAGCAAAGCCCCCGTTCGGCTGCTACGGCAGCTCCTCAGGCCGTTCCTGAAGATGCTGCTGAATGCCAACCGGCTCGTGCAGGTGCTGCATCAACAGAGCGAGATCAACAGGGAGTACGAGAAGCAGTTCCACGTTCTCCGCGAGAAGAACCAGCAGCGTGATGAGGTCGACACGCTGTATTACGAGCTCGTCCATAACCTCGTGCTCGAGCTGACGCGCGTCGGCATCGAGAACAGGAACCTCAAAATGCGGCTCGAGTCGCTGTCGAGCAGGATGGATTTCGACGAACGGCGCGCACGCGCGTTGGAATCCGTTGTTCAGTACCGGCCTGGCACGGGGCCGTCCCGGGAGATACAGCCGATTCGGCCGCGTCAAGACGACCGGGCGTTCGCGCAGCCGCAACCGAGCGCGAGCGCGTCGCCGGCATATCAGCCATCCCCCCAAGCACCACCCAGCCCGGGCGAAGCCGCCTCCAGCGAGCCGTCAGGCGACTCGGCCACCGCGCGGCGCCGGCGTCGTCGGCGCCGAGGTCGCCGCGGCGGACGTGGACGCACGCCTGGTGAAATCGCGGCGGCGGGCGGTTCGGCAACAGAAATCAGTTCGTCGGCGGACTCTGCCACACCTCCACACGGCGATCCCACTGCCGACGCGGCGCTCGACGAAGGACCCGAGACCGATTTCGATGGCTCCGTCGAAGCCGGGTCCTACGAGAACGAATCCGGCGAGGACGAAGGGCCGGACTCCGCACAGTGAAGCTGGCGGTCGTCGTGCAGCGGTACGGCGCCGATATCAACGGCGGCGCCGAACTGCATGCACGCTATGTCGCCGAACGCCTCGCTCAGCACGCGCAGGTCGAGGTGTTGACCACGTGCGCACGCGACTACGTCACCTGGCGCGACGAGTACCCTGCGGGCGTCGAGCAGGTGAATGCGATACCGGTCAGGCGGTTTCGTGTCGATCACCAGCGCGATGTCGGCGCGTTTGCCAGCTGGTCGCAGCGCGTCTTCGCGGAGCAGCATTCCTACCTCGACGAACTGAAGTGGCTGGATGCCGAAGGGCCGAAGAGCTCGTCGCTGCTGGCCTATCTGTCGTCTGCCCAGGCTGACTACGATTACGTGATCTTTTTCAGCTATCGCTACTACCACGCATATCACGGCGTGAGAACCGTGCCGTCCCGCGCCATCCTCGTGCCGACGGCCGAGCGCGACGAGGCGATCGGCCTCGAAATCTCGCCTCGGATCTTTCGTGGCGTGCGCGCGCTCATGTACAACAGCCCTGAAGAGAGACGCCTCATCCAGGCGGTGTCGCACAATCACGATGTCCCGGGTGTTGTGGTTGGAATCGGATCTGAGATTCCCGAACAGCCCAGAGCGGAGCGCTTTCGCCAGAAGTATGGAATCACGAGCCGCTTTGCTCTCTATGTCGGGCGAATCGATCAGAACAAAGGATGCAACGAGCTGTTCTCGTTCTTTCTGAACGGATTGCAAGCGCTGCCGAGAGGGTTGCGACTGGTACTGATCGGCAAGGAGATCCTGCCCATCCCTGAGCATCCTCGTATCCATCACCTCGGCTTTCTCGACGATCAGGACAAGTTCGATGCACTCGCAGCGGCGGATCTTCTGCTGATGCCGTCATATTATGAGAGTCTCTCCATGGTGGCACTCGAAGCGTGGGCACTCGGAAAGCCCGTGTTGGCCAATGGCAGGTGCGAGGTGCTCCGCGGCCAGTGCATCCGCAGCAAGGCCGGGCTGTATTACGAAAGCCAGGCCGAGTTTGTCGAGACGCTTCGCGCCATCGCCGAGAGCCGCCGATTGAATGCCGCGTTCGGCGCCAATGGCCGCGAGTTCTTTCAGCAGAACTACGCGTGGCCCGTGATCGAGCAGAAATACCTCGATGTGCTGGGGAGGTTGAAGGAAGATGACGCCAGGCGCGGCACGGCAGCAGCGATAGAGCCCGAGCCGGGCTGGCTCACCAGACGACGCAGAGCGTTGAGGCCGGCCGGTGACGTTCTGGCCGACCTTCCATCGGGACCGGTGTTGAATTGAACACGCAGAAGATCCACCAGGTACTCGCGACCCTCGGCTACGGCGATGCCATCGGCCATGAGGTTATCGGCATTCAGCGGGTGCTTCGCCAAGCGGGTTTCGCATCGGACATCTTCGTTCAGACCGCGGACCCCCGTCTCGA
Organism: Vicinamibacterales bacterium; assembly: GCA_963761975.1. GTDB lineage: Bacteria > Acidobacteriota > Vicinamibacteria > Vicinamibacterales > JAMQPK01 > JAMQPK01. The sequence goes on from CAVXIR010000006.1 coordinate 363,658, forward strand.
AGACCAGACACGCGACTACCGCGAGCTCATCCAGGAGAGCGACGCGTCAAATATTCTGATCCATCACTTCTCGATCGGCGCGCGCGCGTCGCGCATCACCTACGCGTTACCCGACCGCCAGATTCTGGTGTACCACAACATCACGCCACCCGAATTCTTCGTGAATGTCCATGAGCAACTGGTCGAGCAGTGCTTCAAGGGGCGGCGTGAGCTCGGCATCTATCCGCCTCGCGTGGACCTGGCGCTTGGCGACTCGGAGTTCAACCGCCAGGAGCTCGAAGAGCTCGGGTTCGATCCGACGGGTGTCCTCCCCGTGGTGCCCGATTTCTCGCACCTCGATACATCGTCGAATGACTTGATCGCGAGAGACTTTGATGACGGATGGACGAACATCCTGTTTGTCGGGCGCATCATTCCGAACAAGCGCATCGAGAACGTCATCCGCTATTTCCATGCGTACCAGCGGCACTTCAACCCGCGGTCGCGTCTCTTGCTCGTCGGGTCCTACGGCGGTTTTGACAAATATCTCGCCACGCTCCATCAACTCTGTGCACGTCTGGGTGTCACCAACGTGCACTTCACTGGCCACGTCACCGACGGAGAGCTCGCCGCCTATTACGACGTCGCAGACCTCTTCCTGTGCGCCAGCGCGCACGAGGGATTCTGCGTCCCGATCGTCGAGTCGTTCTACAAGCAGATTCCGGTGGTCGCATACGCGGCAACGGCCGTACCGGCCACGATGGACGGCGCCGGCGTGCTGTATTCGACCGACGAGCCGCTCGAAGTGGCGGCGCTCGTCGATGCCGTTCTGGACGATCAGGAGTTGTACGAACGAATCCTGACAAGACAGGACAAGGCACTTGAACGGCTGCGCTCCAGAGACTTCGCCGGGACACTGCTCCGGTTTGTCGATCAGGTGCTGAGGGCTCCGCGGAAGCCGGCGCCTCAGGTGGCGTGGGACTTCTGGGACCAGGTCCGGCTCGCTGACGAACTGTTCGAGCTTCAGCAGTATCGACCCGCGATCTTTCGTGGTCTGCCCGAAAGCCCTGAATCGAAGGCCGGCCTTGTCGAGGAAAAGCGCTGATGCGCGTCAACCAGTGGGTGCCCGCCGCCCACAAGGGTGACGCCATCGGCGACAGCGCCCGTCGCATGCGCGGCATGTTGCGAGCCATGGGGCACGAATCGGATATCTTCGCGATGACGATCGACGACGACCTTCGGCACGACGTCAGACCGTTTCTGGACCCCGTTTCAAAACGCGGCGACGTCACCATCTTTCATTTCGCGCTGCCATCGCCGATGTCGGCGGCATTCGCGGCCCTCCCGCACGGCCGCGTGCTTCAGTATCACAACGTCACGCCCGCACGGTTTTTCGGTCCCTATGCGCCACCTCTGTTTCGGCTCGCCTCGATCGCGCGCGAAGAGCTCGCCGGTCTTGCCGCGGCGGCCGACCTCGCGCTCGGCGACTCCGAATACAACCGCCACGAGCTCGAAGAGCTCGGGTTTCCACGAACCGGGGTTCTGCCGATCGCGGTCGATACCACCCGGCTAACCGGCGCACCCAGGCACCCTGTGCTCGAAGACATTCTCGACGACGGCCTTGTGAACTTCCTGTTCGTCGGCCGAATTGCGCCGAACAAAAAGATCGAGGATCACATCAGGCTGGCCGAACAATACAAGCGGTATGTCGACGCCTACTACCGGTTCATCTTCGTGGGCCGCTACGACGTCGTGCCGCAGTACTATGCGACGATCCGCGCGTTGTTATCCGAGTACAAGATGCTGGAAGATCGTTTCATTTTCACCGGGCCGGTACCGGACGTCGAGCTGGCTGCGTACTACCGCGCATCGAGCGCGTACATTTCCTTGAGTGAGCACGAAGGCTTCTGCGTGCCGCTCGTCGAGGCCATGGCCATGGACGTGCCGGTGCTGGCGTACAGCGCAGCAGCAGTGCCGGACACGTTGGGAGAGGCGGGTGTGCAGTTCGCGCCCAAGGACCTCGAGTACGCGGCGGAGTTGCTGGGCATGCTCGCCTTCGAAGACAGTCCCCGGGAGCAGATCCTTGCCGGGCAGCGGCGTCGCCTTCAGGATTTCGGCGATGACGTCATCCAGCAGCGGCTTGCCGAGATGATTTCCGCCTTCTAATCCTCTGACCGTGCGTATTGCGTTCATCGTCCAGCGTTACGGGTTGGAGATTCTGGGAGGCTCCGAATATCACTGCCGCCTCATCGCCGAACGCATGGCCGGGCACCACCAGGTGGAGGTGCTGACCACATGCGCCCGGGACTACATTACGTGGGCCAATGAGTACCCCGAAGGCGCCGTGGAGATCAATCGCGTCACGGTGCGGCGCTTCCCGAGTGCACGCTCGCGCGATATCGAGTCGTTCAATCGCTATTCGGACTGGATCTTTCATCATCCGCACACGCACGATGACGAGATGGCGTGGCTCGAGCAGCAGGGCCCGTGGTGCCCGGCGCTCATCGACTACCTGTCACAGGCGTCTTCGTCGTACGATGCGCTGATATTTTTTACCTACCTCTACGCTCCGACGGTGCTCGGTCTGCGAATCGCCCCGGAACGCAGCATCCTCGCACCCACGGCACACAACGAACCGGCGATCGGGCTCGGCATCTACAGGGACATGTTCGCGAGGCCCGCAGCGATCGCCTACAATACCGCTCTTGAAAAAGCCTTTCTCAAGTCGACGTTCGAGTTCAACGCCGTGGCAGAAGAAACCATCGGATGCGGCGTTGATCTTCTCGACGGACGTCCAGGGCAGTCGCGAACCGCGCCAAAAGGCTTTCCTGATGATCCATTTCTGTTATACGGAGGCCGAATCGACGCTGGGAAGGGTTGCGCGGAGCTGATCGATTTTTTCGGCACCTACAGGAATGAACTGGGAATGGCGCATCTCGTGTTGATGGGCGCCCAACTGATGGCGCTGCCGGGGGTTCCGTGGCTGCGATACGTGGGTCTGCTGTCCGAAGCGGAGCGTCTCTCCGCGCTGGAGGCCGCGACAGTGGTTGTCGTGCCTTCACCGCTGGAGAGTCTTTCGCTGCTGGCGCTCGAAGGAATGGCCGTCGGCACGCCCGTTCTTTGTAACGCACGCGCCGATGTGCTTGTCGACCATTGCCGGCGCAGCAATGCCGGCTTGTTCTATTCGGATCGCGACGAATTCGTTGAGTGCACGAAACTGCTGCTCGCCGACCACCGCCTGCGGGAACGGATGGGCCGGAATGGGCAGGCGTACGTGAGAAGCCATTACCACTGGGATGTGATCATGGCGAAGTACGACAAACTCATGGCTTCGCTGCCGAAACTGCTGCGTCGCACATCGTTGCGATGAACATGAACGCGGGCCTGCTGCGCAAACTCGTCCACGTCGCGATCTTTCTCACGGCGTTCGGAACCTACACCATGAGAATCGTGAACGGCGGCGGGCTTCGCGAACCCCCGGAGTCCGGTGACGGCCACGACTACGACGCCATCGCCTTCAATGTCTGGAACGGCCGAGGCTTCGGGTATCAATGGAGCGACCAAGAGTGGCGGAAGCCTTACGAAGGCATTCAACGCTACCGGCCTTTGCTGACGCGGCAGTCTGATTATTATCCGACCACCTACCGGCCGCCTGGGATGCCCTTGCTCCTTTCAGGCGTGTATGCCGTCATGGGCAGGGACTTCCCTGCCTGGCGCATCGTCAACTGCGGGATTACGGCGGGCGCGGTCACTGCGGCCGCTGCAATCGCCACGCATCTCGCCGGTCCTGTGGCCGCTGTGCTGACCGCCGCCATCGCTCTCCAAAGCCGCGATCTGACGCGCTATGCCAGCATGTTCATGACAGAGCCGCTGGCATCGCTCATGGTTGCGCTGCTGACATTGGCGTGGGTGAAGCAGGCCAGCCAGGGATGGACGATGGCGGGCGCCGCCGTAGCAGGCGTCGCGATGGGTGGGCTGCTGGCCGCACGCACCATCTTCATTCTGTCGGCGCCGATCCTGGCCATACTGCCAGGAAGAGACAAGTCGTTTGGATCCAGGTTCGCGTGGAAACCAAAAGCGATTTGTCTTGCCATCGCTATCGTGGTCATCAGCCCCTGGTGGATCCGCAACATCATCGTGCTCGATGCGTTCATGCCCCTTGGGACGCAGGGCGGTATCAACCTGCCAATGGGCTTCGGCCCAAGGGCTATCAGAAATCAGGGTGTCTGGCACTCGAATCCCGGAGATGGCTGGCCCGAGATCGCCGCACAGAAACTCGACACCGTCACATCAGAAGTGATGCTCGCGAAATATCGGCAGAGCCTGACGATCAACTGGATGCTGGAGAATCCGCGCGATGTCCTGTGGCTCATGTGGCTGCATGTGTCGCAGGAACTCAGACCGGGACGAGAGTTCTTCACCAAATGGCTCCTCCCGTCGGCCGCCTTGGGTGCACTCGTTCTCGCGGCATCGCCAGGCGTCTGGACCGTTGTGCTCGTGGTGTGCGCGAATATTCTGAGCATCGCGATGACCTACAGTGCCCACGGCCGGTTCATGGTACCGATGCAACCGCTTCTGGTGGCGCTGCTCGCGGCGGGACTCGTCACGCTGGCTCGTCAGGCCTGGACGCGGCTGCGCCCGGCATCGGGCGCCACTCCACGCGCGTCGGCCTGATGATCCAGGAACCATCGATAGGTTGACTCGACACCCGGACGGAGCGCGATGCTGGGTGTCCATCCAAGCCCACGCAACTTGCTGATGTCCAGCAGCTTTCTCGGCGGCCCGTCGGGCCGGGAGGTGTCGAACACGATGCGCGCCTGCGGATACACGACGTCCCGGATCATTTCCGCCAGCTCGCGAATGCTCTGGTCTTCGCCTGTCCCGACGTTGATGTGGGCCTCATCGTCGTAGTTCCGCATCAGAAAGACACACGCCGACGCCAGATCGTCGACGTGAAGGAACTCCCGCCGGGGCCGTCCGCTTCCCCATACCGATACTTCACTCGCCCCCGCCAGCTTCGCGTCGTGAAACTTGCGAATCAACGCCGGCAGCACGTGCGAGCTGGTGAGATCGAAATTGTCGTTCGGCCCGTACAGATTCGTGGGCATCGCTGAAATGAAGTCACATCCATATTGGCGTCTGTACGCCTGACAGAGCTTGATTCCGGCAATCTTGGCGACCGCATAGAACTCGTTGGTCGGCTCGAGCGGCCCGGCGAGCAGCGCGTTTTCGGTCATCGGCTGCTGCGCTTCCCTTGGATAGATGCAGGAACTGCCCAGGTAGAGCAGCTTCTTGGTGCCGTGCAGAAAGCAGGCATGCACGACGGTGGCGTGGATCAGCAGGTTGTCGTAAATGAACTCAGCGGGACGTGTGCTGTTGGCGAGGATGCCGCCGACCGTGCCCGCAACCAGGTATACGAAGTCGGGCCGGTTTGCGCCAAACCATTCGTTGACGGCCGCCTGATTGCGCAGGTCGAGCTCAGCACGAGTTGCCGTGAGCGGCGTCATGCCCTCCTGCTCGAGGCGCCTGAGCACCGCCGAGCCAACCAGTCCGCGGTGGCCGGCGACAAAAACTTTCGAGCTGCCGTGTTCGAGCAATACCCTCGCTCCCAAATGGCAAGGCTAAAGCCTTGCGCTACCGCAGGCTGCCGAACTTGATGCGTAGAAGTCCGGTCATCGTCATTCGAAAGAGAATGCCGCCGTCGCGAAACCGGTTGATGTTGGTGGTGCCGTAGGTTCGCGCACGGTAATCTACAGGCACGTCGATTATACCGGTTCCAAGTACGGCAGCCGGAAAGAGAAGCTCGAAGTCGCCGAACGGGTCGAAGTCGCCGAAATCGCGGCGCCACTTCACGAACCGCTCGTAATCTCGCCGCGACAGCAACTTCGTGCCGCACAGGCTGTCGCCGAGGCGGACGTCCAGAACAAAGCTGAGCAGCTTCGCGAAGAAGACGTTGCCAAGGTGGTTCAGCAGGCGCATGGCCTCCCCTTCCATCGGGTAGACAAGGCGCGTTCCGTTGACGAAGTCCGCCGCACCCTGGCAGTACGCATCGTAAAAGCGCGTCAGGCGCTCTGGCGGCATGGTGAGATCGGCGTCGAGAATGGTCAGGAGATCGCCCGACGCTTTTGAGAAGCCGAGCCGTACCGCATCGGCTTTGCCTCTCGCTTCCTGCTGAAACGCCCGGACGCGGACGCCGCGGCGGCCGTCCCAAAGCGCGCTGACCCTCTGAATTTCGTCCCACGTACCGTCCCCCGAATTCCCCTCGACGAAAATCACTTCCGTCAGCACGCCGAAATCAGGGAGACGGCGTAAGGCGTCTTCAATGTTTCCCCGCTCGTTGCGCGCCGGGATGACGACCGTCAACGATGGGCGTTTTTCTCCAGTACCGATCGCCGGCCGAAGCACGGCAACCGTGACGAACGACAACCAGCGGAATCCTGGAACGGCCGGCATCACGACGTTTACCAGTGTGCCGACGCCGAGGAAGTGCCACGGCAGATAGGCCACCGGCCGAAGGCGGATGAGCTCGAATCCTGCCAATCGCGCCAGCTGCGCGAGATCGACACGCGTGATGAACGTCGTGATTGGCGGGCCGTGACGCAGGCCGAGGCGATCGAGGAGCCTGTAGAGCCACGCGAAGTACCAGTTGTAGAGGGCCACGACCACCCGGCCCTGTCGTGTCACGTGCGGATGAATCGCTTCGAGCAAGCCCTGAATGTCTGTGGTGTGGTTGAAATTACCGTTGAAGAGGAGGACGTCGACGCCATCATCCGACACCGCGGCCGCGATGTCGGCCGACGTGCTCACGACGGTCGCCGGAGCCTCGATCGCCTCCCGAAGCACCCCCGAATCGCCTGGCAGCGGATCGACATGGATCACGCGATCGGCATACCGGGTCACACGCGAGATCTCTCGTGCGACCAGCGTGTATGTGTATTTCCTCAGATGCCGGGAAAGTGCGGGCGACAAACGGCAAATGCTAGCATACACATTCAGCGCGACGTGCGAATCGCTTTCATCATCCAACGATACGGGACGGAGATTCTTGGCGGACCCGAATACGCCTGTCGGCTGACAGCCGAACAACTGGCCGAGCGCCACGATGTCGACGTGCTGACGACGTGCGCGCGCGACCCCATCACCTGGCGCAACGAATACCCCGAGGGCTCAGATCGCGTTCGCGGCGTGACCGTCCGACGGTTCGCCAGCTCGCAGGCGCGCGACTTCGCCGACTTCAGCCGGTATTCGGATTGGATTCTTCACAACCCGCACGATGCCGCCGATGAGACAGAGTGGCTGAAGCAGCAGGGCCCCTGGTCGCCCGGGTTGATCGAGTACCTCAAGAAGCATCACAGACAGTACGAAGCACTCATCTTCTACGGCTATCACTACGCGCCGACGGTGCTCGGCCTGCAGGTCGATCCCGGGCGCAGCATCCTCGTCCCTGCCGCGCACGAGGAGCCGCCCATCCATCTGCATCTGTACAGAGACGTGTTCCGTCTGCCGAAAGCGATCGGATACCTGAGCGAACCGGAACGGAAGTTCGTCGAACAGACGTTCGATCGAAACGCCGTCATCGAGGAAACGATCGGCTGCGGCGTCGACCTGCCACCCCATCACGCATATCCGCGACCCGCCGGGCAGACGGGACAGGCGGTCGAGCAGAGTGAGCGATCCGAGCTCCCGATGTCCGAGGGAGACGAACCTGCCAGCGGTGAAGGTGGGGGCCGGTTTCCGTCCCACGTCTCATCGCGTGGTGCGAGCTTCAAGCGACGGCATCGCATCCACGGCCCGTTCGCGCTGTACGGCGGGCGGATCGATCCGGGCAAGGGGTGCGAAGAGCTCATCGAGTATTTCAGCAGCTACGTCAACGCCGGCGGCGACGCGTCGCTCGTGCTGATGGGCCTCAAACTGATGCCCCTGCCCGAAGAACCCTTCATCAACTTTGCCGGCATGTTGTCCGAACAGGAGCGCCTTCAGGCCCTGGAAGCGGCCACGGTCGTCGCCTGCCCGTCGCCGTACGAAAGCCTGTCGCTCATCGCCCTCGAAGCGCTTGCGGTAGGCACGCCCGTTCTGTGCAACGCACGCAGCGACGTCCTGGTCGATCACTGCCTGAGGAGCAACGGCGGCCTTTTTTACCGGGATCGCGACGAGTTCGTGGAAGGTCTGAAGCTGCTCGTTTCTGACAACCGCCTCAGGGCAGCCATGGGCCGGTCGGGCAGAGAGTATGTACGAAGAAATTACCGCTGGGATGTGGTACTGGGAAAGCTGGACAGGATGATTGCGCGGGTACGGCAATCCTAGAAACTCGTCATGGCAGATGGCAGATGGATGATGGCAGACGGCGTTTTCTGCCATCTGCCATTTGCCATCTGCCATGCCTAAGGTCACTATTCCACGGCCACAGGTTCCCCGACCCGGTCAGCGGCGTCTTGTGCATCGGGCCGCGACGAGTCAGACCGCCTTCTCCGCGGACGGATGTCATACCGCTTGATCATCTCGTTCAACGTCGTCGGCTTGATGCGAAGCAGCTCGGCCGCGCGCTTCTGCACGCCCCCGGCGGCTTCGAGCGTCGACTCGATGAGACGTTTCTCGAAATCGGTGATGACGTCTTTGAACGAAATCCCCTCGGGCGGCACGACGAAGCGCGGCATCTGGAAGATCGTCGGCCGGCCGATGTGATCCGGCAGCAAATCCGGTCCGATTCGACGGCCGGTTGAGAGCACGACCGCACGTTCGATCACATTTTCCAGCTCGCGAACGTTGCCCGGCCAGTCATACGACATCAGGATGTCGAGCGCGTCGGGCACGAGCTCGAGGTCGGGTTTCCTGTTTTCCTCGCCGTACTTCTCGATGAAGTGCTGCATGAGCAATGGAATGTCATCCTTCCGGTCACGCAACGGCGGCAGGACGACGTTGACGACGTTCAGACGATAAAAGAGGTCCTCGCGGAAGCGTCCCTCCTCCATTGTTTTTTTCAGATCCACGTTGGTCGCGGCGATGATACGGACATCGACCTTGATGACCTCCATGCCACCGAGCCGCATGAATTCGCGCTCCTGCATAACGCGCAGCAGCTTGGCCTGCGTTTCGAGCGGGATGTTGCCGATCTCATCGAGGAAGATGCTGCCCTTGTCTGCCAGGTCGAACAAACCCTTTTTCGGATAGACCGCACCGGTGAAGGCGCCCTTCACGTGACCGAACAGCGTCGACTCCAGCAAATCAGGCGGCAGATTGCCGGAGTTGACCGTCACGAACGCACGTTCTTTTCTCTGCGAGTGCATGTGCACGGCGCGCGCGACGAGCTCTTTCCCTGTGCCACTCTCGCCCTGAATCAGAATCGTCGAACGGCTCGGAGCCGCCTGGATGATCAGGTCGAACACGCGGCGCATGGCGGGGCTGCGGCCCACGATGTTGTCGAAGTGGCTGTACTGCTCCTGGATGTTCTGGCGCAGCGTGCGGTTCTCGTTCACCAGCCGCCGCCGCTCGAGCGCGTTCTTGATGACGACCAGCACCTCGTCGTTCTTGAACGGTTTGGTGATGTAGTCGAACGCGCCACGCTTCATCGCATTGATCGCGTTTTCGACGGAGGCATACGCCGTCACCATGATGACCGCGAGCTCGTCGTCGAGCTTTTTGAGCGACTCGAGCGTCGTCATACCGTTGATGCCGGGCATCATCACGTCGACGATTGCCGCATCGAACGGGATGTTGCGCGCGAGCTCGATGCCTTCCTCGCCGCTCGCCGCCATGCGCACCGCATAGCCCTCGCCCTTCAACAGGGTCTCGAGGATCTCGCGCATGATTTCTTCGTCGTCAACTACGAGAATGGAACCATTTTTCTGCATAACACTCACTCAGTTCCTTTTCTTGTCGCGGGGCCCAACACCCGCTCCAGCCGTCGTTCGCCCGATTCATGCGAACTCTGGCGTGATCTCGCCGACGCCCGCGAAGGCGGGCCCTCGCGGCTCAGTGACTGACGCCGGACCGCGCGGCCGCCATCGAGGCCGGCAGCGACACGGTGAACCGTGTGCCCTGCCCCACCGCGCTCTGACAGGTCAATGTGCCTTCGTGCTCGCGAACGATGCCGTAGGTAATCGACAGACCAAGGCCTGTCCCTTTCCCGATCAACTTCGTCGTGAAGAACGGGTCGTAAATGCGCGACAGGTGCTCGCTCGGAATTCCGGAACCGGTGTCTCCCACTTCCGCCACCACATGTCCGTCGGCGAGCCGCGTTTCGACCGACAGCCATCCGCCCTTGGGCATCGCGTCGCGGGCGTTGAGAAACAGATTGAGAAAGACCTGCTGCAGCTTGTGCTCGATGCCGGCGACGAGCGCAGGCGACGGACACAGTTCGCGCCGCACTTTCACCTTGCTCACCATGAGCTGCGGCTCCAGCAGCGACAGCACGTCGTTGATCACCGCGTTGATGTCGACCGGGGCGTTCTCCTCGGCATTGGAGCCACCCGAGCGCGAGAGATTGAGCAGCCCGTTCACGATCTTCGCGGCGCGGAACGTCTGCTGCTCGATCTTTTCGAGCATCCGTGTCTTCGGATCGTCGGGATCGGCATTGTTCAACAGCATCTGGGTAAAGCTCGAGATGCCGGTGAGCGGCGTGTTGACTTCGTGCGCGACGCCCGCAGCCAGCAGGCCGACCGACGCCATCTTGTCGGAAATCTGCAGTTGCTCTTCGAGGTGCACCCGCTCGGTGACGTCCTCGATGATGATGATGTTGCCGACCGTCGGCATGTTGAATTGCCCGCCCGGCGCCCTGAGCGGCACCGTGGCGATATTCACGCGCAACCGCTCTCCGGCTTTTCCGGCGCGCCCCGCCAGCGGCACCCGGTACAGCGATGCGCCATTCGGCGATTCGCGCTGCGCCGCGCGCAGCCCCTCGACGAACGGGCCATCGAAGACCTCCTCGACCTTGTGCCCTTTGGCTTCGACCGCCGAAAGGCCATAAATGCTTTCGAGCGCCCGGTTCCAGCGGATGACACGGCCGTTCAGATCTTCCACGACGAGACCGTTGTCGAGCGACTCGACGATGTTCTCGTTGAACTCCTGCAGCCGCTGAAGCTCGCTGGCTTTGAGCTGCAATTGCCGATACAACCGGCCATTTTCGAGGGCCGTCGCGACGTGGCTGCCCACGGCCAAGAGCAGTGCCATGTCTTCACTGCTCAAGGGTTCGCCCTGGCCGCGCTGCCCCAGCGCGAGCACGGCAATCGTTCCGCCTTTCGACACGCACGGCACGAAATAGTGCACGCCTCGGAGCCGCCAGAAGGCAAGTTCTTCGGGCGGAAACGCGCCGTGCAGCCGCGGGTCGTCGAGCGACAAAGCCATGCCACCGGCAAGGCTCGCCGCTATCTGCGAGTGGCGGCTCAACCTGCTGACCGTGAGATCGCCAAACCCCTCCGCGCGAATCACCTCATAGTCGCCGGACGCTTCGTCAACGAGCAGCAACACCATCCGATCGATGACGAACGTGTCTCGAATACGGGCGACCAGTCGCTCGCTAAGCCGATCGAGGTCGAGGTCGCTGTTGAGATCGCGCGCGAATCCGACGAGCGCACGCCGGTAGTCGTACCTGTCGCGATAGAACGCGCGATCGAGCGCGTTCTGTATCGCACTCTTCACCGGGCTGAAGAGCAGCACCACGACGATCGTCGCGAGCATGGCGATGATCATGTTGTGGCGCTCGGCCGCGTCGAGGAAGACGACGCCTGCAAGGCGCAGGAGCGTCGCGTAAATCGTGAAAATCGCCAGAATCACCGCCGTATAGACGAGGCTGCGCTTGACGATGACCTCGACGTCCATCAGGCGGTACCGGATGAGCGCAGACGCAAACGCCAGCGGCACCAGGCTCAGCGGGATGACAGAGAGCTCCATCGGCAGCGACACGCGGAGGCCAAGCGCATACGGCAGCGCATAACCGATAGCGAACGGGCCGGCGCCGAACGCCGTGCCCCAGATGATCCATCGAAGCTGCCGGCGTGCCGTCGCCGACCGCACGCAGTCCATTGCGCGCGTCAGCACGACGAGGCCGACGATCATGAAGACCGACAGATACAGCGGCTCGAGCTGATCGAGCTGCGTGAGCAGCCGCGCGTACAGCTGCGTGTTCAGCGAAAGCCGCCCCACGGCAATGACGTTGGCGATGAACAGCACGCCGGCGGGGACGTACAGCAGCACGACCAGGCGTTTGCCCGCCCCACGAATCCACGCCTCGGGCCGATCCGGAAACACCAACGTGAAGTGGAGAAACAGCGGCGCCAGAAGCAGCGTGGCCACCACATCGGCCCAATAGAAGTACCAATCGAGCCGATCCAGTCGGCTGAACGAGAACGTCAGCGTGCCGAAGAACGCAAGGCACAGCCAGAAAAAGTGCAGCGTTGCGGGATCGTGCGGACGTCGCAATCGGACGGACGCACCGACCAGAAGCGTGAAGACGCCGATTGCGGCGCCAATCACATACAACGTGCGGTTGCCGGCCGGAACCGGAGCGACCTCGACGTTGAGCATCTGCTGATCGCCGAGGCGCAGCACGGTATAGGACAGCTGATCGGATCGCTCGGCGCGCACCAGAGCAGCCTGAACGGCTTCCACGCTCTCGATTGGCGCGCCGTCGATGGCGACAAGCACATCGCCAGGCCGAATGCCTGCCGCCATCGCACCGCCGCGAGCTGCAACATCCGCGGCGGTGACCCCTTCCGGTCGCGATTCCCACAGCACGCCATCCTCGAGCTTGTGCGACGTCGCGCGAACAGCGATATTCAGCGCGCCAAAGCACAGCAGGACGCCAACCAGGGCGAAGAGGCTCCAGCCAGCCAACGGACGCCGATGCGCTCGATGGGTCTGGTCCTTCATTGGTCTAAGGCCATGCGGGGAACGCCGGTCTGAGTGCAAACGCTATACCCCTAAGCAATGCGCGAAAATGCGCACAATTCGTTCTCTTACAATAGTTTATCGGTTTCGAAAATGGAAAAATCCATCCAAATGGACAGATTAATCCATAAATTTGAATAATATTCTAAAGGAAAGACCTGACTAGAACCTAACGAGCAGCCCCCCGACGACGCGTTTCGGCGCCCGTATGGCGAAAGCCTCGTCGTAGATGGAGGATTCGACATCGGCCTCGCGGAACATGTTGCGGATGTCGATGAGGGCTTCCCAGTCGGCATTCGAGAAGCGCATGAATGGCAGCGACTGGTTGACGCTGACGTGGAAACGGGTGTTCGCGCTGGCACGCATGAGGGCGTCCGGCTCGCCGCTCCAGAAGGCGGTATTCATCCGGTATCGCGCGGTCACACGCGTCGAGGTCTGTGGAATCGTCGCCTCGATCGCAGTCTGCAGGTCGTGGACTTTCTCGCTCGATGTGAGCGGCACCGAACGCACAGCTCGGGCCATTGTCATGTCTGAGGTCGGATCCCACGAGGCCGTCGTCACGGTATATTCGATCGTGCCCCGCACGTAGCCCGGCACCTCGTGCATCATGCCGGCGGCCCAGCCGCGCGCGTCGAGATCGCCGCCCGTCGCCACGTAATAGTGGCCCAGCAGCGTTTCGTTACGTCCCGGGATGCGATCGAAGATCTCAATCAGCTGATTGTCGACCCGCTGATCGAACCCGCGCAGGGAAACGGTCACACCCGCCGCGAGATCGCGCTCGATGCCGATTTGCAGATGACGGACCTGCTCTGGCGTGAAGCGTCCGTCATAGGCGAGCGATGAGAACGTCCGCTCCGGCGGCAGCCATACGCCGGTGACCGACGGGGCAAATTCCTCCGCACCAGGCACCAGCACCTTTCGCGACGCCAGCGCTTTTACTCGAAATCCGTCAAGCGGAACAGTGACGCTGAAACGCGGACTCCAGACGCCCGGACCGCCGAGATAGTCGTAGCGTGCGAAACCCGTCCCGTAACCGAGAACCAGGCGCGGCGACAGCGTCCATTCGTCGAAGCCGTACACGCTGCCAACGTTGCGAGCGCTTTCGCGGATCGCACCCAGCGCCGCCGCATTTCCCCCGTCGTAACGCTGCGTGCTGTAGGACAATCCCAATTCGTAGGCGTGATTTGTCGACTGGATTGACTTGTAAGAACCCGCAACAATCCACGACGCCAGGTCACCCTGCGTCATCGCACCCTGCATCGACCACGCGCCGCCGGCGGCCTGCGTGTTGACTGACACGTACGCCACGCTGCGGGGACCGTTCTCGGCGAATATCTCTCCCGGACGGTCGAACGATTCGATCGTCATCAGATTGACCTGGCCGGACAACGGGAGGTCGCTGAAGAAGGCGATGGGCACGATAGCGCCCGAGTGTCTGGCCAACCAACGGTCCGACTCGGGTCCGTCGGTCCCGGCCCAGACGGCCTCTGCCGCGGCGTCCTTCAGAATGCTGCGTGGCAAATGGCGCAACCGCCACGCCGTCTCACTCTGCTCGGCAGGCTCTTCTTCCGGCAAATCTGACGGACTCGGCGGCGCGGCCGCCGCCGTATCGACGGAACGCTCGGGCTGCGACGCCTCGAGACCAAATCCTGCAAGTTGTGCCACTTGAGGCGCAGGCGTACTCGCGACTGTTGCGGGCATCATGACCGGGACCTTGCCCGCCCTTGCAAGCTGAATTTCAGGGATGGACACCTTTGAGGCGGTCAACTGAACCGTGCGCCCGCGCGATTTGAAGTAACCGCGCGAATGCACGCTGAGGATGTACGGCCCGTAGGGGAGCTCGCGCAGGGTGTAGCGGCCATCGCGATCGGTCGAGGCCGCGGCCGTCGTTCGGCCGACCACTGAAACCATTGCACCGACGACGGGGCGTTGGCTGTCGTCGAGTACCCGCCCTTCGATAATACCGGCCGGAAACGCACTGCGGTTCGATCGAGCTTCTTTGGGGGTCTGCCCGTACACAGCCGGAGTGCCGAGCACGAGAGCCGCGATTGCCGCCGCAGGGATCCATCGGGTCATAACCCCTCCGCCCCGTGCACCTAATTCAACACTGTAAACGGAACGTTCCGCGTGACCGCCTGGCTATTCGTCTTGTCGGTTATTTTGATTTCCATCTTATACTCGCCCGCCGCAATCGCACCCTTCACAGGAATGCCTTGGCCGACAAAGACCTGATGACCGGCTTTCACGTCGAACTGCCCGGGCAGTGTGGTCGCATTGAACGACTGCGTGGCGAGCTTCGTGAACGGCTTGTCTTCGTTGGCGCGGTAGAACAGATAATCGACGTCCAAGTCCGGCTTCCCGGTGCTGGCAACGCCTTCATTGTAGATGAAAAACACAAACATGAGCTCGCCCGACTGCGGAATCGGCTTGCCGAAGGACGGTACCACGGTGTAGCCCGAGAAGGTAAACGGCTGTTCCAACTGCTGCTGCGCCGTCAGCTGCTCAGGTGCCGGGTTGAGGGCGGTGGCCAGAATGACGCTGCTGGTCGTCAGCTCCTTGTTCAACTCGGGTATCGACAGATCCTGCGTCATCATCGCCGTCTTCGGCGGCACTTTCTTGTCGCGACCCTGACGTTCCCGCATGGCGATCGTGATGGTGTATTCGCCGGCAGGCAGCTGCAGTGCGCGCGGAACCTCGGTCACGTCACCCGTCGCGGTGACGTTCTTCTCGGTCAGGAAATACACGTCGGCAAACGGCCAGTTCGCGTCAGTGCCCTTCCCGGCCGGCGGGGGAGCGCCTTTCTGCGTAACGCGGACGTACATCGTGACCGGAAACGAACTGAGTTTCCCACCGCTCACTTCGACGATGTAGGGCACGTAGACGTTCTCGTTTGACTTCAAAAAGTGGTGCTGAAACTTGAGCTTCAGGTCGGCGGGAGCCGGCAGTTTTCCTGCGGCCACGGCGTCGACCGTCTCGCTGAGCGCCAGGTAGTCGCGGCGTTCATCGTTGCTGAGTTTTCTTTGTTGATCCGGTGCCTGTGCCGGCGGCTTGTCCTGGGTGAAAACGGGAACCGAAACGGATGCGGTGAAAACCAAAGCACCGGCGACGGCGGACACGCGACGGAAGTTCATCTCGAGATCTCCTGTAATTCCAACTAACGACACCAATAAGCGTAATTGACGATGATAGGACGGGGTCGCGAATCAAGTCAAACAAGTTGCGTCGGAACCCTTTCTGATCAAGGGTTTTAGGCCGTGGTCGACGACGCGTTGGTCATTCTGCTTGCGGGAGGCGCCGGTGAACGCCTCTACCCCCTTACCCGGGACCGCGCCAAACCGGCGGTTTTCTTCGGTGGACCCTACCGAATCATCGACTTTACCCTGAGCAACTGCATCAATTCAGGGCTGCGCCGCATCTTCATTGCGACCCAGTACAAATCGTTGTCGCTGAACCGGCACATCCGAATGGGTTGGAACCTCGTCTCCGAGGAGCTCGGCGAGTTCGTCGAAATTCTGCCCCCGCAGAAGCGGGTAAGCGAACACTGGTATCAGGGCACGGCCGACGCCGTCTACCAGAATCTCTACTCGATCGTGCAGGAAAACCCGCACCACGTGATCGTGCTCTCTGGCGATCACGTTTACAAAATGGACTACGCCAGGATGCTGCGCTTCCACAAGGACCGTGGCGCAGCGGTCACACTTGCCGCGATCGAAATCCCCATCCAGGAAACCTATCGGTTCGGCGTACTGTCGGTGGACGAGCAGGACAAGGTGACGGGCTTCATCGAAAAATCGAAAAATGCGCCGTCCATTCCCGGCTCACCCGATCTTGCGCTCGGGTCGATGGGCATCTACGTCTTTGATACCGACGTGCTGCTGAAAGCGCTCGAAGCCGATGCCGCGAAGCCGTCGAGCCACGATTTCGGCAAAGACATCATTCCTGCACTCATCACCGAGCTGCCGACCTACGCCTATCGCTTCTACGACGAGAACAAGAAAGCCTCGAAATACTGGCGCGACATCGGCACCCTCGACGCGTTTTACGATGCCAACATGGATCTCTGCGGCATCGATCCTGAGTTCAATCTGTACGATCCGGAGTGGCCGATGCGCACCTATCAGCCGCAGGCGCCTCCGGCGAAGTTCGTGTTCGCCGAGCAAGGCCGGCGCTGCGGGGAGGCGCTCGACTCGATCATCTCGCCGGGCTGCATCATCTCGGGCAGCCAGGTCGTCGGCAGCGTGCTGTGCCCGAACGTCCGCGTGCACAGTTACGGGCTCATCGAGCAGTCGATGCTCATGCCCGGTGTTCGCGTCGGCCGCCATGCGCGCATTCGTCGCGCGATCATCGATCGCGACGTACTGATTCCGCGCGGCGCGGTCATCGGTTTCAACCCGGAGGAAGATCGAAAGCGGCACACGGTCACCGACCTCGGAGTCGTCGTCGTCACCGAAGACGACGACCCGCTGGTTGAGCCGATCAGCGAGGAAGCACTCCGCACCGAAGCCGAAGACGACGGGAGATAACCTTGAAAATCGCCAGCGTGAAAGGAAGAGAAATTCTGGATTCTCGCGGAAACCCGACTGTCGAGGTCGACGTCACGCTTGAAAGTGGTGCATTCGGGCGCGCGGCGGTGCCCTCGGGCGCCTCAACCGGTGAGCGTGAAGCGCTCGAGCTTCGTGATGGCGACAAGAAGCGCTATCTCGGCAAGGGCGTGCTGAAGGCAGTTGCGAACGTGAACGGCGAAATTGCACAGACCGTCATTGGCGTCGAACTGGACCAGCGGTCGCTCGACAAGAAGATGATCGACCTGGATGGCACGCCGACGAAAAGCCGCCTCGGTGCCAACGCGCTACTCGGCGTGTCGATGGCGGCTGCCCATGCCGCTGCCGCCGAGGCGAAAAAGCCGCTGTATGCGCATCTCGCGGAGGGCGGCGGACCGCGTCTGCTGCCCGTACCGATGATGAACATCCTGAACGGCGGCGCCCACGCTGATTCGAACGTCGACGTGCAGGAGTTCATGGTGATGCCGGTTGGCGCCTCGTCGTTTGCTGAGGCCTTGCGCACCGGCGCCGAGATTTTTCATTCGCTCCGCGCCTCACTGAAAAAACGCGGTCTCGCCACCGGTGTCGGCGACGAAGGCGGGTTTGCGCCGAGCCTGAAATCGAATCGAGAAGCGCTCGAGTTGGTGCTCGAGGCGGTTGCGAGCGCCGGATATAAAGCTGGCGGCGACGTGTATCTCGCACTCGACGTCGCCTCGAGCGAGCTCTGGGACAACGGCCGCTATGTGTTCAAGAAGTCTGGCGAACCATCGCGCAGCATCGAAGAAATGGTCAGGATGCTCGCTGAATGGTCGCGAGAGTACCCGATCATGTCGATCGAGGATGGTGTGGCCGAAAGCGACTGGACAGGATGGAAACTGTTGACGAAGGAGATCGGCGAAAAGGTACAGCTCGTCGGTGACGATGTCTTCGTAACCAACCCCGAAATCCTCAAACGCGGTATCGAAGAGAAGGTCGGCAACGCGCTCCTCGTCAAGGTCAACCAGATTGGCACGATGACCGAAACCCTCGAGGCCATGGCCATGGCTCGCGGCGCCGGCTACGCGCGCATCGTGTCGCATCGTTCGGGCGAGACCGAAGATGTGACGATTGCCGATCTCGTGGTAGCCACCAATGCCGGTCAGATCAAGACCGGCTCGGCAAGCCGGACCGATCGCGTGGCGAAGTACAACCAGCTGTTGCGCATCGAAGAAGCGCTCGGCAAGGACGGCCGCTACGCCGGCCGTGCAGCCATCCGGCAGCTCACCTCGCCGTCATGACACGGACGGGCCCTCTTGTTCTGGTGGTGCTCGACGGGTGGGGTTTGCGTGAAGCGCGTGACGGAAATGCCATCAAGCTGGCGCGGACTCCAACCTATTCCGAGCTGATCGATCGATTTCCACATGCGTCGCTCGTCGCCTCTGGTGAGTCGGTCGGCCTACCCCCCGGGCAGATGGGCAATTCCGAAGTCGGGCACATCACAATGGGCGCCGGCCGGGTGGTCTATCAGGACCTGACGCGCATCGACAAGAGCATTGGCGACGGGGACTTCTTCGAGAAGCCGGCTTTCATCGAGGCCATGACGCGGTGCCAGGGCGGCAAACACGCGCTTCACTTCATCGGTCTCGTGTCGCCGAACGGGATCCACAGCCACACTCGACATCTCTACGCGCTCATCGAGATGGCCGCACGGCATAAGGTGGAACGGGTCTTCGTTCAGGGTTTCACAGACGGCCGTGACACATCGCCCAACGGCGGCGCGGGGTTTGTCGGCGAGCTCGAGCGTGTCATGAAGGAGGCCGGCGTCGGCCGCGTGGCGTCGATCGGCGGCCGCTATTATGGGATGGATCGCGACAACCGCTGGGAGCGCACGAAGAAAGCCTACGACGCCATCGTGGGAGGTCCGGCGCCGCAGACGCGGTCTGCCGTGGCATTCATTCAGCAGTCCTATGAGGCCGGCGTCACTGACGAGTTCGTCGTGCCCGGTACCGTCGCCGACGCGGACGATCAGCCAATTGGTCCGATTCGCGACGACGACAGCGTGATTTTCTTCAACTTCAGATCCGATCGCGCGCGACAGATGACCCGGGCTCTGGCGTTCGAGGATTTCAGCGGGTTCGAGCGAAATCCCCACCCGAAACCGATCGCCTTGACCACGATGACGCAATACGATCGGACGTTTTCCTTTCCAGTCGCGTTCCCGCCGCAATCGCTCACGCAATCATTTGCCGAGGTGCTGGCCGCGGGCCCTGTGCCGAACCTTCGAGTTGCCGAGACCGAGAAGTATCCGCACGTCAGCTACTTCTTCAACTGCGGCATCGAAACGCCTTACCCGGCAGAGGACCGCATCCTGGTGCCGTCACCGAAGGTCCCGACCTACGACCTGCAGCCCGAAATGAGCGCAAAGGGGATCACCGACAACCTGGTGCACGACGTTGAAGGCCACAAGCACGACGTCATCATCTGCAACTTCGCCAACGCCGACATGGTCGGTCACACCGGGAAGCTCGAGGCCGCGATTGCAGCCGTCGAAACAATTGACCACTGCCTCATCAGGATCGTGCGAGCCGTCCGAGACGCCGGCGGCACGTTGATCGTGACAGCGGATCACGGAAACGCCGAAGAGATGTGGAACTACGAGCTCAACGAGCCGCACACGGCCCATACGTGCAATCCGGTCCCGGTCATCATTGTCAATGACATGAAAGACGTTCGCCTGCGCGAGGGCGGGTCGTTGCGGGACATCGCGCCGACGATGCTTGGTATCCTGCGGATCGAAAGACCGAAAGAGATGACGGGACAGGATCTCCGAATCCTGTAGCGAAAAGGGCGCCGCAATTGCGGCGCCCTTAGATGTTATTCAACTTCTTCTTTTTTCGCCTCGTCGGCGGCAATCCTCAGCGAGCGCAGGAAACGGCGATCGTTGGCCGTCATATCGAACGCCCGGCGGGCCGCCACCACTTTGGCCGGTGCCGGTACCTTGACCATGGCCCCGCCGCTCTTCTCCGTCGTGGTATTGGTGCGGTTGACGAAGCCGACAACCGCCTCGAGCGTGACTTTCATTTCGAATCCTGCAGTACGTGCCTTCTCACGGCACGCCTCGACCTGAGGATCATCTGCGACAGCAGCAGCAATGGCATCGGCGAGCTCACGGGCCAGCCGGTTGACGATGTCATCCATTGTTTGATCCTCCTTAGTCGGGGCATCAGCCCCTATACCTAGTGTTCCTGGGCGAACCTATCGCAATAGCACTCCTGCCTACACCATGAGCACGACAGAAGCCTGTCCACCAACCGCCTCACTTTTAAAGAATATCGGTCTCGGGAAACCGGGAATGTAGGACAGGTTCATTGTAGGCGTGTGGTTCCGTACCTGTCAAGAACGATAGAATCCCAAGTACGGCGTTATATGGTTGATTCTTCTCACGTTCCGGCCGATCGCGAGGGCTGGGATCCCGACCGTGACGTCGGGCGGCCGGGAGAGTTCCCCTTCACCAGGGGCATCCAACCAACAATGTACCGGGGCCGGCTCTGGACGATGCGCCAGTATGCCGGGTTCGGAACCGCAACCGAGTCGAATCAGCGCTATCGGCACCTGCTGGCGCAAGGTGTCACAGGATTGAGCGTCGCGTTCGATCTGCCGACGCAGATGGGATATGACTCCGATCACGCGCTCGCAAGCGGCGAGGTGGGGCGTGTCGGCGTCGCGATTGACTCGCTCGACGACATGGCGGCGCTCTTCGAAGGCATTCCACTCGATCGGGTGTCGACGTCGATGACGATCAACTCGACGGCGATTATTCTCCTGGCGTTGTATGTCGCGGTCGCAGAGCGTAACGGCGTCGACCGATCGAAGCTCTCCGGCACGGTGCAGAACGACATCCTCAAAGAGTACCTGGCGCGTGGAACCTACATCTATCCACCTCAGGCGTCGCTTCGGCTGGTGACCGATATCTTCGCGTTCTGCGAGAGCGAGCTGCCGCAATGGAATGCCATCTCGGTGAGCGGCTATCACATTCGCGAAGCGGGCTCGACCGCAGTGCAGGAAGTCGCGTTTACGCTTGCGAACGGCATTGCGTACATCGAGGCAGGCCGGGCGTGCGGCCTCTCACCCGAGTCGCTTGGCGAGCGCACGTCGTTTTTCTTCGCTGCACACAACGACTTCATCGAAGAGATCGCAAAATTCCGGGCCGCGCGCCGGATGTGGGCCCGCATCATGAAAGACCGCTTCGGCGCCACGAGCGCCCGAGCGCAGCAGCTGCGTTTTCACGCACAGACAGCAGGCAGCACGCTCACCGCCCAACAGCCCGACAACAACCTCGTGCGCGTGACGGTACAGGCGCTGGCCGCCGTTCTCGGCGGGGCGCAATCGCTGCATTGCAACGGCCGCGATGAGGCGCTGGCGCTGCCGACCGAAGAATCGGCGACTCTCGCTTTACGGACGCAGCAGATCATCGCGTTCGAATCGGGGGTCGCGAACACGGTCGACCCCGTGGGCGGTGCCTACGAAATCGAAAGCCGCACTAACGAGATCGAGGAGGCCGCAAGGGCGCTCATCGACCGCATCGACGCGGCTGGAGGGACGCTCAAGGCGATCGAGTCGGGAATGATCCAGCGCGAAATCCAGGAATCGGCATTCCGTGCACAACGCGCTATCGACGCTGGCGAATCGCCGGTTGTCGGCGTGACCAGGTTTCAGAGCGACCAAGACGCGACGATCCCGACGTTCCGCGTCGATCCGGAGATCGAGCGGGTACAGCAGGCGCGCATCAAGTCGGTGCGCGCGGCGCGAGATCCCGTCGTCTGGCACACGGCGCTGGACGCCGTTCGGCGTGCAGCGCGTGAAGACACGAATCTCGTGCCGCCGATCATCGACGCCGTTCGTGCGAACGCGACGGTTGGAGAGATCTCGGATACGCTACGGGAGGTGTTTGGCGAACACCGGGAGGTGTTTGTGACACCGTAGAATGGTTTCCGAACGACCCCTCCTTCGCGTCCAAGAGCTCACGACCACGTTCAAGATTCCCAATGGCGTCGTGCGTGCGGTCGATCGTGTCAGCTTCGAGCTGAGACGTGGCGAGACGCTCGGCATCGTCGGCGAGTCGGGTAGCGGCAAATCGATGACCGCCCTGTCGATCCTGCGGCTGGTGCAGCCGCCCGGAGAGATTGCCGGCGGCCCGATCAGCTTCAACGGACGCACCGACCTGCTGGAGCTGCGCGAGCGCGACATGTGCGCAATTCGGGGCGCCGAGATTGGCTTCATCTTCCAGGAGCCAATGACGGCGCTCAATCCCGTTTACACAATCGGCGACCAGATTGCCGAGGCGCTCCTGGTTCATCGCAGAGCGACGCGCGCCGAGGCGCGCGCCAAAGCCATCGACCTGCTCGAGGCAGTGAAAATCCCTGAGCCGGCACGCCGACTGCGTGACTATCCCCATCAGTTGTCGGGCGGCATGCGCCAGCGCGTGCTCATCGCGATTGCGCTTTCCTGCCAGCCGCTGCTGCTCATCGCCGACGAGCCGACCACGGCACTCGATGTGACCATCCAGGCCGAAATTCTCGACCTGCTGCAGGAGATGAAGGAGAAGTTTCATCTCGCGCTGCTGCTCATCACCCACGATCTCGGCGTCGTGGCCGGCCATGCCGACCAGGTGGCGGTGATGTACGCGGGAAAGATCGTCGAAGAGGGGCCGATGCGGCAGATCTTCGAGTCGCCCAAGCATCCGTACACGCAAGGACTGCTGGATTCGATTCCGGGCGGCGCGCCCGGTCAGCGTCTGCGCGCCATTGAAGGGACCGTCCCGAACCTGGCGAAGCTGCCGGCGGGCTGTCCGTTCGATCCTCGATGTCCCAAGCGCTTCGAGCTGTGCCCAACGGCTCCGCCACCCGCGTATGACGTCGGGCCACATCAGCGCGCCCGCTGCTATCTCTACGATCCGAGCCACATCTGATGCCCTTCGACTCAGCTCAGGGCAAGCCGCCCATCGTCGAGGTCAGACATCTCGTCAAACAGTTCACGCGCCGCGAGGGGTTTCTCACCAAGCCGAGCATCGTGCACGCGGTCAACGACGTCAGCTTCAGCATCGACGAAGGAGAAACATTCGGCCTGGTGGGCGAGTCGGGCAGCGGTAAGACGACGACAGGACGCTGCATTCTCCGACTGATTGAGCCGACGTCGGGCGAGATTCGGTTCCGTGGCAACAACGTGCTGGCGTACTCGAACGAAGAGATGCGCCGCGCGCGCAGGCAGATGCAGATCGTATTTCAGGATCCCTACTCGTCTCTGAATCCGCGCATGCGTGTGCGGCACATCATCGAAGAGCCGCTCATCATCCACAAGATCGGCACACGCGAGTCGAGGGCCGATCGCGTCCTCGAGCTCTATCGCCTCGTTGGGCTGGATCCGGCAACCATCGATCGGTATCCGCACGAGTTCAGCGGGGGCCAGCGCCAGCGGATCGGGGTCGCACGGGCACTGGCCCTGAATCCCTCATTCATCATTGCAGACGAGCCGGTGTCGGCCCTCGATGTGTCGATCCAGGCTCAGGTCGTCAATCTTCTTGTCGAACTGCAGCAACGGCTGGGGCTCGCTTACCTGTTCATCGCTCACGACCTTCGGCTGGTCGAGCACATCTGCCGCCGCACCGCCGTGATGTACCTCGGCCGCATCCTCGAGATGGGAGAGACGGCGTTGCTGTTCAACAAGCCGCAGCATCCCTACACCAAGGCACTGCTGTCGGCCATTCCCGTCCCCGATCCTGACTTCAAACCGGCACGAATTGAGTTGAATGCAAAGGATCTGAATCTGGGCGCGCCGCTGCGAGAAGTCGAACCAGGGCACTTTGCGGCGGTCTAACTAACTCTGGCAAGTCGGAAAGACGAATCAGACGGCGACGCGCTCGCGAACGTCCTTTTCGATCATGCCATCGCGCAGATGCAGCGTGCGATGCGCGTAGGCGGCCACGTCGGCTTCGTGCGTGACCAGCACGATCGTGTTGCCCGCCTCGTGAAGCTTCGCGAACAGGCCCATGATTTCGGCGCCCGTTTTCGTATCGAGGTTCCCGGTCGGCTCGTCGGCGAGCAGGATCGACGGGTTGTTCACAAGCGCGCGGGCAATGGCGACACGCTGGCGCTGTCCGCCCGAGAGCTCGTTCGGGCGATGCTGCATACGGCTGCTGAGCTCGACCTTGTCCAGCGCCCCTTTCGCGCGTGCTGTGCGCTCGGCCGCTGGCACACCGGCGTACACCAGCGGCAGCTCGACGTTATGCAGGGCGGTCGCCCGCGGCAGCAGATTGAACGTCTGAAACACGAAGCCGATCTCTTCGTTGCGGATGCGCGCCAGCTCGTTGTCGTTCATGCGCGCCACTTCCTGGCCGTTAAGCAGATAACTGCCTTTGCTCGGCGTGTCGAGGCAGCCGACCAGATTCATCAGCGTTGATTTTCCCGAACCCGACGGCCCCATGATGGCGACATACTCGCCCCGCTCGATGCTCGTCGAGACCCCTCGCAGGGCGTGGATTTCCTCCTCGCCCATGATGTAGGTCTTCCACAAATCGCGAGTTTCGATGAGTGCCATTGGGAACTAATACGAACGCGGCCGCCCGCCGGTTTCATTATGACCGGACGAAGCGGAATCAGACAATCGACGCAGCCCGCAGGCGTTTGAGCAGGTTCTTACACGAATCCGGCGCGTCGGCGGGAATGTGGGCGCTCCAATCGCGGACGTCGATGGGAATGACCGAGATGTCGGTGCGTCCGCGCGACCGCTTCCGCAGGTCCGTAATCGCGATCGCCAGCTCTTCCACCGGCGCCACGCGGCTGCCCATCAGAAACACACAGATCGGCGTCGTCGCCTTCTGTGCCGTGTTCCACGCGTCCTGCACGGCCAGACTGTCGACATGCGGCACGACCTTCGCGGCAATCCGCTGGGGGCCGGCGCGCGAAAACAGTTTCCTCGTCTTCATCGCGAAGTCGAGGTCGAAACCTCTCGCGGGAAGCTCTTCAACCTGGCCACCCTCGGCCGAGAGTGCCTTCCGGAAGCGCTCGAGCGTGGCCTTGCGGACGAAATCGTCGCGATCTCTCCGCTCTGAGGCAAATCGCGGCGGCGGCGTACCGTCACGATCCGCTGTCCCGGCCCCTGGGGCATGCGACTGTGCGGTAGGCGATGGCTCGGCCGGCGCCGGCGGCGGCTGGACCGGCGGCGACGCCGGCGCAGATGGAGCTGCACCATCGGGTCCGAGATGCACTCGATCGTAGTCGGCACGCAGCTCGGCGTTCATCAGCGTCCGATAGGCCTCGGTCAGCGCCGCAGCCCGCGACGCTGCCATATCCTGAAACTCTTTGCCGAGATGCTGGACTTTGTCGGGATGATATCGCGCGATTTCGGCGCGGAACGCCCGCTTGATCTCGTCGGGCGTCGCGCCGGGCTCGACGGAAAGAAGCTGATAGAAGTTTGGCACAGTGCTCTGTTTGGATTACTTAGCCTTGTTTCTTGAACTCGGCCACATTGGCCGCCGGCAGCTCTTTCCGGTCCCGCTCTTTAATCTTTTTGGTCGGTTTCCCTTTTGCTTCGGTCGTACGGGCGCAGTAAGGACAGAAATTCCATCCCGGCTGCAGCGACCGTCCGCAACTCGGGCATCCGCCGCTCAACCGGCGTCCGCATTGCGGGCAGGCGAGAAAGTCGACGCCGACCGCCGCGCTGCACCCCGGGCAGAGTGTGCGCATCTCGCGCACTTCGGTGACCACTCGCAGCAATTCCTCCGCCGTCGTCTGCCCGCTCTTCACTTTCGCAAGCCCGTCCTCGCCAAGACTCACCATTCCGCCCGCGAGTGCAGCATCGCGCAACGCATCTTCCGAGGCACGCGAAGCAATCAGCCGCCGCAGCTTATCGGTCACTCGCATCACTTCATACAAGCCCACGCGGCCGCGATACCCCGTGTGATTGCACTGATCGCAGCCGGCTGCCTTGTAGAAGGGCACTGATGCGGCATCGGCCTCGGAAATAGTCAGCGCCCGCAGCACATCCGGTTCAGGCGTGTATTGGCGGCGGCAGCTCATGCACAGACGCCGCACGAGGCGTTGCGCCACCACGCCAATCAATGTCGAGCCGGCAACGAAAGGCTCGATCCCGATGTCGGTGAGGCGCGTGACCGTCGAAGGCGCATCGTCGGTGTGCAATGTCGAGAGCACAAGGTGCCCGGTTTGCGCAGCTTGCATCGCGATCTTCGCGGTTTCGTTGTCGCGGATTTCGCCCACGAGGATGATGTCGGGGTCCTGGCGCAAAATCGACCGTAGCGCGCTCGCAAAGGTCAACTTGATCTTGTCGTTGATCTGCGTCTGGTTGATCCCGGGAAGCTGATATTCCACGGGGTCTTCGATCGTGATGATGTTCGAGTTCTCAGTCTTCAGCGTCGTCAACGCCGAGCAGAGCGTTGTGGTCTTGCCGCTGCCGGTTGGGCCAACGACGAGAATCATCCCGTGCTGGTGCCGCAGGAAATATTTGAGCTCGTCCAGCGATGCCGCCGATAGTCCGAGCTCGGCCAGCGGCGGGACGCCCTTACGGTGATCGAGGACGCGAAGCACGACCTTTTCGCCGAACAACGTGCGCAGCGTGGACACACGGAAGTCGACTTCAGTGCCCTCGTCAGTCGTGACGCGAATGCGACCGTCCTGGGGCAGCCGCTTTTCAGCGATGTCCATGCCGCCCATGATTTTCAGGCGAGCGATCAGCCCCTCATGCACCCACTTGGGGAGGTCCATGACCTCCTTCAGAAGACCGTCGAGCCGATGCCGTACGAGCACGCCTTTCTCGAGTGGCTCGATGTGGACGTCGCTGGCGTGACTGCGAATGGCGCTGCGCACGACGAGATCAACCAGATCGACGATGGGCGCGGTTTCGCTGCGCTCTTTGAGCCCTGCCACCGGCTCGAACACCTCGTCGTCGTTGGCGCGCCGAGCGAGCGCCGTTTCCGAGCCTGATTCGCCAGCGCCTCCCTTTCCGCGGGTGTGCTGAACGAGCCCGGCCGATGGCGCGACCTTGGTCAGCGCCTTGTCCGGGTAGCTCCGTTGAATGGAATCGAGAATTTCTGGGGCAGTGGCAACGACCTGCCGGATGCGATAGCCGGTCTGGAACTCGAGGTCCTGAACCAGGCTGAACAGCAGGGGGTCAGCCATAGCCACCGTTAGGAGGTTCTTCTCGAGGCCGGTGGCAATGCAGACCCGCTTAACCGAGACGTCTTTGGGAATCAGAACAACGGCCGTCGGGTCCGGAGTGGTCTCGGCCAGATTGACGTACGCAAATCCGAGCTGATGAGCCAGCGCCTTGGCAATCTGCTTCTCGGTCGCCAGGTTCATCCGTACCAGCACGACTCCCAGGCGATCGCCTGTTCGCTTGTGCTCGGCCAGGGCTATCTGTAGATCGGTCTCGCTGATCAGCCCGGCCTGGATGAGGCATTCACCGATCTTTTTTCGCAAATTAGGCCTCTCGCCCTACGAGCGGACGAATCCACAATTCTACGGACCCCAACGAAGCCAAATCAACAGATTCTCCACAGTGGATCATATTGGAACACAACGACTTAATATCGATCGCGCGCAGCGACACGCAGCCCCACATCGTCTTCTCGGCCGCCGCACCACTCGGCGGTAGGCCCGCCCGAACGGGGCGCATGGTTGAGGATTTGCACTTCGATTCCGAACGACGAGTCAATTCGAGCCAGCTGATTGCTTCTAAACAATCAGGAATGAGGGGGTTAGACCGCTGCCCGCGAGACAACCGGAGTGGCGGCGACCTTCGAAACGTGTCAGAACGGAGCACGGCGGGGCTAGAAAGGACTTAACTCAATTATTATCAACGATTTATCGCTGTGCCATTTCTGCGAGCTCAGAACCGCCAAGAGGTGGTCTTTTGAATCGGAATAGCACATGAGGGGACAGCCGTTAATGTCGCATCGTCAATACCAAGGAGCCGGCACGGTCAGCGAAGCCGCTACGGATGTGCGCGTTGAAATCGCGCGGGTTCTCTCAGAGCGGAGCGACGCAATCGTGTCAGACAGCGTGGCGATGTTCCCTTACAGCGGCCCGATGCCGCTTGAGACCGATTATTGCGAACGGCTGGGGCGGCGTCTTCTTCAGATTTTCGGCGCGAGCATCGACGGGCGGCTGGCGGCTGAGCCCGACAACCTGTCCGACCTGCAGCGCCTCGTCGCTGATCGCAATCTTCCCGTGCAGCGTCTTCTCAATTTCGTTTACTTGATGGAGCGTTCCGTCCTCGACGAACTGGCGCTCGACGCGCAGATCGGCGCCACGTCCGTGCGGTGGCCCATCGTGTCGCAAGCGGTACGCAAGGCGTCTTTCGACTTGATGGCGGCGTACTTCGAGCGTGCCCAGCACGAGCACGCATCGCCGACGATCACAGACAAACTCACGACGCTCTACAGCCGAGCCATGATGGACGTCGTGTTATCGACTGAAGTGCAGCGGGCCGAGCGCTTTTCGTTTCCGATGGCCCTGATAGTGTTCGACGTCGACAGGCTCTCGGAGATCAACCGGCTCAACGGGTACGGTGTGGGCGATCGCCTCCTCGAACGTCTCGGCATCCTCATTCGTAAGTTCTTTCGCCAGAACGACTGGGTATTCCGTCATGGCGAAGACTCCATCGCGGTGCTGTTATGCCAGGTCGGTGCCGACGATGCGTTCTTTCTCGCATCGCGCGTGGTTGCGATGGTCGAGCAGCGCCTCGGCTTCAAGGATCACAACACCGACGACCGCGTGCCCGTGACCGTGAGCGCCGCCATGATAGCCGGCCAGGGTTCCCTGGGTGAGCCGTTCGACGCCGAAAGACTGCTCGTCGAGGCCGACGCCGCGCTGAAGCGCGCGAAGTCGCTCGGCCGCAATCGGGTTGAACGAGCGACCATCGCACCGACATCGCTGTCGGTGCAGAACGCCGCTCACTATTTGCAGTGCTCGCCGGCCATGGTGCAGACGCTGATCGCGGAAGGAAGGCTGAAAACAACCGGCACGGGTCCGGCGCTGCGAATCCAGAAGCTCGCGATCGAAGATTACCGCAGCGCCAAAGTGCTCGACATCAAACCGCGGAGGGTTGGGGTCACTTAGCCCGCCTCCTCGTACTCTTCCTTCAATTTCGCTACCACGCCGGGATCGGCCAGGGTGGTGGTGTCCCCGAGTGCCTTGCCCTCGGCGATGTCTTTGAGCAGCCGCCTCATGATCTTGCCCGAGCGCGTCTTCGGGAGATCGGCTGCGAAGAGAATGTCATCGGGCCGTGCGATGACACCGATTTTCTTGACGACGTGATCCTTGAGCTCGGCCACGAGCTCCGGGCCGGAGGCATGGCCTTCCTTCAGAATGACAAATGCCGAAATTGCCTGTCCCTTCAACTCGTGCGCACGTCCAACGACGGCGGCTTCGGCGACCTTCGGGTGATCCACGAGTGCACTTTCCACTTCCATCGTGCCGATGCGATGGCCGGCAACGTTGATCACGTCGTCGACGCGGCCGAGCACCCAGAAATACCCGTCTTCATCGCGCTTCGCACCGTCGCCCGTGAAGTAGATCCTCCGATCCCACTTGCTCCAGTACCTGCTTCACGAACCGGTCGGGATCGCCGTAGATGCCTCGCAGCATCGACGGCCACGGTCGCGTCAGCGCGAGCAGGCCGCCGCCCACTTCAATCCGCTGCCCCGACTGCGTCCGAATCTCGGCCTGGATGCTGGGAAACGGCGTGGTTGCCGACCCGGGTTTGAGCGGCGTGACACCGGGCAGCGGCGTGATCATGATCATCCCCGTTTCGGTCTGCCACCAGGTGTCGACGACCGGGCACCGCTCACCGCCGATGTTCTTGTGGTACCAAATCCACGCTTCCGGATTGATTGGCTCGCCGACCGAGCCCAGCAGGCGCAGGCTCGACATGTTGCGGCGCTTCGGCCAGTCGGTGCCCCACTTCATGAACGCTCGGATGGCGGTCGGCGCGGTGTAGAAGATCGTCACGCCATAGCGCTCGACGATTTCCCACAACCGATCTTTCCGCGGCCAGTCCGGAGCACCCTCATACATGACGACGGTCGCGCCGTTCGCAAGCGGTCCGTACACGACGTAGCTATGGCCGGTCACCCACCCGATGTCCGCCGTGCACCAGTACACGTCATCGTCCTTGAGATCGAACACCCATTTCGTCGTCGCATACGTGCCGGTGAGATAGCCACCGGTCGTATGCATGATGCCTTTTGGTTTACCGGTCGTCCCTGACGTGTAAAGGATGTAAAGGAGATCTTCGGCATCCATCGGCTCGGCCGGACACTCGAGCGGTGCCTGGGCCATCAGCTCGTGCCAATCGTGACTTTGGGCGCCCTGAGCTTGTCGAAGGTCGGGCTTCGAGCTGTCGGCCGTATCTGGCCCGGAGCCGGTCAGCCGGCGAAGGACAATCACGTGCTCGATCGATGGAGTGCCCTCAATGGCTTCGTAAGCCACCTTCAGCAAGGGCACCACGTTTCCTCGCCGGTACCCGCCGTCGGCGGTCACCAGCACTTTGCACTGTGCGTCGTTGATGCGATCGCGCAGCGATTCTGCGCTGAACCCGCCGAACACGATGCTGTGCGGTGCGCCGATGCGGGCGCACGCGAGCATCGCGATGGCCAGTTCAGGCACGAGCGGCATATAGATGGCGACGCGATCGCCTTTTTTGATCCCCAGCGATTTCAGGACGTTCGCAAAGGCGCTGACCTGACGATACAAATCAAAGTAGGTCAGCGTGCGCCGATCTCCGGGCTCTCCTTCCCAGATAATCGCCGCTTTGTTGCGCCTTGCCGTGCGCACGTGACGATCGACGCAGTTGGTCGACGCATTAATCTGCCCGCCGACAAACCACTTCGCATGGGGCGGATTGCTCCAGTCGAGCACCGTTGTCCATTTGCGGCTCCATTCGAGCTCCGCGGCGAATTTTGCCCAGAACCCTTCCGGATCGCGCTCGCCTTCGTCGTACGCCGTAGTGTCGCGCACGTTCGCGTTGGCGCGGAACTCGGCCGGCGGCTCGAATATGCGGTCCTCATGGAGAAGCGCGGAGATTTCGGGATCCTTTGGCTCAGACATGGGGGAAGAATACTGAATCTGAGATCGGGAATCTAGAAACTAGAATCTGCACGCGACACTCCTGGCGAATCAGATCAAAAACCAGGCAACCGCTCCCCACAACACAGCGACAAACGTCGCGGCCACGACAAGGTAGCCGAGAGGCCGTTTGAGCCGCTGGAGCGGAGTCGGATTGACGCGACCGTAACCGAGTGTCTGAAGGACGGCGTCCGTTTGCGTCGTGTGGATTGGCTGCGGCCGTCGTCGTACGCGGCCGCGCCGCAGCGCGTCAAGAATGGCCGACATCAGTAGCGAATGACCTGCGCATCTGCGAACGTTGGCGTCTGGTGCACGCGATGCGCTTCCGCCCGAGCATCGGGGAACGTCGCAAACTCACCAACGAGCACACGCCGCCACTCGCCACGCCCGCGCAGATTGACGTCCATCGACCGGACATCGTAACCCAGGGCGCGAAGCTCGCCGACAACGGCTTCGAATCGGATTGCAGCGGCACTGCCCTCGCGGAGCAGATCGGCAATCGGAAATGATGCCGTCAGCACTGAGTAACGCGGGGGGGTTTGGGAAGTTGCAACCGGAGCGACGGCTGGGCCAGCAGCCCGTGGCGCGACCGGCGCCGGCTCACCTGCGAGTGCGGCGTCGAATCCCCGCGCCGCGGCAATGGTATTGGCGCCTTCAGCAGTCGTCGGCGGTCGCAGTGCGACCATGCTGCCGGCAACCGCGATCGACACACTCGCGCCGGCAGCGGCAACATAGACCGACGCGCGGCTCTGGAACCAGCCAAAGCGCGACGGGCTTTCATCAACCAGCTCGAGTGTTTCGGCGGCCTGGAACACGATGTCGGGCGACACACGATCGGTCCGCGCGGAGAAGGCCGCCAGCAACGCGCGATCGCACACGAGGTTGACGAGGCGAGGAATGCCTTTCGTGCGGCGATAGACCACGTCGATCGCCTTGGGCATGAACACCACGGATGGCGACCCGCCCGCAACGGTCAAACGGTGCGACACATAGGCAGCGACCTCGTCGCGGCTCAGAGGCCGCAGCTGATACCGGATCGAGACGCGCTGATCGAGCTGCCGCATTTGCGGCGCTTTCAGCAGCGGCTGAAGGTTCAGCTGCCCAACCAGCACAATCTGGAGCAGCTTGTCTTTATCAGTCTCGAGGTTCGACAGAATGCGAATCTGCTCGAGCACCGGCATCGGCAGATTCTGCGCTTCGTCGATGATCAGCAACGCGCTGGCATGCAGCGGCAGCAGGCTGAGCAGGAAGTCGTAAATCGTCTCGATCAGCTCCTGCTTGCTGACGTAGGTCAGGCGACCGCGTTTCACGTCCTCGCGCGATACCACGCCGAAATCCTGCAGAATCAGCTTCAGCAGGTCTTCTTCAGACAGAAACGGATTCAGCACCAACGCCGAGAACGTGTTCCTGTCGATTTCTTCGAGCAACGCCCGGCAGAGTGTCGTTTTGCCGGTGCCGATGTCGCCAGTCACCACCACAAAGCCCTCGCGCCGGCGAACCGCATACTGGAGCAGCTCGAACGCGTTGCCGTGCGACTCGCTCCGGAAGAGATACTTCGGGTCGGGCGTCAGGCTGAACGGCTTTTCCGTGAACCCGTAATATTCCTCGTACATCGCCATGCCTCTCAGCGCGGAGGAACCGCGCTACCGGCTTGAGATTCTGTGCAGACACACCTGCATGTGACTCGTTTCGGCACGAGCGGAGGTAAACCTTACGAGTTCTTGGAATTAGGGAATGGCTCGAAATGAGTCGGCGACCACAAGTGCACAGGAGTGCGCGTCGTTGCACACAGACGCTTCGGCGCGGCAAGCCTGACGGACTAGTCGTAGTACTCCAAGCCCAAGGTGGGTAATGAGTTCTTCGCCAACCATGTAGCGCAGCGTGTTCTTCAGCTTCATCAACTGGATGAACAGGTCGTGCTCGGGGTAGAGCCCGGGGGCATGCATGGGACTCTTGAAATAGAACGAGAGCCATTCCTGAATGCCGGACATACCCGCGCGCTTCGCCAGATCCAGGAACAGCGCGAGGTCGAGCACAATCGGCGCCGCCAGAATGCTGTCGCGGCACAGGAAATTGATCTTCAGCTGCATCTTGTAGCCGAGCCAGCCCACGAGATCGATGTTGTCCCAGCCCTCTTTGTTGTCGCCGCGCGGCGGATAGTAGTTGATGCGGACGACGTGATGGAGATCTTCGTAGAGACCGGGATACAGGTGCGGCTGGAGGATGTAGTCGAGCACCGACTTCTTGCTCTCCTCCTTCGTCTTGAACGACTCTGGATCGTCGAGCACTTCGCCGTCGCGGTTGCCGAGGATGTTGGTGGAATACCAGCCCTCGACCCCGAGCAGGCGGGCTTTTACACCCGGCGCAATGACGGTCTTGATCCAGGTCTGGCCAGTCTTGAAATCCTTGCCGCAGATCGGCATCTTCTGCTGCTGCGCCAGCGCCATCATCGCCGGAACGTCGACCGACAGATTCGGCGCGCCATTCGCGTACGGCACGCCCTCCATCAGTGCGGCATAGGTGTAGATCATGCTGGAGGGAATCGACGGATCGTTGGCGTCGAGCGCCTTTTCGAACGCCTCGATCGATTGATGCGACGCCGATTCCTTCATGAAGACTTCGGTGCTGCCGCACCAGACCATCACCACACGATCGCAGCGATTGTCGGCCTTGAACTGTGCGGATGTCGGCGCGAAGCTGCTCTGCAAGGTCCTTCTTGTTCTTGCCCTTCTTCACGTTCGGGCCATTCAGCCGCTTGACATAGCGCTGATCGAACACAGCGGTCATCGGCTTGATCGACTCGAGCTCGGGCTTGATCTGATCGAGGAGCGACGTTCGAGCACACCGGCCGTGCGGGCCGCCTGATATGAGTTCTCTTCGAAAATATCCCAGCCACCAAAGACGACGTTTTCGAGGTCGACCAGCGGCACGGTCTCTTTGATGCGAGGCGACCGGCCTTCGGTCCGTTTGCCGAGCCGGATTGTGCCTATTTGCGTAAGCGAACCGATGGGCTGAGCCAGCCCTTTCCGAATGGCCAGCACACCGGCAATCGTCGTCGTGCTGACAGCCCCAAGTCCAACGAGGAGAACGCCAAGTTTCCCCGTGGCCGGGGCGATTTCAAGGTTTTTCACAACCGGCAACTATATCACCTATGATTTCTCACGTGTTCTTTTCCCGACGGCCGGAAGTGAAACATTCGGTAGCAATTGCGATGACTGGCGTCAAACTCGGAGACCAGTTGTTGCACGTCGGATGCACCGATTCGACACTGCTCGGAGCGATTGCCGCTAAAGTGGGGCTCAGCGGACGCGTGTGCGCCGTCGTGTCGAACGAGGCGGATGGAGCCCGCGCCAAACGCGCAGCAGAAAAGACCGGCTTCCTGCTCGAATTGGAGATCGGCGAGCTGACCCGTTTCCCCTTCGATGATGCATCGTTCAACGTGATCGTGATCGACAACCAGGAAGGAGTGCTCTCCGTTATGCGTCCTGAGGATCGCGTCGCGGTCTTTCAGGAGACGCACCGCACGCTGATGGCGCGCGGTCGCGTCGTTGTGATCGAACGGGCGCAAAGGGGCGGGCTCGGCGCGCTCTTCAAACCGTCGGCGTCTGCCCCGGCCGATCCGCACTACCTGGCGTCTGGAGGCGCGGTCGCGGCGCTCCAGGCTGAAGGGTTCCGTGCGGCCCGGCTGCTTGCGGAACGCGGCGGCCTGTCCTTCTTCGAAGGCGTACGTTAGCGGGGACACCTCGGCTCGTAACTCGCAATTTTCCAAGTAATTCGCCCTGCAAGTACGGCAAGAGATTTGCCTTGTAAAGGGCGGGCATATCCCTAATGGCGTTGACACAAGGAAATTTACCAGCGGACGTCTATTCAACCGGCGAAATTGCTCGAGCCGCCGACGTCCCCTTGGACCGCGTCAAGGCGCTCGTGGCGGCCGACCGGCTTCGTCCAGTGGTCGGCACCATGGGTTTTTTTGCCCCCTCCGATGCGATCACGGCGGTTCGGTTGCTGCGGTCCGACGGCGGACGCAGCGCCGCATTGCTGTTCGACAAGCCGGAGTTCGCACATCCGTCGACAAAGCTGCCGGTTGCTGCTGCGAGCGCCTTTCATGCCGGCGTTGCCGCGACGCTGATTCTCATCAGCACGATCGGGCTGCCTCAGGCGGCAGAGAACGAGAAGGTGCGGCTCGAACCCGTTCAGACGCGGCTCGTCTTCATCGCATCGCCCGGACCGGGCGGAGGTGGAGGCGGCGGGGGTCTTCGCCAGAAGGCTCCGCCGCCACGCGCTCAGCGCAAGGGCAAGTCATCACTCGACAGTCCGATGCCGGTGCGCAAGCCGCCGAAGCCGATTGAAGCGACGCCGAAACCCGAACCCCCGCCACCTCCACCACGAGGTGAAGCCCGAACCACTTCCTCCGGTCGTCGCACCAGTTGCCACCGTCGCGGCCAACGAGATCGATCGCCCTGGCGTCATCGACGAGCCGGCGCCGAAAGCAAGCGAAAGCCGCGGGCCGGGTGTCGGTGGCGGCGTTGGATCAGGGACCGGTACCGGTCTGGGCAAAGGCGATGGCTCGGGCATCGGCGAAGGATCCGGCGGTGGAATGGGCGGCGGACCGTATCGCCCGGGCAGCGGCGTCATGCCGCCACGGGTGCTCAGAGAAGTGAAAGCGGGATACACCGAAGAGGCACGCCTCCGAAATCTCGAAGGCGAGGTCGTGCTCGAAATCGTCGTGCGCCGGGATGGATCCGTCAGCGACGTGAAGCTCATCAGCGGGCTTCCCAGCGGGTTGAACGAGCGCGCTATCGCCGCCGTACGTCAGTGGCGATTTGCGCCGGCGACTCGACTTGGGCAGCCGGTCGACGTCATCGTTGAAGTCGCTGTCGAATTCAAACTGCGTTAGTGGGTTATTGAAGAAGGTCGTGAGATCATGGAAACGCTGCTGCTCGTCATCACCATTATCTCGGTCGCGACGGCGATCGTCGCGTTTGCATCTGCCCAGCGCCTTCGCCGGCACGAGCGCGAGCGATCCGAGGCGCGCGTCGCCACACTCTCCGCCGCCGCGGAACTCCACGGAGTCACCGACGGCGGGTGGAAGCAGGTCGCTGGTGAATGGCAATGGGTTGCCGAACCCTCAACTCAACAAGGGACCAGGGATTTGGGATTAGGGATTAGTGCTGCCCGCGCTTCGCGCGAAGAACGCGTGATATCCGTGACTGACCCAATCCCTCGCCCCCAATCCCTCATCCCTGAAAGCGAGCCGCAGTTCTCGTCAGGCGCGTTCTTCGGTGCCCTTCAGCGTGAGGAGACTTCAGGAAGTCGGCTGCCGATTTTCGCGGCTGCGGCTCTGATCGTCATGCTGGGCGGCGCGTTGATGTTCCTCAACACCTCGGCATCCAGCGACGATTCGACGCCCGTCGCTCAGGTCGGCCGCAGCGAGCCGCTCGAGCTCGTGGCGCTTGGACACGCACGCGAAATCAGCCGGCTGACGATCACCGGTACCGTGCGTAATCCGGCGAGCGGGCTCAAGCTGGAGGGGCTCACGGCCGTCGTCTCGCTGCTCGATCGCGACGGCGCGCTCGTTTCCACGAAGGATGTTCCGCTCGACTACCGTGCCATCGGCCCCGGCGAAGAAGCGCCTTTCAGGGTCACGATTCCCGATCCGGGATCGATTGTGCGGTATCGCGTGAGCTTTCGCGCGGGCACCGACGTTGTTCCGCACGTCGATCGCCGGGTAGATACGAAACTTGCGAGTGCGGTGCGATAACCGCGTATCGTATAGAGGCAGGGACACCATGAAACACATGCTGCGCTTCTGGATCGGTCTCACGGCCGCAGCGGCGGCGGTCGTCGTTGCGGGCGGATCTGATGTCGCGGGGCAGAAGCAGGACGAATTCCGCTTCAGGAGCGGTGTCGATCTTGTCAACGTCACCGCCACGGTCATCGATCGCAACGGACGATTCGTGCCCGGCCTGCGTCAGGAAGACTTCATCGTCTACGAAGAAAATCAGCTGCAGGAAGTCACGCACTTCAGCAACGAGCGGGTGCCGGTCAGTCTCGGCATCGTGCTCGACACGAGCGGCAGCATGCTCGGCGAGAAGCTCACGCACGCGCTGATGGCGATCGACCGCTTTCTCACGAAGCTGCTTTCGCCCGAAGACGAAATCTTCCTCTACAAATTCAGCAATTTTCCCGAGCTCGTGCAGGACTGGACAACCGATCGCACGCGTCTCAGCCGCTCCATTCGCCGCATCAATGCCGGCGGCGGCACGGCAATGCTCGACGCAATTGTCGAGTCCGTCCCGCTGGCACAAACCGGGCAGCACCGCAAGCGCGCGATCGTGCTGATTTCCGACGGCAACGACACCGACAGCCAGAGCTCTTTGCGAGAAGTCAAGCAGCTGATTCGCGAATCCGAGGTGATGGTGTACGCGATCGGCATCGACGGGTCGGCCGAAGGGACGATTTTCGGGATGCCGCCGACGACCCGGACGCCGCTGCCGCCCGGACCAACGCCGAGTCCGTTTCCCGGAGGACGTCGTCCGAGAGGGCCGGGAGGCGTCACCCTTCCGCAACTGCCGGGTGGCCTGTCACAGTTCCAGTGGCCGTTCCCTCAGGGACAGACGACACGCCGCAGGATTCCGGCGGGCGACGATCGCGTGAACGCAAACGGGCTTCGCGAGATCACCGACGACAGCGGCGGCCGCACAGAGATCGTCCGGACGTCGCGCGATCTCGATCCGGCGACGGCGAGCATCGCCGATGAGCTCAGCCAGCAGTACTATCTGGGCTACTCGTCAACGACAGAGAAAGACGGTCGGTGGCATGCGATTCGTGTAGAAACCCGCGACAAGTCGCTCCGCGTGCGTGCCCGTCGCGGATACATCGCCACCCCTTAGCTGGTAGCCAGTAGCTCGAAGCTGGTAGCTCGGCACTGACTTGGCGTTGACTACCGGCCACCGGCTACTAGCTGATAACATCGGCCCGTGCGTTCGCTCGCGTGGGCCGTCGGACTGACTCTCGCAGGCAGTCTGGGCGGCGTTCTGGTCGCTTCAGGCCTTCTCTTATTCAACGATCGTCTTCGCGTCAGCGTCGTACCGTGGCTAGTCAGTTACGCCGTCGGCACGCTGCTCGGCGTCGCCCTGCTCGTTCTGCTTCCTGAAGCGCTCGCGCACCTTTCGCCGAAGACCGTGCTCGGCTCGCTGCTCGGCGGCATCATGCTCTTCTTCCTGCTCGAAAAGCTGGTGCTGTGGCGTCACTGCCATACTCACGACTGCGAAGCGCACGGCATGGCGGCGCCGATGGTGATTGTCGGTGATGCGTTCCACAACTTTCTCGACGGCGTCGTCATCGGCACAGCCGTCCGCACGTCGATTCCGCTCGGCATCAGCACAGCGCTGGCCGTCGCGACGCACGAAATTCCGCAGGAGCTCGGTGACATGGCGATTCTGCTCCAGGCCGGCTACTCGCGTCGCAGGGCGCTGCTCTTGAATCTCGCGTCGGGCGCTTCGGCTGTGCTTGGGGCCATCGTTGCGGTGTTCGCGCTCGAATGGCTGCCGCAGATAAACCAGTACGTGCTGTCGATCGCCGCGGCCGGATTTCTGTACGTCGCAATGGCCGATCTCATTCCCGATCTCCACCGCGGCCGTATCGATGCAAAAACCTTTCGGCAGCTCGCGCTCACCGTCGCCGGCATCGGCAGCGTTGTCGGGTTGAATGCATTTGTCGGAGGACACTGATGTACGCACTCGCGATCATCCGCTACCGGCGTCCGCTCGAAGAAGTACTCGTGCACCAGGACGCGCACCGCGCGTACCTCCGCGGGTTGAAGGACAAGGGGCTGCTGATTGCCTCGGGGCCCATGAACCCGCGGTTCGGCGGGCTCGTTCTCCTGCGCGTGCCGGATGACGACGCGAAGGCGCTGGACAACGTCCGCGACGGCGACCCGTTTTTTCAGAGCGGTGTTGCGCAGTACCAGCTGATCGGCTGGGCGCCGGTGATTGGCAAAGAGGATCTCGATAAGTTGTAAGCTTCAGCCCGGAGCGTCCGGCTTTAGCCGGACCTGGGCGCTGCGGCGGCGAGCGGGACCTCGGCGATCAAATATTCCTCTACGGGTGTTCCCCCGATCAGATGCTCCTGAATGATCCGCTCGAGCACCTCAGGGCTGCAGCCGCGATACCAGGTGCCTTCGGGATAGACAACCGCAATCGGACCACCTTCGCAAATGCGCAGGCAGTTGGCTTTCGTCCTGAGAATGCCTCCGGTTTCGGAAAGCCCGAGCTGCTTGAGCCGCTTTTTGAGGAACTCCCAGGCTTCAATCGAACGCTCGCGATCGCAGCACTTCGGTGTGGTCTGATCGGCGCATAGAAAGATGTGGCGCCTGGCGCCCGGCACACCGACAGATGCGGCGAGATCCTTCAGTCGTTGGAGGTCGTGGTCTGGCATATCATTAAGAGCGAAGATGCCTGAAGCCGTCACCAGAAGTATTCGTGTGCACGTGGAGTCCGAGTTTGCACCCGGACGTTCGAATCCGAACCAGAGTCAGTGGTTCTTTCTCTACACGATTCGCATCACCAATGAAGGGCCTGCGACGGTCAAGCTCCTGAGCCGTCATTGGATTATCACTGACGCCATGGGCGTCGTGAGAGAGGTCAGAGGCCCTGGAGTCATTGGCAAGCAGCCGTCGCTCGAACCGGGTGAGAGCTTCGAGTACACGTCAGGGTGCGATTTCACCACACCGTTCGGCTCGATGCGCGGGACCTACCACATGATCGACGATCGACAGGAGCACTTCGACGTGGAGATTCCGCCGTTCACGCTGACGGAACCGTATACGACAGTGCACTAGCGGATCTTTTCGCGTATCTCCGCTCCACGTAGTCATCGACAATCTGCTTGAACTCGTCGGCGAGCTCGTCGTAGGTACCCCGAAGTGTCTTCACGTGCTGGCCGTCGATGTAGATCGGACAGCTGGGCTCCTCGCCGGTACCAGGCAGGCTGATGCCGATGTTGGCGGCCTTCGACTCGCCCGGGCCGTTCACGACGCAACCCATCACTGCCAGCGTCATCTCTTCGACGCCGTCATAACGAGTCTTCCACACTGGCATCATCTCGCGAATGTAATCTTGCGTGCGCTCCGCCAATTCCTGGAACGTCGTGCTCGTCGTCCGTCCGCAGCCGGGACAGGCGGTGACGCTCGGCGCAAACGATCTCAAACCGAGCGCCTGCAGCATTTCGCACGCCGCATAGACCTCTTCGCGCCGATCGCCGCCGGGTCGCGGCGTCAACGACACGCGGATCGTGTCGCCAATGCCTTCGTTCAACAGCGTGCCCATAGCCGATGCCGACCAGACGAGGCCTTTGATACCCATTCCGGCTTCGGTGAGGCCGAGGTGCAGCGGCTGATCGGTCCTTCTGGCAAGCTCGCGATACACCGCAATCAAATGCAGCGGCCGCGATACCTTGCACGAGATGATGATCTGATCCTTGCGAAGCCCCGACTCGAGCGCGAGCGCAGTGGAGTCGAGGGCGGACAGTACCATGCACTCGTTGATGATTTCATCGGAAGTCCTGCCGAGATTCCGGTCGGTGTTCTCCTGCATCTTGCTCATGACGAGCTCTTGATTGAGCGAGCCGCCATTCACGCCGATGCGTACGGGCTTTCCGTTGTCTGCCGCAACCTGGCAGATTGTCGTGAACTGCTCATCGCGGCGCCTGCCGGTGCCGACATTCCCCGGATTGATCCGATACTTGTCGAGCGCCTTTGCGCAGTCGCGATATTTCGTCAGCAGGATGTGGCCGTTGTAATGGAAGTCGCCGATCAGGGGCGCGGTGACGCCCGCATCGATCATCCGTTGCTTGATTGCAGGCACGGCCGCAGCCGCCTCAGGCAGATTTACCGTAATGCGCACGAGCTCGGAACCCGCCCGCGCCAGCTCGATGCACTGCTGTGCGGTGCTCTCGATGTCTGGTGTATCGGTGTTCGTCATCGACTGAACGGCAACAGGCGCGCCGCCGCCAACCTGAACCGGACCGACCTTTACACCGACAGTCTTATGAAGCCTGATGGGAAGCATTTACAAAATTCGTAAAAAGAGGGTCTGACCCCATCTTATCCTCAGGCGTGGATTCCCCCCAGAGCGGCACGACAAGTCCGGAAAGCGGACTGACGCGCGGACCAGGTGTGATGATGCCTGCAAGGTTCAGCGGGTCGGCGGCCGAGATGTGCGGCGCCGTGCCCACGTTCTGATCGCGTCGGATTTCGCGCAGCAGCTCGACGGCCTCGGGCCGCGCGAACTGTTCGCCGACAAACCCGGATACAAAACGGCCGCCGCGGATTTCTCCCTGCGCTTCCATCCGGCGGAACGTCATGAGGAGATCTCGCCACGCGGGAGTCATCGTCTCGCGTGCGAGGAGGTCGCGGAAGACAACACCCCAGCGCAGCAACAGCTGCCGCGCGATCGCCTCCACCGCCTCCGACGACATGTCTGTCTGCCCCCCGTGCTGTCCCTGGGTCAGCCCCCAACCGGGCTTCAGCAGGGCCCAGCGCCCGGGAACGAACCTCGCGCGACGGCCGTGATGCCTCGCGGTCGCAAGCCGACGCTTCGGATCGATCAACGCCCGAAGGTTTTCGAACCCGTCAGCAGTAACCAGACCCGCAGCTGCGAGCTCCCACAGGCCGTCCTCGACAACGCTGGTGAGTTGGCGAGTGTCTTTCACGATGTCCGCGAGGAACGACGCGCCGCGGCGCGTCAACGATTCGAGGACTTGTCGCGCCGCGCCAGACAATCCCTGGTGCTGTCCTCCCTGTCCGTCAGAAGATTCGCGGAGGGCCGCGGCCTCGAGCAACCAACCGGCATCCTCGCGCAGGAACAAGGAAATAGGGGCCGACCGCGTCGGACGCACTCGCCGCGAGGAGCTCTTTACCCGCTCCTGATCATCGAATGCCGGATGCGGCGATACTCGTCCCCAGACCACTTCACCAGAGATACAGAGCTGATCGAGCAACTCAGGGGTGTACTTCCCGATTCTCCGGCGAAGCACGTCGCTTTCCCAGGCAGCCGCCGATATCTCGTAACCCTGCAGCTGCTTGATGACGTGCAGCGCACCGTCAGGCCCATGAAGCTGGGTGCCCGCCTTCAGATGCTGCCAGTGATACAGGAAGCGCATGAAGTCGCGCGCGTTCACCGGCTCGATTTCGCGGCGCAGCCGCCCGAGCGTCAGACGGTGAATGCGTGCGAGCACGCGTCGATTGCACCACTCGATTTCGGTGCCGTGAGAAGCTGCCGTTGCGGTAAAGCGACCGCGCAGCACTTGCCCTTCGGCCTCGAGCCGAAGCAGCGCCGCCTCCATGACATCTGCGGGCAGTGCAAATCGACGTGCGAGTCCGCTCTGCGTCTGCGGGCCGCTTGATTCGAGCCAGCCTCGCAGCGTCTCAGTAGCGGCCGTCTCCCGATCTGCCGTGGACGTGCGATCGTAGTCGTCGATGTGCGGAG
Source organism: Vicinamibacterales bacterium (assembly GCA_963761975.1). Taxonomy (GTDB): domain Bacteria; phylum Acidobacteriota; class Vicinamibacteria; order Vicinamibacterales; family JAMQPK01; genus JAMQPK01. The sequence continues at coordinate 406,666 of CAVXIR010000006.1, forward strand.
CGAGCGTCGCCTCGGGATAAAGGAGGCGGGCCGACTTCACGCGCTCCGCCGCAACCCAGAAATTCGCGCCTCCGGCGCTGAGCACGGTCGCCCGGCGCGACTCACGCAATGTTCGAAAAGACTCTTCCCACTCTGGGACCGGCGGCACAACGACGAGCGTGAGCAGCGCATCGTGCAGCTCCTCGGCATCGCGCACGATCGGGAACGATTCGGCGGCGACCTCGGCAATCGCCGCGGGATCGAGCGCACCCACGCCGCCCGCATCGGGTCCAATCGTGCGACGCATCTGAACCGCTCTTGCCCTTCGTTCCTCGAGCGGCGCATCGTCCAGGTAGGCGTATGGGTTTGCGTTGAGGATTTCGTGCGAGAACGGAGAGGGTTCTGGCGTATCGATCGCGACGGTCTTGAGCTCGCCGCGTCCGATGCGCTCCACGAGCTGCTTCAAACCGTCGAGGTCCATCGCTTCGTGCAGGCAGTCCTTGATCGTCTCGTTGACGAGCGGGTGATCGGGAATGCGAATGTCGCCGACGATGTTTTCCTGGCACGCCGCCTGGTCGGGAAAAACCGCGGCAAGCAAGTCATCGGCTCGCATGCGCTGAATCTGCGGCGGCACCTTGCGGCCACCCGCGAACCGCAGCACGGCCAGAGCTCGAGACGTGTCCCATCGCCACCGCACTTCGAACATCGGCGCCGGCAACATCGCCTGCGTCAGGACCTCTTCAACCGTCTCCTTGCTCAGGAACTTGAAGACGAGCTCCAGTGGAAAGCTGTGCTGGTCGCTTAACGAAATGACGATGCCGTTGTCGGTTGCGGCCGCTTGAAGCTCGAAGTTGAACGACCTGCAGAAGCGCTTGCGGAGCGCCAGACCCCACGCACGATTGATTCGGGCACCCAGCGGCGAGTGCAGGACGAGCTGCATCCCTCCGCCTTCGTCGAAGAACCGCTCGGCCACGACCGTGTCGACCGCCGGCAACGCTCCGAGCGCTGCCGCGCCCGCGCGCACGTAAAGCACCGCCTGCTCCGCCCCTCGCTTATCGAGGTCGCACTCGTTGATGAGAAAGTCGACAGGGTCGGGACCTCCCGACCCCATTTCGACGATCTTCTCGCGCAAATCGGAGACCGCCTTCGACAACTCCCACGTGCGGCCGGGCGCCTCGCCACGCCAGAACGGAATCGTGGGTGCCGCACCCTTGGCGTCTTCCACTCGGACGCGGCCGGCCTCCACGCGCCGGATGCGCCACGACGTGGTGCCCAGCAGAAACACGTCGCCCGCCATGCTTTCGACCGCGAAGTCCTCGTCGAGCGTGCCGACTACGGTCTCGTCCGGCTCGGCGAGCACGAGAAACTGCGCGTTATCAGGGATCGCGCCACCCGACGTGATTGCCGCCAGCCGCGCACCACGCCTGCCGCGAACGACGCTGTGCACGCGATCGCGGTGAAGAAATGCTCCGCTTCGGCCGCGCTTGGTGCTGATGCCCTCGGACAACATTTCGACGACCGCGTCGAACTCGCCGCGCGTTAAGTCGGCATAACAATAGGCACGTCGAACGAGCTCGTAGAGTTCGTCCTCCCGCCAGTCTTCTGCGGCGGCCATCGCGACGATCTGCTGGGCGAGCACATCCAGCGGTGTCGATGGAACGATGAGTCGATCGAGCTCTCCGGCTGAAATCGACCGGGTGAGCGCGGCACACTCAATCAGCTCGTCTCGCGTTGTCGCGAAGATGCGACCCTTGGGTTTTGTGGTGTGCTCGACCTGATGGCCCGATCGTCCAATGCGCTGCAGCGCGACAGCAATCGATCGCGGCGATCCAATCTGGCAGACGAGATCCACCGTTCCGATGTCGATGCCGAGCTCGAGAGACGCCGTGGCGACAACGGCTTTCAACTTTCCTGTTTTGAGCCGCTCTTCGGCAGTCAAGCGCAGCCTGCGCGACAGGCTGCCGTGATGAGCCAGCACCGCTTCTTCGCCGAGCCGCTCGCCGAGGTGATGGGCCACTCGCTCGGCCAGCCGCCTGGTATTGACGAACACCAGCGTCGTCCTGTGCTCGTGAATGAGCGCGGTGATGCGGTCGTAAATCTCCAGCCACATCTCATTCGATGCGACCGGCCCGAGCTCGTCCTGTGGCACTTCGACGGCCAGATCCATCGCGCGGCGGTGTCCGTGATTGATGATGTTGACCTGGGCGGCAGCATCTGGGGCAAGGAAGCGCGCGACGGTTTCTATCGGTCTCACGGTCGCAGAAAGGCCAATACGCTGAGGACGTCGCCCGCCCGCCTTTTCCACGAGATCGTCGAGGCGTGACAGCGACAGCGCCAGATGCGCGCCGCGCTTGTCGTCGGCCATCGCGTGAATCTCGTCGACGATTACCGTACGAACGTTCCGCAGAGCCATCCGGCTGCGCTCCGCGGTCAGGAGAATGAACAGCGACTCCGGTGTCGTCACCAGAATATGCGGCGGATGCTTGATCATGCGCTGCCGCTCTGAGGCCGGTGTATCACCGGTGCGAACAGCCGTACGAACAGCCGGCAGCATCAGGCCGCGATCGGCCGCGAGCGTCGCGATGCCCGACAACGGAACGTCGAGATTCTTGTGAATGTCGTTGCTGAGCGCTTTCAGCGGCGAGACGTAGAGAACCTGTGTGGTCTCGGGAAGGCTGCCTTCAAGGCCGCCGCGCACGAGATCGTCCAGACAGATCAGGAACGCCGCAAGCGTCTTGCCCGATCCGGTTGGCGCCGAGACGAGCACGTGCTCGCCGGAACGAATGGCCGGCCAGGCGCGCTTCTGAGGCTCGGTAGCCTCGCCGAAACGCTGCGCGAACCAGTCGCGCACTACGGGGTGAAGGGTGTTCAGCGGCACTGCGGGGAGACCTTCACTATAGACGCTCGATTTCCTGCTCCAGTTGCGTCACGCGCTTGTCGAGCTGGCGAACGACGGCTTCTGCGGGTGCCGGCGTGCCGAGGTCAACCCCCGCCCGGTTGAGCAGCTTCATCGGATAGTCGCTGCCTCCCGCTCGCAGAAGCTCGAGGAACCGCTCGACGCCGTCACGGCGTTCGTCGATATTGCTCGAGGTGATCTTCTGAATGAGCTGCGCGGAGGACGCATAACAGGTGGCGTATTGGTAAACGTAGTACGGGCTGCCGAAGAAATGCGGCACACGCGCCCACGTAATCTGAGCGGAATCGTCATAGGTCATCGCGTCGCCGTGGTACGCCTTGAACAGGTCGAAGTAGATACCGCTCAAGGTCTCGGCCGTGATTGGCTCGCCCTGCTCAGCGAGACGATGCGCCTGCAGCTCGTAGTCGGCAAACAGACACTGCCGGTAGAACGTGCCGACGATGTCGTCAATGGCGTGCTGAAGCAGGACGACGCGCTCGCGCTGATCGGTCGTGCGCGACAGCTTGAGATCGAAGTACAGCATCTCGCTGAGGGTCGACGGCACTTCGGCAACGAAGATCGTGTAATCGGAATACACAAACGGCTGGTTGGCCTCCGACAGCATGGTGTGCATCGAATGGCCCATCTCGTGCGCCAGCGTGAACACCGAATCGAGTGTGTCGTTGTAGTTCAGCAGCATGTATGGATGGACGCCGTACACCGGCGCCGAGTACGCGCCACTGCGTTTGCCCGGGTTCTCGTACACATCGATCCAGCGTCCGTCGAACGCCTTCCTGACGTTCTGCTGGTACTCGGCGCCCAACGGCTTCATCGCTTCGACAATTTCGTCGATGACGTGTGAGTACTCGGTACTTGCGATCGAAGTCGATCAGGGGGACGAGCTGGTCGTACGCGTGATACGTCTCCAGCCCGAGCACACGCTTGCGCAGACGGTGATACTGGCGAAGGGGCTCCGTTCCTGCCTTTGCCGTGGCCACGAGGTTCTCGACCACCGCGGGCGGAATGTCGTTGCTGTGGAGCGCCGCCTCGAGCGTGCTCTTGAACTGGCGGGCCTGCGCGATGAACCAGTCGCGCTGCAGGACACCGTTGTAGACAGCCGCATAGCTGTTCTGATTGGCTGCGAACGTGCCGTGGAATGCGTGAAACGCCGCGGCGCGATCGGGCTGGTGCCGGTTGGTCTGGAGCAACGCGTTGTATTGCGCGTAGGTGAGCGTCACCTGCCGACCGTCGCTCAACGTGATGACGGGATGCTTGATATCGGCGTTCGCCAGCATTGAATGAATGTCGTTCGGCGTGTCGCCGAAGCGGCTAGACAGTGACAGGAGGTGCTCGCCCTTTTCGTCGAGCACGTGTTCCTGCTGGTGGTAAGTACGCTCGATCGCAAAGCGATAAACCGCGAGGTCCGGGTTCGCGCCCATCCACGACCGCACCGTCGCGAGCTCGATGCGGAGCAATTCAGGCGTGAACCACGACCGCGCCTCAGCCGCCTTCGCGAAGAGAATCTGGACTTTCTGCCGCCGCGCGTTGGCCGAATTGTCGCGCTGATCCTGATCGTAGTTGAGGCCAGCGTAGTACCAGAGTTTGTAAGAAAGCTGGCCAAGATCATCCTCGAGGCGAAACGCCTTCAGGAGGCGGTCGGGACCCTGGGCCAGCGTGCCCCGGATGTCCGCATAGCCCGCAAGCCTTTCGTCGAACTCGGCAAGCCCCGACTCCCATTCGCTCCAGGTCGGGTAGATGTCCGACAGATTCCAGGTGAATTCCTCCGGGATTTGCTCACGCGTGCGCGTACGTGGATCGACGGGAGTTTCGGTGGCCATCGGATGATCTTAAATCAAAAGTTGATGACGCCGGGTCTACAGAACAAGACCCGGCCTACAGGTTACGTAGGGCGGGTCCTGTTCTTTGGACCCGCCTCCCAGCTACGCGAGGCGGGTGCGGACGAATACGAAATAAATGATGAGCAACGCGGCGATGGCGTAAGACACCATCCCAACCTGGCGTCCTTTACCAGTCAGCAGCTTGAGGATCGGATGGCTCATGAACCCGAGCGCGAGGCCATCGGCGATTGAATAAGCCAGTGGGATGCCGGCCAGTGTGAGGAATGCCGGCACCGATTCCGACAGATCGTCCCAGTCGATCCGCATCGCGTTGCTCATCATCATCACACCGACGATGATGAGGGCCGGTGCGGTGATCGGAAGGTAGTTCCCGATCATGCCGATCAGGGGACTGAAGAGCAGTGCAACGAAAAACAACGCGCCAGCGACGACCGCCGTCAGCCCCGTTCGACCGCCTGCGGAAACGCCGGCCGCGCTCTCGATATACGTCACGATGGTGCTGGTCCCGAGCGCAGCGCCGAGCACCGTACCGGCAGCATCGACAACGAGCACGCGCTCCGCCCTCGGCAGTTTGCCCTCGCGCATCAACCCGGCCTGCTGCGTCACGCCGATGACCGACCCAATGGTGTCGAACACGTTCATGAAGAGGAAGACCACCACAAACGGCAGCCAGCGGGGATTGAACGCCGTCGAAAACTCGAATCGAAACGCCGCCGGTGTGCCGATCTGCGGCAGGCCGAATATCCCGGCGTACTGAATCTTTCCCGCCATCGCGGCGATGACGGCCGCGGCAAAAATTCCGATCAGAATGGCGCCGCGCACGCCGCGGATGTGCAGCGCAGCGGCCGTCAGAAGGCCTGTAGTAAACACCGCGACATCGGCCGACACCAGGTGCGGGGTCATCGTCACGAGCGTCCCCGGATGCGCGACGATGATGCCGCCGTTGCGCAGTCCGATGAACGCGATGAACAGACCGATGCCGGCCGCAATCGCGTGACGCATGCTGGGGCTGATCGAATCGAGCACGGCCTCGCGCACGCCAATCACGGACAGAATCAGAAAAATGACGCCCGAGATGAATACGATGCCGAGTGCTGCGCGCCACGGCTCCGCCACTCCCGCGGCGGCCAGCGCCATGATGACGGAAACAAAGAAGAAGTTCTCGCCCATGCCCGGCGCGAGGGCGATCGGATAGCGCGCCCACAATCCCATCAGAATGGTTGCCGCGCCTGACACGATGCATGTGGCCAGCAGCACCGCGCCAAAATCGAGACCCGTCGGCTTCCCCGTAAAGTCTGTCGAGAGCACAGCCGGCTGGACGAAGATGATGTACGCCATCGTCAGGAAAGTCGTGACGCCGGCGATGACTTCGGTCTTCGTCGTGGAGGACGTCAACTACTTCCAGCCGACAAGTTTGCGTAGTTTTTCGAAGAGTGAAGGATTGGTACGCGCCGCGGTGGCCTGAACGAGCAGATCGAGCGCTTCGCTGATGCTTCGAGCGGTACCGATACCCAGCCGGCGGGCGCTGGCTTCGGCAATCGGATCGTCGGGATCGACGAGGAGAATCGCCCGCGTCGACGAATCCGACAGCACATCGACGCAGTTCTGCGGCGTGTCGTCGATCAGGTAGTCCAATTGCAGCGCTGCTGCGGCTTTCCCCCGGCCACCGGACAGTGGAATGACGTTGGGCATGCTGAAGCCGTGCTCGACCAACCACTTGTGCGTCTGCCACTGCACCGTGCCGCCGGCCGTCGCAGGCCGTTGCGTAATGAAGAACACCTCCCAGCGATGCTCGCTGGTCAACTGGTTCAACCGGTTAATGGCGTCCTGATCGATCGGCTTCAACGTCGTCCAGAAATCCGGCGTCGCCTCGATCACGCGCCAGATGCGGTCGCGATGCTGCGAGGCTTTCCGGGCGACGGCGCGCCGTTCTGCCTGCTTGCGCTTCATCTCCAGGGCGGCGGCCGCCGCCGTCGCGCCTTCTTCTTCGACGTGCTGCTCCTCTTCACGCGCCTCTGGGGCGGGGCGCTCGTGATCTGCCACCTCAGCGCCAAAAATTCGGTCTTCCAGGGCGCCGTAGGCCGACGACAGATCGGCCAGCGTGCCATCCATATCGAATGCGATACGCAGCGGAATCATTTGGAGTACGGACCTCTATAGTATGGCGTCCGAAGAATTTAGGCTATTCAATGGGGGCCCCGACTCGCTAAAATGCTGCTTTTCCCCCAATGGAACTCATGGATACACATTATCGCGTCCTTCTCGGGCTCGTCTTAACAGCAAGCGTAGGGCTACCAGCCTGTTCAGCCAGCAATGCCGGCGCGCCAGGCGGCCCTCCCCCTCAACCTGCAGTGCCGGTCACGGTTGACAGGGTCGTGCAGAAAGAAATGCCGCTCGAGGTGACTGCCGTGGGTGCGGTCGAGGCGTTCTCCACTGTGGCGGTTCGCGCCCAGGTCACGGGAGAAATGAAGGCCGTCAATTTCCAGCCGGGCGACGATGTCGAGGCCGGACAGGTGTTGTTCACGCTGGATCCGCGTCCGCTGGAGGCGGCACTGAACCAGGCCGAAGCCAACCTGCAACGCGATAGCGCGCAGGCGGCAAATGCCAAAGTCATCGCCCAACGAATGGAAGACCTGGTTGAACGCGGCGTCGGCACGCGCGAGCAGCGCGACACGGCGCGCACAACCGCGGCGGCACTCGACGCGGTGGTCGGGGCAAACACAGCAGCGGTCGAAAACGCGCGTGTGCAGCTTCAGTACGCCACGATTCGCGCGCCAATCGCAGGACGGACGGGCGCGCTGATGGTCCACGCGGGCAACCTCGTCCGCGCCAACGATCAGATGGCGCTCGTCGTCATCAATCAAGTGAGTCCGATTTACGTGTCGTTCGGCGTTCCGGAAGCGTTGCTCTCCGACCTGCGCCGGTACATGGCCCAGCGCGAGCTCGAGGTACACGCCACGCCTCCGAACGACCAGGGACCCGCCGCAGCGGGCCGCATCACGTTTGTCGACAACCAGGTCGATCAGACGACTGGCACAATCCGTATCAAGGCGACATTCTCCAATTCGAACCGCAACCTGTGGCCGGGACAGTTTGTGAATGTCACCATCCGCCTTGCCACCGATCCGCAGGCCATCGTCGTGCCGTCGGTCTCAGTTCAGGCAGGCCCCGAAGGGCAATATGTCTACGTCGTGAAGAACGATCAAACCGTGGAAATGCGCAAGGTCACGGTGAAGCGAACGGCGGGTGCGGAGACTATCCTGCAAGAAGGCGTCACAGTCGGCGAAACGATCGTCACCGACGGTCAGTTGAGACTGGTACCCGGAAGCCGTATCAGCGTCAAAGGCCCAGGTACCCAAAAGGCGGATTCATGAACCTTTCAGCGCTGTTCATCAAACGGCCGATCACCACCACGCTCATCACGCTCGGCATGCTGGTCTTCGGCGTGATGTCGTACCGTGAATTGCCGGTGGCCGACCTGCCGGCCATCGATTTTCCGACGATATCCGTGAGCGCCTCGCTGCCCGGCGCAAGTCCCGAGACGATGGCGTCGGCCGTCGCGCTGCCGCTCGAGAAACAGTTCTCGACAATTTCCGGTCTGACGTCGATGAACTCGTCCAACATGCAGGGCAGCACGAGCATCACCTTGCAGTTCGACCTGAGCCGCAACATCGACGCGGCAGCGCAAGACGTACAGACGATGATCGCGCGAGCGACGCGGCAGCTTCCGCCGCAGATGCCTTCGCCGCCGTCGTACTTCAAAGTGAACCCCGGCGACTATCCGGTCATGATGCTGGTCATGCGGTCGGCGACACTCCCGCTGTCGACGGTGAACGAATACGCCGACGCGAACGTCTCGCAGCGCATTTCCATGGTGAATGGGGTCGCGCAGGTCAATGTCTTCGGCCCTCAAAAGTATGCCGTCCGCATCGACGTCGACCCGCGCAAGCTCTCGGCACATGGCATCGGCATCGATGAAGTGGTCAATGCGATCCAGTCGTCGAATGTGAACCTTCCAACCGGTACCATGGCGGGCCGCGAGCGCATCTTCACGGTGCTCGCCGACGGTCAGCTCTTGAATGCCTCTTCGTACGCGCCGATGGTCATCGCGTACAGGAACGGCAATCCGATCCGGCTCGGGGATGTTGCGCGTGTCTACGACGGCGTCGAGCAGGACAAGACGGCCAGCTGGTGGCAGGGGATGCGCAACATCAGCCTGATGATTCAGAAGCAGCCCGGTTCGAACGTCGTGCAGGTGGTCGACGACATCAAAGCGCTGCTCCCGTCCATTCGCGCTCAGCTTCCGCCCTCGGTGCCGCTCGACGTCCGAATGGATCGCTCGATGTCGATCCGCGAATCGATCCACGACGTCAAGCTGACGCTGCTGATTGCGCTCGGCCTCGTCATCGCCATCATCTTCGTCTTCCTGCGCAGCGTCACGGCCACGATTATCCCCAGCTTGACGCTTCCCGTGTCGCTCATCGCCACGTTCGCGGTGATGTACTTGCTGAACTACAGCCTCGACAACCTGTCGCTGATGGCGCTGACGCTCTGCATCGGGTTCGTGGTCGACGACACCATCGTCATGCTGGAAAACATCGGCCGCCACATGGAAATGGGCAAGCCGGCAATGCGGGCGGCGTTCGACGGCGCCAAGGAGGTTGAGTTCACAATCATCGCGATGACCGCGTCGCTCGTGGCTGTGTTCATCCCCGTCCTGTTCATGGGCGGCATCGTCGGCCGATTGCTGCAGGAGTTCGCGGTCACGATCGGCGTCGCGATTCTCGTCTCGTGCTTCGTCTCGATCAGCCTGACGCCGATGCTGTGCAGCCGGTTCCTGAAGACGTCTCATGGGCAGAAGCACGGACGGCTTTACAACCTGACGGAGCGTATGTTCGATGGGTCGCTGCGGGCCTACGACATCTCACTGCAGTTCGCCCTCAGGCATCGGGCCGTCACGATGGCGTTTTCGCTGCTGCTCGTGGCGGCGACGGCGTACCTGTTCGTCATCGTGCCGAAAGGCTTTCTACCCTCAGAGGATCAGGGGCGCTTCAACGTGAGCATCGAAGCGATCCAGGGCATTGGCTACGAAGAAATGGTCCGCCACCAGCAGGAGGTCGCGGCGATTCTGGCGCAGGACCCCGACATCGCGGGTTCCAGCAGCAGCGTCGGCGACGGCGGCGGTGGAAGAGGCGGTGCCAGCTCGTCAAATCAGGGCCGCATCAGCGTCGATTTGAAACCGCGTGCCGAACGTACGCGGTCTGTCGATCAGATCATGGCCGGCCTGCGGCCAAAGCTCGCGCAGGTACCGGGCGTACGCGTCTTCATGGTGAATCAGCCGCCCATCAACGTCGGCGGCATGGGTGGAGCCCGCGCGAACTACCAATTCACCCTGCAGGATCCCGATACCGCCGAGCTCTACCGTTCGGCACCGATTCTTGAGCAGGCGATGCGCGAGATTCCGAGCATCGAGGACGTCAACAGCGACTTGCGGCTGAACAATCCGCAGATTCAGATCAACCTCAATCGTGACCGTATCGCAGCGCTCGGGCTGACCGTCAATCAGGTCGAGACGGCGCTGTTCAATGCGTACGGGACACGGCAGGTCTCACAGATTTACGCGCCAAGCAATCAGTACCAGGTCATCTTGCAGGTCGCGCCGGAATTCCAGCAGGATCCAGCGGCGCTGTCCATGCTGTACGTGCGATCGACCAGCGGCAAGCTCATCCCTCTCAATACGGTTGCGACCGTCACAACCGGCGTCGGACCGCTGTCGGTGAGTCACACGGGCCAGCTCCCGTCGGTCAACTTGTCGTTCAATCTCAAACCCGGATATGCGCTCGGCGATGCGGTCAACGCCATCGAACAGGCCGCCGCGACGACGCTCCCTGCGACGGTGACCACCAAGTTCCAGGGCGCGGCTCAGGCATTCCAGGAATCTCTGAAGGGACTCGGGCTGGTGCTGGTGATGGCGATCGTCGTGATCTACATCGTCCTCGGCATTCTGTACGAGAGCTTTACGCAGCCGCTCGTCATTCTCTCGGGGCTCCCGGCCGCGGGCTTCGGCGCCCTGCTGACACTGATGATCTTCAAGACGGATCTCAGCTTGTACGCGTTTGTCGGCATCATCATGCTCGTCGGACTCGTCAAGAAGAACGGCATCATGATGGTCGACTTCGCAGCCGTGGCCGAGCGCGAGCACGGCAAGTCGCCGCTCGAAGCGATTCACGAGGCGTGTCTCGTGCGTTTCCGCCCGATCATGATGACCACGATGTGCGCGCTCGTGGGAACGTTGCCGATCGCCCTCGGACTTGGTGCCGGTGCGGAAGCCCGGCGGCCGCTCGGCCTGGCTGTCGTGGGAGGGCTGCTCGTTTCGCAGTTCCTCACGCTCTACATCACGCCGGTGTACTACGTGTACATCGAGGGCGCGCGTCTGCGGCTCGTGAAGCGGAAGGCCAAGTCGCAGGAAGGCGTCGAGCCGGCGGTCGCCTGAAGATCGCGTCTGAGGCGCGGCCACCGGTCTGGATTTTCGTTCTCGTCGTCCTTCTGGCGGTCTGGAATCCAGCGAGTCTCGCGTTCCACGCGGCGTCTGCCGTGTGGAACTTCTCGTCGCGATCGACCGTGTCGTGGCTGTTCCTGGGTGTCCGCATTGCCATCACAAGTATCGGTGTGGCCGCCGGCATCGCGCTGTGGCGGCAGCGCCCCGGTGCGGTGTGGCTGGCCAAGCTCGCACTGATGCTCTTCGCCATCGAAGCCGTCATTCGCTTGTCGACGCGTGCCGATATCTCTGCCTCGCCTCCAGGGACACGTCTTCCGCTCGCCATTTTCATCATCCTGCACAACGCCGCCTGGTACGCGTATCTGCAAATCTCCAGTCGCGTCAGGGCTGCTTATGGCCTAGAATCGCAGCCCGAAAACGTCCGTACGTAGTGTCCGGCTGCAGCCGGACCAAGGATACTCGCATGCGTAGATCTTTGTCCTTGCTGTGCGTGATGGCCGTGTGCGCGATGCCGATCGTTTCGTCGGCGCAGGCACCTGCGGCAAAGACCCTCGATATGTATTTCATCGACACGGAAGGCGGACAAGCCACGTTGTTCGTCTCTCCGGCCGGTCAGACACTGCTTGTCGACGCCGGCAACGCGGGCGAGCGCGATCTCAACCGCATCCTGGATGTGCTGAAGCTCGCCGGCGTGAAACAGATCGATCATTTCTGGATGACCCATTATCACGGCGACCACTACGGCAGCCTGTTCGACATCGCGAAGCAGGTTCCCATCAAGAATCTTTATGATCACGGTCCCTCGATCGAGGGCGAGCGGCCGAACATCCAGAAGTTCCAGGCGGCCTACGCGGAGTTTTACAAGACGATTCCGCGCACGGTCGTCAAGCCGGGCTTCAAGCTCCCGTTTACCGGAACAGACACGACGGCCGTGATGAGCGACAGCGTTCCCATCAAGACGGCGCTGCCGAAGGCGCCCGGCGCCGGCAGGCCGAATCCGCTCTGCGCAAACCACAAAGAGCGCGACGAGAGCAAGGTCGACCCCGACAACCATCAGTCGGCCGGCTTCGTCATGAATTACGGGCGGTTCCGCATGATCGATCTCGGCGACCTGACCTGGAGCCGCGAGTTTCAGCTGATGTGCCCGACCAACCAAATCGGCACCATCGATCTGTATCTGACGACGCACCACGGTCTGGATCAGTCCGGCTCGCCCGCGGCCGTGCATGCGCTGCAACCGCGCGTGGCCATCATGAACAACGGCACCCGCAAGGGCGGTGCGGTGCAGACCTTCCAGACGCTCGAGACGTCGCCGGGACTGGAAGATATCTGGCAGCTGCACTGGTCGTACGCCGCCGGCGTCGAGCACAACACACCTGCCGTCATGATTGCGAATATCGACGAGCGCGATCAGCTCGCCGCGATCCTGACGGCTGCGGCGACGCCTCCGGCCGGCCCTGGTGGCAATGCCGCTCATTCGCCAGCGCATTACATCAAAGTGGCGGCCCGAACGGATGGCTCGTTCACTGTCACGAACAGCCGCAACAGCTACTCGCGCACGTACACCGCTAGACCGTAAGCAGGATCTTTCCGATATGGCTGCCGGACTCCATCAGACGATGGGCTTCGGCAGCCTGCCGCAAGGGAAACGAGGCGTAGATCACGGGACGAATTTTCCCTGACTCGACGAGTGGCCAGACTGCACGCTCAACCGCATTCGCAATGACGCCCTTCTCCTGCACCGAGCGCGCACGCAGAACCGAACCTGTAATGGTGAGGCGCTGGCGTAACAGCCGGACGAGATTGATCTCCGCTTTGGCGCCGTGCATCACGGCAATCTGCAGGAGCCTGCCTTCCACCGCGAGCAGGTCGAGATTGCGGGCAAAATACGGCGCACCAATCATGTCGAGAATCACATCGACGCCACGACCGCCGGTCAGCTCCAACACCGCGGCGACGAAGTTCTCTGTCTTGTAGTTGATGGCGCGCTCCGCGCCGAGCCGTTCGCAGGCGTGGCATTTCTCGGCGGTGCCGGCGGTCGCAAACACGCGCGCGCCGAATGCGCGGGCCATCTGAATAGCCGTTGTGCCAATGCCGCTTGCGCCGCCATGCACGAGCAAAGACTCTCCGTCTCGGAGATGGCCGCGGTCGAACACATTCATCCAGACCGTGAAGAACGTCTCTGGCACGCCACCCGCAAACACGAGATCGAGCCCTTTGGGGATCGGCAGACATTGCACGTCCGGTGCGACGCAGAACTCAGCGTAGCCACCGCCCGAAACCAGCGCACAGACATCGTCGCCTTCACGCCAGCGCGTCACTCCGGGGCCGCACGCCACAACCGTGCCCGAGACCTCAAGGCCAGGTATGTCGGATGACCCCGGCGGTGGCGGATATTTACCCTCGCGCTGCATCAAGTCGGGCCTATTGACGCCGGCCGCGGTCACATGGATCAGCACCTCGCGCGGCCCGGGCGCCGGCACAGTGACCTCGACCGGCTGCAGGACTTCAGGCCCCCCAGGCTTGGCGATGGTGATGGCGATCATAAATATGTAGTCAGCGGTTCTGGCGCTCTGTCTTTACCATCTTCCGAATACTCGGCACCAGATATTCGTGAAAAGCCCGCTCGAAATCGTAAGCCGGCGAAAAGTCCCAGTCACGCCGTGCCGCGGTGTCGTCGACGTCTTCGGGCCACGAATCCACGATGCACTGCCGTTTCGCATCGACGTGATACGTGATCGTCGCGTCCGGAAAGGCTCGGAGCACCGAGGCGCGAATTTCATCGGCCGACGGATTGAACGCACGCACGTTGTAAGCAGAGCACGAAAGCCGGCCCACCTCCGCCGCTGAGAGTTTCAGCAGCGCCTCTATGGCGTCGGGCATCGCCATGAACGGGATTCTCGAATCCGGCCGGACGAAACAGGCATAGGGCTCGCCGCGGGCCGCGGCATGAATCATCTCCGGTGCGTAGTCCGATGTCCCACCAGATGGCACGGTCATGGCCGAAATCAGTCCTGGAAACCTGACGCACCGGAAGTCGATGCTTGGTGCCCGTGCTTCAAGCAGCTGCTTGTAGTGTTTCGAGTAGTAGCGGCCAAGGTGCTCGCAGTACAGCTTGTTGCAGCCGTACATCGTGATGGGCTTGTTCCAGTCGTCCTCGCAAACCCGGCCGGCCGTGCGGCGAATCTCGAGATCGGGAAGCCCATATGCCGCAATCGACGAGGGATAGACGAATCTCACAGGCCGGCCGTGCGATTCGGTCTCGCGGGTCGCAAATTCCAGAAGGTTGAGGGTCCCTTCGACGTTCACGTGATGCGCCGTCATCGGCGTGAACTCCGATCGGGTCGACAGCAGGGCAGCGAGATGAAAAATGAGGTCGACCTCGAACTCGGACAGGATGCGCTCGAGCAAGCTGGTGTCGAGGATCGACCCGGTGAACTCCCGATGGACCAGCCGGGCCACGTGCGGATCCAGCGCGTTGACGTCGAGCGAGACGACGGCCTTGTTGAGTTTCTGCGTAAGATTGGCAACCAGTGCGTGGCCAATCTCACCATTGGCGCCGGTTATGAGCACGACGGGTTTTCGGACGGTCATCGAGGGTCTAAGCTAATATATTTGCGACCCGCAATGGAATACCGAGCCGTTTTCAAGTGCATCGCCGGCTGCGACGGCGAATACGATCTGGAGCAACCACTCTATCGCTGTCCGAACTGCGGCGACCTGCTCGAAGTCGTGCACGACTTGAAAGCCCTTGGCGGCCGGAGCGCCGAGGAATGGAAGCAACTCTTCGACAACCGGTACAAGCGCACTGAATGGCCCTACGGCTCAGCCGTGTGGGGCAAGAAAGAATGGGTCTGCCCTGGCGTCCGCGACGAGAATATCGTCTCGATGGATGAAGGCGGCACCAATCTGATGTGGGCCGAGCGATTCGGCCGCGAGCTCGGCATGGACGAGTTGTGGATCAAGATGTGCGGCCAGTCGCACACCGGATCCTTCAAGGATCTCGGCATGACGGTGCTCGTTTCGGTGGTGCGGCAGATGATTGCCGACAAGAAAGCGGTTCGCGCAGTGGCCTGCGCGTCGACGGGCGACACGTCAGCGTCGCTGGCGGCGTATGGCGCCGCCGCAGAGATTCCGACCATCGTCATCCTGCCACGAGGCAAGGTGTCGACTGCTCAGCTCGTGCAGCCGCTCGCCAACGGCGCCCTCGTGCTGTCACTCGACACCGACTTCGACGGCTGCATGGCCATCGTCCAGCGTTTGTCGGTCGAAGAGGGTGTTTACCTCGCCAACTCGATGAACAGCCTTCGACTCGAGGGCCAGAAGACGGTCGGCGTCGAGATCGTGCAGCAGTTCGACTGGTCCGTGCCGGATGTCATCATCATCCCAGGAGGGAATCTCGGAAACGTCAGCGCACTCGGTGCCGGCTTCGACATGATGGAAGCGCTGGGTCTGATTGCCAAGCGTCCGCGAATCGTCGTCGCACAGGCCGCTGCCGCCAACCCGTTGTATCTGGCGTACAAGAACAACTGGGAATTCAATCCGATCACGGCCAAGCCGACGCTCGCCTCGGCGATTCAGATCGGGAACCCGGTGTCGGTGAAAAAAGCCATCCGAGCGTTGCAGAAGTACAACGGCATTGTCGAACAGGCGACAGAGTTGGAGCTGGCCGATGCCTCGGCCCGTGCCGATCGCACAGGCATGTTCAACTGTCCTCACACAGGCGTCGCTCTCGCAGCGCTGATCAAGCTGCGCGAGCAGGGGCGCATCAGGCCGCACGATCGCGTGGTCGTCATTTCAACGGCCAACGGCCTCAAGTTCACCGACTTCAAAGTCGCCTATCACTCGGGCACGCTTGCCAGCATGTCCAGGCTTTCAAACACGCCCGTCGAGCTGCCAAACGACTACGACGCCGTTCGCCGGGCGATCGACACGGCTGAGAAGAAGACGGAAACGGTCCACTAGTCCTTGCAGATCGAGAACCATGTTTTCTTTGTGACGGGTGGCGCCTCCGGGCTCGGAGAGGCGACGGCGCGTCTTCTGTCGGAATCCGGCGCGCGAGTGGTCATCGCCGACCTGAACGAGGCTCGTGGCGCTCAGGTTGCCAGTGAGCTCGGCGACAGGGCGCGATTCTCGGCCGTTGACGTCGCCGATGAGTCGAGCGTGCAGCGGGGGCTGGACGCGGCCTCACAACTCGGCACACTGCGGGGCGTGGTCAATGCCGCCGGCATTGTGCTTGCGGAAAGGGTGCTCGGACGCAGGGGTCCCCATCCCCTCGACGCGTTCAAGCGCGTCATTCAGGTGAATCTCACGGGCACGTTCAACGTTATTCGGCTGGCCTCGGCGATGATGAGCGCGAATGAGCCGACTGCGAGCGGCGAGCGCGGTGTGATTGTCAACACAGCGTCGGTCTCAGCCTTTGACGGCCAGATCGGACAGGCTGCGTACTCGGCATCAAAGGGTGGCATCGTCGGCATGACACTGCCCATCGCGCGCGAGCTGGCGCGGTTTGGTATTCGCGTCATGACAATCGCGCCCGGCATATTCGACACACCGCTGATGAGCAGCCTGCCTCAGGCCGCCCGCGAAAGCCTGGCGACACAGGTGCCATTCCCCCCACGTCTCGGCAGACCGGCCGAATACGCCGCGCTCGCGAAGCACATCATCGAGAACGAGATGCTGAACGGCGAAGTGATCCGCCTCGACGGCGCCATCCGCATGGCGCCGAAATAGTCGCGAGGCGCAAGTCGGTACGTAGGCCGGGTCTTGCTCTTTAGACCCGGCGCCACCGCAGGAATCGATTTTGCCAATGTGGTTGGCATCATGTCCAGACCACCTCGCATCGCGGGTTTCTCGTACAAGGGCTGCTACCGGTATTTCCTTACGATTTGCACCTTTCAACGAAGACAGTCGTTCCTCGATGCCACAACCGTCTTAGAAACGGTGTTGCAATTCAGGAGAACTTCGAAGGAGGAAGCGTTTGAAATTTTGGCGTACTGTTACATGCCGGATCACGGCCACTTTCTGGTCGAAGGTCTGGCGGATCGTTCAAACTTCAAACGCTTCTGCAAGCTCGCCAAGCAGCGCTCTGGAATGGCACACGCTCGCGCGAAGGGTGGACCATTATGGCAAGAGGATTACTACGATCGCGTTCTCCGAGAGATTGATGACTCGATGACGATTGCGAGGTATCTCTTGAACAATCCAGTAAGAGCAGGCTTGGTGATCACGCCCATCGAGTATCCGTACCTTGGTTCGGACCGGTGGACTTTCGAAGAGCTGATCGAAGCCCAACAATGCAAAGAATAGGCGGGTCTACAGAACAAGACCCGCCTACATGCCTAACAGGCCCTACATGTCTAACAGGGCCAGCGTCTTCTCGAGCCTCACCTCATCGCGAATCGGGATGCCGCCGAAACCGGCGAGGCTCGCGCTTTTCGACAGTTTTGCGGCGCCGTTCGGAATCCATTCGGCTACGAAGTATCCGCGGCGCTGATAGAAGTACAGCGATGGCAGGTTGTCGTTGGTCATCGAGACGATGACACGAGGAATATTCAGACGGCGCGCCAGAAGCTCGGCCTCTGCGACAAGGTAGCTTCCCACTCCCGAGCGCTGCCACATCGGGTCGGTCGCCAGGGCAACGATATGCAGGCCGGTGTCGACTAGACGGTACGCGAGGGCGCCGGCCACCTCTCCGTTCATCTCGGCGACGAGCGCCGGCGAGGCGTCGAGATCCATCAGCTGGCCGAAAGCGACGATGCCGCTGCGGCCGAAATCGCGCCTGAACAACTCGAGCGCGGCTTCTCTTTCGGCATCGGCAGCCTCGCGCACGAGCACCGGCGGCAGCTCGATGCGCGGCCGGCAGCCGCACACCACTTGCGCACGCGCGTCGATCCAGTCGACAAATGTGCCGCAGCGGCTGCAGCGCAACACCGCGGGCTTCGCGCCTGATGAAAACGAGCTCATGCGGGAACTACGCTCCTTCCCTTACGGCCAACCCACCAGATAACGAGGGCCAGCGCCGCCATTGCCGCGATGAATGTTCCGCCGAAGAGCCAGAGCGTCCGGTAGAGAATCGATTCGGTTTCCATCCGCGCTTCCATGCGAAGCGGCGTTCCCGCCAGTCGATCGCGAAGCGTCTGCTCCCAGACAAGGATATTGCCTCGTTCGACGCCAAGCGGCGAATTGTGAAAATTAATCCGGCTCGGAAGAAGTACTCGAAACGCGATCAGTTCATCGCCTGTCCAGCCCACGTCGCCAACCTGCAGCCGAACGGCGGGACCGACTTCCTGGACGAAACGGAACTCCTGTTCCAGCCGGTCGAGTCGATAACGCGACCACGAGAGCGGCGTCAGACGCGGGAGCTGTGCGATGTCGCTCACCTCGAGACGCACATGCGCGAAGCGCCGGCCGTGGCGTCTGAATGCGTTGACATCGCGCACACGCACCCCGGGCCCCTCGTAGAGGCGACCGAACGCCTGGCGGTCGAATCGGGCTTCAGGATCCACGCTCAGTGTCGCACCGCGGAGGGCCACGAGCGCAGGAATCGACGCGTTGATATCGACAATCGCCGAGCCGTCGAGCGACAGCTCGACCCGCTCGTCGTACTCATACTGTTTGACGAGGCCGAGCTTCTGACACCCGGCAGACGCCAGGACGAGGAGCACCAGGCCCACAAGCTGCCAGAAAGCCATAACTCCAAATGATACAACCGTTTCAAGGAATAGATCGGTCTCGGAGAGTCTGCTGCTGTTTGCTTCGGGTCGTCACCGATCACTGAGTGGGCTGGTGGCGGTTGTGGTTGATGATGGTTGGTTGGTCTGGTGTATTTGAACTTTCTTAGAGGGCTTCGAGGACAGCGCGTTACTTCGTCGGCGTGTTCGTGGGTTCCCACATGTGCTCGCATGCCGCGCACACGTACGACGGCGGGTCCCAGCTTCGCGCTTTCACGATGCCGGTCATCGTCGAACCGCAGCGAGGACAAGGCGTGGCGTGCTCTGGGGGCTTCGACAAGCGCGCAACACTAGCACACAAATGCGTTAGCAATAGTCCCTAATGCACTGGATGTATTGGATTTAGGCACTTTATGGAGGCATCCTGGCTCAACTGTCGTGTGCAATCTCGAACAGCCAGGCGAGAGAGTGCGCGATATCGTCCAAGGGTCGCGGTATGACCGCGCGCCGGAAACCCGAGAGGAGTGCGCTATGAATATCGTAGTTGTCCTGCTGATCCTTCTGTTACTGGTCGGCGGCGGCGGATTTTACGCAGGTGGCCCGTTAGTAGGAGGAAGTCTTGGCGGGATCATTCTCCTCGTGCTGATTGTCTTGTTAGTGACAGGCGGGCTGCGTCGGGCATAACCGTTTGTTGGACTTCGGCACGGTCTGGATGAAGACCACGCAAAATAAAAGAGAGAACTGTATCGTTTTGAACAGTGTTCATTGACCAAGAACAGTACCGGTATCTGCAATGCTCTACGACTTCATCACTCACAATCGTGGAGAAATCATCGACAGATGTCGAGCGAAGGTCGCAGCGCGGTTGATTCCGACACCCACTGAATCGGAGATCAACCACGGAGTGCCTTTGTTTCTCGACCAAGTTGTCGAGGCGCTGCGGCATCAAGAAACGCCGACTCCCGAAATCGGCAGGAGCGCGACGCTTCACGGTCACGATCTGTTGAAGCGTGGGTTTACCGTGGGCCAGGTCGTGCACGACTATGGCGACGTGTGTCAGACCGTGACCGAGATTGCGGTCGAGACCCATGCACCTATCGACGCCGATGAATTTCGCACGCTGAACCGCTGTCTCGACGATGCCATTGCAGATGCCGTCACGGCCTACGGGTCTGAACGCATCGAATCAACGCTTGCCGACGAGAACGCACGGCTGGGTTTCCTTGTTCACGAACTCCGGAACCTCCTCCAGACGGCCACGTTTGCATCCGAAGCGCTGTTGACCGGGAACGTCGCGCTGAAGGGGAGCACGGCGGGTGTGCTGCGCCGGAGCTTAGCCGGATTGCAAGCGCTCATCAACGAGTCAATCGCCGAGGTGCGGCACGCCCACAGCGGCCAGCATCGAAAGGTCTTCTCTCTCGCGAAATTTATCGAAGAGATCGCGGCCTCCGCTACCCTGGACGCCGTGAGCCACGGTGTCACGCTGAAGGTGATATCCGCCGGTGATGACGCCGAGATCCTGGGAGATCAGCAGCATCTCGCGGCCGCAATCAACAACCTGCTCCAGAACGCCATGAAGTTCACTCGACGCGGATCTGAAGTCACGCTTACGACAGCGACGTCAAATGATCGCATTCGCGTGGAGGTGCAGGACGAGTGCGGCGGGTTGCCTGAGGGAACGAGCGCTGAATTGTTCCATCCGTTCGAGCAGCGAGGGTCCGACCGCTCCGGCCTCGGTCTGGGACTGGCCTACAGCCAATGGGCTGTCGTCGCGAACGGAGGCCGTCTCTACGTGCGCAACCTGCCGGGTTCTGGTTGCATCTTCATCGTCGATCTGCCGCGACATCCGCCCCAGTCTGCCAAGGCCGATTCAGACGCCGCAACCAGCGAACGCAAGGACCGGCGATCTCAGGAAACCTAGATCGGCTCAACGCGCAGCCGATTCGAACTTCGATTTGAAACTTCCCTCCTAACTCGCTTTCAGCCCCGCTCGCATTAGACAAGAATCAGGCAAACTACCCACCACACCGAATTAGCGACTGAAACGGCCGGGTTCACACCTCAAAGCCTATAACTCCAAATGATATACTGACTTAGATAGCTTCCGGACCGCTTGGCGAAACCCACCCTTTATCTGATCGACGGCAGCAACCAGATGTATCGCGCCTACCACGCGATACGCGGTCTCACTGGTCCGGACGGCCGGTCGACCAACGCCATTTATGGCTTCGTCACAATGCTGCGCAAGCTCGTCGCCGATCACCACCCCGACTGCATGGCGGCGGCATTCGACCTCCGCGGGCCGACGTTTCGATCGGAGCTTCGCGACGACTACAAGGCCAACCGCGCCCCGATGCCGTCCGATCTCGCCGAACAGATCGGCTTCGTGCATGAAGCGTGCGAGGCGCTCGGCGTCCAGGTGCTCACCTTCGCGGGCTTCGAAGCGGACGATGTCATCGGCACGCTGGCCATGAGGGCCGTCGCCGAGGGCCGTCCGGCCGTGATTGTGACGGGCGACAAGGACTTTTTTCAGCTGGTGGACGACGAGAAAAGCATCCGCGTATTCAACCCGCGCGACGAAGGCGCGTGGTACAACGCAGAAGCCGTGAAGACGAAGTTTGGTGTCACGCCCGAGCAGGTCATCGACGTGCTGGCGCTGATGGGCGACTCGATCGACAACATCAAAGGCGTTCCCGGCATCGGCGAGAAGGGCGCGCGCGAACTGATCTCGACGCATGGGTCGCTCGATGCCCTGCTCGAAGAGGCGCCGAAGCTGAGCGGCAAGAAACGCGAGCTCCTGACGACGTATGCCGATTCGGCACGCGAAAGCCGCGTGCTGCTTCGCATTCGAACCGACGTACCGCTGCCAGCCGTCGACGTCTCGTGCTTCGACTATCGCGGTCCGAATCGCCAGAAGTGCTTCGAGCTCTTCTCCAAGCTCGGATTCCGCTCGCTCGTCACGGAGTACGCACCGACCGCCGACACTGTCGATACCGATTACCGTATCATCACGACAGAAGCGGAACTCGCCACTCTCGCCGCCGAGCTGCAGAGCGCCGGCCGGTTTGCGATGAGCGTCATCGGCGACTCCGCGGGAGGCATGCACGCCTCGCTCGTCGGCATTGCTTTTTCCACGGAGTCACGCCGGGCTCGATATCTGCCCATCGGCCACACGGCCCTCGACGAGCCGTCGGCGATTCACGGACCCGCGGCGCTCGCGACGCTGAAAGGCATTCTCGAAGACCCGTCGATCGCGAAATTGGGCCACGATCTCAAGTTCCACCTCATGATGCTCGGGCACGAGGGTATCGAGCTGAAGGGCCTCGCGTTCGATACGATGCTGGCCAGTTACGTGCTCGACGCAACACGAACGAGCCATGGGATCGAGGAGATCGCCCTCGAATACCTGGGATACAAGGCGCTCACCCAGGAAGACATCTGCGGGACCGGGCAGAAGGCCATGGCGCTCCCTCATCTCCCCGCAGCAGCGCTCCTGAGCTTCGCTGGTGAGCGTTCGGACCTCGCCTGGCAGCTGGAGCAGAAGCTCGGCGCACGGCTCCGCGAGGAGCATCTGGAGCCGCTTCTTCGCGATCTCGAGCTTCCTCTTGTTCCCGTGCTCGCCGACATCGAGCAGCACGGCGTGCGCATCGATCTGCCCGCGCTGGCACGCCAGTCTCAGCGCATCGAAGCCGACCTGGCCGAGCGGAGCGCGAAGATTTTCGAGCTAGCGGGCGAAGAGTTCAACATCAACTCGCCGAAGCAGCTGTCGACGATTCTCTTTGAGAAGCTCGAGCTCCCGACCGCCAAACGAACCGGCAAGACACGCGTGGCCTCGACCGCGGTCGACGTCCTCGAAGAGCTCGCGCTGTCGCACGATCTCCCGAAGCTGATCCTCGAGTGGCGTGCGCTGATGAAGCTGAAGGGCACCTACATCGATGCGCTTCCGCAGCTCGTGCACGCGCGCACGGCACGCGTGCATACCTCGTTCAATCAGGCAGTGGCGGCGACTGGACGCCTCAGCAGCAGCGATCCGAATCTCCAGAACATTCCGATTCGCACGGATCTGGGACGGGAAATCCGTCGCGCGTTTATCGCCGACCCGCGGTTCGTGTTGATTTCAGCCGATTACTCGCAGATCGAGCTGCGCGTGCTCGCACACCTGGCGCAGGACGAAGCCCTGATTGAAGCGTTTCAGCGGGGTGAGGACATTCACGATCGGACGGCGCTGAAAGTGTTCGGGCCTGCAAGCGGCCTCGACAAGCACGAGCTGCGGCGCCGTTCGAAGATCATCAACTACGCGCTGCTTTACGGAAAAACTGCGTTTACCCTGGCGAAAGATATCGGCGTGACGCCCGCCAAGGCACAGGAGTTCATCGACGCATATTTTGGCGGCTATCCGCGCGTGCAGGGATTCATCAATACGACGCTCGAGAACGCCAGAACAAAGGGGTACGTCGAGACGATGTTCGGACGGCGCCGGATGATACCCGAACTGAACAGTCGCAACGGCCAGATTCGGCAGGGCGCCGAACGAATGACGGTGAACTTCCCCATTCAGGGCACGGCCGCCGACATCCTGAAGCGCGCCATGCTCAAAGTGCACGAGGTGCTGGCGCCTGGCACGGAGGACGGCAAAGGGCCGAGCGCAGAACACGCCGCAAGAATGATCCTCACAGTGCACGACGAATTGCTCATCGAAGCTCCCGAAGAAACCGCGTCAGACGTGGCCGAGCAGGTACGAGGGGCGATGCAAGGTGCCGCACAGCTCGTGGTTCCGCTGACGGTCGATGTCGGTATCGGTCCCAACTGGCGTGACGCCAAATCGTGACTACGCTGCCCTCTGCGCCCGTCCCTCTGCCCTAGTAGAATTCATCCAGATGTCCGAGCCGGTCATCATCCCGCGCCGCGATCACCCGATCTCACGCCAGCAGATAGACGCCGACGCCCTCAAAGTCTTGTACCGCCTGCGCCAGTTCAATCACATTGCGTACCTGGTCGGCGGCAGCGTGCGAGATCTGCTCCTTGGACGGACACCGAAGGACTTCGACGTCGGCACATCCGCACATCCGTATCAGGTGAAGCGCCTGTTCCGGAACTGCTGGATCATCGGCCGCCGCTTCCGCCTGGCGCACGTCAAGTTCGGGCTGAAGGTCATCGAAGTGGCAACCTTCCGCCGCCAGATTCCTGCCGGCACCGAGGAAGAGCCGGTGGCAGTACCCCGGTACCCGTGCCTTCAGCGGCAGCGAGCGAGGATGGCGATCTGCTCGTCCATCACGACAACACCTTCGGCACTCCCGAGGAAGACGCGTTTCGACGCGACTTCACGCTGAACGCGCTCTTCTATGACATCGAAACGCGCGCGATCATCGATTACGTCGGAGGGCTCCAGGACATCCGCGATGGTCTCATTCGATGCATCGGCATTCCGGAGGAACGTTTTCAGGAAGATCCGGTGCGCATGCTGCGAGCGATTGCGCTGGCGGCCCGTCTCGACTTCAGAATCGACGAACTCGTTCTTCGCGCCATCGGGCGGTATCACGGCGAGCTCGCACGGAGCGCCCCGGCGCGGCTGATGGAGGAGATTTACAAGGTCCTGCGCGCCGGCTTCGCAGAGAGAACCTTCCGCACGCTGGTTGAAACGGGATTGCTTGCCGCCATCGCACCGGAGGTGCCCGGGCGCATCTCAGCAACGTTCTGGCAGTCCCTCGCAGCCATCGACGGTTACCGCCGCTCGTTCAAGCGGAATCCCGAAACGCTGAGCAACGCCATTTTGCTTGGCTCGCTTCTCATCCCGCTCGGACTTCTCGAGCAGCATCACGGCCGAGCGAAAGAGCTGGGCGCGCGCTTCGGCATCCTCCCGCTCGCTCGACGCGACGTGGAGTTCCTGCGGCAGATTCTGATGCTGCAGCGCCATCTGCGAGACACACACGCGTCACCGCGGCACAAACGCGCCGTCATGCATCGCAGCGCGTTTCCCGCAGCGCTCATGTGGCTCGAGCTTCATGGCAATTCGCCAGAGCTCGTCGGGTCGTGGCGGACCCATCAGTCAGAATTCGCCACACAGGTTCCGGACGAAGAACAGCCATCGGGCGAGCCGCCGCGGCGCAGACGCAGGCGGCGCAGGCGCCGGCGATCATTCGGCGGCGGAACCACTCACTCGTAGATCTGGTCGATGGTTTTGTACGGCTGGGCGAGCCTGAGCGCGATCAGGAGCCGGATGACCGGCCATGCCGGATCAATCTCGCTCGGACGGGCGCTGAACTTGGGGCTTCGAGGTCGGCCATGATGGTTGTTATGAAGCCCTTCGCCGCCGGTGAGCATGGCAACCCATCTGATATTCGTCGCCGTGTTGTCGAAATTTCTGTAGCCGATGTAATGGCACAGCCCATTGATGGACGAGGACAGCACGAACACGTACATGACCAGGTGAACGCCGGCCGCCAGTAATCCCCACCAGAAGCCCAGTACGTAACAGAGACCGATGATGCCCAGGATCGGGCCGACGATTCCATAGCGAAACGCCACGCGATCGAACACGTCATCGTGGATATCGCGGGCGTAGCGCTCGAGCGTCTCCGGATTCTTCGCTTCCTTCAGGTAGTGGAAGACATTGCCGAATTGCACCGACCAGAACCCGTGCAAATGCGGACTGTGGGGATCGCCGTCGACCTCCGTAAAAGCGTGATGCTTGCGATGCACGGCCACCCATTCGCGGGTACAGAGGCCGGTTGTAATCCACAAACAGAGCCGGAAGAGGAAGGCAACCGCCGGATGGAGCTCGAGGGCCTTGTGCGTGGCGGTACGGTGCAGAAAAATAGTCGTGCTGAACACCGCAGCCTGTGTGACGAGCGTCGATGTCAGCAGGCACCAGAAGAGCTGCCGGAGCACGGGCGACAGCCTACCACATCACCCGTTCCGCCGTTCGAACTCCTGCATGAAACCTGCAAGCGCGTCGACCCCCGCTTCAGGAAACGCGTTGTAGATTGACGCGCGGATGCCGCCGACCGATCGATGCCCTTTCAGCCCGTCCAGCCCCTCTTTCTCGGCATCTTTGACGAACTGCTTTTCCAGTTCTTCGCTCGCAAGGCGAAACGTCACGTTCATCAGCGAGCGGCTCTCTTTCTGCGCGGTGCCGCGGTAGAAGCCTGTCCGGTCGATTTCCGCGTACAATTTGCCCGCTTTTCGTTCGTTCGTCTTCGCCACGGCGTCGAGGCCACCTTGTGCGATCAACCAGCGCATGACCAGTCCGAGGACGTAGATCGCAAACACCGGCGGCGTATTGTAGAGCGATCCGTTCTCGGCGTGCACCGCGTAGCTCAGCATGACCGGAAGCGACGCCGGCGACCGCGCCAGCAAATCCTCTCGGATGATCACGACGGTTACGCCGGCCGGTCCCATGTTCTTCTGCGCACCGGCATAGATCAGCGCGTGCCCGGCGACGTCAATCGGCCGGCTGAACATGTCGGAAGACGTGTCGCTCACAAGCGGAATGTCGCCGACATCGGGAAGAGCCTTCCACTCAGTTCCGTAAATCGTGTTGTTCGACGTCATGTGGACGTATGACGCGCCAGGCGTCACCACGAGCTCTTCTGCGCGCGGAACCCTCGTAAACTGCTCGGCCTTGGTCGTCGCCGCGATATGCACCTTGCCGATCTTCTTCGCTTCCTCGGCCGCTTTGGCGGCCCACACGCCGGTGACGAGATAGTCGGCGGTGGAATCTGCTGTCAGCAGGTTCATCGGCACCATCGCGAACTGCAAGCTCGCGCCGCCCTGCAGAAACAGCACCTTGTAGTTCGAAGGGACGCTCGCCAGCTGTCTGATGTCGGCCTCGGCCCGAAACAGCACATCCTCGAAGACCTTGGAGCGGTGACTCACCTCGAGGATGGACATGCCCACGCCCGGAAGGGCGACGAGCTCGCGTTGTGCCTGCTCGAGTACCGGTAGCGGCAGAACCGCCGGGCCGGCTGAGAAATTGAAGATTCGGTCAGATTTCATGAATCAGTAGTCCGTCTCGAAGTTTCGGCTCGAACCATGTCGATTTCGGCGGCATGATATCTCCCCCATCCGACACCTCCATGAGCTCGACGATGCTCACCGGGTACATGGAAAACGCGACGGCCATCGTGCCGCGATCGACCAGTTGCTCGAGCGTCCGCGTACCCTTGGCGCCACCGACGAAGTCGATGCGCTTGTCGGTGCGCACGTCCTGAATACCAAGAATAGGTTTCAGGAGGCGCTCCTGTACGACATTGCCATCGAGCCGGTCGATGACGCTGCGGCCGGCGATACCGCCGCTTTCCAGGTCGACCGTGTGCCAATGTCCGCCCACATACATCGACACTTCGCCCTTCTGTGAGGGCTCGGCAGGCCCCGACTTCATGGCAAATCGGCGTGCCACTTCACCGAGAAAGTGATCCGGCGTCATGCCGTTCAGATCGCGCACGACGCGGTTGTAGGGAAGGATTCGCAATTGATCCGACGGAAACGCGACAGCCAGAAAGAACCCGGCCTCGTGAGATTCACGCACCGCCTCGCGCGCCCGTGCGGCGCTCGCGGCACGATGGTGACCGTCCGCAATGTAAAGCGCGTCGACGGACCTGAATGCCTGTTCAAGGGCCCGCGCATGATCCTGACCGACGTGCCAGATCGCGTGACGAACGCCATCCAACGCCTTGAAGTCGATGATGGGCTCGTCGGTCGAGCGAACAAGTCGAGCCAGTTCATCGATCTGACCGTTCGGACGATGGGCCAGGAAAACCGGACCTGTCTGCGCGCGCAGTTCGATCATGTGCCGCGTGCGATCGTCCTCCTTGTCCTTCCGCGTGCGCTCGTGTTTCTTGATGGCGCTGGTTTCGTACTCGGCCAGCGAATAGCAGGCCGCCACACCGGTCTGGCCGTGGCCTCCGTAATCGAGATGGTAGAGATAGAGCGACGGCTCCGCCTCCTGAACCATCGGCGCCTCACGCTTCAACGCCCGATAACGCTCTGCGGCCGTTCGATACACCATGTCGTCGTGGGGATCGGTGTCGACCGGAAGATCGATCTCGGCGCGTGAAACGTGCAGAAAGCTCAACGAATTACCAGCAGCGAGGGCGCGTGCCTCTTCGGTATCGACGACGTCGTAGGGAACGGCGGCAACATTCGGGGCGGCGTCGGGAACCGGGCGAACCGCACGGAAAGGTCGGATGACAGCCATCGCGAACTTTTGATTATATGACGGAGAGCACAAACGCCGGGACGCCTCGGCGTTGGATCACAGAGGAAAGCTGGCCGCTCCGTGCGCTCAGTTCCGGCGGAAGAATTCGATGTACTGCGCCACACGATCGCCGCGTGTGACGTGCACTTTGAAGAGCTTGGGTTTGCCCGGGCCGTGCAGTTCGACCTCGTGGACGCCGGCCTGGACTCTCAGGGTCAAAGGCGTCACGCCGTGTGAGTGCCCGTTGACCCAAACAGCCACACCCTGCGGATTCGACTCGATGACGAGAGTGCCGTTTTTCGAAAACAGCCACTCAGGCGGTGGAATGTATTGCGCGGCGGTGAACGCACTCACCATCGTAATGAGCAGCAGCCCTATCCACAGACAGCGCCTCAATCGTGGATTCGCAGGTTTCCGTTGTTCCGCAAACGCGCTGCCTTGCCAGGTGAAGAGGCGCGGATCGACGGCGCGCGCATTCCCCGTGTCACGTTTGGCCTTCGCTGGTGCCAGGGCAGGTTTCGTTTCGAGCGCCAGCTTCGGCGGTAGCGAGACGGCAGACGCAGACGGCGCCACGGAAATTGGTCTGTGATTCGCGGCCTGCTTGAAGGGCGTCACCACGGCTCGACCTCCGATCAACGGCTCGACATCTCTTCGTGACGGGCGGATGCCTGCCTCGGCGAGAGCCTCGTCCAGTGCTTTGGACGCTTCGCCCGCATGGATGAATACCCGGCGCGTATCCATTTGAAGCGCCTTCAAGAGCCAGGCGCGAATCGGCGGCGGCAGCGAGATGCTCATCAGCACATCGCCGAGACCGCCCAAATGCTCTGTTTCGCGCAACGGGCGGCCGGCAAACATGGCCACGGCAATCATGGCGATTTGCGCGACGTCGACAGGACGGTCGAGGCGCACGCCGCCGGCCGACGAGCCGGCCGCGACCCGTAATTCCTTCCAGTACCGTTCCTGCGTGTAGCGGAGTTGTTCGATGGCCGCGCCGAGGACGTAGTCGGCAATGCGCACCTGGGCGTCCGCGAGCACGACGCGCTCGGGGGCGAGCGCCCCATGCGCGAGCTCGCCGCTTTGCCGGTGGAGTTCGGCGATCCCGTCGAGCAGTTCCTTCACGATAAACAGCGCCGCGGGCGCCGCGATCGTCAGGCCGCTCGACTCTGCGCGTGTCAGAACTTCGGAAAGGCGCGTTCCGCCCGTCAGATTGTGAACCAGACTGATACTCGCCAGCCGGCCCGGCATACGCACGATGTTGCGGACGGTGAGGAAGGCGGGGTGATCGAACTTCTCGACGAGCCAGATCCGCTCGTTGAGCGCAAATTCGAAGGAAGGGATAGATGTGAGCTCCGACCGAATCAGCAACGACTCGTGAATCGGACGCCCCTGATTATCTCGGACGAGAAGACGATCGCCCAGGCCATCTCTGAAGAGGACCTCATCCGAAGCAGACAGGGGCTTGGCGGCAGACACGTCCACAGGGCTCGTACAGCGGAATCTGTGCCCAATGCCGATCGGACTTTTCAGGCCTGAAACGCCACCTCTGTCAGGGAGCGACTTACAAGGCCAGACGTGAAATGACGCTTTTGTAAAATCCTAGTCGTCGACGTCGGTACTCCCGTTCCAGCGTCCGCTATGTTCGCACCACGCCGCCAGTCGATGGGCGCGTTCGATGGCGTCGGGTTCCTGCGTCACACGGTCCACTGGCCACGGAAGCGTGTAGGTCCAGTTTGCGTCGCTGATAGTCGCCGGATGATTGATGCGATCGCGCCATCCAAAGATGTCCTGTATCGGCAGCAGGACGAGATTCGATCCAGAGTTGTAGATCTGATCGAGGATGCTGTCGCGAACCGCGGCATCGAATTGCGCTGAATACATCCCGAATCGCTTACGCTCCTCGGACGTCATCGATTCCCACCAGACCGCCACCGTCTCGGTATCGTGTGTGCCCGTCATCGCAACCGACGCCGCCGGGTATTGCGCGGGGTCTGCGGGCTCCCACCGCAGCACCTTGTAGCCGGGGAGGCCAAGGCGCGCGATCGATGCGCGAACAAAGGCGGGGACGGTCCCGAGATCCTCGACGCTCACATCAGCCCCGGTGTCCATCATGATCCGCATCATCGCTTCACCCAGCGCCGTCTGCGCGGGCTCTCCAGCCGGCATGAAGTACGCGCGCCCGCCATCGAGCGGACGGACGTAGGTCCGATAGAAACCGACGAGGTGATCGACCCGAAACCCGTCGTACAGATCCGCCTGTCTTCGTGCGCGCATGCGTAGCCAGTCGAAATCGTTCGCCCGCGCCTTCTCCCAGTTGTACGGCGGCAGCCCCCATTCCTGGCCCGTTTCGCTGAACGCATCTGGCGGTGTGCCGACCGACGCGTCCAGCATGAATTCCTGCCGGCGGCTCCAGACATCTGCGCTGTCGTTCGTCACCATGAATGGAAAATCGCCGAGAATTTCGATGCCCTCGGTCCCTGTGCGTACGGCCTGCCATTGCTTGGCTGCGATCCACTGGACGTACTGAAAAAAAAGAATCTCGCGGGACAGGTCGACGCGTGAGCTCGCGAGCGCCGACGGATCGCGGTCGCGAAGCTCGCCCGGCCACTCCGTCCACGGCCGCTCGCCTGCCCGCGCGCGTAACGCCCGATAAAGGCTGTACTCATCAAGCCACCACGCTTCCGCGGTGGCATACGAGCGGAGAGAGCAGGCCTTCGCCGTGTCGAGAAGCCACTCGGTCTCGAAGAAACGATCGAAGGATGCCTTCAACGCGCGGACCTTGAGACTTCGCACCTTGCTGTAGTCGATTCTGGGCGAATGGCGGAGCGCATCCAGCTCGGGCTTCCAGACGTCTTCAAACACCTCGCCGTCATCCATCATCCAGATGCTGATGAACTGCGGATCGATTGCCATCGCACTCAGCGCCGAATACGGAGACGACTCTGCCGGTCCCAGCTCGTTGAGCGGAAGAATCTGAAGAACCGATTGATGCGCGGCGCGCAGCCAATCCGCGAAAAACGGGATGTCGCCGATCTCCCCCAGGCCCCAACTGCGCGTCGAACGGAGGGAAAACAGCGGAACGCTGATACCAGCCCTGCGTCGCGGCATCATGAAATGCAGCCGATCTCGCCCATCAGGGCTTGGACGGCCTCGGCAAACACGGCCGGTTCGGGAAGAAGACTGATGACGAGGAACGCCTCGCGTTCGAAGTCGAAGAAATACCCGGGATGCACCAGGATGCCAGTACGGTCGAGGACGTCGAGCACGATCATCTCTTCGGACTGAACAGATGGTACCTGTATCACGGCGTACCATCCAGCTTCGATGGGCATCACCGAACAAGCCGGATAATCCGACACGATGCCGCTGAGGGACGCGTAGTTCTCCCGCACTCGTTGTTGAATCTGGGTCCGAACCGCGGCGCCGGCCTCCAGCAGGTTGGCGGCCGCCACCTGCACCGGCGTGGAGACCGACAAATACGCGTCGCTGATCGTTTCGAGGCGCTCCATCGCCTCCTCAACGAGGCCGGCGGGACCGCCAACACCAATCCATCCAAGCTTCAGCTGAGGCAGGCCGATGGATTTGGACAACCCGCCAAGTGCGAAGGTCAGCGCCGTCTCCTGGCGGAGGGCGCTGGCAGGAGGAGGGCCCGCAATCGGATAATCCGCAAACACCTCATCGGCTATGAGGGCCAGACGTTGATCCCGTGCAAGCGATGCGATCGCATCCAGTTCGTCGTCGTTCATCACCGACCCGGTCGGGTTGTTCGGGCTAATCAAGACGATGGCGCGTATCCGCGCTCCGGTGGGCGCCGACAATTTTTCACGCAGCCCGTGAACGTCGACGGCCCACCGACCGTGAAACTCGAGGCTGTAGTGATCGAGTGAGACGCCGTCGAGCTCTGTCAGGTGCTCGACCAGCGGATAGCTGGGACGCGGCGCGAGAACGGCGTCTCCGGGATCGCACAGGAGCTTGAATAGCAGCGAGTACGCTTCGCTTGAGCTGGCGGTCAGCGCGATTCGGTTCGACGGAACAAGAGTTCCCCGGCGGGCGAAATCGTCGGCCACCGCCTGTCGTGCCGAGCGAAGGCCGAACGGTGCGGGCTCGTAACACAGCGCTCGTGTCTGGGCGAGCGGTTCGAGCAGCGCCGCGGGGTACGAGATCCCAGCCCGTGTGGGGTTGGAAAGCGTGAGGTCGACAATCGGGAGTCCGGCGGCGCGGCGCCGGTCGAGCGCGACGGCGAGCCGATTGCGGGCGCCAGACTGCCTCAACCGCGCGGAGAACATCACCGAGCCTGAACCTGCCGATGAGGAGACTCACGAAACTGCTCGCGAGTAGCTCTCGTGGCCTCCGAGTACTCGAGCATCTGCCTGGTGAAATCCTGCGGATACGTAATCGTGACATCACGAACGGCGCCATCGGCACCGCGCACCGGCTGCAGCTTGGGCTGGACGAACGCCGTGTATGACGGGAGCTTCAGTTTGTCGACGCGCGCCACAATCTCGTCGCGGAGTTTGGGATCGAAGAAGATACCGTTGCGCTCGAACAGCGCCTTGGCGGCAGGATAATCTCCATTGGACTTGATCCGCTGTACCTCAGCGAGCAACCTGGCGACGCCATCACGAAATGCCTTAGGGTCAACCATCACGTTGTAGGTCTTTCCGTCGCGCACGCGCCGCTCGATGGCCTTCGTGTTCGCCATCAACCAGTTGACGATCATCTGGCGGTTGCGCATATGGTCTTCCTCGATGGTCGTGCCCTCGCGGATGCGCCGCAACTGCACGAGCGGCGTACGCGCATAGCTTTCGTATTCGGCCCGAACGACGGCATCGTGGTCCTCGGCGCGCACGAGACCCATCTCGACCATCTTCGAATCGGGAAGGAAATACAACGCCACGAGATCGGCCCGCGCTTCTTCGACCGCTGAGTACTGCTCCTTGAGCGCGGTCTGCGGCATGCAACCCAGCAGGTTGTGGTTCAGCCGCCCCGACGCATGGCCGATCACCTCGTGCAAATCGGTGGCGAGCTCGTGCGCGAACCCGTGCCACGCTTTCGCGCGCGCCGCTTCCTCGGGCGACCACGAGAACTCGTTGCGGAAGCCCTCGTCCATCGAACGGTCGTACGCCTCGTTCACATTCGCAATCGAGACGGACTTGCTGCCATATTTCTCACGGACTTCCTGCTCATTCGGCAGGTTGATGCCGATGGGCGTAATTGGGCCGGCGTCGCCGGTCTCGATGACCACGTCGATGACGTTCGCGGTGACACCTCGCACGTTGTCTTTGCAATATTGCCGATCCCAGGGCATGTGGTCTTCGAACCACTGCGCCTCAGCCGCCAGCTTCTCGATCGCCGCGGTTTTGGTCCGGTTCACGTAATAGACCAATGCTTCCCAGGCGCCCTTCATACCGCGCGCATCCAGATAGACCTCTGTAAAGCCGTTGATTGTGTCGACCGGCGATGCCGTGTCGGCGACCCACGCGATGTCGTACGCGCGGCGGTCTCGCTCTTCGCCGGTGCGGTACCACTGAATGAGCGCTCGAAGCGCCTTGGCCATCGACTCGGTCGCGTACGGAATTGCGGCGTCGAGATGGCCGATGATGTCGCGAATCTGTGGATCGTAGCGGCCGCCGACGCGATACACCTCTTCGACGATCTTGCCGTTCTTCTTCACCACTCTGGAATTCAGCGGGTACCGCTCGTCGAAGGTCTCGAGCTCGCCGGCGGTCACTCCCACATACAGGTTGTTCGCGCTGGACGACAAAATATCTCTTCCCCCAACCGGCGTCTTCGTCGTCACAGAGGGATCCACAGACGCATCGAAAAACATCGGCTCGAGCCGGCTCAGCAGCTGATCCAGGGTCTCTCCGTGGCGCAATGGAAACTTCGCGCCCTTGGCCGCCGACGCGTGGGCTGCCGCCGCAAACTGCCCTGGCGTGCAGCTCAACACGAATTTCCGTGCGGTGAGGTTGTTGTACGGACCCGTGTTGGCCCAGAAGAGCTTCGTGTAGCGCTGAATCTCGGCGAGCGTCCGGGAATCGCCGGACGGATGTGTGATGATGGCCTCAAGCACGTCGCGCATGTCGAGGTTGTGCGCAAAGCGCTGGTCGTAAAAAATATCGCGGCCGGCAATAGCCGCCTGATACAGATGCCACGTCAGGATGCGCTCTGTCTCCGGCAGCGCCTCGAACCCGTCCGCGTACAGCTGGACGATGGCGGCATCGTCTACGCGTTCGAGGAGATACTTACGGTCTGATTGAGAAGCTGACCCGAGAGGCGGCGCTGAGTCCGATCTGGTACCGCCGTTTGCCGGGGTGCTGACCGTCAGGTCGGACCCGGCTGGTGTCGACGTGGCACCCGAGCACGATATCGACATGGCTGCAACCGTCATCGTGACAAACCCTCTCAGCATCAACCCGTTCAGCTTAACTCCACTTGCTCGAGGTGGGCCGGGGTATGCACGGTCCACTGCAAACGCGACTCAATTGTCACTTTGAGCGCATCCATCGGCCCGGGCTCGCCGTGCACAAGGTAAGTCCTGGCCGGCGGCTTGGTAAAGCCGCCCAGCCATCGGATGGTTTCTTCGGAATCGGCGTGGGCCGACATCGAGTCGAGGCGTTCGACGCGTGCGTTGACCGGCACAAACTGCCCGCGGATCTTCACTTCCCGCGCGCCATCGATGAGCATCCGGCCCCGTGTGCCCGCGGCCTGATAGCCGACAAACAGCACCGTGCTGCGCTTGTCGGGCAACGCACCCTGCAGGTGATAGAGCACACGGCCCCCGGTGGCCATTCCGCTCGACGAAACCACAATCGATGGAGTTTTCGAGCGGACCAGCTCCGATGACTGCTGCGCCGATGAGACCGGCTGAAACCGGGCCGTTAAAAACCGGCGGATTTCGACCGCCGTCTGGATGTCAGGATCGAGCTCGCTCGCGCGGCTCGCGTAGTACCGCAGCGCGTCGAGCGCCATCGGGCTGTCGAGAAAAACGGGAAGCTTGGGAATCTTGCCGTCATCCTCCAGCTTCCTGATCCAGTACAACACCTCCTCGACACGGCCGATTGCGAACGCGGGAATGATGAGCTTGCCGCCGCGGGCGACCGTATCCTTGATGATAGCCGCGAGACGCGCACCTTGATCGTCTGCCTCGTGAATCCGGTCGCCATATGTGGACTCCAGCAGCAGCACATCGGCTTGCGGCGGCGTTGACGGATCGGGCAGTACGGGGCGCGAGTACCGTCCAAGATCGCCGCCGAATAGCACGGTCGGCCCGCCCCGAATCGTCATCTTGACGAACGCCGAGCCGAGCAGGTGACCGGCATTGATGAATTCGAGATCGACTCCGTCGATCACCGAAAATGGCCGATTGAAACCGAACGGCTGCAGCTGCGAGAGGGCACGAAACGCATCGGACTCGCGATACAGCGGCAGTGCCGGGTTGTGCTTCGAATAGTGCAGCCTGTTCGCCTCTCGCGCATCTTCCTCCTGCAGTCTCGCCGAATCCGGCAGCACCAGTTTGCACAGATCGGACGTCCCGGGCGTGCAGAACACTCGGCCGTGATAGCCGTTGGCCACCAGTCGCGGCAGGTACCCGGTGTGATCGAGATGGGCGTGCGTCAGGACGACACTCGCGAGCTCGGCCGGGTCGACCGGCAGTGGCTCCCAATTGCGTAGGCGCAGCTCTTTCAGGCCCTGGAACAGTCCGCAGTCGATCAAAATCTTCCGGCCGTCAACCTCGAGCAGATACTTGGAACCGGTCACCGTCCGCGCCGCTCCCAGGAACGTAAGCTTTGTCATAATGTGAACCCGTATGGTACTGCGTTCCGTCTGGCGCTGCCCCTGGCACGGTCCGGCAAAAGCCGTGGGGGTGTCAGCGCTGCTGGGATTGTTGTGCCTGTTGCTGACGAGCGAGATCGCCGGGCAGAACAAAACGCTCACCGTCGATGAGCTCTACAGCTACGAAGGCTGGACCCGCTTCAACGGCAGCCAGTGGGCGTCGATGAACTGGGTCCCGGACGGCGGTCCGTGGTTGGACGACACGCATCATCTCTGGCCCTTCGACTCCGCTCAGGGCAAGCCCGGTACCGAGCGAGTGGACGCTTCGTGGTTGCAGGTCGAAGCCACCACCGGCATCACGAAGCCGCTCTTCACGCACGCGCAACTGGAGTCCGCCCTCGTCAGCGCGGGCGTGCCGACGGCTGATGCTCGCACGATATCGAGACGCAGGCCGTCGAACTTCAACCCTGAACGTGACGTCTTTCTGCTGAACATTGCCGACGATCTCTATCTCTACAACATCGAGACCGCGCGGGCGACGCGGCTCACCGAGATCTGCGGGCGCAAAAACCGAAGCGACGTTGAGTCCTGATGGCCGGCACGTTGCGTTCGTCAAGGACAACAACCTGTTTGTCACCACGTCCGACGCGCCAGCGGAAAAGGCGCTGACGTCGGATGGAAACGCAGAGCTCCTCAACGGCAAACTCGACTGGGTGTACTCGGAGGAGCTGTACGGGCGCGGCAACTACCGGGGATACTGGTGGAGCCCCGACTCGTCGCAGATTGCCTTTCTTCAGTTCGACGAGAAACCCGTTCCTGAGTACACGCTCGTCGATGACGTGCCCTATCGCCCGGCGATACAACGCTGGGACTATCCGAAAGCGGGCGATCCCAACCCCATGGTCAAGCTCGGTGTCGTGTCGCCGTCCGGCGGCCCCGTGCGATGGATCGACACCACGAAGTACAACGACTGCCTCGTCAGCAATGTCGGCTGGTCAGCCGCCGGGCGCGTCGTCTTTCAGGTGCAGGATCGGCAGCAGACGTGGCTCGACCTCAATCTCGCCGATGCGTCAACCGGAATCGCCCAGACGCTTTTCCGAGAAACCACGAAAGCGTGGGTCGAACGTTGGCAGGACTCGAGCGCAGACCCGCTGTGGCTGAAGGACGGATCGTTCCTCTGGCTCAGCGAGCGCACCGGCTGGCGCCATTTCTACCATTATGCTGCGGACGGCAGGCTCATCAGGCAGGTGACAGAGGGCGATTGGGAAATTCGTGGAACCCTCGGGACGGATCCGGCGCAAACCTGGATCTACTTCACGTCGACAACCGCCAGCCCGATTGGGCTCGATCTGTATCGGGCGCGGGTGAACGGCACGGACTTGCAGCGCGTTTCGACAGCCGACGGCAAGCACCAGCCGTTTCTGAATCCATCAGCCACGCTGTTTCTCGACTCGCGTAGCGACATCAACACGCCGCCTCAAGTTCGTCTGCATCGCACCGACACGCGCGATGTGGTGCGGGTCGTCGACGCAAATCCGGTTCGGGCGCTCAAAGAATACAAATTGTCGCAACCGGAACTGCTCCAGGTGAAAACGCGTGACGGCTTCGTCATGGAAGCGATCATGATCAAACCGGCCGACTTCGATCCATCGAAGCGCTATCCGGTGTATCAATTCACCTATGCGGGGCCGCACTCGCAGCAGGTCTCCAATGCTTGGGGCGGCATCCAGTACATGTACCACCAGCTGCTTGCCGAACGCGGCATCATCGTGTGGATTTGCGACAACCGCACGGCCAGCGGCAAAGGCATGCGGTCGGCATGGCCTCTTTACAAACGTCTCGGCGAGATCGAGCTCCGCGACATCGAGGATGGTTTGGCGTGGCTCAAGCGACAGCCTTACGTCGACGGATCGCGTATCGGTATTTCCGGCGTCAGCTACGGCGGCTTCATGACCCTGTACGCGTTGACGCACAGCCGCAGTTTCACGATGGGCATCGCGGAAGGTGCGGTCTCCGACTGGCGCAACTACGACACGATCTACACAGAGCGTTACCTGGGTTTGCCGACGGACAACTCAGACGGGTATCGAAACAGCTCACCGCGGTTCAGCGCGGCGAACCTGCATGGCGCACTGCTGCTGATTCACGGCGCCCTCGACGACAACGTCCATCCTCAGAACGCCACGCAGTTCGCCTACGAGCTCCAGCGCGCGGGCAAGTCGTTTCAGATGATGATCTATCCCAAATCGGCGCATGGTATCGTCGACCCACAGCAGGCGCCGCACCTCAAACGCCTGATGCTCGACTTCACCACGCAGAATCTTCTGCGGTAGGATGTGACAATGAATCCGGCAGTTCGTAAGTGGGTGAATGAGATCCAGGCCCTTACGACGCCCTCCTCTGTCGTCTTTTGCGACGGCTCAACGGGGGAACGCGATCGTATCATCGCCGAATGCCTGGCCACTGGCGAGCTGATTGAGCTGAACCAGCAGAAGCTTCCGGGTTGCTATCTCCATCGCAGCGCGCCTCACGATGTCGCCCGGACGGAACATCTCACGTTTGTCAGCACCACCGACAAGGAGGACGCCGGTCCGACGAACAATTGGATGTCGCCGGCGGACGCCCGGGAGAAGCTGACGCCGCTCTTCAAGGGATCGATGAAGGGACGCACGATGTTCGTCGTGCCGTTTCTGATGGGCCCACCAGGATCGCCATATTCGAAGGTGGGCGTCGAGATCACCGACAGCCGCTACGTCGTGCTCAACATGCGCATCATGACGCGCATCGGCGATGCCGCGCTCGGGCATCTCGGCGGCTCTGAAGACTTCACCCAGTGCCTGCACTCGCTCGGGGATTTGAGCCCCGATCGCCGCTTCATCGTCCACTTTCCCGAAGACAACGCCGTCTGGTCGATCGGCTCCGGCTACGGCGGGAACGCGCTGCTCGGAAAGAAGTGCCTGGCGCTGCGCATCGCCAGCTATCGCGCGCGCAACGAAGGCTGGCTCGCCGAGCATATGTTGATCGTCGGGTGCAAATACAAGGACGGGCCCGTGCGCTATGTCGCCGGCGCCTTCCCTTCTGCGTGCGGCAAAACCAATATGGCAATGCTGGTACCGCCGGCCTCGATGCCCGGTTGGAAGACCTGGACGGTTGGCGACGACATCGCCTGGATACGACCGGGCGCAGACGGCCGTCTGTGGGCCGTGAATCCAGAAGCCGGGTTCTTCGGCGTGCTCCCTGGCACGAGCCACGGCACCAATCCGACCGCCTTCGACATGATTCAGCGCGACACCATTTTTACCAATGCCGCGCTCCGGCCCGACGGCACACCGTGGTGGGAGGGGCACGACGATCCCCCTCCGGCCGAAGCCCTCGACTGGCAGGGTCGTCCGTGGACGGCGAGCTCGACGGAGAAGGCGACGCATCCGAATGCGCGATTCACGACGCCGGCGACCAATTGCGTCTCCCTGTCGCCCGAGTTTGAAAACCCGAACGGCGTGCCGCTCGACGCGATCATGTTCGGCGCCAGGCGACAGCAGCGCGTGCCGCTCGTGTATGAGTCGAAGAACTGGCAGCACGGGGTATTTCTGGGTGCGACGCTGTCGTCTGAGACGACGGCGGCGGCATCGGGAAAGACCGGTGTGCTCCGCCGCGACCCGATGGCCATGCTGGCGTTCTGCGGCTACAACATGGGCGATTACTTCCAGCACTGGCTCGACATCGGCAATCAAGTGACGAACCCACCCAGAGTGTTCCGCGTCAACTGGTTCCGCACCGACGGTAAGTCGAAATTCATCTGGCCCGGCTTCAGCGAGAACCTGCGCGTCGTGAAATGGATCTTCGAGCGGGTCGATGGCACTGGTAAAGGCAAGGAGACACCGATCGGCATCGTGCCGACACCCGAGGCGATCGATCAGAACGGACTGACGATCTCGAAAGAGGCGATGGAGACCCTCGTCGCAGTCGAACCCGGCGACTGGGCGGAAGCATCAGCGGATCAGGCGACATTCCTCAAGTCTCTGGGATCGCGCGTGCCGCATGAGATGTTCGATGAGCAGAAGAGACTTGCGGATGCCTTGGGAGGCGCGGCTGTGAAGTAAGGGGCGAACACCATAACGTGTCATGGCAGATGGCAAATGGCAGAACGCGCAGTGCCATCTTCATTTCGCGTCTGCCCTCTGCCATCTGCCATCTGCCCTGACGAGTGTCACCTCACGTGTCTTCCCCCATCAACCCGCATCGTCTCCCCTGTCACAAAATCCATCTGAATGAGCGCCAGCACGGCCTGAGCGATTGACTGCTCGCCGCCCCATCCTCCCAGAGGTGTGGCTTTCTCCACGGCGGCCAATTCATCCTCCGTGGTGTCCGGCGGGGCGAGAATCGGACCGGGCGCAATGGCGTTGACACGAATCTTGTCGGGCGCCAGCTCGAGCGCCAGCGCTTCGGTCAATCCGATGACGCCCGTTTTCGCAACGTAGTACGGCAGGAATCCTGTGTAGCGCGGACGGCCGCTCCGTGACAGCCAGTCGGAAAAGTTGATGATGTTGCCTGCGCCCGCGCGTTTCATGTGCGGCCATGCGGCGCGAGCGCAAATGAAGGCCGACCGCAAATCGACGGCGAGGTTCTCGTCGTACTCTTCTACCGTCAGCTCGCTGAACGGCTTGTTGTTATAAACAGACGCCATGTTGACGAGCACGTCGAGGCGCCCCAGCGCTGCGGCGCCTTCGTTGACGAACGCTTCGCAGTCGCCCGCCTTCATCAAATTCACCTGCTTGACGAACGCGCGGCGGCCGAGTCCCTTGATCGTTTCGGCCGTTTTCTCGGCTTCGTCACGCGACCTGTTATAGGAGAGCCCCACGTCGGCTCCGCGTCGGGCAAGCTCGATGGCCACGACGGCGCCAATCCGTTTGCCACCGGTCACCAATGCGGCGCGATTCTTCAGATCCATGTCGACAGCTTAGCAGTTTGACATCCCTGCGACCGGGATGTATGTACGTCTCTCCACTTCTGCAAATTCAAGGGAGCGTGGATGAGAACCGCGTTTCCAGACTAACGAGGAGAATCGAATGCTGAAGAGAGTTCTTGGATTAGCAGCGGTGATCTGCGGGCTCGTCGTGGCCCCGGCGCTGGCCCAAACACCAGCTCCCGCACCCGCAACCCCCACTGCTCCTGCGCAGGGCCAGGCGCCTGCGCGCGGTGGCGGTGGCGGTCAGAAGGTCGGGCAGACCGGCAATCCCGACCCCGGCGTGAACTTCCTCAACGTCGTGGAAAACCCGCACGTGCGTGTGCTGCAGGTCACGCTCCAGCCCGGAGCCGTTCGCCGGCCGCACGTCCATAACGACGTGACGTTCCATATGCTCGTTCCGATCACCGGCTCGCTCGAGCTGACTGTCGAAAAAAATCCTGCCGTCACGACGGTGCCGGGACAGGCCTACTACATGGTGAAGGGGCAGGAGCACAGCTTTACCAACAAAACGAGTGCGGCCGTTCAGGTGATCGAACTCTTCATCAAGCCGGATCCTGGACCTGCCGCAGCGGCTCCGGCTCAGTAGGGTGCAGGAGAGATGGCAGATGGCAGATGGCAGATGGCAAATGGCAGAAGGCAGAAGGCAGATGGTACTTTCTGCCATCATCGATCTGCCATCTGCCCTGACAGGTTGCTGACTCAGCCCAGCGTCTAATTCTTGAAGATTCGCTTCGGGTTCTTCTTCGCCCACGCCATCGCGTCAGGCGAGGCGGCCCAGCGTATGGCGTTGTCGAGGAGCGTACGGAACGCCGGGTTCTCCCATGCGATCCGATCGTGGCCGAGCTGAATATAGACGATGGGGCTGATCTCGGCCGTTTTCACCCACGCGGCGAGATTGCTGAACTTCGCGCGCGGATTCAGATTTGCGGCGACATCCTTCGGCGCAAAGTCGGTGCGAAGCAACGGGTGCACCGAGTCTTCGAAGATCGGGCAGTTGTACGATTCGTCGACGATCTGGAAGCTGTCGCCGAGACCCTGCGTGATGGGGTGTGCCTTGTCAACGACCGTAATCGTCTGACTTGTCTTCGGAAAAAAGCCCGACTTCGGGTGATCGAGGTTGCGCGCGCGCAACGGCTGTCCCCAGTCGCACGCGATGCCCATCACCTCGGTGAACTCGGGCCAGCTGTGCGCCCACGAGGCCGACGCATGGTGCAGGAAGATCATCGGCTTGCCCTGGCGCAACAACGCTTTC
Organism: Vicinamibacterales bacterium; assembly: GCA_963761975.1. Lineage (GTDB taxonomy): Bacteria > Acidobacteriota > Vicinamibacteria > Vicinamibacterales > JAMQPK01 > JAMQPK01. Next base: position 448,759 of record CAVXIR010000006.1, read on the forward strand.
GTATTCGCCACGAGATCGGCCGGCGGGGGATCCCACGTAAATGCGGGGCTGCCATCCTTGTTCATGACCGGTTTACCCGCCTTGTCGACGCGCGGGCGGCGCCGATCGGGCTGGCTGCCGTTGATGTCGTAGAACACGAACACGTCGTAATCTTTGGCGAGCGCCGGATCGAAAAAGACTTCCGCCGCGGGCTGCTCGACGTGTGTCCAGCGCGCGCTCGCCCCAACCGGCGGCTGATCGAACAGCTGGTAGAACGGCTCGCGATCGTAGGCGTGCCCTTTGGTGACAAGCAGCACCTTGAGGCTGCCGCCGCCGCCAAACCCGCCACCACCGCCCCCTCGCCCGCCCTGCCCCTGCGGAGCCGGCGCAGCCCCGCCCTGACGGCCTGCCGGAGCCTGTCCGGCGATGAGCGGCAGAACGAACACACCAATAGCTGCAGCCACGAGGGCTGATTTCGTCAATGTCCGTGTCATCACGCCTCCAACAATCCGTCTCGCCGACGCGCCGGCGGCGCGAAAGCGGAAGGACACTACGTACTAATTGGTCGACGACTTGAAGATCCGCTTCGGGTTGGCCTTGGCCCAGGCCAGCGCTTCTGGTGAAGCGGCCCACTTGATCGCGTTGAGGACGAGCTTGCGGTACGACTCGTTCGCCCACGCGGCGGGGCCATGGCCCATCTGGATGTACGCGACCGGGCTGTTCTCTGCCGTCTTCACCCACGCCGCCAGATTGCTGTACTTCCAGTTCGGACTGAGGTTGCGGTTGTGATCGGCTGGTTTGAAGTCCGTCCGCAGCAAGGCGTGCACGGAATCTTCGTAATAGGGGCACGAGTACGACTCATCGATGATGTCGAAACCGTCGCCAAGGCCCTGGGTAATCGGATGGCTCTTGTCGACAACGGAAATGTGCTGCGGCGTCATCGGGAAGAACCCCGACTGCGGATGTTGCACGCCCCGCGTGGTAATCGAGTTGCCCCAATCACACGCGCCGCCCATCACTTCGACGTACTCGGGCCAGCTGTGAATCCACGAGGCGAGCGAGTGGTGGGTGAACACCATTCCCTTGCCCATGCGAAGCAACTCGGGATAGCCGCGTTGGAGCTCGGCAGACGGCGGGTTGACGACAATCTTCGTCTCGTTGGGATAGAAAGGATTGTTCGGAGCCGGTTCACGCTTCGAACGGCCGAGATCGGCCTGCGCGCCGTTCATGTCAAAAAAGAACGCAACGTCGTAGCGGTTCGCGTACTTCGGCGTCATGAACGCCTCAGCCGCGGGATGGTCGACGTGCATCCAGGTGATGTCGGCACCCATCGAATCGAACATCTGATAGTACGGCTCGCGCTCGTACGCGTGCGCTTTGGTGATGAGCAGCATCCGGATCGGACCTGAGCCTCCTTGCGTCATGCGCCTCGGAGCGGGGGCCCCGGCTGGCGCGGGATTCTGAGCGACGAGCGGGGCCGACAGCGCGGTCAGAGACGCGACGGCAGCGAAAGCCAGGTATTTCCTCATGATGCTTGCCTCCACCACGTGGTGTCCGGTGTAACCGGACCGTGAGTGTTTTTTCGGATGCGCAAATGATACTACGGGGTGCCTTTCACCGGCCGCCCCTCGTCGTCGAACGCGTGGACCGGACCAAACGCCCGCAAACCCGGCTCGATCTTGGCCGAATCGCCCACGGCGACAATCTGAAGTCGTTTGGGATCCAAATACTTTCGCGCGACGGCCTGCACCTGCGCCGGGGTCACCGCTGTAATGCGATCGGTATATCGGTCCCAGTAGTCGATCGGATAGTTGTAGAGCTGCCGCACGATGTAGAGGTTGAGGAGCTCGGCTGGGTTCTCGAGCGAGAGGGCAAACGAGGCCGTCAGCGACCGCTGGGCGTCCTTGAACTCGTCGGCAGGCACCAGCTCATCGCGCATCTTCGCCAGTTCGGCGAGCAGGTCGCGCAGCGAGGCATCGGTGACGTCGGTCCGCACGTCCATCTGCGCGCGCCAGTCGCCGCGATAGCGCAGCGCGCGCGCCAGGCTGTAGACGCCATACGTGTAACCCTTCCGCTCGCGCAGCTCGCGGTAGAGGCGTCCGTTCGATCCGCCGAGGATCTGGTTCATCACCATCATCGCGTCGTAGTCGGGATGGGTCCTGCTAATGGCAAGCTCGCCGAGCATGAAGGCGGTCTGCACCGAACCCGGACGGTTGACCAGCGCGATCTTCGCGGGCCCGCTGTCGGGCGGATCGACGACACCTGGTCTCGGGGTATTGGACTTCGCCCATGTCTTGAGCGCGGTGTCGAACTTCGTCCGCGCCTCGCCAAGCGTGATGTCGCCGGAGACCCCGATAATGGCGTGGTCGGGCACGTAGTTGCGCTTGTGGAACGCGATCAGCGCATCACGAGTGATCTTCTCGAGCGACTCGCGCGTGAGCCCCATGCTCGACGCGGGGTGGCTGCCATAGACCCCCTTGGAATAGCGCTCCTCCCTCAGAAAATCGGGATCGCTCCGCTGCTCTTCGAGCGACGCCCGCGCACGGACCTTGTAGAGACCGAGCTCTTTTTCCGGAAAGCTCGGGTTGAGGAGAATGTCGGCCGCAAGCCCGAGCACCTGATCGAACTGATCGGTCAGCGCCGACCCGGTGAGCGTGGCGATTTGCGAGCCCTGATTCGCGGAGACTGAGACGCCGGCCGCCATCGTGTCGAGCGCCTGGGCGATCTGTTCGGACGTTCTTGTGGCAGTGCCCTCGTCCATCAGCGAGGCCGTCGTGTCGGCGAGCCCCGGCACCTCCGGCGGATCGTAGTAGCCGCCGGCGCCAATCATGATGATCTGGAACTGAATCGAGGGCACGCGATGGTCCTCGAGCACCATCAAATGCGCGCCGTTGGCGAGGTCGGCTTCCTGCGCGCGCGGCAGCTTGATTTTGAGGATCTCGTCGCTGACCGGGACCTTGCCTTTGAACTTCGGCGCCGCTGGCGCAGGGGCGGCAGGGGCTTGAGCCAGCAACGCGCTCGTCGTCAGCACGGCGAGCAGGGCGGCCATCGCTGGTCGTCCAGCAGTGCTTCTCATTGGACACCTCCCGCGGGCTTCGCGGCTGGTGCCGCCTGCTTGGCCGGAACGGTGACCGCGACGGTCCGATTCGTCGGGACGAGGTACTGCCGCGCGACCCGCTGTAGGTCTTCGATCTTCAACGACGCGATGCGCTCGTAACGCGTGTTGATGATGGATGGATCGCCAAAGTACACGCTGTAGCGCGACAGCAGAATGGCGCGCTGCAACGAGCTGCGAAGATTGCTCACGAGCGTTCGACGCGCCGCATTGCGCGCTTTCTCGAGCTCCCATTCCTGAATCGGGCCTTTCTGGACTTTCTCGACCTCGGCGTAAAGCGCCTTCTCGACCTCGTCCGGATTCTTCCCCGGCGCGACCATGGCTTCGAGATAGAAGAGGCCGGGCCCTTTCCCTTGCTGCATGCCTGAATACGTCTGCACTGCAAGCTGCTGCTGCCGGACCAGGCTGTCGTACAAGCGCGAGCTGCGTCCCGAGCCGAGCACCGAGCTCAACGCGCTCAGCGCATCGACGTCGGCACTGAGGCCACCGGGCACCTGATACGCCGCATCGACAAGTGTGAGACGCGCGAGCGGGTCTTGCAGTGCGATGCGGCGCTCCTCCTTCTGCGGCGGCTCGGCAGTATCGAGCGGCGGCGGCGGCGGTCCCGCCGGAATAGCGTCGAAATACTTCCGTACCTTCACCAGCGCGGTTTTCTCGTCGACGTCGCCGGCAATCGCGAGCACCGCATTGTTCGGCGCGTAGTACATCTTGAAGAAATCCGCAAAATCCTCGAGCGAGGCGGCATCGAGATCGGCCATCGATCCGATGATCGAATGCTTGTTGGCGAAATTCTCGAACGCCAACTCGGCAATCGTTTCCGAAGTACGCCCGTACGGCTGATTGTCCACGCGGAGACGACGCTCTTCCTTGACGGCCTCGCGCTGGTTGTCGACGTTCTCTTTCGTGATGGCCGGCGAGCGCATGCGGTCGGCCTCGAGGAACAGCACCATGTCGAGCTGATTGGACGGCACCTGCTCGAAGTAGATCGTGTGATCTTTATCGGTCTGCCCGTTGTGGCTGCCGCCGTAGTTCTCGATGAGACCGGCCAGCTCGCCGTCGGCCACGTTCTCGGAGCCCTTGAACATGAGGTGCTCGAACAGATGCGCGAAGCCCGTGCGCCCCTTCCGTTCGTTTCGTGACCCGACGTTATAGGCCACCGCGACCGACATCACAGGCGCCGCACGATCGGGCGAGATGATGACGCGCAAGCCGTTCTTCAACCGGGTGTCGGTGAAATTGACCTTCGGTACTGTAATCGCCGCCAGTGTGGCAGCCATCATGGAGACCAGCAGAACGGCAAGGAAGGGGCGATGGCGGTTCATGGTTCACTCTCCAACAGGTCCAGCAGCTCTTTCAGCTGTTCGATTTGATCGTTCGCCGCGTGGATGATGGCCCGACGCTCCTGCACCGACGGCAACGTCCATTCTTCATTATCGAATCGAACACGGCCGTCCGCATCGAATTCGACGAGCACGGCGTCCATGGTGGGCACGAACAGGCGCATGCGTCAAACCACAGAGGACACAGAGAAACCCGATCGAAAGTGCACGTCAGAAATCTTACTCTGTGCGCTCTGTGGGCTTTGTGGTGAAAAGGTCAGATGCCAGTGGCGTAGGACGCTTTCTGCGCGTCGCCGACCCCGAGAACGACCCCCACCATCGGTGTGCGATCGATGCCGCTGGCATAGGCATATTCGAGATTGATGCCCGCGTCGGCCAGCAGCTTCAGGGTACGGCCGAGCGAGCCGGGCTCATTCGGCATAGCGGTGTAGAGCACGTCGCGTTCTTCGATGTTGTAGTGCTGCTCGCGCAGCGTGCCCGCCGCGTGCAGCGGATTGTCCACGACCATCCTGAGATAGCCGGAGGGGTCGATCGACATCGCGACCAGGTTGATGCGCTCGCTGCCGAGCAGTTGGGTGACGCGGCTAAGCGCGCCTGGGGTGTTAGCCAGCTTGACGGTGATTTCCCTCAGTATCGCCATGCGGGGACTGTATGCGCGGCAGTTGTAAAGAGCAAGAGCCGGGTATGTTTAGGTGCGTTAGGTGCGTTAGGTGCGTTAGGTGCGCTAGGTGCGTTAGGTGCGGTAGGTGCGGTAGGTGCGTTCGGTGCGTCAGGTGCGGTGGGTGCGGTAGGCCGGTCAAATTGCGCGCGTTTGCACGGCGCGGGGCAGCCTCGCGCACCCAACACACCCACGCGCCTACTGGTACAATTAAGAATGATGGGTACGCCAAAGACCTCAGCCATGATTCCGCCCGCAAATCGAATGAGCACGGTGAACTACCCGATCCGCCGGGTTGTCGCGGAGGCGCGGAAAGCGGAAGCGTCGGGCAAGCGAATTCACTGGCTCAACACTGGCGACCCTGTGCATGCCGGCTTTCAGCCCCCGGCCCATATGGTCGAGGCGGTTCACAAAGCACTGCGGGACGGAGAGCACGGCTATGGTCCGTCGGTTGGGCTTGCTGAGGCGCGTGAAGCGGTCGCCGCAGAGAACACGTCGCGCGGCTGGCCCGTCAATCCCGACCGCGTTATCCTGACCTCCGGTTCGTCGGAGGGCATCGACTTCGTGCTGAGTGCGCTCGCCGATCCCGGCGACGAAGTGCTCGTGCCGCTGCCCACCTATCCGCTTTATACCGCCGTCCTCCACAAGATCGGGGCGCGCGAGGTGTACTACCGCACGGACCCGGCGAACGGCTGGCAACCGGATCCAAACGAGATCCGGCGCTTGATTACACCGCGCACGAAAGCCATTGTCGTGAACGATCCGAACAACCCGACCGGTGCGGCCTACCCGCAATCGATCCGCCGGGAACTCTTGAACATCGTCGATCAACACAACGTGCCGATGATCGCCGATGAGATCTACCAGGATGTCGCGTTCGACGGTCCGATTGCGCCGATTGGCGCGCTCGACACCGACGCGCCGGTGATTTCACTGTCTGGCCTGTCGAAAGGGTATCTCGTGCCCGGCTGGCGAACGGGCTGGCTCGCCGTCGGTGGCGGCGAACGTCTGAACGCCATTCTGGGCTGCATCACGAAGCTCGCCGAAGGTCGGCTCTGCTCGACCATGCCGATGCAGCGCGCGATTGTGGCCGCGCTGAAAGGCGACCGCTCGCATCAGCCGGCGTTCCGGGCGGCGTTGCGCGAGCGTGCCGATCTCGTGTACGGCCGCGCGAATGCCATTTCCGGATTCAGCGTGACGCGCCCGACAGCTGCGTTCTACGCACTCCCGAAGTTCTCGTTGCCCGCCGGAAAAACCGATACGGATTTCATCCTCGACCTGGTGCATGCAACGGGCGTACTCTGCGTCCACGGATCGGGATTTGGCATGGCTCCGACCGACGGATACTTCCGCATGGTGACGCTTGCACCGCCGGATCAATTGAATGAGATCTGGGATCTGATTGCAGGATTTGCAGGACGATACTCCTAGGCCGTCAGCGCTCGGTCCTGCCGTCGCGTCGGCTCTGTATGGTGCCGTCGCCGTCATATTTACCTGGCCTCTGGTCCTTGGCCTGGCCCGCGACGTTCCCTGGGACCTCGGCGATTCGTTATTGAACGCGTGGATTCTCGCGTGGGATGCCAATCGTCTTCTGCGGTTCCTGTCAGGCGATTTCGGCGCACTCGCCAACTTTTTTCACGCCAACATCTTTTATTCCGAGCCGCTGACGCTTGCTTATTCGGAGCACTTGTTTGCGCAGGCCGTGCAAATCCTGCCCGTCTATGCCGTGACGGGCAACATCATCCTTTCTTATAACGTCATCTTTCTTTCCACTTTCGTGTTGTCCGGCCTCGGCATGTATCTGTTCGTGCGCGAGGTGACCGGGAGCCGGCGCGCGGGCTTCGCCGCCGGCCTGATCTATGCCTTCGCTCCGTACCGCGTGCCACAGTTCTCGCACCTTCAGGTCATCTCGTCGCAATGGATGCCGTTCGTCTTCTATGGATTGCGAAGGTATTTTGAGAGCAGGCGTGCGAGGGCGCTGGTGGGCGCCGGCGCCGCACTCGTCGCGCAGAATCTGTCGAACGGTCACTTCCTGTTGTTTTTTGCGCCCTTCGTTCTCGCGTATGCGTTGTTCGAGATCTTCACGCGGCGCCTCTGGAACGAGACTCGCGTCTGGACATCGCTCTCAGCAACGGCAATCGGCGTGGCCCTTCTCACGCTTCCATTCCTGCTTCCGTATCTCGCGCTCAGAGATCTCGGGGTGGGTGCACGCACGTTGAATGAAGTCAGGTCATTTTCGGCCGATGTCTTCAGCTACTGGACGTCTCCGGCGGAATCATGGCTGTGGGGGCGCGTGATTCGCGCGTACCCGAAGCCGGAAGGTGAATTGTTTCTAACCATCGCCGCAGCATTGCTCAGCGCGGTCGGTCTGGCGATCTCGGTGCAAACGGCATGGAACGCGGCTCGCTCAAGGTCGGCGGCCGCACCGCGGATGATGGCGCTCGTCTATCTCCTTCTCGCAGCGAGCGCCGTGTATGTGTTGTTTCTTCTTCTGATTCTCACGGGGAATGGTTTCACTCACATCGGTCCTTTGCCGATCAGCGTCAGAACGCTCGGGCCGAGCTTCGGCGCATTCGCGGTCATCACGAGCCTGCTCCTGGTCGTTTCGCCCCGCGCGCGATCGTTCGGACGACACTGGATTTCCACCGTCATGGCCTTCGCGGTTCTGGCCGCCCTCGCGTCGTTCCTGCTTTCGATGGGGCCCGAGATCAGAACCGAAGGCCGGATGATCGGTCAGCTGGGACCGTATTCCTTTTTTTATTGGCACGTCCCTGGGTTCGACGGCCTGCGGGTCCCGGCGCGATACGCCATGCTCGTCGTGCTTTTTCTGGCGATTGCCGCAGGATGTAGCGCCGCCGCGATCGAACGGCGTCATCGTCTTGGTGGAGCCATGGCCCTTGCTCTGGGAGGACTCGCGGTTGTCGAAGCGTTCGCCGCGCCCATCACGCTCAATGGCACTGCGGAAGAAACCAGCTATGCGACGCCGCCTGCCCGGGTGTATACCGGCGAGGATGTACCGGCGGTGTACCGCTATCTGAAAACCCTCCCCGCACCCGGCACTGTCATTGTCGAGTTCCCGCTTGGCGAGCCGGCCTACGAAGTTCGCTACGTGTTTTATTCAACCGCGCACTGGCACCCGCTGCTGAACGGCTACAGCGGCCACTACCCTCTGAGCTATAACCTCAACGCGACTCACCTGCGACACCCGCTCGACTATCCGGACGGGTCGTGGGAGACGCTGATGAAGTCTGGCGCGACCCACGCCATCGTACACGGGCAGTACTATCGCGATGATGAAGGCGAGAAGATTGGCCGGTGGTTAACTGAGCACGGTGCCAAGCAGGTGGCCGAATTCGATGGAGATAGAGTCTTTGCATTGCGATAATTGCCGGGTCTACAAACCAAGACCCGGCCTACGTACGTAGGGCGGGTCCTGTTCTTTGGACCCGCCCTTTATGCGCAACGACCCTCTTGGCTTTCTCACCGACGAACTCAACGCCCTCAAGTCGCAGGGCCTTTATCGCCGCCTCCGCGTGCTCGACGACCAGCAGGCCGCACGGACTCGCGTCGACGGACGCGAGGTCGTCAATCTCTCCTCGAACAACTATCTCGGCCTGACCACACACCCGAGGCTGCGAGAGAAAGCGCTCGCCGCGATCGAAGCGTTCGGCGTCGGGACAGGGTCTGTTCGCACGATCGCCGGCACCATGGCGATTCACATGGAGCTCGAGCGCAGGCTTGCGGCATTCAAACAAACCGAGGCCGCAGTCGTGTTTCAGAGCGGCTTTGCCGCGAACGCCGGAACGGTGGCAGCCATCCTGACCAAAGACGACTTCGTCGTGTCCGACGAGCTGAACCACGCCAGCATCATCGACGGCGCGCGACTGAGCCGTGCGTCGATCAAGGTATTTCCCCATCGCAACGTCAACGCGGCGCGCGACATCATTCGCGACCTTCCGAAAACCGCACGCAAGCTGCTGATTACCGACGGCGTCTTCAGCATGGACGGCGACCTCGGCGCGCTGCCCGAGTTGTGCGCAGCCGCCGAAGAGCACGGCTGCATCATGATGGTCGACGACGCGCATGCGAGCGGGGTGTTCGGGAAGAACGGTCGCGGCACAGTCGATCATTTCGGGCTGCACGGTCGCGTCGACGTGCAGGTGGGAACACTGTCGAAAGCGATTGGCGCGCTCGGCGGCTACGTGGCAGGGAGCCGGGACCTCATCGACTTTCTGCATCACCGCGGGCGTCCATTTCTGTTCTCGACATCTCACCCCCCGTCGGTGACCGCGACCTGCGTCGCCGCGCTCGACATCCTCATCGAGGAACCTCAACTCATCGACCAGCTGTGGGCCAACACGAGGTTCTTCAAAGACGGTCTCAAAGTGCTCGGGTTCAACACGGGAGCCAGCGAGAGTCCGATCACGCCCGTCATCGTCGGAGAGGCGGCAAAAGCCATGAAGCTGTCGGATCGGCTGTTCGAGGAAGGCGTGTTCGCGCAAGGCATCGGCTTTCCGACGGTCGCGCGCGACAAAGCGCGTGTTCGGACCATCGTCGCGGCCACTCATACTCAAGCGGATCTCCAGTTTGCGCTGGATACGTTTGCAAAAGTGGGCAGAGAGCTCGGGCTCATCTAGGCTTGGGTGGCCCAGACCAGCGCGAGGGGCGCATGAAGGCGGACACTACGGCATTGTGAAAAACGCTCCAGGCCGGCTGGTGGCGTCCCGTACGTGTTTTAATACCTGTTGTGAGAGTGTTGCTGCTCGCGCTCGCACTGGCTGTTCCGGCGTCTGCCAACGCGCAGATCGCGTTGCCGGTGCCGAACGACGGCATCAGTAAGGTCATGCGCGAGCTCGAGCGCGTGCTCACGACCGCCGACGCCCGCGCCTATTCGGCGCTGCTCCTTCCCGACGCGACGACCAGCGAAGAGTTTCTCGACGAATGGATTCAACCGGGTATTACCCGAGCCGTCGTACAGGAGCGGCTGCGCGCAGAGTCGTCGAATCTGCCGAAAGGCGAAGGCTTCGAAGTGTATGTCGACGCGCTGGCCGAGTTCGGCAGAAACGGGCGGGTGGGCACATGGTTGATCAAGGTGCGGCGGAATTCGCCGGCAGCCGACAACTGGCGGATTGCCGGATTTACCGTGCTGACAACCGTACGAGGCCTCTATCGGCTGACGCTGAGTCCCGGCAAGCAATACACGGTGTCGAACCTTGCGCTCAGCGCGGAAGACTTCGAGATGCGCGTCCCTAACGGCACCGCGTTCGTCGCCGAAACCGACGCCGGCGTGACGGGCATCGTCATCATGGGGCGAGGCGAGATGACATTCTCGCCCACGCCCGCTCCTGAAAAAGGCCAGGTCAGGATTTACAGCGGGGGCGACTCGCTGACCAGCCGCTTCGACTGGGTGTACCTGCGCGCGCACCCTGCAGAATTCGACAGGCGGCTCGACGTCACCACGTTTCACGCGCGCGATGTCGATGCCCGCGATTTACGGCGTGCGGAGGCTGTCTTTCAGGAAAATCTACCCAGATCGTTCGGCATCGAGCTGGCTGACTTGAGCCGCGACCGATGGTCGGTGATCCCGAAGTTCGGCGATCTCGTTGCCGAGATGGATGCCGACCGCGGGCACCTCACCTACATGAAGTCGGTTAACGATGCCGAGGATATCCGCTTCTTCGATCGCACGCGCACCCGCACGATCGCTATTTATCCCTCTAAGGAAAAGCTCGCGGCGCGCGGGCCGTTTTTCTCTGAAGACGATGCAGCCGACTTCGACATCGTCAACTACGAGATCGATGCGAGCTTCGATCCGCGGCGCGAATGGATCGAGGGGAAGGCCACGCTGTTGTTGACGGCGCGCCATGGCCCCGTGTCGACGCTGATCCTGAACCTCGCCGAATCGCTGACGGTGCGCTCGGTCACAAGTCAGCGTCATGGGTATCTGATGGGACTTCGGGTGAGCGGCCAGGACGACATCATCATCAACCTGCCGCAACCGCTCCGGCCGGATGAGCTGCTCGATCTGGAGTTCACGTATGGCGGAAGATTGCCTGCGGTTCCGCCCGAGCGCGAAGCGTTGAGCCTCGCACAAGGGAACGACTTCTTCAGCATCCAGCCGCTGCCGAGCTACGTCTACACGGGCCGATCGGGTTGGTACCCACAGGGCGAGGTCACCGACTACGCGACAGCCACGCTGCGCCTGCGCGTGCCCGACGGTTACACCACGGTTGCGAGCGGTTCGCTCGACGAGGGCTCTCCTCGCCAGCTTCCACCAGAAGGACGCGGTGCGCTCTGGTGGGAGTGACCGATTCAGCGCGACGCAACCGGTGCGATACCTCGGCTGGGCGACCAGCCGGTTCGTGCACGTAGACACGACGTCATTTGCCATTCCTCCGGGCGACGAAGACAACGTGCCGATGACAGGCGTGTCGTACACGTTCGGTCAGATTTCTGTGCAGTCCAGCGGCATGCTGGCACGGCGGGGCCGCGAGCTGTTCGAAGATGCGCAGCGCGTGATGAAGTTCTACGGATCGCTCGTCTCTGACATTCCGTACCAGAGCTTCACGCTGGCCATGGTCGAGCGCAATCAGCCGGGTGGCCACAGTCCGCCCTACTTCGCCGCGCTCAGTCAACCCCCGCCGGCCACACCGATCGCGTGGCGCTCAGATCCTGCGTACTTCGACGGGTTCCCTGAGTTCTTTCTGGCGCACGAAGCCGCCCATCAGTGGTGGGGACAAGCCGTTGGGTGGAAGAACTATCACGAGCAATGGATCAGCGAAGGATTCGCGCAGTACTTTGCTGCGCTATACGCGGAGCACCTGAAAAGGGATGGCACCTTCAAGGACGTCATCAGCCAGATGGCTCGCTGGACGATCGATCGCTCCGATCAGGGGCCGGTTTATCTCGGCTACCGGCTTGGCCACATTCGCAACGACGGCCGCGTGTTCAGGGCGCTCGTCTACAACAAGGGCGCGCTGACGCTACACATGTTGCGGAAACTGATCGGCGATGACGCATTCTTCCGCGGCCTGCGGCGCTTCTATGCGACGTGGCGGTTCAAGAAGGCGGGCACCGAAGACGTGAAAGCGGCGTTCGAGACCGAATCGAATCGCGACCTCGACGCCTACTTCGACCGATGGATCTACGGCTCGTTGCTGCCGCGGTTGAAATTCAGTTACACGACCGACGGCGAAGCCGTGAACGTGCGTTTCGAGCAGATTGGCGAGCGCTTCGAAGTACCGGTGACGGTGACCCTGAAATACGGCACGACGACGTTCGACGTGACGGTTCCGGTGACCGAGCAGATCACGACACAACGCATACCGATTACAGGCCCGCTCCGCGGGGTTGGCGTGAATGAAGACGGCGCCGCGCCGATCGTGCTCGTGAAGTAAACGCCGGGTCTAAAAACAAGACCCGGCCTACATCAGGCCCGTAGGGCGGGTCTTGCTCTTCAAGACCCGCCGCTGAAATACACTAGAATTTAATCGAATGGATACGGTCAAGGTCACCATCGACGGGCGGGAACTCACGGTCGAAAAGGGCAAAACGGTCCTGCAGGCCGCGATCGAAGGCGGCATCGAGCTTCCTTACTACTGCTATCACCCGGGGCTCGGCGTTGACGGCTCCTGCCGTGTCTGCATCGTTAAAATCGACAAGATGCCCAAGCTGCAGACCTCGTGTTCGACGGTGTGCACCGACGGCATGGTCGTGCACACCCAGACGCCGGATGTCATCGAGGCGCGCGCCGGCGTTTTTGAGTTCCTCCTGATTAACCATCCGCTCGACTGCCCGGTGTGCGACAAGGGCGGCGAGTGCCCGCTCCAGGATTTTTCGTACGAGTTCGGACCCGATCGCAGCCGCATGGAATTTCCGCGGCGCACGTTCGATGGCGAAGGCGTCGAGGCCGACATCGATTTCGGTCCCACGCTGATGCTCAACCGCAACCGCTGCATCCTCTGCACGCGCTGCATCCGCTTCATGCGCGATATCGACGGCGACGCGCAGATTGGCGTCACCGACCGTGGTGCCGGCAGCGAGATCTCGACCTACAAAGAACAGGGCATTCACTCGCTTCTCTCGGGCAACTTGATGGATGTGTGTCCAGTCGGCGCAATAACGACGCGCGACTACCGCTTCAAATCGCGGCCGTGGGACAACCCGCTTGCTGGCGACACCATCTGCACGTTCTGCTCGAAGGGCTGTAACACTACGACGTGGATCAAGGCGAAGCCGGAATGGGCGCGCGGTCCGCAGATGGCTCGCATCACGCCCCGGTTCAATCCTGACATCAACAGTTACTGGATGTGCGACATCGGCCGCTTCGACTATCACTGGGTCGAAAGCGACAGCCGGCTCGTGCAGCCGCTCGTGCGCGCCACTAACGGGGTGCAACAACCGGCCAACTGGCACGACGTGTGGCGAGCACTTCGACCACGTCTGGTCGATGACTCGGGAGAAGCGACGGCGGACGGTTTCCATTTCCTGACCTCGGCGCACGCCTCTCTAGAGGAGCTCCACGTTCTAAAGCAGCTGGCCAAGGGAACCGGCGGCAAGATTTCTGTCAGCTACACGACTAGCGAAAAACGGCAGCCCGCCGGCGCCAAGTTCACGGTGCCGGCGACCAATGCGCCTAACGTCACCGGCGCGCGCGATTTGGGCTTGAGTGTCCCTGCCGACGCTGGCACGCCGCCCGATCTGAGCGACCTTCAGAAAGCTCTCGAAAGCGGACAGGTGACGCTGCTCTATGTGTTCGACCCGGGCCCGCCGGGATCGCTCGGCGATATGTCCTGGATTGTGGCGGCGCGCGAAAGTGGACGGTTGCCGATCCTCATCGTGCACGGGGCCGTTCATTCAGAGCTGACCGCCGCCGCTGATTTCGTGCTGCCAGGTTCTACTGCGTTCGAGAAGGATGCCACTTACACCAACGACCAAGGGCGAGTGCAGGGAGCGGCGACCGTCATCGCAGCACCGGGTGACGCGCAGGACGACTGCCTGATCTTCGCCAACTTCGCGATGCTGTTCGGCGGTACCGTCTCGACGCCAGACCGCGCGCGCACCGAAATTTCGGCGCAGCTCTTCCACCTGGAGGCCTACGAAGGCCTACAGCAGATGATGTTCAGCCGGCCCGTCTCGGTGCGCACCTGGCTGCAGATGTCGAATCCGTCGGAGCGCTGGAAATGGGACTTCCTTTTCCAGGACAATCCGCCTGTAAAGGGGGCCCTCGATCCGAGCTCGCTGCCTGCCGCACCCGCCGCCGTCGCTCGTACAAATCGGGCAAGCTCTGGCGCGATCGCGCCGGAGCCGGGCGGAGGCGGGACGCGAGGGGATGGCGGACCGGGTATCATCCGCTTGAAAGCCGTCGAATAAATGCAGGAAGTCACGCTACTCGCCGCGTTTGTCGCAGGGGTGCTGTCGTTCATCTCCCCGTGCGTACTGCCTCTCATCCCGGGATATCTCTCGTTTGTCTCCGGGGTCACGCTCGATGAGATGCGCGGCGCGGGTGCGGGCGCACCCGCCGCACCCGACGTACGGCGCAGGGCCGTCATCATGTCGCTGGCGTTTGTGCTCGGCTTCTCGCTGGTCTTCATCGGCCTGGGGGCGTCCGCCACCGCCATTGGGACCCTGCTCATGGACCACCTGTCGCTCCTCGGCAAGATTGCGGGTGTGGTCATCATCCTGTTCGGCCTGCACATGATGGGCGTGCTGAAGATCGGCCTGCTCTACAGCGAAAAGCGGATGCAGACATCCGCCAAGCCGGCGGGATTTTTCGGCGCCATGCTCGTCGGCGTTGCGTTCGCGTTTGGATGGACCCCCTGCATCGGACCCATTCTGAGCGCCATCCTCCTCGTTGCATCCACACAGGAAACGGTTGGACAAGGAGTGCAGCTGCTGGCCGTTTACTCTGCGGGATTAGGCGTGCCCTTTATCGCGACCTCGCTGGCCATCAACAAATTCCTGGCCGCCTCGGCCCGTATACGAAGGCACTATCACACCATCGAAGTCGTCTCAGGCGTGTTCATGGTGGTCGTCGGCGTGCTGATTTTCACGAATCGCTTCACGGTGATCGCCCAACTGCTGACACCGTACTTTCCAACCTTCTAGAACCTGCGGTTCCAGGTTCTGGGTTCTACGTTCTGGGTTCTTGTTCTGGGTTCCGGGTTCTGAGTTCGACGACCCGAACCTGGAACCAAGAAATGCTGAATGAGAACCCCGAACGAGAACCCAGAACCTCAGAACCCAGCACCAAGAACCGCTTGTACAATTGCAGACCGCTTGCTATAGTGAACGCCTCGATGAATTCGCGTCCGATCCGCGTACTGATCGTTCTCATCGGCATTGCCGTCGTTTCCGTTGGCTCTTATTTCCTGAACGATCTCAATAACCAAATCAACTCGCACCGAGCCTCATCCGACAATCTTCGCGAGCAGGCGTCGGCGCTGATGGCGACGGTTGCGAGTATGCGCGCCGGGCAGTTCGCGTACGTGGCCCGCGGACAAAACCAGGATTTCTGGATGGCGCATGTCGCGGCCCTCCTGCCGGCCATCGAAAAGCAATCGGCGGACTTTGCCGCCGCACTCACATCGCCGGCCGCACAGAACGCGTTCGAGCCCGCCTCGGCCGCGCTCGAGAATTTTCGGACGCTCGACAAACGCGTCCGGGAGTTCGTGCAGGGTGGCACGTCGCTGCTGGCCGCCGACATGATCTTCTCAGACGGCCTCGAGTCGACCGGTACTGCGACGACGCAGGTGATGGCAGCGCTGAATGAAGAGCTTCGGGCGCGAAATGGCGGAGGGTCGGGTCTGCACGGCCGTCAAGTTGCCATTGCCGGCGCCACGGCCGGCGTGCTCCTCCTCCTGCTCATCGCTCTTTCCCTGATAGACACGGCCCAATATGTGCGCGTGCCGGAGCCTGAAGCGGCCCTCGCGCAAGCGCTCGATCCGGTTCGATTCGAGACGCCGCTGCCTCGAGCGAAACCGGCCGTCACGCCCAAGCTCATCACGACCGCACAGATTTGCGGCGAGCTGGCTCGCGTCGCCGACGAGGACCAGCTGCCGGTCCTTCTCCTGCGGGCCGCGAAAGTCCTCGACGCCTCGGGACTCATCGTTTGGGTACCCGAAGCGTCACGTGAGAGCCTGCGACCCGTGATGTCGCACGGGTACGAGGAAAAGTTCATCACTCGTATGGGCAGGATCCACCGCGATGCGAACAACGCTGTGGCCACGGCGTTCCGCTCGTCGGAGATTCGGACCGTCACTGGGGACGCGTCGACCAACGGAGCGCTGATCGTGCCGATGACGACGAGCGAGGGATGCGTGGGAGTGCTGTCGGCGGAAATGAAGGGCGGCTCAGAGAAGGACGAGAGCTCCCAGGCACTCGCCGTCATCTTCGCCGCCCAGCTAGCGACCCTGGTCGCTACTCCGGGGAATTCCAACGGGTCCGGAACGCTGGGATCCCCTTCCGATGTCACGCGGCTGAAAGCCGCCGCTCAGGGCTAGAGCGTTTTCACACCCCTTTGGTACGTAGTGTCCGGCTTTAGCCGGACCGCCGGCGCTAGAACGACGCTCGCAGCGTCGTTTCTCGTTTCTCACGAACAACCGTCACGCTGAAGTCTTGTGCCGATTCGCCCTCTGGGATCGCGCCCATAAGATCTCGCGGCGAGCTGACGGCCTTGCCGTTCACAGCCGTTATGACATCTCCGGCCTTCAGGCCGGCCTTCGCGCCAGGGCTGTCGGGATGAACAGCCGTCACGAGCACGCCTGACTTCACACCGAAGTCACTCGGGAAGATCGCCGGGCAGTCCCTGAACGTTCACACCAAGCCGGCTGCGAGACCGGCTATTACCGACACCGTCACGTACTCCCTGCACGACCATATCGAGCGTGTCACCAAACCGCGGATCGAACCACGTGCCGCCGGCTTCGGGGGTGATGCGCAGCTCCGTTCTGCGGCCATCACGCATCACGCCCAACGGCACCTCACGACCAGCCGGCGTGTCGTGCACGAGGCGCGTAAGATGGCTCGCGCTGCGCACACGTTCGCCATCGAACAGCAGGATGACATCGTTGTCGCGAACGCCCGCGGCCGCCGCCGGGCTGTTCGCATTCACCGACTCGACCAGCGCGCCTTCGGCCTTCGGCAGCTTCAGCGCCTTCATGTTGTCCGCGGTAACGTCACCCAGCCGCACGCCGATCATTGTCACTTTGCCGATGCGTGGCATCTGAACCTTGGCACTGTCCTGGTTCTGAACGCTACCGCTACGTGTTTGCGCCTGCGCAGCGGGCACGACCAGCGCTGTCGCCAGAAGTCCAGTCAAAAGAACCCTCGAACGCATGAATTCCTCCAGAAAATGACCGCTCGTTGAATTCAGACGTTTCTCGGGACGGTTTGGACTTTGAGCGTGCGAACCGCTATTCAGCGCGCAGCGCGACCAGAGGATCGACACGCGTCGCCCGGCGGGCAGGCAGGAGGCACGCCGCTACCGCGACGATTGTGAGAAGCAGGGTAATGAAGGTAAAGGTCGTCGGATCGGTTGGTGTTACACCGATGAGGAGGCGGCGCATGACGCGCGTCAACACAAGCGCCGCGGCGAGCCCAAGCGTAAGACCAATACCGAGCTGGATGAGCCCTCGTCTAAGAATGAGCCACGACACCTGGCGGCTTTCGGCGCCGAGTGCCATGCGCAGACCAATCTCCTGGGTTCGCTGCGTCACCGAATACGCCATCACGGCGTATAGCCCAATCGCGGACAACGCGAGGGCGACGATCGCCACGATCGCGAAAATGTTGCCGAATACCCGATATGGCCATCTGGACTCGGCCAGCATCTCGTCGAGCGTCTGAATCGTGAAAACGGGTTGATCGCGATCGACCGACCGCACGACGTCTCGAATGGCATCGATGACCGATGTCGGCGGCAACTGGCTTCTCACGAGCAACGTCGCGCCGCCAGGCGGCTCCTGCCGTTGTGGAACGTAAACGACGGCGGGCGGCTGCAGCTCCTGCGGCGAGTTGTACAAGATTTGCGGGGCTACGCCGACGATCGTGCACCATACCTGTAATCGGCCCGACGCGGGATCAGCCTGAGTGAAACGGATTCTTCTTCCCAGCGGGTCCTCTCCGGGAAAGAACTGCGCCGCCATTCGCTGGCTGATGATGACCGTTTCATTGCCCGGCGAGCCGTCGACTGCATTGAACACCCGCCCGCGGCTCACTGGCGCGCGCACGACATCGAAAAATCGCGGGCTCACTGTGACCCAGTACGCGGCCAGCGATTCGTCATCCCCTTGCCGCGGCGGTCTCCCTTCGATCTCGAACGGCCGCCGGCCTGTCCCGAATGGCGGCACCGTGGTCGTCACGGCGATTGCATCCACGCCGGCAATCGCGATCAATCGCGGCTCCAGCCGATCGTAGAACGCCTGCCGATCCTGAGGTTCCGGATACTTGCTCTGCGGCAGCTGGAGGCGCATCGCCATCAGCCGATCGGTGGCGATGCCGATGTCGAGCCGGTAGAGAGACATGAAGCTGCGAATCATCAATCCGGCGCCGACGAGCAAGAGGATCGTCAGCGCGAGCTCGACGACGACCATCGTGCTGCTCATCCATTGCGCTCGATGTCCGCCAGCGCGTTGGATTCGGCCTGTGCTTCCGCGAGGCTCGCACCGTCGCGGAGCCGGGCAATCACGTTCAGTGGACGTGAGGTGCGCACTTGCTGCTGCGGCGTGGGAATGAACGGCACCCAGACCTCGGCGTTGTTCGGAAACTGCATCATGCCGGGCATCACGCCGACGACCGTGGCGGCTTCGCCGTTGACGCGCAGCGTCGTACCCAGCACGCTGAGGTCTCCGCCGTAGCGGTTCCGCCATATCCGCTCACCGAGGACGACGACGCGGTTGGCGCCCTGGCGATCGTCTTCGGCGAGAAAACCGCGGCCAGCGATGGGCCGATGGCCCAGCAACTCGAACAGATTCGGCGTGACCGATGCGCCTCGGACCTGCTCGGGAAACATCCGGTCATCGCTGATGTTGAAGCTGCTGTTCGTGAACGCGGCGAGACCGGCGAACGCACGCGTTTGCTGGCGCCACTCGAGAAAATCGGGATAGGAAGTGTTGCTCCGTCCGCCAGATGACGACGGCTGCCACGATAGCATGTAGAGCCGGCCCGGGTCTTTGAACGGAAGAGGCCTGAAAAGCGCGGCGTCGACGAGAGCGTACACCGTTGCGTTGACGCCGATGCCGAGCGCCAGCGCCAGAATCGCGACCGCAGAGTACCAGCGTTCCTTTGCGATCAGCCGTAGAGCAAACCGCACATCTTGCAGCACGGGATTGTAGTCCTCACTCTATGACGGCTGTCCGCAGGACAGGTTAACAGGTGTCTACGGAGAGGGACGTACCCCTGCAAAATCAACGTTTTGGGCCCATTTTTCGCGGCACGTCTTTTGGATTGGTGTCCGTCGGGGTCGCGCCGTGTCACCGGGATGCGTTACAGGCAGGCGCTGGCATCGCCGCATTCCGAGGCTCTTTCACGATGCGTGCTCGGCCCCTCGTATCTCGGGTAGAGCTTCTGGCTTCGGGTTCACCCCTTCTAGTCCCGAAGCCAGGAGCTCTGTAGCGCGCCACTCAAGTTGCGCCCTACTGACTGGAGGCTTGAATGAAGACTATCGCTCGCGCGCTCGCGGCGCTTTTCCTTGCGGCGGTCGTGTCCGGTTGCGCCGGTTTCCTGCGGAATCCCGACATCGTCGACGTCAGGCAAAATTCCGGACACTATTCGAATCGCACCGTCACGCTCGACGGAACGGTGACCAGCGCGTGGGGCGTTCCGCTCGTGCCGTTCAAGATGTACAAGGTCGATGACGGCACAGGGGAAATCACCGTGCTGTCTCGGGGCGGCAATCGCACACCCGTGCGAGGCAGTCACGTCAAGGTCAAGGGCGTCGTTCGCGACGTCGCCGTTTTCAACGGCATCCCGCTCGGTTTGCACCTCGAAGAGAGGGATTTGGATATCCGGAGAAACTGACAGGGCTAAGGGCAGAGGGCTCAGGACCGGTCCTTTGCCCTCCCACCTTTGCCTCAGCCCTAAGCCCTAAGCCCTGCCCTGAGCGTTCCTAAGCCGTTATCCTCAGTGCTACGGCCGTTCTGTCGTCGGCGGCGGCGCCGTCCTGTCTGAAGTCATCCACGGCCCGGAATATACCGTCGACGATGGCCTGCGCAGGTTGATCGGCAAGCGTGTCGATGACGGTCATAAGGCGCGACGCACCGAATTCCTCGCCAAGATCATTCTCAGCCTCATGAATGCCGTCCGTGCAGAATACGTAGAGATCCCCCGCCTTCAGGTCGAACGTCAGTTCTTCGTATGTCATGTCGGGGAACGATCCGAGCGGCACACCCGGCAGCTCGATCGGCGCCAACACACCCTCGCTTCGCCGGAACGGATATGGCAGTCCCGAGTTCGCAATCACGAGCTGGCGCTTCCGGAAGTCGAACGCGGCATAACACAGCGTGCAGAAATACTCCTCGAGGCGCCGCTCGTGAAGAATCGCGTTCATCGACGCGAGCACGCCTGACGGACTCGATCGAATCGTCGTGAATCGCCGGCGGTAGGTTCTCGAGCGAACCAGCTCGCCGACAAACGCGCCGTAGAGCGCGGCAGGAACCCCCTTGCCCGACACGTCGCCTACCGCGACGACGAGCGTGCTGGGGTCGGGCAGCAGGTAATCGTACAAGTCGCCGCCGATCTGCCGCGCTGGCTCGAATCGCGCGGCGATGTCGACGCCTTTCATCTTTTTCGGCGGCTCGGTCGGCAGCAGCGCGGTCTGCACGCGCCGCGCAAATTCGATCTCACGCTCGAGGCGGAGCTCGCTCGCCCTCACCGTTTCGTACAGGCGCGCGTTTTCGATCGCGACGGCTACCTGACTGGCCAGAATGCCGAGCAGCTCCACGTGCCGCTGCGTGAAGGCCGAGAGCTCGGGGCTTTCGAGATCGAACACACCGATACAGCGGTCTTTCAGCAGAAGAGGGACGACCAGCTCGGAACGCACGTCGTCGAGCACCTTGATGTAGCGCGGATCCTTGGAGACGTCGTCCACGATCAGCGGCACCTTGTGCTGTGCGGAATAACCGACAAGGCCCTCGCCCACGGGGACGTTCAGCATGTTCGTCTTTTCGCCATACTGGAGCGCCACCTTTGCTTCCAACACCTGTCTCGATTCGTCAACGAGCAAGATGCCAAACGTTCGATAGTCGATGACACGCTTGGTGAGAGTGGC
This sequence comes from Vicinamibacterales bacterium, assembly GCA_963761975.1. GTDB lineage: Bacteria > Acidobacteriota > Vicinamibacteria > Vicinamibacterales > JAMQPK01 > JAMQPK01. Next base: position 470,118 of record CAVXIR010000006.1, read on the forward strand.
GACGCGGCTCAGCAGCTGGTCGACGTCGAGGATCTCGGCGACTTCTCGCGCGATTTCCGTGAGCGTCTCGAGCATATCCGCGTGGGCACGCTCCTGCTCGAACATCCTTGCATTGGTGACCGCCTGGGAGACGTGAACGGCGAATTGCGCCAGGATTTGCTCATCGCGCTCTGTAAAGGCGCCGACCTTCTCGCTCAGCAGGTTCAGGGCACCCAGCATCCGGTTTTTCCGCCGAAGCGGCACCACAAGCTGCGCGTTGATGCCGGGCACAAGCCCGAGATAGCGCGGATCCGCGTGCACGTCGTTCACGAGAATCGGCTTCTGCTCCGCCACGGCCGCGCCGACGATCCCCTGCCCAACCTTGAGGCGAAAATTCGCCAGCTCGAGCGGATAGCCTTCGGAGTACGCGATCTTCAGCTCTTGACGGCGATCATCGAGCATGTAGACGGAGAACACCGTGAACGACGTCAGGCGGGCGATCAGTCCCGGAATGCGTCGCAACAACTCGTCGAAATCGAGGACCGCCGAGACTTCGCGGCCGAGCTCGAAGAGCGTGGCGACGAGTTCCTGATCCTGGGGACGCGCAGCGGTGGGAATCTCAGACATGGGCTCCAGACTTCGGACTTCAGATTTCAGGCCCGAAGCCCGAGGTCCGAGCCTGAAGCCACCCTATAATATCAGTCCCGATGGAACCGCTGACGCTGCCGCTCGAGTACGCGGCAATTGAGAAGATTCTTCCGCACCGTTATCCATTTCTGCTTGTCGATCGCATCATCGAGCTCGAAATGGACAAGCGGATCGTCGGCGTGAAGAACATCTCGTCGAACGAGCTCTACCTGATGCGCTCGCCGTCGGGCGCCATGGTGCTGCCGCCGACCATTCTCACCGAGGTCATCGCCCAGGTGGGCGCCATCCTGATACTCGCGAAGCCGGAGAACCAGGAAAAGCTTCCGTTCTTCGCAGGCATCGAGAAAGTGCGGTACCGCCACCCCGTCCATCCCGGCGATGTCGTCGTCATCGAAGTGAAAGTGAAGCGGCTTCGCAGCCGGATGGGTGTCCTCAGCGGCTACGCACGCGTCAACGGCAAGGTCGTCGTCGAAGGCACCATGACGTTCGCGCTCGGGCCCCGCGACGCTCGGTAGAGCCCTCAGGATCGCGAAGGGCCCGTCAGGGCCATCTGCCATCTGCCCTGACAAGGATCACTTAAGTACCAACGCCACACTCCCCATTTTGACGCCGCGCGACGCCCAGGTTGCCCAGCGTGCGTCTGCATTGAAATAGCGGTACACGTCGAGAATCGCCGGCGCCAGCACCATCACTCCTATCCAGCGCTCGTCGATGCGGCGCGAGGACGCCATCCCACGCGTGTCGCGCTCGATCGGGCCCGTCCGTCCAAGAGCGGCGCCGGCATACACCAGAGACGTAACAACGTGAAAGGTCAGCATGCCCTTGCGGAAAGGGCTTTTTTCATCTTTCAGGTTCGGATGATGGGTCAGGATTTGTTCGCTGTAGAGATACTGGGTCCAGAACCCGGCCGATGAAACCACGTATTCGCGCCGCGGTGACAGATCGGGCGCGTGTGCGAGCGCAAAAAATGGAATGCCCTTGTAATTGACCTTCTTGACGACGACTTTCTCCTCGAACGCCCAGTTCGCGACGAGGTGGCCTGCCTCGTGCAGACCGAGCCCGGCGGCTCCGCCGAGCAGAACTTTGCCAAAGCGCTCGCCGGCGGATTCCTGCGCTGAAACGGGCGCAGCGAGAAAAATCAGGGCGAGCGCCACGAGAAATCCAGCTGCCGACTCCGGGCTTCGGGCCCGTCGAGGCCCGGCGCCTGAAGACTGAAGCCCGAGGTCTACCCTTTCCACAGCACCCGTCCGAGGCGCGCGTGATAGGGCGTGAATTCCCCCTCGCTCTCCTCTGCAAGCGCCTGCTGCACCTGGTTGATTTTCGCGTCGAGATCATCCACAGCCGAGAGAATCATCGCCTCAATCATCATCGGCTCCACCGGCGCACCAAACTCCTTGTGGCCGTGGTGCGACACGATTAGATGCTCGATTTGCGTGAGCAGCGTTTCGGGAAAATCCGGCATGGCGGTGGCCACCCGGTGAACCATCATGGTGCCGAGCGTGACATGTCCGACGAGATTACCCTCGCGCGTGTAGTTCGTCGCGCCGTCGTACTCGAGCTCGTCGAGTTTGCCGATGTCGTGAAGCAGCGCACCCGCGGTCAGCAGATCCTGGTCGGCGGCGTAAGCGGCGCCCAGAGTCAGCACCGACCGCGCGACAGACAGGATGTGCTCGAGCAGTCCGCTGCGATAGGCGTGATGCACCGTCTTGGCGGCCGGCCAGATGCGCAGTTTTGCCTCGCGTTCGGACATCACGCGCTGCAGGAGCTCTCGGATGAAGGGGTCGCGCACATGCTGAATCAACTGCACGAGCTCGGCCCACATCTCGTCGACGGGACGGGCGGCGGCAAACACGCAGTCTTCCTCGCGAAACCCGTACCCTTTGTCCTGGTCCGGGTTTACACGCCGGATGGTATCGACAATCAGCTGGACACGGCCGTTCGACGATTCCGTTCGGCCTCCGACTTTCACGAAATCGCCGCTGTCGAATTCATCGCGAAAGCGGGCCGCGTCGTTCAGGATGCGAGCCCTGAGAGTGCCGGTTCTGTCCTGCAGCGACAAGCCAATCACCAGATCGCCGCTACGTCCCTGCCGGACATCTTTTTGTGTGCACTGAAAGAAGCCCCATCCGTTCAGTTCTGGCAACAGGCCTCGAATGGAGGGCAGGCGGCTCGAGGACATGCGTTCGCCAATCATATCCAATCCGCACCCCCCCATTACGGTCGCTGATTGAAGTAGAATTGAGTGTCACCATGTTGAAGCTTCCATTTGCTCTTGTTGCGCTCTGCGGCGCACTTGCGCTGAGTGCCTGCGCCAACAACGAATCGACCTCGTCAGCATCCCCCTCGGGCGATGCGGCCAACGCAGGCGCGGCCGCGAACAACTCGGCCACGCCCGCTGTTGGAACGCCTGAGCCCGATTATCCGCAGCCGGCCGTCGTCGTCCCGCCCAGGCCGAAGCCTGGCGCGCCGCACGGTCCCGGCTTCGACATGCCCCTCATCGAGTTGGGCGGCTATACGCCCTCACGGCCGATGGACGTCTTGCGGGACGCGCATATGTTCGCCGCCGACCACCCCGAGGTCGCGAGCTACGTGCCCTGCTACTGCGGATGCGGCAGCGCCGGCCACAAGAACAACGCCGATTGCTTCGTAAAGGGGCGCGATCCCGAAGGCCGCGTCACCGAATGGGAGCCCCACGGCGTGGCGTGCGCCGTCTGCATCGACATCGCCGTCGATTCGATGAAAATGAAGAACTCCGGCGCGTCGGTGATGGCGATTCGCAAGAAAGTGCAGAGCGAGTACCGGCCGAATTTTCCAAACAGCGAAACGCCGACGCCGGCACCGCTTCAAGGTAAATAACCTTGCCCGATAACCGCGCCGACGCCTTCGCAAGGCTGTTCGAGGCGGTTCACGAAGGCGTCTATATCGGACTCCTGGGGCCGCGGGAAACGACGACGCTCGCGGCCAATCCCCATCTCAAGATCATGTTCGGCTACGGCGCCGAATCGGGCGATGGACAAATCCGCCCGTTCGATACGGCACGCTTTGTCGATCCTCGGGCGCGCGTCGCGTTCATCGAGCGCCTGGCGTCTGAAGGAGCCGTCACCGACTACCTCCTTCGATTACGGCGCGTAGACAACCTGCCGCTGTGGGTCGAGGTGACCGCGCACGCCGATCCGGCCGCCCACGACGGATCGGTGCGTATCGACGCGCTCGTGCGCGACGTGAGCGAGCGAAAGAAACTCGAGGATCAGACGCGCGACTTGTATCACCAATTGCTGCAAGCCGAAAAGCTCGCGGCGCTCGGCCAGACGATTTCGGGCGTCGCACATGAGCTCAACAATCCGCTCGCCACGATTCTGACGTGGGCGGAGCGGCTCTCCCAGCGGCCAGTCGACGACAAGACGAAACGGGGGCTCGAGACGATTCTGAGCGAGTCGGAACGGGCCGCGAAGATCGTTCGGAATCTGCTGACGTTCGCGCGCAAGCGTCAATCGACGCGGACGATGGTCGATCTCAATCACGTGGTGCGCGAGACCCTGACGCTGCGATCGTACGAGCAGCGGATTACCAACATCACGATCGTCGATGCGCTGGCATCAGGCCTGCCACAAGTGTTTGCCGACGCACATCAGATTCAGCAGGTGCTGCTGAATCTCATCATCAACGCCGAACAGGCCATGCTGACCGCCAACGGGCGTGGCACGCTCGTCGTACGCAGCTGGCACGACGTCGAGCGCGAAGCAGTCGTCCTCGAAATCAATGACGACGGCCCCGGCATTGCGCAGGAAGTGCAGCCGAAAATCTTCGACCCGTTTTTCACGACGAAGGAGGTTGGGAAAGGGACCGGCCTGGGCCTCACGGTCGCCTACGCCATCGTCCAGGAACACGGCGGCCGTATCCGGCTCGCGTCGAATCAGGGATCGGGCGCATCGTTCTTTGTGGAACTCCCCGTCAGCGGAACTCCACTCCAGCGACCGTCCGCTCCGCCGCAGACAGCTGATTTTGGCTCGCTTGCCGGCTTGACGGTGCTCGTCGTCGAGGACGAGCCCGCGCTCGCGGCCGCGGTCGTCGAGGCGCTGGCCGACGCGGGCTTCGACGTCGATCGCGCGGGCGACGGCGAAGAGGCGCTCCGCCGCGTCAATGACAAGCCCTACGATCTGATTGTGTGTGATTTGAAGATGCCGAAGATCGACGGGATGCGCTTCTACCAGAACCTCGCTCCCACGCATCCCGATGTGGCGCGTCGCGTCATTTTCGTTACCGGCGATGTCGCCGGTACCGACGCCGAACATTTCCTTCAAGAAAGCGGTTGCCGCTGGCTCGCGAAGCCGTTCAGGCTTGGCGACCTGCTGCGCACGGCCAGAGAAATCCTCTCCTGAAAAAAGTCCGAGACCTTCAGAGGCGTGCCTCGATTTGCCTCCGTAGTTACCTTGTCGCCCCGCTAACGTGCCACCGCAACTGCGCCGCGTGATGGTGAAACGCGGGCCGCGACGAATCGCTTGGCCCGTGATGGCTTGATGTCGACAATCACCGCGGGTGCCTTCGAAACCGCCGCCGCCGGAGCTGACGGCGCAACCGCCGGGCGCTCGGGCAGCGTGGCCTTCGCCATGACCGGCTTCTGGTGGAACGCGAGTACCGCGTTCTTCAGCGCGCTGATGGCTTCGGCCGGCGCCATATCGGCCAGCACCACGCGCAGCCGCTTGATCGCGCGGGCGTGCAGCTGAGATACGCGCGACTCATTCACGCCGATCTCGGCGCCTATCTGTTTCATTGTCACGTCGCCGTAGTAATAGAGCGAAATCACCTTCTGCTCGCGCGGCGGCAGCGATTCGATGGCCGCGCGGACTTTGTCCTGCATCTCGCAGCGCTCGTAGGCCGCGTCGGGCGCTTCAGGCTCGGACGGCACTAACGCCGTCGGCAGGCATGCTTCGTCGACGGTTTCGCTGGTCGCCAGTGGTGAGGTGGATTCAATAGTGTGAATACGGACGATGGTGCGGCCCAGCCGCTTTTCGTCGGTGCCGACCTTCGCGGCAAGATCCGAGAGCGACGGCTCGTGACCCAGCTCGCGGCGCAGCGTCTCACGCGCCGCTTCGAGCTCGCGTCTGACCCGGCGGACGCCTCGGGGCCAAGCGTCGCGCCGAAGCGCGTCGATCATCGCGCCGCGAATGCGCCGCTCGGCGAAGGTTTCGAACTTGATGCCCCGCGCCTCGTCGAAGCGGTGAGCGGCATCGATGAGTCCGATGACGCCGTCCTGCACTAGATCCCCCACATCAATTGAGTGGGGCATCGTCGACGCCATACGGCGCGCGAGTGCTTCGACAAACGGTAACCCCGCGACGATTCGACGGCTCTGGGCGGCGGACATTGATTGGGCGCGCATTTCGTTTTTGGCTCCTGAAAGGCCGGTTTGTCCGGCACGAGCCCGCTGTATCGCAAGCGTGGTACCAATATGGAGACAAAGCAAAGGCGAATCGGATACAACTGATGGGCCTTCTTCGTAACCATATGATTTTAAGCAAGTTACTGATCTTGACGGGGGCGAATGGAGAGGAAAAGTGGTCGATGTACCGCCCGTACTGCGCCAATAATTTGACGATTACCACAGAATTCGTCAATTCCATGGCAGAATCCGATCACAGTTTTGTGTGTTGCAAGTTTCAATTCTGCACATTGCAAAATGCCGGAACTGGCGCGGGTCCGCGTAACTGGTCTGAAGAAAGGGGATGTGGCGCTGGCGACTGCGCAGTTTCACTTTGGAACGTGTGGAGTACGAGTAGGCAGGAACTACGCTTCTGAGGCCCGATTCCCCATCTGCGTGCGGATTTCCTTGGCCGTGCCCATCGCGTCGAGCACGCTTGTCACGACCTGGGTCGCCCGCGACCGGCTCGTTTCGTCGGTCGCTTTCTTTTCCATCAGCTCGGCGTGCGCCAGGATGATGCCGAGCTGATTGTTCAGCTGGTGAAATAACCGGCGAAGTTCCTGCGGTTGTTCCATGGCGCCCCGCTCGAGCAGATCGGCAGCGGTAACCGAGTACGCAAGACGATCCATATTATCTCCTGCTGGAGGCGAGACTGTGTCGTCGACTCGGCCGCGTTCCGCGATTAGTGCTGCGTCGGCTCGCTCTGCGTAGTCTGCGGTGCCCGCCACAGCGAGTCGGCGAAGATCCGAACCGAACCGCCCGCGGTACGCACGTACTCCACTTTTCCGCCCGCCATCCAGTTGTAAATTGTGCGACGGCTGACCCCGACGACTTCGCAAGCCTTCATGATCGAGAGCGTCTGTCTTTCAATATCCACGTGCGTATCCTCCATTGCACCGTCTATCGGACCAGCATTTACAACTCTGTAGGGTCCTGTCTCGTATTGTCACTTTCTTGGCGGACGGAGGGCGGTTTTTACTTTCAACTTTGAAGTCGTGGTCTTCTGTGTCAATCTCTTGACGCCTTGTAAATGCCTGAATCGCGAAAACATCTCCTCCTGGTCGAAGACGAGGTGCCCCTGCGCCAAGCACTGGCCGAGCGCCTCAGCGAGCACGGGTTCGAGGTCGAACAAGCCGACACCGGCGAGCAGGCGATCGACCAGCTCGCAGAATTTGCCTTTGACATCGTTATCACCGATTTACGCCTGCCCGGCCTGGACGGCACGCGCGTTCTCGAGGCGGCGCTGCTGCGCTATCCCGACATCGTCGGCATCATCGTGACCGGTTACGGCACCGTGAAGGATGCTGTCGAGGCGATCAAGCGGGGAGCGACGGACTTCGTCACCAAACCATTTCAGTTCGACGAACTGCTGCACGCGCTGAACTCTGCGCTCGAGCAGCGCCGGCTGAAGGCGGAAAACGCGTATCTGCGATCGCAGCTTCAGGAGCGGTACAGGTTCGAGGGCATTATTGGCCGCAGCCCGGCGATGCGTGAGTTGTTCCAACTGCTGGAAACCGTATCGGCATCGGGAAGTACCATCCTGGTGACCGGCGAGACAGGTACCGGCAAGGAAGTGGTCGCGCGGGCGATCCATCACAACAGCCCGCGGCGCGCGCAGCGTTTCGTCGCGCTGAACTGCGGCGCGATTCCTGAGACACTTCTCGAGGCCGAGCTGTTCGGTCACGTGCGGGGCGCCTTCACTGGCGCCATCGGCACTCGCCAAGGGCGTCTCGAGCAGGCCAACAAAGGCACGCTGTTCCTGGACGAAGTCGGCACGATGAGCTGGGCGATGCAGATGAAATTACTGCGCGTGCTCCAAGAGCGCGAGTTCGAGCGCATCGGCGACACGCACACGATCAAAGTCGATGTCCGCGTGATCGCCGCCACGAACAGCGATTTGCAGAAAATGGTGTCGGACGGGATGTTCCGGGAAGACCTCTTCTACCGCCTCAACATCATCCCGATTCATTTGCCGCCCTTGCGCGATCGCAAAGAAGATATTCCGCTGCTCGTGCAGCATTTCCTGAAGAAGTTCTCCAGTCAGGAATCCGGAGCCACTGGTGGAAAGGCCGACCAGGGCAGAGGCTCGGAGCAGGTGGTGCGCGCCCTCTCGATATCCCAGCAGGCGATGCGATGTCTGATGGCCTATGCGTGGCCGGGGAATGTGCGTCAACTCGAAAACGCCATCGAGCGTGCCGTTGCGTTGAGCGGCGGCCGAAGCCAGATCGAGACGTCCGATCTCACACCCGATATTCAGCAGGCTTCACAGACGGCCGCGACTCCCGATGTCACCCTTCCCGAGGGCGGGATTGACTTCGACCACTACATCAATCGGGTTGAGTACGGCTTGATTCGCCGGGCGCTGGAAAAGACGGGGGGGAACAAGGGACAGGCGTCGAAGCTGCTGAACCTGAAGCGAACGACGCTGGTAGAAAAGCTGAAGCGGTTGGAGACCCACCACTGACATGGTCGTTCATGTCGTGCTCTTCCGACCGCGGACGGGCCTCACCGATGACAGCCGTCGCGAGATGTTCGACGCGCTGAAAACCGCTGCCACGGCGATTCCGACCGTGCGCCGATTCCGTGTTGGAACGCGGACGACTCACGGAGCGGCGTACGAGCAGTTGATGCGTGAGGACTTTCCATTCGCAGCCATCGTCGAGTTCGACGATCTCGCCGGACTTCAGGCATACCTCCGGCATCCTCATCACGAGAAGCTCGGGGCGTTGTTTTATCAGCTGCAGGAAAGCGCGCTGGCGTACGACTACGAGGTTAGGGCGTTGAGTGATGAAGACTAGGTTGCTCAGCTCTCATCTGGAGGCGGGGGCGGCGTGCGCTGCACGATGATGAAATCCTGACTCGACAACCGATCGTCCCCTGATCGACGCTCGCCGTGGCGCCGATCGACGGTGGTCGAATTTTCCAGCCGCCGACGGTCATTCATTCGCCGATCCGGTATCACCTCGAGATCGTGCTCCTTCGCAAACACCTGACAGAAGAAGTAGTAAGCCGGACTGAGCCCACGGTGAACGATCATCAGACCGGATGCGTGGGTCGGCCGTCCGGTCGCCACTGGTCGATCCGGCGTGAGTTGACGAAGTAGTCCGGCCGCCGAGTCAAGCCAACGCATCGTGTTGTCCGGCTATTGTATCGGTCGCACGTAGCCCGTTGGTTTAGCTCTTTCCGGCTACCACTTCTGAAGAATTTACTGTTCCCTACCGGATGCCGCACACTCGCGGCCTTATGACGTCCAGGTTCCTAGGTCTCCTCATAATTGCAACGAGCCTTGCCGCGACGCCGGCTTCGGCTCAGACGACCGGCAACCACGACCAGACCGCTCAGCCGGGGACCGAGCTCGCGATTGACGTCCTGCCGGCGGTCCCCCTCAGTTTGTCAACAGCCTCCCTGCCGGCGACACAGGAAACGCATGTCTCTGCCGCCACCGGCCCCGTCATCGCGATGTATGCGGCCTACGGGGTGCTCCAGGCGCTTGACGCGCATTCCACTCTGCAAGCGCTTGATTCTCGCGGGGCAGAGGGCAACCCGTTCGTGCGGCCGTTTGCGTCGTCACCTGCTCGATTGATCTCGTTCAAGGCGGCCTCAACTGTGGGAGTTCTCTATCTCGCGGAGCGCCTTCGGAAGAAGAATCGGATCGCCGCCGTTGCGCTTCTCATCGGCGTCAATTCGCTGCAGGCGTTCGTGGTCGCCCACAATTATCGCGTGGCCGCACGGTAGCGGCATCCGGGCAAGCGCTGCCGTTCCCGATTTCGCACGCTCAAATTTCTTAAGGATTTTGTAGGGCGGGCCGTCGCGAAGTCCGTCTAAAGCCGGACACTACGTACTACAGCAAAGCGAAAACGGTCCGCAAGGTGTGAGGCCGGTGAGGTTTAACCGGCAGCGGGCTGAGCCCGGTACTCCGTTGAGGGATGTAAGGCGTCGACAGACCGGACGAGGAGACGTTTCAGCGGTGGCGACAATTTGCGCTCCACGGCAACATGGACGATGTACGCCAGGACGAGCATCAGCGCGATCATCGTCCACAGGAGAACATGCCGGCTCATCGCAGGATACGCCGCGTTGAAGACAGCGAAGCCGATGGTCTGGTGCAGTAGATACAAAGGGTATGTCACTGCCCCGGCTACGGTCCATCGACGCTGGCTAATCGTCCCCGTTCGGCGGACGGCGATCAGGAACATGACGGCAAAAAATGCCGTCACCGCCCCGGCGACGATGTAGCTGCTCATCTGTGTGTGGTAGTGCTCTTCAATCGCGGGCAGTGCCCTGACCGATTGCCAGACAGCGAGGCACCACGAGCCTGCGATCACGCCAATCCGAGTGCGCGAGATTCCTTGCGACCACAACAGGAAGTACGCGGCGCCTGCAATGAAGAATGGGGAATAATCGACCAGCAGGAGAGCGCGCAACCGTCCGACATGGACCATTTCCAGCGCGATCGAGGCGAGCAGCCACAGCACGAGCAGCAGCTGCGAATGGCGAATTTGCCCCAGCAGCAGGACGAGCGCGACGAGCCCGTAGAATTTCATTTCCACGAACAACGACCAGTACGAGCCGTCGATCTCGGCCACACCGACGAACGCGCTGGTCATAGTCATGTTGATCAGATACTGAGCCAATGACGCCTCATAACGAGGGGCCCCCAGCGCAAGGATCGTCACAAAGGTCAGGGTGCAGCACGCCCAGAACGCAGGATAGAGGCGAACGAAGCGGGAGATCAGGAACCCTTTGAGGCTGCCGTTCGCGGCCGTCATCAGGATCACGAATCCGCTGATCATGAAGAACAGCTCGACGCCCAGATACCCGTACTTCGCTACGGGTGCCAGCGACGGGTACGGCATGGCTGACATCCCATCTGCCGCATAACCCCTGAAGGCGTAGTGATAAAAGACCACCGAGATGGCTGCGAAGAAACGCAGGAGATCAATCTCGTTAATTCGATCTTTGCCAGTCATAGTCACCGGGCCGTCGTTCGTATCATTGACGAGCTCTTCGCGCTAGGGCGGCGACGAACCCGAACGCGCGCCGGCTCGTGCACCGCAAGTGCCACGCACGTGGCGAACAAAAGGGCGACGCCAGGGATCTGAAGACTGAACTCCGTGAGTTCCTGGACGGCGATGCCGCAGATCCCGGCGGCGGCGCCCATGCGAATCCACCAGGTCATCTCGTCTTGAGCTTGCATCAGCCGGTGCAGAACCTTGCGAACGACAGCCACGATGAGCAAGAAGACCGGGATGCCCAGCAGCAACCCGCCTTCCACGGCGAGCTGCAGATAGTCATTGTGCGCTTCGCGAGGTTGGTGAGACATGTCGGCCGGCGCGTAGGCCACCATGAGCGTGCCGTATGTATTGAGACCCGAGCCCGTAACCCAGAAGTCCTTCAACGCTGGAATCGTGTCGCGCCAGAGCGCGAAACGCCACTCGAGGGTTTGGGTATTTCCATACCAGGCAAAGAGCGTGTCGGTCCCCTTCCACGCGATGACGCCGACGACCGTCACCAGTAAGTACGCGGCGAGTGCCACTCGCAAAGACCGCCGCTTGGAACGGTAGACCGCAGCCGCAAACAGGATGCTGGCGCCAACGCCAGCCGCAGCGATGCCGGACCGCGACATCGTCCAGACGAGCGCACACCCCATCACCACAACGGCGGTCCCCGTGAGCATCACGGTTGTGCCATCAGCCGAACCAAGCCAAAGCATGCGATCCCGCCATGTCGGCGTGTTCGATGGTGTCTGCGTGATGAACCGTCCAAAGAGATAGCCGAGGCTGAGCATCAGCGACAGGAGCATCCATCCGGCGAAGTGGTTGCGATTCACGAACGGCCCGAACGCGTTGGTTGAGTAGAACATCGGCTCCCAGAACCACAGCAGCTTGCCGTTGAACGTCGCGCTTTGGGCCAGGCCGATGATGGCCACCAACACGCCCAGCGCAACCACATTGCGCACAAGCGACCGCGTGAAGGCTGCCGTGTGCTGCGCAAGGCTCACGCACACCCAGACCCACGCGGAGAAAAGCAGGATGAACGTCAACGCACGAAGCGTCCGCGTTGGATCAACGGAAACGGCATGACCGCCAACCAATCCGGACGCGTACGCGACGTCGACGCTTTTGAGAAATTGCGCCGTTGCCGGGCTCAGCCGTTCGAGCGTTTCGCGAGGAAGCGATACGACCTGAGCTCCGCACGCCAGGATGAGAAGCGCGAGGCAGACGAATGTGACGCCAGGCTTCCGGATCCCCGTCTGTCGCATGGTCCAGAGTGCGCAGGCGACAATGGCGAGCCCAAGCGCTCCATAGCCCCATGAGTAGACCGCACCGAAGGCGAGGACTCCCCAGGCGAGCAACGCAGTGATGATCGAGACCATCAAAAACACACGTCGCTGCCCGAGTCGCGGAACGTCGCGCCAGCACCAGGGATGAACTCCCACGTATAGCTTGTGGGCGCGAGCGTCATTTTCAGGACGCCCACCGAATCGTTGTTGAAAACCTCGCTGTTTGCCTTGACCGATTCCTTACCCGTGAAATGGTTGCCGCCCGTCCCCACGACGAACTCGCGAATTCCTCGTCCGGGCCTGGGCTGCGCGTTGAGATCTTGTGGGGCGAAGCGTTCGTAATTGTGAGAGTGGCCGACGAGGGCGACCTCGACGCTGTAGTCGTACAACAACTGCCAGATCGGTCTCATGACCGACATGTTCCCTTCATACCCAGAGCTGAATACGGGATGATGCCAGTATGCGAGCGTGCATCTTGCACGGCTGTTTCGGAGTTCCTCCTCCACCCAGTTGTACTGCGCCGAACCAGGGCCTGCCGGAACGTTGCTGTTGAGCGAGAGGATCTTCCACGCCCCATGGTCAAAGCTGTAGTAACCGACACCAGGGGGTCCGGCGTTTTCTCCGTAATACTGGAAATATCCTGCCGCGCCCGGCGTGTAGTAGTCATGATTGCCCGGCGAAGGTCGCGTTCGGGCTCGATGCCTTCCCCACGTCGGCCCGTAACATTTCTCGAACTCTTCGAGGGTTCCCTTTTCGTACGCGTTGTCGCCGGTCGTAAAGATCAGACCGTCGAGCCCGTCGAGAATCTTCGCGACGCGCTCGTTCTGCGCCATCGTGGTGCAGCTCGCAATGTCACCTGCTCCGGAGAACACGACCGTTTCCTGACTCAGCGGTGGCGATGACGGGCTGGGGGAGCCCGGGTTGCCGGGGGCGGATCGACCACCGCAGGCCAGCCATAGCCCAACGGCAGACGTCGCTGCAAACAACATTAGATGCGTATGCTTGATATGCGTCATATGCGTCCTGAACGCAGCACACTTTCGTAGATGGATTCGAGTAGTTCGGTCGACCGATCCCAGTCGTACAGCTGGGAGGCACGAGCCGCCGCTGCATTGCCGAGCCGCTTGCGAAGGGCACCGTCTGCGAGCGCGGCGGTAAGCGCATTCGCCAACTGCTCCACGTCGCCGGCTGGAAATGTCAGGCCCGTCTCCCCGATCGCTTCGAGGTTCTCCGGAAGCGCACTGGCAACGATGCACCGTCGCGCGGACATTGCTTCGAGTAGCCCCGTCGACAGGCCTTCTATTTGCGACGGCAGGACGAACACGTCGGCGTGCTGGACGAGGGCGCGGAACTGTGGTCCGAGAACAGCGCCGACGAAATGCACCTGCTGACCGCCCTGGCGCTTCAACTCCTGGGCGTAGCTGCCGTTGTACAGATCGTCGCCAGCGATCACCAGGTCCACGTCAGGGGTGCGAATCCTCTGGAAGGCCTCAAGGAGAAAGTGGCATCCCTTCTCGGGCACGAGACGCGCGGCAAATAGAACATACCGTCGGCCGTTCAGGCCCAGCGGCGCAAGCGCTTCGCGAGACTCGACCGGCCATTTGGCAACGCCGTTCGGAACGTAAATCGGCGTCCGACCCGAGCGCACCTTGTAGGCATTTTCGAGCGTACGGCTGACGACGACGACAGAGTCAGACCACCGCCGCGATGTTGCATCGGACGCCCATAAGTACGCCGACGCCCCCACACCCCACTTCGCCCGCTGCCAGTCCAGCCCATGGCTCTGAACGACCACCGGTATGCCCCGTACCTTCGAAATGGCAACTGCCGGAGCAAAATTCGTGGTGTGGACGTGCAGGACGTCGGTCTGCCCGCCGATCGAAAGTGCCGCCGCAACAGCATGTGTCACGGCGTCGAGATGCTTCGTGGCGATCGACCAGGTGGGGCGAACCTGGATGCCGCGATATTCGCGTGACTCAGTGCGAGCGAGGTGTGCTCTCGTGAAAACCGTCACCTCGTGGCCGCGCGCGACAAGCCGCGATCCGACTTCCTCCACCACCTTCTCGACACCACTGGCCGAGGGGAGCGTTTTGACGCCCAGCATGGCTATGCGCATAAGTTCCGATCGCTATCGGTTGAAATAGGGCCCGAAGGGCGCGTACGGTTCAGGCGTCACGACGTGGGGCGTTCTCTTGATGTTCACGTTGAGAAACTGCACACGCTCTGGTGCGGCAGCATCCCGCCTGACGTCGTTGTAGTCGACGTACCGATCGAAGGGAATCGGAAAACCAACCGACACCCGGAATTTGTTCGCCAGGACCCAGCCAAGAGGCGCCCGTTTGGGCAGCGCCGGTATTCGGCGGCTCCGCATCGCTGTTCTCGCGGTCGTCACCATCCAGCAGTTCTGCTGACAAGCGCCGACCTTTTCGCGAATCTTTGTGGCAAACGGCCCTTCGAGAATCTCCGCCCATGACTGCCTTGCGAGATTGCCCATGAGGAGATCGGGCCGGACGTTGCACGCGTAGACATCCGACCAGGGATCGATGAAGACGAAGTCACTCGCGGCCGTGCAGGGGATCAGCCGATCCTGGCCGAGCGTCTTCGCGATTAGTCCGAGGTTGAGGTACGCACGGAACCAGTTCTTCACCGACCACGTGTTCAGCATCTCGACGATGATGCCTTCGATTTCTCTGGCAACCCGCACCCGGTTGTACGGCACGTTGTCGCTCTTGTGGAACTGAAAGGCGTTGTGCAGCGCCGAAGTCGCAAGCTCAACGCCCTCGCTTCGCGCGAAGCGATACAGGTCGACAATCTCCGCGGCGTTGTCGTCCTGAATGACCGCGGCGAAGCCCACGTCGGTGGCACCAAGCTCCTTGAGCCGCCGGAGGCCGGCGACTTTCGTCTTGAAACCATCTTTTTCGCCACGGATTTCGTCGCTTTTCTGACCAGGAGCCTCGAGGCTGAAGCGGATCTTGATGTTCGGATAAGTCTTGATAATCGGCTCGAGACGGTCGGCGTGCAGGCCATTTGAGCTGATTTCAAGTGTTCGCGCCTTCGGATGCAGAACGGCGACGATTTCGGCCAGGTCGCGCCGCAGCGTCGGCTCACCACCCGTGATGTTGAGGTTGTCGAAGCCGGCCGGCAGCTTCGCGAGCGTCTCGAGCGTCACCTCGTCGCGGTGCGGGGTGGGGTGCTGCCAGATGTGGCACATCGAGCACTTCGAGTCGCAGCGATAGGTCGTAATAACGGTCAGATCCATAGGGCTCGTTCTTCCTCAGAGTCTGGTACCCTCTCGGCACGGAGCTCACGAAACACGGATAGAAGCCGATTGAGGTGAAGCTCTGCGCTGTGATCGTCGACGGCGCGCTGACGAGCGCGGATCGACATGGCATCAACGTAGTCGTCCTTGAGGGCCTCTCTGAGGACAGCTGCTAAATCGCCGGCATCGCCCGGCGTGAACGTCCATCCTGTTTGCCGATGCGTGATGTATTCCGCGAGCGATCCAATCGCGGATGCGACGACCGGGGTTCCCGACGCATAACTCTCGAGGAGAGAGTTCGGGAGGTTTTCGTACCACACGGACGGGATCACGGTCACGCGGGCATCCTGATAGAGCCGCGCGACGGCATCGGCCGGAAGTGCCCCGACGAATTCAACGCTGGCATCGCCCGCCACCAGGTCCTGAAGCTTTTGGACATGGTCTGATGGGCCGGCGCCCGCGATGATCAACCTCACGTCTCTCCGGCTGGCGTCGGCGCGCACGGACGACCACGCGTTAAGGAGAAGGTCGACCCCTTTCTCGGGTCGGAGTTGACCAACATAGGCGATCGTCTTTCGCCGGCTGGCTTTCTGCGGGCCCGGCTGAAAGCGTTCGGTATCGACGAACGTCGGGATCGTCGTCAGGCGTTCACGGTCGAACCCGCCTTCAACCATCTTGTTGAGGACCATCCGGCTCGGCGTCACCATGCGATCGATGAGATCCAGGTACCCGTTCGCATCGTGATATCCCCTCGCCAGCGCATTGACTGCAGACTGCAGCCGGCTGTTGTTGACACACGCGTGCCGGACGCTCGGCCAGAACGAGCCGCTCGAGATGCAGTCCTCGCACACTCGTCCCTGCCGGAGCAAATGCGCTTCGGGACACACGAGTTCGTAGTCGGACAGTCGAACCACAATCGGCAGATTTCTTCTCTTGGCCGCCACGATCACGGCCGGCGAGAGGTGGCGCATGAACTGCAGCAAGTAAGCCAGATCTGGCTTCGTCTCATCGATCAGCTGGCCGAGCGTGCTTTCCACGCTCGGCGAATAGAACGTGCGCTCGAGCTTCCGCCAGACGACGCCGGGAGTGAGTGCCTCCTCGTTGAACCGTTTGGCGCCGTTGCTGCTGATAGCCGGAGCAAAGAACCTGGCGAATTCGGTGCCCTGATTGTGTTCGTGCTGAACGGAAAACGGCACCACTTCGTGCCCTGCCGTTTCGAGAGTCTTCTTCACGTTGAAGAGATAGCGCTCGGGTCCGCCCCATTCGTAGTAGCGGTAATGGACGAGCAGAATCTTCATCTCGGTGATCCAACCTGAACCTAGCCGGCTGCAACTGGCGTACGCGCCGCTGCATGCTGCCAGGACTGAAACATCAAAATCGGCCAGAGGGTCAACTGTTCGTCGGAGTCGCCGCTGAGGTGGCGGTTCCAAGTCCGTCGAATGGTTTCGGTTTTGAAGACGCCGGCGTCACGAAGCCGGCGTTCGGCGAGCAGGTCCTCTGCCCAATCTCGAAGCGGATGTCTGAGCCATTCATCGAGAGGAACGGCGAATCCCATCTTGGGCCTGTCCGGAAGATCGGGGACAAACCTGTGAAGAAGATTCCTGAGAAGCACCTTTCCGCCGCGACGGCTCATCAGCAGATGATCGGGCAGCGACCAGCTCCATTCCACAATACGGTGATCGAGCAGCGGGGACCTGACCTCGAGGCTCGACGCCATACTGGCCCGATCGACTTTGACCAGGACGTCGTCTGGCAGGTAGGTCGTGAGGTCGGTGACCATCAGGGCGCGGAGCGGTGGAAGGCGCTCGGCGATCTCTTGAGACAGCACATCGGTCGCCACGGGATGGACTACCGGGATGTCTTCACCATCCCACGAGGTGAGCAGCGGGTGATACACGCTCCTCAGATTCTTTTCCGTCTGCAGCAATCGCACGGCCCTTCGCAACTGCCGTGAGGGGTTCGTCAGCTGCAGCCTCTTGGGCAGGCACTCTTCAAGAGATCCATACAAGGACTGCAAGCGATCATCGCCGAGCGCGATCAGCGCACGGGCGGCGCCCCGTCGAACGGCGCCGGGGACGTACCCGTGAAATTTCAAGACGCCTGTCGCGGTTCGATAGCGCTTGTATCCAGCAAACACTTCGTCACCGCCGTCGCCGGAAAGCGCCACAGTCACATGCCGCTTGGTCAACCGGCACAGCAGGGCCATCGGAATCGCCGACGCGTCTCCAAACGGCTCGTCGTACATGTCGCCCAGGCTCGGAATAATCTCCTGGGCAATTTGGGGCGTCAGTGTCAGCGGAAAATGCTCCGTGTGCAATCGTTCGGCAATGGCGGCAGCGTATTTCGACTCGTCGTACTCCGGCGACTCGAAGCCCAGGGTGAATGTCTGCACCGGCTTGGCGCTTGCCTCCTGCATGAGCGCCACGACGAGAGAGGAATCAATTCCGCCGGACAGGAACGCCCCCAGCGACACATCGGAAATCATTCGTCGAGAGGTCGAGTCGCGCAGCAATGCGAGCAGGTGCTCTTCGGCCTCGCCGGCGGTGAGGCTGGAGTCCACCTCTGTGGCGATCGCGCGACTGCGCGCGTCCCAGTACGCACTATCCGATGTGACAGCGCCGTTTCTCACGCGTACAAGGTGGCCCGGTGCGACCTTCCGAATGCCGTCGTATATCGTGCGTTCACCGGAGATATAGCCGTAGGTCACATACGCCGAAAGCGCGTGAGCGTCGACCGGCCGATCGCAGCAGCCCGCCTCGTGAAGCGCCTTGAGCTCGGATGCAAACCACAGCTGTCCGTCACGCTCGGTGTAGTACAGCGGTTTCTTTCCAAGGCGGTCCCGAATCAGCCATCCCGTTTCGGTCGTTCGGTCCCATACGGCGATGGCGAACATTCCCCACAGACGCGTGACAGCGTCTTCAACGCCCCACTGCGAGAAGGCCGCAAGAGCCACCTCCGTATCGCTGCCGCCAGAGAAGGAATGGCCACAGCTGGACAGTTCGGCACGAAGCTCTTTGAAGTTGTAGATTTCGCCGTTGAACGTGATCACCAGTCGACCATCAGCAGATATCATCGGCTGGTGACCGCTACTGGAAATATCGACGATCGCGAGACGCCGGAACCCGAGCACAGCAGACCGGCTGCTGTCACACCAGAACCCTTCGTCGTCGGGCCCTCGATGCCGCAGGGTGGACGTCATACGGCGCACGCGGAAGTCATCTCCGCTTCGTGCTGTCCCGAAGAGACCGGCTAAGCCACACATTTGATGGAGATGCCGTTAACGTGATCGAGGCCGGATCATGTACGCGCGGCTCTCGGCGAATGGACCCAACACGTCGGCGGATTCGAGGACCTCTCCACCGGCTCTTCCCACCAGTGCACGAATTTCGCCATCGGTTTCGTCGAACCAGCGATCGGCTTTCTGTCGAACGCCAAGTCGCCAGGACACCCAGCGCTTCATTCGCAGGAAGGCTGTCCGGCGCGAGAACATGACCACCGCTCCGACGCGTGCAACGCGAAGGATTTCGCGAATGGCCTGTTCCTTCGTTTGTGGCGGCAGGTGTCCCATCAAGCGAAGCGACATCACCGCATCGACCGAATCGGGTCGGAGTGGCAGATTCTCGATGTCCCCGGAGGCGGCGCCAATGAACTCGCGCGCGCTGCCCAATTGATGCGAGATGAAGCCCTCTCGCAGCATCGCTGACGATACGTCGACCCCAACAGCGCGGTATCCCGCATCGATCGCCGAGCTCGTCAGCCTGCCCGTACCCGCCGGAACGTCAAGAACGAGCGCATTGGGGGCCACGCCCAGCCGCTTGAGCCCGGCGAGCATTCGGCGTTTTTCGAGGTTCCCAACGAGACGTCCCATGAAATGGCCGAACCGCTCCTGCTCGTAGGAAGAGGCGACCGTGCTGTTGCGGTATACGACTTTGGCTGAGTAGTTGATCATTGTTGTGAAAGCAGCTCCTGATAGACGTCGGCGTAACGGGCAGCAACAGTCCGTATGTCGTATCGAAGAGAGTGCTGGTGTCGAGCGCCGTGCCTCATCGCCCGCAGCCGCGCATTGAGATCCGGCTCGAGGAGTTTCAGCTCGAGATCCGCGTAGTTCGACGCCACGATCCCGGAGGTCCCATCTACAATGACTTCGTCGACTCCGGGGTGTGCCGTCGTGATGATGGGAAGCCCTGCGGCCAGCGCCTCGAGCCAGGTCAACGGAGGCGCCGGAGTGCTGTCAACGGCCGAAACCGGGGACAGGAACGCGTCGAACGACTGCAACTGCGTGAGAAATGACTGGCCGCCGGCCCGGACTTCGATGCCGGGCGCCTCGAATGCTTTGAACTCTTCTGAGTAACATTCCGGCTTCAAGGAAAAGGTGAAGTGGATGTCTGGGCGATGCTGCCGAACGCGCTGCGCGAGGTCGAGGCTTTTGAGCAAATCCTCGCGTCCGATCTGCTGTAGAAAGCCTGCCCACAATATTCGCGTTTGTGAGGCGCTCTTCTTCGCATCCGGGCTTTCCAGAGGTCGTACCGCACATCCCCAGGGCTGAACGACAACACGATCCGACGGACAGCCATCGCTAATCAATCGCTCGCGTGCGGCCTCTGTGCCGGCAAACACGCGGTGCGTTCGTCTCAAGGCAACCGCTCGCATGCCGTTCGCCGGACGGCTCGATGGCAGGTACCGAAAGATCGAGGTGACATATCGGTGCTGTTCGCCGCAAACGGCCCGGAGCGCCGGGATCATGAGGGAGCTGTCCATCCAGTGAACGACCGCGCGATCGTACGGCTGAAGCGCGGCTCTGATCGTTCGGCCTTCGGCGAACAGCGTCGAGGTCAGCTCCACCAAGGTTCGCGTTGCTCCATGAGAATGCCAGTAACCGATGATTCTGCCGTTCTCGTCCCGTCTGATATATCGGTCGCTGCGCTTGTGCAGAAGCCGATTTACAAATGTGTAACCTTCCGCGCGCGGGAGGTTGTCAACGTTCACAATACTTACGAAACTGGTCGGAATGTTCTGCGCCTTCAGATGTGCTGACAGGTCGAGGAGGAAATTCTTGTCGCCAGCCACGCGGTGGGGAAAAATGCCGACGCCGATAAACACGACACCTCTCAAACGACACGCCCGCTCTCAGTGCGCATTTTTTCCTCAATGTGTGCATCCCCGGGAAGGGCTGAAACCCAACGCCGTGTGCGCGTTTCTTCAATCGCCTTCCACTGTCGTTCAAACACGCGCGAATAGACGTCCATCGCCGCGTCGAGTGTGTGCGACCTCTGATAACAGTCGCGCACACGGCGGCCGGTCTCGTCCCAGTAGTTATCGTCTTCCGTCAATCTCTCGACCAGCCCTGCCATCTCGTCCGGCCCCGCCGCAACGTTGACGACCCGCTCGCCGTTCAGGGTGGAGCCTGTGTCACAGAAGCTGACTGTCGGAATGCCACGAGACCACGATTGAAGAAACGTGTTGGGAAATCCTTCGTAGTCCGACGTGTTGACGAAAAGGCGGGCGGCGTTGAAATGCGCGTCAATTTCCGCAAAGGGAACGAAGCCGACGAAATCGAGGTTGGGAATCGCGGCCGCTGCTTCCTTGATCCGCGCGAAGTGCGACTCGCCGCCAACTTCCGCTGACGGTCCTCCAACCATTCGAAAGCGCAGATGCGGCAGCCGGCGGGCGAGCTCAAGGAAAAGCTCCGGCCGCTTCCACGTTCGCAGCGCCGATACCCACAGCACGACGCCATTCGGATCGGCCCGATGGTTTGGCGGTAAGGCATAACAGCTCGGCACCAGCGTCGCGGCCCGGCCGTACCAGCGCTGGCTGTCCCGCACCTGCCCCATGTGCTGCGCCACGACGTCATCCGCGAGTTTCAGGCCCAACTGGAAAAGCTGCCGATCGCGCCATCCTGCTCGCCGCTGAAAGAGTTTCCAGGTCTGGTCGCGCGCCAGATCGAGGTCGTGTGCTGCGGCGTAGACAAACCGTCGGCCGTATCGCTTTGCAAACGTAGCGGTGACGCCAGTCAGCGCGCCCGCGGCACGCTGATAATAGATGTCCGCATCCACCCGGCGGAGCGCCGACCACATTCCTGTGAGCCGCGGGTGAAAGAAGCGGATCACCGGGAGACCTTCAATCGGCGCGTGGCATTTGAAGACGGTGACACCGTCGACGGTCACCTGTTCCGGTTGACCGTAGTCCATGCAGATCATCGACACGCGGAATCCGCGCCGAGCCAGGGTTTTCGCAAGCAGCGTCTGCTGAACCTGCGCACCACCGACCGCTTCGATACTTCGGTCGTCGGCGAGAACGGGCCAGGTGTCGGGCGCGACAAAACAGATGTGAGGCTTGACGGAATGTTTCATGCGGCAATGTACTTCCGGTAGATGGCTTCCAGTCGATCGACCTGCGACGCCAGTGTCGCGTTCGTTTGCAACCATTCGCTTTGTTGCCGTGAGACGAGCGCCCGCTCCATATTGGCTCTGATCACCGCGTCGGCGAGCCCGACCGCGCTGCGCCCTTTCACGATCTGCCAGTCGTTCGGGAGGATCAGCCGAATGTCCGAATAATCGGTGCTGACGACCGGCGTGCCCGCGGCCATGGCCTCGATCACGACGTTTGGAAAGCCTTCGTGAAGAGATGTCGAGAACAGCACATTCGAAGCCCCGGCGATGTCGAGTACGTCCCGCCGCAAGCCCGCAAACACCACCACCTTCTCGAGACTGAGCTCCCGGCGCAGACGGACAATCTGGTCTTTGTAGGCCTCGGTATGGGGAAGCGCCTCGCCGACAAACAGGACCCGCCAGGATGGATCGTTCTTGGTCAGCGCCTGAGCGACGTGCAGGGCCAACTCGTGATCCTTCTCGGGTCTCAACATCCCGACCAGGCATGCGACCTTCCGGCCCGATTCTGGCGGGAAGAATTCGTCCAGCGGATTGCGACCGGTTTTCGGGCGGCTGCCGCGGCTGACGTCGATGCCATTCCAGACCACGTCGACTTTCTCGTTCGGCAGCCGCAAAAGCCGTTGGGCGAAGCGGGCACCCGCGTGGCTGTTGGCCACAAGCCCCGACGCGAAGTGACGGGTCAGGAGCAGCGCCAGCCGATGGCGAAGCGATATCCCGTAGCTATCACCTCGCTCGGAGTTCAGAACCGGGATCGCCGTGCAGCGTGTTGCAAGCCGTGCGTACAGGTTGCCTTCGAGCAGAAACCCGTGCACGATGTCTGCATTGAACTCTCTGATCGCTCGACGCATCTGTGACACAAGTGCTGGATCGAACTTCCGGCTTTTAGAACCCGCGATGATCTTCACCGGAGATCCGTTCAGCTCGTCGGCGCGTGGATTGTCTGGCCAGATCGTGTGGACAGCCACGGCGTGCCCACGCGCTGCGAGTTCACGGCTGAGCGCGATCACCTGGGTTTCTGCGCCGCCGTAAATCAGCCGATTAATGACGAAGACAATCCGCATGCATCAGGCCCAGCGTTCCCGCCACATCTGAAAGGCGAGGAGGGACCACACGCGATTGGTCGCGTTCTCATCCTTCGCCTTGAACGCGCGCACGGCTCTCTCGACGGAGACAGGATTCAGGATGTTCTGCCGCTTGACCTCAGCGGGGTCGAGATAATCCCCAATGAGGTGGCTCAGATCGCCTCGCAGCCAGCTGTCGATCGGAACGCCGAAACCCATCTTCGGGCGATCGACGATCTCTCGTGGAACATGCTTGTAGAGCACCTTTCGAAGCAGGTGCTTCGGGCCCAAAGCGCCCCGGCGCATCTGCACCGGCAATCGGAATGCAAACTCGACCAGACGATGGTCGATGAGCGGCTCTCGTCCCTCGATGCTCGTGGCCATAGTGGCGCGGTCTACCTTCGTCAGAATGTCGCCAGGCAGATAGTTGTGGAGATCCCACAGGCACATCTGGTCCGCGAAACCGCCAGAGTACGAATCGGCCGATGCACGCATTTGCGGCATGCTTTGCGCGAGCGTCGCAGCGTCGCGGGCCCACCAGCTGTTACCGAGCGCCGTTTGATACATCTGTCCGTTGGTCCGGCTTCCCAGCCAGTCACGCATTCGCCTCAGCCGGAATGTCGGACGCTGGCGGCCTCGCCAGCTCTCTGGCAGCAAAGCGCTCACCGCAAGCCTCTCGTCCAGAGAATCGAGCGGAAGCAATTCCATGCCCTTTCCGACCATCTCGCGTAATGGCCGAGGGATGGCATCGCGCCGCTGCATGTTGCAAATCATGTTCGCGTAGATGTTGTAGCCGCCGAACAGCTCGTCGCCGCCATCGGCCGACAGCACGACCTTCACCCGCTCGCCGGCGAGCTTGGACACGAGATACGTCGGTATGCCCGACGAGTCGGCGAACGGCTCGTCATAGAGATCCGCCCACTGCAGCAGAATGCCTTTGGCATCGTCGGGCGCAATCATCTGCGTGGTATGGCTTGTCCCGAGGTGTTCGGCGACACGCCGCGCATGAGAGGCTTCGTCGAAGCCATCTTCGGAGAAACCGATCGTGAACGTGTGGATGTTGCCGTGGTGCTTCTGGAGAAGCGCCGTCACCAACGAGGAATCGAGCCCTCCCGACAGGAACATCCCAACCGGCACATCCGAGACCATGCGCAGCCGGAATGCGTCGGACATCAGCGCTTCCAGCTGCTCCGAAAGCTGATCTTCGTTGCCTTTCAGCGGATCGTGCAGCGCGTCGAGGACGCTCCAGTACCTCCGGATGACCGGCTCGCCGCCCTGTTTCAGTTCCAGCCAGTGCCCGGGCTCCAGCTTAAAGACGTCACGGTAGATCGTGCGTGGTGCATTGATGTACCCGTAGTAGAAGTAGTCGGCGAGTGCGCTTCGATCGATTTCCGGCTGCCAATGGCCGTACGCCCGCAGGGCTTTGAGCTCCGAGCCGAACCACAGCGACACCCCGTCCCAACCGAAGTACAGCGGCTTGACGCCGAGGCGATCGCGAATCAGGAGCAGCCGGCGCTCGACTTTGTCCCACACCGCCAGCGCAAACATGCCGATGAAGCGGCGCACCGCCGCTTCAACTCCCCATGTCTCGATGGCCGCCAGCACCAGCTCGGAATCGCCGCTGCTCGTGAACGGCCGTCCAGCAGACTCGAGCTCGCGCCGGATGTCACGGAAGTTGTAGACCTCGCCGTTGTAAACCATCACGTACCGACCGCCTGGTGAAACCATCGGCTGGCGGCCCCGTTCGGAGAGATCCAGAATCGACAATCGGCGGTGACCAAGGCCAACCCCCTCGTCGAGCCAGACACCTCCGGCGTCGGGACCGCGATGATGTAACGCGCGTACCGCCTTCTGGAGTGATGTTTCCCACTCGACCAGGTCGCAGGTTGGAGCGAAAAATCCAGTGATACCGCACATATCTACACTCCGTCCAGCGCGGCGATCTGCGTTCGCGCGTTTCGTGCCCGCGTCAGCGGGCGCCACGGTGATTGATCCAGTGAGTCAGCTGTGGCCTGAACCTGACCTTCGGCCTTCTGTCGGACCCGTCCCAGGAGAACACCACCCGCGATCCACAGAAGGCAGGTCGGGGCGGTGGGAGTGAGTCGACTATTCGTGATCGCGTACAGGAAGAACGACAGCAGTGCCAGGTGACCGCCGAAAAAGAACCCACGGTATTGCGGATCGGAATCGGCGGCGGCACCACGGTAGAACCCACGCCAGATGTACGCATACCATGCAGCAATTGGGAACGCACCAATAAGCCCGAAGTCCAGCAGGAGATCCAGGAACGCGTTGTGCGCGTAGTTCACTGGATAGATCTCCTGAAACAATTGCGCGTCCGTCCACATGATCGACTGCAGTCCCTGACCGAACCACAAATGGTCCGCAATATCGGGAAGCAGTGGCACCCACAAGTTCTCAACCCTCCCTGCACTAATCTCGTTGACGTCCTTGCTCGTCAGTCCAAACCCGATTCGATCGACCAACGGCGCAGGGGCCGCGAACCAGAGCGAAGCCGTCAGCACCAGGAATGCCGCCCTTTTCTTTGGCGCTTTTCGCATGAAGAGCACAACGGTGGCCACAGCAAACGCGAGATAGGCACCACGTGAAAATGTCAGCAGCAACGCGACCGCCGTCATCACCATCAGTGCGCCAAGCGCCGTTTTCGAGCGGCCACGCTCGGCACCGTCCCATACGCCCAAACCAAGGCCGTAAGCGATCGCCAGGAACGCGCCGAGCTCATTGGAATGAAATCCAAGACTTGTCAGGTGCTCACTTCGCAGAGTTGCCAACACCGACAGTGCATCTCCCGATGTGACGACCTCGCCGATGATTAACAGACTGACGGCACCTACCAACGTCCAGACGGGGGTGGCGATTGTCGTCAGTTTTTCTTTGTCGCACAACGCCGCGCCAACAAAGACCGCAAGCAGCGGCAGCAAAACGCCCGGAAACACAACGGTTCTGTAGTACGTCCACTTCACACCCAGATCAGCATCGGCGGTGGACAACAGCCAGGGCGGAATGCTGCCCACGTTCTGTGCGCCGTTCAGACCGCCAAGGACGATCGTCGCCATCAAGAGCCAGATCCACTTGTTCGTGATGAGAGGAAGACGGGATGGGCCGCTGATGCCAAGGCGCAACACGTATGCACCCAGCGTCAACGCTATGCTCCCATAGACGACGTAACTGAACTGAAGCAGCTCGAAAAACACGGACGGTATCCGCAACAGCCAGATCAGCACCACCCACATCGTCAGCTTGGTCGCGAGGCGGAAGTTGCTGAGCAGCAGCAGCGCGATGGGAAGAACGATAAGGGCGCTCAACTCGATCCGGCCCGTGTAGACGACAAGCGCTGCTGTCAGCGCGACGAACAGCACACCGATCAGAACCGATCCGGCCACCCACAGATCTACTGAGAAGCCGCCTTGCTCTTTCGTCATTTGGCGCATTCGTATCTCTCGAAGATTCTCAAACCGCCGGCATTTCCTGGAGGGTCGGCAGTCCTTCTCGTTTGGCAACCAGCGTGCGGCGCAGGACGAACAGGAGAACCAGCATCACGACGAGATAACTCGTCGCATAGGCCATCGGTGCCGCCTGCGCGCCCAACGATGGCCCCCACAACACACTGAGGACGACATAGAGAGCCGGGCCGCCCACTGCCTGGGCAATGTAGCTGGTGGCACGCCGTTGACTGACCAGCACCATCTGGAGTGGGTAGTCGACGATCTTGAAGACGTCTCCAAGCAGTTGGAAAGGCAACAATTCACGAATGGGGGCAAAGCTGGCGGTGAGTACAACCGCGATGATGACGTCACGAAGCAGGTAGATGCCCGTAGCGCAGCACACAGTGACCGCCAAAAGTTGCACGATCGTTCGCCGAAGCATGTGGCCACGCTCCCCTTCGCTGGCCAGTGACGAGAACTGCGCCATGAAGTAGAACCCGAGCGCGGTCGTCAGTACACCAACGTACATGTCAGAGAGCCGCCACACCGCCTGCAGAAAGCCGCCTGCCTCCAACCCGAGAGTCCGCACCGTCGCGCTCCTCACCAGAATCATGGCAAGCGGCAGCGCAATCGAGTGCGCGAGGAGCATCGGATAAAACTGCCAGATCTCTCGCATCGTCTGGCGATCGAACGGGCCGAAGAGAGCACGCGGCGAAATCAACCCCGATCGAAAGGCGACCCAGCTCGATACCGCCAGCTTGCTTCCGTAGATGGCGGTCATCCCAAAGAGGCCACCCCAGATACCGAAGGTGTAGGTCAGGCTTACGAACAACAGGAATTCCACGATGGTCGACGCCATGCTGGCGCCGGCAACGAGCTTGACCTGCTTGAGGCCGTTCAGCGCTCCCATCAAAACCGTGTCGACTACCGCGAACACGACGACGAACGCTCCCATGACGACGACGGGCCAATACTTCGCGTCGAACAGAATCCACGAGCTCAACCGTGAGGCATTCGACAGGACGATGAGGCCTACGAATCCACTCAGGACCAGGACCGACCACATCGCCGTTGCCCACAGCTGATGGAGCCGCTCGCCGTCCCGATTCCGCTCCGCCGTCAGGTTCACGACCCCGGTCTGCGCACCGTTCGCAACACTTCCCGTCGAAACCTGAAGGAAGTTGCTGATCTCGCCGACAAGCGCCATCCCAGATGGGCCGAGATAGACGGCCGAGACCTTCGCGCTGAAAAAGCCCAGCACGATACGTAGCACGCTATTCGCGCCGGACCAGCTCAACGCTTTCCACAAAGCCATTTGTTGTGTGTTGTTTTGAGGTGCTAGTACGCGCCGCGCCGGAAGACAGCAGGAACTGTGCGCGCGAGAATCGCCAGATCTTTGACGATCGACCAGGACTGAATGTACTCGCGTTCCAGACGGACCACCTGATTGAAGTCCAGAATCTCGTTGCGTCCGCCGACTTGCCATGGACCCGTCACGCCCGGCACGACGAAGAGTCGCGTGACGTCATGACCGCAGTAGTGTTTCAGTTCGTCTGGCATACACGGACGCGGTCCAACGAGGCTCATCTCACCTTTCAGCACATTCCAGAGTTGAGGAAGTTCGTCCAGTGAGGACCGTCTCAGGAATCCACCAACCCGTGTGACGCGCGGATCAACTTTAATCTTAAAGAGACGCTCGTCGGGATACTCATTCAAATGCTGTAACGATTCCCGCTCTTTGTGTGCACCCACGCGCATCGTCCGGAACTTCATGATCTCGAAGGGCCTTCCGCCTACACCAGCCCGGACCTGCTTGAAGAACACGGGACCGCGAGAGTCGAGCTTGATCGCCAGGGCGATGAGCGGGAACACCGGCCAGATCACCGCCAGGCCGAGCAGCGTGAGCGCCAGATCCATCGCGCGCTTCATCGCGAGCTGAGGCACACCGAGTCTGACGGGTCGCAGCCGAAGGAACGATCCAATGGCGCTCTGGCGCACTTCGAGTTGCGTTCCCGAGAGCGCTTTGAGTGTCGCCGGCAGAACCGACACCGTGGCGCCGAGGCGAAAACAGTGGCTGACCACCCGTTCGAGCTTGGCGAACGGCAGATTTGCCACGATGATCAGCCCATGCGCGCCGGCAGCCGAGAGCGCGCGCCCGACATGGTCGATCCGTCCGACGAGCGGAACCGTCCCGTTGTCGGGACCGTTGTCGTTGGGCGGCGCGACGCGACCCACGATCTGCAGTTCGCATCCAGACGTGTATTGGCACCGTAGCGCAAGCCGTTCGGCTTCTTCGGCGCTGCTCAGCACAAGAAGCTTCTGCCGCAACAACCCGCGGTCGTATCCGGCCGATACCACACGGTCCAGTGCAAGCCTGAAGAGCCAGACATACCCGGCAATCACGGCGGCCGAGTAGAGGTACGCCGTTTTATTCGGAAGATCGGGAGTCTCCCGGCCGAAGAGCTGGGCCTGCACCCAGCCGAGGAAGGCGGCAATCATCACACCTGATGCAATCTTCACCAGGTCGACGCGGGCCTTCCCTCCCCTGTAGGCGCCGCACGCCCACAGGGTGAGGGGGAGAAGACAGAAGACCATTGCCACGAGGGGCACATAATCCGGCAGCGGTCGAACGCCTCCCGCCGAGACGAGCTGCCACGTTCGCAGGACCGTGCCGATGCCGAGCACACCGGCAATGCCGTCGGTCACGAACAACGCAGCAATACGTCCGACTCTGCGCGAGGACTCGATCCATTCGCGGAAGGCTCGATCGTCGAGCTCCGAGCGAACGTCCGCTGTCGGAAGATGTACATCCTTGCGGCAGCGCGATGGCTGCCGGGGGAGCCGCCGAAGATACAGAAATGCGCACGTGTGAACTCTTTTCGCTAGGTCGACGCGACGTAGTAGCCGGCGTATTCCTTACGGTAGTACTTCGAGTAGTAGTACGGGTTGCCCTCGAGGTCGACGCGATTCAGTACCGCCCCGATAAAGCGCACGCGCGCATGCTCGAGCTGGTCGAGCGCGGCCTGCGCAGCGTGACGGCTCGTGGCATCCGCCGCGGCCACGAACAGGACACCCGACGCGCGGTAGCCAATCACCGCGGCATCGGTCACAGCCATGATTGGCGGTGTGTCGATGACGACGAGATCGAAGTGATCGCGAAGAGAGCCCAGCAGGTCAGTAAACCGCTTCGACCCCAATAATTCCGCCGGGTTCGGCGGCGTGGTCCCCGCGGGAAGCACGTAGAAGTTCGGCACATCCGTCTTTCGCATCACCTCGTTTGCCTTCGCCGCACCGACGAGAAGGTTTGAAAGCCCGGGCTCACGCTCCATTTTGAGCGCCTCGTGCACGCGCGGACGTCGCATGTCCGCATCGATGAGCAGCACCCGCTGTCCAGCCATGGCCATTCCGAGCGCCAGGTTGGTCGCGACAGTGGTCTTGCCCTCGCCAGGCCCAGTACTCGTCACAACGATCGAGCGCGCCCCCTCGTCTGCAAACGAGAACAACACGTTGGTGCGCAGTCCTCGGAAGGCCTCGGCGAAGTTTTGGGGCACTCCGTTGTTGATAAGCGGATCGCTCGAGTGCTCGCCGGTCAGCTTGGGAATGAGTCCCATCGACGGCAAGCCAAGATGCGTCTGAAGTTCCTCCGGTGTCTTGATCCGGTTGTCCATGTACTCGAAGAAGAAGGCGACGCCAACTCCACAGATCGCGCCAACCAGCAGTCCGATCAGCAGGTTGATCATCCGCCGGGGGCTTACCGGAGCTGAGGACACGTCGGCCGCATCGACGATGCGGATGTTGCTGGTCTTGAGCGCGCCGGAGACGCCCGTCTCTTTCGCGCGCTGCAGCAGGACCTGATAGATCTGCTTGGAGCTCTCAACATCACGCTCGAGCACGCCGTAGTCGATGGCCTTCCGGTTCATCGACTGCGCTTCGCCCTTCTGCGATTCAAGGGCCGAGGTCAGGCTCTGCTCTTGCGCGCGCGCGGCCTGATACTCCGTGCGCA
Organism: Vicinamibacterales bacterium; assembly: GCA_963761975.1. GTDB lineage: Bacteria > Acidobacteriota > Vicinamibacteria > Vicinamibacterales > JAMQPK01 > JAMQPK01. Next base: position 500,605 of record CAVXIR010000006.1, read on the forward strand.
CGCCCTGCACGACCTTGGCGACTTCGAAGCTGAGCTTCATCTGCGATGCCTGAATCGCCGACTGCACCCTCAGCATCTCGGGATGACGGTCGCCGAGCTTTTCGCCAAGCTGCGCCTGGTGCCGCTGCAGGCTGGCCAGCTCGGTTTTCTGCTGCTGAATGAACTGGTTCGCCAGAATGGCCGGGAAGGTGTCGAGCGCGGCCGGATCGTTCTCGATGGACGCGAGCTGGCGGTACATCGATTCCTTGAGCAGGCGATCAGTCTTGGCCTTGGTCACCGCACTGTTCAGATCAGCCAGCTTCTGGACGACGATATTCTGGCGATCGGCGACAGACAGCGCATCGTTCTGCTCACGATATTGCTGCAGCGCCTTTTCCGCAGCTTCAACCTGCTGCCGCTGCTCTTGGAGCTGCTGGCCGAGCCATTCCGATGCGTCACGTGATGACGTGAACCGGAAGTCCATGTTCTGCTCGATGTAGGTCTTCGCGATCCCGTTCGCCACTTTGGCAGCAATGACGGGGTCTTGCGAGCGGTAGCTCACCTCGACCAGGCGGCTGTTTCGAACCGGCGTCACGCTGAGCCGGTCGAGGAAGGCGCCTATCGCCTTCACCTGCGCCGCAGTCTCGTCGGCCGCCGGCACCTCGGTCGCCGCCGCGCTTCCACCAGCCAGCGACATCGCCCACTTCGCCGACGAGCGGACGGCGTTGCCGATGGAGAAACGTGGTGCTGCTGCCGCCGGCGGGCTCAGCTCTTCGTTGTCCCAGAGCTGCAGCGATTCGATCGTCTTCTTCGCCAGGCTGCGGCTCTGAAGAAGCTTGTACTGCGTCTGGTAATAGTCCTGGCGGCTTTGCGCTTCGTCGATGACTTCCTTGAAGTTCACGACGTTCGGGTTGTCCGCCTCGATCAGCAGCTGCGCGCGCCCTTCATAGAGCGGCGTCGCCGTGAAGGAATACACGGCGCTCACGAGAAGGATCGCCACGAATACTGCTATAGCGACGTGCCGGCGCCTGACAACGACGCGGGCGTAGTCGAACAAGTGCGGCTCTTCGCGAGGCCGCCGCTGGCTCGATCGCAATACCTCTGGCTCGAGTTGCATCGGAAGTGTGCCGGAGGAACGCAATCCGGCCGGCTGAAGGTCGTCAGTCATCTCATCACCCTTAGAAGTACCGCTCCGGCACCATGATGGTGTCACCGGGCTGCACGATTTCCGTTAACTTCACGCTGATTTCTTTCTTGTCGCCGTTGACGATTCGAATAATCCTGGCCCGGTTGATGGCGCCGTTCGGCGTCACGCCACCCGCAAGCGAAAGCGCCTGCAGCACGGTCGTATCGGTTTTGATGGGATACGACGCCGGGCTCTTGACCTCGCCAAACACGTACACCAGCTCGGCTCGCGCCACATAAATCGTGTCGCCATCGCGCAGCCCGATGTTCCGCACGGCCGACGCGCCGCTCTGCAGATCCTTGAGATTGAACCGAAGGATCTCTTTGTCGCCCGGCGCATCGAGGGCCGCCGGACCTTCCGCGCCCTTCGTGCCCCGTACGACCACCGCCTCTTCACTCGCGGTCGGCGTCGTCGAGCCAGCCTTGGCAAGCGCCTCGATGAGCGTCATGTCGCCGGTCAATGGGTACGCCCCGGGAACTCGTACCTCACCGGTTACGAACACCCGCTGGCTGCGGTACTGTTCGATCGCGACCGTGACCTGAGGATTCTTGAAGAACCCTTCCGCGAGCTTCTTCTTCAGGTCGGCCTCGAAATTCCGGATTGTCGTGCCGCCGGCCTTCACCCGCCCGATCAACGGGAAGGTGAAGCTGCCGTCCAGCTCGACGGCGTACTTGCCCCCAAGATCGGCCTGATCGAAGACGGCAATGGACAGCACGTCCTGGGGGCCGATCAGGTAGTCACCCGCCGATTGCGACGCGGCGTGACGCGGGATGCTCAATGCGAGCACCGTGAACACAAAAATCCCGATTGTCTTCAGCGAAAATGACGATGTGTTTTTAGAATCCATATGTCACCGTGGTGCCTACCCTGAAGCCCTCGTACACGGCATACTGGTACGCATTCGAATCGCGGCTCATTCGCGACACAACCACACCGACGCGGCTGTCGCGATTCGGGATGTAGCCAACCGACATTGAGTAGATGACCGTCGTATCCTCACGGCCAGGACCGGGCCGTGTGATTACGCGATCGGGGACGAGGAGATCGCGGTAGCTGTAGAGTTGCCGCTGCCCCGTGACCGATGCATCGAAGCGGCGCACGATCGGACGCCGCAGAGTCACGCCGTAGCCATCAACCACGTAGTAGGGTTGAAGGCGTTCGTACGAATAGCTCAGGTCGCGGTCCCCTGAGAACTCCACGGTCGCAGCCCCGGGAAGACGGAATCTGAGCCGTCCCGATCCGACCATGCCGCGGAAAGCCGGCAGCTCTTTGTGCAGCGGATTGAGGCGGCGAACGCCCAGGTAGCCGCTGCCCGAAATCAGGGCCGGCGGCCGGAATTCGACGCCCGGCTCGATGCGAAGCGTGTCGGCATCGCGGAGCGGCGACGCTTCGAAACGCTCGCGCGATTTCTCCGTCCGCAGCACGATCGTCGTCAATGGCGTCCCGCGATACCGGGCGGTCGCGCTCACGCCTCGCGTGTCGCGATTCAACACCTCCTCGAGATAGCTTCCCGAGAAGACCGCGTCGCCATCGAAACGGACGACCGATTGCCTCCCCGCCACTTCGATGGAGAACTTCGACGACAGCCGCAACTGACCGCCGATGCGGAGCGTGTTCTCGAGGCGACGCGCCCGCACATCGATCTCGTAGTTGGGCCGCTGCCGCGTGTTGACGAATTGGTTCTCGCCAAACAACGTCAGGCGCTGCAGGTACACCTCGCCACGGACTTCGGCGTGCGGGTTGATCGAGCGCTCGCTGCCGTACTTCTGGAAGTACACGAGGTCGGCGCCGGCCGACGTCTTCAGCAGAGCCCGTCGGGCGACAGGGAGCCAGACACTGGCTTCCGGTCCGACCGTGAACGTGAAATCCGATTTAGGGTCGACGGCGGTGTTGAACACGTTCGTGTCGACACCGATTTCGCGAAACTGCAGCCCAGGCGTGACGTAGACCGGGCCAACGTGAATACGTGCCAGGGTGCGAAGATCTTCGGTTCCCTGCTGCTGCGCGGCAGCCGATCGTGCCGAGAGCAGCCCGAGAGTCAAACCAAGAGCGATCCGCAAGGCGGCTGTTGAGATTTTCATTGTTCTGTGTTTGTGAAAGAGGATTACGGGTGCGACGAGTGTAGAAAGCTTGGGGGCGCCAGAGGCGCCCCCAAGCCCGGCAGCTTACTTCGACGCGCTCGCGTCGTCCTTGGTAACAACGAAGGCCGTTGTCACGCCGCCTGCGATTGCGGCAAGGGTAATCAGCCCGAACGTGCTGGTCCAGAAGCTACCGCCGCCCAGAAGGGCGAGCGGGCCTACGGCCGCCGCCGGAGCCGCGCTGGCGGTCACCATGACGTTCTGAACCGTCGTGGTTCGCGACGTCAATGTCACCAATCCGCTCGTCCCGACAACTGCTCCGTCCGAGACGAGTTCGATGATGTAGCTGCCAGCATCAACATCGGCGAACGAGAAACCACCTGAGGTGGTCGTCGTCGTGACCGCGGCAATCTTGCCGAGGTCGACGCTGCGCAACCGCGCAACCTGCCCGGCGAGATGTTCGCCGGTCTGAAGCGTAGCCACGCCGCTGATTTGGCCTGCCGCGCCGGCGGCAAACAGGATGGGGTTCGCGCACACAACGATCGCGAACGTAAGAACGACTGCCAGAACACGCTGCAACATGAGGAGCCTCTCTGTCTGAAGTTAACGATTCAACGCTGATCGAATGATACGGATGCCTGACGCAGAGTCAACGAACGCGCGTACTTTCTGTATCTGTTTCGCACTGCGCGCTTTGTATCTTTCGGGCACTATCGGCGCGCACTATTTCTTCTCGATGTCGTCGGCACGTTCAACCGCCGCAGCTTGCGATAGAGATTCGGTCGCTGAACACCGAGACTTTTGGCGGCCTCCGGAATCCTGCCGTGATGCTGCGCCACGACCGATGCGATGTATTCGCGCTCGAACCGTGCGCGCGCTTCGCGAAGTGTGCCGCCTCTCGCGAACGGTTTCGCACGTGCGTCGATCTGCAGGGTCGCCAACACGTCGGTCAGGTCGATGATGTCGCCATGAACCCGGTTGACCAGCTCCGTCAGGAGCCGCTGCAGCTCGCTGCCGTTGCCGTGCCACGGCAGCGCAGAGAGGAGCTGCTGTGCCGCCGTCGTGAGTTCCTTCGACGACAGACCGCTTTGCCGGCATGTCTGCGATAGAAGGAATGTGGCGAGCGGCGGAATATCCTCGGCGCGACGCCGGAGCGGCGGCAGATCGATCCGAACGGCCGACAGCAGCTGGAAAAGATCCTGATCGATCCGTCCGTCGCGCGCCTCGTGGTCGTACCCCTGGTCGAGTGCGGCGATCGCGCGCATGGAGACGTTGACGCGGTTCTTCCCATGCACGACGACGGCCTCCCCGTCGCGCAGCAGCCGCGCAAGCCGGGCCTGAACCTGAGCGTCCATCTCAGGCAGATTCTCGAGGAAGATTGTGCCGCCGAGCGCCTGGTGCAGGAGACCGCTCCGTCCGAGGCGTTCGAGCGCGCGTCGCTCCGGCCGGCCGGCGATCTGATTCGTGTGGCCGAAGAGATCGAATTCGAGCTCTTCAGCTGAATCATGGGTGCACACCACCCGAACGAACGGACCCTGTGATGGCTCGGTGCGGCGATGGATTTCGCGCGCCACGAGCTCGCGACCGGTGCCCGGCTCGCCACTGATGATCACGTGGCTGCGCGTCGATGCGGCGCGGATCACTTCGTCGAGCACGCGTCGCATCGCCTGCGACGAGCCGAAAATCGGCGCCTCGAGTAACTCCGTCACGATGGTGAATTGAGAGTTCACTGTGTTTGCCTAGCGTTGTCCGGGCGCAGACGACGCGCCCGTTTCGATTCTGGTGGCCCCGTTAGGGGAATACACAATGCGTTTGACCGGTCGTCCGGTTCCTTCCGTATCGAACGCCACACTCGCCAGCGTTCCGCCTGAATACGTTTCCCACTTGTCGACGGCGCCGTTGCCGTCGGTATCTTCCTCGACACCGACAAGCGCGTCTTTCTCGTAGATTTCAGTGCGCTGCACTTTGCCATTGCGCTTGGTCGAGATTTCCATTTTCAAGAGCGTCCCGTCGGCGGCCCTGTAAGCCCAGTGGTCGACGTAACCGTCGTTGGCCCCCGACAGTCCTACCTTCTCGAGCTTCTGATCGGCGCCGTAGTATTCCCATCGCTCGACCTTGCCGTCTTCGTCCTTGTCGAGCTCAACTCGAAGAACCCTGGTGCCGTCCATATAGCCGATACCGTCCGGTTTGCCGTTCTTGTTCGAGTCGTACGTCAATTGCCGGAGCCGGCCGGTCTGCTGGTCGTACACCGCCTTCACGTCCGTCTGCGCCTCTGAGGGTGAACTGCATCCGGCACCGCAGAAGAGCAGCACGACGAGAGGTGTTAACGCGTTTAAGGCAGAGCTTCGCACTGTCACTTACACTCCTTAGTGATTCGTTAAAGAATTTCGAGTTTTCCTATTTCACGACCGACCGAAGTTGCATCCTTGCGTCGCGACCCAGCTAACAGAGCTTCTCAGACTCGCGACGTGCAACCGACGAATAGGAGGGGCAATGTCTGTACCCAAAAGGCACCGATGAACGGTATTCACCACGCGATCAGCGAGTTGCAGGCAGTATCCAATCTGAGCAGCGTCGTGATTTTGGGCAATTCGCCCAAGAATGGCACACGCTGTGGTCCAAAATGTGGAACACACCGTGGTCAAAAATGAGCCGTTTGGCTCAGTAGTTCACGACTGACGACGGGGACGCCTGGGGTTGGGCCTGACGTGCAGGTGACGCATCTTCCGGTAGAGATTGCTGCGTTGAATCCCCAGCGTCTTCGCGGCCTCGGGGATTTTGCCGTTGTGTTGGGCGACAACGGCCGCGATATATTCGCTTTCGAATCGCGCACGGGCTTCGCGCAGTGTCCCGCCGACGCCAAGCCAGGTGGCCTGACCGTCGAGCCTCACATAGGCCAGAACATCGTCCAGTGAGATCGTCGTGGAGGCAATGCGCGTCACCAGCACCTCGAGGAGACGGCTCATTTCGTCGCCGTTACCGCGCCAGGGAAGGGCGGCAAGTAAGCTCTTCGCCGCATCGCTCAATTGCTTCACGGGGACGTTCGCACGGGTGCACAGATGAGTGACGATGTGCGCACCGAGCTCCGGTATGTCTTCGCGACGATCTCTCAGTGCCGGCACGTCGATCCGGACCTCGGAAAGCCGTTTGTGCAGATCCGGGAGCATCCGTCCATCGAGCACGGCCGCATCGAGCGAGCGATCGGCGGCCGTGATGACGCGGGGCTCGAGCTCCAGACGCTCGCCGTCATCCATGATGACAACTTGCCTGTCGCGCAGCACCCGGACCAGCCGCAGTTGAAGTCTTACCGGCAGCTCGACGACGTTCTGCAGGAACAGCGTTCCGCCGTTCGCGTGAAAGAGCTGGGCCGATCGCCGTATGCGTTCGAGGCTCCGCCGCTCGACACCGCTGCGATTGCCAGTGGTTCCAAAGAGTTGCCCTTCCAGTTCCTGGGGTGTCAGCGTTGCGCAGTCAATCCGGATGAACAGCCCGGGAGTTGATCGGTTGCGAGCATGGATCGTACGGGCGATGGTTTCGCGACCCGCCCCGGCTTCACCGCTGAGAAGCACATGGACCGAACGCTCTGCGACGTTGGCAATGTCCTGCAAGACCTGGCGCATCGCGGGAGAGAGCGCGATGAGCGGCTCGCGGTGTAGGGCACTGTCCCGGGCCTGCGTTAGTGTCACCGTTTCTCTTGCTGATAATCGATCGTGACTGTGGGCTTCCCGGATTTTGTCGTGTCGAATGAGACCCTGGCGAGGCTGCCGCCCGTATAGGTCTCCCATTTATCTACCCTGCCATCGGCATCAGTATCCTGCTCCGCTCGCGCCAACTCACCCTTTTCGTAAAACTCGGTGCGATCGACAGTGCCGTTCCGCTTTGTTGACCTCTCAACCTTGGCCGGCACGCCATCCGCCCCCTCGAACAGCCACGTATCCACAATTCCGTCATTTAACCTAGAAAGGCCAACCTTTTCCAAGGTCCGGTCCGCTTTGAAGTACTCCCACCGGTCAATTGAGCCGTTTTCGTCCTTGTCGATCTCTATTCGAACGAATTTTGGACCGTCCATATAGCTGAAGATATTTGGCTTGCCGTCCTTCAGATTGTTTATGGTCAATTGACTTAGTTTCCCAGTTATCTTGTCGTAGTCCGCGCTCACGTTCGAGGAGGATTCTGAGGATTTCCCGCAACTGAGCATGAAACTGCACAGAATTGCAAAAGCGCTCGCGGCGGCGCTTCGGCGTCTTAGGTTTATCAGCCTATTTACGAGCGGGGACGCTGATGCAGGGATGGGCGCACAAGACGCGCCCAGATCAACCGTGGGCGATGCATCGTGGCGTTGAAATAAGATTCGGTATTTTACCTAGGGCAAGGCCTGTGTCAAGGACGAATACTTTGAGTTTCAAAATGACACACTATTGCACTGTCACCTCCCTCTCGAAGAATGTCTCGACGAGGTCGCGCACTTCTGGAACCGACTGCGCCGCGTTCACGGCCGTCCTGAGGTGTCCGCCGTTATGAAGCCCTTTGGAATACCACGACATCAATGCCCGCAACTTGTTAATGACCCAGCGTTCGTGGCGGGCCTCGGCCTGCCCGGCTTTGTGCCTGAACCCGTCGGCTTCGTTCTCGCCCTCGTGGAGGAGCAGGTCCATGTAATCGAGGAGGAAGCGGCCGCGTTGCTGGAGCGTGATCGCTCGCGGCGCGCGCCCGGCCGCCAGGTCTGCGGCTTGCGCGAGAATCCAGGGATTACGGAGGACGCCCCGCCCGACAAGGACGCCGCTGACCCCCGTGTTCATCCGCTCGAGAATCTGCGCGGGCTCTGTGCAATCGCCCGACCCCAGTACCCGGAATCTTCACCGACTCGGCGACTCTGTCGATCAGACACCAATCTGAGTGGCCGGAATACGACTGCGACGCGGTCCGCCCGTGCACCGCCACTGCGGCTGCGCCTGCACCCTCGACACGCCGGGCCAGGTCGGGCGCGTTGATAGACTGCTCGTTCCATCCTGCCCGCATCTTGACCGTCACGGGGATTTTCACACGCTTCGCCATGGCGGCAATGACACTTGCCGCGTGTTCGGGCTCTCGCATCAGGCTGCACCCGGCGTTGTGCTTGGCGATCTTCGGCACCGGGCAACCCATATTCACATCGACAATATCGGCGCCCAGGCTCTCGACGATCTGCGCAGCGTCGGCCATCTTGACCGGATCGCCACCGAAAATCTGGATGGAAACCGGCCGCTCTTCCTCCGTGTATTCGGCATACTCGAGGGTGCGATCGATACCCCGAACCAGACCGTCAGAGCTGACCATCTCGGTCACGACGAGCCCGCACCCTCCCTGGCGCTTCACGAGACGGCGAAACGCCGTGTCGGTCATGCCCGCCATGGGTGCGACAACGAACGGCCACGCAAGTGGAATGTTGCCGATTTTCATCGTAGGGATCGTACGTCGTGTCCGGCTTTAGTACGTCAGTCAGTGCGTAGTATCCGGCTTTAGCCGGACCGTGAATCAGTATACCCGCGGCCACTCGCTAACCCTGGCGCGCCTCTAGACCTGTTCAGTAAGGCTTGACGTCGGCAGCGTCGACTTCAACGCTGACGCCCTGGCCGATGAGATCGACCGACAGCACGAGGCGGGCGTGCGCGCCTTTGCGGATGAGGCGACCGATCACACCCTTGAGGACACCGTGCTTTACTTCGACCATCATCCCTTCGCGAATGAGGGGGCACGGGTCGAACTGAAGATCACTCTGGAGAAGGCGGCGGATACCGTCGATCTCGTGCTCGGGAATCCGCGCGGGCTTGCCTTCAAACGAGACGATATTCACTACGCCGGTGCACTTGAGGATGGCGAGCGACTGCTCTTCGTTGAAGCGCGCGAAGCAGTAACCGGGAAAGAGCGGCCAGTCGATTTTCTTCTTGCGATCTTTCCAGCGGCTCCAGCGCGTGATCGTCGGGAGAAACGCGTCGAAATTCTTGCGCTCGATCTGGTCGCGCACGACCTGCTCATGGCGCGATCTCGTCCAGACGGCAAACCAGCTGGCGTCCGTTTGATCTGGGGTCAGAATGACGGCTCCGCAGCAATACCGATCTCCCACGCCTTGCGGAGATCCTCGTTTTTCCACTCGATGATGGCCTGTCCGCGAAGGCGCTGCAGGTATTTCCTGAGCTCCGCACCAAGCTTCTGGCCGGTCAGTCTGTCGGCAATTTGCGCGCGGGCCGATTCGAACGGCAGGGTCGTCGACTCGATGTTCGATTCGAGCTTGAAGAACTGCGCGCCGGTGGCTGTGTTCATGACCGGTGTCATTTCACCGACTTTCATCTTCGCAATCAGCTTGAGCAGCTCTTCGTTCATCTCGTCGCGTGAAATGGGACCGATCAGCCCGCCGTTGGCCTTCGATGGCGAATCCGAGGCATCCGCCGCCACCTTCTCGAACGCCTCACCCTTGGCGACGCGGGCCCTGATCCCTGCGGCTTTCTCGCGCGCATCGTCGAGCGCGCCAACGCTCGGAGCTTTTTTCACCGGATCGACCTCGGCATTGACGACGATTTCGCGCAACGTGACGCTCGGCGTCGTGGCGAACTCGGTGGGATTTGCGTCGTAGTACACGCGCTCTTCGGCCTCGGTCACGTCGACCTTACCGCCAATCTCGCGACGCTGCACCTGGCCGATGAGAATGCGCTTGCTGAGCATCGTCCTGAGTTGCGCGAGCGTCAGACCTTCGGTCTTCAGCGCGGCCTCGAAGGCGGCGTCGCTCTCGATTTTGTTGTCCTTCTTGATCGAATCGAGTACCTCGGCGAACTGGGCATCGCTGACGGCCATGCCGAGCTCTTTCGCCCGCTGCATCAGGAGCATTTCGTCGATCGTCGTCACGATCGCCTGCGGCGTCACCTGCGCGAAGATTTTGGCGAGCTCGGCGTCCGAAGTCCGCGACGGGTCGGGCGGGTTCGGCAGCTCGCGAAGCGCGCTGAGCTGAATGCGCTGGAATTCGGTCTGGGTGACGATCTCACCGTTCACCTTCACGAGGACCTGTTCGAGAATTTCGGCGTTCAGGCCTGCAGCCAACAAGAAGGCGAAGACCCCTACCGATAGCACGTTTTTCATAATGCCTACTAATCCCTTAGCCCTTAGCCCTGACCCCACCCAGTAATTAGGGATCGGGTGAACTTCCTATTGTAGCCCGGTCAGTTCGCCTAACAAATCGCGCACGCGAGCGAACACCCCACCCGGCGCATTCGGATCCTCTTTGGGCGGCTTGAGAATCTCTTCCTTCGTGAACCCGGCTTTCACTTCACCCGCAGTAGCCCGGGCCGTCCACCAGCTCTGGCCCGCGCTCTGGCGCGCCTTGGCTTTGGTGCCGTCGGAGCCCGTTGTCGAGCCAGATCCAACAGGACCCGGCCTGCGTTCGCCGATCTTCTGTGGGGCGGGTCCTTTTGGACCCGCCGGCGTTCTCAAATCCATCTTTATGGTCGCCGGCGGGACGAGCGTGGTATCGCCCCTTCCGCCCACGACCTTTAACAGCCGCTCCACATTCAGACGCCTGCCCTGGGCGTCCGGTCTGAACTTGATCGCCACGGTTTGGCCCTCGCGATCGATGGATTCAATGCCGAGCCTGTCGGCCATGATGCGAATCCGCCCGTACTGCTCGAGATGCTCCACCGTCTCGGGTACAGGACCGTACCGGTCGCGAAGCTCGTTGAGGATCCCGTCGAGCTCCTCGTCGCTTCGTGCATCGGCGATCTTCCGGTAGATCATCAGCCGCTGATTCATCTCGGGCACGTAAGACGGATCGATCTTCAAATCAACTCGCAGATTCACAACCGCACGCACATCGTCCAGAATTTCTTCGCCCTTCAGCTCCCGAACAGCCTGTTCGAGCAGCTTCATGTACATCTCGAAGCCGACCGTCTCGATGTGACCGCTCTGCTCGCCTCCTAGCAGATTGCCGGCGCCGCGAATCTCGAGATCCAGTGCCGCAACACGGAAGCCGCTGCCGAGATCGCTGAACTCGCGAATCGCCGCCAGCCGCTTTTTTGCCACGGCCGACAGCGTCGTTTCTGGCGGAATGAGCAGGTATGCGTACGCCGGCCGATCGGAACGGCCGACGCGCCCCCGCAGCTGATACAGCTGTGACAAGCCGTACCGATCGGCACGGTTGATGAGAATCGTGTTGACGTTCGGAATGTCGAGGCCGTTCTCAATAATCGTCGTGGCGAGCAGCACATCGTACTTCCGGCCGATGAAGTCGAGCATCGCCCGTTCCAGCTCGTCTTCTCCCATCTGCCCGTGGCCCACGACGATGCGGGCCTCAGGCACAAGGCGCTGCACGAGATCGCCAATCGCAAAGATCGATTCGACCCTGTTGTGCACGAAGTACACCTGTCCGCCGCGGTCGAGCTCGTGACGAATCGCGCGGCCGATGACGTGTGCGTCGAACTTGACGACGTTGGTCTGGATCGAAAGCCGATCTTTCGGTGGGGTTTCGATGATCGACATGTCGCGAATGCCGACCAGCGACATGTTCAACGTTCTCGGGATGGGCGTGGCGCTGAGCGTGAGCACATCAACCTTGCGCCGCATCTGTTTGATGCGCTCTTTGTGCGCGACTCCGAAGCGCTGCTCTTCGTCGACGACCAGCAACCCGAGGTCCTTGAATTGAATGTCTTTCGAGAGCAGCCTGTGCGTCCCGACGATGATGTCGATCTTCCCCATGGACACATCCTTGATAATCTGATCCTGTTCGGCCTTCGAGCGGAACCGGCTGACCATATCGGTCGCGACGGGAAACCCGGCAAACCGTTCGGCCAGCGTTTTCTGATGCTGGAATGCGAGCACGGTCGTCGGGGCGAGAAAGGCCACCTGCTTGCCATCCATCACGGCCTTGAAGGCCGCGCGCATCGCGACTTCGGTTTTTCCGTAGCCAACGTCGCCGCACAGAAGGCGGTCCATGGGCGTCGGCAACTCCATGTCGTGCTTGATGTCGGCAATGGCGCTGGTCTGATCGGGCGTGAGATCCCATTGGAAGGCATCGTCGAATTCGCGCTGCCAATGCGAGTCGGGACTGAACGCGTGGCCCGCAACGGTCTTTCGCGCGGCGTAGAGCTTTAGCAGCTCTTCGGCCATGTCGCGCATGGCCTTCTTGACGCGTGTCTTCGTCCGCTCCCATGACGTGCCGCCGAGCTTGTCCAGGGGTGGCTTGCCGGTGCCGCTGTATTTCTGGACGAGATCGAGGCGTTCGACCGGCACGAACAGCTTGTCTTCGCCCGCGTATCGCAGCTCCATGAATTCCTGCATGGAGTCGCCGACGCCAATCTGCTTGAGACCGACAAAGCGGCCGATGCCGTGATCGACATGGACGACAAGGTCCTCGTCCTTCAGGTCGCGCAGGTCCGACAGGAACGTCTTGGCGATCGACCGATGCCGGTCGCCCTTGCGCTCGGCCCTCGTGCGCTCTTCGTCGAAGACATCGGCTTCGGCGATGATTTGCAGCTCTGCACCCGGCAGGCGGAAGCCTTTCGAGAGCTGTCCCACCGTAATGTGCACGGCAACGTTCAGCAGCTCGTCGGTGCGGTCGATCAGGACTCCGCGAAGGCCATATTCGCCGAGCATCTCGGCCGTTCGCTCGGCACGTCCTTCGGTGCCAGCCACAAACAGCACCGCGTCGCCGCGCTCGCGCACGCGCTTGAGCTCGGCAATCCATTCCTGAATGCGGCCACGAAATTCGACCGCCGGCTGACAAGCGATGTCTAGGTGCGTTGGGTGCGATGGGTGCGTTTGGTGCGCTTCATCTCCAGCCTTACCGATCGCCAACTGATCTACCCGAGTCGCAGTGGCCAGGCGTCCGGCCACGTCCTCCCACGGAATCATCAGCTCCTCAGGAGTTGGGGCCTGGTGATTCTCGGCTTTTGCTTCTGGAAAGCTCCCCTGGATCTGCCCGGCCAGCTTGGTCGCGTGAGCCGTGACTTCTTCTTCTTCAAGCACGATGAACGAGAGGTCGCGGTCCGCAGGAAGGTAGTCGAAAAATGTCGCCAAACCCGCCTTCTCTACCAACGGGATGACGGCGGCCTGATCGAGCGTCTCAATCGATCGCTGTGTGGAGGGATCGTACCGACGAATTGACTCGACGCTTTCGCCGACGAACTCGACACGAATTGGATTGTCCGCACCTGCGGGAAAGTAGTCGACGATGCCGCCCCGAACGCAGAACTCGCCGTGCTCGTCGACCGGATCCTCGCGAGTAAAGCCGGCGTCGGCCAGAAGGTCTCCCAGCGCGACGGGATCGAGATCGAGACCGTTTTTCAGCTCTATCGCCGCGGCCTCGAGACTGGCCGGCGGGCTCAGGCGCGGCAGGAGCGCCGCGGCGCTGGCGGCGATGACTCGCGCCCGGCCGCCCGCCATCCCGTGAAGCGCGTCGGCACGCGCCGATGCCACCCCAAAGTGAGGCGCAATGCCGCTGTAGGGATCGATTTGGAGCGAAGGAAATGGCTTGACCGCCTCTGTCAGCGATGCGACCGACGCACCCTCGAGCGCGGCCATGAAGAATCGTGTGTCTCCGCAAAAGCGATCGACGTCTTCGTCGGTAGGGACCACAACAACGGTCAGCGCATTCGGGCGATTGGCGGCTTGCGTGGCGACGTAGAGTGCTTGAGCAGAGGGCGACAGCCCGCGCACATGCGGGGCAGACGAATCCATCCCCGTCCGTGTCGCGGCGGTCTTGAGGAGTGCCTGAAGGTTCAGCGATGTCGTTGTGGGCATTTGGCGGTATTTCTGTCAGGGCAGATGGCAGATGGCAAATGGCAGATGCCCGATCGCAGGGGGCCGGTCCCGCTGGTACTCTCTGCCATCATCCCTCTGCCTTCTGCCATGACACTATCGCCAAGACCCGCCCTACCGTTGCGCCTTTTCAATTATCGCAGACGTTGAGTAGCCTTCGGCGACCGCGATCCTTACGACACGACCCCCGTACGCTTCGACGACGTCGCGGCCGATGATGGCATCGTGGGCCCAGTCGGCACCTTTGACGAGCACGTCCGGGCGCACTCGACTGATGACGTGATGGGGATCGTCCTGGTCGAACACCACGACGGCATCGACGCACGCGAGCGCGGCTAGCACCTCGGCGCGTTCGTGCTCAGGATTGATCGGCCGCGACGGCCCTTTAAGGGCGCGTACCGATCGATCGGAGTTGACCGCCACGACGAGCACGTCGCCTTCGCGGCGCGCATCCTGCAGATAGCGGATATGCCCGGGGTGCAGCAGATCGAACACCCCGTTGGTAAACACCACGTCCTTGCCGGTGTGCCGCACATGCTCAACGAAGGCAACGGCGTCGGCGGTCGACAGGACCTTTTGTCGCATGCTTAGAGATTCACCACGGAGATCTCAGAGAGCAACCAGAGTCCTTGTTTGACGAGAGCATTCTCTGTGATCTCTGAGTGCTCTGTGGTTCACTGCCTCCGCAGCTTGATCCCTGGTGAAAATTGCCAGGCATGCCGCGGCCGATAGAAGCCCAATTCCTTGCTGCGAGATTTCACGCGAAACGTGTACAGCAGGCGGTGATAGTCATACGGATAGCCGTCGCGCTTGTGCACGGCCACGTCCAGTTTGTAGGTGCCTTCGACCAGTTCGAGCGTATCGATCGCGAAGGTGACCTCGCCATCGCCACGGATCTCCTCGGACGTGAAATTCTCAAGATGCGTGTTCGTGCCGTAACAGTTGACGCCCTCTGCGCTGTAAAGACCAATGCCGAACACGAAGTCGCTGGTCGGCTCGTGTGCACGCACGCCGAGATGGATCGACATGCGCTCGCCGGATTGGAAGATGTGCGAGGCTTGCCCCTGGGCGTCCCTCAACGTGACGCCGATAATCTCGATTTCGCGCGACCCCCAGCGCCCTTCGTCCTGACGGGTCATGTCGTCGGTTGTGGGTGCGGAGGCCTGGTCTTGCTTTTCAGACCCGGCATCGGCCGCCGTGGAGCCGTCATCGGCGGGTCCCGAGGAACCCGCCCTGCGTACTGCTTCGGCCCTGGCCAGCTCGCGCTCTTCGCTCTTGCCGACGTCAGTCAGATAGGCGCCGACCACGCGCCGGGGGTCGCCCGACCCGCGCACTTTCCCGCCATCGAGCCACAGCGCTTCGTCGCAGAACCGTTCCACCAGGTCGAGCGAGTGCGTCACGAGCAGAATCGTCTTGCCTCGCCGCTTGAACTCGCCGAACTTGTCGAGGCACTTATACGTGAATCCGGCGTCGCCCACTGCCAGCACCTCATCCACGAGCAGCACTTCGGGATCCACGTGAATGGCCACCGCAAAGCCGAGGCGCATGTACATGCCCGACGAGTAGGTCTTCACGGGGGCATCAATGAACTCCGTGAGCTCGGCGAACTCGACGATCTCGTCGAAGCGTCTGGCAATTTCACGCTTGGTCAGGCCCAGCATGATCCCATTGATGAAGACGTTCTCGCGGCCGGAGATTTCAGGGTGAAATCCCGCGCCCAGCTCGATGAGCGCAGAGACGCGGCCTTCGACCTTCACCCTTCCCGTCGTCGGCTTGGTGATGCCGGCCACCAGCTTCAGCGCCGTGCTCTTGCCCGATCCGTTACGGCCGATGATGGCGAACGTGCGTCCGGCCGGCACGCTGAACGACACCCCCTGCAGCGCCGGAAACGTCTCCTCGGGTTGCAGATCCTGAATGAGGCTGCCCTTCAGAAGCGCGCTCTTCAACGTGGCGAATTGCTTCCGCCGCGCGTACTTGCGATACACCTTCGTGACGTTGGTGAGCTCGATCGCGTTCACGTCTGCCTCTTAAGTCTCAACGCCAAGGCGCCAAGACGCCAAGCTCTTGTTTGATTCGGATCCCGACGACCTTTGCGGCTTCGCGTCTTTGCGTTGAGATACGGCTGCCATCAGACTTCCTCCGCGAATGAGTCGCGCAGGCGATCGAACAGGAAGTAGCCGAAGAGGAACATGGCCACGGATCCGATTCCCAGGACGAGCAGCCATTTCCAATGTAGGGGCTGACCGCCCGCCGCTGTCGGATCCGTCGAAAAAAACAGAATCTGCTGATAGGTGACGGCGAGATGCGTGAATGGGTTCAAGTTCAGGAACGACCGGATCCGTGGCGGAGCGTTGAACCAGGGGTAGATGATCGGCGTCGCGAAGAACCACAACGTCATCACGTTGCCGAGGATGTCTTTGAGATCGCGAAAATGAACCGTCAGGGCCGACAGAATCAGCGCGAATCCGAGCGTCAGGAGCAGCTGGATGACGAGCGCGATTGGGAACCACGGCAGCTCGGACAATTCGATGGGCGCGTCGAAATAGATCAGAAAGCCAACGAGAATGGGTAGACCAAGAAGAAAGTGGACCAGATTCGACAGCACCGTCACGATCGGCAGTACTTCTGCTGGGAACATCACCTTCTTGATGAGATTTCCGCCCGAGATGAGCACATTCGACGATTCCAGCAGCGAAGACGAAAACCACGTCCACGGGAGGATGCCGCAGAAAAAGAAGAGCGCGTAATTGTCGATGCCTCGGGGCGGCTCCATCACATACGCAAACACGAACGTGTAAACAAGGAGCAGCAGAAGAGGATTCGCAAAAGACCAGAAGAAGCCGAGAACTGAACCGCGATAGCGGGCCTTCAGTTCTCGAGCAACCAGGCTCTGAATGAGAGCGCGGTATTTAGGAAGTTTAAGAAGATTTTCGAACACGCTGTTATCAGTCCTCAGTCTTCAGGCGCCGACGACTGAGAACTGATGACTGAGCACCGAAAACTATACTCTGGTGCGGGCTTTCGAAGACACTTGCAGCCGGACGAGCGCCTTCGTGAGCGCGATGTGCGCGCGCTCGAGGTCGATGTCGGCGGACGGCTTCGCGATGCGCTCTTCGGCCCGGCGCTTGGCCGCCTCCGCCCGCGCCACGTCGATCTCCTCAGGGCGCTCGGCCAGCTCGGCGAGAATCGTGACACGGTCGGGCAGCACTTCGGCAAAGCCGAAGGCAATCGCAAGGTAGTGCTTCTCGCTGCCTTTGCGATACCACAACTCGCCCACTTTCAGCATCGCGAGCATCGGCGTATGGCCCGGCAGCACGCCGAAGTAGCCGTCAAATCCCGGGATCTCGACCTCATCCACGCGCTCGGCCACGACCGACCGATCGGGTGTGACGATTTCGAGCGTGAGCTGCGTTGGAAGCGCTGGTGTCTCCGCCATTCTCTATGCTCCACCGCAAAGACGCCAAGGCGCCAAGCTTCTTTTCGAGCATCTTCTTTGCGTCTTCGTGCCTTTGCGTTGAGACATGGAACCCTACGCGGCCGCCATCTTCTTCGCGTTCTCGACGACCTCGTTGATTGTGCCCTGCATGTAAAACGCCTGCTCGGGCAGCGCGTCGTGCTTGCCTTCGATGATTTCGCGGAAACCGCGAATGGTCTCGGCAATCGGCACATATTTGCCCTCACGTCCGGTGAACTGCGACGCGACGAAGAAGGGCTGCGTGAGGAAGCGCTGCAGCTTGCGCGCACGACCGACGATGACCTTGTCCTCTTCCGGCAGTTCGTCGATGCCGAGAATCGCGATGATGTCCTGCAGATCCTTATAGCGCTGCAGCACCCGCTTCACTTCCTTGGCGACGTTGTAGTGCTCGTCGCCGAGGATGCGAGGATCGAGAATGCGCGAGGTCGACGCCAGCGGGTCAACAGCCGGGTAGAATCCCAGCTCGACGATCGCGCGCGACAGGTTCGTCGTCGCGTCGAGATGGGCGAAGGTCGTCGCCGGCGCTGGATCGGTGTAATCGTCTGCCGGCACGTAGATGGCCTGCACCGAGGTGATCGAGCCCTTCTTGGTCGACGTGATGCGCTCCTGGAGCTCGCCCATCTCGGTACCGAGCGTCGGCTGGTAGCCGACCGCCGACGGCATGCGACCGAGTAGCGCCGACACTTCAGAGCCGGCCTGTGTGAAGCGGAAGATATTGTCGATGAAGAGCAGCACGTCCTTGCCTTCGGCATCGCGGAAGTACTCCGCGACCGTCAGGCCGGACAGCGCCACGCGAAGCCGCGCGCCTGGCGGCTCCGTCATCTGTCCATAGACGAGCGCGGCGCGCGACTTCGACAAGTCGTCTTTGTTGATGACGCCACTCTCCTGAAACTCGAGCCACAGGTCGTTGCCCTCGCGCGTGCGCTCGCCGACGCCGGCGAACACCGACACGCCGCCGTGCTTCATCGCGATGTTGTGGATGAGCTCCTGAATAATCACGGTCTTGCCGACGCCGGCGCCGCCGAACAACCCGATTTTGCCCCCCAGCAAATACGGCTCGAGGAGGTCGACGACCTTGATGCCAGTCTCGAACATCTTGAGCTCGGTCGACTGCTGCTCCAGCGTCGGCGCGCTGCGATGAATCGACCACCTCTCTTTCGAGTTCACGGGCCGGTCGGGATAATCCACGGGTTCGCCAAGCACGTTCATGACGCGCCCGAGCGTGGCCGGCCCAACCGGCATCGAGATCGGCTCGCCCAAATCGACGGCCTTCATCCCGCGCTGCATCCCGTCGGTGGGTTTCATGGCGACGGTACGCACACGAGCCTCGCCCAGGTGCTGCTCGACTTCGCAGATGATGTCGACCTTCGACTCACCGGCCTTGCCTTCGGTCTTGATCTGAACGGCGTTGTAGATATCCGGCAGCTGACCGTCGGCGAACTCGATGTCGACGACCGGACCGATGACTTGAACGACTTTGCCGATTTTCTGTTTGGCTGGTGCTTCCGTTGCCATTCTTTTCTCCAGGTCTCACCGCAAAGACGCAAAGCCGCAAAGAAGCTCTTGAAAAGCTGCCTTGGCGTCTTGGCGCCTTTGGGTTTGGAACGCCTAACGTAGTGCTGGCCTTCAGGCCCGCCTAGAGTGCCTGTGCCCCAGAAACGACTTCAATGATCTCCCTCGTAATCGCCGCTTGCCGCACCTTGTTCATATACAGCGTCAGGTTCTCGATGAGTTCGGCGGAGTTCTTGGTCGCGGCATCCATCGCCGTCATGCGGGCTGCATGCTCTGCCGCCGCCGACTCGAGCAGTGCTCTATAAACCTGAATCTCGATGTGCTTCGGAAGCAGCTCACCGAGGATTTGCGCCGGGCCCGGCTCGTACAGGTACTCGACGTCTCCGGGAACGGGAGCTTTGCCGTCGGCGGGTCCAGAAGGACCCGCCCTACGTACGTAAGACGGGTCTTGCACTATAGACCCGGCCCCAAGCTTCGGGATCGGCAGAAGCTGCTCTGTCGTCACGCGCTGCTGCATCACCGACTTGAACTCGTTGTAAACGATGAAAACCTTGCTGAACCGGCCGCTGGTAAATCCCCCGATGGCCGCATCGGCAATCCGCTTGGCATCGGCATACTGCACGCGTTGAAAGATGCCGATTTCCTCGAACGCGACTGCAAAGCCGCGGCGCCTGAAAAAGTCGCGGCCTTTCCGGCCCACCAAACCCAATTCGACGGGGCTGGCGCCTGTGCTCGCGATGAACGCGCTTGCCGCTTTGACGATGTTCGTGTTGAAGCCACCGCACAAGCCTTTGTCGGCGGTGACAACAATCAAAAGGACCTTGGACTCGGGACCGTCTTCGCGTTCAGCTAATAGAGGATGCGTCGACGAATCGACGCGGCTCGCCAGGCTATTCAGCACGCGCTGCATCTGCAAGGCGAACGGGCGCGCCCCGACCACGCGATCCTGAGCCCGCCTCAGCTTCGAGGCAGAGATCATCTTCATGGCCTTGGTAATCTGCTGCGTCGATTTCACCGCGCGGATGCGCCGGCGGAGGTCAAGCAGTGACGGCATCTGCTACGCCGCTTTCCGGGCCGCAAATTGCTGGCCGAAGTCCTTCAGCGCCGCCGTGATCTGCCCCTTCAGCTCATCGTCGATCTGTTTCTTTTCTGCAAGGCCTTTCAAGACCCCCGGATGACGCAGATCGAAGTAACGATACAGCTCGGTTTCGTACGCGCCGACGTCTCCAACCGGCACCTGATCGAGATAGCCATTGTTGCCGGCGAAAATGATGAGGACCTGTTTCTCGACGGGCAGCGGCTGATACTGGGGTTGCTTGAGAATCTCGACCAGCCGGGCGCCGCGATTGAGCTGCGACTGCGTGGCCGCGTCGAGATCGCTGCCGAACTGCGCGAACGCCGCAAGCTCGCGATACTGCGCGAGGTCGAGCCGCAGCGACCCGGCAACCTGACGCATCCCCTTGATCTGCGCCGAGCCGCCCACGCGCGAGACTGAATTGCCCACGTTGATGGCCGGCCGGATGCCCTGGTGAAAGAGATCCGACTCCAGGAAGATCTGACCGTCTGTAATCGAAATGACGTTCGTCGGAATGTAAGCCGACAGGTCGCCGGCCTGCGTCTCGATGACGGGCAGTGCGGTCAGCGATCCGCCGCCGAGTTCGTTGCGCATCTTGGCCGCGCGCTCGAGCAGACGCGAGTGCAGATAGAACACGTCACCCGGGTACGCTTCCCGGCCCGGCGGTCGCCGTAGCAGGAGAGAGATTTCGCGATAGGCCTGCGCGTGCTTCGACAGGTCGTCGTAGACGCACAACGCATGGCGGCTGCTGTCTCGGAAATATTCGCCCATCGTGCATGCCGAATACGGCGAGATGTAAAGCAGCGGCGCAGGATCGGATGCCGCCGCCGCAACGATAATGCTGTAGCGGAGCGCATCGGCCTCTTCGAGGATGCGGACGACCTGCGCGATCGTCGACTGCTTCTGGCCGATCGCGTTGTAGATGCAGATGACGTCTTTGTCGCGCTGATTGATGATCGTGTCGACGGCGACGGCGGTCTTGCCCGTTTGCCGGTCGCCGATGATCAGCTCGCGCTGCCCGCGTCCGATTGGCACCATCGCATCGATCGCTTTGAGGCCGGTCTGCAGCGGCTCGCGAACGGGCTGCCGATCGACGACGCCCGGGGCAATGCGTTCGATCGACATGAAGGTTTTCGTCGTGATCGGCCCCTTGCCGTCGATCGGCTGGCCGAGGGCGTTGACGACGCGGCCGAGCAACTCTTCGCCGACCGGCACCGAGATGATGCGACCGGTGCGCTTGACGATGTCCCCTTCCTTGATCTCCGTGTACTCGCCCAGCAGCACGACACCAACACCGTCTTCTTCGAGATTCAGCGCAATGCCGAACACACCGTGCGGAAACTCGAGCATCTCGCCCGCCATGGCACGCTCGACGCCATGCACACGCGCAATACCGTCGCCCAGCGACACGACGCTGCCGACCTCGGCGACGTCCACCTCGACCGCATAGCTGCCAATCTGGTCACGGATGATCTTGGAAATTTCTTCAGCTTTGATGTCCATGTTTGTGTTCGCATGGGGCTCCACCCCATGCGCCTGCCGTCCCGCCTTCGCTTCGCTTCGGCGAGGCTCATCTTGAAGTGAACGTTTGTCTCCTTAGCCCACGTTGAGACGGTCCCGCAGTTTCTTCAACTGTGTCGCGATGCTGGCGTCGTAGACGGTGCTGCCGACGCGCGCGACCACGCCGCCAATGATGTCCTTGTTGACTTTCGTCGTCATCGAGACTGTCTTGCCGGTCAGAACCGCGAGATGGTTTTCGATGGCCGCGACCCGCTCCGGCGACAAGGGTTCTGCGCTCGTGACTTCGGCCCGGACGACGTTCTGCCGGTCGGCCATCAGGTCGTCGTACTTCGCCGCGATGTCCTTGAGCAGGCCGAGGCGATCGCGGTCGGCCAACAACACGATGAGCTTCGCCACGACCGGCGTGAGGTTCGAGAGTCGCGTGATTTGTTCCATCGCGGCGCGCTTGCGCGGCGAGGGGATTGCCGGGTTCAGCATGAGACGCTCGAGGTCGGCCTGGTGCCGGAAGAACGCGACGAACTCGTGCAGTTCGCCGGCGATCGCGTCGAGATCGGCCGATTCTTTCGTGGCGACGTCGAGGAGGGCGCGGGCGTAACGGCCGGCGGCGGTGCGACTGGTCATTTAAAGCTTGCGCCAATTTTCACAAGCGCAAAACACCCCTTTATACCACGAAATGGCGGGTTTCGGTTTGGCGGTCACGACGTCAGGTGCTCGTAGATTCGCTGCAGTTCATCTTCTGACGCGAAATCTATCTCAATTCGCCCACCCTTCCCCTTGCGGTTGATGCGAACCCGGGTGCCGAGCGCCAGCCGCAGCTTGTCTTCGGCCGCTCGCGTGTGGACGTCAGGGCCGTCGGGCACGCTGCGCGTCGGCGGGTGCACCACCCGTTTGACCATGGCCTCGGTCTCGCGTACCGAGAGGTTTCGGGCGATGACTTCACGCGCGACATGGCACTGGCCGCCTTCATCGATCACGCCGAGGAGCGCACGCGCATGCCCCATCGACAGCCGTCCTCCAGCCACTTCGGCGCGCACTTCCTCAGGAAGCTTCAACAGCCGCATGTGGTTGGCCACTGATGAGCGATCCTTGCCCACCGCCGCGGCGATTTCCTCCTGCGTCATGTTGAACTCGGTGCTCAGCTTTTCGTAGGCCGCGGCCTCGTCGATGGGATTGAGGTCCTCGCGCTGAATGTTTTCGATGAGAGCCATCTCGAGAACCTGCGCGTCCCGTCCCGGGGTGACTTCCTTGACGACAACAGGAACGCGCGTCAAGCCGGCTCGTTGCGCAGCCAGCCATCGGCGTTCGCCTGCGATGATGCGGTATCCGTCGGCAGTCTTCCGGACGATGATCGGCTGGATGACGCCGTTCGACTTGATCGACTGCGCAAGCTCATCGAGCCGGGCATCTTCGATGCGATGACGCGGCTGATGCTCGTTCGGCGAGATCCGATCGACGTCGACTTCAGTCGGCGTGGCATCAAGACGCACTTCCGGGACATCCGGGATGAGCGCGCTGAGACCTTTTCCGAGTGCGGGCCGTTTTTCCATAGTGTTCCTTCAATTGCTGGAAAATATTACTCTGCAAGGCTGGGTGCCTCCGTCCCTCCGAGTTGGGACACGCGCACCTTCGACACGAATTCGCGCGCCAGCGCGACGTACGAATCAGCGCCGCGTGATTTCGGGTCGTACACCGTGACCGGCAATCCGTGACTCGGCGCTTCGGCGAGCCGCACGTTTCGCGGAATCACTGTTTGAAACACCTTCTCTTTGAAAAACTCGCGCACGTTTGCCGCGACTTGCGCACCCAGGTTGGTACGCTCGTCGTACATGGTCAAGAGCACACCATCGACATCGAGCGTCGGATTGAGCCCCGCGCGCACACGGCGCAGCGTCGTCATGAGGTCGGCGAGCCCTTCGAGCGCGAAGTATTCGCAGTGCAGCGGAATCAACACAGCGTCTGCGGCGACAAGGGCGTTCAAGGTCAGCAGTCCTAGAGACGGCGGACAGTCGATGAAGATGTGGTCGAATCGATCCCGCAGAGGAAGCAGGAACCGCCTGAGCTGCGACTCCCGTCCCGGCAACGCGACCATTTCGATCTCGGCTCCGGTGAGATTGCGATCGGCCGGCAATACGAACAAGTTCTGGACCGCCGTGCCGAGGATGAACTCGTCTGGATTTCTGAGGGTGGAACCATCGCTGGCGGTGAGCACCTTGTAGATGGTCCCGCCAGTGGCTGACTGGCCTCGCAGACCGACGCCGCTGGTCATATTGGCTTGCGGGTCGATGTCGACCAAAAGGATTTTGCGCCCCTCCGCCGCCAGAGCCGCCGCCAGATTGATCGCAGTTGTCGTTTTGCCGACTCCGCCTTTTTGATTGGCCAGCGCGAGTATCTTATTCATCCGGAAGCAGTTCGTTGTTTTAGGTGTAACGACCAAATACTATGCCGGCTGCTTGGTTTTGGATGCTGCGGGGGCGAGAGGAGAATACCGCACTGGCCGCAGAAAGCGAAGAGCCAAAGATCAAAATTGCTCAGATGTTCCACGTGAAACACTGCGCACATTCATGCAGGTCGTTTTTGAAGAATTTCCAAGCGACTTCCCCACTGTTTCAGAAGCGTGTGCGTGGCAGCGCGCGTGAAATGCGGACTCATGGCTTGCGTTGGTATGGCCGATCCCGTCCCGAAGAGAAAGAGCAGCCCCATCGGCTTCAGGAATGACTGAAGGCCCGCTAGCACCTTGGCATCGACTCGTACAGCCCGTATCGTGACAACATCCGCCGTTTCGTGGAGAGCGGGGCGAACCAGCAATTCCTCAAATCGCACGGCGTCTATCTCGGCATTGTCCAGCTCGAGCGCACGCACGACCTCTCTGAGAAACGCGGCCTTCCGCGTCTTCGATTCCACCATCCGTAGAGATACGCCTGGCGACGCAAGCAGGAGCGGAATCGCCGGCGATCCTCCTCCCGAGCCAATATCGATTGTCCTTGCTCCTGCGCTTGGGAGAAACTTCGCTGCGATCAGGGGCTCGATCAGGAGTCGATCGATCGCTTCATCACCGAGGTCTTCGACCGGAAGGGCGGTAAGCGAAACTTTCCTGTTCCACTTGCGAAGAAGCTCGAAATACGCTTCGAGTCCCTCCAACACTCCAGGCGCAAGAGAGAAGCCGACTTTGGCCGTACGTCGAGCAAGCTTCTCACGAAGGGACACGCCCTTCAGGATAGTAGATTTCTGGCTCGTGAGACGTAAGTCGACAGGACGGCAATCGCGGCAGGCGTGACACCCGGCACCCTCATCGCCTGTCCGATTGTCTCTGGCCTCACTTGGTTTAGCCGCTGCACGACCTCTGCAGAAAGACCTGGGACCCCGGCATAGCGGAATTCTTTCGGGATGCTCCGGTTCTCATCGCGCGAACGGCGGTTGATTTCGGATTCCTGACGTCTCAAATATCCCTGGTACTTGAGCGTCGTCTCAAGGCTCGGGACATCGACACGACTGACAGGTTGCTCGAGCTCGAAACCATCCGCAACCAAATCGCTGAGCTTCGAAGCCGGCTGGCGGAGCCACTGTTCAGCGGGAATCCTTGACCCGCCGGCATCTCTGACCGTTGCACCTCGAAGCCTCGCCAGGTTCGTGTCAAATCGCTTTCTCCGAGCCTGAAAGTTCTCCCACCGCGTATCGTCCACCAACCCGACTTGACGACCTTTCGGACTCAGGCGCAGATCAGCGTTATCGACTCGCAGTAAGAGTCGATACTCGGCGCGGGACGTGAACATTCTGTACGGTTCCAAACATCCTAGCGTAATTAGGTCATCAACCAGAATTCCGATGTATCCGTCGCTTCTTGAGAGCGTAAACGAGACCCCTCCTGACACGGATAGCGCCGCGCTCGTTCCCGCCACAAGCCCCTGCGCACCGGCTTCCTCGTAGCCAGACGTACCGTTGATTTGCCCGGCGAGAAAGAGCCCTCGCACGCGTTTGGTTTCCAACGCGCTCGTCAGTTCCGTTGGCTGGATGAAGTCGTACTCCACGGCGTACGCCGGCCGCAGCATCCGCGCCGCCTCGAGCCCCGGCATCGCATGGACGACCTCCAGTTGCACGTCTGCCGGCAGGCTCATCGAAAATCCGTTGACGTAGATCTCGTCCACGTCGATACCTTCGGGCTCGAGATAGACCTGATGACGCTCGCGCTGTGGAAAGCGCACGATCTTGTCTTCGAGTGACGGGCAATATCGAGGACCGATGCCGTGAATCTGTCCGTTGAAGAGCGGCGACTTGTCGATGTTCGCCATCACGAGCTGGCGGACCCGATCGTTGGTGTGCACGAGGTAGCACGGCGTCTGCGCGGTCGCAATCGACTCGGTCAAGAACGAAAACGGAACGGGGGGATTGTCCCCGGGCTCGAGCGCGAAACGGCCATCTCTGACCGCGCCGTCGAAATCAATCGAGCGTCGATCGAGGCGCGGGGGAGTGCCGGTTTTCAAACGCCCCCACGTGAAACCGAATGACTTGAGCGATTCGGCAAGTTCCCGCGACGGCGGCTCATCCGCACGCCCGGCAGGGCGCTGCTCCGGGCCCACGTGCACGAGCCCGTTCAAGAACGTGCCCGTCGTCATCACCAGCGCGTCGCAGCGATACCGCGGGCCGTCCTCGAGTGCAAGCCCGACGACGTGGCCATGTTCCACGAGAATTCGGCCTGCCTTCCCGAAGATCCACGCGATGTTTTTCTCCGCCCGCAGGGCATCCAGCATCCATCGTCCGTACCGCTTCTTGTCGGCCTGGGCGCGAGGAGACCACACCGCAGGTCCGCGGCTGCGATTCAGGACTTTGAACTGAATACCCGTCGCATCAATCGCGCGAGCCATGAGTCCGCCAAGTGCGTCGATCTCGGCGACCAGATGGCCCTTCGCCGTGCCGCCGATTGCGGGGTTGCACGGCATGTGCGCCACAGTGTCGGGGGACAACGTGCAGATGGCGACATGGCGCCCGAGGCGGGCAGCCGCATAGGCAGCCTCGCACCCCGCATGCCCCGCACCGATCACGATCACGTCGTATTTTAGGGCCACGGTCTTTCCAGTCGCAACGCAGAGACGCCAAGGCGCAAAGGAATTTCATAGATGCGTTGAAGCATAGCGATCACTTCCCAATGCAAAATCGCGAGAAGATGTGACGGAGTAAATCCTCAGACGAGCGCTTTCCGGTCACTTCTTCGAGGGCGATTCTCGCGTCGTGGAGATCCGTCAGCACGAACTCCTCTGCGACCGGGCCGCCAGGTGCTTCGACCGCTTCCGACGCGTTCCGTAGCGCCCTCCGCGCGCGCTCCAACAGCGCGGTGTGGCGGACATTGGTAACCGCGGCGGTATCTCGTGCGGTCGCAGGGTTCCCACGTTCGAGGGCAGCCCGAATCTCGTCGCGCAATTGATCCAGTCCTTCACCGGTCTTCAAAGACACCACTTCGACTGGAGAAGCCACTGCAGAAGGGGCCCACGTCCGCGGCAAGTCTGATTTGTTCGCGACCACGATTCGAAACGATTCGCTGGTTTCGCGGAGCAGTGCGAAGTCCGCGGTCTCGAGCGGGCGCGATGCGTCCAGCAACACCAGGATGAGATCTGCCGTGGCCCATGCGCGACGCGCCCGTGAGACGCCCTCGCGCTCGACCTCGTCGGTCGTCTCGCGCATGCCAGCCGTGTCGACAAACTCGAGGCGCAGCCCGTCGATATCGGCGCTTTCGGTGACGAGATCGCGCGTCGTGCCAGGAACCGGCGTCACGATGGCGCGGCCGGTGCGAACGAGTGCGTTGAAAAGGCTCGACTTGCCGACGTTCGGCTTGCCCGTAATGACCACGCGCGCGCCTTCGCGAATCAGACGGCCCCGTCTGGCTTCACAAAGCAACGCGCCCAGCTTGCCCTCAATCGATCTCAGCACCGCGCCAGCTTCGCCAGCCTCGACGAAGTGATACCCCTCGTCCGGAAAATCGAGCGACGCCTCGAGCCGCGCTGTCAACTCGAACAACTCAGAGTCGATTTCTGCGATGCGCTCGGTGAGCGTGCCTTCGAGTTGGTCGAACGCGGCCCTCGCCTGCAGCGGGGTGACGGCGTCGATGAGATCGGCAACCGCTTCAGCCTGGACGAGATCGATCCGGCCGTTGAGGAACGCGCGAAGTGTGAATTCTCCAGGTTCCGCGAGGCGCGCTCCGGATGCGATTGCAGCCTCGACAATCTGTCGTAGCACGACCGGGCTGCCATGCGCGCTTATTTCGACAACGTCGTTGCCGGTATAGGAGTTCGGGGCAGGAAAGTAGACCACCACGACCTGATCGCACTTCGTTCGAGCGAACGTGGCATGCCGCGGCTGAAGCGCACGGTCGAGCGTGAGCAAGGCGCCGGCAACGTCGGCCGCCGCTGGGCCGCTGATTCGGACCACGCCGATGCCGCCGCGGCCACTCGGCGTCGCGATTGCGACGATGGTGTCGTCGGTGGAAAACATACTAAGAGTCGAAACGAGTCATGGAGTCGGAGTCTGGAGTCGGGGAGTCTCAGAGTGGGGGAGTCTTCAGAGTCGCGGAGTCTCAGAATCGCGGAGTGAAACGTCCTGCCTTCGCGACTCCAAGACTCACGCGACTCCAGCAACTCCTCGACTCAAAGAGACCTCCGAAGGTCATTTCGTCGCGCTGATCGTGACGGTTTTCACGGCCGCGTCACCGATGCTTTCGGAAGTGACTCCTGGAATCTCCGCAACCGCAAGGTGGACGAGACGACGCTCGTAGGCGTTCAAGGGGCCGATGTTTTGCTCGACGCCAGACGACTTGGCCTTTTCGGCGAGGAACTTCGCCATCTGGCGCAGCTCGTTGTCTTTGCCGCGGCGGAACCCCATGCAGTCGACGAGCAACCGCTCGTCGCCGAGCTCCTTGCGGAACGCGCTGTCGACGATGTGCTGCAGCGCCTGGAGACCTTCGCCACGCCGCGCGAGCAACGCCTCGGCACCCTCGCCTTCGAGGTTGATGCGCGTGCCGTCGGCGGTCGTCTCGACGTGGGCCTCCAACGCGAGACCCAGGTCGCGGGCGACCTTCACGACGAAATCGGCGACCTGTTGTTGTGCACTCATGCGTTGTATTTCTTGGTTTTGACTTTCACTTCTTACTCTCTACCGCTCCCGGAGGCCCGATCAGCTTGTTCGTCAAGAGCTGCTGTCCGATGATCAGCACGTTACTCGCGAACCAGTAGATTGCCAGTCCCGCCGGCGATGTGATGAACATGACCGTAAAGAGCACCGGCATCATCAGCATCATTTTTTGCTGAACCGGATCAGCGCCGGTCATCGGCATCATTTTCTGCTGCAGAACCTGCGAAGCACCCATGAGAATCGGGGTCACGTAATACGGGTCCGGTGCCGCAAGGTCGTGAATCCACCCCATGAACGGGGCACCGCGCAGTTCGATCGCCTCGGACAACAAGCTGTAAAACGCAAAGAGTACGGGGAAGGTAAGCAGCATCGGCACGCACCCGCTTGCCGGATTGACGCCCTTCTGGCGGTAGAGCTCCATGAGCTCGGTGTTCATCTTCTGCCGCGCGGGATCGGTCGTTTTCAGCTTCGAATAGCGATCCTGAATCGCTTTCACCTGCGGCTGGATTGCCTGCATCTTGCGCATCGACACGTTGCTCTTGTGTCGCAGCGGGAACATCGCCGCATTGATGATCACCGTCAGGGCAATGATCGACCAGCCGTAGTTCCCGATGAATCCGTGGAGCCAGTTGAGCGCCGAAAGCAGCGGGACGCAGAGAAACGCGAACATGCCGAACCAGATCGCGCGCACCAGATCGGTATCCACCCGGCGCATCGTCTCGAAATGCTTCGGCCCGACGTAAAACCGGGCGTTCGTGGGCCCGTTCGGCATCGACTGGAAACGAATGTCGTAGCTGATGTAGTCGCGTGTGGTCGCTTCGGCCGGCGTTTGGGAGGGAATTGAAAGCGGTGCGTACTTGATCTCGGCGCTTCCCGGCTTCACGGCGACCGATGTGAAGTAGTGTGTTTCGACGCCTGCAAATTCGTAGTTACCCTGATAGCGTGCCGGCACCGGGAGATTGGCGCCGGGGAGGCGTTCGACGTCGCCGCCCACCGAATAAATCGACTGCGCTAAGCGGACGGGCATGAACATGCTGCCGCCGCCCGATGCCAGGACGTCGCCAAGGCCAGGACCCCACTGGACGAACGGATTCAACGGCCGGCCGCCGTCGGTCACCGTGGCCGTGATCGTCACGACATATGAATTCGGCTCGATGCGGAACTGTTTGCGCACCTGAAGCCCCGCCGCATCCTCGTACTCGAACGACAGCGTGACGGGCGCCGTTCTCGCGTCGAGCGTCGCACCGGCGGTGGTCGTAAACAGTGCGCTGTTCACCCGCGCAGACTTCGACGCGTCGTCGAGCTCAAGCGAAAACGGTCTGGGCTGAGCTGGCGGCACGTCGTGAGGGACAAGATCGACAGGCTTGCCGTCGGGACCGGGATAATTCGGGAGTTCCCACGCGGCCAACGTGGCGCCGCGGTTCGAGAACACCGCCCGGACCAGACCGTTCTCCACCGTGATTGTCCGCTCGGCGGTGTCGGCTTTCAGGGCTTCGACGGGCGGCAAAGGTGGGGGAGTCGTCGCGACGGGCGGCTGACTGGTGCTGGCAGTCGCCTGCTGTGCGGGCGCCGCGTTCGCGCCTGACGTGGCAGCAGGCGCCGCTCGCTGGGGCGTCGGCATCAACCACTGATAAGCGGTGAGAACGATGAACGTGAGAACTATCGCAAGGAGAAGGCGGCGTTCCATCAGCTATGGGACCGGATCCAGACCCGCGCCTCCAAAAGGGTGGCAGCGGAGCAAGCGCTTGAGGCCCATCCAGCTGCCACGAAGCGCGCCGTAAGTGACGATGGCTTCGGCCGCATACTCGGAGCACGTCGGCAGATACCGGCACGAGCCTGTAAGTAGCGGTCGAATAAGAAGTTGATAGCCTCTGATTCCTGCAAGTGCCAGCCGCACAGAGAGGGTCAGACCCCTTTTATCGGCAATGTCGCGCGAAACCATCGATGAAGGTCTCGCCTCTTTACAGGCTCTTAAACCGATCGAGTGCGGCACGGTAGTCGGCCTCAATGTTTCGCCAGGGCGCATCCACCATCTCTCGTTTGGGAATCACGACGATATCGATTCCTGTTGACGGTTTCCGACCTCTAAACAGCTCGCGGACGAGCCGCTTTGCCTTGTTTCGGACGACCGCGTTTCCAATTTTCTGACTGGCCGCGATGCCGAGGCGAGGCGATCCGACCTCGTTTGGCAGGGCGAAGCAGGTCATGAGTCGGCCGCGATAACGCGCTCCCCGGTCGTAGACTTTTATGAACTCCGCCCGGCGGCGCAGTTTCAAAGAACGGTCAAGGCCATTTTTCTGCTGAATCTCCATGCCTTGGGGGAAAAGGCGTTGCCCCCCTTACGACGAAACCGTCAATCGCTTGCGTCCCTTTGCGCGGCGGCGCTTCAGAACCGTGCGCCCGTTCTTGGTCTGCATGCGGACGAGAAATCCATGGGTGCGGCGGCGTCGCCGCCGGTTGGGCTGAAACGTACGTTTCATCGAAAATCCTTAGGAAATTAGAGAGAAATGCACGGCGCGAACCTACAATCCTAATGGGCCACGCACCAGCCTGTCAACGAACGTGCGCGTATGCTACAGTCGCCGTTTGCATTAATGCGCACCGGCGGTCGTTAGGCGTATGGAATTCGGTCTCCTCCCAAAGATTTCCACACCTGTGCAAAAACCTGTGGAAATTCGTGTTTTGCGGCGTACAGGATTTGAGAATCCTCATTTTTTGCGGACATTTCTGGCACACGTCGAGCCGCAACACACGATCAGAAACGACTGCTCCAAGAATCCGGATATACCCCGCCGTCGGGCGGTAGCCAAAAAGTGCACGAACCGTCCATGATTGCAACAAATATTTGGGAAGACATCCTCTCGCGGGTTCAGGCGAAAGTGAACCGGCACAGCTTCTATACGTGGTTCAAGCCGACGGCGTTCGTGGCCGATGATGGGCGGACGCTGACGGTGCGGGTGCCGAACGCGCTCTTCAAAGATTGGATTACCAAACACTATTCGGGTGTCATCGCTGAAGCGCTCGGCGAAGTGCAACGAACTGAAGCGTTCGTCAGTTTCGTCGCGAGTGGCAGCGCAGAAGCTGAGTCGGCGAAAAAACGGTCAGCCGCAGCGGCAGAATTGGGGAGCGGGAACATGGAACCTGAGACTCGCAATGAAGGAGCTGGGATCACCCCAGGCGAAGAGGCGCTCACCGCCGTTCAGCCGACATCTTCTGCAGGGCTGAATCCTCGCTATACATTCGACACGTTCATTGTGGGATCGTCGAACCAGTTCGCGCATGCTGCCTGCCGCGCCGTTGCTGAAGCACCCTCACGCTCGTACAACCCGCTGTTCATCTACGGCGGCGTGGGGCTGGGTAAGACGCACCTCATGCATGCCATCGGCCACTACGTGCTCCAGCACGATCGCACGCTGGTGCTCACCTACATTTCGTCAGAACGATTCATGAACGAAATGATCAACGCGGTACGTTACGACCGCCTGATTGATTTTCGCGAGCGATACCGGAGCGTCGACGTCCTCCTGGTCGACGATGTGCAATTTCTCGCCGGCAAAGAGGGAACGCAGAACGAGTTCTTCCACACTTTCAATGCGCTTTACGATTCTCAGAAGCAGATCGTCTTGAGCAGCGATTGCCCGCCCCATGAAATCGAGCAACTCGAGGAACGCCTGCGGTCGCGCTTCGAGTGGGGTTTGATCGCCGACATCCAGTCACCTGATCTCGAGACGAAAACGGCGATTCTGAAGAAGAAGGCCGAGGCAGAAGCCGTTCCGCTGCCCGATTCGGTCGCGATCTATATAGCCGGCCGTATCAAGTCGAACATCCGCGAGCTCGAAGGGTCGCTCATCCGGCTGATCGCGTATGCGTCGCTCACCGGTCGTGAGCTGTCAGTGGACCTGGCGCAGGAGGTGTTGCGCAACGTCAAGGATCATGAAGAAAAAGCCGTAACAATCGACCACATTCAGAAGTTCGTGTCCGACTACTACCAGCTGAAGCTCACGGATTTGAAGTCTCGGAACAACTCAAAATCGATTGCCATGCCCCGTCAGGTTGCCATGTATCTCTGCAAGTCACTGACCCATGCGTCGCTTCCCGAGATTGGGAGAAGCTTCGGCGGAAAGCATCACTCGACGGTGATTCACTCGATTCGGAAGGTCGAAACCCTGCGCAAGGAAGATGCGCAATTCAACACACTTCTCAACAGCTTCCTGGAGAGTTTACGGTGAGAAATGGCGATTTCCACAAGTCTCTCCGGGAGCCTGTCAACAGGCCTGTTCAGGGTTCGTTTTTAGGGCGAAAGCCTCCCCCGCAAGCCGGCGCCTGTACGACCCTTTCTCCACAGAAAAACCCACAGTTTAAGTGTTTGTAGGACAAGCACTTCCGTCCAGATTTAGATTTCCCAACAGAGCCTTCTTCTTGTATAATTCTTTATCTCTTTTTTCCCCTTCTTACTACAAGAGATCGCCGGGCAAGAGCAGCCCAATTTTTGAGGTTCAGCCAGCCATGGAACTAGTCGTTAAGAAAAACGACCTACTGCGAGAACTGCAACTTTTCCAGGGCATTGTCGAACGCAAGAACACGATTCCTATTCTTGCGAACGTGTTAATGGAAGCCCGAGGAAACGAGATTCGCATGCTGGCGACGGATCTTGAAGTTGCGCTGCGCAGCCGCTGTGATGCCGCGGTCGAAAAAGTCGGCACGCTGACGCTGCCGGCGAAAAAGCTCTTCGAGATCATCAAGGCGTTGCCCGAAACCGACGTGCGCATCGCCGAAGACAAGAACGGCGTCAAGGTCGCGGCCGATCGCTTTGATTCGCGGATGCAGACGCTGCCGAAAGAGGATTTTCCAGCGGTGCCTGAGGCGAGTGGGGCAACGAGCACAACGCTGCCTCGAGCGGCGTTGAAGGAGATGGTAGCCAAAACGCAGTTTGCCATCACGGGCGAAGACACGCGTTTTTTTCTGAACGGGGCGTTGTTCATCCTTGGAGGAAGCGAAATGAGCCTCGTGGCGACCGACGGTCATCGGCTTGCGCTGGTGAAGGTCGACAGGAAGGGCGGAAAGCCCTCGAAAGAGGGCGAAGAGATTCGTGCGATTCTGCCGCGAAAAACGCTGTGGGAGCTTGGGAAACTGCTGACCGAAGGCGACGGCGATATCCGATACGAGCGCGGCGAGAACCATCTCTTCTTCGATATTGGCGGCCGCATGCTGATTTCTCGAATGATTGACGGGCAGTTCCCGGCTTTCGAGCGCGTCATCCCGAAGGGGAACAACAAGCGCATCGAGTTCGAGCGCGAGCGTCTGACCAACGCCGTGAAGCGTGTGGCGCTGCTCTCGAACGAGCGCTCGCGGTCGGTCAAGTTCCATGTCGACTCTGGAAAAGTGGAGGTGACGTCGAGCAGTCCGGAATTCGGCGAAGCCAAAGAAACGCTGCCGGTCGATTACTCCGACGGCAGCATGCAGATCTGCTTCAACGCGCAGTATGTGATGGAGTTTCTCGGGGCGGTCGATACAGATCAGGTCGCGCTCGAGTTGAAAGACGAAGTCAGCCAGGCTGTGATGAAGCCAATTGGCACTGAAGGGTACGACTACACGTACGTGATTATGCCCATGAGGGTATGAAGAACAGTCATCAGTTCTTAGTTTTCAGTCATCAGTAACGACACTGAGAACTGAAAACTGACAACTGAAAACTACCAATGACCGACACCAATCAGAGCGTAGAGCTCGAACAGAACGCACAGGATCAGGATTACGGTGCGGACAAGATAAAAGTCCTCGAAGGGCTCGAGGCTGTACGGAAGCGGCCGGCGATGTACATCGGATCGACCGGCCCCTCGGGACTGCATCACCTTGTCTACGAAGTCGTCGACAATTCGATCGACGAGGCGCTGGCCGGCTTCTGCGATCAGGTGAACGTCACGATCCACATCGACGGCTCAGTCACCGTCATAGACAATGGGCGAGGGATTCCGACCGACCAGCACACGAGCGGGCGGTCGGCGGCCGAAGTCGTCATGACCGTCCTGCACGCCGGCGGCAAGTTCGACAACGACAGCTATAAAGTCTCGGGTGGCCTGCATGGGGTTGGCGTGTCTGTCGTCAACGCGCTCTCTCAGGAGCTCGATCTGGAAATCTGGCGCAACGGGCAGGTTTTCAAGCAGAAGTACGCACGCGGCAAACCCGGGGCAGACCTCGAAATAACCGGCACGACCAAGAAGCGAGGCACGAAAATTACGTTCCGGCCCGATACCGAGATTTTCGAGACCGTGGAATTCAGCTTCGACACGCTCGCTCAGCGACTGCGCGAGCTGGCGTTCCTGAACGCCGGGATTCTGATCACGCTCGACGACGAGCGTGAAACCAAGAGCCACAAGTTCCAGTACCGACGGCGGCATCATCTCGTTCGTCAAGCACCTGAACAAAAACAAGACCGCGGTCAACGAAAAACCGATCTACATGAAGGGCGACCGCGACGGCATCGATGTCGAGATCGGGCTGCAGTGGAACGATGGTTATTCGGAGGCCATCTACACGTTTGCGAACAACATCAACACCCACGAGGGCGGGACGCACCTGTCGGGCTTCCGGTCTGCGCTGACGCGCACCATCAACTTTTACGCCGGCAAGAACAACCTGGCGAAAGATCTGAAAGAAAGCATCAGCGGCGACGACATCCGCGAAGGGCTGACGGCCGTCATCAGCGTGAAGATTCCGCGGCCGCAGTTCGAAGGCCAGACCAAGACCAAGCTCGGCAATACCGAGGTGAAGGGCATCGTCGAGGGGGTCGTCAACGACAAGCTCGGGTCGTTCCTCGAAGAGAATCCGGCGATTGCAAAACGGATTCTGAACAAGGCCGTCGATGCCGCCCGTGCGCGCGAGGCCGCACGCAAGGCGCGCGACCTGGTACGCCGGAAGGGCGCCCTGGAAGGCGGCGGTCTGCCAGGCAAGCTGGCCGACTGCCAGGAGCGCGATCCGGCCAACAGCGAGCTCTACATCGTCGAGGGCGAGTCGGCAGGCGGTTCGGCCAAGCAGGGGCGCGACCGCCGGTTCCAGGCGATCCTTCCGATCAAAGGCAAGATTCTGAACGTGGAGAAGGCGCGCTTCGACAAGATGCTCGGCAGCGACGAGATCAAGACCATGATCGCGGCGCTCGGCTGTGGCATCGGCGGGGAAGACTTCGACATCACGAAGCTTCGATATCACCGCGTCATCATCATGACGGACGCGGACGTCGACGGATCGCACATCCGCACGCTGTTGCTCACGTTTTTCTACCGTCAGATGCCGGAGCTCATCAACAACGGCTACATCTACATCGCGCAACCACCGCTGTTCCGTGCCAAGCGCGGAAAGAGCGAGACTTACATCAAAGACGAGCGCGAGCGCGAAACGTATCTGATCCATCGCGCAGCCGAGTCGCGCACGGTGAAGCTGAACGGCCGCGAGATTTCAGGCGCGTCGCTCGAGCAACTGCTGCACCGTCTCATGACCTACCGCAAGTACCTGCGGCTCGTGGAACGCCGCGGTCACGTGCGCGAAGCTATCGAGGCGCTTCTCGACGCTGATGCACACGACAAGTCTTTCTTCGACAGTCAGGACCGGCTGACCGCTCTCGCCAGCCGTCTGACGACCAACGCGACGGTTGTCACGGTGCAACCCGACGAGGAAAACAAGTCGTCCTGCCTCGCGATTGAAGATCGCTCAAACGGCTATCCGCGGCACAACACGATCTCCCTCGACTTCGTGACGGCACCCGATTATCGGACGCTGCTGAACAGCTACCGCGAAATCCGCGACATCAAGCCACCGATGACGGTCGTGACGTCTGGTACCGCGGCGGCCGAACCAGAACCCGAACCCGGAACCACCGGAGTCGAGACGACGGCTGGTCGGGCCAAGCCGGAACCCGCTGCGACCATCGCGTCGCTCGACGCATTGCTCGAGTACTTCATCAACGCCGGCGAGAAGGGCGTCACCATCAACCGGTACAAGGGCTTGGGAGAAATGAACCCTGACCAGTTGTGGGCGACCACGATGAACCCGGAGGTCCGCACGCTTCTACAGGTGCGCGCCGAAGACCACACCGAAGCGGATCAGATGTTCACGACGCTGATGGGCGACCAGGTCGAGCCGCGCAGAAAGTTCATCGAGGAAAACGCGTTGGATGTCAGGAATCTCGACATCTGACGGGGCTTCAGGCTTCGGACTTCAGTCTTCCGGCCTGAAGCCGGCAGCCTCACACAACACACGAAATGGCAGATCAAACCCAGCAGAAAATTCCAGTCAATATCGAAGATGAAATGAAGCGTTCGTACATGGATTACGCCATGAGCGTAATCATCGGACGAGCGCTGCCTGATGTTCGCGATGGATTGAAGCCGGCCCACCGCCGCGTCCTGTACGGCATGAAGACGATGGGGCTCGCGTCGAACCGTGGCTTCCGGAAGTGCGCAAAGATCGTCGGCGAAGTGATGGGCAATTTCCATCCGCATGGCGACGCCTCGATCTACGACACGCTGGTGCGGCTGGCGCAGGACTTCAACATGCGCTATCCGCTCGTCGACGGGCAGGGCAACTTCGGTTCGATCGACGGCGACCCACCGGCGGCGATGCGTTACACCGAAGCGCGGCTCCAGGCGCTGTCAGACGACGTGATGGCGGATCTCGACAAGGAGACCGTCGATTTTGTGCCGAACTACGACGAGACCACCGAAGAGCCGACGGTCCTTCCGGCACAGATTCCCAACCTGATCGTGAACGGATCGGCGGGCATCGCCGTGGGCATGGCCACCAACATTCCGCCGCACAACCTGCGCGAGGTGATCGACGGCGTCATCTGGACGATCGACCGCGAGCAGGAGCGCGGCTCGAAACTCGACAAGATCGACAAGCTTCACGGTCTCATGGAGCATGTGAAAGGTCCCGACTTCCCGACCGGTGGCTACGTCGTCGGGAGTTCGGGCATTGCGGCGGCCTATCGCACCGGCCGCGGCGCCATCCTGATGCGTGCGAAGGCTTCGATCGAACAGGCAAAGAAGGGCGACAGGCAGTCGATCATCGTCACGGAAATTCCATATCAGGTCAACAAAGCGAGGCTGATCGAGAGGATTGCCGATCTCGTCAACGAGAAGACCATCGAAGGCATCTCCGATATTCGCGACGAATCCGATCGTGAGGGCATGCGGATCGTCATCGAGCTGAAACGTGGCGAAGTGCCCGAGGTCATTCTCAACAACCTTTACAAGCACACCCAGCTACAGCAGAGCTTCGGCGTCATCATGCTCGCCATCGTCGGCGGACGGCCGAAGGTGCTGACGCTGGCCGAGCTCATCGACAGTTTCATCGATTTCCGCCGCGAGGTGGTGACGCGCCGTACGCAGTTCGAGCTGCGAAAGGCAGAAGCGCGCTATCACATTCTCGAAGGCTTGAAGATTGCGCTCGACAACCTCGACGCAGTCATCAAGCTCATCCGCGGATCGAAGACCGTGCCCGAGGCGCGGGACGGACTGATCACGCAATTCTCGCTGAGCCAGATTCAGGCACAGGCCATCCTCGACATGCAGCTGCAGCGGCTGACCGGGCTCGAGCGGCAGAAGATCGTGGACGAAATGGCGGAGTTGCTGAAAACGATCGAGCGCCTGCGCGCGATTCTCGGCAGCGAACAACTGCTGATGCAGCTCATCGTTGGCGAGCTGAAGGAAGTGCGCGACAAGTACGGAGACGAGCGACGCACGCAGATTATCGAGGGTGACGCCGGCGAGATCAGCGTCGAGGATCTGATCGCCGAAGAAGACATGGCGATCACCGTCAGCAATACCGGCTACATCAAGCGCACGCCCATTACCAGCTATCGCAATCAGCGCCGGGGCGGCAAGGGCCGCATCGGCATGCGCACGCGCGAAGAGGATTTCGTCAGCCACCTTTTCGTCGCCTCGACACACGCCTACATCATGATTTTCTCGGACCGCGGCCGCGCCTACTGGCTGAAGGTGCACGAGATACCGGACGTCGGTCCGGGCGGCAAGGGCAAAGCGATCGCGAACCTGGTTTCAATGTCGGGCGACGAGAAGATTGCGGCGCTGCAAGCCGTGAAGGAATTCGAAGAGGGCAAGTTCATCGCCATGGGCACCTTGCGGGGGGTCGTGAAGAAGACAGAGCTTCCGGCCTTCAGCAACCCGAGGGCCGGCGGCATCATCGCCATGGGCGTGGAAGAGGGCGATCGCCTCATGGCGGCCCAGATAACCGACGGAACAGGCGAAATTTTCATCGGGACGCGGGATGGGATGGCCATCAGATTTCCCGAGAGCGACGTCAGGCCGATGGGCAGAACCGCCTACGGAGTGAAGGGGATAACCCTGCGCGAGGGGGATGAGGTCGTGGCAATGGAAGTGGTCCGGCCCGGCAGCACCCTGCTGACCGTCGCGGAGAACGGTTACGGCAAGCGCACCGAACTGGATGAATATCGGGTGCAGTCCAGAGGCGGTGTGGGTATTATTAACATCCAAACAACCGAACGGAACGGTCGCGTCGTCGGGATGGCCTCTGTGCACGATGAGGATGAGTTCATGCTCATTACGCAGCAAGGCAAGATTCTGAGGACGGTTGCGCGCGACATCCGGACCATTGGGCGTGCAACGCAGGGTGTGCGTCTGATTGAGATCGACGCCGACGACCGAGTAGTATCTCTCGCGCGGCTCGCCGAAAAAGACGACGAGAACGGCTCCGATAACATCTGATGCCGTAGCGCGAAGCGAAGGCGTCTACTGGGGGCACAGGCCCCCGGATCAACAAGGAGGCTGACATGTTTCGGCCGAAGGCAAGTGTGTATGTGCTGGTGTCCACGGTCGTGATGGTCGCCGCTTTGAGCGCGTGCTCGTCACCGAACGCGGCTGAAGAGAATCTCGTGCGGCAGTTTTTTCGCGCATCGGGTCTGCGCGACAACATGACGCTCGCAAACTTTGCGACTGTCAGCTTCGATCCGAAGACCGAAGGTAACGTCACCGACTTCAACGTCACGGCGGTGACCCCCGAGCGGTCCGAGCCATTGCGCGTCATCGAGTTGTCGAAGTCGCTGACCGAAGCCGAGGCGGCGAACAAGGCCTTCAACGAAAAGAAAAAGACCTACCAGGACGCGAACATGGAAGCGATCGATCGCGTGTTGAAGGCCGAGAGCGCCGGGCGCAAACTGGCGGGACGCGACGCGCAGATCCAGTCCGAATGGACGAAATGGCGCGACGAAACGGGCGCCGAGGCGAAGAAAGTGTCGGCCGCCAGAACTGCGCTGTCCAACGCGCGTCCGATTGCCGAGCTCAGCCTGATGCCGAACGCCGGTTCCGCCGCGCCCGCCGTTGAGGAAATGGACGGCACGATGGTGTCGAAGGACATCACGATCGCGGCCACCGTCCGGGGTGCCGATGGCGCGACGAGTCAGAAGAACTTCGTCATCACCGCGCATCGCGCGATTGTGAAGGGCGCCAGTGGCGAACGTCAGGGACGTTGGATCATCACTGGGATAAAGCCTGCCTAGTTAACCCAGGGGATTAGGGACTAGGGATTGGGGATTAGGTCTGAACGCGCGTGACACCCGTGCTGATCTAATCCCTGAGCCCCAATCCCTGTTGCTTCAGACCACTTCCAGCTTCGCGTATTTCGCGCGAAGCGTTTTGGGACCCACTGAAAATCGGACCACCAGTTTCACATCGTCGGCGAGATCTTCCAGGCTGAGGATCGTCCCGATGCCGAATTGCGGGTGACGCACTTTCGCGCCCAGCTTCAGGCCGGCGGATCGTGACTGATCTTCGTCTTCGTAGGAATACGCCCGTTCCTCGCGCGTACGGCCTGGCCGGTGGTACGTTGAACCCCCACCCCTGGCCGAAGCACCGTACGAATTCGCACGCCCGCCAAACCCGCCGAACGAACT
Organism: Vicinamibacterales bacterium; assembly: GCA_963761975.1. Lineage (GTDB taxonomy): Bacteria > Acidobacteriota > Vicinamibacteria > Vicinamibacterales > JAMQPK01 > JAMQPK01. Next base: position 541,249 of record CAVXIR010000006.1, read on the forward strand.
TTGATAGCTGCTCGTGGGATATGCCGGCTCGATGCGTTCGACGAGCTGCGGCGGCAACTCGTCCATGAAGCGGGACGGCTCCATCGATTGATACTCGCCGAAGACGCGCCGACGCGCCGCGCCCGTCAGCACCAGGTGCGCGCGAGCGCGCGTGATGCCGACGTAACACAAGCGTCGCTCCTCTGCCATCTCGTCTTCTTCGTCGAACGCGCGCGAGTGCGGGAACACGCCTTCCTCGAGACCCGCCATGATGACGGTTGGAAACTCCAGACCTTTCGCGGCATGCAGCGTCATCAGCCAGATGCGCGCCTCGAGGCTTCCCTGGCCCTCATCGGCTTCGGAGAGCAGCGACAGCTGGTCTGTAAAGCCCCCAAGCGACGCCTCCGGCTCGCGCCCTTCGTATTCGCGCGCCGCAGAAACGAGTTCCATGAGGTTCTCGATACGGCCCTGCGAATCCTCGGTTTTGTCGTCCCGCAGATCCTGGAGGTAACCAGTTTGATCGAGCATCTTGCCGAGCGCGATTGAGAGCGGCTCTTTGCGCGCAACCTCTGTGAGGTTGACGATCAGATCGCGGAAGGTCTTGAGTGACGTGAGCGCGCGCGGCGCCACCAGCCGCTCGTCGACGGCTCGCGTCACTTTGGTCCAGAGCGAGTTCGGCGCCGGCACCGCGATGCCGCTCGCCAGCAGCAGTGGCGGCGCTTCCTCGGCGGAGACGCGATCGATCGACTCCAGCACACCCTTGCCGATACCCCGCGCGGGAACGTTGATCACTCGTCGAAGGCTCACATCGTCGTGCGGGTTGATGAGCAGTTTGAGGTAGGCGAGGGAATCTTTGATTTCTTTCCGTTCGTAAAATCGCACGCCGCCGACGATGCGGTAAGAAAGACCGGAGCGCATCAACGCGTCTTCGATGACGCGCGACTGTGCGTTGGTGCGATACAGCACCGCAACGGTACAGTCGGGGGATGTCGTAATGCCAGAGTGAGCGGTGCGGGTGATGAAGTCGGCCTCTTCGAGCTCGTCCGACCCGCGGAAGTATTTAATCAGGTCGCCACCCTTGCGCTCGGTCCAGAGTCGCTTGTCCTTGCGATTCCGGTTCTGCCTGATCACCGCCGTTGCCGCGTCGAGAATCACCTGCGTCGAGCGATAGTTCCGCTCGAGCTTGACGACCTTCGCCTCGGGAAAGTCATGCTCGAAGTCGAGAATATTACGGAGGTCGGCGCCGCGCCAGCGATAGATCGACTGATCGGGGTCTCCGACGACCGCGAGATTGCGGTGACGCTCGCCAAGGCGCTGAATCAGATGGTATTGCGGACGATTCGTGTCCTGATACTCGTCGACCATCACGAACCGGAACCTCTCGGCGTACTTGTCACGAACATGCACGGCTTTGTCCAGCAGCTCAACCGCCTTCAGCAGCAGGTCGTCGAAGTCGAGTGCGCCGTTGTCTTTGAGGCCCTGCAGGTATTTTTCGTACACTTTCGCGAGTTGCTCGCCGCGCTGGCTCCAGCCCTGCGACTTGAAGAAGTCCGGTCCGGCCATGGTGTTTTTCGCGTGGCTGATTTTTGAGAGCGCCATCCGCGGCTGCACGGCGCTGTCGTCGATTTGCAGTTCCTTCAGTACCTGCTTGACCAGCGCGACCTGGTCTGAAGAGTCGTAGATCACGAAGTCGCGTGGCAGGCCAATTGCCGTGGCCTCGCGTCGCAGCAGCCGGGCGCACAGGGCATGGAACGTCGAAATCCACGAGCCTCTCAGCGACGAGCCGACGAGGGTCTCGACGCGCGTGCGCATTTCTTCTGCGGCTTTGTTGGTGAACGTGACGGCGAGAATCTCATCGTGCTGCGCGTAGCCTTCGGAAAGCAGATAGGCGATGCGTTGCGCGATGACGCGTGTTTTGCCCGAGCCGGCGCCGGCAAGAATGAGAAGCGGCCCGTCGATATGGAGAACGGCTTCGCGCTGTTCGGGATTCAGACCTTGTAGAGGATCCAACGGCTTCGGACTCCAGACTTCGTGATGCGCGTATCTCGAACGCAGGGTAGAGGTGCAGATCCGAGACTTCAGACTCCAAGACTCTTCGGATTCCCAAGACTCGCCTGACTTTCGAGACTCTTGAGACTCTTACGACTCCTGAGATTTCCAGACGCTGCCTATTCTACCGTCACAGACTTTGCGAGGTTGCGCGGCTGATCGACGTCGCAGCCGCGCCGTACCGCGACGTAATACGCCAGGAGTTGCAACGGCAATACCGTCGCGAGCGGCGAGAGCATGTCCGGCACGTGCGGAAGGTACAGGATTGCGTCTTGCGCAGGATCCAGCACGCTTTTCAGCGTGTCGTGGCCGGCGGTGGTGATGGCGATCACCGAGCCGCCCCGAGCCTTCACTTCTTGAATATTGCCAAGCATTTTCTCGAACAGGTGATCATTTAGTGCAATGCTCACGACCGGCATGTTGCTGTCGATCAGCGCAATCGGACCGTGCTTCATCTCGCCGGCGGGGTAGCCCTCGGCGTGGATGTACGAAATCTCCTTCAACTTCAGCGCGCCCTCGAGAGCAATCGGGTAGTTGATACCGCGGCCGAGATACAGGAAATCGGACCGATTGAAAAACCGGCCGGCAACTTCCTCAACCGAGTCCGATGCCTTGAGCGCCTGCTCCATCAGTTTCGGAAGCTGCATGAGGGCGGTGATGTGACGCCGCGCGTCGGACTCGCGCAGCGAGCCCTTGACCTGACCCAGGTAGAGCGACAGCAGGTTCAGCGCGATGAGCTGTGACGTAAACGCCTTGGTCGACGCGACCCCGATTTCCGGGCCGGCGTGGGTATAGATGGTGCCTTCGGCCTCGCGTGTGGCCATGCTGCCGACGACATTGCAGATCGCAAGGCTGCGCGCCCCCTTCTTGCGCGCCTCGCGCAGCGCGGCAAGCGTGTCGGCCGTCTCGCCGGACTGTGTGATGACGACGACCAGCGTGTGACGGTCGACGATGAAGTCGCGATACCGGTATTCGGACCCGTAGTCGACCTCGACCGGCAGCCCGCCGAATCGCTCGATGAGGAACTTGCCAATGAGCGCGGCGTGCCAGGACGTGCCGCACGCCACCAGCGCGACCTTGTCGATGTTGCGAAGGTCGGCTTCGGTGATCGCGATTTCTTCCAGGAATACCTTGCCGGTCTCGACGCTGACGCGGCCAAGGAGCGTGTCTTCGGCGGCGCGTGGCTGCTCGAAGATTTCCTTGAGCATGAAATGGCGGTAGCCGGACTTTTCCGCCATGATCGGATCCCACAACACCCGCTGGGTCGCCTTGGAAACGGGCGTGCCGGCAAAATTGGTGAACTCGACGCCACGACGGGTGATGATCGCCATTTCCTCGTCGCCGAGGAACACCACGTCTCGTGTGTGGCTGAGGATAGCCGGCGTATCTGAGGCCACGAAGAACTCGTTGTCGCCGAGCCCCACCACGATGGGCGGCCCGTTGCGGACGGCGATGATCTTTTCAGGGTCATCAGTCGAAATGGCGACAAACGCAAAGAGACCGCGCATGTGCAGCAGCGCCTGACGTGCCGCATCTTCGAGCGTCAGGTTCGGATCCGCGTTCATTTCCTGTTCGATCAAATGCGCGATGACCTCCGAGTCGGTTTCCGTGACGAAGGTGTGCCCGAGTTTCTGAAGCTCGCGCTTGATGTCCAGATAGTTCTCGATGATGCCGTTGTGCACGACCACGATCTTGCCGTTGCAGTCCTGGTGCGGGTGCGCGTTCTCTTCGGTCGGCCGTCCATGCGTCGCCCAGCGCGTGTGCCCGACGCCGTAGATGCCATCGAGCGGCTGCGTGTCGATGGCCTGCTCGAGGTTGGCGAGCTTCCCGGCGCTGCGACGCCGTTCGATCTGACCGTTTCGCACCACCGCGACTCCGGCGGAGTCGTACCCGCGGTACTCGAGACGCCGTAATCCATCGAGCAGGATGGGGACGACTTCTTTAGGACCGAGATAACCGATGATGCCGCACATGTGAGTTAGCTCCGGCGGGTTCCCCTGGAACCATGCTCCGTTCTAGCCCTTCGATTTTTCGCCCTGGGCTTTCTTTTCCACCCACCCCTCGATATTTCGCTGCTTCCCCGCGCTGACCGCCAATGCGCCGGCCGGGACACTTTCGCGGACTGTCGCACCACTGCCGACATATGCGCCCTTGCCGACCGTTACGGGCGCAACCAGCTGCGTGTCGCTGCCGATGAATGCGCCATCCTCAATGGTGGTCCGGCTCTTTTGCTTGCCGTCGTAATTACACGTGATGGTGCCGGCGCCGACGTTGACGCCTTCGCCGATCACCGCGTCGCCAAGGTAGGAGAGATGGCCGGCTTTTGTGCCCTTGCCCAGGACCGATCTTTTCAGCTCGACGAAGTTGCCGATGTGTACTGACTCGCGTAGCTCGGTTTCCGGCCGCACGTGCGCGAAGGGGCCTATGATGACTCCGGTGCCAAGACGTCCACCGGTAATCACACAGAAGTTCAGCACCGTCACGCGGTCGTCGAGGACGGAATTGATAATTCGCACGCCCGCGTGGATCTCGCAGGCCTGGCCGATCTGGGTCTTTCCTTCGAGATGCACGCCTGGATGGATGACCGTATCGGCGCCGACGAGCACGTCGTCATCGATGTAGGTCGTCGCGGGATCCTCGATTGTCACGCCCGCCGCCATGAGCTCTTCGTTTTTTTTCTGTCTCACGATTCGGCTCGCTTCTGCCAGTTCCGACCGGCTGTTGATGCCGCGGATCTCGTTAGGATCCTCGAGCACGACTGTCTCGACTGCACGCCGGCGGCGGCGATACGTCGAAATCAGATCCGTCAAATAGTACTCGCCCTGCGCGTTGGCAGTGGCCAGACCGCGCAATGCCTCGAACAGCGGTGCAAGCGAAAAGACATAGACACCGCTGTTGATTTCCTTGATCTTCCGTTGCGCCGGCGACGCGTCCCGCTCTTCGACGATGCGCGAGATGCGTCCCTTCACGCGTACGACACGACCGTATCCGTACGGCTGGTCGACGAGAGCCGTCAGGACCGTCGCAGCGGCGTTCGTTTCCTGATGCTTCTTCACGAGTTCCGCCAGGGTGTGGCGTTTCAGCAACGGTACGTCGCCGGAGAGCAACAATACGAATCCGCTTTGGCCCTCCAGCACGCCGGCGGTCTGCAGTAGAGCATGGCCGGTGCCAAGCTGGGGCTCCTGTGTGACGAACGAGAGGTCCGGATAATTTCCAAGGCCCTGACGGAGCAATTCCTTCATGTGGCCCACGACGACTGTTGTGGTGCGTGGCGAGAGCGAGTGCGCGGCTCCCAACACGTACTCGACCATCGGGCGGCCGGCGACATGGTGCAGCACCTTGGGCCGCGCCGATTTCATGCGCGTGCCCTTGCCCGCGGCCAGGATGGCGACGTGGAGATCGGTCATTGGTGAGTAAGCGGCAGCTGGCCAGCCTGTTCAACCGCTTATCGGCGTTTGAGTGCCTTGCGACGATCCGCTTTCGCCGGGACCGTCGCGTCGAGCACCATTCGTACGTTATCGAACTTTCGAAGCACTTCAAGGTCGGGGTCGTGCCGCGCAAGCGATCGATTATCCGGATTGAGCTCGATTGCCCGAAGCAAAAAGGGCACCGCTTCGTCTACCTGGTCGCGAAGCGCAAGGTACTGACGCCAGCATGTACAGGGCATGGTCGTGGTCGGGAGAGTCGCTGCTGGCCGTCCGCAGATGCTCGAGGGCCTCGTCATAGTTCCCCGCGTTGACTGCCAGCGTTGCGGCAAACACGCGCTCCTCCGGGGTGGTGGGCGACGCCGCGCGTGGGGCCATGTGGCGCTCGCAGACGTTGAGGTAGAGCCGGACGCGCTCGTGGAGCTCTCGCTCTTCGGGAAATCGTCCAAGAACCGACCGAAGAAGGGACGAGGCGCGCGGGTACTCATGTGCCTGGAGCGCGGCAACCCCCTCTTCGTAGAGTGCGACGGCTTCGAGATGACCTGGGCGTGGGATCGGTGGAGCCTGCGGAGCGGCTCGTGGCACCCGCTCGCGCTCGGCAATGAGCGGCGGGTTGGAGGAAACGGCCGCGACAGCCGGCTTTGGCCGGACGGGGCGGGAACTTGCCCGCCTCTGCTTCGCCATGGAGGATCGCCCTGAAAGGGCGCTACGGTAACAAATCGGCGTCGTATCGGTCAAGACGGGCCAGCCGCTTTGAGGCGCTCAAGGCGAGCGTATACTTCATTGGGTGAAAGACCGAATTTCTTCGCTGTTGCGGCCGCTGCTTCCCGGCGCGAGACAGCCTTGAAATCGGTCATTCGATGGAAATACTCACTTAACTCCTTTTCATCTATAGGTTGTGGGTCTTGAGAAACGGGTGAAAAGGGGCCGAGCACAATTGTGAACTCACCACGAGCCGGCATCGATACATCCGAAGCGGCACGGCAGGTCGTGTGAACGACGTCCTCGTGAAGTTTCGTGAGCTCCCTGGCGACCATAATGGGTCTTTCACCAAAAATTGTCGCTATATCCGCCAGTGTCTTGGTGATCCGGTGGGGCGCCTCAAAGAAGATGACGGTCCGCCGCTCCTGAGCGAGCCGTTCCAGCCACAATTTTCGGTCATTTGCCTTCGAAGGCGCGAATCCGGCAAAAACGAATTCCTCCGCCGGGTGTCCCGATATGGCGAGAGCCGCTAAGACCGCGCTGGGCCCGGGGATCGGCACGACCCGCACACCCTCGGCGATGGCACGCGCAACAAGCCGCTGGCCAGGATCGGCGACGAGCGGCGTGCCGGCGTCTGAGACCAGCGCGATGTCGATGCCCTCTGAGAGCTTGCGCAGGAGTTGCGGCAGTTTCTGGCTTTCGTTGTGTTCGTGAAGGCTGGTCGTGGAGGTGGCGATGCCAAAGTGTCTCAAAAGGAGATCCGTTCGGCGCGTGTCTTCGGCCGCTACAAGGCCGACGGATTTGAGCGTGTTAATCGCGCGAATTGTAATGTCGTCCAGGTTTCCAATAGGCGTGGAAACAACATACAGCCGGCCGGGCATTTTGTGTGAAAGGCGCTGTCCGGGTGCGTTTCGTCGTATCGTCGTAGTTTCGTAGTCAGGCTTTAGCCGGACTAGAGTATTGTACCATTGTGGGTTGTCGGAAATTGAATATCGAAAACGGGGATTTGAGCTGCTGCCCAAATGATGCGTTCGTCCGAGCCATTTCATCATTTCGTCGACGACTATCTGGCCTACCTTTACGAAGTTCATCCGTCGAGCGCGACGCTTGACGGCGTTCATACGTACGACGATCACATCGAGGACTACAGCCGGCAGGCCATCGAGCAGCACACCCGTGCGCTGTCGGGGTTCTCGCGACGCCTGCAGGACATCAACCTCGGCGATCTCGACGGCCGTCGAGAAGGCCGAACAGCCGATGGTTGCCTCGAACATCCAGGCGAGGATGTTCGAGCTCGAGCGGATTCTGTACGTGGGAACGGAGCCCACAGCTCTACTCGGACACGCTCTGCTCGAGCCTGGCGGCGCAAGTCGTGTTCACGCACGCGCCCCTGTCCGAGCGCGCGCGGCGCGTGCTCTCGAAGCTGCGTCAGGCCTCGCGCGTAGTGCAGGCGGCCCGCGACAACATCAAGGATCCACCGGGCATCTTCGTCAAAGTGGGACTCGAGACGTTCCGCGGCGCGTTGAACTTCATCGAGAAGGATCTGCCCCGCGCCTTTTCGGCGCTCGATGACATGCATCTGCTTGGCGATCTGGCAGACGCGTCGACAGAGGCCACCAACGCGATTACGAGCTACATCCAGTACCTCGAAGAAGAGATTGCGCCGAAAGCGCGTGCGTCGTTTCGTTTGGGTCAGGACGTGTTCGAGCGGAAGCTGGCCTTGGACGAGGGCGTCACGATGGACGCCGATCGGCTGCTCAACATCGCCTTGCGCGAATTCCAGGCGACGCAGGACGAGTTCCGCTCGCTGGCGGGCAAGCTCAACGGCGGCGATCCTCTCGACGCCTGGAGCAGAGCCAAAGACAAGCATCCTGCGCCCGGAGGGCTGTCGGCAGCGGCGCAGGAGCAGCTGGATGAACTGAGTGCGTTCATCGATCGCAATGGCATCGTCACACGGCCGGAGGGGGAACCCGTCATCGTGGCGCCGACGCCCGAGTTCTATCGCTGGTCGTTTGCCAGCATGTGGGTTCCCGGCCCGTTCGAGCAGAAGGCGACACGCGCGTACTACTACGTGACCGATGCCGACCCGTCATGGCCCGCCGACAAGCAGGAAGAGCACTTGCGCGATTTCGCCTATCCGAAGTTGTGGTCGATCTCGATCCACGAGGTCTATCCCGGGCACTTCCTGCACTATCAATTCCTTCGCCGCGTTGAATCGAAGGTGCGCAAATCCATCCTGTTCGCGCCGGCCTCGTTCGTCGAAGGATGGGCACACTATACCGAGCAGATGATGGTCGAAGCCGGGTTCCGCCGCAGCGATCAGACGTTCAAGCTGGGCCAGCTCGCCGAGGCGCTGATTCGTCTCGGGCGGTTCATCGTCAGCATCCGCCTGCACGTGCAGGACTGGTCGGTCGAGCAGGGCGTCCGCTTTTTCCGTGACGAGTGCTTCATGGAGGAAAGCAGCGCCCGCCGCGAGGCCGAGCGCGGCACGTTCGATCCGACGTACCTCGTCTATTCCGTAGGCAAGCTGATGCTCTTGAAGCTGCGGCGCGACTACAAGGAACAGCAGGGTGCGAAGTACACGCAGCGCGCGTTCCACGATCAGTTGCTTGCCAATGGCACGGCGACGTTTGCCGCGCATCGGACGCTGATGCTGGGCGATGCGAGCGGAGATCTGCTGGAGTAGTTGTCACGGCGCAACTGAAGTTGCGCTTGTCCAATGCAGTCTCACAACGCGGGAGCCGATAGAATTTAGCGATGCCGCTGTACCAGTACCGATGCGACGCCTGCGGGCACCACTTCGAGCAAATCCGGAAATTCTCAGATCCGCCCGTCGCGGTGTGTCCCAGGTGCGGCGAGTCCCAGGTGCAGAAGCTGCTTTCGAGCCCGGCCATTCAGTTCAAAGGATCTGGCTGGTATATCACCGACTACGCGCGCAAGGGTTCAGGATCGGATGACGCAGGGAAGGCGGACGGCAAAGAAGCCAAGCCGGCAGGCACGGACGCGAAAGCTGCGGGTACAGATTCGAAGAGCTCTTCCTCAGACTCGAGTTCCGCTGCTTCGTCCAGCTCGACGAGCACCACGCCGTCGACGTCCTCGTCGAAGGACTAAAAAGGGGTTCGAAACCCCTCCCGACCCCTTCTTGCCTATTTCTCTGAAGCGCGGTACGAGGTGCGCCGCTCGATGTTTTCCGAGCGGAGGTACGCACGGAAGGAGTCGCCCAGATCGGGCCGTCTCAGTGCAAAGTACACCGCTGCCTTCAGGTAGCCGAGCTTGTTGCCGGTGTCGTGGCGCGTCCCTTCGATCTCGCAGGCGAAGATCTTCCTCTCTTGAAGCAGCTTTCGCAGTCCGTTGGTCAGCTGAATCTCGCCGGTCCGATCGCTAGCGGTTGCACGCAATGCGGGAAAGATGTCGGGCGTCAGCAGGTAGCGGCCGATGATGGCGAGGTTCGACGGCGCCTCGTTGCGTGGCGGCTTTTCGACGAGATCGCGGACCGCGTGAACGCCATTGCCGAGATTGACCGACGTATCGATGTCGACGATGCCGTAATTCGAGACCTGTTCGGGCGGGACTCGCTCGACGGCGAGGACAGGCCCGCCGACTCGTTCGAACACTTCAATCATCTGTTTCAACGCCGGTGGGCTTGCGTCGATGACGTCGTCCGCAAGAATGACGGCGAAGGGCTCGTTGCCGACCAGGTCGGCAGTGACGAGCACCGCATGACCGAGGCCGAGTGGCTCGCCCTGCCGCACGTAGGCGACGTTAATCATGTTGGAGATCTTGCGAATCTCCTCGAGCAGGTCGAGCTTGCCGCGCTGCTGAAGAAAGCTTTCAAGCTCGATGTTGACGTCGAAGTGATCTTCGATGGCGTTCTTGCCACGTCCGGTGACGATGATGATGTTCTCGATGCCGGACTGGACGGCCTCTTCGACGCCATACTGAATGATGGGCTTGTCGACGAGGGGCAGCATTTCCTTCGGCTGTGCTTTGGTTGCGGGAAGGAATCTGGTGCCGAGCCCGGCGGCGGGGAACACGACCTTGCGAACAGTTGTGGTCACGGCGCCTATTCTACTGAGATCGCGCCGTTTTGCGCGCCCGCCGGCCCGCGAAAGGGCGGTGGTGATATCGGTTAGGATTTCAGCATGCTTGATCCGGCTTTCGTACGGGAGCACCAGGAGGAAGTGAAGCGGGGCCTCCAAAGCCGTGGGCTGAAGGTCGACGGCGAGCTCGAGCAACTGGCCACGCTGGAAAACCGGCGCCGGCGGCTCATCCCCGAGCTCGAGGGCCTGAAGCGCGAGCAGAACGCAGCCGGCGACGAAGTGGCGCGCGCGAAACGCCAGGGGAAGGACGCGAGCGCGATTTTCGAGACAAACCGCCAGCGGGCGCAGCAGATCCGCCAGGTCGGCATCGAGCTGGATCAGGTCGAGCAGCAGCGGGCGATCCTGCTGATGTCGTTTCCGAACGTGCCGCACGCGAGCGTTCCGATCGGGACGAGCGAAGCCGACAACGTCGTGGTGCGAACCTGGGGCGAGCCCAGGGCGCTCGATTTCGAGCCTCAGGCGCATTGGGATCTCGGGCCCGCCCTCGGCATTCTCGACTTCGAACGGGCCACGAAGATGTCGGGGTCGCGCTTTGCCGTGCTGCTTGGCGCCGGCGCCCGGCTTTCACGAGCGCTGGTCGACTTCATGCTCGACCTGCACACGCGCGAGCATGGTTACGTGGAGGTCGTGCCACCGTATCTGGTCAATCGCGCCTCGCTCGAAGCAACCGGGCAGCTCCCGAAGTTCGAGGCGGACTTGTTCAAGGTCGCGGGCGACTGGGATATGTTCCTGATTCCGACGGCCGAGGTCCCGCTCACCAATCTGCACCGGAACGAGATTCTGAACGGCGACGTGCTGCCGCTGAAGTACACCGCCTACACACCGTGTTTCCGAAGCGAGGCCGGCTCGTATGGGAAGGATGTGCGCGGGCTCATCCGGCAGCATCAGTTCGAGAAGGTGGAGATGGTGAAGATCACCCATCCCGACAGCTCCTACGACGAGCTCGAGTCGATGACGCTGAATGCCGAGGATGTGTTGCAGCGCCTGGGCCTCCCGTATCGCACCGTCGTGCTGTGCACCGGTGACCTGGGGCCATCGATGGCAAAGACCTATGACGTCGAAGTCTGGCTGCCTGGGCTGCAGACGTACAAGGAAATTTCCTCCTGCTCCAATGCCGAGGCCTTCCAGGCACGGCGAGGGAACATCAAGTTCAAATCAGGAGGGACGGGGAAAGCCGAATTCGTTCACACGCTGAACGGCTCGGGCCTGCCCATCGGTCGAACGCTGGTCGCCGTGCTGGAGAACTACCAGCAGAAAGATGGGTCGGTCGTCGTCCCGGAAGCATTGCGCCCTTATATGGGTGGGTCGGAAGTCATCACGCCCCGATGAAGTACTTTCAGTCAAGGCAGATGGATGATGGCAGATGGCAGCGAACGTCATGTGCCATCCGCCATCTGCCATTTGCCATGATCCGTTTCAAACCTCCCGCGCGTGCTTCCTCTCCAACCTGTGCGCCGTCATTTCCTTGATGTGCGCGACCGTCGCCTCGCCGAACTTCCTCTGCACCATCTGCAAGTACGGCTCGTGCGTGAAGTACATGTGGAAGGCCCGGTCGCGAAACCGCAGGACTTCGCTTGCGGAAATGTGCCGGGTGGGCAGCGGCAGCGTATCGACTGAATGCTGCGAATAGCCGTTCCACGTGTCGGGCAACTGCCATCCGCGGCGAAGCGCCTCGTCGTACAGCGGCGATCCCGGGTAAGCCATTGCTGAATAGAAGTTGGCGAACTCGCAGTTGAGATCAAGCGCCAGCTGCAACGTTTGCTGCATTGTCTCTGGCGTGTCTTCGGGCAGGCCGAAGATGTAGTTACCAATAATGTTGATGCCCGCGTCCTTGATGCGGCGGACCGTGTCGTACACCTCGTGAATCTGATAGCGCTTGTCGACGTCGGTGAGCACGCGGTCGTCGGCCGCTTCGATGCCGAGCGCCAGCCAGTTGAACCCGGCACGCTTGAGCTTGTCGAGCATGCCGGCCTTCACCGTGTCGACTCGCGCATAGGCCCAGATGTTGAGGTTGTAGCCGCGCTCGATGAGCCGATCGCAGATGCCGATGACATGCCGCTGATTGAGGACGAACATCTCGTCGGCGAACTTGATGTTGCGCACGCCGTATCTGGTCACGAGCACATCAATCTCGTCGACGACTCTCGCCGGCGACCAGAAGCGATAGCTGTTCGCGTCGCTGCGCAGCCCCATCATCTGTTCGCCGGCCTTGAAGGGCGCCTGAATGCAGCAGAACGAGCACCGGTATGGGCAGCCGAGCGTCGTATAGATGGCCGCGTAGGGTTCGCGCTCGAGGTCTCCGAAGCAATGCCAGTTGTGAGCGCGGTACTGCTTCATCGGAAGCAGGTCCCACGCGTTGCCACTCATTTCGACATCCAAGTCTTTGACGAGTGGTGCGGCTGGGCTGCGAACCACGCGCGCGGCACTTGTCCCGAGCGAAGTCGAGGGGTCTCGATACACCAGACCCCGCACGCGCGAAAGGTCCTGCGGCGACGACGATTTCAGCGCTTCCACGAGCTCCACGATCGTGTAGAGACCCTCGTCGCTCGACACAAAATCGCAGTCTTCCTCTTCGAGCGTGCGCTCGGGCAGCGATGCCACGTGGCCGCCAAGCATCAGGACGGAAAGACTGGGATCGGCTCGCTTGATGGCTGTTACAACCGCGGATGCCCCCGTCATGTTCTGTGTTGATGCCGATGGCTGGTGGCCGTAGACCACAGCCGCCGTGAGAATCGGAGAGAGTGACCGGACACGTTCTGCCGCTTCGTCCGGTGTCAGCTCGTCGGCTTCTGCGTCGACGATTTCGACCGAGAGCCCTTTGGTCCTGGCAAAGGTGGCGATGAGGCCCGCCCAAACCGGATTTTCGACAGCCGTCAGCCGCTTGCCTAACGATTGGTAGATCCTCGCGCGGTTGGTCGGATTGACCAGAACCAGATCGGGCGTCTTGTGTCGCATTTCTCAGTCGCGAGGGGGTTCCTCGCCGATCACCGATTCAATTATGTACGGCGGCCGGCCGCGCACGTCCTTATAAACACGGATGATGTACGTTCCGACGACGGCGATGGCGGCAATAGTCGTCGCCCAGAAGAACGTCAGAGCAGCCAGCAACGTCGAGCCCGCCAGGGCAAGGACGAGCGCTGCGAGCAGGCCGAAGACGGCCAGTGCGAAGCAAGCATAAATCGGCATGAACGAAAACGACGTCATGCCCATCGTAAATGTCTTCCAAGGGTTTCTGCTGAAGAACGGAAAGTGCGTGCGGCCGGCATGCCGCGACTCGCGCTCGTACGGGATCGACACCTGGTTGAAACCGAGCCAGACCACCAGGCCGCGTAAGTACGGATCCGATTCACGTAGCCTCAGCAGATGGTCGACTGCGGCACGCGAAAGCAATTTGAAGTCGCCCGCATCGACGGGCAACCGAATCGACGAGCCGAGGTGAATGAGCCGGTACGCCAGTTGGGTCGCTGCCATCTTTAGAGGGTTCTCTCCGTGCCGATGGGTACGCACGGTATGGACGACGTCTGCTCCCTGGCGCCAGCGTTCGATCAGCGCTGGAATGAGTTCCGGAGGATCCTGCAGGTCGGCGTCCATATAGACGAGGGCGTCGCCGCGCGAGACGCTCATGCCGGCGATGACCCCCTCGGCCACGCCAAAGCGGCGCGACATGTTCACGATTCTGACACGTGCGTTTCGCTCGCGTTCCTCTATCAGGAGTGCGAGGGAGGCGTCTGTCGAGGCATCGTTCACGAAGACGGCTTCGTAGTCGACGTCCTGCCCCGTAAATGCCTTGTCGAGCCGCGCAACCAGCGTCGGTATGTTCTCGGCCTCGTTCCGAAACGAGAACACCACGGAGACCAGCGGCCGGGCAGGACGGCGGTTCATGGCAACGTGCGTCAAATGTTCGAGTACTTCGTGTTGCGGATCATCGCAAACCCCTTGACGAGCTCACGAATCCCTTCGTCCAGCGAGTACGCCGGCTTGTACCCGGTGCGCTCGATCTTGTCATTCGACACGATGTAGTCGCGCCTGTCGGGATCCTTCCCGATATTCGATTCGTGGATGACGAAAGAGGGCAGATGCTTCTGAATCTGCTGGCACAGCTCGCGCTTGGACAAATTGGCGTCCGACAGACCGACGTTGTAGATCTGCCCTTTCATCGCGTCGAAGTTGTCGATCGCATGCAGGAAGGCCCTGGCAACATCGCGCACATGGAGAAAGTTTCGTTTGAAGTGGCTTTCGAACAGCACGATGAATCGATCGGTATATGCGCGATACGTGAAGTCGTTGACGAGCAGGTCGAGCCGCATGCGTGGCGACATGCCGAAGACCGTGGCAAGCCGGAGGCTGATGGACGAAGGATGCCGCTCGAGCAGCGTGCGCTCGACTTCCACCTTGTCTCGGCCGTAGAGAGACACCGGCCGAATGGGTGTCTCCTCTGTGCAGAATTTGCCGGCCTCACCGATGCCGTAGCCACTGTTGGTGATCGGCAGAACGACGCGCTGGTTCGGGCTGATGTGACCGAGCATGTCGACGATGGCCTGTTTGTTCGTCGACGTTGCGGCGAGGGGATCGCGATCGCAGAGCGGGGCGCCCACCAGCGCCGCGAGCGGAATGACGACGTCCGCATCTTTCAGCAGCGGCCGCATCGTGTCGATGGAACGGACGTCGCCGCGAACGACAGAGAAGTTGGGGTGGGAGCAGACCGCTGCGAGGCTGTCCTGTGCGTACATGAAATTGTCGACGACCGCCACCGTGAAACCGCGGTCGAGGAGCGCCGGCACGAGAATCGATCCGATATACCCGGCGCCGCCTGTCACCAGAACATTCGTCATCGGTTCACGAAAAACGTAAAAAGAGGGTCAGACCCCATTTAACACGGTGCGGAGTTGGTCGAGCTCCGCGGTGATGTCGCGGGGATGATTGCCGACGAAGAAGCCGCGCTCGTGCGCGATCCGCGCATTGAGAATGCCGCCGACGATTTCGTAGTCGAAGAACTTCACCGCGGAATGCTCGGGGAAGCACCCGCCCGTGATCATCCGAAACTGAATGTCTGCATCGCGCAGAACGCTCATCAAGTGCACGCGGTCGACATTCGCGGTTGGATTCAGGATCAACGTGAAGCTGAACCACGAACTGGAGCCGTGTTCGCGCTGAATGATAAACCGTGAATCGTCTTTGAACAGGTTTACGAAATGGGCCGCGTTCTGCCGGCGCATGGCGAGCATCGCGTCGAGCTTCTTGAGCTGTTCGCGGCCGACGGCACCGGCAAGCTCCAGCGGGCGGACGTTGTACCCAGGCACGACGAACCGGTACGCTTCGAAAAACGGGTCGTCGAGTTTCTGATCGCGATTGAGCACCGAGTCGGCCGGCAGATCGCGCGCCCAGCCGTGGTTGCGGATGGCCCGCGCCAGGTGATCGATTTCAACGTCGTTGGTGACCAGCAACCCCCCCTCCATGGTCGAGATGTGATGGGAGTAGAACGTGCTGAATGTGTTGATATCGCCGAATGTGCCGGTCGGGCGGCCGTTGAGGCTTGCGCCGAGCGACTCGCAGTTGTCTTCGAAGAGAATCAGGTCGTGTGCGTCGCAGAAAGCGCGGATACGATCGAGCGGCGCCGGGTTGCCAAGAATGCTGACCGCCACAACCATGCGTGTGGTTGGCCTGAGTGCGGCCTCGAGCTCCGACACATTCATGTTCAGAGTGTCGAGCTCGACATCGACGAACCGCAGTTTGAGCCCGTACTGCTGAAGCGGATGAAACGTCGTCGCCCATGAGATGGCAGGGACGATCACTTCGTCGCCGCGCTGCAGCGGGCGCTTTGATCGATAGAAGAGCGCCGCCACCCCCACGAGATTTGCCGACGAGCCGGAGTTGACCATGACGGCGTGGTTCATCCCGAAACGCGCGGCAAATTCATCTTCGAACAGACGCACCTGCTCGCCCATCGTGAAGCGCCCGCTGCGCAGCACGCGCTGCATCGCGTCGAGCTCTTCCTGCCCCCAACTCGTGCTCGACAGCTCGTAGGGCATCAGGAACGCGCCAGTGTTCGCGCTGCGCTGGCGATGCGCGACGCGTCGGGGTAGTAGAACTGTTCGAGCGTGTAGCCGGCCGGTGTGGGGATGTCGGGCAATCCGATGCGCACGACCGGCGCCTTCAAATCGTCAAAGCCCTTCTCGGCGGCAAGACAACCAACCTCTGCACAGAGCCCGCCCTTCATCCAAGCGGTATCGACCACCATGATTCGCCCGGTCTTCGCGAGCGACTCGAGCACGATTTCCTCGTCGAGCGGCTTGACGGTTCGCAGGTCGATCACGTCCGCCTCGACCCCCTCTGACGCCAGTTCAGTGGCTGCCTGCAATGCGAGCTCGATGGCATGAGATGCTCCGACGATGGTCAGATCGCGGCCGCGGCGACGGTGGATGCCCTTGCCGATCGGTACCCGGTACACGCCGTCTGGAACGACGCCCTCTTTCTTCATCAGCCAGCGATGCTCAAATACGCACACGGGGTTATTGTCGAGAATCGCGGACAACAGCAATCCCTTGGCATCATACGGTGTGCTTGGCATCACGATCTTCAGGCCGGGCACGCCCAGCAGCATGCCGTGAATCGCCTGCGAATGCTGCGCGCCCGACCCCCATCCGCGCCCGATCGCCGCCCAGACGACCATCGGCACGGTGGTCTGACCGTTGTCCATGAAGTGGAATTTCGACGCGTGCGTCACGAGCTGATTGAACGCGAGCAGCACGAAGTCGGGCCGGTTGTGCATGAACACAGGCCGCATGCCGTTCATGGCTGCGCCCGCCGACACGCCCATCATGGCTTCCTCCGATAATGGCGTATCGAAAACGCGTTCGGCCCCGAATCGCGCCGCGAGATCTTTCGTGGTTCCGAACATCGCGGTTGGATCGTCAACGCCCTGGCCGAGCACGATGACGTTCGGATCCTTGTCGAGCGCGATCGTCAGCGCTTCGTTGATCGCTCGAACGTACGACACCACGCGCCCCTCGCTCGGATCGGGGCGATCGTAGACGAGCGAATTGACTAACCCTTCATCCCATGGCATTGCTAATCAGCGTAAACGTGACGGTAGAGATCTTGGTCGGTCGGATTGGGGCTGGCCAGCGCGAGCTCGAACGCACTCGCGATCTCCTCGGCGATTTCGTCCTCCATCTGCCGGATCTGCCCTTCGTCGAGGTGCGAAGAGCGGGTTAGGTACTGGCCGAACAACATCAGCGGATCGAAGGCTTCCCAGGAGATACGCTCGGCTTCGGCGCGATAACCGGTCCTGCTGTCGTCGCCCGCGCCGCCGTGGGCGCGAAACCGGTAGACGGCCGCCTCGATAAACGACGGTCCGCCGCCGGCTCTCGCCCGTGCGACGGCCGTACGCACAGCTTCATGCACCGCAAGGACGTTGACGCCGTCGACCGCGACGGCCGGCACACCGTGCGCCTCGGCCCAGGCGCGAATATCGCGCGGAGGCTGGCGCGTGGCAAGCGGCGATTGGACCGAATAAAAGTTGTTTTCGCAGAAGAAGATTGCCGGCACCCTCTTTAGTGCGGCGAAGTTCAGGCTCTCGGCCGCCACGCCTTCTTCGGTGGTTGCGTCGCCGATGAACGCTACGACGACACGATCCTCCCCCTTCATTTTTGCGGCCAGCGCAGCACCGATGGCGATCGGCACCGCGCCTCCGACGATGGCCGACGTGCCGGCCATGCCGACGGCCTTGTCGATGAGGTGCATTGAGCCGCCGCGCGATCCCACGCAGCCGTTGATGCGGCAGTGCATCTCGCACAGCATGCGACCGAGATCGCCGCCTTTCGCGAGATACGCGCCATGCGTGCGATGGCTGGTGTAAACGAGGTCGCGCCGGGCGAGGACCGAACAGCACCCGACCGCAGTGGCCTCTTGTCCGATGACCAGATGGATGGGCGTCTTCATCTGGTCCTGGTGATAGCGGCGCTCGATCTCTTCTTCGATTCGGCGAATGCGCAGCATCGCCCGATACCAGGAGACGAGCGCATCCCGTGAATGCGAGCCGGCGACGCGGTTGAACCCTTCGAGTCCCTGACCTTTGTATGAGTACCTGATTGTCATAACCCGTTGGGGTGATACAACACGATGCGGCCGCCGGCCATGTCAAATTTGACCGGTACGGTGATGAGATTCGTGAGTGCTGCCCGTACCTGTGCGTGATGTTCCGGGCGGACGAACAGCAGCATGAAGCCGCCGCCGCCTGCACCGAGCAGCTTGCCGCCGACGGCGCCCGCCCGCATCGCGGCATCGAGGAGTTGGTCGACCGTCGCGTTGGTGATCCGATCCGACAAATCGCGCTTGAGCTGCCACGACTCTCGCATGAGCTGGCCGAATTCGACGAGGTCGGTCTTTGCCGACGACACGATCGTCATCGCCTGGTCGACCATCTGCTGCAGCGTTTTCATAGCGGCCGCTTTCTTGTTCAGGTTCACCACAATCGTCTCCGCCACGTCGTTGGCGGTCCGCGAGATGCCGGTAAAGACGAGGATCAGATGGTTCTGCAGCGCGTGCAGCCGATCGACGGGCAGCACCATCGGCATGACGCTGTAAGTTCCGTTCTGCGCGATCGCGATGTGGTTGAAGCCGCCGAAGGCCGCCGACACCTGATCCTGGATCCCGACGTGCTCGCGTAAAACGCATTGCTCGACGTGAATCGCCTCGTTGGCCAGCTTTTCCTTCGACACATGATGGCCGTCGAGGGCATGCACGGCGTTGATCAACCCGACAGTGAACGCCGAGCTGGACCCCAGCCCCGAGCGCGCCGGCAGATCGCCATCGTGGTGGATTTCCAGGCCTCTCGTCACCTTCATCCATTCGAGCACACCCCGAACGGCAGGATGCTGGATCTCGTCGACCTCCTTCACGTTTTCCACGATCGAGTAGACGACCCGGAATCGATGGTCGAAAAACGGCGGCAGCTCACGAACGCTGATGTAGCAGTACTTGTCGATCGTCGTCGCCAGCACGGCGCCGCCGTGCTCAGAGTACCAGGCAGGGTAATCCGTTCCGCCTCCGAAGAAGGAGATGCGAAACGGGGTGCGGCTGATGATCAAAACGCCGACAGAATATCACCGCTGGCACAGCGCTTCAGCGACCGTTCACTCTATCGCTCCGGAATGTCATAAAGGAGCAGCCGCCGGCTCTGCGCGGCAACCGGCAACTGCAGCGACCAGTCGGCGTAAGCCAGCACCTGTGTGACTCCGAAGGCGCGTCGGATGCTGCGCCACTTTTCGGGCGAGTAGCTCTCCCAGGTGCTGCGGTGCGCCAGCGGCGGAATGCGCCCGGAGCCGACCGCCCCCGGCGGCGGATTGAACATATCGAGCCCGTAGACCTCGTGCATGATGCGCTGCATGGCCGCGCCCGTTTCGAGCGAGTACATCACAGTGTCGAGCGCGCCGCTGTCGACGAGCACCGGCCGCCGTGTGCGCAGCTGAACGAGACGCAAATCTCCGGCAAGCACGATGGTGCCCGAGTGGGCGGCGACGTCGGCAAAGAACACGTCGTTGGTACGGTCGCTGAAATGCGCACCCGAGCGCGACTGTGACTGATGCATCGTCATGAGCACGACAAGGACAAGCACCGCAAGCTCTGCGACGTAGACCGCACGTCCATAGACAGTCGGTACGTGGTCGATGCGGTTATCCGGACCATCTTGCGATCGTGCCCATCTGGCAATCGCCAGGAGCGCCGCGGTTGCGATCCATGCGACAGGAAGTGAGCGGATGCCGCTCTGGTAGCGAACGTGATGATGATGCTCGAGAAATTCCCAGAGCATGCTGTGATCGGCGACGAGCAGCCCGCATGTCACGAAGAGCAGAACCACTCGGCCCCACAGTTCGCGCCGACTGCCGGACAGGCCAATCAGCATGGCCACGAACGTCATCGCAGAAAAATTCAGATACCGTCCCGGCATCAGCACCAGAAGAGCCGTGGGCAGCCGCTCCGGCGGAATCCACGAAAAGGGAATCAACGCCAGCGCCAGCAGCGCGCTGGCTGCACTGATGCGCAGGAGAAACTGCGAAGGGCGCGGCAGATCGGCCGAGAAGAATGCCAGCCAGATAGTCGCGACCACAAGCGACGCGACGTTCAGCAGGACGCCGTCGTGCCACACGTTTATGGAGGCGCGGTGTCCGTCCCACAATCTGACGAACGCGGAAAGATCCTGCGGCGACATCCGCGCCATTCCCTGCGGCGCGTGGTATACCGCCGTGAATTGAATGACGAGGCTGACGAGCGTGACGCCGCAGCCGACTAGAAACCACGGCAGCACAGGGCGAAGCTCGTCCCGAAGGCGCCTGAAGTCCGAGACGATTGCCAGTGCGACGATGCTGCCCGTCCAGACGCCCAGGGATGGGTGAACACACGGCGCGATGCCCAGCAGGATCGCGCCGGTTCGATACCATCCGGCGCCGAAGATGCCGACGATGAGCACGCTCAGCGACAGGCCGATGACGCCGTAGGTGTGCTCGGTGCCGAGCAAGAAGATCGGGTATACGACACCGTACTCGGCGGATCGTGTAAAGAAGATGAGCGCGGCGGCGCCGACCGACAAGAGGACGTGACGACTCAGCGCGTATACGAACATCGCCAGCGCCTGAAAGGTCAGCATCCCCTGAACGCCGCTGATGACAAGCGACAGCGTGCGCTCGTTCACGCCGGCGAGAAGTCCCAGTGCGAGCAGATGGTGTAGCGACGTCCAGAGTTTCGTGTGATAGATGTAGAAGATGTTGTCGGGCGGGTATGGCACGAGTCCCGCCACCGCCTGCGCGGTCTCGACAGCGACCTGCCAGTCGGGGAACCCCAGCAGGCCCACGCGAAAGCCGAGAATCCCGCTCAGCAACAGCACCCACAACGCGCCGTTCACGCGCGGAAGTATGTACGCATTTCGTGGGCGAAACCAATCAGGCAGCGCGGGTGACCATGAGCAGCCAGGCGATCGCGTTCCTGTTCATCTCCGGCCGAATTCTGCAGCGGTTTCTTCCGTCCGATAACGAACACGCTTTCGGAATGCTGTCGAGTGACGATTCTGCTAGCATATCCGCTCCGCGAGGCCATTGACGATGCACTGGCGCTCCATCGCTGCCGCGGGGCCCGCAGTGTGCGTGTGCACCCTGATTGGCGTGACACGCGCGTTGTCTGCCACGCCGTCGATTCCGTTGTGCCCCGGCCTGACCGTTGTCACTGCCATCAATCAGGAGAAGGGCGACTACGAATCGATCAAGACGATCGAATCGGTGAACGCCAAACAAGTACGGCTCAGTACCTCGTCCGAACGGATGTCTGGGGATTGGCTTGACAGCGCACCGGCGACGCTGAAGCAAATCAGCCTGTTCCGTAACGTGCTCGCAGAGGATCTTCGAACCGCCACGCAGTATCAGCAGGTATTTATCGAGCGATCGGCCGAGACCATTCCGGGCACAACCGCCATCGGTGTCTCGCGAGCGATCCTCACGGCGTTGAAGACCAAAGGACAAGCAGAGCTGCACATCTCAACAGCGTATAGCGGTCTCGAGCTGACCACCGATCCCGAAAAGCGCCCCAATTATTATGATTTCCTGATGGCAGGGACGATCGCACGCGTCGAAAAGACCACGGTGCCGCTGACCGTGCTCGTCAACGACGTGCCGGTCGCGCTGCCCACTATTCACGCGAGAGGCGAAGTCGCAGGTGACGACAGCGAGTTCTACATTCTCGATGACGAGGCCAATCCTCTCGTGCTGGCATACCGGATTGGTATCAACGGTATCGCCCCGCTCGATCCGGCCATGATCGAAGTCTGCAACGAGATTCGAAAGGCGGGTACGTCTTTCAGCGATGTCCCGGGCGGGGAGCGATGTCTGTACCCGAAGGGCGGTGACCGCGACGTGCTGCGAGTCGTCCGGATCGCGTACCGGTGTCCGCTGCCCGCGGCGTCCGACACCAATGCGGCCGGCCGTGGTGCGCCTCCAGCGGCGAGCGGGGCTGCGCCCGTTGGAAGTGCCGAATCGGTCGAGCGTGCGCTGACCGAACGCGGCCGCGCGGAGATCTACAGCATCCACTTCAGCTTCAACAGCGACCAGATTCGTGAAGAGTCCGACCCAACCCTCAAAGAGATCGCCGGGCTGCTTGGCAAGCACGCCGACTGGAAGTTGAGCATCGAAGGACACACCGACGGTATCGGCACTGATAGCGCAAATCTCGATCTCTCCAGGAGGCGCGCGACGGCCGTGAAAGCCGCGCTGGTAACAAGATACAAGATAGACGGCAACCGGCTGTCCACCGGCGGCTTCGGCGAATCGCGTCCGAAGGACACCAACGACACACTCGAAGGCCGGGCGCGCAACCGCCGCGTCGAGTTGGCGCGTCAATGACGAGCGTCGCACGCCCGATTCGGCTCGCGACCGCCATTGCCGCAACGGTGGTCATCGCCATTCCCGCAGGCGCGTCGCAGGATCTGCTCCTACGAGTACGCACCGCGTACGAGTCGCTTAAATCGTATGCCGACACGGGCACAGTTACAGTCGAGACCAAGGCGCCCGGTTCGGGCCTTGTCGTCGAGAAGCATACGTTCACCACGAGATACCGAGCCCCTCGTCATTTCTACTTCGACTTCAAGAAGGATCCGAGCGGCAGCGACGAGCGAATGGTGATCTGGTGCGACGGCGGTGATTTCCAGAGCTGGTGGTCCGCAACAGGTGTGCATGACGTTTACAGCGGCGGTCGCGGCGTCATGGCGTTCGGCACGGCCGTATTTCCCACGCAGGGCGCGGCGACGCAGATTCCTCCGCTGCTTTTTCCGAAAGCCGAGATGCACGGCTCGCTCGTCGACATCAAGGACATTCGTGCCGCCGGCACCGAGGCGCTCAACGGACGCCCGGCTCAGAAGATTGCCGGCGTGGTGCAGGCACATTTCGGAGCCGCGCGACCGATCACGATCTGGATCGATGCAGACACGATGCTCGTGCGGAAGATCGTCGAGGATCTTCCCGTCGGATCGCCGGCCGGAAGCATCGATCGCATTACCACGACATTCGAGCCGCGCCTCAATCCCGTGCTTGACGACAGCGGCTTCCGGTTCGCCGTGCCAACCGGCAAGTAATCAACGAGTGAGGATGTGATGACACCACTGGGCAAGCTCGCTGCGCTCGGCTCCGGGTCGCTCGCCACTGCGTCGGTGGCATGGATGGTCGCGACCTCGACCGGGTACGGCGATGCCAGTCAGGCGAACAGCGCGAAAGCGGCGGATGGACCCGTCGTGTGCGTCGGCCAGGATTCGGTGCTTCGATTCATCGAGAAGGGGAACGGCTGCCCGAGCGGGCAGAACCGGCTGGACCTGGTCCAGGCGGAAGAGGAGCCACTCGACTGGGACGATACCGGACTAGATGACCCGGTAAAAAAGGACGGGCCGGATTCGGCCGCGATCGCAGAGCTGGAGCGGCGCGTCAGGGATCTGGAAGAGCGACCGTTGTTCGAGGTGGTCAACAAAGCCGGCAGTCCTGTCTTCCGCGTTGCGCCCGGAACCGCTCTCGTCTTCAACAGCGGGCAAACGGCGGTCGCCGCGATCCGCGCGACGCCAGATGGCGGCTATTTCACCGGGCGATCGACGGACGGATTCTCCGCTTCGGTGGGCGCGTCAGGCGTGCGAACTGGCGTTCGCATCAGTGAGGACGGACTCCCACGCGTCGATCTCGGTAAGCAGGCGCAAGGGAACTACGCGTTGACGTTTCCGTCACCAGCCAGCGGCAACATTGCCGGCATCGGCGAATCGCAAGCGGGAACCGGCGCGATCGTCGTCGGCAACCATGCCGGTACGATCCTCGCGTCTCTCACCAGTTCAGACGGAAAAGGTGCGATCGGCGTGTCCAATGCCAGCGGTGCCGCGATCGTGTCGCTCACCGAAGGCGCCACGCGCGGTGGACTGCTCGCGATTGGCGATGCGACGAGCGAGCCGATGGTGAAGATGGGTGTAGCCCAGGACCGGTATGGGATTGTGCTCACCGGTCCAAAAGCCGGGTTCCCGTTGATTCCCGGCAGCGGCCTGCCTGGTAGCTACATCATGGGCTGCGCCGGCAAAGGCAAAGACTGTGGTCCCGAACCGAGTATGGAGGGGCAATGATGAAATATCTGCGAATGGGGCTGGCGTTTGCGGGCGGTTGCGCCACTACAGCCGGCGTCGTATGGATTACTGCAGCTGTGCAGGCACAGACCGGATATCAGAACGCGATTCCGGTGTGCGTGGGGGAAGATGGCGTCATGCGCGTGGCGACGGGAAGTTGCCCGCCAGGTCAGAGAAGCTTGTACTTGAAAAAAGCGGGCGAAGAAGCTGAGAAGGTCGACGACCCCGCCGACAAGGAACAAGCGGACAAGCGGCTGTCGGATCTCGAGCGCCGCATCAAAGGCCTCGAGAGCGCTCCACAGGACCGCACGACGACCGGCCGCAGCACGGTGGTCGCGCCATTCGAAGTCCTGGATCGCGGGGGCCGGCGAATCTTCGCAGTCGAAGAAGGGGTCGTCAGCGTCTACAGCGGCAACCGCGCGGTCGCTGTGATCAGGGCAACGGAGAGCGGTGGGCATTTCATGGGTCTCTCTACGGCCGGCGATCTGCAAGCATCAGTCGGCGCGTCCGGGTCTCGATCGGGCGTCATCATCTCTGAAGGCGGCGCCGAGCGCATCTACGTCGGAAAGCAGGAATCCGGTCACTACGGCGCCAAATTTTTCGCCAAGGGTGGCGTCTATGTGGCAGGGATCGGCCAGAGCACGGTCGGGCTCGGGCTTGCCGCCGTTTACGGATCGGACGGCTTGGTGAGAGCGTTATTGAGGCCGAGCGATGACGGCCGGGGCGGCCATGTCAGCGTCTGGAACGGCCAAAACGCAGTCGCGGAACTCACGGTGGGAAAGACCGGAGGTGGTCTGTTGACGATCGGCAGCTCGACCGGAGAGAGGATGGTCGCGGCGGGCGTGCAGCCCGGCAACTTCGGCGTCGTGCAGACTGGGCCGGCCTCGTTTGCGACAGCGGCCGGGCTTCCGCTGCCGGGGAGTTACATCTCGGGCAAGCCCTGAGAACGTACCCTGAACAGAATATAAATATTTTGAGGTATATACACAAAAATATATAGTAGTAGTGTGCGCACCATGCCAGACAGGTTGAGAAGCGTCGATCGGCTGTTGCCGCTCAAGCCGAAGGTTCTCCACATTCTGCTGGCGGTGGCAGATGGACCTCGGCATGGCTACAGCATCATGCAGGAGGTGGCCGAGCGTACGGACGGCCAAGTTCGCCTCTGGCCCGCGGCCTTGTACGGATTACTTCGGGAACTCGAGAAGGCCGACATTATTGTGGAGTCGGATAACCGACCGGCCGCCGATGAAGATGACGAGCGGCGTCGGTACTTCGCGCTCACGCCGCACGGGAAGCGTGTGTTGGATGCCGAGGTTCGGCGCCTCGAAGCGATCGTCACTCACGCCCGCTCAAGCCGTGCGTTGCGAAAGGCCTACCGCGCATGACGAGCGACCGCCTGTTGCGGTGGTGCGCCCTGAGTTACGCACAACTCCTCCGGCTGCTTCGGGTTCGCGACAGCCGGGAGCGGCATGCAATCCGTGAAGACGGCGAACGCCTGCTCAAAGCTGCTCACGCGCATGGGCGCGTCACTCTCGCGACGACTTGGGTCGCGTTGCTCTGGGATCTCGTCTTCAGTCGGAGCCAGGCACGATCTCGCACAGGCACTGCGGGCGCTCGTTCGATCTCCGGGAGTCACGCTCGGCATCTCACTTCTCCTCGGACTTGGCGTCGCGGCGACGACCACACTCTTCGCGTTTGTGGACGCGGTGCTGCTTCGACCGCTCCCCTACGATCAGCCGGATCGACTCGTCATGATGTGGGAATCGAATGTCTCCCAGGATCGCCTTCGCGAGGGCCCGTCTCCGGGCAATGTCGTCGACTGGGTCGATCGGAACGATGCGTTCGATGCGATCACCGCCATGATGAGGGTCTCGGCCACGCTCCGGGGACGCGACGGCGGCACGCCGATCACCGGGGTGCATGTCACGCGCGGTTTCTTCGACGTATATCGTCGTCAACCCAGGCTCGGGCGCACGTTCCATCCGGACGAGTTCGAGGGCGCGGCGTCAATAACGTCGCGACAGCCGTCCAGCGGCGAACCGGTCATCGTGCTGAGTTATCGCCTCTGGCAGACCCTGGGCGCCGATCCTCAGCTCGTTGGTCGGACCGTCTACGTGGAAGGCCGCGACTGGCGGGTGATCGGTGTCATGCCCGAAGACTTCGCGGTGCCCGACGCGGCGGCCGCCTTTTGGGCGCCGTGGGATATGCGAGTGTCGTACCGCCCGCGTTTTCCAAACGGACCCCCTCGCGACTCCCGGTTTTTGCGCGTCGTTGGCCGGATGAAGGCAGGGATGTCCATCGAAGGCGCAGAGGCGCGGATGCAGACACTGGCAAGCGGATTGGCGTCTGAGCATCCCGACACGAACGCCGGTTGGAGTGTTCGAGCTGTCTCCGCTCGCGGATGAAATCGCACGCACGAGCCGTCTGGAGCTCCTCCTCGTCTTTGCGGCGATGTTTTGCCTGCTGTTGCTGGTCTGCGCCAACGTCGCCAGTCTGGCCATCGCGCGTGGTGTCGCCCGCGCGAGGGAATTTGCGATTCGCCTGGCGCTCGGAGCCCGCGGGAGCCGCGTCACGCGGCAGTTAATCGCAGAAAGCGTGTTGAGTGCGATCGTCACGATGGTCATCGCCATCGTCCTCACTGCGTGGTGGGTGGACGCGGCCCTGACAATCGCGCCCGCCGACATTCCGCGCATGCACGAGGTGGCCTTGAACGCACGAGTCGCGTCGTTCGCTGCCGTACTCGCGCTCGTGGTCACCGCGATTGGAAACGCCGTTCCGACCTTTCGCGCCAGCCGCACGCCGATTGCGGGCGCGCTCAAAGACGGGGCCGCCGTTTCGGCACGCGCGTCTGGCCGACTGCGCGCGGGACTGGTGGTGGCCGAGATTGCGGCTGCCGTGATGTTGCTCGTCGGCGCCGGATTATTGGCCCGGACATTTGCGGAGTTGCGACGAGTTGACGTGGGCTTCGACACGAGCAACCTGCTCGTCTTGCGCATCACGCCCGATGCCGCGCGGTATCGCACTGCCGCGCAGACGACCGATTACTACCGCCGCGTGCTCAATTCACTTCGCGAGGTTCCCGCGATTGAGTCCGTGGCAGCAGTCACGGCGCTTCCGATGAGCACGATCGGCTCCGACTTCACGCGGCCGTACTGGCCCGAGAGCCCGCTCTGAAGGCAAGCCGGTGTCGCAAGCCAGCATTCGGATGGCGACACCTGGATACTTCGGAACGTTGGGCCTTCCCTTGATTGCTGGACGCGAGTTCACGGACCGTGATGATGCTGGACGCTCCCCGTGTGGTGATCATCAATCAGAAGCTCGCGAGAGATGCGTGGGGCATCGAGAACCCGGTTGGACGTCACCTGATTCTCGACTACCAGCGTGGGCCCTATCCCTATGAAGTGGTTGGCGTGGTGCGTGACGCTCGTCACGACGGGCCGCGAAGTGAGCCGGTGCCTGAGATTTTCATTCCGCACTCGCAGAACCCGTA
Source organism: Vicinamibacterales bacterium (assembly GCA_963761975.1). Classification (GTDB taxonomy): domain Bacteria; phylum Acidobacteriota; class Vicinamibacteria; order Vicinamibacterales; family JAMQPK01; genus JAMQPK01. The sequence goes on from CAVXIR010000006.1 coordinate 569,125, forward strand.
CCTCGTCATGAACGTGATCGCTCGGACGACGCTGGATCCCGTGGCCGTGGCCCAGACTGCTCGTGCCTATGCGCTTCGTGTAGACCCCAATCAACCCGTGCATTCGGTGACCACGATGGACCAACTGCTCGGCGATGCCGTGCAGCTGGATCGATTCGCCATGCTGCTCATCACGCTCTTCGCGGTTGCAGGGCTCATCACAGCGGCTGGTGGTGTGTACGCGCTGCTCGCCTACACCGTGGTGCAACGGCGTCGTGAAATTGCGCTGCGGATGGCGCTCGGGGCGTCACCGCGGCGTGTCGCACGGTCGATCGTGATGGAATCGCTGGTGCTCGCGGTAGCTGGCGGCACGATCGGCATGGTTGGTGCGGCTGTAAGCAGCCGTTTTGCGCGCACGCTGCTGTTTGGTGTGGCACCGCAGGATCCGGTCACGCTCGTGACGGCCGTTGCCGTGCTTCTTGTGGTGGTCGTGGCGGCCAGTTGGTTGCCGGCGCGACGTGCCGCGCTGATCGACCCAGGGCGCGCGATGAGGATTTGAGGGGACAAGCCAACTCGAAACAAGGTAGTGGGTCAGTTTGGCTGGGCGGTCATCCCTCGAAAACCAGACCCAGACTGATGCCAACGCCGACGCCAATAACAACGCCTAGAGCGTTTTCCATTACGACGTAGCAACGCGGTAGCCGCAATGCCGGACGTAGTTGGCACATTCGTCGGGCGTGAAGAGATCGAGCGCCGTGGCGATCAGGCCGCAGACCTGGTCAAAGCTGCGCGGACGCGCCGCGCGTAAGAACGCTTTCAGTTTGGCGAAGGCGAGCTCAATCGGGTTGAAGTCCGGACTGTAGGGTGGGAGGAACCGAAGGTGCGCGCCGGCCTGCTCGATCGCCGTCCGGACCTCGGGCTGCTGGTGAACGGCGAGGTTGTCGAGCACGACGACATCGCCCGGACGCAGCGTAGGCACCAGCACCTGTTCGACGTAGGCCAGGAAACTCGGGCTATCGATCGGCCCATCGAACACCGCCGGCGCGTGGACACCATCGAGGCGGAGCGCGGCGATCACCGTATGGGCCTCCCAATGACTGCAAGGCGTGTGATCATGGAGCCGCATGCCGCGCGGACTCCGACCGTAGCGCCGTAACAGATCGGTCGTCACGCCGCATTCATCCAGAAAGAGGTACTGCCGCATCTCGCACAGCGGCTGCCAGTCGCGCCATTGGCGCCGCTCAGCGACGACGTCGGCGCGGCGTTGTTCGTCGGCGTGTACCGTTTTTTTTAACCGTCAACTGGAGGCGATCCAGCGCGCGCCAGAGCGACGAGAGGCTCGCGGCGCTGTGTAACGCGTCACGGAGTTCCGCCAGCGTCTGATCGGGTTGGGCGTTCACCAGCGCGCGCAGCCGATCCTCTTGGCCGGCGAACGCTTGCTTCTTAAACACCTTCTGTGGCCGCGGCCCGACCTCGCCAGTCTCGCGGCGCCGCTGAACCAGGCGATTCACCCACGAACGGCTCACCCGAAACTTCGCCGCGACCTCTTTCGCCGCCAATCCTGCGTCACAGTCCTCCAGCACGCGCGTCCGCAAATCCATTGAGTACGGCGCCATTCCTCCCTCCGAGCGGAAGAAGTACCATGACTCCCGTACTACGTACAATCGGAAAACGCTCTAAGTGTTTGCGGATCATGAAATTCCTCAACCCAAGCGTGCCACAATTTCCTCAACGGACCAAACATGATTCGCAAGCCAGCACGATCCACAATGACGAGGCCAACGGCGTATTCCGACTCTCACAGCGCTCTCATGTGCCGGTAGTATCATCGAGTGTCACCGACGGTCACCGAGTCGGATTGTCGAGCAAATCTCGCGGAGAGATGGCCGAGTGGTCGATGGCGGTGGTCTTGAAAACCACTGAACCGGGAACGGTTCCGGGGGTTCGAATCCCTCTCTCTCCGCCAACCTTCGTCAAGCGCTCGCTTCGCTTGCTGGCTACGGCTGGCGCGCCGTACGAGCGTCATGCGAAGGCTGTCCACCGGAGCCGCGAGCGAAGCGAGCGCCTTGGCGAAGGTGGACAACTCGCGACCTGGCAGCCTCCCCGATCACTAGTTGCGTACCGCGAAAGACTTGCTTCAGTTTTCCAGCCAGCTTCCCCGCCCGACGCTGGCGCTGAGCTTGCTGAGTTCCTGAGCCATAAGCTGGTCGCTCGTGGCACTCGCGAGATGTGGCTCATCCGGCCGCCTGTGCGATCATGGACTCTGGGCGGCAGTTCGTGCTGGATCGACGTGACACGGACACTTACGCCCAGCCCCGTATCGCCATGCCGTATCGTCACCGAGCGCCGAGGCCCCCACTCGATTCATTCATCGAATCAATCTGGGTGTATCAGAACGACCCACGCCCACATGCACTTGAACGGATCCTGCCAACCGGTGCGGCACAGCTCATCGTGAATCTCAAGGAAGACCAGACACGGCTCTACGATCCGGAAATGCCGCACCGGCCTATCACGACGTCGGGTTCAGTGCTGTCCGGCGTGCAATCCCGCTTTCAAGTCATTGATACGGCGGAACAGGAGTACGTGGCAGGAGTGGCCTTCAAAGCGGGAGGGACGACGCCTTTCATGCGAATGCCTGCGCACGAAGCGCGTGACCGTGATGTGCCGCTCGACCTACTCTGGGGGCCTCGCCGGACTGAGAGGCTCCGTGAACGACTTCTCGAAAGCGCCAACATTGACGGCAAGCTCGATGCACTCGAGACGGCTCTGTGCGAGATGTGGCGGCCGCCAGGACTCCATCCGACGATCACCTTCGCGTTGGCCAGGTTTGATCAGGCGCCACTGACGACGAGTGTTGCGGCCGTGACAGACGCCACCGGACTGAGCGCCAAGCGGTTCATCGATCGCTTCAAGGTCGAAGTGGGTATCACGCCAAAACGCTATTGTCGAATCCGACGCTTTCAGCATGCGCTGATACTGGCGAATCGCGGTTGCCAAATCGAGTGGACGGACGTGGCGCTGGACTGCGGCTATTTCGATCAGGCGCACTTCATTATCGAGTGGACGGACGTGGCGCTGGACTGCGGCTATTTCGATCAGGCGCACTTCATTCACGACTTCCAGCGGTTTGCCGGCCTGACGCCCACGGCCTATCAGGCGGCCCGAACCTCATTTCGGAACCACGTCAAATTTTTACAATCGGGCGCCGACGGCATCTGAGACGATGACGTCATGGCCGATTCAAAAGACACCTATCGCACGGTAACGCCCTATCTCCTGGTGCCCGATGCGGATAACGAACTCGCATTCCTGAAGGCCGCATTCGGAGGCACCGAAGTCAACTGTCAAAGAAATGCAGACAACGCGGTGATGCACGCCGAGATCACGATTGGCAACTCCCTGGTGATGCTCGGTCAGGCCGGCGGACCCTGGAAACCGCGTACGGCGGCACTGTATCTGTGGGTGGATGATGTCGACGCCACATACACCCGAGCCCTTCAGGCGGGAGCAATCTCTGAGAGCGAGCCCGAAGACAAGCCGTACGGGCACAGGAACGCCGGGGTGATCGATGGGAGCGCATGAGTCTCCCTCATCTCTTGCCGCCTGGGGCGATTGTCCTGCTGCCGGGAGAGGGCCGTCAGTACGACTGCGGTCCGATGCGCAGCATCTTTCTTGCGGATAGTGCGGAATCGGGGGACCGATATAGCGCATCCATCTGGTACGTGGCTCCGCATCGCTCCGGGCCGGGCGCCCACAGCCACGAACACAACGAGGAACTTTTCTACGTCTTCGAAGGGACGATGACCTTTCTTGTCGGCGACCAACACATCGTGACGCACGATTTTGAGAACAACACGCCGCACCGGACAGGCGTGTTCAATGTGTTCATCCCGGGCGGGTTTGAATCAAACATGGCGGCGATCGTCGAGTGGTATCGGTCTCTGGACCAGAGTTGACGTTGAGGAAGGACGCACGTTCGCTGCCGCTGAAGAAACTCGCTACAGTTCTAGCATGGATTAAACGACATTATGGCTAGCCATGGCATTCAAGCCTTCAGGTCGATCGCTCGTTATCGCCGTCGCGTTCTTGGCTGCGATTGCCGCGCGGCAGCCGCTCGCCGCGCAAGCGCGTTTCACAGTAGACGGGTTTCCGCGCGTCAGCGGATCGACGTCAACGCAACCGATAACCATCCTCGCCGTGTGCCGGCTTTTCGGCTGGACGTACCGATGGTCGCAGACGTTCGACGCAGACAACCCCCGCACGGTCTGGCCTGATGTCATCACCAACGACTTCCATTCGACGCTCTGGCCTCGCATTCAGCACCATCAGACCCATCAGTCTTACATCGATCTCATCGAGGGAAAGGCCGATCTCATCCTCGTTGCTCGCGACATCTCCGCCGACGAGCGGACGCTGCTCGATCGGCGGGGAGTGACGCTCGACACTCGACCGGTAGCACTCGACGCGCTGGCCTTCATCGTCCATGTGACCAATCCAGTCACGAATCTTCAGCTGGAGGAGATTCGGTCGATTTACACCGGCACGTGTTCACGTGGAAACAGCTGGGTGGGGAAGCTGACCGGCCCGTGCAGCCGCTTCTTAGGAATCGCAACTCGGGGAGTCAGGAACTGTTCGTGAAGCACGTCATGGGCGATCGCACCATCATCGCTACGGAGCGTGCGCCACTTATCACGATGATGGGCGTCATCGATCAGGTCGGGCGAGCGCCGGACGACCTCGGATACTCACTCTTTTACTACGTTCAGCAGATGGCAGGACTCGCGAAGGAGCTGGAGCTCACGATGCGGCCTGGCATGCCGCCGTTTCTGCGCCCACCACCACGTCCGCCAATCAAGCTGATTTCTGTGGACGGGGTGATGCCTAGCACATCAGCCATTGCCGAGGGCTCCTACGCCTTTCGCGAGCCTGTGCTGGTCGTGATCCGGCACGACGCGTCGGAGACGACGCGCCGGTTGCGCGATTGGCTGCTTAGTGTTGACGGGCAGAAGACGATTGCGGAAAGCGGGTACGTTCCGCTTGCTAAATAGCCTTAGACCAGGCTCACCGATGAATGATTGCATGTCATCCTGTCTCGCCCCGGAACGTACTCTCACGCCTCAAAACCCAGCGCGACCTTCGGCTGGATGGCGTCGCCGGCAGGATGAGTTCTCGCCGGAGCCTTGGCGAAGGCGGATGAATCCCTCTCTCTCCGCCAGCCTTCGCCAAACCGCTCGCTTCGCTCGCTGGCTACGGCTGGCACGCCAGCGAGGGTACGAGCGTCATGCGAAGGCTGTCCACCGGAGCCGCGAGCGAAGCGAGCGCCGTGGCGAAGGTGGACAACTTCGCGACCCGTGAGTTCCTGACGTGGCTCATCCGGCGAAGCGATACTACGGTCCGAGACTCGCTCTCGTGCTTGAACGGGGTTACTTCTGCTTCGTCGAGAAGGCAAACATCACCTCGACTTGCACTAGGACGGCTTTGCCGTCCTTCTCACCCGACGCGAAGCGCCATTGCTTGAGGGCTTCCATCGCAGCCTGGTCGAGGTCCTTGTCCAGCGGCTTGATGACTTCAAGGCGTGTCGGTAGGCCATCGCGATCGACGACGCATCGCAAAGTAACCGCACCGTTGACCCGGCGTCATTGCATCCGCCGAATACTGCGCGTAGACGGTTTTGACGAGGCGCGGCGTGGAGACGCCTTCGCCCGGTTTGTAGACGATATCGTCCTGTTGCGCCGACATCGGGCTAACTGAGCCCAGCGCAAAGGCAACAACAATCACAATGATGTTGAGATACCTTCGCAGTGTCTCCCGGTCGCCGTAGCATCCGACCGAAGCTCTACATGCATCTACATGATGTATAGAACTCTCGTGCTATCCCCGCGCTATCCCCATACCAACCGAGCCTATAAACGACTGCTAATGAGCAACTTACACGATGGTGTGATGGACTCTCGCAGGCGCGCAGCTTGACCGTGCGTTCATTTGAACTACAATGCAGTTTAAATGGCAGCTCCCGCGAATCTTGGCGAGTTCGAGCAACTGATCCTCCTTGCGATTCTGCGACTCCGCGATAACGCGTACGGCGTGACGATTCGCGCGGAATTGGCCGATCGTGCGGGACGCACCGTCGCGCCGGGTGCTTTGTACACCGCGCTGGAGCGTCTCGAGACCAAGGGCCTGATCACGTCGCGCATGAGCGACCCGACTCCACAACGAGGCGGTAGAGCGAAGCGCTACGTTACGGTCACCGCCGCAGGCATGGAGGCGCTTACCCGGTCCGTGCAGGCGTACGAGCGACTCCTGGACGGTCTGAACTTTCTTCGAGGTGCACATGCGTGACAACGCCGTTGAAAGGCTGTTCTCGCTGTTTCTGTGCGTCCTCCTCGCGGTCGCCACGCCCGCTTCGCCACAGCAGACCGAATGGAAGGACCCGTCGCCGCATGGGATGAGGTTTGTCACAGTCGACGACGACGTGCAGTTGGAGGTGTTGGACTGGGGCGGCTCCGGCCCGGCCCTCGTTCTCTTGGCGGGGCTCGGAGGCACGGCGCATCACTACGATGACTTTGCCCCGGCGCTGACCGCGCGGTATCGCGTTGTGGGTGTGACACGGCGCGGCCATCGGGGATCATCAGCGGCCCCCGGCGGCTACGGATTCGTGCGCCTGGCAGAGGATGTCCTGCGCGTCATCGACGCCGTGGGTGTCAACAACCCGGTCGTGATCGGCCACTCATTTGCGGGCGAAGAGATGCACGTCTTGGGTGCGCGTCACTTCGCGAAGATCAGGGCCTTGGTGTATGTCGATGCGGCGTTCGATCGTGGAGACGACGCTGACAACGAGGCCTATGGTGCGGTGGCGCGTACGGTGCCCCGTGCTTCCAGTCCCCAACCAGGTGACCTGGCGTCCTTCGCGGCTCTGCGGGCGTATCTGGAGAAATACGGCGGCGCTGGGCCAGAGGGGTATCTGCGGACCAGGTACCGCACGAATCCTGACGGAAGCGTCGGTGGCTTGTGGTTCCCGGACGTTTCGATCCGTCAAGCGATGACAAAGGAGATTCAGACTGCGTACAACCCGTACAATCCTGAACGTATCCGTGTGCCTGCTCTTGCCATCTATGCCGCCCCGAAATCCGCTGATGAACTAATGCGGCGGGGCAGTTCAGACAGACAAGCGTTTCCTGAGCTCGTCGCCAGATCAGCTGACGATCCGGCGATTCGCGAACGTGTAGAGAAGCTGTATCAATTGACTCGCGAGCGCGTTCGAAATCACGAGAAGTGGTTCCAAGCGTTTGCTGATCGAGGGCGTGTGGTGGAACTCTCAGGCGCACACGATCTCATCATCAGCAATCCCCGCGACGTTCTCCAGCAGATCGAGGCATTCGTGTCGTCGCTCCAGGAAGAGCCCCGGGTTCCCTGAATAACGACTGTCCGGATTGGGCGGCTTTCACCGTTTGTGCGTACCGGCTGGTGTCGGTTCCCTGAGAGAATGTCCAGGCCGGAGCGGTCGGTAGAAACGGGCTGTGGGAAGCGTGACCGGATACGCCATCACGCCTTCCGCTTGACACGGCAACCGCGCGCGTCATAATCCCGCGAGATGCCAATGTGCGTCGTGGCGGTGGCGTATCCGATAGCGCTGCCTCACGGGCCAGGCTCGTGTGTCCTCGCCGTCAACGAACCAAAATTCACGGAGAAGATTCCATGAAGACGAGATCCATTCTTCTAACCGGTATCGCTGCCGCCATCCTGACCGCGATGTCGGTCAGCGCCCAGCAACCGGTGTCGCCCACAAATGCGGCGCTTCCTGAAATGCCGAAGCAGGCCACCCGCACCGGCAAGCGCGTCAACCGCGTCATCGACATGTGGCTCAAGAAACAGCCCGTTTACTACGCGCAAATCAGCGGCGGCGGCTACGAGGAAGGCAAGAAGATGGCGGCCACCAAGGCCGACTACATCACCTATGAGATGGAGCACGGCCCGCTCGACTTCAAGGAACTACGGGAGTTCATGCGCGGCCTGGTGGAGGCCGGCCCGACCCGTACCGGCCATAAGACACCGGCGGTGATCGTCACCTTGCCCATTTCCGGCACCACCGATGCGGTGCGCGCGAATGCCTGGATGATCCAGCAGACTCTGGCGGCCGGCGTGCACGGCATCCTGCTCTGCAACGCCGAAAGCCCGGAAGCGGCCCGCCTGATGATCGAAGCGGCGCGCTATCCGTTCGCCCCGCGGGCTGATGGCCTTGCACAGGGCACACGCGGGAACGGGTCTCAGGGCTACGCTTCGACTGTCTGGGGCGTGAACGCCCAGGAATATATGCAGATCGCCGATCCCTGGCCGCTGAATCCGGATGGCGAGTTGCTGTTCGGCCTGAAGATCGAGAATCCGCGCGCCGACGCCAACGTCGAAACCTCGGTCCGCGTGCCGGGTATCGCCTTTGCGGAGTGGGGCCCGGGCGATCATGGGTTCTTCATCATGGGCCGCCCCGGCACGTATAAGGGCGGCGGCGAGTCAGACCCGAACATGTCGGCGGTGCGGCGCCGTGTTCTCGATGCCACCAAGGCGGCAGGGGTCAAGTTCCTCAATTCCTGCAACGAGAAAAATGTCATCGAGCAGCTTAAGGACGGCGTGATGATCTGCACGGGCGGCGACTCGCCCGCGGCGGACATCGGCCGCAAGTTCACCAACCGCACCGATCCGTTCTAGTCCGAAACGAACGCGACCCCCACGCGCGTGTGCGCGAGGGGGTCGCGTACCCATGACATCAATTCGCCGAACGGCCATCGTCACCGGTGGCGGCACCGGCATCGGCCGAAGTGTCGCGCTCGCGTTGTTACGTGAGGGCTACGCCGTCGTGCTTGCCGGCCGGCGGCGTCAGCCGCTCGAGAACACTGCACTGGAAGCACCAGCGGGATCTGAGGTGCTCGTCGTGCCGACCGATGTGGCTGACCCGGCATCGGTGGAGGCGCTCTTTCGCACTGCGCGCGAGAAGCTGGGTCGTCTCGATTTGCTGTTCAACAACGCCGGGCTGGCTTCGCCGCGAGCGCCGCTCGAAGACGTGACGGTTGAACAATGGAAGGCCGTGGTCGACGTGAATCTGACCGGCGCCTTTCTCTGCACTCAGGAAGCGTTTCGGTTGATGAAGGTACAGGAACCGCGTGGAGGGCGAATCATCAACAACGGGTCCATTTCTGCGCACGCGCCTCGCCCGAATTCGGCGGCCTATACCGCAACGAAGCACGCGATCACGGGCCTTACCAAGTCCACATCACTCGACGGCAGGCAGTACGACATCGCCTGTGGCCAGATCGACATCGGCAATGCAGCAACTGCGCTGACCGAAGGCATGAAGGCCGGCGTCCCCCAGGCTCATGGTGCGGTCCTCGTTGAGCCGACGATTGACCCGGATCATGTCGCCCGGGCCGTTCTCTACATGGCGAACCTGCCGCTCGACGTAAACGTCCAGTTCCTCACGGTGATGGCGACAAAGATGCCGTTCATCGGTCGTGGATGATCGACCGCCATCCTCAGATCCTGCCGACACTTAGGACCGCCCTGCAAGATTTCCGGCCGGCTCCGTTCTAATGGCAGGAGGATTCATGAAACGCAGGTTTGCTTATCTGATCATCGTCGGCATGGCATTGACCGGTGGCCCACATACCGTGATGTCAGCTTCACAGGCTCCTCAATTTGTCGCGGACGTGGACGTCCTTGTCGACGGCACGCCGCAACGCCGGTACGTTCATGATGGGCGTTCCTATGTCGAGGCGTTCAAGGGACGGGAATATGCGATTCGCCTGCACAACCGCCTTCCTGTCCGTGTGGCTGTCGCGCTGTCGGTCGATGGTCTCAACACCATCGATGCACGTCACACGACTGCGGCTGATGCGCGCAAATGGGTGCTCGATCCATACGAGACCGTCACGATCGGCGGGTGGCAGACGAGTCAAACCGAGGCGCGTCGCTTCGAGTTCACAACCGAGGCGCGCTCGTACGGTCAGGCCCTCGGGAAGACCGCGAACCTTGGCGTGATTTCCGCTGTGTTTTTCAAGGAACGTCTGCCGACCATCATGGCGGACCGATCCGGCAACGGCGCACGCCGCCGGGCGCCGGCGCCAAGTTTGCCGGCGCCGGTAGAACAGGAGAGTGCGTCGGCTGCGGGCAAGCGCAGCCAGCCGGAAGACGATGAGTATGCTGCCACCGGCATGGGCCGTCGAACGGGCCACGCTGTCACTCAGGTGCAAATGGAACTCGAACCAGCCCCCGTGCAAACCGTGAATATCCGCTACGAGTTCCGTGAACAGCTCGTCAGGCTCGGCGTTCTGCCGTCCACATTCACAGTGAACCCGTTGCAGCGTCGTGAGCAGGCCAAGGGCTTCGAACCAGGGTTTTGCCCCGAACCACCGCGCCGCCAGTGAGCGCTTTTGAGGTTACGATTACGCGACGTGGCCGATCACGCGAACATAGAGAACCAAGACAGAGCATTCCTGCGCGAGGCGTACGAGCAAGCGCTGAAATCGTACAATGAAGGCGGTTTACCTATCGGCGCGGTGATGGTCGAAAACGGAGCGGTGGTGGCCCGTGGCCACAATCGGCGTGTGCAAAGCGGCGATCCTGTCGCGCACGGCGAGATGGACTGCTTTCGACAAGCAGGCCGCCGGGCGAGATACGACACGGTCACGCTGTATACAACGCTGAGTCCGTGCATGATGTGCACCGGCACCGTGCTTCAGTTTGGCGTGAAGCGTGTCGTGGTCGGCGAGAATCGGAACTTTCCCGGCAATATCGACCTGCTGCGCGCCCATGGGGTCAGCGTATCTCTCGTCGACGATGCGGATTGCATCGAGCTCATGACACGCTTCATCAGAGAACATCCTGAGCTCTGGGACGAAGACATTGCCGGTCGCACGAGTGTATGAGTGTGCGCATTCTCATTTTCTCATTCTTCGCGTGTTGGAATCGGCGCATCGGTTGAAGAGAAATATGACTGACTTTTCCAGACGAGAATTCGCCGCCCTCGCCGCCGCTGCTGCCGCTGCGCCGTTCGGTACGCCCCCAAAGTGCGCGCTGCGGAACCCATCACCGCTCAGGAAGTGGTCGAGCGCATCAAGAAGAACATCCGCATCGAGTGGAAACCCGATTCAGTCGACACGGTGAAGGCCGGCGATCCGTCCACCATCGTCAAGGGGGTTGTGACCACTTCGATGGCCACGCTGAACGTGCTCCAGCAAGCGGTGAAAGCGGGCGCAAACGTCGTCATCACCGCCCAGCCGACGTTTTACGCGCGAGCCGATTCACGGACTCCGCCCGCCGGTCGCGGCGGTGGTGGCGGTGCCCCGCCGACGCCTCCGGGTCCCGACGCCGTTTTTACCGGCAAGAATGATTTCATCACCAAGAACCATCTGGTTATCTTCCGCCTGAGCGATCACTGGCGGCTGCGCCAGCCCGATCCGCTTGCACAGGGTCTCGCGACCGCGCTCGGTTGGGCGAAGTATCAGTCTGCCGCCGATCCTCAGCGCTTCGAGATACCCGCGCTGACGCTCGACGCACTGGTAAGTACCGTAAGAAAAGGATTGCGATCGCGCGGAGGAATCCGAGTCGTTGGCGATCCACAAATCAGAGTGCAGCGGGTTGGCGTGTTGCCTGGCACGACGCCCATTCAAGCTGCGCTGAAAATGCTCCCCAACGTGGACGTCATCGTGGCGGGCGAAGTCCGCGAGTGGGAGTCGGTGGAATACGCGAGGGACAAAATTTTTTCCGGTGAGAAGAAGGGCCTCATCCTCGTCGGCCGCGTCGTGTCCGAGGAACCCGGGATGGAGGTCTGCGCCAACTGGCTGAAGACGTTCGTCTCTGAAGTGCCAATCCGGCATATCTCTGCCGGCGACCCGTACTGGAGGCCGGCCTGATGACGGCAGGTGAAGTCGTCGATCGCATCAAGAAGAATCTCGGCGCGCCATGGCGCGATGCCACGTACCGCGACACGTTCAAGTTCGGCGGGGCCGACACCGACGTCACAGGTATTGCCACGACGGTGTTCTGTTCGTTCGAGGTCGTCCAGCGGGCCAGCGCGGCGGGATGCAACATGATCATTCCGCACGAAGATACGTACTGGAACGATCGCGACGACGTGACGATCGTCAGTGACGACCCGCTATACAAAGTGAAGGTCGACTTCATGCGGAAGAGCAACATCGTCATCTTCCGGATGCACGATCACATGCACGCGCAGCGGCCCGATTTCACCTACGTGGGTTCCGCGCGCGACGTCGGTTTCGACGCCAGGTACGAGACTGCGCCGAATTCGCACCGATTCGTCATTCCAGAGACGACGCTCGGAGCGCTGGCAGCCGGCGTGAAAAAGCGTAGCGGCGCGCGTGCGCTCAGAGTCGTGGGCGATCCCAACGCCCGGGTCAGCCGCGTCCAGCTCGGAGTCGGCTATGCGACCCCGGCGGTCAACAACGCGGAAGTCGACGTGGTCATCAGCGGCGAGCAGCAGGAAACCGACGGTGTGCTCGACTGTCCGGAATACGTCCTCGACGCCATGACGCTCGGCATCAACAAGGGCTGGATCATGCTCGGGCATGCGATCTCGGAAGAAGCCGGCATGCTCGAGATGGCGCAGTGGATAAAGGGATTTGTCCCGGAAGTGCCCGTTCAGCTCGTGAAAGCGGGCGAACCGTTCTGGGCGCCGAAGTGACGCGCTCACGAACGTTCTTCCGTTGAAGTAGCGCGGCGGGGCCAGTCCGCGATCGTTCCGGTCCGTGCTGGGACATCTGGACGCTTTCGCTCAAGAACGGCCGGAAGCCCAGCCGCTTCTTCAAAGGTCATTTGACGAAGCCGACCTGGCCTTTCATCGGATGGTCGCTGAGTTGCCTATCAATCCAATGAATCCGGCCGCGAAGCGGCTTATATCCAGCCGTTCTCCGGGCCGGGCCTCGAAGCCGGAAGTTCTCTTTGAGAAAGCCGTCTGGACGTTGCCTCGTCTACGAACTTACGATGTGAGCTCAGACGGTAGCCGTTCCTTGATGATCAAGGAGAGCGAGCAGGTAGCCGCCACACGAATCAACGTTGCTACGAACTGGTTCGAGGAGCTGAAGCGCCTGGTTCCGACGAACTGATGAGTGTTTGAGCTCGATCCAACTCGTTCCAGAACGAGTGCCGCAACGCCCTGTAAACTGCTGGTTCTTCGCGCAGCAGTGGAACGTGCTTGCGACCAAAGTACTGCTCGGCTTCGTACCCGTTGTGAGCTCGACACCGCAATTGAAGATTTCCCACGGACGTCTCACCGCCTGCTGCGAACGGCACGACGTGGTGGTATTCGAGAAAGCCTGTTTCGGTACATCGTCCGTGGGTCCCTTCGAAGGCGCACCGCCCGCCATCCCGCTGCCAGATCGTTCGCTTCACCACTGCCGGAATGTGACGTGAGGCAGTCTTCGCGCGGCGAGGATGTCGTGGACGAGCCGTTGCGGCGGTCTTCTGCCGCGCCAGGTGTGCCACGAGCAGCGTGATGGCGCGTTCGAAAATCACCGCGGGGTCGCCGCTTGGCACCGCGTGGCGCAGCAGATCCTGCGCACGTCGCAGCTTGTCATACGTTTCGCGATCGACCGTGAACTGAACCTTGTAGCGCTCTGGCGCAATCGGCTTTATTGCTGCGGGTCGTGATGCCGGCACTTCGTTCGCCGGTGCCATCGCGACTGGGGCATCAATGCCCGCCGAGGTCACCAGCTCTGTCGACTTCGCCGCCGGCATCTTTGCAACGGCAGGCATCGGAAGCTTTCGCACTGCAGGCGGCACATCCGGTTGTGGATGAAGACCTGCGACGAGCAGCTCAATGTCGCGTTTGCTCTTGTGACGCGCTCGCTCGAGCACTTCTCGATGATTCTGCTGCGTTAAGTGCGGCGCTAGCAGTCGGACGGACGTCAAAGTGACGCCGCTCTCTGCGATCAGCTCGAGAATGACTGGAAACCGCCGGGCCGCGCGTGCCGCTTCGATGCGGTTGTACGCCGCGTGCTCAGACAGGTGGAGAGCCTGCGTGCAGTACGTAAATAGTGAGGAGAAGCCCTCGCCCAGATAGAGCCGCCGTGAATCCAGCTCAATCAAAAGCGCAATCAGGTGCGCAGTGGCTCGTCGCTCGGATTGTGCAGCGAGATGGACCCGCGCCAGCAACTCGGGATCGGACAGCTGGTTGAATTCGGAGGGAGTGATTGTCACCACATTCTGGATATGCCATCGTCGTTTTCTGTGCGTCAGAATGCCCTCAGCGCGGCGATTGCCGGTTGGACAACGATTCGTGTCGTCAGCTCGCTGAATACACGCCGCAGCACCTGTAATGACTCCACGCACGCCATCGCGCACAGCGGCGGCGAACCAAAGGCGCCGCGCTCGAAAACCTGTCAAGGGCTTTTATGGTCCGGACTGCGTGACCACCTCGTTCCGGAACGAGCTGCCGATCTGAGCGTTCCTTCGGGCCTTTGAGATCCTCGCCGCCATCGGGGCCGCCGGAAGGGGCGAGCACGGGGCATTTGCGCCGCATTGTGACGTTTGACGTCGGCGAGCCGTTGCCGCCGTTTGATATCGGCGGCAGGGCGGTATCGTTCCTACGACGTCAGCGCCGACGGGCAGCGGTTTCTTCATTCACAGTCGCCTCGAGGAAGACACGGTGGCCCGATCACGCTGATTGTCAACTGCGCGGCGGCGCTCAAGAACAGTGAGCAGCCACAGCCTCCAGATATAACAGATGACTACGAACGCCGTTTCCTGGCTCGAACTGGTCTGAACGGGTAGTACTCGACTGCGCAGGCATCAGCGTCTCGAATGGCAGGGTCGGTCGTGATGAGCGTCAGGTTGAGAATTGCGGCCGTCGCAATAATCGTTCTGTCGAAGGGGTCACCGGGGAAATCCGCGGGCAGCTCATTGGTCTGCACTGCGATAGCGGGAGTCAGCTCCAGAAGTTCGACGTCCTCCGACAGCCCGGCGGCAAAGAAATGGGGGAGGGCGCCGTCAAATGTCAACCGTCCCAACCGGTGGAGAATGGCCGCTTCCAGCAGGCTGACACGGCACAATCCTTTCTTCTCAGCTGTGGACACGAGCCGTCGTATGCGTGGCGGAAGCGTTTCGGGTAACGAAACGCCGTTGATCCAGGGCGCCGTGTCGAGCAGGTAAGTCACTCGAGACCTTTCCACTCGGTGGCGGTGATGGGCTGCGGAGAGACGGCCTCGCGTTGACGCAGATGGCGGCCCGCGCCAAGAAACGAGCGAGGCTGCGCCGCTGGAACGATTCGGATGTACGGCTTGCCAAATCGGGTCACGATAAGTTCTTCCCCGTCGGCTGCAGCATCCAGGAGTGAGGCATCACGGCGCAACGCACGGAGCGTGATCGTCTTCATGTCTGACATTATGTCAGACACGAGAGAACCCCGGCAACTCTGTCTTGTTGCCATCGTGTCAGTCCGGGCATGTCACAAAGCGTTGTTTCAGAAACGCACTAACAATTTCGCCAGCGCACGTTCAAAACTCGTCGAACGAGGCGCCCTCACAAGCGAATTTTCACAACTTTGCACAGGCGCATCGATTGCACTATCGCCGGCAGATGAATCCGAAAATGGACAAATGTATCTTGCGAACCGGCTCGATCAGAAAGGCCCTCGCCCAGGCGCTGGCGGTGCTGGCGGTTGCATGTGCGGCCGCCACGTGGAGCATCGCGACGCAACGCGCGAGCGCGGAGGCCGCCAAGGACCCGCAGTCGCAGCACGCAGCGGACTTCGTCGCGGCACGACGGCGTGAGGACTTTGCCGCCATGCAAACCTTCCGGCCCGGGTATAAATTCTGGCAGCACGTGTTCAGTTTGCCCGACCACTCAATCGCATACGGCAGCGCCGTTGATGGACGATTGCTCGCGACCTTTCCAACGAAGGGGAATTGGACGCGCGACGCTGTCTGGGCAGACCCCGCCGTCGCCCACATCCTCGAGGGCCAAGTTCTTGCCTCAAGGCTGAGCGAACGGCGCGATCAGGTGGCGCTCCTGATGGAGCGCGCCGTAGGGCCAGTGCTCAATAACTCGACCCGCGGAGACGCGTTGCTGCCGAACGCTCGCAAGTACGGGCTTTTTCTCGGCGAGTGGGGAGCGATCTACGAGCGGTTTGGCGTGCCCGCCGATATCGGTCTGGCTCAGGTGATTCTCGAATCGGGCATGAGCCCCATGAGGCGTTCGGAAGCAAACGCCGTGGGGTTCTGCCAGTGGCTCAAAAAGAACTGGAATCTGCTGAACCACTTCTCACCCAGCGACATCGACGGAAACAACCAGACGACGCAGGCGCCCTACTGCGCCGCATACCTGAGTGTGCTCGCCGCCAAGTACGGGTCGTTCATTCCTGCGCTATCCGAACACAACGCCGGCGGGACGAATGTCGGGAGGGCCCTGATCAACGGCGAGCGCCTTGGCGCCACCGACGTGCGTGCCCGTTATTTTCTCGGGGCGAAGCTCGCCCGCGACCTTCGCGCCTTGCCGGGAAGAGGGTACGGGGACGTCGTTGTGAGTTATGGATCCCGCTCGTACGTCTATGCGGAGATGGCATTCGGTAATTCGTTCATCGTCCGGCGCCTCATGGCGTCGATGTCCCAGGCTCCGATCTACGCCATGCGCACCACACGCGCGATCTCCCTGGACGAGGTCATCAGCAAGACGCATCTCACTGTGGACGAGGTCCAACGTTTCAATCCGTCGCTCGTCGATCGGGTCCCGGCGAAGGCGACACTCTACCTTCCGTTCCACTTCGATGAATTTGGTGCCGACGTCGCCTTCTGGCGTCGTCCGGCCAGCCCGTCGTATGCGACCGTCCTCGATGACTTCATGCGCCTCGAATCCGGCGAGGAACGCTGGGACGATCCGGACTTCGCTCCTGTCTTGAAGGAGTTCAGGCGCCGCTTCAGTGAGACGAACACCGAAGAAGGGGAAGTCATGGCGACTGTGCTTGCATATGCGATGGACCAGGCCTACACCAGCCCGCGGCGCGCACTCTTGACAGACTTCCGGACGAGCGAGCACGTGCATCGACTGGTCGAGCGCGGTGTCGGCGAGCTCAACGCGATGCGCGCAGCGAACCCTTAGCGCAGTTTCCAAAGACACGAGGTCAGGAGATCAGGAGGAGAATTTCTTTCAAGGAAAGATCTCTCCTGACCTCCTGATCTTCTGTTTGTATTTGCGGCGTCACCGTTGCTCCGCCTCAACCCAGTTGAGCGTGCGCTCCACGGCCTTCTGCCACCCGCGATACGATTCCTCGCGCTGGTCCGCGTTCCACACGGGCTCCCATTGCCGATCCGCCCGCCAGTTCTTCCGCAGCGTCTCGAGGTCTTTCCAAAACCCGACCGCCAGGCCTGCCGCATACGCAGCCCCCAGAGCAGTCGTTTCGGCCACGACAGGACGGACGACCGGCACGCCCAACACGTCGGCTTGCAGCTGCATCAGCGTGTCGTTGACGGTTGCGCCGCCGTCCACCTTCAGGACGGCGAGCTTCACGCCCGAGTCGATCGTCATGGCGTCGAGTACCGCGCGCGTCTGGAAGCAGATGGCCTCCAGTGTGGCGCGCGCCAGATGTCCTTTCGTGTTGAATCGCGACAGGCCGACAATCGCGCCGCGGGCGTCAGCGCGCCAGTACGGCGCGAACAAACCGGAGAACGCCGGAACGAAGTAGGCGCCGCCGTTGTCCGTGACGGTGTTTGCCAGCGTCTCGATATCGGCGGCCGTTGTGATGATCCCGAGCTGGTCGCGCAGCCACTGCACGGCTGAACCGGTGACTGCCACCGATCCCTCGAGCGCATACACGGGCGCCGCATCGCCGAGCTTGTAGCACACCGTCGTCAGAAGCCCGGTCTTTGACGGCATCGGCGTCTCGCCCGTGTTGAGCAGCATGAAGTTGCCCGTTCCGTACGTGTTCTTGGCCTCGCCAACAGAGAAACACGCCTGGCCGACCGTCGCCGCTTGCTGGTCCCCGAGATCGCCGCACAGCAGCACTTCAGCGCCGACAGGTCCGTTCCGACGGGTTGAGCCGTACCCTTTCCGATCGGACGAGGCCTTAATCGACGGCAGCATCCGCCGCGGGATCCCGAAGAGCGCGAGCAGCTCGTCGTCCCAGTCGAGCGTCCGCAGATCCATGAGGAGCGTGCGGCTCGCATTGGTGACGTCGGTCACATGAACACCGCCGTCTGCGCCGCCCGTCAGATTCCAGATCACCCACGTGTCGACGTTACCGAACAACGCCTCGCCCTTTTCAGATGCTGTTCGGACCCCATCGACGTTCTCGAGGATCCACTGCAGTTTCGTTCCTGAGAAGTAGGTCGCAGGCGGCAATCCGGTGCGTTCGTAGAGCAACCGGCGTTTCGGCTCGAGGGCGCTGACGATCCGATCCGTTCGCGTGTCCTGCCACACGATGGCGTTGTACCAAGGGCGACCCGTCTTCGGATTCCACACCACCGTGGTCTCGCGCTGGTTGGTCACGCCGATTGCGGCAAGATCGTTTCCGTCGAGATTGGCTGCCCGTAGTGCACCCGTGATCACTTCGTTCGTGCGCGCAGCGATCTCCACCGGATCATGCTCGACCCAGCCGGGCTTCGGCATGATCTGCGTGTGCTCGATCTGGCGCCGCGCCACTTCTGCACCCGCGCCATCGAACACCATGAATCGCGTACTTGTTGTGCCCTGGTCCACTGCGCCGACGTAGCGTGCCATGTGTCTCCCTAGAATCCGACGAAGGTATAGAGCGCGGCACCGACGATGCCGCCGAGGAGTGGCGCGACGACAGGAATCCAGCCGTATGACCAGTCTGATGACCCCTTGCCGGGAATCGGGAGGATGGCGTGCGCGATGCGTGGTCCGAGATCACGTGCGGGGTTGATGGCGTAGCCGGTTGGGCCGCCAAGCGACAGTCCAATCCCCAGCACAAGAATGCCGACGAGCAGCGGCTGCAGCGCCCGGCTGAACACCTGGGAGAGGTCCACCTCGCCGGCCTGTGCCCACCCTTCGGCATTGGCGCCGATCGCGAGCACACCAAACAGCAGCATGGCCGTTCCGATCGCTTCTGTTACGACGTTCGCGGCTGGATGACGGACCGCCGGACGGGTGCAAAACACCCCCAGCTTCGCGGCGGGATCTTCCGTCAGTCGCCAGTGCGGCAGATACGCGAGCCAGACGAGCACCGCGCCAAGAAACGCGCCCACCATCTGGGCCGCGAGATACCCGACCACGTCCTCCCACGGGAAGCTGCCGATGGTGGCGAGCCCGATCGTGACCGCCGGGTTGAGATGCGCGCCGCTGATGCGGCCGACGGAGTACACCGCAATGGTCACTGCGACGCCCCATCCGACTGCAATTACGAGCCACCCCGAGTTTTGCCCTTTGGACTTCGCCAGGAGCACGTTCGCGACAACCCCGTTTCCCAGCAGGAGGAGGACCATCGTTCCGACGGCTTCGGCGATGTAGGGGCTCATGGCGGCAGAGCGTATCCGCTCGCCGTGACAGCACGCAACAGCGATCTCATAGATCGCCTCGCCTGGGCGTCGCAGGCGACAAACGCATCAACGGCTTCTTCGCAAAGACTGCGGCCGATCCTGAGCGGCTGAAGGGCGCGCTGGACAATTCAAGGTCGGGAAGACCGAGAAGGATCAGCTGCTTGGCGCGCTCGGGTGGATGAAGGACGACATCGTGGAAAAGCACTGACGCGTCGTTCAAAATGCGTAATCGACGCCGAGCACCGTTGTCATGTGGCTTCGGAGGCCATTACTATTCAGCGGGAATAGCACGCTGCCCGATATCAGGAAATTGCCAGCAACGTTGACCTTGACCCCGGCGGCACCCAGCAGTAGCGTCAGGTTGCCAGGCCGCGGATCGAACTCGTCGAAAGAAATCGTCGCGCAGGTGAGTCCTGCGAATCCGCCGCATCCCGGACCTGGCCTTCCGGCGATGAAGCGGATTCGGGTCGTTGTATTCGAATGTCTTGCTGACGAGATCGAGGTGTCCGGCCCCGCGGAGCGTGCGGCCGACGACGTCGCCCATCAGAGTGAGGCGCGGACTGGCGACGAATTCGATCCCGCCGGAGTAGTTGATCTCATCGGGAAGCGGCGCCGCGTCGAGCCCGGCGAGCGTGCCGGCCACGTCGCCGCGGGCCGCCGTGTAGCCGATGTTGACGTGCTGGCCGAAACGGCCGCGTTCGTTCGGACGCAACCAGCAGAAATTTTGCCTGGGTGCCGCCGGCGCCGAGCAAGTTCGTTTTCGTCGCCTGTCGGCAGGCGGAGGTCGACGGCCGCGGCCAGGCCTCCACCTGCCATGCGCAGAAAGTGATACTTGGTTCGAAGCACGATGTCGCCGAGGCCACTCGCGTGGCCCGAGTGTTGCACGGTCCGAGTCGCATTGGGGTTGCCGATTTCGAACGTATGAATGTCCGGAGCGGTCCCAGTCACCAGCGGACGATGCGCGCCCGCACGCTGGCATCCAGATTCACTCTGCACGAACGGAACGGCAAGACCGATGTCCCAGCGATCGGTGACGCCGTAGTTCGCAAACACCGCAGTGGTATGCGTCGTGGCCTTGAGCGAGAGTGCCGCTTCGATGAGATCGCCTTCGAACGGGCGGGTTCAAGCGGGCTGCCGTCAGGGTGTCACCATGAAACCGGTCAGCGTTGTCGGGTCTGTAAAGCGCGCAGCAATCCTGATGTCGCAGATAGAACTTGATCGAGCCGTCATCGAGACTCTGCCCCTCGAACGTGCGATACGACGTGCGCTGGTAGTTGAATCCGGCGCTGAGCTTCCGCCGACCGATCGTGAGGGCGCGCTCGCGCAAACAACGGCCCGAAGCTGGCGCTGCCGCGCCGGAACGTGCCGACCGATTCGTCGAACACGTAGGTCAGGCCGCCCTCGACGATCCGAGCGGGAAGGTCGAGAACTGCGTGGCCATCTGGCTGTTGAAAGCTTGGACGATGCCGACGACGGGATTGTTCGGCTCGTTGGCCTCGAGCGGGCTGAAGTGCGCCACGTGGGAAAGGGCCCCGTGGGAAGTCCCGCCACGGGACTCTGCAAGACGATCTCGCGGAGAATGAGATCCGGCAGCACTTGCGCCAGCGGAACGCTGCTGCGCACGAGCAGGCATGGCGTCCGAAGTCAGACTGAGACATCGCTGCGCCGAACACGGCAGGAAGATCGCACGAACGAGTTTCTGAACGCGCATAGCTGTCTTACCTTTCGAATCCGTCGATCACCCACGCATTCGGCTTCTCGCCGCAGCCGCATCACGCGCGTGACCGTCGGTGGTCCGTTTCGATCCGACCTTCGGCGTGAGCGTCTGCGTCACGCGGCAGCTCACGCGGGCCGTCGTCCCGTCGATGGAGAGCACGCGCACGGCGTCGATCGCGACCTTGAGCTCGCGCATGTCCTTGAAGGCTTTGGCGAGATTGTCGGCTGGTAATGGACGGCTGGACTTTCTTCACCGCGTTTGCGTCCAGGCTCTCGAGCGCGGCCGCGTACCGCTGAAGCATGTCGCGAACGCCGGTTTCGGCGGCGACCGCTGAGCCTGCGCCGGCCGATCCGGCGAGCATTGCCGGCCGACCACGGCACGACGAGCGTGCCCGGGAACGCCGCCACAAGCGCCAGCCACCAGCGATCGCGCTTGAGCCGTGGCGTGGCGCTCATGGTGCCGCCTTCCTGAGAGCGGCCAATTGTCTCGGTGCGCCGCTCAAGTGTCGCGCGCTCGCCGCCTGGGTCCGAGCCGTGACCTCGCCGAACCAGTTGAGCACCAGATGCAGCTCTCCCGGCACCGGGCCCTGATGCGCCCCTCGGCATCACGAACCATTTGCCGTCGCGTGAGACGTCGTAGTTCGGTCCGTTGTCGCCGGCATCGAAGCGAATCTCGAACAGCCGCTGCGGGCGGCTCGCCGAAAACTCCGCCCTTCGGGGCCACCGACACGGCCATCATCTGCGTCGTCCTGGCGGTAGAACAGCTCGCGGCCATCCTTCGACCACACCGGATCGATCCCGCCGTCGGTCGACACGAGCCATTCGCGCCCCGGCCCGGGAACGGCTGAACGTACACGTCGTTGCGACCCGATTCATCGGAGACGTACGCGAGCCACTTGCCGTCCGGAGAGAATCGCGGCGATCGCTCGTCGAAGGGCGTGAGCAGGAACGGCATCGGATCGCTCGCCGGGCGAGACGACCCAGATGTCACGTTCGCCGTTCGGCTTTCGCTCGTGAAAGGCCAGCGTCGAACCATCGGGCGACCACGACATCGGAAACTGCGGGCCGGCGCCGGACAGCGTCGGCAGCGTGCCCGGCAAAAGGGCTTCTCCGGTGTTCGGCCAGGAGCGGCGCGAGTGAGGCATCGGCGATTCGCAAGAGCGGCTGCGCTCCGCGCTCTCCGTCGAGCGGCTTCCAGAAGAGGTTCCAGGGTCCGGGAGCGGTCGACTGGAACGCCACGCGTCGAGCCATCCGGCGCCCAGACGGGAAAGGCGCTGGTGCCGCCGGCCGTGAACCGAATGCGGGTGGCGCGCTCGAGGTCGATGATCCAGATGTCGCTGCCGGTCTCGGACGCGATCGTCACGGCGATTTGCCGTCCGTCCGGAGAAAACGCCGGATACTCGTAGCCGGCGTGCGCCTCGATGAGCGGGGCGACACGGCCGTCACGATCGACGCGCAGCAGCGTCCGGTCCGCCACCGTCGTGCCGGCCGGCACATACACGAGCGTTCCCGCCGCCGGCCGCGACGGCAAAGTACGCGCCTCCGAATCGCGACGTTTCGACGCGTTCGAGGAGTGGGACCGGAGGCTGATCCAGATTGCCGCTCGAGGGATCGAATGGCGTGGCGACCAGTCCACCCGATTGCGCATAGACGAGATGCCCGGTCGGAAGATACTGTGCCCCTTCGCCGATGACGCGCCCATTGCCCAGCAGCCGCCAGTCGCGGCTCTCCAGTGCGAGCAGCGCGAGGTGCCACGTGTCTCCTTGCGCCGAACGCTGAAGAGCAACTGTCCGCGCCGGGAAGGAGTTGCGGATATCCGTGCTGCGCCTCGTCTGACTTGGGGGTCGTGATTTGAACCGGCTCGCCGCCGTTGGCTGACACCTGCCACAGCCCGGACGATGCGTGCGTTGTGGCGAACACGATGCTGCCGTCTTCTCCCCATGTCGCGCTCCACACCGGCGGTGCTTCGCAAATGGTCAGCGGCACGCCGCCGGCCACCGAGACTTTCTTCAACAGGCCGTTCGCATAGAAGGCCAGCCATCGACCATCGGGTGAGAAGAAGGGGGTGGTGGCCCCCTCTGTCTCGGGAATGCGGCGCGCGGCAAGCTCTTCGAGCGGCCGCAGGTACAAAGCTGTTCGTCCACCGCTCACCGCCGCGGCATAGACCAGCAGCTTGCCGTCCGGGGACAGCGCCACAGGTGGGAACCGGCCCTTTTCGAGCACCTGGGCGGCGGGCAACGAGATCATCAGACGCGCGAGAGGCGATTGCGGCAACCCGGTCCGGGTGGGCCACCACGTCAGAACTGCAGCGGCGCCGACGAGCGACAGCACGGCAGCGGCTGCGAGGAGCGCCCATGTCCGTCTCTGCGCTGGCGCGGATCGTTCGCGCGAGGTCGATCCGATCGCGATATCTGATGCGAGTCGGCTCGCGCGACGCGTCATCGATCTCGATGCGCGCGTCCGCGATATCGTGCAGCCGGCGTTTCGGATCCTTTTCGAGGCTGCGCTGCAGCAGACGACGCATTGTCGTGGCGATCGGTCTCGGGCAGGGCCGACCAGTCCGGCTCGCGCTCGAGAATGGCGGCAATCGTGTCCGAAACCGTTTCGCCGGCGAATGCCTGGCGGCCCGTCAGCACTTCGTACATGACGCAGCCGAACGCCCAGATGTCGGTCCGCTTGTCGACGACCTTTCCGCGCGCCTGCTCGGGACTCATGTATGCCGCGGTCCCGAGAATGACGCCATCACTCGTCCCACCGATAGTGATCGTCGGCGAATGCGTCAGGTCGTGAGCCGAGTCTGCGCCGGCCACCTTCGCCAGCCCGAAGTCGACCACTTTCACCATCACGTCGTCGGCCGCTAGCTGCGAAGAGGATGCGTTCGACGTTGGCGTTTGCGGTGGCTGTCGGAGCGGCACTGCAGGCCCTGAGGGCGTCTTCCTTTCGGTGGCGGTTGTGCCGCGCTGATCCTGGAGGATGACATTGGCCGGTTTCAGATCGCGATGCACGATTCCGCGTTCGTGCGCTGCCTCGAGCGCATCCGCAATCTGCCGCGCGATTGCGAGGGCTTCCGGCAGCGGCAGCGGTCCAACGCTCGAGCGCTGCGCGAGCGTCTGTCCTTCGATGAGCTCGAGAATCAGCGCGCAAATGCCGTCGCGCTCCTCGAACCCGTAAATAGCGCCGACGTTCGGATGATTCAGGGCGGCCAGCAGCCGCGCCTCACGCTCGAACCGCGCGCGCCGGTCGGCATCCGCGATAAAAGCGTGGGGGAGGATCTTGATGGCGACGTCGCGGCCGAGCTTCGTGTCTCGCGCGCGGTAGACGTCTCCCATCCCGCCCGTGCCAAGCAGGGCGACGATTTCATATGGGCCGAGACGCTGCCCGACGAGCGGGTTCAACATGGCTGCCGGCCGGCCCTGACATCCATCGAACGTTCGTACGATCTAACGATCAGCCGAGCGGAAGCGCACATCTTACCAAGGCCCGCGGTCCCCCGTGACGCCATCCCTCTGCGCCGATCTCGCGAGGACGAGTCCACCCTCGAACCAGGACGAGGCGCTCCCGCTTCGCCTTGGACACGCCTGCATTAAAAGCCGACCGCGGCGGCAGAGCGTATCCGCCCGGCGTGACAGCAGGAACAGCCGGATCCAGTTCGCATCGCCTCGCACGGGGGGCCTGCGGTAAAATACTCGTTTCCACGGGTTCGAGGAGATTCCATGCCGATACGACGCTGGATCGTCGGTCTGATCGTGTCTGTTGCTGCGCATTCGCCGCTATTTGCGCAAACCTCGGACGTCGACTTTTTTGAGACGAGGATTCGACCGGTCCTCGTCCAGAGGTGTTATAGCTGCCACAACTCCAAACTGCCGGCACCAAAGGGTGATCTGGTGCTCGATAGTAAGGAAGGGCTGCTGAAGGGGGGCACATCGGGTCCGGCGATCGTGCCGGGCAAGCCGGCCGAGAGCCGGCTATTCAAGGTGCTGAGTTATAGCGATCCGCTGGCGCAGATGCCGCCCAGCGGCAAACTTCCCGATACCGTTCTGGCCGACTTCGAGCAGTGGATTGCGCGTGGCGCTGCGGATCCTCGCGCCAATCTTCCCGCCCTTGCTTCGGCGACGCCTCAATACAAGGGCATGTCGCTCGAAGAGGGGCGCAAATGGTGGGCGTTTCAGCCGGTGGCCGCCGTTCCTGCGCCCAAGCCAGCGGTGGTGAACGGTTGGCCGAAAACCAAGATCGATAATTTCGTTCTCGCGAAACTGCAGGAGAAGAAACTCGCGCCGTCTCCGCAGGCCGATCGGCGTACGCTGGTGACGCGTGCCTATGTGGATCTCGTTGGCTACAAGCCGACCTTCGAGGAAGTTCAGGCGTTCATCAACGATCGGTCGCCGAATGCGTACGA
Organism: Vicinamibacterales bacterium; assembly: GCA_963761975.1. Lineage (GTDB taxonomy): Bacteria > Acidobacteriota > Vicinamibacteria > Vicinamibacterales > JAMQPK01 > JAMQPK01. The sequence continues at coordinate 594,715 of CAVXIR010000006.1, forward strand.
GAAGTTGATCGATCGCCTGCTGGCATCGCCGCATTATGGCGAGCGATGGGCGCGCCACTGGATGGATGTCGCGCGCTACGCCGAAGACAACGCGACGTCGGAGGCCACCAACCCGCCGTACCCCTTTGCCTGGCGGTATCGCGATTGGATGATCGAAGCGCTGAACGCCGGCATGCCCTACGACCGCTTCATCAAACTGCAGATAGCCGCTGATTTGATGCCGAACGCCACGCGTGATGATATGCGAGCGCTCGGATATGTCGGTGCGGCGCCTATCTACCATCACGACCTGCGCCTGTCGGGAGAAGTCATCGGCACGTTCCTGACCGACGACTGGGACGAGCGGATCGACGCCGTGTCGCGCGGCGTCCTCGGGGTGTCGGTCGCATGCGCGCGATGCCACGATCACAAGTTCGATCCCATCACGCAACGGGATTACTACGCGCTGATGGGTGTGTTTGCCTCGACGGTGCGGGTTGAGCGCCCGATGTTTCCTGTCGATCCCAAGATTGAGCAGCGCTACATGTGGCTCCAGCGGCAGCTGTTCGACATGGCGTACTCGGTGAACCTGCTCGGCAACGAGGGCACGACGTTTATCAACGGAGCCGAGAAGGCAGCGAAGTGGAAAGCAGAAGTGGCAAGCCTCAGAGACGAGGCGACCGCTCTGCTCGCCAAATATCCGCAGCTCGTGGAGAGTCTGGAAAAATTCTGGAATCCGCCGCGCCGCGGCGGGGGACCGCCCCCTGCCGCTGCGGCGGCACCCCCACCGGCTGGCGCGAAGCCAGTACCGGGTCAGGCGGCGGCTGCCGCTAATCCAGCACCCGTCGCTGTTCAACCGCCCCCGCCTGCCCGCGGCCGCGGCCCGCAGGGTTCGACGGAGCCGTACATCAACGCGGTGTTCGATGCGGCGCAGTATGTCGACGCGTCCGATCCGAGTTACACCTTCATTATTTACAAGCCAGGCGAGCCACGCGACATGCCGATCCTGAAGGCAGGGAACGTGGCCATGCCCGGCGACATCGTGCCTCGCGGGTTTCCGGCGGTGTTCGCGAAGGGCGAGACGACCTTCAAACAGGGCTCCGGCCGTCTCGAGCTGGCCGATCGGATTTTCACTGATACACCCGGGCTCGCCGCACGCGTGATCGTAAACCGTGTGTGGGGCTGGCATTTCGGACGGGCGCTGGTCGCGACGCCGAGCGATTTCGGCACGCAAGGCGACAAGCCGACGCATCCGCAACTGCTCGACGATCTCGCCGCCCGGTTCATCGAGCATGGATGGTCGCTGAAGTGGCTCAGCAAGGAAATCATGCTGTCGGCTGCCTATCAACAGACGAGCACGCCGCGAGCAGACGCGCTGCAAGCGGACGAAGGCAACGCGTTGTTGTGGCGGCAGAATCCTCGACGCCTCGACATCGAGGCCTATCGCGACACCCTCCTGCGGTCAGCCGGGATGCTGGACGAAGAGATGGGTGGCATCTCGGGAGATCTGGACAGCGACACATTTCTCAGGCGCTCGATTTACGGACGCATCAGCCGCGCGCGCATGCCGCAGTTGATGCAGTTGTACGACTTCCCGGAAGCGACTCAATCGGCTCCCGATCGCGAGGTCACGATCACGACGCTGCAGCAGATTTTCCTGATGAACAGTGAGTTCGTGCAGAGCCTCGCCGCCGCGGCGGCGAAAACCGCGGCGACGGCAACTGGAGAGGCCGAACAAGTCGGCCGGTTGTATCGCCGGATTCTCGCGCGCAACCCGACGGCCGCCGAGATCAAGAGCGCGCTCGAATATCTGCAGAAGGGTACCCTGCAGCGCTATGCGCAAGTCCTTCTGTCAACCAACGAGGAGATCTTCCTGCCATGAAGTTGAAGCTGACGCGACGGGAAATGATCGAGACGCTGGGTGGTGGCGTCGGCCTCGTCGGGCTCGCAGGAGTGTTTGCAAGCTTGTCGAAGAGCGAAGTCCACGCGGCGGGTCTCGGAAACTACGCCGGGCCCGCGCTGCCGCAAAAGGCGAAGCACGTCATCATGCTCTACCTGAACGGCGGGCCTTCCCAACTCGACATGTTCGACCCCAAGCCCGCGCTGTTCAAGTACGCCGGGCAGCGTCCGAATGCCGTCGACCTTCGGACTGAACGTGTGACCGGAGGGTTGCTGCCGTCGCCGTTCGAGTTCAAGCGCTATGGGCGCAATGGCGTCGAGGTGAGCGAGCTGTTGCCGCAGCTTGCCAGCGTCATCGACGACATCTGTGTCATCCGATCGATGTACACCTTCAACCCGACCCACACACCGGGACGGGCCCTCTTCCATACCGGTAGTGTGCTCGCAACTCGGCCGTCCATGGGATCGTGGATTTCGTATGGTCTTGGCTCAGAGAACGAGAACCTTCCGGCCTTTGTCGCGCTTGGCTCGAATGGTGCCGGGCCACAGACGCGTTCCGCATTCCTGCCGACCGAATATCAGGGCGTGGGCTTTCAGGTCGCCGATCCGGACCCCGAGAAGATTATTCCGAATCTGCGCAACAAACAGGTAGACGCGGCGGCTCAGCGAACAGACATGAACGCGCTGCTCGGCCTGAACCAGAGCTACTCGAAGTCGTTTGGCGCCGACCCGTTCCTCGAGGGGCGCATCAAGGCGATGGAAACGGCCTATCGCATGCAGTTTGAGGCGCTGGATCTGTTCGACATCCGCAAAGAGCCAGAGAACATCCGGGAGGAGTACGGGCATGGGCCCTTCGGAACCGGGTGCCTGCTTGCGCGGCGGCTGGTCGAAGCCGGCGTACGGTACGTCAACGTCGACTATCCGGGCGGGCAAATCTGGGACGACCATCGGGACGTCAACGACAATCTTCGCAAGCGCTGCCCGGACATGGATCAAGCGGCAGCCGCGCTCATCCGGGACTTGAAGCGCCGGGGCAAGCTCGATGAGACGCTCGTCGTCTGGGGCGGCGAATTCGGCCGCACCCCTGTTTCGGAAAGCGGCTCGGGACGCGATCACAACCCGTACGGCTACACGATGTTCGTCGCCGGCGGCGGGTTCAAAGGCGGCATCGCGCACGGCAGTACTGACGAGTTCGGCTTCAAGGCGGAGCAGAACCGTGTGTCGATTCACGACCTGCACGCGACATTGCTGCATCAGCTCGGCATGGATCACACGAAACTCACGTACCGGTACGCGGGTCGCGACTTCCGTCTCACCGACGTGTTTGGCGAAGTCGTGAAGGATATCCTTCTGTGAACGGCCGCGTTCAGGTCACGTGCGCGGTGGCATTGTTCTGCGTCGCCGTGGTAGCCCTGCCGGCCGCCCAACAACAAGACGATGTGAAGTCGCGCAAAGACGTGCGCGATCCTGTCTACACGACGGCGCAGGCCGAGCGCGGGAAGCAGGTTTACGAAGCGAATTGCGTGACATGCCACCTCGCTGATCTGGATGGGTCGGCAAACCCCACGGCCGGAGCCAGAGGCGCCCCTCTGACAGGCACCCGGTTCGTTCAGGATTTCGGCGAGAAGAAGGTGAGCGCGCTGTTCAACAAAATGAAAAGGGATATGCCTTCGGGACGGCCCGGCGCGTTGACCGACCAGGAATATCTTGATGCGGCCACATATGTGCTGCAGAAGAACAACTTTCCGGCAGGACCCGCCGAGCTCACCACCGAGGTTGCCGACAACGTGTGGATTCCTGGTGCGGGCGGTGCCGAAGGGCTCGAGAATTACACGTTCGTGTCCGCAGTGGGATGTCTTCACCAGGACCCCACGAGATCCTGGCTGCTGACCAACGCCGAGGAATTGAAGAAAACGGAGCCGTCGGCTGCGGTCAGCGTCAACGCGACCACAAGTACACGACAAGAACGCGGCGAGTTCACGTTCCGCCTGCTCGATGCCATCAGCTACAACCCCGAACCGCACAACGGACACAAAGTCCGCGTCACGGGCTACATGGTACGGCTCGGTGCGGAAATACGCGTGAATGTCATGTCGCTGCAGATGGTCGGCACCACGTGCGGCAACTGACGGTTCTGACCCTCGCGAGCGCAGGCGTTTGGATATCGTGTGCGATGTACGCAGCAGCCGCGCAGCCACAGACCGTGTGGAGCGGCGTCTACAGCGACGCGCAAGCCTACCGGGGAGAAAAGGTCGCCGATACCACCTGCATCGGCTGCCACGGTCCTAAACTCGATGGCGGCGACTCCGGACCGAAGCTCGTTGGCGAGACCTTCCTGGCCAACTGGAGCACCCAATCCGTGGGTGTGTTGTTCGACTGGGTTCGTGAGGCGATGCCGGCTGAAGCACCAGGGACGCTCAGCAGGGACGACACCGCCGCGGTTATCGCCTACATCCTGCAATTGAACAAGATGCCGCCGGGCAAGCAGGATCTCTCAACTGAACGTGAGGCGCTGGGACGAATCGTCATCGTCACTGACAAACCACCAGATCGTCAGTGAGCGCGTGCGAATGACGGATGATGTGCGAGCTTCATGATTCAGATCGCGCTCGAAAAGCCGGGTCACTTTATCGCCACTGAAGGCCCTTCGCCTGGCCAGGCGCCGGGCGAGGCGCTCGTACGCGTGCACCGCATCGGCGTGTGCGGCACAGACCTCCACGCTTTTGCCGGACGACAACCGTTTTTCAATTACCCGCGCATCCTTGGTCACGAGCTCGGCGTCGAGGTCATCGACCCCGGCAGCGAGCCGCACGGGCTCAACCCCGGAGACCGCTGCTCGGTCGAGCCATACCTGAACTGCGGACGTTGCGTCGCCTGCCGCGCGGGCAGATCCAACTGCTGCGCCGAGCTCATGTGTCTCGGGGTGCACATCGACGGTGGCATGCGCCCGGAGATCGTCGTGCCTGCACGGAAGCTCCACCGCTCGCAGCGGCTCTCGTACGATCAGCTCGCGCTGGTCGAGACGCTCGGGATCGGTGCGCATGCGGTCGAGCGCGCAGACATCACGCCGAACGATTTCGTCCTCGTAATCGGCGCAGGTCCCATCGGTTTGAGCGTCAGCCAGTTCGTGCAGGTGCGGGGCGCCAGGCTCGCGGTGATGGACGTGAGGGAATCGCGTCTCGATTTCTGCAGGCAGCAATTCAAGGATGCACACACGCTGGTGGCCGGACCGGACGCGTTGGACCAGATTCGCGGTATCGGCGGCGGCGATCTGCCCACCGTCGTGATGGATGCCACCGGGAGCGCCTCATCCATGACCGGCACCTTCGATCTGCCCGCGCAGGGCGGTCGCATCGTGTTCGTGGGGCTGTTTCAGGGCGACGTGAGCTTCAACGATCCGAACTTTCACCGGCGAGAGCTGACGATCCTGGCCAGCCGCAACGCGTTGCCCAACAACTTCGTCGAGATCATCGCGCTCATCGAAGCCGGCCGAATCAACATCACGCCCTGGATTACGCACCGCTTCGCGCTCGCCGACACTCCGCAACGGTTTCCGGAGATCGCGGCGAACCCCGGTGTGATAAAGACCGTCATCGAGGTGTAGGGACGTATCTCCCCTGATGCGCGTCGCCGGCTGGCTGCGTTCAGAACCCCAGCAACCCAGAACCCGCCGTAGAACCGAGAACCCAGCACCCCGAACCGCTGGTCTTTTGTCGTCCACCTATTGACATCCCAAGGTCGGCGTAGTACTCCTTTGTTGTGACCAAAGGTCAGGCCGGCGCCCAGCCAAAGCTGGACGTGCTGCAGGGCACGCTCGATCTGATGGTGCTGCAGACGCTCGACAGCATGGGCCCGCTGCACGGATACGGGATCGCGCGCCGAATCGAACAGGTGAGCGACGACATTCTCAAATTGAACGAGGGAACGGTGTACGCGTCCCTCACCCGGCTCCAGCATCAACGGTGGATTTCGTCGAGCTGGGGCGCGTCCGAGAACAACCGGAAGGCGAAGTTCTACGCGATCACGAAAGCGGGCCGTCGTCAGTTGGCGAAGGAGACCGAAAATTGGCGACGACTCTCAGGGGTCATCGCTCGCCTCTTGCGCGCCGCGGAGCACGGCTGACATGTGGGCGAGCCTGGTCAGGTGTTTCTCGTGGTTGGGCTTCGCGTCGGCCCGGCGGCGTCTGGACGCCGAAACGCAGCGCGAGCTCGAGGCGCACATCGGGCTGCTCGTCGGCAGATATGTCGCGTCGGGCCTGACGCCAGAAGAGGCCGCGGTCGCGGCGCGACGCCAGCTCGGCAACGTCACGCTGGTTCGGGAGAACATTCACGAGTTGAACGGCATCCGGTGGTTCGATGGGCTGATGCAGGATCTCCGGTATGCGTGCCGGCAGCTTCGACTGAGCCCCGGCTTCTCCGCGGTCGTTATCGTAACGCTTGGGTTGGGGATCGGCGGCACGACCGCCATTTTCAGTGTTGTTCGGTCCACATTGCTCGCGCCTCTCCCTTACGAGGAACCGGGGCAGCTCATTCGCTTCTACCAGCAGGACCCTGACAAACCTGAGACGCCCAACTACCTGGCAGGCACGCATTTCACGTTCCTTCGCGATCAGGCGACGTCATTCGAGAGTGTTGCGGCGCTCGCGAACTACCGCGAGACTGGCCTCGATCTCGTCAGCAACGGCCAGGCTCAGCGCCTCCGCGTGCTGCGGGTCACGAGCGACTACTTCACCACGCTCCGATCGAGTCCATCGCGCGGCCGGGGCTTCGACCGCGACGACGAGCGCGGCACGCGTCGCGTGGTGCTGAGCGATCGGCTGTGGCGAACGCGACTTGCGGCCGATGCGTCGATGATCGGCTCATCCCTCCGACTGAACGGCGAGCCGTACGAGGTGATCGGAATCGCGCCACAAGACTTCGAGGATCCGATCGCCGGCGAGGTCGATGCGTGGGTCCCGTACAATCTTTTGCGAGATACAAACGAGGAGAACACTTCCCTCACCGCAGTTGGTAGGCTGCGAAACGGAGTCAACCTCGAGCGGGCGCAAGCGGAGCTTGCCGTGCTGAGCCTGGCACTGAAGGCACGGTGGCCGGCGACGCGCCACAGTGCGGTTGTTGCGGTTCCATTGCAGGAAGATCTCGTGGCGGCCGCGCGTGGCCCGCTGCATCTGCTCTTCGCCGCCGTTGGACTCGTGCTACTCGTCGCGTGCGCCAACGTGGCCAACCTCGCGCTTGTACCGCATGACGGGACGGGTGCACGAGTTCGCGATGCGCTCGGCACTGGGCTCTGGCCGTGGCCGGCTGGCGCGGCAACTGCTCGTTGAGAGTTTCCTTCTGGCAGGGCTCGGCGGGCTGCTCGGTCTGGTGATGGCTGGAATCGGCGCTGATGTGCTGCGGGGGTTTGGCAATGAAGCCCTTCCACGCCTCGACGAGGCCGGATTCGACCTGGTGGTGCTGGGGTTTGCCGCGTTGACCACGACCGCAACGGCCGTCGCGTTCAGCATCGCGCCGGCGCTTCGTCTCATCCGCCTCTCTCCCAACCAGGCGCTCCGTCAACAATCGCGTTCCGCGACGGGTACTCAACGGCAAGGATGGATTCGCAGCGGTCTGGCCACGGCGCAACTCGCGCTTGCGATGACCCTTCTGGTTGGCGCCAGCGTGCTCGTGGCGAGCTTCCACCGTTTGCAGCAGGTGAACCTCGGATTTCGTGTCGAACGGGTTCTCACGTTCGAAGTGAACCTGCCGACAAGCCGATATAACGCCGAACGTCGGGCTGTTTTTCAGGAGGAGTTAGCGCAGACGATTCAGACGATTCCTAGTGTGATTGCCGCGGGTGGCATCTCTCGTCTTCCCGCCACGGGCACCTATCATCCCTGGAATACCGTCATCCGCAGTGGTCCACGCGCCGGCGGTTCGGTGAGGCGAGCGGACGGGTTCAATATCCAACAGCGCACGGTCAGCGGCGACATCTTTTCGGCTTTCGAGATTCCCGTTCTCGCGGGTCGCACGTTCGATACCCGTGATGATGCCAGAGCTCCATCGCGCGCCGTCGTAAGTCTCAACTTTGCCCGACAGGCGTTCCCGGGCTTACCGTCCGATGGCGTTGTCGGGCAAAGGATCGCGGCGGGCGGCCGAGAGCTCGAGATCATCGGCGTCGTGGGCGATGTGACGCTCGATGTCTACGGAGCGCCGGCGCTGGTCGTCTATCACGCGCATGCACAATTTGCCGACGATCGGAACTGGTCGCTCATGCAGGTTGTGGCGGCGGAGCTTCCGCCCGAGCGCCTGCTTGCATCCGTGCGGGCCAAAATCGCAGATATCGATCCGGAACTGGTCGTCTATCAGGCTGCGCCGATGACCGAGGTCACCGGCCGCGGCTCGAGTCGCGACCGATTTGCGCTCATCCTGATGGGATCCTTCGCCGGCGTATCGCTGCTGCTCGCGTCCCTCGGCTTGTACGGTGTCCTTGCCTACGCCGTGCGCCAGCGCACCCAGGAAATTGGGATCCGGATGGCGCTGGGCGCAACCGGCGCCCAAGTCCGCGCGCTCGTGCTCAGGCAGGCCACCCTCGTTCTGGGCATCGGGCTCCTGGTTGGGACCAGTGGTGCGCTTGCCTTCGGACGCTGGCTGAGGGCCCTCGCCTTTGAGATCAGCCCGTCAGATCCTCGAATCCTGCTGGCCGCGGGCGTGTTGCTGACGATGACCGGGCTCGTCGCCGCATGGCTACCCGCTCGGCGCGCCTCGCGGATCGCGCCTAGAATTGCGATACAGGAAGGGAATTAATCTTCCAAGGCGTGTCGATTTCGGCTGCCCCGTACGACTATCTGGTGTTCAGTCGTGCTCAACACTCTTTGGAGGGACGCCATGAAGTATCTGTGCCTGATTTACGACGAGGAGAAGACGTTCGCGGGTATGTCCAAGAGCGAGATAGAGGGCTTTATGGGCGAGTATTTCGCTTTTACCGAGGGCATTAAGCAAACCGGCCATTACCTGGGTGGGGAGCGCTCAAGCCGGTCCACACCGCAACAACGGTTCGGGTCCGGAACGGGAACATGTCGACGACCGACGGCCCGTTTGCTGAGACGAAGGAGCAGTTGGGCGGGTTCTACATGATCGAGGCCAGGGACCTGAACGATGCGATCCAGGTCGCGTCGAAGATTCCGTCGGCTTCGGCAGTGTCGAGGTACGACCGGTCAGGATTTTAGCCAGAAGTAAAGGTGTGGTCGATCACTCCAGCGAGCGTGTGCGCGGATCTTTGCCGGCGGCTGGGCGGTTCGCTGACGCACGGACCGCCTATCAGCGCGCGCTCGCCTTGTGCGTCAGGCGCCGGAGCGGAGGTTTCTGGAACGCCGGCTGCGGGAATTAGAGTCGCCAGGCGCAAGTCGGCAGTCGGCAGTGGTAAGACTGCCGACTGCTGACTGCCGACTACGTAATTTAATATCGCGAGCTGCGATACCCATCGTTGATCTGCAACGATCCCACCGAGCGATTGAAGATCTGACGGTAAGATGAGAACTCGCGTGCAGGTGCCACGCCAACAACGAAGAACAAGCTGCCGTCAGTCATCTGCGTCGTGTAGAGCGCGATTCGCTCCGGCTGACCGGTCGCATCGGAAACATTGGTCAACACGGTCGCCAGGCCGTTGCGGCCGCCGATGTTCACGTTGCTGAAGCTGCCTGACTGCCGCAGCTGCGGGTTGCTTTGCGCAAGACCCTGAATGAGCTGATTGGTCGCTGAACGAAGGTTCCGCGCGTTGCTGCCTTCGACACCAACCTGCAAGCCGTGCGTAAAAATACTCTGTCCGCGATAATCGCCGTAGCCGCCTCGTGGTGCGAAGGTCACAGAGTTGTTCCCCTGAAGCTCGTTCCAGTTCGATGGTACGGCAATCCGGAAGAGGTTCCCGCCGTCGAACGTCTGGTAACGTCCCGAAGGTGCATCAACCTGGCCCACGCGATAGTCGTCCGTTCGCCCGCCGCCGCCGTTCGGTCTGCGATTGCCCGACTGTGCTACCTGTTCGGTGGTCGGCGCCGGCGCCATCCGTTGCAGGCGCGACTTCACCTGCGTGAAGTCTTGCGTGTTGCGAAGCGGGTTAGCCACGTGGAGCTGCGCCGCTTCCTGGTTGATGGCCTGATAACGGTTGCTCGGGTTCGGGTGGCTGCTCATCCACTCGGGGCCGCCGTTGCCGCCGCCCTTTGCCTGAATCGTCTGGAACATGTTCGCCATGTCGCGCGGGTCGTACCCGGCGCGCGCCATCATTTGCGCCCCAAGGAGATCGGCCTGACGCTCGTATTCGCGGCCGTACTTCATGAACCACGTCCCGAAGCCGACTTGCGAGCCAATCGCGACAGCCTGACCGAGCGTTCCGCCGAGTACAGCGCCTGCGATCTGTCCGAGTATCGATCCGACTTGATACGGCGTTGCCTTGCTCGCTTGTGCCGTGCCGTGGCGCAGGGCCACGTGGCTGATTTCGTGCGCGAGCACGCCGGCCACTTCGCCTTCATTGCGGGCCGCCTCGAGCATGCCGCGATTGATGAACATCGGTCCGCCCGGCAACGCGAATGCGTTCAGATCTCTCACGTTCACGACGTCGAACGTGTAGCGGAACTCAGAGTGCCGGAACTCTGAGGGGATACTGTCCACGAGGCGTGCCCCGACACGCTCGACGTAGTCGTCAACCCCGTCGTCGCGCAAAATCGGCAGTTGCTCTGCGACCTGCCCCGCGGCTTCACGGCCGGCTTTGACGTCTTCCTGAACCTTGTATTTGTTTTCCGGCGCGACAATCTTCGTCTGACCGAAGACGATCGAAACCGACGTAAAAAGCGCGATGACCGTAGCGGTCGCGCGCGTTGTGGTATGGCGTTGAAATCTTCGCATCATGCTCCTCGTTACTGCAGGGTACGTGCCAAGAAACCGCGATCATTTTTGGCCCGTAGGCGATGGTTACCACCGGGTCCATTTCTCATTTTTAGGACACTCCCCAGTGTTGTGATCGCACCCAACAATACAGACGATCGGCCGGGTAATTTTTTCCTGACCTGAGGGCTTGGGCCGCTCTAAGTAGTTGAAAACACGTGAGTCGCCGGCCGGTACGCGGGTTGATATAAGCCGCAGGACACCCCCGTATCCCAGGAGGAAATCATGCGACTGGTCAGCACGCTTGTGGCTGTCGTCTTCTCGCTGAGCTTTGCCGCTTTCCCCGTCCACGCGCAGGGTCGAGGAAACGGGCCGGCGAAAAAGCAGCCGACGCAAACCACAAGAACAAAGATCGATACGCCGAAAGGAAAGACGCAGACCAAGCAGACCGCCAAAGTTGAGGCACGTGCGGTGAAAGCGGATGCGCGCTCCGCGAAGGCCGTGACCAAGGCGGAAAAGAAAGGAACCGTCGCGAGGACAAGCACGACGCCGACTGGCGACGTAACACCGACGACCCCGACGACGCGCGCGGTCAAGAATCCAAAGCTTGAAGCGCGTCTGCAAAAGCTGCTTCCGCCCGACATGACTGTTCAGGATGCGATGGCCGGATTCTCGAACTGGGGCAAGTTCGTCTCAGCGGTGCATGTCTCGAACAATCTGGGGATTCCGTTCTCGTATCTGAAAGCGAAGATCACCGGCCTCACTCCGGGCCCGACGCCAGGCACGTTCGTACAGGGCCCACGAATGTCGCTGGGCCAGGCGATCCAGGCATGGAAAGCGGAACCGACGACGCCGCCCGCTGGCGGAACGCTGACGACCACGAGGCTTCGAAACGAAGTCAAGAAAGCCGAGGACGCGGCCAATGCGGATCTGCGCCAGACCCGTGAGCGCAGCTAGGCTCGCGCTCGGGGTCGTTCTCGGCATCGCTGTTGCGGTGGGCCCTGCGTTCGCGCAGGGCCGCAGCGATGCGGCGCCGGGGCAGAACAAGAATAAGCCTTCGAATCCGGCCGCGAAGACGCGCTCGTCGAGCAGTGGACTTGCGTCGCCGGCGACGGCCACCTCGTCCACCAGCGCGCCGGCCGCTTCGGCAAACGCGATCGTGTACTACGGCTCGTGGCTCGATGATGCGTCAATCGTCGAGCCGGGTGACGTCTGGATAGGGCTGGCTACCGGCTACTGGCGCGGTGCCAACAATCGCCAGTTCGACGCGCCGGTTGCGAGCGCGGCGGTCGGCATCAGCCGGCGCTTCCAGGCCGGCGGCAACCTGTCCTTCTATCATTTCCGCGACCCAGACGGCGTTGCAGAGAATGGACTTGGCAACCTGTCGTTGTACGGGAAAGTCCAACTGCTCGATCCGTATCGGGCGCCTGGTGCGATTGGTCTGGCGGTGACGCCGCTCATCGAGCTCTCTCCGGGCAGCGAAGACGAATTGGGTTGGGCTCTTCCAGTCAACCTTGAAGCGCACCGCGGTGATTTGCGGCTTTACGTCTCGAGCGGCTATTTTTCCCGCGGGTCGATTTTCGCGAGCGTCGGAGCGGATATTCCTGTCGCCGGTCGCCTCTCAATCAGCGGAAACTTCGGGCAATCCTACGCACGAGCGGGCACGCACCAAACGTCGCTTGGAATCGGCGCCGCGTTGGGCCTGACAGCGACGAACAGCCTCTACGTGGGCTTGGGACGGACCTTCATGCCCTCCGAGGTTGGCCCCGGTGGCGTTTCGCTGGCCGGGGGCATGTCTTTCCTTCTGCCCGAACCAGGCGCGTCAAAACCCTAACAATCAAATAGTTACGGGTTAGGAACCTTCCGCATCTATCCGCCGTCTAATTGACGGGTGTATTTACCGGTAGGTATAATCGCCGGCTCGCCGCGAAGGCGGGATACACCGCTTGAATCATGACGAAAGCCTTCGACGTTCATCAAACGACTTCTACGGAGCGCATCCTCAGCACGGCCCTCGACCTGTTCGCAGTCCGAGGCTACGACGCAACAGCCGTCAGGGAAATCTGCGAGGCCGCGGGGATCACCAAGCCTACCCTCTATCACTTCTTTGGAAGCAAAGACGGCGTGCTTCAGGCACTCGTCCAAGGGGGGTTCGAGCAGTTTCGCACGCTGGTGCGGGCTGCGATCGAGACGCCCGGGACGTTCAGGCATCGCATCAAGGTGTTGGCGCGGTCGGTGTTCGAGAGTGCCAGCGAGAAGCCGCTGTTGTGGCGCTTCATCCACAGCGTCATCTGGGCGCCGCCAGGCACTGCCCAGTCTCAAACTGAGAATTGCTCAGAGTTTTATGACGGCGTCGTTGGTGCGCTGGCGACGGCTGCCGAGGAATCCGTGGCCAGCGGCGAGCTGCGCCCCGGGCCAATCGAGGCGCGAATGTTAATCCTGATGGGATCGATTAGTGAGGCGGCGACCGGCTACGTCATCGCTGGCAAACCGGAGTTGACGCCCGAACTGGCGGACCAGATCGTCGACGCCATCTTTGACGGATGGCAGTAGGTAATTGCCGGGTCTGAAGAACAAGACCCGGCCTACGTACGTAACGTAGGGCGGGTCCTGCTCTTTGGACCCGCCAACAGACATATGCGAACGGCAATCATTCTTCTAACCGGCGTGTTTCTTGTTGCAGGCGACGCTTCAGCTCAATCTCTGTCGCGTGCCGACGCGGTGGCGCAGGCCCTGGCAGCCAATCCCACCATCAAGCTCAGCCTTCAGCAGGTTGCGCTTCTCGAGGGGCGTATCGTCGAGGCCAGAGCCGATGCGTTGCCCGACATCACGTGGAACACGATCGCGACGCGCTTCAGAGATCCGTCACTGTTGAACAGCCCGGGGTTCGACGACTTTCCCCCGGAGTTTCGCGATGCGCTGGCGCCGATTCCGGCCAACGCCTTTTCGACATCGGCCGACGTGCGTCAGACGCTCTTCAGCTTCAAGCTGGGGAAGGCGCTGGAAGCGGCCCGCATTGCCAGGCAGGGAGGCGAGCAGGAGGTGCTGCGCGCCCGGCAGGTGACGTCGCTCGACGCGATCCGCGTCTATAACCAGCTGCTGTTCACGATGGAGCAGCTGCGCGTCATCCAGGCCAACGCCCAATCGAAGCAGACGCATCTGGACTACGCGCGTAATCGCAGGGCCGCAGGCGTAGCGACCGAGCTCGAAGTGCTTCGTGCCGAGGTCGATCTCGAGAATGCACGTGCCGAAGAACGGCGCGCCGAAAACGACGTGGCGACCGCGCGCGCCACCTTGAACACCGTGATGGTGCGCCCGACAAACGAGCCGATTCACCCGACGGACACGCTCGCGGTCGTCCCGTTCATGGCTGAATTCGAGGGCGCGGTGAAAGAAGCCATGGCGGCGCGGCCCGATCTGCAGTTATTGCGGACGCAGGAGCAGGTTCAGGATTTGCTCGTCGGCGTCGCCGAGGGAGACTCGAAGCCAAGCGTCGAGTTCAACGGGTCGTGGGGCTTTGCCGTGCGCCGCCCGAAAAACATCTTCGATCCTGACTACTCCCGCTGGTCGGCGTCGATTGAGCTGAAGGTGCCGCTGTTTGACGGCTGGCGCACCGCCGGGCGCGTCGCGCAGGCCCGCGCGAATCGGAATACCGTCAGCGAACAGATCGTTGCGCTCGAGAGTGAGGTGCGCCTTGAGGTGCGCACGGCGCTCGACGCGCTCGCGCTCGCCGATCGCACGATTCAAGCGGCCGAGCTCAACGTCGTGCAGGCCCGGCGCGCAAGCGAGATGACCGACGCGAACTACAAGCTCGGCGCGGCGACACAGCTCGACGTCGTCGATGCGCAGCAGTCGCTGAGGCAGGCGGAGAATATCCGGAACCAGGCGCTTTATACGCACGCGAATGCGCGAGCGACGTTGCGATACATCATGGGTCGCGATCCGTTGGAACGAAATCCTTAGTACATAGTGTCCGGGTTTAGCCGGACAAGATAGGGACTTAGCCGGACCCGACAGAGACAGAGATCATGGACACAACAACACGCACGCACCTCCTCTTCATAGTCCTGTCGGCCGTTCTGGGTACCGCTGCCTGCGCAGGCACCGAAGCCGAGACGCCGGCTGCCGTCGTGGAGACCGCACGCAGTATTCCTGTACGCACGGCAACGGTCCAGACGCGCGACCTCGCAGAAACGCTGTCGTTGACTGGAACGCTCGACCCGCGCGCCCAGGTGACCGTCGTGGCTGAAATCGGCGCGCGCCTCGAGCGTGTGCTTCACAACGAGGGCGATCGCGTGTCGCGAGGCCAGTTGCTGGCCGTTTTGGATGACGCCGACTTCAGGCTGGCGCGCGATCGCGCAAACGCCTTGCTCGACGTGGCCGAGGCAAACCGCGCACATGCGCGAGCGGAGAAGGATCGGGCAGACAGCCTGCTGAAGACCGGTGGCATCACCGACAAGGATCACCTGGCCGCGCAGGTGGTCGTGCAAGTGGCCGACGCCTCAACGGCCCAGGCTCGCAGCGAACTGGCGATCGCCGAACGCCAGATGGGACGGTCGCAAATCGTCGCGCCGTTGGGCGGCCGTATCGCCAAGCGCCATGCCGACGCCGGCACGGTCGTGGCCGCCGGCACACCGCTCTACACGATCGTGGACGACGCGGTGTTCGAATTTCGCTCGTCGGTCGCGTCCGGAGACTTCGGTAAAGTCAAAGTGGGCGAAGACGTCACGGTGACGGTGGATGCGCTCCCCGGATTTGTCACCCAGGGCAAAGTCGATCGCATTGTTCCCCAAGTCGATCAGCGGAGCCGATCGTTCGAAGTGATCATCCTGGTTCCGGGCCGACCGCAGCTTGTCTCGGGCCTTTTTGCTCGAGCACAGGTGAAGGTACGCGACGTGCCGGGCAGCCTCGTTGTGCCGCCGGCGGCGCTCGTGCGCGACGGAACGGATCCGTCGAAGGCACAAACCTATGTCGTCATCGGCAACAAAGTTGAACGGCGCGACGTGATGGTCGGCGTCGAAGTGCCCGATGCCGTGCAGGTGACAAGCGGTCTGAAGGCCGGCGAGGTCGTCGTGATGGATCCGCCCAGCGCGCTCGGGCCGGGCACGCAGGTGCAGATCGAAACACCGCGCGACGTCAAATCGGGGTCGTAAATCATGGTACTCAGCGATCTCTCAATCAAACAGCCGGTCTTCGCCACGATGATGATGGCGGCGCTCGCCGTGCTCGGCCTTTCGTCGTATCAGGCGTTAAAGGTCGACTTGTTTCCAGACGTCGAATTTCCGGTCGTCACGGTGACAACCCGCTATGAGGGCGCGTCGCCGGAAACGGTCGAGCGTGACGTCACCAAGTTCATCGAAGAGACGGTGAATACGGTCGAGGGCGTTCGTCACATCGAGTCGACCTCCCAGGAGGGTCTCTCGACCATCGTCGTCCAGTTCAATATCGGCGTGCCGACGCTCAACGCATCGCAGGACATTCGCGGTAAGGTCGCAGCCATTCGCGGCGAGTTGCCGCGCGAAATCGACGAGCCCATCATTCTCAGAATCGATCCGGCATCTACACCGATTGTCTCGGTAGCCGTGAACGCCCCGACGCTGACACCGCGGGCTGTTTCTGACATTGCCGACAAGCTGGTGAAGCGGCGGCTCGAAAACGTGCCCGGCGTTGGCGCGGTAAACCTGGTTGGTGAGGCCAAGCGTGAGATCCAGGTCGTCGTGGATCGTACCCGGCTCGAATCGTTCGGGTTGTCGCTTATTCAGGTCGTGGACGCATTGCGGACCCAGAACGTCGATGCGCCAGTCGGCACCGCCGATCGGGGTGCCACCGAAGCGATGGTGCGCGTCGCGGCTCGCGGAACGTCGGCCGCCCAGATCGCGGAAATCCCCGTCAAGCAGCTTGGCAACCGGACGGTTCTCGTCCGCGACGTTGCGCAGGTGATCGATGGCGTTGAAGAGCCGACCAGCGTCGCGTTCGTCAACGAGCGCCCGGCGATTGCGCTCGACGTGCAGAAGCAGGCCGGTGCGAATACGGTCGGAGTCGCCGACGGCGTGCGTGCGGCGGTGGCCAGAATGCAGCCGGAACTGCCGCCCGGCGTCTCGCTGCAGATGGTGCGAGACGACTCGACGTTCATCCGCGAGTCGATCGAGGACGTGCAGGTGACGCTCGTCCTTGGCGGCCTGCTGACGGTCTTCATTGTCTTCCTGTTCCTCAACTCGTGGCGGTCGACTGTTATCACCGGCCTCACATTGCCCATCTCGGTCATCGCCGCCTTCATCGCGATGCGCATGTTCGGCTTCACGTTGAACGTGCTGACGTTGATGGGTTTGTCGCTCGCGATCGGCATGCTCATCGACGATGCGATCGTCGTGCGCGAGAACATCGTTCGGCACATGCAGAAGGGCAAAGACCATCTCGACGCCGCGCGCGAAGGCACGGCGGAGATTGGTCTTGCCGTCATGGCGACCACCTTCACGATCATCGCGGTGTTCATCCCCGTGGCGTTCATGGGCGGGATGGTGGGCCAGTTCTTCTACGAATTCGGCATCACCGTCGCAGCGGCGGTGCTCGTATCGCTGTTTGTCAGCTTCACACTCGACCCCATGTTGTCATCGCGGTGGTACGATCCTGACGTCGAAGAGGATCGCCAACGTGGTCCGATCGGCCGGCTGCTGCAGGCCTTCAACCGGTGGTTCGACAGCATGCACGGTTCGTACGAGCGGACGCTGGACTGGTCCTTGCGCCATCGCTGGGTGGTGTCGCTTGTCGCGTTTGCGGCCTTCATCAGCGCGTTTCCAATCCTCGCGGTGCTGGGCGGCGACTTCATGCCCGACTACAACCGAGGCGAGTATCAGGTGGCAATCAAGGCCACTCCGGGTGCGACGTTGAGGGAGACGGGCGACCGCGCGCAACAGGTGATTGCGAAGCTCCGCGAGCTGCCCGCGGTGGAGTACACCTACACGACGATTGGCGAGGCGGGTTCGCAATATCGCCCCGTCACCGAGGGGGCCGTCTACGTGAAACTCAAGCCCCACTCGGGCGGCACGTTCAGCGAAGTGCTTCGCGCGGCTCGCGAGAAGGTCGAGCAGGTGCCGGGGCTGACCTTCGGGCTGACCGAAGCTGGTGCATTCGGCCAGAAGCCGATCCAGATCAGCGTACGCGGCACGGAGATCGACGAGCTCGACCGGCTGTCGCGCGAGCTGGTGACGGCGATGCGGCAGATTCCCGGAACGGCCGACATCGAAAACAGCCTCGAGAAATCGAAGCCAGAGTTGCGTGTGAACGTCGACCGTGAACGCGCCAGCGATCTGGGCATTCCTGTCGCGACGATTGCCGCGACGATGCAGGCGGGTGTGGTCGGAGCCGTCGCCACGACGATCCAGGACAACCTTGGGGACAACCACAACGTGCGAGTTAGGCTCCGCGCCGACCAGCGACGCTACGCCGACGATCTGTCCCAGCTCATGGTGGCGACCGACAAAGACGACGACAACGGCGACAAGATTCTGCGGCCGCTCAGCGAGCTGGCCACGGTGTATCCCGGAACAGGCCCCTCGTCTATTCGCCGCCGCGACCTCGTGAGAGAAGTGCGCGTGTCGGCGAACACCGACGGCCGGCCGCTTCAGGAGTTGTCGAACGACATCAACGCGGCGGCGGCGAGAATGAAGATGCCTCCGGGCTACGACGTGGTCGCAGGCGGCGACACCGAAGAGCTCGTCATCATGTTCCAGAACATGTTCCAGGCGTTGATGCTGGCGGTGATCTTTATCTATCTCATCCTGGCATCGCAGTTCGGATCGTTCACGCATCCGCTCGCCATCATGCTGTCGCTGCCGCTCTCGCTCGTCGGCGTTGCGGTGATGCTGTACTTCACGCGTGACACGCTGAACATCATGAGCATGATCGGGTTGATCATGCTCATGGGACTCGTCACGAAGAACGCGATTCTGCTGGTGGACTTTACAAACCAGGCGCGCCGTGAAGGGATGTCGCGCCATCAGGCGCTGCTTCAGGCCGGCACCACGCGTCTGCGCCCCATCGTGATGACGACGCTGGCGATGATCTTCGGCATGTTGCCGCTGGCATTTGCGATTGGCGCCGGCGCGGAGATGCGGGCACCGATGGCCCGCGCCGTCATCGGCGGGCTCATCACCTCGACGCTGCTGTCGTTGCTCGTCGTGCCGGTGGTCTACACGTTCCTCGACGACTTCCGACCGTCGGCGGTATTCGCGTGGGCGCGACGGTTCCGCCGTGCACCGGGTCTGGGAAAGCAAGACCCGGCCTACGTTCCCGCACCCGAGCGTAATCCGATGTAGGGCGGGTCCTGCTCTTTGGACCCGCCGATCCTCGGAGTTATCCTAGTAGCCGCATGAGAAATGTCGCCGCCGTCACCCTCGGGCTCCTGCTTTCTACGTCCGTCTCTTCGTATGCTCAGCTTCAGCAAGGCACCATTACCGGAAAAGTGGTCGGCCCTGACGGGCTGGCGATTGCCCGCGCTGATATCACGCTCGTCGATCAACTCGGCAATGCCGTCACGACGGTCACAGCCGTCAATGGCGACTTCCGGATCACGAATATCGCCCTCGGCAGCTACTCGCTGCGGGCCGAGGCGCCGCCGTTCCATGCGACCGTGCAAACGCTGACGGTTGCCGATGCGTTGCCGATTGCCCTCGAGCTCAAACTGTCGGCGGCACTTGCCGAACAGGTGAACGTGACGGCCGAGGCCAGTCAGCCCGTGACGACCGCGACGCGGACAACGCTGGCTGGCGATGCGGTTCGACGAGCGCCGATTCGCATCAACAGCCGCGGACTGCAGGATGCGATCGCCACGACGCCCGGCTGGTCGACAGAAGACAACGGCCTGCTCCACGCGCGCGGTGTGGACGATGGATTTCTCTATGTCGTCGACGGCGTGCCGATGTACGAGCGAATGGACAGCCTGCACGGCGTCGCGCCGGATCCGGAGATGGTGGACTCGGTGAATGTCATCGTCGGCCACGTGCCTCCCGAGTTCGGCTTCAAGTCGGGTGGCGTCATCGAGGTCAGAACGTCGAGCCAGAAAAGCGACTCGTGGCTCGGCAACATTCAGGGCCTGTTTGGCAGCGACGCGACGAGGCAGGCGTCGTCGGTTTTCGGAGGGCCCTTGAGCCCCTCGACGGCGCTCACCATCGGCGCATCCGCGCAGGGGTCGGAGCGCTTCCTCGATCCCGTTCACCCCGACAACCTGCACAACGGTGGGAACGCGGCGAACGCGACAGCCGAGTTCAGCTGGCTTGCCTCACCGTCGAGCACGCTATCGGTTGTGGGAGGTTTCGGCCGATCGAAGTTCGACGTGCCGCACAATGAAGATCAGGAGGACGCCGGGCAGGACCAACGGCAGCAGGTGATCCAGACGTGGCAAACGGCGTCGTGGCAGCGCGCGTGGTCGGGCAACACGGTCTCGCAGATAGCTGGTTACCATCGGTCCGGTTCTGCCGCGCTCTTCGGAAGCGAGCGAGACACGCCGCTGCACATCAACGCCGACCGCACGCTTCGCCGCATTGGCGTCCTCGGCAGCCTGACCCATCATCGTGGCAAGCACGTCGTGAAGGCCGGCGTCGAAGCCGCACGACTGAGGTTGAATGAGGACTTCACGTTCTTCGTGACCGATGAGGACGAAGGGGCGGAAGCCGGGCTCAGCGACGGTGCCCTCGCACACGATGAAGACGATCCCTTCGAGTTCAGCGGCACCGCCACGCCGACGCTTTTTGCGTTCTACGTCCAGGATTCCATCAAGTTCGGTCGCGGTCTGACCGTCGACTTTGGCGTACGAGCCGATCGCTCGGAGATGCTGTCGGAAGCGTCGCAATGGAGTCCGCGGCTGGGTGCGGCGTATCACATTCCAAAGAGCAGTACAGTCGTGCGCGGGTCTGTCGATCGGTTCTTTCAGCCGCCGCAGGCAGAAAATCTTTTGCTGGGATTGTCCGAGGAAGCGCGCGAGCTGTCACCATTTGTCAATGAAAGCGTGGGAGGCGGCGAAGACCTTGAGCCAGAGCGGCAGTGGGCGACCGAGCTCGGCGTCAATCAGACCTTCGGGCGCGGCCTACGCGTCGACGTGTCCTATTGGCGCAGGCGGGTCAACAACGTCAGTGATCCGAACGTGCTGTTCGGCACGACGATCGTCATCCCGAATTCCATTGCGCGTGGAAAGGCCGCAGGCGTCGATCTACGCCTCGAGCTGCCGCGTCGCCGTGGCACGTCAGGCTATGTGAGCTACACCCACGCGCGTGTGGTGCAGTACGGACCGGTGACCGGAGGGTTGTTCCTTGAAGACGAAGTGATCGAGATCGCAGACGGTACCGAGTTCACGCCCGACCACGATCAACGTCATGTGGGGGCGTTCGGCGTGAGCTACGACGACGTGCGGACTGGGTTTTGGGCGTCGTTCAGCGGCCGCTACGAGAGCGGCACGCCGCTCGAAGTCGACGAAGACGAGTTGGACGCTCTGATGCAACGTCCGGGCGCCGAGCTGGTGAACTTCGAAACGGGCCGCGTGCGGCCGAGGCAGCTGTTCGACCTGATGGTAGGCAAGCGTCTGCTGCGCAGTGGCGGTAACGAATTCAGTGTACGCGCGGCGATTCTGAATCTCACCGGCGACGCGTTCGCCTATAACTTCGGCAACCCGTTCAGCGGAACGCATTTCGGGCCTGGACGGACATTTCAGATAGGCTTGCAAGTGAGGCTCGGCCGCCGATCGCAACCCTGAGGAAGGGCGGAGGGCATATCTTTAGTGCGCCGCTGCGGTAGCGCAGGGCTTCCCGCCTTCGCCAAGGCTACGGCGGGTCTCGCCAAAGCTCGCGGGTTTTCATGCGAGCGGCGGCGGATAGCCCTGCCATGGTGGCGCGAAGAAAATGAAGGAGTCGCTTATGTCGCGCTATGCCGATGGATTTGTACTCGTTGTCCCCCGAAGAAAACTCGACGCGTACCGCCGCATTTCTCAAAAGGCCGGCAAGGTCTGGAAGGGTTACGGCGCGCTGGAATATGTTGAGACGGTCGGCGACGATCTCAAAGTGAAATGGGGCCGGCCATTTCCGAAGCTCGTCAAACCACGAGCCGGCGAAGTCGTTATCTTTTCCTGGATCGTGTACAAGTCGAAAAGCCATCGCGATCGCGTGAACGCCAAGGTCATGAAGGATCCACGCCTCGCAGACACCATGGATCCGAAGACGATGCCGTTCGACATGAAGCGGATGGCTTACGGTGGTTTCAAGGTCCTGGTCGACATGTAGCGGGCTGTCCTACTTCGGACACCTAACGTCGCACTATATAAACAGGAGATCAGGAGATCAGGAGAGTTCCTTGAACGAAATTCTCCTGATCTCGTGTTTGTATTTCTCTGACCCGATAGCGCTTGCATCCTGAAGTACGTAGTGTCGGCTTTAGCCGGATTTCACGACGGTCCGCCTAAAGGCGGACACTACGTACTGTGAAAATCACCCTCGCGCAGCAACTGATTCAATAGCGTGTAGAACGGGTGGCCGTGCGCAAGCAAGCAGTTCACGGAGATTCAACTCGAATTCCCGATCGCGGCGAATTCAAGGTGAGCATTGCAGAACGCCTCATCCGGTGGATGGCACAGTACGGAGAACTTCTGCTCTGGATCGACGACTGGGGGGCAGGGCACTCTACCACGCGCCCCTGTTCTTGCGCTTTCGAGGAATTTCCAGTTCGAGCCCGGACACATGCGTCCCACAGTCGCACACCCTGGCGCTCCGGGCCAACCCGAGTCCCGCGTATTCATCGCATTTCTCTCGCTGGCGACATATTTGCGTATTGCGACCATCGCGATCGTCGCGCAGCAGGATTCACTTGTGTTTCTGGGGTATCGCGATGCTATGGTCTGACCTCAAATTCGCCGTCCGTGGGCTGATCGGGGCGCCGGGGCTCTCGGCTGCCGCCGTCCTCGCGCTGGCCCTGGGCATCGGGCCGAACACCGCCATCTTCAGCATCGTGTATGCCACGCTGCTCGCGCCGCTGCCATTTCCAGACCCGGACCAACTTGTCAGGGTCTCACCGATGCTGGGCAACAGACAAGACCGAACGTCACCGGCCGAGTATCTCGAGTGGAAAGAACGCGCCACATCGTTCCAGGCTCTGGAGGCGTTCTGGCCCGGCCGTGCGCTCAATCTCGCTACGGCGGACGCGCCGGAACGGGTCCTCGCGCGACAGGTCACGCCCGGTGGGCATCGCCTCTTGAGCGAGGGCGTCTGGCTTGGGCGTGATTTCCGAGCCGATGAGGATCAGCCAGGCAAGCAGTACGTCGTGCTCCTGAGCCACCGGCTCTGGCGCGAGCGCTTCGGCGCTGATCCCGACATCATCGGGCGTGACATTCGGATGGATTCGATCCCGTATACCGTCGTCGGCGTCCTTGCACCGGGAAACTGGGAGGATCGTACGCCGGCCAATATCTGGATTCCGATCTCGTTGACGCCGGACGAGGTCGCCAATCGACACTTCCGTCCTCTGATCGTCGACGGCCGGCTGAAGCCGGGCGTGACCATCGAACAGGCGCAGCACGAGTTGGACATCATCGCGGCTGATCTGGCGCGCCGGTTTCCGGACTCCAACGCCGGCCGGACAGTCCGCATAATGCCGCTGGATACGGCGATCGTGGACGTGAGACGTACGTTCGCGGGAGCGGAGCTCCGTACGCTCCTGTGGTCGCTGCTGGCGGCAGTCAGCTTCGTCGTGCTGATGGCGTGCGCGAACGTGGCCAACTTGCTTCTTTCACGCGGCGCAACGCGCGAGCCCGAAACCGCCATCCGTGCCGCGCTCGGCGCGACGCGCGGACATCTCGTGCGCCTGGCGATGATGGAGGGCTTGGTGCTCGCCGCGGTCGGTGGCGCATTGGGCGCGCTCGCGAGCGTGTGGATTCTCGACGGCATCCTCGCGATGTTGCCGCCGAATACCCTGGCGTCGTCAGTCGACCCGCGACTGAACCTGCCGGTCTTACTCTTCGCCATCGGGGCGACGATGTTCGCCGGCGCGCTGTGCGGGTCGGCGCAGGCCTGGCAGGCTGCTCGAACGAGCGTCAACGAGACGCTGAAACAGGCAGGTCGCAGCGCGACAGGGCACGGAGGTCGGCGTCTCCGTCACGCACTCGTCGTGGTCGAGTTCGCGCTCGCCGTCACCTTGGTCGCTGGTGCAGGCCTCATGATTCTGAGCTTCTGGAACCGCACGCGCGTCGACCTGGGCATCCGCACGGATCACATCCTGACGTTTGGGTTGCCGGTGAACAACGAGCGCTTCTCGTCCGCCGCTGAAATCGACGGCTTCTATCGGCAGCTGCTCGAGAGGCTCCAGGCCGTTCCTGGCGTCGCCGCAGCCAGCGTGAGCAACGGTCTTCCGCTGCTGGGTCTTGGCGTCCCCAGGACGTTCAGCGTGGTCGGACGGCCCGAGGATCAGCGCTCGTTACGGCCAAGCGTGGGCGTCCGAATGGTGACGCCCGAATTCTTCGAGACCTTCGGGATCCGGATGGTGCAAGGCCGAGCGCTGACCGATCGTGATGGCATGAGGGCCCAGCGCGTCGCCGTTGTCAACGAACGATTCGTGAGGCTCTTCCTGGACGGCCGGGATCCCATGGGCCAGCGTGTTGCGATGGACGACATCGTTGCCCAAACCGGGAATCGAGTGTTGCCGGGAGGAATCCCGATGAGCGGGGCTGCGTCCGGTTCTCGTGTGGAGTGGCATATCGTGGGAATCTTCCGCGATGTCAGCAATGGCGAGCAGTTCGGTGAGCCCAAGGCGCCAGAGATGTACGTCCCATTCGCACAGAGCCCGTGGCCGCAGGCCATGGTGGCCGTACGGACGACGACCCGCCCCGAGCTCCTGCGATCGAGCCTTGCGGCGGCGGTGAACACCGTTGCCCCGGCGCTGCCGCTCGTGGACGTCCGCACGATGGAGCAGATCGTAGGAGAGCGCCTGGCGCCCGACGGCTTCAACATCGTGCTGTATGGTGGGCTTGCGGCGCTCGCCTTGCTATTGGCCACCCTTGGCATTTATGCAGTGATGGCCTTCACGGTCGTACAGCGGACAGCGGAGATCGGGCTCCGCATGGCGCTCGGTGCTGGACACAACCAGGTGCGACTTCAGATCCTGCGAGAAGGCGCGACGCTCGCGACAGGCGGCTTGGTCTTAGGTCTCGTGGGAGCGTATGCACTCGGCCGCGCCATGCAAGCCCTGCTCTTCGGCACGGGTGCATTGAGTGTACCCGTGGTGCTCGTCGCCGGTCTTGTCCTCCTTGGCGCAGCTCTCGTGGCGTGCTACGTGCCAGCTCGCCGCGCCAGCGCCGTAGATCCTCTGATCGCGTTGCGCCAGTCATAGCGTCCAGTCATAGGAATAGTGAGCGCCTCCGTAGGAGCAGGGAAAGATGCAACCCCGACGTCAGATCGGTCGATCGAGATCCTCTTCCCCGAACACGTCACCGTTGTCAAACTAGGCCAGGGCTCTGTTGAAAGAAATTCTCCTAATCTCCTGATCTCGTGTTTGTATTTCTCTGACCCAATGACGCTTTTGCATCCTGAAGTACGTAGTGTCGGCTTTAGCCGGACCGTGATCGGCACGTAATGTCCGGCGTCAGCCGAACCTCAGATCTCCGCGAGCATCGTCTCTATCGTGGCGTAATTGTCGAGCCGTTGGCGTGCGTCGCGGCAGAGCTCCGGCTTCGCCAGCCCGGCATTTTCCGCCAGGAAGATGATGTAACTGGCGATCGCCCTCGAGAACTTGAGACGCGCTTCGGGGCTGATGGCGTAAAAACGCGCGCGCTGGGCGTAGCCGGCAGGCGAGTGATCGCCAAGCGCGGCTTTGTCGGGACGTCCCCCGGCCGCGAGCACGTAAAGAAAGTTGTATCGAAGAAGAACATGTATTCGGGGCTTGGCGGCAGCGCTTCGAGCGCAGCGCGGCACGAAGCCGGGGAATTGAACGCATCATCGCGGCCCAGCGATGTCGTGATGAAGGTGCGCGCCATGTTCTGCTCGGTGGCGTCATTGCTGAATGCACCGGCCACCGCCATGTCGAGCGTAAACCGGTACCAATCGCGCCAGAGGGCGAGATCCGCCGGGTTCGTCGATTGTGACACCGCGGCGCCCATCTCGTAGGTGTAACGACCGCTGGTCTTGATCTCGAGATGCCCGCCGGTCACCGATCCCATCACGCGATAGTTCTCGGCAGACTTTCCTGAGCCGGAATGGAACCCGATGCTCGCATCGAACGCGCGGCAGACGGCCCATTGCTGCTCGATGAGGCTGCGCAGGCCGGCGTTGTCCGGATAAGGCGTGTTCTTCTGAAAGCCGAACGCCGGCGCGACGAAGTTGACGTGCATCCCCATCACTTCGCACAGCGACAGCATCGCCGCCGTCGTCTCGGGCGTCGTCAGGCCCGGCAGCTCGTCGATGGAGAGCTCTCGCAAATAACGTTGTCCAACGTCAGTGGTAAATGCCTTGTCGCGCGCCGCGCGGTACTTGTCGTCCCGTCGTTTCATTTTCTTCAGCGCCGGCCAGACATACGCGAGCAGCCGAGCGAGCTCCGCGTCGTTCACCGTCAGTCCAAGCGACGCCACTCGATGCCGAACGCGCTCGACAAAATCGGACGGAACGTTGGCCTTCACCCACGAGGCCGGATCGTCAGGCACGAGCGTTTGTGCCAGCTCCGGCGACAGGTCGAACGTGATGTAGCTGGCAAGCACGCAGCCGCGCACGAGCGCGTCTTCGCGCGCGTCGAACTTGCCGCCGATCGGCTGATGGTCGGCGTTGAAGCTCCACGCAATCCGACGCTGGTGAAATCCGGACTTCAGCTTGGACAACACGCAGCCATGGCTCATGCCCTCGACGCTCTGACCCTGGTGTCCCTCGGGGACGCTCGTGCCGATGAACGGGAACGGCACCGTGTCGAGGCGTCCCTCGAGCATGGCGTCGGCGTCATACACGAGCTCGCGTGGGATGCTGTTCTGGTTCGCGGTAACGCCCAGATTGAGCGCGCTCATCGCCCATTCAACCGCTGGCCAGTGCAGGGTGGTGAAGCGCGCGCCGATGCCCAGCGTGCTGCGCCCGAGATTGGCATCCGCGTTTGGAAAAATTGTCGAGCCGGAATCGTGTTCCTGAACCGCATTTTTCAGGCTGAGCAGGTTGTGCCATGTTGCCGGGAACGCCGCGACGCCGTCAGCGATCGATGCACCCTCGTGGAGCACTCCGGCCGGGCTTCCCTTGCCGTGCGCCCGCAACTTCCAGGCACAATCGCCGGTTGTCAAATCTTCGACGAGAGTCCACGTGCCGAACGCCGTGTCGAAACCGCTCTTCGGCCACGCGTGCACGTCACCGCCGCTCTTGAGTTTCGACAGCAACGCCGCCCAGTCGAGGCAGAAATCCGGGCTGATGCACGGGTTCTGAGCAATGCGGATGTTGTTGTCCAGAAGGAACCGGTTGATCGCTTGCATCAAAGGGCCATGGCGTGGAAACCGCCGTCGACGATGAGCTCTTCGCCCGTGATGAACGAGCCGGCGCTGTCGCTGGCCAGCAGAAGCGTGGCGCCGATCAGTTCACGGGCTTCGCCGAAGCGATTCATTGGCGTGTGCCCCATGATCTTCGCGATCCGCTCGGGCTGGAGGATCTTCCGATTCTGCTCCGCCGGAAAAAATCCCGGCACGAGGACGTTGACGCGTATGTGTTGCGGTGCCCATTCGCGCGCCAGATTCAGCGAAAGGTTGTGCACGGCGCTCTTGGTCGCTGAATACGTAAAGACGCGAGAGAGCGGGATGAGGCCCGACATCGAGCCGATGTTGATGATTGAACCGCCGTGGCCGGCCTCGACGAGATGCTTGCCGAAGACCTGACAGCCAAAAAAGACACCCTTCAGGTTGACGCGAACGATCCGATCGAATTCTTCCTCGGTAATCTCCAGAAACGGCGTTGGCGAGTTAATGCCGGCGCCGTTGACGACGATGTCAACGCGTCCTGAACGCCGTAGGACGGCCTCGAGCAGTCCCTCGATGTCGGCACGGTTTGTCGCCTCAGCCGAGTAGAACCAGCCGTTGCCGCCCGCGGCGGCGATTTTCAGAAGACGGGCTCTCGCCTTGTCCTCGTTGCGTCCAACGAGCACGACGTCGGCCCCCGCGCCGGCCAGTCCTTCGGCCATGGCGCCGCACAATTCGCCGGTCCCACCGATAACGACAGCGACCTTGCCGGTAAGTGAGAAAAGGGAGGTGAGGAATTCCGAAGACTTGGAGTCGGCCACGAGGCCGGTATTCTATCCGACTCTCAGGGGATGTACGGGATCTCCGCAATCGCATCGTTGTCCGTGTCGTTGCGCTCGCGGGCATAGAGCCCGACCCCGTGGGGAGTGGTATTGACGATGATCGTCGCGTCGCCGCGTCCAAGTGTCGCGGAAATATCGACGCTCACGGTCTTGCCGGACGGAACACGAGGGAACCAGTCTCGCCGGATCTCTTTCATGTTCTGGGCTTCGTCCGGAATGCCGATGTAAATGTCGGCATGAGCGCGGTCGGCATCCCGAGGTCCGCTGTTCGATATCGTGATCGTGAACCGCACGACCTGCCCTGGTGAAGGCCGACTCGGCGTATAGGAGATGGTGGTCTTCAAGTCAACAGCCGGCCATTGTTCGATGGGCAACCGGGCTTGTGCTTCGAGGTCGGAAAGCGTCTTCACGTCGAGCGAATCGTGATCGCCCTTTTCGTCCCGCCGTCCGATATGGATGGTTCGGACGACCGGTGCGATTTCCTTCCAGCTGGTTTGGCCGTAGGACGTGGAACCCGCCGCGACACCGACGATCACGTTGACGCTCTTCTTTTCCAAGAGGTCAACACCGATCTCCACGCACAAATCCGCGCCAACTGTGGGGAACGCGGCTGCAGGTTCATCGCAATACGAGAGGCCCCAGGCTCCAAAGTTCTCTCTGATATAGGGGACATATGCTTCCAGAACTTCACGGAGCCAACGCTCGAACGGGATGCGCGGCAGCCTCCGATCGAGTGCTGAAACGGGCATGCGCTTGACGCGATTGACCAGCGCTTCTGCCGCCTGATAAGGGAAGTCGAAATTGGGGGGAGAACTCTTTCTGATGTCACACTCGGGCTGACGGCAGATGACGCCGTCGGGCCTCTCAGAAACGTCCTGCGCCAGCGCAAGCGGGGGCGACACAAGAAGAATGAGCACGATTGCCGCAGTCATCCGCATCAAGGCCGTGCTGACGGTCGCAAGCGCCATGCCTTCTATAAATAGTCCACGGGATCGGCAGGGATCAGCAGCACCGAATCACCGAATTCGTGATGGCGATAACCATGAGCGGCCATTTCCTCATCCCCAGCCGAGAGCGTCAGGTCGTCGGCAAACGCGCGCAGGAGCTCGTAGTGGCTCGTTCCGGGTTCATGGACACCAGTGAGAATCGCATCGACGACGCGAAGTCGAGTACTCGGTCCGATGCGCTGATTCGCAATGCCGCGTCCGGCCCGAACAATGCCGTCCGACGTCGTGCCGTCGTGTCGTCGTGGTTCAGTCCCGTCTCGCGTCGTGTTTTCGTGCCTTCGTGGCTTCGTGGTTGCGGCATGCTCGAGCGCGCGCACGACGGTCGTGCCGATGGCAATGATTCGGCCGCCCTTTGCGCGAGTTGCCGCAATGGCGCGTGCAGTGGAGGCCGTGATTTCGTAGGGCTCGTCGAAGGGGAGCCGCTTGTCGAGCTCAGGATCTCCGGTCGAGGAGATGCCTGCGGCATGTGTAATTGTGACGAATCGAATGCCGCGAGCGCGCATGGCCGAAAGTGCGCCCCAGTCGAGCGCGAAACCGGCCGATGGCGGTTCGAACGCTACAGGCGGGCTGGCAATCGATGTCCAGACGTCCCACAGCACGAGAGGCGTCTGCACGTGTGCGTACTGGATGGGCTTGCCATGGTGCGCGATGCCCGCCCAGATTTCGTCGGGTGCGCCATGAAAGCGCAGCGAGATCAATCGAGGATGTCCGAGAAGGGCCGTAATCGTCGCGGTAAGCGGACCAAGCGCCAATGTGTCGTTCACCGCGAGGGCCGGTGGAAGTGGCCGATCCTCGGTGCGCGTGTGAAAGTCGCCGGCGCCAAAAACGATGGCGGAAAAGTCAGCAACCTCAGGCGAAAGCGTCGCTCTGCCTGCGAGCCGCACTTCGATCGGCCCGCCTTCGCGTGTCTTGGTCGTGCGCGATACGGCGAGGCTCGCCGAAGCCGTTGGCGGAGGCGGCTGACTGCTGGGCAGGTGTGTGCCGTGCAGGCTGGCCGGCAGCGTGGCCGCGTCGTTGGCAACGACGAGATCGCCCGGCAGCAACACATCGACGAGCTCTTTGCGCGAGATGTGCCTCAGCCCTCGGCGCGCATCGATAACGAGGAGTTTCGCGGGGATCATCGTCCATCGTCCATCGTCGATCGTCCATCGTCCATCGTCCATCGTCGATCGTCCGACGTCGCCACGAGACGATCGAGTGTGTGAAGGATCGAGTCGGCCAGCTCGCGGGCGGCGACAGCGGGTTGTTTCAGGGTCGCACGATCCGCATCGGGCACCGCGGCGGCGTGCATTGGCGTATCCATGTCGCCGGGATCGATCGAGAGGAATCGAATGCCTTCTGCCGCGAGTTCGGCGTCCCAGATGTGCGTGAGATGCCGCAGCGCCGCTTTGCTCGCCCCGTATGCGCCCCACGTCGGATACGCATTCACGGCCGCATCGCTCGAGATGTTCAGCACGACCGCACCGCGCTCTTCGCGGGCCGATGCGGCAAGCGCGCCGAGCAACGCTTTCGTCAGGCGAAACGGTCCCACCAGGTTGGTGGCGAGTGCGCGCTCGAGATCCTCGCAGTTTGTGTCGCCGAGGAGTGCCAGCGGCGTCGGACCGAGGTCGGACGCATTGTTAATCAGCACGTCGAGGCCGCCGAGCTCCCCGAGGATTTGCAGCGCGATCGGATAGATGTCGTCCTTCGACGCGACGTCGCCGACGATGCCGTGGGCGCCGGCGTGGTTGTGGGCGACCTCGTCGACGCGTTCGCGGCCGCGCGCCACGAATGCCACCGCGGCGCCCTCCTTGTGCAGCAGATCAACCAGGGCCAGGCCCAGTCCCGAGGTGCCGCCGGTGACGGCGACGCGCAGTCCAGCAAATGGTGTGGTGTCCATAGTTTCTAAAGAACCTCCTTTACTAAGACGCAGTCTAACCCCCGAGGTTTGACTTTGTAAAGCAAATGCTTTAGAAATGATCCATGCCCCGCCTTCGCGCCGCCCCTCACATCGCTTCGGCGCGGCAAGCACGACAGGGCACCCGCCGCCGCATCGTCAAGCTGCTGAAGACCGAAGGGCCGATGGACTCGACCTCTCTCGCAAAGCAGTTGAAGGTGACCCCCATGGCCGTTCGACAGCACCTGTATGCGCTGCAGGATGAGAAGCTGGTCGCCGCCGAGGAACGCCCGGTGCCGCTCGGCCGGCCGGCAAAATACTGGCACCTGACGCGCGACGCAGATCGTTTGTTTCCAGATGCTTACGCCGAGTTGAATACCGCGCTGATTACCTCGGTTCAGGATGCGTTCGGCCCCGAGGGCATGCTGCGGCTGCTGGACGCCCGTCTTGCGCGCCAGCAGGCCGACTATGGGGCGCGGATTACGTCAGCGGCGCCGTTGGCCAGGAAGGTCGAGCAATTGGCGCGCGTGCGGTCCGAAGAAGGGTATATGGCCGAGGTCAAACGCGACGGCCGCGGGTTCCTGTTCATCGAGAACCACTGCCCGATTTGCGCCGCCGCGAGCGTTTGCCAGGGATTTTGTGCCACCGAGCTCGATCTGTTCCGATCGGCGCTCGGACCTGGCGTGACGGTCGAGCGAGCCGAACATATCCTGTCCGGCGATCGCCGATGTGCGTACCGGATTACGCCAACCGCTAAGGCTGAGGGCTAAGCTACCGGCTACTGGCTACCGGCTTATAAAATACGCGGCACGGAGGGCTTGTGAAGCGATACCTCAGTACCGCCATCGTCGCCGTTGTGTTCTTCGCGCTGGGCGCTGTATTTCAGCGGTATTACGATGCGCGACGAGCGTCTCCACCCCCACCAGCAGCGCCCACGGTTTCCACCATCACTCCGCCGGCGCCTCCAGCGATTCAATTCGATCGCGCGCCGCTCTGGGCCTATGGTTTCGAGACGCCTGCGAAGGCAGACGACAAGGCACAGGCGCAGGTTCCTCCAACGCGAAATCTCAGACCCAATGAAGATCCCGCCGAGCAAACGCGGTCGCGTCAGGCGCGAGGCAGCCGTGCGACGTATTCCCTCGTTGACGTTCGCGACGGCCACAACGTCATCGACTGGTTTCCCCAGGATCATCCTTCGCCGATGCCGCCGATCATCAAGAGCGGTCCGGCGGCAGGCACCGGAAATACGGCGCGCGGGTGCGGATCGTGTCACCTGCCGAACGGCAAAGGACGTCCGGAGAATGCGCCGCCGGCAGGCTTGCCGGTCGCGTACTTCATGCGCCAGCTCACCGACTTTCGTAACGGGCTTCGACGCTCGGCCGACCCACGCAAGCCGAACACGGTGACGATGATCGATCTTGCGAAGGCGATGACGGACGAAGAGATGAGGGCGTCGGCAGATTACTTCGCCGCCATCAAATGGACGCCGTGGATTCGCGTGGTTGAAACCGATACGGTGCCGAAGACTCGAATCGTCGGCAACTTGTATCTTGCGCCCAACCACGAGCGCGTCGAGCCGATCAGCGGGCGAATCATCGAAGTGCCCGAAGACATGGAACAGGCCGAGACGCTCCGAAATCCACGGTCTGGATTCGTCGCGTATGTGCCGCCCGGCAGCATCGAGAAAGGACGCGATCTCGTCACGACCGGCGGCATGCGCGTTGTCGGGAATCAGATCGTGCAGGGAAAGACGACGCCGTGCGTGACGTGCCATGGACTCGATTTGATGGGCGTTGCCGATGTGCCGCCGATCGCAGGGCGCTCGCCGAGTTACATCGCGCGGCAGATGTGGGACATTCAGCAAGGTGCGCGCAATGGCGCGGCTGTTCAGCTGATGAAGCTGGCGATCGCAAACTTGAACGGCGAGGATCTCGTGTCCGTCGCCGCGTATGTGTCTTCTCGCATTCCGCCGCGTGGCCCCGCGCGCGAGACGGGCAACTGACGTACGTGAGGTACGCAGTGTCCGCCTTTAGGCGGACCGTGACCGCCGCAGGGTCCGAGCGCGGCGAGCAGTGAATGCTACTCCAGCAGCGCACGCCAACCGACGACAACATGAATCTCGCGCGGCGCTGGATCCTGATTTTTGGGCAGGAAGTAGATGCTGCGCCCGTCGGAGGAGACGTCGTATTGCGTGCCCCAATGCCCGAAGCCGATCGGCGGAACATCCGGCTGCGTCGGCAATCCGAATCTTGGCAGTCCGTCGCGGGTCCACTGAGCCGATACCCTCTGCAGGCGGCCCGCAGGGTTGACGAAGAAGAGCTCCGATCCGTCTCGCCGCCAGACTGGCTGATCGCCGCCGTTGCCCGACAGCACTATGCGCGTGGGCGCGCCGGAGACGGCGCGGATCGACACTTCCGAACGGCCCGTTTCATTCGACACGTACGCGATCCATCGGCCGTCCGGCGAGAACCGTGCATCACGTTCGGAAAACGCCTCGGTGAGTAGTGGTTGCACGGTGGCGCGATCGGGCGAGGCGGTCCACACATCCCAGCCTCGCGCGTCGAGGACGTTGACGAGCAGAACACGGCCGTCCGCACTCCAGTCGGAAGGCTCGCAGTAGCTGCCCGGGCATGAAAATGATCGGATGACGCCTGTACCGTCCGCCGCGGCGATGCTGAGTTTTCTGTTCCCTGATCTGCCCGGCAGACTGCCGGACACGTACGCGAGATGGCGGCCATCCGGCGACCACACAGGTTGGATGTCCGGCTTTAACGCCGTCGTCACTCGCAGGCGGGTGCCTCGCTCGAGATTTTCAACCCAGATGTCGGGATTGCCACCGAGAGGGTCGACTCGCTGCAACGCAATGCGTTGCCCGTCCGGCGACACTCGCGGCCAATTCTGCGCCTCGGGTTTGTCCCAAAGCCGAAGCCGTGCGCCGTTTCGATCGACCGATTCGAGCCGGTTTCCGGACGGCACTGCCGATTGCGCAAATGCGAGCACGTCGGCCGATGCGCTCAGCATCGTCGGGTGGTACAGCGTGTTTTCGCCGACGGCGAAGCCAATCGTCCGGGCATCGGCCGCGACGGTCTTTCGCGCCCCATCGAAGCGGCGAGCTTCAATGCGTCCGTCAACGACGTACAGCAGAACGCCGTCGTTGGTTCCGGGCAGCGGCGCATAGATGACCTCACCGTCCGATCGAATCAGCGGCGCGCCTCCGCGAGACGGCGGACGATCGATGCGACCAAGATACACTCCGCGGTGCCTATCATCGCTCGACAGCGCGAAGTACAGCAGGTGCATCCCGTCGGGAAGAAAGGCTGGCCACCAGTGTGAGGTTTCGCCACGAGAAGAGTCGAGCAGCGTCGCGGGTGCCGCGGCCCCACCGTCTGCCGACACGCGACTCAATCCCGAAAGGATGACGTCTGGTGCAAATGCGATATCGCCTGATGGACTCCACGCTCCGCCGCGTGCCAGTGGGGCGCTCGCAATGACCACCGGAGCACCACCCGGCCAGGCCACTTTGAGCAATTGCCCTCTGGCAAAAAATCCCAACGCCTTGCTGTCGGGCGACCAGAAGGGTTGCGTCGCTCCCTCGGAGTTGGCGATGGCGACCGGCTCACGCGACGCGAGAGAGTGGACGAACAACCGGCCGCCTGTGGCGTCCTTTCCGACGAAGGCAATGTGCTTGCTGTCGGGCGAGACCATCGGCGCTGAGTCAAGGAATGCGCCTTGTGGCAACGTCAACGTGAATTGCGTAAGAGGCACGGGCCGCGCCTCGGGCGTTGCCGCCGGAAGTGTCCACCAGCCGGCTAACAGCGCTCCTGCCGTCAAGAGTGGTGCGGTGATCCACGCGACCGTTCGAGACTGCCACCACCGCGAGTCGCCACGCGAGCCGATTGGTGTGATGCTCGGCTCAACGGCAGGGTCCTGCTCGAGGGCCCAGGCAAGATCGAGCGCCGACTGGAAGCGCGCATCCGGCGCCTTTTTGAGCAGGCGCATGACGATTCGTGCGAGCGGCCGGGGCACGCGCTCGTTCGCCGTCCACAGGTCCGGTGGCTCAATTGTGAGGACAGCGTTGAGCGTTTCGAAAGTGCTGACGCCGCGGAACGGATGGCGCCCCGCAAGCATCTCGTACATCACCACACCCAGTGCAAACAGATCGGTGCGCCCATCCACGCGCTCGCTCCTGATCTGTTCCGGCGCCATGTAGCCGGCTGTGCCGACGATGACACCGGTCGTCGTATGGCTATCGTCATGTGGCGCTTCCTGCAGCGCCGACTGGAGCTTCGCCAGGCCGAAGTCGAGAATCTTTATCTCGCCATCTGACCTGATGAAAAGGTTCTCAGGCTTGAGATCGCGATGAACAATTCCGCGAGCATGCGCAGCCGCGAGACCACGCGCCACTCCGAGGGTTACCGCAACCGCTTCGTGCGGAGGCACAGGGCCGGCGTTGATTCGCTGTCGTAGGCTCTTGCCTTCGAGGCATTCCGAAACGAGGAACGGGATTCCGCGGTGCTCGCCGACGTCGTACACCGTGAGGATGTTCGAATGGTTGAGTCCGCCGGCGGTCCGCGCTTCTTCCGTGAAGCGGTGGAGTCGCTGGGGGTCGCTCGAGAAATGCGGCAGCAGGGTTTTGATGGCGACGTCGCGGTCCAGACGTTCATCACGGGCACGCCATACTTCGCCGCCGCCGCCCCTGCCGAGCAGCCGCACAATCGTGTACGCTCCGATGCGATCGCCCGGCCGCAGACTCCACCCTTCGGCGGCGACGCTTTGCGCCAGACGATT
Organism: Vicinamibacterales bacterium; assembly: GCA_963761975.1. Taxonomy (GTDB): domain Bacteria; phylum Acidobacteriota; class Vicinamibacteria; order Vicinamibacterales; family JAMQPK01; genus JAMQPK01. The sequence goes on from CAVXIR010000006.1 coordinate 630,402, forward strand.
GAGAGCAGGTGTCTCCAGAAACTCTCCTGGCGCATCGCCGGCTGCGACGAGCGACAGCGCTTCACGCCGCAGCGCTTCGTCTGGGCCGCACGCGCGGGCGACGAGCTCCGTTCTGGCGTCGCCCGAAAGCGTGCATGCCTCTGCGAAGATTTGCTCGAGGCGTTGCCAGCGCTCGGTGCTCATTCAGCGCCACCGTCGGTGAGCGCGCGATACAGCCATGCGCGCGCGAACGCCCAATCGCTGTTCACCGTGCGCAGCGATACTCCCAGCGCTTCCGCGGTCTCCTCCATCGAAAGCCCGCCGAAAAATCGAAGCTCTACGACCCGCGCCTTCCGGGGATCTTCGGCCGCCAGCTGCTCAATCGCGCGATCGACGGCGACGAGATCGACATCGGGTTGGGGTGCCGGTACGTCGATGCCGTCCAGCGGTACACGAACCGCACGTCCACCGCGGCGGTCAGCGTACCGTCGGCGAGCGATGTCCACGAGCACGCGGCGCATCATTTGTGCGGACACTCCGAAGAAGTGCTGTCGGTTCTGCCAGCGCGCTTGATCCCATCCGAGCAAGCGGAGACAGACCTCATTGACGAGCCCCGTTGCCTGAAGCGATGCGTCGGATCGCTCGCCGGCCACATACCGCACGGCCATCCGATGCAGCTCGTCGTAAACGAGCGGGATCAGCCGGTCGAATGCGTGCTCGCTGTCGTCGCTCCACAGCCGGAGCAGGCTCGTGATATCGCCGTCGCCGGACCGCTGCAAAGGCTTCCTTCTGAAGGGGGTTGATGCCCTTCAGTCTAGCAGAGTGCCTCACCGCGGGCCCGCTCCCAGCCGTTCCACAATCGTCACGATTCACCGAATCACGACGATTCGGCCGTCGACGTTCTCGGTGATGTACACACGTCCCGATCGCCTGTCGCGGACCATCGACGTCGGACGATTCAAACAATCCGACTTCGTCGTGGCTTCGCCGCTTTCCCGCTCGAATTTGATCAGAGAGCCGTCCCCATTCAGCACATCACCAGATGCGTGCTGCAGCACAAGATACGCCCGGCGATCGCCGTCCTCGCCGTCATCGTCTTCATTGGAGACGAGCGGCAGAATGTCGATCGCAGACGTCAGCCCGCTGATGAAAGGCCGGTGGCGTCCCGAATCCGGGTTGATGCGCTCCACAGCCGATGCACCCGTCGGAAATGGAAAGCCACGGAAGAGCGTCACGAGCAGACGACCGTCATGCTCCGCTATGCCGGTGGGAACCGCCTCGATGAAGGGGCCGCCCTGACCTGGGAACATCGGGTTGGGGGTGGCCGCGAATGTCGCAAGCGGGGCGGTCCGCCCGGAATGGATGTCCGCGTGCCAGACGAGATTTCGTGCGCCGTCGGCAACGTAAGCCCGATCGTCATCAACGACGAGATCGAATGGGTTCGAGCCGCGCACATTCTCGGCGAGGTCCGGCCTCGGTTCAGGCACGAAATCGGGAAAGTTGGCGACCAGTTTGACAGTGAGTCTGTCGCCATCTCCGTTCGACAGTCTCACCCGTTCGCCCGCAGCAAGCGCAAGCTGGTCTGCTGTCGTGAGGGAGAAGCCGGCGGTCATTTTCTCAACGTGGGTGCTGAAGCGGAGGGCTAGGACCGAGCTGAATATCGGAGAAGACGGAAGTGGATTGGCGAGCGCGGTGCCCGGGAACGGACCCGGAAGGATGGCATCTCCGATGCCGATAGCCACGTAGAGTGTTCGTCCTCGCATGAAGACCCCCGCAGGTCCTGAAGGCTCATTGACGTCGTTGATGGCAGAAGGCAGCCCGTCGACGAGCGTCCGCCGGCCGCCGCGCCGATCGACGATCGAGATGCGGCCGCTGTGAAGCACGCCGAGGGCGCCGGTCTCCGACACGATCAGGTTGCCCAGACTCGACTGGGCAATCCCCAACGGCGAGATGAGCCCTGAAACGATCGGCGTGGCGTTGCAGCTCACCTGGGCGTGAGCGTCGGCGCTGCCGAGGACGGCGACACAAGAAACTACGAGGGTCGATAGCGCACGTGAAGAAACGCGTGTGTCGAGGTTCATGAAAGGGGCCTCCTTGCATACGTAAGCGGAATCCGGGGCCAAAACGTGCAGGCGCACTCCGGTCCAACCAATTGCCGCCTGTTTTGACTCGCGATTCCGCCTTACCTGGGCAGAGAGGGCCTCGTACGCGAGACGGGCAACTGACGTACGTGAGGTACGTAGTGTCCGCCTTTAGTCGTTTTTACTTCGCTGTAGTTGTCAAACACCTGAACGGGTCAGTTTCGACGCAGAGCCGCCGAGCCGCCGAGGAAACCGGAAGAACCCGACGCCACGACGGGGCACGACGCGCGTGACAGCCTCTGCGGGGTGGCGTCAGGGGGCTCTCTATGGGGGCATCGACGTCGTGGGCCGCGTGGCGCGGCCCGTGCGCCGGTGGCGCGACGTCGATGAGGTGCTCCGTGCTTTCTGTGTCAAAGATCTCGATTTAGGAGATTCTTCGTACGAACCACGTATAAGTCGAAAACGCTCTAGGCGGACCGTAACCGCCGCACGTAATGTCCGGCTCTACTCAGTTTTCACGATGCTGTAGTGCGGGCTGTTGCAACGGAGTTACCGCAGAGATCCAGAGAGCACGGGGAAACCATCCTTCTCCTCTGTGAACTCTGATGTCTCCGTGGTGAATCTTGTCGTTGCGCAGCGCCACACTCACATCAACACCGTCGCGATCACGCTGACGGCGGCGAGGGCAGACACGGCGAGCACGGCCACTCTCGTATAGCCGGCATCCAGATACGCTGCGGCTGGACGCGACAGGAAGTATCCGAGGACGGTGCCTGGAACGAGAAGAAGCCCCAGGCGCAGCTCTTCACCCGCAAATCGCCCGGCCCACGCAAGCGCAAACAGCGAGACGATGGTGCCGATGATGAAGTACGCCGCGAGCGTGCCGCGCAGGCGCAGGCCTGTTTCGCGCTGATAGACGAGCGCGACCGGCGGCCCGCCCAATCCGGCTGCGGTTGCCATGAATCCAGAGACGGTGCCGGCGGCGAAGAGCACTGGCCTCGTCGCAGGGGCTCCCGAATGCAGAACGCCCATGAGCGCTCCAGCCAGCACGACGCCGGCGAGAAGCAGTTTCATGCTCTCGAGCGGCAGCCAGGCGAGCAGCAGCGCGGCCGGAATCGTGCCCAGCATGCGGCCGCTGAGCAGCATCGCCAGCCCGGACGAATCGACACCGTGCCAGTCGCGACGCAGCACGAGCGTGTGCAGCGACAAGGCCGCCACGAGCAGCGGGCCGGGCACGTAACGGACATCGAGATAAATGAGAAACGGAATGGCGAGCATGCCCAGACCGAAACCGACGGCGCCTTGAAGGATGGCCGACGCCGTCATGACCGCCGTGATGGCGGCGAACACGAGCCAACTCAAGGCGACCCCATATGGGCAAGTGTATGCGATGTGCCGGCCGGTTTTGTCATCATGATATCATGATGACACGATGAAACGGGCCCTCATCCAGTTCGACCCGGAGACCTATCGCCGGCTGAGACGGCAGGCGTTTCGCCAGGAGCGATCAATTTCCTCGCTCGTGCGCGAAATCGTTGCGCACGGCCTTGAAGGCCATGCTGGCGGCCCGCAGAAGCCGACGCGTGCAAGCCAGTTCCTGTCCGTGGGCGCCGGCCGCTCGAAGCCGGACCGACTTGCGCCGATCTCCGAAAAGCACGACGCGGCCCTGGCCGCGGCATTCAAGAAGTGATCTTTCTCGACACCTCCGCGATCTACGCCTGGGCGGACGTGGCCGATGCGAATCATCGTGCAGCCGTTCGCCGGCTGCAAGCCATCCTGGACAGTCGGGAAGAATTACTCACTCACAATTACGTGCTGGTCGAGTCGCTGGCGCTCCTGCAGGCGCGCCTCGGTCTTCCCTCGGCGACCAAGCTCGCAAAGGACTCACACGCGTTTGTCGTCGAGTGGGTCGACGAAGATCTGCACAACGCTGGCATTCACCAGCTCGAACGGTCCAGGAAACGTCACATCAGCTTCGTGGATCAGATTAGCTTTCTCGTCATGCGGAAGCGGCAGGTGACGACGGCGTTTGCGTTCGATCCGGACTTCACGTCGGCAGGGTTTCGGCTGTTCGAGAGCGAGGGTTAGGGTTCAGTTCGTCACCGGATGTATGCGTTCGCACCGCCAGCGGGGATCACCGCGACAGGGCTAGAGCGTTTTCGGTATGTGTGTAGCCGCGGCCAGTCGTCGCGGCAGGGCACGCCGCCGGCGGTCACGAACCAGCTCGACGAGGCGGGAAAATGCATCTTCGCGGCCCATTCCGATTACGCGATGGGAGCGCCCTTCGCTCAGCTCCCAAGGCTTCGTACGCGCTGCAGATGCATTTTCCGGTCACGGGAGTACGTCGCCTCGCTCGTGATGGTTCGCGACCGCCGCCTGCGTGCCCCGCCGCGGCGCGGTGGTGGTCGCCCGGCGCGACGTGCGAGAGCCGAGCGTCCACCAACGACGGACGACTCGCCGTTCGCTACACAGAGACCGAAAACGCTCTAAAAGGCCCTATGCCACTTCCCGTGCAGAAACGCTCGATCTGGACCGCGAGGTGAAACGGCGCGAAACGGCTCAGAAGATCGGATGAATGCTCGTGAACAGCGCGAGCCCAAGCGTGTAGAACAACGCAAAGACAACGACGATGCCGGTGGCGACCGCGTGCGACCGGATCGTGGCCAGCAGGATAAAAGCCGGAAACAAGACCGAGCAGTATCGGCCGAGCCCTTCGAACACGCCTGATGAGAGCGGCACCCACAAGTTCAACAGCATCAAGAGGCCGTAAGCAGCGCCGAGCTTCATCCACACCAATGGCGTCATGATCAGGAAAGCGATGGCAGTGATGCCGTACAGCGTGTCGTAGCGAGCCATGGGATCGCTGATAAGGTAGTCGTACGGATGCGTCGCCAGATCGCTTATGAGCCGGATCGGCGCCGTCCATGGCGGTCCACCCAGGGGATAACCCCATCGCTGAATCGTCAGCGCCCACTCTAACGGATTGCCGCTCAGTTGATAGACGTACAGCGAGTACCCACCGACACCGGCAGCGACGAGCACCAGACCAAGCGCCGCGAGTGAGCGATCGCGTGCGGTTGGCTGCGCGGCGCGGTACGCCACCCATGCCAGCGCCGGCAGCATGAGAATGCCGTTGGCCGTGTGGCCGTCGCCAGCGCGCCTGCGAGACCGCCAAGTATCCAGTGTCGAGTACGAAACCCGTAGAAGCTGAAAACGGTCAGCATGAGAAACAGGGCTTCGGTATAAACCAATCCGAAAAAGAAGCTGAAGGGGAAGACCATCGTGAGCAGCACGGCCCTCTCCGCCTCGCTAGGATTGAGATCGAGCTTCGCCAGGAAAAACAGGCCGACCGACGCCGCGATGAACGATATCCACGAGACGAGGATGCCTCCCTTGTACGTGTCGGCCTTGCTCGAACCGAACAGCCGGCCGGTATACTGCATCGAGACCGGATACAGCGGGAAGAACGCGATCTTGCCGGGCTTGCCAACGCCGACCGACGGTCCACCTTTCACGAAGACATATCCGTTTGACGCGATTTGCTGATACCAGCCCGAGTCGTAGCGCGCGAACGTGTCCCAGAAAGGGCTTCTCGATTCGAAAACCGTGAACTGCTCGCGTTGCTGAAGCGGGAACGAGAGGTTGACCAGCAGCGCGAGAATCGCCGAGATGAGGCGAAACGCGAGCGCAGCAATGACGATGCGCACCACGACGAGTGAGCCGTCGGGTAACGGCAGGCGCTTGGGGAGGCTTGCGATGGCGCGGTAGCATACTCTAGGACTTCCCACCAATCGAGACAAAAGTGTCCATCGATCGGAGAAAACGTTAAAGCCAGCTGCAAGGTTCGGCCAGGGGGGGCAAGGCGTAAGACTGCCCCTAAACTGCGATGGTTCAAAGGCTTCGCGACGCGGCCAGAGTAATCGTCCTTTTGTTGCCGCGGTCTTCGATGACCAGCTTGCCGCCCTCAAGCCGCACGTCATCCACCTTCTGGAATCCGTCCGGTACGGCTGCATAGAACATCAGGAAGCTCGATTCAATCTTCGATTTCGCCGGCAGGATGCGAAACACCGGCGTCTCGAAGAGGGGCCCGTTCTTCAGCACATCGGCCCGCGTCAGGTCGAACGGCTGTGTCGCGAATTCGAGCCCTCGCGTCATTCTGTTCGGGCCCGGGTAGGACAGCCACGTTTGCACCCATGGATATTCCTCCCGCCTGAACACCCAGCCGATCATCAGGTTCTTTTCGAGATGAAGGGCAGTCACGAATACGAGCCGGCGTGACGGATCGAGCAACGAGGTCGTGTGATCGGTGGTGTTCAACGCAATGGGTGCTGTTCGAACGTCGAACAGCTTGCCGTCGAGAGTCGGCGCCATTGGCCAGCTGAAGTCGACGTATGACTGGAGCCGCCGCGTCGGAGCCGGTTGATAGGCCTTGGTCTTCGATCGCGTGACCGGCATATCTACGGCAACCTTTCCTGGCTCCAGAAACGGTGCGCTGACCGTAGCATGCTCTCCCCAGAAAACGGGCCGATCGAAGGCCAGCAGACTCGTCAGCTCGCTTTCGACCCAGACGATGTTTTCTCCATCGACGAGGTGGTATGTGCGGGTGAACACTTCGTGAGACAACGGAAGATTGACAGAGAAGGATGCGCTGGTCGTGTTCCCTTCCTTTCGGTTGAACCGCGGCTCCCACGGCAGGGTGTGAGCTTCGCCGTGCATCGGCAACCCGGCAGCGCGCTCTTCGGTTGCAACTGGACCGAAGCCGTCGACGCACACAAAATGTCCGCGATAGAAATTCGTCGGGCGATTCAACCCGGCTTGACGCGCAATCCAGTACGGATTCCAGAGCGGGTTCAGCTTCTCCTTGTCGTCTTTCAAAAGGATCTGCGCCATCGCGCCCCCTTCGGGCACGATCGTCAGCTCAACTTTGTCGTTCGTGAGAAGAAGAGCGGGAAGGTCTTCCCACGTTGGCTTCACTTGTTTGACGATCGCGATCGTCAAACCCGCAACGAGCGCGGCCGTGGTATACATCACTTGATTCACGGTGTACCTGCCAATCAGTTCAAATCGCGGCCTGACGAATACTATTCCTTTTTTCGTTTTCCTTGTTCCTTTGTTAGGTTAGGCTCCTGCCGTGAAATTCCGCTTCTTGATGCTGCCGCCCCAGGACGCCAACACGCGTGAACTGGCCCGGCTCATCGCGAACGCGGTTCCCGACGCGACGATCGTCGTGGCAGAAACGGAAAAGGACGCGATGCGCGAAATCACGAGCGCAGACGCGGCCTACGGCACGCTGAGCTCCAAGGTGCTTCGCCATGCGCGGCAGCTGCGATGGCTGCAGGCGCCGCAAGCCGCGCCGCCGGCCGGGTATTACCATCCGGAGCTCATCGCGCATCCTGTCACGGTGACGAACCTGCGGGGTATCTTCGCCGATCGCATTCCCGCACACATCATGGCCTACGTGCTGGGATTCGCGCGCGGCTTCCATGTGTACGTGCGGCGGCAGAACGAGCGCAGGTGGGAACCGAGCAATCCTGCGCCGGTCGTCCATCTCCCGGGGGCGACCGCTCTTGTCGTCGGCGTTGGCAGCATTGGGGCCGGCACCGCGCAGCTGTGTGCGATGTTCGGCATGCACGTGATCGGCGTCGATCTGCGCGTGACGAAAGCTCCCTTTGGAGTGGCGGAACTGCATCCGCCCGACTATCTGGATCGGTTGCTGCCGCGCGCCGACTTCGTCATTCTCACGATGCCCCATACGCCGAAGACAGAGGGCCTGTTTGACGCCGAGCGCTTCAGGCTGATGAAGAAGTCGGCGTTTTTCATCAACATCGGCCGCGGCATGACGACGAAGCTCGACGATCTGAACGAGGCCTTGCGCGGTGGTGTCATTGCCGGTGCCGGACTCGACGTCTACGAAATTGAACCGCTTCCGCACGACCACCCGCTATGGAGCGCGCCTGGCGTCCTGCTGACGCCCCACGCGGCCTCTGACGGCCCAGACCTCGAGCCCGCGAGGCAAGCCGTCATCGTCGACAACGCTCGCCGGTTTGCGACAGGGGAGCCGTTGATCAACGTCGTGGATAAGAGTGAATGGTGTTAGTCAAGAGTCTAGGAGTCGGGGAGTCATGGAGTCGGAGAGTCGGACAGTCATAGAGTCGGAGAGTCTTAGAGAGTCTGGCGAGTCTAGAGAGTCTGACGAGTCGTCGACTCCTTAGACTCTCCGACTCTTGTGACTCTTGGGACTCCGAGACTCAAAGACTCCGAGACTCCGAGACTCTTATTTGACTCTTACAGCGTCACTGCGTTCCCATCACTTTCAGAAACTCGCTCCAGGGCACAACGGATCCGTGAATAGGGACAATCGTCGCCACGTCGAGCCTCAGCCGCCGCACGTTGTTCAGGAAGGTCTTTGCCGACGCAGTCGGAGGTGCCGGCGCTGCGCCGGCGGCGGAAGGCGAATACAAGTCGGCCTCGATGACGATCCGTTCCATGGGCAGGTACGCGATCAACATGCCTTCGACGTGATTGAGTCCCTGCATGTTGTGCATTTCCATCGTCCGGATGCCATCGCTCAGGGTGTATTTCTCGGTCACGGTCTCGAACTGATAGCCTTCGGCGGCTTCTTCGGGTGGGTACAGCGACAATCTGTCTGGCTGTAGCGTCCGTTGTTTCGACAGCGACAACACTTCCTGGCTGTAGAAGTCGCGGTTGCCGCGGTGTGTGATGATGGCGGAGCCTTCATCGTGAACGTATGTTCGCAGACCTCCCGAGTGATCGAAGTGATGGTGCGTGTTGACGAGGAAGTTGATCGGTTTGTTGGGAATCAACTTTCTGACCTCGGCGATGACCGCGAGCGACCGCTCCTCGTTGAGCGGTGCCTCGACGACTGCGATGAAATCGCGAAATTCGACCGCAACGCTGTGATGCGATCCTCCCCCAACAAGATAGATGCCTTCTGCCAGCTTCTGTGATTCAACTCTTACCGCAGGCATGGTGGCCTTCTGCACCACGTCCGGTACCGCGATGGCCTCTCCGCAGACGTTCGGCTGCACATCATTGACTCGCAGCTCGAATCCGTGATGCCCGCCGCGAACGACCGGGTTGCCGCTCGACGTGTCGTCGAGATCGTCGTGATGGTGGAACGTTCCCGGAAACTTCACGCCGCCGAAGTCTTTGTAGTTGCTGTAGACCGTCTCGTAATACATGTCTCCGATCACGGGGTTGGGGATCCACGTCTGCACGCGCTCAATCAGGTTCTCGGAATTGATCGTGGCGTTCACCCTGTAGCGGCCGAGAGCCGTGATCGAGATCATGTTGACGCGCTGTTTGCCGCCCCCTTCGCCGCCTTCATAGCGCGTCAGCATGACCGGGTTCGTCGAGGCGAGCGCAGCTTTGAGGAATCCGTGTGGAGTGAGCCAGATGTCGAGCTGCCGCTGTGCAGAGGCTATCGGCTGCGGTGTGACGTTCGTGCCCTGCAACGCCCAGGCGTGGTCGCCGCTCACCAGATTGATTTGTCGCACCTCGCCCTGTAATGGCATGCCGCCGCCGCCACGCGCTGGAAAACTGCCTTGACGGCGTACCTGCTCCTCTCGCGCAGATCGCGTGTCGAAATTGATCGTCTTCGTATAGCTGGCCAGCTCTACTCGAGGCCAGTCATCTCGCGGAGTGAAGTTCTGCCCGACTGCCCCCCCGTACCCTGTTCCCGAGTACGTGACGCACTGCAGTTTGTCGGCGCCGATGTTCTTCGACACCGCAAGCAGCACGGCCTTCGCGTCTTGAGCCAGGATGACAGGGCCTTGCGGCACGGCCAGAACGAGGAACAAACAGAGGAGCGAGACGGTTCTAGCCATGCTGCCTCCTTACTGCGCAATGCCGTAAACGTTCCCGAGCGTTCGCACGACGATCAAACCATCCGAGATGGCCGGTGTGGCCATGATGACTTCCTTCATGTCATTTTTTGCAATCTGGGTGAGTCCCGGACCGGCCGTGACGACGTAAATTTCGCCGTCCTCGCTGGCGACGTAGAGGCGGCCGTCTGAGGCGATCGGTGATGCCGAGAACGCGCCCCCCTCGCCGATGCGTCCGCGAAACGCGCGCTGACCCGTCGTCGCGTTGTAGGCGTTCACGATGCCGTTGTTGTTGATGGTGAACAGGTGTTCTCCATAGACGAGCGGCGTCGGGATGTAAGTGCCATCAGTCAAGTTGCTCCATGCGATGGCGTCGGACGAGTCACTCCCCTTGGGGAGGGAGATGTCGCCGCCGGCGCCGGGTCGAATCGCATAAATCGGGCGCACGGGTGGATAACCACCGGTGACGAAGACCAGTCCATGACCGCTCACCGGAGTCCCGACGGTGACTTCAGAGTTGGGCCCGAGCGTCCAGAGAAGCCTGCCGGTCGCCGGGTCATAGCCGCGAATTTTTGTCCCGTTGGTGACGAGTTCGTGTCGTCCTGAACGCGCGCTCGCGATAGCCGGCGTGCCCCATGTGGGTATCTCATCCGGCCGGTCGGCTTTCCACAGCTGCGTGCCGGTGTTCAGATCCCAGGCGGCAATATACGAACCCTTCTGCATGTCTGCCTGCAGAATGACGGAGTTGCCGTGAATGATGGGCGAGCTCGAATGCCCCCACTGAACGGTGGGATCGAAGAACCATCCGCTTTCGAGAATGCCGAGGTCATGACGCCACATCTCCTTGCCGTTCATGTCCCACGCGATCAGCAGGCCGATCGATCCGAATGCGGCGATGACGCGGCGTCCGTCGGTGACCGGCGTGGAATTCGCCTGCGTCGCTTTCTGATGCCTCCTGGTTTTTGGCGAGCCGGAGAATGCGGTCCGCTCCCAGACGACTTTCCCGGTGGCCTTGTCGAGCGCATAAATCTTCCAGTCGTGCTCGGACAGATCGTCCACCGGCTTCACGTCACCGTAGAGACCGGTCCGAAAGGTCTTATCACCGGTCTTGCTGATGGCGGTCGTCACGAACACCCGATTGCCCCACACGATCGGACTCGAGTTGGCAAGGCCAGGTATCGGCGTCTTCCACTTGATGTTTTTCCCGCTCGCCACGTCCCATTCGGTCACGGCGCGCTGACCGTCAGCGTTACCGCTGCCCGCGTTTCCTCGAAATGACGACCAATTTCTCGGTGCGACAGGTGCGCTAGGTGCGTTGGGTGCGATAGGTGCGACAGGTGCGTTGGGTGCGATAGGTGCGACAGGTGCGTTGGGTGCGATAGGTGCGACAGGTGCGTTGGGTGCGCTAGGTGCGTTGGGCTTGTCCACCGTAGCGTTAGGCGAACTGAGCGCGGAGGTGGATGCGGCGGCGGCCGTTCCCGTTGCCGTGCGCCCCAGGACGAGCGTGGCGGGGCCTTGCACGAGTTGTATCGACTCCATCAGCCCGCCGCGCTCGTTGAACGTCAGCGTGGCGTTCACTTCGAGCACACGAAAGACGCCTGGGGCTGAGGGGACGAGTCGAAAGGAAGGCTGCCCCACGATTTGCGCCGTGAGGGCGCCTCCCTCAGCTGTGATCGTCAGCGTGATGTCGGGCGTGTTCGATCGATACGTTCCCGCGTAGCGCCCAAGCGTAGCGGGGTCAACCTGGAATGCGGGCGTCGTGTCGGCAGGCAGTGCGTCGAGCGATGCTTTAAGAATAGGGAGGAGCGACGCCCTTTTCATGCGCTCCGCGGTACTCATCACCGGCTCGATGTCCAGACGCGTCACCTTTCGGGCGAGCACGGCGTTTACGAGCGCGGCGTTATCAGACTGCACAGCGAACATCAGCACGTCGCGCGTGCCCTGCCATCCGTGGTCGAGAAGAAACAGCGAGATGTCGGTGTGGCCGTTCGAGAGCGCCGCGTTGCCGGCGTTGAAGCGGTAAAAGCTGTCCTGGGCGTTGACGTCGGCGCTCCGCGCCACGAGAAACTTCACGGCCTCAGCCCGGCCGCTCATCGCCGCGGCGATCAACGGCGTGACGTTGTACCTCGAGGTTCCATTGACGCTTGCTCCCCGAGCGAGCGCCGCTTCCATTCCGGCGATGTCTCCCGCGCGTGCTGCCTCGACGAGTTGGACATTGGCAGTTGGCGGTGAAGCCGGCGCTTGAGCGCTGTGAGCGATCGCGACATGACATGAACTGAGGATGGCAACGCCCGTCAGGATCTTCAACAACATGGAGCGACCTCTCAAGCCTGCAAGCGTAACTCAAACACCTTGACCTTCGACACGTGTCGCGCGGTCGTGGCTGTCATGCTCGTAACCGGGTTGGTGGCCGCGTACTTTCCAAGCCGCCGAGCCACACGAATCAGCCCGACGCTCGCGTTACGAACGGAGTAGCTTGCTGTCTGATTTCTAGCTACGGCAACGTGGGCTGAAACTGCGGCGGCTTCCGCGCCTTCGTTGCCTGCTCGATCGCATAGGCGAACCCAATCAAATCCGGCTCGCTGTACGCACGACCCATGATCGTGACGCCCACCGGAAGTCCGTACGCCTCGACGATGGGCACTGTGATGCTCGGCGTGCCCGCAACGGCGGCGGCGCCATACCCGGCGCCGAGAACACGATCGCCGAGGACGTGATCGGTCGGCCACGCCGGCGACACGCTCGGCGTGATGATGCCGTCCAGTTTGTTGCGATCGAGTGCGGCGAGAAGCCCGTCCTTTCCCGCCAGCCTTCGTGCATCGTCCCGCAACTTCTTGTAGTCGCCATCGGTGAGCGGGCCTTTCGCCTGCGCCCGCTCGAACAGTTCCTGGCCAAAGAACGGCATCACCTTGTCTGCGTTCGCCTTGTTGAAGGCGATCAACGCCTCGAGCGACGAATGCGGTGAACCGCTGCTTTTGAGATACCGGTTGAGACCGTCTTTGAATTCGTACAGCAGCACTTCGAGCTCGGGTGCATCCCACGCGTTGTAGGCAGCGAGCTTCAGGTCGACAACTTCAGACCCCTGCGCTTTGAGTACGTCGATCGCCTTGTCAACACCAGCGTCCGACGCCGGATGAAATCCCATCGCCTGCCGCAGGACACCAAAACGCCGGCCCTTGAGCGCATCGGCCTTGAGAGACGACGTGTAATCGCCCGGGATATGGTCTTTCGCCGAGGAACCGGCGGGATCCTCGTCGTCTGCTCCAGCAAGCGCGTTCATCAGAAGCGCGATGTCGGCAACAGTCCGGCCCATCGGCCCTGCCGTGTCCTGCGAGATGGAAATCGGAATGATGCCGCGGCGGCTGACGAGGCCGACGGTGGGTTTCAGGCCGACGAGCGCCGCGACAGACGAGGGGCAAATGATGCTCCCGTCCGTTTCGGTGCCGACGCCGATGGCGGCAAGGCTGGCGGCGATCGCCGTGCCGGTGCCCGAGCTGGAGCCGCACGGATTTCTATCCAGCACGTACGGGTTCTTGGTCTGTCCTCCTCTCGAGCTCCAGCCCGACGTCGATCGGGGCGAACGGAAGTTCGCCCATTCGCTCAGATTTGCTTTGCCAAGAATCACCGCGCCGGCATCGCGCAGCCGCGTGACGATGAACGCGTCGTTTTTGGGTCGGTTCTCGGCAAGCGCGATCGAGCCGGCAGAGTTGACCATCCCGACCGCATCGATGTTGTCCTTGAGCAAGATGGGGATGCCGTGCAGGGAACTACGCACTTTTCCAGACTTGCGCTCGGCATCGAGCGCGTCGGCGTCGGTCAGGGCCGACGGATTAACCTCGATGACAGCGTTCAGCGTCGGACCTGCGTCATCGATCGCCGCAATGCGATCCAGGTAGGCCCGCGTCAGCGCACCCGACGTGAGCGTGCCGGCCGCCATCCGCTCGCGCGCTTCAGCGGCGCTGAGCTCCTCGACGTCGAGTTTCGGAGCCGTTGGCGCTTGCGGAGTGGGTGGTGCCGGCTCGCGCGCGCACCCGCTCAGCACGGCAATCAATGCGACTGCGATAAGGTGATGCATGAGGTGAAACTATCATCTATGGATCTAGGGATCTAGGGATCTAGATCTTTAGATCTAATCCGTCGAACACGCCCCCGGTCCTCGCGGATCGCCGCACGTACCGCAAGCGGTCGGCGCCTCGCTCGGGCGTGTGGAGGAGGATGACACCGCGAAGGTCGACAGTAAGCGTTCGAGATCGGCGCTGTGGCAGGACGGGCAATCGAGTTGGCTCGAGCCGTAAACGATCTTTTCAAAGCGGTTACCGCAGCCGCGGCATTTATATTCGTAGATGGGCATAACCATATGCTCGGCTAAAGCCGAGCCCTACCGACAGGAACCTACGAACTCCACGAACCCACGAACCTCACGAACCCACGAACCGACGAACCCACGAACCTCACGAACCCACAAACCGTCGAACCCACGAACCGCACGAACCGCACGAACCCACAAACCGTCGAACCGACGAACTCCACGAACCGCAACCCGGAACACGATCACGAAAACCCATATAACCTTGCCGGATTTTCAACCAGAATCATCCGCCGTGTTGCCGCGTCCGGCACCCACACAGGCAGAATATTCATGGCGCGGCCGTCGTCGACTTGTCGATGAGGAGAAAGGTCGGTCGGCGTGCGGGCGGCGCCCGGTGTTGGGTGCGGCCATGCCGTGCCCCAGACGATGCGCTGCGGGTTCGCGCTGATGAGTGCCTTGGCGAACGGCGTGACGTCGGACATGTCCGGCTGTCGCGCGAGACTGTCGGCGTTCGAAATTTTCGCGTACGCCTTTCCGGATTTCACGAGCTCGAGGATCGTGGCAAACCCGCGCTGTCCCAGGCCATCGGCGACTTGCACCTGACCGAAATGGTCCACGACAAGCGTCATCGGCATCGCCACCAGATCGTCACGAAGGATCTCGTACGTGGCGGCGTTCGCAGAGAGTTGCAGGCTCCAGTTCTTTCTCATCCTCAGACGGTCGACGGTCATCTTCAGGCGTTGTCGCGCCGCTGCCGGATCGCTCGTTGCATTATTGAGCGTGAGGCGAACACTTCGGACGCCTGCCTGGTGCATGTCGTCAAGGGAGGCCTCGGGAGTCTTCTCGTCGATGATCGCGACACCGCGCGCACGGCTGCCGAGCTCGCGAATGCTGGCGACGACGCACGCGTTATCGGTGCCGTAGGACGTCGCTTGGACAACCACCACGCGGTCGAGCTTGAGGGTCTGCAAGAACTGGCGAAGCTCGGTGAGGGTCGCGGGCTCTGGTGTGTAGCTGCGTCCCTGCCAGTATGGAAAGCGTTTCGGGTCGTACACGTGCACGGCACAGTCCGTCGCGTTTGGCGGCACGTCGAAGTTCACCTTCGTGACTGGCTGTGATGCGGTTGCGTAGCCCGTGCGGCTGCTGACGAGTCCGGAGACGCCGGCCATCATTCCGCCGAGAAGGATGTCACGTCGAGAGAGCATTGGCCCAATTTTCATTGCGAATCATCGATGGTTTGAAGTAAGACTAGTCTCCTTTCAGCCAGATCCGCAAGACCGTTTGCTGCGACACGGCGCTGCGCCGCGAGGAGCCATCATGGCGATGAGACCTGTTTCGGCCGGCGAGCGCATAGAGGTGCTGGACGTCCTTCGGGGCGCGGCGCTTTTCGGCATCATCGCAGCCAACATGCGCGGCTTCAGCGGACCGCTCCCGGCCTATTTCGATCACACGCTGATGTGGACCGACACGACAAGCCGCATCGCCCAGGCGTTTGTCGACTTCTTTATTCAGGGCAAGTTCATCACGCTCTTCGCGTTCATGTTCGGCATCGGGTTCGCGATTCAGATGGAGCGGGCCGATCGGAGCGGCGTCGAGTCGCGGGCATTCTACGTGCGCCGCCTGGCAATCCTCTTAGTCCTGGGCCTGCTCCATTTCCTGCTGATCTGGTGGGGCGATATCCTGGCGCCGTACGCGCTGATGGGGTTCCTTCTGATGCTTTTCCGGAAGCGCTCGCAGAAGACGCTCCTGATATGGTCGGCGGTGCTGTATGCCTGGCCGCTGCTGCTGTCCGCGGTGATGATGGCGCTGCGTTCGGCCGGCGTGCAGATCCCCTCGCCTCCAGCCACGACACCCGAGGAACTGCAGCGCATCATCGGCGTGTATGGCACGGGGAGCTACGCAGAAATCGTGACGCAGAACTTCAAATCGCTGCCGTTCATGGGATTCGGTCTCGTGTTCTTTTATCCGCGCGTGCTGGGGATCTTTCTGTTCGGATTGTGGGTGTGGCGACAGGGCATCATTCGCGACTTGCCGTCGAAAGCCGATTTGCTGCGCCGATGTCAGAAGCATGGGCTATGGATCGGCGTGCTGTTCAACGCGCTCGCAATGGCGCTGAACGAGATCTTTCATCCCGCGCCGATGACACCGTCGGTTATGGGTTGGGTTATCGGGTTGTCGATCGCAATCGGACTGCCCGCAGGCAGCCTGTTTTATGCATCGACACTCGCATTGTTATGGCAGAAGGCACAGTGGCGCGAGTGGCTGCGGCCGTTCGGCGCCGTCGGCCGGATGGCACTGAGCAACTATTTGCTTCAAAGCCTGGTCTGCACCACGATCTACTACAGCTGGGGCGGAGGCCTCTATGGGCGCGTCAATCCGCTGGTCGGCCTGCTGCCGACCGTCGGCATCTACAGCGCGCAGTTGGCACTGAGCGCGTGGTGGCTGCAGCACTTTGCATCGGGACCCATGGAATGGCTCTGGCGTCGGCTCACCTACGCGACACCGACGCTCGTGTCCCGGCGGGCTCGGGCCGTCCACTGACGCTGTGAGGGCAGAGGGCAAATGGCAGAGGGCAAATGGCAGAGGGCATATGACGCTTTCTGCCATCTGCCATCATCCATCTGCCGTGACTTGATGCATCAAGATACCGGTAACCAAAAAGATGTCTTGACAAGAAAAATGTTAGTGCCCGGGGATCGCACCGAACGAAGGACATCGCCCAGGCCAACCCGCGCGCCGCTCGTGTCCTGGGCGTCGCGATTCTGCTGCCACACGACAAAGAGCGTGCTGCCCGGACGCCATTCCCATCGCATCACGACGTTGCTCTGAAACGAGCGGACGTTGAAGTCGCGATGCCTGAGCGTGAACGAGGAATTGCCCGCCGTCACCACGCGGTCGCCGTTTTCGTTGAGCACGAGCCGTGTGCCGGAGGTGCCATACGAAATGCGCTCGAGGCTCGACGGCGCCAGGAGCTCACCGTAATCGTAGTAGCGGCCCGAGGCCGCGAACGGCTCGGCGTAGACGTCGAGGTTGACGTCAGGCTTCAAGGTAAAGCTCATGCGAAACTCACTGGCGAACGTGCTGCGCTCGATGTTGGCAAACACGTAGCGGCTGCCGAACGTCTCGGGCCGGCCACCCGGCAACGTCGACACGTATTGCTGTGGGTCGATCAGGCGCTCGTAGGACGGCGCGACTGAAAGCTGCCAGCGAGGTCCGGGCCGAAACGAGAACGAGCCGTTGACCCGCCGCGTCATGCCGCCAAGCTCGTTTTGTCCCGCCGTTGCCGATCCCGTCCACCGCGTTTGCGCCGTCGCGCTGTTGCCGACCGATGCGCTCATCGTCCAGCCGTGAGGAATTCCCATAAGCGGGCCGCCGCGTGTGAGCTTGGCGTCTTCTCCGCGAAACAGTCGAGTCACGCCGAATGACGAGGTCCAGAAATTCAGCCAGGTCAGGTTGATCGTCGAGCCGATGGTGCCGGACTGACGGTTCCAGCCGTGGTTCCACTCGTTCTGCTGGCTCAGCCGAATGGAGTAGCTCCGAAACATCTTGCCGGGCCGTGTTTCGCGATACGTGACGTTGACATTGGGCTGGATGCCGTCGGCGCCATTCATCTGACCGATCTGGTTCGCTTCGAATGCGACGCTGTCGTAAATCGACGACACACCGAAGAGCCAGTGCCGGCCGCTGATGCGATTGAAGCTCATGGTCTGCGAGTAGCCGGCGAGTGACGTCCGCGAGGGATCCAGCGGCACGTAGTCCTTGTCGGGCCGCTGTATGTAGTGCTCGGGTGCCCGCTGGATGCTTTCGATCGCCTTGGCCTCACCGCTCACGAACGTTCCGAGCCCCGCCCACACGAACTCGTATTCGCCGCCTTTGAAGCGCATCAGGGTGTCGGCTCCGTACGTGATCGCGTTGCGGGCCAAAAGCTCGGCAAGCGGATCGCTTGCCGAGACGTTGCGGTGCAGCATCGACACCTGCGCGCTGACCGTCGATCCCAGCGATCCGAATTCCTGCTGTACCCGTCCGACGCCATACGTGACACTCGGCCCGACCTGCAGCCGCCTGATCGACGAACCGTTCGCATCGGCGATCCGTGCGGACTCATCGCTCGTGACTGCTCCCAGCACGCCAATCGATGTCCTCTGTGCCAGCCGGCCGCTGATCTTTCCGGCGGCCAGAATGGTTGCCGCATCGGGATAGTCGACGTAATCGCCCGAAGCCGGGCCGACAGGTCTGGCGCCAATGCGCCGCGAATAGAAGAACTTCGACTGGTTGGGCGTCGTCAGCAGACGGGATCCTTCAGTGAAGAACGGCCGCCGTTCGGGAAAGCGGGTCGCGAACGCGGTGAGATTCACTTCGGCAGGGTCCGCCTCGACTTGACCGAAATCGGGGTTGAACGTGGCTTCGAGCGTGAGGCTGGGTCCCAGCCCCATTTTGAAATCGGCACCGACACGCCCGAACAGATTCCGCCCATCGTCGAACGGATTCCGCGTATCACGATTCGCCGTCAGCGTTGAGGATCCCACTACCACCGGCAGCAGCTCGATGCGGCTGCTCGGCCGCACGTTGCGGATCCCTTCGAGCACACCGAACCGCGACGACCATGCCCTTTGCGTACGCGGGACGACGACCCAATAGTCTTCCTCTTCGAGCGTCGGCGTAAAGCGGGCGATGTTCAGGCCCCACACCTGATCGGTCAGCTCAATGAATCGAAGCTGAGCGAACGGGATCCACAACTCCGCCGTCCATCCCTGTCCATCGATCGCGGTCTTTGCCTCCCACACCGGATCGAAACCCGCTTCAGCACTTTCTTCGTCGTCGCGTGGATGATAACGATCGAGACGAACCCCCGAGGCGCTCACGCCGAATGTGTACGCCGTTCGGCGGTCGTGGTAGGTGTCGAGCGAGACGAAAAAGTGCTCAGCCTGTGTGCCCATGTTGTCACGACGGCCGAGCGGCGCCTGAATCGCCGATGGAGTCCCGCTATACATCCGGGCACCGACATAGAGGGCACCATCGTCGTACACGAATTTCACTTCCATGCGCTCGGTCGCCGCGGCGCCTTCCACCGGTTCTTTCTGCGTGAAGTCGTTGACGACCGGCGCCTGTTCCCAGGCGGGGTCATCGAGACGCCCGTCAACGCGAATGGCCCCGTCGGCTACGCGGACGATCGTGGCCCGCTTGGACGGAGGTTCGCCGTCACGGCTTTGCGCATGAGATGTCGTTGAGGTGACAAACAGAAGGACCGGAAGGAGAAGGGGTAACCGCCGCAGCATCGAGTGGGATGCCAGATTGTCTCACGGGGCGCAACCTTGCCGTCGCTTCAACGTATTAGGAGTAAACAACTTTAGGGGCCGTGGTGTCGTCTAAGGGGGAATCATGTTTCAAAATGTGTGGCAGGACGTTCGCTACGGCTTCCGCGGGCTTGTCTCGCGTCCCGCCTTCACCTTCATTGCGGTGCTGACCCTGGCGCTGGGCATTGGCAGCGCGGCAGCCATTTTCAGTGTCATTCAGAACGTCCTGCTGGATCCCGCGCCGTACTCAGACGTCGATCGCATTGCGTACGTCCAGATTCGCGACGCCAGCCGAACCGAGCCGGGTGGACGCACGGCATTTCAGACTCCGGAATTTCTCGACTATCAGGAGCAAAGTCAGGTCTTCGAAGATGTCATCGGCGGTGGCTTCGAAGACGCGCTTCTTACGACGAAAGACGGCACACTGCAGTTTGCCGCCGGCCTGATGACCCCGAATACGTTCAGGTTCCTGGGCGTGGCGCCCCAACTCGGCCGGGGGCTCGTCCCGTCCGATGTCGAGCCGGGTGCGCCTCCGGTATTCGTGATGTCGCAGAAGATGTGGATCGCGCAATACAGCATGGATCCGAGCGTCGTGGGTCGGACGTTTGTGATCAACGGCGTGCCAACGACCTGCGTGGGCGTGATGCCGCCACGTTTCACGAAGCAGGGCGCCGATCTCTGGAAGCCCATGACGATCGACCGTGCGGATCCGGCGCAGCAGCGTCGCTACGTCGTGTTTCAGGCGAAGTTGAAGCGGGGTATCACGTTCGAGCAGGCCACCGCGGAGATGGACGTCGTCGCGCGCCGGATTGCGAAGGTCTATCCCGACAACTACCCGCCCAAGTTCACCGTCCACGTCGTGAGCTGGGTTGACGGGCTCGTTCGCCAGTTCCGGACAACGCTGTACACGCTTTTTGCGGCGGTGTGCGTTCTGCTGCTCATTGCGTGCACCAACGTCGCGAACATGCTGCTCGCGCGCGCGGCCGCGCGCGAGAAAGAGATGGCCATCCGCACGTCGCTCGGGGCCGGCCGCTGGCTGCTGATACGGCAGCTGCTCATCGAGAGCCTGATGCTGGCCGTGTGCGGCGCTGCGCTCGGGTGTGTGTTCGCGTACCTGAGCATTCAGGGCGTCAGAGGGCTGATGCCGCAAGGCCTGTTCCCAACCGAGGCAGACATTCGCCTGAACATTCCCGTTCTGGTGTTCAGCCTGGGCGTTGCTGTCTTCACCGCCATTGTTTTTGGCCTCGTGCCGGCGCTGCAGACGGTGAAGAAGAACATGGCCGATCCGCTGAAGGATTCGGGCAGGGGAATCGTCGGCGGCTTCCGGCGCGGCAAGCTGCGAAGCGCGCTCGTCGTCTGCGAGGTCGCGCTCTCGCTTGTGCTGCTGGCGGGTGCGGGGCTGCTGATTCGGAACTTCGTGAAGCTGCAATCAGTCGATCTTGGCCTCGATCCCAACAACATCCTCGTCGCGCGCCTGCCGTTGCCTCGCGAGCAGTACAAAACGGCCGCGGCCAAACAGCGATTCTTCGAAGCGCTGTTGCCACGGCTTCACGCTCTGCCGGGCGTCGTCGCGGCGACCGAAACGACCACGCTGCCGCCGTATGGCGGTATCGGCACTGACATCGACATCCCCGGGAAGACACATACCGAACGGTGGGAAGCGATTTACCAGCTCTGCAGCGACGGCTACTTCAGAACGCTGGGCCTGAAAATTCTGCGCGGCCGCACGCTGTCGGCGAGCGAGGTGAGCGCCGCGCGGAAAGTGGCGGTCATCAACCAGACATTCGTCAACAAATACTTTCCCGGCGAGAACCCGATCGGTCGGCAGATCGTGCTCAAGATGATGCAGAAGCTTCAGGACGGCAACGCAATCGAGAATCCGTCGTTCGAGGTCATCGGCGTCGTCGCTGATGCCAAAAACAGCGGCATCATCGATCCGATTCGCGCCGAGGCCTTTATTCCCTACACCGTCACTGGCGCGTTCGAGCGCGGAATTCTCGTCAGAACCCAGACCGATCCTGAGGCGCTGCTCGCGGCGGTGCGCCGGGAGATCTGGGCGGTCGATCGCGGCGTCGCCATCACGCTCACAGGTACCCTGAACGGGTTCCTGAGGCAGTTCTCCTATTCGGAGCCGAGGTTCAGCCTCGTCCTGCTCACGGTGTTCGCGGGTGTCGGGTTGTTTCTCGTTGCGATAGGGGTGTACAGCGTTATCGCGTACACCGTCGCGAGACAGACGCGAGAGATCGGCATCCGCATGGCACTCGGCGCGGGACGCCGGGACGTCTTGCGCATGGTGTCGGTGATGGGGCTTCGGCTCATTGCCATCGGCGCCGCGATCGGATTGTTCGCCAGCTTCGGCGCCACGCGCGTGATCGCGACACAGTTGACGGGTGTCTCGCCGCACGATCCGATCACGCTGCTTGCGGTCGTCCTGGTGATGGCCCTGGTCGGCGTGGCCGCCTGCTACTTCCCGGCACAAAAAGCCTCGAGAGTGGATCCCCTGGTGGCTTTGCGGACGGAATAGGAACGCTCAGTCGGTTCCAGGGGTTCCTGTTCCAGTTCCCCGGTTCGCGGTGGGCGGTGCATTCAGTACGCCGTCATTTCTTTTAGATGCGCTCGGAAATTCGGGCGCCCCCCGCGGAACCGGAACCCTAGGAACCCTCGGAACCCAAGGAACCCCGATCGTCACGGAGCCTGCGCGGCGACGACGGGGACGTGCCAGACACCATAGCCGTCCGGATCCTCGAGCGTGGCAATCATGTCCTCGAAGTGTGCAACGAAACTATCGCGCGTGATCGAGGTGTGCGTTGAAACCGCGTCGGCATAACCGTCACGCCACGCTTTCCAGATTGCCGTAAACGTCTCGCGCGGCACGCGCAGCGGATCGACCACAACATAGTCGACGGTGATATTCGACAAGCCGAGCCGGCGCAGGATGCGATAGGAGTGGCGGCCGATGCGCATGTCGGTGCCTGTCGCCGTGCCGAAGCGCCGAGGGCCTTCGCTCCAGAAATCATCCGGATCCATCGTCCGGCGCTCGAAATGAATCATCAGATAGTCCTCGGGAATCAGATGGAGCCAACCGCCAGGCTTCGTCACCCGCGCGAGCTCGGCAATCGCGCGTTCGGCATGTGGAATGGCCTGGAGCACGTGGCGGCACAGGACGAGGTCGAAATCGCCGCTGGGCAGTCGAAGATCGAAGATGCTTCGATTCTCGAAGCGCATGCGTTCCCCGAGCGGAGCGCTTCTGCGTCTCGCGATGTCGAGATGGGTGTCGATGATGTCGATGCCCAGCACGCGCGATCGCGGAAACATCTCGCCAATGCGCCGCGATATCTCTCCTGTGCCACAGCCCGCATCCAGGACGTTTGCGTCGGCAGGTAATTGATACCGATCGAACAGCAGCCGTTCCTGCGGCCAGATCGCGTCAGCCTGCGCCGCAAGCGTGCGGACCATCGACTCGTCCGCCATTTCCTTGGCTTGTGGGTTGAGTTCGTCCATCGGAAAAACGAGTTTAGGAGATTCGGCGGGAGAGCTTCAACACGAGCCACGAGGTCACGGAGGGCGATTCAACACGGACACGAAGACACGGAGACTTGGAGAACTTCAGGAAAACAGAAGGTCAGAAGACCAGAAGACGAGCTCTCGACGTCAAAGCAGCGTGACGGCCTCCGTGGGGTGCGGAGTGGACTCCGTGGACGGTATCGACGTCGTGGGCCGCGACGCGGCCCACACGCAGAGAAGAAGACCACCGAATATCAAGAGCCAGAATCGTGCCGCTCTGGTATTCGGCGGTTTTCTTCTCTGCGTGCGCCAACGGCGCGACGTCGATGGGAGCTCTGCGGCTCCGTGTTAAAGATCGGGGCCTTCTGATCTGTTGAGCTTCTGTCCGCTTGTTCAGCGCGTGGGAAATTTCAGCGGGCCGCGTTCGAGGGAACCAGCCAGGATGCCTGCGTCGACCGGCAGCACGACGCCCGTGATGTTGATCGATTCGCCGGCAACCAGAAAGAGCGCCGCCCAGGCAATCGCCTCGGGCCGAACCACGAAGCTGATCTCAGAGCCACCTGCGGCCCGGTGTGCGTCGAAGTCTTTCTTTTCGCCCCGCGTGTCCACGGGACCCGGCGCAATGGCATTTGCACGGATGTTGTGTGCGATGCCTTCCAGGGCGATCGAC
The DNA here is from genome assembly GCA_963761975.1 of Vicinamibacterales bacterium. GTDB lineage: Bacteria > Acidobacteriota > Vicinamibacteria > Vicinamibacterales > JAMQPK01 > JAMQPK01. The sequence continues at coordinate 654,083 of CAVXIR010000006.1, forward strand.
TTCGTCAAGCCGACGATGGCGTGCTTGGAGGCGATGTAGGTGTGCCGGAACGGCCGGCCTCTGACGCCGCCGAGCGATGCGATGTTCACGATCGCGCCGCGACGCTGAGCTTTCATGTACGGGATCGTATGGCGGCAGCACAAGAAGCAGCCCTTTGCCTGAACGTCCATCATGACATCCCAGTCCGCTTCGGAGAGCTCATCGAGCGCTGCGATGAGAGGAGGGATGCCGGCGTTGTTGACCAGAATGTCGAGCTTGCCGTGGCGATCGACAACCGCCTTGACGGCGGCAGCCACGTCGGCCTCGACCGAGACATCGCAACGGATGCACATTGCGGTCCCACCCGGTAGCGTCGACGCCACACGCTGGGCGCCGTCGAGGTCGACGTCGAGGATGGCGATCGACGCACCTTCGCGAGCGAAGCGCCGCGCAATCGCCTCTCCAATGCCGGTACTGCCGCCGGTGACGATCGCGACGTCGCCGCTGAGCATGTGCGTTCAGCGCGAGGCGATTTGCATCGTCTCGTCGATCGTCAGCGTCGGCCAGCTCGATTTGTCGGGATCGACAGGTCTGGCGGTGGCCTTGAATCCCTGCGCGCCGTCGGGCGCGACATCGAACGCGTACCCGCGCCGATCGGTGCCGAGCTCTGGCGCGCCGTCTGCCCGGAGTTGTTCGAGGGTGCCGTACGCCCCGTGGGCGTTCACGTACATGCGTTCTGCCTGCCCAATCTCGAGCAGCGATGCCCGGATGCCGGTGACGTCAATCTGCTGTTGCGGCGGGGCCGTCAACGCTCCGGATTGCGTCATCTGCGCGCTGTAAACGAAATATGCGGTGCCGAGGGCAAGAAGGACGCTGACGAGGCCGATTGCTCGCATGAACGTCTTATCGGACCGGTTCGACCTGGCGATTATGTCGGGCTTCGACTTATCAGTCGAGCCCGGCCGATCGCACTGGATCGCGGCGCGCGTAGGTGCGGCGAAGATTCTCGAGCGTCCGGTTAATCGACTCGCGCGCGATGCGGTCGATGAGGGGCTCCACGATGGTGCCGAGACCGAGCGGAATCGTCCGGCTCAACGTCACCGACTCGAGCTCGACGAGCACGCCCCCTGCCACTTGTTCGTAGCGCCAGTACGAGTTCATGCGCCACAGGAATCCGCGATCCTGGCCTTCGGGCAGCGCCCGCTCGGACGTCGTTCCAGCACCTTCGATCTCGACGATCTTCGCGCTGACGCTTCGGCTGGACGCGCGACCAGGTCCGTGCCGGCGGTATTCGATCGCATGCTCGGTGTCATAGGTCACCGTCACGATCTTGGTACGCGTCATGCGAATCGCCAGCTTCAGCCGATCGGGTTGACGATCGATCACGCGAAGGGCGAGCACGTCCTGCTGATGAGGTCCACGCTCGTTGGGGTGTTGAAGCCGGTTCAGCAGCGCGTCGAGCGATACGCCAGGCAGCAGCACGGCGCCTCGCCAGTGCTGGATCAGGCCGTCCGGTACGGCAATGGAGCGGCCTCCCGCATCACGCGTCGTCGATTTCGCGATGGCGATCGTGCCGCGGGCCAGCGCGTCTCGCGTGGCCGTCGCATCAGGGGAGTAGTCCGCCGCCAGAAAACGTCCCTGCGATTGCAATTCGCGGCCGATCCGTACCTCAGTTGCCGCGACGTAGGTACTCCAGGCCTGCGCGGTCCGAGCCTGCAAGGGTTCCGCCGTTGCCGCAGTTGTATTGGCGACCATCGCTGCCGCTGCAGCGATCGCCTGGAAATGGCACTTGAGCCTGGGCGTCATCACTGTTCCTCCACGACGACGGGCAATGGCTCTGCGCGATACAGAGCGACGGTCGTTCGAGCTGCCGAAGTGACGAGTGCAAGGACGAGGCCCACAGTGGCCACGCCAAATCCAACATCGAAGAGCAGGAACTCGCCCAACCCGAGCATCGACACCGTCGGCTTCACGAACAGCGTCAACGTGCCGATCGCGAGCAGGATGCGCAACTCCGTCGGACCGACGTTGAGGAACGACATGCGGAACTGTCCGTTCACCGCGGTGGCCAGAAACACCTCCGCCGAGACGAGCAGATAGGCGACAAGAAACGCCAGCCCGACGACCGGGCTCATGAAGGTCGAGAGCGTCATGCCGCCCACGAGCATCGTGATGCCCACGATGTCGAGCACGTGATCGACATAAAAGCCATAGCGCGGGCGCTCGTGCCGGCGGACGCGTGCCAGCGTGCCGTCGAGGCTGTCGCCGAACCAGTTGACAATCAACGCGGCGACCACGAAGAGCAGGGCCGGAAGCCAGACGCGCGATGTCCAGAACGCGACGCCCGCGCCCGCCATGGCGACGAGCGCCAGCAGCGTCAGATGGTCGGAATTGACCCAGCGCGGCAGACGGTGGGCGATCCAAATGAGAACACGCTTCTCGACGGCGGCGAGAACGCCGGTATTGATACGGGTATGGGTGTGGGTGCACGAGCCCGACATGCGGATGTTCCTCCCTCTATTCGGTAATGCGTGGAGCGCCCCGAAACGGGCTCACGGGTGTTCGAGGGGAAGAACTAGGGCTTGGCGGGTCCACGAACAGGACCCGCCCTACGTACCGGCGGTCAATAGGCGAGGCGTAAGTACGTAGGCCGGGTCTTGCTCTTCAGACCCGGTAGTACGTAAGCCGGGTCTTGTTCTTTAGACCCGGCTACGAACGGCACAGGACCCGGCTATGAGCGGCACTTGCTCGCAGCGGCCTTGCGGTGTGCGTCGAACCCGTCGACGTTGAAGGTGGCCGTCGCGGGCGGCGCATTGAACGGAGCCCAAGAGAACGTCATCCGCTTTGCGCCGGAGATCTGACGCATCATCCCGACGCCGTTCTGCGAAAAGAGCGCGTCGTGATCGATCGAGTGTTCCCAAGTCTGCTCGACCGGTTCACGATTGTCGAAGCTCACCTTGATCGTGTGCAGATTCGAATTGCCCTCCGGGGTTGCGGGCGACTGAGTGACGACGAAGACTTCGGTCGTTATCGCCGCGCAGCGCATCGTGAGTACCGGCCGCACGTGCGAGCGCCAGACCTCGACGTCATCGTCTGCCGGCAGCTCGAACATCACGTTCGCCCCGTAGCCGGCTTTGCGCGAATTCGTGCTCACCGCCCATTTGGGTTTCCTGGTGCTGTTGGGCGAATCGACAGTCTGCTCAGCGGCCGTGGTGGCTGTCAGCGCGCGATCGGCCGCGGCCTCCGACGCTGGCTGCGTCACATGCGATCCGTCGATCTGCGGTCGCATCGCCGAGGCCAACAACATGAGCGATCCCACTCCTGTGATGGCGAAGACAACCAGCAACAGCAGAAGTTTCAACGGCTTGACGCGTGAATCCCTTTCGATCGCCGGTTTCTGCGAAGGCCCATCCGTCGAAGTCGTCACTGCTGGCGTAGCCGTCACGATCGGCGTAGACGCCCAAACGGGCGCTGTCGTCGCAGCCGGTGCAACGGGCGCTGCGGGCGAAACGGGTCCCGATGCGGCAACCGGCGACGACGGTTCTGAGGACGCAGATTTGTCCGTAGCAATGGGGTCTGCCATTGGCCCACTCTCAGGCAACTCGCGTACCTGTGGGAAAAACCGCGAAAATCTGCGCATTTAGCGGGTTTGGAGTGAGCGGGCGATTACGTAATCGCTCGAGCCGGAACCGTCTTGTAAGGGTCGACTATCGCGGTTTTCAGAAATGCTGTAGTCCGATGGTTCCGCGTTCCTGTTCCAGGGGTTCCGCGTTCGCGGTGGGCGGCGGATTCAGTACGCCATCTTTTTCTTAAGAAAAGCGCGCACGGTCATCGTGGCGCCACCGCGAACGGGGAACGTGGAACAGGAACCCCTGGAACCAGTGAGGTTTTTCACAACGCCCTTGTAATACAGCGTTGTGAAAACGGTCTAATGGAGATACGCGATCAGCGGCGTGAGCGTGAATGGACTGAGAAGCGTCGACAGGAAGACAGCGCTGGTCACGAAGTCGGGCGACCCATCGAATTCCAGCGCAAGGATTGTGGTGGCCACTGCAACCGGCATCGAGGCCAGTACCGACTACGGCTTGCCGCGCCGGTCCCGACACACCCAGAAGCGATGTCAGACCGAGCGCCACGAGTGGCGCCGCGACCAACGACACGGCGACGGCAATCGCCACGAGTCCAGGTCGAGCAGGTGCAACCGCGCGCTCGAGCTGCATGCCCAGAACGAGAATCATGAGCGGAAGCGCGGCATCACTGAGCATCGTGACTGGTCGCATCACCGGCGTTGGCACCGTAGCGCCTGTCATGAGCACCAGCACGGCCGCGGCAATTCCGTAAAGCGCCGGCATTCGCAAGACGCTCATCAAAGCCTTGCGAAGGCTGTGCCGGCCGGCAGCGGCGAGAAACGCGCCGACGGTGTTGGTCAACACCGAGCCGGTCAGGAAAAACACCGTGCCGTACGACAACGCCTGCTCGCCGAACGCAAAAGAGACGACCGGCAGTCCGTAGTTGCCGCCGTTGGAGAACATCACAACAAGAAGGAACATGCTCGCTTCGGCGCGAGTCAGTCGGAGCGCAAATGCCATGAGCGCACCAACGAGCGCCATGGCCGCCATGACGAGCACGGCCAGCAAGACCATTCGCCCGAACTCGCGGCCCGTCGCCGCAGACGTCATCAACAATCGAAACGCGAAACAGGGCAGGAGCGCATAGAACACGACATGCGTCATCGCGGTGGCGCTGGCGCCCCGCCACTTGGCAAGGGCGTATCCCGCGCCGGCGATCAGAAAGATTGGAAGGATGTCGAACGCGAATATCGACAGAAGAAGGTTCACGATCGGTATCAGACCTGCGCCATCATCGTATCTGCAGACGGCCCATAGATTGACGGCACTTTGCCGCCCATCGGTCTGATGCACGTGCTCAACTGTCCGCGGTGGTGGACCGCATCGAGGAACAGCATCCACATCAAGGCCTGCGCAGGTGCTTGCATGATCGACCGATCGCCGACGAAGAAATCCGCCTGTTTGCTCCAGGCGTCCTGACCGGCCGTCTTGAGCTTCGATTCGAGCACGCGAAAGCTGTCATCGAATTTCTTGACCGCTTCGTCCAGGCTGCTGAATGGCACTTGCATGCGATGATGGATGACGCCGTCATCCATCAGCTCGATCATGTCGTCGATATGGCCGATCAGGTGCCCAACGAGCTCGCCGGCTGTTCGCGACTTCGGGTCGTGCTTGTAGTCGAGCTTTGTTGCCGGCAGTGCTGCCATCACGTTGTGAAACCGGTCGAACTCCTGCGAGAGCGTCTGTTGAAAGAACGTCTGATTCTCCATATCCATCCTCCCCAGTCTGTGGTCCGGCGCGGATTCTGTCCCAACTGGCTGTGATTGACAACGATCGCTGGCGAGCGAGGGGTCAGGGCACCCTGACCACGCCTGTCATGCCGATGTGTAAAGTGCACTCGTAAGAATAGGTTCCCGAAAGTTCGAACGTATGGGAGCGTCCAGTTCACCGTGGATGTCTGGTCTGCGGCGACGGAAGTGCTCTTCGCGGCCATTTCACCAGTTGCAAGTGTGAACCCGCTCGGTGGGGCGAGCATCAACGAGTGCATGCCGCTGGCGACGTTCGCGAAGTTGCATTGACCGGACGCAGTGGTCGTCGCGGTCGCCTCGCTCCCGAGCGCGATTTGCGCGCCGGACACGCCGGCGGTGCCCGCACTGACCGTTCCGCTGATTGTTCCTGTCGTTGCAACCGGACCTGGTCCGGTAGGCGGCCCACTCCCTCCGCCATTCATACCGCCGGCATCTGGCCCGCGGTCTTTGTCGTTCATGCAGGCAGCGAGCAAGCAGGCCACTACGACGATCGTCAAACTCTTTGCCAATCTGCTACCTGGCCGCACGTCGACGAATCTATACCAACAATCTGGAACCAATGGGTAAATCTACGTGCAGGACTTACCAGATTACGCGCACGGGATATTGTGTAATCAGTGGGTCCGGTGTGACGATGGCCAAGCCGAGCGCGATGGCCTGGGCGATCAGCATGCGATCGAACGGATCGCGATGGAGTTGGGGGAGACGCAAGCCCTGAAGCGCCGAGTCCTCATCGAAGGCAAGCGAGGCGAGTCCGCGCAGGCGGCGCTCGGTGGGAATAAGACGTTCGGGCGACTCGGGGAGCGGGAGCCGCCCCATGCGATGCTTCAAGATAATTTCCCAGGTTGAAACCGAGCTGAGGAACACCTCATTTGAGGGATTGCGCATCGCCTGGGCTGCAGTGGCCGAGAGCAAGCGCCCTCCGGCGGCCAACCACAGAAACGTGCACGTATCGAGAAGCAGCTTCACGACCGTCGCCGCTTGATTCGACGTGCGGGCGGCCTCCGGGCGCGCGGTGTGGATTCCGCCGCCTTCGACGCGCCGCCGTCCCACAAATCGAGATCTTCGTCGGGTAATGGATCGAAGAAGGAGCCAGGCACATCGAAGGCAGGCCGTCCCGGCAAAAGACCGATGGGGCGCGGTTTCGTGCGGACCGCTTCAACGGCCCGGAGCTCCGCCACGGGCTTATTGTGCCGACAGATCAGGATACGCTCGCCCTGGGCCGCGCGGTCGAGGAATTCCGACAGCCTCGCCTTGATTTCAAAGACATTGACCCTAAACATGACCATATTTTAGACCAGATATCTGGACTAGTCAAAGGGCGGCTGGTGAGACTGCGTCGATGGTAATCTCGACCCGTTCAGCGACAGGTGACGAGGCGCAAAATGGGCCAACATAAACAATCTGGCGGAACTCGATTGAGCCCGGCAGAACAAGCCGTACGCGATCAGGAAGTCATTCGCGCAAACCGGGAGCTTGCGGCATATTTCAGAGGTCATCGGACCGAACGGGAGGCGCGCGCAGCGCTGAAGACTCTCAAGGCCTTCGTTCGAGAGCGGCAGCGGCTCGAGCCAAAAAGCCGCCCGCCGCTGCCCCTCGTCAGCAAGCCTGCAGCTTCTGCGGAGACACAGCGTCGCCCATCTCGCCGAAAGGGTGACAATAAGCTGGTCAGAGACACGCCCGATGCGATCGAACCGGTGATGAACGTCGACACAGAGCTGCCTGCGTCGAGCCACCACTAGACCGTTTTTCACAACGCTGTATTACACGGGCGTTGTGAAAAACCTCACTGGTTCCACGGGTTCCTGTTCCACGTTCCCCGTTCGCGGTGGCGCCACGATGACCATGCGCGCTTTTTAAGTAAACAGATGGCGTACTGAATCCGCCGCCCACCTCGTCTGTGAACCTCTGGAACAGGAACTGCGGAACCAGCGGACTACAGCATTCTGAAAACCGCGATAAGGCGTGTGGAAGGCTGACGCCTACGCCGTGCGTGAAATCTCCCCGGTCGCCTTCACCAGCACGTCCAGCTCGCTCGGCATGATGAACACGTGCGGTGTCACGCGCACACCGTGGACACCAGCCGCCGCGTTGTCGACAGGCGCGGTCCAGAGCTTGTGCCTGTCGAGCAGCGTCCTGGCGAGGTCAGCCGGCTTCACGCCCGTGACGCCGACGTTGGCGATGGCGCACGAACGTGCCGGGTCTGTCGGCGTGTTGAGCACGACGTTCTTCATGCTGCGCACCTTGCTCGTCCAGTAATTCTGGAGGTAACGCAGCCGCGCTTCCTTGCGCTGCGTACCGATCATGTTGTGGAAGTCGATCGCGTCGACGATCGCGAGGTCCGACGCCACCGGATGCGTGCCGGTGTGATTCAGCTTCATCACGTCGGTGTCCTCGAACTGCGCCGAGTCACCGTAGATGGGCCAGAGCGAGCGGATCTTGTCCTTGCGTACGTACAGGATGCCGGTGCCGAGCGGACAGCCGAGCCACTTGTGGAGCGACGCGGCGTAGTAGTCGGCGCCCGTGTCCGGGATCTTGTAGTCGAAGTGCGCGAATGCGTGAGCGCCGTCCACCATCACGTCCAGGCCCCTCGCATGCGCCATGTCGGCGATTTTGCGCACCGGCAGGATCTGGCCGGTGACGTTGATCATGTGGGAGACCATCAGCAGCCGCGTTTTCGGCGTGATGACGCTTGCGTAGAGCTGCACGATCTCGTCGTCGGTCTTCGGATCCGGCGGGACCGACACGAGCTTGTTGAGCATCCCGTACCGTCGCGACACGAGCTTGAACTGCGCCAGCATGTGGCCGTAGTCCTGCTCGGCCATCACCGCTTCGTCGCCCGGCTTCCAGTCGTAGCCGTTGATGACGGTGTCGAGCGATTCGGTGGTGTTGCGCGTGATGATGAGCTCGCCCGGCGCGCAGCCGGCCATCGCCGCGAGCTTGTCGCGGACGGCGGCTTTGTCCTGCACGCGCGTGGTACGCATGTAGTACGCCGCCTGGTAGTTGACCTCGCGCACGCGCGCGATGTACGCCTCGAGCACCGGCTGAGACTGCATCACGTAGAAGCCGTTCTCGAGATTGACGTAGTCCGGCTTGAGTCGGAACTTGGCGCGAATCGTATCCCAGAAGTCCTGGCGACCGGCAAGCGTAGTGGCGGGCAGCTGGGCGTACTGCGCCCACAGCTTCTCACCGAGGAGGAGGCCCAGTGAAGCCTGGGCAGACGTCCGGATGAAGTCGCGCTTGTTCATGGTGGCATGATCTCCCCACTCGCGCGTTTTGTCGAGCGACCGCGGCGAGCGCCGGACAGGGCTATCGCGGTTTCAGAATGCTGTAGTCCGCAGGTTCCGCGTTCCTGTTCCAGGGGTTCCGTGTTCGAGCAAGCCGCGCGGCGGATTCAGTACGCCCATCTTCTCTTAAAAAAGCGCGCACGGTCATCGTGGCCACCGCGAACGGGGAACGTGGAACAGGAACCCGTGGAACCAGTGAGGTTTTTTCACAACGCCCTTGTAACACTACTTTGTCCAATCTGCGGAAGCGCTCAACAAATGATCTGTTTGGAGCCGCCGTGAAATCTCGCACGAAGCGCCGAGTGTTCGCGTTCCGAGCGGGGGCGACCCGGCTGCGGTCACGAACCATCGCGAGCGAGGCGACGCACGCCGTGGCCGGAAAGCGCATCTGCAGCGCGTACGAAGCGTTGGGAGTCTCGATCCCGCTCCCATCGCGTAATCGGATCAGGCCGCGAAGATGCATTTGGCGGAGCTTGCCACGCCGGAGCGCGACTGCGCGAAGGCGGGTCGAGCTGGTTCGTGGCAGCAGGCGGGTCGTCCCGGCTCGGTTCGTGGCACTCGGAACACGCGATGCCTTGCTCGCCGATCATCCTGATGGCAGGGCTGAAGCCCTGCGCTACCGCCGCGGATCGGACAAAGTAGTGGTAATACAGCGTTGTGAAAAACGGTCTCTGAAGCCCTGTGCCACCGCAGTGCTAAGGTTCGTCCGCGCTCGGTCCGTAGATCTGTGGCACGGTCGATCCCATCGGGCGCAGGTAGGTCGTGATCTGCCCCCGATGATGGACGATGTCGAAGAGGAAGCTCCACGCCATCGGTGACGCCGGCCGCTGGCCGCCGAAGAACTCGAGCGTGCCTTCCCAGCGTGCGGCGGGCAGTGTCTTCAACCTCCGAACGATATCGGCACTCTGGTTCTCGTAGATCTCAACCAGCTCTTTGGTCGTTGCCGGCGCCGGCGTCGGTTTCCACTCGGCTTTGCCGGTCTCCAGGGCTTCGATGAGCATCTTCTCTTCGCATGCGATCTGCCAGGCGATCTCGCCGGCCGTGCGCGACTTCGGATCGGGCCGGTAGTCCGAGCCATCCGGAATTCGCGCGATCACGTTACGCGTCGTCTTTGATTCCTTCTCCCAGAACGTGGTGAACAACGCTCGCTCGTCCATGTTTCCTCCAGTTCACTGAATCGTCTTGCCCATCCTCGCCGATGCCACCGCTTCCCGTCCAGCCATCGTGATCTACACTGGCGTCACGAAGATGACCACATTGACGACTGCCGCGTTGCCGCTGACGGGCCTCCGCGTGATCGACTTCACGCGCGTGCTGGCCGGGCCGATGTGCACCATGCTGCTGGGCGACATGGGTGCGGAGATTATCAAGATCGAGGATCCGGCGCACGGCGATGACACGCGCGGGTGGGCGCCGTTCGTCGGCGGATGGAGCACGTACTTCCTCAGCGTGAACCGGAACAAGAAGAGCGTGTCGGTCGACTTGAAGTCCGATGAAGGCAGGACGCTTCTCGACGACTTGATCAAATCTGCGGACGTGCTCGTCGAAAACTTCCGGCCAGGCACGCTCGAGCGGCTCGGGTTCGGACCCGATCGCGCGCGCTCGTTGAACGAACGCCTGATCTATTGTTCGATTTCAGGATACGGCACCACTGGTCCGCGTCGCGATTTGCCCGGGTACGACATGGTGATCCAGGGCGAGTCTGGTCTGATGGATGTGACCGGATTCCCCGAGACCGGGCCTACCAAAGTGGGCGTGGCGATCACCGATTGCATCGCCGCGCTGTACGCAGTGCAAGGCATCCTGCTGGCGCATATCAGCCGATCGCAGACGGGAAAAGGCCAGTTTCTCGACCTGGCTCTCCTCGATTCCGCGGTTTCCGTTCTTGGGCTGCCAGCCGGCATCGTGGCTGCCACCGGCAGCAGTCCGGGCAGGCTCGGCAACGAGCATCCGTCCCTTGCGCCCTACGGACCCTATCCCGCTCGTGACGGCCACGTGATCGTTGCGGTCGCCAATCCACGCTTGTGGTCGCGCTTCTGCACGGCGATGGGCGCAGGACATCTCGAGCACGATCCGCGCTTTGCGACAAACGACGCGCGCCTGTCGAACCGTGCGGCACTGAACGACGCCATCCGTGCGCTCTTCGCGGATCAGACGGTGGACTCGATGATCGATCGGCTTTCTTCCGCGGGCGTTCCTTGCGGCAGGGTGCGGACGATCGACGAAGTCCTGAACGACCCGCAGCTCGCCGCGCGACAGATGCTCGTGGGAATACCGACAAGCGAGGGGACCGTGAAAATGCCCGGCAATCCGATCAAGCTGTCGGACATCGCGGCCCTTGCATCCGTCGCCCCGCCCGCGCTCGGCGAGCACACAGACGAGTTCGATCCTCACTGACGCAACATTGCGAGATTGGTAGATTGGCAGAATGTTGGCGGATTGAAGACTGTAGATAGGCAGATTCCTGCAACGTGAATCGCACCATCGTCACTCTTCAATCCCACAACAATCCTCCAATCTACCAATCTCCCAATCTGCCAATTCCGCATCTCATCGATAGAACGGTTCCCAGTCCAGCCACTGAGGCCCGTACCGCGGCGCCGGCTTGCCCACCTCGATCGCGCCGAGATCGGGCGCACGCCCGGCAAATCCATCGTTGACCGTGGGGATGGCGACGCCGGCGTCCACGGCTTTGCTCGTCGCCTTCAGACGGAAATCCAGATCCATGGCGTGATACGTCGCATGCCGTTTCGACGGATCGGGTGGCGTCATGCGCTCGAAGATGTCGAAGTCCACTTCAAGTCCGTGCGCCTCGTTTCCGGTGGCGGCGCGAAATTCCGCCAGCGTCCGGAAATTCTTCCAATGATCCGGCGACGGCTCGTAGATCGACTGACCGGATGCCGGAGCCAGCCACGCGTACTGTGCGGCGACGCCGGCGTTGGGACGATAGCCGTTGTAGTCGGAAGTGTGGGCGCCAGTGGCGTTGGCCCATGTCATGATTCCGCGGTCTGGCGTGTCACGGCCGAGAAACAGATTGTTGCGGAAGTGGACGTTCGATGACGGATCGCGAGCTGTCTGCTCGCCGATGATCGTGTTGTGATAGACGAACAGCCCGGCGGGTTTCGCGGAGAACTTGAACGCGACGCCGCTCGGCACGTGATACGAGATGTTGCCGATGAAATACACCGGACCGCCGAACACCGGTTGGGCGCTGTAGCCGCCATGCGCGGCGTTGACGCCGCGGTTGTTGAAGACACGGATATTGTGCACGCCGCCGTCGGTCTCAACGAAATCGTCGCCCGACATGTGGACGTCGTTGCCGTAGATGTCAATGGACGAGGCGCGGCGTTCCGGATCCTGCTCCGGCGTACCGTAAGTCGAGATGCCGATGCCGTCGTGGAAGTACGCAATCGCGTTGTGCGCGATCACGTGCCCCGGCCCGTACACCTTGACCGCATAGTAGCTCGTCATCTCGTGCGAGGCGTAGGGGCCGGCGCTGGCCCAGAGCGGGCCCGTCCAGCCGACGAGCCTGAAGCGGTCGAGACGGCCGATGAAGAGATTGTCGGCGATGTAGAAGTCACTCGAGCCGGCATACTCTGTCCACACACCGAAGCCGACGTCTTCGAATCGGCAGTTCTTCACGGCGAGGCCGACGGCACCGGTCAGCTCCTTTTGGCCGGCCATGATGGCCACGTCGGTGTTTCGGAACGTAAGCCCTTCGATGATGTGATGGCTGGTGCCCATCACGTTCAACAGATTGTGGCTGCCGTCTCCGTCGAGGATCACTTCACCGTCGCCAGCGGCCGCTATCGTGATGGGACGATCGGCCGTGCCGTCGAGCGTCAGCGCCATCGAACCGTCGAACGGCGCCATGTGAGGATCAACGTAGTTCAGCCGTTCTGATTTATAGAGACCGACGTGCATCAGGATCGTGTCGCCGGGCTGGGCGCGCCGCTCCCACACGACACTCCAGTCGCCAAGTCCGGCTCCGTAATACGCCTGCAACAGGCTGGTGAAACTAGGTTCCTGACGCGGTCCTTGATGGTCCGGTGGATACACGTGCAACGTTCGGCCCTGGCGTGATCGCTGCGGCTCGGTTCGCGTTTTGACTTTTACGGTGTGGCTCGTTTGCCCGGTCGCGCCGTCAGGATCTTTCAGCTCGAACCGGCACTCGTACTCCGTGCCCGGCTGCAGGTTGAGGATGCTGCCGGCGAACCCGTCGGGCACCACGTATTCGAGGTGTTCCCGCGTGCGATAGACCCTCTCGCCGCCAACACGAACGAGAGGAAGCGCGTTGCGCCAGACCGTCTCACCCGCGGCGCGGAACTGGACGTCGACCGACGCATTTCGGTTCTGATCGCCCCGAATCGCCCATTCGAAGCCGAGGTTCACCAGCGTCGGATGCTCGACGACGAATCGCCCGGCCTCCGTGTTGTTTTGCGCGGACGCGACTGTGGCGGCCAGCATCACACCAGCCGCGAGGAGCGGGATCTTCAAAAGCATGCGCGATATTGCGCCTAGACCGCGGGCTCGTGCAAGGGGTGACCTGCAGATCACGCCTCCGCATCACTCCTCATCCTCGTCCAAGTTCGGTGGGGCCGCTTCTGCCAATAGCGCCACCAGCGCCTGGCGCGAGCGCGGTGTCCAGCGGCATCCGAGTCGCGCGACGAGCGCCTTCACCTGGCTGAAATCCAGCCGCGCGGTGCGGTCGAGGAATCGCCGCGCCTCGGTCCGAAACCGTTCGCGCTCGTCGTCGTCCGCGTCTGCAATGAACGCCCGCAGCGCCGCGGCGGGCGTCGCGTATTCTTCGAGGAAGTCCTCGTGCAGGTACGCCGAGAACGCGCGCTGCATCTGGGGAAACGCCGCCGCCGTCACGCGCTTCACTGTCCAACCTCCGGGTAGGAGGTCAGAACATAGTAACGTTCGACGCGCTCGTCCCAGCGAAGGACAACGAGGGCACGGTCGCAGGGCGCCGACACCCGCCGCCCTCGAGACAGAGACCGACCGAGAATCTGCCCGTGAGCGTCGTAGCGGAGAACCAGGTTCGGACGCCGGCCTGTGCGGCGCAGCCAGTCCATCAGCGTGTTGTGCGAAGCTGCCATGGCAGCCCCGACCGTACGCTCCGCCATCTCACGATCCGTATAAGTCGACGCCGTCGAAATCTGCGGTTCTCGCCTGAGCCGATCGCGGAGCTCAGCGTCCGTCTTGCCTACGTGCCGCTCCAACGTGTGTCCACCCATCGATTCGTCGATCGTCAGATCCCGACGTGGCGCCTGCGGATGATTCGTTGCAGGCACCTGAGTCGCTGAGCTTCCGATTGCCGGGGACGTATCGGCTGCGCGCGCGGGGAGGTCTCGATTGCAGCCGCTGGCCGCGAGCGCCACACTCAGCGCGAGTGCCCGCGCCAGAAGGGAGCGTGGCGCTTTCATCTTCACCTTCGTGATGGTAACGCCATCCGCATTGTCGTTGAGAGCGCCGCCTCGGGAGAGCACGTGGTCCGGGTGGTTGGCGGCGTGATACCTTCTTGCCAATGAGAGTTCCGCTCGCCAGGACGAGCGGCGTCACTCTAGCGCTGGTCGCCGCGCTGGTGGCCGGCGCAGCGTCCAATCAGAACAAAACCGCTCCGAGCGAGATCGTCCTCGGAATGTCCGCGGCGTTTACTGGCGCCTCTGGACAGCTCGGCATCGAGCTCTATCGTGGTGCGCAGGCGTACTTCGCAGAGGTGAACGCGACCGGCGGAGTCGCCGGGCGCCCAATCCGCCTCGTGACGCTCGACGACGGGTACACGCCGACGCGCGCCATCCACAACACCATTGCCCTCATCGAAAAGCAGCAGGTTCCTCTCTTGTTCGGTTACGTGGGGACGCCGACGGTGACCCGAGTGCTGCCGCTCCTCAAGCGATACGAGAGCCGCGGACCATACCTGCTGTTTCCATTCACCGGCGCCGAGCCGCAACGGCAGCCCCCTTACAAGGACTTCGTCTTCAACTTACGGGCGTCGTACCTCCAGGAAACGGCCGGCCTCGTCGACAACTTCATCCGCATCGGGCGCCGGCGGGTCGCAATCTTCTATCAGGTCGATGCCTACGGACGCAGCGGATGGGACGGCGTGCGGAAGGCGCTGGCCCGACACGAGCTGCGGATCGCCAGTGAGGCGACCTATCAACGCGGCACGCCGTATGCGATGCCCATGACACAACAGGTCGAGGCGCTTCGTGCCTCCGGCGCCGACGCGATCATCGCCGTCGGCGCATACGCCGCGTGTGCCGCGTTCGTCCGCGACGTCGTCAACGCCGGGTGGGACGTTCCAATCGCGAACGTCTCTTTCGTTGGAAGCGAGAGTCTGCTGGAATTGCTGCTCGAAGAGGCCAAGCGCTCGGGTCGCAGCTACACGAAGGGGCTTATCAACTCGCAGGTGGTGCCCAGCTACGAAGACCTCACGCTGCCCGGCGTGCGGACGTATCGCGCGCTCATGGACAAACATAAGCCGGGGCCGCCACCACTGGTTGCGGCGACGTCGACCCTGCTGCCGTACAGCTTCGTGAGCTTCGAGGGGTTCCTGAACGCGCACCTGCTCACCGAGATTCTGCGGCGCTCGGCCGGCCGGACCGACCGTGACAGCGTCCTGCGGGCGTTTCAGAGCGTGGAAGACTTCGATCTGGGCATCGATGCGCCGGTGTCGTTTCGGGGTGGACGAACGCAGGGACTCGACGCTGTGTATTACACGCACGTCCTCGAACGGCGGTTCGTCCCGCTCGAGGACTGGAAGGCATGGGCCCGCTGAAGCGCACTCCGCTCTTCCGGAAGGTCCTCGCCGGCATTATCGGCGTCTTCGCCCTGGTGGCGATAGCGCTGTCCATCGGATCGGCGTGGCACCTCGATCGGAGTCTCCGCACCGAGTTCCGCAGCAAGGGCAGCGCCATTGCCAACAGCATCGCGAGCTCCGCCGTAGAGCTGCTCGTCAATCGCGACGCGTCGACGCTGCAGGCGACCATCGATCAGTTCCTGGAGATCCGCGGCGTCGCCTACGTGTTCGTGGTCGACGACGCGCATGAGATCGTCGCCCACACGTTCGTGCCGTTCGTGCCAGACGCGGTTCGCCAGTCCGCCATCGATCGGCAGGCGCGCGGCGACGACGCGATCTCGGTGACCGAGCTCGAGGTGCCGGGCGCCGGATCGTACCTCGACGTCGCTGCGCCCATTCTGGCTGGCGTTGCGGGCACGACACACGTCGGCATGGACCTCGGCATCATCACCGGCGACGTGCGCACGGCGATTCTCCGGCAGCAGGCTGTGCTGGCGGGCGTCTTCGTGGTCAGTCTCGTGCTCGCGTACGGCTTCGTCAACCGGACGGCGCAGCCCCTGCAGGTGCTCACCCGGCACGTCGGCGACCTCGCCAACAGCGGCTTCCAACAGCACGAGCCCGACCGCCGCGTGGAGCAGCTCGCCGAGCAGTCACGTGACGAGGTGGGCGATCTCGCGAGGGCCTTTCTGGCCATGTCGTCGACCATCGGCCGGTCGATCAAGGACCTCCAACAGGCCAGGGACGAACTGGCCGAGTATAGCCAGTCACTCGAGCGTCGCGTCGCGGCGCGGACAGAGGAGCTCGTCGACAAGAACCGCGCGCTCGAGGGCGCGCTCAGCCGGCTGAAAGAGGCGCAGGAGCAGATCATCAGCCAGGAAAAGCTCGCCTCGCTCGGCGCGTTGACGGCGGGTATCGCTCACGAGATCAAGAACCCGCTGAACTTCGTCACCAACTTCGCGCAGCTGTCGGAGGAGCTCACGGGAGAGCTGCGCGAGGCGGTGACCCGCGCGGTGCCGCCTGAAGCGTCCGCAGACATCGTCGACACGATCGACATGCTGCAGATGAACGTGACGAAGATTAATGAGCACGGCAAACGTGCCGATAGCATCGTCCGCAACATGCTGCTCCACTCGCGCGGCCGCAAGGGGGAGCCGACAGCCGTCGATCTCAATGCGCTGGTGCACGAGTACGTGGGACTGGCCTACCATGGCATGCGCGGACAGGATTCGTCGTTCAACGCGAAGATCGAGGAACACTACGATCCGCAGGTCGGCCAGATATTGGTCGTTCCGCAGGACCTGAGCCGGGCGCTGCTCAATATCCTGACCAACGCCTGCTATGTGCTGCGGGAGAAGACGAAGCAGTCCGGCGCCGGCTACGCGCCGGTGCTGACCGTCTCGACCCGATCGCTCGGTGACCGTGTGGAGCTCCGCATCCGCGACAACGGCCAGGGGATTCCTCCGGAGGTGCGCGAGCGGCTGTTCGAGCCGTTCTTCACGACCAAACCGGCCGGGTCTGGCACCGGGCTCGGGCTTTCGATCACGTTCGATATCATCGTGCAGGGACATGCCGGCACCATCGACGTCGAGACAGAGGTGGGACGCTTCACGGAGTTCATCGTCACGCTGCCGCGCGGCACCGGCCGCCGGCCGGCAGAGCAAACTGGAGAAGGACGCCAATCATGACGCTGAAGATTCTCGTCGTGGACGACGAGCCGGATGTACCGCTGCTCATACGGCAGCGGTTCCGGAAAGAGATTCAGGAGAAACGAATCGAGTTCCGCTTTGCCGGCAACGGACTCGAGGCGCTGAAGGCGATAGATAACGAACCCGACATCGGCATCGTGCTGAGCGACATCAATATGCCCGAGATGGACGGCCTCACGTTGCTGAGCACGCTCACCGGCCGCGGGCCGCTGCCCAAGGCGGTCATCGTGTCGGCCTACGGCGACATGGACAACATCCGCATCGCGATGAACCGTGGCGCGTTCGACTTTCTCACCAAGCCGATCGACTTCCGCGATCTGCAGACCACCATCGAGAAGACGAGCCAGGAGCTGCTGCTCCTCAAGCAAGCGTTCGAGACGCGCGACGAACTGGTCGGCCTGCGGCGGGAGCTGAATATCGCCACGTTGATTCAGCGATCGCTGCTGCCCCGTGCGCTGCCGGCCAACGGCGCCGACCCGCGGTTCGACGTGTTCGCCACGATGATACCCGCGCGGGAGATCGGCGGCGATTTCTACGACTACATTCCCATCGATGACCGCCGTGTCGGGTTCGTCGTCGCCGACGTGTCGGGCAAGGGAGTCGGCGCCGCGATCTACATGGCGGTGAGCCGCACGATCCTGCGCACTGTGGCCCTGGGTGGCGGCAATCCGGCCGAGTGCTTACAGCGGCTGAACACGCTGCTGTGCGCTGACAACGATGCGGGCATGTTCGTGACCGTGTGGTATGGCATCCTCGACCTCGAGACCGGCGAGCTGGAGTACACGAAGGGCGGCCATCCGCCGCCGTTCGTGGTCACAAACAGCGGGATTCGCATGCACGACATGGCCGGTGACATGATCGTCGGCCTGGTGGAGAGCGACCCGTATAGAGTCCAGCGGGACCGGTTGGCGCCGGGCGATTACCTCGTGCTCTACAGCGACGGGGTCAGCGAGGCGATGAACGAGGCGGACGAGTGTTTCTCGATCGAGCAGCTGGGCGCCGTGCTGAACCAGGCGCCGCGGGAATCGTGTCGCACAATTACGGACGCCATTCTCGCGGCAGTCATCGCACATCAGGGCACGGCACCACAATCCGACGACATCACCATCTTGACGCTCCGCTACTTGGGACCGCCTGCCTGATCTGCGGGAGAGGCGCTAATGAAGACGCACCAGTGGCGCGGTCACGCTCTAATTCGCCTGGCAAATGGGCGAGCGCTCAGGAGCGACCGACCGTCCCGCCAAGCGTTGGCAAGCGGGTAGAAGGCAGCCAAGCCCACGAGCGCCGGCCACACGGACAGCGGCGCGGGCGGCTTGAACCCTAGATAATAGAGATCATGCGCGGCGCGATAGGTGAAGAACGCGCCATGCAGCTGTGCGACCTGCGTGCCCCGTCGGAAATCGTCCCCCGTCAGGTTGCCGTAGTAGTCCCAGCCAAGCGTCAGCGGCGAGCACTCCGGCATGGCGGCCGGCGTGCCGTGCTCAGGCCGCCCGGTGGTGGCGCACGTCATCAGCACGAGCCCGCCGGGGCGCGTCATGCGAATCATGTTGTCGAAGGTGGCGGCCCAGTGCGGGTTGTGCTCCATCACCTCGCAACTGATCACGGTGTCGAACGACTCGGACGCTCCCGCGTAGTCCTGCCCCTCGGCCACCACGTCGACGCCGGGGCCGGGAGCAACGTCGATGCCGGTATAGGCGCAGTCACAGAAGAGGCCACGCACCGTGCCGTTGACATCGAGACTGCCGATCTCCAACACCCGCCGTCCGCTGAAATAGCTGGGAAAACAGCGGCGGACGAGAGAAACGAACAAACGTTGTGCACCGTGCGACACGGCCATTTAGTCTAGCACCAGAGCCGCGATATGGCCATTGATGATCCCGTCTCATGGTTGAAGCTCGACGACGCCTCGGGCGAGACCGCGGCCGATAGCGGCTCCGGCAACAACGAAACCGGCCCGAGGCCGCGGGGACATGCCTGCTGAAACGAACCATTCCCCCCTCGACAAGCTCGGGGCGCCCTAAGCTCGTCGAAGCGCGAGCGATGCGACATACGCCGTGACCGGAGCCACGGTGTTATGCGCAGCGCTAGACCAGTTTCCACAAGTATGAGTGTCCGCCTTCAGGCGGACCGTCACGAAATCCGGCTGAAGCCGGACACTACGCACTGCAGCGAAGCAAAAACGGCTTTTAGCCTTCGCTGAGAAACGCTTCTCACCGTTTTACACTTTTGCCATTCCGCAAAAAGTTTTCTCTGGCGTTCCGACGATACATTTTCAAACGCAACTGACGATATTACCGGCTAACGATGTCGTTGCATGGCGCCGAACCACGCTGCCGCCGGCTCGAACGCCCAGACGGCGAGCGAGGCCACCTCGTCGAGGGCGAGCAGCGCGATGCTGCTGACGGCGAACAGCGGCAGGATGCGGGCGTGATATTTCCAATGCCACTGGATGTTGGTGACTTCTTGCTCGCTCTTGTGCAAGTACGTCTCGCTGGCCGCGTGTCGGGCGAGGAGGCCAACGGACAGACCGGTTGCGCCGAGCATGATCGCGAAGATGGAGATCGCCAGCGGATCGAATTCGTAAGTGCCGACGAGTCCGGCCGCGAACGGCACCAGCGATACCAGTCCGAGCACCACGAAATTCCACACCATGGTTTCTGTGTGGCAGCGGGCCAGCGAGGCGATCACGGCATGGTGGACGATCCAGAACCTGGCGAGCAGGATGAAGCTGATCAGCCACGCCAGGAAGTTCGGAATCTGTCCCTTGAGGTCGGCGATCATCTGCTGCTCGCCGAACTGTGGGGGCAGCTCCGGAATTTTCAGGTCGAGGACGAGCAGCGTCAGGACGATCGCAAAGACGCCGTCCGAGAGCGCGCCGAGCCGATCGGTCGCATAGGTCGGGCGGTTCTCTCTGGCGCCAGCCGTCATGTTCTCACCCGTCTTGTATCGACCGTCAGTAGCGCGTTCACCACCGTCGAGATGGATGACGGGTGCACGAAATGGCCCGCAACCTCTCGCGACTGCACCGCCGCAAGCGACAGACCTTGCGTTGGAGCGTAACGTTCTCATGAGCCACACGCAGAGCCGCACCTCACAAATCGATCACACCTCGGCTGCCGCGAAGATGTACGACGCGGTGGTGGTGGGGTCGGGTGTTGCCGGGTCGATCATCGCGAACGAGTTGAGCCGGAATGGCTTCCACGTCCTCGTGCTCGAGGCCGGCCCCGGCAACGGCATGACGATCCGTGGATACGAGGCAGACCTGACCCGCTTCTACGGCGCTGCGTCGAAAGACAACAACGCCGCCTACGCCGACAACCCCAACGCACCGATGCCTCGCAGTTACGAGACGCGGAAGCTGCCGCCAGGACAGTCGAGCACTGCCGGCTATCTCGTGCAGAACGGGCCGCTCGAGATCGACAGCACGTATGCGCGCGTTGTCGGCGGTACGACTCGGCACTTCGAGGCGAAGGCGTTGCGCATGCTCCCGGAAGATTTCGACATGCGCGGCCGGTACGGGCAGGGGCTCGACTGGCCGATCGACTACCGGAAGCTCGAGCCGTACTACCAGAAGGCCGAATTCGAGATGGGCGTCTCGGCAGACGTGGAGGACCAGGGCTATCTGGGCATCGCCTTCGAGCCCGACTACGTCTACCCGATGCGGAAGATCCCGGTGTCGTACCTCGATCAGGTGATCGCCCGTGGACTGGACGGCGCGACCGTGGCGCTCGAGGGCGAGCGATATCCGCTCATCGTGCGAAGCACGCCGCAGGCGCGCAACGGCATTCCCAATCCCAGATACAACAAAGGCAACGGCTACGTGCCGACCGGTGCGGTCGATCCGCATCAGCCCGAGATGGGACAGCGTTGCCAGGGCAACAACAACTGCGTTCCCATCTGCCCGGTGCAGGCCAAGTACGACGCGCGGCGGACGCTGTCCAAGGCGCTCGACACGGGCCGGGTCGATCTCCTCACGCAGACTGTCGCCTCGCGCGTCATGGTCGATAGTGCTTCGGGGCGCGTCACAGGGATCGAATACAAGGCCTACAACAATTTCACTTCCGCCGAGCACACCACCGGCCTCGTCCGAGGAAAGGTCTTCGTGCTCGCGTGCAATGCGGTGGAGAACGCGCGCCTGATGCTCGCCTCGGATCTGCCGGGCACGAGCGGCCTTGTCGGGCGCAACCTGATGGACCACGCGTACCTGCTCACCTGGGCGCTGATGCCCGAGGTGACAGGCACGATGCGCGGGACGCCGTGTACCTCTGGTATCGAGGACCTTCGCGGAGGCGCATTCCGCCGGAAGCAGGCCGCGTTTCGCGCGAGCATCCACAACGACGGTTGGGGCTGGGCTACCGAGTCGCCCTATACCGAGCTCTTCCGTCTGGTTGACGATCAGAACAAGTTCGGACGCGCGCTCCAGCGCGGGCTGGTCGATCGGATCTCACGTCAGTTGCTGCTCGACTTCATGGTCGAGGTGCCGGCCGATCCGAGCAACCGCATCACCGTCGATCCGCGGTATCGGGATCAACTCGGCAACCTCAAGCCTGTGCTGTCTTACGCACTTAAGGACTACGTCCTCGACGGCGTGGCGTTCGCAAGACGACTCTCGCGCAAGATCTATCAGCGGCTCGGCGCCGAGGACCACTCTGCCTACGACCCGCTGCAGTACGGGTGGGTGAGCCACGAAGGGCAGGGCTACATCATCCGCGGCGGCAACCACTGGGCCGGCACTCACGTGATGGGCTCCGACGCAAAGAACTCGGTCGTCGACTTCAGGCAGCGGTCCTGGGATCACGCGAACCTTTACCTGGCCGGCGCCGGCAGTATGCCGACGATCGGCACATCCAACACGACGCTGACGCTCTCGGCGCTCTCCTTCCTCAGCGCCGAGCACATCGCGCAAGAACTGAAGGGCTAGACACCAGCATGGGCCTCACACGAATCACGACCATCCAAGAGTTGCACAGGCACCTGCATGCGGCGATGCAACTCGAGCATGCGACGATTCCGCCGTACCTGACGGCGCTCTACTCGATCCACCCCACCACCAACGGAGAGGCGTACCGCGTCATTCGCGCTGTCGTTGTCGAGGAGATGCTGCACCTGACGTTGGCAGCAAACATCCTGAACGCGGTGGGTGGGACGCCGGACCTCACGACGCCGGACTTCGTGCCGGAGTACCCGGCCTATCTCCCTGACGGCGAGACCGACTTCCAGGTGGATCTGCAGCGCTTCTCGAAAAAGGCGATCGCGACGTTTCTGAAGATCGAACGGCCGGCGCACGCGGAGGACGCGGGGAAGCCGCGCGTGGTGAAGCGCAGGAAGCCGGCCAGGGGCGCGCTGCGCGCGTCGCGCGTTGCCGACAACTCGGACGAGCACTTCTACAGCATCGGCGAGTTTTATGCCGACATCGCGAACGGCCTGGCCGCGCTCCAGGATCAGCTCGGCGCGAAGACGCTCTTCTCGGGGATCCGGCGAAGCAGGTGACCCCCGAGTATTACTACTCGGGCGGCGGCGAGATCGTCCCGGTGACCGACCTCGCATCCGCGCAGGCCGCCATCCGGTTAATCGCCGAGCAGGGCGAGGGGATCGGCGGCGGGATCTTCGACTACGAGAACGAGATCTCGCACTTCTACCGCTTCGAGCAGTTGACGCTCGGCCGCTTCTACCAGAAGGGCGACACGCCCGGGAAGCCGACCGGCAGCGTGGTGGAGGTGGACTGGAACGCCGTCTACCCCGTGAAGACCAACCCACGCCTGGCCGACTTCGGTGCGGGCTCCGAGCTGCACCGAGCGGCGGCCGACTTCAACGCGTACTACAAGCGCTTCCTGGAGATGCTGACGCGGTCGTTTGCCGGGCAGCCGCAGTTGCTCATCGAGGCGGTCGGCGAGATGTTCCGCATCAAGGAGATGGCCTGCCAACTGATGCGCAACCCGATCGACGGGACGAACGAGCACGCGGGGCCGACGTTCGAAATCGCGTCGGTGGCTGTCGAGGTCTAGAGGTCCAGAGATGTCCACTACTCCGATCGATGACTTTCTCGCACTCTCGGTCGTGTTGACCGGGTACTCGCGGTTCCGGCTTCTCGGCACCGGGCAGGCGCCGCTCTACCTCTCCACGATCACCGACGTCGTCGGCGAGGCGAATGTGAAGGAACTATTGCAGGCCTTCGCGCGCGTTCGCGACGGCGCCAGGCAAGATGACGCTGCGATGGAGACGCTCCTACGCGTCGAGATTCTCAGCGACGAGAAGCTAGGCCCCATCACGCGTAACGTGATCAAGCTCTGGTTCGTCGGCGTCTGGTACCAGCTGCCGCCCGAGTGGCGCGAGGCCTACGGCGTGCGCGAGGAGGACGTCACCTTCGTCGCCTCACCGGCCGCCTACACCGAGGGGCTGCTCTGGCCGACCATCGATGCCAACCCATCGGGTGCCAAAGGCCCAGGGTATGGGACGTGGGCGCTCCCGCCCCGCATCGCCAACTCGTAGGGCCCAACTTAACCACTGCGTAGGGCTCAACTTTAGTTGAGCCTACAGGAGCAATCTTTGAGATCTGTGGCACACATGTTCGATCCGAAAACCACTTTCCTGGGGATTACCCCGACCGGATGGACCAACGACGACTTTCCGGGGCTGGGCGAAGACATCACGTTCGAGCAATGCGTCAGCGAGATGGCGCTGGCCGGCTATCAGGGGTGCAGCGTCGGGCACAAATATCCACGCGACCCGAAAGTTCTCAAGGCTGCGCTCGAGCTGCGCGGACTCCGCGTGTCTGAGCCGTGGGCCAGCACCTTCTTTCTCGCCGCCGACATGGCGGAGCGGACGCTCGCCGACTTCCAGGAGCAGCTCGCGTTCATCAAGGCGATGGGTGGCACCGACGTGGTCGTGGCCGAGCAGACCGGTGCGGTGCACCAGCGACCGGTGTCGCTGCTGCCCAACCGTCCCGTCATGAGCGGCACACAGTGGAAGACGCTGACGGCCGGGCTGAACCGAATCGGGAAGATCGCCAGCGACGCCGGGATGACGCTGTGCTACCACCACCACCTCGGCACGGTGGTGCAATCGCGTGCAGACGTCGATCGCCTGATGGCCGAGACCGACCCCTCGCTGGTGTTCCTGCTGCTCGACACCGGACACCTTTACTGCGCCGGAGACGACCCGCTGGCGATGGCGCGGTCGCACGCGGCGCGGATCAGGCACGTGCATCTCAAGGACATCCGCGACGCAGTGTGGAAAGACGTCCAGAGAAAGCACGGGAGCTTCTATGACGGCGTAATGAACGGGTTCTTCACAGTACCCGGGTGATGGAGTCATCGACTTCCGGCCGATACTCCAGGTACTCGCCGACAGCGGTTACAAAGGGTGGTTGATGGTCGAGGCAGAGCAGGATGCGCAGAAGGCACACCCGCTGACCTATGCGAAGAGGGCCCGCGCGTACCTGCGCAACATCATCGGCTGGTAGGCCGGCATCGCCGGTCCCGACAGCGCGGTAGCGCAGGGCTTCAGCCCTGCCCAATAGGAGATAGGTCATGTCACAGACGATCGAGATCGTGCACTTCAACTTGAAACCCGAGACGGCGCGGCAGGCGTTCGTGGCGAAGAACAAGGAAATCGAGCAGAACCTGCTCATGAAGATGCCCGGCATCATCTCGCGCGAGACGGGCATTACCGATGACGGCAAGGTCGTGGTGGTGCTGCACTGGGAACGCCCCGAAGATGCGCAGAATTCGATGGACAAGTTCGTTTCGAATCCCGCAACGAAAGATTTCACCGCGCTCATCGACATGAACACATTTTCGATGACGCGGTTCGTCAAGTCCTGAGGGAGATTGATGCCTCGCGCGTACAAAGTCGCGGACGAAACCTTCGTCATTCCTGAAGGGCTGCCGGTCCCCGGCCTCGGCACGTTGCCGATCAACGCGATGATCATCCGCGGAAAGCAGCCGATGATCCTCGACACCCTCGCTATCGTCCACCGCGAGACGTTCCTGAAAGAAGCCTTCGCGCTGGTCGATCCCAAAGACGTGCGGTGGCTGTTCCTGAGCCACGAGGACCGCGATCATTCGGGCGCGATTGTGCAGGTGTTGGAGCGCTGCCCGAACGCAAAGCTCATCACCAACTATCTGGGCCTGGGCAAACTCGGAGAGGAGTTCTCCATTCCTCCCCAGCGGGTCTATCTGCTGAACGACGGGGACTCGCTCGACATCGGAGACCGCACGGTGACGGCTGTCCGTCCGCCACTCTACGACTCGTCGGCCACACGCGGGCTGTGGGATCCGAAGACGGGCGTCTACTTCGGCGCCGACTGCTTCGGCGCGGTGCTCGAGAACGTGCCCCAGTACACCGACGAAGTGGCCGCGAAGACGTTCGAGGACGGCTACTTCTTCATGAACCGAGCGAACCACATCTGGTACGAGCACCTGATGCAGTCGGCCATAGACGAAGCGGCCGACCGCATCGTCCGGCTCCAGCCGAAGATCGTCGTTAGCGGCCACGGTCCGACGGAACGGAAAGACCCGGCCGGCATGGTCAGGATGATTTCGCGCATCGGTGGGATGCCGCCGATCCAACTGCCGAACCAGGCGGACTTCGAGCGCATGCTTGCTGGAGAAACGGCCTAGTGCGGCATCGTCTGCTGGTGAAGTCGGGCGGCCGGCGTACTTACGCGGTGACGCTGGAGATGGGCGAAGAAGTGATCGACCGCCTGACGGCGCTGGCCACCGAGCTGCAGCTGACGGCGGGCTCGATTACGGCAGTGGGGGGCTTCGAGCGGGCCCGTCTCGGCTACTTCGATTACCAGGCGCGAACCTTCATGCAGAACGACGTCGACGAGCAGGTGGAGCTGCTGTCGCTTGTCGGCAACCTCGCAGAATCCGAGGACGGCAAGCCGAAGATTCACGCCCATGTCGTGCTCGGCCGCTTCGATGCCACGACGCGCGGCGGCCACCTGGTCGAAGCGACGGTGCGCCCGACCTTCGAAGCGATCATCGAAGAGACGCCGGAGCATTTGAAACGGAAACACGATCCGAAGACCGGGCTGGTCCTGCTCCAGCCCTAGACCGTTTTTCACAGGAGAAAACCTGGCGTGCGATTCGGGATCAACTCGCTGAACTTCACCGACACCTTCCTCGAACGCGACCTCGCGTTGTTCGACACATGTCGAGCGATGGGATTCGACGTGCTCGAGATTACGCCGGTCGACCCCGATCGCTTTCCCGCGCGGAAGGTTCGGGAGGCGGCCAAGAACGCCGGGATGTCGGTCAACATGAACTTCGCGCTTCGCGAAGACAGCAACCCGCTTTCGCCCGACGCCAACGTCCGGCGGCGCTCGGTCGAACTGTCGAAGAAGGTCGTGGACTTGTGCGTCGAGGCGGACGCCGAGATCTACTGCGGCGCGAACTACTGCGCCTGGAAGTATTTCACGGGCAAGCCCCGGACGATCGACGAATGGCAGTGGGGAGTCGAGTGCTATCGGAAGGTCTGCGAATACGCGCAGAGCACCTCGTCCCTCGTCCTTGCCGTCGAGACGCTCAACCGCTTCGAGTCCTACTACCTCAACACAGCCGCCGATGCACTGCGATTCGTCCGGGACGTCGGCCTGCCCAACGCAAAGGTGCACCTCGATACCTTTCACATGATTCGCGAAGAGGACGACATGGGCGCTGCGATTCGCAACTGCGGCGACCGCCTCGGCTACTTCCACGCGTGTGGCAGCCAGCGCGGCATTCCAGGGCGCGACCTCGTGCCGTGGCGCACGGTGCTCGAGGCTGTGCGGGATGCCGGCTATCGCGACTGCATCACGATCGAGTCCTTCCACCCCGACAAGGCCATCGCGCCGCTCGTGGCGATCTGGCGTCACTTCGCAGACTCGCCCGAGCAACTCGCGACTGAGGGCCTGGCGTTCCTGCGGCAGCTGACGGCCGAGATTGAAGGCGCCACCGAGTTCGCAACGCGAGGCCAGAGGTGACGCCAGGATCAGATCCAGAGCGCCTCCGCCTGAACGAGGCCAACGCCGGCGTGCCGTGGCGCAAATGGGGACCCTATCTGAGCGAGCGCCAGTGGGGCACCGTGCGCGAGGACTACAGTAACGGTGGCGATGCGTGGGCTTACCTGAGCCACGACCAGGCGCGAAGTCGCGCGTACCGATGGGGCGAAGACGGCCTCGGCGGCGTGAGCGACGACAAGCAGCGACTGTGTATGGCGCTGGCGCTTTGGAATGGGCACGATGCGATCCTGAAGGAGCGGCTCTTCGGCCTCACCAACTCGGAAGGCAACCACGGCGAGGACGTCAAGGAGCTGTACTACTACATCGATTCGACGCCGACACATTCCTACATGCGGATGCTCTACAAGTATCCGCAGCGCGCGTTTCCCTACGATGCGCTCGTCCAAGGCAACCGCGGCCGGCCGAAGTCAGCTACGGAGTACGAGCTCATCGAAACCGGCGTGTTCGACGAGCGCCGGTACTTCGACGTCGACATCGAATACGCGAAAGCAGGGCCTGAGAAGCTCCTGCTCCAAGTGACGGCGCACAACCGCGGCCCCGAGGCGGCCGATCTGCACCTGCTGCCGCACGTCTGGTTTCGCAACACATGGTCGTGGGAGCCAGGTGTCCAGAAGCCTGCGCTCGGACTGATCGCGCGCGGCCAGGTGGTGGCGCAGCATCCGCAAATCGGCGCCTGGTCGGTGCGCTTCGAGGGCGACCCATCGATCTATTTCTGCGAGAACGAGACCAACGTCGCCCGTCTCTACGGCGTGCAGGCGACCGGCCCTTTCAAGGACGCCATCCACGAGCGCGTCATATCGGGGCGCGAGTCGGCGGTCAGCGCTGAGCTGAAAGGGACGAAGGCCGCCGCACACTATCATGCAGTGGTGCCCGCGGGCGGCACGCTCGTGGTGCGTGCGATCCTGCAGCCCTTTGGCAGTTCGATCGGCTTCGACAAATTCGCCTCAACGCTCGACGCGCGGCGGCGCGAGGCCGACTCCTTCTACGGCATGCTGCAGCGCGACATCGCCGATCCCGACGAACGGAACGTGCAGCGGCAGGCACTGGCCGGGATGCTCTGGTCGAAGCAGTACTTCAGCTACGACGTGCGCCGCTGGCTGCAGGGGGACCCCGCTGAGCCGGCACCTCCGCCCGAGCGGAAGAACGGGCGCAACGCCGACTGGAAACACTTCCGCGCGGACGACGTGATCTCGATGCCCGACGCATGGGAGTACCCGTGGTTCGCCGCGTGGGATCTTGCGTTTCAATGTCTGCCCCTCGCGATGGTGGACGCCGAGTTCGCCAAACAGCAGTTGCTGCTGCTGACAAGCGAGTGGTATCTCCACCCGAGTGGACAGCTCCCCGCCTATGAATGGAACTTCGCCGACGTGAACCCGCCGATGCACGCCTGGTCGGCGTGGCGCGTGTTCCAGGCCGACCGCACCGAGCGCGGCGACGAGGGAGATCTGCGCTTCCTCGAGCGGGTGTTCCTGAAGCTGCTGCTCAACTTCACCTGGTGGGTGAACCGCAAGGATCAGCGCGGCAACAATATCTTCCAGGGCGGGTTCCTCGGGCTCGACAACATCGGCGTCTTCGACCGCAGCGCTCCGCTGCCGACCGGTGGCTTCCTCGACCAGTCGGACGGCACGTCGTGGATGGCGGTGTACAGCCTGCAGATGATGCGCATCGCGCTCGAGCTGTCGCTGCACGACGAGGGCTACGAGGACGTCGCGATCAAATTCTTCGAGCACTTCCTCCTCATCGCCGAGGCGATGGATGAGCTCGGCGAGGACGGGTTGTGGGACGAAGAGGATCGGTTCTTCTATGACTGGCTCGACGTGCCGAACCACAACGGCCGGGTGAAGATCCCGTTGCGCGTCCGCAGCATGGTCGGGCTCATCCCGCTGTACGCCGTCCAGGTGATCGATCCGCGGCTGCTCGACCGTCTGCCGAATTTTCGGAAGCGGCTCGAGTGGATGCTCGAAGAGCGTCCCGAGCTGGCGGCGCGTGTTGCCCGGTGGGATGTGCCGCAGGTGGGCGAGCGGCGGCTGCTATCGATCGTCAGCGGCGACCAGTTGCGCACGGTGCTCAAGCGGATGCTCGACGAGAGCGAGTTTCTGTCGCCGTACGGTATCCGCGCGCTCTCGAGGGTGCACCGCGACCAGCCGTTCCGTTTCTCATGGGGTGGCCACACCTACGAGGTGGGTTATGCGCCCGCCGAGTCGGAGTCGGATCTTTTCGGCGGCAACTCCAACTGGCGCGGTCCCATCTGGATGCCGGTGAACTACCTGCTGGTGGAGTCGCTCCACAAGTTCCATCATTACTACGGCGATGACTTCAAGGTGGAGTGCCCCTCGGGTTCGGGACACATGCTCTCGCTGCTCGAAGTGGCCGACGAGCTGGCCGGACGGCTGGCGAAGCTCTTCCTGCGCGGCGGCGACGCGAAGCGGCCCGTGTTCGGCGATTCGGCGCTCGAGCAACACGACCCGCTGTTCCGCGACCTGATCCTCTTCTACGAATATTTCGACGGCGACAACGGCCGCGGCGTGGGGGCGTCGCACCAGACCGGGTGGACGGGGCTGGTGGCAAAGCTCATCCATCCGCACCGCGCGCCGCAACCCGATCATGTCGCCAGCTCTGGCGAACGCGATTAGAGAATCCCGAATTGGTAGATTGGCAGATTGGTAGATTGTTAGATTGATTGGTGGATTGTCTGATTGGTGGATTGTCAGATTAATAGATGGGACATGAACTAAAGTCCGGTCCTGTACCACGTCAACGCAGCGGTCTGCGCCGAAGGTAGCGCAGGGCTTAAGCCCTGCCATGTGGCGCTCTCGCCAGACGCCACCCACGTCACCGCGAAAGAATGCCGAGCTTCTCGAGCGTTGGTTGGATCGCAGACAACGGCGTGCTGATCGAGTAGCCGTCGAGGTCTTTGCCGGCCGAGTTCGTAGCCTGGCTCGTCTGCACTGCCACCACATGCCCAGTCGACGTGAGAAAGACCGGGCTGCCGCTGTTGCCTTCGGTGACGTTGAACGTGGCAATCATCCGCCGCGCGTCGGCGTAGCGCCCGAATCCCGCGACCATGCCGAGGCGTCCGAGGGCGAACGCCGTGGCACGCGAGAGATCGCCAAACTCCACGAGCGGGTAGCCGTAGAGCCCCACCTCGTCCCCCTCGCGTGGCGCTTCGAGTGAGACCGTCAACCAGGTTCTGGTGTTGATGGCGCTCTGCAGAATCGCGATGTCGAGACTGGGATCGTCGAAGACGATCTTCAGCTTGTTGAAGCCGTCGCCGGCCAGCTCGTTCTTGAAGACGCGAATCTGATCGGCGGGGTTACGCGAGCGCCCGAGCAGCTTCGCGTTGACCACGTGCGACGCGGTGACGAAGTGCGTGCGCGAGACGAAGAACCCGGTTCCCACGAACGCAGCCTGGTCGATCTGCCCTTTGGGTGCCGTGCGGAGGATCCCCACCGCCCATGTGGCCTCGCGGGCGACCGCAAACGCATCGGCGCGGGATGGCGCCTGCGCGTGCGCCAGGGTGCCTGCCAGCGCGACGAGCGCCACGAGGAGCAGCCGCATGGCGGGCATCGTAACATTGTTGATTGGGCGGTTCTGGGTTCTGGGTTCTGCGGTTCTGGGTTCTAGATACCGGCGAAAAGCCAGATGTAGGCCGGGTCTTGTTTTTCAGACCCGGCAATTAGAGCAGTTTCCACAAGTACAACGAAGCGGAATAGCTGCGGTTACGGCCGTGGCAATCAGCGATGTGACGTCTTCTCCCAGCCGAACGCGTCCATCATGATGTCGAACAACTGCGTATTCCGCAGGAATCCACGGACCTTGTCCGATCCGGGCCCTTGCGCGGCCACCAGGACCTCCTCGCCTGCGTGGCTACCTTGGACCACCATCGCCGGCAGAATGCTCTCGCCCTTCGTGACGCCTCCCGACATCCTCATATCGTAGGAGTGATCGGCGGTGAAGACGATCAGCGTATCGGTGCCATCCATGCGCTCTGCGACCTCCTCGATGAGGCGGTCCATCTTCACGGCGCGATCGAGCGTCTGCTGCACGTCGCGTGAATGGTTGTTCGACTCCACCATCAGAAAGAAGCCGTTCTTGCTGCGCTCGAGCACGTCGAGCGCCGCGTCGGTGGCCAGCTCGAGGTCGAATTCGGCCTCACCCGCGAACAACCCGACGATACGCTTGCGCCCGTCCGCGGCTTTGCGGATGGCATCGCGATCGTTTTGCGCGAAGACGTACCCCTTCTGCTGCAGCGCCTGCGGCAGGTCGATGCCCAGGTCCTGTGTTTCTTTGAGGATGCGCTCCAAGCCTGGCCCGATGGCGACATCGACGCCGTCGCCGTAGCACGGCTCGATGACGTAGCGGAAGATCTGTCCGAAGGTGGCGCGGTCGTTGGCATGGGCGTAGGTGGCGGCCGGCGTGGCATCGGCGAGAGGACTGTTGGTCACGACGCCGGTCAAGAGCCCTTTCTCCTCGGCGTATTCGAGGATGGTTTTCAGAGGACGGCCGTCCTTCTTGCCGCGCACCGCGTCGGCCCCCTGCGAGATCACGCCGTTGTGGGTCTTCTCTCCGGTCACGATTGCGGTCATGCCGGCGGCCGAGTCGGTGACCCACCGGCTTGCCGAGGAGGTTTCTGAGAGCGCCAGGTGCGGCATCTTCTGAATGAAGAGCTTTTGCGCGTCGCCGTGGCCGTGAACGCTCGCCGCGTGAATCGTGGAAAGGCCGGTGCCATCGCCGAGGAACAAGATGATGTTTCGCGCCTGCGGCGCCTCCGCGCGCTGCGCCGACGCGCTGAAACGATACGCGCCAATCACCGCGACGAGTGACAGGACGACGAAGGCAGTCCACTTTGTCACGGATACCTCCTACATGCTGACCACGTCGAAGACGTGGTAGCCCCAGGGTGGCAGATCGAGATAGAGGCCTTGTGACGTCAGCGCGTCGCCGGCGCGGTCGTAACTGGCAGGCCCCATCAGATCGGCAAGACGCACAGATCGTCCGCGCAGATCGTCGAATGGCAGCCGGACGTAACACTGGCCCTGGTTGGCGGCGTAGTTCACCGCGACGATCGCGCGATGTGCACCGGGACCCTGCCACGCAAATGCGAGAAACGCATCCGACGAGAGATTGCCGTCCCAGGCCGGCACGCAGTCGAGCAGCTGCCAGCGGCCGTTACTGAATGTCAATCGCCGAAGCACCGAGAGCAGCCGGTTGTAAAACGATCTCAGCGCTTCGTCTGGCTCCTCGTGCGGTGCGCGAACCAGGTGTGGAGAGATGCGCTTCTGCCGGCCGTCGAACTGTCCCTCGTGGAAGAACCGCAACCCGGGCGACAGAAAGGTGATGATCGCCGCGGCCTCGTGCACGTGCCGGGGGAAGGTCGCCGCCGCTCGCGGTTCGTCGTGGTTTTCCAGAAACCGCGCCAGATCGTTCTGGAAGTCGAGGCCGGCGTGCAGATGCTCGCGAACCGGCCGCGCGTGACGGTCGCGCAATCGATCGTAGAGACGCTTGTCGTACGTGTAGTCGAACCCCTGCTGCTGCAGCGTCCACTCGAGATCCCAGTAGACCTCAGCCATGAAACTGAATCCCGGAACCCGATCTCGGACCTCCCCGGTCGCTCGAGGCCAGAACAGTTGCGGCCGGCGCCTCCAGGTTCGCTCGAAGACGTCCGGCAGCACGAGCATCGCCATGTCGCAACGAACGCCGTCACACTGGCCGGATATCTTCACCAGCTCCGCAGTCATCGCCTCTTGCGTCCCCGGATTGCTGTAGTCGAGTTGCAGCGTGTCCGGCCAGCCCGAAAAGTACGGGTCGCGGCCGTACGCCAGCACGCGATCCTGCCCCTGGCTCGTCACCCGGGTGTAGTTCTGCGGTTCGCGCTCCAGATCGGCGACGGTGCCGGGAATGTAGTAGTCCGGATGGCAGTCGACCCAGGGATGATCGAGACCGGTGTGATTCGGCACGAAATCGAGCATCAGCCGAAGGCCGCGCGCCCGCAGGCGATCGCGCAAGCGGGCCAGTGCGGCGTCACCGCCCAGGCGTTCGTGGGTCGTGTAGCCGGTGATGGCAAACCCGGACCCCGCGATGTCCTCGTCTCGAAGATCGGGCAACGTGTGCTCGAACTCCCGTCGCCAATCGCCATGGCTGCGCGACACGTGCTGGCTGGCGGCACCAGTCTGCCAGACGCTCAACATCCAGACCCAATCGAATCCCAGCGCCGCGAACCGGTCCAGGTCGCCGTCGGGGATGTCGTCCAGTGTGGCCGTGCGGCCGAGGTAACCGGAAAGCTCTGTCAGGAAGACCCGGGTGTTGACTTGGAGGAGAGAGCGATACTGCACGCGATGAAGATATCAAGCCGCAAGCGCTGGGTCTACTGCCGGCTTCCGCTGGCGCTCAATTTCGGGCAGCGTGGCGCCGAATGCGTTCCGACGATTGCGGTCAGCGTCACACCAGCGTGCGTAGCAACTCCATCGCTGGTGCGACACGAATGCCGTCCTGTGTGACGTAGTCTTTGGTCCCGGTCGCCGATATCTGCCAGGCTGCACACTTCGGAAATCGCGTCTTGAGATACCTGAGTCCGCGATCGACTTCGACGTCCGCCCATTTGCACTCCACCAGGATTTGCGGCATCCGTCTCTCGACGATCACGAAGTCGACCTCTCGCCGATCGGTATCGCGGAAGTAGCGGAGGTCGACGTCGCGGCCCTTCGCATCCTGTTCGTGATGCACCCATTTCAAGAGATGGCCCGCCACGAGGTTCTCGAATCGAAGCGACGGTTCCTGAATAACACTCCAATCCCAATGGTAATGTTTCTGTTCCTTCTTCACCGCGCGAATGCGCGGGGCACCGAAGGGTGAGAGCCGATAGATCGCGTACAGCCGCTCGAGGATCTGCAGCCAATTCGCCACGGTCTTGTGTGTGACCTGCAAATCTTCGCGCAACGCATTGATGGAGAGCGGCGAGCCGACCAGTTCCGGCAGCCGCAGCATCAGGAGCTCGAGATTGCCGAGATCCTGCACGCGTTCGAGCGAGGCGACCTCCTCGCGAATGAGCAGCGTACCGGTGCTCCCGCGACCAGCGCCGCGCCTCCGTTTCGGATGCGCTGAAATAGGGCTCTGGAAAGCCCCCGAACGTCAAGAGATCCTGGAGTTCTGAGGGCTTCGCGAGGTCCAATTCCGCGACCGACAGCGGATGAAGGCGGAGCAAATGGTACCGTCCCTGCAGAGAGTCGCCGCCAAATCGATAGAAGTCCAGACGAGCGCTGCCGGTGACGAGAATCTGCTGGCCGGCCCTGCGGTTGTCGAACAGCCCCTTGAGATAATTTCGCCAGCTTCGATACTTGTGGAGCTCGTCGAACGCCCAGAGTTTCGTCGGCGGCAGTTCACGCCGCAGGATCCGCTCGCGGTGCTCGGCCACGTCCCAGTTGAGATACCCAGCAGCGGCCCCGGGCAGGCTCGTGGCAAGAGTGGTTTTGCCCACCTGTCGCGGCCCGGCGACGAACACCATCTTCTTTGTCAGGTCGCTGCGCACCTGCGGCACGAGATAACGCTTGAGTTTGGGCACTGAGGTGATAGTAACGTGTATTTTGGATTGCAGTCAAAAAAACTCACGTGTTTTTTGGACATGTGGGGATTTTGCTCGCGCCTGACTCGGGCGGTCGTGGAATCACCAACGCCAACAACGGGATCAGGACGCTCGACGCCATCCACACGATCGGGAACAAAGACGAGGCATCTCCTGAGATGTTGAGGATTTTTACGGTCCCTTGCACCACGAAGTGCAGGACGGCTGGTGGCCACATCGTCGGCCCGCCCAATTCGAAAAGATGCGCGAGCGGGAACGAGAGCACGACAGAGAGAGAAAGCGCGGCCAGGGCAATGGGCCACGGCATGGTGAAGAAGAGCAGTAGATGAACGGCGACAAACGGGAGCATCGAGAGACCAGCGGTCCGCCAGAACGACCGCCCGTGTCGCAGATGACCGAAGAGGTAACCTCGAAACAAGACCTCTTCGGCAATGCCGGCCTGCGCGAAAAGACCAGGCAGCAGCCAGAGCGAACGCGCGTCGATGGTCACCGACGCTCCGGTCACCAGGGCGTAGATCGGGACGACCAGTAAAAGAAGCGCGCTAATCCCGAAGGACACCGCCAGGCCAGTACGATGCGGTATCCCGAGTCCGATCGCATGCGCGGCTGATCGAAGTGTTTGTCCAGTCCACGCACGTTCGACCGCCAGCGTCGTTCCGAGCACGAGCGCCCCGACGAGCAGCCCCGCCTCGCCCCTGTCACTTCCGAGCGAGACGGCGGACCACTGGAAGAGGGTGAAGATCGCCAGTAGCCCCAGGAGAAGTCGCGCCCATTCGGCCGGTGACCGAATGCCGCTCACTGGTCCCCAGCGCTCAGCGCCATCGTTCAATCCGCAATCTGGCACTCCGGCAATCTGCGAATCTTCCGATGCCGCGCGTCAGCGCGGCCGACTTACCAATGCCGGCCAGTCAAGCACGACGCTGATGGTCCGTGGCATGGCCTCGTCCTGTCTCGCGATAAAGAGAAAGCGCTGTCCGTCAGGCGCGGGCCAGTACCGCACCCGTTCGATCGTGCTGTTCGGGGTCGGTGCGCGGAACAGCTCGGCCGGGGGTGAAACGCGCAGGCCCTCAGGTGTCGGCGCAAGCTGCACCTCCATCATCCGAAACCCGGGCGACTGGTAATTCAAGTAATAGAGCCGCCGCCCGTCGCTGCTCCACATTGGCGACTGCCCTGCGCCGGGAGACACCCGCTGTCGATGGCCCCGCGCCGGGAAGGCGTCGACATAGACCGCAAACCCGTCGGCTTCGCGCTGCATGAACGCGACCCACCGTCCGTCAGGCGAGAACCGCGCGAAGACCTCGTGGGCGGGCGACTGCAGCCACGGCACTGGCGCCGGTTCGCCCGACAACGGCAGCGCCCAGATATCGCCCGCGGTGCCCGGCGCAAGGCCGTAGTCGAGCAGCCACTTGCCGTCTGAAGACACGTCCGTCAGCCAGACGACGCCTTCGTTCACGCCAACGAGGGCCGGCGACTCTCGACCGACATCCGAGCGAAAAATCCCTGGCGCCGCTGAGAACCACACGTGGCTCCCGTCGCGCGACAGCATCGGCGTCAGCGAGTTGACTCGATCGATCCCATTCAACGAGACCCGATTGGAGACGCCGCGCTGGACGTCGATGACATCCGCGACATACCAGTTCGTCTGCAGGTCGATATGCTCGGTTGCGACGCGCGACATGTCGGCCGTGGCCGACAGCGCGTTGTAATGGCCGGGCGTGCCGAGCGTCGCCACGCGTTGTCCTGAGCGGTCGAGCCACACGAGGTCCGCGAGGGGAATGCTGCGACCCTCCCAGTACGCCAGGGTTCCATTTGTGGACGTCGAGAAGCCGGAATCGATGGTGGAGGTCACGCCGGAGCCGACTTTTTCGGCGACTCGTTGTGGGCTACCGGTCAGCTGCTGCGTGGCCGGATCGAACGGCTGGGCCATGAGGCTGCCGTCTTTTACGTACAGCAAGTGGCCGGATGCGTACCTCCGCCCGGCTGGCAGCTTCGAGCAGCAGGCGCGGCTGGCCGCCAGCGACCGACGTCACGTAGATCCTGGCCAGATCGGAAAACAGGAAGTGCTCTCCATCGGGCAGGAAAAACGGGTGGCGTGGTCCGGCGCGTCGATCGTCGAGGGGCTTGGCGTCGGGCAGCGGACGCGGCGTTCCACCCGAGGCGGCGACCATGAAAAGAGGACCGCCAACTGCCGGTTGATACACGATCTGGTCGCCGGTGCCCCAGGTCGCGCCACGAGGATTCGCTGCGTCGACCAGCGTCTGAGGGGAGCCGCCGTCGAGCGTGACTCGCTTGAGTTTCCCGTCCATGAACGCGAGCAGCGTGCGCCCATCGGGTGAGAAGGCCGGCTGGAAGCCTTCCATTTCGAGTCCGGCGATCACCGTATCGGGCAGCGCGCGTTCCTGCGGGCTGCCCAGATTTCGAACCCACAACTGGACGCGTCCATCCGCGTTCGGCGCCCAGAATGCCACCGTCGTGCCATCAGGCGAGATTGCCGGGGCCGCGTGTGTGAAGAACCGCTGATGGGGTGCGCCGATCGCGACGAATCTCGCCGGTCCGGGAGCTGACGCGGGGGTGCGCGCCGCGACGATCGCGGCGATGAGTGCTGCCGTGGCGAGCGCAGCAACCGCCCACCCCAGACGCCCGCCAGTGAGGATGCCTCGTGCGGCGGGCGCGACGGCTGGCAGAACGGATCCTGACCCGCTCGTCCCGGTCAGCGTTTCGAGGGCGAAGATGACGTCGCGCGCCGATTGAAATCGTTCCGCCGGGCTCTTCTCCAGGCAGTGCCGTACGATTCGATCGAGGGCCGGCGGCACATCCGGCCGCGTCGTCGTCAGCTCTGGCGGATCGTCCTTCAGGATCGCGTTGAGCGACTCGACGGCCGACTCACGCGCAAAGGCGCGGTGTCCCGCGACCATCTCGTACAGCACGACACCCAGCGAGAAGAGATCGGCGCGGCCATCGACCTGCTGTCCGCGGACCTGCTCCGGCGCCATGTAGCCGGCCGTTCCCATGACCATGCCCGGATCCGTGAGTGCGGCGCGTGTCTGCGTGGCGTCGACCTCTTGCGCCTGAAAGGCGTGCGAGGCCGAAGTCGAGGAGCTTGACCTGGCCATCGGCCAGCAGGAACACATTTGCGGGCTTGAGATCGCGGTGCGCGATGCTCTTGCTGTGCGCGGCCGACAACCCGCGAGCGATGCCGACGGCAATCTCCACGGCTTTGCGCACGGGCAGGGCGCCCTGCCGCAAACGTTCCGCGAGCGACTCGCCCTCCAACAGCTCGGTGACGACAAACAGCCGATTGCCATCCATGCCGATGTCGAAGAGCGCGAGGATATTGGGATGCGAGAGCGCCGCCACGGCGCGCGCCTCACGCTCGAAACGCGCCCTTCGATCGGCGTCGTCTGCGACATCGGCAGGCAGCACCTTGATGGCCACGTCGCGCCCAAGTCGCGTCCCTCGCGCGGTACACCTCACCCATACCCACCGGCCCCGAGAGGCGCGACGATCTCGTACGGGCCGAGGCGGGTGCCGGCGGACAGGGGCATGGGCGACGCTGATTCTAGACGCATATGCGGGCGTCGGCGTGTGAAGAACAGCATGGTGTGGACAATGTGTGCCTTTAGAGCGCACATTGTGCTAGGCTGACAGATGGTGAAATACTTCGACTGGGACGACGCGAAGAACGCGAAGCTCAGGGCGGAGCGCGGAATTGGATTCGAAGACGTTGTGTTCCACATCGAGCGAGGCGACCTGCTCGATATCCTGGAGCACCCGAACCCCGGCCGCTACGCCGGGCAGCGCATGTTCGTCGTCCGGCGCGGGGACTACGTGTACCTGGTGCCGTTTGTCGAGGACGAGCACATGGTCTTCCTGAAAACAATCATTCCGAGTCGGAAGGCCACGAAACAGTACCTTGAGGAGGAGTCCGACGAACATGAAGAGTGATGCCGATGAGAAGGACCTGCTCGAGTCCGTCGAGCGCGGCGAGTGGAAGTCCGCGGGCGGCGGCAAGCGGGCGCGAACTCGCTATGCACGCTATGCCAAGGCCACCTTTCGCAAGGACCGGCGGCTGAACATCCGGCTCTCGAGTAAGGATCTCGAGGCTATTCAGAAGAGGGCGCTTGCCGAGGGTTTGCCGTACCAGACGCTGATCTCGAGTGTGCTGCACAAGTACGTGTCAGGGCGGCTCAAGGAGGTGTAAGAATACCCAAACCGCATTGAACCGGGCAGCTGGTAAGAAATAATCAACGGGTCTTCCGACGCCTATAAGGAGGAAAGGGATGTTCAAGAAATCCGTCACGTTTGCTTCGATTGTCGTGGTCGTCACGGTGTTGTCGGGCTGGGTGCTCGTTGCCGGTCAAGCTGGTGCGAAGCCGCCGACCGTCACGCGCACGGTGTTGAACCAGCAGGACCTCTCGGTTCCCGGTTACGCCTCCGCGCTCGTTCGCGTCGAGCTGCCTGTCGGCGCGCGCGAAGGGCGCCACCAGCACCCAGGAACGTTGATCGCGATGGTTGCGGAAGGCACGATGACGCTGGAAGTCGAAGGCAAGGCCACGACATACAAGGTCGGCGAGACGTTCAGCGTTGCGCCCGGCACGGTCCACGAAGGGATGAACAAGAGCGCGGCGCCCATCACGCTCATTGCGAGCTTCGTGTTTCCGAAAGACAAACCGATGACGATTCCGGTGAAATAAACCACGAAGACACGAAGACACGAAGTCACCACGAAGGCACGAAGGCACGAAGACGGTACGACGGCACGACGGCACGACGAGCACGACGACACGAACCATACGAACCCACGAACCCACGAACCGACGAACTTGACGAACCGACGAACCTGACGAACTCTACGAACCCACGAACTTTACGAACCTTGTGAGGAGCAGATATGTTCCGTTCGGCATTCTGGGCGCTATTGGCCGTGGCGATCCTCACCGCGTGCGCGCGACCGGCCCCTGAACAGCAGATCGTCAACGACGCCGCGCAGGCACTTGGCGGCGCCGAAAGACTTCGCGCGGTGAAAACCATCGTCATCGAGGGCGAAGGTATGCATTACAACCTGGGGCAGGATCTCGTGCCGGATGCCTCGGGGCAGACGTACGCAGTCACGCTGTACAAACGTGCGATCGATGTGGCGGGCGAGC
This sequence comes from Vicinamibacterales bacterium, assembly GCA_963761975.1. Taxonomy (GTDB): domain Bacteria; phylum Acidobacteriota; class Vicinamibacteria; order Vicinamibacterales; family JAMQPK01; genus JAMQPK01. The sequence goes on from CAVXIR010000006.1 coordinate 693,969, forward strand.
GGGCCCGGACCGAGCTCGTCCGCGTCCCGAAGTTCACCTACTGGCAGGGCCTTGCGGAGCAGCGGCAAATCCAGGGCATCGACAAGGCGGTCGGATACAACGTGGCCGCCAGCGGTACGGCAAGCCGCACGGCCCAGTCAGCAGCCGACGATCGACGTGCTGAATGGCTGCGCCATCCCATCACCGCGGTGCGCGCGGCGCTCGATCCGGCGGCCAGGCTTACGAACCCTCGCACCTATGAGGGCCAGTCGATGGTGGAGGTGCTCACATCCGATGGCCGAGCGTTCACGCTGGCCATCGACGCCGGCACCCGGCTGCCGACGCGAGTCATCACAGCGGCCAACAACCTGAACCTCGGCGACGTCCTTATCAGCACGGCGTTTGCCGACTACCAGAACGTTGATGGCTTGCAGCTTCCTGCCCGTCTCACGACGAAGACGGATGATTTCACCACCGCGGACGTGCGAGCGACGAGGCAGGACGTGGACACCGACACCGGCGATCTCGCCGCGCCAGCTGCTGTGGCATCGGCTCAGAACCCCACCCCGCAGCCGCCGAACGTGACGGTCGAGGAGGTGTCTCGAGGCATCTGGCTTCTGGCGGGCGGATCGCATCACAGCGCTCTCGTCGAATTCTCAGATCACCTGATGCTCATCGATGCGCCGCAGAACGATGCGCGGACGCTGGCCGTCATCGCAAAAGCGCGCGAGCTTCGGCCGGGCAAGCCGCTGACGCACGTCGTCAACAGTCATCACCATTTCGACCATTCGGGCGGCATCCGGGCGGCCGTTGCGGAAGGGCTGACGGTCGTCACCCATCAGGGCAATGCGGCCTTCTTCGAGGAGATCGTCAAGCGCCCACATACGCTCGTGCCGGACGCGCTCTCGAAAAACCCGAAGCCGCTGAAGATCGAAACCGTATCTGATGAGAAGGTCATCACCGACGGCACGATGACGGTGAATCTCTATGCGATCCCCAGTGAGCACTCAGAGTCGATGCTGATGGCCTATCTGCCGAAAGAGCGGGCGCTGATTGTCATCGACCTGTACGAGCCTGGCGAAGGCCCGCATATGTTTGCGGGCCGCTTCCTCGAGGATCTCAAGAAGCGGAACCTGCGCGTCGAGCGCATCGTGCCTCTTCACGGCAAGATCGTGCCCTACTCGCAGCTGGTCAAGGATGCGACTGGAAGCTGACGCCCGTCAGGGCAGATGGCAAAGGGCAGATGGCAGACGGTACTCTCTGCCATCATCCATCTGCCCTCTGCCCTGACACTTGTCACTCAAAGCCGTGACCCAACCGCATTACCGGATTGTAGAGTTACTCGGCCGAGGAGGCATGGGGGAGGTGTGTCTCGCCGACGACCTGATGCTCCAACGCCAGGTGGCTCTCAAATTTCTGACTTCAGCGGGCGAGGAAGATGCGTTGGAGCAACTCTTCAGCGAAGCGCGCGCGGCGGCGGCCCTCGACCACCCGTTCATCTGCTCGATCTACGAGGTTACCTATCTCGACGGTCGCCCCTGCATTGCCATGGAGTACGTCCGCGGAGAAACGCTGGAACGCCGTCTGCGCCGCGTTCCGCCGGATGTCGCCGAATGTCTGAACATCGCGGATGAAATGACAGAGGCGTTGGAGGCGGCACACAATCGCGGCGTGATTCATGGCGACCTCAAACCCGCCAATGTGATGCTCACCGAAGGGCCACACGTAAAAGTCATGGACTTCGGCCTCGCCACGCGCCTGCACGTCGCGGCAGACGCTGGTGATGGTCCGTCGAGGCCACGCCCTGCCGACATGAGCACGTTGCGCGGGACGCCCGCCTACATGGCGCCTGAGCAGATTCTTGGTGACTCGACGGATCGGCGGTCCGATATTTTTTCGTTCGGCATTCTTCTTTACGAACTTCTTTCAGGCACGAACCCGTTCCTGCGTGCGGGTATCCTGCCGACGCTCGCGGCGATCACGGAAGAACAGGCCATCGATCTCCATGAACGGGTGCCGGCGATCCCGAAAGCGCTCGGTACCGTCGTCGCTCAACTACTGGCGAAAGATCCTGCCGCACGGTATCAAACGTTTGGCAGCGTTCGCAGAGATCTTCGCCGCCTGTCAGTCGACCTTGCCGCACCGGTGACGTACGCGGCGCCAGTTGTCGTCGACGGGCCACCGGGTCCTGGCGCCAGCGTCATTGGACGAGAGACAGAGCGGTCGCAGCTTTTCCAGAGCATCGAGCGGGCGAGATCGAACCGCGGCTCGATGGTCTTGCTGTCTGGCGACGCAGGAATGGGAAAGACCCGGCTTGCCGAAGAGGCCCTGAACACCGCGCGACGTCTGGGCTGTCAGACGCTGGTCGGCCGCTGTTACGAGGAAGAGGGCACTCCTCCTCTGATTCCCTACATCGCTGTATTGGAGCAGGCGTTACGGCTGATGCCGGCAGCAGCATTCCACCGGGCGATTGAGCCAAGCGCGTCCGAGCTCGCGAAATTGCTGCCCGAGCTGTATCGACTGTTCCCGAACATGGCGGCGCCATTGGAACTGCCGCCCTCTCTGCGTCAACGGTTCCTCTTCACGAATTTTCTGCAGTTTCTGGGTCGCTGCAGTGGTTTCGCCCCGGTCGTAGTGTTCATCGACGATCTGCAATGGGCGGACGAATCAACGATGCAGTTGACGCAGCACCTCGCCGAGCACCTGTCAACGCTCCCCATCGTGGTCATTGCGGCGTATCGCGACATCGAGAGCGCGCCCGCCGCGGCAAAGGGCAGGCTTCAGAATTTCCTCGAGCGCGTTCGGGGGCAATCGCGGCATGCGCTTGCGCCACAGGCGTTCAAGGCATCCCTCGACCGGCTGGTCCGTGAGCGGCACGCGTCTCATATCATGCTTCACGCGTTTACCGAGACCGAGGTGCGTCGCATGCTTACCGCGCTCGGCAGCGACGACCCTCCGTCACGGCTGGTCGCCACATTCGTCGAGCACACTGGCGGCAACCCCTTTTTCGTCGCCGAGCTGTTCCGGCACCTGAAGGAGGAAGGGCGGCTGTTCGACGCGCATCAAACATGGAAGCGCAATCTCGCGTTCGAGAGTGTGGATGTGCCCGATTCGGTTCGCGCCGTGCTCGAGCTGCGATTGCAGCGCGTCTCGGACGAAACGCAGAAGGTGTTGAAAGCGGCCGCGGTCATCGGCCCGCACTTCGAGCTGGAGTTGCTCGACGCCGTGGCCGATGTCGACAACGAGACGCTGATTTCGGCGCTCGAGGAAGCGGAACGCGCCCGACTAGTGAAAGGACCGAGCGGCCGGCACGAGGTGACGTGGCGCTTCGCGCACCGGTTGATTTGTCAGATGCTCGCCGGCTCGATCCCGCAGGTCCGCCGGCAACGGCTGCATCTGCGGGTTGCCGATGCGATGTTGCGACTCGACGCGCGTTTGCGTCTGTACACTTCTGAAATCGCTCACCATTTGTACTGCGCCGGCCATATGGCGGACCCGGGCCGGACGGCGCACGCCCTTGTGACGGCCGGCGACGCGGCACGCGCCGTCTATGCCACCGAAGACGCCATCCGGCATTACATGCGAGCGCTCGAGGTGCTGCAGGCCGGCATCGATGAGCCGGCCCGGCTCGACGTCGAGGAACGCCTTGGCGATCTGCTGGCGCTTGTGGGCGATCACACGGCAGCCATGACGCACTACCAGACATTGGCCGGCGTGCATGAAGCTGCGCACGCACTCATCCCCCAGGCACGCATCGCGCGGAAGGTGGGCATGCTGCACTGGCACAGCGGCGATCGCAGTCAGGCGATGGCGTCGTACCACCGGGCGCTGGAGGTACTCGACGGTGTGCCCGCGCACATCGAAATGGCTCAGCTCTCTCAAGAGCTCGGGCTGGCCGCGTTTCGCGGCGGGCACAACCAGGAAGCCATCGAATGGTCTGAGCGTGCCGTGCAATCCGCCGAAATGGCGCTGACAGAGACCACGACGGTTGCGCCAGACACGCGCAGGGAGGCGACCGCCGCGATCGCTCACGCGACCAACACCATTGGTGTGGCGCTGGCACGGTCGGGCCAACTCGCCGCCGCCCGCGAACGCATCGAGCGCAGTCTGACGGTCGCGCGTGAAAGCGGACTGCTCGAGGTCGCGTGCCGGGCTTATGCTAATCTCGGCGTTCTCTACAGCACGGTCGAGCCCACACGGGCGATTGACGTCTCGATTGCAGGCCTCGAGCTTGCGGCGAAGATGGCCGCCGCACGGCTGCAGTCGTATCTGTATGCGAATCTGGCGGCGGCCTATTGTGCGATCACGGATCATTGCGAGACAGAGGGCCTTCAAGCGGCACGGGCCGCTGTGAAGCTCGACCGCGAGCTGGGGCAGCTCGATCACCTCGCGGTTCCGCTCATCGTCATGGCACAGATTCATCAGTGTCGCGGCGAGCTCGGGGAAGCGCGGCAGGCGTATGATGAGGCGCTCGCTCTGGCCGAAAAGATCGGGGAGCCACAGTTGATCTTGCCGTGTTATGACGGCCTCGCTACGATCAGCCTTGATCGGGGCGACACGGCCGTCGCGGAGCAGTACATGGAAAAGGCTCGGGATCTCTGCCAACGGACGAATCTCGATCCTGATTCCGCGTTGCTCTTACCGTTTTTGTGTTGACGTCCGGAGTGCGATGACATTTGGAGCAAAAATCAATGACACAAGTAATGCACATGCCCGTCAAACCCGGGGCGCTGGCGCCCGACTTCAGCGTGCCGGCGGTACAGCATGATGGAACGATCTCGCTGGCTGATTATCGAGGCAGGGGCCCGCTCCTCCTCGGCCTGTTTCGGGGACTGTACTGTCCGTTCTGCCGGCGAGCGGTTGCGCAGATGGCGGCCACGTCGGAAAAACTGAAGCCCTTAGGCGTCGAATCACTCGCCATCGTTGGGACCGAACTGGACAACGCGCGGCTGTATTTCAAGTTCCGCCCGACGCATTTGACGCTTGGCGCCGATCCGCACCTGGCGTCGCATCGCTCCTACGGCGTGCCACAGCCAGACCCGACGCCCGAGATGATGCAGGCTGTCGAACAGATCACAATCAACCCGGGCGGAGAGCTCGCCGAACCGCTACCGATCTCGGCGGCCGGGGCCGCCCTGAATGCACGGGACGGATATCAGCCAACGGCAACTGACGCTCGAGATGCCGCGGCGACGTTCACGCTCATGAATGGGCAGTTCATCATCGACCGCGATGGGGTCGTCCGATGGACCAACATCGAGTGCGGGAAAGAAGGCCTTTCCGGCCTCGGAAAATTTCCCACATACGACGAGCTCATGGCCGTAGCGCGCGACGTCACCGACCGCGGCTAAGGCGAGTAACCTATCAGGGCAGAGGGATGATGGCAGATGGCAGACGGTACTCTCTGCCATCATCCATCTGCCATCTGCCCTGACAGATCACATATTTAGAGTCCGGCAGTGATGTTCGACAGTGTTTACATCTCGAGTCTGTTGCCCCGTGATAAAACATCTCGAGTTGAGCGATGGGCCAACACCCGAAATCCGACAGCACTCGGCCCAGCCCCGTTGAACAGGCCATACTCGACGAAGAGGTCCTTCGCGCGAACCGTGACCTCGCCGCCTATTTCAAGGGCAAACGGACCGAGCGCGAGGCGCGGGCTGCGCTGAAGATCATCAGGGCATTCATTCGCAATCGAGAGCAGCTGGAAGTGGAGAGTCGCAGGCCTCTGCCCAGTGTGAACCGTCCGTCTACCGTGCGCCCCCGACCCACATTCGATTCGATCGCACGTACGGCTGCAATGTCCGCGAAGGATGCCGAGACCGACCGCTGGAGATATCGCATCCCCTGGGTGGCACGACCTCCGAAGGGCACCTGAACCGGGTGAAGTGCCCTTCGCTGACAATCACATCACTATTTCCGCATCGTTGCCTGCAGCGTGTCGACCAGGTACTTCCGATGCGCGGTCATCTCCTGCTCGACAGACACCCCGGGCGGAAGATCGACCGAGTTGAAGTCGAGGCTGATCCAGCCGGCGTAGTTGCGCTCGCGCAGAACCTTGATCAAAGCCGGAAAGTCCACGCCGCCCGCGCCGAATGACTGATAGATGGCGTGGCGGCCCGGCGGCAGACCCAACTGCTTCTCAATCTTCCTTTCCTCTTCTTCGTTCGGTGCCGGACCGCGCCAGCCTTTGGCCGCGCTCCACACCGGCAGCGTGTCCTTGAAGTGCAGGTGCGCGATGCGCGCGTAATGGTCGCGCACGAACGTCGCCGGCTCCATGCCGCCCACCGATGCGTGGCACGTGTCGAGGGTGAGGAAGACGAGCTTGGGGTCGGTCATCTCGAGGATCATCTCCACCTCTGGCTTGCGCTCGACAATCGTCCAGGCGTGTGGATGAAACGCGAATTTGACGCCGTGCTCGAGCGTGCGCTTGCCCACTTCGTTCAGATTCTTCGCGAGGATTTTGGCATTGGCCGCGCTGAGGTTCTCGGGGCCGAGCCGGTTGCTGAGATTGGCCTTCAGCGCCGTGATGCCGAAATACGATCCGAACTTGGCGTTCGTGGCATGGCTGTCGAGCGTGGCCTGCAATTTCGAGGTGTCGAAATATTCCCCGCCGCTGGCGATCGAGGAAATGCCAATCCCCGCTTCGTCGAGCAGCTTCTTGTAGACCTCCGGCGGCTGGGCCAGGTACTTCTGCATCTGGTTGGCCCACGGCTCGACGCCGTGAAACCCGAACCGCGCCGCCATCTTGAAGCCCGCTTCGGGCTGCGGCTTCAAGGGGGTGAACATGTTGGTGTTAATCGCCCAGCGAAAGCGATCTGCGGGAAGAGCGAAGGCGTTGGCGGCAGCGGCGGCGCCGACGGCCGCCCCGATGAACTCGCGGCGAGTGAGCATGTAACCTCCACGTCCGAGGACACTAGACCTCCGGCTGGAGGCTGTCAACTGGATCTATCCGTTCCAATCCTCGACGCGAAGCCCAGCAACTCTGGTACGGTCGACCGATTTCAACAGTGCTGCGGGAATGTGCACGGTCGTGGGCATGAATATATTCACGAATATATCGTATCGGCTAGCGACAGCCACTGTCGCGGTTTTCAGAATGCTGTAGTCCGCTGGTTCCGTGTTCCTGTTCCAGGGGTTCCGCGTTCGAAGTGGGCGGCGGATTCAGTACGCCGTCTTTTTCTCAAAAAAAGCGCGCACGGTCATCGTGGCGCCACCGCGAACGGGGAACGTGGAACAGGAACCGTGGAACCAGTGAGGTTTTTCACAACGCCCTTGTAGTACAGCGTTGTGAAAAACGGTCTAGCCTTGCACCTACGCTCGGGGTCTTCAATCACTCGGGAGGGACTTATGCGGCGGGTGTGGCTTCTGCTCGTGTTCGGGCTCGTCGCGTCTGTTCTCGTTCGCGCCGGGCAGTCGCCGACGGCACCCATGTCGCCGGTGCCGCTGACTGCGGAGCAGGATCACAAGCGCATCATGGACTTGCTGAAGATTTCGGGCTTCCCGCCCGGGGCAGTCGCCACCAGCCCGGACACGTATAATGAAGCGCTCGCCAATCCGTACCCGAATCTTCCGGATCCGCTGACGCTGAAAAACGGCCGCAAGGTGACGACCTCCGCGATGTGGAGATCGCGCCGGGCTGAAATCGTGGAAGACTTCGAGCGCGAAATTTACGGCCGGCGCCCGTCGAACCTTCCAAAAGTGAGCTGGCAGGTGGTGAACACGTCGAGCGAGCGCAACGGCGACGTGGCGACCACGACCAGACAACTGCTCGGCCGCGTCGACAATTCCGCGTACCCCGCCATCAGCGTCAACATTCAAGCCACGCTCACGCTTCCTTCGGGCGCCCGCGGCCGCGTGCCGGTGATCATCCAGTTCGGCGGCGGTGCGTTCGACCTGCCGGCAACTGTCTCGACGTCGGCGAATCATTGTCAGCTTCCCGGGCCCGCACGTGGTCGAGGCGGTGCGCCGGCGGCGGCACCGCAGGGCGGCGCGGCCGCCTCGCAGGAACCGACATGGCAGCAGCAGATTCTTTCGCGCGGGTGGGGATACGTGAACTTCAACCCCGGCAGCGTGCAGGGCGATTGTGGAGCGGGCCTGCAGGCGGGCATCATCGGTCTGGTCAACAAAGGACAGCCGCGCAAGCTCGACGACTGGGGCGGGTTGTCCGCGTGGGGATGGGGTGCGAGCCGAGTGCTCGACTATCTCGAGACCGATGCGGCTGTCGACCCGTCGCGCGTTGGCGTGCAGGGTCATTCGCGCTATGGAAAGGCGGCGCTTCTCGCGATGGCGCTCGACGAACGATTCGCCATCGGTTACATCAGCTCATCCGGCCATGGAGGCGCCAAGCTTCATCGTCGCAAGTACGGAGAAACCGTCGAGAACGTGGCGACCCGCTATTACTACTGGATGGGCGCCAACTACTTGAAGTACACCGGACGCTGGGACGCGATGCCGGTCGACTCGCACGAATTAATCGCGGCGTGCGCACCCAGGCCTGTGTTCATCAGTGCCGGAAACGGTCCGGGACCGCTCAACGCCGACGGCACGGTGCCGATCAATGACGCGTGGGTGGATCCCCGAGGGAGTTTTCAGGCGGCGGTCGCGGCGGGACCGGTCTATCGGCTGCTCGGCGGAACAGGTCTGGGGACGACCGAATTTCCGCCGATTGACACGGCTGTGATCAGCGGCGCTCTGGGCTTCCGTCAGCACACGGCGGGCCACACTCCCAACCCGACGTGGCCGACGTTTCTGACCTTCGCGGAGAAGTACTTCGCGCCAGCAACATCGGCCGCGCGTTGACATTTCGACGCAGAGGCGCAAAGACGCCGAGAAAAAAAGGCATTTTTCCCTGCACGCTCGCAGCTGTAGTCAAAGAACAGCTATCGGACAAACCGCAGCAATTTTGAAAGGGCCTAGATCACTGTTGCAGATTTTGCGATCAAGACGTTAGACGGACCTAGCATTCTCTGCGCCTTCGCGGCTCTGAGTCAAAGGACCCGGATTCGGAATGCGGGTGATGAGTGTTTCGACGCAGAGGCGCAAAGACGCCGAGACAAAAAGGCTTACGCAGTATCTGTGGGTATATCACGCGATCGAGACTGTAAAGAGCGCGGCAGTCCGAATTTATTGACTATGCGATCGACGCCCAGTACGAGTCGTTCAACGTTGAAATTGATGAGCAATCCGAGTTGTTTGTCGGTGTGGCGCAAGTACGTCAATACCTGCGCGCGATGAACTGGCAGCACGGTTTCGACGGCTTTCAATTCGACAATGACGGCGTCATCCACCAGCAAATCAATGCGGTAACCGCCGTCGAGCACCAAATCTTTGTAACGCAGTGGAACAACTAATTCCGAAACAACTTTCAGACCGCGAAGCTTCAGCTCGTAGATCAAGCAAGTGAGATAAGTGCTTTCGAGCAGTCCGGGCCCAAGGGCCTTGTGAATTTCGATTGCGGCCTGGATGATAAGAAAGGAAATGCGGTCGAGGGTGGCAGTGTCCATGCCGTTGAACTTTCGCAAGTGACGCGCCACGATGCGAAAGCGACAAACCGCAGCAATTTTGAAAGGGCCTGGATCACTGTTACAGATTTTGCGATCAAGACGTAGACGGACCTAGCATTCTCTGCGCCTTCGCGGCTCTGCGTCAAAGGACCGGATTCGGAAAAGCGGGTCATGTTTTTTTCGACGCAGAGACGCCGAGACGCCGAGTAAGACAGTATTTTCTCTGCGCCTCCGCGGCTCTACGTCAAAGAATAGTTATCGAACTGTCCTAGGTGCACCAAACCCAGAACTTTCGAACCTGCACCCAGAACCCAGCCACGGCCGATGAGAAGACGCCTGAGCCCGTTTTACACACCTCTTGACAAGACCTCAACGGACATCAAGACTCGTTTCGATGAACAGAGTCCCGGTGAACGGAAGACGGAGACGCTCGAAAGCACACACGGATGGGACTTGATACCAGTTCGGTCATGCTGCTCTGCGCCGCGAAGTCGATGGGAGTCGATTTCGAGACCACCGTTACGATTGGACGTCAGTGGTTCTTTCCAGACCAGACTGAGCTCCGGCGTGTCTTTGCGACTCTTGGCATCGACAACGACGCTGAAAGATTTCTCGAACAGAACAAGTACAGCGAGGATTTTTTCAAGCTGCTAGGTGCCAGGCACATCGACTCGGTCGATGTCTCGTCGTACGAGAAGGCGACGATTCTGCACGACATGAACTTGCCGATCCCGGACCAACTCAAGGAACGGTTTTCTCTCGTGCATGACGGCGGGACGATCGAACACGTGTTCAACGTCACGCAGGCCTTCAAGAACTGCATGGAGATGGTGCGCGTCGGCGGTCACTTCACGCAAGTGAACGCTGCCAACAACTTCACGGGCCACGGATTCTGGCAATTCAGCCCCGAGCTGATTTTCCGCCTCTTCTCTCCACAGAATGGCTATCAGCTCGAAGCTGTGCTGATGCACGAGGTGATTCCCGGCGGCGCGTGGTACCTCGTTTCCGACCCGGATCACATGCGTCAGCGGGTCGAACTGTGCAACAGCCTGCCGACCTACATTTTGACGATTGCCAAGCGTATCGCCAGCGTCCCGGTCCTCGAGCGAATCCCGCAGCAAAGCGACTACGCGATGACGTGGAATGACGCGCTGAACCCGACTCCGCGGCGCCCACCGCCGATGTGGCGGCTGTTGTGGCAACGTCACATCCCGCAGCCGGTGAAAAGAGTGTTGAAATCCATACACCACATCGTTCGGCCGTTCGGACGTGCAGGGTATCGTCGTATCACCGATGAGCAGCTTCTCCGCGGCAGGCTGCCATCGTGACGCCGCGAGAGTCAGAACCGCTCAGTTACTTCGCCGCCGGCGCCGGCGCGGGCGGGGGCGGTGGATTCACCGGAATCGCCTCGCCGCGATGGCAGGTGGCGCACTCGACTTTGGTAATCTGATCGGCCGGCTTCTTGATGGCGGCCGCCAGCCGCGTGTTGACGTCGGTCGTCATCCCCATCATTTCCCGCGCGACGGCCTTTGCTGTTTTCGTGTCGGCGGCCATGTCGTTCGAGGGATCGCCCGGCTTGGTCCACACGTGACAATGATCGCAGTTCACGCCGAGCGCGGCGTTGAAGATGCGCATCATCGCGACCACTTGCGGCTGCGGCATGTCTTTCGGCAGCACCTGCAGGTTCTTCATGGGAGGTGGTGGGCCCCCCGCACGCTGGCCGCCACCTCCGGCGGGTGCCTGGGCCGCGGCGAATGATCCGGTGATAAAGAAGATGGCGAGGGCGGTAGCGATCTGTCTGCGAATCATGTTGTCTCCTGTTTTGGCGCAACTAGAGCGTTTTCCGATTGTACGTAGTACGGGAGTCATGGTAATTTCTTCCGCTCGGAGGGAGGAATGGCGCCGTACTCAATGGATTTGCGGACGCGCGTGCTGGAGGACTGTGACGCAGGATTGGCGGCGAAAGAGGTCGCGGCGAAGTTTCGGGTGAGCCGTTCGTGGGTGAATCGCCTGGTTCAGCGGCGCCGCGAGACTGGCGAGGTCGGGCCGCGGCCACAGAAGGTGTTTAAGAAGCAAGCGTTCGCCGGCCAAGAGGATCGGCTGCGCGCGCTGGTGAACGCCCAACCCGATCAGACGCTGGCGGAACTCCGTGACGCGTTACACAGCGCCGCGAGCCTCTCGTCGCTCTGGCGCGCGCTGGATCGCCTCCAGTTGACGGTTAAAAAAAACGGTACACGCCGACGAACAACGCCGCGCCGACGTCGTCGCTGAGCGGCGCCAATGGCGCGACTGGCAGCCGCTGTGCGAGATGCGGCAGTACCTCTTTCTGGATGAATGCGGCGTGACGACCGATCTGTTACGGCGCTACGGTCGGAGTCCGCGCGGCATGCGGCTCCATGATCACACGCCTTGCAGTCATTGGGAGGCCCATACGGTGATCGCCGCGCTCCGCCTCGATGGTGTCCACGCGCCGGCGGTGTTCGATGGGCCGATCGATAGCCCGAGTTTCCTGGCCTACGTCGAACAGGTGCTGGTGCCTACGCTGCGTCCGGGCGATGTCGTCGTGCTCGACAACCTCGCCGTTCACCAGCAGCCCGAGGTCCGGACGGCGATCGAGCAGGCCGGCGCGCACCTTCGGTTCCTCCCACCCTACAGTCCGGACTTCAACCCGATTGAGCTCGCCTTCGCCAAACTGAAAGCGTTCTTACGCGCGGCGCGTCCGCGCAGCTTTGACCAGGTCTGCGGCCTGATCGCCACGGCGCTCGATCTCTTCACGCCCGACGAATGTGCCAACTACGTCCGGCATTGCGGCTACCGCGTTGCTACGTCGTAATGGAAAACGCTCTAAAGTTGCGCCCTACCGCACGCGTCACCGCCGGGCCATACCCTTGTAAATAAACTTCTGCACGCGCCGGCCAGTGTTTTCACCGGTGTAGAGGTTGCCTTTGGAATCGACCGCGATATCGGTGATGTGATGGAACTGGCCGGCATAGTGTCCGAGCCGTCCGATCGATCCGAGCACCTGAAGGCTCTGCCTGTCGAGAATGCGGATTTTCTGATCGCCGCTCGTCACGTACAGAAATTGCTGAGCTTTGTCGGGTGAAAACGCCAGCGTCACGACCGTCCCCGTCGGCGTGGCGACTTCCCTGGCGACAAATGCTTCTTTGACGTACGTCCCATCCGGCCGGAACACCTGGATGCGGTTGTTCGATCGGTCGGCCACGTAGACGAGGTCGTCGCTGGAAATCAGCACGTCGTGCGGAAGGTTGAACTGATCCGGCGGCGGACCGCCGTAGGTCCGCGTCCTCGGTGCCGCGTCATCCGGCCGTTTGCCGTAGGCGCCCCAGTGACGTTTGTACTTGCCGGTATCGGCGTCGAAGACGGCGACCCGCCGGTTGATATATCCGTCGGAGACGAACACTTCGTTGGTTTTTGTATAGTAAAACGCCTTCGTCGGCGAAGCGAAATTCGACTCGTCGTTACTTCCGGCGCTTTTGCCGAAGCGGCCGATCTGCAGCAGGAATTTGCCGTCGCGGTTGAACTTCAGCACCTGCGCGTCGCCTTTGCCGTTCGACGCGATCCAGAAATTTCCTTTCGAATCGATGAGCAGCCCGTGCTCGTTCAGCGGCCATTCATAACCGTCTCCCGGGCCTCCCCATCCCTTCACGAATTTGCCGTCCGGGGTGAACTCCATTAAATAAGGAGGCGGTACACAACAATCTGCCAGCGCCGGCAGCTGGGCGGCGTAGTTCTCGTCGGGTTGAACGGTCCTTGGGCGGTTCAGCACCCAGACGTGGTCGTTGGTTGGGTCGACGAACACCCCGCCGATCGAGCCAAAGATCCAGTTGCCGTCGAATTTGGGCCATGCCGCATCGACTTCGAAGACCGGCACGTTCGCGGAAGGCGCCTGCGTACTCGCAGGCGTGCCCCCGAAAAAAAAGCCCAACATGGCCGCCGCTGCGATCGGTTTCATATCATTTCCCGACGTGCGCATCTTAACCTGCTCGAGCCGGCCACGATCGCGGCCGATGGACACCTTCCAGTCGGCTTGAATCTTCGAGCGTGTTTGCGTTGCGTCTGTAGCGATATCGTACGCTCATTTTCCTCGCTCACCGTACGACATTTACCGTGCGTTCCGTCGTATGCTGAGCGTCGTGAGGGGACTCCGACGACGATCAGCAATGGATGCGACCGCTGTCACGACCAAACCGAGGGTGCTCCTGGCCGACGACCACGTCGGGATGTTGGAGTCTGTCGCCCGCGCGCTCGGGGCCGACTTCGACGTGGTGGGTATGGTGACAGACGGACGCCAGGCACTCGAAGCTCTGGCCGTCTCGAACCCGACCTGATCGTGCTGGACATCACAATGCCAGATCTCGACGGCTTTCGCAGCGCGCGCGAGCTGAAGCGCATGGAATCGCGCGCGAAGATTGTCTTCCTGACGATGCACGACGGAGACGAGCACATCAGAGAAGCGATCGACAGCGGTGCGAACGGCTACGTGCTCAAGACTCGGGTCCACTCAGATTTAGTGGTGGCGCTGGAACACGCACTTGCCGGGTCGCTTTTCGTACCGTCTGTGTCGTCACTGGCAGGGACCGACCAATGCGGCCACGCGGCGTACTTCTACTCAAATGACGACGTCTTCGTTCACGAGGCGTCGCGCTTTCTGGATGCGGCGCTCGGTCATGGCGACACGGTTGCGGTGACACTGGACGAACCGAATTGCAAGGCGGTTGCCGAACGGCTGCAGGCGCGGGGCTGGGATCTGACTCAAATGAGAAAGCAGGGCCGGTATCTTGAGACTGATGTGGCGGATGCGATCGCGCAGGTTATCCGCGACGGTCGGCTCGACACGCACGGCCTTACCGAGATGGTCGATGGCCTCGAACGGGCGCGCCTGGCCTCGGGTCAGGGGCCGCAATCTCGTCTGACGCTCTGCGGCACGATGTCTGTTCTTCTGTGCCGGGCCGGCAACCTGGACGCCGCGATTCAGCTGGAGCGCACCTGGGACGATCTCACCCGCACGCGGCGGTTCCTCACGTTGTGCGCCTATCCACTTGAATGCCTCCGCCCCGACGCTACGCCCGATCTGTTCACAGACATCTGCTCACACCACTCGGTTATTAGTCACGCCGCGACTGCCTGACCGGTCTCAACGCATCATTACTTGGCGGTACGTAGGTGTCCGGCTCTACAGTAGTTTTCAGTTCTCAGTAGTCAGTTTTCAGCCCAGACTGACCGCGAACCTGCTGAAAACTGATAACTGTTGACTGATAACGACGACAGAGCGAAGTGGATGACGCTCTAGCCGGACCGTGACGGTACGCGGTGCGGCCCTAACCGAACCATGAGTGGGAATTGGGCGTGAGGAACGGGACGGAGGAGGGCTATCGAAGGAAGGCTCGCGGGCGAGTCTTACTGACCGTGAGCTTGTGGTCCGCGAGTGTTTTTGAGCGCCAGGTCCAACGCGCGCAGATCCTCGGGCTCAAACTGTCTGATCACTGTTGACGGCGACGCCGATTTTGGCATCGCCCATCCGCGCCATCCGCACGACGGACATTCGAACAATCGCCGGCGGGTCATCTTTTTTCGCAACTGTTCGAGCACGGAACGCGACCGCGATCGGCGCAGCCGGGGGGTCCGGCAGGAACCGCAAACCATCCGATCGTCGTGCCAGCCACCCGTCGGCGCTGCTTGCGCCACACTCGGCGGATCGACCAAATCGAGCCGCTCGCGTGCTTGCTGTGCGTGCCGGGCAGCGGCGGTCTTGAGGTGCCGATCGATCGCATTCGGCAGATGCTCGGCGACTGCGCTGATGAGGAGGGGCAGTTCCGAGTGCAGACGTGGCGCGGCCGTCGATCGGCTGAACACAACCTGACCCGACGCCCTTCCTCCGGTCAGCGCTACCGCGAAGGTGGTTTCGGGCGGCTGTGCCGATCCCGGCGGCGGCATCAGCCGCTCGGCATATCGAGGGAGCGGCGCATCATCTGCACTCTGCGGGCGCGCATGCAGCGTCAACTCCACGTATGAGAAACCAAGGCGGCGGGCGGCTTTCCTCAGAATCGACCACCCATCGTCTATCGACGAGACGTTCGCGAGGTCGGTTGCGAGCGTGCGGCAGATGATCCCGTGCTGGATGATCTGCCGCTGATAGACGAGCCGTTTCAGCGCCCCGTTGATCTCCGCGAACTCGCTGTACCGCAGCCGCTGAAGAGCGAGCACGGTGAACGCGAAAAACGCGACGGCAATCGAACCGATGTGTGCCGAACCGCCGTGAACCAGGAACAGCGAAGCCATCCCGAACGCCGCGGAAGACAAATATAGAATGCCGGCCGCGCGCCTGGGCGTGCACCCAAGACGGATTAGCTGATGGTGAATGTGTGCGGAATCGGGTTGCATGATCGATCGACCGCTCACGAACCGCCGCATAGCCGACGTGGCGGTCTCGACGAGCGGCAGCGCAAGCACGAAGATCGGCGCTGCCACCGCCACGGCCGTCGAGCTCTTCTGAGAGCCGACGATCGATAACACTGCGACCTGAAAACCGAGAAACAGGCTTCCCGAATCGCCCAGGAAGATCGACGCAGGGTTGAAGTTGTACCGCAGGAATCCGAGCACCGCACCGGCGAGCGGCGCGGCCGCAAACGCGATAGCCGGCTGGTTCATCTGAATCGACACCACGAACATGCACGCGAGCGCGATGAAAGCCACGCCCGTCGCCAGGCCGTCCATTCCGTCGACGACGTTGAACGCGTTGGTGATGAGCACGATCCAGAAGAGCGTGGCAGGCAGGCTCAAAAGACCAAGCATCGCGCTTTTGCCGGCGAAGACCGTGCCGAGCGTGCCGACCGTGTCGATGCGGATTCCCAGTTGGTAGTACACGAAAAGGCCGGCGACGATCTGCACCGCAATTTTCATCCACGGGCTGACCGACCACTTGTCGTCGACGATGCCCAGTAGCAGGATGAGCAGCGAAGGCACGAACATCATCGTCGCAAGCTGGAACGCCGACCGGACCGACGGCGATTCGAGTTGCGTCACCACCAGCCACAAGGACACGTAGAACGAAAGGAATACGGCCACGCCGCCGAGCAGGGGAACCGCGTTCGGATGCAGTTTGCGTTTGCCGTCGGGTAAGTCGAGCACGCCTGCCCATCGCGCCACCGCGCGGATGGGTGGTGTGAAGCACAACGATACTATAAGTGCGAGCACGAACAAAAAACCGTAGAGGACCATGGTTGTTCCTTAGCCGACTTTCACGTCGGCCCCTGACGCTGTTGCCGTAACGCCAACCTTCAGGTCGGCACGTGACGCTTCGGCCAGTATGTTGAGGTACCGATCGGCCCACACGCCGCGATTGAACTCGGAGGCCACAAAAGCAGACCCCGATGTACCGAGCCGTTCGCGCAAGTCCGGCTTCTGCGCGAGCTTCGCAACCGCACGCGCGAGCGCGACGGCGTCGCCCGGCGCGACCGCCAACCCGGCTTGAGCCTGTTCGAGAACCTGTCTGGCCTCGCCTTCCACCGCCAGCACGATGGGCTTTCCCGCCGCCATCGCCTCGAACATCTTCGACGGCAGCACCGACTTGAACGTTTCCGCGGGTTTCAATGTCACCAGCGTGATGTCGCTTGCCGCGAGGATGTCTGCAATGTGTTGCCGGGGCAGCAGACCTGTGAACTCGATATTCAATTGACGCGACTCGGCTGCACGCTGCTTGAGACCTGCGCGCTCGGCCCCATCGCCGACGACAAAAAAGCGCACGTGGGGTAGTGGCGTCTCGAGCAGACGCGCCGCTTGCAGAACGGTGCCCAGCCCATGCGCCATGCCGATCGTTCCCGTATACGTGACGGCAATTTCATTCGGAGCCAGGCCGAGCCTGGCTCGTCCCGACTCGCGCGACCCTGCTGCCCAGAACGCCGGCGCGATGCCGTTGGGCACGTAGCGGAGCTTCCTGGCATCCACGCCGCGGCGCTCGAGGTTTGCCATGAAGCTGCGCGTCACGCACACCACGGCGCTGGCGTGAGCGTAGAGGCCGAGCTCGATGCGCTCGAGAATCCGCAGCGCCAGGGAGGGGCGAATCGCGCCAACGGCGTGAATGGATTCCGGCCACAGGTCGCGCAGCTCGAATATCCACGGCGTGCGGCGCAGTGCGGCGGCAAATCGGCCGGCCACGGCGCAGAAGAACTGAGGCGAGGTCGAGATGATCACATCGAATCGACCCAGCCGCCAGACCCGAAACACCGATGTAGGTACGAACGACAGATAGTTCACCGTTCTCCGGAACACGCCTCGGTTCGGTGCCAGGTGCGTCCACACGCGATGGACGTGCACGCCGCCGATCTGCTCGCGCCGATACCAGCCGCGTTTATGTCCAGGAAAGGGTTCGCCGGCCGGGTGGCTTGGTACACCAGTGACGACGTGCACCTCATGCCCGGCAGCCGCCCACTCGCGGCAATGCTCGAACGTCCGGTTCGCCGGTGCATTCACTTCCGGCGGGAAATAGTGAGAGAGAAACAGGATGCGCACGGAAGACCTATCCGACTAACTGTGGTGTAAATGCCTGGGCGAGAACCTCGACGATGCGAGTTGACGCCTGGCCGTCCCATAGCGGAGGAGTTACGGCGCGCGGCATCGTTGTAAAGAGCGTGCGGCGCACTTCTTTGAGGATCGCTTCGGGCCTGGTGCCGATGATGCGATTGGTGCCGTGCGTCACGGTGACCGGCCGCTCGGTGTTCTCGCGCAGCGTCAGGCAGGGCACGCCCAGGCAGGTCGTTTCCTCCTGAATGCCTCCGGAATCGGTCAGCACCAGGCGGGCTTTCATAACGAGACCGAGAAACTCGATGTACGGCAGCGGCTCGCAGAGGTGCAGCTCATTTGGAACGCGAATCGCCAATGTTTCGAGACGCGCGCGCGTGCGGGGGTGAACCGGAAAAATCACCGGCAGCAGCGCGCTCGTCTCTGAAAGGCTCCGGATCAATACTTCGAGCACCGCGTCGTCGTCTACGTTCGACGGCCGATGGAGCGTGGCGACGGCGTAGCGTCGTTCCAACTGTCCGAATCGCATCCACGTGGCCATGGCTTCGGCGGCCGCGCTTTGTTGCCGTAGCGTGTCGATCATCACGTTGCCGACGAAGAAGATGCGCGAGGGCTCCACACCTTGCGCGTTCAGGTGTCTGACGCCGGATTCCTCCGTTACGAACAGAAAGTCGGAGATCGTGTCGCAAAGAACCCGGTTGATCTCTTCCGGCATCGTCCGGTCGAAGCTGCGAAGGCCGGCCTCGACGTGGGCCACCTTCGGCCGGCGCCCATCCGGATACACGGCCTTTGCCGCAGCGAGGGCGCAGGCGATCGTCGAGTTCACGTCGCCGACAACGACGACGAGATCCGGCGTGTGTTGGAACAGCTCTTCCTCGAAGCGCTCGAGCACTCTTGCGGTCTGGGCAGCGTGGCTTCCAGAGCCCACGTTGAGGTTCACGTCCGGACCAGGCAGCCCGAGATCCCGGAAAAAACTTCCGGCGAGCCGGTCGTCGTAGTGCTGTCCCGTGTGGACGAGGGTGACGTCGAAGAGCGGCGACTTGCGAAACGCGTGGTAGAGCGGCGCGACTTTCATGAAATTGGGTCGCGCGCCCCCGACCAGAAAGACCGACGTATTGTTGGATTTCATGTATGTGGTGCGATCGGCTTCAGTAGGTATGCCGACCTTCAGGTCAGCCTTGTGAATCAATAATGAAGAATTTTGAATGCGGCCTTCTCCACCAGCGCGCGCGTGCGGTTCATCCGGCTGTCGAGGTAACGCTGCCACCGATCGGCAAATACCTCGAAGGTAGAGATACCGGTCAGCCGATAGAGCACACGTAGTTGAACGATGTGGAGCTCGTGGTAGTACCGGCTGGCGAGCATCTGGGGCCCTGTCCGCCGAAGCGCATTGCGCGAAGGCGGAAGCTCGTACAGCGACCAGCGCCCTGTGTCGTATTCGGGCAGCGCCGATTCAATGGTCGCGACGCACTTATCGAACAGCGCGCGCGCTTCCAATGAGCCGGTGAAGCGCATGTAGTCGTAGACGCCCCACAGCGCCCAGATGAAGCCGTTCAGGATGTGGCTGGGGGGCATGACGATGTATTCCTCAATCCAGACGCGATTCTGCGAGTCATTCGCGATCACGCCGCCTGCATTGATGGTGTGGTAAAAGGCGTTGAAGGCGCAGTGTGCGGTTTTCGCAAAACGCCAGTCACCGGTCACATCGGCGGCTCTCACGAGCAGCGACACGCCGCTTCCTTGCGCCAGACCCGAGTACCAAGGTGCTCGTAGAACTTCCCGATACGGCCAGTCGAATTCGTGCATCCACACCTGTATGCCCGCGCGATTGGGTGTCAGGTGACGCTCGAGCCAGGTCGCGGCAGCCAACCAGGCGTTCTCGTCCTCTGGGGCGCGCGTCTGAGTCCAGCGGTTGAAGCGCGCGAGGCCGTACTGAGAAATCGCGATGGGGTTGTACTGAAGCCCGATGTCGCCCTGATAGTCGAGCAGCGGGACGCCGTCCTGGTCGATTGGCCCGTGATATGCGGCCTTGCCCTGGAACTTCATGAAGTACTGACGGTCGTCGGCAAATGAAGCCTCATTCACCCGCGGCTCTTCGTACCAGAACGAGAGCGGACCGGTTGAGCGGTTCGCATAAACGCGCGCGATGCGCGTCAGGTACGCGATCCGGCTCGGCCTGGCTGGGAGCCGGGGGGGCGGACTTCCGTGGTGTTCAGTTGTTGGGATCAATGTGAACTGTTTCGCCAGCTTCAAGAGAGGACAGAATTGCGAACGTCGCGCGCGTGGAGTTCACTGCCGATGCAAACGGCACTGGCGACTCGGTTCCCCTCGTGACGGCGTCGATAAAGGCTCGGACTTCGGCGGCGTGACCCTTGTCTTGTCGCGCGAACATCGAACCGAGATTTCTCCGTCGTCCGTCGATGCTGATCGTCGCTCCGGTGAAGTCCTCGATTGTCGCTGCCGTGCCGCCGCCGAACACCTCGATGCGTTCCTTCGGTGCGCCCGGATCGCCGCCGGCCAGGTACGCGATCGTGGCGATGCTTCCGTTGGCCATACGAAGCGTCGCCATCACATCGTCCTCCGCGGCGGAGGAACGTGTGGCGCTGACCTGCACGATGGGCGCACCAGCCAAAAAGCTGCAGAGGTCTACGAAGTGACACACTTCACCGATGATGCGGCCGCCGCCCTCCTCCATGCTCGCTATCCAGCTACCGTGAGGAAGGTGGCCCGCGTTCACGCGATAGACAATGCTGACGGAACAGTGAAGTTTTTCGAAGTGCGCTCTGATTGATTCGACTGCGGAGGCGAAGCGGCGGTTGAAACCGACCATCACGAATGGCCGTTGTCCTGCCATTCGCAGGCGTCTGACGGTTGTTTCGATCTTCTCGAGCTCGACGCCGGTGAGACACAGTGGCTTCTCGATGAAGAGAAATTTGCCGGCCTCGAGGCCTTCGACGGCAAGCCTGGCATGCGCATCGTGTCGCGTCGCGATGACGACCGCGTTGCACTGGTCGTCCTTCCAGACGTCGGATACATCCGTTGAGCAGTATGCGAACTTGAATTTGTCCGCTGCGGATCGCGCTGAAAGGCCGGTAGCGGCGACCGCGCCTCGAAACTGTGCGCCGGCTTGCCGCGCGAATGCCGGCAATAGCACACTACGGGCGAAATTGCCGGTTCCAACGAAGCTGACTGCCACGTGCGTCGGCTTGTCTTGTTTGGTCGAAGCGTATGGGGACGCCAGATCGACGCGGGTAATCTGACGTTCCTGCTCCTGATCCTGCGGATACTCCAAGAGGATGCCGAGCACGCTCTGGCGTTCCAGCGTCTCATACGCCTTGGCAGCTTGGTCGATCGGAAACCGGTGAGAAATGAGCGCGCGAACGTCGACGCTGCCGTCCGCGACGAGGTCGAGAAAGGCGCGCATGTTTTCGCGCTCTGTCCAGCGCACGTAGGGCAGCGGATAGTCGATCCCGTCTTCTTCGTATTTGCGGTCGTAGCGTCCAGGACCGTAGCTGCGCGAGACGACAAGGGACAGCTCTTTCTCGTAGAGCGTGCGTCGTGGCAGGTCGAGGCCGGTCGCTCCAACGGCCACGATGCGGCCCTTGTCTCGTGAGACCTCGGCGGCGAGGACGGCCGGGTCGCTGGCAGCGCTGGCGGCAGCGACGAGAACGAGGTCTGCGCCGAGGTCGCGGGTCCATGTCGAGACGGCGGCACGCGCAGCGTCGGGCGCCATCGCCAGATCGGCACCGAGCGCGCGTGCTAGGTCGCAGCGCACCGGATTTGTGTCGACACCGGTGACGCGGCAACCGTGGGCGCGGAGCACTTGCAGGGCGAGTAAGCCGACGGCGCCAAGTCCAATCACGACGGCGCGATCGCCAAGCTGCGGCCGAACGAGTCTGACTCCATGCAGCGCAATTGCCCCCAAGGTTGCAAACGCTGCTTCGTCGAAGCCAATAAACTCGCCGCCTGAGCGCTTCGGAAGGGGAACGGCGAGGTTCTTTGGTATGAAATTCAGCTCGGCGTGCGTCGCGTAGCCCGCACCTGCACATGCCACAAGGTCGCCGGCAGTCAAATCTAACAGCTCAGGGGAGGCAGCGACGACGGTTCCGGCACATGCATAGCCAGGCGCGACCGGCTTATCAAGTCGCGACATCGCCACATCGAGTGCCGACACGATTCCATCGCGCCGCACTTTCGTCATCACCTGTTTGACCAGGTCGGGCCGGCTACGGGCCTTGTCGAGCAGCGACCCCTTGGCGAACTCGAGTGCCGCGCGCTCGGTTCCAGCGGAAATTAAAGAGGTGGCGGTCCGGACGAGCACACCGGGTCCACGCAGCTGGGGCGGCGGCACGTCGAGCACATCGACGGTACCCTGTCGCATGGATTGAATCAGTTGCTTCATTGAATAAATCAGAGACCCGCGTCGCAGCCGAGCCTGCGACAAAAAATGCTTTGCCCGCTAGCAGTCCTTCATTCCGAGGTCAGTTCCGTATTCGCAACCAAATTCTCCGCATAGCGCTGGATTAAGCCGTCGACGTAACAGCTTCTGTTTTGCGCCTTGAAGCAGCCTCGAAATCGGCCCTATGCCGCGTGTTTGGTGTGCTGGTGGCCGCGCAGATGGCGCGTATGCATTCGAAATCGACAGCACGCTTCTTCGCCAAATGATCGCGGGAAACGGAACTGTCATCCACGACAGGCCCAGAGAGTCACAAAGGCGATGGGGGTCCTTGATGTGCGACGCAATGAATGGCCAGTCCAGATAACCGATAGGCGGCGGCGAAAAATTGGTGGCCTCGCTCGGAAACAAGTCGCTCCGGTAGCGAACGACCAAATTGCTACCGGTGCGCATGAAAATTCGTCGGGAGTACTGACAAGTCTGCTCCCCATCGTTATAGACATAGCCTCTGCTCAGCACAAATGCATCAGTGTTGGTATGAGCGGCAACAAACTCGACCAGACGAACGCTCACCAGATCGTCGTAGTCCAGTGGCATCACATACTCGGGTGCATGCTTGTGAACTTCCACAAACCCACAGTACCTGCTTTCGCTGCTTGTCGATTTCCCGCCTGCCTCGCTCAGCCGGTTTGTCAATCTCCAAATTTGTCCTTACAAAGATGATGTGGCGACGGAGATTAGCCGGCAGGTCCGGCTCATCGCCTCCGACCACCATAATTTTCCAGTCAGAAACTGTCTGTCGCGTCAACGATTCGACTGTCGCTCTTAACCCACGAGAAACAGCTTGCCAATCGGCGCAATAACGCCGGGACGCAATTGGTGAAACAAACAGAAGCTTCATCTCAGTACTGGATTAGGCGTGCCGTCCACGACCAGAGCCGCCGCCGGGTCATGGTAAAAGGCTGAGATGCCGAGGATTGCTGTCATGCGGCTGCGCGTCCTTGGTCGTCGATGACGCTCTGCATCCATAACTCCAGATTCAGAAGCGCCCAGATGTTGTAGCTGCGATCGTGCCGGCCCGTGCTCTGTTCGTGGAGAAGCGCGCTGACGGTGCGTGGATCGAAAAGGCCGCGCCGTGTCAGGCGGTCTGGCGACAAGAGATCGCCGACCATTTCTCGAAGGTCGTTGGCGAGCCATCCGCGAATCGGTGCCGCGAAGCCGGTCTTGGGTCGCGTAATGATGTCGCGCGGCAAAACGCCCTCGAGCGCGCGCTTCAGAATGTATTTGCCCTGAAGTCCTCGGACTTTCAACGAACTGGGCAGCGAAAACGCGAAGTCCACCAGATCGTTGTCGAGGAAGGGCACGCGCACCTCGACCGATGCGGCCATGCTCATTTTGTCGGTGTAGTTCAGGTTGTGCCCCGGAAGATAGACGCTCGTGTCCATGTAGAGCATCCGGCTGAGCGGGTCTGCAGCGCTGCAATCGTTCAACGCTTCTCGATGCCGCGCCTCGACGTCGGAAGCGAGGATGGCACCGTGAACCGCCGCCGAGAAAAGCGACACCCTCATTGCCGGTTCCATCCACATGCATGACGCAACGAAACGGTCTTCAGGACGGGCCCGGGCGATGTGCAACAGCTTCTTGGCCCGGCGAACCGATGCCACAAAAGGGTTGGCGCCGCCCGACGGAATGGCTTCGACAACTGATCCAATGCCCCGTTGAAGTGGTGCCGGCAGATTCGAGAAGCGGGAGAGCAGGTCCTGTGAGAGGTGCCGCCGATATCCACCAAAAAGCTCATCGCCTCCCATTCCTGACAAGAGCACTTTCGTCTGCTGTGCTGCCCGCTGCGAAACCAGGAACGCCGGAATCACCGCCGGGTCGGCGAGGGGCTCGTCGAGGTGCCAGACAAGTTTCGGCAGGAGGCCGACGAGATCCGGCGTCAGAATCAGCTCGTCGTACGACAATCCAAGCTGCTGGGCCAGCTTTCTGGCATAGGGCAAGTCGTCGGTTCCGCCTTCGTACCGCATGTCTCGCGCCGAAAATCCGATCGCGTGAACGGACTTGGGCGGACGGCCTGCGCGAGCGAGCAACGCCACGACGCCGCTGGAGTCAAGACCTCCCGAGAGGAACGCGCTGACCGGAACATCGCCCACCGTCTGGCGGACAACGGCATCAGTCAGCTTGCTGAGCAAAGCCTCCGCCGCCTCGCCGATGGAGATGTCGAGAACCTTGTGGTTGGCATCGAGCTTCCAATACCGATGCAATTCCGGTTCGGCATCTCCGGCGGCGATGCGCATCCAACAGCCTGCCGGAACTTTGTGGACCCCTTCGAGGACGGTGTCTGGTTCCGGGACGTATTGAAAGGCCAGATATCGATTGAGTGCCTCGAAGTTGATGCGCCGGCTTACGCCGGCCGGCCACATCGCCTTGATTTCCGAGGCGAACGCGAATCCCTCGGCAGCGCGCGAGTAGTAAAGGGGCTTCACCCCAAAGCGGTCTCGCGCCAGATACAGCGTCTGGCGGCGGTTGTCCCAGATGGCCAGGGCAAACATGCCGTTCAACCGACGGAAGCATGCGGGCCCTTCGATCTCGAAGAGACGAAGGATGACCTCGGTGTCGGTCTTCGATCGGAACTGATAACCCCGCGCTTCCAAATCGCGTCGAAGCTCGGCGAAGTTGTAGAGCTCGCCGTTGTAGACCATCCAGGTTTGACCGTCGAGACTCGACATCGGTTGATGTCCGGCGGCGCTCAGATCGATGATGCTCAGTCTTGTATTGGTCAGCCCGACTCGTGTGTGAGACGTGAAGCAGGTCACGTGGGCCGCGTCGGCACCGACAGGTGACGGCACCGGACCGGGCGATCCCATGGCGACTCCCCAGTCGTCGGGTCCGCGATGAGCGATGGCGCGGCACATGGTGCTCAACATCGACACATCGAGCTTACCGTTTGGCGCTGGGAGCAGGCCGGCGATTCCGCACATGTTCTGTCTACTCGAGGATGTGGTTGGCGTGCGGCAGTGGCGCGTGGCCCGGTCTGACGGCACGACGCTCGTGATTCAGTTCTGAACGTTTCGCCACGATGTGCAGCTCGTGCGCGAACTGCAGACAGCAGTAAAGAAATCCGGCACGTCCGTCGAAACAGCCACCGCGTATGACGTACAGATGAAGGAATCGCACCACCGGCCGAAGTGGCATGCGAGCGCCAAGACGTTTGAGCGCGCGATGGCGCTGCACGCGATCGCGTGCAAAGAGGTCGATCATGCGGAGAGGCGCGGCCCGCAGCGACTCGAGCAGCTCGACTTCGTTCGTCGAGTACTCGTTATGTCTGGCGATCCATTCCTTGATGCCCTTGTTGAACCCGAAATGGTCGTAGGGGACGTCGATGTAACCCGCTTTTCCGTCCATCACCTCGCGCTGGCCGTGGCCGTCTTTCACGTAGCGCACATGTCCAGCCATCAGCAATCTCAGCTGCCAGGTGGGATACATGGTGCAGCGCTTGATCCACTGTCCGAGGAACATGTTGCGATAGCAGAGAAAGAAGCCGACGTTGCCGCCCGGGTCCGACACGGCAGCCGCGATCGCGTCGGCAAACGCAGGTGTGCACCGTTCGTCGGCATCGAAAAAGAGAAGCCAGTGGTGCGCAGCGTTCACATGATCGAGTGCCCAGTTGCGCTGCTGACCGAAGTCCTCGAATGGATGTTCCAGCACTCGAATGTGCGGATAATGGCTTCGCAGAATGTCACGTGTCTGGTCCGTGCTGCCAGAATCGACAACGACGATCTCGGCAAACGACGAAAGGCTTCGACGCAGGCACGATGTTCGCTGCCTCGTTGCGTGTGAGGATGACGACCGTTACGGGAATGGGCCTGCGAGACACGTTTGTCAGACGCTCACCGCGCGAAGGTGATGCATTCTGTAGTCGGGGCAGTGCTCGAGCAGCGTGCGCTCCAACAGGTCGGCCGCACGCTCGAGCGAGAAATCGATCTTGAAGCAGGCGCGCGCGTTTTGGCGGCAGGCGTCCCGGTCTGCAGCAGAGATCCTGAGCCAGCGCGAGAGCATATCGCGCGCGCTGTCGAGGTTATCGCGCCCGACGAGACCCGAACGTGTTTTCTCGATCGTCGGCCAGATGTTGACCTTGTCGGTCGTCAGGATGGGAACGCCGCAGCCGAGTGCCTCGACCACGGCGATGCCGTAATTCTCCTGATGCGAGATCAACGCAAACGCGTCGGCTTCGCGGAAGGCGCCCCACTTGAGGTCGCCCGTCAGCATGCCGGTCCACGTGATGCGCCCGTCGAGACCCGAGCCGCTGGCCATCGCCTTCAGCTCGGCCTCGTACTGGGGTTCACCGGAGCCGGCCATGACGAGGTGAGCGTTGGGGTCGCCGTTCTTGACGTCGGCGAAAGCACGGATCAGCAGATCGGCGCCCTTTTTCGGGTCGATGCGGCTCAGGAACAGCACAAGCCGTTTGCCGAAGAGCTCTGGGAATCGCTGGCGGAAGGCCGAGGTCTGACGCGCGACATCGCCTGGAGGGCTCGCCACGCAATAGGGCACGATGACGTTGTCGACCTCGCCCAGCGGCGGCCAGAACGAATTCCGGGCCAGATCGCGCTCGAGCTCGCAGGTGAAGAAGACCGCTCGCGCATCGCGCAGGACGCGTCGCTCGTGCGACATCCAGACCAGCATTTTCTTTGCTTGCTTCCCGGGCATGACGTCGCGGTGGGCGGGATCGAGCGAGCCATGCGTGTAGACGAAATAAGGGAGTCTTGTGCCGCGCAACGCCCGCCACGTGCCGTAGGTCGGGAACAGCCAGATGCCGTGAACGATGGCGCAATCATATTTGTGGCGGTTCGCTCGCAGCCATGGCACGAGTTGAGGAGAGTAGCGAAAGCCCGTCCGCGTCGGCCCGAGTGGGTGTACTTGGCCGGCACGTCGGCCAGCCATTTGTCGCTACGCACGTCGAGGCAGGCAATCTCCGTAAGATGGCCACGCGCCGCCATGGCGGCCGCCGCCTGCCGGATAGCCTCGATCGGGCCACCGCCTTCGGGCCGGGTCGAGTTGATGACATGCAGGATGCGCAACTGTCGCGCGGTTGCCGATGTCGCGAACGCGCCGGTGTCTGTGCTTGCCAGGCTCATGCTGACGTTACCGATTCGATCCGAGGCCGCGTGGGAAGACGCAATCTTGGCTGGTGTTCCTCGGCGTTGGCCATGCAGCTTCGGTGGCAAGAGGGCGATCGCCATCAGTCCGCGACCAAATCGTTCCGGCGTCCATTTCGCCGCGGTTGCGAAAGCCCCGCACGCATGGCGGTCAGCCGATCGCTATCGAGTTGCGAGATCTCGAGCAGACGATCGGCGAGTTGGTCTGGCGCCGACGGATCGAAGCTGAAGCCGTTCTGTCCGTCGCTCACGAGCTCGTAGCGGGCGCCGACCGTGCGCGAGACGATGACCGGCAAACCCGACGCCAGCGCCTCGTTGACGACGAGGCCCATGGCTCGGCGTAGGCGGGATGAACGAAGGCGCCGGCAAGGCCGTAGTAGAGCGGCAGCGCACCGTACTGGATGAAGCCAGGCCAAGCGACGCCCTCGATCGACAGGTCGCGGACGAGCGCATCGTAGGACGACTTCTCCTCGCCGCTGCCGGCGATGACCAGCCCCCACGGCGCGGATGGCGACTGGCGCCGGTACACTGCATAGGCACGCAACAGGTTGTCGATGTTCTTGCGCTTGATGAAGCGGACGCATGCGAAGAAGTAGCGCTCGGGCAGACCGAGGCGGGCGCGCAGCCGCATGGCATCGGCGCGGGCCGCTGCTGCGCCTTGCGCGAAGTAGTCGTTGTCGACCACGTCGTAGCCGAACTCGATGCGATCGCGCGGCATGCCGAGGGAGACCAGGTAATCGGCTTGCACGGCACCACCGACCAGCGCTGCGCTGCATTTCTTCAGCATGTGGCGCTTGATCAGCTCCTTCCACCACACCCGGGGCGCATCGTCGGCCTTGGTCTCCGACATGATGATCGCCGCCGCGCGCCGGCCGCCGTCGCACCAGTCAATCGCGGCCCGCGCCTCGGCCACGGCCCAGCCGTTGACGGCGATGGCGTCCGGCGCGATCGCCTCGAGCGTGGGGACGAGCCTTGCCTGGATGTCGCGCCTGTGGATGTCTTGATGAGTCTCGCGGTCGAACAGCGTGATGTGCTCGAAGCTGTCGCTGCGGTCGACGGCATCCCACTCGTAAAGCGCATCGCGTCGCGCGATCTCGATGCCGTAGATTTCGGCGCCATGGGCCGCAGCGATGCCGACGGCTCCGCGGAGGCGGGCGACGTGATAAGGCCCGAACCTGGACCAGATTACGGCGATTTTCATGCCGCGACCAAACTAAAAGGATGCTTCATGGAGCTGCCGACTTGCGCGCCCTGGCGTAGAGGCTGAACGGCACGCGAGGCGACGCGGAATCGAGCCAGAGAACGGAACCGCCACGAAGAACAGTGGCAGACCGGCGGCGGCGCCGAGGCGTTCCTGCGTCGCCCTGATACATCGGTTGAACGCCTGGCGCACCACCCAGACCCGATACTTCTTCGACGTTAAAACCAATCGGCTCGAACAGGGCTCGATACGTGTCTGCGGTATAGCCCGGCCGGACGTGCCCGCCCGCTCCTCCAGATCGAGCGGGAACTCCCTGTTCACGGGTGTTCTGCATTCGGACGGAGAACCGATGAAAGGACGCCTGCCATTCGAATTGGAGCGAACCTCAGAAACGCGCAACCAACATCATCTCGTTCTCACGCATGTCGCCTTTCCACGAATGCGCCTTGTCCCACCGCGTCAATTGTGCAAGGTCCGGCCGCGATTCGTACGGCTTTGAAATCATCCAGTTCGGCTTCCCGCGTAGACGATCCGAGCAGTACTCGTCGGTCAGATAAACCGGATGAAGCCGACTCCAGTTGCAGTGGAATCGCTCAGGATTGGCCCGACGACATTCGTCAGAGCCATTGGGAAAAAACGCGACCAGCCATCCACCCGGCCTCCAAGCAATTTGCGTGAGCGCCATGTTGGGATCGGGGACATGCTCCAGGACATGATTCCATCGTCGTTCTGCCCTAATCGGACCGCCGTTTGAACACCATGACATTGCTTCCGAGGTATCCCATGGCTCCACCCTCGGTCCATCTTCTCGAGAACCACAATGCGTCTTCCTCTGAGTAACCATAGCCACATTCGAGGAACTTGTGATCCAGTACAACTTCGGCTGTTCGTTGACGTGTCCGGTGCCGGTCTGACCCGGTGGAGCCGCCGTCAGCAGCACCAGGTCAGAAGCGTGACTCAGGTACTTAACGAAGGCTTCGGCATACATCTCAGGCACGTGCTCGGCCACCTCGATGGACAAAGCCAGGTCAAATGCTTTGCGAGGCCAGGTTGAGAAGGAGGGTGCACTGAGATCCCACGGCAGGATGTTGAGACCTCTCCTTCCACAGTGCTTTCGATACCGTGCGGAGTCCTCCACACCGTCGCACTGAATTCCACAACGCGTGATTTCTTCAACGTACTGGCCCAATCCACAGCCGCAGTCTATGCAGGTTCTAATGTGAGGCCAGTATTCGTGAATACTGCGCGCAATCACCGGAGCACTTCGCCGTGCCGCGCGTTTGTAACCGTAAGTGACCAGTGGATCGTAGACGAGCATTTCAATCCCATGCCGTTCGCCGATCTCCGTGACAAATCTCTGAACCCGCAGGCACGCCGTTCCGACGTGTCGCTTGAGCAGACTTTTCGTCAGCATAAGCTCAATTGAATACGCTCAAATCGTTTTCACGGTCAACACAGGCGCCGATTGTGAAGGGATGCCTCGGGCGAGGCCCACCGATCAACGCACCTGTTTGCGCACCGACATCATGACGGCCTTCATGGACCTGTGGGCTTGCGCGCCCTGGCGTAGAGGCTGAACGGCACGCGAGGCGACGCGAGATCGAGCCAGAGAAACGGAACCGCCACGAAGAACAGTGGCAGACCGGCGGCGGCGCCGAGGTGTTCCTGCGTCGCCCTGATCCATCGGTTGAACGCCTGGCGCACCGGACCCCCCAGACCCGAGACTTCTTCGACGTTAAAACCAATCGGCTCGAACAGGGCTCGATACGTGTCTGCGGTATAGCCCGGCCGGACGTGCCCGCCCCGTTCCTCCAGATCGAGCGGGGACTCCCTGTTTGGGCGGGTGCCCCGCATTCGGACTCGTCAGGTGAAGGCATCCGCCGGGTTTCAACAACTCAAAGAATTTCTGACACACACTGCGGTCGTCGCGAATGTGCTCCAATACTTCCGTGCAGATGATGGCGTCAAACCGAGACACCTGTGGCGACAACGAGTACAGGTTGACGTTTTCGAATCGCAACGTGCCACCTGCAATGCCTTGCCCCTGATTGAACATGGCACGGCAGCCGTCCACTTCCTTCTGCTTGATGCTGATCCCAAGGACCGTCGCGCCACGTTTCCACGCCTCTTGGCTGAGCATGCCGTTCCCACACCCAGCGTCGAGCACGTGAGTTCCAGGCCCGATCTCCGGGCCAAACTTCTGCGGGATGCGACGGAGGCGGTCGCGCGCATGAAGATTGACGCCTGGAAAGAGCACTCGTTTGGCGACCAAGATCGCTGCGGTGCGACTGGGGAGAACCGATGAAAGGACACCTGCCATTGGAATTGGAGCGAAGCTCAGAAACGCGCAACCAACATCATCTCGTTCTCACGCATGTCGCCTTTCCACGACTGCGCCTGGTCCCACTGTGTCAACTGTGCAAGGTCCGGCCGCGATTCGACGGCTTTGAAATCATCCAGTTCGGCTTCCCGCGCAGACGATAAAGGCAGTAGTCGTCGCTTAGATAGACCGGATGAAGCCGACCCCAGTTGCATCGGAATCGCTCAGGATTGGCCCGACGACATTCGTCAGAGCCATTGGGAAAAAACGCGACCAGCCATCCACCTGGCCTCAACGTCAAGGTAATTTGCGTGAGCGCCATGTTGGATCGGGACATGCTCCAGGACATGATTCGTGAAGACAGCGTCGTAGGCGTTCTTGGCAAGCTGTGACGTATCGGTGTGAATGGTCACACCAAGACTCCGCCTCCCGTAGCCTGCTCGAGGCCGGCTCACCTCGAACCCTTCAGCCTGATACCCGGCAACATTCAGCTGCCACACCCCGTACCCCCACGACGAACCATAATCGAGAATACGAGCACCCGCTGGCAGTCCGAGGGCCCGGAATGTCTCGATCTTGTCTCCCAGGTCTTTTTCAGTGCCCCTGAACGCTGAGGCCAGCATGGTCTCCAGAGCATCTGGCTCTGGCAGCGCCGTGGTCAGCGCACTCTGGTATTCCTCTTGGTAGAAGCGCTCGGCAAACCCTTCAGGCTCCTGCGGGCGGCGGTAGAGCAGTCCGCAGGCTTCGCACCGCACTAAGCTGGTGATCCAAACTTTTCGGTCGATACATGTTCCGCTACGAGATCGGCACGAGGGGCATCGCATCAGTGTCGGGTCGCTTCGCCGCCGCAGGCAGCGAATCCCGTATCTCACCGTATCCAGGTTCAGCGCTCTTGTGATTCCTCTCATGACATCGAACGAACGAGATCCGCACCGTATTCGGCGACGGAGCGGGGCTGGGGTGCAATAACTGAGCGCTGCCAAGGCTCGCGTGCAAGCGTCAACAACTGCTCAGCCATCGCCTCGGACTCCAAGGGCACAATCGTCGCGTCCCAACCGACCAGACCTGCGGCACACGTGGTGACGACGTGGGTGCGACTGGCAGCAGCCTCCCAGCACACATTCGCACTGCCCTCCGAAAGTGTCGGTAGGAAGAAGACGTCAGCCCAGGCGTAGTGAGTCCAGACGTCGTTAGTTCCTACTTGCCCTTGCCAGTCCAGACGTGAACGGACTAATTTCTCGGCATCCGGTATCAGATCGGAGGGTCCGACGGCACGACATCGAAATCTCCGTCGAGGCGACCAACGGTATCCCAGACGTATTGAATACCCTTGCGAAGCTGAAGTGTTCCGACGAAGAGCACGCGCAGGCGTCGATCTCGGAGGATTTGCTTAGACTCGAGCAGTGGAGCGATGTCGGGAACGGGATAGGGCACGACTCTACACTTCTCAATCGGGCCGCCCACACTCCGAATGGCCTCAACCACGAACGGAGAGCCACACACGATCTGGTCCGCCAGCTCCCATTCGGCCTCTTCCCGCGCCATCATGTGGCCGCCCGGGTCCATGTCTGCCGGACATTCCTCCCACCCTGGCCACCGCGCCTGTTCCCGAGCGAGAAGCTGCGTGTTGTAGCGCCAAGGCGCCGCCGTCTGGTCCAGCACGCAGCGAACGCCGTGCTCGCGGGCATGCTGGAAAATCTCGAGGGCAGCTCCGTTGAACGCATACGCCGTGTCGGCGTTCCCCCAATCCAGCCGCACCACGGCTCTGCCGAACGCTTCGTTCTGCCGTACCCAGAAGCTCGCCTTCGATTCGCCTGGACGAGCACGGCTCGCTCCAACGCGGGTGGCCAAGAAGAACATCACACATCCCTGAATGCGATCAGGGGTAACACCATCGATGTGTCGATCGAGCACCGCCCGAAGCGCTCGCGGGCGGAGCTGCGGTGGAACGACCCCACGCAGGTAGCTCCACGGGCGGACCGCGTTGCACGCATCCGTCACCACTCTCTGAAGACAGCCAGCCTGCGCCAACCGCGAGGCACGGCGTATCTGCGTCTCGCGCCAATTTGCGCTACCAACACACGTGGACTTGCTTGAGAGACAGAAACCCGGCTGAGATTGCTATTCAAGAAGTGGTGACCCGGCCTGCGAACTTACGAGACCGTTCGGGGAAGGCAGGACACGGACCGTTCCGACGCGCAGAGGAACGCGCCGCAATCGAGACCTCCGATGCATAAACACCTTCCAGGCAACGATCGTGGGGACTGCCAGAATGAGATAGCGATGATAAAACGCAGAGAAGCTTTGCGTCGCGAGATAGATCGACAGGATCAGCGCCTCGAAGTAAAGCAGATCCCACACGCCGCCACGAGATAGACGACGAGAACGCAGGAATGCGAATCCTCGGCCAACCAGATATACGACCAGCACCGCACCCCAACCGAACTCGCCAAAGAGGTCCGTATGCTGATCGCTGACGACCCTGACAAAGGAAGCCAGCCGACGGCATTCAGCCAGTCGTCAGTCGTCAAGTTTCCAAGGCCTGGGTACTCGTTCGTGACCCAATCGGCGCCAGCGTCTTCGTCCTTCGTCGGCCACAGTTGCCTCGGAATTGGCCTGACGAACAGGTTTACGGCCAGTTCGCGACCCCAAGTGAACTGGCCCGAGTGGCGAGTCGTCGTCACCAACGCGACACCGTATATGAAGTTGTTGCCCTCGTTAGTCTCCTCCAGGGAGAGCGTTGTCTGAAACGCGCCCAAGTTCATTTCCTGAACATCAGAACCAAGGTACAGGAAGCTTCCTCTGGGACCACACAAGCGCGACCGAGAGGAACACACCAGCGAGAGCGCAGCACACTGTTAGCAGGCGCGGGCGCCGACGTTGTGTGATGAGCCAGGCAAGGACCAACCCGGTGAGCGAGAGAAACAGCGGGCCCCGTCGACCGCCGAACGTGCCCTGGATGAGATTCGGCAGGAGGCCCATCAACAGTAGAATGAGAGTCCCCTGCGTCCAGCCTTCGCGATACCGCGACAGGGCCACGAGTGCAGCGGTGACGAGCCCAAGGTTCGCGGCTTCACCGATGTAGCCGGAACCGGTCTCCCCCCCTCCCTTGACTCGCGAGAACGCGGCAACAAAACCGCCTACGTTGACGATGCCGTATGCGTAGGCCGCGAGCCCAACAGTGGCGAGCACAACGGCGATTCGCTGAAGGTTCACGCGATCGCGATGCTGGATCGGACCCCTCCCTGGCTGGTCGGCGCGCCTGGTGTGCGTGCGGTGCAGCACTCCGAATACCAGTGCAGTGACACTGAGCAGATAGAGATACAACACGACCTCGACGTCTTCCCTATGCATGAAAAATCGATCCAGTTGGTTCCTCACAAGCCAGGGCTCGATGGCTTGCCGTGCAAAACACCGGACCCAGGAACAACATGGGGTGCAGAACGTCCTGCGTCCGCCGGTAGGCGACCACCATGCCGGCGATCAAAACCAGCGCGGTCACCGCTAACAGCTGTTCGAACATTCTTTTCTACTTAACAGGAGTGATCACGACGTGGACTGCATGAACCACGTCGCCGACCAGATGTCGCGCCCAGAAACTCAGCAAACGCTGGGGAACGAATTTGAACATTGGATAAGTGATGAGTCGTCGCGAGACTAACCGCCAGTGCCGGTGGGTGTAGTAAGCGAATCGGTTTTCGAGCCGCGTGCTGCCGCCGGGTTCGAGGAAATAATCGATCATGTACTCGTTGAAGAAATGCCAATGTGTGGGATCCCCGTAAGCACCGCGGGATCGATAATGCGGCCAGACCAATGTTACAGTGCCACCAGGTGCGCATATGCGGTGACTTCGTTGAAAACAGCCACCGTATCGGGCCGATGCTCGATGACGTTGTCGAGTCGGTTCTTCAAAGCCACGTCGTCTCGGAACGGCCACGGCACGGTATGATTTCGCAGCAAACGTCCACACCCTTCATAGGGATGATGTCCACTCCGATGCAGCCGTCGTACTTGTTTCCACCACAGCCGAGGTCCAGCTTTGCGGCATGTTTCAACGACACAAATCTGTTGGGTTTGTCGCTGAATTCACGCCTCGGCGAAGCGGACGCGTCTTGCTGCACATTGGATATAGCTGGGTACATATCGAGCCATTCGGTAGGCACTGTCTGGCCAGCACTCGAACTCTGGCACACTGGCGCGCAACTGATGTCGGTCTGCTAGTTTCTTGTACAGTGGATACTGCCGGTTCAGCCAGCCACCGCACTCCCATGGTTTTGGTCTGCCAATAAAGTGGGCAATCCTCGCTCTATCGCTCCCGCTCGGTGGCTCTGCAGCGGCATAAGCAAGACACGTCCAGTCTGGTGAAAGACGGTCGAACCGGCCCTGAAAATGGTAATTCAGCAGCGTCTGGTCGCCTGATGGCAGGTTCCACCCCGTCTTCGCGGCAGCTTCGAGCAACTGAAGCCGTGTCTGCGAAGCCGTCCACCTGTTGCAATCAATCAGCAGCACTCCGGCGTTGAAGTAGGGGGAATCGAGGCTGACGCCCATACGTGCGAAGAACGTTTTGCAGTTGAGCGCCCGAACGTTTTCTCTTGAGCTGCCGCAATGTGTTCCGTCATCGGCAGTGTGGCACAACTCTCCAGACTGTTCTTGACGACGACGTCGGTATCGAGGTAGAGCAAGCGGCTCACTTCCGCGATTTCCGGCAGAAAGATTGCGCGCGTACGACATGAGCCCGAAGACGACCCGGCCTTTGAAATAGCGCTCGGGGGTGGAACAACATCCCAGGCGACTCGACCGGCGCTTTTGCTGTAAATGGTGTCTGACAGTCGATGTCGAGTGCGCTCGGGGATGTCACGATGAAGCACGTGGACGTGAAAGCGGGCATTCGAAGGGTGAGCAGAAACGAGCGAGCGCAGCAGCACTTCTAAGCCGGCGATTCCTCCGCGGTCGACGCATGTGCCAATCGTTAAGGGCAGTCGCTCGGTCTTCATTTCGGGCTTCGGATAGAGAGTGTACGGAGTGAATCGCACGCGCGGCGGTCAGTTTTACACAGCGGCATGGCGGCGGGAACGCAATCCGTCTTCCCCGTCCTTTACGGCAGCTGGTATCGCGTCATCGGCCATGAATTCGATGGGCGGCGGCGGCAGCGATCGCCAGGCTCGAGTACATCCCGCAACTGACCGGCTGACGGAGCCTCCATGAACGCACTCCGGCTGCAAAGCCCGATCGAACATATCGGACTCGCTCGAGTGCAGTCCGAAGCGTGACTTGTACGCGACGAGTTTCAACGCGTCAGAGATAACCTGCGGAATCAGGTCCGGAAATGGAACGTTCAGGAAATCGAAGAGAATCGTGTTTCTCACAGGGTAACCGGTCAGAACCGACGTATTCCTTTGGGGACTGCGCATATGAACAATCGGTTCGGTCGACAGGTATCGAATCGACAGCCCGGTCTGATGAATGCGTAAAGCCAGATCGCGTTCTTCCCCATATGCGTGGTAGAGCTCTCTCAAGCCGCCCATGCGAACGACGGCATCTTTCCTGAATGCCACTGAACACCCGATGAAACTCTTCACCGGCATTCCGCTTCGAGCGGCCGCCCGCCCGGTTGAATGCGTCTGCCAAGATGCGGCTCAACGAATTTCACCGCGATTGCCGCCGTTTCGCTATTCATGGAGAACAGACGAATGATCTCTCGCAAGGTTTCTCGTCCGGAGAGGTACGCGTCATCGTCGAGCCAAACGACGAAATCACCGTTCGCCTCCCGGAACCCCGAATTGCGATAGGTGATGTAACTGCATTCGGGATCGACCGCCAAAATGCGCACCTCAGGAAAAGATTGGCTGAAGATGTTGGCACGCCGCCGATCGTTGCGATCCAGGAAGACAAGGACTTCCTTGTCCTCGACAGATTGTGCCAGGGCAGAGGCGCACGCTCGAAACACATCATCGCGCCCGGATAGACTGACGACGACGACCGAGACCGCAGACTTATTGGCCAACGGAATACCAGCCGCACATCCGCGATGGCGAAAGACGACGGTAATTGCCAGTCGTGGGACTCCAAATAGATTCGCAGGTTATCCTGCCACGTCCGCATGAGATTCATGCCCTTCAACTTCAGCTTCAGGTTGACGAGCTGTTCGGATTGTGGACGGGGTGCGAAGTAGTCGGTTTGCCAGTGATCGGACGTCACCACCTCCACGCGCACGTGCTCGCGCAGATCCAGCGCGTCAACGATCTCACAAGCCACATCGTATCGGTTGCACTCGCCGCGAGACACCAGGTGTTATACAGTCCGAACTGGTCTGACTCGATCACGTGCCACATGTTCTCGGCAAAATTGACTGTGTAGGTAGGCGTGCCGAACTTGTCGCCGACGACATGCAGAACATCGGCGCCGTCGCGAAGCTGTTCGACGATTTTACGGACGAACTTCTTGTCCTTTCTCGGCCCGCCGCCCATCATCCAACCGGCACGAAACACATAGTGTTTCGGACTGCATTGTTGAGTAAAGAGCTCGGCGGCATACTTGCTGCGGCCGTAGATGCTAAGTGGATTCGGAAGGTCATAATCATCGTAAATCCGCTTGGCACCATCGAATATTCCGGCGGTCGAAATGTAGACGAGGACAGCGCCGTGCCGCGCAGCCGCAAGGGCAACATTTTCGTGACCGACGGAATTCGTCAGAAACGCCTCATCAGGATGGAGCTCGCAGTATTCCAGATCAACAAGCGCAGCGAGGTTGAGTATGAGATCGGGCTTGAAGTCGGCAACGATCGCGTCGACATCGCAGCGCTTGCGAATGTCCAAATACTGAATCCATGGTTCAGTCGTGTCGATGTCTGTAGCAATCAGCGTGGTTCTCGAGCCAAACACCTGATGGACGGCTTCGCCGAGCATGCCACCACTTCCGAATACAAGAACGCGCGTTTCTGGCACCAGTCGCATGATGTGTAGTCCTCTTTAGGTGGATTTGAGCCGCGGTCGAAATCGATGAACCAAGCCGGAACCTCAAATGCGGGCCAGCTCGATGGCCTCGACATGCTGATGGCTTTCGACGACCTTGCCGATCCCGTCTTCAGGTCGACCTGCGGCTCGAACCCGAGCTGCCGGGTCTTCGAGATGTCCATTGCCCATCTCGCAATGTCGCCCGGAAAGGTCTCGCCGGACGCCACAATCTCGGGTGACGCGAGGTGCATGGCTTGTGCAATCGCCTGAGCAAGCTCACGAGAGGTCACTGTGACGCCGCTGCCAACGTGGTAGGTCTCTCCCGACGCGCCGCGCGAAGCAATCACCAGCAGACCCGCCAGTTCACATCATCGAGATAGATGTAGTCCCGCATCTGCGTGCCGTCACCCAGAATTTCAAGACGCTGGGGGTTGTTCCGCAGTTTCCGGTAGAAGTCATACACTGCAAAACGGCGCAGGCCAGGACCATAAACAGTGCTGAGCCGCGCGGTGCTGGCGCGGAGCCCATAGCAATGGAAATACGTGGAAAGGAGAATCTCCGACGCGGCCTTGCATGCGCCGTACGGCGATCTGGGGAGAAACCGACGCCTTCGGAATGCGGCAGCGGACTGTTCGGATCCGCCACGCAGATGGACGACACATAGATGAGCCGGCTACGGAACCGTCGCGCGCTTTCGAGCACCTCGAACGCCACCAGCAGGTTGTCCCTGATATCTCCGCGCGGATTGTGCACGGATCGCGCGACGCTGCTCGTAAAGGCCAGGTGAAAGATCGTTGTGTCCTGAGTGAGCAGAGAATCGAGCACGCCGGGGCAGGACAGGTCTCCCTCGACGACGTCGAATTCGGCGTTTTGCTCCGCCTTCCGCTGAACGCCCACAACGTCGATGCCTGCCTGGACAAAGGTCTGCGCCAGGCTGCGGCCCAGGTAACCCGCAGATCCAGTCACGACAACAGGTCCCCGTGCGGTGGCGGCCCAACTCTTGGCGATCTCGTTTAAGGTGGACATCGATAACCGGCCCTTCTTTACCAGTGGCGAGAGACCAAGTCTGAAAACGCGGTCATGTGGGCGTCGATCAGTGTGTTTGTCGTGAAGGCCTGCTCCGCCCGCGTTCTCCCTGCAACACCCATTGCCCGCAACATTTCGCGATTATCCGCATCGCTCGCGAGAGTGTCTGACAGAGCCTCTGGCGAGCCCGGGCGACCAGGTGGCCCGTCACACCGTCCACGATCGCCTCATTGGCTCCGCCGACGTCCGTAGCCACGACCGGAAGCCCCATCGCCATACCTTCGAGAATCGTCGTGGGCAGTCCTTCCGAGTGGATCGAGGGGACGGCCAGCACGTCGATCCCTTCGTAGAACGCTTCCGCGTTCGGCACATCTCCCGTGAATGTCACCGATCCGTTGAGCCCGAGCTCGGTAGTCAGTCTGACAAGTGCCGTCCGATCGGGACCATCACCGGCGATCACCATCTCGAAAGGCACGCGCCGTTTGTTCAATAGCGCTGCGGCTCGCAGCAGGTGCTCGATGCCCTTCTCGGGCACCAGCCGCGACAACGAGCCAATGCGCAGCGGCCCTCCGTTCGGACAATGTTTCGACCGGCGCCGGAACTTGTTGATATCGACCGCATTCCGCGCCAGCCGTACACGACCGGACCTCAACGGCAGGCTCTGCTCGAGTACCTGCGGCTGCCTGCGACACGGCAACGAATCGCGTTGACGCGGAACGGAAAATTGCGGCGATTGCGATTCACATACGCGATGCACGATCCGCGGGCTCCTCAACCACTCACGACGGTCGAGCATGTACAACAAATGCCGCACTCGTGTCGCGGTGCAGGCAAGGCCACCAATCAAATCCGCATTCCACAGGAAAGACTCCAGCAGATCAGGTTGCTCGTCCTTGAGAATGCGGCAGAGCCGCTGCGTGGCGATGGCAACCGCAAGCGGATTGCGATAGTCGCCGCCGAAAAACACGCATCGCCACGACTGGTCCGGCAACCGCTCTCCCTGCTTCAGTTGCAGGACGACCGGCACAACTGTGATGCCGCGACGTCTGAGTCCGTCGATCACTTCGAACGCCAGATCGGTGCCGCCGCTGCGGGACACCCAACTAACCAGCACGACGACTTTCACAGCATTTTCAAGCGGATGATACCGTCGCCAGTGGCGTGACCTGTTAGACGGCGACGTCCTTGTGCACCCAGAGCAGATTGAACTGCTTGCCGGCTGGGAGTTGCCGGTAATCGACTGGAACCAACTCGCGGCTGACGCGGTAAGCGCGAAGCCGGTATGAGCTCAACACGTCACCAAAGGTGTGAAGATCCCGACACGTCTCATCACTCTTTGTGGCGACTTCGGTCAAGTACGACGCGAGGCCCTGCGAGAGCACGCCGGTCATCCCCTCTATCGCCGCTTTCTCGGCCCCTTCGATGTCGAGCTTGATGAAGCCGACCTTTTTAATTCCGTTCTCTGCGGCAAACGCATCAAGGGTGGTGACGGGGACGAGTTGCTCGTCACACTGAAACTTCGCAGTCGGTCTTTGATCGATGCGCCCGTACCCACTTGAAATAATCTGATCAGTTTCGAAATACACAGCGCTTCCACAGCGATTTGACACGGCAGCACGCATAGGCCGGATTACGCGGGATAGACTTTCTTGCGCCATCCGATTGAGGACGGCGAATGCTCGTGCAGAGGGCTCAAAGGCGTAGACACGGCCTTCAGAACCGACGATGTGGGCGAAGTGCGCCGCCATGTAACCGACATTAGCGCCGACGTCCAGTACCACGTCGCCAGGTCGGAGAAGCCGACGAAGCCAGCTCAACTCATCGGCTTCATATGCCAGATACGCCATGTTGCGCGTCGCCAGTTCACGATGATCGAACTCGACCTTGTACTCACCGATCTGGAGCACTTCGACTCCATTCGCCGGCGCGAGCAGTCCATCCAGGAGGCTTCTGATCCGGGTCCTGCCCCGGATCGGCGCCGCGTACACCTGGCGCATTGCCTGTCGCCCGACACCCTTCAGCGCATCAATTACCACGTCAGGGTTCAATCGGATGCCTGGCTATTGGCACATGACCGACCGGTACACATCCGCAGTACGTTGCGCAACCAGGGGCCAGGCGAACGTGAGCGCTCGCCGGCGAGCGTCGGCCTGATCTGATGGAGCCGACCCTCGTCGCGCAATAGACTGAGCAAGGCATCAGCCATGCTTTTGAGTCGCCGACCGGGCACAAGACACCGGCATCTGAGGTGACGTAGTCTGGAATCAGGCCCTCAGTAGTCAGCACCGGGACGCCGCACGCCAGCGCCTCGAGGACGGCGGTGCAGGCGACGCTGCGTTTCAGCGGCAACACCATCAGGTCGCTGGTTTGAAGCGCGACGCGATAATCCTCGTCCGCGAGTTGGGCGACGCGTCTCGCGCGGGTTGGAAATCGGCGCGCGATCGCTCGCATCAAGGATCCTCGAGATCATGAGGAACTCCGCGCTGTCATGGCTCCTCACGACGATCTCGACCACTTGCGAAAGCACGTCGTAGTCCCGCTCGTGGAATCCCGCGAAGACAAGTTGCGGCGCCGTGTGGCGACGTCCGGCAATCGGGGTGAAGTAGTTGACGTCCACGCCGTAAGGCACCACCGACACCTGCCCGCGGCCCACCAACTCTTCGGCGAACGGCTTCAGCGCCTCGCTCATGACGATGACGTGGGAGAGGAAGCTCAAGTGGCGAGTTGATTTGAAGAGCCAGTCGAAGTGTTCGGGAGGATGGTGAAGGGTCGCCACCAATTTGTTGCCGTTGATACCGGCCATCTTCCAGGCATGCCGGAAGTTTTTCTCGCCATACAGGATATGAAAGACGGCGCCTCTCCCTGCGCATGGCCCTCATGACGGCGCGTTCCAGCACCCAGTCGTAGCGCGAGTACTCTAAGTGGCCGCCGAACCTGACGTCCAAAAGCGCCCACGGACGAAGCAGCGTTTCGCCGGCGAGTACAAACAATGGACCGACGTGGATTTCTTCACCCACGAAATCACAGAGGCGATCGTACCAGAGGGGCCGGCATGGTGCGGGTGCCGGTAGAGAACATGATGTACGGGAAACGGCAACCGAAAACGTTGCTCGGTTGGGACGCGTCGTCTGGTCCAATCCGGCCGCGGCTGGATGAATTTCAATGGTTGTGCGAGCAATCTCTAGCCGGCTACCCGGCCGATTGACCGGCCGCCGATTGGCCGTTCGTGGGCAGTTCGACCTTGGCCGAGCAATCGCCACTTGAGCCCGACCATCATTTCTGTGGGCACGGGGCCCACCATCCGGTACAGCCACCGGGTCGCCGTGGAATACACTGCCTCCAGACCGCCTGATGGATGCACTGCGCGCGCAGCCTTTAAGAACGCGAGTCCGGGTTTCCTCCCGCCGCGCTGGAGGCACTGCCTCCCGTTTTGAGCCAGTCGATCCGCGACCGTTCGGGCCCGCTCCTCCGTCAGCTCGCCGGCGGCCTGAAGCGAGGCGACAAGATTTGGAAGGAATTTCAACTGTTCACTTACGGTCCTCACATAATCCGACGACATGCTTCCAGATGTCTCCCGGAGGGTATAAAGGACTTCCCGGATGTGAAAGAATCGCGCTCCGGCAGCGGCCAGACGTAGGTGAAGGTCATACTCCTGCGAGCCACGCAAGTCCTCACGAAACCCGCCGATGTTGGTGAGCATCCATTTCCAGTGCAGTGGTGCTGACGTCTGGAGGCGCCACGCTACCAGCGCAAATACGATGGGATCGAGGCCCTGACAGTCGCGTGATTGCCTTTCCTCGGCCAGCTGTCCGTTAGCCCCAAGCACGTTGTAATCGCAGTATGTGAGTAGCGGTCGCACCGCGATTGACGCTCTCACCTGCCGAGTCAGTTTGTGTGGGTGCATCACATCGTCGGCGTCGAGAAACTGCACCATCTCCCCCCGAGCCAGGCTGAGGCCACGGTTACGCGCGGCGGCAGCGCCACGGTTCGGCCATGTTTCGAATAGCACATGCTTTCCGAACAACCGCACCACGTCGGGGCTGCCATCCGTCGATCCATCGTCAATAACAATTACCTCTCGCTTCGGATACGTTTGCGCAAGCGCACTCTCAATCGCCTCAGCGATGTACAGTCTCGCGTTGTAACACGGTATGATGATGCTGACGAGCGGCGCGTCCAACCAACACGCTCCAGATAGCATTGAGTACGGCGAAATCAACACCCAGACCTGATGAGCTTCGCCTGATCGCGAGAAAGCCTCACATTATCAATCGAGACCCAATTGAGATCCAGTTAGTCATTCAATGGTGACCAATACTGTCGTCAATGGGACCGATCCACCCAATGAGAAACTGAACTTACCGCCGTCCCGAATAGTTGCCGCCGTACATACACGTCATTGGCACGCTTAAGCCAAGACCGTAGCCAGGACCGCCCGAGACGCCCAACCAACCTCGCCTGTATTGGCCTCCACCCGACATCCTCACCCAGGAATTTCCCTTCCTTAAATCCTGTGGCTCGGTAGTGCTCAAACGGGATGCCAAAAGTCTTCAGAAAATATCCATACATCAGGGCAGGCGTCCGGTCCTTGGGGAGCAACCCCGCCGCCATGAGTCGAATTAATTCCTCGTGTGTCCCGGGGTTGTATGTACCTCCGAGAGATCGGTAGAGCGACGGCCCGGCTAGAATGACTGGCTTCCCCCAATACACGCCTTCGATTCCGGTCGTTGACATGAAAGTCAACACCTTATCAGCCTCCAGCATTAG
Source organism: Vicinamibacterales bacterium (assembly GCA_963761975.1). Lineage (GTDB taxonomy): Bacteria > Acidobacteriota > Vicinamibacteria > Vicinamibacterales > JAMQPK01 > JAMQPK01. The sequence continues at coordinate 737,811 of CAVXIR010000006.1, forward strand.
CGCGTACGTGCTAACTGGCGATTCCGTGTCGATCAAGGTTAAGTGTGGCGAACGTAGCTCACGCCACTTGGCTACTGTCCCTGGCGCGGCATTCTTGAAATTTGGATGCATCCGTAAGTAAAGATGCAGTCGATCTGGATTAGCATGGTCCAGGCTTCTGATTATCCGACGCACGCCGTCGAGCTGATCTCTATACAGAGGGTTGTCCCAGTTTGTACCGATTGCTGCAAATTCATCGTCGGACGAATTGAACACCGCAATGTTCGGTCGTGTAGCGTCCCAGTTCGATGGAAGTAAGCCCTTCTTTTGGCCGAGGATAAACGAGGGCCCCGCGCGGTCATTACCCTCTGCTCGCTCGATGAAAAAGGATGATGCGATCTCTCACGTCTAGGATCCCGCTCAGCCGCTGCCCAGGCCGCTCGGCTCAAACGCTCTATTGCCTTCGGGTCATGGATCACTGCGTTGCGAAAAAGCGCGTAATGGAAAACGTCTTGGCCGAGCTCGTGGGTAACACATTCCACGCCCGCGTGCTCACACGCGCGCATCGCTGCACGTTCGAAGGCCAGGCGACCATTGAACACATAGGCGCGGTCGACATGATATTGCTTTAGGTAGTTACTGACCGAGCAGTATACGGCCAATGTTGCAACTAAGAATTGGTGAATCAGGACAGCATGCGCCGTTGTGTCAAAATCGGGATCACGGAGCCGCGTAATCAGAGACGAAGACACAGCCATTCCAAGATCGATCCCGTCCTGATGGAATGCCTTTAGCTCTCGAAGAGATCCAAACTTCCGAGGTAAATGTGCAAGCTTACGGTGGTCCTCGCGCGATAGGTTCAATGCAGGCAGAGTCTTTACGGCGTTCGGCAGGAGCCTAACGCCTTGCGTGCGTCTGATAATGCATTGAGCGCACATCGTCAAGTCGTGACCAAGGTTTAGCTGGCATGTCGGTACGACGGCGTTGCACACAAGGTGGAATACCTGATCTCCGCCGCCAGGTGTTTGTGCATCAGCTCAAGCTCAGTCTCGAAGTGCGGCGCGCCAAGGATGAAAAATGATGGGATTAGTACGTTCATCGTAGTCGACCAGTCAGCGAAATCTCAAAGTGACTGCGCAGATATTCATTCAATGCACACTGCGGGAGTTATCTTTAATAAGAGAGTCACGGCTGCGGCGTGCGCCAACCATTACGATGCCACGTACAACTCTAGCGATTGTTCTTGAACTTCGCCCTAGCGAGGCGAGCGCCAAAAGGCGGACGTTACGCTTGCTCCACGGCTGGCAGCGGAAAGCGTGCCACGGGTGATTACGAGCCGTTCTATAAAAGCCGTTCGCGGCCGCCCATCTGGCAAGTGCGCTGTAACGCTCACCCTTCGTCACCCGCAGACCCACAGCGCCGGGTAGTGCAGTTGTTGAGGCGGTTACTGGGCCCCCGTCGATGGTACGCATCAACGACGGCTCTTGTTGACTGTCTTCGCTGCGCCTCAAGTCGTGAACCGCTGATTGAACCAGTGTGTTGCCGGTATCGATGAATCACCGTCTGCAAGTTATGCAGGCGCCCTTCTCGCTGAGGCGCAAATAGAGATCACGGTCATCTGTGGGCTCCGTTAGAAGCCGAGAGCGCCTCCAATCGCACGTAGTGCGGCTGTCCGTATCATTGCCTGGAGCCGTGTTGAAATATTGCTCCACCTTCAGCAGGGCACTGCGCCATAAGCTCGCGGTCGATCTGTTCATGCTCTGCAGCAGACCTGCACACGGCGGGGGATCACCCTCTTCGTCTATCAACAACGACCATCCGCTCACCGCTATTACGTTTGGTTGCGCGTCCAGGAACTCAACCTCTCGGACTAATCGGGAAGCGACAGCTACGTCGTCCGGATCCATTCGGGCCAAGTACTGGCCCCTTGCTAAGTCGATCCCTCGGTTGAACGTGGCACTTACGCCTTGGTTCCTTTGGCTCACAACGCGGATTCGTGGGTCGTGCGCAGCGTACTTATGCAGTATCTCAAGACTTGCATCAGTGGAGCCATCACTGATGGTGATAAATTCGAAATCTGCAAATGTCTGCTTCAGGATACTTTCGATTGCTTCTCCCAGAAACCTCGCCGTGTTATAGACGGGCATCACCACGCTAACGCGTGGTATACCTGAGCATGAAGCTTCTTCAATCAGACTCAGTCATCGAGTTTAGTGAAGTGTCGAGGTGTTGGTCGTGCAGTGGACTCCGCGTTGGTTCAGGTCTTCATTGTCAATTTGCGGCAGTACGTTGGCTCAGATGCCTGGCGATCAGAAAGACGAATCAACCTGCGACAACACAGTCACCGATTTGGCTAAGGTGGCTGGTACCCTTGAGGTTAGAAACTTAGGTGCAAGTTGGTCGCGATGTGAGAATGAACAGCGACAAGCCCTGACGGGGCTGTGATTTTACCCATGGGCACGATCACGAGGGGTACGGTTAAGCTATCGACGACATCAAAAGGTCGGTGGTGCCGATCGCCTCACCGAGAAGTAGAGCCGCGGATAAGTTCCTGGGCAGAACGCCGGCCGTGGAAACTCGACCACAGCACAGCCGGTTGTGCCGGCCTTAAGTGACCGATCCGCAATGCGATGTTCTGAAGCGCCAGAAAGGCTTTGCTTGTGCCCGCGCGAAGGCAGACCGTAAGGTATAGCTCTCCCACGTCTTCGAGAACCTTGAACTCGAGGTTGAATCGAAAGGTTTGATTGAATGTGAATCGTGGTTGTTCCTTTCCAAATTCATCAGCGATCTGGATGTCCATTAAACCTGGCGGCACCAGATCCACGGCGATAGTGCAATTCGCCAGACGCTTGCCGGTCGTGAAGCGGACATTGTACAGATCAGCATAATATTTGCCCAAGATGTCATTTGTGGGGCCATCGGCGATTAAGCGACCTTCTCGTAACAAGATGCTTCGGAGACACAGCGTCTCGACTACCTGCATGTTATGGCTGACGAACAACACCGTTCGCCCTCCCGTCGCCACCTCGTGGATCTTCCCAAGACACTTCTTCTGAAACGCCGCGTCTCCAACTGCCAGCACTTCGTCGATGATCAGAATATCCGGATCCAAGTGCGCTGCCACGGCAAACGCCAAACGCACCGTCATCCCTGACGAGTATCGTTTGACTGGCGTGTCAATGAATTTCTCCACGCCAGAGAAGTCCACGATTTCGTCGAACTTCCGATCAATCTCGCGCTTCCGCATTCCGAGGATTGTGCCGTTCAAGTACACGTTTTCGCGTCCCGTCAGCTCCCCGTGAAACCCCGTGCCCACCTCCAAGAGGCTCGATACACGACCGCAGATTACGGCCCTGCCGCGAGTGGGGCGGGTGATCTGCGAAAGGATCTTCAGCAGTGTGCTCTTGCCGGCACCGTTTCGCCCGATAATCCCAACGACCTCCCCTCGACGGACCTCCAGGCTCACGTCTCGCAGGGCCCAGATGACATCGGCTTGCTCAGTGGTCCCTCGTTCGAAGGCCGCAGCGAACGTGTTCAGGCGACGCAAACGATTGAAGTTCCGCACAGGTGCCTTCACCCATGAGAGCAAGGCCGCCGTGAGCGTATTATGCAGTTCCTCCTTCAGGCCAATACGGTAGGCCTTGGAGAGGTTTTCGACCGTGATGGCTACGTCAGACACTACGCCACGTCCGCAAACAGATGCTCGCGCCGCCGGAAATACAGCAGACCCGTCACCGCCACCAGTACCGAGACGCCGGTTCCGACCGCCAGAAAGTCCCACGGCATAGGCCGAGTTCCTAGCAGGGCAGATCGGAATCCCTCGATCACGCCCACCATCGGGTTGAGGGCGTACAAGAGCTGAAGATTGATAACCGATCCGAACATCTCATAGCGCTCGTTGATAAGGCTCGCGGGGTACACCACCGGTGCGGCATACATCAGGAGCTGCACTACAAACCCTATCGCGTGCTGAACGTCCCGGTACTGGATTGCCAGCGCCGTCAGCCACATCCCCAGCCCAGCAGCTGTGAGCATCATCAAGAGAACCAGCGGCGGCAGCATCACCACGCCGACCGTCGGCCAGATCCCGTACCACATCATCAAGCCCATGAGCAGTGTCATTGCAATGGAAAAATCCACAAGCTTCGCCGCCACGGCAGAAAGTGGCAGTATCAGCCGGGGAAAGTACACTTTGCTGATCATGCCGGCGTTAGAAAGCAGGCTTCCCGTGCTTTCAGTGACCGCATTGGCGAAGTACGTCCATGGCACCAGTGCCACAAAGCTGAACACCGCATACGGCGCTCCCTCAGAGCTCACCTTCACTAAGTTGCCGAAAATCACCGTGAACATAACCATCGACAAGACGGGTTGGATCACCGCCCATCCGATCCCGATGGCGCTTTGCGCGTAGCGAATCTTGACGCTCCTCCACACCAAGAAGACGTAGAGGTCACGGTATTGCAGCAGTTCCGCCCAGTCCACGAGCTCCCACGCGGTCGGCGGCTCGATAACCGTCACTGGTACACTGCTTTCTCTCGCACCAGTCGCTAGAGGCGCTGGGCCCTCGGCTAATACTGCCCTCTCGTTCACAAGTTCCGTTCCTTTTCCAACGCCAACTGATGACTACTCCACCACTGTCCAGTCCAGCGGTGTCCCAGCGGTGATGCGACATGCCGCCCGCCGACCAAGCACCTCTGCAAGGTACTTCGGGGACAGACCCTGCCCTGGTCGGATCGAACGCACGTTACTCATATTGAATTGCCCGCCTACTTCGATGTCCTGAACGACAAACAGCGATCGCCGAAAACTCCGACTTGCCTGCTCGACTTCCGTCGAACCGTAACAAACTTGGCCGAGGGCCTCTTTGGCCGTTCTGACAGCTTCGACCATCTGCCTAAACTCGTGCGGTTCCAATGAAAACGCGCTATCCGGGCCTGGTTCGGCTCGACTGTTCGTCAAGTGTTTCTCGACCAAGCAAGCACCGAGCGCAACCGCCGCTGCGGGGACGGCAATGCCCAAAGTGTGGTCGGACACGCCCACAGGTACGGAAAAAGTGCTGGCTAAATGAGGGATCGTTCGCAGATTGATGCTGGAGGCTGGAGCTGGGTAGGCACTCGTGCACTTCAAGAGCGCGATCTGTTCGTTGCCGAGGCCCCTGGCCGCTCCCACCGCCTCAGCGATCTCAACAAGCGTTGCCATACCGGTCGAGATAATCATCGGCTTCCGGGTGGCTGCGATCTTTTCGATAAGCGGAATATCGACGAGCTCGAAAGATGCGACTTTGTACGCCGGGACGTTCATCTCCTCCAGGAAGTCAACGGCCGTGAGGTCGAACGGCGTGCTGAACAGATCGAGACCCAGTTGTTCGGCAATTTCCTTCAGTTTGGGTTGCCATTCCCAAGGTGTGTAGGCTTGTGCATAGAGATCGTACAGAGTTTTGCCGTCCCACAGAGTTCCACCGCCGACGCGGAACTCGGGCCGGTCTGAGCGAATTGTGAGAGTGTCCGGCGTATATGTCTGAAGCTTGACCGCATCGGCCCCAGCCTCCGCTGCAGCGTGAATGAGACGGACCGCTGCATCGAAGCTCTGGTTATGATTCGCCGACAGCTCGGCAATGACATAGGTTGGATGGTCAGAGCCGATGCTCCGGCCATTGATCGCAAAACGGCCCACCATGCAGTTCACCCCAAGAAGGATCGGGCGGTCTCCGGGCCGACATTTGCGACCGCATCCAAGGCAGACAGATGCGATATGAACCCACCGCCCCGTTGGGGATAGACCGGATGCTCCCAGGTCTGGTATTCGACTTGAATGCCCGCGTCCTGAAACATGTGTTTGTCTTCCTCCAGGTAGTCGCTGGCGCCATGAGCACTGTAGTAAACATCGGCTCCCACTCTCTGGCACAGGCGCAGCAGAAGTTCAGAGCGCCGGCCAGACACTCCCAGTTCAGAGGCAAACACCAGTGGAGTGGATAACCCCAACAGTCCCGCGAGTACGGCGATGCCAGCCACGTTCAGATCTACAAGCCGCGCGGGTGGACGCCTCAACAGGGTGTCAACAGGCCCGATCAACGCGTGAAAATACGAGGCCCGGCCCAGGGCCGCATGAATCGAGCGCAAATGCGATCCGGCCCAGTCGTCGTTCGGCGAAATCCGAATCTCCCTTAGTTCGGTGTCCCGATGACCGTGGCTCACTGGGACGGTCAGCCAGAATGGCTCGCCATCCGGACCTTTGAGTCGGTTCCGACACTGCCAAGACCGTCGTGAAAACTGGACATTGTCCAACACGATGAAGATGTCAGCACGCCGAATCAGCTCGAAGTATCCGAGCCAAGGAAGATAGGTGGGCTGACTGATGACTACCCTCGTCATGCATGCAACCGTCGACGAGGGGCCACAGGAGACTTGTAGACGTACACGGTGAATTCGAACGGCAGCACACCCGACTTGACCTCATAGTCATGCCGCAGGGCGACCCGGGGAGATAACTCCTGCTTACATAGTTCGAACACCTCACCCGGGTCCATATAGAACAAGTCTGGATCGAAGTAGTCAACGTATGTCGACAGTGCATTGAACGCGAGCCCGCAACGGGCATGCGGAAACAACCGACGAAGTACCTCGGCCATAAACGCTTTGTTGTCTCCAAGTCTGTTGTTAAAGACTCCCCCGATTACGATGTAATCGAAATCCTCCGGTACACCGTCGGCCAACACATTTCGGACCTCGAACCGACCAAGCTGGCGAGTCGCCCTGGCGTGAGCCACGAGATCTGGAATCAACTCATATCCAACATACTCGCCCGCGAAGCCTCTGGTCCGGATCAGATAATCTAGCAAGCGCCCCGTGCCACATCCGAAATCGAGAATCTTCGCGCATGTCACATCTCCAACCTGGGCAAGAATTTCCATTCTGCGCTCCTGCGTGGCTTGGTCTGACCACTGGGCTGCCTGAGGCGAGTCGCCGTAGCGGTCGTACAGCGCTGTGTAATGGTCGGTGAGCCGGGCCACGTCATCCGCGAGCGTGCTGTTGCCTGGATTGATCAATTTCGTAACGTGACGAGCCAATCGTTTTGTTCTTCCGCCCCGCCTTTGTACGTGGTGATGTAGCGATCGATCCACACGCATGAGAATCTGCCTTCAAAGAGGCTCTCAACTTCGGCCCTCGCATAGCCATGGAGTTGATAGGGATTGTTGCCGGTGATCCGAAAGTCGCGGTCACTTGCGAAGAGAAACAAGCCGTGAGCGCCTCGTGTGAGCAGAGCAGGCAGGCGATCCATGGTCGCCCGAGCGTTCTCCGGGCCAGCGGCGTCGAGCACGCCGACACAGACGACGAGATCAAAACTGGCGGGGGGAAAGTTCAGATTCTCGGCCGGTTCGACTTTGAGCTCGGCGGTCAGCCCCGCAGCCTCCAAGCGAGAGCGCGTACGCTCAATGGCAACGGCGGAAACGTCGGTCCCGGTCACGCTGAGCCCTTCTGCTGCCAGAAACACTGTATGGACTCCGCCCCCACAGCCAAGGTCTAGGGCACGCAGGGTTTTTCGGACGTCTGCCGGAAAATGTCGAAAGCAAAACTGGACGACCTTCTCGTGCGGGTACTTTGGCCCGCCCGACCCGTTCCAGCTATCCCAGCGCTCCATTCAGGATCCCATCTGAAACGTTCGCCTACATGACCAATTCCAGATATGCCTTAGCAGCGTTGCGCGCAGGATCCTGCGGGAAGGCAGCAAACGCTGCTTTCGAAATGCCTGCGCGCCGCGAGCCTCCATTTAGAAACGCCGTCAAGCGCTCGCTCAGAGCATCGGGGCACATCCGCGATGTCGTCAATTGAAGGTCCCACGCCAAGCCGAACCCTGCAAACTCTTCAGTTTCCAGGGTTTCATCTGCAGTTCGCGCTACAACAGCGGCCGGAACCGCAAGATACGAGGCTTCGTACTTGATGAGCCCACCGCCACAAACGCATGCGTCTGCCCAGGTGAGCGACTCGGCGAGATCGGGCGCCTGTACGATTACCTCATAGCCTGAAGGGAACGCGTTGGACCATGTCTTCAGTCCTGCCACGTTAGGGTGCGAGACCGTGGTCACCACCTTCACAGCCGTATCGACACGCAACCTGACAAGCGACTCGACGATTCGTGTTGACAGATCGTCAGGATCGGCACCTCCCATCACCACCAGGAGCCTTCGAATTGGCCCGATCCGTTGGCGCGCTTCTAAACGGGCGGCATGGAGGCGGCGCCGTGCTAGAAAGTACTCAGGACCCAACAGGAGCCTCGCTGGGCCGGAAGGATAGGCGCGTCGGTGTGCCCCGACAGTGAAATTGAGTACTGCATCGCTCGGATATCGGGGCAGGCGCGCGAAGTCGTCGATCGCCATGACCGACGCTCCAAACTCAGCTAGTTCGGCCAAGTAATGGTCGTCAATCGAGTAACTATCGACCACGATCCCACGGGCGCTCGGAGCCCAATGGTGGAATGTTTGTCGATCATCCGTCGAGCCAGCCGTCGGACCGTGGTCGATCGGGAATCCCGCAGCGGCAATCATCCGTGTGGCTGCGGAGTCGAACCGCCCTCTGAACCGACAAGTGGCCCGCAACTCAGCTATGGCCTCGGCCAAAGCTAAACAACGCCCGACGTGTCCGAGGCCGATCGCTGCTGTTCCATCGCAGCGCATGACGATCATTTTGGCAACTGTGCTCTTCCACGAACGTGTCCACCTCAACTAACACACGACGTTCTGTCTTACATGTTGGTTGAGCAGTACGAGGTCAGGCCGGCCGGCGAGTAACTCGATGACTTCTAACCACTTGAAGTCATCCCGTCCGAACGCTCGATAGATTCTCTGTACCAATTCCATGTCCTCAGCGGTGTCCACAGTCCACCGATGGTGACTGTAATCTACGGGATTTGGGATCCCACGTAGCCGGAACAACTGTGGGTGTCGGTAGAGGTACGGCGTGACGTGTTCGCGGGATACGGGATCCCTGTCCGCTTCCCACGCCCGGCTGAGCGCAGCGGCCGCAATCACTTCTACATCTAATCCCCTCGGATAGGTCGGCAGCGGAAGCTCTGTGCTCACATAATCTATGTCGGACCCGAGCGACTCGACAGCCAAGTCAATCATATCCGGATCGACCAATGGACAATCCGCAGTAATGCGTACGACAACATCAGCATCCCAGCGCGACATTGCCAGATAGTAACGGCCGAGCACGTCGTCGAGACTACCGCGAACGCATGGGATCTTAGCGGCCGCGCAAAAGTCATCAATGGCGTCGTCCGTCGAATCTGTGCTTGTAGCCACTCCGACCGACGTGAGCAAGCGCGCGCGGCGGACGCGGGTTGCCACCCTATCGAGCATCGGACGTCCCGCCAAGTCGAGCAGAACTTTCCCTGGCAGGCGGGTACTGGTCATGCGTGCCTGAATGATCGCGACGACCTTCACAACCTGCCCGCTTCAGGGTTCTTGAACAACCACCAATGTGTCATGCGTTTTCGCTGACTCCCGATGTCTCCACCAACGCTGCGCGCAAGACCCCTGCAACGCGTTCCACATCAGCGCTCGTCATTCCCGGGAATAGCGGAAGACTGAGACAACCCGCGTAATAGGCCTCCGCACGCGGATAATCGCCAGGACAGAACCCGTAACGCTCACGGTACCAAGGTTGTAAGTGGACGGGGATATAGTGGACCTGCGCCTGAATCCCCCGGCTTTGCAGGATCTCGAAAACACGCCTGCGCCGCGTCGCCGAGCCAGTAATCTGAGCGACGAGCAAGTGATACGCGGAATGTCGCCCCGCGGACTCCAGAAGCAGGGTTACTTCGCTCTCGACACCGGTCAGTAACGTTCGGTACAGCTCAACCAAGTGTCTACGACGTTCGACAAATCGCGGCAGCTTCCTTAATTGGGACAGTCCGAGTCCACATTGAATGTCGGTGATTCGATAGTTGAAACCCAGCTCTCGCTGCTCGTAGTACCAAGGACCGTCGTTCCCCATCCGCATCGCCGAATCCCGAGCAATTCCATGTGACCGGAGTCGCCTGAGCCGATCGTACAGCTCGATCGAGTTCGTGAGTATGGCCCCACCTTCTCCCGTCGTGATGTGCTTAACGGGGTGGAACGATAAGATCGCCATATCTGAATGAGCGCAGGAACCACTTCTATGCCAACGCGAGGCATCCTCATAACTGGCGCCCAGAGAGTGCGCAGCGTCTTCGATCACCACAGAGCCGTGTCGTTTGGCGATCTCATAGACGGCTGGGAGGTCGGCCGGTTGGCCTGCGAAATCTACGGGGATGATGACCTTCGGAGGTCGTCGTGAACACGTGTCCTCCAGCGCTGCCGGGTCCATGGTGATCGTTTGCAGGTCAATATCAACAAACGTGGGCACTGCGCCGCAGTAAGCGACACAGTTGGCCGAAGCCACAAACGTGATCGGGCTGGTGATACCCACGTCGCCCGGTCCGAGACCTGTAACCATACACGCCAGGTGGAGCGCCGCCGTGCCGCTGCTGACGGCTACGGCATAACGTGCCCCACAGCAGTCTGCCAAGGCTCGCTCGAACGCATCTACGTGTGGACCTTGAGTCAGCCAATCACCGCGCAGAACGTCCAGCACTGCCTTCACATCTTCGTCATCAAGACATTGCCTGCCATACGGAAGTGGGTGAGAGGGGCCTTGTTCAACATCACCCCCAGCGATGTCCGTCCCTGAGGATGGAGTCGTTGACGTTCTCGTGCCAGGTTGCTCGACGCCAAATCGATTGGAGTTCACCTTGCGCGTCCCTCTACTAGATCAGGCGTTTCGATTGTCCTCTCCCAAATTCGCTGGAGTTCTGCGATTCCAGGCAGGTCGAGCTCGAGGAGCATACGCTTCATGTCTTCGCGTTCTACCCACCGATCATTGGTGCCGCTGGCGTAGGAGAACCGGTCAGAGCAGTGTCGCATCCCTCCGTAGCCGTTGTGTCCAGGATTCCAAAACTTGAGGAGAGGTTGGATCACGTAATGGGTTTCGCAATCGAGTGTGTGGCGACCGATTTCCGGCTCGACCAGCATTTCGTGCAGCTTTTCCCCGGGACGAATACCAATGACGTCCTGCTGGCAGTCAGGTCCGATCAGGCGCGCGAGGTCCACAATGCGCATGCTTGGGATCTTGGGCACGAAAATCTCGCCACCCTGCATGCTGCGAAGAGCGTTGATGACGAAGGTTGCTGCCTGCTCGAGCGTAATCCAGAACCGCGTCATTTCCGGATGGGTGATGGGAAGCACGCCGGACCGGCGCCGTTCCAGGAAGAACGGGATGACACTGCCTCGGCTGCCGACTACGTTGCCATAACGGGCCACTGCAAACCGCGTTTCACGCGACCCACTATAGGAGTTACCCGCGATGAACACCTTTTCGAGGCACAGCTTGGTGGCACCGTACAGGTTCACAGGATTTGCGGCCTTGTCGCTGCTGACCGCGACAACATGCTTCACACCCGCGTCAATGGCCGCGTCCATGACGTTCTCCGAACCCAAGACGTTGGTCCGGACGAACTCGAACGGGTTGTACTCGGCCGCAGGCACCTGCTTCAGAGCAGCAGCGTGGATCACGTAATCGACGCCCTTGAAAGCCCGGTGCAGGCGATCGCGATCCCGAACGTCGCCGAGAAAAAAACGAAGAACGTCTCGCGCATCATGAAACTTCTCGGCCATGGTGTACTGCTTGAACTCGTCACGACTGAGGATGATGATTCGGCGAGGCGATGCGTCTTGCAACAGGAGCCTCACGAGCTCGTTGCCAAGCGAGCCAGTGCCACCGGTTATGAGCAGAGACGTATTCTTCAAGAACTGAAGATCGTGAATTCGGTCAATCACTGCATGTCTCCTGTTGAAAGCGTCGTCTGGTTGAACGATCCTCGATTCGAATCCGGCTCGCCGACATCGATAGCAACGAGACCCCGCTTCGGACGAATAACTCTGGTCCACGGGCCCTGTAAATTAGCGGCGGTAGTGGCGGAAGCAGGTATCGCGCGCGACGACATCGGCTCACTCAGGCGATGCGACGTGTTCGGCCGGATTGAACAGCGTCGATCACAAGCGTGCGCAGAGAGGGAAGCTCGGCCAGGCTGTCAGGAAGCGTCAGCCGATAACACGGAACTGACGCCACGAGCCTGCTGAGAAATCTGAATTCGCGCTCGAGGACCAGACGATCGGTGATGTCGAACTTGAAGGCGCTTTTGACGAGCAGAACGAGCGCTTCGGCCGGTGCCACCCGCGTGAGCCCCGTGCTCCCGGCGAGAGGCGAGCGGTCGAGCAGGCAGATCGCACCAAGCGGCGACGGTCCGGCAGCGAATGACAGTCGCGAAGTCCGGCGGAATCGTCGTTTGCCGTTCCGATGTCCCGCATCGCCGCGACCAAGGTTCAGCGCCACCGCACTGTCTTCCCACAGTCGAAGGGCCGCGTAAGGCGCGCTGACGCGAAACTCTCCGGCGCTCTCCGTGAACACCACGCAGTCATCGGCCAGAATATGGCCCGGAGCCTGTCCAAGTGCTGCCGCAATCGTCGATTTTCCAGCGCCGCTCTCGCCGGCGAACACCATGGCTCGCCCGCCGTGCTCGATGGCGCTGGCGTGCAACACATGTTCGCCGGCCAGGGAGAGAACCCTCGGCATCACCAGATCGAGAAAAAGATGGCGCATCACGGCCGTTGACTGCGTCCGGCACGGCGTGCAGCTGATCGTGGAAATATCCCGCGACACCTCGAATCGGCCGAGCCGTTTGAAGTGAAGAAGAAAGGAATCATTTGCGTGATGGAGGGAAGCGTAAACTCGCTCCTTACCCGTTCGCCATTCGTGAACGCACCGCGCAGTTGTGAACCGCGCGGTTCGGTTGCGGCGCAGCTCAAAAACAATCGACGGCTTCAGACCAGGTGCTTCAGGCAATTCGGGAAAGGCCAGACGAGTTCCGACAACGTGATTGCCGTATCTGTATCGGTGAAGAGACATCATTCGGCGTGGTGCGCAACCACGTCGCTGACGAACACGCCAGCCTGGTCGCGTTGCGGAAAGAGATCGCGGTATTCCACGAACAGGGTCTCTTCAATCTCCGCCAGCGGCCGATTGCCGTTGCACAGCGCCAACGCAAAAGCGCGCGCCTGGCCGCGGCGCGTCAGCCTGGGTCTGAACGACGGGTGCGTCTTCGAGATGTCCTTTCTCGACAGAATCAACCCGTTGAACGTGGAATTCACGAAAGCCGCCAGTTCGACAGACTCCGCTGCCGTCCCGTTGACCGGCCGCCTGACCGAGGTCCTCCACGTGATCACTTCCTTGACGAACATCACGTGCATCTCGAGCCGAATGACATCGCCTTCGAGAACTGGGACAGCTCGCTCGATTGGAAAGAACGCCGCGTCGCGGTCGATCGCGTTCGTATCCAGTGGCGAGTTCGACATCGTGACAACATCGGCGAGGTGCGCGCAAAACCAGCCGCCGATCCCCTCGAAGGTGCCCGGCCGCTGTACTCGGAAAGAAGCCGTCAAGGTCAACGCGGCGTTGGATGCGGAGCACAGGTCGACCGTCTTCGCAGCGACAGGATCGCTCAGGAGTTGCGTCGTGCTGTATCTTGCGCTGTAGTAACTATTCACGGCCCACTTCTCGACGCTGCTGAATTCGAAACCACCTGGTTTCGATTCCCAGAATTCGACGTGCGCGCGAAGCTCGTTCATCTCGACCGGAGCCACCACCAGCGTTACGTTGCGAGGAATGATCCTGCCGCCCGGCTTGAGGAATCGTTCACGTGCGTCGGTGAGATATTCGACAACCCCCGCATCGACGCCGAAACAGCCCATCTGATCGCAGACCACGACATCCACGCGTTCGGCCAGTTGCACCTTGAGCGAGTAATCGTTGATGTGAACGATCCGATCGCTCATGCCGTTGTCTCTCGCCAGGCGCCGAGCAACCTCGATCATGCCGGTCGAGTCCACAGCGTAGACGCGCCCGGCTCCCGCCCGGCACGCGAGCAATCCAAGAATGCCGGTGCCACAACCCAGATCGAGGACCACATCGCCAGGCCGCACGGCGTCGTGTATAGCAGCGCTGTACGCCGCGAGCCGCGCACGATCGGAAAGGTAGTTCCGGTGCTCGCTGATGACAGACATAGGTACTCCTGGCGTGAATCTCGTCGAGGTGCCCGGCTTAGTCGTCCAGAGCGTCCATCATTCCCATCATCATCATCATCATCATGTCGCCCATTGCATCGGTAAACGATCCCGTCCCGCCTTGGGTCAGTCTTGCCACCGATCCATATGCCGTCAGCGTGGGTGAGTGATAGGGTCGCAACTTCGCCTGAAATGGATCCGTGGCGATGGCTTCAGTTCGTGTAGGTTTATCCATGTGACATCCTTTCGATGCTTGCGGTCCACGCGGAGACGCGGTCACTTCGCTTGCGCGCGCGTGAGCCAGCACTCCGTGCCGAAAATCATCCACAACGGCCATATCGGAAGTTCCTCAATCGGGGTTCCGGGTTGCCAGGCGGCCAGGCTTGCGTGCATCTCACGCACACGGCTGCCGTCGAGCCAGCCGCGTGCGGTGAGCTGCAGCGAACGGAACACAGGCGCTGAGTCGAGCTTCGAAAAGGCGGCCGCGAAGACTGCGCCGAAATCGGCTTTGTCCGTTCGGCTTCTGACCCTTTCGGGCAGCAACCCCTGCATCGCCCGCCTCAACGCAAACTTTGTTTCCGATCCGCGCCAACGTTGGATTTCCGGGATGGCGAGGCCGAACTCGACGACATTCAAGCGCAGTAACGGACTTCGATATTCCAGGCCGTGTTCCGCCAGCACGCGGCTCATCGTCTCGGAGCGGTGATAGCCCCATCCGTAAGTCAGATCACGGAACATCTCTTCCTGTGCCCGGCTTTGCCACCCCATTCCCGTTTGCCTGGGACGTCGCAGGCGATCTGCGAGGCCGACGGCGTTGGCGAACCGGCTCTGGATCCACTCGGGATGGCCGCGGCGCAGCAGGCGCGCACCCCAACGGATGGGCGCAGGCGCGAGCGGTCGCAAACCATACGTCACGAGCTCTCCGAAGCTGAGCTCTTCGTCGTGCATCTGTCGCCTGAGAGCCCTGAAGCTCATTCGTTTCAACAGATCGGCGTAGTGGAAAACGTGTCCGGTGAAGCTTTCATCCCCGCCTACTCCGCCAAGGAGCACTCGGTAGCCGCGTGTTCGAATTTCGTCGTAAACCGGGTAGTGCATCGCGTCGTTCGGGCATTCAGGAAAATCGCGATGGGCGGCAAGCGAGGCGTCGAACTCGGAACGTGTTGAGAGCTCAAAGCTGACGCGTGTGGTCGTGCACTTCCACAGGCGGTCGAACTCGCGCACGTATTCGCCTTCGTCGCAGTCGAAACCGGGTAATGCCACGTTGAACGTCTCAACCGGCACACGCAGTTCGCCACGGGCCGCAAGATGCTTTGCCATGGCCGCGACACTGGTTGAATCGAGGCCGCCGCTTACCTCTATGGCAAGTGGCGCGGCTGTCCGCGCGCATGCGCGAACGGCCGTGTCGATTTCAGCGCGCAGCGCTTCGGCATATTCGTCGTCGGTCTTGAAACGGACTTTTCGGCTTGGATCGAAGTGCCAGTACCGTCGCAACGTGTGTCGATCATCGGCGACGCTCAACGAATGGCCCGCCGGCAGACGCTGAACGTCACGGTAGAGCGTCTCGTCGACGCTCGTCAAGCTGTTGGAAAGATATTCGGCCGCCATGCCTTCGTTCGGGTCCTGCCGGACACCAGGATGAAGCAGCAATTGCCGCAGCTCCGAGCCGCATGCGAAAAGACGAGCGTCGAGATGGTAGTAGAACGGTCGTATTCCGATCGGGTCGCGGGCGCAGAAGAATCGTCTCTCGCCGCAATCCCAGATCGCAAACGCAAAATCGCCAGAAAGACGCGCGACGCACTCGTCTCGCCAGAGCTCGTATGCGAGAAGAATCGCCGTCGCGTCCGTCGTGTCGGTCACGTGAAGGCGCGCGGCGCGCGCAGCGTGGCGAATGTCAGCGGCGTTGTCGATGAGTCCCTCATACACCAGGACGAGATTGCCGCGCGTGTTCACCGCTGGCTGTGTCTCGTCGAGCGATTCCGTAGTGGTGCGCAGCATCTGGTGAGCCAGCCCCACCGCTCCATCGATCCAGCAACCGGAGCCATCGGGCCCGCGATGCGAGATCGCATCGTTCATCCGGTGCAGTGCGGCGACGTCGAGAGACCGTCTGTCGCGCTGGAGAATGGCAGTGAAACCGCTCATACCGTGAGGGCATTGCTTCCGCCGCCGCTCGCGGGAAGCTTGCGAGTTTGGCCGTGACCCGCCGTCGCCGAAGCGAAGGCGGGAAAGCCCTGCGCTACCTCGACGGGTTGGACAGGGCTGAAGCCCTGTGCCACAGCGAACTCGCCGAGCGCACACGCGGCATAGCGCCCCCCCTTTGCGACCAGCGCGTCGTGCGTTCCGGATTCGACGATGCGGCCGTGTTCCATGACGTGAATCTGGTCGGCGTACCGTGCCGTGGCGAGCCGATGCGTGATAATGAGCACCGTTCTGTCGCCGGCCGCGACGCGAAGGCGCGAATGCCAATCTCCTTCGGCCCAGGGGTCGAGCGAGCTGGTCGGCTCGTCCAGCAGGAGAATCGCCGACGGTCGAGCGAAGGCCCGTGAAAGGGCGAGTCGTTGCCACTCTCCGGCGCTGAGATCGGCTCCGCCATCGAATAGTTTGCCGACTTTGGCGTTGTAGCCCTGTGGTAGCCGGTCGATGAATTCAGACGCACCCGACAAGGCGCCCGCACGCCGAACATCATATTCGTCGAGAATCGTGGACGAGGTTCCGAGGCGTATATTTCGCTCGATCGTATCCGCGTACTGGACCGACGGCTGAAAGAGGGCCGATATGAGACCGCGCAACTCGCCAAGCTTGAGACGGCGGATGTCGACCTCGTCTATTTCGATTGCTCCCTCGTGTGGGTCGTACAGTCGGCACAGCAGCTTGATCAGCGTGCTCTTGCCGGCGCCGTTGGCCCCGACGATGGCCGTCGTCTTGCCAGCGGATACGTGAAGATTGAATGCCTCGAGCGCAGGGCGATCTGCTCCGGGATAGGAGAAGGTGACATTCTGAAAGCGAATCCCTTGCCGAAGGCGAACCGGTGCGGCCGCGGGCTCTTTTGGAGACACGATTTCAGGTTCGAGCGCCAGGAACTCGAACAGGCTTTTGATGAACAGCGCGCTCGTGTGCATGCTCGCGAGCGAGCTCAGAAGCGAGCGCGCCGTCGACAGCCCCGAGGCAAACGCGTGATAGAACGCGGCGAGCTGCCCGAGCGTGACGAGTCCCATCACAGCCCGCCACACCATCCACATGGTCGTCGATCCCATGACGAGCATGCCGAGGGCGGCGCCGCCTGCTTCAGCCATGCGGCGCCGCCACAGGAGATCCAGGTGCCCGTCGCGCAGCTTGGCTCGTATTGCACGATGGCGGCGTCGGAACAGCCGGCTCGTTTCGAAAAGGCGCAGCTCGGCCGCGTAGTGGGCCGAGGTGAGGACGTCGTCGTAGTACCACGAGCGGCGTTCATCCTGTGTGGTGCTGCTGCGCCACCGCTGATACGCAAGGGCATGCGTCGTCACGACGTACAGCACAGGAAGCGCGGCCAGCAAGAAAACGACAGGGAGCCATAACCCGAACGCCAGCAGGACCGTTCCAAGGCCGATGAGGACGACGAAACCCTCGAGCACGTCGATGAAGGCGTTGCACAGCTCGGCAGGACGATAGGTTGCCTCCTCGCGCGCGCGATGGAGCCGATCGAAGAATTCCGGGGATTCGTAGAACGAAAGATCCAGGCGCACAGACTGCGCATGAATGGATTCGGTAATGTGGTCCTTGAGCCGCTCAACGTGCAGCGTGCGCTTCCACTCTACTGCCGCCGACAGAACGTGTGAAAGGAGTAAGAGGGCTCCACCGTAAGCCGCCCAGAATGAGAGCGACGTGATAGAGGTCCACTCGCCGCCCGTTCGTATCGCGGCCACGAGGCGGTCGATCAGCCCTCGAGTGACGAAAACCAGCGCCACGGGGCAAAGGCCGCTGACAACGACCAACGCGGCCAATTCGCCAAGCGAACCGTCCCTTGGGCTTCGGAGTAGACAGATGACATCACGCAGCAGCGAGACGTACGTCTGACCTCGACTCCACAGCAGGCGCGCGAATTGTTCGAGGCGGTTCACGAGATGGCTGCCGAGCCCGGCGCTTTCATTACGACAAACCCGTCTTCTTGCGCGCTGTCGCTACTCCGCGCGCCCGGTGTTTCAACCCAGGCGTGCGCCTGTAAGCGGCCCAGGTGTTTGCGGACGCCAACCTTCAGCGTCGCGGTTACGCCGCTGCTGCGAAGGAGCGCGCACGTGGCGAGACTGCGAGGCAGGCACGTGGCACGCACGATTCCCTCGCGCGCGGCAGCATTCACCATGCGTTCGACGGTTCTGACACCGGCTCGACCGTCGAGCCGATTCGTGCGTCGCGACCAGGCGCGTTCCGCCCAGTCGAGCCACGTCTGCGTGCGACGCAAGCCGAGCATGACAACACTTGCCCGGATGATGGGGAGGAGCATCAACGCGCGCACGAGCAACGCCCGCTCTGCTGGAGTCAACGCAAGAAATCGTCGGACGGTGGTCACGAGTTGATACTGACCAGTCCTTCCGTGACAAGCTGCTCTAACAGAGAGGCCAGGTCTGAGCGCAGGTACTGTGGGATCGACGTCCCATTTGCCCTTGAGCGTCTCGTATGCCGCCTCAATCGAGCCTGCGTGCGTTACGACGTTCCACATCGAAGCGCCCACTTCGTCGAGGCCGAAGTACGACTCTGTTGTTAGATTGAGGATGATGGATTCGCCGTCGAGCTCGGACACGAGCACATCTGCAGGCACCTCGACGCGACTCTTGAAGTTGATCGACATGGCCGATCGGCTCCTTAGCTGACCAGTTTGCGAAAACCGCTCGCCGCTCGATAGACGTACGAACCCGCGAGGGAAACAGGATCCCGAGCGCCGTACTTGCGGCGCATGTACTCCGTGTCCGGAAAAACGTGGCTGGCCAGCAGCCGCACCGTACGTAGTGGATTGCCGGCATGACGTGCATCCAGAAGGACTCGGCCAAGAGAGCCTCGGCGAGAGCCGAGGTATACCCGCGACGGTTCTTCGCGATGACGGCCGAGTGCCCGGAGCGCGGTCAGTTGCGCCGAAGTGCCCGGGGTGCACCCGAAGCACTCAGCGGCCATCTCGATGCCGATTGCGCACACCTCGCACAGTGATTTGTCCACGGCAAGGCGATGAACCTGCGCCCACTCGTCTTCGGAAAGCCGCTCAGCCAGTAATGCGATGTCGTAGAGCCAGATGAGCTGCCTAGAGTTTTCGTGATGCATCACGCGATGAAGGCAGGCGAGCATCAGGGCATATGCTGGATTCGGCGCGCGCAATCCAGGTGCCGCATCTCCAATTTCCACCGCGTCGCGCATCAATTCGTCGAAGGAGAAACAACCGCCAAAGAACGGCCGATAGCTGATATCCCAATGAAGGTCGATGACGTGACGCAGCGCCCCCTGCGATTCGCGGAAGACCCGCTGTGTTTGCAGGAGCGCTCGTGCCACCGCATTGCCGCGGGTGTATCCGAGACTCTCCAGGACCTTCTCTGCAGCACTGGCATCGCGCTTCTCAACGAGAAGATCCGTGTCGCATCGTGGCCGCAGATGGGGG
Source organism: Vicinamibacterales bacterium (assembly GCA_963761975.1). Taxonomy (GTDB): domain Bacteria; phylum Acidobacteriota; class Vicinamibacteria; order Vicinamibacterales; family JAMQPK01; genus JAMQPK01. The sequence goes on from CAVXIR010000006.1 coordinate 757,544, forward strand.
GAGGGGTAGTGGGTACAGGCAACGGCTTCTCCCTTGAAGGTCAGCGCCGCGACGCCCGCTTTACTCAACGCCGTGACTGCGCGCATCGTCTGCCGACGAAAGTACCGGTCTGTGAGCGCAGAGCGGTGAACGTCGGATTCGAGAACTCCCCTCGCATCCGCATCGATGGAACTCCAGGCATTGGCGGCGACGAGCGTTTGCCTGATGAAACCGTGCACGCCGTGTGCCTGTGCCTCGGTCACGAGAGCCAGATCGACGTCATGAAGCGCGTTTGCATCCCCTCGAATAATGGATGCCAGCCGCTCCACGTCGTCACGCACTTCAGCGGACTGCGGCAGTCTGGTAGTTGTCGTACTCACGCCGATAGTAGTTTGCGTAGTAATAGCGGTCGCGATCCAGGTTCACGCGGTTGAGCACCGCGCCGACGAGCTTGCCGTCCGCGGCGGTCAACTGACGAATCGCCGTATTTGCTGCCCCCCGATGCGCCATCTCGGCGCCCACCACGAAGATCACGCCGCTGGCGGAATGTGCCATAACCGACGCGTCGGTCACCGCCATCACCGGAGGGGAATCGAGAATGACCCAGTCGAATTTCTGGGTGAGACTGCTGAGAAACACTTTGAAGCGCGGCGAGCCGAGCAACTCCGCGGGATTTGGTGGAATACGCCCGGCCGGCAGCAGCCATAAGCCGGGAATCGACGTTCGCCGGATGGCCTTGCTCGCCTCGGTGTCGCCGACCAACACATTAGACAGTCCCGGCTCCTGACGCTCGCCCAGCAGGTCGTGAACCTTGGGACGGCGCATGTCGGCGTCGATCAGCATGACGCGCTGGCCCGTCTGCGCCAGGGCGATCGAAAGGTTTGTTGAGACGAGCGTCTTGCCTTCGCCAGGACCGGTACTCGCCACAACGATGCTGCGCGAGCCTTCCTGCGCCGATGAAAACTGCACGTTCGTTCGGACGCCTTTGAACGCTTCCGCGAACTTGGGCGGCACGCCGTTGTTGATCAGCGGTGCACCGCTGATTTTTCCCAGAGCGACTCGAGGCACGAGGCCAAGGCAGGGAAGATGGAGGTACGTCGCAATCTCGTCAGGCGTCTTGATTCGATTATCGAGCCGTTCGAGGAGCAAGGCGAAGCCGATGGCCAGCGCCGTGGCGACGGCGGCTCCGAACATCAGATCGCGCCGGGGTTGCGGTAGTTCCGGGCTTCGAGGAATTTCGGCCTCGTCCACGATGCGAGCATTCGCGGACGTCAGCTCTCCCGAAATGCCGGCCTCTTTCGCGCGCTGGAGCAGGCCCTCGTAAATCTGGCGGTTGGTTGTGACTTCGCGTTCCAGCACGCCGTATTCGATTTCCTTCCGGTCCTGCGCGAGCGCGGTCGTCTTCTGTGTATTGAGCGCCTCGGTCAGGCTTTGCTCTTGCGCTTGCGCCGCCAGGAATTCATTGCGGACCGCCTGAACGACGTTGGCGACTTCTGCATCGAGCTTCGACTTGGCCGATTCCAAGGCTGACGCCAGCTTTATCATCGTCGGGTGCTTGTCGCCGAATCTCGGTTTCAACTGCTGTTGTTCGGCTTCCTTCGCCGCCACGTCCGACTTGAGCTGCTGGACGTAGGAGTTTGCCAGAATCGCTGGGAACGAGTCGAGGTCGCCTCCGCCGGTGCTGATGGCCATCAACTGCTCGTACTTCGACTCTTTTTCGATGCGCTCCATCTTTGCTCTCGTTACCGCACCGTTGAGGTCGGCCAGCTTCTGCACGACAATGTTCTGCGGATTCTCGAGCGAGACCGCGTCGTGCTGCTCGCGATAGCGCTGGAGGGCCATCTCGCTTTTTTCCAGTTGCGCGCGCTGAGTCTCCAGTTGTTTGGTCAGCCACCCGGAGGCGTCCTGGGAAAGCAGGACCCTCTCGTCAGCGGCCTGGGCGATGTACTGGCGCGCCAGCTCATTGACGACGCGAGCAGCCAGCCGCGGATCGGCTGATTGAAAACTCACGTCGACGAGTTGGCTGTTCCGGATGGGTGAGATCGTGACGCCGCCCAAAAGCTGATCGATCGCTGCAGACTCTTGCCTGTTTTCGTTCGCTGCGGCGGGCTCGAACGTTGGCGTATCCGGTCGCAGCGCCTGGCTCATCAGTGTGATTGGAGAGCGAATCACATCGCGAACGGTGAACGACGGCGTTGCCGGCTGCGCAGGCGCCGGCGCCGCATCGCCAAACGGTGGGCGATGCCACATGTCGAGCGCCGTCAGCGTGCGCCGCGCGAGCGCGCGGCTGCGCAGCAGGCGATACTGCGTCTCTGCGTAGTCGTAGCTTGCGCGGTCTTGCTTGACGACGTCTTCGAACGTCAGCACATTTCGTTCGTCGGCTTTGATGAGCAACTGAGCCGTGGCCTCGTACACGGGCATCGTCGTAAAGGTCTGAAATGCGGTGTACGCCATGACAACAAGGAATGTCGTCAGGGCAATCCACCGTCGTCTGTAGATCGCAAAGAGGTACTGGTTCGGCCCGTTTTCAGACGGAAGCGGCTCGTCGCTTTCGCCGGCAAATTGTAAGTTCATCAGAAGAACCTTTCGAGAACCATCACCGTATCGCCCGCGAGGATCGGATCGTCGACGTTGGCCTTCAGCTCGGTCCGCTTGCCATTCACGAAGCGGGTGATGCGAATGCGCGACATCGAGCCGCGGTCTGCGAGCCCTCCGGCCAATGCGAGCGCTTGCAGCACGGTGGTGGGTTTGTCGAGCGTGAAGGCTCCTGGGCTTCTGACCTGACCCAGAATGTAAATTGATTGGGCGCGCGGGACGATCACCATGTCGCCGTCGCGCAGCACGACGTTGTTGGCCAGCGACCCGGCCTGGAATGCTGCGAGATCCACTTGCTGCACTTCTGAATCGGCCTGCGGATTGCCCGCGTCTTTCGCAGAGCGCGACGCCCTGATGATGACCACGTGACCGGCGGCGCTGTTCGACGTCGAACCGGCTATAGCGAGCGCTTCGATCAACGTCATCTGTGCCGTCAACGGGTATGGGCCTGGCCTCATCACTTCGCCGACGACGAAAATGCGCTGGCTGCGGAACGATCCGACGGAAACGGTGACTTGAGGATTCTGGAGGAACCCGTCTGCAAGCCGGTTGTGCAGCTCGCGCTCGATCGCACGCAACGTCAAACCGGCGGCTCGCACGCGGCCGATGAGCGGGAAGTTGACGGTCCCATCCTCCTCGACCTGGAATTTGCCGGACACGTCGCTTTCGCCGAAGACCGTCACCTCCAGCACGTCCTGGGGGCCGGCCGTGTAATCGGTGTCTGGAGGTGATGAAAGACCGGGTTCGAGCGTCCGCGCTGGCGTCTGTGACAACGCGTGCTGAGGAGAAATGAGCAGAACACCAACCGCAACCGTAATTAGAAATGATGCTTTGGATGTGAGATGAGGGTTGCGCATCTTCATTCGCCCTGGGGCTTGTGCACCGCGAGCATGCACAGCGCCGAAAACATCACGGCATTTCCTGGGAGCTGCAGGCTGAATTCGACAGATTCCTGAACCGCTATCGCGACAAGACCGGCAACGGCGCCGACACGAAGCCAGTAACTGGTGAGACTTCTGCTGCCGGCGCGAAAGCGGCGGCGCACCTCGCGGGCAAAGATCACGGCGAGCACGATTGCCGGGATGCCAACCAGCACCCCGCCTTCAGCAGCGAGTTGCAGGTAGTCGTTGTGAGCCTCGTCGGAGTTCGGCACGGCGTCCGTCTTGAAGAACGGCGTCACGAACGTGAAGGTGTTGAGGCCGGTGCCTGCCAGCGGAAAGCGTCGCGCAACTTCCAGCGCGTCGCTCCAATGATTCACACGCCCGCCGAGTGAGAAAGGCATCGTGGGGTTCGAGGACGAAAACCGGCTCGAGATGATCGGCAGGCCCGTCCAGATGACCGTCGTGAACGCCAGGCACGCGACCAAGCCGGCCATCACCATCCGGCGTTGCCGCGGGATTCCGTTGCTCGCTCCGTTGCCCATCGCTGCCCAGCCGACCACAAGCATTGACGCGACGAAGCAGACCGTCCCTGAGCGCGACGCGGTGAGCACGAGCGAGACGCCCATGAGCACGAGCGCCACACCCGTGAGCACGATGCCGGTCGCCTCCGGCGAAGACAGCCAGAGAACACGGCTCCGCCATCCTTCCACGTCCCGCATTGCACGGCTGGACAACGCCATGAAATAGCCGAGACCGGCCGAAATCGCCATGACCATCCAGCCGGCGAAGTGATTGCGGTTGACGAACGGCCCCCATTGCGCGCCGGCCTCTATCGGTTCCCATATCCAGTAGGCCGGGTAGCGCGGTGTGGCCCGCTGAACTATCGCGATGAACGCCACGATCGTTCCGAGGACGAGGAGTCCGACCGCGAGGTGGCGGGCGTCCCTTGCTCCGAAGCCGGTTGCACCGCCCGCGATGAAGAGGCCAAATGCCAGCACACAGACGAGCGCGGTGATCGTGGCTCGCGGGCGCAGCGACAGGGGCTGCGGCACTGCGGCGCCGTTTGCGGTGATCGTGTCACCCGTCGCGGTTGCCACAACCTCATCAGGCAGCGCCATGTACGCCTGAACGAACGCATCCGTTGATGGGCTGACGGTTCGCAGCATGGATGGGTGGAGAGGAATCACTTGTATCAGCACCGCGCAGCACAGTGCTATCACCGCAACTAACAGTGGGTGTGTGAGGGTTGGCAGGAACCCAGAACCACGGCGCAAACCCAGGAATCCGGTGATGAGGGCGCCCCAGACGAGGGGCCAATAGGCCCAGGGATACACCGCGCCGAGAGCCAGCACGCCCCACGAGACCGAAGCAAGGGCTGTGGCAGTCACGAAGCCGACTTACGAACTACCGATCTCAGTCTCGATCTCTGTCTCGATCTCTGTCTCGTGGCCTCGGCGCTGTGGACGGGCTTACCGGGCAGGGCCCGAGCGTATCGCCATGAGCCAGGTGGGCGTTCACGGCACTTTGCGACACCTGTATGGTCTTGGCGCTGAATCCACGCCTATCATCATCATCGTCGTCATCGCGCTCGGCCTTATGACAGATGGTGACCTTTGGCCGGCCTTCACCGCGATCATCATCATCATCATCTCGATCTCGGTCGCGGTCGTTATTCTGATTGTTGTTGTTCTGATTGTTACCGTTGTTATTGTTCCGGTTTGACTCGTGCCGGTTATCGTTACGCCCGAAATCCCGCGGGTCGTCGTCGCGGGCGAACGTCGGGACACTTAGACTCGCCACCAAGCCGGTCGCGACCGCAAATTGCGCTATACCGAATCGTAACGTCATGGAACCCTCTTTCTCACTACCGACCTGGTTGCAATCGTAGTGTACCTGTACCCGTCAAGTATCAGAATACGATCGATCGCGCCATTTTCGTCGCGGTCGATGTCAACCTGTGATTTGTCTGGTCCCTTTTGATACACCCACGTGTCGATGAGGCCATTTTTGTTCAAGTCGTACATCACGAGATCGATACGCTTCGTCGTGGCGTTGTAACGAGGAAAGAACAGCCCTACCTCTTCGCATCGTTCACCGAACCTGCCGCACACGCGCCAACCGGCGATCCCGAGCCATGCGGCCACGCCGACGACGAACGCCGTCCCGAACACGCGTCGCGCCATCCGCGTGAGCGACGACCGCCTCATTGCAACAACCCTGCCTGTCGCGGCCGGCCGCCGTTATTCACGTATCCGTGCTGAGATGCGTAGATCATCAAGGCGAACCGGTTTGGCACTCCGAGCTTTCGAAAAATCGACGTCAGGCTGGCCCTGACAGTAGCCTCACTCGCCACGATGTGCCGGGCGATGTCGGCGTTCTTCCAGCCTTCGCCGACGAGAGTAATCAACTGCCGTTCGCGGGCGCTCAGCGCCGCGCTTCCCGGCGTCGCAACCGGCTTTTTTTGGCGCCGATCCGCGCGCGCCAGGTCGAACACCTGACCGAACATGGTGCGTCCGAGCCAGGCTTCCCCTGAGTGCACCTTGCGAATCGCATTGAGGAGCAGCGCGGGTGGTTGCTGCTTCGAGACCAGCCCCACAACGCCGGCGTGAAACGCGCGGAACGTCACGCGTGCACCGGACGAAATGCTGACGGCAATCGTGCGAATCTTCGAGGCAGTTTCCTGAAGGCATTCGAATACGTCGTCCTCGGCCTCGTCGAGATCGAACAGGGCCACGTCGGCCCGCTCACTGGTTTCAGGCATCGGACCATCGCAATCTGAATCGCCCACGATTTTCAGATCCGCCTCTGTCGCGATCAGGTTGGCGAGCGAATCCACGACGATGCGCTGGCGCCCGACGATTACGATCCGAATAAGGGGTGTGGGTGGCAGGACGACAACTCGAGCGATATCGAAGAAACGGTAAATGTAGCTCCGCTCCGTCACTTACAAGTGAAGGGCTGGGGGCAGCCACAATGGAGAGAAATTGTGTTCCTGCTGAGGTATCGCTGCCAATTGGATGGATTGCGAAAAATGAGGGGGAGTGAAGATCCTAGAGCCGGCTTGCGGTGAATAGGATAGGGATCCTATGACCACGGGCCGACATGGCATCAAGCCTCAGCAAGAGAGGATGTGCGGAGGGAGCACCAGGGTGCGATGACGCCCGAAGATGTTCAGGAAACGCTCTTGATTCGTCCGTTGCGCCGGGTCGTCGTCGGAGCGGGTTGCAGGCGCGGGATGGGGACCTTGATGAGACCGTTACGCAGCGCGTACATGACGAGCTCGAATCGGCTGTGCAGTTCGAGCTTCTTGAAGATTGACGTGAGGTGATTGCGCACGGTCGCCTCGCTGATGCGGAGGCGGATGGCGATGTCCCCGTTGCCAAAACCCTGGCCGACGACGGCGATCAGCTGGCGCTCGCGAAGTGTGAGTCGTCCAACTCTCGGCGCGTCGGTCGTACCTTTACCGCCACCGCGCGACAGCTCGCTCAGAAGGCGGGCCATCGTAAACCGATCGAGCCACACCTCACCGGCATCGACTCTCCTGATGGCTTTCAGAAGCAGAGCGGGCGGCTCGTTCTTTCGCACCAGGCCCTTGGCGCCCGACCAGAACACGCTAGACACCATCTCTGCATCGTGCGTGCTCGTCAGTACGATCACGCGGGTCTTCGTCGACAGCCGCGTGATCAACTCGGGGACGAAATCGCGGCTGCCTCGGTCGACGTCGACGAGCGTGACATGCGGTTGCGAGGGCGACAATATGGCTGCCGGATCGTCGATGAGCTCGTGCTCGCCAACCACACTCATGTCGGACTCTTTGTCTATCAGAATGCGCACGCCCGCGCGCGTAATGCGATCTTCTGCGAGTAGGACTACACGAATCATCCGATCGTCTCCATGCTCATGCGATCGATTCATATCTGCTGAGGATCTCTCTTTGATGGATGATCTGAGGAGCATGAGATGAGTCAACGATCGCGATGAACAATGTTATACGCCTACATTCGAGGCTGCGAGCGCAAAGTGCTGGTTCGCGCAATTTTTTTTCACAATCGTTTGTGGACAAACTACGTAGGGCCAAAAGTCTGACTACGTAGGGCCAAAAGTCTGACTCGTGGGTGACTTTCGAGTGACGTATGTTTGAACACGAGGTGACAATTTTTTTCACCACGAGGACATCCACGATCGTCGAATCGTCCCATCGTCGATCGTCTGGAACAGCGAACGCCGGGCGCGAGCAGCCGAATTGTTGATAGCACTATTCCTCACGCGAAGAACGCGAGGATTGGGTAGTCGATCGAGAGTGGCGATCGCTGAGATCTTGGAGCGCTTCGAGGCGCACGAACGGTCCGTGCGGTCTCGGAGTATAGCGCCGATATGCCGTGGCCTTTCACAATTAGTGGGGATCGACGGCGGTAGCCCTGTCGCCACGATCGCCATTTAGCCCAGACAAATCAACAGCTTACGGGTGACAGCCACTCACAACGTGCTGGCATGGGGAGTGCTCTCTCTGTTCAGCGGCCCACGACGCAGTGAGGCATCGGCGGCCGTGTAGGTGAAGAACGCCTGCGAGGAGGTCTCATGAGAGCGCTGAGTCTATTGTCACTGGCCCTGGTCTCGTTGATTTCGATTCACCCGCTGGCGGCCGGGGGCGATGGTCTGGCCCGGCAGGCTCCGAAGATTGACATTCCCAAGCCAGGCGTTTCGCAGATCATGACGATCGAGGGTAACTTCGTCCGCGTTGCCTACAACAATGAGGGATACGCCATCCTCGGATACCGGCTCGCCAACTATTCACTCGGCGAAGAGTGGATGCTCATCGAGTTCGGCACTACGCTGCGCGATGGGGTGCCGCTCTACAAACTCACTCGCGATGCGGTCTCGCTCGAGACACCCGATGGCAAGACGATTCCGCTGCCGACTGTGCAGGAGTACCGGGCCGGGAACACGCAGGCGCTCCAGGCGCGCGAGAAGGTGCAGCGGGACTCGATCAATTACTTTCCTCCTGGCGCGAGCCGGGCGTGCCGAATCGGGTTCTTCTCCGTTTTGGACGAACGGCCCATGTCGTGGGACGAAGTCGAGCTCAGCCCGCAGCGCGCGTGTCTCGGCCGTCTGTTCTTCAAGGTTCCGGGTGGGATCCAGTACGGCCAGCATTGGTTGAACGTGAAGTTTGCCAACAGTGTCGTACGTGTGCCGTTCAGAATCCTGACCAAAGAGGAAGAGAAGACGCTAAACAAGAACTACGGGGATATCCGCAAGCAGGTTCAGGACGCGTTCAAGCCGGTCAAGAAGTAACTTGTCAGGGCAGATGGCAGATGGCAGATGGCAGAGAGTACCGAGTGCCATCTGCCATTTGCCCTGAACAGCGCAGTCTGCGACCATCTGCGCTGAACAGCGCAGGTTCTGTAGGGCGCAACTTTAGTTGCGCATACTTCGACCTACTGAAGAATCGCCGCGGCGGCGCGCAGATCCTTAAGTGCGTTTCGCTCGATGCCTTCGGCGCTGAGCAGCGCGGTTGTGGATTTATCGAGTAGTTGATTCGTCGAAAGCGGTTTGCCGGGTGTCGGTGGTACTTTTCGGCCGGCCTGACGCGCCTCGAGAATCGCACGCTGGCGAAGGCCATCGATACGCAGTCGCCAGCTCTCTTGCCGCAGCCGCAGATATTGATTCGTGTGGTCGATCGATGGCCGCTGTTCGTCGGGCACACGATCGAGTTGCTCGATGCGCCCCTGAGCCGCCTGCAGCTCGGGAACAATCGCCCGCTCGATGGTTCGAATGAGATGATCCGCTGAGCTGCCGCCGGCACGGTAGCGGTCGACTTCCGTTTCGTATTGCTTGGCTGTGCGCTCTTCCAGCGCCGTCACCGCCGCGACTTCCGACCGGCCGTCGTCGATGCCTCTCAGCATGAAGCCCGACACGGCCGCAACGACCAGGGTCGCCGCGACGACGCGTCCCGACTGCTTCAGTGATGGTTTTCCCTGTTGGATGCCCTTCGACAGCACAAATCCGCTCACGATGCCGGTCAGAAGCGCGCCGAACTCCGACTTGGCGATCATGCCCGGCGCGGCGAGCGCATAGAGGAAGAATACTCCTGCCACAGGGGCAAGCGGTTTGAGGATCTCCCACGGAATCAGCGGAGCACGTGTCGCGAGGAACACCCGGCATGCGGCCGCCAGCAGCAATCCATACATCCCGAAGACCGCGGCGGACGCGCCATACGAGAGACGCAGCGGATCGGCGTTCAAGCTCACCAGACTGCCAACCACGGCGGCGGCCATGCAGACGGTCGCAAACGCCGCCGAACCGATCAGCCGCTCAGCAATAAGGCCGAAGGCCGCAAGTCCGGCAAGGCTTGCGACGAGATCGAGCAGATGCGGGTGGACGAACGTCGCGGCAATCAGACGCTGCCATCCGCCGTTGGTCGTGAGCGGTCCGATGTTCCCGCCCCATGCGATCAACCCGTCGCTTCCCGAGGCCGATCCGAGACCCAGCGACATTGAGAGGAAAACGAGCACGCAGGCTGCGGCGATGGCCGGTGTCACAAATGGCCAGGGCGTCCGTTCGACGAGCGCCTTACTGAACGGCTGAGTAACGGCTCCGCCTCGGGCCGTTGTTGCGAATTGCTCGGCGTAGGCGCGGATGGCTGCAAGTGCGCGGACCCGTTCCTCCGGCGTCATGATGTAGCCGGCGAATCCGATGAGCGCGGCGCAGACAATGAGGAGCCACACGCCAGGGCTGCAGTCAAGATACGTGCCTGCCGCAACCGTCGAAAATTCGTCCGCTTTTTCCCAGGATGGTGATTCGAGCTGCCCGATCCGCTTTCAAGACTGGCAGTCGGAGGGCGATGTTTGTAACTGGCGCTCCGATCTGTTCAGCGCCCTTCGGTCAGCCGTATCGACTCGCCGATGCGCCGGAACGTCTCTTGGTAGGCCGCTGCTTCGTTCTCCGGGACGATGGTCATGTAATAGAAGAGGCTTCCGTCGATGAGAAACGTGGTGTAGACGCCGATGCGTTCCGTACCGCCGAGTGACGATGGGTTGACGAGCGGCGTACTGATCGCCGAGCGTTGCGAAATCCTGAGCGATTGCTGCGCCCCTGCGAGACGAAGCTGAGGATTGTTCCGCGCCACCGCATCGAGCCAGGCGTTGGTCGCGTGCTGCAGATCGCGCGATGCGGCTTGCGCGACGCCGAACTCGATACCGTGGCTGAACACGGTCTCTCCGTTGCGCTGGCCGTAGCCATTCTGCGGCACGACTTTGATGGCGCTCTTCGAGTTGAGGCTCGTCCAATTGGCTGGAACGGACGCTTGAAAAATCCTGCCCCCACTGATGTCGCGATATTGGAACGAGGGCGGTGGCACGGGCTGCCCTGGGGTTCCGACCGATGGCGTCGCTCCGCCTGTTGAGTCTTCCTTCGCGCGAGCCAGCTCGGCCATCGACTTGGCCGGCGGCAGCGACGCGAACGCCGTTTTGATCGGCTCGAACTCGCGTGTGTCGGCAGCGCTCGCGATCGTCAGCAGCTCTGCTTCCCTGGTGATGTACTGCGTCCGATTCCCGGGATTCGGATGGCTGCTCATCCACTGCGGGCCGCTCCCACCGCTCGTCTTCGACTCGCGCTCGATCGTCTCGAACATACGGGCGAGCGCTCGCGGATCGTAGCCGGCGCGCGCCATGATTTGCGCGCCAAGCAGATCCGCTTGTCTCTCGAAGTCGCGGCTGTATCGCAAGAGCAGCGTGCCCAGTCCGAACTGGCTGCCCTGCGCGATCGCCGACCCGGCTGCGCCGCCGACGACCGCGCCGCCCACGATGCCGGCGAGCTGACCCAGCTGCAACCACGGATTCTGCGCCTTGGACGCGTTGGCTGTTCCATGTCGAAGCAGCACATGGGAGAGTTCGTGCGCCATGACGCCGACGACCTCTCCTTCGGCCGACGCGGCGTCGAACATGCCACGGTGTACGAACATCGGTCCGCCGGGGAGCGCAAACGCGTTGATCTCTTTCACGTTCACAGGCGTAAACGAATACTCGTAGACAGATTCCTTGAGCTCGGCCGGCGCGACGGCGACAAGGCGATCGCCAAGCCTCGTGAGATAGCGGACGATGCGCTCGTCTTTGATGACGGGATACTGCTCGCGAATCTCCGCCGCGGCCTCGCGACCGAGCTGGACGTCCTGCTGCGGCGTGTATCCGTTTTTCGGCGGCTTCACGACGGTCTGCGCGAGCAGATCCGTCACGGAAACGGTCCACGCCAGCACGAGAACCGCCGCACGCTGCTTCCTCATGCGGATGATTTTATCGCGGATTTCAGAAGCTGTAGTTCGACGCAGAGACACAGAGAAAAACACCGCATCGACGTCGCGCCACCGGCGCACAACCACCCGACGAGCCCCGAATATAAGAGCCCGTCGATCCCCTCGCTCTTGAATTCGGGGCTCGTCGGGTGGTCGTGTGGGCCGCGCAACGCGGCCCACGACGTCGATGCCTCCACGCAGAGGCTGTCACGCTGCGTCGTGCCCGTCGTGGCGTCGGGATCTTCCGTTTTCCTCGGCGGCTCGGCGGCTCTGGTTACGCCAGGCCAACCCTGGCTGTGCTTGCTGACTGAAAGGAGTCAGTCATGTGAATTGCTCGTTCACCATGGAGCTGCGGTCCGGCGTGCGAGGGCAACTGAGTACGCGAAACGGACCGGTTCGGCCGCGTGTATGGCCGGGCGAGCCGCGAGGCAGCGGTCACAGCGAACGCGTGAGCCCAGCGAATGCGAACCCGATTCGACCTCGTTACGCGACGTGACGGCGGCCAACCTTGCAGAGGTGGTGAAGCCTGCGATCGATGGGGAAGCAACGAGCAGACGCACTCATCGAGCCGTCCGGGGTGGGTGGGGAGGGCGCGCGCGGACAGCACAGCCGAGGGTCCTGGGAGACCCGGCGTGGCGCACACGTGCGTGCAACAGCGCGGCGGAATCCATAACGCCGCGTCGGCTGCGGCCGGGAGTCGGACCGGCTCATAGTAGCGGGGAAGCCGGGTAACGCCGGTGGAGCCAAGGAGCCGGACTTCGCGCATGTTTTCATCAACGGGGGAGCAGCCGAGTGAGTGATCGTCGCTCTATTAAACGGACTGGGAAGCTGAAGGCTTTCGGCCGGAGGCCGACCTGCCAATACCCGTCTCCTTGCTGCGATGGAAACTCGGACGGAAAGCGAAGCAAGAACCGGGGTTTCGGTTCTACACCTTGTTTGACCGTATCTACCGCCGTGATGTGCTTGATGCCGCATGGCGCCGAGTGCGGAAGAATCAGGGTGCCGGGCGGCGTGCCCGTGTTTCTCGATGACCTCGCAGAGGCCTTGCGGACGCGGACCTATCGCCCGCAGCCGGTGCGCCGCGTCTACATTCCGAAGCCGGATGGTCGGCTCCGCCCGTTGGGCATTCCCACGGTGCGGGACCGCGTCGCCCAAATGGCGGTGCTGCTGGTGATTGAACCGATCTTCGAGGCGGACTTCGACGGGTGCTCCTTCGGCTTTCGTCCGGGTCGGAACGCGCATCAGGCGCTCGACCAGGTGCACGCGGCGCTCAAGGCCAGTCGGCCGGAGGTGTACGATGCGGACCTGGCGAGCTACTTCGACACCATTGACCATGCGCGCCTCATGCAGCAGCTCGAACGGCGGATTGCCGACCGCTCGGTGCTGCGGCTGATACGCCTGTGGCTGCGGTGCCCCGTCGTGGATGAAGACGACCACGGGCGACGACGCACGACGCGACCGCGGCAAGGGACGCCGCAGGGCGGCGTGATTTCGCCGCTCTTGGCGCACGTGTATCTCCACGACTTCGACCGGGCCTTTCACGCGGCCGACGGCCCCGCCCAGTTTGCGAACGCGCGACTGGTGCGATACGCCGACGATTTCGTGGTCGTGGCACGGTACATGGGGACACGACTCGTGTCGTGGCTCGAACGAACGCTCGAACAGGACCTGCGGCTGACGGTGAACCGCAACAAAACGCGGGTGGTGCGGCTCACGGACGCCGGCGCGGCGCTCGACCGTTTGGGCTACACGCTGCGCTATGACCGCGACCTGCGCGGACGGCCTCGGCGGTACTTACACGTCGAACCCTCCGCGCGGGCCTGTGCCCGGCTGCGAGAGAAACTGCGGGTATTGACCTCGGCGCGCATCAAGACGACGCTCGCGGAGACCATTCTCACAGTGAGTCGGTTGTTACGCGGCTGGGCTGCGTCCTTCCACTACGGCTATCCACGCCGTGTCTTTCGCCGTCTCAACTACTACCTGCAGATTCGTTTCCGCGGCTTTCTGCGGAATCGCCGCCAACGACGTCGTCGTCCGTTTCGTCATGGGGAGACGCTCTACGCGGGACTCCACCGCTATGGCCTGTTCTTCCTGTGACGCTCGTCGACCGCTGCTTGCGATAGTTTCCTCGTCGACGCGTGTCGGTGAGCCGGATGCTGGAAATCTGCATGTCCGGTTCGATGAGGGAGAGCGGCCTTGCGGCCGCTCTCTACTCTACCGTCGAAACTCTTGACACAAACATATGCACTGATATACATATGTGTTGACATGCAAGTGAGCACGATTCAAACGCTCGCCGATCCGAATCGCTTCCAGATTGTCGAGGCTCTCCTCGAGGGAGAGCACGCGGTCAACGACCTCGTGGCGAAAATGGACATCGATCAGTCCGGCGTGTCTCGGCACCTGCGCATCCTGGAAGAAGCGGGGTTCGTTCGAGTCCGGCCTGATGGCCCGAGACGCTTGTATTCCCTGCGTCCTGAGCCCTTCAGGGAATTGAACGTGTGGGTCAGCCAGTATCGTGCGTTGTGGGAAGGCCGGCTCGATGCGTTCGCTGTCGCGCTGAAGAAGAAACAACGCCAGCGTCCACGCCGACGCCGCACACGGAGGAGCACATGACGAACGCGAAGAATCGCATCACCCTCGAGCGCACGTATCGCGCCGACATTCAGGACGTCTGGGACCTGTGGACGACCAAGGAGGGTATCGAGTTGTGGTGGGGACCCGGCGGGTTCGCAGTGTCCGTGCGCAAGCTCGAGCTGCGACCAGGTGGCGAGCTGCTGTACGCCATGACGGCCATCGACCCTCCACAGGTGGCTTTTATGAAGAAGGCCGGGATGCCGCTCACGCACGAGTGCCGGATCACGTTCACCGAGGTCGTGCCCCTGCGCCGCCTGGCTTACATACACCTGACGGATTTCATCCCGGGCGTCGAACCGTACGACGTCGCCACAGTCGTGGAACTCCATGCGATGTCCGATGAAGTGCGCCTGGTGCTGACGATCGACGCGATGCACAACGATGAGTGGACCGATCGGGCTGTGATGGGCTGGAAGAGCGAGCTGGGCAAGTTGGACGATGTTGTCTCGCGGCACGTGGGAGGTCGATCATGAGCCTACGCCGACGACTCGCCGGCGGACCCTTTCACCACCGAGTGTTTCTTGATGAATGCGGGATCGATCTCGATGCCCGATCCGGGCCCGGTCGGCACCGTGACGACACCGTTCTCCGTCTTCAGCGAAGACGTCTTGCATTCGACTGGCACTTCGTCGCTCAGACCTTTGAATTCGTGGAAGGGCCCCGCGTTCGGAATCGCCGATACGAGATGAATCATGTAGAGATAGCCCAGCCCGTCGGAAATGTGCGGCGTGTGCACTTTTCCCTTCGCCGCCGCCATGCGGGCCACCTTCATCGAACGGATGAATCCGCCGAAGTAATACAGGTCGGGCTGCACGATATCCAGGCCGTCATTGGCAATCAGCCAGCGGAAGGCATGCAGACTCGCCTCCTGTTCTCCGCCGGCGACCGGAATGTTCACCGCATCGGTCACCGCCTTCGTTTCCTCGTACCAATCGAACGGCACCGGCTCTTCGTAGAACGCGAATTTGTACTCCTCGAGCAACCGGCCGAATTTGATCCCCTCGGCAATGTCGTATGAGCCGTTCGAGTCGGCGTAGCACACCATCTGGTCCCCGAATTCCTTTCGCACCATCGGGATGAGCTTCTCCGAGCGCCCGGCTGGGTATTCGACGTGGCTCATGCGGCCGCCAATTTTGATCTTGAGCGCCTTGGCCTCCGATTCCACGACCTGCTTCTTGAGGTTCTCCATGACCGCCTCGGCGGTGACGTCGCGTTCACCGTTGGCCCGGTAGACGGCGACCTTGGGGTTGTGAATCTCGCCGATCAGCTGCCCGATCGACTTGTTCGCGATGCGGCCGAGCATGTCGAGGATCGCAAACTCGATTGTCGCGAGCGGCACCCACAGTGCCAGACTCTGCAGCTTGTAGTTGCTCTGGTAGACGTACACCTCCTCAAGCAGCGCCTCCAAATCGCGCGCGTCTTTGCCGAGGAAGAATGGCTGCAGCCGGTTGACCTGAATCGGGTAGAGCGAGCGCTGCTGTGAATTATTTGCGGCTGAGATGCCGACCGCCCCGTCCTTCGAGCGAACGCGGCACAGAAAGTTGTCGTCCAGTCGGAGCAATTCGAGCGTCTCGATGATGACCGGCGTCGAGAAAAGTTGACGCTTGAGCACCGGCTGTTTGAGGACCTCGTCGAGCTTTGCGTAATTGGGGTTGGAGGATGCGGCACGAGCGGCAACCGCCGGGGGCGCGGCACACCCGGGAAGCGCGACACCTGCACCGCCAGCGAGGGCTCCGCCGATAAACCCGCGACGGTTGGTTTTCACAGACATGGGAGTGAACCTCGCTGAGCGCTAAGTTGGGCTTCCATTTTTGACCTGACGGAATGCACCCGTTATACACCGAGACGCCGTCCGAGCCCCAACATTCCGGCATTCTTGGGCTGGTGGAGGGACAATCGCAGGGACAGCTCTGCCCTGATGGATTGACGAGATGGCTGTCTTGTGGAATCATCAAATTTGATGCGAATTTAATGAGGAGCCTTTTCATGCTGGATCTCGCCAACGACATTCGCTCGCTCAGCGATTTCAAGCGCAACACGCTCGAACTGCTCGATCGCCTGCGGAAGACCGGACATCCTCTCGTCCTGACGGTGAACGGAAAAGCGGAGCTGGTGGTGCAGGACGCGGCGGCGTACCAGGCGCTGCTCGACCGCGTGGAGGCCATCGAAGGGATTCAGCGCGGGCTGGCGGAGGTGAAGGCCGGCCGCACGGGGCCGGCGCGGAAGGTCTTCGCTCGGCTGCGCCGCAAGCATGGCATACCGCGTTGAGATCGCGAGGAACGTGGAGGCCGAGCTGGAGGAGCTGTACTTGTGGGTCGTGGAACGCGCTCCGCAGCAGGGTGCGGCCTGGTTCAACGGTCTGGAGCGGGCCATCCTCTCGCTCGACCAACATCCGAAGCGCTGCCCAGTTGCGCCTGAGAGCATCGATCCCGATCACCCGGTTCGAGTGCTGAGCTACGGGCGGAAGCCGCACGGATACCGGGTCTTCTTCACCGTCGACGACGACACCAGTGTCGTGCGCGTGGTTCACGTGCGGCGTGGCGCGAGGCGGCGGCCCACACCAGGCGAACTCTCCGACAAATAGATCTACTGACTGTCGCGCTGGAACTGTTCCGCGAGCGTCGCGTGCGGGACCATCTTGAGCGCGCGAAAGTCCGTGCGCGCGGGTTCGATCATGGCGCGGCCACGCACGCGATCGGCGGCGTCATCGGCGAGCATGGCGCCATCGCAGCCGATGACACACGTGCTTGTGCTCGGCGTCATCGGCATCCTCGTAGCCTCGCGAGCTAGGGGACGGCGCGACCGGGCGCAGCGTGTCGCATTGCGCACTTCGCGCTCGTCAGACGAACCACTGGCGTCAGCGGCGGGGCAACCAGCCTGCTGCGGCAAACCATCGCGAGCGAGGCGACGTGCTCCGTGACCGGAAAATGCCTCTGGAGCGCGTACGAAGCGTTGCGAGCCTGCGACGTGTGCTCCCATCGCGTAATCGGAATGGGCCGCGAAGAGGCATTTTCCCGCCTCGTCGCGCTGGTTTGCGGCGGCAGGCTGGTTGCTTCGCCGCAAAGCGGCCGGTTCGTCCTGCACGCGCGAAGTGCGAAGCGGAGAGCGGCATACATAGGATTTCGTCCTGGCAGGGCTGTCCGCCGCTCGCCCAAATCACGCGAGCTTTGGCGAGACCCGCCGGAGCCTTGGCGAAGGCGGGAAGCCCTGCGCTACCGAAGCGCCGTTACCCAGATCTGAAACAAGGTAGGACTAGGAATCGATACCCGTTAAAAGCGAGGGCGCAGGCTCCCGCTAAGAATCGTCATCGGACCGAACGTCGGCTCGCCGAGACGACCCGCGTGGATGCCTATCGTCCCATCCAATCTGTAATCGAGACCTCTTCCCGACGCTGCGGCACGAATCACGCTCGCAAGACGCGGCACATTGTCGAAGCTCACCGTCAGATCGAGCGGTATTGTTTCGGTCTGGCGCGGCTGGAGCGGTAGACCGAGCGGAAAGTCCGCGTTGGCCGCCTCGGTGTCCTCCAGGAGCAACGTCACCTGAAGAGTGCTCAGCGTGAAGCCGAACGGATTGGGATTGGTGACGTCCGTCCAGATGCGCACGGTGGCGCCGCCGGCGCGCTGGCCCGCCGAACCTGGAAGCAGTCGGATTTCGCTCGGACGATTGGTCGCTTGCTCGAATCGTGGCGGCTGAACGAGCGCGCGCAAGCCTTGAAGCGACGCACA
Source organism: Vicinamibacterales bacterium (assembly GCA_963761975.1). Lineage (GTDB taxonomy): Bacteria > Acidobacteriota > Vicinamibacteria > Vicinamibacterales > JAMQPK01 > JAMQPK01. Next base: position 775,651 of record CAVXIR010000006.1, read on the forward strand.
GCCGTTTAGTCCAAAGCCCACCAACGCGGCCGCGATGACCAGTCGAACGTGCATGAAAAGATCCCTGCAAGTTCTACACCGGCTCGTATCAAGAATAGCCCGTCACAATCGACTCATCATCGACGTTGCCGACAAAGCGTAGCCGTGCTTCGGCGTTTCGCACAGAATGCCCGCGCTGAGGAGCGTTGCGATAATCACGGTGCACGTCGCCGAGTCGAGTCCCCAGAGACGGCGCATTTGCCGCTCTGTCAACTGAAGCCCAGGCATCTCGTCCGCTCTTCAATCAGCATGATTCACTCCATTTCGCGGCTTGGACCGCCATTTGGAGCTATTTCACCTCATCGAACTGAACGGATTCTGAAACGGAGATTAACTCACTTTAATCGGCTGGTCTTTCTCTGCGGCGCTCGATGAGTGGACCGTACGATGGTCCGCCCGATTCTCATCTGAACGCGTACGGAGGGTCACCGTGAAGGTGCTTCCTACGCCAGGCGTGCTCGTGACGTCGATCGCGGCATCGTGTCGATCCGCGATCCACTTTGCCAACGCGAGACCGAGGCCCGCGCCGTCGATCTGCCGCGATCGAGAGGGATCGGCGCGATAGAACCGTTCGAACAAGCGGGGAATAGCCTCAGGTGCGATCCCAATCCCGCTATCCGCGATCGACAATGTCGCCATCCCGTTTGCACGCGAAAGCGCCACCGTGATTCGCCCTCCCTTAGGCGTGAACTTGATGGCATTGTCTATGAGCAGCAGCAACAGCCGCTCCAGCCAGCCCGCATCGCCCTCGACTATGACGGCAGGAACGATCGTGGACGTCATCGTGATGTCGCGCGCAGCCGCCACCGGCTCCATCTGTTCGACGACGTCTGACCCGAGCGCCGAGAGATCGACGGGCTGGCGAGCCATCGAAATCTCGCCAGCCTCGGCTCGAGCGAGCGTCAGGATCTGATTGATGAGCCGCGTCAATCGATCGTACTCATCGATCTGGCTGATCAGCCGTTCTCGTTCGGCTGCCGAGTGCGTTTGCGTGAGCGCCAGCCCGGCTTCGCCTCGCAGGATGGCCAACGGCGTCCGCAACTCGTGTGCGAGTGCGGCACTGAACTGTCGCATCTCACCGACCGACTGTTCGACTCGTGCCAGCGCGTTGTTGAAGGCGTTCGCCACCTGGTCGAGCTCGTCGTTCGTGCCTCTCAGAGACAAACGCTCGTGAAGGTGCCAATGCCAATCGATCGCGTGGACTCCGCGAATCGCGCCAGCGGCACAAGCTTCCGGCCGGCCAGCCAGCGGCCGGCCACAGCCGCAAACGCCAGACCCGCCAGGATTCTCCACAAGAGCAGCCTGTCGAAGACGGCAAGCGTCGAGTCCACGCGATCGAGCAACTCGCCGACCTGCACGACGTACGCCTCGCTCGGCGTTGGGCTGATGACGCTGGTGTTCAGCCGGAGTCTTCCCCGGTCGGTCTGGATGTCGTGCAATCCGGGAGTCCTGCGAAATTCCGCCACTTCGGCCGGCGTGTAGCGCAGCCCGAGAGATTCGATGCCCGGTGATTGAATGAGCAGCCGTCCCGTGTTTCCGTCGTAGATCTGGAAATAACGGGTCGCATCGTTGACGAAGATCACCTCTTCAGGATCGTCGTTCTTGTACACAAGAACCGGCGCACCGTCCTTGAACTGCATGTAGCCGTGGAGGCCGCGTGCTTTCTCTTCCAATTCGGCTGTCGTCGACGAATTCAGCTGGCTGACCAGCGCAGAGCGATCGACGAAACCCAGGGCCGTCAGCACCAGCGAGAGGATTCCCGTGTAGGCCAGTGCCAGGGACGTGCGCAGGGGAAGCGGTTTCACGTGGGTTTATCGGTGAGCATGTAGCCGACGCCGCGCACCATATGAATGAGCGGCGCAGCTGCTCCCCGATCGATCTTGTTCCGGAGTGAATTAATATGCACTTCGACGACATTGCTGACGCTGTCGAAGTGAATGTCCCAGACGTGCTCGATGATGTGCGATCGCGTCACGGGGCGGTCGCAGTTGTGCACGAGGAACTCGAGCAGCGCATACTCCTTCGGCTTGAGGTCGACCACCTGCCCGGCCCTCGACACTCGGCGACGGATCGTGTCGATCTCCAGGTCGGCAACCCGCAATCTCGTTTCCCGCGGCTTGCCCCGGCGCAAGAGTGCCCGGATGCGCGCGGACACCTCGGCCAGGATGAACGGCTTGGCCATATAGTCGCACCTGGAATCCGGAACGACCGGGCAGCATCAAATCGAGCACGACGCAGTCGTAGTCGACCATCTGCGACTGCATCCCGGCGTCATCGCCGTCGTTGAGCACATCGACGGCCATGCCCTCTTCCTCGAGCCCCTTCTGGATGAAGCTCGCGACTTTCTGATCGTCTTCGACACCAGGACGCGCATAGGGATCAAAGGCATTCTACGCCGTGCCGCATGGCAGGACCATGAACGCGGGATTAACTCTCGTTAATGCGTGGTCACGCCGAAGAACACCCAGGTGTACGTCGATGGCTACTACGCCGGCCATGCCAGAGACTTCGGGTCGCGTATTCGTTCAGACCCGTTATGTGGGCATATCGCCGCCGGCTCAACCTCGACAGGTTCATGACCACCTCCTGCTTTACAAATGGCAGGTGGTTGACCAGTGACAGCATCACGTTTCTGACCGTGCGTTTGGCCGGGTGCCGCATGGTCGCCATGGAGGTCAGCCGCCCGGCCAGGCCAAGCACCTTTTCCGCCGCCGGTCGACGGAGGCTCTGATACTGATCGAGAACGACCTCTGCCTGTGTGCCGGAAACGACCGCCGCCAGTAGACGGCCCAGGACGCACGCATCAACGAGGCCGGTGTTCATTCCCTGGCCGCCTGCCGGGCTGTGCACGTGTGCGGCGTCGCCCATCAGGAGCAGTCGTTGGTTACGATAGGACTTGGCGAGTCGATGATGCACGCGGAAGCGCGAGCCCCACGCGACGACCATCACCTTGGCACGACCGGCCGTTGGCCCGCGGGTGTCGATGAGTGTCTGGATGTCGGCGACAGTGGGATGCTCGGGGGCGTTTTCGAGTGTGGCAACAATGCGGAAGTTTCCGTTCGGAAGGGGCACCACGACGACCAGCCCGGCCGGTGAGAAGAACAGCATGACCTCGTGGCGCCCGTGCGACCACTCCATCGATACGTCAGCGAGCACGAACGACTCCCCGTAAGTTGCACCTTCAAACTCTGCGCCCGAAGCGGCGCGCACCATGCTGTGCATCCCGTCGCCGCCAACGACATATCGTGCGGCGATCGAGTGTGTTCCAGCGTCCGACGTCAGCGAGACGTGCGCGCCGGTCGCGTCTTGCCTGACCTCGGTTGCAGTGATACCACGATGGATCGCGCCACCCAGGGCAACGAGGCGATCGGCCAGAACCCGCTCCGTGACGTTTTGCGGCAGTATGAGCAGGTAAGGATGTTGTGTCGCCAAGCGGTCGAATCGGAGTCGCACCAGTGTTCGATCCCGGTCGCGAATGCTGAACGTCGCGAGTTTCAATCCTTCATCGGCCAGCAGTGTGGCGACACCGAGCTCGTCCAGCATTTCGAGCGTATGGGCATGAAGGACGGCCGCGCGTGACGTGTTCTGCCCACAGGGAAGCTTGTCGATCAGGAGATGGTCGATGCCCGCGCGCTGTAGCGTGATGGCGAGGGCAAGCCCGGTGGGGCCGGCGCCGACGATTAGAACGTCAGTGGTTGGTCGCAACATAAGTCCTCTCCATGAAATGTCAGGTCCGCCTTGAATCGCCATGGCGACTGAGCATTTGCGAGGCGTGTGCCAAACGTTGAAAGGTCGACCGATGGGATTTGCGCTCCCGCGCCATCGAATCGCTCGTTAGATCTGCGCCTTTCAAGTCCAAGGTGTGCCGATTGGCCCAGCCTGGGCCTGGCCCGCTGGGCTGCAGTCTTTCGCTGACTTGAGAATGGCGAGTGGAGGGGAACTTCTAGTCGAAACCGTGCTTCCGCAGACGGATGTACAACTGCTTGCGAGTCCAGCCAAGGCTCTTCGCCGCTTTCGACTTGTTGAAATGAGCGCTCTGAAGTGCTTGTTCGATCATCTCGCGCTCCATCGCCGACAAATCGCCGGCCGACGACGGTCGAAGGGGAACATCAGGTGCGGACCGGAGTTCTGTTGCCACCGATAGCATCGGCGCAGGTGGCGCTCCCATCGACGGTCGGGAAATGTTCAGTGCGAGGTGCTCAGTGGCGATGAGACCGCCGTCGCACAGGATGGCGGCTCGTTCGAGGATGTTCCGCAATTCACGGACGTTGCCTGGCCAGTGATATTCGACCAACACTTGACGAGCCTCGCGTGAGATGCCTCCGGGTGGACGGCCGAGCCCACGGCCGAGCTCGGCCAGAAACGCTTCGGCGAGCGGCAGGATGTCATTGCGGCGATCTCGCAAAGGGGGCAACCCGATCGCAAAGACGTTGAGCCTGTAATACAAATCCTCTCGAAATTGTCCGTGGGTGATCGCCCGTTGGAGGTCGCGGTTCGTCGCCGCGACGACTCTGGCGTCTGTGCGAAGCGTGCGCGTCCCGCCCAGGCGTTTGAATTCACGCTCTTGAAGGACGCGCAGAAACTTGGCCTGCGCCGACGGGCTCATCTCCGCGACCTCGTCGAGAAATAGCGTCCCGCCGGCGGCTTCTTCGAGCTGACCGGGCTTGCTCTGCGTCGCGCCCGTATAGGCTCCCCGCTCGTATCCGAACAACTCGGCTTCGAGCAGCTGCTCCGGCAGGGCAGCGCAGTTCAGCGCGACAAACGGACCATTCTTGCGTGGTGACGCGCGGTGCAGGAAACGCGCGACGACCTCCTTCCCGGTTCCGGACTCGCCGAGCAGCAGTACGGTCGTCTCGGTGGCCGCGACTTGCGTGGCTTGGGTCAGGACCTGCCGCCACTGCGGTGACTCACCGACGACACGGCGATACCCGGAACGGGCATCCAATTCTTCGGTCAAGGCGCGGACGCGAGCTTCGAGCGAGGAGGCGCGGGCTGACGCGACGTCCGCCCGCTTGGCCGCTTCGAGACCCTTCTCTCGCAAGAGACTCAAGGCCAGCCGATCGGCGACGCGACGCGCCACGAGAATGTCGGCTGATGTGTAAGCGGAGGGCGTAAACGAGAAAAACCCAACTCCGGCGGCCAGCTGGCCCTCGACGCGAATGGGCACACGAAGCGCCGATCGGTAACCGAGCGTTGCCGCCGCGAAATGTCGTTGCGCGGGATCCGACTGAAGATCGGCAACGAGATCGTGGTCCCACTCTGAATTGCGAAGGTGCTCTGGAATCTCCATGACCTCGGGAAACTTCGCTCCATCCGGCGCTTTCGTCACGTGAAAACGCACGTGCGCGCGGTCTGGCAAGAGCACAGGCAGCACCATTGCATCGTGAGGCAAGACGGACTGCGCAATATCCGAGATGCGATCGACGACATCGCGCAGCTCCCCAGCATCGATCAGTGCAGTAAGCTTCGCGTCGAGCAGCTCCAGCTTCGTGTTACGCGCCCGCAGTTCCTCGGCCGCCTTGTGCTCCGTGATGTCGCGCGCGGCAGCATAGACCATCTGCTGATCTGGAAAGGGCGCCGACGCCCACAGCAGCCACCGAAGTGTCCCATCCTTGTGGTAATAGCGGTTCTCAAAGTACATGACCGACAGACCGTCGGCCAGCTTCTTGGCTTCGACGCGCGTCGCCTCGCGGTCGTCGGGGTGGACGAAATCCATGTAAGGCCGCGAAAGGAGCTCAGCCTCGGTGTAGCCGAGAACCCTCTCCCAAGCCGGATTGACCCGCTTGAAGTACCCGTCGAATCCGGCGACACAGAGCATGTCCAGCGACAGCGCGAAGAACCGCGAGAGTTCCTCCTGCGCCCGCCTGCGCTCGATGAACATCCCGATTTGATCGCCCACTGTGGTCAGCAGCGGCAGCAAGTGTTCATCCGGCTGGCGGATCTCGCGGCTGAAGAACTCCATCACGCCGAACACTTCACTCCGGAGCAGTACCGGGAAGCAGACGGCGGCATGGAGGCCTTCCCGTGCGGCGATCGATCCGCGCGGAAAATTGGTGTCCGCCACGACGTCGGGGATCCACGCTGGCGTCGCGTTCTCCCACACGCGACCTGGCAAGCCGATGCCGCGGGCAAAGGTCATACGGTGACTGATGGCAAGGAACTCAGGAAATCGTGAGTCGGACACGCTCCAGGTCTGGGCGCACCGGAGGCAGTTGCGCTCCTGGTCGACCGTCCACAGAGCGCCATGCTCCCAGCCGAGCGACTCACAGATGGCTTGCAGAATCCGTGACGCCGCCTCCTCGATCGAGGTGGCATCGAGCAGCACTCGGGCGGCGACATACTCGGTGGTAAGCCGAGGCTCTCCAGAACCGCCGGTGTTGATCGCGCGCGCTTCCGATGCCATTGGTCGGGGTGGGAGGCCGTAATTATAGTGCGATCCGTAGAACAGCGGGCGCCGCAGCGAGATGTTGATTCGCATCGACACGTTCGGCGGCTCTTGAAGCCGCTGTGCGATCACTTCTCGTGGTCGAGAGCAGGACGCGTGGCGTCCATGCTGGCAGATCGTGAATCCGGCCGCAGGTGTGACAGACTGTTGCGTCATGGCTAAGGTTCCGTCGCAGAGGGGCCTGACGGTACTGGCCGAAGAGGTGGGACGCATTGCGCCCGTCGCGCTCTTCGGGTTCGTTCAGGGGTTGAGTGACGAGCGCGCGTCGATCTTCTACGCGTGTAGCGACGGCATGGCGCAGTGCACCGTGCCCGCAAGCGACGTCCCCGATACCCTGGTTCCGACAGGCGAGGAGCCGCGTGAAGCCGGACCGACCGTGATCGACGCCAAATCGGACGGCGTCGTGGAGGGGTTGCTGCGATTCGCGGGCGCCCGTCGTGTCGTCTCGATCGGGATCGCCCACCGTGTGCCCACGCGGTTCTGGATGGCTTCGCTCAGCCCGGAAGCCTTCACGACGGCACAGACATCGAGTCTCTGCGCGGTCGCCGCGTCCGGCGCCCGCCTGCTCGACCTCCCGGCGCCGCCCGACGAGGCAATGAACCGGCTGACGCGTCTCGATCAGGCCGGCGAACTGCTGCCCGAGCTCCTTCGCGTCACTCGACGTGCCGGAAGTGTTTGATCGCGTCTCCGCGATAGCGTCACGAGCGCTACCGCATGACCTCTTTCTGCTGCGCCTCTTCAGCGACGACCTTACCGAGGTGAGGACGTTTGCCCCGAGTGGCAACAGCGCCCAGGCGGGTCTAACGCTGCCGCACGGATTCCCTCCCGCGATCACCCGCGCCTGGGAGTTCGACATCATCGGCGACTATCGTGCGCATCCTTTGCATATGGACGTGCCGCCGGCCCAGATCGGCGCCCTGTCGTCGCTCCGGCTCGCCATACGCTTCGACGACCGCGTAATCGGCGCCCTTGATTTCTTCTCGTTCGAGCCTGCCCGATTCACGAGTGATGACGTTGCCATCGGACGCAGTCTCGCCAATCACGTGGCGGTGGCGCTCGCGTACCAGCGCCTGGCGGGGGACAGCCGTCGCGCGATGGCGCTCCAGGAACGTACGACCAACCTCGAAGTGCTGGACGGCCTGCTTGCCACTCTGACCGGTGTGCTAGACGTTCGTGAGGTGTTCGACCGCGTATCTGCCATTGCTCAGAAAGTGCTGCCGCACGACGCGATGTCGATCTCCGAGCTCATCGAGCAACGGCGAGAAGGTCAGGATTCACGCCAGTCACGGGCTGGGTCAGCTGAACGAGCCGTTTGACATGGTCGTGCCTGAGCCCGCGATGGCCAGGGAACTGTGGGACTACAGACTGATCGACGACGTGCACGATCATCCGGAGTACGCGAAGGGACCGGGATGGGCCGCGGGCATGCGGTCCATGCTCTTCGTGTCAATCCGAATGGAGGGCCGAAACTACGGCGGCCTGAACTTCTACTCCAGAACTGTCGGGCACTTCGTCCGGAGCGACGTGTTGGTAGCGCGGCGCATAACGGATCACGTGGCGCTCGCCCTCTCGCACCGTCGGCTCGCCGACGAGTTGCGAAGGAGCGAGGAACTGCGTGCCCGGACAACGAGTCTCCAGCTCCTCGACGATCTACTGACGGCGCTTGCCGATACCGGCGACTTGCGTGAGGTATTTGCGACCATCTCCGGCATCGTGCGCCGAGTGTTGCTCCATGACGCGGCGGCTGTGATGGTGCGTCTGCCAGACGGCGCGCATGGGCGCGTCTACGCGACCAGCGGCTTCCCGGCGCCACTACCCGAGCAGACGTCGGTCCCCGACGACTTGCTCGCGCGATCGGATTGGGAGCACGACATCGTCGACGACCTGACGCGGGAGACCGCTCCGTTGTATACGCGGCTATCGAGCCAGGGTTTCCGATCGCTGATCAGGGTACCGATTCGGATGGACGGCCGATTCTCCGGCGCGCTGGCGTTGCTCGCCAACGGCTCATGTGCCTTCAAGCCGACCGATGTACTGGTCGTCCGGCGCATGGCAGATCGCCTCACGGTCACGCTGGCGCGCGATCGTGAGATCGCCGCGTCCCAGCGGGCGGACGAGGCGACTGCACGTGCGTCCAGGCTCGAGGCGCGTGTCAGGACGCTTACCGAGGAGCTCGACGCCCGCACGGGTTACCGGCGCGTCATCGGCGAATCACCGCAGTGGCGTCAGGTGCTGACGCAGGCGGCGCAGGTGGCCGCCACCGAGACGACCGTTCTGCTCCTTGGGGAATCGGGCACAGGCAAGGAAGTGGTCGCTCGATTTCTGCACCGCGGGTCGTCGCGCACCGCTGGCCCGTTTATCGCCCTGAACTGCGCGGCGCTGCCCGAGCAGCTTCTCGAGGCGGAGCTGTTTGGATACGAGCGCGGCGCCTACACAGGCGCCACGCAGAGCAAGCCAGGGCAGCTCGAACAGGCGGCGGGCGGCACGCTATTCCTCGACGAGGTCGCCGAGATGAGCCCGACGGCGCAGCCGAAGTTCCTGCGCGTGCTGCAGGAGCGGGAGTTCCAGCGGCTGGGCGGCACTCGAGTCCTGCGGACCGATGCCAGGATCGTCGCAGCCACTAACCGCGATCTGCAGCGAAGCATTGCCAACGGGCAATTTCGCGAAGACCTGTACTACCGTCTCAACGTCTTCGCCATTCGTCTCCCGCCGCTCCGCGAGCGGCGTCAGGACATCCTGCCCTTGAGTGAGGCGTTCATTGCTGAAATCGGCCGAGGGCTCGGCCGTCCGCCCGCCGGCATTTCCCGAGATGCGCGGCAGATGCTCGTGGAGTATCCCTGGCCCGGAAATGTCCGAGAGCTGCGCAACGCTCTCGAGCGGGCGGCTATTCTCTGCGACGGCGGATTGATCACTTCCGACTATCTCGCTCTCAACATTGTGCCGACGCGGGAATCATCCGCGGCCAGGCCGTCCGGATGGACTGCCGGGGATGCCCCGCCGGTCGTCGCTCCTCCGCCTGTCACTGCGGGCGCGGCTCCGCCTCCCGCTGCGCCGTCGGGCGATCTCCACAGCGTGGAGCGCGCCATGATCGAGCGGGCACTGCAGCGCCGCGAAGTTCAACAAGTCGAAAGCCGCCAAAGCTCTCGGCCTCACGCGTCATCAACTGTACGTTCGCATGCGCAAGCACGGATTCGACTCGTGACAGGGCACTGACCTTCATTCGAACTTTTCGGGCCATGCGAATTCTTCTGCGGCGATGTGTAAAATGGCGCACCGGTAACATCGGCAGGTGCCCACCCGCATTTCAGGTGACAGGATGCAGAGGACTAAAAGGTTCAGAGTTCTCGTGCTCAGCGGGATGGCCACATGCCTCCACCTGCTGGTGTTCCAACCCGCGCACGCGCAGGGCACGATCAGCGGCATCGCGCGCGATACGACCGGCGCAGTGCTGCCCGGTGTCGCCGTAGAGGCCAGCAGCCCCGTCCTCATCGAGAAGTCCCGCGCCGCGCTCACCGATGGCGAGGGCCGGTATGCCATCGTCAATCTCCGCCCCGGCACTTACGTGGTGCAGTTCACGCTGCCGGGCTTCAGCACGCTCCGGCGAGAGGGCATCGAGCTCTCATCGGATTTCAATCTGACGCTCAACGCGGAGCTGAGCGTCGGCTCGCGCGACGAGTCGGTCATCGTGACTGCCGCCGCGCCGGCGGTGGACGTGCACAGTACGCAGCGAACCCATGTGCTCAACCGGGACCTGCTCGATGCGCTGCCGACCGCTCGTAACTTCTCCGGGCTCGCCGCGCTGATGCCCGGCGTCCGGATGTCGAACACCGACGTTGGCGGCAATCAGCAGATGGAACAGATCTTCATGCGCGTCCACGGCTCGCGCCAGACCGACACGACCGTGCAGGTGGACGGCCTGCCGTTGAACAGCCTGATGGGTGACGGCCAGGTGCAGGCCTACTTCAGCGACGCCGCGAATGCCGAAGTCAGCTTATCAGACGGGCGGTCTAGGCGCCGACGTGTCCGCTGGCGGCCTGCGGATCAACATGATTCCGAAAGAGGGCGGTAACCGGATCAGCGGGTCGGCGTTTGCTGGTGGCATTCACCGATCCTGGCAGGGCGATAACGTGACGCCGAAGCTGCGCGCTCGCGGCCTCACCCGCGCAGACACGGTGGATCACGTGTCGGATTATAACGTCTCGATCGGTGGCCCGATTCGTCGCGACCGGCTGTGGTACTTCGGGAGCTTTCGGCGCATTGCCACGAATGACGTCGTCGCCAACAATTTCTATGCCGACGGCAGGCCTGGCATCGAAGATCAGTGGATCTACAACGCGCTCGGGCGGCTGACGTGGCAGGTCGACTCCCGAAGATGAAGATCACCTCGTATTTCGACCGCTACCCCAAGTTCAAGGGCCACGAAATGGGCGCGCTCACCGATCCGGAGACGGCCGCGCGGCGGCGCGACTGGCAGAACGCTCTCTACTACACCACGCAGACGAAAGCGACGGCGGTGCTCTCGCGCCGGCTCGTTCTCGAAGGCGGATATTCCAGCAACGTCGAGTACTTCACCGCCACCTATCAACCCGGCATCGAGAAAGGCACGCGGATCGCCCGCGTGGTACGCGCAGACGGGCCATGAAGAGCTCGTCGGCTACGGCACAGTGACCCCTTACCGCTACTGGAACGGCATTAATCAGCCGTCCAGCGGCACGGATCCCCGGAAGCACGTGCTGTCGGCCGTGCTGTCGTACGTGACCGGCACGCATTCGCTGAAGACCGGGGTCCAGTGGGGATTCGGCCCATTCGTGACGCGCGGCGATCTCAACGGCGATCTCGTCCAGCTGTATCGCAACGGCCGGCCGGACGGCGTGCAGGTGTACAACACGCCACGTGAGGCGCGCGAGTATCTGAACGCCGACCTCGGTATTTTTGCGCAGGATTCATGGCGTATCGATCGGCTCACGCTGAACTACGGGATCAGGCTCGAGTACTTCAACGGCGAGATCTCTGAGCAGGACGTCGCCGGCCGGACGCTTCGTACCGGCGCGCCACTTCAACCGGGTGTCGTGCATGCCTTGCTGGTTCGACGTCGCGCCGCGCTTGGGCGCCGCCTACGATCTTTTCGGCGACGCGAGAACCGCCGTCAAAGCGACGGCAAACAAGTACATGGCCGGCCAGGCGCTCGGCTTCGCCCAGCGCTATAACCCGTTCTCGACGCAAAGCGACGTGCGGACGCTGGGACGACGCCAACGGCGACGATATCGCGCAGGACAGCGAAATCGGGCCGAGCAACGACGCGCGGTTCGGCCAGGCCACGCTCACCAGGCACCCCGATCCCGACATCGGACGCGAGTACGACTGGGAATACAGCGCCGGCATCCAGCACGAACTGATGCGCGGCGTCTCGGTGAGCGCGACATGGTTCCATCGCGACACGTTCAACATGACCAAGAGCGTCAACGGTCCGTTCACGGCGGCGGACTATGCGATCGTGAACGTCGTCAGCCCGCTCGACGGCTCGATCATTCCGATCTACAACCTCGACCCTGCCAAACGCGGGCATGATCGATCGCCTTGACGTCAATTCAACCGACCGTGATCTGCGCGAGTTCTCGTACACCGGCTTCGAGTTCGGCGTGACGGCCCGTTTCGGGCGCGCGCACGCTCTTCGGCGGCTGGACCATCGACCGCTCGATTCTGAATCACTGCGACGAGTTGGAGAACTGGGGCAATCTGTCAGCTGTCATCTACGACGCATCGACCGTCAACTCGCAGCAGCCGAAGTCCGACTACCACTACTGCAACCAGTCGGCGCTCGGGCTGCCGTTCCTGCACGAGTTCAAGATGTCGGGCGTGGTATCAGCTGCCGTGGCAGATGCAGGTGAACGCGGCCTTCCAGAGCTATGCCGGCGCGACGTTGCCGACGCGGTGGAGCATCGGCCGGACGACCCGCTACGCGGCAGACTGCATCGGGCCGTGCACGCCGGGTGCACTGGTCATCCCCAACATGACGGCGACCACGTACGTGCTCGACTTGACGCCGCCGGGCAGCAACTATTACGAGCGGCTGAACCAGCTCGACCTGGGTCTGCGGAAGATCATTCAGCGTGCGACAACATCCAGCTCTCAGGTCAGATCGACGTGTTCAACGCCACCAATTCCAGCTATGTGAAGAGCCAGACGACGACCTTCGGGCCAATCACTGGGACAGGTACTCTCGACGCTGCAGCCCCGGACGATGCGTCTGGCGATGCAGATACGGTTCTAAAATTCCCTCTGGCGTGGACAAGAGAAGCCGTTTCGTGGCCTCGGCGGCCGAGCCGCCATGGTACCGTCAAGTCAATCCGGACCAGTGGCGTGCATTTTTTGCCACGTTTCTCGGCTGGGTGCTCGACGGCTTCGACTTCACGATCCTCACCTTCATTCTGATCGACATTCAGAAGACGTTCGCCGTCGATGCCTTTCTAGCCGGCATCCTCGGGACGGTCACGCTGGTGACGCGCCTGGTTGGCGGGGCGATCGCGGGCACGGCCGCGGATCGGTGGGGGCGCAAGCTTCCACTGATGATCTCGATCCTCTGGTTTTCGGTGTTCGCGTGCCTCAGCGGGTTCTCCACATCGTACGCGATGCTGTTCGCCTTCCGTGCCCTCTTCGGCATCGGCATGGGCGGCGAATGGGCTGCCGGCATGCCGTTGACGCTCGAGCATTGGCCAGCGCACTTGCGTGGCATTGCCTCGGGCCTGCTGCAGGGCGGATACGGTTGGGGCTTCATCATGTCAGCCGTGGTGTTCACCTACCTGTATCCACGGCTGGAAGGCTACGGCGAGCTGGCATGGCGTTCCATGCTCTGGCTTGGAATCGGGCCAGCGCTCCTGGTCCTCTGGATCCGTTCCAGTGTGCGCGAGAGTCCCGTCTGGCTCGCCCGACAGCGCTACCTGCATGAACATCGCGCATCCGATCGCCTGCCATTCGTCCGGGTCTTTCAGGCCGATACCATCCTGACGACGGTGCAAACGTCGCTGCTGATGGCCGCCTTCATGTTTTCCTTTTATTCGATCACGTTTTGGTATGCGACCTTCCTTCGCGAGGCCGACCGACCCACGCTGCCCTACGTGCTTGCGTTCAACCTGGGCGGCATCGTCGGCTCTTATGTGTGCGGACGCATATCCGAGTTAGCACTGGGCCGGCGCGGCGCGGCCACCGTGGCGGCTCTTGTTGCCATGGGCGTCGTACCGCTCTATCTGTTTGCGCGCGACCCGTGGTTGCTGGGCCTGGGTGCACTTCTGATCGGGATCTCCGGTGCCGGCATGTGGGGCGTGGTCCCCACGTACCTGAGCGAGCGTTTTCCGACAGCGGCACGTAGCGCCGGCGCCGGGTTCGCGTACCACATGGGCGCTGCGCTCGGCTCATTCACCCCCGCGATCATCGGCGTCCTCCGCGACCGCGGTTGGCCGCTCCCCGATGCGATGGCGCTGTGCATCGTCGCCGCGCTGCTCCTCGTGATTAGCATCCTGTGGCTTGGGCCCGAGACACGCGGACGGCAGTTCGCCCCCACCGAAGGCTGATGGAGAGCTGGCCTGGGAACGACTGGACGAATACATCGACTCCCTGGCCCACGAGCTTCGCCTCGTCGATGTGATTGACGTCCATGCCCGTATCTTCACTGTGCGGTCTTCTTGAAGCGCATGACGGCCAAGCCGAGAATCACTACGGTATACAAACTGAGCCAGCCTATGGGATTCCAGAGGTCGTTGATGCCGGCGCCGCGCAGGATGATGCCCCTGATGATTTGCATGATGTAGTTGGCCGGCACCAGCTTCGCGAGGTACCTGAAAGATCATCGGCATCCCGTCGATCGGAAAAATGTAGCCCGACAGGAACACGAACGGCAGGACGAAGAACGTCGTCACCTGTGACGCTTGCATCTGCGTCTGCGAAAGTGTCGAGATCAGGATTCCCAGCCCGAGCACCGCCGCAATGAAGAGTCCCGTCAGCAGATACAGAGCGGCAATGCTCCCTTCGGTCTGGATGCCGAACAGGAAGCGCATCATCACCACGAGAATCGTCAGCTGCACGTATCCGATCAGGATGAACGGCAGGACTTTGCCGATGATGAGCTCCGTGCGCGTCAGCGGTGTCACCTGCAGTTGCTCGAGCGTCCCCAGCTCCCGCTCGCGAACGATGCTCGTCGCGGTGTATTGCATCAGCGTGAACGTCAGCACGATGGCGATAAGGCCGGGCACGATGAAGGTGGACGTCTTCATCTCCGGGTTGTACCAGGGCCGTGTGCGCATATCGATCGGCATGACGCCGTCTTTCTCCCACCCCGCCGCCCGGCCGAGGGCCTGCAGCGAAAGACCGTTGCTGATGCCGGAGGCCACCGACATGGCCTGGTTGGCCGTCGTCGAATCCGACGCGTTGACGATCAGCAAGGCCCGTGCGGGCACACCTCTGTGGCGGTTCTTGCCGTAATCGCGGTCGATGACGAGGCCCACGACCGCCTGGCCCGAATCGATCGTGCTTCGCAGCTCCTTGAGTGAGTCGACGCGCCCGACAACCGAGAAGTACTCGGTCGCCATCATCTTCGCGACCAGCTCCCGGCTTTCGTAGGATCTCGACTCGTCGAGCACGATCGTCTTCAGGTGTTTCACGTCGTAATTGATGGCGTATCCGAAGATCAGCAACTGCAGGACGGGCACCGCCGCGACCATCTTCATCGTCATCGGGTCGCGCCTCAGCTGCAGGAACTCTTTCCACGTGAGGGCAAGCAGTCGTTTCATGGTTTCACCTACTGTTGCGAACCTTGCGGCTGGCTGTTGCGCTGACTCCGCGCCAGCGAGACGAACACGTCTTCGAGTGATGGCTCCGCGGATGCGATGGTGCCGAGGCCCGAGAGAACGGCTCGCGTTTCCGACTCGTGCCCGTTTCGGCTGATCGCGCGGAGCTTTACGCCGAACAGATATGCGTCTTCGACGGCCGCGTGACCCTTGACGCCCGGCAGCGCGTTGAAGGGATCCTTTTCAGGCTCAACTTCCATCAGCCGGCCTCGCAGGCTCGACTTCAGGAGCGAAGGTGTGTCGTCGGCGATCAGCACCCCGTTCAGAGTGAACGCCAATCGATCGCACTGCTCCGCCTCGTCCATGTAATGCGTCGTCACGAGCACGGTCATGCCGCGATCGGCGGCCAGCTCATAGATCAGATCCCAGAACATGCGGCGCCCGCGCGGATCGACGCCGCCGGTCGGCTCGTCGAGAAACAGCAGCTCGGGTTCGTGAAGCAGCGACGCGGCCAGCGCGGCTCGCTGGCGGAGCCCGGTGGACAAGTCTGATGCCAGTGTGTTCAGCATCGGCGTCAGGCGAAGACGCTCCGACAGCGCGGCGATACGCGCGTTCACCGCGCCGCGATCGAGGCCATACACCTTCCCGAAAAACCTGAGGTTCTCCGCGACGGTCAGGTCGAGGTAGAGCGAGAACTTCTGGCTCATGTAGCCGATCCGCTGCTTCCACCGGTCGGTGTCGCGGGCGACGTCGAGCCCGCCAAACCCCGTGATCGTCCCGCTCGTCGGCGCCAGCAGGCCTGCCAGCATTCGAATCGTGGTCGATTTTCCAGATCCGTTCGGTCCGAGGAAGCCGAAGATCACCCCTTTGGGCACATCGAAACTGACGCGGTCTGCCGCGACGAACGATCCAAACCGGCGTGTGAGATCCTTCACGCGCACCAGGGGCTCGCCTGCGATTGAGGGTGTCATGCGATACGCTCCTGTGCCGCGGCTTGGTCGGATTCGTCGCCATTCAGCACGAAGATGTCCTCGAGCGATGGCTCGATCGTCATGATCGATTCGGGAGGGACCAGGCCGCTCAGAGTCTGGCGGACAACATCCACAAGTTCGGGTCCGACACCCGCGGCGCCACGGACGTGCAGCACGGTGCCGAACAGCGAGACGTCGTCAATTTGTGGGACAAGGGTCAGTCGCGGTCGAACGGCGATCCGATCGCTGGAACGGACTTCCACGAGCGCGCGCGGGTACGACCGGATCAGCTCCTGCCTGGTGCCTGTCGCCAACAAGCGGCCGCGATCGAGAAATCCGATGCGTGTGGCATACGACGCTTCATCCATATACGGTGTGGACACCACGATCGTCAGCCCGTCGTGATGCAGTTGATGCAGCGTCGCCCAGAACTCACGCCTGGAGAGCGGATCGACGCCAGTCGTCGGCTCATCCAGCAGCAGCAAAGAAGGTGCGATGAGAAGAACGGCCGAGAGCGCCAGCTTCTGTTTCATCCCTCCCGACAGGGCGCCGGCGAGCCTCGACCCGAAGCGGTCGAGTCCGACGCGCGCCAGCAGATCGGCGGCGCGGCGCTTCGCAACGGAGTCGTCCACACCATAGAACCGCGCACGAAGCGTCAGGTTCTCGTCGACCGACAGGTCCTGATAGAGCGCGAAGCGCTGCGGAACGAAGCCCTGCGACGCCAGGCCGTCATTCGTCAGCGTGCCGCTCGTCGGCCGCAGCAGCCCTGCAGCGATTCGGAAAAAGGTTGTCTTGCCGGCGCCGTCCGGGCCGATCAGCGCGAACATTTCCCCTTTGGCGATCGTGAGATTCACGCCGCACAACGCTTGGTGGCTACCGAACGACTTTGAAAGACTCTGTGCGGTAATCATCAGCGTTCACCGTATGGCGGCAACCAACTGCTGCACCAGGTTCCGGACTTGAGAGTGCGGAGCGGGTGCGTCCTGTTGAGCGGCCGAAGGCGGGCCGATCGTGACGCTCACTTCGGCCGGCTGACCGGGCACGAGCGGCGCGCTCCAGCCCAGCACGAGATCCACTTTCGCCGCATAGACGAGGTTGACGCGTTCCTGCCGCGTCTCGACGGGCTTGGGCGTGAATTCGGGATCCGGCGAAATCTCGGAGACGGTGGCCGAGAACGTCTGCCCCGGATGCGCGTCAACCGTCACCAGTGCCGTCTGACCAGGCTTGACCTTGCCGAGCCGCGTCTCCGGGACAAACGTGCGGACATAGAGGCGATTGGCCAACGCCATCGTGATGCCGTTTTGGCCCGCGGCGAGCAATTGACCCGGCTCCACCATCCGATGCATCACGACACCGTCCGCCGGCGCGCGGATTTCGCCTTCGCGAGCGACAATTTCCGATTGACGCAGCTGAGCCTGGGCTCGATCGACCTCCGATCTCGCCTGAGCCGTCTGCCACCGCCTGAATCCTTCGCGCGTCAGCGACAAGCGCTCTTCGGCAATCTGCACGACCGCCCTGGCGCGATCGAGCTCGGTCTTGGCACGGTCGTAGTCCCGCGGAGCACCCACCTCTTTCGAGAGCAGGAACTCCTGGCGCTGCAGCTCACGCGTGGCGAGCTCGACGGCGGCTTGACGGTCGGCAACCTCCGCGATCGCCGCGGCAATCTCGGCCTCGCGGCTGCCAACACTCAAGTCCTGCAATCGCGCGCGTGCCGCCTGAACGCCATGCCGATCGCGTTCTACGGCGAGCGCGGTATCGCCGAGGTCCAGCTGAACCAGCAGATCGCCGGACTTGACGCGATCGCCTTCTTTCACCAGCACCGCGACGACGCGCCCGGACACCTTTGGCGCGAGATCAACGAGCTGCGCCTCGAGTCGCCCATTCAGCTCGAGCTGCGAAGGGTCGGTCGTTGAGCCGCATGCCGTAGTCAGAACGGCGAGGGCTAGAGCGTTTTTCATATGCGTGTAGCGTAACCACGGAGAACACAGAGACCACAGAAGCCATTTTTTCTCTGTGCGCTCTGTGAACTCTGTGGTTCGCGTGCTGCAGACGTACGAAATGCGCTGTAGTGCTCTGGGAATCCTGAACGTCATGGCTCTCCTCTGTCTCAGTTGTTGATAGCGATTCCACGATCGCGCAACAGCGTGCCCGTCGCGCGACGCATTTCGGTCAGTGCCGTTCGATAAGATGTTCGGGCCGCAATCTCCGTCAGCTGCGCCAGGGCCAGATCGTTCTGCCGCGTCAGCACGAGGAAATTCGTCGTCAAACCGGCCTCGAAACGGTCCTGCTCAGCCTGCAGTTGCGTCTGTGCCGCCGCGAGACCGGCACGGGCGGCCTGAATCCGACCGTCTGCCGTTTCAAGTGCGGTGACGGCGTTTCGTACTTCGACCGCGATTCGCTGCTCGGTCTGGGCGAGCTCGATTTGCCTGCTGCGCCGGCTGGCCTGTGCGGCGTTAACCTGACCGCGTGCCGCGCGGTTGCCAATCGCCATGTCGAACGTGACGCCGACGGCGGCGTCATGAAAGTCATGGCTGCCAAGCGAACGCCAGGCGGAACCGAGGCCACCCTCCAGCGACGAGGGGACTGTCGCCGGCGCGCCGCCGAAGGGCATGGCCCACGAGCTCTGCGATCCGGCGAGCCCGCGAATGCTGTACCCCGCAACGAAATCCAACCGTGGCTTCAGCGCGTCGCTGGCCAGCGCCACATCGACGTCGGTTTGCGCGATCGCGGCGGCGAGCTCGGACAACTCAGGTCTGTTGCGCCGGGCGTCGGTGATGGCAGTCGCGGCGTCGATGGGCTGGGCCGGCGCATCGGGTGCGTCCAGCGGGACGAGCTCGCGATCCCACATGAGGTCTTTCGCGCTGTCGAGCATGAGCCGCTTGAGCGCCCGCTCGGCACGCGCGACGCCTTCCTGCGCGAGAAGCTGTTCGCCACGACGGCGCTCGACTTCGGCGGTCGGCTGCGCAAGGTCTGAGACCGGCACCGTACCGCCTTGAATCCGCACTTGTGTCTCGTCACGCTGGCGCTCGGCCAGGACGACATTGCCCCGGTGCACCTCGAGATCGCGCCGGGCTGCGACGAGTTGCCAATACGCCGTCTCCACTTCCGACACCGTTTGCAGCACCTGGCGGGCAAGCGCGGCGCTCGACCGATCGCGGCCAAGCGCCGTCACGCGGAGGGCTGCGCGGGCGGGATCAATGGCTCGGTTCCTCAGCAAGGGCTGCCGCAGGTCGAGTCCAAGGGAGGTGGTGTAGGCAGGATCAAAAAGGATGAAGGCGCTGTTGCTGCCGTCACGCGCAACCGACGCGGACGCGGTGGCCACGGCGCCTGTCTTGAACAACTGGGACAGTGAAACGCCCGATTCGAAATTGGTGTGCGTCGGCGCGACGGATCCGGCGGGCGCTCCCGAGAAGATGGAGGTGACCGGATCGCGGCCGTGACGCATGGCCACGTCGAATCGCAGCTGCCTGTCGTACTCGCCATTGGCGCCCAATATCCGGGCTTCCGACGCGGCCACGTCTTCGCGTTCGATCTTGATCTGATGATTTCTCGTCAGGGCTCGTGTCGTGGCGTCGGCCAGCGTCAGCCGCTCTTGAGCGAACGCCGCTGGCGCCGCTGCGACGAGACACACGATGACCGACAGCGATGTGCGAACCATTGGCGTCACTCCCTCGTTGGGTTGATCAGGCGGCACTCTGCAGGCCTGGATCGAACTGTTCTGCGACCTGCTCCCAGAACGTCGCGTCGAGCGCGGTGAGCGCGGCGACTTCTGTGTGCGTCAGGTGAGTGTCCCATTCGAGGAGATCCAACAGCGCCCGGTGGGGATCGCTGAAGAACATGTTGCGAAGCTCCTCGTCACCAAGGAGTCTTCCGACTACGGCTTCGATGCGTCGTTGTGTCACGGCAGCCTCCCTTTCCACGCGTGGCACATAGGCAAATTGAGCACCACCAGCGTCGAGACGCTGCCAATCCTGTCAACTTGCTGTCATCGAAGCGTTTACGTCTTCGGAGCCGCGGACGCGCTTCGCCGGCGGCGGTCCGACATGACCCGAACCGCACATTGTGTCCGCTCTCGCCCGCGATGCCGGTTGTTGCGGGCCAGGAAAAACAACGCGGCGGCGATATCGCTCTCTGCCATCTGCCATGGCGCGGCAGGGCACGCAGCCGGCGGTCACGAACCAGCTCGACGAGGCGGGAAAATGCATCTTCGCGGCCCATTCCGATTACGCGATGGGAGCACCCTTCGCTCAGCTCCCACCGCTTTGTACGCGCTGCAGATGCATTTTCCGGTCAAGGGAAGTACATCGCCTCGCTCGCGATGGTTCGCAACCGCCGCCTGCGTGCCCCGCCGCGGTGCAGTGGTGGTCGCCACCCGGCGGCGTGCCCTGCCGCGAAGACTGACCGCCTGCGGTGCCGACCAGCACGTGTGCGACGGATGGCTCGGATTGGCCACACCGATGCGGAAAACGCTTATCGCGGTTTCAGAATGCTGTAGTCCGCTGGTTCCGCGTTCCTGTTCCAGGAGTCACAGACGAGGTGGGCGGCGGATTCAGGTACGCCATCTTTTTCTTTAAAAAAGCGCGCACGGTCATCGTGGCGCCACCCCGAACGGGGAACGTGGAACAGGAACCCGTGGAACCCGTGAGGTTTTTCACCAACGCCCTTGTTAGCACTCCTTTGTCAGATCTGCGGAAACGCTCAACAAATGACCTGTTTGGAGCCGCCGTGAAATCTCGCACGAAGCGCCGGGGTGTTCGCGTTCCGAGCGGGGGCGACCCGGCTGCGGACACGAACCATCGCGAGCGAGGCGACGCACGCCGTGGCCGGAAAGCGCATCTGCAGCGCGTACGAAGCGTTGGGAGTCTCGATCCCGCTCCCATCGCGTAATCGGATTCGGGCCGCGAAGATGCGCTTTCCCGCCTCGTCGAGCTGGTTCGTGGCAGCAGGCGGGTCGTCCCGGCTCGGTTCGTGCCACTCGGAACATGCGATGCCTTGCTCGCCGATCATCCTGATGGCAGGGCTGAAGCCCTGCGCTACCGCCGCGGATCTGACAAAGTAGTGAGTAATACAGCGTTGTGAAAAACGGTCTAGAAGCTGATTTTGGCCGCGAGCTGCACCTGGCGGGGCGGCAATGTCTGGGTGTATCGCCCATAAGCGGGCAGTGGATTACCGGGGAACGCGCCCGTGCCGAAGATGACGAACGACGACTGGTTTGTATCCTCGATGAAGTTGACGCGGTTGAACAGATTGAAGACCTCGACCATGGCTTCGACTGTCGTGCGCCCCCACAGCCGGAATCGTCTGCTCACCCGCATGTCGACATTTACCTGGGCTGCCGTCGTCTCGCTATTGCGACCGACGCTCGTCGACTCCTGCGTGGGGTCACGCCGCGCCCGATCCGGAGGAAATTGACCGCCGTTGCCGTCGCCATTGAGGTCGGCTCCGGCCAGCGGCGTGAACGGACGTCCCGATGCCGCCGTCACGATGCCGGACAACTGCAACTCCCAGGGCATCTGATAAATGCCGGACAGGACGAAGCGGTGGCGCTGATCGTGCGTGGCTGGTCCACGCTCCGAATCGGGATCGAACCCGAGCGGCAATCCGAATCCGTCGTTCGGATTGCGACCATACCCGTTGTTCTGCGCGATGGAGCTGGCCTGAAAGTCGGTCGAAGTATCCTCCGCGCGCGAAAGCGTGTAGGACAGCAGGAACTGATGACTGCGACTGAGGCGCTTGCTCAGCGAAGTGGTCAACCCTCTGTACCAGCTCTCGCCGAACGACGTGAACTGGATAACGGACGTGGAGGTTCCCGGAATACCTGCGTTGACGCAGACAGCAGTCGGGATCGTCGAGCACGGCACGTCGTTCGGCCGTCGTCCTGCTCCGAGCCTGGTCGGAAGGATTGGGTTGTAATCGAGCGTTCCAGTCAGGTTGAAGCCGCGCACGTAGATGGCGTTGATGCTCAGCGTGAGATCCGATGTCAGCGCGCGGTCGATACCAACCGCCGCCTGGTGCGTAAACGGGTTTTTCAACGAGGGGTCCGGCACGAGCACCAGGCTCACATAGCTGCCTCCTAGAAGCTGAGTGGCCTCCCTCTCGCTCAGCCGATGGCCCGGCGCATTCCAGGCCGCCGAGGCGAGCGGTGCCGGCAGCACCAGACTGCGTAAGCCGTCAGTAGTGCCTGTCAGCACCCGCCCGACATTTGCCGACGCTATCACGATGTTGTCGTAGAACATGCCGTACGATCCGCGAACGATCGTGCGCCCATCACCCGTGGCGTTGTAAGACATTCCGATGCGTGGCGCGAGATTGTTGGTGTCGCTCGGCAGCGGGAAGGCGATCGTTCCACCGCCGACATCAGACGCCTTGAATGTGCCGGGCTGCCAGAACTGACGCTGATACCGAACGCCGCCTTTGATCACGAGGCGCCCGTGGCATCCGGCCAGAACGCCGCCGGTTTGATCTCGGATCGTGCCGTCGAGGTCCGCGCCCGTCAGACGCGCCTGCGCAAACATCGGCAGAGGAATCGCGATCAACACGGCCGCGATAGCCGTCATGAATCGACGACGCATAGCAGTGATTTACTCGAAGCCGGTACTTACGCATACGAATGTATAGCTGATGGCGAGTCAGACCGAGCGTCTTCGCAGCTTTGGATTTGTTGAAGCGTGCGGTCTCGAGCGCCTGTTCGATCATGGCGCGCTCCATCGACTGCAAATCGCCCGACGCTGCCTGCGTGGCATCTGCGGGAACAGCAGCCGAGGGCGCTTGCGACACCTGTGCCACCACTGGGACCGGCGCGGATGTGACGGCCGGAGCAGGCACCGTCAGCGCGAGATGCTCGGCCGTGATGAGGCCGCCGTCGCACAGAATCGCGGCACGCTCGAGAATGTTCCGCAGCTCCCTGACGTTGCCCGGCCAGTGGTACTCGACCAACAACTGGCGAGCGTCGCGGGCGATTCCGGCGGGCGGCGTCCCGAGGCCGCGGCCAATCTCGAGGAGAAACGACTCGCTGAGCGGCAGAACGTCGTCGCGGCGGTCGCGCAAAGGCGGCAGGCGGATCGCGAAGACGTTGAGCCGGTAGTACAAGTCTTCCCTGAAGTGCCCGCTCGCAATCGCCCGCTGCAGATCGCGATTGGTCGCCGCCACGACCCTCGTGTCCGTACGCAGCACACGGGTCCCACCCAGCCGCTGAAACTCCCGCTCCTGGAGCACACGCAGGAACTTGGCCTGCGCCGAGGGGCTCATCTCGGCAACCTCGTCGAGAAACAACGTGCCGCCCGCAGCCTGCTCGAGCTGGCCCGGTTTACTTTGCGTCGCGCCGGTATATGCGCCTCGCTCGTACCCGAACAGCTCGGCTTCGAGCAGTTGCTCCGGCAGGGCGGCGCAGTTGAGCGCAATGAACGGGCCGCCGTTACGCGGCGAGCCGCGGTGCAGGAAGCGCGCGACAACCTCTTTACCGGTGCCGGACTCGCCGAGCAGCAGGACGGTGGTCTCGGTCGCCGCCACCTGCGTGGCCTGCGTCAGCACCTGGCGCCACTGCTTTGATTCGCCGACGACGCGCCGGTATCCCGTGCGGGCGTCGAGCTCTTCGGTCAGCGCGCGCACGCGCGCTTCCAGCTTTGCCGCGCGCGCGGTCGCCTCGTCAGCGCGCTTGGAGGCGGCGATTTCACGATCGCGCGCAAGTGTCACGGTCAGCCGATCGGCGATGCGGCGCGCCACCAGAATGTCGGCCTGCTTGAACGCGTAGGGCGCTTTCGAGAGAAAAGACAGCAGACCCGCCGGTCGCCCGTCGAGACGGATAGGGATACGCAGCACCGACCGGAATCCCATGCTGGCTGACAGCTGGTCTTGTGGTTCCGAATGGACCGCCAAATCATCCCGGAGGTCGTATTCCCAATCCGTCCGCAGAAAGTGTTCCGGCATTTCCATACTTTCCAGGTCGCTCGCGCGGGCCGGATCGATGCCACTGCTGGCGTAGCGACGAACATGGCGGCCGCCTGGCAAGAACACGGGCAATCCGAGCGCATCGTGCGGCAACACTTTCCGCGCAATTGCCGAGATCCGCTCGAACACATTTCGCAGGTCGCCCGAATCGGTCAATTCGGCGAGCAACTCGTCGAGCAGCTCGAGATTCGTGGTGCGCGCGCGAAGTTCCTCGGCGGCCTTGTGCTCGGTGATGTCACGGGCAGCGGCATACAGCACCTGCTGATCGAGGTATGGCGTCGCGGCCCACAGCATCCAGCGAACCGACCCGTCCTTGTGGCAAAGCCGATTCTCGAAGCGGATCAACGTGTGGCCGTTTCCTAACTTCATGGCTTCCGAGAGCGTGGCCTCACGATCGTCCGGGTGCACGAAATCGACATAAGGCCGGGAGAGCAACTCGGTCTCCGTGTACCCCAGAATGTTCGGCCAGGCGGGATTGATCCGTTTGAGGTACCCGTCGAATCCGGCGATGCAGAGCAGGTCGGGCGACAGCCCGAAAAATCTCGAGAGTTCCGCCTGAGCACGCTGGCGCTCGATGAACATCCCAATCTGATTGCCGACCGTGGTCAGCATCGGCAGCAGATGCTCGTCCGGCTCGCGGATCTCGCGGCTGAAGAACTCCATCACCCCGAACACATCACCGCGAAGCAGTATGGGGAAGCCAAAGGCGGCATGCAGGCCTTCCCGCGCGGCGATAGGCGCCCGCGGAAAGTTGCTGTCAGCCACGACATCGGGGATCCACGCGGGGGCGGCGCTCTTCCACACACGCCCCGGCAAACCGATGCCGCGGCGGAACGTCATCTGGTGAGTGGAGGCACGGAACTCGGGGAATCGTGACTCAGAGACGCTCCAGGTCTGAGCACAACGAAGACAGTCATTCTCGTAGTCGACGACCAAGAGCGTGCCGTGCTCCCACCCCAGCGATTCGCAGATGGCCTGCAGAATGCGTGAGGCGGCCTCCTCGATCGAGGTGGCGTCGAGCAGAACGCGGGCCGCGATGTATTCGGCGGTCAGCCGCTTGTCTGTAGAACCTCCGGTAATCGCTTGTGCTTCTGGCACCATAGCGGGGGTCGAACGACGGGATTATAGTGCCAGCCGGTGCCGGGTGACCTAGTGTCCTGTCCCGGCGGTCGCCGGTGTCGCCGGAAACGTCAACATCAATCCGGCAGCCACGAGCGTGATGACTCCGAGCTCGAACAAGGCGCCCGCGTATGAGCCTGTTGCGTCGAACGCACGCCCCATCAGAATCGGACCGGCTGCAGCCGCCAGTGCCCAGGCCGTCCAGTTGAATCCATATAACGTGGAAATCGACCTGAGGCCGAAGTGGCGGGACAAGAGGTACGGCGTGATATCCAGCTCACCGCCCGAGCCAAATCCGATGCACATCGCAGCCAGGATTCCCATGCCGAACGAGGGCGCGATGGCCAGCAGGAACGTACCCTACCGCCACGATCGCCAACAACAGTATCGACACGCGCACAGCGGAGAACCTGTCCAGGAGCCAGCCGGTGACGACGCGCCCGACGAGACTGGCCGCAGCCAGCGCCGAAACGGCAAGCGCGGCCCGGCTCGCCGGCACACCTCGGTCGGCAAGCAAAGCGATCATGTGGACCATCACGCCGCTCGTCGCGATTGAGCCGCAGAAGACCACTACGGCAAGCGTCCAGAACACGCGCGAGCGAAGCGCTTGCCGAACTGAGAACGCCGGGAGTTTGGCAGCGCCGTCCGAAGTTGCCGATGACCGGCGCTCGTGGAGGTAGCGGACCACTGCGGGCAAGGCAATCACCAACGTCCCCAGACCGAGCACCAGCCACGCCGTTCGCCACCCGAAAAGACGAATCAGCGTCTGCGCGGCTAGCGGCAGCAGGATGCCCGACATCGCGGCGCCGGCGAGCATCAGACCCAGCGCGCGGCCGCGAAGTGCATCGAACCAGCTGAAGATCGCCCGTGAGTAGGCGATTGGCGACACACCCATAATGACCAGCCCAATCACGCCATACACCAGCCGCAGATGCCAGACCGACGAGGTCAGCGCCGAGAGCGATGCCACGGCGCACCCGGAGAGGGCGAGGCATGGCACGATGACCCGGCGCGCGCCGAGCCGATCGAGCACGCTGCCCACCCAGGGCGCAGACAATGCAGCAATCAGCATGAGCACGGCGAAGGCCGACGAGGCCGATTCTCTCGACCACGAGAAGTGATCGCACAGGGGCTTCAGAAACACGGCGAACGTGTTGATGGGGATGGTGGCAAAAAAGGCGCTGACACTACAGGCGGCGACGACAGGCCATCCTTCGTAGCGGAAATAATCTTCACGCACGCGCCGCTATGTTAAAGCCTGTTGACCCGGGGGCAGCCGCGAGTTCGCGGCTATTCGGCCGTAAACACCAGGTACATCAACTGGCCGCGCCGCTCGAGGTGAAGCACGACCGGCGAACCGGGTTTGAGTCCGTCGAGCGCGGCGCGCAGGGTCGCAAGCCCGTCCACATGCGAGCGGTTCACGGCGTAAATGACGTCTCCCACTGCCAGTCCGCCTTCCCGCGCATCGATGGCCCCTGCAACTGTCGAGACCACGACGACGCCAGAGGCCACGCGAACGACGGGAATCATCTCCGCGATCTTCCGGTCGAGAGTCAGGGCAAGAATCCCCAGCCGCGGCACCATGTTTTCGCGCGGGTCCGATGCGGCCGCACCAAAGAATGGGTTGTGTCGTTCGGCGATCGTGACCGGAACCTTCAGGACTTGCCCGTTACGCAGCACTTCCAAGGCGATGACGTCGCCCACAAACCGGCGGTAGAGGTTAATCTGCAGTTGACGGCCGTTCTCCATGGACTTGCCGTCGAGACTCAGCACGAGGTCTCCAGGACGCAGTCCTGCACGCTCGCCCGGACTGCCCGGCAGCACGTCGGCAAGCACGACACCGCGATCAGGGGGCAATCCCAGACCGGCTGCCAGAGTCGGCGTCACGGTCTGTGGGCGGACGCCGATGTCGCCCCGGCGGACACGGCCATTCTTTCTAATCTGCTCGTACGCTGTTCTGACGATATTGCTCGGCGCCGCAAAACCGAGTCCTTCATTACCACCGGTCTTGCTGGCGATGAGCGTGTTGATGCCGACCAGGCGGCCGAGAACGTCGACGAGCGGACCGCCGCTGCTGCCGGGATTGATCGAGGCATCGGTCTGGATGTAGATCATCGGCGACTCGGGCTCGAGCTGCCGCGCGACGGAGCTGACGATGCCGAGCGACACTGAGTTGTTGAGGCCGAGTGGGCTGCCAAATGCAAGGACGAGCTGTCCCGCGCTCAGCTCATCGGAGTCGGCAAATGCGAGCGTCGGCAGGTTTTTCTCTTCGACTTTGATGATCGCCAGGTCGGTCTCTATATCGATCCCGACGATCTGCCCGCTCACGGTACGGCTTCGTGTCGCGAGGATCGAGCGCCCGCTGGTCGCCATGGGCACCTCAACGAGCAGCCGCTGGGCGCCGCGGACGACATGGGCATTCGTCACGATGTAGCCGGTGGGATCGACGATGACGCCCGATCCCGAGGCACGCTGGGTTGAGACGAGATCGGACGCGTGCGGCAGGACACCTTCGCTGGGTGTGTAAGACGTCGTGAAGATCTGAACAACGGCCGGAGTCACGAGACGCACCGTGGACTGGAGCGCGTTGCTGAGCTCGCTCGTGGCGGCGATGCGCGGCTGCGTCTGAGCGGTTGCCGCGCCAGCAGTGAGAAGCACGCAAAGAACGCCGAGCACCGGCGCAACAGAGCGGTGCGCCGGACGCCGGGCATCCAGTGATGCGAACGAAATCAGGATGCCGTTCATGGTTGACACAATGATACGGCCGGCTCGGTCCGACCCGGCGTGCCGATCGTCGGCGCGGCATACGTCACAGGCTGACAGGAACTCAATCGGAAGCCCTTGAACATAGTCTTCTCCCGCAACGAGCGCGACTGTGCGACGAACTCGGCGACAGCGTTCCCTGTCAGCCGCGATGCAGATGCCAATGCGCCCACGAAATTTCTTGCCGGAGGCAATCCGGCGGTTTGCTCAGGAGAGGAGGTTTCGATGGCCTTCTTCTCGCGCTCGGCCGCAAACCGATCTGAGCGAATCGAATCGACCGGGTGCTGATCCTGCGCATGAGCGGGCGAGACTGCGAGGCCAAAGAGCAGCGCAAAGCAGAGCCTCGCGATGGAACGGGCAACGATGTGACGAGCGCCTGACGTACGCATTGATTACCTCTCTGGATCAATTTAATGAAGAGCAGTCGGAGCCGTCCCGCTTGGCATCAAGCAGGTCTGCACCGGGATACGAGACGTTTCGCTGTCCAGCGCCAGCATTGACAGCAACCGGCACCCGTCGATGTCGTCGCTCGAAAGGCACACGACAACCAGGTCGGGCGCCGCACGCTTGATGTGCGCGTAGGCGTTGGCCGTCGGCTCGAGGAAGACGACGTCGTGGTCCACCGCATCGAGGATCGTTTCAAAGACACGCGCCTCGGGATAGCGGCTGACGAAGGCCACCGTTCGCAACGGCGGCGTGGATTGCATCTGAGTGGGCCGCACGTATTCGAGGTTGGTCATCACTTGCCTCCGGCCGCCAGCATTGCGACTCGCGTGCCGTCGGCTGAATCACAACAGCTGCGCGAACGAAAGCCGGCGTTTCGAGGGCCATTTCACGCGGAAAATTCGCGACCCGAGCCAGGACTGCGGACCCTGGCTGCTGCGTCCGGGCGCGTGAGTCCCGACTCTGCCGGTCTGAGCCGCTGAGGGCAAAGTGTGCGGATCGGCACAGGCTGCGAGGGCGCATCTCGAGTGTCCGAGCGCGCTCCGGTCATGAAGTTGCCTCCAACCCCCAATGAAATCAGCGTTTCGTGTGGTCGCGGCGGTTACGTGCGGCCCGGTCCGGAACTTGCCTTGGCAGGGCACGAAAGGCGGTGCTCTTGTCGCAGCGGATTATCGAAATGCTCATAGGCCGGTTGATCACGGACGAACAGTTTCGGACCGAGTTCCTGCAGGACCCGGAGACCACGCTGCTGGGTCTGGGCGATCACGGTCTGGAGTTGAGCAAGACCGAAATCGCCGCCCTCGTCAACACCGACTCCACCCTCTGGGCTCGAACGGCCGATGCAATCGATCCGCGACTGCAGAAAGCCAGCCTGAAGAACGAAGTGAGGACTTCATGAAGATGCGTCTTGCCCTCAGCTGCTTGCTCGCGTTGCTGATTCCAACCGGTGCCACCGGCGGGCAGGTCTCGGCCTCGCCCGGAACGCCACTTTCGCTCGAGGCCGCAATCCGCACGGCGATCGAGAGTAACCGCCAACTCGCCAGCGCGCGGTTGCAGGTGGAGAAAGCGGAGGCCGACATCGCCGTCGCGCGCACGCGGCGTCTGCCGAGCTTCGACACCGAGGCGAGCGCGTCGCAACTTCTCACGCCGGTCGAGTTCGCCTTTCCGCAGGGGGCGTTCGGCGATTTCCCAGGTATAGGGCCGATTCCGGCGGTTGACACCAACGTCAAGGTGCCGCAGCAGCCCACGTTTTTCATGTCGGCGCAGGTCTCGCAGCCGATCTCGCAGCTGTTTCGCATCGGCCTCGGCATTCAAAGCGCCGCCGCCACGCGCGACATCGAGCGGGAGCGGAGCCGCGCGCAGCAGCTCTCGGTTGTGAACAGCGTCAAGAGACTCTATTTCGTGATTCTGCAAACCGAGAGCGCGCTGGCCGCCAACAGCGAAGCCATCGCGCTCTATAAGGAGCTCGATCGATCGCTTCAGGTGCGCATGGCCCAACAGGTGGTGCTGCGTTCGGACGCCCTCGACGTGCAGTTTCGGCTCGCGCAGGAAGAGCTGACGCGCACGACGTATCAAAACGCGCTGGCATCGTACAAAGAGCAGATGAACCAGCTGCTCGGGCGCGACGTGCGGACGCCATTCGAGGTCGAAGATGTCACGGCTGTTTCGACGCTCGAGATCGACGTCGAGGCAGGCCGGACGTTCGCACTCGAGAACCGTCCCGACGTGCGCGAGGCGCGACTCAAGCTGCAAATGGCCGAGCTGGACCGGCGAGTCACCAAGGCCGACCGGATTCCCGAGGTGAGCCTCGCAGTCTCCTACAACTCTTACTTCAACATCGACGTGATGCCCGCGAATATGGCGACCTTCGGTGTGAGCGTGAAATGGGAGCCGTTCGACTGGGGCCGCCGCAGCCGGGAGCTCGCGGCCAAGGGCAACACGGTCGACCAGGCCCGCCTGTCCGTGCGCGACGCGGAGGACAAGACCGCCCTGGAAATCAACAGTCGATTCCGGACGCTCGCCGAGAAGAAGGCACTGCTCCGGGTCGTGCAGACCGCGCAGAGCGCGGCGCGCGAGAAGCTGCGCGTCAAAACCAATCAATACCGGATCGAGGCCGCCTTGCTGACCGAGGTTCTGCAGGTCCGCTCGGAGCTCGCCGACACCGACGACCGCTATCAACAAGCCCTGCTGGCCTACTGGACCGCGAAAGCCGACTACGACCTTGCAACAGGAGAGGAAGTGCTCCAATGAGAACGCTGAGATCAGTGATCGCTGTGTGCGCCGTGGGATCCGTCGTGAGCGGATGTGCGACCCCCCACGCCAACGAGCCCAAGGCCGTCACGCCGGTCCGGGCGCAACTCGTCGCCGTCGCGGGGCCGCTGCCCGGCGTCCGCTACTCGGCCAGCATCGAGCCGTTCGAGCAGGTGCCGTTGGCGTTCAAGGCGACCGGCTACGTTGATGACATCCTGCGGCGCGCCGGCGCGGACGGGAAGTCGCGGGCGGCGCAGCCTGGCGACCTCGTCACCCGAGGCGCCGTGCTCGCGCGCATTCGCGAGGCCGATTACCAGGAGCGCGTCACGCAGGGTCGCGCGAAGCTTGCCGAGGGCGAAGCGTCGCTCGTCAAGGCGCGTTTGGATCTCGCGCGTGCGCAGACGCTGTTCGCGGCCGCCAGCCTCATCAAGCCCGACCTCGATGCGGCGCAGGCCGCGTTCGACTCCGCAGACGCGAGAGTGACGGCGGCGCGCGCAGACATCGAGCTCGCCCTGAACGCCCTTCGTGACTGCACGCTCGTCTCGCCCGCGGGAGGGATGATTCTCGAGCGGCGCATCGAAGTGGGCACGCTGGCTTCTGCGGGCACCGTCGGATTCGTGCTGGGCGACCTCAGCTCGGTCAAAGCGCGATTCGGCATCCCTGACGGGATGATTCGATCGGTCAGCCTCGGCGATGCGATCGACGTGATCGTCGAGGCCGTTGCCACGACGACCTTTGCCGGCCGTGTCACGGCCATCGCGCCCGCCGCCGATCCGCAGAGCCGCGTGTTCGACGTCGAGATCACGATCCCCAACAGAGATGGCCGCTTACGGCCTGGGATGATCGGCACCGTCGCGATCGGTGAGACGCCGGGTGGCGGCCGGCTGGCCGGCGCGCGACCGCTGGCGGTGCCCCTGACGGCGGTCGTCCGCTCTGAGCCAGATGGTCAATTTGCTGTGCTCGTCGTGGAGCGGCAGGGTGCGCTCGACGTGGCTCGCCGCCGGCGGGTTGAGCTCGGCGAGGTGATGGGTAATGCCATCGCCGTGCTCAACGGAGTCAGTGGCGGCGAACGGGTCGTCGTCAGCGGCGCGAACCTGCTCCAGGACGGCGAATCTGTACGCGTCCTTCAATAGCGAGGAATTTTCATGTCTCACCACCAGAACGAACAGCAGGCCATCGAACGGACGCACAACACGGCGCGCTTCTTCACGGAGACACAGCAGGTCTCGTGGGTGCTGCTCATCGCCACTGTGCTGTGGGGCATCTACGGATACGTGCAGATGCCGCAGCGCAAGGATCCGGACATCCCGATCCGGCAGGCGCTGGCGCTCTGCCCCTGGCCCGGCGCCAGCGCGGAGAAGATCGAGCAGCTGGTGACGCGCCGTATCGAGGAGAAGATCGGCGAGAACGTCAAGGTCGAGAAAATCGAGTCGAACACGCGGACGGGCATAACCGCCGTTTACATCACGCTGGTCGAGGGAACCAGGGAGGTCGGCAAGGAGTTCGACGACATCAAGCTCAAGCTCGACGCGATCACCGATTTGCCCGACGGCGCCGGCCCGATCGACTTCGTGAAGGACTTCGGCGATACGGCCGCGTTGATGCTCACCGTCGCCAGCCCGCGAGTCGGGGACGATGAAATCGCCGCGCGCGCCGAGAGCCTTAGAAAGGAAATCGAGGCGACGCGTGCTGCCGCCGGACCGACCGGTGGCGCTCCGCGCATCACGCTGGTGCAAGGCACTCCAGCCTCGGTACCTGCAG
Source organism: Vicinamibacterales bacterium (assembly GCA_963761975.1). Taxonomy (GTDB): domain Bacteria; phylum Acidobacteriota; class Vicinamibacteria; order Vicinamibacterales; family JAMQPK01; genus JAMQPK01. The sequence continues at coordinate 808,170 of CAVXIR010000006.1, forward strand.
AACTCGTGCGCCGGCCCCTGCGAAACTTTGTCGAGGCGGCGACGGCCGACTCGATTCTCCACGATGCGAGGGTGATCGTTGGTCGCGGCTTCGTCGGCGTGGATGCCGCGTCGAATAAGGACGACCCCGCCCTTGTGGAGTACGTGCAGCGCTTCATGCAAGACCGCCTGCGAGCATCGGAACTTCACCCGGATGCGTGGCCGGTCGCGGTCATTCGGGAACCGGCAGACACGCGCGCTCGCCTCGCGGCGGTTGCCGGCGACAAGTACAGCTATCGTGAGCTCGACGACTACACGGACCTCATCACCCGCACGCTGAAGACGCTGCCGATGGTCTCCAAGGTCACGCGGTCGGGTCTGCTTCAGGAGCGCGTCTACCTCGAGTATTCACAGGAGCGTCTCGCCTCATATGGCCTCAAGGTGGGATCGCTGGAGCGAATCCTCGGCGCCCGCAACATCGCCATGCCCGGCGGCGTCATCGAATCGGGGGACAAGAAGCTCACGGTCGATCCTTCCGGCGAGTTCAAGAACGAACAGGAGATCGGCGACGTGCTCGTCTCGGCGGAGAACGGACGCTCGCTGTACCTGCGCGACGTCGCGACCGTCGCGCGGGGGTACGAAAGCCCGGCGCAGTACCTGAACTACTTCGGCGCCCGCGCCGCGGACGGCACGTGGCGCCGGTCGCGTGCGGTGACGCTCTCGATCCAGATGCGCGCCGGCCAGAAGATCAGCGACTTTGCGGTCGCCGTGGATGAACGGCTCGAGGAGCTCCGCGCGCAGATGCCGCGCGACCTCGTGCTGGCGCGCACGTCGGATCAACCGCGGCAGGTCGAGGAGAACATTCATCTCTTCATGGGCAGCCTCTACGAGGCGGTCGTGCTCGTCGTGCTGGTGTCGCTCATCGGCTTCTGGGAATGGCGATCGGCGCTGCTGATGGCGTTGTCGATCCCGATCACGCTCGCCATGACGTTCGGCATGATGTTCATGCTGGGCATCGATCTCCAACAGGTGTCCATTGCGTCGCTCATCATCGCGCTCGGCCTGCTCGTCGACGATCCGGTCGTCGCCGGCGACGCAATCAAACGTGATCTGGCGGCGGGGCACCCGCGGGTCGTTGCGGCGTGGTGGGGACCGACGAAGCTCGCCAACGCGATCATGTTCGCCACCATTACCAATATCGTGGCGTACCTCCCATTCCTGTTGCTGCCGGGCGATTCCGGGAACTTTCTCTACAGTCTGCCCATCGTCATCGGGAGCTCGCTCGTGGCTTCTCGAATCGTCTCCATGACGTTCATTCCGCTGCTGGGCTATTACCTGCTGCGGCCGAAGGTGGAGAAGCCGATCGAGGAGCGGCGCAAGACCGGATTTGCCGCGGCGTACTACCGCGTCGGGAGCGCGGCCATCCGGCATCGCTGGGCATTTCTGGCCGCGTCGCTCGTGGTTCTCGTGCTCGGCGGCGTGTTCGCGAGTCAGCTGAAGCAGCAGTACTTCCCGGTCGATTTGCAGTACCTCTCCTGGGTCGATGTCTGGCTGCCGGAGGACGCGCCGGTTGGGGCCACCAATCGCGTCGCCGGGCAGGTCGAGGACACGATACGGCGCATCGCCGGCGAGTATGCGAAGGAACATTCGGACGATCACGGCCGTCCTCGCGAAGTCCTCAAATCGCTCACGACGTTCGTCGGCGGCGGCGGTCCGCGCTTCTGGCTGTCCGCCTCTCCCGAACAGCGGCAGCCGAACTACGCACAGGTGCTCATCGAGGTCTTCGATACGCACGACACGAGGCCGCTGCTCGGAAAGGTGCAGGCTGCGTTGAGCTCGTCGATCCCGGGCGTGCGGCTCGACGTGCGTGAGCTCGAAACGGGTTCGGCGGTGGGCATCCCGGTCGCGGTTCGCGTGTCCGGAGAGGACATCGCCACGCTGCGCCGGTTGGCCGGGGAGGTTGGGGATATCTTGCGCGCGGTTCCCACCGCGGTCCGAGTGCGTGACAACTGGGGACCGGAGAGCTTCGTCGTTCGCCTCCGCACCGATTCGGACAAGGCCAATCTCGCCGGGCTCACGAACTATGACGTCGCCGCAGCGTCGGCCTCCGCGATGTCGGGTGTGGCAGTCGCAACGCTGCGCGAGGGCGACGAGCAGATTCCAGTCGTGGCCCGTCTTCGTATGGACGAACGCGCACAACTTTCGGATATCCGAAGTCTGTATGTGTACTCAGGGCAAGGAACCCAGAAGGTGCCGCTGCAGTCGATCTCTTCCATTGTGTACGACATGCAGACCGAAAAGCTGCAGCGCAGGAACCAGTTCCGCACAGTGACGATCTCCACATTCTCGGCCGCAGGCGTGCTGCCTTCCGAAGTGCTCTCGGCGGCGATGCCGCGGCTCGAGAAGTTCCGCGAAGCGCTTCCGACCGGCTATCGAATGGAGATCGGCGGCGAATACGAGGAACAGGTGAAGAGCTTCAGGAGTCTCACCATCGTGATGGTCATCTCGATCGTGATGATCTACCTGGCGCTCGTGTTTCAGTTCAAGAATGCGGTGAAGCCGGTCATCGTCTTCGCGGCCATTCCTTATGGCGTGGTGGGCGCGCTGGCGGCACTCTGGCTCATGGGATCGCCCTTCGGTTTCATGGCGTTCCTTGGCATCGCCAGCCTGATTGGCGTGATCGTCAGCCACATCATCGTGCTCTTTGACTTCATCGAAGAGCGGCATGAGCACGGTGCGCCCCTCCAGGAGGCGCTGCTCGACGCCGGCATCCTTCGCCTGCGTCCGGTGTTGATCACGGTTGCGGCCACGGTGATTGCCCTCTTTCCGCTGGCGGCGCATGGCGGACCACTCTGGGAACCGCTGTGCTACGCGCAGATTGGCGGCCTCACGTTCGCGACGTTCGTCACCTTGCTGCTGGTACCGGTCATCTACGCCACGTTTGTGCTTGATTTGAAGCTCGTGAAGTGGGACGCGGAAGAGCCCGCGCCGATCGGCGCTCCGGCCACGGCGGTTGTCTCGGTGGCATGAAGGGAAATTGACGTGTCCAAGACAGCAGAACAGCGCCGGCTCGCAGAGACGGCAACAGGCAGGGCCGACTGGCAGCGCTGGGGCACCTACGTCAGCGATCGCGCGTGGGGAACCGTGCGCGAGGACTACAGCGCCGACGGCAATGCCTGGGACTACTTTCCCCACGATCACGCGCGCAGCCGCGCGTATCGCTGGAACGAAGACGGTCTCGCCGGCTTCTGCGACCGGGGCCAGATTCTCTGCCTGGCCGTCGCGCTGTGGAACGAGCGCGATCCCATCCTCAAAGAGCGGATGTTCGGCCTCTCGAACCGTGAGGGCAATCACGGCGAGGACGTCAAGGAGTACTTCTTTTATCTCGACAACACGCCCACGCACTCGTACGCGAGGATGCTCTACAAGTACCCGCAGGTCGCATTTCCGTACGGCAATCTTGTTGACGAGAATCTGCGCCGCGGGCCGCACGAACCCGAGTACCGAGCTCTTCGATGCGATCGGCGACGCCTTTCGTCAGCAGCGCTATTTCGACGTCTTCGTCGAATATGCGAAAGCCGGTGCCGACGATGTGCTGTGCCGCATCAGTGCGGTGAACCGCGGCCCTGACCCGGCGCCGATTCATGTCCTGCCCCATCTCTGGTACCGAAACACCTGGTCGTGGAATCCCGGGGCGCGGCGACACGCGATCGAGAGCATCGGCACGGGTGAAGCTCACACGCATCATCCAGACCTGGGAGATCGCTGGTGGTACGTGCGGGCGGAGAACGGGGGCCCTGTCGAGGTCCTGTTCACCGAAAACGACACGAACGCCGAACGGCTGTTCGGAGCTCCCAGCGCGTCGCGATTTGTGAAGGACGGCATCAATGACGCCGTCGTGCACGGCCGGCGGGAGCAGGTGAACGGGGAGCGCGGCAGCAAAGCGGCCGCACACGTTCGGGCGATGGTTCAACCTGGCGAAACGTTGACGGTGCAGACTCGTCTCTCCCTCGTCGCGAAGGCCAGACCCTTCGCAGGTTTTGCCGCCACATTCAGCCGGCGGCGCATCGAAGCGGACGAGTTCTACGACCGCGTGCATCGACCCCACCAGAGCGCCGATGAACGGCTCGTGCAGCGTCAGGCGTTTGCCGGGCTGCTCTGGTCGAAGCAGTTTTACCACTACGACGTGCATCACTGGCTGCAGGGCGATCCCGGGCAGCCGGCACCGCCTCCCGAGCGGTTGAACGGACGGAACCGCGACTGGGCATTTCACTTCTACAACGCCGATGTTGTCCTGATGCCGGACAAGTGGGAATACCCGTGGTACGCGTCGTGGGACCTCGCCTTTCAAGCCGTGGTGATGGCTGCGATCGATCCGGCGTTTGCGAAGCAGCAGATGCGGCTGCTGACGCTCCCTCGATCGCAGCACCCGTATGGCGCGATTCCGGCCTACGAATGGGACTTCAACGCGGTCAATCCTCCGCTCGTGGCGTGGGCAGTGTGGCAGATCTACCAGATCGATCGACTGCAGACCGGGAAGGGGGACCTCACGTTTCTGAAAGCGATGTTCGAGCCGCTCGTCTTCATGCTGAGCTGGTGGCTCAACCGGAAGGACAGCGAGGGCAAGGGGATCTTCAGCGGCGGGTTCCTCGGGCTCGACAACATCGGCGTCTTCGACCGCGACCGTCCACTCCCGACCGGCGGCTCTCTCGAACAGGGGGACGCCACCGGCTGGATGGCGATGTTTCAGCTGAACATGGCCGACATCGCGTTCGAGCTGGCCCTGCACGATCCCCGTTATGTGCCGATGGTGCACCGGTTCGGTCAGGACTTTGTCATCGTTGCGAATGTGCTGCAGCGAACGGCGGCAGGGGGCGTCGGGCTGTGGAACGCTGAGGACCACTTCTATTTCGACGTCATCCGCCACGACGCCGAGCGGGTGCCGCTCAAGATCTATTCGATGGTCGGTCTTGTGCCGCTCTTTGCGGCCAGCGTGATGGAGCCGGCGGCGCTTGCACGTCTGCCGATCATCGAGCGGACGGTCGATGGCGTGCTCAAGAGCCGGACGTTTCTCAAGGGCATCCTCCCGTCCTATGTTGAGCCAGGGCGAGAGGGCAGGCGCTTGCTGTCGGTCGTCGATCGCGGCGGGCTGGTCGAAATTCTGCGGCGTGTGCTCGACGAAACTCAGTTCCTGTCCGACTTCGGCATCCGGTCGCTCTCGCGCGTGCACGCGGAACGACCATATGGGTTCGGCGTTGGCGGTCAGCAATACGAAATCGCGTATTTGCCAGGCGAGTCGGATAACCGCGTCTTTGGCGGGAACTCGAATTGGCGGGGACCGATCTGGTTTCCCATGAATTTCCTGCTGATCCAGGCCATCGCCGCGTTCGCGCGGTACTACGACGACTCGTTCATCGTCGAGTGCCCGACGGGCTCCGGGCAGTGGATGACGCTGGTGGAAGTGGCGGATGAGCTGGCGCGTCGCCTGACGCGCATCTTCGTACGCGACGACGCCACTGGCGGCCGGCGTGCGGTCTTTGGCGCGAACGAACACTTTCAGCAGGATCCGCACTGGCGCGACTACGTGCCCTTTCACGAGTTCTTTCATGGGGAAACGGGCGCCGGCCTGGGCGCGAGCCACCAGACAGGATGGACGGCACTCGTCGCGCTGCTCCTTCAGCACCGCGGTGACCTGTACTTCGACCGCCTTCGCTCGCCGGAACTGACACGAGCTACGGCGGGTCAAGACCTTCGCTCGCCGCAACCTCCCCGCGCCGTTGAAGAGGGAACTTACGACGAACTGGAGTTGACGCGATGATCGCGACGCCTGCGGATGCGCTCGTCTTTTTTGGGGCGACGGGCGATCTGGCCTACAAAAAAATCTTCCCTGCCCTTCATGGCATGGCCAGACACGGCCACCTCACGATGCCCGTGATCGCGGTCGCGAAGTCGGGCTGGACGCTCGACCAGCTTCGCGCGCGGGCTCGAGACAGCGTCGAGCGTCACGCGCAGGTCGACCGCGACGCCCTCGACTGCCTGATGCGTGCGCTGGTCTACATCGACGGTGACTACGGCGACACCGGCACATTCACGCGACTTCACGCGGCCCTGGGTCCGAGCGGGCGCCCGGCGCACTACCTGGCGATTCCACCGAAAGTGTTCGGCCTGGTTTTCGATCAGCTCGGACGCACCGGCACTTCACGGAGCGGACGCGTGATTATCGAGAAGCCGTTCGGTCAGGGCCTGCACACGGCGCAGACGCTGAACCAGACAGTGCACCGCATCTTCGAGGAGCGGAACGTGTTCCGCATCGATCATTACCTTGGAAAGAACGCCGTCCAGAACCTGCTGTTCTTTCGATTTGGCAACACCTTCGTCGAGCCAATCTGGAACCGGCAGTATGTCGCCAGCGTGCAGATCACGATGGCCGAGTCCTTTGGCGTCGATGGCCGAGGACAGTTCTACGACCAGACCGGCGCCATTCGAGACGTCGTGCAGAACCATCTCTTGCAGCTGCTCACGAACGTGGCGATGGAGCCTCCACCCGGTGTCGAACCCGAGCTCGTGAGGGATGAGAAAGTCAAAGTGCTCAAGAGCATCGCGCCTCTTCGGCCGGAAGACGTCGTGCGCGGGCAATTTCGCGGCTATCGTGAGGAAGCAGGCGTGAGATCGGATTCAACGGTCGAAACGTTCGTGGCGCTTCGACTCTGGATCAACTCCTGGCGTTGGAAGGACGTCCCGTTCTACATCCGTGCCGGGAAACGTCTGGCAACGACCGCAACGGAAGTCGTCGTCACGCTCCGGCAGCCGCCGGCTGTGTTCACCGAGGTTGCGCCGCCCGCCAACTACTTCCGGTTTCGTGTCACGCCCTCGCACACGATCGCCATCTCTTCCTTCGTCAAGGTGCAAGGAGAGGGATTGCGCGGCGAGTCCCTCGAGCTCACCGTGAGCGAGCATTCCGATCCCGCGGGGACGAGTGCATACGAAGAGCTCCTGACCGACGCGGTTCGAGGCGTGTCCGCGCGCTTTGCGCGTCAGGACTACGTGGAAGAAGCCTGGCGCATCGTGGATCCCGTGCTTGGCGATGTCACGCCTGTGCACGCGTATGACCCGGGTACGTTTGGGCCTGGCGAATCTGACGCGATCGCTCCAGACGGCGGCTGGTTCAACCCTGTGGTTCAACCCAATCACCGATGAGGGCTTATGACAACCGAGATGCGTCGTCTGATTCTTCGCGCCAACGCGCTCTATATCGGGATGGCGGGGTTAGCCGGCCTGCTGTTTGATATTCGAGGCGTGCTCTATGGCCTCGGCCCGCAGGGACGGCTGCTCGCAAGTGCGCCGCACGCCGCCATCGGCTTTGTCGAAGCGCACGGCCTTGCCTTGATACTGACTGTCGTCCTTTGGCGCGCGGCTCCTCTGGCAGCGTGGCATCTGACCGCCGTGGCGATGGAAGTGCTTCTTGGCACAGCGAACCTTGCGTTCTGGGAGATGTTCGTCGCGACCGATGCGCTCACCGTGGGTTATGCGAGCACCTCTTTGCATTGGATATTTGTCGCTCTGCAGTTGTGTTCGGCGATCGTTGCCGTGGGCGATCGGTCGCCATCACTCGCCCGCGTGTGACGCGAAGGAGATGTCATGCAACTTGGAATGATTGGCCTCGGGAGAATGGGCGGCAACATGGTTCGGCGGTTGCTCCGCGACGGTCATGACTGCGTCGTATTCGATTCGGATGCAGACAACGTCCGAACCCTCGTCGAGGAAGGTGCAAAGGGAAGCAGCTCGCTCGACGACCTGATTGGCAGTCTCGCCGCGCCGAGAGTTGTTTGGGTGATGGTTCCGGCGGGGGCCGTTGACGGGGTGATCGGCGAGCTCGCCGGCCGCTTGCAACCTGGAGACATCGTCATCGATGGCGGAAACTCTTACTACGTCGACGACATTCGTCGAGCCAGGCAGCTCGAGAAGCAGGGTGTCCAGTACGTGGATGTGGGTACGAGCGGCGGCATTTGGGGGCTCGAGCGCGGCTATTGTCTGATGATCGGCGGACCAGAGTCCGCGGTGCTTCGACTCGATCCCATCTTCGAGTCGCTCGCTCCTGGTCCTGGCGCAGTCGCGAGTACTCCCGGGCGCAAGAACCGCACGGGCACAGCCGAAAATGGCTACCTGCACTGCGGTCCGGCGGGAGCAGGTCATTTCGTAAAGATGATTCACAACGGCATCGAATACGGCCTGATGGCGGCGTACGCGGAGGGTCTCAATATTCTCAAGCACGCAGATGTCGGAATGCGGCACAGCGCAGTTGACGCAGAGACGACACCGCTGCGAAATCCCGAGCACTATCAGTACCAGTTCGACGTCGCCGAGATCGCCGAGCTCTGGCGCCGCGGGAGCGTCGTCGCGTCATGGCTGCTCGATCTCACGGCGAAAGCCTTACTCGAACAGCCGGATCTGCGCGATTTCTCGGGTCGCGTTTCCGACTCGGGCGAGGGTCGGTGGACGATCCTCGCCGCCATCGAAGGATCTGCTCCGGCGCCGGTGCTGAGTGCAGCCCTCTTTCAACGGTTTGCCTCTCGAGGCGAGGCCGATTTTTCCGGCCGTCTGTTATCGGCGATGCGCTATCAATTCGGTGGGCATCTCGAGCGACAGGCCGGTGAGTTAGCCGGTACTCGGTCGTGAAGATCCTCGTCGTCGATATCGGCGGTTCGGCCGTCAAGGTTCTCGCGACCGGCCAGCGCACGCCGGTCAAGATTCCGTCGGGGCCCCGGATGACGGCCTGGCGAATGGTGCGTCTGGTCCGCCGCGCTATTGGGGAATGGGATTACTCGGCTGTATCGATCGGCTTTCCTGGGCCGGTGAAAAACGGCAGGCCGGCGCAGGAGCCGAAAAATCTTGGTCCTGGGTGGGTGCGCGTCGATTTTCGCAAGGCGTTCGGCTGCCCGATCAAGGTCATCAACGATGCCGCGATGCAGGCGCTGGGCAGTTACAAGGGCGGGCGAATGCTGTTCCTCGGTCTGGGCACGGGGCTGGGAAGCGCCATGATCGTCGAGGGCGTGATCGTGCCGATGGAACTTGCTCATTTGCCTTTCAAGAACGGCCGTACCTACGAAGAGCACGTGGGGAAGGCCGCCCTCAAGAAATGTGGAAAGAAGAAGTGGCGGCGACGTGTCGCCGACGTCACCAAGCGACTGAGAACGGCGCTCGAAGTCGATGACGTTGTATCGGTGGTGAAAACGTGAAGTACCTCCGCCGGCTGCCGCCGGGTGTCCGCTCGGGCAGCAACCGCCACGCCTTCCTCGGCGGATACCGGCTCTGGCAAAAATCCTAGAAGCGCTTTTCGAAACGCTGTAGCGCTCGCATGTAGGCCGGGTCTGTTCGCCAGACCCGGCAATCAGGGGCACGATGGCTTCATACAGGGCGGGTCTACAAGGCAAGACCCGCCCTACGTACTGCGTCGAGCTACAGCGATCTGAAATCCGCGATAGGAGCATTCTTTCGAAAACACAGAATTCTCCTGATCTCCTGATCGCTTGTTTTTGTATTTCGCTCTCTAACGCAACCTGTACCGATCGGGCCACGGTGTGCTCTGACGAGCAGACGCACTCTGAGGCTCTGAAACGGCTCCCGCCGTGCACACTCAAAATTCCTGTCGTTTTTCGTATTCGGTGCGTTTGTGTGTGCGGCCCGGAACTTGCCTTGAGTCCCGACGAAACGCGCGACACACGTCGCGCCACAAGGAGGACAGAGGATGCGTATCGCCACGTTCGCCACCGCCGTCAGCATGGCTCTGCTCGGCACCATCGCCGTTGCCCAGAGTGTCACGTATGACTTCGACAAGGCCGCCAACTTCTCCACGTTCCGAACCTACGCCTGGACTCGCGGCACGAATCTGCCGAACGAGCTGAACCACAAGCGCGTCGTCGGGGCGATCGACACACAGCTCACACTCAAGGGGCTCACCAAGGTTGACGCGAACGCGAACCCCAATGTGCTGGTGGCCTACCATGCGAGCTTCGACGAGAACCTGCAGATCAACATGCTCGGCTCTGGCTGGGCCGGTCCGCGCTTTGGTGGAATGCGTTCGGGAACTGCGACGACTCAGGAAATTCTGACCGGGACGCTCGTCGTCGACGTGATGAACGCCGGCACCAACGGCGTCGTGTGGAGGGGAGTCGCCAGCAAGGAAATCGACGTCAACGCGAAGCCCGAGAAGCGCGAGAAAGACATCAACAAGGCCGCGGAAAAACTCTTCAAGAACTATCCACCCAAGCGCTAACGGAAATCAGAGGTGACAACGGTGACCAGCAGACCTTCTACGATCATCTCGCTCGATCAGATCGCATCTGAGGATCAGGCCCGTTCTGGGGCGAAAGCATACAACTGCGCTCGCCTGAAGCAGGCCGGCTTCCCGGTTCCGGACGGCCTGATTGTTCTGGCGACGGCGACCGGCGCGGACGTTGCGGCGGTCGCAGACCACCCGTGGTTCGACACCCTTCGTGCGGACGAGTTGTTTGCCGTCCGCTCGTCGGGGATTGGTGAGGACGGCGAGGGGGAATCGTTTGCGGGGATTCACCAGACCCTGCTCAACGTCCCTCGAGCTGGCCTCGCCGAAGCCGTCGTTGCGTGCCGCGCGTCCGCGCACGCGGCGCCGGCGCTCGAATACCGGCGCGCCAAAGGGATCTCGATCGACGAGATCGCGATGGGCGTCTTCATTCAACGGATGATTCACCCCGTCGCGGCTGGCGTGGGGTTCACGATCAACCCGGTCACCGGGGCGGCCGAGGAGGTGGTGCTGAACGCGTCGTGGGGTCTCGGCGAAGCACTCGTGAGCGGCCAGATCGATCCAGACGAGTTCGTCGTCGGCAAACAGGACGGCGTTCTTCGATGGAGCCGCATCGGCGAGAAGGGAGTCGGCGATCAGTCGATCCCATCACTGACAGCGCCTCAGATCGGCGAGCTCGCCGCTATCGCGACGGCGATCGAACGCGAGTACGGCGCGCCCCAGGACATCGAGTGGTGCCACGACGGCAACCGCTTCTGGATCGTGCAGACGCGGCCCGTGACGACGAGCCTCGGCGCCGTCGACGAGACGGAATGGACGCGCGCGAACGTCGCTGAAGTGTTACCGGATCTCACCTGCTTCCAGGCGCTCTCTGTCTTCGAAGAAACGTTCAACCGTGCAGAGCGCCAATATCTGGGTTCGCTCGCCGCACCGGAAGCGGAACTGGGGCCCATCGTGAAGTCGTTTCACGGGCGCCTGTATTTCAATCTGTCGCAATTGCGCCGAGTCTGTGCGCTCGGCAACGTCGCTCCCGCGGTGATGTTGAGGTCGATGGGACACGCAGAGGCGATTCAGCCGAGCGATGAAGCCGTGCCGCGCCCGACCGCGAAAACCCTCGCCTGCCTGCCAGATCTCCTGAGTCTCTTGTGGCGGCACGTTCGCGCGTCCGACGTCATCCGGCAGCACGAGTCAAGAACCCGCGCCTGCCTGAAGGAGTTCGCGGCCGATCCCGCAGATCTGCCGGATCATCAGGTGTGGGCCGTCATCGAGCGCTGGCTGGCCGGCGCTGCCGAGTCCATGCAGCCCGTGCTGCTGCTCTCGGGAGTGACATTCCATGAAGGGCCCGTCACGAAGGCCTGTGCACGAGTGGGATTTTCCTTCGAGCAGCTCGTCTATCCGCAACTGGCGACAGGCCGGCGATCGGTGAGCGCTCAGCAGGCGTTCGATCTTGTTGCCCTCGCGGAGAGCGCGCGCCGTGAGCCGGCCGTGGCCGCGTACCTTGCGAGACAGACGCCTGGGCTGGTGGAACTGCGCACGGCCCTTCGAGGCACGGCGTTTCTCGCGAAGTTCGAAGGCTTCCTGCAGAAGTACGGGCATCGCGGAAGCTATGAATACGACTGGTCGTTGCCGCGGTACCACGAGGATCCGTCGCTGTTGCTCAGCACGCTGCGTGCGCATCTCAACGACAACCCCGAAGCAAGCGTTGACCAGACAGTCGAGCGGGAGCTCGCGGCCGAGCAGGCGTGGATCGCGTTCGAGCAGCGCCTGTCATGGTGGCAGAAGCGGACGATGCTTCCGGCGGTTCGGCGATCCATCGCCAAGATCAAGCAGTACTACGTTTGGCGGGAACAGGTGCGGTCCGATCTCGTTCGCGTGCTCGATAGGGTGCGCGCCTGGCACCTCGTGCTCGCGAACCGATTCGTCGAGCGGGGATGGCTCGACTGGCAGGAAGACTATTTCATGATCCACATGCGCGAGGTCGCTTCGATCATCGAAGGCGAGCAAGCGCCCGAGTCGCTCCGATCCATCGTGGCTACCCGGCGGGCCGAACGGGAACGACACGCGGCGATTCGCATGCCGCTGCTGATGCGTGCCTCGACCCTGCCGGCATTGATTCGCATGGCGGGAGTGAGCGGCGGCCCGGCGGACGAGTCTGAGCTGACGGGACAACCTGTCAGCGGGGGCTGTGTCGAGGCCGAGGTCGTGATTGTGCGCGACCCTGGTGACTTCACGCGGATGAAGCGCGGCGCCATTCTGGTGGCTCCCGCGACGGATCCTTCCTGGACACCGCTCTTCACGCTCGCCTCAGGAGTGATCGTCGAAATCGGGGGCGTTCTCTCGCATGCGTCGACGATTGCCCGGGAGTACGGACTCCCTGCGCTCGCCAACGTGAAGCAGGCCACAACTCGATTGAAGACGGGCGAACGCGTCAGGCTCGATGCCATTCAGGGTCGCGTGCAGAGGTTGCAACCTCCCGCGCCGGAGCTCGAGGCGGCGGACCTCGCGCACGTGTCGTGACATGACGTCACTGCCGTGATTTCGCCATCGTCGGCCGCGACCGCCTTTCGCGCTCGCGGCATCGCTTCGATGACTGGAGTGTACCGATGACTAAGAGAAACCGCCTCGCCCTGTCGCTCGTCGCCATGCTGGCGGCCGCGCCGACGGTCGTTCCGACTCGCGCCCAGGGTGAACGACAGATGCCGACCGTGCCAATCCCCCAGCCAGGCGTGCCGCAGGTCATGACCCTCGAGGGAACCTATGTGCGCGTCGCCTATAACAACGAGGGCTACGCCGTCCTTGGCTACCGTACGGCGAACGCGTCGGTCGGCCAGGACTGGTTGATGCTCGATATTGGCGTGACGCTTCGCTCCGGGCGCAAGGCGTACGAGATGCGGCGTGATGCAATCTCGATGGAAATGCCCGGCGGCCAGACGATTCCCCTGGCCACGGTCGAAGAATTCCGCGGCGCCAATCTGAACGCCTTGAAGCAGCGCAATTCGGTCGCGCGTGACTCGATCAACTATTTTCCGCCCGAAGCGAGCCGCCCATGCCGCATCGGATTCTTCGCCGAACTTGGCGCGCCGGTGATGGCGTGGGATCAGGTGGAGCTCAGTCCGACTCGCGGCTGCATCGGGCAGCTGTTCTTCAAGGTGCCTGGCGGAATCACGCATGGCCAGCACTGGCTGAACGTGAAGTTCGCGGAGAGCCTGCTGCGCGTGCCGTTCCGAATCCTCACAAAGGATGAAGAGAAGCTGCTCGCGAAGAACTACTCGAGCATCAAGAAACAAGTCGACGAGACGTTCAAAAAGAAGTAGGCGGTTTACCGTGATCCTTACACGACGAATCATCGACGCCGCGCGGACCATGTTGGTTGCGGCACTGTTGGTCACCGCGGCCATCGCGATCCAGCCGCGACGAGCGGCCGCGGTTGAGCCGGCCGCCTCGAAGTCGGCCGATCCGGGCTGGCCGCGGCTCTACACGACCGCGACGGGTGCGCGCCTGCAGATCTACCAGCCGCAGATCGCGAGCTGGGAGGAGCAGAAGCATCTCGTCGCCTATGTCGCCGTGGCCCATTCCGCCGCCGGCGACGCGCAGCCGGCGATCGGCATGCTCAAGGTCGAAGCGGAGACAGACGTGGCCATGGCCGAGCGTCTGGTGAGGTTTGCGACGCTGCGGATCACCGAAGCCAACTTCGGCCCGCAGACTCGCGATCGCGTTCGAGCGATCGTGCGTGACGTCGAAATCGCGATGCCCGAATTCGAGCGAGTGATCGCTCTCGATCGCGTGCTCGCGGGACTCGACCGAAGCCGGATCCAGGCGAAGAACGTCAATGGCGTGAAAGCCGATCCGCCGACGATCCTCTTCAGCGCCAAGCCTGCGGTGCTGGTCGCGTTCGACGGGCGTCCAATCTGGAGTGTCATCAAGGATAACGACCTCCGCTACGCGATCAATACGAACTGGGACGTCTTCGAGCACGGCCCGACCGGAATGTTGTTCCTTCGCATCGACGACCTGTGGTTGCAGTCGCCGGGGCTCGACGGCCCTTGGGTTGCCGCCGACCGCCTGCCCGAGAGTTTCAACCGCCTGCCAGCGGACCAGAACTGGAAGGACGTCACGGCGAGCGTGCGCAGCCGCAAGCCAGTGGCAGGCGCCGTCCCGTCCGTATTCGTCAGCACGTCGCCGGCGGAGGTGATCCTTCTGCGCGGCGCGCCGAACTACGTGCCTGTGTCGACCACGAGCGATCTGCTCTGGGTGAGCAACACCGACAGCGACGTGTTCCGCCTCGGACGCAACGGCCCGGTCTACTACCTCGTGGCAGGGCGCTGGTTCTCCGCGCCAGGCTTCGACGGCCCGTGGACGTTTGCGACGCCGGCGCTGCCGCCCGACTTCGCCCGCATCGGCCTCGAACACCCGCGCGCTCGCGTGCTCGCTTCCGTTCCGGGAACACCGCAGGCGGCGGAGGCCGTCGTGCTAGCGCAGATTCCGCAGGTGGCTAAGGTCAGCAAAGCTGCGATGGAGGCGCCACCGGTCGTGTACGAAGGCGAACCGCAATTTCAGTCCATCGAGGGGACAACCGTGAAGTATGCCGTCAACACCAACCGGGACGTGCTCAAGGTTGGAAGTGACTATTACCTGTGCGTTCAAGGAGTGTGGTTCATCGCCAGTACGCCGATTGGCCCCTGGGTCGTCGCCAGCATCGTGCCGCCGGCGATCCACACGATTCCCGTGAGCTCCCCCGTGCATCACGTGACCTACGTGACGGTCGTCGATAGCAGCGCCGACTGGGTGACGTTCGCCGCGGCGCCGGGCTATACCGGCGTAACGATAGCGTGGGGCTGCGCGGTCTGGGGAACCGGTTGGTACTATCCTCCCTACACGTATTACGGCGGCCTCTACCCCGTTTACATCCCTTACTATCCGACTTACGGTTACGCCGCGCGCTACAACACTTTGACCGGCGTCTACGAACGCGGAGTCGTCGCCTACGGCCCGTACGGCGGCGTCGGCGCTGCTGCCCGCTACGATCCGGTGTCAGGTACTTATGCGCGCGGGGCGATGGCGTGGGGTCCGTACGGCGCAAGCGGGGCTGCCCAAGCCTACAATCCGCGGACCGGCACCTATGCGCACACGGTTCAGGGCTCCGGGGTTTACGGTAGTTGGGGTACCGCAGCCGTGCAGCGTGGCGATGATTGGGCGCATACCGCGCGCGCCACCAACAACGTGACCGGCGCAAGCACGCGCGTCACACGAACCGATGATGGCGGCATGGTGAGCCGCATCGGACCGAACGGCAGCGGCTTTCTCGCCGCTGGTGACGAGGGCGTTTACGCGGGTCGCGACGGCAACGTCTATCGACATGGCGAGGACGGATGGCAGAAGTACGACAACGGCAGCTGGGGACCGGTAGAGCACCCGACGACTGCACGCGACACGCCGCGTGAGCGTCCGAACGGCGCGGATACGCCGCCCGATCGGTCCACCATTGGTCAGCTCGATCGCGATCGCGACGCACGCATTGAAGGTGCGAAGCGCACGGCTGGCGAAGGGCGGCGCACGGCTAGCGAAGGCAGGCACCGTCCGCAGAGCGGCGGAGGTGCTCGCGGGGGCGGCGCGCGGGTGCGCGGCGGCCGCGGGCGCTGACCGCTCGGCTATCGATCAGTAAAGTCGTCGTCCATCTGAAGAGGGAGAGACGCTGCCTGCGTTGGTTCGATTCCAGCTGCTTGCCGGCACGCGCGGGAGCTTGCGCATGCCGAGGTCGTCGATGATGAAGAGCGGCACCACCTCGAATTCCGCGAGATAAGCCTTGGAACCTCCAGCGCCGGAGGTCGAGGCGGCGGACCTCGCGCACGTGTCGTGACATGACGTCACTGCCGTGATTTCGCCATCGTCGGCACGAGCCGCTTCAGCTCCTCCGTCCAATTGAGCACGACGACAATCCGCGGCTCGTGCTGTTCGCCGGAAAGCCTGGTCAGGAGAAAACGCTCGCCGTTGGGAGTGACATCGTAGCTGCGAGGCCGTGTCCACCCAGGATTGTCGGGGTACGGTCCTTCAAAGAGGAGGCGGGGCGCGCCGGTCGCGCCGGTTGCGAGGTCGACACTCACCGCCATGACCTTGTTGCCGTCGCGGTACACCAGCTCCCGCCCATCCTGGGTCCACATCGGCTCCGATCCATGCGCCGGCGATACTTTCACGCGCTTCACCTGCGGGTCGGGGAACGACTGGATGAAAACATCGACCCCCTGACCCGACTCGTCAGAATCGTAGGCCATCCAGCGGCCATCAGGCGACAGCATCGGATGCCCGAGATTGAACCCGTTCGCGAAATAGCGCTTTGCATCCGGCTGGCCACGCAGCGAAATCGTCCAGAGCTCTCCGCCGGGAGCCGCGAGGACGAACGCGAACAGCTGGCCATCCCGAGAGACCGCACCCGTGTAGTGGTCGTAGGATCCGCTCGTGAGCGCTTCGGCGGGCCGGCTCGCGTCCGCCGTTCGGCGATAGAGATCGAAGAACGGGCGCTCGCTGCTGTAGATCAGATCGCGTCCGTCGGGGGTCCATTCGGCGCCGAAGTCACGCCCGCCTTCCGCGGTCAGTCGAGTCCCGCCCGAGCGCCCGATCTGGAACACCCACACATCCCCCATGGAGTTGGCGGAACGGATGTCGACCGATAGGCGCTCGCCGTCAGGGGAGAAGCGTGGGTTGTTGTAGCGATCGCTCTGGGGGAGGGCGAGCGATGCGTTGCCCTTGCGATCCACCAGCACGACGTCCGTCTCTGTGATGTACGAGTCGACCGGCAAATACGCGAGCGTGCCATTCTCCGAAACATCGAACGCAGCCGCGCCATCCGTGAGATTCATGGCCACGTCATCGACCACGGGAACGGCGACACCGTTCACCTCGAGCCGATCGAGATCGAAGGGAACCGCTCGAATCGTCTCGCCCACGGCAAAGAGCAGATGCCCCGTTGGCACGTAGAAACCGTAGACGCCCCCCGTCAGCAACACCTTTCGCTCGCCGGAACTGATAGATAGAACTTCGATCGTGGCGCTCCCGATCGGCGTTCGGTATGCCGTGAAGATGACATGGTCGCCATCCGGCAGAGCCTGCGGCCACCAGTGTCCCAATTCGGCCTTGGACGGGTCGGGTTTCGTGAGCATGCGTTCGTCGCCGCCGCCCTCACTGACGATCCAGAGCCCGGTGTTGTAGGCCCGGGTGTATACGAGCTTGCCGTTCCTGCCCCAACTTCCTCCGGCCCAATCGGCTGTGGCGAGCTCGATCGCCGTCCCGCCATCAACAGGCACCTTCCAGAGCTTCTTCTGCTTGGCGTAGGCCACCCATCGTCCATCCGGCGAAACGAACGGTCGGCTGTTTTCGGTACCCTGGTCGCCCTGACCGGCGCCTTTAATCACCTCCATACCAAGCCGATCGAGCGGACGACGAAGGACTTCCTCACGGCGGCCGACCATCGCCGAAGCGAAAAGCTGTCGTCCGTCCGAACTCAGCCGCACGATTGGCGTGAAGCTGGGTTTCATTCCCGCGCCGAACTCGACTCCGAACCGGACGGGGCCGTCCTGCCGTACTTCGTGGCGGGCGTTGCGAAAGCCCACCCACCCAAGTGCGACGGCGAGTGTTGCGGCTACCACCCACGGAACCAGGGTCTGGCCAAACGCGGCGGCTCGCGCGCCGCCGTGAGCACCGACATCTGTCAACGCCTCGGCGAACTGAGCGGCTGTCTGCCAGCGATCGGCCGGAAGTTTCTCGAGTGCTCGTGCGACGGCCACATCCACGTGGGGCGGGATCGACTTGCGGTGCTCGGTGAGCGGTCGTGGATCCTCCGACAGCACCTTCCTGAAAACTGTCTGCACGTTGGTGCCCGTGAACGGCGGGTGGCCGGCCAGCATTTCGTACAACACGACGCCGAGGGCGTAAATATCTGACCGCGGATCGACATCTCGCTGCCCGGCCGCCTGCTCCGGGCTCATGTAGTACGGAGTGCCCAGGCTGACCCCCGACTCTGTCATCCGGCTGGGGGTGTCCTCGTCGAGATGGGGGAGCGCGATGCCGAAGTCCGCCACGACGGCGTGGCCATCCTGAAACAGCACGTTGTCGGGTTTGATATCGCGGTGGATGACCCCGTGACGGTGGGCGTAGCTGAGCCCCGTTGCGATTTCGGTGGTAATACGGAGAGCGTCGGCGACGGGGAGCTGCGTCTCCCGCTTGAGCCGGACGCGCAGCGACTCCCCCTCGACGTACGGCATGACGTAGAACACCGTACCTTCGACGCGGCCAGAGTCGAACAACGGGAGAATGTGCGGATGCTGCAGCTTGGCGGTCGTCTCGATCTCCCTCAGAAACCGCTCAACGCCAACGCGCATCGCGAGCTCGCGATGCATGACCTTGATGGCGACCTTGCGATTGTGACGCACGTCGTGGGCGAGATACACGTCGGCCATGCCGCCGGAGCCGATCTTCCGCTCCATGGTGTAGCTGTCCGCCATGGACAACTTCAGCTGATCGAATTCCACAATCGCGGAGCCTATTACCGCCGAAACGTTCACGTCAACTGTGCTGGGAATGTGCCGGTAGTACGTAATGTCCGGCTTTAGACGGACTTCACGACGGTCCGCCTTAAGGCAGCCTTAAGGCGGACACTACGTACTTGTGCGGAAGTCGCCGCACGGTTCCAGAAGGCGAACCATCCAAGATGGAGCCGGTACGCGTTGCACCGGATCGAGGCATGTCCGTCCATGCAGTCGAACGAATAAATTGGAAAGGCGGCGAGCGCGAGAAGGGCGAGGAAGAGTACGGGGGCCCATCGCGTCCCACTCGGACGCAACGATACCCTGCGAGACGCAAATCGGGCCAGCCAGTGCAGACACGCCGCGTAAAGAACGACGTGAAGGGCTGCGACGATCAATAGGATCCTTCAGCGAATCGAGGACAAACCTGACGAAGACCAGCCCCAGCCCGCCGACAGGCAGGACGCCCACACAAAACAAGAAGAAGGAAGGGCAAGGGAAGGCGAACAGCAGCGCGACGAACAGAGAGAGGCTGGCCTTATCGTTCTGAGATTGCGCGGCCACTTATCGCGCGGGCAGCGCATTCACCGTGACACGAATGGGATGGTGGCTCTGCTCGGTCAGGACAACGAGCAAGAAGCGCTGGCCGTCACGCGTAGCGACGTAGCGGTTTCTCGTTCCGGCGGAATGCAATCGTGTCTCGAAAAGCGCGTTCGGCTTTCCCGCTTCGAACGACACGCCAGCGGTCTTCACGTCGACGGCCATGAGCGTCGGGCCCGACATGTAAAACAGCTCTTTGCCATCGCCCCGCCAACTGGGCTCGACGCCACCCTCGGTTGAGACCTGCCATTTCCCTGACCCAGTAGTGCCGTCCTCGGATATGCCGCGCACGTAGACTTCGCTGCGTCCGGATTCCTGCGATCGATACGCGATCCATCGGTCGCTCGGATCCAGCTGTCCCATGTCGTCTCCGGCGCGGGCCGCCGTGACTGGAATCGGTGTGCGGTTGCCAGACAGCGGAAGTAAATAGATGTCGGAGGGTCCGCGCGGCTGATGGTTGTACACCAGGAACTTGCCATCGGACGACCAGTCCTCGATGTAATTCGGGCCGCTTGCGGAGGCCAGCACCAACTCGTCGCCGCCGGAACCATTCGCGAGCTTCTGATAGATCTCGTGAGTTCCCCTGCGATTCGAAGAGAATGCGATGCGGCTTCCATCAGGCGACCAGGTCGGACCCACATCGTCGGCGGGATCGAACGTCAGTCGGCGGCGAGCTCCGCTGGTAAGGTCGAACAGCCAGAGATCGCGAGTGCCGGTCTTCTCGTCTCTCTGCGCTACGGCGACACGTGTTTCATCCGGCGAGAGGGCGGGAGTCCAATAAGGTGCGGGCTCGCCCAGCGTGGAGAGCTTTCGTCCCGACCGATCGACCCATGTCAATTGGACGATGTGGGTTGCGGCCGGCTCCCACGCGAGCACGCCGTCGGAGGAAACTGAATACGCGACGCCTGGTTCCGGCGACCGGATGGGCGCGATGCCCTCCGCGACGGGGAACGCGTCGCCGCTGAGCTCAAACGACGCGAGATTGAAGGGCTGAGCCAGAAGCGCCTCTCCCCTGACGAACAGAAGGTGGCCGGACGCATAGGCTGCGTTGTGACCGGTCAGAACGACTTGCTTGCGGTCGCCTGAGTCGATTGATGCGACGTACACCCCACGTTGGTCGGCGCGGGCACTTCGCGAGAGGTACAAGTAGTGCTGTCCGTCCGGCAGGAAGTGCGGCCAGTACCGACCGAGTTCTCCCTCAGCCGCCGCCCCAAGCGGCATTGGTTCTCCGCCAGTGGAAGCCACGCGAAACAACTTTCCGTCTGCCGAGAATATGATGACTCCACTGCGATTCCAGCTGGCACCGAACAGGCGGCCGGGGAGCGAGCAGAGCGTCTGTCTCGCGCCGCTCGAGAGGTCTACTTTCTGGAGCCCGTCTCGCGCCACATATCCGAGCTCGCGCCCGTCGGGAGACCAGAACGGCAGACCCCCTTGCGCTCCCGGAATCGCTGTTGCGGCGACTGCATTCAACGGACGCACATAGATTTGATTTACCAACTCGAAATACGCTGCAAACGCGACCCGTTCGCCATCCGGAGAGATCGCCGGCTGGAACGCGAACGTTTGGTTGTCGGGCGGCAAGATTTGGAGCTGAACCTGTCGCCCTCTTTCTGGCGGTTGACGCGACAGCAACAACGCCATTGCAATACCGACCAGAGCACAGGCGATGGCGACCCCGGCCCATGCAAACCGCTTGCGATCACGTCGTCCGTTCGCGACGGGCGCGAGCGTCCCACTCTTCGACTCGCCTTCAACTATCCCTTTCAGAGCGAGGGTGATGTCGCGCGCGCTCTGCCATCTCTCATCCGGATCCTTTGCCAAACATGCTGCGACGATCCGATCGACGGCCGGCGGAATCAGGGGGTTCAGCGTAGAAATCGACTGCGGGTTGGATTGGAGAATCGCGGCAATGAGAGAGGCCTGGCTCGGAGCAGTGAAGGTACGCTGCCCAGTCATCATTTCGTAGAGCGTGGTACCCAGCGCAAAGATATCGGTGCGTTCATCTGTCGCCTGGCCTTCGAGTTGCTCTGGCGCCATGTAGGGCACGGTGCCAAGCAATGCGCCTGTCTGAGTCAACGCCTCCGTGGTGGCCATCGATGAGAGCCCGCCGCGCGCGTCAGGCGGCCGCAGCTTCGCAAGCCCGAAGTCCAGCAGCTTCACCCCGGCTTTGGTGACCATCACATTGGAGGGCTTGAGGTCTCGATGGACGACGCCCGCTCGGTGCGCCTTGTCGAGCGCGTCGGCCATCTCTGTCGCGTGTTGGAGAGCCTGTCGCAGCGGGAGAGCACCTTTTTCAAGACGGGCGGTTAGCGTCTCTCCTTGAACGTACTCCATCACGAGGTAGGCGATGTCGCCATCTCGGCCAACGTCGTGGATGGTGCAGATATTCGGGTGACTGATCGCTGCGAGCGCACGCGCTTCGCGTTCAAACCGTGCCGCGCGTTCCGGATCGCTCGTGAACACTCCCGGCAGAATCTTGATAGCAACATCGCGCAACAGTCTGGTATCGCGCGCGCGATAGACCTCGCCCATCCCGCCTGCACCAAGCAGCGACACGATGCGGTACGAACCAATCTCGCGGCCTATTAGATCCATTCAGATTGCCCGCGCCGGGCCCGATTCTATCCAAACTCGCCACTTTCGAGCGCGTATCCGAAAACACAACGACTATGGGGCAGGGGAAGCGCCAGGTGTTCCGATCCGCGCGAGATCTGACGGCCAGTTGAAGATGAGCGCGATGTGCTGACGCCCGCGGGAGCGCAGCATGAGAAAGTGCTGTCCATCCGGGGTCACATCGAAGACCGACACCAGATGTGTGTCGCCCCCCGTCGGAAACAAGACAATTGGCTTCGAGACAGTGAGCGAGCCGCCGCGCGGGGTGACGGAAACTGCCGAGACGCCGCCGCCCGCGACGTAAAAGATCTCGTTGCTTCTCGACCAGACCGGCATTTCACCGCCGTTCGTCGACACTTGGATGCGCTGATCTCCGTCGGGGAATGGCCGCGCTAAGACTTCCATGCGTCCCGACTCGAGGGACTCGTAGGCTAGCCACCTGACATCGGGCGAGAAGCTCGCGCCGAGTCCCCACGTCCGGCTCGCGAAGAGGGGGCGCGCAGGCGCCGAGCCGTCGGACGGCATCCGGAATAGGTTTCCGGTGGGACCCGAGCCCTCCGAGAAAATCAGGGACGATCCATCAGGCGATAGTGACAGCGGAATCTGTACTTCGTCACTCGTTGTCAGACGTTGCTCGTCGCCTGCGGCGTCCGCTCGTCGAGACCACAGGTTCCACGCGCGCGCTTCGCGCGCCGACGCGTAGATCAAACGATCGGCGGTGGTCCAAACGGGAGGCGTCGGGAAGGTGCCCGCGGCCACTCGCGACACCGAACCCCGCGCGAGATCGTAGGCCCACAACTGTCCAGGCGCCCCAAGGGCGACGGCGATGCGAGTGCCGTCCGGCGAGAGGCTTAGTCCAGCCATTGGCCGATAGCCCCCACCACTTTGGACCGGCGCTACCATCGATGTGTTCATGTCGGCCAGCTCGGCGATCCTCTCGATCGCGCCAGACCTGGACACACGTACCAAATCGACGGGAGCCTCGTCGGCGCGTACGAAGCAGAGCGTTCCGTCACGGCCCAGACTCGGGCTCAACCCACCGGGGGCGACGAGCATGGGCGCGCCGGTGGTTTCGAGACGGTCCAGCGAGAATGGCACCGCCCAGATTCCCCGGTTGGTGGTCTCCCGTTCGTAAAGCAGGTGTCCCGTCTGCGAGTAGATCGGATAGCGCAGGCTTTCGCCAGGGATTTCGAGAACCACACGCCGCGACCCGCCGGCGAGTACCGCGATCATGTCCGTCGGTTTGTTCCTGCGGTGCACAGTGAAGATCAGTCCGCGGCCGTCTGGCAGAGACGCGATCTCATGAAAGTCGGCCTCGGCGTTGCGATCGAGCGCCAGCATCTCACGCGCAGAGCCGCCGGCCGCCGGGATAGTCCACAGTCCGGCGGTGTCGCTACCTGCGAACACCACCTGACCATCACTCGTCCAGACACTGGCAGCCGATCCGGCGAGGTCGGTCGGCACGGGGCCGAGTTCCGTGGGTTGTCCGCCCTCGGTCGAGACCTTCCAGGCGCGTCCGCGCCGCACGTAGGCAAGATGACGACTGTCCGGCGACCACGATGGGTATGCGACGTCGTCGCTCTCGGGCAGCTCGGTCGTGTCGAGGCTGTCGAGGCGCCTGACCCGGAGACGCCCGCCAGCAACTAAGGCCAACCGCGATCCGTCGAGCGAGATGACCGGCGCTCGACTGCGGTTCGCGTCAAGATCGTCGATGAATAGATCGACCTTTCGAACCTCCGCCCCCGCTGTCCGCGGCAACGGCTTCGCCAGCCACCCGCCAATGAAGAGCATCACTCCCGCTGCCGCAGCGGCAGCCAACACTCGCCAGTCGAGCCGGCGGCCAGGCGCAGGTTCGACGCGTGTATTTGGAGCACCGGGATCTTCGAGCACCACCCGCGCCTCGCCGATGGCCTGCAAACGACGGCGCGGATCGCGATCGAGGCACCTGCGCAGGAGTTGACGCACCGCCTCCGGCGTCGACTTCGGGATTGCGCCGTAATCAATCTCGCGGGTCAGCACAGCTGCGACAGTGTCCGAGAGCGTTTCGCCGTGGAAGGGAGCCGTGCCGCTCAGCATTTCGAACAACACGACGCCGAAGGCCCATGTCGGCGCGCTTGTCGACCGATTTGCCGCGCGCTTGTTCGGGGGCCATGTATGCGGCCGTGCCGAGAATGACGCCGGCCTGCGTCTGATGCCGCGTCAGGGTAGGCGAGTTGTCGAACGTCTCGCCCGACGCTGCCCCCGCGATCCCCGAACCCTGCGCCATGGCCTTGGCCAGCCCGAAGTCGAGAATTTTGACGGTGCCGTCAGATCGCACCTTGATGTTGGCCGGCTTGAGATCGCGATGAATGACGCCCTGTTCGTGGGCTGCCTCCAGTGCGTCGGCGATCTGGCGAGCGATGGGGAGGGCGTCGGCAATCGGCCTCGGCCCGCGCGCGACGAGCGCCGACAGGTCCTCGCCGTCGACGAGCTCCATCACGAGCGCGCGGACACCGCCGGATTCCTCAAGGCCGTGGATGTGCGCGATGTTGGGATGGTTCAGCGTCGCCAGGGTCTGGGCTTCGCGGGTGAACCGCGCGACGCGTTCTGCATCGGCGGCGAAGACCTCTGGCAAGATCTTGATTGCGACGCTGCGATTGAGCTTCGAGTCTCGCGCGCGGTACACCTCGCCCATGCTGCCCGCTCCGAGAGGAGTGACGATCTCGTACGGGCCGAGTCGAGTGCCAGATGCGAGACTCATGAGGGGCTTCGTAGTCTAACGCCATTGCCGCAGCAAGCCCCTTTACGATGGGGGATTGCTACAATCCGCCGATGCGACGGGTAAACCTCTTCTTCGGCACCATTCTCGTGCTCGCGTGGGTGCAGTTCCGCCAGACCGGCTTGCCGGGCCTGTCGGCCGAGCTCGACCTCTCCACGGGCGTGCCGGCGCGCGTCTATCTGTTCAAGGACGACCGTCCATTCCGACTGAGCCCCGTCGACGCCCTGCTGCCGCTTCACGTGGATCTCTTCTATCGTGAACGGCTCTGGCGGCGTGTGCCGTCCCCGGCGACGCTCGAGGTCACCGCCAACGAGCAGTCGCACTTCTTTCTCCTGCGCGGGCGCGCGCGCTTCGTCCTGCCGCCCGGCAAGTACCGCGTGGAAGCGTACCGCGGGTTTCTCCATAAACCCGCATTCACAGGAGTTTACGCTCGGTCCCGGCGGCGAGCGACGCGTGGAGCTGCGGCTCCAGCCAATGCCCGAAACGGGCTGGCTGTCGGGCGACGATCACATCCACCTGACGCGGGCGCCTGAAGACGACGACGTCTTCCTCGGTATGCTCGAAGCCGAAGATCTGTCTGTCGGGAATTTCCTGCAGCTCCAGCGTCAGATGGACGCGGCGGTGCAATACGGCTTCGGGTCCAAGGCAGAAGCGCGTCGGCCCGGTTACAGCATCCGGCCGGGACACGAGTCGCGCAGCCATTTCTACGGGCACGTGAACGTCCTCGGGCCTCGCGAGATCCTGCGCCCGCTGAGCGTCGGCGAGGTGTATGCAAACTCGGACGACGCCTGGCCGTTCCCGCACGTGCTGTTCCAGCGCGGACGCGAGCTCGGAGCCACGGTCGGCTATGCGCACTTCGACGGGAACCAGCCGCACTCGGCGCTGCTGATGGACCTTGCGCTCGGTTCGATCGATTTCATCGAGGTTTTTCAGTTCGGCGTCCTGCACGCCGAACGGTGGTACGAGCTGCTCAACGCCGGGTTGCGCGTGACAGGCATCGCGGGCAGCGACTTCCCGGTGCCCCTCAACAATCGAAAACCCTGGCCGCGCTCGATTCCGTCTGCTCGGCCCGGAGCGAACGATGGTGAAGGCCGCGCCCGGACGATCGGCGTATGAGAGCTGGGCCGCAGGCGTTCGGGCGGGACGCGCCGTCGTCACCAACGGCCCGCTGCTCGAGCTGACGGTCAACGGCCAGGAGCCGGGCGCCGTGCTCGACGCGCCGGTCGCCGAAGGACGTGCACGCGTCGTGTTTCACAGGCCGATCGAGAAGCTCGAGATTATCGCGAATGGAGAAGTCGTCGCGTCTCGTGCGGGCGACGGTGCCGCGACCGAGCTCACCCTGCCGTTTCGCTGTCGACACCTCCGACAGCACCTGGATTGCGGCCAGGGCTTCGAGCCCGAAGATCGAGGACGAACCGGATATCCGCGCGCACACCAACCCGGTGTACGTGCTGCGCGGCGGCCGGCGGGTTCGCGTCGACGCCGCCCGGCGAGCGGTGTTGGCCCGTTGGGAGCGCGAGGCCGAGTATTACCGCACGGGAGGGCTCAGCTTTGCCGACGAGTCCCAGCGGCGGGAGCTCCTCGAAAAAGTGGACGCCGCGCTGGACGCCCTGCGCAAATGAATCGTTAAATCTCTCTTTCCTGAAACCGTTCCACCACAGGGTAGACTCGTGCACAGTACCCTCCGCGCGAGAGAATGACTAGAGATCGAGGCGTGTTTGCAGGACGCCAGCTGGGCGGCTACCAGATTTTGTCGCTGCTGGGTGCGGGCGGGATGGGCGAGGTGTATCGCGCGCGAGATGTGAAGCTCGGTCGCGAGGTTGCGCTCAAAGTCCTCGCAAGATCGGCCGCCCCCGATTCCGTCGACCTGCAACGCTTCGAACAGGAAGCTCGACTCGCCTGCGTTCTCAATCACCCGAACATCGTCACAATTTATGGCGTCGGCGAGGAAGGCGACATTGCCTTCATCGCGATGGAGCTCGTGCGAGGGATCACGCTGCGAGCACTGCTGGCCGATGGCGCCCTTCGCGTCGGAGAGGTGCTCGATCTCGCGGCGCCGTTGGCGGACGCGCTCGCCGCCGCGCACGAGAGCGGCATTGTGCACCGCGACCTTAAGCCCGAAAATGTGATGGTCAACGCAGAGGGGCTAGTCAAGGTGCTGGATTTCGGCCTGGCGAAGCGCCCCCACGGGACTCACTCGTCTGGTTACTCCGAAGCTCACGGTTATCGCCCGGTGGCGCCCACCATCAGCGTCTTCCGGATACTATCCGCCTGCGATTTGTCGAAACTCTGCAGCTGAATAGCGTGCTTCACGTCCATCTCTGCGCGCATGATGCCACTGCGGGAATGGCCCTTCTCCGGCAGCAAAAGATGGCCCACTTCGTGAGCGATGACGGCGCCGAGTTGGATCCCAAAGAACTTGGGTCCGGGCATTGACGCAACGCGGTTGCAGAAAATGTAAGCGCGGCCGATGCCGGGGTGAGCTCGGCCGAATGCATCGTCCGAGACGCCCACCATCTCGCGCGGGAGCAGCACAACGGTGAGATGGAGTCCCTCCGTCCAGATGCTTTTCAACGGCTTGCTCGCTGTCGACCCACACGGTGCGGACGCCGATGCTCTCGTAAACCTTTGCGACGCGATCCCTGGCTGGGTCCATGACGTCCCGTGAGAGAGCGGCAAAGTTCACGACATGCAGCACGATTGTCGCTTCGCGTCGATTGCTCGTTGCGGTCCGCTCGTCGTGCGTGGGTTGTGCGCCTAAGAGCCGAGCGGCAGATACCGAAATCAGTCCCGCCGCTAGCAGAATCGTCGATGCCTTCGCCATCGCTTTTCCTCGCTCGAGGGCAGGGTCATTCCCGTCCTCGACCAGAAAGGCGCAGACCGGAGCGGAAAAGTGGAAGGTCGAGAGTCGACCGAGGCGGGTAGGAAAAGGGTGAGTGCCCCCCGGCGAGGGCTGGTTTAGAATCCCGGTCAGCGGTTTCCGCTAACCCACTCAAATCTAATGGCCCGAGTCGGTTCATCGCTTGCGGCGCCAGTTACACGCCTCCTGGTTTTATGGGGTCAGGGAGATAAGCAGGCGCTCGAGCAGCTGACGCCACTCGTTTACAAGGAACTGCGGCGGCTGGCGCAATGGCACATGAATGGCGAGCGGCCTGGCCACACGCTGCAAGCGACCGCCCTGGTAAACGAGGCTTACCTGAGGCTCGTCGATATCAACCAGATCAAGTGGCAGGACCGCGCGCACTTCTTCGCGATGGCGGCGCGACAGATGCGCCGGATTCTGATCGATGCCGCGCGCAAGCACGGCAATCAAAAGCGCGGTGGTGATGCGCAGAAGGTGTCGCTGGCTGAAGGGCTATTTGTTCCCGATCGACCGGAAGAACTCGTTGCGCTGGACGAGGTGTTGGTCGCGCTAGCCGAGATCGACGAGCGTCGCGGCAAGGTGGTCGAAATGAAATTCTTCGGTGGGTTGAACATCGAAGAGATCGCAGAAGTCCTCCACGTGTCGCCCGATACAGTCAAGCGAGATTGGAAACTGGCGAAAGCGTGGTTAGGACGAGAGCTTCGGAAAACCAGGGCGGACAAGGAATTGGGGAGTAACGATTAGGGGTCGAGTGGCCGACGAACGCTGGGCGCAGATTTCCCGGATCTACAACGACGCCGCGGCGCTACCGCTGGTTGATCGACCGGCGTTCCTGCGCAATGCCTGCGGCGACGATGCGGTGCTGCGTGCCGAGATCGAATCGCTGTTGCTCGACGACAGCCATGTGAAGTCGTTATTGGAATCGAAGGGCTCGCAAAGAACCCTTATCGGGCAACGGATCGGCGGCTACGAGATTCTGTCGCTGCTGGGCGCGGGCGGCATGGGCGAGGTGTATCGCGCGCGAGATCTGAAGCTCGGACGCGAAGTTGCGCTCAAAGTCCTTGCGAGATCGGCCGCCCCGATCCCGTCTACCTGCAACGGTTCGAAGAGGAAGCTCGACTCGCCTGCGTTCTCAATCACCCGAACATCGTCACAATTTATGGTGTCGGCGAGGAAGGCGACATTGCCTTCATCGCGATGGAGCTCGTGCGAGGGCGCACGCTGCGAGCACTGCTGGCCGATGGCAGCCCTGACGCGTCGGAGAGGTGCTCAATCTCGCGGCGCCGTTGGCGGACGCGCTCGCCGCCGCGCACGATAGCGGCATTGTGCACCGCGATCTTAAGCCCGAAAATGTGATGGTCAACGCAGAGGGGCTCGTCAAGGTGCTGGATTTCGGCCTGGCGAAGCGCCCCCGCGGGATTCACTCGTCTGGTTACTCCGAAGCTCAGTTAAGACACGCGCCGCGCTCACGCAAGACGGAACGATTCTCGGGACCGTGAACTATATGTCTCCCGAGCAGGCAGCGGGCCGCCCAGCCGGGATCGCGTCCGACCAGTTTTCCTTCGGAGTGCTCTTCTATGAACTCCTGAGCGGCCGACGACCGTTCGAGCGCGATAACCCCGTCGAAACGCTCTCTGCAATCATCCGGGAACAACCGACACCAATCCGGGCGATCCGCGCCGCTGTCACGCTGCCGATACAGCAGGTCGTCGATCGCTGCCTCGCGAAAAGTCCGGCCGACCGATACGCGGATACGCGGCAGCTTGCGGCACAACTGCGAGAGATTCGAGAGCACTGGGACCGTGCGAACGAGCCAGGTGCGCCGCATGTGCTCGCGGCCGCACTCCCCGCGTCGACGACGGCGTCTGGTGGTGTCACTCCAGTCGGCGTGACACGGCGTCGTGCACTCTGGCTCGTCGGCGGGGCAGTCACGACCATGGCGGTAGGTGCCGGGGCCTGGCGAATGTGGCCGCGGGACACCGGGATTCGGCGCATCGCCGTGCTGCCGTTTACCAACGTGGCAAACGATGCCGACGTCGATTACTTGTGCGACGGTATTACTGAAATCCTGATTCGTCAGATCTCGCGCCTGCCCTCCTGACCGTTATGGCGCGCACCACAGTATTCAACTTCAAGGGCAAGGTCATTGATCCGCGTGAGGCAGGACGTCAGCTAGGCGTGGGCGCGATCCTGACTGGCACCGTGACGAGCCGCTCCGGTCGGCTACGGATTACGGCGGAGCTCGTGGAGGTGGCGACCGGCGCCCAACTGTGGGGCAACACGTACGACCGCGCGGCGGCAGAAGTCGTATCGGTTCAGGACGAGATCGCCAGCGCCATCATCGATGAAGGCATCCGAATGAAATTGAGCGGCGATGAGCGCCGCCGGCTCGTGCGCCATTTCACCGACGACCCGGAAGCCTACGAGTGGTACTTGCGAGCCCGACACTCTATGCTCGGAGACTCTTTAGAAGACATCCTGCAGGCACGCGACCTTCTGGTGCGCGCCACGACGCGGGATCCGCAATTCGCGCTCGCCCACAGTGCCCTCGCTGCCACGTACGTTTCGACGGCCGTGGAGGGCTATGAGCGGCCGGCAGACGCGGGGCCGCTGGCAAACGTGAGCATTCGCCGCGCTCTCGAGCTCGACCCGGAGCTTCCGGAGGCTCATGCGAACGCGGCAAATGTCGCGTTCTATTTCAGCTGGGACTGGGCGACCGCCGAGCGAGAGTGGAAGATCGCGACCGAAGCTCCGAGCGGCGCGTTTCCAACCGGCACGCTGATAGGGTACGCAATGGGGCGGTGGGCGCTCGGCGATCCCGCTGATGCGCTCCGAATCATACGGAAGATCCGGCAGGCGGACCCGCTGTCACCGCAATTTGCGTGGATGGAGGCGCTTTACTTGTTCCATACCGGTCAGCTCGACGCCGCTGCGGCCCTCTACGAAAAAACGATCCGCGAAGAACCGAGTGCGGATGCTTTTTTCGGCCTGGCAGAAGTCCGACGCGAGCAGAGCAGGTTTGACGTGGCCATCGAGGCCCGGCGGCGTAGTCATGAGGCCGACGGCGATGACTCTCTTATTGAAGTATTCGAGACGGCGCGAGGCGAGGAGGGCTATCGACAGATCGAAAGGATGGAGGCACGCCAGGAGCTCGAGGAGCTCCAAAGTCGGGCGGCGACCGGCTACATCTCGCCGCTGCACTTTGCTCGCGCTCATGCCCAGCTTGGTCAGGCCAAGCAGGCGTTCAGTTACTTCGACGCCGCTTTTGCCGAACGCTCGCCTGCTCTGGTGCTTCTGAACGCGGATCGAGCGTGGAACGCGATGCGCGGCGACCCCCGATTTCTCGCTGCCGTCCGCCGTGTAGGGCTACCTTAACCGTAGAATGACAGCTGTTCGAGGGCCGTGGTCGCACGAAGAGCGACGTCAAAATGGACCGGCAGCCGCGTCGATCTCGTCTCGATTTCCTTGCCGCGGAAGGTTGGACTCGACGGTCCGCCGGCTTGGAGGTGATCTGATCGGCCAGCAGATCGGCGTTTATCAGATCACGGCGCTGCTGGGCGCGGGCGGCATGGGCGAGGTGTATCGCGCGCGAGATGTGAAGCTCGGACGCGAGGTTGCACTCAAAGTGCTCGCGCGACCGGCCGCAAGCGATTCCGCCTACCTGCAACGGTTCGAAGAGGAAGCCCGACTCGCGTCCGCCCTCAATCACCCGAACATCGTCACAATTTATGGCGTCGGGGAGGAAGGTGACATCGCCTACATCGCGATGGAGCTCGTGCGAGGGCGCACGCTGCGAGAGCGACTGGCGGAGCGAGCCCTTCGCGTCGGAGAGGTGCTCGATCTCGCTGCGCCGCTGGCGGACGCGCTCGCCACTGCGCACGCCAGCGACATCATGCATCGCGATCTGAAGCCTGAGAATGTGATGGTCACCGCCGAAGGCCTGGTCAAGGTGCTGGACTTCGGCCTGGCCAAAGCATCCACGCCGGCTCGCCTCGCTTGTCCAAGCAGAAGACGACGTGGCGACGCGGGCCGCGCTCACGGAAGAGGGAGTGATCCTCGGCACGGTGGGCTATATGTCGCCCGAGCAAGCAGCTGGCCGGCCTGCGAGCCTCGCTTCCGATCAGTTTTCCTTCGGCGTCATTCTCTACGAGATGTTCTGCGGCCGTAGACCATTCGAGCGCGACACGGCCGTCGAGACGCTCTCCGCGATTATCCGCGAACAGCCCACAGCAATCCAGACGCTCAATGCAAGTGTCACATTCCCGATACAGCAAATCGTCGAACGCTGCCTCGCCAAGAATCCGGGCGATCGGTACGCGGATACACGTCAGCTCGCAATGCAACTGCGCGAGATTCGAGAGCACTGGGACCGTGCGACCGAGGCAGGTGCGCCGCATGTGCTCGCGGCCGCACTCCCCGCGTCGACGCCGGCGTCTGGTGGTGTCACTCCAGTCGGCGTGACACGGCGTCGTGCACTCTGGCTCGCCGGCGGGGTAGTGACGACCGTGGCGGCAGGCCTCAGCGGGTGGCGACTTTGGCCGCGGGACACCGGGATTCGGGTCCTGGCCGTGCTGCCTTTCAGCAACGTGGCAAACGACGCCGAAATCGACTACCTGTGTGACGGCATTACTGAAACCCTGATTCATCAGATCTGGCGCCTGCCGTCGCTGACCGTGATGGCGTATAGCACAGTAATAAATTTCAAAGGCAAGAACATCGATCCGCGCGAGGCAGGGCGTCAGTTGGGTGTGAAAGCCATCCTGACCGGCACCGTGACGAGCCGAGCCGGACGGCTACGGATCAGGGCGGAGCTCGTGGAGGTGGCGACCGGCAAGCAACTGTGGGGCAACACGTACGACCGCGCGGCGGCAGAAGTCGTATCGGTGCAGGACGAGATCGCCAGCGCCATCATGGACGAAGGCATCCGACTGAGATTGAGCGGCGATGAGCGCCGCCGGCTCGTGCGCCATTTCACCGACGACCCGGAAGCCTACGAGTGGTACTTGCGAGCGCGACACGCCGTGCTCCAAGGTGGTGGAGAGAGCGTTCTGCAGGCACGCGTCTCCTGGTGCGGGCTACGACGCGGGATCCGCAATTCGCGCTGTGCATACAATGCCCTCGCTGCCTCGTACGTGACGGCGGCTATCGACGGCTTCGAGCGGCCCGTCGACGCGCTGTCGCTGGCAGACGTGAGCAATCGCCGCGCTCTCGCGCTCGACCCGGAGCTTCCAGAGGCCCGCGCGACTGCGGGGGCCATTGCGTTCGTTTCCAAGTGGGACTGGGTGACCGCTGAGCGCGAATTCAGAAGATCGCCACCGAAGCCGCGAGGGGCGCTTTCCCACCGGCACGCTGCTGCCGTACGCACTCG
>CAVXIR010000007.1:0-1598727 GCA_963761975.1 Vicinamibacterales bacterium
TGATGACAGCGACTGCGCCTGGCCAATGGTCAGGCTGTCGCGCAATCAGTAAGGAGTAGGAAGTATGCGGCGCCTTGCGACGCTTATCGGCTTCGTCGTCCCCCTCGCCGTCGCCGCGCAATCGCAGACGGTGGACGAGGCGCCGGTCTTCCGGCTCAGCGTCGAGCTCGTGCAGGTCGATGCGGTCGTCACCGACGGCAAGGGCAGCCATGTGACGACCTTGGGGTCGGAAGACTTTGAGGTTTTTCAGGACGGCGAACCTCGAGCGATCACCGCCGTCGTGTACGTCGATGCCGATGAACGGTGGGAACCACTTGGTCAACGTGAAGTCGCAGAGGCGATCCCGGCGCGTCCGAAAGACGCACGACGAACGATCGCTCTCGTCGTCGACGACCTGAGAATGTCATTCGAAAGTCTTGCCCGGACGCGCACTGGACTGGGACGGTTCATCGACGAGCACCTGCGATCGGAGGATCTTGTCTCGCTCGTGACGACGAGCGGAGACGCCACACCGTTCACCCTCAGGCGGGCCGAGCTGCGAGCCACCGCTTCGCGCCTCCGCTATTCACCGTTCGGCCGGTCGGCCAGCATCCTGGATCCGATGTCGATTTCTGGCCCGTTCGGCCTCGATGGCGCATTCAGCGAGCTGGAGGAGTTTCGCGAGCGGTCGTTCGCAGTTGGCGCCCTTGGCCGTATCGAGGACGTGGTAAACAGCGTCCGCACACAGCCAGGCCGAAAGGCCGTGATTCTTGTATCCGATGGGTTCGTGCTCTTCGGGCCAGGATTCGCCAACATCGAAGTGCGCGATGCCATGCGGCGGCTGATCGATCGGGCCAACCGCGCCGGTGTCGTGATCTATGCCGTCGATGCGCGCGGCCTCGTCTGCGGGTGCCTGACGGCGGCAGACAGTGGCTCTGCCGCCAGCCTCGCCGCGCGCGCGGCGGCTCGACTTGAGGCCGTCGGCGCGACGCAGGACGGGCTGCGCTACGTCGCGGACGAGACCGGCGGGTTCGCGGTGGTCAACGCGAACAATCTTCCCGGCGCGCTCGACCGGATCGCCGGCGATCTGCGCGGCTACTACCTGATCGGATTCCAGCCGGACGCCGACACCTTCAGCTCCGACGGCCGCTTTCGCAAGATCCGCATCAAGGTGAAGCGTCCAGGGCTGAAGGTTCGGACGCGAGCGGGATTCTACGGGGTTCCGACGCAGTGAGTGCGGGAGAGCCCGCTCATTCGTACAAGTGAAGGCTCAGAGCAAGTCGCCGGCTAGTTCGCCTCGATCTTCAGGACGTGCGCGAGCAGGCTGTCGGCGACGTAGATCGTCTTGAGATCCGTCGAGACAGCGAGCTGATGGGCCTCTCCGATGTCGTTCGAATCGGGGTTCTTGCCCCACTTGCCGAACCATCCGAGTATGTTTCCGTTCCAATCGAGCTTGAAGATCATGCCGTCCATCCCTGCGCCCATCACGTCGGGGACATCACAACCGTGTGCGTCGTGGCAAACGGGCCCGTCGGGTGTGCCAGGCTCACGCTCGCGACAAAGCGGCCGTCCTTGTCGAATTTCATGAGCCGCGGATCCGAGCCTTGCACGACGGGCGGCCGAGCCGCCACGGCGCGACGATCGGGCCGCGCGGCATAGGGGTAGGTCGTGCAGAACGAGCAGTCTTCCGGCGGCGACGTACCGCCGTGACTCTGGACGACGTAGAAGTTGTCGTCCTGATCGAAGGCGATGTCCAACGGCTGATTGAACATCCCGTTCCACGCCGTGTCGTCCCAAGCACCGTTCTCACCGCGCTTGCCGAGCATCATCAGGACTTCGCCTTTCGCGTTCAGCTTCCAGAGCACATTCCAATACGCGTCGGTCGCCCAGATGTTGCCGTATCTGTCGATGCGCAGCGCATGCGGATTGACGGCGATGTTCGGATTGAACACGCGCAGCACCTTGGTGCCGGTGGCATCATATTCGACCATCTGGATCGGGGCGTTGCGATTGAAGACGAGCAGATGTCCTTCCGGCGTGAACGCGACGGCGGCGACGTTGCCGAATTTCTGTCCCAGGGGCGGCACCGGTCGCGCGCCGAAGCGGAACGGCAGCATCGGCACGCCAGGCGGCGGTGCGGCGGCGGCGGTGGGTACTGGAATATTGGCGGGGTCTGGCCCGAAGTCTCCAGGATTGGGGCTCGGATTTTGTCCGCTTACGACCGTTGATACGCACACGGACAGCAGCAGCATCATGGGCTTCTTCATCATGAGGAAAACACTACCATGGTCGGATGTCGCTGCCAGCGGGCCCCTATGCGATCAGCGAGCCCCACCCGCGAAACGGACCGAAGTTGTCGTCACCCACGCACGCTTCGCGGACGCGGCGAGAATGGGCCGCCACAGGCAGGGCTGGACGGAACTGCTTCGACTGCTCGAGCGCTCACAGGGAGGAATGGTATGACCACGAGAGAGACGATCGACGGCTATTTCAGCTGTTTGAAACAGAAGAAGGGGTGGGAGTCCTTCCTGTCGGATGACATGACGTTCACCAGCTTCACGGCTCCGATCAAACGCGTCAGCGGAAGAGCCGCGTTTCTCGAATCGACCAAGCGCTTCTACTCGATGATCAGGACACTGGAGGTGAAGGAGGTGCTGGTCGACGGCAATCGTGCGTGCGCGCTGACACGCTACGAGCTTCAACCGCCCGTCGGCCCCGCCTTTGGCAGCGACGTCGCCGAGGTGTTTGGAGTACACGACGGCAAGATCACGTCGTTCGATATCTATTTCGACAGCTCGCCCTTTCCTAAGTAGCACCACAGGAGACCCACTTCAAGGTGAGGCAACAGTTAGTGCGGGTTCGCTGCATCATCTACGATGTGCAGATGAACACATCACTCCCGCTCGGGGATCAGTCGAATGTTCAGGCTGCCGCTGCTCAGCTGCGCGACTTGATCATGGGCTTCCGTATCACGCAAATGCTGCACGTCGCGGCCAAACTGAATCTCGCCGATCATCTGGCCGCGACGCCGCAATCCGCAGAACAGCTCGCAACCGCAGCCGGTGCGGATCCGGCTTCACTCCGCCGACTCATGCGCGCGCTGACGAGCATCGGGATCTTCAGCGAAACGGACGGCTCGTACGATCTCACCCCGGTTGGCCAATTGCTCCGTCGCGACGTGACCGGTTCGCTCAAGGGCCTCGCCGTGCTCTACGGCGAAGAGTGGCTATGGTCGGCGTACGGCCGAATGTTGCACAGCGTCCAAACCGGACAGGCGGCGTTTGCGCACGTCCACGAAATGCCATTCTACGAGTTCCTCGACACGCACCCCGAGCCCGCAATGCAGTTCCAAGCGGCAATGAGCGCGTACTCCCATCTCGAAGCGACGGCGATCGCGGATGCGTACAACTTTGCCGACAGCGGGACCGTGGTGGATGTCGGAGGGGGCGACGGTACCTTGCTAGCCGTGTTATTGAAGGCATATCCATCTTTGCACGGTGTGCTGTTCGACCAACCAGCGGTGGTCGCGGCCGCAGAACGGGTTTTTGCGGATGCTGGTGTGACGGCACGTGCACGTTGGGTCGGAGGAGACTTTTTCTCGGAGCTGCCAGCGGGCGGCGACGTGTACCTGCTGAAGAGCGTGGTTCACAACTGGCCCGAGCCCGATGCACAGCGAATCCTCCAATGCTGCAGGCGAGCGATGGCGCCCGGCGCGCGCCTCCTCCTGGCTGAACGCATCGTGCCTCCGCACGACAAACCGTCGGAGGCCAAGCTCTTCGACATCAACATGCTCGTGGTGGTTGGCGGCCGGGAACGCACCCAGACGGAGTACCGCCAGCTCCTGGAGGTGTCCGGCTTTGCCCTGGTTCGGGTTCTGGACACGAAATCGCCGATCAGCATTCTCGAGGCGCACGTGAGACCCGTCGTTCGCTAGAACCGATGCTGCCAATCAGCACAGTGTTGCTGTCAGAGGCACGGATCCTCAATCCGCAAAACATGTTGATCGGATCGCTGTCAGGCATCACCAACGAGCCACAAGGCGGCACGATCTCTGCCTTAGCAGCTCCCAGAGTTCGACGGATTCACGGATCTTCGAGGTAGCCGCCTCGATTGCGTGGGCGGCACCACAGTATTTCGTGACCTGCGTCACAAGCGGCAGTGCCTGACGCGAGCCTGCCCGCTCATTGGAGCGCGGCTGATGCCGCATCCTGAGCCAACCCTGGGGGGAACGTGGCCTGGCAACGGCCGCAACTCGGTTTATGAATCAACCAAATTCGCGCACCTGCAGATCGCGAGTCGCGTTCGTCGCGGTTCTCTTAGTCGTGTGGACCGCCTCGTCGGCGTCCGCCCAGAACTACAGCTTCGACGCCAGACGCATCGCGCTGGGGGGTGTCGGAGGGACTCCCAACCTGGCATCGAAGCTGGTCGAACGTCAGCGCCGGTACAAATCGATTGTGATCCCGGTGGGGCTGGTGAAGGTGTTGACCAACCTCCGCGTCTTTTACCCGAATCGCGAGGACTTCGACTTCTCTCGCGCCGTGGAGTTCGCCTACAGCCCGCTTCACCACGTGTTCGGTCGACGCGACGACATCACCGGCCGAACGCTATTCAGGGACATCGTCCAGGCCCAATTTCAGCCAGACCTCAATGCGTATCGCGGATTCGAGATTGAGCCTTCGATCACCGCAGAGGGACTGATCCTGGAGAACTGGGGCAAGACCTTCATGGTGCACACGGGCGACCAGAGCTTTCAGGGGATTTACGTCGGCGCGGGTCCGTATCTCGCGGTACGCGCGCACGCGGAGTTCGACAGCGAGCTTGTGGATCTCTTGAACAGCCCGGTCGATACGTATCTTCCGGCGGCCAGCCTTGGCATCGGCGGCGGGGAGACAGACCAGCTTGCCGTTGCGATTACCGGAGGGTATCGGGCGCGCTTTCCGTACTTCGCTCAGGAAGGGACGGCTGCCGGCCGCAATGGCATGTACGTCGCCGCAAATTTCCACTACCTGCAAGGTCTCCGCCTCGACGCCTTCGATGCGAACCTTCAATTCGAGACCGACTCGTTTGGCCTCGTCTCGCCCAATCCGCCGACGCCCCCCTTTGCGCTCGATTGGTACACGTCGTCGCATGGCCGCGGGATGGCCATCGATGCCGGCGTCGCGTTCGTCGTCAATCGCTGGGACTTCGGCGTTGGCGTGGGCGGCATCGCGAACCGGATCACCTGGACGAAGATCAAGCCACACACCTCACTCTTGTGAGCCTCTTCGGCGGTACCGAGTTCGTGTATGTCAAGCTGCCCGCCACCGACGAGGAGCGTCGACTCGAGCTGCCGGTCACGTATACGGGCGATATCGCCTATCACAGGGAACAGTGGTCGATTCTCTCAGAGTCCTCGCACGGTTACATGGGCAACCAGTTCCGCGCCGGCTTGGAGTACAGGCTTGGCACGGTAGAACTGAGAGGGGCAGGTCGCTATTACGACGGCAGCTGGTTTCCCTCAGCCGGGGCTGGCTTCAACTTGACACGCACCTTTGGCCTCGACGTAGCCCTCTTCGGCACCCAGACTTTCCTCGAACGAAGCCCGCACATTGGCGTGGCCATTTCCTTTCGCATCGACAAGAGGTAGTACGAGGCCAGCCTTCATCGGCTCCGTGCATCGCGAAGATGAATTTTTGTTCCCTTCCGGCGAGTCACGTTGTTCGCTGAGTCTCTTTATTTCTTCGGGAATCCGGCATCCGACTTGATCTCGCGGATCTGGAGAATGTGCCGCTGTTCATGCGTCGAGATGAGCAGCGCCCACTGATACGCGTCGCACGACTGTCGTTCGACCCTATGCCCGCGGAGATCGTCGTTCGTAGTTTTGACATACTCGATCAGCCGCGCACGCAGCTTGCGATGCGCTTCGAGGCCCGCGCGAAAGTCCTTCAGCCCCTTCGGCACTTCCGACGGGATGGCGGTTTCGCGATTGGACCGGTCGATCCCGTACCAGAGAATGTCAGCGTCGCTTGCGGTTGACTTCTGTCCACCAGGGCCTTTCAGCGCGTTCTGAAGGTCCTGCCAGTAAATGGGTCCTACGACGAGAAGGTGATCGACGACCTCGAGGATGGTCCAGGTTCCGGGAGCCTGACGATACTCGAGCTGCGCCGGTGAAAGGCCGGAAACTTCGTCAACGAGCCAGCCTTCCGTCATGTTCAGATGTGCGATGAGCCGCTGACGTTCGGGCTGACTAAGCGGCGCGGCGATGAACGTTCCTGTGAAGAGCAGCCATAGGAAAATGGCGCTCACAGTCGTTCTGAACATACAGCCTCCGTCTGTTTTGAGGCGCACAGATCGTTCCGCCTTCGGGCCAGGCGTCGGCGGACAGATCGTAAAGTCATGGCGAGATCCCCTTCAGCCCAAGTTTTGTCAGTTCCTCGACGACGTTCTTGTTGATCGATAAAGCAACGGTCTTATCGATCTCGCCGCTGGCTCGACTTCCTACTTCTTGCTTAGCGATGCCGCGGCCATAGAGGGCAATCGGAAGTCGTGAGTTTATCTTGAGCGCAGCATCGAAATCGGCGACGGCGGCATTGAAGTAAAGAAACCGCTCGCCGACGGTTGTGGCGGCACGACCGAGCTTGAGCAAGTTGACCCCGCGGACTTGAAGGGTATTAGTCCTGTTGGGTTGAATCCGGAGTGCTTGACCGCAGTCAGACAATGCCAGTTGCGACTCGCCGGTATATACGCGTGCCACACAGCGGTTATTGAAAGCATTGGCATAGTTCGGATTGAGTCGGATCGCCTGATCGTAATCCGCAATCGCGCGGTCCTACTGTCCCTTGTCTGCATAAGCAACACCGCGGCTATTGAGGGCTTCGGCATCGTTCGGATTGAGCCGGATCGCCTGATCGTAGTCCGCAATCGCGCGGTCGTGCTGTCCCTTGACTCTATAGGAAGCACCCCGGCCATTGAAGGCTTTGGCATACTTCGGATTGAGTCGGATCGCTTGATCGTAGTCCGCAATGGCGCGATCCTCTTGTCCCTGTAGCTGGTAGGCATTACCGCGGTTGAAAAAGGCTGTGTCATATTTCGGATTGAGCCTGATCGCCTGATCGTAATCGGCAATCGCGCGGTCGTGCTGTCGCTTACCGTTGTAAGCAGTTCCGCGGTTATTGAAAGCATTGGCAGAGTTGGGATTGAGTCGGATCGCCTGATCGTAGTCGGCAATGGCGCGATCGTATTGACCCTTGTCGTGGTAGCCCAACCCGCGGTTATAGAAGACAACGGCAGCGTTTGGATCGAGCCGAATCGCCTCGTCGTAATCGGCAATGGCGCGATCGTATTGACCCGTGTCGTGGTAGGCCCTGCCGCGGTTGTTCAGCAACCCAGCGAGTTCCGCTGGTCCATACTTTCCATTTTGAATGAGCTCAGTGCAGCTATTGATTCGCAAGGCCGGTGTTGGATTATTCTTGCCGTCGCACCGGTCGATCTGTTGCTGTGATTGAGCCGTCCCTGTTTCGGCAAGTGCCAACAGCAACACTGCCGTCGTGACGCATCGTACAAGACTCATGAAACCGCTACTTGAGCTTCAGAAAACTCTGGCCATCCGCGCTCAATAACGCATCGCGTGTCTGTTGATCGGGGAAGTTCATCGAGACCCTTTCCTCGATCCGCCACTCCTCCTTGCCGTCCAGTATTGGCCCTACCGCTTTCTTTTCCGCCACGGTCGCTCCAACGGGGAGCTCCGACCTTGCCGGCACCCAGTAGCTCAGCGTGATCGTCGCGCGGTCCTGCGTTTGTACATCGTTCCCGTCGGATTTGACGACAGCAACCTTCCAGTTTCCCCCGAGGGAGTCGATGACGGACTCCTCACGCGAGCTGGGCATCGCTCCGCTGACCCGTTGAAAGCTGCCATCAGCCTTCAGTTCCAGTCGCGTAAACAAGTAGGGAGGCTCGGACTGCTGCCGGCTTTCCCACGTTCCAACAGGGCTCGGTGGCGCCGCGGTCGGCCGGTCGCACGCCGCAAGCGTCAGGCAGCAGTGAATGGATAGCGCACAGATGATCCGTTGCACGTCAACCACGAGGATGGGCCGGTCGCTCTCGAGAATGGCTCGCATCATACTATGGTAGGCAGGATCGGACTCCTTGTCGCGGAGCAGTGCTCAGTGCTCGGGGCTCGGCTGTGTGGAACCGGAGGCGGCAATGACGGAGTTGCCTGAAATCGACGGCCTCGTGGAGCGTCTTTCCGAGCAGACTCACGAGAATTGGGCCACTGCGCGGCGACAACAGGGCTGGCGATATGGCTCCCAGAGGAACGATCAACGGAAGGAGCACCCATCGTTGATCCCGTACGCCGAGCTGACCGAGGACGAGAAGACTATCGACCGCACAGTTACCCGTGGCGTGCTCGGTGCGTTGCATGGGATGGGTTATCGGGTCACGCGCGTGGCGGGCATCGACGTCTTCCGCGAGTACCAGTACATCGCCCAGAGTACGCAGTTTCTGACCGAGCGGCGGCAGTCGTCCGCACAGATGTATCTGACCGTGAACACCGCCATCTTCGCGATATTTGGGCTGTTGATCAAAGATGCGGGCCTGGAAGGTTGGATGCTGTTCTTTGCGAGCTTACCGCTGGTGCTCGTGGGGCTGCTCGCGTGCGTGGTGTGGCGAGCGACCCTCCGGCACTACAAGGCGCTGATCGCGTGGCGATACGAGCAGCTGATAGCTATCGAGCAGCGCGAGGATATGGCCGGCAGTCACCGGATCTACACGCGAGAGTGGGAAAATTATCTGGGCGCGCGGCAGCCGGACAAAGGATTTCCGTTCTCGAAACTGGAATCCGCTCTGCCGTTGCTGTTCATAGGGCTCTACATCTCGTATCTGCCAGGACTTGCACTGGTGATTCTGTTCCGTTGACCCTTGTCGCGAGCGTCGAAGGC
The DNA here is from genome assembly GCA_963761975.1 of Vicinamibacterales bacterium. Taxonomy (GTDB): domain Bacteria; phylum Acidobacteriota; class Vicinamibacteria; order Vicinamibacterales; family JAMQPK01; genus JAMQPK01. The sequence goes on from CAVXIR010000007.1 coordinate 8,898, forward strand.
ACGCCCTCAACGCCGAGCTTGGCGAGAATCGCCGAGGCTGGTTCAGATCGTCTCTTCTGCCGACATCAGTGCCGAACGTCCGAACTTCAGATAGAGGGCCGGCACGATGAAGAGGTTGAGCAACGTGGACGTGAACAGCCCGCCGAGAATGACCACCGCGAGTGGATGCTCAATCTCATAGCCCGCCCGGGTGCCACCGAGCACGATGGGTACGAGCGCCAAACCCGTGGCAAGTGCTGTCATGAGAATGGGCGCCAAGCGTTCCTCGGAGCCCCGCAGAATCAGCTCTCGGCCGAACGCTACACCTTCGTGCAGTTCGAGATGCCGATAGTGGCTGATCAGCATGATCCCATTTCGAGCCGAGATACCGATCACAGTGACCAGCCCCACCAGCGAGCCGAGCGACAAAACGCCGCCGGTCAGGAACGCCGCGACGATCGCCCCGACCAAGGCGAAGGGCAGCGTGAGGAAGACGAGCGTGGCTACTCGCGCTGATCCGAAGTCCGCCATCAGGATCAAGAAAATGGCAGCCACTGCGATCACGCCCAGCAGCGTCAGTCGATTCGATGACGCCTGACGCTCGGCATACTCGCCCAAGACTTCCGCATAAAACCCCTGTGGAAACGACACAGCCGCGAGCTGTGCCTGGATGTCCCGAGCCACCGCACCGAGGTCACGGCCGCGCACGTTCGACGTGACGTCGATGCGCCGCGAACCGTTCTCGCGGGTAATCTCGTTGGGCGTCGGCATGACGTCGACAGCGGCGACGCTTCCGAGCGGCACCATGCCTCCGTTCGCGACCGGCACCTGTAGCGCGCGAATGGCATCAAGATTCCGACGTACTTCAGGGGTTCCCCACACGACGACATCGAAGAGCTGCTGCTCCTCGTAGAACTCCCCGACCTTCGTGCCTTGCACCAGCGTTGCAGCCGCCCGCCGCACCTCGCCCGGGGTCAGTCCAAACGCCGCGGCGCGGTCAGGATCGAAGCGGACCTCGATCTTCGGCACGAGCACCTGGGCCTGCACCGTCAGATCGGCTACGCCCCCAACCTTCGCCATCACGCCGCGCACGGCCTGCGCCTGTGCCTGCAGTCCTTCGAGATCGGGTCCATAGACGCGGACAACGATGGTCGCGCTCGCGCCGGTCAGGACTTCCTTGATGCGCTCACGCAGGTAGGTCAGCAGATCGCGGTAGAGCCCAGGATAGCCGTCGACAATCAATTGAATCTTCGCGACCGTGGCCTCGTAGTCGACCAACGGATCGAGGCTCACCCACAGTTCGGTGAAGTTCGGTCCGACGACCTCGTCGGCGACCTCGGCGCGGCCGATGTGGGCGCCAAAGTTGCGGACACCAGGTACTGCCATCAACTCGCGGCTGGCGCGTTCGGTGATGCGTTGCATCGCCTCGATCGACGTGCCCGGTTTCTCCACCCAGTGCATCAGAAAGTCGTACTCGCGGAAGCTGGGGAGGAACTCCTCTCCGAGAAACGGTACGGTGAGGGCCGTGACGAGCAGCAGAGCCGCCAACGACCCGAGCGCAGTTTTTGGCCGGTCGACGAAGGAAGGCAGCATGCGGCGATATCGCGTCTTCAGACCGCCGACCAGGCGCGATTCCTTTTGTTCCAGATGCTTTGGCAGCAACAACAGTGCGAGCGCCGGGGTAATGGTCAGGGCAACCAGAAGCGATGCGAGGATGGCGAGGACGTAGGACAGCGCCAGCGGACGGAAAAACGCGCCTGCCAAGCCGTCGAGCATAAAGACCGGCACAAACACGACCACGACGATCACGCTGCCGTAGAGCACGGCACTGCGCACTTCCATGGAAGCATCCAGTACGATGCGAATCGCGGGTTGCGGGTGCTCCGCTGCGCTGTTCAACCGCAGGCGCCGGACGATGTTCTCGACGTCAATGATCGCGTCGTCCACCACCTCGCCGAGTGCGATGACGAGCCCGGCCAGGACCATGGTGTCGAGCGTGCCGCCGCGGTAGTGCAACAGCAGACCGGCGGCGAGCAGGGACAGAGGAATCGCGATACTGCTGATGAGCGCGGTACGCCAGTCCGCCAGGAACGCCATCAGAACCAGAATCACCAGCACACAGCCGACCAGCAGCGCGCGGCTCAGGTTCTGGAGCGACATCTCGATGAACGTCGCCGGCCTGAAGATCGTCGGGTCGACCGCCACGCCGCTCAGCGCAGGCTGCATCTGCTGTAGCGCCTGTTCGACGCCGCGCGTGACGGTCAGCGTGTTCGCGCCCAGTTGCTTTTCGACGATCAACATCAGCCCGGGCCCGCTGTTGATCACGGCATCCCCAATCGGCGCCGGGAACCCCTCCACAACAGTCGCGACGTCGCGAACTCTCAAGACGGCGCCATTTTGTGACGCGACCACGATTGATTCGAGATCCTTCACCGACCCGACCGCCGCGGCATGTGTGATGGCCAGTCGCTGATTCGGGGTATCGAGAAACCCACCAGCCTGTAGCGACACCCCTTCGCTGGCCGCTTGCACCACCTGGTCGACGGTAATGCCGTGCGCCCGCAGCCGGTCCGGATCGACAAGCACCTGCAGCTGCCGGTCGCGCTGCCCCCAGATGGCCACGTTGGCCACGCCAGGAATCGCCATCAGCCGCGGCCGGACGGTCCACTTCGCCAGCGTGCTCAATTCGACCTGACTCAACGTCTCCGAAGTCATACCGATCTTCATCACCCGGCTAAGCGACGACAAGGGCGACAACATGACTGGCGGGTGGGCCACGCCTGGCAACTGTGAGGCCGCGCGCGACAAGCGCTCCTGCACCATCTGTCGTGCGGTCATCACGTCGGTCGCGGGATCGAGGATCAGCACGACCGACGACAGTCCAAGGACTGACTTCGACCGAATCCTGTTCAGACCTGGGATGCCATTCAGCGCCGCCTCGAGCGGCACGGTGACCAACGACTCCACCTCGTTAGTGGAGAGGCCTGGCGCCTCGGTCTGCACCTCCACTAACGGTGGCGCAAACTCCGGGAACACGTCGAGCGGAGTGGTGCGGAGCGTCCGTGCCGCCATGACAACGAGCAGCACGCCTAGTGCGACGACGACGATGCGGTTACGTAGCGACAGGGCGACGAGCCAGCGCATGATGCTAGTGCCCCGCTCCGAACTCAGTGCCGAAGAGTTCCGCGGCTCCCGCCGTCACGACTCTTTTCCCTTCCACCACGCCGCGTCTCACGACTGCACGGTTCCCGGCGTGCCGAGCAATCTCGACCCGACGACGGACGTATGCGTTGCCGCCAAGGTCTTCGTACACCCACGTCGCTCCGTGAATGTCGTAGAGAATGGCCGCGTCTGGAACGACGAGTCCTTTTTCCGTACTCCTCAGCGGAAGTTCTGCGAGCACGCGCTCTCCAGGTCTGAGACCGCTCGAGGCTCCAGACAGGACGTAATAGAGATCGACCGACGCCGCTGCGGGGTCCCCCTGCAACGGCGCGGGGACGCGGGTCGCTCGAACAGGGGCGTCCGACGCCCCGAGCCTTCGCACGACCGCCGGTTGCGCTTCGTCCACAGCCGCCACATCGCCGGCGTACACGGCGACTCGGATCCAGAGCGTGTCTACCTGCGCGAGCTCGAGCAGAGCAGCCGCCGCGGCGACCGTCTGCCCTGGCACGGCAGACACCCGCTGCACGATCCCATCGAACGGTGCAGAGACGGTGAGTTCCCCTTGGGCGCCGACAGGATTGCTCGACGCTCCTTTGAGGCGCTCACGGGCCGCCGTGAGCCCCGCCATACTGATTTGGTGCTGCGCGCGGGCCTCTTCGACGCTGCGGAGACTTGCGGCGCCGTCCTTCAACAGCTGTTCGAGTCGTTGCAAGCGTTGGCGGGCCGCCGTTTCCTCAGCTTCCGCGGCAGTGACGGCCCGCTGCGCTTCAATGCGCTGATCGCGTTCCGCCGGGACGAGCGGCGTGATCGTCATCAACCGCTCACCCCGACGGACTTGGACGCCTGCCCGCGGGCCCGCCGCACCAGTCAGCGTGCCAGCAACCGGTGAGGTGACGATCACACTGCGACCCTCGGGCACGACGATCTCCGCTCCGAGCGTGCGCGTGGCTGCGGCTGAATCGGTTCGCACCGTAACGGTCTCGATGCCCAGTCGTTTCACCGCTTCGGCTGTCAACTTGATCGTGGACAGCTCCGCCTCGGTGCGAGGATGCTCGACGCTCGCAGGGCTCTCATGCGCGGCCGGTGTGGGACCCGACCGGGAGCAGCCCGTGATCAGAACCGCGAGCAAGGCGAGGGAGCGAGAGCGATGCATGATGATGACTTCCTCAGCGTGTGCCGCACGATCGGCCGATACTGCGTTCGAGTGCGATCGTCGCCCGCTGCAGGTCAGCCTCAGCGTCGAGCAACCGCGTGCGGCCGTCAACGAGGCGCCGGCTGACGTCCAACAGTGTAAAGAGCGGAATCTCGCCGGCTTGGTAAGCGCTCTCTGCCTGACGCTGTTCCACTTCGAGCGACGGCACGATCTCCTCTCGCCACGCGCTGATGGCCTGTTCGGCCTGCATCACTCGCACGGCAGCGGAACGGACGTTGCTCACGACCTGCGCTCTGACAGCGGCGTATTGCCAGCTCGCCCTCTCGACTTCCGCGTCGGCGCGACCGATCCCACCTTGGTTGCGTGAGAAGAGAGGCACGTCGAGACCCACGCCAGGTCCGAGTTCGAACCCTTCGTCCCCTTGTCCGTTGGCGTCGAGAATTCCGAGCAAGGTGATCACCCGAGAACGCTCCCACCGGGCTCGTTGCGCGGCCGCCTCTATGGCCATTTCCGCGGCACGCACGTCTGGACGGGAGGCCAGCGCATCCTCGAGCTGCGCGGCTTCAGTCCCGCACGCGGTGGGATCGGTCACCTCCCCTGGTACGGGCCGGAGCTGCTCGCCGACTGCATCGAGTCCGATGGTCGCGGCCAGCGTGAGCCGGGCGAGGTTCCGGTCGTGCTCGACGGCCCGTCGCACGACTTGGACCCGGGCCGCGTCGCTGCGCGCCGACCGGGCTTCCAGCTCGCTGATGTCCCCTGCCCGTAGGCGCGCCTCGGTAATGCCCGCCAGCCGCTGCACGAGGTCGGCGTTCTCGATCGTGAGTTGCAGACGCCGATCGGCAATCACCGCCTCGGCATGCGATGCGCGCGTCTGTGCCACGAGTGTCAGCGCGTCCCAGACGAGTCGCTCTCCAACGGCCTGAGCGTTCAGTTCCGCCGCCGCCACGCGACGGGGCCGTTGCCAGAGCGCCTCGAGCGGAAACTGCAGCGTCCATTCGAGCTGCTTGGGGCCAACGGGGAACAGGAGCGAGAAGATCGGATTGCGCAGCAGCCCCGCCTCGACCAGGTCCGCGCGGGCGATCCCGAGATCGGCGAGCGTGGCTTGAAACGACGGACTATTCCATAGCGCGATTGCCACGGCTTCTTGCGCCGTGAGTCCGTCGTCGACCGACGCATTCGGCGGCATGGCCGCGGTGCTCTCGACTCGAATGCCGCTCGCCGCGCGAGCTCGGATCGCCGCATCTAGTGTCCCGCGATCAGGGGCCTGACCGGTGGTCGCGCACGCGCCTGAGAGGATGAGAACAACAGCCAATCCCACCGGCGCCAATAGACGGCAATATGACACTCCAGGCTGAGCCATCATTGAGGGCGGATGATACAACGGCCGAAGTGATTGGCGCCCTACCACCCAGCCGCCAAGGCCAGCGACGGTCAGCGCAATCAGGACGCCTACACCAAGCGCGACCCGAAGTTCACGGTGTTCGGCCTCGATACCCTCGAGTGAGGCCATGACCGCTGCGACGTATTGATGGCCCTTGTGAGTGACAGGCGGACTGAAAGCCCGCAGCCGGGTGCTCCCCACCGTGATGGTCTCGAGCCCGGGTCAATCGAGAGGGGGGTTCCACACGCCTTCGAGCGGCCGCCCCCACGCCTCGAGCAAGCCCCCATCGATTCTCGTGAGCAACAGACTGCGATCTGGAGCGACCACCTCGGTGCTGGCTTCATCCGCCGCGGCGATGAGGTCCAGCCCCTCCCCGAACTCCGTCCGCATCACACCCTCGAGCGTGAGCATGAGCCTCTCCAGTTCGCGGTCGAGACGCTCGTAGGCGAGGCGCTCCTGAACGAAGGACACGGCAATTGCACCAGTCACCAAGACGATCACCGTCACCAGGCTGTACCACGCGGTCAGGCGAGAACGGATCGACCACGTCATCGGCGTTCCGCGGCGGGGTCTCCGTCCGTGGCCAGCATGTAACCCTCACCTCTGCGAGTGACGATGAGCGACGAACGGTTGGGTTCGTCGATTTTGCGTCGAAGGCGCTGGATGCAGACGTCGATGACTCAACTCTAGAGATACGGGCCCAGCTCGCGGCCGGCGTTCCCGCCTCACTGTTGCGAGTGGCCCGTAGAATCTCGAATCAAGGTGACCATCACCCCGAACAGACCAGAACTCCGCATGTATGCGCGCTGAAGAGCGGCGAACCGCGTCAAGTGGTGAGCCGTTTGCCATCTTCTCATGCAGCGTGTCCAAGATGACACGCCGATGACAGAGATTCGGCATACGTCATCGGGCGGCGAAGACACACGGATGCGCCGAACGCGAGACTGCGCACTGGCCGAGATCGAGCGGGTGATTTCACCGCCCTGATAGGCGAAGCCGTCCGCAACAAGCCACGGGCGCCACTATAATCATGGTGCAAACAACCCGAGGAGGCTCAGGCGCGCGTGACCCTCAACCCCGGAGTCCGGCTCGGTCCGTATGAAGTTGTCTGCGCGCTGGGCGCCGGCGGCATGGGCGAGGTCTACAAAGCCCACGACGCTCGTCTCGATCGCACGGTTGCCATCAAAGTCCTCTCGAGTGAAGCCGCCGGCGACCCCGATTTGCGGGCGCGTTTTAAGCGCGAGGCGCGGGCGGTCGCCGCGCTCGACCATCCGCACATCTGCGGCATCTACGACTTTGGCAGTGTCGATGGCAGAACGCACTACCTGGTCATGCCGCTTCTCGAGGGCCAGACGCTCGCCGCGCGGCTGCAAAGAGGGCCGCTGCCGCTCGACCAGGCGCTGACGATCGCCGCCGAGATTGCCGACGCGCTCGACAAAGCGCATCGTGAGGGCATCGTCCATCGCGATCTCAAGCCCGCGAACATCATGTTGACCAAGACGGGCTCGAAGCTGCTCGACTTCGGCCTGGCGAAATTACGGCCCACGCCCGATCCAATCTCGTCGTCCGGAATGACGGGGACGACGACAGGGTTCGAGACGGCGCAGGGCACGATTCTCGGGACAATATAGTACATGGCGCCCGAGCAGATCGAGGGTCGTGAGGCCGATGCACGCAGCGACATCTGGGCGCTGGGCGCCGTTCTTTACGAGATGGCGACCGGAGTGCGCCCGTTTGCAGGCGTCACACCGGCCAACATCATCGGCGCGATCCTGCGCGACACGCCGCCTGCCATCTCCACGCGCCAGCCGCTAGCCTCGCGCGCGCTCGACCGTGTGATCGATCGCTCTCTGGCGAAGGATCCCGAGGAGCGCTGGCAAAGCAGCAGGGACGTTGGGAAGATTCTCGAATCGATCGCCGCCGACCAAACAGCCGCTGTTGATCCGCACGTGTGGCCGAGCAGCGGCTGGCGAGAGCGCAGCGCCTGGATCGCGGTGACAACCCTGCTGCTGATTAGTCTCGCCGGCGTCTCACGGTGGCCGAGACCGGTCGTGCATCCAACTGAGATCGTTCGGCTCTCAGTCAACCCTCCCGGGTCGGCGACCTTCACGCCTCAGATAGACTCCACGGTCTCAATCCTTCAGTTCGCCCTCTCGCCCGATGGCCGGTCTCTGACGTTTCTTGCCGGGCCGCCCGGGCTCAAGCCGACGCTTTGGGTGCGGCAACTGGAGGATGTGGAAGCCCGCTCGATGCCAGGCACCGAAGATGCTCGAGACCCGTTCTGGTCTGCGGACGGTCGCTGGATAGGTTTTTTTGACCCGCAAGGCGCACTGAAGAGAGTCGCGGTATCGGGCGGGACGGTGCAGACAGTTGCCCGTAACATTCAGGATCAACGCGGCGCGACATGGGGCCCGGACGACACGATCCTTATCGGGACAGGCTACGGCGAGATCTACCGGGTCGCGGCATCTGGTGGAACGCCGCAGCCGGCCACGCATCTGGATTCTTCGAAGGACGAACGGTCCCATCGCTGGCCGCAGTTCCTGCCGGATGGCAAGCACTTTCTCTTCACCGCGCGAAGCGGTCGTGCCGATGATCGCGGTGTCTATGTTGGCGCACTGGACGAGGACACACGACACCAGGTCCTTCGCATGGACACCGATGCCCACTATGCCGCTCCCGGTTACCTGCTGTTCATGAACGGCGACACTCTTGTCGCCCAGCCGTTCGACAGCGATCGCCTCGTCGTGTCGGGCCAGCCCACACCCATCGAGGCGGGCGTGGGCCGATCCAGTCGTGGGAATACCGCGATTTCAGCGTCGAGGACCGGAACCATCGCCTACGCGGGCGCCACGCTGCGGACGGGCCGCATCACATGGTTCGACCGCAGCGGAACTGCGCACGGCACTGTGGGGCCCGACGGCGAGCACGACTATTCAGATTTTCGTCTGTCCGCGGACGAGAAACGCCTGGCGGTATCTCTAGTCGATCCGAAGGTGAGCGTCCCCGACATCTGGGTGTTCGATCTCTTGCGGCGGGCCGCCTCGCGGCTCACGTTCGGTCCGGCGCTCAACGCAGCCCCCGTCTGGTCGCCGCAAGGCGACCGCATTGCTTTTCGCACCAACCGCAACGGAGTGCTCGAGCTCTATCAGAACAGCGCGGTCGCCGGAGGCAACGACGAGCCGCTGATCCCGGGAGACTTGGCGCGCAAAGTCGGTGTGGGACATTCCTCTCTGCTACCGACAGACTGGTCCTCTGATGGACAACGCCTGGCGTTCACGGGCGGGGAGCCCGCTGACATCTGGCTTCTGACGATGGCCGACCCGACCAAGCTGGCCAGAATCGTCCAAGCCCCTGGCGAGCAGATGCACGGCAACTTCTCACCCGACGGACGTTTCATCGCCTACGCCTCCAGCGAGTCGGGCCGGTTTGATGTCTACGTCCAATCACTTCTGCCCCCTGCTCGTAAATGGCCCATCTCCGTCAACGGCGGCTACGAACCGCGTTGGCGAAGCGACGGCCGGGAGCTGTATTACCTGGCAGATGATCGCATGCTCATGGCCGTACCGGTGTCGTCTGGTGACGTGCCATTTGGTGTACCGCGGCCGCTCTTCCAAGCGCAGGTGCATGCCGGCGTGAGCTCGATCCGCGTGCACTATGTCCCCAACCGCGACGGCAGCCGCTTTCTGATTCACCGTCGCAGCCAGGATGTGGCGCCCACAGCGATCACGGTCGTCCTGAACGGGATGACGGCGTTGAAGCGGTAGCCGCCATGGCCAAAAAGAAAAAGGCAAGTCGCAGAAAGAAACAGGCAGCTGCGTCGGTCGGCCTGTCGCCGGCAGAGACGCGTACTGGCACCGCTGCTGTAGACGAGCTGGCGACGCTCGTCGAGCAGGATGGCGGCGCGGTTCTTGGCGCGTATCGCGATCCGTTCGGCGGCAAACCGCTGCTGATTGTCTCGCTGCCGGTCGATCGCGTCGAGCCGACGCCTTACCAGCGCGACCCGTCGGATCCGCACGTCAAACGGCTGATGACGGTGATCGAAACGCTCGATCGTTTCCTCGATCCGCTCATCGTGGTTCGTCACGACGGCCGTTATTGGACACCCAACGGCAATCACCGGCTGCAGGCGATGCGGCGTCTCGGGGCGAAAGCTGTCGTCGCGCTGCTCATCCCGGAAGCGGACGTCGCCTACCAGATTCTGGCGCTCAACACCGAGAAGCACATAACCTGCGCGAGAAGTCGCTGGAAACCATCCGCATGGCGCGCGCGCTTGCGGACGAACGGCGCGAGCCCGAGGAGGCATTTGCGTTTCAATTCGAGCACCCCTGGTATCTCACCCTCGGTGCAGCGTACGAGTCACGCCCGCGCTTGAGCGGCGCTGTCTACCAGTCCGTGCTGCGCCGCATCGACGAATTCCTCGACAAGCCCTTGTCGAAAGCCGTCGCCGAGCGCGAGCGACGGGCGCGCCTCGTCCTTGCCATCGACGATCGCGTGACGGCGATCGTCGAAAAGCTCAAGGCGCGTGGACTGACCAGTCCGTACCTCCGGCCGTTTGTCGCCGCCCGCATCAATCCCATTCGTTTCTCCAAAGCCACGAGTTTCGATTTCGACGAAGTGATGCAGAAGATGACGACGGCGGCGGGGAAGTTCAATATCGATCGCGTGAAGGCCGAGGAGGTCACCAGAGCTGCTGGACCACCCGTGGACGAGGACTGACGAATCGCTGCGCCCCGTATCTATTTCTTGAGCTCGTTGAAGACAATCTCGAGGTTCCCTTTGGCCATTTCGAGTTCGGGGCCGGGCGCAACCGTGTAGCCCTTGAATCGTGAGGGAACTGTATATTCGGCCGCTGCCTGGTCTACCGTCTTTCCGGCTTTCATCTGGCCCCTCGCCCACGTCACGAAGTCTCCGTTGAAGTCCGCGTATTCTCTCAGATCACTCCACGTCAATACCGGAGTGTGTCCAGTAATAACCGTGTCGACGTTTTTGAGAGTGCCGACGACGTTCGCGAGCGTCTGTGCATGTGCCACAACGCTCCCTCCGTTCGACGTGTCGATGTACGGAAGCGCTTTCCACGCGAACATGTCACCGGTATGCAGCGTCCTGATCGCTGGGAAAACGACGAATGTGTCGCCGTTGGTGTGGCCGATGCCGAAGTAATGCAGGTCGACCTGGTCTCTGCCGCTCCCGATCGACAGCTTGTCTTTGTATGTCTTCGCGGGGAGAAATTTTGATTTGTCACCTTTGAACTCGTCCATCTTCACCATGTTCGCTCTGGTGTTCTCGTGAGCGACGATGGTGACGGCGGTGCCAAAGAACTCGTTGCTGCCAGTGTGATCGCCGTGTGTGTGCGTATTGATGATGGTGATGACGGGCTTGTTGGTCACCGTCTTAATCCGATCCAGGATCGGTTGCCCCCAGCCGGGCAGCTTCGTGTCCACCAGCACGACACCTTTTTCGGTCACGAACACGGCGGTGTTGCCACCGCTGAACGCGTCGCGATTTGCCACCCCAGAGCCGGTGATGACGTAGAGGTTGTCCTTCACCTTTTCGATGCTCGTGGCCTTCAGTGCCGAAGTGGTTGGGCCTTGCGGCGGCGCCTGATAGGCGGAGACCGCGATGGAGATGGAGCCGACTGTGACGATTGCGCCGAGCACTGCGCTTCTATGCATGGGATCTCCTGGAGCGAAGGCTACGCCGCGCCGTGGCCTGAGTCAATGCATCGGCTGCTGCTGTAAGATGGCGTCGCCCGATGCCGACACTTGCCATCGCCATCTTCGTCGCCGTGTTCGCCATTGCGACGTTCCGTAACATTCATCTCGGCGTCCTTATGCTTCCCGCCGCATGCGCGGTCGGCGTGTGGCTGGCGGGCATGTCGCTTCGGGACGTCGTGGCCGGATTCCCCGTCAACATCCTGGTGATCATCGCGGGCGTCACCTATTTCTTCGGCATCGCCCGAGGCAACGGCACGATCGACCGCGTTATTCAGAAACTGATCGCAGCAGTCGGCGACAGGCGCGCGCTGCTGCCATGGGTGGTCTACCTGATCACGGCCGGTGTTGCGTCGATGGGCTCGTCGCAGGCGGGATACGTCATGATCCCGCTCGCGATGGCAGCTGCGAGGCGCTCGGCTGTGGACCCCATGGTGATGGGCGTTGCGCTCAACTCCGGCATGAGCACTGGCGGGTTCGCGCCGACCAGCCTGTTCGGCATCGTCACGGTCACGACGGCCCTTCAGGCCGGCATCGATCTCAATCCCCTTACGCTCCTGGCCGCGGCGATGATTTCAAATGTGGCATTGCTCGCTGCCGCCATATGGTTGTTCCCGGGCCCGGGCCCGAGTGTGGCTACGGCGCCTCGGGAGGACGCAATCGAGTCGGCGGCAGCAGCTGCAGGCACACGATTCGCTTCACATCAGATCCTGACGCTCATATGCATCACGGGCCTGGTTCTTTCCGTCGTCGTGGGCTTCTCGATGGGGCTCCAGCCGGATATCGGCGTGATCGCATTCGGGCTCGGCGCCGTACTCGCACTGATGTACCCGGAGGCGGGGGCCGAAGGCATTCGCAGAATTGATTGGTCGACGATCTTCATGGTTGGAGGGATCGTCACGTTCGTGGGTGTCCTGCAGCGGATGGACGCGGTCAATCTGCTCGGGCACGCGGCGATGAACGTCGGCACGCCGCTCGTGGCCGCGCTCGTGATCTGCATGATCGCGGGGCTGGTCTCGGCGTTTGCCTCGACCGCGGGGATCCTGGTGGCGCTTGTGCCGATGGCCGTGCCGCTGGCGTCGTCGGGGGGTGTCGCCGGGTGGGCGTTGATGTGCGCGATGGGCGTGTGCGCATCAATTGTGGACGCATCGCCATTCTCGACGACGGGTGCGCTGACCGTCGCGGCGGCCGCCGAGGACGAACGGCCGCGGTTGAAGTCGCTGTTGATGCGATGGGGACTGTCGATGGTCATTGTCGGGCCGGTAGTCGCGGTATTTGTGCTACTGCTGCTTGGACGTTCATGAAGTGAAGCGCTTCAGCACCAGTGCAAAATCAAGCTCGCTATTTGGGATGGCGAACGCCCGCGGGTGCTGTGGATGCACCCGCGGGACACAGACAGGCGGGCAGGACGCGGGCTAGTTCACGGGCTCTTCATAGCTGAGAGCCGGCGGGTGTACGGGTTCGGAACCGGGGCACTCATCTCGCCTACTGCGAGGCGATGCATGATCGCGTGCATCTTCAACGTCGAGGCGGGCCGGACATAGACGTCCTCTGTCACAGTTCGGAACCCGTCCAGACTGAAGGTGATGGCGTGCCCGCCAGGTACAACCTGAAGGCGTTTGAAGGCGCCGTCGAAGTCGCGGGCCTGGCCGGCGTAGTACCCATCGACATAAACCAGAGCATCCTTGGGCGTGACCTCAGTAGTACCGGTACCACCGTCCCCAGAACGGATCGTGGATAAGCGGCCTATGCACAAAGCCGCGTGGAACCACCACAACCGCACCGCGGCGGGGAGCCGCGAGCGCGGTGGACCCGAGCATCATCAAACCGACGATCAGCACCATGATTCGTTTGATAGCGGCACTCATATGACCTCCTCCGGGCTTTCGCCCGTTCAGTGAGCGCTTCTACTAGATAGGACGCTTGGGGTCTGATGCGTGACGTTACGCGACGATTAATCCTCGTTAATGGAGAACTTCAGGAGCAGTTGGCGTATCTCTGAACCAGCGCATAGAAGAAGTGAGCGGGGCCGTGTATTGTGAGCGTGGCAGAACATGGCAAAGAAGACAGCCTCGCAAAAGCCCCTGACTGGACGCGTCGCTCTTGTGGCTGGAGCGACACGCGGCGCCGGGCGCGGCATCGCACGCGCACTCGCCGAAGCCGGCGCAACGGTCTATTGCACCGGCCGAAGCGTCAAGGGCAAGCCATCGCCTTATAGACGGCCCGAGACGACCGACGAGACCGCAGCGATTATCAAGCGCGCGGGTGGCACTGCAATCGCGCTACGCGTCGATCACACGCGCGAGAACGAAGTGACTGCGCTATTCCGGCGCATCATGCGCGCCCACAAACGCATCGACGTCGTCATCGACAGCGTGGCGGGCGAAGACCCGTTGATGGGTACGTACGGCTTCCTCTGGCAGGCGAATATCAGCAACGCGGACGCGATTTTCCGGCAGGCGCTCACGTCCCGCATCATCACCGCGAAGCATGCCGCGTTGGCGATGATGCCCGCCAAACGCGGTCTCATGGTTGAAGTGACGGAAAACGACATCATCGGTGGCGGCGGAAATCCGATGGCGCAGGCCGTCAAAATGGCGCAGAAGGTCCTGCCGCTCCTCTGGGCCGCTGAACTCGCGCCGCATGGCGTCGCCGCCATCGCCATCACGCCTGGTTTCCTGCGCTCGGAATCCATGCTGCAGCACTTCAAAGTGACCGAAGACAATTGGCGCGAGGCAGGAAAGAAAGATTCGAATTTCCTCGAGTCGGAATCGCCATTGTTCGTCGGACGCGCGGTCGCCGCGCTCGCTGCGGACCCGAACGTGCGGGAGCGGACCGGCATGCTCGTCAGCTCATGGGAGCTTGCGCGCGACTATGGATTTACCGACTACGACGGCCGTCGTCCCGATTGGGGCCGCCACAAGATTGATTTCTCCGTACTTCCGCCCGCCTGGATTGATTTGTTCCGCACGGGCGCCGATTTGGAGCGCAAGTGGTTGACGACGCTCGCGGCGCGAACGAAACGGTTCAGGGCAAAGATTCCATCTGAGCGGCCGTCGTCGTCCGGTTAGCCGACAACGGGGCAGAGCATCAACTGCCGGCGCTCTTGCGCGCGGTCGACCATCCATCCCGCGCGACGCGCCAGGCGCCATCCGCGCTGCGGCGATAAATATTGATGCCGTTGCCGCTGTCGGTGACGACCGGGGTGCCGGCCGCTGGCCCGCCGGGCCTCGGCGTGTCGACGGAGCTGTAGGCGTACCACTCGTACGCCCAGTCACCCCGCACGATGAACTCCTTTGACGTCTTCTCCCATTTGCTCTCGTACGCCGTGAAGTAGTCCTTCACCCTGGATCGAGCACGTGGCTTGGCACGACGTTGAAGTTCACCATCAGCGAAGCGCGAGTGGCGCGCCCGGGCAATGGCGCGATGCTGGGACGGCTCACCGAGCTGATGTTCGTCGAGATCATCCGCGAGTACATGCATCGTCTCTCGACCAACCAAGGGGGCTGGCTGACCGGGCTCAATGATGCCTCGGTCGGCAAGGCGCTACGGCTGATGCACGCCAACCCCGTTCGAGACTGGACCGTGGACGATCTCGCCCGCGAGGTCGCCGTGTCGCGCTCGGTACTGGCGCAGCGTTTCACCGAACTGGTTGGCGAAACGCCGATGCGCTATCTGGCGAATGCAGCTGGCCAAACAGCTGAGGCGCGAGGGGACGCGCAATATTCAAGAAGTCGCGGAGCGCGTCGGCTATGAATCAGAGGCGGCGTTCAACGTGCCTTCAAGCGCGCGACGGGATCTCCTTCGGCGGCCTGGCGCAAAGGCGCCGCGCGCCCTGTCACGAATCGGTGACGGGAACTGTCCCCGCTGCGGTCCACTCTTTGATGATTTAGGGCGAGAGTTCGTGGCATCTCTTATGCTCCCGTCGGCCGGGGGCCCCCATGCGACCTCGATTGAACCGTCACGTGATCTCCACCCTGATACTCGTCCTGGCGTCGAGTGTGGCCGTCCCAGGCGCGCAATGGCCGATCGGTCAGATCCGAGAGCTGCTGGATAGAACGAGTCTTCATCGCCTCATCGATCGCGATCCTCCGGTTACGACGGGACTTGATGATGCCCTGACAGGGATCGATTTCCTCGACCGTTACAAGCCATCGAGGTTCGCGCCGCTGCGCGCGCAGCCGCAGGACGCCGACGGCGGTTTTCGTGTCGGTCCCGGAGCGTACGACTTCGTCGCGGAAAGCTATTGCCTCCACGCCGGTACACACGGACCAGGCGGTGGCGATGGGTACATGTCTGCGCCGCTCTTGGGGTCGCGGGGCGACGTCGTCCGACACATCCTGCAGAACGCGGTGACGCATCCCGAGATTCCTCAGCAGGACATTCAGAGTACTGCTGTGGGCCATCCTCGCACACACGCGGAGAGGCGACATGCCACGCAAGACTCAGCTGACGGCCGCACGGCTGCTGACACCCCAGCAGCTGCTCGATCTCGAAGGCGGAGCGCTCGGCCTGCTCCCCGACCGGGCGTGGCGCGAGGCCACCCAATCCCTTCCACTTGCAGTGCGCCGGGCGTACAAAGCAGAGGCGCGTTTTCGGCAGATGCTCGGTCCAGTTGACGCCTCCTTCGACGAGATCGAGCGCTTCGCAGTGCTAAGTGGCGATCCTGCGTCCGACCCCGCGTCGCGCAAGATTCCGCAGGGCCGCTGGTCGTACCATCCCGGGGGCTATTTCATTCGTTTCTTTCCAAGCGGCTACTCGATGTACGGATGTGCAGATCTATGTTCCCGAACCGATGACGATGGTTCGGGACAGCGGCGGTCGGGTCGTCGCGATCGCCGACAATCGAGGCCGTCGAGTTGAGGTGGACTACGTCGGTCGCGCCACCGAGCTCGATGGCCGGTTCCTCCCGGACTTCCAGCTGGCCGCGTCGGCGTGGGCGGCGACGTTCTGCGAGCAGGCCGGCAGATGCGCCTCCGGCACGCGCACAGTGAATCTCGCCGAAACCGTCGCCGTCCCCGGTCATCGCGGTCGCCAGCGCCTCGGGCTCTCGGGCCGGAGCCAGCGATAATCTAAGATGATCCGGGTCTAGCGTCCGGTCGCGCGGTACAGGGCAAAACCATTCCAGATCTGGTCGATGATTGGGCAAGACTGCGCCTTGCGTGCGCGCCACCTCGCGGCCCAGCCGCTTCCAGAATCTTCCCACCATCTTCGGGGTTGCGCCGACGATCAACACTGCCGGCACTGAATGGGTCCACAATGTGTGGACACTTTGGAACCGGTGGCCTTAGTATTCGGTAATTCCAGATTTCCGTGTCGGAGCGC
The DNA here is from genome assembly GCA_963761975.1 of Vicinamibacterales bacterium. Lineage (GTDB taxonomy): Bacteria > Acidobacteriota > Vicinamibacteria > Vicinamibacterales > JAMQPK01 > JAMQPK01. The sequence continues at coordinate 25,612 of CAVXIR010000007.1, forward strand.
GGCTGTCATTCTGAGGAGATGTCTATGAACCGCCGAGAATTCGTAGGATTGGCTGCTACCGGCATCATCGCACCAGCCTTTGCGCCAGGGGTCGCGCGCGCATCACATCCGGACGTCGCCGGACTCAGGACACGCAAGGTTGGCAAGGTGGAGATTGTTTACAAATCGCCTCATGCCAAACCAAATGGATTACAGGCCACGCGGCAGGGGCTCTGGGTGCAGGATCAGGGGCCGGAAAACTGGATGTCGCTCGTGAATTGGGCCGACGGCAAAGTGATCCGCGAGTTCAAGCCCGACATCCAGGCCGCAAGCGGCGTCACCGTGGACGACAACGACGTGATGTGGGTCAGCTCGACCTACAGTTGCATGCACGTGGCCTGCAATCCGCAGGACGGCAAGACGATTGCGAAATACTGGACGCCGGGTGCGGGCCGTATCTATCAGATGGCTGGCGATCCGCCTGCATCAAGAACCACGTTGAAACCTGCGTACCCGGAAGGTGAGAGCACCACGGCTCCGCCTGCCGCGCGCGGCGGTGCGGCTCCCGGAACGGCGGCACCAACTGCCGCCGGTCGCGGAAACTCCGGTCCCGGCTGGAGTGGTGCTGCGGGACTTTCCTACGGACAGCTTCCGCTCGATGCGAAAAATGGACTCGGTGGTACCGGAGCCCACGGTATCGAGCACCGCGGCGGGTTGTTGTACTTTGCGGTTCCGCCCGCTCGCACGCTTTACGTCATGAATCCGAAGTCCTGGGAAGTTCAGGCGGCCTGGCCAGTGGCAGCTAATCGTCCTCACGGTGTTGGCTGGGAAGGCGATTCGCTCTGGGTGAGCGATTCCAACCTGCGCGCCTTTTTCCGCCACGACATCAAGACCGGCAAGATGGTGGAGAAGATTCAGCTGACCGAGACAGATCCCATCATTCACGGCGCTACGGTTCACGAGGGCCACATGTGGTTCTGCGACGACGTCGGCTGGATCGCGCGATTGAAGCTGTAAGTCGCGTTGGGGATCATGACGAGAAGATGATCCCCGACTATCGGGCGGTCGCGCGATAAGGCGCAAAGTCATTCCAGGCCTGGTCGATGACTGCTCGAGTAAGGGTGAGCATATCGGCTCGTTCCGGTTGCGCCTCTGAATAAAGGGACAGCGTCACCGTCCCGCACTGCGGACCGAATGCGTCGGCATCGAACACGTACAAGCCTTCACGGATAACGTTCTTCTCGTCCACGCGGTGCTCGAGCACGAACGGGTGGATCGGTGTGACTTCGACCCCGGCGCAGGTCGCGCGCATGTGCCGGAAGCTGGTCTTGAAGTCCTTGAAGGGCGGCAAGACCGCGCCTTGCGTGCGCGCCGCCTCGCGGCCCAGCCGCTTCCAGAATCCTTCCACCATCTTCGGGGTCGCGCGGACGATCAACACTGCCGGCAGGCTGTTGAAGTAATCGGACCAGGCACCGAACTCGGTGAGCCGGCCAAGGCGTGCCTCAGCTTCTGGCGAACGCCCGCTCGGAGCGCCGCCCGTCCAGCCAGACCGCTGCCGTGCGCGATGCACCATCGGCGGTGTGATGAAAGCCACATCGAAATCCGCTGACGACATCATAGGAACAGCCGCGTTCGGCGTCGTGCCTGGCCGGACATCCTCGAGCGCGTTGGCAGGATAGGGCCGTGAGGGGTCGACAGGGAGCCGGGTCGATGCCGGTGGCCCCGCGCCCGACATCATGGGCAGAGATGCCGCCAGAGCCTCGCAGATGAAAACGGTTTGTACGACGGCCGCCTCATCCGGGCGGGAATCAGGTTCCACGGCCATCGACGTCAGGCCCACAAGCGCGCCGGCGTCGTTGAACACCGGGCCGCCTGATCCTCCAAAGGGAAGTCGCACGTTTGTTTCGACGCGACGCGGCTGAAGGGCAGTCACCTCGCCACGCACGAGTTCTTTCTCAGCCCCATGCGGCACCATGATGCTCACAATCGCCTGACCATCGTCGAGCGACGACGCCCGTGACGGCGGACAGGCAGGCGCCAGCGTTGGACGGGTGGCAACGAGGCCTGGATCGACCCGGACAATTGCGACATCCCGCGAGCGTTCCGAGAGCCGCACGTTCGCGGGCACCTTCACCGTTGGCGTGAGCTGCACCTCGACGACTGTCGCCGTACCGACCGCCCGGCCGTCTGTCGCGATGAGCCCACGCGAGTCGACGACAAACCCCGACGCCCGCGCGGTTGGGGACCACACGGCGACAACACTCTCCTGAAACTTGCCCAATAAAGGGTCGTCGCGAGAACCGCTGGCAGCCGTCGGCGGTGCCAACATCGACAATGGGACGATCTCGGCGTTGTCTGCAGTGAGATCGAGGCTGAGGTCACGGCCGGCGACGATCTCGACCACGTGCGTCCACTGGTACGCGCGGCCACCGAACGCGACCGGGTAATCGGATTCGACGATGTATGAGCCCGGCCGCAGCGTGAGAGTGACGGTGCCATCGGCAGCCGTGACAATCCGCCGGGGCTCCGCGCTGGCCGGGTTGTCGCTGACGAGCAGCACGTGACGCTGGACGGGCGTCGACACTTGCGCGGCGTCCGCCAGCGTGACCTTGACTCGGAGCACGCCCTGTCCCGGCTGCGCCGATACGGCGGCGACGGCGAGAAGCGCGAGAGCCACCGATGCATGCCGCACACATTAAGCGTATCAGCTCACTCTACGTCACCCAGAAAATGTTGCAATTCGTGAGCAGACGCCTCCTTCAGCTAGACTCTCCTCCTTGCAGAATAGAACGTTGACCGCCTGGAGGAGGAGGCTTGGCGGGTGACTCACGTGTCGCAGGTTCCAGGCGTTTTCATCAGCTACCGCCGCGACGACAGCGCGGGTCACGTTGGCCGCCTCTATGACGCGCTGACCGCACGATTCGGCCAAAGCGCGGTCTTCATGGACATCGACCACATCAAACCCGGCGAGAACTTTGTCGACGTCCTGCATCGATCGATCGCTGCGTGCCGTGTGTTGCTGGTGGTCATTGGACCGCAGTGGCTCAGCGCGCGCACGACGGCGGGCCTGCGGCGGATCGACGAATCCCAGGATTTCGTCCGCGCCGAGATCGCCGCCGGGCTTACCCGCGACATGCTCGTCATCCCGGTGCTGGTGCATGGCGCGGCGATGCCGCAGGCGGCTGATCTCCCGGCCGATCTGCAGTCGCTCGTCCAGCGCCAGGCGCTCCGGCTCGACGATCAGCGCTGGCGCCACGACATCGATCATCTTCTCGAGCTGCTCGCCCCGCACGTCGCGACACAACAGCCATCACGGCGCGTTTCACTGACACCCGGCCTGGTGGGCGGGGCCCTCGCGTTGTCCGCTGTGCTGTTCACGACAACGTTCCTGCTCTTGAGGAACGAACCCAGTCCGCCGGCGCCCCTCAACGAGCAGGTTGGTTCGGCGTTCACCACCCCGACGTCATCTCCATCGGGCAGCGAGCCGTTGGCGGGGCCGCGGACGCTCGTCGAAGAAGACCTCATCGTTCGGCGGCCGCAAGGCGTCGCCCAGCCACAGCCGGAAGTCGCCGCACGGCGCTGCGGGCTCTCGCATGCCGACGACGGTCTCGTCGTCGAGGCGCTTGGCGACAGCGAGTGTGACTACGTACTCTACGAAGCGCCGTTGGCGGCCACACCGCTGCGATTCGAGATCGAAGGCGCGGTGCGACGTTACGCAAACGCATGGCGGCAGCGCGGGAATCCCGGCAGTTACGGCGTCGCGTTGTCCGAAGCGAGGCCGGCCGACCCCGATTCAGTGCTGCGCTATCGCGCCATCATTGTCGGCATCGACAACTTTCGGGTCGCCGAAGCGGATTGGCACGAGTCGCGGCCGCTCCTGTCGCCGAACTTCGAAACGTGGATCAACGCCGGCGAGAACGCCGTGAACCAGTTCAGGGTGGAGATGTATACCCGGTCGACAGCGTGGTTTCTGAACGATCACGACGCCGGCCGGCTCACCTCGAAAGTGCCGCTCGGCCGGCGGTTGGGCGTCTTCGTGAGTGGCCGTGGCATGCAGGTGGTCTTTCGCAATCTGCGCGTCGTGGAATTGCCGGCGTCGCGCCCCTGACCCTTCGCACGGTCATATCGCACCCCAACGTGTTAAGCTCTCCGACCTCCAGCCCCAATTGGGTTCCGATCACACGCCGGCGGGGTTCACGCACGACTGATCAGGAGGACGGCATGACACTGATCCAAAAGCGGCTCTTACTCATAACTCTCTGCTCGCTGCTGTTGCCCGCCATGGCTAACGCACAGGTGACGACGGCTGATTTGGTAGGAACGGTTCGGGATACCACTGGCGCCATCGTGCCCGGCGTCACAGTGGTGTTGACGAACGAGGCGACCGGGGTCAGCCGCACCGTCACCACCGGTCCGGCGGGCACATACATCTTCACGACATTGCAGCCGGGTCGCTACCGGCTCAACGCCGAAATCCAGGGCTTTCGCAAGGTCGAGCGCACCGGCGTCGACTTGCAGGTCAATCAACGCGCCGCGATCGACCTGGAGCTCGAGGTCGGCCTGATCAGCGAGACCGTGACGATCGCGGGCCAGGCGCCGATGCTCGAGACGCAATCGTCGGTGCTCGGCACCGTGATTGAGGAGAAACAGGTCCAGGACCTGCCGCTCAGCGGACGCAACTTCGTGCAACTGGCGACGCTCAGCCCTGGTGTGTCGGGCGCGGGCTCCGGCATGCGCGGCACGATCATGAGCGGCACGCGGCCCGATGACCTCCGTCCGGGCACCGAGCTGTTCGTCAACGGCAACCGGGAAAACTCGAACAACTACTTGTACGACGGCGTCGACAACAACACGCGGCTGACGCTCGTGACGGTGCTCCGCCCGAACGTCGAAGCGATCCAGGAATTCAAGGTTCAGACGAACCTCTACTCCGCGGATCAAGGGCGAAATCCCGGCGGACAGATCAACGTCGTCACCAAATCCGGCGGCAATTCCCTTCATGGCGTCGCCTACGAGTTCCTCCGCAACGCCAAGTTCGATGCGAACAATTTTTTCGCCAACCGTGCCGGACAGGAGAAACCTCCGTTCGAGCAGAATCAATTCGGAGGCGCCATCAGCGGCCCGATTATCGCGAACAAGACGTTCTTTTTCGCCGACTATGACGGCTTCCGCCAGGAGTTGGGTCGCGTCTTCGTCAACACCGTGCCGACGGCGAAGATGCGGCAAGGGGACTTCAGCGAAGTAGGGACCATCTTCGATCCGCTGACGACGGCGGCGGCTCCCGGCGGCGGCGTGACACGCTCGGCCTTCCCTGGGAACCTGATACCGCAGAACCGTTGGGATCCAGTGACAGCCAAGTTGATGAACGCGTATCCGCAGCCGACCACGTCAGCGTTGTCGAATAACTACGTCACCACGCCGTCGCGCACGCAGAACTGGAATCAGTTCGACGTTCGCGTGGATCACACGCAGAGCGATAAGAATAATTTCCTCGGGCGCTACTCCTGGTCAAAGACGTCGACCATCAACCCGTACACGTTCGCCCCTGTCCAGCTTCCAGGTTTGTCCAAGGCCGTAGGGCTCGGCAACGAGGATACCTTCGCTGGTCCTTCGGATCTGTGGGCAGAACACGCGGTGTTCGGGTGGGTCCATGTGTTCTCGTCGCGCCTGCTGCTGGACACGCGTGCCGGCTACAACCACTTCAATCTCGAGTTCACGCAAGCCGACGTCGTCAGCGGCGACCAGCTCGGAGAACAGCTCGGTGTGCCCAACGCCAACCAACAGCTTGGTCAGGACGGCATACCGATTTTCAGCCCGGCGAACTACACGGGCATTGGTCACAGCCGTTCGCTGCCGATTTTCCGGCACGAAAGAATGTTTCAATCCGTGACCAACCTGACGTTCCAGGGTGAGAAGCACACGATCAAGACCGGCTTCGACCTTCGCCGACGTCACATGGGCGAGTTTCAGACGAACCGCGGGAACGGGCGCTTCAACTTCTCGCCGAACATCACGAACAACCCGGTGACGAATGCGGGCGGCCACGTGATGGCGTCGTTTCTGCTCGGGGCGCCGAGCCTGATCGAGCAGGACTATCTGCTCGCCTCCGACGTCGGGATGCGCAGCACCGAATACGGCCTATACATCGCCGACGATTGGCGTGCGACGCAGAAGCTGACGTTGAATCTTGGCCTCAGGTACGAGCTCGATACTCCGTTCACTGAAGTCGACAACTTGTGGGCCAGCTTCGATCCGACTACCGCAAGAGTCCTTGTCGCGGGACGCAACGGCGTGAGCAGATCGGCAGGAGTGAAAACCTTCAAAAAGGCCTTTGCGCCTCGCCTCGGGTTTGCGTACCAGATTGCCCAACGCACGGTCGTGCGCGGCGGAGCGGGCATCTTCTGGAACACACCGGGCAACGGGGGTGCCGCGTTGCGGTTGCACCGGCACGTGCCCTTCGGGCCGATCTTCAGCTTCAATCCTGGGGCGCAGTTCGTGACGCGCCGGGTCTCGGACGGTTTCCCGACGATTCCGCCGCTCGACCTCTCGCTTGCCGATACTCCCAGCGGCAGTGTTATCGGCGTCGATCCTAATTATCAGCCGGGGTACGCCGAACAGTTCAATCTGACCGTCGAGCAGGAGCTTCCTGCGGCTATGTTGATCAAACTGTCGTACGTGGGCAACATCGGCAAACACCTCGACACGACGTTCAACCTGAACCAGGCGGTACCGGGAACCGGCGCAGTGAATGATCGCCGTCCATTTTTCGCGGTCCGTCCCGCGCTGGCGGACGTCAACTGGGCCGTCTCCGACGGGACCGCGGCATATCACGCGCTGCAATTCGCCGTCCAGAAGCGGCTGACGCACGGATTGAACGGGCTGCTGTCATATACGTGGTCCCATGGCATCGATACGGTCGGCCAAAGTTTCGGCGGCGGTGCGGACGGCCCCTTGCCGCAAGACCCTCTCAATCGACTGGCAAGCCAGGGCAACTCGCCGTTCGATATCCGCCATCGTCTGACGATCGCGTGGAATTACGCGCTGCCTGGCGGTTGGCAGATCAACGGCATCAACACCTTCCAGACCGGTCTGCCGTTTACGCCGACGCTCAGCACGACGACGATCAATACGGGAACCGGGCAGCGTCCCGACCGTGTCGGCGACGGCAAGTTGTCAGACCCGACCGTGGACCGGTGGTTCGACACTTCGGCCTTCACGACGCCGGCGCCATTCACCTATGGCAACGCCGGCCGAAACATTCTGTACGGCCCCGGCCGCGTGAATTTCGACTTCTCGCTGTTCAAGGAGTTCCGCGTCAAAGCGGACAATCGCGTCCAGTTGCGCGCTGAGATCTTCAATGCGTTCAACACCGCGCAGTTCGATCTCCCGAACGCGTCGATCGGCGCGGCGCAGGCGGGTACGATTACCGGTATCGTCGGCACACCGCGGCAGATTCAATTTGGTGCGAAGTTCCTCTTTTGATGTAAACACCGCCCACGTCTTTGACGATTCGCCCGGAAGCTGACGAGCTTCCGGGCGCGTCATCGCGATTCTCGCGCGCCAACAGGATTCGCAGGCCCGCAGTGTGCGATAGTAACGTCCTGGAGACGCTATGAGAATCGTTGTCGCCGCCGTTATGTGCGGCCTGACCGTATTTGCGAGTCTGATCGCGCAGGATGGACCGGAGACCGTGTTGCGCGGGACGAAGCAGTTCCGCCAGAGTGAGGTCGTAACCGGACTCGCCGGGCCGTTCGAAGTGACGTGGGGCCCGGACAACATGCTGTGGGTCACGGAGCGCACGGGCAAGCGCATCACACGCGTGAATCCGGCAACGGGCGAGCGGAAAGTGGCGGTCACCATCGACGAGGTGAGCGCACCGGGAGGCCAGGACGGGCTGATGGGCCTGGCGCTCGACCTGGACAACAACTTCGTCTATACCGCCTACACCTACACCGACAAGAGTCTGCCGCCGCACGAGACGCGGGCTGCCACGAGCCCGTATCGTTTTCTCTACACCAAGATCGTACGCCTCACATACGACCGGGCGAAGGAGACGCTGGGTAATCCGGTCACGCTCGTCGCGGCACTGCCCGCGGGCAACGACCACCAGGCCGGGCGGATGAAGATCGGGCCCGATCGCAAGCTGTACTACACGATCGGCGACCAGGGAAACGATCAGCTCGGCAACTACTGCGTTCCAATCGAGTCGCAACGGCTGCCGACGCAGGCCGAGATCCAGGCGAAGAATTACGTCTGGTACGTGGGGAAGTCGCTGCGGCTGAATCTCGACGGATCGATTCCCAACGACAATGCGCAGATTGCGGGTGTGCGGAGCCACGTCTTCACTTACGGCCATCGCAATCCGCAGGGGATCGATTTCGGTCCGGATGGCACGCTGTACGAGTCGGAGCACGGTCCGAAGACCGACGATGAGATCAACATACTGAAGGCGGGCGCGAACTACGGGTGGCCGCATGTGGCGGGCATGAAGGACGACAAGGCGTACGAGTACGCCCGGTGGGCGGAGGCGACCACGCCGTGCGCGCAGCTCAAATTCAGCGACCTGGCCATTCACCCGTCGGTGCCGCGCGAGCCGGAGTCTGCGTTCACGAAGCCGTTCACGGAACCGATCGCGACGATGTTCACGGTCTCGACCGGGTACAACTTCAGCGATCCGGTGTGCAAAGGCATCGACTACATTTGCTGGCCGACGGTGGGGGTGTCGAGCATCGAATACTACGGAACTCCCCGCAACAGCGGCATCCCCGGTTGGGAGAAAGTACTGCTGGCGACGACGCTGAAGCGCGGGTCGTTGTACGTGGTCGCGCTCAGCGCCGATGGGCAGCGCGTGCAGGGGCCGTTTTCGCGCTACTTCCAAACAGACAATCGCTATCGCGATACCGCCGTCAGCCCCGACGGCAAGACGATCTACATCGCGACCGATCCCTCGGGCCTGGCCGAGGCGATGGCGGGCGGCACCACGCGCGCGATGACCAACAGGGGATCGATCCTCGCGTTCACCTACGTGGGGGAAGGGACAGGTGCGGCGGTTGAACCGCAGCGCACGACCACCGTGGCTCCGGCCAAACCAGCCGCGCCGGCTGTAGCGGGCGCCGCTCCGCAATACACGGCCGCGCAGGCCGCCGCGGGGAAGACGGCGTTCGATGCCGATTGCGCGGTGTGCCACGGGAATACGTTGAGGAACGGCACGATGGGGCCGCCGCTCGCCGGCGAAGCGTTCACCGCCGTGTGGGCAGGTCGATCCGTCCGTGAACTGTTCGACACTGCCAAGACGACGATGCCCCCGGCAAATCCGGGTTCGCTCTCGGATCAAATGTACGCGAACCTCATCGCCTATGTGCTTCAGATGAATGGCTACGCCGCGGGCGAGACGGCACTCACGACGGGAGACGGAACGACGCTGCGTTGAAAGTCTTCAGTTCTCAGTGGTCAGTCAGTGGTCGGTGGGAGCTACAGACAACTGAGAACTGACACCTGATGCCGGTGTGCCTATCCGAAGATGATTCCCTGCGCGAGGGGCAGCTGCGTGGACCAGTTGATGGTGTTGGTTTGACGACGCATATAGGCCTTCCAGGCGTCTGAGCCGGATTCGCGCCCGCCCCCCGTTTCCTTTTCACCCCCGAACGCGCCGCCAATTTCCGCGCCCGATGTGCCGATGTTGACGTTGGCGATGCCGCAATCCGATCCGTGAGCGGAGAGGAACTCTTCGGCCTTCCGCATGCTCTCGGTGAAGAGTGCACTCGAGAGGCCCTGTGGCACCGCGTTGTGGGTCGCGATAGCATCGGCGAAGCTCGAGTATTCCAACAGATACAGAATCGGCGCGAAAGTTTCGTGCTGAACAATAGCACTCTGCGACGGCATCCTGATGATCGTCGGCTCGACAAACTGCTCGCCGAGATCCTCGCGGCGCTTGCCGCCGCACAGCACGGTGCCGCCTTCGGCCACCGCCTGCCTGATCGCGTCCTCCATCTGCGTCACCGCCTGCGCGGTCACGAGGGGACCCATCAGCGTGCCGGCGGCGAGCGGATCGCCGATCGGCACCTGCTTGTAAGCCTTTAGCAACCGCGACGTCAGCTCCGGAAGAATCGACGTATGCGCGATGATCCGACGCGTCGATGTGCATCGCTGACCCGCCGTGCCGACCGCGCCAAACACGATCGCGCGAATCGCCAGCTCGAGGTTCGCATCTTCGGTAACGATAATGGCGTTGTTGCCGCCGAGCTCGAGAATGGTGCGTCCGAATCTCGCGGCGACGACTTCGGAGACGTGTCTGCCGATCGCTGTCGAGCCTGTAAACGACACAAGCGGCAGCCGGCGATCGTTGAGCATTGCTTCGCCGACCGTGCGGCCCGGTCCGACTGCCAGGGTAAACACGCCGCTCACCCCATGATCCGACATCACGCGATTGGCAATGTGCTGCACGGCAATTGCCGTCAACGGCACCGGTTCCGCCGGTTTCCAGACGACCGGGTCGCCGCACACAGCGGCAAGCGCCGCATTCCACGACCATACGGCGACAGGGAAGTTGAACGCGGTGATCACGCCGATCGGTCCTAGCGGATGCCACTGTTCCATCATCCGGTGGCCCGGACGCTCGGATGCGATGGTGAGTCCGTAGAGTTGCCGCGACAGTCCCACCGCGAAGTCGCAGATGTCGATCATCTCCTGCACTTCACCGTGGCCCTCACCGCGGATCTTGCCCATCTCGAGCGAGACCAGATCGCCGAGCGGCTCCTTCAGTTCGCGAAGCGCGTTGCCGAGATCGCGTACCAGTTCGCCTCGCTTTGGCGCCGGCCGTTCGCGCCAGATGTGGAACGACTGTGCCGCCGCCGTCGCGACCGTGTCGTAACTCGCCACGCTCGCGAGCTCTACCGCCGCGATGGCGTCACCGGTCGACGGGTTGAAGGACGTCAGTTTCTGACCGTCTGAAGCGCGAATCCATTCAGGACCCGCGCAGGCCCCGGGGTTGATTTCAGCGATCTGCAGCTTCTGAAGTAATGAACGCATGTCCCTCAAGCCCCAAGCCTCAAGCAAACCATTCTGTCACGGGCTTGGTTCTTATGGCTCGTCTAGCGGCTGGGCGCGCCTGGGGCCGCATGCGATAGCACCAAAATCAGCAGCCCGATCCGATTCTTTGGAAGTCCCCGATCTTGAAAGCGCCCGAAATTCTTCTGATTTCAATCAATTCGCACGGCCCGCGGCTTGCTATCCGGCGGTTGAGCTTGTGAGACTTCTGTGCCTTGCCATGGCGCTCGTCATGTTCGTGCGTTCCCCTGCGTCAGCGCAGACGACCACGGCTGACGGTCTTGCCGCCATGCTCGCCGGCGACTACGCGTCCGCAGCACGCATCTTCCGGCCGCTGGCTGAAGACGCAGCATCACCGGACCCGCTTGAACACGCGTGGAATTCGTCGCGATCCACACCCTGCCTCCGTGATAGAGCATCGCGAGAAAGAAGGTGAGTCTGTATCTGAGAGCGGCCGTCCCTGAGAATCCGTTCTCGGCGCAGTCGCTTAGACTCGCCAAGGCCATCCATAACGATCGTCCGCTCGGGATCGAAGAGTGCACGATGGTGAGAGACTTTCGGTGGAACCGGCCGTCCGCCGCGACGTTTACGCTCGCGAGCGACCACTGGGTTCGCATCGATTCGAACGAGCTCGTCGTCGGTTACCAGGGCGCTCAGAAATCTGTGGCGATACTCAGCGGCGCGGGGTGGGTGTTTCTTTCGACAAGGCACACGCCGGTGGAGGTGACTCGACCTGTCGAGACTCGCCGGCATTTCATCGAGTACTTTGTCTGGATTCCTCCGCGCTCGTCGCAGCCGGCGTGGACGCTCGCATGGCTTCCGTACGAGATTGTGGGTCTCGACATTTCAGCCGTCATGCATGGTGGCGTCGCCGTCGCAAGCGCGACTCAACCGTCGACAGATCCTGCATTTGCAGAAAGGATCCACATCCGCGTCAATAGCGAAGGTGAAGCCGAGTGGACCACTGACGAAAAACCGGCCTCGCGGGGCGGAGCGATCCCGATGCGAGGAGGACCAGCACAATGACGAGGAAATTGCTCAGCCTCGCCTGTGCCCTGCTCCTGGCGGCGTCGTCTGTCCTGGCACAGACGGCACGCGACGGTACTGACGCACTCGCGCGTGGCGACGTGCAGACGGCGGTTTCGGTGCTGCAGCCGCTGGTTGAATCATGGCCATCGCCAAACCCGCTTCTCGATTTCATCATGGCTGCGCTCTACGAAAACGGAAACGGTGTGCCCGTCGATCGGTTGCGTGCCTGCGCGTTATACCTGCGCGCGTCGTCATCAGACAATTCCCGTCTGTTCTCAGAATCAGGTTTCATCCTGTCGGGGTCGTTGCGCGAGATGCTTGGCGACGATGAATTTCGCCGGTGTGTGCTGCTGGTGTCGACAGGCCTCGGCCACCAGTTTCAGCCAGTCACGTTCACGCTCGAACCTGGACATTGGATCACGCTTGAACTCGACACAGCCGCGATCACCTACCAGTGGAAGGAAACAAAGCACGAGCTGGACCTCGCTATTACTGGCATCATTTTCCTTCCACCTAAACATACGGAACTGCCAGCTTCGGGCGCGCCACCAGGACGCCGCCATTTCATCGAGGTCTTTTCATGGATTCCCGATCAACAGGCACAGACCTGGACGCTCCTGTGGCGTGTGTTCGAAGTCGTGCGCGACCGCCTCGATCGGGTGACTCAAGCCGACCTCGGAAGTATCTCAGCTGAACGGCCGCCGACAGGTCCGACCTTCGATCCCAGTCGGATGGCGCGGCTCAGGGTCAATGACGAGGCTCGGGCGATGTGGGAGGTGCTCGAGGGACCGGAACGCGGCAGCGACATCATCGAGACAGCAGCCGAGAAGGAAGAAGCTCTTGAACGAGCGCGGGCGCGCAAAGCCGAGGATCGCGTGGACTGGGACGTCGTCCGCGATGTGAAGCGCCCTCCTTCGTTGGTGTATCCCGCCCAAGGAGGCTGTGCACACATCGCGTTGTACGGATGGTCCGACGACAGGACCGAAGCCATTTATGTGAGGGCTGACAAAGAAATCCTCGGCTTGTCCGAGACTCCGAAAACATTCGATCTTTCATCGAAAGCGAGTGCGCTGGAGCTCGTCGTCCACGTCTATCAACGCGCGATTCGAAACGCGCCGTATTGTACCGACCTAATAATGCCGGTTGGTCCGGTTGAAACGTGGAGGGTCGTGAGCGGAAGGGCCACGATCACACTTGCGACCGGCGCTCGGGTACGGTTGCCGGGCCCGGTGACCCTGAGTGCGATGGTTGGAATGGTTTGGGGTTAACATTCATTCCAATATGAACTCTGCCACGCCATTGCGCCTATCGGTCGTGTTTCTGCTGACCATCTGGGCCGTATGGACCGTCGGCGCCGTCACGCGTGCGCAAGAAGGCTCGAAGCCGACGCCGCCGACGTTTCCGGGAATGACACTCGAGCTCGAGGATGCCATCACGATGCCGGTTCTCGGCATGCTCGAGGGCGCCAAGACGCCAAACGAGTCGGCCGTTGCGAGGGTCAATGCGATTCGCGAAGAAGCGGGCGGCTCGCACCGCTTCTTTCTTCCCGTCGTCTCCGGGCCCATCATTATTTACGACAAAAAGGCGAAGACCTTCACGGCGTATCTCGATTTCAACGGCCACGGCGACAAACGCGGCCTGTTCAAGAAGTTCTTCACGATCACTGGCTTTGGCAACGGCCTGAATGGTTTCAATCTCGATCCCGACTACGCGAAGAACGGCAAGTTCTATACGACGCACATGGAAGATCCCAGCATCGAGGCGCCCGGAGGCCCGCAGAACACGATGGTTCCAGCGCTGAACGTGTCTGGCTATACGACGACGGCGCCGATCTTGTCTCCGGGACAGGCCATGCATCAGGGTGTGCTCGTCGAATGGACCGACACGAATCCGTCGAACAACACCTTTGAAGGCACCGCGCGCGAGATTTTCCGCGTGTGGCTCAATACGCGCAGCCATCAGCTCGGCGAGGTGATGTTCAATCCCACCGCGCGCCGGGGCGATTCCGACTGGCGCGTGCTGTATGTCGCCGTCGGCGATGGCGGCTCGGGCGAAAACAAAGATCCGTACTTGCGGATGAATCCGCAGCGGCTCGACAACATCCTTGGGAAGATCATTCGCATCATCCCCGATCTGAACGAACACACGAAAACCAGCACGGGCAGCGAGAACGGCCGCTATCGCATTCCCAACGACAATCCGTTCGTCAACACGCCGGGAGCGCGGAAGGAGATCTGGGCCTACGGCTTGCGCAATCCGCATCGGCTGACGTTTGCCGTGGACGAGTCGAATCCAAAGAACAATCGTCTTGTTGCCGCCGTCTGCGGCCTTCAGACGTGGGAAATGATCACGATCATCCACAAGGGCGGCAATCACGGGTGGTCGCAGCGCGAGGGCAACGAGGCGGTGAAGCTGGATAACACCACAACCGCGCTGCCGGCCGACGACACAATCCCGATCAGGATCAACGACAAGCAAACGATCGGAACGGTGAAGCCGATCTATCCGGTGGTCATCTGGGGGCACGACGAACGCGGCGGCGACTGCGCCGGCAGTGGTTATCTCTACACGGGCAAGACCGTTCCTGCTCTGCGGGGAAAGTTCCTCTACAACGACATCACGACTGGCCGCATCTGGTATTCGGAGTACAGCGAAATGCTCGTCGCAGACGATGGGGATCCGAAGACGATGGCGAAGATGTATGAGGTGAAGCTGCTCTGGAACGACCCGATGGACGCGCCGGATGCGGGCAAACAGGTTTTCGACCTGATGCTACCCATCGTTACGAAAACGTATGCGAATCGTGGTGCGAAAAACGAACAGATGAACGGCCGTTCGTTGTTGGGACCGGGCCGTGCGGATGTGCGGCTGGCGGTCGATCAGGCCGGCGAGATGTATATCTACAGCAAGAGCGACGGGATGATCCGCCGCATCGTTGCCGCGACGCCGACGAAATAGCGTGGGCGGCGCCGTCCCGCGTGGCGTCGAGCGCGGTGTGCAAACGTCGACTCGACGAGTCCGAAGGCAAGAAATGTCCCGCATTCAGCCGCGTTGTAACCGAACGAATGAAACATGCCGCACTCGATAGTGCGGCGCAGCCGTTAATCGTTGGTGGTGTTCCGGAACAGCCGCGGAGCAAGTTCATTCAGGTAATGCCGCCAGTTGATCCACGTGTGGCCGCCGCCACTGACGTGAAGCTCGTGCTTGATGCGATGCTGCTTCAGCAGCTCTGCGAGATTCTTCGAACCGGCCAGGGCAAAATCTGTATCACCTACGCTGATCGAAAAGAGCTTGATCTGCCTGTTCAGCTTCTCGGCGCTGCTGAAAAACGCGGCGTTGCGCTGCTCGAAATCGGCACTCGTCTGCGGGTTGACGCCTGCACTCCAAACCGCTACGTAGGCGAACTGGTCGGGATTCGTGGTAACCACCCGCGTCGTCTGGCCGCCGCCCATTGAGAGTCCCGCAATCGCGCGATGGTCACGCCCCGCGAGCACACGATAGTGCTTCTCGACAAACGGCACGATGTCTTTCAGCAGTTCACTCGTGAACCGTTCCTGAAGCGCAGCGGTGACGGCAGGATCGGGCGTCGCACCGGGCGTCGCCGAAGGGAGATTTGCCGGACGCGGCAGGCTGCCGTTTGGCATCACGACGATCATCGGCGTGGCTTTGCGCGCGGCGAGTAGATTGTCGAGAATGAAGCCTGCGCGTCCGATGGTGCTCCAACCTGAATCCTCGTCGCCGCCGCCGTGCAGGAGATAGAAAACCGGATACCGATCTTTGCTGTTTTCGTAACCGGGCGGGAAATAGACGTGCATTCTGCGCTGCTCGCCGAGCGTCGTGGACTGATACCAGACCTTGCGAATCTCACCGTGCGGCACAGTCTGGTGGGCTTCGAACGCCGCCGCCTCGCCTGGTAGGAAGAACAAGCTGTCCAGCGAGTTTACGCCCTGTTTGATGAGTGGGTTCTTCGGATCGATCGTGCGGACGCCGTCCACGGTGAACCTGTAGCTGTAAAAATCGGCCGGAAGTGGCCCGATCGTGATTGACCACACGCCCTTTCCATCGTTTTCCAACCTGCCGCCGGGGCCGAGTCCTTGTGCAGTCCAATCGCCACCAACCGTGACTTCGCTGGCTTTGGGCGCGTAGATTCGGAAGATGACGCGTCTGTCCGGCAAGACCTCAGGTGATATCAACGTGTCGTTAGGCGTGGGTTGCGGAGGCGGTGCTTGAGCAAACGCAACGGGTAGATTCGCGAGCACGACCAGCAGCGTTGCTCCTACCTGAAACAGTCTGCAGCGGGTCATAATTCCCCCCAGTCAGCGTGGCAGTTCAACAAGTGACGTTCCCGCGACTACGAGCAGTTCGAGCCCTTGCGTTCGCCACGCACCCACTGCGCGAGCATTCGCCATTCAGGGTCATCACGCGATTGCCAGCGACGTGGTCCGTTGTGTGTGTAGGACCCGCCGCCGTCGGGATGCAGCGGCTTCAGCAGAAATCGGCTCTGCTCGGCATTCCCTGCAATAATCAACCTCGAAAGCACCTGATACGCCCGCTTCGCCTCCTGGTCAGACCAGGTGCTGTTCGCTTGCGGGACCGGGGCGAAGCCGATCATGCCGCTCGCGTGACAATTGCTGCAGCGGATGTGGCCTTCGCGCGCCGTGGCAAAGACGGGCTGCACGCACGCGCGGAAGAACTCGAAATCGAGTGTCGGCTCGGGCGCAGGCACATACTTGTTCGGCAGGCTGCGAATCCACTGCAACAGCGCGACGTATTCGGGGTCCGTGCGCGAATTCCAGTACGTTCCTCCCGTATGTCCCGCACCGCCGGCCGCTGGGTTGAGTGGCTTACGAAGAAGACGGCTGCTTTCCGGGTCGGCGGTATTGACGAGCTTCGTGACAACGTCAAAGTTGCGCCGAGACTGGTCTGCCGTCCAGCCGGCGTCGGATGCCGGCGTTTCGAGGCTGAATCGAACGCTCGTCTGCCACGTGTGACACATCACGCACGACGCATAACCAGCCATCGTGCCGCCTCGATCTCTCACAAACGTTCGTTCGACAACGTTGCGATACGACTCGAGGTCGACGGGGAAGGAACGGTCCTGTGTCGCAACGCTCGAAGCGAGCAGCGCGCACGCCACCACCGTGATCAGCAGTACGCGTCGACGTCCCATGACATCTACTCCTGTCCGTTGCTGGTCATCGGCGCATTGACACGGTCGAGCGGGAGAATGGCGGTGCTGATTCTCGCAGGCCGCGCGCCCGTTTTGATCTTTGCCACGATCGCCAGCTTCCGCAGGTCGACTGCCAACGTGTGATCGCTACCTGATATCGCGACATACATGTAGCGGCTGTCGGGGGTTGGCGTCATCCAGTTGGCGCTCGGTCCGACCTCGACCGCACCGATGTACTTCAGGTCTGGTAGTGACCATCCGTAAATCCGGCTGTCGAGCCGGCTAGACGCCCATACCGCCGAACGATCGGGCAGGACCTCGAGGCCATGCATATCGCCTGTCTGAATCCCGTCGGCGTTCTGCCTCCATAGGGGGAGCTTGGGCGGCCACAACAAGTCGACCACTTGTCGCCTCGTCCAATCGATCACCCACACCGCATTGATGCCGGTCGCTTGCGCGAACATCCGTTTGGTCGAGCCGTCTGGGTTGGCCTCGAAAGCCATTGGACGGACTTCGTGGTTGTTTCTGCCGTATTGTCGATGTCCGGTGAGCTCCATGCCCCATACAACCGTGTCGGTCTTCGCGTCGATGACCTCGATGGTCGGGTCACCAGGTTCGAGCTCGCCCCTGAGCCCTGCCACAACGTAGTTGTCGTCGGGGGTGACATATGTGTTGTGCACGGGATGATGGACAGCCACGCTCCGGATCACCTTGTGCGTCGCGACGTCAATGACGTCGATCACAGCCGGAACAGCGCCGCCCGGCCGGGGCGTGAAACCGGGACCCGCCACCTTGGACGACCTCGCGACGATCGCTGCGTAAATCTTTCGATGCCTCTTGTTCACGACGATTTTATTGGGCCGCTCCGACAGCGGGATTTGCTGAACGAGCTTCAGCGTCTTCGTGTCGAAGACATCGACGGTCTTGTCCTGCTCGTTGGCGCAGTAATAGTAAAGACCGTCGGGATGCACGGCCAGGTTGTGCGCGTGCGGGCAGCCCCGGATGATCCCGACGACGCGGTTGATCGTCGGATCGATGATGTGATGGATATCGCCGGCGTTGTTGCTCTGAAGAATGCGCACGGCAACGCCGTTGTACGAATCGAGGCGCGGGACTCCCTGTGCCGCCGGCGTTGCGGCAATAAGAGCGACGATAGCCAGCACGCGCAACATGGGGCTGATAAGCGTTGCCATCACAACCTCCGTAGAGGACACAAGCTCCCGACCCGGGATGGGAAGTCTGAGGATACCAGATCGCAGTAGCGTGCCCCGTCGTCTTTCTTCACTCCTACGCGGGGAGCGCGACACACTGGGCGGCGCAGTTAGCTCACCTGAGGCCACAGCGGCGCGCCCTCGCGATCGACCTCCGAGGACATGGGCAATCGGATCCGCCTCGAACCGATGACTATTCTGTCAACGCGTTGGCGGCTGATGTGGCGGCCGTCGCCGATGCCCTGTCTCTGAAGCGGTTCGTCCTCGTCGGCCATAGCCTGGGCGCCGCAGCGGCGATCGCCTACGCCAACGCCCATTCGGATCGAGTCGCAGGCCTGCTGCTCGTGGCGCCGCCCGCGAAAGTGTCAAATGATCAGGCGCAACAGATCATGAAAAGCATGACGGCCAATTATGAGAAGGTGACACAAGAGTTCTGGCAAAAGCTCCTGAGCGGGGCACGACCCGACGTCAAGGTCCATGTCGAGAGCCAGATGCGGAGCGTACCGAGAGAAGCGTCACTGCGCATCATCGCGGAGCAATTTGCCTTCGATGCTGTTCCGCCGCTCGAACACTATCCGGGTCCCAGGCTCGCCATTCTCACGTCGCATAACAACACACCCAACGACCTGCACAATCTGGTGCACGGGCTCCCGGTCAAGCGGATTGACGGTACGAGTCACTGGCCGCACCTCGATAAGCCCGAGGAGTTCGACACCCTGATGGATGAGTTTCTTCTTCAGGTTGGAGATCAATCATGAGAAAAGTCATCGCGGAAGACGTATGAAATCTTTGCCGCGCATTGGCCGTACGCCGAGGGCGGCGCGGATGATGTCATCGCGAGGCTGTTCAACTGCTCGAGCACGACCTCATCGATCAGATCAATCTGCTCGTGTTCCCAGTCGTGCTTGGCTCGGGCGAACGGTTTTTCAGCGATGGCGCAAAAGCCATGGCACTCAGCCTCAAGAGCTCGAGAACGTCACCGTCCGGCGTAACCATGAACCGCTACACACCAGCAGGATCGGTCAAGACCGGATCGTTCGCCTTAGAAAGACCGACGGAAGCGGAGTTCGTCCGCCGTGAAAAGATGAGTCGAGAAATGAGCAAAACCTAGCCGGTAGTGCCGGTTGCCGGCCATGCCCAGATAGGGCATGATTTCGCATTGCGTACTTTCTTCCTTAGCCTCGCGCTGGTCGCGCTTGCAATCGCAGGCCCGGTCGCCCAGCCGTCGCCGCGGCCGAACATCGTCATGATCATCATGGACGACCTCGGCTATGGCGACATCGGCAGCTACGGCGTGCCGGATGCGAAGACTCCGAACATCGATCGGCTCGCCCGCGAGGGCGTCAAGCTGACCGACTTCTACGCCAATCACGCCAACTGCTCGCCGACGCGGACCGGGTTCATCACCGGCCGCTACCAGCAGCGCTATGGGATCGAGTCGCCGCTGCGGGCGATCGACGACGCGCGCCAACTGCTGCCGTCGGAAACATCACTCCCACGGCTGTTGAAAGGCGCCGGTTACGCGACTGGCCTCATCGGGAAATGGCATCTCGGCGCGCGCGCCGAGGCGGGCCCGAATCGGCATGGGTTCGATGAGTTCTGGGGGTTTCGCGGCGCCGCCGTGGACTATTACACCCACACCGCGGTCACCATACCTGGAGTGAAACTGCCTGCGCCGATCCACGACCTGTATCACAACGAGGAGCCAACCAAGCATAACGGCTACCTGACCGACGAAATCACGGCACGCAGCGAAGCCTTCATCCAGCAGCGCAGCACAGCGCCGTTCTTCCTCGAGGTGGCCTACAATGCGACGCATTGGCCATACCAGGCTCCGGACTTACCTGAAGCGAAGCGCGGCTGGACGAACTCCATCGAAAGTGGCACCCGCGCCGATTACATTGCGATGCTGGAGCGCGCGGATCAGGGCATTGGCCGCATCCTTGGACTCCTCGACCGGCTGAAGCTCACGACAAACACGCTGGTGATCTTCACGAGCGACAACGGTGGCGAGTGGCTTTCGCGCAATGCCCCGCTGTTCCATCGCAAATCCACATTGTGGGAGGGCGGCATTCGTGTTCCGCTGCTGATGCGGTGGCCCGCGCGTCTCAAGCCGGGCATCACCTCGTCGCAGGTAGGCATCACGATGGATCTGACAGCGTCGATTCTGGCGGCCGCAGGGATCACACCGCCGGCAAGCTATCGTCCTGAGGGTATTGATCTCATTGGCCCGCTGCAGAAAGGCACGATCGTCGACCGCACGTTGTTCTGGAGACTGCCGGCGCCGCCGAATGCCCCAGGGCCCGCGGCGCAGCGTGCAGTACGGCGCGGCAACTGGAAGTATCTGCAGGACCGGGGGCAGAACTTCCTCTACGACCTCCGAGCCGATCCGAGTGAACAACACGACGTGGCGCAATCGCACATCGCGATCTGGCAGGAGCTTCGTGGGCTCGCCGACAAGTGGGAAGCAGATGTCGATGCCGAGGCCAAGCAGCGCAACTGAAACCGGCACACCTGATTCTGATCACCGATGATGTGGGCGGATTATCTGACCGGTCGGCTTCCGATGCTTACCGGAGAGATCAGTGGAAAGACTTGAAGATCGAGCTCGGCCTCCCGAGTCTTCACCCGGAATGTCGGCTCGGCCCGCCCCCACCAGGCTTTCCATGCGCTTAAGTTGACAGCACGGTCGGGCCCGCTCGCGCTCGCATCGCATGACATTGGTTGTTGTGTGTACATGCGCAGGTCGCGGCAGGCGAACATACGCGTGGCTTGCTGATCGTTTGCGAGGGTCTCCAGGCGTGCTGGTATCCCGCGACTGTCGCCCAGTTGTAGCAGGAACTCGGAAGCACGGCTTCGGTGCCACGCTTCAGGGCTTTTGGCTTCGATAGCGAGACGTGCGATCGCACGCGATCGATCAAAGGCAGCGAGAGCGAGGGAACCGAACATGCGCACCTGCGGATCAGCCGCGTCCAGGCTCGCGGTGAGTCGCTGCAGCGCCCCGGGAACCTGCCGGATCGTCATGTCCAGGAGCAACGTGACGATGCGAGGCCCATGCAGCCCAATTGGGCCTGAGCCCCCGCTGGCTCGGCTCGAATTGGGACCGACAGTACTCGCGTTGAGATCTCGTCGATCGAGATACTGATCGATGAGAGGGAGCAGGACCGCACCGTCAGAGCCATCGAACTCAGCTATCCAGCGGTTTGCTTCCCAGATCGGCACCTGTCGAACGACAGCAAGGTGTGCCTTGACTCGTCGAGCGACCAACAGACCCCGCGAGACGCCACGATTCGTTTCAAACCATGTGCTCCACGTCTTGGTGTCGGCGCCGAGTGGTTCTAACGTGAGCCGCTGAAGCGATTCCACGACCACCTGTGCAACCGTTTGACCGTTCCACTCTGCCTGATCGTCGAGCAAAGGCAAGAGCAGTGCTACGTTGGAGATTTCACCCGAGGAGGCGACGAATCGGGCCGCGTCCATTCGGACGTGGGGCCGCGCATCACGCAACGCCTCGGAAAGGAGCGACACGTAGTCACGGTCGCCAAGTTGATGCAGCGCGATGGCCATGCTGAGCAAGTGCTGACGCTTCAAATCATTAGTGTCCGGGACTCTCTCAGCGACCAGTCGGATCAGACGTGCCGTCTCGGGAGCCCCCAGCGCGTGCAGCAGACGGATCGACTCGAGGTTGTAATGGAAGGGCTCGTTCGCTCGCGCCAACTCCTCGAGTACCTGAAGCCCACTCGAGCGCGCCTCGCCTTCGCCCCATCGGGCCAGCAGGTACGCGGCGGCACGGTGCGGAGCGGGCGCTTGCGGCTTCCACTCGGTTGCCGTTCGCGCCATCAACTTTCGCAGGCGCGGCAGTTGTGGCACGAGTTCCCGACGCAGTTCGTCCAACCGTTCGTCGTTCGGCCTCCAGAACAGCCTGGGTGAGATGGATTGTCCAAAGGCATTTGTCCGCGGTTCGAGGCGAGCGATTTCGTCCAATGCGTCGAAGGTGACGGACGGAACGGTGCTGGCCTCCGCAATCTGGAGCAGCGCCGGTACGGCAGCAGGTCCCATGGATCCGAGCACCTTGAGGAGTGGGCGGGCTGCTGCGAAAACGTCGGAATCACCCGCGCTCAGGATGGTGATTACTCGGTCTCTGATCGACGGGATTGCTGGCTCTCCGAGTTTCGCGAGCGCCAACATCTGAGCCGTCCATCGATCGTGCGGGCCCGAGGCGACGCGCCCGGGCTGCAAGAGCAGGGGAAGTGCCTCGTCTGGCACAACCTGCAGGTGCACAGTCGCTAGCCATTCGGTCTCAGGTTTCTCGAGCCAGGCGACGAGTTCGCTCGGACTGGGTGTCTGGGCGAACACCGACGCGCACGGACCGGCCGACGCGGCAAGAAAGAACCATACAGTTGCCCAGGTCCGTATGCCGCCCGGAAGGCCCCGCGGTAAAAAGATTGAGTTCAGCGTTACCAACGGTTTTGACACCCACGCAACGAAGTCGGTCTGGTCACAATGGTAGCTGGCTCCGGTTGACGCCGGTTTTTCGGCGGTTGCGGTGCGTTCTGCGTAGGCGAAGCAATCTAACTGCCTACGGCGTCAATGACCGCCCCGAAAACGACGTTGCAGTCCCTGAATACGAGCACGTAAAATAGTGCAGCACGTGTTTATGTGCAAATGGGTGGGGAGGCAATGAAGACCAACGTGACGTTGAAACTCGACGCCGATTTGCTCCGCGAGGCGCGCATCATGGCCGCCGAGGAGGGCCGCTCGATCAGCGCACTCCTGACCGATCGCCTGGAAGCGATGGTGCGGGAGCGGAAGGCGTTCGACAAGGCGCGTCGGCGCGCACTCGCCCGGCTGCGCGAAGGCTTGGACCTGCAATGGACGCCGCCGAAGTCGCGCGACGAGCTCCATGAGCGATAAGTATTTCGTCGATACTAACATCCTGATGTACGCGCACGACGCGTCAGCAGGTGCGAAGCATGAACGCGCCAGGGCCCTGGTGGAGGAGTTATGGCGCGATCGGACCGGCGTCGTGAGTACGCAGGTGCTTCAGGAGCTGTCGGTCAATCTGCGCCGAAAGACCGGTCGTCCACTCGACGCCAAGGCCACACGCGAAATCGTCGCCGATTACCTGACGTGGCAAGTCGTCGTGAACGGTGGTGAGTCGATTCTAGAAGCACTCGATCTCGAGGCACGATTTCACATCTCTTTCTGGGATGCCCTCGTCCTTCAAGCAGCTCAGGCTTCAGGTGCAGAGG
Organism: Vicinamibacterales bacterium; assembly: GCA_963761975.1. Lineage (GTDB taxonomy): Bacteria > Acidobacteriota > Vicinamibacteria > Vicinamibacterales > JAMQPK01 > JAMQPK01. The sequence continues at coordinate 49,299 of CAVXIR010000007.1, forward strand.
TCCTTTACTCAGAGGACCTTTCCGACGGGCAGACGTACGGGTCAGTGCGAGTGACCAATCCCCTGCGAGCAGCCGAGTGACCATTCTACTGACTACTGACTATTGACTATTAACTGCTGACTACTGAGGCCACTTCGCACCTGCCCGATTCGTGAGCCACAGAATGAAATCGTTCGCTGGTGGCGTACCGCCATCACGTCGAAGCAGCTTCGCGCACTGCGCTCGATGCCCGTGCGAGTGCAGGCACACCTGCATCAAGGCTTGCGCAACGGAGCATTCGCCGTTCGGAATGAGAGGGCCTTTCAGAATCCGTTCAAGATCGGCTTCGGTGGCGTTCGCCAGCCATGCGCTCTCCTGCGACTGAGTCTCGGCGTATCGCTGAACGAGCGCATCGAAGGAGGGGGCGGGGCGAGACTCGTCTTCGTGAATAAACGGTCGCTGCAGAACAGAGAGCAGCCAGAATCGATTCGCCAGCAGAGTGTGGTGAAGGAGTTCCCATAACTCAGAGTTGGACGTCGCAGCAGCGTTCTGCCGAATGGCATTCAGAAGTGCGGCATTCGCGTGTCCTTTGTGCTCGATCAGATCTCGCAACATCTGCAGCATTGCGCTACGACGACTAGAGTCACTTGCTCGGGCGCCTTGCTCCGGTACCGAGCAGGGCTCTGCCCGGTTTCGCGCCCGTATGCTGTCCTTTGTCGATCACCAGGACCCCGTTCACCAGCACGTACGGAATGCCCGTCGCATACCCCTTGGGCTTCTCGAATGAATTCGTCTCACCCGCCGTCGCCTTGTCGAAGACGACAATGTCGGCGGCATAGTCTTTGCGGATGAGGCCGCGATCGCGCAGGCCGAGAATTTGCGCCGGCAGCGACGTCATCTTCCGCACGGCATCCTCGAGCGTCAACACGTTCAATTCTCTGACGTAGCGACCGAGCACACGCGCGTGCGTTCCAAAGTTGCGCGGATGAGGCGCACCGGGAGCGTCCACGGTCAAGGCAGTGCCATCGCTTCCCACGGAAATCCACGGCCGCTTCATGGCGATCTGCAGATCTTTCTCCGACTGATTGTGGAACACGCCGGTGATGCGGCCGTTTTCTGCGGCCATCAAAGCCAGTACGGTGTCGGCCGGGTCTTTGTCGCCTCTGGCCTTCGCGATCTCGCCGACGCGCATGCCGGCGTACTTCTGGTTCTCGGGTCGAAACGCACGAGCCATCGCGATACCATCCCAGCCGCCGTGCTCCTTCGACAGCAACAGGAACTCAGGATCTTTCTTGATGCGGTCACGGACCGCGGGGTCCTGAAGCATGGCGCCGAACTTCTCCGGACCGCTCTCGCGCGCCCAGACCGGAAAGAAGGCGCTCCAACCATGTGACATGGCGGTGTACGGGTACTGGTTGGCACTGACCTCCAAGCCGCGTGCGCGGGCAGCCTCGACCTGGTTCAAAAATTTCTCAATCGTGCCCCAGTTCGATTCGTCGATGATCTTCAGATGGAAGATGTGCACCGGGATCTTGGCTTCCTGGGCGACGCGAATCGCGAACGCATACTCCTTCTCCTGCTGCGATCCCTGACGCCCGGTATGCGACGCATAGATACCGCCATAAGAAGCGGCAATCCTCGCCAGTGCGATGATCTCGTCCGGATGTGTGGGACCACCGGTCTCAAATCGTGCAACCAGACCGACGGCGCCCTCGTCCATCGATCGGTCAACGAGCTGCTTCATCTTTTCCAGCTCGGCGGCGGCGGCGGCGCGTCCCGTATATCCCATCACCACCCGACGCACCTGGGCCGCCGACACGTACGAGGCCACGTTCACCGAGACGCCCTGTTTCATGAGCCGCTGGAAATAGCCGGTGAACGTCGTCCAGTCGAGCGCCGGACCGCCGGGCTCGGGCTCGTCGGTCAGGCCGTCGCGCGGTGCCACGCTCGTGCCTTCGCCGAGAACCTCGACCGTCACGCCTTGCCGCACCTTGCTGTGAGCGAGGCCGTCGCTGACGAGCGCGGTGTCGGAATGGGTATGCATGTCTATGAAACCGGGAGAGACGACGAGACCCGTCGCATCGATCACTCGCGTCGCCGTCGCGCCGGGAAGACGCCCCACGGCTGCGATTCGGTCGCCTGTGATCGCGACGTCGCCTGAAAACCACGGGTTGCCCGATCCGTCGAGGATCTGGCCGCCGCGAATCAGGACGTCGAAAGTCTGCGTCTGGCCGATCGGCGAGACCGAGACCAGGACCACGACCAGCGAAAGAAGAAAGACCATGCGGCGTGTCGTCATAGCAACTCTCACATCCTCGTCAGGCATCGCGCCCGACGCTTGAAGGCTTACCCATGGCCGATCATCATAAGTGGAATGATTCCCGACGAGACTTTTTTCCGTGGGAGCCGGACATCAACTGGGTCGGGCCGGGCGAGTTACGCTCCGGCGACGGCCCTCTGCGCGATGAAGGCCGCAACGAGCTGTGTCGCATCGGCTGGCGTTCCCGATGGGTTAAGATGCAGCCGGATTCTGTTTCACCACCCTCCAAAGGAGAGGACTATGTCTCGAGCTGCGGCAAAGTGTTTTGTCATCCTGATCCCACTGATCCTGGCAACCTCGGTGCAACCGGCGGCGCAATCGCGCAAGGCACCAGTCAGGGTTTCAGATTCTATTGCCTTCAGCTTCATCAACGACTGCACCGGGGAGTCCGTGTCAGCAGTTGTAAATAGGAAGGTCACGAATCAGTTCTTCGCTGATGCCAGCGGTGGTCTTCATACTCATTTACACCAAGTTTTGAGCGGGCGGGCGGTGGGCGAGAGCAGCGGCATCCAGTACATAGCAGCACAGACAGACCACAGCAGCTTTTTGTCGAGCAGCAGTGGCCTCATGGAAGAGACCTCTACGCTCAACCTCAGATTTATCAGCCGAGGAGACACCGATAATATTCTGACTCATTTCCTGTTTCACACCACCATCGGTCCCGATGGTAAGGTGAAAACCGAATTCAGAAATCTCACGGTGGAATGCAAGGGGTAGTAGCGCATCGATCACGCGCGTCGCCGTCGCGCCGGGAAGACGCCCAACGGCTGCGATTCGGTCGCCTGTGATCCCGATATCGCCTGAAAACCACGGGTTGCCCGATCCGTCGAGGATCTGGCGAGGATCTGGCCGTCTCGGATCAGAACGTCGAAGGTTTGCGTCTGCCCGATCGGCGAAACCGAGGCGCGCACACGTCCTGAAAATTGATAGTAATTGACGCTATAGTCCCTAGGGTGTCGCGGATTACAAATTGGCGGCGGTGAGAGAATACAGCCGCCACAAGGAGTTTTCATGACCTCACGTCACCGCGCATGCCTTGTCCCGGTTGCCCTCGCACTGCTCGTCATCGCGTCGGATGCACCCAGAACCGTCGTGGCGCAGGGATCGCAATCGACGGTGCCCTCACCCGAACAGTTCTTCGGCTTCCAGATGGGCGCCGATCGCAAGCTCGCCGACTGGAACAAGCTCCACGAGTACTACCAGTTGCTCGCGAAGAGCTCGAACAAGCTGCGGCTGGTGGAACTGGGCAAGACGAGCGAGGGGCGGCCCTACATTGCGCTGTTCATCTCGTCGCCCGCGAACCTCGCGAAGCTGGATCACTACAAGCGAATCAACGCGAGGCTGGCGGATCCGCGCGGGTTGAGCGAGGCGGAAGGCAAGAAACTCGCCGTGGAGGGCAAGGCCGTCATCATCCAGTCGTTCGCGCTGCATTCGAGCGAGGTGGCCGCGTCGCAGACGGCCGCGGAGCTCGTCTACGACAGCCTGACACGCACCGATAGCGAGGCCCAGCAGATCCTCGACAACGTCATCAGCATCGTGATGCCGTCGATCAATCCCGACGGGACTCAGATGATCGCGGACTGGTATATGAAACACGTGGGCACGCCGCACGAGACGTCGGGCCTGCCGTGGCTTTATCAGAAGTATTCGGGGCACGATGACAACCGCGACGGCTTCGCGTTGAACCTGCCCGAGTCGCAGCACCTCGCGCGCGTGATGTATCGCGAGTGGATGCCGCAGGCCTACGTTGATCATCACCAGATGGGCAGCGGCAACGCGCGTCTGTATATTCCGCCCTATGCCGAGCCGCTTCGGCCGGATGGCGATCCCATCGTGTGGCGCGAGATCGCATGGTGGGGCGGGCACATGGGGACCAAGCTCGAAGCCGCCGGCAAGACAGGCGTCATCGGCAACGCGATTTATTCGGGCTGGGGCCACATGGGGTTCCACTGGATTACGCCGTTTCACAACATCGCCGGCATGCTCACCGAATCGGCGAGTGCGCGACTGGCGACGCCGATGTTCATGCATCCGGATCAACTGCGCGGCGGGCCGCGGAACCTTCCGGCCTACGCGCCGCAAGTGAACATGCCAAGCGTCTGGCCTGGCGGCTGGTGGCGCGTCCGCGACATCGTCGAACAGCAGAAGATCGCCGCGTGGGCCACGCTCGATCTCGCGGCAAAAAATCGCGAAGACGTGTTGTGGAACATGTATCTGAAAGGCACGAGGCAGACCGAGCGCGGCGCGAACGGCGCGGTGAAGGTGTACGCGATTGCTGCGGGACAGCATGATCCGCTCACGATGAGCAAACTCGTGAACATGCTGATGAACTCGGGCGTGGAGGTGCATCGGTCGAAGGCGCAGTTCATTGCCGATGGCCGCGTGTACGGGCCGGGGTCGTTCGTCGTGTCCATGGCGCAGCCCAAGCAAGCGCTCGTGCGATGGATGCTCGGACGGACGTTCTATCCGGACAACACATACACGCGCGACAAGGATGGGAATCCTATTCGCCCATATGACATGGCCACCGACACGTTCACCGAGTTCATGGGCGTGCGCAGCGAACCGGTGAGCGAAACGATCACCGCCGGTCTGGCGAAGCTCACAGCACATGTGCCGCTGGCCGGAACCGCGAGCGCGAATGCAGTGGGCGGGTACCTGCTGAGCGCAAAACTCAATGACACGTATCGTGCGGTGAATCTGCTGCTCGACAAGGGTGTGTCGGTCCGACGCGTCCCGCGCGCAGTTGAGCCAATGCAGGCCGGCGATTTCGTCGTCACGGGTGGATCGACTGCGGTGTTGAGTGAAGTCGCGAAGCAGACGGGCGTTGATTTTGCGGTCGTTGCCGGCGTTCCGCAGGGCGCGTACGAGATCCGCAAGCCGCGCATCGCCATGTATCAGCGCTACCGCGGCGGGAACATGGACGAAGGCTGGACGCGATTGATGTTCGAGCACTTCAACGTGCCGTACAAAACAATCAAAGACGCGGAGCTCAAGGCGGGCGGGCTCGAGTCGACGTACGACGTCATCATCCTGCCAAACGATTCGGTTCAAGCAATGACAGGTGACTCTCCCAGTGGCGGAGGGCGGCAAGGCGGTCCAGGCGGTGGTAGCGAGAGTGGCCCCCCCGAAGACAACACGCCGCCGGAGTATCGCAGCGGATTCGGCGCCGAGGGCGTGAAAGCGCTACAGGCGTTCGTCGAGAAGGGCGGCACGCTCGTGACGTTCGGACAGGCGGGAGACCTCCCAATTCAGCGCTTCGGACTGCCGCTGCGCAACGTCGTCGCCGGGCTGCCGTCGAAGGAGTTCTGGTCGCCAGGGTCGACCCTGCGCGTGCGGTTCGATCACGCGAACCCGATCGCGTTCGGCATGCCTGCGGAAGGGTGGGCCGTCTTCCTGGCGGGCTCGCAGGTCTATGAAGTGACCTCGACCGATCGCAGCCAGGATGTGGAGATCGTCGCCTCCTACATCGATCGCGACATCCTGCAGAGCGGCTGGCTGCTCGGCGAGCAGGTGATCGCGAAAAAGGCCGCGGCGGTGACGGTGAAGCTGGGCGCGGGAAAAGTGGTGTTGATTGGCTTCCGGCCCCAGCATCGGAATCAGACGCATGGAACGTTCAAGTTGGTGTTCAACGCCTTGCTGAACGGGCCAGCCTCACCGGTAACGACGACGCAGCGGTAAAAGCGATGTTGGCGGATGGAAGATTGACGAGTGTCGCCACTCGTCAATCTTCATGAGCCAATACAGATTAGAAGATAAAGCGTGCACCGAAGCGGACCATGCGCTCTGTGAGCGGCAGAATGTCCGTGACCCGGCCGAAGTTCGCATTGCCCAACGTCCCGTTCGGGTTGGCGTAGTGCGCCCGGTTCAGCGCGTTGAAGATGTCCGCGCGCAGCTCGGCGCGCCGCGTTCCGAAGCGGACGATCTTCACGATCGACGCGTCGAGGTTGACATAAGCCGGTCCGGTCAGCAGGTCATACCGGCGCACGTTGCCCCACGTGCCGGCGGGGGGCGCCGAGAAGACCGACGTGTCGAACCAGAGCGCGTTCGGACCGATGCCGCCGAGCACCTTGGGCGTCTCCGTTACGTTCGGCGTCTGGGTGTTCCCCGGCGCGCGAAGACCCGACGCGCTGGCGGTGAAGCTGATCGGTATGCCGGAGGACGCCGAAAACAGGCCGGTGACCTGCCAGTCGCCCAGCACCTTGCTGGCCACACCTTCGCGGAGCCACTTGCCCTCAGGCCCTACCGGCAGCATATACACGAAGCTGCCCGTGTAGTTATGCGTCGGGCAACAATTATCGAAGGACGAGCGGCCGTAGCCGCGCTCGAACCTGTCGGGGGCCGCCGGATAATCATCGTTGTAGTCCCAGCCACGCGCCAGCGTGTACGAATTGGTCATCATCAGGCCGCCCCGCATGCGGCGGTCGACCTTGATCTGCATCGAATGGTACTTGCGTTGGGGTCGCCCGTCTTTCACCGTCACCGTAGTACTCCCGGTTCGGCCGAACTTGTTGAACAGAGCCTGACCGGCGCGATCCGCGCCGACGACCGTGCCCGCATTGATATTCGTATTGCCCCAAGGGTTGCTTTGGCGGTTACCGACGTAGGCCACTTCGGCCGTGAAGGCTCCGGGCAGGGTCCGCTGGTAGGCCAGGTTCCACGAGTGTATCTGCCCCCTGTGACGCGGTTCGAGCGTCTGGTTGGTGAAGTTCTGCGTGAGCAGCGCGCCGTCGGCCACCAGGATGCCGTTCTCCGGAATCGGCACGAGGGAGGGGGCAGGAATGCCCGTGGCCATGGAGCCCGCCGGCGCGAAGGCGTTCGGCCCTTCGATCACTTGGTTCTGTTCGACCGGGAAGCCTCGGCAGCACCCGTCCGGCCACGCCAGCCCGCTCACGCCATAGCCCGCGCGCAGGACGGTCGCCTCGCTGAGGCGCCAAGAGAGGCCCGTGCGCGGGGCGAAGTTCTTCCAGTAGCTCGGTACGCCGAGATTCTCGGGAATGTTGCCGTAACCCGCCACCAGGAGCTGGTTGGTTTCCGGGTCGTAGTTGACCATGCCGCCCTTGCCGTGAAACCCGACCAAGGGCGTGTAGTACTCGTGGCGGAGGCCGAGGTCGATAGTGATGCTGGGGTGTACCTGCCACTTGTCGTGGACGTAGCTCCAGAAGGACTTGTGGCGTCCACCGCGGTGCGGCTCGTCCATCGAGAGTCCCACATTGGTCACCGCGGGGATGCCTCGCTCAATCTCCCGAGGCACATCGAGCAGGAAGGCCGCCATCTGATTGGCGTAGCCGTTCTGCGCCGCGCTGTCGGTGAGGATCGCCGTCATCGCGCCGGTGAAGGTGAATTCGCCGCGCGGGTGGGTCACCTGGTCCAGAAAGTCATTGGTATTCCGGAACTCGACGCCCACTTTCAGGGTGTGGTTGTGCCAGATTTTCGTGACATTCGTCGCCAGGTTCGTGGTGCGCTTGGCCCGATCCCACGGCAGCGAATTCTGGGTGCCGATGAGGAAGGCGTGGTATGCGGGGATATTGATCGTGGGAGCCCCGCTGGTAAACGTGGTCAGGTTCGCGCCCGGGATGCCGATCTGGTCGGCCAGGTTCAGCCCGTTGGCATCCGTAATCGCGATGTTGCGGTAGTAGCTCTGGCCGGTGCGGATTTCCTGGATCAGCGTATTTGACCACACCCTGTTGTAATTCGCGGAGTAGTTATAGGACGGCTGGCTTCCCGTTCCCGCGTAGTCCTTGATGCCGCCCCAGATGCCGTTTTCTCCGAAGGTCCCCGGGTCGGCCGAATCGGAGCTCTGGCGGCTGTAGCGGACCGCGAGGTTGTCGCTGGCCGCCACCTGATAGGTCAGTTTGACGTCGAACTGGTCGGTGGTCTTCGACCGCACGTACGGTTGCTCGTAATTGATCGCCCCGAGCGGCGCGCCGGGGACGTTCGGCATCGGGATTATGTCGAGGAGCCGCCGCGCGATGGGACTGATCCGATCGGCGGGGATCCGATTGTTGGGGAACGGCCTCCGCCCCGAGCCGTCGGGATTGCCGGTCGCCGGATCGTAAATGATCGTCGGGGCCGCACTGAAGTCGCCGGTCCGGAACGCCGCCTCCGGGATGTGGCCGCGCGAAATGCGGCCGCTATCATCCTTGGTGTGCACGTAGTCGCCGAAGAAGAACAACTTGTTCCGCCGAATCGGCCCGCCCAACGTGAACCCGTTCTGCCAGTACAGTGTGTTGGTCGGGGGAAACAACGAGAAGGGATTCTTCGACATCGTCGCCTCGGTGTTGCCGAAGCTGAAGAGCGATCCGGCCAGGTTGTTCGTGCCTGACTTCAGCGTGACGTTGGTCACCGCGCCACCGACCGCCCCGAACTCCGCGTCGTAGTTGCTGGTGGTGACGGCGACGGTTTCGATCGCCTCGGCCGAGGGAATCAGGAACGTCAGGTTGTCGCCGTTGTCCGTGCCTTCGAGCTTCGCGGCATTCCGTTCCCGGTTTTGGCCGTTGACCGTGCTCGACAGGCTGTCCTGCGCGTTGTAGAACTCCGAATGCGGGCGGAACGGCCGCGACGCGCCCGGCACCGTGACGAGCATGCCCTGGTAGCTGCGGTTGAACGCCAGCGGCATCTGCGCGATTTGGGTGCTCTCGATGATGCGCCCCGTATCGGTGCGATCGGTCTGCAGCATCGGCGCTTCGCCGGTGACGGTCACCGACTCTTCCAGTTCGCCGACCGTCAACCCGATATCCACGCGCACCGTGGTGTTCACGCTGACTTCCACATTGTCACGCGTGAACTTTCGAAAACCCACGAGTTCGCTTTCGACCCGGTACACGCCGGGAGCGAGGTTCGTAAACGTGTAGTTGCCCGCCTCGTTCGACACGGTGTTTCGGCTGATGTTGGTGCGAACTTCGTGCAACGTCACCGTCGCACCGGGCACCGCGCCGCCGCTCTCGTCGCGCACGTTGCCGACCAATGTCGCATTGGAGGCCTGAGCGGCAGCGTCGCCAGGCATCGAGAGGATCCCAAACACAGCGAGCATTACGACGGCGAACACACGACCAGTGACATGCGCGATGAATCGGCGTCGATAGGTCATGGAATCCTCCTTAGAGCTACGCGGTAAGACGGCGATCAAGCTGATCGGCGAATGACACGCCAACAAGATCGGGAAAGGTTCGTCAGCGAACACACTGCTGAGAAACGGCTCAGGTAGGAAAATCGAGGGAGCGATTGGTCGCATCTTCACACGCCTCCTCAAACAGCAGTGAACCGCCCGCGACCGCCGTGGTTATGTGGTTATTTGGCGCCTCGAATCTAGGAGAATGGCCTGCGGATGTCCAGAGAATTCGATAGCCATCGCCGAATCAAAAAGCGTCGTCTATCCCTTCACTTTTCGGCCGGTGTCGGGGTTGGCTCCGCGCGCCGCAGAACTGAGCGTTACCTCGCTCCGCTCTCCTTTTTCGCTGCTTCCTCGGCCGCCTTCTCGGCGGCACGAGCTCCGGCGAGGATGCCACTCAGGGCGTAGTTCCCCTCATGACAGGCGTACTCATAGATCCTGTAATTCGCGAGCCCTGTCATTGGACGAACAGCAGTCCACGGCCGTGTGTACACTGTCGGGTCGTTGATGGTGAACTGGTAGTCGATCACGTCGTCTGCGACACGCGTGAAGCGTTCGACCGCACGCGTCTTCGCAGACGAGGGAAATCGCAGCTGTGTTTTGTCACTGTAGTTGGTGGTTTCGACGACGAGCGTCTTTCCTTCCCATCGGCCGCGGGAATTTCCGTTCCACTGGCGGATGTTGTCACCGAGGCGCGCACGTCCATCGAGCGGGATGACACGGACGTCGTGGATATTCTCGACGAGAATCACCACATAGCCCGGGATCTGAAAAATCTGGTACGTGTTGTTATAGCCCGTCGAGATTGGCGGCACACCATGGTACGTGATGCATCGATCCCAGGGGCTTCGGTCCAACCACGAGTCGGCCGGGTGTGCGCGCGCGTATTCCGCTTTCGCCGCGAGTAGCTGCCGCGCTTCGGAGGTCAGAGGCAGTTTGCCATCGGGCGGATCGACGATCAGCGACGTCCGAAGATTCGAGGCAATTTTGCCCCGATCCCACCAGACCGCATTGTAGGTACCCGGGTCACCCGGTGGGGGAGGCGCATCCACTTGGGTGTCCGCCTCGAGTTTTGCGGCTTCCTCGCGCGTAAAGAACTCTCTGCCGCCCACCGACGCGGGTCGTTCGAGCGGCGTCAGGGTGGCATACGACCAGACGCCCTGCAGGTCTGGGTCGCCCCACGGAGTACTCGGCGGCGTCTCCGTTTTCGAGCTGACCTTCGTTTCCGCCGCGGAGGATCTACCCTGGCCCGAGACGAGCGCGATCGTAAACGGCACAAACACGATTAGCGGCGCCAGCGCTCCAACTGTGGTCGCAAATCGGTACTTCATAAGACCCCCTGATACTTTTCACCACAGAGCACACAGAGAGCACAGAGAAATTCCTGTCAAAGCTCTGTGTTTCTCGGTGTCCTCTGTGGTTAATAACTGCGACGAACCTCCGCAAGCGGGACGGCTGCACCGTTTCGTGTCTTGCTCACGTCTGCGGCCGTCATGAACTCGAAAATTTCGATCGTCTCAGCCACATCGAAGGGCGCGCGGCCCGTATGGAAAAATTCTGCGATCGCGCGCAGCATTCCTTCATAGTTTCCATCGCCAACGGCGTCGGTCGTCCCTCGCTCACTCCAGACACGAACGAGCGGCATTTGCGTAGCAGGTTTCAGCGTCCCGTGGTAGACGCCGACGCGGCCATCCTTCCACGTGCATGTCGTGATGTCGGCATCGGCTTCGATTCGTCGCGACACTGCGCCGCAGCCGGTTCCCATCACGGCATAGAGCGCTTCAACACCGTGAATGCCGTAGTAGAAGAGATCAGGGTGAAACTCGAGTCTGTTCAAAGGATACGTCGCCTGCACCTTTGTCACCCTTCCAACGCCGGGACTGTCGCGCAGCCGAGATACACGGGGACGGAATCGAGTCGACGAAGAGCTGAAAAACGGCGTGCCAGTCTGTTGTGCAAGCTGAACGAGCCGATGGACGTCTTCCAGACTCGCGGCCATTGGCTTGTCGATGAACACGGGCTTGCCCGCCTTTAGAACCGGCGTCACTTGAGCCAGATGGAGGCGTCCGTCAACACTTGTCACCAGTACAACATCGATCTTCGCAAGCAGCGCATCGATGCTCTCGACGAGCTCGACGCCGAACTTCTCATGTGCTGTCCGCGCAAACCCCTCAACACGATTGGCACTCGCCGGCAGATCCGGGCTGCCGCCTTTGAATGCCGCAACGAGGTTGATTTTCCACTCCGGGTGCGATCGGAGAATCTCGGCAAACGCCGGCACATGCGATGTGTCCGTGCCAATCATGCCGGCGCGAAGCGTTCTCGTGGCCCAGGGCGGCGCCGGGGTAGTTGAGGTTTGATTGACTGGTTGAACCTGCGCGCGCCGCAGATGACGGCCAGGAAGAAAACAGCGATCCCGGACAATCGGTTCATGGTGCTTCGCCCGGAGGCCAGACGTGCTTAGACTACCACTCGCCTACTTCTTGGGGAAGTTGGGGTCGGTTTCCTCCAGCAGTCCCAGTGCGGCGGCGCCACCCGCTCCTGTTATCAGTTGTCTCGGACCTCAAGAATGTTCTGCCTCAACACGGAGAGAAGCCACGAAGGCACCGAGAAGTTCCGGACGGGTTCCGAGGTTCACGCACGCGCCGAGTCGAACGTGGATTAGTGTCTCGAAATTTCTTCTCAAATCACAAGATGTCAGATGTCTGCTATGCAGAGAGCGTCACGAGTGCGATCACTTGCGCTGGCCGGGCAGCGGCCAGCGCAAATGTTTGTGCAGGAAGTCGACCGTCCCCTGGCCGTAGATGCTGTGCGCTCCCTGGAAGAACTCGATTGCAGTGCGGTCGGCCATTCCGAGCTGTGCGTAGAGGAACCGCACCTTCGCGTACTCGTGGGCCACCCACTGATCGCGGCCGACCAGATCGAGGTGGCCGCGCTCGACCATGAACGGGCGCGGCACCATGAGGTACGCCATTTCCGCATAGTCGAACGTATGCCCCCAATTCCAGTACGGCATCTCCCACTCGATCGTGCGCATGAAACCCCAGGGCTGGTCGGTCGCCGCCACCTTGCGCGTCCATTGGTTGAAGTCGCCCGAGCAAATAGACAACGCGTACTTGTCGAGGAGCGGTGGGATCCGGACGGCCGTCTCGCCGCCGTAGCTCAGGCCGTAGAACGCGATCCGCCCGGCGTCCACGAAGGGCAGCGATCCGAGCCATTCGAGGATGCGATCGTGCTGCCCGAGGATGAACGAGAAGAGCGTCGCGCGTATGGTGTTGGCCTTGCGATCGAGCCAGCGATAGCGATCCTCGCCCCGGTAGAGGTTGTGCGGCGCGAACACGATGAACCCGCGCTCGGCCAGGACCGAGCCGAAATCGTTGTAGGCCGACCTCTCGCGATCGATCGTGTCGCGCGGCAGGTCGTTGCGCCCGTGCTGCAGGACGACCACGGGCCGCCGCTCGCCGGGCGCGATGTCCTTGGGCACCACCAGTACACCCCAGGCGAACACATCGGTCCAGACGTCGAGGACCACATCCCACGCGACCCATCGCGGTGTCTCGGCGACTTTGCGCGTCCGCGGCTTGAGCGGCAGGTCCGGCGCGTCGAACACGCCGACGCCGTCCCGCCGGAATCGTTCACGATAAGGTCGCGCGCCTTCGATGAACCGCTCCGTCGACAGCGTGGGTCCTGTCTTCTCCGTGCTCCAGCGCAGCGCCGCCAGTTCGGGTAGCACCGTGAGAAGAAAACCCTGATCGCGGACGTGCTCTGCGGCGCGCACCAACCCCTGAACGTGGCGCTCGATCTCGCTCACGGTGCGATCGTGTCGTGCGTCGGGATTGAACCCGCGACGCGCATCCCGTGCTAGCCCATAGGTGCCTTCCGCCATCACGCGGAAGCCCAGCCGCTTGGCGAACGCTGTGAGCGCCTCAGTGGAGACAGGTCCGACCGGCCGATCGCCGGGACCAATCACGAGCGATGGCGTTGGAAATCCCGGTGCGGCCGGGATCCGGCCGAACTCGGCTCGAACGGACGCCCCATTCGGCGTCTGCCGCGTCCCCTTGCTGCTCGTGAACGATGGCACCTCGGCGTGCTCGACGACGAGATGGCGCGGCAGGACGAGCGAGACGATCTCCGCATCGCTGAAGCGCTCGAGCAGGCTCCAGACGTTGCGATCGATCGGCTCCTCCCAGACGCGCCCTCGCCGGTCGAAATAGCCGCTCACGAGCGCGCCGTCGATGCGAGGATCGATGGCCGCGGCATAGAAGGCCACCAGGCCGCCCTCGGCATAGCCGACGACGCCGACCTTAGCGGCCGCGCCGCGGCGCGACCGAAAGCTGTCGACCGCCGCGAGCACTTTCTGCACTTCGTACCCGATCACATGGCGGCCCATATGGAACGCCTGCCGGTACAACCACTCGCGCCAGGTCTGCTGGCTCTTGGCGAGTTGCGCGTCGCTCGTCTGGATGGTTTCCCGCCCGACCAGTACTGGGACGAGCAGTTCGCAGCCGCTATTGGCAAGGATGCGGCCGAACTGACGTTCCCGCGGCAGCCCGGGTGCGAGGCCGAGGATCTGCTCCGGCGTTTGACCGGCATCGGGGACGACCACGATGTGCGCTGCCGGCGCGCCCTTCGCCGGCTCCACATACAGCCCTTCGGCCCAGACGCCGTCGAGCACGGGCCAGCGAACCTGGAAGACACGGTAGCGGTCCGTCTCTGCCACAAGCGCCGGATGCTCGTCGTCTCCGAAGCGTTCCAGGCGGGAGGGCAGGCGCGTGTCGACCGCTCCGATAATCTCGCGCAGCCGATCGCGATTCTCCTGGACCGACGCATTCCAAGCGCTCGCCGACGAGCGGTCGTACTTCCAGAATCGCGTCGATCGTGCTTGGACGTCGCCGATCTGCCGATCGACAAACCGATGCGCCCCGTCCATCATCCTGCCCGACAGATCCTCCTCGGGCCAGTCGAGGGGCGCGGTCTGCGGCAACGGCCCGGCCGACGCCGGGACCTGCATCGCCGGAGCGCTCCATGCTGCGCTCGATCCGATGTAAATTGCGGCCGCAAGCGTCAAGCGGCCACGTCGCGAACGAATCCACCTGGACATGAGCAGAAGAGTCGAGAATATACCTCCGCTTTGCGAGACGTGCTCGCCTTTTGCGCCTCCTCAAAGAAGCGCTCGTGCTATGCAGCGCCGCGGGTTGCAGTTATGCTTCGCGCATGAAACGCCGCGATTTTCTTTACCAAACCGCTGTCGTTGGCCTTGCAGGAACCCTGCGACCTTCTCAGGTTGTTGCGGCGCCGGACACGCGTCAGGCCACCGGCGTGAAGATAGGAGAAGTTTCCGACTCCGCCGCCACTGCGTGGATGCGGCTCACCGCGACGGGCGCGCGGCGCTCCGACGGCGTCATTCGAAGAGGTCCGCCGCAGCCGTTCCCCGCTGACCTGAAGATCGCTGACCTCGAAGGTTCGTGCCCCGGCGCGCCGGGCAGAGTCCGTTTTGTACTCTCGACCTCAGAAAGTTTGAGCGGCGCGCGGAACACGCCGTGGCAGGAGGTGAGCGCGGCGAACGACTTCACTCATCAATTCCGCCTCACAGACCTGCGCCCCGACACCTTCTATTACTACTCTGCCGAGACCGCCGATTCGTCTGGCCGTCCGCACGCCGCGCTTCGCGGCAAGTTTCGCACCGCCCCGCGTCCGCAGGATCCCACGCCGATTACGTTCACCATGACGACGTGTCAGAAGTACTCGCAGCTCGATCATGCCGAAGGCTTCCACATCTACGAGTCCATGCGGCAATTGGATCCCCGGTTCTTCATCAGCGCGGGCGACATCGTTTACTACGATTCGGATGATCCTCGTGCGACGACTGAGGAACTCGCGCGCTACCACTGGCAGCGCATGTTCAGCTTGCCCCGTCATGTTCGCATGCTGCTCGATATTCCTGGCTATTGGGAGAAAGACGACCACGATACGCTCACAGACGATACCTGGTCCACTCAGACGCAGCTCCCCGAGATGAAGTTGACGTTCGAGCAGGGCTTGCGCATCTTTCGACAGCAGGTGCCGATGAGCGAAAGGACGTATCGCACCTTCCGCTGGGGCAAGACGCTTCAGATCTGGCTGGTCGAGGGCCGCGACTTCCGTTCGCCCAACGATATGCCCGATGGTCCGCAAAAGACGATTTGGGGTGCCGAGCAAAAGCAGTGGCTCCAGCGAACCCTCGTTGCGAGCGACGCCGACTGGAAGATTCTCGTCAGCCCGACTCCCATCGTTGGGCCCGACCGCGACAACAAGCACGACAACCATTCCAATCCTGACTTCGCGCACGAGAGTCGCGAGTTTCGCGAGTGGGTCAAGGCGAACGTGGCGGACAACTTCTTCAACATCAACGGCGACCGCCACTGGCAATATCATTCCGTGCATCCAGAGACAGAATTGCATGAGTTCTCGGTCGGACCGGCGAGCGATTCCCACGCCAGCGGCTCGCCGGGCGAGGACAAGCGTTACCACCGCTTTCATCGCGTCCAGGGTGGTTTCCTGCAGGTAGAAACGGAGCGTGCCGGAGGCGAGAGCCGTATACGTTTTCGTCTGCGCGACGTCTACGGGAAGGTCGTGTACGAATTTTCGAAGTCGCGCCGGGTTTAGTTGACGACGGGCAAGCCAGTCGTCATCTAAAAGTCGCTAGTCAACAGTCGAGAGTCGTCAGTCCCGGGGCCGAACTAAAGTTCGGCACTACCGAATCCGGCACTACTGAATCTGGGTAACTGTAGGGCTCAACTTTAGTTGAGCCGACCAGCTGCACTCGAACCTCGTGGAGCACGTGATGGAGATTACCGTTGCGGTCGACCAGAACGTGCCTATCCTGACCCTGCAAGGCCGGTTCGACGGCTACGAGGCCACCCGCTTCGATGAGCAGGTCAGGCACGTGGCTTCTCAGTCGGAGTTCTGGATCCTCGACTTTAGTGGCGTTCCGTATCTGTCGAGCACGGGCATCCGATCGCTCGTGACGCTCGAAAAGGCGCTGCGATCGAGGTCTGGCGGCCTCATCCTGGTGGGGCTGTTGCCATTCGTGAAACACGTCCTGGAGACGACCGGTCTCCTGTCTCGGTTTCGCATCGCCGGAACCGTCCCCGACGCCCTGGCTGCCATCCCCTCGCGAAGCGACGTGACACTCGCAAGGCGGACCGTGAACGGCCGCGAGCTCGTCGTGCGTCGCCTGGCCAATGCCGTCAGCTACATCGATGCCTGGAAACCGATCCCTTTCGGCGAGGACGCCGATGTTCCCGACGAGCAGCTCCTGACGGTGACGCTCGACGACCTCGGGTTCGCCTTTGGGGTCGGAGGTTTCGGCGAGACACGCGCGCAGGCGGCTCAGGCCCTTGGACAGTTCATCGCGGCCGGCGTCTTCGCAGGGGTGTTGCCTGCCGACGGACACGCCGTGTCGGACTTCATGATCGGGAGCACGCACGCCGAGCTCACCGTGTACCTCGCGTCTGGGCTCAGCCTCGCCGGGTCACCCGCGTTCGTCGTCGAAGTCAGCGGCGAGCGGCCGTTCCGAATCCGCGACCTCGTCCACGATCTTTTCGCGCTCGCGTCGGACGCCACGGGCGCCGTCCCGCCCGTGCTCGGGTTCGTCATGAAAGCCGAAGGAGCAGAAGCTGGCGCGGGTGCGCTCGCGATCGGCATCGCGGTGGATGAGCAGGCCGCCGGGGCGCGACGCCATGCATTCGAGGCGGTCTTGGCGTCGCCCGGATGGCACCCGCTCGAACACGGCCGAGCGGCCGTCGGCCACTGCGTGCAGCTCCACGGTGCCGGGCCCTTGCCGCAGGCAACTGCGGAACCACTCGACGCTGTGCGGCTGCTCGGCAACCTCGAGCTGCTGCGCGATCTCACCAGCCTCGACACCGAGGTGTCGTACACGAGAGCGGTGATCTGGGCGTATGTGCCGGCCACCGTTCGCAACGGCATCGAGAAGCTGCTGCGGATCGATCTCGAACCCGGGGCTGAGTGGCTCGACGAGTGGGATGCCATCGCCAGGCGCCTCTATCGTGATTGCGGCCGCCTTGTCGTGACGCCGTTGCACGGCGGCTTCATGTCGAAGACGTTCAGGGTCGTTGGCTACGATCGCGAGGGCCGACGGATGCTGCCCACCGTCCTCAAGATCGGGCCGACGGAACTGACTCGGCGCGAGGAGCAGGCCAACCGGCAGTACGTCGAACGCTTCGTCCTCAACAACAGCACGACGATTCTGGGCGGAGCGCGCGAAGGTGACTGGGCAGGGCTCCGCTACAATTTTCTCGGCGTCACCGGACCGGAGAGTCGCCTTACCTGGCTACGCGAGCATTGTCGGCGGCGCCCGACAGCTGAGGTGCTCGCGCTCTTCGAGACTGTCTACACACGGATTCTCAAACCGTGGTACGGGCAGCCGAAGTGGGAGCAGGTGGCGCTGTATGCGGACCACACGCCGTTTCGATTGTTCCCACGGGTGCTCGAGGACGCGGAACGGGAGCTGGGGATTGCGGCCGACGTTCGCGCCATCCGGTGCGAGGAGCTCGGCCTGGACCTCCCCAATCCGTTTCACTTTCTCAAATACGAATATCCGCGGCGGCACCTCCAGTCGCGGCTCTGGTACACCTCGATCTGCCACGGCGACCTGAACCTGCAGAACATCCTGGTCGACGAGCGGGAGAACGTTTACGTCATCGACTTCTCCGAAACGAAGCCGCGCAACATCGTGTCGGACTTCGCGCGGGTCGAGCCGATCGTCAAGTTCGAGCTGGTGCGGCTCGAGCACGAGAACGACCTGAAGGCGCTGCTGGAGTTCGAGGTGGGTCTCACGAGTGTGACAGGCCTCGACCAGCGGCCGCCGCTGACCTATAGCGGATCGGATCCGATGGTGGAGAAGGGCTACCACCTGATCTGTCAGATGAGACGATATGCCGACACCGTCACGCTGTTCGAGACCGATCTCATTCCCTACTGGCTGGCGGTGCTCGAGTGGACCTACTCGGTCGTCTCGTATGGCAGCGCGTCACGACTGCAAAAGCTGTACGCCGCCTACAGCGCTGCGTTGATCTGCCGGTCGATCCAGCAGCAGGAGGCCGTCACGTGACGACCAAATTCACGACGATTCTTGTAACCCGGGTCCAAGAAATATCCAGCAGGAGCTTCTTCGCGATGACACATCACCAATTGACGTCTCGCAAAACGTGACGTCGTTGCGACGTGCGACAACCTAAATATGGTGTACGTGCGGCTGTGCGATACGAAAGCCCTCCCAGAAGTCTGCCTAATGGATGACTTGTCGTCCGGTGTCCGACGGCGGCATTTACCTTGCTCCCAGCTGAGGCATGATGACAACAAAACGCCGCGTACTCGTCGTCGCTCCGCATGCGGAGGTTGCCAACACCGTTGTCGGCTGGCTCACATCGCAGGGGCACAAGACATCGCTCGTCAAAGACTTCGTCAGCGCGCGCACGGAGTTCGACGCTAATCCTCCCGATCTTCTTGTCACGGAAGTCAAGCTTGGCGAGTTCAACGGGCTCCAGCTGGCGATTCGTGCGCATGTACACTCGCCCACGATTTCGACAATCGTGATTGGGGATGAGGACATCGTCCTGGAGCGAGATGCGCTCGCGCAACAGGCGCGATATGTGAAGACGCCGGACCTCGCGAGAGTCTTCTCGCAGACGGCGTGCGCCGCGCTCGACTGATCCCTCGCTCGAAGGTTGCCGCGCGAACGCCATCGACATGACGATCGACTACGGTCGAGGTTGAATGCTCGTGATACCTTAACGGCGTGAGCTCGAGCGGCGACATAGGGCCGAGCCGCCGCGCTGCCAGTCGCGATGCACCACTTGTCGTGCACTCCGGGCTGAGCACACTGTGGCGGATATGCCTTGCGTATGACAGTTGGATCGTCCGAGCGTATGTGTGGGCGCGGTTCGGCATCATGCGGCAACGATTTCTCGACGAGATCGGGCAGTATCTGCCATCCCACGGCCGGGTTCTTGATATCGGCTGCGGATTCGGCTTGTTCTCTCTGTACTTTGCTTCTACGCGTCCAGGTCTGGACCTGCGCGGTTTCGATTTGAACAGGAACCGCATTTTTACCGCGCGCAGCGCGGCGAAACGGCTGGACGTTCGAAACGTCCAATACGACGTCAGAGACGCGCGTGAATATCGTCGCGACGAGCAATTCGATGCGGCCTACATGCTCGATCTCTTGCACCACATCCCCGAGTCGGCCGCCGAACCGTTGCTTCGCGCGGTCGCAGCGTCACTGAATGCCGGGGGTGTGCTCCTCGTGAAAGATGTCGACACGCGCCCTGCATACAAGCGGGTGTTCACGCGCCTGCTGGACCTGGCGATGGACCCGCACGCGCCGGTTCACTATTGGCCCGCGCCGAAGCTCCAGGCCATGCTGGAGAGCCTCGGCTTCTCCGTGTACCGCCACAAGATGATCGACCTGCTGCCGTATCCACACGTGCTCTTTATCTGTCAGAAGCAGGGCTGAAGATGTCTTCGGACGACGGTTGCGATCTTGGCTGGTAAGGGGGGCAGGCTGCGTTAGCGCTTCATACTTTCGCGTCGATCACGACGAGAAGCTCTGGACATACCTGACGCATCACGTCGATGACGCTGGGAGGGACGTCCGTGATCAGTGCGTCTTTTCCCTGACTCGTCAACAACATTAGCGGCACCTTCGAAATGCCGAACCAGGCACCATCGGAATATACGCAGGCGAGCATTCGTCCTTCGGCACGGTCGGCGACCAGCCGGTCAGATGGCAGCGACGTAGCCCCAGTTAAGCGAGCACGCGTGACATCTGACGTCAAGCAGTGCTCCTGCGCGTGGATAATTCCGGCCGGCAGAACGCCTTCAGACAGCGAGTCGACCGCGACACCACGCGGCACCAGATAGAGACATGCCTTCCGCAGCATCGAGGCGTTCGGTTCGGTGGGACGGGCTGCACGTGCCTCGAGCGCTCTGGCCATCCTGGCGTACATCTGGGCCGCCCATTCGCTTGAATGCTCAAACGGATCCGGTTCGCCTTCGCGTTTCGGGAGGTGTTCCCACTCATGCGCCTGAGTCTGCTTCTCCTCGAGCCGTCCCCCGCCCATGAACATGTCCTCAAGGCTGAGGTCCGGCGAAGACGGGGAGCGCAGCGTATTCAGGACCATGTTTGAGAAGAGGTCCGCGCAAAACCCATAAACCACGCCGAGTGGCGAGTAGGCCGCGTGCGCAGGGTCGAACTCACGGCTGTCTTGCTGCAGCGACTCCGCTGTGCGTCCGACCAGCTCGCCGTACCGCGCCAGATACTCGCGATACACCTCGCCCATTGTTGTGTAAGGTTCCGCGCCGGCGTCGCCGTGAAGGACGAAGAGATCCTCGATCATGGTCGATGGCCCGAGCAGATCCAAACGTGTCAGCAGCAGCTCGGGATCAGCAGACAGGCCCTGGAGGATCGCATCCGCCAACGCAATGCGCGCGTCGCTGTCCTTCCGCTCGCACGCCGCGCTGTACGCGTCGAGCAGCGCTACCAGGTCGCGGACGAGCAATGCCATATCCATCGAATTCGAGCTGCGTGTCAGCGCGAGGAGTTGAGGATCGTCGAACGCCCAGCCGGTCCGACTTGAAAGGTGCCGGAGCTGTGATCGCAAGTGGCCGCCGGCCAGCACGGCGCCCGCCTTGTGAATCTCGAGGCGGGCGTCGTTTAATGTCGCCACCTTGTCGGCCTTGATGAAGTACGGCCTCACATGTCTGGTCAGCGGGCCTTGTGCGGTCTGAATCAGCCATCGCGCGTCGCGCACCAGCCTGATTTTCTGTGGAGACCGGCCGTCGTTCAGCAGGTCAAGCAGGCGTTGAACGTGCTGCAGGCGCTCCGCCGCGTGGTCGTTGCCCTCGTCCCAGATCCTCAAGCTCAGACGCTCGAACTGACGCAGCATGAACACCGCGTAGAGGCTCTGCGCGTAGACAAGACGGCCGTTTATTCCCGGCCAACGAGTGCAGTTCCAGTGGTGGCACGCGCGAAGCACAAGCTCCACCTGATCGAGCTCACGCGAGTAGCCGTCCTGACGCGCCGGTTCGAACCCATCCCGTTGATGGGCCGCATCCAATTGCCCGTTCAGGCGTGAAAGATGTCCTGAAATTGTGGGCGATTCGAAAAAACATGTGGTGAAGATGTCGGCGATGGATTCGCGGTCGCGATTCTTCGCAATTGCCTTTCCCCGTGCACAGAATAATTGGCGCTCGAGGGCCTCGACAATCGCCGGGCGGCTGTCAAGGAACTGCTCCAGTAGCGCGATGTGATCGGAGAAGCGGAATGCCATGCGCTGTCCGTCATTGTATTGTCGGGGCGTCTTGCGCTTTCCGTCAGTACACCGCTATTGCCACAACGAGCGCCAGTCCGCCGGCCTCCATCGGTTCACGATCTGGAATCAATCAAATGTTTGATCTATGCTCCTGCGTGGCCGATGGACCCGACTGACCTCCTTCGCCAACACGGCATTCAGGTCACGGCCCAGCGATTGGCTGTCTTGCGGGCGGTGGCGGGCCAGCCTCACATTACGGCCGACGGCGTGGCCGAGGCCGTCAGGGCGGAGATCGGCGCCATCTCGCTTCAGTCGGTGTACGACGCCCTGAGCGTTCTGGTGACTGAAGGCCTTCTCCGGCGCATTCAGCCCGCCGGATCACCGGCTCGCTTCGAGGATCGGGTCGGCGACAACCACCATCATCTGATTTGCAGAGTCTGCGGCCGTGTGGTCGATGTCGACTGCGCAGTTGGTGCTGCCCCGTGTCTCACGGTGGGAGATGACAGGGGCTACGAGATAGAGGAGGCCGACGTTGCCTACTGGGGTCGCTGTCCAGATTGCCTGGCCAAGTCCCAGAGGCGATCTCGTTCCGCCTCACCAACACGCCGCAAAAAAAAGCAGGCGACAACGCGAAGAAAGTAGAGGTCAACGTCAACATGGAAAACGAACAGAAGTGCCCGTTCTCGGCCCAAGCGCACAGCGGCAGAGCGAACCGCGACTGGTGGCCGAATCAGTTGAACCTGAACGCCCTCCACACGAACCACCCTGCAGGCGATCCCATGGGCGCAGAGTTCAACTACGCAGAAGAGTTCAAGACGCTCGATCTCGATGCGGTGAAGAAGGCCATCGAGAAGGTGATGACGACGTCGCAGGACTGGTGGCCCGCGGACTTCGGTCATTACGGCCCTCTGTTGATTCGAATGGCGTGGCACAGCGCGGGCACCTACCGCATCCACGACGGGCGCGGCGGCGCGGGGTCGGGCATGCTGCGTTTTGCGCCCCTCGGCAGCTGGCCCGACAACGCAAACCTCGACAAGGCGCGCCGGCTGCTCTGGCCGATCAAACAGAAATACGGCCGGAAGATCTCGTGGGCCGACCTGATGGTCCTGACCGGCAACGTCGCTCTGGAGTCGATGGGGTTCAAAACGTTCGGCTTCGCGGGCGGGCGCGAGGATCGCTGGGAGCCCGAGCACGTCAACTGGGGGTCCGAAACGACGTGGCTCGGCGACGAGCGCTACAGCGGCGAGCGGCAACTGGCGAATCCGTTCGGCGCCGTGCAGATGGGCCTTATCTACGTGAACCCGGAAGGGCCGAACGGCACCCCGGATCCCGTCGCCGCCGCGAGGGACATTCGCGAGACCTTCCGCCGCATGGCGATGAACGACGAGGAGACAGTGGCGCTCATCGGCGGCGGCCACACATTCGGCAAGACCCACGGCGCGGGTCCTGCGACCCATGTCGGTCGCGAACCGGAGGGAGGCAACCTCGAGGAGCAGGGTTTCGGTTGGAAGAGCAGCTACGAAACCGGCAGGGGAACCCACACGATCACGAGCGGTATCGAGGTCACCTGGACCACGACGCCGACCAGGTGGAGCAACGACTTCTTCAAGCACCTCTTCGAGTACGACTGGGAGCTGACGACGAGTCCGGCTGGTGCGAAGCAGTGGAAGCCGAAAAACAGCGCCGCTGAAGGTACCGTTCCGGACGCCCACCACCCGTCGAACAAGATCGCTCCCGGGATGCTGACGACGGACCTCGCGCTGCGCTTCGACCCGGCCTACGAGAAGATCGCGCGCCGCTTCCACAAGAACCCGCAGGAGTTCGCGGACGCCTTTGCTAAAGCGTGGTTCAAGCTGACGCACCGCGACATGGGCCCCCTCTCGCGCTACCTCG
Organism: Vicinamibacterales bacterium; assembly: GCA_963761975.1. Taxonomy (GTDB): domain Bacteria; phylum Acidobacteriota; class Vicinamibacteria; order Vicinamibacterales; family JAMQPK01; genus JAMQPK01. Next base: position 72,916 of record CAVXIR010000007.1, read on the forward strand.
GCCCAGAGGTTCCCAAGGAGCTGCAGTTGTGGCAGGACCCGGTCCCCGCAGTGAATCACGAGCTGATCGACGCGAAGGACATCGCCGCGCTCAAGAGCACGATCCTCGCATCGGGCCTGTCCATCTCTCAGCTGGTCTCGACCGCCTGGGCGTCAGCGTCGTCTTTCCGAGGCACCGACAAGCGCGGCGGCGCGAACGGGGCTCGCATTCGCCTTGCGCCGCAGAAGGATTGGGACGTCAACAATCCGCCCGAGCTCGCGAAGGTGCTGAAGACGCTGGAGAAGATCCAGAAGGAGTTCAACGACGCGCAGGCCGGCGGTAAGAAGAAGGTCTCGCTTGCCGATCTGATCGTGCTGGGCGGGTGTGCGGCTGTCGAGAAGGCCGCAAAGGACGGCGGCTACGACGTGCAGGTGCCCTTCACGCCTGGACGCACCGACGCGTCGCAGGAACAGACCGACCTGGAAGCGTTCGCCGTGCTCGAGCCCGACGCGGACGGGTTCCGCAATTACGTTGGACCTGGACACCCTGTGCCCGCCGAGCATCTGCTGATCGAGCGGGCCTTCAGGCTGACGCTGAGCGCGCCCGAGATGACCGTGCTCGTCGGCGGCCTGCGTGTCCTGAAGGTGACCGCCGGTCAGAACGGTCTCGGCGTGTTCACGAAGCGGCCAGGGACGTTGACGAACGATTTCTTCGTGAACCTCCTCGACATGGACACGGCGTGGCTCCCGACGTCCGACGCCCCGGCGGTCTTCGAGGGCCGCGGTCGCGCGAAGAGCGACGTCAAGTGGACCGGCAGCCGCGTCGATCTCGTCTTCGGGTCGAATTCAGAGCTCCGCGCGCTTGCTGAGGTGTACGCGTCCGACGATGCACGGGAGAAGTTCGTGCGCGACTTCGTTGCCGCGTGGGACAAGGTGATGAATCTCGATCGATTCGACTTGCCTGATTCCAACGTTCGGGCAGACCGTCGCCCTGTGTTTGCGGCCTCCGTCTGAGCGTGGGTGTGATCCGATTCGGTGGACATGTCTGCAAGGTAGACGTGTCCACTGAATCGGATCAGTCGCGGGTCGTCTACGGACCGTCAAACGTATAAGTGTGCGCGAACTCCTCTTGGGATATTTGTAGGGGTCCTCTGAAAGGCGATACTTCCAAAACCTTCATAACGATTCGGGTTGTCACTGCTGGCAAAGGACAGCGATTCACGGTCGTCGTCAGCACTTCGTCGGGCTGCAAGGTATCTGTCAATGAGATGATGTTCAATTCAACGGACCCGCGGGTGCCGCGAAAGAGTCTCCGAGATGTCGCGCAGATCTGCGACCCGCGGTAGAAGTAGGCGACAACGAGTGAGTTCACTTCGCTCTCGAACTCCAGATCAAGAGCAATCCGCGATTCCGCGGTGCATAGCTGCGTGGTGCCAAAAGAGGATTCCGGCTCGTAGGTACAGTCCTGCATCGAGAGCGTAGCGCCCGATGCGGGAGCGATTGAGCGCAAGGAGACCTGACCGGTCCGCACTGGAGGAGAGACCGGCGACGGAGCGGTGCCCGTTGAACCGACCGACTCGTAACCGTTATCACACCCAGCAGCGACCGTACTCAGTGTCACCACCAATGCGGCAAGCAGTTGAGAAGTCCTCACCTGCGACCCTCCTCTACTTATAGAGGCGGGATTTCTCAGAGAAAGCTGTCATTCAGCGCGCCCTCTTCAGCGCCCGCTCGGCAGTAGGCGTTCGCACGCGAGCGTCCGCTGGCGGGCAAGCCCACCACCCACCAGCAGAGGCGCCGCTGCGACCAGACCGGTCGTGTAGAACTCGGCGCTCAGCCGTTCGAGCCGCAGCGCCGTTACGCCGAACGCGATCAACAGCGCCTCAGCAGCCACAGCCAACAGCGCGCACGCGGCCATGCCGCGCTCAGGCGCGACGGTGACGAGCGACGCGCCGGTCCAGAGTGCTCCACCCCACCAGAAGATCGACAGCGCGATCCAGCTCACGGGCGAGCCAATCAAATGAGGAAACAGACCGACCGCCGCGGCGCCGCCGAATGCTGGCGCGGTGAACAGCGCGCATCCCGCCATGGCCAGCATTGACACTGTCAGCGGTGCGTCGGCGACTGTCTTCCCGCACAGCGAGAACGTCGTTCGCAAGACGTTCAACCAGAACCAGATTGATCCGCGATGCTGCCGTTCTTCCGTCAGGTCGCCGGCAATCGCTGCCGCGCAGTCTTTCGAGGCAAAGAGGGAGAGCAATATCTCGGGTCGACTGGTGTTACGCATGGGCACCTCGCACAGGGGAAGAAGTCATTTTAACTGCATTGTAGTTAAAATGCGCGGGCCGTCAAGCTGCTGGAGTCGCTGAGGCGGATCTGGACTACCATCGCGCGAACACGTTCCAAACCCGGATGACCGGAACTGGTTGATGCCATTGTGATTCGCTAAGATGTGGCCGGGAGGCGTGAATGGTGAGACGGACGTCGCCGGTGATTGCGATTGCGGCTCTTGCTCTTTCTCAGACGATGGCCGGTCAGTATCGGCACCAAAGAGCATGCGTCGTGGGCAGTACAGACGTCGGACGGGCTCATCGTCATCGACACGCTGTTCGACTACGCCGTGAAAGACGAAGTCGTGGACGGACTGCGGGCCCTTGGCGTGAATCCCGCGACGATGAAATATCTCATCATCAGTCATGGCCATGCCGACCACCACGGCGGTGCGAAGTTCCTTCAAGACGAGTTCAGCCCGCGGGTCGTCATGGGACGCCAGGACTGGGATCTGGTTGAGCAAAACAAAACGACGCCGATTCCCAGGCGCGACATGATGGCGGCCGATGGACAGAAAATCACGCTCGGCGACACTACGCTCACGCTCCACGCGACGCCGGGCCATACGGCCGGCACGTTTTCCGTGGTGATCCCTGTGAAAGACAACGGTCGACCGCATTTGCTTGCGACATGGGGCGGGACAGCCGTCGGCCGGACGACTTCTCCCGAGGCCATCAGGGACTACATCAACTCTGCCGTTCGATATCGGGAGGTGCTCGGCAAATTGGGCGTGGAAGGGATTGTGTCGAACCACACCGCGTACGACAACTCGCTGAAAAAATTCGACGCGCTCAAGGCGCGCAAACCGAACGAGCCGCATCCCTATCTGACTGGTGCAGAATCGGTTCGACGTTATCTGACCGTTGCGGAAGAACTGGGGAGGGCGGCATTGGCTCTTCCCAGACCCTGAGAGGCGCCACTCCGAAGAGTGGCGCTCTCGATTCCAGGGCGACGAGCTTACCAGCGCGGTTCTGACCGGCGGCGGCTATCACCGCCCCCGCCGAAGCCGCCGGCCGAGGAAGTCTTTGGCTTGGCCTCGTTGACCGTCAGGTTCCTTCCGCCAAGCTGGTGATTATTCAGCGTATCGATCGCATTCTGCGCGTCTTCGTCGCTGGCCATCTCGACAAACGCGAATCCGCGCGCACGTCCGGTTGCCATGTCGCGTATGACGTTGATGCTGTCGACCGTCCCGGCGCCGCCGAACAGCGTGCCAAGGTCCTGATCTGTGGTTTCGTAGGGCAGATTGCCGACGTAGAGTTTTCTTGCCATGAGTCTGTTTCTCTCTTTCGCTATAGCGCCCGCCTGTTGACGGACTCGTCGAATCCGAAATTGGATCCCTGATGGGAGGCTACGTTGCTAAGCGATCACTGCGGGGAGAAGCGAGACTGGAGAGGCTCGTTTCGGCTCGTTGCGGGCTAGAGCAGGAAGCTGTGTTCCACCTGACGTAAGGAGTGTATCACGCAATCCTAAACGGCGACGGTTTGACTCATGCGGTAGGCCTGCGAGCCGGCAAGCCGTAGTGCACCAGCACATGCCAGAGCTGCTTCAAGTGCTGGAGCGCTTCTTCATGGCTACCCCAGTCCCGCCACGCATCTGGTTGGTTGCGCGCCGACGCTTCGGCAGTGCCGATGACTGCCGCATTGACCATTCCATCCTCACCCGCGATCCGCTTGGCGAGAAGCGGCATCGCAGGTCCACGGAAATCGTCTGGAACGTCCGCGGCCGGAAGTTCGAATCCATGATGCCATCGCAGCGGGAATTCGTATTTTTCGCCAAGTTCGCGCAAGACAGTCCCCGTACTGGTCTGTGAGAATGCTGGGTCGGCCAACAACAGCTCGACATCCTGATGTAATTTGATAGGACCGTGCACCTGCGCTTCGATCTGCGTGTCGAGCACCCGTCCCGGCTCCCCGTCGGTCGGCGCTCTCCGCGGTTGACGCAGATCCTTCAGCAGCCTCAGGAATCGAGCGACGGTTAAATGCGCGACCCCGAGCGTAGGCGTGCGGAACGGCGGCCACGGTGGGGTCGCAATTCCGCCGGCTTCAATTTCCGCGAACAATGCAGCCATCACACAGTCCATCTGCCCAATCGTTCCGAGGCGTTCCGTCGCACGCGGGTCTTCACTGCCCATGAACGTGAATGACGTTCGGCTCGACACGGCGGGCCGCAACACGAAGTAACACGATCCGAATCGGGGGATAGGGCCGTCGGGATAGCGAACGAGTTCAAGGGCTCCGTACTTGGGACGTTCCGCAGGAATCACGCCGTCCGCGTGGTATGCGCGCCCGAAGAGGTTGCTCTCCCAAGTGTCACGGGCTCCGCCGCGAAATGCCGAGACGCTCCCACTCGACAGTCCGGTCTCGAACTGGTTTCGGAACACGCCCTCATCACGGAGCGCTTCGGCCACGGTCGTGCGTTTAGGGCCAAGCCGGTCTGGATGGAAGTGGATCGCGACACGGGCGTGCAGTCGGACGCTTTCCATCGCCTCGCGGTAGATGTCGGCTGAACAACCAGCACGCTGGAGCAGGTTCGCCACGGTTGGACGAATAGCGACTTCTCTGCGGCGAACCATGGTCTCCACATGAGCCATGGCGGCGCGTTGTGCGGGCGACAGGAGGTCAGGGTCCGAGCGCACATTGGACCTTATACCCGGGCACCCGCTTCGGCGTCTACGAAGTCATCGCGCGGATTGGCGAAGGCGGCGTGAGCTAAGGCGTAAGCTGTGGTAGTCGATGAGGACCCACGCGCACCACGGTAATAGACGATGAAACCAATCATGCCGCGGCTCGTCCTGGCATTGCTCGTGTCGTTCGGCTGTGGGACGGTTCCTGGACAGGACGTTCGCTACGAGCCAACGCCGATGCCCGTCGTGCGCGCCCTGCTCGAGCTGGCCGACGTGGGTCCGCAGGACCTCGTGTACGATCTCGGGTCGGGGGACGGGCGCATCCCGATCGCCGCGGCCAAGGAGTTTGGCGCACGTGGCGTGGGGATTGAGATCGATCCCGCGCTGGTGACTCAGGCACAAGCGAACGCGCGTGAGGCAGGTGTCGAGGACAAAGTGGAGTTCAGGCTCGGCGACATGTACGCGGCGGACGTCCGATCCGCGACCGTCGTGACGCTGTTCCTGCACCCGGGACCGAACCTGAAGCTACGGGAGAAGCTGCGCTCGGACCTGCCGGCGGGTTCGCGGGTCGTGTCTTACGTCTGGGACATGGGTGGGTGGACGCCAGCGGACGTTCGCCGCGTCGGCGAGCATCGGATTTTCCTTTGGCGGATTCCGTCTCGTGCGGGCCCGATCACCGACCCAACTGTCGCCACAACTCCGCCACGGTGAGGATTGAAGAGATCAGCGGAACGGTCAGACTCTGTCGTATGTCTCAGTCATCACGGCGAGCGTTCGCGCGATCTCGCGAGTCAGCTGCCCGGGAACCAGCCGCCACCTCCAGTTGCCCGTGTCCGTACCGGGCCGATTCATACGCGCCTCGCTGCCGAGGCCGAGGAGGTCCTGGACTGGAACGATCGCCGTATCCGCGACCGACGCTAGCACTGCGCGGATGAACGGCCAGTGCACGTCTCCTTGGTCGAGGTCGAGATAACGGCGGGCGAGCGCACGCTCGTTTTCGCGCTCCGTGTCCGACCGTGTACTGTGGCCAACTCCACCAGTCCACCACCCCACGGTCGTGTCGTTGTCGTGAGTGCCGGTGTAGACCACAAGGTTCCGTGGGTAGTTGTGAGGCTTGAAATCGGGGGCCTGTGGGTCGGTTCCAAAGGCAAACTGCAGGATGGCCATCCCGGGAAACCGCAACCGCTCGCGCAGCGCTTCCACTTCCGGCGTGATCACGCCGAGGTTCTCGGCCACGAAGGGCAGTCGTTCCGTTTCCAGCGCTGATTGCACCGCTTCGAAGAGCGACACGCCCGGCCCTTTCACCCACTCGCCGCGAATGGCCGTCGTCTCGTGGCGTGGCACTTCCCACGACGCCTCGAATCCGCGGAAATGATCGATGCGGACGCGATCGACCAGCGCCAGCAGGGCACGAAAGCGCTCGATCCACCAGACGTATCCGGTCTGTCCGAGGACATCCCACCGGTAATGAGGATTCCCCCACAACTGGCCGGTCGCGCTGAAGTAGTCTGGCGGTACACCGCTGAGGACGGTTGGTTGCCCATCGGAGTCGAGACGGAACAACTCTCTCTGCGCCCAGACGTCCGCGCTGTCGTGCGCGACGAAAATGGGCAAGTCGCCCATGATCTCGATCGATCGCGCGCGGCAGGCGTCGCGCACGCGCTGCCACTGCTCGAAGAACAGAAACTGCGTCAGCTTGTGCAGCCGGATCTCTCGAGCGCAGCGAGCCGACCAGCGCGCGACCGCCGATGGATCGCGTTCGGCGATGTCGGGCTCCCACGCCGCCCAGGCGATGTGTCCTTGTGCCTCCTTGACGGCCATGAACAGCGCGAAGTCGTCCAGCCATCTCGCGTGCGCGCGGCAGAAGCCGTCGAAACGATCGCGCATCGGCATACCACCTGCCGCGTCGAAGCGGTCGAGCACTCGCGGCCAGAGCGCCCGACGGTGGGCGATGACAGCCGGGAAGTCAACGTGCCCTTGTTGAAAGAGGTGCCGGTCACCGGCCTCTGACTCGGTCAGCAGGCCGTCCTCAATCAGTCGTTCGAGGCTGACGAGCAGGGTATTGCCTGCAAACGCGGAAAAGCACTGATATGGGGAGTCGCCGTAACCAGTCGGTCCGAGCGGCAGCACCTGCCACAATCGCTGACCGGCGGACGCGAGCAGATCGATGAACTCAAACGCGCTGGGGCCGAGATCGCCGATGCCGAAGCCGCCCGGCAGCGATGTCGGATGGAGAAGCACGCCGCTTGAACGAGGGAACGACATCGTGGCGCTCGATTACAAGTGAGGCGCGGCGTCGGCGTCGCGTTCTCTTTTCGTGTGGAGCTGTTGCTCGAGCAGTTGCTTCGCGGCGTCTCGCCCGCCCAGCCCGAACGCGATCGCCAGTCCCAGCATGAGCGCGCCAAACGTGATGGCGAACGCTGTCAGTACCACGGAACTGGCCAGTCCCAGCTGCTCGAGCGCCATCACGACCGCGATTGCGATCACGACGACCCGGAGCGCCCCGCTCAGCAGGCGCGCGCCGGGCAGCCCCGCATTCACCGACGCCAGCAGCGTTGCGCGCCAGAGGAAGTTTCCGACGAGGAAGCCGAGCGCTAGGACCAGCAGCGCGACGAGAAAGCGCGGGACGAACCGGAAGAACTCCTCGACGAGTCCCTGAAACGGCTCGAACTGCAACGTGTCGACCGCCGATACGATGAACCCGATCCAGACAATCCAGAACACGATCTTCGCGATCAGGACCTCAGCAGTCGGCATGTCGGCTTTGCGCAGCATCTCGCTCGCGCCGGTGCGCTGCGCCAGCCGATCGGCGTCCAGCCACGCCATCATCCGCTGGATAGCACGGCGGACAAGGAGCGAGACGACAAATCCTCCGGCGAAGATGATCGTGGCGGCGACGAGTCGCGGCACGAACAGCACGAACGCGGTGGCAAAGTTGCGCCACGACTGCACGAGCGCATCGGCGATTTCCTGAATCATCGTGACCTCACACTTCGACCGACCAGCGAGCGACGAGCGCTGGCTTCAGCCGTAGGAACGTCTCACAAAGGGAATCGAGTCTCGTCTGCACGATCGCCGGCGATTCAGGTGCGGTGTGCGACATGAACGCCGAGGCGCGCCACATATAGATCGGCGCAAACATGTCGGCCAGGTGCTCGATGCTGGTGCGCTCGAGACGTGTGGCGGCGGCGAAGGCATACACACTACGCACCCAGAGCTCGTCGTCGAGCCGCGAGCTCGTCGCCGGGCTGTCATCCATGAGTCGCGCGAACACGTCCGGCTCGAGCACCTCCTCCAGTAGAGGTCTGATCTCGACGATGTCATGGCGGGCGAGCTCCGCCATGGTCTGGTAGTCCCACGCTGCGGCGTCGGGTATCACCACCGGGTCGATACCCCAGGTCCGCAGTTCCGCGACGCCGTCGGTCTTCAGCCAGAACGGCTCGTGTGCGCGGAGGCTTTCGATCAACGAGAGAACGACCTGGCGTACCGCCTCGCGGAGCGTGGTTCGCGCGCCGGCGGCCGTCGTCGCCGGGCGCCAAATTTGACCGACCGTGAGCCGCTCGGCCAGGGCTTCGGTGCGCAGCCAGAGATCGATCGCGAACCTCGCGGCCTCATGATTCCAGATGTCCCGCTCAAGACAATGCGACGCAAAGCGCCCTGAGCAGGCAAACTCGGCGCCGAGTGGCTCGTCCAGAGCCACGCCGTACAGAGCGCGCACCAGCGGGCGCACGAGTTGGGTAATGAGGACGCCATCGCGAGGATGTCTTCGATAGCGCGGCGCCAGGAACCCGACCTCGGAGCGAGCGATCGGACCGATAAGCTCGGTCACGCGCTCTGCCGTGATCGCCGGGCCGCCTGGATCGATGACGACGACCACCTTCGCCTGAATCAGCTCGCCTGCGGCGAAGACGGTACGCAGGGCCGTGTGTTTTCCCGGCAAGCCGTGATAGGGCGCGACGACACGATGGAGCGTGCGCAGCGAGTGCGACGTCTGAACCATATCCGTTACGGTGAACGACGCGTCACGAATCAGGTCTGGCGTTCCGTCTGTCGACCCGCCATCGGAGTTGATGAGAACCGTGCGCAGGCGGGGGAAATCGCGCGTGAAGCACTCGTGCACCGCGCGGACGACGTCGACGACGGTCGCGGCGTTGTTCAATGTCGGCAGCCCGACCAGGATGTCGACCTGCCCGACGGCAATCAGCTGCCGGAGCAACGCGTCGGAAAAAGTACTCTCGTTTTCCACTAGAGCCAGCGCAGCCGGAACCAGTAAAAATCGTATGGCCCCATCATCATGATGTACGGTTCCCGTCCGATTCGCGGAAAGATGCTGCCGCCGAACATTTCAATCGGGATGGCGCCCGCGACCCGGGCGAGATCGAGCTCCGCCACCTGGGCGGTTCCAGCGAGGTTGCTGACCACAAGGACCGTGTCCCGTCCGAGCGTCCTGGTGAACGCCAACACGCGATGGTTGTCCGGCTTGAGAAATTCGATCGCCCCGCGTCCAAAGACCTTCGTGAAACGCCGGACCTCAATGAGGCGCTGCGTCCAGTTCAGGAGCGACGTCGAGTTCCGCACTTGCGACTCGACATTGATGGCCTGATAACCGTACACGGCATTCGAGATGAGCGGCAGCCACAGGCGCTCGGGATCGGCGGCCGAAAAGCCGGCGTTGAAGCCGCCGTTCCACTGCATCGGCGTGCGGACGCTGTTCCGATCGCCCAGGTAGACGTTGTCGCCCATCCCGATCTCATCGCCGTAATAGAGGATCGGGCTCCCCGGCAGCGACATGAGCAGGCCGCTCATCAGCTCGATGCGGCGTCGATCGCCGTCCACGAGTGGGGCGAGCCGGCGCCGGATGCCAAGATTGATGCGGGCGCGCGGGTCCTTGGCGTACTCGTCCCACATGTACTGCCGCTCGATCTCGGTCACCATCTCGAGTGTCAGCTCGTCGTGGTTGCGCAGGAAGATGCCCCATTGACAGGAGTCTGGAATGCTCGGCGTGCGCTCGATGATGTCGATGAGCGGCTTGCGGTCTTCGAGCCGGAGCGCCATGAACATCCGAGGCATGATGGGAAAGTGAAACGACATGTGGAATTCGTCGCCCGCCCCGAAGTACGGGCGGACGTCCTCTGGCCACATGTTGGCTTCGGCCAGCAGTACTTTGCCGGTGAAGTGGGCGTCGACTCGCGCGCGTAGTTCCTTCAGCACGGCGTGCGTCTCGGGCAGGTTCTCGCACGAGGTCCCCTCGCGCTCGACGAGGTACGGGACCGCGTCCACACGAAACCCGTCGACGCCGACCTCGAGCCAGAACTTCATCACGTTCCAGATCTCTTCTCGAACCGCAGGGTTGTCGTAGTTGAGGTCCGGCTGATGGCTGAAGAATCGGTGCCAGTAGTAGGCTTTCGACACCGGGTCCCAGGCCCAGTTCGAAAGTTCGGTGTCGATGAAGATAATGCGCACGCCGCGATAGCGATCGTCGGTCTCGCTCCACACATACCAATCGCGACGCGGGTTATCCGTGGAGCTGCGCGCTTCCTGAAACCATGCGTGCTGATCCGACGTGTGGTTGAGCACGAGCTCGATGATGACACGCAGCCCGCGCGCGTGCGCCTGGTTCAGGAAGTGCTCGAAATCCTGGTGCGTACCGTAGCTCGGATGGATGGCCGTGTAGTCGGAGATGTCATACCCGTCGTCCTTGAACGGCGAAGGATACATGGGCTGGAGCCACAGGCAGTCCACTCCGAGCGAGGCGAGGTGATCGAGCTTCGAGGTCAGTCCGGGGAAATCACCGATGCCGTCGCCATTGCTGTCGGCGAACGACTTGACGTGAAGCTGATAAAAAACGGCATCCTTGTACCAGAGAGGATCGTCGGATCTCAGAGTGGTCATCGATGTCTCGCCACGCGTAGTCAGCTGTCATGTTGTCCCGAACGACGTTGCCTTTCTTCACGGCTGTCGCATACGTGACCCCAGCGTACGCAAAGCGGCTGACCGACACAAGGCAGCCATCAGCGTTCTGAATTGGTCGGAAGGTCTACTTATCCTCGGAGAAGCAGACAAAGGTCGTCAATTTGTGCATTTTCAATACATGCACTTGTGCGATTAGTTGCGAGTGCTGCGACGAGGAAGGCGGACTTCGCGGCAGTTGGCTGGGTTCACAATTTTTCCCAGAAGATCACGAAACGGCCCTCAATTTGCATTTCCCCGCAGCCAGGGGGCGAAAGTCGGACGCCAAGTTTCATTGATGCAATGACTTGACGTCAACTTCGACATCATGCCAATTCGATTTTCTGAGACCACGCTCGACGAGGCGCCAAGACACCTTAGGCTGATCGATAGTTCGGGCAAGCTGCTGCTCGAACTGAAGGGCCACGAGATTGACGAGGCGATTCGCTCAGGGTTTCTCGATCCTTCGAACTACCACTTCTCGATGTACGAGTACGCCCGCATCCGAATGGAAACCGGCTTGTATCTGGAGAATCGCGGCACGAAGAGCACCAAAAAACACCCGCCACAGTCCGATAGCGACTTCCTCCGCAGCCTGAATATCGCGTGGGATTGATTACTCGCGCGACGTCTTTGTCTCACGGCGGCGTTGCGCGACAATCTCGTCGGTAGACTCAACGACCACTGGGAACCCCTGGAACGTCGATGGGATCTGCCGTGCAGCGTCCTCACTGGATACTTTGACGATGATGCACGGAGCTCCTTCGGAGGTCTCCCCCTGGCCGACAAGCACGACATCTGGGATGTCCGCCCACTTACCCGCGTCGGCCACGGCTTGATCGATTGCCTGAGTCATCGCCGGCCTCCATCGCGATTGACTTATTAGAGTCGTTGTCTGATCCGCCGGCGAGGGAAGGCAGGTGGCCCACCCTCCCGCGCCGCACAAATCTTACACGATGCGAATGCCCAACAGAGCCTGGACGTACCGAATATCGTTGTGGATCGTCACCGCTGATGAACCGGCAAACAGCAGGCCCACTGCACGATTCTCCAAGTCCAGCAGCAGGCTGCCCGAGTCGCCACCCGCCGACATGTTGGTCGTCACGATCTGGTTCACAAACCGAGCGACCTGGCCCCCGCCGTAGTTGACGTTGACGGTCGCGTTGATCGCCGTAATGCGGCCGGTCGTGTGATTTGTCGTCCGTCCCGTCTTCTGAACGAGCAGGCCGACGGCCGGTGCGATCGCGCCGCGAACGTAGCCGATCCAATAAATCTCCCGATCCAGCACGTGAAACTCGCCTTCAGCGATCGCCGCATCGACATAGTTGATCGCGTTGGGCCCGAATTGAATGGTCACCCAGCGCGACAGTCGCGCGATCGTGTCGCGTGACACCACACCTCCATCAAATGGCCCCGGTTGAAGAATCGGGTCACCGATTCTCGCGTTGTTCGAATTCGCGAGGACGTGGTTGTTGCTGAGCACGTAATAGCGAAGCGGGACACCCGGGAAGGGTTGTGCGTCACGGACCGCGGTGGCGTACGTGCCCGCCGTGATTTGGTAGTGCCCGACACTGTAACCGCCCTCCACGGGTCGGGCGCGTTCGCGTAAGAGCTCGATCGTGACCTCTTCGGGCCGCTCAGTGAGGGCAGGCAGGTTGGCAAGCTCCGATCTCGTCAGGCCCGGTGGCCGAACGGCGAGCTCGGGCAGCGCCATGATCTCGCCCTGCGTGTCAATGACGTCGGTGGCGGCGTTGCCGATTGAGGCGGGCACCAAATCTTCTTTGTGCAGGAGCTCTTTCGGGAGCTTCTGCGAGACGAACACCGTGATACCCGGCTCTTCGGTATCCTCCCCGTCGGTGAATTTGTTGGCGATCCCGAAGCCTTCCACGTTCCGCAGTTTCAGCAGAGCATCGGCCTGCTTACTGCTCACGACCTCTTGCAGTGCCGCAATGGTTCCGCTGTCTTTCTTCTCTGGCATAGACACCTCCGATAAGTTGGCATTGGCATTCCAGTAGGGTGGCCATTGTTTGATTCAGGGGCAGGAGGCGCAAGCGCATTCTGTTTGCAGATCGCGTCAAGCTTTGCGCATTTGGGTTTCTGCCACAACGCAGTTACAAATATGCACAGCGCGGCGTAACAAAATGCGTCACGCGTTGACGGCCGCACATCGTTCTGGCACGCTCTAATTACGGCCTCGTTTGCGACGTTATTTTCCGTGATCACAAATGGAATCCTGTGATAGCCCATCCATCAGCACCTTTCTTCGGCCCGATTGGCTGTATGCACTTGTGCGCGAATGTCAATTGGTCGCGGCGGTTGTCGGCTCGACGTGGGGGCCGGAACGAGCCGCTGCGGTCGAGAATTTCATCCGTCGAACGCCTCGACCCGAATCTCCCCTTGAACGGTTTTTCCTTCGAGCCGTGATCGGTGAAGTTCGCTGGCGGGCGGCGCTGTCACCGGCGCCCGCGTCAGGACGGCAGATTCACGTGTCCGATCCGCGCCTGGGCCGCGCGCTCAAGATCATCGAGACCCGCCGCACTGACATCGCGCTCTCGCAGCGTGGAATCGCCGCCGACGTCGGTCTCTCAGGCGGCCATCTCGGTCGACTCTTTCGGGCGCACATCGGCTGTGGGGTCAGAAATGTACGTCACACACCTGCGGATACGAGAGGCGACGACACTGCTCGTCGGGACCTGCAAGAGCGTCAAAGAAGTGTCTGCGGCAGTCGGCTTCGCGAGCGAGGCGCAGTGTGACCGATGTTTCAAGCGCATGCTGGGAGTGACACCGCTTTATTTCCGGCGGAATGACGGCGCTCACAGCCTTGAACACCGATGAGATGATGAGGTTGTGCGGATTTCTGATCGCTGAAGTTTGACGCCGAGGCGCCGAGAAACAAGGCCTTCAACGGTTGTCTCGATTCCGTCGCTGCGCGGAGATCGAGAGCATCACATCGACTTCGCGCCACGGGCGCACCCGAACGAGACGAAGCCCCGAATATCAAGAGCCCGACAATCCATCGCTCTTGAATTCTGGTCTCGTCGTGTGGTCGTGTGGGCCGCGCAACGCGGCCCACGACGTCGATGCCTCCCCACAGAGCCCCCTGACGCCACCCGCAGAGGCTGTCACGCCGCGTCGTGCCCGTCGTGAGGCGTCGGGTTCTTCCTGGTGTCCTCGGCGGCTCGGCGGCTCGTCGGCTCTGCGTCGAAACTCACGCGTTCGAGCGTGTTTGACGGCTCTAGCCTGCCGCGACCACAACAAGGGTCGCATCATCGCTGAGCGAAGCGCCGCACGTGCGCGTCAGCGCATCGATGATGCGATCCTTCAGCTCGGACGCCGTCAGGCACCCGCACCTCTCGAACGCAGCGGCGAGGCCCTGCTCTCCGAATTCGTCATTCGATGTCGTACAGGCTTCGGTAATGCCGTCGGTGAAGAGCACGATGCGGTCGCGAGTGCAGACCGGCACCATCGCCTGGTCGTACGATGTTTCCGGGAATACGCCGAGTGGCAGACCGCCTACTGACAGTCGGGCAATCGAACCGTCGTGCTGCACCACAAAGGGTGCATTGTGGCCGGCGTTGGTGTAGGTCAGCGTTCCTGCAGATGCATCGAGCACGCCGTAGAAAAGGCTGATGAATCTGTCGTCCGAGGTCGAATCGCAGAGAATGCGGTTCAGCCTGGCGCAGAGCTCCCGCGGTTCACCGTATTCAGGCGCCAGCGCTCGTACCGCCGCCTGCACGCTCGACATCAACAGCGCGGCGGGAATGCCTTTGCCGGCGACGTCGGCAATGCAGATGCCGATCCGTGTCTCGCCGAGTCTAATAGCGTCGAAGTAGTCGCCGGTCACCCCACGCGCGGGGCGCCATGCGGCGGCGATCTCCCATCCCGGAATCGACGGCAACACGGTTGGCAGCAATTGGTGTTGGATGACGCGCGCTTCTTCCAGCTCGCGCTGCTCGAGGAGACGCTGTGTCCGACGGGTGCGGCCCTTTTCGATCTCTTGCCGAACGACGGCCACGAGCGCCTGGTTGTCCCACGGCTTCTGCACGAAGTTCGATGCGTGAGCGCGCAACGTCGCCACGGCCAGCTCGACGGTGCTCCAGCCGGTCATGACGACAACGGGCAGGTTCGCGTCGATCGCACTGATTCGCGACAACAGGTGAAGTCCTTCGTCGCCAGAGGTCGTGCCGGACGAATAGTTCATGTCCATCAGCACGAGGTCGTAAGGGCGCTGTTGAAGGGCATCGACGAGGCCGTCGCCTCCGTTTGTGGTGTCGAGGTCAAATCCGGCCGGACCCAGGAGCATCTGCAGCGACTCGAGTACGGCCGGTTGATCGTCGGCCACGAGGATTCGCGGGCGCACACCGCAGCAGGCTTCCATGCACCTAGTCGGTATCAATGTGCGTGCCGCCACATGTGCAAGATTCCGGCGAAATTTAGCGCGTCATCTGTCCGATCATGGGATCGCGGTTCCGGCGGCGGACGCGGGAGTGTTCTGTCACGAAAGGCTCGGCGGCAAGAGAAAGAGAATATAGTGAAGGCGATTTCCATGGAAACTCCCCTGACCCCCCTCGATTTCGCTCGGCGAGCGCGAAAACTGTACGCGGGCCGCGAGGCGGTCGTCGACGGTGCCGAGCGATGGACGTACGAAGCCTTCTTCGCCCGATGCGACAGATGGTCGGGAGCGCTCCAGCGGCTTGGCGTGAAACGGGGCGACCGGGTCGCCTACATCTCGCCCAACACCCACGCGCAGCTCGAGTCGTTCTACGCGGTGCCGCAGATCGGGGCCGTGCTCGTGCCCATCAATTTCCGCCTCATCGCGAGCGATTTCGAATACATCATCAACCACTGCGGCGCGGAGATCGTTTGCGTGGACAGCAGTCAGCTTGACGCCATCGATTCCATCAGAACGAAGCTGCCACACGTTCGCCATTTCGTGGCCCTCGAGGGCGCGCGCGACGGGTGGCTGGATTACGAGGAACTGCTGACACGCGAGCCCGGTTCGTTCGAACGGGCGTCCATCGATGAGCACGGCCTGCTGACCATCAACTACACGAGCGGCACGACCTCGCGCCCGAAGGGCGTCATGATCACGCACCGGAATGCCTACATCAACATCGTCGGCACATTGATACACGCGCCGATGACGTGCGCCGACCGTTACCTGTGGACGCTCCCCATGTTCCACGCCAATGGCTGGACGTTTACGTGGATTGTGACCGCGGTTGGCGGCGCACACGTCTGCCTGCGGAAGGTCGACCCGGCTCTTATCTTCGACCTGATCGATCGCGAGTCGATCACGCGGCTGTGTGCCGCGCCAACCGTGCTCATCGCGATGGCGAGCGCCCCTGCGAGTGTAAGACGCCGCGCGCGGCTGCCTGTTCGTGTCCTCACGGCCGGAGCACCGCCGGCGGCGGCCACCATCCAACGCGTCGAAGAGGAGCTGGGGTGGCAGCTGACTCACGTCTACGGACTTACGGAAACGTCGCCCCTGATGTCGATCTGCGAGACCCGGCCGGACCATGACCAACTGCCCTCATCCGAGCGGTGCCGGATCAAGGCTCGACAGGGAGTCGAGCTCGTCACATCCGGCGAGCAGTGCGTCGTCGATGCAGACGGCAACGACGTGCCGTGGGACGGACAGACCCTGGGCGAAATCGTCATGCGAGGAAATGTCGTCATGGACGGTTACTACAGAGATCCGGACGCGACCACATCAGCCTTCGCCGGTGGGTGGTTCCACTCCGGCGACGCGGCGGTCGTCCATCCTGATGGCTATGTGGAAATCAGAGACCGGTTCAAAGACGTCATGATCAGCGGCGGCGAAAACATCTCGTCGGTCGAGGTCGAAGGCGTCTTGCTGCAGCATCCGGCCGTCGTCGAGGCTGGCGTGGTTGGCGTACCGGACGCCAAATGGGGCGAGGTCCCCCACGCGTTTGTGGTGCTGAAACCGGACGCCGGCGTCAGCGAAGAAGAACTGCGAGAGTTCGTGCGAGGCCGACTCGCACACTTCAAGGCTCCTCACCACGTGTCTTTCGTTCGAGAGCTCCCCAAAACGGCCACGGGGAAGATTCAGAAATATGTGTTGCGTCAGGGACGGGCAGCGATCGCCCAATGATGGGCTTCAGGAGCCAGAACCGAGTGGCACCCCAAATGAGGACGAACATGTGGAAGCGCTCTCTTCCTGCCGAGACATCTCGACGTAGCGATCAAAGTCGAGCGCCTGTATAACCCGCTTGCCCTGACCTTCCATCTCTTCAACACGCCGCTGGTGCAGCGTCCAGGCTTGGTCGAGCGGCAGTTTCGAGGCGTGCTTGATGACGCTGTCGCCGGCAGGCGCCAGGCAGCTGGCGAAGCTGGCGGAGACGAGGAGCGTCCGATCCGTGAATCCCGTGTAGAGTTTGACCCCGAGCCCGAGTGGAAGCGCGATCGTCCATGGACGTCGATGGCACATCAGCATGTAGGAGCCGCCGGCATCGAATCGTCCGTGTCCACCCAGCACCTCCCCCTTGAACAACATCAAGAGTGTCATGGGCAGATAGAGGAGGGCCGAGTAGGCCCCGAGCTGCTCGCTGCAGAAACACAGCTCCTCGAACCCGTGTGCGGCCAACGTGCCGCACTCGCGCGAATAGCGACGCCGGACCCTTGATTGGATGTTCGGGTCGTGCTGCTGAACGTGGGCAATGCTCTGCATTTGTGCACGGTCCTGGCGAAGACCGGGAGGCTCGAGTTCAAGGTTGGTGCCAAGGGTTCGGGCGGTCACGTGCGAGGGGCGACTGGGTGAGTCTTGCTAGTCCAATGACGAATCTGCGGCTCGCACACGGTTTTGACACACGCGATCCTGCGGTTGACGCGTAGACCTTCCTCGTCAGTCGCAGATCGGCTGAAGAATGCACACATCTGCAATGTCGTTGGCGCCGTGGCCGGGGCACGCGACCTGCAGACAGGCTCTGATGCCGTGGATATCCTGGGCCTCAGTGGATCCACTCGCGCGCTGGTCGCGGCGGCGATAGCCTTCGTTCCGGCGATCGTCGCGTACGTGCGCGGGCGGCAGATCGCGCGGTTCGTCGACGATCCCGCGCTGCCCGAGCGGCTATTTGCCAGTCGGCACGTGACGAGCAGCTGCCTTGCGTTCACGATCGCGACGCTCATTACGATCACCGGCGGTGCGGCGGTCTGGGCGATTCCATTGACCGTCATCGCGTACTTCGCTGCGGGCCTGCCGCTTCGCCGCATCCTGTACAACGAAACGTGGAGCCTCACGTTCTACCTTTTATTCGTGATCCGCTTCTTCATCAGCTTTTGGAGCTTCTGGATTCTTGTGTGCGCCTTGCCCGCGCTGGCGCTCTGGGCCGGCGATCGCGCCTGGATCGTCGCGTTCGTGATGGGCGCGGGCCTGCTCCTTCTGGCGGAGCGACAAACGGACTTGATTCGCTGGCTCGTCGGGACCAAGCCGATTACTGACGCCGCGATTCGCGCGCGCTTCGATCGGCTCGTGGCGACCGCCGGTCTCGCGGCGCCGCACTTCGAGTTCGTCGATCTCAAAGGCGGAAGCGTGGTGAACGCGTTCGCACTGCCGTCGCTCGGCAGAGCCGCAGTCGTCTTCAGCGGGCCGCTGCTTCAGCGCCTCGACGCGGATGAAATCGACGCCATCTGCGCGCACGAGCTTGCGCACCTTGAGTACTACAATGTCCCGCGTCTCCGTCAGCGGCGCCTGGTTTCGCGATCGCTCGTCGTCGGCGGCGCGGTCATCACGCCGCTGCTGCAGCCGCTCCTTCCGTCGCTCGCATGGATAGCGTGTGCCATGTGGCCGCCCGTCGTTCTCGTTGTCATTGCGTGGCTGGTGCAGGGTCGCCAAAAGCACGAGACGGCCAGCGACCTGCGCGCTGTCGCGCTGACAGGCAATCCCGAGGCGCTCGTTCGCGCGCTCGTCAAGCTGCACGCAATAGCGCGCGTGCCACGGCGCTGGGACGCCGATCTCGAGCGCCACATGTCGCATCCGAGCCTGAAGCAACGGATCCAGGACATTCGCGCAGCCGCGGGCATGCCGCCCGCCGCGCTCGGCGACGCTGCGGTGTTCGAGAGCTCGGATGGCGCAGCGTTTGTGGTCTTCCTCGACGAAAGCCTCGAGCTCATCGAAGGTGCGTCGGCCTCCTACCGCCTGCGCTATGACCGCCTCATCGAGCTGCGCATCGCGGCCACGCGCACGGGCGAGACGAGCCTCCTTGCCGCCGATCGCAGTGGACGCCGGTGGCAGTTGCCGCTCCGCGTGGACGATGTGCCGCGCATCCAGGCGGTGCTCGACATTGTCGACACACGCGTCGTGACGAGCCCGCCGGCGGCGGACGTCCGGCCGATGCTCATCCGTGCGGCCACATTTGTCGTGTTGATCGTCTCGCTGAACGCAGGGTTGTTCGCCGTTGCGATGGTTCTCGCGATGACGCTCCTGCGGCAAGAGGCGCCGCTGGTCGGCGCCGCAGGACTCGCGGCGATGGCCGGAGCAGTTCTGACGTGGCGCGATCCCGTCCCGGCTTTCGGCGCACTACCGGACGAATTCGAAGCGATCTTCGCGGCGATCCTGCTCGTTGGGGGAGTGCTGCTCGCCTGGCTGGCCTACGCCCGCCGTCGCGACGAGGTTCCACTACCCGTGTGGAAGCTCGTTAATGTCGTGGCTGTCGCCGCCCTCGCGTCGTGGATTCTGCCGTTGATGGGTAGCAGCGGTATCGACGTCGTTGGCCTTCACCAGGCGGCGCGCGGGTGGCCGTCGAGCGTCGTCCTTCCGCTGGCGCTCGCGGGCGCGATGATGTGGTCGACACGGAAGACGATTCGCGTCGCTTCGGTGGCTGCCGTCGTCGCGAGCGCCCTTGCCGCCGGCGTCGGATCGCAGGCTTTTCTCGATCGGTTCGGCGGCGATCTGTTCCTCGTGCCCGCAGCCGACTTGAAGGTGCGGACGCTCGACCATCCGGTCAAGGAGTTCACAGTCCCATTCGGTGTGAGCGAGCTGCAACTTTCGCCGGGCGGCGGATCGATCGCGGCGGTTGCACGGCGCCAGGACAATCGCGCCACCCTCCACATCGGTCGTGCCGGTCAGAGCCTGACTCCGGTCGACGCGGATGGTGCGTTGTTCGTCGACGACGATCGTGCGCTCGTCTGGACGGTTGACGGCACGCGTACCGATCTTCGCGAGGTGCTCGTGGCCGCGCCGGAGGCAGCGAGCTGGCAAGTGCAAATCACGGGTCTCTCTACGCCGTCAGTGTCGCTCGACTCGAACTCGAAGCGATGGCGACTCGCGAGCCGGGCCGGTGTCGACGTGGTGGAAGCGCGCGAGGGTGTGATTGGCACTGCCCAGGTCAGCAGCTACCGGTGGAACATGCCCAAGGGCCATGGGGTGCCGTTCATGCCGATCGCGATGTCGGGCGATCGCGCGCTGGCGCTCGAGCCGCGACCTGATCTCGCCTCACCGATCACCAATCCTCTCGGCGCGTTCATGTTCGTGCTCGCGAGCGCGCCGCATTGGCGCTCGACGATCTGGGCGCTGGGTCCCGAGGGAACGAGCGATCTGGGAACGTCGCGCCTCGAGCTCGAGTGCCACCTGCTGCCGCTCGTCGACCGCGGCGCTTGTCAGATTTTCGACGCCAGCCGTACGCGGTTCTTTGCGATGGACGCGAGGACGCGCGGCATCACAGCGGTTGCGTCGCTGCCAGGCCGGTTCTTTGTGGGCGAGGACCCGCACGGCGCCTGGATCACGGGGTGGTATCAGTCCGCTCTTATCGCCGTGCGTCTCGCGCCCGTCGATGCGATTCGCGTGGTCGGGCCCGACGGCGCTCGCGCGCACATGCTCGCGGTGTCCGAGCGTGCGGCGGCCGGCGTCTGGTACCAAACACCTGCGACCTCCAAGACCCGCATCGATCCAATCTCGGAGGGGATGGGCACGTCCATCATCCGCATCTATCCGATCGACTAACGGTCTCCGGTCGAGTCATTCCTCCGTTAGCCGATCCGCTCCTAGCTCGATGATGATTCCCCGGCCGCTCCTCATCTCGACTCCCGCTCGTCCGACACGCATTACTTCTTCAGCTCCTGAATCGTCACTGGCGAGCGGAGCTCGAACGACACCACGGTCTCCGCCGCAATTTCTGCCGCTTCGCCGCGCATCGCCGCGCCCGCACCAGCGCCAATGCCAACCTTCGCCGCATTCTTACCCTTGTTGGCGGCGGCTTCGCTGCTGACCGGGCACGTCACGATTTCCACCTTCCGCCCATCGGCGATCGTCAGGATGGTGAGCTCGATCGAGAGATTGGCTTTCCCCTTCAACCGCCCGCCCTTGTCAACCTCGACAACCCGGCCGTCGACTTTGGCACCCGGCGCGGCCACGACCCACCCCTCCACCGCGATCGGCGCTTCCAGAATCGCGGAGAACGCATCTCCGGTGTTCGCGGTTTTCGTCGAGAGCGCGCGGGTCGTTCTGATCGTGAGCACGTGACCCGCATCCAAGCGCGCAACCCTCGGCTTGGGCGGCGGGGGCGGTGCAGCGGGGGCAGGAACTGGCGCCGGAGCTGGGGCCGGAGCGGGCGCTGCCGCGGTGGCCGCCGAAGGCTGAGACGCAGTGGATTGAGCCGCCGCGGGTGCGTCCACCGCGGGTTGCGCCGCCGCAGGCGATTGCGCCGCCGCGGGCGCGTCCGCTGCGGGCTGCGACGCCGCAGGCGGTTGCGACTCAGGCGCGGAGCACGCGACCGCCGCTATGGCGATCGTCGCGATCACAGGCATAGATATCAGCTTCATCTTCATCGTTCTCACCGTCACCTCCCCGATCACGTACGCGTCGGCTTCGATGCGAGTTCGCAATCGGTGTGAACTGCGAGCAATTTCAGGGCCGGCGGTGGCGCGTCAGTCGGCGTTGGAATCAGGCGCGATTCGCGCTCAGGGCGAGATGACCTTCAATCGACAGTTGAACGCTCACCATATGTTGTGAGACCTCTGCACAGCGCTGGGCCATCGAGGCTCCAACAACCTCGCGTGGATCATCGCTGACGCACGTAGTCGAGCCCCACGACGCCGGTAGGATACGGAGTGGCGGATCTCAGCGTGAACCCTGTGTGTGCGTCGTCGGCCCAGATGCGCTTGCCGCGGCCGAGCGTCAGCGGGTAGAGCAGCACGTGCAACTCGTCGACCAGGTCGTGCTCGAGCAGGGTGCGCACGAGCTGACTGCTGCCGTCCGTGATGATGATCCGTCCGGGCTGGGCCTTCAACGCACGCACCGCCTCGACGACGTTGTCGCGGATGATCGTTGTGTCGCGCCAGATCGGCTTCTGCAGCGTTCGCGAAACAACGTACTTCTTGGGGGCGTTCATGAGATCGCCGAACGGATCTCCCGGCGGCATCGGCTCGAACGCCTCCGCGTGAGTCACGTACGTGCGGCGGCCGAGCAGGATGGTATCGACGTCCTGCATCAGGGCGCCGAAACTGGCACCGATGTCGTCGTGCCAGTACGGGATGGTCCATCCCCCGTGCTCGAAGCCGCCGTCGAGATCCTCATCCTTCCCGCCCGGCGCCTGGATGACGCCATCCAGTGACATGAATTCAGACACGATCAGCTTGCGCATGGAGTCCTCTCGTCTCACGATTCGCCCAACAAAACGCTTTGTGGCCTATGCGGCGCGCCGGACGCCGATCGGTAGGACCCGATGCCGCATGTATGCGACGAACGTCGCGATCGCGAACAACACCAGAGTGATGGCCGCCGAGCTCACCTCGCCGCGCACCAGATGGTAGACCGTCGCCGACACGGTCACGATCATGACCCCGGCGGCCGCCCACGTGACCAACCACGGCAGGATCCGCGTCAATCCCGGAAGGACAAGTCCCACGGCGGCTAGCACTTCCGCAACGCCGAGGAAGACTTGGAACCACCGCGGCAGCGACGCGTTCATCTGTTCGACGATATCAGGCGGGGGCGAGAGAAAGAGCCAGCCGTGAGCGAAGAACGCAAGCGCGAGCACCACCTGCAAGACCCAGAGCATGATATTCATGACGCCACCTTTCCTTTTCTACTAGGACGTCGAGCGAGAGACTCTCGAATCGACAACCCGTTGCAGAAATGAGGCCGCCCGTCAATCGGGTGTAGTATCAGCGCCTCCTTCTGTTGGCGAGCGAGGTGCAAAATGAAAAGAACTCACCTGGTCGACCCGAATGCCACGCTCGATCCCCGCTTCCGGTTCGGTCTCGCCTGGGTGGCGGCGTTTCTCGGCTTTGTCTTGATTATTGGAGTCGTGCTGCTGGCGATCACGACATTGGGAGCATCGTAAGGAACGTCCTCACCCCGAACGAAGCGATCAATCACCTCATTAATACCGGAATACCAGCATTTCCAAATTCGACGCGATGTCGTTCATGGTGGCGGCGGATGTCGCCCTCATGACCAAACTCGCCTGTTAACATTCGACCCTCCCGAAACGTGTTGGTCAGACGAGGAGACATCTGTGGATCCCATAGTCATTGTCATGCCAGCGCTTTTCACACTGATTGGATTTGTCGCGTGGGTTGCTGTGACCGGGTGGCAGCGGCGCCAGCACGTGAAGCTCGTGACCGACTTCAATGCCCGGCTCCTGGATCGCCTCGGTTCGGTGAAGGATTTCAGCGATTTCCTCGAAACCAGCGCCGGCGCCACGTTCATGAAGTCGTTGGCCTCCGATATGCCGGTGTCCAAGCCGCAAGATCGGATCATTCGAGCCGCCCAGATTGGAATCGTGCTGCTCTCGCTAGGGGGCGGTCTATTCAGCGTTGGGGAATTTATCGCGTTCGACGAGAAGGAATCTCAACGATTCTTCACCGCCCTCGGCTTGATCACCTTGTCCCTGGGAATAGGGTTTCTTGTTTCAACCTTTGCGGCATATCGATTGGCATCAACGCTCGGCGTGATTGACCGCCGAGATCACGCGTGACCACGCAATCGACCCATCGGGAGCGGTTCGAAGCCGTTTTCAGCGGTCAATGTGATTGACGAGAGCGTATTTCATGAACTGTATCGCACGACAGCCGCACCACTGCGCGCCTATGCGGCACGGGTGCTCGGCCATGTGTCGCAGGCCGACGACATCGTGCAAGAAGCCTATTTGCGTCTTCTACGAACTCCGCTGCGGAGTGACGACCCTCAATACCTGCGGGCGTACCTGTTCCGCATAGCCAGCAATTTGATGGCCGACTACTTCCGGCGGCAGAAGCGAGAGACGACCGTGGCAGACATGCCCGAGCCGGCAACATCCAGCGTGGACCCGACAACCAGAATCGACATGGGCCGGGTTTTTCGGCGGCTTTCTCTGCGTGAGCGACAACTCCTCTGGTTGGCCCATGTTGAGGGCGCGGACCATCGAGAGATTGCGAACGTTCTTGATGTCGGGGAACGTAGTGTTCGCGTGCTGTTGTTTCGAGCGAGACAAAAACTGGCACAATTGATCAGAGAGCAAGGATGATCTCGCAGGACGATCATGATGACGTCACAGCATGGATGGCGGAGTTTGCACGTTCACCGCTCGAGAGCCCGCCTCCCATCGACCCTTCGCTGCTCTGGTGGAAGGCGCAACTGATGCGACGCTTCGACGCCGAGCGTCGTGCCGTCGTACCGATTGAGATCGGCGAGCAGGTACAGGTCGGGGTTGGCGTGGTCGCCGCTTTCTTGCTGCTGGGATGGCTCTGGCGTGTTCTGACGCCCGCGAGGGGTGGGACGTCATTCGCGCTGGCGATTCTGGTCTGCAGCGCCGTTCTCGGAGGGGTGGCGATGCTTGTTTCATGGGAACGCCGCAATGCACGTCTCAATTAGCAATCGTCGAAGCGGCTGGGTCCTTCTTCCTAATCCCCTGTTCAATCCCGCATCTGTTTCGTTATAAGCAAGGAAGATCCATCATCATTCTGACCGGCGCAGTCGGTTGAAACACGGGAGTGACCATGGCGACACGTTTCGACGGCAAGGTGTTCACATTCACACAGCCTGACGGCACGCCGATCCAGCTCCGCGGGTTCGGCGATCAGAACTACGCGGTGTTCGAGACGCTCGACGGCTTCACCGTCACCAAGAATCCCGCAACTGGATACTTCGAAGTGGCGCGTGTGAGCGCCGATGGCACGACGCTGGAGCCGGCGTCGAGCCCCGCGGGCCGGCTCGACGGCGCCGCTGCCGGGTTGCCGCGCGGCGTGCGCGTCACGCGTCAAAGCGCAGCCGTGGCGGCGCGCGCGTCCGCGCTGGCGACCGCTGGCCGGCGCTGCGATCAGCGCCGTGAGGAAAAGCGCCAGCGGATGCGGGCGCTGCGGGCGATGGCGGCCGCCGGCGGGCCCTTGCTGGCGCCGCCAGAGCGCGAAACGGTCGGCGACTTCGTGGGTCTGTGCCTGCTCATCGATTTCAGCGACGTGCCGGCGACGATCGCGCGCGACGAAGTCGAACGCTTCTGCAATCAGCCGGGCTACAACGGCTTTTCCAACAACGGGTCGGTATCGGATTTCTTCCGCGACAACTCGATCGGCCGCTGCCGGTACACCAATATCGTCGCGCCGTATTACCGGGCGCAGCACCCGAAGACGTTCTACACCGATCGCACGATCCCGCAGCCGCAGCGCGCGGTCGAACTGATCAAAGAAGCGCTGGCCCACCACAAAGCTGCGGGATTCGACTTCTCAGGACTGACAGCCGACAACCAGGAATTCGTGTATGCGACCAGCGTGTACTATGCGGGCCCAGTCACCAACAACTGGGCCGAGGGCCTCTGGCCGCACGCCCACCATCTCGGCACGAAGGTGCCGCTGGCACCCGGTCGGTCGGCGTTCGATTATCAGTTCACGGCGATGGGTGCGGAACTGGAACTCGGGACGTTCTGTCACGAGAACGGACACATGCTCTGCGACTATCCGGACCTGTATGACTACGGCAACGAGTCGAGCGGGGTTGGTGCCTATTGCCTGATGTGCGCGGGCAACGTGAGTGAAAAGAATCCGATCGCGATCAGCGCGTACCTGAAACGCCTGTCGGGTTGGGCACGAACGGTGACACCCCTCGAGCACGATCGGACGGTTACCCTCAACGCCGATACGAACGATTTCGCCATCTACTCGCGGGGAGGGCGCGAATATTTTCTCATCGAAAACCGAAGGAAAGCCGGTCGCGACTCGGCGCTGCCCGACGAAGGTCTCGCAATCTGGCACATTGATGAAGACGGCGACAATAGCCACGAGCACATGACCGGCGCAAGCCACTACGAGCTCTCGCTGGAGCAGGCGGATGGCCTGTTTCAGCTCGAGCGTCTGAGAAGTCAGCTCGGCGACACGAATGATCTTTTTGCCGGAGCGGCGGCGCGCTTCGACGACAACACCGTCCCCGGCAGCAAGTGGTGGAACGGAACGTCTTCCAACCTGACGATCGACCAGATTACAGCGGCCGGCGCATCAATGACGTTCCGCTCGCGCCTGTCCGATACGGTTGGGCCGCCTAACACGCTCAATCTGACGTCGGCGCCAAACCGCGCGATCCCCGATAACAATGCCAATGGAATCAGCGATACGATCAACATCAACGACGCGGTGACGATTTCCAGCCTCAAGGTCGGCGTCGACATCACACATACCTTTCGCGGCGATCTGCGCGTCTCGCTGATCACGCCGTGGGGCGTCACCATCGAACTGCATCCCAAAGGCCGTGGTGGCAATGCCGGTGACCTGAAAACGACGTGCGACGAGGCGACGCTGCCTGCACTGGCGACGCTGCGTGGGCGCAACACGCAAGGGGCATGGCAGCTGAAGGTGCAGGATCTTGCACCGGCAGACGTCGGAACACTGAACCGCTGGTCGCTCTCAATCTCGTCGGCGGGTTCATCGGGTGCCCCGATCGAGTTGGAAGAATCGCCCGGGACGCTCATCCCCGACGCTCCGCATACCGGAATCGAAAGGGCCATGACGGCTGCGAGCACCGCGCAGGTGGGTAGCGTCGAGGTGTCGGTTGACATCTCGCATGCCTGGATTGGCGATTTGCGGGTGAGTCTGATATCGCCGGCGGGCACTGACGTGCGACTGCATGACGGCGAGGGCGGGTCCATCGACAACCTGATCCGCACCTTCACAACGGCCACCACGCCAGCGCTCGCGACGCTAGGCGGGCAGCCAGCTGGCGGGACCTGGCGATTGAAGATTGTCGATGTCGAGGCGCCGGATGCCGGCAAGCTCAATCACTGGCGGCTCGTCGTCAAGCCGCCCGTGTCATGAATGGCGCGACCATCACTGCCGCTGTTTCAGCGGGTCGTCAATGTGGCCGACGCTCGTCGTTGAAGCCGAACGCGTGGAGCGTGCCGTCGTGCGTGCCGATGTAGATTTGTCCCAGCCCACTCCAAAAGCTGCCTGGGGAAGCAACCGCGCTCATCGCCTTCCCGCTCGTCCAGAGCCGCCGTCCCGCGACTCCGTCGTAGGCGTGAAGGACGGCCGGAGTGCCACGTGCGGGCGTAGCCGCGGACAGGCCGGTCGCCAGTGTGAACACGACGCCATTGACGATGATCGGTGTGCCCGGAGCGGTGAGGTTGTGCGAGACCCACGCTGGTTCCACCGAGAGCGTGCCGCCGGTGTCGATGACCTTCAACGCCACTACCGCGCCGGCCGACACGGGACCATTGGCAGTCGGCATTCCGGCGGATAGACGGCCTGCGACGGGCATGAGAATCCACGAGGTGGTCCCGCCGGCGGGGTTGGGCCCGATGGCCGCGTCGGACTGCTGCCATGCGGCGAGTGCATCAGCACTCACTGTCGCTCCCGCGCCCAGCCACGGTCGTGACGCACCGAGCGGTGTCGCGTGATCGGGACCGCCAAGCGAGTTGGCATTCAGCAGCAGCACACGGCCGTCTTTCGTCGCGGCGGCGACGATCTCCCTGTCGCCGTGACGGAGAATCGTCGGACCGGTGACGAACTCTGCCGTCGCATGCGTAAACCAGTCCTTCAACTGCAACGTCTTCGGATCGAGCGCCACTATCGCATTCGACTTGCCATCCCCGGAACTCCGTCCGGTGCCGATCGCGGCGATGAGCGTGCCATCGGAGGTGAAGGCAATCGCACCGACGAGGCCTCCGCCATTCGTGTTCCACGAGGTGACCGGCTTCGCGTCGCTGTCGAGATCGATCGACCAGATGGCGTTCGACGCGCCGCCGCACTCGCCAGATGTCGCGGCATACAGCATCGTGTCCACCGCGATGGGTGCCGACCATTTCGAGTTGGCGGGAAGGAATGGCGCCGGCTTCTGAATGTCCTTGCCCGATGCGAGGCCGAGCACGTGCAGCATGCCGTCGCTGGACACGACGTAGACGACACCCGAAGGGCGTCCGAGGAAGCTGAACGGGCCCGCTTCGTCTTTGCGCGCGGCGCCCGGGATTCGTTCGCCAACCTGGCCGCCGCGTGCGGGCGGCACCGGCGGAGGAGCCGGTGCTGATCCCCGAGCCGCGCCGGACGGCGCGCCTGGCGGTGTTGTGCCAGCCGGACCGCCGATTCGTCCTTCGACCGGAACACCCTCTCCGGGTTCACCCAGCAGGCTGCGGTACCCGACATTGCCGCGCCCGCCGCCGAATGGATTTGCGCGGGCGGCGGTCGCCGACGCGTCGAGGGGCACGATGCGCGTGGCGCCCGACGTCATTCCGCCGGGGCACGCAGGAGTCGCCGCAGGAACAACAAGATCGAACTGACGTTCCCACACGAGATAGCCAAGGTCGTTGTCGATGCCGTAGATGCTGTTCGAACTGCCCGCCACGAGCGACATGGGAACGAACAGCGTCACGCCGCTTGCGGTCACACCTTGCGCGGGACCGTGCAGCCCGCGCGGTCGGTTGTTGAGCTTCGTCTTCCACTGCAGCTCGAACCCGGGCGCCGACAACGCCTGCGCGGAAATCTTGTCGTCGCTGCGGACCCACGATGTGCGCTGGGCATCGGCCAGCGCCGTTAACCACTGTGACCCTCCTCGTCCGACTTGCGCCAACGAGGTACTCGCGGCGAGTAGAGCAGTGATGCCCACGAAGCCGACAGGGTGAGCGCGCATCAAGACCCTCCGGCTGACTGAGCGATCCCGAAACAATACAGCATACCGTCGAATGTGGCGATATACGCACGACCGTTCGCGACAGTCAGTCCGCTGAAGTGATTCCACGACTCGATCTGGTTACCGCTCGACCACAGTTCCTTGCCCGTCTGGCCGTCGAGCGCATAGAGCGCGGCGCGCCGCGAGTTCGGGACGCGTCGAACGGGGCCCGAGCTCAGGCCGCCGCCGTAGACACTGCCGCCTGCCTCGTCCCAGGCCTTGTCAGCAACGACTTGAGTGCCATCTTCGCCTGCCGCATACGTAAAGACGACGCCGTTGGCGATGACGGCTTCCTCCGCGAGATCCATGTCACGCGAAAGCCAGGCGGGTATGAGTTGCCACTTGCCGCCACGCTGTTCGAGCTTGAATGCGGCGACACCTCCACCGGCCGGCCGCGCATGCTCGATCGGGGCCTTGAACTGTGTGCTCACCGGTCCCCAGAACGGCGCGAGCACCCACTGCGTGCCGTTGTCGTCCTGCCACGCGCCGAGCGCCCCCCAGATGCCCTTCGCGTCGAAGGCTTGCGCGTCGTTGCAGATGAGCCCCGTGGTCTGCAGCGTGGTTCGATGATCCTCGCCGCCGAGCGCGTCGCGATCCAGAAGCCACAGCCGGCATTCCTTGCTGGTGCCCACGAGGAACTTGCGCCCGTGCGCATCGACGGCCATCGGCGTGACGTTCACGTCGAGATCGCGCCGCCATAGCCAGTTCGCGTTCGGCGCGCCGAAGAAGTCGACGAGCTTCAACTGCTTGTTCGCATCGAGCTTCACCGCGACGATCCCGTTTCCGAGCCGACGTGTGGGCGGATCGAACTGCGCATCGCCAGTGCCGAGAAACACCCGACCTTCTCGATCGATAGCCGCGCCGCGACGCCCCCAGAGACCGCCTCCTGCAGGAATGAAGGCGCTCGCGCGACGTGTCGCCAGATCGAACGAGTAGAACGCATTCGTGAGCCCGCCGCAGCCTTGCGCCGTTGCGGTGTAGACGACGCCGTTGTGCAGGTTGAGTGCGTAGGGTTTGCCGCCGCCAGGGATAAATTTCTCCGGCGCCGCAACGTCCTGGCCGTCCGCCACGTTCACCTGCCGAAGCCGGCCGTCCCACGACACCGCGTACAACGGTGTACTCGCCCGGAGACGTCTCCGCCATGGTCGGGACTGCGGTCTGCCCGCCGGGGCAGAGTGTGTCGTTCGTCCCGCCCGGTTTTGCGAGCGTGCTGTCGAAGCGGCGATGCCAGAGCTGCTGACCGGTGGCGACGTCGATGCCAAACAGGTCGTCCGAGACGCCCGCCACGACCCCAATCTCACGAGTACCCTGTGAACTCGTGACGCGCTCGGCAATGAGAGGTGCAAACAGGTTGTGCATCGCGCGCGGCTTGCTCTCGAGCGTCAGCTTCCAGAGCAGCTTCATCTGTCCAACGTTGCCGCGCGTGAACACCTTCTCGTCCCGAACCCATCCCGTGCGCGCCGTGTCTACACCTTCGCTCAGGAAATCCGACGCAGCGGTCGCTCCGGACGACAGCAGTAGAACGATCCCGATCCTGATAAGTCGCATGGCTGTTGTGAGGGCAATCCTGCTCCGGATGCCGGGATTTTTCAAGCATGGCGAAGTTGAGCCTCGACCGGCGGCGACCTGAACGCGGCGAGACAGCGATGCCTGTGCGAGCATCGCCGTGCCGTCGGCACGATCCGCCTACCGATCCTCGAGATCGACGACCTTCACGCACACCGGCGAGCCCAACTCGATCTGGTGTCCGGTCGGCGTCAGGCCACCGGTTTGCTGGTCGATGCGGAAGACCACTACTGAATCCGACTGCTGGTTCGCCACCAGCAGGTACACGCCTGTTGGATCGATGCCGAAGCCGCGCGGCGTGCTGCCCTGGGTGGGCTCGTTCTCCACGTAGCTGAGTCGTCCGGACTTCTCGTCGATCGCGAACACGACCATGCTGTCGTGCCCTCGATTGGATCCGTAGAGAAACCTGCCGGACGGATGCACCTGCACATCGGCGGTGCTGAAACCGGGCATCGCGGCCTGGCCTGCCGGCAGCGTGGAAACCGTCTGTATTGCGGTCAACCCGCCGCGCTGCGGGTCGCTGCTGAATGCCGTCAGGGTCACGTCAATCTCGTTGATGACGTAGGCGAAGCGGCCGTGCGGATGAAATGCAAAGTGGCGCGGACCCGCGCCCGGCTGGACTGCGGCGAATGGCGGGTTGTTGGGGACGAGCGAGCCCTTGTCGGCGTCGAAGCGATAGATCAGCACCTTGTCGAGTCCGAGGTCGGCTGCGTAGGCGAAGCGATTGCCCGGGTCGAGATTGATCGAGTGTGCGCGCGGTCCCTGCTGCCGCTGCTGGTTGACGCTCGATCCCGTATGCTGGATGAAGGCGGATACCGGCTTCAGTGTGCCGTCCTTGCCGATCGGCAGGACCGCGACGCTCCCGCCTCCATAGTTCGAGACGAGGACGTTCCGGCCGGTTCGGTCCACGACCAGATAGACCGGACCGCGCCCGACGGAGGACTGCTGGTTCAGAGCCCTGAGCTTGCCGGTGGCCCGGTCGATGGCAAAGGCGCTGACCGACCCGGTTTCTTTACCTGAGAACGTCCGGACCTCGTTCGCTGCATACAGGAAATTGCGCGTCGGGTGAACGGCGAGGTAGCTGGGATTGGCCGTTTCTCCCGCCAGTTCGGGAGCGCTCAACGCGCCCGTGGCCATGTCGAGGCGGGAGACATGCACACCTTTGCTCTTCTTGCCCGTGTAGGTGCCGAAGTAGACGAGTGGGTCAGCGGCGGGCGAGGAGCTGCCACCTTGCCCCGAGGCAGTGACCGAGAGCATGACCAAGCCGGCGACGAGCACAAATCGGCTTTGACTCATCTAAACAGGGTTCTCGGAACTTCGGATGTGCTTCGTTTCAAGCCGCTTTCTCAGCGCTCTAGTACCACAGCGTTGTGAAAAACGGTCTCTAGGTTGCCAGCGGCGGCCCCGTCGGAATCCGGATCGTCGGGCGCGTCGACGGATAGTCGTGCCGCTTTGCCGTGAACGTGGCGTTCAGGTATTCACCCATGTAGACCTGGCCCGAGATTGTATTGCCGGACACTTTGCCGGCGAAGGTGAACGTCACGTTGTCGCCGGGCCGGCGTTCGGAGCTGCGGAGCCTCACCTCGTCGCCCTCGATCTGGCCGATCAGGTCTCGCACGGTGAAGTCTCCCTGGTGCGAGCCCTCGATCCAGTTCTCCTTCTGCTCGATGAACAACGTGTGCCGGCTCTTGCTGCTGAAGAACTGGATCTCGACGTCCCACCGGCCGCTGAGATTCGATCCCGCCGCGGCGACCGTCACCGCTTTAGGGCTGCGCTTCTGGGACAGCACGCTGTGAATCCGCTCCGCCACGACCTTGTCGTCGCCCGGCTGCATCATCCACGCGGTGACCGATACAGAGGTCGTTCCGGGATCCGGCTCGTCTCCTCGGCCACCACCGCCGCCGAGCGCAATCCTGGGCTTGCTTCTGGCCAGTTCCTCCGACACTTCTTCGCCGGTGATATTCAGCCTGGCGGGGTCCCAGCTGATCGTGAGAGACGGACTGCGGTTGCCGAGGCCAGTCGGCTCGCGCACGGACGTCTTCACGCTCTCGATCGTCGATACTCGTTTGGAGATGTTGTCGAGCCACGAGAGCCACGTCTTCCACTCGGCGTCGTGATCGCGCTTCACCCACGCCTCGACTGCCGCCACCATGCCCAGCGTTTCCTCGCGCCCAACCTTGTTGTCCCGCCCCGGACCATGGTGCGGCGCGCTCGCCTGCCACGCCGACATGAGCAGGTCCTTGCGGCCAAGGAGCAGCCCGGCGCACTGCGGCCCGCACAGGGCCTTGCCGCCGCTGTACGCCACAATCGTGGCGCCCCTTTGTAGGTGAACGGATGGAATCGTCAGAATCTCGGCAGCCGCATCGACCAGGATGGGGATATTCTTCGGTTGCGCGATCTTTGCTACGGCCTCCAGCGACAGTGGGTTGGTGGGCTGACCGCCGGATGTCAGGTAGATCATTGCAGTCCGCGGGTTGATGGCCCGCTCTAGCTCCTCGGGTGTGTTCACGGTGATGACGGTGACGCCGACGTTGCGCACGGCGTGGTCGTACACGTTTCGCGAGGACTGAGGGATGATGACCTCGGTCTTGTCGAAGCCGGTGAGGTCGGGAACACGAACGAGCTTCTCGGGGTTGCCACCCGTCACGCACGCAATGGTGACGTGCTTCAACCCTGCGGCGCATCCGGCCGACACCATGCCCCACTCGGCGCCCGTCAGCTCGGCGAGTCGTCGCCCGACGCCGTCCGCCAGTTCGTCCATCTGCACGTAGTACTTGGAGGCCGCGTCCATGGCGGCCCGGACCTCTGGCCGCTCCACGGAGCCGCCGATGATCGTGAACGTCCCGCGGCAATTGATGATCGGTTCGACGCCGATCGACTGGTAGATCTGCGGCCCAGGTGTGAGCGGGCCCATTGCCGCCTCCACCTCTTCACTCACGCCGCCGAGCAGTACCGGAAGCGCGAGCACGTTGCCGATCTGGAACAGCTCACGCCGCGTGACGCCGGACGGCGCCGTCTCCACGCTGTGTTCGTGCTGCGAGACGTTGTCGTGCAGTTTGTCAGGCATTGTCTCTCCTACTTCACCGCAATCAATGAAATCTGTTCCAGGCCGGGATACGTGTCCTCGTTCCGGGGCGTGCGGTCCGCCGGCACGAGCTGCGCCACGGTAGTGCGAGCCGGCGGGGCATCGGGAAAATATTGTGCGTAGATTCGGTTCATGCGTGGAAAATCGTTCATGTCGTCCAGGTACACATTGGTCGCCACCACATTGGAGAGCGCCAACCCGGCTTCTTCCAGCCCGTCGAGCAAATTCCGCATCGTCTGCCGCACCTGCGCTTCGATGGTGCCCACCCAGATTCCCTGCAGATTCCTCGGCCCGGGCGTGAACGGCCCCTTGGCCGAACAGTAATACGTGTCGTCGGCAAACACGCAGGGGCTGGCCGTCGGGCTCGGGCTCATGTTCTTCGGTCTCACGGCGAGCCGCGTCGACAAATCGGCGCCGGCCACGCCGGTGAATGCGATCGTGTTGCCGCCCGGGAGGCTCGTGACTCGAATCGTGGCTCGCGCCGGCGTGTTGCCGTATTCGAAATGCTTCGCGTAGATATCATTCATCCTCTGCGAGGCCTTGTCCGTCAGGTACGGGTTGACGAACACCATGTGGCGGAAGTCCATGCCGGCCGCGGCGAGCGTCTGTTTCATGTTGTCGAATGCGAGCTGCACCTGGGCATCCAGATCCTGCGGGAT
Source organism: Vicinamibacterales bacterium (assembly GCA_963761975.1). Lineage (GTDB taxonomy): Bacteria > Acidobacteriota > Vicinamibacteria > Vicinamibacterales > JAMQPK01 > JAMQPK01. The sequence continues at coordinate 107,192 of CAVXIR010000007.1, forward strand.
CCTGCCCGCCGCATCGGCGCCCATGAAACCGGACAGGTAGAGCCGGTTGCCGGCCATCATTCCCGGTGACCAGGACAGGTTCTGCGAGTAGCCGGGCGGGGCGATGCGTCTCTTGCGCGCCAGATCGCGGTACGCGACCGCGTTGATCTCGACTGCGATGTCGGTGGGCAGCCTGTAGACCCCGAGCACTGCGCGGGCAGGCGGCGCCGAGGCAAAGAACTCTTTCCACACGCGGTCCATCGCGTCGTAGTGCGCCATGTCGTTCAAATAAACCTGGCTGTAAACGACGTGCTCCATCGTGAGCCCGGCGGCTTCCACGATGGCCTTTACGTTCTCCAGTGTCTGCCGCGCCTGGCCCTCGATGGTGGCGGGAAGCGTTCCGGCGGCGTCTCGCCCCCCTTGACCGGAGACGTAGAGAAAATCACCGGCGAAAATCCCGGGGCTGTACGGACCGATGGGTTTGACCCCGGGCGGAGCGATCACCCGTTTCTCCGCTCCCGCACCGGGAGTACTGAAGAGAACCATGACACCGCCAATGAGCAGCAGAGCGACACGCGTCATTGCACCTCCGGCCCCGCCCCGTTTCAGCGCGGATTGTATCGCTGATCGGTATAATCCGCGCACGGCATGTCTTTCAGCTCCGAAGGGAGGCCACTGATGTCACGCATAGCCTTGTTGCTGGTTGCCGCGATGTTTTTGTGTGTCGAATCCGCATCCACTCAACTCTTTCAGTGGACGCCGGAACAGTTGATCAAGTACACGCGCAAGAATCCGTATGACCGCTTCCCGGACGGCAGGCCGAGGGTGCCCGATGAGATGCTGAAAAGGCTGAAGGGCCTCGTCGCCGAAGAGGTGCAGGCGGCGTTGCCCAGCCAGGAGTTCCCGAACCAGTTCGAGTCTCGGGATGGCTGGAGAGTGCTGCAGCCCGACAAGAAGATGGTCGGGCGAGTGTTGACGGTCCAGTTCATGCCGGCGCGCGGCGACATCGCCGAAGTGGACGAAGCTGACGCGAAGGCGAAGGGCACGTCGGCCGCCCGAAACCAGACCGCGATTGACATGCTGCAGCCGGGCGACGTGATCGTGGCCGACGTCTTCGGGGCGGACTGGAACTTCGTCGGCAACAAGCTCGCCCACTACATTCAGACCACCACCGGCAACGGCATGATCGTCGACGGCGGCGTCTACTGGCTCGACCGCATTGCGGAAACGGGGATGCAGGCGTATTACAAGAACTCGTTTCCGACGCAGGGCATGCGCGTGATGGTCACGGGCATCAACATCCCTGTGCGAATCGGCAAGACGCTCGTCATGCCGGGCGACGTGGTGCTCGCCGATCGCGAAGGCCTCTGGTTCATTCCGCCGCACAAGGTGCAAGAGGTGGTCGAATCCGGAGAGATGTCGAAAGCGCGCGACGACTGGAGCCTCATGATGCTGGGCACTGGGAAGTACACCTCCCGCCAGATTTATGGGCCGCTGCCGCCGGAGTTGCAGAAGCAGCGCGACGACTACGTGTTTCAAAAGACCGGTCGCAGGCCGACGCCGCGCAACCAGTAGCGAGCGGACGGGAGTGGGCAAGTCACGCACGGTCGAGTCGTCTGGAGGGAAGACAATGAAATGTGCGGGATTCATTCTGTTGGCGCTGAGCGTCGCGAGCCTCGGCCACGCCCAAACCGCCTACGATCTTCTTCTCGAGGGCGGCCACGTCATCGATGGCAGGAACGGGATCGACGGCGTCCGCGACGTCGCCATCAAAGACGGCAAGATCGCCGCCGTCGCACCGAACATCCCGGCGACGCAGGCGACGAAAACCGTGAATGCCGCGGGCCTGTACGTCACGCCTGGCCTCGTCGACATTCACGTCCATGTGTACCCCGGCGAGAAAACCGGCTATGCGAGCGGCCCCAACGGCGTGTACGTGGACGGCTTCGCGCCGCGAAGCTGCGTGACGACGGTTGCGGACGCCGGCAGTCCAGGATGGCGTAACTTCGACGACTACAAGAGCCGGATCATCGACAAGTCGAAAACCCGCGTGACGGCGTTCCTCAACATCGTGGGTCATGGCATGGGAGGCGGGACCATCGAGCAGAACCTCGACGACATGGAAGTCAGGCCGACGGCGGACATGGCGCTGAAGCACCAGGGCGTCATCGTGGGCATCAAGAGCGCGCACTTCAACGGGCCGGAATGGGCGCCGTACGAGCGGGCCGTCGAAGCGGGCCGGATCGCCAACATCCCGGTGATGGTCGACTTCGGCAGCGCGCGCGTGCGGACGATTGCGGAGCTGTTCACGAAATACTTCCGGCCGGGCGACATCTACACGCACGCCTATGCCGGCGGCGGACGCGGGGAGCTCATCGACGGCAAGGTGAATCCGGCGATCTTCGCCGCTCAGAAGAAAGGCATCATCTTCGACATCGGCCATGGCGGCGGGAGCTTCGCGTGGCGGACGGCCGTGCAGGCGTTCAAGGAAGGCTTCATTGCCGACTCGATTTCTACCGACCTCCACGTGACGAGCATGAACGCCGGGATGAAAGACATGACGAACGTCATGAGCAAGTTCCTGGCGCTCGGCATGGCGCTCAAGGACGTCGTCGTGCGTTCGACGTGGAACCCCGCGAAGGAGATCAAGCTCGAACAGCTGGGGAACCTGTCGGTCGGGGCGCCCGCCGACGTGGCAGTGCTGCGTCTCGAGAAGGGCAAGTTCGGGTTCGTCGATCAGCTTGGCGGACGACTGGACGGTACGCAGCGGCTCGGGTGCGAGATCACCCTGCGGGACGGCGTCGTGGTGTACGACCTGAATGGCATGACGAGTGCGCCTTGGGAGAAGGTGCCTCCTCGCACGCAGCCAACCGCTCCGTAGCCTTAGCGAGCAGCTGGTTGGAGCTTCAAGCGAATGCCGCCTGCCGCTGCGGGGCCATCAGCTTGACGAGCACCAGTCCTGCGACGAAGCCGCCGATATGTGCCATGTATGCCACGCCAGCGGTTTCCGTTGTGGCCGCCATGGAGCCGATTCCGTTGATCATCTGAATCACGATCCAGAAGCCCAGCACGACAATCGCCGGCACCTGCGCGATGCCGCCACGCGTGAGCACCCGGACGGTGTTCTTAGGGAAGAGCAGGAGATATCCGCCAAGTACACCGCTGATGGCTCCCGAAGCACCGACTGCCGGAATGCTGGAACCAGGCCCGAAAACGATGTGAGCCAATGACGCCGCCAGGCCACAGACCAAATAGAAGATGAGGAAGCGAATCCCGCCCATTATCTTTTCGAGGTTGTCTCCAAAAATCCACAAGTACAGCATGTTGCCGCCGAGGTGCATCCAGCCGCCGTGCAGAAACATCGAGGTGAACAGCGTCGACCAGAAGGGCAGCGGAATGGTTGGAGGAAGATCCTGGGCCGTCGAATATTCGCGTGGAACGACGCCCCACGCCTGGATGAACGACTGAAGTGCCCCCTCCGATGGCTGGGAGAGCTCGACGAAGAACGCCAGGGCATTCAGCGCAATCAAACCGAACGTGACAAGTGGTGCGGGTCCGTGAACTCGTTCATCACCGATGGGGAGCATCGTCTACCTCGCTAGTGACGACGAAGCAATAGGAATGCCCACTGGCGCGGGGATTTCTCGGCCTCGAGTGCGGATTGGTGACCACCTTTGCGACAGTCCGCCGACAAACGCTCTTGATTCTGTTCGCTGTCCTCGCATCCTCCAGAATCGAACTTGCGTCGAATAAAGCAGAGGGCTGACAGTCTCCAAACTCATCAGCCCTAACGAGGGGCCACTATGAACAGGTTGCGAATCATCCCTTTGGACGGCACCGTGGTTTTCCCGGGCATGCCGGTCACGCTGTCAGTCGACGCCGGCAGCGACAAACGCGTGCTCCTGGTGCCCAGGCGGGACGATACATATTCAAAGGTCGGGATCGTGGCTGAGGTGTCCGAAAAGATGCGTCTCGGCGGGCGGGGTGTCGCTGTGCTGCTGACCGGTCTCCATCGCGCGACGCTTGGCAGCGCCTCTGCCGACCAGGACGGCGTGCTTCGCGTCGATTACGAAGCCCGGCCCGATGAAGCGCCGGACGCCAGTGCGACCCGCGAGCTCGAGCGCGAGTACCGCGCCGTCGTGGACGAGATCCTTGAGTTGCGCGGAGATGACGGACGGATCAGCGCGTTCGTGCGGTCCATTACCGACACCGGGGCTCTGGCCGATACGGCGGGCTATTCGCCCGACTTCAATTTCGATCAGAAGCTTCAGATCCTCGAAACCTTCGACGTTGTCGAGCGGCTCAAGCTCGCGCTGCAGTTCCAGCGAGACCGATTGGCGGAGCTGCAGGTGCGAAAGCGCATCCACGATGGTGTCGAGGACGGCGCGCAGAAGCAGCAACGGGAGTACTTTCTCCGCAAGCAGATGGACGCCATTCGCAAGGAGCTCGGCGAAACCGACGGGTCGATAGCAGACGAATACCGTCAGAAGGTTGCCGACGCCGGCATGCCCGACGCGGTGCGGCTGCAGGTGGAACGCGAGCTGGATCGTTTCGAGCGAATGGGGGATTCCAATGCCGAGTCCTCGATGATCCGGACCTATCTCGACTGGCTGCTGGCGGTTCCGTGGGCGAAGCGATCCGAGGATCGGCTCGACCCGGTGCACGCGCGGACGGTGCTCGACGCCGATCACGAGGGCCTCGACGATGTGAAACGCCGCATCACCGAGTACCTCGCGGTTCGCAAGCTTCGCAGCGAGCGGGGCATGGCCGAGAACAAGCGGTCGGGCGTCATTCTCACGTTGATTGGCCCCCCGGGCACGGGCAAGACGTCGATCGGCGAATCGATTGCACGAGCCACCGGCCGGCAGTTCGTTCGGATGTCGCTCGGCGGCGTCCGCGACGAGGCCGAGATCCGCGGCCATCGCCGCACGTATATCGGCGCCCTGCCTGGCCGTCTCGTTCGCGCACTGCGCGACGCGGGCACAATGAATCCGGTGATCATGCTCGACGAGGTGGACAAGATCGGCGCCGACTGGCGCGGCGATCCGTCTGCGGCGCTGCTCGAGGTGCTCGACCCGGCGCAGAATCACGCGTTTCGGGATCACTATCTCGACGTCGAGTTGGATCTCTCGCAGGTACTGTTTGTTGCCACGGCGAACGTGGCCGATACGATTCCTGGACCTCTCTACGACCGGATGGAGGTGATCCGGTTCGACGGCTACACGACCGACGAGAAGGTCGCGATCGCGCGCGGGCATCTCTGGCCGCGTCAGGTCGAGCGGAACGGTTTGCGCCCGGATGAAGTGACCACGACCGACGCCGTGATGCGTCGCGTCATCAATGACTACACGCGCGAGGCAGGCGTTCGCCAGCTCGAACGAGAGCTCGGAACGCTGCTTCGGAAAACGGCGACGCGGATCGCAGCGTCTTTGATCCGGGGGCCCCTGCCCCCCGGTGACGCGGAGCAGGCTGCGCCGATTGCGGTAGACGAGGCGGCGGTGCGCGATGCACTCGGCCGTCCCAAGGTCTTCCACGAAGCGGCGGTTCGTACGGCAGTCCCCGGTGTCGCCACCGGACTCGCGGTCACCGGGGTGGGCGGCGACGTGTTGTTCGTCGAAGCGGCGTCGATGCCTGGCAAGGGCGGGCTGGTGCTGACGGGTCAGCTCGGAGACGTCATGAAGGAGTCGGCGCGGATTGCGCTCACGTATGTGAAGAGCCACGCGTCCGCGCTTGGTATCGATGAGCACGCGCTCGATGGCCGCGAAGTGCACGTTCACGTGCCTGCCGGCGCGATTCCGAAAGACGGTCCGAGCGCCGGGGTCACGATGGTCACGGCGATTGCGTCTCTTCTGACTCACAGGCCGGTGAAGAGCACGATCGGCATGACCGGCGAGGTCACGCTGCAAGGACGGGTGCTCCCGATTGGCGGGTTGAAGCAGAAAGTGCTGGCCGCGCACGCCGCCGGCCTCACCGAGGTGATCGTCCCGCAGCGCAACGAGCCGGATTTGGAAGACGTTCCGGCTGACGTGCGAGAAAAAATGAAGTTCCACATCGTCGAGTCGGTGGATCAAGTTCTCTCGGTTGCCCTGGAGCCCAGCGAACTGGCGCTGGCCGCATAACGGGATGAACGAAGTAACCGCAACATTCACCACAGAGAACTCAGAGCTCACAGAGGATAAGGATGGCTTTTCTCTGTGTCCTCTGTGCTCTCTGTGGTAACCGCACTCAGCGAAATACCGCCCGAACGAAGTACCGACCCCCGAGCAGTTGAGGCTGATTGCGATTTACCTGACAAAAATCACGAGTTGCTGTGTCACCTGATGGCCGTCACGCCCGTATGCGGTCAACTCGTACGTCGTCGTGCGTGTTGGTGCAACGCGGACGCAACTGAGCGTGCGCGTCGGGTTGACCTCGCCGATGCCTGGTTCAAGGCGCACCTGTAAAGCATTGCTGACCGCGTAACAGAGATTTGTGGGGCCGCCAGTCGTGAAGGAGCCTGGTCGCGGAGTGAAGATGAGAATGTTCGCCGCAGGCGGCCGATCGTTAGCGAGTGCGTCCGATTCCGAGATCAAAGAAACTTCAGTGAATTGCTCCGGAAGCGGTGCGGGCGGTTCAGCCGCCCTCCGCAGCGGTGCCGTCCTCGCAGCGCGAGCCATTGCTCCTCGAAGACCGTTTTCGACGAAGGACGCGATGGCGGCAAGATTCCAGGACCGCGATGCGAGTTCCGCCGGACGAGCCCAAAACGCGACACCTCCTGCGATTGCGAACAGCACGACCGTGACGAACAGAGCACCGGCGAGACTCGCCTCCGTTGTGCGAATTGGCGGCTCAGTTTCATGTCGAAGCGGCAGCGAATCGAAGTCCAACGCGTGAACAGCTGGCGTTGCCAGACGCTCGGCGGAAACCGGACGCTCGGTGGAGGAGGTTATCGGACGCTGGGTGGAAGTGGAGGAGGTTACGGGACGCTCGGTGGAAGCGGACACAGGCGGGAGGACGAAACTGAGATTCTGCCGGCTCGCGGTCGCAGCCGCCTTGTCGCCCAGCGCCTCGCGTAGCTTCATGGCCTGGCTCAACGACGCGCGAGCCACGCCCGGCTCACCAAGACAGACGGCTCGAGTGCCGATTTGATGGAGTGCCCAGGCTTCGGCCGATTGATCACCCAATGCTTTCGCGGCGGCCAGACAACGTTCGAGGTTCGTCTTCCAGGCGCCCCATCGTGCGCTCACGACCAGTGCTTCTTCGAGCAGCCAACCCAGCGTGAGAACTTCACCCCAGCGTCGAGCGTCAACTGCGTGCTGCTGCACGTGTAACAGCGCTTCGGATTCCTCCAGCAGGGAGTCCGCGTGACGGCGGTGCCGTTCGGCCCACGCGGTGAAGTACGTGATCGCGCGATTCACCCAGGGCTTCAGGTCTTCCGTTCGCCGGAGCCGATCGGCGACCCCGTCAGCGAGTTGATGCCGCGAGTGGCTGCTGACGATGAGACCTCGGTGGACGAGCGTCAACAGCGATGGCTCGATGTTGGTGATTTCCGCGAGGCCGGCAATGTGCTGAGCGTGCAGTGGCACGCCAGGCAGCGCGCTCAGCGCCATCAGAGCGCGCCGCTGCTTGTCTTCGATCGTCGCTATCAGCTCCGTGACCAGAATCTCCGGCGTGATGGTGGCTGCCCACCCGTCGGGCGACAGACCCCGCTCGCGGATGATCGCAGCGGCCTGCAGGAGTCGAAGTGGATGCCCTCCAATTGCCGGGCACAGATCCGTTGCGGTTGATCGCTCTGCGCCGTCGAGTGCACGTTCGATCTCCCGCTCCAAGAGCAAAACCGCATCATCTGCTGGCAGCCCTTTCAGGGAGAGGCTGCGCACTTCACCCCACAGGCATCGTTCACGCGTGGCCACGACGAACGCCGATCGCGGAGCGATATCGAGCACCTGTTCCATCTCGGCCTGCGTGAGATGGACATCATCGAGGAGGATCAGCGCCTGTTTGTCCTGAAGGCCGCGCCGGATCTCCGCCTCGGTCGGCGTGAAGAACCCGTCGCTCTCGTAGAACGCTTCGAAGATCAACTGCTGGAGATCGCTGAGCGATTGGTGTCGCGCCGGTATGTAGATAGTGCCGTCGACAAATGAGGCGGCTCTTGGATGGTGGGCCAGGTGTCGGAGGATGGCCGTCTTACCGATTCCGGGCTCGCCGCTGACTTCAATTGGAAGGCCCGCGTCGAGCGCCGAGAGCGCCGAGGCCAGTTCCGTCTGACGATCCAGCAATCCCCGAATCAACCTCGGGCGGAGGAGAATCGGCGTGGCACGTGGACGAAAGCGCGCCCGTTCAGCCCGTGACGACTCGCGGACCAACGCGCCTCGGAGATCGCCTATCTCCAGGACATACCGACCGACGACAACCTGATCGGTCACTCCGGCGTACGCCGATGGTCCCCGATTGGGTGGGTCCACGAGATCCTCTGCTGCACATAATACGATGAAGCGCGTCGCCACCTACGAGAGAGGTCACGCTTTTCTTTAGTTGGTCAGCGAGGGTTCACAGTCAGGTTGCGGAAGTGCGCGACCGTCCCTCGATCGAGCCACAGCGCGACCCCGCCTTTGCCCTGCGCACCCGACTTGAGATCGTTGACCATCAGTGCCGGCTGTTCCTGACCGTGGACGTAGAGGCGCGCACGCTCGCCGAGAATCTCGATCTTGATCTTCGTCCAGAATCCCGCCTGCAGGTCCACATACGATTCATACCTTGACGGGGTCTCCTTGCGCAGCCGAAACCAGGGCCAGTCGGGATGCGAGATGTACTGAACGGCATGATTCCGTCGCTCCTGATCGTCGGCACGACCGTTGGTTGGACGCAGGTAGAACGCGTCAAACGTCCGCATGTCGGTCTGCAGCCGGAACGCAATACCGACAAAGCCACGGGCTCCTTCGGGGGCACCTGGCGCCGGCGCGCCAGCCATCTCCGCTTCGATGACGCCGTTGGCGAAGTCGAGGCCGTTGATCGGGGCGAGCTGCTCGACCTGCAGTTGTTCCTCCGGTTTCATGGCTTGCAACCGGCGCTCGGCCTCCTGGGACATGGTCACGCGCACGCCCTTCTTGCCCTGCAGCACGACAGGCTCGGCCGCCACGTTATGCAGGCGAAGGCCGTCGACGGTCTCCAGCGGATAAGACCTGACCTGCGCCGGCGTGGCCGTGGGAAGCAAGAGCGTAAGCGCGGTCGACAGAACGAGTAGTGCGGGTCGAGTCATGTTCGCCTCTCTGGCACAACTGAGCGAGCGGCAATCCCCATGCCGCCTCAAATCGCGTGAAACCGAAGTTCTCAGCGCGAGTGCGTCCCGCTTCCGGGTATAGCTGTTCGTTTGTGGGATCGGTATTGAAGCGCCTTGACAGCGATGCATGCGTGGTGCATACAGTGTATGTGTGGCACACTGACTCGGCGACCTTGGCACCTTATGGAAATGGATCGAGACCGCGGGATAGACAAGCATCTGCCGTTGCGACGTGTGGAGTTCCACATCCTGCTCAGCCTGGCCGCGGGCGAACGACATGGCTACGGCATCATTCAGGACATTGCCGCTCGCGGTGAAGCCGCCGTGCCCGATGTCGGCACGATGTACCGCGCGCTCGCGCGCATGGTGGAGACCGGGCTCATCGAGGCGTCGGCGCGCCGGCCGGCGGCGGATGCGGACGACGAGCGCCGCAATTACTATCGCATCACGAATGCCGGCTTGCGCGTCGCGCGCGCCGAGGCGCGGCGGCTGGAAGCGCTGATGCGGGCGGCGCGGCTCGGCGGGTTGCTCGCCAAGGGTGTCAAATGAACTCCTGCAGGAGTGAGGTCAGCGGTTCTAGGTTCTGGGTTCTAGGTGCTAGGTTCCGGTTCGGGCTCTGACGCTCGACTGGTTCCTGGTTCATGAGAACCGAGAACCCAGAACCGGAACCCAGCACCCAGCACCCAGCAACCCAGAACCGCGATCGCCTCCCTTACTCGATGAGCCCGAACGCGAGAATCTCGCCTCCGGCGGCGATCGCAATGTATTGCTGACCGTCGAACTGGTAGGTCATCGGCGACGCGTGCCAGTTCGCGTTCGCGGGGAACGACCACAACAGCTTCCCGCTGACGGCATCGGCTGCGGCGAACGTTCCGCTGTCATCGCCGAAGAAGACCAGGCCGGTCGAGGTCGCGAGCGTCCCACCCCATGAGGAGCCGGTGCCGGTTTGGGGCAATTCCCATTTCCGGTTAGCCGTCTGCAGATCGAGCGCGTATAACAGGCGCTGCGGTTTCGGATTGGTGTCGACGCGCTGACTTCCGCCGCCATATGCCTTGCCCTGCTCCCACTCGACCGGCCGCTTCGTATAAATCGAGCACTTCTCGAATACCTGGACATAGTACAACCCCGTTGCGGGATTGTAGGAAGGAGAGAACCAGTTGGTCGCCCCATCCTGCGAGGGACAGACATGCGTTCCTGCAGCGGTCGGCTCTTGATTCGGATTTCTGATCGGTTTGCCGTCGGGACCAATTCCACTGGCCCACGTCAGGTTCTTGATGAACTGCTTGGCCAGCAGAAGTTTTCCATCAACGCGATCGAAAACATAGAAGAACCCGTTGCGGTTGGCCTGCACCAGCAGCATGCGACGCTGGCCTTCCCAGTTGGCGTTGATCACCATCGGCGTCTCGGTGGCGTCCCAGTCCCAGAGGTCGTGCGGGGTGAACTGGTAGTACCACTTCATCTTGCCGCTGGCTGGATCGAGCGCGAGGATGGAGTTGGAATACAAATTGTCGCCAGCGCGCTCGTCGCCGTTATAGTCCGGCCCCGGATTTCCCGTCGGCCAGAACAGCGTATCGGTGTCTCGATCGTAGGTTCCGGTAAACCACGCGTTGCCGCCGCCACGCTCGATGCTTGTGCCTTTCCACGTGTCCCACGCCGGTTCTCCCGGCTTGGGCAATGTCGAGAAACGCCAGGCTTCTTTCCCGGTCGCCTGATCGAAGGCGGCGACAAAGCCCCTCGCCCCGTTGTCTCCTCCGCCCGTGCCGGAAATCACGAGATTGCCCACGGCGAGCGGAGCCGATGTGGCGCCGTGATTTTCTCGCCAGTCCGCCATTTCGACATCCCACACCAGCAGGCCTGTCGCTCGACTCAGAGCGATCAGGTGGGCGTTGTCGGTCACCATGAAAATCTTGTCGCCGCTGAGGGCGATACCCCGATTGATCCCGCTTGCAGCGTCGCCGGCCAGGCCGGTAGACCGCGGACGCTGGTATCGCCAGATTTGACGGCCATTGCCGGCGTCGAGCGCGTAGCACTCGTTCGCGTGTGTGACGTACATCACGCCGTCGGCCACCACCGGAGTGCCTTGCAGGCGCCCGGCGTTCGGGATCCTGAAGACCCATTTCGGCGCGACACGCTTGACGTTCGATTTGTCGATCTGCCGCAGCGTCGTGAAGCGATTGCCCCCGAGGTCTCCGTTATAAGAGGCCCAATCGGTCTCCGTCGTGACTTCGCGGAATTTGTCCGAGTCCACCCTCCGCAGCAGATGAATCCGGTTGTCGTCGGTGCGAACTTGCGCGTCCTCCGATCCTTCGCTCATCACCAGGCCGTCCAGCGATTTGCCGTTCGTCATCACAAAGCTCTTGCGGTATGGCTGGAATCCGCCTCGCGGCCGGAGCGTCCGGACGAAAGCGATCAATGGCGGCAGTTCCGCGTCACTCACACTGATGGGCGGCATGCCGCGGGCCGGGAGACCTTCGCGAATAAGTTTTGTCAGCTGGAGATCATTCAGGTCCGGTGCGGCCCGCGTGATGGCGCGCGCATGTTCTCCGCCGTTGCCGTCGGCGCCGTGACAGGTGCCGCAGCGGTCCTCGAAGATGTTTTTTCCAGGCGGATCCTGCGCCCAGGCGGTGCAGGCCAGTGCCATCCAGGCCACGAGAATCGGGCCGACGGTTCGGTGCATGTTGAATCTCCTCAGGATGTGGCCGGGATTGTAGCGCAACCTGATCCCATCACCCTCCGGACGTACAATCGGCGCGCATGAACACGAGGACCGCCGGCCCAACTCTTCTTCATCCCGAGGAAGCACACGGCGCATGGTCGTCAGCCGGGGGGGCACACGGCCTGCCACGCGACCTGATTCACCAGGGGAGGTCACGCCTTCGTGTGATGGCGCTTTTGTACGCCGCGGTCTTCTTTCTGGCCGGCATCTTCCCGGCGCTCTTCTCGGCGGCCGATCGCGCCATCCTCTTCAGTGGCGTCGTGCAGTGGTTACCGGCCACCGTCTCAATATGCGTGGCGCTCTTCGTCGCCGCCGCCGTGACCAGTCCCCGGCTGTCGCCTCGGGCCGCTGGGGCAACCGCCATCGTCTTTGAAATTGCCAGCAGTTACGGCATTGCCGCCGCAGAGCTGCTCCAGCCGAAAGGCCTCGACTTTCGGAACGCCACGTGGATCGGACTCTCGTGGGTGGCCGTCTGGATGCTCCTCTTTACCATCGTCGTGCCCTCGACTCCCCGGCGGTCGGTGATCGCGGCGCTCGCCGCATCCAGCGGCGTGCCCGTCATGGCCGCCGTCTCGTTCGCGGCTTACCCGCCTCCGCTGATGCCGAATGCTCTGCAGTTCTTCTTCCTGTTTATCTTTCCGTACATGCTGGTCGTCGTGATGGCGTACGTCGGCGCGCGCGTGCTCTTCGCTCTCGGCGACGAGGTCCGAAAGGCCCGGGAGTTGGGCAGTTACCGTCTTCTCGAACGGATCGGCCAGGGCGGGATGGGCGAGGTGTGGCGCGCACGTCATCGCCTGCTGGCGAGGCCGGCCGCAATCAAGCTCATTCGTCCGCCGGCCCCGTCGTCGATCATCGGATCCGAAGCGACGAGCCGGTTCGAGCGCGAGGCGCAGGCGATCGCGAGCCTGCGATCGCCCCACACCGTGGACCTCTTCGACTTCGGCATCGCGGACGATGGGACGTTCTACTATGTGATGGAGTTCCTCGACGGGCTGGACGCTGAGCGGATCGTGAACCGGTTCGGTCCGATGCCGGCAGAGCGCGTGATTCACGTGATCCGACAGGTCTGTCACTCGCTCTCGGAAGCGGAATCGATCTCGCTGGTACACCGCGACATCAAGCCGGCCAACATCATCTTGTGCCGCTACGGCGAAGAGTACGACTTCGTCAAAGTGCTGGACTTCGGCATCGTGAAAGCGATTCACGAGCCCGGCACTGCCGATACGGCGCGGACGCTTACCGCCCTCACCGCCGAGCACGTCGTGCAGGGTACGCCGGCATTCATCGCGCCCGAGCAGGTGCTCGGGGGCGCGCGTATCGATAACCGCGTCGACATCTACGCTACCGGCTGTCTTGCCTACTGGCTGCTCACGGGTCAACTTGTCTTTACCGGCGACACGCCGATGCAGCTCCTCGTCCAGCACGTGCAGGCCAAGCCGAATCCGCCGTCCGTACGATCAGAGTTGCTGATTCCGAAAGAGCTCGATGCGATCGTGCTCGCGTGCCTGGCCAAGGATCCGTCGGACCGGCCGCAGACCGCGCGCGAACTGGCGCGCCGGCTCGAGGCCGTGCCTGTCACGGGCGAGTGGACGCAGGAACTCGCACGGAAGTGGTGGGAAACGCATCAACCGGTGCCGTCTTGATTTACGATCCTCGCATTCACTGTATAGTTCAGTGACTCGACGAGGATGCCTGTTATGACTCGACGAACGCTGCTCCTGTGCTCGTTCCTGGCTGCGCTGTATCTCATTCCCGCGTTTGCGGCGGGTCAGGGCCCCGCTTCCGATGCGCGCCCGAGATTCGACGGCATCTGGAACTCCGCGACCGCCACTCCACTCGAACGCCCGGCGCAGTTGAAAGACAAAGCGTTCTTCACACCGGAAGAAGCTGCTGAGTGGGAACGTCAGGTGACCCAACGCAACCAGGAGCCGGCGCCCGGGACCGTCTCGAAAAGCGTCGGGACTTACAACACGTTTTTCCGCGAATTCGGCTCAAGTACCGTCAAGACCCTCCGCACTTCGATCATCACCGAGCCGGCGGATGGCCGCATTCCCGCGCTCACGCCGGACGCTGCTGAAGTGAAACGCCGTCGTGTCGAAGCGATGAATGTACCCGCAAGCGCCCAGGATACCGGTCTTCAGGATCGGTGTCTGGGGTTCGTCACGGCGGGACCGCCCATGCTTCCGTATTCCTACAACAGCAACTACCACATCGTGCAGACCAGGGATGCATTCATCGTGTATGCGGAGATGAATCACGACACGAGAATCATCTACCTCGACGGCCGTCCCCATCTTCCACCCACAATACGGCTGTGGATGGGCCATTCGATCGGCCGGTGGCAAGGCAACACACTCGTTGTGGACACGACAAATTTCAACGACGGGGGCGGCCTATACGGGAGCGCAGGCGGCAACTTCGGGTGGGACCGGAATCTTCATCTGATAGAACGGTTCAGCCTGCTCGACGCCAACACGCTGCTTTACCAGTTCGAGGTCGACAACCCCACCGCCTTCACGCAGCCGTGGAAAGGTGAGCTGACGATGTCACGGTCGTCCGGACCGATTTACGAATACGCGTGCCACGAAGGCAACTACGCGATGCCGAACATGCTCAGCGGACACCGCGCGAGCGAACGCTGACATCCCCTCCGCCGTCGGCTTCGGCTATCTCGTCTCGAACTGCGTGACCGTCAACGTCGCCGATCCGCCCGACACGTACACGCCGTGGCCGTAGGAACAACCGCCACCGAATACCAGACCCACGCGAGTGGGCACGCTGCCCGTCACGATGCGGTCGAACCATTGGGCGGAAGCACTATTCTGTGTTGCCAACTGCCCGCTCACTCCAGACCACAGATCCGGTGTCAGCGGCACGGCGATCGAAACCGTATTGGCTGAGACGAGCGGAATGAAACCCTGCCGACTCCACCAGCGCATGAATGAATAGTCGTCTGGCACTGCGGTCCAGCCATTCGCTTCGAGATACGGGCGCGTTGATGGTGGGGTCTTGCAAGTCGGTTCCGGACCCTGTGCAAGGTGAAACAGAGGAGCGCCTGTCGTTTGGACCAGCACCGTTACGAACAATGTCTTTCCTACGTCCGAGCCGGTCCATGCCTTCGTCAGCATGTTGACGCTACCGTTCGTGGGCATGGTGATGATCGGATGTCCGTCGCCGTTCACCGACATCGCCGTGCCTGATGAGTAAGAGAGGGCCCACGCACTCGCCGCCTGCGGTGTTCTCGGGTCGCCGTCAAGCTGGTCTCGCTGCGGCGCAGCCGGGGACGCGCAAGTACACACGACAAGCGACATCAGTACGGTCAGGTTAGTCAGTTTCATTGACGCACGACGAATTACGGCAGCACACCGCCGACGGTGGCCCGGCCGGTGCCGCTGCACCCATCGGGACCATAACGCATGAACTTCTGGATACGCTTCCCGGTGTCGACCTCCGCCGTGTAGATGTTGCCTCTGGAATCCACGCTCACCTGGTGCAGCCAGTGGAACTCGCCGGTCGCACGCCCGCTGCGGCCAAGGCGTCCCACCTCCTGCAGCGTATCCCGGTTGAGCATGTAGATCGTCATGTTGGAGTTGTCGCCGATATACAGACACGTCTGCTTGGCGTCGGTCGAGAAGTTCATCGACACCGCCGAACCCGGGAGCCCGTTGGTCTTCACTGCGACCTGCTGCTCCTTGACGAACCCGCACTTCGCCTCACCGGTGGGATTCGCGCATTCCTTGCCGAGATTGGGATCCTTGCTGTTGAACACCTGCACGCGGTTGTTGCCGCGGTCGCAGACGTAGATCAAACCCTCCTTGCTCACCTTCACGCAGTGCACCGGAGTGCGGAAAAACGGAGGCTTCATGTTGCCCTTCGTGAAGTCATTCATCCACGGGCCGGCTGCGGCCGCAGCCTTGTCGTCCACCGGGTTGTTGCCGTAGGCGCCGAAGTGACCGATGTACTTGCCGGTACCGGCATCGAGAATCAGGACGCGGCGATTGCCGTAGCCGTCGGACACATACAGACGGTTGGTGGCCGGATCGACCATCAGATCGGCAGGCAGGAACAAAAGCGGCGTCGCGTTCTTGCCGCCGTCCTTGTTGTTGCTGTCGGCACCCTTAGTGGGGCCACCGATCATCATGACGAACTTGCCCTGCTTGGTGAACTTCAGGATCATCCCATCGGAGCCGGCCGTCGAAGCCCAGGCAGAAGGGTTCGGCTTGCCGCCGCCGCCGTTGCCGCCAATGTAGACGAAGCCATTGTGATCGACGAATATGCCATGCTCTCTGGCGGGCCACACGCACCCGTCGTCGATCCGGCACTTGTCGGGATCGGCGGGACCGCCCCAAGCCTGCAGCAGCTTCCCGTTCCCGTCGAACTCCATCACCGCCGGCGCTGGCAGACAGCAGTCGCCTAGCACGCCGAAGGGACGCGGATAGCCGAGCACGTCCACAGGCCGGCCGTCCGGCGCCTTATGTGTGGCCGGTGTCAGCGCCGCCTCGTCGTTGGTCAGGCTTCGCGGCCGCTGGTAAACCCAGATGTGATCGTCTGGCGCGACATAGAGCCCGCCAACCTCGCCAATGATCCAGTTGTTGGGCAGCTTTTGCGGCCAGCCCGCGTCGGCAATGAAGCCGGGAACTTTGGCGGTGGGAGGCACACCGTACACGCCGCTGCGTTCGGCCAACCGCTCGAGGATGCCCATCTTTGCAAGTGCGGCCGCATCGGGCTTCGGCGCCTGAGCATGACCCGGAATAGATACGAGGGCCCCAAGCAGCGCAACAGCCGTGGCAAGGCGTCTCAGATTCATACTGCACCTCATTCCAGACGATCGACGATGGACGATCGACGATTTTTCGGAGTTTACTACGTGCCGACGCGGTCAGATCTGCATCAATTCATTCAATTCCGCCGTCGACTCGTTTCCCGAAGCACTTGCACGGTTCTGCGAGGCGCTGCGCCGGTTTGCCCTCGCCCAGGGCACGCCTGATTTGTTCCACGTGACGATTACGACCGCGTTCTTGCTCATCATCAGCGAGCGCCTGGACGACGGCAACCGCGAGCTTTCATGGGACGCCTTTGCCGCGGAGAATCCGGACTTGCTTAAGTGGCGACCGTCGGTTCTTGATCGATACTACCGGCCAGAAACGCTTGCATCCGACCGCGCGCGGCGAACGTTTGTCATGCCCGATCGCCTCGAGCCGTGAATTCGGCGGGAGCATTTTGCGTTATGCCTTGGCTGTTGCGGTTCTCGGTCTGGTATCTGCTGACTGCGTCGGGTCTCGCAGCGAGCGGACCGCTCTATATCGACAGAGTCCTTGACGATCGACACATCATCGTCATCACCCGCGACGGCGAGTCGCTGCTGCTCGAGCGCCGGCCAGATGAGGACCCGACACCGGGAGGAATGAACGAGGCGAATACCTTCGTCGCTGCGGGACGACACATTTTCGCAAGTGAACGCGACGGGGGCATTCTGCTGCTCGATGGAGAACGCCGGCAAACCGCGTGGGTCGTGGCACGGTCGCTCGGGTGGAACTCAAGAAAGACAATTCGCTACTGGCTGCTGATTGTCCTGGGCGGCCTTGTGCTGACGCCGCTTGTCGTCTGGGTCTGGCGCCGGTTCTCCGCAGCAACTGACTCAAGCGTGGTCCGCTACTCGCACGGTCCGCCGCCGAAGTTGCAGGCGGGTGAGTTCGAGGCAGTGGCGTTGCCGCACGGATGGCGATTGTGGGCGACGGGAGTGTCGGCTGCCAGTCTTGGGGTGCTTGGGATTACTGCCGTGTTGCTGATGGGGCTGATGTTGGTAGTCGCGCCAGGCAATATCGATCCTCTCCGCCGTCCGACGTTCGGCGTGGTTGTGATGGACCTTGCGACGACGTCCGTTGGCCTTGTTGTGGTGATGTGGTTGTTCGCCGGGTACACGTCGAGCATTCGCCACCTGTGGTGGTCGACGAGCCGACGTCTATCGTTCGCTCTGCGGCATCGGACACGCACGACGGCGACGCTTCGACACGCCGGCACAATCACGATTGAGAGTGGCAGCGATTCCACAACCGAAAAGCTGCATGTGCTCGTCTACGCATTCTCGGCACATCACCGCGGCCACGAGCGAACCTATGTCGTCAGTGAAGCTGTTGCCAGGCCATCAGACCTGGCGGTCGATCGGCGGCTCGAGCTCGAGTACGTGACGGGCGATCCTTCCGTTGTTCGACGGCTTTGACCAACCTCCTTTGACAGGTGGTCGTCAGGCAGGTGCCGCCGAATCGAGCCAGAACTTCAACGGGAGGTTTTCGACGGCGAACTCGGGCGTTGCTTCGCATCGCGATTGTGCAGCAACCAGAGCGCATAGCCAGCTCCGCTGAGGCAGACACACAGGATCGCGCCTAGGATGATCAGCAGATCAGGATTCACCACAGCGCCTCCTCTCGATATACACGGCCAGCGCGAACACAAAGATCCCGAGCACCACGAACGCCAGCCCGTTGCCGAGAGCCCGCTCAGGGTCCTCTCCCAAGAATACATCGAGCGGAGCTAGTGCGATGAAGAGCACGGCAATCTCACCGAGGGCCTCTTCAATGCGTTCGACGGTTCTCACCGGGAATGCCACGACGGAGTGCGCGTGAAACATGTGTGCCGAGCAGAATCGCAAGGAAATGCCGGGATGACGCCTCGCAGAGAGCAGAAAGCGCAATGAGCGGGGCGTATAGTTCGCTCGATTTCTGATCACCTATGAGTGCAGTGCAATCGAGACTCCATTACTTTCGACTCCTTAACCGCCGGCATAGGCGATATTTTAAGAAGCGGTCGACGCAGGGGCACTAACGTACGAAAGTCAGTTCTCGCAGTTAATCCCCGCGCGCTCGAGATCGCGCGCAGGCTGGATCAGGAGCGGCGAACGAGTGGACGACGAGGTCTGAAACCCGGTTCAGGAAACCATGAAGGCTGGTCAACCGGACCAGCGGCGCTCGTGTCTTCGAGCTGCGAATGGGTATGGGCGTCGGCGTGGGTGCTCCGGCAGTTTGGGGTACCGGTAGCACCGTAGGCCCGCCGATATTCGTCGGTGGGCCCAGGTACAACTGACACGGCGTCGTGTCGAGTCCTCTTACGGGTTCTTTACCCATCGCCCGACCGAGATCGGCTTTCCATCGTCGCCGTTGGTCGTGAGCGTCAGCACATTGCCCTCGACCTGCCAGTGCCTGGGTCGATTGAGCGCGATTGGACTGGAGGCCGCACCAAGGGCTGGCTGTCCCTCGCGAATATACGTCATCGTTTTCGATTGCATATCGACCGCGACTCGTCCTTTGGTCTCCAGCACACCGTTGGTCATTTGAATGCCTAATTTCGAGAGCAGCGGCACGGACGCCTCGTCAGCGCGCACTTCCATGTCGAGGTTGCCATACTGGTCGTAGATCAACGAGCCGGAACCCTTCACGCTGACTGGTGGCCGACCGGGGGGAGACACTTCAAAGGACTGCAACGTCCATCGCCCTTCCAGATACTTGCGCGCTTCGACCAGGCTGCCCGCTCCGCTCGGCACATCGCTCAGCAGAATCGGGCGCTCCCGCGGGGCGCTCTTGCAGGCTGACACGCCGATGGCCAGCACGATGCACCACGCCAGAGTCTCAGATAATTTGGATCTCATCGCCGATACACTCCTTTTGGCGCGCTGACGTCGACAGCCCGCATGCTCCCGGCAGCAAGACGCAAGCCATTTACCTGTCAAGCTGATGCCTTCACTGAGTCACAGGCGCTCGCGCGAAGCCTGACGACCGGCAGTGAGCCGGCCGGCGAAATGCGGTGACACGCAACCACACTGCAGAACCGGCGAAGCGGCCGAGCAGGAGCGCCTGAAGCTTCCAATGCGAAGACGTCACGATTCCGAACGCGGTCGTCGAATCGACACCTATCACCAACTATTCTCCATTTGCGGATGCCGAGGGCGTGCTCGTTCCATCCGCCCAGTCGCCACGGGCGCGACCCATTGATTGAGCGTGCCGAAACTGCATAGCATCCCGCGGCCGTGCTTCGTATGCTGGAAGCAGCATCCACGATAGGAGGTGCAATATGAATGTGTTACGCACAGTGCTTACCGGTTCGCTCCTCATGCTTCCCGCACTCGCCGCCGCGCAAGACGTGAAAATCGATTTCGACAAGGCGTACGACTTCTCGACGGTCAAGACCTACGCGATCAAGATCGGCACGACCTGGGGCAACAACCTCTCGGAGCGCCGCGTCCTCGCCGAGATCGATGAGGCCATCCTCGGCAAAGGGTGGAAGAAGGTCGACGAAGGTCAGGCAAACATCCACGTCGTCCTTCACGGCGCGACCGAGACCAAGCGCAGCGCCAGTACGTTCTACAGCGGGGGCGGCTACGGCTACCGCTACGGCGGCATGGGCTCGGCCTCGACCGTGGTGAGCGAGTACACGGTCGGGATGCTCGTCGTGGACATGTTCGAAACGAAGGCCAAGAACCTCGTGTTCCGTGGCACCGCCGAGGACGAGATCTCGGACAATCCCGAGAGGAACGCCAAACGGCTCGAAAAGGCTTCCACGAAGATGTTCAAGGACTTCCCACCGGCGGCAAAAAAGAAATAGCAGTCGCCATCGTCACGAAATGTATGAATGAACTGTATGAATAATGTATGAATGAACTGTATGAATAAGGATCGGAATCGTTGTCTGCCCGCCACTCTGGTGGCGACGGTTGTCGCCGTCACCTTGTTGTCGGCTGCACCAAAGTTCACGTCTGCCTGGCGATCGCCTGAGGCGGGCGCGGTGACCTTCGCTGGAAAGAAAGTCGCGGCGCTCGTCATCTCCCAAGACGACTCGCTGCGCATATCCGGCGAGGAGGCGCTGGTCCGCGAGCTGACCGCACGGGGCCTGCAATCAATTGCCATGTATCGCATTGCTCCGAAGGAAGAATTGCAGAGCGCCGATCGAGCCAGGGTCTGGTTGGAAAAGGCGAACGTCGAGGGCCTCGTGGCGATGCGGCCTGTCAGCAGCGAGAAGCGGACGATCTACAACCCCGGCATCTGGGTCAACCCCTCCTACAGCACTCTCTGGGGCTACTACGGTTATGGATGGACCAACCTGTATATCCCAGGGTCCGTCGATCGGGACACTATCGTGGTCGTCGAAACGACGATCTACAGCGTCTCCAGAAACCAGTTGATGTGGGCGGCCGTCAGCGAAACCAGGAACCCCAAGACCCTCCAGCGTTTCGTCGAAGACCTTGTGAAACAGTCTGTCAAGGAACTCCACAAACAGGGATTAGCGCGGAGTATTCCGAAGTAGTTTGTGCGCGAATATCTCTAAGCATCAACATCGATGCTTGACCACAACGTCAATCCCAACGTGTGGTTTGGCAACCGTCGAGCGGATCGCCTCTGAGCGGATCGGCCGTGAAACGGTCACCTACATTCGACGTAGCGGTTCACCGACGCGAAGCGTGAGCGTTTAACGGTGCGTTCGGTCGGATCTTCAAGGATGGACTACTGAGAGCTCGAGAAATCTCTCGAACGGATCGAAATCTCGGTCACGGTGAAGCAACGAGTGCTGTTCGCGCAGGCAGAACGTGGCGATGAGGCAGTCGATGGTCTTTCGGACCGTGTGACCCCGGCTCCGAAGGGCGCGATAGTTCTGCGCCGCCGCGCGTGCCAGCGCCACGCCACCTGTCTCGAACAGCTGCAACTTCGCCAGTTCTCCTTCAACCTCTTTCGCCACCAGGTCGTTGCGGACGCCCTGCAACACCTCGCACAGGATGATGTCCGTCAGTCCAAGACGCTGACGCTCGAGTTCGACGTTCAGCCAGTCCGTTTCGGGATTGCGCACGCCTTGGAAATAATCCACCCAGACCGTCGTGTCGACGAGCACCATGCCGTTACTTTGCCGGCCGCTCGAGACGAGACACGTCGAGATCGCCCTCCCAGGCAATCTTCCCCCGCAGGCGACGGATAGTGCGCTGACCCTTGGTTTGGACCAACAGGCGCAGTGCTTCCTCGACGACCGCTCGCTTCGTTCGAGCGCCGCTCGTCCGCATCGCCTGACGCATCAGCCGGTCGTCGATATCAATATTGGTCCGCATGCCGGCACTTATGTGTAAGATTCACATATTTTTGTGTATGCGTCAATACGCCTCGCTCGACTGCTAGAGCTAAGCCACGTAGATTTTGTCGGTAGGCGCCTTGGCGCCCACCTCGCCGATCGACACGCTCGCGCTGATCGTCGTGCCCTGGCCCGGCTGGGAACGGACGGTGAGCTCACCTTCAATCAGCCGCAGGCGCTCGCGCATGCTCGCGGTAGAATCATTTGTGATGACAACTCTGAATGATGCACCACCCGGCCGTAACGAGCCTTGTCGTTGCGGGTCTGGCCGCAAATACAAACACTGCTGCCTCGAGAAGGACGAAAAGAAGGCCGCCGCCCTTCGCGCAGAAGCGGCAGCGGAAACCCCGGCTCAGGTGTCCGAAGATGCGTCCTCAGCGACAGCACGCGTACCGAAGCCTAAAACAGATCAGCCGTGGAAGACGGGAACCTCTACTCGTGGCTTCGTTCCGCGCTCGCGAACACCACGCAAGGTCGGCGGCGGATGAGCAAGCCGCTCAACGTGACGCGTAGGTCTTGGTCACGTTATTGCGGGTGTTGGTAATGGTGTAGCGGCCGTCGGGGGCGATCGACGCCTTCAAATAGTGTCCCGTGCACGCCGACTCCTCGTCGAGATTCGCGATGTATTGCTCCGGAGTGTTGCGTTCGCGCTCGGTCACCAGCGAGAGGTGGAGCTGCCAGAGATCATCCAGCCCGGGAGCCTTCCTGACGATGTCGAGGTAGCTGCCGATGCCGCCCTTCCGCGGCCCGTTGTTCATGATCGCCACGCGAGCGCCCAACGAGTTGATGAATTGCGGGGCGCCCGAGAGGTCCATGCCGTGGTGATTCACCTGCAGTAGATCGACTTTACCGAGACGGTTCACCGGGCAGACGATGTCGATTTCCTTGTTCCAGGTCAAGTCGCCCAGGTCGAGGAACTTGAACTTCCCGTATTGGAGCAGGAATCCAACACTCCGCCCGTTCTCGCCGCTGTCCGGTTTTTTCAGAACAGGATCTTTGCAGATCTCCGCACTATTGGGACCGCCGCCGTTGATCGGGCCAGGGATGAGGTCGCCATTCACCGCGACGACCGTGATGTCGAGCCCCTTCAACGGAATCTTCGCGCCGGGCTTCGGCTGCGATCGCTTGCCCTTCGACGCGTCCTGATAGATCGCCCACTCATCGGCCGCAGGTCCGGGCCTGTTTTCTACAGTGTCGCCATGATCGAGATAGTGTTCGATTGGGACGAGCTTCGACAATGCGCCAACGCCGCCGACGTGATCCGCATGAAAGTGCGTAATGATGAGGTAGTCGATCTTCTTCAGGCCGGCGACTTTGGTCGCAACTTCGTGGATGCGCCTGGCGTCGCGATCGTCCTTACGCCAGCCGGTATCAACCAGCACCGACTCACCAGACGGCGACACGATGAGTGTTGCCCCACCGCCCTCGACGTCTATCCAGAAGATGTCGAGCATGGGCGTGGAGCCGCCGCGCTGCGCGGACAACGCAACCGTGGCGATAATCGCCAGCGCCAGCGCCTTCCTCATCACTTGAGCACGACCGTATCGACCTTTGCCTTTTCGGTTGCGATGCCGATGATCATCAATTCGAGATCCTGCGCTCCGGTATTGCTGACCGCGTGCACCTCTTCGGGCAGAATCGGAACGCCATCGCCCTTGCGGATGGCAGCGGTCTCGCGGCCGACGGTCACCTCACCATCTCCGTTGAGCACGTAATAGACCTCGCCGACCGTCGCGTGCCTGTGCAGCCCTTCGGAGCTGTTGGGGGCAACAATGAGATGATCCACGTACCCCCAGTTGGTGAGAAACACCGACGGCTGCAGCAAGCGGCGGTATCGCACCGTGCCCTTGCCGCCGCGATAGTTCTGGTGCGTGTCCCGCTCGCGCATCAGGCTCTGGTCGAGGCGCATCGTCATGAAGACCGGAACGGGATCTTTTGGTGCACCGACGCGTGAGTCGTTGAGATCGAACGCGTCGTACTCGCCGCTTGTCGACGCGACGTTGATGTTCATGAACTCGATGGGTCGATCCGTCGGATTGACGATCGCATGCGAATGGCCCATGCGAACCGGCGCGCCAACCGTGCCTTTGAGAAGAGATGCGCGGCCGTCGATGGTGAACTCGGCTTCGCCGTCGAAGATGACGAACATCTCTTCGTTCCGGTTGTGAAAATGATGGCCCACGCCGCCCCTGGGCGCGGTCATCTGGCAACGATGGACGAAGTTGAGCAGCGGTATGGCATTGCGCGGCACGAGCGTCATGCATGCCATGTCGCCCTCGCTGCCGTGCGAGCGGCTTCGGCGGTACCGGGTCGGATCGGTATGTCCGATACGTTCTGCCAGGGGCGGCGGCGCCTGGGCAGGCGTTGCCATCGTGGCGGCGAGAATCGCACAGAGCAACGAGATCGCGCGTCTCAAGGTCATCATCACGAGTTCCGCAAACGATACCCGAACCCTATTGGCGTGGCAACGATTTCGCTCTCAATGTAACAAAGTATTGTGAGAGCAGTGGCAGGTCACAAAATACGGTGGCTTGCCGGAGTCTCGTCGTCATGACGTGCTCCAAATTCCAGTGATTTCAGTCCTGATTTAGCGTGTACAAACCGTCGAGGTAGGGCAGACTTCTTGCGTACGGAGAGTCGCAATGAAACTGTCCATGCAGCCGGAAGTACGTGCGTTAATCGTCGCGACCGCAATTGCCCTCGGAGTTCAGACCGCGCTCGCCGTCGACGTCAAAGTCGATTTCGACAAGGCGTTCAACTTCAAGGCGGCGCGCACCTGGGCCTGGAATCTGGAGGGACCGGGGAAAATCTTGATGGCGCGGACGCCGGACGATGATCCGGAAGCCATGCGAAAGCAGGCCGAGCCGGTGCTGATGAGCGCCGTCCAAACCGAAATGGGCCGGCTTGGACTGCAGCCCGCCACGTTTGCCATGCCGGACGTATTCCTCACGTATTATCTCCTGCTCACCACGGCGACCTCGTCACAGACCCTCGGTCAATTCATACCTGGTCCGGCCGCGTGGGGCATACCGCCCTTTGCGCCGGGCACGCAGTCGCTGGAGATGATGAACCACGGATCGCTCGTGCTCGACTGCACCGCGAATCAGGCCGTCGTATGGCGGGGCGTGGCACGGTCGAACATCAAGATTGGTATCGACGTCAAGCGACGCGAGGCGCTCATTCGTGAAGCGGTGCGGGATCTGTTGCGGCGTTTCCCTCCGAAGTCGTGACGATCTGATCTATCGCCTGCTCCGCGCTCGGGTGCGGATTCGGTCGAGTGGCGTCGGATTGCCGAGGCTCAGATTCACTGACTCGGCTTCATCACGACGGTTAGGAGAGGAGTCTTTTCGGAAGATCTGAATCGCACCCTGCTGACGTGGATACGGTGTGACTGCTCGTGTGTTCGCACCCATCGCTGGGCATGTAGCTGATACCGTCCGCCGTCGACCAGCGTGAAGCCGAATCGCCCGTCCTCTTCAGTCATCATTCGCCGGCCGAATGTGATTCGAGCCACCGGGATAAAACACTCCTTGAATTAAGTTGAACCTCACGACGTAATCGCCCGGAGGAACGGGGCGATAGATGCTCTCCGCGGGAAACGCCACACCGTGGCGTTTCCATCGCACTGAGCAGCGTGCCTGCGACGGCCGCGATCGTCAGTCACGCTTCTCGGATGAACCGCGTCTGCTGAAGCGAACCATGTGAGCGACGCGCATCAGTGCGAAGCCGGCAACTGCATCGCTAGCCTGGGGACGGCGCGACCGCGGCGCAGCGTGTCGCATTGCGTACGCGGTCGCGGGGCGAAAGATGCAGTTGCCCGCGTCGTCGAATCTGGTTCGCGGAAGCAGACGCGGTTCATCCGGTAAGGGTTTCACAGACGGCGTCGCATGCACGCTGCTACCTGCGCAGCGGAGTCTCTGCCCGCGTGGTCGAACTGGTTCGCGGATAAGATCATGTCGACCGCAGTCTATTTTCTGAGCACCGATCCACGAACGGAAGAAATACAAAGAGGCACACAGAGAATTCTTTTCCAAGAGATTCTCTGTGTGCCTCCGGCTTTCGTGCAAACTATGCCTCGGTGACCTCTGTGGTTGCCGTCTTAATCGAACGGCGGCAACTTGATGCCGAGCATCACCCTCATGTAATTGACGTTATGTGAGAGGTAATCATCGATGGCGAGCTCCAGGTTCCCGCCGATGGCGTCGAACCCATCGTCGCCTTTTCTCGGCCCATCCATGTCGAAGATCGCCCAGCCCTTGTAGTTCCGGTCGCGCAGCAATTTGAAGACAGCGGGGAAGTCGACGCCGCCGCCGCCCATGTTGTGGTAGACGCTGGCGACCTTGTGCGACTCCTGTGTTGGCGTTGAGGTGTTGCCGCGATACTTGGCGTATGTGTCTTTGAGGTGCACTTCCGCGATGCGCGGGAAGTAGTCGCTCATGATCTTCACTGCGTCCATGCCGCCCAGCGTCAGGTGCCCGGTGTCGGTCGTGAGCCAGACATACTTGGGATCGGTCAGTTCCATCACGCGGCGCACGTCGGATTCGCGCTCCATCGGTCCCCAGATGTGAGGATGCGGAGCCATCCTGATCCCCATGGCGATGGTTTGACGGCCGATCTCGTTGAGCGTATTGGAGAGTCGCTTGAGCTGATCGTCGGTCGGGCCGCCGGGCGGACGCTGGCCCATATTGCACTTCCACAGATCGCATCCGAATGGCTGGAGAAAATCGCGAGCAAATGCAACGTGGGTTTCGATCGTTTTCGGGATCTCGGCGGGATCGATGAAGTTCGTCGACTGACCTTTTGCGCCATTGGACACATCGATCATCGTGAGGCCAGCATCATCGAAGAGCTTTTTGAGTGCCAGCGGATTACCGCGGTACTTTTCTATCTGTTGGGCGTACGGCTCGATCCCCTGCAGTCCGAGCGCAGATATCCTTTTGATCGCCCATTCGATACTGCGTCCCCCGCTCCAGAGGGAGCTGGTGCTCCCGAAAAGAATGTTCGGATTGACGGGGTCGAGTGGCTTATGTGCAACGGCGCCCCACGCAGCGGATGGTCCGACGACGCTGGCCGCCAATGCCGCGCCGCCCACGGCGAGCGCATGGGACATGAAATCGCGCCTGTTCACGCCTCGTTCGGTGACAGTCTGAGTCATGGACGCCTCCTTGGCTCCCTGATGTTCCCTATCGTGCCGCCTGCCGCTCACCATGCATAGCGGATACCGAACTGCATGTTCCGCGCGTCGTCTGCGCTGGAAATGACCCCGCCCGTTGCGTTGCTGATGTTGCCGTCCGGCTGTCCGAAGTTCGTCGTGTTCAGCAGGTTGAAGATCTCCCAGCGAAATTCGAGCCGCGATGCGCCGATGGGGAAGCGCTTGCTGAGCGAGAAATCCACTTGCTGCGAGCCGGGCCCGATCAATGTGTTGCGTCCGACCGTGCCCTGGAATCCCGACGCCGGCACCACATATGCGGTGCGATCGTACCACTGCGCCTGCGACGGATTGTCGACCTCCCCGCGATCGTCTTCGCGTCCCGCAGCGTAGTTGACGCGCTGGGGGACGAACGACCCGCACTGGCAGACGTTCGTGCCGGACACCGTGAACGGGAATCCGCTGCCGACGCGGATGACGCCTTGAACCTGCCATTCGCCCAGCACGTACCCGACCGGGCCCGCGCTATTCATCCACCGGCGACCCTCGCCAAACGGCAGCTCGTAGCCGAAGCTGAAGGCGCTGCGATGACGCTGATGGTAGCGCGACAGGCTTTCGTCCGCATCGAAATTAGTTCTGAACGCGGTGTCGTTGGCCTCGACCTCGCCGGAGCCGTTGTCGCGATTTTCCGAGAGCTGGTAGTTGGCCAGGAAGAACAGTCCCGCAGAGTAGCGCTTCTCGAGGCGCAGCGAGAGACCGTTGAACTCCGCCGTGCCGATTGCCGCGGAATACAGCATGGCCGGCTGGAACTGCGGAAACGGCAGACGTGTGTTGATATCCGTCGTCCCGAAGTTCGCCTGATTGATGTTGTACCGCTTGCTCAGGCTCCGGCTCTGGCTGCCCGTGTACGCCACTTCGGCCATGTAGTCGCGCCCCAGGCTTCGCTGGAAGTTCACGTTCCATTGCATGGTGTACGGCGTGCGATTGTCCGGATCGAGCGAGAACGGCGCCGGGAATTGCGGGATGTTGTTGAGATCCGGAAAGAGCGTATCGACCTGCAGCGGAGCCCCGACGCCCGGGTTCAACGAGAACTGCCCGTAGTATGGCGGGATCAGCCGCGTGAACTGCAGCTCGTTCAGATTGAGATTGTCGTAGTAGATGCCGAACCCCGAGCGCACGACCATCCTGTCGGTCAGGTTGTACGCCACGCCGACGCGGGGACCGAAGTTGTTGAAGTCTTTCTGAAGGATGCCGTCGGGGAAATAGCCTTCCTGCTGATGCACCAGCGGCACCAGCGCAGCGGGCATCGAGGTCGGCAAGGCGTTGTACCCGATCTTCCCCGACGCGGCGTCGAACGCCGCTTCGACACCGTTCTGTTCAGCCCACGGCGCCAGATACTCCCATCGCAGGCCGAGGTTGACGCTCAGGTTTTCGTTCACCTGCCAGTTGTCGTCGATAAACGGGGCGATGGTGGGCGAGTTGTACGTCGCACCCGAAGCGCCGAACGCACCCGCGCAGGTGGAGCAGTAGCCGAGGAGGTAGTCGGCGACGGCGTTGCCCGTGAAGATGCCGTTGAACGTGAAGTTGCCGCGCGTGGAATTATCGGTCAGGTGCTCGAACTTGCGGAACTGCGCCTGCACGCCGAACCGGAGCGTGTGACCGCCGAATGTCCGGCTCGTGGCGTTCGACACGCTGTAGATGTTTTCTGTCGCCCCCTGTGTGTTGCCGCCTTCGCCCTGATTCGAAAATCCGGAAATGGCCACGTTCGGGCGACCGTAGGCGAGAGGAAATGTCGCCGCGGAGAGGTTTTTCAGGCCCAGATCGCTCGTCCAGTTGCGGCCTTCGGGGCTGATCGGCGCGTTCAGGTGATACGCGTAGTTGTAGCCGAAGCGGAACTCGTTGACCCACGAGCTCGAAGATACCCAGGTGTGTCCGACCGCGAGGTTGCGGCCTCGTTGAGGGAGGTCGGTCGAGGTGAACGCCGCCGGCTGAAGCTGCGAACCCTTGTAGTACATGAACCGCTGGAACAGGCTGTGGTTGTTGTTGAGCGTCTGGTCGGCCCGCACCGTCGCCGTGTCCGAGTCGTCCACGAAGTTCCTGATGACCGTGTAATTGTTCGGGCCAGGCGAGTTCGGTGCGGGAATCGTCGGCGTAAGAATGCGCGCGAAGTTCGAGAACCGGTTTGTGG
The DNA here is from genome assembly GCA_963761975.1 of Vicinamibacterales bacterium. Taxonomy (GTDB): domain Bacteria; phylum Acidobacteriota; class Vicinamibacteria; order Vicinamibacterales; family JAMQPK01; genus JAMQPK01. Next base: position 136,587 of record CAVXIR010000007.1, read on the forward strand.
GGATGATGTTGTTCGGGAACGGTTGCCCCGTCTGCGGATCGCGAATCGGTGTGGCCAGCGACGAGAAATTGCCCGCGAGGAATGCCGGGTTCGCGACGCTGCCCAGGAACGGCTGCCCCTGAATGGTGCGCAGGCCTTCATACGCGCCGAACACGAAGAACTTGTTGCGCATCACCGGTCCGCCCGCCGTGGCGCCAAACTGATTGCGCTTGTAGTCCGGCTTGGTCGGCGCGAAGAAGTTTTTCGCATCGAACCGATCGCTCCGGTAGAACTCGTAGGCCGAGCCGTGCAGCTGATTGCTGCCGGACTTCGTCACGATGGAGACGACCGCCTGGCCCTGGCCGTATTCGGTGGAGAACGAGTTTCGAAGCAGGCTCACTTCCTGAACGGCGTCGATCGGCGGGTTCAGCGAGAGGTTGTTGAACCGCAGCGACCGCACGTAGACGCCATCGATCGTGTAGTTGGTCGAGCTATCGCGCCCGCCTTCCACGGTGATGAACTGGTTGCGGCGGCCGAACTGGGTGTTGCGCGCGAAGTTTCGCGGCGTCACACCGGCCGAGAGCGAGGCCAGCGAGAGTACGGTGCGGCCGTTCAGCGGCAGGTCTTCGATCTGTTTCTCGCTGATCACCTGGCCGACCGATGCGCTTGACGTCTGCAGCAGCGGCGCTTCGCCCGTCACCGTAATCGCTTCGCTGACCGTCGCGACACCAAGTGTGATCGTCGGGCGCGCCGTCTCGCCTTGTCGCAGAATGAAATTCTGCAACTCAGCGGTCTGGAAGCCCTGCAACTCGACCTTGATGTGATAGGAGGCCGGCGGAAGCGCCGGAATCGAGAATCGTCCTTCGCCGTCGGTAACGGTCGTGCGCTGGGCATTCGTTCCCGCGTTCGTGACGGTGACGGTGGCCCCTGGTATTGCGGCCTGTGACGAGTCGGTAACCTGACCCACCAAACCGGACGACGCCGATTGCTGAGCCGAAGCTGCCGCCGACATGACTAACAGCGAAACCAGCACGAGGTTCGCCAGCGTGATCTTCATGAGGACCCTCACATTCACGTGTAACCGTTTGCGTGCGGGCAATTGTATGCCTCGGTTTGATGACCCGTCAAAGAAGTTCATGACGTTCCGACATCCAAAACGATGGAGTAGGTTTGGGTTACGATGACGGGCGCGAGCGGCCGCTTGGGGACGGCGTGTCAGGGCAGATGGCAGAGGGCAGATGGCAGAGGGCAGATGAGGGGTTCTGCCATTTGCCATCTGCCATCTGCCATGACAAGGATCAATTTACTCGTATTTGCCGTACGTGCGTATTGTTGGTCTCCGAGCTTTCCGCGATAGTCCCGGCGCCGTCGGCTTGCACAATCAGATAGTACAGGCCTGGTGCGGTGCCAAGCGGTATCGTGACCGGTGTTTGACCGGCACTCGAGGCACCGGGTATCAACACACCGACCGAACGCGTTTCCGCAAGTGCGGTATCAGCCGCATCGAGCGACGCGTTGTTGGTCGAGAAGGTAGGTACTTGACCAGCGAAGGCGGGGCGTCATTGCCGCCACGATTCAACACGGACTCGGAGACGACTGTTGTGTTACCAGCCGTTACCGGCGAAGTTAGCGACGAAATCATTGGCTTGAGGTCTGGACCGACGGCCACGAGCAGGATGTCGGAATTGTTTCCTTCCTGCGTTTCCATCACTGCGTTTGCGGCATCGGCCTTCGCGAACAGATAGTACGAGCCGGCGGGAGTGCCGGCCGGGAGGGTCAGCGACGTGTTTCCTGAACTGACATTGCCGGCCGCCAGCGCATTGACGTTTCTGCTCCCGAGCAACGCGTCGTCTGCGGACAGGCTCGAGTTCGACGAGAGATAGAAATGTGTCACCGACTGACCGACAGACGTCGTCCCGGCATTCTTCGTTGTGTCAGTGGCCTCAAATGGGACGCCCGCACCGATTACCGCGGGCGCGCTGAAGTCCGAGACGACGAGATCGCCGCCCACCAGAATCGATTCGAGCGATGTGTTGTTGGATTCCGAGGCTTCGTCGATGGTGTTGGCTGAGTCCGCTTTTGCGAAGATGAAGTACGTTCCAAGCGTCGCGTCAGACGGAATCACGACAGGCATTTGTCCTGTCTGCGTTGCATTTGGAGCGAGGGCGCCAATATTCGTGCTGGCCAGCAACGTATCGTTGGCATCGAGGCTGCTGTTGGTCGACCAATAGAACGCAACCACCGACGCCGCCGCTCCGTCTGCCCCCTGATTTCGAACCGCATAGCTTGCGTCAACAGGTGAGCCCGGCGTTGCGGTCGCGGGTAAGGTGAACGTCGAGAGCAACAGATCCGGTCCAACCGAGAAGCGGCGAGCGTAGGTGTTGTTGGATTCACTGCTTTCGAACAACACGTCATCGCCGTCGGCCTTTGCGATCACATAGTGTGAGCCGGGCATTAGTGTTGACGGGATTTCGAGCGTGATCGACGCCGATGAGGTGACGCTTGGCGCGAGTGGCGGCACACTCTGTACTGTCGTCAGCACCGTGTCGGTGGGCTCCAGGCTCGTGTTTGCGGATACGTAGAAGCGTGTTGTCGACGGGTCGGCCGAACCGGTCCCCTGATTTTTCGATGTGACCGATATCGTCAGGGGTGCTCCGGCTGCGGCAAAGCTGGGCACCGTCAGGACCGACACCACGAGATCCGCAGGTAGCTTCGGTGTGGCCGACGTCTCCACGGAGTGGCCGCTTTCGCCAAGGAAGTTCACCGCTGTTACGACGTAGTAGTGCGTGGTTCCGTTGTTGAGACCGGTGTCGGTGAACTGAAGCGTTTTGACGTTCGATGCCACCGTTGTGTACGGCCCGCCCGCAGAGGTGCTGCGTTTCACGCGGTAGCTCGTCGCGCCCACCACCGTAGACCAGCTCAGTCTGATTTGCCTGTCTCCGGCACTCGCGGTCACATTCGTCGGTACACCCGGAGGCGCGGAGCATGATTGGAGCGTTCTCAGCACGTTGAGGCGGCCTCCCGTAATCGTTTTCGTGAGCAACGCGGGGATCTGGTCGACCGATTCGATCAATGCGGTCTTCAACGTGGCCGTATTCAGCGCGCAGTGCGAAAGCGTGAGCGCTGCAGCGCCAGATACGTGAGGCGTCGCCATCGACGTTCCGCTCTGGAAGCCGTAAGCGCCGCCGCGAAGCGTTGAGAGAATGCTGGCGCCCGGCGCCCCCAGGTGCACCGTCTTCACTCCGTAGTTGGAGAACGACGCGCGCGCATCGGTATTGGTCGTGGCCGCGACGGCGATGACGTTTGGAGCAGCGTAGCTGGCTGGATACATCGGAATGATGTCGTTCGGAAGGCCGTTGTTGCCGGCAGCGGCGACAAACAACATGTCTTCTGCGGCAGCCGCGTTGATTTCGTCGAATAGCGCCTGCGAGAAATCACCTCCACCCCAACTGTTCGACAGGATGCGAATGTTCGCGCCGCCGGATGCGGCAAAGATCTGTTTGACTTGTATCGCGAAATCGACGAGGTCGATCGCGTCGGCCGTCGTCCCGCTGCCGCCCGCATCGAGGAACTTGAGACCCATCATCGACGTGATCCAGTTGACGCCGGTGACGCCGTTGGCATTGTTGCCGACGGCGCCAATCGTTCCCGCCACGTGGGTTCCATGATTGTGGTCGTCCATCGGATCGCAGGTCCGCGTAATCGCATTGAATCCGTGCGTGCCTGCCTGACATGTGATCGGCACGCCCCGGATGATCACCGTAAACGGTGCGGGCGCCGACCACATGTTCGGCGCGAGGTCGCTGTGGGTGTAGTCGATGCCGGTGTCAACGATGGCGACCACGTTCGCAGTGGAGCCGACCGAAAGTTCCCACGCGCCGGCAGCGCGCATGTCGGCGCCGATGGTTCCTGCGGCGCCTCCATTGATCGGCTGGCCGATGTTCTTCAGGCCCCAAAGCTGAGGAAAGAACGGGTCGCTGGGTTCAGACAATGCTCGGACGATGAAGTTTGGCTCTGCAAAGGCGACATCCGGCCGCTGCGCGAGAGCCGCGATGAGGGCCGCGGCGCTACGCGTACGCGACAGCACGCGGACGATCCCCGTACGGCCGACAGGCTGCATGCCCTCGGCGTCGGCCTCGGCTGCGAGCTGTCCAAGCTGCGCCGGCTGCGGCGGGGTGCGAAACTTGACGAGAACCTCACGTGCGGCCGCCTCACGTGCACCGATGTCTTCGACCTCGAGCCGGCCGATTCGGCGTCCTTGCGATGAGGGCGACGCAGAGAGAAGGAGGACCGCGACGGCGGTCACGACGAACGTGACGCCGATTGAGACTCGTCGCATGGGCGCCTCTGCTGAAATGTCAGGAGTCCAGCGGGACTCCTGCTTAAGGGGGCCTATGCGCGTGTGCAAATTCTGTGCAACGCCGTGCAGGCTCCAATTGCTCAGGCGCTAGCACAAATTCGCGCTGACAAACGGGTGAGCCGTGAACGATTTTGTCAGTGAAAGAACGGAAAGGTAGGTTCGTGCAGTTCGTGGGTTCGTAGAGTTCGTGGGTTCGTAGAGTTCGTGGGTTCGTAGAGTTCGTGGATTCGTGAGGTTCGTGGATTCGTGAGGTTCGTGGGTTCGTAGGTTCGTCGGTTCGGGGTTCCTCTTTCATCGCCGCGGGCGTTTCCGCTTGCGGGGTTCGTCGCGCGGCTGCCAGTCGCCAGAGCGCGCGATCATAACTTCCGTTGACTTGACAATGGCCAGCGCATCCTGGCCCCGGCGCAATTTCAGCGCGCGCACCGCGTCGGCCGTAATGACGGCTGTCAGAGACTGATCGCCGACCCGCAACCGGACCTGTGCGAGGAGGCCGTCGATGCGGACTTCGTCCACGAAGCCGTGCAGGCGATTACGGGCGCTGAGCCCGCCGATGGACTCGTCGGGAGCAGCCGCGCGAACGTTGGACGGGGTGTCGGGTTGCTGGCGCGCCATCAGGCGATCGATTTCCGCTTCGGCGACGCGGTGATGGCCGCCTTCGGTCCGTGTTGTCCTCACGCGCCCGCTGTGGACCCATCGCTTCAACGTCGAGTACGCGACACCGAGGCGTTCGGCCGCCGTTCTGACTGTGACGAGTGCCATCCGGCTCTCCTGTTGCTTGAAATCGACGCACAGCGTATCACTCGCTCAGGTCCGGAAGATACGGCTTATTTATTGATTAAAATCGTGTCATATTGATCCAATCAGCTACATGCTGTACAACAAGCGGCCGGGACCACAGCGTTTGAGAAAGCCACATCTGCTGAGAACTGCATGCCTCGCGTGTGTGTTGCTGCTGATTGGCCTGAGGTCGGAACCCGCTCAGCGCCCGCCAGCGATTGCGGCGGCGGCGAATCTCAACTTCGCTCTGACGGAGATCGCCCAACAGTTCGAGCGTCGTCAGGGCGCGCGCGTGGAGCTGGTATTCGGGGCTTCGGGCACGCTGACGCGGCAGATCCAGGATGGTGCGCCGTTCGAGATGTTTCTGGCAGCCGACGAAGCGTTTCCGAATCAGCTGTCAGCCGTCGGCCTGACGCGGGACGCCGGCGTGATCTATGCGGTCGGCCGCCTGGTCATCTTCGCGCCGAACGGTTCACCGCTCAAAACCGACGAACGGCTCGATGGGCTCGCCAGCCTCATGAAGAGTGGAGGCGTCACCCGTTTCGCGATCGCCAATCCCGAGGTGGCGCCCTACGGCCGTGCGGCAGAAGCCGTGCTGCGCAAGCGCGGGCTGTGGGATCTCCTTCGGCCAAGACTGGTCCTTGGCGACAGCATCGCGCAGGCCGCGCAATTCACCACGACCGGCAACGCCGTGGGCGGCCTCATCGCCTATTCCCTCGTGCTGAGTCCGGAATTCGCCGATCGTGGCACCTACGCCGTGATCGCGGCCGGCGATCATCCGCCCCTTCGCCAGCGCATGGTGCTGCTCAAGCGTGCTGGCGCGGTGGCCGCGCGGTTTTACGACTATGTTCAGGGCGAGGCGGCGCGCGGGTTGCTCCGCAAGCACGGCTTCGCGGTGCCGGAATAACCGTCATGGATTGGACGGCTCTTCGCGTCTCCCTCCTGCTAGGGGCGGGCACGATCGCGATTCTTCTTCCGTTCGGCATCTGGCTGGGTCACGTGCTTGCCGTTCGCCAGTTCCACGGCAAGCTTCTGGTCGAAGCGCTCGTCACCGTTCCTCTCGTTCTGCCGCCGACGGTCCTCGGGTTCTACCTCCTCGTCACGTTTGGTGCGCGGTCGCCGCTCGGCGAGGCCTTTCAAGCTGTATTCGGCAAATCGCTGGTGTTCTCTTTCGAGGGGTTGTTGGTCGCGTCGGCGATTGCCAACATTCCCTTCGTGGTTCAGCCGATTCAGCGCGGCTTTGAAGCCATTCCACACGACGTGCGCGACGCCGCCGCGTGCTGCGGCCTGACGCCGTGGCAGCGTTTCCTTCGCATCGAGATCCCGCTGGCGTGGCCCAGCATTCTAACCGCCGCGATTCTCACCCTGGCGCATACGCTCGGCGAGTTCGGGGTTGTCCTGATGGTGGGCGGGAATCTTCCTGGCGAGACGCGAACGCTCAGCGTCGCCATTTACGACCGTATGCAGGCCTTCGACGATCGCAGCGCCGGCATCATGGCGGCGACGCTCCTGGTCATTGCGGTATTCACGCTGATGGCGACGACCTCGCTTTCGCGCCGGGTGGGACCTCGTCGTGTCTGATCGACGCGTGTCGGTGGGTCTTCGTCAGGCCGGCCCCGTTCCGCTCGACGTCGAGTTTTCGTGCGGTCCCGGCGACGTGCTTGCGATATTCGGGCCTTCAGGCAGCGGCAAGACAACCATCCTGCGCACCATCGCGGGGCTGTACCGTTCTGCGCACGGGTCTGTCCGAATGGGTGCAGAGACATGGATGGAGACGGCGAACGACATCTTCACGCCGCCGCATCTTCGCGCGGTGGGATTCGTCTTTCAGGAATATGCGCTCTTTCCCCACCTGAGCGCCGTGGGCAATGTGATGACGGCGCTCGGGCACCGGCCGCGGGCCGAACGCCGGAGCCGAGCGGAAACGCTGCTCCATCGCGTACATCTGTCAGGCCAGATGACGCGGCGGCCTTCTGAGTTGTCTGGCGGCGAGCGTCAGCGCGTCGCGCTCGCGCGGGCACTGGCGCGCGAGCCGGCCGTGCTGCTGCTCGACGAGCCGTTTGCCGCGGTCGATCGGCTGGTGCGCCGCCGCCTCCAGGATGAAATCGACATCCTGCGACGGACCCTCGACATCCCGCTCGTCCTGGTCACGCACGATTTCGAGGATGTCGTGCGGCTCGCCACGCACCTCGTGATTCTGGAACAGGGGAGGACCGTGGCAAGCGGCGCGGTGACCGATCTGCTGAGCCGTCCGGATCTCTCGTGGCTGCGGCAGGCGGTGGGCCTCGGCACGGTCGTCGATGCGGTCGTCTTACGCACCTATCCCGACCGCGGACTCATGGAGCTCACGTTTGACGGAGGCACGTTGCTGGCGGCCAACCGCGACGCTGTGCCAGGAACACGTGTGCGCGTACGAATTCCTGCCCGCGAGATCATCCTGGCCACCAGCCCGCCGGAGGGTCTCAGTCTCCACAACGTGCTAGCTGGAACGGTGTCGGCGATCCACGCTGATCCGTCGGTCGATCAGGTGGTCGTGCAGATCGCCGTCGGGCGCATCCTGCTGCTCGCGGAGGTGACGCGAGACGCGGTCGAGCGGCTCCAGATTGCGGCCGGCGTTCGCCTGCATGCGCTCATCAAGTCGGTCTCACTCGAGCTGGCCGCCCCAGGTCAAGCTAATTAGACCGGATTGAGTCGATTTGAAATCATACTTAAGACGATCTACAGTTTGACGGTTGTGCACAAGTGGTTAATGGGCATACTCCTCGCGACCGCTGTCGCGTCGCCCGCGCTGGCGCAGATCGGCACGGGAGCATTGATCGGGGACGTGGTGGACCAGGCTCGTGCGGTGGTGCCTGGTGCGGCGGTGACCGTGACGGCGGTTGGAACGGGGGTGTCGCGCACGACGGTCACCGGGGGGGCCGGTCGGTTCGCGGTTCGAGGCCTCCTGCCGGGCATCTACCGCGTGCGTGTCGAGTTGAGCGGATTCCGTCCGCTCACGCGCGAAGGCGTGCGGCTGGCAACGGGTGAGACGGTTCGGCTCGACCTTCAGCTGGATCTTGGGGACCTAGCCGAAGCGATCACCGTGACGGCTGATGCGCCGTTGCTCCGAGACCAGATCTCGGGGCTCGGGCACGTGGTCGACAACAGGCGGATTGTCGACCTGCCGCTGAACGGCCGAAGCTTCATCAGTCTGGCGAGCCTCGCGCCGGGTGTGGCGCTGCCGCCGCCGCCGGCTGCGCCGTTTCCACGCATCAACGGCGGACGGCCGCGCACCAACGAATATCTCTTCGACGGCATCTCGGTGCTGCAGCCCGAGCCCGGTCAGGTCGCGTTCTTTCCGAATATTGATGCGATTCAGGAGTTCAAGATCGAAAGCAACAGCCCGCCCGCCGAGTTCGGGCGTTTCAACGGCGGCGTGGTGAACCTGACGACCAAGTCGGGTGGCAACGTTCTGCGGGGCAGCGTCTTCGAGTTCCTCCGCAACGAAGCCCTGAACGCGCGGAACTTCTTTGCCTCATCAAATCCGGTGAAGCCGCAGTTCCGTCGCAATCAGTTCGGCGGGGTCGTCGGCGGGCCCATTCGTCGCAATCAGACGTTTTTCTTCGCCGATTACCAGGGACAGCGGCAGACGATCGGTCGCACGGTCATTTCTAGTGTGCCGACGGCGTTGCAGCGGCAGGGCATATTCACGGAGGCCATCGGGGGTGTCGTCCGACCCATCTTCGATCCGGCGACGACGGTGGTGACCGGAACCAGCGTCGCTCGGACCCAGTTCACGGGGAACGCGATTCCTGCGGGTCGGATCGATCCGGTTGCCCACAGGCTCCTCGAACGCTATCCCCTGCCGACGAGCGCCGGGACGGCGAACAACTTTCGCCGGGTCGAAAACGAGTCTGTGGATCAGGACCAGTTCAGCGGTCGTGTCGATCATCGCTTTCCCTCTGATCGCGATCAGGTCTTCGCCCGTCTCACGCGCTTCAAGGAACGGTTCATTCCGGTGACGCCGCTGCCCGAGGGCAGCGGGGCAGCCAGCGGTACGCTCGGACCTCAGGACACCGCGTCCTGGTCGTTTGCGTCCAGTTACCAGCGAACATTTTCGACGAACATCTTGAACGAGCTTCGCGTCGGTGATACCAGACGAAGCGTCAGCCGCCGGGCGGCTCAACTCGACGGCAGCGCCTGGGCCAGTCTGGGTCTTCCGGGCATTCCGTCGAGCGCGCAGTTTCCGAATACGGTCCCAACGTTCCTCATCGGCGGTTATCAGCACCTCGGATCGCCGACGAACACCGCATCGGAGTTCGCCACCAGCGTGACGCAGATCGCCGATTCCCTGACGTGGCAGAAGGGGCGGCATAGCTTCAAGATGGGCGCAGACCTTCGGTGGGAGCGCCTGAACGTCTTGCAGCCGCCGTCGCCGACGGGCTCGTTCACGTTCGGGAACCTGTTTACCGATCTGCAGGGCGTTGCCAATTCCGGCTCCCCGTTCGCGAGTTTCCTCCTTGGTCAGGTGCAGACGTTCTCGATCGATCTGCAGGAAGAGGAGATTCGCAACCGCGCATCCTTCCAGGAATACTTCATCCAGGATGACTGGCGCGCGTCGAACCGCGTGACCGTGAATGCCGGCCTGCGCTACACGCTGAACTTTCCGTCACATGAAGAGCACGATCAGGTCGCCGTCTTCAACCTCGAGACGCAGCAGCTCGAGTACATGGGTCGCAACGGCCAGCCACGCACCACCCGGCGCCTTCACAAAGACAATTTCGGCCCGCGGTTTGGCGTCGTGGGGCTCATCACCGGCAAAACCGTTGTCCGAACGGGATATGCCGTGGTGTGGATCGAGATGGCGGGCATTACAACGCCGTTCACGACGCCGGTCTTTCCGTTTCTTCAAACGGTATCGCAACGCACGCTCGACAACATCGTGCCGGCACTTACGCTGGCCAACGGTCCGCGCGTCGAGCCGATTCCTCAAACACCGAACGCGGGCCTCGGACAGGGCGTGTTTTCCGTCGATCGAGAGCTCGGATCAGGGTACGCCCAGCAGTGGAACACCTCGCTTCAGCGGGAGATCACGTCGAACATCGCAATCGAGCTGGCGTATGTCGGATCGAAAATCACTCGCGTGGGGCTGCCCGATACGAATTTGAATCAGTTGAGCGTCGAGCGGCTCGCGCAAGGGCCGTCTCTGCAGACGCGGGTGACGAACCCGTACTTCGGCACCATCCCGCGATCATCGTCGCTGGGCGATCCGACCATTCCGGTCGCGCAGCTCCTGAAACCGTATCCACAGTACACAACCGTGAGCCTGTATCGGAACAACGTGGGAACAACGATTTACCATGGCTTCACCGCGAAAGTGGAGCAGCGGTTCTCGCGGGGTCTGTCGTATCTGGTTACCTACACCCGTTCGAAGCTCGTAGACGATGCTTCATCGGTGTTCGACGCGTCGATTCTGACGGGCCCGGTGGCCAACTTTCCCGTCGCCGACAGTTTCAATCGCTCGCTCGAGCGCGACTACTCGAACGGCGATATTCCTCATGTATTCGTCGCTTCCGCGGTTTGGGATCTTCCATGGGGCTCTGGCCGGCGGAGCGAGATCCCTGGGGTGTTAGGCGCCCTCGCGAACAACTGGACCGTGACGGGGCTGCTGACATTGCAATCGGGCGTGCCGATCGCCATCGCGCAGACGACAAACAACAACGGCTTTGCGGGGTTCGGCACGCAACGGCCGAACCTGATTGGCGATCCGACGCTTCCTGCCGGCGAGCGATCGGTCAGCCGATGGTTCAATACCGGAGCGTTCGAGGCGGCGCCGCAGTTTGCGATTGGAACGAGCTCGCGCAATCCGGTCCGCGGCCCCGCCTATCGCAATCTCGACATGGCGATCTCGCGCCGCATTCCCCTGCGAGCCACTCGTTCGCTGGAGGTGCGTGCGGAGGTTTTCAACGTGACCAATACCCCGCCGTTCGGCTCGCCCAACACCACGGTGGGCTCGGCTGCCTTCGGGACGATCACGACGGCCGGCGATCCGCGCGTCGTCCAGCTGGCGCTCAAGCTTGGCTTTTAGATCTAAGGATCTAAATATCTCCAGATCTTCAGATCTCTAGATCTCTCGATCCCTAGATCTCTCAGATCCCGTCCGTCAATGAATCGCGGTGTAAACGCCGACGTTGATGCCGACCGCGTATGAGTCGACGGAAAAGAGGTGGAAGTATCGGGGGTCCACGCCTTCGCGCTCCCAGCCATCCGCGATGTCGGTGTTGTGGGTGGAGAGCACCATCAGTCGTCCCTTATCGTCAAAGATGCCGCGCACATGCACTTCAGCGCTGTCAGGACCCTGCTCGGACGTGCGGCCGCCAGTGCCATACCAGAAACTGATTCCCGGTATTTGAGGGAATTTGTTTACTTGAAAGATGGTGCGAAAGAGCGTGTGTTCGAGTGGAATGTCAACGAAGGGGTACTGAGAAGGCGGCAGTACCTGAGCCATCTCGTCCGCGAAATTATTCCACGCGTAGGTGCCCCACGAGTCGTCCGACCAGAGGAATCCGCCCTTCAACAGATACTCGCGCAACCGCGCGGCGTCATCGGGGCTGAACCGCAGCGATTCGGCTTGCCACAGCATGACGAACCCGCATCGGAACAATGTGTCGTCTGTTGGTCTGACGATGACGGGGTAGGGTTCGCCGCCTCGTTGTTTGCGGATTGCAGTCTTCGTCAGTTCTCCGAGGCGCGTGCTGAAGTTGTGGTCGGCGTCCGGATAGTCAGTCGACCACCCTCGTCCTTGATAGGCGAGGCGGCAGAATTGCCAGGAGCCGTCGAAGTCTTCAGGTGTCGCAAGCCGAGGGCCCCAACGTTGGCGCCCGAACTGCGCGAGGGCGGGTAAGGCCATCAACAGACACGCCACGGTCACGGCGAGCATTCCTGCGCGCTGGGGTCGCATGTTTGCAGTGTAGCAGGCCGTCGCTTGAAGGACGTGGGTTGCGTGCTTTCAACCGGTCGTGCGATCTGAGATAGCGGCCGGTAATTCTTGACAGGTGAAAGGGTTCGCGGCGATCATCGATATACCCCCGATGCAACTCTCGCGACGAGGCCAACCGGCGCCGCTGGGCGTCCTATTCGATTCATCGCTCGACGGGAGCATCGACCAGATTCTGGCGCTGTCGCTGCTGTTCGGATTCGCCGCCACTCAGAAGATTCGCGTGCCGTCGATCAGCACCAGCCGCTACAACCTCAAGAACGCGGCTTTTCTCGACCTCGTGGCCCGTTTCTTCGCTGCCGACCTTGCGGGCGATTTCGTCCCCAACAAGATTCCGCTCCCGATTGGGATGTATTCGTCCGGCAAACAAACCAACGTTGCGGCGCCGATGGTGTCGGCTGCCCTGACCAAGGTCAGCGCTGACGGGAAGCCCGCCTACCGGCACGGCATCGAGAAACTGAACGACACCGCTGATTCGGTCGCGTTGATCCGCAACGGGCTCACCGGATACACCGATCGAAACGTGGCGGTCGTGCTCGCTGGTGCTCCCGCAAATCTTCTGTCACTGCTGGCGCTCCCGGACGGCAAGGATTGGGCGGCCCGGAAGCCGCGGGTGCTGAGCATTTCGGCCGGGCGATTCGACGAAGGTGCGGCCGATCCCGTCATCCGTGCGGACGTGGCGGGTTTCCGCAAGCTGCTGGCCGAATGGCCTACGCAGATTGTGATGGCGGGCGCGGAACTGAACGATACGCTGCCGTTTCCCGGAAGCAGTCTCGACGCGATCGCGACGTGGACGCCCAATCATCCGGTCGTCGACGCCTATCGCGCCTTCAAGCCGATGCCGTACGACGCGCCCTCGCAGGCGCTGGCCGCGGTGCTGCACGCCGTCAGCCCCGAGGACAACTACTTCGCGTTGTCTGAACCGGGGACCATCAGTGTGCTGGACAACGGCCGCACCCGCTTCACACCGGCGGCGAACGGAAAGCATCATTATTTGATCGTGAGACCGGATCAGAAGGAGCGCGTCCTGGAGACGTACGTCAAGTTGGTCACCACTCAGCCTCCGCCGCCTCCGGCGCGTGGGCGGAGAGGTGGGCAGCCGCCGCAACAACAGCAGCAGCAACAACAGCAGCCGACGCCGCAGCAACAGACGCCTCCCGCGCGCGGCCGTGGTGCTGCCGGAGTGGCCCCATTGGTGCTGCTTGGAGCAGCGGCGCTCGGCCTGATGCTCGCGACTCCCGCGCGAATCCGCGGTCAGGGCGATGAGTTCGACACGGTAGTGCGTCCGGTCCTGACGCAGACGTGCGCCAAATGTCACAACGAGAAGAGCACCGCCGGCGGAATGAGCGTGACCGACCTGACCTCGGCAGAGTCGCTGGCTCAACACCGCGACGTCTGGGAAACGATTCTTCGCCGCCTGCGCACCGGAGACATGCCGCCGGCTGGGACGCCGCGACCGGATGCCGCCGAGATGGGCGCGATGACGGCTTATGTCGAGCGCATGATCGAACGGGCGGATGCCTCTACGAAACCAGATCCGGGGCGGATGACGGCGCACCGCCTGAATCGAAACGAGTACACGAACACGATCCGCGATTTGCTGGGTGTGCACTTCCGCGCGGACAGGGATTTCCCCGCAGACGATTCGAGCGACGGCTTCGATAACATCGGCGACGTGCTCACCGTTTCGCCGCTGTTGATGGAGCGGTACCTGTCTGCAGCCGAAAGAATTGCACGATGGGCGCTAACGACGGACATCCCGGCCAAGCCGCTCGAGATCGGCTACCTTGCCCGCGAGAACAGGATTCGCCGCGTCGATCGCAGCACCATCGAAGCGGAGCACCGGGTCGAGTTCGGCGGAGAGTACATCGTCCGGTTCGGGCTCCCGGGAGAGCGTCCACCAATCGAGGGCCTCGACGCGGCGCGAGTGAAGCTCGGCTTCTGGATGGACGGCAACCTGCTCGCGACGCAAGTGGTGGACACGAAGCCGTCTGGCCTCGTCTATTTCAATCCGTACTCCGAAGAAGAATTCCGGTTGCGTCTGCCGGAGGGGGATCACGTATTCCGCGCGGGGTTCATCGACGACGAGTTCATCAAGATTCTGCCCGAGCGCGACACGTACAGGCGACCGGTCAACAAGTTTCTCGAGTCGATCATCTTCATCGGTCCTCTGGCGCCCGCAACGGAGAAGGAAAGCCGGAAGAGGATCCTCGTTTGCGACCCGGGTTCCGGTCGTGCGTGTGTCGAGCAGATCCTGACCGATCTGGCACGGCGGGCGTACCGCCGGCCACCGACGAGCCGCGAGGTCGCTTCGCTCGTGCGCTTTGTCGACAGGGCGACGGCCAACGGTCAATCAGCAGAGCAGGGACTGCAGCTCGCCATTCAGGCGATGCTGGTCTCGCCGAATTTTCTGTTCCGCGTTGAACGCGATCCCGATCCCCGCGACCCGGCCCTTGTGCACGAGGTTTCGCCGTTCGAGCTTGCTTCGCGTGTCAGCTATTTCCTGTGGAGCTCGATGCCGGATGAAGAGCTGCTGACGCTCGCAGAGTCAGGGAAGTTGAGCGACCCTCGAGTGCTGGAAGCACAGGTCGATCGGATGCTGGCCGACCCGCGCGCAAGCGGGTTTGCCGCGAATTTCGCCGGCCAGTGGCTCGAAACGCGCAACCTCGATGTGGTCAAACCAGATCCGGACAAATTCAAGGAGTGGACCCCGGAGCTCCGCGAAGCGATGAAGACCGAGACGACGATGTTCTTCGAGCACGTGTTGCGCGAGAACCGTCCGGTGAGCGATTTTCTGAACGCGAAGTACACATTTCTCAACGAGCGGCTCGCCGCGCACTACGCTATTGGTGGCGTGTCAGGTTCGGAGTTCCGCAAGGTCGAGTTAACCACCGACCGCCGCGGCGGTGTGTTGAGCCAGGCGGGCGTGCTCACCGTGTCGAGTTATCCGACGCGCACCTCGCCCGTGATTCGCGGGAAGTACGTCCTGCAGAACCTCCTTGGGATACCCCCTGCGCCCCCGCCGCCCGATGTGCCTGCGCTCGAGGAGTCGGCCGGACCCGAGGCGAAGTCGGTGCGAGAGCAGCTCGACGTGCACCGCCGCAATCCGACCTGCGCGGCCTGCCATCGCAATATGGACCCGCTTGGGTTCGGGCTGGAGAACTACGACGCCATCGGCCGATGGCGCGATACGGAAGGGGAGTTGCCGGTCGATGCGAGCGGGACGCTGCCAGACGGCCAGCGGTTCACGACGGCGGGAGAAATGCGCGCGATCCTCGTCTCGCAATTGCCGCAGTTTTCGCGCACGCTGACGCAGAAAATGCTGACCTATGCCCTACGACGGGGCTTGAAGCCCTACGATCGGCGAACGGTCGACAGCATTCAGCGCGCGGTCGCCGCCGACGGCTATCACTTCAGAACCATGGTTCACGAAATTGTCAAAAGCTTGCCATTTCAAGCCCGCAGGGGCGAAGATGTTGCTGGAGGGTCTCGCTGATGTTCATCACAGGCCGTACGCTTCCACGAAGAACGTTCCTCCGCGGACTCGGGACTGCCGTTGCCCTGCCATTTCTCGATGCGATGACCCCCGCGCTGGCCAAGCCGCAGGCCGGTAAAGCCCCTGTACGCATGGCGTTCGTCTATGTGCCGAATGGGATGGACGTGCGGCACTGGAACATGAACTACGAGGGCAAGCTTGGTGTGCTACCCCAGACGCTGCAACCGCTCGAGGCATACAAGAACGACATTCTCGTACTCGGCAACCTTACGCATAACACCGGACGTGCGCTGCTCGATGGCGCGGGCGACCATGGCCGCTGCTGCGGTTCGTACCTCACCGGTGTGCAGGTGAAGAAGTCGGTCAGCGATATCAAGGCGAGCGTGTCGTGCGACCAGCTCGTCGCGAATCAGATTGGCAAACAGACACGGTTCGCGTCGCTCGAGGTCGGTCTCGAAGACGGCCGCCAGGCGGGCGACTGCGATTCGGGCTATTCGTGCGCCTACACCAACAACCTCGCGTGGCGAAGTGAAACGCAGCCGCTGCCGCCGATCCTCGATCCGCGCGCGCTCTTCGAGCGTCTGTTCGGCGACGGCGCGGAGCTCTCACCCGAGGCTCGCGAGCAGAGGCGGATGAACCGGCGCAGCATCCTCGATTTCATTACAGAAGATACCCGCGCGCTGCATGGCGGCCTGGGTCCCACCGATCAGCGCAAGCTCGACGAGTACCTCAGCTCGATCCGCCAGATTGAAGAACAGCTGAAGCGGGCCGAGCAGGAAAATGCGCAAGTCGACCCCGGCATGGAGAAGCCGTACGGCATCCCGAGCGATTTCGCGGAGCACTTCAAGCTGATGACCGACATGATCACCGTCGCGTTTCAGGCCGATCTGACGCGCGTCGTGACGTTCCTGGTGACGCGCGAAGGCACGTCGCGCGCCTATCGTGAAATCGGCATCCCCGACGGCCACCATCCGCTCACGCATCACAGGAATGTCGTGGAGATGATGGACAAGGTGGCGAAGATCAACTACTACCAGATGGAGCAGTTCTCGAAGTGGGTCGGGAAGCTGAAGGCCGCGCAGGAAGGCAATGGATCGCTCCTCGACAATTCGATGATCGTCTATGGCGCGGGCCTCGCCGACGGCAACCAGCACACACACCACGATCTGCCAACCCTGATCGCCGGTCACGGAAGTGACAACTTCGTCAAGACCGGTCGCCGCGTCGTGTATCGGAAGGAAACGCCGATGTGCAATCTGTTCCTCACGATGATGGACCGGATGGGCACGCGGATGGATCATTTCGGCGATGCAACAGGACATCTGAACGGCCTGGATCTAACCTAGCGTTCGTGACCCAGATTGAAGTGCGAGGCAGAGGCCGTCGGATTCCGACGGCCTCTTTGCTTTATGTGCCTTGCAGAGCCTACCTGCGGTTCAAGAAGGTGGGTGTTCCCGCCGAGTTGCATATGTACGCGAAGACCGGTCACGGGTTCGGTTTTCGTCCGGAACGTGGCTGGCAATCACATCAGGAATGGCCGGTTCAGCTGGTTTCGTTTCTGAGGCAGAACGGCATGATCAAGTAAAGATAGGCGTTCCGGAATACCTGGTTTAGGCAAGCGCTGCAAATACCTGTAGCGTTGGGCTTTAGCCATGCCATCCGAAATGGGCTTGACATGAGCCGAAATGTGAGTAATCATTTACTCACATACGCCACATGCCGCGACATCCATTCACCGATACAAGAGATCGAATCGAAGCTGCCGCGATGCAGCTCTTTGTCGAGAAGGGCGTCGCCGAGACCACGGTGCGCGACATCGCGCATGCGGTCGGACTGTCAGAAGGCGCGCTCTACCGCCATTTCACCGGCAAGGAGCAGCTGGTCTGGCACCTCTTCGAGCGGAACTACACCGCGTTCGCCGCGCGGCTCGGGACGTTGGCGGGGGCCGAGTCAACGGCGCGCGGAAAAGTCGGTGCGATGATCCGCGGATTTTGTGAGGCGCACGACGAGAACCCGACGCTCTTTCGATTCCTCGTGTTCACACAGCACGGGCAGCTCGGACGGCTGGCCGATGCGACGCCGACACCCGTGTCGGTGATGCGCGCGGTCATCGCTCGGGGGATAGCGTCTGGTGAGATTCCGGCGCAAAGCGCTGATCTCGCAACTGCCCTTGTGTTCGGCGTCGTGCTCGAACCCGTGCAGTTCGCTGCTTACGGACGGATCACGTCGGACATGCGCTCGCTGTGCGAGCGTCTCATTGCCTCCGCGTGGGCCGCGATTACGACAGTTAATTCCGGAGACCAGTCACCACGGTAGCGCAGGCCTTTAGGCCTGCCGCGCCGCAAGGCAGGGCTGAAGCCCTGCGCTACCCGACGGCGCCTAAGGGGAGGCAGTATGCGATCGTTCGAGCTCCTGACGTCACGCCGGTTCGCGCCGCTCTTCGTCACGCAATTTCTGGGAGCCTTCAACGACAACCTCCTGAAGAGCGCGCTGGCGATCATGGTGACCTATCGCCTTGCCGCGCAGGCGGGGATCGATGCGGCCTCGCTGGTGATGATCGCGGGCGGCCTGTTCATTGCGCCATTTTTTCTGTTCTCGGGCGCATCAGGCACGCTGGCCGATCGCATGGACAAGGCAGCGATCGCGCGATGGGTCAAGCTTGCGGAAATCGCGATCATGGCGATTGGTGCGTGGGGGTTGTGGCAACAGAGCATTCCGCTGCTGCTGGCGGCGCTCTTCTGCCTCGGCACACATTCGACCGTGTTCGGCCCCATCAAATACGCGCTCCTTCCGCAGCACCTGCGAGACGAAGAGCTGGTGGCCGGCAACGCGCTGATCGAAGCCGGCACATTCCTCGCGATCCTGCTGGGCACGATCGTCGGGGGAAGCATTGTGCTCGTCGCGAACGGCGCCGCAATCGTGGCGGCGTGCGGCATCGCGTGTGCCTTCACCGGATGGCTTGCGGCCCGTCAGATTCCGCCAGCGTTGCCCGATCCAGGCGACGCCACGACCAGGCCGCGTCTCTTCCACGATTCGATCGCCGTCATCCAGCACGTGACGGGCCGGCCGGCGCTGCTGCTGCCGATTCTCGCCATCTCGTGGTTCTGGCTGTTTGGTGCGACCATCGTGTCCGGATTGCCGGTGTTGGCCAAGGACGTCATCTTCGCGAACGAACGCGTGGTGACGCTGATGCTCGCACTGTTCGCGATCGGCGTCGGCGCGGGATCGATGCTGGCCGAGCGCCTCCTGCACGGTGAGGTCAGCGCGCGGCATGTTCCGCTGGCGGCGTTGGCGATGGGATGCTTTGCGGTCGATCTGCATCTGGCAAGCACGGGACGCGTGGCCGGCGATCAACTGGTAGGTGTGGCCGCCTTCCTTGACACGCCGGGCAGCTGGCGCGTCCTCGCGGATTTGACAGGCCTGGCCGTGGCTGGGGGCCTGTTCTGTGTTCCCTTGTATGCGCTTTTGCAGCACGAAAGCGAACCGCGTTATCGCGCCCGCGTCATCGCCGCCAACAACATCATCAATGCCTTGGCCATGACGACTGCGGCGATCGTTGCGGCCGTGCTCGCGGCGCGTGGCCTGACGATGGGAGCGCTCTTCGCGTTGTGCGGGCTCGCGACGATGGCGGTGGCGGTTGTTGCGGCGTGGATCCTTCGCCGCGCAGTGGCGAAGAGCCTGTTGCGACTCGCGCTACGTCTGCTGTATCGGGTGGAGGTTCAGGGCATCGAACACGCGCGTGCGGCACTGCCGAAGGCCGTCATCGCTGCCAACCACGCCTCGTTTCTCGACGGACTCCTTCTCGGGGCATTCCTGCCAGGAGATCCGATCTTTGCGGTGGACACCCATATTGCGAAGAAATGGTGGGCAAAGCCGTTCCTGATGTTTGTCAACGCGCTACCGGTCGATCCGACGAATCCGTTGTCGATTCGCGCCATGATTCGTGCAGTCGAGCGCGGATCGTCGTGCATCATCTTTCCGGAAGGGCGCATCACGACGACAGGGTCGCTGATGAAGGTGTACGACGGACCGGCGGTCATTGCAGAGCGTACGGGAGCGGCGCTGGTTCCGGTCCGCATCGACGGGGTTGAGTTCACACCATTCTCGCGGCTGGCGGGGAAGGTGCGACGCCGGCTCTTTCCGAGAATTCAGGTTCGAGTTCTTCCGGCGACGAGGCTGAAGACGCCCGAGGGACTCGCCGGTCGCGCTCGACGGGTGTCTCTTCGCCGCTCGCTCGGCGACGAAATGGTCAGGTCGACGTTTGCGGCCGCGCCGGTCGATACGACGCTGTTCGATGCGCTTCTCGAGGCGCGCCGGCAGCACGGAGGTGGGCATCTGGTTGCAGACGACCTCGAGCAGCGGCCGATGAGCTACCGCGGGCTGATTGCCGCGAGTTACGCGCTTGGCTCGGCTCTCGCGAAGCGGACACGGCCCTCCGAGAGGGTTGGCGTGTTGCTGCCGACATCGCGCGGCGCGGTTGTCACCTTCTTTGCTCTGCAGGCGACCCGCCGCGTGCCGGCGATGCTGAACTTCTCGGCGGGGTCGGCGTCTGTTCGAGCGGCGTGCCAGGCGGCCGAGATTTCGTTGATTCTCACGGCCAGGCGATTTGTCGAGAAGGCCAAGCTCGAAGCGCTCATCGCGGCGCTCGAGCCCCACGCCACGATCGTGTATCTGGAGGACGTCCGCGCCGAGATCGGCCTGACGACCCGGATCGTTGCCCTCGTCCGTGCGCTGATGAGCCGGCCGCGCCAACGGCCCGAGCGCGCCAACGATCCGGCAGTTGTCCTGTTCACGTCGGGATCGGAGGGGACGCCAAAGGGCGTTGTGTTGAGCCACCGCAATCTGCTGTCGAACCGGTATCAGCTCGCATCGGTGGTCGACGTCAATCCAAAAGACGTGGTGTTGAATGCCTTGCCGGTGTTTCATAGCTTCGGTTTGACCGGCGGATTGCTCCTTCCGCTTCTGGCCGGTGTGCGGACGTTCCTGTATCCGTCGCCGCTTCATTACCGGACGATTCCGGAATTTGCGTACGGGATCAACGCCACGATCCTCTTCGGAACAGACACGTTCCTTGCCGGTTACGCGCGGGTGGCCGACAACTACGACTTCTACTCGCTGCGTTATGTCTTTGCAGGCGCTGAGCGTGTAAAGGCCGAGACACGTCGGGCCTGGTTCGAGAAGTTCGGCATCCGCATCCTCGAAGGGTACGGTGCGACTGAAACCGCGCCTGCCATTGCCGTGAATACGCCGATGCACTTCAAGTCAGGCACCGTCGGACGGGTGCTTCCCGCTATCGATCTTCGGGTCGAGCGCGTCGAGGGCATTGCCGATGGCGGTCGCCTCTTCGTGCGCGGACCGAACGTCATGCTTGGCTACCTCCGGGCCGAAGCACCGGGCGTGCTCGAGCCGCCGCTTGGCGGTTGGTACGACACGGGCGACATCGTCGATCTCGATGCCGATGGGTTTGTGACGATTCGCGGCCGTGCGAAGCGGTTTGCGAAAGTGGCGGGCGAGATGGTGCCGCTGGGCGCAGTCGAGGACTTCATCTCGAAGTTGTGGCCCGACGCCATCCATGCCCTTGTCGCGGTGCCGGATCAGAAGCGAGGTGAGCAGCTGATTCTCGTCACGGATTGCGACGAGGTGACTCGCCCGGCGTTGCAGGCGGGCGCGCGAGACGCGGGGCTGCCGGAAATCTTCGTGCCGCGCGTGATCGTCCAGGTGGCGAGCGTGCCTCTCCTTGCGACCGGCAAAATCGACTACGTCGGCGCCACTCAGCTCGTGTCACAGTCCGTGGGCGTTTCGTAGCGGTCGAGCCGGGTCGACAAAGCAAGACCCGGCCGACAACCATTCATTGGTCGAGACCCGCCGAAATTCGCCTTGACAGAGCACGGCTTCCCGTTGTATTTAACTATTAAGTTAATTAACTTACTGGTTTAATACATGGCCAGCGACCACTTGAGCCACACGTTCGCCGCCCTCGCCGACCCGACTCGGCGCGCCATCCTCGCCCGGCTCGCCTCGGGCGAATGTTCGGTCACCGAGCTTGCCGAGCCGTTCGAGATGAGCATGCCCGCCGTGTCCAAGCACCTGCGCGTGCTCGAGCGGGCGGGACTCATCGCACGCGGCCGCGAGGCCCAGTGGCGACCGTGCCGTCTCGAACCCGCCCCGTTGAAAGAAGTGGCCGATTGGGCCGAGCGCTATCGCCGCATCTGGGAAGCCCGCCTGGATCGGCTCGATGACTATCTGCAACAACTCAAAAAGCAGGAACTGAAGAAGAAGGAGAAGAGACATGGCCGTCACACGCGCAGCAAACAGCGACACCTTTAAAGTCACTACCCCGTCAGATCGCGAAATCGTCATCACTCGCCTGTTCGATGCGCCCCGGCGCCTCGTGTTCGAGGCGATGACCAAGCCCGAGCACGTCAAGCGCTGGTGGGGCATTCTCGACGAGCGATACTCGGTTCCAGTTTGCGAGATCGACCTGCGACCTGGAGGCGCGTGGCGCTTTGTCGGACGCGCTCCGATGGGCGACGTCGTCTTTTACGGCGTCTATCGCGAGATCGTCCCGCCCACGCGCCTCGTCTTCACGGAAATCTATGAACCATTTCCCGATGCCGAATCGGTTGTCACCGCTGTCTACACCGAGGAGGGGGGCAAAACGCGGCTGACCGCGACGTGCGTCTACCCGTCGCGGGACGTGCGCGACGCCGTGATCAAGTCGGGTATGGAAAAGGGTGCGGCCATCAGCTACGACAGGCTCGAAGAGGTCGCGATGGAGTTGCAACGGTCGTAAGTGCCGGCAAGTAAGTGAGCGTACGCAGTTTGAAAATGCGAAACAGTTGATCTCCTGTTAAAGTCTCGCCATGACAAAGCTTTCCCGTCGCGAGCTCGTTCGACTGTCTGCTGCGGCGGCCGCGTCGCAAGCGGTGCGTCTTGACGCGCAAACGCCGGCGCCGGTATCACCCGCCTACATCGGGCCGCTCACGGGAGTGACTCAGGGGATTGAAGGCCGCGGATTCGATCCCGTCGCGTACACGCGCGATCGATATGCGGCCTTGCCCCGACAGCTGCGATTTCAGGCGCGCACACGCAGTGAAGCGGCGGAGTGGCAGAAAGCGCTTCGATCGAAACTGACGGAGCTCGTCGGCGGCTTTCCAGCCCAGCGTTCGCCGCTTCGCCCGACCACCCTCGACAGGCGGATGTTTGCGGCTTACACCCGCGAGAAGATTGTGTTCGACAGCCGGGCCGACGTGAGCGTGCTCGCCTATCTCCTGATTCCCAACAATGCACCACGGCCGGCGCCAGTCATGATCTGCATACCCGGCCACGGCCGCGGTGTCGACGACATTGTCGGCATCGACGAGCTGGGCAACGAGCGGACTGATAAAGCAGGGTATCAGCACGACTTCGCGATCCAGGTGGCCGAATCCGGCATGGCCGCAATGGCCATCGAACCAATGGGGTTTGGATGCCGTCGCGATCCGATTAACGCTCGCCAGGGCTTGTCGCGCAAGGCATGCGACCCGGCGGCCGGTGGAGCGCTGCTGGTCGGCGAGACGATGGTCGGCTGGCGAGTGTGGGACGTCACGCGAACGCTCGATTACATCGCGACCCGGCCCGAGTTGGATCAGGCGCGCGTCGGTTGCATGGGCATCTCGGGCGGCGGCACGATCACCGTATTTTCGACGGCACTCGACGAGCGCATCCGGGTCGCCCTTGTCAGCGGCTATCTAAATACGTTCCGGGACAGCATCGGCAGCCTCGCGCACTGCATCGACAACTACGTGCCAGGAATTCTGAACTGGGCCGAAATGTACGACGTGGCGGGGCTGATAGCTCCACGGCCGTTGTTCGTGGAATCAGGCGAGAAAGACAACATTTTCCCGATTCAGGCGAGCATCGACAGCTTCAACGAAGTGAAAAAGATCTACAGCGTCTTCGGCGTGCCTGACCTCACGGAACAGGAGGTGTTTCCAGGAGAGCATCTGTTCTGGGGCAAGCGAGGCATTCCGTTCCTGGCGCGGCACATGGGAATATAGAGGTTCGAGAGGTTCGAGAGGTTCGTGGGGTTCGTAGGGGTTCGTAGGGGTTCGTCAGGTTCGTGGGTTCGTCAGGTTCGTGGGTTCGTGGGTTCGTCGGTTCGTAGGTTCGTAGGTTCGTCGGTTCGTCGGTTCGCCGCCGACGTGGTACAGGGTTTCCCGCCTTCGGCAAGGCTACGGCGGACACTCCTGTCTACGGCGCCGTGACCGAAACATCATCGATGAGAATAGTCGTCCGCTCGGACGAGCTGTTCTTTTTGTTGTTGTAGCCGCCGAGAATCAAGGTGTGCGTGCCCGCCGGTAGCGTACCCAGCGATTTCTGGAACAGTTGCCAACCCGTGCCAATCGCGCTCCCGCCGTTGCCGTTTCCTGTGACCTGCGCGACGTAGTCGACGGGAGACGCGCCGACCAGTGCACCGTCGATGCTGGCCAGCACCTGGCTGAACTCATCGCTTTCGTAGTCGGGCCCCTGATCGAGGTTGTAGCGGAACGACACCACGACCGTTCTCGGCGCGCTCAGCGTGAACGTGCGGCGCCATCCGCCGGACATGCCGTTGATGGTGTTGCTGTTTTCTCCGCCAAGCCGCACTCGCAGCGCACCACCGGAGAATCCACCAGACGAAATGCGCGAGCCGCTCGCGTAGCTCGACTGGGTCGCGCCTCTGAACGTGTTGTCGCTGTACGAGAAGCTGTTCTCGCTCGAGTTGAAGTTTGCCGTGAAGATCGTCAGCGGTGGAGGAGGCGGAGCGGGTTGGATGGTAACTGAAACGGTCGTCGTTGCTGAGGTCGCCGCTCCGTCGCTCGCGCGATACGTAAATGAATCTGGACCCGAGTATCCGGCCGCCGGCGTGAAGCTGAACGACCCGTTTGATGCAAGCGTCAGGCTGCCGTGGGCCGGACCAGTCACCACCGCGGCTGTCAGCGAAGCGCTGTCGATATCGCTATCGTTGGCAAGAAGGCCGGGAGCACTCACTGAGAGCGTGGCGCCTGACTGGACCGAATACGACTCGGGCGCCGATACCGGCGCGTCGTTGACCGCCTGCACGGTGACGGAAACGGTTGCGGCGTTGCTGTTCGAATTGCCGTCATTCGCACGGAACGAGAAACTGTCGGTGCCGCTGTAGTTCGCCGCGGGCCGGTAGACAATCGATGGCGGGTCACCAGTCAGCGTGCCCTGTCCGGGGCCGCTGACGATGCTGTACGCGAGCGCATCACCGTCGGGATCGGAGGCACTGAGAGTAATGCCCACCGAGCCGTCTTCCTGCACGGCGACAGACTGGTTTTGGGCAAGCGGCGGCCGGTTGACCGTGCCATCCGGCGCAGTGGTAAACGACCAGACGGGCCCGGTGCGGGTTTTGCCGCTCGTGTTTGTGACGGTTACCTTCCACTCGTAGCTGGTATCGGGATCCAATGCGGGCGGCGTGACGAACAGCGTCGAGTCGCTGGGCGCGCTCGTGGTTTCGATCGTTGTAAAGGCGCCCCCCATGGGGAAATCGAGGGTGAATTCGCTGTTGGCGTCTGTTTCAAAGCGATTCAGCCACGGCGAATAGGTCTGCACGTAGACTTTGCTCTCGGCCGGAACGAATCTCAGAATCCGCAGCCAGCCATCGCCTCCATTCGTACGGCCCTGATAGTCCGCCAGCATCTGAAATACCGGATGACCGTTTGCGATATCAGTCCGCCGCGACTCGTCGTGCACGTGCCCGCTCAGCATGAAGTGCAGATTGGGATTCGGCACCGCAAGGCCATCCCACAGGTATTGCGTGCTCGCGCAGCCGTGTGTCGTGCGTAGCGCCGATTCGTTCAAATAGGCGTGCGTCGTCATGATGCCGATGCGATTGGGATACTGCTTGAAGATGCCATCGGCCCAGGTGACGGCTGCGGCTGGCGGACAGAACACGAGATGGACGATCACGAAGTCCATCCCACCGCCTGAGAACAACTGGAAGTTGTTGTCGTTGGTATTTGACGGATAGTGGCCGCCATACCACGGCTCGCTCTGATAGCGCGTGTATGGGAAGTTCTGATTGAACATCGTCGTCGGCAGATCGTGATTGCCCGGTCCCATGCCGTAGGGCACGACGCCATCGAGCATGCTCAGACTGGTGTTGGCGCGTTCCCACTGGATCACCGTGTTCTGATTCACGATGTCGCCCTCGTGCGTGACGAAGACGATGTTGCGCGCGTCTTTGTTGTCGATAATCCATTGCATCTGCGACGTGAAGATCGCCGGATACGACTCCGAATAGAACTGGGTATCGGGCACGGCGATAATCGTGAATTCCGGCGCGGCCGCGCGCCGCAATGAGACGCTCACGTCGAGTGGCCCGAGCCCCGGATCGCTGACGGTGGCCGACAGTGTCGTTGAGGTGGCGACGTTGCTGGACCCATTCGGCGGCGACACGAGTACGGGTTCATCAGGAGCAAGCGCGTCGATCGTCAGCTGGAAATCGACCGGCGCCCAGCTCTGCTGGCCCAGCGCGTCGGTGACCCGGACATTCCAGAAAACCGTTTGTTCGAGCGGAAGATCACCCGAGAAGCTCACGTCGGCGGTGACACCTGAAAGCAACTGGGTTCCAAGCGAAGTCTGGGTCGGTTTGTACGCGACCGTGAGGACCGGTGAGGCTGTTGATTCGCTGCTCGAAAAGTCGATTCCATCAACACCAGAGTCGGTCAGCACGATGCCATAGTTCGGCGCACCGTTCGCCCACTCCTGCACGAAACGCGTGACATCGATCAGCCTCTGGCCGACGGCCGTACAGTCGCCGTTTGCCGAAACCCCAGCGTTCGAGCCTGCGCCGTCGGCGCCGGCATTCGCCCAAGTCAGCCCAGTTGCGCGCTGATTCCACGTGGCCTGCTCTTCGACCCAGTCCTGGGTCAGCCGGTACAGCCGCAGCGTATTGCCGGGGTTGGTGCAGTTCACCTGCAACACGGCCGAGGTGATCGTCGTCCCTGCCGGCACGCGATCGGGAGCACTCCCAATCAGCGCTGGAAACTTGATCAATCCGTGGGCATGAGGTGTCTGTCCATCCACATTGATGGAGACGCCATTGCCATTAGCGGTCGTCGGCGAATCTGCCGAGATTTGTGCATCCAGCACCTGGGACGGGCCGCTGAATACGACGGTCTGGGGCGGGCCTCCCACATACAGGCTCGCGCTGACGAGGCCGGCTGGCGCCGAAACCGTCGCCGCGAACGTCACAGCCGATGTGTTCGTCGTGCTCAGATGCGCAGGCGATGTGAGCGTGACTGCCGGCAGCGGCGGTTGAGTTCCGGTCGCCCGAAGTTCGAGATCGAAGCTCACGTCTGTGCTCGTCACCGACTGTTGATGGACTTCGACTGCCAGGACGTTGGTACCAGCGACGAGCAGAGCAGGATCGATGGGCGCCTCGAGCCACGCGCTCTCGTCGGCGCCTCCGATGGCCACTGGCGCCAGCGTTGTGTAGCTCACCGTGCCGGCCGGCATATTGGATCGTGCGACCTCGACACCGTTCAGATAGATCACGCACCCGTCATCTCGTATGAAGCGCACACTGAGTGCGCTAAAAGACGAAGGATTCGAGACTGTGAAACTGCGACGAAGGTAATACGTGATGCGACGGTTGGTCGTGCTCGTTCCGTACGACATCACCGTCGATTCGTCGCCATCGCCATAGCCGAGTTGAGCAGCACCAGACGGCCAGCTTGCGTCGTTGTAGGCTGGAGCGCTCCAGGTATTGCCAAGATTGGCGCCGCTGTCGTTGTACTTCCACGTCGAGCCCGGAGCGATCAACGTCTGATCGGCTGTTCGAATCGGCGTTGAAATCAATAACAGGAGCGCAGCAACTGAGAGGAACAATTTTGAGCGGGACATTTTTAGTGGCCTGGTACTTCTACATGGGCAACTAGTCGAAGTCAATTCGCTTTTCGGGTGAAGAGTCATGATGGATCGCTGCACTCGAGAAGTCATCCCACAAGCAGACTTTCTTGTCTTGAGAATCAGAAGAGCAGCGGTAGGATAAAGCGCTCGAGGATTCCATGACCATTCTGGAACGAAGGTGACGAAGTGATTTGGCTCGATGAAGGCGGACACGATCGTGACGCACGTCTGATCGCGCCGCCAGAGACACTGCGCAACGCCGTCGACCATTTCTGGATATTAGGCGTTCGGCCGCGTGGCCTGTGGCGAATCGTGCCTGACACGAGCGCGCATCTGATCTTTTCGATCACGAAGACGATGGATGGGCCTTCGGCACATTGTCACGTGGTTGGCGCCCGAACCATGTACTACGACGCAAGAGTCGGCGATCGCATGGTCGTGATCGGCGCGCGTCTCCGGCCAGGAGTGTTAGCGCGGTTCGTGCGAGACGATGCGAACCGGTTGACCGATCGCAGCGTGGAGATTGACAGTATTTTCGGGAACGCCGGCGCGCGGTTGGTCGAGGAGATGGCAGGGCTCGGCTCGGATGCCGCTGTTGGTAAGCTGGCAGCATTTCTTGCGAGCTCGATCCGGGCGCCAGAAGTGAGACACGCGATTCAACCGATGAAGGCAACATCGGTCCGCGAGCTCGCGTTTACGATGCGCCTCTCGCGTCGCAGCGTTTACGATCGGTTTCGTAGTCAAATTGGACTGTCCCCAAAACTTGCCCTGCGCATCCAACGGCTTCACCGGGCATTGGCCGCGATGAACCGGGGTTGGACGCTGGCGCAAGCAGCTGCCGCGTCGGGCTACAGCGACCAGGCGCACTTTACCCGCGAGGCCGTGGATCTGGTTGGAGAGTCGCCAGCTGTCTGGCGGCGCCGAGGCTGCTCATCCGTTCAAGACCGCGTCTGACTGTCTACGGGATAGTTGTGACCATGAGGCGCGAACCCATTCCAGTTGCGTTAGCCTGCATTGCCGCGGCGACTCTGACGATCTCTGACATCAGCGCGCAGACCGCGCTCTTCAGCTTCCACAGTGCGTTTTGGATAAACCTGCACTTCTACCTTCATGCCCTCGGTCGGACCGGCGAGCCAATTACAGAGCCGCTGCCGACCACCGCCACCACAAGAGAGCAGGATGAATGGGCGAAGGCCATTGCCATTTACCGCGAACGCCACGGCTCGCATTCGCTCCTGGGCGATCGGGGCCTGATCATCCTGACGGGCCACGTGGCAGAAGCCGAATCGAAACCGTCGCTGGACGCAACGGAAATATCAGTCAGCGCGCGTGAGGTACTGCACAACGCGGCGCCCGTCTATCGGCGCTATCGATGGCCAACGCATGATGCTGACAACCACGCGTTCATCGCGAGGCTCCAGCCGCTGCTGGATCGCCACGGTGCCGACATTGCCGCGCGAGTAGCTGCCTCGTATGGCACGACATGGCCGGAGCAGCCCGTCCGTGTGGATGTCGTTCCCGATGCAGGGCGCCCCGGCAACGCTCACACGACGATCTACCCCACGCATGTCAAGATTGCGGCCACCGATCCGAGGCACAAGGGTTTTGCGGCCCTCGAGATGATGTTTCACGAGGCGTCGCACGCCTGGGGATCGCTATTAATAAAGGATGTCGACGATGCCGCTGCGCGGCTCGGCCGACCCGCGCCGGCCAACCTGTGGCACGCGCTGCTGTTCTTCAACGCCGGATTTATTACAGCCGACGTGCTGAGAGCTGCAGGCATCGAGAAGTACGAGATGTATGGCGACGCGCAGGGCGTCTTTGATCGGCTTCTCAAAGGAGCGCGCGGGCCGATTGGAGAGCACTGGCCGATCTACCTCGAAGGCAGGATCTCGCGACTGGGAGCCATCCTCCGCATTCTCCGGGACCTTCCCTGATCCGCTGCGACTCACGATCCACAAGAGAACAAGAGATCAGGAGGTCAGGAGTCTGTTGATCAAGGTCACTTGAGCGCTTTTCGGTGGTACGTAGTGTCCGGCTAAAGCCTAATGCCTTTCGGAAATTCGTTGCCGTGAGATTTCTCTTGTACATTTCTCCTGAAATCGGTACTTACGCTGGGAATGGCGATACATTCCCGATCTCACTCTGCGGCGCGGCCCGGCTTTCTCACGGCGTGGGAGCAGCTCGTCGGGGCACGGGGGATCCCGGCGATTCCGCCGCGGCGCGGCCGCAAACCGCGAGTGCCGCGGCGCGATCTGTTGCCCGCGCTGACGTTTCACGTGATGCAGGGGACCGGCACGTTGGCCGAGCATTCGGCGGATCTGTTCGCGGACGCGCTGGCCGACAGTTCGTGGGCCGATCGGCGGGCGCGCTTGCCCTGGGACCTCTTTGCCGACTTGATGCGGCGGGTCTTGCGACCCCAGGCGACGCGGCGCCATCGCGAGGCGTTCTGGCGCGGGTGGCGCCTGGTCGCCCTCGATGGGACGACGTTCAGCCTCACCAACACGCCGCAGATCACGGCGACGGTCGAGAAAGCGCGGACGCGCCGGGGACGTGCCGCGTTTGCCAAGCTGACCACCGCGGTCCTGTTGGAAGTGGGCCTGCACAATCCGCTCGCCGCCGCGATTGGTCGCCAGGGCGAATCGGAATGGGCGCTGGCCCAGCGGCTGCTGGCGCAGCTGCCGAAGCGAGCGTTGTTGCTCGGCGATCGGTTGTATGGGGTGGCCGACGCCTTTCTGATCCACGTGCGCGCGGCGTGCACGGATGTCGGCAGTCACTTCGTCCTGCGCGCCCGGCGATCGACTCACACGCGCGTGATCAAGCGCCTCCCCGACGGTACGCGCCTCGTCACGATGGCCCTGCGCGCGCGGCACAATCCGACGCGTATCCTCGAATGGCTCGAGGTGCGCGAGATTCGCGTCCGTGTCGGGCGGCCGGGGCGTCGCCCGCACGCGTTGCGCTTGTGGACCAGTCTGCTCGATCCGCGCACGGCCCCCGCGATCGAGCTGGCGCAGCTCTACGCGCAGCGGTGGGAGCACGAGCTGTATTTTCGCGAACTGAAACGCCAAGTGCGGAAGACCGATGTGCTCCAGAGTCACACCGTCGTGACCGGCGCGCAGGAGATCGCCACGCTCGTGCTGGGCAGTGCGCTCCTCGCCGCCGAGCGGGTGCGCGCGGCCGGACGGCACCTGCCGGTGTTGCGGATCAGTTTCGCGAAGCTCCTGGAGCGCTGCGTGAAGCCGATGTGGCTCTATCTCGACTTGGGGCACGGCGTGCTGACCGAGGCGCAGATCCAGCGCATCATGCGGCGTGGCTACGCGCGCATGCGGCGCTATGTGACACCGCCGCGACGCGCGCGCAGTTGTCCCCGGGCCGTGCGCCAGCCCTTGAAGGCCTGGCCACGACTGCGGCAGACATCCTCGATCGAAGGACCGTTGCACTTTCAACTCGTGTAGCGCCGTGTACACCAATTTCCGAAAGGCATTAGGCTTTAGCCGGACCAAGGTGTTCTCCGCGAGCAGATATAGAGCAAAGATGACCACCCATAGTGCGTCGAGCGCGGTCGCGATACCGGCCTGCTGCGACAGAAAGAGCTGCCCGTAAGGCACGTCATGCCGTTCTCCAGTTGCGGCGAGATGAATTGTGAAAACGAGCGTGCGAGCATAGCATCCATTGTCGGATTCGGCCTGCGGTAGGATAGACCCTCCTGATTGCAGAAAGGCGACATCATGTCGAAGACGCATCGCACCACATCGATCGCGGCGATGAGCCTCGTCGCACTAATGGCGTTTGCCACAACGCGACCGTTCGCGCAAAGCGGGCTGCCGAATCCGTATCGGCCGGTGAAAGGTCTTGCGGATGGTGGTGGCTTGATGATTCCTGGCGGCGACTGGGCGCGCCTACCGGGTGGCCGCGAAATGGGACCGCCGGCGTCGATGCATGTAGACATCGACGGCGAAAGCATCTGGGCGTTCATCAGATGCGATGAGACCAATCCGGTGACCGTGGCCAATGGCGGGCGCTTCGGCATCGACTGCCTCGACCGGAGCGGGCGCATCAAGAACATCGACACGATTTACAAATTCGACGCCAAGGGCAACGTCATCAAGAGCTTTGGTGCAGGGATGTTCATCTGGCCGCACGGGCTGCACGTCGATCGCGACGGCAACGTGTGGGCGACGGATGCGGCGGGTCAGGACGCGGTCGCCATGGCCGCAAAGGCGGGCGGGAAGTACGGCCATCAGGTCGTCAAGTTCAGCCCCGATGGCAAGGTGTTGATGGCGCTAGGGGAGGCCGGTGTGCCCGGCAGCGACGAGCGGCATTTCATCTCACCCAGTGCGGTCGCCGTCGCCGCCAACGGCGACATCTTCGTGGCCGACGGGCACGGCGTGAACGAGAACAATCGTGTCGTGAAGTTTTCGAAGGACGGCAAGTTCATCAAGGCGTGGGGCAAGACAGGCTATTCGCCCGGCGAATTTCGGACGCTGCACGGCATCGCGATCGATTCACGCGGGCGCGTGTTTGTCGCCGACCGAGGGAACAACCGGATTCAGATTTTCGATCAGGAAGGGAAGCACCTCTCGACGTGGCTGCAGTTCGGCACGCCGAGCGGGATTGCTTTTGACGACAAGGATCAGATCTACGTCGCCGACTCGGAGTCGGACAACGTGACCAATCCAGGGTGGGAGCAGGGGATTCGGATCGGGGACGCGAAGACGGGTTGGGTGACCGCGTTCATCCTCGACAATGGGGGCGATCCGCGAACGCTAACGGGCAGCGGCCCTGAGTTCGTGACCGTCGACAAGCACGGTAACGTGTTTGGCGGGGAGCCGAGGCCGCGGATGCTGAGGAAATACGTGAAAGTGAGATAGCGTTTCCTCCCAGTCGTTTTTAGCGCTTCCGATGATTGTGGGCCGCCTGGATCCCCGCTACTGTGGCGTAAGGCTCCCTTGCGCAGAGTTGTGGCCTGCTTTGGCCTTGCCCTGATATTCCTGCTTGCCGCGACCGCGCTGGCGCAGGAATCCTGGCGTCCGCCTGCCCTTCCCGCAGGCCAGGCGTTCGTCACCGACAGTTCATCGGACTTCCTGAAATCCACCGGTACCTTGGCGAGCGGCGTCACGATTGCGACCACGCCGCCGACGATCGATTTTCTCTACTACCCCGAGCAAAACTACCCTGGCCACCCGTGGTCTGTGTGGGGCGATGGTGTTGCCGTCGGCAGCAAATACTATTCCGCCATTGGTGACCACGGCGCCCCGGCCGGCAGCGCGTACGTGTTCGAATACGATGCGGCAACCCGCGCATTTCGCACGCTCCTGGATGTTCGCAAGTTCCTGAATCTGCCCGACGGACACTATTCGCCGAGCAAGATCCACAGCCGGATCGATCTTGGAAATGACGGCTGGCTGTACTTTGCCACCCACCGGGGTTCGACGCGCGTCACGACCGATCGCTATCACTTCACCGGGGACTGGATTCTCCGCACACACCCCGGCACCGGGAAGACCGAGGTCGTTGTGCATGGACCGGTCGCGAAGCACTCCATTCCGACAGGGGCGCTCGATCCCGATCGGCTGATTTTCTACGGCGGCACGATCGCGGGCGATTCTGCAGACAGCGCGGTCATGTTCTTTGCCTACGATGCCAAATCGCGCAAGCTGCTGCATTCCGCGCCAAACGGGCCTTATCGCTACCTGATTCTTGCGAAGTCCAGTGGCCGCGTGTACTACGTCAATCAGGATGGCGGGCAGCTGATGCGATATGACCCGGCAAACAGTCATCCCCCAGTGCCAATTTCTGGAAGCATCGGGATTCGCGCAGCCACGCGCGAGACGCCCGACGGGTACGTCTACACCGTGTCGTCGAGCGGCGACGGCCGGTTGTGGCGCTTTAATACGCGGACGGAACAGATCGAGGAAATTGGGAGGGCTGCTGTCGCCAGCCAGGACTACGTGACGTCTATCGACGCCGACCCGACCGGGCGCTACCTTTATTACGTACCGGGAGCGCACGGCCGCAGTGAAAAGGATGGGTCACCGGTCGTGCAGTTCGACGTCAAGACGCGGACGAAGAAGGTCATCGCGTTTCTGCATCCGTTTTACAAAGACAGGTACGGCTACGTACCTCTTGGAACCTACAGCTCGGCCGTCTCGCCTGAGGGCGACAAACTCTACATCACGTGGAACGGCAATCGATCCGGTCCGGTGCGGGGACGTCTGGCCTGGGACGGCGCTGCGTTGACGGTGGTTCACATACCCAAGTCTGAACGACAGCCATAGAGATTCACGATGTCGCAGCAGCCACGGCTACGCATCCGCCTGCTGCTCTGCCTTCTTCTCTGCCTCGCCCATGGTCCGCTTGTTGGCTGGGAGGAGAGGATTCGGTTCACGGATGTGACGATTCAGGTGGGGCTGCGCGCACCGCTCGATGGCATGATGGCTCATGCCGCCGCGTGGGGCGACATCGACGGAGACGGCGATGCGGACCTGTTCGTGGGAGGCTTTGCCGATCGACCTGACAGCGAGTACCTGCCAGCGCCGGGTCCCGTTTCCAATCGATTGTTTCGGAATCTCTCCAACGGCCGATTCGAGCAGGTTGCCAGTCCGCCCGTTGAGCTTCACGGGCGAACCAGCGATGCCGTGTTCGTCGATCTGGACAACGACGGGATGCTCGATTTGTATGTTGCGAACAACACACGCTTTTCGAGCAGACTGGCACCTGGGGTGCAACGAGACGCCCAGTTACGCCGCTCCGTGCTGTTTCGCAACGATCGCGGCACATTTGTTGACGTCAGCGCTGCCAGCGGAGGATGTCTGACAGCAGTCGGCACAACCAGGAGCGTCGGCGTTCTCGACTACGACGGCGACGGTGGGTTGGATTTGCTGGTGCTGGAGGATCGCTTTGGATCAGCCCCGCGCAGCAGGCTATGTCGCAACGCGGGAGCGCTCAGGTTCACCGATGTGACGTCGGAGGTCGGACTCCCCACCGACCTGTTCGGGTTGGGGATCGCGATTGCGGACCTCAACGACGATGGCCGGCCCGACATCTTTGTCAGTCACAGCAATCGGTTGTTCATGAGTACTGGCGACGGCCGGTATGTCGAACCAACACGTCCCAAAACGGTTCTTGCCTGGAAGCCGGTCGATTCCGAGGACTGGCCCGCCGGCGCCGCCTTCGCCGATCTAAACCGTGACGGCCGTGCGGATCTTGTCGTCGGCATCCATCACGAACGCGCCAGCAATCGCGTGTACCTCAACGAAGGTCTCGAGCGCGGCGTGCCCGTGTTCCGCGACGTGTCCGCGGAGGCCGGCCTTCCGGCACGTCTGAGTACGAAGTCCCCGCACCTCGAAGTGCAGGACTTCGACAACGACGGATGGCCGGATTTGTATTTTTCCGCGGCATGGCTCGATAGCCGCGGCGAGGTGACACCCCTGGTGTTCCGCCATGTTGGCCTTGAGCGGGGCATTCCTCGCTTCGAGCCGGTGCGACAGATTTCGGCAGGGAAACCGAACGTGTACTTTCCTGCCGGCCCGTCTAGCGACTATGACGGCGACGGCAGCATCGATCTTTTTCTGGGGAACTGGTTCAGCGGGAATTACTCGCGGCTGTTGAAAAACGTCAGCGGCGGTAATCGATGGCTCGAGGTGAGCGTGCGAGGCAAAAGAACGAATCGGATGGGGATTGGCGCGAAGATTCGCGTCTACAAAGCGGGTGAGTTGTGGCGTCCGAGCGCGTTACTGGGCCTGCAGGAGATCGGCACGGGCTACGGCTACGCCAGTGGCCAGGTGCCCGTCGCTCATTTCGGCTTGGGAGGCGAGACCAACATCGATCTGGTAATTACGTTTCCGGACGGCTCAGCGAATGTCCTGCGAGATGTCCAGTCCAATCGCCGGCTGAACCTCGACGGACGGTAGGTGCCGATCCACCACAGCCGATTCGTGCAGAAGGCGTTTGCCTGCTAACTGATGGTGAAGTCCTTCACGACGTCACCATGTTTGGCTGGATTGAGAAACAGGTAATTACCCCTGTGTACCGCTTTCGACGGATCATCCAACGGACTTAGTCTGCCAGTTTCGTCGACCCGATAGAATGAATATCCGAGACCGTTCATCAGATGCGACAGCCTCCGTGCGATATCCTGATTCAGGATTTCGATGAGCATGGTCGGTTTTGTCTTTTCCAGATAGTTGCCCATCCCCTCCAATACCTCAGCCTCAAAAGTCTCCACATCGATCTTCATCAGGTCAACTTCGTCAATTGCGGCATCCTCAAGCACGTCCGCAAGTCTTCGCGTAACGATCGGGATCTCGTGCCGGTCTCGGTGAGCCGTTAAATCTGCATTCAAAGACGCCTGATCGAAGGTGCCGCTAATCGTCTGTGCTGCAAAGATTCTTTGTTCCCTTGCTTCATTGGAGAGGGCAACATTCAGTACGACCGCAGATATTCGATTGAGGCGGAGGTTTTGCTCCAGCCTTCGGCAGATGTCTGGCAGCGGTTCAAAGGCATACAGCCTGGCTGCGGCGTTTGTGTGTCCCGCCATAATGGTATAAAGACCCGTGTTGGCTCCGACATCCAAAATGACGTTGGACGTTAAGGAGAGCCTTGTCCACAGTTCGACGGAAGTGGGTTCCCAACCCCGGACACCTCGCCAGAATACTTCGTTCTCGAGCGTGTTCCCGTAATTGATCATGAGTACGTGCCTGCCCTCACTTGTCTTCAGGCAGAATGGTCCCTTGAATCTCAGCCATCTGCGAATACGATAGGCTGGGACGTGGATGCTTCTTATGACTCTGAATATTCCCTGAGTAAACGGAAGATGAAGGTAAGCCTGATAAGCGATGCGCTTGACGTGCAGTGTCGTCATGAGCGCTTTATGTCCCACTTCCCGCAACCTGTTCGGGCAGACCGGCGCGTGCACGTGGAAGGAACGTAGGCGAGGATGCGAGCCCCTTGATGGCACTCGCTACGAAGCCGAGCGTGGCGTCGTCGACCGGGTGACGGATCACACACGCCGGCGCAAGCAGGATGCCCTTTCCGTCGGTGTCCACCATGGCATGCTCGATATCCCGGAGTATGGCGGTGTGGTCGCGACCGGTGAGATGGTCGCGCCGCAGGCCGCCCAGAATGGGCTGGGCACCACCCTTGGCGCGGTAGTCGTGGATGGAGGGCATCGTTTCGCCGATGTGCCAGTTGACCGCCGCCACGTCGTATTGCGCCAGGAGCTCGAACATGACGTTCTCTCCGTGCATATGGATGACATTGAACCATCCACCCGCAAGCGTCGCGGCCTTCAACACCCGCCGATCGTACGGCTCGCCAAACACCCGGTAGGTTGCCTCGTCCAGCACGCCGTAGCGCGCTTCCTGTGTGGCCAGGAATACTCCCGCGCATCCGCGGGAGACGGCTTCGCACGCTAAGGCGCACGTCGCGTCGGTGATGATCTCCAACGCGCGCGTCACCGCCGACGGATTTCGCTCGAGATGCGCGCGGTATGCACCTGCCGAGAGTTTCGCGGCAATTGTCAAAGGGGAGAACACTGTTGCGAGTACTGGAGTTCCAGGGCCGACGAGCTCAGTCACGCGTGCGAAGTGGTCGAGTTCTCGACCGAAAGAGCCTGTCGCGACGTCGATCCGGTCGAGGTGATCCCAATCCGCCGGGGTCAGAACGGCGGCGTGGACGACGCGCGCGACGCCGCCCTGTGCGATCGTGCTGTAGTCGCACACGCAGCCCCAATCTTCGACAGGATACATGCCGTTGGGCATGGTCTTCACAAAGTCGAGGTCATAGCGGGCGCAGAATGCAGCGGTCGCCTCGGCAAGCCGCACCGGGTCGAGGTCGAGCCCCGGCAGGTGCGTCCAGAAGCTGTAGGGAGGCCGGTCTGGTGCCTCACCACGCAGCGCCGCGACTATTCGGTCCAGCTTCTCCACACAAAAACTATCGACGCCGCTCGGGAATGTTGAGAGTGTCGGCCGGGGGAACTTTGGTGTCTACCAGGCTGCGGCTTCAGGTTCAGGACTGCCATCCGCAGACCTGACATTGAAGGTGAAAGGCTTGTAGTTCGGGCACTCGATCGCCACAGCAATTCGATAGTGCGGTTTTACAATGAACAGTCCGAACTGCCACATCTTCTCGTTGAGATAGCCGGGTGCGATGAAGCGGATTGCGTTCCGCCGCAGTAAGAACCCGAAGGTGGATATTTCATCAGATAGACCTCGCCCGGTCGCTTTGGTGAAGGCTTCCTTGAGCGCCCACAGCTCCATGAAACGCGCCGGCCGGTCTTTGTCAGGCAAAGCGTTCAGATGGACCAACTCATCAGGGGATAAGCATCGCGAGGCAACGGCGGCGTAGTCGAAGTCTGCTTCCATGCTGACGACATCGATGCCAACGGACCTGCCTGCTGTGATCGCACACGCCACAATTCCTCGCGTGTGCGAGAGATTGAACCTGAGGCTCGTGCGTGAGGCTGCCCACGCCGACGGCTCAGGTTTGCCTGCGCTGTCGAGCCTGAAGCTCCACGCATCGGCGGGAACGTCGACGTAGCGTGAGAGTGACGATCGAAGCAGCGCATGAGCAACGGCATAGTCACGTCGATCGGATGGCTGCCGAAACTGGTCATGCCGCTGCTTCTCCTCCGCCGACAGGAGCGTATGCGCGCCTGCCATCGCCGACGGACCCAGCATTTCGGTCAACCGGTACCATATGTGCACTTGATTCACGGCAAGGCACGACGGCATCAGGCTCATGCGGCCTTACCGCCGCCGTTCACGTGGGTGGCCATCCGAGCTCGATCGAGGCACTTCGCGAGCTGCGCGGCGAGCGTTCGGACATGGGGTTCGAAGACCATGGTGAGATGGTTGCCGGGAACGTCATGAAATTCCAGTTCGCCGGTCACGAGCTCCCTCCACCCGAGGGTTTCACCGGACGGCGGAGGGCCCGTCGGTCGCGCCCTGAATACCGTTACGTCGCCAGAGTACGACTGCGGCGTATAGTCCCGTCGAGCACTCTTGTTGGCTTGCGTCACGTTCTTCAGCGCCCTGGGCAGCCAGCCACCCCGACGATGCCAGAGTATCAGCCTGCGCCAGACCCAGTTCGCGACGACTCGTCTTGCGCTACGAATCTTCTTGCCGGCGTAGCTGCCTCGCAAACGTCCCCGAAGCACATCGTTGATGTCACTCGCCGCGCGCGCGGACATTTTGCGCACTGATATGACAGATCGCCGCGCGCGCGTATCAAACAGCGCCAGTAATTCGACCGTCTGTCCGACACCCGCAAGCTGACGAGCCATCTCGAACGCCACGATCCCGCCAAACGACCAGCCGCAAATGGCGTACGGACCTCGTGGCTGCATCTTGCGAATCACCGCGACGTAGTCGCGTGCCATATCCTCGATGCGCGTGTGGATGCGGCCGATTCCATCGAGGCCGCGCGATTGGAGGCCATATAAGGGCTGATCGATCGGCAGATGTCGAGCCAGATCGCGGTAGCTCAGAACATTGCCATCTCCCAGATGAATGCAATACAACGGCGGTTTGATGCTGCCGGAGCGGAGAGGCACGAGCAGCGGCCACTCCTCCTGTTTGCCTCGTGCGCGGACGAGTTCTGCCTGGCGTTCGATCGTGGTAGTGGTCAAGAAGGTGGCCAGGGGCAACTTGACTCCGAACGCGCGCTCAATAGACGCATTCAGCCTCGCCGCCAGAAGCGAATGTCCACCCAGCGCGAAGAAGTCGTCCGTCACACCGATGGAGTGTTGCTCGAGCAACTCTTCCCACAGATTGGTCAGCGCCATCTCCACGGAGTTCCGCGGCGGCCGGGTGACACTCTGGACGGGAGAAGCGCTGCCTTCGAGCAATGCGCTTCGATGAAGCTTGCCACTCGCAGTGCGCGGGAGCGAAACAAGAAACTCGAACGAGGCGGGCACCATTGGTTCCGGCAGGGAGCACCGCAGGTGCGCTCGCAGCTCATCGACTGTCGGCGTGCGTTCGGCGCGGGACACGACATACGCGGCGAGCCTGCTCTCGCCGGTTGTGTCAGGCCGCGCAACGACAGCGGCCTCGAGCACGAGTGAATGCGCGCACAACGAGCGTTCAATCTCCTCGAGCTCTACGCGAAACCCTCGGATCTTGACCCTGAGATTCTTGCGACCCAGGTACTCCAGACAGCCGTCGGGTCGCAACGTGCCGATATCACCTGTGCGACAGAATCTCTGGCCGGTCGCACCTGGAATTTCGACGAACACCGTATCGGTGCGATCAGGATCGCGCCAGTAACCAAGAGACAGAAAGTCGTTGTGCACGACAATCTCGCCCGCCTCGCCAGCCGAACAGATTCGACCGTCATCGTCGAGAATTCTCACGGTCGTGCCCGCCACCGGATAACCGGCTGGTACAACGGTGGTGACGTCGCTGTCATGATCCATGACGTAGGTTGCGACGGGGCCGGCCTCAGTCGAACCCAATGTGCCCACCAGCACGCACCGGCGGCCGAAA
Source organism: Vicinamibacterales bacterium (assembly GCA_963761975.1). Lineage (GTDB taxonomy): Bacteria > Acidobacteriota > Vicinamibacteria > Vicinamibacterales > JAMQPK01 > JAMQPK01. The sequence continues at coordinate 176,558 of CAVXIR010000007.1, forward strand.
TGTCGCCGATACAGCTCGAAGTCGTGAGGGAGGACCTGCTCGCTTCCAAGCCTGATCACTCTCAGCGCTGGAAACTCCGTTCCGGTCGAGAGTGTCTTGGCGAAATGGCGAAACGTACTCGGAGTGCAGGTGAGCACGGTGATTGACTGCTGCTTCAGCCATGTCCCCAGTTCCGCCACACCCAGTTCCCGTAGGTCAAACTGATGGACCGACGCGCCATGAATCAGCGCCTGAAGCGCGCCGGACACCCCTTGTGCGACAGAGGAGGCTGCGACGAGCGATAGCTTGTCTTCCGGACACACCCCGAGCACGCTTGCAAATGCCTTCGACCGCTTCAGCAGACCGTCATAGGTTTGCACGACACCCTTAGGTGATCCTGTCGAGCCGGACGTGTAGATTAGGCACGCCGGTGACTCTCTTGCGATCGAGAGCCCGAGGTCGTCAGACGGCACAGCTGTATCAATCGTCTCTAGGTCGACAACCGTGAGATCTGAACGGCGCATTGCCTTCGCCAGAAGCTGGTTCTGCCGGTCCGTGATGAGAACCTCAGCACCACAATCACCGAGTATCTGAAGCGTCCGCGACGGCGGCTGTCGCGGATCGAGAGGGACGAAGATCTTGCCGGCTTTCAAAATACCGAGCATCGCGACGATGGTGGATGCTCGGTGGCCCATCAGCACGCCGACGGTGTCGGTGCGTGGCGTTGTAGCCAGGACGACTCGCGCCAACCGGTTTGCGGCCTCATTGAGTCGTCGGTAACTCAGATTCTGGTCGACGGCGCTGACCGCCAAGTGGTCGCGATTCGTCCTCACCTGGTGTTCGAAGAGTGCCGAAATCGAGTGCATAGCAACTACTCCAGACATCAGACACGCGGTGCGCGGCGAACGGTATCCCTCACCTGTTCCCGAATTCCCAGACGTGCGGCGATGCCGTCGCTGATTCCTCTCTTGACGGCCAGGAGCTTCGTGACCTTGTGGTCCTCCCGGAGCAGGATACGGCCGATCGTTCTGGTCACGGTGCTGAGAAGCCTACGTGCGCAGCGGTAGGGCGACCCACCCGCAGGTACTTGCACGTGGAGACGGTAATGCACAAAGTTTCGAGTTTCGTAGTAGAACTTCCACGCGGGTTTCGTCGGGCCGCGTCGAACGGCTTCGTGAATGACCGTCGCCTGCTCTGACCGTAGCGTTCGATAACCGGCCCGGGGAATCCGCCACTGGAGGTACTCTGTGTCTTCAGCCCACCAGAAGTATTCCTCGCGCGGCACGCCGACATCCTCGACGATGCGTCTGTGAATGAGCACCCCGCACCATGCGGGAACATCGAACGGCTTGCCCTTATGGTCCCGAACGCGAGGGAAGACAATGACCGGATCCGCCTCCATTAAGCAGGTGCGACGGAGGTGCGCCAGCGTCCCTGGGCCGGGAAGCATGTCATCGTCTACGATCCACACGAGCGGGTGATCTGTTTCAAGGAACCGGCGAATACCGCGCGCGTATCCTCCGGCAGGGCCAAGATTTCGTTCCAGCCGAAGTATGTCGACGCGATGAGATAGCCCTAGGGACGCGATGGTTGCAGCGGCGGCCGGCTCGCTGGCATTGTCGATGACCATAAGCTGGTCGCCCGGCTCCATCTGATCCAGCACTCTCGTGACGCACATCCGGAGCACATCGGGCGCGTTGTGCGTGAGGACCAGAGCGAGGACCGTCGCGGGCTTGGGACCACGTTCGTCTGACATCGAAAGGGAAGGCGCTGCTTTCACGCTATGGGTTTCGTCGGATGTCAGCGCGATCTCGGTTGATGGCAGGCACCATCGCACCATCTACAAGTGACTCGGACGATCCACTGTCCTTCTCACTCTTGGCGAGACAATCAAATGCGTCCCTAACAACCGTATGCATTTGATACCCGTCTCCAATGGTTCCACGGCAAAAGTCATCAGGATAGACGTAGAAGGTAACGTCGCGTCGGTCGGACTGCATTTCGTGTTCAGTAAACAGAGCTTTTACATCAGTGTCAACTTCCCAGCCGCGACTGAGCCATGGACCGTGGTCTCCGAACACGACAATAACCGCCGCTGGATCGTGCTTCTTGATGGTTGTGATGAACTGGCGCATATAACCAACAGCTCGCGCTGCTCCGGCGCGATAGTCAGCGCGAAAAGCGTCCCTCGCCGTCTTATCGCTATGGCGGTAGTCGTCGTCAGTGTGGTTTGGAGTCCATGTGTGCGCAATGGTAAGCCAGCGGTCATCATCACTGCCAGCGACGCGAATCCGGTCTTTCAGCTCGCTCGCAAAGGTCATGAGATCGTCGTCGATCTGAAGCACGCGTTCGACACTCTCTTCGATGACGTCTCTACACAGGTACAGTCCGAATGTGCGAGGCACAAATGGACAGACGCCAATGCTGGAAGAAGGGTAATGGTAGTCCCAGTAAGGGCTCACACCGCGGCCAAAGTGATTGTTGTGGAAGAGAAACTGCGTTCTGTAATGTAGGGACTTGGCGAGCTCGAACACCGCATAGGGAGTTGTGTAGATACTACGGTGATGGTTGGGAGTCTCTGAAAGATCCAATATCCGTGTGTAGGTTGCCTTGGTGTTCTCGCCTGGAGACTGCACACCGTCGACAGTCCGAAATCCTTCGCTACTCAAGTACTGATCCCATGGTGCTTCTGATTCGAAATACCTACTGAACCCCCTTCGATCAACCAGGGAATCAAAACCCAGGAGATAGACGTCACGCTTCTCGAGCGCAGCTGATGAAAACGCCCTGACTGCCTCCTCGACGTTCGCGGATGGCTGAATTCTGTCCGACGGGGTTGTCCAGACGGCCTGTATCAACAGTGCGACTGAAAAGACCTTCACGAAGAGAAAGCCGCTACGCGCGATAAAGGTCACAGCTGCCACAACGACGAAGCAACATATAAAGGTGTACTTGAAAAACACAGTTGCCGGAAGAATGGGAATCACATGAACTCGTACACTCAGGGCCGAGAGAAGAACCGCACACGCGATTAGCGGTTTGGGGGGCACACGCCCAGACATTGCGAGAACGTAGAGCAGTCCTCCCGCAAGCAGCGTATTGAGCAGAACGCCTGTCATGAGATATGGCAGGCTATACCCGACAAAATCATGCCACGAGCGAATGAAGACCCATAAGGTGGGCACAAGGCTGAGCCAAATAAACTTGGATATCAGCACTGGCGACGGTTTGATCATTGTCAGTATGAGTCCTTATGAGAGGGAAAATCCGACCGGCGACGTCCTATTCACTCTCAGGATTGTTCAGTGAATCTCCAGGTCGGGCAGCTTGACGGGAGGCGTAGCCGTGTTTTATCGCACGAGACCAAGAGCACGGAGGGCCTCAGCCAGTCGCGCGTCCCACGTGTCGCCTTCGACGACTTTTCTGCCGGCGAGGGCGAGGCGCGCTGCCGCCGAGCGATCATCAAGCAGCCGGCGCATCGCCGCGCCGAGCTCGGCGACGTTTCCCGGCGTGTACATCAGGCAGTCCTCACCGTCGTGGAAGCGGCGGGCCATTTCGCCAGCGTAGGGAAGGATCGCTGGTTTTCCGCACATCAGGGTACTCGCGAAGCTTCAAGGGCGAATAATGGAACGACTCGGCTGCCCGCGCGACGACAAAGGCGGCGTCCATTGCGGCAACGTGGCTGGCGATCGCCATGTGGGAGACGCTGCCAGTGAACACGACAGAGTCGGCGATGCCGAGCTCGGCCACCTGTTTCTCAACGGCGCCCCGCTCCGGGCCGTCGCCGATCAAGAGCAGGACGGCGTCGGGCGCGTGGCGGCGGGCGTCGGAGAAAGCCTTAATCGCGAGATCGAGGCCGTGGAATTTGCGAAAGCTCCCGGTCCAGCCGAACACGAAGCGGCCGTGGAGACCGTACCGCCGGCGCACCTCCGCGCCCGAAACTGCCGGCGAGAACCGCCTCGCGTCCACGCTCATCGGAGACACGAGGATACGGCGCGATGGCACGCCGAATCGACGGATCTCGGTGGCGACCTCGTCCGACACACAGGCGACGAGGTCGGCCTCGAGCAACTGCGGACGCTCGCATGCCTGCTCGATCAGTCGCCCCCAGCCTGGCCGCCGCACACCCCATCGGTCGGCCTCCCACACCTGCGGGGCGTGGACGTAGTGCACAAGCGGAATGTCATGGCGCCGCGCGAAGCCAGCCCCGGCGGCCGCGAACAGATCGTGCTGGCGCCATATCAGTTGGACGTCAGTTGCCAGCCATGGCCCATCGGCGACGTCGGACTGGGCGCGGTTCCGGCGGTACAGCGCGAGGTCTTTCAGAGCGGTGGTCGCCATCTGCGGCAGCAGTCGGCCGATCAGTACGAGTACGGCCAGGCGCAGAGGAGGCCGACAGTTCTGTGTACGCGAGTGTCTCTTCGGGTGAAGCCACCCGATCCGGAGTGACCACCCACGCGTGACCAAACCGGGCGCGGCACGCCTCAGCCCATCCCGCAACCGTGATCCAGAGCGCGGCGGCACCTGCCCATGCCGTGCTTGGCCGTGGCATCGCCAGCACTGCGGCACTTACGCTCGCACCCCGACCCGGCTGAATAGCACTCGCTACTGGCGTTCGTTCCCTGAGCAATTGACTGCTCACAGTTTTTCAGTCTCCAGCCCCTGATGTCGGATCGGAACATGCCGCACTTCTGGGCATCGATCGCATTTACTTACGACGTCGACGTACAGTGAGACAAGTTCCGCGGACACGCGCTCAGGGGTGAATAGCGCCCGATAGCGCGCGCGGCCACGCGCCGCGATCGCCCCGGCGAGCCCAGGCTCGCCGAGGAGGCGGAGGATCCCGAGCGACAGCGCACCCTCGTCCCCGGGTGGCACCAGCAGAGCAGCGTCACCGTCACCCGCGATCTCTCGAACGGCAGGCAGGTCGGATGCCACGATTGGTGTTTCGAGCGCCATCGCTTCGATCACCGCGCCGCCGAGCCCCTCGTACATTGACGGGAATGCGAACACGTCGGCGGCGGCCAGGAGATCACCGACATCGTCGCGATGGCCTAATAGCCGTAGCTGGTTTTCGACGCCAAGCGATCTCGCGCGGCACTCGATTGACGCGGTCGATGATCCGGGAACACCGGCGATCAACAGGACGGCGCCGGGATACTGAGCGAGCACTCGGGGCCATGCTCCCACTAAATGCACTTGACCCTTCTGCGCCTCTTGGCGACCGACGGTAAGGACGACGGGGTCGCTACCCAATCCAAGGTTGTGACGAACTCGAGTGCGGCGTTCGGGACTGCGATGGCCGAGACGCCTCTGATCTCGACTGCGGTAGACCACCGTCACGTGATCTGGAGTCACGCGCAGGCCGCGGACCGCGGATTCCTTGACGGCGCCCGTGATTGCGTGCATCCGGGCGGTCAAGTGCCGGGCGGTGAAGCCGTCGATTGCCCACATGGTGCGACGCCGCGACGGCGAACAGGCCTTATCGACCATGAGCGAGAGGTCATGTGTGGGGTTCACGATGCTCGATACCACAGGCGTTGGCGTGCGCCACGCTGCGAGTCGACCTGCCACGTCTGCGGCGTACAACGTCGTGTGCAATACCTGGGGCCGGCGCTTCAGAATCAGCCGACGCAATCGCCACACGGCTTGTAACAGGTGGTCAGCGCCCAGCAGGTGAACGGGACATCCGGCGCGCTGGAGCTCGTCCTCGAGGCCCGTTCCGCTGCGTTGGAAGCATGCGAGTTCGGCGACGATGCCGGCGTGCTGCACACCCGCGATCAGTTCAGCAAGCGAGCGTCCAGCCCCACCCGTGCCGTCCAGGCGGGAGATGGCGAACATCACACGGATCGGACTCAAGATCTGACCTTACATTCGTAAAGCACCTCGTCGATCGCCGCCTGTGTCGCATCGGCGGTGGCGTATTGTGCGTTCGCAAGCTGCAGCGCATGCTCGCGGTCAAATGTCTTGAAACGCTGAACGGCGGCCACGATCGCGGCGCCGCTGTCGGCGTAGGTCATCGCCTCGGTCTCCAGCAATGACCCGAATGCGCCACGGGCGTTCGCATTGAACGCCACCGTCGGCTTGCCAAACGCGAGCGCCTCCAGGGCGCAGGTTGAAGCGCCGGTTATGTGCACGTCAATTGCACCTACTAAGGCATAAAGAGGCAACTCCGTTGGTTCGTCGATCAAGATATGGGGATGGAGCCCTTCGAGTCGAGCCGCAAGAGCTGAGTATCTGTCAGTGGTCCTGTCCTTACGATGGATGCGGATCAACCATTGCCAATCCCGTGGCGAGCGCGCGATCGCATCGAACACGGGCTCCTCGTCAATTCCGGGTTGCAGGGTTACCAGAACGACCATCGATTGGCGTCCACGTAAAGCGTTCGCGCGGGCGATCTCGTGACGGAATGCATTCGGCGACTCGTCATTTCGCCATGCGTTCAGCCAGCAGTTTCCACCCACTACTGTTCGGATATCGAAACTGTTCCGCTCATGCAACGCATCCGATGCCTGCTGGCCCCAGACCCAGAAGAGGTGAGGCATCAATTCGTATGACTGGCGCCAGCCGGCGTAGCCGCTCATGTGAAGTCCCTGAACCCCGTGCTGAAGCTCGATGCTGAGCACCCCCGCGCGTCGCGCCGCCAACGTTGCGGCAAACGATTCCCATGTGTACCAGCAATCGAGAAAAACCGCCTTCGTTCCCATCTTCCGAAACATCCGCTCGAACACATCGGCCCGCGCGTTCATCTCGCGAAAATGCGGTTCCCAATGCCCCCAATCGCTGCGGCGGCCAAGGAAATCGTCCGACCACTGCGCGTATTCTTCAAACCACAGTGGCTCGGGCAACTTCGGTCCGAGCCCCGACAGCGATCGCATCAATTTGAACTTGCGCGAGATCCAGATTGACGGCCGCGCGCGGGGCCACACTGCCGGTCCCGCCTCACAGATCAGCGTCGTCACCCCGCGCTTCTCGAACTCCATCGCCAGCGGATCGACAACCGCATGCCAGTACATTCCGCCGATGCACTCTCGGCGGTTCGTCAACGTGACGAAGGCAATATCGCCACCACCCCGCCGTGCCCTGGCAATCTTGGATCGGTCCTCATACAACGATCGCGAGATCCGCAGCAAGCGGTTCTTCGCCTCGGCCACTCGATTGACTTCGCGGCGCGCAGCCACTTTGACCTCACGCCGACATGCCGTAGCCGTTCGAAGGAACGGCCAGACGTTCACGCCGTTCAGGACATAGTCATCGACTGCACCTTTCTCTTCGGTACTCGAGGAGCGCGTCGATGAGACTGCGGGAGGTGGTGGGCGCCTGGGCGGTTGCAGTCACCTTGCTTCCTCCACTGCGGCCACGCATGAACGTCTGGTCCGCGACATGCCGGCTTGTACGAGCTGGCGGTAGAACGTCTCGTACTGGTGTCCGACCGCATCCATAGAGAAACGGCCGCTGACCCAGCGCTTCGCCGCCCCTCCCCACTCATCGCGCCGACTCGGGGAATCGGCAAGCGACAGGATGGCGTCGACAAGGGCTCCTTCATCGCCAGACGGGACGAGGGTGCCGGTTTCTCCGTTTCTGACGCACTCGTGCATCCCACCCACGCGAAACGCCACAGTCGGGAGTCCGAGATAACCGGCCTCGATAACGACGGCGGGAATCCCGTCGGTGTCGCTGCAAGAGACAAACACGTCGCCCGCTGCCACAAACGAGGCAATGTCATCTTGGGAGCCGAGAAAACGCACTCTCTCGGCGATACCCAGATCAGCCGCCAGTCGCTCACTTGCTTCGCGCTCCGGTCCATCCCCGAGAAGCCACGCGAACACGTCATTGCGTCGGTGGCAGACGTCGCTGACAACTCGAAGAAAACGGTCTGGCCGCTTCTGACGGCCGAGGTTGCCGATGAAGAGCAGTAGCGTGGCGCACGAAGGTGTGGTCCACCGCCTACGCACGACCTCTCGAGTTTCCTTGGCCTCAAGGGTCCTCAAGTCGACGCCGTTCGGCACGAACACCGACGGGGCTCTAAGCCCATAGAACTGCCGAACTTCTGCCAATGTGGTTTCGCTGACTCCCACGACGCCGTCCACTTGCGGCATCACTACGCGTCTGTAGTAGTGCTTGCGCAGGCGTCCCTTGACCCAAAACACAGGACTGTCGATGTTTCGATAGATCAGCCGCCACTTACGCCTTGGGTCAAGGCGCGCGAGTGCCGCTCCGTACTTGATCGTGCGTGCTCCGTTGACCTGAACGACGTCCGGCGCAAAGCGCGAAAGTTCATGCCGCACACGAAAGAGGAGGGCGGGATGCACTCCTGCCACCCGTTCGAGTACGCTGCTTTCATTACCCATGACCACCGAATCGCCCGGTCTGATTTCCAGCGGGCTGGGCCCGTCATACGGATACAAGTAGATTGTTCGTACTTCGTGCGCCTGACTTCTCAGCCATTCGCTGAGCTGGAATGCAAATACCTCGGCGCCGCGGCGTTGCGGTTTTTGAACGAGTTGGAGTATTCGCATCGATACTGCGGTTTCGGTTGGCACTATCGAGTTTGTGCGATCACGCAGCGGGTGTTCTGGCTTCCCAGTGCACATCCGGTGCGATGAGCGCTTCTCGATGCAATCGCAGCGTTCTTTTTCCCGCCATCGCGATATCAAGCACCCGCAGGCGCAAACAACGCTCCACCTTGTGCAGCCGCATCCGCGGTGGACGGACGCAGCTCACCGTGACGAAGTAGTCGCCGGGACGAAGCACGTTCTCACGCACAGAGCAGACCGTCTCTGCGGTTCCGGGCGAAAGCTCGAGATTCGCTCCGGTCGTGCTGGCCTCGAAGATGAGATGCTCATTCGCATCTCGCACTTGAACGAAGATGGTGGCGCCAGGCTGCTCCCTCGCAAGGTCCCAGCGCAGCCGGATTGCGAACGGCTCGGCGAAGCGAATCGCGTCTGAGGGTTCGCCGCCGGCGTTGAGGAGAACGGCCTCCTGAAGCACAACCGGCTCGTCGAGGTTGGCTCGTCGCTCGCCTCGATACGATGAATCGAGCGTCTCGCCGTGTTCCAGGTACGCTCTGACGACATCCTCGGTGTCGCCCTGCATTGGTACTCGTCCGGCGTCCAGCCAGATGCAACGATCACACAGCCGTTGCACCGCTTCGAGGTTGTGACTGACGAAAATGATGGCCCGTCCTTGCTCGGCGACGTCGCTCATTTTGCCAAGGCACTTTCGCTGAAACGCAGCGTCGCCGACGGCGAGCACCTCATCGATCAGCAGGATCTCCGGTTCGAGGTGGGCGGCAACGGCGAATGCGAGTCGCAGGGACATGCCGCTCGAATAGTGTTTGACTTGTGTATCGAGGAACCGTTCGACTTCGGCAAAGGCGACAATCTGATCGAGCTTTCTCGCGATTTCCAGACGTGACATGCCCAAGATGACGCCGCTCAGAAACACATTCTCTCGACCGGTAAGTTCAGAGTGAAATCCCGTGCCCACCTCCAGCAGCGCGCCGACTCTGCCGCGGATTTCTGCTCTGCCGTGAGTGGGCTCAGTGATGCGAGAGAGGATTTTGAGGAATGTCGACTTGCCCGCGCCATTGCGGCCGATGACGCCGACCACTTCACCTTGGGCTACGGAAAGCGAACAATCCCTCAAGGCCCAGAACTCGCCGCCCGGGATCTGTGCGGATTCGCCTCGAAGGACCGCTTGAAGCCGATGATAGGGTGAAAGCGCCAGACGATTGATTTGCTCACGGAGCGTGAGTCGGCGCTCCAGTTTAGCGCCAATATTGAAAAGCTTTCCGAGACCCTCTGCAACAATTGCGTCGTTAAACGACATCGGCCAGGTTCCTCTCGAGACGGCGGAAAACGAAGACACCGCTGATGAGCATCAGCACGGCGACCAATGAAGAGACCAGAATGATCGGTCCTGGTGCGGTGTCCGTTCCGAGCAGCGCCCAGCGAAACCCTTCGACAACGCCGACCATTGGATTAATGGCGTACACCTGACGCCAGGATTCCGAGAGAAGACTCGACGGATACGCGATAGGGGTTGCCAGCAACCAGATCTCGACAAGAAACGGGATGACGTAGCGCACATCCCGGAATCGCACGTTGAGGGCGGCCAGCCAGAGACCCGCGCCAAGGCTCGTCGTGACCGTCAGCAGAATAAGACCTGGAATGAGGATGACGTTCGTCGTCGGGATAAAGCCATACAGGATCATCATGCCCATAAGCACCAGGAACGCCAGGATGAAGTCGACCACACCAACCAGAACGCTGGCAATCGGCATCGCGAGCCGCGGAAAGTAGACCTTGCGCAGCAGGTTGGCACCATTCACGAGGGAGTTCGAGGCCTGCGTCAGACCCGTCGTGAAGAGGGTCCACGGCACAAGCGCGGTAAACGTGAAGATGGGATAAGGCAGTCCATCGGATGGCACCTTGGCGAGGCGGCCGAAGAAAAGGCTGAAAACGAGCATCGTGATGACTGGTTGTAGAATGGCCCAAAGAGCGCCGAGCACTGTTTGCTTGTAACGCACTTTCACGTCCCGCCAAGCCAGGAAGAAGACAAGCTCTCGATAGTGCAGCAGTTCACGCAGATTCAGTCGCATCCAGCCACGACTGGGTTCGATAGTGATAACCGGCACATCGGCCGTGTGCTTGCCGGCGATCAGCACGTTCTGACTAAGCATGGGTACTCACTTCCTTCGCCTTTCTCCACGTCATACACGTGTGTTCCTCCAAGCGTTCCGATGGAGCGCGATGTGCGGCTATCGCCGCAAGGACAACGAATAGCGCCGCGTTGGCGGGAACCTGAAGGCTGAAGTCCACCGTCTCCTGCATGGCCATAAGTAACAATCCGACGACTGCGCCAACACGGATCCATCTGGTCACGCCATCACTCGAAGGCTCACGAAACCGGCGGCGCGTCTCCCGCGTGAAGAATGCCAGAGTCGCAAGAGTCGGAAGCCCGACCAGGATGCCCCCCTCCGCTGCGAGCTGCAGATAGTCGTTATGAGCTCCTTCATAGGGTTCATCAAGTTCGGCCGTGGGGTATGACGACACAATGCGCCGATAAGAGTTGAAACCAGATCCGGTGATGGGAAAATCCCGTGCAATCGCGATCGCCTGGCGCCAAATCGGCACCCGGCCGTGAGCGGTTGACCACGAGGCAGTGGCGAAGCGGTCCACGATCGGCTGCGCTCCCGTGACCACGACGCCGGCAACCAGCAACGCGATAAGCGGGCCTGCGACGAGAATTCGTGTTCTTGCGGCGGTTCGACGACGCATCACTAATCCGGCCATCATGACGACTGTCAGGGCAAGCCCGAGGATGCCCGCGCGAGACTTGGTCTGCACCAGCGCCACGGCCATGACTGTGGCCGCGGATTGAAGGGCCAGAATCCGGACAGTGCACGCGCGACGTGATTGCTCGACGACTGCACAGAGATAGCCCAAGGTGAGAGCCAGCGTCATCAGCATCCACCCGACGTAATGGTTCTTACTGGAGAACGGTCCGTGAGGAGTACTGTCCGGGGGAAACGGCAACCCTACCGTGCGGTAAATGCCAGCCCACGGCGTGCTCGTCTCGGCGATCCCGACCAGCGCGACGAGCGTGCCGAGCATGGCGAGGCCGGTGGTCAAACGGCGAGCGCCATCGTTGCCCATTGTCCTGACAACGCCGATGAAGAACAGGTAGAGCGCCACCAGGAATGTCAGAGCCAGTCGTGTTGCGGTCGGATCAATTGAAAGCGGGCGAGCTGTCGGCGAGCCTCCATGGCCTGCCATCGTCATGCCCGGACTGATCACGCTGAGCCATGTCGCAGGCAAGGGAATCAACTGCAGAAACACTGCGGCGCATACGCTCGCCAGCGCGAAGTAGAGCCCGCGTCCAATGTGTCCTGGCTCTTTAAGGTTGACGAACGTGCCTGCACCATAGGCGGCCATTCCTGCCATCAAAGGCCCGTATCCCCATGGTCTGCTGGCTCCCAGCGCCAAGACTCCCCACGCCAGAAGCGCGATCACGGCCCAAATCCGGGACCCAGCACCAGTCATCGCGCTGTGGTGCGCACCACTGTCTGCTCAGGCTGGGGCAGCCATGCAGGGTCAAGCGACGGAAGCGTTAATAGCTCGGATGTCGCGGGCACTCCGCCGATCTGACGAAACGCCAGGTCGATCGCGCGGAGATCGGGCTGATCGAAGGGCGTGACCATGGGTGCCGGAGCTGGAGTGGCAACGGCGATCCACCCGCGCCACCCGCATTCGAAACATCGATACGGTCGCTTGTGGGTAAACTGCGCACGCAGGTGTTCCAGCGGACCACTCACACGGGAGCGGTGGACGCTGTGGGAGGTGCACGACGAACACGTCGCATATCCGGTGACCAGCTCAGACTGAGGCATCGACTCGATCGCGGGATAGCTCGCAACGGAGATCGGTTCCGGCACTGACGATGGGAGTGCCGGGGGGGCCTCCGCCGCACCAAACTCCGGAACGATTGCGCGCAGCTGCACGATGACCGCATCCGAATCGCCAACGAGGGCGGACCTCTCCAAACCCCTGATCTGCTCTGATAGCAAAGCCGCGTGAGGCGCATGACGCGACCGAACCTGCATGACGCTGGCGACCGGCGACGGCCCCGCGATTTCGTCCCGTCCAACGAGCTCTTCGTCCAGCTTTTCGCCAGGTCGTAGTCCGATGAAGGTGATCGGCACTTCATCTGGTCGGAAGCCCGACAGCCGAATCAGATCTCTTGCGACGTCCAACAGCCGGATGGGCTCGCCCATATCCAGCACGTAAATCGAATTGAGCTCGCCGATCGCGGCCGCGTGCAGCACGAGCTGAACCGCCTCGGGAATCAGCATGAAGTACCGCCGCACATCGGGATGTGTGACCGTGAGGGGGCCCCCCCGCTTCAACTGCTCGACGAATAACGGCACGACGCTGCCGTTGCTGCCCAGCACGTTGCCAAACCGAACCGTCACGAATTTCATGCGACTGCCTACGGCCCTCGACTGGAGCATCAGCTCGGCGACGCGTTTGGTAACGCCCATCACGCTTACCGGATTGACGGCCTTGTCGCTCGAAATCAGGATGAACTGTTCCACGCCGCATTCTTCAGCAAGCTCCGCAGCGATTTCTGTGCCGAGCACGTTGTTCTTCACGGCCTCACAAATGTTCAGCTCCATGAGCGGAACGTGCTTGTGAGCGGCGGCATGGAACATGATGTCCGGCCGATGCTGCTGCAGCACCGACCTGAAGCGAGCCCGGTCGGTGACGTCACCGATGATGGGGTAGGGGGTGGTGCTACTGGCACCGTGCGCAACGAGATCGTTAAGGACGCTGTAGAGACTGTTCTCGTGGCGCTCGTACAGAATCAGGGAAGCAGGGCCGAGTGCCGCGATCTGGCGGCAAAGCTCCGCACCGATAGAACCGCCAGCCCCTGTGACGAGAATTGTTTTGCCTTCGATCAGTCCGAGAAGCGGCTGCCGGCTCAGTCCCACTGGCGTGCGCCGCAACAGGTCCTCCAGTGACAGATCGCGAATCTGACTGGTCGAGACGTGCCCGTCCAGGATCTCGCGGAGGTGCGGCAGCGTCTTGATCGGCACCTCGAATTGTTCGAGCGCGCGCACCACTCCCCGATACGTGGATGGCTCGGCTCGGGGAATCGTGACGATCACTTCATTCGGACGATGACGCTTCATGATCGACGGCAGGTCTGCGCGGGTGCCGAGCACCGGGACGCCGTGAATCCGCTGGCCGACCTTGTTTCGATCGTCGTCCACGAAGCCGACCGGGTTGTAATCGCTGGAGAGGCGAAGCCTCATCTCTCGTGCCACTGCTTCGCCTGCATCGCCCGCGCCGTAAATCAGGACCCTGCGCCCGCCCTTTCCGGCGACCAGGTCGCGGTGCGCACGGGCGATGAACCGGACGCCGCCAGCGAAGCCGGTGAGGAGCAGAGCGTCAATCAGCAAAATAGATCGCGGATAGTGGGTGAGCCCGACCGGTTCTTCGATGAACGCCAGAAATGCCAACGAGCTCAACCCGACACTCAGGAGAATGTTGAGCAGATCCCGGACGCTCGTGTAACGCCACAGACCCTCATACAACCTGAATACGACGAACATCGTCCCGCGAGCCACCAGCAACGTGGCCAGCAAATCTCGCCAGAGCGTGCCGTAATTGGACGGGATGTTTCCGTCGAAACGAATGGCAAAGGCAATGTAGCTCGATGCGACAGCCAACCCCATGTGGAAAAGCCAGATGACCGCTCCCCGATACCGGAGCAGCCAATCCGGGAGAACTGGTAATTCACCAGAGCGGGGGGTCTTACTTGAATCTGAACGAAGCATGATTTGCGTTTGTGCGGTCTACTGATTTGTGGCGAAGCGCCGGTTGTCGCGGGATGAGTAACCCCACTCGCGCCACATCTCGATCGTGTCGACGACACGCTCGCGGTCCTGCGGCGTGAGGCTCGACCCGCTCGGCAGGCAGAGACCTCGCTCGAACAGCCTTTCCGAAACGGCACCGCCACGCGCCCGACAACCGTTGAAGACCGGCTGCAGGTGCATCGGCTTCCACACCGGTCGTGACTCGATATTGCTGAGCTCCAGTTGCTGCCGAAGGTCTTCGCGTGTCGCACCGAACCGATGGGGATCGACCGTGATGCACGTCAGCCAGCAATTGCTGCGTCCGTACGAAGGTTCAGGCATCACGTCGATGCCGGGAAGCGAAGCAAATTTACGCCGATAGTAATCGTTGTGTTCCCTGCGCTGAACGAGGCGCCGATCGAGATTGCGAAGCTGGCCCAGTCCAACGGCGGCCAGCAGATTGCTCATGCGGTAGTTGTAGCCAATTTCCGAGTGCTGGTAGTGTGGCGCTGGATCGCGCGCCTGGGTCGCCAGATACCGGGCGCGTGCCATCCACTCTGTGCGCTTCGACACGAGCATGCCGCCGCCGCCGCTGGTGATGATCTTGTTTCCGTTGAAGGAGAAGGCGGCCATCTCGCCAAAGCGCCCTGCCTGTTCTCCACGATAGGTCGCGCCCAGTGCTTCCGACGCATCACTCAGCAACGGAACGTCGTAGCGCCTGCAGATATTCACGAGCTTGTCGTAATCGGCGCACTGCCCATACAGATCGACGGCCATGACGGCCTTTGGGAGCCGCCCGCGTCGCGCGCACAACTCCAACTCCTCTTCCAGCAGAGCCGGATCCATCGTCCATGTACTCGCCGTAGAGTCGAGGAAGACCGGGCGCGCGCCCAGATAGGTGATGGCATTCGCTGTGGCCGCAAACGTCAGCGTCGAGGTGATGACTTCGTCGTGCCTGGTCACACCGACGATGTGTAGCGCAAGGTGAAGCGCCGCGGTGCCGCTGGACAGCGCGACCGCACCGGGCAACGCGAGGCGTTCGGCGAACTCCTGCTCGAAGCGATCGAGATGGGGCCCGACTGGCGCGATCCAGTTCGATTCGAATGCCTCGAGAAGCAGACGTCGTTCTTCCGCACCGACGTGCGGTGGAGACAAGAAAACACGATTCATCGTCATCAGTGGTTGACGGAGAGCGCAGTCGTCTTCAAGGTCAGTACGCGGGCGGGCGAGCCGACCGCCATGACGCCATCTGGCACATCTCTGGTGACAACGGCGCCGGCGCCGACAACGCTCCATGCGCCGACTCGACGGCCGGGCAGCACAACTGCGCCGATGCCGATGAGCGTGCCTTGACCAATGGTCACCTCACCACCCAGTCGTGCTCCAGGCGCGATATGTGCGTGATCGCCGATCAAAGTGTGATGATCGATGCTGCAACCGGTGTTGAGAATCACATTCGAGCCAATGCATGCGCCTGCGTTGACGATCACGCCCGCGCCGACCACAGTGCCGTGACGGATCACGCAGTGTTCCGACAGAACCGCGCTTGGATGGCGCGCTGTCGCAAAGCGCTCGGACGAACGGGAGAGAAGAGCGAAGAGACGCCGCCGTGTGAGGTTGTCTCCAATGCCGATGATGACCGCGTCGTGCTCGAACTTGTCACGCTGGTCGATGGAGCCAATGACCGGCAGGTTCAGGAGCACACTGCCCCACAGATTCTCGTTGTGGTCCAGATATCCGCATGGATATTCGTGGGCGCCCTGCCGTGACGCCGTCAGAAGTATGTCGGCCACGACCTGGCCGTGACCGCCGGCGCCGATGACGAGGACTCGCATATTACTGGCGCTCGCTTCCCAGAAATTCGTACATCGTGGCCTCGCCTGGAGCAGTGACGCCGCGTCGGCGGATGACAGACCCAATCGTGCGCAGGAGAATTCGAAGATCGAGACCGAGCGACTGGTGATCCACGTACCACACATCCATGGCCAGCCGCTCCTCCCACGTTAGTGCGTTTCGGCCGTTGATCTGGGCCCAGCCCGTGACTCCGGGCTTCACCTCGTGGCGTCGCATTTGCGTGGCGTTGTAGCGATTCAGGGTACTGCATGAGAAGAGGCCGCGGGCCGACGAGGCTCATGTCGCCCTTCAGCACGTTGATCAATTGCGGCAGCTCGTCGAGACTCGATGCTCGCAGCAGCCGTCCCGTTCGGTCAAGGCGATCCTGGTCGGCTGACGCCGGTGATGGCTGATCGAGCCGCATCGTTCGAAACTTGAGAATGACGAACGGGCGGCCATTGAGGCCGGGTCGCTGTTGACGGAACAAGACGGGAGCGCCGAGGGTGCAGCGAACCACAACCGCGACGACTGCCATCAGCGGGGACAGCACAAACAGTGCTGTCGCTGCGGCGACGAGATCGAGTAGCCGCCTACCCGCACGAATGAAAGGCCGTTTCACGAGTGAGTCGGATGTGGGATCGAGCTGGGCAAGGCGCCTGTAGCCGGCGCAATACCTTTTTCTATTAGAAGGCGGGCGTACGCGGCTTTGACGATGCCGAATACACGCTCCTCGTCAAAACTCTCGACCGCCTTTTCGCGACCCGCCCTTCCCATCCGTTTCGCCAGATCCTTGTGCGTCAGAAGCGTGGCGATCGCGCCGGCGAGGGCTGACGGGGATCCCACCGGAACGAGCAAACCGTTGCGCCCGTGCTCAACGACCTCGCGGCAGCCCGGTATGTCGGTGACGACACAGGGCACGCCCATCGCCGATGCCTCCATCGGCGAGCGTGGAACGCCTTCACGAGACGAGGGGAGGACGAAGACATCCATCATGCCGTAGAGCAGAGGCATGTCGGTCCGAAGTCCCGTGAAGATACAGCCTTCGCCGAGCCCGCAGTTCTTTGCCTGCTCTGGTGTGACGGCGTCGGGCTTATCGCTGTCGGCGGGGCCAATAACGAGCAACTGTGCGTCGGGCACCTGCGCGCGAACCAGGCACATCGCATGGATCAGATCCAGGACGCCTTTTTCGCGCACGAGCCGTCCGACAAAGCCAACGACCGGCCGCGTGGCATCGATGCCGAGGGCTTTCCGAGCCGCGTCCAGATCGTCCTGATTGAGACGGCTACGATCGAACTGGCGGGTATCTATGCCATTGCCGAGGAGTGCTATCCGCTCGGGCTCGCAGAATTTCTCACGAACCATTCCCGCCATCGCCTCGCGACTCTGGCAGAGCACCAGATCCGCGCACGATGCGGCGATTCTTGCCATCGTGACGAGCAGCCAGCGCCGCAGGCGGCTGCTGCCTGAGTGATCGTAAATGCCTCGAAACGTATCCACGACAATCGGGACACCCGCCATGCGTGCAGCAAGCTGCCCGAGCAGCTCGGCCTTCGGCGTATGACAGTGCACGATCGTGAATCGTTCTCGCCGCATGATTTGGTAGAGTCGCCACAACGCCGCCAAATCGGCGAGGGGCGTAATCGACCTGGTCATGTTCACCGCAACGTGGCGAATGCCTCGCTCACGCAGAGCCGCCACGTGTGGTCCGGTTGCGGATAGCCCGGTGATTGAATATCCCGCCTGGTTCAGACTCTGCAGTTGGTTGAGCAGCAGAAATCGGAGCGACAGGTCGACCGTGGCCACATGGGCGACCTTGATCACTAAGCGGCCTCCTCGAGAATTTCTTTGTATAGAAGCTCGATGGCTTTCACACGGCGTTTCACGTGATACTCGCCTTCGACTTGTGCGGCACCGGCCGTACCCATCAGCGCACGTCGCTTCGCATCATTCAAGAGCTGAAGCACGCAATGGCTCAACTCGTCGATCGCGCCGACCGAAGCGAGCAGTCCGGCCTCACCGGCTGCAACCACGTCCGGGATTCCACCCACACGTGTGGAAACGATCGGCTTGCCGAGCGCCATCGCTTCCAGAAGCGCGATCGGGAGGCCCTCGAACTCAGACGTCATCAAGAACACGTCCATTGCCGCCATCAGCCGCCGGCCATCCGGACGAAAGCCGGGCATTCGGACGCAGTGTGACAGGCCGAGCGCCGCTACACGCTCGCGAATTTCACATTCGAGGGGACCACCGCCAACCAGAAGGAACGTCACGTCCGAGCGGCATGCGACAACGCGTGCGGCAACCTCCAGCCAGTCGGTGAGCCGTTTCTGGGATCGAAAGACCGCAACGGTTCCGACCACCAGATGCGTTCCGGGAATGTCCAGCTCACCTCGTACGCCGAGTCCCCTCGCTGCTTCTGCTCGGACCTGTTCAACGGGCACGCCATTGGGCACTGTCATGACGCGAGTGCGATCGTTGAGCCCACTGCGGCCAATTGACGCCGCAACTTCGCCGGAGACCGCCAGTACGCGACGATTCCAGCCGTACGTTGCGGCATTTGCCCACCGCGTCACTGCGTGATAACGCTCCTGCAGATTGTGTTCGGTATAGACGACAGGCACCGACGACCACCGTCCTAAGAGGCGTGCCAGAATGCCGGCAATGGGCAAGTCGGCCTGGATAACATCGAAGCGCTCACGCCGCTGAAGCGCCACGAGGTGTCGCATGGCCAGTGGGAGTCGTGTCATCCCCGCCAACGAACTCGTGCGTCCTGGTGTCGCGCTTTCTTTGACGGACGAACCTCCCAGGCTATGAACGGGAATTCCAGCACGCTCGAGCTCCGGCACCAGGAACCGCTTCCATGGCAACAGGTACCCGACGTGATAGTCGAACTGGATCCGATCGAGAAATGGGAGCGAATCAACCAGCAGGCGCTCGGCGCCGCCGAGTCCAAGGCCCTTGATCAGAACGAGAACCTTGGCTCGCGTCGCGGCACGCTGACGATGTATCCGTGTGGCGGTCACGTCAGCGCCCTGGCGTAGCTGGCCGCCCATTCTTCCAGCCAGACCGTTGCGTGCACCACAGGTGCCAGGCGGACGGGCATGTCCCGGCGAACGGGAATGCGCCCAAGACGAAGATGGTGGAATCGGCCGGCGATGTTTTGTCGTCCGCCCGCGACGACGGCAGTGCGGTATGCGATGCCGACTGCTTTTTCAACGGCGACGGACCATTTCGCTTGCGGATAGCAGAAATGCTCGACCATTCGTCCGGTGCGATCCTCAAGCCGTTCGCGCGATCGCTGCAGGTCCGCGCGAAGATCGCCGGCAGTCAAAAGACGTAGGTCCCGGTGGCACCAGCTATGGGATCCGATTGTGATGAGCGGTTCCGCCGCCAGCTCGCGCAGCGCGCTCCATTTGATGGGTCCCAGCCCTTCGGCTCCCCTGAGTGGCGACGCCGTTGTGCCCTCAACGAAACCTACTGGGACATAGAACGTGCACGGAATCTCGAGCTCCCTGAGACTTGGCCACGCGCGGGTTCGAAAGTTGTCAAACCCGTCGTCGAACGTGACGACAACCAGCGGCCGGGCGCTGTCCGTCCCGGCTTCCAAGTGGCGCACCGCATCGGCCAGCGAGACGACCTGGGCGAACTCGTGGAGTTCACACAACTGGGCCCGAAAGACATCGATCGGAAGATCGACGACCGACGGAGTATCGGCACCGACCAGGTGATAGGCGAGGATCGTCACACCGCGCGATTCGTGTGACACGAGCGGCTGGGCTGTTCGAGCCGCTTTGCGGGCCATGCGCGCCAGCCACTTCATGATGACCGACCGATCGAAACGAGCGATGGTGGCGGCGTGGAAGTGCGCCATGCCTTCCGGGGCCGGATGGCGGGGGTGCAACGTGCGCGCACCGCCGGCACAGCAGCCAGCATGAGCAAGAGCGCGGGCATGACGAGTGCGCGCTGGCGCGCGATGATGCCGAAGTTCTGAAATGTGAGGCCGATCATCAGAACGTAGAGAGTCACGAACAGAATCGCAAACCTCAGCAACCGGTTGGTCCACAATGACCGCAAGGCTGACCGCAGGGTCCGCCCGTTACGAATCAGGAGCACCCAGAATGCCATCATCTCGAGTGACGAGATGAGCGCCATGGGGCTGTTCGCCTCGGTGATGAACGGCCGACACAGAATGTTGAGGAATGCCATCGGAATCGCCGCCGCCGTGCTTCCGGGTCCGTCGAACGCGCTACCGCCCTGATTGGTCTGCCCGGCCGTATGGGTGGCGAACGCCTGCAGTGTGTCGAGATCCGCGCTCCCAAGCCCCAGAAGACCGAGTGCCGAAGAGAGGAACCAGATCGCAACGGCGCTCGCAAGAACCGACTGAGCGAATCGTCGAGCCGTCCACTCTCGAGAGGTCCACTCGGCAACACACGTCGAGAGCGCCAGGACACCGGCCAGGTGCGGCCGAATGGCCAAGGCAAGGGCGAGTCCGCTCGCCATCGGAAGCCAGTGAATGCGCTCGGCTCGGCCGACATAACCGAGCGTCACCAGGCCGACGGCCAGCAAGAGAACGGCTTCCTTCCCGATACTCGACGGCCAGAACCACAAGGTGGGCCAGAAGAAGAGCAGTGCCGCAGCGTGCCTCATCGCACCGGATCCGTTGGCGCGTCCTACGGCGACAGCTGTGCAAACGAGTCCGATGAACGCGGCCAGCGAGAACACAAGAAACGCTCCACGCATCGAGGGACCCACAAACGTGAGGACGAAGCCCGACGCGTACCGAATCGCTTGTGTGCCCCATTCGCGTTCGCCCCACCGTCCCGAGCCGACGATGGAGAAGTCCAGCGCGCGAAAATGATCCGCAACGATGCGCCCGGTTTCGAAATACCCGACGGCGTCAGACCCTCCGTCGTAAAGTTCGAAAATCATCGTGTACCTAGCCAGCACTCCGATGATTCGCATGAGCACGCCAGCCACGAGCAGATTGCGGATGACCCGCAGCTGCGAAGTGGAGCCCACCTCGGCAGCGGCCACGAGTGCCGCAATGCCGACGGCCACAAATGGGACCCACTCGATGAGCATCGACCTAGAAAACCTCGAGGTCTCCGATTGAGCAGCGCCAATTACCCCACTGAGCAGGATCGAGCCCGGTGGAATCGAGACGTCTGGCTGTGAAGTGCGGACCGAGATATGGCACAGGAAGGAAACCCGCGCGAGCCAGAGCTTGCCGCTCGACCGTGCCTTTTGCCGCGCAGGCCGCGACGTAGTCGGCGTCCGTACTGCGCACGAGATCGGCGAGCAGAGCGCGGCCAATCTGGACGCCGCGGGTCGAAGGTGTGACGAGCAGTTCGCTGATCGTCACTTCGCAAAGATGGCCACGAACTCGGCCGCGAGCGATGACGAGCGCTCCCGCATCGCCGTCCACATGGAGCCGGGCCGCGTACCGATATCCCGGGAATGTTTCCGTACCGCCAGCCAAGATAGCTCGTCGTCCGGGGCGTATGGTAGCGTTCGTCGTGGATCGCCACGTTGCGCAGAAACGCCGGCAGCCGTCGGTCTTCCAGAACCTCCGTGATGGTCCCGAAATGTTCGAAAGTTGGGAGTGGCGTCGGGACGTTGCTGAACGCTCGACGCGCGGCCATCGAAAGCCGAACCGGCCGAACCCACAGCGGAATTCTTGTCACCGGCGCCCATCCCATTTTGAGATAGCCCGGCATGCTCTTGCCATTGGGCGTGTTATAGATGAATCGCACACCCTCGTCTTGCATCTGCTCGACGAGCCGCATCGTCAGCCGTGAGAAGACACCTTTGCCACGCCACTCTGGAAGCGTTGCCGTATCGACTGCCCTGACCGCTCGAACAGTCTGGTCTCCGCTGCACCAGACCCAGCGCAGGAACATTCGCACACCCACAATGTGTCCGTCCGACGTTCCAACCAGGCAGGGAGAGGCACCAAACGGATTCTGTTCGTGCTTCCAGAGCCAATACCTGAGTCTGGATGGGTCACTCTGGCATTCGTAGCTGGTGGCGATGAGCTTGAGGATCTCTGGCGTGTCGGCAGCCGTGCCGGCCCGCACGATGGGCATCGCTGACGCACGCGGCGGGTGCCACGTAACCGGATCTTCCGGCGTCAGCCGCCCGGCATTGACACGTCTCTGCATGTGGTGTGTGAGGTTCAGGGGACCAGGCGCCACGCCTCAGGCACTTCGCTTGGTGTTAGTGATGTACTCGCCGTAGAACGGCAGGTAATACCGCGTGTTGTAATACTGATCGCGATCCAGCATTGCGCCGTTCAGCACCGCGCCGGCAAACGACGCGCCTGCCGCTTCCAACCGATCGAGTGCCGCCTGCGCAACTCTTTGCTTCGTGTGTCGTGCATTGATCACGAAGAGCACGCCGCTCGCGATTCGAGCGATGACGGCGGGGTCGGTGACCGCCATGACGGGCGGCGAGTCGATAATCACCCAGTCAAAGGATTCCGTCAGTTTCTCTAGGAATTCCTTGAATCGCTTCGAACCCAGCTGTTCGGACGGATTCGAGAGTGTCGCGCCGCTGGGAAGCAGCCAAACACCCGAACAGGAGGTCGACACAATCGCTTCGCTTGGCTTGCGCGAGCCAGTCAGGACCTCCGCAAGGCCTGGACGTTGACGGCAGTTCATCAGGCTGTGTAGCGTCGGACGTCGCAGGTCAGCGTCGACGAGGAGCACGCGTTTGCCGCTCCGGCCGAGCGCAACGGCGAGGTTGACGGACACCGCGCTCTTGCCGTCACCTGGGGCGGCGCTCGTGACGAGCAGCGATCGGTTGCCGGTCGCGCCGGCCGACGCGAGGACGTTGGTTCGCAGCGCACGGCACGCCTCTGCGTACGCCGCCGGTACGCCGTCGTTCATGAGCAGCGTGCTTCCTTTGAGTCATTCGTTTGCTCACGTGCGGCAGGATGCCGAGGAAGGGAACCCGCAGCGTGTCCTTGACGTCCGAGGGCGTCTGGATCCGGCTGTCCAGCAGCCTCGCCCAGCAGCGCCATCGCCACCGCGAGAATGGCACTGAGTAAGAGACCGATAAGGAGGTTCGAGCGCGTGTTCGGGCTGACGGGCACTCGTGGCACTTCCGCGGGGTCCACGACCTCGATGTTGCTGCCCTGAAGGTTGCTCGAAACCGCAGTCTCGTTCGCGCGCTGCAGAAGGCTCTGGTAGATCTGGCGGTCGCTCTCCACCTGCCGGAGCAACACGCCGTACTCGATGCCCTGACGATTGAGCGCGAGCGCGCTTGCTTTCTGGCTGTCGAGCGCCACCGTCAGCTCCTTCTCCCTTGACTCTGCGGCGAGGTACTCTTGACGGACCGACTCGACGGTCTTGGCCACCTCCATTGCGAGCTCGTTTTCGGCAACCTTGATGGCCGCCTCGAGTCTGACCATCTCGGGGTGCTTTACTCCGAGACTACTCGCAAACTGCATCCGCTCGCGCCGAAGGTTTGCCAGTCGCGATCGAATATCTTGCACGAGGCCGTTTGACCTGATTTGCGGCAGCGTATCGAGCGCCTCGTGATTGTGTCTGTGTGGTGGCGAGCTGACGATACAGCGATTCAATCGCGATACGGTCGGTCTTGGCTTGGGTGACCGCGGAATTCAATGCGTTGAGACGTTGAACGACGATGTTCTGGCCGGCATCCAGAGAGAGGCTGTTGCCGCGCTCGCGGTACTTCTGTAGCGCTAACTCGCTGGTCTCCACCTTGCGGCGCTGCTCGGCCAACTGATCGGCCAGCCACGTTGAGGTCTCCTTCGACGCCTGAGATCGCGCCTCGAGGTTCTGTTTGATGTACGTGCTCGTCAACGTGTTGACGATGCGGGCCGCCAGTTCCGGGTCAGGCGATTCATATCTGATCTCGATAATGCGCGTATCTCGAACCGGTACGACATTCAACTTCGAGAGCATCCGATCGATGACTGCCGTCTCGGCGATCTTTTCCTTGCTGTTGGCGTTCGCAGGCCGGCGATTCAGCCGCGGTCCGCCGCCACCCATTCAGGAAACTGCCCGCGCTATCAGGCGTTTCTCGACCCGTGGACACAAAGCCCGGTGTCTTCCACAAGTCGAGCTCATCAATCACACGTCGGGCCAGCGAGCGACTGCGCAGGATTCTGTGCTGTGTCTCGAGATAGCCCTTCGGGTCGCCCGACGCGTTCGCGCTGCCTTCGAACGTCACGATGCTCGGTTTCTCCTCCAGAAGCAGCTCCGCGTGCGCCTCGTAAATAGGAGTGGCCGATGAGCGTATACGCCACCACCGCGGCTGCGACGACGAGAAACGTCGTGATAGCGACCCGGCGCCTCCTGTACAGCATTGGCAAGATGTCTTGGAAGTGCCACTCGCGCGGCTCGGACCTTGAGATCACGGATTCCTGCGCAGGAGGCGGCTGCAGTATCTCTGACATTAGAAGTACCTCTCGGGAACGATAATCGTGTCGCCGGGTCTGACGCGGTCGTCCAAGTCCACTTTGAGTTCCTGCTCGGTGCCGTCCGCCACGCGGATGATCTTGATGCGTCCTGTCGCGCCCCGTTGCGAGACGCCACCGGCGAGTGAAAGCACCTGCCGGACGGATGCCTCTTTGCCGATCAGGTATTCGCCGGGCCTGCCGACGTGGCCGAACACAAAGACGGGCGCCGGCCGCGGAACTACAATCGTGTCTCCGTCGTGCAGCATCGGATCGTGGGTCAGCACGCCGGCTTGCAACGCGGTCAGGTCGACGCGGATTTCCGTCACGCCGTCGCCAGCCTTGAATCACCGGCCCCTTGGATGCGTCGTCGCCATTGCTTCGCCGACGGACCAGTGCGATGCCGCTGGCGTTACTCGTGGTCGAGCCCGCCAGTGCCAGTGCCTCAACCAGCGTCATCGGATCGTGTGAGGCTGTATGTACCTGGGCTCTTGACTTCGCCCATCATGAAGATCCGCTGACTCCGGTACTCTTCAACTCCCACCGTGACGCGGGGATCGTTGAAGTAACCATCGCGCAGTCGATTGGTCAGCTCGTCCTGTAATTGACGCACAGTGAGCCCGCCGGCCTTCACACGCCCAAGCATCGGAAACATAAACGTCCCGTCAGTCCTCGACCGTGAAACGCTCGGAGACACCGCCATTTCCCCAGACGGTGATTCTGAACACATCCTGCGATCCGAGCACGTAGTCGGGCTGCTGCGCCGCGTCCGCGGCTTGCTGCGCCGCGACCGGCAGTATCACGCTGATGATCAAGCCGAATGTGACAAGCGCGCGGGACAGACTCCTAGAAGGCATGGCTAACCCCTGCTCTGAGGATCACGCCGTCGAATCGGCGTAATGCCAGGACCGATGTTCTTTCCGTGTAGACGCCAGAGACGTCGATCGACATTCCGTCGCCCAAACGAACGTTGATACCCGAGCCGTATGTCATCTGGTACTCCATGCCCGCCTGACTCGCGACGAATGCTGGAGCGCCGTCTGCCGTGCGATAGTCGGCAAAGCGCCGACCCAGCGACGCCGACAGTCTCAAAGAGCTGCGCATCGCGTAAGACACCATGGCGCCGTAACCGTAGGACTCGTAATAGTCGATGTCAGGCCGATACGATGGAACGACGTCGCGGTCGGCGTCGATGCCGATCTGGATTCGGTCGAAGAGGGTTGCGCCCGTGCCGACCGAGACGAACAATCCGTGCGATTCCGGCAGACTCCGATCCTCCGGCTTAAGGGTTCTGAGTCCGACACGGGCATGCCCTTTGAGCTGTCCGGTGGACTCGAAGCCGGTCGTCATGCGGATGCTGTCTGCATTCCGGCGTGTCGACACCTCGAACTGATCTCGAAACACTTCGCCCGTGACGTTGATCCGCGTCAAGGGAGTGATGTCCTGGACGAACCTGAGAGTGACTTGGTCAGACTGGTGGCTCAACGCGTCACCGAGGCTGACGCCGTCTTCCTGGATGCCGTGGGCATAGGCGAGGTTCGTGCGGTTGACAGACAGGTCAATGGCCGTCTTGCCACCCACGCGGACGATCGTACCAACGCCAAGTGTTGATTGTCCCGTTCGAGGTCTCGTATCGAGTTCAGGATTCAAGCGTGCCCGGGAATTGCGATACGAGGCACTCACGTACGGAGCAACATGGTTCAACAGAAAATCAAGTCTCAGTGATCCTTCTCCATTCGCACCGCGCTCTTCGACGTGCTTGGAGTAGTGCACCCAGTCCGCCGCACCTCTCACGCTCAGGCCCACGCGCCGAACGCGTCCTCGCATATCCGCGTTGGTCCCAATGGTCGAGATGATGTCCGACACCGGCACCGTGGTGCGGAGCGAATTGTTGTCATATTCGGTCTGCCACGTGACCCGTGGTGCGATCCCGAGCGGTCCGGAGGTTCCGGCCCAGCCGGCATCCGGATCGGGCTGCTGTGCCGTTGCGGACGAGGCTGGCACCGCAATCATGAGCGCGGCCGTGAACACGCGGAGAAACCCGTTCGTTGCGCGTGTCGTAAAGGCTGAATTCATAAAATCCTCATTTTCGATGCCACCACTCAGGTCTGCTCTGGATCTCGGATCGGCCGGCCCGCGCTCGTCGCCAGACGAAGCACGTCCCGAGGCGAAGCAGTGGTGGGCGGATTGCCGGAGACTGGGAGATTGACGAATCCTTCCCGGATTGCGTAAATCATCAGGTGAACCCGATTCGAGATTCTGAGCTTCCTGAAGATCGACCCGAGACAATTTCTGACCGTCGCCTCGCTCACGAGAATGGTGTCTGCGATTTCGTTGTTCCGGAATCCCTGACCGACAAGCGTGATGACCTGACGTTCTCTCGGTGTCAGCACGTTGGGTGTGTTGGCGACCTTCTGCTGGCTGCCGGCGTGGGCAGACGTGCGCAACGTTCCGATCACGCCAGCAATCCTGGCGCGGTTGAGCCACATATCGCCGGCATGCACCCGCTCGATCGCTTTGATCAGCACTTCCGGAGCCTGTTGCTTCGAGACGACTCCAAGAACGCCACGTTGAATGACAGTCGAACACGCCGTGGAGTCCGGCGTGCTGGTCAGCACGATGATCCGCGTATTCGAGAAGCCTGCCTCTCGAACGTCTGGAATGAAGTCAGTGTTCGGATTGCCGTCGAGATCGATCAAGGCGACTTGCGGCTGCGCGGCAGACCAGACGGCGTCGAGATTGCCCGTGCACTCCGCTTCGGCAATCACCCGGAACCCCGGGTGACTGTCAATCAGCAAGCGAAGGCCGGCGCGGGTCACCCGTTCGTTACCGACGAGGACGACCCTGATGAGCTCGTCGAAGAATTCAGCCGCGGGTTTTTTTGCCGGATGCATCTAGATGTTGTGCAGTCGCATGGATAGAGCTTCGCCCCTTCACTCACAGCGATCTCCGTCGAGGCACACGTTTCCTATCTCGCGCACCGCCCATCGTTTCAGGCGTGAATATCGCCCTCGCGTGATAAGCGGCCGTCTTAGAACCGTCGCGCTGAGCGTTCCCTCAGGAAATCGTCGACTGGCAATCCGGCGGCGCGATCGCGCTCGGTCGCGGCAGCGCCCGCGCGAGACGGCAGCGTCGCCAGGCCGTGCTTGAAAGCATAGGCGACCAGCTGAAAACGATTCGCCACCTCGAGCTTTCTGAACGTGGACGTGAGGTGGTTGCGCACCGTCACTTCGCTGATGTTGAGGCGGTTCGCGATTTGAGAGTTCCTCAAACCTTCGCCAACAAGTATGACGACCTGCCGCTCGCGCCTGGTCAGGAGCGCGGCTCTTTCAGGTGCGGGATCGCCGTGCTCCCCTTTGCCCGGGCGCGACAATTCCGCGATCATCTCTGCCGACGGTTCGCGATCGAGCCACAGCTCGCCCGCATAAACCTTGGTGATGGCCTTCATCAGAGTTTCCGGTGGTTGTTGCTTCAGCACCAACCCGGCCGCGCCGTTCTCCAGCGCTTCAGCCATCGGCATCGAATCAGCCGAGCCGGTCAGCAGAATGATTCGCGTTTGTGTCATGGCGGCACGCAGCAGGTCTGCCACGCCTTCGTCCCGATAGTGATCGGGATCCAACACCGTGACGTCAGGGCGATCGGACACAATGGCGTTGAGCGCGCCGTTGAGATGCTCGACTTCACCCACGACAACCGTGTCGGTGTGACCGTCGATGAGAGCGCGAAGGGCGGCCCGAATCACACGTTCGTTGCATACCAGCAACACGCGGATCGGTTGCCTGTCGAAATCATGCAGTGCCAGCGGTTGAGTCATACGCCGGACACCGATGATTCAAGACGCACGCCAAGGTGACGGGCTAACGGGAACTACAACAGGCCGAAGGAATTCCTAGGAAAAAAGTCACAGCGCTTCTGGTCACATGCGCTAGTTGGTCCACGCGCGGACAACCATTAGTCTGCCAAACTGCGGACAATGTGACCTTCGCGGAGTTGGGGACACGCGAATACATCATCGGACTCTCTGCCACCTGTGGTCGTTTCGGCGACCAGCGATCGTCCACACGTGCCAGCGATTGAGCACCTGGCGCACGTTTTTCTCGAGCCACCGCATGCCGGTGCCCGTCGTTGTGCCGTACCGGCAATGCGCGTCGAGATGCTGAATCCAGCTGCAATACGAGAGTGGCACCACGAGTGAGGCCGGAATCGATAGCTCGTGACAATGTCGCGCCAGGCAACTGTCCAGGAACGGCAGCGAATCGGCGTCGATCCAGTCGGCGAGCGCCTCGCCGAAGCTCGTCGCGCGCGCCAGGCTGTGAGTACGAACCAGGAGATAAATCAAATCGATCGCTGGTAGCGAAAACGCATCCGCGCAGTCCCAGTCGATGACGCCGGTGAGATGGCCGTCTGAGTCGAACAGCGAATTCCCCAGCCAGAAATTGCCGTGTGAGTAAACGCTTGGGATGATCTGCTTGGAAAGCCGCGTGCTGATGTCGTGGACCAGCCGATCGTAGGTGTCTGCACTTCCCACGCGCGCGGCCATCTGCTCCACACGTCTCACGGCTGACTGGAAGCCCTCTTCCCATCTTGAACGCAGAGGGCCGGCCGCTGATGACGCTTTCTGGAGCTTTGACAGGAAGCGCTCCGCGGACAGAATCATGTCGTCCGCGCTGCCGCCGGTTTTCAGAATCGATGCACCATCCTGTCCCGGCACTGTCGTCTCAACCGAGTAGAAATGCCCGTCCGCCGTTCCGGTCAGGACGAGAGCTGGACACCGGGCCAAGAGAAATGGGGTCATCCATTCCGCTTTCCCCAGCGACTGCAGCGTCTGGGCATTCTGACGCAGTCGCGGCTCGGTCGACGCCTGCAGCGGCAGCTTGGCGACGTAGGCTTTGTCCGCTCGGGCGCGTATCGTCAGGCTGCCGGTTCTGGTCGCGTGAACGTCGATCAAGTCGCAGGCGTGCCCGAGCCTCGCCGAAATGTCCTCGATAACGCCTCTGGCAAGCCTCACGTGAAGCGCCAGGTCGGCGGGTGGAGGTCGGAAGCGGGTGCGTCCGGTTAATCGCGCGAAGACGTTGCTGATAGCTGCCATAGTCGAGAACCTGCGTCAGAGTGCAAGCCCCGCTCCACGCGTTCTGCCTCGGCGTACAGGAACCGCACGTAAGAAGACCTCCAAGCGGCAGACTTTTGTCGCGCGTACGGATAACATTCGGTACCCTCTCGTGACCGCTCCGCCGAGCAGAACCGCGTATCCACAAGGGATTCCCGCCGCGATCCGGCTGGACGGCTTCTTGCTGCTACGCGCGATACTGGCCGTGGCCTGCCGCGCCGAAGTACAAACGCGAAGGTGGGCCCGACTTCGACAATGACATCCCTCACAGGCAGATTGGTCCCTTCGATTGGTGCGACACAGCGAGTGTCGCGCGCGCAGCGCTCGCGGCGCTGGCGAGAGTTCGTGTCGCTGGCGGTCCGCGCGCGCCAGTTCCTGCTCGAGCGCCGGTTCGAGAGCGACCTGGGGCCGTTTTCCAAAGTCAGGTCCGCGTGCTACGAACGTCTCTGGAGCGCGGCAGCGGCCAACGTCGGGGCAACGCTCGAAGATCTCGGCTACGGCGTTTACCGTATCGCTCGTGCCGGTCGCGAAACATTCGTCAGCGGCTCGCGGGTCATGCTCGACGGTCCCGTCACCCTGAAGATGGCCGGCAACAAACCTCTGGTGAGCCGAATCCTGCGGGAGCACGGACACCCGGTCGGACGATTTCTCGAGTTCGAGCTTGCCACGCTCGACAAAGCTGAGTCGTTTCTGACGAGTCTCGGCGGCCTTGCGGTGGTCAAGCCGGGAGTGTCCGGTGCCTCGGGACGAGGTGTCACGCTCGGCATCAGGACAGGCCGCGATCTGCGGCGCGCGTCGGCCCTTGCCGCGACGTTCAGCAAGACGATTCTGATTGAAGAGCAGGCGGCCGGCCCTTCTTACCGGCTGCTCTACATCGACGGCGAATTCATCGATGCCGTCGAGCGACGGCCCCCGTGTATCGTCGGTGATGGCCGGCACACGCTGGCTCAGCTCGTCCGCAAAGAGAATCTGCGTCGCGCTCAGGGCGCGGCGCCACTGTCGGTGCAACCTCTTGTCGTCGATGTCGAAATGAAGCGATGCCTCGCCGAGCAGGGCCTGGCGCTCTCGTCCGTGATCGAGGCTGGCAGAACGGTCTTGATCAAGGCCGTCGTGAACGAGAACACGGCGGCGGAGAACTCGAACGTCCGCGATCGCGTGCATCCCGATACGATTCGCCGCGGAGCCGAAATCGCCCGTCTCCTCAGAATCAGACTTGCGGGTCACGATGTCATCGCGACCGACATCTCGCGGCCTCTCGACGAAACGGGCGGTGTCTTCAACGAAGTGAACACGACGCCCGGCCTTCAGCATCACTACCTGATCGATCATCCCGAGCGTGGGTTCCCTGTGATGGAGCACCTGCTCGAAGTCCTGCTTGGCCGGGGAGAATGGCCGCAATGACAGCTCCTCCTCAGACCACCGAACGGCACGAGACACGCGAAGCCCGCGTGCATTTCGGAAGGCTCGTTCAGTTCGGTCAGGAACTGGCAGCGGCGGCGGGTGTCCCTGAGCAAGAGGCACAGGCGCTGGCCGACACGCTCGTCTGGTGCGATATACGAGGCCATCAAACGCAAGGCGTCTATCTGCTGCCGATCCTCCTGAAACGGCTGCGGCTCGGCCTGATTTCTTCGCCGGCGGATATGCAATGGCGTCAGACGGCGACATCAACCGGAACGGTCGACGCGAAACACGGCTTCGGCCAGATCGCCGGACGCCTGGCGATGGATCACGCGATTCAACTCGCCCGCGAGGCTGGAGTCGGCATCGTCGCCGTGAAGAACTCCAATCACTTTGGCGCCGCCGGCTATTACGCGGCGCGAGCGGCCGAGCAGGGCTTTCTTGGCTTCTCCTACTCGAACTCGATGCCAAAGGTGGCCCCACACGGTGGCCGCCATCGCCTGCTCGGAACGAACCCATTCGCATTCTCATGTCCTCGCCGAAACGGCGTGCCTCTCGTCATCGATCTCGCAACAGGCGCATCGGCAGGGTCCCTGGTCAGTCACGCGCGGCGACTGGGCCGACGGCTTCCCGACGGCATCGCTCTCGACAGCGAAGGCAACCCGACGACCGATCCGAACGAGGTCGACGGAGGCGGCTGTCTCTTGCCGGCGGCGGGACCGAAGGGCTACTGTCTCGGTCTGCTTGTGGAAATCCTCAGCGGCGTGTTGACCGGTGCCGCCGTGGCGCCCAACGTGGGATCAGTGTTCCGAGATCTCGACCGCCAAACGCGCTGCGGTCATCTGTGCGTCGCCGTCGATATCGCTCCATTCCTGCCGCCCGAAGAATTTGCCGACCGGCTCGAGGGACTCCTCAGCGCCCTTACAGCGGTCGCACCCCGTGATGGTTTCGAATCCGTAAGTCTTCCGGGAGACGCACGGTCACGATGCCTGGAAGAGCAGACCCGCATTGGAATTGCGATTCCCGATTACCTGGTCAAGTCGCTCACCGACGTTGCGTCCGAGCTCGGCGTCGCAACTCCCTGGGTATAAAAAAAAAGGGGTCAGACCCCATTTTTTCACTTTTCGTAAGAAAGATGCACTCGGTCCAGTCACCCTTACAAAAAGTGAAAAAATAGGGTCTGACCCCTTGCACCCTCCCGACCCCTTTTTCAGCGTGCCGGCTGCAGACGACCTTTAATCGCCAGCACCGCCGGCACGATCGTCGGCATCGGATCGGTCGGGTGAAAGTACGGCAGCGCCTGCCAGTGCCACACGCTTTTGATCCATTCGCCGAAGCTGAGCTCGTTGAGCGCTCGAAGCTGAAGGAACGCGTGGAAGTCGCGCAGCGGATACCACAGCCGCACGCCTTGCTTGTATGCGAGCTTCTCGGGCAGTGGAAGACCGATCAGATCGTTGTAGATGAGCGACGCCGTATCGAGACCGCAACGCACAAACAACTCCTGCGGAGCCGTAAAGCGTGCGTTGCACTCGACCAGCTTGAGGCGTCCGTCTCGAACGTCGCGCTTGAACTCGACGTTGGCGAGGCCTCGATATCCGATGCCGGCCAGAAACTGCAGGCCGCACTCTGCGACTTCGGGATCCCAGTCGGTGATGTGATACGACGTCAGGCCCTCGTTCTTAGGAAATCTGCGTATCACTTTCTTGGTGAAATGAAACGCGGGCCTTCCGTGCCGGTCAATATATGTGTAGTAACTGGAGAGCAGATGATCTGGTCCCGGTATCCACTCGCAGATCATCGCCTGCAGCCCGGCGGCCCACACCCGCTCCATCGCAGCCCGTACCTCGGCGAGATTGGTCGCCGTCAAATACTTGCGGCCGCCGAACTTGACCTGGAACAGATGCGAATGAAGAGGCTTGATGATGAGCGGAAAGGTCAGTGCGCCTTCGATGGCATCCAGCTGCGCAGAATTCTCAACCTGCCAGAATCGTGGCGCCGGTACGTTGACCGACTGCGCAAGCGAGAGCGTCTTCTGCTTGTCCAGCATCGCCAGCTGCAGCTCGGGAACTGAGCCGTCCAGTCGATAGTGAGGGGCCAGCTCCGATCGGTGCTGTGCAACGAACGAAACTGCCTCGTCGTTGCAGACCAGGACGACGCTCCCGTGAAGCTCTTTGCCGCGTCGGCCAAGCAGGAGGTCACGCCAGAAATCCGTGCCCTTGACATTGCGTCCGAATGGATACGACTTCGTGCAGTAGCGGGAGTACTGAACATGCCGCCCTTCCGACGCCGACAGGTAGATCTTGATGCCTCG
Source organism: Vicinamibacterales bacterium (assembly GCA_963761975.1). Lineage (GTDB taxonomy): Bacteria > Acidobacteriota > Vicinamibacteria > Vicinamibacterales > JAMQPK01 > JAMQPK01. The sequence continues at coordinate 209,970 of CAVXIR010000007.1, forward strand.
TCGTCCAAGGCTTCGCGCGACAGACAGCGCGTTGACAGAGCCACCGAGGATGAGAGCAGAGGGAAGGGTTGCAACCAAGAGATGTGTATCCGCCGGCCAATTCGCAAAGGATATGCCGCGCTGAAGATCCTTTCGTAAACGGTTGATAGGGCAGATTTTATGCCTGGCGAGTCAAGGGCCACACCACGAAAACGGCGGGCAAATGTCGTCGAAACGCGGACCTTTGTTGTCGTCTCGGAACGACCTCGCAGGCTCACAGGCGATGCCAGGGGCCTTCCGGGTCTTCCTCTCCATCGGTCGGTCTGACGAATATTGTCTCGACCTTCAATCGTGCCCACTGGGGCGCCCGCGTCCTTCTTGCGAAGATGGCGTCCAATCGTGCCTCAACGGTTGGCGTATCCCGCGGCGGGACAGCAACGACGGGTGCGGCGGCGTCCGCACTCGAAGCGACGTTTGCGGCCGCTGCGACTTCCGAGGTCGGAGCGGCGTCTGGGACCGCGGCGACGTCAGACGTGGGAACGGCTTCCGGAATCGGGACGGCCTCCGGGATAGCAGCGGCCTCGAAGATTGGAGCCTCTTCGGAAACTGCAGGGTCTTCCGAGGTTGGCGCTTCGCCGACGATGGGAGCTGAAGCGGGGATTGTGCTGGCTTCAACGGTGGGACTCTCGTCGGATATCGGCGCGTCTGTGGTGGCCTGCTCGAAGGACGGGACAGGTGTGGACACGCCCGTTTCGATGAGGGTCTCACTTGCAGCCGGACCAATCTCGAAAGATGGGGGAATGATCAGGTCATCACCCAGCCCCAGCAGACCGCTGTCGGCAGCCACGACGGTGCGAGCGTGGTCGGGCAGGACCACGAGCAAACAACTCCTCACACCCGTGGATCGGCACCGGCTCACTCGCACTGAAGGGCCCAGGTTGAGCAGCTCGAGAAACGTGGCGATCGTACCTCGAATAGAAACTGCACGGCGGCGAGTCCGTGAATCCGCGCATCGCGCAAAAGGGGGATCCATCGATACCGACGAAAACCGTACTTCGCCGGCGGGTCGTGTCGACTCGCGTTTCCGGATAAAGCGAGGGCAGGAATTTGACGAGGAGATCCATCGCCTTCCTCGCTCGAATGCGGCGGGGAAGCATGCGGATGTAAACCCGCTTGAGGGAGGGGAGTTCTTGAAATGTCCGTACAGCCGCGTAATGGCCCGCGCGGCTGCTGATCAGTTCGAACGCCTCACCTTCCTGCTGCAGAAACGTCAGCATCGCCATGAAGGACGCGACACCAAGCGTCACATCAGGGCCGGAGGGGTTCAGCCACCTCTCGTAGAAACCAAGGCGCGAAGGCAGAACTTCGCCAATTGCCTGGTGCAGGCTAGCCAGCAACAAGCGCCTGACAGTTGCGTCGTCCTGCATCCTTGATATTCCACACCAGAACGGCGGCGTAACGCGCCGTGAATCTTACAAACCCGCTTTCGCGTACCTCTCGAGCACAAGCCCCGGATCGATTCCGGCCACGCCGCACCATTCGCGCAACATGGGGGAGCCAGCAAGAAATGCACGGGCACCAGCGCGAACGCGGTTGTCTGCGGACGGGTTGGTCGCATCCATAACGGCTTGCCGGATAACCGCGATGGCAAGTTCCTGATGGCCATCAATGGCCCTGGTCGGATTCAAGAGGGGGACGGGCGGTTTTTTCATGACGCGTGGCCTCTGAAAGAAGGACTCTTGTCGCCGTTCTCACGGCTGTTCACTTCGGAGGTCGGCATGAGCAAGAATGGCGCCGGATCGGCGATTTTCTGCAACGTGTTGATGCGAGGCACGTTCGGGGGAAGACCCGGATAGTCGCGGCCCAGGAAGACTTAACCCAGTGCGCGGAAAGCGCGAACTCTTGTCTGCCTTTTTCGACCATTTGCGCATCCGCCCGATCGAGTGCCTCCTTAAAGCAGACTTGGACGCGCTCGGACTGGCTTTCTCCTACGACTAGAAGAATGAAGTCAACGTTACACATGACAGCCTGTGCCTCCTCCCCGTTCGAGGACCCTCGTAACGACCTCCGACCGCTGAATCGGGTTCCGGATCTTTTCTGCTGGATAGCCCAGTAGAGCGGCTAATTCCGGCCGTAAATCCGCCGGAGTTCTCTCTCCGACCACATCGAAACGGCAGGTCTCGCGAGAATGGCCGAATGCTTGCACTGTGGCACTCACTGTGGAAGCACGCTGTCGGATTGTCCTAGTCGCCGGAGCTCGTCCGAACTTCATCAAGATTGCACCGATTGCACGCGCACTCGGCCGGGAGCCGGGTGTGTTCTCGTCGATGCTCGTTCACACCGGCCAGCACTATGACGCCGAGATGTCGGACGTGTTCTTCGACGAGCTGGGTATTCCGCGCCCTGATTTCAATTTGAAGGTCGGATCCGGCACGCACGCGCGGCAGACGGCGGCAGTGATGACGGGCTTCGAAGACGTGCTGCTGAAGACGAAACCAGATCTGATTCTGGTTGTCGGCGACGTCAACTCAACGCTGGCCTGTGCGATCACGGCAGCCAAGCTTCATGTTCCGGTTGCGCACGTGGAAGCCGGGCTTCGCAGCTTCGATCGATCGATGCCCGAGGAAGTCAATCGCGTGCTGACCGATCAGATTTCAGACTGGCTCTTCGTGACCGAGCCGTCCGCTGAAGTGAACCTTGCCCGAGAGGGCGTCGATCCCACACGAGTGCACTTTGTCGGCAATGTGATGATCGATACGTTGCTGGCCTGCAGGGAACATGCTCGCCGGTTGGGCATTCCCGCCGCACTCGGACTGGGCGACACGCCGTACGCGGTGCTGACGCTTCACCGGCCGCAGAACGTCGACCAGCGTGAGGTGTTCGAACAGATCATGCTCGGCGTCGAGCATATCTCGCGAGATCTCCCGATCGTGTTCCCGATGCATCCGCGCACGCGTCAGACACTGCTCAAGTCACAGGCCGCCGCGGCGCTGCTCGACTCTGGAAGACTGCGCCTGGTCGAGCCATTCGGGTATCTCGAGTTTCTCAGTCTGGTCGAGCGCAGTCAGGCGGTCTTGACCGATTCTGGCGGCGTGCAGGAAGAAACGACTGTTCTGGGGGTACCCTGCCTCACGCTGCGACCCAATACCGAACGGCCGGCAACGGTGAGTGAAGGCACCAACCGCATCGTCGGCACTGCGGCTCATCGCATTGTCGAAGCGTGGGAGGGCATCAAGTCTTCACCGCCTCCGGCCGGACGCCGGCCGAAGCTGTGGGACGGCCGGGCGGCCGAGCGCATCGTTGAGATTCTGCGCCGGGATTTTCAGGCAGGGGCGATGGCTCAAGGGTTCGATCGAGTGGCGGATTCGGCGACGCTGCCGAATCGACTGATGGCAGGAAAGATAACTGGGTAACGGGGCGCTGCGATCCGGCGGGTCATAGGACCGGCCCTATAGACGTAGGCCTGGTCTTGCACGTCAGACCCGGCGGGGCGCGCTCTGATCCACGTTCAAAGATCCGCTTGTTCTGGTCCGGCGAGATACGACTCGCGTGGAGAAGCTACATGTCTGTACTCGACATGCAAGGTGTCGGAGAACCACATAACGGGCGCGACGCTCAGGAGGATACTTCTCACGTCGCATCGTTTTGCGAGCAGACTCGCGGAGCTGAGCGGCAGTGGAAAAGTAGAGCAGCTGATTGTCGACACGCTGGCCCAGGTGGGGAGGGCCGATCAGGCATCGCTCGCGCTCTACGAAGAGCGCGAAGGTTACATGGCGATTTCCGCCACCAGGGGTTATCTGGCAGAGCTCGTGAGCGATGTCCGCGTGAAAGCGGGCGAGGGGCTGATGGGCGATGTGTTGTCGTCGCATCTGCCGAAAATCATCACCGACGTCAGCGAAGAGCCGTCTGCGGCGCGGCGGCGGATTCGATATCGAACATCGTCGTGTCTGCTGGTGCCGCTCGTTGCCGCCGGCCGTTTGCTCGCGGTGCTGAATTTGGCCGATCGGTCCGACGGTCAGGCATTCGGTCACTCGGATCTCGCAAGGCTGAGAGCCTTCCTGGCGCCTGCGACGCTGGCGCTGCTCGCCGGCCGTCTCTCCAAGGACAAAGCCGATCTGGCCAAGCTGGTCGCGACCGATCCGCTTACCGGACTCTTCAATCGCCGTCATCTCGCTGCGCGGCTCGAAGAAGAAATCGCGCGTGCATCGCGAGACGGTTCGAGCATCACTGTCCTGGCCGTCGACGTCGATTTGTTCAAGTCGGTCAACGATCGATTCGGTCATGCAGCGGGCGACGCCGTGCTGCAGGCCGTCTCGCTGGTCATCAGGCGCGCGATTCGTTTCTTCGATCTCTGTGCGCGGATGGGCGGCGATGAGTTTGTGGTCGTGCTGCACGGAACGGAGACCAACGCGCTTCAGACCGCCGAGCGGCTTCGCCGGCGCGTGGCGAACTTCCAGCCGGATCCCTCGTTGGGCTTGCCGGCAGACATGAAGATCACCGTCAGCATCGGTCTCGCGACGTTGAGCAAGGAGGCGCCCGATGCACAGGAGCTGCTGGCTCGTGCAGACCGGGCCTTGTATGCGGCCAAGGTCGCCGGAAGAAACCGGCTGAATGTGGAACAGTCATGACAAAGGTGAGATCCTGATATGTGCGGCATCATCGGATACCTCGGACCCAAACCGGTTGTCCCGATTCTCCTCGACGGGCTGCGATGCCTCGAGTACCGCGGGTACGACTCGGCCGGCATCGCACTGGCGCAGCAGGAGTCGATCGAAGTCCGCCGAAGCGCGGGAAAACTGTCGCATCTGGTCGACGCCATCAACGACGATCCCCTCGATGGGGCGTACGGCATCGGCCATACCCGGTGGGCCACGCACGGTAAAGCGACTGCCGGCAACGCGCATCCGCACCGGGACTGCTCCGGCCGAACCGTGCTCGTTCACAACGGCATCATCGAGAACTATCTCGAGCTGAAGCGCGAGCTAGCGGGTGAGGGCCACCACTTCGCCACCGAAACCGACAGCGAGGTCATGGCGCACCTGGTCGAGCGCGAGACCAACGGCGATGGCCTCGAGCACGCCGTGCGCAGAGCGCTCCGCACCGTTCAGGGCATCTACGGCATGGTCTTCATGTCGGCAAACGATCCGGGCAAGATTGTCGCGGTACGGGAAGGCCCGCCGATTGTGGTGGGCGTTGGCGACGGGGAGTTTCTCGTGGCGTCCGACGTCGCGCCGATCCTGCCCTACACACGCGACGTCATCTTTCTCGAAGACGGCGAGATGGCCGTCATCCGCCGCGATCGTCTGATCTTTTTCGATCGCAACGGCCGAGTCCTTTCGAAAGCACCGGCACGTGTCGACTGGGATCCGGCGACGGTGCAGAAGGGCGCCTACCGTCACTTCATGCTGAAAGAGATTTACGAGCAGCCGCTTGCGGTTCGACAGACGCTGAGCGGCAACAGCAGCCGTGACGGCAGCCGGGTTTCGCTGAAAGAGGCGGGGGTCAAGGAGCGTCTGCAGCAAACCAAGCGCGTTCAGATCGTGGCCTGCGGCACCTCGTGGCATGCCGGACTGGTCGGGAAGTTCCTGATCGAACGGCTCGCGCACCTCCCGGTCGACGTCGACTACGCCTCCGAGTACCGATACCGTCAGCCGGTCAGCGACGAGCGCACGTTGGCGGTGGCGATTACGCAGTCCGGTGAAACGGCCGATACTTTGGCGGCGCTTCGGGAAGCCAAGGAACGCGGCGCGACGACGCTGGCCATCTGCAACGTGGTGGGCAGTATGGCGACCCGCGAGGCGGACTGCACACTGTATACGCATGCCGGGCCGGAGATCGGTGTGGCATCGACAAAGGCATTTACCTCGCAACTCGCGGCGGTCAACCTGCTGGCGCTGCATCTGTCGGAGCTTCAGGGCACGCTCACGCAACCCAGCATCGCGAGCAAGATTCAGGCGCTCAAGTCGGTTCCCGCGCTCATCGAGCAGGTGCTCGAGCTCGACGGCGAGATTCAGAGGATTGCGAAGCGCCATTACAAGAAAAACGGCTTTCTGTTTCTCGGGCGGGGTGTCAACTATCCCATCGCCCTCGAAGGGGCTCTGAAGCTGAAAGAGATTTCCTACATTCACGCGGAAGGATATCCCGCAGGCGAGATGAAGCACGGCCCGATCGCGCTGATCGACGATACGGTCCCGGTCGTCGCGATTGCCACGGAAGATCTGTTCGCCAAAGTGGCGAGCAACATTCAGGAAGTGAAGGCCCGAGGTGCTTCGGTGATTGCCATCACCGATGTCAGTCCCGATCAGTTTGCCGGGATGCTCGATCCGGTTCAGGACAGCGTCGTGCAGATTCCCGCCGCCGATCCGTTCCTGACTCCGCTGCTGTCGGTCATCCCGCTGCAGCTGCTGGCGTACCACATCGCCACCCTCCGTGGCTGCGATGTGGATCAGCCGCGGAATCTGGCCAAGAGCGTGACGGTTGAGTAGAAGCAAGCACTGCCGAGCGACCGACAGTCGCGAGACACACCGTGGGGGTGGGGCCCCACGGCAACATTAGAGAAGGAAGGGTCTGATCCGTGAGCACATTGGTCATAACGTCGTCCAGCATCGTCGATCGCATTCGGACAAAGCAGGCCTCGATCGGCGTGATCGGTCTCGGCTATGTCGGGTTGCCGCTGGCCGTCGAATTCGCCCGCGCGGGTTTCGACGTCACCGGGTTTGACATCGACGAATCCAAGAACGCTCGAATCAACCAGGGATCGAGCCACATTCCCGACGTGCCCGATGAGGAGCTGGCGGCAGTGGTCAAGAGCGGCAAGTTGCGCGCGACCGCCGACGTCGCCTGCCTCGGTGCGATGGATGTCATCGACATCTGCGTGCCCACTCCGCTTCGCAAAACGAAGGACCCCGATTTGTCGTACATCATCAGGGCCGTCGACGCCGTTGCGGCGACGCTCCGACCGGGTCAGCTGATCATCCTCGAATCGACAACGTATCCCGGGACGACCGATGAGGTCGTGCAGCCCGCGCTCGAAGCCGGCGGCCTGAGAGCGGAGCGCGATTTCTTTCTCGCGTTCTCGCCCGAGCGTGTCGATCCAGGCAATCCGCACTTTCTGACGAAGAATATCCCGAAGGTCGTCGGCGGTATCGGCCCGGCGAGCATCGAGGCCGCGGCGATGCTTTACGGCTCGGTCGTATCGAACGTCGTGCCCGTCAGCTCGACGCGCGTCGCCGAAATGGTCAAGCTGCTCGAAAATACCTTCCGTGCCGTCAACATCGGCCTCGTGAACGAGATCGCGCTGATGTGCCGCCGCATGGATATCAACGTGTGGGAAGTGATCGAGGCGGCCAAGACCAAGCCGTTCGGGTTCATGCCGTTCTATCCGGGTCCTGGCCTGGGCGGGCACTGCATTCCGATCGATCCGTTCTATCTGTCATGGAAGGCACGGCAGACAGGGTTCGAATGCCGGTTCATCGAGCTCGCCGGCCAAATCAATTCATCGATGCCCCACTATGTCGTCGAGCGGGTGGCGGATGCGCTGAATTCGGTGAAGAAGCCGATTAACGGATCGCGAGTGCACCTGTTCGGCGTGGCCTACAAGAAAGATGTGAGCGACGTGCGTGAGTCGCCGGCCCTCGACATTCTCGAGGTGTTGACCAAGCGCGGGGCGATCGTGAGCTACACAGACCCGTATGTCCCGACGCTGGACTTCGGCGGACACGTGCTTGCGAGCGTCCCGTTCGAGGCGGCGGTCTCCTCCTATTGCGACTGCGCCGTCGTTTCGACAGACCATCAGACGTTCGACTACGATCAGATCGCCGGCATGCGGCTCATCGTGGATACGCGCGACGCGATTAAGGTGAAGGCACCGCACGTATTTCCGATATAAAGGGCCTGTCAGCAAGAAGGAAGAACGAAAAAAGGGATAGAACACGGGAGGCGGGCCGAATTTCGGCCCGCCTTTATCGTGTACCGCCGTTCTATTCCCTCTTTCGGTCTCCTTTTTTGTTACTTCGTATTGACTAGCCCAAAGGAGTACTCCGCTCGGAGAATTGTCCGCCGATCGCCGCCTTGCTACATTCGCCGCCGTTCGCCCAGTCGATGTACGGGCGATTGTGTAGCGACTTTAGGGAGGTGGCCTTTGCTGCATCGAAAGAACGTCGCAGTCTTCGTCAACGTGGTCGTCCTGGCTCTCTTACTGGTGCCCAACGCCGCGGCGCAGAGCGCCTCGGGTGCAGAAGCCGCTGCGCCGGCTCAGGAACCACCAGGCCGCAAACCGACGCTTCGTACTGCCGTCGTTTCTAAGCTCGACGTCCAGCTCGACGGCCTGCTCTCCGAGCCGGCATGGTCGGACGCAGAGTCGATCGCGAACCTGATTACGATTGAGCCGCAGGAAGGCGGCGTTCCCGCCGGAAAAACCATCGTCAAGGTCCTCGCGAATACGACCGAGATGATCATTGGCGTGCTTTGCAACGACCCCGACCCCTCAGGCATCACATCGTTTTCCAAAGCTCGGGACTCGGAGCTCGACGATGAAGACCATGTGCTGATCGTGCTCGACACGTTCCTCGATGGCCGCAGCGGCTATGTCTTTGCGGTGAATCCGAGTGGCACCCGATTCGACGGCATCGTCAGCGCGCAGGGGACTGACGTGAACAGCAACTGGGACGCCGTCTGGGAGGCGCACACTGCCACCGACGGTTCCGGTTGGAGCGCTGAAATCCGGATTCCGATTAAGAGCATCGGATTCAAGCCCGGCCTTTCCAGCTGGGGCCTGAACATCGAGCGCCGGGTCCAGCGGCTGCAGGAAAGTAGTCGCTGGTCCGGGGCAACCCAGGACTACGAAATTTACCAGACGAGCCAGGCCGGGCTGCTGACGAACCTGCCGAATTTCGACCTTGGTATGGGCCTGAGTATTCGGCCTGCCCTGACCGGTGGCGGCCAGAGGGAAGCCGGCGAGGACAGCACGTTTACCCGTGACATCAGCCTCGACGTGACCCAGAAACTCGGCGCCAATCTGCTCGGCTCGCTGACGGTCAATACGGACTTCGCCGAGACCGAGGTTGACGCACGCGAAACCAACCTGACGCGTTTCGAGATTCTTTTCCCGGAGAAACGTACCTTCTTCCTCGAAGGCGCCGACATCTTCGAGTTCGGTCTGGGCCTCGACGAGGTGATGATTCCGTTCTTCAGCCGGCGCATCGGCCTTGGCGAAGACGGCGTCGAGATTCCGATCAACGCCGGTGGCAAACTCAACGGACGTATTGGCAACACCAACGTCGGCGCACTCGTCGTCAATACCCGCCATGTCGACAGTCTCGACGCCGGCGAAGCGACGATGGGCGTGATGCGAGTCAAGCAGAACATCTTCGCGGAATCGTCGGTGGGCCTGCTGGCAACCGCGGGCGACCAGTTGGGTCGATCGAAGAGCTGGATGACAGGCGCGGACTTTACGTATCAAACATCACGGTTCCGCGGCGACAAGAACCTGACCGCAACCGTGTGGGGGATGTGGAACGACCGCGAAGATCTTGAAGGCGAGAAGCGCGCATACGGCTTCGGGATCGACTACCCGAACGATCGATACAACTTCAAGCTGGCGTCGGCCCGCCTTGGTGACGGCTTCGACCCGTCGCTTGGCTTCGTCCCCCGCACCGGCGTGCATATCTCGAACGGCAGCTTTGCCTTCGAGCCCCGGCCCAGCGGCACTTTCGTGAGGCAGATGTCACACGACGTTCAGGTATTACTCGTGAACGATCTGGACTATCAGTGGGAAAGCTACGACGTACGGGTGAAGCCGTTCGACTGGCAATTCGAAAGCGGCGAACGCTTCCGATTCAGCCTCTCGAAGGAAGGCGATCGGCCCCGCGAAGAGTTCAGCGTCTTCGAAGGGGAAGACACGGAAATTGTGATTCCGGTCGGTTTGTATGAATGGCGCCGCTACCAGGTGGAGGGTTCGAGTGCCGAGAAACGCACGCTGACTGGAGAAGTGAAGTTCGCGACCGGCGGCTACTATGGTGGAGAGCTCGACACACTCGAGCTCGGACTGGCGCTGAAGCGGTCGCTCTTCAGGCTCGAGCTCGTCGCCGAGCGCAACAAGGGCCGGTTCGAGGACGAAACGTTCACACAGAACCTCTACAGCAGCCGCGTGGAGCTGAAATTTTCACCCAATCTGCAGTTGAGCAGCCTCGTTCAGTACGACAACGAGAGCAATTCAATGGGCTCGAATACACGCATGCGCTGGACGTTCACCCCTGCGGGCGACCTGTTTGTCGTCTACAACCACAACCTGCAGCGCTCGCTCGCCGATCTCGAGACGCGCCGATGGAATTTCGAAGCCAATGCGCTGATCGTAAAAATGCAATACGCCTGGAGGCCCTAAATGAAGAGAGCCATGCACGTTGTTGCGGTCGTCACCTTGTGTCTTGGCTCTCAGAGTCTGGTGTGGGCGCAGGGCGGTACACCCGCCGCTGCGCCCGCGCCGTTCGCTGTGGCGACCCTTCATCTCGAGCAGAATGCGACCGACGGAGACGCGGAGATCGTGTTCGAAATCAAAGGCGGCGACGACGGGCTGTCGAAGCTGACGGTGCGTGGCCCCGATAACCGCATCGTTCTCGACGTCTCGGCTCCCGACGCCTCAACGTTAGGAATGCGTCAGTTTCGTTTCGAGTCTCCGGAGCCGACGGACATCAAGGCTATCAAGTCGGCCTACCCGGAGGGCGTGTATGTGTTCGACGGCGCAACGGCGTCGGGCCAAAAGTTCCACTCGACAGCGACGCTGAATCACAAGTTGCCTGCGGCGGCGTCGTTGCTGCGGCCCAGCGCTGAAGCCGAACGTCTGGCGACCAGAAACGTGGCGATCAAATGGACGCCGGTGAAGGGTGTCGCCGCTTACGTCGTTTACATCGAGGAGGGTGGCCAGGACGTCAACATCACGGCAAAGTTGCCAGGCACTGCGCAGAGTTTTGCCGTGCCAGACGGCTTTCTGAGACCAGGCACCTCCTATCAGCTGGGGATCGGCACTGTCACTGCGCAGGGCAACATCTCGTTCGTTGAGACGACATTCTTAACCGAGGACAAACCATAAGGGGTTCAAGCAATGCGAAATCATAGTGGCTGTCTACTCCTATTGATGGTTGTCACTGCCTGCAGTGGCACAGACGGAACAAACGGGTCGTCGGCTCAGACGAACCCCGTCGTCACCTCGGTCGCGGCGCAAGAGGGCGGCAAGCAGGTACCGTGCCGTCTGCCTCGAAACGGCCGCGCACGGCGGCAACAAACAGGTGCTGAGTCGGTGGCTCGACGCGAAGGACAAGGCCGTAGCCTTGGGCGACTATCACGGCAATTTCAAGGACAAAGGCCACCGCGTGATTTATGAAGAGCGCGTTCGCCCCGACCAGAGCAAGAACACGCCGTGACAGCTGGCAGTCCGACGGGCCGCACTTCTGTCAGGAAAAGCGGCCCGCCTCTACGCTCGGCATCTCCAACACAATGCAATTCGTGTGTCACCAGACTCAGCACATTTCAACGCGCGGACCACGAGGAAAACCAGACCCGCCGAACCTTTGTTTGACGCTGACGAGGCAGAGCTGCCTGTCCGGCCGCGTCCCAAAACAACGAGCCAGTCCACATCTGTTTACGGTAATCAGATCGACGAAAAACGCGAAGACACGACGAGCACGACGTCTGAGCTTCGGCGATACCGAGAAGGCGCACGGATGCGGTTCCTGGTTGCGGACGGACAGGTCCCAGGGACCTGACTGAGAAGCCGTGCCGTCGTCGCCAAAAAGAGGACGGAATCAAACCTCTCTGGGGTCACGCGAAGCGTGAGCCAAACGGCAGATGACCGGTTGATGACACGCTGAGGCCGCTCGAAAAGATTGGAGAGAAACACGGGCTTCTTCTCGAGCCTCGGCGCCAACGTCACCACCTTCAACGCCCCCCTCGCCGAGCCGACCATCTCCCTGCCACTGACGTTCCGGTAGAACGCCACGGACGCTGACAACCAAGGCGTCACGACGGTCGCGTCTGCCTATGCGCAGGATCAAGTTGCCCTGTCGCAGCACGTTGAAGCCGTGGTGGGTCTCCGCTTCGACAGCTTCAATGCAGACGTCACAAACAATCGGACCGCAACGGACTTCAGCAGCGACGACGGTCTGTTATCACCGCGCCTTGGTGTGATTTACAAACCGATTCAGCCGCTGTCGCTTTACGACAGCTACAGTCTTACCTAGCTGCCGCGCGCGGGTGGGTGTGGGTACTTCCGAACCGGCAACGCGGCAATCAAGTTTGTCCAGGTCGATCGGTTTGTCGAAGACTGGCTCGGTGGCCTCCGGGTCAAGCGGGCCGGCTCGCAGCTTCGCCCTGGGCAGGCTGAGCGCTGGCGTCGTCCCTTCTTCGAGGCCCTCGGCCTGTCTCGCCTGGGCGGGACGATTCACTATCCGGGGCACGGCATACAGCCGCTCCCGAAACAGTCACCGGGAAGCCGTGTGCGGGAAATCCGCACGCACGGTTTGAATGGGGGTGCTCGTCGATTCACACGCGGCAACGCCGACGGCATCGGCTAGCATCTACCAGATTCCCGACGAGCTTGCGCTCGCGACTAAGATGACATCACCACACCCGTGATCGAGACGCCTCGTCATGTTTCGCCCGGAGAGCCGAATGCGACTTGCAATGTGCGCGCTGACGACGCTTTGGATCGCGTCAGCCAGTGCCGCCCAGCAGCGCTCTATTGACGACTTCTTCCGCCAGCTCAGCGACGGCTGGGTGCGACTGAACCCGAACCTCGCGGTGTCGACGCGCTACTTCAGCGGCGAGGAACAGGATCGCCTGGAACAGCAGATGACGTCGTACACCGACGCCGCGGTTCGAGAGCGGAGCGAGTACATCAGGCAAGGGCTCACCGAGCTCGCACGCTTCGATTGGAAGCGCCTGAGCGTTTCGGAACGGCTGTCGGCCGAACTCCTACGCTATCAACTGCAAGAGCTTATTGAAGCAGAGAAATACGAAGAGTTCGAATTTCCGCTCAATCAGTTTGGCGGCGCGAACATCAGCCTGGTGAACGCCTTGTCGGTGCAACACGCCATACGCACGCCCAAAGACGCGTCCCATTACGTCATTCGCCTTGGACAGGTGGCCCCACGCATGGCGGAAGCCGTCGCCGACGCACGGGAGCGAGCGACGAAGGACCTCATCCCACCGCGTTTCATCCTCAACCTGACGATCACGCAGATGCGCCGCTTTGTCGAAACGCCGGTGGCCGAGAATCCGCTCGTCACGTCTCTGAGCGAGGGCACGTCCCGCATCAAGGAGCTCGCGCCTGCAAACCGTAGATCGCTCGTCTCCCAAGCCGAGCGTACCCTTTCCGATGCTGTGTATCCGGAATGGCGGGCCGCGATTGCGTTCCTCGAGACGCTGCTGCCGCGCTCGGCCGATCTGGCCGGACTCTGGAGGTTCGAGGGAGGCGCGAAGGCATACGCGCACTTTCTGAGGGCGTATACGACGACGAACTTGACGCCGGATGAGATTCACGAGATCGGACTGCGCCAGGTGGACCAACTCGAGCGCGAGATGGACAAGCTACTGCGAAAGCTGCGCCGGTCGAACGGTAGCGTGAATGCTCGTATCGAGCAGCTCAGGAAAGACCTGAGCTATCCGCTGACCGAGGACGGCCGGAAGCAGATCATGGCCGACACCGACAGATTGATTCGCGAAGCCGAGCGGCGATCGGCGATGCAATTCGACACTCGGCCGAAGAGTCCGGTGATTGCACAGCCGTATCCTCGCTTCGGCGAGGCGAATGCCGCCGCGTCGTACACCGCACCGCCGCTCGACCGCTCGCGCCCGGCCATCTTCCAGATTCCGCTGCGGCCAGACCGCATGACGAAATTCGGACTGCGTACGCTCGTGCATCATGAGACGGTTCCCGGCCATCATTTTCAGATCGCGTTGCTGGTCGAAGACCCGTCGCTGCCGAAGTTCAGACAGGTGCGGCTGTTTGGGGGCATCTCGGCGACGACAGAAGGCTGGGCGCTGTATGCCGAGCGGCTGGCCGCCGAATCGGGCTGGTACAAGGACGATCCCGAGGGCCTGCTCGGTCAGATGGAAGCGGAATTGTTCCGTGCCCGCCGTCTCGTCGTCGACACTGGATTGCACGCGAAGCGGTGGACGCGCGAGCAGGCGATCGACTACGGCGTTTCGCCGAGCGAAGTCGAACGATACGTCGTGTATCCGGGGCAGGCATGCTCGTACATGATCGGGCAGCTCAAGATTCTCGAACTGCGCGACCGGGTGAACGGACAGCTGAAAGAGAGATACTCGGAGCGTGCGTTTCACAACGTCGTGCTGGGGGTTGGTGCCGTGCCGCTCGAGATGCTCGAGAGGGAGGTCGCCCGGCACATTCGTACGGTCACCAAACAACGCCTCAGGGATTAATGACGCTCACCAGCGGCACACGTCTCGGCACGTACGAAGTGATCGCGCCCATTGGCAGCGGTCCCTGAGCCGACTTTGTAACGCTGGTGCGGCTGCTTCGCGAGCACGAAGTCTGCTTTGTCGACATAGGCGTTTGGGGGCGCAAATGTTTTGGGGCACGCCGCCGGAGCCGTCTTTACCACCCAGGATCGATCTTTTTCTCCCGCCCGATGCCGACAACTTGATGGGCGCATGGGACGCCTGCGAGGCCGGAGGTCTCTCCCTGTGGTGCGGCGACGAACCTCTGGATTCTCCACACGATCGATTGATCGCCGATGCTGTGGTCACTCGCAGAACTGGTTCGAGCGATTCGCGGGGAGCTGCCGGGCGGGGCATCCCGGCTGGCTGCGTTGCTCCTGTCTCATGACCTACTTGCCACGGGTTTGGCGCTCGTACCCATCGTGCTCGGTGGTACCCGGGCGGGTTACGAGATTGAGCATCCTCTCGCGGTGGTCATTCTCGGAGGGCTGTTCACGTCCACGCTGCTCAACCTCTTCATCGTGCCGGCCCTCCATCTGATGTACGGACGTTCGGCGCAGATGTCGGCAGAAGAGACGATCTGAGCCGTCCTAAGGGTAAGGGCGGCGTACTGCGGCCAACGTCGGTTCGGCGACTTCTTGAATCTGTAGAAAAAAATGGTCAGCGCCCCGTGTGGGGCGCTGTTCTGGGCTCTAGGCTGGTGGGCTGTTACGGCGGGGCCGCGACGGCGACGTGCTCGTGCCGTGCGGTAATCGCAGTGACGTTGTGCGAGGGCAGGAATGTTTTATCGGTTCGCCATCACTCAGTGGGCGGTCTCGAGCTCGGTGCCAAACAGCTCGGAGGCACCGCTGGTCACAACTGCCGTGCCGGCAGCTGGGCCGTCTGAGAGCACTGCCCGATCGCCTTCGATGTAATCGATGGCGATCTCATGTCGAACGAAAACGAGCGGCTCGGGGCTGGTGTACACCCACGTTGCGTTGTTGGTATCGTAGAGGACCGAAGCGTACGGAACGATTTTGCGCATGACCGTACTGCCGCCGCTGGTGATTTGGTCCTGGCTGACTACCGCCGTTTTGACCGCGATTCGGTCGGCTGTTTTTTGCGCAAGGCTGAGACGCTTGAGATTCGTTCCGGCGATCGGTTCTACCTTGACGGGCGCCGGACTCTGATCGGGTACGCCGCCGCGAAGCGTCGAGCCGCATGCGGTCGAGAACAGCCCGGCACCAATCAGAATGGCGGCAATGCCGAGCTTACAGTTCGATAGACATAGACGATCGGATGCTGCCATCTCGCGTACTCCTGGGTAAAGGGTGTTTACGTGAGCGAGAACGAACGAAAGAATTTCTGCGGAGTGAGCCGATGATTCAGCGGTTCAAATCCTCGGCGGATGGAAAGACGGCTGAACTGACGCTACACGACGAACTGCAGGCCGAGCGTGTACATTCGACCGACGCTGGATTCGTGAACCCATCGAACCTGTAGCAGTGTAGGAATACCGACGGGAACGTGAGGCGCAAAGATTTCACAGCGCATCGCCATCGACGGCTCAGTCTTCTCACTCGTGACGAGGCAGAGCCCTCCACCACCGATATCGGAGATCTCCCCACGAATATCGACCGGCGTTCGTGCAGGGATGGCTCCATCCGGTTCAATCGCCGTCAGCAGCCTTCCCTTGAGGCCCCAAGCGACTGGATATCTTCGGTGCAAGCGTCGCTCTTGACGCATCTGTCCCTCCGGTCCCTTTTGACATGCCGATGTCAGGTTCAGGTTTCATACCAGGGGAGTGGGGGAAGTCGCACGACCCGACGGCCGGGCGAGCGTCTCGCCGGTGGCATGAGCAGCACCTCACTACGTGGCGCTGTGCAGGTTTAGAACAATCCCAGCTCGTCCGGCCGGATCGCAAGTGCGACGAGTGAAGCCATATCGAAAAGGCGCGCCACGAGCCCCGTGCGATTCGACGCCCCAACCTTGGCCATCGCCAGCTTCAGGAACGCTTTGACCGTGTTGGGGCTGATGCTCATCTTAACGGCAATTTCCTTGCTCGTCAGTCCCTGGAGCAACAGCTTGACCGTCTGACATTCCCGATTGGTGAGCTGGAATTCCTCAGCCCACCGCGTGGTATCAGCGGGCAGCCGCGAGTCGCGCTTGGCGTCGCGTTCAAGTATCAGCACGAGACGCGGTTGCACACGGCCGTCGACACCGCCATTGGCATCGAGATGAAACGCGCGACACAGATAGCGTCGACGACCTGATGTGAACTCGAAAACGGCCGGCACCAGCGAGGTCGCCGACTTATTCAGGTTCATCAACTGCATTTCCTCGAGCACCGGATCGAGCGACGGTGCCTCGTTTGTCTTCTTCGGGTACCCGAGGATGCTGACCGCCTCGGCGTTGTAATGAACTGGGCGAAAATGGGAATTCAACAGGAGAATGCCCGCTTGTGACGCCGACCGAGAAGCGCCCTGTCTCATGGCCCTATTCTCCCCCAGCATGCCTGAATTGGCACCAATTTGCAGTCTTTCGATACAACTGTCAAGTAAATAACGCTTTTGGCGTGTACTTTTTTGGGAATCGCCCGAATCTGGGCCATTTTGCGACACTCGCAAAACGGCCCAAACGACTAGGACCCGGCTCCAGTGTCAATTTGCCGACGGCGGTAACGATTCAGTAATGTCATGCCGACGACAAGAATGATTGGACCTCCAACAGCGTACGGAAGCACCCCGCCGGGATTCAGCTTAGTAAACGGCATTACAGTCAGGTGTATGGCAGAGCTCGCCGTCGGGTGGCTGGTCGCCTTTTCGCCGGACGGCTCTGGAATCAGGACCATGTAGATAAGGTAATCGCCGTCGAGAATCGCGTTGACTCTCCACGACAGCGTGATCGATTTGCCCGCCGCGAGCGATTCCATGTACTGCGTGCGCTGCGGCGACCAGTCCTCCGGGTCGACCACATCACCGGCTGCATCAAGATTGATGATGTTCATCGCCACCGAAAGCGGAGGCGAGTCCTGCGTGCCTTTGTTGGTCAGGATTGTGTTGTAGAAGACGGCGTCGCCGGCTTTGACGGTCTTGTAATCGACGTCGACCGAAATCGCCAAGGACTCCTGCGCCTGGGCGTAAGCCGGCGCAGCCGTCAGGAAGGCCGCCATAAGCAGCGCGCCTGCGGCGAATCCGAGGCGTCGGCCAACTGCTAACCAGCGACGGCTCGTCACACCTCCGTCGAGCCGCAGACTTGGCGCCACGTAGAACAGCAGCGCGTACACAAACACGGCGAATACCACGGGCGCGATGAGAAATGGCCACCACTCGCCAAGGGTTCGATTGTTCACGAGAATCTTGGACATGAAATGATTGGTAGCCGCGATCGGATTCGCTTGCTGCAGAAGGGAACCCATCAGACCTGTCTGCGCACGCCCGGGCAACTGGCTGGGAAGAAGGAACAGCACGTACAGACCGAGACTGGTGAACAGGCTCGTCTTGTTAAAGCTGGACCAGAAGCTCGCGAGCATCCCCATGGCCGTGAACGCCGGGGCCAGGATGGTCCCCATCAATGCTGCCCACGGAACGGCGTAGTAAAAGACTTCGTTGCCTTGCGACAACACCCACATGTACGGGATCGCAATCAGCATGGCCACCGGCCATGGCGTAATGCCAGCGAGAAACTTGCCGAGTACCACCTGTCGCCGGTTCGTCGGTGTCAGCAGCAGGCCTTCCAGCGTCGCTCGCTCGCGCTCCCCGCTGATGCTGTCGGCGCCGATGATCAGGCTGATGAACAAGCCGACGGCGATGGCGGCTTTGGACGTCTCGTACACCATCTCCTGCGGCGGAATCAGGCTCAGCTCGCTGTTGCTGGCCATGACATAGGTCATGATTCCCAGCAGCGCGCTGAAAATGAGAAGAAGAACCGGCGCTTTTCCACCGAGCCACAGCTCGCTGAGCTCCCGAGTAAATAAGAGCCACCAGGTCGGCGCCCCACGACCGTTTGCCGTCTTACTGCCATGCATCTGCTTCGTGCTCATAGCGGCTACCTCATCAAAGCGTGTTGGATGTATGAATGATCCTGCTTAGTGCAGAGCCTCTTCCGACACGGAGTCCTCAGTCAGGTGGAGGAAGACATCCTGCAGGCGTCCGCCCTCGGCACCGAAGCTGAGGATGGGGATATCCGCGCGGATGAGCACCTCCGGAATTCTGTTGGTCATGCGGGCATCGTCCCCGGCGGCGTCGGCGAGCCTGACGAGCGATACGGACAGCCAGCCCGCACCCGCGCCGGGCGTGACTCTCAGAACATTCGGCAGCGCTTCAATCGCCTTCTGCGCCTGGGCGGCAAAGGCCGCAGGAACTTGAACACGCATGCTCGTGCGCTGCAGTGTGTCGGGCCGGCTGCCGCCGATGACTTCCGCGGCCGTGCCCTTCGCGACGACCGTGCCCGAGCTCAAGATCACGACGTCGTCGCAGACGCTTTCCACCTCGGGCAGGAGGTGACTGCAAAGAATCACGCCGGTGTTCTTTTCTTTCGCCACCCAGCGGATGATGGTCAGCAACTCCTGTTGGCCGCGCGGGTCGAGGCCCAACGTGGGCTCATCCAGAATCACGACGGCAGGGGAGTTGACGAGAGCCCGTGCGATACCGAGTCGTTGACGCATACCGCGGCTGTAGGTGCCCACCAGCGACCGTGAGCGATGATCGAGCCCAACGTCTTTCAGCAGCGCTTCGCCGTTGGCTTTGGCTTGTGCGTAAGACAGCCCATAAAGCCGGCCGAAAAAGATCAGACATTCAATCCCGCTCATCTGCTTGTGGAATCCCAGGCTCTCTGGAAGCACGCCGATCCGGTGACGGATTTTTTCGGGGTATTCCGAGGGGATGCCATCGATGACGAAGTGTCCCGTGTCGGGCTGGAAAATCGTCGTCAGGATGCGAATGGCGGTTGTCTTCCCGGCGCCGTTCGGCCCGAGGAACCCAAGGATGCGGCCGGCCTGCAGCGTGAACGACAAGCCTCGCAACGCCTCTCGCGGTCCATACGACTTTCCAAGGTTCTCCGCTTGCAGGATGACCTTTCCCGTGTGTGCGGGTTTCGAATCGTTACGCTCCGGCCGAGGTGTCTTGTCTTGTGCCATATGAGTGCCTCACAGATATCACCGTGAGCTCGAGAATCGGCCGGGGTAGCAACGGCGGACAAACCTTCGTCCTGTGACTTACAGTCGCCATTCCCCAGGCGGATGCGCACGGCTTACGTCCTAAGGCCGACGATTTTCACCACTGTGTCGAAATGGATCAATTCTCTGGAAGGACTAGCCAGATGACTTAGCCCTACGGACTAATCCTTTTGGGCAATTGAACTCCGCAAAGGGATGAGGCAACCTGCTGCAGCCGTTCCGTGTCGATTCCTGTCAGTAGGAGGTCCTACATATGAAAGCAGCAGACATTCTTCGCAGTGCGGTCGCCGTTGCACTTGTCGCGGTCGCGGCTCCCAGCTGGTCCGAGGCGCAACAACCTGCGGCCAAGCCCGCCGCGTCAGCCGCTCCGGATGTGGTCGTCCACGTTGGGGATTTGCCGGCCACCGCGTTTTACGAGTTGGAGGCGTGGAAGGATCCCGCCTCACCGGGCGGCAAGATGGTGGGCGTCACCAACCGGGGCGAAGAGCTCGACCCTCCACCCGAGAACGACCCTGCCGCAACGTTCAACGTGCGGGTCCAGGCGGGTGTGCCTTACCGTTTCTGGATCCACATGAAAGTTGGGCCGGCCAAAGGCGTGTCACAGGCGAACCTGGTGTTCGCGCAGTTTTCAGGTGCGGTCGGTGATGCGCTCGCGTTGCGAACGAAGGACTATTTGAGCCTCCGCGGACCTGCCAAGGAAGGCTGGACGTGGGTCGGATCCGATCGAACGATCCAATTCAAGACCAGTGGTGAAGTTACGGTGCGCGTGCAGGCCGGCGCCGAGGGCGTTGGGTTCGATCAGGTCATTTTGAGTCCGGCGCGTTTTCTGAAAACGGCTCCAGCCGAGGCAGTGGTTAAAAAGTAAAGTGAACATGAGCAAACTCCATCGGTTGGCTGGTATTGCCACTGCGCTGCCACTCGTCCTGACGATGAATGCGGCGTCCGTCTCCGCACAGCAGAACGTCGAGGGGCCGCCCTATTTACAGGATCGTGGCACGGGCGTCGCCACCTCGATGTTCGGCACCTACGTTCGCAAAGGCGAGCTCCTCGTCTATCCGTTCGTCGAGGCGTACATCGACAAGAATTTCGAGTACAAGCCCGATGAATACGGTTATCCGGGCGCGCTGGATTTTCGAGGGCGCTACCGGGCGAAAGAGGCGCTGCTGTGGGCGGCGTATGGCATTACCGATCGGCTCGTGGTCGAGTTCGAAACGGCGGTGATTCGAGCCACGCTCGACAAAGCTCCAGACGATGCGTCCGGCTTGCCATCCCACGTGGTGCAGTCGGGATTGGGTGACGTCGAAGGTCAGATTCGATACCGCTGGCGTGAAGAGAACGCGCAGCGCCCCGAGCTCTTCAGCTACTTCGAGGCAGTTGTGCCTCACCACGCCGAGAAGTTTCTCATCGGCACCAGTGGATGGGAGCTCAAGTTCGGCACGGGGATGATCCGAGGCTTTCGCTGGGGCACGATTACCGCTCGTGCAGCGCTCGAAGTAGTGCCCAGCTCGACCAGCCCGTTCGACCTCGGCGAATACGCAGTGGAGTATTTAAGACGGGTGTCACCTCACTGGCGTGTATATCTGGGAGTCGAAGGGACGCAGGACGAAGTAGGCCTTATCACTGAGGCCCAGTGGCACATGTCAAATCACGCGTTTATTCGCTTCAACAACGGCCTGGGCCTTACCTCAAAAGCGACCGATTGGGCCCCTGAGATCGG
The DNA here is from genome assembly GCA_963761975.1 of Vicinamibacterales bacterium. Lineage (GTDB taxonomy): Bacteria > Acidobacteriota > Vicinamibacteria > Vicinamibacterales > JAMQPK01 > JAMQPK01. The sequence goes on from CAVXIR010000007.1 coordinate 231,275, forward strand.
CATGGTCTTCATTATCCCGACCCGCAAATAGCGCTTGCGCAATCGGGTTCCGGAGTTCAATGCTCCGGAACCCGAAACCCAGATTGCCCGATCGCTTCGACAGCTCCGCCGAGACGACAATGCAGTTGTTCGAGTCAGTCGAAGTGTTCTATAAAGCTGGCGGGAACGATGCTGAGCATGCAGGCCGATGAAGGGCATGCCGTCGCGCTCGTGGCGGCAATTCAAAGCGGAGATGTTGAGACCTTACAGCAATACCTCCGTGACAACCCGGATCTTGCGACCGCCAGAGTTGTTGACCGTCGTGGCGTGTCGCGGAGACGCTGCTGCATATTGTGGCGGACTGGCCTGGTCACTTCCCCGATGGCTCACGTTCCGTTGCCATCCTGATTGCGGCTGGGACGGACGTCAACGCTCGCGTGATACATCCAGGTCCCCGTGGGGCCCCGGAAACAGCGCTGCACTGGGCCGCGAGTAGTGATGACGTCGGCGTACTTGACGCGCTTCTAGACGGCGGCGCCCATATTGAGGCATCAGGGGCCGTTTTCACGGGAGGCACGCCGATGTCGGATGCGGTTGTGTTCGGGCAATGGCGCGCCGACGCAAGCTGGTTGAGCGTGGGGCGACGACCACAATCTGGCAGGCTGCGGCCTTGGGACTCTTAGACCGTGTTCGAGCGTTTTGCTCGATTGAGCCAGCCCCCGACACGCGAACAGGTCACGAACGCGTTCTGGAATGCGTGCCGCGGCGGGCAGCAGGCCACAGCAGAATATCTCCTCGACCGTGGCGCTGACGTGAACTGGGTAGGGCATGACGCCAAGACACCGTGTGACGTGGCGCAGGAGTGCGGCGACGACAAGCTGATTCAGTGGCTGCGGGCGCGCGGCGCCAAGGGCGCGGAGGAACTGAAGGCCGGCCAGACCCCGCCAAGCCGCCAGTCATGACCGGGGCTTGGCGGAGCGTCATTTTCGTATCGCCGAACTATCTATTCGTGCGCATCGTGCTGACGAGGATGGCGTCGAGCACAAACAGAGCCAGGGCCACAACGATGGCGTTGCTCCCAACTCCTACGGGGTCAAAGTCACCGGATTCGATCCAGTCCCAGCCGACTAATGCCACGAACGCGATGACGATCGTCTTCAACGCGCCAATCAGAACGTCACTCCAGCTGTCGGGTACCCTGACTCCGAGAAATCTCCTCGTGTCTTCCATCTCAGTCTCCTCCCTCGTTCGATTCATGCAGCTCACAACTGGGCCGGCCGGCGTGAGACTTCGCATCTCAGCCGGCCGGTCCGAAGTTATGCGGTCTTCACGCTGGGCTTCGCAAAGCGCAGATACAGGCTCGGCACAACGAACAGATTGAGCAGCGTCGACGTGATCAGTCCGCCGAGAATCACAATGGCCATGGGGTGCTCGATCTCGTTGCCCGGGACAGTGCCGGCGATCACCAGCGGCACAAGCGCCAGGGCCGTCGTCAACGCCGTCATCAGGATCGGCGAAATCCGTTCGCGGCTCCGCGCAGGACGAGATTCGGACCAAACGTCTCGCCTTCATACTGCTCGAGATGCTGAAAGTGCTCGATCAGCATGATGCCGTTGCGCGCGGCGATTCCGAGAGACCGTGAGGAATCCAACGAGCGAGCCGAGCGAGATCATGCCGTCACCCATGTACGCCGCCAACACTCCGCCCACGAGAGCTGAAGGCAGCGTCAAGAAGGACAGCGTCGCCAGACGCACGCTCTTGAAGGATGTGAGCAGCAGGAAGAACATGCCGAGTGCGGCGACGATCGCGAACGAGTCAGCATGTCCGCTGGGCGGCCAGCCGCTCGGTGTACTCACCCATCAGCACCGGATAGTACTCGTGCGGGAACTCGACTGTCGCCAGACGCGGCCTCGACGTCGCGGTAAACGTGACCGAGATGACGGCCGCGCACATTGGCGCGCACGTCGATGCGGCGCTGAGCCGCCCTCGCGATTGACGACATTCGGCGTTGGCGCGATGTGAACATCCGCCACGTCCTGCAGCTGCACGCGACCGCCGTCGGGCGTATCGATGAGCAGCTCGCGAAGCGCGCTCAGGCTGTTGCGAGCTTCGGGCACGCTCCACACATTGACGTCGTAGGTGCGGTTGGCAATGTGAATGTCACCCACTTCTTCGCCGGCGACCATCGTGGTCGCAGCTCGGCGAACATCACCGGGCTTGAGGCCATAGCGCTGGCGCCTTGGCGAGATCCACCTTGACCTCGAATCTGCGGGATGTCCTCCTGAAACGCCTGGTGCAGGTCGATGATGCCCTCAATCCCCGCCAGCGCCTCCTTCACTTCGGTCGCCTTCTGCTCGAGCGACTTCCAGATCGCGGCCGTAGATGCGCACGACGATGGCCTCGCGAGGTTCCGGTCAGCACTTCGCGGATTCTCTCTTTCAGGTACGTCTGCACGTCGCGGTACAGGCCAGGATAGCCGTCGACGGTCTTCTGAATCTTGGCCAGCGTCTGGTCGTAGTCGACGGCCGGGATCGACGCTGACCCAGTTCTCGCCGAAATACATGCCGACCACTTCGTCCATGATGAGGGCCTGGCCGATGTGGGCGCCGAAGTTGCGGACGCCTGGAATGGCCCGCAGCTCCTTGCTGGCCTGAATGGTGATGCGGTCCATCTCCGGCCAGGAGGTGCCGGGCTTGGTCAGCCAGTGCATCAGGAAGTCCCGCTCCTTGAACGTCGGCAGCAGCGACTGCCCAAGCGGGGCCAAACCACGATGCCGGCCAACACGATACGCCAACAGTGGCATACGCCGGCGCGCGGCGTGCGGACGATCGGCGCCAGCAGCGCGTCGATAGCGCGCTGCAGCCAGCGGCACGATCGGCGACTCGCGGTGCTCGAGCGGGGCGTTGCGCAGGAGAATAGGCCATCGCCGGCGTCACGGTCAGGGCGACGATCATGGAGGCCAGCAGGGCCAGCGCATAGGACATGGCCAGCGGCTTGAAGAATGCGCCGGACAGGCCTTCCATGAAGAAGACCGGCAGGAGCGCCAGGACTTCGATCAGCGTCGCATAGATGATGGCGCTGCGCACTTCGAGAGAGGCATCGAGAATGATTCTCGCCGATCGGACGTTTGCCGCCCTCCTTGCGATGCTGGCGCAGGCGCCGCACGACGTTTTCGATGTCGATGATGGCGTCATCGACGATGTCGCCCAGGGCGATGACGAGCCCCGCCAAGAATCATCGTGTTGATCGTTGTCCCCACGTAGTAGAGCACCAGCACGGCCGCCATCAGCGACAGCGGCATCGCCATGCAGCTGATCAGCGCCGCTACGCCACTCGTAGAGGAAGGCGCAACAGCACCATGACCACGAGCACGCAGCCGATGAGCAGCGCATGGGTGAGGTTGTCGATCGACATCTCGATAAACGTCGCCGGACGAAAGATCGTGGCGTCGATGTCCACATCGGGAAGACCCGGCCGCAGCGCGTCGAGCGCCTTCTCCACCTCCCTTGTGACCTGCAAGCGTGTTGCCCCAGGGGAATTTCTCGACGATCAGCAGCAGGCCGGGCCCGTCGTTGACGATCCCGTCGCCGACCATCGGCTGATGATCGATGACCACTTCGGCCACGTCTTTCAGCTACAGCTGTTGACCATTCCGGACGACGAGCGGCACATTGGCCAGGGCGTCCGGCTTGACGTCGTCTGATTTGATGACCAAGGGCAGGACGTGCCGGATTTGCAGCCGCTGATTGGGGGTATCGATCCAGCCGCCGGTGCCGATATGGTGGCCGTCGGAGAACTGGAACAAGCCTACGTTTCGAGCGTCCTCGATGTGGCCTCATTGACCTCGTTGAGCGAGACGCTTGTGTTTGTTCAGCAGTTCCGGCACGACCTGGACCTGCAGCATCTCGATCCGCTCGCCCCACATGGCCACGTTGGCGACGCCCGGGCACCCGCAGCAGCCGTTGCCGGATCGTCCAATAGGTGATCATCGACAGGTCGATCAGGGACGGCTTTTCGACGAGATCCCGATCTTCATGCAGCGGCTGGTCGCCGACAGGGGTGGCAGCATCACCGGCGGGGCGGCCCAGGTCGGCAGCGTCGGTGAGATCGTGCCACGCGCTCGGCGACCAACTGCCGGGCTTCCAGGAGGTCGGTCTCGGGCTTGAAGTACATCTTGATCGACGACAAATCGGAAACCGACTTCGAGCGCATGGTCGTCCAGCCCCGGGCACTCCGTTGAGCACCAGTTCCATCGGAGCCGTGACCAGGGACTCCACTTCCTCCGCGGCAAGCCCCAGGCAGATGGTCTGGATCTCGACCATCGGCGGCGCGAATTCCGGAAACACGTCGACCGGCATCTTGCGCATGCGCCCGATGCCGAAGTACATGAGCCCACCGCGGGGGCAATAACGAGGAACCTGAATCTCAGGCTATTGCCAACGATCCAGCGAAACATCGCAGGTCCCTTTCGATCGTCCATCGTCCATCGTCCATCGTCGATCGACGATCAGACGGAATTAATGTCCAACACCTGAGTCGGCGCCGTAGACTTCGGCGGCCGCTGTTGACACAACGACCGTTCCAGCGGCGGGCCGTCACTCAGAACCGCCGGGTCGCCTTCGATGTAGTCGACGTCGACTTTGTGCTTGACGAAGGTACAGAGGCGGGGGACTGGTATATACCCAGGTCTGGCCCTGCGGGTCGTAGATCAAGGCCGAATATGGAACGACCTCTCTGCGGCGAGGCTGAGCGCGACATCTTCTGCTCCCGAACCGAATCGGTCTTCAGGTCGATCCGGGCGATGGCTTTCTCGGTCATAGTGACGCGGTTGACGGTCCGACCCCTCGATTGGCTCGACTTTCGACCGGATGATCGGCAAATGCGAGGCGTGATGCGGCTGACAGGCTGCCAGTTGCATGCCGGCAACCAAGGCAAACCGCCGCGGTCAAGCTCCTGTGTTCATGCTAACGTTCTCCTCTCGAGCGGACTGTCATCGTCACATCCTTCTACCCGGCGGCCGATGCCATCTCGTCCGCAAGCTCCAGATCTGGCTCGGAGTCGGCGCCCCAGACGGCATACATCGCGGGCACGCCAACCAAGCTGAAGAGCGTGGTCGTGACGAGTCCCCCGAGGACCACGATAGCCATCGGGTGCGCGATCTCGAGGCCTGCAATGTTGCCGAACAGGGCGAATGGCAGCAACGCCAGCGCCGTGCCAGGGCGCTCATCAGGACTGAGGCCGAGCGTTCCTGGGTGCTCGCGCAATCAGCTCGGCGGACTTTCGCCTTCGTGATTCTCGAGAGACCGATAGCGGGTGACCAGCATGAAGGCGTTGCGTACGGCCATGCCCAGCACGGCGAAAAAGCCGAGGATCGAGCCAAGCGACAGCATGCCGCCGCCGGTCGCGGCCAGCACCAGCCCGTCACCGCAGCAGGCAGGGCCGGGAAGACGAGCCGCGGCCAGGGGCCAGCTCCCGAAGAGAGCCTGAAGGATCAGAAGGCCCCGATAGCCAGCCGCGATCGCAAGGGCCAGCACGCGCTCCTGGGTCGCCAACCGCACCGCGGACTCGCCAAGCAGCTCCGCACGGTACTCCAGCGGGAAACTGATCCGATCGACGCCAAGCTTGACGTCGGCAGCGATGGCAGCCAGATCACGTCCACTCGCGCTTGCCGTCACGTCGATGCGGCGGGCCACGGCATCTCGATGGATCTCGCTGGCGCCCGGCCCGATGCGCACACTGGCGACGTCCTTCACACGGACGTGGCCGCCTGCCGGCGTGTCGATCAGGAGTTCTTCGATGCTGGTCAGGCTGTGGCGGGTCTCGGGCGTGCCGAGCACCATCACGTCGAAGACCTTCTGCTCTTCGAAGAGGCTGCCCACTTCGATTCCCGAGACGAGCGAAGTGGCCGCCCGGCGCACGTCGCCGGGCTTGAGGCCATAGCCGTTTGGCCTTCTCGATGTCTACCTCCAGCTCCAGGGTAGGCATCTCCCCTGGATACTGCACCTTGACGTCGCTGACGCCCGCGACCTCCGCCATGGCCTTCTGCACCTCCTCGGCCTTCTTGCCGAGGACGCGAAATCCTCACCGTAGACACGCACGACGAGCGATTCCCCCGTGCCCGACAGCTCCTCCCGGAACTTTGCCTGCAGATACGTCAGCACTTCGGGAGACAGGCCGGGGTAGCCGGCAACCGCCTGCTTGACAGAGGCCACGGTCGCGGCGTAATCGACTTCGGGATCGAGGCTGACCCACAACTCACCGGCGTTGATGTTGGTCGCCTGTCCGAGGTGATCGCGCGCCCCACGTGGGCGCTGACATTGCGCACGCCGGGAATCGAGCGCAGCTCGCGGCTCGCCAGGGTGATGATTCGGCTCATGGCCGTATGCGAGGCGCTTGAACTGCCTTCGAGACGTACCACCAGGTCCGTCTCCTTGAGATCCGGCAACAGCGTCTCTTGCCGGAGGAGTGGAATCGCAGCCAGTCCGGCGACGATAATCGCGCCAGTCACGATCAAGGCTCGGGTAGAAGTGGGTGCGAGCAACGCCGAGGCGGCCCGCTGGATGGTTCGCAGCCTATCGGAAGGGCGGGAATCGGTGTCCGACACGGAAGCATCGCGCAAGAGCAACAGGCTGAGCGCCGGTGTGACGGTCAGTGCGATGAGCAGGGACGCCAGGATCGCAAGCACGTAGGAGGCGGCAAGCGGCTGAAAGAACGAACCGGTCACGCCTCCAAGGAACATCACCGGCAGCGCAGCCAACAAGAGGACGGCCGTGGCATAGAGGAGTGGGCTAAAAGTCTCGCTCGTGGTTTCGAGGATGACGTTCGCGGCGGACTTGCCTCCGCCCTCTCGACGGGCCTCACGGAGGCGCCGCGTGATGGCCTCCATCGCCACGATTGCATCGTCGATGAGGGCGCCGAGGCCGATCATGAGGCCTGCAACGATGATCAGGTTGATCGTCACGCCCCGGACATAGAGCACGGTGCCGGCCGCGAAGATCGAGGCAAGGACCGCCACGCTGCCGATCAACGCGGCGCGCCAGTTGGCCAGGAAGGCGAAGAAAGCCAGGACCAGGAGACCGGCGCCGACGAGGAGGACGGAAAAGAGGTTGTCGACCGCCAGCTCGAGGTAGGTCGCCGGGCGGAACAGGGTGGAGTCCAGCTCCATGCCCGACAGGCCGGGACGCAGCGCCGAAAGCGCTACATCCACTTTCTCCGTGACCTCCTCGGTGTTGGCCCAGGGGAACTTCTCGACCACCAGCATCAGGGCGGGGGCGTCCTTGACGATGGCATCCCCGATCAGCGGTTGATGGTCTTCGACGACCCTCGCGACATCGCCCAGGCGCTTCGTGGATGCGCCGTCGATGGTGATCTGGGCCAGCTCTTCGGCCTGTTTGATCGGCAGGACGTGCCGGATCCCGAGCCTCTGGTTGGGGGTATCGATCCAGCCGCCCGTGCCGGGCGTCGAGGCCTCCAGATAACTGAGCGGCGACGCCCACAACGCATTGCCCGTGGTCTTGATGATCTGTGCCAGCGTGACCTTCTCGTCTCGCAGCCGCTTGGGATCGACCTGAACCTGAACTTGCCATTTGCGCTCACCCCAGAGCGAGACGTTCGCGACCCCGGGAACGCCCATCAAGCGGGGCAGCGATCGTCCAGCGCGCGAGCACCGACATCTCGATCAATGACAGCTTGGCGGAGGTGAGCCCGATCGCCATGCAACGGCTGGCCGAAGAGACAGGATTGATCATGACCGGTGGCTTCGATACCTGCGGCAGCATGAACACCTGAGTCATGCGTTCTGACGCCACTTGGCGGGCGCGCATGAGGTCCGTCCCCTTCTGGAAGATCATGACGATCGACGAGAGGCCGGGGAGCGACACGGATCGGATCTCGTCGACCCAGGGCGTGCCGTTGAGCATGTCCGCCTCCAGGGGAGTGGTGATCATGGCTTCCACTTCCTGGGCGGAAAGGCCGAGGGCCTCGGTCTGGATCTCGACGTACGGCCGCGAGAACTCGGGCAGGGCGTCGACCGGCGTGTCGTCGAGCCGCGCGAAGCCGAAGACCAGCAGCAGCGCCGCGGCGGCGGCCACGACGAGTCGCAGCTTCAGGCTAGAGGCAACGATCCAACGCAACATGGCCGACCTCCCCGCATGGGTCTCTAACGACTGCCAGCGTCAAGCGCGGGCTTCGCCGGCGTCGTGTGGACGTACACGTTCTTGCTATCCTGTAGGCGCTTTTCTCCAGCGCCAGCGCCTTCGCGCGGACCTCGGCAAGGGCCTCGGGCGAGAGCTGCTCGACCTTGACCAGCTCGAGCGTCTCCTTGGTCTTCTCCCCCGCACCGCTGCCAGCCGACGCGGATGTTGCCCACGCTCGCGCGCGTAGTACTTGAGCTGCTGGGCGTCCTTCTCGGCGCCGCTCGTCTCGGCGATCACCAGCACGTCCTCGTAGGCACCACGGCGACCTTGATCTTCTGGCCCACCTGGTCCACCTGTCCACGGTCGGTCCAGCCGACCGCGGGCGCCCATCCCTGCGAGTAGCTGGGCGTCCCCGGCTGCGGCTTGGCCTTCATCTGATTCCCGCCCGCGCGTCTTCAATCCGTGGATCCAGGTGGGCGCCGCGACGAACTTTCCGTCTTCGTATTCTTCGGGGTACTCGCCCATGCGCCAGACGTTCCCGTCGTTGTCCTGTGCGAAGAAGGCCAGCTCGGCTTCCACCAGCTCGCCATCGCTGTAGTCCAGATCCCAGGTCACGACCGATCGAATGCCGCCGATCACCTTCGTCAGGTCGGTGACGTTGATCACCACGCGATGAGGAACGGCCGTGCCATCGTCCTCGATCGTGGTCCCCTCGTAGACGAACCGCGTGCCCGGCTTCAGGGGCATCCATTCGTTGTCGATGGTGGTGGAGCGATCGAAATTGCTCGGATTGAAATCCTCGAATTTCTTCTCAGCCGTCTGTGCAATGACGATGACGCTCGCCAGCGCAACGCAACCGGCAAGTACCAGCCCGAATCGCGAACCGAATGCCTGTGTCCAGCGGCTGAAAGTGTGGCGCACTGATCTCATGGTGGCGATCTCCTTCAAGTCACGACTCTGTCATTGACGCGCGACGCTCGTTGACTGGGGAGGATAGGGTTGCCACGACAAACCGGCAATTCCCCAAAAGGACTAGTCCGAAGATGCAGCCCCTTTGGGCTAGCACCAGCGGTGACGTGCGCGATGAGACGTGAGTGAGAGAAGAAGAGTGAAGCAGACGTGAGGAGCGAATCGGGTTAGTTCGTTCGATCACACTCACCGGACTAACGCTTTCGGAGAATTGTAAATCCGATCGCGCGACTGGCAAAGTCTCGCGTCGAACATGAAGAGAACATTAACCGCCGCTGCGAAGCGTTCGATAGGGCCGAGTCGAACTCGCCACTTCGATTCTTCGAAATCGCTTCCCGTTTTCAAACATCGACGTCACCACAGTCAGGAGAGGTTTATGAGACAGCGTAGTGCGTACGGCAAGGTAGCCACTTCGATGCCCGGACGCTTGGTCCGGCGACCGGCCTCGTCTGCTTGATGCTGGCCGTGCTCTTCAATCCAGCCGCGGTGCTCGGCCAGACTCCGCCGGCACCGCAGCAGTCGTCGGTGCTGGCCGCGGCGCAGGGAGCCTCAATGTCCGTGCGCGTGAGGAACCCGCTAGGTGCCAACGTTCCGGCGGCAGCCGTGACGTTGTTACCTCTCCCAACTGGTGCCGCCCTCAGCCAGGACACCGACGACGCCGGCACGACTGTATTCTCCGCCCTTCGCCCGGGCCAATATCGAGTGCTCATCACAAAACAAGGGTTCATCGAGCTTTCGCAGGACGTGCGTCTTAGCGCGAACGCGCAGCAGGAGTTTGAGGTTTCGCTCCAGACGAGCTTTTCTGACGCGGTCACGGTCATCGGCGCCGCCGTCAACATCGAAAACGAGCTGAACGGCCGCGCGACCCTTCCCGAAATTGTGGGCACGACGCTCTACGCCGGCAAGAAGAGCGACGTCCTCGTGCTCGACCAGATGGATGCCAATACCACCTCCGGCAACCAGCGGCAGGTGTTCGCCAAGATACCGGGAACCCAGATCTGGGAGCACGACAGCTCGGGGCTGCAGATCGGCATCTCGAACCGCGGCCTCGACCCGAACCGTTCGTGGGAGACGAACCAGCGGATGAACGGGTACGACATCATGGCCGAAGTCTTCGCCTATCCGGACACGTACTTCTCGCCGCCTCTCGACGCCGTTGAGCGCATCGAGATGGTGCGCGGGTCCGCGTCCCTTCAATACGGCGCGCAGTTCGGTGGTCTGGTCAACTACCAGATCAGACGGGCGCCGGCCGATCGCCAGTTCACGCTCTCGTCGACCCAGACGGGCGGCTCCAACAGCTTCCTCAGCTCACACAATCAGATTGGCGGCAAGGTCGGAAAGATGAACTACAACAGCTACTACCATCGTCGCCAGGGAAACGGATGGAGGCGGGCTAACAACGAGTTCGACAACAACACCGGCTTCGCGCAAGTCGAGTTCGAGGCCACCGACAAGATGAAGATCGGGTTCGAGATGACCGCCCTGGACACGCTGATTCATATGGGAGGCGGTCTGACGGACGCGCAATTCCAGCAGGATGCGCGCCAGTCGAACTTTCCGGGGAACTGGTTCTCGGTGAAGTGGCTGGTACCCTCCGCCAAGCTCGAGTACCAGATCAATCCCAACACCCGTCTCAGCTTCACTTCAGCGTGGATCGAAGGTCATCGCCAGGTGATGTGGAGCGCGTCGCAGCTGACGACGCCCACCGGCGTGCTCGTTCCCTGGAATCCCGAAGCGCCGCGCCAGTATTTCGACGACCACTTCCACAACTCCTCCAACGAGCTCCGAGTGGCCGAAATCCACAACTGGCTCGGGAACGGCAGCGCGTTGGTCGCCGGTTTCCGCTACTACCACTCCAAGATGAGCCGGCTGCACGGATGGGCCGCCCCTGGAGTCGATTCGAACTTCAGGTGGTACTTTCCTGACGTCGACAGGAACCTCCACAACAAGACGGTCAACACGGCGCTCTTCGTGGAGAACGCGTTTCGCTTCTCGGACAGGCTGACTGTCACACCCGGCTTCCGGTTCGAGCACGTCGAGACGACCGCTGAGGGGCGTCCCATCATCGGCGTCCGCGAGCAAATCCGGACGCTGCCGATGTTCGGTGCCGGCGCGACGTTCCGCGCAACCCCGGCCACGACCATCTACGGCAACGTCACGGAAGCGTACCGCCCGGTGCTTCTCAACGACCACTGGCGATCGGACTCGAGAGTGGTCGTCGATCCCGATCTCAAGGACATGACGGGCTGGGTGGCCGAGTACGGGTATAAGGGAACGCTCGGGAGGTCGGTGTCGTTCGACGTCGGCGGTTTCTACATCAAGTACAACGATCGGCTCGGAACGGTGACGACACAGACGCCCACCGGGCCGACGTTCTACTACACGAACATCTCCAACAGCCGCAATGTCGGCGCCGAGTTGTATTGTCGAGGCGGACCTGCTCGCCCTTACCAGTGGCGCCACCGGCAAGAGTCAGGTCTTCGTCTTCGCCTCGATGGCGCCGATCAGCGCGCGCTATATGAAGGGCCCCGTCGAAGGGCAACCGCGTCGAGTTCGGCTCGAGCTTCATCGGCCGCTGGGGCGCCACGTATAACAGGGGCTTGTTCTCGGGCACGCTCCAGTACAGCCGCACCGGCGATCAGTTCACCGACGCGAACAACACGTTGCTCCTGCCCGATGCCTCTCAGGGATACATTCCCGAGCAGCGAGTGGCGGATCTGACGGTGAACTATGGACTCAACCAGAACTACGTCCTGACCCTGGGGATCAACAATCTTCTGAATAACAAGTATTTCACCCGAAGGGCGTCGGCCTATCCCGGCCCCGGGTTGATTGGCGCCGATGGGAGGACCATCAACTTCGGGATTACCGTGAAGTACCTACGAGGCTTTCAGCCTTTAGTCTGCCTGCCGCGCGTGCCGTGGGGGGGACGCGCGGCAGGCAATCGGTTTTCGAGGGGATCGTCACTGGACCGAGGTTTGCACTATATCGAGACAGCCAGCCCTGGAGGCACGGGTTCGGTGTTGGATACCGCAGCGTATCGCTGCCGGCTTCTTACCGCTCTAACGCGGAACACCGGACCTGAGCCTCCACTGGCTGCCACCCTAGCTGGTAGCCGGTAGCTGGTAGCCGGTAGTTGTAGCAAGTAATAGAGCCACCAGCTACGAGCTACAACCAACCACTAACCACCAACCACCAACCACTAACCACCAATCACCTATCACCCAGCTCGTACGCGCCGACGTCGTACGCTCGTCCCCGTGGACGTCGGAGGCCCGCGCGATCCATTGCGACCTCTTGGAGAGCCGCGCCGGCATCGACTGCAGGAGAGTGCGGCGACAGACGGTAGTCGTGCGATTTGGCATTCACGAAAGCTTTTTCGCTGAGGGAAAGATTCGTGGCGCCAATGGCTTCCGGCGGCACATTGGCGCTCGCGAAAATCACGTTGCGGACGTCCGGTTTAGTGCGTTTCGCCAGCGCTTGTGTAAAGGCTTGAGCGACTCCGAGCCCGAACGTCGTATTCAAGACCTGCAGGCGCTCGATATCGTCTTCATAGCGAATGCCCGTGGCGACGTTGTAAAGCACCGCATTTTGAATCCGTACCCTCGCGCCGTTCGAGCCAGCGCCGTCCCCGCGGACGCGAAACGCAATCTCCGAGTCCCAGACGGTCACGCCGTCTACCGTCGCGTCGATGTGTTCCTTCAGGTTGAATGCGGCCTGAAGGCGAATGAGTCCGCCGCCGAATCCCCACGCCTGTGTGTCGCGAATCGTGATGCGCGCTCGAGGCGATCCGACGGCGACCTTGGTATCGAGAGCGTTTTCGCCGGTCACCGTGCCGGCGTTGAAGCCGTTTTCATCTTCGGGAAGCGGCGCGAGCCAGAATCGACACTTCTCAATCAGCACATCATCCCAGCCCGGTGCGTGCCTCGTGCCCGTCCGATTCAGTTGGATTGCATCACCGGAGAAGGAATGAATCTCGGTACCCCGAACCGTAAGTCCGCGCACGGCGCCCGCCACGAGACCGTGCGCATCGGTGCGTCCTCCAGCCGGATTCAAACAGCGGTGGATGAGTGAATCCTCGATGAGCACGTTGATGGCTGCACCGACGTCGACGCAGTCACGGCTCGATCGTCGCACCTGCACGCCGCGCAGCACGATGGCTTGAACGCCGGTACCGATCCTGACGGCATTGCGAGTGGCATAGGCCGCGTCGAAGATTATCTTTTCGACAACGATGAATGAATGGTCAATGTGCAGCACCGTCCCACGAATCGTCATGAGGACGGGGCCGCTTTCGTCGTCGCTGCGAATCGTAATTGGCGCTTTGGCCGCGCCGCTGCGAACGGTCCGGATCGATTCCTTATACGTGCCGGTTCGCACGCGCACCGTATCGCCCGGCTGGGCAACGTCGAGCGCCGCCTGCACGGCGCCGAAAGGCGAGGATGCCGTTCCGTTGCCCGTGCCACCGGGAGCGACAAACCATTCTCTGGCCGTGGCGCTGGCGGGGAACAACATCAGAGACATCACTCCGATGAGCGCCGAAACGATGTTCTGTTTCATTCCCACAGAGAAGATCCTCGACCGTCACCCAGCTTTGCGGATGAGGCGCTCACGCGGAGTCGCAAGAACGGTTGCGGGCTCGGACAGCTCGATCACGGGATGTCCGTCGACAATGGAGAGCGTCGCTGCGCGGACGTGACGATCCAACGCCAGAAGCGGCTCGCCGTCGACCTCAATCCGGGAGCCCGAGACCAGGACACACCCCGTGACCTGGCCCGAATCGTTCAACTGCACGCAGGCCGTCCGCGCGTCAGTGACCCATCCATCATGAAACCGTGCGGTCCGCCCGCTCGAGAATGCCCAGATGTCTCTGCCGCCGGGCCGCGACACTTCGAACGCACGATCGAGGGGAAAGCCTGCATCTGACTCGATCGGCGTGACCGTCGCGCGCACCCACGGCGAGTCTCCGCGGAATGGCACGAGAACCGTGTGAAAGACGCACGGAAGGTGAGATGTGGCTCGGTATCTCGCCGTCGCCGCCTGCACCTTACGCTCGTAGCCGACCGCCAGCCATCCGCTCGGCGATGACGGCCCTCCGCGCGCCAGGTCGAGCGCCACGCCTTCCCGTTCGACCGGGATGACCGCGAGATTCGGCCGGCCATCCAGGCGCGTCTGCACGGCGTTCGATGATGCATCCCGTATGACTTCCGCGGTCGCAAAATGGAAACACCGGTCCAGTTCATGCTCGCCGTCGCCCGCAAGTTCATCCCGCACCACCCAGTAGTACCGGCTTCAGAAAGACGACCGTGCGACGATGCGTGACGGGAGAGGAGAGGCGCTGATACCCGGAATGTGATCCGTCAGCGTAGTCGAGCGCACCGAGGGTGATCCATTCATGCGCTTCAGCCTGTGGCGCATGCGACCACTTGAGCCGACCGCGGAATTCCGCCTGGGATCGGCCGTCGACGACCACCGTATTGTGCGCTTCTGTCTCCCGGAAATAGCGGTGCCACTCCGCCGTGCCGTTATATGTCCAGAACCCCGGGTCGACGAGCAGCGGTTCGCCGAATGAGGAGACTTCGATTGACAGCGTATCGGCGTGTCCGTGCGCGGCGGAGGGCGTATCCTGCGTCGACACACCTGCGGCAAGCTCGCCACAATCGAATCCCAGGTAGTGCGCCTGGCGATCCCAGCCCGAGCGCATGATGTAGTAGCCGCTCGCAGTCAGCGCGCGCGATGTGCCATCGGGCAGGCTCTCCTTGAGCGCCTGATGCCGTCGCCAGCCGCTCGTGCCAACCAGCCAGGCCGCATCTGCCGGCAGAGCGCCTCCCAGTTTCTTGAAGTCGCCCCGGCCGAAAAGGACAGCACCGAGTGCCAGGAACACGCGGAAGTCCCAGAGATCGGGCTGGACCAGCGAAATGGCCTTGCCCTCGTCGCCGTCGCCAACCATCGGCATCGATCCGTCCGGTCGCATCATGTGCAGCGAGAACTCGATCGCGTGTTCGAGGTCGGTCCACATGCGACCACCCGAATCGCCCTCCATGTGGCGCTTGACGAGCATGGCATGGAGGTGAAATCCGAGGGTGAAGTGGTGATAGCCCGTTGCCTGCTCGACGGTGCCTCCGTCGGCGTGGTACTGCTTGGGCATTTCCGCTTTGAGAATCGCCCATCCACGGTCGCGCCAGTGCGCAGCCGACCGCAGCGCTGGCACGAGGCTGCCGATCACGAAGAGCGCGGTGGCCTCGCCGATCAGGTGGTTGTACGGGCTGAAGTAGAAGGAGAGGTGCCTCTCGATGTAGCGCGCGTGCTGAGACAGCGAGCCGAGAATCCGCCGCCGTCGCGCGGATGTGAGCGTTTCCGATCCTTCGAAGAGGGCACAGGCCCAGCACCACGAGAGGCTGCGCACCGCCACTTCGAGCGCGCTCGTCCAGTTGATGCCGACATTGAACGGGTTCGCGTCGATCCAGCTGTCGATCAGGCTCAGACCGGCCCAGGCATATTTCTCGTCTTTTGTCAGGCGGTACGCCTTACCCAGCACCGGAAGAAACTGATGCCGGTTCAGTTCCCACACGTACTTCACGTCGCCGTGGTCACTGTTGTTGCCGTCGAAAATGCGCACGCGAGTGTGGAATTCGCTCGGCCAGGGCTTGCCTGATACCGGATCGTCCTGCCACCGAACGTTCTCGCCGTAACGAGCCACCATGCCAAACAACGGAAACTCGTGGCGGCAGAGGCCGTCCGCCTCATCGAGGATCTCTTTGACATAGCGCTGGTGGTGGGCACGCAACTCGTCAACAACCGCCTGTTGCTCGTCCGGGCCAATCCAGGGGTCTTTGAAAGAGGTGTCGCCCGCTTCCGTCGACAAATCGACATCAGGGTTTCGCTCGACACCAAGCCGATGGCCGGCTTCCTCGCAGAGCTGCGTGAAGAGTGCCCTCGATCGGGCGCTCAGCTCGTGACCGCTCATCCGGCGAATCTTCCGAAGTAGATCGCGCTTGATCTGCATGTTGACTGTCCCGTGCCGTTGGCTAGCGGAATCGCCGCGCGAGCGTGCCAAGCATCGGCACGCGAGCGGTGACCGGCGTGATGTCGCCGGCGAGCTCTTTGACGAGCCGCGTCAGATCCTCGTCGCGCATGATGGCGATCGTCGCCAGGTAGGCGGCGACGCCGATCGGCAGAGACACGGCGAGCACCGCAAACGCGTTCAGGCCGATCGACTGTGTCCACACCTGGCTCGCATATTCGGCGATGGCCATCAGAGCGGCGCCGCCCAACGGGATGCTCTGCGGTTTCAGGATGTCCGCCCACGGCCGTAGCAGCTGGAGGCGATGGACCTGCCACACGCCCGAGATCAGCCCGAACAGGGTGACGAGAGTGACTGCCGTCGCCACGCCAGGCAGCCCCCATTGCACCCCAACGGCCGATCCGCCCAGCGTCAGCGTCGCCATCATGGCCCTTCGCTTCATTTCTGTGCGCGAGGACCCCGTCACGTAGGTCGCCATTACGACGACCTGAAGAATCAGGCGGGGCACGCCCGTGATGCACAGGATCTGGAAGGGCACAACGACCGCTCCCCACTGACTGCCGAGCAGGACGTAAACAACCTGGGGCGCCAGGACGATGAGTGTGACAAATAACGGGTACCCGATGAGCGACACGGACATGACCGTTCGGCGAACGGCGGCGCGGAAACGGCCCTGCTCGTGCCGAATGCGGGCGAACACTGGAAACAAGACTCGTTGGGCGCGCTTGCCGAGATCCCGGAGTGGACGATTCATCAGGCTCTGGGCTTTTTCGAAATACCCAAGGGCGGCGGTTCCCAGCACCTTCCCGATGACGAAGTTGGCACCGCGATCGGCCGCGTCGGTCAGCAGTTCCGAGATGGTCACACCCATTCCGAATCCGAACATCTCTTTGAATGCGGCCCGTGTCACCCGCAGGCTCGGTCGCCAGCCGGACGCGTATACCAAATACAGATTGCTCACGAGCGCACCCGTCAGCGCGCCATAGACGAGGCTCCAGACGCCGAAGCCGAGCACCGCGAACACGATGGACACGCACACATCGACGAACGCATCGATGACGTTGGAGAGCGACAGGATCTTGAAGCCCCTCCCCCGGCGCAGCATCGCCGAGGGGCACCCCCCAAGCACGCGGATGAGGAAGTTCAGCGACGAGACGGCAAGGACGCTGCCGATCAGCGGGTTCCCGAAATACGCCCCGACGTAGGGCGACATCGTCAGCAGCGCGAGAAAGATGGTCGAGTTCATCACCAGCTGCGTGACGAACAGTGTTGCGAAGTGATCCGGCCTGACGTCGTCGCGTTGGATGATCGCCATCCCGAAGCTGAGGTTCGCGACGCTGCCCGATACGCCGGTGAACATCACCGACAGCCCGAGGATGCCGAAATCGGTCGGCGACAGGAGGCGGGCGAGCGCGAGCCCTGCGACAAACTTGCAGAATTGCACGCCCCCGCGCTCGAGCACGCCCCAGACCATTCCCGACTTGACGTCACGCTTGAAGTTCTCGGCCTTCTGTTTCATCAGTTATGATTCGTTTGAATTGCGTAGCGCAGGCCTTCAGGCCTGCCCTCGAGGCGGGGCAGGGCTAAAGCCCTGCGCTACCCTGCCGCGTTAGTGAGGCGCGAGCATGAACCGCTCGACCTCGAGAGAAAAGATCAAATCCTCCACCCGCTCGGCCACCTGTACGCGCTTGATTGCGTAGAGATTGCAGCCTGGATTCGCAAAGCCGTTTCGGGATGTGGTCGCAGCCTCGAAGCCGGCACGGGCGACCACCTGCTCCAACTCCGGCGTGAAGTAGGATTCGGCGCCGCCGTTCGGGTACAAAAACATCGTGACTTCACGACCGATGTGCTGCTCGAGAAGACGCTTCGACCCGGTGATCTCTGCGGTCGCGTCGATAATGCCGGCGCTGGGCAGGTTCGCGTGTGTCATCGTGTGCGCGCCGATGGTCATACCCAGCTTCGCCATCTCGTTGACGCCGTCCCACGTGAGCATGATCTCGGGCATCTGAACGCGATTGGCCAGCACGCGAAGCTGCTCGCGCAGGCTGTCCCGAACCGGAATCGGATGCGCCTTGAGTAGATGCGTAATGTGCGTCAGCGCGGCGGCGCGCTCCGCCGGCGTCGAGCAGGGAAGATCGATCTGCTTGCCCGGCACATGGAGCGTGAACATCCCGTCGGGAATCGCGCCAACCAGATACCGAATCTCAGAAGGCCAGAAGGGCTCGTCTCCGCCGATGCAGCGGGCGGTCATGTAGAACGTGCCCGATGCGCCGTACTTGTTCAGCGTGCGCGCGGCCGCCAGGTTGTCGGCATACCCGTCGTCGAAGGTCAGCGCAACAGTATTGGGCGGTACCGGCCGCTTGTCCCGCAGTCGCGAGACGATTTCCGGCAACGGAAGCACTTTGTAGTTTTCCGTCAGATATGCCACGTGCCTCTCGAAACCGGACGGCGTCACGCACAGGTGGGGGTCTGCGTACGGGTAGCCTTCGGGACCGCACACGGCGTGATATCGCAGGATCGCGATGTTGCGGCTCGGCCGCATTCGTCGAAGCGCCCAGAAAACACCGCCACGATACGCAATGGTTTTCCCGATCGGTGAGGCAGATCTCCGCAGTCGGCGCAATCCAGTTTGGAAATATCCCTTGCGCAGTCCTTGCAACGAATCAGATGATTCTCGCGCCGTCGACCACGTGCCCTCGACCTGACCAAACGTGCCCTTGGCGACGCCGACGAGTGAGGCGGCCTGAATAATCGAGAAGTACCCCGCCAGGCCCACGATGCGCCGAGTCGGCCGGAAGACCGCGACACCGATGACTGCCACGCCAGCTGCGGCAAGCGGCCAGGTATCGCCTCCACCGAGAATCATGCCCAGAAGGCCGGCGGCGGCGGCCGCCGCAAATCCTCCGGTGAGCCAACGCAGCATTTTGTGTGACACCAGAGAGAACGCGAACCATCCGGTCTTGAACGGATTGAGCACACCCGGAACCAGAAAGACCGCACGCCAGCTGCGGCTGACGATGCGCACCCGGCGCCGATATTCCCGGCCCGGCGTTCCTGCCGTGTCCTCATAGCAGATCGCGCCAGGCTCGTAGACGGCCCGCCAACCAGCGTCCACAATCTGCAGGGGATTGAGAAAGTCATTGATCCCGGTCGAAGGGAGCGGCTTCCACAGATGGGCGCGGATACCGTAGATGGCGCCGTCACCGCCGACAGTCGAGCCGAGCGCGGTCTCCAGGCCCTTGATGTAAATCTCGTAGTCCCAGTACGTGCGCTCACCGTCATCTGCCGCTGTCCGGCTTCCTTCGACGTACCTGGCTTGTCCCGTGACACAACCCACCTGCGGATCGGCGAAGTTGCGGGCGAGCATCTTCAAGGCATTCGGCTGATACAACGCATTCGCATCGGAGAACACCACGATCTCGCCGCGAAGCGTCGGCACCGTTCGGTTGAGGCCCGCGGTCTTGCCGGCCCGCTCGGGCTGGCGCGCCACAACGACACCGTAACGAGCGGAAAACTCGCGAGCGATCTCGTCAGTGCCGTCGGTCGACGCGTCGGAAATCACAACCACTTCCAGGAGCTCGCGCGGGTAATCGATCTCGATCGTGTTCTCGAGCTTTCCACGTATGACGTCGGCCTCGTTGTAGGCAGAGATTACGAGGCTGACCGATGGCAGGCGATCGCCGCGCTTGACGGGACGCGGCCCGCGCACGCGCACGATCAGCGCGAGCAGCAGGGGATAGCCCACAAAGATGTAAACGAGAACCGCCAGTGACAGTGCCGCTAATGTAGCCATGTCCTCACGGAATGTTACGGACGACGAGCGGGCCGACCGCGCGTGTCACAGGTAAAGGAAGATGACGCCAGACCTCGATGGCCCACTGCACGCGGGGGTTTTGAGGACTGAGGTCGGGGAGTGCTTCGTCACCAGACGCCAGCCAGTACTCCCAGTTCAACTCATGCGGTTTGGCCCCCCACTGCCGTTTGAAGTCGTAGGTGCCGGCACCGGGGGTTGATCGGCCGAAATCGAAATGACGGAATCCGCGCGCGAGGGCGAACCGCAGCATCTCCCAATAGAGGAGCGTGTTGGCGCACAGCGGATTGAAGCTCCGGAGGGACGACGCGGAAGGCACCTCCATTGTGTCGCCGTGCCAGAAGACATACGAAGCGGCGACGGGCTGATCGCCGAGCCAGACGCAAAACATCCGCGCATTCTCCGGAAACGTCGAGAGGATTTCGTGAAACCACGCCTTGCTGTAGACCGGTGTCCCGAGGTCGCGCATATTGCGGGCAAAGACGTCATAGAACGGCTCTACCAGCTCGACGCCGCCCTGTGTCGTGCGAAGCTGGCTCTTCTCGGCTTTCCGGACCTGATTACGGATCTTGCGATCGAGCGCCGCCCACTGCCGCTCTTCACTTTCCGCCAACGGGAGAATCATTGCCACCTTGTGCTGCTTGGCGGGGAACGATGGAAACCGCCGCTGCGTATGGCGCAGCTCGAGGTACTCTCCGCGCGCTTCTCGCGTCTCGGCGATCGCCGCGTCGACGAGCGCCCGCTCGGCCTCCGGACTGTCGGCCACGATGCCCCCGTAGTTCACAAACGGCAGCGATACGGCGAATCGGCGCAGAAATCTGGTTTTGAACATGACGAGCGGCAGAATGCCGACGATCTCGCCATTCGCTTCTGCAGAAAGGTATCGAGTCTCGTGACCGAAAGCCTTGTTGAACACCTTTGCCCACGAGGACAGGTGATATCCGGTCGCGGCGGTACGGCTTCTCACGTACTCGTCCCACTGTCGCGCCGAGAGAGCGTAATTAACGTTTACCTGAGCCATCCAGAGCTCCAGTCACGGATCATCAAACGAAACAACGTCGTGTCTTCGCGTCCTTCGTGTCTTCGTGTCTTCGTGGTTTTAAGCAGCCGCGGGCCGCACGATCTGGCTGACCGCGGAGATCGCATCGAACCGGAAGTCGGCCAGCAGCCGTTCGAGCCGTGCTTCCGTCGCGGCGAGATTGCCGTAGTGACGGGCCTGCGCGAGCCTCGAGAGCGGTACACGCGGCTGGTGTGGATCGATTTCCCACGGATGCAGATAGAACACGACTGGCTGCCCTTCGCTGCGATTGACACGATCGATGCCCCACTTTGTCCACGCGTACGGAAGCAGCCTGAAGTACCCACCGCCTGCGATCGGCAGATTGACACCGGCCAGACGGACCGTCGACCCCGGCAGCTCCCACAACGAGCCGTGGCGTCGCCAGATTCGGTACGCGTGGCGCGGCGACGACGCTATGCCATATCGGTCGTGATGAATGGGGAAGATGCTGGCGTCGTACTGGTAGCCCTCCTCGATCAGAATGTCGAGGGCCCAGAGCGAACGGCCGGTAACTGAATAACTCGGCGCGCGGTATCCGAACACGGGCACGCCTGCCGCCGCTTCGATGGCGTGTTTGGCGCGTCGGAGGTCTGTACGAAATGCCTCTGGCGTGTCGTTGTAAATCAGCCCATGAGCGTAGCCGTGCGAGGCGATCTCATGGCCGCCCGCCGCGATGCGACGAACCAGCGTGGGGTAGCGCTCTGCCACCCATCCCAAAACGAAAAATGTTGCGCGCACGCCGGCGCGATCGAGGATCGCCAGCAGGCGATCGGTGTTCGCACAGACACGGCTCTCCAGGCTGTCCCACTGATTGCTCGAGATCGCGTTCTCGAACACGCTCGCGTGGAAATGCTCTTCCACGTCAATCGTCAGCATGTTGACGACCATCGACACGCGCCCGCCGGCTGGTGTTTCGATCGTCATTTGGCGCCTCGGCGCAGAATGACCGTTTTGACCGTTAGAAAGATGACGAAGAGATCGAGCGCGATCGTCAGGTTCTTGATGTAGAACAGGTCGTATTGCAGCTTCTCCATCGAATCGTCGACGCTCGATCCGTAGGAGTAGCGCACCTGCGCCCACCCGGTCAGGCCAGGCTTGACGACATGGCGCTGTCCGTAGAAAGGGATGACGCGCGTGAGCTCGCCGACGAACTCCGGCCGCTCAGGACGGGGCCCGACGAGGCTCATATTGCCGCGGAGGACGTTCCACAGCTGCGGCAATTCGTCGAGTCTTGTGCGTCTGATGAACGTGCCGCCGGGAATGATCCGATCGTCTTCATCTCTCGCCCACACCGCACCTGTGGTGGCCTCGGCGTCGGTTCGCATCGAGCGAAACTTATAGAGCGTGAACACCTGGCCGTGCTCACCGACGCGCTGTTGACGATAGAGCACCGGCCCGCTTGACTTCAGCTTCACCAGCGCCGCCACAGCCAGCATCAGCGGCGCCGCCAGCACCATTCCCACCGAGGCCGCAATGATATCGACCGCGCGCTTCATCGCGACCAGCGTCTTGGGTTTACGAAATCCTGTCGAAAAGATCAGCCAGCTCGGTCGGAGATTCTCGACCGCGATTTTGCCTGTGTACTCCTGGTACACCGATGCGAGATGGTCGAACGTGACCCCCTGGAGCTTCATGGTCAAGAGTGCGTCCATCGGAAGCTGGCCGCGCGCGTCCGACAGATTCACCACCACGCGATCCACCGATCGGCTTGCGACGATCGCGGGAATGTCTTCGATGTTGCCCACGACCCGCCAGTGCGGCACCGGCTGTTGGCGGTCGGCTGCATCCGTATCCACGAATCCGACGACTTCGACACCGAGATGAGGGCGTTCGCGCAATTCGCTCGCGAGGCTCAACGCAGCAGGGCTCGTGCCGACCAGCAGCAGGCGCTCTCGAGGTCCAACCTGTTTGGCGAACCACTCGAACGATGCGCGCCAGGTCACCACGGACACGATGACCAAAGTGGCGGCGATCATGAAGACGCCGCGGCCGATGATCAGTTCCGGCAGCCAGAAATAGAGGGCGGCGAGGACGAGCGACGTCGCGCCGAGCGAACGCAGAATACGGACGTACAGCTCCCGCCGATCGCCTCCGAGGCGAGAGTTGTAGAGGTCTCCGTAATAGAGACACAGCTGGCACACGCCCGCGATGAGCAGGCCCTTCAGCGCAAGACGGGACGCGCCCTGTTCGAACGGGCGCGAGCCAAGACGCAGGTAGGTGCCCAGCAGCACGGCGCTGAGAATGAGCACGCTCTCGAACCCGATCAGGGCCATGACGCGCCACGTCACGCGCTGCATCAACAGCTTGGACATAGTGCTCCATGCCTGGCGCTTAGATGAGGTGTCACCCGGGTCCTCCTGTCAGATTGAACGGGTTTGGTGATCACGCCCGTTCCTCCAAAGGAGTCCCGAGTGAACGACGTCATCAGCGCTCACTATTGGTTAGTCGGCGCGTACACGTACGTGGTCGACGAATCGCTCGACACGACGAACTCATCCGCCCGGTTCAGAATCACGCCCATCACGCGCTCGCGACCGAGCGCGTCGGCCGTGCGCTGAACCAGCCGCGCCGGTGTTCTGCCCGCCTGGACGACCAGCAACACGACGTCGGCCATCGAAGCCAGGAGATTCGCGTCGGGGACGGTCCCGACCGGCGGCGTGTCGATGATGACCCAGTCGAACTGCGCCGCCGCTTCCATCAGCACCCGTCGCATCCGATCGGACGCCAGACGGCTCATCGGATCGTTGTCAGGCTGACCGGCCGTCAGCACCGACAGACGCGGAGACACCTGGATGAGCGACAGCTTCTGATCGGTCTCGGTCGTCGAACCGATGCCCGATCCGAGGATGTTCGGCACTTCGAGCACCGCGTGCGTGGTCGGCCGTCGCAGGTCGCCGTCGATCAGCAGCACGTTGCGGCCGTAGGACTCGCTGAAGGTCAGGGCCAGATTCACCGCGGTCAGCGTTTTGCCTTCGCCCGCCATGGTGCTGGCGACCAACACGGTCTTGATCCGGGTTTCCGTCTGCCGGCGGTGCAGCGTGGCCGCAAGCCTGCGGGTACTGCTCCAGCGACACGGGCGAGATGCTCGGCGTCACCACCAGCTTCTCGGCAATCAGGTTCGTGACCGGCGAGGTGACACGCGGCGCGGGCGCTGCGTTCTCGCTCTCGATCGCGGTGCTCACGGCCTCGGTGGCCGCTTCCGCCTTGATGACCGGCTCCGCCTTGATGACCGGTTCAGCCCTCATGACCGGCTCGGCGACAGTCAGCTTTGGCGCCGACGACTTCTCCCGTACGACGGGTTCCGGTTTGGCCGGCGGATCCGAGGCTTGCTCCGAGTTCGCGCGCTTCAACGCATCTGCAAGACGGCTCATCTGTTTACCCCAACTCTGAACGAGTCAACGTTCTGTTAATGTGTTTACCGATGCCCTCGAAAGGCTTGAAATAAATCTCGAGTGGCCGCTACCTTCGTAGTTGCCGCGGCCTGTTCCGGCGTCGGCTTCGCGGTCAGTAACCTGAGACGGCCCATGTCGCCTTCGGCTGCCGCTTCCGATCTGATCGGTATGCTGGTGAACTCCACTCTCGGCTCGGGCACGAGATCGAAGTCATGGCAGACTTCGAGCACGGTTTCGCGGCCGATCGGGCGTTCGCCCAGCGCAAATCCTGCGACCAGCGAGTTGTCGCAGATGACGCTGATTGTGCGCGGAATCCCGCGCGAGGCGTCGTAAATGACGTCGATCGCCTCTTCGGTAAAGAGGGTCAGATCGCTGGCACTCGCGATCCAGATGCGCGCCGCGATATACGCACCGGTTTCGGTCTTGTCGAGCGGATTGAGCACGCAACGCAGTGCGATCCGCTGCTTGAGCTGGCGCAGCGACACCTGGTTCAGCCGATCGGCGAGCTCCGGCTGTCCCGTGAGGACGATCTGCAACAGCTTGTCCGAACCGGTTTCGACGTTGGCCAGCAGCCGTATCTCTTCCAGCAAGGCATCCGGCAGGTTCTGCGCCTCATCGACGATGAGTGCCGTCAAGCCCCCCGCCTGATGCCTGTCGGTCACAGAGCGGTTCAGCTCGATGAGGAACGAGGCCTTCGAGTTGGCCGCCTCACGGCTGAGACCGAGCGCCGGCGCCAGATAGGCAATGAACTCCGACGGGGTCAGCGTCGGGTTGTTCAAGTAGGCAACGCAGTCTCGACCGAGAGGCCGGTTGCCGCGCTGTGCCTGCAGCGCGGCGTTGACCAGCGTCGTCTTTCCGGTGCCCGCTTCGCCGATGACGACGGTGAAGCCCTTGCGCTCGGAGAGGCCGTACTGCAACGTGGCCAGCGCCTCGCGGTGCTTCGGCGTCATGAAGAGAAACGCCGGGTTGGGCGTCAAATCGAACGGCCGTTCACGTAGTCCGTAGAATTTTTCGTACATCTGCGGTCCCTTATACGCTCACCACATGAGCGCGAGAGCTGACACCATCAACGTGATGAATAATGCAGACGCGGCTGTCTTGATCGTTCGCCGGCCATTCAACTCTCCGGTCGTACGCATGACCGGAATCATCGCCAGCACCGGCATGCCGAGTGCGGCGTGCACGTCGACATCGGTTCTCAGGCTCGAATCCAGGTACTCGAACAGCGTCGCCAGGCCGATTCCCAGGCCGAGACCGAACAGCGCGCCGAGCAGCACCCACTGCTCGCGATCGGGACGGAACGGCGAGTTCGGAACCTTGGCCGGCTCGATCACCTTGAAGCGCTCGGTCTGTTCCGCTTCCAGCTTGGTGGCGATGCCGGCGCTCTCACGGCTCGTGAGCAGCTTCTGATAGACCGCCTGCAACGTCGCATGGTCTCTCGTCAACGCCGAGAAGTCCGCCTCATGACGCGGAATCGCGTCGAGCCGCGCCTGATACATGGCCATCGCCTGACGGAGGCGCGGAAGATTGCGCTCCTTGTCGGCGATCTGCTGATCGAGCCCGGACATCTGCGCCTGCAGCTGCTGAAGGCGCTGGCGACGCTCGACTTCCGCCGGCGAGAGCACCTCGCCGCCTTCGCTCTGCGGAACGCCTTCTTTACGGGCGCGCTCCTCGAGCTCCTGAATCTTCCGCCGTGCACGAACCATGTCGGGATGCTCGCTGGTCAATTGCAGCTCGAGCGTCTTCACGTCGCTGCGGGCCGCATCGAGCTGTGCGCCGATTGACGCGTTCGACAGATCCGAGCTCCGTCGCGACGAGCCCGACCCTGGAGGCGCAGGCACCTTCGCGGCGGCAATCATGCTTTCCAGCGCGACCCGCTGACCCCGATCGGTGCTGAGCGCCGCTTCGATATTCTGAAGCTGGGTCTCGGTTCGGCGTAACGCCTCCATGTTCGACGACAGCGTCGTCGGCAGCTCGGGCGCGTATTGCTCGCGGTATTCCTCGATCTTATGTTCCTGTTCTTCGAGCTTGGCGCGCGCTTCATCGAGCTGCGTTTCGATGAAGGCAGCGGTGGTCTTCGCCGCATTCTCGCGATCAACGGCGTTCTCACGAACGAAGAGATCGGCCAGGCGATTGGTCACCATGGCCGCCGTCTGCGGATTCGTCGACACGAAGCCGATCTTGAAGAACGTGCCGTCAACGCGGCGGGGGTTCCCCTTGACGATTTCGATGCTGACGTCCTTCCGCATGCGCTCGGCGACGTCGCCCGTCGGGTGCGCCTTGCGCCAGTCCTGATACAGGCCGGTGCTCTCGGCGAGCTCGATCAGGCGAGCGTGGCTCACGACCTGCTGCCGAATCGTGTACAGGCGATCCTCGAGAGGAATCACTTCGGTCCCTGCCATGATTGCGCCGGTTCCGCTGGGCGGTGCGACAAGCAGCGTCGTTTCCGACCGGTACTCATTGGGCTGCGTGAACGACCAGAGCCCGGCTCCGATCGCCGACAGAATGACGGGCACCGCGATCATTAACCGGCGTCGCCACGCGGCGCGAAGCAGGTCTTCGGGTTTGTATGCCTTGCCTGGGATCATCTTGCACCTCACCTATTTAAGAAGTGGGAGCCAGGTCGTCAAACCGACACGGAACACGTGTCGGTTCTCTCGAGCCCGAATCCCTGTTGGAAGTGTCACCGCATCGGCGAACAGGTAACGGTAGTAGACGTACTCAGCCTGGGCGGCCAGCCCGCGCGAAATCGCCATACGCAGGCGCGCAGAGCCCGCGGAGGTGTCGTATCCGCGCTGGCGGGGCCCGAATCGAAGCGGGCCGGTCGAGTAGCCGGCCGTGGCCCGTAACTCGAGCCGGGGACCCAGGTAGCCTCTGAGGTTTCCAGTGACGCTGTCCGCCAGGAACACGTCGCTGATGCCCTCGATGTACTGCACCCCGCGGTGGTAGAACAGGCCCACGTGCCAGGCCTGACCAAGTTGATGATCCAGTTCAGCCCGACCAATCATCCGAAGGAACGTGCTGTCGCTCGTGGCGGTCGGGGTCGAGCGCTCGCGCGAGAGTGCCGTCGATCCGACGTTGAAGGTCAACGTCGTTCGTGGAGAAAACGGCAGCGCGCTGTTGTAGTTCACACCGAAGTTGAAGTCGTGACGGCGCAGCGGCACTCTCTCGGCTTCGAAATCGCGCCGGTGGTAGCCGTAGCCGGCGACCAGCGCGGTCTTCCCGGTCACGCTGTGCGTCAGCGACAGGCTTGCGTCCTGCGTCATCCAGTCGCTCTGACCAAGCGGCACGAAATCGAGGATCTCGTGCTGGTACGACGCATCAAAATTCGACCGACGGGTCAGCTGATAGCCGGCGTTAATCCCGGAGTTGTAGCGATAGGATTCGCGGCCGGAGACCGCCAGAGCGGCGTCGGGTGCCGACACGCTTGCCAGGCTCGTCGACGCACCGTCCCGAATCGGAATCACGCGGAAGTGTGCGTACGGGCTGTACCGCATCTGCTGATCGAAGCCGAATCTGAATCTCTGCCCGGTCTTCGTCAGGCCTGCGGCGGCGGCGCCGCTCCATCGCACGGCGTTGGAGAGTCGGGGATAATACTGCACGGCCGACGTCCCATTGGCCGAGAACGACGTGCGCTGGCTCCGTTTCGTGAACCAGAGACCCGAGTGCAGGTCGGTGTACTGAACGTCCGGCCTCGAATTCGTCGAGTCACGAGCCACCAGTCGTGGCAGATTCGTGTCGTTGACCGCATACACCGAGGTCGAAAAGTCCAGGCTCTGCGGGGGAGCGGCGTCGGCGGGCTGGCCGAAGAGCCCGCGGAACGGCTGCGACTGCGCGAACGTGGGCGTCGCACCCGCTGCCAGCACCGAGAGGACGATTCCAACGATAACGTGCTTGGACATTGATGATCTCAACTCTCTCTGGTCCGCGTTACGGCACGATGACCGTGTCGCCCGGCAGCAACTCGATGTTCTGATCCAGGTTCTTGCGCGCGATGACGTCCTTGTAGTTGAAGCGGCGGGTCACAAACCCGGTCCGTTCGTTGCGCATCAGCGTCACGTTTTCGCCATCGGCCCATTCCGAGAGGCCGCCGGCCATCGCGATGAGCTGCAGAATGGTGGTCGCGCCGTTGAGCGGGTACTTGCCCGCATGAGCCACGCGACCGGTGATGAACACCGACCGGCTGTTGATCTGCCGGATGATCACGGTGACGTTCGGATCCTGCACCCAGCGCTTGGCAACGGTGCTGATCTGCTGGCTCAGCTGCTGCGGCGTCTGACCGGCCGCATGCACGTCGTTCAACAGAGGCACCGAAATCATGCCGTCCGGTCGCACGACGACGTCGCCCGACAGCTCCACCTGCTGCCAGAACTTGATGCCGAGTACGTCACCGGCACCGATGACGTAGCCCGAGGGCGCCTGCACTTCAGTGGCCCCCGCCGCGGCCTCCGCAAAGGACGCTGCCTTACCCTGTGCAGCCGCCGGCGTCTGGGCCGTAGCCGCCGTTGTCCAGGTCAACGCGCCGAACATCAGGAACGCTGTCATTCGTCTCATGGTTTTCCCTCGAATTCTCAAAGACACCAACTTGATCCCGGCGCTTACCGGAACTCGTGAAATGGCAACTGACACTCGTGTTTACGGAGAAAATTCAGGAACCTCTTGTAGTCGGTCGGCTCCATGTTGAAGAGCCGCGCCACGATCTTGTAGTTACCCCGCGTCTCCCGAAGACCCCTTCTCACGAGGTCGCGAATCTGCTCGCGTGTGATATCCCGCCGCATGTAGAGCGGGTAGACCGCTGTCCAGAACGACTGTCCTTCTTCGACCACCATGTTGTAGAGGCTGTCGCCGACCGATCGCCGGCGCTCCTGCTTCACCGTCAGGCCCACCGCGCGAGGCGCCTTCACCTCGTCGGAGAGGCTCTCCATGTCGATCACTTCCGTGCGAGACGTCACGACCAGACGTTCGATCGCGTTCTCCAGCTCGCGCACGTTGCCTGGCCAGGAGGTACTCGCACAGCGCTCGCATCGCGTCGGGCGAGATCTGACGCACCGGCTGTCCCCGGTCCCGCGTGAAGCGCTTCAGGAAGTGCTCGATGAGCACCGGCACGTCTTCCTTGCGTTCACGGAGCGGCGGCACCAGCAGCGTGATGACGTTGAGCCGATAGAACAGGTCCTCTCGAAAGGTGCCCTCGGCGATCAGCTTGCGCAGGTCCCGGTTGGTCGCGCCAATCACCCGCACGTTGACGGCACGTTCGGATCGCTCCGCGCCGACCTTCTGCAGCTCTCCGGTTTCGAGAAAGCGGAGCATGAGCGACTGCATGCGCAGTGTCATTTCGCCGATCTCGTCCAGAAACACGGTGCCCGTATCCGCGATTTCGAGCTTGCCGGGCTTGTCGCGATAGGCGCCCGTGAAACTGCCTTTGACGTGCCCGAAGAACTCCGATTCCAGGAGCGTTTCCGGCAGCCCCGCGCAGTTCACCACGACGAAAGGCCGCGTGGCTCGAGGTCCCTGCGACTGAATCGCACGGGCAACGAGCTCCTTACCGACGCCGCTCTCACCTGTAATGAGAACCTTGGCGTCTGAACTGGCAACCTGCGCGATCTCCTCTTTCAACTGGATCATCGCGCGGCCGCTTCCGACTAGCCCTGCTCGAGAATTAGTTCCCATTCTTCCTGTCCCGCTCTCGCGTTCGTTGGCCAGCATCCGCTGGTCCGCTGGTTACGGTGTTCCCGGCTGTCTCAAGAAACGCTCGAGACATCGGCGGTTTTCCGAATCGAGTGATACGAACGTCACGCCGAGGCTGTAACGCCCCGGACTCTCCCCCTGGCCCGACTGCAGCACAACGCGGCGAATCTCTACTTCCGCCGAGAACGGCTGGTCGCCCAATTTCGTCCGTAGCTCGCCGCGCTCTCCGGGCGGCGGGGCGTGTGAGGCCCGAAGCAACGCTCCGGTCATGCTGATCTCGACCAGCCGGACGGCGTGAGGCCGTCCAAGCCAGAGTTCGGATCCGTCTTTCGCCGCTACGCGCGCCGTTTGACGACGCTCTTCAGTCAAGTCCGCCATTCGCTTTTACGATTCCGCTGGGTTGTCTAGTCCGTTATCGGACAAGCGACCGAGCTCTTCCCGCATCGCTGGTTGAAGATCGAGAAATTCGAAACCGATTCGATACCACTCCGACCCGTCGGCACTCTCGGCCGGCGTCACGTGCCGGACCCGCGCCGTGATTTCGCCTGACACATCCCCCGACACGAATCGCAGGGTCTGCACCGACTCGACGGGCAACAACACCGTCGATTCCACCATGGCACCTTTCCAACTGATGTCCCGAATAGACAGCACCTCGATCGTCCTGAGTGCTGCCGCGAGCTCACCAACGAGCTCGAAACGAAGGCGACCGCGTCGATCGCTCAGCCGCCGATACCAACTCATGGCCCGTGATTGCGCCATCGCGATTACTCTTGCCCGCCGCTGCGGCGTATCGCGTCGGCCTCGGCCCTGGCCAGAACGTCGTTGACCGATTCATCAGTCGCGCTGAACGTGGTTGCGCCGACTTTCACAGTGGGCAAATCGTGCTGCCGTGCCAGTGCCGCCAGTTGCTGAAGCAGTCGCGTGGCCGCAAAGCTGGTTCCGTCGGCAGTGGTGTCGGAGAGCAGCACGCAAATCTCGCCGGTCTTCAATCGTCCAAGGACATCGGTGGACCGCAGCTGCCGCACAACGGGACTGGGCACGTTCGATCGCACTCGCGTGTCGCGCCGCTGTGATCCCGGGGCCAGGTCGATCACGATCAATCCGGTTTCGCCGGGCGCCTTCTTGGCGCGCGCCAGCTCGTCGCCGATGCGCGATTCGAATACCGGAGCCGGCTCCAGTTCCACGGCCTGCGCCGCGGCACCGTCGAGCACGCCGGCGAGCCATGTCTTCAGGACCCCAACTGCCGATTCCAGCAGCGTCGCGTGACTGATGCTGAAGTCCGACCCCTCAGGCGCTGCGAGATCGATGATGGCCACCGCCCGATTGCCGACCGAAAACGCCATCGTCAAACGGCGTGGTGTCATCAGTGACTGACCGGGCTCCAGGCTGGCGGTCGGACCGGCCGTCCATTCACCGCCCGCTTCCGCCATCGTCCGGGTTTTTTCTGCGGCCTCCGTCGCATCCGCTGCGCCGACGCCCGTCACGAGCCGGCCCTGGGCCGCTCCAAGAAAACTGACGATCTGCGCCAGCCCGGCATTGGCCAGCTCGGCCACCGGATCCTCACGATCGACGACATCTCGAATCAGGCGCTTCCTCAGTTCCTGATCGCGGCGTGCCTCCATACGATCGAGGCACAAGCCGAGCAGCTCGCAGAGCAGCAGCAGATTCGACGAGACCATCGAGTCGGTTTCGATCGGGATCGCCAGGACCCATCGCGGTTGAGCCTGCCCGCTGGCGGCAATCGGCAGCAGCGCCAACTCGCCAGCCAGGTCGTTCCAACCCAACTGTTCCTGTTCGCCGACCGATGTGATCCGGGTCACCGGACCGGACACGACCGAAAACGCACTGAAGTCGCGTGGACCCACCGACAGATCTGCGCCAGGCAGCCGCACATCGAGCACGAAGCGGCCCTGAAGGTCGCGACGGTATGCGCGAGCGTCGACGTCGTGCCAGATGGCGGCGGCCTGAACGACCGTCATCACCAATTCGCGTTCGTCGTCCGCTTCTTCCGCAACCTGCAGCAGCGAGCGGGCTGTGACAAACAGGCGGCGCAGTCGGCGCTGTTCTTCGCGACTTTCACCAGGCGAGCCAGACGGCTGAGCCAAGGCAATTCCTCCAACCCTCGTGAACTGAGGTAGTTCCTCCGCCGTCTCCGCAGCGAGATTCGCTTCTACGGTATTCGGGCCGAGATCCGTTTCTTCTATCGCACTGCTTAATACCCTCACTGCCATGTCCTTCCTCACGCTGCGCGAACGGCCATCGGTGCCACATCCGCGGAGCCAGGGGCCGCCGCAGCGTTGGCATCATGAATGTTGGCCAGTGAAGCCGCCAGCGCGACGAGCCAGTAGAGGATCTCCGCATACAACCGATTGATGAACACCGCGGCACCGAGAAACGAAATCAGTGCGACTTCGAGCGCGAGGGTCTCGAGCTTCATCTGATCGCTCATCGTTTCCCGGCGAATGCGATGCAGCGTCAGCAGACCCGAAACAATGAACCCGAGAAGGGCGATGAAGCCAGGGATGCCCCAGTCCGCCGCCGCCCACAGATAGGTGTTGTGCACGGCGCGCACCTCGCCCTCGTGCGCCTCGACGACTTCCGGAGCGTAGACGGGGCTGAGCATGTCGTAGCCTCCGCCTCCCACGCCGAGCGGACGATCGCCGATCAAGTTCAGACCGCCCTTCCACGAAAGCACGCGCTCGCTGGCGGCGCCGTCATTCTGAAACTGCTGTCCCTCGATGCCCTCTCCCATGAACTGCACGAGCGTCAGCTGACGGTCGATGAACCGCTGGTCGACGAGCGAGACCACCAGGGGGATGGCGACAGCGGCCACAAGGGCCAACCGAAGGCGAAGGCGCCAGTTCAGGAGCAACACACCGGCAACGAGCGCTGCAGCGATACCGACCGTCGCGCCGCGGCTGTTGCAGAGGATGATCATGTTGACGATGAACGGCGCTGCGACAACGGCAATGATGCGCTGCCACCTGGTTCCCTGCCAGAAGAACAGCGCCAGAAACGGCAGCGTCGGAATGACGTGTGCGGCGGCTTCGTTGTCGTTGAACGAGTCCGGGCCGCCAATCGCCACCAACCGGCCGCTGTTGAAATGCGGATTCGTGTAGGCATCCCAGCCCCACGAGAGGCCGCCGAGCACGAGCGCCGCCGTGATCCATCGATATTTGTTGTAGTCGGTGATGACGCCCACCATCAGGCAGAACAGCAAGGTGAGCTTGAAAATGTCGACGACATAACCGCGGCTGCGCTCCGGATCGATCGCCAGGAAGAGCGTGACCACACAGGCGATGCCGAGCAGCACGACGAGCCACTGCGTCGATTTGTGACGGAAGATCTCGCGCCGGAAGACCGTCTTGCCGTGAAACGAATAACTGGCAAAGAGCATCGAGGCGACGAGCAAGGACCAGCGCAAATCGGGCAGCTCGTCTCCCCACCACCGCATCGGCGGATGGTTGTAGGTACTCCCACAGGTATGCGAGCAGTCCGAAAATCGGGTCGCGAAAACTGAGCACCGTCCCCGTGACGAGCCCGATGACCCACGTTAATGCCGTTTTCGACATCGTTGCGCAGTACTCCTCACGTCGTCAACCGGGCAGTTGCCCATGCTGACGCCACTTCGCTGGCACTACCCGTGCTGGCCAGCGCTGGCTGGTTGTCGATCTTCCCGGATGTTTTTTGTCTTCCTGACTGCTTGCGGGGGACTTAGTGTGCAAACGGTTCGCCACTCGCGCGCGAGCCGGCGAGAAGCATCTGTTTGCCCACTAACACGCTCGGGGAATGGCGCTTACGAGGGTTGACGGTTTGGCGATGTTTCGGCGGGGTGGATTGCGATTCTCCCTCATTCTGGTGATGAAAGGTCACCAGATCGGCGACATTCAGTCTGTAGTCGCCGGTGAGGTGACTTCACGCGTCCCGAAATGGAACAATACGGGGTCGCGTCGCGGTCGGCCTACTGAACGCTGAGACCGACCCGATCGACCACCTGTCGCCAAGCCGTGGTGACTGCCGGCGACAACCGATCGACCGCCGCACCGCAGTGGAGGAACCCTGACGGCGACCGCTCGACCCAGACGAGCGCGGTGTCAATCGACACACCGAAGGCCGGCAGGTTCACTCGCAGCCCCGATCCGAGCTCTGGAGCGGCCGCACCAACGTCGGCGACCTCCAAGCGCACGCCACCGTAGCTGAGATCGACAATGCGTGCTGGTGATGCGCCGCATTGCGCCGCGACAGGCTCCGCGACGTGCTTCCGCGGCCACCGGCGGTGGCGACCGACTTCCTGAAGGAGAGTGATGAGCTTCGAGACAAGCGCTTCCTCGGTCGCCGGCTCCTTCAGATAGGTCGCGCCGTGCTGTTCGGCTTCTTTCGCAAGCACCGAGTCGTGCGGCCCGACAACGATCGCGACGAGAGCGGGACGGCGGTCGCGGCCAACGATCGCCAGGTGCAGCCCGTTGTACTCGCCGAGCTGGACGGCGCTCACCAGCGCGTCCGGCGTCGCAGCGGTCAGCTTTGGCCGTGCCTCCTCGAACGTGGAAACAGACTCGGTTTCAAAGCCCGCTCGACGCAGCCAACGCTCCATCCGGCTCCGCGACTCGATGTTCGGACTGACTAACAGGACTCGGCTCGCCATTCACTCTCCCGGTTCGTTCTCGCGTCTCCGGAAATCGGCGCAGCGAGTCGTGAAGGATACCAAGGCAACTCGCGTGCCGACACGGAATACGTCGCATGGGGGCGAAATTGCCTAATTTCCAAGACAAACTGCGAAGTCTGCGAGAACGTGCCCCTTACAGTTTTCGCTCGCTGCTATGACTTTTCGGAAACTAGGCGCTTGAACTGTACTCTTCTACTGTTCAATGCACAAATGAACGTGCGAACGGCGGTTCTACGGTGCTGGGTGCCGGGTGCTGCAGAACTCAGAACCGAGAACCTCAAACTGCGCCGGGCTCGGTGGGGGGCTGGAATGGGTCAACCGAAACGGCGAAAGGGCGCGTGATTGTGAGCGAGCGCGCCGTGTCAGGCGCGTCGCTGAAAATTCACTTCTTCCGACTTGCTGATCTCCGCGACGGCCGCCGCACGGAACCTGCGAAAAGGCTGATGGAGTTCGTGCTTTCGCAGGAACGTCAGGAACCGTCGATAGTCGCTGTCCTTCATGTTGAACAGCGGAAGCAGGATCTTGTAGTTGCCTCGCGCCTGGCGCAGTCCCTTGCTGACCAACTCCCGCACGTGGTCGCGGGTCAGATCCCTTAAGAGAAACGCCGGGTGCACGGCCGACCAGAACGACTCGCCATCTTTCACCATTCGCTCGAACAGCTGATCCGCTACGGAAACCGAATGCACCGGTTTGCCGGCCTCGTCCTGCGGAGACGCCATATCCGGCGACCAGGGCAGAGAATCGCACGCCGTGACCTGCTGGCCCGATTGCCGCACGATCAAACGCTCGATGACATTCTTCAGCTCGCGCACGTTGCCCGGCCACGCGTAGGCGACAAACTGCTGCATGATCTCAGTCGACAGGCGAGGTGGCTCGACTTGCTGTTGTTCGCTCAAGGATTGCAAAAAATGCATCGTGAGCGGTGCGATGTCGTCGCGCCGTTGGCGCAGCGGCGGAATTTTCAGGTGGACGACGTTCAAGCGATAGTAGAGATCCGACCGAAACGCACCGGACTCGACTTGTGCCGGCAGACCTCGGTTGGTTGCCGAAATGATGCGAACGTCGAGCGAGCGGTGCGTCACGAGGCTTCCCACCGGCTGAATCTCGCCCGTCTCGAGGAAGCGCAGCAGAAGCGCCTGCATACGCATCGACATTTCACCGACTTCGTCGAGAAACACGGTGCCGCGATTCGCGGTCTCGAGCAGGCCAGGCTTGTCTCGATAGGCGCCGGTGAAACTCCCTTTCATGTGACCGAACAGCTCCGATTCCAGCAGCGATTCGGCAACGCCGGCGCAGTTGACCGAGACGAGGCTCGCCTGGGCGCGTCGGCTGCTGCGATGAATCGCTTTCGCAAGCACTTCCTTTCCGACGCCGCTCTCACCGGTGATGAGAATCTTGGCGTCGGAGCGTTTCAAGAGCTCGACCTCCTCACGAAGGGAGGCAATGGCGCGGCTGTTTCCAATCAATGCATTCACAGTAGGTTCTTTGTCGTTGAGAGTTGTTGGGAAAGCCATAGTGCGGCCCTATCGATTCGAAGTCAAGATCCAATACGGAACACGTGAGTGTCTCAAAACGGTTGGGGCTATTTGTTGTACGACCCAACGGCAATGATTAGCGGAACTTCCCAGTAACTTCGAGCAGAACCTCCCAGAACCAATTGATGCTAGCCGAAAAATGGCCCTCACTTTTAGTATCCAAAATGCTTCAGGAATGTCCTTTGCACTAGGACCAGGCAGAGGACGCCACGATGGTCATTCGTTTCACCTCCACGCTGACTGACGACGACGAAGCTCGCCTTGCTCCGGCGCTGCTGAAAGCGGTGAATAGTCTTTTGGCGCTATTTCCAATTTCCTATTCATTACGCATCGAAACCACAGCGGGGGATATCGTCGAAGATGGTCGCGCGGCAACTCGAATGGACGCATGGCTGGACCCCGGATCGCCGACCCGCGGGAAGTGATCAGCCTCGATGAGTCACCCTTCCGAAACGCAGACGAGTAGAGAAAAGCCTGCTTCCGGAATCACTTCCCGGGCGCTCCACGGTGCCCTCCCAACTCTCCTACACTCAGGTTTGAATCAAAAGCCTTTCACACCATAAGCTTGCGGGCGGCGCGAGATCGCCCTCCGATCTCGCACTCTCTCGTTCCGGCTGGCTCCATCCTTGCCTTTCACCACTGTATGCGAACCACGATATGGCTCGTCGTCATTGCGGTCATGGCCGCGGCCGTTGTTCCCGCGGCTTCTGCGCTGCCCGTTGCGTTGACCATCATGCCGATTGCCATTCTCGAGCCGGGTGCCCTTCTGCTTCTGGGAATTACTCTCTTGACACTGGCCGGCGTCGCGCAGCGGGTGTTCTTCTCCTGAGCCAACTCTGGCTCCCGTCACCCATACAGGCCCTGGTGTGATCCCGAGACGTTCCTCGTGGCGCTTGAATACCGCCGCCGGGATTCTGAGCATCGTTGTCGGGACGTTCGTCCTCCGGTACGGAGGAGAGTTGCTGCTCGTCCCGGTGGACGCCGAACGACCCGATGCCATCGTCGTTCTCGCGAGCCACGAGTGGGAGCGCCTGCCGCTCGCGGCGCAGCTGGCGCGTCAGCATCCGGCGGCGCACGTGCTGCTGACGCTGCCGGTCGAGGTCACCGAGCACAATTGCTTCGAGTGCTCGAACCGGCTGCGCTGGCTCAATGATGCAGGGGTCGGTCGCGAACGCGTGACGGTGCTACCGCAAGGTGTGACCAACACGTATGACGAAGCGAAGGCCACGAGATCCTTTGCCGGTCGACACCCGATGAATCGCCTCGTGATCGTGACGTCGCCTTATCACGGTCGCCGCGCGCTTGCCACGTTCCGCCATCTGTTCACAGCAGCCGGCATGCGGACGCACGTCGGGCTCGCCAGCCCCTTGTCCGGAGTTGAGCCTGCGCGTTGGTGGCTCAGGCATTACGACCGTGAGTACGTGGCGTACGAATGGGCCGGCATTATCTACTACGCGATCCGGTTCGGTATTCCGCCGAGCGTGTGATTTCGGCACATCCAGAAAGTGCCGCAATTCGCAGACAAAAGACAGCGGCACAGATACCGTTTCACGGCTGAAGGTCGGAAAAACCAATAAATACGCGCCCTTTTGCGACGGCGGCTGGCATGTAGGTTGCGGATGTGCCGGGGATTGCTCGCGAGAGACGGCGTCGAGACTTATATGCTCCCTCACACAGCGGCACCAGACCGCCCACTTTCAGATTTTGAGACTTCTGCAAGGGAGCTGCTGAGTTATTTACAAGCGGCCGGCGTTCCTTACTGCCTGCTTCGGCCTCGCCGCGAACCGGAACCTCCGTCCAGCGATCTCGACATGCTGGTCGACGAGTCGTCCATTAGTCGGCTCCGCCACTTGCTGGAACAGCGCGGGTTCGTGGCCGGGCCAGGTCGAAGCCCTTTCAAGCTGGTCATGTTGCGCTATCAGCACGGGCAGCTGATGTGTCTGGACATTCATTGGAAGGCGGCGCAGTACGGCATCGTCTACATGGACGCACAGCGCATGCTGACGCGGCGAATCGAATCGGACGGGGTGTTTCACCTGTCGGCGGAAGATGAGTTGATTCACCTTGTCGTCCATCATTTCCTTCGGAAGGGGCGACTGCGTGCAACTGCGCTTCAACGGATCCGGCATCTTCTGAAGACGTCGATCGATCAACGCTATCTCAATGATCATCTTGACGCGTTTGGCTTGCGGTCGGCGTTCGAAGCGGCCGCGACGTGGGTCGAGCGGAACGAGGTGAACACCGAGACAGCGGCAGGGTTGCGCAGGCGGATGTTCTGGGCCGCCATGCGGTCGCAGCCGGGCAACATCGCGCGACATCTGATGGTTCGAACCCACGCACGCCCCGCCGCAAGGCGCCGGGGAGGTCTCGTCGCGCTGGTGGGCCCGGATGGTTCGGGCAAGAGCACGGTGGTGAAAACACTCATCGCCCGGGCTCAAGCGATTCCCAACCTGAAAGTTGAAACGACCTATCTGGGGCCATGGGGACAGCTGCAATTGCCCCTGGTGCGCACCTTGCGCCGATTCGGCATCACGCCAACCGTTGAGCCGCTCGGATTGCACCTGGCACCTCAATCCGGCCGCAAATCACGTTCGGCGTGGGCCCGGCTCGGGTCGATTGCGAAAGGCCATCTGTTCTACGCGGCGATCTACATCGAGCTGCTCTATCGATATGTGACGTCGGTGTTCTTCCGCGTCCGCAAGGGCCGTTGGGTCCTTGCCGACCGTTACATCACCGATCTTCGCTATCTGTACAAGGAACGGCCGATCCGCAACTACGCTGGAATTCGTCGCCTGCTCTGCATGATCTTTCCGAAGCCGGATCTGCTCATCGTGCTGGACAACCATCCGGATGTCATTGTGTCGCGCAAGAGCGGCCTGTCGGCGGGCCAGATTGAAACCCTCCGCAACTTCGTTCTCAAGGCCGCACGCGACTATCGGTTCGAGGTCGTGACGACCGATCGTACACCTGAAGAAATAGCCGATCACATCCTCAACCGCATGCTGACATTGCGTGCGCTCAAGTAGGCCATACGTGCGAACGACTCTTCAGCGGCGCGAGCGAGAATCCAACCGATCGGGTTCGGCAGAGATCGTACCGATTCACCGCAGAGCCGATCAGGCGTCGGTCCGGCAGCCGAAACACGTGCTCATCGTCAGCTCGCATTTCCCTCCGGAACGGGCAGCGGCTGTACACCGGATTCTGCGGACCATGAAACAGCTGTGCGCCTCGAATTGGCCGGTATCGGTGCTGACCGTCGATCCGCAGTATTACAAAAGCGGTACACCAGTCGACCCGAGCCTCGTCGGGCGTCTTCCCGACGACGTAAAGGTCTACCGGGCGAAGGTGTTCAGGGGCCTCACGGTGGCGGCGCGGTGGCGACGCCAGTTGCAGCATGCCGTCAAGAGTCGTTTGCGGGGTCTCTTCGGGTCCGCCGATCGCGCGTCCGGCTCCTCCGATCGGTCGCCCGCTGCCCCCACGGCAACGGTAACGCGGCCTTACATCGACACGGACATCGGCTGGTTCCTGCCGGCCATCCTGGAAGGATCGAGGGTGATTCGCCGGGAGAAGCCCGACATCATCTTCTCGTCGGCGCCTCCGTTTACGTGTCATCTCGTTGCCGGATGGCTCGCGCGGCGGCACGACATAACCTGGGTGGCCGACTTTCGCGATCCCTGGGCGCGGTCTCCATGGAAGCGCGCCGATCTGACCGATTCGTGGAAGCTGCGATTACGCGAGTGGCTCGAGCGTCTTGTGATCGAGCGTGCGGACGCCGTCATCCTCAATACGCCGGCCCTGCGCGAGGAGTTCGTCGAATACTACGGTCCGTGGTTCGCCCGGAAATTCCACACCGTGACCAACGGGTACGACGCCGAGCATGTGACGCCATTTCTGCGTCCGGCGATGCGGCGGTCCTCACGCCTCGTGCTGACTCATGCGGGATCGCTCTACCGTCAGCGCGACCCACGACCGCTTGTCCAGGCGCTTGGATCGGCGATTGCGAAGGGACGAATTTCGGCCGACGCCATCGAGCTCAATTTCATCGGGACTGTTGCGCCGCAGTTTCAACTGGCTGAGACGATTCGCGATCTCAAACTCGAATCGTCGGTGCGGCTGACGCCACCGGTCTCGCATGAGCGCTGCATGCAGTATCTTCTGGAATCGGACGTGCTGATCGTGATCCAACCGGGCACGCGTCTGCAGGTTCCCGTCAAACTTTACGAGTATTTGCCATTCAAGAAGCCCATCCTCGCGCTGGCGCCCGGAGGGGCACTCACTGAGATAGCCGAGGACAGCGGGCTTGGCGTCGTGATCGATCCTGATGATGCTGTAGCTCTCGAGGACGCGATTTGTCACTTGTACGAGAACCGGGATCGCTTGGGCGAGTGCTATCGGGCGGACTCCGTGTACATCGCGCAGTTCGATGGCAACGCCGTGTCACGCAAGCTGCAGCGGATTCTGGAGAAGCTCCCATGAAGAAGCTGCGATTGCTTCGCCTGATGCTGCTGGACCTGGGTACGTGGCGATGGATCATACGCTGGCTCGAATTTCACTATCACAACCACGTGTCGGCGATCCCGCGGTTGAAGCATGTTGGCGCGGGCACTTGGATCGAGCCAACCGTGAAATTCACCAACCCCCAAAACATCTCGATCGGTGGGTATTGCCACATCAACCACCTGGGCTGTCTGCAGGCCAGCAGCCATTCGAAAATTACGATTGGCAACGACCTGCGCATGGGCCCGGGAACGATGATCTACAGCTCGAACCATGGTATTCGCATGGAAGGGCTCATCCGCTCGCAGCCCGTGACGGAGAAAGACGTGACGATCGGGAATGACGTCTGGCTGGGCTCCAACGTCGTCGTGACCGCAGGCGTCACCATTGGTGATGGCGCCATCATCGCGGCCGGCGCCGTCGTTATCAAGGACATTCCTCCCTACACGATCGCCGCAGGAGTGCCCGCGAAACCAATTAAGTGTCGTGAGTAGGTGGATCAGCTGGACGCTTGTAGCTTGTAGCCGGTAGCAAGCTTGTAGCCGGTTAGCAGCCGTTAACCATTTGTCGCCCCGCTGAGCTACGGGCCACCAGCTACGAGCTACCAGCTAGGCTTCGGGATTCAACGGCGACAAGTGGCTGTGAGCGATTTTCCAGTCGGCGTTCTGTCGCAGAAGCACCCAGGAGCTGCGCCCAGTGACGCGCGTCGGTGCGGCGTTTGGGTGTGTCATGGTTCCGACGAGATACGCGGTGGCGATCGCGGTGTCTTTGTAGATGTAGACGCGCAGATCCCGGCAGCGCAGATCGAACGTTGAAGTGGGGCCGGCCGGCCGTCTTTCGAATCGGCTGGTCTGGAGCGGGCCCCCATCGACGGTAAAACTGGTGAACTCGGAGAGATAGCAGTTCGCCCTGGCGGTCACGTCGCCGCTGTTCAGCAGCGCGATGGAATGGTAGATGGCGTCTTTCACTTGAGCCGAGTCGTCTCTTGGCGTCTGCCGTACGGCCGACTGATGGTCGGTGGCAGGCTGGACGGCCGGTGCTGGCTTAACTGTCGGTGCTGGCTTAACTGACGGTGCTGCCTCAACAGTCGGTGCCGCCTCAACTCTCGGTGGCGGCTCAGCGACTTGACTTTGGATCTTTCCGAGAACGGGCGTTTCGAGAACGAGCGTTTCGAGAACAGGTTTTTCGAGAACTGCGGATTGCGCCGACTTGGCCGATCGCCTGGAGGCGATGCGGATGTTCTTCACGGCGGCCGGGGCGGGCCAGTGGCACCGCGCACAGACGTACTCCGAATGGCCGGAAATGACGCCGAGGGCGCCCTGCGCCGTCGCACCGTGGACGCGCTGGAGCGATGGCGCGCCGCATCTCGGACACATCCGGCCGGCGCGTCGAGCGGACGTGCGGGAAGTCCGTCTCAGTCGTTTGAGAATGATTCCGATCGCCATACCGGCCATGACACCTATCCCGAGTTGTCCGGCGGCGGTCCAGAAATTCAGGTCGTGCCACAAAATCACAGCGGATTCCTGGTGAGTATCAAGGCTCTCGGAGGTAGCAAAGGCTGAGCCATGGCGAATCGACCGCGACTCACGGCGTGCTGCACTGAACTTGCACTCCCGGTCATTCACCTAATCGGTCTTTCAGATGAATATTGTCTCGTCCGCTGCTAAGAAATGTCCGATCGGACGGTGCCTTGACAGCATAAATACCGATAGACGAAAGGCATACGGTTTGCTCGTTGCACGCTTCGAATGACATTTGTGGGAGGACTTTCGGAAGAGCCAGTTACGGCAAGTGAGGAGACGTTACCCGCGCCACCGTCAGCATCCATGTCCGATGACTACGATGCCGACCTGTTACAGGGCCTGGGTGCACTGGCCGACCTCCTGAGCAACGCGTCGGAGACGCTGAATCAATGCCTTCTGACGATCGAAGGCAAGCTCAGCGCCGCGGCGATCGCCAGAGAAGAATGGATTCCGATACAGACCGCGCGTTCCGCTGTTGAACGCGTTGCCGCACCAGACGACCGGAAGCGCTCGCAGGAGCGTGTGTTCGCAGGTGTGTCCGTGACGATTCTGCAGCTCTCGGCGCCGGCGACCCCGCCGTCTGCAACGAAGAGGTGCGAGTGGCAATACGAGCTCGGCTATTCGGTATCGGATGACGACTGGGCCCTCATGATCCGCACGGCCAGCATTGACCCGTCAAATGAGCAGGAGGGAGTCTCCGAGATCTCCGACCGCATGCCGCTGCGAGATGCGCCGCTCGAAATCAGGCTCAAAGCCATTCGAGAGATTCCAAGCCTCATACAGGTGCTTCAGGCCGGAATCCCCGATCTGGGTACGGCCGACTCTGCTTCCGTGGCGCTGAACGACTCACCAGATTCCACGACGATCGATCTTGACCCTGTCGAACCGATCCAGCAGCTGTTACCGGAATTTGACCAATTGGAGGAACAGGCGGCGTCGTAGGTCGTTAGTCAGCTGAAAGGCTGACTCTTGTCAGCTTGGGGGAAGCGTTTCTGAAATGCGCGCTGATCTGGAATCAATGAGACAGGCGAACGGTGAAAGCGCAGCACGAGCTTCGTCGCGAATTCCGGGCAATCCTGAACGCGCTGTGCATGCTCGACTTAGGACGGAATGCGCGGCTTTGCGAAGTCGATTTTGTAACGATGGCCGCTTCGGTGCAACACGTGGGTAAAGGCGGGACGCTGATGGAACGACGGTTGCACAACGCCCATGGCTGCGGGCCTTCATCCCGCTGAGAGGACAAACAATGGATTACTTTCTTCTGGCGTACATCGATCCGGGTTCTGGCGCGCTGATGGTTCAGG
The DNA here is from genome assembly GCA_963761975.1 of Vicinamibacterales bacterium. Lineage (GTDB taxonomy): Bacteria > Acidobacteriota > Vicinamibacteria > Vicinamibacterales > JAMQPK01 > JAMQPK01. Next base: position 274,855 of record CAVXIR010000007.1, read on the forward strand.
CTCTGGTTGCGGCCGGAGTCGGCGCCTTCGTGTTCTGCCGTCAGATGATCACCAACGTCACGTCCAAGCTGTTCGGCCGCCGGTCTGATGCCGCGTCCGTGTCGCAGCCCAACCCGCCGCAACAGTAATGCAGGCCATAGCGGAACGGGAAGTCGCAGGACGTATTCCAGGGTCGTTTCGTGACCCGTCGGGTTACGTGTTCCTCTACAAGGGCCGGGTGTTTCGAGCGATCGACGCCGAGTGCAGAGACACGCTCGAGCACCTCACCCGGAGCGGCGTGCTCACGCGCCTCATGCGAAGCGGGGCAGTCGTGAACACGCGATTGGTAGAGGATCGCGAGCTGATCGCCGAGTTCGAGGACGCGCATGGCTCTCATGCTGCGTTCCTCGAGCACGATCGGATCGCACACATCACCTATCCGTACGAGTGGTCGCTCTCGATGGTCGCCGATGCGGGCATCCACACGTTGGATTTGCAGATCGCGCTGCTCGAGGCCGGCTGCTCGCTTAAAGATGCGACGGCCTACAACGTCCAGTTTGTCAATGGCGCGCCCCGCTTCATCGATTTGCCGTCGTTTGAGCGTGGAATGCGGCTGGACGTCTGGTACGCGCTGGGACAGTTCCAGCGCATGTTCGTCTATCCACTCTTGCTCGGACGCTATCAAGGCTGGGATCCGAGGTCGTACTTCCTCGCGAACCTCGATGGCCGCAGTGCCAGTCAGGTTGCGGGTTCGTTTAAAGGATTACAGGCCTATCGGCCCGGCTTGCTGCTTGACGTGACGCTTCCGGCGCTTTTCGAGAAACGATCAGCCAACGCCAAAGCCGACGTCAAACAGTCGGGCGGGCGCTCATCGAGCGCGGCCGCCCAGATACCGAACCTCAAGCGGCTGAGGAGCAAGCTTCGAGCGCTCGCCGCCGGTTATAAACCGACCGAGTCGTGGGTGGCCTACACCCGCGAGTGCTCATACGACGACACGGCCGAGTCGGCCAAGAAACAGCAGGTGGCTGCGTTTCTCGAGCGAATCGCGCCGGCGTCGGTGCTCGACCTCGGAGCCAACACCGGCGACTATTCATACGTCGCTGCGCAGTGCGGGGCCGATGTCGTGGCCGTGGATCAGAGCCACGACACGATCGAGGTTCTCTATCGTCGGCTGCGCCGCGAGCCCGCGAAGATCACGCCGCTGGTGGTCGACCTGCGCAGCCCGAGCCCGGGCATTGGCTATCGCAACCAGGAGCGCCCGCCGTTCTTCGAGCGAGTCTCGAGCGACTGCGTCATGGCGCTCGCGCTGATTCACCATCTGATTGTGTCGGGGAACATGACGCTGGAAGCGGTCCGGGAATTGTTTGCCGGCATCGTCAAGCGTCATCTGATTCTCGAATTTGTGCCCCCTGACGATGAGATGTTCCGGCGCCTGACGATGTTCCGGCGGGACGAATTCGGATACTTGACGCTGGAGAAATGCGTCGAGGTGTTCTCGTCCTGCTTCCACCTCGAAGCGAGCGCACCGGTGCCGCATTCAGGGCGTACGTTGCTGCTGTTCCGACGGAAGGAGTTGTAATGGCCATCGCTCGCGGGCGTCGCTATCCGTACGTGATCGCGCTGATTTTCCCGCTCAATCTCGCGCTGTCCAACGTCAAGGAGCTCCCTGGGCTACTGGCGGCGTCGATGGTGTTCGGCTTCGTGCTCGTGCTCACGGCCGTTCTCGACGGGATGGGGCGGCTCGTGGTGCGCGATCCCGAACGCCGCGCGCTGATGGTCAGCATCCTGCTGCTGTTCGTTCTTGGATACGGGCACATCGATGCCGGTATCTTCCATGAAAACGTCTTCAGCAGCGTCCTGATCCCTTCGCTCGTCTTTGGTGTGGTGTTGCCGCTTCTCTGGGTCGCGTCGCGAGGACCGAAACCGGAGCGGATCGGCAACGTGGCGCATACGCTGGCGCTGGCACTTGTCGGCGTGCAGGTGCTGACGGCCCTTCCGAGTCTCATCGTGCAGTCGGTCCAGGCGGCCAACGAATTGACGCATCGTCAGAGTGCGGTTGAGGTGAAGGTCGACAAGACTGACGCGGCGATGAAGAAGCCCGACGTCTATCTGATGGTGTTCGACGCGTATGCGCGCGGCGACATGCTGAAACAGTACAACCACCACGACAACACCGAGTTCCTCGACACGCTGCGCTCGCGGGGGTTCCTCATCTCTGACCAGGCGCGCGCGAACTACATGTACACGCGCTTGTCGCTGTCGTCGTTCCTCAATATGCGTTACCTCGACGACGAGGTGAAGTCGTACGGTCCCAATCCGCCGCGCGGCGCGATCAACCCGTTGCTTCGCGAATTCGAGGTGGCCAGGCGATTCAAGCAACTCGGGTACACGTAACCGGCACATCGGCGGTTACTGGCACGTCACGCGCTCCAGCCCGATTGCCGACGAAAACGTCTGGTACTTGCCCTCGTTCATCGAGGAGTTCGCCTTTGTGTTCCTCGAGGGGACCGTGCTTCATCCCGTCCTGAAGGCCATGCCGGTTTACGGCGACTGGTTCCAGCCCGGGGTCGTGCACATGCACCAGTTCGACAGCATTGCGAAGCCTGAAGCGACGCGCGGGCCGGTGTTTACGTTCGCTCACGTGCTGGCGCCTCATTCGCCCTATGTGTTCGACCGGAAGGGCATCAAGAATGGGGAGACCTCGCTGACGAAGAAGTGGGATCGTCCGCTGGAGTACGCCGAGCAGCTGCGGTTCATCAACACGCAGATTCTCAAGATTGTCGATGAGATCGATCGTGTGAGCGGCAAGGACGCGATCATCCTGGTGCACGGCGATCACGGCGCCCGTTCGCAAGGGCAGTTGGGGGGCACGCCCGAGCAGAACCGGGAGCAGATGGCGACGTTTGCCGCTTACCGTGTCCCGGAGGCGACTCGAGCGAAGATTTACCCGGGCATGTCGCTCGTCAACAACTGGCGTGTTGTGCTGTCGACCGCCTTTGGCGCGACCGATCTTCCCCTTCTCGACGATCGGACGTTCTATTCCGATCCCGATCGCATTTACGAGCTCGAAGAGATTGATGTGACGGGGAATTACCTGCATCCGCGATTGAACCCGTCCAATTAGTTCGATCGACCAGCAAAGCTTCACAGAAGGTCAGGAGATTAGAGGCCACCTAATCTCCTGACCTTTTCTTGTTGGGGCTACTGGCCTCGCGACGGACCCCTTGCTCGCCTTCAGGACAGACCATTTGTCGAGTGCTTCCGCGAATCTGACAAACTCGTACTACGTTGTCAGATTTGGGTCACGGCGCTTCGGTAGCGCAGGGCTTCCCGCCTTCGCCAAGGCTCCGGCGGGTCTCGCCAAAGCTCGCGTGATTCGGGCGAGCGGAGGCGGACAGCCCTGCCAGGACGAAGGCATGCGTGCGGCGCCGCTGTGGCGGCATACGTCAATCCTTGGAAGGGCCCTTATAGAGGCTCCGCTTCGCACCGCGCGAGTGCAGGACGAACCGGCCGCTTTGCGACGAAGCAACCAGCCTGCCGCCGCAAACCAGCTCGACGAGGCGGGAAAATGCCTCTTCGCGGCCCATTCCGATTACGCGATGGGAGCAACTTCGCAGGCTCCCAACGCTTCGTACGCGCTGCAGAGGCATTTTCCGGTCACGGAGCACGTCGCCTCGCTCGCGATGGTTTGCCGCAGCAGGCTGGTTGCCCCGTCGTAGACGCCAGTGGTTCGTCTGAGAGCGCGAAGTGCGCTTGGCAACGCCACAGTGTGGCGTTGACCGCGGAGGACGCATCTTGCCGCCCCGCGACCCGCCTTCGCGCGTTCGCGCTACGGCGGGGCAAGCCGCGCACGCAATGCGACAGGCTCGCGCCTGGTCGCGCCGTCCCCATGCTCGCGATGCGTTTTCCGGTCACGGCGTATGTCGCATCGCTCGCGCCCTTCGACGAGCTCAGGGCGCCCCGAGCTTGTCGAGGGGCGATGGTTCGTTTCAGCAGGTGTATCCATACCGCCCATCCAGTCTCTGCGTCGGTCGCTGAGCGTATGTCGGATGAGGGGCGCCAACCTGCCCGATTCATGACCGACGATTTATCGAACGTCGCCGGAGATCTGACAGAGTCTTACTAGGCTAGTGGGCTGTATCACCTGAAACGGTCATTATTCGGCGGGCGTTGAACATGAGCGACCAACCGACCGGCTTAACGGCGAGTCTGTTTGTGATAACGGGGCCACCCGGAAGCGGCAAGACGCCGATCGTGCGTGAACTGGTGGCGTGGGGATTCACGGGCGTCGCCGAGCCTGCCCGGGAGGTCATTGCCGAGCAGCGAGCCATTGGTGGAGATGGCGTCTACGACAAGAATCCACAGTTGTTCCTGGACCTGATGTTGTCGCGAGCTGTTGGGGACTTTCGACGTATGTGTCGCGCGCCTGGTCCAGTGTTCTTCGACCGAGGCATTCCGGACCTGATTGGTTATGCGGAGTTGTTCGGGCTCGATGCTTCGGACGCAGCGAACGCGGCTGCCATGCATCGTTACAACGATCGCGTCTTCGTATTGCCCAGTTGGCCAGACATCTATGTGACCGACAGCGAGCGAAGGATGACGTACGAGGCCGCAGAGACATTCGGCAAACGCGTTCGACGTATCTATGACGAGCTTGGGTATTCGGTCGTAGACGTGCCCTGCGATACAGTTGCCGGCCGAGCGCGATTCATCTTGGATACCTTCGGCTTATAGGGGACGGATGTGTCGCTGGCGCGGCCGCATAACTCGCGTGATCATCTCTGCCGGAACGCCGCCGCCAGCTTGTAAGCATCGGCAAGAAGCCGTCCATCATCCGGCCGTTGCTCCAAAAGTACCCAGGAGACCGGCTTTCTCGAATTCCACCATGTCGTGCCTCACGCTCAGGGCGGTCCGACGACCAGCAATAATCTTGAATTGCGATGCCGTCCTCACAACATCTATGAAGCAGAGGAGTACTTTCGTCACATTGAGCCGCTTCCATTGGTCCGCGAAACCGCCGCCGCGTACGGTGATGACGTGTTCTCGGTCTGGTCTGGACCGAGTTGAATTGTCACACTATTCACCCGTCGCTCTGTGAATGGGTGCAGAAAATATGAAGCGACCGACTGGTTCGCACGCCCCGTGCTTCACGTCTCGAGCGTCGACGTCTCGCTCCGCTTCTATGCACCGACTCGGCTTCACGGAGAATCACTCGGTAGCTCCTAGGCTTCCGCGACGAGGCTGCTCTAATCGGCGCTCCTCGCTCATGTCCCAGTTAAAGTCGTAGAACACACGTAGCTGATTGCCGTCCAGATCCGCGACCCTGAACTCACGCAGGTTCCACGGTTTGTCCTCCACTGCCTCGACAATCTTCGCCCCAGTATCTTTCCAGCGCTCGAACAGTTCGTCGACTTCCTGTTTGCTGTTGAGATTCAGCCAAACGATCACTTGGCTTTTCGGCCCGTGGACGGCGCGGAACGGCGCGTTCGTGAGGAACATTCGGCAATCCCCCTGCGAGATGCCTCCAATCCCGCCGTCATCATTTCCCCAGTCAAAACTGAATCCGAGCACATTGACGTAGTACTCCGCGGCTTTGTCCACGTCGCTCACCGGAATCTCGGGAACGGCTTGTGGAAAGTGGGTCAGCATTGGACCTCCCGTGTTTGGAGAAATGCAAGGACGATTTGTCCGAACACAGCGCGGTGGCGCCGGGCCCGATCCCTCGCCCTACAATGTGGCCGATGGCAATGGGCAAGCAAGGACGCCACACTAAGCCGGCGACGATGTGGGTGGCGACGCAAGACCTGCCGTGGGCTGCTGGGCATCCGTTCTACGCGCGGCTGAATCAAATTCTGGACGCGGAGGCGCGCCGGTTCGCTGTCCGGAACGCCGGACTTGGGCCGGCGCTACTGATGTGGCGTAGAGGTCGGGAGCTTCGTGTTACCTGCTCAAATTCTGCGCGCGGCGAAGCTCCTCGAACCAATTGAGGACCACGCGCACCCGTGTGACCGGCTGCTTTGGCGGATCGAGAAACTCGCATCATCAGAAACCGGCTGCCGTCTGCCGACACGTCGTACGCCGTCGGCCCACCGGTTTGGCCGAATCGACCCGTGAAGAGGGGGCGAGGTGTTCCGGCCGCGAACGCGCTCCCGAGCCTGACGTCCACCGCGTTGAGGCGCACGGTACCCGGTTGATCTCCAGAGGTCAGAAAGAACAGCTCGCGGCCGTTCCGACTCCACAGCGGCGAATTGCCGCCGCCGATCGAAATCTGTTCGCGTTGACCCTGCCCCGGAAACGGCTGCACGTAAACCTCAAAGCGTCCGGACGAGTCCGAACCGTAGGCGAGCCACTTGCCGTCGGGCGAAACCTCTGCCCAAGATTCGTTCGCCGGTGAGTTCAACACCGGGCGCGGAGTGCGATCGGCGCCGAGCGACATCATCCAGATATCCGATCCCGCATCGGAACTGGTCTTCTGGAACAGCAGCGCTGCGCCATCGTGCGTGATGGAATGCGGGTAGGCACTTTCGTCGTGCAGACGTTCGATCGATGCCGACCCGTCCGCGCGGGCACGGCCTATGCCTTCCGCCTGCTTGAACAGGACCTGCGAGCCGTCCGCAGACCAGAGCGGACCCCACTCGTCCGTCCTGGTCAGCGGCGTCAGCGCGTTGCGGACGAGATCGGCGATGTAGATGCCCGCTGGTTCAGCACGCGATGCCGGCCGGAGTGTTACGGCGACGCGGCGCCCGTCGGGCGACAGCCGCGGACGCGTGAAGCTTCCCGTCGACGTGTGAATCGTCTCGATGTGACCCGACCGATCGACCCATACGAGTCGCGAGGGTTCTGCGGGGTAGGGTCCTCCGGTGGCGAACACCAGCGTGCCCGAGTGCGCGACGTCGAATTGTGCGGCGCCCGAGTTCGCCGCGGGCCTTCCGCTTCCGTCCGCCACCAGGACGTCTTCTTCCAGTGCGAACGGAGTCCCCTTGACGGTTAGCCGATCGAGATCGAATGGCACGGCCATCAACAACTCGTTCCGCGCAAAGACAATGTGCGATGGTTCGACGTAGCGCCCATCGGTCGCCGACTCGATCAGAAGACGCGGCTCGGTCGCGCCTCGCGGCAGCACTGCGACATTGCTCCGCGAGTCACGCACCGTCAAGAGCACACCACGTCCACCTGGCAGGTGATGGGGGAGCCGGTGCGCTCCGCCACCATGCGTCATCGTCACGCGCGACGGTGTTCCGCCTGCGTCGGGCACCTGCCACAGCCCGTCGTCGTATCGCCCGAACACGATGGTGCCGTCCTCGCCCCAGCTGGCGCCGTAGAAATCTGTTCCTGGCGCGACGAGCGCAGACGGCGACACACGGTCGGTCGATTTGAGATCGGCAACCGCCACGACCGGTCCACCCGCAACCGGCACTTTGCGGATGACGCCGTCGGCAAGAAAGCCGACCCACTGGTTGTCGGGCGACAGGAATGGAGTGTGCGCGCCCGCCGTACCCGGGATCGCACTTGCCTGTCGCCCATCGAGCGGCCGCACGTACAACTGGGTCGTTCCGCCGGCCACACCGACGAAGACGATGCGGATGCCATCGGACGTGACGACCAACGCCGGACGTGACGGCCGGTCGAAGGAAGAAGGCGGGCCGAGGCTTCCCGCAGGGACGAGACTCAACTCTGCATGCACAGGCGGCGCCGCCGAACGGTTCGAGCTCTGTCCGAGCACGTACGCGAAGAACACGAGGACCGGTATGGCGAGGAGCGCACCTGCCATCAGCCATGCCGTGGATTGGCGCCGCCTGACCGGCTGGATGATTGAGGCCGCCTCGTTCGACTCATCGATCTCGAGATGCGCGTCGCGCATCGAGTCGAGGCGCCTGGAGAGGTCCTTTTCAAGACACCGCCGGAGCAAGCGACGTATTGACGCGGGCACCGCCGGTGGCAGCGCGTCGAATGCCGGCGTGTCTCTCATCACCGCCGCAAGGACATCGGTCACGTCACTGCCATCGAAAGGTCGGCGTCCGGCGAGCATCTCGTAGAGCACGCACCCGAACGCCCAGATGTCGGTGCGCCGATCGACGCTCCGCCCGCGCGCCTGCTCGGGGCTCATGTACGCGGCGGTGCCGACGATGGTTCCGGCGCTGGTTACCATCACAGGACTCGTTAGCGTCGGCGACTTCGTGACGTCCCCAGCTGTACCCGATCCGGCTTCCACGGCTTTCGCGAGGCCGAAGTCGAGTACCTTCACCGTGCGGTCGGCGCGGACTTTGATGTTCGCCGGCTTGAGATCGCGGTGGATGATGCCCTGCTCGTGCGCGGCCCCGAGCGCGTCGGCGATCTGCTTCGCAATCGACAAGGCTTCATCGAACGGAATCGCACCGCGCGCGAGCCGCTCCGAGAGATCCTCGCCCTCGACGAGTTCCATCACGAGGGCCGTGTTACCCCCGCTTTCCTCGAGGCCGTAAATCGCCGCGATGTTCGGATGGTTCAGCGACGCGAGGACTTCCGCTTCGCGCTGGAATCGCGCGAGCCGGTTGGAACCAGCCGCGAGTGAGGGCGGGAGGATCTTGATCGCGACCTGACGCTTCAGCTTGATATTAGTGGCGCGATAGACCTGCCCCATCCCTCCTTTGCCTAGCTTGGCGAGGACCTCGTATGGGCCGAGACGGCTTCCGATGAGCATGAGGTCCTCGCGCAGGCTACGGAGGGCCCGCCTTCGCCAATCTGCGCGGTGATTTCGAAGACGCCGAGGCGTGTGCCGGGAGTAAGGGCCAGGTTGCTGGGATTATATGAGCCGGGCGGTCATGTAGGACCCATAGTCCAGCGGAAGCATCTGCCCGGGAAGTGCTAGATCGGTTCGCCGATGCGTAAGTGAAAGCGCTCCAGGAGCTCGGGGATGCTGTGCGGGTTCACTTCCAGGGCGAAACGTTTGCCAAGGGCCTGCAGCGCTTGTGGTGAGGCGGCTCTCGATCCACCGAGTGCCACCAGTTCGACAAAGTACTGCTCGAAGCCCGCCGGAGAGATGATCTCGAGGATTCGCGCAGGCTCCTCGCCTGCGTTCCAGAACGTGTGCCACTGGTGCCGGGGCTTGAAGACGAGATCCCCCGGGCCGGCCTCCAGCACGTGGTCACCAAGCAGGGCGCCTACGCGCCCTTCCAGAACGAAGCTGTACTCGTCTTCGCGTTCGTGTCGATGCAGCGGAGCACCCAGCGCACGCGCCGACATCGGGTGTTCGACGAGCGAGAACCCACCGCCCGACTCGCCACCCTCGATCATCAGACGCACGCCGATGCTCCCAAGGAAACCTGCTCTGCCGTCTCCTGGACGCACGACTTTCGGTGTTGCAGTGTCCACGTCGTCACCCAAGCCGCGAAACTATCGGGCTAGTCTCCCAGTCGCCTGTTCTGCTTGACCTCAGCAATCCGCTGTTTTTCGAGGAAGCCCAGCTCTCGTCGGAACCGATCTATCTGGGCTCGCTGATTCTTGAGATATTCGGCTGCCTCGTGCGATCCCGTCGAAGCTGAACGCGCCTGAAAAATCGCGACGGCATTGTCATTCCCGCTACGGCCGCCGAACTCTGCTGCATTGCCGGTGATTTTTTCCCCCCACGTGACCAGTGTTTCGTAATTCGCCAGCATGGCCAGCACTTCGCGAACCTCGATCTCGGTGAGACCGCGCCATCTGGCATCGTCCGGTCCGTCGCCCGGTCGCCAGTCGCTGATCGGGAAGGGCGCTGCGGTCAGAATCTGGGCGTGTTTGGCAAGATCCTCGAGCAGCTCCCGGACCCCCGTGCACAGTGCGAGGTCCCGGCTGTTTCCGCCGGTTGCCAGCCACTCGACGTCCTCGACCTGACGCGACACCTGAAAGAGCTGCTGCAACAGCACCAGCAGGCGGTACATGTAGCTCACGCGTTCCTTGAGAGTCGGTTCCACGGTTTTCATGGACGCTCCCTTAAAGCAATCCCACGCCGATGGTCGGACCTCAAGTTTTCATGGGTTGAAGTTGGCGGGATTATAGCTGAACAGGGAGGAGGGACGTACCAAAAGAGTACACGAAGAGACCCCAGTGGCCGCCCGCCGGAGCGGGCAGCCACTGGGGCATTGGGGAGTCGAGCAGTCGGTTACTGCGCGACGGTCAGGAGCACGTCATCAATCACGATCTGCGCCGTTTCGGTAACGCCGGTCTTGCGGGTCAGGAAGCCGCCGAGAGCCAGGACGTGGTTGCCGGCGGGCAGAGTGCCGAGATTGAGCGTGACCTCCTGCCAGCCCGTCGTCATATCCAAGCCAGTGCCGCCCACCTGTGCCACGTAAGTGTTGGGGGACACGCCTTTGAGGACACCGTTGATGCTTACGAGCATTCGGCCGAGCTCTCCGCTGTCGAGACCAGTCCCGGTGAGCTTGTACCGGAACGAGACGGTCGCAGGCGCCGCGCCAGCCAGAGCAAAGCTCCGGTTCCAGCCACCCGACATGTTGGAGGTATTCGAGCCATTGATGCCGCCCAGGAGCACCTGAGCGCCGTCACCCGTAAATCCGCCGCCGGCCATGAGCCCGCCGCTCGCATAAGCCGGCTGGATGGTGCCGAACTGGTCGTCCTGGTAAGCGAAGCCATCAGATCCGCCTTCGAAGTGAGCTTCGAAGACCACTGATGAAGCACCCGTGAGGACCGTCAGGGTTGCAACCGAGCTGGTCGCGGTCCCTGCGGCGTTGGTCACGACCACATCGAACGTCGAGCCGTTGTCGGACGCCGCGGTCGGGCTGAGCTCGTAGCTCGTCCCGGTCGCGCCACCGATGTCGACGCCGTTGCGGCGCCACTGATAGCTGAGCGGTGCAGTTCCCGACGCCACGACAGAGAACGTTGCCGCTGCCGGCATCGTCACCGTCGTGCTCGCCGGCTGCGTCGTGATGCTCGGCGGCACAGGCGCCGGATTCACCGTGAGGATCGCGCCGGCGCTCGTTACCGAGCCGGCAACGTTGGTGACGACTACCGTGAACGTCGAACCGTTGTCTGCGGCAACGGCAGTCGGCGTCTTCACGTAGGTCGCACTCGTAGCACCCGCGATGTTGACGCCGTTACGCTTCCACTGATAGCTCAATGGAGCGGTACCTGTTGCGACGACCGAGAAGGTAGCCGCGCCAGGCGCCGTTACGGTCGTGCTCGCCGGCTGCGTGGTGATGCTTGGCGGCACATTCGCTGCGTTGACCGTCAGGGTCGCAACAGCGCTTGTTGCCGTCCCGGCGCCGTTGGTGACGACGACATCGAACGTCGCGCCGCTGTCGGACACCGCCGTCGGGTTGAGCGAATAGCTCGAGCTCGTCGCCCCACCGATAGCGATACCGTTGCGCCGCCACTGATACGCGAGCGGTGCGTCACCCGTTGCGACCACCGAGAAGTTGGCCGCCGCAGGCGCTGTGACCGTCACGTTCGCCGGTTGCGTGGTGATGCTCGGCGGCACGGGTGTCGGGAGCACCGTCAGCGTAGCCGGTGCGCTCGTAAGAGTCCCCGCCGCGTTGGACACGATGACATCGAACTGCGCGCCGTTGTCAGCCATGGTCGTTGTAGCGATCACATAGCTGGTGCTGGTCGCACCACCGATGGCGACGCCGTTGCGACGCCACTGATAGCTGAGCGGTGCATCGCCCGTCGCCGCAACAGAGAACGTTGCCGCTGCAGGTGCAGTCACCGTCATGCTGGCCGGGTGCGTCGTGATGTTCGGCGCTACAGGCGCCGCATTCACCGTGAGCGTGGCCGCCACGCTCGTGACGCTGCCGGCAACGTTGGAGACGACGACGTCGAACTGCGCTCCATTGTCCGTTGCCGCGACCGTTGGGTTGAGCACGTAGCTGGTGCTGTTCGCACCCGCGATGGCCACGCCGTTGCGCCGCCACTGATACGTGAACGGTGCCTCGCCTGCGACGACGACAGCAAATGCCGCTGCCGCAGGTTCTGTGACGGTGACGCTGGCCGGTGGGGTAATGATGCTCGGCGCGACCGGCACATCACCAGGTCCTCCGGGCACCACGCCCGCAATCAGCTTGATATCATCGAGAATCACTGCGCCGAGCTCGCTCGTACCGCTCTTCTTGTTGAGGAACGCACCCATCGACAGCAGATGCGTGCCGGCCGGCATCGTGCCGAGATCGAAGGTCACCTGCTGCCAGCCAGTGGTGTTGTTCCCGCCGTTCCCGTTGAGTCTGGCGACGTAGTCGTTCGGCGCCACACCCTTCAGCACGTTGTCGATGCTCACCAGCATTTCGGTGTACTCATCGGAGTCGATCTGCTGGGTGTTGATGATGTAACGGAACGACAGCGTCAGAGGTGTCGGACCCGACAGCGAGAAGTTCTTCTGCCAGGCGCCCGCCATATTCGGTCTGTTGCGCGAGTTGAAGTTGCCAACCTGCACCTTAATGCCGCCGCCGCTGAAGCCTCCGGTCGGCAAGTAGCTACCGTCGGCATAGTCCGGTTCGTCGGCATTCCGGAAGACCAGATCGGCATACGTGAAGCCGTCGGCATCCGCATCGAAGTGCGCATCGATGAGGAATGGCAACTCGTCGGTGTCGCTTGCGCTGTTGTTACCTCCGTTCGGGTCGCTGGTGTGGCCCGCACGGATGGAGGCCGTGTTGGTCATCAGCGAGCCAGACGCATCTTCCCTGACCGTCGAATGCACGGTGTAGGTCACCGTGCCGCCAACCGGCAGGTTCACGAAGTCGTTGATGCTGCCGGAGCCGCTCGCAGCACCGCAGCTTGCACCGCCCAGACCGCTGCACGTCCATGTGACGTTGGTCAGCTGGCCGGGGATCGAGTCGAACACGTTCGCGCCGGTCACTGCGTTCGGGCCGGCATTGCTGGCCTGGATGACGTAGGTCACCGGCTGACCGAGGTTGACCTTGGTGACGAAGTCGTCCAGCGTAATGGCGAGGTCTGCCGTTGGGGGGCCCGATCCGAACATCGCCGCGATTTCGGCGGATGTCAGCGCTCTCCGGTAAATCTTCGCGTCGTCGATCGTACCGGTGAAGCGGCGGGTACCATCAGCGTGGGCGCCGATAGCGAAATCGACTGCCCCGGCGCCGATCGACGTGGGGCCGACCATCGAGTTTTCCTCGACGCCATTGATGTACATGCGCATCGTCGAGCCGTCGAACGTAGCGGCAACGTGCATCCAGGCATATCCACCCACTGGATACGTCGAGAGCGAGTGCAGCTTGAACGCGTCGGCGAACGTCGCCTGGTTGAGATGCAGGAACACCTTTCCAGGGTCTGGCGAAGACGATGACGAGAGGCCGAAGGTGTAACCGTCGATCCCGCTTTCGGCGCGGCTGATCAGCTCTTGATCGGTTGCCGCGAACGGCTGAATCCACGCGCCGATCGTCAGGCCTGTCGTGAGGTCGAGGTTTGCCTGATCGGAGACAACGGCGTAAGTGTTGCCGTCGAGATCGAGAGCGAGGTTCTTGATGCCGTTGTTCCATGACGGCGTACCGACGATGTCGGCCTCGTTGCCGTAGCCGGACACATCGTGGAGACTGCTACCGCTCCCATCGTCCATCTTGAAGTGACCGACGATTCCGGGATCAGGCTGCATTACGACGCCCGTCGTCCCGGTGACATTCGAGGTGAGGAACAGGAGGCGACCCTCCCATGCGGCTTTCATGCTGGTGAGGTCGTTGAATCCACCAGCCATCACTTCTTCAATCGGTCCGAAGTTGACTGCTGAGAGAGGCGACTCTCGGAAGTAAACGACTCCACCCGTACTCGTGTAGAAGACGCGGATGGTCTGGAGCTCTTCGTTAATCTCCGCGATCGGTCGCGTGCCGACCGTGTCGACATAGTGAAGGGGTTCCCACGTCCCGCCTGGGCCGACCAGATTGGGCCGGCGGACGAACATCCCGATGGTGGGCAGGCTCAGAGAGGCGTATCCCGTTTTGACGGCGGCAAATAACGACCCGTCTGACGCAGCCGCCAGATGGACGTGATCTTCCGCGAGTCCGATGCCGTCGGCGTCGACGGCGCCAGCAGCGCCGGGAGCCTCATCGCTCGACCAGATCGTCGGGTCGGTACCATCCTCGTGATACTTGAACCCAAACCGCTTGGTCGCCTGATTCGACCAGAAGATGCCGATCGTGTTGTTCGGAAGCGCGGTCACCGCACCGATGTCGTCCGAATCGACGTCGTTGGCGATCACGACCGGCCCGCTGAAGGCCGAGTAAGGGAAGTCGCTGTAGTACGCGAGAATTCCGACAGCCGACTCCGTGGCGAGCCACATCCGCCCCGTGGAGTCGATGTCGATTGTGCCCGTTTCTCCGAGGGCAAGCGGCGTTTGCGTTGGGCGCGCTGCCCATGGTTGGTAAGTTTTCGTGGCAGCGACGTACTGGAGCGAGAGCAGGCTCGACCCCGAGTTGTGCATCACGATGTGCACGACATCGCCAACCTGCTTGACGTCCGCCTTCGTCCCGTTATTGGTCGAAAGCTGTTGGACGTACGCCCATGTGTTATCCGGTTCCAGTCGCACGAGCCACGTACCTGTGTGCACGCCGCTCGCGCCTGCGAGCACCGTCCAGAATGTGTGGCCGTGAAACCAGACCTTCGACTGCGGCTTGGCCTCCGTGTTCTTGAAGTCAGTGAGTGTGGGCAGTATCGTCCAAATTTCCTGCGCACTGACCGACTGTCCTGCGCTGAGCCATGCGGCGAAGAGCAGAAACACTCGGACGAGGAAGGGAAGACGAGCCGCCAGTGAAACCGGTCGGGTAGGCGCCGACGTGCTGATGGACAAGGCTTGTAAAGACATGCCGCGGCCTTGTGCAACCCACGTACCCGGATTTTTCGTGGAAAGATCTATGCCTCGCGACTAAAACTCCACAGATGCGGTGTCTTTTGTCGGAGTTCCTGCCTGCGGAGTAAGTTTGGCGACTTCCTGCTGAGTGCGTGCCGTTGCCTCTCTGTTACAGATCCTCGATTACCTCATCCTCCCGTATTACAGCTCCTGCATATTAATAAGGTTGGCGGTCGGATCCAGACTTCGCAGGAGATCGCAGGTTTCCGGCCGACGCGTGAACACAAAGATCTGATGTCTCCGACCCAGCTCGACAAGTTGCCGCGCCATTGCCTGGCTCCGCTTTGGATCGAAATGATCGAGGACGTCGTCGATGACGATTGGAAGCCGGGGACCGCGCTGCGCTGATTCTTCAGCGAGACCCACTCGGAGGCTGAAATAGAGCTGCTCAACGGTTCCCCGACTCAGTTGGCTAACCGGCGTCCATCCATTCTTGGCATCCAGCACGAGGAGCTCCCGCTGGTCTTCCGAGAGTCCCAGCCGCTCGTAGCGCGAGAATGTGATGGCGGACAACGCCTCCGATGCACGGCGGAGAGCCGGCGGTTGAGACTCGCGTTCGACGTGACGCCGGGTATCTTCGAGCAGCGCACCGGCCACCGCAAGAGCTCGCGATGCGCGGACCATCGAAAGCGCTTCTGCCGCCAGGCCGGATCGCTCTATCTCCAACGCAGGAAGATCGGCCGACTCGGCCGTCGCGGCTGAAATATCGGCGTCGAGCTGGCGGAGCTGCCGCATGATGTCGTCGCGCGACGACTCGAGGCTGGAAACCTCTGCTGCCGATCGCGCCGCTCGACGCCGCCATTCCTCGACGTTTCCCTCGCTGAGTTCGCGTTGGATGGCATCGGCCGACACTTCTCTTCTCAACCGATCGCTGCAGCGAGTTTCGCAGGTGCGGATGGTCTGTGTCAGTGCCGTGCGCCGGCGATGGGTCGCGATCCGTGCGCGGAACGCGGTCTCGTCCTGAACACCGGCTTGTGAGAAGAGTTGCTTCACAGTGTCTTCGCAGATCTGCAGTCTTCGCCGAGCGGCCTGCAGGGCAGGCGAGTGGTCGGCGGCCGGTGACGCGACCGCGACAGGCGCTGAACTCAATGCGAGGGCGCCTTCCGTCTGCGTGACGCTCGCGAGCGCAGCACGCGCACGCGTATTCCATTCGGTGGCGCTCTGTTCCCATTCAGAAATCTGCACCCGCAGCCGGCGGCACGTTTCGAGAAGCTCAGATTCGGTACGGACGTTTTCCCCAGCGCCACGCAGGGCACTGCCGTTATCGGCGAGGCCCGCATGTACCTTCCACTGATTCCACTGCTGAACCGTCTGGCGTTCGTGGCCCTGGGCTGCCATGAGCGCCTGTGCCTGTTGGCGCCGCAACTCTTCCTTTGCAGCGAGCGATGATAGATGTTCTGCGAGCGTCGCCTGCGCCGTGTCCCACTCGGTGCGCTGCCGCCGCTGTGCCTCGACCTCGGCCTCGCGTTCCTTCAGCTGTAAGTCGGACGGCATCGGCGGCAAGCTCAGACGCACGCTGTCGACGCTGATATCAAATCGGCGCCGTGAGGCGCGCTCCTGATGGTGTAACAGGCTCTGGCACGCGCGTTCGAGCTCCTCGCGTGCCGGGCCGAGCTGTGCACGACGCTGCGCGTCTTCTTCCTGCGCGTGCGTGCGGAGACGGCGTTGAACCAGGGCCCCAATCGCGCAGATCACAGAACCCCCGGCGAGGAGGGCCAACCCAACGATATCGCCCTCGGTATAGCGCCACGTGGCTCCAGCGATCCCGAAAGCCGCGACGCACCAAGCCAGGTAATACACGACGTTCGACGGAATCGAAATCACCTCGGTCTCGAGATTTCGAATCATCGCACCGCGCTCGGCGATTTGGTCTTGCCAACGCTTCGCCTGAGTCTGCTCTTTGGCAAGCCCTGCGAGTGTGGTACGCACGTGCTGAACGAGCCGGGCCTCTTCGTCGAGGGTGACAATTGTTGGCGGTTCCGGGCGCTTCAGAGCAGCGGCAATCTCATTGCGGGCGGCTTCGAGCTCGCGCACGCTTTGGACAGTGGTTTCGAATTCTCGTTCGGTGTCGCGAGCCGCGTCCACGGCCTCTTTCAGGCGTCGCTCCCAACCGGTCAGATCCTCCGTGCCGGTCGTCGCTGGCTCGGGCATCTGGACCCTCGACCGAACCATGACAGGAAAGCGAGTCGGTTCCTCGGTCGAGACCGCTGCGTCACGCCGCCCTGGTTGCTGAACGTCGAGCTGTGCCACCGTACGCTGCGCGGCCTGCCGCGCCGCCAAGGCCTGCTCCAGTCGCTGCTCGGAGTCGGCGGGGAGATGGTCGACAGGCTCGAGCCGTTCGAGCTCGCGTCGAGCATCATTGAGCTCGTGCCATGTGGGCGCGAGGTCGACGAGCGCGTCATATTTGGCGCTATCTGCCTTGAGGTCGGCAATCGTGCGCGCGCGATGATCGAACGTGCGCTGCGCTTCCGTCTGCGTCTGAATAAGCTGACCGAGGCGGGCGGCGGCGCGGGTGGACCCCTCGATGCGAGCCTGGAGCTCGATCGGTGCGGTTGACACCTTCTGGAGATCGGAGCCCGCCTGCTGAGCGAATTCCGATTTCCTTACTTGAAGCCGGTCGATCGCGCGCTGAATCGATCGAAGCCCTCGCGCCGCGCCGGCCGGGAACAAACGCTCGCGAAGACTGGAACTCGCAAGAGGGAAAGCCTGCAGATCGTTGATGTCGAACGCGAGAAGCGACGCGATCTGACGGCCGTCCGCCCCTCCGTACAGATGCTCGACGTCTCCGTCGGCGGACTCTCCTCCGTCAGGACGTGCCACAGAAACCTGAGACCGACCATCTGCCTTACGCGTGATGGTGTAGACACCACCTGATCCAGCGCAATTGAGCCGCCCTCCCCATCCGTCCTGAAAGAGGGTCGTGCCGTGCCCGTTGCTGCCGGAAGACCCGAACAGCATTTGCCGGATGAAGGCGACTAACGTGCTCTTACCGCTTCCATTGGGTCCGCAGAAGACGGTCAGACCCCCAGGAAGATCGCTCAGTTCGTAGTTTCGAAGCGCGCCGAAACGTTCGACAGACCACCCTTTTATTTTCACGATTCTCTGGGCTCAAGAAGACTGAGTGCCACACGCTCGGCTCTGCGGAGCAGATCATTGACCTCTATCGCATCGAAGGTCGATTGACCGGCAGGGATTGCCGGCCCGAGCGCACTATTCTGATCGGAGAGAAGCCGATCAAGGCCCGCGGGTGCGCGCCTGAACACTTCGACGAGCCCATGAACGTAACTGGAGGCATCATCAACACTCCAGCTCTCGCGAGCGTCCGTCAAGTCAATCAGGCTGTCCCACACGAGCGCGTCCCCGCTGTTCTCTTCCTGGCGGAGGTCTTCGAGAAGGCGGTCCCAGACCCCGTCGGCAAGCTGAGCCCCCAGCCAACTCGGGCGGCGTCCTACAACCTCACCCGCCGCAATAACAAGGCGAGCCGTGCACTCTATGCGCAGTCGCGCGGCGGCCGTCGAGAGGGCCCGCCGGAAATCGGCTGGCCCAGCGAGCGCCGCCGCATCCACTGGCGGGCGCATCAAACGGACGGCGTCAAGCGCATGATGCGTAGCGCTGCCGATGCTGCCGCCGGTCACGGTCACGATGACGGCGCCCTTCGGTCCTGTCTCGTTATCGTTGAGGCTTCGACCCTGCAAGGTGCCTGGATACACGATCCATGGATGGCCTTCCGACACCTGCCGATACCGGTGGTCGTGTCCGAGCGCCCAGTAGTCCATGCCAGCGGCCTGAAGATCGGCGATCGAGCAGTAGTCGTCAGCCGGTACATCGGCCGTGCGGACGTTCCCATGGGCGAGTCCGATGTGAACGCCCGGTTCAGATCCACGCCTGAATCGCACGACGCGATTCCTCAGGCGATCGTTGGAGTGGCTGATTCCGTGAATCGTGGCGACATGGCCGGCCGCTGTCCTGACTGCGATCGATTCTGGTGCGTGGGCGCCGAAACAGTGGACCCCGTCGGGCCAGCGATGGATACCTATCCAACGGTCTGCGGGATCATCCTGTCCTCGCACGATGAACGTTCGAATGCCGTGCGCAGAGAGCCGCTGCAGGCCGGTGAGAAAACGCAGCTGAGCCGGAATCCCCCGTTCGCCGCCGTCGCAGACGTCCCCGGCGATCAGGAGAAACGCGGCGTTCTGATCGATCGTCAGCTGAACGAGCGCATCCCAGGCTGATTGCGCGGCCTGGCCCAGCGCGAACGTAACCGCAGGAGACGTGCGCCGAAGCCCCTGAAATGGGGCGTCGAGATGCAGATCGGCTGCGTGAACGAAGCGGAACGTCGACGATGACATATTTGAAAGCCGGTGGTCGGCAGACCCTGAAGCTGCAAGATCGAAACCATCGGGCGACAAGGCGAGAAAAGGCATACATTCCGCGAACTCTTCCCTGAGGAGAAGTCATCCTGTGGGCGCACACGCAGAACAGAGGCCGCGCCTGAGAGAACTTTTGTCGGCCCCAGGGGTGACCTTTTGACATCTGTATAACGCTTCCTGTGCAGAAGCTGTGGCAATCCGATTGCTAAGTTGCCTTCCGGAGGATTCCGGTTCGACTGTCATCGATTAAGGCGTTCGCGCGCTCCGCGGGCAAGGAGTGCTGCGTCAGTGTGTTGCGGTTGGCCGGCGTGTTCAGGCTGTTCCGATGGCTCAATCGGAACCGACTGATCATCCTGACCTACCACAGCGTACTTCCGTCGACGAGCGACATCGACCGCGGCGAGTCGCGGAACGTCGTTGACGAAGACATGTTCGCCTGGCAGATGCGCTATCTGGCGAAGCGCTATCGCTGCCTGCGATTGGAGGAAGCCGTCGAGCGTCTGCGCGGCGATCGATCGCTTCCGCCCTATTCGGTTGTGGTGACATTCGACGATGGGTTTCGGAACAACCTGCGCTATGCGCTGCCGATCCTTCGGCGGACGGGAGTTCCGGCGACGGTTTTTCTCACAACCGGCCATATCGGGCGAGGGACACAACTGCTGTGGACCGAGCGCGTGGGCCGGTTGCTGCGCGCCGCGAAGGTTTCGGAGGAACCGGCCAGACAGGTGATGAAGCGGCTGAAGTCGTTGCCGTCTCGTCAGCGTGATACCGCCATTCACGAGCTGGAGGTTGAGCTGGGAGGTGTCGCCGGCGAACGTGATCGAGCGGCCGAGCCTGACGCCGACCGCTATACGTTCCTGACCTGGAGCGAGGCTTGCGATCTGGTACGCGGCGGCATCACCATCGGTTCGCACACCGTCGAGCACCCGATTATGTCGTCGCTCGATGAAGGTCGTCGCAACGTAGAGGTGGTGGAATCGAAGCAGGAGATTGAGCGTCATCTCGGCATGCCGTGCACCTTATTCAGTTATCCGAACGGCACCGCAGATGATTTCGACGATCGCGACAAGGCGAACCTGCGTAGCGCCGGATACGTGGCCGCCGTGACGCAGATCGCCGGCTTGAACGACGAGCTCACCGACCGGTTCGCGCTGAAACGGTTGAACATCGGGCAGGGCCATACGCCGCAGTTGTTCATCGCACAGGTATCGGGGTTCTGGCCGTGGACGCGTGCGATTGCGGCGCGGTGGACGAAGGGCCTGACGGACACGACGGAAATCCTGTACCAGCGGTGGCACAGGACTTCGGCCCTGTCCAAAAGCCGCTGAGCACGTCGCGCGGGCCGGGCAACTGAGAGCTTCAGATGTAGGGCTCGACTTAATTCAGATGTAGGGCTCGACTTAAGTCGAGCGCTACGACAAATCAGACGAAGAGCTGGAGAGCGTGACCGGATGAGGATTGGTGTCGTTGTGCCGCGGTTGCTCGGAGGAGGAGCTGCGCAGTGCGTCGTAGACCTGGCGATCGGAATGGCGGATGTCGGACTCCGCCCGACCGTCGTGTGTCTCGAGCGCGCGGGATATCTGGCGGACGAGTTGAGCAATCGAGGCGTCACCGTGATCGGACCGCTCAAGGACGCGGGGAACGATCCGAGGGCGCCGTTCCGTCTTGCCGCCATCCTCAGAGAACATCGTGTCGACGTCGCGCACTGCCACAACTGGGGAGGGCTCGTTGACACAGTGCTGGCGGCGAAGTTCGCGCGGATGACGCCGGTGCTCCACACCCAGCATGGACTGGATTACGGATTCAGCGATTCGCCCGATCACCAGCGCAGCCGCCTTCGCACCGCGATGAAGGCGCTCGCCTGTCAGGGCGTTACGAAAATTGCCACCGTCTCTCAAGAGGTGGCGCATATGGTCACGCGCGAATGGCGGGTAGCGCCATCGCGAGTGTCGGTGGTCCACAACGGGGTGCGCGTGCCGGAGCCTCACGAAGGGGTTGAGGTTCGCTCACAGTGGCGACGCGAACTAGGCATCGCGGAATCCGACGTGCTGATCGGCACGGTTGCCGTTTTTCGGCCGGTCAAGGACCTGCACACGATGCTGGAGGCAATGGCGCTCATTGCCAGAGAGACGCCACGCGCGAAGTTGGTGCTCATGGGTGCCGGTCCACAGAAGGCAGAGCTGGAAGCGACGGTCGAGCGGCTTGGGTTGCAGTCGATCGTGCATTTCCCCGGATTCCGCAGAGACGCCAGCCGGCTGTTGCCGGCGCTGGATGTGTTTGTGCTCTCCAGCGTCTCGGAAGGCATTTCGCTGGCGCTCCTCGAGGCCATGGCCGCCGGTGTGCCGAGCGTTGCGACGAGCGTCGGAGGCAATCTGGAAATTCTCCAGAAGCCGGGATGCGGACTACTCGTGCCGCCGCGATCGCCGCGCGATCTCGCGGACGCGATCCTCTCGCTCATCAATGATCCGGCACGGTGCAGCGAGTTGAGCGCTGGTGGACGCGGGCGCGTGGAAGAGGCGTTTTCGTTGCGGCGGATGGTCAGGGCGTACGAGGCACTTTACGCGAGTCTCGTGAACTAGAACGGGGAAACGGGGTCGGGGGGCGACGGCACGCGGAAAACCCCTCCCGACCTCTTCGATGAGGAGGACGTGAATGGCCGGATTGGTGTCGGAACAGCCAGCGCAAGGCCAGGCGAAAGGGCCGGCTGCGGCTGACGACAACCTCGAGCAGAAAATTCGCGCCCGCATCGAAAAGTGCTGGCCCAGGTACTTCCCGTCGCTGGCCACCCGGCCGGCTCCGGAGATTGTGTGCCACCGCTCGGCTCAGCGAGGTTTCTCGGTGATGTTCGAGTACGAGCTCAAGTTTGCCCGTCCAGGGTCGGAACATGTTCTGGTCAAAGTGAGACGCGACTCGCGGTTCGGCCCGTATTTACCGGAGGAAGTGACGCAGGCGCCGGAGTTGTTGCGCATGGAGTTCGACGAGCTGTCGAGGGCACACCGGTACTTCGAGCGAGGCGGCAAGGGGTTGCGCGTGGTCCGGCCTATCGACTATTGCGAAGAGCTGAACGCCGTGGTCATCGAGAAGGCCTCGGGTGGCGATCTTGGTGTGCTGGCCCGGAGGGACGAGGCCGAGGCGCTCGCGGCGATGCGCCGGTGCGGGCAGTGGCTTCGAGCATTCCACGAGAAGGTGCATAAGGCACGACCGCGCGTCTGGACCCTGGGCGAGTTCGAGGGGCGTCTGATGAAACGGCGCGAGAAGCTTCTGGCGCTCGGCGTGTCGGCGGGGCAGTTGGACCCGCTCCTGGGACACGTCATCAAGGCTGCGCGCACGTGCCGGCAGCGGGAAGTGCCCTGTTCGTTGCTGCATGGCGATTACAAACTGCGTCACATCTGGGCGAGCCACGAATTCATTCAGGTGTTCGATTTCGGCAACGTGCATCCCGGACCGTGCTACGTCGACGTGGCTGCGTTTCTCGTCGAACTGAGTGTCTTGAAGCTGGGACACCCCTGGTTTGAGTCGCGGAAGGTCCAGAGCTATACGGAGACCTTCCTGCGCGGGTACTTTCCGATGCAACCGCCACAACTGCTCGGTCTGTATGTCGTCGAGGCCTTGCTGAAAAAGTGGATTCGCCGCCGTCGGACCTGGAGCCGGACGTCTGTGGCGTCAACGCTGCACACGGCCCTTCGGCGGGTCGGCGCCAAGTCGCTCGTCGAGCGCTGGTACCTGGACCGTTGGTTTGCCGCGCGCATTCACGAATCGCTCGAAATGGGGTCCCGCGCCGGGCGTTAGGCCCGCTTCGATTATGTCTGATCCAACCGCCGTCATCGATCAAGCCGTTGCCCGCTTGCAGGGCGATCCGCTGTTGTCGCTCACCAGTGGACGTCGGGCTGTGACCCGTGTGCTCTCCGTTGCCACGCGGCCGTTTTCGTATGTCGCGCGCGTCGAGAGTGAATCGGCAACATCGACCACACGCGTCATCGTGAAGATTCCCCGTCTGAAGCCTGGCAAAACCGATCAACGGGTGCCGCGGCTGAAATTGGAAATCGCCGCCGCACAAGCGCTCGCCTTTACGCTGAAGGGCGAAACCGAGCTGAGCGTGCCTGATGTCGTCGCGTTCTATCCCGAGATTCCGGCGTTGGTCTGGGGCGAGGTCGGCGGCGAAACGCTGGAGGCGATGGCGGCACGAGTAGCTCGCGGCATCCCCAGCGCGGACGGACTCGCGCAGCTCGAGCAAGCCTTCCACGGCGCCGGACGGTGGCTTCGCGTTCTGCAGGAAGGCACGGCCGTCGAGGGACGGGAGTTCTCGCTGGACGAGATGGCCGACTATGTCGATGTTCGATTGAGGCGCATCTCCGAGATCGGGCCGCGGGGCATGGATATCTACTGGCGGGCCAGGGTGAAACGTGTCTTCACTCAGGCCCGACTGGATGCCGCTCTCGGTCTAACGGCCGTGCACGGCGATTTCAGCATGAGCAACATCATGTTCGACGGCACCCGCGTCGTCGCCATCGATTTCTCGCGTTTCGGGATCGGCTCGCGTTATTACGACGTGACTCGCTTGTATCACCAGCTCGGGCTTCTGCTGCACAAGCCGTGGTATCTGCCGTCGACGATCGCGCGGCTCAGGCAGGCGCTGTTGAACGGCTACGATCCGGCCCTACGCGCCGACGAGCCGATGTTCCGGCTCTTCCTGATTCAGCACCTCCTGTGCCACTGGCTGGGCCTTCTCAAAACTTCCCCTCGCGCTCCGTGGCAGGTTCGAGGATTCAATCGGTGGGTCGGATATCGCCACAGACGAGAGCTGGAGAGCCTCGTTGACCAATTACACAAAGACCCGCGACTACTGGGGCACACGACATGACCGCTTCGAGGCAGTTCCGTCGGGCCAGGATTCTGGAGATCACCTCGTATCCGCCGCCTCGCGCTGGATGGGGGGTACGCGTCGAGTTTCTGAAGCAGCATCTCGAAGCGACTGGCCACGAATGTGTCGTCCTGAATATCGGGAAGAGTCGCAACATTCCCAGTTCAGAGTACGAGACAGTGGCGAGCGCTGCGGACTACGTGCGCAAGGTGTGGAGATTCTGCCGCGCGGGATTTACGACGCACGTCCACATCAACGGGTCGACCGCCAAAGGCCTCGTCCTCACCATTGCCGCGCAGTTGATGAACCTCCTGTGCGGTCGGCGCTGCGTGTTGACGTTTCATGCAGGCGTGAAGCAGGTGTACTTCCCCCGATCGCAGGCGCCGATGTTGTGGCCGGTGTACAGCCTCATGTTCATGCTGTCGCGCACGATTATCTGCAACAACGAGGCTGTGAAAGCCAAGATCCAGGAATACTGGGTTCCGGGCCGGAAGATCCATCCGATTCCCGCGTTCAGCCGGCAGTACCTGGAAGCTGAGGCGGAATCGCTGGACGAGCGCATTGAGGCGTTCTACCAGCGGTTCGAGTTCATCGTGTTCACCTATGTGCGCGTCCGTGGTGGCTTCTACCTCGAGACGCTGATCGACGGCTTCGCGCGGCTTGCGGCGCGCCGCTCTGATGCCGGACTCGTCATCTGCGGTGTCGCCGGAGACATCGACCCGGTGCTGTGGAAAGAAGTCCAACGCTTGATCGCGCTGAACGGCATCGCAGACCGCATCTGCGTTGTCGACGATCTTGCCCATGAACACTTCCTTGCGGCGCTGAAGCGGTCGTCTCTCTATCTGCGCACGCCGACGAGCGACGGTGTGGCGTCATCGGTGCTCGAGGCGCTGGCCATGGGCGTCCCAGTCGTAGCGGCCGAGAACGGCACCAGACCATCGGGGACCATCAACTACGCGCCGACCGACGGCGAGGCGATGGCAAACGCGATCGACCAGGTTCTGTCGAATCGCGAGAAGGCCATCGCGGCCATTCCACCAATCCAGATACGCGACACCCTGAATGAGGAAGCCACCTTGCTGGCCGCATCATGAAGATTCTTTACCACCATCGCACGCTCGCAGACGGCGCCGAAGGCATCCATATCCTCGAAATGATCGAGGCGTTCCGCGCGATTGGCCACGAGGTGATCGTGCATGCCATGGCGCACGGCGAAAGCCGGGGCAGCGGCCATCAGGGATTCTGGAAGCGCCTCAAGGCCTCGCTGCCGAACGGCGTCTTCGAGCTGGCGGCCGCGGCATCGAGCGCAATGGACTACGTGACGTTCGGCCGCGCATTGCGAAAGCACCGGCCGGACTTCGTCTACAAGCGGCACGCCCTGAACGATTTCGGGGTGCTGTTGGCGGCGCGGCATCATCGCGTGCCCGTGCTGCTCGAAGTGAATCGATTGTACGCATCCGACCAGCACACGCGCTTCGAACGCCTGCGCTTCCGGTCGTTGTGCCGATTCCTGGAGCGTTTTGCGATTGACCAGGCGTCCGTCGTGGCCGCGGTCTCGACACCTCTCGCAGGGTTTGTGCGTGCGCTCACGAAGCATCCCGGCAGGGTCATGGTCCTGCCGAACGGGGCGAATCCGGAGCTGTTTCAGCCAAGGCCGGAGTTGCGCGCCAAGGTCCGCCAGGAGCTTGCGTGGTCTGACTCCGTCGTGGTCGGGTGGGCCGGCATCCTGCGCGAGTGGCATGGCGTAGAGCTGCTGATTCGGGCAGTCGCACGTGTGCCAGATCTCAAGCTGCTCATCATCGGCGATGGGCCCGATCGCGCCCGCCTCGAGACCGTCATTCAGCGTCTCGATCTTGCGGAGCGTGTGATGTTCACCGGGCGCGTCTCACACGCGGATGTCATGCGCTATGTCGGTGCGGTGGACATCGCCGTGTCGTCGGCCGACCGAACGGGAATCGCGTCTCCCATGAAGTTGCTGGAGTACATGGCGATGGAGCGCGCCACCGTCGCGCCTCGCGCTGCCAACATCGAGGATCTCATCGATGACAACGTCGATGGGCTTCTGTTCGAGCCCGATAACGAGGAGGCGCTTGCCGCCGCGCTTCGCCGCCTTGCCGCCGACGAGGGGCTCAGGCTCAGGCTTGGTCAGCAGGCACGGATCAAGGTCACGCGGTTTCGAAACTGGCGACGCAACGCGGAGATTGTGTTGCGCGCGGTCACCGACAACGCGCGATCGCGAAACGTGTCGTCCGCGGCGCAGCTGAGAAGCCGGACGTAGCCGCTCCGGAAGGCACGTCAAGGAGTTCCCGATCATGAGGTTGTTCACAGCGTCGATTCTCGTTCTCTCCTTGCAATTTGTTTTTGCGAGTCAGGCCGGTCGCGAGACGCGTGGTGCGGCCACTCCGGTGATTCGCACCGATCACCCGCGGCTGTTCATGACGTCTACGGAGTTGCCGGGGCTGCGCGATCGCATCGCCAAGCACTATCGCGCCGAGTTCCAGAATTTCATCGACCTGCTGAACGATACGCGCGCGCTGCCCAAACGGCAGGCGCGAATCGAAGCAAACTGGGGAGGCTTCAACTTCGCGTTCGTCGCGGCGCTCGATCCTCAGGAGATGGCACGCCGCGGCTTCAGTTTCAAAGGATCGCTCAACACCGCACGTGCGTATTGCGACAAAGCGATGGCTTCGGCCAGACAGCTGCTTCCTGGCGTGAGCATGGCTGAGGGACAGACAGGAGGTGCGCTGAGCACCGGTTTTCCCGTCCCGAAGTACCTCTCGGTCATCACGACCTATGACTGGTGTTATCCCCATCTATCCGACGCCGATCGCCAGGCCATCGTTGACGCGTATGTCTCGGCCTACAAGAAAAAATATGCGGGTCAGAATCTGCTGACGATGAGGATCGCCGGCCGGGACATGCTGGGCAACGATCCGGCGTCGAACGACGTCGAAGATATTCTCGGAATCGTCGGGTTTCATGGCGATTCGTATCCGGATGCGACGACTCAGGCAGAGTTGTTCAAGGCATTCAGGTCGATCTGGCTCGACCGGTATCTCGTCGAGCTGAACTACTTTTACGGGCCAGGTACCGGTTGGCATGAGGGTTCTGGCGGATATTTCAGCCGCGCGTTCACCACCCTCAGTATTCCGGTGGCGATGTTCTCGTCAGCTCTTGGAGTCGACTACATCGCCACGACACCGTTCTTCTCCGATACCCGGTCTTCGTCGAAGCCAACACGCGTCCGCACTCACTGATCGAGCGACCGTATTACGACCGGTGGGGAACGATTTCAGAAGGCATCGCCGGCCCCAATTGCAAGAACCTGATGCTGAATGCCGGCATGCTGCGGCGTGCGGGGCACCCTTACGCCGCTCTTGCCAAGTGGTCGCATGAGAACACGGCGCGGGACTGTGGACTCGTGATGACCGAATACGGAGGTATGTGGTCCAACGCCGTGCTCTTCTGGTTCCTGTTCGGCGACCGTGAGGTTCAGCCCAGATCGCCAACGGCGTTGGAGATCCCCAATGCTGCCGAGTTCGGCCTTGGACAGCATGTCATGCGATCCGGTTACACGAGCTCGGACTCTCAAGTGATCTTCTACGGGCAAGAGCACACCATGTACGGGCACGACACCCCAGAGTACGGCACGTTCACCGTCCACAAGTTCGGCAACCTCATTCTTCAGGCCGGCAATACCAAGAGCGGGGAAGGTGTGCTGGCCAGAGGACCGGATAAAGGTGCTGTGTTCGAAAACATCCTGACCCTTCACAAAGGCGACTCCGATCCGGGCCTTGGGTTCACGGGTGGCCGCCAGGTCGATGCGTTCTTCGGCGCGCGAGGAATCAAGCGGATCGGCAAAGCGGGGACGATCACGGCGGCGACGCTGAACGGCAGAGGGTTCGACTATGTCGGTTACGACAACCTGCCGATGTGGAGCCCCATGACGGCGACCGCCTCGCAACGGGAATTCATCTTCCTTCACGGGCCGGCCGACAAGGAATTCGTTGTCGTGCTCGACCGGTTCAATGCCAAGAGTCCAACGACCGACGAGAAGGTGTGGAGAATCTGGGTACCCGCGCTGCCAGAATTCGTCAACGGCCGCTCCGCGACGCCGCGCCCGGGCCAATGGACGTCGAACGACAGCGACACCATCAAGCTGACGAACAAATTCGACGGGCTGCAGGGAACGGAATTCAGATCCGCCCCAACCCACGGCCGATTTTTCATGAAGACGCTGCTGCCCCGTGCGCCTGTCGTCAGTTTTCTCGGTGGACCATTGATGGAATTTCAGAGCGGCGATGGTGACGGTGCGACGCCGTGGGGCGCCCCGGCGTTGACCCAAGCTGAAAGGGAATACCTCGGGTGGGGCCGGGTCGAAGTGCGCCCGTCCGTTTCCCAGGCCTACGACGTCTTCTTGAACGTGATCCAAATCGGAGATGCCAACACGCTCTCGGCGATGGCGTCGATTGGGCGAGTCGATTCGGCGGTAGGAAGTTTGACCGGAGCGCACGTCGGCGACCCCGCGAATCAGTGGGTCGTCATGGCAGCGCGCAGCGCCGCAGACCGCTACGAGATCCGCGACACCACATACAGCTTTAACGCCGTCGCACCACGGTCGAGACATCTGCTGGTCAACATGGCGCGCAAGACGACCTTTCACGTGAGAGTGTCGGCAAGCGGCTCAGCCACGAAGGTCGAGATTGGGACAAGCGCTGTGACCGGTAGCGCGCCGGCCATGTCGAACGATCAGGGCGTGCTGTCTTTCGAGGTGAATGGAACGCTGGTGAAGTGAGGAGAGCGCGACTAAAGGCTGCCGTACGGCAGACCTTTGCGCGTTTCAGCCTCACCGAGATCGCGGCCATTCCATGACGTTTCGCCTCTAACTGCTTTTTTACGAGTGTTTACGCGTGGGCAGCGACCAGACCGACGCCGCGCCCGGTTCGGGCAGGCAGGTTGCAGCCGTTGACGGTTTGGAGAGATTGAATTATGGCGCAGAAGCCTCGTTCCGCTGAAATGCACCCCGGACCGGGGTTTCGAGTGAACCTCGATGTCCCCCGTCTTCCGGAAACGTTCGTCAAGCAGTTTGCTGATTTTGCGACACCAGACATTTCGGATCTTCTCAATCGCCTTTACGCGGTCGACTCAGGCATTCATTGCCTGACCGGCGATCATCATCGGTTGTGCGGACCGGCGCTGACCGTCAAGGTATTTCCTGGCGACAACCTGATGGTGCACAAGTCGTTGGACGTCGCGCAGCCCGGCGACATCGTCGTTGTGGATGGCAGAGCATCGACGATGAATGCGCTGATTGGCGACATCATCTCGACCAAAGCCAAACACCGCGGGATCGCTGGATTCATCCTGGACGGGCTGGTGCGCGACGTGCCCGCCATCCGTGAGCTCGATTTTCCGATCTTTGCACGCGGCACGACGCCAATTGGACCGCTTCACCGCGGGCCAGGCGAGATCGGCTACCCGGTCTGTTGCGGCGGCGTTGTCGTGAACCCGGGCAACATCGTTGTGGCAGATGCTGCGGGAGTGGTGATCATTCCGCAGGATATCGCGCACGAGTTGCTGCACCGGCTGAATGCCTATCGCGACGCCAATACCGACTATCTTGCCGACCTCAGGCGAGAGGGCAAGTTCAGCAACGCGTGGGTGGATACGCTACTCGACGCCGGCGGCTGTCCGATCGAGGGCAGCGCAGTTCCCGTCATCGCGGACGCGGGCCCGCGACGAACATAACGCTTTCATCGAATCGCACACCGCGGTGCGACGCGCGCAGAGATGACTATGCAAAAGCCGGACATGCTGCTTGGACCTGTCACTGATCGGTCTGCCTGGAATGGGGCGGACATGATGAAAGACGACTCGTGGATCTACCGCCTGAACGCACGCGAATCGGCGGAGATCGAGTCGGCATTTGCCAGAATCTCGAGCACAACGAAGCGGCATGGGGACGTGACGTCCAGAGATTTCCCTATCGAAACGTTTGGACGTCTGGTGACCGCGATGCGCGATCAAATCGAGGACGGCCGTGGCGTCACTTTGCTGAAAGGCGTCCCGATTGGTGGCAAGACGGTGGAGCAGGTCGAGCTGTTGTACGCCGGCATTGCCGCGCACATCGGCACCTCGGTTGCCCAGGACACGGAAGGGACGCTCATCGGTCGTGTCGAAGACCGCGGCAACAACTATCAGGACATCAAAGTCCGTGGCACCAACACGAACGCCCAGCTCACTCCTCACTGCGATTCAGCGGACATCCTCGCTCTGCTGTGCGTGCGTCAGGCGAAGACCGGTGGGGTGAACACGCTGGCGAGCTCGATGGCCATCTACAACGAGATACTCGCCCGGCACGAAGAGTTCCTGGAACCGCTTTACAACGGCTTTCATTACAACATCCGCGGCAACGGACCCCCCGCTCGCTACCGTGACATCACCGCCCACCGGGTGCCGGTGTATTCGTACTTCCGCGGAAAGCTGAGCTGCCGGTACAACCAGAAGGCGATCCTGACGTCGGAGCAGCTGCCTGGTGTGCCGCCGCTGAGCCAGCGTGAAAAAGACGCCGTAAATGAAGTGGCGGCGCTCTCGATGCGCCCGGAGCTGAGCTTCGAAGTTCTGCTCGAGCCCGGCGATCTGCTTCTGATGAGCAACTACTCGGTCTTCCACAACCGGGACGCGTTCGAGGACTGGACCGAACCGGAGCGCAAGCGTCTGCTTCTGCGCAAGTGGATCAACATTCCGAACGCGCGCGAGCTGACCTGGGAGTTCGCCGATCACTACAACACCGGCCCCCGACAGGGCCCCTACGTCGAGCGTGTGCCAGAGCGAATGATCAAGGTGGCGTGAAGCCCCTGCGGAAGTTCATCGTCCTTGCGCTGTTCGCCGGTGCGTGTGCGGGCGGTGATTCTACGCTCCCGTCTATTCAACCGCTGCCGACGTCACCGACGCCTCCGGTCGGCTCCGGGCCGCTGCCGCCTGTACCGGGGCCTGTTCCTGTTGCTGGAGTGCTGATCGGCGCAGGGGATATCTCGACCTGCAAGAACACCAACGACGATGCCACGGCCCGGCTAATCGACCAGCACGACGGTGTGGTCTTCACGGCGGGAGACAACGTCTACGAGGATGGAACACCCCAGGAGTTTCAGAACTGCTACGCGCCGACGTGGGGCCGGCATCTGGGGCGTACGCGGCCCGCACCAGGCAATCACGAGTACAACACGCCGGGCGCCACCGGCTACTACTGGTACTTCGGCGCAAATGCAGGTCCCGCCGGCCAGGGCTACTACAGCTATGAGCTCGCGGGATGGCACATCATCTCGCTGAACAGCAACGTCGCCGCGAGGGCGGGATCGGCTCAGTACCGAATGGCTGCGCGCCGATCTCGCTTCGACGCGTGCCACGTGTGCTGTTGCGTACTGGCATCATCCCCTCTTCAGCTCAGGCGACCATGGCAATTACTCGGTGATGAGGGCCATCTGGCGTGTGTTGTACGACCACGGCGTTGAACTCGTCCTCAGCGGCCACGATCACAACTACGAGCGATTCGGCCCGCAGACGGCGGATGGCGAGTCCGATCCCGTTCGCGGTATTCGTCAGTTTGTAGTGGGGACCGGGGGGAAGAGCCTCGACGTGTTCAGGCAGATCCAACCAAACAGCGAAGTGCGCGACTCGAGCACCTTCGGCGTGCTGAAGCTCACCTTGCAATCGACGAGCTACGACTGGGAATTCATTCCGGTGGACGGAGGTCGTTTCCACGACTTCGGCAGTGGAACATGCAGGTAGGCTCGAAAGAGTCGACAGTCGAGAGGGACAGTCGAGAGTCGACAGTCGAGAGTCGACAGTCGAGAGTCGAAGACCAGCGATCGACCCCAGATCAAATCGATCATCGTCGTCCCGCCGCAGTCAGGCCTGCTGGCTCGTTCGTGCCGCGTCCCGCTGGCGGCCGGCCGCCCAGAAGTCGAGATGGATGACGGTATCGGCCATTTCGAGCACGGCGCGAATGTCGTTTTCAAGCCGCACCAACTCTTGCCCGCCAGCGGGCTTCCAGTAGGCGGGCGGTTCAAAGAGGTCGCCCTTACCGAATCCCTTGGGCAGCGCGACCACGAGCAAGTTGCCTTCCGCCATACCCCCCGGCAGAGAGAAGCCAGATGATTTGGCGAGTGCCATGAAGCGCTCCATGAATGCCGGTGTGAGGAGCGCGCGTGCCTCGATCTGATCGGTGCTGTAGACCTCGTATTTCTGCTCGAATTCCTGGTGCTCCAGCCGGACCGGCTCGAGTGCTCCGCCGCGCCATCTTGTCTTGAAGTTTTCCCACGAGCCCCTGTCGGTCATTACGACCGTCGTGCCCGTGAGGCTTCGGGGCAGCGTGATGCCAATGAGAAGACCATCGAATACCACACGAGACTTCTTGTTCTGGCGTTTTTTCATCGTTGCTTCGATGATTTCGATCGGCAGGCCGTCGTAGGTGCCCGCGATCTCATCGTCGGCCTGAAGGACGTCGTAATCGGGAAGAACCCGCTCCGCGCCCAACCTCGTCACGCGATCTTTCGACGCGGGACGGTACGTGAGGTTTCCGATACCAGCGGCAAGTTGGGGAAGCACCCGCTCTTTGTATATCTGACGATACTCCCGCTCGGGTTTGTGCGCGGCCCACACCTCGCCGCCGAGTGCGCCCAGTCCGACGAACAGGATGAAGCCAAAAAGCCCAGGCGGATCATCGCCACGCTGGGCGAGCGCCCAGAGCGCAATGCCGATTGCGGTTCCAATCGGAATTCGGGTAATGGATCGCGCCTTGACTTGACTGATGAAGTCGCTGCGCAGCGTGTTCAGTTCCCGCACTGTGGGCGCCAGACGTGAGTTCAGCTCCGTCGCTGCCGCCGTGACGGCCGGATTTTCCGCCGGCTTGCGGCGGGCCTGCAGCATCAGGGTACCGAAACCGAGGGCAAACAGCAGCGCGAGGAAGAACCCGGCGAACAAACCCTGGGCAATACCGGCGAAACCCGGCGAGCTGGCGATAGCCGCGCCAGCAATAAGGAGAAAGGTCGCCAGCGTTCCTCCGCCCCAAAGCTTCACGAGCACGCGCTGATCGATTGACTGGAGGGTCGCGCGCACAAGCGACGACGAGCGGCTGAACACCTGGCCGATGAGCCCGAAGAGAAAAGGAGGCTTTTCCCGTTCCGCGTTAGGAGAGCCGTTGATGTCGCGCGTCATCGCTTCCTCGTCAGAGGTACTTCGATGCGTCGACCGCCGTGCGTGCTGCGTCTGACGTTTGGAAGAAGGGAGGCACATCCTTGACGCCTGCCAATCCACTCAGCAGGTTGCCAGGAAACGTCTGAACGGCGTTGGTGAGTGAGCTCACGCTCGCGTTGTAGAACCGGCGTGCTGCCGCGATATTAGTTTCGATCTCGGTGTAGGTGCGCTGCGCCTCGATCATCGGGCCGTCGGAACGAAGCTGCGGGTAATTTTCTGCCAGCATCAGCAGCCGGCCCATCTGTTGGGAAAGGCGGGTCTCAGTCTCGAACTTCTCCGCCACCTTGGCGAAGTCGCGCTCTCCGACTTGCTGATGGGCTTTCGTTCTCAGCTCCGTAATCTCGGCGAGGAGCCCACGCTCGTGATCCATGAACTTGCGCGCGATGGTGAGGACGTTTGGAATCAGATCGTGCCGCTGCTGCAGCTGGACGTCGATGCCTGCCAGCGCCTCGAATACGCGAGTCTTGCGTTTGACGATCGTGGCGTACCAGAAATAGCAGCCCACCACGACGAGTCCGATGACGGCCCACCAGATGATGTCCATAGAGGGCGCTCATACTATCACTGGACCACACGCATCATCACAGCATGAAGTTGGTGGCGAGCGGCGGCGACTCCTGCGTTGTAGAGGAACTCGCTGTCTGCGTCTGCCGGCGCGCCGCTGACAATTGAGAACGCCGTCGGGTCGCCGTCGATGTGCGCACTGCGCGCTCGAAGTCGGCTCCGAGCTTCGCGCCGGTACCGCCGTATTGACGGGCACTGTACTCTGGGCGAAGGTCAGATAGTCAAACCATGCTCAAAAAGCTGCTCGCGGCCGTTGGGCTCTTGTTCGGGCTTGGAATCCTGGCGAGTGCGGCCTTCATGTTGTGGTTGCGCTCGGATGCCGTTCGTCAAACCATCGTGACGCAGGCCACCGCCGCGTTCGAGACGCCCGTTCGAATTGACGCGGCCCGCGCGACTGTGTTTCCGCGGCTCGGAGTCGAACTGCTCAACGTCACCGTGGGTGATCCTTCCCGGTTGCGGGTGGACCGGGTCTCGATTGCTACCGGGTTGAGTGTGATCTGGACGCGCCGCGTAGAGGACGCCGATATTCGGCTCACGGGCGGCTCTCTGGATGCGTCGTTGCTCTTCGCGCTCGCCGACCGTGCGGCACTCCGTGCCGACGCCGACCCATCGAGCGCGTCTACCCAGGGTCCACTCTCAATCGTGTCAATCAGGTCGATACGGCTGCGCGATGTGACCGTGAGCGCAGGTGGCGAGCAAATCCCGGTCAGTGTCGACGCCGCGTTCTCAGGTGACCGATTGACCTTGACCAACGGTGTTACCAAGGTCCGCGATGTCACCGTCCAAATCGAAGGGGAAGTCTCGACCCGGTCGCGCCCCTTGAGGTTGACGGCCGACCTCGCCGCACCGATGGCGATGTTCGGAGGACACCGCGCCGAGTCGCTCAAAGCGCGGCTCGATGCCACGCCAACGGAGATCGTTTTCGACCCGGTGACGTTCGAGCTCCACGGCGGGCAGTTCGAGGCACGCGTGTCGTTGGAACCCTCCCGTCCGAACACCGCAGTCCAGGACCGTGGACGTGTGTCTGGCCTAGACGTGACGAGATTTGGCGCCCCGGAGGGGGGACAGAAAAAAACAATCACGGGACGTCTCGGTGCCATCTTCGCTATCGAAGCGCCGGTTGATTCGGACTTTGCCGCGCTGCACGAGACGGCGCGGGGATCGGTCGACATTGACATCCGCGACGGCCGGATGCCAGGCATTGAAGCCGTTCGTCAGGCGGTCATTCGTTTCGCCAACCGCGCCGAATCGGCTCCACAGTCAGCGAGCGACACGTTCAGCGAGCTCAAGGCATCGTTGGGGCTGCGGTCTGGCGCCGCGAGAATCGCGAAATTGACGATGACGGCTGAAGATTTCGATATCGCAGGGAACGGTACGCTCTCGCTCGCGAGTTGGGGCATTTCGCTCGACGTCGATGTGACGTTGACCGAGGCTCTGACTCAGCAGGCCGGCCGCGATCTATATCGATACGCGCGCGACGGACGCCGTATCGTGCTTCCTGCAACGATCGGCGGGACGCTGTTCGAGCCGACAGCGTCCGTGGATGTGGGCAGGGCAGCGGGCCGTGCGCTGAAGAACAAGGCCGAGGACGAGCTCAAGTCGTTCCTCGATCGCGTGCTGAAGAAACGTTGATTGAAATTCCCGCGAACCCTTATGCGTCAGCGCGCTCTGATCGTCCTGGTTGTCGTACTCGCCACGCTGGTGACAGCCGGGTTCGTGGCGGTCAGGCTTCTGACGCCCCGGACACAGGGCGCAATCGTTACGTGGCTCATAGATCAGTTTGGCGGCCGCGCGACGGTGGGCGCAATCCAATGGAGCATTCGCCCGCATCTCCAAATCACGGCACACGACGTCCAGGTCATGAATGAGGCGGTGAGCGAGGCGCCGCTCGTCGCAATCCAGCGCGTCACCATCGAGACGACCGTCAGCGATTTGCTCGCAACACCCCGCCGCATCGGGCTCGTCCGGCTTCGCGGCCTTGTCGTGCGCGTGCCTCCCAGGAAGAGCGCGAACAGCCCGACGGGCGTTGAACCGCGCGCGAACGCAATCCCGTGGTACGGCTTCTGCCGAGATCGAACGCATTGTCGCCGAGGCAACGAAGATCGAAATTCTGTCGTCGCGCACCGAAAAGCCGCCACTGGTATTCGATGTACACGATCTGTCGCTTGAGGGTATTGCGCCGGGAAAGCCGATGAGGTTCGTTGCCCAGCTCACGAACCCCAAGCCGATCGGAGAGGTGGCGACGTCGGGAACGCTCGGTCCGTGGAATAAAGGAGATGCCGGTGCAACCGCGATCCAAGGAAAGTTCCGATTCGCAAACGCCGACTTGTCGTCGCTGCGTGAACTCCAAGGCGTGCTGCAGTCCGGGGGAATCTATTCCGGATCGATTGCCGAAATCCATGCAACTGGGTCGGCCGACATCGCCGACTTTACGCTGACGGGACGCCCGGTTTCACTGAAAACGCGTTACGACGTGCTGGTGGGCGGGACCACCGGCGACGTCGTACTCCAGCCAGTTGAGGTTGCGGTCGGCGAGTCTGAACTGACGTCGGTCGGCGCGGTCGTCCGGGCGCGTGACGTAAAGGGCCGGCGGATCGACATGAACGTGACCGCAGCGAACGCGAAAATCGAAGACATCCTGCAGCTTGCTCTCAAAGCGGATCCTTCGCCGCTCTCGGGCGCGATGGAGCTCGCGACGAATCTGCTGATTGAGCCGAGCGAGGCGCCGGTGATTCGCCGCTTGCGCCTCGACGGCCGCTTCACCATCCGGCGCGCGCGGTTCGCCAACACGGATATCCAGAAGACGCGCGCGCGCGTCAGCAGGTTCACCGGCGGCGAGGCTGTCGAGGGTGAGAACGGCTCGGGAGTGGCCGCAAATCTCATGGGCCGCTTCACGATGGACGATGGGAATTTGAACTTTTCCAGTATCTCGTTCGATGTGCCTGGAACCGCGGTGAAGCTGGCGGGTTCTTACCGGCTCGACGACGGTGCGCTCGACCTCAGAGGGACGATTAGGGTCGCGCGCTCGGTCGCCGACGTGGCGCCCCCGAGCGCTGCCGGCTGGCTCGAAACACTCGGCCGCCTCGATCGACGTCTTCAGATCGACACGAGCGGCACGACCATTCCAGTCACAATACAGGGCACGCGCGAAAACCCGATGTTCAGAGTGGACGCGACCGCCCTCAAGCGTAACTGGCGCAGAGCGATTGGTGTAGGCGGGGTGTGACTCTCGACTCTCTGGACTCTTGATGACTGTCGACTGTCGACTGTTGACTGTCAACTACCCACTGCTTGCGCCGTTACCTGTTACACCCGATCTCGAGCGATGCCACCTGTTTGGCAAATCGACCCTCGAACTGGGGACGATCCGTCCCGGGCGAAATCTGTAATGACTCGCCCGTGAAATTTGGCCCGGTGAAGAACGTCGCCGTGGCTGAGAAACCGGTACGAACGCTCCGGATTCTATTGTGCCAGCTGCGTTCTCTGGTATCGGCGAGCCGCTGCAATGAAGCCCATCTGCCCGATCGATTGAACACATCACCGCTGCCGCTGAACGTCGGCTGGTCAAACACCATCACATAGCAGCCATTGGGGTTGGGAGCCGGGCTTCCGGTATTCAAGGCAGGGGGCGGCGTGTTCAACGCCTGGCGCCCGCACCCAGCGCCCGCAATAACGATACTCAGGATGAACGCCCGCGCGATCACGGCTGTAGCGTCTGACCACATCTTGACCATGAAAAAGTTGCTTCTCTAGATTACGGCACTTTCACTATGCTTCAGATCAGGTTTTGGAATCGATTTGAGGGTGGGTCCATGCGTATGCGGCTGCTGAGCCTTTTCACTATCGTCTCTGTAACCTTGGTTGGCGTCGCTGCGGATGCACCTCTGTCACTGCAGCAGCCGTCCTTTCGAAGTGCGATCGACCTCGTGCTGCTGAACGTGAGCGTCGTCGGGCCGGGCGGACGATTTGTTGCCGATTTGACCGCGAGCGACTTTGAGATCATCGAGGACGGCCGGACACAGGAACTCACGTACTTTGCCCCCGCAAGCGTCCCATTGTCTGTATCTCTCATTCTCGACACCAGTTCCAGCATGGATGAAGAAATGCCTCTGTCGAAGCAAGCGGCCAAGGACTTCGTCGGCCGGCTCAGACCAGGCGATGTGGCGCAGATTGTCGGGTTCGACAGCAAGGTGGAGGTGCTGCAATCACTGACGGGCGACCGAACATTGCTGAACGCTGCGATTGACCGCATGCGAGCCGGCGGTGCGACCTCGCTTTACAACGCGATCTACATCGTCTTGCGCGAAGCCGGGAAGTCCAAACCGGAGACGGCCGACGACATCCGCCGCCAGGTCATCGTCGTGCTGTCGGACGGAGAGGACACGTCCAGCCTGGTGACATTCGAAGATGTGCTCGACGTGGGGAAGCGTTCACAGACCGTCATTTATACGGTCGGCTTAGGTCTCGATGAGCTCATGGGCGGGCGTCGCTCGGATGGCGAGTATGCGCTTCGCCAACTTGCCCAGGAAACAGGCGGTCGCTTGTTCACGGCGAAGAGCGGCGTCGAACTGCCGGACGTGTATACGCAGATCTCCAACGAGCTGACGAATCAATACGTGCTGGGCTATCTCTCGCGCGGCCAACCGAATGGCGCCTGGCGTCGCCTCTGGATCCGCATGCGCCAGCCCAACCTTCAGGCACGGACGAGAACGGGCTATTTCGCACCGGCACCCTGACCTCGACGTGGAGGGGGAGGTTGCGCGAATGCTCAGTGGCGAAACTTGGGATGTAGGGTCGGTTCAGCGACATTTGCGCTGAACCAATCCCTAATCCCAATCTCAGTTCGGGCCTGCGCCGAACCGAGCTCGGCTGCGACGCCTGGGGAACGTCGCTCAAGCCTTCAATCCTTAACCCTCAGCTCTTGAGCCCTGAGCCCTGAGCCCTCAGCCCCTAAACCTATCCCTACTGTTCCACCGTCAGCACCACATCGTCGATCTTGATTTCCCCCGTCTCGTCGGCGCCGGTCTTTCGCGTGAGGTAGGTGCCGAGCGCCAGCACGTGGTTGCCGGCAGACAGCGTGCCCAGGTTGATCTGCACCTGTTGCCACCCTGTCGTCACGGTGACGCCGGAGCCGCCCACCTGCGCGATGTAGGTGGCCGGTGGCACGCCGCCTTTCAGGACGCCGTCGAGGCTGGCCAGCGTCTGCGCAAGCTCACCGCTGTCGAGATTCGTGCCTGTAAGGTTGTAGCGGAACGTCAGCGTGGCTGGTGCGGCGCTCGAGAGCGTGAAGCTCCTCTGCCAGCCGCCCGACATGTTGGCCACGTTTGAGCCGCTGACGCCGCCCACGATCACCTGGACTGCGCCGCCCGTAAATCCACCGCTGCCGAGAAGCGTGCCGTTCGCGAAGTTCGGTTGGACCGTGCTCCTGAAGAGGTCATCGCCATACGCGAAGCCGTCGGCTGTTGCGTTGAAGTTCGCATCGATGATGGTCGTCGTTCCACCAGACTGAACGGTCAACGTCGCCGCTGTGCTGGTGACGGTGCCTGCCACATTCGAGACCACGACGTCGAATGTTGCACCGCTATCGGTAACGGCCGTTGGATTGAGCACATAGCTCGAACTCGTCGCGCTGTCGATGGCGACGCCATTCCGCCGCCACTGGTAGCTGAGGGTGCTACCGGACGCGACCACACTGAACGTCGCTGACGCCGGTGACGTCACAGTCAGGTTGGCCGGTTGGGTCGTGATACTCGGCGCCACGTGAACCGTCAGCGTTGCCGCCGCGCTGGTCACTGTTCCGACGGCATTGGAGACAACGACGTCGAATGTTGACCCACTGTCCGTCCCCGCCGTCGGATTGAGCACGTAGCTGGCACCCGTGGCGCCGCTGATCGCGACTCCGTTGCGACGCCATTGATAGTTGAATGGCGCAGTCCCGGCCGCGACGACGGTGAACGTTGCCGAGGCTGGTGCCACAACCGTGACGTTGGCTGGCGACGTTGTGATACTCGGCGCCACGTGGACCGTCAGCGTTGCGGTTGCGCTGGTCACAGTACCGTAGGCATTGGAGACGACCACGCTGAACTG
Organism: Vicinamibacterales bacterium; assembly: GCA_963761975.1. Taxonomy (GTDB): domain Bacteria; phylum Acidobacteriota; class Vicinamibacteria; order Vicinamibacterales; family JAMQPK01; genus JAMQPK01. The sequence goes on from CAVXIR010000007.1 coordinate 314,792, forward strand.
GGATCCGCTATCCTCGACTGCTGTCGAAGCGAGCGTGTAGGACGAGCTCGTCGCCCCAGCGATGTCGACGCCATTGCGACGCCACTGATAGCTAAGCGGCGCATCGCCGGACGCGACAACCGAGAAGTTCGCCGCCTCCGGTGCGGTCAGAGTAAGGCTGGCCGGCTGAGTGGTGATGCTCGCCGGCACGTGAACCGTCAAGGTCGCGACCGTGCTGGTCGCGGTGCCGACGGTGTTGGAAACGACGACGTCGAACGTCGCTCCGCTGTCCGTGCCTGCGGTCGGATTGAGCACGTAGCTCGCGCTGGTGGCGCCGCTGATGTCCACACCGTTCCGCCGCCACTGATAGCTGAGCGGCGCATCGCCCGTTGCGACGACCGAGAAGCTCGCCGCACCTGGCGCGTTCACCGTGAGGTTTGCCGGCTGCGTGGTAATGCTCGGCGGTATCGGCGCGGCATTCACCGTCAACGTGGCGACCGCGCTCGTAACGCTGCCGACGGCATTCGACACGATGACGTCGAACTGCGCGCCGCTGTCGGCTACCGCCGTCGGGTCCAGTGTGTAGCTGGCACTGGTAGCGCCACTGATTGCGCTGCCGTTACGCCGCCATTGATAGTTCATCGGCGCATCACCGGTGACAACAACCGAGAACGTGGCTGCTGCCGGCGCTGTCACAGTCTGGCTGGTCGGCTGCGTCGTGAAGCTGGGCGGCACTGGCGTCGGATTGACCGTGAGTGCTGCCGCGGCGCTCGTGATTGTGCCAACCGTGTTCGAGACGACCACACTGAATTGCGCGCCGCTGTCGGCGACCGCGGTGGGATCGAGCGTATAGCTGGCGCTCGTAGCGCCGCTGATGGCGCTGCCGTTGCGCTGCCACTGATAGCTGAGCGGCGCATCGCCGGTCGCCACTACTGAGAAGGTCGCGCTACCGGGCGCCGTTACCGTCAGGTTTGCCGGCTGTGTGGTGATGCTCGGCGCAACTGGCGTTGCGTTGACTGTGAGCGTCGCGACCGCGCTGGTGACCGTACCGGCGCCGTTCGACACGCGCACACTGAATTGCGCGCCGCTATCCTCGACCGCGGTCGAGTTCAGCGTGTAGGTCGAGTTGGTTGCACCGCTGATGTCCACGCCGTTCCGGAGCCACTGATAGCTGAGCGGAGCGTCGCCGGTTGCCACGACCGAGAAGCCAGCCGCGTCAGGCGCCGTCACCGTCAGATTTGCCGGCTGCGTCGTAATGCTCGGCGGCACCGGTGCGGGATTGACCGTGAGCGTCGCGACCGTACTGGTGACCGTCCCGGCGCCGTTCGACACGCGCACACTGAATTGCGCGCCGCTGTCGGCGACGGCCGACGGGTTGAGCGTGTAGCTCGCGCTCGTCGCACCGCTGATGTCCACGCCGTTCCGGAGCCACTGATAGCTGAGCGGAGCGTCGCCGGTTGCCACGACCGAGAAGCCAGCCGCGGCAGGCGCCGTCACCGTCAGATTTGCCGGCTGCGTCGTAATGCTCGGCGGCACCGGTGCGGGATTGACCGTGAGCGTCGCGACCGTACTGGTGACCGTCCCGGCGCCGTTCGACACGCGCACACTAAATTGCGCGCCGCTGTCGGCGACGGCCGTCGGGTTGAGCGTGTAGCTCGCGCTCGTCGCACCGCTGATGTCCACGCCGTTCCGGAGCCACTGATAGCTGAGCGGAGCGTCGCCGGTTGCCACGACCGAGAAGCCAGCCGCGGCAGGCGCCGTCACCGTCAGATTTGCCGGCTGCGTCGTAATGCTCGGCGGCACCGGTGCGGGATTGACCGTGAGCGTCGCGACCGTACTGGTGACCGTCCCGGCGCCGTTCGACACGCGCACGCTGAACTGCGCGCCGCTGTCGGCGACGGCCGTCGGATTCAACGTATAGCTAGCATTCGTCGCGCCGCTGATGTCCGCGCCATTGCGGAGCCACTGATAGTTCATCGGTGTATCACCGCTGGCCACGACCGAGAAACCGGCTGCGCCAGGCGCGGTGACCGTCAGATTCGCCGGCTGCGTCGTAATGCTCGGCGGCACCGGCGCCGGATTGACGGTGAGCGTCGCGACTGCGCTGGTGGCTGTCCCGGCGCCGTTGGACACCCGCACGGTGAACTGTGCGCCGCTGTCCGACACGGTTGACGGATCGAGCGCGTAGCTCGTATTGGTCGCACCGCTGATATCCACGCCGTTGCGCCGCCACTGATAGCTGAGGGGTGCATCACCGGTCGCCACGACCGAGAAGTTCGCGGCGCCAGGCGCCGTGACCGTCACGCTTGAAGGCTGAGTCGTGATGCTCGGCGGAACGGGCGCCGGGTTGACGGTGAGCGTCGCGGCCGCGCTCATCAGGTTCCCCCCGCCATTGGAGACCCGAACGGTGAACTGCGCGCCGCTGTCGCCCATGGCTGTCGGGGTCAGCGCGTAGGTCGGGCTGGTTGCGCCGCTGATATCTACGCCGTTTCGCCGCCACTGGTAGCTGAGTGGTGCCGGGCCGGACGCGACGACCGAGAAGCTCGCCGCCGTGGGCTCCGTGACTGTGGCACTGGCGGGTTGAGTGGTGATGGTTGGCGGCACGGGCGCCGAGTCAATGACCGCTACATCGTCGATGACGACTTCGACGGCCTCGTCGGGATACGTCTTCTGGTTGTTATACCCACCGATCGCGAGCACGTGAGTGCCGGCCGCCAGTGTCCCCAGGTTGATCTGCACGAGCTGCCAACCCGTTGTTGTGGGGCCGCCGCCAACGACCTGCGCAAGGTAGTCGTTCGGGGGGATGCCGTAGAGAATGCCGTCGACGCTCACCAGCGCCTGGCTGAACTCCTCTTCCTCGTACGTGGGATTCTCGGTAAGTCGATACCGGAACGAGATCGTAACGGACGTGGGCGCGCCAAGCGTGAAGCTGCGCTGCCAGCCGCCCGACATGTTTTCGATGTTCTGGCTGTTGATTCCGCCGATCGCGACGCGCAGGCCGCCGCCCGTAAACCCGCCGCTCGCAAGGTAGTTGCCGCTGGCGTAACCCGGCTGATTTGTTCCGCGAAACAAATCGTCCAGGTAGGTGAACCCGTCCGCATCCGTGTCAAAGTGAACGTCGAAGAGCGTGTTCGGTTCACCACCTCCGCCGCTCAGCGCGGTGAGCGTCGCGGCCGTGCTGGTGATCGTGCCCGCGGCGTTCGACACCACGACGCTGAACTGCGCGCCGCTGTCCGAAACAGCCGTCGGATCCAGGACATAGCTTGCGGCTGTTGCGCCGCTGATCGCCACGCCGTTTCGGCGCCACTGATAGGTGAGTGGAGCATCGCCGGCCGCGACGACGGAGAAGCCTGCTGAAGCGGGCACCGTGACCGTGACATTCGCCGGCTGCGTCGTGATGCTCGGCGGAACGGGTGCCGGATTCACTGTGAGTGTCGCGACAGCACTTGTAGCGGTACCGGCAGCATTGGAGACGACGACCGTGTACTGTGCGCCGTTGTCGACCATTGCCGTCGGGTTCAGCGCGTAGCTGGCGCTCGTCGCACCACTCACGTTCACGCCATCGCGCCGCCACTGATAGCTGAGCGGTGCATCACCAGTCGCCACGACCGAGAAATTGGCTGCACCGGGCTCCGTCACTGTGAGACTCGCCGGCTGCGTCGTGATGCTCGGCGGCGCGGGCGGCGTGTAATTCAGCAGCAGATCGTCGATGAGAACTTCGGTGGTCTCATTGACGTTGGTCTTCTTGTTGTTGAAGCCGCCAAGCGCTAGAACGCGTGTACCCGCTGACAGCGTCCCGAAGTTGATCTGAACGAGCTGCCATCCGGTGGTCGTTGCCCCTCCACCGACTAGCTGTGCGACGTAGTCATTCGGCGAAATGCCCTGCAGAACACCGCTGAGACTCACCAGCATCTGGCTGAGCTCGTCGGATTCATATTCAACTGTCCCGGTCAGCCGATATCTGAAAGAGAGTGAGACCGACCCCGGCGCAGCCAGAGTGAAGCTGCGCTGCCAGCCGCCAGACATGTTGACAATCGTCGAATTGTTGATCCCGCCGACAACGACCCGCAGCGCCCCGCCAGTGAAGCCGCCCGTCGAGATGTAATTACCGCTGGCGTATGTCGGCTGAGTCGTTCCGCGGAACAAATCGTCTGCATAAACGAACCCGTCTGCGTTCGTGTTGAAATGGACGTCGAAAATCGGGCCGGGAGCACCACCGCCGCCGGTGACGGTGAGCGTGGCCGCCGTGCTGGTGACCGTGCCGGCGCCGTTCGACACCACGACATCAAACTGCGCACCGTTGTCGGCAAGCGATGTCGGGTTGAGCGAGTAGCTGGCGCTGGTGGCGCCGCTGATATTCGCGCCATTGCGCCGCCATTGATAGGCAAGCGGTGCGGTACCGGTCGCCACCACGGAGAAGTTGGCTGCGGCAGGTGCCGTGACCGTAACATTCGCCGGCTGCGTCGTGATGCTCGGTGGCGTGGACCCCGCGTTCACCGTGAGTGTAGCGGCCGCGCTGGTGACTGTGCCGGCGGCATTGGAAACGACGACGCTAAACTGCGCGCCGTTGTCGGTAACCGCCGTCGGGTTGAGCGTGTAGCTGGCGTTGATGGCGCCGCCAATGTCTACGCCGTTGCGCCGCCACTGATAGCTCATCGGCGTGTCGCCGTTCGCCGCGACCGAGAAGTTCGCTGCGGCGGGGGCCGTGACGGTCACGTTCGCGGGCTGGCTCGTGATGCTCGGCGGAACGGGCGCTGGATTCACCGTGAGCGTGGCGGTGGCGCTCGTCACGCTACCCGAAGCGTTGGAAACCACGACGCTGAACTCTCCGCTGTCGGAAACTGCGGTCGGGTTCAGCGAGTAGCTCGAGCTCGTCGCGCCGCTGATATTCACACCATAACGTCGCCACTGATAGCTGAGCGGTGCGTCACCCGTTGCGACAACCGAGAAGTTTGCTGCACCAGGCGCCGTGACCGTGAGATTCGCGGGTTGCGTTGTGATGCTCGGCGGCGCTGCCACAACGTCGGTCAACAACAGGTCGTCGATCAGGATTTCGACAAACTCGTCCGGGTAACTCTTCTTGTTGTTATAGCCGCCGAGCGCCAGCATGTGAGTGCCGGCCGCAACCGTACCGAGGTTGATCTGCACGAGCTGCCAACCTGTGGTGGTTGGCCCGCCACCGACGACCTGTGCGATGTAGTCGTTGGGCGCGATGCCGTACAGGACGCCGTCGAGGCTTGCCAACGTCTGGCTGAACTCGTCCGTTTCGTACGTGGGCTGTTCGGTCAGGCGATGACGGAACGAGAGCGTGAGCTGCGCGGGGTTCGCCAGGGTAAAGCTGCGCCGCCAGCCGCCGGACATGTTGACGACGTTTTGGCTGTTGACCCCGCCGATCTGGACTCGCAGGGCACCGCCAGTGAACCCGCCCGAGGCGATGTAGGCGCCGCTCGCGTAGTTCGGCTGATTGGTCCCTCTGAACAGGTCGTCGAGGTAGGTGAACCCGTCTGCATCGGTGTTGAAGTGGACGTCGAAGACCGGTCCGATCGGGCCGCCGCCGCCGCCGTTCACAGTGAGCGTGGCGTTCGCGCTCGTGACATTGCCGACTGTGTTCGAGACGACAACGCTGAACACGGAGCCGCTGTCGATCACGGCCGTGGGGCTGAGGACGTAGGATGCGCTGGTCGCACCGCTGATGGCGACGCCATTACGGCGCCACTGATAACTGAGCGGCGCATCGCCAGACGCCGCCACCGAGAACGTGGCCGCGGCAGGTGCAGTCACAGTTGTATTGCCTGGCTGGGTCGTAATCGTCGGCGCTGAGGGCGCCGCGTTTACCGTCAGCGTTGCAGCGGCGCTCGTGACCGTGCCGAACGCGTTGGTGACGACAACGCTGAACAGTGCGCCGCTGTCTGATAGCGCCGTCGGATTCAGCACATACGACGCTGCTGTGGCACCGCTAATCGCGACGCCGTTTCGACGCCACTGGTAGCTGAATGGCGTCGTGCCTGAGGCCACGACAGAGAAGGTCGCCGCTGCCGGCGCCGTGACTGTCACGTTGGCCGGCTGTGTCGTGATGCTGGGCGGCACGTTGACCGTCAGCGTGGCCACCGAGCTCGTGACCGAGCCGGCGACGTTCGTGACGACGACGGTGAACTGCGCGCCGTTGTCGGTGCCCGCCGTGGGGTTCAGCACATAGCTCGCGCTGGTCGCGCCGCTAATCGCGACGCCGTTGCGCCGCCATTGATAGCTGAGTGGTGCCGTGCCAGACGCGACCACGCTGAAGGTGGCCGACGCGGGTGCGGTAACTGTCGTCGACGCAGGCTGTGTCGTGATGCTCGGCGTCACGTTGACTGTCAACGTGGCGCTGGTACTGGTGACGTTGCCGGCGATGTTGGAGACGACAACCGAAAATTGCGCGCCGTTGTCGCTGGCGGCTGAAGTCGGATTGAGCACGTACGACGAGCTGATGGCGCCAGAAATCGCGACACCGTTGCGGCGCCACTGGTACGACAAGGGCGCGGTGCCCGATGCGGTCACCGAGAACGTCGCAGCGTTGGGCTGCGTCACCGTCGCGTTGGCCGGTTGGACGCTGATCGTGGGAGCGACCGCCTGCTCGATGGTGTCGACGTCCGTGGCGCTGTTGTTACCTGGCACCGGATCGTTGACGCCCGCCGCGCCGACAGTGACCGTGTTGCTGAGTGTCCCTGTCGCGCTCGCCGCGACGGTTCCCTGGAGCGTGTAGAACGCGCTGTCGCCAGACTCCAGGCTAATCTGATGGTTGATGCTGCCCGATCCGGATGCCGGGCAACTCGATCCCGACGAAGCCGTGCAGGTCCACGTCACACCCGTCAGCTTGCTCGAAACAGTGTCGACAACCGTTGCCGCTGCAACATTGCTCGGACCGAGATTCGTGACCTGAATGTTGTAAGTCACCGTCGACAAGCCGCTGTAGACGGTCGTGACCGAATCGGTCTTGGTCACCATCAGGTCGGCTTTGACCGGTCCGTTGCTTGCCAGCGCGGCGACTTCGGCTGCCGTCAGGGCTCGGTTGTAAATCCGGGCATCGTCCATGTCGCCGCGATAACGGCGGCTTCCGTTGGCTTGTCCGCCAATGCCCACGTTGAGCAGGTTCGCGGCGATCGCGCCCGGACCTGTGGCCGAGTCTTCTTCGACACCGTTGATGTAGAGACGCATCGTGCTGCCGTTATATGTGGCCGCGACGTGCATCCATGTGTTTCCGCTGGTCGGATACGACGTGGTCGAATCGAGCCGGTAGGTATCCCCAAACGACGCCTGGTTGAAATGCACGGACGCTTTGCCGTTCGACAGCAGTGACAGCGCATAGCCGTCCACGCTACCGAAGGTGGCCCGGCTGATCAGATCCTGATTGGCAAGAAGATTCGGTTTGACCCATGCGGCAAGGCTGAGACCGGTCGTTGCGTTCAGACCCATCTGATCGGACACCACTCCGTGAGTGGAGCCGTTGAAATTCATCGCGAACCCGGTTGCGAGAGGCACCCACGCCGGACTGCCGCTGAACGTGCCGTTGTTTCCCCAGCCCGACGAGTCTTTGAGTTGCGTGCCGCTGCCTTCATCCATCTTCCAGAAGCCGACCTGGCCGGGGTTCGATGTGATGAGGAGGCCTGCTGTGCCGCCGTTCGCCGCAAGCACGACGAGGCGTCCGGACCAGCGGTCTCTGGTGCTCGTGGGATCGTTGAGTGAGCCCGACATGGCAAGCAGGCCACTGCTGAAATTGATCGGCCACGCAGGGGATTCGTGGAAATAGATGCCGCCCGACCCACTGATGAAAACCTGGAGAGTTTGCTTGTCCTCGTTCAGCACCACGATTGGCCGCGTGCCGCTGTCGCTGACGTGATAGAGGTCGTCCCAGGTGCCGCCTCCACCTGACTGTGGATGGCGGACGAGCAAGAAGATCAATGGAACTGAGCTCGACGCATGGCCGGCCTTCACCGCCGCGTACAGCGTGCCGTCGGCAGCCACCGCCAGGTTGATATGATCGTCGCCCATGTCCTGGTTTGGGTGGAGCGAGAATGCCGGCTGCTCATCCGCGAGCCACGTGTTCGGATCGGTACCGTCGACGTGGGCTCTGAATCCGTATCGCTCGCCCACGAAATTCGACCAGAAGACGCCGATCGTATTGTTCGGCAGAGCAGTGACCGCGTCGATTTGGCCGCTGCCAGTGTCGGTCGCCAGATAAACAGGTCCTGCGAAAGTCGAGTAGGGGAAATCGCTGTAGTACACCTCGACAGTGCTCGAGCTGACCGTTGCGAGCCACATGCGACCGGTCGAGTCCACGTCGATGGTGCCAGTTTCGCCGACATACACCGAAGTTGGCGTCGGCCGCTGTGACCACAGTTGATATTCCCCGGTTGCGGGGACGTACTCGAGAGAGACCAACTGCGATGAACTGGTGCCGGCCACGAGCACATGCGTGACGTTGCCGATGGCTTTCGTGTCGGCTTTTCCTTTGAGCGACGTTATCTGGAACTTCGCCGTCCAGGTATTGTTGTTTTCAAGCTTGAAGAGCCACGTTCCCGAGGGGGGAGAAAAACTGTTGCTCGGCAGTACGGCCCACCATGTGTGACCGTGAAACCACACTTTCGACTGCGGTTTTTCGCCGGTCGTATCGGATGTCGGGATAGTCGGAAGTGTCGTCCATGTTTCCTGCGCGTGAACAACCTGAGCTCCCGCCAGCATCAGCGCTAGAGGAAGCATCCACACGTGGAGGACGAGCAGAAGCCGACCTATCAAAGATTCGCGTCGGGCATGCGGCATAGTTGACCCACACAGAGACTGCAGAGCGAGCATGATCGACGGCAAAGTGCAACTCGTATGCCCTGTGTGGACCGGGTTTTCGTGCGAATAACGGGGGGATCTGGCCGAAAACTCCGTTTTGTTGAGACCTTTTGTCGGCAGTGCTTATTGGCGGCAGACAATTGGCGCCGCGCACAGCTACTCTCTGGTCAGCGAAGGAATGTCGAGCATCGCCTTGTCGATTTTCTTGAGAATCGCCTCGATCGGTTCTGCCGTGTCGCGGGTGGTCGAAGGCGGCGCGGCCGCGCTACCAGACCGGCCGGCGACCCTGCGAGGCACGAACGAAATGGGTACGAGAGCGCCAGAGGGCGCGTTGCGTTCCTCGCGATCGGTTGGATGAGCCTCGGCGACGTGAACTGGCCTCGACTCAGCGTGCACCTGATGCACGTTCGTGTCGTTGGAAACGGCCGGTTCGGACTCCGTGGTCGCCGCCGCTGTTGAAACCGGCGCGTCCGACATGACCGGTACGGATGGCTCCTGACGAGTGCCGAACTCGAAACGACTGCGTTCCGCCGTGCGGAGGATCGCCAGCATCTCGGCGACTGTGGAGGCCAGCGTGACCTGAATATTTCCGTGACCATTCTCGATCGGTGCCAACGGACTTTCGGCTTCCCGAACCATCGCGCTTACCCGCGCCATCGTCTCTTCAGCCTGGGCCTGCGCCCTCGTGAGAATGGCGCGGGCCTCGTCGTTTGCCTTCTGGAGCGTGTGAGCGACCGTGCCCTCTTCGCGACGGTAGGCCTGCAGCACACCTTCAAGGTCTGCAAGCTGGCGCAGGAGGGACGCGTTCTGCAACTGCAGTACGCGGTAGTCGGCGGCGATGCTATCGAGGAGTGCGCGCACTTCACTACGGTCGAAGCCGCGAAGTGTGGTCCGAAAGCTGGTTTGCGAAAGCTCGGCCACGTTGCGCGTGTCCCACGGCCCCTGCGAGCGGTCGATTCGCCCAAGCGGTGGTAGTGGTCCCTCTGACATATTGATCCTCCTTGCCGGAGCTCGACCCGTCGGTCATGACGATCTGGGCGGACGTAACCCCAGAGAAGCAAGAACGATCCATGCCAAATCGCTTGCAATTTCGTTAGGGAATTGCGCCTTCGAGGAGGCGAGGGATGCCTTCCGGGAGACGAAAGTCTGCAAGTCTGCCTGAAGCCCGCTATCAGGGAGACTCTTCAGAATTCGCAGATTGGCAGATTGGCAGATTGGCAGATGGTGAGATGGGCATTGTCAATCTGCCAATCCACGAATCTACCAATCCGCCAATTCGGACTTCTTAGAACTCGATCCTCAGCGTGTACTGGAGCTGCCGCCCGAAGTACGCATCGGCCTGACGCAGCACCTGGCCGAAGTCAGACGCGCCAATCGTGGTCGAGGGATTCGCCCAGTTCATATCGTTGAGCAGGTTATAGGCCTCGATGCGGAAGTTCAGCCGCGAAGTACCTCGGAGTGGCACCCGCTTCGCGAGCGCAAGGTCCACGTTCTTGTAGTTCGGCCCCTTCAGATTGTCGTACTGCCACGGATTCGTGCGCCGTGTAAACGCCGGCTGTGTGGTGAAGCCGGTGGTGTCGAACCAGAAGTTGCCGACGCCAACTTCTCCAATCGTTTTCGGTGTTCCAGCCGGCGCAACCATGGTGTTGAAACGCAGGTATTGTCCCGACTCGTAGCGATAGTTTCCGGCGACTTCCCAGTTTCCGAGCGCCGCGTCGAGAATCTCGGGCATGGTGCTGCCGAAAGCCTTTCCGCGTCCCACGGGCACATTCCACACAACCGAGACGTTCAGCCGATGCCGGGGATCGGGCACGTCCGTCCACGTCCACGTCCCGTCGTACTCGTCGACGTTGTCGAAGAACTCCTGGCGCGAGCCGCGCACGTACGCGTAGCCCGCAAGGACGGACATCCCATTGAAGAACGGGCGCTGCGCGCGGAGTTCCATGGTGTGATATCGGGCCGCGCGTCCGTTCGTCCAGTCCTGGAACATGTTGAGGTACTGCGGATACGGCCTCAACAAATCGGCCCGCGACACTGTGGGACGCGACCGGAGCGCACCGGGGAACGTGTCGACCGTGCCGTAGTTGAAGAATGGGTTCGTCACGGCCTGCGAGAGCTGCGCGCCGTACTTGAAGCTCAGGCGCGGATCCATCATGTTGAGGTTCTTCGTATAGCCGTCGCGGCTGATGAAGTTCATCAGATACGACGCGTCGAGAATCGTTCGCGCCCACACCTCGCGCTGAAGCGAGAAGCTGAAGCGATCGCTGATCGACGGCCGCTGCTCGTACTCGTCCCAGCGCACGTTGTCGCCGAGGCCGGTATACGTGCCATAGCGTTTGCCGGTTGTCGGAGTAAGTCCTTGAGGGAACGGGTTCGACAGCGTTGCCTGGGGAACGCCTTGCACGTCGGGAAGCACCGGCGTCAGCGGGCTGAACGCGCCGAGATCGAGCTGTCCCATCGTCGCGTTCTCGTTGACGAGCATCTGCGGCGTGTAGAACCGCCCGTATCCCACGCGAACAGCGGTCTGGCGATTGACGCTCCATGCCAGGCCGAGTCTGGGCATGAGTTGCAAGAGCGAGACTTTGGCGTTCCGCGGATTCTGCTCGTCAGTGAAGTAGTAAGCGCCGTTGAAGAGATGCGCCTTCTGTCCGGCCGACTCCGCCATGATCGCCTTGATGTCGGCGGGAATGCTGGGATCGATCGCCGCCTGCATGCCGGGGATCGACTGCGTCAGGTCGACTTCGCGCGGCAGACGGTATTCCGGATCGAACAGTCCGCCTTCATATTCCCATCGCAGACCGAGATTCAGCGTCAGGTTGTCGCGAATCCGGAAGTCATCCTGCACGTAGAAGGCGTACATCTCGGTGTCGGATGTTTGCATCGGCACGTACTGCGCGCTCGAGAAGTTGGTCGCGTGGGTCGTGTCAAGGGCGCCGAGCAGGAAGCTTGCCCACGGATGGCCGACCTGTGCCAGGTTTGGGCTCGATGTCGTGTTGGCCGTGGCATTCGCGTTGACGAAGAAGTTGAAGTAGCGGAACCGCGCCGCCTCTCCGCGCTTGATACGAACTTCGCTGCCGCTCTTGATCGAGTGGTTCTGCAAGTACTTGTTGAACCGGGCGTGCAGGCTGTAGCCCTCGGGAATCTGCCACCATGTGCTGCCGACGCCGTAGGTGCCGTAGTTGCCCATGTTGATTTCGGGGAAGTACAGGATCGGCCGGCCATCCATGTACGGCTGATACCAGCCGTTCGACCAGAGATTGCTGTAATCAGATGGCGCCAGCGCCATGTCGGGATAATCGCGCTTGTCCTCAACCTGGTAGTACGCAGCACGAACGTTGATTGCGGTCGACGAGCTCATCGTGTAAACGGTGTCGGCGGCGATGTTCCAGCCGTTGCGTTTGCTGCCCTGCGCTGGCCGCATCTTGAACGTGTCGGCGCCGCCCGTGAAGTCGGGTTGTATCTGGTCGGTCTGGAATCGGCTGACGCGCGCGAACGTCTTCCACTTATCGTTGATGTTCCAGTCGAGCCGTGATGAGTAGTTGAGATACTCGAATTCGAACTCCTGGTTGTACTGGAAATTGTTCAGGCCTGTGAGATTGTCGCCCGGGCTGTTTGGCGCCCAGAGGCTGCCCATCAGACGTGAAGCCAAGGGGTCCCAACGATTGGCCGGAATCCGATTGCCCGGGAACGGATCGCGGATGATGGTGCGCCCGTCGGCCGCAAAGCGCGACGTCCATGGGTCGTAGATCACCCGGGGCGACCCGTTGGCGTTGAACGACTGCGAGAAGTCTCCCTGCCGCTCGAGTGCGGTTGGCATCGTCAGCGTGCGCGGCAGCACTTCGGCGACGCGCGAGGATTCGACGCTGGAGAAGAGGAACACTTTGTTCCGCCGCACCGGCATGCCGAGCGTGCCGCCGGTCTGGGCGTACGTGTTGTTGCTGTGCTGCCGCGTGACGCGATTGGTGACGGCGTTCCAGTCGGCATTACGTCCAACGAAGTAGCCCGAGCCGTGGTACGCGTTCGTGCCCGACTTCAGCGACATGCTGATGATGCCGCCGGCGCTGTGGCCAAACTCGGCGTCGATAGCGTTGGTCGAGACGTTGAACTCGGCGATCGCGTCCATCGGCGGTGTGTAGGCCACTTTCGGGCCTGCCTCGAGGGGGGTGCCGTCGAGGAGCACGTCGTTTCTCCGGCGCGTGCCGCCCCCGATGTCCATGTCATTGCCGGCCCAGTGGTGGTATGGAGAGGTTTCGTTCTTGTTGCCGGCGTTGCGCACGACGGGACTGAGATAGGCGAGCTGAGTCGGGTTCCGGGTGATATTCGGAATGGACTCGAGCAGGCTCTGGTCGAGCGTCAAATCCTTGCTGCTTGTGTTGAACTGGATGGCGATCGGCTGAGCGTCAACCGTCACCGTCTCGGCAAGGCCCGCGATCTTCATCGTGACGTCGACGGTGACGTCCCCTCGCGCCTGCACGAGCACGTTTCGCTGCACGACGGTCGCAAAGCCGCTGAGCTCGGCAGTCAGGGTGTAGGTGCCGGGGTCCACATAGTCGAAAAGATAGCGTCCTTCGGGCCCGCTGACCCGCGTAACGGCGACGCCAGTGGCGTCGTTGCGCAGGGTAACTTGGGCGCCGGGGACGGCGAGCTGCGTTTCGTCGGTCAGACTTCCCTGGACACGGCCGCGATATTCCTGCCCGAGCACGGGTGTCGCCAGCAGCAGGGCTGCGGCGAGCGCCGATAACCATCGACACCTCGAGGACATGACCCCTCCTTACAATATGCGAAATATGCGTGTGCGCGCGAAATTACGCCTGTTGCGGATGCGTGTCAATATCTTGCGGTTCTGTTTACAGTTACAAACCGGCCTGGCATCGGAGACTTCGGGTCTTTGCCCTCAGCCATTTGCCCTCTGCCCTGACACGTTTCTGATCATCTGCTCGGGTAAGCGTCACCGCCTCAGCCGTCCCAGAGCGCTCAGGATATTGGAAAAGTCGTCGGTCCAGAGCGGGGTCGATGCAGGAATGTCGATTGGTTTCCACCGTGGGTCGTTCGCGATCGTACCCAGATCCTGCGGCTGACGCGCCATCGCAACCCAGATGGAATCGCGCCGGCTGATGGGCCAGCCGGGCGCGCGCCGGTCGACGTTCACCAGGGCAGCCAGGCCGTGCCGTTCGGCGAGACGTCCGACAATCGGGGCGAGCGTGAGATGGGCATTCGAGATATGAAAGAGGATCACGCCGTTCGGGTTGAGATGACTCATGTACAGGTGGAGTGATTCGCTGGTGAGCAGATGAACGGGAATCGAATCCGAGCTGAACGCATCCAGTACGAAGAGGTCGTATCGGTTTCCAGGGGTGCGAGCCAGTGACAGGCGCGCATCACCGATCACGACATTGCAGGTGTAGCCGCAGCGCTCGAGATAGTTGAAGTATTTCGTGTCGCGTGCGATGCGCTCCACGGCCTCGTCTATTTCGTAGAACGTCCAGAGTTGCCCAGGCTCGGCGTACGCGGCCAGCGTGCCGACGCCAAGACCGATCACGCCGACACGCTCGGGGCGCCTCACCTGTGACAGGCTGGCAAATGCCTGGCCGAAGGGCCCGCCTCGATGAAAATACGTGAGTGGCTCGCCTTGCTCGCTTCCTGTAATCGCCTGCATGCCGTGCAACGTCGTGCCGTGCGCCAGTGCCCGGTACGCACCCCGGCGATCTTCGCTGACTCGATACACGCCGAAAAACGTGCGTTCCGCATGCAGGACCGGTTCCGCGCCGCTGCCGACGGTGAGACCCGCCGCCAGCATGGCCCCCATGCTCATGGCGAATCGAAACGGCCGGCGCCGGAAGCCGAATGCGAACACGGCGAGCGTTGCGACGGCCACCTGCGGCGCGGCCGCGCCGAGGGTCGAGGCAAATCGCATGGCGACGATCGTGAAAACGCCGATCAGCGCGGGGATTCCGACATCGAGTGCGAGCTCGCGCCGATAGAGCGCTGTACGAACAGGCAACGCGAGGCACGCCAGGACGAGCACGAGCGGGTACTCGATGACACGGCTGAATAAGAGCGGCGCGGCGAGTCCATTGAACATTCCCCCGAGCATCCCACCGAAGGAAATCCACAAGTAGAACTCTGTCAGTTGCCGTGGCCCAGGGCGATCCGCGGCGAGTCGCGTATGACACACGAGCGCGGCGGCAACGAACGTCAACACGTGAAGGGGAAACATGAGCTCGATGCGGCCGGTCACCCGAAGGCACAACAGCAGGGCCAGGGGCACGAGCAACATCGGAAACATGCGCCCCGACGCAGCCTGCAACACGCGCGCTTTTGCGCCGAATGCGGCGATAAACGTCAGGAGGTACAGTCCGAGCGGCACAATCCACAGCAGCGGGACCGCCGCAATATCCGTCGACAGGTACGTCGTCACGGCGAGCATGAGGCTTGACGGGATGAACGCGAGCGCGACCCATCCGGCCCGCCGCCAGAAGGTCAGTGGAGGGTCCTCGTGATTGTCAATGCTCGTTGAGCCCGTCTTCGTAAGTGAGCCATCGGTCTGCCGCCCACGCCACGCAACGAATGCGCACGCCGCGATGAGCACGACGAAGAGGGCGTAGCCGGCGGTCCAGAAACGGCTTTGGCTCTGGAGCGACAGCGCCGGCTCGACGAACGCAGGATAGGCGGTCAGCGCAATGAAGCTGCCGATGTTGCTCGCGACATATAAGAAGTAGGGATCGCTGGCCGAAGGATGATCCGTGCGCGAGAACCAATGCTGCAGCACAGAGGCGCTCGTCGCGAGTACCGACGAAGGGCAGGCCTATCAAACCCGCCAGCAGCAGCAACAACCACAAGATGGGCGTTCCGGCTGGCGTTTGCAGCTCGCGATCGACAAAAAAGGGCAGCACGGCAAACGGCAGCGTCGCAATGACGACGTGAAGCGCCACCTGACGCCGTCCGCCAAGCCATTTTGTGGCGCCATGTGCGTAGGCATACCCTGCGAGCAGCGCGATCTGAAAAAACACCATGCACGTGTTCCAGACCATGGGTGAACCGCCCAGCAGCGGCAGCACCATCTTGGCCACCATCGGCTGAACGAGGAAGAGCAGGAACGCGCTGACGAACAACGTCGACGTGAAGAGTGGTACTGAGCATCGTTGGCGCGCGCAACAGTGCAAGCGCCATTCCGACAGAAACTGTCATTCCGCAACAATTTACGGTCGAGTGTGTCGAGCACCGGCGACGAAAGTGTGCGCGCGATTACGCCTCCGGCGGTCGGCCAATGCGGAACTGTAAACACATGCGCAGCAATATATCTTGCGTAACAAGATATATTGCGTTACCATTCCAAGCGTGACCAGACAGGCCGAGCCCGGCGACGAGCGACGCAGCATCGAGCGTGAGCTCAAGCGCGGTTCGCTCGAGCTCATCGTGCTCCATCTGATCGGCGCGGGTGAGGCGTACGGATACGAAATCGTCTCGAAGTTGACGGCGGAAACCAACGGCGCGCTCGAAGTGACCGATGGCACGCTTTATCCCGTGCTGTATCGACTCGAACGCGCGGGATTCGTGACCGTGCGCTGGGAGACGCCGGATCGCGGCGTGCCGCGCAAGTACTACCGTTTGACCGATGCCGGTCGCAGCGAGCTCGAACGTCTCACATACGAATGGACGACGTTTGCGAAAGCCATGAACAGGTTGTTGCGCCAGAACAAGGAGGTGTGAGGTGACGACCGCCGACGATTACGTCAGTCGGGTTCTCGACACGATGCCCATGGGTATGCCGTCGCGCGCTCAGATTGCTGCCGAGCTGCGCAGTCACATCGCAGAGCGGCTCGCTCATGGCCATTCGCTGGATGACGTGTTAAGCAAGCTCGGTGATCCCGCGAAGCTGGCCGATTCCTATCTGGCGGCCGAGCCGCTGGTCAGCGTTCCGTTCGGCGAGCGCGTGGCCGCCAAGCTCATCGATTTTCTGTGCGTGTTCATCGTCGTCATCCCTGCCGTCTGGTTGTTGTCGCGGCTGGCGCCGCAGGGTTTTGCGCCGCTCGTGTTGCTCTGCGGCATCTTCATTGGCGGCAGCGTTTCGTTTGGCGTTTACACCATGGTTGCCGAGTACCGCAACGGAGCCACGATTGGCAAACGCATTCGCGGCCTGCGAGTCGTCGCCGAAAGCGGCGCACGCATCAGCGGGGGACAGGCAATCGTTCGCCAGCTACCGATGTTTCTTCAGATGTATTGGATTGACGTGATGTTTGCGCTGTTCACCGAGAAGAACCAGCGCGCGTTCGAGCTGCTGTCGAAGACGAGGGTGATCCACTAGATCTTTAGATCTTAGATCTGTTGATCTTTAGATCTAGATTGGGTCACTTAGTCTTTGTCGCGCTCCAGTTCTGCGTCTTGCCGGCGGTCGTCGCCGTGCCTTCCATGCGTTCGCCGGTTACCTTGCCGTTGTACTGAGTGTCGCCGACGTTAAAGGCGATCTGCTCGCCGTTGAGGCGACCGCCGGAAATGGCCGTCGTGCCAAGCGTGCCAGAAACCATCTGAAAGTTCTGCGTCAGCGTGAGGTCGTTGTTGCCCAGACGCCACGTCCCTGCCGCCTTTGCCGGCACGATGTTCAGCATCGACGTGCACCAGCTCTGGCAGGTGCCTTCGATCGTTTCCGACGCGTCTGCGTCCCAACCCGTCACGTTGAACGTGTTGTTGACGATGCGTGTGCCCGGCCGCAGCGTGAGAAACTTCGGCGCGAGCTTGTCGAGGTTGCTTGGCAGGAGGAACAGGGCCAGCACCGTGGCCTTCGAGATGTCCGCCTCGAACATGTCGCCCTCGACGAACGTCGCGCGATCGGCAACCCCCGCTTCTTTCGCTTTACGGCGCGAAAGCGCGACCATGTCCGGGTTGAACTCGAAGCCGATCGCCCGTGCGCCGCGCTTGGCGGCAGCGATGACGTTACGGCCGTCGCCCGATCCGAGATCGATGACCAGGTCTTGTGGTGTGACCTTCGCCATGTCGAGCATCTTTTCGACGAGCTCCTGAGGCGTGGGCACCCACACGACGTCTTTACCGGCCTGGCCCGGAGTCGGCTCGTAAGCCTTTTCCTGGGCAGCTGTATCCGCGACGGCGAGAACCGTCAGGAGTACGGACAACCCGATGAGACGAGCACGAAGCAGGGGTCGTATCAGCATGAGCATTCGCATCATACCTAATCCTCCGTTGAACCATCAAAGGATTTCGAGCGGCATCTTTCGTGTCGGTGGAGCAAATGCGCGGTCGAGCTCGTCAAGGTCCTCGTGCGCCAGCTGCACGCCGAGTGCACCGTGGTTTTCACGAACGTGATCACGATGGCCGGCTTTCGGAATCGTCACGACACCTGACTGCCGCAGCACCCACGCGAGAGCGATCTGCGCCGGCGTCGCCTTCAACCGGTCGCCCATCGCGCGCAGGATTTTGTGCTTGGTCAGCCGCGCCTGCTCGAGCGGTGAGTAGGCCATGATCGGAATGCCCTGTGTGCGGCACCATGGAAGCATGTCGAATTCGATGCCTCGCCGCGTCAGGTTGTACAGCACCTGGTTGGTGGCAGGAAGCGATCCACCCCCTCTGGTGAGCGTAGCGAGCTCTTCCATATCGGCGAGGTCGAGATTGCTGACACCCCAAGAGCGGATCTTTCCGTCACGCTTCAGCTTGTCGAAGGCCTCGAGCGTCTCGTCGAGCGGCACACGGCCGCGCCAGTGCAGCAGGTACAGATCGAGGCGATCGGTCTTCAGCCGCTTGAGGCTGCCTTCACAGGCCGAAATCGTCCTGCGTCGTGTCGCGTGCTGCGGCAGCACTTTGCTGACGAGAAAGACGGCATCCCGTCGATCGATTAAAGCCTCTGCAATGAGCTCTTCGGAACGACCGTCACCGTACATTTCCGCGGTGTCGACGACACTCATGCCAAGCTCGACAGCGAGCTGCAGCGCGGCAATTTCGTCCGCCCGCGTCTGGCGCCGTTCTCCCATATTCCACGTGCCGATGCCGAGAACAGGAATCCGTTCTCCACCCGGCAATGCGATGGTTCGAATCTGGGTTTCCGCCGTTTCCATGACCCCTCCCTTATCGCGCGAACGCCCGCAAGTTCCTTTATAATCCGCCGTATGAAAATTTGTCGCTTCAGCTTCGTATTTTTCGCGTGTGCGGCGGTCCTGACAGCCGCATGCGAGCGCCGCTCGGGCACGACTCAGCAGACCACGACGGGAGACGTGCTGGTGGGAATGTATGGCTCGCTCACCGGCGACGGCGCGTCGTTTGGACAGTCCTCTGTCGAGGGCGCCCAGCTGGCGGTCGAAGAAATCAACGCCGCCGGAGGCGTGCTGGGGGGACGCAAGATTCGGCTGCTCGTCGAAGACGATCAGAGCCGGCCGGAAGACGCCTCGAGTGCGGTGACAAAGCTCATTACCCAGGACAAGGTTGCGGCCGTTCTCGGCGAGGTCGCAAGCCGCCGCACGCTGGCCGCGGCTCCGGTCGCCCAGAAATATCAGATTCCAATGATTACGCCCGCGTCTACCAACGAGCGCGTGACGCTGGTTGGCGATTATATCTTCCGCGTCTGCTTCATCGATCCGTTTCAGGGTGAAGTGCTGGCCAAGTTCGCCTATAACGACCTGAAAGCGCGCAAGGTAGCGGTCCTCAAGGACATTCAGCAGGATTACTCGGTCGGCCTCACCGACGCGATTCAGAAAACGTTTACGGCGCTGGGCGGGCAGGTGCTCGCCCCGGTGAGCTACAGCTCGGGTGACGCCGACTTCCGCGCCATCCTCACGCAGGTGCGCGCGCAAAAGGCCGATGTGATCTTCGCGACCGGCTACTATCCGGAAGCGGCCATCATCGTACGCCAGGCGCGCGAGCTCGGCATGACGATGCCGATTCTCGGCGGGGATGGCTGGGTCGGCGATGCTCTCAAGAACGGACGCGAGGCGCTCAAGAACACCTTCATCTCGAACCACTACTCCGGCGAAAATCCCGATCCCGTTGTCCAGAACTTCCGAAAGGCCTATCGCGCGAAATTCAATCGTGAGCCGGATTCGATCGCGGCGCTCGGCTACGATGCCGCAAAAGTGCTCGCCGACGCCTTCAACCGCGCCGGAGGCACCGAGGGGCCGAAGGTGCGCGACGCGATTGCGTCTGCCGACGTGGCTGGGGTGACGGGCCGCCTCAAGATGAACGCCGACCGCAACGTCGTAAAGCCGGCCGTCATCGAGGAGATCCAGTTCGTCAACGGGGATGTGAAGTATGCGTACAAGACGACCATCAACCCGAATTAGTGGATACCTTCCTCCAACAGTTCATTAACGGCCTTTCCCTCGGCGCCATCTACGCACTCATCGCGCTCGGCTACACGATGGTGTACGGCGTGCTGCGACTGATCAATTTCGCGCACGGCGACGTGTACATGCTGGGCGCGTTTGCCGGGTACTACCTCGCCAATGCCATGAACATGGACGCCAACCCGTCGATTCCCGGCGCCATTGTCGTGACGATGGGGGCGATGGCTGTCTGTGCGGGGATCGGCATTCTGATTGAGCGGCTCGCCTACCGGCCCGTGCGCCATCACTCGCGGCTCACGTCGCTCATCACCGCGATCGGCGTCTCGCTTCTGCTCGAATACGGCGGGCAGGTCGTGTTTGGCGCGACCCCTCGCTTCTTCCCGCAGATGATCCGGTCGCAGACCTACTCGCTCGGCGGCGTGCAGACGACCAATCAAAGCTTGATGATCATCGTCGTCGCGGTGATGCTGATGTTCGGCCTCGAGTTCATCGTGCACCGGACGAAAATGGGCAAGGCGATGCGCGCGGTGTCGTTCAACCTGCCTGTGGCGCGGCTGATGGGGATCAACACCGACCTCGTCATCGCGTTTACCTTCGCGCTCGGCTCGGCCCTGGCGGCCGTCGCGGGCGTGCTGGTGGCGTTGTCGATTCCGCGCATCGATCCGCTGATGGGCCTGATGACCGGGCTGAAAGCGTTTGTCGCCGCCGTGCTCGGCGGCATCGGCAATATTCCGGGCGCCATGCTCGGAGGGATGCTGATCGGTCTGATGGAAACGTGGATCTCCGCCACCGCGTACTCCACCTACCGCGACGCAATGGCGTTTGCCGTGCTCATCCTGATTTTGCTCTTCCGGCCCGCTGGCATTCTCGGGACATCGGTCACCGAAAAGGTGTAGCGGCGTATGAGCCTGGCCAGAAAGCTCGCCGTCATCGTTGGCATCCTGGCCGCGCTCGTCGCGCTGAACTACGTATTCGAGTACGGGTTCGGCGACTTTCAGATCAATCCCTACTATGCCCGCATCATCAATCTGATCGGGATCAACATTACGCTGGCAGTCAGCCTCAACTTGATTAACGGTCTGACGGGGCAATTCTCGATCGGCCATGCCGGCTTCATGGCCGTGGGCGGATATACGGCGACCTACCTGACCGTGTATCACGGCCGCGGGATTGCCGCGATGGTTGGGAGCACACCGGGTGATCCGCTCGGCGGGTCGATCGTGATGATTCCAAGCCTGCTGGCGGGTGCGACGGCGGCAGCGCTGGCGGGTTTGCTGGTCGGCATTCCGTCACTGCGCCTCAAAGGCGATTACCTCGCCATCGTCACGCTGGGGTTCAGCGAGATTATCCGCGTCATCATTCTCAATATTCCCGCCGTCGGCGGCGCGACGGGCTTTACAGATGCGATTCCGATTACCAACACGTTCTGGATTTTCGCGATGGCGATCATGACGATCGTCATCACGCGGAACATCGCCATGTCCACGTTCGGGCGGGCGCTCTTCGCGATTCGCAGCGACGAGATTGCGGCCGAGGCCATGGGCATCAATACGACGCGGTACAAGGTGACGGCCTTCGTTATCAGCGCCGCGCTGGCCGGAATCGCCGGCGGGCTGTCGGGCCAGCTCTTCGCCAACCCGCTCAACCCGCAGAATCTCAATTTCGTGAAATCGATCGAAGTGATTGTGATGATCGTGCTCGGCGGGATCGGCTCCATTACCGGAGCGGTGCTCGGCGCCTCGATTCTCACCATCCTGCCCGAGGCGCTGCGCACGTTCGATCAGCAGTTCCCGGGCCTCCGAATGGTCATCTACGCGCTGCTGCTGATCCTGCTGATGATCTTCCGGCCGCAGGGGTTGCTCGGCCGGCGCGAGTTTTCATGGGCCTGGCTGCGTCCGATGAAACGGAGGGCGGTGCTTGGGTAACGCACCCATGCTGGTCACTCGCGACGTCACGATGCGCTTCGGCGGTTTGACCGCCGTGAAGTCGCTGGAGATGACCGTTCCCCGTCTCGCGCTCTACGGGCTGATCGGCCCCAACGGCGCAGGCAAGACGACCGTGTTCAACGTCCTGACCGGCGTCTATTGTCCGACCGAGGGTGAGATCGAGTTCGACGGCACGCGCATCGAGAAGAAGAAGCCGTACGAGATTACGAGGCTGGGGGCTGCGAGAACGTTCCAGAACATCCGGCTGTTTTCAGAAATGAGCGTCGTGCAGAACGTGATGACGGCCCATCATCTACGAACGCGGCAGATGCTGCCCGACGCCATCCTCGGGACAGGCAGGCACCACAAGGAGGAAGGGGAGACCCACGACCGAGCGATGGAGCTGCTGAAGATCTTCAATCTCGAGAAGTTCGCCAACGAACCGGCGACGAGCCTGCCGTACGGCAGCCAGCGGCGGCTCGAAATCGCGCGCGCCCTGGCGACCGAGCCGAAGCTGCTTCTGCTGGACGAGCCGGCGGCGGGCATGAACCCGCAGGAATCGCTCGATCTCATGCGCCTCATTCGGTGGCTGCGCGACGAGATGAAGCTGACGATCCTGCTCGTCGAGCACAATATGAAGGTCGTCATGGGCATCTGCGAGACGATTCAGGTCATCGACTACGGCGAGGAGATCGCGATCGGCACGCCTGCCGAGATTCAGAAAAATCCGAAAGTCATCGAGGCGTATCTTGGCGGCGGCTGACGGCCCCCTCCTTTCGCTCGAGAACGTCAACGTCTTTTATGGCGCGATCCATGCGCTGCGAGACGTGTCGCTCACGGTGCGCGCCGGCGAGGTGGTGACGTTGCTCGGCGCGAACGGGGCGGGAAAGTCGACGACCCTTCGCGCCATTACCGGGCTGCTGACGCCGGAGAAGGGCCGGATTACGTTCGACGGCACCGACGTGACCGGGTGTGCCGCACACAAGCTCGTGGCGCGAGGCGTATCGATGGCGCCCGAAGGCCGCGGCGTGTTCGCGAACCTGACGGTGCTCGAGAACCTCGAGATGGGGGCGTACCTGACCAAGGACAAGGCGGTTATCAAACGCGATCTCGAGCGCGCGTTCATGCTCTTCCCGCGGCTCAAGGAGCGCACGAAGCAACGCGCCGGCACCCTGTCGGGCGGCGAGCAGCAGATGCTGGCGATCGGCCGGGCGCTGATGTCGCAACCCAAGCTGCTGCTGCTCGACGAACCGTCGCTCGGCCTTGCGCCGATCATCTGCCAGACCATCTTCAGCACGATCGACGAGATCAAAGCCGAAGGCACCACCGTCCTGCTGGTCGAGCAGAACGCCAATGCTGCGCTGAAGCATTCCGATCGGGGATACGTGCTCGAAACCGGAGCCGTGATCTTCGAAGGCAGCGCGGCGGAACTTGCGAACAATCCGCGAGTGAGAGAAGCCTATCTGGGCGAGTAACCCACAAAATCTCGACACGGAGAGGCTATGAGAGCACAGAGAAAACAGAAAAGCACGATGAACACGGTAACGCGACGAGCGCGACGTCTGAAGGCAGCGTGACTGTCTCTGTGGTCAGCGTCAGAGGGCTCCGGAAGGGCATCGACTTCGTGGGCCGCGTATGCGGCCCACACCAGAACAAGAAGAGGCACGAATACAAGAGCTGCTGACTCGCTGGCTCTTGATATTCGTGCCTCTTCTTGTTCTCGTGCGCCGGAGGCGCGAAGTCGATGCTCCGTGGCTCCGTGTCAAAGGGCAGGTTCAGTGGCCAGCGTGAACGGTCGATTGCCGGTTACGGCTGCTTCAGCTGTCTGCGATGCCTGATCACTTCGAACACCATCGGCAGCACCGACACAAAGACGATGCCGATGGTCACCAGCGTGAAGTTTTCCTTGATCACCGGCACGTTGCCGAACAGGAAGCCGGCTCCCATGCAGATGGTGACCCAGCCGATCCCCCCCGTGATGTTGTAGAAAAGGAACGAGCCGGCGTTCATTTCCGCGGCGCCTGCCACGAAGGGCAGGAACGTGCGCACGATCGGCACGAACCGTGCGAGCACGACCGCCTTTCCCCCATGCTGCTCGAAGAACTCGTGGGCGCGCTTGATGTGCTGCGGGTTGATCAGCCGGTGTGAAAACGCCGGGCCCTCGCCCCTTCCGAGCAGCCGTGGGCCGATGCTGCGGCCGACCGAATAGTTCACGCCGTCGCCCAGAATCGCCGCGCCAATCAGGAGGAAATAACACAGCCACGGGTTCAGCACGCCCGTGGCGCTCAGGGCGCCCACCGCGAAGAGCAACGAATCACCCGGGAGAAACGGCGCGACGACCAGCCCTGTCTCGGCAAAGACGATGACGAACAGAATGCCGTAGACCCACGTTCCATATTGCTGAACGAATTCGAGCAGGTGTCTATCGAAATGAAGGACAAAGTCGATGAGCTGCGACATGGGAGAAGCGGCTTACTTGGCGGCTGGCGGATCGATATCTCGAATAATGAACAGTGTTTCGCCCGGGCTCATGAGGCCCAGCTCGCGTCGCGCAATTTCCTCGATGGCGGCGGGATCTTCCCGAAGCCGGCGTGCCTCCTCACGCAGCGCCGCGTTCTCAGAGCGCAGACGCGCGAGGTCGACGGCCAGACCATCATACTGTTTGCGCGCCCGGATTGTGGCGACCAGGCCCTGATCGCCGACGAGGGCATCGACCACGAGCACGCACACGACGAAGAAGAACAGCGCCGCGAGAATCCGTCGTCCGCGGCGTTGCAGCGTCTGTGTGGCGAGGGGGCGCGGTGTCATTTTACGTGTAGTAGAGTCGCTAAGTTATTACAGCATTTTCGGTAAAAGTACAAGCAAGAAATAGGGGGTGCGCGATGGAAAATCATTGCGTGGTCGTCTGGACGACGATCTCGCGCACGGCCGACGGCCACAAGATCGCGTCCGCGCTCGTCAGCGAACGGCTGGCCGCCTGCGTAAACATACTCGCACAGATGGAATCGGTCTATCGCTGGAAGGGCGAGGTCGAGTCCGACTTCGAGCGGCAGCTCATCATGAAGACGACCACGACGCGCGTGCCGGCCCTGAAAGCGCGACTCTTTCAACTGCACGACTACGAGGTGCCCGAATTCATCGTCACTCCGATCGTCGACGGCAGCGACGCCTATCTGAACTGGATTCGAGAGTCTACGGACGGGTGATATCATTCGGGCCATTCCTGCTCTCTGGCTCGCTGCGATTGCGCTCAAGGTGCTGGTTTGGCTCGCCGCTCCCGGGCAGGTCGTGCTGGACCGCGCGGTCAATTTCACGCTCATCGTTCTCGCGGTCGTCACGGCATATCGCATCACACGGTTCGCTCGTGCAGACCTGCTCTGGCGGGTCAGTCGCAAGCTGATCCTCTCCTATGTCCTCATCGGAGCCGTTCCCATTCTGCTGCTCGTCACCTTTTCGATGCTGGCCTTTCTGCTCGTATTCTTCGATATCAGCTCGTATCTTGTCCACGATCGCGTCGATCGCCTCATAGAGCAGGCGACCGTGCTCGGACGGACAACGCTCTTCGAAGTCGAGCGATCCAAGCCGCACGCCTACCCGGAGATCATCGAGCGTCGGCAGTCGGCGCTGTCGCTGCGTTACCCACAGATGTCACTCACGCTGACGCCGACCGATGCGTTGCCTGAGTGGGTGGCCGGGCGCAGCTTCTCCGGGCTCGTGGAGGGCGGAAGGCTCGCTCGCGCCGTCGTTTTCCCCAACGGCCCTGCCCCGCGTCATGCCATCGTTGTCGACCTGCCGCTCGACAGCGCGCTCGACGAAAACGCGCTGGCTGCGTCCGGGATCAGAATCGGCCAGAAGCGACCACGATCGTTTCTCAATACGGCTACTTATCTGACGTACGTCGACTGGGAAACGGGCCTGGCGGAACCAACCCGGGTCGACATGGGTGTCGATGTGGCGGCGCTGTACAGGTGGCTCGGCAGCTCGCGCGAGAACGCGACGAGTATCGGGTTTCACCAGATCCTGTTGATCATGCTCGTCGGCATCGGCGTGCTGCTCCTCGTCATCGAGGTCATCGCGCTCGGCAACGGGCTCGCGCTCGCCCGGACGATTACGACATCGGTCGACGAGCTCTTCAACGGCACCGAGCGCATCAAGAGCGAAGACTTCGAACACCGGATCGCCGTCCGATCGGACGATCAGCTGGGGTTGCTCGCGGCGTCTTTCAACGACATGACCGGACGCATTCAGCATCTGCTGGTTGAGCAGGACGAAAAAAGACGACTCGAGCAGGAGCTTCGAGTTGCGCGCGACATCCAGATGTCGCTGCTCCCGCTCGGCACGCTGAAGGCGCCCGGGTTTTCCATCGCAGCGCTCTGCGCGCCGGCGAGGGAGGTTGGCGGTGACTACTACGATTTCCTGCCGCTGGCCGACGGACGGGTCGGGTTGCTCATCGCCGACGTTTCGGGCAAAGGCACCTCGGCGGCGCTCTACATGGCGGAATT
Source organism: Vicinamibacterales bacterium (assembly GCA_963761975.1). GTDB lineage: Bacteria > Acidobacteriota > Vicinamibacteria > Vicinamibacterales > JAMQPK01 > JAMQPK01. The sequence continues at coordinate 341,300 of CAVXIR010000007.1, forward strand.
GAAGGGACTGATGTTGTCGCTCAGCCGCATCTATACGTCGCCACGCGAACTACTGATCGAGGCGAACCGCATCATTTCACACCATCTCGACAGCCGCAGTTTCATTACGATGACCTATGCGGTTATCGATCCGGTTGCGAAGACATTGACCTGCGCGCGCGCCGGGCACACGCCGTTCATCAGAATAGCGGCGAGCGACACCCAGCGACGGCGCGCTGAGGTGTTCGCCCCGGACGGAATGGTGCTGGGCCTGAATCTTGATGGCGGCATACGCTTCGAGCGGTGTCTCGAGGAGTTGATGTTGCCGGTCGCATCCGGCGATCTGTTTTTCTTCTATACCGACGGCATCAGCGAAGCGATGGACGGCGGTGGAGACTACTTTGGCGAGGAGCGACTGGGCGTCTGCCTCGAAGCGAACGTGGACAGGCCGCCCGAAGCAATCCGCGACTGCCTCCTGGCGGAAGTCACTGCGTTTGCACAGGGTCAACCGCAACACGACGACATTACGATGGTGATACTCAAGTTTGACGATGAGCCGCGCCACAGCGAAGCGACGGCGGGCGTGGAGCGGGCGTCGGGGCCCCGCGACCAATGAACGAACTGACAGTTGTGTTCAGAAGCGCATCCGACATCGAGGTGCGCGTCGTTCGAGGGCTGCTCGAGAGCCACGGCATCGTCTCGCTGGTGTCGTCGGGTGCCCCTCAATCGATCTTTCCTGTCGGTGTCGGCGGCATCGCCGAGATCAAGATTTCGGTGAGGCCCGAAGAAGCCGATGAAGCGCGCCGCGTCATCGACAGCCATCGAATCGACCAGTCGGGCGGCCATGTGATTCCGCTTCGCGGCGAGTTCTCCGCGCTCGAACGGCGCGCCGGGTACACGTTTCGCGATCCCGGGCTACTCGAGCATGCGCTGACACACACCTCGCGGGCCAACGAGGACGTCAGCGGCGGAGTCTTCGACAACGAATCGCTCGAGTTTCTCGGCGACGCGGTATTGGGTTTTGCCATCGCTGACCTGCTGTTCCGCCGCTTCCCGAATCGCGACGAAGGCTGGAAATCGAAGATGAAGGCTGCGCTCGTCTCAACGGCGTCGCTGGCCAGGCTGGCGGAAGGCCTCGATCTCGGCGAACACCTGCTGCTCGGGCGCGGAGAAGAGAAAACCGGCGGACGCCGCAAGCAGGCGCTGCTCGCCGACGGCTACGAAGCGTTGATCGCTGCGATCTATCTGGACGGCGGCATCGAACAGGCAACGGGATTCATCACGAGGCAGTTCGAGGAACTGGTCAACGAAGCCCGCACGGCGACCGCGGCGTTCCACGACTTCAAATCGGCCCTGCAGGAGCGGGTGCAGTCGGCCGGTGATCCGCTGCCCGAGTACGCGGTCATTGGCGAAACCGGGCCCGATCACCACAAGATGTTTCAAGTGCAAGTGCGCGTGGGCGGAAAGCCGATGGCCGAGGCCGTTGGACGGAGTAAGAAAGAAGCAGAACAGGAAGCCGCGAGGCTGGCGTTGGAGGTGCTGAACCTCTAGATCTATCGAATCTAAAGATCTGATAGATCTAATCAGTCAATTTCGATGATTCCCCACGGTTTCCGATCGTCGTCGGCCATCTCGCTCTCACCGCCGCCGGCTACGACCATCGACGGCTCCGGCTGCGGTAGTCTGCTCAACGCATACGACTGCACTTCGTGCGCGATGTCTTCATCTGGCGGGCCAGACGGTCTGCAGTAGAGCCGCACCCACACACGTAGCAACGGATCGCTGAAGCTGTAGCGCTTTCGCTGCGACACGATGAGGTCCACATCTTCCAGCCACGACAGATAGTCTTTCGTCGAGCCCGGCGTCCGTCGGAGGCGCTGTGCGACTTCGGTCAGCGTCAGCGGCTCTTCCTGCGCGAGGATTTCCAGGATCGCCTTGAGCGCGCCGTATCCGCGCGCGTGCTGCAAGCGTAGTTCGTAGCACGACGCGCACGCGGCCGCGAGACGGCCGTCAGGCGACATCAACAGCGTGAGCGCGCTGACGGGATCGCCGACCCCCTGCGTGTCGACCATGCGATTCATGGCTTCGCCGATGGCCAGCGCGTATCCGACGCGGCCATCCGACAGCGTGTAGACCGCGCGCGCCACCGATTCGGATGGGCCATCATCGCGCAGCATCGCCTCCCCGCCGTCGATCGACATCATCAGGTCGCGGACCTCGGCTGAAGAGAGGGGCGGCACGTGAATGACCTCGAACCTCGAGGTCGCATCCCTCAAAAGTCTATGAGCCCGTGAAATATAGCGTGTTGTCAGGACGAAGCGGTTCGGGCTGCCGGCCAGCGTCTTCAGCAGTTCCCGCAGGGCCGTTCTCAGGCCTGGAAAACTCTCGAAGGTGCGCAGGTCGAGCACCTCATCGAGCAAAAATGTCGCGGGCTCGCTGCCGCCGCCGGCTCTTGCCTGATCGAGAAATGCGAGCGTGGCGTCGAAGGCCTCGCGCGCCGACGCCGGCTCCGGGCGGGTTGGCAGCCTGAACGGCGAGGCGGCGACGATGGCGTTGTAAAAACGTTCGGGCGTGGTTGCCGATCGCTCGAGATCGATGTGCTGGCACTGCGTCCGGCCGATGCGGTCGCGCAGTCGATAGAGGAGTTGCGTCCGTCCGGTTCGGAAGTCACCGAGCACGACCGGGATGCGCGATGGAGAAGCGTCGAGTCCCGCGACGATGCGTCGCTCAAGTGAAGGTCTGGCCGCCGTCATTGATTCGTGTGTGGGCACTGGATGAGTGAAGAGCTTCGCGCAAAGAAAGACAGACGTTAAGACCGCGCGCCTGAGTTGTCAATTTGAAAATAAAAAAAAATTTGTTTGACAAGTCACACACAACGTCATCTGAACTTCCCAACGCGTTCACTTTTGAATTTCTCAAGGAAATTGCACGACAATGTAGAATGTGTCGGCCATGAACATCGCTGTACTCGGTGCGCAGTGGGGAGATGAAGGCAAAGGTAAGGTCGTCGATCTGTTGACGCCGCACTTTGCCGTTGTCGCCCGCTATCAGGGTGGACACAACGCCGGTCACACGGTGTATGTGGACACAAGGAAGATCATCCTGCGGTTGCTGCCGTCGGGAATTCTCCACTCGCACGTGACCTGCGCGATCGGCAACGGCGTCGTGATCGATCCGCAGGCACTGTTCACTGAGATCGAGGAGCTTGCGAAGTTCGGGTACGATGTGACGAGCCGCCTGGTCATCAGCGAGCGCGCGCATCTGATACTTCCGTATCACCGGGAGCTTGACCTGCTGTCGGAAGCGAGGCGCGGAGAGCGCAAGATCGGCACGACGTCGCGCGGAATCGGCCCGGCATACGAGGACAAGATTGGCCGGCGTGGCATTCGCGTGTGCGATCTGTTCGATCGTGCGGGTCTCGAACAGGAGGTTCGCGAGAACGTCCAGGCCCGCAACCGTCTGATCAAGGAATCGCAGCTCGACTGGCGGCCGTTGTTCGACCAGATGCTCGCATGCGGCGAGCGCATGAAACCGTGGGTAACCGATGTCTCGTTGTTTCTGGCCAAAACGAGCACTGCCGGCCGTCCGATCCTCTTCGAGGGCGCACAGGGGACTCTGCTCGACATCGATCACGGCACCTATCCCTTCGTGACCTCCTCGAATTCGACGATCGGCGGGGTGTGCACCGGCCTTGGCGTCAGCCCGAAGATGATTCACGGCGTGCTGGGGGTGGTCAAGGCCTATGCGACGCGCGTCGGCGAGGGACCCATGCCGACCGAGCTGCTGGGCGCCGCCGGCGATCGCCTCCGCGACAGCGGCAAGGAGTTCGGATCGGTCACCGGGCGCCCACGGCGATGCGGCTGGTACGACGCCGTGGTGGCCCGTTATGCCGCGCGCATCAACGGTCTGGACAGCGTCGCGCTCACCAAGCTTGACGTGCTCGATGGGCTGGACGAGATCAAGGTGTGCACCGGCTATCGCCGCGGCGGTCAGCTCATCACCGACTGGCCGGCCGATCTCAACGTGCTGGCGACCTGCGAGCCCGAATACGAGACGCTGCCCGGTTGGAGCCGGCCAAGCTCGGGTGTCACCCGCTACGACGATCTGCCGCGCGAAGCGCAGCGTTATGTTTCCTTCCTCGAGGAGGCCAGCGGAGTGCCGGTGTCGATTGTGTCGACAGGATCAGGTCGCAAGGACACGATCATCCGTGAGAAATCTGCCGCGGCTGAGTGGTTTGGCGTCGGCGCCAGGTAGCGTGGCCGACCCTCAGGTCAGGCAACCACCGCCCTCGCTTCGGCACCATTGAATTCGATTCCCGCTCTGTAAGCCTGACACACCCTTGGGAATTTCGCACGATGCCCAACGCATCAGCCTCGGGCTCAGGCAAAGCCGTCGCGGCAGCCTCGAGTGCGATTGTGCTTGCACCAATTGAACTGGCAACTTGACGTCGCCCGTGGCGCCGGCCGTGAGACGAAGTGCATCGTGCAATTCGGCTGCGCCGGCGATTACGGTGCAGTGCTCCGAGCCTGAGCGCATCCGTTTGCTGTAGAATCGGCGCCCGACGCCGCGAGCGGCGCGGGGCGCTGGGGCCCCGCAAGCGAGCGGCGTGGAGCGGGGGTTGGGGCCCCGCGACAAAACATGAAGCTCATCAAGTGCATTATTCGTCCCAACAAGGTCGAAGAAGTACGTGAAGCCCTCGAGCGAGCCTCCGTGTCGGGCATGACGATTACAGAAGTGAGAGGTCACGGGCGGCAGAAGGGCCACAAGGCCGTCTATCGCGGTCGTGAGTACGACGTCAGTCTTCTCCCGAAGACGATGATCGAGATGGCCGTCTCCGACGATCTCGTGGAAGATGTCATCGACGTCATCATGAAGACAGCCCGCACAGGCGATATCGGCGACGGCCGCATTTGGGTGCTGACCATCGAGGAGGGCTACAACATTCGAACGGCAGCACGCGACCTGTAGGAACGAGTGGAAAGTAAGAAGTAGGAAGTAAGAAGTAAGAAGTAAAGTGAGAAGTGTCCTATGGAGACCCCACCCCGTGCATCGTGCTCCGCTCCTTCTTGGCGTTGCGCCGGGCAGTAGCCAGGCACGCCGTGAAAATTGCTGTCAGTTGATTCGATTCATCGAGAAGCCGATCGTCGGTGGCAATTTGCCCGTCGCGCATGAATTCCAGCCAACCTAAGGCTTCATCTGATTCCTCGACTACGACACCGAGCTTCGAAATAAAGTCCTTCCGTGATCGGCCGCGCTGTGTGGCGCGGTAATTACACCAGCTTGAAGTCGCGGCTTTGTACAGCTGCACGCCTGGAACTTGCGCTTCAGCAGTTTTCGGGAGTGTCTTGTAGAACGTGAGGATGGCGAGCGAGAAACGATAGACGCGGTCGAGCAATTCGGGCTGGGATCTCATCCGTTATGGAGTTGCACACCCTCTGCCACCGGCATTTGTGCGTTTCGCCGCCCTAAACGAGGTGCCTTATCTCACTTTTTGCAACCGTATTCACCGTTGGACTTTCCACTTTTTACTTCCTACTTCCTACTTCCTACTTCCTACTTCTCAGTTTCTCTACGCTCCCCATCTCAGCTTTTCTCGCAGCACCTGGAAATATCCCCGCTCTGACGCGCGAATCAGACGCAGTGGTTTTGGCGCACGACGCACTGAGACGACGTGATCGCTCTGCAGCGGTAGCAGCGACTGCCCGTCGAACGTGGCGAACACTTCGCTCTGATCGTCGTGGATGAGCGGCTGAATGCGGATCTCGCTCGAACCTGGAACGACCACAGGGCGGTTGGTCAGTGTGTGCGGGGCGATTGGCGTGATCGTCAATCCGTCGACCTGAGGGTGAACGATCGGGCCGCCGGCAGACAGGTTGTACGCCGTCGTGCCTGTCGGGCTCGCAATGATGAGCCCATCGGCCTTGACGCGCATCATGAACTCGCCGTCGACCGACACGGACAACTCGATGATGCGCGAGAGCGCCCCCTGCGTGACGACAACGTCGTTCAGCACGATGCGATCGGCCACGCGACGTGTGCCTGCGTCGACCGCCACCTCCAACATCATGCGCTCTTCGGTTTGTGCCGTGCCGTTGACGGTCGTTTCGAGCGATGCGTAAATTTCCGGCAATGTCACTTCGGTGAGAAAGCCGAGGCTGCCGAAATTGACGCCCAGAATCGGGATGTCTGATTGCGCCTTCGCGATTCGGCCCGCGGTCCCGAGCAGGGTGCCGTCGCCCCCGAGCACGACGATGACGTCGACATGGCGAGGCAGTTCGTCTCGATCGATGATGGTGAACTTCCCGTTGGCGCCTGCCGACCTGGCCAGCGCCGCGGTATCGGGATCGAACACCGGGGCGATGTGTCGCTGCTCGAGCCACGAGGCAATCTGGACAAGATGACTCGCGGCGCGTTCGAGATGCGCTTTTGCGACAATGCCGACGGCACGCACTACCCGCGTCCTTTCAAATGCAGGAAGAACTCGCGGTTGCCCGTGTCGCCGGTGATCGGAGATTCGGTCATCGCTGCGCGAACCAATCCTACCTCAGCGGCCGCGGCCGCGGCCTCTTCGACCACCCGCGTCTGTACGCTCGGGTCGCGGACGACGCCTTTCTTGCCGACCTCTGCACGTCCCGCCTCGAATTGGGGTTTGACGAGCGCGACGATGTCCGCGCCGTCGCGGAGCAGCGGCGGAATACGAGGAAAGATGTGACGCAATGAGATGAAAGAGACATCGACCGTGACGATGTCGACGAGCGACGGCAGGTCGGGAGGCTCGAGTGTTCGTGCGTTCGAGCGCTCGATCACCACGACCCGCGGGTCGTTACGGAGGCCCCAGTCGAGCTGACCGTGACCGACGTCGAGAGCAACCACACGGGTCGCGCCGCGTTTGAGCAATACGTCGGTGAATCCGCCTGTAGATGCGCCGATGTCGAGCGCCTCGCGTCCGTCGACAGAGATGCCGAACGTGTCGATCGCATGCGCGAGCTTGATGCCGCCACGTCCGACGTACGGATGATCGGGTTGCTTCAGTGAGACATCGGCGTCGTCGGCCACCTGCTGGCCGGCTTTCTGAGCAGGGCGGCCGTCGACCATGACGACGCCGGACAAAATCAGCGCGCTCGCGCGCTCGCGCGACTGTGCGAGTCCGCGATTGACGAGCAGCAAATCGAGGCGGACTTTCAATTTATTTGTCGCGGGGCCCCACGTCCCGGGCCGCTCGCGGCTCAATTGCTCCGTTTGATGACCCAGGTGGCAATGTCGGCCAGGCGGCTCTGTTCCAGACCTGCCGAACGCAAGGCTGCAACGGCGCTGTCGTGGCGTCCGGCAGCGAGACGTCGCGACGCGTCGAGCCCGATTATCGATGGATACGTGGGTTTGCCTGCACGGGCGTCCTTGCCCGCCGTCTTGCCGAGCGCCTGTGCGCTGCCCTCGACATCGAGGATGTCGTCCACGATTTGGAATGCCAGACCCAGCTGGCGTCCGTATTCGTCGACGGCCCGAATGGATTCGTCGGTGCCGCCCCCCATAATGGCACCGGCAACCGCTGCCGCCCGAATGAGCGCACCTGTCTTGCGCGCATGCATGTCCTGCAGTGACTGCTCGTCAAAGCTCGTCGATCCGACGGCTTGCAGATCGATCGCCTGGCCGCCGACCATGCCGCGCGCGCCGGCGGCGACCGCGACCACTTCAATGGCGCGGATTTTCTGCGCGGCCAGCTGTGGGTCGCGGGGTTCATTCGCCAGCAGCGCAAAGGCTTCGGTGAGTAAGCCATCGCCCGCGAGAATCGCGATGCCTTCGCCGTGCACAATGTGGTTGGTCGGCCGTCCGCGCCTCAACGAGTCGTCGTCCATGGCGGGCAGATCGTCGTGAATGAGGGAGTACGTATGGATGAGCTCGAGTGCGCACGCGGCCGGCAACGCGGCGGCGATCGCCTGTTCGGTACTGGCCGATCGAACGACCATGGCTTCGGCGGCTGCGAGCGTCAGGATGGGACGCAGCCGTTTGCCGCCGGCGTCCAGGCTGTATCGCATCGCGGCGTTCAGACCGGGCGGGCATTCCGGTGCAGACGGGAGAAAACGCGTCAGCGCCGCGTCTATCTGATTGCGCCGAGTGTCGAGATACTCTCCCAGCGAAGCGACCTGCATTACTTGTCGTCTTTCGAGAAGGCGGCACCGGCAGGGCGCAAATCGCCGCGCTCGTTGAGTATCTCGATACGCTTCTCGGCTTCCTCGAGCCGCGTATGGCAGAAGCGGGAGAGCTGCACGCCGCGCTCGTAGAGCTCGAGCGACTTCTCGAGCGCAAGATCTCCCTCTTCGAGCTTCTTCACAATCGTTTCGAGCTCGGCGATCGCCGCCTCGAAATCCTTAATTGTCGAATCCATCAGTTTTCACGACCTCGCATTTCAATTCACCTTCAGACAAAGTGATGCGAACCGTATCGCCCCGCGAGACTTCTGTAGACGAGCGGATGACGTGCGTCCGCGATTCATCCCATACGACGGCGTAGCCGCGTCCGAGGACGGCGAGCGGGCTCAAGCTGTCCAAGCGTGCGGCGCAGTTGTGCAGACGGGCTTCGGCGCGATTGTGCCGGCGCAGAGCTGCGGCGCGCAAGCTGCCTTCCACTTTCACCAGGCGTGCCCGCACGGTTCCGAGCCGGCGTCGCAAATCGAACTGCTCGAGCTGCAGCCGCAGCGCCTGAAACGCGCGCAGCCTGCGGCTGATCGCCGACCGCGCAGCATGTCGCAGCGCGTGCGTCGTCTCGGCGCAGTGACGGCCGCGAAGCGCGAGGCGGGCGGACCAGCCGGCAAATCCGGGTCTGCGCTCGAGCTGGTGCGCGCGCGATTCCAGTCGCGCGAGAGTGCCCCGCATCGCGCCAGTCAGGCGATCGCTCAAACGCTCGATGTGATTGCAAAAATCCTCTTTGCGCGCGACGACCATCTCTGCCGCCGCCGATGGAGTCGGCGCGCGCACGTCGGCGGCAAAATCGGCAATGGTCACGTCCGCTTCGTGCCCGACGGCCGAGATGATGGGCACCGGTGACGCGGCGATGGCTCTCGCTACCGGCTCTTCGTTGAACGCCCAGAGATCCTCGATCGATCCGCCTCCGCGTCCGACAATGACCACGTCGATGCCCTTCACCTTCACGATATCCCTGATGCCGCTTGCGACCTCTGCGGCGGCGCCGTCTCCCTGGACGCGAGTCGGGCGGATCACGAGATGCGCGTTCGGATATCGGCGACCAAGCACCTTGATGATGTCGCGAATGGCCGCGCCATCCAGAGACGTGACGATGCCGATCTTGCGGGGTAGCGCAGGGAGGGGACGCTTACGCGAGGCGTCGAACAATCCTTCTGCCTGCAAACGCCGTTTGAGTTGGTCGAAGGCGAGTTGCAGCGCGCCCAGGCCATGCGGCTCCATCCGCTCGCATACGATCTGATACTCACCCTTGGGCTCGTAAACGCTCAGACGGCCGCGCACCACGACGTGAATGCCATCCTCGGGCTTGAACTTCAGCGTGCGCACATCCGACCTGAACATGACCGCCTTAATCTGGGCGCCCGGATCTTTCAACGTGAAATACAAGTGGCCCGTGTTCCAAAGCCGGCAGTTTGAAATTTCTGCCTCGACCCAGACCTCCGAGTACGTCATTTCCAGGACGTTGCGGATGTTCGCGGTGAGGTCGCTGACGGTCATGACCGTCGGTTGACGTTCCCTCACACCCCCGGTTTTTGCCTCGGTTGGCTTGGGCTCCGGCTCGTCGAACGGCAAATCAAACAGCGAGCTCATGTTCGAGTTCTCTGGCCGAAAGGCTGAGGCGCTGAATCGACGTGGCCTTTCCGGTCGACTCATCTGCAGCAACGAGGATGCCGTTGAGGCGCGGATTGCCCGCCGCGGTTTCCATGCGTACCGGCATGCCGCGAAGGAATTTGTCGATGACCGCCGATTTCTCCACGCCAATGACGCCGTCATGGGGCCCGGTCATGCCGACATCGGTGAGATAGGCAGTGCCGCCCGGCAGAATCTGCTCGTCCGCGGTCTGGACGTGTGTGTGCGTCCCGACGACGGCAGTGACCTTGCCATCGAGGTGCCAGCCCATCGCGACTTTCTCGGAAGTGGCTTCCGCGTGGAAGTCGACAAAGATGATGCGCGTGCGCTGGCGCAGCTCTTCGATTTCTTCGAGGGCGCGCGTAAACGGGTTGTCCAGTTCCTGCATGAATACACGTCCCATCAGATTAATGACGCCCACGGGGCGACCTTCAGCCGTCCGCGCGAGATACCTTCCACTGCCCGGGACACCGGCGGGGAAGTTGGCCGGACGCAGCAGCCGGGCCTCGGCCCCAATGTAGTCCACGGCCTCGCGCTGAGCCCAGATGTGGTTGCCGGAGGTCATGACGTCGACCCCCCAGTCCAGCAATTGATCGCCAATTTCGCGCGTAATGCCCCGGCCGGCCGCCGCGTTTTCCGCATTGGCGATCACCAGGTCCACGGCGTAGTGCTCTATTAAGGATGGGAGCCCCCGTCGGACGAGCTCTCTGCCCGGTTTCCCCACGATATCGCCCAGGAACAACAGTCGGATTTCGCTCACGGCCCAAATATAAGGGTGGCGGCTCCTTTTTGCTAGCACGGGGGTCTGCCCCCGCACTCGTCCCCGGGGTCAGACCCCAACTCATTGATTCTGAGCCGGTTATAATATGAGTGTCATATAGTCATATTACATGCTTGACATATACTCAATATCTTGGCTAGACTACCACCATGGCAAAAACGAACGGCAAGAAAGTCATTGGTATTGACCTCGGAACGACGAACTCTGTCGTGTCCGTCATGGAAGGCGGCCAGCCCGTTGTGCTCGTCAATCAGGAAGGGTCGCGGATTACCCCGTCGATCGTCGCGTTCACCAAGGAAGGTGAGCGGCTGGTTGGGCAGGTGGCGAAACGTCAGGCGGTCACCAACCCAGAGAACACAATCTTTTCAATCAAGCGCTTTATGGGCCGCAAGCTCGCCGAGACAGCTGAGGACCATCAACGTGTCCCATATCGAATGGTCCCGTCGGCGAACAACGACGCGTGGGTCGAGGCGCGCGGTAAGAAGTATCGCCGCCTGAGATCTCCGCGATGGTGCTGCAGAAGTTGAAGCAGGCTGCCGAGGATTACCTGGGCGAGTCGATTACCGATGCGGTCATCACCGTGCCGGCGTACTTCAACGATGCGCAGCGTCAGGCGACCAAAGACGCCGGCAAGATCGCCGGCCTCAACGTGCTTCGAATCATCAACGAACCGACCGCGGCCGCGCTTGCGTACGGTCTCGACAAGAAGAAGGACGAAACCATCGCAGTGTACGACTTCGGCGGCGGGACGTTCGATATCTCCGTTCTCGAAGTCGGCGAGGGCGTTGTCGAGGTCAAATCGACCAACGGCGACACGCACCTCGGTGGTGACGATCTCGACCAGCGCATCATCGACTGGATCGCGGCCGAGTTCAAAAAGACCGACGGAATCGATCTCACCAAGGATCGCGTCGCCGTCCAGCGGCTGAAGGAAGCGGCGGAGAAGGCCAAAATCGAGCTCTCATCGGCGCTCGAGTCCGACATCAATCTGCCGTTCATTACGGCCGACCAGACCGGCCCGAAGCATCTGGCGATGAAGCTGACACGAGCAAAGCTCGAGCAGTTGGTAGATGACCTGCTTCAGCGGACGATGGAGCCGGTCAGGAAGGCTCTTGCTGACGCAGGGATCGATCCCAAGAAGATCGATGAAGTGGTGCTCGTCGGCGGCTCGACCCGCATGCCCAAAGTGCAGCAGCTGGTCAAGGACTACTTCGGCAAAGAGCCGCACAAGGGCGTGAACCCCGATGAAGTCGTCGCGGTTGGCGCGGCAATTCAAGGTGGTGTGCTTGCCGGCGACGTCAAGGACCTGGTGCTGCTCGACGTCACTCCGCTGTCGCTCGGCATCGAAACGCTGGGCGGCGTCATGACGACGCTGATCCCGCGGAACACGACGATTCCGATGCGCAAGAGCGAGACGTTTTCGACGGCGACCGACAACCAGCCGAACGTGGAGGTTCACGTTCTGCAAGGCGAGCGGCCGCTGGCGCGGGACAATCGAACGCTCGGACGGTTCCACCTGATTGGGCTGCCTCCCGCACCGCGCGGGGTGCCTCAGATCGAGGTGACGTTCGACATCGACGCCAACGGCATCGTCAACGTGTCGGCAAAAGACAACGCGACGGCTAAGGAGCAGAAGATCACCATCTCGGGTTCGTCTGGACTCAACAAAGACGAGGTCGAGCGGATGGTGAAGGATGCCGAGAGTCACTCGGCCGAAGACAAGTCGCGGCGCGAGATGATCGATGCGCGTAACCAGGCCGATGGCCTGGCTTACTCAGTCGAGCGGACGCTGAACGAGCATCGTGGCAAGCTGTCGCCGGACGATGCGCGGCGGGTGGAGAACGCAATCAGCGATGTGCGCGAAGCGCTGAAGGGCGAAGACCTTGGCGCGATCAAGCGCATGACCGACGCGCTGCAGCAGGCGTCGCACGCAATGGCGGAGCAGATGTACAAGCAGAATGCGCCGAATGCCGGCGCCGGCACACCGTATCAAGGCGGACCGGACTTGAAAGACGGAGAAGTCGTTGATGCAGAGGTGGTGGATGCCTAGGCGTCAGCGGAAATGGCAGATGGTAGATGGCAGATGTCAGATGGCAGAGCCTGATGCATGTTGCCGCACGAAGCAGATCGATGTCGCAAACAAAGCCGAGCCCCCCGAAGGGGGCGAAGGCACAGGTCGCGGGGGTGGGGCCCCGCGACACCTAAATTGAGGAGGAAACGCTATGGCAATCGTTCGTTGGGATCCGTTTCGTGAGTTCGGTGGTGCGTGGCTGCCTCCCGTGGACATTTACAGCACGGGCGAGCACGAACTCGTCATCAAGGCCGAGATTCCGGGCATGAGCAAGGATGATCTGGACATCACGGTCGAGAACTTCACGCTGACCATTCGAGGCGAAAAGAAGGCTGAGCAGACCATCAAGGACGAGCAGTTCCACCGCGTTGAGCGGAGCTATGGCACGTTCACTCGGTCATTCGCCCTGCCGCACACAGTCGATCCGAACCGGGTAGAGGCCGAATACAAGGACGGTGTGCTCACCGTCAAGCTGCCTCTTCGCGAGGAGGCGAAGCCGAAACAGATCAAGGTGAATGTCGCGGCCTAAGCCGCGACATTCACAGGGATTAGGGGTTGGGGATTAGGGATTACTAGTTCCCCAATCCACAGCCCCCAACTCCTTAACCACTTGCTTAATCTGCGTAAGTTCTTGTATCCTGTAAAGTTATGGAACTTGAAACGCCGCAGCAGGACGAAGTCGTCCAGCCTCAGGAAGCCGCCGAGCCGGCCCCTATCGTCTCCAATCGGTTCTTATTCGTCGACATCGCCGCCCTTCGAGCCAAGCAGTTGCGACGGGGAGCGCGCGCGCGTCTGGACCACAGCGTGCATGAGGCCCATCCACAACCACATAAGGCCGAACGGGTTGCAATGGAAGAAGTTCGCCGCCGTCTGGTTCATTACGATCTGCCGCCCGCCAAGCCGGTCGTCAATCCAGAGACTGGCGCGTGACCTCCCAGGAGCTCATCGATCTCGGTGTCGGCGCACTCGTCGCGCTCGGCGCGAGCACGGTGTTTGTCCTTGTGCTGTTTCTAGGATTCTGCATCATCCTGGGATTTCCCAAGCTGCGACCCACCGCGGGTCGCAGGTCGATGGTCATCAGAAGCCTGGAAGAAAAGGTAGGCCAGGAAGCATTCGCCCGTTACATGCCCCCCGATGCGCCGCGTGGACCTGTCGATGTCCTGAAGACACCCGAACTGATGGAACGGGCAAAAAAAGCATAAAAGCGGTTCGTAAAGTTCGTGAGTTCGTGGGTTCGAACCGCGCGCGCCGAATCGGCGCGCGCGAACCGCACGAACTGTAACGAACCTACGAACCCTACGAACTTTACGAACCTACCACTTTTTCGAACCTACGAACCTTACGAACCTACACTTTCGGACATTCCTTCCACCAGTTGGTGTCCCTTTCGTAGCTGTCGCCAAGGCGCAGGAGCGTGGCTTCGTCGAAGGGGCGGCCGGTGAATTGCAACCCGATGGGCAGGCGATTGCGTGTCAAGCCGCAGGGCACGCTCAGCCCCGGAAGTCCGGCGAGATTGGCGCTCACCGTGAATACATCTGTCAGATAGAGTGATAACGGATCTTCGATCTTCTCGCCAATTCTGAATGCGGCTGTCGGGCTCGTCGGCATCACGACGGCATCGACCTTTTGAAACGCCTGCTCGTAGTCACGACGCACGAGCGTGCGCACCTGCTGTGCCTTCAGGTAATAGGCATCATAGTAGCCGGCACTCAGGACGTAGGTGCCGAGCATGATGCGCCGCTTCACTTCGGCGCCGAACCCCTGCCTGCGTGTTTTCTCGTACATCTCCCTCAGATCGCGACCGGCGTCGGCGCGAAACCCGTAGCGGACGCCGTCATAGCGCGCGAGGTTCGAGCTCGCTTCTGCCGTGGCGACGACATAGTAGGTGGCGATGGCGTAAGGCGCGTGCGGAAGGTCGATATCAATGAGTTCGGCCCCACGATCGCGCAGAATGTCGAGCGCACTGTAAAAGCAGCCACAGACCGACTTTTCGACGCCCTGCTCGAGCATCTTCCTCGGCACGCCGATCCGGGCGCCGCGAATATCGCCTGTCAGCGCACCCACATAATCGGCAACAGGTTCGTACGATGCTGTCGAGTCGGATTCGTCTGGGCCGGCCAGCACCGACAGCGCTGTTGCGGCGTCGTAGGCAGTGCGCGCCATTGGCCCGATCTGATCGAGCGATGAGGCAAATGCGATCAGTCCGTATCGCGAGACGCGCCCGTATGTCGGCTTCAGCCCGACGATGCCGCAGAGAGAGGCCGGTTGTCTGATGGAGCCACCAGTGTCCGAGCCAAGCGCGATCGGCGAGAGACCCGCCGCAACCGCAACCGCGGATCCGCCGCTCGACCCGCCGGAGATGTGATCGGGGTTCCAGGGATTGCGCGACGGACCGAAGGCGGAATTCTCCGTGGACGAGCCCATCGCAAATTCATCGCAGTTTGTCTTGCCCATCAGGATTGCCCCAGCCGCTTCCAGCCGCCGCACCACGGTTGCGTCATACGGCGGAACGAAGTGCTCGAGCATTCGCGATGAGGCCGTGGTCCGGACGCCGCACGTCATGATGTTGTCTTTGAGCGCGACGGGGACGCCGGCGAGCGGTCCGGTGTGGCGGTCGCGATCGATGGCCCGTGCGCGTTCGAGCGCGCGATCGCGCGCGATGGTCAGAAACGCGTTCAGCCTTGGGTTGGCTGTGTCGATTCGCGCGAGTGCCTGTTCGCAGACCTCGGTGGCCGAGACGGTTCGAGCGCTGATGGCCTCCCGGATTTCGCGGGCCGTTTGAAAGAGAATCGCACTCACAACCTACAGAACCCGGGGTACGCGGAAGAGGCCCGTCTGCGGCGACGGGTCGGGTGCGTTGGACAGCGCTTCGGCGTTGGTCAGGCTGGGCCGCGACTCGTCGGGCCGATCGGCCGGGATCCGCGTGAGCACGTGCGAGGTGGGCGTGACCCCGGCTGTATCGATGGCCTGGATCTGTTCCGCGTACTCGAGCACGTGCGACAACTGGTGGACGAAGAGATCCTTCTCGGCGTCGGTCAATTCGAGGCGCGCAAGAGCGGCGATGCGATCGACGTCTGAGCGAGTCAACCTCTCTGGCATGGCCAAATGCTACCATGCTGAACGGACGTGACACGTGACGAGTGATAAGTGACAAGGCCGTCGGATGTACGCCGTGCGGCTGTCGCGGGATCGTGGTACCCGTCGAATCCCGACGCGCTTGCGAGCGAAATCGATCGCTACCTGTCCGCGGCCGATGAGCCGCCTGTCGGAGAGGTGCTGGCGATTGTGGCGCCGCATGCAGGCCTGATGTACTCCGGCCCAATCGCCGCACACGCCTACAATCTGCTTCGCGGAAGAGACATCCAGGTCGCCGTCCTGGTGGGACCCTCTCACTATGTCGCTTTCGACGGCGTGGCGATTTACGAGCGCGGCGCGTTCGAGACACCGTTCGGCAGGGTACCGATCGACGAGTCTTGTGCCGCTGCCATCGCGGCGGCATCGCCACACGTCAACGCGCATCCCACGGCGCACGTCCGCGAGCACTCGCTCGAGATGCAGCTCCCGTTTCTCAGTCGGGTGCTGCCGAATGCCAGCATTGTGCCTCTTGTGATGGGACATCAACGCCGCGAGACGGCCGAGGAGCTTGGCGACACTATTGCTGCCGTCGTGAAAGGCCGTCGCGCCGTGCTGGTCGCCAGCACTGATTTGTCGCACTATCAAAACGCGACCGTTGCTGCGAAGCTCGACGGTAAAGTGATTCAGCAGGTGCAGCACTTCGATGCGGACGGGTTGATGTCGCTGCTGGAAGCGTTTCCGCAGCATGCATGCGGTGGCGGTCCGACAGTCTCGGTCATGCGCGCGGCCAGACAGCTCGGCGCCAGGGATGCGCGTGTCCTCAAGTACGGCGACTCCGGGGATGTCTCCGGCGACAAGGATGCGGTGGTCGGATACCTCGCCGCGGCATTCGGCACGTTTGTGCCGCAGGGGATCTGATGTCGCCCGACCCAATGGTCCGGCTGGACGATGACTGCAAGAGAACGCTCCTGCATCTGGCGCGTGCGGCGATTGCACGTGCCATCGGCGCAGATGGCGTGACACGCGTCGCTGAACCAATCCCCGATCCCCAATCCCCAATTCCTGGCGCTCTTCATGCCGGGGCTTTTGTCACGTTGCGGGTCAAGGGTGAGCTGCGGGGATGCATCGGATACCCCGAGCCCGGGCTGCCCCTGTTGGAAGTCGTCGGCCGCTGTGCCGTCTCGGCGGCGATTTCAGATCCACGATTTCCCGCAGTCAGTGTGGACGAATGGGGTCACATCGACATCGAGATTTCAGTGCTCGGACCCATCGAGCGCGTGTCGGATATTTCAGAAGTCGTGGTCGGACAGCACGGACTGGTGGTCGAGCTCGGCCGAAGTCGCGGATTGCTGCTGCCACAGGTCGCGAGCGAGAGGAACTGGAGTGCCAGAGAGTTCGCCGCGGAGACCTGTATGAAGGCCGGCCTGCGCCGCGACGCGTGGCAGACCGGGGCAGACCTCTTCAAATTCGAAGCAGACGTGTTCGGGGAACGAGACTAGAAGAGTCCCGCAGACGAAAGAGTCTTCGAGTCAGGAGAGTCGGCGAGTCGGAGGAGTCTGGGAGTCAGAAGAGTCGGACCCAGACGCAGAGGAAGGCAAAAAGGAGATCAGGAAAAAAAAGAAAATTCTCCTGAACTCCTGATCTTCTGTTCAGGATTTGAGGAGGGTGTTTAGGATTTCAGCAGGCTCCGCAGCGTATTCAGATTCATTTCGTCGAGCGGATCAATCGCGATTTTTCCGCGCTCCCTCCATTCGGATTTCTCAGTTTCGAGAATCATCGGCAGATCGGCGAAACGCTTGTCGTTCAGCAGCCGGCGGAAGGGTTCGAGGCCGAGGCAGCCTTTGCCGATGTGCTCGTGGCGGTCGACGCGGCTCATGCAGGGCTTTTTCGAATCGTTCACGTGAAAGACCTTCAACCGTTCGAGGCCGATGAGCGCCTCGAACGTCTCGAACGTTCTCTCGTACCCGTCGCGCGTGCACAGATCGTAACCCGATGCGAGCAGGTGACAGGTGTCCAGGCATACGCCCAGCCGCTTGCGGTTCTTCCTGACTCCGTCGAGCATCGCCGCGATCTCTTCGAACGACGCGCCCATCGCGCTGCCCTGGCCAGCCGTGTGCTCGATGAGAATCATGGTTTTCCCGCGCGGCCGGGCCTGCAACACCTGGTCGAGCGCGGCAGAAACGAGCGACAGCGCTTCCTCCCGCGGCGCCGCCATCCGTGCACCCGGATGCAGGACGACGCCGAGCAGCCCGAGCGCTTCCGCGCGATCGACTTCCTCCCCAAGCGCGGCAATCGATTGCGCACGAAGGACCGGGGCGTTGCTCGCAATATTAATGAGGTAACTGGCGTGCGCGACGATGGGGGAGACACCACTCTCGCGGGCGGCGCGTCTGAACGCCGCGATTTCGTCCGGCGGCAGCGACCGCGCGCGCCATTGGCTTGCGTTCTTACTGAAGATTTGCAGCGTCTCGCATCGATGGATCTGTGCGCGGGCTATGGCATTCGGCAGGCCGCCTGCCACCGACATGTGGGCACCGAGCCGCGGCATTCAGCGATAATACGGTATGCGCGTTTCCGTCATCGGCCTCGTGACCGCACTTCTGCTGGTGCCGTCAACCGCCAGCGCCTGGGGTTTCGAAGCGCATCGGTTCATCGTGGCTCGAGCCATCGACATCCTGCCGGCGCCACTCCGCCCGTTTTTCGAGGCGAATCGGGCGTTCATCGTCGAGCGAGCCATCGATCCCGATTTGTGGCGCAACGCCGGCTTTGCTGAGGAGCCCCCGAACCATTTCCTCGATTTCGATGCCTATGGCAAATACCCCTTCGCCGACCTGCCGCGCGATTACGATGCGGCGGTCAAGAAATTCGGCATCGACGAGCTACGGGAGAACGGCCTTGTGCCGTGGCGGACCCACGAGATCGCGGGCCGGCTGATTCGGGGATTTGAGTCCCTGCGCAAAAACGGCCCATACGCGCAAAGTGACATCCGGTTTTTTTCCGCGATCATCGGCCACTATGTTGCCGATGCGCATGTCCCGCTTCACGCGGTGCTCAACTACAACGGTCAGCTGACCGGCCAGACCGGCATTCACAACCGTTGGGAAGACGAGCTATTCCTCCGGTATCAGAAGCAGCTCGTCATCACACCAGGTCCGCTGAAGACGATCCAGCACGAACGCGATTTCATTTTTGAGACGTTGCTCGAGAGCGTTCAGCTTGCCGATGACGTCCTGGCCGCCGATAAAGAGGCCATCGGCAATCGCGATGTCTACGATGATCGTTATTTTGAAACTTTGTTCGCCAGGACTCGTCCAGTAATGGAGAAGCGTTTGAACGACGCCATTACCGCTGTCGCATCCATTATCACGAGCGCATGGGAACAGGCAGGCAAGCCTCCACTTTCGGCCACTCCTCCATCGCGGACCCCGCAGCGGCGCCGGATCGGCCAGGGCGGGGCGGCGAATCCCTGATGGACGTGTATTTCATCCCGGTCGCTTTCGACCGGTACGAACTGTATTGCGAGCACGATGACCACGCCGACGAGATCGTCGGCGACGTGCCGCCGAAAGGGCGACTGGCCGCGCTCTACGCGAACTTCAAGGAAGCGCTGGCGCGTGTGGAAGAAGAGCGTTTGAGCGGCGAGAAGCGGGTTCACGAGGGTCCGCGATCCTGGACCGAGCGGATGAAGGACCGCGCATTGTGCTGGCTTGCCGAGAAAATTGCCGAGCAGCGGCTGCTCTGGCGCCTGCGCAACGAGTCGGAGATGATGCTCCACTACCCCGACGACATGTCGGGCGAGGATGTGACGAGACTCGCACGCGCCGACCTGCAACGGGAAGCCGATCGCCATATGAAATGGATCGTCATCGACGGCTTGCTGTTTGTGGCGTCCGGCGCATTTTTCCTGGTCCCCGGACCGAACGTCATCGCCTATTACTTCGGGTTCAGGCTCGTCGGCCACTATCTGTCGCGACGCGGCGCGAGGCACGCGCTGACCGACGTTCGGTGGCAGGTGTGCGCCAGCGCCCATCTCTCACGCCTGCGCCGCGTCCTCGTGCTCGCACCCCACGAGCGTGATCGCGAAGTGCACGAGGTGGCATCGGCGCTGCACCTGCCCCATCTCGCGAAATTCTTCGAGCGAACCTCGATGAAGGCCGCGTGATATTCTCGTTTCGCGAAACGGTGGCACAGGACTTCAGTCCCGTCGGCTGGCACATGGGACGGCTATGAAACCGCCTCTCATCGAACAATGAAATTGAGTGAGCTCGCGGAGCGGTTAGAGTGCCGGCTCGAAGGTGACGGAGGAGTGGAGATCTGGCGTGTCGCGGGGCTCGATCAGGCGGGCGACGGCGACATCGCATTTTTCGCGAACCGCAAGTATGCGCCTGCGCTCCGCCGTACGCGCGCGTCCGCTGTCATCATCGGCGAAGATGAGCCGGCCGCGCCGTGCGCGATGCTCCGAACGAAGCATCCGTATCTGGTCTTCGCGAATGCGCTCTCCCTGTTCGCGGCGCCGGTCCATCCACCAGCCGGCGTTGACACGCTCAGCTTTGTTGCGCCCGGGGCGTCGCTCGGGCGCGACGTGTCGATCGGTCCATTCTCGTCGGTCGGCCGGGATGCCCGGGTCGGGGATCGCACGCTGATATATCCAAACGTGTACATCGGCGACGGCGCCATCGTCGGCGACGATTGCGTCATTCATTCTCATGCAGCGGTGCGAGAGCGCAGCGTCATTGGCAACCGTGTCGTCATCCAGAACGGCGCGGTGATTGGCAGCGACGGCTACGGCTTCGTGAAACGACCAGATGGCACGCATCAGAAGATTCCGCAGACGAGCATTGTGGTCATCGAAGACGACGTTGAGATCGGCGCCAACACGGCGATCGATCGGCCGGCGATCGGCGAGACACGGATTCAGGCCGGTGCCAAAATCGATAACCTTGTTCAGATTGGGCATGGCGTAACCATCGGACGGAATACGCTGCTGGCCGCCCAGGTCGGAATTGCCGGAAGCACATCGGTTGGTGACAACGTGACGCTGGCCGGCCAGGTGGGCGTGGCCGGGCACGTGACGATTGGCCACGGCGCCTCAGCGGTGGGGCAGAGCGGAATTACGAACTCCGTCCCGGACCGTGCGTTCGTATCGGGGTATCCGGCAATCGAAAACAAGGAATGGCTGAGATCGTCTGTGATTTTCCGGAAGCTGCCGGAGCTGCGGAAGAAGATTACAGATCTGGAACAGCGTGTTCTCGAGCTGGAAGCGGCGCTCGAGGAATCCAAGTTAAGATCAAGATCCGGCTAAAGCCGGACAGTACGTACTTGATGGAAACAATGATGATCTCACACATGCCAAAACAGCTGCTCGGCGCCATGGCGTTCGCGGTGGTGCTGACGCTCGCGCCGCTGGATGCGGCCGTGCGTCCACCGCATCTCCAGTACGAGATAGTGAAGCTGCCAAACGGCCTCACGATCGTCCTGTCGCCCGACCATTCGACGCCGATCGTGCATGTCGAGGTCTGGTATCACGTCGGCTCCAAGGACGAAAAGGCGGGTCGTACCGGGTTCGCCCATCTCTTCGAGCACATGATGTTCAAGGGCTCGAAGAATGTGGATCCGGAAGAGCACGCCTCGATGCTGGCGAGCATCGGCGGCCAAAGCAACGCCTACACGAACGACGATGCGACGGTGTTCTGGCAGACCGTGCCGTCGCAGTACCTGCCGCTGGTGCTGTGGCTCGAGGCCGATCGCATGGCCACCCTTCGCATCGACAAGTCGACCTTCGAGAACGAGCGGGAAGTCGTGAAGGAAGAGCGGCGATTGCGCGTCGACAATCCCCCGTTCGGCCGGCTCTCCGAAATTCTTTACGATCAGTTCTACACCGTAAGCCCGTACAAGCACACGACGATCGGCAGCATGAAAGACCTCGACTCAGCCTCGGTCGAAGACGTGCGTGATTTCCACAACCAGTTCTACGTCCCGAGCAACGCCACCATCGCCATTGTCGGCGACTTCGACGTGGCGCAGGCGAAGGAGCTCGTCACGAGATATCTCGGACGCGTGCCGAAGTCGGACCGCGTGATCCCTCGCGAGTACGCCCAGGAGAAGGCGTCGAAGGCCGAGCGGCGCATCACGGTCAACGAAAGCTGGCCGTTGCCGGCGGTCGTCGTCGCCTATCCGATCACCTTTGACGGTCACCCCGATTCATATCCGCTGCACCTGACGTCGAAAATCCTGTCCGACGGCGACAGCTCACGCATCTATCAGTCTCTCGTCTATGAGAAGCAGATCGCGCTCTCTGCATTCGGGGGCGGCAACATCATCGAGGAGCCGAATCTGTTTTTCGCTGTCGCGCTCGTCGCGCCGGGACGGACGCACGACGAGGTCGAGAAAGCGCTCGTCGCGGAGTTCGACAAGCTGCGCAGCCAGCCGATTAGCGAGCGAGAGCTGCAGCGCGCCAAGAACCAGTTCTTCCGCGATTACATCGTCGATCGCGAGTCGGTGCGGGGCAAGGCGAGCCAGCTCGCCCATGCCGTCGTTATTCACGACGACGTGACGACGGCAGACGGCGAGGTCGAGATTTTCACGAACATGAAGGTCTCCGACCTTCACCGCGTCGCGAAGACGTATTTCACCCCCGAGAGCCGCCTGGTCCTGAAGATTCTGCCGAAAGGGAGCAAATGATGCGACGCGCGCTCCTCGCTTCGACGCTTGCGCTCCTGGCCGGCCTCGCATCAGTCGGCGCTGCACAGGTAAGCAGCTGGCCCTCCGAGAATCCGCCTCGGCCGCTCACTGCCAGACCAGTGAGCTTTCCGCCATACGAGCTTCGGACATTGCCCAACGGGATGCAGGTCATTATCGTGATGCACCACGAGCAGCCCGAAGTCACGATGCGGCTCATCGTGCGCGCCGGTTCGGCCTACGATCCGCCGGGCAAGAGCGGCACAGCCTCGCTTGTGGGGTCGCTGCTGAACCAGGGTACGAGCACTCGGAGTGCATTCGAAATCGCGGATGCCATCGATTCGATTGGTGGGGCGCTCGGAACCGGCGCCGACAGCGATGTGACGTCGGCGACCGTCCTCGTGATGAAGGACAGCTTCGGTGTCGGCATGGACATGCTTGCCGATGTCATTCGTCGGCCGGCGTTTGCGCCCGAAGAGATCGAGCGTCAGCGCAGGCAGACGGTCGAGAATCTGGGCGTCAGCCTCGAAGCGCCCGACTTCATCGCGCGGACCGTGCTGAATCGCCTCATCTACGGGTTCCATCCCTACGGCATGCCCGACACCGGCCTGCCCGTCACGATCGCCAAGATCACGCGCGATGATCTGCGCGAGTTCCATCGGCGCTATTTCGCGTCCAACAACAGCATCCTCGCCATTGTTGGCGACATCACGGCCGACGAAGCCATGGCGGCCGCGACGCGTGCGTTCGGCGACTGGGAGCGCCAGGCCGTGCAGCCGCCGATGCTGCCGGATCCACCGCGTCCGACACGACGTATTGTCGTCGTCGACAAGCCCGGGTCCGTGCAGACATCCGTGCGCGTCGGACAGCTCGGCGTTCCGCGCAAGACGCCCGATTACATGAGCATGGATCAGGCTGTTCGGATCCTCGGCGGAGAGGGCAGCAATCGGCTCTTTCGTGTCCTTCGCTCAGAGCGGGGTCTCACCTATTCGGCGTCCGCAGACCTGAACCCCATGCTCCTGGCGGGCGACATCACCGCCGAGACCGATACACGCACCGAGGCCAGCGGCGAAGCTGTGCGCGTGATCGTCGACGAGTTCACCCGGCTGCAGCGCGAGCGCATCGGTGACGGCGAGCTTGCCGGGGCGCAGGCCTACATGACCGGCAGCTTCCCGTTGAGTATCGAGACTCCCGGCGCCATTGCGCGCCAGGTCGTCAACGCGGTGTTCTATGATCTGTCCCTCGACGAGCTGCGCACCTACCGGCAGCGCGCAAATGCGGTGACGCCCGACGACGTTCTCCGTGTCGCCCGCAGCTATATTCAACCCGATCGACTGTCGATCGTCATGGTCGGCGACGCAGCGAGCTTCAAGGACCAGTTGGGCAAGGCGGGCTTCGGAAACTACGAGCTGATTTCCCTCGGCGATCTCGATCTGACAGCGGCCAATCTGAAGAAGCGTTGAACAAAATCATGATTTCCTGCGGGGAGCCGTCCGGCGATTTATATGCCGGCGCTCTCGCAGTTGAAATTCGCCGCCGTCAGCCCGGCGCCGCCATTTTCGGACTCGGTGGGCAGCGGCTGATGGCGGGCGGCGGAGAGCTGGTCGCCGACTATCGCGGTCTCAGCGTGACCGGCCTTGTCGAAGCGCTGCGCGTGCTGCCGAAATCCTTGTCGGTGCTGAATCGTCTGGTCGAGGCCGCCAAAACGGAGAAGCCGAACGCGCTCGTCGTGATTGATTTTCCCGATTTCAACTTTCGGCTGGCAGCCGCCGTCAAGAAGCTCGGCATCCCCATCATCTATTACATCAGCCCGCAGCTATGGGCGTGGCGCAAGAGCCGCATGCAGCTGATGAAACGTCTGGCCGATCGCGTGCTGGTGATTTTTCCATTCGAAGAGCGGATCTATCAGGATGCCGGCGTGCCGGTACAGTTCGTCGGCCATCCGCTCGTGGACTTGGCCCGCGCGCAGGAGCCGAAAGATCGCTTTCTTCAGCACCTGGGACTCGATGGGGGCCGTCCGATCGTCGCGCTGCTGCCCGGCAGCCGGCCGAACGAAGTCGAACGGCTGCTGCCGGTCATGCGTGATGCGGTGGCGCGCATCGTCCGTCAATTGCCCGGAGCCCAGTTCGTCATCGCGCGTGCGCCGGCTCTCGACGATCGGCTCTTTTCGCAAATCAACTGGAACAGGTACTCAGCCGACGGAGGTGCTCGCGAGGACAGACGATGTGCTCGCGATTTCAGATGTGGCGGTTACTGCGTCCGGCACGGCGACGGTGCAGGCCGCGTTGCACGGACGGCCCATGGTCGTCGTCTACCGGTTGTCGCCGGTGACGTACCGGGTCGGCCGACGCTTTCTGCTGGTCGACAATGTGGCCATGGTCAATCTGATTGCCGGACGCCGCATCGTGCCCGAGCTTATTCAGGACGAATGCACGGCAGAGGGCATTGCTGCCGAAACGTTGTCGTTCCTGACCAATCGACAACGCGCCGACGAGACGAAGCGGGCGCTCGGTGACGTCCGCGCCAGGCTTGGCGGTCCGGGCGCGAGCGGGCGGGCGGCGGAGGCTGTGCTGGAGGTGGCGCGCCGGGGAGAGTGTTGAGAGCTCTGCACTGACTCGTCACTGATCGTCGGTGATACGATTAACAGAATGAGCACAAATTCGTTCGGTGTTCGCACGGCATGCACCCTTGTCAGCGAGTCGGTTGAAATCTTCAGCCTGAGCAAGCTCGAGCAGGCCTTTCCTAATATCGCAAAGCTCCCGTACTCCCTGAAAATTCTTCTCGAAAATCTGCTTCGCCACGAGGATGGCCGCTTCGTGCACTCGAACGACATCGAGGTGCTCGCGGGATGGACGCCAGGCGCCCACCTCCAGAAAGAGATCTCGTTTGCGCCGGCGCGCGTGCTCCTGCAGGATTTTACGGGCGTGCCCTGCGTCGTCGATCTTGCCGCGATGCGTGACGGTATGATTCGACTCGGCGGCAACCCCGATCGCGTCAATCCGCTCCAGCCCGTCGAGCTCGTGATCGATCATTCC
The DNA here is from genome assembly GCA_963761975.1 of Vicinamibacterales bacterium. GTDB lineage: Bacteria > Acidobacteriota > Vicinamibacteria > Vicinamibacterales > JAMQPK01 > JAMQPK01. Next base: position 366,746 of record CAVXIR010000007.1, read on the forward strand.
GTGCAGGTCGATTATTTCGGCCGCAGCGACGCCTTTCAGCTGAATGCCGAGCTCGAGTTCGCGCGTAACCGCGAGCGATATTCGTTTCTGCGCTGGGGACAAGATGCGTTCCGCAACTTCCGCGTTGTGCCGCCGGACACCGGCATTGTGCATCAGGTGAATATCGAGTACCTCGCGCGCGTCGTGTTCCGCGAGGTGGTCAACGGCGGCATCATCGCCTACCCCGACACGATCGTCGGCACCGATTCGCACACCACGATGGTCAACGGCCTTGGCGTGCTCGGCTGGGGCGTCGGCGGCATCGAGGCCGAAGCCGCCATGCTGGGACAGCCCATGTCGATGCTGATTCCACCCGTGCTCGGTTTCAGGCTGACCGGCGCCATGCCGGAAGGCGCGACTGCAACCGACCTTGTGTTGATGGTCACCGAGCGGCTGCGCAAACACGGCGTCGTCGGCAAGTTCGTCGAGTTCTACGGGTCGGGTCTGGCGAATCTGACGATTGCCGATCGAGCGACACTGGGCAACATGTGTCCCGAGTACGGGGCAACGGCGGCGATGTTCCCGATCGATGAGATGACGCTTGACTACCTGACGTTGACGGGCCGCGCCTCCGCCCAGGTAAAGCTCGTGGAGGCCTATGCCAAAGCGCAAGGCTTGTTCCGCGAAGCCGGCACCGAGGCGATGTACGACGAAACGATCGAGCTCGACCTCAAGCTCGTCGAGCCGAGTCTGGCGGGACCGAAACGGCCGCAGGATCGCGTCGCGCTGACGAACACTAAAACCGGCTTCCAGACCTCGCTGCCGACGATGATGGCCGAGAAAAAGGCGAAGACGGTGAAAGCGACGGCCGTGGCGGTCCTCGACCGGCCCTCAGATACGGGACAGGCGAAGACGGATATCACGATGCACACCGGTGCCGCGGCGGAGCTCGATCACGGCGCGGTCGTGGTTGCCGCCATTACGAGCTGCACGAACACATCGAACCCGAGCGTGATGATTGGCGCGGGCCTCGTCGCGAAAAAGGCGGTCGAGCGGGGGCTGTCCCGAAAGCCATGGGTAAAGACCAGCCTGGCCCCAGGATCGAAAGTCGTGACCGATTACCTGGAAAGGGCCGGACTGACCCCCTACCTCGACCAGCTGGGCTTCAATCTCGTCGGCTACGGCTGTACGACGTGCATCGGCAACAGCGGACCGCTGCCAGACGATGTGTCGAGCGCCATTACCGAAAAAAACCTCGTTGTGTGTTCCGTGCTGAGCGGCAACCGGAATTTCGAAGGGCGCATCCAGTCACAGGTGCGCGCGAACTACCTCGCGTCGCCACCGCTCGTCGTCGCATACGCCCTCGCCGGCCGCATGACCGTCGATCTCACCACCGAACCGATCGGAAAGGACGGCAATGGCGCCGACGTGTATCTCAGGGAGATCTGGCCGACCGAGCAGGAGATACAGGCGGCGATGCTGACCGGCGTGAAATCGGAGATGTTCCAGCGCCAATACAGCAATGTGTTCGAAGGAGACGAGCGGTGGCGCTCGTTGCCGGTCCCGAGCGGCGATCTGTTCGAATGGGATCCGCGCTCGACCTACGTTCGTAAGCCCCCATTTGTCGAGCACATCACGAAGGAGCCGGCGCCGCTCTCCGACATCACCGATGCGCGCGTGCTTGCGCTGCTCGGCGACAGCATCACGACCGATCACATTTCGCCCGCAGGGTCTATTCCGGCCGACACGCCGGCGGGCAAGTACCTGATTGAACAAGGGGTACCGCCAAGCGATTTCAATTCGTATGGTGCGCGTCGTGGCAACCACGAAGTCATGATGCGCGGGACATTTGCCAACACGCGCCTGCGCAATCAGCTTGCGCCGGGCACCGAAGGCGGCTGGACCACGTATCTGGAAGGACCGGCGTCCGGCGAGCAGATGACCATTTTCGACGCGTCGATGAAATATCAGGCCGCCGGGGTAAAGCTGCTGGTCGTTGCCGGCAAGGAGTACGGGTCTGGCTCATCGCGCGACTGGGCTGCGAAAGGCACGCTGCTGCTCGGCGTGCGTGCCGTCATTGCGGAGAGCTTTGAGCGGATTCACCGCAGCAATCTTGTGAACATGGGAGTGCTGCCCCTGCAGTTCCAGCCGGGGGAAACTGCGGCATCGCTCGGTCTGACTGGACGCGAGTCGTACGACATCGCCGTCGCCACGCTGACGCCGCGAGCCACCATCGGCGTTCGGGTTCGTCCATTTCAAGGCAAAGAACGTGAGATTCAGGCAGTTGTGCGCATCGATACGCCTGAAGAGCTGACGGCCTTTCGCCATGGCGGGATTCTTCCCTACGTCCTCCGTCAGCTGGTGGAACGTCGCTCGTAATGTCCGGCTTCAGCCGGACCGGCGCTGAGGTCCGCCTAAATGCCGACGCTCGTGCGGATTCTGTGGTAAAAAGACAGCCATCGAGAACGAAAGTATAGGAGGGCCGATGATCCGGTTCAGCTCTGTACCTCATATTCGGATTGGTAACGTTTGCCGGCAGCGGCTACATGGCCGCCCAGGAGCGGGAGGAACGATCGCAGCAGTATCCCGGCAAGAACCCTCATTTGAATAACAAAGAATCCATTCGGGGTGGCATGTCGCTCTACCGACGGATGTGCGGGGAGTGTCACGGACTCGATGCCTCTGGCTACCGCGGTCCCAACCTCCTCGTCTATATGGCCGGTGCGAGCGACGAAGCCTTGTTCCAGACGATCCGCAAGGGTGTCCCGGGGAGCGAGATGCCCGCGAGCAACAGGCCCGACGTCGAGCTGCTGCAGATGATGGCGTATCTGCGCAACATGAACGCCGTTCCGCCCGCCGAGTCCATTCCCGCCGGCAACGTCGCCAATGGCGGGCAGCTGTTTGCGAAGCAGTGCGCGAACTGCCATCGCGTGGCTGGAACGGGGGGGCGCATCGGGCCCGACCTGAGCCGCATTGGTTCGGCACGAACCCGTGACGCCCTGGTTCGCGAGATTCGCACACCGCACGAGTGGATTCCGCCCGCCTATGAGACCGTCACCGTCGTGACCAAGGACGGGCAGAAGATTCGCGGCATCAAGAAGAACGAAGACGCGTTTTCGATCCAGTTGATGGACATGCGCGAGCGGATTCAGGGATATTCGAAAGCGAATGTCGAAGTGCTCTATGACAAGAACTCGCTGATGCCGGCTTTCAGCCCGAAGCAGCTGAGCGATGGCGACTTGAGCGATCTGGTCGGCTATCTCACCACTCTTCGCGGGCACGACGTCGTGGTTCGTTAAGGAGGCCTATGCGCGCTTTATTGATGGTTTTCATCTGCTCCGTTACGCTCGCGGCACAGCAACCGGCTCCGGCCATGGTGACTAATCAGGATCTGCTTGCCGGCCTTCCGAATGACGGATCGAAGTGGCTCATGAACCACGGGAACTACTTCGGACATCGTCACAGTCCATTGACGCAGATCACGCCCCAGAACGTGAATCAGCTGAAGGCGCAATGGACGTTCCAGACGCGTCTCACCCCGAACTTCCAGACGACGCCGCTCCTGGTCGACAACGTGTTGTATGTCACCGGGTTCGGCGGAACGGCATGGGCCGTCGACGCGCGAACGGGCCGTCAGATCTGGCAGTATCGCCGCAACATGCCCGATGATTTTCGCGGGTGCTGCGGACCCAACAACCGCGGGTTTGCCGTGCACGGCGACAAGCTCTTTCTCGGAACCGGAGACGCGCATCTCGTCGCGCTCGACATGAAAACAGGCGACGTCCTGTGGGACGTCGAACTCGCGCCGTACAAACATGGATACTCCGCGACCGTCGCGCCGATGGTTGTCAAGGACAAGGTCATCATTGGTATCGCGGGTGCCGAGTACGGCATCCGAGGGTTTATCGACGCGTTCGACGTCAACACCGGGAAAAAGGCGTGGCGGTTCTACACGGTGGCCGGTCCCGGCGAACCGGGCGGTCAGACATGGCCGAAGGGCAGTGATGCCTACCTGCGCGGCGGCGGATCGATCTGGGTGACCGGCACCTACGATCCTGAGCAGAACCTGGTGTTCTTCGGAACAGGGAACCCGGGACCGGATTACTACAGCCCTGCGCGTGAGGGCGATAACCTGTACACGTGCTCCGCCGTTGCGCTGGACGCCGACACGGGGCAGTTGAAATGGCACTTCCAGTTCACGCCGCATGACGTGCACGACTGGGACTCGACACAGGTGCCTGTGCTGGCCGATCTTACGATCAACGGCACCCCGCGGAAGACGATGCTGTTTGCCAATCGCAACGGGTTCTTCTACGTGCTCGATCGTACGAATGGCCGCATGATTCTCGCGAAGCCGTTCGTCTCGCAGAACTGGGCAAAGGAGATCAGTCCCGAAGGGCGGCCGATTCTCCTGCCCGGCACGAACCCCAGCGAGGAAGGCAGCATCAAGGTGTGCCCGGATTTGGGCGGAGGCACGAACTTCTTCTCACCGTCCTACGATCCAACGCAGCGGCTCTTTTTCGTGAACGCCCGGGAGACGTGCGCGATTTACTACTCGTGGCATGAGCCGTTCAGGCAGGGCGAACAATACGAGTCCGGCGGCACCACACGCCCGCGCGACCAGCGGAACTACGGTGCGCTCCGCGCGATCGATCCGCTGACAGGCGATCGCAAGTGGGAATTCCGTTATCCGGTGACGTCCTCGTCGGGCATTCTGACGACCGCGTCGGGTCTGGTGTTCTCGGGTGACGGCGACGGAAACATCATCGCGCTCGACTCGAGGAGCGGCAAGTACCTGTGGCACCATCAGCTCGGCGTGGGTCTCCGATCGAACGGTGGGACGACCTACATGGTCGACGGCAAACAATATGTGCTGTTCCCGTCAGGCAGTGCGCTGACCGCGTTCGCTCTGCCGTAAGGGAATGCCAGGTCTCAACGCAAAGGCGCGAAGACGCTAAGGTCCTTAAGATCAAAAAGCTTTGCGCCTTTGCGTCTTGGCATAGTACGTGGGTGGAGGCATATGCGAGCGCTCTTGATGGTCGTCGTTTGTTCGGTCGCGCTTGCCGCTCAGAGTGGTCCGCCGACCGTGACCAACAAGGACATCCTGGCTGGACTCCAAGACGGCACCAAATGGCTGACCTATTCGGGCAACTATTTTGGCCACCGGCATAGCCCGCTCACGCAGATCACTCCCGAGAACGTCGGTCAGCTGAAGTTGACCTGGGCGTTCCAGACCGGATCGCTCGGAAACTTTCAGTCGACTCCGCTCGTCATCGATGGCGTGCTGTACGTCACCGGATGGGGCGGCGACGCCTGGGCGATCGACGCCCGCTCGGGACGGCAGATCTGGCGCCATCGGCGAAATCTTCCAGACGACATCAGGGCGTGTTGCGGCCCGAACAACCGTGGATTCGGTGCACTCGGCGACCGCCTGTTCCTTGGCACAGCCGACGCGCATCTTCTGGCGCTCGACATGAGCACTGGCAGTGTCATCTGGGATGCCGAGCTCATCAACTATAAGTCGGGGTATTCGGTGACCGTCGCTCCGCTTGTGGTGAAGGACAAAGTCATCGTTGGCGTCGCGGGCGCTGAGTACGGCATACGCGGATTCATCGATGCCTACGATGTTCAAACGGGAAAGCGGGCATGGCGGTTCTATACCGTTGCCGGTCCGGATGAGCCAGGTGGCAGCACGTGGCCGAAAGGCACCGACGCCTACCTCCGCGGGGGCGGATCAATCTGGGTAACCGGCACCTACGATCCTGAACAGAATCTCGTTTTCTATGGCACGGGGAACCCGGGCCCCGACTACTTCAGCGCGGTGCGGGAAGGAGACAACCTGTACACCGCGTCGGTGGTTGCGCTGGATGCCGACACCGGCAAGATACGGTGGCACTTTCAGTTCACGCCGCACGATGTTCACGACTGGGATTCGACGCAGGTACCTGTCCTGGCCGATCTCACCATCGGCGGTCAGCCCCGGAAGACGCTGCTGTTTGCCAATCGCAACGGTTTCTTCTACGTTCTCGATCGCACGAACGGGCGCATGATTCTGGCGAAGCCGTTCGTTCAGCAGACATGGGCGAAAGGCATCAGTCCCGAAGGACGGCCCATCCTCGTGCCGGGCAATATGCCGACAGAGGAAGGGACCAAGACGTGCCCGGATGTCGGGGGCGGCACGAATTTCTATTCACCCTCCTACGATCCGACGAACCGCTTGTTCATGGTAACGGCGCGCGAAACGTGCACGACGTATCACTCGTATAACGAGCCGTTCAAGGAAGGCGAGCGGTATGCCGGGGGCGGTGCGGTGCGCCCGCGCGATCAGGTGAACTATGGTGCGCTGCGCGCGATTGATCCGATAACCGGTGATCGGAAATGGGAGTTCCGCTATCCAAATGTGTCGGTCTCCGGCGTGCTGTCGACCGCATCGGGTCTTGTCTTCGCCGGCGACGGCGACGGCAACGTGATGGCGTTCGAGTCGAAAACCGGCAAAAACCTGTGGCATTACAACGTCGGTATCGGCATCCGTTCGACCGGCGGAACGACCTATGTGGTGGACGGTAAGCAGTATTACCTCGTGCCCTCGGGCGCCACCCTGACCGCGTTCGCATTGCCATAGTTTTCTGTGTCTCAGCGCAGAGACGCGAAGACGCAAAGCTTCTAAAAGAAGAAATCTTTGCGGCTTTGCGCCTTTGCGTTGAAGAACAGCAATGGTCACAAGCGCAATAATAAAGTCCCGGGCGCGCGAACTTGGGTTCGATCTCTGCGGCGTCGCGCCTGCGGATGCCTTTCCTGAGCTCGGCTTCTTCAAGCAGTGGATCCAGCGCGGCTTTGCCGGCACGATGGGTTATCTACCCAGATCGGCCGAGCGTCGATCGGACGTGCGCAACGTCATGCCGTCTGCTCGATCGGTGATCGTAACGGGAACCCTCTATAACTCGGGACAGCCATACTCCACCGAACGTGACGATCCCGCGCGCGGGGAAGTGGCGCGCTACGCGTGGAGCCGCGACTATCACAGCGTGCTCGGCGAACGCCTCGGAGCGCTGCTCGAGTGGATGAAGGATCGGCACCCTGAGCCATTCGACGCACGTGCGTGTGTCGATACGAGTCCGGTTCAGGAGCGGGTGTATGCACAGTACGCCGGCCTCGGATGGATCGGGAAGAACACTTGCGTGATCAACCCGAGCTCGGCTCGTGGCTGCTGCTCGGTGCGATCATCTGCAGCCTGCCGCTCGAGCTCGACTCGCCGGCACTCGATCAATGCGGCACCTGCACCCTCTGTCTCGAAGCGTGTCCTACCGGTGCTTTTGCCGCCCCGCACGAGCTGGACGCCACGAAGTGTCTTTCGTATCTCACAATCGAATATCGCGGCTCGATTCCCGAAGCGCATCGTGACCACATCGGAAATCACGTCTTCGGGTGCGACATCTGTCAGGAGGTCTGTCCCTGGAACGCCGCGCCCGTGCACACCCAGGATCCGTCCTGGTCATCACGCGACGATCTGAACGCGGAAAGCCTGATTGATCTCTGGCGCCGTACCGACGGGGAGCTTGCGGCGTTTATTGGAGACACGCCGATGACGCGCGCCGGTGTGCGAGGTCTGCGGCGGAATCTCGCAGTGGCCCTCGGGAACTCCGGTGATGCGCGCGCGCTCGAGGCGTTGACCGCAGAACGGTCAGACGAAACGAATCGTGACGCGATCGTCGTCGAGCATACAGAATGGGCGAAGCGCAAGCTCGCTTCTTCTTGACGGGATTACCGATCGTGATAAGGGCTAAGGGCTAAGGGTCCCGGTCGAATTGCGCAGGCGCGCACGGATCAGCTCGCCCTGGCCTGGCGCGAACGTCAGGCTCCCGGTCGACGCAAGAATCCCCTGTTGCGAGTCCCACCCGGCCTTCATGAGTCCCGCCGCAGAGTGTGAACCGTACGGCAGCAGGAGATGGCCCATCTCATGCGCCATGACGTGACCGAGCAATTGCGACACTTCGAGGCTGAGCACTCGACCAAGATCATCGATGCGGTTGTAGAAGAGCCACGCGAACCGACCGCGCGCTTCCTTTGATCCCGGCGCGGCGGCGAGCATGTTGGGATTCCTGCCCTTTTGATTGACCCGCATTCCAACGATCTTGATGATGACGGCGCCTGCCGGCGGCTCGTGGGCGGTGAGCCAAATGAGAGTGATCCCCTCATTTCTGAAAATCCGGCTGGCTGTGTCGTGCGCCTGCCGCAGGACGCGTGCTGGAACGCCCACCTCGTCGCCGATCAGCACCTGGATTGTGAGCGCATCGGATGGTTCGGCCGCGGCGACGCCCCCATCCCATCAGTCCTCCGAAGAGCACCACAGCAGCGATCCAATTCGTCCGGCCCATCTCGTCCTCCTCCGGGGGCCGGGTGAATCCCGGTCGTGAACGAGGAGGCGGGAAACGGGTTCGAAAAGGGCCACGACTAGGGATTAGGGACTGGGGATTAGGGATTAGTTGTTGTCACTCACCGAGTCACCAGCGCTTCCTGCAGACGCGCGCGGATCAGTGCGGCCTGGGCGGACTCGAATGTAAGGCTGCTCATGGATGCGAGAAGGGCTTGCTGCGTATCCCAGTCGCCCTTCATCAGGCCTGCCACGGCGTGCGAGCCATCCGGCAACAGGAGATGGCCCATCTCGTGTGCCATGATGTGACCCAACAACTGTGAGACTTCAAGGCCGAACGCCTGACCCAGATTACTGATGCGGTGGTAGAAGAGCCACGCGATTCTTCCGCGTGCTTCCTTCGACCCCACCGCGATGCCGAGGGCGTTGCGGTTCCTGCCCTTCCGACCATGCGGAGTCCCGGCGATCTTGATGATCAGGGAACCCGCCAATGGCTCCGCAGCCGGAAGCCACGCCAGGGTGATCCCGATACCGCGGAAGATTCGGCTGGCTTCTTCCTTCGCCTGACGCACGGTGTTGGCCGGAACCCCCACCTCGTCGAGGACCACGTGGATGGTGAGCGGGTCCGACGTCTCGGCCGCTTCGGCGCAGCCCGTCAGCACCCCGAAGAGCAGCGCGCCTGCGATCCAACCCGTCCGGCCCATCTCGTTCTCCTCCGGGGGCGGGTGAATCCCGGCCGTGAACCAGGAGGCGGGAAACCGGATCCAAAAGGGCCAAGGAGGGCTGAGCGCTTAGAGCTGAGGGCTTAGGGCTGAGGGCTGAGGGTGCGGCTAAGGCCTTGGAGTTGGGACTCGGGATGAGGGATTCGTGTGCGGAAAGGGACATGCCCGAAGGGGCACGACCGGTAGAATGGGCGCCGGCTCGGCTGACCGATGCCTGATGCTCCAACCCCCGAAGTAACGGCGCTCCTCCTGGCGTGGGGCCACGGAGACGAAGGCGCCTTCGGCCGCCTGGTGCCAATGGTCCACGCGGAGCTCCGCCGCATTGCCCGGCGGCACATGGGGCACGAGCGGCATGGTCACACCCTCCAGCCGACCGCGCTGGTCAACGAGGCCTACCTCAAGCTGGTCGACGCCCGGCAAGTCAAATGACAGGACCGTGCGCACTTTTTCGCCATGTCCTCGCGCCTGATGCGGCAGGTCCTGGTCGATTCGGCGCGGGCCCGCAACTATCAGAAGCGCGGAGCCGGCGCGCACAACGTGACACTCGACGAAGCTCGCGTTGGTGTGGTGGGACAGCCCGCCGACGTGATCGCTCTGGACGACGCGCTGAAGGCGCTGGAGCAGATCGACCCGAGGAAAAGCCAGGTGGTCGAGCCGCGCTTTTTTTGGCGGGTTGAGCATCGAGGAAACGGCCGAAGCCCTGGACATGTCGGTGCGAACGGTCAAGCGCGACTGGACGATGGCCAAATTGTGGTTGCTCCGTGAACTCAAGAAGAAGTGATCACCGGGGACTGGGATTAGGGATTAGGAGTGAGGAATGAGCGAGTGGCGGCGCGTTGAAGAGATCGTGCATGCTTCGCTCGAGCGTTCGCCGGGCGAGCGGGTGGCGTTTTTACGCGACACGTGCGGCAACGATGACACGCTGCGCAGCGAGGTGGAGTCGCAGCTCGCCAACGCGAGCGCCGCCGCTGACTCACGGCTGGGGATCAGTGATTCGTTGCGTCATCCGCACGAATGGTAAGTAATGACTGACGAGCGCTGGCGGCGCATCGAAGAGATCTTTCACGACGCAGCGGAGCGCGCACCCGCCGAGCGCGCCGTCTTTGTGCGCGAGGCGTGCGCCGGCGACGTTGCGATGTGCGTGGAAGTCGAGTCGCTCCTCGCAAACCAGAGTCGCGCTGATGCACTCGGGTCGGGACTAGGGATTAGGGATTTGGGATTAGACCTGATCGGAAAGCAGATTGGCGTCTACCAGATTGTTTCGCTGCTCGGCGCGGGCGGGATGGGCGAGGTCTATCGCGCGCGCGATATGAAGCTGCTGCGCGATGTGGCGATCAAGGCACTGCCCGCCGCGTTTACGTTCGATCCTGATCGACGCGCGCGTATCGAGCGCGAGGCGCGGATGCTGGCCAGTTTCAATCATCCGAACATCGGCGGTATCCATGGGTTAATCGAGCAGGGGGAAGTCCTCTACCTCGTGCTCGAACTGGTTGAAGGGAGCACCCTGGCGGAGCGCTTGGCACGCTCCCCGCTACCCATCGCCGAGGTAGTGCGGTATGCGCGCCAGATTGTCGACGCATTGGATGCCGCCCATCAGAAAGGCATTATTCACCGCGATTTGAAACCGGCGAATATCAAGATTACGCCTGACGGCACGCTGAAAATTCTGGACTTCGGGCTCGCGCGGGCGATCGCGCCGAGCCGCAGCGTCGATACAGGCGACGCCGCTACGCTCTTCACGGGCCCGGGCGCAATCTTGGGAACGCCTTCGTACATGAGCCCCGAACAGGCGCGTGGCGACGCCGTCGACAAGCGTACCGACATCTGGAGCTTCGGGTGCGTCATCTACGAAATGCTGACAGGCACCCCGGTGTTCGGCGGCCGCACGACATCGGATCGCATCGCGGCCACGCTCGAGCGCGAGCCGGATTGGAATGCGCTGCCCGATGACACGCCCGCGAGCCTTCGCCGACTACTTCAGCGATGTCTGGAAAAGAGTCCGAGACGGCGGACCAGGGACATCGGAGACATTTTCCTCGAGCTCGAGGATCTTGGGACCGGTGTGCCGGTAGCTGCACTAACCGAGCAAACGACTGTCCGGGCGGACCGTTTTGCGTGGCCGTTCGCGGTTGCGTTTCTCGCGGCGCTCGCACTGGGAATCGCCGTTGCCAGACCCCTTTGGACCGACCCGAGGCGTGCGCCCGAGTTTTCGCGCGTGATACAGCTGGGCGACGGTCAGGCTTCGGAATCCGGCCCGGCGATCTCACCCGACGGGAAGTGGATCGCGTACCTGTCGGACGTCCGCGGACCGACTGATGTATGGGTGAGGTTCCTCGGCGGAAGCGATCCGATGAATCTGACCGCATCGACCACGCTGGAGATCCAGAACCGGGTTGACCTTGGCGGTCTTGCAATAAAGCCGGACGGTTCGTCGATTGCCTTTGATGCCGGAGCGACGAAAGGGACTCCGGCCCCTCTCTTCGATGCGTGGGTGGTCCCGGCGCCAGGTGGTGGCACGCCTCGCAAGATCGTGCAACTGGGTCGCGCTGTGCGCTGGTCACCCGACGGCACACGCATCCTCTTCATCAGACCAGGATCGGGTGCTGGAGATGCGTTGTTTACCGCGAGCTCGGATGGCGGAAGTCCGAAAGAACTGGTCGCCTTGCGAGGCGGAATACACATCCACTGGCCCGTGTGGTCCCACGACGGTCGCTACATCTACTTCAATTACTCCATTTCGACCGCGAACCGGGAGCCGGCGGAGATCTATCGCGTTCCCGCCGCTGGAGGACCGATCGAGCCGGTTGTGACGACGACGCGGCGCGCGGTATTTCCCCTTCCGACGCCTGATGGTGCAGGGCTGATTTACGCGGCGAATCCCACCGGCGTCGACCTCGCACTCTGGTGGCGTCCGCTCGATCGTCACGAACCGACGCGGCTGACAACCGGTGTGGGCGAGTACGCGGAACCGTCCGTGACGTCTGATGGTAAGACCATGATCAGCGCGCTGGTTCGGTCTCGCCAGACACTTACCGCATTTCCCATTTCCAGCGCACCCGCGTCGCCTCGCCAGATCACCGATGGATCAACAGGAGATTTCGATCCCGCGCTGTCGCCCGGAGGCAATCAACTGGTTTTCAGTTCGTCCCGCTCCGGCTTCCGGAATCTCTGGACCGCGCGTCCCGACGGCACGATGGCTCGCCCCCTCACATCGGGCAACGCCTTCGACGAGCGACCGGCATTTTCACCCGACGGCCAGCGGCTGGCCTTTGTGTCGGACCGGGGCGGTGAGCCGGGCATCTGGATCATGAGTGCCGACGGAGGCATTCCGGAGCAACTCATTAAAGTGCGGGTCATCGATCGTCTCGTGTGGTCGGCAAACGGACGTCGGGTGGTCTATGCGACGTCCGTTAACGATTTACCAGTGCTACGCTCGGTGAGCGCGGCCGATGGAACGATTCAACAAATTCGCACTCCCGGCCCGGCGCTCAATCCGTTCTCAATGGCGAACGACACCGTTGGATACGTCGAGCCGTTGCCCGGGGGATCAGCTACGCCAAATCTCACCCGCGTCGCGTTCGTCCGCATCAGCGGCGAACCGATTCCCGCGGAGGCACTGAGGAGCCTGAACCTCGCCAACGGTTTTGCCGTCATCTCGCCTGATGGGCGTCGCCTGGCTGCTGTTGTGGATCCAGGCGGCGCAACCGGCGCGATCTGGGTCGCCGATCTGGCCAGCGGTACGCCATTTCACAAGGTGACCGACCTGCCCTCGGACGTTCGGCCTCGAGGCGCCACCTGGACACACGACAGCAACGCCCTGATTGTCGGGACGATTCAACGCACGAGTCACCTGGTGTTGTTCGACCAAGCGAAATAGCGACGCCTCGAGCGCTCACACGGCAACCGTCGCTGAAATGACATTCGTGATGACGTACTCATTTACTGCTCCGCGCCGCATTGCGTTCGAGTTAATCGCCCGCCGCGCCGGAATCCTGTAACATCGCAGCCCGGCCGTTTTCACCTCTTTGTTCTCTTCATACAGCGCGGCGATTTCGGGCGCCGTTGAGTTGCTCATCACAACGTGGCAACCGCGTGTCGCCAGCGCGATCAACACATCGCGCAGCGTCTTCTGATCATCAAGATCGAAGCCTTCAGCCGTGTAGTTCGTGAAACGCGCCGTCTTGCTCAGGGGCGCATAAGGCGGATCGAAGTAGAGGAAGTCGCCCGTGCGCGCTGCATCCAGCACCGCATCGAAGCGCTGCCGTTCGAGCGTGACGCGGGCACGTGCGAGCGCAGAGGAGACACCTCGCAGATTGTGCTCGTCGCAGATGCGCGGATTCGTATACCTGCCTGCCGGCACGTTGAACTCTCCGGCGGCGTTGAGCCGGAAGAGCCCGTTGTAGCCGGTGCGATTGAGATACACGAAGATAGCCGCAAGGGCAGGGGTATAGGTGAGCGGGTCTCTACTGGAAGATGTTCGCAGGGCCACGCGCTCTCTGTTGAATCGCGTTCGAACTTCGTAGTAGCCACGAGACCCCTGCCGCTCGTGCGCGCGGGCGAGCCCTTTCAGCTCATGGATGATCTCGTCGGGGAAATCCCGCACCGCGCGATAGCAGGCAATCAGGTCGGGATTGTTGTCGATGAGGGTCGCGCCGCCGCGTTCGAGCTGGCGCCGGGCATGCAGATCGAAAAAAACAGCCGCGCTTCCCAGAAAGGGTTCCCAGTACCGGTTGAACTGCGGGGGATAGAAACGGCGAAGCACCGGCAGGAGCTGTCGCTTGCCTCCGGCCCACTTCAACAGCGGGCGCGCGTGTCTGTTTTGCCCTAAGCCCTCAGCCCTCTGCCCTGACAGCGAAGCCTCCCTATTTTGCCATCTGCCCTGACAGCGAAGCGTCCGTCAGTGCCGTCGTCCTTCAGCGAGTCTGAGCCCAACCGCCATACCGAGGTGAAATGCCGCTTCCTGGTTGAGCCACACTTGACGCGCGAGATTGTCGACCAGCTCTTCGATAAGGTCGTGGTCGCCCTCGCCCACGATCTCTTTCAGCCGCTGCACGATTTCCTCCTGGCGCTGCACATCCGCCGGCGCAAAGAGGTCATCGTCGTGAAGCGCGTCGAGCAGCTCGTCGTACTCGGCCGCGCATTGCTCTTCGATATCGCCGAAACTCGGATATCGCACCCGGTTATCGGGCATGTCGATGCGCTCCGCCCCAGCGCGAGCGATGTCCATCAAATCGTCCGATGTGGCGCCCATCAGTGCCTCCGCGGCAAGGCTACTACAGTCTAAGATGATTGTGGTCGCTCGTTGCGGTCGCCAGACACTCATGCGCAGCCTCTCTTTGACGCTCACCCTTCTCTTGTTGTGCGCACCCGTCGCACCCACCGCACCTAACGCACCCAGCGCACCTAACGCACCCAGCGCACCTAACGCACCCAGCCATGCGGCTCAGGCAGCTGTTCTCGATTTCGGCCGGACCATGCGCGTGGATTATTTCCATTCGGGCGGTCCTGGCGGGGAAGCGATGAAGCTCGATGCCGTGCTCGTCGAGGGACCATGGCCCGGCAGCCGCACGCAGCTCATCGACGGGACGAATCTCGGCAAGTACTTCTTCGAAGTCGTCGATCAGAAGACCCAGCGCATCCTCTATTCGCGCGGCTTTGCGTCGATCTACGGCGAATGGGAGACCGTTCCGGAGTTTCGTGCGACCAACCGCACGTTTCACGAGTCGTTGCGCTTTCCGTGGCCTGCCGTACCCGTTCGCATCACGATCAAACGGCGCGATCCTCAGAACGCGTTCCAGACGTTCTGGACGACAGACGTCGATCCACGCGCGGCGGCGCCTGCCGCGACGGCACCCACACTTGGGCCATCGCTCGTGTTCGAGAACGGGCCGTCCAACCGGAAAGTCGATCTCCTGCTCATCAGTGAGGGTTATTCGCTCGAACAGGCGTCGACGTTCCGCGCCGACGCGGCGCGTCTCGTCGATGCGCTTTTCCAACTCGAGCCGTTCAAATCCCGTCGCGGCGACTTCAACGTCAGGACGCTGGCGGTGCGGGGCGCGCAGCTATCGGTCCGGTTCAACATCTT
This sequence comes from Vicinamibacterales bacterium, assembly GCA_963761975.1. Lineage (GTDB taxonomy): Bacteria > Acidobacteriota > Vicinamibacteria > Vicinamibacterales > JAMQPK01 > JAMQPK01. The sequence continues at coordinate 381,903 of CAVXIR010000007.1, forward strand.
CGGACTCGAGCGCTACGCGCTGACCTACGACAATCGCGCGCTTCGCAACGTGGCCGCGGCGGCGCCGTACGACATCGTCGAGATTCTCATGAACGAGACGAAATACGGCGGCGGCGGGATTTTCAATCAGCAGTCGACCGTTGCCGCGTCGAACGAATCAGCGGCGTACGTGTTCATCCACGAGCTTGCGCACAATCTTGCAGGACTGGGGGACGAATACGTCGGGACGGTCACATACGAGACCGGAGCGGCGATCAAGGCAGAACCGTGGGAACCGAATATCACGGCGCTGCACGATCCGTCTTCCTTGAAGTGGCGCGATCTCGTCCAGCGCGATACGCCCGTGCCTACGCCGATGAGCCACGCAGGCAAAGTAGGCGCGTTCGAAGGCGCCGGCTACGAAGCGCGCGGCTTGTATCGGCCGGAAGCGGAATGCATCATGGGCTCGCGCACGATCACTTCTTTCTGCCGAGTCTGCCAGCGCGCAATTAATAGAATCATCGATCTTCACACGAAGTGAGAAATCGGCGGGTCCACAAAGCAGGACCCGCCCTACGCACGTCCGCACCCAACGCACCTAACCATGGCTTGCTTCTTGCCACATCACTCCTGACGCTCTGACAAAGTGTCGGTGCGGTATTCATTCGGGTTTGGATTGATGACCAGAAACCGAACAAGTATTGATGTGTTTGCCGCGGTCGGCACCGAGCTCATGGTCCTCCTTCTGGTCGTCCTCGCAGCCGGGTTGTCCCTATCGCGCTATGTCGCGGTTGCCCGCGATCGCATGCGGCACCTCGACCTGAAGCGGCGGCGCCGCGCCGCCCGGCGTGTCGCGTCATGACCGACATCACCAGTGCCGATCTCCTTCGGCTTGTCATTCTCGCGCTTCCGGTTGCGGCCATTTCCTGGACCGTGACCCATGAAGAGTTCTTGCGCGAGCTTCACGACTACTGTGTTGACCGGAGTACAGGCCAGTTCCAGCTTTGTCGTTCGCAAATTCTTCTACCTGTTTACGTGTGAGTACCTGCTTCAGCCATTACGTGTCGGCTGGCGTCGTGTGGGCGACCGGATTCCAGCTTCTCTATGCAGACTGGCGGGGTTATTTCATCGCCTGGCTGGCGCTCGTGTGGGTCGGGAATCACTTAATCAGCATTTACGGGCGTCTACGCCTCGGTATCCGCAGCGAGCGGCTCGAGATTGGCTTGAAGGAAGCCGTCAGCGAGCGTGCGGGCGTAAAGAAGTTGGAAGAGCCTCCCAAGGCCCACCACCGAAAAGCCGGCTAGCAGGCGCGTTCAGCCCCTAATCCCCAATCCCTATCCCCGACTTCCCAATTTCTAATCCCCAATCCCCAATCCCTAATCCCTAGAGAAGGGATCCCTGTGATACAGTTCCGCGCGTTCCATAACGCACCAACCGCGTCTGCTGAGGGGAGATATGTGGCAACACAACTATGAGCCCATCGGGGGAAGTCTCGGTCTTTCTGCACTCGCGGCCGCGATCCCCATCCTCGTGCTGTTCGTCATGCTTGGCGTGCTGCGAAAGCCGGCATGGCAGGCGGCACTGGCCGCGCTGGCGTCGGCGCTGATCGTCTCGCTGGTGGCGTATCGCATGCCCTTCCAGATGGCAATCGTGTCGACGCTGTACGGCGCCGCGTTCGGAATTTTTCCGATCGCGTGGATCGTCTTCAGCTCGATCATGCTTTACCGCCTTGCTGTCGACACGGGCAAGTTCGAGATCATCAAAGACTCGGTTGGCGGCCTGACCAACGATCGCCGGCTGCAAGCGATGTTCATCGCGTTCTCCTTCGGTGCGTTCATCGAAGGCGCGGCGGGGTTTGGTGCGCCAGTCGCCGTGTCCGGGGCGATGCTCGCCGGTCTCGGATTCTCGCCCTTCTACGCCGCCGGAATCTGTCTCCTTGCCAACACGGCGCCTGTTGCGTTCGGGTCGATCGGCATTCCGATCACGACGCTCGCCAACGTGACGGGCATCCCGTCAATGCCGCTGAGCGCGATGACCGGCAGGCTCTGCGCGATGATTTCGATCATCATCCCGGCCTATCTCACGGTCGTGATGGCCGGCCCGAAGCGCGCGCTCGAAGTATGGCCCGCTATTGTGGTGTGCGGCGTCTCCTTTGCGGCCGCGCAGTTCTACGTCTCGAACTACATCGGACACGAACTAACCGACATCATCAGCTCGCTCACGTGCATCATCGCCATGGTGCTGGTGCTGAAATTATGGAAGCCGCCCACAATCATGCGTCTCGAAGGTGATAAGGAAGCGACGATCGCGCCGAAGCACCACACGGGCCGCGAAGTCTTCGTGGCCTGGTTGCCGTACCTGCTGCTGGTGGTCTTCGTGTTGACGTGGGGCGAGGTCGACATCAAAGCCAGATTCGACCGGTTCACCAACGCGCTTCTGCCGGGATTTCTCCCGCTGAATCCGAACGTGCTGAACGGAATCAACGTTCCCGGCCTGCACAACATGATCCAGAGAATTCCTCCTGTCACGCCCGCGCCGTCGCCGTATGGAGCGGTGTATACGCTGAACTGGCTGAGCGCATCGGGCACGTCGTGCTTCCTCGCCGGAGTGGCGGCCGCGATTCTCCTTCGCGTCAAGCCGAAGCAGTTTGCGGCGACCTACGTCGCCACCTTCAAGCAGCTGAAGATGTCGATGGTCACCATCGCGACGATGCTGGGGCTCGCCTATCTGATGAATTACTCAGGCATGACCTCGACGCTCGGATTGGCGCTGGCCGCGACCGGCCCCACATTCCCGTTCTTCAGCGCGGTGCTTGGATGGCTGGGTGTGTTCCTGACCGGCAGCGACACGTCCGCCAACGCGCTGTTCGGCAATCTGCAGGTCGTCACCGCGAATACCCTCGGCCTGAATCCCGTGCTGACCGCGTCGGTCAATTCCGCTGCCGGCGTCATGGGAAAGATGATCTCGCTGACCAGCATTGCCGTCGCGGTTGCCGCCACCGGCATGACGACAGCCGACGAAAGCCGACTGTTCCGGTTCACCATCAAGCACAGCATCCTGCTGATGATTGTGATGGGCATCATCTCGATGATGTACGCGTACGTATTCCCGCAGTACGTTCCGGTGGTGCCGCCGAAGTGAGTGGAAAGTAGAAAGTAAGAAGTAAAAAGTAGGAAGTAAGAAGTAGGGCGGGTCCTGCACGTTGGACCCGCCCTTTCTTTTTTCTATTCCTTCTTCCTGTTCCGTTTTTCCTTACTGTTGCAGCAACATTGGCAGTGCCGTCACAAAGGACGCCGCGATCGCGGCGAGCGTGGCAGCGAGGCAGATGAGCGCGATAAAGATGTGGTCGACGCGCTCCGCTTTGAGCGGGTCGAGGAACTGTGCGGCGAGGTACCCGCCAAAGAAGCCGCCCGCGTGCGCGAAGTTGTCGACCCCGCGCATGACGAATCCGAAAAATCCCAGAATCAGCGCGTAGCGCAGCGCCTCAGAACGCGTGATCGAGCTTCCGGTGCGGCGTCCGTAATAGACGAGCGCGCCAAGAAAGCCGAAGACCGACGCCGATGCGCCCACGGTGAAGCCCGCGCCGCTGAGGAACGGCAAATGCGGAAGGAAGGCGTACGCGAACGAGCTCAGCAGAAAGCCTGCTACTCCGGCGACCGTGTAGATGATGACCATGCGGCCGGGACCGAACATGTCTGCGACAGCCGGGCCCAGGTCGCGCACCCACATCATGTTGAAGATGATGTGAAGCAGACTGCCGTGCAGCCATCCGGCGCTCAGCACCGTCCACCACCGGGTGTACCCGAAGACGGGAATCCCGCCGCTAGCGCCCAGCAGAAACAACACACCCGAGTCGGGCGCCAGAAAGCCGAAGAGTCCGCCGCCCATGCGCATCGCGCTGCCCGAGAGCAGCATCGAGATGATGTACAGCGCACTGCTGCCCCAGATGACGAGCTGCACGAAGCCGAGATCGTTGCCGAGGCTTCTCAAGAGCGGCGCGAATCCCCACAGGCCGGGATTGCGGCGGCCACAATTGAAGCACTTTTCGTCTCGCACACCCACGAGCGATCCGCACGAGGTGCAGACGACAGAGCCGGACGTTTGTCTACGCAGAAACGACATGTCAGTTGGAAGCCACTATACTTGATGCCTTCGTCGACTGTTGAAAATGCGCAACATGACGCTTTCCGCGGCCACGCGGCTAAGCACGCTCCCATCGAGCACTCTCACATCCACATATCTGCACGCTTGGTCAATGTGCGCTAACGGTAAACGGCAAAGACTAACGGAGCCGGTATACTGTTGAGATGCTTTCGTTGAGAAGTTCGTCTACTGTCGCCAAGGCTCCGCTCACCGTCGCTAACCCGAACCGCCGCAACGTGGCCATTATCGCGCACGTCGATCATGGCAAAACGACCCTGGTCGACGCGATGCTGCATCAGAGCGGCGCCTTTCGGGCGAACGAGCGCGTGGCCGAGCGCGCCATGGACAGCAACGAGCTCGAGCGCGAGCGCGGCATTACCATCCTCGCCAAGAACACCGCCGTCCACTACCACGACCTCCTGATCAACATCGTCGACACGCCGGGACATGCCGATTTCGGCGGCGAAGTGGAACGCACGCTGTCGATGGTGGACGGTGTCGTGCTGCTCGTCGACGCGTCGGAAGGGCCGCTGCCGCAGACGCGCTTCGTGCTGAGCAAAGCTTTCGCGCGCGGGCTCCCGCCGATCGTGGTCATCAACAAGATCGATCGACCCGACGCGCGCGCGTCAGAAGTGCTCAACGAGATCTTCGACCTGTTCATCGACCTCGACGCGTCGGAAGCCCAGCTCGACTTTCCGGTGATCTACACGAATGGAAGAAAGGGCACGGCGACACTCGATCTCGCGAAGCCGGGCGAAGATTTGCGGCCGCTGTTCGACGCCATTGTCGACCACGTGCCCGCGCCAATGGGATCGCTCGACGCGCCGCTGCAGATTCTCGTCGCAAATCTTGATTCGAGCGATTACCTGGGCCGCATCGCCATCGGACGCATCTTCAACGGCAAGGTCAAGATCGGCGACGAAGTGGCGATTTGCACGCCCGAGGTCGCCGAAGCACGCACCGCGAAGATCACCAAGCTGTTTTCGTTCGACGGGCTGAAGCGCGTGGAAATAGACAACGCGGCTGCCGGCGACATCGTGTGTCTGGCGGGGATGCCCGACATCACCATTGGACAGACGGTGACTGAGGTCGAACGTCAGGCCCCGGTGCCGATGGTGGTCATTGACGAGCCCACGGTGTCGATGATCTTCGGCGTCAACACGTCGCCGATGGCCGGGCGCGACGGGCAGTTCGTCACATCACGACAGGTTCGCGATCGCCTCGAGCGCGAGCTCATCGGAAACGTCTCGATTCGTCTCGAGAACACGGACACCCCCGAGACCGTGAAGGTGATTGGCCGTGGCGAGCTGCAGCTCTCGATTCTTATAGAGATGATGCGCCGCGAGGGTTTCGAGCTGCAGGTGTCCCGCCCCGAGGTCGTCACCAAAGAGCAAAATGGTGGCCGTGTCGAGCCGGTCGAAGACCTGGTGATCGATGTTCCCGAAGACTTTCAGGGGGTGGTCATCGCACAGGCGGGCGGCCGCAAGGGCACGATGACGAAGATGGTCAACCACGGCAGCGGGCGCGTGCGAATGGAGTTCCGCATTCCTGCCCGAGGCCTCATCGGGTTCCGCTCGCAGTTTCTGACCGACACCCGAGGGACGGGGATCATGAACCATCTGTTTGCGGGTTGGGAACCCTGGCACGGCGCCATCCCGTCGCGCGCGACGGGGGCCCTGGTGGCTGACCGCACCGGATCCGCCACGGCCTATGCCATCTCCAACCTGCAGGAAAGAGGGGAGATCTTCATCGAGGCGGGAGCCACGGTTTACGAGGGAATGGTGATCGGCGAGAACGCGCGGCCGAGCGACATGGACGTCAACGTCACCAAGGAAAAAAAGCAGACCAACATGCGTGCGTCGACCGCCGACGAAGCCATCCGCCTGATTCCGCCCCGTCTGTTAGGGCTCGAACAGGCGATTGAGTTCATCAACGACGACGAGCTGGTCGAGATCACCCCCAAAAGCATTCGGCTGAGGAAGCGGATTCTGGCGGCCAACCAACGCCCGAAACGCATCGAAGCTGGGTAGAAGTGTCCGGAGGTAGACACGCTAACTCCGACCATTTTTATCGGCATTCGAGCGACATTTCGGTCCAAAGGGAATGGGAAAAAAAACGCACCCGACGCCTTTTTCCTTTGATAGGATATGGGCGCTTAAGTTAATAGGTCTCAGGTTTTTAGGTGTGCTGCGACCCCTTGCGGGTTTCATGACGAGGTGATCGCTCCATGACTGCTCCAATGCAAATTCAAGAACAAGAACAAGCCAATGGCGTAACCCGGCGCGCGTTCATCAAAGGTGTGATCGCCGCAGGCGCTGCAGTATCCGCGAGCAGTTATCTGTTCCGTGGACCTGAACGGCTCCTCGGACAGGGCTCATTGCCCGGCGCCGTCGAGCGGCTGATGACGTTGAACGTCAACGGCCAGATGCGCCGCGTCGACGTGATGAAGCAGGAAACGCTCGCAATGACGCTTCGCTACAAGCTGGGTCTCACCGGGACCAAGCTGGGATGCGATCGTTCCGAGTGCGGTGCCTGCACCGTGCTCATCGACGATGTGCCGCACTACTCGTGCTCGATCCTCACGCACACCGTTCGCAACAAACGAGTGGTGAGCATCGAAGGCCTCGAGTCGCCGGACGGCAAGCTGCATCCTGTGCAGCAGGCTGTGGTCGACGAGCAAGGCTTCCAGTGCGCGTTCTGCATGTCGGGCTTCGTGATGGCTGCGGTCGGGTACCTCAAGACGAATCCGAACCCGACGCGTGAGCAGCTCGCGCATGGTATCTCCGGCAACCTCTGCCGTTGCTCGGACTACAACAAGATTCTGAACGCGTTCATGCGCGGCGCGGAATACTTGCGGAGGACGTAGGCCGTGCCGGATACCAAGAAGTACAAATACATCGGGCAGAACTATCAGCTGAACGATCTCGTCGCGAAAGTCACCGGGCGTGCGAAGTACGCAGAAGACTTCCGCGCCGAGGGCATGTTGTTCGCGAAGCTGTTGCTGAGTCCGATGCCGCACGCGCGCATTCGCCGCATGGACACGAGCGCGGCCATGGCGATGCCCGGCGTCGTCGCGATTATCACCGGCGAGGATGTCCCGAAACCCGAGGCGCCACAGCAGCTCGGCGAGGGACCCGCACAGCGTGCGAACACGGTTCCGGAAGTGGCCATCGCCAGCGAGCCGATGTATCAGGGCGAACCGATCGCGGCCGTTGCCGCGATCGACGAGCTGACCGCGACCGAAGCGATCGAAAAGATCAAAGTCGAATACGAGCCGTTGCCGTGGGTCGTGGATCCGATAGTCACGTTGCGGCCCGGTGGCGCGAACGCGCGTGCCGAAGGCAACGTATGGCGTCCGCCGCAGGTTGCCGAGTTCAAGCTTCCCGAATCGGCTGTTGCCGAGCTGAATGAAGGTCGTATTCCGATGCTCGCCGAAACTCCCGTTCCTGCTTGGGAGATCGGCAGCGTGGAAGAAGGCTTGAAGAAAGCCGATCTGATCGTCGATGAGACGGTCGTGCACCAGTCGACCGGGCATCAGGCGATGGAGCCGCGATCGGCGATGGCGTACTGGCAGAACGGCAAGCTCTTTCTGCACGGCTCGACGCAATCGGTCGCGCGGACACGCGCCACCGTGGCGCAGTGGGTCGGATTCAAGCCCGACGAGGAAGACAAGGTCGTCCTCATCAGCGAGTACACTGGAGGTGGCTTCGGCGGAAAGATTCCTGGCGCGCACTCGATGGCAATTCCCGCGCTGCTTTCGAAGAAGGCAGGCGGCCGGCCCGTGCTGATGCGCGTTTCGCGCGAAGAAGAGAACTACATCGGCCGCGCACGGCCTGGAATCCACCTGCGTGCGCGCATCGGCTTCCGCAAAGACGGACGGATTCTCGCGATGGATCTGTGCGCCATTGCCGATTGTGGGCCGTATGCGAACCAGGGTGATGCGGGCACCCTCGCGTCGTCTGCGACGTCGCTCTACAACCCGGAAACGATCCGGTACCGCGGTATCAGCGTGTTGACGAACACGCCGCCGCGCGTCGCGCAGCGCGCGCCGGGCGGCGAGCAGGCGTCGGCCATGCTCGAACCGCTCATCAGCAAGGGTGCTCGGCAGCTCGGCGTCGATCAGGTCGAGATTCGTAAGATCAACGCGCCATCCACGGGATCTCAGTTCGGTCCGCCACCTCCGGCGGCAGCCGTCGCGGCCGCCAAGGCGAAAGGTGCGGCCCCACCGAGCCGGACGTTCTTCACGAGCTGCCACTTGCGTGAAGCGCTGGATATGGGCGCGACGCTGTTCAACTGGGAAGAGCGAAAGAAACGTAACGGTCAGCGCGTCGGGTCGAAGGTGATTGGCGTCGGTGTGGGCCTCGGCACCTATACGGCCGGCTCGATCAACATGGATGGGCTGCTCCTCATCCGGCCGGATGGGAAAGTGTACGTTCAGACCGGCGTCGGCAATCTCGGTACGGGCTCCGTCCACGACACCGCGCGCATCGTAGCCGAAGAGCTCGACACTCCATGGGAGCACTTTGAGATCGTCTGGGGCAACACGGGAAATCACGTTGCGTGGAGCTCGCCGCAGGCTGGCAGCCAGACCATCCACGCGCACACACGGGCCCATCTGGCGGCCGCTCAGGATCTCAAGAAGAAGCTGCAGGAAATCGCGGCCCTCGAACAGGGTGGACGGCCGGAGAGTTACACCGTGTCGAACGGTCGCGTCGGACGGCTCACTTTTGCGCAGGCCGCAGAGGCGGCCATCAAGCGCGGCGGCAAGTTCGACGGGCACGAAGCGCCGTCCGACATCAACGGCATGACCAAGGCGTCCGTGGCAGGATTAGCCGGTCAGGGTCTCATCGGTGTCGCGCGCGACAACTTCCCGCGTAAGGGCAACACGCAGTCGTGGGTGGCCTCGTTCGCCGAGGTCGAAGTCGACGTCGAGACCGGCGAGTACCGGCTGGTTGATTACTGCGCGGCAACGGATTGCGGTACCGTTATCAATCCTAGGGGTCTGGCGGCGCAACTTCACGGCGGCGGCGTCCAGGGCTTCGGACACATTAAGAGTCAGAAGTGGGTGTACGACCAGCGTTACGGCGTGTCGCTGGCCAACCGGTTCCACTACAACAAACCGCCGACGATTCTCGACGTTCCGCTCACGGAAATGAAGTGGGTCGCTGTTGAGATTCCGGACTCCCAGACACCGATTGGCGCAAAGGGCATCGGCGAGCCCGCGATTTGTGCGGGCGCGGCGGCCGCCATCTGCGCCGTCAATGCCGCCATCGGAGACGATTACCTGCGCCGCACACCGGCGACACCAAGCATGATCGTGGCTTCGCTCGACGCAAAAAAGCGCGTTGACGAAGGCCTCGTGACCCACGTTTAGAGGAGGCTGAGAGATGGCAACGATTCACGATGTAATGCCCGCCTTCGAGCTGTTTCAGCCTACGAGCATCGATGATGCCGTGTCACTGCTGCAGCGCCACCGTCGCAGTGTCTGGGCGCTGGCCGGCGGTCTCGATACGTTCGACTGGCTGAAGGATCGCAACAAGCGGCCGTCAGTCGTCGTCGACCTCAGCGGCATCGAGGCGCTGCGCGGAATCAAAACGCTGCCGGACGGCGGTGTCGAGATTGGCGCCACGACGACGCTCACCGAGATCGCCAACAACGCGGTCGTCAAGGAGAAGTTCAAGCTGCTCTCTGACGCCGCGGGCCTCGTCGCGTCGCCTCAGATTCGCAATCAAGGCACGCTTGGGGGCAACATCTCCCAGGACACGCGCTGCTGGTACTACCGTAGCGGCTGGACCTGCTATCGCGCGGGTGGCAACATTTGTTACGCCGACACGCCGACGTCGATTAACCGCGAGCACGCGTTGTTCGACGCCAATCGTTGCGTGGCGGTGAGCCCGTCCGACACGGCGCCGGCCCTCGTGGCGCTCGAGGCGCAAATGGTGATCCGCAACTCGAGCGGCGAGCGAGTCGTGTCCGCCGAAGAGTTCTTCATCGGGCCGGCCATCGACATCACGCGTATGACGGTGCTCGAGCCGGGCGACCTGTTGACCTCGATCCGCGTCCCGGCCACCTGGGCCGGAGCGAAGTTCTACTTCGAGAAGGTCCGCGACCGCCAGGTTTGGGACTTCCCGCTTGTGAACGTGGCGTCGGCGGTCAAGGTTTCGGGGGGCAACATTCAACAGGCGCGCATCGTCGTGGGCGCCGTTGCCGCTCACCCGATGCGGCTGCACGCGGTCGAGTCGGCGGTGGCGGGCAAGGCGCAGAACGAAGAAACCGCGTCGATGGCAGGGGAATTGGCGGTACAAGGCAACCAGCCTCTCGCTCACAACGCCTACAAGATCCCCTTGATGCGTAACCTCGTGAAGCGAGCCCTCCGGGCGGAGGCGACATCATGAACTGGTTGGTCCAGACAGGGCTGAATCCCTGGAACGAAGAAATTCTGACCCACGCGCAGTGGAATCTCGTGTACGCAGCGCTCGCGTTCGGAGCCCTGTTCATGCTGAGCCACACGCTCTACGTGGCGCTCTGGCCGAAGCCGAAAGGTGGGCACACCGCCCCCGTGAATCCGGACGCGGCCGCGAAGGTACCTGCCCGAGTCCCGCGTCACTCGTTTGCCGCGCGCGCGTTTCACTGGATCATGGCCGCGTCGATGCTGACGCTGCTCGTCACGTCGTTCGCACCCATCCTCGGATGGAGGTTCGACTGGGTGCAGATTCACTATTTGGCGGGCATCGCGCTGACGATCTCGATCATTTATCACATCATTCACGCGAGCTTCTGGCTCGACTTCTGGTCGATCTGGCTGAACAAGGCAGATGTGAACGAGGCCATCACGCGGTTCAAGCGCGCCATCGGCGGCAACGAGCCGGCGCCGCGCAAGGCTGCAAAATATCCGTGGGACAACAAGATGTATCACACGGCCATCGTCCTGTCGGCGTTGGCGGTGGTCCCCACGGGCCTGTTCATGATGGTGCGCGTGCGCAATCCTTTCATCGAGCGCAATCCGTATCTCTTCAGCGACAGTACCTGGGGCTGGATGTACGTGCTGCACGGATTGTCGGGTATCGGGCTTGTCGGGCTGACCATCGCACACATTTATTTTGCGATTCGGCCGGAGAAGCTCTGGATTACCAAGGGCATGGTCTTCGGCGATATCAGCCGAGAGGACTTTCTCAAGCATCATGATCCGCAGCGCTGGGTCGTGGGGGGCGCGACACCACCCAAGGCGTAACAGAGACGCAGAGCTAATGTAGGGCGGGTCTTGAACGGCAAGACCCGCCTCACGAAGGACCTTGGCGTCTTTGCGTTTGACGCACAGAAACAATCTCCAAATTCAGTATGAAGAATGAATTGAAGGATCGGTGCGCGCGCATCGAAGAAGCGTACGAGTTCATGCTCGCGTATGCGGCACAGGGTCTGCGAACCGAGCCGGGCGCCGGCACGGGCTCTCAGATCCGATCGATGCTGGTGACGTGCGACAAGTCGCTCGACGGCCTTGCCGACGTGTTCACGCAGATCGCCCGCGAGGACAGGCTGCAACCGGCAGCCACTTACGAGAACTTCATCGCTGTGCTGGCGCGCGATGCGTCCGACGCTCGGGCGTCCGTGCAGCTTGTTCTGGCGCAGTCGTCGATCAGCTCCCAGATGGTCGACAACCTCAACGCCTCGATTCACCTGCGGGCGCTGTTGACGGACCTGTTCCTCATTGACGAGATCGTGCGGCCCGAAGCGGCGAGCGTGCCCTCCGCCAACGCGCCAACTGAATAGATAGCTAATAACAGTACGGGTGTCATGGCAGAGGGTAAATGGCAAATGGCAGAAATTGCCATCTGCCCTCTGCGATCTGCCATGATCACCTTATGATTCCCAGATCCGTTCGGCCGCTTTTCACTTCAACCGTCCGCACAATCGGATCGCCTCCACCATAGACGGTCAGCTGATACGCGCCAGGGCGCACGTCAGCGATCGTGAAGCTACCGTCCTGATTGCTCGTCGTGATATATGGTGTCGCCGTGATCAGGATGTCCGATCGCATTGTGGAGTGGATATCGCAGCCGACCGTATACATTCCCGGCCGTTCGAATTTGTGCTCGTACTTCCCGTAGGGCGGGCTCGCGACGTTGAAGACGGGTTTTTGCCCATAGACCTCGGTCACGCGGATGTTGTGAAGGACGTCCTCGCTGTTTCGGAACTCTACCGGCTGGCCTGCCTGTGCGATGAGGAACGCAGGTAAAAACACCAGCGTGATCTGGTCCATGACGGCCGGTTCGGACTTGACCGGCACTTCGCCGTCACCCTTCACCTCGAGCGCGAGGAGAGATACCGGCGGAGCCAGCGTTGTCGCAATCTTGCCGCTGACTTCGGCATTGGAACCGGGAGAGACCGCCGCGTTAGCGCTGGCCTTTGGGTCCGCAGATCCCGCTGGAGTCCCACTATTGCCGCCGCAGCTGACAGCTGCGAGAAAAAGGGCCGCGACTGCGGCAACACGCGACGTCATTCCTTGGTGAAGTTTATAATACCTGCCACCTCATGATCACATTCAGAGGCGCGATCGCAGCGGCGCTTCTCATCTGCGCCAGCCTTCGCTCGCCTGACTTGATGCGAGCTACGGCTTGGCAAGCTCCGAAGCCCGCCCCAGCGAAGCCGGCCCCGGCCCCGGCGAAGCCTCCCGCGGCACCTCAGTTTTTCACGACGCCGCTCACGCTCGACGAGATGCGGAACAAGCAGGCGGTTATCGAGACCGATCTCGGCACGATCGTGATCGACCTTCTTCCAGAAGTCGCGCCCAATCGCGTCGGCTACTTCATGAAGAACGCGCAGGATGGCGCCTACGCCGGAACAACCTTTCACCGTGTCGTGCGGCAGGGAATTGTGCAGGGCGGCGATCCACTCACGAAGGACGCGTCGAAAGCCGACGCCTACGGCACCGGCGGGTTCGGTGTGTTGAGGGCCGAACGTAGTGGCGAGAAGAACACGCGCGGCGCCGTGTCAACTGTTGTCGGTGCAGGAAATCCGGACAGCGGCGGCACGCAGTTCTTCATCTGCGTCGCCGATCAGCCAGGCCTTGACGGCACCTACGACGTGTTCGGCCGTGTCAGCGAAGGAATCCTCATCGCGCAGAAGATTTCAGAAGTGGCCGCCGACGAAAAAGGCAGGCCGAAAGAGCGTGTTGCGGTCAAATCGGTGACGATTCGCGACAAGCCCGCCGCACGGCCCGAGAGCTTCTCGACCGAGAGCGTCGCCGAGTTGAGCGCCTATCGCGCCGTGCTCGAGACGAGCGTGGGCAACATCACTCTTGAGTTCACGCCGGACAAGGCTCCAGAACATGTGCGGAATTTCCTGCGACTCGCGGAGGCCGGCGTCTACAACGGCATGGGTGTCCACAGGGTCGCGAAAGGATTCGTCATCCAGACAGGTTATCTGCCAACACGATCGGAGCCGCTCTCGGAATCACAGCAGCGTCTCGTGCGGAATCTTCAGCCAGAGTTCAACGACACGCAACACGTGAAGGGCACAGTGTCGATGGCTCGCGGCGAGAATCCGGCGAGCGCAGACATGTCGTTCTTCATCGTCCTCGCTCCGAGCCCCGTTCTCGACGGCAAGTACTCGGCATTCGGACGCGTGGTCGATGGCATTCAGGTTGTCGAAGCGATTGAGAAAGTCCCCGTTAACGGCGAAGCGCCCGTGACTCGGATTGATGTGCGCCGGGTCACCATCGAAAAGAGGTAGAAGTATGAGACAGCCATTCGCTCTTGCGGTGTTCGCGATTTGCTGTGCGACTCCAGCCGTAGCTCAGCAGAATCCAAACACCGTCTTCCTTGAGAATCTCACGTGGGTGGAAGTCCGCGACGCCGTCAAGGCAGGCAAGACAACTGCGATTATTCCGACCGGAGGAACCGAACAGAACGGGCCCCACATGGTGCTGGGCAAGCACAACATTCTCGTGAAGTACAAAGCCGGTGAGATTGCGAAACAGCTGGGGAACGCGATCGTTGCGCCCGTCCTCGCCTACGTGCCAGAGGGTGACATTCCCTCGGGATCCAAGCCTGCCACGGGCCATATGCGGTTCGCTGGTACCATCACCATACCGCAGGAGGTCTACGAAAAAATTTTGGAATACGCCGCGCGAAGCCTGCGGCACGCCGGTTTCACCGACATCGCGTTCATCGGTGATAGTGGCGGGAATCAATCGGGGCAGAAAGTCGTGTCGGAAATGCTCAACAAGGAGTGGGCCGGCACGAGTGTCCGCGTGCACCACATCACCGACTATTATCCCGGGCGAGGCGACGCCATCGCGATGGCCAACGGGCTGACGAAGGAGGAGGTGGGTGGCCACGCGGGCAGCCAGGACACCACGAGCTTCCTGTACCTCGATCCCTCACAGTTGCGCGTCGACAAGTTCCTCGTGGGCAAGACGAACGATGGGCAGGGCCATACGGGCGATCCGCGGAAGGCAACCGCGTACATCGGCAAACTCATTCTCGAAGCGCAGATCGAAGACGCGACCAAGCAGATTCAGAAGCTGAGGGTGTCGAGTCGGCAGTAGCATTGAAGGCCACGAGTCCTTCGTAGAATGAACCGAATCGAAGGTCACGTGATTCGACTCGTTGGTCCTGGCGGCGCAGGCAAAACTACGGTGGGCCAGGCACTCGCTGCGCGACTCGGCATGGCGTTCGTGGACCTCGACGAACAGTTTGCCCTTCGCACCGGTGACATTTCCGCATTTCTCCTAGCTCATGGTCACGATGCCTACGCTGCGCGGAACGTGCAGACGTACCTTGAGACACTTACCTCGTTGCAAGCCAAGACGGTCATGGCGTTGTCGTCCGGTTTCATGACTTACCCGGACGACAGCCATCCAGCCTACCGGAGCCTCCCGTTGGGACATTGTGGCCAGCGCATCGACGCTGGTACTGCCGCCATCATTCGACTTCGAGATCTGTGTCGCTGAGACGGTCCGCCGCCAATTGAGTCGGCCGTTCAGCCGTTCGGCAGCGCGAGAGGAGCATGTCATCCGCGCCCGCTTCAGTGTCTACCGCAATTTGGCCGCGCAACAATTCGACACGAATAAACCGGTCGCTGCAGTTGTCGACGAAATCTTTGCCACCTGCTCTTGAATCGCCGAATGGATCAATCCTCAGGCGTGCCCGGGCAGCCTCAGAGTAGCGTCGCGGATGCGATTACTGCAAACGGCGCCCTGACCTCAATCCATCTGCTTCGCGCTGCGACAACGGCAGAACTGTCCAACCGTGGGCTTTGCCAGCACCGCGAAGTCCCCGTAATGCATTCGAATCGCGTCGGTGTGGGTTCCCGCGTTAAATACCATTTCCGGCTCGCCGACCAGACAGCGCTCGACGAACACCCGGTGGCCGAAGACGGCTCCGAACGGCGGCATCGCCCCCACTTCATATTCCGGGTAGAGCACTGCCAGCTCCTCCTCCTTCGCCAGCCGCAATGTCGAGGCGCCAGAGAGGACCCGTAGTTGCTCCAGGTCGACGACGTAATGGGCCGGAAGGACGGCTTGCGCAGGTTGGTCGTCGAGCATGCAGATGACCACTTTGGCCCAGCAATGTCCGCGGATGTGAGAGGCCGCAGCTTCCTCTTGCGCCGTATAGGTCGGCTTGTGCTGGAACCAGGTGTACGGAATGCGTTCCCGTTTGAGGAGCTCGACGATCGACAGCGCGATTCCCATCGCAGTCCCTCCCTGAGGGTGCGGATGCGCACCCGAGATTACCGAGGGGTGTCGTCCCAGAGGGTGTGTTGTGTTCATTGAATAACACGACGGGCCGTCGGCGTCCACAAATCTTTCGACGAAATCTTGACAGTTGGGTAAAATGCACTGAAATAAGGAAAAGGGGCCAGACCCCTCACCCGTCTCAAAAAAACTGTACGCCGCAGACACCTCAACGCGCGGGAGGTGCCCACGGTCGGAGGGATGCGTCCATGTCGAGCAGACCCCGGTATCCTGGGATTCGCGTCACCGCTAACGGCAACCAGCTGGTTTCATACCACACTGAAACCCGCATTGCCGACGCCGGTATCTTCTACCCCATCACCCCATCGACAGAAGGCGGCGAGCTTTACCAGCAGGCCTTTGCCGAAGGCAAACTGAACGTTTTCGGGGGCAATACGATTGCCGTCGAGGCCGAAGGCGAGCATGCTGCACAGGGCGGTGCGATTGCGCACTCGGTGTGCGGAAAGCGGGTGGTCAACTACACCTCGGGGCAGGGCGTGGTTTACGGCGTCGAGCAGTATTACCACGCGCCGGGCAAGTGCTCCACCATGGTGCTGGAAGTGGCCGCTCGGGCGCTCACCAAACACGCCCTCAACGTGCACTGCGGGCATGACGACGTCTACGGGGCGCTCGATACCGGCTGGATCATCCTGTTTGGCAAGGATGCCCAACAGGCCGCCGACCAGGCACTTGTGCTGCGGCGTGTCACTGAGCTCAGCCTGACGCCAGGCATGAACGTCATGGACGGCTTCCTGACGTCGCATCTCGAGCGGACGTTCTACAAACACGAATCAGCGCTCATCCGCGAGTATCTCGGGGCTCCGGACGACATCATCGAGTGTCCCACTGAAAGCCAGCGTGTGTTGTTTGGTCCGACGCGTCGCCGCGTGCCGAAAATGATCGATCTGTCGAATCCCGTGCTCCTTGGTCCCGTCCAGAACCAGGAACACTACATGCAAGGTGTCGTGGCGCGGCGCGACAACTTCGTCGAGCCGATTCTCGATTTTCTCGAAGCTGCCTGGAAGGACTTCGGAGAGCTCACCGGCCGCCACTACGGCCTTGTCAGCCAATACAGAACCGACGATGCGGATACGGTGTTTGTGTCCCTCGGCTCAGCCGCGGAAAACATCGAGGCCGCAATCGATTACCTGCGCGAAACACGGGGCTCGAAAGTCGGGTCCATTCACCCGAACGTATTCCGGCCGTTCCCGGAAGCGGCAATCGTCAAGGCACTCGCCGGGAAGAAGAACGTCATCATCCTCGAGCGCACAGACGAGCCGCTGGCCGGCGACAACCCGATGGGTCGCGACGTCCGCACGGCGCTGAACAAGGCGCTGATGGGCGAAGCAGGGATTCCGAAGATTACCGTCGACCAGATGCCGCGATTGATTGCCGGGGTCTATGGCCTGGGATCCCGCGACTTCCGGCCCGAGCACACGATCGGTGCATACGAATTTGCCATCGGTCAGCGCCGGCGCAAGGACGGCAAAGGTGTCGACGAAGGCGTCCGCTTCATCGCGTTAGGCATCGATCACCCGTATGAAGTGAGGTCGGACGATGCCCCGTCGCTGCTTCCTGAGGGCAACATCGCCGTGCGGTTCCACTCGGTTGGCGGCTGGGGCGCCATCACGACCGGCAAGAACCTCGGCGCGATCATCGGCGACCTGAACGACCTGCTCTATGACCGCGACAAGGTCGTCGACGAGTTCGACAACCCCAAGGAGATCATTCACGTCAGCGCGAACCCGAAGTACGGATCAGAAAAGAAAGGTGCGCCGACGGCGTACTTCATGGTTGCCGCGCCTCAACGCATCCGGGTCAACTGCGATCTCCGTCATGCCAACGTGGTGCTGTGCTGCGATCCGAAAGCCTTCACACACTGCAATCCGCTGGACGGCATGCAGGAGGGCGGCTGTCTGGTGTGGGAGTCCGAGGAGGAGGGCGAACAGGCCTGGGAGCGGCTGCCCCTGTGGGCGCGCCAGCAGATTATCGAGAAGAAGATCCGGGTCTTCACGCTGCCGGGTTTCGAGATTGCGCGAAAAGCGACCGACCGCGGCGACCTTCAGCTGCGCATGCAGGGCAACGCGTTTCTCGGCGCGTTTTTCTCGGTGTCGCCGCTCCTGCAGGAATTCGGAATTACCCAGGAACAGTTCCACGAGGTTGTCCACAAGCAATACGTGAAGAAATTCGGACGGCTCGGCGAAGGGGTCGTGAAGTCCAACATGGAAGTCATGACTCAGGGCTTCAGTCGCGTACGCGAAATCCCCGTGGGCGAGCTCAACGCGGCCGATCGCTCGACGATGCGCGGAAAGGCGTTGCTGCCGGTCATGGACGAAGGTCACAACGGCAACGGATGCGGTAGTGGCTGCCGCTCGCATCCGGTCCCCGAAGGTCAGGACGAGCGCACGCCGCTCACGCGAATCGCCGAGTTCGACAATCTGTTCCGAGGGAAGTTCGGGTACCACCAGCCGGCCAACGCGTATTCGTCGCTCGGCATCATGGCGGCGGGAAGTGGTGACACAGCGTCGAAGTACGTCGCCCGCCGCGAAACGCCGCTCTACATTCCTGAGAACTGTACGCAGTGCATGGAATGCATTGCCGTGTGCCCGGACACGGCGCTGCCGAATTGTTCGCAGGATCTCGAAACAGTGCTGCGGACGGCCGTCACCAACTACGTCACCGATGCCGGAGAGCGCCAGAAGATGTTCCGTTCGCTGCCTGAGATCGAAAAGCGGACACGCGAATTGATGCGAGACGCGGTGGCCAAGAATGCCAAGACCCCGCTTCAGGACATCATTCGCGACGTGACGAACGTCGTAGACGGGTTCTCGCAAGAGGCAAAGAGCCAGTTCTTCGAGGTCCTCGACAAAGTACCGCTGGCGTTCCAGAAGACCAACGCCATTTTCGCAACGCCCGAAAAGAAGACTCCCGGTGCGGGGGGCGTGTTCTCCATCTTCGTCTCCGACTTGTGTAAAGGGTGCGCAGCGTGTGTCACGGCGTGCGGCGATCACCAGGCGCTGAGGATGGTGCAGGAAACCGAACAGGTCAATGCGGAGCACGAGACAGGCACCGCGTTTTTGGACCTGCTGCCGGATACCTCGCAGAAGTACCTGGGCCTCTACAGCGACACACGACCGCAGGATTCCAAGACCGCGACCCTGCGCAACATGCTGATGGTCCGCAGGAACTACGATGCGCTCGTCTCAGGCGATGGCGCCTGTGCCGGCTGCGGAGAAAAGAGCATTCTCAAGGCGATCACGTCGGTGACCGAAGCGTATATGCGGCCGATCTTCCACGCGAAAGCGGATCGGTTCCGAGCCAAGGCCGACGAGTTGGATCGCCAGGGTGTGGCGCGGCTGACCGCCCTCAGGGAACGGAGCCCCGAAGAGTATGCGCTCTATCGCCAGGCAGTCGCGCATCTGCTCATGGGCCTTGGAGGCGAGGACGAAAAGGACACGCAGGCGCGCATGGCGGCGCACGGTCCCATTTCGGACCAGGATCTGGTCAGCGCGATGACGGCCGTCCTCCGACAGGAGGCGTTCAACCACAAGAACCTGCAGGCCATCGACGGCCGGCTTGCCAACGGCATGTCGGTGATGGCTATGGCGGCCCACACCGGCTGCAACACCGTGTACGGCTCGACGCCGTCGAACAACCCGCATCCCTATCCGTGGATGAACTCGCTCTTCCAGGACGGCATCACCGTCGGCTGGCTCCTGGGCGAGAGTTTTATCGTGGACCACGGGCGCCGCTCGGTTATTCCGGAGCGCCTGACCGATGCCCTGATGCATCGAGAGGAGAACGTCATCAACGCGCGGGAGTTCTACGAATACGTGCACTTCAGCGACGCCGTGATGACCGATCAGGAAATCCTCGAGCTGCCGAAGGCGTGGGTCGTGGGCGGCGATGGAGGTATGGGCGACATCGGATATCAGAACACCTCGAAGGTCATCCTCCAGAATCGGCCGAACGTGAAGGCGCTCATGCTGGACACGCAGGTGTATTCAAACACCGGCGGCCAGAATTCAGACTCCACCCCGATGCTGGGCGGCAACGACATGAACGTGTTCGGGAGCGCGACCCAGGGGAAGAACACCGAAAAGAAGACCGTGGCCGAGACGTTTCTGGCCGGCCATGGGTCGCCGTTCATCGCGCAGGTGTCAATCGCGAACGCCCCGAAGCTCTACAAGTCGATTCTGGACGGCCTCGAGTACCGTGGCACAGCGTTCTATCAGTGCTTCACGACCTGCCAGCCAGAGCATGGAGTGGCGGATGACATGGCGCTGACTCAGGCGCAGCGCGTTCGCGACTCGCGCGGCGCGCCCGAGTTCGTGTTCAACCCGAGGATGGGCGAAACGTACCAGGAAGCGCTCGACGTGAAGGGCAATCCCTCCATGGAATCGGACTGGTATGAGACGAAGTTCAAGGCGACCAACGAGCCGTACCGCTATACGGTCGCGCATTGGTGCGCCACCGAGGCGCGATTCCGCAACCATCTGAAGAAGATCAAGAAGGAGGACGCGGAAAAGCTGATTCCGCTCGAGAACATGCTGGTGCGGATTACGCAGCAGGATGTCGTTTACCGGCGTTACCTCGTTCGCGACCATCGCTCCTTCGTGCCCGACTTCGGCGTCTACATCAAGGTGCAGGGTCCGAAGGGTGACGTCGAATACCGATCGCTCTCACGACAGCTCGTGCTGTTCTGCGTCGAGCGTCGCAAGGCATGGCGCATGCTCCAGAGCAAAGCGGGCGTTGAGAACCGCGAGTACAAAGCGCAGCGGTCGATTCTGGCCGACGTCGATGCCGGGAAGCTCTCGAAGGAAGAGCTCTTCGCGCGTGCAGAGGAGCTGATCAGAGAACGTTTGAAGGTGCCGGCGGCAGTGCAGGCGCCGGGCGTGCACAAGCCCTCAATCCCGTTGCCGCAGACACCCATCGTTCCACCTGCCCGACCGAACACGCAGCCCCCGGGTGTGCAGGTCTGATGCATGTAAGGTGTCAGGGCAGATACAGGTTTGAAGCACGTCAGGGCAGATGGCAGATGGATGATGGCAGAGAGTACCTCTGCCCTCTGCCATCTGCCCTCTGCCATGACGGAAAACGGCCCTCCCATCCCGGCCTGTTACAATTGATAGCTTACTCAAGTTGAGCCTGCGTCCTCGCGCCTCCGCGTTGAGACGGCAAACGGTCTGATAAAAATGCCCCAATTCATTTACACGATGAAAGGCCTGGGTAAGGTGTACCCGCCTGATTCCCAGGTGCTGAAAGATATCTGGCTGTCGTTTCTGCCCGGCGCGAAAATCGGCGTTCTCGGCCTGAACGGATCCGGCAAGAGCACCCTGCTGAAGATTATGGCCGGTGTCGATCACGACTTCGTCGGCGAAGCCTTTCCAGCAGACGGCATCACGAGCGGCTACTTGCCTCAGGAGCCTCAGCTCGATCCGACGAAAACCGTGAAGGACATCGTCGATGAGGGCGTCTCTGAAATTCGCGCGCTGCTCCAGCGGTTCGATGAAATCAACGAGAAGTTCGCCCAGGATCTCTCGCCGGACGAGATGGACAAGGTCCTCGCCGAGCAGGCACGCGTCCAGGACAAGATCGACGCCGCTGGCGCGTGGGAGCTCGACTCGAAGCTCGAGCTCGCCATGGAAGCGTTGCGCCTTCCGCCGCCAGACGTCGACGTCAAGACGTTGTCCGGTGGCGAGCGCAGACGGGTCGCGCTATGCCGATTGCTGCTCCAATCGCCGGACCTGCTATTACTGGACGAGCCCACGAACCATCTTGACGCCGAGTCGGTCGCCTGGCTCGAGCGTTTCCTCAAGGATTATCAGGGCACGGTCGTCGCGGTCACGCACGATCGGTACTTCCTCGATAACGTGGCGGGCTGGATTCTCGAGCTCGATCGCGGTTCAGGCATCCCGTGGGAGGGCAATTACTCGTCGTGGCTCGAGCAGAAGCAGAAGCGCCTGCAGCTCGAGGAGAAAACCGAATCGAAGCGACAGCGTACGCTTGCCCGGGAGCTCGAATGGGTCCGCATGGCGCCGCGAGCGCGCCAGGCGAAGGGGAAGGCGCGTCTGAAAGCATACGAAGAGCTGCTCGGGCAGGATACGGCGAAGCAGATCGAGAACGTCGAAATCTACATTCAGCCCGGCCCACGGCTCGGCGACGTTGTGGTCGAGTCGCGCGATCTCCGTAAGGCGTATGGCGACAAGCTGCTCATCGATGATTTGAACTTTACGCTGCCCCGCGGCGGCATTGTTGGCGTCATCGGCCCGAACGGCGCGGGCAAGACCACGCTGTTTCGCATGATTACCGGGCAGGAAAAGCCCGATGACGGCACGCTTCGGCTCGGTGAGACCGTAAAGCTCGGCCACGTGGATCAGAGCCGGGACTCGCTGAGCTCCAACAAGACGGTTCACGACGAGATTAGCGGCGGCGAAGACGAGATCGCGCTCGGCAAGCGGACGGTGGCCTCACGCGCGTACGTCTCGTGGTTCAACTTCAGGGGACGCGACCAGCAGCGCCTGGTCGGTGAATTGTCGGGCGGCGAACGCAACCGAGTGCATCTTGCAAAGCTCCTGCGCAACGGCAGCAATGTGCTGTTGCTCGACGAGCCGACCAACGACCTCGACGTCGACACGCTGCGAGCCCTGGAAGAAGCGCTCCTGCAGTTTGCGGGCTGCGTCGTCGTGATCAGCCACGATCGCTGGTTTCTTGACCGCATTGCCACACACATGCTCGCGTTCGAAGGCGACAGCGAGGTGGTGTGGTTCGAGGGGAATTACCAGGACTACGAGGCGGATCGCCATCGGCGCCTCGGCACCGCGGCGGACCAGCCGCACCGGATTAAGTATCGGAAGCTGACGAGGTGAGGATCCTCGCGGCGGGTCCACAGGACCCGCCCTACGTACTAACTGCTGTAGGCCGGGTCTTGCTCTCCAAGACCCGGCGAAGCCTGGACGCGATGAACGCGGAACCCAGAACCTCGAACCCGGAACCGTACGTCTAAAGAAGACGCGTGCCTGAACCCCGAAAGCGCAAAGTCAACGTCACCAATGCCTGGGCCGAGGCCCGTGCGCTGGTCTGGACGCATCGTGGCCGGCTCGCGCTAGGCCTCATACTGATGCTCGTCAACAGGCTTGCCGGCCTCGTCCTTCCCGCCACCTCCAAATTTCTCATCGATGATGTGATCGGTCAGAACAGGGCCGACCTGCTGATCCCGCTCGCCCTTGCGGCAGGCGCCGCAACGCTCGTGGACGCCGCGACGTCATTTGCGCTCTCGCAGGTGCTGGGGGTGGCGGCGCAGCGGGCCATTGCCAACATGCGCATGAGCATGCAGCGGCACATCACGCGGCTTCCTACCAGCTACTTCGATTCGACCCAGACAGGCGTGCTGATCTCGCGCGTGATGAATGATGCCGAGGGCATTCGTAACCTTGTGGGGTCGGGTCTCGTTCAGTTGATCGGCGGGCTCGTCACGGCAGTCATTGCGCTGGCCGTGTTGTTCTATCTCAACTGGCAGCTCACGCTCATCAGCATCGTCGTCCTGGCGATCTTTGCTGCGGGGATGATCGTGGCGTTCGGCAGGCTGCGCCCGCTCTTTCGCGAACGCGGAAAGATCACCGCCGAAATCTCCGGCCGGCTGGCCGAGTCGTTCGGCGGCATCCGAATCGTCAAAGCCTACATCGCCGAAGAGCGCGAGGATCGCGTCTTCGCCACGGGCGTGCTGAATCTCTTTGCGAACGTCCGCAGGACGCTCACTGGCATTTCTGCGGTCACCTCATTCGGCGGCATCGTTATCGGTGCGATTGGTGTGGTCATGATGGTCGTCGGTGGCCGGGCCATTCTCGCCGGCACCATGACGCTCGGCGAGTTCATCATGTACATCTTCTTCGTCGGGATGCTGGCGGCGCCGCTCATCCAGATGTCGTCGATCGGAACGCAGCTGTCCGAGGCGCTCGCGGGCCTCGATCGCATCCGCGAAATCAGAGCGATGGCGACAGAGGATGAAGAAGATGTGACGCGCCAGCCCCTCGAAACACTGAAAGGCGAAGTCGTGTTCGACGACGTGTCGTTTGAATATGACGCCGGCGTACCTGTGCTGAAGCACGTGGCGTTTCGCGCCGCGGCCGGGACGACGACGGCGCTCGTCGGGTCCAGCGGATCGGGCAAGAGCACCCTCATCAGCCTCGTGATGGCGTTCAACCGGCCTCAGGAGGGCCGGGTGTTGGTAGACGGGCGAGATCTCGCGGGCGTGCGGCTCCGCGACTATCGTTCTCAGCTGGGCGTCGTACTTCAGGACAATTTCATGTTTGACGGCACGATCGCGGAAAACATCAGGTTCGCGCGACCGAATGCGACGGCGGTCGAAGTGAAGGCGGTCAGCCGGATTGCGCATTGCGATGAGTTCGTCGACAAGTTTCCCAACAAGTACGAGACGATCGTGGGGGAGCGCGGCGTCAAATTGTCGGGCGGCCAGCGCCAGCGCGTCGCCATTGCCCGCGCCATTCTCGCCGACCCGCGCGTGCTGATTCTCGACGAGGCGACATCCAGTCTCGACAGCGAGAGCGAGGCGCTGATTCAGGATGGCCTCCATGCGCTTCGTAGGGGCAGGACGACCTTCGTCATCGCCCACCGGCTGTCGACGATTCGAAGCGCCGACCAGATTCTGGTGCTGGAGGGCGGCGAGATTGTCGAGCGCGGCACGCACGATGAGCTGCTGGTCGCCGGCGGCCGCTATAGGCACTTGTACGACAAGCAATATAAGATCGAGGGAGACCGGTTCGTAAACCCTGGAGAGGATTTCACTCCGGAATTGCCGAAAGCGGTGCCGGAAACGACGGGAGCGGGCCGGCAGTCGGCTCTGTGAATTGTCTATGAATACGAAGACGCTCTGGGGCGCGGTGATCGTGCTGGCGCTGGGGATCGGCGGCTTCATGGCCGTTCGGTATACCCGCCAGGTAGGTCAACAACTCACGTCTGCCACCGACACGAACGCCACCGGCAAGCCTCGCGTCCGGTTTGTCAAGAATCCCCGTGAGATTCCGTCGCTCACCATGACGACGATCGATGGAAAAACGATTACGAACAAAGATCTGGCAGGAAAAGTGACCATCTTCAATTTCTGGGCGACGTGGTGCGCGCCCTGCCGCGCAGAGATTCCAGACCTCGTCAAGCTTCAGACGCAGTACAAGGACCACCTCGTGATCATCGGCGTGCTCTCAGAGGACGATCCGGGCGAGCATGTGTCGAGATTTGCCGCCGACTACAAGATGAACTATCCGATCGTCGCGGAAACAAAGGAATTGAGCGACGCGTTCCCGGGAATTTTCGCGCTGCCGACGACATTCATGGTGGGGCCCGATCTGAAAATGATGCAGAAGCACATCGGCCAGATCCGGGCGGCGCAGATTGAGCTCGAAACACGCGTGCTGGCGAAGCTGCCCGTCGATGCTGACGTGGAGTACGGGACGGAAGAAAAACAAGCCGTCCTCGCGAGCAACGCCAAAGCCACCGACATTCCGGGCCTCGACCTCTCGGTGCTCACGGGCGATCAGAAAACGGTCGCGTTGAAGCGGCTGAATGAAGAGCCCTGCGACTGTGGCTGCGGACTCACCATCGCGGCTTGCCGCATCAATGACACGACGTGTGCGGTCAGCCCCAAGCTGGCGGAAGCAATCCTCGCCGACGTCCGACGCGGCAAGTAGGCGCCCATCGACAACGATACGACGTCATCGTTGAATTAAGAGCAATTTGAGCTTGGCTTTCTTGGTCGCCTCGGTGGGATTCTTCGTCGCACCCGCCAGCCAGCGTTCGACCTGTTCGACGGTGATGGAATGCTTCGCCGACGGCTCGCGAATCTCGATCTCGAGTTTTGTGCCCGGTCCGATGCGCTCGAGCCACGGATCCTGGTTCAGTCGCCTGATTCCTTGCACCGCTGCCTCGTACAGTGACTCGGCCTCGACTTCGGCTGTGTGCCTGATCCCTCGCACGTCTGTGAACGATACCGAGCACGCCTTGACGCCCATTTGCTAGAAGATATCACGAGGTTCGTTTTATATTCGCTACCGACAATCGACTATCGACTATCGACTGCCGACTAATTATTTCCCCTCGCCCACCAGCGGTAGATAGATCGCGAACGCGGCGCCCTGGCCAGCCTCACTCTGCACTTCGATCGCGCCGCCAAGGCCTTTCACAATCCCATAAACGATCGTCAGCCCCAGCCCTGTGCCCTTGTCGGCCGGCTTCGTGCTGAAAAACGGCTCGAACAGATGGCGCTGGATGTCTGCCGGAATACCATGGCCGGTATCGGAAACGGTAATGCCCGCGTAATGCCCGGGCAAGATGCCGAGCGTGGACGCCAGCGGGTCGCCCAGCTCGATGACACCCATCTCGATCGTGACGGTGCCGCCGCCGGGCATCGCATCGCGGGCATTGACGACGAGGTTCAGCACGATCTGATTGAGCGACGCTTCGTCGGCGCGAACCGGCAGAGGCCGCGGGCTCACAGCCACATATATGGCGACCTTGTCGAGCACCAGCCGCCGCAGCAGCTGCTCCATGCCGGTGACGATTGCGGCGACGTCGACGATTGTGGCGGCCACACGCTGGGGCCGGCTGAAGGCGAGCAACTGCTTGGTGAGCGCGGCGCCGCGATCGGCCGCGCGTTTGATGGCGTCGGCCTCGGCGCGTCTCGGATCATCGGACTCGAGCTGTAACGCCAACAGATCGGCTGCGCCGAGAATGGCTGTCAGCACGTTGTTGAAATCGTGCGCGACGCCGCCCGCGAGCCGGCCGATGGCTTCCATCTTCTGCACCTGTCTCAGCTGATCTTCGAGTGCCAGTCGCTGGGTGATGTCCCGCGCGATGGCCTGGACGCCGACCGCACAGCCGTGTTCCTCGACGATCTGCACGCTCTGCCCGAACCAGACCTCGGTGCCGTCTTTGGCGATGGCTGGAAACTCGTAGTAGGTCGAGCGGATGTGCTGACTCCGCTGCCGCTCGTAGAACTCAGCGGTGCGTGCTTTGTAATCGTCCCGGATGAGCGAGAGGAAATGCCGACCCAGCAGCTCCGCCTGGCTGTACTTCATCAGCCTCGTGGCCGTCGGGTTGACGTATGTGAAACGCCCATCCAGATCGCAGTTGTAGATGATGTCCGTCGTTTGCTCAGTCAGTCGACGGTACCGTGCCTCACCTTCGCGCAGGGCCTCGACGGCGCGCTTGCTTTCGGTGACGTCCCGGTAGTTGATGATGATGCCGCGGATGCTCGGATCGTCGAGGCGATTCACGGCGATGCTCTCAATGTGCCGCGATGTGCCGTCCTTGTGCTCGAGCCGGTACGCGCTTTTGACCGGGATGCCCGGCAGCTCGAGGCTTTTGCTGACGCTCGACCGCATCGCCAATACGTCGTCGTCGTGCACCCAGCGGAAGACGCTGGCGTTGACAATGTCGGTAATCGGGCGGCTCAGCATGCCGGCGGCAGCGGGATTGACGTATAACACCGTTCCGGCTTCGTCGACCAATGCGATGGCGTCGGAGCTGTGCTCGATGAGAGCCGTGGCCAGTTGTGAGGCTTTTTTCGGACGCCGCGCGCTCATCGGATTCTGATGGTTGAGATGGCCTCAGGCACAGCTTCACTTTCCGGTGACGCGGACCATTTCGCTGACCGTCGTTGTGCCGCTGAGGACCTTCTCGACGGCCGCTTCGCGCAGCGTCCGCATGCCGGCTGTGCGGCCGGCGTCGAACAGTTTCGCGCTGTCGGCTTGCTCGGAGACTAGACGCCGGATTGTGTCGGTGATGGGGAGAATCTCGAAAATGCCGTCACGGCCGCTGTATCCGGTCTGCCGGCATTGCAGGCACCCGCGGCCCCGCTTGAGGATCCTCCGCGAGAGCTCGTCCAGCGACACTCCCAGTGCCAGCGATTCTTCGAGCGTCGGCGCGTATTCCTCGGCGCAGTGCGTGCAGATGACGCGCACGAGGCGCTGCGCGAGAATGCCGAGCACCGTGGAGCTGATTAGGAACCCCGGCACCTTCAGATCGAGCAGCCGGGTAATAGACGAGGGCGCGTCGTTGGTGTGCAGGGTCGACAGCACGAGATGGCCCGTCAGCGCCGCCTGCACGGCATATTCGGCGGTTTCGGTGTCGCGGATCTCGCCGACCATGATGATGTCGGGATCCTGCCGGAGAACCGTTCGCAGCGCCGTGGCAAACGTGACCTCGATTTGCGGACGAACGGCCACCTGGTTGAACTCATCGTGGATCATCTCGATCGGGTCTTCAATCGTCACGATGTTCACTTCTGGCTTGGCGAGAAACTTCAGAGCGGAGTAGAGCGTCGTGGTCTTCCCGCTCCCGGTCGGCCCGGTTACCAGAATGATGCCGTTGGTCTTCGACAGGAAATTGAAGAAGAGCGGCAGCTCGATGGACGAAAAGCCGAGCTGATCGACCTGTTTGAGGAGGATATCAGGATCGAAGATACGAAGCACGGCTTTCTCGCCAAACGCGGTGGGCATCGTCGACACACGAAGCTCGATCTCGCGTCTGCCCTGCTCGCGCTTGATTCGGCCATCCTGCGGCCTGCGTTTCTCGGCGAGATTGCAGCCCGACAGCAGCTTGATGCGAGAGACGATCGCCTGATACACCATGCGCGGAATCAGGTGCACTTCGTGCAGTACGCCGTCGATGCGCAGCCGCACCAGGGTCGCGTCGCGCTTGGGCTCGAAGTGAATATCAGAGGCGCGCTGCTCGAACGCGTAGCTCAGGATATGATCCAGCGCCGTAATGACCGGCGCCGCGGCCGGGTCGAGCTCTTCGGTCTCGGACGAGAGAAATTCCTGGTTGCCGAGATCCACCGACAGCCAGCTCGAGGTGAGCTGCTTTTCCGCGCTCTTGAGGCTCGTCTTCAGTCCGTAGAACGCGCGGTTCAGCGCCTCGACGTCGCTGCGGGTTGCCACGACGCGCTCGACCTCGAGACCGGTGACGCTTCGAATGTCGTCGATCGGAAACGGCGCGAGCGGATCGTGCACGGCAACCGTCAGCGTCGTGTCATTCTTCGAGATGGCGATCAGCCCGTGCCGGCGTGCGAACGGACCCGACAAGGCGGTGGTGACGACGTCGAGGTCGAGATCGAGCGGGTTGATTTTGACGAATCGAAGCCCGGAGTATCGTGCCAGAGCTTCGGCGACCTGCACCTCGGTGGCGATCCCCAGGCTGACAAGCGTCTGTTCGATTGTCAACGACTTCACCTTGGCGGTACGCCGGACCGCTTCAATCTGATCCGGCGTCAGGAGCTTGCTGAACACCAGCACCTGGAGCACGTCGGTGCCATCGGCCGGACGTCCCGTGCTGACGGGCTGCGCGCGCCTGCGTTGCTGTGAAGGATGTGGCGGAATCGGTTTGGAAGGGCCCAAATGCTGATCTTATCGGTATTTCCATGATCTACCGTTACAGGCCGGACGTCCTCGAACAATTGGCACGGCACGGCGTCATTCCGAAACCCACGACACCTCCGATCACCGCGCGGGCGATCGTGAACGACATCTATCGTTACGAGCTGCGCCAATTACGAGATCGTTATCTGGTGGGTGAGTTCTCGAAACAGGGTTACTACGACAAAGTCGTGGAAATCAGGAATCGTTATCCGGTGATGGGCATCCTGACGAGACATTGGACCTTCTGAAGTGGCAGATTGGTAGATTGGTGGATTGGGAGATGACGGTCCGGCTGAAGCCGGACACTACGTACTGATCTTTTTCAATCCGCCAATCAATCTACCAATCTACCAATCTGCCAATGCAGGTATCAGTACATACCCAGCGTCAGCTTAGCGACTTCCGACATTCTCTCTCGAGTCCACGGCGGGTCCCACACGACCGCAACCTTCACGTCGTTCACACCAGCCACTTCGCGTATGCGACGTTCGACATCGAGAGGAATCGTCTGTGCCGCAGGGCACGCGGGCGCGGTCAGCGTCATGCGCACCTGTACGTTCGACGCGCTGTCGACGTCGAGGTCGTAGACCAGGCCGAGCTCGTAAATGTTGACCGGAATCTCCGGGTCGAACACCTTCGATACCGCGTCGACCAGAAGAGGCTTCAACTTCAGCGTGTTGAGCGGGTCAGGGGTGAATGTGGCAGGCGTTTCGCTCGCGGCGGTCTGAGCGTCGTCAGCCGGTGGTTCGGTTTCGGCCGCTGCGTGAGGCTCCGGAGCGTCGGCCAGCGGGATGATGCGGTCGCTCATGCGGGTTACTCCGTCGACACGACTTCGTGCTCGGCCGTCATCGCCGCCTTCAGCGTGTGCCAGGCGAGGCTGGCGCACTTGACGCGCATCGGATACTCGCGCACGCCGGACAGGACGGCCAGCTTGCCCAGCGAGTCGGCCTTGACCTCGGAGGTCGCGGGCGCTGTGACCATCGCGTGAAACTGCTCGAAAAACGCGTTTGCCTCGGCCAGGGTTTTGCCCTTCAATGCGTCGGTCATCATCGAAGCCGAGGCCTTCGAGATGGCGCAGCCCGTGCCCTGGAAGCCAAGATCCTTGATGGTGTCGCCTTCGACGTACAGGAACACGGTGATCTTGTCGCCGCACAGCGGGTTGTACCCTTCGGCTTTGCGGTTCACCGGGTCGGGCACGCGGAAATTGCGTGGCCGCTTGTTGTGGTCGAGTATGACCTCTTGATACAGCTCGCGTAGGTCCATTATTAGTCGCGGGGCCCCAACGCCCGCTCCTTTCGCGCCGCTTGCGGGGTCCCATCGCCCCGCGCCGCGGCGCTCAAACGTCAGGAAAAGATTTCGCGCACCCTGGCGAGCGCGCCGACGAGCGCGTCGATTTCCTCTTTCGTATTGTACAGCGCCAGCGAGGCGCGCGCGGTCGCCGGAACCGACATCCGTTCCATGAGCGGCTGCGTGCAGTGATGGCCGGTTCGGATGGCCACGCCCTCCTGGTCGAGAATCGTGCCGATGTCGTGCGGGTGCACATCGTCCATGACGAACGACAGGATGCTCGCTTTCTTAGACGCGGTGCCAATCATCCGGATCCCGGGCACAGAGGTGAGCGCTCTGGTGCCATAGGCAAGCAGTTCGGCTTCGTACGCCTGCATTGCCGCGACATCGATGCCCTTCAAATAGTCGATGGCGGCGCCGAGGCCCACCGAGCCCGCTATGTTGGGGGTACCAGCCTCGAACTTGTTCGGCACGACGTTGTAGGTGGTCTTCTTGAACGTCACCGCGCTGATCATGTCGCCGCCGCCTTGATAGGGCGGCATCTTTTCGAGCAACGGCAGACGGCCCCACAGCACGCCAATGCCCGTAGGCCCAAAGAGCTTGTGCCCGGACAGTGCGTAGAAATCGCAGCCGAGCGCCTGCAGGTCGACGGGCATGTGCGCCACCGCCTGCGCGCCGTCCACGAGGACGGGAATACCGCGGGCGTGGGCTTTTTCGACGATCGCCGTAATCGGATTGATGGTGCCGAGCGAGTTCGACACGTGCACGACGGCGACCATCTTGGTGCGATCGGTCAGCAGGCTGTCGACGAGATCCAGCCGCAGCTCGCCTTCGTCCGTAATCGGGATGACCTTGAGCTGCGCACCCTTCTCCTCGCAGATGAGCTGCCAGGGCACGATGTTCGAATGATGCTCCATCTCGCTGATGAGCACCTCATCGCCCCTGCCGATGTTCACACGCCCAAACGTCTGCGCGACCAGGTTGATGGCTTCGGTCGTGCCCCGCACGAAGATGATTTCGCGCGGGTCAGGGGCGTTCAGGAATGCCTGAACCTTTTCGCGGGCGTCTTCATACAAGCGCGTTGCGCGCTCGCTGAGCAGATGGACACCGCGATGGATATTGGCGTTCTCTTGTGCGTAACTACGCACCATGGCGTCGATGACCGCCTGCGGTTTCTGAGTCGTGGCCGCGTTGTCGAGATACACGAGCGGCTTGCCGTGAATGCGCTGATTCAGAATGGGGAAGTCGCGCCGAACTTTCTGGACATCGAACGCCGTGGCAAGGCCGGGGTCTCCGGCGCGCGTTTCCCAGTGTGTTGGGGTGGTGTTACTCGACATGGGGCAGTCGCGCCGTCAATTTCTCTTCGAGGTATTCACGAACGGGCGGGATTTTCACCCGGTTCAGGATGTCGCCGGCGAACGCGTGCACGAGCATCGCGCGCGATTCAGACGCGCCAAGCCCTCGGGATCGCAGGTAGAACATGGCCGCTTCGTCGATCTGGCCGATAGCCGCACCGTGCGTGCACTTCACGTCGTTGGCAAAAATCTCGAGCTCTGGCTTTGTGTCGATGACCGCTTCGTTCGAAAGGAGCAGCGCCTTGTTCGTCTGCTTGGCGTCGGTCTTCTGTGCGTCGGGCCGCACGATGATTTTCCCGTTGAACACCGCGCGCGACTGCTCTCCGAGAATCCCCTTGTACACCTCGTGGCTCCCGCAATGCGGCATCGCATGATCGATAGTCGTGTGGTTGTCGATCAGCTGTTTGCCTCGGCCGACATACAGGCCGTTCAGGGTGCAGTCAATTCCTTCGCCGGCGAGCGTTGCGATGACGTCGTTTCGGACGAGTCCGCCGCCGAACGTCAGCGAGTGCGACGAGAAATTGCCGCTGCGCGCGCTGTGGAGAAACATACTGGCGATGTGGAACGAGTCTTCGGGCTCTTCCTGCAGCTTGTAATGGTCGATGACTGCGTTTGGGCCAAGCCAGATCTCGCCGACGGCGTTGGTAAACGCAGAGCCGGTGCCCACGTAGCGTTCAACGAGCGTTGCCTGCGAGCCTTCGCCGGCGACGACGAGCAGCCGTGGATGCGATACGCTGGAATTCCCCTGGGCCACCGACGCAAATGTCAGCTCGAGCGGCCGCTCGAGCACGACGCCGCGATCGATGAAGACGGCGATGCCATCGCGGAGAAATGCGGTGTTGAGCGCCGTAAATGCGTTGGTCTCGGTCAGTGAGAGTTTGGCGAGATAAGGCTCGACGAGCGTCGGATTCGCCGTCAGTGCGGCTTCCAGCCCGGTAATGCGAACACCCTTCGGTAGCGTGCTGAGCTGCGACAGGCCGCTCGCAAACCGGCCGTTCACGCAGACGGCAAATCCGACCGGCGCGCTGAGCGGCGCAACCTGTTTGCCGGCAACCCCGGCGGCACCATCGCTTGCGAGCGTAAATGTGCGTTCGGCAATCGGCGCAACGCTCGTGAACCGCCACTGCTCCATCCTGGTGGTCGGAAAGCCGAGGCGCTCGAATTGCGCGATCGCGCTCTTGCGCGTCTGCGACACCCACAGCGGCTGTGCCGGTCTCTGAGCAACTGAGCGCTGATATTCGGCGACGTAATGCGCGAGCTGCGGGGTAGCGGGTTTTTCCTGATCGACGAGTTGAGACATTGTTCCCTACATCAGCTGCGGTTCGGCTTCGAGCCAGCCGTAGCCCTTTTCTTCGAGATGCAGCGCGAGGTCTTTCCCGCCCGAACGCACGATACGTCCGTCCTGCAGCACGTGCACGAAGTCGGGCACGATGTAGTTCAGCAGGCGCTGATAGTGGGTGACGACGACGATCGCGCGTTCCGCCGAGCGCATCGCATTCACGCCCTCGGCAACCGTCTTCAACGCGTCGATGTCGAGCCCCGAGTCCGTTTCGTCGAGAATGGCGAGCTTCGGTTCGAGCACAGCCATCTGGAAGATCTCATTCCGCTTCTTCTCGCCGCCCGAGAACCCTTCGTTGACCGGCCGGCTCAGCAGCGCGGGATCGATGTGGAGAATGTTGGCTTTCTCCCGGACGAGCGCCATGAACTCCATGGCGTCGAGCTCTTGAAGGCCCTGATGTTTCCTTTTGGCGTTAATCGCAGCCTTCAGGAAATACGCGTTGTTGACCCCGGGAATCTCGACGGGATACTGGAACGCCATGAACAGGCCCTCGCGTGCACGATCTTCGGGCGCCATCTCCAGCAGGTCTCTGCCGTTGTAGGTCACCGACCCGGCAGCGATTTCATAGTCCGGATGGCCGGCCAGGACCCGAGCCAGGGTGCTCTTGCCCGAGCCATTTGGACCCATGATGGCGTGGACTTCGCCTTTGTTCACGTTGAAATTGATACCTCGGAGGATGTCTTTGCCTCCAGCGCGGACCTGCAGATTCTTGATCTCAAGCATGATTGTTGTTATGCGGCTCCTATCCGACCGAGCCTTCCAGGCTGATACCCAGCAGTTTCTGAGCCTCGACGGCGAACTCCATCGGCAACTCGCGGAATACGTCCTTGCAGAAGCCGTTCACGATCATGTTGACCGCATCTTCGGCTGAGAGGCCGCGCTGCCGGAGATAGAAAATCTGGTCCTCGCCGATCTTCGACGTGGACGCTTCGTGCTCGACCTTTGCGCTGCTGTTGCCGATCTCGAGGTATGGGAACGTGTGCGCGCCGCACTTGTCGCCGATGAGGAGCGAGTCGCACTGCGAGTAGTTGCGCGCCCCCGCGGCTTTCTTCGCGATCCTGACCTGGCCCCGGTAGGTGTTCTGGCCTTTGCCGGCCGAGATGCCCTTGGAGACGATCGTGCTGCGCGTGTTCTTGCCGAGATGGATCATCTTCGTGCCGGTGTCGGCCTGCTGCCGGTTGTTGGTCGTCGCGACTGAGTAGAACTCGCCCACAGAGTTGTCGCCCTGCAGGATGCAGCTCGGATACTTCCAGGTGATGGCCGAGCCGGTCTCGACCTGCGTCCAGGTGATCTTCGAGTTGACGCCTTGGCAGTTGCCGCGCTTGGTCACGAAGTTGTAGATCCCGCCCTTGCCGTCTTTGTCGCCCGGATACCAGTTCTGGATGGTTGAGTATTTGATCGTGGCATTGTCGAGCGCCACGAGCTCGACGACAGCCGCGTGCAGCTGATTCTCATCGCGCATCGGCGCCGTGCAGCCTTCGAGGTAGCTGACGTACAGATCCTTCCTCGGCCACTATCAGGGTGCGCTCGAACTGTCCCGAGCCCTTCGCGTTGATGCGGAAGTAGGTCGACAGCTCCATCGGGCAGCGCACACCCTTCGGAATGTACGCGAACGAACCGTCTGAGAACACCGCCGAGTTCAGGGCTGCGTAGAAATTGTCCGTGTGCGGCACGACCGAGCCCAGGTACTTCTTCACCAGGTCAGGGTGATGCTGTACCGCTTCTGAAAACGAGCAGAAGATGATCCCGACCTCGGCCAGCTGCTTCTTGAACGTCGTGGCGACCGACACGCTGTCGAACACCGCGTCGACTGCGACTCCCGAGAGCATCTTCTGTTCGTCAATCGGGATGCCGAGTTTCTCGAACGTCTTGCGAATCTCCGGATCGACCTCGTCCAGGCTCTTCAGGCTCGGCCGCTGCTTGGGCGCCGAGTAGTAGATGATGCTCTCGTAGTCGATCGGGTTGATCTTCAGGTTGTGCCACGTCGGCTCTTTCATCTTCTGCCAGACACGATACGCCTTGAGCCGCCACTCGAGGAGCCATTCGGGCTCGTGCTTCTTGGCCGAGATCATCCGCACGATATCTTCGTTCAACCCCGCCGGAATGGCTTCGGCTTCGACATCGGTGACGAACCCGTACTTGTATTCGCGTGTGGCGAGTTCTTCAATGGTTTCGGTGCTCGTTGACATAATCGCTTCTCGGGGTCTGACCCCGGCGCGCATAACCGGGGACAGACCCCTTTACGCGTTAAAAGAAAGCCCGCACCCGCACGTGCTCTTGGCGTTCGGGTTGCTGAACAGGAACCCGCGGCTCATCAGGCTTGTGTCGTAATCGAGCTCGGTCCCCTGAAGGAGGGAGTAGCTCTTCGGATCGACGAAAATCCGGGCGTCGTCCGGGCCTACAAAAACCTGATCGGTGGGCCGGGCGTCCCGCTCCCAGGCAAAGGTATATTCGTAGCCCGAACAGCCCCCGGCTTTGAGGCCGATGCGCAGACCTCCGCGTTCTAAGCCGTTTTTGGCCAACATCTTATGGATTTGGTTCGCCGCGTTCTGACTTATGGCTATCATGGGGTCTCTGGCCGGGGCCCAAACTCCGACCTATTTAGTCCTAGATTATCACCCTGCGTCTGTAAACGTCAATTGAGCCTGCCAGTTGCGGAAAATAGGGATTGGGTAAAGGGGGGTCTGGTAGGCTGAAACAGTGAGGTGCGTTGTACTTGCGTGCCTGTTTCTATTGGTCCACTCGAGCGCGGCCCTCGCCCAGCAGTTAACCTACACAACGCGTATCGAGGCGCGAAAGGTCGATGACGGTCCCACCGTCAATCCCCGTATCCAGCAGTTCTACGATCGGCTGAGCGCCGACCTCTCGGGGCGATTTATTGCCAATTACGTGGACGAGCCCGTCGAGTTCACCTACGCCGTTACGGAGCACGTGCTACGTGTCCAGGGAACTCATGAAGCGACCTTCTTGCAGCCAGGCGCGGTTGGCATCCTTCGTCCGGATCGGACATGGCTCGTGATTCGACCTGACACCCGCCAGTACGCTCGTCTTACGCCGATCTCACCGCCTTCGCAGCGGCAGGGCCAAAATGCGCTCTCGTTCGAGCATACCGGTGAGTTCGCAGATATCGCCGGCGTGCGAGCCGAGCGCGTGACATTTCAAAATATTTTCACGAATCCTGCAGGCGAGCTGCTCTCAAAGCTCGCAGGCGAGCCCGTGATTGTGTCGGTGGTTGGTGACGCCTGGATTTCAACGGAGCACAAAAAATACGCCGATCTGCTGGTCGGACCGTATGCTGACGCCCCATTCGCATTCCCGTTGTTGAACGCGCTGCAGAAAGAAGGACTCATCCTGCGGTTTGTGCTCCGTAGCCCGTTCTTCAACGGCTACGAGATAGAGCGCAGGGTTACGCGCATCTCGGAAGGTTCCGTTGTGGCCAGCCTCTTCGAAGTGCCGACAGACTTCAGCGAGATCGCGCCGGCGAGGTTCGAGCAGCCACAGCTGATTTCGAGGACGGAAGCGTCGTACACGGCAGAAGCGGCGCGCGAAAAAATCGACGGCGAAGTGGTTTTGCAGGTCACGATCGGCGACGATGGATCGGTGCGCGATCCGAAGGTGATCAAGTCCCTTGGATACGGTTTGGACGAGGCGGCAATGAAGTCGGTCGTGCAATGGAAATACCGTCCAGGACGCAAGGACGGCGTACCGATGAACGTCGTCGCGACCATCAATTTCCGGTTTACCTTTCGCGAGCGCGCGACAACCCTGCCTTGACGGACGAGGAGGTGGGCCTTTATACTCGTCGGCCAATGTTCGCGCGTACCACTAAACCGACCACTTCCGCCTCCGCGCGTAGGGCTACGGCGAGACCTCGCCGGAGCTTTAGCGTAGGCGGGCGAAAGCGGGTTCCGACGAAAGGAACCAGCCGGGTCGGTGGTGTGTGTGCGCTCGACGCGTAGCCAAAATAGCAGCGAACGAGATCAGCAACCCGCCGACGCTTGACAGCCGGCGGGTTTTTTTTTGTCCGCCGGCGCGCCGGGTCTAAAGTCAAGACCCGGCCTACGCCGGGCGTACGTTAGGGCGGGTCCTTTGGACCCGCCGGGTCGGCATTTCAGGAAGGAGTCAGTTGTGGTTTCCCGCAGAGTAGAAGTCGGTATCCTCGGCGCGACGGGCATGGTGGGACAGCAGTTCATCATGCAGCTCGCGAACCATCCGTGGTTTCGTATCGCGTGGCTCGGCGCCAGCGAGCGGTCCGAGGGAAAGAGGTACCGGGACCTGGCGTGGCGTCTGTCGGCGCCGCGTCCGCAGGAAGTCGATGACATGGTCGTGGAAGCCGCGGGCAATGGCCCTGCGGGACGTGCGCCGCGGCTGATGTTCTCGGGCCTCGATTCGAAAGTCGCCGGCGACATCGAGCGCGATTTCGCCTCGGCCGGCCACTTCGTGGTCAGCAATGCCCGCAACTTCCGGATGGAGCAGTTCGTCCCGCTCCTCGTCCCCGAGGTGAACCCCGATCATCTCGCCCTGATTCCACTTCAGCAGCAATCGAAAGGATGGAAGGGCGCGATCGTGACCAATCCAAACTGCGCGACCGTGCCGCTCGTCATGGCGCTCGCGGCCGCCCGTCGCTTCGAGCCGGCGCGCGTCACGGTGTCGACGATGCAGGCGGTGTCGGGAGCAGGATATCCAGGTGTGCCATCGCTCGACATTCTCGGGAACCTGATTCCGTTCATCGACGGCGAAGAAGAAAAGGTGCAGACCGAGTCGCTGAAGATTATGGGCACGCTCGAAACCGATCGCGTGGTACCGCATCCGATGATCGTGAGCGCGCAGACCACGCGCGTGCCGGTCATCAACGGCCACACCGAAACCATCAGCGTGCAGTTCAACAAGAAGCCGTCGCTCGATGAGTTGAAGGCGGCGTTCCGCGCGTTTACCGGCAAGCCGCAGCAGCACGGATGCCCGTCGGCGCCGAAGCAACCGCTGCAAGTGATGGACGAAGTGAATCGCCCCCAGCCGCGTCTGGACGTCGAGCGCGAAGGCGGCATGGCGGTATTCCTCGGCCGCGTGCGGCCGTGCCCGGTTTTCGACTTCAAGTTCGTGGCGCTGGGACACAATACGGTGCGCGGCGCAGCCGGCGCGGCAGTGTTGAACGCAGAATTGATGCTGGCGGAAAAGTTGATTGATTGAAGCCCGAAGCCTGGAGCCTGAATGCGTCTTCTACTCGTTGGTTACGGCCGCATGGGCAAGCTCGTCGAGCGTCTTGCGCCCGACTACGGGTTCGAGGTGGTGGGATACCTCGACGACACGAACAACATCGGCGGTGCCGGCATTCCCTCGGCGCCGGCTGCCGATGTGGCCGTGGAGTTCTCTATTCCTTCTGCGGTGGCGGAGAATCTGCCGAGGCTGGCCGCTCGTAAAATGAACGTCGTCATCGGCACGACAGGCTGGCACGAGCACGAGGCACAGATGAAGAAGATTGCGGGCGATGCGGGCATCGGCGTGGTCGCCGCGTCGAATTTCTCACTTGGCGTGGCGCTCTTTCAGATTCTGGCGGAACAGGCGGCGAAGATGTTCGCGCCGTATCCGGAGTATGGCGCCTGGATTCACGAGATTCATCATTCAGCCAAGAAAGATGCGCCCTCAGGCACGGCGATCACGCTGCAGCAGGGTATGCAGCGCGCGGGGTACGGTCATAACATTGATATGGCCTCGAGCCGCGCAGGGTCGGTGCCCGGCACGCACACAATTGGCTTCGACGGTCCGTTCGAAACGATTACGATGACCCACACCAACCGCGATCGCGCGGCGTTTGCGCAGGGTGCGCTGCAGGCCGCGAAGTGGGTACACGGAAAGCGCGGTTGGTTTACGATTCGAGATGTATTGGGGATGACATCATGAGAACACCATTTACAGGCGTTGGCACAGCACTGGTCACGCCCTTCACCACCACCGGCATTCTCGACGAGGACGCCGTCAGGCGTCTGGTGCGTCGTCAGATCGACGAAGGCGTGCACTTCCTGGTGCCGTGCGGCACGACCGGCGAGAGCCCGACGCTCTCAGAGGAAGAGCGAACCCGCATCGTTCAGATCTGTCTCGAAGAAGCGCGCGGCAAGGTTCCGGTGCTGGCGGGCGCGGGCGGATACGACACTCGGGAGGTCATTCACGCGGCACGCCAGATGGAGCGTGCCGGCGCGAATGGCCTGCTCTCGGTGACGCCGTACTACAACAAACCCACACCCGACGGTCTCGTCCAGCATTACAAAGCCATCGCCGACAGCACCTCGCTGCCCATCATTCTTTATAACGTGCCTGGGCGAACCGGCTGCAACATCGACGTGAACACGCTGAACAGGCTTGCCGCCATCCCGAACGTTATTGGCGTGAAGGAAGCGTCGGGTAATATGCAGCAGGCGTGCGAATACGTCCGCGCCGTGCCCGGCGATTTCATCGTGCTGTCCGGTGAAGATGCCATCACGCTGCCGATCATGTCCGTTGGCGGCCGCGGTGTTATCTGTGTCGTCTCCAACGAAGTGCCTCGAGAGATGTCGCAGATGGTCGAGGCGGCCGAACGCGGCGACTTCGCGGCGGCCAGGGCGATCCATCAACGGCTGCTGCCGCTGATGCTCATCAATTTCTGCGAGTCGAATCCGATTCCGGTGAAGGCGGCGATGGCCGCGATGGGCCTTCTGGAAGAGGCATTTCGCCTGCCCATGGTGCCCGCACGGCAGGAATCGCGCGCAAAGATTCACAATGTGCTGAACGACCTTGGAATGCTTGCCGCCTCTGCCCGGGTGAGCGCGTGAGCGATTCGACACCGGGTCAGTTAGCGAAAGACATCGAGCGGCTTTATCAGCAGGGCGCTGCGGCAGACAAGAGCGAGAGTCGATCGGCTTTTGCGAAACTTCGCGAAGAGCTGTCGAGCGGCCGTGTCCGCTCCGCCGAGCCCGACGCATCCGCACCAACAGGATGGCGCGTCAACACGTGGGTCAAGCAGGGCATTCTCGTTGGATTCCGCTGCGGGGACCTCGTCGACGTGTCTTTGGAGGGTGGCCGCTGGTTCTTTGGCGACAAAGACACGCTGCCGCTGAAGAAGATGACCACCGGCATGGGCGTCCGTGTCGTGCCTGGGGGCTCGTCAATTCGAGACGGTGCGTATGTGGCCAGGGGCGTCATTTGCGTTCCGCCGATGTACATCAATGTGGGCGCGTATGTCGACGAATCGAGCCTCATCGATTCGCACGCCCTGGTCGGCTCGTGCGCGCAAGTCGGCAAGCGCGTGCACATCAGCGCCGGCGCGCAGATCGGTGGTGTCATCGAGCCGGTCGGCGCCATTCCCGTGGTCGTCGAGGATGACGTTCTCGTCGGTGGCAACACGGGCATCTACGAAGGCGCTGTCATCAGAAGGCGCGCGGTGATCGGTGCCGGAACGATCCTGACCGGTTCCACACCGATCTACGACCTGCCGAACGGACGGGTCATCAAGCCGCAAGGCGATGCGCCGCTGGTTGTTCCCGAAGGTGCGGTCGTCGTTCCAGGATCGCGGGCCGTGACGCAGGGGATGGGCCCTCAGTGGGGTCTCAGCCTTTCCACACCGGTGATCGTCAAATATCGCGACGAAAAGACGGACGCCCGCACGAACCTCGAGCAATGGGTGAGATGAAGAACAGGGCTGAGGGCTCAGGATTGGGGATTGGGGATTAGCGATTGGGGATTAGCGATTTAACAGACGTGATATCGGTGACCCGCGGACTGGTGGACATCGACTCAACCACCGGCCGGGAGGGCGAATGCGTGCTGTGGATGGCGACGCTCCTGGGCGACGCGGGCTACGGCGTCGTCCAGCAGGTCGTCGACGGACCGAGGCGCAATATCTACGCGGGCTTCGGCAAGGCCGACGTCGTGTTGTCGACCCACCTCGATTGCGTTCCCCCCTTCTTCCCTAGTCACCTTGAAGGCGACAAGCTGTTCGGCCGCGGATCGTGCGATGCCAAGGGCATCGCGGCGTGCCAGGTCGCCGCTGTAGAAACGTTGCGCCGTGAGGGGATTACGAATGTCGGGCTGTTGTTTGTCGTCGGCGAAGAGCGCGGGAGCGACGGCGCGAAAACAGCACGGGACCTTGCGTGTGGGTCGAAGTTTCTCATCAACGGTGAGCCGACCGACAATCGTCTCGGCATCGGCACGCGAGGCGCGCTTCGGTACAACCTGCGGGCAAAGGGACGTGCCGCGCATTCATCTTTTCCAGAGCTGGGCGAATCGGCCATCGAAAAACTGATCGACGCGTTGCTGATGCTGCGCAAGATGGACATGCCCGAACACCCGGTCCTCGGCCGCACGCATTACACGATCGGGCTCATCAAAGGCGGTGTGGCGCCGAACGTGGTGCCGTTCGAAGCGGAAGCGGAAGTGATGTTCCGCACCGTCACCGATGTGGAAGGGCTTCGGGCCTCGATGGCGAGGCTGACCACGCTGGTGACGCTCGAAGAGATCCTCGACGTGCCGCCGGTCATGATGCCAGCCATTCCCGGCTTCGAGACTGCGACGTTTCCTTATACGACCGATATCCCGTTTCTTGCCAACTGGGGCACGCCCCTTCTCTACGGTCCCGGCTCCATTCACGTGGCCCACACCGACAACGAGCACGTGAAGATCGCCGACTTGAAGCGCGCGGTCGGCGATTACACGAAACTAGCAAAACAGCTGCTTACGACCGATCCACGCTGAACGCGCCTGATTTCTACAGAAGATCAGGAGTTCAGAAGCGATTCGATTCTGCGGCAATGCCTAATCGGCCGAGAGTGGCAGGTCACTGAAACCGTTGACGTGATACGCGTGCATGCCGACCAGACGCGCGTCCTCGACATTCTCGAGGCTGTCATTCGAAGAAGGCAACGGTGTTCAGCGGGACTTCCAGCGCCTTGCTGACGTACACGTAAGCGGCCGGGTCTGGCTTTCTCAATTCCAATTCGTTCGAGTAAAAGCATCCTTCTTCGACACGTCGCGACCGTGACCACCTGTGGTAGCTCTGTGGGGTGCGTCAGTGGGCTCTGGCGCGTGCATCGACTTCGTGGGCCGCGGACGCGGCCCACGCCAGGAGGAGAAGGCCACCGATTATCAAGAGCCAGAATCGGGCCGCTCTTGTATTCGGCGGCCTTGTCCTCCTGGCGCGCCAACGGCGCGAAGTCGGTGCGGTGCTCCGTGCCTCTCCGTGTCGAAGACCAGCGAAGACCAGCAGTCTCCTAGACTAGACAATATGGAGAATAGGAGTGAGGAGAAGCAGAGGCATACCACTGCACCATGCTGCGTGTCGAATGTTACGCGGGCCATCGTGGCGAAGAAACGCCGCGTGTGTTGTACGTCGACGAAAGGCGGGTCGGCGTCGATGAGATACTCGACGCGTGGATTTCGCCGGATCATCGGTACTTCAAAGTGCGAGGCGATGATGGCGATATCTACATCATCCGTCACGACTCGCTGGAGAATTCGTGGGAGTTGACGATGTTCAAACGGCACGGGACCTGACCGCTGCCGCCTGGCAGCAGTCGTTGAAACTTCGAATCATGCTGACCCGTATACCTATCGGAGGTTGCATGATCATTGGCCAATCTGTGGTTCGGCGGCTTGCCGCCGTCAGTCTTGGTGTACTCCTGGGCGGCTGCAGCTTCTCCGCGACAGGTGAAACCCGTCGCGAAACGACGTCGATCGACTTGGACAAGGCCACGAACGTCCGCGCGGACATCCACATGGGCGCAGGCGAGCTGCGGGTCAAGAGTGGCACATCAAAATTGCTGGACGCCGCGTTCGACTACAACGTTCCCGAATGGAAGCCAGTCGTCAGTTATCGACCGGACGGCGAGCTCAGCATCTCGCAGCCGAGCACATCCGGGACTGCGTTCGGCAACACTGTCAATGACTGGGACCTCACGCTGAACGGCGATGTGCCGCTGGATCTCAAGACCAACCTGGGCGCGGGCGAAGCCAATCTGGTACTGGGCAAGATGAACCTGGGGCGTGTGGACGTCAACATCGGCGCCGGTGAGGTCACGGTGGATTTACGGGGCGAGCCGAAGCGCGACTATTCGGTCCACATTCGCGGTGGTGTGGGAGAGACGACCGTGTATTTGCCCAGAGATGTCGGAATTGCGGCCACCGCTGCCAAAGGGATTGGGGATATCAACGTCGAGGGCCTCGAACGGCGTGACGGCATCTGGGTCAATCCCGACCGGATCAACGCGCCCGTCACGGTTCGTTTGGATGTGAAGGGCGGAATCGGCGAAATCCGACTCGTCCGCTAGCAGATCGAAAGATCTAGAGATCGAGAGATCTAAAGATCTTGGTAATTAGAGCGTTCACAAACCCAGCTTGAATCTTAGCTGACGCGGTCCCCATTCGCGGTTCCATCGTTCGCGTTCGTCTCTAGCTAGCTTTTGCTGGTTGTTTGAAGGTCAGGCGCTTGCCTTCGGCCATACCGACCAGCGCCTGCGCCCGATCCCCGTCCGTGGCCTTGCGGTGTTCGTAGCGGAAGGCAAACTCATCGCAGTAGCGCGTGAGGTGCCCACGGCTGACGTGGTGATACACGCCGTTAATCCCGCGCTTGAGCAAGCCGAAGAATCCCTCAACGGTGTTGGTGTGGTCGGTGCCACGCACGTACTCGCCTGCGGTGTGCTTCACGACGGCATGACGCGCCATCTCCGCACCGACCTGACGATACGGGAAGTAATCATCCGTCTGTAACGTCGCGTCCAAATTGACGTGCGCCTTAATCGCCTCTCTGAGGTTGTCCGACGTGACGCGCGGCATGGGGAACGCACGAACACGGCCCGTCTGCCGCTCTACGAGCGCAACAACGGGCGTCTTGTGGCTATCGGGGCCGGGATGCCCACGCTTCGCGCCGCGCTTCTTACGCGCACCCACGTAGGTTTCGTCCACTTCAACGTTGCCCTCCATGAGTGCCGCCAGCGGGCCTTGCTTCATCGCGTAGCGGAGGCGATGCGCCATAAACCACGCGGCCTTGTAGCTGATGCCG
Source organism: Vicinamibacterales bacterium (assembly GCA_963761975.1). Taxonomy (GTDB): domain Bacteria; phylum Acidobacteriota; class Vicinamibacteria; order Vicinamibacterales; family JAMQPK01; genus JAMQPK01. Next base: position 426,193 of record CAVXIR010000007.1, read on the forward strand.
AGGTTCCGGTGAAGCTGATGGGCCGACATGCCCTTCTTGCTGGAGGCCAACAGATGGATCGCGAGCAGCCACTTAGAGAGGGGAATGTGTGAATCCTCAAACACGGTGCCCACGGTCACGGTGAACTGCTTCCGGCACGCCCGGCACTTGTAGAGGCCCTTGCGCGTCTTGCTGCCTGGTTTCGGCGTGATGCGGTAGGGGTTCGCGCCGCCACACTTCGGACACACCGCACCATCTTTTCCCCAGCGCAATTCTTCCAGCAGGTCACGCGCGGCATCCTCATCGCTGAAGTGCTTTGCAAGTTGGGAGAGATTCAAGGTGTCGGTCGTCATGGTTTGTAATGTACTATTTCTTATTGGGTTCGTCAAGTACCAATTTAATGGAGGGCAGGGGAATCGAACCCCTCACGCTGGATACCAGACAGACCAGCCACGGGACCAGCCGCCCCCCGCAAATAGTTAAGGTAATTAGGGTTAGTACAAGACCGTGCAGGGAAAGGACTTAGGGGCGCAGCCCCTTGACAAATGGTGGCGGCCGCGCGAAAATACACCAGTATCCGGTTCGCATCTGGGTACACCTCGCAAGTTAGGGTGGAGGTAAGGGGAATCGAACCCCTGCCGGTGCATGGTGGGAACCCCGCCCGGCGACCATCTACCCCCCGATTGGAGCGGTCAGCGAATCCGGTGCAAACGGATTTACTGACCGCTTGTTTTATTTGGCGAAGTATCTGCCGTCTCTCACCTCGATTTTGTTCTGACTCTTCAGCCGACTCACGATGTTGAAGACATAATTCCGGTTGATTTCGTGGCCGTGCTCCTTAAATCCTCGGGATACATCGTCAGGGCCAACGCCGTGTGAACCACCAGCACGGATTATCGCGAGCCCGATTTCTGTCTTATTGGAACCGTTACTGATGCCGACGAAATCTTTCCCGAGGGGTTGTTGCTGCGAGGTCGGGGCTTTCCCTTCGCGTCTTAGTTCGGCCTGGTAGGTGCGCTCATAGGCGCCGAGTTCTGCGGTCAGTGACTCTTCTTGCGCTCGCGCTTCAGCAAGTCGAGCCCGCGCCTTCTCAAGCGCCACACGGGTTTGCTCCACCCGGTGTTTGAGATGTTCCGTAATTGCTGTCATAATACTTCCGCTTACGGAGTATATGACTCCGCCACGCAATGTGTCAATGCGTGGTGGTGTGGTAGTGGAGTGGAGGGTGGCACGGGGTCCCATGGCAAAACACGAAAAGGTGAGCATCCCAGTCGAGTTTAAAGCGGCCGTAAAAGCCCTGCTGCAGACACCCCCACCGCCCCCCGGTGATCCGTCTACACGGAAGCAGAAACCGAAAAAGAAAAAGGCCGCCTCGCGTCAGCGAAAGCGGCCCTAAACCACCCCGACGGATTCTAGCCCCCTAACGAATCTGAATTTCTGCCACGACAGCCGTCACGCCGGAATTGCTGCGTGGAGCCGTAAAGGCCACATCTTGCACAGTCCGCGCGACGCTCTTTGTAAACACGGCGTATTCCCACGACACTTGTGTTTCCAGCGGAAAGGCCACCTCGGTGTTCAAGACGACTGAGCCGAGAGAGAATCGGCCTGCTGCATCGGTCGTGCCCCAAGCGAGAATCTCTTGGCCCGTACTGCGCGGGGCTTGGCCTGAGTGCCTGATGAGCACTACGCTCGCCTCTGGAATCGGTGCGCTGGCGGCGTCCCGCACGACGCCAGAGAGCGGGATACCGCGCGATGCCGCTTGACCATGGGCCGGAGACGAACTCATTGTCAGAATCGTCACTACTGCCGCGCCAAACATAGCCACGAACGCCAGTCGGATTCTTCGCTTCATCATCGGCCTCCCGTGAGAAAGCCTCATTCTTAGCACAGGGATGTAAACAGCCTGTTACGGAGGTCTTTGGATTCAAGCTGGGTTTGTGAACGCTCTAATTACCAAGATCTTTAGGTCTTTCGATCTTTAGATTTTTCGATCTTGAATGGCTGACGACGTCCGCGAGCCAGCCACGCGCCAGATACTGCTGCGATTCGTACGCCGCCCAGACGGCGGATGCCCATTGCCGAACGGCGGCCTGATAGGTCGCCTCGCCGACGTCGGCAATCGTTGCGATGGTCTTGCGGCCGCGCGTTTCCAGCACGGACGGCTTGACGACAGCCGAAGGTCCATCCAGCCACCGCGGGATCTGCCAATAGAGCCGGTGATCGCCTGGGTGCTCCAGACTGCAGCACAAACCGGTCAAATGCGCCGCGTACGACTTCGCCGACACGCAGTACTCTTCGGGATGTTGTAGAGCATAGGCATCGACGACCATGTTGTGCATGACCGCACGAACGGGGCTTTCCCACCCCTTGGCGCTGATGCGATCGAATTGGGCCTGACAACCCTGCCGGCCGCCGAGTGGTGCGCCGCATGATGCGCACGGGACCCCATTGGGCTTCGCCATGCCTCACAGCATACGGAGAATCGTGACGTATGCCAAAATTGGATGGTCAGATGTCTCACCATCTTGAATTGAGATATCATCCTCTGCGTGGATCTCCGTCAGCTCGAGATCGTTCAGGCGGTCGCCGAGACGGGATCGTTCACGGGAGCCGGCAGGAAGCTGCACGTCTCGCAGTCGGCCATCAGCCGGCAGATTCTGCTGCTCGAGGACGAGCTCAACGAGAGCATCTTTCTGCGGGTCGGCCGTCGCATTCGCATTACGCCGGCGGGCGAGTCGCTGGTGCAGCTGAGCAACCGAGTCTTCGGCGACATCAAGGAAACCATCACGGTCATTGGCGAAAGCCAGCAGGTGTTGAGTGGCACCCTGCGGCTGGCCGGCGGCATGACGGTCTGCATGTACGTATTTCCCCAGCTGCTGCAGGAATACCGGCGGCACCACTCGGGTGTTGAAGTCAAGCTGATTACCGGCACTTCCCAGCGCCTGTTGCAGGAGATTCGCACCGGTGCGGCCGACCTGGGTTTCATCACGCTGCCTGTGAATGAATCGGAGCTGGTGACCGTGCCGGCCATGGAGGAGGAGATGTTGCTTGTCGCACATCCCTCTCATCCGCTTGCGAAGAAGAAGCGCATCCTGCCTCACGACCTCGTGCAGCAGCCGTTCGTACTGTTCGAGGCGGTATCCAACTCGCGCCGGGTGGTCGATTCGTTTTTCGTCAAAGAGGGAATCGAGCCGCGCATCGTCATGGAAACCGAGAACGTCGAGATTCTCAAGGCGCTCGTGCGGGCGGAGATGGGCATCACCATCATCCCTTACCAGGCCGTTGCGCGCGAGGTGCGGAGCAGGCAGCTGTTCTGCGCCAGAATCTCCGGGGTGCATCTGGTCAGGCATACAGGGTGGGTCTACCAGCGATCGAACAAGGTTCCGCGGATGCTGGAAGAGATGTTCAAGGCCTATCAGCGGATTCTGCCCAAGCTGAACCTGAGTCCTGGCGGTCGAAACGGCAGTCTAAGTACTGATACGGGTGCAGGTTGAGCTCAACTAAAGTTGAGCCCTACTTGTCATAGAGCGCAACAACTTGCGATAGGGCCCAACAATTTGCATAGGGCCCATCAACTTGCGGTAGGGCGCAACTTTAGTTGCGCATAAGATGGAAACTGTGACTCAGAGCCACGTTACCACCCTTGCAGAGCGTGCCGATCCCATGTCTCCGCCTGACGTGCTGCGTCTGGCGCTCGACACGTTCGGTCGCCGCGTCGCGCTGTCGTCGAGCTTTGGCGCCGAAGATATGGTCCTCATCGATATGCTGATGAAGATCGATCCGAAGGCGCGCATCTTCACGCTCGATACAGGTCGTCTTCCACAGGAAACCTACAACGTCATCGATGCGACTCGGGAGAAGTACGGCGCGATGATTGAAGTGTTCTTTCCACAGCCTGACGCCGTTCAGAACATGGTGGCCGAGCACGGCATGAACCTCTTTTATCACTCGGTTGACAACCGAAAGCTGTGCTGCGGCGTACGCAAGATGGAGCCGCTTCGTCGAGCGCTTTCGACGCTCAATGCCTGGATAACCGGTTTGCGGCGCGAGCAGTCGGTCACCCGGACGGCCATCCGCAAGATCGAGTGGGATGAGAGTAACCAGCTCGTGAAGGCGAACCCGCTCGTGGAATGGACGCAAGACGAGGTATGGCAGTACATCCGCGAGAACAACGTGCCGTACAACGCGCTGCACGATCGCGGGTATCCCAGTATTGGCTGCGCGCCGTGCACCAGAGCTGTTCAGCCGGGCGAGGATGAACGGGCAGGACGGTGGTGGTGGGAGCATCCTGAAACCAAGGAGTGCGGGCTTCATGTAGTCGCAAGTCGTAAGTCGTAAGTCGTAAGTCGGCAGTCGCCAGGCGTAGTCGTCAGTCGTGAGTCTCAGTCGCCAGTCGGAATCTGGACGTGAACCAGAACCGGAACCTCCGGAACTGGAACCCCGGGAACCCCGGGACCGCCTATGTCGTTATTTCCCATTTTCGTGAAGCTGGAAGGACGAAGGGTCCTTCTTGTGGGTGCTGGCCCGGTGGGCGAGTCCAAAGTCGCCGGACTATTGTCGGCTGGGGCATCGATCACTGTCGTTGCGCCCGTCGCGACGCCGACTGTTCAGAAACTCGCCGACGAAGGCAAACTCGTCTGGCGGCAGCGCGAGTTCGACCCGGAGGATCTCGACGGCGTGGCGCTCGTTGTGGCAGCCGTGCCGAACGATGTCGCCCGCGCCATTTATCAGGCGGCACAGCATCGCAATGTGCTCGTGAACTCGGTCGATGACCCAGACAATTGCGACTTCTACTATCCGGCTGTCGTGAATCGCGGCGATCTGCAGATTGCGATTTCGACCTCCGGACACAGCCCCGCGTTGGCACAGCGCATCCGCATCGCGCTCGAGCAGCAGTTCGGTCCCGAATACGAGTCGTGGGTTCAGCAGTTGGGCGACGCGCGGCGCGAGCTGTTCTCACGTGAAATGAACGCCGAAGAGCGCAAACGACGCCTTCACCAATTGGCCTCAGAGAAACCTGGAATGGTGTACCTCGTCGGGGCCGGGCCTGGGGATCCAGAATTGCTCACGCTGAAAGCGCTGCGCATTCTGGGACAAGCCGATGTCGTGCTCCACGACGACCTCTTGACGCAGGAAATCCTCGAATTGATTCCGCCGACCGCGCGTATCGAGTGCGTCGGCAAGCGGCACGGCGAGCGGCAGGTGAGCCAGCAGGAGATTAACCGCCGACTCTGCGAGTACGGTGCGGCAGGGCAGACGGTCGTCCGGCTTAAGGGCGGCGACGGCGCAATTTTTGGCCGCGCCAGCGAAGAGATGGACGCGCTGCGCGACGCAGACGTGCCGTTCACGATCGTGCCTGGCGTGACCGCGGCGAGTGGGGCAGCGGCCGCCGCCGGCGTGTCGCTGACCGATCGCCGGTTGGGGTCGGCGCTCGTCTTTCTGACGGCGCAGCGATGCAAAGGGAACCCGCCGCCGAATTGGAAGGCGGTCGCCGAGCTTGGCGGGGCAACGGCCATTTACATGCCCGGAGGGCACGAGGGCGATGTGGCGCTGCAGCTGATTGAGGCCGGTCTCTCACGCGAGACACCGTGTTTCGTCGTGGCCAGCGCGTCGCGTCCCGAGGAGGAAGTGGTCGAGACAACACTCGGCGAGCTACCAACGCTGACACACCTGCCGGCACCATCCCTCCTGCTGATTGGGGTAATCCCTGTCAGGACGGTCCCATATCGAACCACGTTACAAAATGCGCGGAAAGACCCCTCCGATCATTAATATTTTTAATGAATCATTAATCAAAATTCATTTGACATTATGACCAGCGGGACGCCAGAATACCCTTCGATCATGTCGCTCGGGCCCAACCTCAGCTCGTTTGTCACCGTCGTCGTTACGGTGACCGGCACCACGAAGATGCCGGTCGACGCGCTGCGGATGTTATAGCCTGAAAGTGTAGAGACGTAAGGACCAAAGGCCATCATCCGCAGCAGCGGGTGATGGCCTTTTTTTATGCGTATTGCCTATCAAGGAGAACCGGGCGCGTATAGCGAGGCGGCGGCACTGAGATTCAGTCCGAGCGCCACGACTCTGCCTTGCACGAGCTTCGAAGAGGTGTTTGCGGCTGTCGGCAGTGGCAAGATGACGCATGGGATTCTGCCGATTGAGAATTCGATCGGCGGCAGCATCCACCGCAACTACGACCTGCTCCTTGAGCACGAGCTTCCGGTGGTCGCCGAGGTGCTGCTGCAGGTATCGCACAACCTGCTGGCGTTTCCAGGAACCAAGCTGCAGGACATCAGGAAGGTGTATTCGCATCCGCAGGGGTTGGCGCAATGCGAGGGATTCCTGTCGAGCTTGAAAGATGTCGAGATCGTGGCGACCTACGACACCGCAGGCAGCGCAAAGATGATTCGCGACAAGGAACTGAAAGATGCCGCCGCCATCGCGTCGGCGCGTGCGGCCGATGTGTTCAATCTGGAGTCGCTCGCCGCAGGCATCCAGGATTTCAAAGAGAACATCACACGGTTCATCCTCATCAGTAAGGGTGCCTCCGATCCCGAGAAGGCGGACAAGACGATGATTGTGTTTACGCTGCCGAATACGCCGGGCGCATTGTTCAAGGCGTTGAGCGTGTTTGCGTTGCGCGACATCGATCTCACCAAGCTCGAATCGCGCCCGGTGCGCGGTAGAGCGTTCGAGTATCTGTTCTATGCCGACATCGCGGTGCCCCGTCAAGATCTGCAGTGCACGCGCGCGCTTGTTCATCTGGCCGAGTTTGCGAAATCCATGCGTACGCTCGGGTCTGTACGCTTCTTGGAAGGAGAAGCCGGCCTGAGCAGAGGCTGAGGGCAAAGGGCTGAAGGCTGAGGGCTTAGGACAAGAGGGCAGACTGACATCGACGGAGACGTGAAAGAGAACTGTTATGGACAACCCACTGAAGCCAAGAAGCGGCGCGATCACCGATGGCCCGAGCCGCGCGCCGGCGCGCGCGATGCTGAAAGCCGTCGGATTTACGGACGCCGATTTGCGCAAGCCCATCATCGGCGTCGCCAATACATGGATCGAGATTGGTCCATGCAACTACCATCTGCGCACGCTGGCCGAGTACGTGAAAGAAGGCATTCGCAAGGCTGGCGGGACGCCGATGGAGTTCAACACGGTGTCGATTTCCGACGGAATCACGATGGGCAGCCAGGGGATGAAGGCGTCGCTCATCAGCCGCGATCTCATCGCCGACTCGATCGAGTTGGTTGCGCGCGGCAACCTGTTCGACGGCCTCATCGCGTTGTCGGGCTGCGACAAGACGATTCCGGGCACGATCATGGCGCTCGCGCGACTCGACATCCCGGGCGTGATGCTTTATGGCGGCTCGATCGCTCCGGGTGAGTTCCAGGGCAGGAAGCTCACCATTCAGGATGTGTTCGAGGCGGTTGGCGCACACGCCGCCGGCCGCATGTCCGACGCCGACCTGCTGAGCGTCGAGAACCTGGCCTGTCCCGGCGCCGGGGCGTGCGGCGGTCAGTTCACCGCGAATACGATGTCGACCGTCGGCGCGTTTCTCGGCATCTCGGCCATGGGCTTCAACGACGTGCCGGCGCTCGATCCCGACAAGCAGCGCATCGGCCGCGAAGCCGGTGCTCTCGTCATGGATCTGTTGAAGCGCAACGTGCGTCCGCGCCAGATCATCACGCGCGATTCGATTGACAACGCCATTGCGTCGGTTGCCGCGACCGGCGGATCGACCAACGCGGTTCTGCATCTGCTGGCGATTGCCCGCGAAGCGGGCGTCGAGCTGAGCATCGACGATTTCGACCGTATCAGCGCGACAGTGCCGCTGCTGGCCGATCTGAAGCCGAGCGGCCGCTTTGTCGCAACTGACATGTACAGAGCAGGCGGTGCCCGGCTGATTGCCAAACGGCTGAAGGACGCGGGCATTCTGAAATCGGCGGCCCCGACTGTGACCGGGAAGACGATCGGCGAGGAAGCCGACGCCGCCTCCGAGCCGAAAGGTCAGGAAGTCGTACGGCCGCTCTCGAATCCGATGAGCCCGAATGGCGGTCTCGCCATCCTGCACGGCAATCTCGCTCCTGAAGGTGCAGTCGTCAAGATCGCCGGCAAGAAAGTGTTGACCTTCCGCGGCACTGCGCGCGTGTTCGACGATGAGGAGGCCGCGTTCGAGGCCGTCGACAACAACCGCATCAAGCCGGGCGACGTTCTCGTCATCCGTTACGAAGGACCAAAGGGGGGGCCCGGGATGCGGGAGATGCTGGCGGTCACCGGCGCGTTGCAGGGACAGGGGCTCGGCGAGCAGGTGGCACTCATCACTGACGGCCGCTTCTCGGGTGCAACGCACGGATTGATGGCGGGTCACGTCGCGCCCGAGGCGGCGTCCGGCGGCCCGATCGCGGCGGTGCGCGATGGCGACTCGATCGTGTTCGACATTCCTAACCGTCAACTCAGGGTCGAACTGAGCGACGAGGAAATCGCAAAGCGCATGTCCGCCTGGAAGGCGCCGGCGCCGAGATTCGAGACGGGTGTGATGGCGAAATACGCGAAGCTGGTGTCGTCGGCGTCGCTCGGGGCCATTACCAATTAAGAGTACGCGTCAGGGCAGATGGCAGACGGCAGAGGGCACACAATCTGACGAATAGCAGAGCAATTACGAACTGGCCGGGTCTACTGAGCAAGACCCGGCCTACGGAAAAAGTACGTAGGGCGGGTCCTGTTCTTTGGACCCGCCGCGGAATCAGGAGCCACTATGAAACGCACGGGTGCGCAGATCGTTTGGGAATGTCTCGTTCGCCAGGGAGTGACCGACGTCTTCGGTTATCCGGGCGGCGCCATTCTTCCGACGTATGACGCCATGCTCGATTATGAGATTCGGCACGTCCTCGTCCGTCACGAGCAGGGCGCGACGCATATGGCCGACGGCTATGCGCGTGCGAGTGGCAAGGTCGGAGTGGCGATTGCGACCTCCGGTCCGGGTGCGACGAACATGGTGACGGGGATCGCGACCGCCATGATGGATAGCTCGCCCATCGTCTGCATCACCGGCCAGGTGGGCAGCAAGCTCGTTGGCTCTGATGCGTTCCAGGAGTCGGATGTGACCGGCGTCACGCTGCCCATCACCAAGCACAACTATCTGGTGACGCGGGCCGAGGAAATCGCACCGGCCTTTCGCGAAGCGTTCGAGATCGCCGCATCTGGCCGGCCGGGCCCGGTGCACATCGACATCACCAAAGATGCCCAGCAGTCGTCGTGCGAGTTCGACTGGGACAGCGCCGTTCCGAAGAAGCCCGAGTTCCGACCCGACTGGAGCGCCCGCCCCGCGGAGTTTCAACGCGCCCTTGAGCTCATCAACGCCGCCGAGCGCCCGCTGATTCTCGCTGGGCACGGCATCATGCTCTCGGGCGCGATGGACATCGTCCGGGCGTTCGCAGAAAAGGCGAACATCCCGGTGTCCCAGACGCTGCTCGGCATCGGCGGCTTTCCGGCTTCGCATCCGCTCAGCCTCGGCATGATGGGGATGCACGGCGAAGCGTGGGTGAACTCGGCCATTCAGCAGGCCGATCTTCTGCTTGCGTTCGGCATGAGGTTCGACGATCGCGTGACTGGCAATCTCAAGACCTACGCGCTGAACGCCAAGAAGATTCACTTCGATATCGACGCCGCCGAAATCAATAAGAACGTCCGCGTCGAAGTCGGCCTCGTCGGCGACCTCAAGGAATCACTCGAACGGCTGATGCCTGGTCTCACAGCGGGCGATCGCAGCACGTGGATTGCCCACATCAATGAGCTGAAGGGGGATTCAGCGGTTCGCGACATCCAGAACCTGCCGGACAGCGGCCACCTCTATGCGGCGCACGTCATCAACGATTTGTGGCGGGCCACTCACGGCGACGCCATTATCGTGACCGACGTCGGCCAGCATCAGATGTGGGAAGCGCAGTACTACCATCACGACAAGCCGCGCTCGCTCATTACCTCGGGCGGTCTCGGCACGATGGGTTTCGCGCTGCCGGCGGCCATTGGCGCCAAGCTGGCGTGTCCGGACAAGGAAGTGTGGGTGGTGGTCGGCGACGGTGGCTTCCAGATGACGATGTGCGAGCTCGCGACCATCGTGCAGGAGCAGATCGACATCAACGTCGCGATTATCAACAACGGCTACCTCGGCATGGTTCGCCAGTGGCAGGAGTTCTTCTACGAGAGGCGATATGCGGCGACGCCGCTGCTCAATCCGAATTTCCAGAAGCTGGCGGAAGCGTTCGGACTGCCGGCTGCGACCGTCACGAAGCGTGCGGACGTGACGCCGGCGGTCGAGGCCGCCAGGAAGAATCGCCAGACGGTCGTCATCGACTTCCAGGTGGAGCAGGAAGACACGGTGTATCCGATGGTGCCGGCCGGCGCCGACCTGGACGCGATGATCCGCCGTCCGAGCCCGTCGCCGATCATCGAAACAGGAGCCGACGTGCTGTAGGCAGTCTCAACGCAGAGACGCGAAGACGCAAAGAAGGATTTTGAAAAGTAGACTTTGCGGCTTTGCGCCTTTGCGTTGGGACATAGAAGGAAAATCATGATTACGACTTTCGCTATTCACGTCGAGAACAAACCCGGCGTGCTGACGCGCGTGTCGTCGCTCTTCCGGCGGCGCGCGTTCAACATCGAGTCGCTCACTGTCGGGCACACCGATCGAACCGGCGTTTCGCGCATGACGATTGTCGTCGACACCGACGAGATTGGCGCGCGCCGCCTCGAGGCGCATATCTACAAGCTCGTCAACGTGCTGCGCGTCGAGAACATCACGGCTTCGCCGGCGGTGTTTCGCGATCTTGCCATGATCAAAGTCTCGGCCACGGCCGAGACGCGCACGCACATCATGCAATTGGTCGATGTATTTCGAGCCCGGGTCGTCGACGTGGCACCAGACTCGCTCATCATCGAGACGACCGGCACTGAAGATAAGATTGACGGTTTGCTCGAAATTCTCCGGCCGTACGGTGTGCTCGAAATGGTTCGGACCGGCCGCGTGGCGATGTCGCGCGGCCTTCGTGCAGGTGCGAACGGGCAGGAATCGCTCCGGATTGCCGAGGACGATCACAACGTGTTTCATTCCGTGTAAAAGCCGGGTCGACAAAGCAAGACCCGGCCTACGTAGGGCGGGTCCTGCTCTTTGGACCCGCCAATAAAGGACGATATGGCAGCGAAGATGTACTACGACAACGACGCAGATCTCGGGCTCATCCGCGCCAAAAAAGTGGCCATCATCGGCTACGGTTCGCAGGGCCATGCCCACGCGCTCAACCTGAAGGACAGCGGTGTGCAGGTCAAGGTGGGCCTCGCCGCCGGCAGCAAGTCGAAGCCCAAGGCGGAAGCCCACGGCCTCTCCGTGGTGACGCCCGCCGAAGCGGCGAAGTGGGCCGACGTCGTCATGATTCTCGTGCCCGACACGACGGCGCCGGCGGTGTACGCGGAGATTGAGCCGCATATGACCAAGGGCAAGATGTTGATGTTCGCCCATGGGTTCAACATCCGATTCGGCACCGTAAAGCCCTCGAAAGATCTCGACGTCACGATGATTGCGCCGAAAGCGCCGGGCCATCGCGTCCGTGAGCTGTTCGTCGAGGGCGGTGGCACACCAGCGTTGATCGCTGTCGAGCAGAACGCGACGGGCAATGCCAAGGCGCTCGCCCTTTCCTATGCAAAGGGCATCGGCGTCACCCGCGCCGGGGTCATTGAAACGACCTTCACCGAAGAGACCGAGACCGATCTGTTCGGCGAGCAGGCGATCCTCTGCGGCGGCACGAGCGCGCTCGTGAAGGCGGGCTTCGAAACACTCGTGAAAGCGGGCTATCAGCCCGAAGTCGCATACTTCGAGTGCCTCCATGAGCTCAAGCTCATCGTCGATCTCATGTATCGCGGCGGCATCAATTACATGCGCTATTCGGTGAGCGATACGGCCGAGCAAGGAGACTACGTCGCAGGCCCGCGCATCGTGACCGACGACACGCGCAAAGCGATGCAGAAGCTGCTCGACGAAATCAAGGACGGCACGTTCGCGACGGGCTGGATCCAGGAGAACCAGACGGGGCGACCGCAGTTCAACAAAACGCGAGCTGCCGAGCAAGATCATCAGATTGAGCAGATTGGCGCGCAGCTGCGAGGCATGATGCCGTTTCTCGATCCGGTCACCATCAAGCCGGGACAATAGACAGTCGCAAGTCGCAGGTCGAAAGTCGTAAGTCGCAAGTCGAAGCGAATGGTGCAGAGAGCGGAAACTGCGTTACCGGACGTACCTTCAGGTGCGGGCCTCAGGGCTCCGCTCCGTGTGGCTATCGTCGGATTCGGTACCGTCGGCCGGTCGGTCGCGAAGGTGTTGTCGAGTGGTATTCATCCCTCGCTGCAGCTGACCACCATCTGCAATCGCGGCGTCGAGCGGAAGAAGGTCGACTGGGTGCCTGCGGGTGTCGACTGGACCGACAGCTTCGACGCCGTCATCGCCTCGGACGCCGACATCGTCGTTGAGCTGATGGGCGGGCTCGAGGCCGCGGGCGATCTCATCAGGCGGGCCCTCAAAGCGCGCAAGTCTGTCGTGACCGCGAACAAGCAGCTCATTTCGACGCACGGTGTCGAGTTGCTGGCGCTCGCGCGTCAGCAGGAACGCGAGCTCTTGTTCGAGGCGTCCGTTGCCGGCGGCATTCCGATTGTTCGCGCCGTGCGAGAAGGGCTCGCGGGCGACAGGCTGTTGCGCGTGGCCGGAATCCTGAATGGCACGTGCAACTACATTCTCACGAGGATGGACGGCGCTGGGCTGTCGTTTGCCGATGCGCTGAAAGAAGCGCAGGATCTCGGCTATGCCGAGGCGGATCCCACGGCGGATGTCGACGGCTATGACGCCCGCGCGAAGATCGCCATCTTGATCGCCGTCGGCCTTGGTTGTCAGGTCGATCCGGAACACATCCCCTGCCGATCCATTTCGTCGATCGATCGCGTTGATTTCACGTACGCTCGAAAACTGGACTGCACGATCCGGCAGGTCTCCTGGGCCGAACGCGCGCCTGGCGCCGACAGGCAGCTGTTTGCGTCGGTTCGACCTGCGCTGGTCCCGACGTCTTCGCCGCTCGCACGCGCGCAGGGCAGCCAGAATCTGGTCACGGTTCACGGGGAATTCGGCGGCGAAACGACCTATTCGGGCTTCGGCGCCGGTGGCGACCCAACGGCTGTTGCGGTCGTCTCCGATTTGATGTCGATCGCGCGGGCGGGCCTCGGCGCCGCGGTGCATCTGCCTCAGGCCCTCGAAGGGCAGGTCGAAGTCGGCATCGATTTTACGGCCCCGCACTATGTTCGTTTTACGGTAGCCGACCGTCCGGGTATCATTGCTTCTCTGGCAGCGCTTCTGTCCGCTCACGGGATCAACATTGATGCAGTGCTGCAGCTTCCCGGCCACGACAAGGCCGAGTTGCCCTTTGTGATGACCCTGGAAGCGTGTCCGATCTCCGTGCTGGACGCCACACTTGCCGAGATTAACGCGCTGCCGTTCCACGTCCGGCGTCCGTTGGCGATACCGATACTGGGAACGTGAGGAAGTCCGGCTAAAGCCGGACACTACGTACTGACTTCGTGCTAAAAGCCCGGACACCGCGTACGTCGTGTCCGCTTTCAAGCAGACCGTGGCCGGCTGGCGTGATTCGTCGAAGTGAGGATTATGGGCTATGTAATCGGACTGCAGTGTCACTTGTGTAAAGCCACGTTTCCGTCACAGGCACTGTGGGTGTGCGATAAATGCCTCGGGCCGCTCGAAGTCACTTACGACTACGACAAGATCCGGCAAACCATCACCCGCGCGACGATCGAGTCGCGTGCGACGAATCTGTGGCGCTACCGTGAGCTGTTGCCGATTGATGGTGAACCACAGACCGGCCACCATTCGGGATACACGCCACTGGTGAAGGCCGACCGTCTTGCGAAGAAGCTTGGTGTCCGCGAGCTCTATCTCAAAGACGATTCCGTCAACCATCCGACGTTCTCATACAAGGATCGCGTTGTTTCAGTCGCCGCGACACGCGCGGTCGAGCTGGACTTCAAGGTATTCGGCTGCGCGTCGACCGGCAATCTTGCGAACAGCGTTTCAGCTCACGCCGCCCGGCTCGGCCTGAAGTGTTTTGTCTTCATTCCGCACGATCTCGAAGCGAGCAAAATTCTCGGTTCGAGCGTCTACGATCCTCAGGTTGTGGCCATCAAAGGCAACTATGACGATGTGAACCGGCTGTGCACGCAGATTGCGGAAAAGTACGGCTGGGGATTCGCGAATATCAACCTGCGAAGCTACTACGCCGAGGGTGCGAAGACCTACGGGTTCGAAATCGCCGAACAGTTCGGATGGAAATTTCCGCGGCACGTTGTGTCCCCGGTTGCCGGCGGCACGCTGCTCCCTCGTATTGCGCGCGGATTCCGCGAGCTGAAAGAAGTGGGTCTGGTGGACGGCGATCTGCCGACGATTCACGCGGCACAGGCCGCGGGTTGTGCGCCGGTGATCAGGGCGCTCCACGAGGATTTGGAGTTTCCCGATCCCGTGAAGCCGAATACCATCGCCCGATCGATCGCCATCGGCAATCCGGCCGACGGGTTCCAGGTGCTTCAGGCCGTGCGCGCGAGTGGCGGGTCGGGGGCGATGGCCAGCGATCCCGAGATACTCGACGCGGTGCAGCTGATTGCCCAGACCGAAGGCATCTTCACCGAGCCAGCCGGCGGCACGACCATGGCGTGCGCGATCAAGCTGATCGAGAACGGCTCGATTCCGCGCGACGAGTCGATCGTGGTCTGCATCACGGGCAACGGCTACAAGACTGTCGAGGTGATGGCGTCGCGAGTCAAGGTGCCTGTGCAGCTCGGTCGCGCGCTGAGCGAGTTCGACGCCTTCATGGAAGACAGGGGCGCCGAGGTGCTGACGCTGTAGGTTTACAGTGAAAAAGTAACGTCTGACTTACGTTCAACCTTCTACTTTCAACTTCCAGGGAACACCAAGTGTCGCTAGGCCGCATCGTCGTGCAGAAGTACGGTGGAAGCTCTGTGGCGACCGCCGAGAAAATCCTCGCGATTGCCGATCGCGTCAAGACCTACCACGAAACGACGCCACACCTTGTCGTGGCGGTGTCGGCGATGGGGAAAACGACCGATCAGCTGGTTGCGCTGGCCAGGCAGGTATCGAGGAACCCCCACGGCCGCGATTACGACCTGCTGCTGGCGTCGGGAGAACAGGTCGCGGTGGCGACGCTCGCGCTCGCACTGCACGACAAAGACGTTCCGGCGATCGGGCTGACCGGAGCGCAGTGCAATATCCGTACGGACGGGTCGTTCAACCGTGCGCGCATTCAGTCAATCGACACCGAGCGCATCGAACAGGAGCTGCGCAAAGGTAAGGTCGTCATCGTCGCCGGCTTCCAGGGCGTGACCGACAACGACGAAATTACGACACTCGGGCGTGGCGGCGGCGACATCACCGGCGCGGCGGTGGCCGCCGCGCTGAACGCCTCGGTGTGCGAGATTTGCACCGACGTCGATGGCGTCCTGTCGGCCGACCCGAACGTCGTTCCCGACGCACGGTTCTGGCCGGAGCTGACCTACGAAGAAGCGATCGAGATGGCGTCGAGCGGCGCGAAGGTGCTGCACCCGCGCGCGGCCGAAATCTGCATGTCGTACAAGATCCCCATCCACATTCGCTCGAGCTTTCACCTGCGGGAGGGGACGTGGATTCGCGAAGGAGCCAAGTCGATGGAGGAAGCAGAAGTCGTCGGCGTGACGAGCGACAGGAAAATTGCCAAGATCACGCTCTTGAACGTGCCAGACGAGCCGGGCATTGCGGCTCGGATTTTCAAGGACGTCGCCGACAAAGACATTAACATCCGCCTGATCATCCAGAGCGCGGCAGCCGATCACCGCGCGGGGATCACGTTCATCATCGAAGACGAATTTGCCGACCTGGCCCGCAAGCTCGTGAGCGACTGGACCCAGAAGGGTCTCGCGAAGGAGGGAATGGTCGAGAAAGACTGGGCCACCATTGCGATCATCGGTCACCGGCTCGCAGCGACGCCGGGTCTGTCGGCGCGCATGTTCGCCGCGCTGGCCAATTCGGGCATCAACGTCGACTGCATCAGCTCTTCGGAGATGACACTGTCCTGCATCATCAAGCGCGACGAGATCGAACGCGGCGTCAAGGCCGTGCATGACGAGTTTTTCGCAAATGAAGCGAGCCCGAAGAAGGCAGCGGCGGCGGTGAAATAAGTCGAAGGGCGCAAGTCGGCAGTCGTAAGGCACAAGTCGAGTCACAAGGCGCAAGTCGCAAATCGAGAGTCCCGATGGTGCTGCAGCCAATCTGGGCGACGCTGACGACGGCAGGGATGGGGGCGGTGGCGTGGGTGGCCGTCTCTATGCTGGAGGGACGGCGTGAGGCGTGGGACAGCCCGCTCTACTTCACGTATGCGTTGCCTGTCCTCGCGCTCACCGTTGCCGTTGTGGCGTATCTGGTCCCGGTTCGCATCTGGCGCTGGGCCAGGTTTCCTTTCTGGGCTCAGGCGCTCCTCGCATTCCTTCAGAATCCAACCGCGAATCTGCTGCCTCTGGGCTTGATCCTGTTCTCGGTCTTCGGCGCCGTGTGTCTGGTCCCCGCGACCATCGGGGCGGAGATCGGCCGGCGCCGCAACGTGCCATGACCGAGCAGGAAGCGCTGACGCTCGTCGACTATCACTACTGGGCCAGAGACCGCATTCTCGACGCTATCGACGTGCTCACACCTGAACAGTACGTCAAGAATCTCGGCAGCAGTTTCAAATCGGTGCGCGACACGATCGTCCACACCTATGGTGCTGAATGGATCTGGTATTCGCGGTGGATCGGCACCTCACCATCGAGCCTCCCAGATTCAGCAGCGTTCCCCGAGGTCTCGAGCCTCCGCGCACCATGGATTACGCAGGAAGAGAAGGTGCGGCGGCTCGTCCAATCGCTCGCTGCTTCGAATGACCTCGATCGTGTGATCAAATACCGCACCCTGAGCGGAGAGGAGGCGGCGACGATGTTCGCGCACATGCTGCAGCACGTCGTGAACCACGCGAGCTACCATCGAGGGCAGGTGACGACCATGCTGCGACAGCTGGGTGCCCCCGCGCCGAAATCGCAGGACATGATTTTCTTTTTCCGCGAACGGACTCCAAAGGTTAACTGAGACCACGAAGACACGAAGGCACGAAGGGCACGACGACAGACCACGAGGGCACGAAGACATAAGGCGACGATTGGACCTGCAGGAATCACGCAAAAAATATATGGGGCGCGTTTCGACTCTGCTGCTGAGCGTTGTTTCGAGTGCTGCCCTGGCGACGGCCACAGCCTGCGTCGGTGAGGCGCGCCAGCGAAACGCGATTGAAGGGAGCATCCGCGTAGATTTGGCAGCGCCCGAAGGGTGGGGATTTCCGCTTAGTCACGTCGCATCGACCTTTGCTACAGACGGCATGGTCTCGACGACCGATCGGGTGGCGAGTGAAATTGGCGTCGAGGTCCTGCGCCGCGGCGGGAATGCTGTGGACGCAGCGGTGGCGATCCAGTTTGCGCTTGCGGTCGTCAACCCCGAGGCGGGAAATATCGGTGGCGGTGGATTCGTCGTGCTGCGAATGGCGGACGGTCGCACGGCTGCACTGGATTTCCGCGAAAAGGCGCCGCTCGCCGCCAGTCGGAACATGTATCTGGACGCTCGCGGCGAGTTGACCGATCGATCTCGAGTCGGCCACCTGGCGGCCGGCGTGCCAGGGTCGGTCGCCGGCATGTGGACCGCACACCAGCGCTTCGGCTCGCGGCCATGGGCGGATCTGGTCCAGCCCGCAGTGAATCTCGCCGAGGGCATTGTCGTTCACGAGCGTCTCGCGCAGTCCCTGCAGAGTCATGAAATAGCGCTTCGGCGATATCCGAGTACCGCTGCGGCATTTCTCTTGGCTGGTCGCGCACCCCGGGTCGGGGAACGGCTGGTGCAGCGTGACCTCGCAGAGACCCTCCGTCGAATTCAGCGAGGAGGGAAGAACGGCTTTTATCGCGGGCGTACTGCCGATCTCCTGGATGCGGAGATGCGGCGTGGCGGTGGCATCATGACGCGAGAAGATCTGCTGCAGTATGACGCCGTCTGGCGTGACCCGATCGTGTTTGGATATCGCACCCACACAGTCATCTCAATGCCGCCGCCTTCTTCGGGCGGGGCGACGATCGCGGAAATTCTGAACGTCCTGGAGGGCTACGATTTGCGTGCCCTGGGTCATCTCTCTCGCGACCACGTGCATCTATGGACGGAAGCCGTCAAACGCGCCTTCGCCGACCGCAACGCGTATCTTGCCGATCCCGACTTCGTTGCCCAGCCGACCGAGCACATGACCTCGGACTCGTACGCGGCGCACAGACGCGCGGAGATTCGCGTCGATCGCGCAACGCCGTCAAGTGAGGTCCGGCCTGGAATGGGAGTCGTTCCGACGGCTGCGAACGGCGCAGGCAGGGTCGAGCATGAGCACACGACGCATTTCTCCGTCGTCGACCGCGCAGGCAATGCGGTTGCGGTGACGACCACCATCAATTCGCTTTATGGAAACCTGGTGACCGTAAGCGGTGCAGGTTTCCTCTTGAACAACGAGATGGATGACTTCACGGCACGGCCAGGTACGGCAAATCAACTAGGGCTGGTCCAGGGAGAAGGCAACGCGGTGGAGCCCAAGAAACGCATGCTGTCAGCAATGACCCCTGTCATCGTGTTGGACTCGAATGGCCGGTTAAAACTTGTCACGGGGTCGCCAGGTGGGCCGACGATCATCACGACCGTTGCCCAGATGATTTCCAACATCGTCGATTTCGACTTGGATATTTCGAGCGCCACAGCGGCCCCGCGATTGCACCATCAGCACCTGCCCGACCTTCTTCAGCATGAGCGTAACGGGCTCAGGCAGGACGTCGTGTCAGGATTGCGAGAGCTCGGCCACACGGTAGAGACGCGTCCGGGATATCAGGGGGATACTCAGTCGATACTCGTGCATCCAGATGGAGCGCTCGAGGGGCTCGCCGATCCACGCCGTGGTGGGGTAGCGTTGGGCGTCCGAGAGCGACGTCAGATCGTGCAGTGAGCGATCCGGAAAGTGTCTGTGACAATCCCACGCTTGTACATCGATGGAACGAAGGTCGTTGAGCGACCGGATAGCCGTCGGACAATCTTTGCCGACGGCGCCGGTACCGGTATGCGCGATGGTGTCGATCTCGAGCTGAGCCACTGGGTGCCGAACCGGACGCCCGGCAAGTTCAAGGCCGACACCTCGACCGAGATCTGCATGAACTTCGTTGAGTCCAGAGAGCTGGATTATGACCTCGTGGTCAACAACCATGCGGATGTGGATGGACTTCTGTCGGTATTTACACTTCTCAATCCCGAGGCGGCGCTGGCGCATCGCGCCATCCTCGTCTCGGCGGCGCAAATGGGCGATTTCTGGGGATGGGGAGAACTGCCGGCGCAGGTTCTGTTTCAGAGCCTTACGAAGCAGATTGACGCGCTCACGGCAGAAAGCGCCGACCCTCAAGTCATCTACGAGCGATGTCTAAAGCATGTCGACAGTGTGATTGAGCGCGGCTTTGTCGATCACGATATCGAGGAGACCCTGCGACCGTTGACGAGGTCGGTTGAGTGGATTTCGCAGGCGAAGATCACGCGACGCGTCCATCACCATCGCTTCGTGCACTATGCCGTACCGCGAGATCTGTGCGCGAACAGACTGGATGCCGCATTGCGCGTGCCACAATTCAACGCGTTGATCTCGGACGACGTCCTGTTCTGGCCGCAGGCGCGAGCACGGTGGGACGGTGAAAGGGTACAGCTGGTTTCGATCGAAACGTCGGAAGGGTGGCACTACGACGTGTGGTATCCCTCATATCTGTGGGCAGAAACGCCCAATTCATGGCGGGCGCCCGGGCTCGATTTCACCGGCAACTCGAACGGATACAAGCTCTCTTATGCGCCCTTGGAAGCGGTCGCCCGGGAATTTCGAGGACGCGAGCGGAATGACGCGACGTGGAGCGTTGAAACCGATTTCTCACTCTTCTCTTCAACAATCGGAAGGGGTTACCCGGTAGTGCTCGCTGTCACGAACCTCGACAGACCCGCAGCGAGCTCCCTCGACCCCGATGTTGTCGCTGCTCGATTGTCGGAGACGTTTCTCACGACCGAGGTGTGAGACAACGACGCCAGTACTTGGCGCGGACAGATCCCGTGGTTAGGTCGCGTCAAACCACAGCGATCAGAAATCCGCAATAGCCCTTCTTCGTGCCTTCGTGGTCACGTCAGCGTGACGTCCACCGATCCAAACTCCCCGAAATCTGCGCGCACACGATCGCCCGGCTTGATCGGGACCGGCATCACGCACGTGCCGGTCGTCACGAACTGGCCGGCAGCAATGCCATCGCCGTACGTGCGCAGCTCGTTGACCAGCCAGCTGAGTGCCACGCGTGGATCGCCGAGCACGTTCGCACCGCTGCCTGTCGCAGCCTGTTTGCCGTTGAGAGAGGCAGTGACCGCGTGCGTGACAAGATCGTGTGAGCGCCAGTCAGCCGAAGTCGCCGGGCCGAGGACGAACCAGCACGCGCAAGCGGTGTCCGCGATGAGTTGAGGCGCTCCGACGTGCACGAAATCGTTGTACCTGGAGTCGGGCACCTCGATCGATGGGTGAAGCGACTCGACTGCGGCGAGTACTTCGCCCTGCGTATACGGATTCGCGCGCTTCGGCAACGTCCGCGCGAACTTGAACGCGAACTCCGCCTCAGCCACCAGCATGATGTTGCCGTCGAGAGGGACCGTTGCGCCGTTCTGGAGCACCCGACTCGCGAGCAGGGGACCGGCGAGTGGGCCGTCGACACCGATGTGCTTCTGGCCCGCGGCGCTCGTTGCCGCAATCTTCCAGCCAACGACATCCTGCCCTGAGAACGTGATGATCTCTTTCTGGGCCGAGTAACCAGCGGCACGATCGAGCGGACGGCAGTCGAGAGGCAGTTCGTCGATCCGCGTACGCTGTTGCCAGTGGTGCCAGAGGATGGCGGCCGCGCTTGCCGGCTGTGGCGTCATTTCGACGCGCCTCGCAGGAGCTCGCCCAAGCGCCGGATTTCTTCTCCATACAATGCCCAGTCGCCCTCACGCTGTGCCTTCATCGCGTTTTCGTAGTGCACACGGGCCTGCTGGATGAATGTCGGATCGACGCGACTCGATTCCGCCAGCGCCGCGCGATCTGTTGGCCTGGCAGACGGGGCGGCCGATGTCGAGGTGGTTGCGGGACGCTTCGAGCCGGTGCCGGGAGCGAAGATGCGGTCGATCGCCGCCTCGAGCGTCTCAGCCATCACGATCTGATCCTGATAGGCCACGATCACGCGATTGAGCTCTGGAATCCGTCCGCCCGACGCGCGCAGATATAAGGGCCGCACGTAGAGCAGCGCCTCCTCAATCGGGATGACGAGCAACGTACCTTGAATCACCTGCGAGCCCTGCTGGTTCCAGAGTGTGATCTGCGGCGAGATGATTTGATCCTGATTGATGCGCGCGATGATCTGCCTCGGCCCGTACACCACGGTCTGGCGCGGAAATTCGAACACCTCGAGCTGCCCGTACCGCTCGGGATCCGATCGCGCGACCATCCACGCGGCCAGGTTGTCCTTGCGCGCGGGTGTGAACGGCAGCATCTGGATGAACTCGGCGTGCGCTTCGCCAGGCAGCCGCATGATCGTGTAATACGGCTGCATCAGCTGCGGATTGCCGTCGATGTCGACCGCCGGTATCTCCCACTGATCTTCCTTGTTGTAGAAAACGCCGGGGTTCGTCATGTGGTAGGTCGAGAACATCGACGCCTGCAGGGCGAAGATCGTCTCCGGGTAACGCAGGTGCTGGCGAAGGTCGGCCGGCATCTGGTCGAGCGGCTTCAGCAGACCCGGGTACGCGCGCTCTAACGTCTGCGCCAGCGGGTCGCGCGGGTCGGCGACGAAGAACTCAGTCGTGCCGTTGTAGGCGTCAGTCGTCACCTTCACGGAATTGCGAATGTAATTGAGTCCGCCCACCGAGGGTGCGGCATACGGATACCGCGTCGACGTCGTGTAGGCGTCGCGAATCCAGACGAGGCGGCCATCTCGAGACACGACCAGATAGGGATCCTCGTCGTATCGAAGGAACGGCGCGATCGTCGTGACGCGATCGGTGATGTTCCGGTGATAGAGAACCCGGCTCTCGGCGCTGATGTCGTTGCTGAAGAGAATCTGGAGCGACTGGAATCCCAGGCTGAACAGCAGGCGGCGACCGATGCTGCCGATGCTCACGCCGTCGCTCCCGCTATAGCTGGTAGGGACGTTCTCTTCACCCTTTGAGTAGTGAAATTCGTGCGCGCGCGTGTTGACAACGACGTAGTTATTCGTC
The DNA here is from genome assembly GCA_963761975.1 of Vicinamibacterales bacterium. Lineage (GTDB taxonomy): Bacteria > Acidobacteriota > Vicinamibacteria > Vicinamibacterales > JAMQPK01 > JAMQPK01. Next base: position 448,628 of record CAVXIR010000007.1, read on the forward strand.
AGCTCGCCGAAATAGATGCTCGGCTCTTTCACGTCGATGTCGCGCGGCACCGACGACTGGGTTGGGATGTCCCTGACGAACAGAATGGGCAATCCCTCGGTCGTGACTTCATTGACCGGGCCGAGCGTGATGCCGTAGCCGTGCGTAAACGTCAGGTGCTCGTTGATCCAGGTCCGGTTGGGCAGGCTTTCCGAGTTCAGTTCGCGCGCCGACAGCATCACCTGGCGCAGCTCGCCGTTGATCGTGTAGCGGTCGTTGTCGACCGACACGAAGTCGTAATAGGTGCGGAGCTCCTGAATCTGCCCGAACGTGTCGAGCAGCGGCTGATGATCCCACAGGCGCACGTTCTTGATGGTGTCGGCGTTGCGCTCGATGTCTTCTCGCGACAGCGCGAGAGCGTCACCAGAGACATTCCGCGTCCGTACATCGGCCAGGTTGAACGCCTGACGAGTCGCCGCGATGTTGTGCGTGATGTACGGCATCTCGGCCGCCTGCTCGTTCGGCGTGACGACGAAGCGCTGAATCGCCGCCGCGTATAACGATCCGCCGATTGACGTGACAAGATACAGCCCGATCGCGAGCGGAACCGGCCAGATGACCGACGAGAAGGCGTGAAAGGCGGCGAGCGCCGCACAGATCAATGCCACACCCGTCAGCACACGAAACGCCGGGATCCGGGCGACAACATCGGTGTAGGACGCCCCGGGCACGATGCCGGGTGCCGTCACGTCTGTGAGAAGGTGTGGCACGTCCAGGTAGGCATTGACCGCGAACATCAGAAAGATGGCCGACACGAGCAGCGACAAGTGCAGCCGCGCCTTCCGCGCGACCGACACGCCCCCGCGCTTGGTAAAGTTCAGTGTGCCGGCAAGTACGTAAGCCGCAGCAGAGCCGATGAGGGCCACCGCGAGAACCGCGACCGCGACCTGTTGTGCCAGATCGAACAGCGGCAGGCGGAAGATGTAGAAGCCGATGTCGTACCCGAGAATCGGGTCGGCGACGCCGAAGGGCACGCCGTGTCGGAACTGCAGCCACCGCATCCACTCGCTGCTGCCGGCAAGACTGATCATCAGCGAAACCACAAGCGAGCCGACGCCGACGATTTTGCGGATCTGCTCGCGCCGCACCATCGCGGGCTGCACCGTCCCCGCCGCACCGGTGCCGATGACGATGTAGGGGCTTGCAATGGATGAGACCGCGAGCCAGAGATTTCCGTACAACATTGCGAAGGCAAACCCGAGGATGAACGCACCAAGCGACGCCTGTGCGCGCAGGCTGGTGACGTAGACGCTGCGATACCCGGCGGCGCCGAACCACAGCCACTCCATCAGGAAATCAATCAGATTGGGCAGAACAACGAGTGCCAGGACGGCCCCTAGGACGAACAAACCCCGCAAGGTCATGGGTAGGTAAGCATACCAGTAAGGGCTAAGGGCTGAAGGCTAAGGGCTTGGGGCTTAAGGATCGCGAACTGGCGACGACATGCGGCACTAAGCAGATCGCAATGCAAGCAACGCCAAGGGACCAAAGGTCGCGCCCTTCGACAAGCTCAGGGGCGTCCCGAGCGAAGTCGAGGGACGAAGGCACGACCAAAAACGATGTAACACATGTTACAATCCTGCCGTGCCCTACCGCTGGCTGGTGTTCGTTCACCAGTTCCCCGCCCACCCCTCCAAGGCCCGCGTCAAGATCTGGCGCCGCATGCAGCAGATTGGGGCGATCGCCATGAAACACGCCGTCCATGTGCTTCCAGAGTCGGTTCAATCGCGTGAAGACTTCGAATGGCTTCGCGCTGAGGTGGTCGCGATGGGCGGGCAGGCGGCCATCTTCAGCGTGTCGTCGATGACCGAGGCCGACGAGCGGCAGATCGTCGCGCAATTTCAGGCAGCCAGCACTGCCGAGTTCAGCCAGATGAGGAAGGAGATCAAGGTCATGCGAACCCGAGCCTCAGGGGAAAACGGTTTTCAGGCCATTCGGGGCCTGCAGGAGCGATTCGAACGCGCTGTGCAGCGCGATGTATTTGCCACACCCGGCGCACGTGAAGTGGAAGCAGCGTTGAAGGAGCTGTCCGCCGATTACCGTCCCGCGAAGACCCGATCCTCAACGGGCGGGTCGCGCCTCGATCCAGAGCACTATAAAGGCCGCACCTGGGTGACGCGGCCGCGACCGGGCGTCGATCGGTTTTCCTCTGCCTGGCTCATTCGACGATTCATCGACCGCGATGCCAGGTTCGTCTTTGCGGCTTCACCCGACCGGTATCCCGACGCGGTGCCGTTCGACATGTATCACACAGGCGGCTTCAAGCACGAAGGGGACATGTGCACGTTCGAGGTGCTTCAGGATCGCTTCGGTATCCGCGACGTCGCCGTCACGCGGATCGGTGAAATCGTGCATGACATCGACCTGAAGGAGGACCGATATAAGTCGCCCCATGCGGCAACTGTGGGGAATCTGGTCGACGGCCTCCGGGCATCGACGCCGGAGGATGCGAGGCTGCTCGAGCAGGGAATCGGCATGTTCGAGGCACTTTACCTGTCGTTCAGCTCGGCGAAGTCGCAACGCGCGAGAAGACCCCGCTGCTGATATAGTTCGCGCTCGAGAGGTGGCTATGCGCAATCTGTTCCGCGCGATCTGGGTCGTGTGCATGCTTGTCGTCCTCGCGCTCTTGCTGAATCAGAAAAGCGCCGCGCAGCAGGCACTGAAACCGCCGATGCCGCCCAACCTCTTCACGATCCACAAGCTCACCGACAAGCTGTCGATCATGGCGCCCTACGGCCCCGACATGAGCCAGATCGGCGGCAACATCGGTGTGTTCGTCACCGATGAAGGCGTCCTCGTCGTCGATGACAACTACTACAGGCAGGAACGAAACGGGCAGACGGTCGAGTTGGCCGAGGCCGTCGTGGCCGAAATCCGGAAGATGACCAAGCAGCCGATTCGGTTCGTCATCAACACCCATCATCACAGCGATCACGCAGGCGGCAACCCGGTGTTTGCCAAGCTCGCAACGATCTACGCGCAGAAAAACGTAAGGGGCCGCATCCTGGAAGGGTATCAGTCGTCCAAGGAGAAGCTGGACTTCGATCCGATGAAGGCGGCGCCGGCCGTCACCTACGACGGCGAGCTCATCTTCCACCTGGGCGGCGAAGAGATTCATCTATATCACCCGGCGCGCGCGCACACCGACGGCGATACGATCGTGCATTTCAAGAACGCCAACATCGCGCATTGGGGCGATGCGTTCATCAACAACTGGGTGCCCGTCATCGACGTCGCCGGCGGCGCGAGCACCCTCGAATGGCTGCAGTTCATCGATCGCGGCATTCAGCTGGTCGGCGAAAATGCGACCATGGTGCCCGGACACGGCGCGATCGCCAAGGCGGCCGACATTCGACGCTTCCGCATGTACTTCACCAACATGCAGGACAACGTCCGCAAGGCGATCGCGGCAGGAAAAACGCGCGAGCAGGCGATGGACGAGATCACGGTTCCGGCGTACGCCAATCTGCCCGGTGGCGCCGGCCGTATTCGCATGAACGTGGCGGCGATTTACGACGAGCTGAAGGCCAGTAAGTAGCTGGTAGCTTGTAGCCGGTCGTTAGCCTTTAGCTACAAGCTTGCTACCAGCTAGCGCTATTCCGTCGCGAGCATCGCTTTCAACAGACACTCGACGGCGGACGGCCCGTCAACCTGAAAGGCCGCGCCTGCAGGCCGGCGGCCCACGGCGATCGTCAATCCGTTGCTGCCAACCTGTTCGAAGGCATCCTCATCGGTGGTGTCGTCACCGATGTAGACGGTCCACACAGGCTCCTTTGTTTCAGCCTGGACGTGGCGGACGATCGCGCAGACGGCATCGCCCTTCGCCCAGTCAACGTTCGGCAGCAACTCGAGGATGCTGTCGCCGGGTTGAAGACGGAGCGTTCCGTCGTTCAGGAAGGGCTCGGCCAGCGCATTGAAGCGGGTCGTCGCGTGCAGGCGGTCTGCCTTCGATGCGCCGCGCACGTGCAGTACGACCGAGTAGGTCTTGTCTTCGACGAACACGCCCGGCAGCGATTTGATGGCTCTCCGCAAATCGCGTGCGAGCAGGCTCACTGCCGGCGCTGCGAGCGACACACCACCGTGCGCGAATCGAAGCCCCGGGCCCTCGATCTCGAGCCCATGCAGCCCGGCAAAGAAGAGCGACGGATCGGCCGGTATTCGTTGACGCAGATCCGTTATCCGACGCCCGCTCACGATGCCGGCTGAGAGATCGACACGCTGGCTCAGCGTCTGAAGCAGAATCTGGCGTGGCGGGGGCAGCGACACGGCAGTGGGGTCGACATTGAATTCTGCCAGCGTGCCATCGAAGTCCATCAGAATGATCGGGCGCGCGTCGTGCGGCCTCGATTGCCAGGCCGCGACGGCCCGCTCAACTCCACGCACGGAACCTCATCTCTCGCGCCTCGATCAGCTCGCTGATGGTGACGGCGGTGTTTATCAATCCCACGTGTGTGTAGGACTGAGGAAAATTGCCGAGGAGCATCCCCGTCCTCGGTTCGATGTCTTCTGAAAACAATCCAACGCAATTCGCATGCGTCAACAGCCGCCCGAAGAGGGTGCGCGCGTCATCGAGCCGTCCAACCATGGCGAGTGCCTCGGCCCACCAGAACGAGCAGATGGAGAACGCGCTGGTCGTATCGCCGAAGTCGTCCTTGTGGCGGTAACGGAGCATCAGGCCGTCTTCGACGAGGAGCCGCTCGTAGGCCTCGAGCGTCGAAACGAACCGCGGATCGCGCGGGTCGATGATACCGAGTGTGGGCAGCAGAATTTTCGATGCATCAGGAAAGCGGCCATTGAGCACCTGTGTGAAGTATCCAACGTCCGGGTTGTAGGCACGGTCGAGAATCTCCAGACGATATTTGTCCGCCCAGACCTCCCACTCGGCAGCCAGGGACTCCCTGCCCAGCCGGCGGACGAGTTTCGCGCCTCGGCTCGCGGCGACCCAGCAAAGGACGTGCGAAAAGGTGTATCGGCTGGGAAACGTTCGATATTCCCACAATCCTGTATCGTCCGATTCGACCGCGGCGATAGCTTCCCCGACGAACCGCTCGACCAGGCGGAGAATCGGTTCGGTCTCGTCGATGACCACCCGCGGATCCGAGCTGATCGTGTCGAGGCAGAGAATCATCTCGCCCATCAGATCGTGCTGCCGCTGGGTGTACGACGCGTTGCCGATGCGCACCGGCCGCGCGCCACAGAAGCCCGCGAGGTGGTCGAGATGCTCTTCGACCAGCTCGCGTTCGCCGCCAATGCCGTACAGCGGTTGTAGTGGCCCAGCCTCGGCGACATCCCGCAGGAACGAGACAAACGCCTCACCTTCGGCCAGATGACCCACACGCCGGAGCGCTTCGACGACAAACGCCGCGTCGCGAAGCCAGCAATAACGATAATCCCAGGTGCGTTCAGCGCCAATAGATCGGGGATACTCGTCGTCGCCGCGGCGATGATGGCGCCAGTCCCAGAGTATGCGTGCAGCTTGAGGCATAACGCCGACCGCACCGACGTGAGCATTGCGTTGGTGTTGATGATGTACTCCATGTGGGTCAGAACAGCCGTGGAGTCGGGCATCAGTGCGAACGTGCCGCCCTTTTCAACGTCGAGAATCCTGGCGAACACCGAGGCGCTGTCGAAGCGCGGCATGCAGAGCCAGTCGATGTGCGTGCTGGGCGCGACGAGAGCCAGCACGCGACCGTTCCCGATGACGCCGTGATCGAGCTTGATGGGACACGAATCGGTCACTGAGTCACCACGAAGACCTGCCACCACGAGGACGCGGGCCTTCGACCCTTCGTGGTTTCACCCCTTCGAGCCTTCGTAGTCCTCCGCCAGACGGAAGGTCTCGGTCAGCAGCAGGCCGGCCCATCGGAAGATATTGTGTTCGGCCACCTGGGAGCGCAGCCGCTGCATGCGTCTCTGCTGCTCGTCCGGCGACATCGTCAGCGCGACGTTGAGCGCGTCGGCGAATGCGTCAGTGGCGTAGGGGTTGACGAGCAGTGCTTCAGGCATCTCGCGTGCGGCGCCTGTGAATGGAGAAAGTATCAGGACTCCCTGGCGGTCGTCTCGCGCCGCGACAAATTCCTTGGCGACCAGATTCATGCCGTCGTGAAGTGACGACACCACACAGACATTCGCCGCACGATATCCGGCGAAGACGTCTTCGACGCCATGGTGTGCACGGAGCAGATGAATCGGTTTCCAATCGTCGACACCGTGCCTGGCGTTGATGTGTGCGGCCAGTTCGTCGATTTCCTCGTTGAGATGGCGATATTCGTGGATTTCGGTGCGGCTTGGCGCGCCCATCTGCAGAAACACAAACCGCTTGCGCCACACAGGGTAACGTTCGAGAAAGCGATCGACTGCGCGGAATCGCTCGGGTATCCCTTTGGTGTAGTCCATGCGGTCGACGCCAAGCGCAATCGCCCACTCGTCGCGAAGCCCAAGGCTCCTGCGGAATGCCTGCACATCGCTGCGTCCGAGTCCGTTCTGCGAGATCCCTTCCATGTCGATGCTGATGGGGAAGGGGCGAATCTTGGTTTCGTGGGAGACGCGCGTCACGGAAAACCGCTCGTAGTCGACGCGCGATTCGATGAGCCGATCGACCGTCTCGAGAAAATTGTTGCAGTGAAGCTGCACGTGAAAACCGAGGAGATCGCTTCCCAGAAGACCGTCGAGAATCTCCTCCTGCCAGGGGCAGATGCGAAAGGCCTCGCGATGGGGCCACGGGATATGCCAGAAATGGCTGATGACCACATCCGGGCGGCGCGTCTTGATGATCCGGGGCAGCAGGGCAAAGTGATAATCCTGCACCAGCACGATGGCCGGTGAGCCTTCGATTTCGTCGAGCACCGCCTCGGCAAACTTCGCGTTGACACGCACGTACTGCTCCCAGTCGGAGGCGTCGAACACCGGCCGTGTGTAAGCGATGTGACAGAGCGGCCAGAGCGCACGGTTGGAGAAGCCGTAGTAGTAACCGCGCTCTTCTTCCTTGCTGAGCCAGATCCGGCGTAGCGTGTACGAGGGCTTATGCGGCGGGACGGCAAGCCGTCCGCGCTCGTCGGATGTGTCCACGTCGCCACTGCCGCTGCCATGCGCGACCCAGACGCCGCCGGTTGCGCGCATGATCGGATCGAGTGCCGTGACAAGGCCGCTTGCGGGACGAATCCACTTGACCTCGGAGCCGACACGGTTGTGGATGTATGGTTCCCGGTTGGCCACGACAACGACACGGACGCCGCTCAGGCGCTTTTTGAGAAGCGCGACGAGACGATCGCGAGACCATTCCCTCTCTCGACCTATCGGATCAGAGGGCAACCACTTGGCAATCGCGTGTCGGAATGATCGGGTAAGCCAGTCCCGCGTGGACACAGCTAGTCGACGTGTGCAAAACGTAAGCCGGGAGTCTGACTCCCCTGTGTAAATGGGTCTGACCCCGGCGTTTATCACGGGGTCAGACACATTTTTACTGGGCCCAACTGCGACAGATTTCGATGATCACCTCGACCGCCTTGTCCATATCCTGGACAGAGGTCCACTCGAGACGTGAATGGATATTGTGCTCGCCGGCAAACAGATTGGGAGTTGGCAGTCCCATGAATGACAGACGCGCCCCATCGGTCCCACCGCGAATCTGACGGAAGCGCGGCGCCAACCCGGCGCGTTTCATCGCGGTCTTCGCGTGCTCGACGACCTCGGGGTACCGATCGAGCACCTCCTTCATGTTCCGATACGATTCCTTCCGCTCGATGTCCACCGATGCGGCGGGAAACGGCCGCACCACCTCTTCAGCGAGATCGGTCAGCACTCGTGCTTTTTCGTCGAGGCCTTTCGTCGTGAAGTCGCGCAGCAAAAGTCTCACCACCGATCGCTCGACCCCGCCCTCGATCGTATGCGGGTGCACGTAGCCTTCATATCCCTCTGTCGTTTCCGGTGACAGGCCGTGGCGCGGCAGGCGGTGCACGAACTCGGACGCCAGCTTGAGCGCACTGATCATCCGTCCCTTCGCATACCCAGGGTGCGCGTTGAAGCCGTTGAACGTGATGGTCATGGCGTCAGCGGAGAAGTTCTCGATTTCGAGATCGCCGCACTGCGGACCGTCGAGCGTGTACGCGAACCGCGCGCCAAAGCGATTGACGTCGAAATACTGGGTTCCGCGGCCGACTTCCTCATCTGGCGTAAAGCCGATCTTGACCGGACCGTGCGCCACGTCAGGGTGCGTCACGAGATATTCGGCAGCGGCCATAATCTCGGCCACGCCGGACTTGTCATCCGAGCCGAGCAGCGTCAACCCCGACGCTGTGATGATGTCGTGGCCGTGCTGTTCCTTCAGGTCAGGGTTGTCGCCTTCGCGAAGGACCATCGCGGGATCGTCGGGTAGCACGAGATCGCGGCCGTCGTAGTTTCCATGGACGATCGGCCGCACGTTTGCGCCGCTGACCTCTGGCGATGTGTCGACGTGAGCGACGAACCCGATGGCGGGCACCTGTTCTTTCCCCGGTGTGGCGGGGATTGTGGCCATCACATAACCGTGCTGATCGATCGACGCGTCGTTGATCCCGATCTCCTTGAGTTCGTCGACGAGCCGGTTCAACAGTACGAGCTGCCCGGGAGTGCTGGGATAGGTCCCGGAGCGCTCGTCCGACTGTGTGTCGAAGGTGACATATCTGAGAAACCGGGCTGAGGCGCTCGATGAAAAATGCTGGGTCATCCGTCAGAGCGTACTGCATTACAATGCGATTTTCCCCAAGGAGATCGCGAATGCGCGCCATCCGATCGATGCTCGTCGCGCTGTCCGGCGTCGCACTGGGCGGCATGTGCCTGCTCTACGCGCAGGCCAATCAGGTGCCTGTCTTCCGTTCGGGCGTCGAAGTCATGGAAGTCGACGTCACGGTCGTCGACGGGAAGGGCATGCCCGTGCGCGACCTCCGCGCGCCCGAATTCACCGTGACGGTCGACGGCCAACCACGGCGGGTCATCAGCGCCGAGTTCATCTCCGACAGCCTGGCGCCGGGGACGCCGCCCGCACCGAAAGAGCGCGATCCGTATGTGTCGAACAACACCGACCGGCGCTCCGGCCGGCTCATCATGCTGGTGATCGACCGCAACAACATCGATACCCATACTCTTCGCGGTGCGACGGAAGCACTCAAAAGTTTTGTCAGCGGCATCGCACCGGATGACCGGTTGTCGCTTGTGACCATCCCGCCGCCGGGACCGATGGTCGACTTCACGACCAACCGCGCGCAGGTGCTCGAGGCTATCACGCGCATTGCCGGTCAGGACGACCGCTTCCTGTCGCGGTTCAACGTCAGCGACTACGAGGCCATCACCTTCGAGAACCGATCGAATCCGATCGCGACGCAGCGTCTGCTGTTCCGCACCTGCGGAGACACCGATCCGAATACGATGTCGCCATGCGACCGCGACGTCGAACAGGAAGCGTTGACGATCGCCACGCACCTCCGGCAGCTGACCGCCCAGTCGGTAGCCGGACTGGGAGCCCTCCTGAAGAACCTTCGCGACGTCGAGGGCGCCAAGTCGATGATCATCTTGTCGCAGGGCCTGATGATCGAAGGATCGCAGGCCGAGGCGACGGCGCTGGCAACCCTTGCGGCCGAAGCGCGCGTCAACATCAACGTGCTGATGTTCGCGACGCAGCTGGGCTCGGCATCCGAGGCGCGCATTTCGGAGACGGCATCCCAGGATCGCGACCTCCGGGAGGCCGGTCTGGAAACGCTCGCATCCCGATCGCGGGGAACGCTGTTCCGCGTCGTGGCTAACCCGCAGTACGTCTTTGAACGGGTCAGGCACGAGATTTCGTCCCATTACATGCTCGCCGTCGAGCCCACCGATCGTGACCGCGACGGAAGGCCGCATCAGATTCGCGTCGTGGTGGGCCGTAAGGGCGTAGAGGTGCGCGCGCGGCGTCAGGTTCAGTACCTCGTCCGCACACCAAACAATTGGTCGCGCGATGTCGTGATGGGACGCGTGCTGCGATCACCGGCGGCAAACACAGAGCTGCCGATGCGATTTTCCACCTACACCTTCCGCGACGCAGCGCCCGGCAAGGTGAAGGTGATTCTCGCGGCCGAGATCGATCCGGAGTCGATGGAGAAGGAGCTCGATCTTGCCATCGGGTTTGCGCTGTTCGACAGTGTCGGCAAGGTCGTCCTGAGCGGACAGGAACGGAAAATCTACTCAGCGAATACCACACCGCCCATTCGCTACGAGCTGGCCGTTGCCGTCGATCCCGGCAACTATCGCGTCAGGCTTGCGGCGGTCGACATCGCCGGCAAGAGCGGCAGCGTCGAGCGCGAGGTCACCGCGTTCGGCATGACCAACCACGAGTTTGCGCTTGGCGATTTGGTTCTCACCTCCGTTCGCGAGGGCGCTGGCAACGACCTGCGCACTCCGGTGGTCCTGCAGGTGACCGATGGCCAGCTTGCGACATATACGGAGCTTTACACCAACAAGCCCGGCACGCTTGACGATACCAGGGTCGTCTTCGAGGTTGCGGACACCGCTGATGGGCCGACGCTTCAGTCGAGCAACGCCGACTTTCGCGAGCGCACCGACAAGACGATGAGACAGATGGTGGCGGTGGTGCCGGTGGGCGCGCTTCCGCCCGGTCGCTATATTGCGCGGGCCATCATCTCGCGTGGCGACAAGAACCTCGGAAAACTGTCCCGGCCGTTTGATGTTGTGGCATCGGCAAAACCGGGTGCTGTGGCTTCGGCGGGTGCAACGGTGGCGGGTGCGGGAGGTGCGTCAGGTGCGGGGGGGGCGACGGGTGCGGGAGGTGCGACAGGTGCGGGGCGTGCAGCGCTGACTGGGATTGTCATCGGTGCCCGTCCATCGGCGTTCAAGAAGGAAGACGTGCTCACCCCCGAAATGCTGCGCGCGGTGTTCGAAGTGATCGACAAGAATCATCCGGCGGTGAAGGCGGCAACGGCTCGAGCGCGCACCGGCAAGATAGAGGGTACAGCGCTCATGGCGCTGGATGCCGGCGATCAGAACGCCGGATCCATCCTGCGCGGGCTCGAGCTTCTGATGAAGGGTCAGCTCGATCCGGCCGCGAATCAGTTCGGCGTGGCGTTGCGGAACGCACCCGATGCGCCGATCGCGTCGTTTTATCTCGGCGTCTGTTATGCTGCCGCGGGCCGGGACAAAGAAGCCGTGTCGTCGTGGGAACGTGCGCGCGCCGCGCAGCTGCAGCTGCCGGCACTGCAAACCGTGCTCGCCGACGGCTGGCTCCGGCTTGGGCGGCCGGCCGACGCCCTCGAGCCGCTGCGCGAAGCGTTGGCGCGTGACCCGCAGAACGACGGCGTCCGGCGTAATCTCGCCATCGCCCAGTCGCATCTCGGACTGCACGAGCAGGCGTACCCGACCGTGGTTCCTTTCCTGGAGAGAAATCCGTCCGACATCGACGGCCTGCTGGTGGCGTTGCACGCGCTCTATCAGGTGCACGTGGAAGGGAAGACGATCGGATCGGCAGACCAGGACAAAGCCCAGGCGGCCGTCTACGCGCGAGCGTATGTGGTAGCCAAAGGACCGCACGCGGCGCTGGTCGAAAAGTGGGCGGAGTTTCTGCAGAAATAGGATTCTGGGGCGTTGGGTGCGTTAGGGGCGTTGGGTGCGGGAGGTGCGCTCAGGTGCGACCTCAATCGCCGCGACTTGGCTCCGCACCCATCGCACCTGTCGCACCTTTCGCACCTAGGCCAGCGCTTTTTCCAGCCGCCTGACGATCTCCTGCTTCGGCTGCACGCCGACCATCCGATCGACCTCCGTCCCACCCTTCAGGACGAGCAGTGTCGGAATGCTGCGGACGCCAAACCGGTTGGCTGTCCCGGGGTTCTCGTCGATGTTCAGCTTCGCCACTTTCACGCGCCCGGCCATCTCCGACGAGATCTGATCGATGGTCGGCGCGAGCATATGACACGGGCCACACCAGTCCGCCCAAAGGTCCAGCAACACTGGTGTCGCACTCTGTTCAACTTCGGAGGAGAACGTGTGGTCGGTCACCGGGACGGGGCTGGCGGGTTCTGCCAGCGGCGTCTTGCATTTGCCGCAGACGATCGTTCGTCCGGCCTGCTGCGCACGAACGCGATTCGTGGCTCCGCATGATGGGCATTTAATGAGACGCTCGGACATCGCGTTCACCGTGGAAACCTGACGTCGACACATCCGCGGAGCGCCGGGTGGCGGCTGTCTCCCCGGTAATAGACCCGTTCGAGAAAGAGGCCCGACGCCGGCGCCGTCAACTTTGCCGGAATGGCAGAGTCCTCACGGAGAAACATGTCGGCCTGCTCGATGGTGGTGCCGCCGATGCCGACGTCCACGATCACTCCCACCATTCGCCGCACCATCTTCCAGAGGAAGTGCGAGCCTTCGACGCGTATCAGGACCAGATCGCCGTCTTCGGCCACCTCGATCCGCTCGATGGCGACCAGTGTCGACTTCTCGCCGTCGGTGTCGTCGCTAAACGATCGGAAGTCTTTCATACCGGCAAATCGCCTGGCCGCGGCGCGCATCTTCTCCAGGTCGAGATCATCGCGCACCCACCACACGAAGTTCTTGGCAAAGGCGGTGCGCCTGCGGGAAATCTGGTAGAGATAGCTGCGAGCGATGGCGTCGTGCCTGGCGTGGAACCTGTGCCGGGCGAGCTCGATTTTCAGCAGGTGAATGTCGCTTGGCAGAGTGTCGTTCGCGCGACGGCGCAGCGTCTCGGCAGGAACGGACGTGATGATATCGAGGTGCGCGACCTGTTCGAGCGCGTGCACACCCGCGTCGGTTCGCCCGGATCCATAGAGTTCGAACTGCCGCTGCCCGGTAATCTCTGTGATGACACGCACCAGTTCGCCCTGGACCGTGCGGGCATTCTTCTGAATCTGCCAGCCGCTGTACCTGGTACCGGCGTACTCGATGAAGAGTTTGAACCTGGCCATCGGACGTCATGCCGGGTCCAAAAGGCAGGACCCGGCCTACTGTAGGGCGGGTCCTGTTCTTCGGACCCGCCGATTGAACGTGTTGATTATCGCTCAATGTATTTTTGCGTTCGATTGCGTCTGGCTCAGAGGGGATGGTGTGCTGTGCAGGAACACGCGCTCCAGCGCGTCGAATAGCTCATCCGGCTGCACAGGCTTGCAGACATGATCGTTGAACCCCGCCTTCAACGCGCGCTGCCGGTCCTCGCGGCGGGCATAGACCGACACCGCTACCGCACGAACCAGAGTGCCTTCTCCGTCGGGCAGACTGCGCAGAGTGCGCATCAATGAGTAGCCATCCTCAACCGGCATCGCGACGTCGGCCAGCATGATGTCGGGTCGGTCTTCCGCAAAGACACGCAGGGCTGCGGTGACGGAATCCGCTTCGCTGATGCGGGCACCCGTGTTGGCGAGCATCGCCCGCAGCTGGTCGCGCGCATCGCGCTCATCGTCCACGATCAGGATGTGGGCCCCTTCCAGATCGAGCGTGCGCAGACGGGCTCGCCTTTCGATCGGGAGCGACAGCCGCTGTTCGACGTGACGGATTGGCAGAGACACGGTGAATGTCGACCCGAGCTCCACTCCAGCGCTTTCGGCCGTCATGTGTCCCCCGTGCAGCTCGACGAGATGGCGCACGATGGAGAGCCCCAAACCCAGCCCGCCGTGCTCGCGCGTCGCGCTGCCGTCGGCCTGGCGAAAGCGCTCGAACACGTGAGGGAGAAAGGCCGGTGAGATCCCTCTGCCGGTGTCTGCGACAGCCACCCGCACGTCCGCCCCCTCTACGTCCATGCGTATCTCGATCCTGCCGCCGCTCGAGGTGAATTTCACGGCGTTCGACAGAAGGTTCCAGAGCACCTGTTGCAGCCGATCGTGATCAGCCCATACATACACCGGCTCGGCACACAGCGAAACGGCGATGCTGACGCCCTTGGCTTCCGCCGTCGGCCTGATCGACTCGACCGCCAGCGTCAGCAGGGGGCCTAATGCCATCAGCTTTGGCGCAAGCTGAACGGTTCCCCGCACGATTCGGGACACGTCGAGCAGATCGTTGACAATCTGCACCTGCGCCGCGGCATTCCGATGAATCGTGTCGAGTGCACGCATCACGTGGCGCGGCTGCACGTTCCCATCGCGCAGCATCGTCGTCCAGCCAAGAATGGCGTTAAGGGGGGTGCGCAGCTCGTGTGACAGCGTTGCAAGAAACTCGTCCTTCAGCCGGTTGACTGATTCGGCTTCCTCTCGTGCGTCAGCCAGGGCGTTGAGCAGATCTCGAAGCTCGTATTGGCGCTGGCGTCCGCGCATGGCACTGCGAATGAGGCTGAGGGCTGCGCCAAGCCGAATCGGGCGCTCCAGCAAGACGACGTTGCGCAGCCCTTCGAGCAGGCGAAGCGTCCTGAGGTAGATCTCCGAGCGCTCGGCGTCGGCAAAGAGCAGGATCGGGATGTCCGACCACGTCGGTTGCGATCGGAGGCACTCCATCAGCTCGCCGATTCCGGGGTCTTCGAGCGCTTCTTCGGTCAGCATGATCACCGCCGCCCCGCGCACGAATTCAAGGCAGAGTTCGTGGGCCGTCTCGCAGACACACCCCTGAAGATCTGTCCTCTGCAGGACATCCAGCGCCAGCGGGGCATCCTTGCCGACCGGGGCAAAGATGAGGATTCGCTCGTCGAACAGGTTATCCGGCGTTCGATCGGTCACGCTTTTCTTCCCACGCGCATTTTTTCTGCCAGAGACGCGCCGCGGTATTCGGGAACGCCGGTCAACACACCTCTGAACGCGACGAGCGGCTCTCCCACGGACAGGACCCTGCGCTTGATGCCGACTTCGCGAATGGTGGTTTCGTGGATGCCTGTGCGCTTCTTGATGACCGACAGCGCTTTGTGGACCCGGCCTTCGGCCTCGAAGAAACGCATCATGAACATCGTGTCGGCGATGTAGCTCACGTCAATCGGTGAGGCCATGTTCTGACCGAGCATGCCTTGCTGCGCCACCGTGAGAAATGTGGCGACACCGCAGCTCGCCAGATACGAGGCGAGCTCATGCAACCGCACGACTGCGGCGTCTGCCTCGGGAATGGAAGTGAGATAACCGGTAAGGCTGTCGATCAGGACCACGCGCGCGTTGTCGTCTTCGACAGCCTTGCGCACGCCGTGACTGAACTCGCCCGGCGACATCGACCCGGGTTCGATCTTCGCGATCTTCAGGGTGTTGTTCCTCGCAAACTTCGACAATCCCATGCCGAGCGCGTTACCGCGGTTCAGGAACGTCACCTTCTGTTCGTCGAAGAGAAACGCCGCGCAGTGAAGCCCCTTTTCGGCGGCCGAACAGAGGTACTGTGCGCTCAGTGTCGACTTTCCCACACCCGACGGTCCGAGAATCAGCGTGCAGGTTCCCATCGGCACGCCATCACCCAGCAGCGCATCAATCTGGGAGAGGCCGCTTTTCAGCGTTTCCTTGGGCGTCGGCCGCGTCTGACGCCGGGGTTCGAGTCGCGGGAACACACGAATGCCGCCGGTCTCAATCTTGAAGTCGTGGAATCCGCCGACGTACGACACGCCGCGCAGCTTGGAGATCTCGAGACGCCGGCGCACGAGACCGAAGTCGTGGATCGACTGCTCGAGGCGAATCACCCCGTGCGAGAGGCTTTGAATGTGCGGGTCTGTATCGCCGCTGCCATTTTCATTGAGCAACAGCACCGTGCATCCGCGACCGGCGAAGAACTGCTTCAACCCCAGAATCTGCCGTCGATATCGCAGCGAATCCCTCGCGAGCAGCCGCATATCCGACACCGAATCGAGCACGGCGCGGGCGGGCTTGAACGTTTCGACCGACTCGAACACGCAACGCGACAGATCGCCGAGCTCGATTTCAGACGGATGGAAGAGCGTGTACTCCTCCTCGGGCCTGAGATTCTCGGCGGGCTGCAACTCCTGGATATGGATGCCCGAGAGGTCCCATCCATGAGACGACGCGTTGGCACGAAGCTCGTCGGCTGTTTCGGAGAGCGTGATGTACATGCACGACTCGCCGTGCTTCAAGCCTTCGAGCAGAAACTGCATTCCAAACGTTGTTTTTCCCGATCCGGGGTGTCCCTCAATCAGGTGGATACGGTTCGAGGGGAGTCCGCCGCGCAGCAGGTGGTCAAGACCGCTGATTCCGGAGGCCGACCTCTCAGCCGAGGAATTTACGTCGTCGTTTCTGACTGCCGTCATCTGCCCTCTATGCAGACTCCTGGTTTTGCGACTCTTCGACATGCGCCGTAGAAAGTGTCAAGATTCGCTGCAAGTGCGATGCCCGAATTCCGCGCGAGATTTGGCCTGAGTTGTCTGCGTTTCAGACACTCGGGCGAGGGTGGCCGACTTACGTTGTAGTGCTTTTACCTGAGTCGCTGTATCCAGTCAGTCAGCTCGGAGGCGGTGGCGGCGGGGTCAACCGGGCTGATCGCTCGCAGCCGATCGTCCTGCGGTAACTCAGGAAGATGCCATTGCGTCCGGGTGAACGCTTTCGTCCACAGCACGACGCCACGGCGATGATGCTCAAGCCCGTGCTGGAGCGCCGCGGTCAACTGTTCGCGCGTGGCGATCTCGTAATCGCTGAATGCCACCGAGATACGCCGCTTGGCCAGCTCTACTGCGAGGGGAGCCGCAACGGGCAGCCGATCTTCTGGAAGATAAACAAGAAAGAGATCCCGCGACTCGACTATCGGCGAGCGCATTGTCAGGTTCGAAAGAATCGCCGCGGCACTCGAATATGCCTCGGCGCGATCGAATGCGTGCGGCAACTGCGAGCTGGTTCGGATGTACTCGGCGAGCAACCAGTCGGACGATTCGGGTGGCGCGTGCATGTCACCTGCGAGGGCAACCAGTTCGCGGGCCAGCCGCATGAGCTCAGCGGCCACCGTTTCCGATGTGGCATCTGCAGGAATGGCGCGGCTGCGTTGGGTCATCAGCAGAACGGCGGCATGTCTGAAGCCTTGACGGGGCAGGAACATCACTCGGGATGAGCAAGCACTTCGAAAACAGCGGCGGTGTCGCGGCGGGCGCCTCCCCGTTCCTGCAGCTTCGTGATGACACCTGCGGCGGCCGTACTTGCCGGCAGCTCGATGCCAAGCGCCCGGGCCATGTCGAGCACGATATGGATGTCCTTGTAATGCAGGCGAGACTCGACCTTGCCTTCGAAGTCCCTTGCGATCATTTTGGGCGCCTGCAAGCTCGAGCATGCGGCTCGCAGCGAAGCCGGTCATCAGCACGTCCTTCACCTTCGTGGGGTCGACGCCGGCGCGTTCGGCCATCAGCATGGCTTCGGCTGCGCCGAGCGTATTCACGATCGTGCAAATCTGGTTGCACGCCTTTGCGACCTGCCCCGCGCCGCTTGGACCGATGTGCGCGATCGTCTGTCCATAACACGCGAGAATCGGCCGAACGCGTTCGAGCACGGCCTCGTCGCCGCCGGTCATGATGGACAACGCGCCGGCCTCGGCGACAGCAGCGCCGCCGGAGACGGGCGCGTCGAGCATCTCGATACCGCGCGCGTTCAGTGCGGCGGACACGCGGCGCGCACCGTCGGGATCGATGGTGCTGTGATCAATCACCGCCGATCCCGCCTTCGCACCCTCGATAACGCCTCGTGTTCCAAGAATCACTTCTTCCACGGCTCGCGTGTCCATCACCATCGTGATGGTGACATCGCTCAGCGCCGCAACCTCTGCCGGTGATGCGGACCCCCGGGCGCCCAAATCGATGAGCGGCGCCATCGCCTCTGGGCGTCTGGCAAACACTGCGACGGCGTGTCCGCCTTTCAGTAACCTTCGCGCCATCGGCGCACCCATGGTCCCCAACCCAATCACTCCGACTCGCGCCATTTCCGCCTCTCTAATCCCTAATCCCTAATCTAAGCCCTAAGCCCTGAGCCCTGAGCCCTGAGCCCTAAGCCGTAAGCCTCCGCCCTCAGCACTTCTTCGGCCGCCCGCAACCCTGTCTCGACCGCACCATTCATGTAGCCCTGCCATTTCAGGCTCGTGTGCTCGCCGGCGAAGAAGACTCGTCCCATCGGTCGTGCAAGCGCGTAGCGAATCGACGGGGGAAACTGCGGGTCGAAGAACGCGTAGCCGCCTCGCGACCATTGTTCGAGCTCCCAGCTCATTGCCGTCCACGCCGTCATCTGTGTCTTGCCAAGATCGAGCCACGAGAGCTCGCTGACGATGCGCGATGGACCGTCGGCGGCCAGCATTTCGCGGGTCGCGCCGCTTGCACCACCGCCGGCGAGCAACGTCAGTATGCCCGCTTTCGGCGTCCTGCTGTTTCTTCGCCGCACCTGCTCCTCATTGCCGTCCCACACGGCGCCGATTTGCAGTGCCGTGCCGAAAGCCCGCGGCCTGCCGCGCTTTCTCCAGGTCGCGCGGTCGAACTGCAGAGCGGTTTTCGTCGCTGCGCCGTACTTGAGCATGGTAATGGCTTGCCGCTGCTCGTCGGGCAACCCGGGCTCAAACACGACATCGCGCAGCGTCGTCGCTGGCAACGCGCAGACGAGATAGTCGTAGCGTGCTTCGTGAACGCGGGTATTCGACTCAATCGCGACCGTGACGCGGTCGCCCGTTTGTGTGACACGTCGCAGCACGGCGTTTACCTGAACCTTGGATCCGAGCGCCTTGGCGAGGAGAGCCGGAAGCCGATCGTTGCCGCCCACGATTCGGAACATGTGTTCAGCGCCCGGCACGCCATCGTCGGCGAACTGATCGGCAAGCGCGACGAGCGAGAGCTCGTCGGGGTCGGCGAGAAAGAAACCACGCAGGCCAGTCGCGGTGTCGCGCACCGCTTGCGGCGCGCGGATACGGTCGAGCCACTGGCTGACGCTTTCGCGGGCCAGACTCGCCGCAACACCGCTGTCCCATCGCTGTTCGCTGAGGCGGAAGGCGCGCACCTCTGGCTGCAGATATTTGGCGAGCTCGAACCAGCCGTGCTGACCGGCGACTCGACGCCGCGATCCATTCTGTCTGACCGCCGTGAAACCGCCCGGAAGAATACGCGCCGTCCGAAGCTCGACCTCCCTGATGAGACGGCAGATTTCAGACTGGCTTTCATCGATGAGATCGCCGCCCATTTCGGCGTGCTGATTGTGAAGGAATGGCTCGCGGGCGGTCACGACACGTCCGCCGACACGGTTGCGCGATTCGATAACGGCGACGGCCGCGCCTCTCTTGGCCAACTCGCGCGCAGCGGTGAGCCCTGCAAGGCCGGCTCCGGCGACGAGAACGGAGATCCCGCGCATGATGCGGTGGCGGCTAGTCGATGGCGTAGAGCCCGATAGTGGATTGGTCGCTCACGGCCTCGCCCTCGAACTTCCACGTCTTCGTGTACTGGATGCGCGCGACGATACTGGAGCCAGGGTCGATTCGTACCGGCGGTTTAAGCGGAATCGGTGCAGCGATCTGGCGCGGAAACCAGGTGCCGAGCAGGCGTGTGGTGCCGTCGGGCGAACGCAGCGAGATGACCGCACCGCGGACGATCGACGGATTGCCGGGCAACAGATCGACCTGGGTCACGCTGCCCGGTGACGCCGAAACGGGTATCACAAATTCCTGGGTCGCTTCAAACATGCTTGCCGGCAGTTGATATGCTGGCATTGCTATCGTGAGGGAGGGTTTCCCCGCGGCCCAGTCATTCTTCAACACCGGCGGCGACGGCGGGTTGGCTTTGTCACCCTCCGGAGTGCCGCCAGTTGCCCACTCGAGCACGATGTCCAGCTCGCGGGCTGAGATCTGTCGATGCGCCGATTTCACGAAATCGTGCGGGTCCACCGACTTGCTGCGCGAATCGGCCAGCAGCAGCTCGGTGCGAAGCGACTCTGCCCACGGGAACGCATCCTCATACTTCAGCAGAGACATCGGTCCGACGCCGCCATCGATGTGGCAGCGGCTGCATCGCTTCAGGAAGACGGGATAGACGTCAGCGTTGTAAGTGAATTTCGACGTGATGCCTTTGTGTGCGCGGCCCGCCGGTGCGAGTACCAGCGCGGCGAGGAGAAAAACGGCCGCCGCCGCCGTGACCCTCATCAGCGTTGCCCTGAGACGAGCGAATCCAGTTGAGAGATCGCCGCGCTGAACGTTCGGTATGCGTCCTGAACCTTTTCGCCGTCGCCCAGGTCACCGTAGCTGTCGAGCTGATAGGCGGCGAGCACGATCTGTTTGACGCTGGCCTCGACGGCATCTTCGTTGGCGCCCCGCTGCTGCGATTGAATTTCCAGTGCGAGATCCTTCGCTTGCAGCGCCGGGACATAAATTGCCCCAAACGCTCCGGTTTTGGTCAACGATTCAACTTCAGCCCGCCGCGCCTTCAGGTCGTCCAACAAGGAACCGGGTGCGATGGGTGCGTTAGGTGCGATAGGTGCGTCAGGTGCGGTAGGTGCGTTGGGCTTGTCCACCGTAGCGGCGCCAGCCGCGGAGGTGGATGCGTTAGGGGCGACCGCGCCAGGTGCGAGCGTTGCGACTGTCGATGTTGTCGAACGGGAAGTGGTCGGCGCGCCGGATGCGGGCAGATCCCGGGAGTAGCTCGAGAACGCGAAGTCGAACCGGCTCTCTTTGTCGCCCGAGCGAAACGCAATCTTCGCCGTCATTTTCGCCGGCAGTGCCAGTGGTTCGATACGGGCCTCGAAGAAGGTACCGTTGCGTGCGAGCATCAGAGGTGCCGACATCAGCTCGCGTGTCGTGCCGGTCTTCGGATCGAACACCTCTTTGGTGACGACGCGGCCGCGAACCTTGCGTGCCTCCGAGATGTTGAGCGGCCTCGAAAAATCGTCGTACACATACACCCGGAAGCGGCCGGCAACCGGATAGGTGCCCTCGAGGTGATGCCAGTTGTCAGGCGCCATGAAGAAAATGCCACCGTGTTTCGGATTGTGATCGCCGTGCGCGCGCGCCGCATATTTCGGGATCATTTTCGATCCGTCAGCGCACGTTCCCGGTTCGAGCTGAGAAATCTCGCGATTGCCTGTGCACGTGAATGTCAGGGCGGCGGTCTTCTGGACGAGGTCGCGTGAACAGATGCGGCATGTACCTGGTTTGGCCTGTTCAATGACGGCATGAACGGGACACGTATACACCGCGACGAGACGCACCGCCTCGAGATCCATGCCGCAGATGCCGCAGGCACCCTTCTTGTCTTCGAGCACGTCAGGGTGCATGGGGCAGGTCCAGGAAATTGCAGGAAGCTGAGCGGCACCGACGGCGCCGAACAGCAACGCGGCCACGATGAGAGTGACAGCCCGGACTTTCATCGGATCAGCGCAAGTGTAGCAAAGGCGACGGTGGGACGCATGTACGGCTCGCGTCGGACGGAGGTGCCGTGATGAGCTCGCCGCCGTCGGGACGCGCTGGGTCGAACAGATAGATCGCGCCCGGCACGCCCGGCGCCCGATATTCGACAATCGGAGCGAGCGCCAGCCTGCCATGTGAGTTCGAGGCCGCAAATCGCTTCTCGAATTCCGCCACTTCGTACTCCTCCAGCAGGAAAAACGGACGCCGGCCTTGTGCCGCGAGCCACTGTAGCGCGCGATCGAGCCATGCGGGATCGAGGAGCTCGTACCGGATGATCGTGCGTCCTGCGTAGTAGCGGATGGGTCCGCTGTGCTGCCCGCTGAAGACGATGGCCGACGGATCGGTGGCCTGTTCGACCATTTTGGCCACGCTCACGTAACGATGACCGCCTTCGCCGGTCGGAAACGCGCCGTTCCTCGAGGCATAGTAGAGGCCGTGTGCCCCGATGCCAATCGCGACGCCAATGGCTGCCAGGCGGACTGCAAGCAATGGCGATTGCCCGAGGCGAACAACGACGGCCGCCATCCCGAGGCAGATGGCAGGCCATGACGGCAACATGAACCGCAAAAACCACCAAGCCTCGTATGGCAGATAGATGAGATACAGCGTCCAAACCACGACGATGGTTGCAGCAAGCAGCAGTGCCGCTCGTCGTTGGGTGCGCGAACGCCAGACGAAGCTGATTGGCACGGCGAGCACACCGATGCCGGCGATGGCGAACGGCGTTTGGCTTTCGACGAGCCAATGTCCGTACCGTTCGAGATTAACGGCGATATGAGCGGCCGAAAACAACGAAGAGAGCGAACCGTATCCCGATGCGAGCGGTGATCCGTAGAGGCGGTCGTTCAACCACGCGATGAAGAGACAGCCGGGGATTGTGCCCAGGACGATCAGGGCGGCATCTCTTGCCGGTTGAACCGACCACCACCGCCAGAGCACGAGCACGCCGGCAAGCGGTGCGAGATTCGGCCGGATGAGAATGGCGCCGGATGCGGCAAGTCCGGCAAACATCGCCGAGCGTTTCGACTCGCCGAGAGTGAAGTAGATCGCGAGCGCCCACAGTGCCGCAGCCGGCACATCGCTCATCGGCGAGACCAGCATGGCGAGCACTGCAGGGCTGGTCGCAATGAACCAGGCCGCGACGAGTCCAAGCATGTCGGATTCGATGCGGCGGCCGATCGCAAATGTGATCCACACCAGCAGTGCCCCTGTCAGCGGTGTCACGAGAAACATCGCGCAGTGGCCGGCGAGCGCTTTCACGCCCGCCATGGCCAATGGCAGACCCGGGGCGGTCATCGGCACGATTGCCGGTCCTGACACCGATGGACGAAACCCGTGCGGTGTGAAGCTCCAGATTGCATCGGGCCAGGGAGCGGTCGCTGCGAGCGGAACAGGAACGACCAGGTTGCCCTGAAGCCAGAGATCCGCCTGCGACACGTAGGCATACTGATCGGCGCCATTGGCCGTCCAGGAATTCCTCGCAATGCCGGCGACGGCCGGGCACAGCCCAATGAGAATCACCAGCGGCGTGACGAGGCGTCGCAGGTGGAGCGGTCCGCGCGTCGCAACATGCAGGCTGATGAAAACAGCGGTAAACGCGAGCGGACGAAACGGATCGTGCGCGCGAATCGTAATTCCCGGTAGTGCAACGGTGAACCCGCCGACGAGCCAGATCGCCAGCGTCCAAAGTGCTCCAAAAACGGCAAATACGGCTACAATGACGTGAACCATACCTTGAGAATTTGCGAGGCGAATTGTACGTTTGCCGCGAACAAAAGGGGTGAGTCCTCTTTTTTCGGCAAGGTTGGCGAATTTACCGGAGAAGGGGACTGACCCCGTTTTGGAGGCCGTTCTATGGGACCGATTGAAGACCAGTGGCGATTCAGCCTGAGCCGGCGGAAGGCGCTGGCGGCGTTTGCCGCTGTTTTCGGCGGCTCGCCGCTGCTGAAGGCGCAGGTCGATCCGCACGGCCTGGTAGGTCACAAACGCTTTCCGCGTCTGGACGAGCTCGTGGATGCCTTCGACTTCGAAGCGTTGTGCTATCGCAACATGACTCTCGAGCCGTATGACTACATGGCACACGGCGATGGCAGCGAATGGAATCTCCGGCGCAATCGGCTCGCGTTCGACTGGGTCGACATCGTTCCCGGTAAAGCCGTCGATCCGAAAACCGTCGACATGTCGTCGACGATTCTTGGCGTGCCGATGAAGTTCCCGATCTTCACCGCGCCGAGCTCTGGCCAGGGCGCGTTGCATCCAGACGGAGAGATTGGCATGTACCGCGGTGCCACTGCCGCAAACGCGCTAGCCGCGTTCGCAAGCGGCACAACGGTTCCACATCAGAAAATCGCGCCCGCCGCGACTGGCCCGCGATGGAACCAGTTCTATCCGATTCCCGACCTCGGTGCATCGGCCAAACAACTGCAGACGTTCCAGGATTTGGGTGCCAAGGCCATCATCATCACGGTCGATCAGCAGGCATCGGTTTACGAGCGCGACTTGCACGATCGTCATCTGGGAGGCGTCGTTCAGACGGCGGGTGGTCGCGGGGGGCGCGGGGGTGGTGGTGGCAACGCCGCGGCCGCCGCGGCAGCGGAAGCGCTCGCCTCCGGTGGGCCCATCCCGATGACGGGTAGCGGTGAGCCCGGAGTCGGCAAGTTTCCGCAGTTTACGAAATACCGCGTCTCGAATCGCCGGCTTTGGTACAGCTGGGACTACATCGACGAAGTCCGCAAGTCCATCAAGGTGCCGGTGATCATCAAAGGCATTGTGACTGCCGAAGACGCCGAGATCTGCGTCAAGGAAGGCGTCGACGGCATTATCGTGTCGAACCACGGCGGCCGCTCGATGGACTACGGTCCGTCGACCCTCGAAGTGCTGCCGGAGATCGTCGCGGTCGTCAACCGGAAGATCCCCGTCATGATCGACAGCGGCTTCCGCCGAGGCAGCGATGTGTTCAAGGCACTCGCGCTCGGTGCTGATGCGGTGGCGCTTGGGCGCGCCGCTCGATGGGGGCTGGGCGCCTACGGGGCGCAGGGCGTGCAGCGATTGCTCGAAGTGATTCAGGCCGAGCTGGTGCACGCGGCCGCCTATGCGGGACGCGCCACGCTGAAATCGATCGACAAAACAGCGATCAAAGTAAATTTCGTCTAGGACTGGATGTCGCACTGAAGCAGATCGTTGTCGCAACCACGGTCGAGCGACCGGAGGTCGCGAGATACAGGTCGTGGGGGTGGGGCCCCACGACATCCCAAGTAACGAGGATCATATGAGCGATCACAAAGTCAGCAGACGCCGGGCTCTCGGCAGCGTCGGCGCCGTCGTTGCGGGAACGGTTGCCGGTACGGCGATTGGTGGAGGATCACCTGCAGCGCAGCAGCGCGAGCGCGCGCCATGGGAGCCGCCGCTCGCGCCACGGCTCGTGCCGCGCGAAGAGCTCGTCAATCTTCTCGAGTTCGAGGAAGAAGCGAAGAAGAAGCTGCCGCCGGCGACCTTCGCGCTGATTGCAGGCGGCGATCGCGCGCTCTTCGATCGCATCACCCTGCGGCCGCGGATGAACATCCCGACGACCGACATGGATCTGAGCGTCACGTTGTTCGGCCAGGAACACTTCACGCCGATCATCGTCGCGCCGATCGCGGATCAGAAGCGCTTCCACACGGATGCCGAGCTGGCCACCGCGAAGGGCGCTGCCGCAGGCAAGGCGCTCATGATTGTCAGCAGCCGGTCGAGTGTGCCGCTGGCAGACATCGCCGCCGTCGCCAAGCCGGCATTCTGGTATCAAGTGTACGCGTCCGATTCGGCCGCGAAGACCCAGGTGCAGGATGCCATCAAGGCCGGTGCGCAGGCGATTATCGTCACCGTTGGGGCTTCGCACGCGGCGAACGGTGCGCGCCCCGCATCGGCGAGCTCGATCAACTGGTCGGCCGTCGATGCGATCAAGCAGGGTGTCAACGTGCCGGTGATCGTCAAGGGCATTACGACGCCGGCCGAGGCGACCACGGCGCTGCAGCACAATGTGCAGGGCATCGTGGCGTCGAATTTCGGCGGATTGCTGGCAAACAAGGACGCGATGATTCTCACCCTGCCGAACATCATCGACGCGGTCGCCGGCAAAGTGCCGGTGCTGACCGACGGCTCGTTCCGCCGCGGAACAGACACCTTCAAGGCGCTGGCGTTTGGCGCCCAAGGCGTGCTCATCGGGCGGCCGGTGATGTGGGGACTTGCGGCGTTCGGTGAAGCCGGTGTGCAGAGCGTCATCGAAATGGCACAAACCGAGCTGGGCCGCTACATGGGCATGTGTGGCAAGGTGAATCTCAAGGCGCTCGACCGCACGGCGGTGAAGGTGCATGGCTCGACACCGACGAAAGTGACAACCAATAACTGACATGGGAAACATCGAACGACGTTGGCAGGCCTCTGTCTCTCGCCGCAAAGCGCTTGCGGGCATGGCCGGCATCATCGCCGGCTCGCCGTTGCTTCACGCTCAGCTCGACCCGCGTCCGTTTTCACAACACAGACGGACGCCAGGTTTGAACGAGATGCTGAGCTCGTTCGACTTCGAGCCGGTCATGTTCGCCAATGTGCCGCAATCGGTCTACGACTACACCGCGCACGGCGATGGTGGCGAGTGGAACCTCAGGCGCAATCGTCAGGCGTTTGACTGGGTCGATCTCATTCCCGGCAATGCCGTCAGCGCTGAGTCGGTCGATCTCTCCTCGAAGCTGATCGATCTGAATCTGAAATTTCCAGTTGTGATCGCGCCAACGGCCACTCAGGTCGCTCTTCATCCCGACGGTGAAGCCGGGATGTATCGCGCGGCGTCACTGTCGTCGAATACGCCGATGTGCCTCAGTAACAACTCGAGCCAGTCGGTCGAGGAGGTTGCGAAAGGCGCCAAGGGACAGCTGTGGTGGCAGTTTTACCCGCGCCAGGATATGGGCGCGAGCCAGGAGCTGCTCGAACGTGCGCAAGCAGCGGGTTACACGGCCATCGTCATCACGGTCGATCAGCAGGCGTCGTACTACGAGCGAAGCCAGCACGACCGGAATCTCGGTGGACGAACGGGCGGGGCGGGACGCGCTGGTGGCGCGGGCGGTCGCGGCCGCGCGGGCGGCGCCGGACGCGGGAACGATCCTGAGGCGGTGGGAAGCGCGCAAATTGGGCGCGGCGCCTGGCCTGGTGCGTCGGCCGTCCGTCGTGGCCCGGCCGCCTATCGTGTCGGTGCAGGCCGCCTCTGGTACACGTGGCAATATCTGAACGATGTCCGCAAGTTCATCAAGGTTCCGATCATCGTCAAGGGGATCGTGACGCACGAGGATGCCCGGCTCTGCGTCGAGCATGGATTCGACGGCATCGTTGTGTCGAATCACGGCGGCCGATCGATGGATTACGGTCCCTCGACGCTTGAAGTGCTTCCTGAGATTGTCGCGGCGGTGAACGGCAAGATCCCTGTGATGATCGACAGCGGGTTCCGGCGTGGCAGCGATATTCTGAAAGCGATCGCGCTCGGCGCCGATGCTGTCTGGCTCGGCCGCGCCGCCCGTTGGGCTCTAGGTGCGTTCGGGCCTACCGGCGTACAGAAACTCCTCAACGACATCATCTTCAAAGAGCTTGTCGATGCGGCGGCTGCAACGGGCCGGCGGACGCTCGCATCGGTCGACACGAGCATCGTGAAGCAGAACTGGCCGTGAGACGAAGTCGGGTCGTGAAACCACTTCTGGTGGCGCAGGGCTTTCGGCCTGCCCAACGGCTGATAGCGCGATTCGCTGTGCTGGCGCCCATCGTGTGGTCAGTCCCGGCGCTGGGTCAGCAACTCCCTGATGGCTTGGCCCAGGGAGAGAAATTCTCGAGAAGCAGTGCAATACGTGCCATACCCTGGAAGTGATCCTTGGGCAACGCAATGACGCTGCCGAATGGAAGCGGCTCGTGATGAACATGATCGATCGCGGCGCCGAGATTACCGACGAACAGGTGCCGGTCGTCGTGGACTACCTGGCCGCCAACTGGAATAAGCCGGCACCGCCGGCCGCTGAGAAGCCGGTCGAGAAACCGGCCGGGCAGTCAGCACCGATCGCGCCGGTGATGGCGCACTGACTCGGATGGATGCGGAATGAACGTAGGGCCGGGACTCAACCCGGCCTTTTCATTTTTGTGACGTGATGCCAGCGGCCAGACGCGCCGAAGCGAGTGGGGAGGCCACATGTTGTCGAGACGAGAACTGATTGCGGGCGGAGCGGCAGTGAACATGGCGGCGGGTGGGGCCGCCGCCGCGCAGCGTGAAGTGGACGATGGCCCCGAGCTCAACTCCATTCGTGAAGTTCTGATCGGGATCCGGCAGGACCATGCGGTGCTGACGACGACGGTCAGCGCACTGCGGGCGCAGCAGCGGAATTTCTTTCGGCTCAACCAGCGATTTCCGCAGTGCATCGATGTGGGCATTGGCGTCTGGGAGCGGATGCAGGACTGGCACATTGCGCACCTTCGGCCGCTCACGATTCAACGCTCGGGCGAGGGCCACTGGCAGATGGATTTCATCATGTCGGTGATCGTGCTGAAATACGAGCTGCCGGAAAACGAAATCAGTATGGGTTATGACCGCTGACGCACCCGATTCGCAGCTCGTCCGCGCGATTGGATTGCGCGAGCTGACCGCGAGCATCATCAACGTCACGATCGCCTCGTCTATTTTCATCATGCCGGCAACCGTCGCGGCCGGCCTGGGCGCGGCCGCGCCGATTGCTTACCTCGTCTGTGCCGTTCTGATGGCGCTGATCGCGCTGTGCTTTGCGGCCGCCGGCAGCCGTGTGTCGCTGACGGGCGGCCTATATGCCTACATCGAAGTGGCGTTCGGCGGCTATGCCGGCTACCTGGGCGGATTCTTGTATTGGGCAACAGCGTGCCTGTCGGTCGCGTCGGTCGCCACGGCGTTTGTTGGTGCTGTCGGCGTCTTCTGGCCGGTCCTGAATCAGGGCGTGCTGCGAGCGTTGCTGCTGGTGGCGCTTTTTGCTGCTCTGGCGGTTGTGAACATTCGCGGCATCAAGCCGGGCATCAGGCTGGTGGAAACCATCACGGCTGCGAAGCTGATTCCGCTGCTGGTGCTCGTGGGTATCGGCATGTGGTCGCTGAATCCGGATTTCCTGCGTGCGTCGATGCCGACGGTGTCGCAGGTGGGGCAGGTGGCTATCGTGCTGATCTTCGCGTTCGTCGGCGTTGAGGTGGCGCTCACTCCCTCGGGCGAAATTCGCGATCCGTCGCGCACCGTGCCGCGCGCCATCTTGACTGCTCTCGCGGTTGCGACGTTGGTGTATCTCGCCGTGCAGATTGTCGCGCAAGGTGTGCTTGGGCCGGAGCTGCCGAAATACACCGAAGCGCCTCTGGCCGAGACCGCGGGTCGGCTGCTCGGCAACGCGGGCAGGGTGTTTCTGCTGGCAGGCGGGACAGTCTCGATTTTTGGCTACATCGCTGGCGACATGCTGGGTACGCCCCGGGCGCTGCTCGCGCTCGCCCGCAACGGTGTGCTGCCTCAGCGCATCGCTACCGTGCACCCGCGATATCGCACGCCGGCAGTGGCGATCGTGGTGTACGCCGTCATCGTGTCCGCACTGGCGATATCGAGCACCTTCGAGCGGCTCGTCATCATGGCCAACGTGTCGGCGCTGTTGTTGTATCTGCTGTGCGTCGGCGCATCGTACGAATTACAACGGCGCGACGTGCGGATGGCAGGTGAGCCGTTCACACTGCCGGGAGGAGCGGCAGTGCAGCTTCTGGCCGCCTTCGGCATCGTGTGGCTCCTGATGCAGGCGACGGCTCGCGAGTGGGGAATTCTGGCCGCCGTTGTTGCGGCCGCGAGCGTGTACTACTTCATCAAGGCCCCGTCCTTTCGGAAGACTTCCGCCTTCTCGGCTTCGCCGGCGCGGGACCGGTGAGGCCGTGCTTGAGCTGACGCTCCGCTTCGAACCAGTCGTCGAGATCGGCGCCATGGCTGCCGCCCCGACCCTGGTAGATTTCGTACGCCCGCCTGGCGACCGCATCCGGATTCTTGAGACCGGCTGGGGAGCCGTTTCCCTTTCGTGCGGGGCGGCGAGCCGGTTTCGGCGAGTCCGAACCTCCGTTCGCGGGTTTGTTCGTTCGTGCCATCAGAGCCTCCGTCAAAAAAGAATATACCTCCAGCAGCGGCCCCTTGATCAAGATCGCTTTTTTCGTCCATCGTCCATCGTCCATCGTCCATCGTCCATCGTCTCGACGATCGACGATGGACGATCGACGATCGACGATTCGGACACGCGGGTTCGCGAAGCAAGAAACGTGCTTCACGGGAATCCTGGTGTTTTTCGAGTCCGTCCCACCCGATTGCAACAACATTGTGCGCTTGACCAGCCCGCCAGACATTAATGTTGATCCTATTTCCATGGCGTCGGACCAGTCCGAAGAGTGGGGCGAGAGTTCGGTAGCGCAGGCGTCAGCGTTGCCGCGTGTTTCGAATCGGAGACTTCGGGAATGCGGTGCGCGCTTCCTCTGCGGAGACGTTGCGCCATTTGCCCGGCGCAAGGTCGCCCAGCTCGAGGCCGCCGAAGGCGACGCGCTTCAATCGCGTGACGTCGTGCCCGGCGGAGTTCAGCAGCCTGCGAATTTCGCGGTTCTTTCCTTCAGTCAGCTCCACCACGAGATGGGTCTCCCGTTTCGAGCGCTTCAGCACCTCGACCGCCGCCGCCTTGAGCGGCTCTCCGCGATCCATCACGCCCGCTTCCAATCGCCGCGCCGTCTCGTCTGAGAGCTCTCCGCGCACGGTCACGACGTACCGGCGGATCAGCCCCGTTGCCGGATCTGTGAGCCAGTCTGCCAGCTGCGTGTCGTTGGTGAACAACAACAAACCCGTGGATGCATAGTCGAGGCGGCCGACCGGCACGACGCGTGCTGCGTCCGTCAAAAATTCATAAACCGTCGTTCGCCCTTCGGGATCGTTTCTGGTCGTGACCACGCTTCGCGGCTTGTTCAGTGCGACGAGCGTCCATCGTTCACGCCGCAGGGTCGCGCCCTCGATGCGAATACGATCGTGTTCCGGATGGGTTGGCGAGCGAGGATCGGTGATGACATGGCCGTTGACCGAGACGCTGCCGGCTCGGATGAGCTTGACTGCCTGCGAGCGGGACGTGTAGCCGAGCTTCGACAACGCGCGATCGAGCGCGACGCTCGGTTGCTTCACGGCTTGACGATCTTCAGGTCGGTGGGCGTCGGTGGGGTCGTGAGCGGGGCAGTCATGCGGATGATCGTGCCGCCGGAATGGTTGACGATGTAGAGCTCGCCGTCCGCGTCGACACCAAACGAGCTGATGAACCCGACGAACGCCCGGCCGCCAAGCTCAGCCGTGTGCTCGCGGCGATCCGACGCGCGCGCTTCGCCTGAGCCGTCAATGGTCAGAGCGAGCGACCACACGCGTCCGGAGTAGTCAGCAAAGAAGTATCGTCCCCGATTGGCGGTGCCGAGACGGCCGCCCCGGTAAACGAATCCGCCGGTCACCGACACGCCGTCGCTGCGTCCGTATTCGAAGATAGGATCGATGAGCGGTAAAAAGGCGGGTGGCTGCGATGTGACATGGTCGTGCGCACCTTCGCGGTTGCGCCAGCCGTAATTGCGTCCACCTGCTCCACGCGGCTCATAGTCGATCTCCTCGAAGCTGTTCTGCCCGACGTCGCCGATCACCAGCGCGCCTGTCCCTCCGCGGGTCACGTCATCGAAGCTGTATCGCCACGGGTTGCGGAGCCCGAACGCCCAGACTTCATCGCGTGTCCGATCGGCGACGAACGGATTATCGGGAGGAATTCTGTAACCTGCCGGATCGTTATCGGGCACGTTGACATCGATGCGCAGCATCTTGCCGAGCAGTTCATTGGGATTCTGAGCGCGATTGCCGGGATCGCTGCCAGAGCCTCCGTCGCCGAGACCGATGTACAAATATCCATCTGGCCCGAACGCAAGATGACCGCCGTTGTGATTCGCAAACGGCTGGTCGATGATGCGCCTCCCGCTGAACATGAGATCAAAACGGGACGCGGGATCCGCGACAAGCGGGTTGGCGGAGCGTCTGAATCGGGCAACGACGGTATTGCCGGCGCCGTTCGTGAAGTTGACAAAAACGCGTCCGCTCGACGCGTAGTCGGGGGCGAAGGCAAGGCCGAGCAGACCCTGCTCGCCGCAGCACACGATGCTGCCGGTCAGATTCAGAAAATCAGTGTCAAGAATGGTGCCGCTGCGTACGACGCGGACACGTCCCGTCTGCTGAACGACCAACTGAACGGTTCGATCGGTTGGATCCTGAACGAAGGCGACGGGCGACTCAAATCCGGAGGCGTAAACCTGGCCTTGCAGCTGCGCATGCACGGGGCTTGCGGCAAGCAGGACGAGGGAGCACACCGCGCCGGCACATCTCATGGAAAGTATCGTAACGCGAATACGGCACACAGAGTCCACAGAGACGTGCTTGTTTCCTCAGTGCACTCTATGTCCCCGGTTCGCGCTATCATGCGAAACGTGCGTCGTCATTTCGCGCTGATAATCGTCGCGTGTGTCTGCTTTTCCGCATGCGACAAGAAAGATCCGGAGACACCGGATCCGTCTGGAGACGCGCAGGTCTCTCCGGGAGATCGCTTGGGCTGGATTCAGCCTGCCCCCAATTCGGCCGATATCGCCGCTGTTCAGTTTGCACTGTACGTTGACGGAACGCGGATGACGCTCGCTGATGCGGCCTGCAGCGCCGCAGGCTCGGCGTTCGACTGCAGCGCGGTATTGCCGACGCTGACCGCAGGGACGCACACGCTGCAACTGGCGGCATTCATCACCGAGGGCAGTGTCACCGCCGAGAGCACGCGCTCTGCGCCGCTTCGCGTGAACGTCGTCGCTCGGGCGGCGACAACCTTCTCAACGGCTTTCGTCCCCGTCGTCACCGTAGAGCAGGTGCCCTTGCGTCTGACACTGGTGACAGAGGGTCTCACGCTGCCGTCCGATCTCGCGTTCACTTCGAACGGCACGGTTTTTGTGGCCGAACGCGGCGGCACAGTGCGAATCATCAGGAGCGGTGTACTTGCCGACGAGGCGGCGCTCGATCTTTCCTCTGAGGTGGTGTTGCCGGAGGGGGGGCTGCTTGCGATTGCGCTGGATCCCCGTTTCGACGAGAACGGGTTGACCTATGTGCTGTATGCGGCGGCAGCGCCTCGTGAGGGGCAGGAATTCACGCTGGCGCGGTTCCGCGTGATGAAAGACGCCTTCGCCGAGCGCGCTGTGTTGCTGGACAGAACACCGGCATCGCTGGTTGGTGCGAGCGGCGCTCTGCGGGTCGGTCGCGACGGCAAGCTCTATCTCGCGATGGACAGCTCGTCGGACGGACGTATCGCCGGCAGCTTTGCCACCTACAACGGCAAAGTCCTCAGGCTCAACACTGACGCGACGACGCCGGACGATCAAGCTGGTCAGACTCCCGTGTTCTCGCTGGATCACCCCCAGCCGCAGGCTATCGACTGGCAACCGGTCAACGGACATTTGTGGGTGGTTGACAGAATTGGCGCAGACGCCGGCCGGCTGAGTGTGATTGCCGATGTTGTGAAGCAGAACCGTGCCGCGTCCCGAACGTCGTACGCGCTGCCCGCCGGCACGGGCGCGTCATCCGCCGCGTTCTATCACGGCGAACTCATGCCGTTCTTCAAAGGCAACCTCTTCATCGCTGCAGAAATCGGCCGCGAGCTCATCAGGCTGCGCTTCGATCCGGAGAACGCTTCCCGGATCATTTCGGTCGAGCGGCTGCTCAAGGATCAGATTGGAGCGGTCCGCGTGGTTGCGGAGGGCAAAGACGGCGGCGTGTACATCGCGACTGAGAGCGCATTGTATAGGCTGGCTCCGTGAACCACGAAGACACGAAGACACGAAGACGCGAAGACACGACGACTCGGCGGCCGGCGCATGACATGGGCGTAATTCGCGACGAGATTCCTGAAGACGCTGACGCGATCCGGCAAGTTCACCTGGAGGCATTTGGCGGTGAAGCCGAGGCGCGCATCGTCGATCTTCTGCGAGCGCGCGGTAAGACCGTCATCTCACTGGTCACCTGTCTGAACGGGGAGGTGGCAGGTCACGTCGCTTTCTCGCCAGTGACATTGCTGGATGCGCCTCGCAAATTTCGCGCGCTTGGGTTGGGACCGGTGGGCGTGCGGAGGAAATTGCAGGCCAGGGGGCTCGGCTCGGCGCTCGTGCGCGAAGGCATTCGGCGGTGTCAGGGTGAAGGCTACGACGCGCTCGTGGTGCTAGGGGGGCCGAGCTATTACTCACGATTCGGCTTCGAGCCAGCGCATCTCTTCGGATTGGAAAACGAGTGGGGTGTCGGCGACGAATTCATGGTGCTGAAGCTGCGGGAGGGCGCACTCGATCGAGTGCGCGGCCTCGTGCAGTATTCGCCGGAGTTCCGTCAAGGGGCTTGACCAACTTACCGATTCGACGACTCCACGACTCCTTAGACTCCGAGACTCATCGGACTCCAAGACTCGTCAGACTCCAAGACTCCCAGTTTATTCGTTGCGCAATGTCGCGGCCGGATCGGCCCGCAGTGCATAGCGCACAGGCACATAACTCGCGGTCAACGCGACCATGACGACGACACCTATCGCCGTTACAAAACTCGCCGGATCAGTCGGTGTGACCCCGAACAGCAGTGTGGCAATGATCTGTCCCGATGCGAGCGCAATGGCGGTGCCGGCGATGACACCGACACCGATCGGCACGATCGCATCTCGGACGAACAATCGCGTCACGTCGTTGCGGGTCGCACCAAGCGTAAGCCGGATGCCGATCTCCCGGGTTCGGGCGGCCGCTCCGAAGGCAAATACGCTGAAGACACCAATCGCGGCCAGCGTGAGGGCCAACGCCGCAAACGCCGACACGATGAACGTCGTAAACGGAGTACTGCCCATCGACTCGGTGACGATATCGTCGAGCATTCGAACGTTCGCAGTACTCAGATCCGGTGCAGCCTGATGAATTTCATGGTGCAGCGTCGGCGCGATTCGATCGAGAGGAATGGGCGTGCGGACGAGCAGCGTCATCGCAAACGACGGATCCTGCAAATACGGAACATAGACCTCCACGGGGGCGTCGTTGTCCCTTAACCCCGCCGATCGCATGTCGCGTACGACTCCAATCACGCGCCGCCCGCTGATGCCAGGGTCGTAGTCGGTCGACAGCCTCTGGCCTAAGGCGTTCTGGTTCGGCCAGAAGAATCTCGCGGCGGTTTGGTTGACGATAACGACTCCCTCTTCACGACGCCGTGCGTCAGGCACCGGAGACCGGGCGAGATGGCTGATGTCGGCGTCGCTAAAATCCCGACCTGAGATGAACCGAATGCCCAACGTCTTGAAGTAGTCAGGAGTCACATTCCGGTAGAATGCCCGGCGGCTGCGCTCTTCACCTGGCAAAGTCACATTCACCGGGACAAGAGTGCCAGACAGAGGTGCATGGTTGATTGCCGACACTGCTTCAACGCCGGCAGTCGATCGAAGTCGCTGCAGTACCGCGTTTGTATCGGTTGCCAGCAACTGCCATCGGTTGCGCTCCAGCGTCCGGTACATCGGAAAGCGTGCGTCGAGGCTGATCACGTGTGCGGGATTGAACCCGAGTTCGACCGTGTTGAGGCCGACCAGCGTTCTGATGAACAACATCGCGCCTGCCACCAGCGCCAGGCACAACGCGAGTTCGCCGGCGACAATCAGTCGCTGCAGATGCGCGTGTGAACGGTGCCGTGTCGTGCGTTCGCCGGCGCTTTTGACCGTCAATTGAAGATCGGTTCGCGAAAGGCGCACGGCCGGCACGAGCCCGGCGACGAGTGCCGCGATTGCCGACGCGGCGACAGAGAAAAGCAAAACGGGCGAGCTCAGGTCGGCCTCCACGACACGCGGAACCGCACGGCTCGCGAGGTGGACGAATACCGGCATCAGCGCGTAGGCAAGCAAGACACCTCCCGCTCCGCCCGCCGCGGCCAGCGCCATTGCCTCGGTGAGGAGCAGCCCTGCGATTCGCCTTCGGCTGGCGCCGAGCGCAGTCCGGACTGCGAGCTCCGACTGTCGCGCGACGCCGCGAGCGAGCAACAGGTTCGACACGTTTGCGCACCCGACGAGCATGACAAAGGCGGTCGCGGCGAACAACGTCAACAATCCGAGACGATGCTGCTCGACGCCTGGCTCCTGAAGCGCGCCGATGCGCGCCGTCCAACCGGTGTTCGTGGCGGGATATTCCCTCGCCAAGGCTGCCGCAATAGCTCCTACTTCCGTTGCGGCAGCGGCCAACGGCACCGCACGCTTCAAACGTCCGACCACATGCGAGTACCGGGAATTTCGATCGTCAGGCGTGCGGTTTACGTCGAGCGGCATCCAAAAATCTATTCCACGGGGAAACTGGAAATCTGAAGGCATAACCCCGACAACCGTGGTGCCGGTACCGCCTTCAACACGCACGGTGCGACCGATCGCAGCCGGATCGCGTCCGAATGTGCTGTGCCAGAACTCGTGGCTCACGATCATTTCCTTGGCGTCTGCGGCAAGGTCGCCGGTGGCGGCTTGGCCAAAGTCCCTACCGAAAGCCGGGCGAACACCCAGCACAGACAGCAGGTTCGGCGTGACGTACGCCACTCGCGCCTGGACTGAAACATCGCCGAGCGCGAGAACGGTCGGAACTCCCTCGACCACGAACAACGCGAGATCGTCGAACGAGTGCGATCGTGCGCGCCAATCTCGAAAATTTGGCGGTGCAACGCCGGTCTCGTCTCGCCCTTCAGAAGGATTCGCCTCGAAGATCTCGACGAGACGCTCCGGATCGCGAAATGGAAGAGGACGCAGGAGAACCGCGTTGACGACGCTGAACATTGCGGTGCTCGCGCCGATGCCGATGGCCATTGTCAGCACCGCGGTGACGGTGAAGATCGGCGATCGCAGGGCAGAACGCCAGACCGCGCGGAGATCCTGAGTCATGCGTATTAGCTGGTAGCTGGTAGCTGATCGCTGGTAGCCAGGTCGGCAAGCTGTTCACGGATCTGCTGCTGCGCCTCCGCGGGCACCGCGCCCAGCGGGGGACGCGTGGGTCCGCCCACATAGCCAATCTGATCGAGCGCGTACTTCAATCCGGCGACGCCATTCATCGCGCCCAGCAGGCGCCCGAGCGGAGTGATGCGGCGCTGCAGAGCGAGAGCCTCCTGATGCCGGTGTTGCTGAACGAGATCGAAGATATCGACGCAGAGGTCCGGCACCACCGCAGAGATCGCCAGCACGGCACCGTCGGCCCCTGCGCACAGTGCGTAATAAAAGGTCGCGGCCGATCCGCCCAGCACAGCGAAACCATCCGGCACGCGCGCGATCGTTTCGGACAGCTGCACAACGTCGGTATTTGATTCCTTCATCCCGATAATGTTCCCGTGAGTTGCGAGGCGCTCGACGGTTTCGGGCAAGAGGTTCACGCCGGTGTACATCGTGACGTTGTACAGCAGCACAGGGAGAGGAGACGCGTCGGCCACGGCCGTGTAATGCCGCACGAACGCATCGCTCGTCATCATGTTCTTGTAATACGAGGGCGTGCGCACGAGCACGATGTCTGCACCAATACGAGCCGCCCGTCTGGCGGCGTCAATCGTCGCTGCCGTGGACTCGCGCCCGACGCCCGCGACGAGCGTCCGGTCTCGGGGCACATGCGCGCGCACGGTTTCGATCACCGCGTCCGCTTCGGCCTCATCGAGGAGCGGCGCTTCGCCGTTCGATCCGAGCACAACGAGCCCTGCCAGCCGCGTCTGCATCCAGCGTGCGACGTTGCCGGCGAGGGCCCGATGATTGACGGCGCTATCAGCGAACGGCGTTGGAATGGGAGGGAAGACGCCTTGAAGATTCACCCAAAAAATGTACCACGCAATGGCCGTTTACCATCCAAGTCCAACCGACACATTGCCGCCGATCCGCATGTGCTGACCAGATCGAGCAATTTCGAACTCGGGGCGCACAAACAACCGGTTGCCGGCAGGGATGCGCACGCCGGCAAATCCGCTGACCGTGCCGGCCCTAGACGAGCTACTGAACACGCCGCCGAAGCCGGGTGGCTCTGTGCGCGTCGACTTGATGTGGGTAATCCCCAGTCCGCCGCCGGCATACGGCTGAATGCGGCTGTCTCCGAAGTACTTCAGGATGCGCGCGCGCGCGGCGGTAATAGTCGAGTCGAACCGAACCCCGCTCGTGAAGTTGCGCTCGGCCTTCTGGCCCTCGAAGATACCCTCGATGCCCCAACCATTCGGCGACCTGAACCCTACGCCGCCGCCGAGCGGCACGCCGAAGCCGATATTGCCCTCATCGTCCCAGACCTGAACGCCGCCGGTGACGCCGAAGACTTCGACGGACTGAGCTGAAGCGAGTGCCGGGGCAAGGATGACGAGAGCGACGAGTATGAGAAACCGCATGACCTGATCCTTTCGCGCCGAGCCCTGTACCGCCGAAAGTGACGAGTACAGGCTGGAACCATCACATCAGGGAATGCGCGAGAGCGGGCGAAAAGGGCTCAGGGGAACCAGCACCCAGAACCTCAGAACCCAGCACCAAGAACCGAAGTGTCTACAAGTCCGGGAATCTGCGCAGGGTTTCTGACCCGCTGACGTTGCCGAGGCAGTAGGTGCCGATGTAGTCCACCTTCATCGAATCGTTCGTCTGTCGCGTGCCGGTGCCAATGACATTGAACGGGCACGGGACGCCCGCCATTGTCAGCGTGCCGTTGGCGTCGATGTTCATCGTGTTCGCCCCGGCCATCGTGCCGCTCAGATTCGCCGCAACCGTGACGCCGCTGTCGCAATTGGCCGTCACGGTCCCGGTCAATGACGTGGCGGTTTGGGCCGTCATGACCCACTTCACATTCGAGCAGTTACCCAGCGGAAGGCCGGCAAACGACGAAGCGCCCCACGCGCCGGTGAAGGCTGACACAGGCGATGTGGACGAACCGCTGTTGCCCCCACTGTTGGAGTTGCCTCCCGTCGACGAGCCGCCTGTGGAGCCACCTGTTGACGTACCGCCCGAGGCTCCTGTACCACCCGTGCCGCCCACGTTGTCTGGCGCCGTTGGAACGTTAAGTTTCGATGAGTTCTCGAACGCGCACGCGGTCGCCGCCAGCGACGCGAGCAGTATCCCCAATAGAAAAAGTCGGCTCATGTAATTGTCCTTACACCTTTGTATCGGCACACACGATTCCTGCGTGAGATCGAGGTCCGTGATGCCTGAAATCTCAGGTGATCCTGGAGAGCGCTAGGGGGAATTGCAGGATAAGGGCCAGAACGGCGTTTTGGCAAGCGGGATCTCGGCCGGAACCCGCTCCTCAGCGTCAAAACAGGTAGAATCCGAACGTGATGCATACATGGATGAGCCGCAGAATCCTGCTGCTTTTGCTGTTAATCGGGACGGTTGCGGTTGCAACAGGCTGCCGCCGACGGGCGGCGGAGGTCGCGGAATATCACGATGCGCATCCGTTGCCGGAAGAGCCGAAGGTGCTCCCTTCAAAAACTCCCGGACGCTACGGCGGGCGTTTTGTCATGGGGCAGACGTCGAATCCGAGAACCTTCAACGCGATGACTGCGAACGAATCGTCATCCAACGACATCAACAACCTCACATACTCATCGCTCGTCAGCTACAACAACGAAACGCAGGAGGTTGAGCCGGCGCTGGCAAAGACGTGGGAAGTGGCCTCGGATAAGGTGACCTGGACGTTCCACCTGCGTCAAGGCGCCAAATTCTCAGACGGCCACCCGATGACGGCTCAGGACGTGCTCTTCAGCTTTCAGGTTGCGTTCGATCCGACGCTTCACCCATCGGTGCAGGATCTCCTGAAAATGGGGGACAAGTTCTACCAGGTATCGGCGCCGGACGACTACACGTTTGTGGTGAAGACGCCAGCGCCAAGCGCCGTCCTCGTGCCGACGGTTGGCGCCGTCCGAATCATGCCGAAGCACGTGCTCGAGGGGCCGTTCAAGGCGGGCACCTTTGCGTCGACCTATAACGTCAGCACGCCGCCCGAACAGCTGGTCACAAGTGGCGCGTGGCGGGTAATTCAGTACGTTGCAGGCGAAAAAACAGTACTTGGACGGAATCCTTATTGGTACACCGTCGATCAACAGAACAGGCGCCTGCCTTACCTCGACGAGATCGTTTACGTTGTCGTGCCCGATCGCGATGCGGCGGATTTGAGGTTCAGATCCGGCGGGCTCGACGGGTTGGACAATACGAAACCCGAGAACTACCGCTGGTATCAGGACAATCAGGAGAAGGGGAACTTCACGCTCCACAATCTAGGCCCCGACCTGAACACCAACTTTCTCTGGTTCAACCTGAACACGGTCAAGAAACCGACACCAGGGAAGAAGATCGGCGAGCCGCAGGTCGAGCGGGTCAAGTACGAATGGTTCAAGAATCCGGTCTTTCGCCGTGCTGTGTCGATGGCGATCGATCGGCAGGCGATGATCCCGAGCGTCTTCTTTGGCGAGGGCCACAAGAACTGGGCGATCGCGACGCCAGCCAACAAGATTTTTCACTCGCCCGACCTCGTTCGCTACGACTACAACCCCGACGAATCCAAAAAGCTGCTCGCGAGTCTCGGGTTCAAAGACGGGAACGGCGATGGCGTGCTCGAAGACGCGCGTGGCAACCCCATCACGTTTACGCTGAAGACCAACAGCGACAACACGCTGCGCATCGGGCTGGCGAATTTCGTCAAGGACGATCTGGCCAAAGTGGGCATCAACGTGGTGCTCGCACCCGCCGAGTTCAATACGATCATCACGAACATCCGAGCCGACTTCCAATACGACGCGCTGCTGCTGGGGCTGCAGAGCGGTGTACCGCCGGATCCGGCGATGATGCAGAACGTTTATCGATCGTCTGGACTGACGCACTTCTGGAATCTTGCCCAGCCGAAGCCGGAGACGCCTGAGGAAGCACGCATCAACCAGCTGATGGACGAGATCATTTCAGTTCAGGATCTGAATGCACGCAAGCAGGCGTACAAGGAAGTCGAGACCATCGTGAGCGAGCAGGCGTGGTTCATCTGGCTGCCGATTGCCAATCAAAAAGTCCCGGTCAGCAATCGTTTCGGCAACATTCAACCCAGCATCCTTCCGCATCGAATCATCTGGAACTCGGAAAACATCTACGCCAAATGAAAAACGCTCTGATCGTCCTCGTCGTTCTCGTGACGATGTGCACGGGATGCCGGCGGCGGGCCTCCGAAACCGCTGAGTACACCGATCCACATCCCCTTCCCGAAGACCCCATGGTTGTCGAGGCGCCGTCGATCGGGAAACACGGCGGACGGTTCGTGTTCGCGGAGACCAACAGTCCGCGCACGTTCAATGGCATCATGGCGAACGAGACCTCGTCCACCGACATCACGAACCGGAACCTCTTCTCGTTCCTCGTCGACTACGACAACGGCACGCAGCAATTCGTGCCGACGATTGCCAAGTCGTGGGAGACGTCAGCCGACGGTCTGACGTGGACGTTCCATCTTCGGCGCGGTGCGAAATTTTCCGACGGTCATCCCATTACGGCAGAGGACGTGCTCTTCAGCGCGCAGATTGCGCTCGACGAGGTGCTGCACCCGGCAATTCAGGATCAGTTGAAGCACAACGGCAAGCCGTTCGAGTTTTCGGCACCCGATCCGCTGACGGTCGTCGTCAAGACGCCGGTGCCGTTTGCGACGATGCTGATATCGATGGGTGCTCTGGAAATTTTCCCCAAACACATCCTTGAATCAGCCTACAAAAGCGGCTCGTTTGCCTCCGCCTACAACGTCAGCACGCCGCCCGATCAGATCGTGACGAGCGGTCCGTGGAGAGTGTTGCAGTATTTGCCAGGCGAGCGAACGGTGCTGGGCCGGAATCCGTACTGGTTCGGGGTCGACAAGGCCGGGAAGCGCCTGCCGTACCTCAGCGAGGTGGTGTTCCTTGTCGTTCCCGATCAGGACGCAGCCGACTTGAAATTCCGCGCCGGCGAGCTCGACGCGCTCGATAACGTCAAGCCGGAGAACTACCGCTGGTATCAGGACAACCAGGACAAAGGGAACTACACGCTGCACAGCCTCGGCCCCGAAAACAACAGCCGCTTTTTCTGGTTCAACCTGAACAAGGTGCAGCCGCCGCTCAAAGGCGAGGCATTGCCGCCAGGTAAGCGCGTCGGCGACAGCGTTCTCGACCCGGTGAAATCCGCGTGGTTCAGCAACCCCGTGTTCCGGCGTGCGGTTTCGATGGCCATCGACCGCGAGGCGATGATCCGCAGCGTCTTTTACGGCGAGGGCTCGAAGAGCTGGTCGATCTCGGGACCCAGCAACAAGGAGTGGTACACCAGCGACCTCGTGCATTACGACTACGACGTGGCCGAGTCGAAGCGGTTGCTGGCCAGCATCGGATTCAAAGACGGCAACGGCGACGGCATTCTCGAGGATTCGAAGGGGCATCCGATCAGCTTCCAGTTGAAGACCAACTCAGACAATGTCATGCGCGTGGCGACGGCCAACTTCATCAAGGACGATCTCGCCAAAGTCGGCATCAGGGTCACGCTGACGCCAGTCGATTTCAATTCGCTCATCACGAATCTGCGCAACGATCTCCAGTTCGAAGCGATTCTGTTGGGCTCGCAGAGCGGCGTCCCGCCCGATCCGGCAAATGCGCAGAATTTATTGCGTTCATCGGGTATTTCGCACTATTGGTTCGTGCGTCAACAGAAGCCGGCGACGCCCGAAGAGGCGCAGATCGATCGGCTTATCGATTCGCTGGTCACCGAGCTCGACCTCAGCAAACGGAAGGCGGTCTGGAAGCAGATCCAGAACATCTGGAACGAGCAGGGGTGGTTCGTCTGGCTGCCGATCCTGAACGTCAAGATTCCCATGAGCAACCGGTTCGGGAACGCGCAGCCCAGCATCATGGCGCATCGCCTGATCTGGAACATCGACAGGGTTTACGTGAAATGACCTGCGCGCGCGTTCTGATCGCCGGAATCATCTGCGCGGCCCTCGTTCTTCCAGGCTGCCGTCGACTGGCGACAGAGGCCGTCGGCTACAAAGATGAGATCGCGCGGCCGGACGAGCCGCTGGTTCGGCAGGTCAGCACCGTTGGGCAGCATGGCGGCCGATTCGTCCTTGGCGTGACGGTGAACCCGAAGACGTTCAACGCCCTGATGGCCAACGAGACGTCTTCATACGACATTCTGAGACGGCTGAATACGGCTCTGGTCCGGTACGACAATCACGCACAGCAGTTCGTGCCGGAATTCGCCAAATCCTGGGAGGTCGCACCCGACGGTGTCACCTGGACATTCCACCTTAGAAAGGGAGCGGCGTTCTCCGACGGCCACCCAATTACCGCAGAGGACGTGCTGTTCAGCTTTCAGATCGCCTACGACAAGGTGTTGCATCCTTCGGTTCAGGATCTCCTGCAGGTCGGTGGCGAGAACTTCAAGGTGTCTGCGCCGGATGCGCATACCGTCGTCATCAACACGCTGAAGCCGAATGCGTTCCTGCTCGACGTGCTCTGTCATGACGGCCTGCTCATCGTACCGAAGCACGTGCTCGAGCCGGCCTACAAAGAGGGTACCTTTGCGTCCGCGTACAACATCGGCACGCCGCCAGGGAAGATTGTCGGCGGCGGACCGTTTCGACTGGTCGAGTACGTGCCGGGTGAGAAAACCGTCATCGCACGAAACCCGTACTATTACGCGTTCGACCAGAACAACCAGCGACTGCCGTACCTGAATGAGATCGTCTTCCTCATCGTGCCGGATCAGGACGCGGTCGACCTGAAGTTCCGATCGGGCGAGCTCGACGGCCTCGACAACATCAAACCGGAGAACTACAAGTGGTATGAGGACAATCAGGCGAAGACGAATTTCACCCTGCACGATCTCGGCCCGGAGTTCAGCAGCCGCTTTTTCTGGTTCAACCTGAACACAGTGCAGGCGCCGGTGAAAGGCGACAAGCCGGCCGCCGGCCGGAAGGTCGGCGAACCGTTCGTTGATCCGGTGAAATACGCCTGGTTCAGCAACGCGACCTTCAGGCGCGCGGTGTCGATGGCGATCGATCGCGACGCGATCATCCGCAGCATCTTTTTCGGCGAAGGCGAGAAAAACTGGGCGCAGGCCACGCGCAATAACAAGGAGTGGCACATTCCCGATCTCGTCCACTACGATTACAATCCGGCCGAAGCGAAACGGCTTCTCGCAAGCATCGGGTTCAAAGACGGCGACGGCGATGGCGTCATCGAAGATTCCCGAGGCCATCCGATCTCGTTCACGCTGAAGACGAATGCCGACAACACCATGCGTGTGGCCGCGGCGAATTTCGTGAAAGACGATCTCGCGAAGGTGGGTATCAAGGTGGTGCTGACGCCGGTCGACTTCAACACCCTCATCACCAACCTGCGTTCGGACTTTCAATACGAGGCGATGCTGCTCGGACTGCAGAGCGGCGTGCCCCCATCCATTCACCTTCCGATCCTCAGGATCAAGATTCCGATCAGCAACCGCTTCGGCAACGTGCAACCCAGTATCATGGCGCATCGCATCCTCTGGAATGCGGATCAGCTGTATCTGAAGCGCCGCGACAGCTGACCATCCATGCGCACCTACGTGCTGCGACGGTTGTTGCAGACGATCCCCCTGCTGCTCGGCATCTCGCTGATCACGTTTCTGCTGCTTCAGCTCGCGCCGGGAGACTTCCTCAATCAGATGGCCGAGAACCCGGGCATCTCGGCCGAGACGATCGAAGCCATGCGC
Organism: Vicinamibacterales bacterium; assembly: GCA_963761975.1. Lineage (GTDB taxonomy): Bacteria > Acidobacteriota > Vicinamibacteria > Vicinamibacterales > JAMQPK01 > JAMQPK01. The sequence continues at coordinate 492,775 of CAVXIR010000007.1, forward strand.
GTGCGCTTCGGCCTCGACAAGCCGTGGTACGTCCAGTACGCGATCTACCTGAGAAACGTCATTTTTCATTTCGACTTCGGGCAGTCGTTCGCGCGCCATCAGCCGGTGTTCGACGTCATCAGCGAAGGCTTCACCAATACGCTCATCCTGGCCGGCGCCGCCGCCTTTATTACGTGGGCGCTGGCGATTCCGCTCGGCGTGCTCGCCGCCGTGAAGCAGCATTCGTGGGTCGACCGCGCACTCTCGTTTCTCGCGTTCATCTGGCTTTCGGTGCCCGAGATTCTCGCGGCGTTGCTGCTGCTGATGATGGCGGCCCGCACCGGATGGTTCCCGGTCGGCGGCATGCGCTCGCTCGACTACGACGAGCTCGACGGCATCAGCCAGTTCTTCGACGTCCTGCACCACCTCGCGCTGCCGGCATTGGTGGTCGGCCTTATCCCGCTGGCGAGCCGCATGCGGCAGATGCGCGGCAGCCTGCTCGACGTCCTGCGGCTCGACTATGTGACCACGGCCCGTGCGAAGGGACTGAGCGAGCGCACAGTCATCGTCAAGCACGCATTGCGGAATGCGTTGAACCCGATGATTACGCTGTTCGGCTACACCCTGGGCGCCCTCGTCTCGGGCTCGTTCATCGTCGAGATCATCTTTTCGTGGCCGGGTCTCGGCCGCATCACGCTCGACGCGATCCTCACCCAGGACCAGTATCTCGTGATGGGAGCGGTCGTGATGGCGTCCCTCGTGCTGATTGTCGGCAACCTCATCGCCGACCTCCTGCTCGCCATCGCCGATCCGCGGATCAGTTATGACTGAAAATCACCAGACACCAAAGGCCACGAGCGGTGCGGGGCAGCTGGGTGCCCTTGCGGTCCCCGCAGGCGAGTGGCCTGGAGCGCGTGTTGGGGACCCGCGACAAAACGACGAGGTGGTCGCACCGCAGTCGCCGGCGGTCGTCTTCTGGACGCAGATGCGCAAGAGCCCGCTCGCGATCGCCGGCGGGATCGTCTTGACGATCTTCTATCTGCTGGCGCTATTTGCGCCGTTCGTCGCCCCGTATACCCAGGAGGAGATGGATCGCGCGAAGTACTTTCACCCGCCGCAGGCGCTTCACTGGATCCGCTCGGATGGCAGCTTCAGCCTGCGGCCGTTCGTTCGTGAGATGCGGGTCGTCGACATGGGCAGCTTCGAATACGGGGAAGATCCGACGAGGGAGCTTCCGCTGCGGTTTTTCGTCCGAGGGTATCCGTACGAGCTCCTAGGGTTGATTCCGTCGAACGTGCATTTGTTTGGCGTCGACCCGCCGGCCCGCGTGCTGCTGCTCGGCAGCGATTCCTTCGGCCGGGATGTCTTTTCGCGTCTGCTTGTACGGCGCGCGGATTTCGCTGACCGTCGGCCTGGTCGGCATCGCGATCTCATTCACGCTGGGCCTGCTGCTCGGCGGTATTGCCGGATACTTCGGCGGCATCCTCGATACGGTCATCATGAGGACGACCGAACTGCTGCTGAGCATTCCGTCGCTCTATTTGATCATCGCGCTGCGTGCCGTGTTTCCGATGGATCTGCCAAGTCACCAGGTGTACCTCGGCATCGTGTCGATTCTCGCGTTCATCGGCTGGGCCGGCCTGGCGCGCGTGATTCGTGGGCTGGTACTGTCGATGCGCAAGAGCGACTACGTGACGGCGGCAGAGGCGCTGGGGTTTGGCCGGCTGCGAGTCATCGCCCGGCACGTGTTGCCCAACACGATGTCCTACGTCATCGTCGCGGCGACGCTGTCGATTCCCGGCTACATTCTTGGCGAGGTCATCCTCTCCTTCCTTGGCGTCGGGGTGCAGGAGCCGAGCGCATCGTGGGGAAACATGCTGAATCAGGCCCGCAGCATTCGTGCCCTCACGACCTTCCCATGGCTCCTCTTCGTGCCTGGCACGGCGATCTTTATCACCGTCATGGCGTTCAACTTCCTGGGTGACGGACTGCGCGACGCGCTCGATCCGCGCAGGGTCAGCGGAGGGCGGGCCTGAATCTGATATTGAGAGATTGGGGGGAGATTGGTGGATTGGCAGAATTGTGAAGAGGGAAGATTGATGATTGGTGGATTCCGTGTGGTTAATCGCGCGCGTCGGGGGAGCGTGACAGTGAGATTCAGCCGATCGACAATCAGCAATCCTTCAACATTCCAGCAATCTTCCCATCTAACAATCTATTAAATGTCCAGTCCCTTATTGCGCCTCGAAAATCTCAAAACCTACTTCTTCACGGATACCGCCGTGGTGAAGGCGGTCGACGGCGTCTCGTTCGAGGTGAATCCGGGCGAAACGCTGGCGGTTGTCGGCGAGTCGGGCAGCGGAAAGAGCGTCACCGCGCTCTCTATCCTGAAGCTCGTCCCGCAGCCGCCGGGCAGAATCGTGGACGGACGGGTATTGTTCAAGGGACGCGATCTCGTTCCGCTGACCAACGACCAGATGCGCGCGATTCGCGGCAAGGAAATCTCGATGATCTTTCAGGAGCCGATGACCGCGCTCAATCCGGTCTATACGTGCGGTGAACAGATCATCGAGGCGCTGGTGCTGCACGAGAAGCTGACGCGCGCGGACGCGCGAAAACGCGCGATCGAGATGCTCGAGCGTGTCGGCATTCCCGCGGCTCCCCAGCGCGTCGACGAGTATCCCCACCAGCTTTCGGGTGGTATGCGGCAGCGCGTGATGATCGCGATGGCGCTCGCGTGCAGCCCCGCCGTGCTGATTGCCGACGAGCCGACGACCGCGCTCGACGTGACGATTCAGGCCCAGATTCTCGAGCTGCTCAAAGAGCTGCAGAACGAGATGGGCATGGCGGTCATCCTCATCACGCACGATCTCGGTGTTGTCGCCGAAACCGCGCACCGCGTCGCCGTCATGTATGGCGGACAGGTGGTTGAGTATGCCGATGTGCGCCCGACGTTCCGAAGGCCCCTTCATCCCTACACCGCGGGACTTCAGGCATCACTTCCGAAGCTTGGGGAAATCGTCGACCGGCTGCGCGTCATTCCGGGAACGGTGCCGAACCCGGCCCGGTTTCCGGTCGGCTGCCGCTTTCATCCGCGGTGTTCCGTCATGATCGAGAAGTGCCTGGAGGATCCGCTGCTGGAAGAAATTGAACCTGCGCACCTCGCGCGGTGCTGGCGATCTCGGGAGATCGCTGCCGGAACGATCGATCCCGTGCCTCCTCCCGGTCCCGAGAGACGGCGGGTCCAAAAGGACCCGCCCTACGTACCACCGCTGATGTACGTGGGCCGGGTCCTATTGGACCCGGCAACGACCAATGACGACGATTCTCGAAGTCACCGACTTGACGAAATACTTCCCGATCAAGAAGGGGCTGTTTTCGCGCACCGTCGGTCACGTCCGCGCGGTTGACGGCGTGTCGTTCGCCGTCAATCAAGGCGAAGTGCTCGGGTTGGTGGGGGAGAGCGGGTGCGGCAAGACGACCACGGGACGCTGCATTCTGCGGTTGATCGAACCGACGTCCGGCAGCGTGAAGTACGACGGCCGCGAAATCACAGGCTTGCCATTCCGCGAGATGCGCGAGCTGCGGCGGCAGATGCAGATCATCTTTCAGGATCCCTATTCGAGCCTGAACCCGCGGCTGAGCGTGCGCACCATGCTGACCGAGGTGCTGACCGTGCACGGCATTGCCAAAGGACGCGTGGCACGCGAACGGGTGGCAGAGCTCATGCGAATGGTGGGCCTCTCGCCGAGTCAGGCGGCCCGGTATCCGCATGAGTTTTCCGGAGGACAGCGTCAGCGCATCGGCATCGCGCGCGCGCTGGCCCTCAACCCGCGGCTGATCGTGGCCGACGAGCCGGTCTCGGCCCTCGACGTCTCCATTCAGGCGCAGATCGTCAATCTGTTGCGCGATCTGCAGAAAGAGATGTCGCTGACCTATCTGTTCATCGCCCACGACCTTTCGGTGGTCGAGCACATCAGCAACCGCGTGGCGGTGATGTATCTCGGGAAGATCGTCGAGCTCGCATCCAGCCTGGGTCTCTATCGGGACCCACGGCACCCCTATACCGTCTCCCTGCTGTCGGCGATTCCGTCGGAGAATCCCGACAAAAAGAAAGCCCGGATCGTCCTGAAAGGTGACGTCCCCAATCCCGCAAGCCCTCCGTCGGGGTGCCGCTTTCATCCGCGCTGCTTCATGGCGCAGCCGATCTGCTCGACCGACGAGCCGACGCTTCGTGAGATTACCCCCGGGCACTTCTCGGCGTGCCATTTCGCGGAGCAAGTGCCCGCTTCGCCCAGAGTCGATGGTCAATAGTCGGGGGTCTATGGGCTATGGTTTGTCATGGTCAATCGTCTATGTCGTGGTCAATTCGACCATGACAGACCATGGACCATGGCCCCAAGACCATGGCCCATGGACCATGCGCGATGCGCGACGCGCAGCGCGCGAAGGGGAGCACTGCCATGCTTAGCCGTAGAGCGTTCTTTGGACGTGCAGTGAGTGCGTCGGCGGCGAGCGTCGCGGCGCCGCGCGATGCGCAGGCATCGCTCTGCAACCCGCCATCGCTGGCAAACGTTCCGGTACGGAAGACGGGCAAGTTAGAAATTGCGTTCAAGTCGCCCGGACCGCAGCCCAACGGATTGCAGGCCACCAAAGAGGGCCTGTGGATCATCGATCAGAGCGCGGGCAGCAGGGTCTATCTGGTCGATTACGCCGACGGCCGCGTCATTCGCTCGTTCGAGACAGATACCGTTCGCCCGAGTGGCATTACGTTCGACGGCGAGGCGCTGTGGATCGGCTCGACGTTCAGCTACGAGAACGTGCGCTGCAACGCCACCACCGGCGCTGTGATTCAGCGGCAGCCAACGCCCGGATCAATCATGTACACCATGGCAGGCGATCCGCCGCAGCGTCGCAGCCCGCTTGCAGGAGGACCGATGGCGCAGACGCGGCCAGCCCTCGCCGAAGCCGGCGGAGCTCCGTCGCAGCGGCTGACGCAGGCGCCGAGCAATCGCCTGCAGGGGGCTCATGGGCAGGAATGGAAGGACGGCCGTTTGTGGACGACCTCGACCTCTGCACGGTCGATCTACGAAATCGAGCCGAAGTCGTGGGTCGTGCAGAAGATCTTTCGCACACCTGGTAATCGTCCGCACGGTCTGGCATTCGAGGGAGCATACCTGTGGCACGGCGATTCGAATCTTGCGGCCTTCTTCAAGTACGACACGAACACCGGGACGATCGTGGAAAAAATTCAACTCACCGATGCCGATCCGGTCGCGCACGGACTGACGATTTGGAACGGCATTTTGTGGTACTGCGATGATGTGGGTGTGGTCTGCAGGATGAGGATCTAGGGCTCACGGCCCTCTCGCCTGATTGAAAACAGTTCATTTGTATTCCATCGATACAATCTTTTTTTGCGCCTGGCCATTATTCTCCTGTGTTTCGCATGATCCTGACGGCTTATTCCTGCTAGCATGAATAGCAGGACACGAGTTCTGGGTTCATGAGGGTGAAGATCACTCGGCGGCCCTACGGCTTCATCAACGGAGTTTCGTTGAGCTACTATCGGCCTGGAGTGGTGTACGACCTGCCGCCGACGCTGGCCGAGTACCTTGTGATGGAGGATTACGCGATCCTGGAAATGAGAGTCGACGATAAGCCGCCGGTCGCCGTCCAGGTGGAACGAAGGCGGGGAGGCGGGTAGACAACCGGAGACAACCCGTCAGGCCGGGGTCTCCGGATGAATAGACGCTACGCCGGCGATCCTGTCATCTCTTCGTAGGTTCCCTTGAAGTCGGTGATCCTGCCGTTCTCGAATTGCCACACGCGAGTGCCGACCTCTTCCAGCAGATCCTGATCGTGAGTGACCAGCAGGATCGTGCCTTCGAACTTCTGTAGAGCGATGTTCAGCGCGTTGATCGACTCCAGGTCGAGATGGTTCGTCGGCTCGTCGAGGATGAGCACGTTCGGCTTCTGCAGCATGATGCGGCAGAAGAGCAGGCGCGCGGTCTCGCCGCCCGACAGCGCCTCGGTCGGCTTCAGACCTTCTTCGCCGCTGAAGAGCATCTGCCCCAGCAGTCCGTGAATGTCCTGGCGCGAGGCGTCAGGATCGAACTGATGAAGCCATTCAACGGCCGTCATGCCTTTCTGGATGGTTCCGGTCTGGTCCTGGGGAAAATACCCGATCGACACTTCGTGTCCCCACGTCATCTTCCCTGCGTCGACATCGTGCGGTGCCGGCGGCCTGCCGGGCGCATCGCTTAACAGCGCCTTCAGCATCGTGGTCTTGCCGGCGCCGTTCCGGCCGATCAGCACGATCTTCTCGCCACGGTTGACGACGGCATCGAAGCCCGGGATGACCTTCAGTTTCCCGAACGATTTCTTCAGGCCCTTGAACTCGAGCGCGACTTTTCCTGACGGCCGCTTCATCGCGAACTTGATGTACGGCCGCTGGATGTTCGAGCGCGCGAGTTCTGTCGTCTGCAGCCGCTCGACTTCTTTGCGCCGCGCCGTCGCCTGGCTGGCGCGAGTGCCGGCGCCGAAGCGCTGGATGAAGTCGGTGAGCTGAGCGATCTTCTTTTCGCGCTGGGCGTTGTCGGCTTCGACGCGAGAACGAATCTGGGTCTTCGCGATCACCATGTCGTCGTACCCGCCGGTGTAGGTGATGATCGTCTGATAATCGATGTCGGCGATGTGCGAGCAGATCGCGTTCAGGAAATGGCGATCGTGTGAGATGACGATCAACGTGCCTTCGTAGCGGTTGAGAAATTCCTCGAGCCAGTGAATCGAGTCGAGGTCGAGATGGTTCGTGGGCTCGTCGAGCAGTAGCGCTTCAGGGTGCCCGAAGAGCGCCTGCGCGACGAGGACGCGCACTTTCTGGCCCCCCTGCAGCTCCGCCATCTTTCGATGGTGCAGGTCATCCGGGATATCGAGCCCCTGAAGCAGAATGGCGGCGTCGCTCTCGGCCGAGTAGCCATCCTCCTCGCCGACGATGCCCTCGAGCTCGCCCAGACGCATACCGGCCTCGTGCGTCATCTCGGGCTCGGCGTAGAGCCGCTCGCGCTCGATCAGGGCATCCCACAGGCGGCGGTTCCCCATGACGACTGTATCGACCACGCGATGCTGGTCGAACGCATAGTGATCCTGCCGTAAGACGCCAAGCTTGCGTGGCCGCGCGACAGTCCCTTGCTGGGGATCGAGCTCGCCTGTGAGCAGCTTCATAAAGGTCGACTTGCCGGCCCCGTTCGGGCCCGTCAAGCCGTAGCGCCGCCCTGCCGAAAACGTGGTGGTGACGTCTTCGAAGAGCGTGCGCGATCCGTAGCGCATAGACACGCCGCTTACTGAAATCATGATCTGCTTATTATAACAGAATCAGTAGTTTAGTCGGCTGTGCCGTATAATCGAGGAGATTCAATGCGTGACTGGATTCCCCAGTCGATCATCGCACTCCGGCATTACAACAGACACACCTTCCTATCGGACGCCATCGCCGGCGTCACCGTAGGTCTCGTCGCACTGCCGTTGGCCATGGCGTTTGCCATCGCCTCGGGCATGCCGCCGCAGGCCGGCATCTATACGGCGATCGCCGCCGGCTTTCTGACGTCTGCCCTGGGCGGCTCTTTAACGGCCATTGGCGGTCCGACCGGCGCCTTTGTGGTCGTCGTGGCCGGCATCATCAGCCAATACGGCGTGCACGGCCTTTTCATCTGCACGTTGATGGCGGGGGCCATCCTGGTTGCGCTTGGTGCTTCAGGAGTCGGTTCAGCGGTCAAATACATTCCACGCCCGGTTGTCATCGGCTTCACCAACGGCATCGCCGTGCTCATCGCCAGCACGCAATTGCGCGACTTTTTCGGCCTGCGTATCGGCTCGATGCCCGACCAGTTCGTGGAGCGAGTGCGCGTGGTGGTGGCGCACTTCGCCACGATATCGTGGCCGGCGACGGCGCTCGGCATCGCAACCGTGCTGATCGTCGTGCTGACGCCCCGCGTGTTCCGACGAGTGCCGGGAACGATTGCGGCGATGATCGCGCTGACGATCGTCGCCGTGGTGATGGCGCTGCCCGTCGAGACGATTGGAACGCGCTTTGGTGGAGTCCCTTCCGGCCTTCCACGGATTCAGGTTCCCTCAGTACCGTGGAGCATGCTGCCGGACCTGCTGGTGCCTGCCATGACGGTAGCCATGCTGGGCGCGATCGAGTCGCTCCTGTCGGCGACGGTCGCCGATCGCATGATGGGCTCGCGTCACAATCCCAATGTCGAGCTCATCGGTCAGGGCATCGCCAATCTCTGCTCGCCTCTTTTTGGCGGGTTGCCGGCGACCGGTGCGATTGCGCGCACCGCGACGAACATCCGATCCGGTGCAAAGACGCCCGTCGCCGGGATGGTTCATGCGGCGACGCTGGTCGCGATTCTGTTGTTTGCGGCACCGCTCGCGGCCAAGGTGCCGCTGGCTGTCCTGGCGGGCCTGTTGTTTGTGGTGGCCTACAACATGGGCGAATGGCACGAGATTCCATCGCTCTTGAAGATGACGAAAGCCGATATTGTCGTCTGGCTCGCGACATTCTCCCTGACGGTTGTCGCAGATCTGACCGTTGCCGTACAAGTCGGAATGGTGCTCGCGGCGCTGCTGTTCATCCGACGCGTCGCGAACACAACCTCGGTGGCCCGCGTGACAGGCAAGCTCATCGAGGAGGGCAGGCTTCACTCGCTCCAGGGCGTGGCCATCCCGGACTACGTGGCGGTGTTTCGGATTCATGGGCCATTCTTGTTTGGCGCGACGGACAAGCTGTCGCGCATCTCGGATCATCTGGCGGCGCTGCCGCCGATTGTGATCGTTCGGCTTCGTCATGTTCCGGCGATGGACGCGTCCGGCTTGCAGTCGCTCGAGGATCTCGCCGATCAGGTCCACGGCTCGGGACGCACGCTGCTGCTGTGCGGGGCCCGCGACCAGCCGGCCCGCCTGATGGAGCGTGCTGAGTTCCATGCGCATCTCGGGGACGCGAACATCCTGCCCAACGTGCGCGCCGCGCTGGAACGCGCGCGACAGATCGCGGTTGAGCTGGGCCTCGAGGGGGAGTCGAGAACTCTACTGTTCTCTTGATATGGCAGATGGCAAATGGCGGATGGCAGAGGACATCTTCTGCCATCTGCCATCATCCATCTGCTCTGACCTTCACCTACCAAAAATCTTCCCAATCCCTTTCCCGATCCGCGAGAAGATGCCTCCGATGACTTCGGCAGCGTTCGGGCCGCGGTGAATGTCGCACCTGTCCTCGGGGATCGCGTCGCCGTGCTTGAAGTACTCGTCGTAACTCGGGCACGAGTCGCGAGGTAGGAGATGACTGGCTCGGCACAGACGAACGGCGTCGACCGTGGTGGGCACACGAAATTCCCCAGGTTTGCTCAGGCGGGCGGTTCGCGACATGAAATCCGCCCAGATCGGCAGCGCGTAGCGCGCACCGTATCCATCCTGACCGATCGTCGCCGGTTTATCGAATCCCACCCAAACGCCCACGACCATCGACGATGAGAAGCCGACAAACCACGCGTCCTTGAAATCGTCCGTCGTGCCGGTCTTGCCGGCCGCGGGAAATCGGACGCCGAGCGATCGCACGGCGGCGCCAGTGCCCATGTCGACGACATCTGCGAGCATCGACACCATCTGGTACGCCACGGCCTCCGAAAGAACCGGCGTCCGCTCGATCGGCCGATTCAACACCGCATAGCCGTCGTTGTCGAGCACCTGGATGATGGGACGCGGCATCACGGCAAATCCGCCGTTCGGAAAGACGGAGTACGCCGTCGTGAGCGCCAGAGGCGTCGCCTCGCCGACGCCAAGCGCCAGCGACGGCACATCAGGCATGCGCGAGAGACCGAGGGAATCGGCCAGCGTCAACACGGGCCGCGAGCCGACCTGCGTTTGCAGCTTCACGGCCGCCTGATTGTTGGACTCATACAGCGCTTCACGAAGTGTCAACGTGTCGCGTGGTTCAATGCTGGCATTCCTCACTTCCCATTCGTCGTATCCAGGCACGCGGTCGTTGAGATCGGTGATGAGCGTAATCGGCGACATGCCGCCATTCAGCGCCGCGGCAAAGACAAACGGTTTGAACGCCGAGCCTGGCTGCCGCTTCGCGTTCGTGGCGCGATTGAATGGCGTGCGGAGGAAGTCGCGGCCGCCGACGAGCGCGAGCACATCGCCGGTCTGCGGATTGATGGCGACGAGCGCTGCCTGAAGACCTGGTTGACGGAATTTTGCGAGACCCTGCGAGACGGCGCGTTCAGCTTCCTTCTGCATCGCCGGCACGAACGTCGTTTGAACCTTCCAGTCCGGAGGGTTGTCGTCGTCGAAGGCTGCTCGGAATTCCTGGCGAAGATAGTCCTCGGCGTAACCGGCCGCGCCTCGTGTGAGGCCGGGCGAGGAAAGGATTCGCGGTGGTGTGGCGCGAGCCTGTTGTTCGGCTTCGGGCGTGATGAAACGCTCCTGCCGCATGCGCGCGAGCACAAGGTGGCTGCGACGAAGCGCTCGATCGTAGTGCGAGAAGGGCCAGAGCGCCGACGGCATCCGAATCAATCCGCCAATGAACGCGGCTTCCGACAACGTGAGATTCGCCGCCGGCTTGCCGAACACGTTCTGCGACATCGCCTCGACGCCGTAGACGGCGCCGCCGAGGTAGATGCGGTTGAGATACAGCTCGAGGATTTGCGTCTTCGACAAGCGCTGCTCAATCATGAGCGCGAGGACGGCTTCCTTGCCCTTGCGCGTGAAATCGCGCGAACCCGAAAGAAACAGCGTTCGTGCCAGCTGCTGCGTGAGCGTGCTGCCGCCTTCTGCGAGGCTGAGCGTGCGGACATCACGGACGATGGCCCGGCCAAGGCCGATGGGATCGATGCCGAAATGCCGCTGGAAACGATGGTCTTCCACCGCGACGACGGCATCGCGCAGGTAGGGCGAGATGCGATTCAGCGGCACGTCGCGCCGATGTTCCTCGAGCGGAAACCAAGCCGTGCCGTCCGCGCCGTAAAACATCGTCTGGCCGATCCCGCGCGACAACCGGTTGACGGCAAATCCGTAGCGAATAACGACACCGATCGCGACGAGCGTGACGATGCTCATCACGAGAGCGACGAGAAGGAAGGCGTAATCCCTCAGCGAGCGCGGGTGTCGAAACGACAGCGCCATTTAGATATTGTAGTGCTCATGGAGTCACTACTTCGGCTCCACCTTATCTGTCGCCGCAGCTGAGAATTTGCAGATTGTCAGATTGGTGGATTGTCAGGTCCTCACCGCTGGGCTTGTCACGCTCTCCGGCAGGTCATCCACTCCGATGACGTCGCCCTGTGTGAGGATGACCGCGCGCTCGATCACGTGCTGCAACTCGCGCACGTTGCCCGGCCAGGAAAAGGCTGCCATCGTGCGCATCGCGTCGGGATGGAACGACATAATACTCTTGCCGTGCTGTGCCGCATATTTCCGCAGAAAATACTCAGCCAGCAGAGGAATGTCTGTCGGTCGCTCGCGAAGCGGGGGCAGCGGCAGGGTGAGCGTGTTGACGCGGAAGTAAAGGTCCTCGCGCAGCCGCCCGTCTTTGAGAGCGGCTTCGACGTTGGCGTTTGTCGCCGAGATGAGCCGGAAGTTCGTCTTCAGCACTTTGGTGCTGCCGACCGGGCGGAATTCGCGATCCTGGAGCACCCGTAGCAGCTTCACCTGCAGGTTCGGCGACAGGTCGCCGATTTCATCGAGGAGCAGCGTCCCGTTGTTCGCCAGCTCCATCAGCCCCTGCTTGTCGTTCACCGCTCCGGTAAACGCGCCGCGCTTGTGGCCGAAGAGCTCGGATTCGATGAGCTCGGTCGGGATCGCCGCGCAGTTGACCTTGATGAAGGGACCCTTCGCCCGCTTGCTCGACTCGTGAATAGCGGTAGCGATGATTTCCTTGCCGCTGCCGTTCTCGCCGGTGATGAGGACATTGGCGTCGGTCGGCGCGACCGACTTGATTAGTTGATACAGCTGGCGCATCGGCTTGCTGCGTCCGATGACGCCGGCATAAGTGGAGCCCTCGTCGAGCTCTGCGCGCAGCCGCCGGTTTTCGGCGGTCAGCGCAAGCTTTTCGGTGGCCTTGTGCAGCTGGGCCATCAGCACGCTGGGGTTGAGCGGCTTCTCGATGAAACTCAGCGCACCGTTTTCCATCGCCTCGACGGCCACCGAAATGCTGCCGTGGCCACTAACCACGATGATCTGCGCCTCGGGTCTCAACGTGCGAAACTCGCGAAGCAGTTCGAGGCCTTCGACGTCGGGCAGCATCAGATCCATCAAGATGACGTCGGGATTCGAGATCGTCACTTCCGCTCGCGCCTCTTGAGCCGTCGTGGCGGTCTTGACGACGAAGCCTTCAGGTTCGAGGAGCAGTCGCAGAAACTCTGCGCTATCGGCGTGATCCTCGATGATGAGGACGCTGGTTGAATTGGACATAGACCCTCAAGCATAGCATCTGAAACAGACATGGACACCGAGCCCTCTCAGGCGGCGATGCGATCACCGGCCAACCGGGACCCGTTCGATTCCTCTTGACCTTCGAGGGGAATACCTTCATAGTTCCCCTCGTCCTTCGAGAGGAGCTTGTGCCAAAAACCGATCTGCTGCAAGGCACGCTCGACCTGCTGATTCTCAAGATTCTGACACTCGGGCCGAACCATGGCTGGGGCATCTCCAATCGCATTCGACAGATTTCGCGTGACGGGTTGAACGCCAGTCAAGGTTCTCTCTATCCCGCGCTGCATCGACTCGAACTGAACGGTGATGTGGCGTCCCAGATGACCACCTCTGAGAACAATCGTCGCGCTCGCGTGTACCGATTGACCCCGGCAGGGCGTCGTCGTCTGGAAGGCGAGACCGCCACATGGGAGCAATTCGCGCTCTCGATCAAGCGGATTTTGCAGGCTGGATAACATGCTGGCACGACTGAACGCGTATGTACGGGGAATCGCTCGACGTCGAGCGATCAGCCGCGAGGTCGAGGACGAGCTGCGGTTTCATCTCGAACAGGAGATCGAAACGCACCTCTCCCGCGGCGCAACGCCTGCGGAAGCACGACGCCGGGCGCTGCGCGACCTTGGCGGCCTCACGCAGACAAAAGAGGCCGTGCGCGAGGTGCGTGCGATCTGGGGAAGCGGCATCGTTCACGATTCAAAGCTCGGCTGGCGGATGATCCAGAAATACCCGGGGCTGACGCTGGCGGGCGGCCTGGCGCTGGCGATTGCGGTTGGAATCGGAGCGGCTTGGTACGACTTCACCGGCGAGCTGCTCCGCCCATCGCTGCGGTTCCCCGACGGGAATCGCATCGTCGAAATCGAAATGCGCAACCCGATGATCAGTCGGGACGAGCGGAGAGTGCTGCATGACTTTCTCATCTGGAAGCGTGACGGACGACTGATCGGCGATCTGGGTGCCTACCGAACCGTCGAACGCAACCTTGTGCTTGGCGACGCACGCGCAGAGCCAGTGACCGTGGCGGAGACGTCGGCGTCGGCGTTTCGAGTGACGCATGTGCGGCCGCTCCTGGGGCGGACGCTGCTCGATGAGGACGAACAGCCCGGCGCGCGCCCGGTCATCGTGCTTGGCTTCGGTGTGTGGCAGCAGCAGTTCGGCGGACGTCCAGACGTCATCGGGCAGACGGTGCAGTTGGGAAGAACCATGACGACTGTGGTCGGTGTCATGCCGCAAGGCTTCGCGTTTCCAGTGGACCACAGGCTGTGGGTGCCGCTTTCGCTTCGACCGTCGGGCTACCTGCCGCTCGACGGTCCGGCGGTTCGGGTGTTCGGCCGGCTCGCGCCGAATGCAACTCAGGCGCAAGCGTCCGCCGAGATCACCGCACTGGTGGGTCGAGTGACGGCTGCCTCTCCTCAAACGCATGCGCATCTGCGTCCGCGCGTGCTGGCATATGGCGGGGAGTCTGCGGGCGACCGGCGCTTCCTCGAGCTGGCGATCACACATCTGCCGGTTCTCCTTGTCCTGATCATTGCGTGCACGAGCGTCGGCACGCTCGTCTACGCGCGCACGGCCACGCGCGAAGCGGAGATCGCCATGCGGTTCGCGCTCGGAGCCAATCGCGGGCGGATCGTCGCGCAACTGTTCGTGGAGGCGCTCGTGCTCGCGTCGCTTGCGGCCCTCATCGGCCTCACGGCCGCGCATTGGGGATTGAAGTGGGCGACGGCCGTGTTCTACTCGGGCGGGGTTGCCCTTCAGCCATTCTGGGTCCGCCCCGGGTTGAAAATCGCGACCGTGTTCTACGCGTCGGGGCTCACGGTTGCGATCGCCGCGATACTCGGGGTGCTGCCGGCGCTCAGAGCGACCGGGTCGCACGTGCAGGCGCAGGTGCGAAACCTTGGCAGCCGCGGCTCCACCCTGCGATTGGGAGGAGTCTGGACGATCGGCGTCGTCGTTCAGGTGACGCTGACGATCATCTGCCTGACTCCGGCATTTGGCATCACACGGGAGGCGGTGCGCGATCGGATCGTCCGCGCACGGTTCCCCGCCGCGGATTATCTGGCGGTCCGCATCGAGCTGGATGGCGACATCGGACCGGCTGAGCAATCGACATCGTTCCCCGCGCAGAGGAAAGAGCGGATCTACGACGAACTGGAGCGCCTCGTTCGGCAAGAGCCGGGTGTTCTCGCCGTCACGTTCGCTGACCGTCTGCCGGGAATGGATCCAGAGGTGCGGCAGGCAGAGGTCGAGGCGTTCCCAGGGAGAACGCCGATTGCGGTGCGGAATCTCTGGACCTCTGTTGTCGGCACAGGTTTTTTCGAGGCCTTCGACAAGCCGATCCTGGCTGGCCGCGGATTTCACGGAGGCGACCTCGAGACCGGTGCGCGGACGGTGATCGTGAACGAGGCGTTCGCACGCCGCTTCACGGATGGTGCAACGCCAATCGGCCGGCGTCTGCGATATGCCACGACGGATTCGGGCGCGCCGGAGCCGTGGTTCGAGATCGTCGGGATGGTCCGCGACATGGGGATGACGCCCACCAATCGTGGCGAGGCGCCATACGTGTTCCACGCCGCATCGCCAGAGACCGTCCATCACGCTGTGATGGGCGTGCGCGTCAACGGCGACCCGTCGGCACTTACGTCTCGGATTCGGGCTATTGCGGCGGGGCTCGACGCCGGATTGCGCCTTGACGAGATGCGGCCGCTCGACGAGATGGCGTGGAGAGTAGACATGCCTCACATCGCCGTGGCTGGGGCGTTGACGGGAATCGTCGGTCTCGGGTTGTTTCTCTCGGCGGGAAGCATCTTCTCGCTGATGTCCGTGAGCATCGCGCGACGCAGCCGCGAGATCGGGCTGCGTGCGGCGCTCGGCGCGAGCTCGGCACAGCTGCTCACCTCGATTTTCTCGCGACCGGTCCTGCTTCTCGGAACCGGCATTGCCGCCGGCAATATCGTGCTTCTGCTGTTGACGCTGTCCGATGGGGAGTTGACACGGTCGATGGTCATTGGCCGGATGCCGGCGATGTCAGCCGTGATGCTGATGGTCGGTTTGCTGGCCTGTGTCGAGCCCGCCAGGCGGGCGCTTCGGATCGATCCCACGAACGCGCTGAAGCAAGCGTAGGTCTATAGGTTAGATTAGAGCCGTTTTCGCTTCGCTGTAGTACGTAGTGTCCGCCTTCAGGCGGACCGTCGTGAAGTCCCGAGGATACAAACACGAGATCAGGAGATCAGGAGAATTCGACGCCGAGCCGCCGAGGCGCCGAGGAAACCGAGGAAGAACGGGCTCTCAGGGGAGGCATCGACGTCGTGGGCCGCGTGGCGCGGCCCACACGACCACCCGACGAGCCCCGAATTCAAGAGCGAGGGATCGACAGGCTCTTGATATTCGGGGTTCGTCGGGTGGTCGTGCGCCGGTGGCGCGACGTCGATGCGGTGCTCCGCGCCTCCGTGTTAAAGATCTACGACACAGCTCTCGAAGCAAGGACATGGTTGCCGCTTCCCGGGCACTGGACATACCTCCTAATCTCCTAACCTCCTGTTTTGATCACAATCGTCTGCAGTCTCCGTTGTTCCTCTGTGTCCGGTATGCGGCAGCTCCGATGCCGGCCGCACGCCCTGTGGCCCAGGCCCACAAGAAGTTGTACCCGCCAATCGGTCCGAATGCGTCCAGCATCTCGCCACAAAGAAATAATCCTTTGTGCCGTCGGCTCTGCATCGTCTTCGGATCGATCTCCGTGAGGCTGACGCCGCCGCCCGTGACCTCGGCCTTTTTGTAGCCTTCATCGCCGGTCCAGGGAAGCGACCCGCGCACGAGCGTGTCAATCAGCCGCAGCCGCTCGGCTCTGTTGAGTTGTGACAGCGGACGATCCGGTTCGATGTCCGCGGCTGAAAGCAGCGCTTCGGCGAGGCGGTGGGGAAGTTCGCTGCCGACAGCTGTGAGAACCGTCCGCGCGCCTTTAGGCCGGAGCGCATCGTTCCATCCGTTGTCGCTCAGCGTGGACCAGCGAACGGTTATGGCTGCCGGTTGACGATCGGACCGCGATCTCACGGCGACGTGAGAGACGTCGAGAACAGCCGGACCGCTATAGCCCTGATGGGTGAACAAGAAGCCGCCGGTGGCTTCCGCGCTGCGCCGCGTCGATCGTGCCGTGATCGTGACTGGCAGAGAGACCCCGGAGAGATGTTGAAATGGCACCGGCATCCGCCAGATCAACGGTGTCAGCGCCGCGTACGTCGGGTTCACGGCATGTCCGAGCTGCTCTGCCATTTGAAGCCCGCGGCCGTCGCTGCCGGTGTGCGGCACCGACAAGCCGCCAGTGGCGAGGATGACGGCGTCGGTTTCTATCGGATCGGCGCCGTGGCGGTCGACGACCCATCCGTCTGATGACGGCCTGAGTCCTGTCACGAGCGTGTCGGTCACGATGTGTGCGCCCTGGCTTCGCGCATAGGCGAGTAGTCTGTCGCGCACCTCGCGCGCGCGCTGTGACCGCGGAAAGAGCTTGGCCGATTCTGCCTCTTCGACGAGCGGGAGCTGCAGCTCGTTCTCGAAGAACGCGATCTGCTCGTGGAGCGGCCACGAGCGCAGAATGTGACGCAGGGTATGGGGAGACGACTCGGTGACAAACCGCGACTCGTCCAGTCGAGCCGGCAGAATGTTGCAGCGGCCGCCGCCGCTGATCAGGATTTTTCGCCCGCCGTCCTTCGTTCGTTCGACCAGCTGTGTTTCCGCCCCGCCGGACGCCGCGAAGATCGCGGCCATCGTGCCGGCCGCACCGGCGCCCACTATGACGACCCGCGGCATCAGCGTTTTCCGTTCACCGTTTGCCGTTCACCGTGTTTCATCATGACGGTCAACGGTCAACGGTTGACGGCAAACGTCGTCCGACTGGCGGAATGTCAGATTGAACCGCCCGTTGAGGTGAAGCTCAGATGGTGCGGTAAATGGCGTGATGCGCGAAACGCCGTGGTAGCGAAGCCGTGCGGGTCCGCCAAACACGAACGCGTCGCCAGACTCGAGCGGAAAGGCGTCGATGGCCTCGCGCCGTTTCAGCCCGCCAAACAGAAAACGCGCGGTGTCGCCAATCGACACCGATACCACGGGAATGCCGGCGGCAATCGACTCGGGGCCTTCGTCTTTGTCCTGGTGCAATCCCATCCGGCCTTCGCCATCGTAGTAATTGAGGATGCACAGGTCCGGCTCGATGCGCATCCCGGCTGCCGCGGAAATTTCCTGCGCCAGCGCCCGCAAATCGGGCGGAAGCGGAGGCACCGGCAGTCCATCGAAGTCGGCGCGCGTCGGCTCGTACTGATAGGTCTTTGCGTTCCAATGCCGGCCGAGACACAGCATCCGCACGTGCATCTTGCCCCCGCCGCGAACAATCGGGACGTAGGCCGGAACAGCGCCGTCCACCAGCATGCGGCAACGATCTGCGAGCGCGCGCTGGCGATCGAGCGATAAATAGCGGGGGAGATGAAAGGCTCCCGGACTGATTTCCGTGGGAATTGGTGATTCGGGATTAGGGATTAGTTCTGTCACGCGTGTCACTCCTAATCCCTAATCCCAAATCCCTAATCGCTTGTGCGCCGCGGTCCCTATTCGACGGTAAAGGGGACCGTGGCCGAGGTATTTCCCCATTCGACGCGCAGGACAGCGCCGCTGCCGGGGGTATCGTCGATGGAAATGGTGACGTTCTCCACCGGAGCTTTCGTTTTGCCGCCCTTCATTGGGGTGCGGCCGATCTCCAGATCCTTCCGATACGGGATGCCCCACTGACCCGGTTTTTCGCGCCGTCCGAGAATGAGCTGCCATTCCGTCTCACCGAGCAGCGTGTTGATGGTGTGAGTGCCGGCCGGCACGGACAGATTGCCGAACTTGAGCGGTTTGTCGCTGGTGATGATCGTCGCTTCGTCCGCGCCCGTTCGCCACACTTGACCGAACTTCTCGACCGTCTGGCCAAGCACGCGCCCTTTCAGAAAGGGCCGGCCGTACTCGATGGAAATCATCGCGCCGTCGATCGTCCAATCGGTTCGGATGTGCGGGCTGCCGCCGCCACCGGTCTTGAGCTCGGTTGTCTTCTGCGCCTGAACCAGAACGGCGCTGATCGCGAAAATACCGACTGCAATGCCTGCCAGAATTCCTCGCACGAGTACCTCCAGTGAAAGTTTGATCCGCTGAGCGTTGATACTCAAAATATACCTGAATCGGTGTATAAACCGAGGTGTCCGGAGGCCTCCCATGAATGCTTTAGTCCGTCAGATGCCGTTCAAACGCTCATGTTTGATAATCGTCGCGGCGTTAGCCGCTGTGACAGTCATGCACGTTCATGCGCAGCAGACCTCTGACCCGCCCGCCGCGGCGGCGCGGCCCGCCGATCCGAAAACCGAAGCGCGGCTTACCGCCTTCAAGACCGAAGGTGTGGCGGGCGTCGACGATCTCCACGACTTCACGCAGAAGATGGTCGACTCGGTGTTCAGCTTCGGCGAGCTCGGCTTTCAGGAGATCGAGACCTCGAAATACCTGACGAACATCCTGCGTCAGCAGGGCTTCACGGTCCAGGAAGGCATCTCGGGCATTCCAACGGCGTGGATGGCGACATGGGGATCGGGCAGACCGGTCATCTCACTCGGGTCCGATATCGATGGTATTCCGACCGGATCGCAGAAACCCGGCGTTGCGTATCACGATCCTTTCTTCGAAGGTGGACCCGGCCACGGCGAAGGACACAACTCAGGCATGCCGTTGAACATCACGGCGGCGATCGTGCTGAAGAAGATCATGCAGCGCGAAAAGATCCAGGGAACGATCAAGTTGTGGCCCGGTGTTGCCGAAGAGCTGCTGGCCACCAAGGCCTACTATGTACGCGACGGCTACTTCAAAGACACCGACGTCGTGATCTTTACGCACGTCGGCAGCGACTTCAGCGTGAACTGGGGCGACAGCACGAGCAATGGCCTCGTGTCGGTCGAGTACACGTTCAAAGGCGAGAGCGCGCATTCGGCCGGTGCGCCATGGCGCGGGCGCAGCGCCCTGGATGCCGCGATGCTGATGGACATCGGATGGAACTACCGCCGCGAGCATTTGCGCATTCAGCAGCGTTCTCACTCGGTGATCACGTTCGGCGGCAATCAGCCGAACGTGGTGCCGCCGTCCGCGTCGATTTGGTACTACTTCCGCGAGACCGACTATCCCGGCATCAAGCGCATGTGGGAAATCGGCGACAACATGGCCAAGGCGGCGACGTTGATGACCGATACCGAGATGACCTCGCGGGTGCTCGGGTCCGCGTGGCCGCAGCACATGAACAAAGTAGTGGCCGAAACGGCCTACGCCAACATCGTGAAGGTCGGCATGCCGAAGTGGACCGACGCCGACCAGACGCTTGCGAAAGCCGTGCAGAAAGAGCTCGGCGTCGAAGAAAAAGGGTTACCGACCGAGATACAGAAGCTGAACGGCCGGGTGGTCGTGCCCGACGGTGAGAAGCGCGGAGGCGGGTCTGACGACATCGGCGACATCTCCTGGAACGTGCCGACAATCACGTTGAGATATCCGGCGAACATCGAAGCCGGACCTGGACACAACTGGGCCAACGCCATCGCGATGGCGACGCCCATCGCGCACAAGGGTGTGACCGCCGCTGCGAAGGTTCAGGTGATGACGGTGCTCGATCTGCTGCTGAAGCCCGATCTCGTCGAAGGGGCGTGGGACTATTTCCGCAACGTGCAGACGAAAGACAAGAAATACACCCCGCTCATCCGTCCCGAGGACAAGCCGGCCATCTGGCTCAACCAGGACACGATGGCGAAGTATCGCGATCAGATGAGGAAGTACTACTACGATCCGACCAAGTACCCGACCTATCTCGATCAGCTCGGGATCAAGTACCCGACCGTGCGAACGAAGTAGGCCGTTTCGATGCGAGAGCCTCGGGCTGTTTTCCGCTGGGGGGAAACACGAACGTTTCGTGGCAGCGCAGGCACAGCATGATCGCCTCGTCTTTCGACGTCGGCAGCGGACGTACGTTGAACGAGGTGCACCACGGGCACTGAAACGGATGCGAACCGGCTCGCGGCTTTGAGGCGTCCATCTTGCCTCGCTTTCTGCTGGGTTGTGGGGGGACGCCTGACTGTAGGATCTGCCGGCGCCGATTGTCAATAACGGAATACGCTCATGCCCGTCCTGCACGATGAACGTTACAAGGCCGACATCCTGCGGCGCCTGGAGGCGCTTCGGCCAGATTCGCGCGGACAGTGGGGCCGGATGTCCGTGAGCCAGATGTTGTGGCACGTGAATGAGGCGATGGAGGGGGCGCTCGGCCACGTGAGTGTTGCACCGGAGCCGGTTCGGCTTCCGCGACCGCTCATGAAGTTCATCGTGATCAACCTGCCCTGGCCGAAGGGGGCACCGACGCTGAAACGCTGGGTGCCGCAGAACGACCGCTACGACTTTACGGCCGAACGCAGCCGGTGCGTGCGGCTGATCACAGAACTGACGTCGAGACCGGTGAATGCGGACTGGCCCGACAGCCCGACGTTGGGCCACATGAGCGGCACCGATGTCAGCCGCCTCCACGCAAAACATCTGAATCATCATCTGACGCAATTTGGCACTTAGGTAAGGTTCGTAAGGTTGGTAAGGTTCGTGAGGTTCGTGAGGTTCGTGAGTTCGTTGGTTCGTGGTGTCCGCGGTTGGTTCAGGTCGGAATGTATCGCTGTGTCGGAATGTATCGCTGTTATAGTGCGTGACAGAGGCGGACACGAACCCACGAACCCACGAACTCCACGAACTCCACGAACTTCACGAACCCACGAACTACACGAACTACACGAACTGCTCGAACCCACGAACTTTACGAACTTCACGAACCCACGAACCCACGAACCCACGAACCCACGAACCCACGAACCTTATAAACCCCGTGATGTCCGTCGTCCATCCTTGGAGGAACACATGAATCGTTTGCTTTCCCATATCTCGATCGTAGTTTTTGCAACCATTGTTGCAGTTAGTGCACAGGCGCCCGCGGCGCCCGCCGGTCAGCCCCCGGCCGGGCAACCTGCGCGCGGACCTGCAGGCCCGCCCATGGTGCTCTCGACGCCCGCATTTTCCGACGGGGGTGTCATTCCGAATCGTCACACGCAGGTGCAGCAGGCCGAGCGTGGCATCTCGCCGCAGCTCGTCTGGATAAACGCACCGGCTGCGACGCAAAGCTTCGTCGTCCACATGCGCGATCCCGAGGTTGCGCGCAACCGCACGACAGACGATCAAGTCCATTGGCTCGTGTGGAACATTCCGGGAACAGAGAAGGGACTGCCCGAAGGCATGCCCGAAGGCGCGCAGCTTCCGAACGGCATCCGTCAAATCAGTGCGAGCGGCGCCGTGTACCGCGGCCCAGGGGCGCCCGCCAACGGCCCGATGCATCACTACACATTCGAGGTCTACGCGCTCGACACGAAGATCGACATGGCTCCCGGAGCCGACGCTTGGGAGACGCGACGGAGTCTCTTCAAGGCGATGGACGGCCACGTGATCGGTAAAGCGGTGATGGTGGGAATGTTTAAACGACCGAATTAGTGCTCTGTTGGATCGGAATCAGGGATTGGGGATCCGCGGCGATACAAAATTCCGAATTGCCCGATCCCTAATCCCGGATTCCTAATTCCGATTCGCATCGTATACGTCCCGTTCGCGACAACTTGCTTCACTTTCCGCCCTTAACTGCCGTATAGTCGCTGAATTCATCAGTTCAACCGAAGTAACCCCTTCGGGTGTTTCAGGAGGCCGATATGAGTGCGATCCGTGCCGCACGTCTGTTCTTGCTGTCGCTCGTTGTGTCCGCGTGCTGTGTTGTGCCAGCGCTCGCTCAGGGCGTCGGTGCGATCGCCGGGACGGTCACTGACGCGTCCGGTGCCGTGCTGCCAGGCGCCACCGTCACGTTGACCAATGCTCAGGGCACGGTGGGCGGTAATCAGGAAGTCTTGAGCGACGAGCGCGGCGCGTATCAATTTCTGCGGCTCGTCCCGGGGACCTACAGCGTCAAAGCCGTGCTTCAGGGCTTTCGTCCGTACACCCAGAACGGCATCACCGTCAATTCCGACCAGACCTCGCGTGCCGACGCACGACTCGAGATTGGCACGATGGAAGAAGGGATTGTCGTGAGCGGTGAAGCGCCGCTGCTCGACACCACGTCGGCGTTGAAACAGACCGTGCTCACACAAGAAGTGCTCGAGTCGCTTCCGAATCGCATGGACGTCTGGTCGATCACGCGAGTCATCCCGAGCATCACGGTCAGCAAAGTCGATGTAGGCGGATCCGAGTCGTTCCTGCAGTCGGGCGTTACGGTGCGCGGCACCGACAACGAAGGCGGCTACTACATCGACGGCATGGACGTATCGAGCCTCGACGGCGAAGGCGACGGCGCCACCATGTATCTCGATCCGTACGCGTTTGCTGAAAGCAACTTCCTTGCAGGGAACAACCCTGCCGAGTCGCCGCGCGGCGGCCTCGTCTTCAACATGGTGACCAAGACCGGCACCAACCAGTTCCACGGTGGCGGCATGTTCAGCGGCGCGAACCGCGGGATGGGCTTCGACAACTTCTCCGACTCGCTGCGCAACGATCTGCTTGCGACCCTGAACCCGGCCGTTCGTGCGGCCGTGCCCGATATCA
This sequence comes from Vicinamibacterales bacterium, assembly GCA_963761975.1. GTDB lineage: Bacteria > Acidobacteriota > Vicinamibacteria > Vicinamibacterales > JAMQPK01 > JAMQPK01. Next base: position 515,911 of record CAVXIR010000007.1, read on the forward strand.
AGCCCGGCGCCGACATCAACTACATCTGGGATACGGGCTTCTGGCTGGCGGGTCCGATCAAACACGACAAGCTGTGGTTCTCGACGACCTACCATTACCAGAAGCTGCTCCAGTACTTCCTCGGCAGCTACAACCCCGACGGCTCGCAGACACCCGACGACCACTACCTCTACACGACAAACAATAAAGTCGCGTGGCAGATTAATCAGTCGAGCCAGTTCTCCTACTACTTCACCTTGCAGCGGAAGGTGAACGGGCACCGCCTGGGTGGCAATTTCGCCGACTCGCGCGCGTCGAACAGCAACAACAAGTATCCGACGGTGCACCAGTTGAAGTGGACCAAGTCGCAGTCGTCGCGGCTGTTGTTCGATGCGTCGACGAGTCATTTCCTTGTCGACGATCGCTTCTCGCGGCAGCCCGAGGTGCAGGATGGCGACATCGCGAAATTCGATGAGCTCGCCAACTACGCGACGATCGCACTGGGCACCTACAGCAACAATCCGATGTATCGCGCCGTCGCCATCGCCAGCGTCAGCTATTTCACGACGACGCACGACATCAAGGCCGGCTATTCGATGAACTACGCGAAGCGCACGGGCAACGTGTATTCGACCTCGGGCATGCGTATCATCTATCGGCAGGGCGTGTCCGACCGGGTCCAGACTTACAACACGCCCGTGAGCTCCGTCACACAGGACCGCGAGCAGGGGCTTTACATTCAGGACAAGTGGCGGCCCACCCGCAAGCTCACGCTGAACATGGGCCTGCGCTTCGAAACCAACTACGGCTGGATGCCGGAGACCTGTCAGCCGCAGACACCGTTCATCGCGGGGCAGTGCTTCGCCGCCATCGATGGCGCGCCCGATTGGAACGCGCTCAATCCGCGGTTCTCGGTCGTATACGACCTGCTTGGCGACGGCTCGACCGCGCTGAAATTTGCCGCGAACCGATATGTCGTTCCAGTAGGAGTCCAGGTCGTTGGCCGCGTGAACCCCGTTCGCGATACAAGCGACAACCGTCAATGGCTGCCGCAGAGCCGCTGCAACGAGGCGGCGACAACGGGCTGCGACCGCAATGGGGACCTCATTCCGCAGCTGAACGAGCTTGGTCCTTCGACGGGCTACAACCTCGGGACGACCAACCGGTACGAGCCGGGGTACGACTGGCCGAACGCCAACGAGTACACCGTTGAATTGCAGCGGCAGCTGCCGGGAAACCTCGTGGTCTCCGGCGGTTTCACGCGGCGTGAGAAACGCAATCAACTCGGCGTGCGCAACATGGCCGTTCCGGCCGACACCTATACCGCGATGAATATCGTCGAGCCGAATAGCCAGCAGGCGGTGACGGTCTACAACCAGGCTCTCGCGCTGCGCGGCCGGGTGGACAACCTCTGGAACAACGATTCCGAAATGGACAGCACCTACAACGGGGGCGATATCACGTTGAACAAGCGGCTGAGCAACCGCTGGATGATGACCGGCGGCCTCAGCATGGGCAAGAACGTCGGCTACGTCGGCGTGGCCGATCTGAATAACCCGAACTCGAAGACGTTCGCCCGTGGCATTCAGGGCGACGACGTGCCTGTGTCCTTCCGCATGTCGGGGCTGTACGAGCTCCCGTACGGGTTGTCGCTCAGCGGCTCGTATCAATTCCAGAGCGGGTTCCCGGAGTTGACGACCGTGTCCGTGGCTGGCCTCGTGCAAGGCGCGCAGACGGTCATCGTCAAGGAACGCGGCGACGTCCGCTACCCGTCGCTGCATCAGCTCGACTTCAGCCTGCGCAAGGCGATTCGGATGGGGAGCAGGGTGCTTCAGCCGCGGCTCGACATCTACAACGCGACGAACAACGCGACGATTCGTACGTGGGTCACAACGGTGGGCAACACGTATCACCGCCCCAGCGCGATTCAGCGCGGGACGCTAATTAAGGCCGGATTCCACTACGACTTCTAACGGTACAGGAGGGCTGAAGGCTAAGGGCTAAGGGCGGGCAAAACCCTTATCCCTGAGCCCCATGCCCTTAGCGCTTGCTTCAGCCCTTAGGCCTGACGCCGCGAAGGCAGGGCTGAAGCCCTGCGCTACCTGAGCGGCGCACGTCCACACAGGTGCCTTTTGGATACATGGCTGGTTTCCCCATCCAAAACGCAGCCGCAGGTGCCCGCGACAATTTGAGACAACGCAACCCTCCAAAGCTGCCGTATAACCGTTATAATTCAATAGCTTAACTACACATCTTGGAACGCGCGAAAGTCAAACGCGGCGGGTCCATAGAACTACGTATCGATTCAACGGGCGGGATATGCGTCTGACAGACGTGTATGGCACACTGATACCGCGAATTACTACGTAATGGCGAATGGAGAGACGTCAATGTATGCACGCGTCCGCTCAATAGCTCTCGCCACGTTAGCTGTGGGTTTGCTCACTGCACTCCCCCATGCGCAGACGCCGAGCACGCCTCAGGCGACGCCGGCCCAGGTCGCGTTCGCCCGCGACATACAGCCGATCTTCGAAAAGAGCTGTGCAAGTTGCCACAGCGCCGACCTGAAGCTCGCCGAGCTCGATCTCAGCACGCGCGAGGCGGCGATGAAAGGTGGCGACCACGGGGCGGTCATCGTCCCGGGCAACGCTGAGAAGAGCAAGCTGTATCGCGTAATCGCCGGACTTGATCAGCCATCGATGCCGATGGAAGGTGATGCACTGAAGCCCGCCGAAGTGGCGGCGATCAAGGCCTGGATCGATCAGGGCGCCAAATGGGAAACGGCGGTCAGCTTCGCCAAAGACATTCAGCCCATCATGGAGCGGTCGTGCTGGAACTGCCACGGCGCCGCGATGCAGTTGTCGAAGCTCGATCTTCGCACGCGTGAAGGGGCCCTTCGCGGCGGCGCCCACGGTCCGGCGCTGACGCCAGGCAACGCCGACCAGAGCAGGATGTATCGCGCCGTCGCGCACCTTGACGCGATCAAGATGCCGATGCAGGGCGACAAGCTGAAGGCCGAAGAGATCGCTGCGTTCAAGGCCTGGATCGATGCGGGCGCACCATGGGATGCGTCGGCGACACCGACCGCGAAACCGGCGACGAGCGCGGTCGCAGCGCTCGAGGACATGGAGCTGACGCCGGAGCAGCGCAACTACTGGGCGTTCAAGCTGCCGGTGCAGAAGACACCGCCTATCGTCGCCAAATCTGAATTTTCACACCCGATCGATCGGTTCCTCGAAAGCGCCCGCGCGGAGAAGACACTCATTGCCGCGCCGCGCGCCGACAAGCGCACGCTCATCCGCCGCGCGTACATCGACCTCATCGGCCTGCCGCCGTCGCCCGCCGACGTGGAAGCGTTCGTCGCGGATCAGTCCGCCGACGCGTGGGATAAGTTGATCACGAAGCTGCTCGCGTCGCCGCAGTACGGCGAGCGTTGGGGCCGTCACTGGCTCGACGTCGCTCGCTATGCCGACTCGAACGGTTTCGAGCAGGATTACGATCGGCCCAACGCGTGGCGGTATCGCGATTACGTCATCAACGCGTTCAACCAGGACAAGCCCTACAACCAGTTCCTGAAGGAACAGATCGCGGGCGACGAGCTCGACTACGTCACGCACGAAACACTCATCGCCACCGGCTTCCTCCGCGCGGGGCCGCGCGTGTTGTTCCGCGAAAAAGACAACCCTGAACGCCGCTGGGATTACGTGGACGATTTGATTGCCACGCTCGGCCGCGGCGTGATGGGGATGACCGTCAATTGTGCGCGTTGCCACAACCACAAGTTCGACCCGATCGGTCAGAAGGACTATTACTCGCTGGCAGCGGCGTTGAACGGGTGGGTCGAGACGGATTGGCCGCTGGTGTCCTCGCGTGCCGAAGCCGAAGCGTACCTGACGAAGAACAAGGACGTCGACGAGAAGATTGACGCGCTCCGCGACAAGATCTCCGCGATCGAGAAGCCGTACCGCGACGAGTTGCGGGCGGCATACATCAAGAAGGATACCCCGAGAACGTCCAACGCGCCGTGTTCAAGCCCGAAGCGGAACGCACGCCGGGCGAGCAGTTGCTCGCGACGCAGGTGCTCACCGGGGGCGGCGGAGGGACCCCGGAGGCAATTGAGAAGATGATGAAGCCCGAGGAGCGGGCTCAGAAGAAAGAGCTCACTTCGCAGATTGCGGTCATCGAGAAGCAGCGGCCGAAGGTGCCGCCGATGGCCGAGATCATTACGGACGGCGACTGGCGCTTTGCGCCGATGGGACGCGGGGACGAGACGATCGGCTGTCCGAAATGCCGGCTCCCACCACCTGACAAGCCCAACGGCACGTACCTCCAGGTAGGCCCCGGCCAGTATGAGCCGCCGCCCACGCATTTCCTGATTCGGGGCGATCCGGACAGCAAAGGCTCGCTGATGAAGCCGGCCTTCCTCAGCGTGGCGCTGCACGGCGAGCACCCGACCGAGATTCCGCGTCCGGATGGCCGAACGTCGGGACGGCGGCTGGCGTTCGCGGAGTGGCTCGGTTCGACTGACAACCCACTAACCGCGCGCGTGATCGTCAATCGTGTGTGGCACCATCACTTCGGTCGCGGCATCGTGGCGACGCTCGACAATTTCGGCAAGATGGGCGATCAGCCGACGCATCCGGAGCTGCTCGATTATCTGGCTGTCGAGTTCATGAAGCGGGGCTGGAGCATGAAGCAGCTCCATCGCTTCATGATGACGTCCGAGGCCTACCAGATGGCGTCCGTGTTCGATCACGGCGGCAACGTGAAGGCCGACCCCGAAAACCGGCTGCTGTGGCGGTATCGCCCGCAGCGGCTCGACGCAGAGACGATTCGCGATACGATGCTCTCGGTCGCCGGCAACATCAACCTGACGATGGGCGGGCTGGCGTTCTTCCCGAACGTGCCGAAGGAGATTCTGGTGACCGAGCAGACCAAGGGGCGATGGGACAACCAGCCCGATGGTCCGGCCACCTGGCGCCGCAGCGTCTATATCTACCAGCGGCGCTCGCTGCCGTATCCGATGTTCGAAACGTTCGATCATCCGGACATGAACCTCACGGCCGCGGCCCGCAACGTGTCGACGGTGCCGACGCAGGCGTTGACGCTGCTGAATAACCCGTTCGTGCTCCGCGAGGCCGAACTGCTCGCCGAGAGGATCGCGAGCGAGACAACCGACCCGGTGAAGCAGATCGATCTTGGTTATCAGTACGCGCTCGGAAGGGCCGCCACGGATCTCGAGAAGAAGCTTGCGCTCGAGAAGGTGAAGGCCGGTTCTCTGGTTGATTTCACTCACGTTTTGTTGAACCTCAGCGAATTCCTTTACATGAGGTGACGCCGTGCACAACTTGAAATATTTCTGGTCGCGTCGAGAATTTTTGTGGCGGGCGGGTGGCGGTATCAGCGGCGTCGCGCTGGCGCAAATGCTGAACTCGCAGGGTCTGCTTGCGGCGGAGGTTAGCGACGCGTGTTCGGCCAAGCCGCTGGGGGACAATCCGTATGCCCTGAAGCCCCCGCACTTCAAGCCGCGCGCGAAGGCGGTGATCTCGCTCTTCATGAGCGGTGGTCCCAGCGCGGTCGATCTGTTCGACTACAAGGAAGGCCTCGTCAAGTATGCGGGGCAGCCGATCGACGACAAGATCCACGGCGACGTCATCGTCCGGCAGGGTTATCCCGGGCCGCTGATGCCGAGCCCGTTCAAGTTCAACCGTTTCGGACAGAGTGGAAAGCTGGTGTCGGAGGTGTTCCCGAACCTCGGGCAACATGTCGACGACATCGCGTTCATTCACTCCGTGTTCGGCCGCTCGAACGATCACGTGCAGGCGCATTACGAGATGCAGTCGGGGCAAATCCGCGTGGGATTCCCGAGCGCCGGCTCCTGGATCACGTATGGCTTGGGCACCGAGAGCACCAGCCTGCCGGCGTTCGTCGTCATTGCCGACCCCAGGGGCGGACCGATTGGCGGTCCGACCAACTGGAGCGCGGGCTACATGCCGGCGGCGTTTCAGGGAACGCTGTTCCGCGCGAGCGGCGATCCGATCGTCGATCTGAAGCCGGTGGCAGGAATGACACCGGAAACGCAGCGCAATCGTCTGGATCTGCTGTCGAAGCTGAACGAGCTCGACATGGAGAAGTTCCCGGGCGCTACGGATCTGTCGGCCCGGATCTCGTCGTACGAGCTCGCGTACCGCATGCAGGGTTGCGCCCCGAAGGCCATCGACATCGGCAGCGAATCAGAACAGACCAAGAAGCTATATGGTCTGGATGATCCGATCACCGAGCCGTTCGGCAAGCAGTGCTTGCTCGCGCGCCGGCTGGTCGAGCACGGTGTGCGTTTCGTGCAGCTGTTCCAGGGCGGCATGGGCAATCAGAACACCGATACCTGGGACGCGCATTCGAACATCCTCTCGAATCACGGCCAGCACGCCAAGGAATCGGATGTGCCGATTGCCGGGCTGCTCACCGACCTCAAGGCGCGGGGCCTGCTCGACGACACGCTGGTTATCTGGCATGGCGAGTTCGGACGGATGCCGATTTCGCAGCGCGGTGTCGGCCGCGATCACAACCCGGGCGTCATGACGGTGTGGATGGCGGGCGCAGGTATCAAGGGTGGGCAGTCGATCGGCTCGAGCGACGAGTTCGGTTACAAAGCCGGCGAGCAGCCGGTTTCGTATCACGACCTGCACGCGACGATGCTGCATCTGCTTGGCCTCGATCACACCAAGCTCACGTATCTCTACAATGGTCGCAACATGCGGTTGACCGACGTCTACGGTACGTTGATACCGCAGATCATCGCCTAGGCACGACTATCAGGGCGGGTCCGGAAAGCCGGACCCGCCCTACGTACGTAGGCCGGGTCTTGCTCGATAGACCCGGCCATCCCTCACGGCCTCTTCTCTCCGTCGCATTTCCAGGGTTGGCCCGGATCATTTGAGTTGGAGTTCGGCTCAAGGAGGATTCGATGACCCTTTCATGTCCGCGTGGGTTTCCCGCTCGTGTGCCCGCTGTACTCGGATTGTGCCTCGTCGGAATTCTCCTTGTGAGAGATGAGAGCATCATCGCTCAGACGGAGCGAATGATTCGCTTTGGCGGTCGCTTTCTCTTCTGACGCACTATTGGAAGATTGGAAGATTGTGAGAGTGGGAGATTCTTGACAGATTGAGGATTGGTAGATTGGTAGATTGGTAGATTTACGATCTACCAATCTGCCGTCGTTAACCCTTGGGCGGGCACCCCCACGCACCTATCGCACCCAACGCACCTATCGCACCCAACGCACCTATCGCACCCCTCGCACCTAACGCACCCAGCCCTACTTCGGCGGTTGTTGTGTCTGCGTTCCCCGCGGCGGGTCTGGATTGTCGGGATCCACATTGTTCGCATCCTGAACTGGCAACGCGTAGCGGCGGCGTCGGCCTCCGCCTTCTTGCATGTCCTCTGGATATGGACCGCCGACCGGTACCGCTTTACCGGCGGCATCCAACTCCGCGTGAGTTGAATGCACGGGCCCGACACCGGTGATCTGCAGAATCACGTCGCCGCTGCCCGCGACATCGTAGTAGGCGAGCTTGGCAGGCAGATACATCAGTCCGCCTTCGCGAACGGCCACCAGTCGATCCTGCCTGAACACTTCGCCCTTGCCGACCCACCAGGTGCCCTTGAGCACTGTGACAATTTGATCCTGGTCGTTATAGTGCGGACGGTTTTTCGCGTTCGGTCGGAGCTGCACGCGGCTGACATACATGCCCGGCTGAGCGGGATCGCCGTACACCCTCGCGGTTCCCGTCGGGGTTTGTTCAATCTGCAGAAGGAGACGCGAGGAATCGACGAGCGGCCCGCTTGGGGATTTCGGCTGGGGAGCCTGCGCAGACACAACCAACGTGGCGCTACCCAGGAGGATCGCGACGAACACATGGCGTTTCATGGTTTTCACCTCGCTTGCGGAATGGACGATTATCGCACGTCTTCCACCCGTCCAATCAGGGAATCCTTCCCTGACGCAGCGCCAAAACGGGCACGATCTTCTGAGTAGCCTTTCGCGTGTCTCCCTGTGAGTCAACGAGCGAAAAGTTGCCCTGCACCAGATCCAGGACGGCGATATCCGCCGCGCTGCCGGGCTTGAGGGACGCCATTTCTTGAGCCTTTCCGATGGCCCGCGCCGGGGCGACCGTCGTCAACTCGATCACCCTATCGAGCGGCATGCCGAGCACGAGCAGCTTGGTCATCGTGGTGGGTAGGTCGAACACGGGCCCGAGCGCACTGTAGGCGTGAATGTCGCTGCTGATCGTCGTCGGGCGGAAATTCTCTTTCAGCGCCGCTTCGGTGGCGGTGAACGAGAAGCTGCCGCTTCCGTGGCCCACGTCGAACAGGATTCCGCGATCGGCCGCGCGCCGGATGTAGTCGGACACTCGACCTTCAGGCCCGATGACACCGCCTGTGCCGCCTCTGCGAAACGCATGAGTCACGATGTCGCCGGGCCGTGCCAGCTCGAGAATCTGTGCCATCGGTGAATGCGGACTGCCCACGTGGATCATCACCGGTTTGCCGATCTGGTCGGCCACGTTGCGCGACGCGCGCACCGCGTCCAGGTCGTTCGGGCCGGAATAATTTTCGCTGCAGCGGACTTTGATGCCAACGATCACATCCGCGTGCTCTTTCGCCACGCGCAGCGCCGAGGGCACATCGATCATCCGCGTATCCACCAGCTCTCCCGGCTGGCCGATCAGGCCAACGCGGGAGATGTTCAGAAACGCGAGGACGCGCGTGCGCGACCGCTCGATGACCAGACGGCGGAATCCCTCGAAGCTGTCGGAACCGGACGTACCTGCGTCGATGGCGGTCGTGACGCCGCGGGCGATGCAATACTGATCGAGGTTCACTCCCCAATGCGAAATGCCCGCGAATCCGTGCGTATGCAGATCGACCAGCCCTGGCGTCACGATTTGACCGGTGACCGGCACCGTACGGTCGGCTTCGCCCGAATCGATGCTTCCGGCGATCGCCGCAATCTTTCCGCCTGTCACCGCCACGTCGGCGACCGCATTGATTGATTGAGTGGGGTCGATAACCCTTCCTCCCTTCAGCAGCAATTCGTACTTTCGCTGAGGGGCCTGAGCCAGCGCGTCCGGCCAGGAGCCAGCCAGGAATGGGAGCGTCCCTGTACCCATGATGCGTAAGATCTCTCGTCGTTTCATGCTCATGATCTGGGCTCTCCGTCGGTGAGGAGTAGCTTACTTCTTAGTAGAGGCAGCGGTAAGCAATTCAATCGATTGGATTTCAAGGCTTTAGTCGATGCGACTTTACGCTGGAATCGCACCCTGTGACTCGCCTATATTTCGTCCTACACGATCAATTGTTGTGGCCGAGAAGATGCGCGTGGATGCGCGTGGGGCGCCGTGCGAGGCACTGGTGGCGGTGTGAGAATTTCGCATTCCAATTGCTGACTAAGCAGATAAACGCAACAAGCAAAGCCGAGCCGCCGAGAGGCGGCGAAGGCACAGGTCGGGGGTGAGATTTTCGCGTTCCGATTGCCAACTTAAGCAGATAAACGCAACAAGCAAAGCCGAGCCGCCGAGAGGCGGCGAAGGCACAGGTCGCGGGGGTGGGGCCCCGCGACAACTGATCGAAGGAGAAGAGCGATGACCGATAGACGCTTCCCGCTGCGCGTGGTCTTGACACTCGCTGTGCTTGGGATTCTGCTCGCGCCAGCCTACGCGGCCGCACAGGTCGCTGTGGGCACGTTGCTCGGCAATGTGAGCGATGAAAGTGGCGCCGCCATTCCGGGCGCGACGATCACCGCGACAGAAGTTCGCACGAACATCTCGCGCACGGCCGTTTCGAATCAGGCTGGCTCTTACACGTTCAACAACACGCCTCCGGGTGTTTATCGCGTCGAAGGCGAGCTTGTCGGCTTCAAAAAGTTCACGCGCGAGAACGTCGAAGTGAGCGTCAACACGACAATCCGCGTCGACATCCAGCTCGCAGTCGGCACGCTCGAAGAATCGGTCATTGTCACCGGCGAAGCGCCGATGCTGCAGACCGACCGCACCGACACGGGCCGCATCATCGAGAGCACGCAGATCACGCAGATGCCGCTCGGGTTCAACCGCAACTTCCAGGCGCTGCTCATCACGGTGCCGGGCGCCTCGCGTCCGTTCCGTCCGCACTCCGAGTTCTACAACTCGCAGGAGAGCCTGTCGAGCAACGTCAACGGCCAGTCGCGGCAGGTCAACAACGTGCAGCTGGAAGGCGCCGACAACAGCGACAACGGCGGCAGCCTTGCGTTCTACATTCCGTCCGCCGAGGCGATTGAAACGGTGTCGGTTGCGACGAGCAACTACGACGCCGAGTTCGGACGCGCGGGTGGCGCGGTGACCAACGTCACCATCAAGTCGGGCACCAATGCCTTCAGCGGATCGGGGTTCATGTTCGGCAACACCGAGGCGACAATCGCGCGCAACCCGTTCACGACCCTGCCTCCGGCGGACTCGAAGTACATGCAGGCGGGCTTCACGTTTGGCGGCCCCATCAAGCACAACAAGTTGTTCTTCTTCGGCGATTTCGTGCGGACGAGCGACGACAGCGGCCGCCTTACGCAGGGCCACGTGCCGGAAGTCGCGTTCCGCAATGGCGATTTCAGCGCGGCGCCCACACAAATTTACGATCCGGCGACTGGCAATGCGGACGGCAGCGGCCGTCTGCCATTCGCGAACAAGCAGATCCCGCAGAACCGGGTCAATCCAATCGCGCGCGAGCTCATCAGCCATATTCCGTTGCCGAACATCCCTGGTGCGGCCGTTGGTGCGATCAACTACGAAAAGCCGTACGTGAGAGAGCGGCGGACGAATCAGGGCGACATCAAGATCACGTATCAGGTGGCGCAGAACGATCTACTTTCCGTGCGGTGGAGCCAGCAGAACGCCCGCACCAAGGATCCTGCCATCTTCGGGATCTGGGGCGGTCTCAAGCCGTTTGCGGGCACGGGCACCAATCCGACCCAGAGCGTCGGCGGCACATACAACAAAGTATGGTCGGCGACACTGGTGCAGGAAGTTCGTTTCGGACGCACGCATCATCACAATGAGGCTATTGGTGAGGACTATGGACTGACGACATCACAGGATCTCGGCATCAGAGGCATCAACCTGAACGCCTTTACCAGCGGCATCACGGCGATCGACGTCGGCGGCTACAGCGATTACCTGATCGGCTTCGAGACGTCGCTGCCGTGGGATCGCGAAGAGAGCACATGGACGGTGTCGACGACAGCCACGAAGATATGGGGCAATCACACGATGAAAGTCGGCGGTGACCTGCGTTCGAACCGGCATCTCCTCGACCAGGTGAATCATCCTCGCGCGCGCTTCCAATACCGCGGCAACCAGACGGCTCTCAATACCGACACAGCCGCACAGAACGGCTACGCGAATTCGCTCGCGGCATTCATGCTGGACGTGCCGAACGGGATTGAACGAGGAGTGCTCTCCATCACCGACAAAATTAGCATTCATCGCGGTGGCACCCACAAGGCTGTCTACACGTATGTGCAGGACAAATGGCAGATCCGACCTGATGTCACTCTCGATCTGGGATTGCGTCACGAGTTGTATACTCCGCTCGTCGGGTACACGCCGGTCGGCGGGCAGGCGACCTACGACCCTGAAACCAACACCATTAGTGTCGCGGGATATGGCGATATTCCCGAGAACCTGGGTGTGGAGACCATCTGGAAGAACTTCAATCCGCGAACCGGGATATCCTGGCGTCCAAATGACACGACTGTTATACGCGCAGGATACGGCGTCAGCGCTCTGGGGCTGCCAAGCTCTTGGGGCCAGGCGTACCCGATCCGGCAGGTTCAGCAGATCACCCCAGCCAACAGCTTTGCACCGACGACCGTCAATCTGACGACGGGCCTGCCCCTTCCGGCGTTGCCGCCGATTCCGGCGTCAGGTATCCTCGATGCTACGCCGCTGCGCGCAGAAGCGCTCGATATTATCGACAAGAACAGGACCGAAGGAACGCTGCACTCGTTCAACGCCGCGTATCAGCGCGTCCTTCCCGGCGGATTCACGGCGGAAATTGCGTATGTCGGCAACCGCGGCCACGATATCCTCGCCGCCTATAACATCAACGCAGGTCTCGTCCTTGGCGCCGACAACGCCGGCCGGCCGCTGTTCACTAAATACGGAAGAACCGCCGACACGTCGCGCCCCATACCCGTCAGATCCGAATACAACTCAATGCAGGTGAAAGTCGACCGCCGCATGCGGAACGGCCTGCTCCTGACCAACTCGTACACGTTCGGGCGCGCCTACAGCTTCTCCAATGGAGATGGAGGAGGCACGATCTCCACACCGGCGGATCCGGAGCGCGGCTATCAGCGAACGACGTTCGACTCGACGCACAGCTTCGTGAGCAGCTTCGTCTACATGCTGCCGTGGGGGCCCGATGGCAAATGGATGCGTGAAGGCGCCATCGGCAAGGTGCTCGGCGATTGGCAGGTGACGGGAGTCGTTTCGGCGATCTCCGGCACGCCGATCGACTTCACGGCGAATGCCGGCTTGCTGCGCGCGCCCGGCAATTCGAACACGCCCAACGCCACGGGAACGCCAGCGGTACTCGGCGGTATCGGGTCGGGCGCGCTCTGGTTCGACACCTCGGTGTTTTCTGCGCCGGGCGCGAACGAATGGGGGAACGTTGAGCGGCGCGGTCTTCTGACCGGGCCGGCGTACTACAACCTCGACTTCTCAGTCGTGAAGGTGGTTCGTGTGGGATCGAAGCGTGCAGAGATCCGCGCGGACTTCTTCAACGGTCTCAACATCCCACATTATGCGAATCCGAACGGCACGCTGGGCAACGCGAACTTCGGCCGCATCACCGCGATCCTGGCGCAGACTGAACGCACGATTCGCTTTGGAGGACGCTTTTTGTTCTGACGCTGATAAGGGCTAAGGGCTGAGGGCTGAGGGCTGAGGGCTGAAGGGTTCAGCTCTCAGCTCTCAACTCCTCGTCATCTCCTCGACTCCGAGTGTTTATCCGAGCAGCCTTTCCGCGTTCAACGAGAGTCCATAGATCCGTTCGTGATACGGATTTCCGAATTTGTGATAGGTCATTCCGAGCCAATCTGCGATCTGGTCAGCAACTCTCGACTCGCTGAAAGTATCATCTAAGTACTTCAAAACATTGGATCTCGCGAAAGAGATTCCTGTGGATTAGTGCTGCACTCCGACCGTATATTTTCTCTTACAGACCACATGGTGTTGGCCGCAACGACGCGTCGCGGATCGAGCGTTTACACGATCGCTCTGTGCACGGCCGACGACTAAGCAGGCAAACGTCACACGCATCGCCAAGCATGCGAAGCATGCGAAGCATGCGAAGGCACAGGTGGCGGGGGTGGGGCCCCGCCACAGACTGATCAAGGAGAAGAGCGATGACAGGTACACGACGCTTTCCGCTGCGCGTTGTCTCGACACTCGCTGTGCTCGGGATGTTATTCGCGCCAGCGCACGCCGCCGCACAGGTTGCGGTCGGCACGCTACTGGGCAACGTCACCGACGAGAGCGGTGGTGCCATTCCCGGTGCAACCGTCACCGCGACGGAGGTTCGCACCAATATCAGTCGCACGACCACGTCCAATCAGGCCGGCGCCTATACGTTCACCAACACGTCGCCCGGCACGTATCGCGTGGAGGGAGAGCTCGTCGGATTCAAGAAGTTCACGCGCGAGAACGTCGAGGTGAGCGTCAACACCACCATTCGCGTCGACATCTCGCTGTCGGTCGGTGCGCTGGAAGAGTCGGTCATCGTCACGGGCGAAGCGCCGATGCTGCAGACCGATCGCACCGACACGGGCCGCATCATCGAGAGCGCGCAGATTACGCAGATGCCACTCGGCTTCAACCGGAACTTCCAGGCGCTGCTCATCACGGTGCCGGGCGCGTCGCGTCCGTTCCGTCCGCATTCGGAGTTCTACAACTCGCAGGACAGCCTGTCGAGCAACATCAACGGTCAAGGGCGACAATCGAACAACGTGCAGCTGGAAGGCGCAGACAACAGCGACAACGGCGGCAATCTCGCATTCATGATTCCTTCCGCCGAAGCGATTGAAACGGTCGCTGTCACGACCAGCAACTACGACGCGGAGTTCGGGCGCGCGGGCGGCGCGGTGACCAACGTGACGCTGAAGACAGGCACGAATCAGGTTCGCGGGTCGCTGTTCAGCTTCGGCAACACCGAAGCCACGGTGGCACGCAACCCGTTCTCGCAGTTGGCGCCCGCAGACGCCAAGTACATGCAGGTGGGCTTCACGATGGGCGGGCCGATCAAGCGGAACAAGCTGTTCTTCTTCGGCGATTACGTACGGACCAACGACGACAGCGGCCGCCTCACGCGCGGCCACGTGCCGGAAGTCGCCTTCCGGAACGGCGATTTCAGTTCGGCGCCGACGAGAATTTACGACCCCGCCACGGGCGCCGCCAACGGCAGCGGCCGGACGCAGTTTGCCGGGAATCAGATTCCGCAGAACCGCATCAGCCCGATCGCACGGACGCTTATCGACAAGATTCCCTTACCGAATATCCCGGGCGCGCCGGTCGGCCAAACGAACTTTGAGCAGGCGTACGTGAGAGAGAAGCGAACGAACCAGGGCGATGTCAAGGTGACCTATCAACTAGCCGCCAACGATCTCGTCAACGTGCGTTACAGCCGTCAGAACGCCCGCACGTACGACCCGGCCACATTCGGCATCTACGGTGGTCTCAAACCATTTGCCGGATCGGGCACCAACCCCACGCAGAGCGTCGGCGTGACGTATAACCGCGTCTGGTCTGCGACGCTGGTGCAGGAGGTTCGGTTCGGCCGGACTCACCACCACAACGAGGCGATTGCCGAAGACTACCTGCTGACGACCTCGCAGGACCTTGGCATCAAAGGCATCAACCTGAACAACTTTACGAGCGGCATCACGACGATCAATGTGGGCGGCTACAACGATTACCTCATCGGGTTCGAGACGTCGCTGCCGTGGGATCGTGAGGAAAGCACTACTACGTTCGCGACCACCGCGACCAAGATCTGGGGCGATCACACCGTCAAGGTTGGTGGCGACCTCCGCATGAACCGGCATCTGCTGGATCAGGTGGCGCACCCGCGCGCGTCGTGGCAGTTCCGCGGCTCGCAAACGGCGCTCGACACCGACAGCGCTGCGGCGGGCGGCTACGCGAACTCGCTTGCGTCGTTCATGTTAGACGTGCCGTTCTTCGTCGAACGCGGCCTGGTCAATGAAGAGCTTCACCGGGGCGGCACGCACAAGAGCGTTTACACCTATATTCACGACAAATGGCAGATTCGGCCGGACATCACGCTGGACCTCGGCTTGCGTCACGAGGTCTACACACCATTGGTCGGCTACACGCCCAAGGGTGGACAGATGACCTACAACCCCGACAACAATACGATTCGCGTCGCCGGATACGGCGAGGTGCCCGAGGACCTCGGCGTGAAGATTTACTGGAAGAACTTCAACCCGCGCACCGGCGTGTCCTGGCGACTGAACGATGTGAACGTCGTCCGCGCAGGTTACGGCGTGAGCGCGTTGCCCTGGCCGAGCTCGTATGGTCAGGATTACCCAATCAGGCAGACCCAGCAGCTGACCGGAGTGAACAGCTTCGCGGCAGCCGGGGCCCTGGCGATCGGCATGCCGACACCGGCCCCCGTGCTGTTTCCAGACAGCGGCGTTCTCGATGCGACAGCGCTGCGCGCAGAGAGCCTGGGCGTCGTGCCGGTCGACCGTCACGACGGGCAGCTGCATTCCTGGAACGTCGCCTATCAGCGCAGCCTTCCTGGCGGGTTCACCGCTGAAGTGGCCTACGTCGGTAATCGCGGCAAAGACATTCTCCAGAGCATCGACCTCAACGCGGGCTACACGCTTGGAGCCGATGAGGCAGGACGGCCGCTTCGCACGAAATATGGTCGAACCGCCAGCAGCACGACGCCCATTGGGGTGAAATCGCAATACAACTCTATGCAGTTCAAGATCGACCGCCGGATGAGAGGCGGTCTGCTGCTGACTAACTCGTACACGTTTGGGCGCGGATACAGCTACATCAATGGCGACGGTACTGGCGGCACGATTCCGACGCCCGCCGATATCGAGCGAAGCTGGCAGCGGACGAGCAACGATTCCACGCACAGCTTTGCCAACAGCTTCCTGTACCTGCTGCCGTTCGGACCTGACGGCAAATGGCTTCAGGAGGGCGTGTTAGGCAAAGTGCTGGGCGACTGGCAGGTGACGGGAGTGTTCTCAGCGATCTCGGGCACGCCGATCGACTTTACGGCGAATGCGGCAACCCTCCGTGCGCCCGGCAACAGCCAGACGCCTGATGCCACCGGCAAGCCCGACGTGCTCGGCGGCATCGGCGCGGGCAATCTTTGGTTCGACACATCGGTCTTCTCCGCGCCCGCTCAGAATACGTGGGGCAATGTCGAACGGCGAGGACTGCTCACGGGCCCGGCCTATGTGAACCTCGACGCGTCGATTGTGAAGATCATCCGCTTTGGAACGAGGCGTGCAGAAATCCGGGCGGACTTCTTCAATGCGCTGAACATTGCGCATTATGCGAATCCGAACGGCACGCTCGGCAACGCGAACTTCGGCCGCATCACGGACATCCTGGCGCAGACCGAGCGCGTTATTCGATTTGGCGGAAGGGTGTTGTTCTAACACAGTAAGGAAAAAGGAAAGCACGCGCGGTTACAACGACGGGCGAGCCGAGTCGGCTCGCCCGTTTTTTTATCCGTTTTCGCTGCTTCATCCCTCGTTTTCGTTTACGATCTCAACCCAGGAGGACTCGTGAAGGCGCCTCACCCTCGATGGGTTCAGTCGATCGTCAGCGTGGCTCTCAGTGCTCTGTCGATTGGTGTGATCGCAGGGACGCCGCCGCCCGGGCAAGCCCCGACTGCGGCGGTCGGCCGAAAGGCCGTGGACTTTCAGCGCGACGTCCGCCCGATTCTGTCGGACAACTGTTTCGCCTGCCATGGCCCCGACCAATCCACCCGCAAGGCAAGCCTGCGCCTCGACCTGTATGAAGATGCGTTAGCAGTCCGGAAGAACGGCGCGCCGGTTGTGGCGGGCAAGCCCGACGAGAGTCTTCTCTACAGGAAGATCACGGAAGAGAATCCGGCGAGGCGGATGCCGCCGCCTTCGACGCACAAGACGCTGACCGACGCGCAAAAAGAAACCATCAGGCTTTGGATCGAACAGGGCGCCGTCTGGAAACAGCATTGGGCGTTCGTCGCACCAGCGCGTCCAGCGGTTCCAGCCGTTCGAGATCAGAAATGGGTGCGAACGCCCATCGATCGATTTGTACTGGCGAAGCTTGAAGAGGCCGGCCTCACCCCGAATCCCGAGGCCGATCGCCGCGCCCTTATTCGTCGTCTGTCGCTCGACTTGACTGGCCTGCCGCCAGACCCCGCCGAAGTGACCACGTTTGTGGCCGATACGTCGCCCGACGCGTATGCGAAAGTCGTGGCCCGTATGCTCGCCTCTCCGCATTACGGCGAGCACCGCGCACGATATTGGCTCGATGCGGCGCGGTATGGCGATACCAACGGCCTTCACTACGACAACTATCGCGGCGGCATCTGGCCGTATCGCGACTGGGTCGTCAGGGCATTCAACAGCAACATGCCGTTCGATCGGTTTACGGTCAATCAGCTCGCCGGCGACCTGCTGCCGAACCCCACGCTCGACGAGCTTATCGCGACAGGGTTCGTGCGGAACAACAACACGACCAATGAGAACGGCGTGATTGAGGAAGAAGTCCGCTTTCAGTACATCAAGGACCGGGCCGACACGACCGGGACCGTGTTCCTCGGCCTGACTGTGGCGTGTGCCACCTGCCACGATCACAAGTTCGATCCGATTTCGCAGAAGGACCATTACGCGCTCGAAGCGTTCTTCAACAACACCACCGAGCGCGTGATGGACAACAACCGGCCGGACCCGCCGCCAATCGTCATCGTGCCGGACGATCGCGACCGTGCCCGGTGGTTGGAGCTCGAAGCGCTCCGAAAGTCGTTGAGGTCACGCATGGCAGAAGCTCACGCGGCGGCCAACGCGCGGTTCAACGCCTGGCTGGCGTCGCGCGAGCGTCAGAACGTGAGCGACCCGCTCATCGAGTCGGAAATGCTTGCGATTTCGGCTACGCCTTCCACGTGGCTCAGGCCAGGCGCGGCTGTCCGTGTTCGCCGGAACGGCGCTGAAACGATCCTGCCGCTCGAAGCCGGGGTGACTGCAGAGGATGCCTCTCCCTGGACCGATTTGCCGGCATTGAAGTTCAGCGGCCGGTCTCCGCTGAGATTGTCGGGCATCGATCTCACGGGCGGCGAGCCGTTCTCGATGACGACATGGGTCTACCTTCCGGAAATTGCCCTTCACCCGGGGCAGACGGGCGGTGGGCTCGCGTTGGTGATTGCCGGCCAGTTGACCCCCGCAGATGCTGCCGCGACACCGCCGGTCGTGCCCACCGGTTGGGTCTTCGAGATTGACGAAGGCGTGGCGAGGTTGAGGCTGCTTGACGGTGACGGAAAGGTCATCCGTGCGCAGGCGCCATATCACAAGCCGGTCAAGGCGGGCACCTGGAATCACTTGACCTTTACCTACGACGGAAGCCGATCGGAAAACGGCTATGCGTTCTACATGAACGGCAGCAGGATGCCGATCGAGCGCGGTGCGTATGGCAATCAGGACTCGACGATCGCGCCGGAGCTGAAGGGCAGTGTGAAAAACACCGAGCAGGTTTCGGTGGGAGCTTCTGCCACCGGTGAGAGGGGGATTGACGGTTCGCTCGGCGACTTCCGCATCTTCAGTCGCGTCATCAGCGAGGAGGAAGCCCGCATCGCCGCCGTGTGGCCCGCGGTTGCCGCCGCTGTCTCGAAAGACGCGCCCGCGCGTTATTCGAGTGCCGAAAAAGACGCGTTGAAGCTCTACTACCTGACGTACCGGGACGCCGCCTATCGGAAGCTGTTGACGGAGTTTACGCGCGTCAGCACCGAGCATCGGGAGGTCGAGCTGCGCTCGAACACGGCGATGGTGCTGGAAGAACGGCCCCACTCGAAAGCCACCGCGCCCCTGTTGTTTCGCGGTATGTACGATCAACCGCGCGATCTCATCGAGGCCGTCACGCCAGGTTTCCTGCCGCCGATGGCGGCCACGCTGCCGCGAAACCGGCTCGGGCTGGCGCGATGGATGGTTGATCGCTCCAATCCGTTGTTCGCACGTGTCGCGGTGAACCGATTCTGGCAGGAGTTCTTCGGCACGGGAATCGTCGAGACAGCCGACGACTTCGGCGTGCAGGCCAGGACGCCGTCGCACCCTGAATTGCTCGACTGGCTCGCGGTGGAGTTTCGCGAGTCCGGCTGGGATGTGAAGAAGCTGATCACGCTGATGGTGACGTCTTCGGCCTACCGCCAGTCAGCCGCGATGTCGCAGGAGAAGCTGACGAAAGACCCGACCAACCGTCTGCTGGCGCGGGGACCACGGTTTCGTCTCGACGGCGAGGTCGTGCGCGATTCAGTGCTCGCCGCAAGCGGACTGCTTGTCAAAAAGCTGGGTGGTCCTCCGGTGAAACCCTACCAGCCTGCCGGCGTGTGGGAAGGCACGTCGATGGTCGCGAGCAATACGAGGAACTACAAGCCGGATACCGGAGAGTCGCTGTACCGACGCAGTCTTTACACGTTGTGGAAGCGTCAGGCTCCACCTGCATCGATGGACATCTTCGATGGGCCGACGCGCGAGGTGTGCGTGGTTCGCCGCGAGCGGACGAACACCCCCATGCAGGCGCTGGTGACGATGAACGACCCGCAATTCGTCGAGGCGGCGCGTGTGCTGGCACAGCGCGCACTGCGGTCGACGAGCGACCAGGGGGCAGGGCCCCCCGGACTAAAAATAGATGTGGATGGCGCCATCGACTTGATGGCGGTTCGGGTACTAGCGCGTGCATTCACGGCCGCCGAGCGAACGATCGTGCGCGGCGCCTACGACGACTTCGTCAGGCATTACAACGCCGATCAGGCGGCGGCCGCGAAGCTGCTAGCCGTCGGCGCTTCTCCGGGCGATCCAACGCTTCCTGCGCCCGAGCTCGCCGCGTTGACGATGGTGGCCAATCAGATCTTCAGTCTCGACGAGGCGTTGAACAAATGAACCCCTTTGAAGAATCCGTCATCTGCGAGACGCGGCGGCAGTTCTTCTCGCGCACGGCACGTGGCCTCGGCGTGACGGCTCTGGCGACCATGTTCGGCCGCGAGGACATACTGAGGGCTGCCGCTGGCCCCGCTTCCGACAAATACATCGGCGGTCTGTCGAACCTTCCGCACTTTGCTCCGAAAGCGAGGCGCGCGGTCTACATGCACATGCTGGGCGGACCACCCCAGCAGGATCTGTTCGACTACAAGCCAGGACTGAAGGACTGGTACGACAAGGATCTGCCGGATTCGATTCGTCAGGGGCAGCGCCTGACGACGATGTCGTCGGGGCAAGAGCGATTTCCGATCGCGCCCTCGATTTACCAGTTCTCGCGGCACGGCCAGAGCGGCGCCTGGGTCTCGGAGCTTCTGCCGTACACGGCACAGATGGTCGACGACATCGCGCTTGTCAAGTCGCTCCACACCGAGCAGATCAATCACGAGCCAGCGATTACCTACATGCAGACGGGCTCGATGATTGGCGGAAGACCGTGCATCGGATCGTGGCTGGCCTACGGCCTCGGCAACATGTCGGAGGATTTGCCCACGTTCGTCGTCATGAACGCGGTTCGCAGCAACGTGCGGACGCCGATTCAGGCGATGTCGGCGAGGATGTGGAGCTCGGGGTTTCTGCCGGCAAAATACTCCGGCGTGTCGCTTCGGGCGGGCGCAGAGCCTGTTTTGTTCATCAACAATCCCGATGGCGTGTCTCCGGCCGTCCGCAGGCGAATGCTCGACGCGCTGGGCGAGCTCAACCAGCTGCAGCACGAAGCGATCGGCGACCCGGAAACGCTGACGCGCATCGCTCAGTACCAGATGGCGTATCGCATGCAGACATCGGTGCCGGAGCTGACCGATCTCTCCAGCGAGCCTGCGAGCATGTACGAACTGTACGGTGAGGATGCACGGCGGCCCGGAAGCTTTGCGCAGTGCTGTCTGACAACGCGACGGCTGCTCGAGCGTGGCACGCGGTTCGTTCAGATCTGGCTCAATGGCTGGGATGTGCACTCCAACGCGACGGGACATCTGCCCAGCCAGTGCAAGGACGTCGACCAGGCCTGCTACGGCTTCCTTCAGGACTTGAAGCAGCGAGGGATGCTGGACGACACGCTGCTCGTGTGGGGCGGCGAATTTGGCCGGACCGTCTATTCGCAGGGAAGACTGACGCCAACCAACTACGGGCGCGACCACCATCCGCGATGCTTCACGATGTGGATGGCCGGCGCCGGCATCAAACCGGGCGTCGTCTATGGAGAGACGGATGACTTCTCCTACAACATCGTGAAGGATCCTGTTCACGTGAGAGATTTTCAGGCCACCATCCTTCACCAGTTCGGTATCGACCACGACCGGTTCGCCGTCCGCTACCAGGGACTGGACGTCAAGCTGACCGGCGTCGAAAAGGCGCAGGTCGTCAAAGGCCTATTGGCCTGACGAACTCTTGGGTTCCTCGGGTTCCAAGGGTTCCGGTTCCGCGTTCTGGTTCCCTGTTCCTAAGTTCCTGTAGCGGAATAGATGTTGCGATCGCGCGGAACCCCGAACTCGGAACCAGAACCTTGGGAACCAGAACCTTAGAGCGTTTTCGACTTGTCACATGGTACGGCCGTTGTGGTACTCCTGTCGTGGGAGGTCTGATGGCGCCGTATTCAATGGACTTGCGGAAGCGGGTGGCCAAGGCATGGGATGCCAATCCGGACGCCGACGCGATCGCGGCGAAATATGAGGTGAGTCGCGCGTGGGTGCACCGGCTGATCCAACGGCGGCGAGAGACGGGCTCGCTCGCACCGCGCAAGCAGACGAAATTTCGGTCGCGCGTCTTGGCGGGCCGAGCCGATCGCCTCGCCGCGCTCATCACCGCCCGGCCGGATGCGACCTTGGCCGAATTGCGCGAGGCGCTGCCCACGACGGCCGCGCTCAGCACGCTCTGGTTGGAAATCGATCGGTTGGGGTTGACGGTTAAAAAAAACCGTACACGCCGACGAACAGCGTCGGCCTGATGTGGCGGCCGCCCGGCGCCACTGGCGCGAGACCCTGCCGCTGCGCGATGCGCGGCAGTACGTCTTCGTCGACGAATCGGGCGTGACCACGGATCTGTTACGCCGCTACGCCCGCAGCCTGCGCGGGACGCGCATTGGTGATCACACGCCGTGCGGCCACTGGCAGACGCACACCGTGGTCGCGGCGCTCCGCCCCACAGAACTGACCGCGACGGCCGTGTTCGATGGGCCGATCGACTCCGCCACCTTCCGCGCCTATGTCGAGCAAATCCTCGCGCCGACGCTGCGCCCGGGCGATGTCGTCGTGCTCGACAATCTGGGAGCCCACAAGCAACCCGAGGTGCGCGTGGCGATTGAGCAGACCGGGCGCTCCTGCGCTTTCTCCCGCCCTACAGTCCCGACTTCAACCCGATCGAATTGGCCTTCGCCAAACTCAAGGCGTTCTTACGCGCCGCGCGTCCGCGCACGTTCGATCACGTGTGCGAGTTGATGGCCGCCGCCCTCGCGCTCTTCATGCCCGACGAGTGCGCGAACTACGTCAGGCATTGCGGTTACCGCGTTACTACATGAAAATCGAAAACGCTCTAGGAACCAGAACCTTAGGAACCAGAACCTTAGGAACCAGAACCTTAGGAACCCTGGGAACCCTTAGGAACCTATTGGAACCCATTGGCACGCTTGGCGGCGGAGCCTCTGCTCGGGGCGCACAGGCGCCCTCGTCGAATTCCGGGAAGGTCATGGGTGACGCACTGAAAGGTTCCACGCGCGCCGTCGTCGATTTTGTGACCGCTGCGAAGTTCGAGAACTTCCCACCCGACGTCATTGCGCAAGCGAAGCGATGCCTCATCGATGGATTTGCCGTCATTCTTGCGGGGTCGACGGTTGAGGGCAGCGAGATCGTCCGGCATTACGTCCGGTCGATCTCGAAGGAAAGCGGTGCGGCATCGATCCTCGGACGGGAGCGGATGAAGGTTCCCGCGCTGCACGCGGCGCTCGCGAACGGCGCTTCCGGGCACGCAATGGATTTCGACGACACCCAACTGTCGACGACGCCCGATCGCACGTACGGACTGCTGACGCATCCCACCGTCCCGGCGCTCGCCTCGACGCTGGCGGTGGCCGAGGAGCGTCAGACGAGCGGGGCGGCATTCCTCGAAGCGTTCCTGACCGGCTTCGAGGTGGAGTGCAAGGTTGCAGAAGCGATCGATCCAGAGCACTATCGGCGCGGGTTTCACAGTACCGCGACCGCGGGAACGTTCGCAGGGGCGGCTGGCACAGCCCGTCTGCTGGGCCTCGATGCGGCGCATACGGCACATGCCATTGGCATCGCTGCGAGCCTTGCCGCCGGATTGCGCGTGAATTTCGGCTCGATGACGAAGCCGCTCCATGCCGGTCGCGCCGCAGAGAACGGCATCGCCGCGGCGATGCTGGCTGCCGGCGGCTTTACAGCGGGCGACGACGGCCTCGACGGCCGGTGGGGCTACTTTCAGGTGCTTGGCGGAGGCGCGGAACCACATCGGTTGATTGGCGCCCTTGGCCGGCCTTACGCGATCGTGAATCCCGGCGTGTCCGTGAAGCCGTATCCCTGCGGCAGCTTGAGCCATCCGAGTATGGACGCCATGCTGAAGCTCGTCACCGATCACAACATTCAGCCTGAACAGATCAAAGCGATCCGCTTGAGGGCCGGATCGAACATCCTCGAGCCGCTCCGGTATCAGACGGCGAAGACCGAGCTCGAAGCGAAGTTCTGCGTGCCATTCCTGCTGGGTGTGATTGCGCTGCGCCGGAAGGCGGGCATCCAGGAATTCACCGACGAGTTCGTGTCAAGCGCGCCAATCCAGCAGATGATGACGAAGGTGTCCACTGTGTTCGACGCGAAGATCGAAGCGATGGGGTTTGACAAGATCCGCAGCATCATCGAGGTCGATCTCGTTGACGGCCGTACGTTGACGCAGCCCTCCGATGAGCGCTACCGCGGCTCGCCGGCGTGGCCGTTCACGATGGCCGAGCTTCGTGAACGGTTCGCGGACTGCGCCTCACCGGTGCTGTCGAAGGATCGCATTCAACAGGCGCTCGACCAGATCGAGTCGATAGAGAAGATGAAGGACATTCGCGAGCTGACGCGCACGCTGACGACCTGATCAGCGTGCGTTCAGCCAACCACAGAGACCACAGAGACCACAGAGAAGAAATTGGATTCTCTGTGATCTCTGTGTCCTTCCGTGGTTTATCGCGTCTAGAACACCACCCGCAATCCAAACCGGACGACCCGTTCGGTGTTCGCCTGCGTCGTCGTGATCTGACCGAATCGCGCGTTTCCGAATTCGCCGTTCGGCTGGGCGAACTGCGGCCGATTGGTGGCGTTGAACGCATCGATGCGGAACTCTGCTCTCACGTCGCTCTTGACGGTAAACCACTTGGCGAAGCTCGCGTCGAGGTTGATGTACGCGGGACCGTCGAGCAAATCGTTCCGTTTGGTGTTGCCAAACGTGTTTTCGGCAGGGAATGAAAAGACCGACGTCTCGAACCACTGATTTCCGGCGCCGATCCCTCCCACCACGTCGGGCTTTCCGCTGGCATTCGGCCGCTGCGTGTTGCCAGGCGCGCGCAGGGTCGCGGCATTCGCGGTGAAATAGATGGGCTGTCCGGATTGTGCCGTGAAGATACCTGAAACCTGCCATCCTCCGAGGATCCAGCTCGCCAGCCCCGTCCGCAGCCAGCGCCCGTCAGGTCCAACCGGCAGCTGGTAGACGAAGCTCTGCACGTAGCTGTGAAGGCGATCGTATTCGGCGCGTCCGCGGCTCAGTTCCGGGTCCGCCGGTGTGATGATTCCGCCGTTGGAGTCGCCCTGCCAGTAGTTGATGGATCGGCCGAGCGTATACGACGTCGTGACTAGCAGTCCGTTCGACAGTCGCTTGTCGAGCTTCGTTTGCAGCGAATGGTAAGTGGTATTCGATCGCATCCAACCAGTCGTTTCCGCGGTTCGTCCAAATGGACCGAACTGCGGCCTCCCCGCGTTGTCTGCGCCGACGACCATGCCGGCATTCAGATTGATCGTATTGACGACGTTGCCACGATTGCCGACATAGGCCGCCTCTGCGGTGAATCCTTTGGGCAACTGGCGCTGGTACGCGGCATTCCACGACTGAAGCCGGCCTTCGTGCAGATCGGTCGGAATCGCGAAGTAGCGCTGGCTCAGGAGGAGTGGTGTATTCGCGGGAATCGCTCCGTTGGCCGGGATGTCGGCCAGGATGGGTGCGGGGAACCCGTCTGCCATCCGCACCGGCGCCGGGGCAAATGTGTTAGGCGCGTTGAAATCGTTGTTCTGCTTCACCGGGAAGTTGAACGCGTAGCTGTTGTCGGGGAACGGTATGGTGCTGATGCCGTAGCCGGCCCGGACGACGGATGTTTCCGAAATCCGATACGAGATGCCGGTGCGCGGCGCGAAATTCTTCAAGTACTTCTTCACGCCGAGATTTGCGGGGATGTCGCCGTAGCCGGAAACCAGAATCGAATTGGTCGTAGCGTCGTAGTTCGCGAGGCCGCCCTTCGACGCGAGCCCCACGAGCGGCGTGTAGTATTCGTGCCGCAACCCGAGGTCTACGGTGATCTTCGGCGTCATGTGCCACTTGTCGTGGATGAAGGTGAACATCGACCAGTGTCGGGTGCCCGGGTCGACAACCGTCAGGTCACGCCCCGCGCGGCTCGGCACGTCCAGCAGAAAGCTGGCAAAGGCATTGGCAAAGCCGTTCAACGACGCGGTGTCGGTCGGAATCGCGGTTTGTTGCCCGTTGAATTCGAAACCGCCGCGAGGTCCGAGCCGATCCTGTACTTGGAGAAGGAAATCACGATTGTGCCGCACGTTTCCGCCCCACTTCACAGTGTGATTGCCACTGGTCTTCGTGAAGACAGTGCCGACCTCCGACGTCCTTTCCGAACGATCCCAAGGCAGGCTGGCAGAAAACCCGATCACCGGCGGGCTATAGAGTGCCGATGCCGCCGCCGTTCCGCCGATGAATACGCTGGTGATACCGGCCGAGAAGTCGTTGATGTTCACGCCTTTGATGCCGAGCTCGTCAGAGGTTTTCGCCAGACCAGCGTCGGTCAGCGCCTCGTTATGGTAATAGCTGATGCCGCCGCGAATTTCCTGTACCAGCGTCGTGCTCCAGATCCGCGTCCATGTCGCTCCAGTGCTGATCGTCAGATTGGTGCCGATGCCGGCAAAGTCCTTACCGCCGCCGCCGTAAGCTCCGTAGATGCCCGGATCGCTGATCTCTGGACGTTGATAACTGAACCGCCCTGTCAACGCGTTGCCGTTCGTGACCTGATGGTTGATCTTGACGTCGAACGCGTCGGTCGTCTTCTTCCTCTGATACGGGAGCTGATAATTGATCTGGCCAAGCGCCGCGCCTGGAATGTTCGGTTCCGGGATGAGCGCCAGTATGCTGCGCGCGATGGGGCTGATCATCGAGGCCGGAATCACGTTGCCGGCAAATGGCAGACGCCCCGTTCCGTTCGCGCTGCCGGTAAACGGGTTGTAGACGACCGTCGACGCGCGGCTGAAATCACCGTTCCTGAACTCCATCGGCGGAATGACCGAGCGCTGGACGCGTCCGGCGTTGTCGACGGCGCGCTGATAGTCGCCGAAGAAGAATGTCCTGTTGCGCACGATGGGGCCGCCCATCGTGAAGGCCGTGCTGAAAATCTTGGTGGGGGCCTTCGTGCCGCTGAAGTAATTCTTCGCGATCGTGGCGTCCGAGAACCCGCCCAGCGTCGCGCTGCCGTTGAACTGATTGGTCCCGGACTTCAGCGTCACGGCCGTGACGGCGCCGCCCGCACGGCCAAACTCCGCGTCGTAGTTGCTCGTCGTGACGCTCACCGTTTCGATTGCGTCGGCGGATGGGATGAGCACCGTCAGGAGCCCGGTCTTGTGATTGTTGTCGATGCCATCCAGCAGCACGTTGTTGGCCAGCCTGGACTGGCCATTCACCTCGACGGCAAGGCTGTCCTGTGCGTTGAAGAATTCCGAATGAACACGATGCGGGCGCGTCGTCCCGGGGACAGTGATGAGAGCGCCCTGAAAGTTGCGGTTCCATGCGAGCGGCACTTCCTGCAGGACGATGCTTTCGATGATGCGTCCGGTGTCGGTCCTGTCGGTTTGCAGTACCGGTGACTCGCCGACAACGGTGAGCGTTTCCGCCACCGCGCCGATGACGAGGCGAAGATCGACGCGCATCGTCGTATTCACCTGGAGTTCGACGCCCTCGCGCACCGCCTTCCGGAATCCAGTGAGCTCGGCTTCGACGCGGTACACGCCGTTCTGAAGACTGGCGAACACGTAGTTGCCGTCTTCATTACTGATCGACTGCGATCGGATGTTCGTTTTGACCTCGGTGATGGTGATGCTCACCCCGGGCACCGGGAGACTTTCCGAGTCTGTGATGGTGCCGACGAGCGTTCCTGTGACCGCCTGAGCGTATGCTCTGGAAGAGCTGACGAGGAGCAATGCAAGGACGAGCGTAAGGCGAACCATGTCTATCCTCCTTACCGACTCGATGAAGTGTGCCGCGGTTGCCGCTGATTATGCCGCCGCGACGCGTGGGGTGCAACTGAAGTGTTGTGCAAGTGATGTGAGGGAACGATAATCGGTGCCTGAGCACAATGCGCGCCGTCGTAACCGGGCTTTTACCATTGCTCATCGTCTGTGCGGCCGCGTTGGCAATCGCACAGCCACGAGCTCCATTTCAGCTGCAGGAGGCGACCGCTACGGTTATCCGCGATGCGTTCGCTACCGGCCACCTGAGCTGCGCGCAATTGACCAGGCATTATCTCGATCGAATCGACGCCTATAACCTGCGGGGACCGGCGCTCCGCGCCATCATCACGGTGAACCCGAAAGCCACGGAGACTGCGGCGGAGATGGATCGGCAGTACAAGGCGAATCCATCCGCCGCCGCGCCGTTGCACTGTATTCCGATTGTCATCAAAGACAATTTCGACACGTTCGACATGCCGACGACGGGCGGAAACGTCGGCATGAAGCATTCGCAGCCACGGGCTGACGCGTTTACCGTTGCGAGAATACGCAAGGCAGGTGCGTTGATTCTCGCCAAGACCAACCTGTCTGAGTTCGCGCGTGGCGGCATGTCGCTCAGCAGCCTCGGCGGCCAGACGCTGAATCCGTACGATCTGACACGCACGCCCGGTGGTTCGAGCGGAGGCACTGGCGCGGCCCTCGCCGCGAACTTCGCCGTTCTGGGAACCGGAAGCGATACCGGCCAATCAATCCGGTCGCCTGCGTCAGCCAACAGTCTGGTGGGCATACGACCGACACGCGGACTGGTCAGCAGGAGCGGCGTCATCCCGAACAGTGAGACACAGGATGAGGTCGGCCCGATCGCTCGGACCGTGACGGACGCCGCTTTGCTGCTCGACGTCATGGCCGGCTACGACGCACGCGATCCAATCACGGCCTTCGGCAGGGAACGCATGCCGAAAAGCTACACGCACCTGTTGCGCAAGGATGCGCTCGCTGACGCGCGAATTGGCGTGATGACGAACCTGTTCGGAGAGGATGAGCGTCATCGCGAGGTCAACAATGTGATGGCGAGCGTCATCGCGAAGATGCAGACGCTGGGCGCGACGATCGTGCGCTTCGAGCTTTCGGAGTACGACAAGCTGGCGCCTGTTGTCGCCACCTCGTCTTTCGAGGCGCGCACGGTGATGGAGCGTTACTTCTCGACACTGGGCCCCAACGCGCCGGTCAGGAGCATTGCCCCGTTGCTGGCGGCGAAGACATCGGCAGTGCAGGCAACGCTGGAATCGGAGTTTGGCATCATGGACGGCATGAACAGCCAGACGTACAAGGATCGGATGTTGAATCGCGACAAACTTCGTCTCGCGGTGGCGACGAAAATGGCAGAGCTCGATCTTGATGCGATTCTGTATCCATTGCAGAAGATCCTCGTCGTGCCGATTACGGCGGACGACCAGACGGAGCGGAACGGGACGCTCTCCAATGGTACCGGCTTTCCGGCGGTCACTTTTCCAGCCGGGTTCTCGACGCCGAGCACGTCGGCGCCGCTCGGTGTCCCGATCGGCGGCGAGCTGCTGGGGCTCGACTACACCGAGGACAGGCTCCTGGCGTACGCGTATGCGTTCGAGCAAGCGGTCGCCGTTCGAAAACCGCCGGCCAGCACGCCGCCGCTGGCGCACGAGCCGTAATAGGGCTGAGGGCTAAGGGCTAAGGGCTACCGGCTACCAACTACCGGCTACCGGCTAAGGAGAGCTCATGCGTATTTCGCCGTTCGTGCTGCTTCCGTCCCTTGCGCTGTGTCTTGCCGTTGCGATTCAGGCACAGATCCGCAATCCGATCGAGGCGCCAATCGTTAAACGTGGGCTGAGTGTCGAGATCAGAGATGTGGTACGCCTGCCGGAGACACGCGGACTGCGGCCAGCCGACGAGGACGTGACGCCGGCCGGATGGGCGCGCGTCAGTTACGTTCGCGACCTTCCAGACGGCCGCCGGTTCGCCAACGACTCGCGCGGGTTCCTGTACCTGCTCGATCGCAACAACCAGCCCTCTGTTTATGCCAACGTAGGTGCGGCGTTTCCGTTCGCCGTTTACAACAGGCTCGAGAGCGGGTTTATCGGATTCGATTTCCATCCGGAATTTGCGCGCAACGGGTTGTTTTACACCGTGCACGGCGAGCGTGCGACGAGCAATCCTGCGACGCCGCACTTTATCCCCCCGGGATTCACACAGGCTGACGCGACCTATCACAACGTGATTACCGAGTGGCGTGCCACCAGCCCCGCTGCGAACACTTTCGAGGGAACGAGGCGCGAACTGCTTCGCGTCGCGCACATCGTCAACAATCTGACGCATCCGTTCGGTCATGTCGAGTTTGATCCCACTTTGAAGCCAGGCCAACCCGATTACGGCCTGCTGTACACGAGCGGCAGCGACCTGGGGTTCAGTAATGGGGGAGGACCCAAGGCGATGAACCCCACGCAGGCACAGCGCCTCGATTCGGTGATTGGCGCCATTCTGCGCTTCGACCCGCGCAGTCCGTCTGTGTCTGGAGGGACGAAGGGGTTAGGCGATTACACGATACCGTCGAGCAATAAGTTCGCGTCAGATGGCGACCAGAAGTCCCTGGGCGAGATCTACGCGTACGGATTCCGGAACACTCACAGGCTTTCGTGGGATCTCACTGACGGGACGTTGTTCGGGGCGGACATCGGAATGAACCACATCGAGGAGATCAACATCGTTCGAAACGGCCACAACTACGGGTGGATGAAGCGCGAAGGGATCTTCGAGAACGGCATCACGAGACCCGGCGGTGCGCTCAACCAGCTCTTCGAGCTGCCTGCCGAGATCCTGAATGGAACCAGGAAGGACGAGTTTACGTATCCGGTCGCGATGTACGACCACAACGACGGCCAGGCGGTGACGGGTGGATTCGCTTACTACGGCCGCATCGAGACCCTTCGAGGCAAGTTCGTCTTTGGTGACATCGTTCGCGGCCGGGTGTTTGCCGCCGATGTCGCTGCTATGAAAAAGGCCGATGACGGGATTCCGCAGACGCTGGCGCCGGTCGAGGAGGTCCAACTTTACATGCGCGACGCGAACGGCAATCGTACCTACGTGACGTTCAGGGAGCTCGTTGAAGCCACCAACGGCGCGACCGCGCCGCGAGCTGATCTGCATCTCAGCCGAAGTCGTGACGGGGAGTTGTTCCTGACGTCGCGGCAGGATGGCATGATCCGAATGCTCGTGCCGGATTCGAGCGAAAGGCCAACCGCCGCTGCGGGCCGATAAGCGACCCGGGCGTGTTCATTTCTTCAGTAGTTGCGGCCAGTTGACGATCACGGTCACGGGTATGTCCGACGAATCGGACGCGACCTGGTTCACGAGGAAGCGCTGACCGTCGGCGGCCACATCGTAGGAAGACGCTTCCCTGGTTCGGAACAGTTCTTGAGGGGTTCCCGGCCGGAAAGAGTTTTCGCCGGACTCAACCGGCACGGCCATGAGTGCGCCTTCCGGGGACAGGTAGAAGATCTCCTTGCCGTCGGCACGCCACGCGGGCTGGGCTCCACCCGAAGAGGAGACTTGCCATCTTCCGGCGGCCGCCGAGCCGCCGGCCTCTATGGGGAGCGTTCGCACGAACACTTCGTTGCGGCCGGAGGCGTAGAGCGCGTAGAGCAACCATCTGCCATCGGGCGAAACACTGCCGCTGGATGCCGACGTTGTCTCGGTCACCGGAACAGACTTGCCGTCGACCAGCGAGAGGAGCGATAGGCGGGTCTGTCCAGCACCGAGTTCACCCAAGACGAGCCAATGCCCATCCTTGGAAACCACCATCGGCGCGGGGTCCGCTCCGCGCCTGCCTTTGGCCATGATTTGTTCCGCGCCGATCCCGTTGGCGGGCCGTTCCACGACGAGCAATTCGTCCTGGCGCTGCGAGCGGTAGAACAGGCGTTGGCCATCGGCGGACCAGGCCGGATTGCCATCCGCGCCCGGCTCGAATGTGAAGCGCGTGGTGGAGTTGCGGACCAGATCGAGGAGCCACACGTCGGAGTTCCTGTCGCTCGTGCGGGAAAACGCGACGGTTTTCTGATCGGGCGAGATGCGCGGACGGCCAAGCGTGCCAGCCTCTCCGACGACGCCCAGTTGTTTCCCGTCCCGGCTGAACCAGGTCAGTTGCGTGTGCGATGGCCGGGAATGCCGGAACATCAAGACGCCGTTGCTGGACACAGACCAGAACGGTCCGGCGTGGACCGAATCCGCGATTTGCACTGGCTCCCCAGTGACCTCGCCTTTGGCTGGATCGAACGGTCGGGCGAACAGTTGGTTCCTGTCGGAGTAACAGGAGCCATCCCGTTCCCCCGGCCGGGTTTGGCGCGTAGTAGACCGGGGAGCTCGACTGGGCAAACAGGAAGCGCCGGGTTTTGCCGTCGAGCGAGGCGAGCACGACGCCCGTCTCTCGCGCGCTGCTGAGGTAGAGGAAATGATTCCCATCAGGCAGGAACTGAGGGCCGTTCTGAGCCACCTCGCCGCGGGCCGCGTCGAGTTCGAAGACAGGCGCGGGAGTCCCTCCGGCCGTCGCGACGCGCTGCACAGCCTTGCCAACGTCAGCGAAAAGCGTGACGCCTCCGGCATTCAATGTGCTCAGGCCGAGGCTGGTGTCTGCGATGATTTGCGGCCGGCCGTCGTCCAGACCCATCCGCTTGAGCTTGCCGCTCGCCTCGAAGTACACCCACCGGCCATCCGGCGACCAGGAAGGGTGCAAGGCATTCTCCGTACCTGGAAGGACTCGTGGAGAGTTTGACGCGAGAGGACGCAGCCATAGCATGCGCGTGCCGTCCTTCGCGCGCGCCACGAGAACAACCTGGCGGCCATCCGGCGAGACCAATGGCCGAGGACCTCGTTCCAACCGGGCCGAATGAGGTTCCCTCGGGCGCGGAGATTTCAAATTCCATCAGCGGCTGTCTTTCAGCGCTGGCACTCGCCAGGGCGCCCAGAGAGCGACGATGGCTGTCAGGGCAACGGCGAGCCCTGCGGCGACGGACCACGGCAGCACGCGTGACCACGCCGAGCGCGGCGTGGACGTTGGCGCGGTGGCGTGCAGCGCGGCCGTCTCGAACGCGCCTTCGAGCGCCAGGCGCACGTCGCCGATGGCCTGCGCGCGCTGCTTCGGATCCTTCCGCAGACAGACGCGAAGCACTTGACCGACGCGCGATGGCACGGCGACCGGAAGAGCCGCAAAATCCGGTTCGCGCTCCAGCACTCGGGCCAGCGTGAGCGACACATCATCAGCGGCGAACGCCCGCGCGCCCGTGAGCATCTCGTAGCGCCCCGCCAAACGCCCAAATGTCCGCGCGCGTGTCGACCGTCCTGCCGCGCGCTTGCTCCGGACTCATGTACGCGGCCGTGCCGAGGATCATTCCCGCCTGCGTCATCGCCGGCGTCGTGATCGTCGGCGATATCGATGGGTGTCCTGACCCGTGATCCCTGGCCCCTGATCCCAATTCCATCGCTTTCGCGAGGCCGAAGTCGAGCACCTTCACCGTGCCGTCGCTTCGCACCTTGATGTTGGCGGGTTTCAGATCCCGATGAATGATCCCCTGCTCGTGCGCGGCTTCGAGCGCGTCGGCGATCTGCTTCGCGATCGGCAACGCTTCGTCGAGCGGGATCGCGCCGCGCGCGATACGTTGCGACAGGTCGTCGCCCTCGACCAGTTCCATCACGAGGGCATGTGCGCCACCGGTTTTCTCAAAGCCGTAGATCGCCCCGATGTGCGGATGATTCAGAGACGTGAGGGTCTTCGCCTCGCGTTCGAACCGCGCCATGCGATCGGGGTCCGCGGCGAACACGTCCGGCAGGATCTTGATCGCGACCTGGCGGCCGAGTGTCGAGTCCGTCGCACGGTAGACCTGACCCATTCCGCCTTCGCCGATCGCCGCGGTGATGTCGTAGACGCCGAGACGCGTGCCGGGAGTTAAAGCCAAGGGTGACGTGAGTATACGCGCTAGTTCCTGGAAGCGATCCACTTCGACTGTCGTCCGGATGTCGTCACGGTACCTTCGATGCGATCGCCAGACACTCGTCCTGTGTATTCGCTGGCTCCGGACGTCAGAGTGATCTCGCTGCCACGAAGGCGTCCGGTCACTTCCTGCGTGCCGAGGGTCCCTTTGATCATCTGGTAATCCTGGCGCAGGGTCATCGGCGTCTCACCCACCTGCCAATTGCCGGCAACCTTCGCCGGAACAACGACGAGCAGAGCCCTGCAGTAGGCTTTGCAGGGCGGACCGACTGTCTCAACGGCGTCCGGTTCCCAGTCTGTCACGGGAAACGTGTTCAGGACGATCCGTGTGCCAGGCGGCATCGCCAGGAATTTGTCCTGCATTTGATCGAGAACTTCTGGCGTCAGAAACAGCGCGAGGACCGTCGCTTGTGAGATATCAGCCTGGTACATGTCGCCCTGGACGAACGTCGCTCTGCCCGCGACACCCGCCTCCTTAGCCCGAGCTCGCGAGAGCTCGACGAGATCGGGGTTGTATTCGACGCCGAGCGCACGTGCGCCACGCTTAGCGGCAGCGATCACATTCCGGCCGTCTCCCGAGCCGAGATCGATTACGAGGTCCTTTGACGTCACTTCGGCCATGTCGAGCATCTTTTCGACAACAACGGGCTGTGTGGGCACCCACACGACGTCCTTTCCGGGCTGCCCGGCCTTGGGTTCCACGATCGCTTGAGCGGCAAGAAACGCGAGGGTGACGATTTCACGAACGTGGCCAATCATGTCGGAATTTCCTCGAATCTGGCGGAAAAGTGGCGAAGCACCTCCGGCGCTTCGACGATGCGCATCCCGAGAATCTCATGACGGCGCCGAAACAGCTCGATGATGGCTTCGACGACGTAGTCCATGTGCGACTGCGTGTAGACACGGCGCGGAATCGCCAGCCGCACGAGCTCGAGTGCCGGTGGGTCGCCGCGTCCGCCGAACATCACCGAACCGATTTCGCATGTCCGGATGCCCGCCGAGCGGTACAACGCCACGCTCAACGCCTGGGCGGGAAAATGCTGCCGTGGAATGTCCGGGCAAAACGCACACGCGTCGAGATAAATCGCGTGACCCCCGGGAGGCTCGACGATCTGGACGCCGGCTGCGAGCAGCTTCTCGCCGACGTATTCGGCGCTGCGTATTCGATACGTCAGATAGTCTTCATCGAGCACTTCCTGAAAACCTTGCGCCATCGCCTCGAGATCTCGACCTGCCAGGCCGCCGTATGTCACGTAACCTTCCGTCAGGATGAGTAGCTCGCTGGCACGTCCGAGCAGCGCCGCATCGCGCATCAGCAGCAACCCACCTGTATTGACGATCCCGTCTTTCTTGGCGCTGATCGTCGCGCCATCGGCCAGGTCGAACATCTCGCGGACAATCTGGCGCACAGGGCGCTCGTGCTGGCCGGGTTCACGCTGCTTGATGAACCAGGCGTTCTCCGCGAAGCGGCACGCATCGAGGAAGAAGGGCACGTGATGTGTGTCGCAGATGTTCCTGATTTCGCGCAGATTGTCGAGGCTGACCGGCTGGCCGCCGCTGGCGTTGCTCGTGACGGTGCACATGACTATCGGAATCGACGCCCGTTCCTTCATCAGCAGGGCATCGAGCCGGGCCGTGTCCATGTTGCCCTTGAAGCGGTGACGATTTTTCGGATCGGTCGCTTCGGGTATCGCGAGGTCGACTGCAGTCGCGCCGCTGTGCTCGATGTTGGCGCGCGTCGTGTCGAAGTGGGCATTGTTGGGCACGATCTTGCCCCGACCACCGACCAACTCGAACAGGATGCGCTCGCTCGCACGGCCCTGGTGCGTTGGCAGCATGTGATCGAATCCGGTGATCTCGGAGATAGCGTCTCGAAGCCGGTAAAAGCTTGGAGAGCCGGCATAACTTTCGTCGGCTCGCATCATGGCGGCCCACTGGAGCGCGCTCATTGCACCGGTGCCGCTGTCGGTGAGCAGATCGATCAGCACATCATCAGCGTGGATGTTGAACAGATTGAAGCCCGCGCGGCGTAGAATGCTCTCGCGTTCGTCGGCTGAAGGCAGCCGGATCGCTTCGACGACTTTGATACGGAAGGGCTCGATGATCGTCTTCATCGGCGCAAACGATCAGGAATGCACGGTAAACGGCAAACGGTGAACGGTCAACGGATCATCAGCGGCTGAAGTCAGGCACGGCAAAAAACAGGCCGCCGAAAAAGGCGTAAGCCAAGAGCAGCGTCCAGATGATGTTGAAACCTTGACCGATCAGAAACGCGGCTGCCGGCCGGCCGCCGCCGGCGGTCATGAGGTCGCGGAACCGCGTCTCGAGGCCGATTGATGTAAAGGCGAGGCCGAACCACATCGTTCGCAGGCCCGTCAGGAGTCCCTTCGTCTCGTTCACGGCGGAGGCGGCCAGGGCGAACGACACGATGAACGAAGCCGCGAGGAACCCCAGGACGAACTTCGGGAACCGCTCCCAGATGACAGCGAGGGACGGTCTCTCGGAGGTTTGCTGCTTCCTCATGGCCCACCAGACGGTCAACAAGAACGCGGCGATGCCGATCAGCACATTCTGCGACAGCTTCACCACGACGCCCGCATCGCGCGCGGCGTCGCTGACGAGCTCGCCGGCCGCCACGACCGACGCACTCGTGTCCAGCGTTCCACCCAGCCACGCTCCGCCCACGGCGTCGGGGATACTGAACGTCCTGACGATGTGCGGCATCAGCACCATCATCGGGACGGCGACGATGAGCACGAGTGAGGTCACGTAGGACAGCTTCTTCTTATCGCCCTGGATTGCGCCGCACGCGGCAATGGCGGCGGAAACGCCGCAAATCGAAACCGCGGCAGACAGCATCGTAGCCAGCTCATCGTCGATGCCGAACCGGCGCGCCACCCGGAAACACACGAACCAGACTGCCGTGACAACGAGTAGCGCCTGTGCAATCCCTAGGACACCAGCGCGCATGATGTCGCCGAAGAGCACGCTCGCGCCGAGGAACACGAGGCCAATCTTGATGTAGAACTCGCTGCGCGCCGCTTCGATGAGCCACGAAGGAACGGACAGGAAGTTGCTGATGAGCAGGCCGAGCACGAGTGCAAAAATGACGTACTCCAGGCCGAATCCTGCGACGGTGGCGCTACCCGCAATCACCTGTGCCAGCCAGGTCAGCGCATAGAGCGCGCAGAATCCTGCGGCGAAGCGCACGACGGACGCCCGTAATAGCCAGGCCCCACCTGCAGCGAGCAGCCCAACCATGCCCCCTGCGATGAGCGATCTTCCGAGATTCTGCGTCGAAAAAATCCGGGCCGTGAGGTCGGCTGACGTCGTCCAGTCGAAGACGGGCCAGGGAGGCCTGATGCCGGCAAGTACGAGGCCGATTGCGGCAAATGCGATGGCGACGGCCAACCAGTCCTCGCTGATCGTCGGACGCCCGAATGGTCTGGTCGCGGCGAGAGAAGGTTGAGCCTGAGACCTGACTGCCATCGTGGGGCTCCTTGTTTGTCGGATAGGAAAACGCCGTCATTATATAGACTGGGCGATGCCCGGCGCCGTACGCGTCAGAATATAATGCGGCGCAAACGCCTGAGCGGAGACACACCATGTTCATGAGATACACGCTCGCACTCTTGAGCTTCTGTCTTTTTTTCCTGTGTAACCTCGGCGCCCAACAGACCGCACTGACTGAAGGAATGCTCAAGGCGGCGGAGATTGAGGTTCCGCAGCTCGTTGAGCTGCTCGAGCTCAAACCCGGGATGACGATCGGTGACGTCGGCGCGGGGTTCGGTGCCTGGACGATGAGATTCTCGAGATGGATCGGACCATCCGGGCGCGTCTATGCGACCGATATCGGCGCGCCGCAATTGGCTGCGCTGCGCGAGTCGGTCAAAAAGGAGCAACTGGCCAACGTCACGGTGTTGGAAGGGGCCGTCGCAAGCACGAATCTTCCCACCGGCTGCTGCGACGCGATCCTCGTTCGCGACGCGTACCACCATTTCACCCAACCTGACGAGATGATTCGGAGCCTCGCGGCGTCGTTGAAGCCTGGTGGAAGGCTCGCGATTATCGACTTTCCGCCGCGTGAGAAATCGGAGGTGCCATCGGGCGTTCGCGCGAATCGCGGTGGACACGGCGTGCCGCCCGAGGTCGTTCAGGCCGAGGTGGGTGCCGCGTTGAAGCATGTGAGAACCATACCGGCCTGGGCGCCCAACAGCCAGCCGGCGTCGCTTTACCTCGTACTCTTCCGCAAGCCGTAGATCCAACCAGAGGTGGTTGGATGGTTAAGTTGTAGAAAACATTACGCTTGACGTGCGGCCTCGGCAGGAGCACAGTTGATTCGGATCAGGCTGAACTCCACGACTAAGAAAGAGACACGCATGCGCATTGCGGCATCCGCTTTCGCCCTGCTGCTGCTTTCGCCCATCTGGTTGATGGGCCAGGCGACCGGGGAAAAGACGACCTCTGTCGAGTTCAATCGCGACATCAGACCGCTGCTCTCGGACAAATGCTTCACCTGCCACGGGCCAGATCAGGCGCGGCGGCGGACGAAGCTCCGCTTCGATCTCGAGACCGACGCCAAGCAGGATCTCGGCGGCCGCTTCGCCATCGTTCCGGGCGAGGTCGCCAAGAGCGAGATGATTCGAAGGATCACGGCTGCTGATCCTGCCCGGCGCATGCCGCCGCCTGCTTCGGGGCGCACGCTGACCGACCGCGAGATCAACCTCATCCAACGATGGATAGAGCAGGGCGCCAAATGGGAGAACCATTGGTCCTTCGTGACCCCCAAACGCGCGCCCCTTCCCGAAGTCAGAAACCGGTCATGGGTCCGAAACGAAATTGATGCGTTTGTGCTGAATCGGCTCGAGCAGGAAGATCTGAGACCCGCGCCAGAGGCCGATCGCACCACGTTAATCCGGCGCGTCAGTCTGGACCTGACGGGGCTGCCGCCGACGCCCTCCGACATCGACGCATTTCTTGCCGATCGATCGCCGAACGCGTACGACAAAGTGGTCGATCGTCTGCTGGCATCTCCGCGATATGGAGAACGGATGGCGGCGACGTGGCTCGATTCAGCCCGCTATGCGGATACCAATGGCTATCAGACCGATGCCGAGCGGTACATGTGGCGCTGGCGGGACTGGGTGATTGCGGCCTTCAACCGCAACGTGCGCTTCGACGAGTTCGCCGTGCAGCAGATCGCAGGGGACATGCTTCCGCGTCCGACCCTGGATCAGAAGATCGCCACGGGGTTCAATCGCAATCATCGCGGCAACGGTGAAGGCGGCATCATCCCGGAAGAATATGCGGTCGAGTACGTCGTCGATCGCGTGGAGACCACGTCAACCGTCTTCATGGGGCTCACGCTGGGCTGCGCTCGATGTCACGATCACAAATACGACCCGTTTTCACAGAAGGAGTTCTACCAGCTCTTCGCCTACTTCAACAACATTCCCGAGCGCGGCAAGGCGAACAAGTACGGCAACTCTGCGCCGATGATTCAGGCACCGACCGTCGCGCAGCAGGCGCAATTGAATCAGATCGATCGCGAGCTGGTGGCGGCCGAAAAAGGGTTCGACAGTTTGCGGGCAGAATCCGCGAAGGCGCAGCGGGCCTGGGAATCGACGCTTGACAAGTCCGCCGCGATCCACTGGTCCATTCCGAACGACCTGATTGCGCATTTTCCGCTGGATGGGGATCTGACCGGCCAGTTCAGGGCGCAGCTCGCCGCGCCCAGGCCGCAACAGTACGACGCCGATGCCGTCCCGGCGCCAGCGCCCAAACCGGTCAACGCGCAGTTTCAAGAGGGGCCGCCGCAATTTTCGTCAGGTCGAATTGGCGAGGCCGCCAGCTTTGACGGCAAGCGCTTCATCCTTGGCGGAGAGATCGGCGCCTTCGGGTTCCAGAGCAAGTTCACGCTGGCGGCGTGGATCAATCCGACCGCCGACACCGGCGCCATCATCACGCGCACGAAAGACGTCGAGGAAGACACCGGATACGGTCTGTATTTGAAGAACGGAAAGGTGCAGGCCAATCTGATCCTGCGCTGGCTGGACGATGGTGCGCGCGTTGAGACCCTGAAGCCGATCGCGCTCAACCGCTGGCAGCACGTGATGATGACCTACGACGGATCGCGGACCGCCGAGGGAATCAAGATTTACGTCGATGGACGATCGCAGGAGCTCGCGATCCACCTGGACGACGTGAATCAGAATTTTCAATCGCGAGACCCGATGCGGATTGGCGGCGGTGGAGGGCCGAGCAACCGGTTCCACGGACAGATCGACGACGTGCGGGTATACGACGCAGCATTGTCCAGTCAGCATGCAGCGGTTGTCGCGACGGGCGAATCGATCGCCGAGATTGCCGGCATCCCGGTCGCAAAGAGAAGCGATGCGCAGGCCGAAAAGATCACGCTCTACTTTCTCGAGAATCATGCACCTGCGCGCGTTCAGCAAGCCTGGCATACGCTTGTCGCCAGCCGGAGGCTGCAGGCGACATTTGCCGACGGTCTTCCGACCGTGATGGTGATGCAGGAGCGGGAGACACCGCGGGAGACATTCCTCCTGCTGCGCGGCGCGTACGACAAACCTGGCGAGAAGGTCACACCGGGAATTCCCGCCATTCTGCCGTCGCTGCCCAAAGGGGCTCCAAACAACAGGCTCGGGTTTGCTCGCTGGCTGGTCGATCCGGCGAATCCGCTGACCGCCCGTGTGGCGGTGAATCGCTTCTGGCAGATGTACTTTGGTGCGGGGCTTGTGAAAACGGTCGAGGATTTCGGCTCGCAAGGTGAGTGGCCGAGTCATCCCGAGCTGCTCGACTGGCTCGCGACCGAGTTCGTGCGCACGGGATGGGACATCAAGGCGATGCAGAAGATCATCGTGACGAGCGCGGCGTATCGCCAGTCCTCCAAAGCCACGCCTGAGCTGCTGCAGAAGGATCCCGAGAATCGTCTACTGGCGCGCGCGCCGCGGTTGCGGCTGTCGGCCGGGGCGATTCGAGATCAGGCGCTCGCCGTCTCGGGGTTGCTCGTCGAACAGCTCGGCGGGCCCTCGGTCAAGCCGTATCAACCCGCGGGATTGTGGAAAGAGCTCTCGGGACAGGATTACGTGCAGGACAAAGGAGACAAGTTGTATCGCCGCAGCCTGTACACGTACTGGAAACGATCGAGTCCGCCTCCGTCTTTGATGAATTTCGACGCCGCCGGACGCGAGGCGTGTGTCGTTCGCGAGACGCGAACCAACACGCCGCTACAGGCGCTGGATCTTATGAACGATGTGACATATCTCGAGGCTTCACGCAAGCTCGCTGAGCGTGTGATGAAAGAACGTCGCACGGGCTCGGAAGAGCGGATTGCACTTGCGTTCCGTCTGGCGACCGCGCGTCTTCCGAACCCGCTC
This sequence comes from Vicinamibacterales bacterium, assembly GCA_963761975.1. Classification (GTDB taxonomy): domain Bacteria; phylum Acidobacteriota; class Vicinamibacteria; order Vicinamibacterales; family JAMQPK01; genus JAMQPK01. The sequence continues at coordinate 557,089 of CAVXIR010000007.1, forward strand.
GAGGCCACCGTGCTGCACGATGCCCTCTCGAGCTATCTGCATGAGTACAAAAACAATCCCGATGCTGCGCGGAAGTATTTGAGCCAAGGGGAATCTCCGAGGGATGAAGAGCTGGATGCCAGCGAGCTCGCTGCGTACTCCACCCTCGCCAGTCTGATCCTGAACATGGACGAGACCATCACGAAGGAGTGACATGGATCCGCAGCTAGACGATCAGTTGCGCTTGACGCGCCGGCAGTTTTTCGGGTTGACCAGTGCGGGTATCGGTACGGCCGCGCTAGCGACGCTGCTGAGCGAAGATCTGCGCGCCGGGGCCGGAGCGATAGGGGCGCTCGAGGGTTTGCCTCATTTTGCGCCGACGGCCAAGCGGGTGATCTACCTGTTTCAATCGGGCGGGCCGTCGCAGATGGACATGTTCGACTACAAGCCGCGGCTGCACGATCTGCGCGGCTCGGAGCTGCCGGCCTCGATTCGAATGGGACAGCGGTTGACGGGCATGACCTCGACGCAGGCGACGTTCCCCGTGGCGCCTCCGAAGTTTGCGTTCGCCCAGCACGGGCGGTCTGGAGCGTGGGTCAGCGAGCTGCTGCCGCACACGGCGAAGGTCGTCGACGACTTGTGCTTCATCAAGTCGATGCATACCGAAGCCATCAATCACGATCCCGGCATCACGTTCTTCCAGACCGGCGCGCAGCTGGCCGGGCGGCCCAGCATCGGCGCATGGATTTCCTACGGACTGGGGAGCGAAAACAACGATCTGCCTTCGTTTGTCGTGATGGTGTCGCAGGGCACGGGCAGGCCCGGTGATCAGCCGCTCTACGATCGGCTGTGGGGAAGCGGATTTCTTCCCAGCAAATACCAGGGCGTCAAGTTCCGATCGACAGGCGATCCGGTGTTGTACCTCTCGAACCCTCCGGGATTCAGCAGCGCCGCACGCCGCCGATACCTCGACTACCTCGGGAAGCTCAACCAGATGAAGCAGGAAGAGTCGACCGATCCGGAAATCGCCACGCGCATCGCGCAGTACGAGATGGCCTATCGGATGCAGACGTCGGTGCCCGATCTCACGGATCTCTCAAAGGAGCCCGATCGCATCTTCGAGATGTACGGGCCCGAGTCGCGCATGCCCGGCACGTTTGCTGCCAACTGTCTGCTGGCGAGACGTCTGGCCGAGCGCGGCGTCCGTTTTATCCAGCTCTTTCATCGAGGATGGGATCATCACACCACCCTGCCGAAATTGATCGTGGGGCAGTGTCAGGACACCGATCAGCCGGCCGCCGCGCTCATCCAGGATCTCAAAGAGCGCGGTTTACTCGAGGATACGTTGGTCGTGTGGGGCGGGGAGTTCGGGCGAACGGTCTACTGTCAGGGGAAGCTGACGGCGGACGATTACGGGCGCGACCATCATCCACGCTGTTTCACCGTGTGGCTCGCGGGCGGAGGTGTGAAGCCCGGTATCACATACGGCGAGACAGACGATTACTGCTACAACATTACGAAAGACCCCGTGCACGTGCACGACCTGCACGCGACGATTCTTCGCTGTCTGGGTGTTGACCACACGAAACTGACGTTCAAATATCAGGGGCGACACTTCCGGCTCACTGACGTCCACGGTGTCGTCAAAACGGAGCTTCTGGCTTAGCTGATGCTGCAGTGATTGGGGATTAGGGATTGGGGATTGGCCGCGCGATCCTGCTCCTTGCGTTGGTCTGCGGGCAATCTTTCCCGGCTTCTGCGCAGTCAACTATCACTCGAATACCTCGCTTCGATGCGAACAGCCGGACGCGCGGGCTGGCGTGGGGCTGGGGCCATTCATGGAGCCCGTTCTTCGGCAAGACACGAAGCGATATCAGCTTCATTGCGTTCCACCCGCAGATGGGATGGTTCGTGACGGATCGGATCGAGCTGTACGGCGAAGCCACGTATTTCGCGTATTACCAGCCAGCCGGCGCGATTACGGCTGGACTAGGCGGACTCGCCGGTCGCGTGCACTTCTGGAACGATCGGCCCGTGACGCCCTACATCGTCGCCGGCGTCGGCATTCTCTGGACGTCACTCGAGGTCCGTGAGATCGATCGCATCTTCAATTTTCAGCATTTCGGCGGTCTTGGTCTTCGCTGGACGCCCTGGCGCGGCCCCGGTTTGACCATCGAGCTGCGCAACCATCACATTTCGAATGCGGGGACGGCGGGAGAAAATCTAGGCGTCAACGCCGGCACGATCGTCGTCGGCGTGCAGTGGATTCTCCGGTAGGGGTTTCGGCGGTTAGTTAAAAGTTCGTGGTTCGTGGGAGTGTAACGTTCGCAGGGTTCGAACTCGCTGCGAACCCACGAACCCACCGAACCTCACGAACTCCACGAACCTCACGAACCCACGAACCTCACGAACCTTCACGAACCCCACGAACCTTCACGAACCCCACGAACCTTCACGAACCCCTCGAACCTTCACGAACCCCTCGAACCTTCACGAACCCCACGAACTTTACAACCCCACGAATTTTGTGGACTTGCTTTGAATCGCCCCCGCCATATAGCTCAAGACATCGGCCTGCTGTCTCGCCACGTCCTTCAACTGGTCGAAATCTCCAGCCATCTGGCACAGCTGCGGCAGCGAGGGACACGAAAGGTGCTCTGGAGTGACGTCGGCCAGGTATCGTCGGAACGTGTCGATCGCTTCTTCGTACCGTTCGAGGCGGATGAAGAGGCCGACCAGCGTTTCGGCTGGTTGAGTCCCATATTCTTCGGGGTCGAAACGGGCGGCCTTCTCTTCGAAGTGTTTCACCGCGCGGTCGACGTCCTCGCCGGCGAGGGCCCTGAGATAGATGCCGCGATCCTCGTAGACGTGATCGAACGGAGGGTCGTCCGTGAACTGGAACGTCTGGCCGAGACGCGTTCCGTAGTCGGCCAATTCCACGGCCAGCCGCAGTGTTGGTTCATCGTCCAGTTCACCGCTCAATCTCAGCACCGCGACCAGGTGCGAGCTGTCGGTGTGCTGCGCGTTGTTCTCGAACAGCCAGTCGCGTTCGGCGACGAGCGAGGCAATCGAATGGCTCTCGGGCCTGGTTCCCTCGACAGCGGCAATTGTACGAACGAGGTTATCGACCAGCTGATCGTGAAGCGATCGAACGAGCAAGCGCAGCGATTCACTCCGTCCGTCGGTCTGCGGGTAGGCGCTGAACATCGTGATGGCCCGGCAGAGGCCGTAGTGTTTGAGAATCAGCTCCAATCCCCTGCGCGGATTCACGCCTTCCTGGAAAGCGATCTGAATCGCGTTGCCAAGCCGTTCCTGTGAATCCGGTGTATCCGACTCGTCCACGTCGAAGGTGTCGAGGGCCTTGATGATGGGTTCAGCGTTGCCGACCGCGCGGAAATACGGCCACGCTCCGGGGATATCTCCGTCTGCAAGAAACATTTCGCCAACTTCACGCGCCGTCGTCACCTGTGCGTCCTGATACGCCTGTTGAGCGTGATTGGGCAGTTCGGCAAGAGTGGGCTGTGAGACCAGGGGCAGGTTCAGCTCCAGCCGCTTCTTCATCAACTTTGCATCAAACACCCGGCGGTATTCCTTTTCCTGCCGGAAACGCTCGATCAGCTGGTCGAACGCCGCATCAACATTGCCGTTCTGCAGCAGCTGTTCGATCCAGGAAAATGTGCTTTCCGGACTCCGGTCATCGACTCGCATGGCCCTAGCGTACAAGAAACAGGGCGGGCCGAGAACCCCGGCCCGCCCCGAACCCAACGAATCCAACGAACCCAACGAATCCAACGAACCCAACGAACCTGACGAACCTGACGAACCCTACGAACCTGACGAACCCTACGAACCTGACGAACTCTTACGAACCCACTAAAAGTCGAACCTCAGCGTCAGTCCGACGTTCCTCGGATTGGTCGTCGTCGTGTACTTGCCCGTGTCGGCCGAGGTATTGACGCCGTTTGCGCCGAAGAGATAGTCCGCGTTGAGCGCGATGAATTCCACCTGGTTGAACAGGTTGTACACCTGGAACTGCAGGCGGAGGTTCGTGCGGCTGCCGATCCTGAAGCGGCGTCCTAACGTGAAGTCCCAGTTCGAATGCCCGGGATGGCGCAGTACGCCCACCGGCGCGTTGCCGAGGTTGCCGACCTTGCCGTTCGGCAGCGGCCGGCGGAACGCGTTCGGGTTGAAGTGCATCTGATCTTCTTCAGCCACATTCGCAGCGCGGTTGACCTGGAAGATCGGCTCGCCCGTCAACTCGCAGCGCGAATTCGTGTTGTTCAAGTCTGCGATCGTCGTTCCCGCTCTGAAGATGCCGCTCAACGACGGGTCGATATTGTCGACACCGCCGAGCGTGGTGCCGCAGATCGGGTCGAGCGCGTAGCCCGACGAGAACTGCGTCACACCCGATGCCTCCCAGTCGCTGAGCAGGTACTTGACGACCGGAAGATTCAGCGTCGGAATCTCGTAGCTGTAGTGCAAGACCAGCACGTGCCGGCGGTCGGCCCGGGTGATGCCGGTGATGTTGGTGAGCTGCGCAGTCGTGACGGTTGGCGGTCCATAGTAGTGATCGCGCAGCCCCTGCTCGCCGTACAACTCTTCGGTGAGCCAGTCATAACCCTGGATTCCCTCGGACTTCGACAACGTATACGCCAGGCCCATCTGCAACCCGCGGCTGTACCGGCGCTGCACGCTCAGTTGCAGTGCGTTGTAGTTGAGCGTGTCCTCCCCGGTCGTGAGGTATCGAATGTTGCCGATGCCCGCGTAATCGCGCCGGATAGGGTTGACCGTGATCGGTTCGTTGTTGAAGAGATTCTTCGGATCAGCGTATGCGTTGGGGGCGATGTTGTTCGAGTCCTTCAGGCGCCAGAAGTTGCGTCCGAAGTTGCCGACCCACGCGATTTCGGCGGTGGTGCTGAAGCCGATGTCGCGCTGAAACGCGAGGTTCGCTTGATAGTAGGTCTCGGGCCGCAGCTCGCCGGCCGACATCTGTTGCCCGTGCGTGATGAGCGGGAAGCCCTCGGGCAGACCGGTCTGCTGAGGGGTTTCCGCGAACTGCGTTCCCGCGTTGCCGAGCGCCGCCACATCGTCGATCGACGCGGCACGGATGATCTTGTCCTGTGTAATCAGCGGGCCGCCGTCGAATGCGTACTGGCCTTGATTGAGGAAGTTGTAGAAGATGCCGCCGGCGGCACGGATGGCGGTCTTGCCGTCGCCGGTCAAATCCCACGCAAACCCGATGCGCGGACCATAGGAGAAGTAGGGCATGTCGTAGTACCACCCTGCCTTCTCTCCGGGGAGCCCTCCTCTGAATATGCCGTTGCTGGTGCTGCCCGAGCCAGGAACGGTTGTGCCCTGGTAGGCGTACGCCACGATTTCTCCGGTCAGGGGATTCCTCGCTCGTCGGTTCGCCGCCGCGCACGCTTGCGCTCCGCTGACGCCGGCCGTGCAATACGGCTCATAGAACACCGGCGTCTTCTTCGGATCGTACAACCCGGGATCGAACGCCGAGTTCATGTCTCGCACTTCGTAGATCGCGCCGTGATGGGCGACGCGAAGGCCGTAATCCAATGTCATGCGGGGTGTCACGCGCCAGCTGTCCTGTGCATAGAAATCGGTCTGCCAGTGCCGGCGCTCGCGATCGACGCGATTGGTCCGCTCTTCGTACCTGGTGAAGTAGCCGAGCAGCGCGTTCGCATAGCCGTTGCCCGTGCTGAGCGGATTGTCGCCGCTGTGCCCGAAGTCGTACACGCCGGCGTACGTCGCCGACCCAGGTTCCGTCTTGCTGTCGCGTTCGGTCACGAACCCGAACCTCAGGTTGTGGCGGCCCTTGGTCCACGAGAGGTCATTCTGGAACGTGTAGCGATAGTTCTCGTTCCAGGTCGGCCCCGGCCGTGTGTTTCCGGCCCATGGACGCCATCGCGCGAGGTTCGAGCGATTGCCACCAAGAAAGAGGATGTCGGGCATGTAGGGGTATTCGTCGACGTTGATACGACTCAGCTTCGGATCGCCATACGAACCAAATGGCTCGAGTCGTGGCGGATCGAACGGGAAGGCCGAACGGTAATAGGAGGTGTAATCCTCCATCTCGAGCTTTCCGGTGCCGACCCTGAAACCGTAATGGTTGTGCGAGAAGCCGACGTTCATCTCGTTGACCATCGAGCTGCTCAGCACTTTGCTGTGCGAGCCGCTCACGAAGTCGCCGGGGAACACGTTATTGTGCGAGCCGACGCCGGGCGCCACGCGGTTGAACGTGATGCTGTCGTCGCGGTCGAGGATCGATCTGAAACTGACCCGCTGACTCGGGCTCAACACGCCGTCGATCCGCATGATGAGGTTCCGGCGCTTGTGAATCGGCGTCGTGTCCTGTGCGTCGTTCGACGTCCACTGTTGACCCGACGCTTGATTGATCACGCCGTTGGGCAGCGGCAGCAGATTGAGCATCTGCTGGCCCATCGGGTGCATGCGGTTCTGCGGAACGATGTTCCCGGGAAACTGCTGTCCAGTCAGCGGATCGATAATCGGCTGGATCTGCCCGTTCGTCATTCGCGTTTGAGAGAAGTCGCCCCGGCGTTCTGCCTCGGTCGGCAAGTTCGTCCGCAGTACGGCCGTCGGACGAACGTCATCGACGAACTCCTGCGACACAAAGAAAAAGGCTTTCTTCTCGCTCGAGCGGCTGTCGAGGAGACCCGGAATCACGACAGGACCGCCGATGCTGTAGCCCGAGATATCGACTTCGAAGAATGGCTTCTCTGCACCCTGCTTTTTGCGGAAGTAGTCGTTCGCGTTCCATTCGTCGCGCCGAGCGTTATACCAGGCCGATCCCTTCAGCTGGTTTGTGCCCGATTTGGTGACAATGCGGATGAGGCCGCTCGACTGTCGGCCGTTCTCGGCGGTGTAACCGTTGGTAATGACGGTGACTTCGCCAATCGAATCCAGGTTCGGCGTGACGTGCGTCGTGCCATCGCCGCCTTCTTCGCCGACCGACACGCCGTCAATGGTCGTATTCTTATTGAGTGAAGTACCGCCGTTAATGCTGAGGCCGCGGCCCGACTGCCAAGCCGCGTAGTCACGGCTGAACGTCGTATCGCTGACGCCCGGCAGAATCTTCATCATGCCGAAGATGTCGCGTCCCTTGACTTGAATCATCGTCAACTGGTCGCCGGTCATGTTCCGCTGAAGCGAACCCGTCGTCGTATTCACCGGTGTCACTTCCGCAGACACGGTCACCGCTTCGGCGAGCGTGCCGACCTCGAGCACGAGCCTGCCAAGGTCGCGTGTCTCGCCGCTGACGAGCTGGATATCGTTCAGGTTGATTTGCCTGAATCCCGCCATCTCGATACGCACTGAATATCTACCGGCGGGCAACGACAGGACGCGGAAGACCCCCTGCTCGTTTGATTCCGCCGAGCGTGTCAATCCGGTCGTGGGGTCGGTGGCGGCCACCGTCGCTCCGGGCACGACCCCGGCATTGTCTGTCACTGTTCCTGTAAGAATTGCGTTCTGACCCTGAGCGAAGGCGCGAGGTGCGCCGGCCAGACAGATCATGAGGACACAAATGAACACGCTGAGAACGAACTTTCGTGTGCCATCCATCGCTTTGGCTCCTTTCCGACCCCCTCTGTCGAGACAGGACGTTGATGACAGCGAACCCCGAACGCTCTCTCTATCTATTCCACGTCGACCGTTACCATCGACACCGCGGCAATCGGTGCGAAGTGCTGCCTCCCTCAGCGAGATCGTTGTTTGCCGATCGATACACGAAACTGTTGCGGGCAAATGCGAAGGCGTGTGCCGTGCTGAATGCCGGCGCGCGATCGGAGTAGTACTGGTAGCCGGCAGACACCGGCGTGATGCGGCGGGTCTTGAGTAGCCACTTCATGCGAGCCCCTCTGTGCTTAAAAGAAAAACACGCTCGCGAAAACTGACTGAGCTGTGAAAGCAAGTGGGACTATACGCCAGGAAAATACGGCCAACAACAGAAAACTATGCGGTGAGTGCACATTGGATACAGACCAAAAATAGTACAGATCAGTGGCAGATGAGGCAAAAAACCAGTAATGAAATCGATTACCCGCGATATAGGTGGTGATCCAAGGAACTGCTCACCGTACAAGACTCAGGGTAGCCTGGCAACCCGGGCTGCCCTGAACCTAACGAACCTAACGAACCCTACGAACCGACGAACTTAATGAACCGACGATGGTTAAAAGTCGAGCTTCATAGTGATCCCCACGATTCGTGGAGTGGTCGTGTGCGTGTACTTGCCGGTGTCAGGTGACGCGTTGCCGGTCGCGCTGAAAAGGTAATCCGCGTTCAGTGCGACGAACTCCACCTGGTTGAACAAGTTGTAGACCTGGAGCTGCACGCGCAGGTTCGCACGCGAGCCCAGCCGGACGCGCCGCGCCAGGGTGAAGTCCCAGTTCGAGAACCGCTCGCGAAAAGTCCTGGCTACGTGGTGTTGTGACGGCTGAATATGCGCCAGGAAAATACGGCGAACAACAGAAAATGATTGGAGTTCCAACTGTGGTATGGAGGACAAAAGAAGAGACAAACGCGAAGGGCGGAGCAGAGGGGCGTGTGCCCTCTACTCCGCTGCAACGATTTTGTACTTACGGCATCTTACGAACCTTCAGATTTCTGAATTCAATATTTGCCTGACGGACATCCTCGGGATGCGCGAGCTGAAGGCCGATGGTTCCCGACCCTCGCCTCGAGTCTTGGGCATCGACCACTTTGCGGCCGTTGAAGAGCACGACGAAGTGATCCTTGTCGACCGTGACGTCCAGCGTGTTCCACTGGTTCGGAATGATCTTCGCGTCGTGCGGTGCCTTACCAACATTGACGACGCTACCGGTCAGAAAGTCCCCGCTGCTGTAATTGCCAGGATTTCTGTCGCGAATCTGCAGCTCGTAGCCGGGGCCGCCCGCTGGCCGTGCTGGCTTTTCTCCGGGCGCCGGTGCTGGCTCAGGCGGTGGTTGGCGGAGGATGATGCCGGAATTGATGTCCGGATGTGCACGGAATTCAACCTTCAATGCGAAGTTATCGAACGCCTCCTTGGTGTACATCGTCCCACCGTCGCCTGAAAGGTCGGCCTTTATGGCGCCGTCCACGACCTTCCAGACCTTCGCCAGCTCAGGCGTGACGTTCCACTTGTCCAGCGTCTTGCCGTCGAAGAGCAGCATCCACCCTTCCTGCTGCTCCTGAGCGGTCAAGGTGTTGGGGTGACCGGCCGCCCGATTGCCGTTCTGCGCCGACGCCGACGCGCTCAACCACACAACCGCAGCGGCCGCCGCCAACAATACCAATGTGCGTCGCTTCGTGCCTTCGTGTCTTCGTGGTTGTTTCATCGGACCTCCCAGAAAATAAGTGCCTACTGCGATCGGACCAGACGGGGATTTCTGCGGGGCTTGCTGCGTGCACCACTATCACACAGCTTTTCTTGGACGTGATGCTGGTGGTACAACTTGCGACATGTTATATCCGGCGGGCCGGCGCGATAGAATAATGCACGCAGAGCCGCGAGCGACGCGGGGCGATGGGGCCCCGCAAGCGAGCGGCGAGGAGCGGGTGTTGGGGCCCCGCGACTAAACGATGCCGCGTATCGCTTTTGAACAGCTTCCCGCCGATGCCCGACTGTGGATTTTCGCTGCCGAGCGGCCTCTTTCCGCGATCGAGCGCAGCCGTGTGCTCGACGAGACCGACGCGTTTATCAATCAATGGATGGCGCACGGCGTGTCGCTCAAGGCCGGCCGCGATCTGCGCCACGACCAGTTCATGTTGGTCGGCGTCGACGAGCGGGCCGCGGGCGTTTCTGGATGCTCCATCGATGCGCTGGTGCGGCGCATGCAACAGCTGGAAACCGTCCTCGGGCTCGAACTCATCAACAATGGTCCGGTCCTCTATCGGGAGGGCGGGGCCGTCGTTCGTGTCTCGCGCGACCGCTTCGCCCAGTTGGCCGCATCCGGGTACCTGTCGGCCCGAATACGCGCGTCTTCGACAACACGCTGACGCGCGTTGGCGATCTGCTCGACGGTAAGTGGGAAGTGAAAGCCGCTGACTCGTGGCACGCCAGGGCCTTCTTCTAATCGCACTATTCGCAGATTGTCAGATTCGTAGATTGTCAGATTCGCGAACTGTCAGATTGGAAGAATGACGATTGGAGGATTGCTCGATTGATTGGCCGTCGACATGTATTTTCCAATCGCACAATCTGCGAATCTGCGAATCTTCCAATGCTCCGTCTCGTGCTGGCGCTCTTCCTCTGCACGCCGGTCTTTGCTGCTGACTGGCCACAATTTCTCGGGCCGGCACGAAACGGCATCTACACCGGCGCGCCGCTGACCGAAAAATGGGCGTCGACGGGCCCGCGCGTCATCTGGCGCAAACAGGTCGGGCAGGGGCTGAGCGGACCGGTCGTCGCACAGAATCGACTCATTCTGTTTCACCGCGTCGCCGATCGCGAAGTCGTCGAATCGTTCGATGCGCTCACCGGTGCGCCGCAATGGCGCCACGCCTATCCCACAACGTATCGCGATGATTTCGGGTTCGATGAAGGGCCGCGCGCGGTTGCTGTTGTTAGCGATGGCCGCGTCTACACCTATGGAGCGGAAGGCAAGCTGCATGCAGTCGAGCTGGCGACGGGGAAGCCCCTGTGGGACGTCGACGCCATGCGACAGTTCGAAGTGGCGAAGGGATTCTTCGGCGCCGCCGGGTCGCCGCTGATCGACGAGGGAAAGGTCATCGCAAACATCGGCGGCAGGAAAGGCGGCATCGTCGCCTTCGATGCGCAAAGCGGGAAGGCGGTGTGGACGGCGACGGCCGATGCCGCCAGCTATTCCTCCGGAGTGGGCGCCACGATTCTCGGCCGCCGCTACGCGGTGTTTCTGACGCGTGAAGGGTTGGTCGGACTCGATCCCGCAACAGGGCAGGTTCGCTTTCAGCGCCCGTGGCGTGCACGCCAGGCGGCGTCTGTGAATGCGGCGACGCCGCTCGTGGTCGGCAACGCGATTTTCGTGTCGGCCGAGTACGGGCCTGGTGCCGGTCTTCTGCAGTTCGATGGCACGAAGCTCGTCGATGTGTGGCTGTCGAACGACGTACTGTCGAATCACTACGCGACGAGCGTTCATCACGAAGGGCATCTTTACGGCTTTCACGGCCGTCAGGAATTCGGCCCCGTGTTTCGCGCGGTTCATCTGCAGAGCGGAAAGGTGCTGTGGAGCACCGAGCGATTTGGCGCGGGAAGCGTGACGCTCGCCGGCAATCGTCTGCTGATCGTCCGCGAGACAGGTGAGTTGATTCTTGCCGCAGCGTCGCCGAAGTCCTTCCAGACAATCGCGAAGGCGCAGATCGTTCCACCAACCGTTCGCGCCTATCCGGCGCTTGCCGACGGTGTGCTGTACGTCCGCAACGACGATACGCTGATTGCACTGGATCTTCGATGAATGCCCGTCACCCTTTGTGGTTAACACTGCGCGCGGCTTTTCTTGTGCTCGCGTCTGTGCTGCTTTCCGCACAGAGTCCTCAGGCACTGTTGACTCGCGCAGTCGGCCAGTTCGAGGCAGGGCAGGTTGCGGAGTCGGCGAGAACCTTCGATGAGCTCGCGAAACTCATCCCTGATGAAGCGTCTCAGCTGTGGCAGCGCGGCATTGCACTGTATTACGCGGGTCGTTTCACGGACTGCCGTCGCCAGTTCGAATCGCACCGAACCGTCAATCCCGACGATGTCGAGAACGCGGCGTGGCATTTCCTCTGCGTTGCGCGGGAACAGACACCTGAAAAGGCGCGTGCGGCGCTGCTGCCGGTTGGGCCCGACTCACGTCTGCCGATGCGCGAGGTCTACCAGATGTTCCGCGGCACGCTCACGCCGCAGGACGTGTTGAAGGCCGCAGGGAATCAGCCCGGTGGATTGTTCTACGCCCACCTGTACATCGCGCTGTATTCGGAGGCGCTCGGCAGTGCAGATCTCGCGCGGCAGCACATCAAAGAGGCGGCCTCGGATCAATATGCCCGCGTTGGAGGCTACATGCACATGGTGGCCACGGTGCATCTCAAGGTTCGGGGTTCTGGGTTCTGAGGTTCTGGGTTCGCGAGCCAAAACGCGGAACCCAGAACCCGGAACCCAGAACGAGAACCCAGCACGTAGAACCCAGAACCTGGAACCGCAGAGAACTAATTAGACGTCGTCTTCGCGGTCTTATCCCATGTCCGCAGAATCTGACCCGCCACTTTCTCCTTAGGAGCGCCTGGAACCGGCTCGAACTTCTGCACTCGCCCCGCCATGCAATCGGCAAGATAGAGGTTGCCCTTCTGGTCTGTCGACATGCCGTGCGAACAGTTCAGCCGTCCCGCCGGTCCACCCGGCGCGCCCCAGCTATACAGATGGTTGCCCTTCTGATCGAACTTGAGGATCCGGGCCGTCGGCGAATCGCCGACCCAGATGAATCCGTCCTGATCGATGAAATGGTTGACCATCAGCGTGCCCTGGCTGCTCGGCCAGTGCGGCGAGCGCAGCGGCCACATGTCGAGGAATTTGCCGTTTTCGTCGAAGACCTGCATGCGCTGATGGCCGCGGTCGACAACGAAGAGCTTCCGGTCTGCGCTGATGGCGATGCTGTGGACGGTGTTGAACTCGTTCGGCCCGGGGTTCTGCGGGTCTTTCGGCGCCTGCCCCCAGTCCATGATGAACTTGCCGTTCGGGTCGAACTTCGCGACGCGCTTTCCGCCGTACCCGTCCGAGATAAAGTAGGTGCCGTCGGGCAGCCACGCGATGTCGGTCGGGCGATCGAACGTGTTCGGGCCCCGTCCGCGCACGCCGAGCTCGCCGTGCGTGAACACGAGCTTGCCATCGTAGGTGAACTTGTAGATCACGTGAAGCTGGTCGTCGATGATCCAGACGTGCTTTTGTGGATCGGTACGGACTGATCTTGATCTGATGCGGTCCACGGCCGCACGGCAGCTTCGAAAACATCGGGTCGAGATGCGGCCATTCGTCGACCAGGTTGCCTTCGCCGTCGACGATGATGATCGAGTGCTCGAAGCGCCGTTCCCATCCCCGTTTTTCGGTGGGCTCGCACGTGGCGCTAATCCCGTCGCCGTTGCCCGTCGCAACGCCGCGCGTCGGATTCAGCGCGGCATACGGCGTCCATGGTGCGGCGCCTTCGGGTAGCGGTAACTCGCCGCGCATCGCTATCCAGATGCGATCGGGGGATTCGGCATAGACCCCGCCGAACGAGCCCCACGTCCAGCCCTGGTGCGGATGCCGCGTGTCGGGCAACGGCTTAGGCCAGTTCTCGACGACGCGGTAGGGGCCGGTTGGCCAATCCTGATGACTCCACCGCTCGGTCTTCGCGGCGGCAGCTGTTTCGGGTTCGGGGGCCGGGGGTTGTGCGGTACTGCAGCCCGGAAGTCCGGACATCAGCAGCACCGACGCGGCGAACGCCGCGATCACACCATGAGTCCTGCGCATAAGGAGCCTCCCTTTGTGGAGTGCGTGTTACCTGATAACGGGTGGACCGGTCAAGATCGATCTCAAAGGTTCTGGGTGCTGGGTTCTGCGTGCTGGGTTCCGGTTCTAGGTTCTCGGTCGTAGGTGCTCGGTTCTAGGTTCTCTCGGTCGGCCGAGAGAATCAGGAACGGAACCAAATCTTGGAACAAAAACCCAGAACGCACAACCCAGCACCCAGAACCGGTTCTCACGCCCGCAAGTCGTAGCACAACAGTCGCGGCCCGGCACCGTTGATCACGTCTCGCGTGTTCTGCACAAGATAGAGAAGCCCGCGACTGAGCACGGGAAGCGCCCACGATTCGCGCGCGCCGAAGAGCCACGCCCGCGAAATTTCTTTGTAGCCTTTCGGCGAGAGATCCATCCACACGAGGTGGCCGAGCTCGCCCAGGCAGAGGAAGTGGCCATCGACCGCCAGCAGCGAGCCGCGATAGGTACTCAGAAGCTGTTCGCGCCGCTGCCCGCCGGCCGCAAAGGTTTCGTTCCATTCAGGCGTGGCTCGCCACATCACCTTGCCGCTCGCTGTATCGACACACGCGAGCGACGCGTCGGGTTCGTTGCGTCCGTCGAAGCCGTAGAGAAACCCATTGCGATAGATTGGCGTGTTCCAATGCAGGCCGAATTCCTGCGTCGTCCAGAGGACGCGATGAGTGAAGTCAGGCCTGATTTCCAGCAGTGCGCCACCTGTCCGGTAGCTCGCCGAGATGAAGATCTTGTTGTCGAACACGACCGGACACGACGCATTGACAGATTCGAACGACCGGCTGCGCCAGGGAAACGTGAAGTCGACGCGGCCATTGGCCGGGTCGATCGACAGCAAGCCCCCTGTCGGAGGTGTGGATTCACCTCCCGCGAACACGAACACGCGCCGGCGTCCGTGCACGATGGCGGGAACGGGCGATGCGTAGCTTGGCCCCCATTCCGTCCCGGCGCGCCACACCTCGCGGCCGGATGCCTTGTCGAGACCGACTACGCACGGTCCCCCTGGTGCGCCGACATTGACTATCAATAGCTTGTCTTCGACGAGCGGTGTCGTGGCCGTACCGAAGAAGTCCTGTGGCACCTTGTATTCGGCATTGATGTTCCGTCGCCAGACCAGCTTTCCCGAACGAATATCGAGACAGTGGAGCTGCCCCTGAGCGCCGAATGTGTAAACGAGATCGCCGTCGATGATCGGGCTCGACCGGGGGCCGTTGTTATACCCGTAGCGATCTTCGAAGTCCGTTCCATAGCGGAACTGCCAATATGGCGCCCCCGTGTATGCGTTCATGCACTCGACGATCTCTTCATTGCCGACGCGATGCACGAACGTAAGACGCTCTCCGATGATCGCCGGCGATGCGTAACTCGTGCCCTTCGGGAATTCCCAGACGAGCGGCGGAGGGAGTGTACGGCTCAGTCGCGTCTCGCTTGACACACCGTTGTGTGTCGGTCCGAGAAAGGACACCCAGTCGTGGGTCACCGCGTCTTTTGCAAGAACCTTTGGTTTGGCATGTGCGCGCGCCTGTGCCGAAAGGCGAGAGCCCGCAGCGCTTGCCAGCAACGCTTCAAGGAGTGCACGACGGGACAAGCCCGGCATGTCGCAATCCTACACGACCATGGCCATCACGAGACCGGCTCGCGCCCATCGACCAGACCGAACATCGCCCACCGCCCCCAGACCATCGCTCATCGACTATCATGATGGCGTGCATCCCTGGCACGACTGCTACGTCGACGATTATTCAGTCGAGAAATCCTTTCCGGTCATCATCGAGGTGCCGAAGGGATCGAAGAACAAGTACGAGCTGGACAAAGAGACCGGACTGCTGAAACTCGATCGCGTGCTGTTCAGCGCAGTGCACTACCCGGCCAACTACGGCTTTATTCCTCGCACGTACTGCGACGATGGCGATCCGCTCGATGCGTTGGTCCTTGGGCAGGAGCCTGTGCACCCGCTCACGATTGTCGAGGCGCGGGCCATCGGCGTCATGCGGATGCGGGATGAGAAAGGGCTCGACGATAAGATTGTGGCCGTCAGCGTGGGGGACCCTGCGTTCAAGGACTACACGGATCATGCGCAGCTACCGAATCACATCCTTCGCGAGATCCGCAGGTTCTTCGAAGATTACAAAGTGCTCGAGCACAAGCAGGTGGTGGTCGAGGATTTGCTTGGACCACCGGATGCGCTGCGTCTCATCCGCGAGGCTTTGCTGCTGTATCAGCAGCTGCGGCGAGGAGAGCTGAAACACGCGTGAGTTTCGGCGAATTCGCGGCCTCGCTCCTCTTCGGGTTTCTGTCAGTTCTGCTTCCGCTCGTCATCTTCATCGCGATCGTGGCCGGCTGCGTTTATGTAGCTCGCTGGTGGATCACGCGGAAGAGCTGATCGACAAGCATCTCGACGCAGAGGCAGAAAAATCAGGTAGTGGGTCAGTTTGCCCGACTATGCATCTAAAAGGCAGGTAGTGTCTCAATTAGGCTGAGTGCTCGGCGCTCACGTTGAGAGCCGGAACCGGAGCCTCCGCGCGCTCGATCATCGCCACCACGTCGGCCATGTCCCACACGCGCTCGCTGAGCGAACTGCCTGACGCCCTGCGTGCGCACGTCGAAACCCTCCGCGCGAACCAACGTAACAATGGCAACCAAATTATTCAGATTTTATTCACGCACATCGCAAAGTGCTGACGATGAATCACTTACCGTGACGAGCCTGAGCCGCATCTCTGGCTATCTGTGAGCGTCGTTTGGGCGACAGGCTAGCGGCTCGCGCGATTCCACCTCGTCTACCCAGCTCTACCGCTGCTTTACTCTTCCCGTCCTTGGTCAGCGACTCGTCGATTTCGCCAGTGGCGATCTTCATGACGTGGACGGCGTTCGATACGACGTCAGCGGGGCGCTTGTGTCCCTTGGGGGTTCTCGGCATATACTTACCGCTAAGCATAGCACGGTCACCCTTAACGCTGCGTCAGGATGCCCGAGACTTTACCAAGACTCGTCCGACCAACAGATAAAAGGAGCCCGTCGATGCACGAAAGCAAGGACAACCTGCCAGTTCTACTCGATGCACCCGGTGCGACCCTCCGCGCGGTTCGAGGGGGTGAGATGACGGTCGGCTATGCAAAGTGCGCCGCAGGCACAGATTTTACGCCAGTCCTCAAGGGTCTCGAGGACGACATGTGCCAGTGCCCTCATTGGGGCTATGTTCTCAAGGGTGCGCTCCACCTGCGGTACACCGATGGCCGTGAGGAGACCGTTCGGGCTGGCGAGGTGTGGTACGCGGCACCAGGCCACACAGCGTGGTGCGACGAAGATACGGAATACATCGACGTCAACCCGTCGCAAGACTTCGCACACGTAATCGATCACATAAGGAAGCAGATGCCGTAGATGCAGGGCTGACGAAACAAGCGGCGTCCGGGTCGCTGAAGGCTGAGCACACCGCACTCAATCAGACTGTGACACTACCAAAAGGCAAAGTAGCTTGCCTACTCAAGCCGGGTGTATAGATCCTACACAGGAGGCTCCAATGAGACTAGTGATCATACGGATGGCTGCGGCGGCTGGTTTGATTGCGCTTGGTTGGACTGCAGGCCGGGCGGCTCAAGCGCCCCAAGCGGACTTCGAGATCGCGATCGCGTCTCCAGCCGGTACCACGACCGTCACCTGTACGCGCGGTTGTGGATTGCAGTTCATCCGAATGACGCCCGACAAGTCGAAGGCTGAGCGGTCCTTCACGTATACCTGTGGCGGCGGTGGCAATGCACCCAACTGCGGTGGATCCGCCCAGGGCTGGGTGATCCGGTAGGTTGCGCTAGTTCAGAAGTCCGACAATCTCCTCAACACTCCACACGTGATCGCTAACACCGGCCTCCATCGCTGGCGTCACTCGCAGCGTTTGATGGACGCGGGCGAAGTTGTAATACATGAAGTAGAGGGCCACCATCGCCGCATGATTCTCGATTTTCTTGCTGAACGCGTTTGTTAGACGCGTGAAACGTCGCATAGACATCCGCATCGTGAGGTTCTGGCGCTCAACGAAAGACGTCGAGATGTGTTTCGGATCAGGCGTCCCGTTAACCTCGGTCCGCTTGCAGCCGACGCACACGGGCGGGCTATACCGACCACCGCCGCTACCAGCGTTCGCGTAAATCTTATGGAGTTGGGCGTAGTCGATCTCGGTGCCGAACGCGAGATCTATGGCGTTCAGATAGACACTGTGACCGTCTGTCGTCAGTTGCACCCGGTTCGCAAGCCGTGACGCCACGTCGTGCATGAAGACGCTCCCGGTTTCAAATGAGCGGTCGCCAATCTGGAAACTGATGATGAGCTTCGCGTCCGCGTCTATCGCGGTCCACGTCCAGATATCGCCCCATCCCGCCGCCCTTGTCTCTGGCGTCGTGTTCTTTTCCTTGGCGCCAACGAACGACCAAATTTCATCGCATTGAACGCGCTTCGTAGACAGGTTCCGGATGGCGTCGTTCTGGAATTTCGAGCACGCATCGCCGAGATCTGCGAGCAGCTTGACGATAGTGTTCTTGGACGCGCCAGTCATCCGCACCGTGGACCGGATGCTGCTGCCCTCAACCAGCGCCCTCATGACCGCCGCTCGCCGTGCCGTGCTCATCTGATTCATACTGACCATTATGCTTGAACGCCTTTGTATGTCGACCGTGCCTACCCCTACGCATTTGTGGTAGTATCTTACTGCATAGGGGGTATGGATGGCAGACGAGAAGCCGAAAACGGCCGCCGAGTTCGGGTCGGAAGGCGGTAAGAAGCGCGCCCAGCGGTTGACGCCAGATCAGCGCCGAGACATCTCCAGGCGCGCGGCAGAAGCCCGATGGGGCGCTCAGGGTCGTCTGAAGGTGCTGCGCGCCACGCACGAAGGGGCACTGACGATTGCTGGCGTCGTCATCCCCGCTGCTGTGTTGGAGGACGGGACGCGGGTGCTTTCGCGTGCAGGCTTTCTAAAGGCGATCGGACGTACGGGGAAGGCGAAAGGCGGCAGACGCTACGACGTTGAATCCAAAGTGCCTGTTTTCTTGACCGCTGAGAACCTTAAACCCTTTATTCCTGACGACTTAGTTGCTAATTCCAACCCGGTTCCTTTTCGGCCTCTTTCTGGAGCTTCGCTCGGTCTAGCGATGGGCTACAGGTACCAGCTCCTCCCTCAGGTTTGCCATGTGTTCATGGACGCGAAGGAAGCTGACGCGCTTCGCGCCAATCAGTTGCACATCGCTGAACAGTGCCGGATTCTGAGCCGGGGGTTCTCGATTGTCGGTTTGGCGGCGCTCATCGATGAGGCTACCGGCTATCAGAACGTCACGGATCGAGAAAAGCTCGAATCAATTCTAAATACATACCTGGGTAAGGAATTGGCCGCATGGGCAAAGCGTTTCCCTGATGAGTTCTACCGCCAGATCTTCCGCCTTCGTGGATGGCCTTGGGTAGGACGGACCAAGAACCCGCCCCAGATTGTGGGCAAGTACACGGACATCATCGTCTACCAACGCCTGGCGCCGTCCTTGGTCGAAACGCTGCGCCGCCTGAACCCGAAAGACGAAAAGGGAAACAGGCCCCATAAACGCCACCAGTACCTAAGCGCCGACGTGGGGCATCCCGCACTGGCTCAGCACGTTCATGCGACGACTGCAATTATGCGGACCTGCAAGACGTGGCCGGAGTTCCTAGGACGGCTGAAGATGGCCTTCCCGAAGGAGACCTCGGCGGATTGGTTGCCCTTCGGCGAAGACTAGCGCCAGCGTGCTTCAGCCGCTTTCCGGGCGATAGCCTTGCGCTTCGCGGGACTGAGCGCCTTCGCTCGCGCCTTCCCGCCCTTGGACCCTCCGAGCTTCCCTAAAGCTACGGCAGCCGGGTTCTTGCCTTCGTTCGGAGGATCAGGCAGGGGCGAGCCGTCCAGTTTCTCGCCGATAGCTTGCTCGACGACTTTGCGCGCGATTACCGTAAAATCGTGTGGCGTGCCGCTTTTCTTGCTTGAGCGCCTAGGCATACCTCATTCTTACACAAGGAACTGTCATTTTCTGGCGGGCTGGATTCAAACTGACCCACTACCAAAAATCAGCCTCTCTTGTATTCGTGCCTCTTCGTGTTCCTGTGTGGGCCGCGTCCGCGGCCCGCGAAGTCGATGCCGCCGGTAAAATTCTGCCTCCTGATCTCCTGAGCTCCTGTTTTTGAAAGTCTCTGAGCGTCCGCGTCACTGCGTCAACGCTCAGCGAAGCAGAACCACGACCAACGCAATCAACGCGAGAATGAAAGCTGTGCCCGCCAACCCAAGCGCGTACACGGCGGCCTGCGGTGGAACGGTCGTCATCGTTTCGAGGAGCGTCCGAGGGCGGTCGGACAAGCCGTCGTTGAAGAGAGATTGCTGCATGACGCGCTTACCCGCAATGACGTCTTTGATTCCCTCGTCGAGATGGTGTTGCTGAATCACTTTCATCGTGTCGTGCTGAGGGGATGAGGCGGCTGACAGCGCGGCCTTCAGCACCGCATTACGGATATCGCCGCCGCTCACGGCGTATTTCTCGGCCAGCTCGCGAAAGTTCACGTCGTCTGCGAGCGGCGTCAGCGTGGGGTGCAGCTGCACGCGCCAGATTTGTTCGCGCTCGTCGACGCCGGGCATCTCGAACAGCACATGCGTGCGGATACGCCGCTCGAACGCCGGGTCGAAGTTCGCCGCCAGATTCGTGGCGAAAATCACGACGCCGTCGAACCGCTCGAGTTCCTGCAGCAGCACGTTGACGACGATGTTCGATTCGCGCTGGTAGCCCAGATCGAGCGAGGTCGAACGGCGCGAGGCAATGGCATCGGCTTCGTCGAAGAAGAGCACGGCGTGCTCCTGGCGGGCGACGCGAAAGACCGCCGCCACGTTTTTCGGTGTTTCGCCCATCCACATCGATTCGAGCTCGGCGTATCGCACGACCAGCAACCGGCGTCCCAGCGCGTGAGCGATGGCTTCGGCGCAGATGGTCTTGCCAGTCCCGGACGGGCCAGCGAAGTTGAAGGCGAGCGAGAGACCTGTCGGGTGCCGTTGTCCAAGTCCCCATCGGTTGAAGATGAGGTCATGGCTCGTGACCTGGGCCAATGCCTGATCCAGCGACCGGCGGGTCGCGGCCGGCAGAATGACGTCGTGAAACGTGCGGCGCGGGACGGTGGACTCGACGGCCCGGCTCTGACCGGTGAGCCCTTCAAAGAGACGGTTGAGAGGAAACGGTGCCAATATAGCGATTATGACATCCGAATCGCTGGTCGGTATCGGCGTGGGGCTGGCGCTGGCGGCCGCAGCCGGGTTTCGCGTGTTCGTGCCGCTGCTCGCATTGAGTCTGGCGGCTCAGAGTGGATGGATCGCGTTGTCGCCGTCATTCGACTGGCTTGCCACGACACCAGCGTTGCTGGCCCTGGCAACCGCGACGATTCTCGAGATCTCCGCGTACTACATCCCGTTCCTCGACAACGTGCTCGATACCGTGGCTGCGCCTCTGGCCGTGATGGCGGGTGTCATCGCGAGCGCGTCAGTGCTGACCGATTTGCCCCCGTGGCTGCAGTACTCCATCGCCATTGTCGGCGCCGGGAGCACCGCCGGGGCCGTCCACGCGTCCACCTCGCTGCTCCGGCTGAAGAGCTCGGCCGCGACGGCCGGCTTCGGTAATCCGATTCTGGCGACGCTCGAGCTGGCCGGATCCGTCCTGATCGCGTTGCTGGCGCTCGTCGCGCCGCTCATCGCGCTGGCTGCCGTTGTGCTGATCGTGGTGATCGTCGCGAAACGCGTTAACGCGTGGCGTCTTGCGAACGCCCGCGCTGCTGTTGAATCCAGTACTCGCTGACGACGCCCGCGTCGTACTTTCGGCGTCGCCGCATCATCGGCCGAACGCTCTGATAGACGAAGAACGCGCCGCCAAGTCCAATCGCACCTAGA
This sequence comes from Vicinamibacterales bacterium, assembly GCA_963761975.1. Taxonomy (GTDB): domain Bacteria; phylum Acidobacteriota; class Vicinamibacteria; order Vicinamibacterales; family JAMQPK01; genus JAMQPK01. The sequence goes on from CAVXIR010000007.1 coordinate 578,484, forward strand.
GCCATCCACAGCATGGATCGATCTTCGCGGATCGCACGCGTTCGTGCAACTTGACAATCAGGAAACGGATCAAGATTGGACGCGACGGAGACAAATTTTGTCACTCGTCATGCGAGCGTGCGCGACCGCGCATTTGTTTTACGGCGCCGCGCTTTTTCTTCGTCGCCAGGCGGTTTTCGCGGGCCGCCGCTTTCGGTTTTGTGGCACGCCGCGGCTTGGGCCGCCTCATGGCATGCTCGACGAGGGCGTTCAGCCTCGCGCGTGCGGCCTCGCGATTCTGCGCCTGCGTGCGATGCTCGCGGCTGTCAATTAAGAGCACGTCGTCGGAGGTGATCCGGCTGCCAGCCAGCTGCCGCAGCCGTTCTTTGACGTCGGGCGGCAGGGCCGATGCGGCGACGTTGAAGCGCAGCTCGACTGCGGTCGACACTTTGTTGACGTTCTGACCGCCGGGCCCCGAGGCGCGAACGAATCGTTCCTCGATGTCCTTTTCGTCCAGGTGCATGATTCGTAGCTCGTAGCTGGTAGCTCGTACCGACACGTAGCTTGTAGCTCTAGCGTGGGATGCTGCCAGCTGCCAGCTACCAGCTAGGTCCATGCTAACATCGCGCCTTCGCCCCCACAGAAACCGGGTTCTTTTTTGAGGATGGCAGCCATGAAGAAACTCCTTACCTGCGTACTCGGGCCAGTGCTCGCCGCTTTGGCTGTGGCCGCATGCGGCACGGCTACTCCAGCCGCGACTGCCGGTTCTGGTTCGACGGTGACCATCGATTCGCCAATGACCGCGCCGAAATGGGCGCAGATGGAAAGGCAGCTGCTCGCCGAGAACGTGCCTGCGGCACGCGAGTTCTTCCAGAAGTATTTCGACGATCGCGGCTACCTTCTGTGCTTCGTCCGCTGGGGCGCGAACGACGGCCCGGACGATGCGTTCGAGAATTTCAATTATTGGCCCGAGCTTCACGCGCTGGGCGCGGGTGACGAGATCGTCCAGATGTACCTGAAGGGTCACGAGGGGATGATCAAGCAGTACACCGAGGCCAAGACGGGAAAGGGCGTGCCCGCCGGCATGGACGGCATGTACGTCAAGGAGTTCAGCGCGCTGTCCGACTGGCAGCACCACGGCGAAGGGCTTCAGCTCTTCAACCGCATGGCGCTGTCGGTGCCGGCCGATCCGAAATATCTCGAGCGTGTCCGCCGCTTCGCCGGCTTGTATATGGGCGAGGACCCCGACGCGCCGAACTACGATCCGAAGCACAACATCATCCGCAGCATGATGAACGGCAGCAAAGGGCCACTGTTGCGGAAGGCGACGTCCATGGAGTGGGTGGGTGAGCCGTTCGACATGAGCGGGTTCGACGCACTACACGGCGAGCGCAACTTCAACGAGTTCCTCGCGCACTACCAGGAGTACCACGACGTCGTCGGCGACCATGCGTTGAATCTGGTGGCGACGACCCTGCCGGCGAACGCGTACTTCGCGACGGGCGATCAGAAATACAAGAAGTGGGTGATCACCTATGTCGATGGGTGGCTCGATCGGATGAAGCAGAACAACGGCATCATCCCGACCTTTGTGGATTTGGACGGCAAGATTGGTGGACCGAGCGGAAAGTGGTGGGGCAGCGCATACGGCTGGGGGTTCAGTCCGGTGAATCCGGTGACCAATCGCCGCGAGAATCGCAATCGGATGGAGCGGCCCATCATCGGCCTCAACAATGCGCTGTTGCTGACCGGCGATCAGAAGTACATCGACGCATGGCGCAACATGATGAATGCGGTGAACGCGAACGCACGGACGGTCGACGGGAAAACTCAGTATCCAACGATGTACGGTCTGGATCTGGCGACCGATCCGCGCAGCACCAAGCCGGGCTGGTACGGCTGGCGCGATCGCCCATGGAACGTCGGAGCGTTCGAGGTGTGGTATTTCTCTCAGAAGCCCGAGGACCTCGCCCGAGTCGAGAAAAATCCATGGGCCGAGTACCTTCAGGGACGAAACCCGAGCTACCCCGAGACGGCGATGGCTGAAGATCTCGCGATCATCAAGCGCCGGGTCGAAGGCATACGGAAAGATCAGTCGAAACCCGACAAGCGCCTTGCCGACAACATGCTCGATCTGAACCCGGTAAAGACGACGGCCCTGATTCAACTCACCCAGGGAGGGATGGAGCCGGATCGCCGCGGAAATCTCGTCAATTCCCGGCTGCGTTACTTCGATCCCGCCCGCAAGCGGGCCGGGCTGCCTGAAGACGTCGCGGCGCTCGTTTCAGAAATGAGCGACACAGGCACGGTCGTGACCCTTGTGAACGTGAGCACGACGACGCCGCGCACGGTCGTCGTCCAGGGCGGCGCGTATGCCGAACACATCATCGAATCGGTCGACTGGAACGGAAAAACGATCCCGGTCGGCAAGGCCAATTTCAGTGTGACGCTGAACCCTGGAGCCGGCGGGAAGCTGACTTTGAAGATGAAGCGCTATGCCGGCGATGCGACAGTGAAGTTTCCTTTCTGATGAGCCGCAGAAGTTTCAGAATCGCAGCCTTTGTTTGCATCGCGGTGTTCGCATTTACGGCGATCACCGCGGTGCAGGCGTTTGCGCTCGTCGATGCACAGACACCGGTCGAAGACCTCTTCGCCGCGGTGCGCCTGTGGGTGCCCGCCGCCGTTCCAGATGTTTCGCTTCCGACCGCGCCGGCAGTTGACACCCATTCTCCGCGCCCGCCGCCCCTCCTCCCCATCTCTAACCAATTCTGAGCTGAGGCGCCACCGTCGGCGCAGCTGGTAGGGCGCAACTTCAGTTGCGCTACCAGACTTGAAGCCGTCTGCATGACGGTCGAGAGGAAAGGGCTATGTCTTGGCGACACAGGCTCCGCACAATTCTCGTGTGCGCGATGCTGGAGTACGCGGCGCTGTACGGGACGGCAATGCGACCCGAACAGATTGAAGAACTGATGCGAACGATGAACAGGCCAACGCTGGCGCACGTCAATCCGGAGGAAAGCGACCGCGGTGACGGCGCCGATGACCACGAAGGCGCGATGACCACGGACAACTAACCACGAAGCCACGAAACCACGAAGACACGAAGACACGACGACACGACGACACAACAATGGACCCGCGACCCACGAACCTACGAACCTTACGAACTTCACGAACTTCACGAACCCACGAACCTGCGTCGCGCCATCACCCAGTCATTCGGGGCGCGGCAGCCGACGAACCCACGAAGCCTTACGAACCTACGAACCTATGAGATCCAGACCGCCTCTGGCGTTATCGTCTCTTCCGGTGTGCGTCCAGGATCTGGCCGGCCCGACCCGTCGAGCCGGCTAATCGCGCGGACGGTCATATCGTGATCGCACAGGATTTGACAGGACAGCCTTACGCCCGAGAGGCCCCGTTGTGCGAGCCGTTCCTTCTCGGCCGTCGTCATCCTCGACGGTTCGCCTTCGATGAACTCGACGCGGCAGGTTGTGCACCGCGCGTTTCCACCGCAGGCGTGCAGAATGTCGACTTTCGCATCCTGCTCGATCGCGAGCACGAGGCGTTTGTTCTCGGCGACATCGAACGTTCCATATCCTTCAACAGTCAGATTTGGCATACATCATTCTATACACTGCGGTTCTGGGTTCTGCGGTTCTGGGTTCTAGGTGCTGGTTCGTTCAGGTTCTAGGTTCAGATTCTACGTTCGGGTTCTACGTTCAGTACTAGGTTCCGTTTTTGCGCAGAATGTCTGAACCTAGCACCCCGAACTGAACACCGAGAGCCCAGCACCCAGCACCCAGAACCGAGAACCGCGTAATGTACAATGCACATATGAAGCGGTACTCCGTCGCGGAGGCGCGTGCGAGATTTTCCGACCTGCTCGACGCGGCCGAGAAAGGGCAGCCCTCAGTGATCGAGCGACGCGGCGTGCGGTTTGTCATTCGCCCGGAGGATGGCCCACGCCGCGGCAGCCGGCGCAGCATGATCGAGTACATCGATCCTGATGTGGCCCGCGGTCAGTGGACCTGGAAATTGGGCGCCGATGGGTTGCGGTTCGAAGGTCGGCGGCCTCGCAAGTGATTCTGCTCGACACCAACGCGCTCATCTGGCTCCACCGTCGTGACCGCCGGACACGTAGCCTCGATAAATACGCGACAATCTATGCGTCGCCCGCCAGCCTTCTGGAGCTCCAGATCCTCATCGAATCTGGCCGGATGCGTCTTCGTCGGGGAACGACGCTGGAGCAGTTGATGGGCGATACGCAGTGGCTTCTCGACGATCCCCCCTCTGCCGACTGGTTTTCGCGCGCGGTCGATATCGGCTGGACGCGCGATCCGTTTGACCGTCTGCTCGTGGCGCATGCCGGGCTTCGGGGCTGGCGCCTCGCGACCGGCGATACTCATCTCGTCGCCAGGCTTGGCGAGCCGCGAAGTGTGGAGCTCTGATTCGACTTTATGGCAATGGAATCAAATTCGGATCTGCCGCAAACGGTAGATCAATCGGTCCAGAGCGAGCTCGAGCGCGAGGTGGCCCGGCGGCGGACCTTCGCCATCATCTCGCATCCAGACGCAGGCAAGACCACGCTGACCGAGAAGCTGCTGCTTTATGCCGGTGCGATCGAGCTCGCGGGCGCAGTTCGCGGACGAAAAGATCGACGTGCGGCGACCTCCGACTGGATGGAGCTCGAACAGCAGCGTGGCATCTCGATCACGTCGGCCGCGCTCGAATTCGAGATTCAGGGGCGGCGCATGTCGCTGCTCGACACCCCGGGTCACAAGGACTTCAGCGAAGACACCTACCGCGCGCTGATTGCCGCCGATAGCGTGGTGATGGTGATCGACGCGGCAAATGGCGTCGAGTCGCAGACCCGCAAGCTCTACGAGGTGTGTCATCGCCACCGGCTGCCCATTCTTACGTTTGTCAACAAGTTCGATCGACCGGCCAAAGATCCGCTCGAGCTGATGGACGATATCGAGACGACGCTCGGCATCGCGGCGGCGCCGGTGAACTGGCCTGTCGGGAACGCCGACGAGTTTCGAGGCGTGTACGACATCCAGCGCCAGACACTGCATCGCTACGAACGCGAAGCGCAGGGTCAGTATCGTGCGCCGGTCGACGTCTCCGCGATCGACGATCCCGAAGCGCGGTCCGTGATCGGCGACAACGTCTACGCGCATTTCCGCGAGTCGCTCGACGTCATCCGGTCGGCCGGCACGCATTTCGACGTCGACGAATATCTGGCCGGTCTTCAGACGCCGGTATTCTTCGGCAGCGCGCTCACCAACTTCGGCCTCGAGCCGTTTCTTCAGGCGCTGGTCGAGCTGGCGCCGCCGCCGGCGGCGCGGTCGAGCGACTCGGGTGTCGTCAATCCGACAGATGATCGTTTTACGGGCTTCGTCTTCAAGATTCAGGCGAACATGGATCCGCGTCACCGGGATCGCATTGCCTTCGTACGCGTGTGTTCGGGCCGGTTCGAGAAAGACATGGTCCTGTCGAACAGCCGCGTTGGCAAGCCACTCCGCGCGTCGCGCGCGTATCGCTTCTTCGGTCGCGACCGCGAGACGATCGACCTGGCCTATGCCGGAGACATTCTCGGCCTGGTGAATCCCGGCCAGTTTGCGATCGGCGATACGGTGCACACCGGGCAGCCGCTCAAGTTTCTCGGCGTCCCGAGATTCCCGGCCGAGCACTTCGGGCGCGTGCGTCTGAAAGATACGCGCTACAAGCAGTTCGACGAGGGCATGAAGCAGCTCGAGGAAGAAGGGCTGATGCAGGTGTTCTACACGGCAGCCGGCCGTCGCGAGCCCATTGTCGGCGTGGTCGGGCAGCTTCAGCTCGACGTCATCACGCATCGGTTGCGCGGCGAGTACAACGTCGAGGTCGTCATCGAGCCTGCCACCTTCGCGGCCGCACGGTGGCTGGCCGATGCGTCGGCGAAGTTCACGTTGGGCGGGCAGGGCGCTGTCGCAACCGACCGGCTCGAGCGCAAGGTCATCCTGTTCAGCTCCCCCTGGGAGCTCGAGTATTTCGGCCGTCAGCACCCCAACGTCGAGCTGCTCGCGGAATCGCCGCAGCCAGTGACATGATCGCGGCGGTCTTTCACGTCACAGAGGAGCCTCTCGAACAGAGGAAATACAAAGCCTCTTTGCCGGGTCTAAAAGAACAAGACCCGGCCTACGTGTAGCTAAGAACGTAGGGCGGGTCCTGCTCTGTGGACCCGCCGTCCAAGAAATCAATGATTTCATTCTCCAAAATCAATAAGCAATACGGCAAGCAGGTGCTGTTTGTCGACGCGTCCTTCCAGCTGAACGAAGGCGAGAAAGTCGGGCTGGTCGGTCCGAACGGATCCGGCAAGACCACACTGTTCCGAATGATTATCGGCGAGGAGCAGCCGGACGAGGGTGAGGTGTCGGTTCCGCGCAAGGTGACCGTTGGGTACTTCCGCCAGGATGTCGAAGAAATGTCGGGCCGTTCGGTATTGGACGAGGCGATTGCCGGCAGCGGACGCCTTGGCACGCTCCATCATGAGCTCGAAGAGCTTCAGCACGCGATGTCCGATCCCGCCAAGGCCGGCCAGATGGATACGATCCTCGAGCGCTTCGGCGTCGTACAGGAAGAGTACGAGCACCTTGGTGGCTATGCGCTTGAAAGCCGTACTCGGGAGATCCTGCACGGTCTCGGATTCGACGACGAGCGCATCGACGGCGACGTTGGAGCGCTGTCGGGCGGCTGGAAAATGCGCGTCGCGATGGCGCGGGTGCTGCTGGGCGAGCCAGACGTCTTGCTGATGGACGAGCCGACCAACCACCTCGACATCGAATCGATCATCTGGCTCGAGGACTTTCTGAAGGCGCGAAGCGGCAGCCTGTTGATGACGTCGCACGACCGCGAGTTCATGAACCGGGTGGTTTCAAAGATCGCGGAGATCGACGGCGGCGAAATCACGGCCTATTCGGGCAATTACGACTTCTACGAGCGTGAGCGCGCCATTCGCGAGGCGAATCGTGAAGCCGCATACGCCCGGCAGCAGGCAATGCTGGCCAAAGAGCAGCGGTTCATCGAGCGCTTCTCGGCGCATGCGGCGAAGGCCGCGCAGGTGCAAAGCCGGGTCAAGGCGCTCGAGAAAATCGAGAAGATCGAGCTGCCGAAGAAGCGCCGGATCGTGAAGTTCGATTTCAGGCAGCCGCCGCGGTCGGGCGAGCAGGTGGCCACGCTCGAGCATCTCTCGAAACGCTACGGCCAACGTATGGTTCATCAGGATCTGAACCTGAACATCCGGCGGGGCGAGCGCTGGTGCGTGATGGGCAAGAACGGTGCGGGCAAGTCGACGTTGTTGAAAATGGTCGCCGGCGCGATTCAACCGGATGAGGGCCGGGTCGCGCTCGGCGCCAGCCTGAAGATGGGTATTTCTCGCAGCAGGCGCTCGATGTGCTCAATCCCGATCTCACCATCGAAGAGCAACTGCAGCGCGACTTTTCGCATGAGTCGATCGGCGTTCTCAGGAACCTCGCCGGCGCGTTTCAGTTTTCAGGCGAGGACATCGACAAGAAGATCCGCATGCTGTCGGGTGGTGAGAAGACCCGGCTGGTGATGGCGCGCATGCTGCTGAACCCGCCGAACTTTCTTGTACTCGACGAGCCCACCAATCACCTCGATCTGGCGACCAAGGAAATGCTGCTCCAGTCGCTCGAGGGCTTCGATGGCACGATGCTGTTCGTGTCTCACGACCGCGCGTTTCTGCGCGCGCTGAGCAACCGTGTCCTGGAGTTGGGTGGAGAAAGCGGCACGGAGACAGCGCCGCACGTCTACCCAGGGTCGTATGTTGAGTACGTCGAGCGGACCGGTCACGAAGCCCCTGGCGTTCACCGCTGACGACGGTTTTTTCGTATTTGCTTCTGTGTGCGGTATCACGCGTACGAAAATGCGAGCTTGTCTCCGTCCACGCTGATCGTGACGGTTCCGCCATTCTCCAATTTCCCGAACAGAATCTCATCAGTCAGCGGGTCGCGCACGTCGCGCTGGATGACGCGGCTCAGCGGTCGCGCCCCCATCGTCGGGTCGTAGCCCTTCTTCGCGAGCCACGTGCGCGCGTCGGGGTTGAGGGTGATCGCCACCTTGCGATCTTTCAACTGGCTCTCGAGCTGCAGCACGAACTTCTCGACAATCGTCTCCATCGCTTCAGAGGTGAGCGTCTTGAACGTGACGATCGCGTCGAGGCGATTCCGGAACTCCGGGCTGAAAACGCGTTCGATGGCCGACTTCGCCTTGCCCAGCGGGCCGCTGTCGGCAAATCCAATCGCGCCGACGCTCATTTCCCGCGAACCGGCGTTCGACGTCAGAATCAGCACCGCATTCCGGAAATCCGCCTTCCTGCCGCTGTTGTCGGTGAGCGTCGCGTGATCCATCACCTGGAGCAAGATGTTGTAGATGTCCTCGTGAGCCTTCTCGATCTCGTCGAGGAGGACGACGCAGTACGGATGCGTGCGAACCGCATCGACGAGTTGTCCGCCCTGTTCGAAGCCGACGTATCCGGGTGGGGCGCCGATGAGGCGGGCGACCGCATGCTTCTCCATGTATTCGCTCATGTCGAACCGGATGAACTCGTTGCCGAGCAGCAGCGCGAGCTGTTTCGCCAACTCGGTCTTGCCAACGCCCGTCGGACCCGTGAACAGGAAGCAGCCGGCCGGCCGTTCTGGCAGCGCAAGCCCTGCGCGCGCCCGCTTGATGGACTGTGCCACCAGGCGCACCGCCTCGTGCTGTCCGAACACCACGCGCTCGAGCGACTCTTCCAGGGTTCTCAGCCGCTCACGATCGGACGAGGACGCCTGGCGCGCTGGAATGCGCGCCATCCGGGCGATGATGATCTCGATATCGGCGACGTCGACGACAACTGCGGTAGCGTCGGCTGACACGGGACCGGCCTTCAGGCGTGTGACGGCACCCGATTCGTCGATCACATCGATCGCGCTGTCGGGCAGCCGGTAGTCGCGCAGGTGCCGCGCGGCGAGCTTGGCGGCAGCATCGAGCGCCGCGTCGGTGTACTTGACGTGGTGATGCTCTTCGTACCGGTTCCGCAGGCCGGCAAGGATGCGGACGGTCTCTTCGGTTGACGGCTCATCGATGGCGATTTTCTGAAGTCGTCGCGCGAGTGCGCGATCCCGTTCGATGTGCTTGAACTCTTCGAACGTCGTCGAGCCGATCACGCGCATGTCGCCGGTTGTGAGCAGCGGCTTCAACATCGTCGCGAGATCCATCGTGCCGCCGCTGACCGCCCCGGCGCCGACCGTTGCATGAATCTCATCGATGAACAGAATCGCCTTCGGCCGCGCGCTCAGCGCCTTGACGACGGCCTTGAAGCGCTCTTCGAAATCGCCGCGGAAGCGCGATCCTGCCAACAGGGCGCCCGTGTCGAGCGAGAAGATCTCGGCATCCTTCAACGAATCCTGCACGTCGTCGGTGAGCAGCCGCACGGCGAGCCCTTCGGCCATCGCTGTCTTGCCGACGCCGGCATCGCCGACGAACACGGGATTGTTCTTGCGGCGGCGGCAGAGCACTTCGATCGTGCGCTGAAGCTCGTCACTGCGGCCAATCAGGGGATCCAGCAATCCCTGGCGCGCGCGCGCCGTGAGGTTGATGCAATAGGCAGACAACGGGTCCCGGGCCGTCGCGGGGCCGTGTTCGCCGCCCGGGCCGAGTCCCTCGCGTGTCTCAGTGGGGTCGGTTGCGCCGCGATCGTCGGCATGAATCGGCGTCTTCGTGATGCCGTGCGCAAGGTACTCGAGCACGTCGAGGCGCGTAATGCCTTGCTCGGCCAGAAGCATGGCGGCGCGGGTTTGGGGTTGCTGCAGTATCGCGGCAATCAGGTCGCCGACCTGCGCCTCCTGCCGCTGCGCGCTTTGCACGTGCAGCACGGCCGCCTGCAGCGCCCGTCGGAATGCGGTCGTCTGCTCGGGTTCGCGTTCCTGCCCTCGTGACAGCGCTTCCACCGACGAATCGAGGCTGTCGTTGAGCTTTCGGCGCAGCACGGGTAGATCGGCGCCGCAGGCGCCGAGGATGCGCTCGCCGTCCGGCTCGTGCGCGAGCGCGTACAACAGATGCTCGAGCGTGAGATAGGCATGGCGGCGAGAAACCGCTTCCCTGAACGCAATATGCAGCACAACCTCGACGGCGGTGGAAAACATCAGGCGTCCTCTATCGTCGCACGTAATGGGTAGCCGGCTTCACGTGAGAGCGTGGCGACCTTGTCAACCTTGGTTTCGGCCACTTCCCAGGTATACACACCGGCAAGGCCGCGGCCATTGAGGTGCACGTGCATCATGATGCGGTAGGCCTCGGCCGGAGACTTCTGGAACAGCGTCTCCAGGATCTGTAGGACGAATTCCATTGTTGTGTAGTCGTCATTCAACAAGATGACGTTGTAGAGCTTAGGATCCTGGCTCTTCGTTTCGGCGCGTTCCTTGATCGCACCATCAGTCTCGTCGTGCCGGCCAGCCATCATGAGCATGCTAGCATGCGGAAAAACATGATCATTTCCGCATACGGCACCGCGTCAGCGGATGTCGCTCGTCGCGATCGAATACTTGTTGGCTTGAATGAACTGGTGCGGTCTTAATCTCGCGGCACTCTCGTCAGTACGCCGTCAGAGTTGCGCCAGATCGTAACGTTGTGGTCGTCGGCCCATTTTTTGGCGATCTGAAGCGCCGCCGAGAGCTCGCTCAACGTGAGCTGGTGCGGGTGCGGCACCACGCTCAGCAGATGGCGACCACCTTCGGTCGTTATCAGTACATCTCCATTGGACGGAGCATCTCCGTTAGATGGAGAGTCGGGCATTTGCACAACCTGGGTACTCTATCAAGATCGATGCCTGTCCCACCTTGGGGCGGCGGCTACGCTAGAGATTCGTCAGTTCGGCCGGCAAAATAGCCTGGCAGCTGGGGCAGGCCACCACACGTCCGCGGCGGGGCAGGGTGGATGTGAAGTTTACCTGGTCACGAAGGAGCCGGACGGCTTTCAGCGTCGACACGATCTGTCCACAGTGTGGGCACTTTACCGGCGTTTCCAGCCGGTAAACCGCATCGAACTTCTCGGGCTGGGCCATCCTGGATCTTTTCGGCTGATACAAACACTTCCTTTACTTAGAGTTAGCGACTCAGGCAAAATAAATGAAACCCTTGGTGATTGAGTGACACAGCTCAGCAGGCACGCATCGGTATTTGCGGTCGGTGTCGGCATCTGTGCAGCCGTCGCACTGTTCAGCGTGCGCACGTCTGCCGATCAGGCGCCTGCGCCGGTCACGGCATCATCCACATCCCAGACGGTCGTCAACAAGTACTGCGTCGGTTGCCACAATCAGAAAGCGCGAACCGGTGGACTCGCGCTCGACACGCTCGATGTCGTGAATCCTGGCCAGCACGCGGAAATCTGGGAGCGCGTTGTTGAGAAGCTGCGCGCTGGTTCGATGCCGCCGCCGGGACGGCCGCGTCCAGACAACGCGACATATCTTGCCGCGGCGACCGAGCTCGAGAACGCACTCGACACGGCATGGGCGGCCCGCCCCGATCCCGGACGCATCGGTGCGGTGCACCGTCTGAATCGCACGGAATACGCCAACGCCATCCGCGATCTCTTCGGCTTCAATGCGCAGAGCATCGACGTGCAATCGCAGCTGCCTGGCGACGAAACGGCAGACGGCAGCTTCGACAACTTCGCCGATTCCCTTTCCATCTCCACAGCGCATCTCGAGCGTTACATGTCCGTTGCGAGGCAAGTCACGCGGCTTGCAACGGCGCTGCCGCCGACTCATCCGACCGTCGAGATGTTCGAAGTGCCGCTGCACGTGATCCAGGACGACAGGCAGAGCGAAGATCTGCCCTTGGGGTCGCGCGGCGGTATTGCCGTGCGCTATCACTTTCCGGTCGACGGCGAATATCGCATCGTCGTCCGACTCCAGCGAAACTATCAGGACTATCTCAAAGGGATGGGATGGGAGCAGCAGCTGGACGTGCGTCTCGACGGAAAGTTGCTGAAGCGATTTGTTGTGGGCGGCAAAGCAGAGGGCCGTCCCGCCGCGGCCAGCTATGCCGGCGATGGCGAGCCGGGATTTGCCGGTGCGCCCGAGTGGGAAAAGTACATGCAGATCGACGGCGATGCCGACCTCGAGGTGCGTGTGCCGGTCACCGCAGGATCGCGCGCGGTCGGCGTCTCTTTCGTCCGCCAGTTGTGGGAGCCCGAAGGGCTGCCGCAGCCGCTGCAGCGGGGCCGTGTGATCACGAACGACGAAGTGTACATGGACTACGCGAACGTCGCGGCTCTGCAGATCGGTGGTCCGTACCCGAGCGGGACGTCGCAAGAAAAACGTGAGACCACGAACCGGGTCTTCACCTGCCGTCCGGCGAGGGTTTCCGAAGAGCCGGCATGCGCGACGAGGATTTTGTCGCGCCTCGCGCGGCTCGCGTATCGCCGTCCGGTGACGAAAGCGGACGTGCAGACGTTGATGACGTTCTTCGCCGATGGACGACGCCAGGGAGGCAGCTTTGCCAGCGGCGTGCAGTTCGCCCTCGAGCGGATGCTCGTCGATCCCGATTTCCTTCTGCGCGTGTATCGCGATCCGGTTGCTGGTCGTCGTCCGGTTTCACGCGATGGGAAAATCCAATTTCAGTCGGGCGATTCGTATCGCTTATCCGATCTCGAGCTCGCCTCTCGCCTGTCGTTTTTCCTCTGGTCGAGCATTCCCGATGACCAGTTGCTGACGCTCGCCGAGCAGCGCAAGCTTTCGGATTCGGCCGTGCTCGACCAGCAGGTGAAGCGCATGCTCGCGGACCCGCGTGCCGAAGAGGCGTTGGTCGACGATTTTGCTGCGCAGTGGCTGAACCTGCGGCGCGTCGAGGAGGTCGTCGTCGATCCCGAGCGATACCCAAATTACGACCTCACGTTGATGGAGTCGTTCAAGCGCGAGACCGAGCTCTTTGTTGGCAGCACGCTGCGCGACGACAAGAGCGTGCTCGAGCTGTTGAATGCTGACTACACGTTCCTGAACGAAAGGCTGGCGAGACATTACGGTGTTCCCGGCATCTACGGGAGCCGCTTCCGTCGAGTGACGCTCGCCGACAAGAACCAGCGAGGCGGACTGCTTGCGCAAGGCGCGCTCCTCTCGACGACGTCGTATCCCGACAGGACGTCGCCAGTCCTCCGTGGAAAGTTCCTGCTGAACAATATTCTGGGGCTCCAGGTCACGCCGCCGCCCCCCGGCGTCGACACGAATCTGGCGCCGACCAAGCCGGGCGCGCCGCCGCCGACCATCCGCGAACGCCTGGCCGCGCATCGGACGGACCCGACGTGTGCGAGTTGCCATGGCGTCATCAATCCGCTCGGCTTTGCGCTCGAGAACTTCGACGTCATCGGCGGGTGGCGGACGACGGATGAAGCGGGCAAGCCGGTCGATGCGGCCGGCACGACGATGAGCGGAAAGAACGTTGAAGGGTTGATCGGGCTGCGAGCGCTGCTCCTCGAAGACCGCGAGCAGTTCCCGCGCACGGTGACGGAAAAGCTGCTCGCGTATGCGCTCGGCCGGCGAGTCGAGTACTACGATCGGCCTGCAATCCGTACCATCGTCCGTGATGCCGCAACCCACGACTATCGTTGGTCGTCGTTGATTTTGGGAATCGTCAAGAGCCCGGCGTTCCAGATGCGCCGCAGTGCTCCAGAGGTACGTAGCGCAGGGCTTTAGCCCTGCCAAGGAGACCGCATGTTTCTGACATCGAAGGCCCTTCCACGGCGGACCCTTCTTCGAGGGCTCGGCGCCACGCTGGCGCTGCCGTTTCTCGACGCGATGGCACCTGCGATGGCGGTTGCGGCGCAGCGCGTCGCACGGAAGCCCGCGCACCGGTTTCTCGCGTTCTACGTGCCCAACGGCATGGCCATGGAGTACTGGTCGCCGAAGGCCGAGGGCAGTGCCTTCGAGTTGACGCCGATTCTGCAGCCCTTTGAGCCCTTCCGGAATCAGATGCTCGTGGTCTCCGGTATCAACGCCAACTGGGTGGCGATTCACGCCGGCGCATCGGGCGCGTTCCTCACCGGCACGGCCCGTGGCGGCAAGACCGAGATTGAGATCTTCGCCGATACCTCGATGGATCAGCTGCTGGCCCGTCATTATGCGAACGAGACGCAGATCGGGTCGCTCGAGATGGCGATGGATCGGCCGGCAAACGCCGGTGCCTGCACCGGCAATCTGAGCTGCGTGTACACCCACACGCTGTCGTGGCGCAGCCCGACGCAGCCGCTGCCGATGGAATGGAATCCGCGCGCGGTGTTCGAGAAACTCTTTGGCGACGCTGGCAGCACCGATCGAGCGGCACGTGAGGCGCGGATGCGCCAGCACAAGAGCATCCTCGATTCGGTCAATGAGAAGCTGGCCTCACTGCGTACCGAGCTCGGGCCGCAGGATCGGGTGCGAGTGGAGCAGTACACCGAGGCGGTCCGCGATGTCGAACGCAGGATTCAGCGAGCCGAGCAGCAGACCGATCTCGAGCTGCCGGACATGGATCAGCCGCAGGGCGCGCCGCCGCTGTTCGAGGATCACCTGACGCTGATGCTTGATCTGCAGCTCCTCGCGTTCCAGACCGATCTCACACGCGTCATCTCGTTCATGATCGGCAAGGAGCAGAGCGCACGGCCGTATCCGCAGATCGGTGTGCCCGAGGCGCATCATCCGTTGTCGCATCACCAGGACAACCCGGATCTCATCGCCCACATGTCGAAGATCAACCGGTACCACACCGAGCTGTTCTCGAAGTATCTCGCAAGATTGCGAGGCACCCCGGACGGAGAGGGCACGCTGCTCGATCACATGACGATTCTCTACGGGTGCGGCATCTCGAACAGCACGCGGCACTCCGGCGAGAACCTTCCGTTGCTCGTGATGGGCGGCGGAGCGGGCAAGTTGAAGGGCGGCCGTCACGTGAAGTTCACCGACAAGCCGTCGATGGCGAACCTGTTGATGACGCTGATGGACAAGATGGATGTCCCGGTCGAACGGATCGGCGGAAGTACTGGCAAGGTTCAGCTCGATACGCTCGCGCTATGAAGAAGTACGTCATCGCCGCGTTGCTCGTCGCCGCACCGGTCTACGCGCAGGATCCGCCGTCCGGTGACGGGTCCACGCCTTTGCACTGGGCCGCCTATCGGGACGACCTGGCAAAAGCCGATCAACTGATTCGCGGCGGCGCGAACGTGAACGCGGCGAACGATCTCGGCGTGACGCCGCTCTGGGCTGCCAGCATCAACGGCAGCGTGGCGCTCGTGACGCGTCTGCTCGAGGCCGGCGCCAATCCCAACGCTGCCCTCATGTCGGGGGAGACGCCGCTGATGGTCGCGTCGCGATCGGGCAAGACGGCCGCGGTCGAGACGCTCCTCGCGAAAAGTGCCAATCCCAATGCGCGCGGGGCGCGCGGTCAGACGGCGCTGATGTGGGCCGTCTCGCAGGGGCACGCAGACGTCGTCAAGCTGCTCGTCGCCGGCGGCGCGGATGTGCATGCGAAGTCCGACAGCTGGAGCCAGATGATGGCCGTGCCCCCGCACGGCCTCCCCGAGTACAACAGGATGATTCCGCATGGGGCCGACACGGCGCTCATGTTTGCGGCACGCAACGGCGACATCGCGTCGACGAAGGTTCTTGTCGAAGGCGGCGCGAATGTCGACGACCAGGATGCCTGGGGAGTGAGCGCGACGACGCTGGCGGTGTTTTCGGGATCTGGTGAAGTTGCGCGTTATCTGCTCGAGAAGGGCGCCGACCCGAACAACGACAAACCGGGTTTCACGGCCCTTCACTGCGCCATCATGCGCCGCGACGAACAGACCGTCGCAGCCCTCCTGGCGCGAGGCGCCAATCCCAATATCACAGTGAAGGTCTGGACGCCGACGCGGCGAGCCTCGGACGATTACCATTTCATGCCGGCGCTCGTCGATGCGTCGCCATACTGGCTGGCGGCTCGATTCACCGAGCCTGGCATGATGCGCCTGCTCGCCAAACACGGCGCCGACACCAAAGTGGTCCACGAGTCCAACTACGTGCAAGGCGAAGGCTATCAGCGTCGGAAGGAACGAACGACGGCGCTGATGGCTGCGCTGGGCATGGGGGGCGGCGTGGCGTGGGTGCCGGTCGATCGCGCCAAGCGCGATGCGCTCATCCTCGAGACGGTGACGTTGGCCGCCGAGCTGGGTGCCGATGTGAACGTCGCCAGCATTGATGGCCGCACGGCGCTCGATTCCGCACGCGCGCAGAAGCATGAGGCCGTAGTGGCGTTCCTCGAAGGCCGCGGCGCGGTCGGCAAATCGCGTTAGATCGCTCGCGGCTCAAGGGCTCTCAGACAGCATTGCCGTATTTTCGATTGGCAATTGCCAAATTCATTGGCGATTGGAAATTCCCAATCAATTCACAATCGTCAATTGAGAATGCGGCAATGCGTCATGTCCCCGCTTGATTCTCATTCCTCATGACCGCCCCCAGCCGCTGAACGGCGCGGTTCACGGCCATTCTCGCGCCGTCAGGCGTATTGAATCCAAACTGCTCGGCAATTTCAGCGACGCTCCATTGTGCTTCGACGCGTGCGATCACGAGCTCCCGCTCACGGGGCTTCAGCCGGCCCATGGCCGCGCGGTAGTGATCGTAGGTTTCATGCTCGAGCGCCTGATCAAGTGGCGACGGATCCTCAGACGGGAATTCCGGCGGCAGCTCTTCGTGAAGTTCGTGGAGGTTCGTGGGTTCGTGGGGTTCGTGGGTTCGTGAGTTCGTGGGTTCGTAGGTTCGTGGAGTTCGTGGTTCGTGAGTTCGTCGGTTTGTAGTTCGTGGTTCGAATTCCGCGTACTTCGCGACGAGGTGGTACGGCAAAAACTGCCTCGGCGGGCGACTTTGGTTGATTTCGCTGGCGTTGTCGCTGGCCCATACATTGCTCCTTCCCTTCGTATGCGTCGCTATCAAGATTTCAAGGCGTGGCAGCTCGCACGCGACCTGCACCGGAAAGTCTTTGCGATGACGTCAACGGGCCCAGCGTCTCGCGACTTCAAGTTTCGCGACAATATGCGTGACGCGGCTGATTCGGCGCAGCGGAATTTTCCCGAAGGATTCGGCCGGTTTGCGCCGGCCGACTTTGCACACTTCTTGGATCACTCCCGCGCGTCTCTGCTGGAGGTGAAGAACGCAATCGGCGAGGGATTCGAGCGTAAGTATTTTCGCAACGACGAGTGCGTCGAGGCAGACTCACTAGCGGCTCGCGCGTTGAAAGCGCTGTCTGGGCTGCAGCAGTATCTGCGATCTCCGGAGGCGAAACGAAACGCCGACCGCGCCCGCGCGCAACACATTGCGCGACGAACCCAACGAAACTCACACACCTGATAGCGACCGAACGAACCCGCTGATCCCCCAAGGGCCGACTTGCCACGAACCTACGAACCCCACGAACCCCACGAACCTACGAACTGTACGAACCCCACGAACCCCACGAAGCTACGAACTGCACGAACTCCACGAACCCCCGAACTCCACGAACTCTCACGAACCCACGAAAGCCGGTTTCAACTCGTCGGGCGACGGATTCAACAGATCTTCCGGGACCGGCCACGACGGTTCAGCCATTCAGTACGCCGCAATCGCGCCGCCGTAGCCGGATCCGACCACGATGACGTCATAACGGGAGCGCAATTCGCCGATGGGCGTTGATAGGCTCGGCATCTCAGGTCACGGTTGGGCGAAAACGGCCGATAAGCTATCGTGTGTATGTGTAGAAGGCAGATTCTTCCACTAACCGAAGACCCCTGCCAGCGGAAAGTAATCCACTCACGTCAACGACCGTGAACACCGAATCGAACAGCTCCATCGACGCTTCGCTGGTCGAACGCCTCTATCGCCGGGCGAAAGCCAAGCGCTGGCATTTGTCGCACGACGCTTTTGCCGCGGTGCTCGAGACGAGTTGCGCCAAGGCTTTTGCGAATGGGGATCCCGAATCGGATGAGCTGTCCCGTTACCTCGAGTCGCTGCATCTCGAGGACCTGGCGCTGGCGTGTGCCTGCGCACTCGGCGATGCCGTTGCGTGGGATCATTTTGTGATGGAGATGCGTCCAGGCCTGTATCGCGCCGCCGACGCCCTCGATCCGTCGGGCGGCGCCCGCGAGCTGGCCGATTCGCTGTACGGCGATCTCTACGGTGTCGACAATCGCGGCGAAGCGCGACAGTCGCTGTTGCGGTATTTCCACGGCCGCAGCAGTCTCGCCACGTGGCTTCGTGCCGTGCTGGCGCAGCGACACGTCGACCGCATGCGTGTGACGCGACGTGTTGAGCCGCTGCCCGAGGAGATCGCTGCCAGTACACCATTCGAAGCCGCCGACGCCGAATGCCCCAAGTACGTCGAGTTTCTCCGTACCGCGCTCGAGCACGCGCTGACGCATCTCGAACCACGCGATCGGCTGCGATTGGGTCTCTACTACGCTCAGCAGCTCACGCTCGCCGAAACCGGCAGGCTCCTGAAGGAACACGAGGCGACAGCGTCGCGGCAGCTGGCACGGACGCGTAAAGCCGTTCGGAATGAGGTGGAAAAGAAGCTCCGCGCCGGCGGGTTGAGCGAGGCTGAGGTCGCCCGGTGTTTCGAGTGCGCCGCCAAAGACGCCGGGACGATGAATCTCGAAGAGATGTTGGGCTCGCGCAAGGAATTCGCGCAGGATCGTTCTGTATGAAGAAGGAACCAATGGCGGACGACCACGATCGTGAGATGTGGCTTGGCCCGATGTTGCGGCAGGGGCCGACGGCGGTGTCCGATCCGTGTATCGACCCCGAGTCGCTCGCCGCCTGGGCGGAAGGCAAGCTGGACACGACACAGGCTGGTGCCGTTGAGCTGCACGCGTCGAACTGCCAGCGCTGTATGGCGATGTTGGCGTCGATGGCACGTACCACTCCGGCCGAGGAAGAACGGAAGGCATCGTGGAGTAGAGCGGTGTTGATGCGATGGCTGGTCCCGTTGACAGCGGCGGCCACGGCTATCGCGATCTGGGTGCTGGTGCCGGATCGGCCGGTTACACAGGTACCCTCGGCGACTGTGCCGCACGAAAGCGCCCCGCAGGAAAGCGCGCGGCAGGATCAGTCGCGTCGACTAGCCAAGGAACCCGACGTTCCGGCGCCGAGGCCGGTGCCGGAGGCCGGCAAGCAGGATCAATCCGCGCAGGATCAATTCGCACCCGTGCTGCCGGTCGAGCGAGATGCCGCGATCCAGCGAGAGCCGCCCCCAAGCGCCCTCGAGAACGCAGGACGTCGTGCTGAGGTGAAGGAGGAGCGTCAGTCACTCGATGCACTCAGAGAGCAAAGCCTTTCAACGTTGAGGGATCGAGCGGCGGCGGCGCCATCGCAAGCTCCCGCGGCACAGCTGCCCTCCGCTCCGGCCCCAGCGGGGAACGAAACGTTTGCCGCTCCAATGGTTCAGCAGCAGCTGGCGGCGCCAGCCGCTCCGTCGAGCGAGTCGACGTCGCCGACCGATCCGCTCATCCGATGGAGGGTCGTTGGCTGGGTTGCCGTTGAGCGATCGATTGACGGCGGCAACACCTGGATTAAGACGACCACGCCTCCTGGTGTGATCCCGAATGGCACGCCCATGCTCTGGATCATGTCTGTTCGAGCCGTGGACAACCTGCGGGGAACGATTTTAACTTCAGACCGTAGAGAGTTTTACACGACCAACGGCGGTATCTCCTGGGAGCGCGTGCAAGAAAATTCAGTAGCTCCGTTCTAAGAACAGTGGGGAAGGACCCCACGTTCAAAGGAGTTTCGAATGCTTGCACGGCTCGGTTTTCTCGCTTCTGTCTGTGTTGCGCTGACTGCCTTTTCAATTCCGGTTAATCCGACCATAGAGCCAGTGCAGGCCGCGCCCGCAGCCGGACAGGGCTCAACCACGCTGGACGATCAGGTCGATCTGAGCGTCACCGTCTACAACTCGGATATCGCGCTCGTCCGCGATGTGCGGAACCTCGACCTTCCGCGCGGCACGTTCAATCTGAGTTTCATGGACATCGCGGCGACCGTGAATCCCGCGACCGTGCTGTTCCGATCGCTCAGCGAGCCGTCGCGTGTGAGCGTCCTCGAGCAGAATTACGAGTACGACCTCCTCGAGCCCGAGAAGCTCTTGCGCAAGTACGTCGGCCGCGACGTGACGCTCGTACGCAGCCGGCAGGTGGACGGCACGACACAGCAGGAAGAAGTCACGGCGCACCTGCTGAGTTACAACACTCAGCCGGTCTGGAGAATCGGCAAGGAAATCGTGACCGGATTGCACGCCGATCACATTCGCTTTCCCGAGTTGCCCGACACCCTCTACAGCCGCCCGACGCTGATTTGGACGCTGGAGAACGGCGGCGCGTCACGCCACCGCGTCGAGGCGAAATACCTGGCTGGCAAGCTGTCATGGAATGCCGATTACGTGCTGACGGTGGCGCGCGACGACAAGGCGGGCGACGTCGATGGCTGGGTGACGCTGACCAACGGCAGCGGCACGGCGTTTCGCAACGCGAAGCTGCAACTCGTGGCGGGCGATCTGAATCGCGTGCGCCAGAACATCGACAGACTGATGATGGCCGACCAAGCCATGGGTCGTCGAGAGATGGCCGCTGCGCCGATGGCGCAGGAAGCGTTTTCCGAGTATCACCTCTACACGCTTGGCCGAAAGACGACGATCAACAACAACGAGACCAAGCAGGTCAGCATGCTGTCCGGGACCGGCTTCCCGGTTCACAAGCGGTATGTCGTCAACGGCAATCAGTTCTACTATCACAACGCTGCGAGGCCCGGCGCGCCGATCAAAGACAACGTGGAAGTGTTCTATCAGTTCAAGAACGAAGAGAAGAGCGGCCTGGGCATGCCGATGCCGGCCGGCACCGTCCGTGTGTATCAGTCCGATTCAAACGGCGGCGTGCAGTTTGTCGGTGAAGACCGCATCATGCACACGCCGAAGGACGAAACGCTGAACCTGAAGATCGGAAACGCGTTCGATGTGGTGTGCGAGCGCAATCAGGTCGACTTCGAAAAGATCGCCGCCAATGTCTACGAAATCGAGTACGCCATCACGTTGCGCAACCGGAAGACCACGCCGATTACGGTCGAGGTGAACGAGCCCGTCGGCGCCGCGACCTGGCGCATGCTCCATGCGTCGCACAAATGGGTCAAAACGGCCGCATTCGCGGCGCAGTTCACGGTTCCGGTGGATGCAGGTGCGGAAGCGGTGCTGAAATTTCGGATTCGAGTGAACGGGTAGGGTAAGTGTCGTGTGCATTGCCACATTGAGAATTGACGATTGCCGGACTAATTGGCGATTGAGAAATCGTCAATCAATGGACAATTGCCAATCGAAAATGTGGCAATGCTGCCGACTCGGAACTAGTGGCTCACGCTCGTCACATGTTCCTTAAGTAAGTCTCGCCCAAAGTCTCCATTGAAATCACGCCAGACGGAATGCACGTGATTGCCGTCGTTCTGCGTGTTGTCGAACTCGATCAGGAAGGTTGGCCCCTGCACGCGGTAGTAATGCTTCTTTCCCCGCTCGAACTCGCCGGCCCAGGCGAACGTCAGCTTGTCGAGCCCCGCTTTCTTGAGGGCCGCCATCCGGTCGGCGGCAATATCAGGTGCCATCACCGAGACGTAGGCGTCGACGACCCGCATCAGCATCTCGCGCTGCTTCGGTTGAAGATCCGTTGCGGCAATGCCCGTCGGGGTGAGCGGATTGACGGTGCCCTCGTTGCGCGTGACGATGTCGTTCGGCGCCGTCGCGTTGATCACGGCTTTTGCGCGCTGTGATTCGTCGAGCGCCATCACGAGCTCGCGGGCCGGATCTTCTTCGAAGCCGAGCACCCTCAAACCCTTCTTGGGGCCGTCCTTCACTTCTGCCGGGTTTGATCCGAAGAAGTGCGGTGCGGCTGAGACCATGTTGCCGCCGGTCACGGTGAAGTTGAGCGAAACGTGATGGCCTTCGACTTTCCATCCCCACGTTCCCTTTGCTGAAGGCGTGCCGAACACCCACACGTAATACTTCAGCGGGTTGCGCTCGAGCTTGCCGGGTTTTGAACCCGGCGGGTTCTCAATGAGGTTAAGGATGCTTTCAAGCTCCATGATGGCGGAGGCCGTCATATAGCCTTTTTGGCTGAGGCCCGCCTTCATCAGGTTATGCGCCGCCTGCCGCTGGGGCTCGGTCATCTTCTCAATGGTCAGGCCCACCCGCGGATGCATCTCGGTAGGAACGAAGCCGAAGCGCTCGCGCTCTTTGGCATTGTCGAACGCGAAGCTGGCGGTCTGCTTCTGTTCGGGGGCGAGTGTCGAAAGGAACTTGTTGGCCGCGTCGGCCATGTTCGCGGGGGACCGATCGGCGGCATAGGTTGCGGCGAAGTACGCCAGTACGCAGCCAAGCCACAGGGCAAACCGAGCTGAACGTAGTGCACGCATGGGAGAATCCTTTCGAACCACAAAGACACGAAGACACGAAGGATTTGTGCCGGGAAGAGTATCATAGCCCCAACTATTCATGCCCCGAACCCTCTTTGTTTCTACGGTCCTTCTGGCGATCGGGCTTCCCGTCAGCTGGCTGGCGGCGCAGGAGTCGCGTGTGCCTTTTGTGTACGTATCGGGTTATCGGCCAGAGATCGCCATCTTTCGACTCGATACGGCGGGCGGCCGGCTGATCCCGGCCGGCAAGGCCACCAACGTTGGGCAGGAGCCGTCGTTTCTGGCCTTCGACCCGACGGCGAAATACCTGTTTGCCGTCAACGAGACCGACCCGGGCCGTGTCCGTTCCTTCACAATCAATCAGGCGAGCGGCGGGTTGACGCCCATCAATGATGTGCCGTCGATGGGCAGCATCACCGCTCATCTCTCGACTGACAAGACCGGCCGGTGGCTGCTGGTCGCCAATTACGGCGACACCAAACAGGGCACCATTGCGTCGATTCCGATCGGCCCTGACGGGCGGCTGAGCGAGGCGGTCGACACCCGGGAGTTTGGCCTGGGATCGATGGCGCATTACATCAGTTCCGATCCGGGCAACCGATTCGTGTTCGTCCCCCTGAAAGGGGGGCCGTCGGTCGCCCAGCTGGTGTTCGACCCGGCCACGGGCCGAATGAAACCGAACGTGCCGCCACAGGTGACGGCGGCACCGGGTGCGGGGCCTCGTCACCTCGACTTTCATCCAAACGGTCGCTTTGCGTATGTCATCAACGAGCTCGATTTGACGATGGCGGCATTTGCCTACGACGCGAAGACGGGACTCTTGCGCGAGCTCCAGGTGCTTCCGACACTTCCGGCAGCCGCCGACAAGGTGGGCGCATCGGCTGCGGATGTCCACGTGCATCGCTCGGGACGATTTCTTTACGGCTCGAACCGCGGCCACAACAGCATCGTCATCTTTCGCCTGGCCGACGACGGCCGCATGACCCTTGTCGGCCACGAGTCGCGCACCATACTCCGGCCGCGTAATTTCACGATCGATCCCACCGGCACGTTGATGCTCGTCGCCAACCAGGATGGTGCGAGCGTCTCGATCTTCCGAATCGATCAGAACAAGGGAACATTGGAGCCGGTCGGGCAGCCGACGCCGGTCGGACAGAACCCTTCGTTCGTCGGGGTTGTGATGTTGGCGGGAAAATAGAGCTCGTGGGTTCGTTGGGTTCGTGAGGTTCGTAAGGTTCGTAAGGTTCGTCGGTACGTAGTGTCCGGCTTCAGCCGGACCGTGGAGGCGACATGCGGGTTCTGCTTTCGTTGTTGCTGCTGTTTCCGATTGTGATCTCCGCGCAAGAGCAACCGCGCGTCCTTTACTATCCGAAACCCCTCAACCGCGAATACAAGCCGCCGATGAAGCCGGTGACCCGGCTGGCAGACCTGAAGGCGAAGAACCAGGGCAAAACCACCTGGCGCGAGCCCGTTATCAATGACGGCAACTCGGTGTCGTTCATGGTGCAGGAACCGCCCGGCACCAAGTACGAACGCCGCATGTATCCGGATTCTGCGGGGTGGTTCATTGTCCTCGACGGACAAGTTCGGTTTGAAGTGGAGAAAGCCGACGGCACCTTCGAGATCATCAATGCGACGAAGGGGTCGTATGTGTTCGTGCCCGAGCGCCTTCTGCATTCGATCGAGGTCATGGGCAACACGCCGGCGATTCGATACGAAGTCGCGTCGGGACCGTCATCAACACCGGTCTACGAGAAGCGGCCGGCGCAGGCACCCAAGGGTGTCGAGTACATTCCGGTGACGTTGGGCACCGGGTTGAACCCGCTGGATGTGTACAACCAGGGAAACGGCGGCCAACCATGGCCGTACCACGTGAACGTGTACGAACTCGAGAAGCGGAACGCCACGAAGAAAGGGTTCACGCAGGAGGCGATGCGCGCCAACCGCGCGCGCGGCAATTTCATCTGCGGCTATCGTCCCACGGCATTTCCGACGGAGAAGGGCGATCGAGGTCACCTGCACACTGATACCGCCGAATCATGGATCGTCATGCTGGGCGAGTTGCGGTGGGTCTTCGAAGGCGACGAGAAGACCGCGATCATCGCGCAGCAGGGCGACATCATCTATGCCGTACCGGGCACGTTCCACTCGCCGCAGTTCTGGGGCAAGGAAGGTCTGAACTGCCGGCTGACCCAAAGCACCATGCCATCGCTGAACCATTTGTACGATGCGAAGAAGTAGGCGAACGGTGCCTCGTTTACCTCTGTGGTTGCATTTCCTGGTGTCCCGGCCGCGTGATTCGTTGCATAAGTCCCGGAGCGCGGCGCCCGGATGGCAAGGCGCGAGGCGCGCGGGAATTATCGGGAATATTTGAGCGCCGAGCAACGCAGCCAGCCGGGATGCCCCGCCCGGGAGTTATGTGACGAATCACGCGGCCGGGACACTAGCTCGCGCCGATTTTGGCGAACACGGCGGCGACGACCCGGTCGCAGCGCGACTGATGGAACGTGAACGCGTGCGGCGCGCTCAGGCCCGCCCGCTCCAGGAGGTCGCGCCTGAGTGTGGCTTTGGCGCGTGACAGCCGCGTTTTCACCACATCATCGCTGACACCGAGCGCTTCGGCTGTTTCCGACGTGCTCATCCCCTGAACTTCGCGCAGCACGAAGACCTCGCGGGACCCATCGGGCAGTTCGTCCACCGCCGCTTCGAGGAGTGCCGCCAGCTCGCGTGCGAAGGCGAGACGCTCGGGATCTGGCGCCGCGCCGCCCGATGAGATCGTCTCAACGACGCCGTCTTCGCCGTCGAGCGATTCGTATCGCCCCTGTCTGCGCGCCCGGGCAATCGCCTCGTTCACGGCAATCCTCGTCAGCCATGTGGCGAACGCCGCGCGCCGGTCGAACTGGCGCAGGTGAGCATACGCGTTGACGTGGGCCTGCTGCATCACGTCCTCGGCTTCGCGGTCGTCGCGCAGGATGGCACGCACTGCCCGATAGATCCGTTCGTTGTGGCGTCTCATCAGAACTTCGAAAAGCGCCGTCTGCCCTTGGAGAACGCGCGTCACGACCTCCTCGTCCGAAAAGCCGATCCATCGCTCGAGGACAGCGCCGCTGACCATATGCATCGTTGGCTCCTGAATGCGTTAGCCTGCCTTTGAATAGAGTACCAAACTCGACAAAGGTGACGCGGCACGCCAGCGTCGCATTTGACTACACGTTTACTCGATTTCCGATGCGGCTGAGCCAATCCGCCGGCGGATTTCGCATCCCTCACCAAGATACGAGGGAGGCGAAACATGCGCGCTCGAGCGATTGTCTTCCTGGGTTGCATCGTTGTCTGGGGCGGCGCCGCACATGCGCAGGCCGTGCCGCCGCGATTCGAGGTTGGCGGTGGGGGCGGTGTGCTGGCCGGGGGAGGCAGCAGTGACGGGTTCATGATCTTCACGGTGGGCCCACGGTTGACCCTCAACGTCACTCCTCGCGACGGCCTGGAAATCGCCGCCGAGATCGTCGGACCGGTCGAAGGCAACGGGCTTTACGGCCTTTACGTCCTGCAGTACAAGCGCACCCTGACAGGCCGTGTGGCGAGTCAACGTTCCGTCTTCATGACGGCCGGAGCGGGTGGCACCTTCGAGTACGAGCGTAGCAGGGAATTTCGCGAGGAACGTCCTGACGGATCGGTGTTCGTCCAGCCACCATACACGCACGCATCAGTCGATGGGCCAATGTTCGTCGCGGTGGGCGTGGGCTTCGAGCGCGTGCTCGCGCGTTATGTTGCCACGCGAGGCGAGCTGCAGCTGGCCGCATTCCGATTCGGCAGTGTAGGGGTGAGAGGCACCTTTGGGGTCTCAATCCCGATCGGAGGCTATCGTGTCCGGTAGACACTCACAGCTTCCGGTTATGGCGATCGCCGTGACCGCGCTCACGGCCATCGCGTGCCAAACAGGAGAGCCAGGCGCTCCGTACGTCATTCCGGGGCCGACGGGGCCAACGCCCGTATCGACGCGGATGCCTTACGTGTGGGATTCGCGCGACGAGCTTTCCGTCTGGATCGACAGCAAAGTATCGCGGGGCCCCATCTCGATGACCGGTGACGGACCGGGCGCGGCCATCCGAATCGAGAGTGGGTCGCCGACCTTTTCGCTCGAAAACGGCAGTTCCGTGCAATGGGTGCTCCGCGGACCCGATTTCGAACTGCCCGTCACAGGGGTGAGAGCAGTGAGCATCCGTTACACGTGGGTGCCGGCCATCCGAAACTCGACCGTTCCCGTAGCCATGCCGGACATCAACGCGGGATTCGAGCTGCCGGAAGGTCGTGCCGGGCTTCTACAGGTGACGCTCGGTTCCCCGATCGCACGGGAACCATCAGGGGAAATGATCCTGGAGGACAAGTTTACGAAACCGTTCGATGCACGTTATTTCTATCTGTACTCGGATGGTGGAAATCGAGGAGTGCTGGAGATCGATTCGATCGCCCTCATTCGCGAGTAGTGGCAGGGCTAGAGCGTTTTCGGTATCTGTGTAGCCGCGGCCAGTCGTCGCAGCAGGGCACGCAGCCGGCGGTCGCGAACCAGCTCGACGAGGCGGGAAAATGCATCTTCGCGACCCATTCCGATTACGCGATGGGAGCGCCCTTCGCTCAGCTCCCAACGCTTCGTACGCGCTGCAGATGCATTTTCCGGTCACGGGAGTACGTCGCCTCGCTCGCGATGGTTCGCGACCGCCGCCTGCGTGCCCCGCCGCGGCGCAGTGGTGGTCGCCCGGCGCGACGTGTGAGAGCCGAGCGGCCACAGGCAAACGACGGGGTGGCCGTCCGTCGTGGGTGGGTGATGGCTGGCGGTCGATAGGTCACAGCCCGACGGCGTCAGTCCAAAAACAACGGCGGCGGCCACCTTCGCGGACGACCAACCCTGGTCGGCCGCGCCATGGCAGAGAGGGATATCGCCGCCGCGTTGTTTTTCCGGGCCCGGGGCCCCCAACGCGGCAGCCGCGTTGGGGTGGCCTGTGTCGACCGTGACCGCCAGCCATCACCCACCCACGACGGACGACTCGCCGTTCGCCACACAGATACCGAAAACGCTCTAAAGCCCTGCGCTACCGGCGACTCGCCGTCCTGTCGTGTTGATTTGGATTTTCCTCTGCGGCTTGGCGTCTTTGCGTTGAGACACAGCGTGTCGAGATCACACGGCGTCTGATAACGAAGTGAAGTTGAACTCGCGAATGCGCAGCGCCGGCATGTGGCGACCGGCGGCAACGGCCTCCGAGCGCCCGATGTCTTCCAGCCGGTTCAGCATCAGCAGCGGGCTCTCGTTCCAGCGCAGATTCTTCAACGGGCGCGTCACCTTGCCTTTTTCGATGAGAAACGCGCCGTCGCGCGTCAGTCCCGTGAAGAGCACCGTCCGCGGCTCGAGCGAGCGGATGTAGAAGAAATGCGTCACGAGCACGCCGTGGTCGCATTCGGCAATCAGCTCGTCGGTGGTTTTCGTCCCACCCGTCAGCTTCAGACCGCCGCCGGAAAACACGGATGCACCGTTGTAGATATCGTCGCCTGTCGGCTGCGTACCCTGCTTCTGAGCCCAGAAGCGTGTGTACGACAGATTTCGCAACACACCCCTTTCAATCCACACCGTTCGGCGAATCGGCAGCCCCTCGACGTCGAAGGGCATACCCAGCAAGTCCGGGTCCGACGGATCCGTATAGAGCGTGACACGCTCGTCGCACACCTTCTCGCCGATTCGAGTGCCGCCGCCGGATTTCGAAAATGCGCTGCGCCCTTCATCGGCGCTTCTTGCGTTCAGCGCATTCGACAGAAGGGGCACTAGGTCGTTCACCGCCTGAGGTTCGAGCACGGCCGTATAGGGCCGAGGGTCGATCGATTGCGGGTTCCGGCTCGCCTGGGCTTTTCGCGCGGCGACACGCCCGATCGCCACCGGATCGACGGCACCCCAGTCGCGCGACCCGGTGCTGGCCCAGCCGCTGCCCGTCCCGTCCGGCGTTCTCGCCGTCATCGACAGCTGGGCATCGGTGGTCCGGTGATAGGCGAACAACCCGGCGCTCGTCGCCACCGCCACCGAAATGGCGCGTGCTTCGAGGAATCCTGCGGAGAAGATTGGGCCGGCGCCCTGCACGGCGCGCTGGACAGCGCCGGCGCGGGCGACGGGGTTCAGGTTGGCGGTGTCCTCGAGGTAGGCGTTGACGGTGGCGTATTTCTGCGGCCCCAGCTCCGGCATCATCTCGGGATCGTCGGGCGACAGCTGCGCAAGTTGAGCGGCAAGCTCTACCGTACGCCTCAGGCTCGCCTGGTCGAGCACGTTGGTCGTCGCCGCTGCCCGCTTGCGCCCCACGGTCGCCGTGACGGTCACGGAGACGTCGGTGACGCCGCCCGATGTCGTGATGCTGGCGTCCGCGAAGCGCGTGTTGCCGGCCCACTCGCTCGTGATGTTCACGCGCGTCTGGTCGGCCTTGCTCAACGCCAGCACTCGATCGGCGAGCGCTCTAGCCTCTTCGCGCGTCATGATTTCCGCGCCGTGTTCAGAATGGTGACGTTGCGAAACCGGCTCGGGGGGCATCCATGGCTCACAGAGCTTGACTGTGACGGCTCGCCTTTGCCGTCGTTGAACGACCCACCCAGCCAGTACCGATGACTTGCCGCCGATCATGTCGAGCGCGTTCCAGAACACCGGGGTGTTGCTCTGATAGGCGACGTCACGCAGCATGCCCGTGATTTTCCCGTTGCGCACTTCGTAGTACGCCTGGCCCGAGAACTGGAAGTTATAACGCTGGTTGTCGATCGACCATGATCCGCGGTTCTTGATTACGATGCCACGATCGGTGGCCGCGACGATGTCGTCGAGCGAGATGTCGCGCTCGCCAGGCAACAGCGAGATGTTCGGCATGCGCTGAAACTGCACGGCGTTCCACGATTCGGCAAACGAGCAGCCATGCGACCGCCGTACGCCGGTGAGATGCTCGATCCACTTCGCCTGCTCGCGGGTCGTCTGGTAATCCTTGAAGATACCCTTTTCGATAATCAGCCACTGGTCCGCCGGAACGCCTTCGTCGTCCCAGGCAACGCGCGAGAGCGATCCTTCCTGCGTGCGGTCGGCTTGCACGTTCATGAACTCGGGGCCATAGCGCAGCTTGCCGATCGTCTTGTCTGGCGGCGCGACAAAGCTGGTGCCTGCATAGTTGGCTTCCTGGCCCACCGCGCGATCGAGCTCGGTTGGATGGCCAATGGACTCGTGAATGGTCAGCCACAGGTTCGTCGGGTCGAGAATCAGATCGTATTGACCGGCTTCGACGCTCTTGGCGGTCAGCTTTTCGGCCGCAATCGACGCCCACCGCTCGGCGTTACCGGGAATGTCGAGCGATTCGACGTATTCCCACCCTTCTCCCCGCGGCGCGGTTTCGTGTTCGTAGGTTTGAAAATCTCCCGGCGCCGTCGCGGTTGCACTGAAGTTGGGGCCGACGCGGATAAACGTCTGCGTCACGTTCGTGCCCTGCGACGTCACAAGCGTCTTCACCTCGCGCAGAAGTTGAAGACCGGACGACACGAAGCGGACGTTCCGCACTTTGAGAGCCGCCTCGTTCGCCTTCAGCAGCAGAGCGATCTTGTCCTCGAGAGGAACCTCGATGGGATCGCGACGCACAGGGGTTATCCACGTGCCCGTCACCGGTGTTGCAGGCGCGAGCTCGACGGGATGCCGCTGCACGGCGCGCGCGGCTCGCGAGAGCGCGACCGCCTCCTGTGCCGCTTTCTGCACACCGGCGCGCGTCATCACGCTTGTCGCCGCAAATCCCCAGCACCCGTTCACCAGCGCGCGGATGCCGAGACCGTAGGATTCCTCGTCGGCAACCGAGCTCACCTGGCGCTCGCGCGTCTGTATCAGCTGCCGTCGATAGCGGCCCACCCGTGCATCGGCGTATGACGCCCCAGCGCTGCGCGCCGCGTTCAGCGCTTCGTTGGCGAGCTCGATCACGAACGGATCGCCACTCGGTGCTACCAGCGTTTGCCTGCCCGCCGCAGCCTCGGCGAAGGCGGGTGCAGAGCCAGCATGGAGCCTGTTGGTCAGAAGAGCTGCCGCTGTCGCAGCTGTTTGGCCAATAAAATCACGTCTGGTCGGGTTCGACATCAGGGCGCATCTCCAACCTGAAGATGCTACCCTAGGGATTGGCTTCAGTTCTCAGTTTTCAATTGAGAGGTGCGTAATGAAGAGACTGGCCGCCTTGCTGACGTTCGCCATGATCGCCGTTGTCCCGGCGGTTGCCCACCACGGCTGGGCCGGGTATTCGGATCAGGAATTCGAGATTACCGGAACGGTTGAGACTGCTGTGAAACTGGCCGGGCCGCACGGTACCATGCAGATCAAAGTGGATGCACAGATCTGGGATATCACGCTGGCGCCGCCACCCCGGGTAGAGGGCGCGGGGCTGCAGGCGACGACGATTCCAGTTGGCGCGAAGGTCACCGTGCACGGGCATCGGCATCGCGATCCAAAGCGTTTCGAAGTCAAGACCGAGCGCGTGATGTACAACGGCAAGGTTTACAACGTGTACCCGGATCGAAAATAACGCTACCGAGCGCTGGGTGCGCTAGGTGCGATGGGTGCGTCAGGTGCGATGGGTGCGTCAGGTGCGTCGGGTGCGTTAGGTGCGTTAGGTGCGTCAGGTGCGTCGGGTGCGTTAGGTGCGTTAGGTGCGTCAGGTGCGTAAGCGAGCGATGACGAGCGGGGGCGGGTGCCTGTGGGGGCTCCGCGACCCATAAAGGCGCGAGCGGCGCGGGGCAATGGGGCCCCGCAAGCGAGCGCCGAGGAGCGGGTGTTGGGGCCCCGCGACAAATATTGCGCGACGCGTTTGTCTGGCTCGAGCGGTCTGCTCTCGGCGAGTTCATGCGGACGTCCAGCCTCTGGACGTATCCGGCCGTCAATCTGCTTCACGTGTTCGGCATCGCCGCCCTTTTCGGCGCGGCACTCATCATCGATCTTCGACTCGTCGGTGTGTGGCGGCGTGTGCCGCTGCGCTCGATCACTGACGTAGCGGTGCCGGTCGCCGCTTCCGGATTCCTGCTTGCAATCACGACGGGCCTCGGACTGTTTGCGACGCAGGCCACCGAATATCTCGGCAATCCATTTCTGCTCATCAAGTTCGCAGCCATTGCCGTCGGACTGGCCAACGCGGCGGCCGTGCGCGCGTCGCCGGCATGGCAGGCGCGAGGCAGGCGCGATCTGTCGCCAATCGAGCGTCGCCGGCTGGCGATCGTTGGCGGCATCTCGCTCGTGTCGTGGGTTGCCGCGATTGCGGCCGGACGGCTGATCGCGTATTGGTGATCAGGACGAGGGAAGTCTCTCGGCCAGCCAACGCAATTTGTCAGGGTTCCGGATGGCGCGAATGGCGATGACGCGCTCGCCGTCGGTCGAGCAGACGAACACGGTGTCGAGCTTTCCGCTGTGATACCCCACCAGCGCGATTTCCCCGTTGATGCTCGCCAACTGCATGTTCCACTCGCCTTGCTCGGTAGCTTTCGCGGCCAGGGCGATCATCAGTCTGCCAACAGCGTCGGCGCCGAACACCGGCCGCCTGGCCGCGGCGACCTTCCCTCCGCCATCGGCAGTAAAGAGCACGTCGGCGGCGAGATACTGCCCGAGCTTGTTCGCGTCGCCCTGAGTGATCGCCTCGAAGAAGCGCTCGACAATCTCGCGCTGATGTTCGGGCGCGACGGCAAATCTCGGACGTCCTTCGGAAATGCGCTCCTTCGCGCGATGCACGAGTTGACGCGCAGCCGACGGCGTGGTTTCGAGAACCTTGGCCACGTCGGCGTAGTCGCCGTCGAAGACCTCTCGCAGCAGGAAAGCCGCACGTTCGGCCGGCGACAATGTTTCGAGCAGCACGAGAAACGCCATCGTCACCGACTCGTGCCGGGCGACGGTATCTTCCGCCGTGTCGATCTCCTCGGTGGGAACGGGCTCGGGTAACCACGGTCCGACGTACTCCTCGCGACGTGCGCTGGCCGACTTGAGACGGTCGAGACACAGCCTCGTCACGATCGTCGTGAGCCACGCCCGCGCCGATTCGGGATGGGCCGGCGCCGACACGGCACGCAGCCACGCATCCTGGACGACGTCCTCTGCCTCGCTGGCGCTGCTCAGCATGCGATAGGCCACCGAGAAGAGATGAGGCCGAAGCGATTGGAACGTGGCGACGTCGATCATGCGGCAACCATCAGCGTACGCACCTCGGTGAGCCCGTCGGCAACCGTCGGATAGAGCGGATTCCATCCGAGCTCGCGTTTGGCTTTCGCGTTGTCGAGCGGCAGCCGCGCAGACGCCATGAGGGCGATGACCGGAGCCATCATTTTGACGACCCACGCCGGAACCGTTTTCGGCGCGGGCGCCGAGACCGCAGCGGCGAGCTGCGCAATGAATTCGCCCATCGAGATCGCGCGGTCATCGACAACGTTATAGATTCGTGAAACGTTCGGCCGTTCGATCGCCGCCACAATTGCGGCGGCTGCGTCCTCGTTGTGCACGAACGGTCCGACGCCCGACAGGCCGGCGGGTACAAACATGCGACCCGACCGCGCCTGATCGATCATAAGCCGCGTCGACGGCACTTCGCTGCCATAGAGAAATCCGATGCGCAGCGTCACCGTCTCGATTCCGCCCGAGGCAGTGGCGGTACGAAGTTGATCCTCCAGCGAACGCAGCGCGACGATGGTGTCCTTTAATGCGCCGTCCTGGACCGGCGGCAACGGACTGTCCTCGGACACTGGGTGGCTGAAGCTGCCTGTCCCATAGACGCCGACGAACGACTCCGCAACAATGCGCCGTGCACCGGCGGCTGTAGATGCGGCAATCAGATTCGCCGTCCCACACGTGCGAAGTTCGTTGGTTGGCCGAAGTTGGTTTTTTCTCATCACGCCGCCGGGTGGTATCGCCGTCAGCAGATGCACGACGACCTCCGGCTGTGCTTCGACGACAAGCGTCTTCAGGCGTTCGGCGTCGAGTGCGTTGCCGACGACGGCCTGGGCTCCCATCGCTTGGATACGTCGGGCTCCGTCATCTGTTCTGGTCAAGCCGACCACCTGGTGCCCGCGCGATACCAGCGCGCGCACGACTGGCCGTCCAAGTGTTCCTGTGGCTCCTGCAACAAAGATCCGCATTTCATCCTCCTGAAATGTAGACGAGGCAGCCGGGCGGGTTGTGACATCGGCTCAGGGCGAAGGGGCTAAAAGGGCAAAGGCTGAGGGCTAAGGGCTAAAGGGCTAAGGGGCGGAGGAAGTCGTGCTAATCTGCGGCGCACAACCACCATTAACAGGAGGATTCATGAACCGTCGAGTGTTCGGCATGACTGTCCTCGGAGCGCTAGCCGCCGCACGTTCGGCATTCGGGCAAGCGCCAAACTGGAGCCAATTCAAGCCGCTCCCGGGCTCATTGAAGGAGAAGATGCACTCGGGCCAGCAGGTTCGAATCGTTGGTGCGACCTTCGACACCACGCGAGCGCAGCTCCAGGAACTCATCAAGAAAAACGGCAAGGTCGACCTGTTCTCGCTGGACGCGCAACACCGTCCGCTGCCGGACGAGCGAGAACTGGTGAAGTTCTGCAAGCTTGCCGAGGAGCTCGGCGCGGGCGTTCAATTGCGCATCCAGCATCCCAAGTGGGCCTATATGACAGGTCGGTACGCCGACCTCGGTGTCCTGGCCGTCATGGTGCCACTGGTGGAAGAGGTCGAGACGACCGACGAAGCCATCAACAACTTCTACTATCCGCCGATCGGCAACCGCAGCTGGGGTGGGGAATTCAGATATGGAGAGAAGCCGCCGACCGATCGCCTGAAGTACGCGCAGTGGTGGAACGGCAACGGACTGCTGGGCTTTCAAATCGAAACGCTTCGCGGCGCGCTCAATGCGAGAAACATCGTCAAGCCGGGCGTCGATTGGATCTCGTGGGGACCTGGGGACATGGCGTTCGACATCGAGCGACACTCCAACAGCCCGTTCAAGACTATTGAAGAGGCACACGCGTACGTGAAAGAGCAGTTGAAAGGCTATGACGTACGACTGCCGAGCAACTAGCCGGTAGCCAGTAGCGGGTAGCGACCAGCTACCAGCTAGACGAAGTCTATCCGGAAGATATACCCGTGCGTAGGCGACACGTCGTCTTGCCAGCCGGGATGGATGCCGGCGTCGCTGCTGTAGAGTGCGCCGTTATACCAGGCAAGGCCGTGCGGATCGCTGGAGCCCTTGTCGAACGTCGCCGTCGCGAGCGTTCGCCCCGTTGCGGCGTCATACTGAATCAGCCCTGCCGATCCGTCGGCGAGGCCGGTGACGAGCCAGATTGAATTGTCGCGGCGGTCGTACGCCATGCCGTGTGCGCGCGGCACGTTGTAGTTGATGAAGAACTCGGGCTGCCACGTCTTGGCATCGACGCGAAGAATGCCGCGAAGACGGAGCGCGGCAATGTAGAGCTTGCCGTCGACATATTCGATACCGTGGCATCCGCCGCCGTTGTCTTTCGGTCCAAGCGGAATCTGACGGTGCGAAATGACCTTGCCGTTCAGATCCATTTCAAAGATGCCCTGTGGCGCCGCGTTCGCGGCCATCCAGACATGACCGCCGCCCCAGGCAATGCCGCTGGTATTTTTGGACGGGGTTTTGACGGTCTTCAGCAGCTTGCCTTCCCAATCGGTCAGAACGGCATTGTCTGATTTCTGTTCGCCAATCCACAGACCCTCGGGCGCGACCGCAATCCCGTTCGGATACATCTCGGGGCTTTTGAAGAGGGCCACCGTCTTGATCTTCTTGACGGGAATGGGTGGCGGCGCGTTTCGATTGCCTTCGCCGAGGAACGTGGACCCCTGGCGCGGCTGCGGAGCCTGCGCGTGAGCCAATCCTGTACCGAGTAAACCGGCGCCGACCGTTTCCAGGAACGCTCTTCGTCTCATCGCCATGGCTCCATCCTCCGGGGAAGACCTGATTATCCGGGACGGCCACATGGTACCCGAGACAGGCCACTAGTTCTTCGAAAAAATCAGTATGTGTTGCCGTGGCAGCCGGCCGTCGACGTTCCCGAACCTGTACCCTTCGGCTTCGAGCTCCATTCGGGCTTCGGCGACAGACAGTTTGTGCTCAAACCGAATCGGTACCTCCGGGTCCTCTTTCCGGTATTCGAGGAGGACCAGCCGTCCGCCTGGCTTCAGCGCGTTGCGCAGGCCGCGCAGCATCTTCTGCGGCTCTGAGAACTCGTGATAGACGTCCACCATGAGCACCAAATCCACCGACGAAGGCGGCAGCTTTGGATCATCAGCGGCGCCCTGCACCAGCGTCACGTTGGCGACCCGCTCACCAGCCAGGCGGGTAGCAAGCATCTTCAACATCTCGGGTTGAAGATCGGTCGCGTAGACACGGCCCTTCGATCCGACGCGCGATGCAAGCCGCACGGTGAAATATCCCGAGCCGGCACCGACGTCAGCCACCGTCAATCCAGTGAGCGTTCCCAGGGCATCGAGCGCCTTGTCGGGCTCTTCCTCGGTTTCGCGTTCGGAGCGCTCGAGCCACTCGGCGCCCTGCCAGCCCATGACGTTTGCGAATCGACGGCCGGAAATTGGATGAACGCCCGGCGCCGCAACGGTTTGCGCGAGGGCCATTCCCGTGGCCACGAGGACGACCAGCGTGGCCAGTTTCAACGGTCCCATGTGCCCGGAGTTTATACTTCCTACGCGAGTGAAAACCATGACGATCAATTACGAATGGTATCGGGCCGGCGACCGAGATGAAACAACCAAGCTGCTCGGCGAAGCATTCAGCGAGCGGGATCCTCCGGCCGTTGCGGTAGGGCTGACCTCGTCCGAGTTCGAGCATTTCATCCGGCTCCTGTGTCCAAAAGCTGCGGAGGAAGGATTGTCGATCGTCGCCCGAGACGGCGCCACCGGTGAGATGGTGGGCGCTCTTCTGGCCGAAGACTCTGCCTCGACGATTCCCGAAGGATTGGAGACCTTGAGCCCGAAGCTCAATCCCATTTTCGACATTCTCGGACAGCTCGATGCCGAGTACCGCAATGGCGGGCGCGCCAGGCCGGGAGAATCGCTGCACCTTTTTCTGCTCGGTGTCGCACGCGGGCATGCCGGGCAGGGGATTGGCCATGGTCTGGTTGCGGCCTGTTTGAAGAACAATGCGCCGCGCGGCTTTCGCATCGCGGTGACCGAGGCCACCAACAAGACATCGCAGCACATCTTTCGAAAGCAGGGTTTCGTTGAGCGGGTGCGACGATCGTATTCAGACCACCGCTTTGAAGGACAGGCACACTTCCTGTCGATTGCGGCGGAACACGGCGGACCCGTTTTGCTCGATAAGGCGATCTAAGGCATTGCCGCATTTTCAATTGACAACTGCCATATTGATTGACGATTCACACTTGGTCAGTCGCCAATCAATTAGAAATTGTCAATTGAAAATGTGGCAATGCATGAAGGCCTTCGTTCATGCCTGCCGACCCCTACGGTTCGCCCTCCGCCCTTTGCCGGCGCTCGACGTATACCGCCACGCCATCTCGAGCACCTCACGCAAATCGCCTCGCTTCACGATTGTCAGCCGGACCAGGACGACTGGATAGCTCGCGTAATGCTTCCGAACGTAATACGTCGATGGATCTTTGACGACCAGCAAGTCGCGGTTCACGAACCCGACCTGAACGACGAGCGAATCGGGGTCTGCCGCCTTGTTGGTGGCGAGACACGCGAGCATTTTCCCGCGCAGCTTCAGTGCGGGCGATCCGTACATCGTGCCTTCTTCGACGTCAGGTAAAGAGCCGCCCAACTCACGCACGACGTCGAAGGCTGCCGACTTCTTGCTATGCATCGAGCATCTCCAAATCCTCGCGCGGGGTCGCGTGCAACTCGGCCCAGTCGAGCTCTTCCTCGAGCCGATGAAACGCATCGTCTGAGATCTTCCCCCCGCTCCGCAATTTCGCGAGCAGCTCGCGCTGTGCGCAAATGGCATCCAACCGGATGCGGTCATGCCCGGTGTCGGCTTGTGGATTCGAGCGATTCTGGGCGACCGTGCGCATGGCTTCGTATTCGGCCCGTACGCCTGCAACCGCGTCGCTGTTCCGGTCGCGAAGCGTGGCAAGCGCGGCATCAACAAGGGCGGTGCGGGCTCGGGAGACTTCTCCTTCGAGTGAACGGTCGGGCTCGAGCCTGAGCCAGCGTATGAGCAGATTCACCGTGAGCCCCTGAACGATCAACGACCCCAGCACCACGATAAACGCGCTGAGCACGATGACATCGCGATGGGGAAACCCGGCCGGAAGCGCGAACGCGGTGGCGAGTGTGACGAGCCCGCGCATTCCACACCACGAGATGAGAAGCGCCTCCCGCGGCGTCGTCGATTCGAACCTTGCGCCCAGTCGAAACACCCGCGGTGCCAGGCTGCTCGTCATGACCCACACGATGCGGACGAGTACGACGACGACGAGAACCGTCAGGGCAAACCCGATGGCGTTCCATCGCGTGGCATCGTCCAGACGCGTCAGAATCGTGCGTGCCTGAAGCCCCATCAGGAGAAAGGCGAGCACGTTGAGGACGAAGACGGTGAGCTCCCAGATCGCATACGAGTGCACGCGATCGCGCGCGCTTTGAATCGCCGGACCGTCGCGGGCCACGGTCATCGCGAACGCCACGATCGCCAGAATCGGTGAAATGTGCAGGTGCTCGGCGATGACCCACGTGCCGAACGTGACGACGAATTCCGAGACTCGAGCCGTGAGCGTCTGCCCGAGCCACGCCTTCATCCTGAAATAGAGCTTTGCGAACACCCACCCAAGCAGGAGGCCGCCGGGCGCCGCGATAATCAATTGCGGAGCCATCGACCCTATCGATGGCTCCTCATGCGTGGCGATGGCAACCGCCGCCGTAAACATCAAGAGCGACGTGGCATCATTCAGCAGGCTTTCACCCTGCAGAATCGCCATGGTGCGGCGGGGGAGCGGAAACTTCGTCAGAACAGCCGCCGCCGCGGCTGCGTCTGGCGGCGCCACAATCGCGCCGAGTGCAATCGCCGCAGCGAGCGGCATCCCAGCGAGTGCCCAGCCGGTCCACGCCACAGCTGCGGTTGTCAGCACAACGGCGAAGAGCGCAAGCCCGGTGAGAGGCAGCCAGTCGCGTCGCAGCTCGCGCGGCGGAAGGTCGTAGGCCGCATCGAGCAGCGCGGGTGCGATGAACAACGCGAGCGCGAGGCGCGGCTCCATCTCGATCTCCGGCGCCCACGGCAGCGCCGCGACGCACGCGCCGGCAAACGCGAGCATCGTCGGATACGGCGCGCCGATATGGCCGGAGAGCTTCAAGAGGACAATCGAGACGAGCAGGAGCGCGAGCAGGCTCTCGAAGAGGGCCATCGCCTACCGCTTTTTCCGGGTTGCTGTTCGTTTCCGCCGGGTAGCCGTTCGTTTCCGCTTTACACGCTCAGGCAGCGTCTTTCCGCCGGTCTCCCGGTTCCATTCCTCGAATGTCTTGTTGGAGATTTTTCCCTGAACCAGCAATTCGGCAAATTTCCGGCGCTGCGCCTGGCTCTTGAAGGGCATAACCGGAGTTTAGCCGAACCCGAATCTGCCAATCTCCCGAGGCCGATGGTGCGTAGTGTCCCTATGGACTACGATGTCCCGTCCTATGAGAAAGGCCGCATTGTGGGCGGTTATTGCGTGTTGCCTGCCTTCCCTGGCGTCCGCCCATCCGGTGCCTTTCAGCTACATCGACGCGCGCATCCAGCCTGCCGGCATTGAGGTCACCGTCGTCGCACACATTTTTGACCTCGCCAACGACCTCAAGCTTGAGCCGCCTGAACGGCTGCTCGACCCTCAGACACTGAAGGCGCAGGCTGGCGCGATTGGGCAGCTGCTGAACGATCGCCTTGCGATCACGGCGTATGGGACCCGGCTGGCGCATGCGGCGTGGTCCGAGCCCGAGGCGCTGCCGGAACGGCAGTCGATCCGGCTCCAGACACGTTACGACCTCCCACGACAGCCCGGCAGGCTGGACGTGACGACACTGATGTTTCCCTACGACCCGCAGCACAAGACCTTCTTGAATGTGTACGAGAAGGATCAGGTCGCCGCGCAAGCCATTCTGGATAAAAACAAGACAACTTTTCAATACTTCATGGGCACGCGGCAGGGCACCTGGGCGGTGCTGGAGCGCTTCGTGCCGGCCGGCGTGCACCACATCCTGATTGGGCCCGACCATCTGATGTTTCTGGCCGGGCTCCTGCTGCTTGGCGGCACGCTAAAGCAATTGCTCATCGTCGTTTCCGCGTTCACCGTCGCCCACAGCATCACGCTCTCGCTGGCGGCGCTGGGTCTGGTCATCCCGCCCGCCAACGCCATCGAGCCGGCGATAGCGCTCAGCGTCGTGTACGTCGGCGCGGACAATCTGCTCGTCAGGGCGGGCGGGCGCGATACGCGCGTGTGGGTTGCGTTCGCCTTCGGGCTGATTCACGGTTTCGGGTTCGCGAACGTCCTCCGGGAGATGGATTTACCTAATCGGGCGCTCGGATGGACGCTATTCTCCTTTAATATAGGAGTCGAAATCGGACAGCTCGTCGTGGTGGTGCTCATCGCGGCACTGTTCGCATGGATTCGATCGCGCAGCGAGATCGCCGGGCGGCGGCTCGCGGTGGCCGGCTCAATCGTCGTGATGCTGGCCGGCGCATTCTGGTTCGTTCAACGGGTCTTCTTTTCTGGAGGCACGGCATGAGGCGCATCATCCTTCTCACAGCCTTGATCGCTGTCGGCGCAATGACGTTCGTCGTTGCGCAGCAGGGCGGGCAAAAGCCCATGGTGGTCGAGGTCGAAAAACTGAAAGACAACCTGTTCATTCTCAAGGGTGGCGGAGGCAACACAACCGTCTTCG
Source organism: Vicinamibacterales bacterium (assembly GCA_963761975.1). GTDB lineage: Bacteria > Acidobacteriota > Vicinamibacteria > Vicinamibacterales > JAMQPK01 > JAMQPK01. Next base: position 618,826 of record CAVXIR010000007.1, read on the forward strand.
TCCAGTCGAACGGCATCAGCGTCGTCGACACGAAGAATCCGGGCTGGGGCGCGCCGATTCTGGCGAAGATCAAGGAGCTGAGCGACAAACCGATCACGACCATCATCAACACGCACACGCACGGCGATCACGTGAGCGGCAACGTCGAGTTTCCGACGACGGTCGATATCGTCGTTCAGGAAAATACGGCGACCAACATGAAGCAGATGCGGCCTGTGACCGGCATGAGCAAGCCCGGTGCGCCGCCGCCGACGAACATCTTCGAGCAGAACGGTGGCAAGGGCCTTCCGAAGCGCACCTTCAAAGATCAGATGACGCTCTTCAAGGGCCCCGATCAAATCGACCTGTACTACTTCGGTCGCGGTCACACGAACGGTGACGCCTGGGTGGTCTTCCCATCGCTGCGCGTCGTGTCCGCGGGCGACATTGTCTCGGGTAAGAACCTCCCGCTGCTCGACGCCAACAATGGTGGTAGCGGCCTCGAGATCGGCGACACCATCGGCAAGGCGCACAGCACGTTCAGTAAGCTGGCCGACACCGTCGTGACGGGTCACAGCGTCAACATGAACATGACCGAGCTCCAGGAGTACGCGACGTTCAACCGCGAATTTGCGGCCATGGTGCGGGAGGGGAAGAAGGCCGGTAAAAGTGCAGAGGAAATGGCAAAATCCTGGCAGCAGCCCGCCAAGTACACCGGCTATGCAGAGCCTCAGCCGGCGCGGCTAAGTACGAACGTTCAAGTGATTTACGACGAAATCAAATGAACGCTGGCAAAGGGCTAAGGGCAAAGGGCTAAGGCCTAAAGGACGGCTGAGTTGTTCGCTGCGTGAAAAGGCGCAGCGAACGGCTTCGCCTCCGTAAGGCGTGCATCAGCCCGTCCGGGGAAACGGTGCAGACGGCAAGCAGCGCAGCCGATATCCATCTCTTAGAGAGTATCGCCCCCCAACTCCACCGCTTTGTGAACGCCATAGCTAGCCGAAATTGGTGCCTTTCGTGAAGTATTCGTTTGGGCCGTGGCAAGTATGTGCGCAAGTTCAGGTTGGGGCGTGAATGCGTCAAGATTCCGACGTATCCCGCCTGCCATGGGTGCAAAAGTGATAAAGAATTTCACGCTCAGGCAAAATTGGGACCCGTACAACCCTTGACTTGTTTGGTTACCGCCCGTACATTGGATCATCGCCTAAACGCTGTCCCTGAGCGTTGGGGTTTCCCACAACTACTATTCGGACGTGATGGGCGAAGCCCTTCACAGCGGAGCTGTAGCTCTATGCGCCTCAGTCGACGCACTCGACGCACGTTGCTTGTCTCTGGGCTGGCGATTTGTATTGCCGCGCTGGGCTTTTCCCTGGGCGCCTGGTACTCGCAGCGTCGTCTCGAAAACAGGATCGCGGCCGCGATCCAAGCGCAGAGCTCTCTCCAGAACGCGCTTGCCTCCGAAGTCACGCATCATCTGACGACCGAAATGGGGCTCATGCCGATCAGCCTGCTGCGCGATCGGCGTAAGAGTTTCGTCGAGGTGAATGCCTACGACGAGTTTGGCGCGATGCGTTACAGCACGGCGGGATACCTGGGCAATGGGTACTTCATTACGGTGAAGCACGGTGTCATGGCGCTGAACGAAGACCAGCACCGCACAGATTCGGTCGTCGTGCTCTACAAGAACAACCCGATTCCGGCGCTCGTCGTCGACAGCGGCTCAGCCGACGCCGAGGTGCATCCCGGAGATTGGGCCATCATCAAGATCGATGAAGAAATCGACCTGCCGCCGCTGAGTATCGATATCGAATACGACTACGACTTCGCCGATCCCATCTTCCGTCTTGGAAACGACTACTCGAAGGGCATCATTCTCAGCACCGGCTACATTGGCCAGAAGACGTCGAACGGCCTTGTGACGTCGCTGACCGATGGCCATCCCGGTGTGTCTGGCGGGGGAGTGCTGAACAAGAAAGGCAATCTCGTCGGCATTCCGATCGGCCGCATGGAAGCCGACTATCGGTTTTCGTTCATCCTGCCGCTGCGTGCAGAGATGTTCCGGAAGGTCCCGTCACTGTCGGCCGGGCACATTCAACCGACCAACGGTTCATAATATTTCCAAAGACATTCGCACGAAATCATTGGCTGCCTTGGCTCCGCAGCTCTTCGGTGAGGTGCGCCACACGTCCAGAAGTTCCCGCACTCCTCGTAACCGTCCCCCCAAGCGCCCTCCGTGTTAGTATCCGCCCGATCAGCGTCTCGCCGGCGTTAGCCGGATCGAGCATCTCCGACAATCGAGTCCGGATTGGACTCTTGTGACTCTCATGACCGAACCAGACGCTTATCTTCTTGGACGCAGCCGGGTCGAGGAAGAGCGCCTCCGCAAGCAGGTCCAGGAGCTCGCCGGGGAGGCGCACTGGTTGCTCGATCAGCTCGACATTCGGCCCGGCGCAAGGGCGATCGATCTCGGCTGCGGGCCGCAAGGGGTGTTGGATCTGCTCTCCGCCCGCGTGGGACCGTCAGGTACTGTGCTGGGGCTTGAAGCGAGCGAGCACTTCGTCGCATCGGCCAGAAAGTACGTGGCCGATCGACGGCTGGCCAACGTAGAAGTCGTGCAGGGCGACGCGAAGGCCACGAACCTGCCACGAGAGTCGTTCGACGTGGTTTTCTGTCGGCTGGTCTTTGTCAACGTGCCAGAGCCGGAACGGGTGGCCGAAGAGATGGTCGCGCTCGTGCGGCCGGGCGGTGTCGTCGCGAGTCACGAAGCGGACTACTTGCCGCATTTTTGCGATCCGCCCTCGCCCGCATGGGACCGCCTGTTCGAGATCCTCCAGGCATACTCTCGCGCGAGGGGGATCGATCTGTTCGTCGGGAGGAAAACCCATCGCATGCTGGCCGACGCGGGGATCGTGGAGGTTCGCGTCAATCCCGTGATCCACGTCTACCCGCACGGACACAACCGCCGAACGATCTTCCTGGATTTCATCCAGAACATCCGCGACGCAGCCGTCCGAGGGGGCTTCGCGGAGGAAGCGGAGTTGACCCAACTTGTCGAGGAAGTGCGACGCCACCTCGACGACCCTCGCACGCTAGTGGTTTCGCACCTCTTCTTTCAGGTTTGGGGCCGTAAACCGGAGCGCTAGTCGCATCGAGTCGATGAGCTTGTTACCGGGAATCGACGGCAATGTTTCGATTCATCATGCCTCCACAAGCGTCCCCTACGCTGATTGGTCACGCGGCTGATTGCCGAGGTCGATGCCGGAGCCGTTTCTATTGCTCGGGAGAGATAGATGCGTTTCAACTCGCTGATTGGTCGCGCAACGGGCGGTAGCGGGCTTCTCTCGTTATTGCTGTCCGCCGGCTGTTCGTCCCCCGCGGATTGGCAGGTGGCATCCGTCACTGCGTGGCTTCAGGACAAGTACGTTTTGATGGTGCCCCACCCAGCGCAGGCTCAAGTTGCAGTGGCGGCAGGCAGTTTCTTCACGAAAGATGCGGACACCAGGGCTTTGTTCATCGAAGTCGCTTTTCAAGCCGTTACAGCTCAGCGTGACTCGCTGTCGGTCTGGAGGTCGGCGCTTTCGGCCGCCGGGATTCCGGACGCCAAGATTCCCAAAGATATTCCGGGGGAGTACCGCTACTTCGATTCGAAGCCCGTGTCACTTGTGATTGGCGCTGCCAGGCACGAGGCGAAGGTAATCGCCACGCTCGCGGAGACGAACATCCTGAAAATCAAGGACCTCGCCATCGTTGGTGAGGGTGTGTCACCGAAGGGCTGGACAGGTTCGTTCTCTATTAATGGGCTTCAAAGGTTCATCGGCCTGGTGAAGCTCGGGGAAGAGGCTCGGCTCACATTTGTGTATCAGGTTCCCGCTTCGTTCGATCGCAAGAGCGCCAAGCTCGATTTTCAAGGAGAGATGCGAGAGCTGCCCGAATATTCAAAGGCGAGTGAGCAGCCCGAAAACGTGATTTGGCATCCGGAGATGTGGGGAGACAAATAGCAGCCGCGACTCCAAGACTCCCACGACTCCGAGACTCCTGGACTCCGAGACTCTGAGACTCCCAGACTCCCAGACTCCGAGACTCTTATTCCTATCCTTTACCCTCGAGGTAGGTATACCCGTGCAGCCCGTCTTCGAAAAACCGGATGAGGCGTCCTGATTCTTCGTAGTCGATTCGGCCCGCCCGGACGGCCCCTTCGACGTCGGCGCGCAGCTTCGTGATGAGCGCTTCGCCGTCGAACTGGACGTACTTCAGCACTTCGCGAACCGTGTCGCCCTTGATGACGGCGTCGAGCACGACCGTGTTGTCCTGGTCGAGGCTCACGTGCACCGCGTGCGTGTCGCCGTAAAGGTTGTGAAGGTCGCCCAGAATTTCCTGATAGGCGCCGATCAGAAATACGCCCAGGTAGTAGGGTGTGCCATTGAACGTGTGCAGCGGCAATGTGCGACGCACATCGCGCCGGTCGATGAACTGATCGACCTTGCCGTCCGAGTCGCATGTGATATCGCCGAGCACAGCGTGCCGCGTCGGCTGCTCGTTCAGCCGGTGAATCGGCATGATGGGGAACAGCTGCTTGATGGCCCAGCTGTCGGGCACCGACTGGAACAGTGAGAAATTGCAGAAATAGGTGTCCGACAGCGACTCGTCCAGGTGCTGGAGGTCCTCAGGCACCTCTTCCATGGTTTTGACCAGCTTCTGCAGCTTCATGCAGATCGCCCAGTACAGCTTCTCGGCCTGCGACCGCTGTTCGAGCGGTAGATAGCCCGTCGAGAACATGTTGATGGCCATATCGAGCGCCTGCTGGGCGTCGTGATAGCTCTCGAGGGCATTGCGGGTGGTCAGGCTCGCGTTGGTCTCGATGAGGTCGACCACCGGCCGCTCCATCTCGGGGGTCGCAATGCTCGGCCCTTCATCGTGTCCGAAGCCCGATGACCCGAGCACATTGAACACGAGCATGCTGTGGTGCGCGACGATCGCCCGCCCGCTCTCCGAGATGATGATCGGGTGGGGCACTTTCGCCTCGTCACACACGGACTGCAGGTGATAGACGACGTCGTTGGCATATTCCTGGAGCGTGTAGTTGACGCTCGACTCGAAGTTGGTTTGTGAGCCGTCGTAGTCAACCCCCAGCCCGCCGCCGACATCCATGTATTTGAGGCCGGCCCCAGCCTGCACCAGCTCGACGTACACCCGGGCGGCCTCATTGAGAGCACCCTTGACGATGCGGATATTCGGGATCTGGCTCCCCAGATGGAAGTGCAGCAGCTGGAAGCAGTCTTCCATGCCCCGCGTTTTCAGCTCGTTGAGGCCCTGCAGAATCTCGGCGACCGTCAGGCCGAATTTCGAGCGATATCCGCCCGACGACTGCCAGCGCCCGCCGCCCCGAGCCGCCAGTTTGACCCGCATGCCGATGTTGGGCCGAACGCCGATCCGTTCCGCATGCTCGAGAATCAGGTCCAGCTCGGTGTATTTCTCGACGACCGGGATAATCGTCCGCCCCACCTTTTGGGCAAGCATGGCCAGCTCGACGAACTCGGCGTCCTTGAAGCCGTTGCAGATGATCGGGGTCTCGTTGTCTGCGATCGACACGACCGCGATGAGCTCGGGCTTGGAGCCGGCCTCGAGGCCGAAGTTGAAGGGCTTGCCGAAATTGAAGACTTCCTCAACGACCTGCCGCTGCTGGTTGACCTTGATTGGATAGACGCAGCAGTACTTCCCTGTGTATTCATGCTGCGTGATGGCGGCCTGAAATGCCTCGTGGATGTCCTGAAGCCGATGCTGCAGGATGTCGGTGAATCTCACCAGCGTGGGCAGGCTGATGCCGCGCAACTGCAGGTGATCGACCAGCTGTTTCAGATCGATCGACCGGTGCGGTTCTTTTGTGGGGTGGATTTTGACGTGGCCGTTATCGCCGACTGAAAAGTAACCCTGCCCCCAGCGGGCAATTTCGTAGAGCTCGGCGGCATCGACCGTGGTCCAGGCATCCCCGACGTCATGAGCAGATCGCCGGGAGGTGATCGGCTGATTCATCGTTTCACATGATACGCGACTTTGCTGTTGTAAGATGCCCGCAATCGAATGAATTCCGGGTCATCGCTCCTCGCTCGCCTTCCACTCTTCACCGACGTCTCGTCCGATGTGCTCTCGCGTCTCGAGCACAGGATGCGACGCCGCGAGTTCGCTCCCCGATCCGTCATCGTCCGAGAGGGAAGCGCAGACGATTCGGCCTTCATCATCCTATCGGGACGAGTCGCCGTTCGCCGTAGGGATCAGGACTCGGGAATCGATTTTCTCCTCGCCGAGCTTGGCGAAGGGGAGATGTTTGGAGAGATGGCGCTGCTCATGAGGAAGCCGCGCACGGCGTCAGTCGTCGCGCTCGAGGCGACGACGTGCGGCATCTTGGAGCAGACGGATTTCGATCTGCTGCTCGCGGAGCATCCGGCGGCGGTGCGGGCCATGATGGCCTCACTCGCCGACCGACTCGATGCCGCCAATCGTCACGTCGGTATCGACTTTGTAAATTTATCGAGGGTGAAGATCGACCCTCGCGTCGTCAAGCTGCTGCCGCAGGCCATCGTGAACGAGCACAAGGTGGTCCCCATCTCGTTTGCTAACAACCGTTTGACGCTGGCCATGACCAACCCATCGAATGTGGTGGCCTTCGACGACGTGAGACGAGTCATCAAGGGCGTGCTCATCGAGCCGGCCGTCGTTACGGAGGAAGATTTCAAACGGTTCATGACCTCGTCCTATTCTCAGCTCGTTGCGCAAGACAACGACGGAGCGGTGCCGGTGCAAAAAGCGGCGTCTCCACGGCAGCCGGGCACGGCGACGACAAGCGCAAAGCCGGCGGCTGCTCCCACGGTCAATCTCCTCGAGTCGGACCTTATCCGCGAGCTTCAACTGGCAGCCGATACCGACGAGCCGAGAGCCGAAACCAAGCAAGATTTGATGAGCGCCTCCGAAGATGCGCCGATCATCAAACTCGCCAACTCGATTCTGGGCCTGGCCATCAAGCAGGGCAGCAGCGACATCCACATCGAGCCGATGGAAGGCGACGTGACCGTCCGCTTCCGCATCGATGGCGTCCTGCAGGTGGTGCAGAAGCTGCCCAAGCGAGTCCAGCTTGGTCTGATTTCGCGATTCAAGATTCTCAGCCGCCTCGATATTGCCGAGAAGCGCCTGCCGCAGGACGGCCGCATCAGCGTCACCATGGACACCAAACCGATCGATTTCCGCGTATCGACTGTCCCCGGCAAATGGGGCGAAAAGGTCTGTATGCGTATTCTCGATCGGTCGAACACGACCCTCGGGTTGGACAAGCTCGTCTCGAATGCCGGCGTCTTGAAGCTCGTGCGCGAGATGATCGAGCAGCCCTACGGCATCATCTACGTCACAGGGCCGACCGGATCGGGCAAGACGACGACGCTCTATTCGGCGCTGGCCGAGATCAACGACCCGGGCATGAACATCTCGACCGCCGAAGATCCCATCGAATACGACCTGCCGGGTGTGACGCAAATCCAGGTGAACTCGGCCATCGGCCTCACGTTCGCCAGCGTGTTGCGGGCGTTTCTTCGCCAGGATCCCGACGTTTTGCTCGTCGGCGAGACGAGGGACAAGGAAACGGCGCATACCGCTGTTGAAGCGGCTCTGACCGGCCACCTCGTATTTACGACCCTCCACACCAACAATGCCGCGGCAGCGTTTACGCGGTTGCACGAGATGGACGTCGAGCCGTTCCTCGTCTCCTCTTCCACGATTGGCGTCATTGCCCAACGGCTTGCGCGTCGGCTGTGCACAGACTGCAGAGAGCCGCATCCGGTCGATGCCACCATCGCACGATTCTGGGGTCTGCCGGAAGGCGCGACGATCTACAAGGGACGCGGATGTCAGGTCTGTGCCGGCAAAGGCGTCCGCGGCCGTGTCGGGGTGTACGAGGTGATGAAAGTGTCACCCCGTCTTCGCACGATGATCGGCACGAGCGCGCGGTCCGAAGACATCCACGCTGCGGCGATCGAAGAAGGCATGATTGATCTGAAACGCTATTCCGCCTGGCTGCTCACCGAAGGGCTCACGAGCGTGGAGGAAGTGACAAGCGTCGTGAGCGTCGATATCTGATGCGAGTGGCCATCGTCGGCGGCCCGGGCATCGGCAAGAGCACCCTGATTCGCCAGCTCGGCGACCTCTACCATAACGGGACCTACGGCGAGGGCGAGGAGGGCGTGTGGGACCGCCGCATGCTCGAAGACATCGCGGCCGGCCGCAACTCGGTCGGCGTCACCGAGTATTTCGCTCGAATTTACGATGCCAACTACCGCGATGCGGCCGAGCACGATCGCCCCGACCGCGTCATTTTCTTCGAAGGGGCGCGTATTACGCTCGAAGCGCATATGGCCGAGTACGCCACGAAAGACCACCCCGCCCTGCGCGAAGTGCTGTCGATTGGCGACTGGTGGAATCCCGAAAAGGTCATCGTGCTGACCTCAAGCGTCGACACCATCGAGAAGCACATCAGGCTTCGCAACCGCCCGCACGAGACCGCCGAGACCATGGTGACGCGCTTCCGGCTCATCGACGCCGAGTTCAGGCGTCTTGCGCCGAGGTATCCGAATACGGTGGTCATCAACCGCGATGGGATGGAGTTCCACACACGCAACGGGCTGACGGACATCATCACGGCCGCGCGGCTGCCGATGTTCGGGGAAATCCCATACCGACATGAATAGGGTTCATGGGGTTCATGGGGTTCGTGGGGTTCGTCAGGTTCGTCAGGTTCGTGGGTTCGTCGGGTTCGTGGGGGTTCGTGGGGTTCGTCGGGTTCGTGGGGTTCGTCGGGTTCGTGGGGTTCGTGGGTTCGTGGGGTTCGTGGGGTTCGTGGGTTCGTGGGGTTCGTGGGGTTCGTCGGGTTCGTTGGGTTCGTAAGGTTCGTGGTTCGTCGGTCGTGCGTTCCGGTAGGGCGCGACTTCAGTCGCGCGGACTGGTAGCGGTGGCACAGGGCTTTAGCCCTGTTCGTAATCGGTGGTCTCCCACGTCGGTACGCCCTCCTGTTATCGGTAGCGCAGGGCTTTAGAGCGTTTTCCATTACGACGTAGCAACGCGGTAGCCGCAATGCCGGACGTAGTTGGCACATTCGTCGGGCGTGAAGAGATCGAGCGCCGTGGCGATCAGGCCGCAGACCTGGTCAAAGCTGCGCGGACGCGCCGCGCGTAAGAACGCTTTCAGTTTGGCGAAGGCGAGCTCAATCGGGTTGAAGTCCGGACTGTAGGGTGGGAGGAACCGAAGGTGCGCGCCGGCCTGCTCGATCGCCGTCCGGACCTCGGGCTGCTGGTGAACGGCGAGGTTGTCGAGCACGACGACATCGCCCGGACGCAGCGTAGGCACCAGCACCTGTTCGACGTAGGCCAGGAAACTCGGGCTATCGATCGGCCCATCGAACACCGCCGGCGCGTGGACACCATCGAGGCGGAGCGCGGCGATCACCGTATGGGCCTCCCAATGACTGCAAGGCGTGTGATCATGGAGCCGCATGCCGCGCGGACTCCGACCGTAGCGCCGTAACAGATCGGTCGTCACGCCGCATTCATCCAGAAAGAGGTACTGCCGCATCTCGCACAGCGGCTGCCAGTCGCGCCATTGGCGCCGCTCAGCGACGACGTCGGCGCGGCGTTGTTCGTCGGCGTGTACCGTTTTTTTTAACCGTCAACTGGAGGCGATCCAGCGCGCGCCAGAGCGACGAGAGGCTCGCGGCGCTGTGTAACGCGTCACGGAGTTCCGCCAGCGTCTGATCGGGTTGGGCGTTCACCAGCGCGCGCAGCCGATCCTCTTGGCCGGCGAACGCTTGCTTCTTAAACACCTTCTGTGGCCGCGGCCCGACCTCGCCAGTCTCGCGGCGCCGCTGAACCAGGCGATTCACCCACGAACGGCTCACCCGAAACTTCGCCGCGACCTCTTTCGCCGCCAATCCTGCGTCACAGTCCTCCAGCACGCGCGTCCGCAAATCCATTGAGTACGGCGCCATTCCTCCCTCCGAGCGGAAGAAGTACCATGACTCCCGTACTACGTACAATCGGAAAACGCTCTAGCCCTGCCAATGAGGAATCTTGGCCCGCAAACGTTGGTCACTCATCGTCGTGCTTTTTCTGTCGGCTTGCGCACCGCGCACGGCTCCTCCAGTGGTTTCTGCGCCCGCCGCAGAGCAGCTGTTTGCGAACGTGAAGGACGAGCTTGCGCGCTTCGAGCAGCCCTCGAACGAGGCGCGGTTCGACGCTCTCACCGGCATCCTCAAATCGCGCGGGCTACCGTTCGAAATCGAACCGTTCACAGTCGAGCCGCGCAAGTCGGAGCCCCGCACTCAAGGCCGCAATGTCGTCGTCACGGTGGCGGGACAGGCTCCAGAAGTCGTGATCGGCGCGCACTACGATGCGTCGCGGCTGCAGGACGGAACCCTCAGCAAGGGTGTCGTCGACAACGCAGCTTCGGTGGTCATTCTTCTGCGGCTTGCGGAAGCCCTCCTGAAGGCGCCCCCGACACGCCAGGTGCGCATCGTGTTCTTCGACATGGAAGAGCTTGGGCTGCTTGGCTCGGAAAGATACACGCAGAATCACGCCGATCGGAAGACACTTGCGATGGTGAACCTCGATGTCAACGCGTTCGGAGATACCCTCATATTCGGCCCGCGTGCAGGTTCGAACAATGCCCTGTTTCAGGCCATGCGCCGGACGTGCACCGAGGTCGTGCGCGCGTGTGTGGAATTCCCGCGAATGCCGCCGAGCGATGACCTCAGCTTTCAGAAGGCCGTGGTCCCGACCCTATCAATCGCAATGGTGCCTGAACTGCAGGCGCACCAGCTGTGGCTGCTGATTAACGGTGGTAAAGAATCCGGATTGCAGGCGGGTTTCGCGCCCCAGGTTCTCAGAACTATCCATACTGCTGCCGACGCTCCCTCGTTCGTCGATCCCCTCGCGATGGCGCAGGCCTATCGAGCCGTGATGAGCTTGATTCGCCATCTCGACAGATAGAATCTTGACAGAGGCCTCCCGACCAGCTGGGGAGACCGTTTGGTCTGATTCCTGCATCCCGAACGCGTGTGCTGACACGTGTGCTTTCCCCCAAACAGGATGCGCTTCTCCGCGAAGAGCGAAGCCTGCTCGTGCGCCTGCGGGCGTCGCTGGCACGGACAGACGCCGGCGCCGATCAACAGCAGGCCCTCGAGCAGTCCATGACACAGCTGGACGAACTGTTCCTGCTCGTCGTCGTGGGCGAATTCAATGCCGGGAAGAGCGCATTCATCAACGCGCTCATTGGCCAGCCGCTCATGCTGGAAGGCGTCACGCCAACCACGGCAGTGATCACCGTGCTCGAGCATGGAGAAAGGGCCGAACAGACCGTGCGCGAGGCAAACCTGCTCGTGATCAAGGCGCCGGTCGACCTGCTTCGCGAGATTCGTATTGTCGACACGCCCGGCACCAACGCCATCATTCGAAAGCACGAGACGATGACAGCCGAGTTCATTCCGCGATCCGATCTGGTGTTCTTCGTCACGTCGGCGGATCGTCCGTTTACGGAAACCGAGCGCGCCTTCATGGATCAGATTCGCGGCTGGGGCAAAAAGATTGTCGTTGTCGTGAACAAAAGCGACATTCTCGAAGGACCGGCGCAAATGTCCGAGATACGGGCGTTTGTGGCCGGCAATGCGAGTTCGCTGCTGGGCTTCGAGCCCGACATCTTTTTCGTCAGCTCGAAGCTGGCGCTTCGAGCCAAACAAGGTGAGCCATCGGTATGGGCCGCAAGCGGATTTGAGGCGCTCGAGAACTATGTGTCGACGTCTCTGAATGCGTCGGGCCGCGCGCAGCTCAAGCTGCTGAACCCGCTCGGCGTCGCCACGTCGGTTGCCGCGCGACAGCTCGCGTCGGTGCGCGATCGTCGCACGCTTCTGAAGGACGACTTTGCTACGCTCGAACAGGTCGAAAACCAGCTGGCCATTTACCAGCGCGACATGGAACGCGACTTCGCGCTGCGCATCGCCGACGTCGAGAACGTGCTTCTCGAAATGGAGAAGCGCGGACATATGTTCTTCGACGACACGATGCGTATCGGCCGCGTAATGGACCTTTTGAATCGCAGCCGGGTTCAGGAGGCGTTCGGCCGCCAGGTCGTGGCCGATGCGCCGCAGCAGATTGATCGAAAGGTCGGCGAGCTTATTGATTGGATGATCGATGCCGATCTGCGGCACTGGCACGGGGTCACGGCGCACTTGGCGAAACGGCGTCAGCAGTATGCCGGAGAGCTCATCGACAATCCGGATACCGAGCGCTTCCATTTCGACAGACGACGGATGATCGATTCTGTCGGGCGCGAGGCACAACGCGTCGTGGATGGATACGATCGGCAGAAAGAGGCGAGCGACTTGGCCGACGGCGCGCGGAATGCCGTGGCGACCGCAGCGGCTGTCGGGGCAGGGGCCGTCGGCCTGGGTGCGATTGTCACTGTTGCTGCATCGACCGCGGCAGCCGACGTCACCGGGCTAGTCATGGCCTCTCTGATTGCGACCATCGGGTTCTTCGTCATTCCGGCCAAACGGAAGAAGGGCAAGGAAGAGATGCGCCGGAAGATTGCGGAGATCAGGCAACGTCTCGGCGATGCCCTACGTACGCAGTTCCAAAAGGAGATCGCCCGGGCGAGTGATCGCATCCGCACGAGCATTGCGCCGTACAGTCGCTTCGTGCGTGCTGAAGGAGAGAAGCTCGAAACGACGGAGGCTGAGCTCGTCAATCTGAACGCAGAGCTGACGGCACTAAGAAGCCGAATCGAAGCCGCGTGACCGCGAAGACACGACGCACGACGGGTCATTCACATCGCAGCGCCACGAGCGGGTCCACACGAGCCGCCCGCCAAGCCGGAAAGATTGCCGCCACGAGGGCCACCAGGACGATGAGACCAACGGCACCCACAAACGTGGCCGCATCGCGCGCGGTGACGCCGAAAAGCAGTGTGGCAAGAACACGGCTCGTGGCGAGCGCAGCGGAAAGGCCGATGGCGACGCCAGTCAGCACCAGCAGCGTCGCCTCGCGCAGCACCATCAGCAGCAGCGCGGCCGGTGACGCGCCAAGGGCCTGTCGGATGCCAATCTCGTTCGCGCGACGTGTGACCGAATGTCCCATCACCCCATAGAGTCCTACGGCGACGAGCATCAGCGAAAGCATGCCGAGGGCACCAGACAGCAACGCCAGAAGGCGCTCGCGTGTGATTGAGCGGTCCACGTGTGCTTGAAGGGTTTCGGTGTCCACCAGAACATTCCTGTCGAGCTCGACCACCAGTTCGCGGATCTGCGCGGCGACCGCCGACGGAGCCGAGACGCTCCGCACCTCCAAAATCATGTTCGATCCCTGGAGAAAGTCGGGACCCTGGTCGTAGGGGACGTACAGAACCCGTTTCGGCGGCTCTTTGAGATCGAAATGCACCGCATCCTGCACAACGCCGATGATCTCGCAGTCCGGTTTGCTCGTATCGCCGCCCCACGGAGCGATGACTCGCCCTATGGGACTCTCGTCTCCAAAAAAGTACCGTGCCAGCGTCTGGTTGATGATCGCCACCCGTGGCGCCCCTCGTCGATCGCCAGGACTGAAATCACGGCCGTCCAGAATGCGCTGCCCGATGGTTTGGAAGTAACCGGGGGAAACGAAATTGCTCCAGACGACCCGATCCTCGCCGGGTCGTGAAGGACGTCCCTGAATGGAGATGCTTCCATTATTTCCAAAGCCCCGGCTGACGGGAGGCGCCCACGAGAGCGCCGCGGATTGAACACCCGACAGCGTTCGCGCTCGCTGCAGGAGCTCCGCAAAGAAATAGTCACCACGCGCCCCACGATGACCAGCGCCCACGGCATTAGCGCGTACCAGCAGGATGTTGCTGGCATCGAATCCAGGATCGACGGCAACCAGATGTCGAAAGCTGCCCACGAACAGCCCAGCTCCGACGACCAACATCATTGAGAGAGCGACCTGCACAACGACCAATCCCTTGCGGAGCCGTCCACCTGCACTACCCAACGTGCGCGAGGTCTCTTTTAGCGACGGGGCGAGTTCAATCTGTGTCATCCGCAGAGCTGGGGCGAGTCCGAACAGAACAACGGTCAGGAGCGTGACGGAGAGGGCGAACGTGAGCAGACGCATGTCGGGGCGAAGGTCCAGATACACCGGGTTCGCGGTGGACGACAGAAAGCTCACGAGCAGCTGTGCGGACCAGACGGCGAAGACGATTCCAAGAAGACCGGCGATCACCGCGAGCAACACGTTCTCGGTGAGCAACTGTCGGATGAGCCTTCCGCGGCCCGCGCCGGTCGCTAGGCGAATGGCAAACTCGCGCTTACGGGCGGCGCCGTTGGCGAGCAACAGGTTGGCGACCGTCGCGCACGCGCCAAACAAAACCAGTGCAACCAGACCCATCAGCACAAGGAGCGGCGACGTGTATTCCCCTCGTAGCGGAGAGAATCCGTTCGCCGCAGGAAGCAGTTCGGTTCTGTGGCGAAAGAAGTTCGATTCGGGGGCCGTGCCCGGTGGTGCTGTGGTAGCCAGAACCTGCGGCCAGACAACCTGCAGGCGCGCATTCGTCTGTTTCAGAGGATGACCCGGTGCCAGTCTTCCGATGATCTGGAGCCAATGTGCCGATCGCCGCGACAGGATGTCTGCTCTCTCGGGACGGAGGCGCGGCATCGTCCGGAGTGGCATTGTCAGGTCGATTGCGACACCAACCTGGACACCTTTGAATGCCGGCGGCGTGACGCCCACGACGGTGACCGGCAATCCGCCGACACTGATGCGTCTGCCGAGCACAGAACGATCTGCCGAGAACGCACGTGTCCAGAAACTGTGGCTGAGCACGGCAACGGCGGATTGCATCCGGTCGTCTTCAGGAGAGATCGTTCGGCCAACCAGAGGGTTGACTCCCAGTGCCGAAAAGTAATCTCCGCTGACGAGCAAAACCCTCGTTGACTGCATCGAACCGTCGATGTCGGCTGGTAGTTGCTCATCGGTCAGCGCCACGGTGTGGGTGAACAACTCCTGAGCTTTGAGCGCGTCGAACTTGGCGTAACTGAAGCTGCCATTCGTGAGCCGTACCAACTGGTCCGGTTCGGCGACGCCAGGAAGAGGTCGCATCACGACCGCGTTGATCAACGTAAAGATCGCGGTGTTCGTACCGATGCCGAGTGCGAGTGTCAGGATAACGGCCAGAGTGAACCCTGGCTTCCTTGTCAGGCAACGGATCGCATGGCGGAGATCCTGTCCAAAGCTCTGCATGAGTGAGTTCCGATGCAATCAACAGGCGTGCCGTCAGATCGCGCCGGATTTCAATCCAGTGACCGCGCTTTGTGGGCGATCATGGGACTGCAGTTCCCACTGGCGGACAACCGTTATTTCTGCTTCTTCAACCCGCTAAGAAATTCGGCAGGTGTTTCCACTCGCATGCCGTAACGAAGCGCCGCGACGAAGTGCCGGCGATTGTCGGTGACGACGACCGTCGCGCCCGCCGCTCGAGCCACTTCGGCAATGTGAGAGTCGTAGATGCGCCCACCAGCGACGCCGTCGCGGCCGGCTGCCTGCAGCATCGCGAGACGCTCGCCGGACGGCAGGTCATGCACGGCGACTCTCGAGAAGACCTCCTCGGTGAGGAGCAATGCCGCGTCGGCCGGTGTGACCCGGAACTCGGCAGGGAGGCGGGTTGCCACCGAAAAGAATTCGAGGCAGCAGTGCCACGCAGTAGCGACCGATGGGACGCGCTTTTCCGCAACGGCATGCATCAAGGACTGCGCGGGCGCGCTTTGCGGGCCGAAGTCGACCAGCCCGGCAAGGAGCACGCTGGTATCGAGAAACACCATCACGGCCACCGGTTGCGTTCGTCCTCGATGAGCGCCGCGACATCGACGTGGGGCCTATCGGCCGCCGTGACGCTCGGCCGGGCGACGAGGCGACGGCCCACCTTCACGAGGCGGGGGCCTGGCGCGACCCGCGCGAGGCGAATGCCGAGCTCGTCTTCCGTAATCTCGAGCTCAGACCCGGGCGCGAAGCCCGCACGCTCGCGGAGGACCGCCGGGATCACCACGCGACCTGCCTTGTCGATGGTAGTTCGCATGGCATCACAATACCATAAAGGCCACACAGACACACGGAGACAGAGAAGAATACAAACAGGAGATCAAGAGGTTAGGAGATTTCCTTTCAAGAAAAATCTCTCCTAATCTCCTGATCCTGTTTGTATTTCTCCGTGTCTCTCCGTGTTTCTGTGCCGCGTTCAGCCTGCCTCTACCGACTCCAATCAATCCCCGCGTCGATCGCGGATGAAGTCGCGGCCGCGGCCGACCTCTGCCACGTTTTTCAGCGTGCCGACGACCGGTGTGAAATCGAGTGCAGTGTCGAGGCTGCCGCCGAACCAGCCTTTACGTCTGATGGCGCCGCCGAGAGTGACCAACGCAATGGCCGCCCCCAGCCACGGAATCGCGCGGGTGAGTTTTCGTGTGGCGCGACGGGTGATGAATTGTTGGAACTGTCGGCTCATTCCCATGCGCGGGACGCAGCAAAACGTGTTCCGCCTTCTTTTCCAACGATTCCAACCACAGAGATCACAGAGACCACGGACTTTCTTTGCAAAGCAATACTCTGTGTCCTCTGTGTGCTCTCTGGTAGTTTTTACAGTGAGCGAGGCGTGCCTCGTTTACCAGGTTAGGGCTAGGGCCGCGTGACACGAACACTGACCGGTACGACGACAGGCGGGGTCACTTTTCGGTCGATGCGGTATCGAACCGTGACATGGCTGGAGGGACAGCAAAGCGGGTCTTTGTCGCTATAGCGCGCAAAGCCCGCGTCGATCGTATCGTCGGGCGCCAGGCGAATCGCGCCGCCGATGCTGGCATCGGTTCGGGAGTCCATCGGCTGGGGCGACAGCGTGCCCGCCAGCTGCCCGTTTACGAAGACGAACACGTTGTAGCTGGTTGGCCGGCACATGCCGTCAGCGCCGGCAAGCCCGCCGATAATCTCGACATTCCTGTCGACAATCTGCCGGTCGAAAAAGCGGTAGGGAACCCATCCGGCTGCACCCAGCCCACGCTCGCCCTGCGTAGTCTGCAAGAGCGGCAAATACTTGCAGCGTTTGGACACATCCGCGATCGATTCGTCTTCCACCTTCGCAGCGGAAATTGCGCTCCCTGGGACGTTCCAGTTGGCCAGCGGCTTATCGAGCCACGCCGGTGCCGCCGCCTGCGCGGCGGCCACGGTACCGCAAACGAGCGCAAGGCCGAGCTGCTTCATCATTTTCGCGACCTGATCATCTTGACGTGACCGCGCAACGTCATTTCGCCGGTCAGGCCATTCACGTCGGCTTCGTCGGCCCTTACCATCAGGTCGCCGATGGCAATCTGTAGCTCTCCGCGCATGTGCATCACGACCGGCATGGGTTCCGGGAAGGGCACACCTGCTCGATTTTTCGCCGCCACCGGCTGGCTTGCCGGGCGAAGCGTCTGTCGCAGCAGAACGGTGCCGTGCAGCAGAATCTCTCCCGTGCTCTCGTTGTAATCGGCCTCGTCGGCCGTCAACTCCACGTTCTCGATGGTGGAAATCGTGACGCCGCCGCTCATGCGCCGGATGCCGGAAGGGGCGGTCTGCTCCTGCTGCGTGAGTGTCTTTTCCGAGACCTGAGCGTCGAGGACAGGATTGGAACCGAGGACGAGCACCAATAGACCGGCACGTCTGATCATCGTCGCCTCCGGGAGTGAGGGTAGCACGTAAGGTGTTAGGGATGGTTGGTGGTTGGTGGTTAGTGGTTGGTGGTTACGAACCACGGACTGGCGGCTTTTCGAGGCGTGGCAGCCAGAAGCCGAGGACGCCGATAGCAGGCAGAAACGAGCAGACGTGATACACGACCGTGATGCTCGTCCGATCGGCCAGCTCGCCAAGCACGGCGGCGCCGAGCCCGGCAATGCCGAACGCAAATCCGAAATACAGCCCCGCGATGGTGCCGACCCGGCCGGGCACCAGCTCCTGCGCAAAGACGATGATTGCCGAGAAGGCAGAGGCGAGGATGAGGCCGATCGTGACCGTGAGCACGCGCGTCCAGAACAGATCGGCATAGGGCAGCGCGAGCGAGAAGGGCAGCACGCCCAGAATCGACCAGAGAATCACCCGCCGCCTTCCGAAGCGATCGCCAAGGGGCCCGCCGAAAATCGTGCCTGCGGCAACCGCGCCCAGAAAGAAGAAGAGATGCACCTGCGCGCTTCTGACCGTCAGATTGAAGCGATGAATCAGATAGAAGGTGTAGTAGCTTCCGAAGCTCGCCAGATAGATGTATTTCGAGAAGAGCAGCGCGAGCAGCAGGATAAGGCCGGTGCGCGTCTGCCGGCGCGACAACCCAGTGGGATGCGTCGGCACAACTCCGCCGGCGCCGGTGAAGATGCTTGTCCGTTTGTACCAGTTTCCGACATTCCACAAGAACAGCATGCCCACGAGCGCCGTCAGCGAAAACCAGGCAATGCTCCGGCGTCCGTAGGGCAAGACGAAGAAGGCGGCAAGCAGAGGACCGACTGCCGATCCGACGTTCCCTCCCACCTGGAAGAACGCCTGCGCGAATCCATGGTGTCCACCTGAAGCGAGTCGCGCCACCCGTGACGACTCGGGATGAAACACGGCAGAGCCGAGCCCAATCATGGCTGAGGCCGCGATGATTGTGCCGAACGTGGGACCGAAGCCGAGCAGCATCATCCCGGTGAGCGTAAACGCCATCCCTGTAGCGAGCGAGTAGGGAAGCGGCCGCCGATCCGTGTACACGCCGATGACCGGTTGCAGCACCGAGGCGATGATCTGATTGACGAGCGTAATAAGACCGATCTGACTGAAGCTGAGACCGAACGTCTGCTTCAGCATCGGGTAGATGGACGGGAGCAGCGACTGCATCAGATCGTTGAGCAGATGGCAAAAGCTGAGACTGGCGAGGATGCGCGCAGAAAACTTCACCGGATGATTCTAGTTGTAGTGAAAGAAGACGAAAACCGCTCAAAAACAACGGCACGCGCGTTGCTTTGTCTAATCGCATCCGCGCTCGTCCCCATCTCACGGCGGACGGCAAAACCCAACCTCAAGGACGGGAGGCGATTTGTGCCTCCCCTCGCCATACTAACGTGAGCTACGCATGTCAGGGCAAATGGCAGATCGCTGATGGCAGAACACGACCACTGCCATCTGCCTTCTGCCATCTGCACTGACAACATTTCTTCAGTACTTAAGCTCGACTCGGACGGTGTGGCTCGTCGTCTTGCCGACGTTGCGCAGGATGTGGAGGCTCGACTCGCTCCAGTAGACCGTGCCGAGCCTGCGGTCCGAGCGCACCCACTGGCCGTCGGGAAGGATGCGCGACTCGACGGTGTATTCCGTCATGCAGATGCTGACGCCGCGCATGTGACGGTGCGGCTTCTCCTCGGTGCCGGGCGGCACCCGCGCTTCGATGACGCGCACCACGGCGTTCTCGAACAGCAGCGTGTAGTTTTCGGGGATCACCTTTAGAACATCCTGGTCGTCATTCTGTGAGATGGCGGGTTGCGCCACGAGCATCAACATGATGACGATGCCGGCGGCCACAACCGCACGCTTGAAGTGAGCTTTTGAGATCATCGGCCGTTCTCCGAAGGAGGTCCTGTACAAGGTCTGCAATCTTATGCGAACGCAGAGCCCGGTTGAGCAGGACTGACGAATCCCATCTGCGTACTGGCTATGCCGTGTCGGATGTTCGTGTGACGTGGACGAATGATTGGCGGGAGGTTGGAGGTCGTCGCTGCGGATGAAAGCCACACCGAAACCCATGAGCGAGTCAGCAGCGTATGCCGCGCTGACTGCCATGGGCGGTCGGTAGTGTGCTCGTGGACTTAATGAACGCTCTTGAGCGCCGGGCCGAGCAGCAGCTCTCGCTCCAGGTCGCTCGCCGGCCAGCGGGTTTCGCAGTCGACGCACTGCCATGTGACCTCGAAGGCAATGTCGATGAGAACGACGGCCTCCGGGCACCGGCACCGGGGGCAGATCAGGCGATATTTGTCGAGCACCTCGCCGAGTGCCATGCGTTTTTCCATGCACACTATCTCGGCACTTACAGATCTGTACGTTAGTGCCCGCCCGGAGTGCACGTCGCTGCACAGCATTTCACATTGACTTCACGAAGAAGTGGTAATCGTTCAGCCCTTCATCGGTGGCCTCGCCGGCGGGGGACAGACCGTGTGCTCGCAAGATGCTGCGATAGGCCGTCGTTCCGAGCGAGATGGACTGGGCACCCGTCAATGAATCTGGCCATGCGACGGGCGCGTCTGGCGCCGTGAACAGGAACTGGCCTCCAGGTTTCAGTGCGCGCGCAACTTTGCCCATGACGGCGCGCTGCACGGCGGGCGTCAGAAGAAACAGCAGACCAACAGACACGACCGCCTCGAACTGACGATCGAACAAGCCCGAATGCTCAGCCGCGACACACTCAGTGTGTGCGTGCGGGAACCGTGTTCGATACGCGGCAATGAGCGTGGGCGACGCGTCGAGTCCGTGGACGTCGAAGCCTTCGCTGACGAGCACGTCAGACACGGGGACGCCGTGACCGCATCCAAGATCGAGTACTGATCCGCCGTGTGGCAGCGTGCGGCTCCACTCGAGAATCGTGGCGCGGCCGATAACGGGACTTCGTCTCGACATGAACTCCTCGGCGAAGTTCTCGAAGCCGTTCGAACAGTCGGCCGTCCGCGCGTGCATGGTGAAAAGTGTAACAGCGGCGGATGCCGTGTATATTTCCAACCAGTGACAGCGCATCAGGGTCAGCCAATTAATTCGCAGTGGGGCGACGGCATTCCACGATGGCTTGCTATCGTGCCGCTCGCTTTCCTTGCGCTGTTGGTTGCGGCATACATCTACGGTATTCCGATGCTGGCCAGAGCCGTCGCCGCCCGGCTTCCGGCGGCGGTGACCGACACACTCAGCAGCCAGACGCTCGCGGCGCTCGATCGCGATGTCTTCGAGCCCAGCGCGATTCCACGCGAGCGTCAGCAGGCGATTGATGAGGCGTTCCGCCGGCTGAAAATGCCAGCGGGGGCGACGGCTTCGTATCGCCTCGAGTTCCGGAAGAGCGATGCCGTGGGTGCCAATGCGATGGCTCTTCCGTCGGGCACCATCGTGGTTACCGATGGCCTGGTGACCCTCGCGCGAGACGACCGTGAAATTCTGGGTGTGCTCGCGCACGAAGCCGGACATGTCGATCACTTGCACGGCCTTCGCGGCATCCTCCAAAACTCGCTGATGGGTTTGTTGGTCGCCTGGGTCGTCGGCGACATCAGTTCGATCGTCGCGGCTGCACCCACCGTGCTGCTCGAGGCCAACTACTCGCGCGATCTGGAGCGCGAAGCTGACGCGTTTGCGATAGCGGTGCTCACCGCCAACGGCATCCCGCGCCGGCATCTCGCCGACATCCTTCGTCGCATGGAGTCTGCGAGCGGTGAGTCAGGCATGACGAGCGCGCTCCGGTATTTGTCGACGCATCCGGCGACATCGGAGCGCATCACGCAACTCGAAGCGCCGTAAGTTCCAGGCCTGCGTGATAAGATTGTGGGCTGTAAATTCACTCTCCGCGCGTCCCCATCGTCCAGAGGCCTAGGACGTGGCCCTTTCAAGGCCAAAACACGGGTTCGAATCCCGTTGGGGACGCCACACCGACGGGAAAGTTTTCGCAAACAAGCCGGTCAACGACCCTTTCCCGCGTGCGACCCATTGATGCTTTGCAGCCGTCGGCGTGAATTTCACGCGCCCTTGTAATAGCTCGGACACGATCGGCCGCGCGTGCATCGGATCCGACGTAAGCACTTTCCGCCACGTGCCCGCCAACGTCATCAGGTCATCGCGTACGCGGTGGGCATCGCTGGCCTGCAGGCGCCGCTGTGAACGAACAGCCGCGCGCGTGGCCTCAAGGTCTGCCCGACGGCGATCGCGCGTCCTAAGCGCCTCTAACAAGCCGCCGAGCTCGCCGCCTGTGGCGATCGCGGTCACGAGTCTCGCTCGTTCCTGTTCGATAGTGGCAATTTCGGCCTCGAGGCGATCGAGTTGATCGCCGTGGTCGTCACCACAAAGCAGCCGGAGCCCTTCCTCGACGGCATCCTGAATCATCGATGGATCGAGCACGTCATCCAACAGCGCCTCAACGACGATGTTGTCGGCGTCAATCATCGGCACGTCGGCATTGTTCCCGCAGACGGTTGTTCCGCGCTCGTGATACCCAGAACACCCGTAGTAGTACCGCCCGCCCGCGGCCATGCGCCCGCGTCTTCACCCGGAGCGGCCCGCCACACCGCCCACAGTTCGCAAAGTTCGTTAGCAGATACTTCGAAGGGTTTCCGAGTGCTGGTCGGCCGAAGACCTGCCCCTTGGTGCCTTTCAGATACACCCCGCGCGCCGCCTCAAGCCGGGCATGCGCCCGCGCCCACAGGTCATCGGCCACGATGCGGAGTGCCGGCGCCGGGACACGAATCCAGTCGGTTGCCGGGCGTCCGGTCTGATGCACATGCCCCCACGTGTCGCACTTGCGGGTCTGGTTCCAGACGATTTCGCCGGCGTAGAGCCGCCGGAATAACGCCGCCCGCACGGACGATGGCGCCCAGGACTGCGAGCGCCCCTGCTGCGCGCGTGGTGAGGGTGCGCCCGCCTCGTTGAGCCGCTTCGCGATCGCCTTCATGCCGTAGCCGTCCGCCGAGAGCTGGAAGATCTGCCGGATGACGTCGGCCTCGCCCTGCTCGATCTCGCGCTCCACGTGCGAGCGCTTCCCATCAGCGCCGACAATCTCGAGGTTCTTGTAGCCGAAGCAGATCCCGCCGGTGACGTGCCCCGATTTCGCCTTGCGCAGCATGGCATCGTAGGTCCGCTGTCGCCCCCGCTCGCGCTCGATCTCTGCCGCGAAGTTCACAGCGGACATCAGAAACTTGTCAGTAGGGGAGTCGAGCAGAATTTCTTTCTGCTCGAGATAGCTGAAGATTTTCACGCCCGCCTGAGAGAGTTGCTTGACGGCGTACCCCGTCTCGAGCTGCTCGCGACCGAGACGCGACAACTCCGACACGATGAGCACGTTGAACGGCGCGCGCGGCTGAAGCGCATTCAGCAATCGCACAAACCCAGGGCGTTTTGAAAATTCCGCCCCAATACCGCGTCATCCGAAAAGACGTGCTCATCGGCCACCGTCCAGCCTTTCCGACTGGCGTACTGGCGCGCGTGTTCGACCTGCCGCGCGACAGATTTTTGTTCGTCGCTAACTCCATTCTGATCGGTAGACTTGCGTGCGTAAGTGGCCGCGATCATCGTGTCTGCTCCTTGTTTGCGATCGTCGCCAGCGTCTCACGCTTTATGTCTATATAGTTCCCAATCAGGAATCGTAAGGCCTGGAACATTCTGAGAACGTATTTGCTAAGTTCGCCGACGAGTTCATCGTCGGGGTCAAGCAGCTTCTGTCCCGTAAGGACCGCTGCATCAGCGAAGTAAAATCGCGTTTCCTCGACACGATCCCCGAGTGATACGAGTGCGTTCTCGTTGAACGGGTTCGCGATCCGCTCGAAGAAAAAGGTCTTATAGCCCCTTAGGAGCGCTTTCGGCTGGTAATAGTGAGCCGCGAAGGTGTGCCGAACGTAATCGATGTATTTCCGCAACGGAGAATTGCTTGGGACGTCGTTGGCTAGGTTTACCAGCTCCTTCCAGTCTTCGGCGGATTGAGTGCCTAGACGTTTGACCGCAGCAGCGAAATCGGTGTCCTTTAGCACACGGTCGTCCTGGGCTGTCTTGATCGCCTTCAGTGTTTCATGCAACGTTAGTATCGTGAGACGCGTGGTCTGCAGCCTGAATCCCGTCCGACTCGCCGAGTTCCGCGTGTGGGTTACGATTTGTCAAGCTCGACCTTCGTCAATTGCAGGATCACCCAGTGAATCCCCTTCATGTCATTGAAGGCCAATGCCAACGCGAGGACTAAGGCATCCGCCTTCTGGTGTCCGCGCAAGGAAAACACCTCGGGCGGAATTTCCTGAAGTGGGGCAAGATGATCAAAATCAGGAAGAACCGGGTTCTTCGATGACGGAGCCGAACTCTTCGAGGCACTTGCTGAACCGGACTTGGGGCGGACGTTGGCTTTGGCTCGTGCTTCTCGACCCACCATTCACCTCAAGACGTCAGTCGGTCAAAAACGGATCGGTGATGGCTTTCACCGCTGCGCAACGTGTCGCGCGCGGCCGATTGGGATCGAAGGAGAGAACAATGGCGCTCATTGAGCACCGCCTGCCTTTTCCTCGTCGAGGCGCTTGTCGGCGCTGTCGAGCACCTCATCGAGCGTGACGGCATCGCGGTAAATCTGATCCATCAAGTCCCCGAGCCCGGCCTCGGCATCTTCGTCGTACCCCGTATCCTCGAGCGGACTGTCCGCGTGGATCTGAATCGCGCAGAGCAACGCCGAGAGGCGCCGAATCCGGCCTTGTACCTCGTTGATCTTGTCGCGCTCATGGAGAGTGAGGTGGACGTTCAGCGAGACTGGCGGTGTCATCGGGACTGGCGGTGCCATTCGAGAGGGGACTAACTTCTTTTTCGTCGCGTGTTGTGACATGGTGGCCTCCTGATTGAAGGCCGGGCAGGGCTTGCTAGAATCTACGCGAGATCCGCTCGGCAGTGTACGCTGCTGAAACGATTTAGGAGTGCTTGCGGGTACCCGCCCGCTTGCGCTCCGACTTGATCTGCACGCCTTTGTTTCCCAAGTACCTCACGAATCGCGCGCCGCACGTGGAACGAAACACCGTCCGGTTCACGCGCGTTCAATTCCTGCAGCGCATCGAGCAGAGTTTTGTCGATACGGAAGTTCGTCAGTTCTTTAGGTGTCAATGGCGCAGACCCCTGATGAGTGTATCTACAATGTAGCGACACGTCAACGAATGGTTTGTCTGTCCGCGTCCAACGGTGGTCGTTCCTATTTCAAAACGACGACGCCCCGCCCTGACCTTTTAGCCATGACCCACGCATCCAGCAAGGCCACAGCGCCGCCATGTCCCGTCTGAGCGCACCGTCAACAGCGAACCAGGCGCGCCGCCGGCAGGACTCACACCGACGCCGCAGTCTACTCACGCCACGCCCATTACGTGCCTCTCCCTTACTGATTCAGAATCACCGTCGTCGTCCTAATACCACGATCTGGCCGGCGGAGAACCGCCGCGCGGCACCATGAAACCGCGCGGCAGTCCCGGGAGCCCGGCCCAGATCCGGATTCCGCTCCCGCGTCTCTTTACGTCAGGTTCGTCACAACGCCGAATGCACTTTCTCGGTACACGCAGAGCGCTCCCCTCTCCTCTGCACGAATGGCGACCAAATTTTTCACAAAAAAGTCGCTGTGCGAGTTGGAACTTTCCACGCGCAAGCCGCCGCGCCGAAAGAACTGCGCCGCGGTTTTGAACGCCCCCACGACCGCCGTGTTCACCGTGACCACCGGAGTCACGGCGACGTTGCGGCCCCAGAGCGTCTTCCGCTGTGGCGCGGCGTGCGGACCGCCGCCGGCAATGTAGTTGCCGTCCGCATCCTTCAGCAGCAAGATGCTGTCCCAATTGGTCGGATGCATGACGACGCCGTCGACCGGCAGTCGCGTGGCCTGTTCGATCGCACTGATCTGCTTGAGGATGACGTCGGCGTTTGTCTCCGCGACGCGCGCGATCGGCGCGGCGATGTCCGGCCGATTGAGAATGCCCGAGATGTTCGGGTTGTTGCCGTCCCCGTTCAGCAACTGGTCGTCTTCCACCAATTGCACGAAGAGCCGGAGGCGCGTATCGAGATACCCACGGATCGCCGGTACGTCCTCGAGCATTTCCTCCGTGACCGGAATCCACGTCGCGATCTTCCGCACCGGATCGGAGACTGCGTCAAACACGAGCGTCGATTCCGGTTTCGTGGCCCCCTCGGCGACCGTATCGGCCGCGTTCGTCGCCGTCGTCTCTTTCATGTAACCCACGGTATTACTGTCCGTCGTGCCCGGCGCGAGCAGATCCGCGATGGTCAACTGTCGTAGGGGCAGCGGCAGAATCCCGGGCCGAAAATCGGGGAGGATCAAATCGCCACCCGAGGCCGCATCTTCCGTCAACGTCGCCGCCATGATCGGGCCAAAGCCGAGCAGCTCCGAGCTGGGCGACGTCCACGAGCCACTCGGGAGACGGCCTTTATGTTGCTGCAACCACTTGAACGTCTCACTCTCGACAAACTGCTGGCCGACCGACTGGAGGGCCCGCCCGTACGGCGTCGTGTTCATGCCGGCCGTGAGTCGTTCGAGCTCCGCGGTGAAATTTGCATCGCCCTTCGCGCGCACGAGTCGGGCCTTGAGATCCTGCGCCTCCTTGAGCGCGGTTTCGATGGTGCCTTTGTCGGCGTTGCGCGAGACGAGCGTACGCGCCCGGTCCGCCGCCGCGTCGTACTCTTGCTGTAGTTGTTGAATCGTCATGTCGTCGTTCCTTCATTCGGTTGCTACTGTCAGCTCCCGACGATGCGCGAGCGGCGCCTTAAGCAGTTCCATCCTGGGCCGGTGGCCTGTGAGGCTCCTGCAGCCGTGTGGAATCGCCCGCGTCCCGCCCCGCATCGCCGGGGTCGTGCGCGACAGACCGCCCTTCCACATGCGTGGAAACGCGGCGTGGTCGCTGAGACGTCCGGTGGATCCGCCGGACGTGTCGAGTCGTTCGTAGCATCGTGCGCCCAGTCGCGCCTCAATGCTTTCCCTCGCTCCTCACCGGCAACGGGCCGAGTACATGCGCGTCGAGCACCTGTAGCGCTTCCGCGTAGAACGTGAGCAGACTCTCGTCTTCGAGCACGTCCTGACGCGCTAACGCGCCCGCCACTTCAAAGAACGCGGCGGCAATGACGGTGCGACGACAAGTCGCCTGCTGCACGGCCGCCAATATCTGCTGCACGAACTGTTCGGCGCGCTGCTGGTCGCTGATCGGTTCGTCAGTCATGGTCGAAGGTGTCCGTAGGTTTGGGCCGTGTTCAGGTGGTGCGGATACGACTCAAAGCGGTTATCCGCCGTCCGATCCGCGATGCTGCGCGCCGCGTGTTCGATGACGTCAAGATCCGTATGGAATAGTTCGAGGTAGTCGCGAATGATCTTCGCATCGCTCGTCGCCTCGAAGGCGGCCGCGTTGGCGCGGTCCTTCGTCAACGCGGATATCACGGCCGCAAGGTCAAAGGCCTCACAGGACCATTCCAGGCGAAGGGTGGCGATGCCCTGTGCGGTGAAGCCGTCGTAAATTTTTGCCGCGCTGGGGACCGTGAATCGGAATGTCCTGGCCCACACCTGCCGGCGAACCTGCTGCCACGCGCGTTCGGCTTCACCACGGTCCCGAAAATGCGGTTTGCCCAGCAGGTGGTCACAGCCGTCGCCCGTGCTCGACCACTTGAACGCGCTCAGCGCATCGACGCCCACCACTGTCTGCCGTTCGGTTGTCCGTCGCACTGGCATTACTTTCTCCCTCGATACCGCCCCGTCAACACCGGCGGCCGCGCATCATCCGTCGCTGTACCTCAGCCCGAGCTCGCGCACCAAACGTGCAAACAGCACCGTCAGATCCCGAATCGTCGTCACGGCCGGCGCCTGCTTTGCCTGCCCGAATCGGTCGGTCACCGTCAATCCCGTACGCCCGAGTTCGCTTTCGGCCTCTGCGATCAGGTCCAGACACCGACACGCCCGACGCAAAATCTCCGGCTGATGCCGATCGAGTCGCCAATGCCGATGGATCGTCCGCCAATACGCCGCCCCGGGAGCCTTTAGGTCGTTCGGTGGTTTTGTCATTCAGCCTTGAAGCCCCAAATTTCTTTTAAACCGGGGCAACGATCGCGCGCGGGCGCCTCCAGGACGGTTTGCAGCCGGTTTCCGTTTTAGGGATTTGAAGGCGCATACGGCCCCCTCTCTTCGCGCCGGTAGTCGTCAGCGTCCTGAATCAATCCTTGTAACGTCCCGCAGATCCCGAGCGCCCAGCGGTATTCGGACGGTGAGCAATCACGCAGCGTCGCGAATCGCATCGTTCGGCGATGTAACGAATGCAGAGAGCGCACGATCGAGGCCTTGCCTTTCACCCGACTGCGCATCTGACGCGTGTCGAGGTCACGCATGCCAACCCCAACTGGACGCGCTGGACAGGACACTCCTCAGTGTCAGCGTTGTCAGCAATGTCAGTGCTGTCAGCATGTCAGTTGACCCCCTCTTCTTTGCCCTTTATAGGTATCTCTACTGACATACTGACAAACATATACAAATACTTAATTCACCACGGAAAAACGGGCCCGTTTGTTGTCAGTGGTAGCGTCACTGACAGGCGCTGACTCGACTGACGGCCAGTAGCAATTGCTCTCCATTCGCACGGTGCCTTCTTGGCAGAGCGTTTCCGTCACCGGGTTCAACTCATGGGCGAGCAGGTTGCTCGCGCGCAAAAGGTCGCGTCGGCTGATCCCTGGTCGTCGCTCGATCAAGCGGAGTACGCGCCGCCGGCTCTGCATCGCCGTCGTGAAGGCGAACTCACTGGCGAATAGCTTCTGCAGCGCCACCTTTAGGTGTTCTGTGAGGGCGATCGCGCTCTGCATCGAGGTCGCCGTGATCGTCAGGTCGCGATCGTGCGACACCTGTATCAGCATGCCGAACTTCAAGCACATAATGCTGAGTCGTGACCAGAACGGAGAGAGGTCGCCCACCCGGTCGCTTTTTTCGAGCTCGCGCTCGTGTCGCTCCACCCATTTCGTGTACAGCGCTTTCGCATCCAGTGACAGGGACACCGCACCGCTGAGGCGACGAAGCTCGTTGAGGCCACGGAGAACCTGACGCCCAAGCACTTGATCGGGCTCGGGTGGCACCGCAAGAAAACGAGGCTTAGAGAATGCCGGCCAGTAGCAGAACCGCGCCAGGAATCCGCCGCGCACGTCGCCGGCTTTCAGCTTCTCAGTGAACCAATCCGTCTGCGACGCCGCGAGGATGTTGAGATACGCGTTCTTGATCGTGAACTCGTTGGTACCGACCGTACGCGTATACGTCGCCGGGCAGTCGTACAAGTCGGAAAGCGTTTCCTTGCTACCGCTCATATAGTCCCGGCCAAGTAGCGCGAGAAACCCCGAAAACTCTGAGAACGTCATCAGCCCTTGTCCGCGCTCGCTGAGACGCTTGAGCAAGGCCTCGCGGCTGAACTCGTCCGGCAGCAGCGGACCGCGATCGGGTTCGCCATCCTCGCGCATCCAGAGTTGCTGAACTGTGCGCTTCGCCTTGCCGATACAGGTGCTTTTCCGATAGAAGCTCGAGGGGCCCAGGATCAGAATCCACAGGTTGCAGTAAATGCTCTGCCCGCCGAACGGCAACCAGATCCGATTGCTGACAACCGTTGAAAGCGTCGACATGGCACACGCGACTTGGTAGACACGCGGCGCGTCAGACGTCGGCAACCAGTAATCCTCGTAATCCCGCAAGACGCCGATCGGCGGTTCCCAGGAAAACTCGGCCGGCTGATCAGCCACGTCGCGGGCTCCATCGATCCGCCGGTTTCCCAAATGGAAATCTCGCGTTTAAAAAGGTGCCGGCAAATTCATCAAAGAGGCGTCGTAGTGCCGAGAGTTCCAGTCTCATTAGGCGGATCTCTTCGAGCGCCTCGTTGCGCGGTTGGTTAAGTGGTGGCCGTGAGATATGATTTTGGTTCATCGTTGCGCGTCCTCACCGCGCACGCCGTCCCCGTCGTCCACTTTGGCCCTGTCGCTGCCCGCGGCAGGGCCGTCGCTTTCCAGAACGGTTTGTTTTTCTCGATCGGCTAGCACCGTTCAGGTGCTCCGGCCGTTCGTCTGTCAGGGGGGGTTGTAGAACCTGCTGCTGACGACGCCACGAGGAAACGAACGCCTGAGCGAGCCCAGACACGATCACTTGACGGACGTCAGCCGGGATCGCGTCAGCCTGCGTCGCCGGTTCTGGGGCGCTCTCTTTCACGACGCCACAGCCTCGTTCGCGGCGCGTCTTCATCTGTGAAGCACTCCGATGGGCTGAGGCCAAGCGCAGCGCCGATGCGTTCCAGACGCTCGTCGTAGGCCACCTGGCGCGCTCCTGAGAGCGTTGCACTCAGCAGGCTTGGCGACATGCCTGCGTCGAGTGCGAGACGGTACAGCCGACCCCCACGCGAGCGGTATTGCCAGATGGCGAACTTAAGTCGTTCACTGACCATGTTCGCGATGTTAAAAGCAGAAAAGCTTCTTTCATCTGCACGGAAATTAGGAACAATGCCCGAATTTCAGTGCAGATAAAAAAGAGGGTAAGTGTGCGGAGGTTTCAGGACTTGTGGGTCTTAGGCCGTGCCAAAGCTCGTCTCAGAACCTGGGCTCTCGTTGCTCGCAGTTTTTTGTATAGCGTTGTCGAGGAACCTAGACACTTGAGGCGTCTCGTCGCTCGCAATGCCTCGATGCTCCACCATTCGCGGCTGTCGTCGCTTTTCGCCGATTTCGCTCTAGCGCGGGCATAGGTCGCGAAGTTGGTAAGTCGCGCACGGATCTCGTGATGTAGCAGCTTCGCGGCCATCTCTGTTGGAATTAATTCGCGGTCTTCAAAAAACTTTTCGAAGAGCTCGGCCTGGTGCACACGTTGACCAACCAGTGAGTTGAGACTCGCTGTCCGAGATTCCAGCGAGATCGGTTTGCCTCGCCGCGTGCGGTTCATAGGAGCGTGGTGCTTCTCGCGGTGCTGGCTGAACGCATGTAGTTGGAGCGTAAGGTCAGCCCACTCGGCACGCAGCGCGGAGCTGTTTATTGGGTCTAGGCCTGAAATTACCGAATCAGCCGGCAGGCGCGGCCGCCCCACTAATTGTGGTTTCTTGGGCGCGTTGTTATCGGCGGAGTGTGCAACGCACTGTTCCAGCGCGGCCAGTTGAGCATCTGTAGCTTGCCCTAACCACAGGCCGTCGATCCAAAGCCAAAGCTCGTCGAAGGGCAGCGTCTGTAGGTAGGAGAACAGGAATCGTCTTTGGGCGAGATTTCTTTCACCGTCTTCCGCACGGCGCGCAGCGTGCGAGGCGGTACGCCGCTCTGCCTTACGACGCTGAGCGCGCCGCCGCTCCTGATCTGGTATGTCGCGTGGAGTCCACGCACGGGTTCGCTCGATGAGATCGTCGAGCTCGTCGGCACACATGCTGCCTCCGCAAGCAGCTCCGCAGGAAAAGAATCGGCGCCAAGCCGGGCGGAGGCCGGCCGTTCAGGAGCTACCCTAGGCGCCGAAAATGCCAACTAGCGGCTAACGCCTTCCATCATTCGATTAAAGTGAATCGACAGCTTGAAAACGAACAGATAAAAGCCAAAATCGTTCAACCTGAAAATCAACGCTCGGTCACCAGCACGAAATTCTCCCAAGGGATGTGAGTGAACGTCACCGAATAGCGCAATGCTCTCATCAAGCGCACCCGAAATAGCTGGCAGATACATGATGGAGGTAACTGCTTGCCGCCTGATCGATTCTAGGACGTTGGAAATTTGTTCTTCCGTCTGGCTGGCGCGCTTCAACATCGCTACGTATTGCGCCAAATTGACTAAGGGTGCGAACGTGATCTGCGGAGTGATAGGCCTTCGATTCTCGGGAGAGATGTCGCACGAGTTTGAAATAATTAGTCCAGAAACTGTCTTGCGGTCAGCAGACTTAAAATCAATAAGAACGAACCCGCGCCAGCCGTCACCTTGGAGAAGTTCCGGTTCCTTCACTCGCTCTGAATAGATATTTCGATTGTTTGGAAACCGCCGGAGTTCAGTCCAGAGCTCCCCCTGACGTTCGGGCGAAAGGTACTTCGGCAGGAATAGCCGTATTTCGTCTGTCAGAGTGCTCCGCTCAGCCATACAGCTGCCAGAGGTTGTCTCGGAGCACTGCGGCGGCATCCTCTGGCAAGTCTCTTTGCGACTTGGCAAGTCTTTCGTGAAAATCTAGTAGTTCGTCGAATAGTTCGCTACGTACAAATGACCGAGCAAACTGCGTTGTCGCGTTCGAGTCGTCTCGTTCCGAGGTCGCCATCTCGACGATGCTGACGGAGTGCTGCGACGAGAGTAACGTTAGCAAAAGGGCAGCCGTGGGTACGTAGTTGGTCTGAAAAGCGGCTGCACGACCTTCGACAAGAACCTCGGCGGTAGTGTTGGCTGATTGTCCGCCGGTTGGACTCGTCATCATGTCGCTCATATCGTCTTCTCCGAACTGGGACCGAATGATTCAATCGTTTCAGACTTGAGCAGTCCGAAAAAGTGGTCTTCTACAACAGCATGCGCCGCACCGAGATATTCAGCGATCCTTTCCCAGAAATCGCCCAATTCATTAGTGCAAATTGTATCGATGGTAAACGACGTTCCTCTCTTGCTCGATGAGTCCTGAACAATCGACTTGATTTCCACAATCGTCCGAAATCGATCTCGGTCTTGTCTCAAAACGCAAGGCGAAGCCATCAGCACTCATCGAGTGACGTTCGATGTCTAGCTGTATCCTGAACGGCTCTAATGGATGGTTTGCGACATCAAATGAATTGTTATATTTCAGAGAGTAGCGCTGGATGGTGTCTACGTATTCTGTCGTGCGGAGTGCAGTTGCCACTTCGAGACATCTACCACTAAAACTGCCCCAGTTCCCATAGACGGGCTTCCGGCTCAATGTAGCAACATTGTCACCGAGATAGAGAGAGTCGTTGTCCCCGGCTAATCTAAACTGACCGACGTACCTAAGGTGTGAGTGCTGAAGTCGCATTTCCTTAGGAATGATGCCCACGGGCGTCGGTTCGACTCGGCTGAAGACGTGTTTCAGATGTTGGAACATCAGCCCTGGGAGAAGCTCGCCCGACTGACCAACCGCTGGTTCGAAGCGCATCTCAAATATCGCCTCAGTCAACGGAGGCCGCTCAAGCCGAGTCGGGTAGTTGGTCTGCATGCGAGTCTTGCGCAACAGTGTAGCCCAAGGTCTGAAATGGCACCGCTGATGCGGCAATTCCATTGAAAAGTCAAGCCTGCAGCTTCGACGGAACCGCTTTGGCACGCCGAAATCAGGCCGCGCGGAATACTCTAGAAAAGGAGATTCCCGTCGGGTTCGAATCCCGTTGGGGACGCCATACCTACCGAAAACACTTTCGAGAACAAGCCTGACAATGACGCTTCGCCGGTCAGTCGCCAACGGGTGCCGTCCAGCGGCGCGTACGTGACTCGCCCGAGCAGTAACTCTGAGACGATCGGCGCGCTGAGCGCATCGCTTCGCGTTGGGCTTCCAAGCCTTGCCGCTGTCGCTCGCGCGGCTGCAGCGCCTCAACAAGCCCGCTGAGCTGCCCGCCTGCCGCGATTGCAGAGACGAGCCGTGTGCGCTCGCGGTCCACCTTGGCAATCTCTCCGTCAACACGCGCGGCTCGGTCGCTGACGTCGTCCCCCTGAAGGATCTGCAGCGCTTCCTGAATCGCATCGTTGAGCATCGAATCGTCGAGGACATCATCGAGGAGCGCCTCAATCACAATCTCGTTGGCTTCAGACATCGGCACGTCTCGGCCATTCGGACACACCGTGCGGCCGCGATCGTGGTAGGCCGAACAACCATAGAACCGCCGCCGAGCGGTCTCGCTGTGACTCCGCGAGCAGGCTTGGAGCGTCCCGCCGCAGCGATAGCACTGCGCAAGGTTGGTCAGGAGGTACCTGGATGGATTGCCGAGCGCTGGCCGGCCGAACGCCTGGCCATTCGTACCCTTCAGGTACACGCCGCGCGCCGCTTCCAGTTGCGCGTGCGCACGCTGCCACAGGTCATCGCTGACGATCCGAAGCGCTGGCGCCGGGACGCGAATCCAATCAGCCTCCGGGCGCCCCTTCTGGTCTGTATGCCCCCATGCTGTATTCCGTTTGCGTGTCTGGTTCCAGACGATTTCGCCGGCGTAGAGCCGCCGGAATAGTGCCGCCCGCACGGACGATGGCGCCCAGGACTGCGAGCGCCCCTGCTGTGCCCGCGGCGACGGTGCCCGATCGGCGTTGAGCCGTTTGGCGATTGCCTTCATACCGTAGCCGTCCGCTGAGAGCTGGAAGATCTGCCGGATCACGTCGGCTTGTATCGGGTCGATTTTGCGCTCGACGTGCGATCGCCTGCCATCCGATCCGACAATCTCCACGTTGCGATAGCCGAAGGTCCAACCGCCCGTGACATGTCCCGCTCGCGCCTTGCGCAGCATCGCATCGTAGGTCCGCTGTCGCACCCGCTCGCGCTCGATTTCTGCCGCGAAGTTCACGGCGGACATCAAAATTTGTCAGTGGGGAGTCGAGCAGAATTTCCTTCTGCTCGAGGTAGCTGAAGATTTTTACGCCCGTCTGGGAGAGTTGCTTGACGGCGTACCCCGTCTCGAGCTGCTCGCGACCGAGACGCGACAACTCCGACACGATGAGCACGTTGAACGGCGCCCGCGGCTTCAGCGCATTCAGTAATCGCACAAACCCAGGGCGTTTTTTGAAAACTCCGCCCCAGATACCGCGTCATCCGACAAAACGTGCTCATCGGCCACAGTCCAGCCATTCTGACTGGCGTACTGGCGCGCGTGTTCGACCTGTCGTGTGACCGATTTCTGATCGTCGGCGACGCCGCCTTGCTCCGTGCTTTTTCTTGCGTAGATGGCGGCAATCATGACGCGCCACCTTCCTCAGCCCGCATAATCTCGATCTGATCTTCAAGCGCCACGGCAGCGACGACATGGGCGCTGACACGTTCGCTCAACAGCGCGAGGTCGAGATCAACAATGTCGGGTTGGAGACTGATTAGTTCGTCCCATGTGCGTCGAAGTTCTGCGAAGGCGTCGAGTAACGCCGCTGTGTCGTGTGCCATTTACGCACCACCTGTCAGTCGGTCAAAAAGGGCATTCACATCGCTGTCGACGCGCTCGAGGGTTTCGATCGCATCGTCCTGTAACTCACGAGCCGCGCTCACCGACACATCGTCTGCGCCTTGTTCGATCAATTTCGCGTGACGCGCAATCGCCCGATGTAGCGCCTTCGATAGCGGCTTGGTACGGGGCGGCAAGTTCCGCCCTACCCGCAGCGCGAAGAACGTCGGTCACCTCGGCGATGCCTTTGGCGACACCGTTCTTCCGTGGCAGGCGCGTTCTCGATAGCGAGGTGATGTTTTTGTCCACGGTGAGTAAATACTGCTGACCCACGTCGGGAGGCGGACGCCGGCGACTAGGCATTCCGCGATGGCTTCCCAGGCAAACACCGGATTACCGGTGCGCTCGTATTCGCCCTGGTCGAAACGCAGATGCCAGTCGGTCGTTGGTATCTGAGGCGAGCTGGTGGGGTTGCCCCGTCCGCTGTTGAAATTCAGCGGCGGCTCGGGTGACATTCTACGCGACGTTCTCCACTGACGCGGCGATGCCAAGCTGCTGATCGCGAGCGCGAAGAGCGGCGACGAGCTTCGGCATGTCCTTGTGACCCTTCAATCGGCGAAAACCTTTCACGGCTTCGAGGACGGCAGCGGCCGTCCATCGCAGCACCATCTGCCCTCCGCGCCACCGTTTGACATTGCGCTTTACGTGCCGGGTACGACTGATCAAGCTCTCGATCGCGTTGGTCGTGGCGAGCGACTGACGAAGGCGATCGGAGAGACCAAGGGTGAGGATAGTGAGCGTCTCCTCGAGCCCTTCGCGCACACTGGCCGCCGCGCTCGGATAGCCATCTTCCAGTCGGCGCGCCAGATCCTGCAGGAGCCGTCGCGCCGGCGCGACCTCGGTCTGCCGGTAAGCGCGCACAACAATCGCACGCACCCACGGGCGCTGCCCTTCGGGGAGATGTTCCAGGATGTTCCGGAGCTTGTGGACGTGGCACCGGTGGATCAGCGCGGCGGCGCCAAACGTCTGCGTCACCGCCTTGTGGAGTGCCTTCGATCCGTCGAGGATCACCAACAGACTGCGATCCGTCCGCACACCGCGGCTCTGCACATCCGCCAAGAGGCTCTGACACACGGTCGCATTCTCCGTCGACCCGTCCCACAGGCCGAGCGCGTGTTTGTGCCCGGTGTGATCGATCCCGAGCGCCACCACGATGCAGTGTTCACCGATGTGGACGCCGTCGATCAGCAACGCCACGAGATCGAGCGCGTCGAGCGCGGTGGACCGCCAGGCGTCGAGCTGCGCGGCGGTTTTCGCGACGAACCGGCGGCTCACGGCGCT
Organism: Vicinamibacterales bacterium; assembly: GCA_963761975.1. Taxonomy (GTDB): domain Bacteria; phylum Acidobacteriota; class Vicinamibacteria; order Vicinamibacterales; family JAMQPK01; genus JAMQPK01. The sequence goes on from CAVXIR010000007.1 coordinate 655,019, forward strand.
CTTGCTCGCGCCCCGCGTGGCCATCGTCGATGGCAGTGGCTCCAGGCTGCGTGCGTACTGCCGTGTCGCCACGCCGACGAGCATCTGTTCCACGACGCGACGATTTAACGGATCCTCGCTGGCCATCAGCTGAAACGTCGGCAAGGGGACTTCCGCCCCATTCGTGCGAACTCGCGGCCGGCGGATTGCGACTTTCCGGCCACCGAGGACCACCTCGCTCGGCACCGTGCCCGCGCGCGACGCCTGACGCGCGGTCTGATGCTGATAGCGAGGCCCACAGATCGCCGTCCGATCCTCCTCGATCATGGTGGTGAGGACCTTCAGACCCGAGGCCACCGCCAGCTCCATCAGCTCCGCCCGTGTATCCACGAGCAGATCGACGAGCGGGAGATGGCGGGCAGGCGAATCGACTTGGTGAGACCGATCGATTGTGTGAGACTTTCCCTTCATGGCGGCTCCTTGTTGGCGGGCATGTGCCCGGGTTTGGTCACCACTCGTTTACCACGAGCAGTGAGGAGCCGCCGCTCTCAAATTTCAACAGTCAGTGGGACATCCCCGAGCTGGTTTGGTGGTACGGTTCACGGGCTGCCTCCGCGACAGCTCCGCAGAAAAAAAAGAATCGGCGCCAAGCCGGGCGGAGGCCGGCCGTTCGGGGATCAGCCCAGGCGCCGAATGTTGGGTGGACTGCGCTATTTTTCCTTCACGCGGCCAATAACTCTCGAATCAAGTTCAACAACAAACTCACCGTGATCCGCACATCGATAAACCCAAACCCCTCTCTCGAACGGAACGTTGAGCGTGTTACTGCCGAGTGCCGGCCAGGGTTCCTTTGTCGCATCCCGGACGAACTCAAGCGGTTTATCGCAGTCGGGGCAGGTAGGTGCATTAGACATGCGCAGATTCTACGCCGCGATCAGGCCGCGCGAAACACGCGAGTGAGCGGCATTCGGTAAGGTTCGAATCCCGTTGGGGACGTTACCCCTTTAACGTAAAACTGCTCTAGCAGACGCCCGTAGTCGCCGTCGAACGTATCGTCCGGCCCGATATGCTCCGCGCCGCGATTTCCCGGCTTAACAAACTTCGGACGCTCAACCACGATTCCGCTGAACAACTTGTCGAACCGCGTTGGTGCGTCGAAAGTGTAGCCGTCGCCTTTCGGTGTGAAGACAATCCGCCCGCGCAGCACTCGCTGCAAGACCGCACGGCCTTGGGTCGTGGACTGCCGGAGTAGCCGTCGCCATTCCGCGAGCCGATTCTCGATTACTTCAGGTGCGAGCCGTGGCACCGGACGGAGTCCGCGAAGCTGGTCGGCGATAGCCGCGTGTCGTGCTTCTAGTTCGCGCAGCTTCACGGCCAGCGAGGTCACATCGCCAGCGGTTTCGACCGCGACGACCAACCGAGCAATCCGCCACGTCTTTCCGCTCGCGTTCCAGTGCATCGTGCTGGTCCCGTTCGTCGTCCCGCTCCGTCAGTTGGATAGGCGCGCAATCAGCGCACTCTTTCAACTCTTACGCTGGCTCAATGAGTTAACGCAGATTCAGCCTGTTTCGCTTCCTGATTACGAATCAGCTGCTCATCCTTTTGTTGACATCCTGAATCTACGCGTCATCCGCTCGATTGCGGCTGCAATGGCGTAAACCGCCAACGGTATCAGGACCGCTGACGGCATAACGACGACGGAAAATCGAAGGAAGGGCAGCGGTGCCGGCCGTCGTGGTCATTGCCTGGCCCGAGGCGACGCGGCTCGCTCGGTGGGATCTCGTAGTATCTACCCCATGCTTGACACGTTTTCCACGTGGCCAGTGGTGTGGCAGGCGCTTTCGGCCACGATCTTTACCTGGGGGTTGACTGCCATCGGCGCTGGAGCCGTCTTCTTCTTCCAGGACGTCAACCCCAAGGCGCTCGATGCCGCTCTCGGCTTCACCGCCGGCGTCATGATCGCGGCGAGTTTCTGGTCGTTGCTCAATCCTGCCATCGCCCTCTCCGAGGAGATGGGCATGGTGAAGTGGGTCCCACCGCTCGTCGGCTTCATGGCCGGTGCGTTCTCCATGCGACTCGTAGACTACTTACTCCCGCACGTGCATCTTTTCGGTCAAATGGAAGAGGCGGAGGGCGTCAAGACGAGGTGGCGGAAGACCACATTGCTGGTGCTCGCGATTACGCTCCACAACATTCCGGAGGGGCTCGCGATCGGCGTCGCGTTCGGCGCAGTCGCCGCCGGCTTCGATTCCGCCAGTCTCTCGGCCGCCGTCGCGCTTGCGATCGGCATCGGCATCCAGAACTGCCCTGAGGGCACTGCGGTAGCCGTCCCGCTCCGGCGCGAGGGACTGTCGCGGATGAAGGCCTGGTGGTACGGTCAGCTCTCGGCCACGGTCGAACCCGTCGCGGCCGTCATCGGCGCGCTCGCGGTGGTGACCATGCGGCCAATCTTGCCGTATGCGCTGGCTTTTGCTGCCGGCGCGATGATCTTCGTCGTCGTCGAAGAGGTTATTCCGGAGTCGCAGCGCGGCGGCAATAGCGACTTGGCGACCCTGGGCGCCATGGTGGGCTTCGCCGTGATGATGACGCTCGACGTCGCGCTTGGGTAAGCGATCACGTCTTTGGCGAGGGCGGCTTCCGGAATGGTCAGCTCTACATGACGGTTGCCGAGCACCGGGACGCGCTCTGCGCGGCGGATTCTCGGACGTTCAACAAATCACGACGGTCGGCAGCCTGGTGTTGCCAAGCGCAACCTAACTAGACGGCGAGCCAACCTAAGCGGCCTTTCCACCTCCGACCGCTGGGACTTCACCCGGAACTTCGCGTGTCCACTCCGGTATTCCCCCTGTTGGGGACGTATCCCTTTTGTGACCTTTGCTGTTCTGAGGCTGTGCCTGCTGTGCCGCCAGCGTGTTGCCCGATGCCGTCCATAGTCGGCATCGGGCAAATCCGCAGCGGTGATACGCTCGGTACCTTTGACGGACCAGTTCTTAGAGAAGCGGTGTCTAATCAGGGCGAGCGAGGTGCGGCGATGACGACTCTCAACGGCTGGCAACGGCTTTGGCTACTAGCTTCGATTCTTTGGGCGGTTGTAATCCTGGTACTTGCAGGGATTCTTCAGTCCGACGGCAATCAGGCCGTCCCCAGCGCCAATGGGGTCTTGTTCGTGGTGCGGCTGTGGATCGTGCCAGTCGCGACGGTTTATGGGTTGGGCCTTGGCCTCGCTTGGGTCCGCCGCGGATTTCAAGTCGAGTCAAAGTAGCCCAGTACCGGATTCTGCTTTGGGGACGCCAATTTCGTGCGACATTTCCTATCAAAGGCCTGACATACCGCGTGCGCTGAAGGTGTAGTAAGCCGGATTCAGCCCTCTCTCTGCGACAGGGGTCATGATGATGCGGCCGACAACAGGCCGCCGCAGAATCTGCTGCGCTTGATGCACGTGACCACATGCCGATCATTGAACCGAATCGGTTGTACTAGGCCCAAGCTGTGCCCTGACGATAACTCGTGAGATTTTCGCGAGGATTCGCTTCGGCCGATCCGATGTCCGGGTAGAATAGCCGACGCCCGGTCCGCCTGGCGGTTATGGCTTCATTCAGAGTCGCGCTCGGATCCCGGCTTTTCCCGTTCACGATTGCCAGCGCGATTGCGATCTGCCCAATCTGGGTGGCGCATTTCGTCCGCGGCACAGAGGCCGAGTCCTCTACTTCACACGTCGCTCTTTCGACACCGGGCCAGAGCAGCCCGCAACGAGCTGGTGGCACGAGCAAAGATGTACGACGCCGCAAGGTCCTGTATATGGAGGGTGCTCCGAGGTTCGAGCCGAAGTTCATCCGGCGCTCGTGGGACGCTGTGGCCGATCCACAGGTCGTCATCTTGCAGCGTACCGCCGACAGGAAGTACTTCAGGCTGAACGTGGATGGACCAGACGAGTTGCGGGACGGCTTTCCCCGTACGAGCGAGGAGTTGTTCGCGTATCGAGGGCTGATTCTGGGACCGATCGAGGCGTCCGCTTTTACACCTGAGCAGCACCAGATGATCGCGGATTTCGTGGGCATCCGTGGTGGCGGCCTGCTGGTGCTGGGCGGTGAGCAATCGTTTGGTGAAGGCGGTTGGTCAAACACACCGCTCGCGTACGTCGCGCCCGTCATCATCGCATCGACGGAGACCGGTCGACCCGCAGTGGCTGAGCAACTGCGCGTCCGGCCCACAGCTGAGGGCTTGAATCACGCGGCGACGCAGATCGCAGACAGCACGAGTGAGGCAATCCGGCTGTGGCAGGAGCTTCCCGCCGTGACATCCGTTAACCGAGTCGACACCAAACCGGGCGCCGTCACGCTCCTTGCCGGCACGGACACCAGCGAACGCGAGCAGGTCGTGCTGGCGGTTCAGACTCAGGGACGCGGCAAGGCGGCGGCCTTCATGATTCAGGACTCGTGGCACTGGGCGGTGACGCGGAAGGTCGACAGCCCAGTCCATGAGAAATTCTGGCGCAGTCTGCTCGCGTGGCTGGTTGACGGCGTCCCGGACTGAGATCATTCGAGCGACAACACCCCAGCCCCTCTAGTTCCTCGCTCGACGAACAAATGAGCCAGGGATGTACGCTCGCCACACCTCAGTGCGGCAGGCGTACAGGCGATGGCGTCGGCACCCGAACCAGTCCGTCTTCGTTGCGCATCGTTTGTGCGGCGCAATACAGCAGCAGGTTGATCCGCGGCCGCGCCGTGAGCGCCGCCAGGCGTTCAAGCAACTCCACGGGCTCGAAAAGTTCCTGCGGACCGCAGAAATCCGCGATACTCCTGGGCGACACTTCGCCGCGGTTCGCCGCGATCGGGATGCCTATCGCCGCGACCGACGAGTTCGATGCCGAGTCCGACTGCAGTGCGACGAACCGCTCACGTTGGCAGTGGCGCCGCTGGCTTCCGACTGGTCGCCGCTCACCGGATGTCGTGCAAGTCGACTCTGCAGCTCGAATACAGTTCTTTCTCGGGCACTCGAGCCGGGGAGCCGGAGGAGCCATGTTCAGCGTCGCGTTACGCAATCGGCATTACACCTTCCAGACGCTCAACGAGCTGCTCGGCAAGGCCAACGAGGAGCGCTCGGGCGATCGCACCATCGGCCTCGCCGCCCACGACGAGAAGGAGCGCGTCGCCGCTCAGCGCGTGCTCGCAGACGTGACGCTCGAGACGCTCTACGAGAACCCGGCCGTTCCCTACGAGCGCTGCGAGGTCACGCGCACGATCATCGATGGCGTCGACGGCGCGGCCTATGCGCGCCTGCGCGGCTGGACCGTCGGTGGCCTGCGCGAGTTCCTGCTCGCGAGCGGGCCGAACGAGATCCGTGCGATCCAGCGCGGGCTGACCGCCGAGATGATCGCGGCGGCGGTGAAGCTCTGCTCGAACATGGACCTGGTGGCGATCGCGCAGAAGGTGCGCAACACCGCGCGCGCGCGCACCACGCTCGGGCTGCCGGGAGTGCTCTCCTCGCGTCTGCAGCCGAATCACCCGGCCGACTCGGTGCCGGGCATTCTCGCCGTAACCTACGAAGGCCTCGCCTACGGCAGCGGCGATTGCTTGATCGGCGTTAACCCGGCGATCGACAGCGTCGAGAGCGTGACGCGCATCGCCGCGGCGCTGCGCGACCTCGTCGACCGCTTCGCGATCCCGACCTGCACCTGCGTGCTCTCCCACGTCACGACGCAGATGGAGGCGCTGAATCGAGGCGCACCGCTCGACATCGTGTTCCAGAGCATCGCCGGCACCGAGGCCACCAACCGCCAGTTCGGCGTCACTGCCGCGCTGCTGCAGGAGGCCGATGCGCTGATCCGCGCCGGGCATGGAGGCGAGTGGCCGAACGTGCTCTACTTCGAAACGGGGCAGGGCTCCGAGCTGTCGCTCGACAGCCACGAGGGCGTCGACCAGGTCACGCTCGAGGCGCGCACCTACGGCTTCGCCAAGGCGTTCTCCCCCTACATGGTGAACAACGTCTCCGGCTTCATCGGCCCCGAGATCCTCTACGACGGCAAGCAGATGATCCGCGCAAACCTCGAGGACCTGTGCATGGGCAAGCTCGCCGAGCTGCCGATGGGCATGGCACCGTGCTACACGACGCACGCCGAGATCGATCAGAACGACCACGAGATCGCCACCATGCTGCTCGCGCTCGGCGGCTCAGCTTACTTCATGGGCATCGCCCAGAACGACGACGTGATGCTGAGCTATCAGGACACCAGCTTCCACGACGACGCCGCGCTGCGGCGCATGCTCGGCTTGCGCCCGAACCCGGAGTTCGAGCGTTGGATGGAGTCGATTGGCCTGCTCGAGGGTGGCGAGCCGACGGGCAGGTTCGGAGACGCACGTGTCTTCCAGTGACGACGAGGACTTCCTGACTGCATTGCGGCGTGCGACGACCGCACGCATCGGCATCGGCCGTGCCGGCCTGCGCTACCCGACGCGCGCACAGCTCTGCTTCAAGGAAGATCTGGCGATCGCGCGCGATGCGGTGCGCCGCGAAGTGCAGGAAGACCTGGTGCCGCGACTCGGGCTCCTCGCGCTCAGCTCGCGCGCGCCGAGCCGGCGCCAGTACCTCATGAATCCCTCGCTCGGTCGCTTCCTCGATGACCCGAGCGTCGAGCTCGCGCGTGCGCGCGCGATCGCCGGCGCCGACGTCCAGATCGTCGCCTCGGACGGGCTTTCGTGCGAGGCGTTCGAGCAGAACGTGCCCGAGATGTTGCCGCTGCTGCTGAAGCGCCTGGGAGAAAGCGGCGTCAGCCTCGGCACGCCGCTGTTCGTCCGCTGGGCTCGCGTGGCGATCCTCGACCACGTGGGGGAGATCCTGCGGCCGAAGGCCGCGATCGTGCTGATCGGGGAACGCCCGGGTCTCGGTATCTCGGACTCGCTGAGCGGTTACTTCGAGCACGCCCCTGGACCGGGGCGAGTGGAGTCCGACCGCAATGTCCTCTCCAACATTCACCGCCACGGCATCCCACCCACCGAGGCGGCGCTGCAGCTGGCCGAAGCGCTGCTGATGGTGCTGCGGCTCGGCAAGAGCGGGCTCGGCGTGCGCTTCGATTTCGCATGATCTCATTTGGCATCGACATCGGCACCACCACGATACGGGCGGCGGCGGTCCAGGTCGATGCCGCGCCGTTTGCGCAGCAGAGCGCGCAGATCCTCCCCGGCTCGCTCCTGTGCGCGCGCACACCGTACGAGACAGATGGCAGCCTGCGCGCGGGCGAGATCGTGCAACTGCTGGAGGACTGGGCGCGGCAGGCAGGTCTGCCGGCGCCCGAGCTCGGCACGCTGCTCTTCACGGGCGAGGCCCAGCGCGCCTCGAACGCGAGCGAGGTCGCGCGGCGCATCACCGCGCACTGGGACGGGTTGCTCAGCGCGCAGCTCGATCCCGACCTCGAGACACGGGTGGCCGCGCACGGAGCGGGGGCGGTCGAGCGCTCGGCGCGATCGCTTGGCCGCACGATCCTGCACGTGGACATCGGCGGCGGCACCTCGAACTTCGCCTGGATCGAGAACGGCGCAATCACCGACACGTCGTGCCTCGACCTCGGCGCGCGCAAATGGGTGGTCGATCCGGCGACGCACGCGATCGTTCATCGCACCCGGGCGGCATGCGTGCTCGAGCAGCTGAATCCCGACCTGTTCTCCGGCGCAGGGAATCTCGACGAGGCAGCCGCCCAGGCGGCCGGGGCGCTGATCGCCGATCTGATCCTGGCGCACGCCTGGGGTGAGGACCGCGAGGACACGCGCGCGCTGACGGTGGTGCCGCGTAAGCGCGGCGCATCGCGCCCGCCCGACGTCCTCTCGCTTTCGGGCGGCGTGATCGAGTGTCTTGCCGCGCCGGCGAGCGATCCCTTCGCCTATGGCGATCTCGGACCGTGGCTGGCGACCGCGATCGAGAGCCGGGCGCGCGCCGGCGGCACACCGGTCCATCTCGCGGCGCAGGCGGGACGCGCCACCGCGCTCGGGATCTCGCGGCACGGATTCCTCCTCTCCGGGGGCTCGCTCCACGTCCCCGACTTCGAGGCGGATCCCGCTCGCTATCGTAACGTGCCGCTCTACGACGAGGCTGCGTTCGCCGCACTCGAGCGCGTGCCCACCACGTTCGCGATCGAGCTCGCCGAACTGCGGCCGGAGAGCGCACGCTTCGACGCGCTGGTGCGGAACGCTCGCGCCTGGCTCGCGACCTTTCGACGGAAGCAGCTGACCCCCGCGCACCGCGCCCTCTTCCTCATGCGCGAGAACCTGGGCAAATCGTTCGGCTACGCCTTGCAGTCGGTCGCCGACCGCGACACGCCCGCGCTGGGCGTGCTCGACGAGATCCGACTCGAGGGACGAGCATCAAACGTGCAGACGCTCGACGTTGGGCGGTCCTTCGGCGGACGGTTTCCGGTCATCGTCAAGCGGCTGCGGCTGTTCTAGGCAGATTGCGGCCATTTGTACGACCGCACGCGAGACGATAGTCCTACGAGCTCCCGGCCCTGTTGGCGCTCAAAAAACACTCATTTCGTGCAAGTTTCATCACCCGTCAAAAATACAACCCGAACCCCACTGTCGCACCATGCGCCGTGACCTTCACGGTGAGATCTCTGCTCGCCACCGAATCGGTGAGCTTCAGGTACAGGATGTTGTAGCCCGCTGTGAGACCGAAATGCGGATCGGCTTCCAGTCGACGCTGAACGAAGCGCCGAGATCCACATCTGCGCCAACACGGGCCGCTTTCAGCGTTTCCCGATTCAGGTAGTTCACAGGTTTGGCGAGCCGACGACGGTCCAGATCGCGGTGAAGCGATGCGGCTCCGTGCCGTCGCGGATGCGAAGGTGCTAGCCATCGTGAATGGGCCGCGACAGTCTTGGCGCAAAACCCGCGTGTCGATCTCATGTGCTTGTTCTTACGGCGCAGCCACGACGAATGCCGCCGCGCCGCCGACGACGGGAAGGCTCAGCGTGCTCATGGCGGTCTCGAGCGTCAGGCTGGTGCCCGGCAATGGATATTGCGTGAACAGCTGGTCGCTCGAATACAGCATGAGGCCGATACGCGACCCGGGCTGGAACACGTAGTCGTGGGGCTGAAGCTCAAACGAGATCGTATATGGCCTGTCGGGATCGATCGCAAACGTCTCGGAATCAAGGCCGTCTCGTCCGAGCAGCCGATACTGTTCCGGGTCGACTGGCGATTTGCGGTTTTGTGGATCGGCCCAGCCGCGCGTAACGATCGTCCTATTGCCGTTGGCCTTGTAGTCGACGAGCATCGCACTGACGATCGCGGCGGGACGGCTGAACGACAGGCGCAGCGAGACTGCGGGCGTGCCGCTGATATGGACCGCCGCCGTGATCGGATCACTCTTGTAAACGAGACGATGCTGGGACTGCCCCGCAGCCGCGAGGACCGCCGCGTCGATCGAGGAATCGTCGACGATCGTTTCGAAAACGGGTCTCGCCGGCGCCGGCGGCGCCACTCCGAGGCGTCCGACGCTGTTGTTGCCGCTCGGTCTCAGATAAAAAGTCGTGGTGGTGGCGCCAGGAACGGGCCAGTCCGCATAGTCGACCCACACGTTGTTTTCGCGTTCGACTGTCGCCTTCGGTCCGTCCATCGCCCCGTTGTCCACGCCATACAGATAATGGCTCCAGAACCGGTTGAGTGTGTCGCGCCAGACCGCCTGACGGGCGGAATGGGCGCGGTCGCCATGCCCACCCTGATTCCACCAGATCTTGGCGGGCACGCTATGGGCCCTGAGCGCAGCGTAGAGTCGGGCGGCGTGTCGGGGCTTCACATTGAAATCGTTGAGACCGTGCGAGATGAGCACCGCCGCGCGGAACTTGTCCGCGTCTTTGACGTAATTGCGCTCGTCCCACCATGCGTTGTAGTCGCCCGCCAGACGATCTATCCGGCGTGCGATGTTCGCTCGCATGGAGGCGCAAGCTTCCGGATGCTTGCGTGTGAGGATGTTGTCGAACAGCGTGTCGGCGTCCGTACCTTTGTTGGGATAGGAGTGAATCACGGTGCCGTACGAGCGCCGGTGGTAGTAATAGCTGGAGACGCCTGCGATGGGGACGATGGCCTTCAACCCTTCCACTCCCAGGCTGGCGGCACCAATGGGCAGCGTTCCGTCGTAGGACGTGCCAATCATGGTCGTCGCACCAGTTGTCCAGTAGGCCTGAACCTGGTTGCCGGTTACGTCGTGGGCCAACCCCTGACCGTTGAACCAGTCGATCACAGCTTTGACTGCGAGGTTCTCCTCGACGCCACCTATCGTCGGACATCCCGTAGAGCTGCCCGTTCCCAGCGAGTTGGCTTCTGCGAAGACGAAGCCTCGCGGGAGAAAATAGCTCTGGTAGCTGGTGGACGCAATCGGAAGGTGTGGAGGCTCGGTCCCGTCGTAGGCCGTCGCGATGGAAGAGACGTCATCGGGTCCGATACGGTCGAGATGACACACTTCGCCGGGCTCGTACAGATCGATGTTGGTGTAGTCGTGAGTGGGATACGGTTTTGTGCCGCCCGTATAGGGACTGACTCTGAGCACCACCGCCAGCCTGGTGCTGAACTCGGTGGCGCGCGGTCTGGTGATCTGGACGCGGATGCGATCGTTCAGGCCGTCACGATCGCTGTCGACCTCCGGGACCTCCACCCAGACATCGTGCGTCATCGTTGGCTGCCCCGAAAAGACCGGCTGGGCGAGGCCGTTGATGAAGCAGGGCGACGTCGCCGATGGCGGACACGACTGCTGCGCGTCGCCGCGTACGATCGCAAGAATTGCAAGAAGAGCGACGATCGCGAAGGAGGTGCACTGTCTCTTCATCGCCCTGCTCCCTGAATACTGCGCATTCGATCCTCCGTCGTTGGGACCACTACCTCTAGCGCTTCAGCGGGACCTTGACTGTGACGGCACGCAGACTGGCGTTGCCCGAGGCGTCGCGGCTCTCGACTGTGATCGTGTACACGCGCCCAGAGCCCTTGCTCGCGCGCTCCGCGCGCAGCCTGACTGTCAGGGCACCGGTGATCGACCAGTCCGGACCGATGTCGCCGGCCCCCAGGCCCGTCTGCGCCTCGTTGCTCGCCACCCCGATGATGCGTGTGACCGGCGCGGGACTGTCGTCGTCAGTCACCTTGGCCGTGATCTTCACGGACACCATCTGGTGTTCCGGTGGCCAAAGGGTGTTCGGCGACGCCGTCAGGCTCTGGAACACGGGGGGTGCCGTCGCGATGACCACGGTCACGGTGAAGCTCTTCGTGATGGTGTTGCCGGCGGCGTCCGTGGCGGTGGCGGTTACACTTGTCGTCCCCACGGGGAAGGTACTGCCTGACGCTGGCTTGAAGACCACCGGCACGTTCCCGCTGACCGTGTCGTGCGCCGACGCCGAAAAGCTCACGACCGTGCCCTCGGGGCGTGTCGTCTTCACCGTCGGGACGATCGGGAGCGTGAGGGCAGGCGGCGTGGTGTCGCGCACGGTGACGGTGAACGATCCAGAGGCGGTGTTCTTCATGTGGTCGGTTGCCGTGCAGCTCACTGTGGTCGTCCCGAGCACGAACGTGCTCCACGACTCGGGGCTGCAGCGCACCCACACGTCGTCATCGACGTTGTCACTGGCGGACACGGAGAAGGTGACGACTTCGCCGCCCGGGCCCGTTGCCTCCCGCGTCTGATTGGGCGGGAGCTGCAAGACCGGTGGTGTCGCGTCCTGCAAGAAACACAGGCAGACCTGCGCGTCGGCGCGGACCCGCAGGAGGAGCGCCACGAGTACGACGACGGCGAAGAAGAACTTACGCATCACTGGGGCATTTGTCAGCGCAACCCAACGAACGCAATACGCTAGTGTCGATACATCGAAACGTCAACGCATTCTTTGTGCTAGCCGTAAAGGACTAGTCAAAAGGGGAGAGATTTCGGCAGCTCAAACCGATCCGCCAACCCCGAAAGTCGGACGCGATGAGCCGTGCCTTGTCAGAGTGGCAAGAAGTTCAAACAATTGCTTGGTGGGGACGCCAGTTTAGTTGTCCAGTGCGGGGGGCCGCCGGTCCCTCTTGCGAGACTAGATCAGTTGACCGGGCCCTTCTTCTTCTTTTTCTTCTAGGTTCCCTTCTTCGGTGGCGGTTCGTGGGGTCCGAGGTGGCGTCTGAACTCTGACGTGATGTGCCGGTCCGCCAACGTCACTCTCTGGACAAGTGCGCTGTTCATCCGGGCGGTTGTATCCATGGCCGTCGACATTCGCAAATCTCCTTCTCTCGTTAAACGTTATCCGGCGAACAGGGCATCCCCAACGTCAACCTCGCAGGCTTGCTCCTGGCCCACTTACCGGTCGTTGGCATTTTTCCGTTTACGCGCGCACCTGGTCCGGGTTCATACGTTGTAATCGCACATGAGTCGTATTCAATGTCAACGTCGGTTCCCGCCGGGATCGTTCGAGAGACAGGGCAGCGCAGATGCACGTACCAGCCGTTGCGCCTCTTCCCGATATAAGGCCCTTCAGTCCTGACTTCGACATTCGGCGCAAACAGGCTGAGCCAAATGTCGTCAACCGGTGTCACACTGAATGGCTCGCCATTGTGGACGCGCAGCCCATTGTTGGTGGGACGTAAGGTGACGTTCCTCAACTGAGCCAATTTACCGGGCTGTATCCAGTCGTCGCGTTCACGGCTTGCTCGCCGAGTTGCCGGTTCGGGCAAGGGTATCTGACCGCTGCATCCAGATACACCTATCCCTATCAACACGACTACCGCAGCACGAATAAGCATCGACCACGCGGGATGGTTGCAATTGGAAATCGGCAACACTCGATTCGACACCTGATCCGTATATCGGTTCGGGTCGGAGTTGTTACCAGTCAGGTAGAGGATCGATTTCGCAAGATTTAGTCTCTCTCGAGGAAGTCACGCGGCGATGTCGACCACCCAAGTAGGGCTGCAACTGCCTACCTTTCTCGCGTCTCCTTCAAGGAGCGCACCCGTTTCGACGGTGCGCGCCGCAACCGGGTTTCGTTATTTGAAAGTGAAAGATACCCGCGCTGTGGCTGCTGATGACATCGAAGGAAGCTGGTTGGGGTCGCTCGGGTTGCGCGCTAGGATTGCGGCGAGTGAAGAGACCGTTGGCTGCGAAGAGCGGTCTACTCCAATAACAGTTAGACGCCAAGGAGTCCCCAGATGAACGGCCGACTTGTCGTAACCATCCTCGTTGTCACATTCGCAGGGGTGTTCGCCTCGGCGCAACGGCCAGCGCCAGACGCCATCCCCACTCCTGACGGAGACATCACAATCAATCCGATTGCCCACGGCTCGGTGTACATCGCGCACGGTCAGAACGTGATCCTGATCGATCCGGCGCGGTTCGGTCCCGGCTTGCCGCCCCCGCCTCCGCCATCTCCTGAGCTGATTGCGCAGTTGAAGAAGATGCCGCTGAAGACCCCAGATGGCGAACCGTCTCCCGAAACTAGTGTTTCCGCATTGCCGCTCACACCCGTGCAGATGGTCCGCTTCAAGGGACTGAAGGTGCCGACACTGATTCTCATCACGGACATCCACGACGATCATCTTGACCCGCGCGTCATTGCGGCGCTGAAGGGCGCGACCACTAGGTTGCTCGTGCCGCTCGCCGGCGCGTCGAGACTGCTCGGTGTGCAAGGCGCGGAGGCGGTAGCTAACGGTGAGACTCGACAGATCGGAGGCGCGAGTGTCGAAGCAGTGCCGATGTACAACCCTCGACCGGACGCGAAGTTCGGACTCGTGTTTCATACGAAGGGCCGCGGCAACGGATATATTCTGACCGTCGGTGGGAAGCGGCTCTACGTCGCCGGCGACACCGGGTGCACGGCAGAGATGCAGATACTCAAGAATATCGACGTGGCTTTTCTGCCGATGAACCTGCCGTATACGATGTCGCCTTCCGAAGCGGCCGAGTGCGCCAAGGCTTTTCGACCCAGAATCGTGTATCCCTATCATTACTTCGAATCTGACCTGAAGGTCTTCGAGGCGGCGCTACAGGGCACAGGGATCGAGGTTCGGCTCCGGGACTGGTATCTCGGGACCGAGGGCAAAAAATGATGGCGTCTAACACCCGGCTTCACCCGGCAGCGTGATAGTGAGCGGCCGCGTGAGCGCTGACGTTAGGTCACGATAAATACCGTAGTGTTTCCCTGTCGCTCACAGGAAATTACGTTTAGAAAAACTCTCTGAAGATCGAGTGGATCCGAACCTGACGGGCGCTTAAGCAGCGATTCCGGCGACGAGGTTGACGGGATACAACTGCCTACCTTCCTCGAATCCCCTTGGGGACGAAACCCCTACCGAAAACACTCGCTCAAACAGTCCCGATAACGTCGCCTCGCCGCCGATTGGCCAACGTCCATCGTCCAACGGTGTATAGGTGACTCGGCCGAGCAACAGCGACGATACGATCGGCCGCGCGTGTGTTGGATCGTCGGCCAGTACCCTTGTGCCACGATGCCGCGAGCGCCAGCAATTCGCCTCGCAGGTGCGCGATCGGTATGGGAGGCGAGCGGAACTCCCATCGCGCAGCGTTTGGTCTCCAGACGCGCGCGACGTGCCTCCAGCGCCCGGCGTACGTCAACAATGCCGCCGTCACCTCGCCAGCGGTCACGGCCGAGACGAGCCGCGCCCGCTTATGAGCTAGTTTCTCGATCTCGCGCTTAATCGACGTCGCTCGCGTCGCGTCACCCTTCTCGGCGTGAATCAGGCGAACGGCCTTCCTACCTGTCGAGTCGCTCGCTTTTGTCATTCCATCCAAGCGGTCTGCTCGAAGACCTTCCAATCACCGCCCCTGCGGTCAAGATGTACAAACCCGCCGGTGGCCGAATAGACGTGGTATGCCAAGATGGCGGTCCCATCGAGATAAGCAGGCGCACTGAAGGTCACAATTGCGCTGCCCAATGGATAACGGCGAACGAGTCCATAAGTGTCGGCGACTGCCGTAGCGGGTACGAGCACGACATCCGCGCCGAGATAGCCGCGAATAGGGAGTGAACGCCTATTTCTGCCCTTGAAGATCTGGAGTGCGGCGTCGGCCCTGTCGAGGCGCACGACGAAGTGCTTAAGCCAGTGACTCCCGATGCAGCCAGGAACAGAAGGCTCCCGAAAAGGTTCGCTGATGCACACGGGCACCGTAACATCGAGCACCAGAAACCGGGCGTCGATCACTGCCTGCAGCGCCTGCGATCCTCGCCTGTTCCGAATGGAGTCATCCCTCAACGGACGGAGATGGTTGAGCGCAGCCTTCATGACCGCATGGTCATCCGAGTCCAGGTGGGGGGTGGGGGCAGATAGTTGAGGTAGTTCTGGCGGGGGACCACATGCAGTTGCCCACATCAGGGTCCCGCCTAAGATGGCTCGCCGCAGAGAACGGATAGCCGTCATTCTTTGGTTAGACACCGCTCCGGGCCGTTCGGGGATTAGGCTTAGGCTAGGCGCCGAAAGGGAACTCAGCTTAGCGAGTCATGCCTGCAACGGGAAATTTCATCAGCGAATCTAGCTAATTGGCTGATGGTTGTCGTTAGGCCGTTTACAATCTTCGATGACTGCGGAGGGCCATCATCGGCCACAAGCAATCGTTAGGGACACCATGGCCCAGCAGGTGAGCAACATCAAGATCATTCGACAGTTTGAAACAGAAGTTCGTGTGTTCCCGAGCGTATGCCGCTTCATTACCATTGTTGGCGCGATGCTAGACATCGGCATCGCGGGTGGCGAGGAGCACGCAGAAACCTATACTTGCCAAGTGGGTCCTGTCTTGAAGGAACATGAGTTCATGGGTGCCTCCTGTCTGCCATCAATCGCGCTGCTAGAGCCCACTACTGTTGAGGGGTCCCAATGTGTTGTCGAATCATGGGACGCTGGATGGGTTGAGGGTCCAGGACACGTGGAGATTCGCGTCCAGGTCGCTGCGGCCGGTGGCGCGGCCAAACTGCAAATCCTGTTCAGCGTGACTATCCTCGCGGGAGGGTAGCAGGTGCAAGGAGCCGAAATCCTACGTAGATCGACTCCGAGTAGTCTTGTTGCTTTTGGGACACGGTGAAGTGATACGGCCTAACCGGCGATGGAGCCGACGGCGGTGGGCAATGTCGCCATGACACCCGAGACAGGCGCCGCGGCTCATCGCCAAGCCGTTAGGTCCGTAGGGTTTCCTTTCCCTGTCGCTCACATGAAATTACGTTTAGAAAAATTCTCTGAAAATCGAGTGGATCTGAACGTAACGGGCGCTTAAGCAGCGATTCCGGCGATGAGGGTGACGGGATACAACTGCCTACCTTCCTCGAATCCCCTTGGGGACGCCACCGAGGTTGGAAGCAAAATCGTGATCGGCGGGCTGTTGTTGCCGGCAGCGTGAGGCTCTTCTACAGCCCTGGCGGGCTCCCCAACTCACCTCGTTTTGCAATCAGTTTTTCAGCGATTTGGCGATCTGATCGCTTTAGCCTAGACACCAGCCATGGCCGACGACGACGCCCTGGACGAAATGATGAAGTTGCTGGCTTGGGTCGACCAGCATCGTGCCCGATGCTGGCCGGAGAGTCTGGACGCGGAGTCTGAGATTATCCCAGACGTGCGATGGTTTGAGTACCTTTACATCGGTTCGATAAACCATGCCGTTGTTATCTGTCGCCGTTGCGGTGAGCGCACCACCACCGGTAGCGCAGATTACCGGAGCGAATAGCAGCCCAAGAGTGAAAACACGGGTCCGACAGCGGAAAGCCGAACCGACAGCCTCCCGCTCTGGAGACGACGGGATCGAGACGACGGGATCGAGTGGATGGAGATCGGTGGATGGGTGGCGGCTTTAGCGCCGAATATGAGGCGGCGGGATTCCTATTCTGCCGATAGGACCGATCAAGTGGTGATGGTGTCTAACGCTCCTGACAGACCGAAGGTGATTCTATGTTGCTGCCGCTTCTTTTGAGTGTCTTGCTGCAGATACCTGATGGGCGTGTCGTGATGAGCTTCTCCAGCTATTTCGATGGCGAACACTTCGAGTTCGCGGTTACACGCACAGATTTGGAGGCGTCACCGCAGTGGCTGCCGAATTCCCCGGCACCTCCACTCGCCATCCGCGAGGCGGTCAGTGTCGGACGAACGAAACTCGTGCAGCTCCTTCCTTCAGCGGCTGAATGGACATTCCAGCAGGTCACCTTGCATCCGACCCAAGTCGAGAACGTGTGGGTCTACTCTGTGCAGTTCAGTCCCACTCCACCGAGCATGGTGGGCGGTGTTACTGCGCCTTTCCGCATCATGGTGCTGATGGATGGCCGTGTCGTCGAGCCGAAGCGCACATTGAAGCGATGAGCACATTTTTCTGGCCCCCAAGGAGACCTTCCCCCTTTACCGTCGTCGGCTTGGTCGGCCGCGCTCCGGCGGCGCCGCTCACGACTGGGTTCCATGCGGCTCATTCTTGGTGTTTGCGGTGCAAGCCCAGCGTTCGAATGCCGTTGATGAAGACGGTTGCGCTCCTAGCCGTCGTGCCCGCGCTGCTCGGGCAGGCACTTATTCCCTCGCCGCGGGAACTGTTGAACGTCGCGCGCCCGCTGACGGGCACAGAGATCACGACCGTGCTAAACGCGTCGCGCGAGGCCCTCACCGCGAAGACGTTCCGCCTGTCATCCGTGCCCAATGGTCGGATAGCGGAAGTGCTCATGGGTCCCGCCGGGCTACCGAGGATCATCCGGTCGACCTACCGTATTAACACCGTCGGCGGCGTGCCAGGCGGTTCAACCACGCACTCGTATAAGGACGTCATGATCCTCACCGACTACACGGGCCGTCCTGCTCGCGACTGCGATGGGTCCGCAGAAGAGGGTGAGATGGTGATCGAGTACGAGCTTCCCAGCTCTACACAATCGTGGACGGCAACCGCACGCCGACGGCGTCCGGGCGATTCCGGAGGGATCGCACGGGCGTTGGAGATGTTGCGGGGGATCGGTCCCGTTACAAGCGGCGAACGTCGACAAATTGGCGGTCGCTGGGCACGCGCATTCGACTCGCCGGTGCCGACGGACCAAAGGTCCGAAGCTCCGATCGTGACGGGTGACCCGATGCCGAACGTGCTCGGTGATCCGCCGCCAAGCAAGCCCATACAGTCGCTGTGGATCGACACCGAGTCGCTATTTCCACTGCGCTGGGAGGTGTCCCTGCGCCCTCGGCCCACTTACGGTTTCGACTTCACATACGAGTCGATTGATCTTGGGCCACCTACAGGAGTCCAGGCGCCACAGTGCGTTCGCTAGGCTTCGACCTGCGATTTGAGCAAGACTCCGGGACGCCAGCCCTTTCACGTGTTTTCCGTATGCGCGATCGAGTAAGCGCCCGGGATCTGCCTCGAAACGGGTGGCGCTCAATCGCAAAGAGTGGACGATGAGTAAACGTGAATGGTGGACGGCGCTATATACCGTCATGAAGTGGATCGGTTTTGGCCTGTTGTTCTTCGTCGCAATCATGGTGGTGGGCCTCGCCTTCGGTAGTGATCGGACTCTGACGAACCCGTTCTGAGGCTGACAGTCGCTCGAGTTCGCGGGAACATCTACCGGATCCGTTCTCTCAGGCTGCGGTTACTGGGTGAAGGTCCCATTCACCATTCAATCTCGTGCGTGCTCGATTCCTGAAGCACACTCGAGGCGAACCGTGTGTGTATGTCGGTTGACACGTTCACGGCTATCCGGTATACGAAACGTCTGGTTTGCGTCAGCCATTCGTTCATAGGAGGAGCGCGTGATCTCTCTGCTCCGATGCGCAGCCGCACTGTTCGCGGTGTTCTGGTTCAGCCTGCCCGTGCAGGTCCAGTCATCAATCCCGGGGTTTTCCAGTCCGCGAGACACACGCAGTGCGGCGCGGTTCCAGACGCCGGTCGTCGCGGGTGGGAACGCCGCCAATGCGCTGACACCGGCCGAACGGGCTGCGGGCTGGACGCTCCTGTTCGACGGACGATCGCTGGCGGGGTGGCAGCCGAGCGAGCAGGCCGTATGGTCCGTCGAGGATGGGATGATCATTTCCCGCGGAAAAGCGCCGGGGATTCTCAGAACGATCACCGCCTACCAGAATTTCGAGCTGAAAGCCGATTTCTGGGCCGACGACACGATGAACAGCGCGATTTTCGTCCGCTGTCCTTCGGACCTGAACACGAGCCTGTCATCGAAGACCTGTTACGAGGTCAACATCTATGACCCGCACGCATCGTGGCCGACGGGCAGCGTGAACGAGGTGCAAACCACCTTGCCCGAGCGGATTCAAACGGCGGGCAAATGGAACTCCTACGAGATCATGCTCGAGGGCAGCAGAATCGTCGTCAAGTTAAACGGGAAAACCACGGTTGATGCGAGGAACGACCTGTTTACCAGTGGGACGATCGCCCTCCAGGCAAACGGCCCCGGATCAGCGGGCGGGGCGATCAGGTTTCGGAATATCAGGATTCGTCCGATGTGATCGATACGAGGCGGGCATCGGGGTCGCCTCATTAATCCCTCGCATGCCCGGAGTCTTCATGATCGGCATAGGCACTTAGTACTGATCAAATATCGCAAGCCGGACGTTCGCTGAACGGAGACGGACCACTGAAGGCCATCGCTGGTAGGTGTCATCAACGGCGAGTAATGCGATGGCCGGTAGCCGTGAGGAAGACCAACTGGACGGCGTTCTTGGTCGACATGGGGCGCGGGAAACCAGTAGCCATTGCTCTTAAGCCTTCGCCGTCCAGTACTCGACGTGCTTCGCGCCGCAGGTGACCGGCCCTTGAAGTCCAATTTGAGCCGGGTTACGCTGCGATTCGACTACGGTGCCGCGTGCGGTAAATGGTTTAAATCCCGTTGGGACGCTCCAAAGCGTACGGGCAATCACATGAAACGAACCTGGCCTGAGGACTGGGAATCGCGCAAGCAGGGTGTCGGATGTCCGTTTTGTGCCGATTTGACCGGCCAGTCCTTCCACAGCGGCCGAGTCAGCGAGGCTCTTGTTGAACGGCAGGCTATAGCTACCGGCCATGTGGCAGTGGTGTTTCGGCGCCGACATGTCGCGGCCTTCACCGATCTTGCACCAGACGAGCTCACCCATTACTGGGCGGACATTCAAGATGTCGGACGGGCTGTCGAACACGTATTCAAGCCTTGTCATGTCAACTATCTGCTGCTCGGCAATATCGTGCCTCACCTCCATGTTCATATAGTTCCCCGGTACCTCGATGATTCCGCGCCCGAACGACCGCTGCCTTGGAATGCATCTCCGGTTCCCGAGGAGCTCTTCACGGCGCGATTCCGCGAGCTGAGGGATGCGACAGCGTCCCGAGCGCGGGTTCAGGAATGACTGTCGGTGGTCGGCCGCGGGTGAGCGGGGCGTTAGGCTGCGATTTCGGACGGAAAGTCTATGAGAGCGATAACGATTTCCACCATCTTCATCGTAGCGGTGGGTCAGCCGTCATGGCTCAGGGGAAGGAACGCGTCCGGGAGCAGAATTCGCTGCAGGTATAGCGCCTTCTGGCCCAATCTACATAACTTGTTGTGAGCTGAGGCGTCGGCCAGGCGACCGCCTTCGCCATCAACACCCTCGCCTGCTGGCACGCTGCCAGAGCCCCTGAAGGCAGTCTTGACAGTCAGGAACGAGCTGCCTGGACTGCGGCCGTGGCCTACTATGACGAGCACGTGGCAGACCTGAATCTCCTGTTTGAAATGGGAGCGATGAGGAAGGCCACGATTGCCGCTGAAAAGGACCGAATCCCCGACGGACTCGAACCCGAGCATCGTCGAATCTTGATCGCAGCCGCGAGAAAGCTCCGGACGGCGCATCAGTCTCCACAAGGCGACTAGAACGAATGACGTGCGGCTGGCTTTTGCGCTGGACTTTTCAGAATCAGAAGGCTTGGTTGGTGGGGTCAGCAAGAAGAACCGCTTCGGCTTCTCGGTAGGGATGGTTCATCGCTTCGGTTTCCAGATACGTCATCAGGACACGTTCGACTGGAACCGTTTGCCGGTAGATCGCTACTGTCCGCTTTGGGTCCGCCCATCCCGACATCTCCTGCACAATGTCCGTGCGGAATGACGCCGACACAAGCGCAGTTTCTCCTGTGCGACGACGCTGCAGCGGCCCTTCACATGATTCCATGCGGTACAGCCGACGTGGCTCTGCCCAGCTCGCTCGAACATCGCTTGAACGAAGCCCATCCGGGCAACGATGTGGGCGGTCCTCCGCTCGATGCACAGTGCGCCTGCTGTTTGAGTGGGATCGCGAATGATCTTTCCGACATAGGGACCAAGTCCGAGGCGCGCGACGGCAATGCGGTGCGCCTTTACTGGTTCGTTGCCCAAATGGCTGGTGTAGTGCCGCGTGAAGAGCGCCTCAAGGTCGGCAAAGCCTCGCTGCTCCATGTAGTCTTTGGTGTCCGCGTAGAGCAGGGGCGAACCCTCGGGTTCACCCTGGGGCAGCGCTTGTCCTGATTGAAAGAATCGGCTGTGTGAAGCGAGCCACGCGCCCGCTTGTTCACGTTCCCGCGAAATTGCAGCGAGCGTCTCATCGCGCCGTGGCGATTCGCAGGTAATCTCTACATGTTGGTTGAGGCGAGTCGCCGCCTGTTCGATCCGGCCAAGCGCCTCGGCTGATGCCCTCAAAGATCCTCTATTGAATTGATACTTGCCGGCTTCTTCATATGGCAAATCCCAAAGCGCCCCCTTATCCTCGAACGCGAGGATTTCGATGGTCGCGAGACCGGTCTCGTCGCACAGCCGTATGACCCGCACAGGCGTCCTGCGGAAGTCGAGCAGTCGGCCCTCATTGCCGACGCAGAGGTGATGCAGTTCTCCCGGCTCGAAATCCGTGTCCGGAGCGCTGTTCGGGTCAAATTGGAACCACTTGGGTGACATCACCAAGACCAGATGACTTTGTGCGTGAATAGCGGCGCCCGTCAAGTCGCCACTTTGTCTTTGCAGCCGGATGTCTTCCCAACCGACGCGATGGGATAGGACGCTGCGCCTCGATTCGGAATCCGTCGCGATTAACGCCGGTCACGGAGGCGCATCAGGAAGGGCCATCCAGCCAGAATGGCCCCGCGTCATACGGCTATTGACGCCGACGAGCCTTCAGCAGCCGCAACGGCGTTGATGGGGATCTATCCACGACGGTGGTGGAGGAGGTCATCGACGCGCTCGTTTCCGGTAGGGTAATCTGCCTCCTCAACTCTCGCACCTGCATCGAGCAACGCGCTGATGATCGGAATATAGTCAACCGAACGATCACCGTTGATCACGCACCACGTCGCCTGACCGAGCGCCGTCCCGCCGTACACGTTCTTGGCCTCCAATGGTGCGCCCCGCTTGAGAAGAAGCTTGACGGTGTCCAGCTGTCGGCCAATCACCGCCCAGTGCAGGCCAGTTTGGTTGTTCTTCTCACCCGCGCGCAGGTCAACACCGCAATCCAGCAAGAACTCGACGACCTCATTTCGGCCGTACTCACACGCCCACCCAAAGCCCGACTCCATCTGCGTCTTGGTGGCGTTGGTGAGGCTGCCGCCGTCGTTGAGAAAGGTCTTGACCACATCGAGTCGTCCGACACCTGCGGCGCCCTCGAGGTCCAATCGAGCGCCCTGCGCCGCCAAGAATTCCGCCGCTTCGGATCGCCCGTTATGGAGCGCCGCGAGCAACGGATTCCAGCCGCCTGCTATGCCATTGACGTTCGCGCCGTAATCCAGCAGCGTTTGCATTAACGGAATCTGGATTCCTGCTTGCGCTGTATGCACACTGGTGGCAATTTCGCCCAGTGTCGTGCCCGGTCCAGCCGGACCGTCGGGCCAGTTCGGCGCGTCAACGTCGGCGCCGGCATCAAGAAGGAGTTTCGCGACTTCAACGGCGTTCTTTGGTGTCTTCTGACGAAAGCCCTCGACGCCATTGGCCGCGACGTACTGAAGCAGCGTCGCTTGATGATCGCGCGGCGACCGCGCGCGTATCAGCGCCGGATTTGCACGGAGGAGGCGCCTGAGCGTCGCCACATCGCCGGTGATGATTGACTCGACCGCCGATTCGAACTGCGAGAACGGCGAGGTCGTGCGAGTGAGAGCGTTGATGTGGTTTGCAAATTGCGGCCAGCTCCTGAGCCCATGCACCCGCGCGATGACGAATTGCGCGTCGGCAAGTGTACATTTGCCTGTTCGTCGGTCGGACGCGGTCAGCTTCTTCCAGGCGAACTCTTCAATCTGATTTACGCGCTGATCGAACCACGCACGACGATCGCCGTCGCTCGTTTTCAACGCGCTCGCCAGGCTCTCGATCCAGTCGGCGGCCCACGTACGTATCGTGTCGCGCTCGCCTGACGTGCAGGCTTTCACGAGTTCTTTCGCGCGTTTCTTGTACTGCTCGAGACTCGGGCGAGGTGGAAACGGAAGGACATTGGCGGGATTCGGGTACATACGAAACTCCTTTCATTGCGTGCCCTGGAGTCCGCCCAAATCAGGCTGAAAGAAGGTTCGTGGCCTTCGCGTAGTTGTTGTGGGTGGGCATGGCCCTTTCCGCGGACTGGAGGCGCCCCAAAGCGCTAGCTCCAGTATACGGTCGACGTCGGATAGACGACAGTACTGCGAGGACTATTCCTATGTGGTCGTTAGCGTTGACCTTTCCAAATGGCGCCGAGGGCGTTGAGTCCGATCCGGCTATTAGTGCAATCTGCTCCAGAACCTGCGTCTATGCCACGCAGCCTACAGCACCGACTACGGTAAATGGAGTAAATCCTGTTGTGACGCTCGCTATGCAGTAACCAATCAAGAAATCGAGCGAGCACACGTTTCGATCACGCATCGATTCAGTACGTATCGACAGTCGCGGCACTGATCACGAGCAGCCGATCGGACTTGGTGTGACACTTCGATTCCTTAATTCTGGACGTACGCAGCTACGTTCCCAGGTTGATGTCTTGACTACGCCATCGGGGCGCGCCAGCCGTTCCTGATTTGCCAGGTGACAGCTCGCACAGTGACGGTCGCGGCAGTCTTGGGCAAAAACCTCCCTTAAGGGAAATAACGTCGCGGCCGGAATGTTTTTCCACATTCCAGTCGGCACAGGTTACGATTTCACAGCCCAATTTCCACTTATGCGAGACTTGCTTCTGTTTGCGCTGGCCGGCTTCGCGGCGACTTTTGTCGATGGGGCGCTGGGAATGGGCTTCGGGCCGACGAGTTCCAGCATTCTACTGGGCGTTGGTCTCGCGCCGGTGGTCGCAGCGACATGCGTCAATATCGCGAAGATAGTGACCGGCGTGGCCTCCGCGATCGCACACTGGCGATTCCGGAATATCGATCGACGTCTGGTGCTCTGGCTCGCGGTGCCTGGCTGCACTGGAGCTGTGCTGGGGGGCACCGTTCTTTCGAATGTCGATGGCACAACGATCAAACCGTACCTGGCGCTGCTGCTCACGCTCGTCGGCGTGCGCGTCCTGGTACGGTTCATTCGTCCGCACGTGACCGTCCAGCGCGGTGAACAGACCGCAGACGGTGTTGTTATCGGAACGGTCCAGCCTTACCCACGCGGCCTGGCGATCGTGGCGCTGCTGGGTGGCACGACGAACGGCCTGATCGGAGCGTGGGGTCCAATCGTCACGCCTTACCTCCTTAACCGAGCGGTGAGTCCACGCTTCGCCATCGGCTCGGTCAATACCGCCGAGGTTGCAGTGGCATCGGCCTCTGCCTTTTCGCTGATCGGTTCCCGCGGCATCGCGGGGGTGGACATCTTCGTGTTGTTGTCGATGCTCGCCGGCGGCGTGGTGGCGGCGCCTCTCGCAGCTTGGGTAATCCGGTTCGTTCCGGTAAGGCCGATGGGCGTTGCGGTTGCCGTTCTCCTACTGATAACCAACGCGCGTCCAGTGGTGGAATGGGCCGGATTTACGGTGGGTCCACTGAGCGGCGCCGTGTACGGCGCCATGATCGCACTTGTCGTCCTTACGGTGCATTCCGCAAGACGCTCCTACACAAGCCAACCCTTAAAAGCCTCGGTCACGTAACGGCCCGCCGATTCGTGGGGCGTCCACCTTTGACAACCCCCTTGGAGGATAGTCGTTCACGCAATCGCAGATTGGCCTCGAGCGGCATTTTTCCTCAGTGACTCTTCGACCAGTCGCCCTTTTCCTCTTCGAATTGGTGCATGGCCTCTTTCAATTCTTTCGTCTCTTTCGTCTCACCCTCCTTAGCTTCACCTGGTGTTATGTTCGGCACGGTCCCCGAGCCTTCATTCTTCTTCGCTTCGGCTGTTGCGGCTTCGCGTTCTTTTTGTTCGACAGGCATAGGTTTGGTCATGATGGCCTCATTTTTTCAGGGTCTCGGCTCGCTCACGCGGCACGAATCGCTTCGTGTACGTTCACGTAGGACTTATTTCAACACACCCGCGCGGTTCCCAGGAATCACGCAGCAATTCCCACGAAGAAGGATAGCGGGCCGACCTATTGAACAGGGAGCCGCTGGGGTCCCGTCCTCCTCGCTGGTCGTCGCCAACTCAGGCAGCACTCCGCGTGTCTCCGAGAATCTCCCGCTCCAATACGTCTCCACGTTACCCGTTGGAGACGCCACCGAACTTACGTGGACGTGCGTCGGACGTTCTCGGCTCGAGGACCTTTCGGCCCCTCGCCGACATCGAACTCGACACTATCACCCTCGCGCAGATCTGCGAGCCCCTCGCCATAGATCGCGCTCTGGTGGAAGAAATAGTCCTTCCCGGCCTCGTCCTTGATGAACCCAAATCCTTTATCGACTCGTAACGTTCGAATATTCCCAACCATCAGTGCCTCCCCGTCCTTGTGTGATGTCACGTTCAAGATCTAAGTATCCACATACCGGGCAGTACCTCGTTGTTCACTCCGGTACACTCGTGGCAATTGGGAAAAGGTGGGCGGTCAGTAGGTGCCTGGCTTTCAATGGCCTCGGGTGTGGATGGATAGCGTAGACCTTGGCCCTTCCCATCGAACTCGTACGTTTTTCCCTTTGGAACGAATCCAATCGGTCCTGACAGGCATTCTCGGAGCAGGATTCGACCATCCACGATATGCATCGCCTTGACTATATTTGTGAAACAATTCGAAGAATTTCTCTTGGTTCTTCGGGTGCCGGTTCCTGTTCCGGTTCCGAGTTCGCGGTGGGCGGCGGATTCCAGATACGAGAATCCAAAACTACAATCTAGAATCTGGATCTTCGAGATCATATTCGCAGATTCCAGATTTCCCGGCACGGCCTGCCGCAAATTCTGAGGAGACATGGCGAAGGCTAGCGGAAAGCGGCGTTTGTCGAAGCGAGAGTATCAGACCCGGGTGCAGACGCTGCGCGAGAGTCTCTTGCAAATGCAGGTCGGCATGAAAAGCGTGCCTTTCAAGGTGCTGCTCCTGCTGGCCGGACCCGAAGGCGCCGGACGGGGTGACGTCCTGCATGCCCTTACCGGCTGGCTCGACCCGCGCGGCGTGGAGACCTTCACGTTTGTTGCCCCGACCGACGAGGAGCGGGAGCACCCACACCAGTGGCGTTTCTGGCGCAGCCTGCCATCGATCGGCAGGATCGGCCTCTATGCGGGCTCCTGGTACACCGAGACACTGAGGGAGGCGGCTCGCCGCAAGCGCACAGGTAACCAACTCGACCGGGAAGCGGTCCGGATCCGCGAATTTGAAAAACTGCTGGCCGATAGCGGCACGCTGATTGTGAAGGTCTGGTTGCAGCTCTCGAAACAGGCCCAGGGCCGCCGACTGCAGGAGTTGAGCGACGACCCCGAAACCGCCTGGCGCGTGACCGACGAGGACTGGCACCACCATCGGATCTACGACCGGCTCGGCAAAACCGCAAGGCGCATCAGGGAACTGACGGACCGCTCGGGTGCGCGCTGGACCGTGATCGACGCGGAGGACGAACGGCGACGGGACCTCTTGGTTGGTGAGTTATTGCTCGCCCAATTCACGCAGCAGCAGAAAAAAATAGCCCGTCTGAACCGGCGCAGAGCGCGTCCGTGTGTCGTACGGTCGCTGCGTCCTTCCGGCTTGCGGCGCTTACGGGCTCTGGCCTTGGACCAGGAGCTGTCGGAGAAGGCTTATGAGTCGCAGCGCGAGAAGTGGCTCGGCCGGTTGAACCGCGCGGTGCGGGCCGCGCTCGAGGCGAGCCGGTCGATTGTGTTCGTCTTTGAGGGCTGGGATGCCGCGGGCAAGGGCGGGGCCATTCGCCGCCTCACGAGTGCGCTTGACCCGCGGGACTACAGCGTCATTTCGGTGTCAAAGCCGACTGACGAAGAGAAACACGCCCACTATTTGTGGCGCTTCTGGCGCCAGATCCCACGCGACGGCCGCGTCGCGATCTTTGACCGGTCTTGGTATGGGCGGGTACTGGTGGAGCGCCTGGAGGGTTTCTGTCGCGAGGATGAATGGATGCGCGCGTTCGAGGAACTGAACCGTTTCGAGCAACAGCTGACCGAGCACGGCATCATCGTCCTGAAGTACTGGCTGCACGTGTCACACGACGAGCAACTGCGGCGCTTCCGCGAGCGTGAGGCCACACCCCACAAGCGGCACAAGCTGAATACCGAGGACTGGCGGAACCGGAGAAAACGCGGCCCCTACGAGATCGCCGTGGGCGATATGCTGGCGCTTACGAACAAGGAGAACGCTCCCTGGCACCTGGTGCCGGCCAACAGCAAGCGCTTTGCCCGCCTCGAGGTTCTCAGCTCCGCCAGCCGCCAGATCGAGGCGGCCTTGGAAGAGTGACCCGGCGTCCTCTGGGATTCGCTTTCGAGTAAGCCGGGGAAGACTGTTTCAAATGCTCGATACCCGCGCTCGAACCAGTCGCGCTTAATGCGTAGTCTTAGTCCTTTGAAGCAAATGCGGCCGCAATGGGTGACGGTGATGATGCTGTCGTGGAACGGATAGGTGGTCGCCGCTTTCTGGGTCAGGTGCATCCGTTCGTGTCGGCTACTCTGCTAAGGATGCCCGGGGGCAATGCGCTCAAATGTGAATTCCTGAGCGAAGCCACCAGACACTAGCCTCCACCGCCCCCGCCCCCGCCGCCGCCGAACCCCCGCTGTGGTCCCATCCTGGGAACGCGTTCCCGGCCGGCGCCGCAGGCGTTTGGCGCACCGCGCCGGTCAGGACATTCGTCACGACCTCGGTGCCCTCTTCCACGTTGCCGTCGATGACCTGCAACAGCTCTATCTGCTGACCGTCGCTGGTGCCGAGACGCAGTCGCACCCGCTGCAGCTTGCCGTCGACCTTCAACCACACCTGTCCGAACGTTTGCGTCGGCGCGAGCGGACCAAAGAGCGCATCGAACGTGGTGGCACTCGAGCCGGCAGTCTGAGCCGGCCGTGCTGACGGCATCTGGTTGCGCTGGCGCGGTCGCTGATCACCCCGCCCGGCAGCATCAGCATGTGCTTCTGTAGGTGGCATGAAACCGCGCGCCCCTATGCGCTCCACGAAGGGCTCACGCTCCTCAGGCGTCATGCTTGCCATCCGTTCCGCTGAGCTTTCGCGCCAGCCGCTGCCGCCGCCGCGACCCGAGCCTGCTCCGTCTGTCTGCGCAGCACCGGTCAGCTCCTGACGCTGCGTTTGGGGCACCTTCGGCTCAGGCTGAGACTGCGTCCCCTGGCGACGGTGCGCCTGCGCGACCGGTTGTGCCGGCTGTTGTTGCTGCGGCTGCTGCTGCGCGATGGGCCTCTGCTCAGATTGGGAGAGCCGCGTATCCGCAACGGTCTGACCAACGTCGACATTACGCGAGATAACGAGCCCGTCGATCGGCGACTCGATGACGGTGTGCTGCAGATTCACCTGATTCTGCTGCAGCAGCGAAGCCTGCGACTGCGTGACCCCAGCCTCCTGCGATCGCAGCTGTGCCTCGGCCGAGCGCACGGCCACGTCAGCCGCCTCGAGCTCCGTCTGCGCGATCAGTTTCTTTTCCGACAGTTCCCGCGCGCGGTTCAGCTTCGTTCGCGCATCATCGAGCGCGACGCGCAGCCGCTCGAGGTCGGCTTGCGCGCGAATGAGGTTCGCGCGCGCCTGCTCGATCTGGGACTGAATGAGCGAGGGGTCCAGACGCGCGAGTACCTGTCCTTTGCGAACGAGCGAGTTGAAGTCGGCGTTCAGCTCCTGGATGGTTCCCGACACCTGGGTGCCCAGCTGCACCGTGGTGACCGCCTGCAGCGCGCCGGTAGCGCCCACCGTTTCCGCGAGGTCGCCGCGCGTGACGCGCGCGGTCGTGATCGTAGGCGCCTCAGGGTTCCGCGAGTACCGGTAATAGCCGTACGCGCCGGCACCGAGAATGAGGAGAGCGACGACGATTGACAGTGTTTTTCGCATCGATGTATGTATAAGACGTCGGGCGCGCTAAGGTTGTTTAGCGCGCCCGTGTGAAACTTCTGTGACAGGTGAGTGCGCTGCGGTCTGCTGATGAGGGTGCTTCTTCCACACTCGCCGGCAAATCCATGTTGAGACGCGCGCCTTACTACCGTCCCATCGATGCAGAAAGGGACACCGGCAGAGAGTCATGCGGCCACCACGTGGAGAGCGGTCGGTATTGACGGTTGCGAGCTTCTGCAACCAAAGATACTGGCAGGGAAGGGGAAGCGGGAAGCGGAACTCAGTGCGAGAGGGGATCTTAGGTCGACTGTGGAGGGCGAAACTTGTGTGACTCGGTCACAGCTTTGATCTCTTCGGCACTCGGCGGCTTCTCACCCTTTGCCTTCCGCCGCGAGAGCCACCGGCGCATCACACGCAAGCCGAGCACCCGCTTCTGCCCTTCCACCTTCTCACCCGGATCCTTGCCGCACGACGAGGCATGTTCAATTTCAGCGTTCATCTCGGCGCCGACGAGAATCACCAGCCCCGAGATGTAAAACCAGAGCAGCAGGATCATCACAGCGCCGATCAAGCCGTAGGTCTCGGTGTAGTTGCCCCAGTTGGCCACGTAATACTTGAAACCCAACGAGGCGATGAGCCACAACGTGGTCGCCAAGACGGAGCCCGGCGTCAGCCAGACCAATTCCTGTTTCACGTCGGGAGCGAAGTAGTAGATCAACGCGATCCCCGTGCTCGCCAATGCGAACACGATCGGCCACTGCAGGATCTTCCACGTCCATTCGAACACGGGGCCGAAGCCCCAACTTTCGGCGAACCGCGTCGCAGCTGTGGGACCGACGATGATGAGTGCGAAGGAGACGAGGATGAAGATCGACACCCCGACGGTCAGCGCGATGGCGATCATCCGCACCTTCCACCATGGACGCCCCTCCTCGACGTCATAGGCCCGGTTGAGCGTGTCGATGATGGCGATCATCGCGGCGGACGAGCTCGAGACGGCGAGCAACACGCCGAGGCTCATCAGCCCGGCATCCCTGCTGCTGGAAATTTTGACGAGTTGATCGGTGACCAGTTTCAGAGCCTCTGGCGGCAGCACACCGTCGAGCGTTCTGAACGTGTCGTCGATGAGCGTCGCGACAGGAAAATAGCTGGCCAGCGCGACCAGGAACAGCAGCGTCGGGAACAACGCAAAGAAGAAGTAATACGCGAGCTGCGCCGCCAAGGAGAGACAGTTGTCCTTCCAGAACGCTTCGTAAAGCGTGCGCCGGAAGATCTCTCGCCACGTGAGGGGCACGTGGAGCGCACGAAGGAACACCGCCATGGTCAGAATGCCTGCCCGATACTGAAATAAAAGCGGCTGCGCGGCTCCCCGGGTCGGCGATCGAGTGCGACGCCGTAGTCACCACGGATCAGGAACCATGGCGTTCGCACACGGATGCCGATGCCGCCCGACTCGCGAAGATCGGTGATCGAGAAGTCGCTGATCCTGTTGAAGACGTTCCCGATATCGGCAAACACGACGCCGTCGATGATCCAATAGAGCGGCACTCGTAACTCGTTATTGAGGACGAACAGTGCAGCGCCGCCGTTCGGGATGAGATCCGGGCCAATAGGACCGACCGCGTTTTGCTCGAAGCCGCGAAGCGTCGAGCTGCCGCCCGCGAAGAAACGCTCGGTCGTGGGCACCGTGCCGCCAATTCCCCGTGCCAGCCCCAGCCGAATTCCGGTGGCATAGACCAGCCGCGGTCGAAGCACCTCATTCGTCAACGGCTTCTGTTGCGGCGACTGAAGCGGGAAGTAGTGGAAGTACTGGCCGAGGTACTTCCAGTACGGAATGTCCGATCCGAGCCAGCCTGGCGAGAACGCGATCAACTGCGACAGAAATGCGCCCCTCGAGGCGTCGAGCGGCTCGTCGCGGGTTTCACGCGTCAGCGTGGTCGTCAGCGGTGAGACCGTCTGCGCTTGGCCAATCAGTACTCCGGCCGCCGGCTCCAGCGTCTGCGCGTGCTCGTATCGATATCCCCAGCTCCAGACGTACGCATCGCGCAGTTCCACCTGCTGATCAATCGACACGCCTTTACGGCTGGCCGTGAACGCTCGCGTGATGTCGGTCGGCGGGCTCAGGTCCTCTCGGAAGTAAACACTCGCCGTCGTCTTGAATGGGATGTAACGGAGGGCGGGCTGATTGATGTAGATGCGCCCATCCTTAAGCTGCCCGTCATAGCGGGCCCGCAGGCCAACCACGCGCGCGCCGCCCAGCATGTTGTGACTCGAGATGTCGAACAGGCCGCCGACGCCGCGCTCGGTATCGTAAGAGGCACCGTATCGTATCTGGATGGGCTGCACTTCTCGCACCGAGACGTTGACGCGAACGAGATTCTGATCGCTCTGTGCGTCGGGACCCGGCGCAGCATCTGCAGACTGCCGTGGTGGCGGAGCCGCGGGATCGTCCGGTGTAGCCGGTCCCAACCCGGCAACGTCCGGTGATCTGTTCTCGACCGGTTCGGGCGTGATGCTGACCAGCGAGAAAGCGCCGGTCTTGTAGAGGTTCCGACGCGACCTCGCGAGCAGGCTGAGATCCAACGGCTCTGATTGGGACAGCTGAACCTGCTCACGCACGAGTCGATTGCTCGTCTTCTGATTGCCCTCGATGCCGATCTCTGCAATCAGCGTCTGTGGCCCTTCTTTGATCGTGATCGCCAGATCGACGAGGCCGGCAGTGCGGTCGAGCACGAGCCGATAGTCCGATCGGACGTCGTTGTAGCCCTTGGCCCAATAGAGATCGCGAACCTTGTCGAGCGACCGCTCCGCCGCCACAGGCAGGAATGGATGGCCGGCGGCGAGCGGGAGTTGCGAAAGGATGACATCGTTGGTATAGAGCCCGTTCCCCGAGACGTTCACGCCCCGCACAGTGAACGCAGGCCCCTCTCGAACGGCGATCACGATTCGTGCGACGGCAGCATTGAACTCGTACCGCGGCTCGTCCATCTCGACGGCGAGATACCCCTGCTCGCGGTAGTACTTCTGCAGCAGCTCGGTCACGACGAACGGATCGGTAAACAGCTTTCTTTCGAGCTTCTGCTGCGCAATGATCTTGTCCAGGACATCCGGATCAATCGCCGAGGCGCCCTCGAACGCGAGCACGACTTTCTCGGATCGTGTGCCGGGCTCCACCTGGAACGTCACACGGCGGCGGTCGGTGGCGGCGTCCTCGATGCGGTACTTGATCTTCGGCTGCAGGTAGTTGTCGTCCATCAACCACGCACGCAGCGTTTCCAGCCCCGCGTCAGCCCGCTGCTTGTCGAAGACGCCTCGATGCCACTGCGCCTGTACGTCCTCCTGAACTTTACCGGGCGGCGTCACGCCCTCGAACCCTATCTCGACGAGCGGGCCGCGAGTCACCTTCAGGGTCAGCTGTGCGGACCCGGCCTCGACGATTCGCTCGAGTCGAACCTTTGACTGCAGGTACCCCTGGTCCGTGAACGACTGCTCGATTCGGTCGAGACCCTTGCGAATGGCGAAGAAATCGTAGGCGTCGCCTTCTTCGACTCTGAACTTCTCGCGCACCTCGGGCACATCCTGGCCAGCGCTGGATGTCACGGTCACCTGTGTGACCGTCGGGCGGATGCGCGGCTGACGCCGCGGCGCCGGTACGCCACCGAAGCGGACGTCATGGCGAAAATCCAATCGATAGCTGGCGTCTTCCTGCCGCACCGCTTGCGTCTGGAATCGCCGCGTGAGGTCGTACTCAGCGACCCAGATCTGATCGTTGCTGTCGGCGAGGTTAGTCGAGTACACGAGCTTCAGCTCGTCGGTGAGATCCTGCCCGAGTGTGAGGCGCGCGCTTGGATCGGTTTCGTCCGCGATTAACACGGGTTCGATCCTGACTTCGCTGAGGCCCGTGGCCTTTTGCAGCCCCCGGCCGAGCGTCGATCCGACCCGCCCTGCAAGGTACGAGAGCACCTGCTCTTGCGCCACTTCGAATTCTTCGCCGCGCATGTCGTCGAGCGTCCGGCCGGTGACGAGCATGGCCATGATGTCGGGCTCTGGAAGCTCGGGATCAGACGTCAGCGTGGCGTCCGTATCGCCAGGTGTGCCTGTTACCGCCACCGTGATGTCGTAGTCGGAGGCCGATGTGCCGAGCTCGAGATCGAATGATGGGACGATGCGCCTGTCGTCAACAAAGGTAATCGCGGCCCGTTGGACCTGATAGCGCCGCTCGTTCAGCCTGATTTCGGCGCCTTCGAGGATCTCCATCCGGCCCGTCAGCCCCGTCTCGTACGGCGTGCCAACGACTCGAACGTCCGTCGTGATCTCGGCACGAGCGAGGTTGTTGTCGACCAGGATCGGCGTCGCTGTGTCGACGTCGATCGCGAACCGCAGACGTTCGAGCAGTGGGTTGCGCTTTTCCGTCAGATCGAGGCTCGGTGGCGCAGTCATCGCCGCCAGGAGTCCCGTATCGAAATTGACGTCGTCGGTGAGACCCGCCTCGTCGATCGTCACTTTCCCGCTGACCAGGATGTCGTCCCCCTCGCGGCTGATGCGAATGCTGGAGTCGGACAAACTGCGCAGATCGAGTGGCGCTTCGTAGGTGATGTCGTTCGTCGTAATCTGAAGGTCGACGTCGCTGAGGTCGCCGTCGCCGATCGTCAGTTTTCCTGACGCAGCCAGCGTGCCTCCGTTCACGTCGGCTTTCAGCTCGGTCAGCGTGATGTGCCTGCCCGCCAGCTCGACTCGCGCGTTCACATTTTCGGCAGCGATGTTCGGCTCGTCGATCGACGCCGTCACTCCCGTCAGTGTGACCGTTCCGTCGAGCTCCGGAGAGCTGACCGTGCCTCGTGCGTGAAGGCTCAATGCCGTATCGCCTTCGGCGCGAAGCTTGTTGAGCAGGACACTGACGGCGGCCACATTCAGCGTGCCGTCGACGTTGAGATCGAGCGGGCGTTCACCCACGAGACCGACGCGACCGGCCGCCTTCACCATGCCGGCGGAGCCCTCGAGGTCGAACCGCTCCACCGTCGCCCCACCGGATGCGATGCTGATGCTGGACAGCTGTTGTTGTGCAAGCGTCAAACCTCCGAATGCGAGGTCGAGCTCGGGGAAGGTGATCTTGCCATTGAGCGCCGCAAGGTCCGGACGATCCGCCGAGACTTCCGCGTCGAGACTGATGGTTCCGCCCAACCGAGCCGGGGCGCCAGGAAGTGCTGAGGGATCCAGACCTTTGATCGCGGCCTTCACCACGGCTGGGCCGCCCATGCGCGGAATCTCTACTGGCAACGGGGGGACAACTTCGAGCGGCAGGCGCGCTGATGCTTCGAGCGATGCCGTGCCCCAATTTGCTGTCAGCTGCTCGACGTTGGCTTCACCATTCTTGATTCGCGCGCGCATCGCGATCTTCGAGAAGCCAGGCCCGAGGTCGGGCGACAGGATCAACCCGTTCTCAACGGTAATGACGAGATCCGGATCGATGGCCTTCAGCGTTCCTTTCAAGGAGCCGGTCAGCGTCAGCGCACCGTCGGTCGAGATGTTGACGTCACGCGGGACGAAGTGGTTCGCCGCGGCCAGGTTGGCCTTGAGGTCGAGCATGAGATCGCCCTCGCCTGCCCGATCGGTGAGCGGCATCGCGCCGCTGACGGCCAAGACCGACTCGTTGCTCTTGACCTCGAGCCGTTCGATCGTGAGGCGCTCGCCCGCATAGCGAAGATCCGAGGGGCTCGTCACCGCGAAGGGCTCACCGTTCCATGACCCGGTAAATGACTCGAGCGCCATCGTCGCTTGACCGCGTTCGGGCTCGCTCAGGTTCCCCGACGCTTCGACCGTTGCGCGGAGCTGACCTTCGAGCGGAGGCGCACTCTCGAGCGGCAACGATGCCAGGTCCAGGTTGTCCGCGCGTACTTTGACCGTGGTCGGCCAGGGCTTCGCCAACGTGACGAGCGCCTCGGCGTCGAGTTTGAACCGATCGGAGACTGCGTTGATCGTGGCGCGCTTGTTCGCTGCGACGGCATCGATGGTCAGCCGTCCTAGCTGCGAGGTGGTCGTGCGATCGAGCTCCAGCGAGTCGACGACGAGATGCGCCTGTCCCTCGGGCGCATCGACGGTTCCGGAAGCCTGTGCGACCAGCTGCACTGTTCCGCGCACACCTTGGTCATCAGAGAGCTGAAGCCCGAGAAGCCGGACGTTTTCAGACTTCACGTCGGCGGTGTATCTCCGCGTGTCCAAGTGATATGTGCCGGTCGCCGCGACATGACCGTTGCCGTCCGGCTGCGGTTTGTCGATGTCGAGTCGCGAAATCTGGACCTCGCGCCCCGCCAGGTTCACGTCCGCAACGAGAGAGCCGATCGTCTCCTCGTACGCAACGAGATTGGCGCCTTGCGCGTTCAGCCGTGCCGTCGGCCGAGCCAGCGTGCCGCCAACAGTGCCGGTCGCCGAAAGCGTGCCGGAGAGTGGCAGGTCTTCACGCTTGATCGCTCTCAAGAACGACGGTACTTCGAGTTGGTTGGCCGCGAAGGCCAGCTGGAGCCGCCGATCGCCAGCCAGCCCGACGCGGCCGGCCAGATGCGCGCGCGCCTCTGCCCACATCAGGTCGGCGCTTCGAACGGTGAGGGCTGAAGGAGTGTAGGCAATGTCACCAGTCAACGCGATCCCGCTCGCGTCGCCAACCACGAGCGCCGGAGCGTTGACGACCGTCGCCGCCGTCGGGACATCGATCGTGCCGGCGATGTTCGCGTCGAGATCGACGGCGCCCTGAAGCGGCTTCGGCAGCTCACTCACCGGCCGCCCGAGGAACGTTTCGACCGACGATGCGAGCCGGCCGACATCGCCGATGTGTCCTTTCAACTGTCCTTGAAGCCTTCGGTCCTCGGTGGCAGCGACGCGCCCATCCAGCTGTGCGCCTGCCGCGACGACTTGCACGAGTTGCGCATCGATGCGGCCTGCGTTGGCGCGAACGAGCACACGTCCGCCGATCGGCAACTGCGAGCGAGAGGCGGCCCGTGCCGTCGGCGTCAACGTCGCCTGGCCGTTGCCGTGGGCTTTGAGGTACTCGAGGCCTGGCCACTCGGCGCTCACCGTGCCATCGACTCGTGTTGCAGCTGAATACGGCAACAGTAGTGCCCGCATCAGCCTGCCGGCATCGAGGCCGTCGACCGTGGCCTGCAGCTGTGACCGCTCGGAGGTATCGAGCGCGACGGTGCCGTTCCCATTCACCGCGCCCCATGGCCCGCGAACGCGCAGCGACGACATCTCCGTACGACGTGCCGCCGAATCGTAGGCCGCCTGCGCATCGAGCTCGATGTCGCGCAGCTCACGAAACTGGAGGCTCGATCCCGACACATGCGCGGTGACCGCTGGCGTCGCGAGCGGTCCCTTTGCGGTGGCGTCGATCGTCAGCTCTCCACCGACGCGATCCTTGATGTTGGCAAGCGGCGCTGCGCGAACGGCGTCGACGTTGGCCCGCACGACGAGATCGGCTCGAGGCGCCTCGAACTGCGAGATCGATCCCGTCAATTCCGCTTTGGAGCCGACTGTTTCCAGTTGGACCTTCGTGATGACCAGGTCGTTCTCACCGAGATCGACGTCGCCGAGGAGTCGATCGACGTCGGCGGCGCGGTCCTTGACGCGTACTTTCCCAGCGGTCGAATCGAATTGAATCTGATGACGATCGGTCAGCGCACTTCCCGCGACGTCCAACGTCGACACGGGCAACGCGATGTCGATGTCTTCGCGGCGGTTCTCATATCGCAGCCGCGCGTTCGACACTTTGAGTGATGAGATGAGGTAATCGAGCCGCTTGCGCGGCTCATTCGGATCGCGAGGCGGGCCCGGAAGATTATCGCGGCCGTCGGCGTCGACGAAGTAATGAACGTCGACATCTTCGATCGAGCCGGACTCGACCACGTAGCGTCCGCGCAGCAATTGAAGCAGGCTGAGATTGATTTGAAGACGTCCGACCGTGGCAAAGGGAGGCGCATCGGGTAGCCCCAGCGAGCGTACGCTGATGTTGCGCAGGGCGATCGACGCATTGACCAGGTTGAAGCCCAGCTGATCGGTGTTCAGGTCGATCTGCTGCTGCTTGAGGAGCGAGATGACCTGACGGGCGACATAGCGCCGCCCCGGCGGAGTGTGAACGCCAATGACTACTAAAGCGACAAAAAGAGAAAAAATGACCACAGTGGCAGCCAGGAGGCGACGGATCTTGCGGAGATCTCTTGCCACGGCAAACGGCAAGGTGCAATAGACGCTCCAACTCGGACGGATGAAAAGCAGAAGGAGGCCCGCTTGAAGAGAACGCTACCCCAGTTATTGGTCACATGGGTGGAATGATGGAAGACGCCGCGCTCTGGCCGATGAATGACATCGAAGGAAGCCCTTGGGGCGCTCGGGTTGTGCGCTAGGATTGCCGCGAGTGAGGAGACCGTTGGCTGCGAAGAGTCAGAGCGGTCTCTACTCCAATAACAGTTAGGCCGAAGTACGCGAAAGAAAGGAAGCATTGCGTATTACAGCCCCGATCCTCGCTGCGTCATGCTGGCTGGCCGCCTGCTCGAGCGCTGGGGAGTCGTTCGACCTTGTGTTGAAGGCCGGCCGAGTCATTGACCCTCAAACCAACCTGGACGCTGTGCGCGACGTAGGAATCCGTGGAGACACGATCGCGCGGATCTCCGCTGAACCGCTGAACGGCACTCGGACGATCGATGCGCGCGAACTGGTTGTCGCCCCTGGCTTCATCGATCTGCACCACCATGCGCAGAGTCAGGACGCGTATCGCCTCATGGCGCTCGACGGTGTCACGACCGCGCTGGAACTCGAAGTTGGGGTCCCTGATGTGAAGCGTTTCATCGACGCACGTCGCGGACGGAGTCCGATTCATTTTGGCGCCAGTGCTTCGTACCTGGCGGCCCGTCTCCAGGCGTGGGATGCGTCGTTGCCCGTCAGTATCTTCGGCCCAGAGGCTGGCATCATTCCTCAATCCGCTCCCGCCACGAATGAACCGGCCTCTTCCGAGCGCCTTGATCGAATGCTCGCGACAATTCGAAGCCAGCTGGAGGCGGGCGCGCTAGGTGTTGGCATCGGCCTCGAGTACGCTCACGGTGCGACGCGACACGAGGTGATCGAAATCTTGAGACTCGCGGCGGCGCACGGGAGTCCGGTGTTCGTCCATGCTCGCAGCAGTGGCCGCATCGAGCCAGGCTCGGGCGTCGAGGCCGTGACCGAGGTCATCGGCGCGGCCGCGATTAGCGGTGCAGCGCTTCACATCGTGCACATCAACAGCACGTGCATGAGTGACTCGCCGCTGTGCCTGTCAATGATTGCCGGCGCGCGGGAAAGAGGCCTGGACGTCACGACCGAAGCGTACCCGTACACCGCGGGAATGACGCTCATCAACTCGGCGCTCTTCAATCCGGGCTGGCGGGAACAACGGGGACTCGATTACAGCGATCTCGAACTGCCCGAATCGGGGGAACGTCTCACCCGCGAGCGGTTCGAGGTGCTCCATGCGGCGCCAGAGCCTCGCTTGATCCTGATTCACACGAATCCAGATGAGGTAGTGGATGCGGTCATGGCGGCTCCCCTCGTGGCTGTCGCGAGTGACGGCCTCATGAGTCACCCGCGCGGCGTCGGCACGCATGCGCGAGTGCTGGCACGGTATGTCCGCGACCAGAAAACGATCACCTTGAATGACGCGATTCGCAAGATGTCGTTGATGCCGGCACAACGGCTCGAGAAGTTGACACCCGACGCGAGACGGCTCGGAAGACTTCAGGAGGGCGCTCGCGCTGATATTGTCATCTTCAATTCTCAGACGATTCAAGACCGTGCGAGCTTTCGAGCGCCCACTGAAGCCAGTGAGGGCGTGCGCTCTCTCGTCGTGGCCGGTGCCGTCGTGGTTGACAACGGTCGGATCGTCGAAGGTGTCGCCCCGGGCAGGGCGTTGGTCCGTACTAATGGGACGGTTTCCCCATAGCGCGAATCACGGGGTCGCTATCGTCTCCGGCCATTTGAACGGCTTTGACGAGTAGTACAGATCGGCGTCCGGGGCTTCCGCCGGCACCTCTCCGTTTGGACCGAGCGGCCGATGCGCCGCGATCACTTGCTCGGCGGCCGTAGCCGACAGCGGCCGCGAGAAGAGGTACCCCTGCGCGTGCGTGCATCCGAGGCGTTGGAGCTCGCGAGCCTGCACGTCGGTCTCGACACCTTCCGCGACCACGCTCGTGTTCATCGTCCGGGCCAATGCCAGGATGCTCTCGACGATGGCCGGACGCTCGGAGATTCCAATGGTCGTCACGAAGGAGCGATCGATCTTCAGCGCATCCACCGGAAGTTTGTGCAGGTGGCTCAGCGACGAATAGCCCGTTCCGAAGTCATCGAGATAAATGTTCGCGCCGAATTCGCGCAGCTGGCGCAGCACCTGCGCGGCGGCAGCCGGGCTGTCCATCAACGCCGTTTCCGTAATTTCGAGTCGCACGTCGCGCGGCTTCAGCCCCGACTGCTCGAGCGCCTGCTCGACGATGCGCAGAAAATGCGGTTGCATCAACTGCCGGCTCGAGACGTTCACCGTCACATAGTCGAGGCCGGCGTCGGGATATCGCTTCTTCCACACGGCGAATTGCTGGCAGACCTGCTGCAATATCCAGGTGCCGAGCGATTCGATGAGTCCGAGCTCTTCCGCCATCGGAACGAAGGTGGCAGGCGACACGGCTTTTCCATCGCGCGTCCATCGAATCAGCGATTCGAACCCGACGCACATGCCCGAGCCCAGCAGCACGATCGGCTGGTAGACCACCTCGAAGTCTTTATTGTCGACCGCGTGGCGCAGGTCGTTCTCCAGGTCGAGGCGGTCGCGCGTCCGCGCGTGCATGTCGGCGTCGAACATCTCGTGACGCGCTTTGCCGCGCGACTTGGCGTGGTACATGGCGGTGTCGGCGTCGCGAATGATCTCGTCGGGCGTGTTGTGCCCGCTGGCGCCGAAGGCGATGCCGATGCTCGCCGTCGTGAACACTTCGCGGCCCGCGACCATAATCGGTTTGCTCAGCGTCTCCTGGAGGCTGAAGGCGAAGGCATTCGCCTGCAGCTCGTCACCAACCGTCTGCAGCAAGATCGCGAACTCGTCTCCGCCGAGGCGCGCGAGCGTGTCTCCGTCGCGCAGGCACGACTCGAGGCGGCGCGACACCGCGATGAGCATCTGGTCGCCGACGAGGTGGCCGAGGCTGTCGTTCACGACCTTGAAGCGGTCGAGGTCGAGATACAGGATCGCAAATCGCCGCGCGCCATGGCGCGGAAGCTTGAATTCCTCGAGCCGGCGGCCAAGCATATCGACGAAATCGGCGCGATTGCGCAAGCCTGTCAACGGATCGCGAAAGCCCGCACTGCGAAGCTGCTCGCGTGCGTGCGCGTGGTCGGTCGTATCGGTCAGCGATCCGGCAAGGCGTGCGGGCGCCTGGCTTGTTCCCGGCGCGGCGATACCGCGGCACAGGAACGATCGGTACGTGCCGTCCTCGTGGAGGAGGCGATGCTCGTGCTGAAAATACGGCGTCTGGCCCGACAGATGTGCTTTCAACGCGGCCTTCAGCGCCGCCGCATCTTCTGGATGCACGCGGTTGAGCCAGTCCTCGGGACGTCCGACGCCCGCCTTCCCGGCGACGCCAACAAGTTCCCTCCACCGCGCCGAGAAATAGAACTCCTTCGTGCGAAGATTCCACTCCCACCAGCCGTCGTGTGCGCCGTCGGCCGCCAGCGCAAGCCGCTCTTCGCTGCGCTTCAGGGCATGCTCGCCTCTGGTGTGTTCGGTGACGTCGCGCCACAGCAGAGTCACGCCTCCGGAAACCGGAAGCACCCTGATCTGCAACACGCACGTGCCTGCGGTGCGCGATAGCCGGACGTCCGCGATTGTTCGACGCGTTCGATCGTTCAGTGTCTGATCGACGGCTGCCGCCAGTTCGGTCCTGGCGAGGTTGGGCATCGCGCGAACGAGTGATTCGCCAAGCGCGACCGCGCGCGGCACACCGACGATCCGTTCGAGCGCATCGCTCCACAAGGTGATCTGCCCGCTGCTGTCGACAACGCACATACCCTCATCGAGCGAGTCGATGACTTCGCGGCGCTGAGACTCGTCGTGCAGACGGCCCACATAATCGTTGTAGCTGCGGAGCGCGAGCCCCAGTGGCAACGCAATGACGGGCATCACTTCCCATGCGCGGTGGGCGATCAGCTCGGCCATTGCCACCGCGATGCCGGCGCCGATAAAGTAGGTCGAACCATCGAGCAGGATTCGCTGCCCCGATCGGTCGATTCGCTGTTTCGCGAGGATCGGCCTCACGACTTCCGATGACAGCAGTTTGACAATGCCATACGCGACGATCGCGCCAGCGATCGGCACTGCCTGGAATGGCCACCTGAATTGCCCAAGCGTACCGCCGAGCGCCTGATGCACGTAGCCGGCCGCCTGTGTCGCCGCCGCGACTGTGATGACGCTTGTCAGCGTTCGCAGGAGCGCAGGTGGGCGTTGCGAATCAGCGAAAGCTCGAGCGGCGACGGCCGCGATTACCACCAGCGTCGCCGCATGAGCGCCAAATATGATCAGCGAGATGAACTCGAAGACGAAGGACGCGGGCATCGTCGCGCGATTGTCCGAGTATGCTGACTGCGCAGAGAACGCGGAGATCAGCATCGCAGCGAGAATGAGCGCGCAGAATTCCACCGTCCGTTGCGGCCCGAGGCCGGCCCCATAACCGAGGAGGAATCCGGCCGCGATCGCTGCGGCAACCACAATCAATAAGGATGATCGACGCGATAACACCAACGTTGTCAGAGCAAGGCCGTGACCGCCTTGGCCCGGATCCG
Source organism: Vicinamibacterales bacterium (assembly GCA_963761975.1). Taxonomy (GTDB): domain Bacteria; phylum Acidobacteriota; class Vicinamibacteria; order Vicinamibacterales; family JAMQPK01; genus JAMQPK01. The sequence continues at coordinate 697,117 of CAVXIR010000007.1, forward strand.
TAACCTCCTGTTGAATAGAGTGTTAGGGCGGTTCCAATACGATCGCAGGGCCGACGCGTGTACCACGACGGCACACGACGACACAGAATGGAACACGCATGGCAGGTTGCTGCTGGATCGATGCTGCGCTTCTCGAAGAGAAGACGAGTTGCCCGCTGCTCGCGACCCAACCTTCGGATCATTCCCGAGCCTTTGTGGGATGCCGCTTGCGGCTCTTGTCGTATTCGGACATGGCGTGGGCCGAATTGGAACACCCCAGGCAGACAAAAGTCATTCACGACGCTGACAAGACGTCCGGCATCGGCGGTAGCCCGGCGCGCGCATCAACCTCGATTACATTCGCGCCTTCACGGTCGCGCGATTTTTATGGGCCTTTCATCTCAAAAGACCACGCCCTACAGCGCCAGCCGCCCAAGTGTCCAACGTTACGTCAACGTCATAAAAGCGAACACCCGTCGCGAATGCTCGGCGTGACGCTTGCTACGTCCGCGACCGGCATCCATGCCCCATCGACGCAGTGGCGGTGACGCGGAATTTAATAGGCGCGCCTTCAGGCGTTTTCGCGCGTCGGAAGTCCCCACGTTGACGATTTCAACGGGTCGCTCACCAGTTGTGGACCTCCTCGACATCTCACAGGGCGGAATCCTGCTGGAAACATCGGGGCGCCTCACACCGGCGGACCGCGAAATCGTTGTGTTGCATGGGTATGAGACGACGAAGGTTGTTGGCCAGGTCCATCGCGTCGAAATCACGCGCGTGAATCCGTCATTGGTGTATCGGGCCGCGGTGGGATTCACCCGACCCATTTTCTTGGACGCGCTTACGCGTGGTGTCTCGACAGAGCCGTGCCGCGAGCACGAGCATACTGAGCGCGGGCTCCGTCAAACGTTCTCGGAGTGTGTTCACTCGCTTTCAGATGTACACGCCGTGCACATTTCATCCGTCGTCAGGATGCACCCAGGCACCGAGGCCGTGAATTTTGCGATACCGATATCGATTCATGGAGAGCGTCGCTTGCTCCAGGTGTTCTTTCGCGCCGGGGCCGTGCCGACTGCCTCCGAGTTTGCTCAGTTGCGCGAACTCGCACGCATGGCATCCGAGCTGCCGGACTTGAAGGTCGCACCCTCGGTGCCGAGGCCATACAAATCCAGCTCGCGTTTCGGAAATCGTTGCGTGATCGGCGCGGGAGAACACTGATTCCAGGCGGTGACGGTCCGGAGCCATAGCTCAGCGAATTCGCAGAGCGACCCGCTCCGGTTAACGGAGCGCTCACTCGGCTTCGTGCACTTCTTTCGCCGCGCGAATCCCGCTCTCCAGCGCCCCCTGAATCCAGGCGTGATACAAGCTGCAGTGCTCGCCGGCGAAGTGCACGCGCCCTTCCGGCGCCACGATGGCGGCCTGCAGGTCGGTTTGCTGGTCCGGCGCGAAGAGCGCGAACGCGCCACGTGCCCAGCGATCCGCGTACCAGGCGTAGCTGACTCCGACCTCGTATTCCTCACGAATGCGCGGATGGATTCGCGCCACGTCGTCCAGAGCTTCTTCCAGCCGTGTTTCCGGATCCATCGCGCCCCATTGCAGAGCGTCCTGGCCCCACGTATACGACGCGAGCAGCACGCCGCGCGTCGTGTCCGTCGACGAGGCCGGATAATTCATGCGCCGGATCGGCAAGTCGGTCACGGTCGCGCCGCCGACGATCCCGTCCTCGTCCTCCCAGAACCGATGGCGGACCTGGAAGAGGATCTTCGTCGAGGCGTGGTAGTTCAGCTGGCGGATGGCGCGCATCTTCGCGCGCGAGAACGGTCGGCCGAGCTCAATGGTACGAAGGCACGGAAACGGCAGCGCGCACACGCAGTAGTCGGCGGTGACCGAAAAGCGGCCCGCTTCGGTCTTGTAGTGGACCGTCACGTCGGCGTCGGTCTGGTCGATGGCGCGCACCTCCGCACCGAACCGCACCTCCTGCTGCAGCTCCGCGTAGAACGCGCGGGGCAGGCGATCCATCCCGCCGTCAATCGTCTGCATGTCCACATAGGCGCCTTCGAGGTCTTCGCGCAGTACCTCCATGACGGCGTTGTTCATGTCGGCCTCGACGAAGTTCATCACGGCGTAGTACTCGATTGCGCCTCGGGAGAAGTTCCGGTGCTTGAGGAACTCGTAGAGCGAGAACTGGTCGAACTCGGCACGGATCTGCTCCCATGCCGACGCACCATCGCGGTCGAGCAAGGCCTTGAGGTCGGCGATCGCCGCCGTCCACAACTGGTCGGGCGTCTTGCCGCGCTCGTGCGGCGCGAGATCGAACGGCAGCCGTTCCGGCGATCGCTGCGCGTCCTCGAGGGTCATGCGCTGCCCGCAAATGTGGACGAGCCCCTTCGGGTTCCCCATCACGAACGGCGTCAGCGACAGGTTGAACTTGGTGCAGTACTTCAACGTGAGAGCGTGCGAGCGGGGGATCCGCATCGCGCCGAATTCCGCGTAGAGGCCCGGCGCGAACTCACGGCAGGTGAGCACGCGGCCGCCGACGCGGTTCTGCGCTTCGAGCACGACGATCTCGTGGCCCTGGTGCTTCAACTCGTAGGCGGCGACGAGCCCGGCAAGGCCGGCGCCGAGCACGACGATCCGCTTGCGCGCCCCGCGACGGAAGTCCAGCCCGTCGCGGACGACCCGAAGGGTCTCCTCAGTCATGCGCGAATGATAGAGGATCGATGGGCGATGGCGTAGAAGTGAAGGGAAACTTGGCGCCGACCAGCCGGCCGGCTCGTCGAATGGGCCAAAGCGCGTCCAGGCCCTATAATCAGCCGGCACCTACCACCTATGTCACTCAGCCCGGGCGCGCGTCTTGGTCCGTACGAAGTCACTGGTCCCATCGGGTCTGGCGGGATGGGAGAGGTGTACAAGGCGCGAGATACACGCCTCGACCGTACCGTCGCAATCAAGGTGCTCCCCGCGCAGTTCGCGGCTGACCAGCGGTTCCGCGAGCGATTCGAGCGCGAAGCCAAAGCCATATCCCAACTCAGTCATCCGCATATCTGCATGCTCCACGACGTGGGCCGGCAGGATGGGATCGATTACCTGGTCATGGAGTATCTGGAAGGACAGTCGTTAGCGCAGCGCCTTTCCAAAGGTGCGCTGTCACTCGACCAGACACTGCGGTACGCGGTTCAGATCGCTGACGCGCTCGATAAGGCACATCGCCAGGGGATCGTCCATCGCGATTTAAAGCCCGGCAACATCATGCTCACGAAGTCGGGCGCGAAGTTACTCGATTTCGGGTTGGCAAAGGCCAGCGGGCGAGCCATCACGGATAGTTCGTCGATGTTACCGACCACGGCGCCCATCACGGCCAAAGGCACGATCCTGGGCACGTTGCAGGTACATGGCACCGGAGCAGCTCGAAGGCAAAGAGGCTGACAGTCGCAGCGACATCTTCAGCTTCGGCGCCATCGTCTACGAGATGACGACAGGCAAGCGGGCATTCGAGGGGGACAGCGACGCGAACGTCATCGCGGCCATCATCGATCGCCCGCTTCCGCCGATGTCTACGCTTCAACCGCTGACGCCGCCGATGTTGGACCGGGTCGCGAACAAATGTCTCGCAAAAAACCCTGATGACCGGTGGCAAACTGCACACGACTTGTCCGACGAGCTGAAGTGGATTGCGGAACACGAGAGCCACGCAATCGCGGGTGCACTTCAGCGACGGCCAGTCACGCGGCGTCTCACATATTTAGCGGTTGGAGCTGCCCTGATCGGCGTCGTCACCGTGCTCGCGTGGCGCACGTTCGACCGACCGCTCTCAGACCATCCTGTGGTTCGCATGTCACTCGCGCCGCCGGACCATGCAGTACTCGGTGGGTCGGCTGCGGTGTCTCCCGACGGCCGGTGGTTAACCTTCACGGCATCGACCGACGGCCGCCAGATGTTGTGGGTGCGCGCGCTGAATGCGCTGGAAAGTCAGCCGTTGGCCGGCACCGAAGACGCAAATTACCCATTCTGGTCGCTCGACAGCCGCCACATCGGATTTTTCGCCGGCGGCAAGCTGAAAACCACCGAAGCCAAAGGATCGCCGCCCGTCACACTCTCCGACGCGTATAACGGTAGAGGCGGCACCTGGGCCGCAGACGGCACCATCATCTATGCGCCAGGTTTTGACGATCCCTTGTATCGCGTGGACGCGTCGGCTCGAGACCCGAAGCCGATAACGACGCTCGATCGCGAACGCGGTGAAACGGGTCATCAATGGCCGTGGTTTCTGCCCGACGGGCGACATTTTGTATTCCGCGTCAATAGCACGCACGCCGAGTACAGGGGCATTTACGTGGGTTCGCTCGATTCAGGCAAGCGAATACGCCTGATTGACGTCTGCTGCTCCAACGTGCAGTACGCCTCGCCCGGATACCTGTTGTTCCTGCGCGGCCAGACGCTTATGGCACAGGCGTTCGATGCGCGTGCATTAACACTGACTGGGAGTCCGTCGCGCATCGCGGAAGGCATTCGGTATACGGTAAACGCCACCCACGGGCTCTTCGCGGCTTCCGATACCGGCACGCTGGTGTATGCCTCGGGTGGCAGTAGTGCCGGAAACCGGCTGGTGTGGGTGGATCGCAGCGGGAAGCTGATCCGTCAGGTCACGGAATCGCTACGGTCCCATCAACATCTGACGCTCTCACCCGATGCGCATCACATCGCGGTCTCCGTCGGTAGCGGTAGTGACACGCATATATGGGTGAACAAAGTCCCAGACGCCGACGTCGTCCGCTTCACGTTTGGTCAAGTCTATGACCCGGTTGCCGTATGGTCGCGAACCGGAGCGGAACTGCTGTGGGCGTCGTCGCGACCCGAGTTCGGATTCTACAAGAAGCCATTCAATGGGTCTGAGAGCGAGCAGATGGTATGGCGCGCGCCGGTCGGCACAACCTCTTCAATCGACAACCAGCCGACGGACTGGTCGCCTGACGGCACTCATCTGCTCTTCCAGAGTCAGGGGAAGAACACAGGGTGGGATCTCTGGGTGCTGCCGCTGTCCGGGGATGAGAAGGCGCGGGTGCTACTTCAGACGCCGTCCAACGAGGGCCAGGGGCAGTTTTCTTCCGATGGTCGCTGGGTTGCATACGCGTCCGACGAATCCGGTCGACTGGAGGTTTACATTCAACGCTTTCCCTTAACGGGAGCAAAATGGCCGGTATCAGTCGCGGGTGGCATGCTGCCAGCATGGCGACGCGACGGCAAGGAGTTGTTTTTTCTCGAGCCGGGGTCGGGTCGCATGATGGCAGTGGATGTCGTCACAGATAAAGAAGACTTCCAGTGGAACAAGCCGCATTCTCTGTTTCAACTGCCCATCGCGCTCACTCACGCGTCTGAACCAGGCTCGCACTACGGTGTCACGCCAGACGGACAACGATTCCTGGTCGTTCTGGTTGATGACGAAACGCCTGCACAATCGCTCAACATCGTTGTCAATTGGAGCAGCGATCTGCACCGGTGAACCAGCCGGCATCACGGTCGTAGCCGTAGCAAGTTCGCGTGAAACCCACTTACTGAATCACGCGGCTCGACCGATATCACCAAACACTGAGACGGAACTACGTTTCTACGCTGACGAATCCTCTCTCGCCAGTTGCTCGGTCAGTTTCGTCCCGTACTGGTCTTCCGGTTTGCGCCCCGCTCGGGCGTTGGGTCCCCAAGCGTCGACCGGACCAGTCCGGACTTTTCAAGCCGATCTATCGCTACGTACAGCGCCGCTCGCGTCACAGTTCGCTTGCCAAAATGCTCGATCTCACGTCCGATCATCACGCCGTACGCGCGCTCGTTCAGTCCACTAGCGGAAATTCGACGGGCGGGGCTTGACGATTTGAATCTTTCCCCACGATGATTTCCGGCGGAGGATGAATGTCATCTGATCCGAATCGCAACATCACCGCAGAGGAGTTTTACGACACCCTACGTGAGGTATTGAAGATTTTCGCGCCCGGGATGATGGACGAGGAGATGAACACCGCGATAGAGCATGCCAAGGCCGACGCCGACACACGTCAAGAGCTGTTCACCCTGCTTGTCCTGCGCGAGCTGCGACGAAGGGGTGGGGTCGGCGAATAAGCGAGCCGTGCTCGAAAGAAACCGTCGCCGAACGGGACGCCATCTAGGCGTTCAATGGCTGTAGGATCGAGGTCATGCGTAAGATGCTGTCCTCGTTAGTCGCGCTTGCGAGTCTGGTCGCACCTGCGGCGGCCCAGGATGGTGTGGGACCGCCGCTCGGACGGCTTGTCGGCATTGGTGACCGCCACCTGCACCTTCACTGCACAGGCAGCGGGTCGCCTACGGTGGTTATCGAGGCGGGCGCAAGTTCGTTCTCCATCGACTTCTCGCTCGTTCAGCCCGAGGTGTCGAAGACGACGCGCGTATGTTCGTACGACCGCGCTGGCAGTGGCTGGAGGACGCCCGCCCGGATGTCGAAACGCCAATACGCGTCATCCGTGATCTGCGGACCTTGCTCGACACGGCCGGTGAGAAGGGCCCCTTCGCGAAGCCGTGGCACTGACATCACTCACACCAGAGCAGCATCGTTCGACGCAGCCACCGGCAAGCGCGGTCATTCCCATTCCGACGCGCCAGCCCCAATCGGGGGCACCGTTCGATCGCTTGCCGCCTTCGCTTTATGCGACACGGATTGCGCTCGATCGCAAGCTCATCGCGTCGATGCCGCCAACGATCAGCGGCGAGATCGTGGCGGAATCCTCGACTGCAGACTACACGATGCTGTCGCGCCTCAGCGCGGCCCGCAAGGACACACCCGGGCTGCTGGGTGACCTCCCTCTCATCGTGTTATCGCGGGGGCTCAATGCCCCGTCCGATAAACACGCGGCGCACGCCGAGCTCGCGCGCATTTCCCGCAACGGGCGGCATATCGTGGTCGCCGACTCGTATCACGAGATCCATCTGTCACACGCGGTCGCGGTTGTCGCGGCTATTGGGGATGTGGTCGCGTCGGTCAGGACCAAGGCGCCGCTTCGGTAAAGGGAAGACCGAATACGCGTGTCGAAATGTTGAGTTCGCAGCGAGGTAGGATGTTGTCGATGCTGGGCGGACGATTTGGTGTTGTGTCTCTTATCTCACTCCTCCTCATCGCGCCAGGGTGTGGGGGCAGCCCGACGGGGCCGGGCGGGGGTGGAATTCAGTCCCATCTGGATCGCACGACGCCTGATCTCAAGGTCAACGGTGTCACCATCCAGCCTGGATCGACCACGAACGTCAGCGTCGGGTCTAGGGTCGATTTCCGAGTCGACTACACCAATAATTCCGGTCAGTTCCTGCACACCGGAATCCTGCTCGTCAGGGACGACGGCGTCGAGCGCCTTCTTAACTGCAGTGTCGCCGGCAGTGGAGGACAAGGAGGGGGCTCCGGGGTGGGCACCACAATCTCTGCGGACGACCGGGGACACACGGTGAGGGTGTTGCTGCTCGGCGCGTACGGCCCGGGCTCGCAAGGCCCCCCTCCCCAGTGCCTCCTTCAGACTGGCTCGTTCCAGGTGAATCACGCCAACGTTCAGGCACAGCGTCTTCTGGTGATGCTCGCCGTGCAGTAGTGGTCGAAGGGCGGAGGATCGCAAACGTTCGCAACGACCTCCGCGACGTGAAGCATTGTTGTGGAGAGGCGTGGCACGCGCGAACACACCTTGCCGTTCTGTGAAGTCCTCATTCGATCCATGTAAACTTTTGTCCCTGCTCAAATAGTTCGGTGAAAGTGGCATCGTGTCTGCACACGCTATAAGGGGATCTCATGTCGTTCGAACTGCACCAGCGAAAGCACATCGAAGACGAGCTCGCGAAAATTGTGCGCCGGCAGCTCCGCAACACCACCCGCGCACTCACCACGGCCGACGCCAGCAAGTTCGGGAGCGCCGTACATGAATCGCGCAAGAGCGTCAAGAAGGTGCGCGCGGTCGCGGCGCTCCTGGAACAAGCAGGGGCGAAGGTGCCGCGCAAGGATCGCAAGAGGTTGAAGTCGGCGGCGGGTGCGCTCTCGAGGATCCGCGATAGCGCCGCGATTATCGAGACGTTCGATCGTGTGCGTCGCCGCTACCCGAAGCAGTTGCCCGAGCACACCTACGGAATCCTGCGCCGTGGATTGGTCGGCGCCCGACATCGGCTGGAAGCGCGCGCGCAGCGCGACGGCGTTATCGACGAAACGGTGAAGCGACTGGCGAAGACGCGTAAGTCGGCAAAGGAGTGGACGTCACCCTCGCTCGATGTATCCGAGATGGTTGCGGTCGTCGCCGCTTCTTATCGCCGCAGCCGTAAAGCGATGAAACATGCGCGTGCGATGCGACTGTCGGCGACGCTGCATGGCTGGCGCAAGGAGCTGAAGATCTTGTGGTATCAGCTGCGGCTGGCCAAGCCCCTCACCGCGGGCGTCGCTCCGTTCATTGCCGGCCTGAAACGGCTGGAGACGGAACTGGGTGACGACCATAATCTCGTCGTCCTCGAGGCCACGCTGAGAGGCTGCAGAGATCTCCGATCGATGCGCGCGGCAGTGCGTCACATCGATCGTCTTGCTGCGCGGATGCGTCAGCCGCTGCGGCGGAGGGCGTTCGCGCTCGGCCGCCGGTTGCATGCCCGGAAACCAAAGGCGTTTGCGCGCTGGATTCGCACTTCGTCTAAACAGCGGCGGCAGCGGATAGCCGCGGCGTGAGGCTGCTTTGCGCGATCTCCACAAACTCAAGACATTCGCCAGCGAGGATGTGTTTCATGTTGTGGTGGAATCGCCTCGTGGAGCGGTCGTGAAGCTGAAGTACTCCGCGGATTTCGGGGCGATGTCAATCTCCCGCCCGCTTGTGCTTGGAGTCACCTACCCGTGCGACTGGGGTTTTGTCCCGTCAACGGAGGGTGCGGACGGCGATCCCGTTGATGCTGCGATCTGGTGGGACGTGAGCACCTATCCGGGCGTCGTCATCCCGTGCCGCGCCCTGGCAGTCGTGCGCGTCGAACAGAACAGCGCGGACCGCTTGGGACGCATTCGCAACGATCGAGTCCTGGCGGTGCCGGTCGCCGCGCGTCGAGAGGTTGCTCTAGCTGCGCGCGTCCGCCAGGAGATCGAACAATTCTTCATTGCGGTGACGGCGCTCGAAGGCAAAGAGCCGCGCATTCTCGGCTGGGACGATGGCGATGCGGCACTGGAGCTGATTCGGTCGTCGGCGACCTGAGCTCAACGTCTGAGTTCGATCTCGAAAGACATGTCGCCAGTGCCCGGGAGCGACTCAAACCAATCTTGATACCGAGAAACGCCCATCCGTACCGGCACACTGACGCGACAGAGGAAGAAACGGCCCGCGTCATCTGTTTGCGTGAGTGCAACCGGGTAGCTGTCGCCAAACCCCACCTCGAGCCAAACCCCAACGCCGCGCAAGGGATTTCGGCCTTGTGGGGTCGTTTCGTAGACAAACCCAGTAATCATCGGACCTGCCGCCGGGGGCGGCGCTAAGGAACTACCTCTTGGAACAAGCTGCACATCAATAGTTGTGTCACCCTCCACCAGTGCAGTTGCAAGACACGGCTGCCATGTTGGAGAGAGGTCCCTGGTTGACACGAAGACGCGGCTCTTCGCCGGCACTTGGGCTGAGTAACGGCCAATTTGATCTGTAGAAAGAGCATCCTCCCTCTCAACTCTACAGTCCGCTCCACTTGCCGGCACACCGCATGTCCCAGTGTTGAAGAGCCGCACCTGGCGGCCGGCGAGCGGACGTGAGACACCGTCGACCTGCTCCGAGACGATGCCGGAAACCACATAGGACTGGGCAACTGCAGGCGAAGGATTTGCTGGGGAAGTCGGTACGGAGTTACCGCAGTCGGTCAGCGCCAGCAACGCGGCCGCCGCGGAGAGACGACGGAATATACGCATCGGACCTTACCTTTCGCAGAAGGGAGCGCTAACAGCCACCGCCAGAAATGCTCAACACTTGCCCCCACGGCATCTCGACGATGTCGTAGAAATCGCCTTCGTAACCTCGCATTTCCATCACCCACACGCTGTTTTGCAATACCCGCAGCACGCCGAGGACGCGCCCGCGGCGTCGCGACGTCTCCCCGCCCGCGTAGATTCCGCTGTCTATGCGCACGACCGAGATGGAGAACGGTGACGACGTGAGCCATCCATTTGCGTAGAATTCGACAGCGCCGTAGCGTTTGCGAGCCTCGAAAAAATAGTGCTCGAACTCGCGAACTCGATCGCGCGCGAGCGTCGTGATCTGAACAGGGACTCGTCCGCGGTCACTCAACGGAATGGTCCTGCGTTCCGATCTCGGTGGTATAGAAGTGCGTTCGGACTCGAGTGCGTGAGTCAGTTGCACGATGAACCGCGACACGCGCCTGCTCGCGTCGTCCGGCTGCTGAACCATGTTCTCGATGCGAATGGCCGAGACGTTGCCATGAATGGCAATGCCAGAGATCAGATGCGGTGCATCCAGCTTCGGGCCGGGCTTCGGGGCGTTCGTGACGAAACCTTCCTGACGCTGGCAGTAGGCGTCCGTGGTAACCAGGTCCTTGATGGCAAGCGGATGAGAAGCGCCACCGTCCCACGGAAGATAGGTCCATCCTTCGCGCGGGACACGCTGCGCGTCCCGAAGCCTGTACACTCCCTGGTCGCCGTCGCTGACGTATGACCTCAGGACGGTCCACGCTTCGCTCTCCCTGGAGGCAAGAGGCAGAAAAGTACCTGTCGCCGCGGACGACACCCACGATGGGACGCCGAAGACTGAACAGGGCTCGGCGTCTGTGCGCGACTCGCGCCTCCAGCAGACGAAAAGGCCAGTACCAGCGCGATGAAGGAGAACCAGCGGAAGCGTGTCATGGACGACCTCACTTCGACTCTAAACATCGAGATTCTTATCGGCAAGCCGACTTGGGATCAAACGGCTCGCTTCCCGTAAAACGTTACAATCGTGTGCGTGAAGTCTCCTCGCCCCGCAACTAGCGTTCTGCTGCTGCTCGTCGCGACGAGAGCACTTCTGGCGCAGGATGTCACACTTGAAGTGGTGCTCGCGCGACTGCACCAGTATCTGCGCAACTACGCCGAGCTTCTGCCAGCCACTGTCGCGGTCGAGCGCTATCAGCAACGGGTTGGGACGTTCGAGCGCGTGCAGCTGGAATCTGAGTTCGGGATCGTCCGGGTGCCGAATCATCCGCAGTGGCTCGGCTTCCGGGATGTCATGAAGGTGAATGGGACCGTTGTGGAGGGTCGCGACCAACGTATCGTCGCGCTGTTTGAAAATCGTAGCGTGAGTGCGATTGAGCAAGCCGGGCGGATTTCTCGTGAGAATGCCCGATTCAATATCGGTCCTGTCGCCCGAAGCATCAACGACCCAGCGCTCGTTCTGGAGCTCCTCGATTCGCGCAACGCCGATCGAGTGAGATTTCGGAAAGTCAGAGAGGGCACTCTTAGCAACATTCCTGTTTGGATTGTCCGGTTCGTGGAAACGGGGCGTCCCACAATTGTGCGGACGTCTTCGTTGCAGGATGTGCCCTCAACCGGCCTCGCATGGGTTGATCCTTCGACAGGTCGATTACTCCGGGTGCAGGCGACGATCGACACCCTCAGTCGTGTCAAATGTGATGTCGACGTGACCTTTCAGAAAGCGCCTGAGCTGGATTTTTGGGTGCCTGCCAGGATGAACGAACGCTGTTTCGACGGTGCATTCCTGCAGCAGGGTGAGGCCACCTATGAAAACTATCGCAAGTTCACAGTCGACACACGGGAGTCACTCGAGTCGATTCCCTGAACGTGACGGAAGTCTTACCCTCCTTAAAGTATCGTTTCGGGGATCTATCTGGATAGTGAAGCAGCAGCCTTCTTCGCTGGACGATCTTTTATGGTCGCTTCGTCAGCGGTCCACTCGAGCAGGTCACCTGGCTGGCAGCCCAGTTCCCGGCACAGCGCCTCGAGCGTGGAAAAGCGGATGGCGCGCGCCTTGTTCGTCTTCAGCACAGACAGGTTCGCGATCGTGATGCCAATGCGATCGGCCAGGTCCGTCAACGTGAGCCGGCGGTCGAGGAGCAGGTGATCGAGCTTGATACGAATGGACATGCGGCCTCAGATCGTCAGCGACTGGTCTTCATCGAGACGGGCGCCAGCCCGGAACACTTCCGCAATCACCAGGATGATCAGGCCATGAATGATCGGGAAGACATCGATGCGCGGCCATGCGTCGAACCGCAATGCGTCGGCGGCAAAGTGCGTCTTGGCATAGGCGTTTCCGCCGAAGAGCACGAGTGAGTGCACGACCTCCCCGAGGATGACGGCGTAGCCTATCCACCGGATGCGCATCGCGTTGGCGGCGACAAATGGGCGGCCATCACGAAGCGTACGGAAGACCGCTCGAAGCTGGACCAGCACCCACAGCACAACAGCCAAGCCGAGCGCGGCGAGCAGTGCCGTGGTCGTGAGGAACGTCCCGCTCGGTGGTGGAAATCGTAGCGTTCCGTGTGCATCGCGGATGTCCGCGTTCGCGACGCCGGGCGCTGGGGCTGGGAGGCGAAGCACTCCGTTCTCCACGCTGAATGAGACCGGGATGCTCATCTCTGTATTGGATGTATTGGAAAGATCAGTGAAGAGCGGCACTGACGCCAAGCCGAGCATCAAGACCAGCGCGACTGCCACCGTGTAGAAACCCACACTGATGAGCGCGGTCAGAAACGACGATACGGAGCGCTTGCCCATCGCCTTCATACGTCTGCCTCCGTTTATCGTTTTACGATAATCGTAGACCGTATTGCAATATATTTTTATCGCTTATCGATAAGATGCCGACGTGGCCCGGTGGACCGGCGCTTCTCCACCTCGCGCGACAGGAACGTGACGACACGGTCGAACGGATCGAAGCCGAATGCGTCTGCGATCGCGAGGCGCAGGTTCGAGTTGGCGTTGATGTCATAGAACACGCGCCGGCCTTCAGGCGTTTCCAGGTACTCGATTCCGCCGACGTCCAACCTGGCCGCGCGCACGATCGCCGCCGCCGTCTCGACAGCCTCCCGCGGCACGTCGCGGTACGGATAGAACTCTACCGGCGGCGCGGCAATGGCCTCTGGCGCCGGGACTTCGCATACACCGTCGCCCTCGTCCGGATTGCAGACCGGTGACGGACACAGGTTGAAGCGGCCGTGCGTTTTCACTCGCATCGCATAGAGCAGCTCACCGCCCAGGAACTCGAGTCGGACGATCCCCTGCTCGGGATCGTGGGGCAGGTACTCCTGCAACAGAAACAGGTTGTCGGGCTGCCACGCGTTGGGATCGGCGGCAAAGATCGACTCGACGTGGGCCAGCGACTCTACGACGTGTATGCGTGCGCCGCTACCACCCTGGTCGGGCTTGAGGATAGCCGGCCAGTGAATCGAGTCAGCATAGGCGCCGAGCGCAGCGACGTCGTTGAAGGTGATCGAGTGCGGAGTGTCGATGCCGAGCGTGCGCAGCAACGTCGCCTGAGCGCTCTTGCTCAACTCGAGGGCGAACACGTCGGCGCCGTTCAGCACGCGCGCGCCAAGGCGCTCGAGCGTTCGCATGTACGCGAGGGCCAGGGGCACAGCACGGGTGTTCCCGCGGACGTAGGCGCTCGGGCTCGCCTGGTTGAAGTACACATCCGCTGCCGGAGTATCGACGTTGCTGAATGCCGCGCGCTTCAGATCAAACGGCTCGAACGCGATGCCCCGCCGCTCGAGCGCCGCAAACAGTGGCTTTTGCCACTCAGGGTGCTCAAAGAGCACGACAAGATCGAGGTCCCGAGCCATGTCGCTCAACGGGGGAACCGATCGAACATTGCTTGATTATGAACCTTGATCCGACGACGTAGACTACCTGCGATGAATGGTGCGGGTTGCCCGTATTGTCACCTCACTGATCCTGAGCCGCGGGTCGTCTTCCGGGACAATCTCGTGCTATTTCTTCAGGATGTGCGCTACCAAGGGGCACTGAAGCATTCCGGAGTCATCATTCCTATCCAGCACCGCGAAACCGTATTCGACCTGACGTGCGAAGAAATCGCGGCGACGTTCAAACTGTTAGCCATTGTGAAAGGGTGGATGGACGCAGAGTTCCAGCCAGCGGGATACAACATCGGATGGAACTGCGGCGCGGTCGGAGGACAAGAGCTCTTTCACGCACACCTGCATGTGATACCCCGCTTCAGCCAAGAGCCGTTGGCCGGAAAAGGCATCAGATCGCTCCTAAAGTCTGACGAGAACAAGTGGTGACGTCTAAACCGTTTTTCACAACGCGTATTACAAGGGCGTTGTGAAAAACGTCACTGGTTCCACGGGTTCCTGTTCCACGTTCCCTGTTCGCGGTGGCGCCACGCTGACCGTGCGCGCTAAGAAAAAGATGGCGTACTGAATCCGCCGCCCACCTCGAACGCGGAACCACTGGAACAGGAACGCGGAACCAGTGGACTACAGCATTCTGAAAAACCGCGATAGTGGCCCTCTAGGTCGCCTAGCGCGGCGCCGGATTCGCGGCAGGCGCGGGTGCTGCGTACCGGGTCTGATCGATCAGACGCTGCAGCTCAGCCTGCATCTGCTGAAGAGTCTCACGCGCGTCTAAACGGTCAATGATGTTCGTCTCTTCGTAGGGGTCGTTCTCGAGATCGTAGAGCTCGTCCATACCCTGGAGCTCGCGGTACTTGATGTACTTGTGCCGCGAGGTTCGAGCCGCCACGTAGCCCATGTTTCGAATGCGCGGAAATACAGTGTCGGTGAAGTACTCGATGAGGAACGACGTGCGCCACTCTCGTGCCTCCTTCTTGAGCACCGGCACAAGTGAGCGGCCCTGGATTTCACCACTGGGTTGGAGTCCAGCCACCTCGAGTAGAGTCGGGGCGACGTCGAGACTTAAGGCCATCTCGTGCGGTGTCGAGCCCGCCATCGTCAACGGTGGATAGCGGATGACGAGCGGAATACGAATCGTCTCTTCGTACGCCAGACGCCGCTCTTCGTTGAGTCCGTGCTCGCCGTAAAAATATCCGTGGTCGCTGGTAAACACGACCATGGTGTCATTCAGCACGCCCTTGCGGTCCAGGACCGCGAGGATCCGCCCCAGGCTATCGTCGACGCCAAGCAACATCTCCTGACGGCCCCTGATCTCCTCATCGGATGTCGCGGTCTTCGGACCAAGCGGAGGAAGCCTGTCAATCTGGCGAAGCAGCGCGGGTTTTCCAAGAGGTGGCTTGAACGCGCTCGCGCGCCGAGGCATGGTGCGACCGACGTAGCGACCGCGGTGACGATCGGCGGCAACAAAACCTCCAGGCTGTCCTGAAATCGGCACCATTCTCCCATCGTCACGCTGAATCACATTGGGATGGATCGCCTTGTGGGCCAAGTACACGAGGAAAGGACGATCCGAAGGACGGTCCACGAACCGCTCCACATAGTCGGTCAGCAAGTCGGTCGTGTAACCGGTGGCGTGCACCCGTTCGCCGTCGACATTCAGTGACGGGTTGATCGCTTCCCCTTGTCCCGGCATGGCGACCCAGTGATCGAATCCTGGGCGGGGGCTGTCGTCGTTGCCCATGTGCCATTTGCCAAAGAAGCCCGTTCGATAGCCGGCGCGCTGAAGTTCCAATGGGAACACGCGCAGGTTATGGCTTGGTCGAGCAGTGTTGTCGATGATGCCGTTGGTATGAGGGTATTGGCCTGTGAGAAAGCTCGCGCGGCTGGGAGAGCAGAGTGGGGTTGTCGCGAATGCGTTCGTGAACCGCGCTCCTTCGCGCGCAAGCCGGTCCATATTCGGCGTGTCGATGAACGGATGGCCGGCAACCCGCATCTCATCCCAGCGCATATCGTCGACGAGCACCATGACGATGTTCGGCCGCCGGGATTCAGCGGGCGTGGGCGGAGTGTTCTGGGGCTCGCCTGGCGCCGTACACGTGGTTGCAAGAAGTGCCGCCCCGAATACGAATCGCTGCGGAGCCTTCAATCGATACCTCCATGCTGTCGGATGCGACAGCCGTTCGCGAGGGTCATCATGTATCACTGACGACGGGTGATAGACAATACATCGCAACGGCTGCTGGCAAACACACGTAACACCGCGCGGTATCGTGACCACCGTGATTCATCTGCCGGGCGTACTGACGATGCCCATCGGAAATGCTCACAAAGAGCAACGTAAGTAGATGAACAGATTATTCAGAGCACTCACTGTTCACTACGCGTCTTCGCGCGTCTTTTGAACCGGCAGAACACTTGCTTTGAAATTCCTAAACAATGATGGCTTTTTCTAACTGATGAAGGAGAACTGATGTATCACCACGTGAAGAAACTCATGTATACAGTGCGCGTCGACCAACCGGATCCCTCGTTCGGTAACATGCTCCTCGAGCAGTTTGGCGGTGCGAATGGCGAACTCGCTGCGGCGATGCAATATTCAATTCAGGGTCTGAATTGCGACGACATGGAACGGAAAGACCTCCTGATGGATATTGGGACTGAAGAACTCAGCCACCTCGAGATCGTGGGTGCGCTCGCACGACTGCATCTCAAGCCTATGAAGTTCGATCGCGCCGCCGCCGAAACTGATCCTCTTATTGCTATCGCTGGCGGGGGTGGCGTGAATCTGTACAACTCCATGGGAAACGCATGGACTGCGGACTACCTCAAGGTCACGGGCGAGCTCGATGTTGATCTGCGCAGCAACATCGCAGCCGAGGCGAGGGCGAAGATCGTATACGAGCGGCTCATTAATTTCACCGACGATGCAGGAACCAAAGACGCGCTGCAGTTTCTGATGACGCGTGAGATCACGCATATGAAGGCGTTCACCGCCGCCCTGGAAAGTCTCGGAAAGCCGCGGTTCTCTATTGGGCAGATCCCGCCAACGCCAGGCTTGGTTGATCAGTTCTTCAATGACTCGACGGGTCGAGGCGAAGACGGCGAAGGCGACGTAGAGGGCCCGTGGAATACCGGCGGGGACTGGCAGAGGGTCGATGCGCCCGCATTGGCCGAAGCGCGTGGTCTGGCGGAGCAGAGTGGCGCGGCCATCGATGACCGTACGATGAGCAGCGCCGCTGATCCGGACATGATGCAGACTCTTCTTTTGGAGCAGCTTGCGGATCTGCTCCACGCGGAGGGACAACTGGTGAAGGCGTTGCCGAAGATGGAAAGCGCCGCGAATGCGCCCCGGTTGAAGCACGCATTCGCCCAACATCTCGATGAAACGCGGGAGCAGGTGGAACGCTTGAAAGAGGTATTCACGCTGATCGGTTCGGACGCGAAGCCGAAGCCGTGCAAGGGGATGGCCGGTCTGCTCGAGGAAGGCGAGGAAGTGATCGAAGAAGGGGAGCAGAAAGATGCGGCGTCGTCCGACTTGGCCCTGATTGCATCGGCCCAGAAAGTGGAGCACTACGAGATCTCTGCATATGGAACGGCACGATCGTTGGCCGGGCAGGCGGGCTTGCCGCAGGCGTCGATGCTGCTTGCGACCTCTTTAGCTGAGGAAGAGCTTGCTGACAATTTGCTGACGCAGATTGCCCGCGAGCTCATGAGTCAAACGGGCGACGCCACCGACGTCCACTCCGAGGAGCGCGTGGCGCAGATGCAGCGGCCATCGCCTTCAGAACCGGGAAACGGCAAGCGATCCGTGAAGGCTGGGAAGTCGAAGAACAACTAACAGAATGGAAGCGCAGCGCGCGAGAGCGTGCCGTGCTTCCGCCCTGCCGGACGCCGAACGGGTGGCCCTCAGCGGCACCGTGTCATGATGTGGGATCTCTTCCCTGGATATCTGATGTCCACATCCGCTCTGTACTTGTACTTTCTCCCGCTCCTTCTCGCCGTCGTCTCGTGCGCCTCATCTCGGCCGGGGTTTGCGAAGGCTGCGCACTCGGCGACTGCCGCTTCATCTGGTTGGCTGCAGTACGCCGACGTCCGTCAGGTCGGATTTGACGGGCAGGCCCTGCACGCGGTCTGCGAGCGCGCCGACAGCCTACAGTCCGGCGCCCTGATGGCCGTATTCCGGGGTCACGTGATTCTCGCCTGCGGGGATGTGGAACGGTCGTTCGAAGCGCACTCGGTGCGGAAGAGCCTGGTCAGCGGTCTCTACGGCACGGCCATCGCCCGGGGTCAAATCGACCTGAATGCCACCCTCGCCGACTTCGGCATCGACGAGCGGACGCCCCTCACGGCGGAGGAACGTTCGGCCACAATCCGTCAGGTGATCTCGGCCCGGAGCGGCGTGTATCTGCCGGCAGCATACGGCGCGAGTCAGGATAGGAGGCGCCCCGAGCGGGGAAGCCACCCACCCGGAACCCACTGGTTCTACAACAATTGGGACTTCAACGTCGCAGGCGTCGTCTACGAGCGAGCCACCGGGGAAGATCTGTACGAGTCGTTCGAGCGCCGGCTGGCAGAGCCGCTAGCGATGGAGGACTGGGATTCGGCCGACGGGTTCCGTGTCTACGAGCCTACGAAGTCCCGCCATCCAGCCCACACCTTCCGCATCTCGACCCGCGACCTGGCCCGCGTTGGCCAACTCTATCTGCAGAAAGGGAGTTGGGAGGGGCGACAGCTCCTCCCAGCCGATTGGGTGGAGGAGAGTCCACAGCCCCACACGGATGACGGCGATGGGACCGGCTACGGGTACATGTGGTGGACCTACCGAGGCGGGTCGCCCTTCACGGCCAAGTATCAGACGCTGGCTCACCACACGTTTTACAGGGGGCTGGGCACTGGCGAACAGGGACTGTGGGTGATCCCCGACGCGGACTTGGTGGTCGTCCATCGGGCGGACACGGATCACGGCCGAACGATCGACGCGGACGATCACTGGGGGCTTGTGGAGAGCATCCTGGCCGCCCGCCGGAGTGGACAGAACTCCGAGGCCGATCTACGCCCGCTCCGACCGACGACCCTGTCCAGCCAGCTCCCACCTGCCACCATGCCGAAGTACCGTGCGCTCCCCAAGTCCGTCCTCGACGATTATCTCGGCGATTACGAACTGGCTGCCGGTGCGACGGATCTCGGCGAGTACAAGTTGACTCCCGGCGCGTCGGTGCGCGTCTTCCTCTTCGACGAAAAGCCGTACCTCCATCTACCGGGCGTAGGCGACGTCCAAATGTTCCCGACCGCTCGAGACACCTTCACTGTCCGCGTCGTACAGGGCATGGCGATCGCCTTCGAGCGGGGTGCGGACGACGAAGTAAAAAACGTGACTCTCACGCTCGCCGATTCCACCCTTAGGGCATCCAGGGCGCACAGCTCACGCAACGCCCATTTTTCGTTGTCGGCATCGCCCCCCTCTCAGTAACGTCGCTTTTCCTAGGCGAGCCGTCGGATTGATCGACGCGGTGTTCAGCGCCTCCTGGCGGTGAAGGGGCCGGCGACCGTTTCTGAGCGGCCACAGGAAGGCGGCCCGTAAAGAAGTAGAGTGCCCGAAACGGAGGCGTCCGGCATCAGGTAGCCCTGAATCGCGATCGGTCGCGTGTCCGCCAACTTCGCGGTGAATTGAAACGCTGGCAGTCCATCTGCAAAGGGCACCCCCTTGACGTCGGAGAATGTCTCCACACCTGAACACATGTCAATTTGATAGCCCACAGAGATGGTTGTCACCTGCTGTTCTGGCGACACAGTGAAGGAAATCGGGCGGCCCTGAAACGTGGTGCCGCTCCACTCTCCCGCATACCCAACTGCGACGGGGTCGGGATCGGTCGGGGTTGCGGTGCCGCAACCGCTCAAAAGGCCACACGCGGTTGCGATCAAGACAAGAGGCCAGACACGCGTTCGGCACTCGCCCATACTGACTCTCTTCTCCTGGTGGTACTCGTCCAGCTGATTTCCTCGTGCTGCACTCCAATGTCTGCAATGCCCACAGCGACGAAAATAGCTGAAACGAGAGCTGTTTTTGCTCGCGGCATCTAAAAAATTGTCATATGGCCTGACACACTTCGATCGGCGGATCGGCAGGTGCGGGGCGCAAGAGCGCGCTGGAGGGTATGGGTTTTTCGGGTTTATCCTATTTTGTGATCGGTTGCCTGTGCCGGCCACAAGGTGACGCCCATGAATTTCGATAAACCGTTCATCGCTCTGGTGCTGTTGATTGTCGCCGGGTGCGGCCGCAACCCAGCCGCGCCCGACACGTCCTCCTCTGCGCCGACATGGGTGACGGCGCTGATTCGCCAGCTCGGAACAGAGCCGGTCGCGAACCCTCCCTCGTTCGTGGCGCGCTACGACTACAAGGGGCAGGACGTATACTTCGTTCCTCAGCGCTGCTGCGACGTCATGAGCGTCCTCTACCGCTCCGACGGTGCGGTCATGTGCCATCCGGACGGCGGCTTCAGCGGTAAGGGCGACGGAATGTGCGCCGACTTCTTTGCTGACCGCCACAACGAGCGCATCATCTGGCGGGATTCGAAACGCTGAGTACCACCTACTGACCAGACTTTGTACTCGGTTATTGATTCTTCTGAACGATTGCGACGGATTGCAAGTTACGCCAGAGTACGACTGCTTGAGTGCCAGGCCTTGGAGCAGGTGGTGCGCACTTCACGTACACACCACGGATTTCCATGACAGAACATTCGACCCAAACATTACCCTGGGAGGGATGGGCGTCCGGTGAATATCGCAGCGTGACGGTCTCGCCGACCGCGAGCGGTAGCGGATCGGTCTGGGCCTTTGCCGATGTGCCCGAAAGGACATATCCAGTAATCACGCCAACGATGAGCAAAACAACGGACCACCGATTCACCATGGCGAAACCTCCAGTGTCTAAAGAGTCCTTGTCACCCCTCGCGAAGCGCCGCAGTCGGCTCGACGCTGGCGGCCCGTCTGGCAGGAATATAGGTCGCAACACCGGTCACGAGACACATGAGCAACGCGACCCCTGCGATCGTCGCGGGATCGTGGCGGCTGACGCCGTACAGGATCGTTTGGAGCCAGCCGCTGAAGAGCGCCGCGATCGCTGCGCCGCTAATCATTCCGATGACGGTCATCATCGCGCCTTCGAGCAGGACGCCTCGGAGCACGACCCCCTTGGGCGCGCCGAGCGCCATCCGGATGCCGACTTCGCGGGTGCGCTCCACCACGTGGGCCGTCACGACACCGTAGAGTCCGATCGTGGACAGCAGCAGGCTGACGGCGGCAAACGCGACGAACAGAGCAGCCGTCACGCGCGAACGCGCGAGCGGCTCGGACGTGTAGCCGTCGAGCCGGCGTAGGGAGATAAACGTCGCACCCGGCCACATCGCCTGCCCGGCGCGACGAATCGCTGGAGCGAGGCTGAACGGGTCGCGAGTCGTGCGCACGGCGAGAAACTGTGGCGCCGCCTCGAACTGCGCGCGCGGCAGGTAGACTGTTGGCCGGATCGTCGTCAGCTCTCGATAGCGGGTATCGGCCGCGACACCGACGACCGTCGCCCAGGGCGTGCCGGAGATCTTCATTCGCTCGCCGACCGCGTCCTTGTTGGGCCATGCCAGCTTGGCCGCGGATTCGTTCAAGATGAGGACCGGACGTCCCTCGGCGCGGTCCTCCTCGGTAAACGCACGCCCGCGGACGATCTCGATGCCGAGCGTCCGGAAGAAGGCGGGCGACGCGATTTCGAAACTGACCAGCGGCTGGCGTGTCTGCTCGTCCGGCAATTGTCCTTCCAGCAGATACCCCGCATCCCAGCCCGACATACCGCCGAACGGCTCGCTGAGAATGGGCGCGACGCCCTGCACTCCGGGGAGCGGCGCGATGGCCTCGATGACCCGGTCCAGATTCGCGTTGAATTGCTTCGGATTCGCGTAGTCGTCCTGCTGCGGAGGGACGATTTGGACCATCAAGATGCGGTCGCCGTCGAGCCCCAGCTCTAACGATTCGAGATTCAGCTGACTCCGCGCCACGAGGCCCGCACCCAGGACCACGGTGACCGCGAGCGCCACCTGGGCGACTACCAGGGCCCGCTGGGTTCGCCGCGCCGCGCGCGTGCCCGTGCCGCCGCGAGAAGACGCTGCGTTGAGCACACGCGAGAGGTCGCCAGTCCGCTGGCCATAGACGGCGGTGATCGCGAACGCCATCGTGGACACGGACGCGAGCGCGACGGCGAAGGCGAGCGTCGCTCCGTTCACTTCGATCGCGTCCGCGCGCGGCAGCTGAGTCGACGCGAAGGCCACGACCAGCCTCACCACGCCATACGCGATGGCGACGCCGAGGACAGCGGCCGTGGCCGCCACGATCACTCCGTCGTTGAACGCCAGCGACAACAAGTGGCGCGGCGTGGCGCCCAGCGATACCCGCACTGCGAGCTGCTGCCGTCTGGTGAGCCCCAGTGCGAGAAACAGGGCGCCCACGTTGACGATCGCCACGACCATCACGAGCGCGCTCGCGGCCAATAGCAGGCGAATGACGGGACGCACGTCGCCGAGCAGGTCCTCGTCCAAGGTTTCGGCCGACGCGGTCATGCCGCGGAGCGTCGAAGGAATCTGCGCGAGGTTGCTGCGCAGGTAGTTCGTGAACTCGGACGCGGACTGGTCGACCGTCGCGCCAGGCGCCAGACGGCCGACCAGGTACACATAGAAGTCTGGCGGGCCGGTCTCGGCGACCGGGCGGAACGGACGCGCCGTCGCCCACACCTCCGTTTGGGCGGGAAATCCGAAGCCGCGAGGCATCACCCCGACTATCGTGCCCGGCTGCCCGCGAATCGTGAGCACGCGGCCAAGCACCGAGGGATTCCTCCCATAGCGACGTTGCCAGAGCTCGTAACTGATCGCGACGACCGGCGCCGCGGCGACGCTGTCATCTTCCGCCCGGATGTTACGGCCAAGCAGAGGCGTCACGCCGAGCACGCTGAACAGGTTCCCGGTGATCAACGCGACCTTGACGTTCACGCCGTCCGCTCCCTCGCGAACGGGAAGGCTGGCGGCACCGTGATAGTCGACCCCGGCGACGGCGGAGAGCGTCCTCGGCGAGCCGTCCACGAATCCCTTGAACGCGCCGTAAGGGACCGGCACCGGCCGCGACCCGAAAGCTTGATCGACGCCCCACAGCACCGACAGCGTCCGCTGCTCATGCACCGGCAAGGGCCGCATGAGCACGGCATCGGCGATGCTGAAGGTCGCCGTGGAGGCGCCAATACCGATTCCGAGGGTCGCAATCGCGACGAGACTGAAGGTCGGGCGCTTGGCGGCCGTGCGGAGCGCACGCCCCAGCTCGCGGCCGCGCTCACGCAGATGATCCGACAACATCGGGCTGGGACTGTGCGGCACAATCAGCTCCCCTGATCGCGACGGAGCGATCTTTCCGTCGATCGTCGGCCAGCGTGCAGCATATCCGAATCTGGCGGAAGGTTGGGCATCTTCGCAGGTCGTCGAAAGGTTTGGAGGCGACGGCTTTGTCTTCAACAGTGCGAGGAAACGCCGATTGGCAAAGTACGACGAACTCTGCGCGGAGTCTGCGCGGTTCCCGAAAGTCAGGGGGCCAGGAAGAATTCCGCCGCGGGCGCCGGTATGATCCCCGGGTTGAGTAGACCAAAGACGAACGGGCTGCTAAGGATCACGAGCTGATTGCCCGTACCCAGGTTCTGCGGTCCAGCCAGTCCCTGCTCGTCCGCGTACCGAGTTCGCGCGAGCGCCGCTCCCCGTCACGCCGACCATCAGCACCTGCAGCACGTTGTTGTTCCCCGGTGTGTACTGGCCGTTTTCCGCCCGCGCCCCGTACAGAATCAGATCGGCCGCTCCCGAGCCCGCGGTCCTTAGCCGCAAGTGAGTGATCCGCAGCTCGACTCGGTTGTTCGAGTTCTCGTCCGAGGTCAGATTTTGCCGTCTCGCAGAAGTTGAGAAGATCCCCACGCGAAATCCGTCGATTCGATCCCCTACCGAGGTAAACCGAGTCAGGTTGTCACTTGCGCCTGAAGCCACGAAACCCGCCACTGGCACACTGCTGCCGCCAATGACCGACCACGCTGGTGCTGTGCCGGCGAGCCATGAGTAGAGGTTGCTCTGCGAAAGCAGGGTAGTGTGTGCGCCGGTCACCTCGTCCGGCCGGCTCACTCCCCCGGTTGCGTCGACGGACCCGTACACTCGATTCGCCGTCGCCACCACCGTGACGTTCCCGCGCGGCGCGAAGTTGATCGCAAAAATCGCGCTTCCGCCGCCGGTCGACCGGATGATTGACCTGGTCACTAGTGCGGTCACAGCAGCATCAGCGTCCGGATCTGGTGGCGCGCCTAGCTGGCGATTACGCGTGAGCACTACCACAGCACGTCCCACCGGGCCATCGAGGTCAAGACTCGACACGTTTGGATTGACGATTTCGCACTCGACGATCGACGCACTGAGCGAATCGCCGGGACGCCGCGAGTAGATGGCGACAACGTTCCCACGCCGCCCGGCGAGGTCTTCGATGACGAGGTCACGGATTGTCACGCCGGTGCCGAGTGTGAGCACATCACCGGCAAACGACGCAGCCGGATCCACAACAATTCTTGTTTCTGTTCCGGTCTGAAACCTATCCGGTTGCGGCCGGCCGAGCATTACCCCTTCGCCGTCAAGCACGACGCCGTCGGGAATCACAAGCGGTTCGTTGATAATGTAAGTGCCGCGGGTGACGAGAATGTGTCGGCCGGCGTTTTCCGGTACGAGCGCGTCCCGAAGGCCGGCCGCGTCGCTCACGACGATTGGTGGAAACGATTGTGCCTCGACCTGTAGGCTTGTGAGCGCGTACAGCGGCAGCGCAAAAACGATCAGGCCAAGCATCCGGGTCATACCGATCCTCCGGTTCTATGAAAGAGGCGCGACGCGTCCTCGCCACGCGATTCACGATACCGGTGAGCGGGACCGCGATTCTTGAGGTTTTATTAAGATTTTCTGAAAATCGCACGGGATGACCGGACGCGAGCTCTACGAGTTTGGAGGGTTCAGGCTGGACGTAGCCGAAAGGCGGTTGGTACGCGCAGCGACGTCGATCCCGCTCGCGCCAAAAACGTTCGATCTTCTCGTGACTCTGGTGCGGCGCGTCGGTCGCCTTATGACCAAGCGCGAACTGCTGACGCTCGTCTGGCAGGATGCGTTCGTGGACATCGGAATTGTTCCCGTTCACATCTCAGCGTTGCGCAAGGCTCTTAGCGACACGAAGCGGTCGCCGCGCTTCATCCAGACGATCTCGGGCTCCGGCTACCGGTTCATCGCGCCGGTCGTCGCGGTCGATTCGTCGGCGCCTGCCGAACGGGCGCTGGGCAGCGTCGCCGTGCTGCCGTTCAAGCCGCTCGTGGCTGAAATGCGCGATACCGCTCTCGAGCTGGGGGTTGCTGACTCGCTCATCGCGAGGATCGGACACAAGTCGGGTATCGTGGTGCGGCCACTGAACGTGGTCCGCACGTTCGTCGAGCTCGATCAGGATCCGGTGGCGGCCGGCCGCGAGCTCGGCGTCGATATGGTTGTGGACGGCACGATCCACCGCCACGGCGATGCCCTCACAATCACGGCGCGGCTTCTGAAGGTTTCGGACAGCTCGTCCGCGTGGGCCAACACGTTTGTCCAGCCATTCGCCGACATCCTGGAGATCGAGTGTGCCGTGGCGGAGCAGATTCTCGACACGTATGGCGTCAGCAGCGGTCTGGCTCGGTCTGCGACGTCAAACCGGCGCTACACGAAAGATGTCGAGGCGTACCTCCTCTACCTGAAAGCCAGGTACCTATGGGAACGTCGCACCGATGGCAGCGCTCTCCTTGCGATTGAACAGTTTCAGGCAGCCATCGAGAAGGATCCGTCCTACGGGTTGGCCTACACCGGCCTCGCCGCATGTTACGGCACGCTTCCGTTCACGAGCGGTTTTCCGCCACGCGAGGCCTTCCGGAGAGCACGTGTGGCGCTACTGCGCGCGATTGAGCTGGACGACTGCATTGCCGAGGCTCATGAATCCTTAGCCGGCGTCAAGTTCTGGCACGACTGGGACTGGGACGGCGCCGAGCGAGAATTCAGGCGCGCCATAGAGCTTGATCCCGATCTTCCAGCTCCGCACCGGTTTTTCGCGCACTTCCTGTCGAACATGGGGCGGCACGACGAGGCGCTCCACGAGGCACAGCTCGCACTGACGCTCGACGCGAGCTCGCCCGTCACGAACGCGCGGCTCGGGCAATTTCTGTATCAGGCTGGCGATTATGAAGGTGCGCTGGAGCAGCTGCGGCGCGCGCTCAGGCTTGACCGCGAGTATTGGATGACACGACTCAACCTGGGACGGATTTATGAGCGGCAGGGGCGATACGGCGACGCACTGATCGAACTGCGTGCCGCATACGATCACGCGAAAGGCAGCGGTGAGGCGAAGGCTGCGCTCGGTTACACCCTGGCCGTCGCTGGCTGCGACGCCGAGGTCCGCCTCATCGTCGACGAGTTAACGCGAGCCGAAGCCCGCGGCCTCGTTTATGGCTACCATCTTGCGCTCGTCGCGGCCGGACTGGGCGATCGCAACGAGATGTACGAGCGCCTCCACGGTGCGTTGCAGGATCGCGATGTCGGGCTGACGTTCCTGCGTGTGGAGCCAAGGTGGGAGCCGTTTATGCACGAGCCCAGGTTCCAGGAAGTTCTCGAGCGTGTCGGCTTCACTACTGGCGATAAGAGGACACGCGTGTGACCGAATGGCGGTATATACTGCCCCCAAAAAATAACAAGGAGGCTTCCGTGAGATCACTCAACACGTTGATCATGCTGGCCATGGCGTTGGGCACGGCGCCTGCCTTGGCCCAGACCCCGGCCCCTGCTCCTCAGGCATCGGCACCCGCCCCTGGCCCCCAGACGAATTGGTGGTCTCAGGCCGGTGGCGAAAACGGCCCGGAACGCACAGTCTGGGCGGCCCAGAAGGATCCCGAAACGCCCTATACCGGAGTCAACAAGCCGATCTGGCATATCGCCGACATTCTCAAGAAACATCAGGGGCAGGCGCGCTGGGAAGAGAAAGTGATTCTGACTCGCGACTTCGACGGCCGTTACGTCCAGATGGCACCGGGCGACAAGGCCAAGTGCATGTTCTACGCTGACGACCGCGTCTTCGGCTGGATCTATAGCGGCGCTGTGAAGATGACCATCGACGGCCAGGAGCCCAAGGTCTTGCCCAAGGGTTGGGTGTTCAACGTAGCGCCACGCCTGTCCTACTGCATGGAGACCGACGGCACCGAGCCGGTCATCTATTACCGCACCACACCCGCCGGGCAGGTGCCGTCATATCCGGAAAGCGAAGCGCCGACGCCCATTCCCGGTTACAAGTACATCAAGACCAAGATCACCTCCACCGGCGGCTATGACTCGTTCAACATGCCGTTCTTCAATGTGACGGAATATGGCGATTCGACGCGCACAGGTCAGCGCTTCCTCTATGACGGCCATACCTCCTCGAATTTGAACATCGGCACACCGCTCAAGGAACTGCCGCCATCCACCAACTGGGGCCACTGGCACGCCAACATGGTGGAGCTTTGGGTGAATGTTTACGGCAATGTCTGTGCGCTGATTTCCGGCATCGGGGTGGTCCAGGGTCAGCTGGGTGACGTGATCAATGCCAACGAAGAACGTTGGCACCGCGCTACCAGTTGCCCCAACACCGGCAGAAGCATACGCATGGCGATGACACCGCGGAGCAAGGAAGGCCAGGTCCACTATTACCAGGTAGAGCAGCCGCGCGGGCAGTAGGTCGGCCAGAACGAATCGGCCCGATTAAGGGTGATCTGCAGCGATGCAACAAAGATGGTCGTGCATCGCTGCATTTTGCTCGCACCAGCGCCGGTCGGGCCCCACTCAGCCTATCGAGTCTTATCTGGGCCGAGGGCGCGCAAAGTACATCAGAAGCGCGAGCCCGCCGAGAACAAGAGGCGGAATGAGGCGCGGGAATTCGGCATTCACGGCGTGCGTACCGAGCGCGCCAATCATGAGGGCGACCAGGATCGCCGCCGCGCCGCGTCTCCACTTGGGAATCAAAACAGCAAGGCCGCCAAGGATCTCCAATACTCCGATGACATATTGAGCGTTTTCGGGGTAGCCCCAAGCAGCGAACCTCTCGGCCCATCGCAGCGCTGATGGGCCCGCGAGTTTCAGAATGCCACTGAAGACAAATGCCGCCGCCAGCAGAATGCCGCACACCCACACCGCTGCCCTGGGAATACTGACCACTGTGTCCCTCCATCGACGCCGCGTTTGCGCTGCGTGATCGCATCGGACCATCGATCGCGCCCAGTGTTCAACTCACAAAAACTCATTTCTGCCTCTCAGGTTGTCATACGCGTAGAATGAGGCCAGACCCGCTCAGAATGGAGTTCTGCCGTGGTGAAGACGTTTGGACAGTTCGAGTTCGATGATCGACGACGACGCCTAAACGCTGGAGGGCAGTCGGTGAAGCTGAGCGGCCAGGCCATTGAATTGCTCGGGCTGCTGCTCGAGAGGCCCGGTGATTTGATTACTCGTGAAGAAATTGAACATCGGCTGTGGCCCGATAGAAACGTAGACTTTCATCACAGCCTTGACGTCATCGTCAGTCGCCTCCGAACCGTTCTTGGCGATAAGGGTTCAAGCTCTCGATACATTGAAACGGTGCCGACAAAGGGCTACCGATTCATCGAACCTGTAACGGCGAATCCGGAACCCCAAACGGTGAATCGCCAGTGGCGTCGTCAAGTCGCAACCTACGCAGCTGTCGCGATCCTCGCAGCGATAGTGGCAATTCTCGTTGCCCGAACTCGGTACGAGAAATTTGTTCCGTCTGATCACTCGTCATCTCCAGCGGTGCAGGCCCGGTGACGTAATCGTGCCGATCCGTATGCCTATGTGCCGGCGCGCAACGAGCGTTGTGCTGCTGTTCGTGGCAACGACCGCACTTCCTGCGCAGGATGTCACGCTTGCCGTGGTACTCGATCGATTGCATCAGTATCTGCAGGACTACGCCGAGCTTCTGCCAGCCACTGTCGCGATTGAACGCTACCAGCAGAGTTTTGGCCTCAAGCGCGTACTGCTGGAGTCCGAGTTCGGGATCGTCCGGGTGCCGAATCATCCGCAATGGCTCGGCTTCCGGGATGTCATGAAGGTGAATGGGAAGGCGCTGGCGGCTCGAGACCGGCGCCTGAGCGCGCTGTTTGAAAATCCTACCGTGGGTGCGATTGAGCAAGCCAGGCGGATTGCTCTCGAAAGTGCCCGATACAATGTCGGTCGGGTCACCCGAACCATCAACGACCCGGCGGTCGTTCTGGAGCTTCTCGACTCGCGCAACGCCCAGCGAATGAGACTCCAGAAAGACAGGGACGACAGTCTTGACAACATTCCGGTTTGGATTGTCCGATTCGTAGAGACATCGCGTCCCACAATTGTTCGCACGTCTTCGTTGCAGGATCTGCCATCAAGCGGCCGCGCCTGGATTGATCCGTCGACTGGTCGATTACTCCGGGCGCAGGCGACGATCGACAGCATCCTTCCCTCGGTCGGTCGCGTCAACTGCCAAGTCGATGTGACGTTTCAGAAGCCGCCTCAACTGGATTTTTGGGTGCCCGCCAGGATGAGCGAGCGCTGCTTCGAGGGCACATCAATGCAGCAGGGTGAAGCCACCTACGATAACTATCGAAAATTTACAGTCCAGACACGCGAGTCACTCGGCTCGACTCGTTGAACAACGTGACGGGCCGATCAGCCGGAGAAGTAGGTCAGCGCGTGCTGATCCAGGCTGGCGGCGCTGGCGTCGGAATGGGCTTCCGGCCTGCCGTGACCTCCCAGTGGCTGAGCCATGAGTTGGACGGCGCGCCGACAAAGTCGTCCGCCCGCCGATACGCGGGATCCTCGAGCGCTTCCGCGAGCGTCACGAAGCGGTAGCCGCGGCGGACGATCGCATCCGCGACTGCGCCGAATCGGTCGGCGTTGAGGCTGTTCGCGTGCAGGATGAGGACCTGGGCGATCTCGCGGCCGATGGTGCGTCGGGACACATCCTCGAAAAACGAGAACACTTCGTCCATGTAACGCAGATAGTCTTCGGCAATCCGACCAGCCGTTGCACGATCGCCGCGCCGGAGGGCGGCTGCGTACGCGGCCGCGTAGACGAACTCGTCGTTGTCGATCGTGACTGGCGCGACGGTGTATCCACGGCCGGCGAGAAACACCTCGAAGGCGCGGCGCGTCTCGAGATCGGCGCCGACGTGGAGGAACGGATGACGGAAGAACCGCGGCGTCTGTCCGCGTTCTTTCAGAAGCGCGCGCGTCACCGTCTCGCCGCAGATCACGTCGGCCTGGAACTGACCGAGCGGCATCAGATTGAGATCGCGATGCGAGTAGGTGTGGTTGCCGAGCTCGAGGCCGGCGTCCAGCCACATCCTCAGCAGCCCGGTCCGCCGTTCCACATCGTCGGCCCGCGCGCCCGCCACGAACAGCTGGCTCTCGTTGACGAAGCCGATCGCCGGCACATTGTGCTGCCGTACCGCGGTCACGAGTCTTCGCGTGAGGTCCTCGAGGCTCGCGGTGTCGGAAGCGATCGCTCCGGCAGACGTCGCGGGCAGATCATCGAAGGTCACCGCGACGATCCGTTCGATCGCGCGAGTGTCAGGAACCGCGGCGAAAGTCAGGACCAGCGTGGCCAGCGCCAGCGATGCGCTCAGACTGCGGAGATATGGCAACGCTTCAGCGCTTCGTTGGAGCGACGGCTGTCGGTAGGGCGCTGTCGGCGCCTCCGCCCCCTGGAAACACGTGCGAAAACGCGTAACCAACGACGGCAAGTCTCGTCGCCATCTCAGTACCCGCGAATCGCAGCTGGTGCCACATGGTCGCCGGAGCGTAGATGATGTCCCCTTGATCGGCGACGAAGGTCGGCACTGAGCCAATCGTCGCTTCCATTTTACCTTCGAGGACGAACCAGAACTCCGGACCGGTGACATGCAGGTGCCCCTTGTCGCCGGGTGGCGCGGGCTTCTGCGTTTTGGGATCGCCGCGAAGAATGTTCGCGATGCCGACGTTCACATAGTTACCGTCGTGCGCGTCGCCGACGAACTGGGTAGGGTTCTTCTTCGGCTTCTGCTTGCCGGCGATGGTCAGGTTGTAGTCGATGTAAGGCACGTTGGCTTCGTCGTAGGAGCCTTTGCTATTGGCAACGCGAGTCTTCTCGAACCGTATTCCAGGCGTGGACGGTGGCGTCTCATCGGCCGGATACATCGTCTGCGCATTCGCCATCAGCACTTCGAAACGCAGCGACGGCCGGTCTCCGATGGTCTCCATGCTGTAAACCAGCCGCTTCGGCACCTGCACGAGGAAACCTTTGGTCGCCACGAACGGTTCCTGCCCCTCGATCGTGAAGCGAATCTGCCCGTCCTGCACAATCCAGAACGCGCGGTTGTCCTGATGAAACCGCCGCGGCGTTTTCGCGCCCGGCGCCATCGAGATGTACTCGCCGTGGAAGAGGTTGTCGTCGACGATGAGCTCAGACCAGTTCTGCTGACCCTTGTGCTTGGCGAGCACGTCCGAAAGCTTCGTCCACGCCTTGTGCGGTGGGACGAACGGATTGGGTTTCACTGGCATCGGCGTCCAGACCTCGATCTGTTGCTCCTGCGCCTGCACCGCCACTTGGGCACCCGTTGTTGCCAGCACCAGACACGCGCCAACAGCGATTGCGATCAATCGACTAAGCTTCATCGGAAGAGCCTCCTCTGGGAAAGCCATAAGCCCTTACTTTGCCAACATCGCGTTCAGGCGCGCCAGCAGCTGCTTGTGGTGGGCAATGAGCCGATCGTAGGTACCAAACTGGTGCCACTCGAGAATACGCTCGATGTCGAAGTAATCCTGCTGGGCCTGACGCAGCGCTGAAAACCGTCCCTGTCCTCCGGTCGTGGGTGCGGCGCCCGGCCTGGATGTCAACTTCGCGAGCGCGTTTTCAATCTCGAGCAGGAGGAAGTTGATCTCTTTGATCTTCTGCTGGCGCGGCGGCACGCCGGCGGGCGGGCTGACCAACGCTTCTGCCAGAATCCGTCCGTCCGCGTTGAGCGGCGGGTTGACGCCCATGAGGTGGCAAAGCGTGGGCACGGTATCGATCGCCTCGGTATAGTCGAAGGTGACGCCTTTCTTGATGCCAGGGCCCACCATGACGAGCGGCATCGTCCACGCCTCGGGAATGTTCGCGGGATGCCCGCCCGCAGTCTGCTCGCCGTGGTCGCCGGTGATGAACATCACCGTCTTCTCCCATTTGCCGCTCTTTTTCAGCGCGTCGACGAATTGGCCCAGGTACACGTCCTGCTGCTGCAGAGCCTTTATGTATGGCGAACCCTCGCCCCAGATGTTGTCCTTGTAGGTCGATCCCGCTGGCGCGTTTCGACTCTCGCCGGCGGCCACGCCGGTGTCCTGCATGTGAATCCACATGAACGTGGGATCGACTTCACGAAGAAACGTCGTCGCCCAGAACAACGTTTTGTCGTTGCCCACTTTGTAGCCGGCCGCGCGCATCCCGGACCCGCCCGCCTGCGCCGTGTAGTGGAAACTTCCGTCGAGGGAGCGATAGCTGATCTCGTTCACCACGTGGGCCGTGATTTTGAGCGGAAAGAACGAGTCCTGGACGTACTTCTGCTTGCCCGGCAGGATCATGGCCGTGCCGGACATTTGCACCACATTTGGAATCGAGGACGTGTAACCATTTTCCGCCCACGGACTCGGTGGGAAGCGGTTGGAAGGGTCAGCTGTCTGCACGGTCCAGTTCTGACGGAAATAGGCGCCCTGCGCCACCAGAGCCTGAAAATTTGGCATCGCGACGCGAGCCGGCGCCTTGTCGCTGAGGCCGTCGACGGTGTAGAGGATGGCGAGCTCCGGGCGCTGAGCCGCCGGGGTTTGCTGCGCGTCAATGACCAGCGGGACCAGCGAGAAGACGCCGGCGAGGGTGACGCAAAAGATGAATCGTTTCATGTGCCGATCTCCCAAGACTGAAAAGGCCCCAGACGAGAGGGTGTTGTGAGTGACGACGAGTAGACACCAAAACCTGGCGCGGCGCAAACGACGGATTGAGTGGCGGCGCAACTTTCTTTTTCGGCACACATCGGGCGCTGGCGCGCTATGGTTGGAAGAGTGACCGAACGTGATCGTTGGGGATTGCGAGGGCCAGTCCAGAGTTGTCGGATTGAACGCACGTGGTATTCAGGGCGCTGCGGTGCGGAGCTGTGCGAGACCGAGGAGCGTGGCGACACGACCATCATCGAGTTCCGTGCGGATGGTTCTCTCGCGCGCCGCCGGCACCACAACCCGGACGGCTCAGTGTGGACGTCGACGTATGAGTACAACGTCGCAGGGCAGCTCGCGACGGTGCGCACTGAGGACGCGGCTGGGAGGGTCGATTTTCAGCGCTACGAATACGACTCCGCCGGGCGTTTGATGCGCATTGTCGCTCAGGCTCCGGATGGCAGCGAACGCATTGCTGAAAGCTACGAGTACGACGCGACAGGCCGGAAAGAGAAAACGTTCCATGTCGACTTGGCGGGTCAGAGCTCAGACACAATGTATTTGTGGGGAGTGGAGGGTTCGGACTGCGGTTACTCAGCGCCCGGCGCCGCCACGCTGACGACGCTCCACAACACGCGCGACCAGCCTACTGAGGTTCTCTTCTCCGATAAGGGCGGACGGATTCTGAGTCGCGTCGAGTTCATGTACGACGGAATGGGGCACCTCGTGGAGGAGGCCCAAACGATGATCATAGATGCGCTTCCACCAGAGGTACTAGCGGGAATGAGTTCTGCACAGGTGGAATCGGTGCGCGCGCTGTTTGGCGCGGGTGTTGCGCGCCGCTTGCATCGGTACGATGCTCAAGGACACAGAATCGAAACGCACACCTCGATGTTCGGGGGGCTAGGCCGGGATGTGCAAAGGATGAATTACAACGACCATGGAGATCAGATTGAGGAGATTTCAGAGCACGAGAAGCGAGACCGCAACTTCGACGACCAGGGGCGGCTAGCAGATAGCCCCACCAATGAGAGCGTCAGCCGCTCGGAAGCCCACTTCCACTATGACTACGATCTGCGTGGTAACTGGATCAAGAAGGTCGTCGAAGCCCGCGGCAGGTCTAAGCAAGATTTCTCCGTGTCCAGCATCGAGCAGCGCACACTCGCTTACTACGATTGAACTCAGAGGGATGCCGCGCTGCTGAACTGCGCCCGGTGAACTTATGTCGCGGAGGTCCCGCCGACGACGGGCAGCATATCCACGAACCCACGCCACCCTTGCTCGAGTGCAGGGCGATTGGTAGATAACGTAGCGCCGCACCATATCGCCGGCGTGGCCAGCCCCGTCGCCGACCTCGTCCAGATCCGCTGCACCGTCACGGCTACCCCGATCAGCGGCACGCGCACGTTGAAATGCGGCGGCAGGGCGGTTAGGCCCTGGCGCGGCATCTCAAGCCGCACGCCATGGTGGCTGGCGTCGATGATGCGGGACGGCACGCCGTTCACGACGGCTTCGAAACGGTTTGCGATCTTTCGTGGTGACCGGCGAGTCGGCCGCCCCTCCATGATTGCCATCATCACAGTACAGAGGAGTGTGGTGCGATCGAGCGGTCGCTTGAGGTACATGGCGTGCTGGCTCATGGCGTCGCACAGCGCGCCGTCGGCGCCGTTGCCGATGACGACAGCGGCCGTCGCCGGATTGCGTTGACGACTCACGTTGAGAAGGCCATCGCGCACGGCGAATGTGGCGTCGGTGACCAGAAGATCAAAATCATGCGCGTGCATTTCCCGAGCCGCGGTGCGAGCGTCCGCTCGTCGCACGGGCTCGTAGTGATTGGCCGAGAGCCACTCCCCGATGGTCGCACACTCAATAGCATCGGGCAGGGCGAGGATCACGCGCGGGCAAACGGCCATAGTGAGGCAGTTGCGCGTGCATCCCACATGCCAGCGAAAACAGTAGGGAATTCTGCCCGGCAACGCTTTATGTCTGTCAAAAACGAAACTGAGACGGCGAAAACTGTGATCGATGTGTTTACGCCGCCGCCAGGGATTCGATGAGCTCGCACGCGCGTCTCAGGGCCGCATCCGAATCGATACGCCGACGATAGTCGTCGCATCGCGCGCCGAGCTCGCCGTCTTCGAGCATCCGGCGAATCGCGCCGGTCACCGCTTTTGCCCGATACGAAGTCTGCGGAATGCTGCGTCCCAGTCCAAGGCGTTCGATACGAAAGCCGTTGTCGAACTGGTCGTGCCCGTTCGGAACCACGAGGTGGGGAATCCCGGCCTTGACAGCCTGTGCGAGCGTGCCGATCCCGCCGTGATAGACAAGCATCGCCGCGCGAGGCAACACGTCGCTGAACGGGAGATACCCGAAGGCCTTGATGTCTGAGGTGAGATCACTGGGGACCTGGTCGGGGTAGTTCGTGACGAGCATCGCGCGCACCCCGAGCTCGCGCGCGGCGGCTACCGATTCCCGGAGGTACCGGTGAAGCGTCGCGGTGGCTGAGCCCGGCGTGAAGACGATCGGTGGCGGGCCGGCCCCGAGAAACCTCTCAGCATCCTCGGGGATGGTTCTAGGCCGCCCGGTATCCCAGAGGGGAAATCCCACCAGATGGGTGTGCGGCGGCCAGTCGGGCTGAAATGCGGCGAACCATTCCGGGAAGAACCCGATGACGAGCTTTGGCGAATGCAGCCACCGATACATGACGCGGGCGATCGGCGGCAACCCGAGCGTCGAGCGAAACGCGTTGAGTGGTCTTTGTAACACCCGGTCAATGACGAGCCAGTCGGCCAGGCGAAAAAACGCGCGCTTGAACCACATCGGCTGCGATGCCGAGATCCGCACGTTTCCCGCCATGCCGGCGTCGGCGAGGCTGCGGATGATGCTCGGCTGCAGGTGGACGGTGGCGGTCGGCACACCGAGCCGCTCCTGCGCCAGGCGGGCGCCGAATGCAATGCCAGATGCGGCGACAACCGTGCTCGGGCCCGCGTGCCGCTCGATGTGCCGGTAGATCTCTGCCATGGCCGGTAGCATCGCCCGCCGAGCGACGACTTCGAATCCTTTGCGCGGGTGCCAGAGGTCGGGATCGGCGATGATGGCCCGCGCATCATCGAGGGTGCCGACCGGAAGGAACCCCAGTGATTGCGCCTCGATGAGCTCCTGAAAGAACGGGTTCGTGAGGATGGTTGCCCTGTGTCCGCGTGCCGTGAGGGCCAGCCCGAGCGCGACGAAGGGATGCACGTCGCCGGCGCTGCCGATTGTCGGAAGAAGAACGTCGAGTGGTTTCCCCGCCCGCACCCTACTACGAGCCTTCGGCCAGGCGCTTGTCGATCGCTGCTTTGGACATCCAGCGGCCGTTCACCATCACGCCGGCAATCCTGCTGCTGTTGTCGATATTCACCAGCGGATTGGCGTCGAGGAGCACGAGATCCGCGCGCTTGCCGGCGGCGATCGTGCCGGTCGTCGATTCGGTCTTCAAGTACGTCGCGACGTTCCTTGTCCCCGTCCTGAGTGCCTGATATGGCGTCAGCCCGGCATCGATGAGCGACCGCAGCTCGCGATGCGCGGAGAATCCCGGCACGTTCCAGAGCTGCGGCGCATCAGAGCCAAGGGCGAACGGCACCCCGGCGTCGTGTAGCGCCTTGATGAAATGGCGCCGGAGTGCGAGCAGCTTCGCTCGGTCGGCCTGCGGAATCTGCTGGAACTTCTCGCGCTGTGCCGTCCAGTTTTTGATCGATTCCGGAGGGATTGCATACTTCATCTCAGGACGTGCGACGAGTGTCGAGGTCGGCAGATCGTTCAACAGGTTGTCCATCAGCACCTGAGTCGGAACCTGCCACACGCCCGCGGCCTTTGACGCCGCGACGAGCGACGCAAACCTGGATTCGTCAACCGCGCCCATTAAGTTGGTGCCGAAGAACTGCGAGTCGGCCGCCGGGTTCGGCGTGAGCGCCTCGACATAGCCGTCGAGGTGATCGATGCTGGCGTAGCGCGCGTCGAGCGCGCGCGTCAGCCCGACGGCTGCCGGCACATGACCGGCGAACGGAATTTTCAGTTCGTCGGCCTTTGCCGCGAGCGCGTCGAACACGTCGCGCGGCACGCCAGGATGGATCTTCAGCAGGTCGTAGCCGGCCTTCTTTTGCGCGATCACGGCCTCGACGGCCATGGGAATCGTCGCCGCGGTCTTGGCGTTGAAGGATGGCCCCGACGTGTAGATCAGCGGGCTGACGATTTCCCCTTTTGCCGCGCGTTCGCGATACACGAGATGCCGTGGATCGCCCAGCATCCCGCGAATCGTTGTCACGCCATTGGCGACATAGAGAAATAACGTGCGCTCGACCGCCTGATCCGTGGCCATACCACCCGGAATGTGCGCGTGCATCTCGGCCAGGCCCGGCATCAGGAACTTGCCCTTGCCTTCGACGCGGACTGCGTCGGCCGGGATCGGCGCTTTCGCCGCCGGGGCGACCGATGCGATCTTTCCCTGGCTGACGATGACCGTCTGGTCAGCCAGGACTGCGTCGGTCTCCATCGTGAGAACGCTGACGCCGACGAAAGCCGTTGCGGGTGCCTGGCCGGCAGGCTGTGCCGTCGCTACGGCCAGTGCCGCAACGGCGACGACAGCAGCGAAAAGAGTTCGTTGTTTCATGGTTTGACGGCCGATCCCCTAGCCTCTCGGTGGTCGATTCTTTCTGAACGAGTTCTTGAGAGCAATCTTGCCGTCCCGGAACGTAAGCAAGTCGCAGCCTGTCACCTCGACCCGCTTGCCGTCCTTGCGCGTTCCGGTGAACGTCCATTCGGACACACCTCGGTCGCCTTGGACAAAGTGCCGCGCGTCAGCCCAGTGCGCATCCGGGTAATCTGCGAAAACCGCCGCATATGCGGCCCGAACGGCCTGGCGTCCCACATGACGTTCGCCGTTGACGTCGTTACCTCCCGAAGCCTCAAACACTCCGTCCTCCGACATCATCGACATGAGGGCATCGACATCATGACGGTTCCAGGCGTCAGCAAACGTCTGAAGCAGGCGTTCCAAATCTCGATCTGCAGAGTGAGGGACAGCAAGAGCAGGCTTCTCATCGCTCATACCACGTCGAGTCTATCGCGGTTTTCAGAATCTGTAGTCCGCTGGTTCCGCGTTCCTATTCCAGGGGTTCCGCGTTACGAGGTGGGCGGCGGATTCAGTACGGCATCTTTTTACTTAAAAAAGCGCGCCCGGTCATCGTGGCGCCACCGCGAACGGGGAACGTGGAACAGGAACCCGTGGAACCAGTGAGGTTTTTCACAACGCCCTTGTAATACAGCGTTGTGAAAAACAGTCTAACTGAGCGTACTCTGCGAAAACAATCTGCCGGGGGTCGGTCTTGCCACTAGTATTCGTTGCGGATCCGCGCGGGCGTGGCGTGTAGGATGGTTAGCAATGGGTGGTCGTTCATGGCTGCGAAGGACAAGGCCAGGCTGATTCGAGTGTATGTCGCGACAATCGCGCTGAGTATTGCGCTCGGGGCCGCTGACGCCTCCTTGGAGAGCCGCTCGGCGCAAGCCCAGAAAGCATCTGGCGGCACGACGCATTCGTCCAGACGGATGGCGGACGGCAAACAGTGGACGACTGCCAATCTGAATGTCAACGCGTCGCCATCCTATTGCTACGACGATGCGGAGTCGAATTGCCGTCGATACGGCCGTTTGTATACGTGGGAATCGGCGCAGCGGGGATGTCAATCACTGGGAGATGGATGGCGGTTGCCGACTGACGCCGAATGGCGGCAGCTGGTGAAGCACTATGGTGGAGTCGGTGACGGTTCGGCTGGGAGCGGGAGAACCGCGTACACGGCGCTCTTGAGCGGAGGCACATCAGGCTTCAATGCCGTTCTGGGTGGCAACCGCTCCCTTGATGGACAGTACGCACGGTCTGAGGCTCACGGCTTCTATTGGACGGCATCGGAAAATGATCCGGCGAGTGCACCGTTCTATAACTTTGGCAAGGGCAGCCAAGCTCTCTATCGACAAAGCGAGGGCGAGAAGCAGATGGCAATTTCCGTGCGTTGTGTCAGGGAGTGACGGCTGCCGGTCACGCCAGAAAGGTCATAAACCCGATCGGGGAGCCCATGAGCAAGGCGTTCAAGAAGGAATCCGACGGCCACGCGCAGTTCACGGGAGTGAAGAACTACATCACGCCGGGCGGCCTGCAGCGACTCAAAGACGAGCACCGGTTTTTGCTGACCAGGGAACGGCCGGCAGTGACGCAGGTCGTGGCTTGGGCAGCGAGCAACGGCGATCGCAGTGAAAACGCCGACTATCAGTACGGCAAACGGCGGCTGCGCCAGATCGATCGGCGGATTCGCTTTCTCACGAAGCGAATCGATGCCGCGGAAGTGGTCGATCCGGAAACCCCGAGACCCGGGCGGGCGGCGACGCGGGTCTTCTTCGGAGCGACCGTGCGCTACGCCAATGCCGCGGGAAAGGAGCGCGTGGTGAGCGTCGTCGGCCTCGACGAGGTCGATCTCGACCGCAACCACATCAGCTGGGTGTCGCCACTGGCAAAGGCGCTGATGAAGTCCGGACCAGGTGACCATGTGGTTCTTCACGCGCCGGGCAGCACGGAGCAACTGCTCATCCTGGAGGTGCGTTACGAGCGCATTGCCGTGGAACCGTTCCGCGAACCACCTGGAGCCGAGGCCGCGCCGAAAGAGCGTCCGGGCATCGACGGCTAGACGCTTCCGGCCCAGACCATATACTTCGTCGATCGGGGGGCGCTCTCATGACGCGAAACATTTGCCAAAGGCGGTTCGCCACCACTCTGGTCTGCGCCGTTGTGCTCGTTGTGGCATGTGGAGCGCAAGAGCCGGCCGGATTTCAGAGTCACATCGCGGCGATCGAAGGGATACAGACCGGACGAGATGGCGAACTGGCGGGTCTCACGTTGCAGGCCGCTATGCAAAAGGCTGGTGTGCCGGGAATCAGTGTCGCGGTGATCAGCGATTTCGAGATTCACTGGAGCAAGGGTTACGGCCTCGCCGATGTCACGAGCGGCGCCACCGTCATTCCTGACACTCTGTTCCAAGCCGCGTCGATCAGTAAACCAGTCTCGGCAATGGCCGTTTTGAAAGCTGTCCAGGACGGCCGTCTGTCGCTTGACGAAGATGTCAACAAATTCCTGACGTCGTGGAAGGTACCGACATCGGAGCATACTGCGCGACAGCCTGTCACGCTGAGAGGCCTCCTCAGTCACACGTCAGGTACTGATGATGGGTTTGGCTTTCCCGGTTACCGCCCTGGCGCACCAGTTCCGACGCTCGTGGAGATCATGAAAGGTGGCGCACCGTCCAACGTCGGCCCGGTCGTCATCAGACGCCCACCGCTGACGGCGGTGAAGTATTCAGGTGGCGGTGTCACACTCGCCCAAATGTTATTGACTGATGTGATGAGGCGACCGTTTCCAGAACTACTCCGCGAATGGGTACTGATGCCGATCGGCATGAAGCACAGCGCATTCGAACAGCCACTGTCCGCAGAGCACGACAAGTTGGCCGCGCGCGGTCACGATCGAAACGGCAATGCGCGCGATGTCAAGTGGCATGTCTATCCCGAACTCGCTGCAGCTGGTTTGTGGACGACCGCGCCCGATCTCGCGCGCTTCGGGATCGAACTCCAGAAATCGCTACAGGGTCGATCGAACCGCGTCTTGACGCGGCCGGTCGCGATGGAGATGGCAACGCCGGTAGGCGTTGGCCCATTTGCGATCGGTATGCAGCTAGACAAAGTCGGCGAAGGCTGGTATTTGCAGCATGGCGGATCGAATTGGGGGTTTCAGTGCCTGCTGATCGTGCACAAGCTGAAAGGGTACGGTTTCGCCGCCATGACTAACGGCGATGCCGGGGGCCGCCTCATTGCCGAAGTGCAACAGCGCGTCGCGTCGGCTTACAAATGGGACACACACGACATGCCGTTGCGGCGATGAGGAGGGCAGCGTGCAAACCGCGGCGGTTTCTATGGTTTCTTTCGCGGAACGGCAGTTTCCGCCGCCGCCTTGAGATCCGCACGCCACCACTCGTCTGAATTCACCCGCTGTGCCTGGTTGACTCCGATGACGATGGAGCCGGCGGGATCGACCGGGCCACCATCGAGGACGATCGTGGAATACTTCGTGCTCTTTGCTTCGAGCGTGCGCCGTCCAGGCGCTATCTGCTCTGTTTTGAGCGTCCCCTTCGCGTCGAAGATGAAGACCATCACTGTGAACTGCTCGAGGTCGTTATCGGTCTGATTGGTCGCCGCATAAAGAAGGACCGGCGGATCTCCAGCGACGGTGAGCACGGTCGCCCGTCCGATTTTCACGGGCGAATCCGGAGCCTGAACCACCACCGCCGGCGTCTCGGCGGCCGCAGCAAGCACTCCGGCGATCACCGCACTCTGTAAGATCATGGCGTCTCCAACGTCAGTGTAACGCACCTGCCGTAATCGTTCTAGGGCGCGACGGCGATGCCGATGATGCCGCTCCGATCGATCGTTGCGCGCAGGAATCCCGAGGTCCGTATGTCATCGATGAACTGATTGACGGCTTTGAGGTTTTCCTGATCCTCCTTCGGCACGATCACGGTCTGCTCGACGCCGTACAAATCGTCCTTCAGCAGACGCAATCCTGGAGCGTTTCGCAGGGCCTCGGTCAGTCGCTGGCGGTTCGTGCCGAAGGCGTCCCACTGCCCGCTCAGCACACCTTGGATGCCCTCGGTTCCTGTCGGCTCGGTAATTTCGACGAGCTGGGCCTGTTTCAGCGTGCGAGCCAAATAGAGGGCCATCGAGTCCGCACGTCGTGCGCCGATCTTCTGATTCGGCCGATCGATATCCTTGACCGACTGAAGTAACGAATCCTCGCGGACGACGAATGTCTGTAGTACCAACATGAAGGGCTGAGAGAACGCGACAGGCCCTTCGCGCTCCGGGTTGTAGGCGACGAATCCGATGTCGGCGTCGCCATTCCGGACCGCATCTATGACATGTTGGGGTGTCTGGACGCCGATAAGCCTCACTTCCACCCCGCGCCGACGGGCCAGCTCTCGCGCGAGCTCGACTGCCGGCCCGCCTATCGCGCCTGTGACTGGATCCTTCACGGTCATCGCGGGATTCGCCGCAATAAATGCAGCGCGGAGGACACGTGTTCGACCGGGAGCGGTCTGCGCTCCGACATCTGAGCTGGCGCTGGGGAGTGCTGCCACGGCACACAGCACGAGCACCCGCAGGGCTGTACCTGGACCGACAAGAGAGAGCCCGCGATACACTATGCCTATTCCTCAGGCTCCGAGCATGATGCGCGGATTATACCGAGTTCGATCGATCTGACGGGCGTATCGCGAGAGAACAACAGTCAGCAGTCAGCAGTCAGCAGTCGCGCTCAGTGGAACTCGATATTTAGGTATTTAATTGCATATCTAATTGTGGTTCGCTAACCTTCTGCATGACCCCATCCCCGTCGTTTCTTGTGAGAGCTGTCGTTTCACGTAAGTTATGCCTCAATCCGACCGCCGCCGCCGTGCACACGCGCTCGCTCGCCAGATAGAGCGCACCGAGAACTGCTCCCTCCTTACGAACGATTCGGTTGGGAGCATTGAGCACACTCTGACGGAATACGCCGTGGATCGCCTCAAGGCCCTGCGCGCCGCTGTTGTCGCGGACACGATCAACCTCGCGGCGAAGGCTCGGGCGGTGGAGTTGATCGATGCCGCGATTAGGAAGGAGAGTGAGGAATGAGGCGATGCGACTGCTCATCGATGTTCGACGACCTCACTCTGAAGTTCGATAACGATTTGCTGAATCCTGCCCCCTAATCCTGGAGGGAAGCGCTTGCCTTCCGCGACACTTTTTTGAGCAGTACTCCCGGAAGAGTGGTTCGTACTCCATGTCCTCAGAGCCATACCTGTCGGCGAGGCTTTTGACGAGTCGATCCCTGAGCGCAGCCTGATTGTCGAAAGCGGAATCACTTGCCTCCAGGTGCACCCTTACCGTCTGATAAAACGTCAACCGTTCCGAGCGAGCGGTCTGTGCAGTGGCTTCCTTTTCCCTCGCCGTGCCGAGCCAATGTGTCAGAAGAGATCCCAACAGGAGTCCGGCGACTCCGATGAGGGCGGGCAGTACCACTGGGGCGTACTGCGACTTCTTCATGCGGCTCGCCATTCGCATCACGTCAGGTTCATCGCGCTGAACATCGCCAGTCGCTGTTCGCGAATCGGATCGTTCTCCACCTTGCTCTCGTTGTTGAAGACCATCGTTGGACGGTTCTTGGGGTCGAATGCCGGCCAGCGCGGCAACTTCGACACGTTTGGATCGCCGTTCCGCGCGAACGCAATCCAGGCATCACTCACTTTGTCGGCGAGCGCCGGTGCGTCCGGACTGGTGGCCGTCAGTCGTGCCACCTTGACCGTGTCGAACGCAAACGGGATTTCGATTGTATGGGGCGATTTCAGCCGGCCTCCTTCGATCGGCGACTCCCAGCAGAAATAGTACAGGTATACCGGGGCGGTGCCGAGCGCGGCCCGCCGTTCGGCGATCTTCATGATGGGCGCCCCGTACGCGTGATCGCTGGCAATGAGGAAATAAATGTCAGACGCTGTCGCGCCGGCATTCGCCTTGCGGTAGACA
Organism: Vicinamibacterales bacterium; assembly: GCA_963761975.1. GTDB lineage: Bacteria > Acidobacteriota > Vicinamibacteria > Vicinamibacterales > JAMQPK01 > JAMQPK01. Next base: position 740,622 of record CAVXIR010000007.1, read on the forward strand.
TCGATCACGCCATCGGCGCTGGCACCGAGAAGGGTCCGGATGCGTCCGCGCATGCCCTCGTCGGATAGCGAAAACGACGCGGCATCGCCCCTCGACGTCAACTCCGTGCGAGTGGAACCGATCATGACGGGCACACTCGCGGACACCGCCGACGCAGTGGGATGGAAGGGGTGCCTGGGGAGGGCCTTGCCGTCCACGGTCGGAGAGAATCCCATTGTCATTTGATCGACCTTCATGCTGCGCACGACGGCGAAGTAGGCGCTCATGATCTTGTCGACAGGGAGACTCTGCAGCACGCGCACTTGTGACTTGTTCAGCCCCAGCTTCGACAACAACGCATCGGCGACACGCGTGGCGTCCGCGATTTCGACGAGCTTGATGGTCGCACCGCTCTCGATGATCGCGCGATGGAAGAGTCCCTTCGCAGAGGGCATCGCCAGCAGCGTCTCCACTTTGCGTCCGCCGCCGGACTGCCCGAAGATCGTGACCATGTTCGGATCGCCGCCGAACTGCGCGATGTTCTCGCGCACCCATTTGAGCGCGTGCACGATGTCGAGCATGCCCGCGTCTCCCGACTGTGCGAAATCCGCGCCCCCGAGCTCTGCGAGGTAGGTGAAACCAAGCACGTTGATCCGGTGATTGATGGTGACGACGACCACGTCGCCGCGCCGGGCCAGGTTCGTCCCGTCGGTGATGGGCGACGATCCCGATCCGCTGGAGAATCCGCCGCCGTGGCACCACAGCATCACGGGCCTCTTCCGACCGTCGTTGACCGCCGGCGTCCAGATGTTCAGCACCAGGCAGTCTTCACTCTCTGCGGTCAGACCCGCACCGGCGACGGCCAAATCGGATGTGACGACAGGTGCGTCAGGCTCACTCTGCGGGGCGCTCGGTCCATATTCCAGCGCGTCCCTCACGCCGGCCCACTTGGACGGGTTGACTGGCGGCATGAAGCGATTCTTCCCCGCGGTGTTGGCGCCATAGGGGATGCCCTTGAAGGTCTTGATTCCGTCGGCATCCACGCCGCGAATCCTGCCGAAAGCAGTGTCGGCGACGACGAACTGAGTCTGGGCGCCCCAGGCGCTTCTGAGAAAGGTGCCTGACGCCGCGACCATGACGGATGCCTGAATGAATTCACGGCGAGATCGTTTTATGGCCACGGGATACTCCTTTTGGTGAAAATCTAAAATCTGGACTCTCCCCCCTACGGCTGCAACAACGGCAGGCTGCTGAGCGGCGGGGGAGGTGGCAGCGCCTGCAGGAACGCGTACACGTCGGCGACATCCTGATCGGACATCACCTTCGCTTTGTACGGCGGCATCTCGCCTCTCGGCGAGCGCAGATATCTCAGAAACGCCTGGAAGGGAATCGGCCTCGGCCCCAGCCTGGGCCCTTGCGTGCCACCTTGCCCCTGTTCGCTATGGCACTGATAGCAGCCGATCCTTCCGTAAAGCGCTTTGCCTTTCGCGGCGCTTCCGGCCGGCGCGGCTGGTGCCTCGACCGGGGCCTGCGCCTGTGCGATGGCTGGAGCCGGCGACAGCGACGCCATCGCCGCGAGCGAGACGCCAACCGCCGCCGCGCGCACGTGTCTGAGCGTCATCTTCTTGATCATCATCCGGGGACTCTCAACGCGCCTGCGTCACGATATCCACAAGTGCCGGCTCGCCACGCTTCACCACCGCCAGGGCGCGCGCAATCGCCGGACCGACCTCCTGTGGATTGGTGATCGGCCCTTCGGCGTGCACGCCCAGTCCCTGCGCGAGCTTCGAGAAGTCGATGTTGGGATCGGAGAGCATGCTGCCGATCTGCCCGCGCTCGACGCCCCGGCTGCGCCGGTTGCACATGCGCTGCACGTGCATCACTTCCATGTGGTACGCGCGGTTGTTGTTCATGATGCTGAGCAGCGGAATCTTGTGGTGCGCGGCGGTCCACAGCACCCCGGGCGCGTACATGAGATCGCCGTCTGTCTGAATGGCCACCGACAACCGCCCGTGCCGCTTGTTCGCGAGCGCGGCGCCGACCGAGGCGGGCGCGCCATAGCCGATTCCGCCCCCGCCGGCATCTCCGAGCCACTGATAGGGCTTCTTGAAATCCCAGAGCCGCCTGGGCCAGCCGCCACCATCGCTGTAGTAGCTCGACACCAGCGACCAGTCCTCCTGCTTGATCTGCGCCCAGAGTTCTGCGCACAGACGTGCGGTGCTCACGGGGCTCGCGTCCCAGGCGTACGACGCCGCGAGCCGCGCACGTTCGAGCGTGGCCCGTCTGGCCTCGGCCAACCGCGCCCCTCGTTCTTCGAAGATGCGCCGGCGATCGCCCGTGAGGAGGCGCTTGACGGCGTCAATGAGCGCCGGCAACGTCGCCTCTCCGTCGGCGGCGATCGCGAGGTCAACATCCGCCATACGGCGGAAGTCCTGGTAATTCGACCGGACATACAACTCGCCGGTTGTGATGGTGATCAGCTTGGCGCCTGGCTTGGTGAGCGGTCGCTGAGTGCGATGCTGCTGATCTCGCATCGCGTTGACGGTTCCCCAGAAGTCCGTCACCTCGAGGCCCACGACGACATCCGCCGTGGCGATGACGGCGTTCGCACGCTCCGATTGATTGAGAGGATGGAGCGACGGAAAGTTCATCCGTCCGCCCTTGTCGATGACGGCAGCCTGCAGCGTCTCCGCCAGCTCCACGAGCAACGGCATCGCGGCTGGCGTCCGCGCGAGCCGATCGGCAACGAGCACCGGGTTTTCGGCGGCGACCAGCAGCCGCGCCAACTCTGCCACCGCGGCCGCGTCACCTTGAGGCGCCGTCGGCATCGTCAGCCTCGGAATCGAGAGCTGGCCGCGGTCTTTGATGCCGTCCTCTTGAAGCGGGCCGTCCGCGACGATCACCACCGGTGCCATCGGCGGCGTCATGCCGATGCGGTACGCGCGTACTGCCGACTCGGCGAAGTGGCCGAGCGACCACGGCGTATCGTCCCATTTCGTGTAATCGCGAACCATGGCGGCAACGTCTTGCGCACCGTGGTACCACTCGGCTCCGCGCCTGGTCGCGGCATCGGCGTAGTTGCCGAGGATGATGTACACGGGCACGCGGTCGCACCACGCGTTGTAGATCGCCATCGCCGCGTGCTGCAGTCCAACCGTGCCGTGTGCCATCACTGCCAGCGGCTTGCCTTCAACCTTGAAGTAGCCGTGGCCCATGGCCACAGATGATTCTTCGTGGCAGCAGGTGATGAGCTCGGGCTTCTGATTGCCGCCGTAATTGATGACCGATTCGTGGAGGCCGCGAAAGCTCGAACCCGGATTGGCGCAGATGTACTCGAACCCGAGCGACTTGATGACGTCCACCATGAAGTCGGATCCGGCGCTGTCTGTCGTGAGCCCGTCGTCTTCGACCGGCGGCGTCGCTTCGGCCGCCGCCGTCATGACGGGCGTAGCCGGCGGTCGCGCGGTCTCCGGCGGGGTCGCCTGCTGAGCGCCAAGGGCATCAGCGGATGCCATGAGCGTGGCTGCGCCCATCATGGCGCCGCTTTGCAGAAACCTGCGCCGTTCAATGGGTGTCGTTTCGGGTAGCTTCGATCGAGCCACGGCCACCTCTATCTTTCGGATGTCAGACGTTTCTGAAGACAGTAAGTGAGGATGGTTCCGCCGTCAATGGGAGTGACGGAGATCCAGAAATGCAGCCACCGTTGTTTCGACGACCGATCGCTGGTCGACATGTGGCGAGTGCCCGCAGTCCTCGAGGATGAGTGTGTCGACGCGGCCTGCCACGCAGGCCGCGATCGTGTGCACCTGCCGCAGTGTGGCGTACTCATCGTCTGTCCCCTGTATGACCAGCATGGGGCACTGAATGTCCGAAACGTACTCCTCGATATTCCATCCGCGGAACTCGGCACTCAGCCACGTGCCGCTCCAGCGGTCGAAGAGTGAGTCGACGTTGCCACCGTGGTATCGCGCAAGCCGCTCGCGCAGGCTTGTGGACCGGTACGCGTCAGAGACTTCGGCTATGCGTCGGACCGTGATGTCTTCGACGAAAACGTGAGGGGCTTCGAGCACGAGCGCTGTCGGCGAACCGAGTTGCGCGCCGGCGTAGATCAGCGCGATGGAGGCGCCGTCGCTGTGGCCGAGGAGCACCGGCGCGTGGATTTCGAACACATCGAGCAGCCGCGGCAGGATCTCGAGCGCCTCGTCGTGCATATAGCGCAACGAAGGCCGCGCCCGGGATGCTTCGGAGCCTCCGTGCCCTTGACGGTTGTAGACGAGACCGCCGTACCCGGTGCGCGCACAGAGCGCGGCGGGAAAGTCGCGCCACTGCGCAATCGATCCGAGTCCTTCGTGAAGGAACACGATCGTGGGAGCATCGCTCGCGCGCGGGCCGTGCCACTGGTACTGCAGCCGGCTGCCCTTGATGGTGACGAACTGTTGAATCAACTCCGGCATTCAGGTCACTTTGCGGCCATTTCCGCGCTCGCGCTCACGACACTGGGCATCGTACGCCGACGTGAGCGCCGCGCGCCCGTCTAAAGATCCCAGAGCCACGAAACTAGTGGCCTGTGCCTGGATTGGTGCTTGCCGGCGCCGGGGTCCGTGTCCCATAGTGTGTACATGCAGACGCATCCTCTCGGCCGCCGGGACTTTCTTATCCAAATAGCCGCACTCGGCGCAGCCATGCAGGGGGTTGGTTCCACCGCCGATTCTGCGGATGCTGCAGCCCGAGCCGTGGCTGCCTACGATCCCGCCGCCAGGTTGGAGATCACCGTGAGCGAAGTCGAGCTCCGACGCAATCAGGCCGGACGGATGCTGATGGCCCGAATCTATCGACCAAATGGAGTGGGGCCGTTCCCGACCGTCCTCGACCTGCACGGCGGTGCCTGGAACGCCAAGAACCGCCTTGCCGAAGAACCTATGGATCGGGCGGTGGCATCGAGCGGCATCCTCGTGGTCGCGATCGACATGACGCTGGCACCCGAGGCGCCCTACCCGGCGTGCGTTCAAGACGCCAACTACGCCGTCCGCTGGCTCAAGTCGAAGGCGGCCTCCTGGAACGGCGACCCATCGAAGATCGGCATCTACGGGAGCTCCAGCGGCGGTCACGTCGCCGAGCTCCTGGCCCTGCGCCCTCGCGATAAGCGTTACAACGCGATTCCCCTGCCCGTTGCGCGAGATGTCGACGCCACCGTGGCATACGTCGCGATGCGTTCTCCGATCAGTGATCCGTTTGCGCGCTTCCAGAATGCAGAAAAGCTGAAACGCGACAGCATGGTCGCCAATCACACCACGTTCTTCAAGCCGTGGGAGACGATCCATGAGGGCAATCCACAGGAAATTCTCGAGCGCCACGAGGCTGTGCCGCGCGTGCCGATGCTGATCATGCAGGGAGCGCTCGACGACAACGTGCTCCCGGCTGTGCAGGAAAAGTTCGCGGCAACCTACAATGCCGCCGGCGGCAAATGCCAATATGAGCTCTTCGAGGGCAGTGTGCACGAGTGGGTGGCTCAACCAGGGCCACAGACAGACCGCGCGCGTGAAATGGTCAAGGCCTTTATCGCACGGCAGGTAAATGTCTAGGCGGGTCCTAAGAGCAGGAGCCGCCCTACGTACGTAGGCCGGGTCTTGCTGTTTAGACCCGGCGTCCGGAGAAGATGCCATGAAGTTGGTGACGATCGCGCTGTCGGTAGTCTGCGTGGCCCTCTGGGTTTCGATCGAGCCGTTGACGGCCGCCGGCTCGTGCGAGAGCCTGTCGACGCTGAAGCTGCCCGACACGACAATCACGATGGCGCAGTCGGTCGCCGCTGGCGGATTCTCGCCGCCGGCAGCCGGAGGTGGCGGAGAGGCATTCAAAACGCTGCCCGCTTTCTGCCGCGTGGCCGCAACGATCAAACCGACATCCGATTCCGACATCAAAGTTGAAGTGTGGCTTCCCGCATCCGGCTGGAACGGGAAGTACCAGGCGGTTGGCAATGGCGGGTGGGCCGGTTCAATCGGCTATGCAGCGATGGCTCGCGCACTACGCGACGGATACGCGACCAGTTCCACCGACACAGGACACACGGGCGGGTCAGCGAGCTTTGCCCTTGGCCATCCCGAGAAACTGATCGACTACGCCTATCGGTCGGTGCACGAGATGACCGTGAAGAGCAAGGCGCTCGTCAACACCTTCTATGGCGCGGATACGAAGCGGTCGTATTTCAACGGCTGCTCAACCGGCGGTCGGCAGGCTCTCGTCGCGGCCCAGCGATTCCCGAACGACTTCGACGGCATAGTTGCCGGTGCCGCCGCCAATCCGAAGACCCACCTCGACGCGTGGCGCGTCTGGATGACGCAGGCGATGTTGAAGGATCGAGCAAGCTTCATCCCGCCGGAAAAGCATCGAGTCATTCATCAAGCGGTGCTCAAAGCCTGCGACAAGATCGATGGTGTTGAGGATGGCCTCATCGAGAATCCAACGCGCTGCCGCTTCGATCCGGCCATCCTCATGTGCCGTGGCGCCGACGGTCCGAATTGTCTGACCGCTGCGCAGCTCGAAGCCGCGAAGGTCGTCATGAGCCCGGTGAAGAATCGTCGCACTGGCAAGCTGATCTTCCCTGGCTTCGAACCGGGCACCGAGCTCGGGTGGACGCGTATGCTCAGTGGTCCCGACCCGTACGTGAATGCGCTGGAATCGTTCAAGTACGTCATCTTCAAGGATCCGAATTGGAACTGGCGGACGTTCGATCTCGAGCGGGATCTCGACATTGCCGAAAAGGCCGGTCATGGCACGCTGTCGGCCGTCGATCCGAACCTGACGGCATTTACCGAGCATGGCGGCAAGCTCCTCATGTATCACGGCTGGAGCGATCCGAGCATCGCGCCGCAGGCGAGCGTCAACTTCTACACGAGTGCACTCCGTGCAACAAAAGCTCCTGCCGGCGGGTCAACCTGGGTGCGTCTTTATATGGTGCCGGGGATGGGTCATTGTGGCGGTGGCGAAGGGCCGGACACGTTCGACATGATGAGCGCGCTCAATTCCTGGGTCGAGAACGCACAGCTGCCGCAGCGGATCGAAGCGTCGAAGGTCACCGCGGGAAAAGTGACTCGGACGCGTCCACTCTGTCCCTATCCGCAGGTCGCACGCTATAAGGGCACAGGGAGCATCGACGAAGCGGCGAACTTCGCATGCGTCGCGCCCTGATCTAGTCTTGGCCTTTGGTCCTCGGTCCGGACGCTGGTTCTCGATTGTCGCGCTGAGCCTCAGCACTGTCGCGACGCCTGTTGCTGCACAGCCCGCCTACCAGCACCTCCGGATCATCGCGCCCGCGGCCCCGGGCGGAGGATGGGATCAAACCGCACGCGTCATGCAGCAGGTACTGCAGCGCGCCAGTATCGTTCACACCTCATCGGTTGAAAACATTCCCGGCGCGGCCGGCACGATCGGGCTCGCGCGGTTCATCGGTGCCGAGCGTGGGAACGGCGACGTCGTGATGGTTTCGGGTCTGATTATGCTCGGCGCCATCGTCACGCACGCGTCACCGGTGACGCTCCGCGAGGTGACGCCCATTGCGAGGGTGACAGGCGAATACGAAGTCATCGTGGTCCCTACGGCGTCACCGTTCCGATCGCTCGACGATCTCGTCCGAGCGTTCCGGGAACGGCCCGAGTCGATTTCGTGGGGAGGCGGATCGGCCGGCGGGACCGATCAGATGCTGGCCGGACTCGTGGCCGATGCTGTTGGCGTGTCGCCACGACGTGTGAACTACATCGCGTTCTCTGGCGGAGGCGAATCGATGTCTGCGATTCTTGGCGGGCAGGTGTCGGCGGGCATCAACGGCCTGGCAGAGTTCGCTCCGCAGATCGACGCGGGCACCGTGCGCGCGCTAGGCATCTCGAGCGCCGAGCGGTTGCCCGGCGTTCCGATCCCGACTTTCCGCGAGCAGGGTGTCGACGTTGAGCTCGAGAACTGGCGCTCGCTGGTTGCGCCGCCCGGCATCAACGCTGTCGATCGGGAGCGTCTCGAGAGAGCCGTCGAGACCATGGTGCGGTCGGCCGAATGGCGTCAAGAGCTCGAGCGCCATCACTGGATCGATCGCTATCTGGCTGGCGGCGAGTTCACCCGATTCGCTCAATCCGAAGACACGCGCGTGCGCGCGATCCTGACCAAGCTCGGATTGGGAACAGGAGAAACGGCATCACGCACCGCCGGTGTGTATCCCTTGCTCGTGCTCGTCGGTCTCGTGTTCTGGATCGGCGCAGCGGTGTTCGAGACTGTTCGCGCGCGTGCGGCTTCGCCGAGGAGCCGCGACGCCGGACGATCGACGATGGACGCCGGACGATCGACGATGGACGATGGACGATCGACGATGGACGATGGACGATGGACGATCGACGATGGACGACGCGTCGCGCTGATTGCAGCGGGGATGGCCATCGACCTGGTGCTGATGGAGCAGGCAGGATTTGTGCTGGCGTCAACAGCTCTCTTTTGGCTGACGGCTCGGGCTTTCGACCGTCAGCACGCTGGACGCGATGCGCTGTTCGCGCTCGCTGTCTCGACCTGCGCGTACTTGCTGTTCGTTCGCGTGCTCAATGTGACGTTGCCTGCAGGCGTCATCGGGCGCTGGTTGTAGGTAGTGGATACATTGCATGCGCTCGGCCAAGGGTTTGCGAGCGCGCTCACACTGCCGCACCTCGCGTGGGCGTTGGCGGGCGTCACGCTTGGCACGGCGGTTGGCGTGCTCCCGGGCATTGGCCCTGCCTTGACCGTCGCACTATTGCTTCCGGCGACGTTCACACTCGAACCCACGAGCGCGTTCATCATGTTTGCCGGCATCTACTACGGGGCGATGTACGGTGGGTCCACGACCAGCATCCTGCTGAATACCCCGGGCGAGACGGCGTCGATCGTCACTGCCATCGACGGCCACATGATGGCGCGCCAGGGCCGCGGGGCGGCGGCGCTGACGACCGCGGCCATCGGATCGTTTATCGGGGGCACGATCGCCACTCTCGCGCTGGCATTCTTTGCACCGCCCCTGGCGTCGTTCGCGCTTCGCTTCGGGCCCGCGGAGTACTTCGCGCTGACGGTCGTCGCGTTCACGACCGTGTCGGTGCTGCTCGGCTCGTCCATTGCCCGAGGGCTCTTCAGCCTCTTCCTGGGCCTGGCGCTGGGATTGGTTGGCATCGACCAATTGACCGGCGAGGCGCGCTTGTCGTTCGGCATCTCGCAACTGCTCGATGGCATCGACGTCGTGATCTTCGTGATCGGGCTGTTCGCAGTGGGGGAGACCCTCTTCCAGGCCTGGCGTCACGGCCGCGAGAAGATGGAGGTCGTGACGCTGCACGACTTCACGGGCATGAGCCGCGACGACTGGAAGCGATCGTGGAAGCCCTGGCTGCGTGGAACGGCCATCGGCTTTCCATTGGGGGTGCTGCCGTGCGGCGGCTCGGTGATTCCGACGTTCCTTTCTTACATGGTCGAGAAGCGTCTCAGTCACGAGCCAGAACGATTCGGGCACGGCGCCATCGAGGGTGTTGCAGGCCCCGAGGCTGCCAACAACGCGTCGGCCGCAGGTGTACTGGTACCGCTGCTTACGCTTGGTCTTCCCTCGTCTGCGACGGCGGCGATCATGCTCGCCGCGTTTCAGCAGTACGGCCTTCAGCCGGGTCCGTTGCTGTTTGCCTCGCGGCCCGACCTCGTCTGGACGCTGGTTGCCAGCCTGTTCATCGGCAACGTGATGCTGCTGGTCCTGAACCTGCCGCTTGCCGGTGTGTGGGCGCGAGTCATGCTGGTGCCCAGGCGGTTGCTCTTCGGCGTCATCATCGTGCTGGCGTCGCTCGGTGCGTACAGCCTCAACCGGTCGGTGCTCGATCTGGCCGTGTTGTACGCGATCGGTATCTTTGGTGCTGCGATGCGCGCGAATGATGTGCCGATGGCGCCGGCAGTGATCGGTCTGATTCTCGGACCGATGTCAGAGCAGCAGTTCCGCCGAGCCGTGTCGATCAGCGAAGGCGATCTCTCGGTCTTCGTCAGGCGGCCGATCAGCGCCGTTCTGCTGGTTGTAGCGGTCGCCGTGCTTGCGGCGCCTCGCATACTCGCACGGTGGATGCTGCCGCGGAGTACGTAGGGCGGGTTTTGCCTTCTCGTACGTAGGGCGGGTCTTGCTTTATAGACCCGCCAATACATGACCCTGCGTGGTGATTGCCGGGTCTGGAGAACAGACCCGGCCTACAATTGGCGTCCGTGCTTTCCATTGACGACGAGCAGGACGCGTACGACGTGGCGGTGCTCGGCGGCGGCAACGCGGGCCTGAGCGCCGCGCTGACCGCGCGCGAAGCTGGCGCCCGCGTCATTGTGGTCGAGAGCGCGCCCCGCCACTTTCGCGGCGGAAACAGTCGCCACACGCGCAACCTCCGGTGCATGCACACCGGGCACAGCCCACTGCTGGCCGACTTGTACCCCGAAGACGAATTTGTCTCCGACCTGCTTCGGGTCAGCGGGCCCGAGACCGACGAAACGCTTGCTCGTATCGTCGTGCGCGGATCGGCAGGCTGTCCCGAGTGGATGCGGCGATTCGGTGTCCGCTTTCAATCGCCCCTGCGGGGCACGCTGCATTTGGCTCGCACGAACGCGTTTTTTCTGGGCGGCGGCAAGGCGCTCTTGAACAGCTACTACGCAGCCGCGGAGCGTCTCGGGATTCGAGTCATGTACGACGCCGAGGTTGTGGCCCTCGAACTCGTCGACAGGCAGTTCCGTGCCGCGATCGTGCGGACCCGCGGCCGCGATCGGACGATCCGCGCCAGGGCCGCTGTGATCGCAACGGGCGGGTTCGAGTCGAATCTCGACTGGCTGCGCGAGATCTGGGGCGACGCGGCGGCCAACTTCATCATCCGTGGAACCCCGTACAACAAGGGTACGCTTCTCAGGCTGATGCTCGACGCCGGCGCGCAGCCGGTCGGCGACGCGCGCGAGTGTCATGCCGTTGCCGTCGATGCACGAGCGCCGAAGTTCGACGGCGGCATCGTAACCCGGCTCGACTGCCTGTCGCTCGGCATCGTCGTCAACAAACACGCCGAACGATTCTCAGACGAAGGCGAAGATTTCTGGCCGAAGCGCTACGCCATCTGGGGAATGCTCGTGGCCCGGCAGCCGGACCAGATGGCGTTTTCGATTGTTGATGCCAAGGCGGTGGGCCAATTCATGCCGTCGGTGTTTCCACCGAAAGCGGCGAGCTCCATCAGAGAGCTTGCGACGCAGCTGAACCTGCCGTCCGAGAAACTGGAGGCGACCGTGGACGCCTTTAATCGCGCGGTGCGTCCCGGATCGTTCAATCACGCCATTCTCGACGACTGCCGGACCGTTGGCGCGAAGCCCGAGAAGACCCATTGGGCGCAGCGCATCGACACGCCTCCGTACTGGGGGTACCCGCTCCGGCCCGGGATCACGTTTACCTATCTTGGTTTGAAGGTGAACGAGCGTGCGCAGGTGCTGATGACCGGAGGAGAACCCGCGCCGAACATCTGCGCGGCTGGAGAAATCATGGCGGGGAACGTCCTTCGGAAGGGGTACATCGCCGGCGTCGGCATGACTATCGGCACCGTGTTCGGCCGTATCGCCGGTGAGGAGGCCGCGCGGCATGCCGCACGCTGACCCCATCGCACACGCCGAGCACGTGATGACCGTCTGCAATGCGTGCCGGTACTGCGAGCAGTTCTGTCCGGTGTTTCCTGCGATGGAGAGCCGCCTGGCGTTTGCGGAACCGGATCTCGCGTATCTCGCCAACCTGTGCCACAACTGCGGCGAGTGTCTCTACGCATGCCAGTACGCGCCGCCGCACGAGTTCGGTATCAACGTGCCGAGGGCAATGGCAGAGATTCGGGTGCGTTCGTACGAAACCTATTGCTGGCCGCCTTTCCTCTCGAGCGCCTTCAGACGGCACAACTTGCTGACCGGCCTCGTTCTTGGCGCCGGACTGATCGCGGTGATGGTCGTCGCCGTTCTGATCGTTAACGAAGGTGTATTCCCCAAGCCAGTTGGCGCCGGCGATTTCTATGGCGTTCTTCCACACGACGTGATGGTCGCGCTCTTCGGAGGTGTGGGTCTGTTCATCGTCGTTGCTGTGTGGATCGGTGTTGCCCGGTTCTGGCGCGACATGCGGGGCGGTGAGGCGTACAGCCCGACCGCCGCCGATCTCGCCCGCGCCCTTGGTGATGTGCTGACGCTTCGGCACCTGCAGGGCGGCGGTGTCGATTGCACTTCGGCGGAAGAGCAGCGGGCTCCGCTCCGGCGCTGGTTCCACCACTGCACGTTCTACGGATTCCTGCTGTGTTTTGCGTCGACGTCGGTGGCCGCCCTCTATCACCTCGTGTTCGGATGGGTGGCGCCGTATGGCTATGGTAGCGTTCCCGTAATGCTGGGCATGGCCGGTGGCGCGGGACTGCTCATCGGTCCGGCCGGGCTCCTGATATTGCGAGGACAAAGAGACCCGGCGCTCGGCGATCCCAGTCAGCGCGGCATGGACGAAGCGTTCATCGCGCTCTTGTTCGTTGTCAGTCTGACCGGTTTTCTGCTGCTGGGGTTTCGCGAGCAGGCAATCATGAGCACGCTCCTCGCCGTGCATCTCGGCGCAGTGCTCGCGCTCTTCATCACGCTGCCGTACGGCAAGTTCGTGCACGGCATCTATCGGACAGCCGCGCTCATCAATTACGCGATGTTGAGGCGTCGCTTGCCATGAGCCAACTCTTCCGGTTCTCCAATTCGGTCAGACGAGATCCAGCGATCGAGGCCTGGATGCGTGAGCATGCGGGTGAGTTGGGGGCAATCGCGCAGCGCTGGTTTGGGGTCATGCGCGACTGCGGAGACGATTTTCGAGAGTTGTTGCATGACGGCTGTCCTACCGCATGTGTGACTGACGCGGCTTTCGCCTACGTCAACGCCTTCAACGCTCACGTCAATGTCGGGTTCTTTCGTGGCGCTGAGATTGCCGATCCAGATCGCCTGCTGGAAGGCACTGGAAAGTTCATGCGTCACGTGAAACTCAAGCCCGACCGTGACGTCGATGCCAGGGCTCTGACGAAGTTGATCGAAACTGCATACACTGATATGAAGGGACGTCTGGTCCTATGAGCATTCGATTCTCGGCGGTACTGAGCGCACTGCTGGTGGCTTGCCCCGCCGCGGCACAGACCCGCCCAGCCGTCCCACCCCTTCTTGTGTCTACAGCGTGGCTTGATGATCACCTGCGGGACCCCAACGTGGTTGTGGTTCACACAAGTCAAGCCGCCGCCGCGCGAGAACAGATCCCGGGCGCGCAGCTCGTGCCGCACAACTCGTTGATGACGATGGGTGGCAGTCACGATTTGGCCGGCGTGTCAGATCTCGTGACCGCGCTTGAGCGAGCGGGCGTTTCGAATAACTCGCACGTCGTCATCTATGGAGAGCCCCTGGCGTCGGGGTGGCTGTTCTTCGCGCTCGATTACCTTGGGCACGAGCGGACGTCGATGCTGGACGGGGGACTCGACAAGTGGAAGGCCGAAGGCAGGCCCATCAGCGCCGTTGTCGCGCCTTCACGAAGCGGGCACTTCCAGCCGCAACTCCGTCCTCAGGTCAAGGCATCGGCAGAGACAGTCCAGAATCGGGCGGCCGGTGCCGTCGCGGTCGTGGATGCTCGGAGCGAGCAGGAGTACGTCGCGGGGCATATTCCTGGTGCGCATCTCCTCGTGTGGCAGAACGTTTATTCGGACGCGAAGCTTCAGGTGTTCAAGAGTCCAGCAGAGGTCGTGGCACTATTCGCCGCGGCCGGTGCGTCCTCCGGCAAGATGGCCATCACGTACTGCCAAATCGGCCTGCGGTCCAGCCTGCTGTATTTCGCGGCGCGGTACTCAGGATTGAATGCCAGCAACTATGTTGGTTCTTGGAGTGACTGGTCGGCCAAGGGGCTGCCCAGAGAACCAGCGCGGTAAGTGTAGAAGTCGCGGCAGTGCTCGCGCTCTTCGTCACGCTGCCGTGCGGAGGGCGAAATACGAAAGCAGAATCGTGGTAGCCGTCAAATACGAAGACCTTTCAGCGGCATTCGACTTCGTCAGCTTTGCTGCGCCCATGGAGCACCAAGCCTATATTTCCATCGACACCGGCACGATCCATTGGCTCTCCGAAGTGAGTCCGCTTGAAGAAGAAATGCCGGACGATTTTGAAACGTCAGACCGCTACATTGCAGTGCCACACAAGAACGACCTCGACCTCGGCAGTGATCTCGCTCTCCGTTTTTCGGCGGAGGAACTACCGGGGCTGTACGACAGAGTTGAGCAGTTCTTTCGGCATCGCGGTGCTTATGCGCGCTTCAAGGAACTCTTGGCATCGGAGGGCTGTTTGGACAAATGGTACGCATTTGAGGCCGAAGCCACAGAGCGAGCCCTGAGGAACTGGTGCATCGAAAACGAGATCAAGGTTGTCCGCAGCGAAGAATGATCAGCCCATCATTGGTCGTCGAGCATAAAGAAAAGCTATTTTCATTCGCGTGACGTTGGCAATGAGCTTTTCGGTCGGCCTGGAGTGGTACCCGGCTATAGGTTATCCGATGATTTCGTTCAATCCATCAAGGACGCGGGCGAGTTCTTCCTCGGATGCGCGGGCGAGGCGTGGCCCAATGCGATCGACGGCCAAGGTTCGGATCTGACTGATTTTGATCCACGACTGTTTCCTCAAGCCTGCCGCCTTGCTTGCGAGAGTCAGAGGGAATCCCGCGCGAGGTTCCTGGGTCGTCAAGGCCACGGCGATGACCGTGCCCGATCGCTCATTAAAGACGTTATGGCTCAGCACGAGCACGGGGCGTTTGCCGGCCTGTTCGTGTCCGCGGACAGGGTTGAGGTCGGCCCATCGGATGTCGCCCCTCAGTATTCGGGCCATGTCTCGAAGTCGCTGGCGAGGCCTTCATCGGCGAGACCTTTCTCTTCGCGGGGGTTCAGTTTCGCGGATTCACGGGCCAATCGTGTTCGGGCGAGGCGCTGAATCTTATCGGCGAGTGCGGCTTCCACCGCCTGGCTCCGATTGCGAAATCGCTGCTTGGCGACGAGTTCATCAACGCGTTCGAGAAGAGCAGCATCCAACGTTAAGGCGACTTTAGTTTTTGGCATCGTAGTATGATATTTCATCATACTACCGAGCGACGTTGTCGAACAAGCGCTTGGTGCCTAAGGATCGCGCTATGAGAACAAAGTGGTGTGTTTCCAGAAGGGCAGCACTGCTCGTCGTAAGCCTGCTGTTCTGTGTCCCCACAGCAGCAGCGGACGACATCAGGGTCATGACCTCGGGCACCTTCACGGCGGCATATCTCGGGCTCGTGCCTCAGCTCGAACGCATTATCAAAGGCAAAGTGGTCACCGTCACGACGTCTATGGGAGTGGGGTCAGAGTCCATCCCGAGCCGGCTCGAGCGCGGTGAAGCCGTCGATGTCGTCATCGTGGCGGATGATGCGCTGAATCAGATGATCAAAGACGGCAGGGTTCTGGCCGACAGCCGCGTTGAGCTTGCGCGTTCGGGCATCGGTATGGCCGTACGAGCGGGCGCGCCCAAGCCCGACATCAGCACTCTGGATGCCCTGAGACGTACGCTCCTTCAGGCGAAATCCATCGCGTACTCCGCCAGCGTCAGCGGGTTGTATCTCACCACGGAGTTGTTTCAGCGCCTCGGGATCGCCGATCAAGTGCTGGCTAAGAGCCGGAGAATCGATCGCGAGCGCGTCGGCGCCGTGGTGGCGCGCGGTGAGGCAGAAATCGGATTCCAGCAGATCAGCGAACTGCTGCCAGTGCCGGGCATCGAATATGTCGGACCCCTGCCGCCAGAGGTTCAGCGAGTCACGGTGGTCTCGGCCGGGATTGCGGCGGGTTCGAAGAACGCGGATGCGGCACGCGCGCTTATCAGATTTCTGGCGTCATCGGACGCAGCCAGCACCGTTGCCAAGAGTGGTTTAGAGCCTATACTGCGCAAATGATTGACTCGCCGTTCATTTCTCGGCATGACTTCGGCCGCTGGGGCCATGATCTCTGCGCCATCGAGCGACGTCGTAGCCGCCGCGCAAAGCGCGCAGGCGCAGACCGCACCCGTCGCTCCGCCGGAAATCCCCACCGCCGGTCGGCCGCAGGGCACTGACAAGTTCGGCGCCAGCGTCGACAGTGTTCCCATCATCGACGCGCATATTCATCTCTTTGATGGTACGCGACCGCAGGGCGCGGGCTATATGGGCTCGGCGGCATACCGGGAGAAGTCCCGGACGTCCCTTCCCGGTCTCTACGCTCCCCTGGCCAGGCCCTCCGGCATCGTCGGCGCCATCGTCGTGGAATCCAGCGGCTGGGTCGAAGACAACCTCTGGTACCTGATGGTTTCAGAATCCGATCCCTTCATCGTCGGTGTCTCCGGGCGGCTCGATCCGTACAAGCCGGAGTTCGGTGAATTTCTGGGGCGCTACCAGAAGAACCCGCTGTATCGCGCCATCCGCGCCAGCCGTTACTACACGAACACCGACGGCAAGGTGACGCTCGACCAGGTCGCCGTGGCGAATCTCAAACTATTGGCGCAGGCAGATCTCGCGCAGGACACCGCCAATCCTTCCATGCCTCTGATGACCGCCAATGTGATGCTGGCCGACGCCATTCCGACTTTGCGCATCATCATGGATCATCTGCCGTCGTTCGATCCCACACCCGAGAACCGGGCGGCCTACGAGGCCGTCGTCAAGGAGATGGCGGCGCGGCCGAACATCTTCGTCAAGTTGTCCGAGGTGTATCATCCGCGCACGGACAACCGTGAGGTCGTGTCCGACTACACGTTCTTGCGTGACCGGTTGGAATTTCTCTATGGCATGTTCGGCGAAGATCGGGTGATCTTCGGCACCGACTATCCCAACTCCTACGGTGTCGCCACGATATCGGAGGAAGTGGGACTTATGAAGAAATTCTTCTCCACCAAGACCCGCGCTCAAGCAGAGAAATATTTCTGGAGGAACGCTGCACGCGTTTACAAGTTCGTCAAGCGCGCCAAGGACCAGCCTGGTCCGTCACTGTGACTGATTCGTCAGCTCTGTTATCCACTTCGGAACGACAGGTCGAAGTGCGGATGTTTCAGGCGTGGCGCGCTTTCCCATCACCGTCGCGCTACGGCTCAGCCACGAGCCTCCAGGCCCGGCGAACGTGTCCGGCCGCTCGTAACGCGGGATCTTGCATCGCCTCGTCCAGGCTGATAAACGCATAGCCGCGCTTGCGCATGCGGGCGATGCTCTCGCGCAGTGTGAGGGAATTGAGCTCGTTGCAGTGAATGAGCAGAATCTGCGGAATTTCGCGGCCGAATAATTCCAGCGAAAACCGTTCAGCGTAGGCGAACCCCACATCGACCTGGTCGAAGTAGGCCTGCTTGATCTTTTCGGCGACCTCAATGTTCCCGCGTCGCAGCTCTCGCCCGTACGCGCCCGCGAACGTGTAATCAGCGTAATCAACCGTCACCGGGGCGACGCGATACTTGCGCTGCTCCAGAAAATCGACGATGGCCTGATGGGTCTCGGCAGTCGTACCTGAGTGGAGATATGGATAACGCAGCCATATCAATTGCTGGCCCCGCTGTTCGAGCATCGGGCGGGTGATGACCTCACCCTTCACGATGTCGTCCTGGAACTGATGGACCGGGACGTTATTGGCGCTCGGATGTGAATAGGTGTGGCTGCCGACTTGAAAGCCGGCATTCAGCCACTGCTCGACGACTGCCGCCCGTGCGTCGCGTTGTCCATGCACGTTCAGCTGGCGCTCGTTGATAAATATGGTGACGGGAACCTTCTCGACCTGGAAGGATCCCACCAGCCCGTTGGTGATTCGCTGGAAGTTGCCGAGGTCCGTCAGCTCGTTCACAACCGGGCCGTCGTCAATGGTGATGGCCACGCGCCGCGCTGCCGGGGTCTGTGCGTCGAGCGCGACGAAGGCAAGCGCCAATCCGACGACGATTGACAAACAGTTCCTGAGCATTGTGGGTCTCCTTCGGCAGAATGCTAAGTTTACGACATGAAGAATCATCGCAAACGCATCGGGATGGTCGCATTGGTTGTGGTGTGCTCGTGGGGCTGTGCGAGCACGCGGGGCCGCTCGGAGGGTGTCGCACCAGGCTCGCGCGGGGCATCGGGCCCGTCGAGCGACGTTCGCGACGCTCACGAGGGACTTCACGGTGTGCTATGGGTGCAATCGTCCGCCGAATTCTGGGCCCTGACGTCGGCGACCTACAACAGCGCTCAGGTGCTTCTCGAGCAGGCGCTGACTGACAAATCATGGTCTGCAGCCCTTGAACAAGCGAGCGCTTACGAGAATTTGTCCCCCGCGGTGATCCTCGACCTCGACGAAACGGTGTTGGACAATTCGCCGGCGCAGGCGCAAATGGTCCTCGAACGGACAACTTACCAGCAAGAAATGTGGACGGCTTGGGTCGACAAAATGGCCGCCGCTGCCATTCCCGGCGCACAGTCATTCATCGCGTTTGCGGAAAAGAAAGACGTCACGGTGTTCTTCGTCACAAACCGCGCGGCGTCTGAGCAAGGTGTCACGCTCAAGAATCTCGCCGCATTGGGTATCAAGGCTTCTGACGAAACGGTCCTCTGTTCTGGTGAGAACGGGTGGACCTCGGACAAGACCGCGAGGCGCGCCGAAATTGCCAAGTCGTTCCGCGTGCTGATGCTCGTGGGCGACGACATGAATGATTTTGTGGCCACAACCAAATTGACCCCGCCCCAGCGCGTTGCCCTTGCGAAAAAACATGCCGACCGGTGGGGAAGGAGTTGGATTCTGCTGCCTAACGCGATGTACGGCAGTTGGGAACGGGCACTATATGCCGGTCTCACGAAAGATGAGGAAATTCTGCAGCGAAAGCGTGATCAACTGACAGGATTCAGACCCTAGAAAGGTTGCGACCACCCACGCTTCAATGCATTTTCCGCTTCCTCGGGGGACAGCGCGTCGATTTCGCGCCGCAGGCGATGGCCGCCGCAGCGGCCATCGAAATCGACGCGATACCCCTGTGCTCTCCGTGAGGCGGTTTGTTTCTCTGCGTCGCTGCGTCTCTGCGTCAACGACAGCGATCTGAAATCCGCGATAGGCGTTTGCGAATCAGGTCGGCGCCAAACAATTGCGCTTCGACGCTAGTGTCCTGTAACGGTAGAAACTGAAACAAATGGCGCGGCCCGCTCGTACTGCTCTACAAGGAGGCGAGCATGCGAACGGGACGCCCCAAGGTTGCGTTGATCCTGACGGACGACGAACGGCAGCGATTGGATTCGTTGGCCCATCGCTCGCGATCGGCACCGCACGTGGCACGACGCGCGCGCATCATCCTGGCGTGTGCCGAGGGCACCGACAGCAAGGTCGTCGCGCGACGCCTGCACGTGACGCCGGCGACGGTCTGCAAGTGGCGCGGGCGCTTCGTGCGGCAGCGCCTGGACGGGTTGTATGACGAGCCGCGGCCTGGCGCCAAGCGGACGATCACCGACGAGCAGGTCGAGCAGGTGATCATTCGGACGCTGGAAACCACGCCGCGCGGGGCGACGCACTGGAGTACGCGGGACATGGCGAAAGCCGTCGGCCTGAGTCACATGGCGATCAGCCGGATTTGGCACACGTTCGGGTTGCAGCCGCACCGGAGCGAGACGTTCAAGCTGTCGACCGATCCGCTGCTTGTCGAGAAGGTCCGGGACATCGTCGGGCTGTATCTGGATCCGCCCGCGCATGCGGCGGTGTTCTGCGTCGATGAGAAGCCGCAGATCCAGGCGCTCGACCGCACGCAACCGCTGCTGCCGATGCAGCCCGGCCAGGTCGAGCGCCGGACGCACGACTACAAGCGGCACGGCACCACGACCTTGTTCGCCGCGCTCAATGCGAAGACCAGCGAAGTGATCACGCAGTTTCATCAACGGCATCGCTCGGCGCAGTTCCGCGAGTTTCTCGACCTGATCGAGGCGCAGGTCCCGCGCCGACTCGACGTGCACATCATCATGGACAACTACGGCACCCATAAAACGCCGCTGATCCGGAACTGGTTCGCCAAACGCCCGCGCTTCCACGTCCACTTCACCCCGACGTATGGCTCGTGGCTCAGCCTCGTCGAACGCTGGTTCGCCGAGCTGACGATGAAGCAGATCCGCCGCGGCACGTTTCGCAGTGTCCCGCAACTCAAAGCGGCCATCCAGGAATTCATCGATGCGCATCAGGCCGAATCCGAAGCCGTTCGTCTGGACCAAGAGCGCCGATGAGATTCTGGCCAGCATCGCCCGATTCGCGCAGCGGACCGTCGACGCGCGGGCCGCGCAACATCTGTCACGAACCACGGGACAGGACACTAGAAACCGATCCGGCGTGGGGTTTGCCGCGGGATACGAATGCGCGGGGTTGCGCCTTCGCCCGGTGTTTCTCTGAAGCCATCCAGCAACTCCTCGAATGCCGACCGGCTGTAACACTTTCGAGAAGCCCAGACAATGACTTGATGGAACGCACGACGGCCGAGAAGAGCCGTGTGTAAGTACTTGATGTGCGTCATGTCGTGCACCGCCTCAATCTCGAACGCGATTGCGGGAAGCCCGTCCACGCTGCGAGATTCCGGTCCGTTCGTGACCACCAGCTGGAGATCCGAGGTCAGTTCAGCGCGGCTGTTGGCGGAGTATTGCTCCAGCGTGAGCGCGGCATCAAAGTCCTCCTGCCATTCACTAATGACCAGGCCATATCGTCCGCGCAGTGGATCGATAACCTCGATGCAGGCTGCGTCGTTCAGCTCTTTCGCGCGTCGCCATCCTGCAGGAAGGCGGAGCTCCGAAAGGCCGTAGGCCGTGTCACGCAGTACCTGGATCTCGGCGGAACAAATTCTTGATGGGTCGGATGCGCCCCCAATACAAGAACGACAATCCCGCTACCAATACTGTGATTAAGAAAGGACGAATCTCATCCATTACGCTGTGTTTGGGGAACGGTCACACATGAGAGCGAAAAGTGTGCCAGTCGTCACGACGTAGCCGTGACGTCAAGAGCGTGCGGCGAGTCGCGATTACCAAACGAATGCGGGTGCACCTGAAAAACAAGTGACGGCGTTCGTGCGCCTTCAAAAAGTCATCCCACCGGCAGACTTCTCGGCTCGATGCTGACGAAACAGTGAGTCGGCAGAAAATCTTTTTACGTACGTCGCCAAAATGGTTTGACAGCGAAAGATCGATCCAATCACAATCTAAGTAGTTCTCTTTTCACGCGTTCACACTCACACGCCAATTAGAAATAGACGTCGTTGCGGCCCGCATTCTCGAGTTTATGGAGGAGGCAGCATGACCGACGACAAGAACTGCCCGCATTGTGGAAGTGCCGCAGAAATCGTGCGCGCCAGACAGCCGATCTCGCGGCTTCATTCAGTAATCAGCAACTATCGCGACGCGTATCACGATGGTCATTCGATGGCCGGAATGGGAGATGCGATCACCATGGTCAGTGTCATCCTCGGCGTATTGGCAGTCGTCATGTTCTTGGCCGTGGCGTCAAAGGATGGATTGTCTGCATTTGTCGGCGGGGTCTTAGCGGGAGGAGTCGCAGGCGTTCTGCTGTGGTCGTACGGATCACAGTGGTCGCTAAGAATCAGGCGCTTCAAGGCACGCGCGCGAGCGCAATATCTAGCTCACCTGCCTATCGAACGCTGAGTTGTCGTCGTTGAGGGATTGCCGGTTGGGTCCGGGCCGTCGGCTGAACGCGAGGCCGTCCAACCGGCCAGGCGACGGAGAATGCTGTCCGCCACGGCGGCGGCGAGCACTGCGTAGCCGTCCTGCGTGTAATGCGTGCCATCGCCGGCCATGATTTTGTCTTTGCCGCCTTCCTCAACCAGTTTGTGCAGATCGTTGACGGGCACGCCGGCCTCTTTCATCACCGACACTGCCGCACTGTTGTATTTCTGCACATCGGCCTCGAAGCGATCGAAGCCGGCCTTGCGCTGGGCGTGCAGAGTGTCCAGGATCGGCGTGGTCGTGGCGAAAATCACCTGCGCCTTCGTGCCCTTCTGAATGCGCTCCAAGATCGTCTTCAGGTTTTTCTCGTACTCGACCAGCGGCACCTGGTAGCTCTTGTCCTTCAACTTCAGGTCGTGCAGGCCGGCATTCATGTGAACGACGTCCGGCTGCTCCTTGATGACCCATTCTTCGAGGTTCCTGAGGACGTTGCCACTGTCTTCGCCGTTCGGCTTGGCACTGATGACGATCGCCTTGCCGTCGAGTCGCTTCGCCACCAACGGTGCGTAGCCCATGCGGATGGAATCGCCGACCAGGACGACTCTCGGCAGGCGCTTCTCTTGAGCAGCGGCGCTCGAGACCAGAATCCCTAAAAGCAGCGCAGACCAGCAACGGGTTGACATCGTGGCTTCCTCCTCCGCTTGCGGCCGTCTGATTCGGCGAACGTTCGCCGGCTCATGGTCGCATCTCCGTCAGTCGGCTGCAAGCCGCGTCAGTGGGATTGCGGAGGGGAGGGAAGGTCGATGTCCTGCATCAACTGCTGATATTTCTGGTTAGGGACACCGCGCCTCGACGCGCGCAGACCGGCCAGCACGCGCCGCGCGATGCGGCGCTCCGAAGAATCGGCTTTCTGGCGCGCGGAGTCCAGGAGAGACCCCACGAACGACTTCAGGCTGACAAGCGCCGCGTCCGCTCGTTCCGGCCAACCCACTTGCCGCACCAACCCGTCGGCTTCGCTCTTGACCCGCGATTCCCGCGCATCTTCAGCCTGCTCGGCGTTGAGCGCTGCGGCGACGTCCTCTCGGCCTTCCAGCGCCGCGGCAGACTCGATGATCTTCGCAACGTCTCGGAGACTCTCGAAATCAGCCGCGATCTGCTTCAACTCGCGCATTCTGGTCAGACTGCCTGGATCCGCGTTCGCGCGCGCTACTCGTTTCGAGAAGATCTCGGCGACGAGCATTTCGTCCCGGAGTCGGAGGCCGTTTTTCAGGGCCTGGATCTCCATCCACTCGACGCCCCTGGTTGCCATCTCGATGGGCAACCACGTGTGCCCGCCTTCGAAGACTTCCACCCGATGCGGGCTCGTCATCAACCTGTCAACGGCGCGCATCTCGCGGTAGTTGAAGTCTTCGGTGCCGGCACTGCCAAAGATCGGAAAGCGCTCGGACGCGTGGAAGGCTGTCGAGTACCCTCCGCTCGACGCCAGGACACCCGCGATCTCGAGAGAATTCTGCGCCACCATGATCGCCACACGGGCCCCTCCGGACATTCCGGCGGTGTACATCCGCTTCAGGTCGATGGGAAAGCGCCGCGTGATATCGGCGGTCATCGCTGTTGCGGCATCGAGGCCCACATTCCAAGGACCGTTGCGCGAGTTGTTCGATCCGGCCACCACATAGCCGTATTTCTCGGCCGCGACGCGATAGCGTTCGACACCCTCTCGGCCGCCGCCGCCGCCATCGAAGGCCAGGATCACCGGCCACGGTCGCGAGAGATTGAAATACGACGGGAGGTACAGCGCGTAATGCTGCGAGGCATCGTGCTGACACTGGACATCGTCGACGATTTCACCGTGGGCGTGAGTTCCGCCACCAATCGCATGTCGCTCAAGTACAAGCTTACAGGTGGCGCGGCGGCTCAGGAATTCCTCTCAAGAAGCCAGGTGACCCAAGCTGGGACTTTGGCGGCCGGCTGATCTGGCGGCCGGCGCCCCAGTTCTATTTGTCGATCGAGGCGCTCCGGAGGCGGAACGCGGCGCAGGAAACCAGCGAGGGCTCTTCGTCGCGCACCGTCGGCTTTGTGGAATACCGCATCCGTTCCGAATTCTCGCTATACGGCGGACTCGGCCGGGATTTTGAAAGGGAAAGCGGCGTCCGTCCTCTCGTCTCGACCCTTGGCCTAAAAACCTGGGGTTCGGCGCTCCGACACTGAGAACGACTCAGTAACGTTCGGCCGTTGGCGCGCACCACCGCCTCGGTGGACCAACCAACTCGCGCTGAGTTGTGTGGTATAACGTCTGCCTCGAGTCCAGCAGAACGTTCCCGCGGAATCTCAACACCCTTGAGAGGTGATGCCATGAGCATGAAACGAAGAGAATTTCTGGCAACCGGTCTTGCTTTCAGCATCAGTTCGGCGGCGGTTGCGCTGGCACAGCAAGGTGGCGCGACGCCAGATCGCGGAGGTCGCGGCGCCGCGGGCGCCGGCGGCGGCAGGGGACGCGGCGCCGCTCCCGCTCGCATGGCCAAGACGACCAGGATGTTCAAATCGCCCGGCATGTATCCCAACGCGCTCGCGGTCATGACCGACGCACCGGGAGGCTTGTGGATCGGGCAGCAGAAGATTACAGCGTCGAACGCGGACACGTACAAATTGCCCATAGAGAAGGACCCCGACGAGGCGGCGTGGCTGGTCGATTGGAACGGCAAGCTGGTCAAGACCGTCATGACTCACGCGCGCAACACGTCCGGGATGGCCTACGGGGACGGCTGCGTATGGATGGGTGCGAACTCCGAGCCATACGGCATCTTCCAGGTCGATATGAACTCCAAGCAGATCTCCCACCGTCAGATTCCACTCAGCATCGACGGCCGGGGTGGTGGCACTCATGGCGTGAAATGGCACAACGGCAAGCTCTGGATAGCCGCCTTGCGCCTGGGCGGCATCTTGCGTGTCGATCCGAAATCGTGGGTGCCCGAAGTGTTGATCCGCGTGAGCTCGGAGGAGCGGCCTCGCCTTCACGACGTGGCATTCGACAACGAGGGAAGCATCTGGGTCGTGAACGGCAACAACAGCACGAGATATGAAGACGGGAAAATGGGGCTGAACAAGTACGACGGCAAGACCGGTCAGTTGTTGATGACCGTCGAGTTGCAGCCAGGATCGTGCGATCCGCACGGGTTGGCGTGGCACGACGGGCGCCTCATCAGCTGCGATGCCGGCATCCATCCGGGATGGAAGGGCTTGGAGAGTCCGCACAGCGGGTACATCTTCAGCATCGATCTCGTCTAGAACCCATCTCGCAAACGAGAACGCCGGGACGCCGGAATCGGAGAATTCACTAGTTTTTCCGATCTCGGCGCCTCGGCATCTCGGCGTTGAGATTCCTGGCCCTTTCGCTGATTCCTCTCCGCTAAGCCGCACCACTCCACCTGAGCCTGTTCGGCACCCGTCTGCGCATGAACGGGTGAGGCCCTTTTGTGAAACGCGCCGTTCGCCTCGCCATCATTGTCGCGTCTGCGTGCATCACTGCCTGCGCGGGGTCCATCGTCCGGCCCGCTCTGTCGCCGTCAAAACCTGAAGCGGCGGCGCTGCTCATCCTCCCTGGATTCGGCTACAGCCGCGCAGGGGAGAAAGCGCTGCGGTCGCTCGAGGCAACGATGGCTGGCGAAGGGCTCGATCTGTTCGTGCCGACTTACATCTCGCGCTCCGGCATCGCCGAGAGCCGGACCAACCTCCAGCGGTTCATTCGCGATCACCGGTTGCACCGATACGATCGCCTGCACGTCTTCGCCTTTCTCGCCGGAGCGTGGACGCTCAATCCGCTGGTGGCCACACACGGCCTGCCGAACCTGGCAACGGTCGTCTACGATCGCAGTCCCTTCCAGGAACGGGCACCCAGAATCGCAGCGGAGAAACTGCGCTTTCTTGCGTGGGTCAGATACGGATCGCCGGTGTTCGACGTCGCCAGGACGCCCTATCCGCCGCTCGCGCAGCCCGGCGTGAAAGTCGCATTGGTCGTCGAAACAAAGCCGACATCGTTCATCAAGCAACACGAAACCACCGCGCGCAGATACGGACCGTTCCGTTTCGAATGCGACGCGTTCCTGCAGCCCCACGAGGACTGCTTGTACGTCGCGATGAATCATGACGAGCTGTACGTGAGGTTCGCGGAAATCTGGCCGGAGCTGCTGGCGTTCATTCGGAGCGGCCGCTTCACGAACGCTGCCAACAGGATGCCACCGATCGTCGATCGTCGATCGGCGATCGTCGATCGTCTAGACGATGGACGATGGACGATGGACGATGGACGACGACGTGACGGCCGGTAACTGAGATGTCCGAATGTGTCTCTGTACCTCGCCGAGTATTGGCCACCAGAAACGCAGCCTGGGCCAAGACATTCGCCCGCTTGCTCGGACAGATAGGCGTTCGGCCAAACGCCGTCTCAATTGCCGGCGTCGTCTTCGCGGTCGGCGCGAGCGTCGCTTTCTATGCCGCTCCTGAGCTCACTCGCGGACATCGTGCGGCTCTGCTGCTTGCAGCGGCGGCGAGCATCCAGCTCCGCCTGTTGTGCAATCTCCTCGACGGGATGCTGGCGGTGGAGGGAGGGTTCAAGAGCAAGACCGGCGAGCATCTACAACGAGATTCCAGATCGCGTGGCCGACGTCGTTCATCCTGGTCGGAGCCGGATACTCGGTGCGGTCTCTCACGTACGGCGTGGCGCTTGGGTGGACAGCTGCCGTGCTTGCGCTGTTCACCGCCTACGTGCGCGTGCTGGGTGGCTCGCTTGGGGTGACACAACACTTCATCGGGCCCATGGCCAAGCAGCATCGGATGTTCACCCTCACCGTCTTCACGCTCTTCGCCGCCGCGGAAGCGCTGTTCGGGATGCCGCCGCGCGCGAATCACGCATCGGCCTCGGGGTGATCGTCGCCGGATCGATCGTAACCGCCGTCCGGCGCACCAGGCGGATTGCCGGCGAATTGGAGGCGCGATGATCGCAACAGCTGCTTGCCGCCTTCGCGCGCTTCATCAGCGGGGCCGCTGTGCAGTGGCACTGCGATCCGAACGCCGACGGCCAGCGCATCTACTTCGGCAATCACTCCAGCCATCTCGACTTCATCGTCATCTGGTCGGCCCTGCCGGCGAGGCTGCGCCGGTTCGCCCGACCCGTGGCTGGACGCGATTACTGGGAACGAAGGCGCGGTCCGCCGCTATCCTCGCCGCCAGGTGTTCCATGCCGTGCTCGATCGAACGAGGACAGGGCAGGCGCCGGTGATGCACAGCCGCGGCTCGCGCGTCGGTTCAGCGCATGGCCGAGGAAATGGGTGACCGGTATTCGCTGATCGTGTTTCCGGAAGGCACGCGAAGTGTGAACGGAGAGGTCGGGACGTTCAAGAGCGGGCTGTACCATCTCTCCCGGCTGCGGCCCGATGCCGAGCTGATCCCGGTCCATCTCGAGAACCTGAATCGGATCCTCCCGAAAGGCGAATCACTTCCGGTTCCGATGTTGAGTCGCGTGGTGTTCGGCCCGCCGTTCGGCACCGACCCCGACCGAAGACAAGGCGCGAATTCCTGGCAAAGGCGCGAAGCGCGTTGATTCAGTTGAGGGCCACGCCATGACGTCTGCTCGAAGACAAGATGTTGCTGCGCTTGGTGGCGGGCGTTCTGACGCTGCTGGTGCTCGCCTCGATCGACCGGATGGATTCTCAGCCGGCGAATCACCAGCGGACCCGGCCGGGCGACGGTGGAGAACATCAACGCGCGCATCCGCGCGTGGTGGGTGATGTCCCTGCTCTTCGTCGTCGCAGTGGCGACGGGCGGGCGTCGGGTCGATCCTGCTCTTCAGCCTGATCTCCTTTCTCGCGCTCCGGGAATTCGTCACGCTGGCACCGACCAGGCCTGGCGATCACCGGGCGCTCTTCTGGTGCTTCTTCGTCGTGACACCGCTTCAGGTACTATCTCATCTGGATCGAGTGGTACGGCCTGTTCAGCATCCTCATTCCGGTCTGGGTCTCGATCTTCCTCGCCATCCGCACCGCGCTGGCCGGCGACACCGAATCGTTTCTCGAGCGCACGGCCACCAATCAGTGGGGAATGATGATCTGCGTGTATTTCGTGAGCTACGCGCCCGCGCTGCTCATGCTTCGCATTCCCGGCTACGAGCACCAGAACGCGAAGCTGATGTTCTTTCTCGTGCTCGTCGTGCAGCTGAGCGACGTTCTTCAGTACGTGTGGGGCAAGTCCATCGGGAAGCACCCGATCGCGCCTTCGATCAGCCCGAACAAGACATGGGAAGGGCTTGATCGGCGGAGTGGTGTGCGCCACCGATCATCGGCGCCGGACTGTGGTGGGCAACGCCCATTCGGCCCCGCCGAGGCGGCGCTCATGGCCTTCGTGATCACCATCATGGGATTCGCGGGCGGCCTCATCATGTCGGCGATCAAGCGGGACCGCGGCGTCAAGGATTACGGCACGTTGATCGAGGGCCACGGCGGCGTGCTGGATCGGATCGATTCGCTGTGTTTTGCGGCGCCGGTGTTCTTTCACCTGACGCGGTTTTTCTACGTGCCTTGAACGCTGGTTTTCTGTGGACGCTTCCAGTAGATTCGTTCGCGAGAAGAGGACTCCTCGAGCTCAACCACACAGACGGCGATCTGGGCATTCACGCCTCGCTCGACGGCGCCCCCTGGACCTTGCTGCAGATTGAGAGGCCTGGCAGCGGCACACTGCTCGAGATCGGCGCCCGTCAGAGCTTGGGCGCGCAGGGACTGACCGAGTTCTCCTTCGAAAGTGCAGAGCCGTCGTTCCAAGCGCTTTCACCAAAGGCGCTCTTCGATCGGTTTCCCGAAGGCCGATACGATATCGCCGCCCGCAGTCTGGAAGGGGGCAGGCTCCGAAGCTCGGTCACCTTGTCTCACGTCATGCCCGCGCCGGCGGGCAACATTCTGATCAACGGGGTGCGTGCACCCGAGAGCTGTGGCGCTTCGCCAATCACCGTGACGGCACCCGTGAAGATCGACTGGGATCCTGTGACGCGCTCACATCCCGACGTCGGCAGAAACGGAGCTGTCGCCATTACACGCTATCAGCTCTTCGTCGAGGGTGTGGACATCACACTGAGCGTCGACTACCGCCGACGGTGACCGAATTCGATGTGCCGAGAAGCGTGACCGGCGCGGGCGCCAACCTCAAATTCGAGATCATCGCGCGCAGCGCGGCCGGCAACAACACCGCCGTCGAGAGTTGTTTTCTCGTGCGTTAGGGGCACGCGCCGTAATAGCCGTAATACGGACGTTGCGAAATACGGCATTGTGTTGCGCAATGTGGGACTGACGCTTGACTGCCGTGTGGCGTGGCGAAGTTTGCGTTCTAGCCCGGCCCGCCGACCACCCTGATGATGCCCCGATCCATCGCCGAGGTGCGGTCGTTGCGGCGGACTGTGGCGCGCACTTCGAATTCGCCTGCCGGCAAATCCTTGACGATGAAAAAGTAACTCCGTGGCGCCGACGCGCCGTTGAGCTCCGTCAAGCTGCTGCGATAGTAGCTCGGGCCGTCGACTTCCCAGACGAGCGTGCGGTTCTTGTCGTCGCGCGTTACGAGCACTCTGAGTTGCGCGCTGCCACGATACGGTGCGATGGTAGGTCTGACCGTGATTGAAATCGCCTCGTCGGCGCTCGACTGCGTCGAGCCGATCAGAACCGCCGCCACAATTGCGAAAACTGCAAAACGTTTCATGGCGTAGCGTACTGAGATGGGTCGCGAGAGGAAATTACCCAAATGGATGGTGCCAAAGGAGTGCGCCATCAGAAAGTCCATCAATCGGTAGACTTCTGAAATCAAGCGAGGGCGCTAAGTGCGAAGCGGACGTGCTCCCCGCGTCGTCGGGGTGGCTCGTGAAGCCGTGCGCGCTACACGGGCGGCTTGGCGAGGCGGTGGTGGTATGCGTAGAGGATCAAATCGAGACGACCCGCCACGCCGAGCTTGGCGTAGATCGCGCCGATATGATGGCGAACGGTGTGATCGCTGATGAAGAGACGCTCGGCGATTTCCTGGTTCTTGACTCCCTGACTCACCAAATCGAGTACTTCGCGTTCCCGATGCGTGAGCGTCGCGATCTTCTGCTCTTCGGAATCTACGTCCTGAGGGACCTTCTGCGCCCGCATCTCTCCGAGCAGATGGCCCATCACTTTGCGGTCGAGCCACGCCTCGCCGGCCTGGACCTTCTCGATGGCCTTGATGAGTACTTCGGCCGCCTGGTCCTTGAGCAGGACGCCCAGCGCGCCGCGCCGCACAGCATCGCGGTGGGCCGCGGGGTCGCGAAGCCCGGTGAGCACGGTACCTCGTGCTCCTTTAGCTGCCGTCAGCAGGTCAGGGAGCACGTCAAGAGCATTTTCCCCTGCCATGTCCAAATCGAGCAGGATGACATCGGGCTGCGCGCTCGCGGCCAACTCGATCGCCGCCTTCAGGTCGCCGGCCTCGCCGACGATCCGCAATTGCGGCTCCTGCTCGATCAGCATGCGGAGCCCGGCCCGGACCATGGCGTGATCGTCGGCGATCAGAATCCGGAGCGGCTTGATGGCGACATCGGTCATTGGGATGTGTGCAGGGCCGCCTCCTCAGAGCGGGATCCTGATCTCGACGATCGTCCGACCATCGCGGCGCCGGTCGACCGTCACGCGGCCACCGAGCGCCGAAGCCCGCTCGTAAATGGACTGTGGCGTAAACGGGATGGGTCTGGCTTCCGACGGCTCCTGGTTCTCAATCAGCAACGCGACATGATCGTCGTCGGCCAGCAGCCGAATCGCGGCCTTTGTCGCCGCGGTGTGGCGCCGAACGTTGCTGAGTGCCTCGACGACCACCTGAAAGAGCTCGGCACCGAGTCGGTCGCCGAGTCGAAGACCTTCGTCGCAGCACACGTCGACGGTGATGCCGGTTTCTTGGGCGAATCGGGCGGCGTAGCGTCTCAGAGCCGGGAACAAGCCGTTTCCGCCCGGGTCGGCTTCCGATTTCAAACCACCGACGCCCGCGCGCAGATCGTCGATGGTCATATTGGTCAGGTTGAGCAGTCGGCCGACTTCGTCCTGTGCTGTGCGCGAATCGCCCGATTTCAGCGCGCGCTGCACGGCGACGAGGCCGAGCTGAACGCCGATGTACGGCTGAATGACGCTGTCGTGAATGTCTCGCGCGACGCGCAGCCGTTCGCGATGGGCCGCATCGGAGGCGAGCTGATCGAGCAGGCGAATGTTCTCGATGACCAGCATGCTGCTGCCGATGAGCTGAGTCACGAATCGGGCATCGGAGGCGCGAAGCGCCTGCCTCGCGGTCAGGTGGAGCCGGCCGCGCCAATGTTGCCCTGAATAGACAGGCACACTGAGCCACGACCGCCCGCCGAAACGGGTCAGCAGGAACTCGATCGGCGCCATGTACGACGTCTGGTCGCCGAACGCGCCGCCGTCCTTTCGAGAGTCTTCGGACCAGAAGTGCGGGGGCGCCAGCCACCAGCGAAACGGCGGTTTCACGAAGACCGCAACTGCGCTCTGAGGCATCCGCAGCAGCGTATCCTCGAGCTCGATCGGCAGGTATTCTTCGCGTCCGGCGCTCGTGGAACCTTCGCGGTCCGACCGACGCATGCGCCAGCCCCCTTCGTCGGTGTTCCGTTCGACGAGGAGGCAAACATTCGCGTCGTAGAAGTCACGTAGACGATCGAGGAGAGTCCCGATGGTTCGGTCGACGCCGAAGCGAGGGTTCGACAGAACACTGGCGTCGCGCAGCAAGGCCAGGCGATGGTGGAGCGTGAAATGGTGACCACTCCACTGGGCCGCCACCACGCCGAGACCGACGATGTAACTCAAATGAAGAAAAGCGTGGGGCCATTCGATAGTGGAAATCCCCGCGCGGCCCAGCATGGCTGCCGAGAAGAGTCCTGCCGTGACGATCGTCAGCCGAAGCCCGGCGCCGACCCCCCAGCCGAACGACGCGGTCGTGGCGGCGAACAGAAACAGCAGAATCGCAAGGTACAAAATCGGGTTGTCGGTTCCGCCGGTGATCGAGATGAGCAGTACGAACGCGGCCGCGTCAACGGGATAGTTCAGCGCATGCGTGGCCAGCTTGGAATCGCGACGCACCACTAGGACATAGGCCACGCTGGCGTAGGCGATGTGCGCGAGGATCACTGCGAGGATGACGGGATCGAGCTGAGCGCTCTCCCGTGGCTCGACCGCGGCAACCAAGACCATCGTCAGGCTCAGAACGAGCCGAACGATGGCGGTCAGATGGACGTCAAGCGTTTCGGTGGCGGGCGATGCCCGCCGGCCGGCGTAAGACCGAAGCCACAGCCGCACACGCTCGAACCACTGATCGGGAGGCGCCGCGGCCGGGAGCAGAGATCTGGTATGCATGGCCGCAATCACTGCAGCCGCGTGGGAAGGGGTAGTTGTTCCGCAGACCTGACCGCTGGGGAACAGTCCGGTGTCAACATGCTGGCGCGATCCCCGCGCCGAAGCCAAAAAGGCAACAGGATATTTACAGGAAGTTCACAGCATATCAACAGGATATTTACAGGTTTGCAACGGCGATCACGTCGATCCCCTTCCAGCACTACAGATCGTGTAGGACCACTAATGACACTTGAAATACCGTAGCGGAATCAATTTTGCCGAAGGTGGATGGCCGGCTGTTTGCCCGTCGTCGCGGACGAGGATCGCGTCTTGGCGCGTCGTTCGAATTTGATGGCGTCAGCGGTCCGGACTCGCAGCAGTCGGGGTCCGAGACGAATTGCGGGAAGTTTTCCGTTTCCGATCAGCTGGTATATGTATCTGCGGCCGACGAGCCAGTAGTCCGCCAGCTCAGCCACGGTCACGTAACGTTCGGTGTGCTTCTTGAGGTCCTGTACGCGCACCTGATGATCTGCTCGGCAGCACAAACGATCCTCGCGATCGGTTTGCTGATATCTGCACTTTCTAACAGGTGAGCAACAGAATCAATGCTCCGAACGGATAGCTATGTCAACTAACACTATTTGAGTAGTCCGTCCGGCTAAGCTCCGGGGCTAGTCCTCCGGGGAATTGCTCCCGAATACCTGTACGGTGTCTTCTCTATGAGCTTCGCGACGCCGCTGGCGAGGAGTCCATCGGCAACGTTGCGACGTCATAAAGGAATCAACGCACAGGGGCGATCGCACATATGCCGAACGACAATCCCCGACGTCGAGGCTCGGTCGCCACGCGTCGCCACTTTTTGAAAACGGCGACCGCTTTCTCGCTGGGCTTTGCAGGGTTGCACAGGCTTGCAGCCGGGCAGAACGTCCGGTTGTCGACTGCGATCGACAGATTTGGCCCACTCGTCCCCGATCCCAAGGCCGTTCTGGATTTACCGAAGGGCTTTGACTATCGAGTTGTTGCGCGAGCGGGGGACACCATGATCGACGGCTTCTTCGTGCCGGGCCGACAGGACGGCATGGCCACATTCCGCGGTCCAGACGGCCTCACGATCCTCATTTGTAATCATGAGGTCAGCTCGGGCAGCCCCGGGAAGGAAGGCGCGTTTGGCAGCCGAAACGAGCTGTTCGGCAAGCTGGATTCAGATTTTGTGTACGACAAGGGAAGAAACGACCAGCCGTGCCTCGGCGGCACCACGACCATGGTGTACGACACTCAGAACCGTCGCCTCGTCCGCTCATTCTTGAGCCTCGCCGGCACTGTTCGGAATTGTGCCGGTGGTCCGACGCCATGGCACTCGTGGATTACCTGCGAGGAAACGGTGGAGCGAGAAGGTGGAGTGCTGGCCAAGGACCACGGCTTTTGTTTTGACGTGCCCGCCACATCCGAGCCGGCGGTTGTTCGAGCCAAGCCGCTGACCGATATGGGCCGCTTCAACCATGAAGCGGTAGCCGTGGACCCGGCGTCGGGAATTGTGTATCAGACCGAGGATCGGGGCGACGGGTTGATCTATCGCTTTATCCCAAAGACTCGTGGACGGCTGGCCGAGGGCGGGCGCGTCCAGGCGCTTGGCTTCAAGGGCCAGAAGCGTGTGGATACCCGCAACTGGGATCAGCAGCACGTGCGGCCGGGATCTCCGGTTGAAGTGACGTGGATCGATCTCGATGACGTCGATTCGCCGAACGACGATCTGCGTCACCGCGGGTTTGAAAAAGGGGCCGCCCGCTTTGCGAGGGGAGAAGGCATGTGGTACGGCCGAAGCGCCGTCTACTTTGCCTGCACCAACGGTGGTCGCAGCAAGAAGGGGCAGATTTGGCGTTACATCCCGAGTCCTTTTGAGGGCGCCGCGAACGAAGAGAAGACCCCGGGAACACTGGAGCTGTTCATCGAACCCAATGACGGAACTCTCGTCGAGAATGCCGATAACCTCACCGTTGCACCCTGGGGAGATCTCATCATCTGTGAAGACGGCGCCAGCGAGCAGTTCCTCGTCGGTGTGACGCCGGAAGGCGGGATCTACAAATTCGGCCGCAATGCAATCAGTTCTTCCGAGTTTGCCGGTGCCACATTTGCCCCCGACGGCAGCACCTTGTTTGTGAACATTCAAGGCGAGGGCATGACATTAGCGATCACCGGACCGTGGGGCGCGGTAGGGCGGGCCACCTCGAACCGCTGACCCGGCTCCAGGACGATTATCCGTGCGCCGATGCCGACCTCCTTGCATGAATCGACGAAATTCTGCGGGTCGGCGGTGTTGTTGTGGAACATCGCATAGTGCATCGGGATGGCAAACCGTGGCTCGACCAGCTGCGTCAAGAGCGCTGCCTGGTGATGATCCATATTGCCCGCTCGCCCGTTGATCGGCACCGCCAGCAGGTCCGGCCGCAGGCCCTTCACTTGGTCGACAAGTCGTGGCACGAACTCTGAATCGCCGACTTGATACACGCTGAACTCCCCGGCAGTGATCACGATCCCGATTGCGTCGTGTCTGTCACCGGAATTGTGCTCGGCATACACGGCGGCGAGCCGAACTCCGGCCACGCCACGCGACTCGCCCCGGTCCAGGCACGAGAACCGCTCGGGCGGCATTTTCATTGCCAGCCAATGCTCTCGGCAAGACGAGGGCCCGACAAAAAGCGTCTCGGCGCGCTCGGCTATCGGGCGCAGCGAATGCTCGTCAAAGTGGTCGGTGTGGTCGTGCGTCGTCACGACGACATCGGCACGAAGCTGCGAGGCTGGAACGAGAATCGGTGTGAGCCGCGCGCGTGTCCGGCCACCCGATGCCGCGTACCAGAGGTAAGGATCGACGCAGACCACGGGCCCGAACGGGAATTGATAGATAAAGGTCGACTGGCCGAGCCAGGTGACCGCGAGCTCAGTCAACATGTTGACCGTTCTCCTCCGCAATCCGGAACGCATCGTCTTGTGGCTGGTAACCGAGGAGTGCTCTGGTCTCGGCAAGATCCAGGCGACTGATTCGATTGTTCGATCCGCCGTGGACGATGGCGAACTGAATGCCTGGCGTGTCGATGCAGCGCACCAACAGCTGACATAGATCGCCCTTGCTGACGAACGTGCGCAGGGTTCGCTTCGAAAAATGCGCACGGAGCCGTTCGGAATCAAAGGTGCCAATGCGGACGGCGATGCTCGACAGTCCTTCGCTGTACGCAAAGCAGTGCGCGACCGCTTCGGCGAAGCATTTGCTGACGCCGTACATGTTCACCGGCCGCCCGATCGAGTGTGGATAAACTGGTTCGTCACTCGCGTAGCCTTCGACGGCCTGGACGCTGCTCGCGCAAATCACCCGTTGACACCCCTGGTTTTTCGCTGCGCGGAAGATGTTGTACAGCCCTCTGATATTGGTATCGAGCAGCGAAAGACAAAAATCCGACCTTTTTGACGGATCGGCTGCCAGATGAACGACGGTGTCGATACCTGCGCATGCCCGGCAGCACGCCTCGAGGTCGACGATATCGAACGGCATCACTTCGTGGCCGGCGGCATCGTCGATCCGATCCGAGGGATGCAGACCGAGACGGAATGCGTATCTGTCGGCCGTATACCCACGGAACGCACTGCCGATGCGACCGGCCGCACCTGTCAGCAGGACTTTTCTTTTCGGCGATCGTTCGTCGATCATTGTCCGCTCAACTCGAACGAGCTCTTGACACCGTGCGTTGTAGTTGGAGAATGCCTCCAACCGCATGACCAACCTTCCGACCGCATTCGACGTCTCGCGGCTGGCGCGAACGAGAGTAACCGAGGTGCGCCTCGTGCCCCTGAAGACCATCACAGAGGCCGGCTCGCTCGAGCCTGCCTGGGATCCTGGTGGCGGAATGAGGTTTCGAGTCGGTGGAGGCAGAGTACCTTGAGATCCACACGGATCAAGGCCTGGTCGGGATCGGTCCCAGTATCGACGCCAGTCTGCTGCCCTGCGTCAGCGAGGTGCTGGTGGGCAGCGATCCCTTCGACATCGAGCATCTCGGAGCCAAGCTCCGCTATTACACCGGTGCGCGCGCGCGGCGGGGGAGCGCCAGCGTCGACATCGCGCTGTGGGATCTGTTGGGCAAGGCGTGTGGTTACCCGCTTTACCGGCTGTGGGGCGGTGGTAAGGAAAAGGTTCCGGTCTATGCGAGCACTATTCAGCTTTCGACTCCAGACAGGACACCCCTTCTCGCGACCGAGCTGCTGGAGCAGGGCTGGAAGGCCATGAAGCTGCGTTTGCATCACGCGACGCTCGAAGAGGACATCCAAAGTGTCGAGGCGGTGCGCACAGCCGTGGGCGATCGATTGGAGCTCATGGCTGACGCAAATCAGGCGCAGTCGTCCGGAGACTGGCAACCAGGCGTGCGGTGGGACCTGAGCCGCGCTGTTCAGACGGCACGCGAGCTCGAGCGGCTTCGCTGTACCTGGCTGGAAGAGCCGCTTGCCCGCTTTGCCTTCGACGA
Organism: Vicinamibacterales bacterium; assembly: GCA_963761975.1. Lineage (GTDB taxonomy): Bacteria > Acidobacteriota > Vicinamibacteria > Vicinamibacterales > JAMQPK01 > JAMQPK01. Next base: position 777,191 of record CAVXIR010000007.1, read on the forward strand.
GCTCGCCGAGTTGAGCCGGCTGGTGGATCTGCCCATTGCAGGCGGCGAGAACAACTGCGGGTTGCATGAGTTCAAATGGATCCTCGAACGGGGCGTCTACGACATCGTCCAGCCCGACAGCCTTGTGAGCGACGGCATCACGGGATTGCGGAAGATCGCCACGCTGGCAGAAGTCTTTCACCGCAACATTGCGCCACACCACGGTGGAGGTGCAATCGGCACGATCGCCCATCTGCATCTGGTTGCCTCGTGGCCACACGCGTCTTATCTGGAGCTCCTGCACGACCCGCCCATCGGCTCGTACCCGCACCGCTTTGCCATCTTCAAGAATCCGCCCACCGTCGACGCGTCGGGATACCTGAGCGTCCCTCAGGGACCCGGCCTCGGTGTGGAGATCGATCCTGATCTGGTCGTTCGCGCGTAGGCGGCCGCGTACTATTCACTTATGCATCAGCTGGTGCCGATCTGGAGCTCCCAGACATCGTGCAGTTTCTTGCCGTCTTGAAGCGATCCGTCGCCTCCGTAGATGAAGATGCTTCTGGTGTCTGCGTCGTAAACGCCTTGATGATCGAGGCGTGGCACAGGACCCGACCCGAGCGTCTTCACTTCGATCCAGATATCCTTGTCGAGGTCGAACACCCAGACATCGTTCAAGAGTCCCGCGCTCCCTTGGCCGCCGAACATCACGTACCAATTCTGCTCGGGCTCGTGAAGGGCCACGGCAAATCGGCGCTCCGGAGGCGCCAGAGTAGAGGTGTCGATTTTCTCCCAGCGCGCCTTGCTCGACGGAGGCTCGCCAAAATAGAACGCCCACATGTCCTTGAAGAGGCCCTTTCGCGTCTTGGTCCAGCCGGTATGGATCACCATGCGGTTCCGCTTCGGGTCGTACAGCGCGGAGTGGTCGATTCGGCCAGGTGGGCGACCCTCCTGGACCGTGAGACTCTGCCACTTTTCGAAGGTTGGGGAACTCGGCTCCAGGTCCATGGCTAAAACGTCGTAGAGGTCATACGAGGCTCGGTCGAGACCGCCGAACACAACCATCCGCTTGCCACGGCTGTCATAGACGGCGCTGTGCGACTCTCGCCTCGGCACCTCTGAGGTCGTCATGTTCTTCCACGTCAGTGTCTTCAGATCCAGCGACCACAGCTTGTTCGTCGTCGCACCATTTTCGCCCCCGTACATGATCATGCGGTACCCGATGGGATCGAAGATCGCGGTGTGATCCTCACTGGCTGGCGGCTTCGCGCCTTTTGTCTCGAATTTCTCCCATGCCCTCGTGGCCGGATCGAACGACCATGTCTCGTCGACGTTGAAGTCGTTATCGTCCTTGCCACCGAAGAGAATTATGCGACGCCGAATCGGATCGTAGATGACGGCGCAGTCCTCCGTTCCCGTGGGCATCGCGCGAGCAGACTCGCCTGTGGGAGTGCGCTCGATCCAACGGCCTACCAGGTTGTCAGCGGGCGCCGGTGATTCACCAGACGACGATTGGCGCCCCATCGCAGGTCGTGCTGCCTGGATCGTGACCAGAGCGAGTGTTATCGTGCACATGATGCTCGCGAGCACGAATCGCTGTCGTACAAGTCGCATGTCTCACCTCTCACTTCTCGCCAAATATGTTCACCCTCAGGGCTCAAGGCATCACTTTCGAGACTGCTTCTAACGGCTCGTCGCGCAGTTCCTTGCACCCGCGCAGCGCCATTTCCGCCAGGGCAAGGAAATGACAGACCTTCTTTTCGCGATCGTCATCCAGCCACTCCGCATGTTTCCGGGCGTGTTTATGTAGCAGAAGAGTTGTCAGGAACCAGAGCACCGCAGCGGGCGTTGGCCGCCGCTCTGCCTGCGCCGCGTACCCTCCAAGAAACCGCTGCGCCGCCGCCTGACGGACGGTGGGACTGATGCGTTCGTGCGCCTCGAGGAAGTACAGGGAGGCAAGAAACTCCGCGAGATCGTAGGCCGGGTGGCCCATCCGAATCCCGTCGACATCGATCAGTCCGAGGTCGCTGTGATCGATGAGCACGTGCTTAGGTCGGTAAGCGCCGTGCAGCATGACGGTGAGCGCGTCGTCTGCCCACCGCACGTTCCTGCACTGCGACACGAACGCATCGAGGCGAGGGAGCATCGACGATACGACACTGCCAATCGTCTTCGCCGCACCGCGGACCTTCTCAAGCTCGCTTCGCCTCGATATGGTTTTGCGAACTCGGCGAGGCGCCCGGTGAAAGCTGGCGAGCATCGCGCCGACACCGGGCAGCACCCGATCCAGATCAACCTCGGGCAACACGCGCTCCAGCTCCGTTCCGGGCAGCTCCTCCATCATGACAAGCCCGGTCTTGTCATCGAAGGCAACCGCTCGAGGCAGGTGCACGTCTGACGAACCGTCGAAATGTTTTCCGAGCGACACCAGGTTTCGATAGACCGACCTGGCCCGTTTCTGCTTTCGAAATTGCTTGGCGATGTAGGCGAAGCGCTGTTCGGTTCCGTCCTCGGCTTCGAACAGCCCGCGGCAGCGCACCGTCAGACGCTGCCCGGGATGGTATTGCATCAGTTGCATGTCAGCTTCTCTGAGGTGCCAGCGCGATTCTCGGCAGCCCCGGCCGGCCAGGACCCGTCGCACGCTCAGTCAGCCACGCTGTGAGGTCCTCGTTGGTGAGGACGTGCATCTGGCGGTTGTTGGGGAATGCCAGGAGCACCAGGTTCCCTTCCGGGATCAGGACCACGGCCCGGCCCAAGGCAGGCACAATCGTCGCTTTCGAGAGCCACGCCTCGTATTCGATACGCAACGCACTGGCTGGAAGCTCAGAACCGATATACGTCTGCTCGAGGAGTCTGTTGTCGCATCCCCGCAGCGTGACACGGTAGAGCGACCGAATGCCGCCTTTACGAGACTCCCGCCTGTGGACCATCCGAACCCCCACGACAAGACCCGGACGCTCATCGTCACGCCACAGATGGTCGGCGAGGCGTTCCTTCAGCCACGCGTTATCCAAGGTTCGTGAACCCCAGAGCTCACTGAGCTGGTGCACTGGTTCCCTCGTATCTTCGGCTTCCGCGCATGGCGTGGCAGACCGCTTCCAGCGACGACTCACGGCGAAGCCCTTCACACCCGGCCAGAGCTGTTTCGGCCAGGGTGAGCACGCGGTCGATCTTTTCCCGGCGATCGTCGTGCAGGTGCAACGCATACTTCCGCGCCTGTTTGTGGATCAGCAGAGCTGCGACGAACCAGAGCACCGATACGGGTGACACCTGCCAGGGTGCTCGAGCGGCGTACCCCTCGAGGACACGCCGCGCGCACGTCTCGCGGACCGCCGGGGTAATTGCCTCTTGCGCTTCGAGGTAGTACAGAGAAGACAGGAAGTGGCCAAGGTCGTACCCTGGGTGACCCATCCGGATGCCGTCCACATCCACAAGCGCTAGCCGGCCATCGTGGATGAATACGTGCTTGAGCCTGCAGGCACCGTGGAGCAGCACGTTCGGCGTGCCGTCAGTCCACCGCATTGCTCGACACCTGGCGACGCAGGCGTCAACTCGCGAAGCGACGGAGGGCACCACGCTTCGAATGGCGCTGGCCGCCCTGTTGACATCGTGCAGTTCATTCTGAACCGAGATCGTCTGTCGAACCCGTCGCGGCACCTGGTGGAAAGTGGCCAACATCTCCCCGAGGGCGCGCATCACAGCGTCCACGTCGACCTCGTGAAGCGATCGTTTCAGTTCCTTGCCCGGCAGCTCCTCCATCATGACGAGTCCGGTCTCGTCATCGACGGCGATGGCCCGTGGCAGACGCACGGTGGGAGATCCTGACAGGTGATGCCCCAGCGACCGCAAATTACGATAAAGGGGCCTCGCCCGCCTTTTCTTTCCCAGCTGCTTGGCGATGTACGCAAACGGCTGCTGCACACCGTCCTCGGATTCGAAGACTCCCCGGCAGCCCGTCGTCAAACGCTCTCCCGGGGCGTAGCGCAGTAGCCGGACCGTAAGGGCTTTGAGTCGCCACCGCGGGTACCGCCCTCCTGCATTCGCCAGTGTGGTCGCGTGATCGGCCAGCCATCTTTTCAGATCAGCCTCGGTGAGCAGACGCATCTCACGATCGTTCGGGAACGCAACCAGCAGCAGATTGGCTTCGGGCATCGGGATGACCGCGGGGCCAACGCTGGGCAGGATCGTGGCCGTCGAGATCCACTCTTCGTACTTCACGCACAGCTCGTCATCCGTGCACGTGGAGCAGATGTACATCTGCTCGAGGAGAGTGCCGTCGTGCTGTCGAATGACTGCGAGGACGAGCGATCCAACATTCGCGTCAGACGTCGCCCGCTTCTGGACGATCCGCACCTGTACCACTTGACCCCGGTGGTCATCCTCGGGCCATAAGTAATGAGGCAGGCGTTCCTGCAACCAGCAGGGAGTCAGCGAATCGGACCACGAATCGACACGCGCTTCAGACAGTGGCACCATAGTCTGCCTGCAGCCGTCCCTCGATGGACGTTTTGTCAGTGATCGCGACTGAGAATCCCATTGTGTCGAAGCCTCCGAAACCCATGTCAATGCGACTGATTGGGCCCTCGATCTCCTCGAGGTTCAAGCCGCCGATGTTCTTGACCTTTATCCTCTTGGCCACGAACTCGCCAGATCGCCACTTCCCGCTGACCTTGATGGCATCGCCCGCGTGAAGGTCAGTGAGGCACACATCGTTCGCCAGACCGTTCTTCACGAGGATGCCTTCTGGTACCGTGATGTCCCTGTTCAACATACGCAACGATCTCTGGTGGTGGTTGATGCCTTGAATGAGTCCCTCCAAGCCGGCGCGCTTCTTGGCGGCTCTCAGAATCACCTCCAAGGCGATGAACCTGCCATCGTCTGCCGCTACGCCCCGTACCTTGACCCATTGTCCGACCTGCAGATCGCAGTCGCCATTTGTCTCGTATTCGGATGTGCCGAACCACCAGCGGCCCGTGTCGCGCACCTGCGTCCATGCCGCACCAGGCACACGGGGAATCATCTCCGGCGTCAGATGCGTCGTGTCGTTCACAAACTGAAGAGTCCCACTTCCATGTGCCCGGCTGATTTCGACCGCCGTGATTCCCGCGTTCGCAATCTGCAGCCGGGATTTCTGGATCTGTTCGTGACCGATCAGCCTGCCGACGATGTGCTTGATCGTCCGTCGGTGACTGATGACCAGCGCCACGTCGTACGGGATGCTCATGAGCATTTCCCACGCCTTCTCCAACCTGCGTTCGAGCGCACGGTGGGACGCGTCCAACGCTCGAAGAAACCCGGACATGTCTCGCGGGATTGTGTCGAACCTGATGTAGAGCTCGCGAAGGGTGGAGTCGACACGCAGCAGAGCGTGGGGATGGTACTGGCGGAGAACGACGGCAGTCTCGTACGCTCGATGCAGGTCGCTGCAGATGATCGCGTCCACCTGCCACGTCGATGCTCGTTCGGCCAGCGCTTGAGCCTGCAGCCTGCCGAGTGCGGTCAGATGGTTGCCGAGGATTGCATCCTCCCGATAACCGGCCGCATCCGCATGGCGGATGAGAAAAATGCGCGCGACCTTGGAGTTTCCAAAGACTGACATGTCCGCCTTTCAGAACTGGTACCCGATCGAGATCTGGATGGATCGAGGTTGACTCGCCGAGGTTGGGCGTCCGAAGAGTGGCGAACTCGAGATCCCGACGACGTCCCTGTAGTTGGTTCGATTGAGCACGTTGATCACGTCGATATTGAGTTGGAGCTCTCCGGGATCGGCCATGGCGTAACTGAGTGGCCTGGCAGTCTGGAACAGCTTGGTGAAACGCAGATCGAGCTGTGCGAAACCGGGACCCTGGCCCGTGTTCCGCCTGATGCCAGCCGGCCTGTCGCTGGCTTCGGTATCGCCGTTGTTATCGAACCCTGTTGTGATGTCGAATGGGGGACCGGAGTTCGTTCTCATGACGATGCCGATTTGGGACATCCGCGGGAGCTCGAGGATTCCAGCCAGATTGAGACGATGGCGTACGTCGTAGTCGGCGCGTCCCCATTCCGGTCCCAGGTCGTAGTTATCCGCCGGGAACCCGAAGGAAAGATCACCGCCGGACTTCGCGCCAAACGTGTTGTTGAACGACCTCGAGTAGGTGTAGATCGCTGTGCCTTCAAACGCCCCGGCTTGCTTCCGGTACGTGACGTACACCTCGCTGCCCTCGAGTCGGCCGTTCGACTCGATTTGTGTGACATTCAGTACCGATGAGTCTGGTCGCACGCCGGTCTGAGGAAGCGGCGCGTTCGCATTGCGCACCCGAAACAGGTTCTCGCCCCGCAGATACGCATACTCGAGCGTCAGCCAGGTCTCGCGCGCGACCTCCCGCTCGAGGCTGATCGTTGCCTGTGCCAGATACGGTGTATCGAGATCGGGTGCGAACCGAAACAGGCTCGGCAGGGCCGTGCGAGTCTCTCCAGTGAAAAAAGGATCCGGATATGACGGGTTGGTGATCACGAGCTCACGCGCTCGCGTGCCGTCGAACAGCAACACACTCCTGAGCGCGTCTTCCGGCAGCGAGTCGTAGAACATTCCAACGCCGCCACGCACCACGGTCTTCTGGTTAGCGGGAGCGAAGGCAAAGGCGACCCTGGGCGCGACATTATTGCGGTCATCGAGGCTGGAAGCCCAGTCGTACCGCGCGCCCAACATGAGGGTGACGCCGGGCCGCACCTTGATCTCATCCTGGAGGTACAGCTCGGTCTCGTGCAGCCAATATCGTAGGTCTGTTGCGCCCTGGTTGACCCTGAAGACGAACGGACGCCTGGCTGCGAAAAGGTCGAGACTCGAGAACTCGAACGTGCCGCCAAAGTTGATCGCGTCGGAGGTCGTGACCAGCTGAGGACTGAAGCGGCCGCCGAAGCGCAGCGTGTGGGCGCCACGCAGGTAGGTCCCGACGCTCTGCACTTTCAGCTGCCGGCTTCGCGTGCTGCGGGATGTCTGGTTGACGCCGCCTGAGAACGCACCACGGACGACGAGCAGCGGCCCCGTTGGCTGTTGACCCACCTCTTCACGCCCGTGCTCGACCGAGATGCGCAGGTCGTTGACGAGCGACGTCGAGAAGATGGTATTCGACTGAAACCGCAACTCGTGCTCGGTCGAGTCGCTATTGAGGCCCAGCTCGGGCAGGCGGAGACCGGAGATGTCTTTGTTGCGCTCGACCTCCTGGTTGAAGTCATATCGTACCCTCAGGGTCTGGGTATCGCTCGACTCGACGTCGAGACGTGCCGTTGCGTAGATCTCGCTCTGGCGTTCCGGCACTGAGGCCGCGAACGGTCCCGATAACGTTTGGGCATTCACGATGCCGATCGAGCGCTCTTGGGCGTGCAAGACATCGAAGCGATAGGCCCCCCGCCTTGACGGAAGAGGCGAGGCGAAGCCCAACTCATAAACGCGCTCTTGGGTATCGGGCATAGCCGGCGACAAGGCAGGGCGTGCGTTCAGCGCCGAGTCGGCGAACGCGATGGTCGCGTTTCCGTGATGATGGGACGAGGAGCCATCTTCTCCGACCACTTCGATGCGCGCTTTGCCGGGCTGCTGGTACTCAGGCGAGTAGGGGTTCTTGTTGACGACGATGCCGTCGATGGAGGCCCTGGGGAGGCTGAGGCTGCTCACCTCCTGACCGTCCACGTAGATGGACGGGCTCCCGGCGCTTGGCGAGAGAAAGTCCGAGAGAAAGGTCATCAGCCCCTGGCCACTGACCGGCATCGGCAGACCTCGCACGAGGTTGTCGTCGATGGCCACCGTGTCGGCGTTCTGATCCATGGCCACCGGCGGTAGCACCACGTCTTGGGTCTCTTCGACAGTCACCTGATCAACCAGGTCGATCTTCAGTTGCAGCCGCAGCGGTTTGAGAGGATCCTTTCCGATCGTCACACGCTGCTCGAGCGTTCGGAATCCTGTCGCCTCAACTCTCAGGGTGTATTCGCCAGGTGTCAGGCCTTCAAAGGCCACACGGCCCTCATCGTCGGTGGCACCGTCCCTGACCTGTCGGTTGCCTGTGTCGAGGAGCGTGACCTTCGCGCCGACAAGTGTTCCGCCGAGCTCGTCCTCGACGAGCGCGCGCAGGACGGTGCGACCTGCGGCCTCCGCACCGAGTTGCCCATCACTGGCCCTGGCAGCAGGCGCCTGTGCAGAGCTCGGCGCAGGGAGACACGCCAACACCATCGCCGCAAGACCGATCGTTCCCCACGAAAGACCTTTCATGAAACACCTCCCCCGAATCTGTCAACGCGTCACGCGGCTGGCATCAACCAATGACACTGCCGGCGTTGTGAAACGAAAAAGTTCTTCCACCAATCGAGGTACAGATGCCAGGCCGTTGAAGTCCAAGAGATGTCGAACTCGCGGCGGGCGGACGTCGGTACTGGCCAGCCAGCGAGTCAGCGCGTCTGGTGTGAGATCGCCCGGATGGAGCACATCGATGAGACCGAGCGCCTGCAGCCGCTCCGCCCGTATCAGTTGCTCGCAGCGCGGCAACACGCGCGGCACGACGAGCGCAGGCTTCTCGTAGGCGAGAATCTCGTTGACGGTGTTGAATCCGCCCATCGACACGATCCGATCGGCGCGTTCCATGAGCGCGGTCGGCTCCGCCGTGAACTCGATGACGCGGAGGCGCGACGAGCGCGCGGCACAGGTCTGGAGGCGTCGCAGTACGGCCTTCGGCATGAACGGACCCGTCACGATCACGCCGTAGGTGTCCGGCGGCAGCGTCGCGGCCGCGAACGCGTCGGCGACGCGCCCGCCGTCCTGTCCGCCTCCGACCAGACAGAGCATCATCCGGCCGGGCGGCAGTCCCGCAGCGGAAAGAGGCGAGAGGGCGATCTCGTTGCCTGCTCGAGGTGTGCTCGCGCGGCGGTCGAGATAACCGGTAAAGCGCACCTTGGCTGCGACATCGCTCGGAAAGCCGTGACTCGCGCACGGGATCGTAGACTGACGGGTCGCCATACACCCAGATGGCGGCGTAATAGTCGCGAATCGCTTCGAGGTTGGCCGCCTTGGTCCACTCGCGCTGGACCGATGCGGGGTCGTCGAGCACGTCGCGCAACCCGAGCACGCAGCGCGTGTGGCCCCGTCGAGCGAGGCGCTTGAGCGTCAGGTCAAGTTCTCCGCGCGCTCCGCGCGGAACGTTGTCGACAATCAGGACGTTGGGATTGAAGCTGTTGATCGCGGCCCAGATGGTCTCTCCTCGAATGTTAAGAAGATCCTTCAGGGACACGCCAAGAGAGCGCGAGAGGTACGCGCCGTCTGGCTGTTTGTGCAGCGCCGGGAGTGTCAGGCAATCGGCACCAGCCGGCAAGTGAAACAACCCCGCTTCGCGCGCGCCCGCGATGATCAGCGAGATGCCCGGGTGCGAGGAGTGTCCAAGCGAATCTGCCAGGAGGAGATTCCGGCGCATGTGTCCGAGACCCATCGTGTCGTGGGAATACAGGACGTAGCGCCAGACCGGCGGGGCGGTTGCGTGCCTCCCGGATCCGTTCCCTCCAGAGTAGCGATGCATGGCGTCTCAGCCTTTCAGGACGGCGACGGGTTGCAGCCGAACCACTGGCCGGATCAAATCGAAGTCGACCATCGCGTCGACCACGCGGCGAACGTCCTTGAACGACGCGGGAGCCTGGCCGGCGATGTTGTCCGTGCCGTAGCGATACAGCCGGATGCGTTTCGCCCGCATATCACCTTCCACTTGCTGCGGATCGAAACGCTCCGCAGCTCTGGCTTTTTCCATGACGCGGCCCGCTCCGTGCGCAACGGAACGAAACGTGGCCTCGACGCCCGGACGGGCGGTTGCGATGTACGAGTCGGTGCCCATGCTGCCTGGAATCGGCACAGGCTGTCCGAGCTCGCCGAGAACCGGATCGTGAGTGAAGCCGGAAGCCGGTACGGCGCGGCTCGCTCCGTGCCGGTGCACCCAGAGCCACTGCCCGTCGTGCCGTTCGCGCTGGATGGTTTCGTGACCGCAGTCGAATACGAGCGGGAGCGTCAGTGAGGGATCCGCCAGAACGGCGCGGGTTGTACGGCGCAGGATCTGTGTGAGCGCGGCGCGGTTCGTGAATCCCGCATGGGTCGCGGCAGCCAGTGCGCTGACAAAGCTACAACCGAGACCGCTGTCGAATGGCAAGGTCCAGAGGCCGTTCGGTCGTTGGTCACTCTGGAACATCGCCTCGGCCGTCTCGCGAAGCGGTTTCAGAATCTGCTTGCCAAGCTTCCGTGAGTCGCTGTGCAACATGAATACGGCGGTCCCATTCTCGAGTCCAAGCCGACGCGCCGCTTGTTCGTCGAGGACCTCGACAACCGCCTGCAGCTCGAGGAAATGATTTCCCGCCCCAAGAGTGCCGACCCACCCGATGCTTTTGCGGAGCGCCGTCTCCGAGATGACGCTCCGAATGTCTTGAGGCTCGAGCTCTGGCATCATCCGGCCGCGATTCTCGACGCGCGCGATGTCCTGCGGTGCGAGCTCCAACGTCTCGCGAACGGCAGGGAGACCGTAGACGAGTGCCCGTTCGCACTCTTCAACTTCGAGAATCGGGCGCTCGTGCGGTTTCAGCGGAATGCTCTCGCGGAGCCGGCCGAACAGCTCGTCGAGGATCGGCACGGTGAACTCACGCGCGGGAATTTCCGTGCTGACGATTCGCATGCCGCAGTTGACGCCAAGGTCGATTGCCCTTGGGACGATCACGTTGCGGCTGACGACCACCGTGCCGGTCGGAGATGGATTGCGAGCTTTGAAGTGCACGTCGGGCAGCACGGCGACATACGCGTCAAGGCCCGGCACAGCTGCGAGGGACTCGAGCTGACGGGACGCCGCCGGATCGGGCAGAAGGTCCCCACCCGTGAAGCAGCGAATGGAAATGCCGCCCTGCGTCGCCGGAATCTCGGTGGGTTGTAAGTTCAGTACTTTTGTCCTCATGATCCCACTCGCCTCAAGATTCGACGCGATTCGATAGCTCGCAAGACCAGCCGAGACACTCGCTGATTCGTTCAACGACCGCCTCGACGCCTGCCGCACGATCGATCCCAAGGGCATAACAGGGGGTCGAAGCGGTAAGACGCTCGACGACCTGCAACCGCCGTTGCGCGTTGCCTGCCTGCGGCCAGAGGAGATCCAGCGCCGCGGTGTAGGCGTCGTACTCGTTGAGCTCCAACGTCAGGCGGTTCGTCGCGCCGAGGAGCTCACTGGCGATGGCGGCAGGAATTTGCCGGACAAAACCGGTCCTCGAGAATTGCGGGATGAACACTGCCGCTGGCCGCGCGGCGGATGTCCTGGCCGTCATCGGTAGCCTGAAGACCGATTTGTGTTTACGGCTTCCGACGAGCGCGGACAGATCTTCCAGATCGATGGGCTGGTCGCGTAGGAGTTCGAGGCTTTCGTCTGTCAGGCGAATCGGTTCGGGCACCGGATAGATTCGCTCGCCGTCGCTGAACAGCAGGTTCTCGGTCAGGAACGTCATGCCCGCGCTCCCCACGAGCGCCAGACACGTCGTCGACTTGCCCACACCGCCGGGCCCTGCTATCAGGAGGGCCCGATCCGCAGTCGCGACGGCTGACGCGTGGAAGAGACGCCAGCCTCGCGTCCGCTCCAGGAACCACGCAATTGGGAAGTACACCAGGTACTGGAGCAAGCTGAAGAACTTGCGCTGCTCGTAGTCGGGATATCTCGCGAGCTTTTTCGGCGACGGCAGATAGGTGTAGTCAACATCGAACTCGAAGGCACCGTTGCAGCGGCTGAAGCGCAATTGGAGTTCCTGGTCGCGGTGCGGGTCGAACCACACCAACGCGTCGTTCGACAATTTCATGTACTTGCCGAAAGAGTCGAGGCCGTTCGTCGCGAACATCGGACCGGCAGCATCGGAAAGCGGCTCGGTCCGCCACACGCCCGTCACCTCGAGATCAGGGTGTTTCCAGACGGGGCCGATCGCGCTTTCAAAAAGGCACACGACGTAGTCGCATAGCTTGCTGTAGTTGCAGGCGAGGTTCAGCTTCACACCGTGCATCCCGACGCCGATGCGATGGGTCGTGGGTTCGGATCTCATGTGTTGTTGGTCAGCCAGGCCAATCGGCGCCGGTTCCGAGGCGGACTAGGCGAAGTGACGACCATGACCCGCCTGAGCTCGTCACCAATTTTCAAAGCGTTCCGCTGCAGGTCGAATTCCTCTTCGACAAGAGCTCTGGCGTTGACTCGCAGCTGCTCTCGCAGAAGCGGTGACTGGACGAGCGCGTCAATGGCGTCGGCCAGCGAACGAGGATCTGCGGACGGGACCAGAAGCCCGCTCTTGCCCTGTTTCACGAGCTCTGGAATTCCGCTGACGGTCGTCGATACGACCGGCAGGCCGCACGCGGCGGCTTCGGCGAGCACGTTCGGTATGCCGTCGCGGTCGCCGTCCCTTGTCACCAGGCAAGGAGAGACGAGGACTCTGGCCTGGCGGTACCAGAACCTGATCTCGTCCTGGTCGGCCTCGCCGGCCAGTGAGACGATCGCTTCCACACCCAGGTCGCGAATGAGCCGTTCCAACCGCGGTCGCAAGTCGCCGGTCCCGATGATGCGGCAGCGAAAGACGCGGCCCCGGTCGCAGAGCACCCGGCAGGCACGAACAAGATCGTCCAGGCCCTTCTTCTCGACCAGCCGGGCCACTGCAAGCACCAAAGGAGGGTTCGCAAGACCGTGGGGTCCAAATTGGAAGCGGAGGAGATCGATGCCGTGGTACACCTGTCGCAGATGCGACATGTCCAGGTCCTGGAACTGACGCTGGAGATGTTCGGCGTTGTGCCGCGTGCACGTCAGCACGAGTCGCGCCGCAGACAGCTTGCGCCGCAGCAGACGCGGGTGCGAAAGATACAGATCCTTGGCGTGCGTGGCGACGCTGTAGGGCACGCCCGTGATGAGGTGGACGAGCCAGGCGACAGAGCCGGGTGAGTGGACGAATCCGACGTGCAGGTGCCTGATGTTGTCGCGTTCGAGCAACCGCGCGATGCAGCCCGCCTGGACGAAGTGCTTGAACAAACTGCGATCGCCCGCCACCAGTACGCGCAGCCAGGAGCAGATGTAGCCGAGAGGAAAGCGCCTGATCGTCCAGAGGTGGTCTGCCAGCACGCGGGAGAAGGCCAGCCACAGTGACTCGGGAAGACAGGTGACGGGAGACCGCACCTCGTCCACCAGACGATGCCGTTTGATGTCGCGCGGACGGTTCAACGCGTAGATATGCACGTTGAATCCCTGGCGTTCGAGCTGGAGAATCTCGTTGATGATGAAGGTCTCCGAGATCCGCGGAAACGCCTTCACGAGGTACCCGAGCTGGGGCAGAGCCGTGGGTGTCACGACATGCACCTCGCTTGGGGGCCTGCGCAGCTGAGGCGCTGCCAGGCAGTATCGGTCTGGGCATGCGCCCACGGCAGCCAGTTCGGCTGGTGACTCTGTTTCCGGAAGTTGCGCATCACGTACGCTGTCAGATCCAACGCTTCGTAGAGCGCGAGTCGGCGAGGGTTGACGTCTCGCGCCAGGCTGAGGTAGGCGTGACGGAAGGCCTCGCACAATCGCGTCACGTGCCGCAGCCGCTTCGGATGGCGAATACCAAACGAGGACAGATGTGTGAGGAAGTACGCGGCGTCGTAGGCGGGCTCGGCCTGGCTGCCCTTGTCGAAATCGATAATCCCCACGGCCTCGTTGTCCAAGAGCACGTTGCCGTACGCGAAATCGCCGTGCGAAAAACACATGGGTTGGCTGGAGCTGGTTCCTCCCAGCCGAGCGAGCTCTGCGCGAAGACGAACGAGTTCTGTCGCCAGCTGTGGGTGCGAGCGCCTGAGATAGGGGAGGTTCCTGCCCTGGTGCGCCAGCAGCCCCCTGAAACTGACTGAGCGCCGCACCCGGACCGGTGCGCATTGCATCGAGCGGAGGGCAGAGGCCACGGCTTTGAGGTGTCGCTCTGCCTGGGTCAGCTCGGTTTCGCTGGCATTCTCGTGAGTCAGCTCGACGAACCGGCGGCTGAAGGGCCGGCCTGCCACGGCTTCCTGAAGGACAAGCCGCTCTTCGGGCACGCTGACGACCGGCCGCGCACAGCGCCAGACGCCGTCGCTCGCGCATGCCGCCCGCCAGATCACCGTCTGCAATTCCGAACAGGACTTCCAGCGATCGTCCCGATACACCTTGCCGAACACGTCGCACGAACGCGCCGATTGCCGCGTCGAGTCCGCCATCTGCACGGTGTACCGCAGCGTGCAAAGGCGCTCGGGTTTGTAGTGGACCACCTCGTAGCGCACGGCGCTGGGGCAGCACGCGTCTTCGGGACACGGCAGATGTCGGCGAAACAACGCAAGCATGCGGGGCACGTCCGTCGCGAAGTCAAGGCCGGTCAGGATGAGATCGAACGGGAACAACCGCACCAGCATGCTCATCTCGGGCACGATGGCGATCGGACACGCGGGCAGCTGCTGTGGTGCATCAGGCAATCCGATGCGGCGGTGAGTCAGTCGTGAGACTTCATTCTGAAACTGCTCGAGGGCACTCGACGCCTTGGGCCGAATCGTGCAGGAGACATGATGTCGAAACGCGCCGCTGCCAGCCCTGCCGTGCAGCTGCAGCGCCAGGTTGATATCCGGCCATGGCTTGACCTTGCAGTACCGGATCTCGTAATCGTCGACTTGCACGGGCTCGCGCATCATCTGCTCGAGGGCGGTGCCCAGAACCGCGTTCATGAGCTGGCGATCGCCAACCTGATGCAGCCGTTTCGACAGTGCCTCGGCCCGGTCGGTGTCACGAGCCATAGACACTCAATTCCTTTATTGACGGTTCCGGACCATCGTCGATGAGGCTGCCGTTGGCGGCGAGCTCGCAGAGTCGCGCGTAGATTCCTCCGCTGGCTCGCAGTTCTGCGGGCGTCCCCGATTCGAAAATGAGGCCCTTGTGAACGACAACCGCCCGGTCAGCTCGTTCGATCAGGTTCAACTTATGACTGATGAGCAGGGTCGTCTTGCCGCGCATCAGGCGTTCCAGGGCGTCCATGACGAGTTGCTCGGTCTCGACGTCCAGACCGGTCGTCGGCTCGTCGAGCAGCAGGATCGGCGCGCGCCGAATCATGGCTCGTGCAATGGCGACGCGTTGCCGTTCGCCACCAGAGAGCGTCACGCCGCGAGGTCCGACGATCGTGTCGTAACCGTCTGTGAGCCGTTGGCAGAACTGCTGTACACCGGACGCCTCGAGGGCCTTCGCGATTTCGTCAGGCCTCGCATCCGGTCGTCCGTACAGGACGTTCTCGAGAATCGTCGCGTGAAACAGCACCGATTCCTGCAGAACGAACGCTGTCTGCTCGCGGAGCGAATCGAGCCGGAACTGACGGATGTCGTGACCATCGACGAGAATCCGGCCTGCAGTTGGGTCGTACAGTCTCGGGATGAGGCTCAGAATCGTGCTCTTGCCGGCGCCGCTGTAGCCGACGAGAGCCACCTTCTGCCCCGGCTCGACCTTGAAGCTGATGCTTTCCAAAACCCGGCGGCCGGGCTGATACGCGAAGCAGACATTGTCGAACTCGAGGGAGCCCCGGAAGCGAGGCGCCACTTCGGCGACGGGCGAGTCCTTCACGTCGGGTTCTGTCTCGAGCACTTCGAGAATTCGCTCGAGTCCGACGCTGCCTCTCGCCATCCGGATGCTTTGCTTGGCGAGATCTCGCAGGGGACCGTGCAGTCCGCGAACATAGTGGACGAACACATAGAGATCGCCGGGTGTCAACGCGTTCTCGAAGACGCGCTGCACTCCCAGCCAGACCACCGCGCACGTCGAGACGGCCGTAACGATGTCAACCGTTCGCACGTATCGCGCCTCGAGCCTCGCCGCTTCCACACCGGCCTGGACGCTCTTCTCACTCTCGCGGCCGAACTGTTCCTGCTGATGCGTCTCGCGACCGAAGGCTCTGACCAGCCGCAGCGATGCCATGGTCTCCTGCGTCACCGAAGACACACCGACCTCGCTTCGCCGCTTGTGACCTTCGGCCTGCTTGGCCTGATGGCGGAGGCGCCACTCGACCGGGCAGAGGATGGCGATCGTGACGAGGCCCACGAGAGAAAGACGCCAATCCATGTACGCCATCACCGCGAGGGTGGCCGCGACTGCGAGGAGGGCCGTGCACCACTGCAGGAGGGAGGTGCCGACCAGGTCGCGCACGGCTTCGGCATCGCGCGTCATGCGAGTCATCACATCGCCGATCCGGCGGCTGTCGTGAAAGCTGAGTGAAAGCCGCTGAACGTGAGCGAACAACGTCGACCGCAGCTCAAAGACCAGCTCTTCGGCGAGGCGGTGCAGCAGGTATCCTTGAAGTACGCGGAAAGGCTCGAGAGGGCCCAGATGAACAGGATCAGGCCGCAGATGAATGCGAGCAGCCATGTCCGCGCGTCGCCACCTGACGGCAGCGCCCACGGCGGAATGAAGCTGAGATCCTTCAGCAGGTAATCGAAGACGAACTTGAGCGGCCACGGTTTGAGCAGCTCGACGAGGGTTCCACCCAGCACCGCGGCCAGCGCGCCAGCCACGATCTTTGCGCGCGTGCGCACGTATGGAGCGAGACACTTGAGTGTCCGAATCTGTATCAGCGACGTCGCCCTATCCGTGCCCGGCGTCATGGCTGGCCCGTCCTGACGAGTCGCGCTACAGGCGATGTCACGCTCGCACTGACAGCGCGAAACGCCGACAGTTTTTCTCGAATCAGATCCTCGGCGATGGTCACGACCCGCTCAGCGTTGCGCCGCCAGGTGTGGCGTTCGAGCACCCGCTCGCGCGCGGCCGCCGCCACATCGCGGCACCATTGGGGTTGAGTGGCGAGCCATCGGACGAGCGTGCTCAACTCTGCGGCATCGCCTGGTGTGCACAGCCAACCGGTCCGGCCGTGTTCAACCACATCACACACTTGGCCCATGCGGGCGGCCACCACAGGGCGCGCCATGGCCATGTACTCGAACAGTTTGAGCGGCGAAAAGTAGTCGTTCGCGTCCGATGCGTACGACGCCACGGCAACATCCATCACGTGGAGCATTTCAGGGACGTGCTCATGGGGCTGCGCTCCGGCGAAGTGCACGCAGCCGGCGAGGCCTAACTCGGCGACTTGCTTCACCAGCGCAGGCACGTCGGGCCCCGAACCGACCAGGAGCAGCCGGAACGGCCCGCTCTCGCCGCCGAGCATGTGCATCGCTTCGACCAGGGTCGAAATGCCGTGCCAGGGCTTCATGCTGCCCGTGAACCCGATGACGAAATGGCCCTCCCATCCGAGCCGTCGGCGGAGAAGCGATGGGCCCGTCCGCGGAAGAAACAGTTGCGGATCGGCGGCATTGGGAATGACGGTGACACGCTGACCATCGATGCCGTGTTCGGTCACGTATTTCCGCAGATGCTCCGAGACGACGATCACGTGGTCGGCATGCGTCAGGAGATGGCGTTCGGCCGCGCCTGCGACGAGCGGCAGCGCAAGCCCGCGCATTTCCTGCTGCTCGAGAACCAGTGGCGCGTTGACCTCGAGGATGTAGGGCACGCGAAAGTGCCGCGCGAGTTCGAGACCGGCGGTACTGAAGAGGCAGTAACGCTCGTAGATCACTTCGGGCTCGAGCGCCGCGAGCATCAACCGCCCTTGTATTTCGAGACTGAGCGCATACAGCACGTTGCGGAGGTCTTTTGCCAGTCGGTTTCCGTCACAGATTGGCTCGGCCTTCAACGCGCCATACAGCTCAAGAAGCGACGCACCAAAAGGAACCTCCCAAAGAGGAAACTCCCCGTTGTGGGCCTCGGTCCCCGGGTTCGCGGCCAACACGAACACCTCAGACCCGAGTTGTTGAAGGGACTGCACGAGCCCTCTGACGTGCGCAGATGCCCCCTTCGTGCCCAACACCGGCACACCGAAATCGGCTGTGAGATAGGCGATTCGCATGACCTGCTCGGAGCCCAGTCCCCTCGTCTTCAGAAGATCCGGTGCTTCGTGAACGCCAACGCCACTCCGTGCTCGCCGCTGGGCGTCAGATCCACTCTCGTCACCACGCCCCGCACCGCGATTCGGGCGCTCCGTTCGAGTGCCCCGGACGGAGACACCCGAATGCCGGCCGTCAGTCGCGCACCGCGCTCGATCGGCCGCGGGATCCGCACATACAGCCCGCCGCCTGACATGTTGTCGAGCACGGTGTCGATGTCGAGAGGTTCGCCGGTCGCGTCGACGCCCCGAACCGTCACTGGAAATGGCTGCACGACGCGAGGCCTCCCGCGGCGATCGCGTTCGGGGCGATCCGTCACGTCTGCAACCTCTGGTGCGACAGGGACGATACGTCTAGGCGCAGGAGTGGCGCATCGGTCGCGTCGCTAATTTTGGGGTGGCGCTCGCGACCATATTTGCGGGACTCGAATGGGCTGGGACGACCACCGCAGCCCGGCTGGCGGTGCTATGAATCAGTTGGCGACACTTTCGCAACGCGTCAGCTGGACCTAATGCGGGTTTTCTGGTCGGCGTAGTACGACGACGTAGACGCAGAGGCGGAGAAACACAGCTCAAGAGATTCACGAATACCGCGGTGCTCTAATTGAGCTCGATCGCGCTGGTGCCACCGTAGCCAAGGCAATACCATCACGGAGATACGGAGCACGGCATCGACTGACTTTCGCCATGACACCTAATCACAACTTCGCGCCCCTGGCGCCCACGTACACCCACAGCGGCCGTCACGACGTGCTCCGACGTCGTCCTGTCGCGTTCTTCGTCGATCTGATCCTCATCGGAGGAAAGCGCGACGCTGGTCGCCGGCGTACAAGGCAGCTCTGCGCCTCGGCGTCTCGGCGTCGAGACAGAAAGAGGCGCCCCAAGGCCGCTTGCAGGCAAACTTCGCACAGTCGGGAACACGCTAGGCGGACCAGTGTTGGGTTAACGGCTCGCTCCTCGGAGTGGCAGATGCAGGAGCAGCTCCGTCTGATGAAGCGGCCAGCGTGCTGCCTAGAACGACACAGTGACGTTCACTCCTCGCCGGCGCGAACGCTGAGGGGCTACTCCGTTCATCGTTGTCCCAGTGGAGCGGGCATCGAACCTAAAGGGCGGTTTCGATTGTGCCGAGTCGATCGCCCAGCCAGTTAGCGCGCCAATCCCCGTGAAGAGCGCCCCCATCCCGAGATACTGGGGAGCCCATTCATCGACTTCGTTCGCATCGACCGCCAGCGCCCAGACGAACATCGAGAGCACGACTGCGCCACCGATCGAAGCGCCGAGGAGCGTACCATTGCGTGGAGAGTCGCTCCTCCGTTCCAGGGACTCTATGGCGTTGAGCGGGACCGTGATATTCAGGCGAGGGCGTTTCCCCTGATCGACCCGGACGTCGATGTCGGTGTCCCCGACGCGTACCACCTGCCCGTGCACGGACTCCCCACTGGTCTCGACGATTGAGACGACATCGCCACGGCTCAGTTCCCGACGCAACTCGTCCAGTGTGGCGAAGTGCGCCTGAGCGCGCGCTGGCGTTGTCCCAAGGAAAACGAGCAGGACGTTCAATGCCGCTCCTGCAAGCGGTGTCGGCCGAATCATAAACACCTTCCTTACAGAGGTATTGCGCAAAGGGCGCAGAAAACGGCTCGTTGCAGGGCGTGAGGCCTGCTGAATTGTCACGATGCGAAGACCGGCGGGAGATATACTCGCGTGATGCTGGCACGAATCCTTTCCGCCATCCTGCTCGTATTCGTCGCCTCGTCGCCGGCTGTGGCCGAGGTCGTGCGGATCGAGGTCAAGTCCAGGGTCGACTTAATCGAGCGGGAAGCCGTTCGGCACTGCGGGCCCATACGAAAAGCTGATCGGCCGGATCTATTTCGAGGTCGACCCTTCAAACGACGCCGAACAAGATCATTACCGACATCGACAAAGCTCCGAGAAACGCACGCGGCCGCGTCGAGTTCTCGACCGACTTCTTTCTGATCAAACCGAAGCAGATCGAACACGGCAACGGCACGGTGCTGTACGAGGTCTCCAATCGCGGCGGCAAGGGGATGCTCGGCTTCTACAATCACGCGACTGGAAGCCTCGATCCCTCATCCGAGGCGGAAATGGGAGATGGCTTCCTGATGAAGCAGGGCTTCACGCTGCTGTGGGTGGGCTGGCAGTTCGACCCGCCCGCGCGCGAGGGCCTGGTCCGGGTCTATGCGCCTGTCGCCACAGACAACGGCTAGCCGATCGTGGGCATCGTCCGCAGCGAGGTGATTGTCGTCGCGGCCGGCGTTCGATGCTTCGCTTGCCGATCGCGAACACGTCGCATATCCGGTGGCCAACCCGGACGATCCGACGAATACGCTGACCGTGCGCGAGACGATCGAAGGCCCGCGCCGCTTCATCCCGAGGAGCGAATGGAAATTCGCACGTCTCTCGGACGGTAAGCGGTGCCGGACCCGACGCGCGTCTATCTGGCCGGCGGCTTCCAGCCGTCGAAGATTTACGAAGTCGTCTACAAGTCGCAGAATCCGCCGGTGGCGGGCGTGGGGCCCGCGGCGGTCCGCGATGCGATTTCTCACCTGAAGTACGCATCAGCCGATGCACTTGTCGATTCCGGCGCGCTCGATTCAGCGCGCGATTGCATTCGGCGTGTCTCAAAGCGGACGCTTCCTGAGAACGTACCTTTATTACGGCTTCAACGAAGACGAGCGTCAGCGCAGGGTGTTCGACGGGGTGATGGCGCACGTTGCCGGCGCCGGCCGCGGCAGCTTCAACCTGCGCTTCGCTCAGCCGTCGCGCGATGGCCATCCGTTCCTGAACAAGTTCTATCCGACCGACATCTTTCCCTTCACAGACATCGTCCAGACCGACAATCGGACGGGCGAGAAGGACGGGCTGCTGGTGCGCGTGAAGGGGGAGTCCATCGCCGAAGATCTTCTACACGAACTCATCGTATGAATACTGGGGCCGTGCGGCGTCGCTGATTCATACGACCGTCGATGGCAAACAGGATGCACCGCTCGCCGATGGCACGCGCATTTACGTGTTCGCCGGCGGTCAGCACGGGCCGGCGGCGTTCCCGCCGCGGCGAAGTATCGGACAGCAGCTGAATAATCCGAACGACTACCGCTGGTCGATGCGGGCGCTGCTGCTCGCAATGAATCGCTGGATCAAAGACGGCGTGGCACCGCCGCCCAGCCGGTATCCGCGGATCGAAGACCAGACGCTGGTGCAGCTTGATTCGCTGAAGTTTCCTACGTTGACGGGTGTCGGCAAACCGTCGGAAGTGCACAAGGCCTACCGCGTGTTCTACGGCCTGGACTTCGCAACCAAGGGCATCGTCAGCGTGGATCCGCCAGAGGTGAACGAGTCCTATCCGATCCTCGTTCCTCAGGTCGATGCAGACGGCAACGAGCTGGCCGGCGTGAAGATGCCCGAGGTCTCGGTGCCGCTGGCCACCTATACCGGCTGGAACCTCTTCAATGCCGAATCGGGGCCGACCAACTCTGTTGTCGAGCATGCAAGGCTCGTACATTCCTCTGCCTCGCACTCGCGCCGATCGCGAGCGCACCAACGATCCCCGGGCGTCGATCGAAGAGCGCTACGAAAGCCGCGAACACTATCTGGGTCTCGTCTCGGCGGCTGCCAGGGAACTTGTGAAGCAGGGGTACTTGCTCGAAGATGACGTCGCGACGCTCGTGCGGCGGGCCGACGCGCACTGGAGTAGCGTGACACCCGACGCGTCGCGCTGAACTGGGAACGGCTGCAGAGTAATCGAGTGCCTTTCAAATCCATCAGCTCGCGACACGTCGTTGGCATGGCCCGCGCGTGGGGCCGGATTCTGACCGGTCACCAGCCGAACCTGTCGATCGAAATCACTCGAGAATGCCCACTATCCTGTCCCGGATGTTATGCATACGGCAGCGACCATCTGGGCGGCGAAGTGACGCTTCGAGATGTGCGTGATTACAAGGGGCAAGAGCTAGTGGATGGCGTACTCGGACTCGTCAGGAAATATCGACCGCTTCACGTCTCGATTGTCGGCGGTGAGCCCCTGGTTCGATACCGCGAGCTCGCTCAGCTTCTTCCAAAGTTAGTGGGGCAGGGGATTTACACGCAGCTCGTGACGAGCGCCGTGCGACCCATTCCCATAGAGTGGGCCCAGCTTCCTCGGCTGCAAATTGTCGTCTCGATTGACGGCCTGCAGCCAGAGCACGATGCGCGCCGCAAGCCCGCCACCTACGATCGTATTCAGAAACACATTGAGGGCCACAGCGTCACCGTTCACTGTACGGTTACGCGACAGCAAGTACGCCGAGCGGGATATCTCGAGGAGTTCGTGAAATTGTGGTCGGCGAACACGGCCGTTTCGCAAATCTGGATCAGCTTGTACACACCTCAGGTTGGCGAGCTGTCGGCAGAGCGTTTGACGCCATCAGACCGTCGCAGTGTCATTAGCGACCTCCTACAGCTCCGAAGGAAGTACCCCAAGCTGCGCATGCCCGATGGCATGATTCAATCCTACGCCGAACCTCCGCATTCGCCGGACGATTGCATCTTCGCAATGACGACGGCGTGTATCTCCGCGGATCTCGAGACGAAAATCACACCGTGTCAGTTTGGCGGGAAGCCGGACTGTGCCAATTGTGGCTGCATCGCGTCGGCGGCACTCACAGCGGTGGCCCGCCATACTCTGCCCGGTGGGCTCCGCGTTGGAACCATCTTCGAACAGTCGAAGCGAGTCGGCGATCAGATCGCACGGGCGCGACGGTAGGAGCGGGGGCATCCTCTGATGAGCGAGATCGGAGGCAGCGACGCATCGCGGGTCTCTGGAGAGAGTTGCGGTATACTCTATAGACCGCTTTCCTGAGGCTCTGCCGGTGCTCGCATTCTGCGGGTTACGTCTCCAGACACTCACCAAAGCAACTCGAGCGTCCCGCGGCCGCTCGGCGGCATCACCGCCACAGGAGTCTTCATGGCCACTATGTCTGAGCTCAACGCCGAGTATCAACTATTGAAAGCCACGCATGAACGACTCGTCGAAGAACGCGCCACTCTAGAGCGTGAAGCGGCCGACGGTGCAGCGTTTCAGGACCTTGCACATCGCACGCGTCGTTATATCAACGAGCTGGATACATACACGGTGAAGTTGCAGACCCGCCGGCGGGAGTTGAATCGTCAGCCAGTCCGGTAGCCCGCACGGTCAGGGCGAGGTGCTGGGATCGCTACGCCACTCGATGCACCTGCTTTCTTGAGCCTGCGGCCGCGGCCTGCCTGACGCCGCAAACCGAGCCGCACGCCACGCTTTCCCTTGCTTCAAAACAACGATCAGGTAGGGCTCAACTTTAGTTGAGCCACACGGTGTCGACGTTGACGCGCCATGATCGCACGACGCCGGGACGTCACATGCGCCGCACGGCGCTGAACTGGTGAAATGGCTGTAGATTGTCGAGGCGCTCTTCCGGCTCGTCCATCTTCCAGCTGAACATCCGGCCCTCGATCCGGTCCTCGGTGAAATCGATGATCGAAAAGCCGTTCTTCTCGAGCGGATTCAGCCCGGCATCGAGCTCGATGCCGGTGGGCGTGCGGGGCGGCGTCCCGCGCCACGCCGACGGCCACGCTTTAGGGCCGGTGCTGATCGGCCCGGTCAGCACGGAGACGACGGGATTGCGCCGGAAGTCGAGGTTGCCGTAACGCTGGATGCGCCCTTCGCCGAGCGCGTGCAGGTCGCCGCTCAGGAAAAGTGGAATCCCCTGCATGCTCGAGGCGGCTTGCAGCAGGCGGTTGTGTTGCAGGTTCCATCCCGACTGCCAGAGATATTTCGGCGTGCCGACACCGAGTTGCCCATTCGCCTGAAGAAGGTCCGGGTACCACTCGCCCCATTTGCCGGCGCTCCAGCCGACCGGCGTTGACGGCAGATTGACGACGTGCCGCGTATCCTGCGTTGCCATTCGTCTCGTCAACCACTGCTCGACCGTGTCGGGGACGAACCCGCCCGCCGGACCGGTCAACGACATGTAACGCCGGCAGTCGTACATCAGAATTTCCAGCAGCCTGCCGTATCGCAACGTCCCGAACGACTCTGACACGCCCGATGCGCGATCTGCGGCTCCGCTCGACGGCAGTCCTTCCGGGCGGCCGGTATCGGGCAGGAATTCGGGGTAATACAACCGTTGCGTCGCCCGCGCGAGCCGAAGCATGAAATCGTCGGGCGGAAACGTCACCATCTGCTCGGTGGCTTCGTCGTTCTCGAAATAGTCGTGATCGTCCTGCACGAAGAACATCGGCACGGATCGAAAATCGGTGCCGTAGAGATCGCAGATTTGCGGCGTGACGACGAGCTTCAGCTTGCGCTCGTTGTCGGTGCCGATGACCGGCATGTCGCGGATGAATGGCCCCACCAGCTTCTGCGCTTCGGGCGCATTGCCGAGCATGACCGATCCCACCGGCGAGCGCAGATCCCAGTAGACATGATCACCAATCGCGATCACGGCGTTCGGGTTGTGCGACAGACCCGTGAGCAGAAGTTTCCGCCGGTTGGCGATTGATACCCAGTACGGACGATTGGTCTCGGGATTCCATGTGGCCGGGTGCCCGCCCGTGCACGTGAACACGAGCAGCCGAAAGTTCTTCGGCTGCGCGTCGGGATTCGGAAAGGTCGAAATCGGCCATGGATCGCAGAGGGGCCGGCGAGCAGCGTCTTCGAGAACCAGTTGATAGGTTCGCTCCGGTTGCAGTCCGCGCAGATCGAAGGCATAGAACTGGTCGTCGGTGTCGAGCGGCACGCCTGATGTCCTGAGGGAGCCCGCACGCAGGGCCGGCGGTGCCGCGAGTCGACGAATGAAGCTGGCCTTCAGCAGCAGGCGATTGTGGCTGACCCCGGGAAGCAGATGTCGAACGTCGCCGGCGTTCCATTTCTTTTCCTGAGCGCGACCCGTGATCACCAACGCTGCTGCTCCGGAAATCGTTGTGGCCAGCCACTCGCGGCGCGAAAGGGGCGTTGACATGAGCGGTTCATATCAGGTTGGCGCGCTGGAGTAAAGACCTGTCGGGATGTCAGGAATCAGCGAAGCGGCACTAAGATCGATTGCTTCTGAATGACACGTCGCCAGTTGTGGGTGTCCGTCCTCATCGGTTCGGCGCTGTCGCTCGTCGGCGCGAACCGCATCGCCAATCAGCAGCTCATCATCGGATCGCCAGAGGGTGGCTGGTTCACGGGATACGTCGGCGGCTTCAACAGCCGTGCACTCGAGCCCTTTCTCATTGCGAGCGCATTGGCCGCGGCCGGTGTGGCGGCATCCTGGCCATGGTTTCGCCGTCTGTCGGACGATGACCGAGGTGGCGTCGTTCCCGCCTCCGCTCCGGCCGGAGCTACGGCGGGCAAGCCTGCCCAGGAATGGGCGCTGATTCTTGCGTGGTGTTTGCTGGCGGTCGGCATTCAGGGCTACCTCCGGTCGGTGACGCCGTATCCGCTCGGCGCGATGTTCGCGAGCGACATCTCGAACTCGTTCTATAGCGTCGCTTTGAAATTCGATTCCGGGTCAATCCTCGGTGACTTTGAGCAACTGCGGCGGTCGTGGGTTCTTCACGCACAAAGCAATTTACCTGGAAAGCTCCTGCTGGTGCGGGCGCTCATCGACACCATTTCTACGCGCGCGGACGTTGTGGCATGGACCATCGTGGTCATCTCGAATCTCGGCGGCGTGCTGCTCTATATCTTCGTCCGCGGACTGTTCGCCGATCGTTTCATCGCAGGTCTCAGCCTGATTCTGTATCTCTTCACGCCGGCGAAGTTCTACTTTTTCCCGCTTCTCAACACAGTCACTCCGGTGGTGGTCTTCGCGTGTGCCTGCCTGCTGCTGCGATGGCTCCACACGGGCAGGATGCTCTACGCGGCGTGGCTAGGGATTGCGACGTATGGACTGATTCTGTTCGAGCCGACCGCCCTCATCGTCGGCGTGCTGTTTGGCGTACTTCTGGTGCACGCAATCGTCAGCGGCCGCATTGTCCTGCGCACTGCCGTCCTGCAGGTTGTGGTGGGATTCCTGGCTTTCGCCGCGACGTATCTCGCGATGAGGGTGTGGTTCGACTTCGACTTGATCAGCGCGTTTCGCAGCGTGGCGGCCGATGCCGTCGCCTTCAACGCGGATGCGAAGCGCCCGTACGGTATCTGGGTTCGTCAGAACATCGTCGATTTTCTCTTTGGTGTCGGCTTGTGCCAGATAGTGCTGTTCGTGCCGGCGCTGGCAGACGGCGTGGCCCGACTAAAAGATGACCGGCGATCGCCTGCAGCGGTCGCCATCGTGCTGATATGCGCGGCGAATCTAGCGATGGTAAGCGTTGCAGACGCCATCGGCGTCAACAGGGGAGAGGTACTCCGTCTCTGGATTTTCCTCGCGTGCTTCTGGCAAATCCCCGCGGCATATGTCTGCCGCCGGCTCGAAAGCTCCATGGCCGTTACAGTGGTGCTCGTCACCACGCTGCTTCAAAACGCGCTGGGGACGGCGATGTTGGCATTTGTGGTGCCGTGACGTGACGCGATTTTCAAGTGTCACGAGGGGCGGTACTGGCCGACCTCGGACGGGGGAATCTTGAGCGCTTTGTATACCTCGGCGAAGGCACGGGTGACTTTTTCACCAGAGCCCCGTGCCGGCCTTGCATCGAGGCTAAAGACACCCGCTACCGCTTTTGCCGCGCCGGGGTTCGCCTCTGCAATAAGCGGCTCAATTACCCGGAAGTACGTCCACCCTTCGGCCTGGAAAACACGAGCATCGTCCGTCTTGCCTTCGACAAGGGCGGCGTCCATATTCGCTGAATATTTGATCGCCGATTGGATGTAGGTGATCGTGATGTTGCGAACCACTTCGTCCCGCGCCTTCGCCGCCCCCGAGTGATCCCTCTTCTGCAGCGCCTTGAGTCCCTGCTGCATCGCAGCAAGGATTCCGGCATTGACGGCGGAAGCCGTTCCAAACTCCCGGCCGCGCTCATCGGCTGTCGCATAGGGGGCACATTCAGGCTTCTCTCCGTGGTAGTAAGCGCGGGCCTCGTCCCAGTTGTGCGGCGCACCTGTGTCAGCCGCGAAGTCGCTCTTGAGCGCCTTGTCAACTGCGGCATCGAGCTCATGGAAAGTCCAGGCGACGAGTACCTGGTCGTGCGCCGCTTTCTGGACGCCCTGCCGCCGAACGAGATCCGCCTCGCCCGCGAAGACGCTGCCCCCGATGGCGGCATTGGCGAAGACATCGAGCCACCCTGAACCCAGATGCCGCTCGTAGCGACCGAGCAGATGCTCCGTCGAGCGTGCGGCACGCGCAAACGTGCCAAGCGTTCGCATCGACCCGTTACCCTCAGTGGAGTGCCTGCCGTCACGATAGATGCTGCCGATGGTCACGAAATCGATCGGCCTCGCGTCGAGCAGAGTGTTGATGGCGCACACGTCTGCGGACATCCTGGCATGCTGACTGACGTCCGAGACAGGTTGATAGCCGCCGAGTGCGCCGCTTACTTTTGCAGACGATTGAGAAGGCGTGCCTCGGGTTTGCCCAGCGCTTGCCGTTGTCTTTGTTCTCTCGTGGTTCCAGCCTCCGATCAGAAAGGCGAGAGCTATAGCAGCCGCAGTCCTTCTCATGGTGTCCTCCGGTCTCGATCGCCCAGGATCGGAACATTAAGCGCTCTCTGCCACGCTATCTACTCCCCATAAGGCGTAATCCAATGACCTAACCCAGTCGCCGACGTGAAGCGTGGATGAAGCATTCGCGTGTTTCCGGTTCACAGTCTCTTCATGGGTAATGTGAAAAATATGATGAATGGTGAATGTGCACCGAAGCGCTTTCTGCCTCGTGCTGTTCGGCCTCATCCTCATCCAGGGGGATCGGGCCGCGAAGGCGCAGGAGATTCGACCGGCACGACCGGAAACACAAACAGTTTTCGGCGATATCACGTTCAGCGGCCTGCTGCAGGCCTGGTATCTCAGCGGTAGTGGAGACTTCCACGATACGTTCAAGCTCCGGCGCTCAGAGCTGAAGCTGACAGGCGTCGTTTCACCCGAGGTGAAGTGGACCCTGATGGTGGACCCGGCGAAGGTGCTGTCGATCATAAGTGCTCCAGCAGGACGCCGGGATGATAACGTCGTGACCGGCATGGTGCAGGATGCGTTCATCACGCTGAGCCTCAACCAGCGACTGAATGTGAATGTCGGGCAATTCAAGGTTCCTCTGAGCCTCGAGGGCTTGCAGTCGTCGGCGGCTCTCGATACCGAACGCGCGCTCTTCATCTCCGATCGCGCCCGCGGTGGTGCGTACGGAGACATCCGTAACGTCGGCGTGATGGCGCACGGCGCGCTCACCGATCGCCTCGACTATCAGGTCGGCTTTTTCGATGGCAGCGGGGACACACCGGATGACGGCATCAACTACGATCAGAAGGCCATTGCGGCTCGGCTGAACTATCGGCCGCGCGCGCTTCCGGGCGTGCAGGTAGGTACCTCCCGCGTGGTGGGGACCTCCGCCGTTGCGATGGCGCGGCGGAACCGGCTCGGTGCCGAGTTGCTCTACGTCAGGGGGCCGCTGACCCTGAAAACTGAGTACATGACCGGCCAGGACGGCGTGCTCGAGCGTGAGGGCCACTACGCTCATGTCGCCTACAAGCTCACGCCCAGGTGGGAAGCCATCCTGCGCTACGACACATGGGACCCGGACAGGCACCTGGAGACGACGCCCGCCAGCGTGACTGAGCGCGACTATATCGCCGGGTTCAATTACCTCGTCGATGGCACGCACGTAAAGGCGCAGTTCAACTGCGTGCGCAAGACATTCCAAGACGAGATTATCAACCCCTTCTATGTCGGCGCGATGCGTCTGCAGTTTGTTTGGTAGTCAGCATCCACTGAAACTCGCCTCGGCCAATATCTATTAGTTGAAAAAGAAGCATGTTTGTTCTACTGTGTAGAACAAATGCCGCGTGGCGACTTGCTTGGTTCTCTGGAATACATCGTCCTTCTTGCGCTGGTGCGGCTCGAGGAGAACGTGTACGGAATGACCGTGCGCCGCGAAATCGAAGCACGCACCGGGCGTTCCGTATCTATTGGCGCTATCTACGCCACCCTCGAACGGCTCCAGACCAAGGGTTATGTGCGTTCGTTTATCGGCGAGCCGACGGCCGAGCGCGGAGGGAGGGCGAAGCGGCTGTTCTGCATCGAAGCCGACGGGCGTCGAGCATTGAGAACGACGCAGGAGACGATGCAGAAGATGACGGCGGGCTTGAAAAAGCAGTGGGGCACAACGTGACACAGCGGTCGCCGTCGCGCCTGGCCACCTGGCTTCTGGCCTGCTTTCTGGCGGAGGCAGACAAAGAAGCCGTCATCGGCGACCTGATCGAAGAATGTGCCCTCAGGCCATCGCGTTCCCGCGTTCACCTGTCGTGGTGGTATTGGAGCCAGGTCTCACGATCTGATTGCGCCGTTCGTATGGATTGGGGTGCGGCGCGAGCGTTGGGGTGCGGTGTTCGGCGCTGCAGTGGCGGCGTTCATTCTCGCGAACGTCACCGAGTGGGTCGCGACGAAGGCCATCGCCATGGTCGTGGACTGGTCCGTCGGCGTACACTGGTCGAATTTCGTCGTCGGCCTTGCGGCGATGGCTCTGGGTGGCTATGTCGGTGCCTGGCTTCGTCCTCATGCGTCGGGCGTGGTGGCGTTCCTCATCCTCTTGATGGTGATTGTCTTCATGGCAACGATGGGTGTGGGCGAGATGGGTCCTCTCTGGTATCACATCGGCTTTTTGATATTTGGTCCGCTGGCCGCATTGGCAGGTGGAGCTCTCCTGCGGAGGACACGATGCAAAAAGTAATTCTCGCGAGCATGCTGATCTGGTGCGCTGTTGCCGACTCTCATAACGTAGCGGCGCAGCAGCCCACCACGGGCGCAGACAGCGTGAGCAAACAGATCATCGGCATGGAGCGTGCTGCGCTCGACCGATGGATCACGCTCGACCCTCAGGGTTACCTCGATCTTTACGTGACGGACGTCACATACTTCGATCCCACCACAGACAAGCGCGTCGACGGGCTGCAGGCCATCCAGGCACGGCTGGCGCCGATGAAAAACGCCAAAGTGCCCTTTACCGATCGGCGCTACGAAATGATCGATCCGAAGGTTCAACTCCTCGGCGACGTTGCCCTCTTGACCTTCAATCTGGTCAATTATGGAAAGCTCCCAGATCGTCCGGAGAGTGTGGTCGCTCGCTGGAACTCTACGGAGGTGTATGGTCGGATTGACGGCAAGTGGCGACTGATGCACAGTCATTGGTCGTTCGTGAGGCCGGAGGTTAAACCGCCAGGTATGTAGGCGAGAGGCACCCATGCGATATGCCCTTCGAAAGTGGTCCGCTCATCCGCTCATCGCGCTGCTCGCGATCGCCACCATCGCGCTGGCGATCGGCGTTTGCACGGCCGTGTTCTCCATCATCAGCGCCGTAATCCTCAAGCCTCTGCCATACAAAGAGGCCGACCGGCTGGTGATGGTGTGGAATGTGAACCCGGTGAAAGGCTTCACCCTCGAGCAGCAGCGGATGAGCGGCTCGTCCATGTCGCCGGACGAATTTCGCGACTGGCAGCAGAAGTCGGGTGTGTTCGAAAACATGGTGGCGTTCGGCTCGTGGTTCGGAAGCTTCACGAACGACGAGCAGCCTGAAGTGTTCTTTGGTTACCAGGTCTCCCAGGGCGGGCTCGATGTCATCGGAACGAGTCCGATGCTGGGCCGGGTGTTCTCACCTGAGGAGCAGAAGAGTGGCGGGGATCTCGCTCTCGTTCTTCAACACGACTTCTGGCGCCGGCGGTTCAACGGCGATCCGGCGATTGTCGGCAAGACCGTCAAGCTGAACAACCGTCTCTGGACGGTTGCTGGAGTGATGCCGCCGAGATTCGTGTTCTTCAGTCGACAGATTGAAGCGCTCGCGACGATGCACCTGGATGAAATGAAGATTCCGCGCGGAGGCCGGTTCCTTCGCGTCATGGGGCGCCTCAAGCCTGGTGTGCCGCTCGAGCAAGCTCAGCAACAAGCCGACGCGTTCGCTGCCAGCCTGGCGCGCGAGCATCCCGACACGAACGCCGGCTGGTCACCCAAACTCGTTCCTGTCGGCGACGACGCCGCGGGCGATCTGCGTCCTGGGTTGCTCGTCCTCGCCGGTGCGGTCGCCTGCGTGCTGCTCATCATGTGCGCGAACGTGGCGAATCTGCTGCTCGTTCAGACGACCGGCCGCGCAAAAGAACTGGCAGTGCGGACGGCGCTGGGTGCGAGCCGGTGGCGGATTGTGCGCCAGCTCGTCGGCGAAAGCGTGGGACTGGCGTTGGTTGGCGGCGTGATTGGGCTCGCCATCGCATACGTGCTCGTCATCTATTTCCAGTCCCTTTTGCCGGATCGATATGCGTGGGGCAAATATCTGATTCAAGCGGACAGCCTGCAGGTCGATTGGCGCGTCGTGTCGTTTGCGTTGTTCTCGGCCGTTGCCACCGGGATCGTGTTCGGGATGCTACCGGCCATTTACGTCACGAGGCGGGGGTTCAACGAGGAGCTGAAAGACGCGGCAAGAGGTTCGGTCGGCGGCCGGCGAACCGGCGCCATGCGCAAAATCCTTGTCGTGTCGGAAACGGCTATCTGCGTGGTCCTCGTCATCGGCGCAGGGTTGCTGGTTCAGAGTTTTCTGGTTCTTCAGCGGCAGGGCTCGGGTTTCGATGGACAACGGATTCTCACGGTCAATATCTGGATGCCGACCGACGACCTGGAGGCGCGCACGAGGGAGATGAAGCCGCCAGAAGCCAGAAAGATCTGGCAGGCGGCCATGGTCAACTTCATGGATCGAATGCAGCGCGAGCTCGCGGCGCTGCCTGGCGTCCAGGCTGTAAGCAGCAGCAGCCTTCAGCCTATCAGTGCGTTTTATAGACTCACTCCGTTCGATCCCGAAGGGCGAATCGCAAAGCCGAACTCGGACGAGCTGAAAGCCATCGAGTCGTTCGTCGAACCGAGCTATTTCAAAGTACTGGGCCTGCCGATTGAGAGTGGCCGGCCGTTCGGCATCGAGGATCGCCCAGACACGCGTTCCGTTGCGGTGTTGAGCGCGTCTGCCGCTCGAGCGTTCTGGCCGGGCGAGGAGCCCGTCGGCAAGCGATTCAAACGGCAGGGTGACGACAGCCCCGATCCATGGATCACCGTCGTGGGCGTTGTCCGCGACATTCATGAAGACGGACTCCACAAACCCCCCAAACCCTACGTCTATTACTCGTCGACGCAGCAGATGATCGGCGGCTTTTACTATTTCCTCCGGTCGGCCGCCGCGGATCCATACACGCTGCTGCCCTCGGTCAACCAGGCGGCGCGGCGCACCGATCCGCGAACGATCGTCTATCGTCCGCGGACACTGGACGACCTCGTGCGCGACTCGACGTGGCACTTGAACTACTCGATGCTGTTGCTCGTTGGACTCGCGTGGCTGGCGCTGTTTCTCGCGCTCATCGGTACTTATGGGGTGCTCAGCACGTCGGTGAGAGAGCGGACGTCAGAGATTGGGGTCAGAGTGGCGCTGGGTGCCGGCAAGAAAGAGATCCTTCAATTGATCACGGCGCAGGGTTTGCGCCTGACCGCCGGGGGTGCCGTCATCGGCGTCATCGTGGCGTTCATGGTGACGCGGTATCTCAAGACCCTGCTGTACGGCGTCGGCGCATCCGACCCGGCGATCTTCGCGGCGGTGCCGTTGAGTTTTGTGGCGATGGGGTTGTTGGCCAGCTTCGTCCCTGCGCGCCGTGCGATGCAGATCGATCCAATCGCCGCGCTACGTCACGAGTAAATCAACCACTCTTGAACAATCATCAGCGCTGCAGAGTAGCAATCGCAAACGCAGGTGAGGTGTGGGTAAGCTCGGGTCTGGTCACGCTGGCGACGCGGATTTTAGCGTTGGCGGTCGGATCACCGACGCCGGTCCAATCGTAGAACCCGACGTTCTCTGCCTCGTCGATCAATCTCGTCCAGCTCGCTCCATCGTCCCGTGAGAGATCGATGCTGACGCCGCCCGCGACGCCGCGCAACGTCCATTGAATCGTGTTGTTGCGCCCGATCCAGAACGTGCCACCGGCCGGCCGGCGCAGCGTGAGGGCAGGCGGGTGCCTGACGCCACGCGTCATGACCATCGGAGAGGTTTCCTGTTTCGAGCCGTCTTCCGCAATCGCGCTGACCACGGCGGTGCTCACGTTGTCGCCCTCGGTGGCCGCACGGACCGTGACGGTCACAAACGCCTCTGATCCCGGCGCCAGGCTACCCAGGTTGCAGCTCACGATCGTTGTGACGGCGCACTCACCCTGCGACGCTCGCGCCGATAAAAGCTGCGCCGTCGCCGGCGGCGTTTGCATCACGTTCGCCTCAGAGAGACGGCCGGGCCCGGGGTTGGCGACTCTCACAAGGAACGACCAGTCACGGTCGATTGGCGAAGCGTTACCGGGTCCCGCAATCGTGGCCTGGAGTCCTGTCGGCAGACCCTGAGGGGTCACATGTGGCTTCACGACGAACAGGCCCTGCTCGATGCCGTTGATGACGACCGATCCGCTCGCGAAAAAGGGATAATTCGACCAGGCGCCGTTGTAGGCCGGCAGGTCGTCGAACGGAAAAATGTCAAAGAAGCCCACCTCACGCAATATGCCCTGAGCGATTTCGCTCGCGTCGAGCACGCGAAGGCCGCTCCGGTAATTCGACTCGTAGACGAGGTTCCCACGAATGTAGAGGTTGTGATCGATCGATGGGGTAGGGCCATCGTAGTAATGTGCGAGCACCGGCGCATCGAGGTCCGACACGTCCCAGATCCACGTTCGAGTTGGATGTTTGAAAGCACTCTCATCGCCTTCGTCGTTGACGAGGAAGAACCGTTGATCTTCGGTGAGCCATCCCTGGTGTGTATACGCGCTTCCGCCGTAACCAGTCCGCGAAAGTTGGACCTGCTCGACCTTGTCGGTGGTGTCCACGATTGTCAGCGTGTCTTCGTTTGAGTTGAGGCAGATTTCACGGCCTTGATAAAAGGTGTCGGGGCCGTCGTAGACGACGCACTGCGTCTCGTGCGAGTAGCCATCAAAGCTGAAGCAGCCGGCCGCACGCGGAGCGGTGGGTGTGCGGACGTCGACGACATGCAGGCCACCTTCACAGGTCCGCGTGCCGGCGGCGTACGCAAATCCCGTACGGGTGTTCAATGCCAGTGTGTGTGTGGAACCGAAGCCCGCGTAATGCGCGGTGTCGGTAAAGATGACCGGCGGCGAGATCACGTTGCGAAGCTGCTTCAGGTCGAAGACCTGCATGCCATGGTTGGGCGCCTCGCTGACGATGAAGGCGTGGTCGGCGAACACTTTGATGCCACGCCAGGTCGAGTTGATGGTCTTCGTCGGGAGGTCTCCGAGGTAAACAGGAAAGCGTGGCTCGGAAATATCGACGAAAGCTGTGCCGGAGGAACGGCCGACCAATGCGTACTCTTTCCCGGTGACCGGATCGGTCCAGCCCCAGATGTCATTTCCGCTCCCGCCTCCGATCGCACTGTGCGGGAGGAACGCCATCAGATCGACGTCGCGGCACGGATAGATCCCGGCATAACCGTCTGCACAGGAAACGTCGCCGAGCGAATCAAGGCGTTGCACGGGCTGCCTGTCGGCCCTGACCGAACACCCGCACGAGCAGCGTCGTCCATTCGAGTCGAGCGGGCAGCTTCCGCCCCTGCAAGTGCAATGGGGAGTCTCAGGTGGATCGCGAAAGAGAATGCCGCCTGCCTGGGCCAGGGCGACGGCGATTGGAGAACGCACAACAATCGGGGCCGCAATCGCGACTACCGCGATGCCGGCGGCGACCGTCAAGTACCTGGTGGTGGGGAACACGGTTACAGCAATACTGTAACGGTTCTAGGTTCTGGGTTCTAGGTGCTGGGTTCTCGAGAACCCAGAACCTCCGAATCCAGAACCAGAACCCAGGACCGCAGAACCCAGAACCTAGAACCGCCTGCGTTAGTCAGTTACCTGCTTCCACGCGAGTCGGAAATGCAACCCCACGTTGGGCCCGTCCGTCTCGCCTCGGACGATCGAGCCGGTCGGTCCAGCGGCCGTGAAGACCCGGTACGCGAGCGCAATCGACGTGTCTTCTCCTTGCGTATTCCGCCACTGCTGTTGGCCACCCGGCACGCTCCAGCCCGTTGTGGGAGCTGACCAGCTGTTGTTCTCGTCCGATATCCATCCGACCAGCGCCAGCGTGCCCGCTGTGTTGGTCGTAAAGCTCGGCACAGTCACCGCCGTACCACCGCTGTGACTTTCAGAGAGCAACGTCACGTCAATCTCAGGCGTGCTCCAACCTGTCTTCGGTGTACCCCACGTGTTGTTATCACCAGAGATCCACCCGGCCAGCGCCAGAGCCCCGTCCGTGCTTGTATTGAAGGTCGGCACCGTGACCGTCCCACCGCTGTGGCTACCCGCGACAAACGGGACGTCGATTACCGGATAGAGCCCGGGCGCCATGTCGAAGGCGAAACTGTAGACGGTCAGCGGCAGCGTGCCCGTCGTGTTGCTCACCGCCGGATTTGCCGTCCAGAAGCCGTTGAACTGAGACCAGAACAGACGTACCGTTTGCCCGTTGGCCTGGGCATTGGTCTCACTCGTCCAGACCTGCCCACCGGTCTCGCTCAACGTGAGTGTCGCCGTTCCTCGATACGCCGCGACGATGACCATGAGGTCGCCGGGCTGAAGCGACGCTGGTGGTGTGATCACCCGCGGTCCAGGTCCGCCTCCCTGATCTGCGTTCTCCACGGTCGGGAAATGCGCACCAACGGCGCGGAACGTGAAGGGTGGTGTCGGCGTCGTTGCATCGACGATGTCCGTGTACTGCGAGGGTCCCAATACATTGACGGCTCGTACGCGATACCTGTAGGTCGTCGAGTTGGCGACGGTGGTGTCGTTATAGCTTGTCGTGTTCGCACCAAGTCCGGCAAGCGGTGCGAAGTTCGTGCAACCGGAGTTGGCGCAGCGCTCGATCTGGAACGCGAATTCGTTTGTCGCATTGTCCTGCCAGGTCAAGCTGACCTGACCCAGCGACGCGGACGCTTGCAGGTTGCCGGGATCTCCCGGCGGTGTCGGTGGCGTGAGATAGGTCGCAGACTAAGGGCACCGGTTTGAAGGACGGGCGGCAGCGCCTCTGCTGCCGCCCGATCGAGGGGAGACTACGGCTGTGAGGAGGCAATTCGGGATGCCGCCGGTGGATTTGGAGTTGGAAGCACACCGGTC
The DNA here is from genome assembly GCA_963761975.1 of Vicinamibacterales bacterium. Classification (GTDB taxonomy): domain Bacteria; phylum Acidobacteriota; class Vicinamibacteria; order Vicinamibacterales; family JAMQPK01; genus JAMQPK01. The sequence continues at coordinate 813,407 of CAVXIR010000007.1, forward strand.
AGCGGTACCCCCATCGGGCCGACGGGAATGTACACAGTCGTATGGTTGGGCGAGTTCACCATCAGCTTCTGGGCTTCGATGGCTTCGTGCTGAATGTAGAGAGCGCTCAGTTGACCGCGAATAATCTGCATGGCATTGGCAATGCCGGCCGCCTGCACTTCGCGTTTGGTCCGCTCCTTGCGCTCGATTTCGATTTCCGTATCCTTCCGCTCGAGCTCCTGTGTCGCCGCCAGTTTCCGTGACACGGCGTCTGCCACTTCCGATGGATATTGAACGTTGCCAACGACGACGCTGTTGATCACGAACGGACTCGCGTCGGCATACTCACGAATCCGCGTGAGCACCGCCTCACCGATCGGGATCAGCTCGTCTTTGACCGACAACCCGTTGCGACGCTGCACCTCGTCGCGTGCGTAGGTTCGCAGCGGTTCGCGAACGAAATGCGCGTAGGCGACCCGCACGATGGCGTCCGGTGATTTCTCCGTATCGCCATTGTTGACCGTGGTACTGAACCGTTCCATGAACAGCGGGACCCGCTGGTCATCGACGCGCCACACGGTGTGAACGGCGAAAGAAATCTTCAGATTATCGCGGCTGAGCACTGCGTGATCGGCGACGAACTCCTCCGTGTAGGTGTAGGGCGTGACACTGACATTGGTCACATCGACGAGCCACCCGCGCCCGGGCGACGTCGGTCCTCGCTGGACGCCGAAAAAACGGCTTTGCCCGAAAATCGCTCCCTTGGTGAGATAGCCGACGTATCCGGCCGGTGTGTAGGGATTTCGTGATCCCATCAGCCAGATAATGGAAACAAACACGCCGCCGAAAATCAGCAGGACGGGAGCGCCGCGACGAAGGATGGATGTGAGAGATGCGACAGCGGTATCGCCGTCGCCATGCGAGAACTGCAACACGGCAGGCCTCCACACGCCGGCGAGGTTAGCTGACGGGCTCGAGCTTGGAGTTGCTCTATCCGCTTTCTCCCGTTCTTTTACGAACGGGCTCCAGCGAAATTCGCCCCGGTGCGCGTTGATTCGCGCCGTGGTTCCCCCGCGACGCCAAACGGCGTCTTAGGCGTACCGTGCAACATACGCCTGCGGCTCGACGGCGTCAAGCCGGGCGCCAGTCGACAACGTTACTTCCTGAACCAGCGTGCCAGCTCCTCCGCCGCTTTCGAGCTGACGAGCTGTTCAGGCGCCGGCTGCCAGACGTTCACGGGTCGGGGCTTTGGCGACGAGCTGTCATTGAGCCGCTGGAGAAAGCGGCGAATGACTTCGTCGTGGGGAGGCTGACGGTTGCCGAATGGGTTGGGATTCATGGCGTGACGCCAGCCGCTACGCTTCGTCCAACGGCCGTGAGGCCCATGCGGCCCCAACGACGAACCCGACCAACCCGGCGATGTAGGCGCAAATCAAAAAAGGCAGCATCAGCGTGTCTCCATCTAGTGTTCCGTGCCGCGAAGATTCTCGCGGGTTCGCACGGAATGATCAATGCCTTCAACGCATTAGCCGCGTGAAGTACCCCAAATGGAGAAACCCTTCGGAGTGGACCAACCGGGCTACTTCTTCGGCGCAAGCATTTTCGTCACGCGGCCCACGCTGGTGTCGCCGGCATACAAGTTGTTCTGTTTGTCGAACACCCAGTAGCTGGCCTCGATGAACTGGCCCGGTCCGATGCCCATGCCGTTGCCGATTGCACCGATCACCTTGCCATCGCGCGTGAGCTTCAGGAACTGTCCATCCTGACCGCTTCCCATCCATGGATTGCCTTGCGGATCGAAATGGATCGCGCAGACGAGGTTTGTCAGCTGCATCGTCCTGAGAAACTTGCCGTCACCTGAATAGACCACGATGCGATATTCCTCGCGGTCGCCGATCCACACGTCGCCGTTGGCGGGATCGACGCCCAGTCCGTGTGCCGAGCTGAATTTTCCTTGCCCCACTTCGTTGCCGAACCACTGGTTCTTGAACTTGCCGTTCTTGTCGACGTGGATGATTCGCGCGGCGCCGATGTTGTTGGCCGGATCGTCCGACCCCGTATCGTTCGGACTTTCGTTCGCGTGCCCCTCGCCGATGTAAACATCCCCGTTCGGCGCGAAGGCCACCATCACTGGCTCCCAGAGCAGCCGTTGTCCCTTGGCTTCGTCCCAATCGCCCCTGCGTCCTTTTTGCCCAAGCGTCAGCAGCAGCTTCCCCTCGGGACTGATCTTCATGACGGTCGAGCTGCCGGCGGCAGTGATCCAGACGTTGTCTTCCGGATCGACCGCCATGCCGTGCGCCTTTTCCTGGTAGCCGATGACGTCGGGGCCGACCTGGAGAATGATCTTGTAGTTGGGATCGAACTTGAACAGCTGCGGCTTTCCCTCTTCGGCACGCTGAAATACCCAGAGGTTGCCCTTGGAATCGAGAGCGACCGATGGTACGCCGCCAAAACCTGGAGGCAGCACATACGGGTACGTGAAGGTGTAGCCCATGGTTTGCTTCCACTGCACGCGCTGCAACTGACCGCGCGGAAAGCCCCCGCGTCTGCCGCACAGCGGTGAGCGACTGCAGGGGGGCACGGTTGGTGGCTTGGCGCCCGCGCCGCGACCGGATCCGTCGCTGCGAGGCGGTACGGTGACATTGCCCTTTTCGTCGACGGTGGTTCGTCCGGTAGGGTCGGGGAACGATCCCTGCAGGAACCACGCTGGTGTTTCTCCGACAGCTGGCCCCTCTGTTGGCGCCTGCGACATCTTCGGCTGAGACTGTGTGAAGGCCAGCGAGCTGGCCAGAATCATGCCGAGTGCTGCGGCGGCAACTCCACCGAGATAGCGTCCCTTCATCTCATCCTCCTGTGTTGCGGTGTGCTTACTCTGAGCGTTGACCCCGTTCTCCGTCAAGCCGCATTTCATTTAGGGCAAAGCTGCAGATTCCACTGCACCTTTGATGAACGCGGCTTTCCGTACACGCCAATGAGGCGGTCGCCCGATTGATCGATCGTAAAGTCTTTTGAGCCGCGAAGCTCAGTCGGATTTGCGGAGTCCGCTTCGGTCTCGATCACGACCTCGCCGGGCACGCTATTGACACCAAGAATGACCTCTTTCGACGAGTCTCGATTCCTGCTGAAGACTGAGCAGGGCCTGCCTTCGTAGTGTGTGGTTTCAATCCCAGGCACTCTCACCGATTGGGGAAAGTACACGATTCTGTATTGGTTGGTCGAGTTCGGAACAGGTTCAATCGTGACAACCTGTGAACCGTCGTCCCGACCGCTACCGGCGCGTTTGTTGGTACCACCCTGCCGCCCGCAGGGATACTGATCCCAGCTTTCGCCTTCGATTCTCATCGATCCCGAGACGTCATACGCTGCTCCATATCGGTTGTTGCCGCGGTTTTGGACGAGGATAAGGGTCTGCTTGTACGTCATCGATGTTGAGTTGGTAACAGTCCGGTTTGCTGTTTGCTCGACTTTCTTGCCCTCGAATGTTTCGCTATGGGTGATCGTTCCCGAAGCGGGCAGCCCTTCGCCGCCACCCGCCGCCACATTGACTCTACAGCTGCACTCCATCACTTTCGCCATCGGATCGGAATCTACCGAATGGTCGCGCAGGGCCGCCTGCCGCATCGTCTCTACCATGACATCGAGGTACTGCGCCGTCGCGCGCGTGGTGAGGCAACAACGATAGGCATTTGCGAATTGGCCCGTGAGCGTCGCGTTCAGTAGACCGTCCGCTTTGTCGTCCAGTTCCTCGATTCGGTCGCGATATTTCTCGAACATGCCGTCGATGAAGGCAATGTCGTCGTCTGAATAGCCATGCTCGCGCAGCTTTGTGCGGCGTTGTTCGCGCAACCGCGCCTGCAGCTCGAGAACGTCTGGATCCGCGGTGGGAACGGGCCTGAACGGTAACAACAGATTGGCCAATGCCGACCACGAAAAATAGACGCCCATCGCGTAGACGGCCGGATACGTCTCGCAGCCCTTGTTCGGAATGTTCTCGAAGTGCTTGACCACCACTTCGTTGAAGTACGTCTCCAGGCCGTTCATCAGGTCATCGACCGGAAAGATGCCGCCCTGGGCGTACAGCGTCGGGACCACCGACCATGTCCTTCCGAGTCGGGCTTTCGCAGCGATCGGAGTAAATGCACGCGCGACTCGCTGTTCCAGACGGGCGAGATACTCCGTCGGCTCGTGTTGGAGGGCCGCGGTGATTTCCACTGCAGACGTCCTGGCCACGCCGTACGTACCAAGGCGGACCAGCGGCAGTTCAACGCGCCCGCGCCCCCGAAGCTTTGGGTCAGCCGACCGATCTGCGCGAACCAAATGCAGCTCTCCGCCCTCGCGCACGGCAATTCCCGAAAGGGACTGCGTCTCTTCAATTGGCTGGCGGCTCTCGAAGATGAGCGTCGCATGCCTGCGAAGAACGACAGTCTCTGGCGTGATCCGCACAGCTGCCAATAGGCCGCCGGAGAAAGGCGCGTCCCTGACCTCAACCAGCTCCATTCTTAGTTCCTGGCTGCTCAACAGCACATCTGCCGGCAGTGTCAGTGTTACCCGCATGCCGTCTTTGGCGGACAGGGTCAACTGACCGCCACCCGGGGTGAAGCGCTCGCTTCGACCACGGTCTGACGTGTTCTGAACGGAAACTCGGACCGGATTGGCCGGTGCGGCCAGCCAGGGCGACACAGGACGCAGCGGGGCCAATGGCGTTTCGCGCAAGACATCTTGGGATGACGACTCGATGGCTGACGTTGTGTTCGTCCCTTGAACGGTGTTCGAAGGTATGGAGTGTTCGGAAGATTTATCCTCTGAGCGCGCGGACGATTCGTTGCCCTGGCGGATCAAGAAACCGATTCCGGCGAGGATGAGGAGACCGACGCCAATCGTGAGCACGCGTGAGATCCTGCGTGATGTTGCCATGGCTCTTCTCGTTATTGTGGATTCGTGGAGCTACGGTTGATATTCTGGACGAATAGAATCCTACGCCAAATAGAAATGGAGTGACTCGTGCGAACGATCTTACTGTTATCCACGGCCGCGGTGATGCTTTCGATGTCGCTTGCAGCTCAGCGCCGCCCGGCAGGCTCCGCCCCGCAGGAGCAGAAAGTCGGTATTGCAATTGATCTGCGAGTGAATGACGCCCCGTATACGTTCAAGGGGCAGGCCGTTTGTCAGCACCTCGCCAAAGGCAGCATCTACGATATCCCTGCAGAACGATGGTCCGTGCAGCACGACGCCACCGGCCAGAACATGAATCTCACCCTCTGGCGCCCTCTGAAAGGCGGCGGCGATATGGTGACGCTCTCATTGCAGACCAGCGGCAAACGGCACGACGTCGACACCGTTAAAGGTCCGAAGTCGACTCAGACCACAGGGTCGGGCAGCGTACGATTCGCCCCCGAAGGCGGAGGAGGCACGTTTGCGGTCGAGGCGATGGCGGCTTCGGGCGCAAAGATCAGCGGAACCGTCAAGTGTGACGCGTTCACTGCGTCGCAGCCCGTGGCCGGCGATTGAAACCCGCCCGGCGTGCTGTGTGGCGCCGGGCTCACTCAAACGTGATTGTCAGGGACGTCTGACCACTCGCAGCACCTCGACGACGACTTCACCATCCGTGTACTTGCCGACACGGAGCGTCCGCATCGGCAGCGGAAGCCCGTTGCCGTTGAAGACGTTGGCCATGCTGTCATCGAGAAACATGGACCGTTCCTCTTTGAGCACGATGCGTCGCACGACCCGGAGATGATCGACAAGAGGCTGCCGGGTGCCTTGACGGCCTTGACGTAGCCACCGCGATTGTCGACGTACAACGCCAGTTCGGTCTCCATCGCCCCGGCGCCGATGATCCGAATCCCGCACAGTTCATCCATACCGGCGACACGGTGAACTTCGCAGAGATCGATATCGACATCCAACTGCAGGATGCCCGAGCACTCGATGTCGTCATCGCGCCCCACGTTCTCGATGCCGCTGAGGAGCCCGGTCATCACCACTGTTCCGTTGTTGCGCACGGCGCACCCGATGGCTTTCGCCAGCGATCCCAGATGCCCGACAAACGAGAGGCGCACTTCATACGTGGCGAGGTTGCCGGAATCGTCGTTAACGATCTTCTTGATCATTTCGCCGCGGGCGAACGTCAGCGTTCCGTTCGCCGCCTGGTAGTCGCCCGCCGACGACGTGCCGTCCTTCGTGACGTAGGTGACTGTCACGGGTCCGGTCGCAGCCGCCGACATCGCAACGGTAATTTCAGCCGAGCGCTGGCCGACGTCGCCCTCGACGACGCGGAGATCGGCGACGGACAAATCGGCGCCGAAGGCCGCGGTTGACAGTGCGAGCAGGATGAATGGAGTCTGAAACAAGATTCGCTTGTGGGAGCGGCGCCCATGCTTGCACCGAATCAACGCGTCGGTCAAGCGCAGGCGAAGGCGGAGAGTTTGTTCAATCCCCTGATCGGATTATCCAAAAGGACTACTCGGAAAGGACTACCTTTACCGGACCGATATCACCCGTGACGACAATCGGGCCCACGCTCGCGTTTACCTGCTTTCGCGCGACTCCATCCCAGTAGTTGGCTTGGATGGTGTATCTGAGGCCCTCGTGAACGACGAAAGAGAACGTGCCGTCGATATTCGTTTGGATGCCTCCGGACACCTGCCTCGGCCAATCGTGACGTGAGACACTAGCACCGGGTGCAGGGCGGCCATCGTGGAAGAAGTCCGTGCCGGTAAGCCGATATGAGCGCCGTGCCGCCGGCAACATCATCGGATCGAGATCGATCTTGTGTCCGCCGTCAAGCTGAACGACCGTCGCGAGGGCCGGATCGGATGTACCAGGATGGTAGGTCGGGGGAAACATCACCTTCGACTCGCTCCCTCTGACGAGATCCACACCAATGACGTATCGTCCCCGTGGCACTTCGGTGAACTCGACGCCTCCCGGCCCGGCTGTGGTTCGCAGGGTCTCAATAATCCCATTGCCACCGATGCGTTCCTCGCGCATGGCTTCGACGATGACCCCTTCGACAGCCTCGCCGGACACAATCCGAACGACTCCTCTGATTCGTCCGTCGAATTGCAGGTGAAAGTCGGCGACAGAACACGCGCGCGCGTCATGCAGTTCGACCGTTCGGCTCAGATGGCGTGTTGAGAAACCCGGCAGTGGCTCGATCGTGATCTCGTACTTGCCCGGTGGCACCGTCATTTCGTAGCGACCCTGCGAATCGGTTCGCGCATTCGAAATCGTTACGTCATTCCGTGCAGTGACAAGTACGTTTGGAAGAGGGTCATGTTCCCCGGGTAGGCCAGAGACACTCGTTTCCCAGTGGGCGATTCTGCCGTACAGCCGCCCGCCAGCCGTCGTCGTACCAGAGAGCGTTTGTAGAAACTGGAGGTCCTCGGTTGCGTCAGCGATCGGCCGCGTCCTGGAACAGATGCCGGTACCAAGTTCGCCACTCTGCGTCGACCGAGATGCGTAAACGAGGTAGCGCTGGCCCTGTTGGAACGGGTAACGACAAGTTGCGCTGTCTGTCCAACACGGAGACGGTGGATCCCTGAATGCCGCGAAACGCCTCGCCAACCGAAAAGTCCACGCGAATTGCGCGAGGAAATCGCGCGACGCCGACAGCCGGTGGAAGCGGTGATCCATCATCAGACAAAGGCGTAATGCTCAAGACGGTGCCCACGAACACAGCGTCCGCTCTGAAGGCGCTCTGACACGGAGGGCCGGCCTCGGCGCACGTGCACGCCCAGGCGTCGCGTGCCGGGGCAAGCAGAATCAGAACAAACGTTGCGAGTTCGAAGAACCATCGTCCGAGTCGCATGGTGACCTCGTTACAAGAAAAGGCATACGCCTCACAGAAGTGTAGTCAAAACGCGGCTACTACGAGCTTCCAGGTTTGCATCGCAAGGGATGCGCCATGCCGCCAAGTGTCCAGGCTCACGCGACTCGGTCCTGGACCGAGTGAGGCTCTTCGATACTAGCGCTGGTCTTCCGACGAGTCGCCCGCCCATAACGCGAGTGTTCGGCCCCCGAACTGCTGCTCTGCCTCATACACATTGTGAGCACGACATCGCAATTCAATGTTCGTCGTGGTGGTTGGTCCGCCTCTGGCGTGGGGAATCACATGATGAAATTCGAGCAGCCCGGTTTCCCTGCATCGGCCCTGCGCTCCGCGAAATGCGCACCGTCCAGCGTCGCGGCGCCACACTTCGCGCTTGACAGCTGCGGGAACGTGGCGCGAGTCCGATCTGGCGGGGCACTTGGATCGGGGCCGATCGGTCAACGCAAGCTTTGCTTTCGACAGTTCCACAAGTAGTGCCGTCAACGCTCGATCGAAGATCGCGGCGAGATCCCCGTCGCGAACCGTATGCCGCAGTAAATCCTGCACCTGGCGCAGCTTGTCATGCGTCTCGCGATTTATCGTGAATTGCACCTTGAAGCGTTCTGGAGCCAGCGGTTTGATCTCGATCGGCCTAGAAGTCGACATCCCAATGCTCGTCGACAGCGGCACGGCATCTGCCCCCTGCACATCAGCCGGCGGCAATCCTATCTGAGAAGATAAGGTCGGTTTGGGCGTTGGTAGTTTTCGGACGGCCGGCGCCACATCCGGGAGTGGTCTCAAGCAGGCCACGAGCTGTTCCACATCACGTTTGCTCTTGTGCCGCGCCGCGTCAAGGACGCCGAGATGGTTGGCGACCGTCAGGTGCGGCGCTACAAGGCCGATCGTCGTGAGCGTCAGCGACCCGTCTGCCAGACGCTCGAGGATTGTCGGAAAGCGCCGGGCCGCTCGCGCGGCTTCGATGCGCAGATAGGCGGCGTGCTCAGAGAGGTGGAGCATCTGCACACAGTAAGTAAACAGCGAGGAGCAGCTCTGCTGCGCATACAGCTTTCGAGCGTCGACTTCCATGAGTAGCGCGATGATGCGCGCCGTCGCCTGACGCTCATGCTGTACGTCCGACTCGAGCTGCGCCAGCAATTCCCGATCAGGAAGTGTCGCGAGGGAGGAGCATGATGATGTCATGCTCCATCCATATCATCGTCCTTTTTGACAGCCGCATTCGCCTTTTAGCTTGCGATCGTGACCCAGATCGCCCGAGTGGGCTCGTCGGCATTTGTCGACGCTGCTATAGCATCGTCGTCGATTACAGAGCGTAAATAGCACGTACCATTCAACAGGAAGCGACCGCCTTCGAGGAATGTGTCAAGTCATTTCTTACGAAAGTTCACGATCGCCCTAATCGGTCTTCAAGATCGCCGCCGGATCGATGCGCGTCGCACGGCGCGCGGGGATCCACGTCCCGGCCAGCGCCGCCCCCAGGACGATAATGCCGGCGGCGGCGAAAAATGCGGGATCGCGCAACTGCACGCCGTGGACGTAACTCCTGAACAGCTGCACAGTCCTGAAACCCGCGACGACACCGAAAATGAAACCAACAAGGATCGGCGCAACACCTTGTGTGATGACCTCACGGCGGACCGCCCGGGACGAGGCGCCGAGCGCCATACGAATGCCGATTTCTCGTGTTCGGCCGGCAACCATTTGCGCGAGCACACCGTGAATGCCAACGATGGCGATGACCAGGGCGAGCAGAGCAAAGAAGCCGAGCAATTGCGCCTGAAAGCGGGGGAGCGCAAGCGAGCCGTCGAGTTGAGCCCTCACTGGACGAATTCAGGCACGGCTCGGGGCATAACGCGCGCGACGATCGCGCGAATCTGATCGTTTGTGTTCTTCGCATCGGCGGAAGTCCGCACGACGAGCCCAGGCGTGATCCATCGATCTGGTGGAGGCGGAATGAAAACGATTTGTCGCGGCTCCACATCGTCGTAGCGGAGTCGCATATTGCCGACGACACCTATCACCGTCGCACGGCGACGATCTCTGGAAAGCTGCACGACCTGGCCGATAGAAGACTGCGGGCCCCCCAGAGTGTGCGCCGCTCGCTCTGTAATAACCGCGAGATCGTTTGGCGGCTGCCATTCCAGCTCGTTCGGCAAACGACCCGCAACGAGCGGGAGTCCCATTACCGCGAAATAGTCCGCGGTCACACGGTGGGCGGCCACGGCGGCCCTCTCATCGGCGGCCAGGCGCGCAGATTCTGCAGCGATTCCTATCCGCCCGATCGGATTGACAGCCTCGGCAGCCACCGACAGGACCCCTGGCAGACGACGAATGGCGCTCGTCACTTCGATGAGGATGTTTCGCATGCGGGCGCTCTGAATAGGACCAGTCGTCAGCCTGACCGATAAGAGATGGGCGGGATCGAAGCCGAAGCACGGCATTTCGCAGATGCCCGATGCTGCCAACCATCAGAACTGTCGCGATGACCAGAACGGTGACGATTGACATCTCTGCCGCAATCAACACACGCCCCTGACCGAAGCGGCGTACGGGGAAGAAGCGCCGCCGCTGTTGAAGTCCGGCGAGCAGATGGGTTTGTGAATTGCGCCATGCGCGAACCGCACCGAACAGGACGATCGATGGCCCGGTGACGAGGTGCTGAGAACACCACCGCTCGTCCATCAAGAGCGTCAGGCAGGAACAGCACGAATACTGGCGGGACACTTTTGACGATGACATCAAAGCTCCACCGTGCGAGAAGAACACCGGCGGCACCTCCGGCGAGCGCCAGGATTGTGCTTTCGACGGCGAGTTGACGAATCAAGCGAGTCCGCGATGCGCCGAGCGACGTCCGGACCGCGATCTCGCGATCGCGGCCGGCCGCACGCGATAACAGAAGATTTGCGAGGTTGACGCACGCGACGAGGAGCACGAGCGCGGCCCCGGCGAACAACATCCAGAGAATGGACCGCCGGGGCTCGAAGAGGCCGACTTGCAAATCTCTCACTTTGACGAGTCCCAGGGCCTCCGCTTGAGGTCGGGGTGATCTTTGACGACATTTGCAACCAGCGCGTCGATTTCGGATTGCGCGGCAGCGAGCGTGACGTTCGGTTTCAGGCGCGCAATCGGCGCCATTGTGGCCTCGCGCGCTTCCGTCACGGGTCCAATGAAGGGTGACTCTGTGGCAAGAATGAGGTCGGCGTTCCTCGCAGCAAGCGAGGGAGCAATGAAGTTGGGTGGGAGCACGCCGACGATGCGCACGCGCCGCTCCTCAAAGGGAATCACCCGTCCAATCACTGACGCCTCGCCGCCAAATCTCGTCCTCCACGAGGCATACGAGAGCATCCCTGACAGTACCCGGAGTGTCTCCCTCAGTCGCGTCATCCGCTCTGAGTGCACGGCCGCTGAAGGGTCTTACGCCCAGAACATCATCGAGCAGATTTGACGTGGTGTGGACGGCTGCAAAGGCGATCGGGCCCGTCTCGCCTCGAAATGTCAGCGATTCAGTGAACAGGACGGAGGCGAGATCAACGAGCCCGCCGTGGTGCTCGCGCACGGACACCGCAAACAGCCTTGGCACGATCGAAGAGGGAGTGTCCGAACTTACGCTTGCGCCCTTCAGCATGATCAGCCGATCGGGTTCGTGATACGGCAGCGGCTTGAACAACATGCCGTCGACGATGCCGAAGACAGTCGTGTTGACGCCGATCGCGAGCACCAGCGTGAGGATCGCCGTCACGGTAAACATTGGATTCCGTCGCATGAGACGGATCGCGTAGGCAGCGTCACGTTGTGTCACGTCGAGCTGCTCGGCCGGCGCGCGCCGGATGATGTCGGCCAGCGTGCGGATCCATACGCGCGCCACGGCCAGGCGGCCACCAGTCCGTTCCGCGTCCACCCGTTGGTCGCGGAAATCGGCCTGCATCTCTTCTGCGAACTCGGCGCGAAAGTCGCCGGGGAACAGGCGAAGAAGCGACGCATAGACGCGGTCGGAGAGCGAGGAGCGGCGCTCTGTCACGAGCAGTTACCCCTTCGATGGACGGGCCACCAGCTTTTTCGATTCCGCTGAAAGGACCATTTCGCGCAGCCGCGCGACTTCTGCCAGCGCGACAGACCGCCCGAAAGGCGTCAGGCGATACGCCTGGCGCCGTTCGTTGCTGCCCGCGGCGGATCGCCTGATCATGGCGTCCGCGAGGAGTCGTTTGATGATTCCGTACAGTGTTCCCGTGCTGAGGACGACCGTGTTGTTCGTGCGCTCGGCAACCTCTTTGAGGATCGCGTAGCCGTGCTTTTCCCCGTCGGCGAGCGCCAGCAGGACATGGAAGAGCGCCGGAGTCAGCGGGAGGTATTCATCGGTGGTACGACCGGCAGGGAAGTCCTCTCTGGCCATGTCGTCTCACGATATGTCGCGATACGACGTAGTGTCAAGGAGGCATCGGCCATCGTCGATCGTCCATCGTCTGGAGCGTTCCCTTACGTACGGTTGCGTGCGCGCTTGGCGATGCGCACGGCAGGGATGTCTTCGTCGGCTTCACGCCAGGCGTCGAGGAAGCGTTGATAGGCGGCCTGTGCTTCGACGAGCTGTCCTTTCCGTTCGAGCGCCTGAGCGAGGTGGAATGAGGCGAGAGGGTAACGCGGATTCAACTGCAGAATGCGCTGCAATTCCTCGATTGCCGGATCGATGCGGCCGAGCCTCAGGTACGCCACGGCGAGGCAGTCTTCGTACACATCTGTGGCCCAGATGGGTGGGCGGTGCTTGAGTGCTTCCTGAAAGTGCTGAACGGCCACTTCAGGCTTCCCGGTTTCGAGGGCGACATATCCCTGGAAGTACGCGAGATAGCGCGGGGACGTCCTGACGCCGCGAGACGTACGGGCATAGCGTCCCAGGTCTGCTTCGAATTGCGCCGCCCGCTTGGCCTCTCCCCGGGCAAGGGCGACCGCCAGCGAATTGAAGACGGCCGTCGGCTCGTAACGAAGCTCCTGTTGCGCCGCGGCCGCCGTCTTTGAGAGATCTCCAAGACCTCGATAGACCTGGGCGATACGGCCGTAACCACGGGATCGCTCCACGTCGGACGGCGCGATGTCGATGAAGCGCCTGTATAGCCGGATCGCTTCGCGATATCGTCCGGTCTGAAAGTGCACGTTGCCGAAGCGGACGAGCGCGACTTCGAAGTTCGGATTCAGCGCCAGCGCGTTCGAGTACGCGGTGCTGGCCTCTTCATAGCGGCCGGCCCACTGGTGCACGAGCCCCAGCGTGGCAAACGCGCTTGGCTCTTGCGGGGCAAGCGTCGTCAGTCGCTCCGCGGCAGCCAGCGCGTCGGCCTGCCGGCCAAGCTCCGCGTAGATGCCGGCCAGCGCGTCATTGATGTCTCTCGAGTTGGGGTCGATTTTGAGGGCCCGACTGAACACGTCGACCGCTTCTTCCAGCTGCTCTTCGCCGCGCAGGAGCAACCCCAGCCTCACGAGCGCCTCCACGTCGGTCGGGTACGTCGTCGTGATCAGCCGGAACGTCCGTATCGCGCTCGGATATTCGAGCTTCGCAATCGCGTACCAACCTGCGATGTGCAACTTGTCCCGATCGGTGAGTCGGGCGGAAAGCTCGAATGCTTTCTTCAGATAGGGAACAGCTTTTTCTGGAAGGTTCCACGCCACTGCATAAACGTACCCGATGCGTGCGTGAGCCATCGCGAACTGCGGGTCCAGCTCGACGGCTTTCTCGAGTAGAGCGAGCGCTTCGGTGTTTTGACGAACCTGCGCTCGCTCCACTCCTGTTGAATACGCGGCGTACGCCTCGAGGTTGGCCGTCATCAGCTCACCGAGGCGGGGTTCCCATGTCTCCTTTGTGCCGGCCGCTGCGCCGAGACGCTCCGCGAGCTTGAGAGACAGCCGATCGATCTGACTGAGTACCTGATCGGCCTCTTCGGCAATCACCGAATCGGCCGCCATGAGACGACGGGTACCGACCTCGTATACCTGCGCATCCAATCGGATTGTTTTGCCAATCCTGGCAAAGCTGCCCAGCACGAGCGCGTGCGCCTGTGTTTGCCGCGCAATCTCGAGCGCATCTTCGAGTGAAACATGGGCCTGCCGTTCAGTCCTCTCGTACCCGAGCAGTGTCACCAGTTGCTGACGGCTGAGCACTGAAAGCGTTTCGGCCCGCGTCAGGCCAGTTATCAGCATGTCGGCCACACCCTCGCGCAACCACGCCAGGTCGGAGCTGCGCGAGCGGTTTTCGAAGGGGAGGACGACGACGGCCCTCCTGCCCGCAAGTTGCACGGGTGGCTCTATTCGTGCCGATCGTCGGAAGGAGGCGATCCCCCCGACGAGGACGATGGCCATCAGGATGAGCGCGCCGCCCATCCTTATGCTCTTCTTCGTCCACCATCCCTTGGGAGCTGGGTCAGGGAGGGCTCGCAACTGCACTGGTGTTAAGCCCGTGATTTCTTCCTCGACGGCCACCCGGATTTCTGTTTCTTCCATGACCGCGAGCTTCAAGCCCACGGTTTCTGTCAACGCCGAAGGCGACTCATCGACAGGACCGATGAAGCGATAGCCCGTCTTCGACACGGTCTTGATGAAGCGCGGGCGGTGCGGATCGTCCCTCAGAACACGCCGCGCCTCGATGACGCAATGGACCAACGCGTCGTCCGTGACGGCCGTGTCCTTCCAGATGGCGCCAAACAGCTCGTCTTTGGGCACAACGCGGTGGCGGTTTTCGATGAGGTAGAGGAGGACCTGGAAGGTCTTCTGGCGAACGTACATTTCCTCGCCGCCGCGAACCAGGCAGGCGCGTGACTCGTCGACCTCGACGTCACCGATACGGTAAACCTGCTCGGGAGGCCGGGCCATCTTCGCTTTCCTGAAAATTGCGGAAAAATTTCGCTGCGATCTCGTGACTTCCGGGACCCGCGAGACCTAGTGTGTCGCCGTAACTCGGACGTGGGAAACGAAATTATACGACGCGAACGCCATTTACCGGACAGGAATCGAAGTCCGTTTTTTGTCGCGAATCGAACTGACGGGGACCGAAGGGTCCGAAAGGACGCGCTGTTCATGAAATTGATTCGCCGACTGACGTTTACCACGCGGACACGTCGTTCGATTCGGGTCGTAGGCCCAGCGTGCGGCGTTTGTCCCGTTTGCGGCAGCGTCATCGGCACGACCGGTTCCGCGGAAACAGCGGATTCCCCAATGGACGACGGCATGGTCCTGAGCCCCATAGACGACGGCCGTGTGCACAAGATTCCTCGCACCAAGCAACTCAGAAAGAAGGAGTAAGGAGATGAAGGGAAGATTCGCTTTCGCTACGTTGGTACTTGCCCTGATTGCAGGAAATGGCGGCGAGCCGCTGCTCGCGCAGGTTCAAACCGGCCCCAATTTTGAGGTCAACACGCTTGGCGATGGCAACGACGGCAGTTGCGGCCAGACGGGTATCGGCAGCTGCACGCTGCGCGAAGCGGTCAACGCCGCCAACGCCAATGTGAATGCCAGCGTGATCACGTTTTCTCCGTCGCTTGCCGGGCAGACCATCAGCTTGTCAACCGTCGGCGACACGACATTTGGGCCGTCTGCCCTTGTCGTAAGCACGCCGGTGACGATTCGAGGATTGAGCGGCAACAGCGGGGTCACCATCGCCCGCAATAATTCGATTGCAAGACTCCGTCTGTTCTATGTAAGCCCGAGCGGCGATCTGACTTTGGAGAAGCTGACTCTTAGCAACGGTCGAGCCCTTGGGTTCGACGGGGCTGTCAAGCTTCCTTTCATTTCCGGGAGCGGCGGAGAGGGCGGAGGTGGAGGAGCGGCGGGCCTGGGCGGTGCGATTCTTAACCAGGGAGCGCTGACGATCGAGCAGAGCACCCTTGCAGGCAATTCGGCGCAGGGTGGTAATGGCGGGGCGGCTGGTCCTCCCGCTCTCTCAAGCAGTGGAAGCGGCGGCGGAGGGTTGAATGGCGACGGAAATCCCGGGTGCAGCGCTCCTCCTGGGTGTGCGGCAACCGACAGGGCGGGCGGCGCGGGCGGCGGCGGCGACGGAGGCTACCTGTTCGGCTCCGAGTCTGGTACTGGGCTCGTTGTTTTCGGACGCGACGGAGGGTTCGGCGGGGGCGGCGGGGGCGGCGCATTTTCTTGTGCTCCCTATGGATCCTCTCCGTGCTACGGGCGGCCGGGGGGAAACGGCGGCTTCGGTGCTGGTGGAGGTGGGGGAGGAGGATTGCCGATCGCGCCGACGGGCGGGGCTGCCGGTTTCGGCGCGGGTAACGGCGCCAACGGGGGCGGCGGCAATGGCGGCTCCGGGGGAGGCGGTGGGGCAGGCCTTGGAGGAGCCATTTTCAATCACCAAGGGACGGTGGCGATTGTCAACAGCACCATTTCGGGCAACGTGGTTCAGGGCGGGAACGGTGGTAACGGTGATTCGACCGGTTTTGGCGGCGACGGCGGTTCCGGACTTGGCGGCGGTCTGTTCAACCTCAACGGCATCGTCTCACTGACCAGCAGCACAGTCGCCAACAATGCGGCGCAGGGCGGCAGCGGAGGGCTCGCCAGTTTAGGAACGGGGGCTGCTGCTGCGAGCGGCGTGGGCCGCGGCGGCGCGATCTATAACCTTGCGCACGGAGCGACAACCGGCATCATCGCATCCGACGCGAGCCTGGCACTGCAGAACACCATTCTGTCAGACTCGACCGCAAACGAAGACCTGGTCAACGAGCAGCAGGACTCGAACGCCATCGTCCAGGCGCTTACGCCCAACATCATCGAGTCGGCTATTGCGAATATCGATGGACTGGTCTTCGGCGGCGGGAGCAACGTCGATCCTCATCTTGGTCCACTTGCGCCCAATGGAGGCCCAACCTTCACGCATGCGCTGCTCGTCAGTCCGACGCTCAGCCCGGCGATTGACAGAGGTCTTAGCAGCGGCACCAGTACAGACCAGCGGGGCTTTGCGCGACCCGTCGACAATACATCAGTCGCCAATACCAACGATGGCAGCGATATCGGCGCATACGAGTTGCAACTCGACAGCGATTCCGATGGCGATCTGATTTTCGATCAAGTCGACGAGGCACCGCTCGTCGTCAGCAATCGCTTTTCCGATCGCCCGCTGGGCGGGAGAACCTCAGGTCGAATCGCCATCCTGCCGGCAGGGATGACCGTTCAGATCGTCGATCATCCCAATTCTGCCAGGGGTGTCAGGGTCGCCGTCACAGGCGCGACGGGGCAACGCGTGACGCTTCGGCTCGATGGCAAAAGCTCGAGCATCCTGCTTCGATCCCCGGGCACCTACACAGTTACCGATCCCAACACCGAGACGTCGGTTGGAGTCGACGCGGGCGGTCCTGCCGAGCTCCAAGTCGTCGTGAACGGCTCGACGTTCGTCGTCGAGATTGGGTTTGGGGAAGAAGCAAGAATCATTGAAACCGACAGCGACGGCAACGGCACGGTCGACTCGGTTGCCGTAGAACCGATCGTCGGTCAGATCACTGTAAACGGTGTGCCGGTCGATCCGGGAGGACTTGATGTCGCGTCTCTCGTCAACACGAAACTTGCGATTCAGCGGCGTCTCCGCACGTTCGAGTTGGCAACAACGCTCGTGCCGGGAGTGATCAACCCGAGCGCTGAATCCGTGAGTATTCGGGTAGGAACGTCCCTGACCACGATCCCGCCAGGGTCGTTCGTCCTTAAACGAGGCGTCTACAGTTACGCTGGTGCGATTGGCGGCGTGAAGCTCAACGTCAGCATCGTCCCTCAGCGCGGCGGCAAATACGGCGTCGTAGCCCTCGGCCAGGGGCCGAACTTTACGTCAACGGTAAACCCGGTGCCGGTGCAGATTACGATTGGCGACGACAGCGGCATTCAGTCGGTCCGGGCCTTGATCTGGTAGCGTCCACACTTCGTCAGTGTCGCGCGCCGTTTCACGGGGAACGGCGCGCGGCGCTGGGTTCGTTAGCGGCGGCGTCGCCGATACTGCCAGAATCCGGCACAATAGCCGACGATCGCCGCCAGGAGGATCTCGAACTCCGAAATCGCAAACCCCACAGATCCCACGCCCGCGCCGGATCCGACGCCCTCGCTGATGCTCATCGACAGCGCCGCCTTCATCAGGATCCACGCAATGGCGGTCACAAGCCCGACGATGATGCCAACGAGCACGCTCTTGAAGAAAGCCATCTACGACCTGCTACTTTAACCCGCAGCCATTTGGCGTCAATCCTCGTCGAACTTCGCCAGATCGTGATGGTTCGGCACGCGTCCGACCGTGGGACGCGAATCCCAGCAGCGGGCACGATGAGCATTCAGTTCCCGCCAGATAGCGCGATTTCTTCGGCACGCGGGTTGATAGATCGTCCATCGTCGATCGTCCATCGTCGATCGTGGGAGGGTCCGTCGTCTCGATGACGATGGACGATGGACGATGGACGATGGAGGGACGCTGATGAGCGGGTTTCTGCAAGATCTTCGCTACGCGCTTCGCGGGCTAAGGAAGGCGCCGGGCTTTACGACGGTGGCATGCCTCACCCTTGCGCTTGGTATAGGCGCCAACACGGCGATGTTCAGCGTGCTGAACGCCGTCCTGCTACGCCCGCTCCCGTATCCCTCTCCGGAACGGTTGGTGATGTTGTTTACCGAAATGCCCAGCCAGGGGCTGCGGGAGGGCCGCTCGGCGTATCGTGATGTCGAGCAATGGCGAAACCAGAGCAACACCCTCGCGGACGCTGGGATTTACGATCCCGTGACAGCGAGGCTGACCGCACCAGGCGAGCTCGAACGAATTGGTGTCATGAGACTGTCTCCAAACGTCTTCACCCTCCTTGGAGCGCAACCGTTCCGAGGACGGATCTTCTCGACCCAGGAGGCTGAGGAACGGCGCAGAGTCGCTGTACTCAGCTATCGCTTCTGGCAATCTCGATTTGGAGGCGCGGAAAATGTCGTCGGTGCGACCGTGGAGCTCGATGGCATCCGTTCTGAAGTGGTGGGCATCCTGCCCGCGAATTTTCGATTCGGGGATGCCGATGTATGGGAGCCGCACACGCTGTTCCCAGACTGGGAAGTCCGGCGAAATGAACGCGGCGGGTCGTGGTTTGTTCTCGCGCGGGTGCGACCGGATGCGACACTCGAGCAAGCCCAGGCGGAGTTGAGCGCGATCGCGGGACGTCTCGATGAGCAGAGAGCGGCTGTTGATCAAGGCCGCCGTGGCATCAGCGTCGTGCCATTGAGCCTGCAAGTGGTGGGAGCACGATCGCGGTTGGCGCTGTGGATGCTGACCGGCGCGGTCCTCTGTGTGCTGCTCGTCGGCGTGACGAACATCACGAGCCTCTCACTGGCACGCAGCGCCGGGCGCGAGCGCGAGCTCGCCCTTCGAGCGGCCCTCGGCGCCAGCCGCGGCCGGGTCTTGCGTCAACTGTTCACCGAAAGCCTGACGCTGGCGGTTTTGTCCGGAATTGTAGGAGTTCTGGTCGCAAAGGCGAGTCTCCCTCTCATCGTTGCGTTCATGCCGACCAATCTGGTTTCGCTCGGCGACATCAGTCTCGACGCGCGAACCCTGTTCTGGAGCCTCGGTCTTACTCTTCTCACCGGACTTCTGGTCGGCCTTGTGCCGGCGACGACGACCGGTCGCTGGGATTTGCGGCCGTCATTGGGCGAAGGTGGAAAAAGCGTTTCCACTGGGGCGTCTGCGCGTCTGACGCGCCGCGCGCTCGTGGTGACGGAGTTCGCGCTGGCGATCGTGCTGCTCGTTGGCGCCGGCCTGTTGACGCGCAGCTTGATTAATGTCCAACACACGAATCCGGGATTCAGCTCAGAACGCGTGCTTTCGATGCAGCTTGCGATTCCTCCGTTTGAAACGACAGGGCAGCGAGCTGAGTACCATCGTCAGGTCCTCGAGCGGGTCGAGGGCGCGGCAGGTGTGGAGGACGCCGCGGTGATCGGCGATCTGTTCATCGGCGGCAGCCCGGAGCAGACCGTTACGGTCGAGGGAGACACACGGGGAGCTTCTGAACGGCTTCGTCTCCGACGAGACGAGATCAGCGATGGCTTCTTCGACACGCTGCAGATTCCCTTGCTTCGCGGACGTCGGTTTTCCTCTGAGGATGGGCCGAACGCTCCACGAGCGGCGATTATCAACGAGACGATGGCTCGCCGGTTGTGGCCGGGTCAAGATGCGGTCAGCAGGAGGTTCAAGTTCGGGGCGCAGGCATCTGACGCTCCCTGGTTTACGGTTGTGGGTGTCGTGGGCGACATGCGCCGTCAGAGTCTGGAAGTGGATCCCGTTGCGCAGATGTTCGAACCTGTTGCGCAGAATCCCTCACGGCTGGCGACACTTCTCATTCGGACGTCCATCGATCCGCTCAGCCTGGCAGGATCGCTCCGTGCTGCCATCCGCCAAGTCGACAGCCGCGGGTTGATGTATGGAATCAGCACTGTGGCCAGTCGCCTTGCCACACTCCAGGCCGAGCGGCGCTTCCAGACCTCGCTGTTGATGCTGTTCTCGGCGGTCGCCCTGTTGCTGGCGGCGATCGGCATCTACGGCGTATTCCAGTATTCGATCGCCACGCGGACGCGTGAAATCGGTATTCGTATGGCCGTCGGCGCCGAACGACGGGACATCTTCACCATGATCGTTGGCGAAGGACTGAAGCTCAGCGGCGCCGGCCTGGTGTTGGGTCTTATGGGAGCGTTGGGGCTGGGTCACCTCGGGTCGAGTCTGCTGTTCGGCGTCACACCTGCTGACCCCATCACCTACGCGGCCGTTTCGATCGTACTGACGGCGGTTGCTATGGCGGGCTGCTACTTTCCAGCCCGCCGTGCTGCGCACGTCGATCCGCTTGCCGCGCTGAAATATGAGTAGGGGGTCAGACCCTCTTTTTACGCTTTCCGAAAGCATTCTTATCAACTCACCGACGCGTTACGAAAAACGTAAAAAGAGGGTCTGACCCCTGGCCATAAACGATTCGATTCTCAGCGACCAGGTCGCCTATTACCGCGCACGGGCCGGAGAGGTACGATCAGTGGTTCCTTCGAGAGGGACGTTACGATCGAGGGGCCGAACATCGCGGCGAGTGGCTGGGTGAGGTGGAGATCATCACACGGGAGCTCAGCGGCACGATCACGGATTGCAATGTGCTGGAACTGGCGTGCGGAACCGGGCTATGGACCGGGCAATTAGCCAGAGAGAATCGCAGCGTCTTGGCCGTGGACGCGTCGCCCGAGGTCATCGCCATCAACCGCAACAGGGTGCATGCGGGCAACGTGCAATACGAAATCGCTGACATCTTCTCGTGGACCGCGCGGGCCCAGTTCGATGCGGTGTTCTTTGCGTTCTGGCTGTCGCACGTCCCGGCAAGCCGGTTCGAGGAGTTCTGGAACACTGTCCGGAGCGCCGTCAAGCCGGGGGGACACGTGTTTTTTGCGGACAGCCTGCTGGAGCAGACGTCGACAGCGAAAGATCATCCCGTCGTAGACGATTCTGGCGTGGTGCGTCGGAGGCTGAATGACGGACGCGAGTTCGAAATCGTGAAGGTGTTTTATGAGCCTTTGGAACTCGAAAGTCGCCTGACAACGTTGGGCTGGCGAGGGACCGTGCGCGCAAGTGGCAAGTTTTTCCTGTATGGTTCCCTAGGCCCGGGATGATCGGTCAGATCGCCGGCTCAGGCCGCTATGCCGTAGGTCCCGTACACGCGAAGATCGGAGCAAAGGCGCGACGTAGGATCACTGGCAAGCGTGTCGCGGATTCGAGCGAGACCAGCCGAGAACTCATCGATCGTCAGCACGGCGAGCTGCGACGTAAGGCCTGGCGTAATCATCCCACTGTCCAACGCCGCGTCGACAGAGATATCGCCCGGCAGGTGTTGTACTTTGCAACTATAGGTATCTACGAATCCTGCGGCGGTCATCCACTCGCGGATCTGATCGCAGGAAGGGTAGCGTTGCTTGTCGATGTCGAGCGTCCCATCGAAATAATCGTAGACCCACCATCGATCCACACCACTATGCGGATCGAGCGCAATCATCATCAGCGAGCCACCAGCTCGAAGCACGCGCCGTGCTTCGGCGATCGCCTGGCGTTTGTCGGCAAAGTGGTGATGGGCGTTGATGCAGAAGAGTCTGTCGAATCGGCCGTTCCGGAACGGCAGATGCTCTGCCCGTGCGCGAATGAGGCAGCCAGACATCAGTTTTGATTGTGCGCGTGAAAGCATCGACCACGACGGATCGATGCCGACGGCGCTGACATTCTGATCCTGGAGCCGCCGGATCCAGTGTCCCGTCCCGCACCCGACCTCGAGGACGCGCTGCGCGGTGCTGCCGACGAACTCGATCAGAGCGGCATCGATGCCGCTGTAGTCGTCCTCCTCATAGCGCTGATCGTATGTAGCGGCAACGTCGTCGTAATTTGTATGTCGCACCGTCGACAACCGACGCGATCTTAGTCTGTTCGCAATGATGCGCGCGACGTGAACTCATCCCGGTCCGGACCGAGCGACCGTTTCTGCATATAGGCTTCTGGCGATTCGCGAGTTCAGATCGCGGCACCCTTAGACTCCCAGACTCGCAGACTCCAAGACGTCTAGACTCTCAGACTTCGTCGACTCCATGCTTTCTCTAGGTCTTCTCCTCGCCCTCCTATCCGCCCTCGTGTGGGGCAGCGGCGATTTTGTCGGCGGTGTCGCGACTCGACGCGGTAGCCAGTTTCAGGTGCTGGCGCTGTCCGCGTTTTCCGGAGTGATCCTGTTGTTGGCGCTGGCGATCGTGCGCGAAACGTTGCCGCCACCATCGAGCCTGGCGTGGGCAGGTGTGGCCGGCCTGACAACAGCGGTGGGCATCACGTCGCTCTATCTCGTGACGCGGACGCCTTCAGGTGAGCAGATCTCTTCGAGAAGCCTGAAACTTGCGCTGCTCGCCGGAACAGGATTCGGTGCCTTCCTGATCATAATCGCGCAGGTCGGGGGGCGACTCGTGTTTGTTCCGCTGGCGGTTGCGCGGACCGTCACGCTGCTGACGGCGCTCTTGTTGTTGAGACTGCGCGGGGCGACTCTTCCATCCCCGGCTTCAAATCAGATGGCGCTCCTCGCCGGCGTGCTCGACGCTGGTGGAAATGTGTTCTTTGTGCTGGCGCAGCAGCACACTCGGCTGGACGTTGCCGCGGTGCTGTCGTCGTTGTATCCGGTCGCAACGGTCGCCCTTGCCAGCGTGGTATGGAAAGAGCGCGTCTCAGCCTCACAGTGGGCCGGCATCGCCGCCTGTCTTGTGGCTGTCGCGCTGATGGCGGGCTGAAAGGGACAGCCAGGCAGCGACTTCCTCTGCATGTGAGTCGGGCGGGAATACCGGATAGAACACGTGCTCGATGCGGCCGTCACGAATCATCAACGTGAGGCGCCTGACGAGCGTCATCCCTGCAATCGTGAACGTGGGGAGCTCGAGTGCGCGCGTCAACGCGAGCGCCGCGTCGCTGAGCAATTCGAACGGCAGATGAAGACGAGCGACGACTTCCTGTTGGTAGCCGGTGTCCTGAGTACTCAATCCATAAACGTCGGCACCGAGAGCCCGCAACTCGGCGTGATGATCGCGAAATCCGCACGCTTGCGGCGTGCAGCCGCGCGCTCCGGGAACATCATCCCAGCCGGCCGGTGGGTCCTGGTCCGGTACCCCGGTCCGCGGATAGCAATAGACGAGGGTGCGGCCGGGCAGCACTGAGAGGTTCACCTCCCGATGCGCCGTCGATGCCAGCGCAAGCGATGGCACGCGCATGCCAGGCAGATGTCGGCACGCCCCGTCATCGATCGGGACAGGTAGACCAACAGGAAGTTTGTAGAGATCGTCGGTGCGCATTGGATACCTCAAATGTCTGCCGTTCGGCAGACAAACCCGACAACAGTCCGATGCTGAGTAGAACTTACGATTTTAACTACCGGAAACAGGGGATATCACGTGTCTCATTCCGGGCATGGCCGTTGCTGTCTGAGCGGCCATGCTCACTGCCGCAGGCCTGTTCGGCCCCCCACAGACACGCGTCTCGCGATTCTCTTTCATCTGGCGTTTAGCGTTCATCATTCATCTCGTTCTCGGCCCGCTCTTGCTGTCGGGGTCGGCCGTATTATACGCGCAGGAGACATGGACGACCCTTCCGACGATTCCCACGTCGGAGGACACGTCCACGACGGTCCAGTCCAAGCTGTGGTTCCATGGGCACACGTGGTGGGCCATCCTCCCATCCAGCACGCCAAGCAGCGGCACGTGGTTGTACCGCCTCGAGGCCAACAACACGTGGACGCAGGTGCTCAAAGTGTCGAGCATGAAAGGCCGATCCGACGCCAAGGCCGTCGGGAATCTCACGCACGTGCTCATCGTCGGCAGCAATGCGCAAGTCGTCACGATCGAGTGACGTGCCCGCACTTCAGACCTATCGCCTGTGGCCCGTGAATCCCACGCCAGCGTCGGTCTTCGTCGGCGAAACGGGAAGCCTCGAAGTCGACTCCACCGGCCGGCTGTGGCTCGCCACGGATCATTTCAATTGGGTGTATGTGTATTACGCCGATTATCCGTACACGACCTTCAATGGTCCGATCATCCTGACCGATCAAACCAATTTGGGTGACGTCAATCAGATAGTGTCGTTCCCGAACAACACGATCGGTGTCTTCTGGGGAAATGGAATCCTCGAACATTTTGGATTCAGGGTGCACGTCGACGGGACTGATCCAACGGTCTGGCTCGAGGATGAAACGCCCGGTTCGGCATATGCCGGCCAGGAGATGGCCGACGACCACATCAATCTCGCAGTGGGAGCGGATGGGAGCTTGTACGCGGCTCTCAAGGCGAAGCACCCGTCCACGACCGTTCACCCAGTGTATTTGATGGTGCGCCGCCCGAACCCCAGCGGACCTGGCGGCACGTGGGACAACACGCTGTACCCCATTGACGCGATCACCCCCGGCGAGAGCGAATCTGGCAGTGGCCGACGGCCACTCGTGGTGGTGAACGACGACACGAACACCTTGCGCGTCTTCTATCACGATTCCGGCGGCAGGATTTACTTCAGAGAGTCTGAGGCAGACGACATCGCATTCGGTCCACGTAATCAAGTCTTGAACGGTGGATTCGAGTATGTGACCAGCACGAAAGAACGCTGGTCCGGCCGGCTCGTTGTGCTGGCGACGAACAATGGCACTGGCGGGATACTCATTTCCACCGACCCCGGCCTGGTCGGCCAATGGAAGATGGACGAAGGTAATGGCGCCATTGCAAAAGACGCGTCGGGATGGGGCAACCACGCCAGCCTGATTGGATCGCCGACGTGGTCGCCAAGCCCAAAAGAACTGGCCATTGGTTTCGACGGTTCCACGAGCTATGGCGTCGTGTCCGATCAATGGGCGCTCGATCCGACGACCAGCCTGACGCTTTCAGCGTGGATCAAACCAGAGGCCCAGGGCAGCCTCGACATCATCAGCCGGGCAACGGCCGGAAGTCTCGATGGCTACGCCTTGTCGCTGACGCCGTCGAATGCCCCGACGAACCCTCGCACAGTTGTGATGCAGCTGAACGAGGCGAGCTCGGGCAACACCTATAGCGTCAACTCAACCACGCAGTACCCGACCAACGGAACCACGTGGATGCACGTTGCGGCCACCTATGACGGCACCGCAATGCGCATGTATATCAACGGCGAAGAAGAGCAGTCCGAGCTCGGGCCACCCTCAATCGCGGCCAATCTCATCAACGTGGGTATCGGGGCGCAAGCCAACGGCGCTCGCAAATTCCGTGGACAACTGGACGACGTGCGAATCTACCGGCGGGCGCTGAGTGCCGTCGAGATTACCGAGCTGTCGAGAGTGCCGTTCGGCGATCTGTCCATCACGAAGAGCGACGGCATTTCGAACATCTTGGCCGGCCAGTCGGTCACCTACACCATACAGGTCAACAATGCTGGTCCGGATGGTGTGCGAGGAGTTGTGACAGATGTGCTGCCGTCCAGACTGACAGCAGCGACCTGGACGTGCACCTCCACCGGCGGCGCAGACTGCACGAACAGCGGAACGGGTGGGCTCAACGACGTCGCGGACTTACCGGTCGGGAGCAGCGTCACGTATTCACTCACGGCGACGGTGAGTGCAGGGCCGGCCGGAACCCTCGTCAACACGGCCACGGTGTCGGCCACCAACGGCATCGATCCGCAGCCGAACAATAACAGCGCGACCGACACGGACAGTATTCAACAGCCTCCTGCGCCGCAGATTCTGACGCAGCCGACCAACGTGACGGTCACGGCTCCGCAACCGGCAACGTTCACTGTTGAGGCCAGTGGCCCGGCGCCGCTCAGCTATCAGTGGCGGCGCAATGGATCGAACATCGCGGGCGCCACGAGTGCGACGTACGTTCGCACGCCGACGGCCGTCAGTGACAGCGGGTCGACTTACACCGTAGTCGTGTCGAATGGTGGCGGTAGCGTCACGAGCACGGCAGCCACGCTGACGGTGAGCCCAGCGCCCGTTCCGCCGAGCATCACGACGCAACCGGCGAGCACGATGGCCTTCGAACCGAACGGGGCATCGTTCTCGGTGACGGCCACGGGGACGTCGCCCCTCAATTATCAGTGGCGACGCAACGGGGTTGCCATCCCTGGCGCCACTGGCACCAGCTACGTCGTGAGTCCAACGACTGCTGGCGACAACGGCGCGTCCTTCACGGTCGTCGTCTCGAATACAGCGGGCAGCGTCACCAGTTCGGCCGCCACGCTTTCCGTGTTCGGCAGCGGGAGCGGCACGGTGACACTCGTCGAAGCACACTTCGACAGCGATGCGAATGGCTTTGCGTATCTCGACGACACCTTCCGCGGCTCAAATCAACCGAGCTATGCAAATGGGACCTACCTGTCAAGCGGTGGCTTCACGACCGGGGCCCTGCAAGTAACGGTCGGCGGTATCAACAGCCAGAACGTTTTGAACATGTCGGGCGGTTGGCGGCGTAGCTTCACGATCGGGAGCGCCGTGCCTCTCGCGCTGGTGTTCAGGCATCGCCTGACCGAACTGCCAACCTACGAGACCGACGAGTTCACTCAGACGCTGGTGACGCTCGACGGCGTGTTGCGCGGGCTGTCGCCCAACGACTACATCGCCCAGGTCGTGGGCGGCGGTCCGACCACGACAGGCTGGCAGCTGGTGCAGATCGATCTCGGCACCGTGGGGCCCGGCACACATGTGCTGACACTCGGCGCATACAACAACAAGAAGAGCTACCACGACGAGTCTGCCGAGGTGCTGATCGACGACGTGCTGGTGCTGGCGAATACCGGAGGAAGCGGGCCTCCGAACGTCACGACACATCCGTCAAGCGTCACCGTGACGGCGCCGAACGGTGCCAACTTTACGGTTGGGGCGACTGGCACGGCACCGCTCAGCTATCAGTGGCGGCGGAACGGCTCGGCCATATCCGGTGCGAACGGCACCTCGTTTAACCTCGCGTCGACGACGATGAGCGACAACGGGGCCACGTTCGATTGCGTCATCACCAACGGCGCAGGCAGCGCCACCAGCTCGGCCGCTACGCTCAGTGTCAACTCGGGAGCGACGGCACCGACCATCACGACACCTCCTGCGAGCACGACGGTGACGGCGCCTGCGGGTGCAACGTTCTCCGTGGTCGCCGCGGGAACGGCGCCACTGAGTTATCAGTGGCGGCGTAACGGGGCAGCCATTCCGGGTGCAACCAGCTCGTCGTACACGCTTTCGTCGACTGTGCTCGGCGACAACGGCGCGTCGTTCACCGTCTTTGTGTCCAACAGCGTGGGGAATGTCACCAGCGCGCCGGCCACGTTGACGGTCAATTCGGGCTCTGTGGCGCCTTCGATCACCACGCAGCCATCTGCGCAGTTCGTTACTGCCCCCACTGGAGCAACCTTCTCGGTCAGCGCGACCGGTACGGCACCGCTCAGCTATCAGTGGCGGCGCAACGGCGGGCCCATTCCCGGTGCAACAAACAGTTCGTACACGCTGACGCCGACCGCACTCGGAGACAACGGCGCATCGTTCGATGTCGTCGTCTCCAATTCGGCGGGGAACGCCACGAGCACGGCCGCTATGCTGACCGTCTCGAGTGGCGGCGGTGGCGGAACGACGACGCTCGTCGAGGCGCACTTCGACGGCGACGCCAACGGCTTCACCTATGCCGACGATCTGTTCCGCGGCACGAACGCGCCTAACTATGCCAGCGGTGCGTATATCGCCAGTGGTGGCTTCGCCGGCGGTGGTCTGCGGGTCCAGGTCGGCGGTGTCAACAGCCAGAACATCTCGAACATGTCTGGCGGTTGGACGCGCAGCTTCACGTTGCCAAGCGCAGCGCCTGTGACGCTGACATTCCGTCAGCGATTGACGGAACAGCCAACCTACGAGACCGACGAGTTCGTGCAAATGCTCGTGAGCCTCGACGGCGCTCTCCGCGGCGTGTCGCCGAACGACTACGTTGCGCAGGTCGTTGGTGGAGGACCGACCACGACTGGCTGGCAGCTCGTGCAGATCGATCTCGGTACGCTTGGGGCCGGAAATCACGTTCTGGCTCTTGGCGCCTATAACAACAAGAAGAGCTACCCTGACGAATTCGCCGAGGTCGTTGTCGACGATGTTCTGGTGGTGCAGGGGGGTGGATCCTCCGCGACGCCGCCGAGCATCACGACATCGCCGGCCAATGTGACGGTCACGGAAAATACGCAAGCCACTTTCTCGGTGGTTGCGACCGGCACGGCGCCGCTCGGTTATCAGTGGCGGCGTAACGGCTCGACCATCGCTGGCGCCACCAACTCGTCGTACGTCATTGCGTCTGCCGCAATGAGCGACAACGGTGCGTCCTTCGACGTCGTCGTCTCGAATACCGCGGGGAACGCGACCAGCGCGTCGGCCACGCTGACGGTGAATGCCGCTCCAGTCGCGCCGACCATCACGACTCAGCCTGCGAATGTCACGGTCACGGCTGGGTCGCCGGCCTCGTTCTCTGTCGCGGCGACGGGGACGGCGCCGCTGAGCTATCAGTGGCGGCGTAACGGCTCGAATATGGCTGGCGCGACTGGCTCGACCTACACAATATCGTCACCAGTGATGGGCGACAACGGTGCGGTGTTCGACGTTGTCGTTTCGAATGTTGCCGGCAACGCGACGAGCGCGTCGGCGACGCTCACGGTCAATGCGGCGCCGGTTCCGCCCAGCATTACGACGCCGCCGGCGAGCCAGACAGTGACGGCGGGTTCCCAGGCCGCCTTCTCAGTGACCGCCGCCGGCACGGCGCCGCTGAGCTATCAGTGGCGGCGCAACGGCAGCGACATTCCAGGTGCGACCGGTCAGTCGTACGTCATCGCATCGACGGTGCTCGCGGACAATGGCGCCACGTTCGATGTCATCGTGTCGAATTCAGCGGGCAACATCACGAGCGCCGCGGCGACGCTCACGGTGACGAGTGGTGGCGGAGGTAGCCCGACGCTCATGGAAGCACATTTCGATGCGGGAGCTGACGGGTTCGTCTATGCGGACGATCTATTCCGCGCGAGCCAGTGGCCCAACTTCGCAAACGGCACGGCGCTGGCGGCTGGTGGCTTCTCGGGCGGGGCCCTTCAGGTCATGCTGGGTGGAGTGAACAGCCAGAACATTCAGAAGATGTCGGGCGGATGGCAAAGCAGCTTCTCGCTGCCGAGCGCGGCGCCGGTGACGTTGTCATTCCGGTATCGCCTGACCGGCAACAACGTCCGCAGCAATCGGTTCGGACAGATGCTGGTCAGCCTCAACGGTGTTTTGCGCGGCGTGCCGCCGAACGACTACGTTGCGCAGGTGCTCGGTGGTCTGGGTGGGGTGACGTCTACCACCGATTGGCAACAGGTGCAGATCAGTCTCGGCACGCTGCCGGCCGGGACTCACGTTCTGTCACTCGGCGGTTACCAGAACGTTAAGAGCAACACGAACGAAACCGTTGAGGTGCTCATCGATGATGTGGTGGTGACGCAGTAAACGGACAAGTCTTCGGAGTCTTGGGAGTCGAGGGAGTCTTGGGAGTCGAGAGAGTCGGAAGAGTCGAGAGAGTCGAGAGAGTCAACGGAGTCCTGGAGTCGAAAGAATCCTGGGGTCCGAGAGGTTAAGAGTTTCCGTCGACGTGGCGAAGCCGGAAGGTGGCCGTGCTCGCTGAGCTGTTTCGGGCGCCGGGGCGCTCGAACAAGAAAGGAGACTCTATCGAGACTATCGAAACACTCATCCACGACCCGCTGGTGATGCCTTGAAGGGAGAAGAGCATGCCGCGGTTGCAAGGGCAACCGCGGCGCACCAGCTGTCGCCAGGAGGTCATCATTCATGAAGTGTCATCGATATTCACATCGAACCGCATGCTGGCCGCGACATCGTCGTGCCAGAGTCTGGGCGTGCCGTTTCGGAGCCTTGTGGCACCGATGCGCAGCGATCCGCAATGGTCAACATCGCGCATCTGCTGATTCGTCGCGATCGAATCGCTTTGTCAGGACTTCCAGATAGCCGTCGAATCCAACCACACAATACAGCCGTCTGGCGGTGTGATTTCCGCTGAGCACGCCGATGCGCAGCTCACTTGCACCTAGCTCACGGGCGTATCGCTCGGCGGCGGCGAGCAGCGCACCGCCGAATCCGCGTCGACGAAAGGGCTCGAGGACGACCAGGTCGCTGATAAGCGCGAACTCGCCGGGCGGCTCGTCGAGCTCGTGGAACGGTACTCGCGCCAGCACCGTAACGAACCCCACAACAAGGCCCGTGCATTCGACAATAAGGATGCGGCCGGCAAAGTCGCGACAGCGAGTCAGCATCTGCGCCAGATACTCGGCGGCCATTGATGCACCGGGCCTGAGGCGAGGATCGATCTGACGCTCGTGGTCCTGCAGCGCAACAATACATGCGCGAACGGCGGGAGCGTCGCTGTCTCGGTACTCTTTGATAAGCCCGTCGTGGCTCATGGATGGGGGAGGGTAGCACGAGTCATCGCGTTCACCCGTGGGAACCTCAATCCCAGGAACGCGCGGCAGTGGAACAATAACCCATAAATCTCGGGGGATCTTGCCGGTACGCTGCTTGATACGCAGGAAGCCGTGAAGAGCGCCTGACGGTGAGACACCGTGATATGCGCCAATCGTTGACTACCCCTTCCTCAACGATTCGCACAAACGGTGTTCGCCGTCAGGCCCACACTCGATGAACCGCCGGCCCGCACTATCCTCTGCACGGCATCGAAGCGTCGGCGTAAATCTGACGAGATAGCAAAAGACAATGACAGATCGTGTTCGCAGGTACGGTTACGAACAAATTGTGTAAATAGTGCAGGTTCGTGAATCGGAGTCATGTTTCTCAATTGACGCGGACCTTTGACTCGCACATAATCCGCGCTTCGCGGCATTCCCACGTCATTCACCGCGCAGTCAGACGATAACAACCGCCTGGTTTTCACGATGCCAACGCGCCTGCCGTCGTGCCCACACTGTCACAACAATCTATTTGTCCGTGTTGAAATGGTGCTTTCCGGCAGACGGATCAGCAGTGCGTACTACTGCGGCCGTTGCAACCACGAATGGCGGGTGGAGTCGACCCCCCCTGGGCAAATTCGTGAAAGACGAAGC
Organism: Vicinamibacterales bacterium; assembly: GCA_963761975.1. Taxonomy (GTDB): domain Bacteria; phylum Acidobacteriota; class Vicinamibacteria; order Vicinamibacterales; family JAMQPK01; genus JAMQPK01. The sequence goes on from CAVXIR010000007.1 coordinate 844,810, forward strand.
GTGGAGCGGAGAAAGGGTCTTCGCCCTGAAGAAAAAGTCGTGAAAGTCGCGAAAATCGCGAAAGTCGCGAAAGTTCAAAAAGTCGAAAGCGTCGCGAAAGTCAGAGACCTCGCGTCAGCTTCTCTCTCGCCTCGACGCTGACCGAAGCGATCGTACGACGACAAAATCTCCGACGTCCCACGTGAAGGGCGGGCGCTGACGCCGATCAGTGCCTCGTCGATCGCCCCGCACTGCGCTGGCCGACGATCGTCTGTCCTGGATGCGCCGATCCCACAACACGCCAACCGGCAGATCCCCCGCCCTCTGTTTGAGTTTGTGAAAGCGGCGGAGAGCCCCACGGCGCACGATGAGGTCAACGGGTGTGTTTCGGATCCTCATGTTGAAATGTATCGGTCCAAGCCAAGGTTCACTTGAGGGGGGCGCCTTCCCGGGGCGGCGACCGTCTCGATCGGGCTCTTTACCACCATTTGAACAGCCAGAAGATGCGCGCTCCCGGGCCGCGTCGGCGAATGCGGGGAATCGCCTAAACTGATCCATGCCGATGGGCAAACGACTCCTGGTCGCCGCGGCCGTGTTGATTTCGATTGGTGCGCGGGCGCAGCAATCGCCCACGTTCCGCACGGAAACGACCGTCGTTCAACTGCCAGTCCGCGTGCTCGACGGAAAGGGAAGCTTCGTTCGAGATCTCACCGTCGACGACTTCAGTGTGTCAGAAGACGGCGTGCCGCAGACGATTTCAGAGTTCACGCTCGTTGACTTGTCGACCGCTTCGAAACAGGCACCGGGAAGCCATCAGGCGTCTGGTGTGCTCGCCAATGCGGACCTGGAGAGGCTCGAAGGCCGTCTCTACGTGTTCCTGCTGGACGATGCGCATACCGACGTGATGCATTCTGCGCGGGCGCGGGATCTCATTCGCGGCTTCATCAAAGATCGCATGATGTCGAACGATGCGGCCGCTGTCGTCATCGCGAGCGGCGCCGCACGTCAGGACTTCACGCACGACAAACAGCTCCTGCTCAAGGCGGTCGATCGATTTACGGGCACGCTGAACGCGGGAGAACCGGCGAGCCTCAAGCAGTCGCGCGCGAGGGCCGTCGTGAGGCTCGTCACCGATCTGGCTGACGCTCTCGGCCAGATTCGCGGCCGGCACAAGACCGTTATTTATGTGGGCGCCCGGGTCGGATGTCAGGTGGCCCTCGAGACGACCGCGGACGCCCTGCCGAAGTTGAGGGCTGAGCAATCCGAGCGCGATGCCAACTTGAGCTCTGCAGGCTCCGCCGCGGCGGCGGACGCGGGCGAGCAAATTCTCTGCAGCGAAGAGCTCTGGGATGGCGTGCGGGCGGCCGTGCAGTCAAACGTCAGCCTGCACGCCATCGACCCACGCGGGACGTTGAATCGCGGATGGGTGAGTCCCGCAGTCGATGGCCGTGGCGGACCCGATCCGGCGCGGCGTCGGATGGCGGTCAGCGAACCGGGACGACCGAGCGTGCTGGATGGGTTCTACGTGCTATCCGATCACACAGGTGGTTTTCCGGTGACGGGCACGAACAATTATCGCGATCCGCTCGATCGCATCGTCCGCGAGAGCGTACCTACTACCTGCTCTCGTACACTTCCACCAACAACAGATCGGATGGGAAATATCGGCGAACCGACATCAAGATCAAACGCGCAGGTGTGCAGGCGTTCTATCGGGCCGGCTACCTTGCACGGCGATAGGGCACGTTCTGTCGGGAGACGTCGACGACTTTTCGAGTGCGAAGTACCGCGGGACGCAGACTAATGTTCAGTGCTCGCCGGATTACTGTGCGACGTGTCGCTGGGACTAAAACACCGGGCCGCCGGTTTTCGGCATGACGATTTTCTCGCCGTCGGCCAGCCTCGTGAGCGTTTCCTTGTAGACCTGTCCGCTGGCTTCGAGATCGGTCCATTCCCCAGCCAGCTCTTTGTTGCCGTTGAGTTTGTACACCACGACTCCGGCCGTCGTGCCGACATACCCGACTGACAGCGTATTGCCGCTAATTACGCCAATACCGACGTTTACGACGCCCTTCGGCGTGAGCCATTGCACGATGTAGGTCTCACCGCTTTTCGCGATGTGCACGGCCGCGCGATACGACTGACCGTCCGGACTCACACCATCGCAGCGATAGGCCCCACTGGGATCGACGGACGATTGAACGTGTACCGACGCGCTCGCGATAAGAAGTGCGAGCAGGAGGAGCAGGGCGAATCGTTTCATGGGCCCTTGGCCAGCAAAACCGATGCCGCTATTATCGACCGTACTGAGGTGAGGCCTATGAGCGAGAAATGGCAGTTGAAGGGCCAGGTTCTAGTCTCGTGTAACTGCGACTGGGGATGTCCCTGTAACTTCAACGCGCGACCGACGACGGGCAAATGTGAGGGTGGTTGGACGTGGCTCATCGAGCAAGGAAGGTACGGCGACGTGAACCTCGACGGCCTGACGTTCTCCCTGTACGCAAACTGGCCCGGCGCCATTCACGAAGGCAACGGTGAAGCTTTGACGCTCATCGACGACCGCGCCGATGCACCGCAGCGCTTGGCCATCGAGACGCTGCTGGGCGGCAAAGTTGGCGGACCATGGGAAGTGTTGGGGTGGACGTGGCCAACGGTGCATGGTCCGTATCAGGTCGCCTACGAGGTCGCTTTTGACGGCATCCACACGCGGCTGAAGGGCGGCGATTACGTTGAAGTGCAATGCGCACCAATCAAGAACCCCGTCAACGGCGCCGAGGTGCATCCGGGTGTGGTGTTGCCCGAGGGCATCATTCTCAAGCGCGGCGATCTTGGTGCCACGACTCACTTTCGCGTGAATCACAAGATTGGGTACGACCACTCCGGTCAGTACATGGCTGTCGGCCCGTTTGAATACGCTTCAAAGTAGTGGACGCTGGCTGGTCTCGCGAGCCTGCATGACCAGGTCGCGAACAGCGTCCACAACAAGACCCGGATCGTCCAGGTGAACCCAGTGCCCGCTGTGTGGCGCCACCACGTGGCGCCCGTTCTTCGACATCCGCGCGAGTGTGGCGTCGGCCTCGACCCATCGTCGATCCCGTCGCTCGGCAGACAAGACGACGACAGGTATTTCGCCGAATGCGTCACGACCGGCGAGCACGTCGGCGCTGCATTCAGGCAGCGCCAGCAGATGCTGCCACATGCCCCGAAATGATTTTGGGTTCGACCAGTGTTCCTGGACCGCCGGCACCACTTCGGGAGGCAGTTTTTGCACTTCGCCGACCATGTGCACAAGGAGGGTTGCCGCCTTTGAACCGAGCATGCGGCTCATACGTCTAGGCAACGCGGTGGAGCCGCCGCTGAGACGAGAAAGGAGCAAGCGGACGAGGCCGACACGGGCGAGCAGCGCACCCACTCGCGACAGAAAGATGCCGCCCTGAAGCATGCGCCGCTGCTCCTTTGTCGGTCGGCACCATTCCTCGGGGTGAAGCGGATCAACGAAGACGAGGCCGGCGATGTCGCGCGGATGTGCGCGCGCGAACGCTCTGATGACGAGGCCTCCAAAGGAATGGCCGACGAGCACATACGGCGGCTGTAGATTCGCCTGCTGAATCAGCTGATGCAGTTCGTCGACGAGGATCGACATCGAGCGCGGCGTCGTGCCCACCTCGCTCCAGGCCAGTCCCGCACGATCGTAGCTGCACGTGCGGGTGAAACGCGCGACCTCTGGCTGCACGCGGGTCCAGCTCAAAGACGAGGCCGCAATGCCCGCATCGAAAATGACGGTGGGTGGTCCTTCGCCCTCACATCGATAGTGAAGCCGATGCTGTCCAACTCGGGCAAACGTGCCCGGCGCGGCGACCTGTGGTAAATGGCCCATCACACCATAATGCGCAAAATCGGGTATAACATGGCTCACCGAATGCCGGGTCTAACGAGCAAGACCCGGCCTACGAATGATGGTACGTCAGGGCGGGTCCTGTTCTGTGGACCCGCCGCCTGCAGGAGGAACGACCATGCTGACTCGTCGCGAATTCATTGGCGCAGGAGTTGGGGCCGGCGTCGCCGCCCACGCCTGGGCACTGCCTGGCGACAAGATGCGCTACGCCATGAGCGGGCATCAGTTTCGAGGCCTGAAGCCGCATCCCGAAACCGGTATAAAAATGGCCGCGCAGTACGGGTATCACGGGCTCGAGCCGTTTCAGGATGACATGCCGCAATACCTGACGCAGCCGCCTGAAGTGTTCAAGAAGGTGATGGACGCCTCGGGTCTGGCGTTGTGCACCGTCGGCAGCGGTGGTCAGTATCTCGATCCGAAGCGTTTCCCGGAAACAGTCGAGAGCAACGCCGCCCGCGCTCGCTACATTGCGCACTTTGGCTGCAAGCATCTCAAGGTGAATCTGAGTCAGCGAGTGGGCTCGGAGAACCTGAGTGCCGAGAATGGCAAGGTGCTCGCGCGCAATCTGAACGAAGTCGGCAAACGCACGATGGATGCCGGCATCAAGTTCGCGTTTCACCCGCATGCGTGGACGCTCGTCGAGCGACAGCCCGAGCTCGACATGATGATGGAGCTGACCGATCCGAAATTCGTGTTCCTCGTCCTTGACACCGGACATGCGACATTAGGAGGCATCGATCCCGTCAAGGCCCTGCGCGATTATTACTCGCGCGTCGCTTCCATCCACTTGAAGGACGCAGAGCCGAAGTACAGCACCGCGAAGGGCTGGCGCGGACCCGCACCGAGTGAAGAGGAACACAAGCAGGTCAATTTGTACAAGCTGCTGGGGACGGGCGGGGTCGACTTTCCGGCGTTTTTTGCCGAGCTGCGGCGTCGCAATTACGACGGGTGGGTGACGATGGACTTCGACATGCCGCGGCCCGGGGCGGGCACCGTCGAAGAACATATGAACGCACACAAGAAGTACCTCATCGAAACGTTAAAAGGACAGCTCAGGAGTTAGGGCAGAGTGAGGTTCGTTGAGTTCGTAGAGTTCGTCAAGTTCGTAAAGTTCGTCGGTTCGTGAAGTTCGTAGATTCGTCGCGCCCGCGTTTGCGGGCGCGAAGGAAGTGTCAGAAATTTTGTGTGTGGGGCGTGGTTGACCTCGTTGTTCTGTCTTCTCTTCTCGCTGAAACGAAGAGGATCGGCTGTGGGAATGTGGGAATCTCGCGTTCTCCAGCGAGATTTCCAAGCGCTTGTGGAAATCGTGTTGTGATTTCCACAGGAGCGCCATTTCCATAGCCGCGCGGTTTTTCGTGTCGCATGGCCTTCTCGTTCGCCGCGGGAGCGGGAGACCCTGGCCCCCCGCGCGATGGTCGTTGCTACGGCTTCCGGCCCGGTCGTTTTTGGCTGCGATCACGACTCGGCTCTGCCGGAGCCGCCGTGGTGCCATTCTACGCGGTCGGCGTCGTGAACCGATCCGCATAGAGGATCGCAAACTGATTCATCGCGGATTTCCAGTGGATGCCGCCGCGCTCCCATTTGGCAGTGATATTCCGCAGGGCGAGCCAGATCAGCTTCGTGGCGGCCTCGTCATTGGGAAAGTGGCCGCGCGTCTTGATGATTGTCCGCAGCTGCGCGTGCACACTCTCCAGGGCATTCGTCGTATAGATCACCCGCCGCACCTCCGCGGGAAGGCAAAAAAGGGAATGACGTGGGTCCAGGCCCGCCGCCAGGACGCCACGACCGTCGGAAACTTCCTGCCCCACGAGCCTCGCTCAAACGCCTCGAGCGCGGCGCCGGCGGCTTCGGCACTGGCGGCGCCGTAGATCGGCCGCAGCGCCGCCGCGAGCGGCTTGCGCTCCTTCCAATTGGCAAAGTCCAGGCTATGGCGAATGAGATGGACGATGCAGGTCTGCAAGGTCGTCGCGGGATAGACCGCCGCGAGCGCGTCGCTCATGCCCTTCAGGCCGTCGGTGACGGCAATCAAAATATCCTGGCAGCCCCGCGTTCTGAGGTCCGTAAAGACCTTCATCCAGAATTTCGCGCCTTCCGTCTGCTCAATCCAGATGCCGAGAATATCGCGGGTGCCATCGGGCAGCACGGCCAACGCCAGATAGATGGCTTTACTGCGGACCGTCGCCTCGTCGCGAATTTTCACCCGCAAGGCATCGAAAAAGACGACCGGATACATCGGCTCGAGTGGCCGCGCTTGCCACGCGGTGACCTCTGCGATGACCGCATCGGTGACCGAGCTGATCAAGTCGGGTGACACGTCGACGGCGTACATCTCGGACAGAAACGCTTGGATGTCGCGCACGGTCATCCCGCGGGCGTAGAGTGCCAGAATTTTGTCATCGAACCCCGTGAAGCGGCGCTCGTGCTTGGGGATGAACCTCGGCTCAAACGTCCCCTCGCGGTCGCGCGGGACGTCGATGGCCAGTGAGCCGTCGTCGGTCAGGACCGTCTTCCCGCTGGTCCCATTGCGATGATTGGTCGTGTCGTCGGGCTTCACCCCGCCGGCTGGATAGCCCAGATGATGCGGGAGCGCGCCGCCCAAGGCGCGCTCGATAATGGCCTTCTTGAAGCGGCGGACCGCCGCGTCGAGCTCCTCATGGGAGATCGGGCCCTGCCGGACAAACTGGTCAAGAATCTCTGAGGGAACCGGCGCCAGCGGCGCTTCAGACTTTGGTAGCTTCGGTTTGCGGGGCATGAACACTCCTCATGTTATGCCCCACACACAAAATTTCTGACATCCTCGGCGCGAACCTCACGAACCTCACGAACCTCACGAACCTCACGAACTTCACGAATCTCGAACTCTATGCCGGTCGTCTATGTCCGCCCGCGAAGCTGATCTAGGACGCTGGGATCGTCGAGCGAGGAGAGATCGCCAGGCTCCTGCCCGGCGTAAACGGCGCGGATGACGCGCCGCATCACCTTTCCATTCCGCGTCTTCGGCAGCTGGGGGACGAACGCAATCGCATCGGGCTTCAGAGCCGGCCCCATCGCGTTCCGGACCCACTCCTTTAATTCGTGTTCCAACGTTGACCCAGCGACATACCCGGGGCTGAGCACACAGACGCACATCAAGTGCTCTCCTTTGATCGCGTCGGGTATGCCCACTGCCGCAGCCTCTGCGACTGCCGGATGTGCGACGAGCACGGACTCGATTTCGGCGGGTCCGACTCGTTTGCCGGCAATTTTCAGAGTATCGTCCGATCGGCCGAAGATGAACCATTGCTCGTCTGCGTCGACGAGGGCCCAATCGCCGTGGACCCACACGCCGGGAAATCGCGACCAGTAGGTACGCAGATATCGCTCGCGATCGTTCCAGAATCCGCGGCACATGCCGATCCAGGGCGCGCGGACCACGAGCTCGCCGACTTCTCCGCGGACCGGTCGCCCCTGTGGGTCGACGACATCGGCAGCCATTCCGGGCAACGGGCCGGCGAAGGCGCAAGGCTTCATGGGCGTCAGGACGTTTCCCGACAGGATGCCGCCCGAAATTTCCGTGCCGCCGGAGTAGTTGATGATCGGTCGCTGGCGTTTGCCCACGGTGTCGAAGAGCCACCACCAGGGATCCGGATTCCAGGGCTCGCCGGTGGAGCCGAGCACGCGAAGCGATGAAAGATCGAACGAGTCGGGCGACGAATCGGGCGCGTGCATGAGCATCCGGACGAGCGTTGGAGAGATGCCAAGCACAGACACCCGATGATGTTCGACGAGCTCCCAGAGACGGTTACACGTCGGATAGTCCAGCGCGCCGTCGTAGACCACGGCCGTCGCGCCGAGCAACGTCGTGCCCAACAGCTCCCAGGGTCCCATCATCCATCCGAGGTCGGTCACCCAGAACATCGTGTCGCCGGCGCGCATGTCGAATCCGTGCTGGAGGTCTTGGGCCGCCTTGATCGGAAAACCGCAATGAGTGTGCACCGCGCCCTTGGGCTCGCCGGTTGTGCCCGAGGTGTAAATCAGCATGAACGGATCTTCCGCAGCGGTGCGTGCGGTCGCGCACTCAGTTGACGCGTTTGCCACGCTCTCGTCCCACCACACATCCCGGCCGCCGTGCATCGGCACATCCGCTCCGAGCCGCCGGACGACGAGTATGTGCGCGAGCGACGGAACCCGTCGCGCGGCATCGTCGGCGACGGGCTTCATGAGGATCGTGCGACCCCGACGCCGGACACCGTCCGCAATAATCAGCCCCTTGGCTCCTGCGTCCACGAGACGGGTCGCAATTGGATCGGCGCCATATCCGGAAAACAACGGCAGGACGATGGCGCCGATTTTGATAATGGCGAAGAACGCCACAACAGTCTCCGGCGTCATCGGCATGCAGATGCCGATCACGTCACGCTTCGAAAATCCAAGCCGGAGCAGTGCGTCGGCTGCGCGATTCACCTGTTGCGACAGCTCGCCATAGGTCAGAACACCGCTCGTACCCTCTTCGGTCGTCCAGCGAATCGCCGCCGCGTGTTCTTTCGGAGTGCCAATCCATTTGTCAACGCAGTTGTGGACGATGTTCATCTCGCCGCCCACGCACCATCGGGTCCATGGCAGACCGGGAGAGGTGTCGATGACCGTTTCGTACAGTTTGGAGAACTCGATGCCGAGATCGACCAGGACGGCATTCCAGAACCATTGCGGATCGTCGACAGAGCGTCGCTGCAGCTCAGCCAGATCCTGAATGCCGTGCGCCGACATGAAGCGACGGAGCTGGCTCGCGGCGATCAGATCGTCTGTCGGACGCCACACGAAACCGAGATCTTGACTCACGATCGCGGCCCATTTTCACCACAGAGACCACAGAGAGCACAGAGAAACATTATTCTGAATCTCTGTGTCCTCGGTGTTCTCTGTGGTTTGATCGAGTCAGACATACACGCGTTTCTTGAAGGCTTCGACGAACCCACGCAGGATGGGTGACACATCGCCCTGCTGCAAACCGACCTCGATCAACGTGAAGCGTCGTTCGTCGTATGCCGCGTTCAACGCGTCGCGAAGCTGGCGGGGCGTGAACGCGCGGAATCCGCGTCCGCCCCATAGATCGGCCAGCTTGGCAAAAGGCCAGTTGACTGTCTCGTTGTAGCGCGCCTCGGGAAAGAACGCCTGGAGCATCTCCCAACGCTGATTGTTGAACAACACCACGATCGGATTGCAGCCATAGCGCACGGCCTGCGAAATTTCGCCGCCCGTCATCTGGAAGGCGCCGTCACCCACGAGCACCAACGGCCGGCGGCCGCTGGCAATCTGCACGCCAAGCGCTGCGGGGACGGCAAATCCCATCGTGCCGTAATAGGCGGGCGCCACGCATTGATTGGTCCGGATATCGACCGTGGCGAACAGCGCGTCGCCCGTGTCGGCAACAAGCGGCATCTCCTCATGCTCGCGCACGAACTCGTTCAGCAGGTTGATCGCATGCCGCATCTTGATGGCTTCGTCCTGCTTGAACGGATCGAACACCTCGGGAGACACGTCGGTGCCGATCGCCACGATCGGATCTCGAGCAACAGGAAGGGCGGGCGTCGTGAGGAGCCGTTCGACGAGCAGCTCGAGCGGCGTATGCTCGTACTGATGCTGGCCGATGAAGACATCGCGCGCGACCGCGGTGATGAGATCGTGTCCGCGCAGCAGATCCGCCGAGACGCCCAGGCTGGTATCGCTGAGTCGCTCGCCAAGCAGCAGGAGACAGTCAGAGCCTTCGACCAGTGTCCGCATCGGTTGCGGACTGACAGCTCCGAGATACGTGCCGATGAACTGCGGGTGTCGGGTCGGAAAAACGCCACGGCCGAGAAACGAGGAGCTCACCGGAATTCGCAGCCGCTCGGCGAGCCGGATGACTTGGTCGATAAGGCCGAAGCGATGGATTTCCACGCCGACAATCAGAAGAGGTCGCTCTGCGCGCGACAGCCGACCGATGATTTCGCCCGCCGCTTCGGCGACGGCATTGTGGTTGACCTTCAGCTCGACCTCGTCGAAGCTCTCCGGAATTGGAACATCGGCAAACACCATGTCGCGGGGGATCTCCAGGTAGACGGGACGCTTGAATTTGCGCGCGACATCGATGCCTCGATGAATAGCGGCGGCGGCCGACTGCTTGTCGTCGACGATGGCCGCATATTCGGTGACCTCCTGGTAGATCCTGTATTGCGATTCGAACGACTTCACTTCGTGATGGACGAGAAGGCCGGCTTCGCGCTCGAGCCTGCCGGGCCCTCCCGAAATGACAATCAATGGTGATTCTTCGGCATAGGCGCACGCGATCGAGTTGATCATGTTGAGCCCGCCGGCCCCATAGGTGACCAAACACACGCCGAGCCCGTTGGTGATACGAGACGCAGCATCGGCGGCAAACCCCACGGCCGGCTCGTGACTGAGGGTGATGAGTCGGAACCGGGTGTCGGCCTGCAGCGCGTTGTACAGATTGAGAACGAAGTCACCGGGAATGCCGAATATCTGTCTGACGCCGTGTGCGTGCAGCTGATCGAAGAGAAATTCGTGAAGTTTCATGTGACGACGCCGGTACACTCCCCGAAGCCGATTCGCGCGTAGCCCGGACGCTCGCAGAATGCGCGCATGATGATGGCGTCACCATCTTCGAGAAACCTGCGGGATTCGCCATTCGGCAAACGTACGGGCGATTTGCCGCTTTCGGTGATCTCGATGAGCGATCCCTGTGCGTCTTTCGTTTTTCCGGAGAGCGTGCCGGTTGCGATGAGGTCGCCGGGAAGCAGGTTGCAACCATTGCTGGTGTGATGGGTCACCATTTGCGCGAGGGTCCAGTACATGTTGCGAAGCGATGATCGGCTAAGTGTTTTGGGAGGCATGCCGTCGCGACGCATGCCGGGCGACTGCAGCAGGACTTCGACGGTGACGTCGAAGCCCCCAGACGATTCGATCGCGCTCGATGAGAGATAGCCAAGTGGCCGAGGATCGCCCGGAGCGCGTTCGACGGCAGAGCATCGGAACGGCGCGAGCGCCTCGTAGGTCACCACCCACGGCGACACGGTTGTCCCGAAGCTCTTCCCGAGAAAGGGGCCGAGGGGTTGATATTCCCACGCCTGAATGTCGCGGGCCGACCAGTCGTTGACGAGACACAATCCGAAGAGGTGAGATTCTGCGGCGTTGATGGGAATCGGTTGGCCAAGGGCGTTGCCCGGACCGCAGAAACAACCGACTTCGGCTTCGTAGTCAAGGCGGCCGGTGGGGAGATATACCGGCACGTCACCCGATCCTTTCACTTGTCCCGACGGTCGCCGCACCGGCGTGCCACTGATCACGATCGATGAGCTTCGGCCGTGATACGCAATGGGCACGTACCGGTAGTTTGGAAACAGCGGATTGTCCGGCCTGAAGAGCTTTCCGACGTTCGTCGCGTGATCGATCGACGCGTAGAAGTCCGAGTAATTGGCAATGGTTGCGGGTACCTGAAGATCGGCGTCACGGGCGGGCGTCAGCAGGCGCGGATCGGCGCTCCCTCCTTCGGCGGCGAGAATCTTGCTGATTCGGCGGCGCAGTGTTGACGCATCGCTGTGGCCGAGCGCCATCAGCGGGTTGAGTGTCGAAGCAGCTGTTGCCGCTCGCAGGGCAGACGGCAGTTCGTCCAGAAGGCCGCGCTCGCCCGCCCGGCGAAGATCGAGAATCTCGTCGCCGATCGCCACGCCGATGGCGGCGGCGCCGGTGCTGCCGCGTGGCCGGAACACACCGAGTGGCAGATTCTGAATCGGAAAATCTGTCCCGGGCGCATTCGCAGATTCGACCCAGCTGCGCAGCCGAACGTCGTGAGTTTCGTTGAGGGGGTCCACGTTACACCAGGCGCAGGCGTGCGAGCTCTTCAGCAGGTTCGCGAAAGCTGCACGAGCCGAACGAGCGAAAGAAACGATGTGACGTGGCGAGATCCGCCAGCGCTGTCGTCGAGTCTCTGTAGACGAGACTGTCGGTGCGGAAATCGAATGCAGTGGCCGCTGTTTCGGACAGCGCCCCGACGATGTCGCTGACTGGAGTGCCACGTGCGGCGAGCACCGCGGCGATACTGACGTTCAGAAAACCATGCATCACGGACGTAGGGCTGTCGCGCTCATACGTAAGAGAGTAGCAGCTTCGCGTCGCATGATGCAGGCCCGCCGTGGCTTTGAACGCGAGACGCCGTTCGGCACAGCCGTGAAGAAATTGTGCCAGCGACAAGGGCGTGGGAATCGCGGCCGGTACGATGCCGCCTGTTCGAACCTTGGCCATGACGCCCGCTTTGGACATCGCGTCGAGCCGCGCTTCCAGATGCGCATCGATGGGCGCTTCGAAAAACGCCTCGAGCGCGCTGTCCAGACGACCCGCGAGATACAGAATGTCCTCTGCCGCGGTTGGCGGGAATTCGACCGACGCGATGTGCGCGCGTCCGGCCCAGCGCTGGTTGAACGTATCGACGCGCGCGAGCTGCGACAATGCCTCGGCGCCAGAGCCGAGCGTGGGGTTCCCGCGACCAGAGATGATGACGCTGAGTTCGAGGTGATCGACAGGCGTAAGGGGCAGTGCCGTTTCCAGTCTGTCGAGGTGATCACCGTGAACAACCAGACGCCCCAACAACCACGCCTCAGGCCCACTCTGTGCGCGTGCGTAGTTGGTGATGGCTTCCTGCAACGGAAGCGCCGCCGGCGGAAAGGTTCCCGCGTAGTCGATGGCGTGTTCGAGCAGGGCGCGGGTGGATGCCAGGACCGTCACAGCGGCAGGGTAAAGGATGTTTTCACTTCTTTGACGACAATGCTCGTGCGGGTCCGATCGACGCCGCCAGCCTTCATCAGTTTGCCGAAGAGAAATTTCTCGAGATGGTCGTGGTTGGCGACGACCACCTTCAAAAGATAGTCGAACTCGCCGGTCAGAAAATGGCATTCGAGCACTTCCGGCATGTCTTTGATTTTCTCCGGAAACTGCTTGACCGAGTTCGGGCGGTGATGCGCCAGCGTGACGTGAATAAAGCAGAGCAGATCGAGCCCGACCGCCTGACGATTCACAATGGTCGCGTAGCCACGAATGACCCCCTGATCCTCGAGCTTGCGCAAGCGCTTCTGAAGCCCAGGCCCGGACAGATCGAGGCGGCGCGCCAGCTCGGCTGTCGGCACGCGGGCATCGTGCTGCAGATAAGTCAGCAGCTGCCTGTCGAGGCTGTCGATCCGGGGCCTCGGGTCTCCGTCGGCCGATCGTTTATTTTTCAATGAGTTAGCCCCGCTCAATAGCCTAGTTACGATTCATAACTTTTTCAACACTTTCTGTTGCGCTATCCTCCAATTGTCTGGCACAATGGTTCATATTATGGCCGACTTCTGTCCGATCAAGCGTATCGACCATCTCGAGTTCTTCGTCGGCAATGCCCGCCAGGCTGCCGTGTTTTACGAGAGCTGCTTCGGGTTTCACCGGACGGCCTATCGCGGTCTCGAGACGGGCTCCCGCGACGCGGCCTCCTTTCTGCTCGAGCAGGGCGATATCCGATTTCTCCTCACGACGCCGCTGAACCCGGATCATGTGGCGTCGAAATTCGTGAATGAGCACGGCGATGGCGTCGGCGTCATTGCGCTCGAGGTGCCAGATGTGGCCGCCGCCTTCCACGAGACGACGACCCGCGGCGCCGAGCCGGCGATGCCTCCATGTGAGACACGCGACGAGAAGGGCGTGCTCCGCACCGCTGCCATTCACGCCTATGGCGATACCCTCATCAAGTTTGTCGAGCGCGACGATTATGCCGGAACATTCGCGCCCGGCTTTCGACCAATCTCCGGCGCGACAGCGAACAGGCCCGTGCTCAAGGCGATCGATCACATCGTCGGGAACGTCGAGCTGGGCGCGATGGAGAAGTGGGTGCGGTTCTTTGAAGAGACGATGGGGTTTACCCAGCTCATCCATTTCGACGACAAGACCATCACGACCGAGTACTCGGCGCTGATGTCGAAGGTCATGCAGGACGGAACGGGCCGGGTGAAGTTTCCGATCAATGAGCCTGCCACCGGCAGGCGCAAGTCGCAGATTCAGGAATATCTGGATTATTACCGCGGCCCCGGTGTACAGCACATCGCCTGCGCGACCGACGACATCGTGAAAACGGTTCGCCACCTGCGCGCGTCAGGTGTGGAATTTCTCCGCGTGCCGCCGACCTACTACGACGATCTCGATCGACGGATTGGGAAGATCGAGGAGCCGGTCGGCGAACTCGCCGAGCTTGGCATACTCGCCGATCGCGACGAGGAAGGCTACCTGCTGCAGATCTTCACGCAGCCGGTGCAGGACCGCCCGACGCTGTTCTTCGAAGTGATCGAGCGGCATGGGTGTCGCGGATTTGGCGAAGGCAACTTCAAGTCGCTGTTCGAAGCAATCGAGCGTGAGCAGGCGCGTCGAGGCAATCTGGTATGAGCTACTACTACAAGCTCGGGCAGATCCCGCACAAGCGCCACACGCAGTTCCGGAAGCCCGACGGCTCGCTCTACCACGAAGAGTTGATGGGTATCCACGGCTTTGTGGGCAACAAGTCGCTGCTCTATCATCTGCGGCCGCCGACCGACGTGCGGCAAATCGAGCGGGGCTGCGAAGTGAAAATTCCTTACGCCCCGCCGGGTCCGGTCCAACACCGTCTGTTGCGAACGGCACATCTGCCGGCGAGCGGGGATGCCATCACCGGTCGAGTGCCGCTGATGGCGAACAGTGACGTCTGTATCTCCGTGGTACGGCCCCACGACACGATGCCTTACTGGTATCGGTATGCGCACGGCGACGAAGTGATCTTCGTGCACGAAGGCACGGGCATGTTGGAAAGCCAGTTCGGCACGCTGCGGTATCGGTCGGGCGATTACCTCGTCATCCCCACCGGGGTGATTTGGCGCCTGGTGCTCGACTCGGGCGTCGAGCAGCGCATGCTCGTCGTCGAAACCTCCGGTGGCCACATCGAGCCGCCGCGCCGCTACGTCAACAACTACGGGCAGTTTCTCGAGAGCGCGCCCTATTCCGAGCGTGATATCCGCCCGCCGGACGCGCTGACCGCGAATGACGAGAAAGGCGAGTTCGAAGTGCGCGTGAAAGCGCGCGACCACATCGCCCGCTACGTCTATCCTCACCATCCTCTTGACGTGATCGGATGGGATGGCCATTTGTGGCCGTTTGCGTTCAACATCGACGACTTCGAGCCGATTACCGGCCGCGTTCACCAGCCGCCGCCGGTTCATCAGACCTTCGACGGTCCCGGATTCGTGCTCTGCTCGTTTGTGCCTCGTCTCTTCGACTATCACCCGCAGTCAATTCCGGCGCCATACAACCATTCAAACGTCGATTCGGACGAAGTGATCTACTACGTGAAGGGCGACTTCATGTCGCGCAAAGACATCGAATCGGCGGCGCTCACCGTGCATCCCAACGGCATTCCGCATGGGCCGCATCCCGGAACCTACGAAGGATCGATCGGTAAAACCCGGACGGACGAGCTGGCGGTCATGGTCGATACGTTCCGGCCGCTGCAGCTCACGACGCATGCGCTTGCTATGGAAAACACCGCGTACCCATTCAGCTGGACGGACCGCAGCTGACACGAACCATCAAGGAGGCATTTATGGCTGGGAAGGATTTCGAGGCGTTCAAGCACACGATCGAGACGCGGTTCATGGGTCATCCGGTCGTGACCGACAACGCTTATACCAAGTGGTTTTCACACGGCGAGATGCCGATCGACCACCTGCGGCGGTTCGCCGTTGAGTTTTCCGTCTTCTCGAATCAGTTTCTGCTCGCCGCGCTCAATCGCGTGATCAACGCCGATACGCTGCAATCCGCCCGCGAATCGAAGGAAATACTGATGAACGAGCTGGGCGTCATCTACAACAGCAAGGCCGGCCATGCCCCACTGGCGGCAGAGGCCCGATCGAACAGTGATTCCGATAGCGAAGGTGATCCTGCTCTGGTTGCGACGGAAGGCACGGTCGACGGCGGCAAATTCCGCTTCCAGGCTGCCCACTTCGAGTGGCTGCTCCGATTCGGCCAGTCGCTAGGGCTCACATTCGACGATATGGGCAAACGCCGGAACGCCATTAAGAGCACTCTCCACTTCTGCGACGAACTATTCAGGCTCTACGGCAGTGACGACTACAACCGGGCGATGGGGGCCGCGTTCGCCGTCGAAAACTGGGCCGCCGCGGGATTCTGGAAAGAGCTGATCTCTGGGCTCGAACGGATGAAAGCCACGAAGGTGCCCGACATGCCGCTCGCGTTCTTCACCTGGCACGACAAGATCGAAGGGCAGCACAAGGAACACGTCTGGGACGAGCTGCGCGAGTGTTACGAGTCGTCAAAGTTCCGTGAGGAGCCGTTCATTACGGCCGGTGTGAAGATGCTGGACGGCGTCAAAGTATTCTGGGACGGCCTGGATGAGGAGCGGCGGAGGATGGGGAAGCACGCTGCATAGGTAACGTCGAACAGATTTGCTCTTCGGTAGCGCAGGGCTTTAGCCCTGCCCCGCCGATCCGATTAGAATTCCAGCTTGAGCGCGCGCGGGCTGGAATTCGTTAGAACGCATGTCGCACCTCTAACGCTGCTGGCGGCCATGTCCATTGTCTGGACGTGGCCGCTTGCCCGGCATTTCAGCGATCACATTCCGGGCCTTCCGGGCGACAATTACAGCTTCCTCTGGAATCTCTGGTGGATGCGCAAGGCGCTGAGTGCGCCCGAGCTCGATTTCTTCCAGTCTCGGTATCTCTTCAGCCCGTTCGGCGTCGATCTCATCAACCATCCGCATACGGCGCTTCAGGGCTATATCGCCGCAACGGCGCTCGGCGGGCTGTCTGTTGTCAAGGCGGAGAATGTCTATATCGTCGTATCGGTGTTTTTGAATGCGGCGTGCGCGTACGCGCTCGCGTTCGACATCGTCCGCGATCAACGGTTGGGACTGCTGACGGGCATCGCCTTCGGAGGATCGCCGTACATCGCGGCGCAACTGCTCGGGCATTTCGACCTGCTGACGGCGTGGGTCATCCCACTCTTCGCGCTCTTTCTTTACAGGGCGCTGAAAACCGGCCGTGTTGCGCCGGCGATCGGCTGCGGTGTCTGCATCGCGATTACGGCCTACGCGGCGTACTACCACGTGGTGTATCTCGCAGTCTTTGGATTGGCGTACGCGATAGCGTCGTTCCAGCTTGTTCGCACTGCGATCGCGCAGAGACGTCAGAAGCCGGCGCTGTTTACCGCTCGCCTGATTCTCACCGGTCTCATGGCCCTCGACGTGTTCTGGATTGCAATCGTTGCGGTAACCGGCGGGACGACTTTCAGCATCGGCAGCGTCGAGATTTCGGCTCGCGGCGTTCAGAATCCACTCTTCGCGTTGTGGGTGCTGGCGCTCATCTGGCTGCTCACAAAGTGGCGCCTCAGCGTTCGCGTCAATCGTCCGTCCGGCGAGGTGTTCTGGCGTGGGGCCCAGGCACTGATGATTACGGTTGCCACGTTTGCTGTCGTGTGTCTGCCGCTCATCATCCAGGCAGTGCGGCTGGCGATGAGTGGTCGCTACGTCAGTCAGACGTACTTCTGGCGCAGCGCACCGCGCGGCGTCGATGCGATGGCGCCGATCATCGGCAACCCGTTCCACCCACTGTATGGCGGCGCGACGAGCGGGTTGTACCAGCAGCTCGGACTCGATCGCATCGAGGCCGTCGGCTGGATCGGCATCATTCCGGTCGTCGTGTTGTTGATGGGGAGAGGGAAGTGGAGCGACAGCGAAGAAGCGCGGCGCTGGAAAGTTGTGTTGGGGGTGTTTGCGCTGTGGGCCCTCGGACCGTTTCTGACGATCGCGGGGGTTGACGCCGGTCTGCCGTTACCCCAAGCGCTGGCGCGTTTCGTGCCGCTCGTGGAAAACGCCCGAATGCCAGGCCGCGCGATGGTGTGCGTGTACCTGGCGTTGGGCGTGTTGATGGCGTTGCGGTTGGGAGCCCAGGGCTTTAGCCCTGGCTACGTCTGGGCGCTCATTGTGCTTCTCGCCCTCGACTATCTTCACGCACCCATTCCGTTGACCACTCTCGATCGGCCGGCCGTTTACGAGCAACTGGCAGGCATTCAGGATGGCGGTGCGGTCATCGAGGTTCCTTTCGGTATTGGTGACGGTCTTTCGACCGGCCGGGGAGATCAGGAGCGCCGCCTTCTGTACCACGCAACGATTCACGGCCATCCCGTCGTCGGCGGCTACATCGGTCGGATGCCTCCGAATGTCGCTCAGGCGTATGAGGCGATGCCCGTCATCGGGAATCTGTTGCGGCTGTCGAGCGCAGAGGAAGCCGTTGACGAGGATGCGCCGGCCAGGCTGCCATTCCGGTATCTCGTGCTCGATACTGAAAAGGCGTCGGCTCCGCTGCTCGATTACGTGCGTCAGACGCTCGACATGGATCTCATCACGTCGAGCCAGGGCAAGCAGCTGTATGCCGTTCAGGGCGCGCGCCCGCCGAGCCTGAGGGCCCGGTTGGGAATCAGTGCCGCTAGAGTGTCGCGATGATCACGGCGAAGCAGACCGCTCCCGATCCAAGCGCAAACCATCCCCATCGCCGTGCCGATGGCAGGTTCCACCACATGTAAACGCCGGTGGCAATCCACAGGATGAGGCCCACCGAGACGACATCGACAAACAGCGCCCAGACCGAGTCCCAGAAGCCATCCATGTCGTATCCGCCGCGAAAGTGCATGCCCGTGATGAACTGCCGCGTTGAAAATTTTCGGTGCTCGACCGTGAGCTTGCTTCGATCGGCGTGGTAGACGATCCGGACCGGCGTAAGAAAGTCCGGATGGTTCACGTTGACCTGACGCGGATTCGCGCGGTTCACGAAATAGCCCCCGCCTATGCCGGCCGTGTTCATCATCTCACGGCCAATTGGGCGCAGATTTTCTCCCGCCGGCGGAATGTCGGCATTGAACGGATGTTCCGCGACTTGTGTCCATGTCAGCGGGTCGGCCGACATGACGTGATTCAGCGGGATGGAGCTGACGCCGAACATGATCACCCAGGGCAGCAGGAACAGTCCCATATACAAGTGGGTGCGGCGGACGAAGTGGAGAAACGTCATATGGTCAGGATGAAGAGGCTGAAAATTCCGAGGCCGGTGGCGACACTTGCGACGCCCCACCATCGCGTCGCCCGCATTTCCCACCACATCCATAAACCGGACAGCGCCCAGAACACCATCGCGACGATCACGGCATCAACGCTGATGGCCATCGCGATATCAGCCGCATACGGCTGCTGATATCCGCGCCGGCGGTGGAAGCGATTCAGAAAGCCGCTCGTCTCGAGATCCACGCGCTCGACCACGACGCGGCGATCCTGTGGCGAATAGATGATGCGCCGAGGCGACAGCATCCCCTGCCGGTTGATGGTCAAGCGGCCGTCGGGGGCAGGCCCCTGAACACCGAAGGCGCCGTCGAGATTCAGGTCCGACAAGATCTGCTGCGCGATTTCGCGCGGCGGCGTGCCGGGTTCGAACGCATTCGGGTAGGTCGCGTCGTGCTCCTTCACGAACACCGTGGGGCGCGGCATCCGATGGTTCATCGCGATGGTGCTCGTCGCGTACACGAACATCCACGGCGTGAGGAACAGCGCGAGATACATGTGGGTCCGGCGGACGATCTTGGAAAACATACCGCTCCTTGTACCACAGAGCCCTCCCTTGACTGCGAACGTACCGCTAGTTTTCCTCGAAACGTGGCGGCAGGGGCGACAGATAGCCCGTCAGCACCATCAACAGACCGACACAGACAAACGACACGATTCGCGCGACGGTCCCCACATCGTCCAGATCGACGGCGAAGAGCTTTGAGACCACGGCCGAGAGCAGCAGCGCTCCGGCGTACCATGCCTGGCGCTGTTGCCGACGCCTGGCAATGACCATCAGCACGACCGCGCTGATCGTCCAGACGATCGAGACGGCCGCCTGGTAGAACGAAGAAGTCCACAAGTCGAGCCAATCGAACTCGACGCCTGCGTGAAAGTGCGTCGCCCGCGCGATTATCCCGTTCAACACGACGAAACCAAGCATCGAGGCGACAGCTCCCCGCATCTTCGAATCGATGCGAGTCTCCGTTGCGTAGAGCCATTGCGACATGATTCCCAGCACCAGGCATTGCATAGCCTCTAGTGGGTTGAAGAACGGCACGTAGGTCAATGGCGCAGGGTCGCCCTGAGTAACGCTCGTAAACAGCAGCCACAGGCCTGCTGCCGCCGCGAGAGGAACGGTAGCCGCGCGATACGCTTCGACAAATTGCGAGGACCGTCGCAGGAATTCGCCGCGGCGAACGACACCAGCGGCGGCAATCACGCCACAGGAAACAGCGACCCATGCCACGTGCCGCCACGTATCGGTGGCACGCGAAATGTGTCCCGCAAGCCACGCGAGCTCCCACGACGCGAGAAACACGACGAGCAGCAGCATGCCCTGGTGCAGACGCACGTTGACCGATTCTGGCCAGTCGGATGACAAACGTCGGTGAATCCAGTAGTGAGCGGCAATCGCGCAGACCCAGGCGACGCTGCCGAGCCGATATAGCGGATGGGCATAGCTGAGGAACGTCTGTAGCGCGGTGAACGACATGACCGGGAAGAGCAGAAGGACAGGAAAGCTGAGATGTCGCCACGAGAGGGTGTCGCGAAGGAGAGCCAGCATTGCAGCAGTGGCCGTCGCAAACATCAGGAACGCGTGCGGCTGATGCGTTGCGGCGACATGCACTGAAATCTCGCGGCTCCCCGCTGCAAACCACCACAACAGGCTCCAGGCGAGCAATGCCACCGATGGTCCGTTTGCCGCCGGGATCGCCGTTAGATGACGTTGCAGGTGAAGGCCGCTGAAGAACGCGGATCCGCTTATCATCAGCGCGCCGAGGCAGAAGGTGTTTGCGAGCGGCACTTCGATACCTTGCGGTGGGGCTGAAAACAGCGCGAGCCCCGCGGCGGCCTGCAAGAAGACTCCTGCACTCGAGGTGCGTGGTTGCTGCTGCCGCACGCCAAGCCAGACGAGTCCCGCACCTTCGATGGCCCAGGCGGCCGCCGTCCAGCGTCCGTCGAACGCGAGAGGAATCGCGAGGGTGCCGAATCCGACACCCAGCGCAAAAAGCGCCTCGACGAGCGTGCGCGGAAACTCGGCGACGCGTCGCAGCAGCGCGGAAGCCAACACGCCATAGAAGATTGCCGCTCCCAGTGCGCTGAACGCCAGCCCGTACTCGAAATCGCGCACTAATTGCGCCTGCAGGCCGAACGCGACAATCGGCACGCCGAAGACGAGCGGCCCGTCGACAGGCGACGGCCGATCATTTGGCATCCCGCGCGCAAACAACACGGGCACGATGACGTAGAACACGAAAAACGCAACAAGGAAGGGCTCGGTGCTGGCGAAATGTGTTGCAGTGTAGTACCGGGCGCCCCACGCCGCACTCACGAGGAAGGTGCACACGAAGCCCAGTCGATTCAGCAGTTGCCACCGCCGAAACCACGCAATGGCAAGAATGCCCGCATCGAGCACCGCGTAGTACGAAAACAGAGCAACGTGATTATCGCCGTGTGACACGAGGACGGGAGCGATAAAACCGGCAAGACTCGCCAAGACGGCCAGTGATTGCGAGTCCTGCAGCACTGCGAATGCGCTCGCCAGCACGACCAACGCGACCATCAGTGCGAGTCCTGTCCCCGCGCCAAGCACGGCGTACAAATTCACCGCAGCGAACACCGTCATGTACACGATGCCGATGCCGCCACCCTGCAGCACCAGTCCGTAGTCGCGTCGAGACTCTCGCAAACGCCAGCCGATCGCCGACAATGCCAGACCGCAGATGGCGGCCATCGTCAGACGCATTTCGACCGGCAGCCATCCGCGATCGATGACGTAGTTCAAGAAGAACGCGACGCCGCACAGCAGGACGACAATGCCGACACGCACCACTGGATTCGTGCCGAGGACCCACTGAAAGAAATGGGGCTCGGCTCGTGCGCCTTCTGATGCCGATTTTTCCGGGAACCACGGCACCGGCGCTGGTGCCGCTATAGGCGGTTGGACAGGCTTCGGCTCTGGTGCCTTCGGCGGATCCGGCCGGTACAGAAGCTACCGGATGTTCGATCGGTTCAACCAAATCCTGCCTTGCCCTGGACGAACGCCGTTCGAGATTCTCCAGCCGCGCCGACAATTGCTCCAGGTCGGACCGCGTGTCCCTGACGCGGCCCCACAGAACGACCACGACGATGCCAATTATGAGAATCAGCAGACCGTCCACATTGCACCTCAGGCATCAGGTTACGCGAGCCGCGGGTCGGTGTCCTGATGGCCAGGTGAGAAACGCTCAGAAGATGTGAGGGGCGTAAATCGTTGCTGGATAATGGCTTACGTCGCCCGATCCGCCAGCCCGTGTAGCACCGACGCAAAGCCGGCTTGATGGGTCAGCGGCCGGAGGAGTGGCTCGACCGGCAGCGTCCAGGCGGCAAACCCCGGCGGGGCGTCGGCGAGCAGATTATCAAGACGCCCTATGGCCTCTTGCGGGCGATCCCTCTCGACCAGCAGCGCGGCGCCGACGATCGCCGAATAGTAAGGGCGCCTGCGAGCGAGGGTCGATAACGTCTCGTCGACGCGGACGAGTTCCGCATTGGCCGCACTCGACGCGCCTGCAAGGCGCAGGGCTCGCGCCATCGCGATGCGGGTCGGCGCATGATCTGAGTAGACGTCCAACGCACGCTTGAAACTCGCGATTGCCTTATCTGGGTAGCCGAGATGAAGCTGTGCCAGGCCGCACCCGTGATAGGCGTGGATTCTGTACTCACGTCCGTACAGCAACCGTTCAGGATCGGTGAGTGCGACCTCTCGATCGAACTCGTCAACGGCGCCCGATGCGTCGCCTCGCGCAAGCCGAACGAGCCCAAGCAACCAATGCAGGCCCAGGGCGGGGAAGCGCGTGTGGTGCTCGACCTGGCGCGTCTGCACCGCGATGCCCTCGCGAAGTACTGTTTCTGCGCGAGTCAGATGGTTGCGTGCGACGTGCACCATCGCCACGCCGAAGTGGGTGAAGGCGAACTCCGGATACAGCGCCGCCGTGCGCGCGGCCGCGTCGAGCCTCGCGTTGCCCCACGAGGCGTGACTCAGACGGAACAGGTGCCGCCAGTTCGACGGCTCGAGTGCGACCGCGCGTTGAGCGGCGGCCCGTGCCTCGGCGGGTTGCCACGCGCTCACCAGAGGCAACACGAGCGACGCATGCGCTTCGGCCAGCCCCTCGTCGAGCTCGATCGCATGGCGCGCGTGCGCGATGGCCCGCTCGAGCAGATCGCGCGCTGGCTCGTTGCCAAACCTGGTGGTTTCGTAAAGAGCGAACTCGGCGCTCGAGAGCCCGGTGTAGGCGAGGGCATAACGCGGATCGAGCGACACCGCGCGCTCGAAATCGGCTCTCGCTGGATTCAGCTCGCGCATGTCGAGGCTCTCGAGGCGCAGCCATCCCTCCATGAACGCGCGGTAGGCCGCAAGGTTCGCGGTTTCGCGCGCGCCCAGCCCGCTACGTGTCGGACCGGATGGGAACCCGAGTCCCTTTGACAAGGCCACCACGATTTGATCCTGGAGGTCGAAGATCCGTTCGATCGGGCCATCGACCTTCGCGTCGGCGAGTGCTTCGTCTGCACTGACGTCGACGACCCGTGCCACGATGCGAATCGAGTCGCCGTGGCGCTGGAAGCTGCCGGCCACAATCCGGCGTACAGCGAGCGCTGCCGCGATCTGTTGCGACGATCCATCCGTACGGCGTGCGGCCTCGATCACCCTCCAGCGTTCGACCACCTTGAACCGTCCAAGCGCGCGCAGGTCGGCAGTGACCGTTTCTGCGATGCCGATGGCGAGCCACGCGAAATCCTGCTCGCCGGTCACGTTGGCAAAATCGACGACCGCGATGGTGTCGTGGGTGCTGTCGTTTTTCTGCGTGGGCGTGTCGTCTATCTCGACGCCCGCGATGAAACGATATCCGCGCCTCGCGATCGTCTTGATGAACCGCGGCGAGCCGGCCTCGTCGCCGAGCGCCTGGCGTAGCTCCGAGATGGCCTGCGTCAACGCATTTTCGGTGACGTTTGCGCCGGGCCACAGCGCATCGAGCAGTTCTTCTTTCGCCACGACTTTCGCGGGACGATCGATGAGGTAGAGCAAAAGGTCGAGCAGCTTCGGCGTGAGCGTGACGGGACGGCCGTCACGCGTCACGACATAGGCGGTGCGATCGACCACGAATGGGCCGAATCGGCAGACGTTGCGATTCATCGGGAACGGCCGCGAAGCCGGTTGAGCCACTCGGTCACGTCGAAGTACAAGCGGCGGGCGCCGCCGTCGTTCAGCTCGACTTCGTACAAGTCGTAGGTCTTGCCGTCGATCTGGAGCAGTTCCTGTCGCGTCAACTTCCAGCTCGTTCCACGCTCACCGAACCATTTGTCCAGAAGCATCTGCTCCGCACCCGCCGCACCGAGCCCACGGGGTGTTTTCTTGATGACGATGGCGGTCTGCGGGGAGTCGCCTGGACCGCCAGTGACGACGAGCGTCCCTTCGTTGATGGAAAGATCCATTAAACGTTAACCGTTTACCGTTTTTCACGGCTACCAGCTACCAGCTACCAGCTACAGGCTACCGCCCTTGACTACATCGTGACGCGAGGTATAGCATTGCGAGGTATGAGACCGGAGGTCCTCAAAGGGCACCTTGACTTGCTGCTCCTTGCAGCGGTTCAGGAACGGCCCTCGCACGGTTATGCGATTGCGGAAACGCTGCGTGCTCGCAGCGCCGGCGCCTTCAGGTTGCCCGACGGCACGCTTTATCCGGCGCTTCATCGACTCGAGCGCGCAGGCCTGCTTTCCAGCCGATGGTCCGAAACGACCGGGCGCCGGCGACGTGTCTACCAGTTGACGGCAAAGGGCGAGCGCACGCTCGTGCGGCAACATGCGGAGTGGCGCGACTTCGCTCGCGCCGTCTCCGCCGTGGTAGGGAGCTCTGCATGAACGTCGACCTGATTGGCGCGTATCTCGCCGACCTGTCTCTGGAGCTCAGGAAGCGCGGTGTTTCCGATCTCAGATTTCTCGAAGAAGCTCGCGAGCACCTGACCGACGCCGTCGAGCAGGGAATCGAGCGAGGGCTCGATGCGACGGCAGCGCAACAGGAAGCCATCGCGCAATTCGGGCGCGCGGCGTCCGTCGCTCGTGCGTTTGTGTCGGACAGGTACCGATTGTTCGATCTTCTCGTGCTGCTGACCGCCGTCGTCTTTGGGCTGGCGATCGCGTTCACGAAATGGGACGACACCGGCGTGACGGCGTTGTCTCTCGTCGTGGCGGCGGCGATGTGTGGTTTCATCGCACCGAGGGAACCGTGGAAATGGGCGCTTGCTGTGGGACTTTGGACACCGTTCCTTGCCATCGTGCGGTCCGGTTCACCTCAATCGCTTGCGATGTTGCTCGTTATCGTGTTTCCGTTTGCTGGCGCCTATGCCGGTATGGTCACTTCGCCGTATGTTGGTGCTGCGGTTCGCTTGGTTATCCGAGTCTCGAGACGGTGCACGCGATTTCCACGACAAGAAGGGATTTCACTTTCTCGTCATGACGAAGCACGGGCGAATTGATCCCGAACTGGCTGCCGTTATGGACGATCCGGACACACAGCTCGTTCCTTTTCTGGAACGTATGGCGCCTGGCGCGCTCGGACCGTTAGGCAAGCCGGAATCTGTCGCGGACCAGAGCGAATCGAGGAACGCTCGAACGAGGAAATATCAGGTCGTGTTCGGCGGCGACAGGAAGATTATCTGCACGATCGAAATCGCAGGCGCCAGAAGAGTGGCGGTTCACTGGTCGAAGACAGACACGGATTGTGATTAGGGATTAGGGATTAGGGAGAGTCGGAAGTCGCACGTCGAAAGTCGTCAGTCGCAAGGCGAAGTCGTCAGTCGCGAGGCGTAGTCGTCAGTCGCAAGGCGATAGCCTGCGGGAGGCTCAACTTTTAGCGGTAGGCCTCAACTTTCGCGGTAGGGCTCAACTTTAGTTGAGCCAGATCACACGCCGCACGACTGAGAGCTCCTGACGCCGGCATGCTTCGAACATCTGTTAGAATTTCATGTTTGCCGCCGACGACCGGGTAGCTCAGTGGTAGAGCAGCGCACTTTTAATGCGCGGGCCGCGGGTTCAATCCCCGCCCCGGTCACCACACGCCTTTAACAACTTCAGACGATTCCAGCCCGAACAACCATTCGAGCCGTATAATCGGGCCACCGCCGTGACCTTACAGGTCGGCACGCGCCACTGACACGAACCTCAAGTGAGCGGTCGCCGGGTCAAAGCGTTGAAGCGCCCCGTGCCGGCAAACTGACGCTCGCACGAGACTGTTGATCCGGGCTAATTGATGGGAAGACCATCCATACGAAGTGAGCCAGAATCAAGGCTCGTCGCGCAGCCATCATGACTGATGCGGAACGCAACGCGATCGTGAATCGCGCGATGGATCGCTACTTCACTGGCGCCTTCGCTCGCGAAGACGTGGTGCGTCTCGCGGCGGTCGAAATCAGGCAGGGGTTTGAAGCCCTCGGCGCGACACCGGACGAACTGGCGCAGTTCGTGATCGACTACGCGGCAAGCATTCTGAAATCGCAATCAACGCCCGACAAGATGACCGCTGCGATCCGAGCGATGGCCGACGGCTTCGGGTTCGAGGTTGTGCTCGGCAAGGCGACGAGCGGAGAGGTGGCGATCACCGTGCGTCCCATTCATGAGCATTGACGATGAACGGGCTGAGGATCGTCCGACGCTTCGTCATATAATCCTCGAACCCTCAACAGGAAATGCCCCTCGCGCCCGGCGCTCGCATCGGCGGGTACGACGTCATCGCTCTGATCGGCGAAGGGGACATGGGGCAGGTCTATCGCGCACGTGACCCGCGGTTGAACCGCGACGTGGCGATCAAAGTCCTTCCTGCGGCGCTCGCGGCCGATGTCGAGCATCGCGCGCTTCGAACGCGAGGCGAGACGAGTGGTTAACTTGCCGGCAGCTTCGCGCTGTTGATCATTTCATTCAGCGCTTCGACGAGCATCGTCAGCGAATAGGGCTTCTGGACAAGGCGCGTCCGCGGGCGCAGACGTTCCAGTTCCGCCGATTCTGACGGAACGCCGGAGAAGATGATTACTGGCGTGCCGGCCGGCATGGAAATCACGACATCCCGTCCCGACCCGCGCGCAAGCCGCAAGTCGACAATCGCTGCGACCGGGCGATGCTGGTGGATCGCATCGATCGCGTCGTCGGCAGTCTCTGCCGTCACGACCTTGAATCGATGCATCTGAAGGAACTTCTCGAGCGGACGGCGCACACCGTGGTCATCTTCGACCACCAGTACCAGCGGCGACGCAGGGGTTGTCATCGTGTCTCTTATCGGCAGGAACCTTTGATCCCTTCAATCGCTTATTTATCTGAAAGATACCCGGGACGGGCGCGCACGGTCAGGTTCCGCCCCTTTACGCGCACGTCGAGGCGATGCCAGCCGCCGGGCGGGACGCCATTCGGCGAGTAGCTGATGAGATAGCGCTGCCGGAACTCCTCCAGAATGCCGCGAAACGTGCTCCGCAGGTCCTTTGCCGATTCGATCTCAATCGAGCGGCCCCCGGTCGCGGCGCTCATGTCGCCGAGAAAGCTCGACCGGCGGGCGCCGACTTGTGCGCTGTAAACCACGACGTCGCTCCGTTTCGCCGTGTCGAGGACGGCGTCAGCCTCGAGCCAGCTGGTCGAATCCACACCGTCGCTGAACACGATCAGCAGCGAGCGCCCGACGTCGGACTCGCCGATCATCATGGCCGTGAATGTGGCATCGATGAGGTTGGTCTGCCCGGACGCGGAGGCCTGATCGAGTGCTGCGCGAACGCCATTGAAATCAGATGTGAGCGGGGCAGTCTGCGAAACGAGGTGGCTGAACGTGACGAGCGCGGCTCGATCGGCTGGTCTCAGGCCATCCAACAGCGTTCTGCCGGCGGCGCGCAGATACTCGAGCCGCTTGATATTGAGGCTCGCGCTCATATCGAGCGCCATGACCACATTCAACGGGATTTCCTCATCGCTGACCAGATCGACGGTCTGAAGCACGCCGTTGTCGCGCACCTCGAAGTCGCCCGGCCCGAGGCCTCTCACAGGCCGGCCGTTTTGCGTGACGAGCACGTCAACGCGAACCGATTCGACGTTGCTCGAAAACGACGGGGTCTGGGCCGAAGCGGTGCTGATGCCGGCCATGGCGATCGCCGCGGCGGCAAGGCGGCGGGTCATTGCGAGCCGCTCCCGAGCTCTTTTCGCATCTGCTGAATCAGCGATTCGGCGTCGGCGAGGTGGGGCTTGTAGTACCACAACCACGGATCCTCGCGATTGCCGTCTGGTGCAGAGGTGATCGTTCGAAGTGCGCGCAAGGCGGCTGCGCGATCGCCCGCTTCTCGGGCGAGATGGGCGAGCGCCAGCTGGGGCGATTGCGCGTCGAGGAACAACGCGGCGGCATTTTCGTACCGCCGTTTGGCTTCTTCGCGCCTTCCAAGGGCCTGCTCCTGGCGTCCGAGGAACAATTCCGAAAGGTACAGCTGCGCTCCATCGGGTTGGGCATCGATGACTCTTCGGAACTCGGCAGCGGCATCGGCGTGGCGTCCGAGCTCGCCCAGTGTGTGGCCCAGACGGCAGCGAGCGTCGACATCACCCGGAGCGACGGCCAGCGTCTCTCGAAGAAAGCGCTCCGCGTACTGCAGCTCATTTCTGCGGGTATCGACCGCGACGTTTGTGCCGTCAGCGCGAAGCTCCTGAACGGCCGCTTGCACCGCCGGCGAGGACAGCTCCTGATGGAGATAGGCGCTGTCGAGCAGGAACCGAGGATGGGCGGGAAAGACCTGCCGGGCTTTCGCCAGATGTCGTGTTGCCTCGGCCAGATCACCTTCATGGAAGAGATGCGCAGAAACGGCGCGATACCAGAGCAGTACACCAGCGTCACTGCCCGGTGCTGGCGAAACCGTTTCGAGCACCTGACGGCCCACTTCCCAGTGCACCGTCCCGCGACGCCCACCCAACCGCCGGCCGTCATCGACTGTGGGGTACTGATTGAAATCGCCGGGGACGAAGATCGCGATGTCGGCATGCAGCGTCGCGCCTCGCCGCAGCGTCTCGTTGCCGTGGAAGATTTTCTCGATCTCTTCGAGATTGAATCGCCGGTTGTAAAGGATGATGGCCGCCCCTCGACTGCGATCGCGAACGAACCGGACTTCGCTGAATCGGCGATCACCTCCCGTCAGTGACACGCCGATTCTGGCGTCGGCACCGGCCTCCAAAGGCCGTTCGCGGATCCACCGCTGAAATGCTGAAATGTTGGCGAGATCGCCGACGAGCGTTTCGAGATCGGCCGTCGACCAGCGACCGACTTCCAGCACGGGTGAATCAGGACAACCGGGCGTGTGCAGTTCCACACCTTCGAGCCAACGTAACAGACGGCCGAGTGCTGGATGGCTTGCGTTGGCCGCAACCGTACTTTGCTGGAACGCGCGGTTGGACGCATTGATCGCGCACTCCGCAGCGGCCGTCGGCGCAACTGCGGCGTTCGTAAGCCTCAAATTCACCGAAGAAACGCCGGTGAACGCCACGGTGATCTCGGTCTGGTCGAAACCGATGCCGTCTTTCGACGCAGTCACCAGATAAATGCCCGAGACATTCACCGCGACGCCGTACTCGCCGTTCTCGTTGGTCGTCGCGCGGTATTTCAGACCGCCGACGGGACGCCGCTCTCTGACGACAAACCCGACGATGGCATCGGAGACGCTGGTGACGTCGATGGCGGCACCGGCAACCGGCTGACCCTCTGAATCGGTGACCTTCCCTGAGATCGTCCGCACCTGTGCGAATGCCGGCGCGGCGACTGCCAACAGAGCAACCACGACCAGCGCGGTAGAAGGCATGACTCCTCCCTTCAGCGCTTCAGCGTAATCGACATGCCTTCGGCTGAGGGCGCAACGATCGACGTGAGTACCGATGGGCTCGTGTGGATGGTCTTGAGAAAATCCTCCATCTCGTCGCGTTTGTTCAGTACGTTGTGGCCGAGAAAGAGACCCCCCTTGTCCATGCGTGGGAACACCATCGCGAAGAATTTCTGATAATCACGCTTCCACGCATCGCAGAAGATGAAATCGAACGAGCCTGGCACCTTCGGGATTTCCGCGAAGGCATCGCCCGCTACGACCTGGACTACGTCCGAAAGGCCGGCTTTCTTGACGTTGGCGGCCGCCTCTGCCGCACGCGCCTTGTCGTACTCGATCGTGACGAGTTTGCCCCCGGTCTCCCGCATGCCCAGTCCCATCCAGATAGCGCTGTAGCCGCTCGCGGCGCCAATCTCGAGGGCACGCTTCGCGCCACGCGTCACCACCAGCAGCCGAAGAAATCGTCCGTCTTCTTCGGAAACAGCAAGTTGGTCTTTATCGACAGCTTTGATCTGCTTGAGAGTAGCCTCGACGTGCGAGGGCACGTTCTGTGCCAGGCAGACGCTCGGTAGCGTGATCACGACGATGAGAACGATGGCAAAAATTTTCATCCGTTCCATTCTAAAGAAACCAAGGCGTTATTAGCGCACGAATGATGCGGCCGCACCTGCCGTGCTGCGTGCATCTGCAATGCAGTCCGGGATACCCACCCCGCGAAAGCCGGCCGCCGAGACAAACAAGCCGGGATGGCCTGCGAGCCTCGCTTCGATGCGCCGCACGATGTCGGCGTGCCCGACTTCCTGCTGCGGGCTCGATCGATTCCAGCGATAGACCCGCGTGACGGTCGGCACCCCGCTGATGCCGAGAATCTTCGTCAAATCGCCGAGTGCGGCGTTCGTCAACTCGGTGTCGGATTTCGACAGCACGTCGGGATCACGTGCGCCACCCAGAAATGCACGCAGCAGCGCGTGTCCTTCTGGCGCGCGCTGCGGCCACTTGGACGAAATCCAGGCGCCGGCCGTAATGCTGATGCCCTCGGCCCGAGGCACCACGAAGCCGGTGCCCTTGAGATCGTGGCGGACGGCGTCGCGTGGAAACGCGAAGACGACCGTTGCGCTCGAGAGATAGCGAATCAGTGCGCACGCCGCCGCCAGATCTGCATCGAGAGGACGAAGCAGCTCGCCGGCGGCGAAGGCGGGAATGGCCAGGATGACGGCGCGCGCATGGATCGCCGGTCGTCCCGCGAGATGAATCGTGAAACCGTCGCCCTCGTCGATGCGTGTGACGTTCGAGCCCAGACGCACCGATTCTTTCGGAACGGCGCGCATGAGGCCGTCAACGAGCTCGGAGAGGCCTTTGGGAAACGATCGGAATGCGCCGTCTGCATTCAGCGGACCACGCTCACGCCGAAAGGCCTTGATGACGCTCCCCGCCCTGGTTTCGGCTTCGATCAGCCGTGGAAACAGCGCGCGCATCGAGAGACGGTCGACGTCGCCGGCGTGAATGCCTGCAAGCAGCGGCTCGGCGATGTATGTAACGGCCTCCGGGCCAAACCGTCTCCGGACGAACTCGGCAATCGACTCATCGTCGGACTGCACGCGCCTCGGAACGAACAGCTCGGCAGCCATCCGTAATTTCGCGGAGAGGCCAAACAGCGTGCTTCTGAATAGCGGTTTCAACCTCGTCGGGAATCCGAGGATCGAGGCACCCGGAAGCGGATGCAGCTCGCCATTGCGAAGAATGAAGGCGGTACGGGGAAGCTTGGTTGGAAAGAGCCGGTCACCCAGACCCAGCTCGTTACACAGCGCCACGGCTGCGGGTTTCTGCACGAGCAGAGCATCCGGCCCGGTATCGATAACGAACTCGCCGACCCGCTCGGTCTGAATGATCCCACCCGGCCGCTCGGAGCGCTCGAGCACGACAACCGATCGTTTGCGCTTGCGCAGCTCGTAGGCGGCCGACAGCCCTGAGACCCCGCCACCGACGACGGCCACGTCGACTGTTTCGTGCATCAAAGGACTTAGCATTGAGTTGATGCGCTAAACCGCGGTAGCGCAGGCATTCAGGCCTGCCACGCCCGCATGGGCAGGGCTAAAGCCCTGCGCTACCGGTGCGGCGCTGCCCACTTGTGGCTGCCGACTGAAGTTTCCACCAACGCGACAAGCATCTTGATGAATGTGGGCGAGGTATTCAGTGACTGAGTGCGCCGAAGGCCGACTCGCGCCTCGGTCGCAGCGGCGGCCGCCTGCACATCGATGTCGAACAGGATTTCAGTGTGGTCGCACACGAATCCGATCGGCACGATGAGGAAATTCCGAGTGCCGGCAGCTGCACGCTCGCGCACAAAATCCGAAAGATCCGGTCCCAGCCACGGTTCCGGCGTCCGTCCCGCGCTTTGATACGCGGTGTGATAGGCGCGTATCCCGCAGCGATCGGCGACCGCCTTCGCAGTGGCGGCCACCTGATTTGGGTACGGATCGCCGGCCAACACCACTCGCTGCGGCAGGCTGTGCGCCGTGAACACAATCTCCTCGTCCGTTTTCGGTTGGGCGGCCAGCACTTTCTCGGCGAATGCCTCGACGAGAAGCGGATGATCATGAAACGCTCGCACGCAGGAAAATTCCGCACCCGCGGGGAGTACAGCTTGCGCCGCGTCCACATATTTCTGAACGCTGAGCGTTGAAAACTGGGGCGCCAGCGGAATCCCGAGAATGCGGCGTGTGCCGGTACGCTCGATGTCGCGCATGGCATCGGCGATGAATGGCCGCCAGTTTCGCATCCCCACGAAAACGGGAAGGTTGAGGCCATCGGCGGCAAGCTGTTCGCCAAGCGCCTGGCCCTGTTGACGCGTGATGTCGGTCAGCGGCGAACGTCCGCCGATTGCCTCCCAGTTGTGCGTCATTTCCAAGATGAGCTCTTCCGACGGTTCGCGCCCGCCCCGGACGAGGCGAAGGTAGTCGGCCATCTGGTCCACCGACTCGGGTGTGCCGTGCGCCATCAGCAGGATGGCCGCGTCCGGCGTCCCGTTACGCATGCGCGAGTCTGTACCGATGGACGTGCTGCGCCAGCGCCTGCACGTGATCGACAGGCGTCGACGGCAGAATGCCGTGACCGAGGTTGAAGATGTGTCCGGGGCGTCCGCGTGCCCGTTCGAGCACGTCGTCGGCGCCGTTCAGCATGCGATCGAGCGGCGCCAGCAAAAGCGTCGGATCGAGATTGCCCTGTATCGCGTGGTCGTGGCCGATGCGATCCCAGGCTTCGTCCAGCGGTATTCGCCAGTCGGCGCCAATGACATCACCGCCCGCTTCGCGCAGATCATGAAGGATGTTGGCGGTACCCGTGCCGAAGTGAATCGTCGGCACACCAGTGTCGCGAATCGCGTCGAAGATTTTGCGCGTGTGGGGAAGGACGAACTCTCGGTAGTCGGCAGAGCTCAAGGCGCCGGCCCACGAGTCGAAAATCTGGATGGCCTGCGCGCCTGCCTCAATTTGCGCCTTCATGTATTCGGCGACGATCGAGCTCAACATGTCCGAGAGCCTGTGCCACGCACGCGGGTTCGAATACATCAGCGCTTTAGTGAGCGCAAAGTTCTGCGAATGGCCGCCTTCGATAGCGTAGGACGCGAGAGTGAAGGGTGCACCGCCGAACCCGATCAAAGGCACGCCATGCGAACCGTCGAGTTCGCGCCGAATCAGGCGAATCGTCTCGAGGACGTGCGAGAGCGCCTCGCGCGGCTCGAAGCATTTCAGTCGCTCGATGTCGGCTTCGGTGCGCAGCGGATTTTCGATGGCCGGTCCTTCGCCACGGACGAAGTCGAAAGGAATACCCATCGGTTCGAGCGGGAGCAGGAGATCGGAAAAGAGAATCGCCGCGTCAACATCGATGCGCCGGACAGGCTGCAGCGTGACGATGGTTGCCAGCTCGGGGGAGCGGCAGATCTCGAGCAGCGAGTTCCGGCTGCGAATCTCGCGATACTCCGGCATGTAGCGGCCAGCCTGGCGCATAAACCACACCGGAGTGCGATCGACAGGCTCTCGCTTGCAGGCTTTCAGAAAACGATCGTTCATGAGGGGGGAGATGTCACTACAAAGACGATCGCGGTTCTGGGTTCTGGGTGCTGGGTGCTGGGTTCCGGTTCTGGGTTCTCGGTTCTCATGAACCAGGAACCAGTCGAGCGTCAGAGCCCGAACCGGAACCTAGCACCCAGAACCCAGAACTTGGAACCGCTAGGCTTTTAATAGATTCCTCGCAAGGGCGAGCAGATCTTCCAGCCACAGCGGCTTGAAGCGCACTTCAGCGCCGAGTCCGCGTAGCTCGCGAGAGACCGCATCGTCCAGGAAGTAATCGCCGGTGACGATGGCGACCGGCATTTTCTGAAGGTCGTCTTTAGAGCGCAACGTCCTGAGGAATTGCAGTCCGTCGACGAGCGGCATGCGCAGGTCGAGGATGATGGCGTGCGGATGCGACCGTTCGGCTTGATTCAGACCCGCTTCGGCCGACAGCGCCGTGACGACGTGATAGCCCTCGAGACGCAGCATGCGCTCGAACGTCTCAGTCACGCTCGGATCGTCGTCCACGATCAGAATTGTGCGGGTGGCCGCGGGCGTTGAGACGGCGGTGCTGGACATGGTCTTCGAGCTCTCGTGGGCCATTTTAACGCTTCAGGAATGTTATCGGCCGTTGGAACGCTTCCGGTAGACGCCCAAAGAACGGCCAAACCCCTTAAAGTAGGGTCTTTACTTATGTCGGCCTATGCTATAGTCGCGATTTCGTGAGCCCCATTCTCGTCAGGCCAGTACGGGAGCAGCTCGAACACGACCGGGTCATCCGCCTCCTGCAAGCCAAGTTTCGCCGTCGCTTCGATGTCGGCATCAATCCCGGAGCCGAGCAAAACAGTGCAGTCGGCGCGGGCAGCTCGGCACTCTACCCTGACGTCGTCCTCCTTTCTCAGGACAGAGGGCGAAAGGTCATGGCGGTGATCGAGGTCGAGACCGTCGAATCGGTGAACAATCTCGAAGCCCTGGCTGAATGGGTACCGTTTGGAAGGCTAAAGTTTGCCTTCCATTTATATGTACCGGTGCAAATGATCGATGTCGCCAGGCGCCTGTGCACCGACAGCAATATTCCTGTCGCCGAGATTCATACCTACCACTGGATTGGCGACGAGATGCGTTTTATGCCGGTCTACAAAGCGCCGGCCGACGGCCGCGCCGCCGCGGCCAAGGCCGCGCCGCAGGCGAGGCCGCCGTCCCCTAAAGCTTCGGCGGGGCCCGCCTCTGCCAAGGCTTCAGCGCGGCCGGCTGGAGCGGCAAGAGGGAAATCGAGCAAGCCGGCCGCGAGGAAAGCGGCGAAATCGAGCAAGAAAATCGGCCGTTCCAAACGCAAATAGCTTTGCCATTTCTGCGGTTTACTCGCGACAAACGCGGGTACGAAACAACTTCGCTCGTGCATGCTGTTCGCCGCGGCGGGCGATCGCGGCAGCGCATTCTCTACTGGTTTCGCACACCACCCGGCGTAAGAGTCGGACGTCCGGCATTGGACGAAGAAGCGATTCGCTGGATTGAAGAGCACAATCCCGACATTGAGTTCAATTGGCCGAAGATTCTCGAAGCCCAACCGCCGGCCGAGCCGCCGCCCGAGGATGTGCGAAACCGCCGCGGCCGCCGCGATAAGCCCGAGCACCGGCGCAAGCCGCCCGCTTCGACGGCCTACGCCGAACCGGCGGCTGCGCCATCTGATGCCCTGGTCGAAGGCGACCCGTTAGAGCAGGTCGACCTTGTCGAACCGATTGAAGCCGATCTCGGGGAAGAGGCCCCTGCCGAGCCGCTGCCCGAGGAAGAGCTCGTCGAGGCGATCGAACAGCTGACGCATCCCGAGGCGGAGGAAAAGATTCGAGCCTCCTTCCATGCCGGTCGCCGAGACGATAGGAGCCGAGCAGCTGACGCGGCTTCGCGCGCGGTTTGCCGAGCTGCAGGCGCGTATCACCGAACGCGGCGGCGACCTCGAACGCGTCGAAGCCCTCAGGGCTCAAGCCGAGCCACTGAATCCAGACAGCTGGGTCACCGATGACGAGGTCCGTCGGGGGATCGAAGAGTTCGAGCCCAGGATTCGCGATCTGCGCGCGGCACTTGGACTGCGGCGTCGCAGGCGGTCGCGCCGTGGAGGGCGAAGGCGCCACGGCGGGGGAGCGGGAGGCGCGCCTCCGACCGAAACGCCGCCCGAGTCGTCTGATTGAGGCGCCTTCGGTAGCGCAGGGCTTCAGCCCTGCTATCGGTGCGCTTGCGCTCAGTCAGCCGCGATCAATCGTTGGCACTTGCGGGTTCGCGCGGGTTTATACTGGGGGCCATCATGAAAAAAGCACGTTTTGCGCCCTGGCTGGTTGCGGGTTTTCTGGCGATGCTCCCGGTTTTTGGCGACGTGCCTCACGCGCAACAACCCCCGGCACAAACGCCCGCCACTGAAAAGCCGGCGGGCGACCCGCAGAGCCCGACTTTCCGCACGTCGGTCAATCTCGTCAGCTCGGACGTCATCGTGCGGAACCGTCGCGGTCAATTCCAGGCCGATCTCGGTAGAGACGATTTCGAGGTGTTCGAAGACGGTGTGAAGCAGGAGCTCACGTCGTTTACGCTCGTGCATGGCGGACGCGTCTATCAGAACCAGACCGTCACCGCGGCGCCGGTGCGCGAGGGCATCATTCTGCCCCCGTCGCGGCCGGTCAACGACGCCGCCGGCCGCATTATCATCTTTGTCATCGATGATCTTCACCTCGAGTTCCGCGACACGCATCGGGTTCGAAAGCTCTTCCGCGACATGGCCAAGGAGCTCGTGCACGAAGGTGACCTGTTCGGCATCGTCTCTACGGGCACGTCGTCTATTGCTATCGATTTGACTTACGACCTGACGCGCATGGAAGAGGCGGCCAAGAGGATTACGGGCGGGGGATTGAAACCGTCGGAAATCATTGAGCAATCGTCCACCGGCGAAACGCCGCAGGAAGTGATGCACCGCGCCAACGTGGCGTTCGAGACCGTCTACGAAATGCTCACGAACCTGCAGCAGACGCAGCACCGCCGCAAGGCCGTGGTGCTGATCAGCAACGGATACGATTTTGATCCCTTCGCCTCGTCGCGTGCGGGCACCGCGGACAGCGTGTTCCTGAACAACCGCAACGTCGATCCGAACGACCCGTCGAATGCGCTGTTCAACCAGGGTAACCAGTTCAACGATGCCGAGTTGTCGATGCGGCTGGCAGAGCTGACCCGCCAGGCAAATCGAACGAACGCCACGTTCTACACGTTCGACCCGAGGGGACTTGTGGCCGGCGGAGATATTGACGAGCCAGTCGACCCGGTCGAATGGGAGCAGCACCTGCGGAAATCACAGGACAGCCTGCGAGTGCTGGCGGAGCTGACTGGAGGTATCGCGGTCGTCAACACGAACGATCACACCAAGGCGATGCGCCGTATCGACGCCGAAACAAGCGATTACTACGTGCTCGGGTATTATTCGACCAACCCCGATCCGACGCAGCGCCGGCGACTCATTGAGATCAAGCTGAAGAAGCAGGATGCTGACGGGAATAATCTTGAAGTGATGTACCGACGGGAGTACACGCTGAAGCCGGTTGCCGCGAAAACCAAGCCGCGCGAATGATGCATCCGGCAAATGCCGGGGATCCGTCTAGGCCGTCTTTACCGAAGCCAGAACCGGCGTACCCGTCGCGCGCTCAGAAATCGTGTGATTTCTCCGGTGCCCGTGCGTTCCGCACGTCGCACCTTTTTCTTCGACGTAGTTGACGTCACGGTTGGTAGCGAGCTCGCGGTATCGGCCGACGATGCAGCCGCATCCGAGTGTCGTGAATCCCAGAAGTCTAACGAAGCTTCCCATAACCAACCTCCGCGCAATCTTGAGCAATATCCGTACCGAAAGGATCATTGCGTTGGTGCAACAGAGAGACAACGACAAAACAAATTCGCTCGAACTTTTTCGAACAATTTGGACGACGCCGAACAGAATGCGTGAGGGATTTGTCGCGAGAGAGTGTGGCCGTCTTACCACGCCGTGCGTAATTTTGGCGCACGAACCAAGATCTTGGAGGCAGGTCACGAATTTTGGAGATCGGTCGATTGAGCGAGCGCTCAATCGCGCTGTCGCTGACTCGCGAGACTGCGGAAGTGCTCGAGCTCGATCGCGCGCTGCGTGACTGAAAAGCGGCGCGCCCGCACGATTCTGTAATTGAAAACAAGATGAGCGACGAGCGAGACGGCGAGCCAGTCGTAACGTATTTCTGAAACCGTCAACGAGCTCAGAAAATTTATCGCCGCGGCTGAGAAGAAGATGAACGAGAACAGCGGATCAAGTGCGACGGCGCCGCTCGACGAAAATCGCGCGCCCTAATTCATCGCCGTTGTCTCCCATCCGATCGAGCCGGCACGCTCTTCATGAAAAACCTGAAGGTACCGTCCGATGCGTTCGACTCCGGTGTGGATGAAGAAATTGATCTCGAAGGTTGCCACGAGAACGACGAGGGGCACGAGCACGACGGCGCCCGACAGACCCCTGAGGCTCAGAACCAGCGCAAGGGCACCCCAGCCGTGAGCCCGCCCACGACGAGGCACAGGCGGGCGTTTCCGCGCTCACGGATCGTGGACCGGAGCGTCTCATAGTGGACCGGAGCGTCTCATATTGGATGCCGCCGAGCTCATTTACTGACATCTTTGTTGGCACTGACATCTTTGTCTGGGTATCGAAGCGGTATCCTGCCCATTTTCAGTCCCTTGAGAGCTTTTTTTGCTTGGAGCCTCTATCGAGGCTTTGCTAGAATACCGATGAACCCTTTCAGAGTACCTAACTTTGTCAAAATTCAGGACCGTTTTGGCCACTGTTCGTCCGGTAGTCCTGTGGCTGGGTGTAAGCCTTTTTGCCACAGGCGCGGACGCAACAACAATCCCACCAACGGTTGGCCAGGTTGTTCCGGCCGCCGAAGCCGGAGCCCCAGCAAAAGCCAAGGCGAAGCCGTCCGCCACGGCCCGGGCCCGAGCTCGGGCGGCGCGCATTCGAGCCGCGCGCGCCCGGTCGGCCCGGTCGGCCAGAGCGCTGGCTGAGGCCAGAACGCCGAAGTATCGGACCGATGAGGCTGGCAACGTGGTGCCCGACATCCGCGCGGCTGCCGCGATTATCTACGACCCCTCCACGGGCAAGGTGCTCTACGAAGAAAACGCAATGGACGAGCGCTCGATCGCCAGCATCACAAAGGTGATGACCGCGATCGTGTTCCTCGAGACGGCGACCGATCTCAACGAAGAAGTCGAGATTGTTCGCTCAGACACGCTCCGCGCGTCGACGACGTACCTGCGCACGAACGATCGCGTTCGCGTTGCCGATTTGTTGCACCTGCTGCTGCTTCCGTCCGACAATGCCGCCGCGCGCGCCTTGGCGCGCATCTCGCCGCTTGGCTATGACGGGTTCATCGCGCGAATGAACCAGAAGGCGGACGATCTCGGGCTCGACCACACCGCCTATACCGACCCGTCGGGCCTCTTTGCCGACAACATCTCATCGGCCTACGATATGGCGCGGCTGATTTCGTTTGCCTCCGAAGACGATCGCATCGGCCCCATCATGCGGACGCCGGAATATGCATTCCGCACGATTCCTGCGCCGCGCCGCGCGGCTCGCGTCGTGACCGTGCGCAGCACCAATCAGATTCTTCGCAGCGGCGAAATGGATGTGCGTGGCGGGAAGACCGGCTTTATCAGCAGGGCCGGCTACTGCCTGGCCACGTTGCTGAAGATGCCAGGCGGCTCGTCGCTGGCCGTCGTAGTCCTCGGTGCGACGTCGAACCTTGGTCGCTTCTGGGAGACACGTCACCTCTTGTCGTGGCTCAACGACCGGGCGGGCCTGGGCATCTCGACACCCGCAGTTTCTACAGCAAAGTAGTTTCTCAACGTCTCACGCAGAGGCGCGAAGACGCTAAAAATTTCTTTCAAAAGAAAGAGATTCTTGGCGTCTTGGCGTCTTGGCGTCTTGGCGCTGAAACAGTATTAGCTCTGATACCCGCGCTGGATTGCGGCCGCGTCCAGGGGCAAAGTCGCGATCGAGTCCACGGCCAGCATGACCGGGCGGCTGCCGTCACGGCCATCGAAGGCCTTGAGGTACCGGTGGCATTCGTCGCAGGCATAGATGCGATAACGGCCGTCGCGGCTGGTAAATGACGTGATTCGGCTACGATCGTTGTTCTCGCAATAGGGGCAGCTAATCGGATCGTATCGCCACTGACCGGTGCAGCGGCTGCAAATCAGCAAGCGTTCGGCGGCCGGGTTGATAAACGCAAACTCGGGCTCGCCGCCGCAGAGAGGGCAGCAGGGCTGCTGCCAGTCGCTCAGCTCCAGCCGTGGCAGCAGCGCCTCGGCGCATCGCGCCAGAAACGGGCGCATAGCCAGCAACAGCACCTGATTCAGCAGCTCCTGCTCATGGCTCCGCACGTCGGTCTTGCGGGTGGCTGGGGCCATCGCTGTTTCGTACCAGCTGGCCACAAGGGCCTCGATCTGCCCATCGCGGGCAAGTGTCTGGATCTGGTCGTAATCGGCAAGCTCGAGCGTTTCGAATCGCCGGAGAATGTCGGCCGTCTGCCGGACCATCAACCGGAAGTCGCTCCAGTCGATCGGGATGTCCTTGAACTGCAGGGCTGGACGGCACTGGTCGTTGTCGGGTTTGCGGCGATCGAACGTGGCCGACGGCAGCGGCACGCGCGACTGTATGCGGCGTTGTGCGCCCAGCAGCTCGATCTGCATGTCTGCAGCCGACGCCAGATCCGGCTGTGTGTTCTTGAGCTCTCGCAGCTCGCGCACCTCTCGTGATTCAGCGCGAGCCGGTCGATCGGGGGGCCTGTCTGGCGACGGATCTGTCTTGGGCGTGGTCACGTCTGGATTGTGGCCTAGTGGTCGTACTGATGCAATAGTATCCGTCGTACGC
The DNA here is from genome assembly GCA_963761975.1 of Vicinamibacterales bacterium. Taxonomy (GTDB): domain Bacteria; phylum Acidobacteriota; class Vicinamibacteria; order Vicinamibacterales; family JAMQPK01; genus JAMQPK01. The sequence goes on from CAVXIR010000007.1 coordinate 885,653, forward strand.
TGTTCAACGCACCGATCGTCGATCGTCGATCGTCCATCGTCGATCGTCTGGACGATGGACGATGGACGATGGACGACGTAACCCTATGCCTGTGTCTATCTTGATGGTCGGATCCGAAGCGATCCCGTTTTCCAAGACGGGCGGCCTGGCGGACGTGCTCGGGGCACTGCCGCTGGCCCTCGGCAAGCTCGGCAACCGAGTGACGCTCGTGACCCCGAAATATCGAGGCACGCAGGCACAAGGGACGACACGAACCATTCATGTGGGCGGCATCGGCAGCGCGATGGCCGAGACGAAAGTGATGGAGCAGCCGCTGGCTGAGAACGTGCGAGCCGTGCTCGTAGACCGTCCCGAGTTTTACAATCGCGATACGCTATACGGCCCCGGCCCCGACTACCCAGACAACCCGCGCCGATATGCCTTTCTGTGCGCAGCGGCGCTCGAGTACGCCATTCAGACGGGCGAGACGTTCGACATCCTGCATGCCCACGACTGGCAGGCCGGCCTCGCACCGGTGTATCTGCGCACGCGGTATGCCGGCGAGCCACGCCTGCGCGGCATGACGGCAATCTTCACGATTCACAACCTTGCGTACCAGGGAAACTTCCCTCCCGAATGGGCGGCGCCGCTCGGACTTCGACCTGAATTGCTGTCGTTGGACGGCATGGAGTTCTGGGGTCAGCTGAGCTTCCTCAAGGGGGCCATTGTCTTCTCGGACAGCATCACAACAGTGAGCCCGACCTATGCCCGCGAAATTCAGACCAAGGAATTCGGTTTCGGCTTTGATGGCGTCCTGGCTCCACGCGCCGCCGATCTCCACGGCATCTTGAATGGGATTGACGTCGAGCGATGGGATCCGCGGCGTGATCCGTATCTGCCCGAGCCGTACGACGAGCAGACCCTGGAAAAGAAGGGCGCTGCGAAGCGGGCGTTGCTGGATCTGCTCCGTCCCGAAACAGGCCTGGACAATCTTCCACGGCCCCTCGTGGGAATCGTGTCGCGATTGGTGGATCAGAAAGGATTCGATCTGGTGGCTGAACTCGTGGGAGAGCTGCCGGATTATGGAAGCTTTGCGGTGCTCGGCACCGGGGATGTGCGCTACGAGAAGATGTGGCGAGAACTGGCCGCCGCGTATCCCGATCGGTTTGCCGTCAAGATCGGCTTTGACGAGCCGCTGGCGCATCTGATCGAAGGGGCATCGGACGTTTTCCTCATGCCTTCGCGCTTCGAACCGTGCGGTCTCAACCAGATGTACAGCATGCGGTACGGAACCGTCCCAATCGTCCGGGCCACTGGCGGACTCGACGATACGGTTACCGATTACAATGACGGCGCCAGGACCGGCACAGGGTTCAAGTTCAAGGACTATACAGCTGCCACGCTGATGGCAGTCATGGAACGGGCGGCCAGGGTCTTTGCTAACCCAAACCGTTGGAAGACATTGCAGGTCTCGGGGATGCGGCAGGACTTTTCTTGGGACCGATCGGCTCGGGAGTACGTCAAACTGTATGAGAATGCCCAGGGACGACCAAGAGCTTACATGGGGACGGTCATACGGTAGGTTCGTGAGTTCGTAAAGGTTCGTAAGGTTCGTAGGGTTCGTGAACCGAACGAACCCACGAACCCAGCGAACTTTACGAACCCACGAACTACACGAACCCGACGAACCGTTTTAAGGAGCGAAGCGACAAAATGGCGTCAGAAAAGATTCAGATTTTCACCGATGGCAATTTCGATCAGACCGTGGTCAAGTCGGACAAACCCGTCCTGGTCGACTTCTGGGCGGAGTGGTGCGGTCCGTGCCGGCGTCTTGCGCCGACGGTTGACGCGCTCGCGACGGACTACGATGGCAAAGTCACGGTTGGAAAGCTGAATGTGGACGAGAACCCCAACACCGCCGGGCGGTTCAGCATCCGTGGCATCCCGACGATTCTCATCTTCAAGGGCGGCGACATCGTGGAGTCGGTTGTGGGCCTGGCCGACAAAGATCATCTCAAGAAACTCATCGACAAATACGTGTAACCGACACCGCAGAGGCGCCGCAGCGGCGCGGGGCGAGGGGCCTGCCCTTCGATAAACTCAGGGCGTCCCGAGCGAAGTCGAGAAACGCAAGCGCAGACGCGATACCGGTAGTGGCCCCGGATCAAAAATGAGCGCACACCGCAACGTCACCATCATCGGGTCCGGTCCCGCCGGACTGACAGCAGCGCTGTATGCCGCCCGCGGCAACCTGAAGCCGCTGCTCATCGAAGGCCTGGAGGCTGGCGGGCAGCTCATGATGACCACCATGGTGGAGAACTATCCCGGTTTCCGGGATGGCATCATGGGTCCGGATCTGATGGCCGACATGCGGGCCCAGGCCGAGCGGTTTGGCACCGAGATCGTTCAAGGCAATGTGACAAAGGTCGAGCTAAATCGCTGCCCGATCAAAATCGAGCTGAGCGATCAGCTTGTTTATACCGAGGCACTGATCATTGCGACCGGTGCGTCCGCGAGGCTGCTCGGGCTGCCATCAGAGCGCACGCTGATGGGGCATGGTGTTTCGACCTGCGCGACCTGCGACGGGTTTTTCTTCCGGGGAAAACCGATTGCGGTCGTTGGCGGGGGAGATTCTGCGATGGAAGAGGCCATCTTCCTGACCAAGTTCGCCTCGAAAGTGACCGTCGTGCATCGCCGCGACACGCTGCGGGCGTCGAAGATCATGCAGGAAAAGGCGTTTGCGAATCCGAAAATCGAGTTCGCCTGGAACTCTGAGGTCGAAGACGTGCTCGACGTGAAGAAGGGGGTCGTGACGGCGATCGTGCTCCGCGACAATGTGACCGGCCAGCGAAACGAATTGCCTGTCGAAGGTGTCTTCGTTGCCATCGGCCATACCCCAAACACCGGCCTGTTCATGGGCCAGCTCGAGACGGACGCCAACGGCTACATCGTGACGACGAACGGCACCAAAACCAGCATCTCCGGTGTCTTTGCGGCGGGGGATGTGCAGGATCATGTCTATCGGCAGGCCGTTACTGCGGCCGGCTCAGGCTGCATGGCGGCCATTGATGCCGAGCGCTACCTCGATCACGTACCCGCTGACGCTGGACAAACACTGACTTCCGAAAGGGCTAAGAGCTAAGGGCTTAAGGCTAACGTGGGTGTCCCTCAGCCCTAAGCCCTCAGCCCTAAGCCCTCTTCAGCTATAATCATTAGACCCATGTGGACCAAAATGATGAGCGGGCCGCGGAAGAAGGCCCCGAAGACGATAGCGGTCGTCGATCCCGACCGGTGCTTCGGCGCGTTTGCCTGCTCGATTTGTCAGGCTGCTTGTCCCGTTGCGGGTTGTATCGTCGAAGAAAAAGATCGGGATGGTCGGATGGTGTGCGCGGTCCGCGCCGATCTGTGCATCGGGTGCGGGCTGTGCGTGACGCTTGGTAACCCGACGGCGCCCCAGGTCCGCGAGTTTGGCTGCCCACCCGATTACGATGCGATCAACATGATGCCGTTCGACTTGGTGGTGAAAGTGCTGGAGGCGTCAGAGAAAGAGGAAACCACAACGTCCGCGGCGGCGTTGCTCTAGGGCGCGCAACCATAGGGCGCGAATGTAGGGCTCGACTTAAGTCGAGCACTACCAATCCCTAATCACCAATCCATAATCACTAGATACGATTACGTCTCCCCGCCGCGGCGCAAGAGGTCCTTCTTGGGCATGTCTGGTATGTAAGGGCATTATAGAGGGACCTTGCGGTGGAGTGAGCGGGACCTCGCTGCGGAACTGAAGGAAACCTGGCGCATCACGCGGCTCTCTGCGTGGCGGGCAGTCATCGAGTTCTACGAAGCTGACAACCTGACCTACGCAGCCTCGATCGGTTACTATGCGCTCCTGTCGCTGTTTCCGTTTGCGCTTATCTCTCTCTCCATCCTTGGCAGCGTGACGTCCGACGAAGCGACGCGGCAAAGAGTGTTGATGTTCGCGCTCAGGTACTTTCCCGGACAGTTCGACTTCATCATCACGCAACTGGACGCGTTCCGGCAAAATCCCATTCGCCTCGGCGTCGGCAGCGCTATCCTGCTGGTGTGGGGCGCGCTCGGCGTGTTTGGGGCGATCAGCACGGCCGTGAACCATGCGTGGGGTGTCGAGAAAGCGCGGAGCTTCTGGGGCCACAGGGTGTTCTCGTTTCTCATGCTCCTGACCGCCGGCCTCATGTTGATGATCGGGCTGCTCGGCGCGACGGCGGCGCAGATTATCCAGGCACGCTGGTTCGCGGGCGTTTCCGAGAGCTATCCGGCCCTCAGCGTCATGCAGGGCTTCCTCATCCGGAATGCGCTGCTCCTCTTGCCGGCGCTCGTATTTGGCTTGATTTATTACTTCGTGCCGAACGTGAAGGTGCTGGTGAAAGACGTGTGGCTTGGCGCGCTCATCACCGGCCTTCTGTGGGATGCGGGTTTCAAAGGCTTCTCGTGGTTTATCCGGGATGTGTCGCAGTTCACACGCATTCACGGATCGATAGCGACCGTCATCGTGTTTCTCATCTGGGTCTATTTTTCCGCAGTCATCCTGCTGTGGGGCGTGGAGTTCACGGCGCTGTATAACAAGATGCGGCGCGACATCCGGGCCGCGGGGGCCCAGGCGAATGCCTAACCGTCTTGCGGGCGAGCAGAGCCCGTACCTTCTGCAGCATGCCGGCAATCCGGTCGACTGGTATCCGTGGGGTCAGGACGCCTTCGACAGGGCACGCGAGCTCGACAAGCCGATTTTCCTGTCGATCGGCTACTCGACTTGCCACTGGTGCCACGTGATGGCGCACGAGTCGTTCGAGAGTCAGACCATCGCCGACATCCTCAATCGCGATTTCATCCCGATCAAGGTCGATCGGGAAGAGCGACCCGACGTCGATCGCGTATATATGACGTTCGTGCAGGCCACCACAGGATCTGGTGGATGGCCCATGAGCGTCTGGCTGACACCCGATCTGAAGCCGTTTTACGGCGGCACCTATTTCCCGCCGGATGCGCGATGGGGCAGGCCCGGGTTTCCGGAGATCCTGCGCGAGATCGTCCGCGTCTGGCAGCAGGAGCGGCCGAAGGTGCAGCTTTCCGCCGAGAATCTCACCGAACAAATCAGGGGTCTCAGGGCGGTCGAGCCTGGTACCGACGTGCCGGGGACGGATGCCCTGAAGGAGGGGGTCGCGCAGTTCGCGCAGACGTTCGATCAGACCCGTGGCGGATTCGGCGGGGCGCCGAAATTCCCGAGGCCGAGCGAGCTGTTGTTCCTTTTGCGCGAGACCGCGCGAACGGGCGATTACACGCCGGCGTTCATGGTGGCGAAAACGCTGCAGGCGATGTCGCTCGGCGGCATGCGCGATCACGTGGGCGGCGGATTTCACCGCTATTCAGTCGACGCCAACTGGCGAGTGCCGCATTTCGAGAAAATGCTGTACGACCAGGCGCAGATCACGCTCGCCGCGCTCGAGACGTTTCAACTCTCGTCCGATCGGTTTTTCGCCGAAGTCGCGGAAGACACGCTCGAGTATGTGACGCGCGAGATGACCAACCCTGAGGGCGGCTTCTTTTCCGCGGAAGATGCCGACAGCGTCCCGCCCGAGGAAGCAGCCAATCCGCATGCCCACAAGATGGAGGGCGCGTTCTACCTTTGGACCAAGTCCGAGCTCGAGGCGTTGTTGAAAGACGACTTCGAGATCTTCCGCCACCGGTTCGGCATCAGGCCCGACGGCAACGCGCCGGAAGATCCGCAGGGAGAGTTCAAAGGTAAGAACCTGCTCTACGTCGCCGGCTCGATCGACGAATTGGTCGAGCGGTCGGGTCAATCGCGTGACGAAGTAGAAATGGCGCTGCAGCGGGCCCGAATGCGCCTGTTCCAGGCACGCCTGACCAGGCCGCGCCCACACCTCGACGACAAGGTCCTGACGGGCTGGAACGGCTTGATGCTCGCGGCCTTTGCACGAGCCGCGCGGGTGCTACCCGAGGCCGATGCGCGGGAGCGGTATCTGGCGGCTGGCCGGCGATCGGCGACATTCCTCGAAACCGTCATGTGGGATGCGCGCCGTCAGATCCTGAGGCGCCGCTATCGCGACGGCGACGCTGCGATAGACGGGTATGCCGAAGATTACGCGTACGCCATTCTCGGGCTACTTGAGCTGTTTCAGGCCGGCGGCGATCCGCACTGGCTCGAGTTTGCGCGAACGCTGCAGCGGCGCCAGGACGAGCAGTTCTGGGATGAGGAGCATGGCGGCTGGTTCAACACGACCGGGGCCGATCCCAGCGTCATCCTGCGCATGAAAGAGGACTACGACGGCGCCGAGCCGTCGCCGAGCTCGATGTCGGTGCTGAACCTGCTGATCATGACGCACCTGACCAACGAAGCCGAGCTCTTCGATCGTATCGACAGAACGTTGAAGATGTTCGGCCAACGGATTGGGCAGGTTGCGCGCGCGGTGCCGATGATGATGGCGGCACTGTCGACCTATCACGCCAAGGTCGCTCAGGTGGTCATCGTAGGGTTGCCCTCGGACGAAGGCATGCAGAGCCTCATGCGTGAAGCAGCGGCAAAATATGACCCGTTCAGCGTGATTGTGCCGGTACATCCGGGGCCGTCGCAGTCTCAGCTGGCGCAGATGCTGCCGTTCATTGACGCGATGAACATGCGCGACGGTCGCGCGACGGCGTTCGTGTGCCACGACTTCACCTGCAGCGAGCCCACCACCGACGCTGCTGGACTCGCCGAACAGCTGTCTCGTACAATCTGACGCTACGTGACTGAATTCAATGTTGATGTGTGGCTGCGCGGGACCGACTTCGCCAAAACGCACGCCATTTCCGGCATCGCCGCCGATCCCGCGGCGTGGACCGACAACGATGTGTCGAAGCTGCTGAAGGCCATGTTGCTCGCCATTCATCGCGCAAAAAATCCAGGGTCGACCGACACGCAGGTTTTCCTCAGGGGCTTCAGCTGGATCGTCAACCCGTTCGAACAGAGCGGCGTGGTCGTCGCGATCGAAATTCAGGCCGGCGCGGCCGTTGCCGGGCCGTTTCGTATCGACAAGAAGCAGCTCGAAGACATGATCTCCCGTGCCATCGCGCGACAGACCACGGATAGACCGACGACCTCGATCCACGAGTTGCCCTTCTGCCATCAGCCATCTGCCCTGACGCGCGTCAGAAACGCAGCCATCTGCCCTGACGCGCGTCAGAAACGCAGCTTTACCCCCCGGCTAAGCACCGGTGCGTACAGATCTCCGACCCGAGCCACGCGTTTGAGGACGACGTCCATCGTGAACTGCTCAGATGTGATCCCGCGCTCGATTTCATCCCACGTCACAGGCGTCGAGACGCTGGCGACGGGTGTCGGGCGAACGGAGTAGACGCTGGCGAGCGTGCGTCCCCACGCGTTCTGGTTGTAGTCGACGAGCACCCGGCCGCGTGGCCGCTTCGCGACCCGGTACTGGGCTGTCAGGATCTTTGGATAGTGGTCGGCGAGCGTCACTGCCATTGCCTTGGTGAAGGTCCAGACATCTTTCTGGGTGGGGCCCCGCTTGATGGGGACGTACACGTGCAGCCCTTTCGAGCCACTCGTTTTCGCGTATGACGGCATCTTCAGGGTGTCGAGCGCGTCGCGCACGAGCAGCGACGCTTCCAGGACCTGCGAGAACGGTGCTCCCGGCCCCGGATCGAGGTCAAAATGGAAATAATCCGGCCGGTCCACATCGTCGCATCGTGAGTACCACTGGTTGAGGTCGATGCAGCCGAGGTTGATTACCCACAGGAGGGCCGCGACATCCTGAATCAGCGGAAAGTCGATCATGTTGCCCGAGTCGTGCCCGATCGAGCAGGTTTGCAGCCAGTCGGGGCGCGGCGACGGCGTGCGCTTCATGAAGAAGAACTCGCCGGCGGCGCCATGCGGGTATCGCTTCATGACCATTGCGCGTGATTTGATGTGCGGTAGAAGCACGGGCCCGACTGAGGCGTAGTAGCGGAGCAGGTCACCTTTCGTAATCTTGAGTTCCGGCCAGAAAGGCTTGCGCAGATTCGTCAACTGGACGAGCTTGCCGCCGGCATGAACCCTGGCGTTGTCCACATTGGTCGGAATGAGGACGTCGGACTTCATCTGGCGCGGCGGCATGCGCCGAGGCTACAATGCCCCATGTTTCTGAGCAACCGGTGACACTATGGCATCCACGACACGGACGTTTGGAATTGTTCTGATCCTGCTCGGCGTTGCGAGCTATGTGCTGACCGGCCGGACGAGCGTGACGGCCCTCATCCCGGCCATCTTCGGCGCCGCGTTCGTCATCCTCGCGCTGGTCGCAAGAAGCGACGCGGCCCGCAAGCACGCCATGCACGCGGCGGTCGTATTGGCGTTGCTCGCGTTGCTTGGGACGCTGGGACGGCTCGTCCCGGCGATTGCCGGCGGTAACCTGACGCGGCCGGCCGTGCTCGCGCAACTCGCGATGAGCGTGTTGCTTATCATTTACATCACGCTCGCGGTCAGGTCGTTCAAAGAGGCGCGCCGTGCGCGTCTGGCGAGATAGTTTCGGTTCGTGAGTTCGTCGGGTTCGCCGGTCGAACCCACGAACCTTGCGGCTTCAGTAAGTTGCCGATTTTGGGGCGCACCCGAGATCGAAGTGAATGGCCGCGCGTTTCTGCGCGGCTCCATTTCGGTTTCCCCTCACGACAAATCCCACACCGCCGACGACAGTACGGGCTTCAGGCTGAGTGAGAAAATCGATCTCGACTTCGACACGTTCGCCGATTTCATAGTGTCGGTCGGTTTGCACGAGCACGCCCGTGACGCTGAGGTTGACGACCTGACCCGCGTGCCAGTCCGCTTCGGTCATCAAGCGCACCCGTACAGGCCACGTCACGTCATGGCGACATGCTCGTCTGGTTGGGGTCCCTGGCACGTCCACTCAGAGAGCAAAATCCGGGCGCGGTTGAAGCAGGAATCGTCGTCTGGGCTAAGTCGCAGAGCCATCACGGGTAGCTGGGAAAAGCGATCGTCCTCAGCCAGAGTAACAAATTCGTGATCGGGAAAAATTTTCCTGACAGGTATCGGAATTGGCAGTGCGTCCTACGATTTGTCACTCCGGTGTCCGATACGACGCCAGACTGTGGAGAGGAGCGAGCAATGCTGTGGGACCTGTATCAACACTACAGAATCCGGCAATTAGACCAACGTCTGGACCGCCTTCAGAGCACGCCAAGGACCGATGGTTTGGCGCGAGACCAGGTCGTGCGCCTCGAGGAGAAGCTGGAGCGATGGACAGTCGGATGGGAAAATGTCGCCCAAGGCGCAACGCTGTCCGAAGTGCGAGGCGATGATGTCGCCGAAGTTTGGCCGATGCCTGTTCTGCGGCTACCGAGCTGAATCGGTATCGTCGTTCACATGATCTGTGCCAGAATCAAGTCGGCGGCGCTATGGCGCTATCCATACGAACGCGCGCGATCGGCTGCATCGTTCTTGCCCTGGCGACGCCGTTGCGTGCTCAAGATATTCCCCTTCGAGCAGACGTCATAGCCAGCACTGATACCACCGTTGATTATGTTCTCACCAACCACGGCTCGAGAACGGCAACGGCCTGGCATGTTGCATTTACGATTACCGATTCTGCCGGTCAGAAACGGCAAAGCGGCCTAGGCCAAGACAACTACACGACTATCACCCTGCGGGAGTTGAACCCGTTCTCTGAACCTCGCGTGTTGGAGCCGAACGAGAGTCGCAGGGAAACCTACCAGGCTTCGACGCGACGCGGCGTGACGATGACGAGCGTCGATGCTCGGGTGGTTGGAGTCGTGTTCGATGACGGCTCGGGTTTCGGCGACGCGGCATGGATCGCTGAAGTGTTTGCAGACCGTCAGGCCCAGCGTCGCCGACGGGCTTCTTCAGAATCTCAAGAATGCCAAGATTCGGATGGGCCAAGGTGCGATCGACGCGGCCGGCGCCCTGCAGAGCCTCGAAATGCTGATGACGCTAGAGCACGCCGCTGCCGCCAAACACTCCGTCCGGGCGAAGTAGGCTCTCACAGTTGGCAGCTACGGTCCGGCGCGCATAGACTCTCGCGAGCCATGCGAGCCGTCATCGTCTCAAGCAGCCTCGATAGCGCCAGCCGAAGCGAACGGGTGAGCAGGATATTCGCTGAAGCGCTGCGCGGGCACGGTATTGAAAGCGACGAGGTGTCGCTGAAACAGCATCAGCTGCCAAGATTTGATGATGGTGACGACCTCGCCAACGACCCGAGCTACCAAACACTCCATGGTCTTGTCGTCAGGGCAGACGGCCTTGTCCTGTGCAGTCCGGTCTACAACTGGACGCTGTCTGCCGAGTTAAAGCGTTTCATCGAGGTCGTCGGAACCACCCCTCCAGATGGCTCACTGCGCGGAGCGTTCTTCGACAAGATCGTCACGTTCGTTGCCACCGCAGGGCTCGCTCACAGCTACATGGCGTTCGCGCCTCTGGCAATGTCGATGATGCTGGATTTCAAGTGCATCATCAATCCGTACCAGGTCTACGTTCACAACCGCCACTGGAGTGGCGAGCAGCTCGACAGTGACATCATGGCCCGGATCGAGAAGTCCGCCGATGTGATGGTGCAGTTGATGCACGGCCTGGCGGACCGCACCTACCAGTCAAAGTGGGAACTGTGAGGCCGTCGCGGGACTAGGCGGGAAATGTGCCGGGTGACATGACCCAGAACGTCGTGCGGAATGCGTCGACGCCGTCCAGGCGGAGCACTACGGAATACTTCCCGAACGTCTTGATCTCGATTGGCGCGAGCGAAATATGCGCGTCGCACATGCCAACCTTCGGCAGTCGCAGCGACAGGGGGTGCCCTTTTACATCGGCGCCGGATTCGTCCTGAACGATCAAGGAAATGGTCGCGTGCTCGTCTGGAGCGCCGACGAGCCTGAAGGCAGCAAGCAGCGGGTCGATTCTCACCGGCAGCGTGTCGCAGACCAGCGCGCTGATCATTCCGATAATTGACGGATTGCCCGACACGCGCGATAGATCGAGTTCCTCGCACAGCACCATCCATTCACATCTCAACGCGGCCTCCCAGGGCACGAATTATCCATCGAAAAGGGGCCTGATCCACAGGGTTACCTCTTATGGGGAATAGACACAATCGGGCGCTGGCGAGTACACCTCGTGTGCAATTGGTCGCTCGGCCGCGTCATAGGCTGGAGGTTCTTGCCCAAATGTGCGCAGGAACCACGAAGCGAAGGTCAATGCGATAAAGGAGCAGGAAATGGTCACGGAACTGAACGGCGCACATCGGCGGCGGCTCACGTGGGTGTTGGCAGTGCTGGCGTTCGCGGCAATCGTGAGCATCTCGAGCGCCCGGCCGCAGGCATCAACGTTCTGGGTCGCCGAGTGCGGCGCCTTCCTTAGTGGCGACGAAACCTACGTCCTCGTCGGAGACGTCCTGAACTGTGACGAATCGAGCCCGGCCATCACGGTCGTCGGTCCGGCCAAGTTGAGGCTGAACGGTCATAACGTCAGCTGCGGGCTCGAGCCAGACGGTTCTCCTAAGGGAGGGACGATCGGCATACTTCTGGAGGGTCTGGATGCGGAAGTCGTGGGGGGTGGAAGGCCTCCGGGGGCGCCGAACAGCGCCGTCAATACAGTCACGGGCTGCGAGCAAGGTGTGGTGTTGAACGGCGACGGCGATCATCTCGTCCAGGGTGTGACCGTGACGAAGAGCACAGACGGCGCGTTCGTCGTCGAATCCGACGAGAACAAGTTGATCAGCAATGTCGTGCGGCAGGCCGAGGCATGGGCCAATTCCGATACTATCGAGGGGAACGGCTTCGTGATCTCCGGCGACAAGAACCAGTTGGTCGGAAACGTTGCCGCTGACGTTGAAACTGAGGAAGATGGGGCAGGCTTCGCGGTTCTGGGCAACTCGAACATCCTGGAACACAACATCAGCAAAGACAACGCCGCCTACGGTTACCTCGTGGCGGGACACGGAAACGTACTGAGCGACAACAGCGCTCTTAAGAACGAGTTTCACGGATTTTTCGTGGCCGAAGAGGCGGAACGCAACCTTCTCAAGCAAAACAAGAGCTTTGAAAACGGAGACGAGCCCTCGGAGGGAATCGCGGCGTCGGGCTTCCACGTCGAGGGTTCGGGCAACAAGCTCGAGGAGAACCTTGCCACGCGGAACGGGATCTTCGGCATCCATCTCACCGAGACGGCGACTGACAACGTCGTCGCGCGAAACACGGCGTCCGACAGCTTCGGGTTGGTCGGATTTGACGGCTCGGGTAATCCGATTGGCAATGGTGTTGATCTCGTCGACAGCAATTTCGACTGCGGGTCGAACGAGTGGTACAAGAACATCTTTGGTGCCAGATCCGCCAGCTGCATCAAGTAACGTCCCCACCGAGCGTGACGTTATCGGCTTCGGGCCGGTACCGTCCCGCTCCCTGCGGTCCGCCATCACAAACTCGTTGGCCCGCGTCGATCCGCTTGTGGCGTTGCGCTATGAGTAAACGCCATTGACAGCGGAGGGAATCTCTGGCACTCTCACATAGACAACTATGGGAACGCCGAAAAGAGATCAGCTTCAAGGGTCACTCGACCTGCTGGTCCTGCGCGTGCTCGCGTCCCAGGAGAGTCTTCACGGCTATGCCATCACTGAGAGCATTCAGAAGGTGTCAGCCGATGTGTTGCGCGTTGAAGAAGGATCGCTGTATCCCGCGTTGCATCGCATGGACGAAGCCGGCTGGGTGGCGTCGGCGTGGGGCACATCTGAAAACAACCGTCGTGCCCGCTATTACCGAATCACCAAGGCGGGCCGGCGTCACCTTGCCGAGCTTGAAAAGAATTGGGCGAAGCATGTTGAAGCGGTCAAACGCGTTCTGAAGCACGCCTGACATGTCGATTCTCACTCGATTCGCGAATCGGCTGTGGCCTCGCCGTCTGGCCCGAGAGCTCGAGGATGAGGTCGAGTTTCATATTGCGATGCGGACCAGCGAACACCTCAAAGCGGGCATGAGTGCCGGCGAGGCGACACAGGAAGCCCGTCAGCAATTCGGTGACATTGATGCCGTGATCGCCGATATGCGCAAAGAACGGTTGGCGCCTCTGACGCTGTTCACGATGACGGTGCTGGTCGTGGCCGTCGTGCTGATCTGGGTCGCAGAGCAGCGAATTGGAAGTACGGATCTCAGAATGCCGGCGGCACCGGCGGCGCCCTTGATAAGGGACCCCGATCGGCCATCCGGGTTTGCGCCACCGCCGCCACCAGGACGAGGGCCAACGTGGGAACAGTACGTGAAGCAGGCGAATGCGTTCAAGGCGCTCCAACAAGGACCTGGAGTGTATTCACCGAGGCAGGGCCCTCGTGACAAACCACAGACTCCTTGACATCGTTGTGCTTGCGATCGGCTTGAGCACCGTGGTGACGACGCAGGTGCCTTCATTCGAGGTGGCGTCAATCAAAGTCAACAAGGTCGGCAACGAGCAGTCTGTACCGCAGAACCCCCAGCCGGGCGGACGAGTGACTCTGACAAACCGAACGCTACGGTATCTGGTGCAATTCGCCTATTCGACGTTCGAGGCGCCGCTGCACGATTTTCAAATTGTGGGCGGGCCTGATTGGGCTGAGAGAGATCGGTTCGACATCACTGCGAAAATGCCGGGCAATCCGGCACCTGGGGTTGAGACCGCCAACCTGGCGCGCGTGATGTTGCGAACGTTGCTCGCTGAACGATTCGGGTTGAGGGTGCGGACAGAATCACGAGCATTGCCCGTCTATGCCTTGGTCCTGCATCGCCCGGACGGCCGGCTCGGGCCTGGGCTTCGACCTCGGCCGGATAGCTGCGAAGGCGTGGTACGTCCACGATCATCCGAGTTCAAGGAGCCAGACCTCAGAGACACACGTCTTTGTGGATTGTTACGAGGTGGCTGGGGCGTATTGAACTACCGCGGCGTGGGAATTTCATCATTGTTCCGGCCGAGTGCGCTCGGAGGAGTCGATCGAATTGTCATCGACCACACGGGCTTGCAGGGTGTCTTTGACATCGATCTCACATGGGCGGTCGATAGCACCGCCTCACCCGACGCGCCGTCGATCTTCACGGCGGTGCAGGAGCAGCTCGGACTGCGGCTGAACCCGACAAAAGCGCCCCTGGAAGTCCTCGTGATTGAAGGAGCGCAGCGGCCATCACCCGATTAGGCCGGCGTGGCCCCTGCGAACGATGAACCGGCAACGGCAGTTCGGGCTCGTTATCTCGGCATGGCCTCCACGGCGTGGTGCTGATTTCGACAACAGGACTGCCGTCACTTTCGTCTCACGCCTCAAACCTTTCGACCCTGCACAACGAGCCTCTTCAGATTGAGATTGTGGACGTGTCCGATTTACGCGATCGGCATTTCGACTGTGACATCGAAAAAATCGAATCGCGGATCGAGCGGTTATTTCCGTTTCTCGAACCGATCTCGCTTTCGCCCACGACACCGATCCAGGCACCTGGCAAGAACGGTGATTCGGGTCGCGTGGTCATGGAGTCGCATTGGGCAACGCCACCGCCTGCATTGAGCCTGTCCGATCAGGAAATCCAAGCGGTGTTGGATGCGTCCTGGTCCACGGTGGAGCCGTTGGGCGTCATTTCAGCGCGTGTCGGATTTGATGGGACGATTTGATCCGAACGAGGGAGACCTTTCCGTCGTGCTCAGACGATACACCGCGGACAACGTGCTGCAGCCGTTTCACGCGTCGCAGCAAGTTGAACCGAAACTGTGTGCGCTGCTGTCCGTGGCTGCCGATCACTGTGACTTTGCGCAGTTCATCGCGAGCTCTGTCGAGAGGGTCCGTTCCTCGAGGGTGACGACTGAACTGCTGTTTCTCATGGACAAGCTCGTTCAGGCGAATCTCCATGCGCTGCTGAGTCTCATCAAATTCGACAGCGTCAATGGACTTGACTGGACGAAAGCCGTGAAGCCGGAGGGAGCGGCGGTGCTGGTGGAGATTTACAAGTACCACGAACGTGTGCTCCGGGAGCGAGGCATCTGGGACGAGGCGGCGCTCGCGCTGCGGCACGATCAGGTTCGCATCGGCATTCTGGAAGATCTGATTCGCACCACTCCGCAAAGCTACCGAGTGAATGACGCACGATTTCTCATCGGCGAGATTTACTGGCACCAAGGACGTGTGATCGAGGCCGTCAAATTGTGGAGGCAAATCGCGCCCGAGCCGACGGATGAATATTTTCTTGTGTACTCGGAGTTACTTGCCACGCTCGCGCGTCATCTAGTGCAAATCGTGCGGTAACGGCAGCGGGTGACCACACGGCGCCCGAACATAAAAATTCGCGCGCGGAAGCACTATCTGGCGCCGGTTCCGTAAACTTCGGTGTATAACGGTGCGCGTCTCTCAGCTAACGGCCGAATCCTATGCGTTTCACTATTACGCTGGCATGGGCGTTCACGCTCGTCGCCACGAACGCACACGCTCAGCGTGCGCTCGATCCCTCGGCGGCGACCGTCCTCATCCGGGTGATGGGCAATGTGCATCTCGAGGTCACCGAGTTCGGGACGACGCGTGTCATCGATCGATCGGACGTCCAGACAGGCAGCGGTAGTGGTTTCATCGTGTCGCCGTACGGCTACGTGGCGACGGCCAATCACGTGGTCGCGCCCCGGGAGTGGACGGAGAAGCGAGGCGGCGCCACCGTGCGGGCGCACGTCAACCCGACACGGTTCGAAGTCGCGTTTCCGAAGAGCGCGGCGGCCGCGAACGCTCCGCCGTTTCCACTAGATGCCCGCGTGGTCGCGTCAGATCCCTCCAGGGACGTCGCCGTGCTGTTCATCGCGGGGACGTTTTCGTATGTCGCACTCGGCGATTCCGCGGCGGTTGAACGTGGACATCCCGTCCAGGTGGTCGGTTATCCCTTCGGAGACATCGTCGACACGCTGCTGGGCGTGGCGCGTCCAGGCGGCTCGCCAGAGGCGACGATTGCCAGCGGGACAGTGACGGCGCTTCGAACGGACGCCGGTGGAGATCTCCAATCGATCCAGACCGATTCGACGATCAATCCCGGCAACAGCGGAGGACCGCTTCTCGATGAGGACGGATACGCCATCGGTGTCGTGGTCGCGCAGTTCAAAGAGGGTGACAGGGGCACCGGTCTCGGGTTTGCCGTGCCGATTAACGTCGTCAAAGGACTACTCGAACGGCACGGATTGGACCAGTCCCTGCCGGTTCGGCGCCTGCGTGTGGGACCGCTCCAGGACCTGCCGTTGAAGGGCGTCCGCGTCGGGTTATTGGAGTATCGCAATGACGTGTCGCCGTTCAGGGTCCGTGTCGATCTGGGCGACCTCAACGACGAGGTGACCTTCCGCGCCGATCGCGTCCACACCCCGTGGGCCGTGCAGGACGTTGAGCGATGGCTGTTGAGTGACTCGGCATTGGAGCCTGCCCTCGTCGTCGAACGTCAGCGGCCGTCCGTGGTCGAAGGTTCCGGCCGGCTGCGAGGCCGCGCATTGGCCCGGCACCGAACAACCGGAGCCTCGATAGAACTGCTCTATACGGCGGTGGATGTTGGCGCCGAAGTTGCGATCGCGCGATTTGTCGGTCCGGCCGAGCAGGTGGCGTTCAATCGAAGCGTGCTCTCTACCGCGCTGAGGGCGTTTGAAGCCGATGCGTTGTTATCCGGATTCATTCCGAGTCCCTCGGCGATCACCTGGACGGTTGACCGGTACCTCGGGGCCGACGCGCCTGCCGTCACACTGCCGTCCGGCTGGCTCATGCAACTCACGAGCGGCGATGTCTGCGGTGGTCTGCGGCCGGCGATGCGAATCCTCTCGCTCTCACCGCCTGAGGATTTCACCCTGTCCCTGAGGCTCGCGTGGTGGCCGAGCGCAACAGCGGACGCGAAGCAAGTGGCCGCGGCATGCGGGGGAGGGCTGACCGATCAGTCTCCGTTCGTGCAGCGAGCCACGTGGGCTGGTGTGTCTTACATCACGGAAGGCCTCGTGCGATCCGTCGAGGGCGGTGTAGTGCTGCTGGCGTTGATTGCGCCAAGCGAACGGGTGAACAGTGGTCGAGCGATCTTCGAGGCATGGGCGCGAGCGGTGCTTCGGTGATCCGCCTCCTGGGCGGAACCCGTCTACAACGTGCCGTTGTCGTCGGGTGCCTACGAGGCTGTGCGACCATCACCCGATTAGCGCGACTGTCAGATTCGCAAACGGTAGACTGTCACATCCGCAACGGTAGCGCAGGGCGTCCCGTCTTCGGCAAGGCATTCTGGTGAGCCGCATTACGGGCGCCATCAAACCGATACTTGACCTGTTGCTTTCCAACAGCAACCATGTCAATATCCTGTTGGGAACCAACATGTCAAAGAAGGACGTGCAGCACGGCACTCTTGCCCTCATGGTGCTCAAGACGCTCGACGTGCTCGGTACGCTGCATGGCTACGGCATTGCCCGGCGCATCGAGCAGATCAGCGGCGATCTGCTCGCGGTCAACCAAGGCACCTTGTATCCCGTGCTGTTGAAGCTGGAGCAGGAAGGCGCAATCGCCTCCGAGTGGGGCACTTCTGAAAACAACCGCCGCGCCCGGTTCTATCGGCTGACCCGCGCCGGTCGCAGACAACTCCAGGCTGAAGCCAAAGATTGGGAAGCGACAACGGCCCTTATCGAGCGTTTCTTTGCCGTCAAAGCGGAAGACCTGCGATGAAAGCGCTACGACATTTTCTTTATGAGTAACAAGCTGTTGCGTCGGTTCTTCGCTACCTGAGCGTACCGAGAAGTTCGTGGATCCGCTCCCGAGGCAGCCATCTTCCCCTCACCATCACTCCTAATGGCTGTTCGAACGCCGAAAGGGCTTCGAGGGGATTCCGGTCAAGGAGTAGCAGGTCAGCGCGCTGTCCCACGGCGATCGTACCAAATTCGGTTTCCCTTCCGAGAAACTTCGCCGGGTTGACGGTCGCCGCTTGAATGACCTCATAGGCTGACAACCCGCTTTGATGGAGCAGATGGAGTTCGTGAATCAACGAGCTGCCCGGCGTGGCCATTGGGAGGCCCATCGCGTCGGTGCCAGCCAAGATCTGGACGCCATGCCGATGAAGTGAACGGGCAATTGCGCGCGTGAACTCAGGGTATCGTGGCGGTTGAAGCAAGCTCGCCAGGAAGCCTGGAGAATTGCGCGCTGCCAATCTATGCCATAGCGCCTGCGTCTGCGGCAGCAGAAACCTAAACGACGGGTCGTTAAACACTCGCTCTGCAGTGGGCGCGGGCGAGAAAATCGTCTCATACACGCCGAGTGTCGACTGTACACTAATGCCACGTTCGTGTAGCTGCGTCGCAACGCGAGCGATGCCACTTGCGCTGCTTCTCCAGGCGAACCGAACCCAATACGAACCGACAACGAAGACCAACATGAGCGTAGCTATCGTTGCCGCGATGACGCTCAGCCGCGCTGTCAGAGGAGTGGATGTGCGCTAGACTTTCGGAGTCGCTATGACAAGAAGTAGGGCAGTCACACTGGCGCCGGCGAGCAGCAACGTCGCCAGTACACGCCATCCAGTGCTTGTGTAGACAATTCCACCTGGCCCCGTGACGACCGCTCCGATCAAGGCTCCGAGACTGGTGAATAGCGCGACCGCGGTGAGAATATGAGCCCGGTGGATGTGCCCGGCGAGTCATGGGTATCGTCGAAATCGACGTACCAAGGCGGCAACAATCCAGCCGACGACGATGAGCAGCAAGATGAGTGTCGTTGCGGCCGTGACCAGCAACGCCCAAATGGGTGGCAGGAAATGCAGGCGGTTCAGTTCACCGATGTGCGCAACAGCGCCACCAGACGAAGCAAACAGGCCGTCGATGCCAAGGCTGACCGGCGCATGACCGATCACCGGAAGTCCTGCTTGTCGAGCCGATTCAAAGAGTTGCAAATAACTCTCCCGCGACAGTCCGTGTCCTGTGAGATAGCCCTCTTTTGGAGTCCATATTTCGTGGTACTTGATGAGGTCATAACCGGCCTTCGCTTGTGCCAATACGTCCTTTTCGACATCCTCACGAGTAATGACGCGCGGCTCATTGACGAACTCGCCAGAGGTATAGATCGTCGGGCCGAGCATTGTGCCCGCTGCGATTTGCCGCTTCCACTCGAGCTGAGTCGGGGTGCCTCTCAAGTTCAGGACAGTCGTGACGCCATGCTTGAGGTACAACGGAGCATCGCCGAAATCAGCACGCCCAGGTGCCCACGGCATGTCCGTTGTGAGATGAACGTGCGAATCGGTCAGTCCCGGCACAAGGAATCGATCGCGGCCGTCCAGTATGACGGCAGTCTTTGGGGGCGGGGACTCGTTGATCGCCACAATACGGTCGCCTTCGACTAAGACTGTGCGATCTTTGTCGACGCCTTCCTGCGCCATCGAAATCACATTGACATTGACGAACGCAATGACCGCTTGGGACTGGCCCTGCGCAGAAGCCGCGGTGACGGCAACCACGAATGCCATCACCAGGCTTATGAGACGCGCTTTGGAGAGGGGGTACGTCATCCGTGGAGTACTACGCCGGGAACGATGTTTTGGTTGCGTCACTGTCCTTGATCTCCAAAACTTCATATCGTAAAGTAATTTGTGATTTAGCATGGCCGTCGGTGGCAGTGCATGGCGGGGAAAACGTTGCGACAACTCACTCGGCGTCGCGTAAGCGTCGTTCTGCTCGCGGTGGCCATGGTTCCGGTCGTGTTCCTTCTCCGGGCATGGAAGGCCGCGGGGGACCGCGGCGGGCAGCAGCCCGCCGAACCGTTCCGTCTTGCTGGCAACTTCTATTACGTCGGTGCAAACGACGCCACGTCCTTCCTGCTCACTGGACCGGAAGGGCATATCCTGATTGACGGCGGATATCCGAACACAGCGCCCATGATCATGGAGAGCATCGCGAAGCTGGGGTTCAACATTAAGGACGTAAAAGTGCTCCTGAATTCGCACGCGCACCACGATCACGCCGGCGGCCTGGCCGCGCTCCGGGACGCGTCCGGCGCCGAGCTCCTGGCCAGCGAAGCGAGCGCCCCCGTCCTCGCTTCCGGCGGTATCGATCACGACCATCCTTTGCTGCCGTGGAGAGCCCTTGCGTGGGCCGGGATCGGCCGTTACCCCGGCGTGCGCGTAGACCATGTGTTTGCAGATGGCGACACGATTCGGGTCGGACCAATCGCGCTGACCGCGCATGTCACGGCCGGTCATACGCGCGGCTGTACATCGTGGTCGTTCAAGATTCGTGAGGCTGAGCGAGATCTGAACGTCGTGAACGTCTGTAGTCTGAAGGTGATGGGATTGATGCAGTATCCAGACCAAGCGGCCGACCTCGACCGTAGCTTCCGCGTGCTGCGGAGCCTTCCCGCCGACATCTGGGTGGCCAACCATGCGCGGGAGTGGGGCAGGTACCGAAAGTTCGTGGCAAGCACCACGGCGAACAATCCCGTTGAGCCTTTCATCGACCCCGAGGGCTATCGCGCCTACATTGACACCGCCGAAAGGGAATTCCGTGCTGGTCGCACGTACTAGATAAACGCCGATCTCGCGACCGATTTTTCCGGGTCGGGGCTAATAGCCGCCTCTCATTCCCGTGACCTCAGCGACGAGCAATGAGTTGTGATGGACAAGGACCGGTTTGACTCGTGACGTTTGCTTAGTCATACTTACATAGACAGCTATGGGAACAGGCCTCGGTCGTGTCCTGAGGCATGCTTGAAAATGTCGATTCTCACCCGGCATCAATCGCCTTTTCCCGCGTCGCCTGAATCGCGATCTCCGAGATGAGGTTGATTTCCACATTCACATGCGGGCAGACAGGTACCTGCAGGAGGGGATGACCCTGGACGAAGCGACCTCATTAGCGCGGCAGCAGTTTGGCCCGGCCGACGCAGCAATGAGCGGGATGCGTCGAGCGCGACTGACGTCCTTGCCGATGCTCTTCACGATGACCGGGCTCGTGATGGCCCTGATAGTGTTTTGGATCGCTCAGCAACGGGCTCGTGCGACTACGGAAAGCCTGAGGCTACCAGTGGCGCCTGCGGCTCCGAGCGGGAGAGACCCGGATCGGCGAGCCAGTGTTCGCCCACCACCACCACCACCACCACGGCCACCAACCTGGGAGCAGTATGTGAGGCAAACGAGAGCGTTTGAGGCACTCCAGCGAGGTCCGGGGGTAGTTGCGGGGGAACCCTTGATAAATGAAACGGCGAAGGCTCGTTGAAGACGGTCAGCGGCCCTCGACATGAACCGCCAACGCAAAGTCGGGCTTCTTGTCTCGGCATCGCTGCACGCGATGCTGCTCAGCGTCCTTACGATGTCGTTCTCCCCTTTATCTGAGCCGCTCAACACAGCATCACCCTCGCGTCGTGAGTCGATCGAGGTTGAGATTATTGACGTGTCGGATTTGCGCGATCGCGCGTTCACTTTTGATATTGACAAGATCGCAGCCCGCGCCGATCGATTGTTCCCATTTGTTGACTCCATGTCGCTGTTACCAACGGCCCCAATGAGTCGAGCAGCAAAACAGTACGACTCGCCGATGTTGGTTCCGGAATCGCACTTGGCGAGACCGCTGCCGCCATTGAATCTGTCGGCTGCGGAAATGCAGTCGGTATTGGATGAATCCTGGTCACGACGGGATCGCTGGGCCTCCTTTCAACCGCTGGTCGATCTGGTTGGAGGCTTTGACTTTCAGACGGGCGACCTTCCGGATCTTCTCAGGCGATACGTCAACGAAAATGTGCTTCAGCCATTCCGCGCCGATCGGAACCTCGAACCCAAGCTGTGGGCTCTATTATCCGTCGCGTCCGATCACTCTGAATTTGTGCGATTCATTACGGGCTTCATCAGGCGAGTCCCGGCGTCCAAAGTCAGCACCGAGCTTCTATTCCTGTTGGACAAGCTGGTTCAATCGAATGTCAATGCCCTGCAGAGTTTGGTAGCACTGGACATTGTTGGTGGCCTCGAATGGACGAAAAAGGTTAGTCCGAGTGGCGCGGCAACCTTGGTTGCAATTCATGGCTTCCACAAGCGAGCCCTCGACAAGCGCGGTCTCTGGGACACATCGGCGCTCGCCGATCGATACGATCACGTTCGGCTCGACATATTGGATCATTTGATCAGGACCAGTCCGCAGGGGTACCGCGTCAACGACGCGCGATTCCTGATTGGGGAAATCTACTGGAGGAAGGGACGCGCGACCGACGCCTTTCGCGTCTGGCGACAAATCAGGCCAGATACCAATGACCAATACTTCGGTGTTTCTTCCGAGCTACTGAACGCGATGAGGCTCACACCAATCCGTGCGGTACAGATTGATGTGGCGCTGGGTGACGAAACGCGCCGCTGGACCTACGCCTCATTTGTGCGGCTTCGTCAATTCGGATTTCAGTTCGATTCCTTCTAAATGAGCGCATCTACCTGGCTGCAAGCACGATGAAATATTTCCGGCTCGGGCTACATGCGTGAACGATGCTGACGTATAGCCGACATCAGCGAGCCGCGGCGGTGTGGCGCGGCGGGTGGTCGAGGATATATCCGACGTCAACGACGTACAGTTGTCGGCCCTTGCCCTCGTAGCTGGAATCGAACGAGACGAGACGCCCATTGCGGCTGGCGCGCGCATGGAAGTCCACTCGATGAATGCCAGGCTGAGCGGTGTTCTTCAGCTTCGCCAGCGGGACGAACAGCTTCGTCGGCCGGTGGAACATGAAAAGGTACTGGTAGCCGTCGGCAAGCGCATAGGTGTCTGCCACGATCCAGTCGCCGCCCGGCAAGATAGTGGGGTCACAGTCCACCGGAACATCGGCCACGCGCGCGCCCGGGCCTCCCTTGCCATCGTCCCGGTACAGGCTGAAGGTGCGCCCCTCGAATATCAGCTGGTCGTCCAGCCAGGCATGGTGGCTCGGAATATCGTAGAAGAAGCGCCCGTCGCTGCCGTCGGCCGCGAACGACCACCCCGTGGTCATAACCGGCTTCGACGAGTTCTTGAGGAAGGCGATGAAGCGCGTTCCTGACGTGTTCCAGCCCTCGCGGAAGAAGTAGAGATCGGTGTCACCGGGGTAGCCGGCCGGGAAGGCCAGCTCGGACATCTTCTTGAGGCTGACGATCAGCTGGGTCTTGCCGGTCGTGAGGTCCATCTTCCAGATGCCGGATGTCTCCGGCGCCGGCTGCCCTTCGTAGGGATCCGGAATGCCGACATAGTTCGTTCCCGCGTGCTGCATTCGCGCGTAGTCGTGGGTCAGGGCGAATCGGCCGTCGGGTGAAATCGCGAAGATGGGCATTGGCAGAGTGCGGCGGGTGCGGGTCTTGACGTCGAACGCGCGGGTGACGAAATGGCGACCCTCGTCCGCCCGATCGTTCCACACGATCTCGTTCGACCGGGGCCGCCACTGCAGCCGGTTGCCCTGCTGCCAGTTCCATGCCGTGCTCTCGCCGATCTTCGTCCAGCGGTTGCCATCCTTCAAATCGAAATATCCGACCTCGGCGCGATCGGTGGGCAGCACCTCACGGTTCTGGAAGCGCACGGTCATGCCGAGCGCGTACCGCCCCGTCTCGTCGAACTGATCGACACCGAAGAACCAGAACCCCGTGTACGCGGGCTTTTCGCTCGTCCCAGGATCGGAAAGCCGGGTCAGCCTGGCATACTTCGCGCCCGCGCCTTCGATCAGCTCGGCCCACGTCCGGTAGGTGGTGTAGTCCTCGCCTTGCGCTCGGCCGGCCGCCACGAGCAGGGCCGCGGTCATGATGAAAGGGGCAGCGCGGTGCAGATGTGGATGCGTCATGATCGGAAGACGTGGTGATTACGATCACCGATGGGGACTATTTGTTTAGCGGTTGTTTGAGTTCAAGCGTGCCCTTCCACCGGCAGGCCATGAACGCCAGTCAGTTGACGATCCTGCTGGCGACCCAACATGATTGAACCCGCCAGAAGGACAGTGGCGGCACTGTAGAAGATTGAGTTGGTACCTTTCATGTCCATCCCAGGCAGTTCTCGAAGCATACTCCTTCTGCTTCCTCAGCACGAGATCCGTACCGAGCCCTGGTGCGATGGAGATCGCAAAACGACGGCTGAGCGCGTGACAGAATTCGCGGTCCTTCTAAGAGAGTTCATCGGAAAGCAGATCGGAGGGTATCGCGTCATCTCGCTGCTTGGCTGTGCAGAAGTTCCGATCGACAACGCAGCAACGCCGAATGAAGTGACCGTGCTCGCGACTGCGCACTTGTGTAAAAAAACGCATGGCTCCTCCGTATTGTTGTCGGTTCTTCTTACCGAACGCTATCTCACCGTGCTTCGAGCACAGCCGTTGTCGGACCGCCAGTGATCATCATGGTGCCGCGCACATCTTTCGCGAACCCCACAAAAGAGAGCTCACAGCGGACGAGGCCGCCGCCATCGTAGAGAAGAAAGGTGCCCTGTCCGGGATCCACGGGCAGGGTAACGGGCGGATCTATGCTGGTGCCGTCTGTGTTAAGAAAGGCGATCTTAACGCTCGTTGCGGTGTTTCCGAGATTCGCGAGTGAGCACAGAACAAAATCGGTGCCCTGGTCCTGGCGAAGGAAGCCTGTCGATAACAAGACCGGTCCGGGCTCTGGTGGGTCCGGTTCGTTTGTGAGCGCGGCAATGATCGTGTCCAGCTTTGCGTGGATCTGCGCCCACGGGTCCTTGCTCCCAAGCGCCCTTGAGCCATTATCGCGCTACTAATCGTAGGGTAATGACGACACCGATTCCCACCCGCCTTAACAGTTTGTTCGTCATGGAAAGGCTCTCCCTCTGCCTGCAAATGAGGCGCTACACGCCATAAACGTCTTTCGTGAAAAAACCGGTCGAATCACAGTAGAGAAAACCATGCCCTTCGTTAATCGCATGTTTGAGGATTTGCCTCAAACAGATGACATCCTTGTGAAGTGAATGGTTCTTGAGTGTCGTGGCCCACACGGGGCCGCTCAATAACGAGAATCACCGTTATCCGAGCTGACTCAGGCGGGCGGTGGGCGGTTGTTGTCTATCCCCATCGCGGCATCTCGTCAGGGTTGATGCCGAGGGCCATCTTGCCAATGAGCTCGTGCGCGAGCGCCGAGTTCGCCGGGTGGAAGCGGCCGCAGCGCGCGTCGCGGAACAGGCGCTCCATCTCGCTCTTCTTGAACATGCCGAAGCCGCCGGATACCTCAAGCGCCGAGTCGGCGACACGCCAGGCGCCTTCCACAGCCCGGTACTTCATCGCGACCAGCTTGATCGGCCAGGTGGCGCCGTGATCGACGACTCTCGACCAATCGCCGGTCACCGATTCGATGTGCGCGCCCATGGCTTCGAGCTCCATGACCATGTTGGCGACGCCGTGCTGCACTTCGGGGTGGTACGCCTTCGACCGTGTCAATTCCAGTGATTTCTGACTCTTGACATGTTCAGTCGCAAGCTCCAGCATGCGCTGCGCCAGACCGTAATACACGTTGGAGAAGCCGCCCAGCGCCCACGCGAATATCGCGAGCACGAAGAGATCGGCGCCAGCCATACCGGGCGGGCACACCCTCACCACGCGCGAATCAGGTACGAACACGTGATCGAGAATCGTATCGTCGCTACGCGTCGCTCGCATGCCCATCACATCCCAGGTTTCCTTGATCGAAACGCCAGCGGTGGCGCGATCGATGAACCCGTGGACGATTTTGGGATTCGACGGATCGCTCGAATCCATCCCGTGGAGGCCCAGGCGCATCCACACCGGCGTCAGACTGCCAAAGGACTTCCGGCCAGTGAACGTGTATCCGCCATCCACGCGCTCGGCCCTGGTGGTAGACGAGAACAGCGACGTTTCGTTGCCGCTCTCGGCGTGGCCGGCCGCGAATACGTGGCCATCAGCCGCCTCCTGAAGCATCCACTCCACGGACTTATCACCGCTACGCCACACATCGGCCGCCGTCCCGACCCAGGTACTGATGCATGTTGATGCAGAGTGCAGTGGCGGGTGCGTGATTGGCCAACCGGCGCGTTTCTCGGCCCGCCTCAGCCAGCGTCAAGCCGAACCCTCCGAACTCCTTCGGCAGCGCCATCCGGAGGTAACCGGCGGCCTTCAGTTCATCGAAGTCTTCCTGGCAGAACCGGTTGTCGCGGTCGTAGCCGGCTGCGCGTTCGCGGCAGCCCTGGAGCAATGCGTCAGCGAGGATCGATGTAGATGCGGCGCCCATCGGTTCCCATCCTTCCGGCGATCTGGATCGGATCGCCTGATGTCGTTGTTCGACGGGCTGACACACTATCTGACACCACGAGGCGGCTGCAAGCGGAAACAGGGCAGTGCCCGAAACCCTAGACTGTGACTAACCGTAATGGGAGATACCATCCTGCTCGATATCAGCGGCAACATGATGCGGGGTCCTGGATGCGCGCGCAGCAGACGACGCGCGGTGGGCCGACACACGTCGCGCGCTGGAAGCGCTGGTGACGCGGCTGACGAGCTATTGTTCGCCGTCTTCAACGATCAGCTGGCAGCCTCTCCGTGGACGCAGGATCGTGGTCGCATTCTGGACGCGTTCGACGCGCTCCGCCCGAGCGGCGGCACGGCTCTGGTGCAGGCGATCACTGAGATCGCGCCCGCATTTCGGCTGGCGCGGCACTAGCGCAAGGTGCTGCTGCTGATTTCTGATGGCAACGATACTCAGACGAATGCCGCTGGCGTCCTTCCACCGCCACCGTCTGAGATCGGCGCCCTTTTGCTCCCGGTGTTATCGATCCTGTTCCTGCTGTATCGAGACCGCGTTGTGCAGACAGCTTGGATGCTGGAAAGCTGGTTACGGCTGTCGGGTGTTCGCGGTGTCGTCTCTGCGGCCGTCGTCGTCGCACTTGCAATAACCATCGTGCACGGACCGGAGCCTGATCCTTATCTGCTCCTGAAAGAGAGGCGGCGGAGCTGGTGGCAAGGGCCGACAGGTTGATCGCAAAGTACGAGGGACCGCCTGCCCCCGAGACTGACCCACGATTCGTTCGCTAATCTTTTTCTGAAAGGAGCGCCCACCCGGGCCTTGATTTTGTTAATTGGCGCGAGGCGTGAAAGTATCGCTCGAACCACAACAGGTTTACATAGATGGCGGCGCCGCTCACCGGGCTGAATGTCCATCGCCGTCCGGCGCCGTTCTCACCTAAACACCATCCCTAGCCGGCCGAGCGCAAGGACCGGGGCACCTCCGAACGACAGCCCAAGTCTGTACGTCCGCGCGTACGCCTACCCGATCGCCGAACCAGTAGTTTGTTCCGCCTCCAATATTCCATAGTCCGCCTGGTCTGCAGCAATCGGGGTCCGTGATCACGGACACACCGCCGTTCACAAACGGAGCAAAGCCTCTGGCGGCCAAGCCGTGCACGCCAACGAGCCCGGAGAGGAGGTATTGTCGATAACGCTCGCCATTCGGAAAACCTGGTCG
Source organism: Vicinamibacterales bacterium (assembly GCA_963761975.1). GTDB lineage: Bacteria > Acidobacteriota > Vicinamibacteria > Vicinamibacterales > JAMQPK01 > JAMQPK01. Next base: position 913,064 of record CAVXIR010000007.1, read on the forward strand.
GAAACCTGTCCGTCCAAAGCTGACGAGGGCTTCGGCGCCGGCAGAGAACCCACGTGCGTTGACCGATTCAGCGATCGTTGAGAATGTGGTTTGTCCGCCGTCATCACCGATGAACATGCGGCCCGCTGAAATGGATACGTGAGTTTGTGGCTGTCCGTAGACTGGAGCGGCAAGGAGGACAAACGTAAGAACGGCCAGGCGGGACATTGATACCTCCTACCTGGGATGCGAAAACGCAATGCGGATTGGCTCAATAAACGACTGAGGTTGAAATACCCGGACCGAGTCGGGTTTAGGGCACGGGCAACGTCGAGGAACTCAATCAGTTGAGCACCCCTACCAATACGTTCGGGCAACTTGCTACCGCCACGGCGCGTGTGTACAGATCGCAAAATGCCTTCCCGCCCAAGCTGCCGTGAGTGCTCGGCGTCGTCGGTGTGGGTGCGCCTGCTGAGCGTGACGCGCCGGCGGCGCGTGCTGGTGTTCCGCAGGCGCTGCAACTCGTGCAGCCACGAATTGAGCGCCTAGGACCAAGCCGCGCCGAGGCTGTTTATCGCTGGCGGGCCTGCGCAGCATTGACTGACACTGCCGCTGATACCTGGACCCCGCTCGCGTCAATCGCGAAGACGAGGAGTAGGATGCGCCCCATGCCGATCGTCATTGCGGCCTTAACGGTTTTTCTCATGGGAGTGGCGGCGCGCGCTCAGGTGATCGTGGACTACGACTCGCTCCCACCAACAACCGAATCGGCACTGTTTGATGGCTCCGTCGTCATCCTGCGCGGCCGCATCGAGGCCAGAGAAATGCACACCCCGAACCAAGGTCCGCAGTCGTCCGTCTATCACGTCCGCATCCTCGAATTGCTGAAGACCGACAATCAGATTTCCGTTGGCGGCATCATTGATGTACATCGACATGGCGGATTCGAGAAGAAAAACGCCGATTTGGCGTTTCCTGCGTTCCAAGTCAACGACGAGGTCGTGTTATTTCTCGAACAGGGACGAAACGGCTGGTACTGGCCGTTGTATGGACCTGACGGCGCTTTCAAGCTCACCAAAGACGGCCGCACCCATGCCTACGGGCATCTGGGAGAGGTCTCGACGCGACATGCCGGCCGGTCGGCGGGGGAATTCTTGGCGGACCTGCGGAAGCATAAGAAGTAGGGAGAATTACCCGCTCAGTGTGTGACCGAACCGCCACCGGCTCGGCGTCGAGGCATCGAAGAGGCGTACTCACTGCTCCCGGCAACTAGCGTTGCCGGCCATGTTGAGGGCGCAGTCGATGTCCCGGGCGTCCCAAGCGTCCCAGCAGTTTCTCTCTCCAGTGACAACATTCATAACTCTGCAGATCAGTACGGATAAGAGAGTTAGGACACATAGGACATCCAGGACCGAGCCGCGACCTGCGTCCTCCCTCCTCCTGCTCGGCCAACTGAGACCACTGTCACCTCGGAAATTAGGAACCTTTCGCTCACGGCAGTGTCTACTCGAATATCGCAACATGACCGACGTACGTTCGTACATTCCCATAGCCGTGGTGATCACCGGCATGTTGACGTTCTCTTCCGTGAACACGGTGCGACGGAGCAATTTTTACAATCGTCCTTCGCGCGACGACTCCTATCTGACGGTTCCGGCAAAAGCTCGACTTTCAAGCATTGCCGTAAGCCCTGACGGCAGACTGGTGGCAACGGCAGGGAATGACTCCACGGTCCGTCTCTGGAACTCGGAAACTGGCCAGGAGACGCGCGCTCTTCGAGGCCATGCCAGTCGCAGTATTCTGGCCGTCGCGTTCAGCCCAGACGGACAGTGGGTCGCTTCGGGCAGCCGAGATCGAACGGCGCGAATGTGGAACGTGACGGGTGGAGAAGCGCGCATCGCGGCTAGGCACCGCGATCGCGTCATGGCAGTGGATTTCAGCACGAAAGGACTGCTGCTGGCCACCGGCAGCAGGGACCGGTCGGTGAAAGTGTGGGATGCCTGGCGGGCCGAGGAATTGGCGACAGTGAGAAGAGATTTCGGCTATGTACCGAGCGTGGCTTTTCATGATGATCTGGTCGCTTTCGGCGATTGGTATGGCTCTGTGTGGTTGTGGAATTACCGGACACATGAACTGGACCGGCTCGGTCACTTTGGACGAGGCATCTATGGTGTCGCGTTCAGCGTTGACGGACAGCTTGTCGCATCCGGTGGCTACGACCGCCAGGTTCGCGTGTGGGATGTGGCATCGAGAGTGCGCCTGAACAGTTTCGCTGGGCATACCAGAAGGATTCTCTCTGTGGCGTTCCATCCATACCTGCCGGTACTCGCGTCAGCGAGCGAAGATCGAACAATCCGAATCTGGAACCTCGTTGAACGATCTATCGAACGTACGCTGCTCGGTCACGCGCAGAGCGTGAATGCCGTCGCTTTCAGTTCGGATGGAGAGTGGCTGGTCTCGGCGAGTGCTGATGAGACCTTCAAGGTGTGGAGAGTCAGGACGAACTAAACTCACCATCCGCTCTCCTTACTCCCGCAGAGGCGACGGCCTTTATGGGGACGTGGATGATCGACATAACCGAGCCAGCGGAATTCAGAGGCACACAAACATTAAGGAACTGGGAGAGGAACGGAGCTGTGGTGCGATTGCTGTTAGTGTAGGGTATGGTTGTGCGGTCCACTCCGCGAAAGAGGTCGAGATGCAATGGATGGTAGTCGCAACAGGTGTCCTCGCGCTTACAGCTCTAGCACCTTCAGAGATCAGGCTGCGAGCTGCTTCGTCTGGTCTCGCCCGTAATCCCCCACGAAACCAGAGTTCGCCGGCAATCGATCATCATCAGCATCTCTTCAGCCCGGTCGCGACGAAGTTGGCACCCGATATTCAGCCCCTTGCCGCCGCTGATCTCATTTCGCTCCTTGATATGGCCGGCATACATCGGGCCGTTGTCCTCTCGTTGGCGTATCAGTTCGGCAACCCGAACCGGCCACCCATTGAGAACGAGTACGATGCGGTAAAAGCTGAGAATGACTGGACAAGCCAGCAGGTCGCTCTGTTTCCCGATCGGCTGCGTGGGTTTTGCTCGGTGAATCCGCTGAAGCCGTATGCGCTTCAGGAAGTCTCAAGATGCGCGAAAGACCAGCACCTTCGGCTCGGCCTGAAGCTGCATTTTGGAAATTCCGACGTTGACCTGAACGATCCGGCGCACGTAGAGCTGTTGCAGATGGTTTTTCGACAGGCCAACACGAATCGCATGGCCGTCGTCATTCACATGCGTTCCTCGGTGACCAGGAAGCGGCCCTATGGCGCGAAGGAAGCCGGCATCTTTCTCAACCAGGTGCTTCCGTCCGCTCTCGATGTACCCGTGCAGATAGCGCATCTGGCGGGCGCGGGCGGCTACGACGATCCAGCGATTGACCAAGCACTTAGTGTGTTCGTGGACGCGATTGCCAAGCGCGATGCGCGGATGGCGCGCGTCTATTTTGAGGTGTCTGGTATCGTTGGTTTGGGCAAATGGGAAGACAAAGTCGCGAAGGTGGCTGAGCGAATTAGACAGCTTGGTTTGGAGCGCGTGCTCTATGGCTCGGACGGCGCTGTCGGCGGGAACCCACCACGCGAGGCTTGGGCAACATTTCGGAAAGTGCCGCTGACCGATTCCGAATTCCAAACCATCGCCAGCAACATCGCGCCGTATATGCGGTAGGTGCTGCACTGGTTTTGCCCAATCCGTCCCAGGTGTCCTATCTAAACTATCGAAGGACCTCAGATCAGTTCCTGAGCGTCCCATTTCCTTAACAGTGCCATTTCTAATTCATGCTTCTAAACGCTCCAGATCGTACCGGTATGGAGCGGCAGGGCACACGGCGCGCTGAACCTCATCACCGAACCCACCCAAGGCACCGGCTGAAAGCCCCAAGTACCGCGTTTGTGCCAGCTCCCGTATGATGCAGCCGTTCCAGCCATAATCCCATGAGCCTCGCGCCCGATACCTGCAGCGGCCAAAGTTCATGCGGCTCCTGGGCGACGCGTCACGTTTTCGCAACGAAGGCCCTAAAACGGCTTATCGTCCTTCCTCTTCGGACTCGGGCGGAATAACAAGGTTCAGGATGAGGGCGGTCATCGTGCCTACAATGAGTGGCGAGCCGAGGATCGGATGCCACGCCTCGGGAAGCTGCCCTAGCGCCTCTGGAACGGTCTGGACGCCAAACCCGAGCCCGCACGCTACCGCAAGAATGAGCATGGTCCGGCTGGAAAAGCCCTCTAGCGCCACGATCCGTATGCCCGCCATCGCCACGAGCCCGAAGAGGACCACGGTCGCCCCGCCCAGCACTGCCGGCGGCATCGCGGCAACGAGGGCGCCGAGTTTCGGCATCAGACCGAGCGCCATGAGGATCACCGCGGTTGCATAGCCGACCACACGGCTCGCGACACCCGTGAGTTGAATCACACCGTTGTTCTGGGCGAAGGTGGTGTTCGGAAGCGAATTGAACACCGCGACGAGGATCGAGTTCAATCCGTCGGCGAGGACGCCGCCGCGCACGCGCTGCATGTAGATCGGTCCCGATACCGGTTCACCCGATACCTGCGAGGTTGCGGTGATGTCGCCAACCGACTCGAGCGTCGTAATAAGGTAACTGAACGCAAATGGCGCGAGGAACCGGAGGTCGAACGAAAGCCCGTAGCGGAATGGCGTAGGAAACAGGAGCCAATCGGCTTCGCGTGCGGGGCGGAAATCCACGAGGCCTGCCAGCCCGGCGACGACGTAGCCGGCGCCGAGTCCGAACGTGACGGCGCCAATCCTCCCGATGCCGCGGCCGAATCGATTGAAGAAGATGATCACGATGATCACCAGGAGGCCGAGGCCGAGATGACGCGCGCTCCCGAAGTCCTTCGCACCGACGCCACCGGCGAAATTCGTCATGCCGACGTGGATGAGCGGGAAACCGATCATCGTGACGGCCGTTCCAGTCACGACTGGCGCAAAGAGACGCTGCGCAAATCCGAGAACGAACGAGAGGATGATCTCCAGTGGCGCGGCGAGGATGCTCATGCCGAGCATCAACGGGATACCGCCGACGGCGCCGGCCGCCAGCGCAGGGCCGACGAAGGTGAACGACGTTCCCTGCACCGAGAGGAGCCCGGTCCCAATAGGCCCGACGCGCATCACCTGCGTGACGGTGGAGATGCCGGAGGCGAAGAGCGCCATACTCACGAAGAACGACGTTTCTTCCGGGGGCAGGTCGAGCCCCGCAGCGATGATGAGAGGCGGAGTGATGACGCCGACGAACATCGCCAGCGTGTGCTGGAACCCGATGAAGCACGTCTCGAGAAACGGAGGGCGCGATTCCAGGGGATAGAGGATGCCAAAGCGCGGTCGTAGTGAGGACACGCCGGCAATTCTAGCTTTGTCTGAAGCTCAGTCTTGCGCCGCTGGCCTTCAACTCGGCCTCGGAAACGTTAAGCGCCTGAGGTGCCACGATCGAGCTTCAGGGCAGCGTGACGGTGCCATCGGCGCACATTTCAGCTGCGACGCCGCAAGTTCCAACCAACGCTTCAGAGCCGTTCGTTGCCGTTCGCGGCTTATTACCCTCTTCCGTGTACATGTGCACGGCTTGTCCCGAATTGAACAACCGCCGTGCTGAGGCGCTTGTAGAATTTGGGGTGCCCCGTGACTCCCTGCATATCAAATGGAACGGCACTGCGCGGTCGCCAAATGCTGAAGATAAGCTGTGTCGTCGCAACCGTTGTCCTGCTGGTGTTTCACAGCGTAACGACCATGGCCCAAGCAGACGCGACGAAGGCGATAGAGCAGCTTGAGGAAGAGCTGAATTCGGCGTTCAACCGATTCGACGCCGCTACGTTGGATCGTCTGTGGAGTGAGGATCTTGCTTTCGTTTTTCCGAACGGCACGCTTGCCACCAAAGCTCAGCGTCTAGCCGCACTAACATCACCTCCTGCGAACGTTCCGATCAGCACCATTGAATCGGTTGTTGTGAAGTTGTATGGCGAAGTTGCCGTGGCCATCGTGGTCTCCAAATGGACTGGAACTAACGAGGGGAAGCCATTCTCCATGCATTTCCGCGCCACCCATGTGTGGGGGAAGGGCGCGGGGCAGTGGAAACTAGTGGCGGCTCATGTCAGCCAAATGAAGGGTGCATGAGCAGGGGTTCTCAGTTTGAACGTTTCGGCTTGGCGGGCTTAACAGTGCGTTTCGCACCCAACGAGGGCGCGGCGTCCACCAGAATCACGACCACTTTCGACGCAGCAATAGCCTTCAGCGCTGCGGATTCTCGTCGGCACTGCGCAAGCATGCGCTCGACGCGGGCTAATCGTTCTTCGGCGTGATCGGATTCAACCATACAACTAGAAGAGAGGCCGGGGGAGCCAAGAAGAAGCATAAGATGGGTGCTTACTGACGCGCTGTTCTGTTTCGAACAGGTGTCTGCCAGGACTTATTAGCGCCGCTCGGCGTTCTTTTATTGCCTTCACGCGAGCCGTGAAATTAGTGCCGGGGGCGGGGATCGAACCCGCACGACGCTTTCGCGTCACAGGATTTCAAGTCCTCATGACAGAGCCATAAGTGACTGAAAGATTGTGTGTTAAAGAAAAAAGTCCCAAAGCGGGAAGGTCACAGTCCCAAAGGTGCGAGTCGTTGGTGCCGTGACAGTCAATCCTCAGCTTCGACTACGCGCCAGTCTCTTTCCCCCGGGTCGATCTCTCCTTCAATCCTGCGGCGATGACAGGTGCTGCAACCGTCGAAGCCGTTTCGATTTCCGCAGCCGTTGAGGAGCAACTCGGCCTGAAGCTCGAGTCTGGCAAAGGTCCAGTCGAGGTGCTCGTCATCGATCACGCGGAAATGCCCACGCCGGAATGGCGGGCGTCAAAAACAACTCATAGCCGCTGTCATTTCTCAACCTCGGCCAACTTTTAACGTCCACCGGCGCCCTATTGTAGCCAGCCTGGTCTGGCAATCCCGAACCTCATCCGCGTGGCTATCGAACTTTCACTTCTGCCCCATTGGCCCAGACGACGCTCAGTCGCGCCTTGCCCTGATCGACGATATGAGGAGCACGATGGGTGAGGACCAGCCGAGCAGCCATAGCTGTCCGTAATCTTACGGCCACGAGAAAAAGATCGAGGGTAGTGTCTTCAGTTGCAGGATAGGCTCGACTCCGAACGGAATCAGGCAAACAACAGAAAACATGCGGAGGTTCGACGTGAGCACAAATATCAATATCAACCAAGTGAGACAGGTCCTACTGTGGCACTGGCACGAAGTAATTCCAGATACGTTCCAGCTCGGGACCCATGAATACGTCGGCCAAGGCACCGCTCATCTGTCTACCCGAGAGGCTGGTGCTACGTGGAGGGAGCGGAACGAGACCGGGAAAGAGCGGATCGTATTCTGCCCAATTACGGCCATCAAGGCGGTTTCATATGGCTGGGAATGAAACTGCACCACCGGATCGATACCAAACTTTCGAAGAGTTGCAGCGTGTATACAGATTGGGAAATGCCTTCCCGGCCCAAGCTGAGGCGAATGCTCGGCCTCGTCGGTCTGGGTCACGTTGCTCAAGGTGACTCGGAGGAAGCGTGGAACCGTCTATCATTGGCGTTGCTCATCGTGCCAACAGGAGTGGAGCGAATAAGAAGTTAGGGCAGAAGGAGGAATTGCAGCATGAGAGTCCGTGGCTGGATGCAACATATCGAATTTCTTTTGATCGGCGGGCGCTGGTAGCGGTGCTCGTGATTTACGGGGTTTCACGGGCGTTCGGCTGGATCGCCAGCTAAACCTGGAACGATTAGGAAGCTAGGGAGTCGATGATGTTTTGGCTGTTGCTGATGTTGAATCCTGAATCTCGTCCCTCGAAGTGCTGTCCCTGTTTTTCAACACGACGCGCTGATAGAACCAATAGATCCGCTGCCGATCCGTGACGACTGGATGACAGTGTGTGCAGATCGGAACAAGCGGCCCCTTATGGCCTTCCTGAGCGTAGGGAACAACATGATGCACTTGGCGTCCGATGCCGAGTTTCTTCAGCGCATCTTTAGGAGCACCGCAGATCACGCAGCAGTTTCCGAATCGACTCCACCCGTCGTTGTTCGTTCTGCTTCAGATACAGCAGAGATCCCCACGGTCTGTTTGATCCACACTGAGGGCATCGAACGAGCAAACCGTTGTTGTTTGGGTTGAGCTGTGTCTCAACGCCAACGGCACCACAGTGCTGGCAGGGTCGTGTTTTCGATTTGTCTTCAGAATCTCCGTGCGCCCCATTGCGCTGTCCGTGACTGCCTATGGGCAGCGTAAGGACGTCTGAGCCGCTAATCCCACCGTCTTCGCATTAGAGGGCAAGGAGACAGAGCCGTGAGATTATCCACAGTTTCCCTTCTGCTGATCGTCTGCATTGTGTGCATTGTGGCATCGGCGCCGCTGGCCGCGCAGGACGCTGATTGGTCGCGCATCCGCCAGCTCGCGGCGGGCACCAAGATCATCGTGACTCCAAGGGATTCGCCGTCAGTCAAGCGGTATTTCGTCGTGGGAGACGACTCCAGCCTACGAGTGTTGAATCTGGCGAACATCGTCGAGCAATACGGGCGATACGACATCGCTGAAGTGAGGACCGCGAGGACGAGCGCCAACCCGGTGGGATGCGCCTTTGCCGGCTACTTTGGAGGGGCTTTCGTCGGCGGGCTGCCCGGAGTGCTTATCGGCCACGCCGTGGGCGGAGACACTGGACCCGCGCTTCGCGGGATGATGATCGGCTGGTCACTTGGCGCGATCCACGTGTACCGCAAATGCCGTCACAAACCCGAAAAAACGATCTACCTGGCACCTTGAACGGGCCGGGCTACCCTCCAGTTCCTCCGCCCGTCAAAGGGAAGGTGCGGGACCCAAGACTAGCGCACCTGCGACATCTCTTCAGTGGAGTTTCTGAGTCTCGTTTTAGACACGTAACTATAGATGTGGTTTGTAGAAATTGAATTCGGCTGCCTAATGAGACTCATCCGTAGTGCTGCGCGATTCCGCTAAGATTTTGTGCCGGGGGCGGGGATCGAACCCGCACGACGCTTGCGCGTCACAGGATTTTAAGTCCTGTGCGTCTGCCTGTTCCGCCACCCCGGCGTCCGGCAAGCGCTTCTATCGTATCAACAACTTACGCAGATCGCGGTTTGGGCATCTCGCCTGGCCTTCGCGGTGAGGTTGGAGAGTTCCCATCGTCAGCCCTCACGTTTCCTATCATCCCCGCCTGCTGACATACTAATCGGCGGCCGTATGCGGAACGCCTGGTCGCTCTTCCGACTTCGACTGCACTGGAATGGGTTCGCCCAGCGCGATCCGCACTGGGCGATTCTCACGCGGCCGGACCGACGACCGGCTGACGCGAGGTCCTGGTCACGCGAAGAGTTCCTGCGCACTGGATCCGACGAGATCGCGATGGTTCTCGAGCGGCTGCGGCACGAGGGGATCCACCTTCGTCACGGCCGGGCGCTCGATTTTGGCTCCGGTGTCGGACGACTGACCTTTGCACTCGGCGAACACTTTCAGGAGGCGACCGGCGTCGACGTGTCCGAAGAGATGATCGCGCTGGCGACGGCTGACAACCCCCGACCTGGCGTGTGTCGCTTCATTCACAACGCGCGGCCCGACCTCCCCTTTGCCGATGCCACTTTCGACTTCGTGTACTCGCGGTTCGTGCTGCAACATATGCCACGGTCGCTCGCGCATGCCTACATCGCGGAGTTTCTTCGCGTCCTCAGGCCGGACGGCCTTTGCGTGTTTCAACTGCCGGAGCCGGAAGACGACAGCATCCATGGGAGCGCACTCAAGCGCGCTGTGCCGCTGCCGCTCGTTCGCGTGTTCAGGCGCCTACGTATCGCCTGGCGTCAAGGACCGCAGTTTCCGCGCATGGAGATGGTTGGCGCCCGCCAGGACGAGGTCCGGTCGTGGCTCCGAGAAGGCGGCGCCTCGTTCGTCGAAACGTGGCCGGACAGTTCCCACGGCTCCCAGAGTCCCGGCTACGTGTACATCGCCCGGAGCGGGAACTGGTGATCGGCAGTGAAAGTTTGGCGCTGCGCTCAATGACTTTCGCGATCGACTGTCCTGCAGACCTCGAGATACTCGCGCAGCGGAACAAGCCGCCTGCCGTCACCGAGCAGCGCGAGTCGGATCTGGAGCACCCGCTCGCGCATCCATCCGAACTCCTTGAGGAGTTCGCTCGTCGGTCGATTGTCGAACGTAGGATCGCAGACCCTATACTCTCCATTGTCTAAACACATCGGTCTGGTGAACGGATCGGCGAAGAGGTACGCCTTGTCCGCCAGGTCTTCGCCGTATTCCCACACCACGCGGTGTAAATAGGACGGCGCCATCACGAAGATCGCGGTGGCGTCAACACACATCTGCCGCGAGAGCTTCAAGGGCCGATGTTCGCTCGCATCTACGCCCCACTCTCGAAGCATCTCTTGCGCCCGATGGCTGATCCGCTCTCCCACCTCCAGTCCGGCCGAAAGGGCCGGAGCCTGGTCGCACAGATGTCGATAGAGGTAGCAGGCCAGCACAGAGCGGCAGCAGTTTGCGTAGCATACGAACAGGGGAGAGCCGTGACCGGCTCTCATGATTGGCACCATGTTCCGTTCATGTCAAATACCCATAATGTCTTAGCACGGATCCGGCCCGCCGTATGACCACGGATGCCGAGGAACGCTCTAGAATGGGTTGAGGAGTTCCTGCATGCGCTATCTTGCGCTCGCCACCGATTATGACGGAACGCTCGCACACCACGGTGCGATCGATGAGGCCACCGTCAACACGCTCGAGCGCTGTCGCGCGACAGGGCGCAAGCTCATTCTACTTACGGGACGAATGCTCGATGACCTCGTACGCATTTGCCCCTACCTTACACTGTTCGATCGCGTCATCGCGGAGAACGGCGCGCTGCTCTACCGTCCAGACAACAAGAGCGAAACAATTCTGGGTGAACGTCCACCCGATACGTTCATTGAGACGCTGCAGCGGCGCGGCGTCTCTCCGCTCTCCGTCGGGCAGGTGATTGTCGCGACCTGGACACCGAACGAGAATACCGTTCTTAACACGATTCGCGATCTCGGGCTCGAGCTTCAGGTTGTCTTCAACAAGGGCGCGGTCATGGTTCTTCCGTCCGGTGTGAACAAGGCGAGCGGACTGCGCGCCGCGCTCAATGACCTTCGCCTTTCACCACACAATGTGGTGGGTATCGGCGATGCGGAGAACGATCATGCGTTTATGCAGTTGTGTGAATGTTCGTTCGCGGTCGCGAATGCCCTACCAATGGTGAAAGAGCGCGCCGATTGGATTACGCAGAAGGATCATGGCGCGGGCGTCGCGGAGTTGGTCGGAAGGCTGATCGCCTCCGACCTTCGGGAAATAGAATATCGGCTCGAACGCCACGAAATTGCGCTTGGCGTGCGCGAAGACGGGCAGGAACTGCGTCTCAAGCCGTATGGTCTCAACGTGCTGCTGGCAGGAACGTCCCTTGGCGGGAAGACGACGCTGGCGACGGGCATAATGGAACGTCTGCTCGACCACCGCTGTCAACTCTGCATTCTGGATCCTGAAGGCGATTACTCGAATCTGGACCACACCGTCTGCCTGGGCGATCCGAACCAGCAACCTACGCCCGAGGAGGTGATCAGTCTGCTGAGCAACCCGGAAGAGAGCGCAGTCGTGAACCTGCTTGCTGTGCGAATGGAGGATCGTCCCGCATTTTTCGATCAGTTGCTTCCGCGTATTCAGCAGATGCGGTCCACGGTTGGACACCCGCATTGGCTTATCGTGGACGAAGCGCACCACTTGATTCCCGCACTGCAGAACGCAACGCCCATCGTTTTGCCGCAAGAGGTCACCGGCCTGATGATGATTACGATGAAACCGAATCACCTGGCTGCGGCCGTTTTGAAGTGCGTCGATGTCATTATCGCCATCGGAGAAGCGCCGGAGAAGACCCTGCAGGAGTTCGCCGACGTCGTGGGAGCGAGCCTGCCACCCTTCGATGCACGTCCGTTGCAGCAAGGCGAGGGGGTCTTCTGGGCGCCGAGCGAGAATGCAGCGCCTATCCGTTTTCACAGCCTCCTGACCCGAACGGAGCGACAGCGTCACGTCCGCAAGTACACAGCGGGGGTCATTCCGTCTGAGCATAGTTTTTATTTCACCGGCAGGGAGCGCAAACTCTGCCTTCGCGCGCAGAATCTGTTGCTGTTTCTCCAAATCGGGGATGGCGTGGACGAAGAGACGTGGCTCTACCATCTGTATCGCGGCGACTACGAAAATTGGTTTCGCTCCATCATCAGGGATAATGACCTTGCAACTGCTGCCGCTGCCATCGCGGCGCGGCAAGGCCTTACAGCACAGGAGGGTCGCGCCCTGATCCGCGCAGCTATCGAGCAGAGCTATACGGCGCCTGCCTAGTGTCCCGGCTGTACGCACCGGATGCGCATGCTCTCTCGCGACATCGCTGGTTAAGGAGACCGTGTTCCAATTCCCGACGAATCGCTGGACAGATCTTGCTGACGAGCTCGGAAGCGGCTTCGCGGCTCGGGCCGCACAGCACGACGAGACCGATGACTTTGTCGTCGAGAACTATGCTGCGTTGAAGCAGCGCAAGGTCTTCGGGGCGGGAGTGCCTGAGGAACTCGGTGGCGGCGGCGCGAGCGTCGCAGATCTCGCCGGGATGCTGCGTACCCTCGGCCACCATTGCAGCTCGACCGCCCTCGCGCTGTCGATGCACACACACCTGGTCGCCGCGGCGGCGTGGCGTTGGAAGAACCAGAACGCCCCTGTAGACGGCCTGCTCAAGCGTGTTGCGACCGAGGAGCTGGTGCTCGTGTCAACCGGCGGTGCCGATTGGCTGCTCGGCTCGGGTAAGGCGACCAAGGTGGACGGCGGTTACCGCGTGACCGGACGAAAGATCTTCTGCAGCGGAGCGCCGGCGGGCGGTCTCATGATGACGACGGCTGTCGTCGACGATCCGACCGACGGCCCGACAGTCCTCCAGATTGCCATTCCGACGAACGCAGCCGGTGTAAAGGTTGAGAACGACTGGAAGGCGCTCGGCATGCGCGGCACGGGAAGCCACGACATCTCGCTTGAGGATGTGTTCGTGCCCGACGCCGCCGTTGCGCTGCGCCGTCCCAGCGGAAAATGGCACCCGCTGGTGCACACCGTCGCGATGATTGCGTTGCCGGTGTTCAACGCCGTCTACGTGGGGGTCGCCGAAGCCGCTCGCGAGCTCGCGATCGAGGCGACGAGGAGACGTCGCGACGACCGGAGCGTGCAGGCGCATGCCGGGGAACTGGAAAACGAACTCACGTCGGCGCAGCTCGCCCTTGCGCGCATGCTCGACATGGCCATGACCAGGAAGCCCGGCGTTGAGACGACGATCGAAATCATGTGCTGCCGCGCGGTCCTCGGGCGTGGAGCGCGTGCCACGGTCGACAAGGCCATGGACCTCGCAGGTGGTGGATCGTTTCTCCGCAAGAGCGCGCTCGAACGCTTGTTCCGGGATGTCCAGGGGGTCCGCTATCACCCTCTGCAGGAGAAGCCACAGAACGTGCTCGCGGGGCGCTTCGCGTTCGGGTTGGCGCTCGACGATTAACGCGTCGATAGCCAGCGAACCCACGAACCCGACGAACCCACGAACCCCACGAACCTGACGAACCCCACGAACAACCTGACGAACCCCACGAACCCCCGAATCCTGCCTGAGTTGTCCACAAAACAGTCACTCCCGGCAGGAATTTCGCGGTTCGCGCAGCGACGAACGGCGATGCGTCAGCATGGCTCGCCTTCGGCGACGCTGTGGGACGCTTTGTGCTAGCCCTAATTAAGCGCCTATTTCAACGCTGTTTAATGGGACACAAGACTGTTTCGCGCTGAGACATCTTCCTACAGATTGGGGGAACTTATTGAACCATTTTCACACTGGCAGATTCCTTGCTAGAGCCCATTGGTGTAATCGACTGTTTGATGCATTTGTGAGAGCACAAACATTCTTCGAGTCGGGATAGAAGGAAATGGTATGAGGAAGAAACAGGCGGTACGCCGGAAAGCCGGACGCCCCCCAGGGGGCGTGGACGGGCAGCGGGTGCGGGATTATCCGCAGGTGAGCATTCGCGTTCCACCGGAGCGCTACGATCAGCTTGCGGCGCTCACGAAATCAACGGGTCTGTCGCGGCTCGAGATCTTTATTCGCGCGATCGACTGCTACGAAAGCTCGCTGCGGCGGCGTGAGCGAGGAGCGGGGCAGCGGCGCCGTCAGCGCCGCAAAGCTGCCTAGCAACGTCGGCGCGCGTGCCGCTTTCCAACAGCTTCTAGTTCCGGTATGCTTGCCCTTCCGGCTTGAACACCACAGGGTCCGGCTAACCCCGGACACTACTATGCGATGAAGGGAAAACGTGATGAAGAAGGTGCTCGCTCTCCTCGTTCTGGCGGCCAGCGCGCTGCCGGCGGTAGTTGGCGCTCAGGGCGACAACGCGAAAATGCTGCAGATATTCTCGTCGCAGCAGCGCACCGATTGGGGCAACCTGCAGGTGATCGTCCTCAACGATCGTACGGTCGAGGCGCTGTTCAGTGCGTCACCCGCCAAGGCGGCGTTTCGCACCAAGGCGCGCATGACAAGCGTGTTCTTCGTTCAGGGCACGGTGAACAAGGAATTCGAGTTGAAGCCTGACGTCAACGTCGTCCAGAAAGGCGAGACGCTGGCGGGCAAGGTGACATCGATGAAGAATTTCGCCGGCGGCAAGGTCGCCAAAGGCGAAACGCTCCAAGGTCTCGTCGAGTTGCCAAAGAAGATCGATCTGTTCGAGCCGTTCAAGGTGAGCGTGGGTCCCGATTCCGTGGACTTCCGGCTCAACGCCGACGACGTTCGGGATTACGGGAATAGATAGATAGGAAACGCGGACACGACCACATGAGGGCCGGGAGGCAACTCCCGGCCCTCTTTTCTTTTACGGCAAGGTGAGTGCGATGAATTCGGCGGGGCGGCCGGCCGCGGACACCGACACCACAATGTCCTGCTTCTTATTGATCATGTAGGTCATCGGCGCGCCGGTGGTGTTTGCTGGCAAAAGAATTTCCGACACGATTTCCCCCGTTGCCTTGTCGTACGAGCGGAACCACGATCCCTGCTGCCCGTTGACGGTCGCGAGTGGGCCGCGCTCGCCCGCCCATAGCAGGGTTTTCGTGACCATGATGCCAAGGCGTCCGCCCCGGCCGGTCTTCGGAATCGTCACGCCCTTCAGCCGCTCGTGATTCTTGATGTTGTCCGGTGTGTCGCCAATTGGCTGCATCCACACGTGATCGCCCGTGTTCATGTTGATGGCGGTGATACGCCCGTACGGGGGTTTCACGAGTGGCAATCCGAAAACTGTTGTCGGCGGAAGATTCGCGCGTCCCCGTCCCGCCGCCGCGCCCGGCGCTGCGCCTGGCGCCGCTCCGGCGCCTTCACCTCGAGCGCCGCCACCACGTCCCTCGTCACCGGCACCCCCGCCACGGCCTTCGCCGCCGCCGCGGCCTTCACCACCACCGCCACCGCCCTGGATGAAGTTCATGTTCGATCGCGAAGGATCGTTGATGAGGCTGAGCCGCGTGGGATTTGTCGTCGAGAAGATGTAGACGATCCCTGTTTCAGGATCGAAGGCGCCGCCTTCCCAGTTCGCCCCGCCGGTCGCCGCAGGCAGCATCAACAAACCCGCTTTGCCACCGTCGCCCATCGTAATCGGAGGCGTGAAGATTGGGCCGATCTTGTGAAGGCCGGCAATGCGCAGTGCTTCGGCTTTGAGCTCGGGGGTCCAATCGATCAAGTCAGCTTCAGAGACGCCTTGGCGCTCGAATGGGGCAGGCTTGGTCGGATAGGGCTGCGTCGGCGAATACCACTCGCCGGGCACGGTGCCTTTTTCGACGGCCCGCTCCTCGATTGGCCAAACTGGTGCGCCCGTCATGCGGTCGAAGGCGTACAGCCAACCCTGTTTCGAGGGCACACCGATCGCTTTGATCGGTTTCCCGTTGACGTTGATGTCCATCAGGATGCCGGGAGCGGGGAAGTCCCAGTCCCAGATGTCGTGATGGATGGCTTGGAAGTACCAGTAGCGCTTGCCCGTGTTGAGATCCAGGCTGACGACGCAATCAGTAAACAGATTTGCACCGGGACGGTGGCCCCCATAGTAGTCGCCGGTCGCCATTTCGGTTGCGAGATAGACGCGATTGGCCGCTTCGTCGATGGTAATAGCGCCCCAGTTGCCGGCGTTGCCGGTATACGACCACGAGTCCTTTTCCCAAGTCTCGTTGCCTTGTTCGCCTGGCTGCGGAATCGTGTGGAATATCCACAGTCGCTTGCCGCTGCGCACGTCGTAGCCGCGGACGTACCCCTTGACGTTTTCCTTTGCGCGCGGAGCGCCGCCCGGTGTGTGGGCTGCGCCGACGACGACGACGTTATTCCCTACGGCCGGCGGCGCGTTGAGGCCGATATCGGCCGTCGTGAGGTCGAGGCCGGGTTGATCGAGCTCGGTCTTCAAATCGACGATGCCGTTTTTGCCGAACGAGGGGACAGGAATGCCAGTCTTGGCATTGAGCGCCACCAGGTGATAGCCCGGAGTCACAGTGAGAATTCGCTCGTCGCCTTTTCCGTCGGTCCAGTACGCGACACCACGGCCTGCGCCCTGGCGCGGCGCGACTTCGCCGCGTTTGCCTTCGTCCATTCGCCACATCCACAACTGCTCGCCCGTTTCCGGGTCGATGGCCACGACCGCGCGTCGCACGCCCGCCTGCGCGTACATCACGCCGTTCACCATGAGTGGTGTCACCTGCATGTTGTAGTCTGGCCGTTGACCGAGGTTGTCGGTCTTGAACCGCCAGGCGATTCGCAGGTTCTTTGCGTTGTCTTTGTTGATTTGATCCAGGGGCGAGTACTTGGTTATGCCCGGTTCGCCTGCGTATGCGCGCCATTCACCGTTGGTCGTGCCGAACTGCGCCGACATCGACACAACAGCTGCGACGACAAGCAGCCCTACGAGCGCAAAGACCGAGCGCGTCATCGAACCTCCTTAACGGGTAACGGGATCATAGCGGTTCTCGGTTCTGGGTTCTGTGGTTCTAGGTTCTGGTTCTGGGTTCTTGGTTCGGATAATTAGAACCCAGAACCTTGAACCGGAACCTAGAACCGCAGAACCCAGAACCTGGAACCGCACGTTCTACGGCAACGCCAGCGCGAGCAGCTCCGCCGGTTTCCCGACGGCGGCGACCGCAACGACGATGTATTGTTTGCCGCCGGCCATGTAGGTCATCGGAACGTTGGTGACGTTGGCCGGAATCTGCATCTCCGACACAATGGCGCCCGTCGCCTTGTCGTACGAGCGGAACCACGACACCGTCTGACCGTCGACGTTGTCGAGCGGACCGCGCTCGCCGGCCCACAACAGGGTTTTAGTCAGCATGATGCCGGTTCGGCCGGGACGCCCCGTGCGCGGAATCGTGACCCCTTGCAGCATCTTGTGATTCTTGATGTTCTCCGGGGTGCCGCCGATGGGCTGCATCCACACGTGATCGCCGGTGTTCATGTTGATCGCCGTCACGCGCCCATATGGCGGCTTGATGAGCGGCAGTCCGAACGCATTCAGCGGCGGTGCGGCGTCGGCGCCTCCAGCGCCACCCGCGCGTCCGCCGGCTCCGCCGGCGCCAGCAGGCGGCGCACCGGACGCTTCTGCGCCCCCTTCGCCTCTACCGCCACCCCGGCCACCTCGCCCGCCGCCACCACCGTCGATGTAGTTCATGTTCGAACGCGCGGCATCGTTGATGAGCGATCGGCGATTGAACTCGGTCGAAGAGAAAATGTAGGCGATCTTCGTCTCGGGATCGAACGCGCCGCCTTCCCAGTTCGTTCCGCCGTTGTTGCCCGGCATCATGATCATGCCGTATTTGCCGTCCTGGCCGCGATCGATCGGCGGCTCGAACAGGTTGTCGCTGTATCTGTGCAGGTTCAGCACGCGCAGCGCTTCGGCCTTGATCTCGGGCGTCCAGTCGTTGACGTCGCTTTCGCGAATGCCCTGCATATCGTACGCGGCGGGCCTCGTCGGATAGGGCTGTGTCGGCGCGTACCATTCGGTCGGCACTTTCCCACGCGGTACTGGTCGTTCGACGATGGGCCACACCGGCTGGCCGCTCACGCGATCGAACACATAGAGAAATGCCTGCTTCGACGGCACCCCGATGGCTTTAATGGGTTTGCCGTTGACGGTAATGTCCATCAGGATCGGCGGCGCCGGGAAATCCCAGTCCCAGATGTCGTGATGGATCGCCTGGAAATACCAATAGCGTTTGCCCGTATTCAAATCGAGGCAGACAACACTGCTCGTAAACAGGTTATTCCCGGGACGATGCCCGCCGAAGTAGTCGCCGGTCGCATCCTCAGTCGCCAGATAAACGCGATTCAGTTCTTCATCGATGGAGATGGGTGCCCAGTTGCCCGCATTCCCTGAATAGGACCACGAATCTTGTTCCCACGTGTCGTTTCCAAACTCGCCGGGCTGCGGAATCGTATGGAAGATCCACAGGCGCTTGCCGGTGCGGACGTCGTAACCGCGGATGTATCCCTTGACATTCTCTTTTGCGCGCGGCGCACCGCCGGGCAGGTGAGCGGCGCCGACGACAATGACGTTGTTGCCCAGCGCGGGCGGTGAATTGAGCCCGATGTCGGCGGTCTCGAGATCGATGCCAGGCTGATCGATTTCGGTCTTGAGATCGACGACGCCGTTCTTGCCGAACGACGGGATGGGAAGACCGGTCTTGGCGTTGAGCTGCGCCAGGTGGTAGCCGGGTGTCACTGTCACGATTCGCTCGTCGCCCTTGCCGTCGGTCCAATACGCCAGGCCGCGTCCCGAGCCCTGACGCGGGGCCGACGCACCGCGTTTGCCTTCGTCCATCCGCCACATCCACAACAATTCGCCGGTCGTCGCATTCAGCGCGACAACGGTGCGGCGTGTGCCTGCCTGCACGTACATCACGTCACCGATGACAATGGGCACCGACTGCATGTTGAAGTCCGGCCGCGGTCCGAGATTGTCGGTGCGGAATCGCCAGGCGATGCGCAGGTCCTTGGCGTTGTCTCTGTTGATTTGATCGAGTGGCGAGTATTTGGTGCTTCCCGGGTCTGCCGCATAGGAACGCCATTCGCCGTTCTTGGCGCCGTTTTGAGCGGCCAGTGGGAGGCTTGCGCACAACACCGCACAGATGATCGAGAGCTTCCGCAACATGCAATCTCCTATACAGCGGTTCGGGGTTCTGGGTTCTGCGGTTCTGGGTTCTGGTTCTTGGCTCTGGGTTCCTGGTTCTGGCGAGCTGAGATTATAGCTCGATATAAAATGAGCACCGAAAAGATGGGGGAGAGGACCACAAAGCGCCTCGTGGTGAAGGTGGGCACCAACACGCTGACCGGAGGCGACGATCACCTCGCGCGTCCGGCCATGGCCGGAGTGGCGCGCCAGATTGCGCGGCTCGTGCGCGAGGGCCACGAGGTGGCGCTCGTGTCGTCGGGTGCGATCGTCGCCGGCCGCGAGGCGCTGAACGTGACCCGCAATGGTAAAGACATTCCATTCAAACAGGTTCTCGCCGCTGTCGGTCAGACCAAGCTGATGCAGATGTGGGACGAGCTGTTCTCACGCGAAGGGCTCATGGTTGCGCAGACGCTGCTGACGCGAGGGGACCTTGCAGACCGGCAGGGCTATCTCAACTCGCGCAACACGCTGCTCGCGCTGCTGGATCGGCATGTGGTCCCCATCATCAACGAGAACGATGTGGTGGCGACCGAGGAAATCAAGATCGGGGATAACGACAACCTGTCTGCGCTGGTGGCCAATCTGATTGACGCGGATCTGCTGGTGTTGCTCACGGATCAGGCGGGGCTGTACACGGCCGATCCCCGCCGCTACGCATCGGCGACCTTGATTGCCGAGGTGCCGATCATCTCTGACGCCATCCTGGCCCTCGCTGCAGGGGCGGGTACGGCGCGCGGCACGGGCGGAATGATGACCAAGCTGCAGGCCGCTCGCCTGGCCACCGAATCCGGTATTACCGTGTTCGTGGCCGGCGGAACGATAGAGAATGTTCTTGTCAAAGCCGTCAAAGGGGAGGACGTCGGCACGCGGTTTCCATCGAGTCGAACGCGCATGGAAAGCCGCAAGCGCTGGATTTTATCGGGGCTCGCGGGCAAGGCTGCCGCGCACATCGACGCGGGCGCCGTCACGGCGCTGGGACGCGGACGGTCGCTCCTGCCGGCGGGGGTCGTCAACGTGAAAGGTCCGTTCGACCGGGGCGACAGCGTCAACATCGTCGGGCCGGAAAACAAATCGATCGGCTGCGGCGTCGCCAACTACAGCTCGGCCGATCTCGAACGCATCAAAGGATGCCGATCGGCCCAGATTACGCAGATTCTTGGGTATCACTTCGGCGACGAGGTCATCCATCGTAATAATGTGGTCATGCTCTAACGTTCTCTGAGCGATTAGGGATTAGGGATTAGGGATTAGGATGCCGGTGACGACAGACGAACTCGTCGAGAAAGCGTCGGGCGCGAAAAGGGCGTCGGTGGTCCTCGCGCAGGCGCCGACGCAACTCAAGAACCGGGCCCTCGACGCGATCGCCAACGCGATGCGTGCGCGCGAGAAGGAGATTCTCGCAGCCAACGCGCAGGATTGTGCGAGCGCGTCGGCGCGAGTGGAGCTCGATCGTCTGCGCCTGACGGCCGAACGCATCGGCGTAATGGCCCGCGATGTCGAGGCTGTCGCCCGACTTTCCGATCCTGTCGGCGAGACATTCGACCGAGTGACGCGGCCCAACGGGCTGGCCATCTCGAAACGGCGCGTGCCGCTTGGCGTGGTCGGTGTTGTGTACGAGTCGCGGCCGAATGTCACGAGCGACGTGGCGGCCATCTGCATCAAGACCGGCAACGCCGTTGTGCTGCGGGGCGGCAGCGAGGCGCTTGCCAGCAACCGGGCGATCGCATCAGCCATTCAGGAGGGCGTGAAGGAAGCCGGGCTGCCGGACGCTGCCGTTCAATTCATCACATCGACCGATCGCGCGCTGGTGCAGCGAATGCTGAAGCTACGCGAGTACATCGACGTCATCGTCCCGCGCGGCGGCGAAGGATTGATCAAGGCAACGATTGAGAACGCAACGATTCCTGTGATCGAAACGGGCGCCGGCGTCTGTCACACGTACGTGGATCGGTCCGCCGATCCGGAGATGGCATTGCGGATTGTCTACAACGCGAAAGTACGACGGCCGACGATCTGCAACGCTCTCGATACGCTGCTCGTGCATCGAG
Organism: Vicinamibacterales bacterium; assembly: GCA_963761975.1. GTDB lineage: Bacteria > Acidobacteriota > Vicinamibacteria > Vicinamibacterales > JAMQPK01 > JAMQPK01. The sequence continues at coordinate 934,390 of CAVXIR010000007.1, forward strand.
CAATTGCGCCGGCCTGGTTGCCGCGGATGGCGGCGGAGTGGAGTAAGGCGCGCGTCGAGATTCATGCCGACGCAGAGTCCTCTCATTTGTTGGATGCGGCAGGTGCGGCCTTTGTGCCGGCCGTGTCAGAGGATTGGGGCAAGGAGTTCCTTTCGTTGGTTGCGGCAGTCAAAGTCGTCGGCAGTCTGGACGAAGCGCTCGAACACATTCGGGAGCATGGCTCGGGCCACTCCGAGGCCATCGTGACGCAGGATAAGGCGGCAGCCAGTCGATTTCTGAACGAAGTGGACGCGGCCGCGGTGTTCGTGAACGCGAGCACACAGTTCACTGACGGTGGGGAATTCGGTTTAGGCACCGAAGTCGGCATTTCGACGCAGAAGCTGCACGCGCGTGGTCCAATGGGGCTGCGCGAGCTGACGACATACAAGTGGGTCATTGAGGGGACAGGGCAGACGAGACCGTGAAGAGTCAGCAGTCAGCAGTCGGCAGGCAGTCGGCAGTCGGCAGTCGCAAATCGACAGTCCGTAACCGTCTACCGGCTACTGGCTACAAGCTAGGTGACATATGGAAAAAGTAGCAAGCATGGCGGATAAGCGCGCGGTCAATCCGCTGAGCGGGCGGTCGATTGCCTTCATCGGCAGCGGCGCGATGGGCAGCGCGATGATTGGCGGGCTGCTGAACTCGCACACTGTCGATGCGAAGTTCATTACGGCGAGCGATCCGCACGCCGACCGCATACAGGATCTCGAAAAGCGCTTCGGCGTGACAATCACGAGCGAGAACGTCAAGGCGGCGAAGGGCGCCGACATCGTCATTCTGTCGGTCAAGCCGCAGATGCTGCGGTTCGTGTTTCGTGATCTGTGCGGCAAGCTGCGAAAGGATGCACTGGTCCTGTCCATCATTGCGGGCGCGCGAATCGAGTCGATGACGCAGGGGCTGAGGCACGCGTCGGTCGTGCGGTCGATGCCGAATACGCCGGCGCAGGTGGCCGAAGGCATGACGGTGTGGACCTCCAGCAGTGCGGTGACGCCGGCGCAGCGCTCGGAGGCGCAGGCCATCCTGCGTGCATTCGGCAAAGAGCTCTACGTTTCGGACGAGGCGTTTCTCGACATGGCCACCGCCATCAGCGGCTCAGGTCCAAGCTATGTGTTTCTCTTCATGGAGGCGCTGATCGACGCGGCCGTGCACCTCGGGTTCTCGCGCGAAGACGCGCGAATGCTGGTGACACAGACCGTTCGCGGCTCGGCCATCTACGCCGAACACTCACCGTCCCATCCCGCAGAGATGCGAAACCTCGTCACCTCGCCGGGCGGGACCAGCGCACATGCCCTGTATCAGCTGGAAAAAGGCGGTTTCCGCACGCTCCTGTCGAAGGCTGTGTGGGCAGCCTTTCAGCGCAGCGTGTCGCTATCGGCGCTGAACACCACGGTGCAGCCGTTCGAGGAGAAGGACGAGCACGAGGGTTGACGCACGCTGAAATGGCAAATGGCAGATGGCATATGGCAGAAGGACACTCAGCCATCAGCCATTAGCCATCTGCCATGGCTTGGATCCACACAGGTGCCATCCGCCATCTGCCATCTGCCATGACGGGTGACTACTGATCCGTCAGCACCACCGGATACCGTTTCTCCCTCAGCAGGCGCCACGGCTTGATCGGCGGCTTCTTCATCAGCTTGAACTCTTCGATGGCGTGCTTGCGGATGTGTTCGAGCGCTTCGTTGAGGTCGTCGGTCACCAGAAACAACTTCAGATCTGTTGCGCTGACAGTGCCCGCCTTCACCATGTCTTCGAGCAGCGCCAGAAATCCTCGCCAGTAGGTCGCGCCCATCAGCACGACCGGATAGTGCAGAATCTTCTTCGTCTGGATGAGCGTCAGCGCCTCGTTCAATTCGTCGAGCGTGCCGAGACCGCCGGGCAGCGCGATAAACGCGTACCAGGTACTTGAACAACAGCACTTTGCGCACGAAGAAGTAACGGCACGTCACGATGCGATCGCAATACCGGTTGGGCTCCTGCTCGAACGGCAGCACGATGTTGACGCCGACCGAGCCACCTCCAGCTTCGCGGGCGCCGCGGTTGGCGGCCTCCATCAGTCCCGGGCCGCCGCCGGTCATGACGGTGAATCCCATCTTTGCCAGTCCCTTTCCAACTTGGATCGCAAGCTGGTAGTACGGATGCCCTTCGCGGATGCGCGCCGATCCGAATACGGTGACGCACGGCCCGCAGAAATGGAACGTGCGGAATCCGGCGATGAAATCCTTGACGGCGTTGAAGAGCAGTCGGGCCTCACGAATGCGCGAGTGGGGCCCTTCCAGCAGGATCCGATCTTCAGGCTGCGTTGTTGGCTTGACGGTTTGCGGCGTTTCTTCCGGGATCAAGAAACGACCTCGTCGGCGAAGATAAAGAGAATCGCTCCAACCATGGCGGCCATGAACAAGGCGATAATCCACGTAATCAGACAGACGATGATGGCCCGGCCGGTGCTCTTGTAGTCGAGCGCCTGCCTGATCGCGATGACCATCGCGACGAACATCCATGCCGTTGACAGACCGTAGATCACAGGGCCGAGCGCGGGAACGACGCCGAAAATCCGAAGCATCCCTGGCGACGCCGCGAAGCCGATGGTGCGCAGCAGCTCGCCGACATCGGTTTGCGTCTGCGGCTCGGGCATCAGGTACACGCCGACGAGGTAGGTCGAGGTGGCCCAGAACACCCACAAAAGAAGCGCCAGCATCACGCGGTGAAGAACCGGAGCGTTGTAGTAGCTCGACGTGAGGCCGATGCCGGCGGCCATGCTCGATAACACGACGATGAGCAGCGCCTGGCCCGTGGCCCCGCGATCCGCTTCGATTTCCTCGAAGACCGGAACTTCAAGCCTTGCTGCGCCGATCGCTCTTCGCGGAAACGTCATCGGTGACCGTCAACTCCCTGCGGTCTGTCGCATACGCATCGACGAAGCTGATCGCGGCGGCCATGGTGACGGGGCCGAGCACGAGACCAATCAGGCCGAACGCGGAAATGCCTCCAAGGAGGCTGATGAACACGAGCAGCCCGTTCATCTGCGTACGGCCGGCCAGCAGGATCGGGCGAAGGAAATTATCGACCAGACTGATGCCGCCCGCACCGATGACGGCCAGCGCGATGCCGCGCGCCACCTCGCCGGTCAAGAGCAGCCAGACGGCAACAGGAAACCACACGATCCACGCGCCCAGCGGAAGGAGTGAGAAAAAGGCCATCGTCACGCCCCAGAAAACAGGGGCGCCCAGCCCGAGTATGGCAAACGCGACTCCGCCAATCGCGCCCTGGACCAACGCGACAATCAAACCCGAGCTGATGCCCGCACGAATGAGTTCGGCCGTCTCGCGGATGCGTCCCTCGCTAAACGACGGGTCGAAGGGTAGCACGCGTCTGATGCGGCTCATGATCGCGTCGCCATCCCTGAAGAAGAAAAACAACGCAAACAGCATGATGACGACATTCACAATCACGACGACGACGCCGCGTGCCAAAAACCCCGCTCCCTCGGCCACTGGACTGGCGATACGCGATGTCGCCGTCCGCAGCACAGCGTCGAGATTGGGAATGTCGCGGCCAAACCGCTGCCGCTGCAGCCAGCTCCATGCACCCTGGACACGCTCGAACCCCTTCGAGCTGCCCGCCGCGAGATCGAGCTCTCCGAGTGTCTGCCTTGCCTCCTGGATGAATGCCAACACCACGAGAACGGACGGCACGACGATGATGAGCGCGACCAGGGCCGTGCTGATGGAAGCTGCGGACGTTTTGCCAAAGCGCCGCTCGAGGCGCTTGTAACGCGAAAAGAAGAACGCCGCGAAGATAGCGGCCCAGGCCAGCGGGCTCAGGAACGGTTCGAAGAGTTGAAAGAGCAGGTAGCCGAGAAGAAGGACGCACCCATAAAAGAGCAGCGTGGTGCTGCGCTGTCGCGCGAGTTGGTCGGGCATCTGCTACGAATCTGACACCGACGCCGCACCGATTCAAGTCCTAAGGTTCCGTGCGAGCGAAGGCGGTTATGATGTCGGGATGCGACGAGTGCTTGCAGCCGCCATCTTGGCGGGCTGCCTGGCCGTTCCCATGAACACACAGACTGCGTCGAAAGGCCTGACCGACGTTGCCGGTATTAAAGTCGGTCAGGTCACGCTCAGTGAACGACCGACGGGTTGTACCGTGATCCTCACCGAAGAAGGTGCGGTGGCCGGTGTCGACGTACGCGGCGCCGCTCCCGGAACGATTGAGACCGACCTGCTCAACCCGGTCAACCTTGTGGAGCAGGTGCACGGCGTGTTCCTGTCGGGTGGCAGTGCGTTCGGTCTCGATGTGGCGACGGGCGTCAAAAAGTATCTTTACGAGCGGAAAGTCGGCTTCGAGCTGCGCGGGTCCAGAGTGCCCATCGTGCCGGGCGCCATCCTTTTTGACCTCCATGTCGGCAATCGCCCAGACGTGTGGCCGACCGCCGACTGCGGCTATCGCGCGGCGGCCGCCGCGACCGATGGACCGGTGCAGGAGGGAAGTGTCGGCGCGGGTGCGGGAGCGACGGTCGGAAAGACCACGGGCGCCGGAGGACCGATGAGGGGCGGCCTGGGCACCGCGTCGATTGCTGCGCCGGCAAATTCTGGCGGCCTCGTGGTTGCTGCGATTGTCGCCGTCAATGCCGTAGGTGACGTCGTCGATCCGGCAACGGGCCAGATCGTGGCAGGTGTGCTGCGAGCCGACGGTAAGGGCCTGGCAAATGCGCGCACGCTGCTGAGGACCGGCAAGCCGCAAGAGGCCAAGGCTGGTCAGAACACAACGATCGGCGTCGTCGCGACCAATGCGCGTCTGACGAAGGTGCAGGCGACCAAAGTGGCGCAGATGGCGCAGGATGGATTGGCGCGCGCGCTCTATCCCGCACATACGATGGGCGATGGCGATGTCGTCTTCGCCCTGGCGACGGGTCGCATTGAGACGAGCGACGTGACGCGCATCGGAGCCCTGGCGGCCGATGCCATGGCAGAGGCGATAGTCCGCGCGGTCCGCGCGGCAACGAGCATTCCAGGTTATCCCGCGGCGCGGGACATTCAGCGATAACGAAAAACCGCAGCAGGGTGCCGGCCAACAGGTCGGCCGAGGAGCGTGAATGGCGGCGAAGCATCGCATCGCGGTGATTCCAGGTGATGGTATTGGCCAGGAAGTGATTCCAGCGGCGCTGACCGTACTCGAGGCCGTAGCCTCGCGCGGCGGCTTTGCTTTTGATCTCGTCGAATTTCCGTATGGATGTGCGTACTACGCGAAGAACGGGCGCATGATGGCGCCCGATGCGTTCGATCGGCTCGCGGAATTTCCCGCGATTTATTTTGGTGCCGTCGGCGATCCGTCCGTGCCCGACCACATCGCTGTGTGGGAGCTGATTCTGCCGTTGCGGCAGCGTTTCGATCAGTACGTGAACCTGCGGCCGATGCGGCTGTTTCCCGGCGTGAACTCGCCGCTCGCCAATCGCGGGCCCGCCGACATCGACATGATCTGCGTGCGCGAAAACTCCGAAGGCGAGTATGCCGGCATCGGCGGAAAGATCCACGCCGGCACGCCGTACGAAGCCGTGGAGCAGGCCGGTCTCTTCACGCGCCACGGCATCAGCCGCATTGCGCGCTACGCGTTCGAACTGGCGGCAAAGCGACCGAGGCGCGAACTGGCGAGCGCCACCAAGTCGAACGCGCTGCAGCACTCCATGGTGCTGTGGGATGCGGTCGTCGACGAGGTGCGCAGGGAGTTTCCGACCGTCGCATTCAAGAAATACCACGTCGACGCGCTGGCGGCACGCATGGTGACGCATCCGCAGACGCTCGACGTCATCGTGGCCTCGAATCTGTTCGGCGACATCCTGACGGACCTCGGGGCGGCGATTTCAGGCAGCCTCGGCCTGGCGGCCAGCGGCAACATCAATCCAGAACGAAAGTACCCGTCGATGTTCGAGCCGATTCATGGTTCGGCGCCGGACATCAAAGGAAAGGGGATTGCCAATCCCATCGGCGCCATCTGGGCAGGCGCGCTGATGCTCGATCACCTCGGCGAGCATAAGGCGCACGACACGATCGTCGCGGCCATCACGAAAGTGCTGTCGAGCGGCGATCCGAAGACACCGGACATGGGTGGAAAGGCTAGTACAAAAGAAATGGCCGCTGCAATACAGGCGGCCATCTGAATTACTGAATTCGCAGATTCGAGGATTGGCAGACTGTCAGATTACAGAATGCTTTGATCTGCGAATCTACCAATCTGCCAATCTTCCAATAGTGCGTAAGTTGCTACGCCGTCGCCTCAACACGTTCAGCAGAGTTCCGTGATGCCACTGAAGGCTCGATCAGGAGTCGCAGGCCATACCCGTCGGGGGTGCCGGTCGATTTCTGAAAGGTGCCGGCACGATACACCGCCGAGAGCACTTTGCCGGAACGAAGCGCGGGATGCAGGCCGGCGGCGTTCCGCGCGTCGCGCTCGAGCTGAAAGGTGACGAGTCTGTAGAGTGGAATCGAGGTCGCCTCCCTCCATTCGATGAACACTCCGGTGTCGCTGATGTTACGCGTCACCACGCAGGCAAACCGCGTCGTGCCTCGCGCATCTTTCCAGGTCACACGGCCTGGCAGCGCAAGGGAACGACGGTGCGCACGTCCGGTCGCGGGTTTTGTCATCTTCGTGGTGATGGTCAGTGCCTGCATTGGACCTCCAAGGAACCAGCTTGACGCTGGCGGAGTGTATCAATCGACAGGCCAACAGATTAGCCGATAGTCCGGAAATCTATCATCTTATGTAAGATATTGATATATATGGTCTTATGTCATATGACTCCCGCATATAGGTAGGAAGGAATCAATTGGATACAGGATACTAAGTATCCAGTCATCTTATTAACTGATTACTTGGTATCCGTTAGCGGCGCATGGAGTAGGACTTACTCGCTTAGTGGCGCGCCCTCAAAGCCGAGACGCCGGAGTTTGAGGTAGAGGCCTCGGCGAGTGAGGCCGAGCGTTCGCGCCGCTTCGGAGATGTTTCCATTGCTCTGATGGAGCGTCGCCTCGATGATCTCCCGCTCGAGTCCATCTACGGCGTCCGCTAGTGACGTGATGGGCACTCGCGCCGCTGGGCGCGGCGTCTCTCCGACCACGCCCACAACCTCCTGCTGCCGGATGGAGGCCGACGTAATCTCGGGCGACAGGTGTTCTGGTCCGATGCCCTGGCCGGCGCGGCTGAGGGCGACGAGCCGCTGAATCTCGTTGCGGAGCTGGCGGATGTTACCCGGCCACCAGTGCTGGGCGAGCAGCTCCAGCACTTCAGGCGTCAGGAACACGTCTGGCTTGACGAGACGCTCGGAGGCCTCGCGCAGGAACAGGCTCGTCAGGTGCGGAATCTCTTCCCGCCGCTCGCGTAGGGGCGGGATGATCAGGCGTATGACCGTCAGCCGGTAGTACAGATCTTCGCGGAACTTTCCTTCGGCGACGCGCTGCTCGAGGTCGGCGTTGGTCGCGGCAATCACGCGCACGTCGACGCGCTGCGGCCGGGTTTCGCCAATCGGCATCACCTCGCCCTGCTCGAGGAAGCGAAGCAGCTTCGGCTGCACGTCGATCGGCAGATCCCCAATCTCGTCGAGGAAAAGCGTGCCGCCTGTCGCGGTCCTCACGAGACCCAGCTGATCGTTGACCGCTCCGGTGAAGCTTCCGCGCCGATGTCCGAAGAGCTGGGTGTCTGCCAGATCGCGTGTCGTCGTCGTGCAGTTGTAAGGAAGGAAGACGGCCGAGCTTCGGAGTGAGCCGACGTGAATCGCACGCGCGACCAGCTCTTTGCCAGTTCCGCTCTCGCCGGTCACAAGCACCGTGAGATCGTTGCCTTGCAGCCTCTGAATGTGCTCGACCACGCGCATCATGGCGGGGCTGGCGCAAAGGAAGCCGGGGAGCAGCGGCTCGAGAGGCTGCTCGTGGACGATCTCGGCCGGTGCAGGCGGGCGCTGACGGGCGTTACACAGGTCGAACCCCTGCGCAGCGATGGCGGCGATCATTCGCAGCCGGCGTTTGAGCGGGTCGGCAATCGGCCGTGGACAGAGAATCGCGACGTATCGAGGGCCGTCGACGTCTCGTCCCGCCTGTTCCGAAATGACCCAGCCCGTTCCATGCGTGCGGCCGATGGCCTGCGCGGCGATTCCTCGCGCGCGATCGGCATCACCGCCGGTCCAGGCAATCAGCCGGAGATCGCCTTGCGAAGGAGAAGTGAATACGACCGCGCAATCGGCATCCAACGTATCGCGTACCGCCGCGGCGGTTTCGTGACCGAGCAGCTCGGGAAACGCAGCCGCGTCGACCAGGCGGCGGACGATGGCATCGTCCGCGTCGATCGAGGCGACCACGGGTTCGGTCGATTCTGCGGGCGGAATTTTCGAGGTGGCTTTCTGCGTTTCCAGGAGATCGCGGGCGGCTCCGAGCGATTCGAACATCGACGCCGCCAGCTTGAACTGATGCTCGGCCTGCGAGCGCACGCCGGCGCGGCTCGCGAGCCGGCCGAGTGCAAGATGGCTGAGCGCGCCTTGATATCCCTCGCCGATCAGCTCGAACACGCTCGCACTTTGGGCGATGTCGTGATACGCCTCTGACAGGCGCTCTGCGGCGGCGTGCATCGTGCCGCGCAGCCGCAGGAATTCGCCCCAGGCGCCGGGGATCACGCTGGCATCGATTCGGGAAGCGACATCGGCGAGCCGTGCCTCTCCATCCGGCGCGCGACCGGCGGCCAGCAGGGCTTCGCACGCGATGAGCTCCGCCTGTATGGCTTCAGCAGGAGGCGCTTTCGCGGCAATTTCGTTCGCCAGCCTCAGTGCTTCGTCTGTTGCGCCTTGCCGCGCGGCCAGTTTCGCTTCGAGCACGCGAATTGACCACTCGTACCAGAGGCCGGTTTGTCCGCCATAGCTGCCGTACGCGTCGCCGGCCTGACGAAGATAGTCGCTGGCGGATTCGTAATCCCCCCGCATCAGCGCGATCTGTACGAGTGAGTCGTACACAGCGCCGCTGATCTCGTTGTATTGCGTCTGCCCGCGCGCCTCGAGGGCACGGTGCAGGATTTTTTCGGCGCGCTCGAGTTTGCCGAGCCGTACGAGAATCTGACCCAGTGTGGCGAGCGAAATCGCGAACCCGCGACCCCGGCCGTTCTGCTCCTGCAGCGCCGCAGCTTGTTCGGAGAGCGAAAGTGCCAGCTCGAGGCGGTGCTGAATCAGCGCCACGTTTGCCTGGTTGTTGCAGATGATGCCAAGCACATCTTCTGCGTGTACCGACGTTGCGAGTTTTTCGGCCTGACGAAACGCCGTCATCGCTTCGTCCATGCGCCCGCCCTGCGCAAGTACCCGGCCCGACAGCGAGTGAAGCAGCGCGAGGTACCGTCGATTGCCTGCCGCGTGAAGAGCCGGTGCGGCCTTGGCGATGTGCTCGCGCACGATCGCGATGTCGCCGACCTGGTTGTAACAGAGGCCGAGCTCGAAGTGGGCGAGGCCGATGGCTTCGGAATCGTGCGCTTGTTCGGCATGGCGCAGCGCGCGTCCGAGGAGGGCGATCGCACGGGACTGGTCGCCCTTGGCAAACGCGATACGGCCGTGAAGCCGCCAGAGCGCCGAGAGGAGGGCGGGAGGGAGATCGTCGCGGGGCGAATCCGCTGGCCGCCCCAGAATGCCGGCGGCTTGGGCGACATCGTCGCCCATCAGCCAGGCTTCGGCGAGTGTGCATCGCAGGCCGAGCACGTCTTCGGGTTTGAGGCCCGAGGATTTGAGCGCCTGCATCAGCAGAGCGATCGCCTCAGCATGCCGGCCGCGTTCCAGAGCCACCCTCGCGCGGGTCAGCGCCGGTTGGAAGGCAATGGTGACCACCGGGGGGAGTATACGACAGTAAAATAGGGAGGTTGAATCGCGTTCTCCTTTGCCTCCTTGTGCTTGCGACGATCGGGTGCGGTCGCGTCGACAGGTCTCAAGAGCCCCCGTCAGAGGTGCCGGGGGCTCCAGTCCCTTCGGCGCCTGTGCAACCGACCGCGCCGCGTGTCGTGGCGCTTGGTGACAGCCTGACCGCCGGGCTCGGCCTACAGACGGAGCAGGCATTTCCAGCTCTGCTTCAGCGCAAGTTGAAAGAGGAAGGGCACGACCTGGAGGTCATCAATGCCGGCGTGTCGGGTGATACCACGGCGGATGGATTGCGGCGTGCCAACTGGGCACTCGAGGGCGATGTGCGGTTGCTCATTCTCGCGCTAGGTGCAAACGACGGGCTGCGAGGTCTGCCTGTGGCGCAGATGAAAGAGAACCTTCAGGCGCTGATCCATCGAGCGAAGCAGCGAGGCATTCCGATCCTCCTCTGCGGCATGGAAGCGCCGCCGAACTACGGGGAACAATACGCTGCTGCGTTTCGTCAGGTGTTTCAGGATCTTGCGCGCGAGAACAAAGTGACGTTCATTCCGTTCCTCCTCGATGGTGTAGCCGGGGTGCCCAATCTGAACCAATCCGATGGCATTCATCCCAACCTCGCCGGCTCCGCCCGCATTGCCGATCATCTGTGGCCGGACGTGAAAAAGATGATCGCTAGATGATCGAGCTGCGCGGCGTTTCGAAAACAGTCAAGAGCGGAGATCATCTGCTCACGATTCTTCATCCAATCGATCTCACCGTGCCATCGGGGCAGCGCGTGGCGATTGTCGGCCCGTCGGGCAGCGGCAAGTCGACGTTGCTCGGGCTGATCGCGGGTCTCGACGCGCCATCCAGCGGCTCGATCGTCATCGACGAAACCGACATCACGAAGCTCGACGAAGACCGGCTGGCTCGTTTGCGCGGCGCCAAAATCGGGTTCGTCTTCCAGTCGTTCCACCTGATTCCCTCGCTGACGGCTGTCGAGAACATTCTGGTGCCGATGGAGATCGCGGGGCGACGCGATGCGGCCGCGCGGGCGCGCGAACTCCTCGTGGAAGTCGGGCTTCAGGATCGCGGCCATCACTATCCGTCGCAGCTCTCCGGCGGCGAGCAGCAGCGCGTGGCGATTGCGCGCGCGCTTTCGAACGAGCCGGTCATCGTGCTCGCGGACGAGCCGACGGGCAACCTCGACAGCAAGACCGGTCACCAGGTCATCGAGCTGCTGCTGGCGATCAACCGACAGCGTGGCGCGACGCTCGTTGTGGTGACGCACGATCAGGAGATCGCTGCGCTTGCCGACGCGCGCGTGTACCTGCGCGACGGCAAGGTCGCCGAACGGGTGCAGATTTAGGGAAGGGCCGGGGGGGCACGGGTGAGGGCTAAGGGCTAAGGGCTAAGGGCTGGAAGGGACGCGAGATGCGATTTGTCTTTCTGACTGCGCTGCGCGAGACGCGATCGGCGTGGAAACGTCTGGTCTTTTTCTTCGTCTGCATTGCCATCGGCGTCGGCGCGATCGTCGCGCTGAGGTCGGTGATTCAAAGCGTTCGCCTCGTTCTGACGGCTGAGGCGCGCACGTTGATTGCGTCCGACATCCTGATTTCCAGCGATCGGCCGTGGCAGCAGGGCACACCCGAACGGATTGCCTCGCGCGTTGATTCGATCCCGGGTTCGTTGCGAATCGATTCCATCGAGATGGCGACGATGGCGAGGCCGGTGGATGAGAAGCTGGGCATCAGCAAAGTCGTCGAGCTTCGCGCGATCCAGCTTGGATTCCCGTTCTACGGGCAATTCACGCTGCAGGACGGGCGGCCGTACTCGCACGCGTTGCTACGTAACAAGGGCGCGCTCGCGCGCCCCGAGCTCCTCGCACAGCTGGGGCTGAAAGTTGGCGATGAGATGGTGATTGGCCGCTCGCGATTCACGATTCGTGGCGTCATCGCGCTCGAGCCGGGCCGCTCGCTCAGCGCCTTCAGCCTTGGCCCCCGCGTGATGGTCGATTACCGCGATCTGCCCGACACCGGCCTGCTGACCATTGGCAGCCGTGTGGTCCGGCAGATGCTGTTGCGTGTCCCAGAGGATCGGATCGACGCGCTGACCAACGAGCTTCAGACCGAGCTTCGGCCGCAGTTTGTTCGCGTGCGTTCCTATCGCGATCGGCAGGAGCAGATAGGTGAAGACTTTCTGCGGGCGGAGAACTATCTGAGCCTGGTCGGCCTGGTCATCGTGGTGCTGGGTGGCATCGCCGTGTCGAGCGTCACGCGTGTGTTCGTGCAACAGAAAATCAAAAGCATCGCCGTGATGAAGTGTGTGGGCGGTACGAGCCGCCAGATTCTATCGGTTTACCTGCTGCAGGCGCTCGCGCTTGGTCTTCTCGGCAGCCTTGCCGGCGTCGTCTTTGCGGCAATGGCGATCGCGGTCATTCCTGACAATTTGAATCAGATCGGCACGCTGACGGTGTCTTACGGCCTGTCGTGGTCGGCGGTGCTACAGGGCCTCGGCGTCGGAGTGCTGGTGTCATTGCTTTTCGCGATGGTGCCGCTGCTCGAGGTGCGGCAGGTAAAGCCGTCGTTGTTGCTCCGGCAGGATATGACCGGGCGGCGCCGCGACTGGTTTCAGATTGCCGCGACGGTCGTAGTGGCAGCAGCGCTCGTGGCACTGGCGTCGTGGCAGGCCGCCTCTGTGCAAGTGGGTTTGAGCGTGTGCCTGGGGTTTGTCGGGCTCACGCTCGTCCTTCATGGGCTTGGCTGGCTGTTGACGCGCATGACGCGGCCGCTTGCGCGGTCCGCCTGGTTTCCGATGCGCCAGGCCGTGCTGCATCTCGGCCGGCCAGGCAATCAGACGCGCGTGATTCTGCTCGCGGTGGGTCTTGGCACGTTCTTCATCATGGGTGTGCGCGGGCTGCAGGTGAATCTGCTGAACCAGTTCGCGCTGCAGATTGGCGAGGACACGCCTGATCTGTTTTTGGTCGACATTCAGCAGGATCAGGTTGCCGGCATGAAGGCATTTCTCGCCGCTCGGCTGCCGGCCGGGTCGCAATCCACGCTGATTCCCGTTCTGCGTGCGCGCGTGACGGGTCGAGGCGTGCGGCTCGAGGATGTGGAAGACCTGCGCGGGCGCGGAATGCTGTCCCGCGAGTACACGATCACCTACCGCGGACAGCTCGAGGCAAACGAGACGCTCATTGCTGGACGGTTCCCAAAGCCCGTAGGGGGGGCTGACCCCGGGTACTGATTCCGGTGCGGCGGGCAGACCCCGGATCAGCTTCCAGAAGTGTCCGTGGAAGAAACCATCGTCGAACGCTTTGGCATCGCCGTCGGCGACGTCATGCGTTTCGACGTGCTCGGCCGGCCCATCTACGCAAGGGTCAGCGGCATCCGCCGCGTCGAGTGGCGGGATGGGCGCAGCGGCGGCTTCATGTTCGTGTTCGGCGCCGGAACGTTCGAAAGCGCGCCACACTGGTACATCTCGCCCGTGCGCGCCAATCTTGCCGACCCGGCGCAGCGTGCGCGGCTCACGCACGACCTGGTCGTGAAGTTTCCGAACGTCTCGGTCATTGACCTGCGAGAGGTGCTCGAGACGATCAGGAAAGTGTTCGGAGTCGTCACGGTTGCGATCGATGTGGTCGGCAGCCTGGTCATCGTGACGGGTGGGTTGATTCTCATTGGTGCGGTTGCCGTCACCAAGTTCCAGCGTGTCTACGAGGCGGCGATTTTCAAGACGCTCGGTGCCAGTTCGCGGGCGATTGCCGCCATGCTGATGGTGGAGTACAGGCCTGCTCGGTACACTTGCCGGCGCCGTCGGGTCGTTCGGCGCGCTCGCCCTGGGCTGGGGCATCAGCCGGTTCGCGCTCGACATCCCATGGCGACCGGTGCTGCACGAAAACGTGATCGGTACCATCGTGACGTCGCTGCTGATCATGGTTATTGGTGTGGCCGCGAGCGCCGACGTCCTGAAACGCAAGCCGCTTGCGACACTGCGGGCCGAATAGCTAAAATAGGGGATTGGCTCAGCCGCGAGACGCGCCAAGTCGAGGCGCGCATGCGAGCGGCTCGGAGCGGGAGTTGGGGCCCCCCACAGAAGATGGACGTGACCGTATTCAAAGAGATGCTGCTGCGCAAACGTGGGGAGATCCTCACGGGCGGCGGCCGCGATCCGCTGACGGTGACGCTCGACACCAACACCCGTCAGGGAGACCTGGCCGATCAGGCGACCGGCAACAACGAAGTCCATATTCAGCTGAAGCTCAAGCAGACTGACGCGAAGATTCTGCAGGCGATCGAAGAGGCGCTCGAGCGTATTCAGAAAGGTACCTATGGCGTCTGCCGCGACTGCGGCGAGCCTATTGCCGAGGCTCGGCTGAACGCCATTCCGTGGACGCGCGTCTGTATTACGTGTAAAGCGAAGCAGAATTCGTGAGCCCCGCCGAGTTCCGCAAATTCCTCGTCGATTTCTATCGGGAAACCCTCGACCTCTTCAACGCGCGGCAGTTGATTGCGCGATCCGTTGCATCCTACGACGGCAATAATGCATACCAGCAGGTGATTGGCCGCCAGGAGGTGCACCTTCAGTGGCTGGCCGACGCGATGGGCGATCTCGGTGGCACGGTGACCGAGTTGACGGCTCCCGGCGAAACCGGGAAGGGCGGTCGCGACGGCTACAGATCGCTTGTCGAGGCCGATGCCCGCAACCAGAAAGCGTATATCGATCGCTGGACGCCGCTCGTGGATCAGGTGACGAACGCTCGGATTGGCAAAATGCTGAGTGTGATCCTCGGCGAGATGAAAGAGCACCTGCGCCTGCTTCAGCAGGCGGGCGAGGGCCGCACAGATCTGCTCGGCCGCCACTCCGACGGCAAGGTCCTGCGCGGCGAGGTGATGGCCGAGCGCCCGAAGAATTAGGGGTCAGACCCTCTTTTTACGTTTTTCGTAACGCGTCGATGAGTCGCTAAGAATGCTTTCGGAAAGCGTAAAAAGAGGGTCTGACCCCTTCCGCGTGGCCGTTTCTCTTGGCAGCAATCTTGGCGATCGGCGTGCACATCTCGAGTACGCGGTCGACGCACTGAAGCTCGACCTGACCGACGTCAGCGTATCTTCGCTCATCGAAACCGAACCAGTAGGAGTTGGATCCGAGCACGGCGTGTACCTCAATGCCGTGGTCGTAGGGTGGACGCAGCTCTCGGCGCGTGATCTCCTCGATCGCCTGCTGGAAATAGAAGAAGAGCGGGGCCGGATGCGGCCCTATCCAATGGCGCCGCGCACGCTCGATCTCGATCTGATTCTCTACGGCCAGGAGATCATCACTGAGAGCGACCTGCGCGTTCCCCACCCGGCATTCCGGGAGCGCGAGTTCGTCCTGGGCCCATTGGCGGCAATCGCACCTGACATGGTGGATCCGGTCACGCGAAAGACCGTGGCCGAGCTTCTGGTCGTGAGAACGGGGTCGACTCCTTATTCGTAACGGAGCGCCACGATCGGATCCAGCGCTGCCGCCTTACGCGCCGGATAGAAGCCGAAGAAAATCCCAATCACGGCTGAGAAGCCGAATGCCATGGCAATGGCATCCATCGACACTTGCGTCGGATAGTCCCAGATTCGCGTCGCGAGCTCCGCAAACGCGAACCCCAGCGCGATGCCGGCGCCTCCGCCGATCATGCTGACGACGACGGCTTCCACCAGGAACTGCAGCAGCACGTCGCGGCCCTTGGCGCCGATCGCCATGCGAATGCCGATCTCACGCGTGCGTTCGGTCACAGACACCAGCATGATGTTCATGATGCCGATACCGCCCACGAGCAGCGACACGGCAGCAATGCCCGCCAGCAGATTCGTGAACGTTTCGATGAACGCCGTGCGAATGTCGGCTATCTCCTCCTGAGTGCGGACGGTGAAGTCGTCGGGGTCGCCGGCGATGAGCTTGTGCTGCGATCGCATCAGGACGGCGACCGCGTCGGCAACATCGGACACGGCATCGGCGCTGGACGCCGAAATCGTGATGTTCTGAATGTTCTGCTGTCCCTGAAGACGCTTCTGCACGGTCGTGTACGGCGCAAAGATCGTATCGTCCTGGTCCTGGCCCATCGACTGCTGGCCCTTCGTGCCCATGACGCCGATCACCTTGAACGGCTGGTTGCGGACGCGAATCATCTGTCCAGTGGGATCGACGTCCGGTCCGAAGAGCTGATCGCTGACCGTCTTGCCGAGAACCGCAACTTTCGACGCGCTGCTGACGTCTTGCGGGCTGAAGAAGACCCCGTACCTGATGGGCCAGTTTCGCATGCTCGGGAAGTCGATATCGGTGCCTTCGAGACGCGTCGACCAGTTCTGGTTTCCCGCAATGACCTGCGCGCGTGTATTCACGCCTGGTGCGATGTACTGAATACTGGGCACTTCCTTTTTGATGGCTTCGAGGTCCTCGACCTTGAGACTGGCCGCGGCACCCGAGCCACCGCGCACGCCGCCCATCGTGAAGTTGCCGGCCGACACCGTCACCAGGTTCGTGCCGCCCGATCGAATCTGCTCTTCGATGCGCGCCTGGGCGCCGTTGCCGAGCGCAACGAGCGTGATGACGGCCGAGACGCCGATGATCATCCCGAGCATCGTGAGCGCCGTGCGCATCTTGTTGCGCGCGAGCGCCTTGAACGCGATACGCGTAGTCATTACGGGAGACATTGGTACCTCACAGCATTGGCAATTGCCGATGGACAATTGCCAAATTGATTGGCAATCGTCAATCGAGAATTTGGCATTGCGGGGTTCATGCAATAGCCGGCATCGAGGCCAGCTCCGTATCTGCGTTCCGCCTCGTCGTCACCGGCTTGTTGTCCACGATGCGGCCGTCGCGGAAGGCGATAATGCGATTCGCGTACTCCGCGATGTCGTGCTCGTGCGTAATCAGCAGAACCGTTATCCCTTGTTCTGCATTCAATCGCTGAAAAATGCCCATCACCTCGACGCTGGTGCGCGAGTCGAGATTGCCCGTGGGCTCGTCGGCCAGCAGAAGGGACGGCTGATTGATCAGCGCCCGCGCGATCGCCACGCGCTGCTGTTGTCCGCCCGACAGCTGATTCGGATGATGATGCGCCCGCTCGGTCAAGCCGACGGCCTTCAGCGCGCCCATCGCGCGTGCATGCCGCTCGGCCGCCTTCATCGTCTGGTTCATGTAGAGCAGTGGCAGCTCGACGTTGTCGAGCGCCGACGTGCGCGAGAGCAGGTTGAACCCCTGAAATACGAACCCGATCTTGCGGTTGCGAACCTCCGCCAGGTCGTTCCGGCTGAGCTTCGCGACATCGCGGCCGTCGAGCACATACTGACCGCCCGTAGGACGGTCGAGACAGCCGAGGATGTGCATCAGCGTCGACTTGCCAGACCCTGATGGACCGGTCGCCGCAACGAATTCTCCCGCTTCGATGTCGAGCGAGACGCCTCTGAGGGCGTGTACTTTCACTTCGCCGACGTCATAGGTTCTGGTGAGATCGCGAACCGAAATGATCGGCATTACTGTCCTCGTCCACCGCCTCGACCGCCGCCGCCACCACCGAATCCGCCGCCGCGATCGAAGCCGCGGCCCCCACCCATGCCGGGAAAGGCGTTGCCGCCCTGGGGCGTGACGGCCGTGCGCACCGCGCCGGTGATGACACTGGTGACGACCTCAGTGCCATCGTCGAGGTTTCCGTCGAGCGCCTGAATGAGCTCTGTCTGCTGACCGTCGGTAATGCCCAGCCTGAGCCGCACGCGCTGCAGCTTGTTGTCGACCTTCAGCCAGACCTGTCCCAAACTTTCTGTGGGAGGCAGGGGGCCGAAGAGGGCGTCGAACGTCGTCGCTCCGCCTTGTGCGGCTGCAGGAGCGGGCGTCGTTCGTGCCCCAGCGCGCGGGCCCTGCCCTCTGCCACGCTGTGGCGTCGCAGCAGTCTGTCCGTCGGACGGCGGCGTCAAGCCGCGTGCGCGCATCCGTTCCATGAAGCGCTCACGCTCTTCGGGGGTCATGTTCGCCATGCGTTCCTGAAAATTGCCGCGTCCACCTCGGCGTCCATCTCCGGCACCACGTCCTGAACCAGGCTCTGACGAGCTCTCACCGTTCTGCGCTTGCTCACCACGCCGCCCCGGCCGCTGTTCCCCAGACGTGGGCTCGTTGGACGCTCGGGGCTGAATGGCCGGGCGCTGCTCGGTGGCGGCCTGCTGTGTTGCCGGACGCCTCTCGGCCGCGGCTCCCTGAGGGCTGCTGGGCTGTTGCGGCACCGCCGGTTGCTGTTGTGCGACCGGCGGCTGTGATGGTTGGGCGTTGCGGGTGTCGGGTCCTGCGCCACCGCGACCTCCACGGCCGCCTCCGCCCGTCGGCGGCGGCGTTTGGCCGAGTGCGGTGAAGATTTCCGCCGGGGGACGGAACCGCAGCGCGGTGTTTGGCACGCGCAACACATCCTGCCGCCGAGCGATCTCGATGTTCACGTTCGCCGTCATCCCGGGCTTCAACTTCAGCTGGGGGTTCGGGACGTCGATGACGGTCTGATAGGTCACGACATTCTGCACGGTCGTCGGCTGCAGCCGCACCTGCGTGACGGCTCCAAGGAACTCTTCAGTTGGGAAGGCATCCACGCGGAAGCGCACGGCCTGTCCGGGACGGATGCGGCCTACGTCGGACTCGTCGAGGCTCGCGAGCACCTGCATTTTCGTCAAATCCGCTGCGAGGATGAACAACGTGGGCGCAGACATGCTGGCCGCGACCGTCTGCCCGACATCGACGTTACGCGAAATGACGAGTCCGTCTATCGGCGACTCGATGACGGTATGTGCCAGGTTGACCTGATTCTGCTGCAGAGATGCCTGTGACTGTGTCACGGCCGCCTGCTGCGATCGAAGCTGCGCCTCGGCCGAGCGCACAGCCACTTCGGCTGCCTCGAGCTCGGTCTGGGCGATGAGCTTCTTCTCCGACAGCTCGCGAGCGCGATTCAACTTCGTGCGCGAATCATCGAGCGACACGCGAAATCGCTCGAGGTCGGCCTCTGCACGAATCAGATTGGCCCGAGCCTGTTCAATCTGCGTTGCGAAGAGGGAAGGGTCGAGCCGCGCCAGCACCTGTCCTTTGCGAACCAGCGAGTTGAAATCCGCGTTCAGCTCCTGAATCGTGCCAGATACCTGCGTGCCGACCTGCACGGTCGTGACCGCCTGCAACGCGCCGGTGGCGCCGACCATCTCCGCGAGATCGCCGCGCGTAACGCGCGCGGTGTTAATCGTCGGAGCGACCGGCTTTTGGGTATACCGGTAGTAGGCGTAGCCCCCACCGGCGAGAACCGCGAGAGCAACCGTGGCGAGCAGTGTTTTACGCATCTATCAATTTGACGCTGGGCGCGCCGAGAGCGTTCGGCGCACCCATGTGAAAGTTCTGTGACGGCGGGGGTCTTAATGCGCGGCTGCTTGTGCTTGATGCGGCCGCTTCTTCCTCAGGCCCGACAACCCTTCTTCGAACAGCGTGTATACCGTTGGCACGAACACCAGGGTAATGAAGGTCGAGGTCAGAAGACCGCCGATGACGACGCGCGCCAACGGCACCTGCAGCTCGCTGCCTTCGCCAATACCGAGCGCCATCGGGACGAGCCCCAGCATCGTGGCGAGTGCTGTCATCAAGATGGGCCGCAGCCGTGTCCGCCCGGCCACTTCCACAGCCTCGCGCAGCTCCATGCCGTCGCGACGCCGAAGGATGTTCGTATAGTCGACCAGCAGATATTCCGTTGCTGACGACGATGCCTCCGAGCATGATGACGCCGAGATAGGCCTGCAGGTTGAACGACGTCCCCGTCAGATACAGGGCCAGCACGACCCCGATGGCCGCGGTGGGCACGGAGAACATGATGATGAACGGATCGCGAAGGGACTCATACTGCGACGCCATGACGGCGTAAACGAGGATGAGCGCGAGAATCAGCACGAGCCGCAGCTCGTTGAACGTCTTCTCCTGCTGTTCCACTTCGGCGCCGAAACCAATCGTGAAATTCTGCGGCCGACTGATCTCGGGCAGACGCGCCGTGACCGCCTTGACGGCTTCGCTGAGCGGAATCTCCGGCTCGGCGCTGACCATCACCAATCGCTCCTGGTTCTTACGCTCGATCTGACTTGGTCCGAGCTGGGAGTGAATCTGCATGACGTTCTTGACCGGCACCGACACGCCGCTCGCGGTGTTGACCATCACGTCGTTGACGTCAGACACCAGCTCGCGATCTTCCTGCTTCAAGCGCACGATGATGGGATATTCGTACCCGCCCTGGCGGAACTGCGCTGCCACGGTGCCTGCCACGTTCGTTCGAATGGTGTTGGCGACCGTCGTCGTGTTCAGGCCAAAGAGCGCCGCCCTGGGCCGATCGACGAAGACGGCGAGCTCTGGCCGAGCTTCGTCGCGCGCAAGCCTGGGGTCCGCAATCCCGGGTGTCGTTTGAAGCAGGTCCTGCACGTCGAGGGCGATGCGGCGCGCCGCTTCGAGATCTTCGCCGCGAATTTCAATGCCCATACGCGCGTCGTTGCCCCCGCCGCCCGACATCAGACGACTGATCTGATTGTTGCCGCCGTAGGCGTTCGCCCTGACGATGACGCCCGGAATCCCCGACAACTGGCGGCGAAGGTCGAACGAAATCTGATCGCTCGATCGCTGGCGAGCGTCCTTGGGCACCAGGAACAGCTGAATGTAGCCGCGGCTGGTGCCGCCGCCGCCGCCACCACCGCCGCCACCACCACCGCCGACCCCGGCGTTGGCGATCATCGTTTCCGCCTCAGGGACGAGCTGCCGAGCCATTTCCTCGAGCCGGCTCATGATGGCATCGGTGCGCTCGATGCGCGTGCCTGCCGCCAGCTCTGCCGACACCATGACGACACCTTCATCGGTCTGGGGCGCAAGCTCGGTGTTGAGAAGTGGGAACATCAGCACCGCAGCAATAATCGAGGCGGCTCCCAGCGCGAGAACCGTGGGCCGATGTTCGAGCGCCTTGTGCAGGAAACGCCGATACATGTCGTCCATGCCTTCGAGTAATCGCTCGCTCGCGGTGAAGATGCGGCCGCCGATTCCTCTCCGCTCGGCTTCGGGCGGAGGCAGCTTCAGAAGGCGAGCGCACAGCACCGGCACGATCGTGACGGCCACGAGCAGCGACATCAGGAGCGAGAAGATGACGACGACCGAGAGCTGCTTGAAGAGAATGCTCGAGATGCCCGTGAGGAAGAGCAGCGGCACGAACACTGCGATGTGAGTCAGGATCGAGGCGACAATGGCCCCCCATACTTCCTCGGACCCCTCGATCGCCGCAGTGACGCGATCCTTCCCGTGCTCCATGTGGCGATACGCGTTCTCGAGCACGACGATCGCCGCGTCGACCACCATCCCTATACCCAGCGCAAGGCCGCCGAAGGTCATGATGTTCAGGGTGTAGCCCGCGAAGTACAGCAACGCAAACGTTCCGATGACCGAGATGGGAATCGACGTGCAGACGATGAGCGTCGACCGGAAACTGCGCAGGAAGCAGAAAATGATGAGCGTCACGAGTCCGGCGCCGAGCAGCGCGTGCTCCTGCACCGAGTTGATCGATCGTCTGATGTAAATCGCGCTGTCGTCGAGCACGTTCAGCTTGATGTTGGGCATCTCGGTGTTGATGCGCTCGATTTCAGCCCTGATGCCGTCGGAAACCTGAACGGTGTTGGTGCCCGATTGCTTCTGTACGGAGAGACGCACGCCGGGTCGGCCGTTGATGCGCAGAATCGAACGCAGGTCTTCAGTCGTGTCAACGACTTCGGCGATATCGCGGACGTAAATCGGCACGCCGCCGCGTGTCATCAGAACGAGGTTACGGATCTCGTCGAGGCTCTGGAACTGCGCCTGGCTGCGCAACAGGTAGGTGCGCTCACCTTGGTTGACTTCGCCAAGCGGCGTGTTCTGGTTTTCAGACCGGAGCAACGCCGTGATGCGCTCCACCGGAAGGTCGAGAGCGGCGACTTTCTCCTTTGACAGCTGGACGTGAATTTGCCGGCGTAACCCGCCAAAGGTGGTGACTGCGGCAACGCCGTCCACGCGCTCCAGACGCGGGCCGATCTGGTTTTCGGCCATCTCGCGGAGTGTCACACGGTCGTAGTTGCCTTCGATGCCGAGGCTCATGATCGGCATCGCGTTCGAGTCCTGCCGGAAGATCTGCATCGGCTCGGCTTCGAGCGGCAGACGGCCACGCACGCGATCGAGCCGCATGCGCATGTCGTCCATCGCTTCGTTCAGATCGGTTCCCCAGGCGAACGCAAGCGACACGCGGCTGGATCCCTCATTCGATGATGATTCGAAGTACCTCGAGGCCGGCCACGGCGCTCACCGTCTGCTCGATCGGCCGCGTGATGAGCTGCTCGATTTCCTGGGGTCCGACGCCCGGATATCGCACCATGACGCTGACCCTCGGATAGGTCACATCCGGCAAGAGGTCGACCGGAAGGCGTGTAACTGAGATGGCGCCCAGCAGGATGATGATCGCGCTGATCATGAACATCGTTATGGGCCGTGCGATCGCGATTCGAGGAATGCTCATCGGTGCTCCACGTCGTCAAAAACGAAATCTAAATAATGCCGCTAGCGGCCTGCCGGCTGCTGTCCCTGATTCGCGTTCACGCCGCCTTGACCGCCCTCACCACCCTGACCACTCCGACGGCCGCCACCGCTGCGACCGCCCCCGCGTCCACCGGCATTGGCGCGTCCACCGCCGGCGCGCTGGCCCGGTAGCACGATTCGATCGCCGGCACGCAGCGCCGCGGCGCCGGTCGAAATGACTTTCTGACCCTCGGTGACGCCGTTGGTGATCTCGGTAAATTCCTGCTGCTCGATTCCGATCGTCACCGCCTGGAACGACGGCTGGTCGCCTTCGCCGGGCACCCAGACGCCCAGCTTGCCCTGGACATCGACAACCGACATCGTCGGCACGACGAGCGCGTTGTCGTGCTTCTCGACGGTAAACCGCACACGCGCGTACATGCCCGGCTTAAGACGGTAGCCGGGATTGGGAATCTCGATTTCAACCTGCGCCGTGCGAGTCGCCGGGTCGAGGATTGGCGCCAGACGCGCGACGCGACCAGCGAAATGCTCGCCGGGGTACGCATCGACCTCGGTGTCGGCCGTGACGCCCTGATGAATGCGGCGGAGATCTTTCTCGACGACGTTGATGACGAGGCGGACCGTCCGGATGTCCACGACGGACATGAATGACGTGTTCACGCCAACACTGGCACCCGGATCGAGCGTTCGCTTGCCGATGAACCCGTCGACGGGCGACGTGATGACGGTGTTCGAGAGATTGATCTTCAACTCGTCGAGCCTGGCCTTGGACTGTGCCATCTGCGCCTGTGCGAGCTCGAGCTGCGCCACCGCCGCCTGATAACGAGCGTCGGTGTCATCGAACGTCTGACGAGGCAGCAGATCGCGCTCGAACAGGCTCTTCGACCGTTCCATGTTGTTCTGTGCCAGTTTCAGATCCGCTTGCCGCTGCCGAATCGTGGCCTGCGACACGTTGAAGGTCGCCTCGGCCTGGTTGATCTGCTCGACGATCTCGCGATCTTCGATTTTCGCGATGGCCTGGCCGCGCCGGACCGGGTCGCCGAGCTTGACATAGACGGCATCCAGGCGCCCCTGACCGCGCGGCACGGCGTCGACTGTCGCGGCACCGACCAGGTTCCCGACCACCATGATGGTGTCGATCATGTCTTTGCGCACCACCGGTGCGAGCTCGACCGTCATCGGCGGGCGTGGCCCGCGGCCGAAGCCACCACCGCCGCCGCCGAACCCGCCTCCGCCCATGCCGCCGCCCCCGCTCTGGCGGCGCAGTTGCGCGGCTTCGCTCTGGATGGCGTCCTGCGCGGCGCTCGCGGAGCGATCTCCCCAGAAGTAATACACCCCGACGCCCGCGACGGCGACGACCAGCAGCAGAATGATTCCGTATTTGCGCATCATGAACCCGGGGACCTCTCTAACGCGCGCCCGCTTGCTGCACGCGGTCGAACTCGACAAGTGCCTTCCGATAGTTCAGCAGCGCGCGCAGCTCGGAATTCTGCGCCTCGCGCAGGTCGCGCTGCATCTGCACGACCTGATAGTTATTCGACATGCCGACATCGAACCGGCTCATCTCGGCGTCGAGACGGCGTTGCGACAACTCGCGCGCCTTCCGCGACGCAGCGAGCGACTCGATGCTGTTGGTCACCTGCAGCGCGGCGTTGCTCACCTCGGTGGCGACCGTCAGCTCGGTCGCGCGAATCTGCGCCTGGTTCTGCTGAATCAGCAGGCGCGTGCGGGCCGCCTGCGCCTCGAAGTTGTTGCCGCCAATCGGATAGCTCACGTTGAGCGCAAACTGCCAGTTGGGATAATCGCGGTTGAAGAGGGTGTTGAGCGCGTTGCTGTAGCCGCCGTCGATGAGAATACCTTGGCGCGTTTGTTCGATTCCTGATCCGACCAGGTTCCACTGCACGCCGCCGAGGCCGGCAGCCCCGTACGACACGATCGCATCGACGTCGGGCAGCGAAGAATTGCGCTGCGACTTGTAGAGCACGTTGTTGCTCTCGAAGTTATTGCGCGCGACCTGCAAATCCGTGCGCTGCTGCAGCGCCGATCGAACGGCCTCTTCCACATCGATGGACGTGGCCTGATAGTCCGGGCGATCGGTCGGCTCGATGTGCTGCGACCACAGGGGATCGTTTGTCCCGCTCACAATCAGGCGCTTCAACGAGAGTTCGGCGGTGCGCATGGTAGCGGTCGCGAGCGTCAGCGTCTGCTGCCGCGTCGCCTCTTCCGCTTCCGCTTGAACGACGTCCATAGGCGCCATCGTGCCGACTTCGACACGAATCTTGTTGTCTGAGAGCAGTTTCGACGCCAGCGCGAGCGACTCCTTCGCGACGGCGACTGCCTGGATCGTAAACACGTAGTCCCAATACGCCGAGCGAACCTGGGCGAGCGTGTTGGTGGTTCGCGCTCTCAAATTGAGATCGGCGTTATCGCGGTTGATGATGGTGGTCTGGATCTGCTGACGCGTCTGGTCGATCTTGAAGCCGCGCAGGAGAGGCTGCGTATAGGCGAAGAGGTACGAGCTGTTGAACTGCGGATCGAATCGCGCGAGCTGGTCTGTTGGCGACACAACCTTGTTGTTGTTGAACGTGAGCGCGTAGTTGCCGCCGCCCCACGACAGGTTCTGCCCGATGCCCGTGTTGTAGGTCATCGTGGAGACGTTCGGGCTGCCGGGATTGAGCAGGTTGGTCGGGGGTCGGACGTTGTCGCGCCGCCCTATCGTCGAGGTCGCCACGGGCTTGTAGTTCGCGCGCAGGGATGCCAGCGTAAAGTCGAACGTCTGCGGGTTGAGCCGCTCGACCGCGATTTCGAGGTTGCTGTCCATCGCACGGCGAACCGCTTCTTCGAGCGTCAACGGGACCGACGGGGCGTCGGCAGCCTCCTGAGCGCCACGCTCGCGTGCCGCCTCGAGCCCGGCGGCGTACCGGTCGACGGCCTGCTTGACGAGTTCGTCAGTCCGCGCCGCATCGCCACCCGATGATTGCGCCTGTGCCGCACTTGAAACCACCAACACCAACAACGCCGATCCCACAAGCTTTCTTCCCACCATTACAAACTCCATTAGTCACGGTCCGGCCGACAGCCGAACGCTACGTCTCGTTTGTCGATCTGGATTATTTCTGAATCTGTTTCTGGCGATTCCGCTCGGCCTCGTGCCGCTTCGCGATGGCATCGAGACCGGTTCTCTGATCCGGCGTCAGCACGCTGTGAATCCGCACGAGCATCGTCGTCCGTTCTTTACTGATTAAGAAACGCGCCATCTCCAGCCGTTCAGCCGCCTTCAGCAGCTCGCGCTGCGGCGTGTGGGGTTGCTCCATCATCAGACGAAAATCGCTTTGCGCACGGTCGAGATCGTCCTTGTCGCCTCTAAGCCGCGTCATCGAGGACTGCACGATCTGCTCGATTTGCGACGACTGCTCGGTTGTGAGCTTCAGCTCCTGCATGTACTTGGGCGTTTTCCACCAGTTGGAAGGCGGACGGGGATTCGAATGGGCGCTGGACGGCTTGTCCTGAGTCGCGGCCTCGAGGCGTCCTGCCAGACCCGCGGGCGCAGCAAGGGCGCAGATGACCGCCACCGAAAGAAGCATTTGCATGAAGTTACCTCTGCCGATTCCTACTAACCCTAAATACGACGGCGGTATACAGGGTGTTTACGGGTGCCAGGTTCCCGGGCTCCGCTCAGATCTGATTGCAGAGCGCCGACAGCCTCCTGACAGCCGTGCCGACAAGATTGTCCGGGGTCGAAGCCCCAGATGTTAGCCCAACCGAGAGATTTCCCTTAACGGGAAGCCACCCTGCGGTCCGAATCTCGTCTTTTCCGCCTGCTGGACGGTAGCGGATGGCTTCGGCCGACTCCAGGCAGTCGGGGTCCGCGATATGGAACGTGGGCACCTTTTCGGCGCAAATTCGGGCCAGATTGCAGGTATTGCTGCTGTTATAGCCTCCAATGACCAGCATCAGGTCGATGGCGTGTTCCTTGAGCAGCGACACCACCGCATCCTGGCGATCCTGCGTCGCGCTGCAAATCGTGTCGAAAGCTCGAAATCGCGACTGAATGACCGCTTCGCCGTAGCGATCGACCATCGCCTGGCGAAACAGCTCTTCAACCTGCAGCGATTCCGACATCAGCATGGTGGTCTGGTTTGCCAGACCGATGTGCGTCAGGTGGCGATCGGGGTCGAATCCTGGCGAGATGGCATCGCGAAACTGTGCGAGAAACCGGTCACGGTCGCCGCCCGTGCGGATATAGCTGCAGACCTCGGCGGTCTCTTCGAGGTTCAGCACGACGAGAAAGTGGCCATTGTTGTAGTCGAGTGCCTGCGAAGCCGTTGCCTGGGTTTCCTCGTGCCAGACCTTGCCGTGAATGATCGACGTGAAACCGTCCAGCGCGTAGCGCTTGACGTTCTTCCAGACGTTCAGCACCGACCCGCACGTCGTGTCAACCATGACGCAGCCGATGGCGCCGTACCGCTGCATCTCGGCGGTGGTGACGCCAAAGGCCGGCAGCACGACGACATCGTTCGGCCCGAGAGGCTCGTGGCCTTCCGAGGCATCGCTCAAGAACTGGATGCCCTTGCTGCGCAGGCGATCGTTGACATGGGGGTTGTGGATGATCTCGCCGGTCAGGAATACCCGCCGATCGGGAAAGCGCTCGCGCGTCTGATACGCGTAATCGACCGCCCGATCGACGCCGTAGCAGAACCCGAACTCGCGGGCGAGATGCACCGTGAGGCGCCCCTCGCGAAACTGAAAGTTGTCGGTTTTGATCTGCTGGACGAGATCGCTGTGGTAGTTCTGGTTCAGCTCGGCCGCGACCGCGTTTTTCAGGTCGAGGCCCTTTCGAAACACGAGCGATGAGGTCATTTTTTAGTCGCGGGGCCCCAACACCCGCTCCAGTTCGCTCGCTTGCGGGGCCCCATTGCCCCGCGCCGCTCGCTCGCCGGTCATTCGCGAATGTAACCGACTTCGCGGATCTCGATCGGCGTCGTCATCAGGTCGATCGCACCGAGGTCGGGACGCATCTCGCGGATGCGCGAGCCAACGAGCGCTTCTTCCACTTCGTTGAGGAACTGCTCGTCGCGCGCCTCGAGCTGCCATGCGGCAGCCGCCTGTGCGGCCGACGATTGCTGAATGGCCTGATTCATGGCGGCGTAATGGATGCGGCGATCCATGGTAAAACCGAGGAACAGGCCTGCGGCCAGACCCGCAGCCGCCGCGCCGGCGACCCAGCGCCGCGCGGGGCCGAGCAGACGGTGCACCGCCGGATGTCCGACGGTCCGGTGCGGAAATGCGACGACTTCGGCGGGATGGTCGTGCCGCTCGACCCGGCGCATGATGCGCTCGTGTTGGTCGTGTAAGCGTTCCGCACTGAACTTACTGTCGGCTTCGCGGAGGGCGGCATCGTGCATGTGCTGCAGCGCGCGCACCAGCTCGTCGAACCTCGCGGTGCATGGACGGCACGAGCTGAGATGCCGATTCTCGCCGGCCAGCACGTAGGTTTCCATCAACTCGTCGTCAGACAGGTGCGATCCTGCAGTGGGAGCGATGCGGTTTTCAAATCGCATGACGCTGTCCTTCCATGGCCGTGCGCAGCTTTCGAATGGCGCGGAACAAGTGAACCCTCACCGTCGATTCGTTCAGGCCGGTCATCTCGGCAACGTCGCGCGTCGAGTGATCGGCGTAGTGACACAACATGAATACCAGACGCTGACGATTAGGCAGCCGCTGCACGGCGGCTACCAGCTGGTCGCGCCATTCGCGCGCCAGCAGCTGCGCCTCGGGCGATCGATCGGCCGGCCGCGTCGCGCGCTCGATCGCAACCTGATCGCGGCGTCCAGCATCGGCGACCGGCAGCACCCACCGGGCGCGGCGCGTCCGCGCTTTCTGCCGATCGAGACAGCCGTTGATCAGAATGCGTGTCAGCCAGACTTCGAACGACAAGTTGCGCTGGAATGACGCGATGTGCGTGTATGCCTTCACGAAGGCATCCTGCACCGCTTCGTCGGCTTCGGCCACATCGCGCAGATAGTGCCAGGCGATGCGTGACGCGCGGCGCTGCTGACGTGTCACGATTTGCGCAAACAGATCGCGGGCTGCCTGGTCGTGGCCGGCGGCGATGTGATCCTGCACCTGGCCGGCCAGCGTCGATTCGACATCAGCCGGGCGCACCGCTCCCGGCGTGGCGAGCGAATCGTCACCGCGCACTCCCTCTGGGGGAGCCGAAAGGGCTGAGCCTCCGACCGTCACCTGATCGTGCCTACTCATGGATACGACTGTGCTGGCCTTTCATTTACAGACGGTTACGGGGAATGGCACGAGGACCTGACGCTATCGATGATAGCATCACACGTCGTGGGATTTGAACCGGTAATTGGCCTCGAAATCCACGCTCGCCTGCTCACCACTACCAAGATTTTCTGCGGGTGCAGCACACGTTTCGGGCATGCACCCAATACCAGCGTGTGCCCGGTCTGCCTGGGGTTTCCGGGGGCGCTACCGGTTTTGAACCGCCGGGCCGTCGATTTTGCCGCCAAAACGGCGTTGGCGCTCAACTGCACAGTGCATGAGCGGTCGATTTTTGCACGTAAGAACTACTTCTATCCCGACCTTCCCAAGGGCTACCAGATCTCGCAGTACGAGCGGCCGTTGGCCACGTCAGGCGTGCTCGAGTTCAGCGCCGGCGGAGATCCCAGGCGTGTGCGCATCACGCGCGTGCACATGGAGGAAGATGCCGGCAAATCGCTGCACGAAGGCTTCGGAGACTCCGATCAGAAGACGTATCTCGATTTCAACCGGAGCGGCACACCGCTCATCGAGATCGTGACCGAGCCCGATCTGCAATCGGCCGCGGACGCGGCGAATGCGTTTCGGCGGCTGCGTGAGATTCTCATCGCTCTCGGCGTCAACGACGGCAACATGGAAGAGGGCAGCCTGCGGTGTGACGCGAACGTGTCGGTAAAGCCGGAAGGCGCGGCGAAGCTCGGCACGAAAACCGAAGTGAAGAACATCAACTCGTTCCGGTATCTCGAGAAGGCCCTCGAATACGAGATCGACCGCCAGGTTCACGTACTGGAACGCGGCGGTACGATCGTGCAGGAGACGCGGCTCTGGGACGCAGCGGCGCGCGAAACGTTCTCGATGCGCAGCAAGGAGGACGCGCACGACTATCGTTACTTTCCCGAACCGGATCTCCCGCCAGTGCAGCTGTCGCGTGAGCGAATCGACGAGATTCGAAGCGCCATCCTCGAGCTGCCCGAAGCGCGGCGACAGCGCATGAGAGCGGAGTATGCATTGTCTGAATTCGAAGTCACGGCGCTCGAGAACACCGAGTTGACCGTGTTGTTCGAGGAAACGGCCAAGGCATCCGGCAATCCCCGTGCGGCGTTCAACTGGGTGGCCGGCGAAGTCGCCCGGAAGCTGAACGACCTCGGCGAGCGGTTCGATCGGCAGCGCGTGACCGCACGCGCGCTGGCCGGCCTCATCGATCTGGTCGATAAGTCCACTATCAGCGCGTCGATCGGTAAGACGGTCTTCGACAGGATGTACGAGACGGGCCGCAGCGCCGAGGAGATCGTCGCCACCGACGGCCTTGCACAGATTGGCGACGAGGATGCGATCCTTTCGAGCGTGCGCGCGGTGCTTGGCGCGAATCAAGACGCCGTTGCACAGTTTCGCAACGGAAAGACCGGCACGTTCGGGTTTCTTGTCGGGCAGGTGATGAAGGCGACGGGCGGCAAGGCGAGCCCGAAGCTGGTGAATGAGCTATTGCGCCGGGAGCTCGACCAGTAGAAAATTTTCACAGCGAAACTTGATAGAAACCCATCATCTCTCAAAGCTTTACACCCGCGGCGTATACGCGCTGCGGGATCTCTCCATCCGCGTCGAGAAAGGCGAGTTCGTCTTTCTCACTGGTCCGAGCGGCGCGGGCAAATCGACCTTCCTGCGTCTGCTCCTGCGCGAATGCCTGCCCACCGATGGCGCCGTTTCGGTCGCCGGACGGAATCTTGCCCGGTTGACGCCGGGACAGGTGCAGGCGTACAGACGAAGCGTCGGGTTCGTGTTTCAGGACTTCAAGCTGATTCCGCGCAAGACCGTGCTCGAGAATGTGGCGATCGTACCGCGCGTCCTGGGCGCGCCGATTTCGACACAACAGCGCAAGACGTTTCAGGTGCTGAAATGGGTTGGCCTTCAGCACCGGATGAACGCGTACCCGCAGGAGCTCTCGGGCGGCGAGCAGCAGCGCATCGCCATCGCCCGCGCGCTCGTGAACGATCCGATGCTCATCCTGGCCGATGAGCCCACGGGCAATCTCGACCCGGACCTGTCGCTCGACATCATGAATCTGTTCCGCGAGGTCAACGCGCGAGGCACGACCGTCCTCATCGCCACACACGATCGCGATCTGATTCACCGCGTCGGCCGCCGCGCCATTGCAATCGACCACGGCAAGCTGATTGACACCGACGAGCGGGCCACGACAGCCGCGACGGGATCCAATGCGAGCGCTTAGGTACTTCTTCGACGAGGCACAGGCGAGCCTGATGCGCGGGTTGAAGACCGCCATCATCGCGACCGCCACGATTGCGATCGCGTTTGTCGTCCTCGGCGGCTTCCTGATTTTGACCGCCAACATGGAGCGGGTGTTTACGCGCTGGCAGGATGCGGCCGAGTTCTCTGTGTATCTTGCTGACAACGCCACCGCAGACCAGCAGAACGCGACCCAGAAGGCGTTGCGCGGAAGTCCGGCGGTCGGCGATGTCGAGATCATCACCAAGGACGAGGCGCTGCGGCGCTTCAAGCAGAATTTCGCCGCGCTGGCTGATGCGGCGGGAGGACTGGCCGCCAATCCGTTGCCGGCCTCGATCGAAGTTCGCCTCAGGCCCGGCGCAAGCCCGGCCGACGTCGAGGAGCTCGCGAGCAGCGCGGCACAGTTGCCTGGCGTGGCCGACGTGCGCTACGACCGGCATTGGATTCAGCGTCTGATGGACGCCACCGACGTGGTGCGCGCGGGCGGGTTTTTGCTGGCGACGATGCTGGTGTTGGCGGCGGCCCTCACGGTGGCCAGCGTCGTGAGGTTCGCGCTGGTCGCCAGACGCGAGGAGATTCACATCATGCAGCTCGTCGGTGCGCCCATCGCGTATATTCGCGGGCCGTTCGTCGTCGAAGGGCTGATTCAGGGAGGAGCCGGTGCGATCATTGCTGTGATCGTGCTGTGGATCGCATTTTTCGTGGCAAGGAGTCGCGCCGAGTCGTTTGTCGCGGGTGCTGTCGATCCGGCGTCGCTGGTATTCCTTTCGCTTCCGACCGTTTTCGGCCTGCTGCTGGCCGGCATGGGCGTCGGATCGCTCGGGGGCCTGATCGCCGCAAGGAGCACCCGCGAAGTAGCAGAGTGAGCTTGGGTGCGTTAGGTGCGAGAGGTGCGTCGGGTGCGAGAGGTGCGTTTGGTGCGTCGCCCTCGTAGGGCGCAACTTTAGTTGCGCATCCACATAAAATTCGTTGACAGTTATCCGGCCGCTCACTAGACTGGGTTTACCCCTAAATGGCGCAGTCGAAGGCGAGACCCGGGACCAACCTTACCGATTTTTATCGGGAGGAATTCCTGAAACATCGACGCTGTCTAGAGCAGCAGCGAGAGTATTACTCAGACAGCGCCATCACATCGGTCGAAGCCGCCCTCACCCGCATCATTTCCCAACTCGAACATCTCTCAGCCAGAAAGAACGCCGACGAAGTGGTCAGCAACCTGCTTCGCAAGTTCAATGTGGTGACCGGGCTGTCGGGCTGGACGGATCCGAAGAACGTTCACTGAGACGTCGACACTGTCGAATTTTCGCCATCACTTTCTCGCCATTGCTCGCGGCGCGATTGAAGCCGCTTCGCCCCCGCATCTGATCGATCGCGCGATTCAGGATCCGGCCATTGCTTCCCGGCTGCAGGACAAAAGGCTGCGCGTCATCGCTGTGGGGAAAGCCGCGCCGTTCATGGCCGACACGTTTGCAACAATCGCGGGCGATCAAATTCGGGACGGCATCGTCATTGGAACGCATCTTCCCATCGCGTTGCCTCCGCAGCTCGAATGGATACCGTCGAGCCATCCGCTGCCCGATGAGCGCAGCGTCGCGGCCGGACGACGTGCGCTCGAGGTTGCGCGTCGAACCGATCCGGGCGACACGCTCGTTGTGTTGCTCTCGGGCGGCGCCTCCGCCTTGATGGCCGTTCCCGCCGGCAACCTGACGCTCGACGACAAACGAACCGCTGTCAACGCGCTGCTGAAGGGCGGGGCCGACATCACTGCGCTCAACACGATTCGCAAACACTTGTCAGCGGTGAAAGGCGGCCGTCTGGCGACCGCGGCCGCCGGTCCGACGGTATGCCTCGCGATTTCGGACGTGGTGGGCGACGATCTCAGCGTCATCGGTTCAGGGCCGACTGTGCCGGATCCGTCGACCTATTGCGATGCGTGGAACTACATCGATCGCTTCGAGGTAGAGAGCCTGCTCAGTCAACCAGCCCGCGAGTACCTGCGCGCCGGACTCGAAGGGACGATCGCCGAGACGCCGAAAGCCGGCGACGAGCGCTTCGAGCGGTCTGTGACGCGCGTCATCGGGGGCCGCTTCAATGCCATGAACGGCGCCGCCGAAACAGCGCGCTCGCTTGGCTATGAGATTGTGCTCAGCGACGAGCCGATCGTCGGAGACGCGCGGACGATGGGACCGGTTGTCCTCGAACGGGCACGAGCGCTCGCGGCGGGTCGGCGGGGGCCGCTGGCGGTCATCGCGAGCGGTGAAACGACGGTCAAGGTTGTCGGCAAAGGTAAAGGTGGGCGCAACCAGGAGATCGCCTTGTCTGTGGCGAAGGCACTTGCCGGAGATCCGGACGACGTCGCGCTCGGCAGCGTGGGGACCGACGGCATCGACGGCCCGACGGATGCCGCCGGTGCGTTCGTCGATCGAATGACCATCCGGCGCGCCGAGCAGCAATCGTTGGACGCCGACGCCTATCTGGCCGACAACAACGCGTATGCGTTTTTCCAGAGCCTGAACGACCTCATCATCACGGGACCGTCGACGACCAACGTCGGCGATCTGCAAATCGTACTTTTTCAATAGCGGTTCAGGGTTCTGCGTTCGGGGTTCCAGTTCTGGGTTCAGGGTTCCAGGTTCGAGCGCAGAACCCAGAACCGAGAACCGGAACCCGGAACCGCAGAACCCAGAACCTAGAACCGCTATAGTCAGAACCAATGTTATCGAGAGAACAAATCGTCAAGTTATTGCGTGAGAAAGTTACCCATCCCGCTACTCAACGAGAGCTGATTCGCATACTCAAAATTCCGCGTGAAGAGCGTGCGACGTTCCGTCGCCTGCTCAAAGCGCTGGTCTCGACCGGCGAGATCGTGCAGACCAAAGGCGGTCGCGTCGGGCTGCCCGAGAAGATGGATCTCGTCGTCGGCCGACTGGAGATGCATGCGGCCGGTTACGGCTTTGCCGTTCCCGACAAAGCCGGCGGCGACGCGCCCGACGTGTACGTGTCGTCCGCGAACATCAAAGAGGCGATGCACGGCGATCGCGTGCTCGTGCGCATCGAGCGCAGAACAGCGGAGAACCGGGTCGAAGGGCGCATCATTCGTGTGCTCGACCGCGGACACTCCACTATCGTTGGCCGCTTCGATATCGATGAGTCCGGCCTGGGCTTTGTGCAGCCGTTCGACCGCCGCATCCGGAGCGATGTGCACGTACCGACGGGTCAGTCAGGAGCAGCCGAGCGCGGCGAGATGGTCGTCGTGCAAATCACGACATGGCCGACGGCGGCGCGCGGTCCGGTCGGCAAAGTCATCGAGGTGCTCGGCGACGTCAACGAGCAGGGCGTCGACACGGAAATCATCATCCGCAAGTACGGCATTCCCGACGAACACGGTGAAGCGGCGATTGAGGAGGCCAGGCGCTTTGGCCCCGTCAGTGCCAAGGACATTGCCGGGCGCACCGATTTCCGGCACACGGTAACCGTCACGATCGACGGCGAGCATGCGCGCGACTTCGACGATGCGATTGGCATCGAGCGGCTGCCGAACGGCCACTACCGGCTTGCAGTTCATATCGCCGACGTTGCCCACTACGTGACGGAAGGGAGCGCGCTCGACCAGGAAGCGTTCGAGCGGGCGACATCGGTCTATTTCCCGGACCGTGCCGTTCACATGTTCCCCTCTGAGCTCGCAACCGGCATCTGCAGTCTGAACCCTCGAGTCGATCGACTGGTGCAGACCTGCGTGATGGAGGTGGACGCCCAGGGCTCGGTCGTGCAGCACGAGTTTCACGATGGCGTCATCAACACGGCGGCGCGGATGACCTACACCGATGTGAACGCCATCCTCACCACCAGGCCGCCCGAGCTGATGGAGAAGTACCGCGACCTGGTGCCGAAGTTCGAGCTGATGGGACAGTTGTTTCACATCCTCAACGGGCGTCGGAAACGAAGAGGATCGATCGACTTCGATCTGCCCGTCGCGGAAGTCATTCTGGACGAAGCCGGCAGGGTGGAAGAGATCGTCGAAGCCGAGCGCAATGTCGCGCACAAGCTGATCGAAGAGTTCATGCTGCTCGCCAATGAGACCGTCGCCACTCATGTGGAAGGGCGCGGCATGCCGTGCGTGTATCGCATTCACGAGCAGCCCGACGTTCTGAAAGTCGAGCAGTTCGAAGAATTCATCTCGGGCTTCGGCTATTCACTCGCCGCGCCTCCCGGGGCGGTGCGGCCCAGAAATTTCCAACGGCTGCTCGAGAAGCTGCACGGCAAGCCGGAAGAACGTCCGATTGCATTTCTGATGCTGCGCACGATGCAGAAAGCGCGCTACGCCGAGCGCAATCTCGGCCACTTCGGTCTTGCGGCCGACTCCTATACGCACTTCACCTCGCCGATCCGGAGGTATCCCGATCTCGTTGTTCATCGCATGCTGCGCGAGCTGCGGCACAAGGGCATCGACATGGAGCGTGTCGAGGAGCTTGAAGCCGATCTGCCGGAGGTGGCGAGGCATTGCTCCGACATGGAGCGTCGCGCAGACGAAGCCGAGCGCGAGCTCGTGCAGTGGAAGAAAGTGCGCTTCATGGCCGACAAGGTCGGCGACGAGTTCGAGGGTTACATCACTGGCGTGGCAGCATTCGGACTATTCGTGCAGCTTGTGGAGCATTACGTGGAAGGGCTCGTTCACGTGTCGAGCATGGCCGACGATTACTACCGCTTCCTCGAAAAGAGTCATTCGCTGCGCGGAGAGAATACGCAGAAGGTGTATCAGCTCGGCGAACGCGTTCAGGTCCAGGTGATTCGGGTCGATATGGAGCGACGTCAGATCGATCTAGGTCTGGTGGAGGTGCTTGACGCCGTGCGATCGGATGAGCGCCGCCGCGGACCTCGCCACACGAAGGCGCGGCCTAAACAGGAACGGCGCCGATCGTCGAAGCACAGCAAGCAGCGGCCGGGCCGCCGCGAGCGGCAGAAAGGGAAGCGAGGACGGCGCTAGCTGTTCTTGTTCTCGTCTTCGCCGTCTTTCATCCCGTCTTTGAAACTGCGGATGGACTTGCCGAGGCCGGTGGCGAGCTGCGGCAAGCGGTTCGCACCGAAGATCAGCACGACGA
The DNA here is from genome assembly GCA_963761975.1 of Vicinamibacterales bacterium. Lineage (GTDB taxonomy): Bacteria > Acidobacteriota > Vicinamibacteria > Vicinamibacterales > JAMQPK01 > JAMQPK01. The sequence continues at coordinate 970,480 of CAVXIR010000007.1, forward strand.
TAAACAGGATGATGACCAGCTCCGGCAAACCAATCCGACCCATTTCCAACTCCTTGACCGATCTCGAGGTCGGTCCCGCGTGCTCTGTATTTACGGTGCTTTAGAAAGAGCGACGCGGTTCATTGTACCAGCAAAACCACGGGCAAGAAGCATTCGAATTGCCTGTCCTGCGAGCGTCCACTCGCCCGTGGCCAGGAGGCGCCGGCGCAGGCCGCGATATGGCTGGGCGCCTGTGACCAAATCCACAAACACATTCCGGATAGCCGCGCTCTCCCTGAGTGCCCGAACCAGGAGCGACGCGAACCCAGCGTTGAAAAACGGCCCACTCAGGCGCGCGGCCCTCGCGATTTCGGGCCGGACTTCATCGTGAAGCCGGTCGGCGTACCGCCGTGCGGCCAAGTTCGCGGTGTCCGCGGCGAGGGCTTCGGCCGCCCACTGGCCCGAGAGCAGCGCGTAGTAGATGCCTTCACGCGTCAGCGGGTCGACCAACCCTGCGGCGTCCCCGACGAGCATCCATCCGGGCCCTCCGAACGGCATCTGGCGGGCGTCCTCGTCGCCGACGCTCGGAATTGGCCAGGAGTACAGACGTCAGCCGGGCGCCGCGATCGAGCCCACACTGCGCGATCCATCGACGCGACTGGGCACGAAGGTCCGTCGACGGCACGTGATGGACCGCGGGCGTGCAGATGCCGATCGCGAGATGATCGGGGCGCGGGAACGACCAGAGGTAGCCCGGCTGTTCGCGCATGGTCTTGATGGCGATGGCCGACGATGTTGCGCCGTGCAGGAAATAGCCGGCGGCGATGGAGAGCTGTCCCCGCGTGAACGGCTTCGTCAGTTTCTTTCGCACGATGCTGTTGACGCCGTCGGCGCCGATGACGCGGTCGACCGGGTACTCCGCACGAACGGTGCGGATGGCGAACTTCGAGCCGGCCCGGGTGATGTCAATGACCTTTTCGCGAATCAGTCGAGCGCCGGCGGTCACGGCCGCGTCGACGAGCGCGCGATCGAATACGGCGCGGCTCAGAATGACCAGAGAGACACTCGATGCACCACAGGAACTCTCGAGCGGAACGTCAACAGCCTCCTGCAAGAGAGATTCGTGGGGGGCTGGAGCAGGCGGCTCAACGACCGCGGATTGGACGACTGTCGCCGGCAGCGAGCGAATGTCGATGACGTCTTCGACGAGCGCAAGTGCGCGCCCCGTGAGACCGCCGCCACAGGGCTTCTCGCGGGGATGTGTCGGATCGAACAGTGCGACCGGCGCACCGGTGCGCGCCAGCCGCACGGCCGCCATTGCGCCCGCCGGGCCACCGCCGATGATCGCGATGCTCATGTCAGCCTGTAGCCGGTAGCTCGTGGCCGGTAGCAGCTTGTAGCCAGCCAACCAGCCGCTGGCTACGAGCTACTGGCTACCGGCTACTGGCTACCTGATATAGATTAACGTAGCGATGTCACATCCGTTGTTGATGGCACTTTTTCAGAATGTCAGCGAAGCTGCCGGCGCGGCGCGCGAGCTGCATGCGCTGGGGGTCGGTCGTGCAGACCTGTCGGTGGTCGCGCGCGATCATTTCGTCGAGGGCACGATTGCGACGGAGATCGACGCCAGTCCGGGCTCGGAGCTCGAAGATTCTCCGATAGCCTCGCGATTCGGAGAGCTGAGCGGGTACGTGCTTGCCGCAATTGCGATCGGTCTGCCCGGCACCGGTGCCATGGTCGCGGCGGGTCCGCTGGCAGCTGAACTTGGCGAAGTGGCGGGACACGTCGCAGGCGATTTGAAGGCCACATTGGTCAAAGCCGGCTTGCCCGAGTCTGAAGCCGAACGATGGCGCCAGCAAATCGAAAGCGGTGAGGCGATTCTTCTCGGCGCGCACGCCAGGTCGGTTGATCCCCGGCGAGTCGAAAGCGCCATGCTGCGGCACAGTATGGGCCCGGTGGTGCAGACGCGGTATTCGTAGATTCGTAGATTGGAAGATTGGGAGATTAGTCGATGGCGCTTGACGTCGAAACGGGGCGGTTCACCGTCGGAGTGTTTCAGGACATCGCGTGGGCGGAGAAAGGGGTCGACGCCCTCCGGCGGCAGGGGATTGCCGTAGAGGCACTTTCAATTCTTGCCAAGGCGTCGCCCGAGATGTCGAGCTTCATCGAACGCATGCTGGGTGCGCCGCAGTCGCTCGAGATTCACGATCTCGGTCCCACGATGGCTCGTGGGCCGCTCGTTGCCGCGCTGCAGGGAAGCGATCAGGGCCTGACCAAAGCAGGCATCGCCGGCACGATGCGGCGCGTCGGATTTCAGGCGCACGACGGCCGAATTTTTCATGTCCTGACAGGCAGGGGCGGCGTCATGGTGGCCATCCATAGCGAACCGCGCGCTGCCGACGCTCTGGCCATATTGCACTCTTATGGTGGCGGCAACGCCGCGATTGGAGCCTGGACAGGACGGGTGTAGGGGACAGAACTGGTCACCTAGGAACCGGGAACCCAGGAACCCAGGGTTCCAATGGTTCCAAGGGTTCCGGTTCCGCAGGTTCTGGTTCAAGGTTTCGTTCCAACGTTCAAAAGCCGTCGATGATTTTCGAACGTCGAAAGACAAGGGAACGAGAACCCGAACCGTTGGAACCGGAACCCAAGGAACCCTCGGAACCAAGTGGATCCGTTATTGCACCTTGCGCGTTGCGAGTTGAGGGAGCAAAATAGGAGAGTAGGCCCCCACTTTCCAAAGTCATGAGTGAACTTCGTGTAGACGCACCGGCTGAAGTTCGATTTCTTTTCCAGGAGTCGCGAAAGCGATCGACCGGCGCGCTCGCCGTGTCGCTGGGCATTCACGGGCTTATGTTCGCGTTGGCGGTTTGGGTGGCGATGAACCCGAACGTCGCACCGACGACCATGGACGCCCTGGACAAGCTGAGCGATCAAATCGTCTGGCTCGACGTGCCGGGCCCGGGCGGCGGCGGAGGCGGTGGCGGCAACCAGAAAGTCGAGCCCATCAAGAAAGTCGAGCTCAAGGGCGAGGACAAGATCACCGTGCCGACGGTTAAGCCACCGAAGCTCGAACAGCCGAAGGAAGAGAAGCCGCCGGAAAATCCCATTCAGAATCTGACCATTCCTGTAGTGCCGATGGCGGCGGCCGATCTCGCACAGGCGGGCGCGATGGAAGGCATACCGACTTCGGACTCGCTCGGACTTGGCAGAGGCGGTGGCGCCGGCACTGGCGTCGGCACTGGCATCGGCTCGGGACGAGGCTCTGGTCTGGGCGACGGATGGGGCGGTGGCACCGGAGGCGGCGCTTATCGTCCGGGCAACGGCGTCGAAACGCCGCGCTTGTTGCGAGAGGTCAAACCGCAGTACACCGCGCAGGCCATGCGTGCGAAGATTCAGGGCGAAGTGCTGCTGGAATGCATCGTCCAGCCCGATGGCGCGGTGGGCAACATCAAGGTCGTCCGGTCGCTCGATGCGGCGTTCGGACTGGATCAGGAAGCCATCAAAGCGGCCCGCCAATGGCGCTTCGCACCCGGCACAAAGCAGGGCCAACCGGTTCCCGTCCTCGTAACGATCGCGATCGCATTCACGTTACGGTAGGTTCGTAAGGTTCGTAGGTTCGTGAAGTTCGTTGGTTCGCGAGCGCAAAACGAAAGGCCCGAGGATTCTCCCCGGGCCTTTTTTATTGCACATTCTTGATTGATGATTGCCGGAATCGAATTGTCAATAAATTCGGCAATCGCCAATCGTCAATCCCCAATGCATGGCTTAGTACATTCCGCCCATGCCGCCGCCGTGTCCGCCGGGCATCGCCGCTTCTTTCTTCTCTTCAGGAATCTCCGACACCAGCGCCTCGGTCGTGAGCAGCAGCGATGCAATCGATGACGCATTCTGCAGCGCGGAGCGAACGACCTTGGTCGGGTCGATGACGCCGGCCGTGATCAGGTCTTCGAGCTTGTCGTCCTGCGCGTTGTAGCCAATCGAGCCAGTGGCGTCCTTGACCTTTGCGAGGATGATCGAGCCTTCCATGCCGGCGTTCTGGGCAATCCAGCGGAGAGGCTCTTCGATGGCGCGTCGCACGATGTTGACGCCGATCTGCTGATCGCCTTCCAGCTTGAGCCCCTCGAGCGCCTTGCCTGCGCGAATGAGCGCCACGCCGCCGCCGGGCACGATGCCTTCTTCGACGGCCGCCTTCGTGGCATGCATCGCGTCTTCGACGCGCGCCTTCTTTTCTTTCATTTCGGTCTCGGTCGCCGCGCCCACCTTGATGACGGCGACGCCGCCGACAAGCTTCGCGAGCCGCTCCTGCAGTTTCTCGCGGTCGTAGTCCGAGGTCGTTTCCTCGATCTGCGTGCGGATCTGCTTGACCCGTCCCTCGATGTCCTTGCTGTTCCCGGCACCTTCGACAATGGTCGTGTTGTCCTTGTCGATGGTGACCTTCTTGGCCTTGCCGAGATCTTCCATCTTGATGTTCTCGAGCTTGATGCCGAGGTCTTCGGTGATGGCGCGTCCGCCAGTCAGCGTCGCGATGTCCTCCAGCATGGCCTTGCGGCGATCGCCGAAGCCCGGGGCCTTCACCGCCGCCGCCTGCAACGTGCCGCGCAGCTTGTTGACCACGAGGGTCGCAAGTGCCTCGCCTTCGACGTCCTCGGCGATGATGAGCAACGGACGGCTCATCCGCGCAACCTGCTCGAGCACCGGCAGCAGGTCTTTCATCGAGCTGATCTTCTTTTCATGAATCAGGATGACGGGATTCTCGAGCACCACTTCCATGCGCTCGGGGTCCGTGACGAAGTAGGGCGAGAGGTAGCCGCGATCGAACTGCATGCCCTCGACGACGTCCAGCGACGTCTCGAGGGTCTTCGCTTCTTCGACGGTGATGACGCCGTCTTTGCCGACTTTCTCCATCGCGTCGGCGATGAACTTGCCGATCTCGGCATCGCTGTTGGCCGAGATGGTGCCGACCTGGGCGATCATCTTGCCCGTGACCGGCTTCGACTGCGCCTTGAGGCCCTCGATGACTTTTTCGACCGCGCGATCGATGCCGCGCTTGATGTCCATGGGGTTGGCGCCGGAGACGACGTTCTTCACGCCCTCGCGGTAAATCGCCTGGGCCAGAACGGTTGCCGTCGTGGTCCCATCGCCGGCGATGTCCGAGGTCTTGCTCGCGACCTCGCGCACCATCTGCGCGCCCATGTTCGCCAGCGGATCCTTGAGATCGATCTCCTTGGCGACGGTCACGCCGTCCTTGGTGATGGTGGGCGACCCGAACTTCTTGTCGAGAACGACGTTGCGGCCTTTGGGGCCGAGGGTCACCTTAACCGCGTCGGCCAGCTGGTTGACGCCGCGAAGAATTGCCTGGCGCGATTCTTCGCCGTAAATAATCTGTTTTGCCATCGTCTGCTCCTAATTTTTTCAAGCTGAGGCAGGGCTAAGGCCCTGCGCTACTTTCCTGTGGCCAGAGGCAGAGTAAAGCCCTGCGCGACTGTCCTGCCGCACGGGCAGGGCGAAAGCCCTGCGCTACGACTTCTTCTTGCCGCCGCCGCTGCCCGAGTCGATCACGGCCAGGACTTCGTCCTCGCGCATGATCAGATACTCTTCGCCGTCGAGCTTGATCTCCTGGCCCGAGTACTTGCCGAAGAGGATGAGATCGCCCGCTTTGACGTCGAGCGCGATGCGCCCGCCATCGTCCTTGACTTTGCCGTTGCCGACGGCGACGACTTTGCCCTGCTGCGGTTTTTCCTTTGCGGAATCGGGGATGATGATTCCGCCGACTTTCTGTTCCCCTTCCTCGATGCGTTGAACGAGGATGCGGTCGTGTAGCGGTCTAGCGTTCATAGGTCGCTCCAGCTGATTGAGGTGAATAACGTGTTTTCTTCGACGAACAAGGACATATCCGCGGCCTGCCGCGCCGAAGCCCCCGCGGTGCACTCGGGGGACGTAGGCGGGCGTTAGCACTCGCCCTACAAGAGTGCTAATTTAGTAAAAGGCTTTTAGCGCTGTCAAGTGGGGAGTGCTAATCGGGTATTTTCCGTCAGGGCAGAGGGCAGATGGCAGAGGGCAGATGGCAAAGCGCAGAGCGCGCTCTCTGCCAGTTCGGCGATGGGGAAGACTGGATCAGGGAGTTGCCTTACCTCGTTGTTAAGCCGGACAGGATGCTCCCGTGGGTGCTGCCCTTTGCCATCCCGGGAGCCGTTCTCAGTGTCTTGTGGGCCACTGGCGCCGACTCGCGACAGGCGAATGCAGAGTAGCCCATTACCGTGCTAAACCGTAGATCTCTGCCATCAGCCCTCTGCCCTCTGCCCTCTGCCCTGAGGTGACTCACCCTAGGGCCTCCGCTTAATCCTGAGCTCGGCAATCTTGCGGCTCAGCGTATTTCGGTGCAGGCCCAGCGCCTCTGCAGTTTTTGACAAGTTGCCGTCGGATTTGGCCAGAACTTTCGCGATGAAGCGCCGCTCGAACTCGCGGGTCGCCTCGGGAAAGCGGATGCCTTTCTCGACCATCTCGTCAATCAAACGCTCGAGTTTTTCGTACATCAAGATCAGTCGCGGCTTGAGGCGCAACGACGGTTCCGCCTTACGGCGCAACTCACGTTGCGCCCTACCAGAGCGCGGCAACAGCACCCACAGCGCACTATTCGAGCTCCAAACCGCTCAGCAGCCGGAACGCCTGTATGTACTTCTCTCGGGTCTTTTCGATGACGTCGTCCGGCAGCGTTGGCACCGGCGGCTGCTTGTTCCAGCGAATCGATTCGAGGTAGTCGCGCACGAACTGTTTGTCGAAGCTTGGCTGCGGTCCCCCTGCCATATAGATATCGCGCGGCCAGAAGCGCGACGAGTCGGGCGTGAGCGCTTCGTCAATGAGGATGATCTCGCCTGCGTTCGGTCCATCGAGCAGCCGCCCGAATTCGAATTTCGTATCCGCGACGATGATCCCGCGGTGTTCTGCGTGCGCCGCGCCGCGCGAATACAGCCGCAAGGTCATCGTGCGCAGCTGTTCAAAGGTCTCGCTTCCGACGAGAGCGGCGGCCTCCTCTTCGGTGAGGGGCAAGTCATGACCGGCGGCAGCCTTGGTGGTCGGCGTAAAGATCGGCTCGGACAGTCGGTCCGATTCACGCAGCCCGGCAGGTAACCGGACCCCGCAGATTGAGCCGCTCTGTTGGTATTCCTTCCAGCCCGATCCGGACAAGTAGCCGCGAGCGACACACTCGATGGGAAGCGGCTCTGCCTTCCTGACCAGCATGGCGCGGCCCCGCAGCGCATCGGCGTGCGCCCGGGCGGCGACAGGAAAGTCGTCAACACGAGTCGAGCGCATGTGGTTGGGCACGATGTCGCTCGTCTCGCCAAACCAGAAGGCCGACAGTTGCGTCAGGACCTTGCCTTTGTCGGGAATGCCCGAGCCGAGCACGTAGTCGAACGCCGAGATGCGATCGGTCGCGACGATCAGCAGAACCGTCGGGTCGTCCGAGAACGAGTAGATGTCGCGGACTTTCCCCTGGTTATGACGCGTGAGGCCGTCAAAAGCGGTTTCGAGTATGAGGGACGACGAAAGCAATTGGAGATCCTCGGCGAAAGAAGAAAAGCAAAGAGGAAAGCGCCGATCTTATCGGGGATGTGTTGGAGTGGCAAGCCCGCGTGCACGCTCGATTCGCTCACCGGCGCGCACGTGATGCTGACGACCGCGGCGAACGACACCACTACTAATGCGTTCTTGGCATTCCCTGCAACCCCCCTTATAGTAGACGCGCCCTTCTGAATCACCTGGGACGCATGCGCAAATCGCTTCGCACCGTTGTCATCGTCGTACTGTCAATTGGGCTGCTCGCCCTCTTTCTTCGAGGCGCGCATCTCGACATCGTCTGGACGGAGATTAAGCAGGCGAACGCATGGCTGCTCGCGTTGTCGAGCGGCATCACGGTGCTCACGATGGTGTTGCGGGCGCTCCGGTGGCAGTACCTGCTGGCGCCGATTGGCCATGCGGGCTTCGGTGCGGCGTTCCGCACGACCACAATCGGGTTTGCCGCGAGTGCAGTGCTGCCGGCGCGGGCCGGTGAAGTGATTCGTCCGTATTTGCTGGCGCGTCAGGAGGGGCTGAGCGCGACAGCCACCTTCGCGACCATCATCATCGAACGAGTGCTCGACGCGGTGACCTGCGTGTTTCTGCTCGCTTCGTTCGTCTTGCTTTTCGATCCTGGGATGAACAGCGCCGACAGCCGTCTGTATTGGCTCGTTGAGCTCGGTGGCGTCATCGTGGGCGTCCTTGCGCTGGCGTTGCTCGGAGCGATGTTCGTGGCGGCGCGCGATCCGGAGGCGGCCGGACGCTGGGCCTACAAGCTCGAGCACTTGTTGCCTGGGAAGTTGACGCATAAGCTTGCGATCGTTCTCTTGAGGTTTGCGGAAGGCCTGGCGGTGGTCCGCACGCCAAAGCGCCTCGCGCTCGCGCTGGCATTGTCACTTCCACTCTGGCTGTCGATCGGCTGGGGCATCTGGAGCGTCACCAGCGCGTTTGGCATCGACCTCCCGTTCACCAGTTCATTCCTGATCATCGCGCTGCTCGTGGTGGGTGTCTCCGTGCCGACGCCGGGCGGGGTTGGTGGTTTCGAAGCGGCTGCGCAGATTGGTCTGACCTCGTTTTATCACGTGCCCAACGACCGCGCGGTTGGTGCCGCGCTCGTGCTGCACGCCGTCTCGCTTCTACCGAACATCGTGCTCGGTTTCGTCTTTGTCATCCAGGACGGTCTCGGCTTCGGAACTGTGCGCACACTCGCGCGGGCGTCAGGTCCTGTGGACGGCGCGAGCGACGTCGGGCCGTGGCGTCCGTCAGGCGAAGCCGCCCCGTTCTCGAACGCTGCGGCGAGCCCCGCCAACGCGGAGCCACCGCGGGCGCGGCGGGCGGCGGGGGGGCCGCGCGACTAGTCATGAAGTGTCCCTATTGCGCCCACCTCGGGGACAAGGTTGTCGACTCGCGCGAAAGCCGCGAGGGCGAAGTGATCCGCCGCCGCCGCGAGTGCCTCGGTTGCGGAAAGCGCTTTACCAGCTACGAGCGGATCGACGAGATCCCGTACATGGTGGTGAAGAAAGACGGCAGCCGCGAGCGTTTCGAGCGTCAGAAGCTCGTTTCAGGATTGTTGAAGGCATGCGAAAAGCGTCCGGTCAGCGTCGCGTCGCTCGAAGCGATTGCCGATCGTGTGGAGGGCACGCTGCAGGAGCGCGCTGAAAAGGAAATCAGCACAAACGAGATTGGCGCGTTCGTCATGCAGGAGCTCAAGAAACTCGATAAGGTCGCCTACGTGCGGTTCGCTTCTGTCTACAGGCACTTCCGTGACATCGGCGAGTTCATGACCGAACTGAAGGATCTGCTGAACGCGAAGGAATGAAGACGTCCTGCGTTGTCGCGATCGTCATTCTCCTGGTCGCGCGCCTGGCTGCCGCGGATGTTCGAGCGACGCCGGTTGTTCGCGAAGGAAGGGTCTGGGTGGCGTTGGGCCTTCCGGAAGGGTTGACGCCGGAATTGCGCCAGGCGGTGTTGTCCGGCCTTCCCGTCACATTTACCTACGATATCGAGATGCGGAGAGGCGTGCCGTTCTGGCCCGATCGGACCCTTTCGGCGATGACGATTGCCGTCACCGTGACCTACGATTCGCTCACCCGACTCTTTTCGCTCGCGCGGACGTTCGACGGCCGGATCGAGGCTACCAAGGTGAGCAAAGACGAGGAGGAGGTGAGACGCTGGCTCACGGCGCTCGAGTCGGTGCCGATGTTTCCCACTTCGTACCTGGAGGCGCATACCGAATATTACGTGCGCGTCCGCGCCCGAACCAAGCCGCACCACTCCGCGATCTTCTGGCCGTGGGATCGCGGTCTCGTGACGAACACCAACTTCACCTTTATTCCCTGAGATGGTACAGCCGCGCCGCCCGTTGCGCGACAATCCGCGACTGATTCTGGCCGGAATGATCGTGCTGCTCGCCGCGTTGGTGGGCATCGTTGCGCTCGCCAATCGCTCGGCCGGGCTCTCTCCCGACTTTCTGACCGAATTCGTGCTGTACGGCTTGTGGGCGGCAGATCTCACGATTCTGCTCGGGCTCACGTTCGTGCTCGCGCGCAACGTCATCAAGCTCATCATCGAGCGGCGTCGCGCGCTGCCGTTTGCGCGCTTCCGAGGCAAGCTCGTCGCCGTGCTTCTGGGCATGACGCTCATTCCAGCTGTGCTCGTGCTGCTCGTCGGGAGCGAGCTGATTCGAAACAGCGTCGATCGCTGGTTCAACGCTCCAGTCGAGGAGGTTCTGACCGCCGCCGATCTGATTGCGAGCGACTACTACCGCGATCGTCAGGTTCGCGTGACGCGTGACGCCGAGCGCATTGCCGCCGCCCTCGCGACGGCGACATTCGATGGCACCGATTTCAGCGCTGTGCGCGATCGCATTCAAGCGGAGGTGTTGCAGGGACGCGTGAAGATGGTCGAGATCTATCGGGTGACCCCCGGAACGCAGACGCCGGAAGCGACGGCGTACATCGACGTTGCCGCGCACGACATGCCGCGCGGCTACGCCCGCGCCGTGGCCGATCGGATGGCCTCGCGTGCGGCCATAGGTGAGATCGAGCCGCCGACGCCGGAACAGTTGCCTGGCGGCGGCGAGCTGATTCGTGCGGCGTCGGTCGTTCGCCGCACGGCCTCATCAAAGCCGGTGGCTATCGTGGTCGCGAGCGATTTTCTCGTGGGCGATCTGGCGGGACGGGCTCGCCGGATTCAGGACGCGTATGAGGATTACAGTCAGCTGCGCGTGCTGCGCCAGCCGCTCGCCGGCGTCTACTTATCGTTTTTTCTGATGATGACCCTCATGATCCTCGTGGGCGCGACGTGGATGGGCCTGTATCTCGCGAAACGGATTACCGAGCCGGTGCAGCGCCTCGCGACCGCTGCGCGAGAGATCGAGGCGGGGCATCTCGACTATCGCGTCGATCGCGAAACCGTGAGTGACGACGAGTTCGGATCGCTCGTCGAAGCATTCAACAGCATGGCCAGCGAAGTGGGGAAGAGCCGAAGACGCCTCGAGCGCTCGACCGTCGACCTCGAACGGAAGCATCTGGAGGTTGAGGGACGGCGGCGCTACATCGAGACGATTCTCGAGCGGATTGCGACCGGCGTCGTTTCCATCGATGCATCGGGCTGCGTCAGCACGCTGAACAGCGCGGCGATGCGGCTCCTCACCCTCGGACCGTCGGCGGTCGGCCAGCCCGCCGTTGAGGTGTTCGGGCGCGAGGATCTTCAGCCGTTCGGGGCGCTTCTTCGCTCCGCCGGCGCCGGGAAGGCGGAACCGTCGGCGCAGGAGATCGCGTTGACACGCGAGGATCGGGAGCTGCAACTGGCGGCGGTCGCGACGGCGCTGCGCGGTACCGAAGGGTCGGACGGCATGGTGCTGGTGGTTGACGATGTGACGCCGTTGATCCGGGCGCAGAAGGTCGCCGCATGGCGCGAGGTGGCGCGCCGTCTTGCGCACGAGATCAAGAATCCGCTGACACCGATTCAGCTGTGTGCCGAACGAATTCGGCGTCACTTCAACAACGCTGCAGAACCCACGCAGGCGCTCGTCGAGGAGTGCACGTCGACGATTGTGGGTGAGGTCGACTCGCTGAAGGCACTGGTCGACGAGTTCTCGCAGTTTGCGCGGATGCCCGCGCCGCGCGCCGTTCCGACCGATCTGCACGCACTCCTCAATGAAGCGCTGGCGCTCTACGCCGGTCTTCTGGGTGAGGTTCGGTTCGTCAGGCGATTTGCCGCGAAGCTGCCGAAAGTGCGCGTCGACGGCGAGCAGATTCGCCGCGTCATCATCAACCTGGTCGACAACGGGATCGAAGCCATGAATCGGTCCGGGGTCATTGCGATTGAGACCCACCACGATGCGAGCGCGTCGCTCGTGCGGCTGGTGGTCACCGACGACGGCCCGGGCATTCCTCCAGCCGAGCGCGAGAAGCTCTTCATGCCGTATTATTCGACCAAGCGCCGCGGCAGCGGCCTCGGTCTCGCGATTGTCAGGCGCATCGTCGCCGAACATGGCGGGACGATCGAGGTCGGCGACAACGAGCCGCGGGGCACGCGTTTCACGATAGAGCTGCCATGCTGACGAGTATTTCGATGTCATGGCAGATGGCAGAAGGCAAATGGCAGAGGTTACCGTCTGCCATCAGCCATGTGCCATCTGCTCTGGCGCGTGACCAGCGTTAGTGACCAAAGGATCCATCCTGATCGTGGACGACGAGCCAGGCGTCCGCACGGCGCTGAGCGGCGTGCTGCGCGATGAGGGCTATGACGTCGACGCCGTCGACAGCGGAGAGCAATGTCTCGACCGCGTGGTACGAGATGCGTTCGATCTCGTGGTGCTCGACGTGTGGCTGCCGGGCATCGACGGTCTTGCGACGCTCGGCCGCCTGCGGCAGATGAAGATCGACTCGCAGGTCGTCATGATTTCCGGGCACGGCAATATCGAGTCGGCCGTAAAAGCAATCAAGATGGGGGCCTTCGACTTCGTCGAAAAACCGCTGTCGCTGGATAAGACGGTGCTGGTCGTCCGCAACGCCCTGCGGCAGAGACGACTCGAAGCCGAAAACCGCGCGCTGCGCGCGCGCGCTGATCGCGCGGGCAGAATGGTGGGGGAGAGCCTCATCATCCGACAGCTGCGCGAGCAGGTGGCGATGGCAGCGCCGACCAATGGCCGCGTGCTGATTTTTGGCGAGAACGGCACCGGAAAGGAGCTGGTGGCGCGGACGGTGCACACGCTGAGCCGGCGGCGGAATCAGCCGTTCGTGGAAGTGAACTGCGCTGCGATTCCCGAAGAACTCATCGAAAGCGAGCTGTTCGGCCACGTGAAAGGTGCGTTCACGGGTGCCGTGGCCGATCGCAAGGGAAAGTTCGAGGCGGCGCAGAACGGCACGATCTTCCTCGACGAGATCGGCGACATGAGCATGAAGACGCAGGCCAAAGTGCTGCGGGTCCTGCAGGAACAGGTGACTGAGCCGGTTGGAAGCACCTCGCGCGTTCAGGTCGACGTTCGCGTGCTCGCGGCGACCAACAAGGACCTGCTGGCGGAAATCCGCGCCGGCCGCTTTCGCGAGGACCTCTATTTCCGGCTGAACGTCATCCCGATCTTCGTGCCGCCGCTGCGCGAACGCGCTGAAGACATTCCGTTGCTGGTGGAACACTTCGTTGCCGATTTCGCGCTGGAGTACGGCCGCAGTGCAAAGATGGTGACGCCGGGCGCGATGACACGCCTGCAGACGTATCGATGGCCCGGGAACGTCCGCGAGCTGCGCAATGTCATCGAGCGCGTTGTCATCATGGCTCCCGGGGACGAAATCACCGAGCGGGATCTGGCGTTCCTGGCGAGCGATCCCCTGGCGGAAAAGCCGGCGGACGATGTGGTGGCACCGGCCGTGCCGCTGCACACCGCGCGAGACCAGTTCGAGCGTGAATACATTCTCCGGGAGCTCGCACATCAGCAGGGCAACATCTCACGTACCGCTGAAGTGCTCGGAGTCGAGCGCAGCAATTTATATCGAAAGATGCGCGCCTTCGGAATTGCCCCGCGGCGAATGGAAGCGGCGGAGGACGAGGAAGAGGCGGTCTGAGTCGAAAGTCGCAAGTCGAAAGTCGTAAGTCGAAAGGCAGTCGAAAGTCGAAAGGCAGTCGAAAGTCGTAGGCATCACAAACCGACCTACAGGCTCAACCGCCTTTCCAGCACGCGATCCAAATCCTCCATCCTGAGTTTCAGCCGCCGAGCGGGGTCGGTTGGCAAGGCGTCGGCGGGGACCAACCCGACGATTTCACTCTCCAACACCCGGACGCCGTCGACTGACGCTTCCCGGGCAATGGCGTCGAAGACGGTCACCATCGATGTTTCCTTGTAGTTGGTCAGGTTCATCGACACCTGCACGATGCCGCGATGCTCGAGCTGGACGCCCATCGCTTTGACGAAGCTCAGGCCGCCGCTACTGGCCCGGATCACCGATGCAATTCGTTTGGCGACGCTCAGGCGGTTGGTCGCGAGGTTGATGTTGTAGGCAATCAGGATATGGCGCGCGCCAATCGCCGTCGCACCGGCACTCGCGTGGGGGCGATCCGGGCCGAAATCGGGCCGCCATTCGGGTCGCTTCATCCGGTGGGCGAGGCCGTTGAGGCCGCCCCTCCGCACATCAGCGAGATTTCGTCGCGGATCGGTCGAGGCAGCCTCCTCGTACAAGTAAACCGGCAGCCCGAATGTGTCCGACACGCTCCTCGCCACATCCTTGGCGAGCGCGACGCACTCGTCCATGGACGCTTCATCCAACGGAACGAACGGCACGACGTCGACTGCACCGATTCGAGGATGAACCCCTTCGTGCGTCCGAAGATCGATCGACTCGATGGCGGCCGCGAAGAGACGTTGCGCAGCTTCGCGCACTGGTGACGGTTCGCCGACAAAGGTATAGACAGTACGGTTGTGCGAGGGATCGGACGACCGATCGAGCAGCCGAACGCCTGGTACGGCGATCGCCGTGGCGAGGTCGGCGATCACCTCGGCGCGTCGACCCTCGCTCACGTTGGGTACGCACTCGATCAGCGGCACTGGGCTCTTGTATCACAGGTCGTTCTGCCGCATAATTTCGACGCCAACGTGGGTGGATGCGAGCGTCAGCGTCAGGCCCTATGTCAGATCCGCTCCGCACAAATCTCAACGCCAAGTCGTCCTCGAGCGGCAGCAGTGCCGATCGCGAGGCCAAGATCGAAAGCCTTCTGATCAGCGGCCTCGACCATTACTTCGCTGCCGATTACGCGCAGGCCATCGACGTCTGGACGCGGGCGTTGTTTCTCGATCGCAGCCACGCGCGGGCGCGCGCATATATCGAGCGCGCGCGGAGCGCGATGGCCGAGCAGCAGCGAGAGTCTGAAGAACTGCTGCACAACGGTATCGCAGCATTCGAGCGCGGAGAAATCGAGGCAGCACGGCAGATGTTGAATGCGGCGGTGCAACGGGGAGGCGCGCACGACGTGGCGCTGGCTTTCCTCACGCGCATCGATCGCATCAACGCAGCCACACCGGCCACGCCGGCGCCGGTGGCTTCGCCGTCGCGGCTCCCTTTCCGGCCTCGCACGGATACGGCTGCACGGGCCGGTTCGAGGTGGCCTTCGGCCGTGCTCGTCGCCCTGCTCATCGGGATGGCCGGGATAGCCGGTGTCGCCGTAGCGTCGTGGGACGAGCTGCGCACGCTGATGCCGGCCTTGCCCAGCCGCGAAGAGGATGGTCTCGCGCCCGTGAAGATCCTCGAGGAGCCGCTCATCGTTCCGCGAAGCTCCGAGACCGCCCTCGATCGCGCGCGATCGCTGTTCGCGTCTGGACGTCTCTACGACGCGCTGCGCGCGATCGATCTGGTGCGGCCGACCGATCCGCTCCGCGTCGACGCCGACCGGCTGAAGGCGGCAATTCAACGCGATCTGCTCGCCTATCAGACGTCGCCGCGCGGAGCAGAACTGACAGCGCCATGAGCCTGGTGGCCTCTAGTGGCCTGTCTTCGCTGAATCCGTGCCGCCTGCCGGGCGGGGCATCCCGGCTGGCGACGTTGCTCGTCGCTTACAAATTCCCGATTTGCGCGCTCCTCGCGCCTTGCCACCCGGGCGCCGCGCCCGGCAACCGGCACTGATTCAGCGAAGGCAGGCCACTGGCCGATGAAATGTCCAAAATGCGGGTACCTGGGGTTTGAAAGTGGCGACCGATGCCGCAACTGCGGCTACGATTTCTCGCTGTCGGGGAAGCCTGACTTTGATTTCGCCCTCGACCCTGGCCCCGATGAAAGTCGCCCCCCCTTAGATCTCGATCGCATTATCGGCGTCCCGGATAGCGACGCTGCCGGCGATCTGCCGTTGTTCACTCCATCGCATGCCGAACGTGATCAGCGGTCGGCTGTGTTGAGGCGCACAAAGGCCGTCGGGGCCGTTGCCGATGACATGCCCCTTATCACGGCCCCGTCGGCGCCGCGCGCACCGCTGGGGGTGAGACGGGCGACCGGCGAAGTACCGCGGGCGCGCACCCGCACGACGAAGCCGTCTTTGCAGGAAGAGACGCTCTTCGAAATGCCGCCCATCGCGATCATGGGCAAGGCGTTTGAGGCGAAGAAGTCCAGTGGCGGCGACGCGCTGGCCTCGCCGCCGAGGCGCATCACGGCCGCGCTCGTTGATGTCGCGTTGCTGTGGGTTGTGGATGCTGTGGTCGTCTATTTGACGTTGCGGTTGCTCGGTCTCACGTCGTCCGAAATGTCGTCGATGTCGCTTCTGCCGCTTGCCGCATTCTTTCTGTTGCTGAACGGCGGATACTTCGTCGCGTTTACGGCGGTTGGAGGTCAGTCGATCGGCAAAATGGCGCTCGGCATCAAAGTCGTGAGTCAGGAGAACAGCACCGTGCCGATCGGACGCGCGACCATTCGCACGCTCGCCTATATCGCGTCCGCGCTGCCGCTTGGTGCCGGCTTTCTGCCTGGGGTCATCAGGGCGGATCGCCTCGCTTTGCATGATCGCCTCGCTCACACACGCGTGGTCCGGCCTTCACAAACATAAGCACCGAGGTCTCGCCAGAAGTTCGCCCGAAATCTGCGAACGACGTGGACTGCAGCAGGTTGCGCCCGTCGTTCGATAAACTCAGGATGTCCCGAGCGCAGTCAACGGACGCGACTAAATGACGAATCGTGTAGCGCTTTTTATCTGTAGCTTCGGGTACATTGGCTTTTTTCCCTTTGCGCCAGGCACGGTTGGATCGGCGGCCGGGCTGGTCCTGTATCTGGCAGCCAGCCACAGCGGCGTTCCATATCTCCAGCCGCTGCTCATCGCCACACTGTTCATCGCCGGGGTTGTGTTCACGCGACCGTGCGAAGAAGAATTGCGATGCACCGATCCGGGCCCGATTGTGATTGACGAAGTCATGGGCATGCTCATCACGCTTTTCATGATTCCTGTCGGCTGGGCGGGCCTGTTGCTCGGATTTCTACTGTTTCGCGCGCTCGACGTCGCCAAGCCTTTTCCTGCCCGGCAGCTCGAGCGCCTGCACGGCGGCCTCGGCGTGATGTCGGACGATGCCATGGCCGCCGTCTACGCAAATCTTCTGCTGCGCGGAGCGTACTACCTCGCTCCCGGATGGTTATCGTGAGGGCTGAAGTGGTGGCCGTCGGCAGCGAGATGTTGACGCCGACGCATCTCGATACCAATTCGTTGTTCATCACCGAGCGGCTCAACGAGCTCGGCATCGATCTTCAGGGCAAGTCGGTGGCCGGCGACGATCGCGCCGTGCTGAAGGCCATAGTTGCGGACGCACTCCGCAGAAGCGACCTTCTCATTCTCACGGGCGGGCTCGGACCAACCGACGACGACCTTACCCGCGACGTGGTAGCAGACCTCATCGGCCATCCGCTCGAGTACCACGCCGAAATCTTCGAGCTCATCGAAAAGCGCTTTGCGGCGCGCGGATTGCGTACGCCCAGATCAATCGCCGGCAGGCGATGGTGCCGCGCGGTGCCGCCGTTCTGCCGAACAGGAACGGCACGGCGCCGGGCCTGTGGATGGAACACGAAGGGAAGTTGATCGTGTTGCTGCCCGGACCGCCGCGCGAGCTGAGGCCGATGTTCGAGGCAGTGATTCAGGAGCGGCTTGTCGGCCGCGCGGGCGGTGCACGCCTGTTCCGTCGCCTGTTGCGCATAACAGGGCAGAGCGAGTCTTCCGTTGAAGAGAAGATGCAGCCGCTCTACGCGAACTGGCTCGCGTTGCCTACGAAGATTACGACCACGATTCTTGCTTCGCTTGGTCAGATCGAGCTGCACCTGACAGCTGTCGCCGCGAGTACCGAGGAAGGCCAGCGCGTACTCGATGCAGCGGTTTTGGATGTGGAGGTGACGCTCGGCCGCGACCTCTTCAGCACCGACGGCAAGACGATGCAGCAGGTGGTCGGGGAGTTGTGTCGTACGCGCGGGTTCCGAATCGCCGCCGCAGAGTCGTGCACGGGCGGGCTGGTCATGGCGAGACTGACCGAAGTACCCGGCAGCTCCGATTACGTCGATCGCGGAGTGGTCGTCTACAGCAACCAGTCGAAAACGGACCTGCTCGGTATTCCGGCAGAGCTCATCAAACAGCACGGCGCTGTCAGTGAGCCGGTTGCCGAAGCGATGGCGGTCGGCATGGCTCGCGTCGCAGGGGCCGATCTCGCCGTGGGCATTACCGGTGTGGCCGGCCCGGCGGGCGGCACACCTGAGAAGCCGGTCGGGATGGTGGTCGTGGCGGCTGCATGGGCGCGACGCGGAGCGATCGAGACGCGCGTACGCACGTTCAACTTTGTTGGCGGCAGGGAAATGGTGCGGTTTCAGGCGTCGCAAGCGGCCTTGGACATGGTGAGACGGTGGATAACGGAAGAAAACTAGGTGCGTTGGGTGCGAGAGGTGCGTTGGGTGCGAGGGGTACGTTAGGTGCGAGAGGTGCGTTGGGTGCGAGAGGTGCGTTGGGTGCGAGAGGTGCGTTAGGTGCGAGGGGTGCGGGAGGTGCGTTGGGTGCGGGGGTGCCGCGCCGAAGCGGTGAGAGACGGGGGTGCGAAGCGGTGGCAAAACGACTGTTCATCGCGGCCAACGTCGATGAGGCGACGCGCGCGCAAATCGACGTTATTTCGCGGTCGCTGCGCAACATCATCGGGGCGGGCGTGAAAGCATCGTGGGTCCGCGCCGACCGCGTGCACTTGACGCTGCAGTTTTTCGCCGCCGCCGATGACTCCGTCGAGCGAAGCATCATGGCGGCGCTGGCAGACCCTATTCGTGAACGGCCGTTCGACCTGTCGATCGAAGCGGTTGGATTTTTCCCCGAACGTGGATCGCCCCGGGTCCTGTGGCTGGGTATTCAACAAGGCGCGACCGGGATGCGACGGCTTCACGAGATCCTTCACGATCGTCTGGGTTCGCCTTCGGAGCGGGAGCCATTCAAACCGCACGTCACGCTGGCCCGGTTCAGAGAACGGGTTTCACGCGCGAAACTCGCAGAAATTGCTGATATTCGGGCTTCGGCGGGCCCGTGCCGGATCGATCGTGTTACCTTGTACGAAAGCCGCCTTTCGCCAGCGGGTCCGGCCTATCACCGGCTCGCGGAGGCGCCACTACAACCGTGACTATCAGCACCTTCATCGTCCTGGCTGCCGGGTATCTGCTCGGCTCGATTCCATTTGCGTACCTGCTGGCTCGACGCCATCGTGGTATCGACTTGCGGTTCGCCGGCAGTGGCAACGTCGGCGCCGCAAATTTGTTGCGAACGACGACCAAGAAGATCGGCGTCAGCGCGATGGCGCTCGACGTCGCTAAAGGGATCGCGAGCGTGCTGGTGGCGCGGCAGATCGATCCAGGTGGGACAGGTCCGGCAGTCGCCGGCATTGCTGCCGTCCTCGGTCACATCTATCCTGTCTGGCTCGGCTTCCGCGGTGGAAAGGGTGTGGCGACCACCTGTGGCGTGTTCTCGATTCTGGCACCGCAGGCGACCGCGCTCGCCACGCTGATCTTTCTCGCGCTGGTGTGGTGGACGCGGTACATCTCTCTAGGATCAGTCGCCGGCTCCGTGATGCTGGCCCCGTTGGCATATGTGTTCGACGCTCCGGAAGTGACCGTCATCGCGGCGGGCATCGTTGCCGCTATCGTCATTCACAGGCATCGCTCGAATTTGAAGCGGGTGTTCGCCGGCATTGAACGGAGACTCGGACAAAGCGCATGAAACAGGTCGCGGTTCTCGGATCGGGAAGCTGGGGCACCGCTCTCGCATTTCACCTGGCACATGCCGGACACGACGTTCAGTTGTGGGGAAGAAACGCCGAGCTCATCCGCGACATGAAGGCGCGGCGCGCCAATGCCATCTACCTTCCCGACGTCGTGCTGCCGCCGAGGATTGCACCGACGGCATCGATTGAAGAGGCACTGCAGCGGGCGGAGATTGTCGTTGCGGCACTGCCGTCGCACGGGACGCGCGCGGTCATTCGATCGGCGGCGCCTTTCATCCCCCGCCAGGCGCTGATCGTGAGCGCGACAAAGGGGATCGAGCAGGACACGCTGTTGCGCGTCTCGGAAGTGATCGCCCAGGAGGTGCGGGGCGCGAGGCCGGTCGTCGTGCTCTCGGGGCCGAGCTTTGCCGTCGAAGTTGCCCGGAGGCTGCCGACTGCCGTTGCAGTGGCGTGTGCCGATCCGGTTCTGGCCGAGGATGTTCAACGCGAGTTTCGCGCAACCTACTTCAGGTTGTACGCCAGCACAGACGTCATTGGCGTCGAGATTGGCGGGGCGCTGAAAAACATCATCGCGATTGCTGCCGGCGTCGTCGAGGGTCTCGGCTTGGGTCAGAACGCGCTCGCCGCGTTGATCACACGCGGTCTCGCAGAAATTACGCGACTCGCATGTGCCGTCGGCGGACGGCGCGAGACGCTGGCGGGGTTGAGCGGACTCGGAGATCTGGTGCTGACGTGCACCGGCTCATTGAGCCGCAACCGGCACGTCGGAGCCGAGCTTGCGCACGGGCGGCCGATTTCGGAGGTTGTTGCGGGCATGAAGATGGTGGCCGAAGGTGTCAAGACGACCAGTGCCGCGCTGGCGCTCGGCCGCAAGCATGGCGTCGAGCTGCCGATTACCACGCAGATGGCCGAAGTGCTGGCGGGCAACCGCAGCGCGGCCGTTGCCGTCGAGGAGCTGATGCTTCGCCCGCAGAAGACCGAGCAGGAGTCCAGGTAGCGGCCCCACGAGCACATAATGAAATTCTTCGATCGAATCCGGGAAGGGCTTTCCAAAACCAAGCAGCAAATCGTCCAGCGGTTCGACGAGCTGGTGACGCAAACCGACGCGCCGGAGCGTAAAGGGCGCCCGATCGATGTCGATACGATCGAGGCGCTCGAAGAGCTGCTCATCATGGCCGACATCGGCGTCGCCGCCACCGATCGCATCATTGCGGCCGTCAAGCAGCAGACCGTCGGCGATAAAAGCCTTCGAGACTCGGTGAAAGATGAGATCCGCGCGATCTTCGCGGCCGTGCCACGGGCGCCGTCGAACGGGCACGTGCCCCACGTCGTGCTGATTGTCGG
Source organism: Vicinamibacterales bacterium (assembly GCA_963761975.1). Taxonomy (GTDB): domain Bacteria; phylum Acidobacteriota; class Vicinamibacteria; order Vicinamibacterales; family JAMQPK01; genus JAMQPK01. Next base: position 991,562 of record CAVXIR010000007.1, read on the forward strand.
CGTCAACGGGACGGGCAAGACGACAACCGTCGGCAAACTCGCGCAGCTGCTGAAAGCGTCAGGGAAGAAGCCGCTCGTGGTGGCAGCCGATACGTTTCGCGCCGCAGCGGTCGAACAACTCGAGGTATGGGCTGGACGCGCCGGCGTCGACCTGATTCGTGCGCGCGAGGGCGCCGATCCAGCGGCGGTGGTGTTCGACGGCATTGCGTCGGGCAAGGCGAAGGGCCGCGATCCGATCCTGGTGGATACGGCGGGACGGCTGCATACCAAAGTGAACCTGATGAACGAGCTCGAGAAAATCCGGCGAGTGGCCGCCCGAGAGGTGGTGGGGGCACCGCACGAAGTGCTGCTCGTGCTCGATGCGACGGTCGGACAGAACGGCCTGAGCCAGGCCCGGGAGTTCATGAACGTGGCCGGTGTCAACGGGGTCGTCCTGACCAAACTCGATGGCACGGCCAAGGGCGGCATAGCGGTGGCCATCGCTGAAGAGTTGAAGCTGCCGATTCTGTACGTCGGTGTCGGCGAGTCGATCGACGACCTCATTCCGTTCGACGTCGACGAGTACGTCGACGCGTTGTTTGAACAGCGGTTCTAGGTTCTGCGGTTCTGCGTTCTGGCTTCCGGTTCTGGGTTCCAGGTTCTCGAACCACGAACCCAGAACCCCCGAACCGGAACCCAGAATCCAGAACCTAGAACCCCGAACCGTATGCTCACCGATCTCGAGTACATGAACCGCGCGCTCGATCTTGCCGAGCGAGGCCGCGGAACCACCAGCCCGAACCCGATGGTGGGTGCGGTAGTGGTTCGCGAGGACGGGACGATCGTCGGGCAGGGATATCACGAGCAAGCGGGAGGTGCGCACGCCGAAGTTCGGGCACTGGATGAGGCAGATGCCCTGGCACGGGGTGCGTCTCTTTACTGCACGCTCGAGCCCTGTTGCCACGTCGGTCGCACCGGGCCCTGCGTCGAGCGCGTGACTGCGGCCGGCATCAGGCGCGTGGTCGCTGCGACCGTCGATGCCGATCCGCGAGTCAGTGGCCGGGGATTCACCTATCTGCGCCAAAAGGGCATCGATGTCACGATCGGCCCTGGACGGGAGCGCGCGCTCCAACTGAACCGTCCGTATTTCACGTTCAAGGCCAAGGGCCGTCCGTTTGTGATCATGAAAGCTGCCACGAGCCTGGATAACAAAGTGGCGGCAGCGCCGGGACAGCGAACCCAGATCAGCTCGGACGACTCCCTGCGTCACGCACACGCGATTCGGGCAGAGATCGATGCGATTGGTGTGGGGTCGGAAACGGTGCTCGTCGACGATCCGAGGTTGACCGTGCGCGAGATTCATCGCCGGCGACCGCTGACACGCGTGCTGTTCGATCGCCGGCTGCGGATTGGCCCGTCCGCCAGGGTCTTCTCGACGCTCGAGGCCGGACCGGTAATAATCGTGACGACGCCCGAAAGTGTGTTGACGAACCCTGGTCGCGCGAAAGCCCTGGAGCAGGCAGGTGCCGAACTGGAGCCGATACGTGGTGGGACACTGACTGCAGCTTTCGCACGGCTGGGTGAGCGCCAGATCATGTCCATGGTTCTCGAGGGCGGCGCCACGTTGCAGACGGCCGCCTGGAAATCGGGCGTCGTGGACGCCGTCCACTTGTATGTTGCGCCCGTGACGATTGGCCGCAGCGGCGTGCCCTGGATCGACGGCAACACGGTATCGATTGCGTCGCTCGCCGATCGCCGCACAATGTCCCTCGGCCCCGACCTGTTCACGGAAGGTTATGTTCACCGGATTGATTGAGGCGGTCGGCGAGATTGTCGAGCTCTCGGTCATCGACGCCGGCTTCAACCTGCGCATCAGGAGCGACATCGCGGGCGACCTGCGTGCCGGCGAGAGCGTCGCTGTGAACGGAGTGTGCCTGACCGTTGTCGAGGCGGGCGGCACATCGGGACCTGGCGAATGGCGCGCTGAGATTGGCCCGGAAACGGCCAAGGTGACGAGCCTGGGCGGGCTGAAGTCCGGATCGTTCGTCAACCTCGAGCGCGCGATGCCGGCCACCGGGCGATTTGGCGGCCATATGGTTCTCGGCCATGTCGACGCGACCGGTACGATCCAGGCGATTCGTCCCGATGCTGAGTTTTCGTGGGTGTCGATCAGCTATCCGCCTTCACTTGCACCGTATCTCATCGCTCGAGGGTCGATCGCGGTTGATGGCATCAGCCTGACGATTGCAAAGCTCGAGGTGGCCGCGTTCGACGTTCAGATCGTCCCGTACACGTGGTCGCACACGAATCTGCGCACCGTGCGGGCCGGCGATGGAGTGAATCTCGAGTGCGACATGGTGGGCAAGTACGTGGTTCGAGCAATGGAGCTGTCAGGAGCTTTACGGTTCTAGGTTCCGGGTGCCGGGTTCTAGGTCCCGGTTCTAGGTGTTGGGTCCGGGTTGTCTGTCGACGGTTCGCCGTTCGTGGCTCGTCGAACCGAGAACCCAGAACCCAGAACCGCGAACCTAGAACCTAGCACCCAGAACCTGGAACCGCTGCGTAAGAGGGATTCATGAGTGCACCGCTGAAGATCGCGAAAGGCCGCAGAAAGAAGTCAGGTCCGTTCGCGCGGATCGAAGATGCCACCGAGGCGTTTCGCGCCGGCGAAATCATCATCGTGTGCGATGACGAGGATCGCGAGAACGAGGGCGACCTGACACTCGCGGCAGAGAAGGTGACGCCGAAGGCCATCAATTTCATGGCGAAATATGGCCGCGGCCTTATCTGCATGCCAATGACGGGTGAGCGGCTCGACGAGCTCGAGATTCCGCTGATGGTCAATCAGAACACCGCGCGGCTGGGCACCGCGTTCTGCGTCACCATCGAAGCCAAGCATTCCACGAGCACCGGTATTTCGGCCAACGATCGCTCGAACACCGTGCTTGCCGCGATCGACGCGCGAACCAAGCCGTCGGATCTTGCGCGTCCCGGCCACATGTTTCCGCTGCGCGCCCAGCCTGGTGGTGTGCTCGTGCGCGCGGGTCAGACGGAAGCGGCTGTCGATCTCGCGCGCATTGCGGGCTTGTACCCGGCGGGCGTGATCTGCGAAATCATGAACGATGACGGGTCGATGGCGCGGGTGCCCGAGCTGACGAAGTTCGCGAAACGGCACCGCCTGCTGATGATCACGATCGCCGATCTGATCAAATACCGGATGCACAACGAGTCGATGGTCAGAGAAGTGGCGCGGGCGAGGCTGCCCACGGTCTTTGGCGAATTCGAGGTGCACGCGTTCGAAAATCAGCTCGACAAACAGACGCACATCGCCCTCGTGTTCGGTGACGTCGGCAACGGCGGCGACATCATCGTGCGCGTCCATTCACAGTGCCTGACCGGGGACGTGCTGCACTCGCTGCGATGCGACTGCGGCGGGCAGCTCGACGCGGCCATGCAAAGGATCGCGGACGAAGGTCGCGGTGTGCTCTTGTACTTGAATCAGGAAGGCCGCGGCATCGGCCTGGCGAACAAGATCCGCGCCTACGAGCTTCAGGATCAGGGACTGGATACGGTCGAAGCGAACGAGAAACTGGGATTCAAAGCCGATCAGCGCGACTACGGTATCGGCGTGCAGATTCTGCGCGAACTCGGTGTGCGCTCGATGCGTCTCCTGAGCAATAATCCACGCAAACTCGTCGGGATCGAAGGTTACGGATTGAGCATTTCGGAATGGATTCCGCTGGAGATTCCGGCATCGGAGTCGACTCGGCGTTATCTCAAAACCAAGAAAGACAAGCTTGGACACAAGCTGTCTTCTGTTTAAGTAAGAAGTAAGAAGTAAGAAGTAAGAAATAGTCGGTAGCGCAGGGCTTAGCCCTGCCGAGAGACAAGTAAGAGTAGGAGCCGTGATGATGAAACGTGCGTTCGCAGTCGTCGTTGTCGTTGCCGGGTTTGGGGTCGTGTCGGCCCAGGAAGCGCCGCAAGCGCCCGCTCGCGGGGGACGCGGGGCCGGGCCGCAGGACCAGTTCGTGCTCGCGCCCAAATCGTCGAAGTTGAACGACTGGGTGGCTCCGCACAAGCCGCACACCAAGCTCAGCGAGGTGTTGGCGAAGCACAAAGGAAAGACCGATTGGGTCGAACCGATTGTCGACGACGATACCCTCCACGCGGATTACATCTCCATGAGCCCTGGCAAAAAGACGCCGCGCAGGATGAACGCCGATACCCGCGAATGGTGGGTGATTCAGGACGGCCAGATTCGATTCACCATCGATGGGCAGGAGCCATTCGTCGCGTCAAAGGGGTACCTGGTGCAGGTGCCGTATCGCAACATGTACACGATGGAGACGGTTGGCGATCGGCCATCGCTCCGCTTCGAGGTGAACATTGCGAAGGCGCGGAAGATGTATGCGATGGACGAGAAGCCGGTACCGGTTCCGGGATTCGATTTCGTCCCAGTGCGCGTTACGGGCAAGGGCACATACGCCGAAGGCAACAAGCCGTGGGTGGATTTCAACGCCGTTGCCGCCGGCACCGACAAGACGCGTCGCTTCGTCCACGACGATCGCGCCGTTGCGAACATCATCATCGGCCCCGGGATTCCGCCGCCCGCGCTGCACAAAAAAGGGCATTTCCATCCCGAGAGTGCGGAGTTCTGGTTCATTCTCCTGAACAAGATTCGCTACAACATCGAGGGGATGCCGGTCTTCGAAGCGTCGCAGGGCGACATTGTTTATGTGCCGAAGATGCGGTTTCACCTGGCGAGTTTCGCTGGAGACGGGCCCTCCTGCCGGCTCGCGATGAACGGGTATGTGGATTTGTCACACTCGTTCGACGCGGACGAGGCCCCCTGAGAACTGACCGTTTGTCGCGGGACTTCGGACCTGGGGCCTGATGCCTCAGGTCCGAGGCCCGTCGGGCCATCTTCGTTGACAGATTCGACCCCCCTCCACTACGATAAGAGATTGCGCTAGAGCACCTTAGGGGTCTTACGCTGCCTGGTTCCGGAGGTTCCCGGGTTCCGGTTCCAGGGGTTCGTGGAGGCGCCTGAATGCTCGTGCGCGTCAGTAATTTTTAGATGCCGTCGGGTTCCAGCGGCCACCGCGAACGCGGAACCTTAGGAATCGGAACCCTTAGGAACCCGTAGATGTTTGACTCACTCAGCAACCGCCTCCAAGACGTTTTCAAGACCCTGCGGGGCGAGACGCGGCTCACTCCCGAGAACGTGGAGGCCGCGCTTCGCGAAATCAAGCTCGCCCTGCTCGAGGCGGATGTCAACTTCAAGGTCGTCAAGGCATTTGTCGACCGCGTTCGCGATCGCGCGCTCGGCCAGGACGTGCTTCGCAGCCTTTCCCCGTCGCAGCAGGTCGTCAAGATCGTGCGCGACGAGATGGTGGCGCTCTTCGGAGATACCGAAGGCGGGCTGAAGCCGTCGAACAAGCGCCCGCGCGTCATTCTGCTCCTCGGGCTCCAGGGTGCTGGCAAGACGACCACGGCGGGTAAGCTGGCAAAGTGGCTCACCAAACAGGGCAAACACGCGCTGCTCGTGTCGACCGACGTGAAGCGGCCGGCGGCCATCCAGCAGCTGACCCTCGTGGCGCAGAAAGCCGGGCTTGGCGTGCGCGTGCACGACCCGGCCGGGCAGATGGACCCGGTCGCGCGCGCGAAGGGCGCCATTACGGAAGCCACCAATCTCGGCTACGACGTCGTCATCATCGACTCCGCAGGACGGCTGCACATCGATGATGAGCTGATGAGCGAGCTCGAGGCGATTCGTGACACGACACAGGCGTCAGACCTGCTCTACGTCGCAGACGCGATGACGGGCCAGGACGCGATCAAGAGCGCGGGGGAGTTCAACCGGCGCCTTGGCGTCAGCGGCGTAATCTTGAGCAAGCTCGACGGCGATGCACGCGGCGGTGCGGCGTTGTCGGTGGTGGCGGTTGTCGGCGTGCCGATCGCGTTTGTCGGCAACGGCGAGCGGCTGGAGGATCTCGAGCAGTTCTATCCTGACCGTCTCGTCTCGCGCCTGCTCGGCATGGGCGATGTGCTGTCGCTCATCGAGCGCGCGGAACAGGCGATCGACCTCGAGGAAGCGCAGAAACTCGAACAGAAAGTCAGGAACGACGAGTTCACGCTCGAGGACTTCCGGGATCAGCTGCAGGCCATCAAGAAAATGGGCCCGCTGGAGCAGATCATCGGGATGATCCCCGGCATGGGTAACATCAAGCAGCTCGCGCAGCAGAAGCCGGACGACAAGCAGATCGCGCGTATCGAGGGCATCATCAACTCGATGACGCCGCACGAACGACGGCGCAGCGATGTCATCAACGGCAGTCGGCGGAAGCGCATCGCGCGCGGCAGTGGCACCTCGGTGGAAGAGGTGAACAAACTGCTCAAGCAGTTTGTGCAGATGCGCAAGATGCTGAAAGTCATGGGGGGCATGGCCAGCGGCAAGCCGGACCGGAAGGCAATGGCGCGACTGTCGTCCATGATGGGACGTAGGTAGATCTTAGATTAGAGGAGCACTGATGGTAGTCATTCGCATGAGAAAGATGGGTTCGAAGAAGCGGCCGTTCTTCCGCGTCGTGGTCACCGATTCACGCACCGCGCGCGACAGCAGCTTCGTCGAGATCGTGGGCCACTACAATCCGCGCCTGAAGCCGGCAAAGGTCCAGATCGATCGTGAGCGGATCAATCACTGGGTCGGTAAGGGTGCGCAGCTCTCCGACACTGTCAGAACGCTTCTGAAGCGGCATGCCCCCGCTGCTGAACCAGCTACGGCGGGTAAAGGCGCGTGACCGCCGTTCGCGACGTCATCGAGACTGTCGCGAAAGCTCTCGCGGATTCGCCGCAGAGAGTTTCGGTGACAGAGACAGAACACCGGGGTGTCACGCTCGTCGAAGTGACCGTGGCTCCGCCCGACGTCGGGAAGCTGATCGGACGTCAGGGCCGCACGATTCAGGCCATGCGGACGATCGCGTCGATTGCCGGGGAACGACTCGGAAAAAGAGTAACCCTCGAGGTCAGGGATTAGCTCACGCCTAACGGGTTAGTGATTGGGGATAAGGGATTGGGGGTCCGGCGGAGCCCCGGTCTATGAACGATTGGGACGACATGGCCGTCGTAGGCCGCATCGCCCGGGCACACGGAAACCGCGGCCAGGTCATCGTCGATCCGGCGACCGATTTTCCGGAGGAGCGATTCAAGCCCGGTTCGGTTCTGCAGATACGACGCGGCAACGCCACCGAATCGATCGCGGTTGAGAATGTCCGATTCCATCGCGGGCGACCGATTATCGGGCTCGCGGGAGTCCACACGATGGACGCGGCAGAGGCGCTGGCCGGTAGCGAACTTCGCATCGGCCCGGATGCGCTGCAGCCGCTGCCGCCGGGTGCGTTTTATCACCACGATCTGATCGACTGCGCAGTCGAGACGTCTCGCGGCGAGCTGATTGGACGGGTGACAGGCGTCGAGGGTGAAGCAGCCGGCAGCCGTCTCATCGTGGCAAGCAGGAACGGCGAGATTCTGATTCCGCTCGCTGAGGGCATTTGCGTCGCGGTGGATGTCGCGGGCCGGAAGATTCTGGTGGAGCCGCCCGAAGGGCTGCTCGATTTGAACGTGACACGACGTGATCGGTTCTAGTGATACGCGACTAGTGCCCCAGTGGGTGGGGCGCTTGGCCCTGCGAGCGGAGGCGCCGCCGGGGGGTAGGGGCTCCCGGATTAAAAAACATGCGTTTCGACATCGTCACGATCTTTCCTAGGATGATCGAGGCGGCGCTGGCGGAGGGGATTCTCGCAAGGGCGATACAGCGCGAGGTACTGGCCGTGCACGCGCGCGATCTTCGTGAGTTCACGGAGGATCGGCATCGTACCGTGGACGACGTGCCCTATGGCGGCGGGCCTGGCATGGTGCTTAAGCCAGAGCCGCTGTTCAAGGCGGTCGACGCCATTCGCGAGGATGCGGGCGAGCCGCAGGCCATCGTGCTGGTGTCGCCGCACGGACGGCGGTTTTCCCAGGCCGAGGCGGCGCGCCTGTCGACTCTGGATAGGGTCGTGATCCTCTGCGGCCGATACGAAGGCATAGACGATCGTGTTCGCGTGAACCTGGCGACCGAGGAGCTCTCGATTGGCGACTATGTGCTCAGCGGTGGTGAACTTCCGGCGATGGTGATCATCGACGCCGTCGCGCGGCTGATTCCGGGCGTGGTCGGCGACGAGGATTCAGTGGCCAGCGATTCGTTTTCGCGCGGGCTTCTGGATTATCCGCACTACACGCGACCGGCCGAGTTTCGAGAGTGGAAAGTTCCCGACGTGCTCGTTTCGGGCCATCACGGCGAGATTCGCAAGTGGCGCAAACGGCAGGCGCTGGAGTTGACGCTGCTACGCCGGCCCGAACTGCTGGCCGATGCAGAGTTGGACGTGGAAGAGCAGGAAATCCTGCGAGAGCTGATTGAAGCGAAGAAGGGAGTCGCCCATGGGCGTGATTGACATCGTCGACAAGACACAAATGACCGAACGGCCGCAGATGAAGTCCGGTGACACCGTGCGGGTGCACGTGAAGGTGCGCGAGGGCGATAAAGAGCGCATCCAGGTGTTCGAGGGCATCATCATCGGCATGCATCGTGGCGGCGCCCGCGCGTCGTTCACGGTGCGAAAGGTGTCGTTCGGCCAGGGCGTGGAGCGCATCTTTCCGCTGCACTCGCCGATCATCCAGAAGGTGGAAGTGCTGCGGTCTGCGAAGGTGCGCCGCGCGAAGCTTTACTTCCTCCGCGACCTCAAGGGGAAAGCGGCCAGGATGCGGGAAGGGGCGAAGTAGAACCCAGAACCGTTGCGTTAGTGAGAATGACCCGAGTCGCCGCCACCCGCACCCTCGAGAACGCTTTGCGGAAGCTCGGCTTCTATCGGGTGTGCGGTGTCGATGAGGTAGGCCGCGGTTGTCTCGCCGGTCCGGTTGTCGCCGGTGCGGTCGTCCTTCATCCCGATCGCCATATTCCCTGGCTGAGCGATTCGAAGAAAGTCCCGGCCGCCGAGCGCGAACATCTCTTCCAGGAGATCACCGGGCGCGCGCTGGCGTGGGCGGTCGCCGAAGCCTCGCCGGATGAAATCGATACGATCAACATCCATCAGGCGTCTCTTCAGGCGATGCGCCGCGCGGTCATGCAGCTGGCGCCGCTGCCCGATGTGGTTCTGGTGGATGCGTTTCGTATCCCCGACCTGCTGATAGCGCAGCGGGGCGTCCCCCACGGCGACCAGCGGTGCTCGGCCATTGCGGCCGCGTCGATTGTGGCCAAGGTGACGCGGGACCGGCAGATGCGCGACCTGCACGCGCAGGACCCCCGCTACGGATTCGATCGGCACAAGGGCTATGCAACTGCCGATCATCTGGCGGCTGTAAAACAATTTGGTTATTCCACTGTGCATCGGCGGTCATTCAGTCCGCCGACGCTGCCATTGGAATTTGATACGATTGACTGACCGCCTCCGCCAAGGCTCCGGCGAGTTTCGCCGAAGCGCCTGCGGCGCGAAGGCGAACTGATCGCGCCTGCTGCCTGTGCCATTTGATCGCGAGGGAACACTTCGGAAAGCGGAGAAGCTGCTCCGCCAGGGGAAGATCGATTTGGCCATCGCGGAGTACCGCGCGGTCATCGAGGATCAGCCCTCCGACTGGAGCACTGCCAACGCGCTGGGAGACCTCTATTTCCGTGCGGGGCATATAGAAAAAGCCGTCGCCGAGTACAACAAAATCGCCGAGCACCTTGGCGGCGAGGGGTTCTTTTCCAAGGCGGTTGCTCTCTACAAGAAAATTCTCAAGATCAAGCCGGACGAAGAGAAAGCGATGTGGCACCTGGGCAGCATCTCCGCCCGCCAGGGGCTGCTCGTCGAGGCACGTTCGCAGTTCCAGTCGCTGGCCGAACGCCGCAGAGCTCGCGGCGATGTCCGCGGCGAGGCCGAGGTCCGCGTACGCCTCGGTGATCTCGATGGCGCCGATGTCGACACGCGTCTGGCCGGCGCGCGTGCCCGTGTCGCGCTGGGCGATGCAAAAACGGCGATCGATCGACTGAAACACGCCGCCGCCGATCTGCAGGACAAAGGGAAAGACGCCGATGCGCTGCGGCTTCTGACCGAGGCTGCACAGCTGAGTCCGGACGACACCGATTTGCGGCGTCTGCTGATGCAGGCATACATGGCTCGAAAGGATTTCGAGGCCGCCTGTCAGTTCGCCACGAGCGCCGACGATCTCCGTGTCATTGCTGCGGAGCTCTTCGGCCTGGGACGTGACGATGAGGGGTTGAACGTCCTCGCGACTGCGGCCGATGCCGATCCGACCGACATCAGCATCCGCGTCGAGCTTGTCAACAGGCTGGTCGCCCGCGGCAACATGGCGGTGGTCCGCGCGGTGCTCACGCCTGAAGTGGCCGGCAGCGATCCGAATCTGCTGTGGGTGCTTGCCGAGATGGAGCTGCGCGATGGGCGCATCGCGGAAGGCACCGCCGTGCTGCAGCAGATTCTTGCCGCGGATCCGGGCCGGCGGGACGCTCTGGTTATCCTTGGTTGTTCCGTGGCCGAGGTGAATCCCGATGCGGGCTATGAGTGCATCGAAGTGGCAGCGCGAACGGCGATTGTCGCCGAGGAATGGGGCTCGGCCGCGGCAGCGCTGAATGAGTTCGTCAACCGTGTGCCGAATCACATCCCGGCGCTGATGCGACTCGTGGAGATTTGCGTGGACGGCGGCCTCGAGGCCACGATGCACAGCGCGCAGGCTCAGCTGGCCGACGCGTACCTGGCGGTCGGAGCCGGCATCGAGGCGCGCGTGATTGCGGAAGATCTTGTCGCGCGCGAGCCCTGGGATCGTTTGAATATCGAGCGGTTCCGACGGGCACTGGCGATGCTTGGAGAAACGGACATCGACGGCACCATCGCCGACCGGTTGAGCGGGCAGAGTCCGTTCACCAGCACCGACTTCCTGTGGCCCGACCCGGCCGACATTGCGCCGGCACCCGTCGCAGGTCCTGACGCTCCGCCACAGGCGCAGGCAGCCACACACGCGACCGACCAACCGACGCATCCGCCGGTGGCCGCAGCACGCGGCGCCGGAAAAGACGCGCATGCGATCGATGTCAACAGCATCCGCTCTACTGGCGGCGTCAGCGCGCCTGGAGCGCCGGCGGAGGCGAACACCGAATCGCACGAGGTGGACTTGAGCGACGTCCTTTACGACCTCCGTGAGGAGCAGGAGGCAGCGGGATCTGCGCAAGCCCAGCCCGGCGGGCAGTCGATCGAGAGGGTTCTCAAAGGCATGCGCGACGAGGCGGCGCACGATTCGTCGCCCGAAACCGCCGAGCAGCACTTCAAGCTCGCAGGCACCTACATGGATATGGGCATGCTGGAGGAGGCCAAGAAGGCGCTCGAGGTTGCGGCGCGATCGCCTCGCCATCGGTTCCGCGCCGGTGCCATGCTGGGCAAGGCCTACCTCGCCGCCGGCGATCAGTCGACCGCAATCGAATGGTACGGGCGCGCCGTCGAAGCGCCGGCGCCCAGTCCGCTCGCGCTTCACGCCCTCCTGTATGATCTCGCGTTGCTGCTCGAGGCGAACGGCGAGAGTGCGCGGGCCCTCGCGGTATTCCTCGAGCTGCAGGCCGAGGCCGGTGAGTATCGGGACGTATCGAGCCGACTGGAACAGCTGAAAGTCCAGATGGGTGGCTGATGCTGAAACGTCTGCTGCTCGTCGCCTACTTCATCGAGGTTGGACTGCTGCTCGTGCTGGTCCCCTGGTCTCCATTCTGGGAGCGTAATTATTTTGTCACCGCGTTCCCTGCTATCTACGAAATCATCCGCAACCATTACGTGCGCGGCGCTGTATCGGGGCTGGGCGTCGTCAATCTGCTGATGGGATTCAAGGAGCTGGCTTCTGTGCTGATGGCTCGCCGTCGCATGGAGACGATGGAAACGATCGAACAGTCATGATCTGCCTCGTGACGGATCGCCGGCGCGTGTCCGTGGGTTCGGACACGGTCGAGCGGCTCGTCGATTTGGTGGCCTCAGCTGCACGTGCGGGCGTCGATCTGATTCAAATCCGAGAGCGCGATCTCGACGGGCGGTCCCTCCTGTCCCTGGTCCGACGGTGTCTGAGGGCCGCGGAAGGAACCGCGGCGAAGGTCGTCGTCAACGACCGCGCTGACGTGGCGCTGGCCGCAGGTGCACATGGGGTTCATCTCCGGGGCGATTCCGTCTCAGCCGCTGCGCTTCGGCCGCTCCTTTCAGACGTTGCCATCATCGGCAGGTCCGTCCACACCGCCGAAGAGGCTGCGGCGGCCGCGAAGGAGGGCGCCGTCGACTACCTGATCTTCGGCACCATGTTCGAAACAGCATCAAAGGGTCCTCAACACCGTCTGGCGACACTGGACGAACTGGCGGCGGCGTGTCGTTCGGCGGGTGTTGCGGAGGCCAATGCGGAGCGCGGCACGATGATCGCCCCTCGTCTTTGCCTTCAAGCGAAGTTCAGGGTTCAGGCTCGCCATGGCCTGCCGGTGCTCGCCATTGGCGGCATGAATGTTGACCGAGCACCGCTGGTCCGTCGTGCCGGGGCCTCCGGTGTTGCCGGGATTGGCCTGTTCATACCGCCGGCAGGGCAGGATCGCGACGGTTTTGTGCAAACCGTCGTGGCGGATCTGCGCCGAACGTTTGACACGTGCGAAGCGGTTTCCTAACATTGACCGTCCGCCTCCGCCGATGCTCCGGCGAGACCTCGTCGAAGCGCTTCGCGAAGGCGGGCACAATAGCCGATGCCTCAGGGTCCCCCCGCCCGAACTGTTGGCGTTCGCCTCCGCGAAGCGCGCGAAAAGCGGGGCGTGTCTTTGCGTCAAATCGCGAACACCACCCGCATATCCGTGATGTCGCTCGAGGCGGTGGAGCGCAGTGATTTGTCTCGACTCCCAGGTGGGATCTTCACGCGCTCGTTCATCCGCGCCTACGCTCAGGAAGTTGGCCTCGATCCGGATCGGACCATTCAGGACTTCATCGCCGAGCTTCCGAAGGATGCCGCAACCGCGACGGCGCATCCCAAAACGGCTGAGGACGGTGAAAAGCTCGAGAGCGATCGCAGGGCGGTCACGACGGCAGTGCGGCTCATTCTTTTCAGCGCGCCGATCATTGCGTTCGTCATGTACTACGGCACGCCGCGAGTGGCCGTGGAACTCGCGAGCATTCCGCAGCCGATCGTGGAATCTCAGGTCGAAGCTGCGGCTCCGCCGGTGTTATCGGAGCCGACTGTTGCGGCACCCGTGGTGGTTCCTGCGGCTGCGCCGGTGGGCGCTGCAGCGCTCGCCCAGCTGACCATGGAGATGGCGCCAAGGGCGTCGTGCTGGGTATCGGTGAATGCCGACGGCGAGCGCGTGTTCTCGGGACTGATGGCGGGCGGTGACAAGCGCACCGTGACGGCGAAGGAGCAGATTGTGCTCAACGTCGGCGATGCCAGCGCATTTGAGTACACGCTCAATGGACGGCCGGGCCGGGCCCTGGGCGCCCCAGGTGAGGTCGTCAGCAAGCGGATTACCCTTTCCAACCTCAACGAATTCGTCTCGCCCTGATGGATGTCGGCCTTCGAAGCCCACTTCTGGATTTCTTCAAACGTGGAGAAGTCGCCAAGGACGTTCGTCTTCTGGCGGCGCGAGGAGCCCTCGCGCCCCGTGCACACGAGCAGGTGGCGCTACTGGCGATACTGACCGAGGATAGCGATCCGGAAGTGCGCGGGTCGGCCGAAGCCACGCTCGCATCGATTCCCAGGGATTCGCTGGCGGCGTTTCTGGGGAGGTCGGATGTCTCCGAGGGCGTGAGGGATTTCTTCCGCGGCCGCGGAATTGAGCCCTTGCCGGGAGGCGGCGCGGACGACAGTCCACTGATCGACGTGGAACCGGCAGGAGAGCCGATCACCGAGGGTGAAGAAGGCCACGCCTCACGCGAGAGCGCCAGTCAGCGTCTCGGGCAGATGAACGTCGCCGAACGCATGAAGGCGGCGATGAAGGGGTCGAAAGAAGAGCGGTCGATTCTGATTCGCGACCCGAACAAGCTGGTATCGGCGTCCGTGCTGAGCAGTCCGAAATTGACGGAATCGGAAGTCGAAAACTTTGCCAAGCTCGCAAACGTCTCGGAAGAAGTGCTTCGGGTCATCGGGATGAACCGCGCGTGGGTCAAGAACTACGGCATTATTGCCGCGTTGACCAGGAATCCCAAGACCCCCTTGAGCGTGTCCCTCAACTTCGTGCAGCGGCTGAACGAGCGCGATCTGAAGATGATTTCGCTCGACCGGAACCTTCAGGAGCCGCTGAAGCTCGCCGTCCGCAAGCGCCTGACCTCCGACAAGAAATGATCAAGATGCTCTCGGCCAACGACAAGCTGGCCGAAATCAAGCGGTTGGACCTACCAGACCTCTCGAACCACGATTAAGCAGGATTTCGCCAAGGCGATTGATCTGCTGAAATCGATGTCGAGCGAAGAGGAAAGGGAACGGGTCGCGGTCTACATGGATGGTCTTTCACAGATGCGATCAGACTGGGCACGTCAGGGGACTTTGAAGGGCAGTAAACAAATAAGAAACAAGAAGTCACAATAGAGAGTTTCTCCTCAACGCCGCCTTGAATGTGTCGACGGGTCTCGTATTGAGCACGTCCTCCTTCGTCAGCCACGCCCGCCGAGCGATCTGAATTCCCCACTTCAGGCGACTGAACGCGCTCCTCGAGTGCGCGTCTGTGCTGATGACGATCTTGACACCGCGATCCCGCGCTGCCCTGGCGTTGGTATCTGAGAGATCGAGGCGATCGATCTGGCAGTTGATTTCGAGCGCCACGCCCGCGGCCGCAGCGGCATCGAGAATGGTGCTGAGAGCGAACTTGTAAGGCTCGCGCTTCAGCAGGCGGCGGCCCGTGGGGTGGCCGATGATGTCGACGTAAGGGTTCGACATTGCCCGCAGCAGTCGGTCGGTCATCTGGGACTCGTCCAGGTTGAACGCGGAATGCACGGAGGCAATGACGAGGTCGAGCTCGGCGAGACAGTCGTTGGCGAGGTCCATCGAGCCGTCCGGCCGGATGTCGCACTCGATGCCAGCCAGAAGCGTGATGCCTTCGAGCCGGCCGCCGATTTCCCGCACCCGTCGTGCGTGCTGAATGGCGCGATGCTCGTCGAGCCCGTTCGCCATGGCGAGCGCCTTGCTGTGGTCAGTAATGGCGAGGTATTTGAGTCCCATCTCGCGCGCTGCCATTGCCATCGTTTCGATGTCGTCGCGGCCATCGGTTTCGGTCGTGTGCGAGTGGATGTCACCCTGAAGGTCGTCGAGCGCGATCAGATGGGGCAGCGATCGGCGCTCGGCAGCCTCGAGCTCGCCTCGACCTTCGCGAAGCTCAGGCGGTATTTCGTCCAGATCCAGCGCGTCGTAGATCCCGGCTTCGGTTCGACCGGCAACCAGCGACCCGTCGTCTACACGGAACAATCCGTACTCGTTCAGCTTGAAGCCGCGCGCGATCGCGCGATCGCGCAGCGCGATGTTGTGCGACTTGGAGCCGGTGAAGTACTGCATGGCCGCGCCCCGGCTTTCCACTGGCACAAGGCGTAGATCGGCTTGTATTCCCCCGAGCAAACGGACGCTCGACTTCGTGTCCCCCTGACCGAGAATACGCTCGACCAGCTTGTACGTCGTGAACGTCGACATCACGCGAGGGTCATGGCCCGTTGCAAGAATGTCGATGTCGCCCGACGTCTCCGTGCCGCGCCTGATGCTCCCCACGTTGTCGAAGACAACGGCTGGGCATTCGGCCCGGAGATGGTCGACCAGCAGGGCAGCGGCCTCGGCCGCTTCCGGCAGGAGATGGCGGCCTGAACTCTCCTTGCGCTCGGCGCAGGCGCGCAGAATGAGCTGCTCCTTTTTGGGGCCCAGTCCTTTCAGCCCGCGAACCCGCCCGTCGGCGCACGCCGCTTCGAGTTCTTCGATCGTCTTGACGCCAAGCTGCGCATACAGCACCGCGACGGTTTTCGGGCCGACGCCCTGGAGGTGGAGCAGATCGAGAATCGTTGGCGGGAACTGGTCGAGAAGATCGCGGTGATACCGCGAGTCTCCTGTTTCGGCAATTTCGCGGATCTTGGCGGCGAGATCCTTGCCAATACCTGGAATCGCGCGAAGCTGTTCCTCGGTGCAGTGCGCGAGCTTATCGGTTGCGTGGGTAATCGTCTCTGAGGCGTTGCGGTATGCTCGAATCTTGAAGGCGTTTTCGTTCTTGATTTCGAGCAGATCGGCGATCTCCGAAAAGATGCGCGCGATGGCCACGTTTTCCATGTGTCTTCTTTATCATGGAACAAGCGGTCAGGAGTTCAGAAGGCGTTCGTGCCTAGAGCGTTTTCGGTATCTGTGTAGCCGCGGCCAGTCGTCGCAGCAGGGCACGCAGCCGGCGGTCGCGAACCAGCTCGACGAGGCGGGAAAATGCATCTTCGCGACCCATTCCGATTACGCGATGGGAGCGCCCTTCGCTCAGCTCCCAACGCTTCGTACGCGCTGCAGATGCATTTTCCGGTCACGGGAGTACGTCGCCTCGCTCGCGATGGTTCGCGACCGCCGCCTGCGTGCCCCGCCGCGGCGCAGTGGTGGTCGCCCAGCGCGACGTGTGAGAGCCGAGCGGCCACAGGCAAACGACGGGGTGGCCGTCCGTCGTGGGTGGGTGATGGCTGGCGGTCGATAGGTCACAGCCCGACGGCGTCAGTCCAAAAACAACGGCGGCGGCCACCTCCGCGGACGACCAACCCTGGTCGGCCGCGCCATGGCAGAGAGGGATATCGCCGCCGCGTTGTTTTTCCGGGCCCGGGGCCCCCAACGCGGCAGCCGCGTTGGGGTGGCCTGTGTCGACCGTGACCGCCAGCCATCACCCACCCACGACGGACGACTCGCCGTTCGCCACACAGATACCGAAAACGCTCTGGCCCTGCGCCTTTTCTATTGACCTTGAGGCTTTCGCAGACATTCATCGAAGAAACGATGCATGCGCTGTAGCGCGTCTTCGATGGACTCGCGCCTGGACAAATTGTGGCTTTCATTCGCATAGCGGACGAGCTGCACATCCTTGCCTTCCAAGCGAAGGACGCCATACTGCCCAATCATCTGAGGCACCCAAGTCCAGTCCTGATCCCCCACCATCAAGAGCATGGAGGTGTTTAGCTCCCGCATTTTGAAGATCGGCGAGAGCTTCACGTAATCTTGGAAGTTGTCGAAGACATTACCCTTGGTGGCTTGATCGATCCCACGGGTAACCAAAGGCAGCGGGAAGGCCGACAGCAGAATAGCGTTGCTAACGCCGGAGATCACCACCGCTGCCTTGACGATCGACGTCTCAGTAACGATCAGATTCGTCGCCCATCCTCCGTCGCTGTGACCGAACATGCCAATGCGCTCAGGATCGGTAATCCCTTGCTGCACCAAGGAAGCGATGCCTGAGGTGAAGTCATCCACCATGATGGGGATACCCGCAGCGCCGCGTGCCTTTTCGTAGTACTGCTCGCCGTGCGGGAAGGATCGATAGATGCCATGGGGCGAGCGCAGGTTCAGTCGGAAGACGGCGTACCCTCGTGCGGCTTGTAGTTGGCCAGTATCAAAAGATGGGCCGAAGCGCAGCACATCTCGCGCTGAGGCTGGATAGGGATTGACGATCGTCGGATAACGGCGATCCGAACGGTAACCCGGCGGCAGGATCACAACGCCGTCCACTTCCTCACCGGCCTTGTTTCTCCACGTCAAACGGCGTTGTTCTCCAAATTCCAGTTCGCCGAGTTGCGGGTTGGCATCGTAGATTAGGCGAAACGTGCGCTGCTCGCCGCCTATCGTGCCCAGTCGCCCTTTGAAAGAACCTGACTGCGCATTGAACAGGAAGACATCCGAGTCAAGCTCGGCGAAAGAATCCACCTGCCAGCCGAGCGTCTGAATCTGCAGCGGGTTGCCACCATCCGGATCCAACTTCCACAGTGAGTCGACAAACCGATCGAACAGAGTGGCTACTACTTTTTTGCCGTTACGCGACCAGCGCACACCTCTGGCCGAGAGATCTCGGGGTGTCGGAATAAAGGTGGAACGATCGAGCGTTACCGACTGCACCAGGATGCTGGTGAAACTCGGACTTGGTGGATTTCGTTCGGCCAGCAGCAGCAACTGCTCGCTGTCGGCAGACCACGCAGGCGCGCCTAATACGCTCGCGGCACTCACGGTCATTCTTCTCTCGGTGCCCGAGGCAACCTCGAAAACCGAAAGCGCGGTATGGTTGTCACGCTGTCCAAAATAAGTCGGCTGCTGTTGTAGAGGATTCAGGTCAGCAATCGCTGCGATGAACCTACCGTCTGGAGACCACATCGGATTGGAGTATTGCTTCGCCGTTCCTTTCAGCTCTGTCCAGTTATCCCGTTCGAGGCTCACGATCACGATTCGGTTGATGCCCAACTGGGGATCGCAGTCGATGGCTTTCCGCGTGTCACCCCCTCTGGACTCGATCCTGAATACCCCTTCCTGCAGAAGGTGATTCACCGGCGATTGGGCGTCGTAGAAGCGCACTCCGTCTCGCTCGAAATCGCATACCTTCCATCGATAATCGCCCAAGAGACGGGTCCCGAGCACGAGGCGGGTGGAGTCGGGCGCCCAGGAGATCCCGCCCTGTGAGACTCCGCCCGCGAAAGTCGTGAGGCGCCGCACCGAATCCGCATCTCGGCTCCAGATATGAACCTGCCGCTCGCCCTCAGCGTTCGCGAGAAACGCGAGAAGCTTTCCGTCCGTCGACCAAGAGGGGCTGCTGCCGCCTTCAAGTCGGTTGACCTGTGTGCCGTTTGGCGCGAGCGATTGGACCGTGATTCCACCGGAGACTTCAAACGCCGCTAGCGTCTCGTCCGGACTGACTTCGACGACACCGATCGTCTTGACCGCGTAAGCATCATCGAGCGTGAGCGGACGCTTGGTGCCCGTCGGCGCAAGGAGTCTTCTGTCCTGAGCGGGCGATGCATTCTTTGGTTGCGCTGAGCTTACGACGGGAGCAAACGCGATGAGACATAAGACAAGGGTCAGCGACTGTTTCATAGTTCTGCTCCGCCGCATGTACACGTGACTATCGAGATCGCTCAGGTGCGCGCTGGAACAGCTTGCGAGCCTCCGGCTGATTACTGTCGATCAGCGATTCCAGGGCTAGCTTGCGGATGTGCGGATCGGCGTGTGAGCGAGCAATCTCGACGAGTGCGGCTATCCCCTGGCCGTCCCGAAGGTCTGCGAGCGTCTCGATCGCTTCTTCCCAGACACGCTCGGCCGAATCACGCCGGACGATGTCGGCGAGCACGTCCGCTGTGTCTGCCTCGGATGGTGCATCACCAAGCGACTCTACTGCCTGGACACGGACCTCGACATCCTTATGGGAACGAGCCAACTCAATCAGCGTCGTTCGCGCGCGCGGATCGCCGATCTCGGCCAGGCGCTCGACGGCGTCACGCTGCACTTCGACATTCCGATCACTTTCGATCGTTTGACGTAATACCGTGAGGACTTCGGACGGCGCCAGGTGGTCGGCCAGGGTCTCCACGGCTTGGCGACGCACCTCGGCATCTGTGTGCGTCTGTGCCAGTCTGCGCACGTGCGGGAGCGCCTGAGCGTCGGGAACCGCTCCGAGCTTCTCGATCGCTTCGAGTTGAACCGCGCGATCGCGATCTTCGGCCGCGAGCTGCGACAACAACTGGATGATGGTTGCCCGTTCGGACGACGAGGCGCTTTGAGCGAGCGCTTCGATCGCCGCACGACGGACGTCGGTATTCGGATGTGACTGCGCCAGATCCATCAGCGTGGTCCGACTGTTTTTCACGGATAGATTTGATAGCGCGTCGACGGCTTCCCGTTGGATCTCCGCATCCTTGTCCTCGAGCGCGATTCTCTCGAGGACGGGCAATGCCGCCTCAGCGGGAAGGGCGTTAGCTAGAGTCTCGACGGCCTCCCGCCGCACGTCGTTTTCGGGGTGCGTGCGCGCAATGTCGAGGAGCAGCGGGACGCCTCGCTGATCGTCGTAGTCGCCCAGCGTCTCGACGGCTTGCCGTTGGACGTCGCGATTCGGATCCTGCCTGGCGATGTCGCCGAGCGCGTCGCGCGCGCTCAGATCGGCGCGCGAGCCAAGAGCCTCTACCGCTTCGCGGCGGACATCGACATCCTGGAGCGTCCGCGCAAGGCTTGTGAGCGCGTCAGTCGCTTCCGGCATCTTCAGATCGCCCAGGGCCTCGGCTGCTTGCTGCCGGACGCTTGAAGACGGATCGGTCCGGGCCGTGCGGTCGAGGGCGCGGAGCGATGCCTCAATCGGGTGGTGTGCGAGCCATTCGGCAGCGTCCGCTCTGATTTCGTCAGGGTCCGCTCCCCTGAGGCGCCGCTCGAGCCAGGCGACGACACGAACAGAGTCGTCATGGAGTGCAGCGATGGCAACGAGATCCTTCTTGAGTTCGGCGGTCGACGCGCGGGAATAGAGGTCGTCGACATGTTGGAGACTAGGCGCCGTTTCTGCGGCCCCGAGCCAGAATACGGGCAATTCCGTCAAGTCGATTGGCAACGGCACCGTACTGGCGTGGACCCGTGTCAGACGTGGCGTGCCTCCGCTCGCGTCCAGTGCGAAGAGCACTTTGATAGCGCTTGTGTCCGTTCCGGGGAGATCCAGCGGGCGCCCAGGGAAGACCAGATTTCTCGGGTTTCCCGCGTTTCCAAGGATGTGGCCGATGAAGTGCCTCGCGCCATCGGAGATGTTAACGGCGCGATCGAAGTACACGAGCGGCGGGAGTCCGCGCAGCGGCCGGATGCTGTAACCCACCCAATACCGCGACGTTCGGCGGCTACGCGCGTCGCGTTCACTCTTGGCCCAGCCCTCCGCGAGCGAGCCACTCTGCTGCGAAGCGGCGATCACAGGTGACGGAGCTGCCGTCTGCGACATGCGATTCGCCGTTCCGGAGAGCGCCGGTCCCTGCGACGCCGTCGAAACACCCGCGATGGCCAGAACGCCCACGGTGAGCGCGACGGCGCCTGCGGCGAGCCGCGGCGACGCGACTTCTCGGTCCGCCTCGCTCAGCACGCGGCGCGCACGCGCTAGTAGCGGTCCGTCGGTCGCGCCGAGCGCGAGGAGCGGCGACTCCCGTCGAAGGTGCTCGAGACCAAGGAGCGCCTGCACGTAACGTTTCCGATCGCCGCATGCGGCCACAGCCAGGTCGTCGCAGCAGTGTTCGCGCAGGACGCGCAACTGGCTCGACACCCACCACACGGCAGGGTGGTAGAACAGCAGGGTTTCGATAACAGTCTGAATCAGGTTCACGAGATAGTCGTGCCGCCGCACGTGTGCAAGCTCGTGCGCCAGGATCGCTTCGAGTTGTCGCGGACTGAGGCCCGACAGCGCGGCTAACGGGAGGAGCACCAAAGGCTTTACGTGGCCGATGACCACCGGCGCGGGGATGGAGAGCGACACTGCAAAGGAGACCGGCCGGGTGATGCGCAGGCAAGCCGTCAATCGTGAGATCGCATCGAGACACCATGGCGGCAGTGGTGACAGCCCCTGGGTACGCAGGCGGCGCGTATGCCACCAACCGCCAAGCAGGCGTACTGACAGCAGCACGACCCCCAACGCCCAGCCTGCGACCAGCCATGGGAGCGCGGTTTCCACGCCATCAGTAATGGGCCGCCGCTTCGCCCAGCGCATGCTCCCAGGTCCGACGGTTGGCACAAGAGTGCTGGCCCCGCTGTGACGCGGTGTGAGGGCTGTGTCGCCCGGCCCGAGGTTGGTTGCGACGTCACCATCACCGGCTTGTGTAGCGCTCGACTCGACGTGCGACGCCGTAAGCCGCATAGCCGTAGCCAGCGGTGCCATCGCCATCAGGAGCAATGCCGCGCAGCCGAGCGCGTAACGCAGCGACGCGCGGCCGGATGGGATCAGCAGCAATGCGATCCACAAGGCCGCTGCGGCAACGGCGCCTTGCCACGCGAAGTGCAACAGGACCCACCCGAGCGTCTCCACCACCTTCATGACTGGTCTCCTTCCATTTCATCGAGGAGCTGGCGCAGCCGCTGCAACTCTTCCGGCGTGGCGCGCTTCACCGACAGTGCCTGCATCACAAGGCTCATCGCCGATCCCTCAAACACCTGATCGAGCAAATCCGTGATGACCCGCCGCTTCACCTGCGCCTCGGACACTGCCGCGCGGAACACGTGTGGACGCGACGAATCATCTCGTTTGACCAGCCCCTTTTCGAACATGATCTGCAGCAGCTTGAGCACAGTGGTGTAGCCCACGCGATCGCCGCGCTCGATGCCCGCCTGCACCTCATTCACCGTGGACGGCCCCTTCCGCCAGAGCACGTTGAGAATCTCGAGCTCGGCTGCCGTCGGCTTTGGTCTGGCCATGCGGCTCATCCTATTACGAAGCGGTTCGTAATGCAATACGATACGCTTCGTAGTCCAGCGGTTCGCCGGCTTTTTTCAGGTACTGGCGCTGGTTGAGAGGTGTGCGGACAATCTGGTGTTCACGGGACTGTTTGAACCCGTAACCCGTCGGTTTCGATGCGGTAATCCAGGACCCTCGCGCCGCCGGCTGAGAGCGCATCCCGCACGGCGGCGACGTCCTGCGGTTCGGCCAGGCAGAAGAGGCAGCCGCCACCGCCGGCGCCGCAGACTTTCGCGGCTCGAGCGCCGGCGACGAATGCGTTGCTGATGAGCGTATCGATCATCGGCGTCGTGACGCCGGGCGCGAGTGTCTTGCGCGCCTCCCATTCCTTGTTGATCTCGTCGGCCACGCTCGCCCAGTTGCCGCGCTCGAGCGCATCGCGCAGCCCGGCGGCGGCGGTCACAATGCGATCGAAGCACTCGACGACGCGGGGGTCGCCGTCGATTCGCCGTTTCATGATTTCCCAGTTGTTCGTTCCAGAAAAATGCGGCGCGCCGGTGTAAGCCAGGACCATTCGTTGCTGCAGCTCGACCGGGTCGATGTCGAGGGGGGAACGCTTGACGCCGTCGGGACGCAACTCGATCGCTGCGACCCCGCCGTAGTACGCCGGCCGGTAGTCCTGAAGCCCGGTGGGCACGTGGATGACTTGGGCCTCGACGTTCATGGCGATGGTCAGCAGTTCTTCGGCAGTCAGCCGCATGCCCGCCCACTCGGCGAGCGCCCCGCATACCGCAATGTTGAGCGCCGACGAGCCGGCGATGCCCGCGCCGGCCGGCGACTCGCTTCGTGTGCGAAGCGTCAGGTCTGTTGCTTTGAAGAAATAGGCGAGCTTGGCGAGCAGCGGAAGCCCGTTACGGCCGGCCAGCTCGTGCCAGCTCGCAGCTTCGACCGTTTTGGACGAATCGATGGATTCCAGAACAACTTTGCCGTCCGTGCGCGGCACGATCTCGGCGTAGGCGCGCAGGCTGATCGCGGTGTTCAGCGTCTGCGCGTTTTCGTGAAACAGGTAGAGCGGCCAGATATCGACCGTACCGCCGGCCAGATCGATGCGGGTCGGAGCGGATGCCGTAATACGCATGGTTACCGGCGAATTAGTGAGCCCGCAGCAGGAGTACCGGCACCCGAACGGTATGACGTACCTTGTCGACCGTGGTCCCGTGGATGAGGTCTGAAAGAAAGCGGTGGCCGTGCGTCGACATGGCAATGAGGTCGACGTGTTCCTGGTCTGCGATCTTGATGATTTCAGTGGCCGGATCGCCCATCGCGAGACGGCTGGCGACCTCGAGGCCGGCACTGCGAAGCTCGTCAGTACGGCGCTGCAGATACGCACGGTCGTCGCGGATTTCCTCCGACTCGCGCAGATTCAGGTCGTCGAAATGCCGTGCCGCGAAGCCGTCGGCGACGTGCACGAGCAGAAGACGAGCCTTGGTCAGCCGCGCGAGGGTGACGATGTGATCGAGGATCGCCTCGTCGGCTTTGGAGTGCTCGACCGCCACGAGAATGTGCTGATACACGTCAGGCCCCGAAGAACTGAATTGCCGTCTGATATAGCAAATATACGTTGAGCGCGGCGATGATGAGGCAGACAGGCCACGCCAGCGCCTTGATCCAGAACTTCGACGCGAATGGTCCCATGATTTTCGGGCTGCTCGTGAACTGGATGAGCGGGAAAATCGCAAACGGGAGTTGAAGGCTGAGGATCACCTGGCTGAGCACCAGAAGGGGGCCGGAGCCCTCTTCGCCCTTGATCGCGATGACGATCACCGCCGGCACGATCGCGATGAGCCGTGTGATGAGCCGCCGCAGCCACGGTCGAAGCCGGATGTTCAGAAAGCCTTCCATCACGATCTGGCCGGCGAGCGTACCAGTAAGCGTCGCGTTCTGCCCGGAGAACAGCAGCGCGACCGCGAACAGCGTGCTCGCGACCGTCGCACCGAGCAGCGGATCCAGCAGCAGATACGCATCGCCGATGTCTGCGACCTCCCTGTACTTCGGGTCGGGATGAAAACAGCCGCCGCCATGATGAGGATCGCGGCGTTGATGAAGAGCGCCGACATGAGGGCCACCGTCGAATCAATGGTCGCGTAGCGAATCGCCTCGCTCCTGGCCTCGATCGAGTCGCCGTACTTGCGCGTCTGCACGATCGAGGAGTGCAGATAGAGATTGTGGGGCATGACGGTCGCACCCAGAATGCCGATCGAGATGTACAGCATCTCCGGGTTGCGCAGGATTTCGGGGCTCGGCACCAGTCCCAACGCGAGCGCTCCCGCATCGGGACGCGCCATGAGCAATTCGATGGCAAAGCATCCGGCGATGCCGAGAATCAGGGTGACCACGATGGCTTCGACGTATCGGAAGCCGCGATTTTGAAGGTACAAGACGAGGAACACGTCGGTCGCCGTCAGGCAAACACCCCAGAGCAGCGGGATCCCGAACAAGAGCTGCAGCGCGATGGCCGCGCCGAGCACTTCGGCGAGGTCGCATGCCGCGATGGCGATTTCGCAGACAATCCAGAGGGCAAACGTCGTTCGGCGGGAATAGGCATCACGGCATGCCTGTGCGAGATCGCGTCCACTGGCGATGCCCAGGCGCGCGGACAACGACTGCAGCAGGATCGCCATGAGGTTCGACAGCATGATCACGCTGAGCAGCGTGTAGCCGAACTTTGCCCCGCCGGCGATGTCGGTGGCCCAGTTGCCCGGGTCCATGTATCCGACGGCCACCAGGTATCCCGGCCCGGCGAAGGCCAGCATCTTCTTCCAGAAGCCGCCGGTCACCGGGATCGGCACGGTGCCGTGGACCTCGGGAAGGCTCAGGCGGGACGGCCGCCCCCAAGATTCCGGGTCCGGCGCGTCCGCAGGTTTCGCTTCCGGTTCTTCCGATGAGACCTCGGTCTCGCGCTCCATACTCACCTTATCGGTCGCCGGCCATCCTATAATGACAAGTCGTGTCGCCTCAACCGCTTCGCCACCGCATCGGTCAATTGCTCATCGGCAGCTTCATGGGTCCGCAAGTTCCAGTCGAAATGCGCGCCTTGGCGCGCGAGTTCGACTTGGGCGGTGTCACTTTCTTTGGACGCCTGGGCAACATCGAAAGTCCCGAGCAGGTCGCCGGTCTCGCCTTTGACGTCAGGAACCTGGGCGTCGAAATGCCCGGATGGGCCGCCATCGATCAGGAGGGCGGACGCGTCGCGCGGCTCCGATCGCCGTTCACCGAGTGGCCTCCGATGGCGGTGCTGGGACGCAGCGACGACCCCGTCCTGGCGCGAAGGTTTGCCGGCGCACTCGCTGCCGAACTTGCGGCCGTGGGCATTACCCTCGATTACGCACCTGTGCTCGACATTCATACGAATCCAAAGAACCCGGTGATCGGCGACCGCGCTCTCGGCGAGAAGCCCGAGATCGTGGCGAAGCTCGGCCGCGTGATCATCGAAGAGCTGCAGCGCGCCGGCGTTGCGGCCTGCGGCAAACATTTTCCCGGCCATGGCGATACGGCGACCGACTCTCACTTTGAGCTTCCTCTCGTCGAGCACCCGCCAGACAGGTTGCGGGCCGTCGAGTTCGTACCGTTCAAGGCGGCAATCGAGGCTGGGGTGGCGTTTATCATGACCGCGCACGTGCGTGTGACGTCAATTGATGAAGACCGCCCGGCCACGACGTCGCCGGAGATCGTGCAGCGGATTCTGCGTGAGGAGCTGGGTTTTGGTGGCGTGATTGTGTCCGATGATCTCGAGATGAAAGCCATTGCCGACAACTACCCGCCCGGAGAGGCGGCCGTCGCGGCTGTTGCCGCAGGTTGTGATGCCGTGCTGATGTGCGGCAGCGGTAAAACGGTGGACATCGGGCTGCAAGTCCAAGCACTGGAGGCGCTCATACACGCCGTCGAGAACGAGCAATTGTCGGTGAAGCAGGTCGAGGCGGCGCTCGCTCGCAACCGGCGTGCGAAGGAGCGTTTCATGCGCACCTGGCGCCCGCCGACCGCAGCACAATTGCGCAGCGTGATCGGGTCGGAGCAACATCGGGCGATAGCGGAACAGATGGCGCAGTTCGCCTGAACCGCATGTTGAAGCCTCAACGGCTGCGCGCAGGAGACCGAATCGCTGTCGTCGCACCGGCCAGTTCATTCCAGCGAGACGAGTTCGACAGAGGCGTTCAGGAAATCGAGCAGCTCGGGTTCGAGCCGGTCTTCGACGACCGAGTGTTCGCGCGTCACGCTGGCTATCTCTCGGGCACCGGCTCCAGCCGCGCACAGGTCTTCCTCGAGGCCTGGCGCGATCCGTCGGTCAAGGCGCTCATCGCCGTTCGCGGCGGCTACGGCAGCGTTCACCTGCTCCCATTCCTGGAGAAGGAAGATCTTCGTCAGACGCCGAAAGTGTTTGTCGGCTATAGCGATCTGACGACAGTCCTGGCATACCTGACCACTCGGTGCGGCATCGTGTCCTTCCACGGGCCGATGCTGGATCGTCGTCTGGGCCGCGGCCACGAGGGCTACGATCGCGATTCGTTTCTGCGAGCGGTCACCGAACCCGAGCCATTGGGCGAGATCGGCGCCGGCACGCTTGAAACATTCTGCTCGGGCGAAGCAGCCGGGCCGTTGATGGGGGGAACGCTGGCACAACTCGTGGCGTCGCTCGGCACACCATATGCCTTCAGTCCTCCGCGCGGATATGTGCTGTTTCTCGAGGACGCGGGGGAACGGCCGTTCCGACTCGATCGCATGCTCACGCAGTTACGACTTGCGGGTGTGCTCGAGGCGGCGTCGGCGGTCGTGCTGGGTGAGTTTACAGGTTGCGACGAACCGCGTGGCGAGCCCTCGGCAAAAGGAGTGCTTGCAGATCTCCTGAAGGGCTTCAACGGACCGGTGGTATATGGATTTCCATCGGGACACACAACTGCGCCCTTCGTCACGCTCCCGTTCGGCGTTCAGGCGCGGGTTGTTGCCAACGGTCAACCACGTCTCACCATCGAAGAGGCCGGCGTCGCGTGACGATTCATTTCATCGGTGTCTGCGGTACGGCCATGGCCACGCTCGCCGCACTTCTGAAACGCAAGGGTCACGACGTTCAGGGCTCCGACGAGAACGTCTACCCGCCGATGAGCACGTTTCTCGAGTCCGAGAAGATTCGCACGCTGACTGGTTACCGTGTCGAACACATCACCAGCGGCATCGACTTGGTGGTCGTGGGTAACGCGATCTCGCGGGGCAACGTCGAGCTCGAGGTCGTTCTCGAACGCAAGATCCGCTATTGCTCGCTTCCCGAGGCGGTGCGAGATCAATTTCTGTGGCAGGCACGTTCGATCGTCATTGCCGGAACTCACGGAAAAACGACGACCACATCACTTGCTGGCTGGCTGCTCGTGTACGGCGGCGTTGATCCAAGCATTCTCGTCGGCGGCATCGCGCGCAATCTCGGCGAAGACGGTTCGAGCTATCGGCTCGGAAAGGGACGCGAGTTCGTCATCGAGGGCGACGAATACGACAGCGCGTACTTCGACAAAACGGCCAAGTTTCTGAAGTATCTCCCGGACATTGCCGTCATCAACAACGTCGAGTTCGATCATGCCGACATCTATCCCGATCTGGATGCCGTTCGCCTGGCGTTCAGGAGGCTCGTCAACCTGGTGCCGCGTTCCGGGTTGCTGCTGCTGGGCGCAGACTCGACAGATGCCGTCGCGCTGAAGGCATTGGCGGTAAGCCACGTAGAGACGTTCGGCCTCGCCGAATCCGCTGATTGGCGGGCAACCGATATCGGTGTGTCGGCGGCGGGTCAGTCCTTCAACGTGCTGCACCGCGGTTCGCGCTTCGGCACGATGCAAATGCCGCTGTTTGGTGCGCACAACGTCCGCAACGCGCTGGCCGCGATTGCCGTGGCCCATGCCGTCTCGGTTCCTGTCGAACGAATAGCCGAGGGTCTGCTGCGGTTCCAGGGCGTGAAGCGGCGGCTTGAGATTTACGGTGAAGCCGGCGGCGTAACAATCTACGACGACTTCGCTCATCATCCGACGGCGATTGCCGAGACGCTCGCAGGTCTTCGCGCAGCGAATCCACACAGGCGTATCTGGGCGATCTTCGAGCCGCGCTCGGCCTCGTCCAGCCGTCGTGTTTTTCAGCGGGATTTCGCGCGCGCATTTGGCCCCGCCGACGAGATCATCATCGCGCCGGTATTTCGTACAAATCTCCCCGAAGGCGAGCGCCTGTCGGCGCAGCAGCTCGTCTCCGATCTCACGAGCGCCGGCCAGCGCGCCAGAGCTGCTGCGTCGATCGACGACATCGTGACGACCATCGTGCAGGAACGAAAACCAGGCGATCTGGTCGTGTTCATGTCGAACGGCGGATTTGGTGGCATCCATCAAAAGACCTTGCAGGCGATCGGGGCATGAACCCTGGCCGTGTCGTAGCGCTGGGAGATTCGTGCGTCTCGATTCAATTCGAGCGCGCGATCGATCCGCTCGTGAATGCACATTGCGTCGCGCTTGCCATGTCTCTCGAGGCCCTGACGCTGTCAGGCGTCCGCGATGTCGTACCCAGCTACAACGCCGTCACGGTGCACTTCGACCCACGGGTCATCGATCGGCGAGCCATCTCTGCCGAAATCAGCACCCTCGCCCGAACGGCAACCGCTGCACCGGAATCGTCGTCACGGCTCGTGGAAGTGCCGGTGAGCTACGGCGGCGAGGCCGGCCCCGATCTCGAGGCGATTGCAGAATTTGCGCGCTCGGCAGCGGCCGATGTCGTCCGGCTGCATGCGGCGACGCCATTTCGTGTGTATATGCTCGGTTTTCTGCCAGGCTTCGCCTATATGGGCCCCGTTGATGCGCGCATCGCGATGCCGCGGTTGGATTCGCCAAGGCTCCGAGTGCCGGCAGGGTCGATTGGCATCGCAGGGACGCAGACGGGGATCTATCCGTGCGATGCACCGGGTGGTTGGAGAATCATCGGACGGACAGCCCTCAAACTGTTTGATCCGACGCGTGAGGAGCCGTTCCTGCTGAAAGCCGGTGACCGCGTGAAGTTTGTCCCCGTTTGACGCGAATGCCCGTGCTGTCGATCGTCCGTCCGGGCATGTTCACGACAGTCCAGGACCTCGGCAGGTGGGGATATCAGTCACGAGGAGTACCCGTGAGCGGTGCGCTCGACTGGCTGTCCCATCGCCTGGCGAACCGTTTGCTTGGTAATGATTCAGGCGCGGCCACATTGGAAGTGACTCTGATTGGACCCGAGCTTCGATTTGAGCGTGAGACGGCATTTGCGGTTACCGGCGCGGAGTTCAGACTGACGCTGAACGACAGGGCAGTGGCAATGAATCGCATGATTGAGGCGACCGCTGGATCGCGCCTGAAATTCGGTGAGCGCTACCGGGGCGCTCGTGCCTACCTCGCGGTTGCCGGAGGAGTGGGCGTCCCCGACGTTCTCGGCAGCCGTTCGACGCATGTGCTGACCGCGATGGGCGGCCACGAAGGACGAGCCTTGCGCGCGGGAGATGCTCTCGAGTCGGGTGAACAGAGGTCCGGCGTAATTTTTCCGCAGCCGGAAAATGACACCCGCCCCCTCTTTCTCCAGCGGCTGCGTGTCATCCCGGTCGACGGCCCGCTCGCCGCGCATCTGACTTCACAGAAATTCCAAATTTCGCCGCGATCCGACCGAATGGGCTACCGTCTTCAGGGAGCGACCATTTCTGTCACACCCACCGGTGAGCTCATCTCCACTGCCGTGCCGACCGGGGCGATTCAGGTGCCGCCAACCGGACAGCCGATTCTCCTGATGAACGATCACGCCACCACCGGCGGATACGCCGTTGCGGCTGTTGTGATCACTGCTGATCTTCCCGAGGCCGGTCAGCTCGCGCCCGGCGATTGGGTCGAGTTCGAAGGGTGCTCGCTCGACACGGCCGACGAAGAGCTGGGTCGGCGGGAGGCCGCGCTTGGCGCCTAACGACGCGTTCCATCAGGGCATGTCGTTGCGATTCGGCGCAGATCGGCTTGGCCGGGAAACACCGCTTGCGCCCTTTACGACTTTCAAGGTGGGCGGCCCCGCCGAATGGCTGCTCGAAACCAGATCATCAGACGAAATCGTCGACGCACTCCGCATCGCGCGTGTCCACGGTGTTCGTGTGACGCTGCTCGGCGGCGGGTCGAACGTTCTGGTTGGCGATCGCGGGGTGCGGGGCCTTGTCATCCGTCCTCGCGGTGGACAAATCGAGCAGATCGATACCGGGCACGTGCGTGCCGATGCGGCGGCGACCATCAATGGTCTGGTCCGTTGGACCGTTCAGCGCGGGATCGCCGGGCTGGAGGCGTGGGCGGGCACGCCCGGCACAGTGGGCGGTGCGATTTTCGGCAATGCACATTTTGGCGGCCGCCTCATCGGCGAGCTTGTCGAGTCGGTGCGCCTGGCCATGGCTGACGGATCCTCTCGCGATGTTCCCCGCGACGAAATGGAATTCGGGTACGATCGGAGCCGCTTGCAGAAAAGCGGTGAAGTGTTGCTCTCCGCCCTGTTCAACGTGTCGTCAGGCGACCCTTCAGCGCTCCGCGACGTGGCGCGCCAGTCGCTCGCGTACCGCAAGAAGACGCAGCCGCTCGATACTCCCAGCGCCGGCTGCATTTTTCAGAATCCCGATCGCGCGGCCGTGCCCGCGGAGATACCGGCGTCGGCCGGCGCGCTGGTCGATCGGGCCGGTCTCAAGGGCGAGGCGCGCGGAGATGCGCGCGTCTCGCCGACCCATGGGAATTTCATCGTCAATGAAGGACGCGCGACGGCGGCCGAGATTCGTGGCCTCATCGATTTGTGCCGCTCTCGCGTCAGCGAGCGGTTTGGTGTGACCTTACACGAAGAAATTGTCTACCTGGGAGATTTTTGATGTCGAGTCTGCTGATTGAAGGGGGCCGCCCGATCTCCGGCAAGATTCAGGTCGAAGGCAACAAGAACGCGGCACTGCCGCTCTTGGCCGCATGCCTGCTGACGACCGAGGAATGCGTGCTGACAAATGTGCCGCGCATTGGCGATGTCGAGGTGATGGCAAAGCTGCTGACCGAAGTCGGCGCCGAGGTGCACGGCATCGGGACGTCGACCCTTCGTGTGCGCTGTCCCAGCGTCAAGACCTCTGAGCCAACGAGCGATCTCGTCGGCAAGCTCCGCGGCTCGGTGCTGTTGCTGGGACCGCTGCTCGCTCGTACCGGACGCGCGGTCCTCGCCACGCCGGGCGGCGACTTTCCCGCGCGGCGCACCATCGGAACGCACATCGACGCGCTGGTGCATCTGGGCGCAACGGTGCTGCCCTCCACAGGTCACGCACTGGAAGCACCGCGGGGTCTTCACGCCGGCTCGATGTATCTTGACGAAGCCTCCGTGACGGGCACGGAAACTGCGCTGCTCGCAGCGGCAACGATCGAAGGAGTCACCGAAATCCGACACGCAGCGACTGAACCACACGTCGTCGAGGTGTGCGAGTTTCTGAAGGGCATGGGTGTCGGTATCACCGGTGCCGGCTCGTCGACAATTCGCATCGAGGGCACCCGGAAGCCGAGAGGCGCCACCCACAGGCTCAATGGCGACTACATCGAAGCGGGCAGCTGGGGGGTTGTCGCGGCCGTGACCGGCGGGGAGATCGAAGTCCGCGGCGCGCGGGCCGAAGATGTGGAAGGCATCGCGTTCGTTCTGAAGCGAATGAAAATCGAGTGCACCTTCGAAGACGGCCTGATGATGATTCAGCGATCGAAGCCGATTGCGGCAGGCCGAATCACGACAGGTCTGTGGCCAAGCTTCCCGAGCGATTTCGTGAGCCTTGTGACGGTGCTGGCCACGCAGGCCGACGGTCGCACGCTGATTCACGACTGGATGTACGAGTTGCGGCTCTTCGCGTTAGAGCAGCTCAGCGGCATGCGGGCCGACCTGTTTCTGTGCGATCCACACCGGATTATCGTGACCGGTCCCAGCCAGTTGAGAGGGCGCAAGCTCGACAGCCGCGATCTGCGATCCGGGATGGCGTTGATCGCCGCAGGACTGGCCGCCGAAGGCCAGAGCCGGCTCAGCCCGGTCGAGACCGTCGAGCGCGGCTATGGGCATCTCGTGGAGCGCCTCAAGATGCTGGGCGCGCGGGTTGAGCAGATCGAGCAAAGAATGCCGCAACCTCAGGTTTGATGACTTTGCCCATGGCGTTTCGCGGCAACTGAGCGACGCACGCGAGATCCTTCGGAATCTTGTGAGGGGCCAGGCGCGTTCTGGCCCACTCCTTCAACTCGTCCAGCTCCAGCCTGACGTTTGGCCTCAGCTCGGCAGCGCAGCACACCCGCTGTCCCCATTCCACATCGTCCACGCCGACGACCACGCATTCGGCGATGGCGGGGTGGGTGCGCAGAATTTCTTCGATTTCGAGCGCGGAAATCTTGTGGCCGCCGCTCTTCAGGATGTCGACGCTCGAGCGGCCAAGAAGCCGATACGCGCCGTCCTCGATGACGGCGGCATCGCCGGTCCGAAACCAGCCGTCTGTAAAGGAAGCGCGTGTGTGATCGGGCTGCCGCCAGTATTCGGAAAACACGCCAGGGCCCTTGAGCTGCAGCTCGCCCTCCACCAGGCGGGCCGATACGCCCGGGAGCGGCCGACCGACAAACCCGGGGCGGCGCTCGCCGTGCAGCGGATTCGCCAGGGCCATGCCGACCTCGGTCATGCCGTAACGCTCGAGAAGCACGTGCCCGGTGATGTCTTTCCACCGATCGAGCACTGTGCGGGGCAGCGCGGCTGAACCGCTCATCATCAGGCGCAAAGCGCGACCCCCGCGTGATCGCAGCTGCTGAACCTTGGCGTCTGCCGCCTCCCACGAACGGATCAGGCGGTGATAGATCGTCGGCACTGCGCTGAACACCGTGAGCTCACCGGATGAGAGTCGACCCCACGTCGCTTCGGTCTCAAACCTGGGGGCCATTTCCAGCACCGCGCCGCTCCACAACGTGCAACACACGATGTTGAGGATGCCGTGTACGTGATGAAGGGGAAGCACGAGCAGCGTGCGATCTGACGAGGTCCACTCCCAGGCGTCTATGAGCGATTCAATCTGTGCCGTGAGATTGGCGTGTGTAGTGACGACGCCCTTGGGGCGGCCCGTAGTACCGCTTGTATAGACGATAAGAGCTCTACGGTTCGTAGGGTTCGTAAGGTTCGTGGGGTTCGCCGGGCCTGCCGCGCCGAAGCGATGAGAGCTCGGCGCGAAGGCGGGTTCGCCGAAGAGCGCCTCGCTGCGGTAGAACTTCGCGCGTGCCGAGTGTGCGAGAGGCTCGATCGCCGCAGCATTGTCGGCGTCGGCAATGACCATAGACGATTCCGAATCACCAATCAGATATTCGAGCTCTGCCGATGGATGAGAGAGCGGCAGCGGCACGGCGATGCCACCGGCGCGCCAGATGCCCCATTGCACAGCCACATGCTCGAACCCGGGCGTGATAAGGAACGCGACCCGTGCTTCGTCCAGATCGACGCGGCCGCCCAGCAGATGCGCGGCAATTTCCGCCGACGAGCGATCGAGCTGTTCGTAGCTGTGACTTCCTTTGCGATCGAGGATGGCCGTGCGCGAGCCGTGAGCGCCTGCGCGCGCCACGACGGGAGGCAGCACCGCACGCATGTTTACTTCGGCGGCGGCGCTTGCCCTGGGTTCGGCGGTGCCTGAGGCGCCGGTGATACCGGAGGGAATACCGGTTTCGCAGGCTGTGCTGGCCCGGGCGCCGGCCCTGGTTGCATGTCGGGCGGGGGTGCGCCAGGCGGTGGCGCGTCCTCCGGAGGCAGCGGCAAGTCGATGCCTCCCGCCGGCCCTACGCCCGGTGGCGCCGAGGCGCCCGCGTCGCGTCCCATCTGGAACGCTCGAAGATCGTCTTCCGTGATCTCGAGAACGCGCACGATGCGCGGTGTGAGCATCAGAATGACATCTGTCTGATTACGCTCGTTGCTCGAATGGCCGAACAAGTGGCCGACGGCCGGAATATCACTCAATCCGGGGATTCCATCGCGAACCTTGCGCTCATCGTCGCGGATGAGACCGGCGAGCATGTTCGTTTCGCCGTCGCGCAGGCGAATCGTCGTCTTGATGAGACGATTGCCGAACGTGGGCAACCCGCCGAACCCCGTGCCCGAGATGCTCGTCACCGAAATCGCAAGAGCCAGCGTGACGTCATTGTCGAGATGCGTGCGTGGCGTGATGTCGATGTTGACGCCGATGTTTTCGTAGTTGAACGACGTAATGGGTTGCTGGTTCACGCCGCCTGTGGCAATCGGAGAAAACGTGGTCACCGGCACCGGAACGCGCTCGCCGAACTGCGCCTGGGCAGAAATGCCGACCTGGGATCGGATCTGCGGGTTGGCAAGTACGCGCGTGGTGCGATCCTGCTTCAAGAGCCGGTAGTACAGCCCCGGCACGTTGGTCATGAAGATCTGGGACGTGGTGAGGTTCTTCAAATCGTCCAGCGTCAGGCCTGCCTTGTTGACATCGGCTACGCCGTTGATGCCGGCCGAGTTCGGAGAGGCAAACTGCACTCCCCACTCGGTCAGCCGCGACCGATTCACCTCGAGGAGCTCGACATCGGTCATGACCTCTGGACGCGCCTTGTCGATCATGCTGATGAGGCGGCCGGCCGCGTCGATGCGCTCTGCCGTGTCGGTGATCGTGATGGCGTTGGTGCCGGCGATCGAGCCGATCCGTCGCGCGTCGATCACAATCCGCAGCAGGTCCATCGTCTCTTTGACGTCGGCATTGCTGAGATAGAACGTGCGGACGAGATCTTCCTCGTACTCACGCCGTTTGGCCGGCGTGTCGGGAATGATCGTAATGGTGCGCGCCGCCGTGACTCGATAAAAGCTCTGGGTACTGCCGGTGATCGATCTCAGCGCCTGATCGAACGTCATGTTGCGAATCTCGATATCGATCGGCTGTGGCCGGAATGCAGGGTCGAAAATGACGTTGACTCTGGCCATCATGGCCAGCGCGCGAATCACGACGTCGTTGTTTGCCTTGCGAAAGTTCAGCTCATCCGGCAGCGGATCCGCAGGAACGGCGAGGCCGGGCAGGGGCTGGTCACGCATGCGTTCGACCAGCGCTTCGAGCTCGGTCTTACCGTCGCGCCTGACGGGTACCTTTGCGCGCAGCTGATTCTGCGTGGCCTTCAGCTCTTCCTGGATTTGGGGATTGTCTGGATTCAGCTCTGCGGCGAGCTGATACTCGGCGACCGCTTCTTCCAGCCGTCCGGTCCCTGCGAAACGACGCGCGCGCGTATAGTGGTCCTGCGACGCGCGCAGCCGGGCACGCTGCAATCCGGTTCGCGCGTTGGTATCGTTGGGACTGAGTTGAAGTGCGCGCCTGTACTGCACCACCGCCATGTCGTAGTCCAGGCGGTCTTCAGCCCGCCGTGCCTCGCGAAGGGCAGCGGAGGTGGCGCAACCGGAAAGAACCGCGAGAATCGAGAGCGCAGAAATCCAGCGTCTCAGCGCGGCTCGTGAAAACACGCTACCGGCCTCCGGCATCGGTAACGACATCAACGTTGCGCGGCATCTGGAACACAAACTGGTTGTCGGCGAGCCCGACGTTCTCCTTGAGATTTGTGAACGTAAACGCCGATCGTCCTCCCTGTGCGTCGATTGTCACGAGCATCTGCAGCGCCAGTGTCTTCGGTTCGACGACCAGCGTCAACGACTCGTATTCCGGCTCGCGGCGTTTGGGCGTCAGTTTCAAAGCGATAGACCCCGCCGGTGCGTCGGACACTTTGTCGAAGGCCACATTGAAGTCGCGCGTAATGTCACCCTTGCCTGTGAGAAACAGGGCCGGAGTCGGCGCCTGTTCGTCCTTGGGCATGGTGCCGACGATGACCTGCTTATCCCCTGGAATGTAAGAATAGATTTTTCGTCCATCGGAAACGAAGAGCTTCCGTTCGGGAGCAGTGTACTCCCATCGCATCTTTCCGGGCTTTTTGACAAGCAGCTTGCCGCGTTCGGTCGCCTGTTGTTTTAGCACGCCACCACGATACGCATGGACGAAATCGGTGGAAAAGTCGACCACACGGTCGTACTTCCGCTGCAGATCACGGGCGACAGCATCCGGCGTCGACGTCGAGGTCGACTGGGCGGCGACCGACCCTGAAACCACGAACAGGACACCCACCGCTAGAAAACGAAGCCACACAATGGTTTAACGATAGCACGCTTCACGCCAGCACTAAGCTGCTAGCTAGCTCTTAGCTTGTAGCTGGTAGCTAGTAGCGTGGTCCACTGGGTACCAGCTACCGGCTACCAGCTACCGGCTTAGGTAGCTAGCGGTCAGGCATTGGGGATTGGGGACGGAGGAGCATCCGCGGAATGGGTGCGAACAGGCCGAAGTCGTAGAAGGGTTCGGCACCCGGCCCCAGCGCGAGAAAACTGATGCCTCGCTCCAACGTGAGCGCGTGCCGGCGGTTGATGATCACATGACCGAAGCCGGCTCGGCGGATCGTGTCGGTAGGGAGCCACGACTCCATTCGGATGTCGATCGCGAAAGTGTCGAGTGTGAGATTCAGCCTGTACGGGCGATCGCGGGATTCGATCAAGGTTGGAGAGCGCCCAACTCGGCCGGCAATAACGGTGTAGCGCCCGTCGTGGGGCGGGGACATTCCGGGTGCCAGCCATTGCCACGCGTGGGCAAGACCGGTCGTGCTCAACGGGTATTCCGGGTCCGATTGCAGGATGGCAAGCACATATGGGTCGCCAGAACGAACAGCACTCATTCGTCCAGCGATGCGCGACCCATCATAGGAGCGCTGCTGCCTCAGTGAGGCGGGCGAAAGGCGGATCCTGTCGAGCACACGCGATGTTGCGAGGATGTCGCGCCCCACTTGCGCGTTAGCGTTAACAAAAGCCTCGAACCGCTCGCGTCCGCCGGGCCACCTCAGCCATTCGAGCTCCTCGGTCGAAAACCATGCCACTCCTGGCCTGTGCTCCCGCATGAAATATTCGAATGCGTTCTGGACCTGCCAGTTGCTATCAACGCCGAAAACGGCGTTGCCGGGCGCAGTCGTGAACTCAGCGAGTAGCTTGACAGCCCGATTGTCCCAACTCCGATCGACTGCAGGAAATGTGTCGTACCCGCGCCACGCAGGGTAGGTCAACAACAGCAAACCAGCTGAGACCGCCATCGTGCGATTCAACAATCGCGACAACGCCGCGACGAGCGCGGCGACCCCGGCGCCCGCACACAACGCGACGATGTAGTGGGATGGCAGGAAGAAGATGTAGGCATCACCAACGTTGTAAGTCCATGCGAACGCGAGATTGGCCGCATACAGCAGCAGCAGCAACACGGCACGTGCAGGCCAGTGGAACGCCACGAACGCCAGACCGACCACAGCCAGAAGCACGCCGGGCACGCCGAACTGCTGGCGCAGATCGAACCAGTACATCGCCGGTCGTGTTTGCAGGCCCGTTTCAGAGACGGTCATCACGAGCGTTTCGCGCCAGTCTGCCTTCGTGACGTCGAACCAGAATTTGCCGAACGCCTCAGTTAGCGAGGCTGGTGGCTCCAGCTCGGTCCAGAGCCCTCGAAAATTCCATGCGTACTGGAGCGCACCTAGAGTTGCAATCGCAAGCGCGAGCACAATCATTTGAGGGCGAAGTGGATCGGCCACGCCGGGACGCCGTTGTATGAGCACGAACACGGCGAGCGCCGGCAGAAGCAGGATCATGCTCAAGTGGTTGCCGAATCCCAGCGCGTAGATCGCGTAAAACCACGCGAGCCGACCAACGGTTGGCCGCTCGGCCCAAATGAGGAGCGACAGTAATGCAGCGCCGACGAGGAGCAGGTGAAGTGTATAGACCTCTGCCGTGACGGACTGGGTCCAGAACGTATAGGAGAACGCGAGAAGCAGTCCGGTCGCCACACCAGCGAAGATAGATTCGGACAGGCGTGCGGCAACCAACCCCGCGAGACCGACGGCAAGAGCGCCAAACACCGCAGACGCGAGGTTGACGGCGCGTGCCGGCTCGCCGGGATACAGCAGAACGAACAGACCGCCAAGACCGTGGTACAGCGGGTAGGCGTGCCGCGGCGTCAACGTCAGCGAACCGACGCCAGTCTGAAATGAGGCGCTGTCCCCAAGGTCGAGGCCGGGGAGTAGCGTCGCGTAATAGCAGAGAAACGCGATGACTGCGAGAGACGCCGGGGCTATGGCGTCTTTCAGAATGCTCTGATGCCCCCCGCCTAACCCTTCGCCAGCGATCCCGGTTCGGGTGGAGCCGAGCGTGGTGCTTCCTTCGTTTCGATTGGAAAGTTGGCGGCGAGCCATTCTGGGACCCCACCTTTGAGGACCCTGATCTTGATCCCTTTTCGCAGCAGCTCCGCCGCGACGTGCGTACTGACGAGCTCGTTCGGGTCGGAGTCGTACGCCACGATGTCGCTGCCGCTGGGGATGGGCACCGACTCGATCGCGTAGGGCGGGACCCGGATGGCGCCGGGAAGCTTCACGGTGGAATGCTCATAGGCGTACTTAAGCCGAACATCCAGAATGGTCGGCTTTTCGCCGCGATCCAAACGTTCCTTAAGTTGTTCTTTGGTGATGCGTTCGACGGGCACGGCGCTATTCTCGCCATGCCCCCGATAGACGTCAAGTTCGCACCGGCAATCGAGGTGGTTTTGGGTAATGCCCCAATTACAGGCGAAGAAATTGCGGTTTTGTACAAATCGTACAGAAGCCGGGTATGGCCGAAGCCGTCATCGACCGAAATACCGTTCAGCGCATGTCGAGAGAAGTCAAGATTGCCAACCGCAGATTCTGGGTCGTGTCGGAGCCTCAAGATGAGGGATGGAGGGCTCACGTGCTCGAAGTGATAGACGAGGGCGGCTCCACGACCGACATGGAAATCGAAACGACCGGCGAAACCAGAAGCGTCGCCGATGATCGCGCGGTCGGCCAGCTCCAGCACCGTCTCCGGGATCAGTCCTTCTAGGGCCGCCAACCTAACGAACGTTCACACCTTTTCCTATATTTGCAGCGGTTCTGGGTTCTCGGTTCAGGGTGCTGGGTTCTGGTTCAGGGTTCGCCTGAAGGCGGACGCTCTTGTGGCGCAGGTTCACGTACGTGAAACGGCGCGGAGGAGATCGGGGAAGTTGAACGGTTTGACGACGTGATCGTCGAAGCCCGCGTCGAGCACGGCTCGCCGATCGGAGTCAGATGCAAGAGCGGTCAAGGCAATGGCCAGGCTTTGGTTTCCATTTAACGGGGATCGTCTGATGAGCCGCAGCAGTTCGTAACCATCCATGCCGGGCATGGCAAGATCGCAGATCAGCACATCGAAGAACTGCCTTTTCCACTGCTCGAGCGCTTCGTGTCCTGAGCCGGCTTCGGTGATGGCGGCACCTGTCCCTGCGAGTGCCTTGGCTGCGATCTCCCGGCTCTCGGCATCATCGTCCACGACGAGAATCCGTTTTCCTGCAAGGTTCGGCCGTTCCACGGATTCCCCATGTCCGGCGGGAGCGTCTGCGGTGAGCAGCCGCGGAAGCACCAGTGTGAACCGGCTGCCGTGACCCGGGCCGGCGCTCGCGGCCTTCAAGAACCCGCCGTGCAGTTCGGTGATTTCCTTCGCAATCGCGAGTCCGAGTCCGAGCCCGCCGTGCTCGCGTGTCGTCGATTGATCGGCTTGCCGGAATCGCTCGAAAATGTGAGGCAGAAAATCGGTGGCGATGCCGATACCGCTGTCGGTGACGACAATAAGGCAGCTGCGCTCGTCGGCGGTCAGGTCGACGGTCACGGCGCCGCCCAAATCGGTGAATTTCACCGCATTGGACAACAGGTTCCAGACAACCTGCTGCAATCTGTCGCGGTCGCCCGATACAATCATCGCCGAGCCGACAAGGTTCGCCCTCAGACTCACACCCTTCGCCTGCGCGGCTGTCCGGACGACATCCAGCGACGCTTCCACAATCGAGCGCACATCGACCGGCTTGGTCTTGAGATGCAGCTTGCCGGTGACGACCCGGGAGAGTTCGAGGAGATCTTCGACGACGCGCGCCTGTGATTGCGCGTTGCGCTCGAT
This sequence comes from Vicinamibacterales bacterium, assembly GCA_963761975.1. Lineage (GTDB taxonomy): Bacteria > Acidobacteriota > Vicinamibacteria > Vicinamibacterales > JAMQPK01 > JAMQPK01. Next base: position 1,032,039 of record CAVXIR010000007.1, read on the forward strand.
GCTCGCCATGGCCTTTTCAAGTGTGGCGGGATCCATATTGGTTGTGCGGATGATCTGCAGCCATCCAAGCATCGCATTTAAAGGCGTCCTGAGCTCGTGCGAGACGGTCGCAAGAAATTCGTCCTTGATGCGGTTGCTTTCAAGCGATTTCTGGAGCAGCACGTCACGCTCGATGTCTTTCTTCTGGATGACCTCGAGCATCGTATTGAACGACTTGACGAGGCGTCCCACCTCGTCGCCGGTGCTGGCATGCGCGCGCGTAGAGTAATCGCCGCTCGTGGCGACCCGGTCGAGCGTCGACGCCAGTTCGACAATCGGTGTCGACAGGTACCGCTGCAGATGGTGTGTGAGCAGAACGGCGACGAGAAAGCCGCAGGCGAGCGCCAGAAACGCGACAACCGACTGCCGCCTCATCCAGCTGAACAAGCCCGAATAGTTACCCTGTATGAATACGGTACCAACGGGATCGTTGCCTGCCATCGCGCGCCGGACACCAACCGGAACCGTCGCTGGTGTCGCAGCGGGCCATTGTTGCGGGCAAGCGAACCTCGGACGCTGAAACTGACTGAAGATACGCCCTGCTTGGTCGTACACGCAGACCATGTCGATATTAGGGCGAACGCGCAGGGCGCCGACGATTTGATCGACCACGCGCTTATCGCCGAATGTGAGACCGGCACCGAGGTTATCGGCGACGACGGTGGCCTGTGCCTCGACATCGACGTGCTGATTGCGCCGGGCGGTAATGTAGGTCGTCACCAGCGATGCGAAGATGGCGACGATGAGCGCGAAGACCGTCGGCACGAGACCAAGGGTCAGCGCCTTTCGTGCGATAGGCAGATCGCGGAATGGCCGCATCGGATCGGCAATTAGAGGATACCTAATTTATAGCCACTTGGCCTGCTTGAATCTCACGTACAGTAATCCGCAGAGACCAACGATCAGGGCCACGATGAGCGGATAGCCGAGCCGCCATCTTAGTTCCGGCATGTAATCGAAATTCATCCCATAGATGCCGGCAATCGCCGTTGGCACGGCAAAAATTGCCGCCCACGCGGCGAGGCGGCGCGTGTCTTCATTCTGCGAAACGGAGATGAGGGAAAGGTGTGCTTCGAGAGCCGTGCCCAGCAGATCCCGTACGCTATCAATCATATCGTTGATGCGAAGGGTGTGGTCGTAGACATCGCGAAAGTAGGGCCGCGTCTGCGTTGGCACCAGCTCCTCGTCTTCGAGACGAATGAGCTTGGCGGATAGTTCGATGACTGGCGATACGACCCGCTTGAGGGCGATCAGATCGCGCTTGGTCTTGTAGATCTGCGTCGTCGTGCGCCGGCTGAACGGCTGCGTGAAGACGCGATGCTCGAGCGCTTCGAGCTCTTCGCCCAGTGCATCGACGATCGGGAAGTACTGGTCGACGATGAAATCCATCAGGGCATAGAGCACAAACGCCGGACCCTGATTGAGTAGGGAGGGCGTCGACTCGGCGCGTGTGCGTACCGGTGTAAAGGATGTTGCATAGCCGTGTCGGACGGTGACGATAAAATTGCGGCCGATGAAGATGTGCACCTCGCCGTATCTGACGTCGCACGGCTTGCCAGGTTTGGGTTCGTTGATCTGCGCCGTGCGCAGGACGACGAACAGCGAATTGTCGTAGCGCTCCACTTTCGGGCGTTGGTGGGCTGACAGCGCGTCTTCAATCGCGAGATCGTGAAGGCCGAATTCCTCCTGAATCTTTCGAAGCAACGGCTCGTTCGGCTCATACAGACCGATCCACACGAACGTGTCCTGTCGCTTGAGGACATCGCTGATGTCGTCGAGCGCCACGTCGCCGATGCGCCGGCCGCCGGAATACGCCACGCTGGCGATCACCGTGCCCGCGGGTGCCGTCATCGTATTCATGTTTCGTCGCGGGGCCGAAAGGGCGGGGCCCCATCGCCCCGCGCCGCTCGCGGCTCTCCGGCATTGTAACAACCACGGAGGGTTAATTACTGGAAACAGGGGAATTCACAATAGGCAATCCACATGAGACCGTGCCGAAGCGTGAAGGCCCGGCGTGGGTTCGCCGGCCGATCGTGGCACTTGGCGCGGCAAACGAGCTAGGATCTTGCATGGCAAAGTTGACCTTCGTGACCGTCATGGCGTTTATTTCAACTCTGGCTCTGGGAGCACAGGCCCCAAAGAGCATCCCACCTCCCGGATCGAAAGCGCCACAGTACGGGTATACGGTCGTGCGCAGCTATCCGCACGATCCGAAGGCATTTACCCAGGGCCTCGAGTACTTCGATGGCTTCCTCTACGAAGGCACGGGAATGAAGGGGCGCTCGGCGGTGCGTAAAGTGGAGCTCGAGAGCGGCAAGGTTGTTCAAGAAGAGAAGCTTCATCCGCAGTACTTCGGCGAAGGCATCACCATCGCTCAGGGAAAAATCTTTCAAGTCACCTGGCAGGACCGGCAGGGGTTCATCTACGACGCAAAGACAATGAAGTTCATCAGGAACTTCACCTACTTCGGCGAGGGCTGGGGGCTGACGCACGATGCGGGCGGTGTCATCATGAGCGACGGGACGAGCACGCTGCGGTTTCTTGAAACCACACGGTTTCAGGAGAAACGGAAATTGAAAGTAGCGGACGGCGTGGTCGCGATCGATCGCTTGAACGAGCTCGAGATGATTCGAGGTGAGATCTGGGCCAACGTGTGGGAAACCGACTACATCGTCCGCATTTCACCGAAGGAGGGAAGAGTGCTCGGTTGGATCAATCTCAAGGGCCTCGTCGGCGCACCCAACGTCAAGCTCGGGCCGGAAGCTGTCCTCAACGGGATTGCATTCGACGCGCAGAAAAATCGAATCTTCGTGACGGGAAAGCTCTGGCCGCGGGTGTTCGAGATAACAATAAAGTAGAGTCCGGCTTTAGCCGGACCTGATCGGCCGCTATTTTCCGAGTTTGGGAATCATCGGCGACAAGGCGGCCAACGATGCCAGGTCGATCTTGCCGACGATGTTGACGACCGTCAGCTCGTTGGCCTGTGCCGCAATCACCACGAGCCCGCCGTTCGCTCCTCCTTCTTTCCAGAGATAGATTTCTGTCAGCTCGCGCTTTCCTCGCACGCCTACGATTCGCGACCAGCCCTCACGCGCGACCTGCTTGCGAACAGTCTCGATATCGGACTCGGCATAGACGTCTGGCATATCGAATTTGAAGCTCTTGACATACACGCCAGTGATGCCTTCAACGAGCTCCTGAATCTTTGCTGTGTCGGCGCCCCTTCCGGCGAGAAAGCCGGCAGACTTCTTCAGCATTTCCGAGTCGACGGTGACGTCCACCGTTTCGGTGGCCTTGTCGGCAAGACGGTTTAAATGGTCGAGCTGAATCCTGGCGCCCTGTGCAGACACGGCACCTGGAAACAGGACAAGCGCTAGAAGAAGGCACAGCGGAATGGACCGGCGACTAGTATTGAGCCTGGCGTTCATGTTGAGTGATCTCCTGGACTTTGACCTGCACCGCCGACACCTTCTCACTGGCAATCTGTAGTGCCAGCACGACATCGCGCGCCGCCCGTTCGGTCTGGATTTGCCTCTGTTGCTGCTCGTGCTGCCAGAAGTAGTAACTACCGCCAAAAACCATCGCGAGCGATGCCGCGACAGGCAGTACGTGACGCCTCCAAAACAGCTGTGGCGCCGGCGATTGGACAGTTTCACCGGATGTAATCCTCGCCAGGACCTTATCCTCGAATCCGCGCGGAGGATCTTTCCGCTTCAACGCCTGTTGCAGTTCGTGTTCAAGATTCATGGATGTGTCCCCGATCGACCAGCTTTCGGCGCAGCGTTTCCAGCGAGCGCCGCAGATGACTTTTCACCGTGTTCACGGGCATGTCGACGATCTCGGCGATGTCCGACAGCTCGAGCTCCTCCTGAAATCGCAGTGTGACGACGATGCGCGGATGCGGCGGCAGCTCTGCCACCAGCCGGCGCAGCAGCGCATCGAGCATCGGATCGCGCAGCCGCGGCATCGAAGCGGGCTCGTGGACCTGTTCCATCGGCACCTCGCGTCGATGGCTGGGGCTTCTAACCCAGTCGATGCACCGATTGCTCGTGACGCGCCGCAGCCAGAAAACGAGGTGCCGGGCAGACTCTATCCGCGCCAGGTTCTGGTAGAGCGCAAGGAACACATCCTGCGCGAGCTCTTCGGCCTGACTCCAGCTTTGGAGGAAGTGGTAGGCCAGCCCGAACACCATCGCCTGATGCTCGCGCACGAGAGCCGCAAAGGCACCCTCGCTGCCGGCGCGGGCCTGCGCCACCAGATCGTCGCCCGACGTGGCGGGGACATCCGCGGAAGCGGCAGCCGTAAGCATCTGGTTCTAATACGACGGTTTGGACCCAAAAGGTGCAATTGGGAAGAGTCTGGGAGTCTGAGGAGTCTGGGGAGTCCAGGAGTCGGGGGGAGTCCAGGAGTCGGGGGGAGTCCAGGAGTCGGGGAGAGTCCAGGAGTCTGGGAGAGTCCAGAGTCGGAGAGTCCCCTGGGCCGGGGGGAGTCGGGGAGAGTCTGGGGAGTCGGGGAGTCGGAGGGAGTCTTGGGGGCGGGAGGGTCTGGGAGTCAGAGAAATCGGGGAGTCTGGGAGTCAGAGAAATCGGGGAGTCTGGGAGCGGAGCCTCCAGGGGCCGGAAGTACCGGGGAGCCAAAAGTCTGAGGAGGTGCGTACTCTTGTGGGGGAGTCGATGCGTCGGGGTGCAAATGTCAGCAGTTAGGGTGACTAGGACGTGGTCCGCCGTTTGCTTGACAGGGCTGGGAGCTCGTAGTGAGCGTCCACTATTATGAAAACTCGAATTGTTGTTCGCTGGGCCCCAGGCAACTCGCAGGGAATTCTTTCCCGGTCGTGGAGTGTTTGCAGACACGTTTCCTGCTACCTGCTGGGTCACAAAAACGAAATCGAAGTGGGTTCCGGTAGGCTGGCGCTGAAATGCGATCGCTGCGGATGGACCTCTCCCGGTTGGACGCTGGATGATGGGCGGGCCTCCGGGCATCACCATCGCGCCGCATAACACCGCCCGGCAGAACCGTCTGCAATCCGCTGCTAACCTCACCGCCGTCTCGCTGGGCTGCCCGGCGGGGCGCGCCCGTCGCGATCAATATTTCTGCAAACTCGCGGTATAACGACTCAGTGGGGCTCAGTCTGGAGAGCACGCATCGGACCTAGGCGTAATGCGCGCCGGATCGGCAGATACGATGCCATCAACGTCACTCCCCCGATCAGGGCCGATGCCATCAGAAAGGTGAGAAGGTCGGTCGAGGTCACGGCGACGAGATACGCATCGATCACTTGCCGGACAGCAAAACTGCCGGCCAGGCCAGAGGCGACGCCAGCAAGGGTGAGAACAAGGTACTTTCGAATAACCAACGCGATGACATCGGTCGCTTGCGCGCCAAGCGCGACTCGCAATCCGATCTCTTTCGTCCGTTGCTGCGCGCTATAGCTCGCGACGCCGTAGACGCCAACTGCTGCCAGGACCACCGCGATGAGCGCGAATGCGCCGATGACTTGTAACGCCAGCCGTCGTGGGCCGACAGCCGCCCCAATGACCTCGTCGAGTGCGCGAATCGTATCCACGGGGCGGCTCGGATCTACCGCGTGCACAGACTCAAGAATATCGGCCGCGATCTGTGGTGAAGACGCACTGGTCTTGACGACCACCGAAAAGGCTGGGTTGGGACGCTGTTCGTAGTTGACGTAGATGGTCGGCTCAGGCGACATATCCAGGCCTTCATGGCGGACATCCCCGACGATGCCGACAATCTGTTGCGACCCTTCCATGTCCCAGTCGAACGAGACTCGTCGTCCTATGGGGTCTTCGCCGGCGAAATAGCGTTGGGCGTACAACTCGGACACGATTGCCACAGGCATCGCACTAGCACGGTCGGCCACCGAGAATATCCGTCCCCGGACCAATCGAATGCCCATCGTGTCGAAGTAGCCGGGGCTCACGATGCGTTTGTCCGCCACCGGCACTTGGCCGTCAGGAAACACCTTTCCTTCGATAGGGGTTTCCCCGCTGACGCCGCCACCTCCCAATGGCAGTTCGTTGATGAGCCCGGCCGACGTGATCTGCGGGTTGACCGAGAGGCGCTCCAGCAGACGCGCGAAAACCTGCCCGTGGCGGTTCGCCTGTTCATCCGCCCTGGATGCTGAAACCTGAAATGACAGCACATTGGTCGCATCAAATCCCTTGGGGGTATCGAGAATGTTGGCGAACGATCGCGCCAGTAGTCCGGCGGCGACAAGCAGCAATACCGCCAATCCCGTTTCGACAGTGATCAGCAGGCTTCGGACGCCCGTCGCGCCAGTCGTCGTCCGCCCCGATTCTTGAAGGAGCGGCAGAACGCCGATTCGAAGAGCCTGGATCGTCGGCGCAATGACGAAGAGTACGCCGGTCGCCAGGGAAATTGCGGCGGTGAAGCCCAGCACCGGCAGGTCGATTCGCACAAGGGAGAGCTGGACCGCGTCGCTGGCTTCAATCCCCACCAGCAGATGTAGGGCGCCCATCGCCAGAGCGAGTCCCGCCACCCCTCCAACCCCCGCCAGCACGCAGGCTTCGGCGAGAAAGGTCGACAGAATCCTGACGTGCCCGGCGCCGACAGCGGCGCGAATCGCGATTTCTCGGCGCCTTACCATACCGCGCGCCATCAGAAGATTGGCGAGGTTCGCGCACGCCATTAGCAGCACCACGGCAACCGCGCCCGTGAGCGCCAGCAGCAACGGACGCGCGCTTCTTCCCACATATGGAACGAGCGGGTAGGCGGCGATGCCATGCGACGTGTGACCCTCCCGCTTGAGGCCGACCGCGATCGCCTCGAGGCGCTCGCGCGCCTGGTCGTGCGTGATGCCGGGACGCAGGCGTCCCACAACCGTCATGACATGAAAGCCTCTCGGGGCCGTGGACGCATCAAGTCGGAGCGGTAACCAGAGTTCCCTCGGCTGTACTGCCGAACTATCACGAGGCAAGACCCCTCGAAAATCTCGGGGCATCACACCGACAATCGTGTGGGGTGCATCGTCCAGGGTCAGCACGCGGCCAAGCACGTGGGGATCGGATCCCAGCTCCCTTTTCCAGAACGCCTCGCTTATCGCAACGACGCGTTCGGCCTCCCGCGCCTCTTCGGTCTCTCGAAAAGACCGGCCCATCAGTGGCAGCACGCCGAGTGCCTGAAACAGATTTGCGGAGACGCGCTGAGCCATGACGGTATGCGGCTCTGTGCCCCCAACGGTGAAGCTGGTATTGAAGTATGCCGCCACCGCTGCGACATCGGCCGATCGCGCTCGCCAATCGACAAACTCTGGGAAAGACACACTGGCTTCGGAAGCGGGGCCCTGAAGATCGCGGAGCATCATCAATCGATCGGCATCGGGATACCGGAGTGGATCGAGCACGGCTGCGTTCAGAATGCTGAACACGGCCGTGTTCGCGCCAATCCCGAGGGCCAGCGTGAGAATCGCGACGGCCGAAAAGCCAGGCTCTCTCCACAGTGACCGGATGACGGCCCCGAACTCGAGTCTGACATCGTCCACGGTCATATCCTCACGAGTCGACCTTCACGTCATTTCCGTCAGACATGGTGCAGGAGTATCGGCACGTCATTGGTTAGATGTCAATCAATCGACCGGCAGGTTTACAATTGGATCTCTTCGACTTCATCACGGCATCTCCTCCATCCTGGCCGAGACTGCCGGCCTGCAGCCGCCTGCGCGCAGAGAGGGTGGTCATGATTACCAAGTCTGTTCTGTTCGTCTGCTTGGGATTTGTCGGCGTAAGTCCGGTGTTCGCGCAGTCTGCCGCAGAGCGCCAACTGGCGGCCGACATCCGTATGCTGGAACAACGGGCTGAGCGGATTGAGGGAGCGATCAGCGAGCTTACTCAATCTGTGGAAGGGCTACGGAAGCAGCTCGCAGAGCAGGCCAACGCCACTCTCAAGCTCTCTGCTGATCAGAGGGTCGTCATTGACGAAGCACTGGCAACAGTAGGTGTGCTTCGTGAGCAGGTTGCCGAGACAAACCGACGGTTGGCAACGATTGTGGACAAATCAGCTGCGTCGGGTGATGCGACACCGATGTTCGAGAGCGCCAGAGCGGACTACATGGTCGGCAATTACCCATTGGCAGTGCAGGGGTTCACCGAGTACTTGAAGACCTCACCTCGCGGAAGCAACGCAGCCCTCGCGGGGTACTACATCGGCGAGGCGTATCGTCTCGATCGCAAGCCCGATGAGGCGCTGGCGGCATATGACCGGTTGATCGCGAACCATTCCACCAGTGAGCACGTTCCGAATGCCCGTGTTCGGCGTGCAGAAGTGCTCAATGGCCTTGGTCGGATCAAAGAGGCCAGGGCTGAATATGAGGCGGTCATCAAAGATTCGCCGAATACCGACGCAGCGATACTGGCTAAGCAAAGATTGGCTGCACTCGGCAAGTGACGGACGATTGTCCCTGATGTTCCAGGCCCTGGTGCTATGAATCGCCGTGACATCTTTCGGGCCTTGGCGTCCGTGGCTCCTCTTAGCGTGCTGGGGACTTCGCTTCGAGCGCAACGACGCATTCGCTATGAAGTGCATGGTGCTGGCCCAACGCTCATGATTGGTTCGCCAATTACACCCTCCTCACCTGAAGCGATTCGCACCGGGTACCTGAGCCGATTGACAGATCGATATCGTGTCGTCCTTATCGATTACCCATCTCGCGGGGAAGAAGCGAGCACCTTCACTCCGGATCGAGTCTCCACCGACATCCTGACGGTCGCCGATGAAGCAGGAGTGGAACAATTTGCCTGGTATGGATTCTCGTGGGGAGGAGTTGTCGGACTACAGCTCGCGGCCAGATCGAATCGGTTGACTGCGCTCATTTGCGGTGGTTGGCCGCCACTCGGAGCGCCGTACGCAGCTACCTTGGCTGCCACAGAGAACCTCGCGTCTTCACTACCCGATGCTCAGATGGCGGCGCGTGCCAGCGTGCTCGGCTTGGTGATGAAGCAGGGGCTCCAGCTCACGATCATCGGCGTCCTCTTCGGGCTCGCCGGTGCGTTTGGTCTCAGCGGGCTGATTGCGTCACTGTTGTATGACGTCGCGCCCACAGATCCGACCACGATGGCTGCCGTCATCATGACAATTAGTCTTGCGGCAACTGTCGCATCCGCTTTGCCCGCGTGGCGTGCGTCTCGACTGGACCCCAACACAGCCCTCAGAGAGGAATGAAACGCGCAGCACGGGCTGACGCGTGGATTAGGTCGGTATGATCCTGCCGGCGGCCGCGATCTTACGTGTGCTATTCTCGCGCTCCCAGGAGCACGGAATTACGCAAACCGAATCGAGGACCATATGCTGCCCCAGTCGGTCTTCAGTCGTCGCGACCTCCCGGCAGCGATCCTCGACCTCTTCGAGACCAGCCGAGTTGTAAGGTACCGTGTCGTCGGATAGCGGGTCCAATGGGTGACGGCGCTGGAGTGCGGGCGTGCTGCGAGGGTTCAGTGCGGATGATGATTCTGGCTCTGATGCAAGGGATCAGCCTGTCGGCAACGCTGGCATGCTCATCACCCCCGACAGGCCCAACCAGCGAAATTGGGACCCGAAATCAGTTGGTGTCGTCTCTCCGCACGAAGTCCTTGAACGTCTCGATCTCCGGTGAAACATCTCCATCGGCCAATGGCTACTTCAGCGTTGCGTCCACTGACTTGAGAGTCGAAAACGACTTGTTGAAGGTCTTTGAGTACGGCACCGCCAGGGAGATGGACGCGGATGCCCGCTTCGTCAGCAGCGAGGGACAGCCCAATCCAAGGGCTGGTATCGGTTGGATCAGCAAACCGCATTTCTACAAGCACGGGCAAATAATCGTCCTCTACATTGGATGTAACAAGGAAATCGTCGAAGTCCTCGATGAACTGCTCGGTCCAGCGATCGCCAGAGCACCCGGCTGTACCAGTTCGTGACCCACCAAATATGCGGAGAAGTATCACGAGGTTTCGTCAGCACGCCATCATGAGTGTCAAAGTCCTCTCGCTCGTTGTCCTTGCCTTTACGACAACACTGACTGGTTTCCCATCCCAAAGTACGGTCGCCGTTGGGCTTACGTTGGACACACTCACGGTGATCAAGGGACTTCCCGCAGGATGCTCCTTGGCAACGGATAAGCCGGTCATTGGACTTAACCTACCCGTTCAAATCGACTCCAATCCTTGGCGAGGCACCGACCGAAGCATCCTTGCGTCCATTCGGGAAGTCATGTACGGCTCGCCGCGTCTCCCGGACGGCCCGCCGCTTAGCGCCGCAGAGCTTTCCAGGTTTCTCTTCCGCCTCTCGCACGGGATCGACGAAGGCTATGTCGCGTTGTATCAACAGCAAGGCTCAGAAGATCTCGAAGTGCGTGCGTTGACATTTTCAAAAGGGGAACCATTTCCACGGCATGGAAACATGGCTCGAATAGACTCGCGTCGAGTTGTATGGCTCGAAAGTGGCAGAACGGCGATTGTGCTGTATGGGGACGAAAGCCCATGTTTCAGTGCTATCCAATCGCACTTGAGGTCCCTAACTAACCGCTGAAGAGAGAGCGTCGGTACGGGCATCGAAGTCTTCAATGCAGCCTCAGTAAACTCTACTGGCTCCAATCTCGTCTAACCGCGTCGTTCGTGTCGAAAAATGAGGACCTGTTTCTAACGGGAGACGCTGCAATGTGGGCTCCAATCATCTTGCTGGTGTGTTTGATACCGATGAGCGCCCAGGCTCAAGTCGTCCAGATCAGTGCCAAGCCAAATGCCATCTATATAGAACGCAGCGAGGCGGGACAACACCTCAACTTCGAGTTCTTGGTGGAAAATCGGAGCGACGACAGATTGGTTCTCAGCGCGGTCACTCTTTCTGTTTTTGATGACAAGGAGACCTTGGTGCGCCGGGAGTTTGTCAATGAATACAGCCGGGACAGCCTCGAACTCGCTCGGCTACCTGTTCTGGAGCCACGGTCGGTCGTCCTGGTCTTCAATCCGTTTCATTTCTTCAGCGGCACCGTTCCTCTCAAGAGACTGAACTACGAGTTCACCTTCCGAACACCGAATCGAGTGCAACGACACAAGGCACATCTCAGTGTCTTCCCGGTGATCTATCAGGCCAAAACCGAGTTGATTATTCCCGTGCGCGGCCGTGTCCTTGTGTGGGACGGCCACGACTACCAATCTCACCATCGCCGATTCGACTACACCCGTCCGCCATTTCCCGAACGGGGCAACAAAACAAACTTCCAGCGATACGGCTATGACTTCGTGGTCGTCAATGAGCACGGACTCATGTACACGGGGATCCGCAGGATGGCGATGACTGGTATCCGGGCAAGTCAGATCGAAATGAGGACTACTACGGTTTTGGCGTTGCCATTATAGCGAGTGGGAACGGTCGAGTCGCGGCGGTTCACGACGGCGAGCCTGACAATCGGAGATTCAACCAAGGGGATCTGGTGAGGCGTGAGACGGCGTATGGGGGGAACTACGTCATCATCGATCACCTCAACGGCGAATTCAGCTGGTTCGGTCATCTGAAGCAGGGAAGCGTCAGGGTGAAAGTGGGTCAGGACGTGAAGCAGGGCGAGATCATCGCCCACATGGGCGCGTCAGGTGATTCGTTGTTTCCGCACTTGCATTACGAGTTGCGGAACGGAATCGGTGCCCGGGAAGTCGAGGGCTTGCCATCATATTTCACCAACGTTCGTCGGCTTGGGTCGCAACCACTCGTCATCAAGCGAGGGCAGGTCGATACAGGTGATGTCGTGGAGCAGGTGGAGCCTGCCAGTCGATAAGGAATAATCCAGATGGTTGACGCAGCCGTTCAATTCTGCCTTCTCCCTTTATCCGAAATCTCGCCAGCAGGTTTTAACGAGGTACTCTCGCCGGCATATCACTTCCAGGTCACTTCCTTCGACGTCCTTCTTCTTCACCCGGTGCAAAACAGTTCGGTAGGCGCGTGCTCAACTCTAACGGCCTTGCGAGCTGGCCGTTGAGGTTGTGCTCAGGAGTTGCGTCGTGATGTCGCTAATTGGATTCACTGAATTAGCCAACACCACGACGCCGATCTTCCTCTTCGGATCGTAGGCGATTTGGCTGGCGAAACCGAGTGTTCCACCCACGTGAGTGATCACTTGAGTTTCGCCATTGGTAAAAATCCACCACCCGAGCGCCTGCTGAAATGCTGGCCCTTTCCGTTGAGTTGCCAGCATCGATCTGAATGCGGGAGCAAGGGGCGACTCCACATGTCCCATTGTGGCAGACAGGAAAGTAAGCAAATCGTTGACCGTCGAATGCAAGGAACCGGCACCCAGAAGCGCAGGCACATTCCATCTCGGGGCTGCCGCGAGCGTCTTATCATGGCCGATAGCAAGACGGGCCTGCATTGTTGGAAGTACCGCAATCCCAGTGCTGTTCATCCCGAGCGGAGTGGTGACACGGTGTTCGAGCAGCCGCTCGTAGGACGTGTTCGTCCGGTGAGCCAGTACCAGACCCAGAAGGCCCGCGTCCATGTTTGAGTAGGCCCATCGCGAACCGACGTCGGCGGGCACGCCGAACGTCGAAACGAATTGATAGAGCTGATCGACCGTATAGCCGGACATCAGCCGCACACCCTCTGCATTGGCGGGAATATTCGACGGCCAGAATGGCAGGCCGGATGTATGCGTGGCGAGATCGGCCAAGGTCATGGGCTTGTTGTCGCTCGTCACCATCCTCACATTTGATGGGAGATGGTCTGTGACGGCATCGTCGATGCTGATTTCTCCGCGCCGCGCGCTCTCTGCCAGAAGCAAAGCGGTAAACACTTTGGTGACCGAGCCGATCTCAAAGATGGTGTCGCCATCAACCGCTCTTGGGTTGTCTTGCGACAGCCGTCCATACGCAATGACACGCCTTTCGCGGGGTGTCACAATCCCGATAACGATTCCCACGCTTTGTCGCTTCACGTCAACGCGCTCGGCCAGGATCTGGCGAATCGCGGTGTCATCCGGCAAGGGAGGTGGCTGAATCTCCTGCGCATGTGCGTCGAGAACGGGCACGATGACGCCGAAACAGACAGAGACAACGGCAAGCCTTGCGCGTGTGGAGAACCAGCGCACCAGACCCCGCAATACTTGCGCTGTTCCAAAGACTGCTGCGGCGGTGAATGCAATGGAGAATGCATAGTTCACTAGATTGACGACTCGTGCGTCCGGCGTTGCTGCGTCGTTCCAGACGACCCACCGATGGTCGGAGGTGACCATGAGAACGAGGAAGGCTACGCTATTCAGCCCAATAACTACCCCGGCTATCTGTGAGAAGAGACTGTGGCCAAAACCCCGCAACTGAGCGAACTGCTGTGACAGACCCGCCACAACCGAAAACGCGAGAAGCGGGTAAATGCGGTTCATCGCAGGCGCCCACGCCACGATGTCTGCGCCACCCGCAAAGAGGAGAATCGGAAACTTCAACGCCAGGAGCCACCAGGCACCCAGCACCGCTTGGACAATGAAACGGGATACAGAAGGCACGGTACTGACTGTCGTTGCGGGTGCTGACACCCCCATCCCTTTTGGGTGAAACACGAGCGTGCGAGGATTCCATTTCTCCAGCACATGAGACTTTGTGATCCAGAGTTCGCCAACGGCCGCTAGCAGTGTGAGCCATCCGATGACAATCAAGCTCGTTTCAACGAGCCGTTCGGTGAGGTGACCAACCTGAGACCAGCCTGCGCCGTTTGCCAAGAGAATTGCGCCACCCATCACGTGGCCAGCGAGCATCAAGATCAACACTACTCTCAAGAGAAGCCAGTAGTACGGGAACACCAGAGGTCCAATGAGATACTGCTGCCGTCGATAGCGGGCGGCCGCGAGCAGCGGGTGCCCGTATTTGGCAATGAGCGCTGCCTCCTCGTCGGTGTTGAGCGAACGCCCGATTTCTCGCTCCAGTTCTGCGATGTCCGTCTCGATCTCCTCCGACAGCTCGCGGATGATGTCGTCACGTTGGGTCTTTGGCAGAAAGAGCTGCAGAGTCCGCAGGTAACGCTCGACAAGAATCATCGTCTGCTCCTTATGCAACTGATCGTGCGCCGCCGACGATCCGAGACAGGGACGTGTTGATGGCGTGCCATTCGGCGAGGAGTTCTTTGAGCACGCGCTTGCCGTCAGCGGAGAGGCGGTAAAAGCGTTTGTTGCGCTTCTCTTCTTCCCGCCATTCGCTCACAAGGAGACCCTGGCTTTCCAGCCGACGCAGCAGTGGGTACAGCGTACCCTCGTCGATGTCCATGCCCCGCGCCACCAACTCGTGCTTGAGCGTGTAGCCGTAGTGTTCAACGCGGAGTTGCGCCAGGACGGCTAAAACCAAGCAGCCGCGACGGAGTTCAAGTCTGAGGGCCGGAAACTGATCGGCAGTCACTGTGTGTCACATACTGTATGTCACACAGTATAGGCTGTCAAGGACTTTTGAATCGATCATTTGAGAAGGGGGTTCCAATAGAAGGTCTGTTGAGGAAATTTAGTAGGCGGCAGAAGGATCGGCCTTCCGGTCTGTCGCGACCGACCACTCAGGCCGGCACTTCGTCTAAACCGCGAGAAGGAGCCTGTATGTCTTTCCGTGCGATTCTCACGCTCGCAGCCCTTTGGGTGTTGTCCTTGTTCCTCGCATCGTCTGTCGGCGCGCAGCAGGCATTCCGAATAGACCCGTTGCCCGAGCCACGCATCATTTCAGGTCCTGACGTAGGGTTTCGCATTGAAGGTACGCAGAAGGGCGCGCCTGTGGGGAGGCTCGTCATTCGCGTTGACGGCAAATGGATTGAAGCGCGATTCGGCGCAGTCAACGTCGATCCACGCATCAGTTCGCGATAGTGGCGCGGGCCTCGGCTCCCCGCCGGGGCCTCTGCCGTCTCGTGCTTTCTTGTATTGGTCCTATACCGATGGAGGCTGTCGCGGCGATGCGAAGGTTCGGCCTGCTGCCATGACAACACCCGCTAGGACGGTGCTACGCGAGGTGTTCATCCTCTCGGGACACAAGCTGTCGTGGCGGCTTTTCGGCGGTCCCGGTGACGAGGATCAATACCTGAACGTGCATCGGGTCGGTGCCGGCGGCTAGCCGAAGCTGCCGAACCCTTAAGAGCAGCGAAGGAAAGTGTTCAGTGATGGGCACTGGCCTTTGGTGTCTTCAGGCTCTGCGCAGCAACGACCCCCTCGCTGCATAATCCCGCTGGCGACCATCCGCCTCTGATAAAGCTTGTCGCCTTGTCGCAGGGCGGTGAGGTGGTTTTGTGCGAAGCAATCCTTTTTCGCTGCAAACTTCGAAGAAACTGGCAAACGAAATGAGGAGTATGCTGGAGAAGCCTGCCAGCCTGCAGTGAGGGTTCCCATGCGCAGTCTCATTCTCGGCATCATGATCGTAGTGGCAGTGCCTGCGTACGTGGTGGGGCAGCAGCGCGACCGTTCGGAGCGATCGGCGACAGGGCGAACCGCGGTACCACGGGAGGAAGCCGTTCATGCGGCTCCAGCCAAGCAGGCCGACCGTCGTGCTGAACCGCGCCGGGGGGACAACCACACGTCACCGCGCGATGAGAGGTCGGATGACGCCGCAACGTCGCGCGCGGGCCGCGAGCGCGGAAACACGGCGAGCGCCGATCAAACAGTGCGCAGACGGTTGCGTGATGAGCATCCACAGGCCGCCCCGGCGCGAACCCACTGGAGGAATTCTCCGAGCATGCCGGGAAGTCCATCGTCAATCGCCCCACCCAATCGCGCTCCTCGGCTTTTTCCCGATCGCGAGCATCGGCGACCGGGGCAAAGGGACGGAGATTACCGACCACGGTATCGACGCCCGTACAGTGGATCGAACGTCGTGTTCATTCCATACGCATCGCCGGTGGTGGTCGAGCGCGAAGTTATCCGTGAGGCGGCAGCCGTACCTGTAATCGTCGAGCCGAGGTCGCTCGCGCGGCTCATTCTTGACATTTATCCGCCCACTGCGCAGGTATTCGCCGACGGCTATTACATCGGTATGCCGGAAGATTTTCGATTCGAGGATGGCGGTGCCGTGCTTGAGCCAGGTCCCCACCGAATCGACATCCTTGCGCGCGACTACGAGCCGGTGAGCTTCGACGTGAATCTCACGCGCGGACAATCGGCGACGTTCCGGCACATCCTGACGCCGATTCTGCCCGCGCCGCAGCCTGCCCCGGATGCCGCGCCGCCCGCGAAGAAGCAGCCGGTGACGTTTTACCTCATCCCCGGCTGTTATATGGGTAACGTGCCACCTAAAGACGCGAACTTGCCGGCGACGTGCGACATCTCCCGCGCTGTGTCATTTCAGTACTGATCGCGCTCAGCGCGAAAGCCGTCGAATAGGGGAAGCTGATCGATTCGCCGGCGCGTCAGGTGAAGCGACTGAAAGTGGATAACCGCCATGAGCGGATTCTCAGCCAAACCGAGCAGACGGCGCTTCGAGCGCGTTGCCCGAGAAGGCTGAAAGCCATGGTCACGCTCCCCTTAATTACTGGCGCGCGGATCGGGAAGGCGGCGCAGGAACGTGAAGCGGAAGAACTGAAAGAACTGTTGAGGAAAGTTGGCTCGCCAACCGTAGCTCGTTCACGCTCGCTGGTGGCCCGCCTTCGCCAAGGCTCCGGCGGGCAACCTCCGCGTACATTCATGAGCGGAGGTTGGTGGACGGCAGGAGGATCGAACTCCTGACCTCCGCATTGCGAACGCGGCGCTCTCCCAGCTGAGCTAGCCGCCCACCGAGGCGCACACTCGTGAGTGCGAACGCCGATTTTACCACAGGCGCTACAATTCATCGTCCATGTCGAACATCAAGCGCATCGGTGTCCTCACCGGCGGCGGGGACGCACCGGGGTTGAACGCCGTGATTCGCGCGGTCGTGAAATCGGCGACCAACGCCGGCATCGAAGTCCTCGGCATCGAAGACAGCTTCGACGGTCTCATCGAGCCGGGCCGCACCCGGCAGCTCGGACCGAAAGACGTGACCGGTATTCTGCGTCTCGGCGGGACCATCCTGGGCACCACCAATCGCGGTAATCCGTTCGCCTATCCCATTGCGACGAGCACCGGCAACGTCGATTACTCGACGCGCGTCATCGAGAATTTCCACAAGCTCGGCCTGGGCGCTCTGGTCGTCATTGGCGGCGACGGAACGCTCAGCATCGCCCATCGTTTCGCCCGTCAGGGCATTCCCATCGTCGGCGTGCCAAAGACCATCGACAACGACATCGTTGGCACCGTCAACTGCTTCGGGTTCGACACGGCCGTCGATTTCGCCACCGACGCGATCGATCGGCTCCACACGACCGCCGAGGCGCATCACCGCGTGATCGTTGTGGAAGTCATGGGCCGTTACGCCGGATGGATCGCGCTTTATGCCGGCGTCGCCGGCGGGGCCGATGTGATTCTGATTCCGGAAATCCCGTACGATCTGACGATCGTGGCCGACTGGTTGATGGAGCGCGAAAAGTTCGGCGCCCGGTCCAGCATTGTCGTAGTCGCCGAGGGAGCCGTTACTGTTGGCGGCGGAGTGTCAATCGTCACTCACGGGGATGCCGCGACCGTCGAACGGCTGGGGGGAGTTGGTGCGAGCTGTGCGCGGGAGCTCGGGAAGCTCAGCGGCAAGGACACGCGATACGTCGTGCTCGGCCACCTGCAGCGGGGAGGCACGCCCACGAGCTTCGATCGCGACCTCGCGACGCGTTTTGGCGGCAAGGCGGTCGAATGTCTGCTGGCTGGAGAATTCGACCTGATGGTCGCCTCACAGCCTCCCGACATCGTGACCGTGCCGCTCGATGTCGTCGTAGGGAAACAAAAACGCGTGCCGCCGGATTTCGACCTGATCCGTACAGCACGCGCTATTGGTACTTCGTTCGGCGATCGGCCGGCATTGAAGTACTGAACTACAGGAAGTTGCCGAACCTTATTTCGTGCCGCTCGTGCTCACCGCCGCGGGTGTGAAGCTTTCGACGGTCTTCGCGAACGCCGTCACTTCCTCTGGGGCTTTTTTGCCGCCAAAGAGCACCTCGCGCTCCGTCAGGCTCGGGCCATACACGTCCCTCATGTCTTTGTCTGCGGTTTCGATGACGGCGCCCTCGAGCGCCGCTCCCGCGAAAAGACCCTTGCTGCGCGAATAGCTGAGAATCTGTGAGTTCATCTTGAGGTCGGTGTCGGCGCCTGCCTCGCGCCCGATGGGACCGGCGGCGACCGAAATATTCGCGCCGAGCTTCACGTTCGATTCGAGGAGGCTCTTCGCGCTCTCCGGCGTCATGAATAACATGACGTAGTCGGTGGCCTCCGCGCCAATCTGAAACCCAAAGCTTGCACCGCCGATGTTCAGGTACACCGGCGCGCTCCAGCCGTTCGCGCTGCGGCAGATGACCACGCCGCGGCCGCCGCGGCCGCCCACACCGAAGGCTGCCTTAATGACCTGCGGGAAGACAGCGATACAGTCGGCGTCGTCGAGGATTCGCTGCGGAATAGCCTTGTCGGGCGCGCTCATCACGGCGCGAAATATCTGCGCGGCCTTTGTCGTCTGCTCGACTTCGTCGTGAAAGTCTTTGGCTGCGGTCTGTGCCGCCGCCGAGCCCGCCACCCCGACGATGAGGCAGAGAGGCAGACTCAAGAAAAACCTTTTCATATGACACTCCTCCGGAGCAGGGACAGTGCAAGCAGAGCGCCAACCTGCGTGGCGCATTTCTCGCGGATTTCCGGGAATCTTGTTCGAAGAACGGCCGGGGGCGGTCGCCCATGACCAGCCCCAAGACACTCAATGACCGAGGAGATCGGCGTCCTTCTTCTTCTGGGCATCATCGATGAGCTTCACGTGCTGGTCGGTGATCTTCTGAACCTCGTCCAGCCCCTTTCGCTCGTCGTCTTCGGAAATCTTCGAGTCCTTCAGCAGTTTCTTGAGACGGTCGTTGGCATCGCGGCGGACACCACGAACGGTATTGCGGCCTTCTTCAGCCATTTTGTGGACGTGCCGTGACAGCTCTTTTCGTCTTTCGTCGGTGAGCGACGGAATGGGAATCCGCACCACCTTGCCATCGTTGGCCGGGTTGAGGCCGAGATCGGAAATGCGGATGGCACGCTCGACGGCGCCGATCAGCGTGGGATCGAACGGCTGGGCGACGATGAGCGTCGGTTCGGGAATCGACAGGCCGGCCACCTGGTTGAGCGGCATCTTGGTGCCATACGCCTCGACCTGCACGTGATCAAGAAGGGCAGTCGAGGCGCGGCCGGTGCGCACGGCGGCGAGCTGTTGCTTGACGTGCTCGAGGACGGTATGCATCCGGTTGGTCACTTCGCCAAACAGTCCTTTTAGATCGCTGACGTCCATATGTCGAATCTCCATGTGCCGGGTCGGGAACCAGACCCGGCCTACGGTAGCACGCTCAGGCGGTGACAATCGAGCCGATGGGCTCGCCCATGACGGTGCGCCGCAGGTTGCCGGGAGTCCGAAGGTTGAAAATGATGATGGGAAGACGATTGTCCATGCAGAGCGTAATCGCGGTGGAATCCATCACTCGCAGTCCCTTCTCGATGACTTCGAGGTAGGAAATCCGGTCGAAGCGCGTCGCGTCCTTGACGATCATGGGATCGGCCGTGTAGATGCCGTCGACCTTCGTGCCCTTGAGGATGACGTCGGCCTTCATTTCCATGGCGCGCAGCGCCGCGGCCGTATCGGTCGTGAAGTACGGATTGCCGGTGCCGGCCGCAAAAATCACGACACGGCCTTTTTCGAGATGGCGAATCGCGCGGCGCCGGATGAACGGCTCGGCCACCGCGCGCATTTCAATTGCGGTGACGACGCGCGTCAGCACACCGTGCTGCTCGAGGGCGTCCTGCATGGCGAGCCCGTTGATGACCGTCGCGAGCATGCCCATGTAATCGCCCGTCGCGCGATCCATGCCCTTCGCGCTGGCGGCCACGCCTCGGAAGATGTTCCCGCCGCCGATGACGATGCCGACTTCGACCCCCAGGCCCTGGATTTCTGCGATGTCTGCGGCGATGCGCGAGGTGACGGCGGGATCGATGCCGAAAGACTCTTCGCCCATCAGCGCCTCCCCCGACAGCTTCAACACGATGCGCTTGTAAACGGGAGGCGGCATGGTTGAGAAATTATAGTCGAAAGGCGCAAGTCAAAAGTCGTAAGGCGCAAGGCAGTCGCAGGGCGCGAGGCAGTCGCAAGGCGCAAGGCAGTTTGCAGGGCGCAAGGCAGTTCGCAAGGCGCAAGGCAGTCGCAGGGCACAACGCAAATCACTGAGGCAGACACTCGACTCGAGCCTCTGACCCGACTTGAGACTTCCGACTCGACTTAAGTCTTCCGATCCGACTTGGGACTTCCGACTCGTCTTGAGACTTCCGACCTGACTTGCGCCTTCCGACTTTCGACTTGCGCCTTGCGACTTACTCCGTTGCGGCCTCACCGATCTTGAATCTGGAGAATCGGCTCACCGCAATGTTCTCGCCCATCTTTGCCGTGGCTTCTGCAATAAGCTGCGAGATCTTCACGTTCGGATCGCGGATGGACTTCTGGTCGAGCAGCACCACCTGCTCGTAGTAGGACTCGAGCTTGCCCTCCACGATCTTCTTGATGACATCTTCCGGCTTGCCCGAGTTGGTGAACTGCGCACGGTAGATATCCCGCTCCTTGTCCAACACATCGGCTGACACCTCGTCGCGCTTGACGTACTTCGGATCGGCGGCGGCGATGTGCATGGCGATCTCCTTGACGAGCGCACCGAACTGATCGGTGCGCGCCACAAAGTCCGACTCGCAGTTCACTTCCACCAGGACACCGATCTTGCCGCCCATATGGATGTAGCTGCCGATCGATCCTTGACTGGTGGTCCGGCCCGCCTTCTTGGCCGCCGACGCCAGGCCGCGCTTGCGGAGGAGGGTCGTCGCGGCTTCGATGTCGCCGCTGGCCTCGGTCAGCGCGGCTTTGCACTCCATAAATCCGGCGCCGGTGATGTCACGAAGCTTCTTTACGAGTGCAGCAGAAATTTCCATGTGCGTTCTTTCTCCGTTAGTACAAAAAAACGCCGGCCATGGGGCCGGCGTGTGAACCCGAACGTGGAACCGGGAACCCGAACCCCGGAACGGGAACCTGGAAACCGGACTTAGGCGGGTGAAGTCGCCGCCTCGGCAACGGCACGTCGCGTCGGACGCGCACCACGCTTGTCTTCGTTGTTCGGACCACCGTTTTCCTGAGCGGCCGCAGAGTCTGCCTGGACTGATTCGCGGGTGCCGCGACCGGCGTTGACGGCGTCGGCAATCCGGGCGGCAAACAGTCTGATCGCGCGCAGCGCATCGTCGTTGCCGGGAATGCGGAAGTCCACTTCGTCCGGGTCGCAATTGGTATCGACGATGCCGATGATCGGAATCTTCAGCTTTCTCGCCTCGTCGACCGCAATCTTTTCCTTGCGCGTATCCACGATGAACACGGCATCGGGCAGCCGGGCCATACCACGAATGCCTTCGAGGTTCTTCTCGAGCTTGCGGCGCTCCTTTTCAAGACGGGCGACTTCCTTCTTCGAAAGCGTGTCGTACCGGCCGTCGGTGGACATCGATTCGAGGTCGCGGAGACGCGCCAGGCTGCGCTGGATGGTGTTGAAGTTGGTCAGGAGTCCGCCCAACCATCGTTGGTTGACGAAGTACATACCCGAGCGCACCGCTTCTTCCGCGATGACGTCCTGGGCCTGCCGCTTCGTGCCCACAAACAGGATGGTCTTGCCCTCGGCGGCGAGGCGGGTGACGAAGTCTTCGGCTTCCTTGAACAGCTTGACCGTCTTGCCGAGGTCAATGATGTAGATACCGTTACGTTCGCCGAAAATGTATTCCTTCATTTTCGGGTTCCAGCGCTTCGTCTGGTGCCCGAAGTGCACTCCAGCTTCCAGCAGATCCTTCATGGCGATCGGGGTCAAGCTGCCTCCATACCTTCGATTTACCTCCTCGGCGCAGGCAAGTTGCGCCCTGGCGATATTCCTAACGTTTGCTGAACTGGAAGCGTTTACGCGCCCCAGCCATGCCGTACTTCTTGCGCTCTTTCGCGCGGGCGTCTCTTGTGAGCAATCCGCCCTTCTTCAATGTCTTGCGCAGCTCGGTGTTGTATTTCACCAGCGCGCGCGCAATCCCGAGACGCACCGCCCCGGCCTGCCCGTTGATGCCGCCGCCCGCGACTGTCGCCAGGACGTCGAACTGCTCAACGGTCTGGGTGAGAACCAACGGCGTCTTGATCTGGGTTCGCAATGCTTCGGTTGGGAAGAACGCGTTGAACTCGCGGTGGTTGACGGTGACGGTCCCGTTGCCTGGCCTCAGGAAGACTCGCGCTGACGACGTCTTCCGGCGGCCGGTTGCGTAAAACTCTGTGACTGGCAACTTATGCGACCTCGCGTGATTGTGGCTTCTGCGCCGTATGTGGATGATCCGGACCCGCGTACACCTTTAATTTGCGGTACATCGCGGCGCCGAGCGTGGTCTTCGGAAGCATGCCGTGCACGGCCTCCTCGACGATGCGCGTGGGCTTGGCCTGGCGAACGATTTTGGCGCGCTCTTCGCGCAGGCCGCCTTCGTATCCGCTGTGCCGACGATACAACTTCTGTTCTTCCTTGCGCCCGGTCAGCCGCACCTTCGCCGCATTGACAATGACAACGTGATCACCGGTGTCGATAAACGGGGTATAGGTGGCCTTGTGCTTTCCTTGCAGCAATCTTGCCGCCACGGTGGCAACGCGGCCGAGCACCTGACCGCCGGCGTCGATGACATGCCAACGGCTCTCGATGGTTTTTGGAGTGGCTACATACGTCCGCATGAAACGCTGGATCCTCTGAGCAAAACTGTCACAACGATAAACCCAAATCTTACGTGGTGTTGTCGTCAGTGTCAAGTCAGCGGAAGGTTCGCGATTCTGTCCCTGAAGTCCCGTTGTGTCCGTCGAGTCCGTTAGGTAATTGCCCATCAAGCTTGCACGCACCGCAGCCGATATCTAGAGCGGCGGAATGACCCTCGGATCACAGGTTCGTGATCCGCTGACGAAAGCGTGATCGCAGGTCAGGGACGCCGCCGAAATTCGTGGGTGGATGTGCGGGGCCCGGTGGCACCGGCCTTGCCCACCCGGAGCGCACCAAGTGAAGAATTTTTCATTGTTCAGCAAGAGCCGATCGGTGGTCGGACTCGATATTGGCTCGAGCGCGGTCAAGGCGGTCGAGCTGAAGCCGTCTGGCAAAGGCTATCGCGTGGCCGCGTACGGCACCGAGCCGGTGCCGCCTGACAGCATTGTCGATGGCGCGATCATCGACGGTACGGCCGTGGCCGAAGCGATTCGCCGCGTCTTCGAATCGAAGGCATTCAAGACGAAGGAAGTCGCCGCTTCGCTCTCGGGCAACGCCGTCATCGTCAAGAAGATTTCGCTGCCCGTGATGACGGCGACTGAACTCGACGAATCCATCTACTGGGAAGCGGAGCAGTACATCCCGTTCGACATCCAGGACGTCAACCTCGACTACCAGATCCTGGATGCCGGAGGCGGAGCCGATTCGAAAAGTACGATGGAAGTGCTTCTCGTTGCTGCAAAAAAAGAAAAGATCGCCGATTACACCGGCGTGATTGCGCAGGCCGGCCGGACGCCGGTCGTCGTCGATGTGGATGCGTTCGCGCTGCAGAACGCCTACGAGCTGAACTACGGATTCGAGCCCGGCGCCGTCATTGTGCTCCTCAACGCGGGCGCCAGTGCCATCAACATCAACATCATCGCGAACGAGCAGTCGGTCTTCACACGCGACATCTCGCTCGGCGGAAATGCCTACACCGAGGCCGTGCAGCGTGAGCTGAATCTGCCATTCGAGAGCGCTGAGCTCCTGAAAAAAGGGGCGCCCGTCGATGGCGCAACCTTTGAAGACGTGATGCCCGTCCTCCGCGCGATGACCGAGAACGTGCTGCTCGAAGTGCAGAAGACGTTCGATTTCTTCAAAGCGACCGCCTCGACCGATCGCATCGACCGCATCATGCTCAGCGGCGGTGCATCGCGCGTCGAAGGATTTGCCGAGGCATTGCAGGAGCGTTTCGGGACGCCGGTCGAGATGTTCGATCCGTTCCGCAAGGTCACGCTCGATGCCAAGAAATACTCCTCTGATAAGCGAGAGACGATTGCGCCGACCGCTGCGGTTGCGGTGGGCCTCGCGCTGAGACGGGCAGGTGACCGTTGATCAAAATCAACCTGCTTGCCGTCGATCGCGAGCGCGTCAAGCGCAAAGCGAAGTTCCAGATTGGCCAGAAGATCACCGTCGGCTGCAGCCTGATTCTCGTCGTCGCCGCGCTCGGCGTCGGCTGGTGGTACTGGTATCTCCAGAATGCGTCGGCCAGCCTCGATCAGCAGATTGTCGATGCAGAAGGGGAGAAGACGCGCCTGCAGAACGTCATTCAGCAGGTTCAGCAATTCGAGGCGCGGCGCGCGCAGTTGCAGCAACGCGTCACCCTGATTGAACAGCTGAGAAAAGGCCAGACGGGTCCTGTGCACCTCCTCGATCAGGTCAGCCGAGCCCTGCCCGATTCGATGTGGCTGACCACGATGGCGCAGAAGCTGAACGAGGTCGTCATCGACGGACGCTGCACCTCGTTGACCGCCTTGTCCGATTTCGTGGCAAGCCTCGAGTCATCGAATCTTTTCGAGCGGCCGGTCGAGATCGTCGACAGCCAGGTGGAGCCGCCGGCGACGGCGGGCTTGCCCGAGCTCATCAGGTTCTCTGTGCGGGCGAAGGTGGCGGCAAGGGAAACTGCCGCCGTCCTCCCGGCAAAGGCGGGAAATTAATGGCGTCTCCACGAGACCCCGATATGAAAGAGATCAGATAGCCGCATGGACCTGAATCTCAACAAGTTACCGTGGTACGGCCAGGTCGGCCTCTTCGTCGTGCTCGCGCTCGCGGGCGTGGGGGTGTTCTATTACTTCTACGTGATGCCGGCCGATGCCGACATGGCGACCCGCCAGCAGCGGCTCGACGGGCTGAAGGTCGAAATCGCGAAAGCCCAATCGACGGCCAATCAGCTGAATCAGTTCCGCCTGCAGGTGGCCGAGCTCGAAGGACGGCTCGAAAGCCTCAAGGCGGTGCTGCCCGAACAGAAAGACGTGGCCGATCTGTTGCGGCGCATTCAAACGCTGGCCACGCAGTCGAATCTTGCGATTCGCGCGTTCAAGCCGGCCCCGTCGGTCACCAAAGATCTCCACGCCGAGTGGCCGATCGCGTTGCAGCTCGACGGCACCTACCACAACCTGGGGATGTTCTTCGATCGCGTCAGCAAGTTTTCTCGAATCATCAACATGAGCAATATCTCGATTCGCGCGAAGGACAAGCCGGAGCCCACCTCGACCATCACGGTCGACTGCGTGGCGACGACGTTCGTGCTGCTCGAAGCGAAAAAGCCCGAACCGGCGAAGGCAAATTAAGGTGGGGGTGGGTCTCTTGCAGAAAAACGACGTGAAGACTGGCGTGATGGTCGCGGCGTTCGTGGCTGCGTCCGCGCTGGTGTCGGCGCAGGGCGCGCCGCCGTCACAGCCCGCGCCTCAGCCGGGGGCGGCACAGCCTGCCGTGCCCGCTGCGACGACGCCCGGTGTACGCCGCCGGCGGCGGCTCCGCCGGCCGAAGCGTACACCTACGACCCGGCCGGACGGCGAGATCCCTTTATCAGTCTGATGGCCCGGGGAATGGAGCCTTCGACAGGGAAGAAGGCGACCGGGCTGGCCGGCCTCGCGACAGGCGAACTCCTGGTGCGGGGAATTCTGCGCAGCCAGGGCTCGTATGTGGCGCTTGTCGCGGGCCCCGACGGAAAGACGTTCCCGGCGCATGCCAACGATCGGCTACTCGACGGGATCATCCGGACCGTGACGCCGCAAGGCCTCGTGATCATGCAGGATGTCAACGATCCGCTCTCGCTTGTGAAACAGCGCGAAGTGCGAAAGGGACTCAGGGCTGCCGAAGATGGCAAATAACGCGTGCTCCTCACTGGCGGGTCCAAAACGCAGGACCCGCCCTACGTACCCCCGCGTAGGCCGGGTCTTGCTCTCCAGACCCGGCGTACTCTGTTTGGTTTTCTGCGGCCTGTGGGCTGCGGGGCTGACGCCTCTGGGCGCGTTTGGTCCGGCGCCCGAAACTGCACCGCCGACACCACGAGTGACGGGCCTTTCCGCCGATGCGGGACGGCGTATCACGACGGTCACGATCGCGACCTCCGATCCGGTTGCCTATCTCACGAACCGGCCCGACCCGTTGACCCTGCTCGTCGAACTGCGCGAAGTCGACGCGCGCGGCGCGCTCTCCAGTGTGGTTGGGGCGAAAGGAGTCGTCGCTGGCGCATCAGTAGAAGCGGCGACCGCCGGCGACGGCACGCGCGTCGCCCGGGTACGCATTCGCTTGACGCAGCCGGCGGCGCATCAGGTCCGCAGCAAGCGCAATCAAATCCATGTGGACTTCGACAGCGCGTTTCCGCTCGGCACCGTCGGCAACGCATCGCCTGTCGCCGCCATGAGCGGCCCGCCACGATTCGCCACCACACTCGACAGCGTGCGCGCCGAGAATCGGCCGACCGGTACGAGCGTCACGCTTGTCGGCAATGGCGAGCTCATCGCAGAAGCGGTCACGCCGGTCGGAGACGGCACGCCGCGCGTCGTCCTCGAGTTTCCGAATGTGCGTTCGCAAGTACAACCGGATGTGTTCGTCGGCCGCGGACCCGTATCTGTCGTGCATGTCACGACGAGCGGAGTGGTGCCGACAACGCGCGTGGTCGTCGATCTGCTGCGGCCGGCTTCTTATCGCGTGATGCCGCCGGAAGACGGCGAGAAGGACTTCACCATCCTGTTCGAGGAGCAGATGCCTGCGGTCGCAGCGCCGCCGGCACAAGCGGCTCCGGGCGTCGTCGCGTCGCTGGATCCCATCGATCGCCTGTTGATGCGCGGCGGTCTGGGTGCGGCCGCGGCTCTCAATGCACCGGGCGCGCCCACGCCGTCGAGAGGGACCGGACCATTCGCGCAGGCTCCGCAGCAGGGCGTTATTCCGCAGCCCTCTCAGGCGGCTCAGCCAGCGTCCGGGTCGTCTCAGCCACAACGATTCACCGGCCACCCCGTCACGCTCGACTTCCAGGGCGCTGATCTGCGCATGGTGCTTCGGACGTTCGCCGACATCAGTGGCCTGAACATCGTGATCGATCAGTCGGTTCAAGGATCGGTCGACGTGTCGCTGAACGAGGTGCCGTGGGACCAGGCGCTCGACATCATCTTGCGCGATCACAAGCTCGGTTATTCCGTTGACGGCACCATCGTGCGCATTGCGCCGATGACGGTGCTCGCAGACGAAGAAGCGCAGCGGCGTAAGCTGACGGAGGAGCGGGCGCTCTCGGGTGAGCTCGAAGTGCTGACGCGGCCGCTGAGTTACGCGAGGGCGGCGGATCTGACGGCACTCCTGACCCGAACGGCACTGTCGCCGCGCGGCGATATTCAGATCGATCCGCGGACCAACACCATCATCATCCGGGATCTTGCCAGCCGGCTGCAGGGTGCGTCCCAGCTGCTCGACACGCTCGATCAGCCGCAGCCTCAGGTGGAGATTGAAGCGCGCATCGTCACGACCACACGTGCATTTGCGCGCGATCTTGGCGTGCGCTGGGGCTTCAGCGGCCGCGTCGCGATCCCGAGCTGGGCAACACAACCGGCCTCGCATTTCCGAATCAGGTCAGCGTGGGCGGCCGGACGGGCGGGACGTTAGGCGTCGATGGAGCCACGACCGCCGTCGATCTGGGCATTTCGCCGGCCACGAGCGCCATCGGGCTCGCCTTGGGGTCGGTGAACGGCGCGTTCAACCTCGACGTGGAATTGGCCGCTCTCGAGTCGTCGGGCAATGGCCGCATCCTGTCGTCGCCGCGGGTGGCCACACAGAACAACGTCGCGGCGGAAATCACGCAGGGCGTTCAGGTGCCGATTCAGACTGTTGCGAACAACACCGTCACGGTCACGTTCCGTGATGCGGCACTCCGGCTGCAGGTGACGCCACAGATTACCGCCGCCAATACCGTCATCATGCAGGTGCAGCTCGAGAACTCTGCCCCCGACTTCACGCGCGCGGTCAACGGTATTCCCCCAATCGACACGCAGCGCGCGGTCACCAGTCTGCTCGTCAGCGATGGGCAGACGTCGGTCATCGGCGGGATTTACGTCAACCGGCAGCAGGAGAACAACGCGCGGACGCCGGCCATTCACAGGATTCCGATTCTCGGCTGGCTGTTCAAGAACCAGCGGGTGACCGATCAGAGCTCCGAGCTGCTGATCTTCATCACGCCGCGAATCATCAAGCTCTGATGAACAAGGGGGACACGTTCTATATGCGCGCAGTGCTTCGATCGTCGATAGGCGGAGCCGTCCTGGCGGGGATCCTCGTCGGATCTGTCTCGTGTGGCGACGTGGCTCGAACCGGACGATCGCCGTCGTTGATGATCATTCAGTCGCTGCAGGGGGCATCCGGGGCCCAGCCTCAGTCGTTTTCGACGTTCCTGCTGTCGGACGTCCAGACGCTGGTGCCGGCAACCGTCAACGGCCAGGAAGTGCGGGTGCCAACGATTTTCGACGACATCGGGCAGGTGACGTTGAGACTTGAACCGAAAGACCGTGGGCTTTCGGGAACAGGTGGATCGATAACACCGCTGAATCAAGTGGTGCTCAATCGCTACCGCATCGAGTTCAGTCGTGCCGATGGTCGCAGCACTCAAGGTGTTGACGTTCCACACACGATCGATGGCGCCCTCACGGCGACGATCGGTGAGAGTCCGGTCACCGTGCCGTTCGAGATGGTGCGCCATCAGGCCAAGCTCGAGGCGCCCCTGCGAGCGCTGGCAAATTTCGGCGGACGGCTGTTCATCTCGACGATGGCGACAATCACGTTCTACGGCGCCGACCTGGCCGGCAACGAGATACAGGTGTCGGGAACCATGAGCGTGAGCTTCTCAGACTATGCGGACCCTGACTAACCCATGGCAACACAAATGGAACGCACTCTTATGATGCAGCGATTATCGACCCTTGTCGTGCTCGCGGTGGCGGCTGCCACCGCTGCGTGCACGGTTAGCGATACGCAACCGCCGCCGTTCGCGGGCCCGTCCGAGATGAGCCTGTCGGTGAACCTCAGCGCGAACCCCGATGTGTTATCGCTGGACGGCGCCTCGCAGTCTCAAATCACGGTCGAGGCGCGCGACGTCAACGGTCAGTCGGCGCCGAATGTGCCGATGCGCCTCGAGATTCTCGCCGACGGCGTCGCCACCGACTTTGGGTCATTGTCTTCGCGGACGCTCGTCACCAATGGCAACGGACGGGCCACGTTTACCTATACCGCTCCGTCGTTCGTGTCTGGCACGATTCCCACATTGACCATCGGTGTAACGCCCACAGGGACGGATGCGGCTAACCTGGTGCGCCGGACCATCTCCATTCGTCTGGTCCCGCCGGGCGTGATCGGCAATGCGCCGACCGCACGGTTCACGTTCACGCCGGAGAGCCCGGCGGCCTTCACGAACGTCCGATTTGATGGCACGACGTCGATACCGGGGCTCGGTGCCGCCATAACCAGCTACGTCTGGGATTTCGGGGATAACACGTCCGGCACCGGCGCCATCGCGACGCATCAGTACAGCGCGCCCGGAACGTACATGGTGCGATTGACCGTCACCGACAGCAATGGATTCTCCGGTACCAGCGTGGCACAGCCGGTTGTGGTCGGCGCGGGCGACGGGCCCACGGCAGATTTCATCTTCAATCCCTCGAGTCCCGGTATTGGCGCCACCATCTTCTTCAATGCTGGGAGCTCAGCGGCCGGGACAGGGCATCGCATCGTTCGATATGAGTGGGACTTCGGGGACGGCACGACACGAACGGGCGTGTCGGTGTCGAAATCGTACGACACCGCCGACACTTACAACGTCATTCTCACGGTGACCGACGAAGTCGGCCAGACGGCTCTGGTCATCAAGCCGGTCACAGTGGTTGACTCGCCGGCGACGGCGGCGTTCACTTATTCGCCGACCAATCCGAGAGTGAACACGGCGATTAACTTCAACGCCAGCGGCTCGAAGGGCGAAGGTACGAACTCCATCACGAGTTACACTTGGGACTTCGGATGCACGGCCCCGGCAACCTGCACGAGGGCAACCGGGACTGGTGTGACGATATCGAACACTTACGGCGCGGCGTTTACGTTTACGGTGCGTCTGACGATCAGGGACAGTAAGGGCAAGACCGCGACGACCACGCAGGACATCACCATTGCGCCGTAACGGTTTTGGGACGTTGAACGTCGCGCATATACGCCGTGGCCGACAACCCTCGCATTGAGGAGCTTCGACGCCGGGTCCAGAGTGACCCGGCGTCGATTGCATTTGCACAGCTCGCCGAGGAATACCGCCGCGCGGGCCACTACAACGAAGCCATCGACACCTGTCACGCTGGCCTCACAATCCACTCTGGCTATCTCTCCGCTCGGGTCACGCTGGGTCGTTCGCTCATCGAGGTGAACGAGCTCGACGCGGCCGAGGTCGAGCTCCGCCACGTCCTTCAGCATGCAGCCGAGAATCTCGCGGCGATTCGGGGGCTGGCGGAGATTCACCACCGACGTGGTCACCTCGCCGAGGCGCTGAAATTCTATCGGGCGGCGCTCAGCCTGGCCAAACACGATCCCGACCTGGAGCAGACAATTGACGAGATCTTGCGCGCGTTGACGCCCGAGCCGGCGCCGGCCGATGACGGCATGTCCTTCGCCGAGGCCCAGGCAGAATTTCTGGCGGCCCTGGACGGATTCGAGGCGTTGGGCGGCGCCGACGCACCTATCGCACCCAACGCACCTATCGCACCTGACGCACCCAACACACCTGACACACCCAACGCACCTGACACACCCAACGCACCTGACGCACCCGACGCACCTGACGCACCCAACGCACCTAACGTGCCTCCTGAGCTCGAGCGGTTCCTTTACGCGATTCATACCTACCGCCAGCGCCGGGCGGGCTAGGAGGCGTTTTTCACGATGCTGAGACCGTATGGCTGTGAAAAACGCTCACAGGTTCCGAGTTCCTGTTCCGCGTTCCCCGTTCGTGGTGGCGCCGTGATCGGGAGGCGCGTCTTTATCAAAGAAAAGATGGCGTACTGAATCCTCCGCCCACCGCGAACGCGGAATCGGAACAGGAACCAGCTGAACCATGGCATTTTGAGAAATGCCATAAAATCCTCCCGTGCGCCTCGCTCCTCGCGAAACCCTTGCAGCCCGTCACGTCAAAACTCGAGACGCGATTCGTGCGGCCGAACTCGACGGCCTCGTCGTGACGCACCTGCCGAATGTGTTCTACCTCACGAATTTTCAGGGAACAGCCGGTATTGCCGTTGTCATGCCGGCGAGGCTCTACTTGCTGCTCGATTTCCGGTACAGCGCCGCGGCAAAAGAAATCTGGGATTCGCCGTACGGATGTCCGGATGCCGAGATCGTGCCTGTCGAGCGCACCTATGACGAAACGCTGACGGCGCTGATCAAGCGGCTCAGCGTGAAGCAGCTTGGGATCGAGGGGGCCTACGTGCCGGTCAACCGGGCGAACGATCTGGCCAAGAGCCTCGACGGCGAAACGGGGTCGGGAGACGGCGTTTCGCGTGTTTCGCTGGTGCCGACCGACGGCCTCGTCGAGCGGCAGCGCATCGTCAAAGATGCGCACGAGATAGAAATGTTGCGCAAAGGCGGGCAACTGCTCTCGACGGTGGCCGTCGACATCATTCGCGAGATCAAGCCGGGTATGAGGGAGCAGGAATTTGCCGCTCGCATCGACTGGCGCATCAAAACCGCCGGTTTCGAGCGTTGTTCGTTCGAAACGATCGTGGCGAGCGGTCCAAATGCCGCCCTCCCGCACGCCCACGCCGGCGAGCGCCTGTTGAAGGACGGGGACCTAGTGGTGCTGGACTTTGGCGGGGTCTACGGCGGATACTGCGTGGACCTTACCCGAACGGTTGCCCTGGGAAAGCCCGATATTGAGATGGAGAGGGTGTACGGGGCAGTCCTGGAGGCCCAGAAAGCGGCAATCTGGGCAGTAAAGCCGGGCGTTCGGGCGGGAGATATTGACGCGGCGGCCCGGGGAACGCTGGCCCGGCACAAAC
Source organism: Vicinamibacterales bacterium (assembly GCA_963761975.1). GTDB lineage: Bacteria > Acidobacteriota > Vicinamibacteria > Vicinamibacterales > JAMQPK01 > JAMQPK01. The sequence goes on from CAVXIR010000007.1 coordinate 1,064,228, forward strand.
TTGCGGAGGCCTTCGGGCATAGCACAGGCCATGGCCTGGGCGTGGAAATCCACGAGACGCCGCGGATAGGACCACGACGAGAGGCGACCGGCAGTGGGCCGGCGCCGTCAGACGTAGCGATCGAACCTGGGATGGTCTTCACGATCGAACCCGGCGCCTATCTTCCGGGCTGGGGCGGCGTGCGGATCGAAGACGACGTGCTGGTGACGTCAGACGGGGTCGAGGTGCTGACAAGCGTCCCAACGAGCCTCACACAGACGCATGGAATTTGACGAGATCAATCGAATTCTCGAACTGGTGCGCGCACACGACCTGAGTGAGTTCGAGCTCGAGCGCGATGGCTTCAAGATTCGCATCAAGAAAGGTGCGCCTGTGCAGACGTCGGCACCGTTCACGGCGCCGATTGTGCAGCACGTGGCGCCGGCGCCTCTTCCGGTTGCGGCTGCTGAACCGCCGCCACCGCCTCTTGAAGCGGTGCCCAGTCCGCCCACACCGGTCTCCGATGAAATCGATTTCGCCATCGTCAAGTCGCCCATCGTCGGAACTTTCTTCCGCTCGTCCGAACCGGGCTCGGCTCCGTTTGTCGACGTCGGCACGGTTGTCAAGAAGGGACAGGTGCTGTGCATCATCGAAGCCATGAAGCTGATGAACGAGATCGACTCGGAATACGACGGGGAAATCGTAAAGGTCTACGTTGAGAACGGTCAGCCCGTTCAGTACGGCGAGCGGCTGTTTGCGATCAAGGTATAGATTACGCCGCGAGCGGCAACGGCGCGATGGTGCCCCGTAACTAAAAATGTTCAAGAAAATTCTGATTGCTAACCGGGGCGAGATCGCGATGCGCGTCATCATCGCCTGCCGAGAGTTGGGCATCAAGACCGTCGCGGTGTATTCGGAGGCCGACGAGCACGCGCTGCACGTGCGGTTTGCCGACGAGGACGTGCGGATTGGGCCGGCGCGCAGCGCCGAGAGCTATCTGAACGTACCGGCAATCATCAGCGCGGCCGAAATCACCGGCGCCGACGCCATCCATCCAGGTTATGGCTTCCTGTCCGAATCGGCGTACCTGGCAGAAGTCTGCGAGGCGTGCCACATCCGCTTCATCGGCCCCGATCCGAAAGTGATTCGTCTGATGGGCGACAAGGCCCGCGCGCGCCGGGCGATGAAAAAGGCCGGTCTGCCGCTGCTGCCCGGGACAGATGGACCGGTCGAGAACGAGGAAGCGGCGTTGAAGTTTGCGGCTTCCAGCGGCTTCCCAGTCATCGTCAAGGCCACGGCTGGCGGCGGGGGACGCGGCATGCGCGTCGTGCGCACACCGCAGGAGCTAGGCCACGCCATCAAAACGGCTCAGCGCGAAGCGGAAGCCGCATTCGGTGTACCAGACGTCTATATCGAAAAGTATCTGGAAAACCCGCGGCATATCGAAGTGCAGGTGCTCGGCGATCATCACGGTGCGGTGGTGCACCTTGGCGAACGCGAGTGCTCGATTCAGCGGCGGCACCAGAAGCTGCTCGAAGAATCTCCGTCGCCCGCGCTGACCGAAAAGCAGCGTCGCAAGCTCGGCAACCTCGTGGTCGATGCAGCCAAAGCGGTGCAGTACACAAACGCAGGCACGTTCGAGTTCCTCATGGACGATCTGGCCAGGTTCTACTTCATGGAAGCGAACACCCGCCTGCAGGTCGAGCATCCCGTCACCGAGTTCGTGACGGGCATCGACATCGTCAAGGAACAGATCCGGATCGCGGCAGGCGAGCGCCTGTCGTTCAGGCAAGGCGAGATCACGTTCAACGGCCATGCGATCGAGTGCCGCGTGAATGCCGAAGATCCGGAGACGTTCGTGCCATCGCCCGGCCACATCAGCGTATTCAGCATCGGCGGCGGACCCGGCGTGCGGGTCGATTCGGCCGCGCACTCCGATTGCACGATACCGCCGTACTACGATTCGTTGATTGCCAAGGTCATCTCGTACGGCCGCGATCGACACGAGGCAATTGTCCGCATGAAGCGCGCGCTCGAGATGTCGGTCGTGGAAGGCGTGAAGACCACGATTCCGATGCACCTGCGCATCCTCAACGACCCTGATTTTCTGGCCGGCCGGCTGAGCACGAAGTTCATGGAGCGTTTCGCGCCCTCACCTGACAAAACGAGCAGTCGCGCCGAGGCTGTCTGACGCTTTCTCCGCTCACTGCCATCATCGACGACGAGGCCACTCGCCGTGCGGGATGGACCGTGCCTGCCCTGACCGACGCATATCTTGCCGGCGGTGCCCGGTTACTTCAGATTCGCTGCAAAAACGCGCCGAGTGGTGTTTTTTTGGCGACATGCGTGGATATCGTCGCGCGGGCGCGTCAGTCCGGCGCCCTTGTGATCGTCAACGATCGCGCCGACATTGCCAAGCTTGCCGCTGCACATGGCGTGCACGTGGGACAGGACGACCTGGATCCCGTGTCGGTGCGCCGGCTTCTCGGTACCTCTGCTGTGATAGGTATGTCCACGCACTCTGCCGATCAGGTCCGGGCGGCTTCGAAGCTGCCAGTGGACTACATTGCCATCGGGCCCGTGTTCGGGACGTCGACGAAAGATACGGGGTATGGGGAGGTTGGCACCCAACTCGTCAGTGAAGCCTCCACGAGCCTTCGACGCGATCCAGTCAACACGAAGCCGATTGTGGCGATTGGCGGGATTACCCTGGAGCGGGCACGCGACGTTCTTCGTGCGGGCGCTGCGTCGGTGGCCGTCATTTCAGATCTGCTGTCCACGGGTGATCCTGAGGCACGCGTGAGGGAATACTTGCGCGCGCTGGCGTAGCCGCACGGCGGGTCCGCAGAACAGGACCTGCCCTACATGGACCCGCCCTACATGTAGGCCGGGTCTTGCTTTTAGACCAGGCGAGTGTGCGCGCCGGTCTGGCTTTGCTCAACCGGCGAGAGCGTCATGACCAATCGTCTCACGCGGCGCTGTATGCTTTGCTGAGGACGCTGAAAGAGCTCGAGCGGGCGGCGAGATAATTCATGACAGCACGAATACTCGATGGGGCCGCTGTGGCCCTGCAGATTCGAAACGAGTTAGCGGCGCGCGCTGCAGAGTTTGCTCGGCAGGCCGGACGGCCGCCCGGACTGGGCATCGTGCTGGTTGGCGACAAGCCGGACTCGCAGCTTTACGTGAACAGCAAGCTGAAATCAGCAGGGGATGAGGGCCTGACGGCGACGCTCTCGCATCTGCCCGCATCGACATCGCTCGACGAAATTCTGTCGCTCATCGCGCGGCTCAACGCCGACCCGGCAACGGACGGCATTCTCGTGCAAGCGCCTTTGCCAGCGGCGCTGGGCCCTTCTGCGATGCCACGGGTGTTCGATGCGATTCATCCGTCGAAAGACGTCGATGGTGTCACGCCATCAAACGTCGGGCGTCTGGTTCAGAACCGCGCCGAGCTCATTGCGTGTACGCCGGCTGGCATCATGGAATTGCTGAGGCGCAGCGAGCTCGACGTCGCGGGAAAACATGCGGTCGTCATTGGCCGCAGCGACATCGTCGGCAAACCCGTCTCGCTGCTGCTCCTTCATCGTCATGCGACCGTGACAGTCTGTCATTCTCGTACGCGCGACCTGCCGGCCATCGCCGCCGAGGGAGACATTCTTGTTGCCGCCCTCGGACGGCCGGGCTTCGTCCGGCGATCGTTTGTGAAGCCCGGCGCCACGGTCGTCGACGTGGGGATCAATCTGGTGACGGATCGAACGGTCGCTCACGAAATGTTTCACGAAGGCCATCCACGCCGGGGGCTGTTCGAACGCAAGGGATCGGTGTTGGTTGGCGATGTGCATCCTGAGGTCGCTGAGGTTGCAGGAGCCCTGACACCCGTGCCGGGCGGCGTCGGGCCGCTGACGATTGCCATGTTGATGGCGAATACGATCAGGGCGGCAGAGCTTCGCCTCGCGGCCGGATGATCGTCCATCGACGATGGACGATCGACGATGGACGATCGACGATGACACTGAGGGTTGCCCTCACCGGCGGAATTGCGACGGGGAAGAGCTACGTGCTCGCGCGGTTGAAAGACCGCGGAATTCCAACCATCGACGCCGACGAAATCGTCCACCAGGCGTTCAGTGCCGGCACGCTCACCGCCAAGGCCATTGCGGAGAAGTTCGGCGACTGGTTCTTGAAACCCGATGGAAGCATTCACCGCGCGCGGCTCGGCGAGAAGGTGTTCGGCGATCCGGACATGCGCCGGCAGATTGAAGCGATCGTCCACCCGGTCGTGTGGGAAACGATTCGCTCATGGTTCGAAGCCTTGAATCAGCCGGTGGGTGTGGCGTGCATCCCGCTCCTGTATGAAACGAAACACGAAGGTGATTTCGACTTCGTCGCAGTGACGCTCTGTCCGCCGGAAGTGCAACTTCAGCGTATTCTCGACCGTGATCGTATGTCAGAGGCGCATGCGTTGCAGCGGATCGCCGCGCAGATGCCGGCACAGGAAAAAGCCAATCGCGCGAACTTCGTTATCATGACCGGCGGATCGATGGCAGACACCGATCGTCAGGTGGACGAGCTGTTGAGCACACTTCAAACAGTACGTATGTCCGGCTTTAGCCGGACCGTGCACAGGCGCGAGCTTCGACTTAGCCGGACCGTGACCAGACGCGAACTCCGGTTGTTAGCCGGACCCTGCGAGGCGCTTCGCGGTGTCTAGAAAGGTTTGTCTGTCGGCAGGCGAGGCGAAATTCCGATTCCGCACCACGCAAATTCCAGGAGAGAAATTGATTTCGACGTCGTCCGGATTGTCGTGCACCCCGGTGCACACACTCCACGGGAATAGCATCTCCATTCCAGCCTGACGCACCCAGACGGCATCCGAGCGCAGCTCGACCTCGATCAGCATCGAGGGCTTGCCGGAAAACTGCTCGGCAATGACCTTGCGGTGTTGCGTGTGAATCTGCTTGATGACCTCGCTGCGAAGGAATCTGGCGCCGATCGTGCCAGCGATAGCTGCACCAAGCCCGAGGAGCAGCAACTGTGAGATCGTTTGAATGTCACCGAAGTAGGTCCAGATGGCAACGAAGATCAGCAGGACGGCTGCATTGGCGATGATGACGTGCTGGCGGATTTGCTTCTGAAAGGCCTGCGTCCTGTTGGCGAACCGGAACGCGACATCGACGGCATCATCGATCGAGCCGTCGTAGGCGATTCGATGGAGCGATTCGGCCATTCATTGTCTTTGTCGGCCGTCCTGAGTACACCCTCCAGAACCGCGTCTGACTCTTAAGACTCTCTGACTCTTATGACTCCCTGACTCCTATGACTCCTATGACTCTTTGACCCTTTGACTCTCATAACTCTCGTGACTCTGCAGACTCCCTGACTCCCGGCGACTCCTCTAGACTCCAAGCTCCTCAGCCTCTTTGGCAGGCGCAATCCGATCTTCGACGAAGGTATTCCATTCGTGACAATGCGGGCACTGCCATAAAAGCTCGGTGCTTCGATACCGACACCGCATACAGACGTGCGGATCCATATAGAAGACCGCATGCCTGGTCAAATCGACGTAGCGCTGCACGAGCGTGCTCTCGAAGTCGAGGTGCGAGAGCACCTTCCAGATCGCCTGATGCAGGGTGAGCGCATGCGGATTGTGCACGAGCGCTTCGAACAGCAGCTCCAGTGCGCCTGACGCATCCTCCCGCGCTTCGAGATGGCGAGCCAAAGCCAGCCGGGCACGCCAGTCCTGTGGGTTGTTCGCAATCAGCTTGCCGAGCAACTGCGCGAAGCGGTCTGGCGTTCCCAGCTTGGCGTAAGCAAGTGAGAGGCGATCGAAGGTGAGATAGGCACGTTCGGGCGCCTTGCTCAAGACCTCTTCCCAGATCGTCGCCGCTTGCGCCATCTGATCGTTGCGCGCATGAATGTCGCCCAAATTCAGGTAAGCCGGCACGACACCGGAATCGAGGTCGATGGCCGACTGAAATCGGGCGATGGCTCCCGCATAGTCGCCGTGCGCGACCGCCTGGAGGCCGAGCTCGTTCTCGAGGAAGCCGAGAATGCCCGGGCCGCGGCCGTCATCGGCGCCGGCCTGGTTGCCGAGCGTTCGCCGCACCTCATAGGCCTCCTGCCACTGATGCTGATCCTCGTGCAGCTTCTCGATGTTGAGCAGGGCGTACTGGTTTTTCGGATCGAGCTTGATGACCTCGTTGAACGCCTCGAGCGCGCGATCGACGAAGCCGCCTCGCTTGAAGTCGATGCCAAGGCACAGCAGTATGTGGGCCTGCTCGAGGCGAGTCAGCCGCGGGCGTTGCAACAGGCTCTGATGAATGTTGATCGCACGCGCGACCTGTCCTTTCTCGCGATACAGGCTGCCGAGCAGCAGATGAATCTCGAGGGCGTCACCCAGATTCTCCGCGGCTTTGGTGAGCTCGTCGATTGCCAGATCGATCTGGTTGGTGACCAGAAAATTCAGCCCGACGATGTAGTGCAGTGATTCCGGTACGCGCCGGCGATCGATGAGCCGTCCGGCCCGCAGTTTGTAGCGCTCCCACGCCTTCCCGACGGTCAGTCCGATGAGAAGCGCGACGAGCGCGGCGAGAAAGGGATAATAGGCGCTCAAAACAACTCTGTCCGCCAGAGGTCGTGGATTTGAATCACGCCTGCGACTGTCTGGGCTGAGCCGATCACGACGAGCGACGTGATCTTGCGCTGCTCCATCATGAGGAGCGCCTGGGCGGCAAGCATCGACGGCTCGATCACAATGGGCCGTGTGGTCATCACATCACTGGCCTTCATCTCGAGTAGCCCCTTGTTGCTGACCATATAGCGCCGAAGGTCGCCGTCGGTGATGATACCGATCAGCTCGTCCTGGGCGTTGACCACGCACGTCATGCCCAGCGCTTTGCTCGATATCTCGTACAGAACGTCTCGCATCGGCGTGTCGGTCCGCACGATCGGCGCATCGGCGCCCTGATGCATGAGCTGGTCGACGCGCATCAGCTTCTTGCCGAGCTTGCCGCCGGGGTGAATCTTGGCGAAGTCTTCCTCCCGGAATCCCTTTTCGACGAGGAGCGTCATGCAGAGGGCGTCGCCCATGGCCAGGGCCGCCGTGGTGCTCGCGGTCGGCACGAGGTTCATCGGACACGCTTCTTCGGAGACCTGGCAGTCGATTGAGACGTCGGCCGCCTGGGCGAGCGTCGAAGCAGGGTTGCCCGTGATTGCGATGATGCGCGCGCCAATTCGCCGGATCGCTTCGAGCAGCCGAAGGACTTCCTGCGTCTCCCCGCTGTGCGAGATGGCGAGCAGCACATCGATCGGCTGGATGACGCCGAGATCCCCGTGCGTTGCTTCCGCCGGGTGCAGGAAGAACGCAGAGGTGCCGGTGCTTGCCAGCGTCGCGGCGATCTTGCGGCAGATGATCCCGGATTTGCCCATGCCCGTGACGATGACGCGCCCCTGGCACTCATAGAGCATCTTGACGGCGCGATCGAAGTTCTCATCGAGCCGATCGATCAGCGCGATGATGGCGGCCGCTTCGGTCTGCAGGACCTTTCGCGCCAGCGAACGATCGGTTGTGGTCGGTGTGCGTGTCATTGACGCAAAACGTAAAAAGAGGGTCTGACCCCTATTTATCGGGCGACCCCGGCCTCACATGTAACTGAATGCAGTCGAAGGAGACGCCGCAACAGCGGTTCCAGGCGCTCGAGCGGCAGCGCGTTCTGTGCGTCGCTTTTGGCCTGTGGCGGGTTGTCGTGCACCTCGACGAAGAGCCCGTCGATTCCCGCGGCCACAGCAGCCGAAGCTAGCGGCTCGATATATTGGGCCTGACCGGCCGTCACCCCGTCGCCGCCACCGGGCAGCTGCAAACTATGGGTCGCATCATAAACCACCGGATACCCGAGCGCCCGGAGCATCGGAAAGGCCCGCATGTCGACGACGAGGTTGTTGTACCCGAAGCTGAACCCTCGCTCGGTGACGAACACCTGGGAATTTCCCGATTCGGTCACCTTCGCGATCGCATGCCGCATGTCGGCTGGGGCCAGAAACTGTCCCTTCTTGAGATTGATGGTGCGGCCCGTCCTCGCCGCCGCAACAATCAAATCGGTCTGCCGCGAAAGAAAGGCGGGAATCTGCAGCACGTCGGCCACTTCGGCGACGGGCGCCGCCTGATTAGCCTCGTGGATGTCGGTGAGAACGGGAATGCCGAGGCGTTGCTTGATGCCAGCGAGGACCTTCAACCCAACATCGAGGCCTGGCCCGCGAAATGATTTCAGCGACGTGCGGTTCGCTTTGTCGTAGGACGCCTTGAAAATGAACGGCATTTCGCAGCGCGACGTAATCTTCACGAGCGACTCCGCAATCATCGCTGCGTGATCGGCGCTCTCGATAACACAGGGGCCCGCTATCAGCGCGAGGGGGGCGCCGCCCCCGATGGCGACGTTTCCTGCCGCCACCCGTTTGGTGTCGGACATCAGACGATGCCTGCCTCTGCCGGTCGTGTGGCACCAGTCTGCAGCTTGTGCCTGTGACTTGCCTCGACGAAGCTCGCAAACAGCGGATGCGGGCGAAGCGGTTTCGATTTGAATTCAGGATGGAACTGCACCGCGACGTACCACGGGTGTCCGGGCAGCTCGATCATCTCGACGAACTTGCCGTCAGGAGATTTTCCGGAGATGCGCAGTCCCTTGTCGGTTAGAGCGGCTTCGTACAGGCAGTTGAACTCGTAACGGTGCCGATGCCGTTCGAAGATCGTCGTGGCGCCGTAGATCTTCTCACCGAGAGACCCGGGGGCCAGGACGCATTCATACTGCCCAAGCCGCATCGTGCCGCCAAGATCGTCAACGCCAAGCAGATCGCGCAGCTTGTAGATGAGCTTGTGCTCCGCATCGGGCGAACATTCAGTAGAATCGGCCTCCGACAATCCGCACACGTCACGCGCGTATTCGACCGCGGCCCATTGAAATCCGTAGCAGATACCGAAGTAGGGGATATCCCTCTCTCGAGCAGTCTGAGCGGCTTTCATCATGCCGCGGGTACCTCTGGTGCCAAAGCCGCCGGGAACGAGGATGCCGTCAGCGCCTTCGAGCAGCTGCTCGCCATCGGGTTGCTCGAGCGCTTCGGCCTCGACCCACTTGATGTCGACCTTGAGGCGGTGCGCGAAACCGCCGTGGTAGAGCGCTTCGTTGAGACTCTTGTAAGAGTCTTCGTAACCGACATATTTGCCAACGACGTGAATCGTGACGCGATCGTTCGGATTCTTGATGCGCTCGACGAGCGATTCCCACGCCTCCATGCGCTTTTCAGAGAGCGGCAAGCCCAGATGCTTGAGCACGATTTTGTCGAGCCCTTCCACCCCGAGCACCAGTGGCACTTCGTATATTGTCGAGACGTCTTTGGCTGTGATGACGGCTTCCGGATCGACGTCGCAGAAGAGGGCGATCTTCTTTTTCAGATCGGCGTCAAGGAAGCGGTCGGTGCGGCACAGCAGGATGTCCGGCTGGATACCGATCGAGCGCAGGTCGCGCACGCTGTGCTGCGTTGGCTTGGTCTTCAGCTCGCCAGCCGCGCCGATAAACGGCACGAGCGTCAGATGTATGTAGAGCGTGTGCTCCCTCCCAGCGTCCTGGCGGAACTGACGGATAGCTTCGAGGAACGGCAGGCTTTCGATGTCGCCAACCGTGCCGCCGATCTCGACCAGCACGATGTCGACATCCGATGAGACCGCGCGGATGCTGTCCTTGATTTCGTTCGTAATGTGAGGAATCACCTGAACCGTGCGGCCGAGATAATCGCCGTGGCGTTCCTTCTGAATGACTGACTGGTAGATCTTTCCCGTCGTCCAGTTGTGATTTCTGGTCGTCTGGGTGTTGGTGAAGCGTTCGTAGTGACCGAGGTCGAGGTCGGTCTCGGCGCCGTCATCCGTGACGTAGACCTCGCCATGTTGGTACGGGCTCATCGTGCCCGGATCGACGTTGATATAAGGATCGAACTTCTGCAGGGTGACTTTGTACCCGTGCCCCTCGAGGAGCGCGCCAATCGACGCCGCTGCGAGTCCCTTGCCGAGCGACGAGACAACTCCGCCAGTTACGAAGATGTATTTCACGGGACGCGTTTGGGTGTTCACCATAACGAAATAGGGACTCCTTGCCCGCCAAAGCAGGCGAAATCGTCAGGCCTGCGAAGGCTGGGCGGGGCTAGGCGCGAACATCGGCCGAAAAGACACGGCGCACTCGTTCCAAATCCTCGGGTGTGTCGACACCGATCGAATCGTGAGTGGTTTCAATCATCCGAATCGCGAATCCGTGCTCGAGCGTGCGCAGCTGCTCCAGGGCTTCGGCGCGTTCGAGAGGCGTTGGTTCGAGCGATGCAATTTTGAGCAAGAATTCACGGCGCTGCACGTAGAGACCGACATGTTTAAACGGGGCGCCGGCGTCGTTGATACCGTTATCGCGCACATAGGGGATAGGCGCGCGTGAGAAATACAGCGCAAATCCGTGCACATTCATCACCACCTTGACGATGTGTGGGTCGCGCGCCTCGTCGTCAGAGCGAAACCGCCTGCACAGCGAGGTCATCACTAACTGCGCGTCGGCGCGAAAGGGCTCGATGGCCTCGTCGATGGCGGCGGGCTCGATGAGAGGCTCGTCGCCCTGCAGGTTGACGATGAGATCGCAATCGAGGCTTTCGGCCACCTCGGCGATGCGGTCGGTGCCGGTGGCGTGATTCGAGCGCGTCATCCGCGCGTCGCCGCCAAATTTTGTCACCGCGTCGGCGATACGCACGTCGTCGGTTGCCACGAGAACGGCGTCGACATTGCGCGCCGCGGCGGCGCGGCGATAGACGTGCTCGATCATGGGCCGCCCCGCGATATCTTCGAGCGCTTTCCCTGGAAAACGGGTAGACCCATACCGGGCGGGGATGACAGCGACAGTATGTTTATGATTTTGGGAACGATCGCGGATGCTTTCGGAGCAACCTGCGGGCCGCACGACGAATACTAACACAGGTTTGCCGGCGTTTTCGCTGCGGAGGCACTATGTTAGGATGAATGTGCTTTGATGACGCGAACCACGCTGAAAGCGCTGTGGTTTGGCGGGGGCGGTGTCCTCGCCACATGGCTTGCCGTGTCGCCCAATCAAGGTGTGCGGCCGTCTTCGCCTACGTTTTCAGATCAGCCACCCACCGCTGCGGCGCAGCCGAGCGCGGAGCAGCTCAACGCGCAGGCTGATCGTCTTCGCGAACGGACAGCCGCCGTGAGCTTGCTCGACTCGACGCGCAATCCGTTCCGATTCACTTCGAAGCCATCCGGTGATACGGAAGTGCCGCGGGAGCAAGACGTTCAGCCAGTCATGGCGCCGCCTATTCCGACAACGCCGCCACCACCGATGTTCAGGCTGTCTGGTGTCGCGCAGAATGCCGGCAAACGAACAGCCATTATCAGCAGTGAAGGGCAGATCTATCTGGCGGGCGAGGGAGACTCTTTCGCGGGCCGCTACACCGTCATCAAGATTGATCCCGCAATTGTGCTCATCCGCGATGACGCGGGCGCGGAGCAGCGCCTCGTTCTTCCGCAGTAGTCCACGAAAAACTCAAACAGGCGATCACGGCCAGGAGAACCCTGGAACCAGAACCTTCAACGCGGAACCTTCAGGTCTCCAGCCGTACGCGCCACACGCTCAGGATGTTCGGAATCGCGCGAATATCGGCGAGCACCCGATCGGTGACAGTAGCCGCAGGGCCGTTTTCGGGATGCTCATCGACCTTCACGACGCCGATGGCGCAGTTAACAAGGCACTCGGGATCGCGCCCAAGGGCGAAGTTGGCAATGTTCACGCCGTGCCTGCCGAGGAGTGTGCCGACATCGCCGATGACACCGGGCTGATCGTTGTTCCTGATGATGAGCAGCGTGCCTTCGAGCGGTGATTCGACGGCAACACCGTCGACCAGCACAAGGCGCAGACTGCCGTTGGCGAAAACGGTGCCCTCGACCCATCGCTCGCCTTCGTTCGTGTGCAGCTTCACTGAAATCAGGCTGGTGTAGTTGCGCGCCCGTGTGCTGCGCGATTCGACCAGCTCGATGCCACGTTCGGCAGCGATCGTGCGTGCATTGACCGGCGTCACGCCGCCCGATGAGAGAATCGCTGACAGCACACCCTCGAGCACCGCGCTGCCGAGCAGCTGATTGTCTTCAGCTGCCAGATCGCCGTAGTAACGCACGCCGATCGCGCTGATGCGGGCTTCGCCGATCTGCGCGACGACAGATCCCAGCGAACGTGCGAGCGTCAGGTACGGCCGCAGGCGCTTGTAGGTCTCCATCGAGATGGAAGGGAAGTTCACGGCATTGCGGATGATGCCTTCCTTGAGAAAATCGCGCAACGCCGCCGCCGTTTCGCTGCCGACCTGCTCTTGTGCCTCCCGCGTCGAGGCCGCGATGTGTGGGGTCGCCACGACTTGCGGCAATTGTTGAAGGCGCCAACTCGTTGGTGGCTCCTCATCGAACACGTCGAGTCCCGCGCCCGCAACGTGCCCCTTCTCGATCGCATCGGCCAGCGCCCCTTCATCAATCAGCTCACCGCGTGCGGTGTTGATGATGCGCACACCTTTCTTGCACTGTGCGAGCCTCTCGGCATTGAGAAGGTGCTTCGTCGATGGCAGGGAGGGCACGTGGAGTGAGATGTAATCGGCGCGATCACAGATCTCCTCGAGTGTGACGAGCTCCACGCCGAGCGTCGCGGCCATCTCGGCGGAAATGAATGGGTCGTGGGCGATCACTTTCATCTCGAATGCGTGGGCGCGCGCGGCCACCTCCTGTCCGATTCGGCCGAGACCCACGAGGCCGAGGGTCTTTGACCGAATTTCGGCGCCCGCAAATTTTGATTTTTCCCACTTTGCGGTCTTCATCGAGGCATCGGCGGCCGGAATATTTCTCGCGAGCGACAGAATGAGGCCCATAGCGAGCTCAGCGACACTCAAACTGTTCGCGCCGGGAGCATTCATGACGACAATGCCGCGCGCCGTGGCCGCCGCCACATCCACGTTGTCAACTCCCGTGCCAGCGCGCGCGATGACGCGTAGCCGCAGCGCCGCGTCGATCATCTCGCGACTCACTTTTGTGGCGCTTCTGACGACAAGCGCGTCCGCATCCTTGAGGTCAGCGATGAGTTCCGCCGCCGGCCGGTTCTGACGGTTGTCGATATTCCAATCAGGCTGTCGAAGTAGGTCGATTGCAGAAGAAGGAAGACCGTCGGCGATGACTATTTTCATGAGGCGTTTACAGTATAATCCGTCGGCTTTTCGTGCTTCGTCCTTGCCCGGCGCGGCGTCGGCTGGTCCGATGGCGGCTCTTGTCGTTCGAGCGTGTGAATCGCACCACGATGGTGCAATCTGCTAATTCATTCGGATTGTTCAAGGATGATGCGGCTTTGTCGGATCTTTTCAACAGGGTTTTCCACAATTTCTGTTGATCGAATATTCCATGCGAAGTGAGTTGACCTAATTGTCAGTCATCAGTTGTCAGTTCTCAGTTGTGTTGTCAGGCCCTGCGATCGCATGCCAAACCCGAATCCGAAACGGGAACTGACGACTGAGAACTGAGAACTGAGGACTCTTTCAAGGAGCTTCGATGAATCGCAAAGTGACGGTTGTTGGCGGGGCGGGCAACGTGGGCGCGACGGTCGCGCGGAGCATCGCTGAGAAAGAACTCGCCGACGTGGTGATTGTCGATATCGCCGACCAGAAAGCAGCTGGCGTCGCGCTCGACATTTTCGAGACGTGTCCAATTATCGGATCCGACAGCCTTGTCATCGGAGGATCCGATTACGCGCAGAGCGCCAACTCTGATGTCGTGGTCATCACATCTGGTGTCCCGAGAAAACCTGGCATGAGTCGTGATGACTTATTGAACGTCAATTTCAATATCATGAAATCGGTCACCGAGCAGGTGATCAAGTACTCGCCCAACTGCATCATCGTGCCAGTGGCGAACCCGCTGGATGCCATGTGTCAGGCGGTGTACAAGCTGAGCGGCTTCCCGCGCGAGCGCGTCATCGGGATGGCTGGCGTGCTCGACTCTGCCCGTATGCGCACGTTCATTGCACAGGAACTGAACGTGTCGGTGGAGAACGTTCACGCGTTCGTTCTGGGCGGCCATGGCGACACGATGGTGCCTCTGCCTCGCCTCTCAACTGTCGCAGGCATCCCGATCACTCAGCTGTTGTCCAAGGAGCGCATCGAGGCGATCTGCAAGCGCACGGCGGACGGTGGCGCCGAAATTACAAAGTTGGTAGGCACGAGCGCCTGGTACGCGCCCGGTGAGTCTGCGACGGAGATGGTGGAGGCGATTCTGAAGGATAAGAAAAAAATTCTGCCATGCTCGGTGTACCTCCAGGGCAGAGTACGGCGTGCAGGGGCACTATCTCGGCGTGCCAGTGAAGCTGGGTGCCAGGGGCATTGAGCAGATCATTCAGATCAAGCTGGAGCCAGAAGAGCAGGCGGCCCTGATGAAGTCGGCAGCGGCGGTCAAGGAGTTAGTGGACGTTATAAAGATGTGATGTTTGTCAGGGCAGAGGGCAGAGGGCAGATGGCATGGCAGATGCCGGACGCGATCTCTGCCATCAGCCATCAGCCCTCTGCCCTGACAAACATCACTCAAGCGCGTACACCTTTCCAGAGCGCTCTCCCTGTACTCCCTGACCATCGTTGCGATGTTCGAAATCGGGATCAGCTTCGGGCAAACGGCCTCACACTCGCCTTCGTTCGAGCAATTTCCGAAACCCTCCGCTTCCATCTGCTCGACCATCCGCACGACGCGGCGTTCGCGTTCGGGCTCGCCCTGGGGCAAAAGCGCCAGATGGGTGATTTTTGCGCTGGCGAAGAGATGCGCCGCCGCGTTCTTGCACGCCGCGACGCACGCGCCGCACCCGATACATGCCGCCGAGTCCATGGCGGCGTCTGATTTTTCCTTCGGCACGAGGAGATTGTTCGCATCCTGCGCGCCCCCGACGCCTGCTGAAATGTAGCCGCCGGCCGCGACGATGCGATCGAATGCCGAACGATCGACCGTGAGGTCTTTCAGAACGGGAAACGCCGCCGCCCGCCACGGTTCGACGACGATGGTGTCACCATCGTTGAAGCGGCGCATATGAAGCTGGCAGGTGGTCGTCCCGGGGTCGGGCCCATGCGCAATCCCGTTGATGGTGCAACCGCAGGCGCCGCAGATACCCTCGCGGCAGTCCGAGTCGAAGGCAATGGCGTCTTCGCCCCTGCGAATCAGATCTTCGTTGACGACATCCAGCATCTCGAGGAATGACATATCAGTCGAGATGTCCTTCGCCACGTAGTCGACCAGACGACCCGGCTGATCCTTCGCCCGCTGACGCCACACCTTGAGGCGAACTGTAATCGTCTTCGCTGACATGTATCCTCACTTCGCTGACATGGCAGATGGCACATGGCAGATGGCAGAAGGAATGGCAGTTCTGCTATCTGCCATCCGCCCTGACGTGCATCACTTGTAGCTCCGCTGCGTCGGATGCACCTCATCGAACACGAGCGCCTCGGTGTGAAGCGTCGGAGGGGCACCAACGCCGTTGAACTCCCAGGCCGCGACATAGCTGTAGTTCGCATCGTCGCGCAGCGCCTCGCCGTCTGCCGTCTGGAACTCTTCGCGGAAGTGACCGCCGCACGATTCGTTGCGGTGCAGGGCGTCGAGCGTCAGCAACTCGCCGAATTCCATGTAATCGGCCACGCGCCCGGCGTAGTCGAGCATCGGATTGAGGTTGTTCTTCTCGCCGGGCACGGTGACGTCGTGCCAGAACTCATCGCGCAATGTGCGGATCTTTCCCAGCGCCTCCTTGAGCCCCAGCTCGTTGCGCGCCATGCCGACGTAATCCCACATGATGCGGCCGAGCTGGCGATGAAACTGCCGAACGGTGCGCGTGCCTTTGGTGCCGAGCACCTTGTCGATGCGCACTTGCGAGGCGCTGGTGGCTTCCTTGAAGGCGTCGTGCTCAGTCGAGACCTTGCCCAGCTTCGTGCTCGCGAGATAGTGGGCAACGGTATACGGTGCGATGAAATAGCCGTCCGCCAGGCCTTGCATCAGCGCGCTGGCGCCGAGGCGGTTTGCACCGTGGTCGGAGAAGTTCGCTTCACCAAGAACGAAGAGGCCCGGAATCGTGCTCTCCAGGTTGTAATCCACCCACAATCCACCCATCGTGTAGTGGATCGCAGGGTAGATCCGCATCGGAACCTTATAAGGATCTTCCGCCGTGATCCGCTCGTACATCTCGAAGAGGTTCCCGTAGCGCGCCTTGATGACCTCGATGCCAAGGCGCTGAATCGCGTCTTTGAAATCGAGATAGACCGCGAGCCCTGTTTCTCCCACCCCGTGACCCTCGTCCGACTGCTGTTTCGCAGCGCGGGACGCCACGTCGCGCGGGACGAGGTTGCCAAAGCTCGGGTAGCGACGTTCAAGGTAATAGTCGCGTTCTGACTCTGGAATCTGATCGGGTGGTCGTTTGTCGCCACTGTTTTTCGGTACCCAGACGCGGCCGTCGTTGCGCAGCGACTCTGACATGAGCGTCAGCTTCGACTGATGATCGCCGCTGACCGGAATGCACGTCGGGTGAATCTGCGTGAAGCACGGATTAGCGAAGAGTGCGCCGCGTTTGTGGGCGCGCCAGGCGGCAGTGACGTTGGAATTCACCGCGTTGGTCGACAGGTAATAGACCGTGCCATAGCCGCCTGTGCAGAGCAGAATCGCGTGGGCCTCGTGGCGCTCCAACTCCCCGGTGATCAGGTTGCGGGTGATGACGCCGCGTGCCTGGCCGTCGACGACCACCAGGTCGAGCATCTCGCGGCGTGGAAACAGCGTCACACTACCCGCATCGACCTGTCGCAGCATCGACTGGTACGCGCCGAGGAGCAGTTGCTGTCCCGTTTGGCCCCTGGCGTAAAAGGTGCGCGACACTTGTGCACCGCCAAAGGAGCGATTGTCGAGCAGGCCCCCGTACTCGCGTGCGAACGGGACACCGGTTGCCACGCAGTGGTCGATGATATCGACGCTCAACTGGGCGAGCCGGTAGACGTTGGCTTCGCGCGCACGATAATCGCCGCCCTTGACCGTGTCGTAGAAAAGGCGATACACGCTGTCGCCGTCGTTCCGATAATTTTTTGCGGCGTTGATGCCGCCTTGGGCGGCGATGCTGTGCGCCCGCCGGGCGCTGTCGAGAATGCAGAACAGCTTGACTTTGTAACCCTGTTCGCCCAGCGCCGCCGCCGCCGACGCTCCGGCGAGCCCGGTGCCGACGATGATGACTTCGTACTTGCGGCGATTGGCCGGGTTGACCAGTTTGTTTTCGAACTTGCGACGTTCCCATTTATCGGCAATCGGCCCGCCGGGAATCTTCGAGTCGACCGTCATGATCGCCCTCCGACGAAGAACACCCACAGCGTGATCGCGATGAAGCCCCCAGCAATGACGACGGCCGACACCTTGCCGACCTTTCGGATGGCCGGCGTAAAGCGCGGGCCGTTCAGGCCGAGCGATTGAAATGAGCTGCTCACACCGTGCCAAAGGTGCAGTCCGACAAGGACCATCATGGCGCTGTAAAGCGAGACGGCGATCGGCGAGCTGAAATTCTCGGCTTCGGTGCGATAGAGGTCGCGCATGCCCTCGCCGAAATCGTAGTGCGTGCCGTACTTGAACTGCCACACGTGAATCGGCACAAAAATCACAATCGCCAGCCCGGTCAGAATCATGGACGAGGACGCGATGTTTTTCTGGCTCGCGCCGCCGGCCCATTCCTTCTTCGCGTACTTCGCCGGCCGCGCGCTCTGATTCTGAAACGTCATCCGGATGGCCTTGAACAGGTGAATCAGAAAGACAACGAGCAGGCCGATCTCAACCGGAACGACGAGCGGGTTGCTGATGAGTGCGTGCGAATAAGTATTGAACGTGTCGGGTCCGAGAAACACCATCAAGTTGCCGGCGATGTGCAGAATCAAATACGCGAAGAGCAGAATACCCGTCACACCGATGATCAGCTTCGTGGTGATCAGCGAACCGAGGAAGCCTCTTCGGATCGTCATGTAATAAATTCTATTCGCAACGGCTTGACGTGGACAAACAGCGAACGCTAGCATTCACTGTTTCACGCATATGAAAATTCACGAGTATCAAGCCAAAGAAATTCTTGCGAAGTACGGTGTGCCGGTCCCTCAAGGCGAAGCGATCTTCAAGGCGGCCGACGCAAAAGGCGTTGCCGAGCGTCTCGGCGGCGGCACCGTTGTTGTGAAAGCACAAATTCACGCGGGTGGTCGCGGCAAGGGCGGCGGCGTCAAGCTCGCGAAAGATCCTGGCGAGGCCGACAAGCTTGCCAGTCAGATTTACGGCATGAACCTCGTCACGCATCAGACTGGCCCCGATGGCCGCAAAGTCTCGCGGCTGCTCATCGAACAAGGGCTGCCGATCGCGCGCGAGCTCTACCTGGGTATCGTGATCGATCGTGCCGCCGGACGGCCGGTCATCATGGCGAGCCAGGACGGCGGCATGGAGATCGAAGCGGTCGCCGAGAAAACGCCGGAGCGCATTCACAAGGAGTACGTCGATCCCGCGACCGGTCTCATCCCGTTTCAGGCGCGCAAGCTGGCCTTCGCGCTCGGCCTCGAGGGGGATCAGATCGGGAAGTTCGGCAAGATGCTGACGTCGCTGTACACCGCGTTTGTCGGCACCGATGCCTCGCTCCTCGAAATCAACCCGCTTATCGTGACGAAGACAGGCGACCTGCTGGCGCTCGACGCGAAGATGAACTTCGACGACAGCGCGCTTGGCCGCCATCCCGACTTGAAAGCCCTGCGCGATCTCGAGGAGGAAGATCCGCTCGAAATCGAGGCGTCAAAATTCAACCTCAACTACATCCGGCTCGACGGCACGATCGGCTGCATGGTGAACGGCGCCGGGCTCGCCATGGCGACGATGGACATCATCAAGCTGGCGGGCGGGGAGCCGGCGAACTTTCTCGACGTCGGTGGAGGCGCCAACAAGGAACAGATCCGCAACGCCTTCAAGATTCTGATGGCCGACAAGAACGTTCGCGCCGTGCTCATCAACATCTTTGGCGGCATCCTCCGCTGCGACATCCTCGCAGCCGGGGTCATCGCTGCCGTCCAGGAACTGGGCGTGCGCGTCCCCATCGTCATCCGCATGGAAGGCACCAACGTCGAAGAGGGCAAGAAAATGCTGCGGGAGAGCGGACTGAATTTTGCGACCTCGAATTCGATGGGCGAAGCGGCGCAGAAAGTCGTGGAGCTGGCAAAGTAATGGCGATCCTTCTAGATAAGACCACGCGTCTGATCGTCCAAGGCCTGACAGGTAAAGAAGGCACGTTTCACGCGAAGCAGGCGGCTGCCTATGGGACGCAGGTCGTCGGTGGCGTGACGCCCGGTAAAGGCGGCACGACACACGAGGGCTGGCCGATTTTCAACACCGTTGCCGACGCGGTGGGGGCAACGGGCGCCAATACCTCGGTCATCTTCGTGCCGGCGGCGTTCGCCGCCGACGCGGTGATGGAGGCCGGTGATGCTGGCCTCCGCCTTGTGGTCTGCATCACCGAGGGCATACCGACGCTCGACATGATGCGGGCGTTCACGTACCTTCGAGACAAGCCGGCGCGTGTCGTCGGCCCGAACTGCCCTGGTGCGATTTCGCCGGGCAAAGCGAAAGCCGGCATCATCCCGGGGCACATTTGCCGCGAGGGGCGCATCGGCATCGTGTCGAAGAGCGGTACGCTCACGTACGAGGCGATTCACCAGCTCAGCCATTTAGGCATGGGGCAATCGTCGTGCGTCGGCATTGGCGGCGATCCGCTGATTGGCACATCGTTCGTCGATGTTCTAAAGCTCTTTCAAGACGATCCCGAGACCGACGCGGTCGTCATGATTGGCGAAATCGGCGGGACCGCCGAAGAAGAGGCCGCTCAGTTCATCAAGAAATCCTTCAGCAAGCCGGTGGTTGGGTTCATTGCCGGGCAGACGGCGCCTCCAGGGCGCCGAATGGGGCATGCCGGCGCGATCATTGCGGGCGGCAAGGGCACCGCGACCGAGAAGATGACCGCCCTGAGCGAGGCCGGCGTGAAGGTCGTGAAGAGCCCAGCAGACATCGGAACCGCTGTAAAGAGCCTGCTGTAAGCAATTTGCCGCGATTTGGCGATATAATGTGTGGTTGCCACGCGTTGTAACGCCACACCCTAAGGACCAGGCATGTCACCGACTGACGTAGTTTCGCAGGAGAAAGCCGCCGCTGCGCGCATCCAGGTCATCAACGATTTCAGCATCCAGGTTGCCACCGTCAACGGGTCTGGAAGTCAGACCGCCAATCTCGTCCTCCTTCGCTCGATCCTTCTGATGGGCGTCCCGGTTTCGGGGAAGAACATGTTCCCGTCGAATATTGCCGGTCTGCCCACGTGGTACACCATCCGCGCCAGCAAGCGCGGATATAACGGACGGAAGAAGGAAGTCGATTTCCTCGTGGCCATGAACCCGGAAACGGCCAAAGAGGACGTCATGACCCTCGAGGCTGGTGCGGCAGTCGTGTACGACGAACCGCTCAAGCTGAACGAGCTTCGCTCTGACCTCACGTTCTATCCGGTGCCGTTCGACAAGCTCGTTGCGCCGGTCTGTCCCGACGCCAAGCTGCGCCGCCTCGTGCGTAACATGATTTACGACGGCATCCTGGCGAAGCTGCTGGGCATCGATATGGCCCTGATGGAGCAGGCCCTCGGCAAGCAACTCGGCAAGAAGGCGAAGGCGGTCACGCTGAACCAGGGGGCCTTGAAGGCGGGCTGGGACTATGCCGAGGCGACCTTCACGAAGCAAGATCCGTTTCACATCGAAAAAATGAACGAAACGGCGGGCAAGATCCTGATTGAGGGCAACTCGGCTGCGGCAATCGGCTGCATGATGGCCGGCGTCACGGTCGTGGCGTGGTACCCAATCACGCCATCCTCGTCCCTGTGCGAGTCGCTCATCGGCTACATGCGGAAGTACCGCACGGACAAGACGACCGGAAAAGCCACGTTCGCCATCGTCCAGGCCGAGGATGAAATTGCCTCGCTCGGTATGGTCATCGGCGCCGGCTGGGCGGGCGCGCGGGCGATGACAGCGACCGCGGGCCCGGGCATCTCGCTCATGTCGGAGTTTGCTGGCCTCGCCTATTACGCCGAGACGCCAGCGGTGATTTTCGATGTTCAGCGCGTCGGGCCGTCCACCGGCCTGCCGACCCGTACGGCACAGGGCGATCTGCTGAGCACCGCGTTTCTGTCACACGGCGACACGAAGCACATCCTGCTGATTCCAAGCTCCGTCGAAGAATGCTACGAGCTTTCGATGCAGGCCTTCGATTTGACCGAGCGCCTCCAGACGCCGATTTTCGTGATGATGGACCTCGACCTCGGCATGAACAACTGGATGTCGAACGGCTTCGAGTACCCCACCAGGCCGATCGATCGGGGCAAGGTCCTGACCGCCGAAACACTGAAGAAGCTGGGTGAATGGGGCCGCTACCGGGACGTCGACGGCGACGGCATCGCGTATCGCACGATTCCGGGCGATGGCATGCCGGCGTTTTTCACCCGGGGTTCGGGTCACAACGCCAAGGCGCAATACAGCGAGCGGCCCGACGACTACGTGGACAATGTCGACCGCCTCAGTCGCAAGTTCGAGACGGCGCGCAACTACGTGCCGGCGCCCATCGTCGACCAGAGGAAGGACGCAAAGATCGGCATCGTCGGCTACGGCACGTCGCACTGGGCCATCGGGGAGAGCCGCGATCAACTGCGTGAAGAGACGAAAGTCGAGACGTCGTACCTTCGCGTGCGCGCTTACCCGTTTACCGAGGAGCTCGGCGCGTTTATCGACGCGCACGATCGCATCTACATCGTCGAGCAGAATCGTGATGCGCAGCTTCTGCTCCTGATGAAGCTGGAGTTCTCGCCCGACCGGGTGGCGAAGCTCAGAAGCGTTTTGCACTACAACGGACTACCGATCGATGCCCGCAGCATCAGCGACGACATCCTGGCGCAAGAAGGGTTCGAAGTGGCGAAGAAGGCGACACCGGCCTCTGCGTCTTCGATGACGGGCGGAGAGTAGAACCAGGGATTAGGGGTTAGGGATTAGGGATTGGGAGAACATGGCGACTCCAATAAAGGTCAATCGTATCGGGTTAGAGCCCCAGATTTACAAGGGTGGCAAGACGACGCTGTGCGCCGGTTGCGGGCACAATGCGATCTCGGAACGCATCATCGAGGCGTTTTATGAGATGGGTGTGGATCCGCGGCAGGTGATTAAGCTGTCGGGCATCGGCTGCTCGAGCAAGAGCCCGGCGTATTTCCTGGGCGGCTCGCACGGCTTCAACGCCGTGCACGGCCGGATGCCGTCGGTCGGCACCGGCGCGATGCTGGCGAATCAGAAGCTCATCGCCATCGGCGTGAGCGGTGACGGCGACACGGGCGCCATCGGCATCGGCCAGTTCGTGCACCTGATGCGCCGTAATCTGCCAATCATTTACATCATCGAAGACAACGGCTGCTACGGGTTGACGAAAGGGCAGTTCTCGCCAACGGCCGACGTTGGCTCCAAGCTGAAGAACGGGGTCGTCAACGAGCTGCAGCCCATCGACACGTGCGCCCTGGCCATTCAGCTCGGCGCGACGTTCGTCGCGCGATCGTTTTCGGGCGACAAAAAGCAGCTGCTCGCACTGCTGAAAGCGGCGCTCAGCCATCGCGGAACCGTGATGCTCGACGTGATTTCTCCGTGCGTGACCTTCAACGATCACGAAGGGTCGACGAAGAGTTACGCGTATGTGAAAGACCACGACGATCCACTCGAGGAAGTGAGCTTCGTGCCGTTCTTCGAAGATATCTCGGTGGAGTACGACCCGGGCACGACGCAGGAAGTGAAGATGCACGACGGGTCGCGCCTGTTCCTCAAGAAGCTGGAGGAGGCCTACGACCCGACCGACAAGATCTCGGCTATGCGAGTCCTGCACGAAACGGCACGCCGGGGTGAGTTTGCGACCGGCCTGATCTACATCGAGCCCGATCGCGATGATTTCCTGCGCCAGTTGAACGTCGTCGACGAGCCGCTGTCCTCGCTGCCGCTGGAGCGCATCCGTCCGCCCAAGGCCGCGCTCGACGAGATCATGGAATCCTTACGCTGAGCTCGCTCGATTCAGCTTCGCATATAGGGCAGATGGCAGAGGGCAAATGGCAGAAGACGCCACGTGCCCTCGCATGTGCCATCCGCCATCTGCCATTTGCCCTGACACGCGCTAGCTCACCTACCCCTGCGTCTGATCCGCGTTCGCCCCAATGACATCCTCGGCAATGGCAAGCCGATCCTTGGGCAGGCCATTCGCATCGAGGGCGCGAGGCGCGTTCTCGTTGCCTTGCTGTTTGTCCGTGGGACGGTCACCTTCTACGGCGCCTTTGTCCAGATCCGGGTCAGTAGGTTTCGGAAGCGCGGGCTTAGCGGACATCTGGTCTCCTTTGCCTGAGCGGTCCTTGCATCGCCTGTCGGGCGATTCGAGGGGCTATATAATTGGCAACTTCTATGGAACGCACATTCGCCATCATCAAGCCAGACGCCACCGCGAGACATTACACCGGCAAGATTCTTCAGCGAATCGAGGAGTCGGGATTCAGAATCCGTGCCATGAAAACGCTGCGGCTCACACAGAAGGAAGCCGAGGGCTTCTACGCAGTGCACCGCGAGCGTCCGTTCTTCAAGAGCCTCACCGAGTTCATGGCATCAGGGCCGATCGTGGCGATGGTCCTCGAGGCGCCTGACGCCATAAGGAAGTGGCGCACGCTGATGGGCGCCACCGATCCGGCGAAAGCCGACCCGGGTACGATTCGCAAAGAATTCGCGAGTTCGATCGGCGAGAACGCCACACACGGCTCGGATGCGGCTGAAACTGCGGCGTTTGAGATTGGGTATTTCTTTGCGGGAGTAGAACTCGTTGACCGTTGATGTTGGTAGGGTATGGGCAAACTCCTCGTCCTCGGTGGCGCTGTTCTGGTCGTCCTCGGCCTTCTCGTGATGGCGGGGTTTCCGCTGTTTCGATTGCCGGGCGACTTCACGGTGCGGCGTGGCCCGGTTACGTTCTACTTTCCGCTCGTCACCTCGATTCTGCTGAGCGTTCTATTGACTCTCGTATTGATGTTTTTTCGTCGGTGACCGAGCGAAGCGGCGCGGGGCGTAGGGGCCCCGCAAGCGGAGCGAGGATACCGGGGGGCAGGGGCCCCCGGATCAAAAAATGACTATCAAATCCGATCGATGGATTAAGCGAATGGCGCGCGAGCACAAGATGATCGAGCCGTTCGTCGAGAGCCAGGTGCGCGGCAGCGCGATTTCTTACGGCGTGTCCTCGTACGGCTACGACATTCGAGTGGCCGACGAGTTCAAGATCTTCACCAATATCAACAACACGGTCATCGACCCGAAGAACTTCGACCCGCGATCGTTTGTCGACGTCAAGACCGAGGTCTGCATCGTGCCGCCGAATTCCTTCGCGCTGGCGCGAACCATCGAGTACTTCCGCATTCCCCGCGATGTGCTCACGATCTGCCTCGGCAAGTCGACCTACGCGCGATGCGGGATCATCGTGAACGTCACCCCGTTCGAGCCCGAATGGGAGGGCACGGTGACACTCGAAATCTCGAACACCACCCCGCTCCCGGCGAAAATCTACGCCAACGAGGGAATCGCGCAAGTCCTGTTCTTCCAAAGTGATGAGCCATGTGAAATGTCGTATAAGGACAAGAAGGGGAAGTATCAGGCGCAGACCGGGGTGACGCTGCCGAAGATTTGACGTACTCCGTACATACGTATATAAATTGGCGAATTACTCGGAAAACCCACGGTTCGATTGCGCGCTAAATGGACAAATTAGTCGAGCGAGAGGCGGCCGCTCGCAACAAGCTGGCTACAGCGCCCGCCATCGCCGTCCAGTTCTTCCTTATTCCGCTGCTCGTTGTCGGCGCCACGGTGCTGGTTTATTTCGGTTTTCGCAGCTTGATTAGCGAGGACCGATCGGTCGAGGAATATCTCACCGACATACGGTCGGGCGGCAGTAATCGGCGCTGGCCGGCGGCATACGAGCTGTCGCGGATGATGGCCGATCCGGACTTCGTGCAACGGGAAGAAGCGAAGCTCGCTCCCGAACTGACGAAGGCGTTTGCAGAGTCCAAGAACGACGATCCGAGGGTACGGCAGTACCTCGCGCTGACGCTGGGCCGGCTGACTCCGCCCATTCCCGCCGAAGCGCGGCAGCTTCTGATAGAAGCGCTCAACGACAAGGACAGTCAGACGCGGATTAGCGCGATCTATGCGCTGGGGTTGACCGGCGACGCGACCGCGACTTCCGACATCGAGCGACAGTATCAGTCCGATGACGCGGGTGTTCGCAAAATGGCTGTGTACGCGCTCGGCTCGATGCCGGTCGGGTCCGGAAATGAGACTTTGATACGAGCGCTCGAAGACGCGCAGGCGGATGTGCAGTGGAATGCAGCCGTTGCGCTCGCCCGGCATGGACGTCACGAGGGGGTGCCCGTGCTGCGCCGCATGCTCGATCGGTCGTACGTCGAGCGCAACGTGACACGTCAGCCCGTCCAGCGCGAAGAAGTGGATCCGGTGGGTGAAGTCATGATTAGCGGGCTGCGGGCGATCGCGGCCCTTAAAGAATCGACCCTGTCCGGACAAGTAAGAACCCTGAGCACTGACGACCAGAACCTCAAGGTGCGGCAGGCGGCGATCGAGGCGTTGAAGAATCTCTGACGTGAACCGCGAACGGTCAACGGTAAACGGTCAACGGTAAACGAATAATGGCTGACGAGACGAAACCACCCACCTCCGCGCCGCCGAGCGGCGCTACGGCGGGCAAGCCTGCAGAAGATCCATCCAAGGCACCGCCCGCTGCGTCCACCTCTGCCCCTGGCGGGGCTTCCACCTCCGCCCCGGGAGGGGCTACGGTGGACAAGCCGGCGGACAAGCCGGTGGACAAGCCGGCGGCGAAACCTGCACCTGGCGCAGCACCCGGAGCGACGGCCGCACCTGGTGCACCCAAGGCACCTGGCGCACCCAGCGCACCTGGCGCACCCAAGGTAGCTGCGCCGCCGCGGCCAGCGGCGCCTCCGCCACCAGCCGTGGATCTCGCGGGCAAGACCACCACGGCGGCCGCGACCGCTGCAAAAGTGAGCTCGCGCGACCCGGACGATAGCTCGCCGCTCGTGACGCGGCGGGTGTGGCTGGGCATGGCCTGGGGGGCATTCTCTGCGGCGTCCGCCGCGGCGCTTGCCGCCACCGGCCGCTTCATGTTCCCGAATGTGCTCAACGAGCCGCCGCAGCAATTCAAGGTGGGGCTGCCGTCAGATTTCGGGCTCGGCGTCGACGAGCGCTTCAAAGAATCGAACGGCGTCTGGATCGTCAGGACCAACGACGACATCGTCCATCGCGCCAGCGGGTTCTACGTGTTGAACACCACCTGCACGCACCTTGGGTGCACGCCGAACTTCCTCGCCGCCGAGTCGAAGTTCAAGTGTCCCTGTCACGGCAGCGGTTTCCGGCCGACCGGCATCAACTTCGAGGGACCCGCTCCACGGCCGCTCGAGCGCAACCGCATCGTGCTGGCCGAGGATGGGCAAATCCTCATCGATAAGAGCAGGAAGTTCCAATTCGAGCTCGGGCAGTGGATCGACCCTGAGGCGTTTCTAAGCATCTGAGCTTTGCAATATAGAAACCAAAAGCTGGCATCTGGAGTCGTATGGCGACTGAGACCAAAACGATAAAACCGCAGGAAGGCGCGGCGACGCGCTTCTGGAACTGGCTCACTGAAACGCAGGTATGGACGTCAGTGTTCCGGCACGAGCGGCCGAATACCGATCGCAATCGTGTGCTCGTGATGCTTTCGAACGTCTTTCTGCACCTGCATCCGGTGCGGATCAGAAAGTCGGGCGTCAAACTCCGCTACACGTGGTGCATGGGTGGGTTGAGCTTCTTCCTCTTCCTGAGCCTGACCTTGACCGGTTTGCTGCTGATG
Organism: Vicinamibacterales bacterium; assembly: GCA_963761975.1. GTDB lineage: Bacteria > Acidobacteriota > Vicinamibacteria > Vicinamibacterales > JAMQPK01 > JAMQPK01. The sequence goes on from CAVXIR010000007.1 coordinate 1,091,292, forward strand.
TTCTACTACCGGCCGACGCTGGAATACGCCTACAGCGACATCGTGGGCCTTCGCGAGCACGTGCCGCTGGGCATCATGCGCGAGATGCACCGGTGGGGCGCCCACGCGATGGTCATCACAGTGTGGCTGCACATGTTCCGCGTGTTCATGACCGGCTCGTACAAGCCGCCGCGCGAGTTCAACTGGAGCATCGGCGTCATCATGCTCGTGCTCACGCTGCTGCTGTCGTTCACCGGCTACCTGCTGCCGTGGGATCAGTTGGCGATCTGGGCCATCACGGTCGGATCGAACATGGCACGTGCGACGCCGTTTCTCGGGCACGAGGGGCCTGGCGCCGCGCTGCTCGCGCTTGGCGACGTCAAGCTCATCCACGCAGCAGACGACGCGCGGTTCGCGCTGCTGGGCGGCACGTTTGTCGGCGAAGGCGCGTTGCTGCGGTTCTACGTGCTGCATTGCGTCGCGTTGCCGCTGGTCATTGCGGTGTTGATGGCTGTGCACTTCTGGCGCGTGCGTAAGGACGGTGGCATCAGCGGACCACTCTAGGTGCGATAGGTGCGATAGGTGCGATGGGTGCGATAGGTGCGTTGGGTGCGTAGGGCGCAACTTTAGTTGCGCCATCAGAGTTCAAATATGGAACTGATCAAAGGCTTGTTCAACGCTCTCGCCGACCCGCGCTGGTACTTCATCTTGATGCTGCTGGCGCTCGTATTCATGGTGTGGAAGCGGGAAGTCTTCGCATCGAAAGCCGTCGGGTACGGATTGCTGAGCTTCCTGACGTTGTTTTTCTTCCTTGGCGGACTGGATCCCAATTTCCAGCTCATCATCACCAAGCCCGATAACGTGCCCATCGTTGGACTGATTTTCCTGCTCGTGTTCTTCACCTGGTATTCGATGCGCGAGGCTGTTCTGAACGATCGGCGTATCGCGAAGGGCGATGGGCCGATCGAAAAGGCCGAGTCCGATCGCGTGTGGGTGTGGCCCGACCTGGTTTATACCGAGCTCATCTCGCTGATCTTGTGTTCGGTCGTGCTCATCGTGTGGTCGATCGTCTTGAAGGCGCCGTTGGAACAGCCGGCCAACCGCGCGGTGACGCCGAATCCGTCGAAGGCGCCGTGGTACTTCCTGGGCCTCCAGGAAATGCTCGTGTATTTCGACCCTTGGCTGGCCGGCGTCGTGCTGCCGAGCCTGATTATCGTGGGGCTGATCGCCATTCCGTACATCGATAAGAACCCGAAGGGAAACGGCTATTACACATTCGTGGAGCGAAAGGCCGAGATCACCCTCTTCCTTTTTGGCTTCGTCATCCTCTGGTCGTCGCTCATCGTGCTCGGCACGTTCCTGCGCGGCCCGAACTGGAACTTCTTCGGGCCGTTCGAATACTGGGATACGCACAAGCTCGAGGCGCTGACCAACGTCGATCTGTCCGAGTATTTCTGGGTGCGCATGCTTGGCGGCGGGCTGCCAACCAACTACTTCATCCGAGAGCTGCCGGGGATTCTGCTGGTGTTGATCTATGTCGCCGTCTTGCCTGTTGCGCTGGCGCGCGGGCCGTTCAAGACTTACCTTGCCAAGCTCGGACCGCCGCGCTTCTACGTCGCTGTGTTTCTGTTCCTGATGATGATGTCGCTGCCGGTCAAGATGCTGCTTCGGTGGATTTTCAACCTGAAGTACATCGTGGCGATTCCGGAGATCTTCTTCAATATCTGAGACGCTATGGCTGAAAAAAAGGCCGTCGGGCACGCCTATAACATCGACTTCCTCAACGTCGTCTTTGCGGCGTCGAGCATCTTCCTTTTCATCTCTACGATCTGGATGGTGTGGGACGACTTCGACCGTGACTGGAAAAACACTCAACGTCAGTTCACGCAGCTCGAGATGGAAGTCACGCGCCAACAGCTCGCGCTGGCTCAGCGTGGTGTCGACAAGTCGAAGCTGACTGGGCTGCAGCAGCAGCTTGGGACTGCACAGAAGGCGATGGAAAGCAATCGCCAGCGCATCGACGAGATCAACGACCGGCTCGCGGAAGTGGATGCACGACTGTTTCGTGCGAACAAGGCGGCGCAGTTTGCCAAGGCGACCTACGACGTCAACCGCTACGACTTTGAGGCCGAGCGGAAAGCGAATCCCGAAGGCGTTGGCGAACGGCAGAAGGAAATCGAGGCCGAGGCCCAGAGGTTGAACGAGCTCAATCTGGAAGTGCAGAAGGTCGAGGCCGAGCGTACCGCGGTGCAGGCAGAGCTCGGGAAGTACACCTCAGAGGTGGGCCGGATGCAGAAAGAGCTCGATGAGATCAATTTCGAGCAGAACCGTCTGCAGCGCGTCATCGGAACCATCGAGCCGAGCTTCGTGAAGGACTATTTCCGCAACGCCCCGCTGCTCGACTTCATGGCGCCCACGCTGACGGTCCGCCAGGTGGTGACGCCGAACGTCGTCGACGATGTGAACTTTGCGCGTGTGATGAAGATGGATCGGTGCACGACGTGTCACCTGGCGATCGATCGGCGCGGCTACGAGAAATATCCGCAGCCATTCCGGACGCACCCGAACCTTGCGGCGTACGTCGGAAGCGACTCACCGCATCCGGTGGCGACGACAGGCTGCACGGTGTGTCACCAGGGTCTCGGCGGATCGACCAGCTTCAACGACGCGTCCCACTATCCGAGCAACGCGAAGCAGCGGCAGGAGTGGGAAGAGAAGTACCACTGGCACGAGCCGCACATGTGGGACTACCCGATGCTGCCGACCAACATGACGGAAGCATCGTGCGTCCAGTGTCACCGGCAGGAAATCTACGTGCCGAATGCGCCGAAGCTGGCGGTTGCGTATGCGACGTTCGAGCGGGCGGGCTGCTACGCATGCCACAAGACGAGAGGCTTCGAGAACCTCCGCAAACCGGGACCAACCCTCACGAAGATCAGCGGCAAGCTGACCGAGGACTGGGTAAAGAACTGGGTACGCGATCCCAGCGCGATCAAGAACGTCACGTGGATGCCGAAGGTCTGGTACAACTCGAACAGCAATTCACCCGCCGACCACCCACGCAACGAAGCGGAAATCAACGCGGCCGTCGCATATCTCTTTGCGAACAGCGAAACCTATACACCCGCGGTGGCGTCGCCACCACGCGGAGATCCGAAGGCGGGCGAGCAGATCGTGCGTTCTGTGGGCTGTCTCGGCTGCCACATCATCGACGAGAACGATCGCGCGGCGGCTGGTCCGCGGCGCACGTTCGGCCAGCCGCTGAAGAGCGTCGGCAGCAAGACAACCTACGCGTGGCTCTACAGCTGGGTGCGCGATCCGAAGCACTACAACCCGGCCACCTACATGCCGGATATGCGGCTCACCGATCCGCAGGTCGCCGATGTCGCAACGTATCTTGCAGGTCTTACCGGCCCTGCCGGCACGGCCGCGCCCGTGACGCCGACGCCGGCCCAGGTTGATGCCGTGCTGCTCGACTATCTCCGCAACCTGATGCCGCTTGCAGAAGCGCAAGGGCGCCTCGGCAAGATGGACCCCACTGCCAAGCAGCTCGATCTCGGCCAGCGCGTCATCACGCGTTATGGCTGTTTCAGTTGTCACGACATCAAGGGCTTCGAGACGACGCAGCCGATTGGCGTGGAGCTTTCCGAGGAAGGCAGCAAGCTCGTCACGCGGCTCGACTTTGCGTTCGTCGATATCGAGCACACCAAGCTCGAGTGGTTCCACCAGAAGCTGCAGGATCCGCGCTCGTTCGATCAGGGCCGCGTCCTCGAGCCGCTGGAGAAGCTGCGCATGCCGGACTTCCATTTCAGTGAAGTGGAGAACGAGCGGCTGAAGACGGCGATCATGAGCTTCCAGCGCGATGTTCAGCCGGCGTCGGCCTTGCCGCCCCGGACGGCGAAGCGCGATTACACGGTGCGCGGCCGCGCCCTGGTGCGGCGCCAGAATTGCGTTGGCTGCCACGAAATCGAAGGCGACGGCGGCGATTACAGGACCGTCGTGAAGGATCCCTCGCTGGCACCCCCGATGCTGACACCCGAAGGCGCGAAAGTGCAGCCCGATTGGCTGTATGCGTTCCTGCAGGGTCCCATCACGATTCGTCCGTGGCTGAACGTCCGGATGCCGACCTTCGGTCTTGATGACGGCCGCTGGAACGCGATCATCGACTACTTCGAGGCCACCGGGAACTCGATCGGATCGTTCCGGACCTACAATCACGCCGAGCTAACGAGCATGGCCGTACCGGGCCGCGAGCTCTTTACGGTGTTGCAGTGCCAGAAGTGTCATGTGTTGGGCAGCATCCCGGCCGATCAGCCGGTCGACAGCCTGGCGCCCGATCTGCGGATGACGTGGGAACGGTTGAAGCCCGAATGGGTGATCGACTGGTTGCGCAACCCGGGCCGCATCCAGCCTGGCACCCGGATGCCGCAGTTCTGGCCAACACCGCCGTATCCGAAGTCGTCCTATCCGCAGATGGGCGGCGAAGCGGAAATTCAGATGCGCGCGATTCGGGATCATCTGATGACGCTGCGAGGCGGCCCAAGCCCGAAGAGGACTACGAACTCAGCGACGAGCACGAACTAGGAGATGCCCGTCAGGGCAGATGGCGGATGGCTGATGGCAGAGAGTGGCGTCTGCCATCTGCCCTTTGCCTTCTGCCCTTTGCCATCTGCCCTGAGACGTGCGCCACTCCGCTATAATTCACCCCGTGTTGCGCCCGTTCAGGTCGATCCTCCCGAAAGTCCACCCGACCGCGTATGTCGACCAGAGCGCGCAGGTCATCGGAGACGTTGAGATTGGCCAGGAGAGCAGCATCTGGATGAACGTCGTCATTCGCGGCGACGTCAACACCATCCGGATTGGCTCTCGAACCAACATTCAGGACGGGACCGTCATCCACGTGATGCGCGACACGCATCCCACCCGCATCGGCCACGACGTGACCGTCGGGCACGCCGCCGTGCTGCATGGCTGTACGGTCCATGACCGCGTGCTCATCGGGATGGGTGCCATGCTGTTGAACGGCGCCGAGATCGGCGAGGACTCCATCGTCGCGGCCGGCACGCTGGTGCCCGAGGAGAAGAAGTTTCCCGCACGCTCGCTGCTGATGGGCCGGCCAGCATCGCTCAAGCGAGAGCTCACGGAGAAAGAAGTCGCGACCATTCGCGACTATGCCGTGCGCTATGTCGGTTACCGCAAGGACTACATGCCCGCGCCCGACTCAGAATGAGCACCCAGCCCGCGCGCGGCATGCGCGATTTTCTGCCCGACGACGTGCGTCGACGCGAGTACGTGGTCGGCATCATCCGTCGTGTTTACGATCGCTACGGTTTTGAGCCGCTCGAAACGCCGGCCGTCGAAAATATTGAAACGTTGCTTGGCAAAGCCGGCGACGAGGCCAACAAGCTGATCTTCAAGATCCTCAAGCGCGGCGAGCACGAAGCCAGCGGCGAGGCCGATCTGGCACTGCGCTATGACCTGACCGTGCCGCTCGCGCGGGTGATTGCAGAGTATCAATCGAAGCTGCCGCGGTTTTTCAAGCGCTACCAGATCCAGCCGGTGTGGCGCGCCGATCGACCGGCACGCGGCCGCTTTCGCGAGTTCTATCAATGCGACATCGACAGCGTGGGCTCCACCTCGCCCGTCGTGGAGGCAGAGCAGATTGCGGCTGTAGGCGACGCGTTCGAGCGATTAGGCTTTCAGGATTTCAAGATCATCGTGAACCATCGAGGGGTTTTGACAGGGTTGCTCGAGGCCAATGAGATTCCCCGGCAGCAACATGAGACCGCCCTTGTGGCACTCGACAAACTCGACAAGATTGGCGACAAGGGAGTCGAGGACGAATTTGCTCTTCGTGGCATCGATCCGCAGAAGGCAAAGAGCTTGATGGGAATGCTCCGCAATATCTTCGCGGGGTTTGAGACGGATTCAGGCCGAGACGGCGTAATGGTTAGCGTCGGCCGGTTGGCGGAGATACACGACATCTTAGAGTCGACGGAACACAGGAATGCTGTCGAGAACCTTGTCGAAATCCTGAAGCTCGTTCGGGCCACATCGGTCGCCGAACACGTGTACGTGGATCCCAGACTGGCTCGTGGGTTGTCCTACTACACTGGCGCGATTATGGAAATTACTGTTCCCGACCTTGCGGGAAGTCTGGGCGGCGGTGGCCGTTATGACAATCTGATTGGGATGTTTCTCGGGAGTGAATTGCCCGCGTGTGGTTTCTCGATCGGATTAGAGAGAATTCTCGTCGTCATGCAGCAGAAGGGTATGTTTCCGAGCGACGTCGACCAGTCTTCGGTCGACGTCGTCGTGGCCGCTCTGCACGAGAAGGCGCTGCCGCTCGCGATGGAGACGGCGCGCGAGCTGCGGGGAACCGGGCAGCTGCGCGTCGATTTATATCCGGACGTGGCGAAGAAGATGGATAAGGTGTTCAAGCACGTCGATCAGCGCCGTGCGCGATTTATCGCGATTCTTGGCGAGGATGAAGTTGCCGCGGGAACGGTGACAGTGCGGAACGTTGCCACGAAGAGAAAAGAGACCCTGCCCAAGGCAGAGGTCGTATCGTTCATTCAGCAGGTTTTAAGTGACTCGCGCGACCCGAGGGCGTAGCCCGAGCGGTCGCGTCTTCGGTGAGCGGGGGTGGGGCCCCGCGAGCCCTAAAGAAGCAAACAGAGCCCCGCGTCTAGGGAATACGTGACCGAGAACAAGTACCGCACGCACAAGAACGACGAGCTTCGCCCCGAAAACGTCGGGCAGCACGTTCGTGTCTCCGGCTGGGTTCACCGCAAGCGCGATCATGGCAACCTGCTGTTCATCGACCTGCGGGACCACTACGGCGTCACTCAGATTGTATTTACGCCGAACTCCGAAGCGTTCAAGGCTGCGGAGTCAGTGAAACTCGAGAGCGTCATTACGGCGGCCGGCAAGGTGATCGCACGAACCGAGGAGAACATCAATCCGACGCTGCCCACCGGGCGCATCGAAGTCGTCGCCGAGCGGCTCGACGTGTTGTCGGCGGCCGAGTTACTGCCGTTTCAGGTTTCGGGCACTCAGGACATTCCCGAAGAGCAGCGGCTGCGGTACCGCTTTCTCGATCTCCGGCGCGACAAGATCCACAGCAACGTCGTCCTGCGATCGAAGGTGATTTCGGGCATCAGGCGGCGGATGGTGGAGCAGGGCTTTCTCGAGTACCAGACGCCCATACTGACGTCGAGCTCACCCGAAGGCGCACGCGACTATCTCGTTCCGAGCCGGATTCATCCGGGCAAGTTCTATGCGCTGCCGCAGGCGCCCCAGCAGTTCAAACAGCTGTTGATGGTGTCGGGGTTCGATCGCTACTTCCAAATCGCACCGTGCTTCCGCGACGAAGATGCGCGGGCCGATCGCTCGCCGGGCGAGTTCTATCAGCTCGACCTCGAAATGTCGTTCGTCGAGCAGGACGATGTGTTTGCGGCGATTGAGCCGGTCCTGGCCGGCGTGTTCTCAGAGTTTTCGGACTGGCAGGTGACGGCGCCGCCGTTTCCGCGTATTCCCTACGAAGAAGCGATGACGGCGTACGGCAGTGACAAGCCCGACCTCCGGAACCCGATTCGGGCGGCCGATGTGACCGAGATCTTTCGCGATTCCAGTTTTGCCGTGTTCGCCAAGGCCGTCGCCGCCGGTAACGTCGTGCGCGCAATTGTTGCACCAGGCGCCGCCGAAAAATCGCGCAGTTTTTTCGACAAAACCGTCGAAGCCGGGCAGGCTCTTGGACTCGCCGGCGTGGCGTACCTGGTGCTCGCGGACCAGGCTAAAGGACCGATTGCGAAGTTTCTGTCGGACGACAAACGCACCGAGTTGATTAACGCGGCGCGTGCGAAAAGCGGCGACGCGATCTTTTTCGCGTCAGAGCAGGCGGACAAAATCGGGCGGCCGGTCGATGGACTTCGCAGCCACCTGGGGCGCGAGCTCGACATCATCGAGGCCAACACCTATAAGTTCTGTTGGATTACGGACTTTCCGTTCTACGAGAAGGATCCGGAGACCGGGCAGGTCACCTTCAGTCACAACCCGTTTTCGATGCCGCAGGGTGGGCTCGACGCGCTCGAGAAACAGGATCCCCTGTCTATCAAAGCGTACCAATACGACATTGTCTGTAATGGCGTGGAGCTTTCCAGCGGCGCGATTCGCAACCATCGCCCAGACATCATGCTGCGCGCCTTTCAGATTGCGGGGTACGGCCCTGAGGAAGTTGAAAAGAGGTTTGGCGGCATGTTGAATGCATTCCGATATGGCGCGCCGCCGCACGGAGGCCTGGCTCCCGGAATCGATCGCATCGTGATGCTGCTGGCGAAAGAACCGAACATACGCGAGGTCATCGCGTTTCCAATGACGCAGAATGCCGAGGATCTGCTGATGGGCGCCCCTTCGCCGGTCACCGAGAAGCAGCTGCGAGAGTTACATGTCCAAATCAGGGATTCTAAGCGCAACTAGTGGCAGCGCAGGGGCTTCCGCCTGCGTAAAGCTACGGCGGACCACCGTAACCGTGGCGAAGGTGGTCAGCCCTGCTAATGCCTTGAACGTGAAGGAGATATACTAGACCCATTGGCAAGAATCACGCTTCCGGAAGACGGGATTGAGACGCTGTTCGGCTCTTACGACGAAAACCTCAAGACCATCGAGTCACAGTTCGGCGTCCGGCTGCGGACGCAGGGACACGAGGTCATCGTTGATGGCCCGCCCGCCGATGTAGATAAGGTTGAACGCCTCTTCACACAACTCGGTACGCTCTTCCAGGAGGGGTATCGGGTTTCCAACGGAGACGTCAAAACGGCGACTCAACTGGTAGCCGCCGATCCGAATATCGACCTCCGCGATTACTTCCTCAAAACAACTCCAACGCAGTCGGGCAAGCGCCGCGTCGCGCCGAAATCAATCAACCAGCGGCGCTATCTCGACGCGATCGAACAGAACGACATCGTGTTCGGCATCGGACCGGCGGGCACGGGCAAAACCTATCTCGCAATGGCGCAGGCCGTCTCGTTCTTACTCGCCAAGCGCGTGACCCGCATCATTCTCGCGCGGCCAGCCGTTGAAGCCGGCGAAAAGCTCGGCTTCCTTCCCGGTGATCTGCAGGAGAAAGTGAACCCGTATCTGCGGCCGTTGTACGACGCACTCTACGACATGGTCGAAGTGGAACGCGCCGAGCGGCTCATCGAGCGAGGCACGATCGAGATTGCGCCGATTGCGTTCATGCGCGGCCGGACACTCAACGACGCGTTCGTCATTCTCGACGAGGCGCAGAACACCACGTCAGAGCAGATGAAGATGTTCCTGACGAGGCTTGGCTTTGGATCGAAGGCCGTCGTCACCGGCGACATTACACAGATCGATCTTCCAACAGGACGGACGTCGGGTCTGGTGGAAGCCATGAAAGTGGTTGCGAGAATTGAAGGTATCTCCTTCATCCATTTCGACGAGCGCGACGTCGTCCGCCACAAGCTTGTGCAGCAGATCGTAAAGGCCTACGAATCGTTTACGACCGGAAAGGGCGGGCAGGTCTGACCGTCCATGTCGGCGTGGTCGAAGAAGGGCGTAAAAGCGGCAGCGCGAAAGGCCTTGGACCATGGCTCGCGCGTATCGCTCCCCGTACGGCTCGTGGCATGGTCACCGTCGCGATTCTTCCCGACAGCAGGGTCAAGGCTCTGAATCGTCTCTACCGTGGAATCAACACGGCGACAGATGTATTGTCATTCCCAGGGTCGGCAGGGGTTTTTCAATCTGGCGCTGGAAAAGCTCTCCCGACTCCGTTTCTGGGTGATATCGCGATCGCGCGCGGAATTGCGCAAAAACAGGCCAAATTGTTAGGGCACTCGCTTGGCGCCGAATTTCGGGTTCTTGCCCTACATGGCCTTTTGCACCTTCTCGGTTACGATCACGAAGGCGACAGTGGGCGGATGGCTCGAGCGGAAACGCGCCTCAGGCGCAAGGCCGGCTTGCCTCTGGGGCTGATCGCGCGTTCCACAGAACCGCGAGCGACCGATCTCGCGAAGGCTACTGGGAGCCTCGCAAAAGCGGAGCGACGGCGGGAACGGGGCGGGCGGGGGCCTCAACGTGGCAGCCGTGTGGGTGCGCCTGACGGGCCTGCGAATGCGAGCGGCCCGCCTTCGCAAGGCTTCGGCGCGGCCTCGCCAAAGTTCGCTCGAATTCTGCGAACGACGGCGGGCGTGGAGCGGGGAGTGGGGCCCCGCGACTGACGATGATTCCGCTAATTCTGTTTCTGCTGGCGTGCTGTGCCATTTATCTCGGCACCATTCAGGCGGCATTCAACGCGCTGATGCGCGTCTCTCTTCGCCTGCTGGCCGAAGGTAGCGGCAGGGCGCCACACCTCGAGCGCTATCTGCAGGAGCCGTTGCTCCTGTTCCTACCTCTTCGCACGCTGCTCGGTCTGATCGAAGGGTTCATCGTCCTGCTCCTGGCGATGCTGATCGGCGTCTCGGGGCCAGGGGCGCTTCTGCTTTTGGCTGGATCGATGGTTGCCATCGGTGCTGTCTGCGAGTTCCTCATTCCTTTCCTGATCGTGTCGCGCAATCCGGAGCGCGTGCTCGAAGTGTTGTTGCCGACCTTCGCGATGATGAGCCGGGCGCTCAACCCGATCACGTACGGGTTGCTTCACCTGCTGAACCACTCGAAACATGAGCGGAGCGCACCGGTGTCGGTGAATCGCGACGAAGTCAACGACGATGGCGAGGTGATTACCAGCGCGGCGGCCAGCGAGACAGGCTCGGCGGAGGGGCAGGAAGAGCGCAAGCTGTTGAAGTCCATTGTCGATTTTGGAGACACGCTCGTTCGCGAAGTGATGACGCCGCGCCCCGACATCGTCGCCATCCGTGCCGATGCGACGCTCGATGATCTTCGAGCGCTGATCCGCGAGCAGGAGTACTCGCGCGTTCCGGTGTTTCGCGACAACCTCGACAACATTCTCGGCTTCGTGTACGTGAAGGATCTGATTCTGCTCGGCGATTCGCCCAAAGGTGACGCGCCGATTACCGACCATCTTCGTCCGGCACATTTCGTCCCGGAGACCAAGCTGGTGAGCGAGCTGCTGCGCGAGTTCCAGCAGCAACGCATTCAAAGCGCCATCGTCGTGGACGAATACGGCGGCACGGCCGGACTGGTGACGCTCGAAGATCTCGTCGAGGAAATCTTCGGCGAGATACGCGACGAGTACGACGTCGAGGCCGAGCCGGTCCTCGACGAGGGGAACGGCTCGTTCGTCTTCAGCGGAACTGCGGACGTCGACGAAATCGCGGATCGGCTGCACGTGTCGATCGAGCGCGAGGGTTTTGAGACAGTCGGCGGTTATCTGCTGAGCCACCTCGGCCACGTGCCCGCTATCGGCGAGGCGTTCGATATCGACGGCCTTCACGTCGAAGTACTCGACGCCGAGAGGCGTCGCGTCCGAAAAGTCCGGATTACCCGCGTCATCGAACCCGAGCCTCGAGGGGCGCGGGCCGAACTTCCAGCCCAGACCAGCAGCGAGGAGCGCATGCTCGGCTCGCGCGATTGACGTGAAATCCGGGTTCGTCTCGTTCGTCGGACGGCCGAACGCAGGCAAGTCCTCCCTTCTCAATCGCATCGTCGGGACGAAGCTCGCCATCGTTTCCGACAAGCCCCAGACCACTCGCAGACGCATTCTGGGCGTCAAGAACTACGACGCCGGGCAGGTTGTGTTCGTCGACACGCCCGGTATCCACCGGCCGTTGCATCGCATGAACGTGCGTATGGTTGAAACGGCTGTCGAGACGCTGCGCGAGGTCGATGTGGTGGGCGTGGTCGTCGACGTGTCCGAGAGTCCGGGCGCCGGTCTTCGCTACCTTCTTGATCTGGTGAAGGACACGCCGGCGAAGGTCGTCCTCATCCTCAACAAGGTCGACCTCATCAAGAAGCACAAGATGCTGCCGATAATCGACCAGTTCAGCAGGGAGCGGGAATGGGAAGCCATTGTCCCGATATCGGCAACGACCGGCGACAACGTCGCCCACCTCGAGGAAGTGCTCCTGAACGCTCTGTCAGAAGGGGCTCCGCTGTATCCCGAGGACTACCTGACCGATCAGCCCGAGCGCGACATGGCGGCCGAGATGGTGCGGGAGCAGGTGCTGCGCCTGACCCGCGACGAGCTTCCGTTTTCCATCGCGGTGCTCATCGATAAATTCCAGGAACCGACGGACGAAGATCATATGACACGGATATGGGCGACGATTCTGGTCGACCGCGAATCGCAGAAGCCGATCGTCATTGGCCGCGGTGGCGAAATGATTAAAGAGATCGGCACAGCCGCGCGCCACGAGATAGAGACGCTCCTTCAAAGCCGGGTGTTTCTCGATCTACGGGTCATCGTCAAAGAACAGTGGCGCGAAGACGAGCGGATGCTGGACGAATTGGGTATGAAGCCTCCGCGATCCTAGTCAGTCGCTGTTCCGGACACCTTCGACATTGTCGGCCAATCACCCCTACGATGTGTCCGCCGACGGGCAGCGGTTTCTCTTTCTCGCGCTCGAGGAGCAAACCGTTCAGACACCGTTGACCATCGTTTTGGACTGGACATCGGGACTGAAAAAGTAGGTTCACATGATTGCAAAATCTGGCAATCACGCGCTGTGTCGATCACCATGTCGCTGTGTGGTCCTCTGCGCTCACAAGCGTGAATCGCTGGCTATAATTGCTGCACGCCGTGCTCTTCCAACACTGCTCCGACCGTCGGCGCTGGACTGCAGCCTTGCGCCGGTTCTCCGTCGCCTCGATCTGTGGCACCGTGATAAGTGCCTGCAGCTTCGGTGGCAACATCGGACCGACGTCGGCAACGCTTCCGCTGGAGGCACTCGAAATCTCCGGTGTCCCGCCCTCAGGAACGGTCGGCGATTCCTTTCCAGTCAAAGCGATCGCAACCTACGTGCACGGCCAGACAGAAGATGTCACGTCGAAGGTAACCTGGAGCTCGTCGAATGAGGCCACGGCCGCGGTGCTCGGCAGCGAGCTCACGCTCGTCGGCGCCGGGTCGTGTGAGATTCGAGCAGCGCTCGAACAGGTATCGGCCGCCGCACCGGTGTCGGTCGACGCGCGTCCGCCCGGCAGGAGCACGCTGTCCGGCATCATCAGCGATAGCGTCACGAGACGAAGCCTGGCGAGTGCGACCGTGCGGATTCTTGATGGTCCCGATGCCGGCCGGGAAGCGGTGTCCGACGAAAGCGGATTCTATAGTCTCGCTGCGCTCGTTCAGGGCAACCTTACGGTTCGGGTGACGAGACCCGGCTATGAAACCTCGGAGGGAGTCGCCGCCCTCGCTGGTGATTTGCACTTTGACGTCAGCCTTCGACCACTGCCGCCGCCGCCTTTCAGCGGCGCGACGTTTGGGGTAAGGGTGACGGTGGCATCGAATCGATGCGGCATCAGTTTGCCGTCCAGCGGCCGCCTGGTGCTCAGCGGCAGCGCACGGCGTCTGACGATCCGTCTTATCCAGGGGCAGGAAGAGAGAGCGTATTCCGGCAGTCTCGAGGATGACGGCACGTTCACGGGAAGCAGCGGCCTCGCGGCCGTGGGCGCCGATGGCACCGACTCACAAGCTCACGGTGTGAGCACGATCAGAGGTCTCGTCCTGGACTCGAACGTGTCGGGGACGGAAAAGATCGCATCGCACCTGTGTCCCGGAGGCCTGGGCACTGTTACCGCGAGTTTCTCAGGTTCCAAGTAACGCGGGCGGTCGGTCAATGATGGTGCTCGGAGGGTGGTGCCGCGCGTAAGGGTCGAATGCGAAGAAAGATGTGCGCCGACGCGGGCCGCTCGCCGTGCGTGGGTTTCAACCGCGCGGGCACTCGATAGATGGTCGCGTCGCCTCCAACCGCCAGATCGATTCCGCGACTGGCCATCAGGCGTTGGACGCCGCCGAGGGTGATCGCGTGCAGTGAATCGACGAACTCGCCCGGGTGCGGTGGGTGCACGAACTTCGGAAACATCAGGTGCTCGCTTTCGAGTCCCGTGCCTTCGTATCGTCCGTACACAGCCTGGTTCCCCATCCAGTGGACCCCTTCGACGAGCACAGCCGCACTCCACGTGTAGGTCCGCGTGACGCGTCCGGACATGACCGTGATTGCGGTGAACGCGCGGTTCGGCCGTGTGTGCAGCCAAGACACTGACGCATTCGTGCGTTTCTGGTTCCCCGGCTCGAGCACCTCAGGCTGATGGATGTAGGCGCGTGAGAACTGGAATTCCAGGCCGCGTCCGGGCCGCCACGACAAGCGAGCCGAGCCCGAATCGAGTGCGCCGGTGTCGAGGTCGTATCGATGCTCGTCGGGCTCGCGGCCATGAAACGCGGATGCTTCGAGTGCGAAGGCGCCCCGCCGCACGCCGCCCGTCATGGTGCCCATCGCGATGTGAGTGGAATCAAAGGTGTGGTGTGTCAGCGGCGCCACAGGGTTTTCGGATGCCGAGAGCCGGTGCATGAACGCGACCGGGCCAAACGCGGGCGCACCAACCGGGCCGCCCGATATCGACAGCTCTGTCTTGCCGATCGGCACACGCCACCCCGCGTCGAGCTGCATGAACAAATCGTGCGGATGCTGCCGGTCGGTCACCGGGAGATTTTGGTAGGCTTCGCCGAGTTGAAAGATGTGCGAGTAGCCGGCTGCGCCGACCGTCACCGGTTCTAGGCTCGCCATTGCGCTCAACTGCAACGTGCCGCGGCCGAGCTGACGGCTGCTCATCACCATCAGCCAGTTCTGCGCGCGGAAGTCACGGTCACCGCGCTCACCGCCCTGATAGTTGAACGTGGTAAAGAGAGCGCCGTCCCACATCAGCTGCCATTGCTTGCCGGCAGCCGCCAGCATGGCAGCGTGGTCGTGGGGAGGCGGTTCCTGGGCAGGAGCGTCCGGCTCTGCAGTAGCTTGAGCCCCCGCAGACACGACAGACAGGACGAGGACACCAACGGCGAATCCGAGACGAACGACACTCAACAGCATCGACCTTCGCAATTGTCGGTTTCGACGCGAGCACTGTCAACGGACGTGCCCGTGTTCGCAATATTGCTCACATCTGCGAAATGTGAGTCAGAGTCGACTTGCGACCTGCGCCTATTTCGCGAGCGGATCCGGGCGCAACTGGAAATGCGCCGCCAGCGGTTTCGTGCCCTTGCCGCCCTCAATCAGCCACGGCGTGCGATCGCCATTGGCCGCCCACACTCCGCGCCCTTTCCAACCCGCTTTCGGATCGTCGATACGCCCGTCAAACCCCTTGGCGTAGAAGCCGATTGGATATGGCACGCGAAGGACGACCATTCGTCCATTGGCGTACACGATGATCCCGTCGTTCAGATTGCCCGTGGACATCGGCACGTCGTTGCCGAGCCCGAATGTGTTGTGCTGATCAACCCACGAGTAGTAGCTCGACTCGGCGCTGTTTTCGCCAATGCCTTTGAAGCCGGGGCCGGGATACTGATGAAACGACCAACCTTCGGGGCAATGGTCGCCAGTGGCTTTGGGTCCATTGAGCGGCGCTTTGCACGTGCGCCGGTCGAAGCTACCCATGTGCCCGCTGCCGAGTGACACCCAGACGACTCCTTGACGATCGATATCTGCGCCTCGTGCGCCGAAGCCGGGCAGCGGCACACGGTAGATCTCGGCCAGCGCTGTCTCTGGAGGATTCGATCCCGGCGCAATTCTCACGATCGCACCAGGAACGCCGAGCGTCGATCCCCAGATCGACCCATCAGCGGGATTGGGCATGATCGAATAGAAGGGTGAGTTGATTCGTGTGTCCTTCGTCGGGTCTGCAGGCTGATCTTGTTCGACATACGCATCCCGCTTCCCGTTGCCGTTGGTGTCGAGGACCAGCGCCGTCCATCCCTGCGATCTCGCGGCATCGCCCGTTTTGTCGAACATCTTCGTGTTGACCCAGCCGACCACCGGACCGCCGCCACTGGTCCAGAGCGTGTCGTTCGCGTCGTAACCGAACTGCAGGTGATGCGTCGAGAAACAGGTCTCGACGAACGCATATTTCGACGTCTTGAGATCGAGTACGGCGATGTGACGGGTAGCTCGCTCCATCGGAAACGCCTTCGCCGACGGATGGTCCGACCCTGACTTGCAAAACGCCGGATTCTCCGCGCCGCGCACCGAGGCAGCCAGCCACACCCGGCCGTCGCGCCCGAACATGGCGTTGTGGTTGTTGACGCGCGTCTCCCAAATGCGATCGGTGCCCCAATAGGCCGAGGACTGCAACGCATCGAGCCCGGCGGCGTGGCCGGGGCCGAGATTGAGCGGCATGCTGGCATCGCGCACCGGCGCCTTGAAAGTGGTCGACACGTTCTTGACGGGATCGAGGATCGGCAGTGTGTCGGAGCTGTACTCGGGCGATCCGACGAGCGGCCCGTAGGCGTTGACGGTCGGATTGCGGCGGTCGCTCGCAATCAGGTCGTGCAGATACTGTCTGTCGTTCATCCAGTCGCGCAACGTGACGACGATGTTGCGCTCGACGCCCTGGGGCCGCGGCGGTTTGGCAAAGGGGAGCTCGCCTTTGGCGATCCGATCCGTCCAGTCGCCGTAGTTGGCAAATGCGATGTCGCCCAGGGCGTTCAACTGGCCGAGCATCTGCTGACCCGACTGGCCCGCTTGCACTCGCCGCCGCCACGCGTCTGCGGAGGATGAAAACTTGCCGAACACCTCCGGAATCGTGCGCGTCGATGCCTGACCGAGCTGATGGCAACCGATGCAGCCGGTGTTCTTCATCGAGCTAATCCAATTCATCTGAGTCAGGCGCGGGGGGATGCTGCTCTTACCGCCGAATTGGTCCGTGGCGGGAATCATCAGCATCGAGTACCAGTAGATCGCGGGGTAGTAGTGTGCGGCGGCAGCCTCGCTTGGTGCGATGAGCGCGGTAATGGCGAGGCGTTGCCCCGGCTTCGCGGTTGTCTTCGCGCTGTCCACAAGACCATAGCCCCGAGCCCAGAATTGGTAATTCGCCGGCGGGAGATCGGGAACGACAAATCGCCCTCGGTCGTCCGTGACCACGCTCTTGATGTATCGGACCCCCAAGTCGCGGGTTTCTGCAATCACCCAGACACCGGCTTCGGGCCCCTTGGGTCCGGTCACGACGCCGCCGATGTCGTCGTTGTCGATGGCGACATCGCTCGCAGGTTGCTGCGCGAACGAAGGGGTGAACAGCAGAAACGAGCCAAGGGCGGTGAACGTCACAAACCCGGTGAGCAAAGTGGAAAGCAGGTTCTTGATCATGATGCGCTCCGCAAACTGAATGAGGTGGATGCTACCACTCTCGCGAGCCGAGGTCTAACTAACCCATGGCGACGATCGGCCGATCGACATAGGCCCCACAGAGGTAGACATATGTATGTCTCCAAAGGTATGCTGAGACATGCGTACGACCGTTCGCCTGGACGAGGCTCTGCTGAAACAGGTCAAAGCCGAGGCCGCCCGGCGCGGTGAGACTGTCACCGCGCTGATCGAACGCGGTCTTCGGCTGATTCTTTCGGCGTCTCACCGTCCTGCCAAACGAAGCCATGTGAAGCTACCGGTCTCCAGGGCGACCGGTGGAACGCGGGCCGGTGTCGATCTGGACGACTCGCGCGAATTGCTGGATCGGCTCGAGGGCCGATGATCCTTCCAGATGTGAACGTCCTCTTGTATGCGTTTCGGCGCGACTCCCCGCGCCACCTCGACTATCACCGCTGGTTGGAAGGGACAATTAATGAGGAAGCGCCGTTTGGTATCTCTCCTCAGACCCTGGCCTCCCTCGTCCGCATCAGGTACTCATCCAGGGATATACGTAAACCCGAGCCGCCTCGATGAAGCCCTGAAGTTCTGCGGTGCCATCATCGATGCACCGAACTGCACGATCATGCAGCCGCGTGAACGTCACTGGAGCATCTTCGCGGAGTTGTGTCGACAGGGCCGGGTGAAAGGCAATCTCGTTCAGGATGCGTGGTTCGCCGCGCTGGCGATCGAGTCGGGGTGCGAGTGGATTACGACCGATCGCGACTACGCGCGATTTCCGCGACTGCGATGGCGCGAGCCGTTTTGATCACGGTCGGGCTCCGCTGATGAGTGTCAGCATGTTAGAGTAACGGGTTCGTATGCCGCCGCAGAGGAAGGTCGATCTCGTTCTGGATTCGGTGAAGCGCCTCCTCCGCGTGGGCGCCACGGCCAACCTGTCGAATCTCCTGCAAAAACAGCATCCGGCCGACCTGGCGCAAATTTTCAGCGAGCTGCCCGAACGCGACCGCCTGGCGTCGTTCTCCGTCCTCGTCGAACGCAACAGCCGGCTCGCGATGGAAACCCTCAGCGAGCTCGGTCCGCAAGCAGCCGCGCAGCTGCTCGCCGGCCGATCGGCGGAAGAAATCGCCAAGCTGGTCCAAGAGCTGCCGTCAGACGATGCGGCCGCGATCATCGATAACCTGCCGGAAGAGCTCTCGAACGCCGTCCTCGAGCTGATGGGCCGCAAGGAATCGGGCGAGGTCGAGAATCTCCTCGAGTATCCCCAGCAGACGGCCGGCCGCATCATGAATCCGCATGTCTTCGCCTCGTCCGAAGACATGACGGTGGGCGAAGCCATCACCGCCCTGCAGTCCGCCCGCGATGTCGAGATGGTCTTCTACCTCTACATCGTCGATGCGCGAGGCCATCTAGTCGGCGTCACTTCGTTGCGACGCCTGCTGCTGGTGTCGCCAGAGACGCCGCTCAAACGGATCATGACGCCGGATCCGGTAGGCGTGCGGGTCGACATGGACCAGGAGGAAGTGGCCCGCCTGGTTGCTTCGTACAACTTGCTGGCCATTCCTGTTGTCGACGAATCGAACAAGCTCGTCGGCGTCATCACTGTCGATGACGTCATCGACGTCATCAAAGACGAAGCGACCGAAGACCTCTATCGTCTCGCCGGTGTCTCGAGTGATGAGCGCGTCTTTACACCGGCCTCCGAGTCGTTGCGCAAACGCATGCCGTGGCTGATCGTCAACCTCGTGACAGCCTTCCTGGCGGCTGGTGTGGTCGGAATGTTCGAAACCACGATAGCCGCCTGGACGGCGCTGGCCGTGTTCATGCCGATCGTCGCCGGCATGGGCGGTAATGCGGGGACGCAGACTCTGACGGTCATCGTTCGCGGGATTGCGCTCAGCGAGCTCACCTGGACCAACTCGCGCAAGGCGCTGACCAAAGAGGTGCTGATTGGCATAGGGAATGGCCTGGTGCTCGGCACAATTGCTGCGATCGTCGCCTGGGCGAGGAACGGCGATCCGCGGCTCGGCATCATTCTGGGGTTTGCGATGGTCATCAACCTCTTTGTCGCCGGCCTGGCCGGCACGCTGATTCCCCTGGGGTTGAAGGCGTTGAAGGTCGATCCGGCGCTCGCCTCCGCCGTCTTCATCACGACATTTACAGACGTGTGCGGCTTCGCGTCCTTCCTGGGACTGGCCACCGTGTTCCAACGGTACTTAGTAAGTGCGGGGTAGAATGAAGAGCCTGCATGCCCCTTTACAGCGCCGACGCGCTCATTCTCCGAACTTACAAGCTCAGTGAAGCTGACCGGATTGTGGTATTTCTGACCCGCGATCGCGGCAAGAAGCGGGGTGTGGCAAAGGGCGCCCGGCGGCCGAAATCGAACTTCGTCGGCGCGCTCGAGCCGCTCACGCACGTGCGCGTCGCGTACTTCGAGAAGGAACGACGCGAGCTCGTGAATTTGAACTACTCCGAGTCGTCGCGCTCGCCGTTGTCGAGTGGCACGATCGAAGCCCTTGGATGCGCGACGTACTTCGCCGAGCTCATCGACGAGTGGGCGGCCGAAAGCCATGAAGACGAGCGGCTGTATCGACTCGGCGTGTCGATGGTGGAAGCGCTGGTCACCGGCGTCCCGCCAGAGCCCTTGACGCGGTACTTCGAGTACTGGCTGCTCAGCCTGCAGGGCGTTTACCCGGCAGCTCGCGTACAGAGTCTCTCGTCCGAGGCGCAGGCATTTTTGACTGCAGCGCGGAAGATCGGCCCGCAGGAACTCACCGGCCTGGCCGTCGATCGCCAGACGCTGCGCGAGCTGGAGTCGCTGCATCGAAGCCTCATTGCGATGCACCTCGAGCGCGAGCCTCGATCGATCAAAGTGCTCAAGGAAATGATGCGGTCGTGACGCTCCAAGACCTCATTCTCAAATTGAGTGCGTTCTGGGCGTCACAGGGGTGCATCATTCAGCAGCCGCTCGACCTCGAGGTGGGGGCGGGCACCTCGCATCCCGAAACGCTGTTGCGCGTGCTCGGCCCGAAAGCGTGGAATGTGGCTTACGTCCAGCCGTCGCGGCGCCCCGATGACGGGCGCTTTGGGCAGAATCCAAACCGGGTTTTCAAGCACCATCAGTTTCAAGTCATTCTCAAGCCGGCGCCCGACGAGGTCCAGCAGATCTACCTGCAGAGCCTCGAATCGGTGGGGATCGATCCGCGGGCACACGATATCCGGTTCGAAGAAGACAACTGGGAATCGCCGACGCTTGGCGCGTGGGGCATCGGATGGCAGGTGATGTTCGACGGTCTCGAAATTACGCAGTTCACCTACTTTCAACAGGTCGGCGGTGTAAACCTCGCCCCGGTGAGCGCAGAGCTGACCTACGGGCTGGAGCGCATTGCGATGATCCTGCAGAAGGTCGACAACATCTTCGACCTCGAGTGGGGCGGCGGGGTGAAGTACGGCGAGGTGAGGATGCGCGAGGAGATTGAGCAGTCGAAATATGTGTACGGCCAGGTTGACGGGATGTCGCGCGAGGA
Organism: Vicinamibacterales bacterium; assembly: GCA_963761975.1. Classification (GTDB taxonomy): domain Bacteria; phylum Acidobacteriota; class Vicinamibacteria; order Vicinamibacterales; family JAMQPK01; genus JAMQPK01. Next base: position 1,112,062 of record CAVXIR010000007.1, read on the forward strand.
ATTCGCCGCCTTTCACCGCGATCTGTTCGACAAGTATTACGGCATGGCCGAGCGGCTCCTGGGGAGCGGTCTGATTCTGCCGGCGCTCGAGCATGCGTTGAAGTGCTCGCATCTGTTCAACATTCTCGACGCGAGCGGGAGCGTCGGCGTATCGGAGCGGGCCGCTTATATCTTGCGCGTTCGGCAGACTGCCATCGCGATTGCGCAGGCATATGTGGCAGAGGCTGAGGTGGAACCCGTCAGACAGCCCTAAAGGGCTGCCAACGCGACTTACGAAAAACGAAAAAAGAGGGTCTGACCCCCTGAAATGGATCGTGAACTCCTACTCGAACTCGGCACCGAAGAGATTCCGGCCTCATGGCTGCCGGGTTTGACACGCCAGATTCGTGACGGTGTCGAAGGCGCCCTTCGCGCGCATCGATTGAGCGCCGACGCGCCGGTTGAAAGCTACAGCACCCCTCGTCGCCTGACCGCGCGGATCGCGAAGATCTCGGAGCGTCAGAACGACCTCGAAGAGCTCCTGACCGGGCCTTCCGTCACTGCGGCGTTCAGCCCGGATGGACAACCCACTCAGGCGGCGATCGGGTTCGCCCGTAAGAACAACCTTGACGTCGGAATGCTCGACCGCGTTGAGACGCCGAAAGGCACGTATCTCGGCTATCGTCGTCATCAGCGTGGGAAAGCCGCTGTCGATGTACTACCTGATGTGCTGGCGACCGCGCTGCGATCGTTCAACTTCCCGAAGGCCATGCATTGGGATGCGTATCTGGACGACGGAAAAGGGGAGTTGCTGTTCGGCCGGCCGATTCGATGGATTCTCTATTTGTACGGTGGACGCGTGGTGCCGTTCACGATCCGTCGCACGGAGCTCTCGGAATCGGCCACGGTACAGGAAGTTGTTTCTGCCGCGGTGACCTACGGACACCGGTTTTTGACAACCAGCGGGCGCGCCGGGCGCGCCGTCAAGGTGCGCACGTTCGACGACTACCTGTCGCGGCTCGGGGAACATTTCGTCATTCTCGACCGCCAGGAACGTCAGGATCGGATCGCTCGGGCGCTCGAATCGAAGGCACGTAGTCTCGGCGGGCGCGTTGGCAGTGCGGCGATGCTGCATTCGAAGCTGCTCGACGAAGTGCCGGACTTGATCGAGTACCCGACGGTCATGGCCGGCACTTTTGCGAGAGAGTTCCTGTCGCTTCCGGAAGAAGTGCTGACGACGACGATGATTCACCATCAGCACAACTTTCCGGTCGTCGACGAAACCGGGCACTTGAAACCCGCGTTTCTGGTCGTGACCAACACAGACGCCGGCAACGAAAAGAATGTGGCGCGCAATTACGAGCGCGTGCTCGCTGCCCGGCTTCGGGACGCCCGCTTCTTTTGGGATGCCGATCGCAATGTTCGATTCGAAGAGCGCGTCGAACGGCTCAAGACCATCCGCTTTCACAAGAAGCTCGGCAGCTACTTCGAAAAGGCGCAGCGTGTCGAACAGCTCGCAACGTGGATCGCTGAGGAACCGTTCGCGTCCCCTGCAGCAGCAGGTACCGCCGCCGTCGCCGGCCGGCTCGCGAAGGCCGATCTGGCCACTCAGATGGTGGCCGAGTTGACCGAGTTGCAAGGCGTGATGGGCGGTATCTACGCGCGCGAAGAAGGGCAGCCCGAGAGCGTGTGGAAGGCGATCTACTACCACTACCTGCCCGACTCGACCGCCTCGGATGCGCCGCCGACGCGCCAACAACTCGGCGACGCAGCCGTGACGTGGGCGGCCGTCTCACTCGCAGACAAGCTCGACACGCTGGTCGGGATGTTCTATGCGGGCGAAAAACCAACCGGTTCCCGCGACCCGTTTGGGTTGCGGCGCCAGGCGCACGGTATCTTCAAGCTGCTGGTTGATTTGAAAGAGTTGACCGCGTTGCCGGCCAGACCCGTGCTGATGCCGCTGCTCAAGAGAGCGGCCGAGCCTTTTGCGGAATTTTCGAAGTGGCCGGACGGTAACGTGCCTGCCATGATGGCGTTCCTGATTGAACGCTACCAGTACGTCCTGGAACAGCGGGGGTATGACATCCGCAACGTCAGAGCGGTCGCCCGATTTGATGACAGTCCGGTGGACGCTAAACGAAAGCTCGAGGTGCTGCCGGAGTTCACCGCCTCGCCCGACTTTCAAAAGCTCGCGGTTGCGTTCAAACGAGTCAAGAACATCGCGCGTGAGTTGGGGGGCGATTTTCACCTCGAGGAGGTTTCGCAGCCAAACCTTCGGAACTGGCTGAAAGAACCGGCCGAAATTGAGCTGTTGAAGGAGCTCGACGAGCGTGGGCCTGCGATTGACAGCGTGCTGAAATCGGGAGAAAATTTGCGCCGCGCATTTGTCGAGGCGGCCCAGTTCGGTCCTGCAGTCGATCGATTCTTCACCGAAATCTTTGTGATGGTAGATGACGCCGCCTTGCGCACGGCACGCCTGCGTCTGATGAAACGCCTCGAACAGCAGATTTTGCGTATTGCAGACATATCCGAAATTGTTTCGGAAACGGAGTGAACAACCGAATGGCAAAGAAAGTGGCAGCGAAGAAGGCGACGCCGCGAGCGGCGCAGGGCGCTGGGGCCCCGCGACTGAACGAAGAGAAGGTGGCTAAGCTGGCAAAGCCTGGCAAGTACATTTACTTCTTCGGCGACGGCAAAGCCGACGGCGATCGAACGATGAAGGACCTGCTCGGCGGCAAGGGCTCTGGCCTCGCCGAGATGACCAACGCGAAGCTGCCTGTGCCGGCGGGCTTTACCATCTCGACCCCTGTTTGCACCATCTACTACAAGGAAGGCGGCAAGATTCCCGCCGCGATCGAGAAGGAAATGATCGACAACCTGCGGAAGCTCGAAAAATCCGCGGGCCGGAATTTGGGTGACAAAAAGAAGCCGCTGCTTGTGTCGGTGCGCTCGGGCGCGAAATTCTCGATGCCCGGCATGATGGATACGATTCTCAATCTCGGCCTCAACGACGCGACCGTAGAGACTCTCAAGGAGGAAACCGGCAACGGCCGGTTCGCCGCCGACAGTTACCGCCGGTTCATTCAGATGTATGGCAACGTCGTGCTGGAAATCGCCAAGGACGTTTTCGAGCACGAGTTCGAGGCGGCGAAGAAAGAACGTGGCGCCAAAGCCGACACCGATCTCGACGAGGCCGGCCTGCGGAATGTGATTGCACGCTACAAGCAGGTCGTTCAGAAGAAAACCGGCAAGTCGTTTCCTCAGGATCCAATCGAGCAGCTCAAAGGAGCGCGGAACGCGGTCTTCCGGTCCTGGCAGAATCCCCGCGCAATCGAATACCGCCGCATCTACGACATTCCCGACTACATCGGCACCGCGGTGAACGTTCAGCAGATGGTGTTCGGTAACACCGGCGATCGTTCAGCCACAGGGGTTGGCTTCACCCGTAGCCCGGCGACCGGAGCGAAGGAGTTTTACGGCGAATTTCTGATCAACGCACAGGGCGAGGACGTCGTGTCCGGTGTGCGCACGCCGCAGCCGATCCGCGAGCTTGAAGCGGTGCTGCCGAAGGCCTATAAGCAGCTGCGAGAGATCACCACGCGACTCGAGAAGCACTACAAGGACGTGCAGGACTTCGAGTTCACCATTCAGGACGAGAAACTGTTCATGCTGCAGACGCGCAGCGGCAAGCGCACCGGCTACGCGGCCGTCGTAATTGCCACCGATCTCGCGGACGAGAAGATCGTGTCACCGAAGGACGCGCTGCTGCTGGTCGATCCCGAGGCACTGTCGCAACTCCTCTCGCCGGGATTCGATCCGGGCGAGTGGTCGAAAGCGCCCCTGCTGGCGAAAGGTCTTCCTGCTTCGCCGGGTGCCGCATCCGGTCAGGTCGTGTTTACGGCGGATGATGCCGTCGAGTGGACACGCCAGGGCAAACAGGTGATTTTGGTTCGTAAGGAAACGGTGCCCGACGACATCCATGGTATGCACGTCGCGCAGGGCATTCTGACAGCGACCGGCGGCATGACGTCACACGCGGCTGTTGTCGGCCGTCAGATGGGAAAGCCGTCCATCGTCGGTGCTGGAAGCCTCAATATTTCAGAGAAAGAGAAGCGGTTCACCGTAGACGGGAAGGTCGTGAAGGAAGGCGACTACGTGTCGTTCGATGGGCTCAAGGGCGAGATCAAGCTGGGCAAGATGGCCTCGAAGCCGAGTGAGATCCTTCAGGTCGTCAATGGCCAGCTGGAGCCGAAGCAGTCGGACATCTATCAGCGGTTCAACAAGATCCTGGAATGGGCCGACAAGACGCGCCGTCTCGGCATCCGCGCGAATGCGGACCTGCCAGACCAGGCCGAGCTCGCATACGCGTTTGGCGCGCGCGGCATCGGTCTGTGCCGGACCGAGCACATGTTCTTCGGCGAAGATCGCCTGCCGATCGTGCAGCGCATGATCCTGGCAGATAACCCGACCGATCGAAAGAAGGCGGTCTTGGAGCTGCTGCCGCTGCAGCGCGCCGACTTCTACGGCGTGTTCAAGGCTATGCATGGCTCGCCGGTGACGATCCGGACGATCGATCCTCCGCTGCACGAGTTCCTGCCAAAGCGCGAAGATTTGATGGTCGAGATCGCCAAGCTCGAGGTGACCAACGGCGACAGGCGCGAGCTCGAGAGCAAGAAGAAGCTGCTCGCTCGCGTCGAGCAGCTTCACGAGTTCAATCCCATGCTCGGACATCGCGGGGTGCGCCTCGGCATCACCTATCCGGAAATCACCGAGATGCAGACGCGCGCTATTATCGAGGCGGCTATTCAGCTCAAGAAAGAGGGGCTGAAGGTCGTGCCCGAGATCATGATTCCGCTCGTCGGCCACGTGAAGGAGCTGCGCGACCAGAAGGCGGTCGTCGATCGCGTCGCGGCGGAGACGATGAAAGAGAAGGGCGTGAAGATCGATTATCTGGTCGGCACCATGATTGAAGTGCCGCGCGGGGCGCTGACAGCCGACGAAATCGCTGGCGAGGCAGAGTTCTTCTCGTTCGGCACGAACGATCTGACGCAGACCACGTTCGGATTCTCTCGTGACGACATCGGGAAGTTCCTCGGCGCATATCAGGATAAGAAGATTCTCGAGAAGGATCCGTTCAGCACCATCGACACCGTTGGCGTAGGTTCCCTGGTGCGCACCGCGGTCGAGAAGGGACGCTCGACGCGCCCCGACATCAAGCTGGGTATTTGCGGCGAGCATGGGGGCGATCCCTCGTCGATTCACTTCTTCGAGAAGGTGGGACTCAATTACGTGTCGATGTCGCCTTATCGCGTGCCTGTGGCCCGCCTGGCCGCTGCACAGGCCGCGTTGTCCGTGAAGGTAGGCGATTAGCGCATCTCTCGACGATCGCATTAACCACAGAGCACGCAGAGATCCACAGAGTAAAAGTCTTCTTCTCTGCGATCTCTGTGGTCTCCGTGGTGAGATGAACCCCAATGGCGCGAATCAATCTCCTTCCCACCGATTTGGCGAACCAGATCGCCGCTGGCGAAGTGGTCGAACGGCCGGCATCGGTCGTCAAAGAGCTCATTGAAAATGCCATAGACGCCGGCGCCCGGCGCGTACAGGTCTACATCGAATTGGGCGGTAAGCGCCTCGTCCGCGTCGAAGACGATGGCGAGGGCATGGGGCCGGAAGACGCGCGGTTGTCGCTCGAGCGTCACGCCACGAGCAAGATTCAGCGAGCGGACGATCTCGCGGCCATAAACACGCTCGGATTCCGCGGGGAGGCGCTGCCCAGCATTGCCTCGGTCTCGCACTTCGTGATGAAGACGCGTCTGCGCGGTGATCTCGCGGGCACGGAAATCAAAGTGAACGGTGGCGCCATTGCGTCGGTCCAGGAAATCGGTACGCCGGAAGGCACGTCGATTGAAGTCGCGGACGTGTTTTACAACCTGCCCGCACGGCGGAAATTTCTGAAAACAGACACCGGCGAAGCCACCCAGGTTTCGCGCGTCGTGACGCAGTTCGCGCTGGGCTACCCCGAGATTGGATTCTCGCTGACCAGCGGTCCGAGAACGCTGCTGAACTGGCCCGTGGTGGCCCGATTCGAGGATCGCCTCTTTCAGGTGTACGGCGACAGGCCTGACCTCGTGCCGGTGGGGAAGACCCTGACCGGCTTCAGCATCAAGGGATTTGTCGCGGCGCTTGCCGAACAGGGGCCTACGCGAGGCGCGCAGAACGTCTTCGTGAACCGCCGCATCGTGAAGGATCGAACAATCGCGCACGCCATCATCGAGGCGTACAGCAACGCATCGATCAAGGAGCGGAGCCCGGAAGTGCACCTGTTCCTCGAAATTCCGGCTGACCGGGTCGACGTGAACGTGCATCCCACGAAGGCCGAAGTGCGGTTCCGCGATCAGTCGTTCGTACACGAAGCGGTGAAACACGCGGTGACTGATGCCATCGGCAAAGGCGTCGTGCCGGAGCTACAGCTGCTGCCCGACGGCTATCGCGTTTCGGAGCCCGTGTCGCAGTCGATTCCAGGCGTGCTGAGCGGCGGAATCTATCCGAGCCGGTGGGCCGGAGCGGGTACCTTGGGTGCGCTAGGTGCGTCAGGTGCGATGGGTGCGCTAGGTGCGTTGGGTGCGGCTGATGTGCATCCGATGACGGAGAACCCAACCCCTGGAACGTCGAACGTAGAACCCAGAGCCGAGAACCCGGAACCGCTCAAACCTTTAATGCCCCTCGGCCAGTTCCGCGACACGTTCATCATTGCGGTCGACGTGGATGGCATCGCCATCATCGATCAGCACGTCGCGCATGAACGCGTGCTATTCGAGCGGCTGATGGAACGGCTGACCGCCGGCCGCCTCGAAAGTCAGCGACTGCTCGAGCCGCTGCTCGTCGAGCTGTCTCCCGAGAGTCGTCAGGCGCTGTTGAATCACGCCGAGGATCTCGATCGTCTGGGATTTGCTGTCGACGAGTTCGGCGGCGACACGCTTCGGCTGACGGCTGTGCCAGCCGTGCTCGGCCGTGAAGACGCCGTCGTGGCGTTACGCGCGCTGGCGGAGGATTTGGAGGGTCTCGATCGCGGCAGGGAAGTCGGCGACGCGTTGCGCCGTATTGCCGCGACGACTGCGTGCCACGCCGCGGTGAAAGCAAACTATCCGTTGACGCACGAGAAGATGCTCCACATTCTCGAGGAGTTGCGTCGCACGGCGTATTCGACGGTGTGTCCGCACGGCCGTCCGGTGATGCTGCGGCTCACCCGGCGCGAGATCGAGAAAAACTTCCAGAGGATATGAGTCCCGGAGTTGGGGCGGCGATTTGGTACGTGGGGCGCTTTCTGCAGGTCTTCGCGATGTGGATCCTGCTCGTGGATATTTTCATGGCCGGTCCGATGGGGCCACAACCCAATCCGTTCTACGTCGGCGTTGCGACGTTCATCATCGGGTGGCTGATGGTGCGATGGACCAGCCAGAAGCAGTAAACAGCGAAACAGGCCTGAAGGCCTGTGCCACCCGTCTCCGCGGCTATTGCCGCTACGGCGAGGCAGGCCTGCCGCGCCGAAGCCGCCAAGCGGCGAAGGCGGGCGCTTCTGCGCTGTCTACACCATCTACATGGGCGAGCGGTACCAATACGCTGTCAGCACTTCTTTGAATTGCTCTCCATCAGCCGTCTGGAGCGACAAGTTCTTTCCTTCGGCATCCGCCCAATCAATCGCGATCCAGTACGTCGTGCCCCGCTTCAACAAGACGACCACTTCAAACGCTTCGGCGTGAATCTCGCCACCATCGTCTGCACGCCATAAATCGGCGCCAGGTCCCCTGAATTCGGCCGGATAGTCGACATAGAGACGCCGATCGCCATCGACGACGACGAGGCTTGCGAGCGCGTGGCTGAGGCGGCGCGCGAATTCGATGATGGCAACCTGAACGCCGGTCGGCGATTCACCTATGGGCCAGCATGCCACCACCGGCCGTGATTTGGCGGCTTGGAAGGATGGATACTGCGCGCTCGCGCACCGCGCATTTGAAGGCGGGTGCTTCAACGGAACGATCGTCGATCCAGCGAGAAACGACTCGTCTACCAGCAGACACGTCGCATCAGTGGCTGCGTTCCCGCCGAAAAGGCGAAAGACTGCGCCGGCTGTGTTGCCGAAGTTGGAAGGGCTTTGCCTTGCTGTGCTGGCCTTTCCCTCAGGCTGCCTGCGCTCGAACTGAACGGCCAGACGCTGACCCCCACTGCACACAGCCGTTCGCAGGACGCTAGGGTCAGCAATCTCGTCGGTGGCCAGCAGCCTCGTGCCGTCCTGACTGGGAAAGGCGAAGGCGACGGCAAGCACCAGGGCCGCCGCAGCCATCATCACTGACGCAGCACGCGAATGCGGTGCGCCTCGCTGTCGGTCACGTAAAGTGTCCCGTCGGTGTCCGCGAACAGGCCGTGGGGGCGCGACAACTTGCATTGCAGCGGATCGGTCTCGGGACCGTCGCCACGCACGCCCGCGCCCAGCACGGTGGTGATGATGCCAGTGTCAAGATTCACACGGCGAATCGTGTGGCTTTCGGTGTCGGCGACATAGAGGTTCCGGCCCGAGAGCGCCAGGCCTTTGGGCCCCGAAAGCTTCGCGACGCGAGCCTGACCGCCATCGCCAGACCACCCCTGTTCGCCGGTTCCAGCAAGGTGATGCAGCGTGCTCGTCTTGGGCGCGATGCGATAGAGCGCATTGCCCTCGCGCAGGGCGAGATAGATGGTCCCGTCGCGGTCGATGACCATCGTTCTGGGACCGTTCAGCGGCGTGCCGCTCAGCGGAGCGCCATCCGGCGTCGGTAGCCGTTCGCCCGTGCCGCCGATCGTGGTAATCATCCCGGTCGAGAGGTCAACCGCGCGAATGCGATGGTTGCCGATATCACAAATCAGCAGCCGGCCGTCCGGCCCGATCGCAATGCTGTGTGGCTGTCTTAGTTGCGCCTTCGACGACGGGCCGCCGTCGCCCGAGAATCCTGCGGTGCCTGTGCCAGCCAGCGTTGAAATCACGCCGGTCGTTCCGTCGACCTTCCGTACTACGTGGTTGTCGCGCTCGGCGATATACATGTGGTTGCGCGCGTCGAACACGATCTCATGCGGCATATTGAGCGACCCGGACACGGCAGGGCCGCCGTCGCCGCTGTAGGCTCGCTGCCCGTCGCCGGCGATCGTGCGAGTCGCACGCGACTTCAAGTCGAGCCTACGAATACGCTGGTTGTCGAGATCGCAAAAATACAATGCCCGATCGCGTCCGATGATGACGCCATACGGATTGCTGACCTGGGAGTCTGAGTAGCCGGCGGTGCCGTTGCCGATCAAGGTCGACACAGTCGGTGCGGCTGATGCGGGCCGCGGCAGCAGCGCAAGAAGGGCCACTTTGAGTACGTCACGGCGATGCATGGCGGCAGTCTACCGCAGTGGCGGCCGTTCCCGGTAGAAGTACCCGAGCAAGCCGCGCTTGTTCTGTGCGGTCGCCTCGCGTGAGACAAACGCCGGCCTGAGCGCTTCGTCCAGCCGCATGAAAGTCGAGCGCGTCTCTTCGGAGTCGTCGGGTAGCGGCGTGGCGGTCGCCACGATCAGCAACCCGCCATGATCGAGCCGCTCGATGCGCATTCCATTTAACGCCCGCCTCAATGTCGCTTCGCCTCCCGCTAGCTGTACGTAGGCGGCTGAGAGGAAATTGGCCCAGAACGCGCCCTTGATACCTCGTTCGTGGCAATACAGGTGTTCCAGGTTGCCTTCGATATCGTTGCCCACGTACGCAATCGGCACTGGATGCGCACGATGCTCAGGCGGATTGATGGGTTCGAACGGAAACGGCACGCCTGGTGATGGTGGTACACGCGGGTCGAACCTCGGTCGCGCGAGGATGATTGCGAGATGCCCGTACCCGTACGCCGGCCCACCATCGATTCCATTCCAAGCTCGCCGGCCGAGCTCGAGCAGCGCCTCCACTTTCGCCAGCGACACGGCGATGTCCCGAAGATAGGAGACGCTGCACGTCACTTCGATAGTACCCACCATCAGCTCGTCACCGCCTACAGGATTGACGTGCAGCGAAAGCCCGATCTTCTGACGCGTGAAATCAGGTGTTTCGCCGGTGATATTGACGACCGCGTACTCGCCCTTGAGAATTTTCTTCTGCGCAGCCTTCCATCGCGAGGCCGTGAACTCGCCCATATTGAGCCGCTGGTTTTGGCCTGGCCGTTTGGTCCAGAGTGAGGTCAATCTCGTTCCGGGAAAGAGCAAATTGGACAGGAAGTAGTCGGCAAGATCGGCGATGAGCGGAGGATCGACCTCGGTGTCGGATCTCAGGTACAAGGGCATCGCGAAGTGGGTGGCCAACTGGTTGTAGAGTGTGTGCGGCGCTTCCACGCGTCAGGTCTGCGACCTCGGCCGAAGATCGAGCGTCAGATACTTCACGTCCGCAAGCGGATTCAAATAGTACGCGGTAGACGGCGTGAATCCCATCGACACATACAGGGCATGGGCGGTCTCCATGGACGACAACGTGTCGAGCACCATCGTGCTATAGCCCATTTCACGGGCCCGAAGGGCCACACCTTCGGCCAGACGCCGGCCGAGATGCCGTCTGCGGTAGGAAGGTCGCACATACAGTCGCTTCATTTCGCAAATATCGTCACGAAATTTGCGCAAGCCGACGCACCCAGCTGCGTCGCCACCGATCCGCGCCATCAGCAGCGCGCCCGCCGGCGGGCCGTACATGACCGACAGCCTGTCGAGCTCCGCCAAAAAATCCTGAAAGCAGAGATCCACATCGATAGCCGCCGCATACTCCTCGAACAACTGTACGTGCGAGCGCGTAATCGGTGACCGTCTGCGCCTCCGCGATAACGACCTCGTCCACATCCACTCCGTAATCCCTAGTCACGAGTCCGAGCTTTCGTTCGGGCAGTCCTCCACGCGTCAATGCGTCTTCGAAGCGTCTCTTCAAATCCGCGATCGGTCGGCTGGTAGTACGTTTTGCCTGACAGCGACGGCGGCAGGCAGTCCATATCGGAGATGCCGTCAACCTCGTCGTGGGCGTATCGGTAGCCTTTGCCGTAATTGAGCTCCTTCATGAGCCTCGTCGGCGCATTACGAATGTGCAGCGGCACAGGTTCGGCCAGCTCGCGGACGGCGTCCTCGGCAGCCTCGTTGTACGCCATGTAGACGGCGTTGCTCTTTGGGGCTGTCGCAAGATAAATCGCGGCCTGTGCGAGCGCCGTATTGCCCTCTGGCATCCCGATGAAGTGCACGGCTTCTTTGGCCGCGACGGCGACGGCCAGCGCTTGAGGATCGGCGTTGCCGATATCCTCAGATGCAAATCGGATGAGACGGCGCGCGACGTAGAGCGGATCCTCGCCGGCTTCGAGCATGCGCGCGAGCCAGTAGACCGAGGCGTCGGGATCGCTGTTGCGCATCGACTTATGGAGCGCCGATATGATGTTGTAGTGCTCTTCGCCGCTCTTGTCGTAGAGCAGCGCTCGCCGCTGGACCGACTGCTGCACCGTCTGCAGGTCGAGGCGGCGTGATGAATCGTCTTGCGGCGCTGCGGCCGTTGTCAATTCAAGAAGATTCAGCGCAATACGCGCGTCGCCGTTTGAATAGCGCGCGATTGCCGGCAATACACCTTCATCTAGGTCGATCCGTTCGTTCCCAAGCCCCCGCTCTTTGTCGCGCAGGGCCCGGTCGAGAATCGTCACGATTTCGGCGTCCGTCAGCCCGTGCAATGTGTACACCTTGGAGCGGGACAAGAGCGCAGCGTTGACCTCGAACGACGGATTCTCGGTCGTTGCACCAATCAGCACGATGTCGCCGGCCTCGACCCGTGGCAGAAACGCATCCTGCTGCGACTTGTTGAAGCGGTGGATTTCGTCGACAAAGACGATCGTCCGACGGTTCAGCTGTTTCCGTGACAGTTCTGCCGCGGCCATCACGTCTTTGATTTCCTTGATGCCGGCGAGCACAGCGCTGAATGACACGAAGCGCGCACGCGTGGCCTTTGCAATGAGCCGTGCCAGCGTCGTCTTGCCCGTCCCGGGAGGGCCCCAGAGGATGATCGATCTGAGCCGATCGTGTTCAATCGCTTCGCGGAGCGGCTTGCCCGGCGCGAGAACGTCCTGCTGACCGACAAATTCGTCGAACGTCGCCGGCCGCATGCGCTCGGCGAGGGGAGTGCCGGCAAGGCTGGCAGAAGGAGAGTCGGTTGAGGGATCGTCGAATAGGGACATGGCTACGTCAGAGTCCTCACCGGATGACGTTGTCTGAACGCTTCGTACAGCACGAGCGCAGCCGCGACGCCGACGTTGAGCGATTCGACCGGACCGATCATCGGAATTGACAGGGATCGATCGATCTTCCGTACGACCTCGGACGGCAGCCCGGCGCCTTCGCCGCCAAGGATCAGTGCCGTGGGACCTTTCAAATCTGCGGCGAATAACGGCTCGCCTCCACGCGGCACCAGCGCAGTCGGCGTAATCCCCGCTTTGCGAAGCGCGTCGACCGTGCTTTTGATGTCGGCTCGCGCAATCGGAAGGCGGAGCGCGCTGCCCATCGATCCGCGAAGGGCCTTCCAGCCGAGCGGATCGGCCGCCGACGGCGTGGCGATGAACCCGGTCGCACCGGCTGCTTCCGCCGTTCTCATGATGCCCCCGACATTTCCGGGGTCCTGCACGTCGTGAGCCACAACGACCAGCGCGTTGGCGGCGCCCAGGACACTGGGAAGCGACGACAGCGACCGGCGGGCGATTCCGACAGCGCCGGCAGGTGTCTTGACCGGGCTCATCGACTCGAGCGTCTTTCTCGAAACGATGAACACGTCGGCACCCTCCGCGACGAGGTGCCCGGCCAGCCTGCGCATCGACGGATCGTTGAGAGCGTCCTCGTCGAATGCCGCACTGTCTACGGTGACGCCTGATTTGCGTGCTTCCAACAGCAGATGCGGACCGTCGAGAAGCAGCTCGCGTTCCAGACCGTTTGTCGAGGGATTGCGCGCGAGGTCGCGGTAGCGTTTGACGCTGGAGTGTGGTGCTCCAGTCATCTGGAGAGCATAACAGATGTGCTAGGATCTTCATGGGAATGAAGGCGAAAATCCTCAAGAAATTCGAAGATGAAGTGGCAGAACTCGAGAGAGAACTGCACCACGAATTGCCCAAGGAGATACAGCGCGCACGCGAGCTTGGCGATTTGCGTGAGAACGCCGAGTACCAGGCCGCGAAAGATCGTCAAGGCATCGTCAATGCGCGGATTGCGATGTTGAAGAAACGGATTGGCGAGATCTCGATCATGAATCTCGAGAAGATTCCGCACGATCGTGCGGCATTCGGGTCCACCGTGAACCTTCGCGAGGACAACGGCGAGTCCATCACCTACCAGCTGGTCATGCCCGAAGAGGCCGACGCGTCCAAGGGCCTTATCTCCACCAGCTCGCCGATCGGCCGCGCCATCGTCGGCAAGACCGAGGGTGATGAAATCACAGTCACCACGCCCAGTGGCACACGCAGTTTCGAGATCCTGAAGCTCGTGACCATCCACGACGAGGCGTGAGCTATTCACCACACCTGAGAACCGCCGTTCTTCTGACCGGCAACGGGACAGGCGGGGCTTACCATGCCGGAGTGCTGCGAGCGTTGCACGAGGCCGGCGTCAAGGTCGATGTGATGAGCGGCCGCGGCATCGGCGTTGTGTGCGCGCTGTTCGCGGCAATCGATGCCGGCGTGAAAACATGGGAGGACGGCGGCGTGTGGCGCAGGCGTCCACCAATTCGTATGTACAAATGGCGCACCGCTCTTCAATGGGCGGCCATGCTATCGGGGGCGGGGGTGGCCATTCTCGCGATCCCCCTACTGGTACTGGCGACGGGGCTCGTGGCGTATCCGCTGAGTTTTCTGGTGCAGATGATCAATGTCGACGCTGGCTTTCGGCTCGCGTCGGCATATACCGATATGGTGCGCTACGGCTTCGCACCGAATGTGTTGCCGACGGTTGTCCCGCGACTGGTGATGTTGTGCTTTGCCAGTGCGTTTGGCGTGCTAGCGGTGGCGGCCGTGCGATTTCATGCAGAGCCTGCCATGTGGGTGGCTCGCGGACCAGCCAGGGGCCATCGCGACCGGGGGCAGTGGTGGGCCCGGCTCTTTGGAACCCCGTGGAGGACCGAACCGGGACTGCGGCATTTTCGAGCATCGTTGTGGCAGTTATTTCGAGGGCCCGTAAGCGCGCCAGAACCTCCGGCACCTGAATTGAGCCGTCGATACGCTGAACTGCTGTTCGACAACCTCGGGCAGCCTGGTTTTCGTGAGCTGATCGTGACGGCCCTTGACGTCGAGACACGCGGCGATCTCGTGTTTGCCGCCATTGCCGAGTCAAAGCGGCAGGCCTTCTTCCAACGAGGGCACGGCGATCTCATTGATCTCGCCGGTGTTGGACGCGGTCAGGTTCTCGACGCACTGGCGGCCGCAGTCGCCGTTCCCGTACTCACAGAACCGCATCTGCTCGCGTTCTCGCCGGAGAGTTACTGGAAGGGTGAAGCGCATCGCATCTGCGATCGTATCGGCAGTGTACCGCGGCTGCTTGACGAACTGACGGCAGCCGGAGTGGAGCAGGTGTTGGTCGTGTGTCCCGACTCGGCACGCTCCGCACCGCACCGACTCACGAAACCGAGCGGCTCGCTTCGCTCGCGGGTCGCCGAGCAGTTGGCCGCTGTCGAAACGACCGTCGTCCGCGATGCCCTCGCATCGCACAAGAAACGCTTCAAAGGGCTCTTCCTGATTCAGCCGCTGCACAACCCAATCGGGCCTCTCGATTTCGAGGGCACCTACGACGAGCGTTCGGATCGCTATCAGAGCCTAGGTGAATTGATGGATAGGGGATACGAGGATGCGTACCGGCAGTTCATCGAGCCGGTGGTGGGGGGAACGGACTAACGGGCGAGTTATGGCAGAGGGCAGATGGCAGATGACGTCTTTTGCCATCTGCCATCATCCATCTGCCCTGACTCGAACTCTACAGGACCTCAATGGCTGCCCACCGCCTCCTTCTTCTTCTTGTCGTCAACCGCCTCGTGCATGAACTCGAGCAGCAATTCCGACATCTTTCCGCCGATGTTGTCGTCGGTGGCGCCGAAACGCATCTGGAAAGCCTCGAGCGGCACGACGGCCTTGGCCATTGCACGATGGCCGCCCGCTGAGCCGATGTCGACAAAGTAGCGGCGTACGAAATCGCCGGCGTTCCTCGTGTAGCCGAGATTGCGGACTGACATGACAAACGATCCGTTCACGATGCCCGACACCAACGTCCAGCGCACGTTCTCGAGCTGAAGGAAAAAATCGGCCACATAGGGAATCGCGTCGTCGCGAGGTACTTCACCGAGGAACACCGAAAAAATCTGCTCGACCATCTTGCCGCGCTGCGTGGCCTTGGTAATCAGCTGCAGCCGCTCCATCGTGACTTCCGCGCCTTCCATCTTGCGAATCAGGTTGGCATCGGCCAGCGGATAGAGATACGAGAACGACTCGATGTCGCAGCGGTTGGCCTGGCGGTTGAAGAACAGTGTATCGGATTTGATGGCGTAAAGCATTGCGGTGGCCGTGCGCTCCGAGATGCTGGCGTCGATCGCACGCAGATGCTCGGTGAGAATCGTGCACGTCGACCCGTAGTCTTCGCGGATATCCTTGAATACGGCGTTATAGCCAGGCTGCTCCGGATGATGATCGATCACGAGGTCGACGCGGTCGAGACCCGGGAAATAGTGCGGCTGGACGTCGACCATACAGACGCGATCGAATTCCTGTATGGCGTCTGAGGCTATCGTTTCGACATGAATGTCGAGAAGATTGGCCATGCGCACGTTCTCGGGCCGCGTGACGCCTTCGAGCGCGGCGATCACAGCCGTGGTTCTCGTGCGGTGCAGCACCGTGCGCAGCGCCAGCCCGCTCGCCATCGCGTCGGGATCGGGCTCGTTATGCAGCAGGATGAGAATGCGATCGGCATCCGCCAGGTAGCGCTGATACTGCTGCACGCGGGCGCGTGTGAGCGCGCGGCTGAATTCGGTGAGAAGAGGTGCTTCGAAGAGCTCGGACAGCGAGAGGTAGGAGACATCCGAAAACTGGTCGCGAATAGCTTCGGCCCGCTTCTCGCGGTCGGCCGCACCCACACCGAGCACGTAAATGAGCGATCCTCCTGCATCGCGGACCGCCTCGATCATCTTCGGCAGATACCGGCGCCCGGTATCCTCGATGATGATGCAGGTCTGAGGCGAGACGTCGGCTTTCAGGTAGGTGTCGGTACGCTTCACGTCGCCGGCAGTCACCGGTAGACCGGCAGCCTGAAGCTTGCGCGCGAGCGCACGGCTTTCGACCAGGAACTCGACCTCGATGCTGGCGGCCAGGATTTCGTCCAGCATCCTGATCACCAGCTCGTCTTGGCAGACCGCCAGACACCTCATAATTGATCCGGGGGCCCCTGCCCCCCGGAGTCCTCGCTCCACTCGCGGGGCCCCAACGCCCCGCGCCGTTCCGCTCGCCAGTCCAACGGCCCACCCCGCGGGCCTCGCTATCGCTGTAAACTATCTATTATACGCCCCTTATGAACTGCCCTTCGGCACCAGCGATTGCCGCCGCTACCTTCGTGAGCCTGTGGTCTTTATCGGCGCAGGCGCAGTTTTCGTACAAGACTCGTGTCGATGTCGCCGGATTCGTGGTGACGGTGACCGATCGGGCTGGCGAGCCCGTGCACGACCTCACGGTGGACGACTTCGAGGTGAAAGAGGATGGGGCGGTGCAGTCGGTCACCTATTTCAGCGCCTCCTCGGCACCTGAAGCCGTGCCACTGCACGTCGGCCTGCTCTTTGACATCAGCGGGAGTATGGAGCGCGACCTGTCCTTTTCGCGAAACGCCGCGATCAAGTTCCTGAATACGTTTCCGAAGGCCATCGATTTCACGCTCGTCGAGTTCAGCGACGACGTGCGGGCCGCCAGGTTCTCGCAGGCAGAATTCCCGCGGCTGGTCGAGCGCATCCGAAGCGGTAAAGCCAAGGGCACCACCTCGTTGTATGACGCCATGACGGTGTATCTGACCAGCGCGTTCGAGCAGACTGGCCGGAAGGTACTGGTCATCTACACGGACGGAGACGACACGTCGAGCTCGCGCTCCTGGGACGCGACTTTGCGCTCGCTGCGCGCGTCGGACGTCACCGTGTATCCTGTCGGATTTTTTGGAAGCCACGGCTCGGCCCGGATGATGCTGCAGTCGCGATTAGCGGAGGTCGCACGTCTGACCGGTGGCCGGGCCGTGTTTCCGCAATCGATGAAGCAGCTCGATCCGATGTACAGCAGCATTGCCGAAGAAATCCACAGCCAATACCTGCTCGGCTACGTCCCGACCAACGCCGCGCGCGACGGCAAGTGGCGAAAGGTGGAGATCAAGCTCAAACGGCCGCCCTCGCAGCGCGTGCAAATCCGCACGCGAGAAGGGTATTTCGCTCCGGTGAACTGACCCGTCTTCGCGCTTCGCGAGTTCCGGGTCGGTAACCCAGGTTATTCAGATCCCTGTAGCTCGCCCATGATGACCTCCATTTCTTCCGCCCTGAGCTCGCTGTGCCGTACGAAGCCGGCCGGCCGTTCCTTCGACGCAGGCTTGAGAATCCATGCGTCTTCCAGCAATTGAATGTAAGTCGGTTGGTGAAGGTCGCTGTGCGAGGTGCACGACGTAACCTTGAATGGCACACGCATGCCTCGCGTGGTGATCGATCCGCAGTGCACGATTTCCTCGTTCAGCGTGCGGCCGCGGACAATCGTGGCGAAGCGACAGCTGACGCAAAGTCCCTTCTCATTGTGCAGGGCGGTGCCGCCGTGAATTTTCATGCGCATACCGTGCATAGTGCAGTTCGCCTGCCAATGGCAGCGACGTGAATGTGCTCGGTTTTGCGCCGAATTCGACGAAGATGCTGGCAATTCTTGCCAAACACGTGCGCTTGCTCGTGTCACAATCTGCCATGTGGCAACACGGGTAACGGCCCAACGCTTCCGCCGCATGGCTCTGGCCCTTGATGGCGCGATTGAAGGGGCGCACATGGGGCATCCCGACTTTCGCGTCGACAAGCGAATCTTTGCATCGCTCCATTCCGACGACGAGTTTGGAATGGTGAAGCTGACACCAGATCAGCAGTCGTTGTTCGTCGAAGACCATCCGGCGGCCTTCACGCCCGAAGCGGGCGCATGGGGGCGTAGCGGCTGCACGCGTGTCATTCTCAAGGCGGCCGACGAGGAAGCGGTGGGAGAAGCGTTGACACTCGCCTGGCAGAATACGAGGAAGGTGCTGAGGAAGAAGTGCCGGTAACAGTGACACAGCGGTTCGGGGTTCTGCGGTTCTGGGTTCTGGGTTCTAGCGTCCTTTCTTTGGTTCTGGGTTCTAGGGTTCTGGGTTCGGGAACCGATGGAAGGTGGATCTTTCACAGGTGCTGGATCTGGGGTTTTGAGCTTCTGAAGTTTGCTTCCTGGTTCTTTGTGGCTCGCATTTCTGCGGGCACTTCCGGAGGTACTCCTGCAGCTTGTTGGCAGCGCCAATCGCTCTGTCGGCAAGGTTGAACATTTGACCAAAATCAGAGTCGGCGATGAATCGCTCGTCCTTTGCGTGGAGGAGTTGATTTCGAACCTCGCCAAGCGATGCCTTCGCGTCATTGAGGAACCGATGAAATTCTCGCGGATTGTATCGATAGAAACCTTCCGCGACGAGATCTGGCGCCGAACGCGCTGATCGCCGGATATCATCACAAAATCTGCGATCTCGAGTTGCCGGCGGCGCCGCCGTAAATGCGTACACACGCCGTTTCAATTCCCACCCGAGCTTCCAGACATCAAAATCCTCGGGCTTTCTGAGTCCCGCCATGCAGGCCGCAGTGCACACGGCTTGCCATCTGGCGTCGCAGCCAATCAGTGAACCTAGAACCCGGAACCGGAACCTAGAACCCAGCACCCAGAACCTAGAACCACGCGCAACACCTGTAGTACGATTGTCTGTTCAGCACAGCGCAAATTTCCGCGCCGTGACGCGAGAGATATGCCCTCACATTTCGACAAATTCAGGCTTGTATCCGATTTCGAGCTGAAAGGAGACCAGGCGCGGGCCATTCCCGAGCTGGTGGAGGGGCTCGTGCGAGGCGATGCGCACCAGGTGCTGCTGGGAGTGACCGGCTCGGGGAAGACCTTCACGATGGCCCAGGTCATCGCTGAGGTCAACCGGCCTACGCTCGTGATGGTGCATAACAAGACCCTCGCGGCGCAGCTGTATCAGGAGTTCCGGCGCTTCTTTCCAGACAACGCCGTGGAGTATTTCGTCAGTTACTACGACTACTACCAGCCGGAAGCCTACGTGCCGTCGACCGACTCGTACATCGAAAAAGAAGCGATCATCAACGACGAAATCGATCGCATGCGGCTGTCGGCGACGCGCTCGCTGTTCGAGCGGCGCGACGTCATCATCGTCTCGAGCGTATCGTGTATTTACGGTCTCGGCTCACCAGAGGCGTACTACGGCATGCTGCTGCCGCTGCAGGTCGGGCAGCGCATCCCGCGTGACCAGATCCTCCGCAAGCTCGTCGACATCCAATACGAGCGCAACGACGTTGAGTTTGGCCGCGGCACTTTTCGTGTTCGCGGCGACATCATCGAGGTCTACCCATCCTACGAAGAACAGGCGCTGCGAATTGAGCTCTTTGGCGACGACGTCGATGCGCTGACGACATTCGATCCGCTGACGGGGAAGAGCGGCCGCAAGCACGACAAAGTCGCCATTTATCCGAAATCGCACTTCGTGGCCCCGCGCGAACAAACGAGGACCGCGGTTCAGTCAATCAAGGCTGAGCTCGTTGAAAGACGAACCGAGCTGGAAAAAATGGGCAAAGTACTCGAGGCCCAGCGGCTGCATCAGCGGACGATGTTCGATCTCGAGATGATGAAGGAGATCGGGTACTGCCACGGCATCGAGAACTACTCGCGCCATCTCACCGGCCGCGCACCCGGCGAACCGCCACCGACGTTGCTCGACTATCTGCCGGATGACGCGCTGCTCGTGATCGACGAAAGCCACCAGACGATTCCGCAGATCCGCGGGATGTATTACGGCGATCGGTCGCGCAAGGAAACGCTGGTGGAGTTCGGATTCCGGCTGCCGTCTGCGCTCGACAACCGTCCGCTGACGTTCGAGGAGTGGCAGCAGCGGGCGCGCCAGCTGATTTTTGTCTCGGCCACTCCCGGGCCGTACGAGCTGTCGAAGGCGGGCGGGGTCGTGGTCGAACAGATTATTCGGCCGACCGGTTTGACCGATCCACCCATCGAGGTCCGTCCCGTGAAGGGCCAGATCGACGATTTGCTTGGCGAAATCCGAACTCGTGCGGCGGAAAGGACGCGTACGCTCGTCACCACTTTGACCAAGCGCATGGCGGAGGACCTGACGACCTATTATCAAGAGCTCGGCGTGAAGGTGCGATATCTGCATTCCGAAGTCGAGACGCTCGATCGCATCCAGATTCTGCGCGACCTCAGGCTTGGCGAGTTCGACGTGCTCGTCGGCATCAATCTCCTGCGGGAGGGTCTGGATCTGCCTGAAGTGTCGCTCGTCGCGATTCTGGACGCCGATAAGGAAGGATTTTTGCGATCCGCTGGGTCGCTCATCCAGACCTCGGGCCGTGCGGCGCGGAACGTGAATGGGCGGGTCATCATGTATGCTGACACGATGACCGAGTCGATGCGGGTCGCCATGGAGGAAACCTCGCGGCGGCGGCAGTTGCAGGAAGCGTACAACGAGGAACATGGCATCACCCCGGCATCGATCGTGAAAGCCATCGACGACGTGTCGCTGACCGTCTACAACCTCGATTACGCGACTCCGGCGGTCATGGAAGACCGTGAGACCTATCTGACCCAAGACGAGCTGGAAGCGCGTATCGAAGAGCTACAGGCGCAGATGCGCCATGCTGCGGCCAATCTCGATTTCGAGCGGGCGGCTGGGCTGCGCGACAAGATCAAGGCGCTGAAGGGCCGCGAGCTGGGGCTCGCCGGCGTCCGTTCGCCTCGGGGCTGACGTGCTGACAGCACTCGACAATTGGCTGAAGTCAGCGATCTTAGAAGTTCAGGAATACGTCAAGCTCAGTTGGGCCGCGGTCCGCAATTCGTTTACGCGGCCGTTCTATTTTCACGACGTCATCGAGCAGCTCGAGGCCATTGGTGTCGGTTCGCTGACCGTCGTACTGCTGACCGGTGTTTTCACCGGTGCCGTCCTCGCCTTGCAGAGTGGGCTGACGCTCGATCAGTTCGGCGCCCGGCCAGTGGTTGGCCGGCTGGTCAGCGCGTCGATGGTGAAAGAGCTGGGACCCGTGTTGACGGCGCTGATGCTGGCCGGCCGCGTCGGGTCTGGTATTGCCGCCGAGCTTGGCTCGATGGTGGTGACCGACCAGATCAACGCGCTTCGGGCACTCGGCACCGACCCAGTACGCAAGCTGGTCGTGCCGCGGGTGATTGCTGGTGTCCTGATGGCGCCCGTGCTGACGGTTATCTCCGACTTCATGGGAATCCTGGGCGGTGGCATCATCGCGATTCAGCAGTTGCAGGTGCCGTCCAGTGTGTACTGGAAATCGATCACTGACGGCCTCTACATGGAAGATGTCTGGATGGGGCTCGTGAAGCCGTTCATCCTCGGGTTCGCCATCGTCAGCATCGGATGTCATGTGGGGTTGCGGACGAAGGGCGGAACGCAGGGTGTCGGCCGCGCGACCACCAACGCGGTGGTGGGCGCGTCGGTCGCAGTGCTGGTGCTGGATTTCTTTGTGACGCGTTTGATGATCACGCTGTTCTATTGACCGTTTACCGTTCACTGTTTGCCGTTTACCGTGGATACATACACACGCACTGCCGTCATTGACAAACCCGCCGGTGCGGATGAACCGGTCATCGTGTTCGAACACGTGTCGCTCGCGTTCGACGACACGGTCGTGCTGCGCGATGTCAGCTTCAGGCTTGGAAAAGGGCACACCAAGATCATCCTCGGTGCGAGTGGTGCGGGAAAGTCGATTTCACTGAAGCTGATTCTCGGTTTGCTGAAGCCAGATGGCGGTCAGGTCTACGTGAACGGACAGCTGGTCAATGACTACACCGAAGATCAGATGATGAAGGTCCGCGCTGACATCGGTATGGTCTTTCAGGAAGGTGCGCTGTTCGATTCATTGACGGTGGCCGAAAACGTCGGCTACAAGCTCTATGAAGAAACGAACCAGCCGCTCGACGCTATCAGAAAACGCGTCGAGGAAGTGCTGGGGTTCGTCAGGCTCTCGCAGTTCATCGACCGAAGGCCGTCCGAGTTGTCTGGTGGACAGCGGCGCCGCGTCGCGATTGCGCGTGCGATGGCGGTGAGACCCGGCATTCTGCTGTACGACGAACCGACCACCGGCCTCGATCCCATCACCTCGACGACGATCGACGAAGAGATCGTCAAGCTGCGGGATTTTGAAGAAGTGACGTCGATTCTGGTGACTCATCAGTTGCGAGACGCCTTTTTCGTGGCGACGCAGGAAGCCGTCCGGCGCGGCAATACGGTGGATTTTGTCGATGCCGGGCCGGTAAAGATGGAAGAAGCTGAGTTCATGATGCTGAAAGACGGCATCATCATTTTCGAAGGGACGGCCGACGAGCTCCGCGCGTCGAAAGACCCCTATATCCAGGCGTTTCTGTCGTAATGCCGACCTTCGGGCCGGCCGTAAGGAACTGAACATGCCCCGCACGCGCTCGCTGAAATGGTCGGAACTGAAAATCGGCATCATGGCCGTGGTCGCCATGCTCATCGCGGCCGCACTGATCGTTGCGCTGGGCGGGGAAGGTGGATTCTTCTGGCAGCGCTATACCCTGAAAGCGAAATTCCCGAACGCGGGCGGCGTGCAGAAGGGATCACCTGTTCGCGTGGCAGGCGTCACGGTCGGTTCGGTGACGGAGATTCGGTTCGTTGGTTCCGACGTCGAGATGGGACTCGAGCTGCGTGACGATATGCAGGAGCGGGTACGGACGGCATCGCGAGCCACCATTGGGTCGGTTTCGCTGCTCGGCGAAGGGGCCGTCGACATCACCGCAACCACGACCGGCCAGCCGATTCCCGAGGGAGGCTACGTGCCTTCCGATCCGCTCCCGCCACAGCTCGCCGATGTGACCGCGCAGGCCAATAAAGGCATTGAGGAACTGACGGCGCTCATATCCGACGTCCGCGCCGGCAAGGGGACGGTCGGCAAGCTGATGACCGACGAGCAGCTCTATGCAGAGCTGCGCCAGTTCACCTCGGCGGCGCGGGATGTCACAGAGGGCCTCGCGCGAGGGAAAGGGACGCTCGGACAGTTGCTCAACAATCCCGAAAGCGCCCGGCAGATGGAGGCCTCGCTGACGAACCTGACGGCGATTACCAACAAAATCAACGCCGGTCATGGAAGCCTCGGCCAGCTGATGAACGACCCGACGCTGGCGAAGAACCTGAACGAAGTCACGGCCAATTTCGGGAGCCTCTCGACCCGCCTCAACCAGGGGCAGGGCACGATGGGGCAGTTGATGAATAATGACTCCCTCTACAAGCGGCTGGACGCGGTGACGACCAACCTGGAGCAGCTGACCGCCCGGCTCAATCAGGGGCAAGGGACCATGGGGCAGCTGATGAGCGACAAGCAGCTGTATGACAACATGAACCGGACCGTGACAGAGATGCAACAGCTCTTGGCCGACATTCGTAAGGATCCGAAGAAGTTTCTCAATCTGAGGATGAGCATCTTTTAGGGGGCAAAGGGCTGAGCGCTGAGGACTAAGCGGTGGCGGGTTCGGACCGACAAGACAAGCGAAGGAGATCGGCGTGAGTGTCTGGGCAGAGGTCTTTCTCGGTGTAATCGCGCTCGCCACGTTCACAATGGCGGCGATACAGGTGGGCGTGATTGTCTTCGGCTGGAGCGCGGCGCGGCGGATCGATCGGATCCTCAGCCAGGTTGAGCAGGAGATGAAGCCGTTAGCCGACAACCTGAACTCCATTGCCCGCGATGCGGCGCAGATCAGCTCGCTGGCCGCCGGCCAGGTCGAGCGCGTAGACCGGATCGTGACCGATCTGTCAGCGCGAATCGAGCACACGGCAACGACTGTGCAGGATGCCGTCCTCAGGCCACTTCGGGAGGGCGCCGCCCTGATGGCCGGGGCGAAGGCAGCCATCGAGATTATCCGCGAGCTCACCAAGCGCTCCGGCGCGCGTCGCGGCCGGACCGACGAGGAAGACGCCCTCTTTATCGGCTAGCCGGCAACCAGCGACGCCTTTTGTAATCCGGGCTTACCGGCTAGACCTGATTGACGCCAGTGCCCAAGGGTGGTAGAAATCGCTCATCCATCCGTCCCTAAAATTCACAAACTGGACCTGGATAGAGGGGTTCCTATGACCAACCGTGCGTCTTTGCTTTCAGCCGTTGCTGTCGTTCTGATGCTGGTGGGTCTTCCATCCCTCGCCACGGCCCAGGCGGCGTCGAAATCAGCTGCCATCGCAAAAGAGCTGGTTCAGGTGATGGACTCGAAGAAGCTCGATTCGATAGCCGCGAAGATCACGACTCCAGAAGGCACGTTTGCGGCTGCGCTGTATTTCCCGAATGTGCAACTGCTGGTTATTTCTGGCCACTACTCGGCACCCCAGTTAATGGAGCCGCGTCTCGCAGGAAAGCAGTACCGCGACACGTACATGGAGCTGAGCGGCACGGTCACCCCTGATTCGAGGGTGTTCGTTCAGGACATGGGGGAGCCCGGGCTCTCATCGAAGAAGCAGGACAATTTGTTCGACACGTGGAATCGCGCCGGGAAGGTCGTGATATTCGATGGCGAGCCTGGCCCGCAGAAGATGTCGGACGGGGACTATCAGAAGGCGTTCGCCGCAGCCGATGAGGAATACGCGAGGATTCTGAGCGCGCTCTTGGCGGAGGCGAAAAAGTAGACCGCGCGTCTCTCGATAATTCATCCCCCTCGCGCTCGCGCCCGGCGTTCGCGCCGATGACCTTTATGGCCGGGCCCATTGGCCAAGGAGGTGGACGTGAGTGTGAAACGCTCCGCTAAACGATCCGCTTACGGGAAAGCGTGTCGCGTGATACTGGCGCTCTCCGGCTTTGCAGTCATGGCGCCCATCTTCCGGGTTGAAGCGCAGTCGAAAGTACCGATTCATCCGCCCTATCGCATCATCAACAGTTGGCCGCAGGTGCCTCCAACTCTAGTCCTGGGGGCTGTACCAGGGATTCAGATTGGTCCCGATGGAAACATCTATGCCTTTCATCGATGCGGAAGGGACTCCTGCGTCGATAGTAACGACCCCACGATTCTCAAATTCGCTCGGTCCGGCAAGCTGCTCCAACACTGGGGATCGGCGATGTTCAGCTTCCCGCACGGGATGACGATCGATCACGATGGCGCCGTGTGGGTTACCGATGCGACCGGCATACCGGCCGACCAGCGGCCACCCAACGGCCGCGGCCATCAGGTATTCAAGTTCTCTCCTGACGGCAAACTGCTCATGACGCTCGGCAAGGCCGGAATGGGCGGCAACGGCCCCGATACGCTGTTTGCTCCCACTGACGTTGCGATTGCGGCCACCGGCGACATTTTCGTAACCGACGGACACAGTTGCAATGCCAGCAACGCCGTGCACTGTACTTCCCGAGTCGTGAAGTATTCGAGGGACGGCAAGTTCATCAAGGCCTTCGGTCGCACCGGCTCGCAGTTGGGCGAGTTCAATGGTCCCCACTGTCTCGTCATCGACTCGCGGGGACGTGTCATCGTCTGCGATCGCGGAAACGCACGGCTTCAGGTGTTCGACCAGGAAGGCGCGCTGCTGGATGTGTGGACGGGGTGGGGTCGCCCGACCGGCATCACCATTAAAGATGACACCCTGTATGTCACCGACTCGCTCGGAAACGTCGTCAAGACGCAAGTCGATCCCTCCCTCGTTCCGATGGCTGCGGGCATCTACATTGGCAGCGCACGAGACGGAACAGTGAAGTGGTTTATTCCCGACGAATTCGCCGGCCCGGAAGACGTCGCCGTCGATGCGGTCGGTGATCTGTACATCGGCGAATCGCGGCCGCAAACGATTCGGAAGATTACTCTCGATCCTGAGCGCATTCTGCTGGGCGATCCAGAGCTCAGAGAAAAGACTTCATCCAAGCGGTAGATTCGGCATCGAATGCGCAACATGTGGCGACTCACGCTCGGAACGATGGCCACAGTAGTGGCGCTTTGCCTGTTCGATGCCGGCGTGCGAGCTCAGATGGGCGCGGCCAAAGGCGACTGGCCCACCTATGGTGGCGATATTGGCAATACACGATATTCACCACTGGATCAGATCAACCGCGACAACTTCAACTCGCTGACTGTCGCCTGGCGGTTCAAAGCCGACAACCTTGGACCTCGACCTGAGTACTACTTTCAATCAACGCCGGTGTTGGCCAACGGCGTGCTCTATTCGACCGGCGGCACGCGGCGCTCGGTCGTGGCGCTCGATGCCGAGACCGGTGAGCTGCTGTGGATCCATCGCGAAGATGAGGGCCAGCGAGGCGCTGTGGCCCCTCGCCAGCTGTCGGGGCGCGGACTGGCCTACTGGAGCGATGGGAAAGAGGAACGGATCCTTTATGTCACTCCCGGATATCAGCTCGTCGCGCTCGACGCGAAAACCGGGTTGCGTATCCCCACGTTCGGTGTGGACGGCCGCATCGATCTCAAGCAGGACAACGATCAGGTCATCGATCCGCTGTCGCGTGAAATCGGATTGCACGCCGCACCAACGGTCGTCCGCAACACGGTGATCATCCCCGCCGCTCACCGGGCGGGCGGCACTCCGACCAGCAAGACGAACGTCAAGGGTTACATCCGCGGCTTCGACGTGCGGACGGGCAAGCGGCAGTGGATCTTCCACACGATTCCGCAACCGGGAGAGTTCGGCAATAACACCTGGCTGAACGATTCCTGGTCGTACACGGGCAACACGGGCGTTTGGGGTCAGATCACGGCCGACGAAGAGCTCGGCATCGTGTATCTGCCCGTCGAGAGCGCCACCGGCGACTACTACGGAGGTGATCGGCCCGGGGCGAATCTATTCGCTGAGAGCATCGTCGCCGTCGACCTCGTGACCGGACAGCGCAAGTGGCACTACCAGCTCGTGCATCACGGCATCTGGGATCATGACATTCCATGCCCGCCGATTCTGGTCGACATCAGGCGCGACGGTAAGATCATCAAAGCTGTCGCGCAGCCGACCAAACAGGCGTTCCTCTATGTGTTCGATCGCGTGACGGGACAGCCGTTGTGGCCGATCGAGGAGCGGCCCGTGCCCAAAGGCGACGTGCCTGGCGAGTGGTATTCGCCGACGCAGCCCTTTCCGCTCGATGGGCGCGGCCGACCGTTCAACTACGACGCCCAGGGATTTTCGCTCGACGATCTAATCGACTTCACGCCGGAGCTCCGGGCCGAAGGATTGAAGGTGGCCGCACGTTACAAGCTCGGGCCGATCTTTACGCCACCAGTCATCAGTAAACCTGAAGGGCCGTGGGGCACGTTGACGATGGCGTCGGCGGCGGGCGGGACTGTGTGGCCCGGCGGCTCCTACGATCCGGAAACGAACATCCTCTACGTCAACTCGCATCGCATTTCGAGCGTGCTGGGCCTGGTACCACAACCCGATCCCAAGAACGACATCGCGTTCGTCGGCGGGAATGCGGGGACCGCGGCCATGGCGCGCGGCCAGGGAGCCGGTACATTGGGCGACGGCGCCAAACCAGATCCGCTGGTGCTCGGAGGTGCTGGTAGCCCAAGCGGCGGCGTGACTGTGCGGGGGTTGCCAATCATGAAGCCGCCCTATGGCTCGATCAGCGCCATCGATCTCACCAGGGGTGAAACGATCTGGCAGATCGCGCATGGCGAGACGCCCGACTTCATACGGGACCACCCCGACTTGAAAGGCGTGAAAATCCCGCGCACTGGCCGGCCGGGCATCGTTGGATCGATCGTCACCAGAACGCTGCTCATCTCTGGAGAGGCCGGCTTCGCTCGAACGCCGTCAGGGCAGCGAGGGGCGATGCTCCGCGCGTATGACAAAGCGACGGGGAAAGAAGTCGGTGCTGTGTATATGCCCGCGCCGCAGACCGGGACGCCGATGACCTACATGCTCAACGGTCGCCAGTACATCGTCGTGGCGGTAAGCGGGACGGGCTACAGCGGCGAGCTGATCGCGTTTCGTTTGTCCAAGTGATGTTGGGGTGCGCGCAGACGCTCATTTGGCGCCCGGCTGCATCCCGAAGTCGGTAATCTCGACGTTCAGCAGGTGATTCACGCGCATCCCAAAGATGCCGTCGGTCGCGAGATCGCCCTTGGGCATGGTATGGACCACCGTGCCATTGACCACAAAGTTTAAGGTGTCTGCGGTGACCCGGATTTCGAGCGCGTTTACAGACGTGCCATCCGTTCCAGGTTGGCGAACGGCGGCATGCATCGCACGTGCGACGTTCTCGGTCACGGCCTGCGGACCTCGGCCACCGCGGCCGCCGCCTCCTGCCGGCCCGTTCGGATCGGGCAGGCGATCGCCCATGCGCTTCCGAATGAGGAACGAGCCGTCCTGCGCCACGACGAAATAAAGATAGCTCTGCCCCATGCCTTCGAGGGCTCGGCCTCCAACGAACAGCCCGTAGAAGTTCGTATGGCCACTGGGTTCCAGCAGCTTGAACGTGCCGCGAAGTGTATAGCTGCCTTTCGCGGTGTTGGCTGGATTCCAGTAGATCGCCGCAGTCGGGTTGTTCGCGCGAAACCCTCCGGGAATCGTTGTGAACTTGATGTCTCCAGCCCCATCCGGATCGGTGGCGTTCGTGCTGCGATCCGCACGCACCTGCCACCCTGCGGGCGACTGTGCGATGAGGGGCGCAACGGTCACAACAGCAACCAGAGCGATAAACACAAGTCGCTTCATAGATCCTCCCAGGAGTTGGGATGCGTGCCGTCGTACTTCATAGGTGAGCGAGGCTGGCCAGCCGTAGCTCGTCCACTGGCATGCGGCCTTCGCCTGTATTACGAGCGAAGGCTGGTGGGCGCTAGTGGATTCGAACCACTGACCCCCGCCGTGTGAAGGCGATGCTCTACCGCTGAGCCAAGCGCCCAACCTTCGGAACGGATAATTTTACCTCACATCAGCATGTCCCATACAACCGGTCTCCGAAGTCGCCGAGCCCGGGCAGGATGTATTTCTGCGCGTTCAGCTCGCGATCGATGACCGGCGTATAGATCTCGACATCGGGATGCGACGCTTCGACGAGCGCGATGCCCTCCGGCGCAGCCACGATGCACACGATCCGGATGTTGTTGGCGCCCGCCTTCTTCAGTACATCGAGCGCGGCAACCGCGCTTCCGCCGGTCGCCAGCATGGGATCGACCAGCACGACATAACTCGACGGCAGGTTGTCGGGAAGCTTCGCATAGTACTGCGAGGCGACGGCCGTCGCTTCATTGCGCTGCAGGCCGATGTGGCCGACACGCGCGGCGGGAAGCAGTTCTAAGACGGCGTCCAGCATGCCCAGTCCGGCCCGCAACACCGGCACCACCACCACATCGCGAGCTACCCGTCGTCCTTCGGCTTTTTCGAGCGGCGTCTGGACCACAGCTCGCTCAGTCGGCAGATCGCGCAGCGCCTCTGCCACCAGGAGCACGCTGATGCGATTGGCGATCTGTCGGAATGTCGCGGTTTCGGTGTTGATGTCTCGAAGCTGGCTGAGCGCGTCGTGAATCAGCGGATGCGGCACGATGTGCACGGACATGTTGACGGACTATATACCAGCGCAGGGTCGACCGAGATATGCTGGTCGGTCTACTGTTCGTTCGGCCGCATTCTCGTTCGGGGACATCGGTAGTTCTGACGGAGGACACGATGGCACAGGTTGACGGTACCTCGAAGGAGTCGAGTTCAGCAATTGCAACTGCGACTACGCCTGTCCTTGCCAGTTCGAGTCACGCCGCCCCACCTACGGGGACTGCCGCGGCTTCGCGGCCGTTCTCATCGACAAGGGCCACTTCGGAGACGTAGCGCTCGATGGCCTCGGCGCATTCCTCCTCTACGCTTGGCCGGGACCGATCTACGAGGGCAACGGGGAGTGTCAGGTCGTCATCGATGAGCGGGCGGACGGCAAGCAACGAGACGCTCTCGCTACCGTGCTTTACGGTGGCGAGACCGACGAAGGGGCGACCCACTGGTGGGTCTATCGGACGATGTCGAGCACTGTCCATTCCCCGCTCTTCAAGCCCATCGAATTCGACGTGAACATCGAGCGTCGAAGAGCGCGTATCGTGATTCCGGGCGTACTCGAATCCACGGCTGGTCCGATTCGTAGCCCGGCGACCGGCGCTGAACATCGCGTACGCATCAACCTGCCGAATGGAATCGAGTTCGACCTCGCGGAGATCGGCAGTGGCACCACGAAGACGATGGCGTCGGTCGACCTCGACCTCAAGGACACCTACTGTCACTTCACTCTTCTGCGCCAGTCGGGCAAGGGAGTGGTCCGCTCACGATAGACACGTCAGGCTGCATCGGGCGCAACGAGATTAGGTCTTGAGGCTGGTCGCGTGATGGGGGGCGTCGAGAGCGAACTCTTCGGCGGTGACCTTCGAAAGTATGCCTTCCAGCAGTGGCGTCATGATGCGGAGCTGTTTCGCGCGAATCATCACATCCCACAGAGGCTCGAATTTCTTCCACCCTGCCGCATAAAAAAAGTGCTTGGCCCGGTGCTTGATCGAGTGGTGCGACAGCGATCCCCGCGTGATCGACGACCAGCGATAGAACTCCCGATAGGCCCAATCGTAGCCGTTCTTCAGATCTTCGGCCGCCAGCCGCGCCGGAAGGTACACGACGTGCCTCGTGTCGTACAGGTCCCAATCGTGCGTCGTGATGCGCCCGGCCGCCTCCATGCGCGCAAAGAGCCGAGTGCCTGGATATGGCGTCTGAATGTGGAATGTCGCCGTCGTGATGCCGTGCTCGATCGCCCAATCCACCGTGCGCCGCAACACGCTCGCATCGTCGTCGTCCATGCCGAAGACGAAGCTGCCGTTGACCATGACGCCGAGGTCGTGAAGCCGGCTCGTGACGGCGGCGTAGTCACGTCCGAGGTTTTGCCGCTTATTGCTCTGCGCGAGATTGCCGGGCGTGAGCGTCTCGAAGCCGACAAAGAGGCTGCGCAGGCCAGCTTCGGCCGCCCGCTCGACCAGCTTGCCGCGCAGGACTGAATCAATGGTCGCTGCGCCCTGAAACAGCCGTCCCATGCCACGCATGCCGTCGAAGAGCGCCGAAAGAAGGCGTCCTTGTAGCAGAAGTCGCAATGCTGCGGGCACCCGCCGCGTGACCACGATCGAATTCGGCACGAGATACGAGCGCCGGCGGATCAGATCCCGCCGGATCGGCGGCACCCGTTCGAGTGTGCGGCCCGACGATGACGCGTAACGACGCAGAGGTCGCCCAGTTCGAAGATCCTCCAAGAACTGCGGAAACGTTTGCTCCCCCGGGCCAAGAAAAACGGCGTCGGCGTGCCCGGCGGCTTCCTCCGGAAGGGCCGTTGCGTGGAGTCCTCCCAGAGCGACGAAGACCCCCTTTGCGCGGTATTCATCGGCGAGGGCATATGCGCGCCTCGCGTTCGTGATGTATACCTGAATCACCACGAGGTCCGGGCGGTCGTTCGTGTCCAGCGGCGCGACATGCTCGTCGACGATGACCGCGTCATCGTCGGGCCGGAGGTACGCGGCAAGTGTTGCCAGGCCGAGCGGCGGGAACAACGAGTACTTGATCGGCCGCCAATACGGGCTTGTCGCTTCGGTCAGCGCCGGCAGAATGAACTTCACGCGTAGAGGTCGCCGAAACGGCATCAGGCAACTCCAGTGCCGAACAATTACAGATTACTTTGTGATATAAAGTCAATATGCAAGCGCGCGTTCGGTGGCTGCGGGTCAGTTACTCGAACCGGCCGGCCGGGACCGTGGCAGGGTAGAGCTGGTTTCCAGAACACCGTGGCGCAGTGTTGACGATCCCCGCGCACACGGTTCCGGCCGCTGCCGCGATCGCCCCAACACCGACTTAGGTAGAATCGTCCAACATGGTGCGTCGTGAGGATGTGGGCGCGCGAGCGCGCATATCGCGTCGTTCTTCTCCAGCGGGTGGAAGTCCCGTCTCGGTAAGCACCGGAGCGCCGAGTAGCAGACCCCGGGCACGCGACGAGAGTCGCGCGGCCCCAGCGGGGTGTCAAGAGCCTCCACGGAGGGCGCCAGTCCGCGGGCCGCAACAGCACGTGACGCCTGCAGCCTCATCAGATTTACAAGCCGAGCGTCGAGCCGATCATGTCGCGGCGAAGACGATGTCCGCTGCGCTCCAGTCCGGAGACGTATGCGCAGGGGAGCTCGGTGGGGTAAGGGGCGCAGCACGCGGACACGGAGCGGAACGGAACACGAGCGGCCGGTCTGTGCAGCCCGGGTCAGGGCAGCGTGGCTCGCATAAGCCGACGGCGAAAGCGAGCGCGGTGCAGCGGGAATCCGAGGGGACCGTAGTAGTGGAGAGCCGCGCGACGAAGAACGCGCGGGGAGCGAAGGGTCCCTGCGGGGGCAATGTCGGCAGAGCAAGCACGCGCGAGGGCATGACCGGCACGCCCGGTTCCAATCACCCCGAGGGACGCGAGTCCGTCGACAAAGTGCGCCAATTGCAACGCCGACTCTGGAGTGCGGCCAAGCGGCAACCGGGCCGACGCTTTCATGCACTGCTCGACCGCATCTACAGGCGTGACGTCCTGTGGGAAGCATGGAGGCGCGTCAAGAAGAACCGCAGCGCGGCGGGCGTCGATGCGATGACGCTGGCCGAGGTCGAGCACGCGGGTGTCGAGGTCTTTCTCGACGACCTCGGCGCCCGCTTGCGAGCGGGCACGTATCGACCCTGCGCGGTCAGGCGTTGCTACATTCCGAAGGCAGATGGACGACCGCGGCCGTTGGGGATTCCGACGGTCCGAGACCGAGTAGCCCAGATGGCGGCGACGCGGGTGCTCGAGCCGATTTTCGAGGCGGACTTTCATCCGTGCTCGTACGGCTTTCGGCCCAAGCGGAGTGCCACGCAGGCGCTAGAAACATTGCGCACGTGCGGCGCGCGAGGCGGCAACCACGTCCTCGACGCCGATATCCGCGACTACTTCGGCAGCATCGACCACGGCAAGCTCATCACGCTCGTCGAGCGACGCGTCTCGGACCGGCGGGTGCTCAAATGGATACGGCACTGGCTCCAGGCAGGTGTGATGGAAGATGGCCGCGTCGCCACGACCGTTGCGGGCACCCCGCAAGGCGGCGTGATTTCGCCGCTGCTGTCCAACATCTACCTGCACGTGCTCGACCCCGTGTGGACGCGCCGATACACCCATCTGGGTGTGCTGGTCCGCTACGCGGACGACTTTGTGGTCATGTGTGACCATAAAGCGGCGTGCGAGCAGGCTGAGCAGCGCGTGCGAGCGGTCTTCGCCCGCCTCGGCTTGGAGCTACACCCGGACAAAACGAGACAGGTCGACCTCTCGCGCGGATACGAGGGGTTCGACTTTCGCGGCTGTCACCTACGCAAGCGTATGAGCGGGCCCATCTGGGAGAAGCGGCACCAGCGGGTGTACTTCCTCCAGCGCTGGCCCTCCCATCGCGCGATGCAACGGATTCGGCAGCGCGTGAAGAGGCTCACCCCCCGGGCGGTGTGTCATCGGGACCGGCGCGACACCATCGCGCAGCTGAATTCGGTGCTGCGTGGATGGGGCGCGTACTTCCGGACGGGTAATGCCGCCATCAAGTTTGGGCAGGTGGATGCCTATGTGCACGAGCGACTCACGCGCTTGCTTGTGCAGCGTCACGGTCGGCATCTTCGCGCAGGCCAAGCCGCCCAATGGACTGGCGACTTCTTTCTCGCCCTCGGTCTCCACCGCCTGCGCGGGACGATTCGCTCTCCGGAGGCTGCGTAATGCTGTACTCCCAATGCCCCCTGGTAAGCCGTGTGCGGGAAATCCGCACGCACGGTTTGAACGGGGGTCGTACTCACACCATCGCGCTCGCGCGGTGTGACAAGTAGGATCTACCAATGTGCAACGTGCGATTTGCAAGCGCGCTGACGCTCGTCAGCATTGCTGGTTTGATTGTGACGACCGTGGCCCAGAATGCCCCACGCCAGGTCGGCACCATCGTTGCGGGCGGCACGATCGTGACCGTAGACGACAAGCGCAGCATTTACAACCCGGGGTCGGTGGCGATCGACGGGACGAACATCGTCGCCGTGGGCCCGGCCGCAGACATCGCGGCGCGGTTCAAGGCAACGGCGCAGATTGATGCGACGGGCTCGATCGTGATGCCCGGCCTGATTAACGCGCACGCTCACGCCCCCATGGTTTTGTACCGCGGCCTGGCCGATGACCTGCGGCTGCAGGAATGGCTCGAGAAATACATCTTCCCGGCAGAAGCCAAGACCGTCTCTCGCGAAATGGTGCGTGCCGGGACGCGCCTGGCGGCGCTCGAGATGATTCAGTCCGGCACGACCGTGTATGCCGACATGTACTACTTTGAAGAGGAGATTGCCCGCACGACGAAAGCGGCCGGCATGCGTGGCGTCCTTGGCCAGACGATCATTCAGTTTCCGGTCCCTGATGCGAAAACGCCGGAGGAGGGGCTGGCGCGCACTGAAGCGTTCCTCAAGGAGTTTGCCAAAGACGATTTGATCGTGCCCGCAGTGGCGCCGCATTCGCCGTACACGCTCGATCAAAAAACACTGTTGGCGTCTCGTGCGCTCGCGACGAAATATGGTGCGCCCGTGCTGATTCACGTGGCCGAGACGGAAACCGAGCTGGGCACCTCAAAGAAAACCCACTCTGGCCTGACGCCCGTTGGATATCTGCAGTCGATCGGATTCTTCGGCCCGCGCACCGTCATCAACCACGGCGTGTGGGTGAACGCGGCCGATATGAAGATTCTCCGAAGCCATCAGACCGCAGTCTCGCACAACCCCGAAAGCAACATGAAGCTCGCGAGCGGCATCGCCCCAGTGCCCGAATACCTCGCTAATGGCATCACCGTGGGGCTTGGGACCGACGGGGCCGCCAGCAACAACGACCTCGACATGTTCGAGGCGATGCGATTCGCCGCGCTGCTTCATAAAGTGAAAACAGGCGATCCGCAATCGCTGCCGGCATCGGCGGCACTGGAGATGGCAACCATCAACGGAGCGCGGGCGCTCGGATTGGAAAAAACGATCGGGTCGATTGAGGTGGGCAAGCGCGCCGACCTTGTGATCGTCTCAACGGCGAGCGCCCGGCTGACACCGCTGTACGATCCGGTATCCCATCTCGTCTACGCCGTGCATGGCGATGACGTGCGGACGGTCTTGGTGAACGGCCGCGTCCTGATGCGCGATCGGAAGATGCTCACGCTCGACGAGCCTGCGGTGCTGGCCGAGGCGCGCAAACTTGCCGGCGCGGTACGGGCGGCGGTGGGCAGGAAGTAGGCCGGGTTATTCCTGAACTCCGATGAACGGGAGATGCCTGAACTGTCCGGCGTGATCGAGGCCGTAGCCGACCACGAACTTGTCTTCGATCTCGAATCCGATGTATTCCACCTTCACGTCGACCTGTCGCCGGCTCGGCTTGCTCAACAGGCAGGCCGTTCTCAACGTTCTCGGATCGCGCTGCCGGAGGACGTCCTGAAGGTAGTTCAACGTCAGGCCCGTGTCGACGATATCTTCGACGATAATGACGTCGCGGCCCTGCAGGGGTGCATCGAGATCCTTGAGGAGGCGAACCTCGCCCGAGCTTTTCGTGGCCGCCCCGTAGCTCGAGACGGCGATAAAGTCGAGTGTCACCGGCCGCGGAGAAATGGCGCGCGCAAGATCGGAAAGAAACACGAAGGCACCCTTGAGGACGGCGACGAAATGCAGCGAATCGCCGTTCGGGTAGGCGGCGTTAATTTCGGACGCCAGCGACTTGATGCGTGCCTGAATCTGTTCTGCCGTGAATAGGGTCGTCACAGTGGCGCGAACGATAACATGAAACGGTTCGACATCATCACTGAAGCCGACGCGCGAGTGCTCGAAGTCGGCGAGACTGTTGCGCTCCGCAAGGGCGGCCACGTCACGCCGCTGGCGGCCGATACCCTGAAGTCACGCCGTGTGACCGTGGTGGCCGAGGACATAGTCGATCGGACGGATGAGGGCCTGGCGCCTGTGTCAGAGATTCGACGCGTCGCCGTCGGCAGCGATCACAACGGCCTGCCGCTGAAAACCACGATTGTGGCGGCACTGCGGTCGAAGGGTCTGGCGGTCGACGACCTGGGCACGCTTACACCAGATCCCGTCGACTATCCCGACACGGCGGCTCGCGTTGCAAAATCGGTGGCCCGTGGCGAAGCCGATGCCGGCATCGTCATCGACGGGGCTGGCATTGGCTCTGCGATTGCCGCCAACAAGATTGCAGGGGTGAGAGCCGCCGTATGTCACGATTTAACGATGGCTCGATACGCCCGGCAGCACAACGGCGCGAACGTCCTGAGCCTCGGCTCGACCCTGATTCAGCCGAGCGACGCGCTCGAGGTGATCAACGTGTGGCTGGCAACGCCCATGAACGAGCCCCGATACATTCGCAGGCTGGCGAAGATACGCGCGCTCGAATCGGACGGAAGACGTGAACGGTAAACGGTAAACGGTGAACGGCACGCACCCCAATGCAATGGTCTGAACTGCAACGAATCATCGCCGAGGAAGTGGCGACGGCGCTGGCCCGTGGGCGTACGCAGACGTGCGAATGCCACTCGGTTCTCTACGACTGCTGTCCGGATCGCGTGCGTGGTGTCATCGACGCAGGCGCCTCACGCCTCGGCCTGTACGCCGGCGAGAAGGTGCCGGCCAGTGTCGCCAGCCTTATCGATCACACGCTGCTCAAAGCCGATGCGTCTCGACAGGAAATCGAGAAGCTGTGCAGCGAAGCGCGTGAGTTTGGCTTTGCCACGGTTTGCATCAATCCGACCTGGGTGTCGCTGGCGTCGCGATTGCTGCGCGGCTCATCGACGGGCGTCTGTACCGTCGTCGGGTTCCCGCTCGGCGCCACGACGACCGACGTCAAACAATATGAAGCCCGGCGCGTTATCTACGACGGCGCGAGTGAAGTCGACATGGTGATCAACGTGGGCGCCTTGAAATCTGGCGACCTTGGTCTCGTCGAGCGCGACATCGCGGCCGTGGTTGCCGCGTGCAAGGACTGCGGCGTACTGAGCAAAGTCATCATCGAAGCGGCTCTTCTGACCGACGAGGAAAAAATTAGCGCATGCGCGTTGTCGAAGGCCGCCGGTGCCGACTACGTCAAGACGTCGACCGGTTTCGGCCCAGGCGGTGCGACTGTCGCCGACGTCGAGCTCATGCGTCGTGTGGTCGGCCCCGACATCGGCGTGAAAGCCGCCGGTGGGGTGCGCGATTACGAAGCCTTGAAAAATCTGGTGAGCGCCGGCGCCAGCCGGGTGGGTGCGAGCGCCGGCGTCAGGATCGTGCAGGAATCGAAAGGCGGCCCAGGGGCCCCCACACCGAAGCCCAGCGCTACGTCGAAAAAGTCGCTTTACTAGCGTGTTTCGGTGAGCGGATGTCGATTGAACGGCAAACGGTGAACGACGCAGTAGGCATGGAGCGGGGTACGGGAATCGAACCCGCCTAGCTGGCTTGGGAAGCCAGAGCATTACCACTATGCTAACCCCGCGTTCCGAGTGAGTTTATCACGCCGCTGCATGTCTCGACTCAGAGGATCCCGTCGGAAACCGACATGGCAAAGAAGGACGTTCAGCAAGGAACGCTCGCGTTGATGGTGCTCAAGACTCTCGATGTTCTACGCAGGTTGCATGGATATGGTCTCGCCCGGCGCATCGAGCAGATCAGCGGGGATCTGCTCGCCGTCAATCAATTACCCTCTATCCGGTGCTGTTGAAACTGGAGCAGGAAGGTGCAATCACCTCGGAGTGGGGTACCTCGGAGAACAATCGGCGGGCACGCTTTTATCGTCTGACTCGTGCCGGACGCAAACAGCTCCAGGCTGAAACCAAAGATTGGGAGCAGACAACCGCACTCATCGGTCGCTTCTTCATCATCAAGGCCGAAGACTTGCGATGAACGCCGGCCTTCCCCGCGACCTCTACACGCTCGCTGCCGTCTTCTTTCTGGCCGGGGGACAGACCGTGATCGCGCAGCAGAAGCCCGATTTCTCGGGCGAGTGGAAGTTGAACCGGGAAGCCTCCACGCTGAGCTCGATCGTCGCTCCAGCCGCGCAGAGCGGTGTTCTGCGGATCGAGCACCACGAGCCGAGGTTCACGAGTCATCTCACAATCGTGCTTGACGGCAAGCCGTTCGAGTCGAAATTCGAGCTTCTGTCGGATGGTCGTGAAGTTGCCACGACGGATGACCGCGGACGCCGGACCGTGTCCACGCTGCGCTGGAACGGGGACGCGTTAGTGGTCACGTGGCGAATCCAGGGTCAAGCCGCTGAGGTGACCATCTCCTTTCGCTATGAATTGCAGGACGGCGGGCGCCGACTTCGAGCGGCGGAACAGATTCGCGGTGGTGGCCGAGACCAGGACAATCTGTGGGTATTCGAGCGGCCGTGAGCGCCATGACGTGATGGGACTGCGCGGCTTGATCGCAAACTGATTGTCGAGCATGGTTGAGTCGCTACCAATGAAGACGCTTTTCAGCCTGGTCGCTTTCCTGATCGTCCTGAGACCTGTTCTCGGCGGGCAATCCGCCGATCCTCCGCCAATGCCCTTCGTGGACGAAGGTGCCTGCCCATTTGAGAATTGTCTGTATCGGGACTGGCGGGCGAAGAAATCTGTGGCGGTCTATGAAAGCTGGGACCGCCGCGCGCCGGTTCATCGGCTGTTTTCCATCGAACCTGGTGAAACGGTCACTGCCATGACCGGCGTGGTGATCACCACAATTCCCGGGCGCGCTGTGATCCGGCACCCGATGGTCGGTGTGGCGGACTCGAAGTTTTTTCCATACCAGCGTCAGGTTTCGATTCCTCTCAAACCAGGTGACATCGTGTACCTGCTCACCAATCAAGGATATGGTTTTCAGACGGCCTGGCTCAATCAAATGATTTTCACGCTCGACCGGTCGCGTTTTTCGGGCCTGTTCCCCGATGCGCCGTGTAAACAGGATGACAGTTGCACTGGTGAAATCATCGAGTATCCCGTGTCTATCTGGTGGGCCAAGGTTCACAACGCCCGCGGACAGATCGGCTGGACCAATCAGACGGCCGACTTTGAAGGCGCAGCCCTCAACCCTTAGCCCTCAGCCCTCATAGCCCTAACTAACTAAGCCCTAACCCTGGTCCCCTGGCTTGCGTCAACGTCCAATGCAGGTCTATCCTGTCACGGCGTATCAGGACGCCCTCGTGTCCGCGAGAAGGACTGCGTCCACCTGACCGGCTTCACCCAGGGTCATTCGTCGATGAACTCTTTTCTGCCCGACATGAGCGGACGCGGGCAATCGGCTGACGTCATCACGTCAGCCAGGAAGGGAGTCTCATCATGACGCGACAGGCCCTACCTACCCGCACCCTCGCGCACACCCGGATCTGGCTCAGCTCAAGCGCCAGGCGAAGGAGCTGCTCGAACCATTCCTTTCCGGCGCGCCCGACGCGACCGCAGAGGTGAACGCGCTCTATCACGATGCGAATGTCGCGACGTTTGCTCTGCACGACGCACAACTTGTGCTGGCGCGCGCGTATGGCTTTGAAAGCTGGCCGAAGCTGAAAGCACATGTGGGCGGGATCACCGTTCAGCGCCTCGCGGACGCGGTGCGAGCCGACGATCTGGCAAACGTGCGAGCTATGCTCGGCGTGCGTCCCGAACTTGCTGAACGATCAGTCGGCTTTTACCAGATGGTGCACCTGGCGGTGTGCAACCGGTCGCCCGAAATGGTGCGGCTCCTGATGCGCAACGGCGCGAGTGCACGACAGGGTGTCTATCCCTACCGCGATTCGCCGAGTGCGCTTACGATTGCTTCCGAGCGCGGATACGAGGACATCGTCGGCATCATTCACGAAGAAGAGCAGCGCCGCCTGCAAGCAAAAACGGGCGTGCCCCACGAGTCGTCTTTCCGCTTCTCGAGAAGGCGATTCGGCATGCGGCGCCGCTCGTGTCCGTTCGTCTCGTCCTGCCGCGTTGCAATCCGAACATGCAAGGACGAGGATCGTTTGGTGTGACGCTTTTGCATACCGTGGCGGGAACGGGTGACCACGTGGACGCCGAAACGCGGCTGGCATTCGCCACGATGCTTCTCGATGCCGGCGCCAGCCTCAACCTTCGCGACAATCTTTTGAAGAGCACACCGCTTGCCTGGGCCTGCCGCTGGGGGCACAGCGAACTGGTCAAGTTCTTCCTGGAGCGCGGCGCCGATCCCGTCGAAGCGGACGCCGAACCATGGGCGACCCCGCAGGCGTGGGCGCAGAGACGGGGGCATGCAGCGATTCTGGATCTCCTGCGGAAGCAGGGAGTGTGATGAACAGATGGATACCTACATAAGACACGCTCGAGCGATGGATGCGGACGAGATCGTACGCTTGACCGATCAGCTTGGGTACGATCTTTCGACATCCGACGCCACAGAGAGAATTCGGAGAATCATCTCGCGAGAGGATCAGCAGTTTCTGGTCGCCATGGCCGGCGACCGTCCTATCGCCTGGGTGCATGCGGCCGTTCTGGAACTCATCGAGTCTGAGGCCATCGTGGTCATCGGAGGTCTGGTCGTCGATAAGAGCTATCGGCGGCAGGGAATCGCTCGCACGCTTATGGAGCACGTCGAGACGTGGGCCAAAAGCCGCGGATGTTTCATCATCCGGCTCTCATCGAGCTCGACCCGTACCGCTGCGCATCAATTTTACGAGCGGATCGGTTACCGGAACATCAAGACGCAGTATTCCTTCGTCAAGACGCTCGAGGGCGCCGGCGACACGAACGTCAAAAGGTTCGTCCCACGAGTGGATGCGTAGTTGGCGGTCCCGCTAACTTTCGACGGTCGGTTTGAGTGGAAGCGGGAGGGGCGGAATCTCGCTCGAAAGCGCCGGCGACAGCGTGGCTTTATTGAGACTCCTCACCAAGTCCTGCAGTTCCGCGATGCGCTGGGCGTGTAACTCCAGCTCCGCGCGGTTGCGCTGCACCTGCAGCTCGACGCTGCCAAGCCGAAGGACGACCTCTGCGTACTCCCGCCGCGACACAGATGGGCGCGATCGCGGCGTCGCCGGGCGGGAACGGCGTCTTGGCTTCGAACGGCGAAGAGTCTTCGACACGGCTCGCTGGAGTCCAGTCTGACAAATGTCCTGCATTGATACAAAAACGCCGAGTGCTGTCTCAGGAAGCCTGAAACGCGGCGCCTTGGGGGGGCTTCTTGATTGCTAAGCAAAATTGATGCTCGCACTAATTCGGGGCCCTGCGTCAGCTTCGGATGATCGCGAGCACCTCATCCCGCTTCGTTTCCATCTGCACCGGCGTAGTGCCTTCGAGGTTCAACCTCAGCAGCGGCTCCGTATTCGAGGGGCGGACGTTGAAATGCCAGTCCGGATATTCAATCGAGATGCCGTCGAGCTTCGAGATTTTAGCGTCTTGGTACCGGCGTTC
The DNA here is from genome assembly GCA_963761975.1 of Vicinamibacterales bacterium. Taxonomy (GTDB): domain Bacteria; phylum Acidobacteriota; class Vicinamibacteria; order Vicinamibacterales; family JAMQPK01; genus JAMQPK01. The sequence continues at coordinate 1,153,761 of CAVXIR010000007.1, forward strand.
GATAGCCGCGATTTTCGAAACCACCGCATCCATGGTCGCCACCTTCGTGTTGATCTCGCCTGAGATGAAGTATTTCGCGCGAAGTGGCTCAAGGAGTTGTTTAAGCGACTGATTCTTCTTCGACATCAGCTCGAGCATGAGCACCGCAGGAATGAATCCGTTGTCGCAGAAGAAGTTCTCGCGGAAGTAGTAGTGGCCGGTGACTTCTCCTCCGAACACCGCGTGCAGTTCGCGCATGCGGCCTTTGAAGAAGGCATGGCCGACGCGGTTCATCACCGCCTTACCCCCGTACTTTGCCGCAACGTCCTTTACGGCATAACTGGCGCGAAGGTCGTAGACGATAGTTGCGCCGGGCTCTTTCAGCATGAAAGCTTCGGCCAGCAGGGCCGTCACGAAATCGCCGGAGACGAACTCGCCGTCTTCGTCGATGAAGAAGCAGCGGTCCGCGTCGCCGTCCCACGCGATGCCGATTTCCGCGCGTGTCGTCCGCACACGCTCGACGATATCGCGCCGGTTCTCCTCGATGAGCGGGTTGGCCTCATGAGTCGGGAAGGTGCCGTCCACGTCGAAGCAGAGCGCATCGACGTTACATGGCAGAGCCTTGAAGAGCGGCGGCGCGACGAGCCCGCCCATCCCGCATCCCGCATCGAGCACGGTTTTGTACGGTTTGATGATGGTTGGGTCGATGAAGCTCAGCACGTGCTTGACATAACCGTCGAGGACCAGGCGCTGCGTCAGCCCGCCCGGCCTGGCCGCTGGCCGTGGAATGCGGTCGCCCGCAATCATGTCGCGGATGTCCGAGATGCCGGCATCGCCGCTCAAAGGCACATTGCCGCGGCCGACCATTTTGCAGCCGTTGTATTGCTTCGGATTGTGCGACGCCGTGATCTGCGCGCCGCCGTCGAGATCATCGGTTCCGACCGCGTAATAGATCATGTCTGTCGAAATCATCCCGTAGTCGACGACATCGGCCCCCTGCTCGCGTGCGCCGGCGATAAAGGCCGCCGCCAGACTCGGCGACGACAGGCGCATATCGCGGCCTACGCCGATGCGCTTGGCGTTGAGATAGACGACCAACGCCCGACCGATCTGATGAAACATCGTTTCGTCGAGCTCGGTCGGATAGACACCTCGAACGTCGTAGGCCTTGAAAATATTCAGGTTCATAGTCGGCTGTATTCTGCGATGTGGGTCTTGTCTCCAAGAACGCCGCCGTGTAGCTCCGCATTGCGGCCGATTTCTCCGGCCCTCCCGATGATTGTATCGAGAAGCTGGACTTCGCGGGCGATGTGCGATTCGGGCCAGATGATGGCGCCCGAGATGTTCGCGTCTTCGTCCACGTGGCTGTGTCTGCCCAGGACAGTGTACGGCCCAATGCGCGCCCCGGCTTTCAGCACGCATCCCTCGTCGATGAACAGTGGGCCTTCCAGCCGCACGCTGGGATCGACGCGCGCGCCAGGGGACACCCACGCGAGGCCGGGTTCGCGGTTGAACGGGGGCATCGAATAGCGCCCGTCCATGATGTCGCGATGAACCTTCATGTACTTGTCAGGCGTGCCGATGTCGATCCAGTAGTCGCGATAGATCGATGCCAGAAACGTCTCGCGGCGTTCGATGAACGAAGGAAAGAAGCTGCGCTCTATCGACCACGCGACATTTTCAGGAATCCGGTCAAATGTTGCGGGCTCGAGGACGTAGATCCCCGCATTGATCGTGTTGCAAGTAATTTCTTCGAGCTTCGGCTTTTCGAGAAAGCGAACGATGTTGCTGTCGGCATCGGTCTCGACAAGACCGTACGCCGCGGGGTTTTCGACCGGTGTCAGGACGATGGTGGCGCGTGAGCGGCGTTCACGGTGGAAATCGATGAGCGCGCCAAGATCGACCTGTGTCAGCACGTCGCCGTTGAAGACCACGATCGTGTCCTCGACGCCGCGGGCCGCGTAGCGCACCGCGCCAGCTGTCCCGAGGGGTGTCGGCTCGACCACGTATTTGATCCTGATGCCAGAAGCCGTGCCGTCGCCGAAGACTTCCTCGATGCGCCGTGGTTGATAATTCAGGCTCAGGATGACCTCGTCGATCTCCGGCACCTGCTTGATGAGATCCAGCTGATAGTGCAGAAATGGGCGGTTGAAAATCGGCACGATCGACTTTGGAGCGTGGATCGTCAGCGGCCGCAGGCGCGTACCTTGCCCCCCGACCAGAAGAAGCGCCTTCATATCGAAGCGTGATGATACTGCATCACAATTGGCGACCCGAAAAAGCCCTGTATTTACCCGGGCTGAAAGCGAGTTAGGAGGGAAGTTTCAAATCACAGTTCTAATCGGCCGCGCGCTGAGCGCTTTTTCATCACCATGGGCACGCCGTGCCGGGCGCCCGGCGTCGCGTTGGCGACGCCGCCACAATACCGTCCACACTTGCAAGTGTGCTGTTCGTTAGTGAACATCGAAGCAAAGCGAGACTTGTGCCGGGATAAACCGAATAAAGTAGCTATCGAACTGAAAGAGAGTCAGCATGGCTCAGTCGTCAAACCACCCGACGAAGGAGGCCAATGCGTCATTCCATGTTCGCTCTCGCCGTTTTCTTGGCTACCACGAGCTGCGCGGGACCAACGACGCCATCGCCAGGGCTGTTGCGACAGTCACCGTCCACATCGGTAGCTCCATCGTCAGCCCTTGTTCCATTGACAGCCGAGATCGCGATGACGTCGGTCGCGCCCGCATCGGGCGCCACCATCACCGTCGGAAACTGCTCCACCGATTCCGCGCGCCTGTGCAGTCATGAGTTTCTTGCGAGCTTCAACGTGCAGGCCAACGAGGAACTGCAGAATCTCGTCTTGACGGTCAGTTTTTGGGATACAGAGCGCCGTTGTGGTTACGCCGCGGACACACGCGATGCACTGGCGGCCAATACCTCCACGTCTTTGGCCCCGTCGATTGCGTTCCTTTCGTGGGAACAGTCCTCACGAGCCTTTCAACCGTGCTCGCTGCCGGTGACGACGACACGACTGGTGGCCGAGCTATGGACCCAACACGATCACCGTACCATCTCCACGCGCGAGTTCGCGGGCACGTACACGTTTATCCAACGCTGACGGATACGCGTCCCAGAAGGTCTGCGCCTGCGTAGCGCGATGCTGATGCTGGCCTGTAGTTTCTCCAAACGTCGTTCAGAAGCGGTTCGATGCAAACCGATGCCGCCAATCCTCTCGCAATTCTGCTGCACGGCTAGCAGACGTTGAAGAATAATCCTTGTACGGACGTCGTGCAGGTTGTCGATTTCGAGAGTTCTAATCGAAGTTCAAACACACCAAACCAAACGAAGCCGAACCGTTTCCACACATCACGCCATGCACTACACGCTTTGGCAGGAGAACGGCATCAAACATCACAAGACCGATCTGCCCTATAGGACGAGGCGGAACTACTGCATTACAATTGGGGCCAGACGTGCGCCACACCATCAACCTGCCGAATGCGCTCACGGCGACACGCATCTTTCTCGTGCCTCTGCTCGTCGTGGTGCTGCTGACGAACTTCGAAGGTCGGCTCATCTTCGGTGTGCGTAAGGAGCTCATCGGTGCCGCCATCTTCGCACTGGCATCGATTACCGACTGGCTCGACGGCTATCTGGCGCGCCGGCGCCAGCAGGTGACCGCGTTCGGACAGCTGATCGATCCGATTGCCGATAAGTTGCTCACTTCTGCCGCGTTTATCTCGCTGATTCAGATGGGACTGGCGCCGGCGTGGATGGTGGCCGTCATCATCGGGCGCGAGCTTGCGGTGACAACGCTGCGGAGCATCGCGTATGCCCGCGGTGTGGTGATTCCTGCGTCGCCGCTGGGGAAAGTGAAGATGGTCGTGCAGGTCGTGGCGATTCTTGCGCTGATTCTTGGCGAGGAAGAGCGTCTTCGGCCGCTCGGTCTGGTCGGTTATGCGGCGCTCTGGGTTGTCGTCGCGGCGGCGCTGGTGTCGGCGATCGATTACTACCGCCGCTTCAGCAGAATTCCCGCCAAGGTCGAATCGTTCCCAGCGGTAGAACAGCCGCGGTCAAGGGCGTCCTGAGCCTGCGGGGTTCTCCACCTGAACTCGGAACCTGAACCCAGCACCTAGAACCGCATGGCGAAGCCGCTAGCGAATGGGCGCGATCAGATCGCCGCTCGTGATCGCCGTCTTTGACGTGATAATCCGAATGGTCGCGTCGTCGGCGCGCACGGATACCACGAGCGCTTCGCCGATTTCGACGAGCGGCGACTGTTTGACGAGCGCCTCGAACGTCGCCGACCGGCCAGTCGTTTCAACCCTCATCTGTCGCTTATCTCTGAACACCAGGAACCGTTGACCCGCGATGACGCCGGCGCTGGTGCCGCGATCGATCGTCATGTAGTTGCCCACGCCCGCCGTGTGGAGTCCTTCGACGCCGGTCATGATGTGTCCCATGTTCTCGTACTGCACCATACTGCCCGTCACCGGACGGGCCGGGACCATCGGCTCGACAAACGGTTCGAGATAGTCGTCCAGCAGAATCCCGTCGCAGGAGTGCAGAATCGTCGCTGTCGAAACCATCGTGTCAACGCCCAGAATCTGAATCCATCCGGCCGTGTGAATGGTTGCCGGCCGGGTTGTGTCGGTCAGTGTGCTCCTGATCCGCCTGACGAAATAGCGCTGACCGGTCTGCACGCCGGCATTCGAGCCCCCGCTGATGACAAGTACGTCGGGGGGGGCCAATAAATCCCGGTGTGTGAGATCCTGCACGCCGACCACGCGAAGGGCTGGAGCTTGCTGCGGTGTCGGCTTTTCCATGCGCAGTGCAGGCGCGCACGCCAAGTCGTTATACGCCCATGACGGCGCGGGCACGAGGCCGTCCGCAGCCGGGGTGGCCGGGGCCTGTGCAGCCACTGGCGCGGCAAACAGAAAAACGTACAAGGCACACGTCGCATTACGGTAACGCATGTCAGAAATCCTTAGGGGAGCGTAGGTTAGCGTCCTGCCTCGGCGGAGCTCGTAACAGGACAGAGCTTCAGGATTCTTATCGGCCTTTTCGAGCGTTTCCGCTAGCGCGTGTATGTAGGTCGGCGTGACTTGACGCCAGCCCTTGCGGGGGCTCACTTGATATTCAGTTCCTGCCTCAGCCGAGCGACGCGCTTCTTGGCTTCTTCGAGATGCTCGCTTTGCTCGTACTCTTCAAGGAGCCGCTCGTAATAGGGCAGAGCTTCGCTCTTCTTCGCGTCAATGCCGGACTTCTCGAGGGTCTCCGCCAGGAAAAAGTAGAGGGAGTCTTTTCGCGTGTATTCAGGGTCGGTCTTGAGGATGCCCTTATAGCGGTCTTCGGCGCCCGAATAATTTCTGATGCTCAAATAGAAATTGCCGACCTGCAGATCCCAGTCCGACAACCGATCCTTGCTTTCCCGCAGGCGCTTCCGCACATCGTTGATGAGCGGGCTCCGTGGATACCGGTCGACAAACGTCTGGAACTCTTTGATCGCTTCCCTGGTTTCGGTCTGGTCGCGCTGCGGATTCAGCATCTGATTGAAATGCACCATCCCCAGCTGCATCTGCGCGTAGTCAGCTCGCGGGTTTGTCGGATAGAAGGCCAGAAACTCGCGGTATTCATTCTGCGCGTAGACGTACGAGCCGCTGTTGTTCTCGCCAAGATACGAATCGCCGACGCCGAGTTTGGCATCGGCGCGGAGCGCGCTCTGGGGATACGATTCGAGCAGTTCTGAGTAGTACTGACGCGAGCGCGTCCACTGCCGTTCTTTGAGAGCCGCGTTGCCGCGCTCGAGCAGGAGTTTGTCGGCTTCGCCAGGTGCGGCCGTGACAGGTGCGTTCGACGAACAGCCGCATAAAACCAGTGCGGCGAAAAGCAATAGAAAATTATTCATTTCGTCAGCCACCGATACTGCTGGTCGAGCCCACTCTCGAGATTCACCTTGGGGGTAAAACCGAGGTCGCGGCGGGCGGCCGACGTATCGGCGTAGGTGTGGCGCATGTCGCCCTTTTGATCCGGTCCGCGTTGAATATCGACCTTCTTACCGGTCACCGTGCCAATCAGCTCGAGCACGTGGTTCAGCGTGACTCGGGATCCACCTCCAATATTGTACACGCTGCCCGGACGGCCTTGCTCCGCTGCGCTCATATTCGCCGCAACGATGTCGCTCACAAATGTGAAGTCGCGCGTCTGCTCGCCGTCGCCGTACACGGTGATCGGCTTGCCGTCCCGCACCGACGTCAGAAACCGTTGAAACCCCATGTCAGGACGCTGGCGTGGGCCGTAAACGGTGAAGTAGCGCAGCGATACAACCGGCACGCCGTGATTGGCCCAGTAAAGATGGCCCAAATGCTCGGCTGCGAGCTTCGACACACCATACGGCGATAGTGGCTGCAGATACGCATCCTCGCGCATGGGAAGCGGCACGTGGTCGCCGTAGACGGACGAGCTGGACGCGTACACGTATTTTTGGATCGGCAGCCCTACCATGGCTTCGAGGAGCCGCTGAGTCGCTTCGACATTGTTCTTTGTATAGACGTCGAAATCGCGTCCCCAGCTTTTCCGAACGCCGGCTTGCGCGGCCATGTGGAAAACGTGGGTCACCCCTGCGAGCACCAGCTTCAAATCCAGGTCTTGCAGTGCGGCTTCCATGAACGTGAAGCCAGGCCGATTGCTGACCGTCGCAAGATTGACCTCTTTGAGCGGGCGCGGATAGTAGTCGGTGAAGCAGTCAACGCCCGTGACGCTTGCACCTGCATCGAGCAGGGCGGCGGAGAGATGCGATCCGACAAAGCCGGCCGTACCGGTAACCAGAGCTTTCATTCAAGGAGCTCCCGAATATAGTCGGGCAGCCGGCAGGGCCGCCCGTTGGTGTCGATGGCCGCATGTATGGTGCGGCCGGTCGCGTTGACGGTGCCGTCGCAGGGACGGGTGATTTCGTAGGCGAACTCGACGCGTGCGGGCGACAACATCTTTCCGCTCGTCGTTACCCGCAGCTCATCGTCGTATCGCGCCGGCGCTTTGTACTCGCAATGCGCCTCGATGACGGGAAGCCCGATGCCGTCCGCCTCCATGTCGCGGTAGCTGCGCCCGATGGCGCGCAGCAGCTCGCAACGGCCGATTTCAAACCACATGAAGTAGTTGGCGTGATAGACCACGCCCATCTTGTCTGTTTCCGCGTAGCGAACCCGGATGTCGATCGTTTGTGGCGCTTTAGGGGGCATCAGGGAGCGACCGCTGCCGCCGCATCCTTCAAAGCCCTGGTCGCTGCGGTCGGATCGGGCGCGTTGAAGATAGCAGAGCCGGCGACGACGATCTCGACGCCGGCGTCCACAACTCGCGCGATGTTCGACAGGTCGATGCCGCCGTCTATTTCGATGGGCGCGTTCTTGTTACCGGCACGGTCGAGGATCGATCGAATTGCGGTCACTTTCTGCAAGCTTTTGGGAATGAACTTCTGGCCGCCGAAGCCGGGATTCACCGACATCACCAGTACGAAATCGACGTCGGCGGCGATCTCCTCGATCGCCACCGGCGTCGTGGAGGGGTTCAGCACGACGCCAGCCTTCACGCCGAGGCTCTTGACGAAGTGGATCGTGCGATGAAGGTGGGGCAGTACCTCCACATGCACCGACAGCATATCGGCGCCCGCCTCGACGAAGGCTTCGGCGTATTTGTCAGGATCGGTAATCATCAAATGCACATCGAGTGGTACCCTGGCGATGCGCTTCAGGGATTTCACGACGGGAGGGCCGATGGTGATGTTGGGCACGAAGTGGCCGTCCATCACGTCGACGTGGATGAGATCGGCGCCGCCCTTTTCAGCGGCGGCGACGGCGGCCCCGAGCGCCGCGAAATCGGCCGAGAGAATGGACGGTGCGATGCGCACGCGTTTGCTCACTGGCTGACCTCCAGCGAGATCGGATCGCCGGCGGCGATTTGGAATCCTGCCGACGGGAACTGGCGGAGGACCGTGCCTGCGGGCACTCCTGGATAAGGAAGCTCGCCCACGATGGTGACCCGGAATCCGCGCGTGCGCATCAGATCGACCGCTCGCCCTCCCGGTACACCAATCAGATCGGGCATGACAAAATGACGACTCTGCTCACCGCGGTTGACGAGCAGCGCGACCTCGGTGCCCCGAGCACGCTCCGGAGGTTCCTGCGCGATGACGGTGCCGCTCGGAAAGTCTACTGATCGCACTTCCGCCAACGACGCAACCGATAGACCGTCCTGCTGGAGGCGCAGTTGGGCGGCGCGTTCCGACTCGCCGGTCAGTGCCGGGATGATGGTGATTCTGGGACCCTGACTCATCCACACACGGATGGTGCGCTGCCGTCGCGTAATGGCGCCTGGAGCCGGATCCTGTTGCGCGATGCGGCCAGCCGGAATTTTCGGATCGAGACGACCGCTCTCATCGACCGTCAACGCCAACCCGTCTCGCTCGAGCAAGGTCGTCGCTTCGGCGACGCTGCGATTGCGCAAATCGGGAGCTGGCACTTCTTTGACTCTCAAGGCCACCCGCATCGCGCTGACGGCAAAGATCAGATACGTGGCGACCAGGCACGCGGCGATGGTCATCAGCCGGCCGGCATTCCGTATGCGGTTGGGTAGCGGCATGATCAAGGGGTCAGACCCTCTTTTTACGCTTTTCGTAACGCGAACGCATGGCTCTTGACCATTACGAAAAGCGTAAAAAGAGGGTCTGACCCCCATCATTTTACACGGCGCAGGACGGCGCCGTAGAAAGCCTCGAGACCGTGCAGGTCGGGACGCGTGCGGAGGGCACCCGTCCCGTCCAGCACCGGATGCAGGGCGTCAAAGTATGCCGGCCTCTCGACGTTCAGGTCCACGTGCCTGAATCCGCTGCTGGACTGCAGAAAGCCGGAGACGACCCCGTCGTTCTCTTCCGGCTCGCTGGAACACGTCGAATAGATCAGACGGCCGCCCGGGCGAACTGCCTGGGCGGCATTGCGGATCATCGTCAACTGAGCGCGTGCGAAGGGAACCAGATCTTCCTCCGTCCGGCGCCAGCGGATATCCGGATCGCGGCGGACCGTGCCGAGCCCCGAGCACGGGGCGTCGACGAACACGATGTCGAACTCAGCTTCGAATGGCAAGCCCGCCTCAAGATCGGCGTGCTGAATGCGAATGTTCCTGGCGCCGCTCGCTACCACCGTTTCGCGCAGCAACGCGATGCGCGCGGTGCGAAGGTCAGTGGCGACAATCTCCGCGCGATCGCCGGCCATCGAGGCCATCGCCGTCGTTTTCCCGCCGGGAGACGCACATGTGTCGAGGACCCGCATGCCAGGCTCCGGCGCGCCAAGAAGCGCGACCAGTTGTGACGCCTCGTCTTGGAAAAAAAAGCGACCGGTTCCCGCGAGGGGCGTTTGCAGAGGGTTCCCGGAAGTCACGATTAAGCCGTCGGGCGCGTATCGCGCAGGTTTGACCTCCACGCCGTGCTCGGCCAGCACCCTCGCAATCGTCTCACTCTCGGCTTTCAGCCGATTCACACGCAGCGTCAGTGGGGCGACCGTGTTGTTGAATTGTTCCCAGGCTTCGGCTCCCTCAAATCCATACCGATTCAGCCAGCGCCGTGCAAGCCACTCGGGATGCGAGAGGGAAAGCGCGAGATAGGGGAGCGCGTCACCGTCCGGCGGTCTCGCAGGCAACGGCAGGCGATGCGAGTTCCGTGAAATCGCCCGCAGCACCGCGTTCACCAGACCAGCGGCGCTGGTTTTCCGCGCGCGCCGTGTCATTGCGACAGCATCGTTCACCGCAGCCGCAGCCGGGACGCGGTCGAGATGCAGCAGTTGGTAGGCGCCAAGTCGCAGGATCTGCAGCACCTCGACGTCGAGCTTCGCGATGGGCCGCTTTGAGAAGTGTGCGATCAGGTGATCGAGCTGGCGCTGCCATCGCAGCGTGCCGGTAACCAGATCGGTCGCGAGCGCGCGATCGCGTTCGTCATCCAGCGTGGGACGAACATATGCAAGCGCGGCAGGCAGGTCGAATCGGCCAGCATTGACGTCGCAGAGCGCAACGAAGGCCGCCGTCCGGGCGGGGCCGATCATGACACTTCGGCAAGGACGAAGCGCGTGCCTGGTTGAATGTGGCGGCCGGCGAGAAATTCCCGCGCAGAGACAGGCCGCCGGCCTTCACGCTGAAGGGTCAGCAGCCGCAGCACGCCGCGACCAGTGCCGACGAGCAGTCTGTCCCCTTTTGCTTCGACAACGGTGCCTGGGACAATCTCGCCGGCACCGTCTTCCCGTTCTACTTCTGATTTCAAGAGGATTGTGCGCTCGCCTTCGAGCTCCGAATACGCATGCGGCCACGGATGAAGCCCGCGGATTTGATTGTGTATGTCGCGCGCCGGCCGCGACCAGTCGATGATGCCATCGGACTTCTCAATCTTCGGCGCGTAGACGGCTTCCGATTCATCCTGCGACGTCTCCGATGCGCGGCCTTCCGCAAGGGCGTTGACGGCTTTCACCAGCGCGTGCGCGCCGAGCTCGGCGATGTCGCGCTCAACATCCGCGCTGGTTTCGTGCTCACCGATCGGGCGTCTAACTTTCGAGATCATCGGCCCCGCATCGAGCGCTTTGACGACGCGCATGATGGTGACGCCCGTTTCCGCATCACCGGACATGACGGCGCGATGAATCGGTGCCGCTCCGCGGTACTTCGGCAAAAGAGACGCATGCACGTTGATCAGTCCAAGCCTGGGAGTCTGGAGAACGTCGTCCGTCAGGATCTTTCCGTACGCAGCCACAACACCCAGATCGGCACGCCAGGCGCGCAGCGTTTCGAGAAAGGCCTCGTCGCGAAGCCGCGCGGGCTGAAGCAGCGGCAACACGTTATGTTCAGCGAACTGTTTGACCGGCCCCGGCTGTGATTTCTGTCCGCGGCCTCGCGCGCGATCCGGTTGGGTCACGACACCCACGACGGGATGACGGGATTGGTGGAGCGCCTGAAGCGTTGGAACAGCGAACGCGGGAGTGCCGAAGAAGACGACGCGAAGCTGCGGATCGGCCTCTACCATTTGCCAGTACGGGACAGTTTTCGAATTTTCTTGACGATGAGATCGCGCTTGATGCCGCGGACACGGTCGAGAAACAGCTTGCCGTCGAGGTGATCCATCTCGTGCTGAAATGCGCGGGCGAGCAGATCCTGGCCTTCGACGGTGCGCATCTGGCCGTTCCGATCGAGACCGCGGACGAGCGCACGCATCGGACGCGCAACCGTGGCGTTGAACCCCGGCACACTCAGGCAGCCCTCTTCTTCGAGCTGCATGCCCTCCCGCTCGAGAAACTCAGGGTTGATGAAGACCATCAGGTCTTCGGCCTGACGGCCGACGGACAGATCGATGACGAAGATTCTGAGGGAGACGCCGACCTGCGGGGCTGCCAGGCCGATACCGGGCGCCGCATACATGGTCTCGATCATGTCGTCGATGAGCTTCTGAATGTCGCTGGTCAGCTCGCCGACGTCCTCCGCCCGCGCGTGCAGTGGGGCCTCACCAAACTTCAGAATCGGCCGAATCACCCGCCTTCGCTCCTCCGGAGCTTCGGCGCGGCAGGCCCGCCTTCGCGCTCGTCGCGCTTCGGCGCGACAGGCTGCCGGGCGTTGAACCGGGCATGCACCCGCTCGGCTGCAGTGGCGTAATTGCGCTCGATCTCGCCCAGCGAGTCGCCGCTGAATTTCTCGAGAAACGCATCGGCCAGCACGAGACAGACCACCGCTTCGCCGACCACTGCGGCGGCGGAGATGGCGCAGACGTCGCTGCGTTCGATGACCGCCGGGGCCTCGCTCATTGCCGAGAGATCCACCGAGCGCAACGGTTTCATCAGAGTGGCAATCGGCTTCATGAATCCCGACACTCTGAGGTCTTCGCCGTTGGTCACGCCCCCTTCGAGGCCGCCCGCATTATTGGTGGGGCGGGCCACGCCGATCGGCGGCCGGGTGCGTCCGGGCGCCGGGACGATTTCATCGTGCATCTGCGAGCCGGGAACGGATGCGGCTTTCGGACCGATCCCGATGCCGACACCCTTGATGGCAGGAATCGACATCATCGCCTGTGCCAGGCGGCCGTCGAGCTTGCGATCCCACTGAACATAGCTTCCCAGACCCACGGGAAGACCGCGCGCGATGACCTCGAAAGCCCCGCCAGCGGTGTCTCCGGCGTCGCGACACCGATCGATCTCGGCAATCATCGCGGCTTCAGCGCCAGCATCCGCACAGTGCAGAGCAGAGTCGGCCCCGATGTCGCGCGCCGCTTCGAAGGTGACTCCGAGGGGCGAGTCGAGGCCGATGCCGTTCACCCGATAGACGTGGCTTACGACGTCGATGTCGAATTTCTTCAGCAATTGACGCGCGATAGCAGCGGCGGCCACCCGTGCCGCCGTCTCGCGCGCACTGGCGCGCTCGAGCACATCGCGAATGTCGGTGCGGTCGTACTTGATCGCGCCCGCGAGGTCGGCGTGCCCCGGGCGAGGCCGCGTGACGACCGGCCTGGTCGCCCCGGTCGCACCGTCTGGCGCCTGTTCCTCGGCATGCATCGTCAGCTGCCAGTTTTCCCAGTCCTTATTGCGAATCAGCAGCGAGATCGGTGAGCCGAGCGTTTCGCCGGCACGCACGCCCGACAGTATTTCTGCCTTGTCGGATTCGATCGCCATCCTCCGACCCCTGCCATAGCCACCCTGACGACGCTTCAGCTGTTCGGTGATGGCGTCGAAATCGAGCCGAAGTCCGGCCGGCATACCCTCGAGAATGGCGACGAGCCCCTTGCCATGCGACTCGCCAGCAGTGAGAAAACGCAGCATTTCGCGTCAATTCTATACGAAGTTTCTGCACTGTTCTTCGGTGGCTCCGCGAGATCGGGCCTGTTTTTCGCAGGCGACACGATTGCAAATCAGAACCGGGTCGCATGGCCCAACTCATCGCCGATCGATTTCTGTTTTGTGGAACGGCGGAAGTGGCCGACGACGTTCGTATCGCGGCCATCGATCTGGCAACGGGCGATCGCGTTCAGCTGCAGTTTGCATCGGCCGGTACGCCAAGCGAGCAGGAGGCATGGGCCGGTGCGTGCGCGCGAGCGCATGCGGAGGGACGGCTCATCGACTTTGGGTTCGTGGGTACGTCTTACCGATTCGAAGCGCCTGCGCGGAATGGTGCGCTCCAGCGCACCGAGCATACGCCCACATCGGAAAGTTTATTGGAGTGGCTCGAGCACGCGCACCCCTCGTCATCACGCGTGTTATGCGTGGATCGACTTCCCAACGTGCGCGATCTTCGCCTTCGCGGATATGTACCATGCGAGGTCTCGCTGTTTCAGGACGCCATGATGTCGGTGGTCGTCTGGACGGTATTGACGAAACGATCGGTCGTGTTGCTGGACTCACGTGGCCTCTCGTCGGGCGTCGCGCTTGCAGTTTTGCGGCTGCGACGATTGCACGCGCGAGACGTGTGCGTCCTATCGCAGCGCACGCCATCGAGGCCCATGTACATTTCGAGTGCCGCCGAGGATCGAATCGCGTACGGGCGACGGCCACCGTTGCCCGACACGCGTGTCGCGCAGATGCTGGCCGAGGCCGATCGACTCTTGGTGCGGGGCCGGCATTCCGCCGCAGAGCGGGCACTGCGAGGGTTGACCGGAGCATTCGATCGGCGCGGCGACTCGACTCGAGCGGGCGATGCCGGCATTGCGCTTGGCCGTCTGCTTCTCGCTCGCGGGCGCGCAGCCGACGCAAAGGCGGCCTTTGAAGAGGCGCACAACTGCTTTCAGCGTGGGCATGCTGCCGAACAAGCAATCGATGCGACGACGTATGTCGGCCTGGCGCAGACAGATCTCGCCGCGCTGGGCGAAGCGGAGCAGTCGTGCCGAGCCGCGTATTCTGCGGCATTCGCCCTCCGCCGTCAGGAATCGATTCTGTTTGCGGCCATGGCGCTCGTGCGGAATCTGCTGTGGCAGAAGCGCTACGCCGACGCGCGAGGCGTTCTCGAATCAATCGCCCCGGCCGGCGATGCCGGTCACTGCGCGAGATACTGGTGTCTGGTCTCCCGGCTTCACATCGCGGCGGATGCCTTTTCCGACGCATGGCAGGCCGTCGAGCGTGCGCGCCCGCTGGCATGCGGTGTGTCAGCCGAGCTGGAATCGTCGGTGCGGCTGTGCGAAGCCACGATTCAGGCACAGGTCGGCGATCTTGAGGCCCTTCGCATTCACGTTACGGCCGGGCTGGCCGCCGCGCGGGCTGCGCACCTGCCCTTGCAAACCATCAGGCTGAAGCTCGTGCAGGTTGAAGGGCTCATCAGAGCCCAACGCAGCGGCGCTGCGCGCATCACCGCGAAACGCCTCGAAAGCATCCGCCGCAGCGCCGTTCCCCCGCTGCTGAAATTACGCATCGAATCGGTATTGGGGGGACTGGAGCGGGTACCGTCTGTGCGAGAGTCGGTACCTCGTTTCCTGGCTGCCGATCGCGGAAGCAGCGCCTCAGAGCTCGATCGGCTGCGAGATCTTCTGGCGCTCACTCATCAGCCTGAAGATGAAACTCAGGTGCTTTCGCGAGTCGCGGCCGCCATTCGAACGCATACGCATGCCGCTGGCGTCGGTATCTTCGCGTTGCAGGGACGTACGGCCCGGGTTGCTGGCGCGTCGGGCGCCTCGAGCGAGTCGCTGGCGCAACGGGCCATCAACGTCGCTCAGCCGATCATTCCCCAGCAGGGCGGAAGCTGGATCGAGGCGGCTGTTCCCGTTCAATACCTCGGTCGTTGCATTGGCGCCGTAGCGCTGCGATGGAACATCGAAGGCCCCAACAGCATCGAGCGCGCGATGGCGTTTGCATCTGCAGCCGGAGCCGTGTGCGCGCCGCTCGTCTACGTGCTCGTCGAACGGCAGGCTGAGCCTTCACGCAATGAAGAGTCATTCGATCTTATCGGCGTCAGTCCGGCGATCGGCGAGGTTCGGAAAGCCATTGCGCGGGCTGCAAACGCGCCTTTTACCGTCCTGATTGAAGGGGAGAGCGGATCCGGGAAAGAGCTCGTTGCACGCGCGATTCATCGCGCCGGATGCCGGCGCGATCGACGCTTCTGCGCCCTCAACTGCGCCGCGATGCCCGAGGATCTGATCGATGCCGAGCTGTTCGGCCACGCCAAAGGTGCGTTCACCGGCGCGGCGGTCGAGCGTCTCGGCCTGTTTGAAGGCGCAGACGGCGGGACGGTGTTTCTCGACGAGGTTGGTGAGTTGTCAGCCCGCGCGCAGGCCAAGCTGCTCCGCGTTTTACAGGAGGGCGAAATTCGCCGCATCGGCGAAAATTTCACACGGCCTTTCGACGCGCGTCTCGTCGCCGCCACGAACCGGCCGTTAGGCGGCGAAGTCGAGGCGCGGCGGTTCCGGCAGGATTTGCTCTATCGTCTCGACGTCATTCGAATCCATGTGCCTCCACTGCGCGATCGTGTCGAGGACATTCCGCTCCTCGCCGCTCGCTTCTGGAAGCAATCAGGCGAACGAATCGCGAGTAAAGCGGTGCTCGGCCAAAGCGCACTTGCGGCGCTGGCGCGGTATGATTGGCCGGGTAACGTCCGGGAACTGCAGAACGTGCTCGCCGCGCTTGTCGTCGCTGCGCCAAGGCGTGGAGTCGTGGGCGCGTCGCAGTTGCCGCCGGGCATCGTACGAGCGGCGCAGCCGGCGGTTCACGAGTCGCTCGAAACCGCCCGAATCAAGTTCGAAGAGCATTACGTTCGTGCGGCGCTCGCGCGGGCGGCTGGGCATCGTGGCCAGACGGCGGCGGCGCTGGGGCTGAGCCGTCAAGGCCTTGCGAAACTGATGCAGCGTCTTCATCTCGATGCTTAGGTACCTCATCCGACGGCTTGTCCTGACGATTCCGGTCCTCATCGGCGTCGCGACGCTCGTGTTCGCACTCATCCACTTCATTCCGGGCGATCCTGCACAGGCCATGCTCGGCGAAGGTGCGACTCCGGAGGAAGTGAACCAGCTGCGCGAGCGTCTTGGCCTCAACCGGCCGATTCTCGTGCAGTACGGCTCGTTTCTCAGGGGTCTGGTGCGCGGAGATCTCGGCATATCGCTTCGAAACGATCAGCCGGTGACACGCCAGATTCTCGAGCGCGTGCCGGCCACCGCCGAGCTGGCGTTCGCGTCGATGACGGTGGCGATCCTCATCGCGGTGCCCCTCGGAATTGTGGCTGCCGTCTGGCGCGGCACCGGGATCGATTTCAGCGCGATGACCTTGTCTCTGGTTGGCATTTCCGTTCCGAATTTCTGGCTTGGCCCACTGCTGGCGATCATTTTTGCGGTCGAGCTGGGCTGGTTGCCGGTCGGCGGTCGCGGCACGCTGGCCCATCTGGTCCTGCCCGCGGTCACCCTCGGTGCGGCACTCGCCGCGATTCTGGCGAGGATGACGCGCGCGAGTCTTCTCGAAG
The DNA here is from genome assembly GCA_963761975.1 of Vicinamibacterales bacterium. GTDB lineage: Bacteria > Acidobacteriota > Vicinamibacteria > Vicinamibacterales > JAMQPK01 > JAMQPK01. Next base: position 1,170,180 of record CAVXIR010000007.1, read on the forward strand.
AGCTGGGCGAGCCCTACGTTCTGGCTGCGCGCGCGAAAGGCGTATCGCGGACGCGCGCGATCCTTCATCACGCATTTCGCAACAGCCTTATCCCGATCGTCACGATTCTTGGTCTGCAGTTCGGCGTCGTGCTGACCGGCGCGGTCATCACGGAGACGATCTTTGCGTGGCCGGGCATCGGCCGGCTGTTAATTCAATCGATCAGCTTCCGCGACTATCCGCTCGTCCAGGGCTGTGTGCTGCTGATCGCGGTCACCTACGTCGGCGTGAACCTGCTGACCGACCTCACTTACAGCTTCCTCGATCCGCGCATTCGGGTGGACCGATGAGCCGCGAGCGGAGCGGGGCGATGGGACCCCGCCCCTCGACAAGAGCTCGGGGCGTCCCGAGCAGCGTCGAGGGACGCGAGCGGCGCCCATAAATGATTCGTGTCGGTGCAGCGATCGTGCTGCTGACCGTTGTCGCTGCGCTTCTGGCGCCATGGATCGTGCCCTACGATCCCGCGAGCCAGATGCTGGCGTTGCGCCTCGAACGGCCGAGCTTCGAGCATCCGTTCGGACTCGACGAGCTTGGACGCGACATTTTCTCGCGCGTACTCGCCGGCGCGCGCATTTCGCTCTTCGTCGGCCTGACCGTCGTCGGGATTTCCTCCGTCATCGGCGTCCTGCTGGGATCGATCGCCGGTTACTTCGGCGGATGGCTGGACGATATCATCAGCCGCACGATCGACGTGCTGCTCGCGTTTCCAGGAATTCTTCTTGCCATTGCGCTCGTCGCGGTTCTGGGCCCGAGCCTCGGCAACGTCGTCATGGCGTTGTCGGTGATCGGCTGGGTCGGGTACGCGCGATTGGTGCGCGGACAGGTGCTGAAGGCGCGGGAGTTTGAGTTCGTGCAGGCTGCGCGCGCACTGGGTGCCGGCACGCCTCGGGTTCTCTTCCGCCACGTTGTGCCGACCACGATGCCCGCGGTCATAGTGCAGGCGACGCTCGGGATGGCAGGTGCCATTCTGGCGGAGGCGTCGCTGAGCTTTCTCGGCCTCGGCGTGCAGCCTCCGACGCCAAGCTGGGGCACGATGCTGAGCGGGGGCCGCCTCCATCTGCTCGATGCGCCGCACCTGACCATCTTTCCGGGCGCGGCGATCGCCGCCCTTGTCCTTGGCTTCAATTTTCTGGGAGATGGCTTGCGCGATCTGCTCGATCCGAAGCGCTATCGCACCTGAAGCCTGCTCGAGAGGGCTCGTGCCGTCGTGTTGTCCGGCTCTTTTTCGAGGACGCGTCCGACGGTCATTCGAGCGGCATCCAGTTCTCCGGCTTTCGTCTGCGCTTCGGCAAGTCTCATGAGCAGAGACACGTCGGTCGTCCCGAGCGCTGCAGATTTCTGATACCACGTGATGGCGGATGCCGCGTCGTTCAGCTGCATCGAAAGATCGGCAATCCGCACGGCGTGCAACGCCTGTTCACGGGCTTCATCGACGAGAATGGAATATCTGACGAGCGCCTGCCGCGCGTCCTCCAGGTGGCCGAGGCGCTGCGCGACCGTGGCGAGATAGGGCAGCACGTCCGGATCAGTCGGGAAGCGCTGGGCCGCTTGCCTGAATACGAGCTCAGCCCGTGCCTGCTGACCGGCAAGCATCAATGCGCGCCCGTAGTATCCGAGTGTCTCGCTGCTGGCCGTGGCCTGGGTCGCGATCGGTTCGAGCGCTTCCAGCGCTTTCCGCACGTCGCTCGCGTCCCCGCCCTCCTCGGCTGCGTCAAGCCAAACCTGGCCAATTGCCGCGTAGACGCCTGGCGTGTCTGGAAACAACTCTGCCGCCCGACCCAACGTGACGACGGCGAGCTCGCGATTTCCGGCGCGCTCATGTGCCAGTCCAACGGCAATCAGCCGTTCGGGTTTGGCGGGATCGAGCGCAAACAGGGCATCCAGCTGTTCGATCTCCTCGCGTGGACGATCCTGCAGCCGATAAATGTCCACGAGCTCTTCGCGGGCCGGAATGAAGGCGGGCGAGATGGTGATGGCGCGAATGAAGGCCGCACGCGCCTCTGCGAGCTGCTCGCGATCTTTCAGACACAGCCCCAGGACGTAATGCGCCTCGTGAAAGTTGGGCTTCAGCTTGACAGCCTGCTGCAGGGCCGAAATGGCGCGCGTCAAGCGTCCGTCTCCGCGCGACGATAGCGCGAGCTTGTAGAAAATCTCCGCGGACTGATCGTCGAGACGGACGTGCGCCTCGTAGTTTTCGGCAGCATTGGCGAAACGCCGGAGCTGAAAATTGACGTCGCCCAGTTTTGCGAGCGTGCGGGTGTCGCTCGGAGCGAGCTCCGCGGCGGTCCGCAGATCGCGTAGGGCGGCGGCGAGCATTTCGGCCGTGTCGCCGCGACGCTGATGCGCCTCGCCGCGTTTCAGGTAGCCGAGCATGGATCCGCGCTTCAGCGCAATCGCTTCGCTAAAGGCTTCGATCGCGACGAACGTCTGGCCACGGTTGAGGGCGTCTTCGCCCTGTAGGATGAGGCGGCGGTATTCGTCGCGCTCGACCGCCTGGTTGGCCAGCATAAGGGCCGCCGCAAGGCCAGCCAAGACGACGAGGACCGCGATCGTCTTCTTCACGACGCCGCTATGGTACCAAAGACTCAGGGATTCGTGATTCGGGACTAGGGATTAGGTGGTCGCAAGTCGCAAGTCAATAGTCGTAAGGCACCGAGTCCAGACGATAGTCGTAAGTCGGCAGTGACAGTCGGCACTGGTAGCGCAGGGCTTCAGCCCTGCCTGCCCCTGAGGGTTGAGCAGAGCGATTCCAAGACCTCCAGATGGTGATCCGAGCGTGCCAAGTCCCCATTTCAAGTAGATCCTGGCGCCTTAGGAGCCCAGGCCGGTTACGGTTTGAAAGGGAACAATCCAGCCTGTCCGGGGTCCAATGTGTGAAGAACCTGCTATATTCGGGGAGGACCCACGTGGCAGGAGATTTCTCAGCCAAGCCGGCAGGAGCCATAGGTTGGACGTCCGAGGTCGCCAGTGGCGAAGCTGTGCTCATCGAGCGCTGCCTGGCCGGTGACGATACGGCCCACGCGGAGCTGGTTTTCGAGCACCATCGCCTTGTTCTTGGGCTGGCCACGCATCTCCTCGGAGACCGCGAAGAGGCACTCGATCTGTCGCAAGAGGTCTTCCTGAGGGTGTTTCGCACACTCCACCGCTTCCGCGGGCAGTCGTCGCTTCGAACCTGGATCTTCCGGATCGTGGTGAACCAGGTCCGTAATCGCCAGCGCTGGTGGAGGCGTCGTCAGCGGTCGAATCAGGTCTCGCTCGACGAGCACATCCGCGACCACGGCGAGATGGTGCTTGGGGCAGAGGCGTGCACGCCCGATCGCGAGTTGGCGCGCAAGGAGTTGGGTGCACGTTTGAAGAAGGCAATTCAGAATCTGCCGTTTGAACAGCGGACGGCTCTGGTTCTCCGGGAGGTCGAAGGGTTGAGATACGAGGAAATCGCGTTTTCGCTCGGGTTGCCGGTCGGCACCGTCAAGTCCAGGCTCACCCGCGCGCGTCAGGCGCTGCGCGAGGAGTTGGGAGACCTGCGATGCTGACCTGGACCTGCGAACACGTGCGGGACGAGCTCTCCGCGTTCTACGACGAAGAGCTACCGGTACCCGACCGCATCGCGATATCGGATCACCTCGACGGTTGCCCGTCGTGCCGGCTCGAGGCGGACGATCTCGAGGCCATCGGCGGCGCCCTTCAGGCCACGGCACGTGTCGAAGACGTCGCGGTCATGCCAGGGCTGAGCCGCCTGCAGACCGACGTGCTCGAACGTTGGGACGCTGAAGAAAAGGCGTCGCTCGGACGGACTATCACAGACCTGTTCGACGATGCGCGACGGACGTCGGCGTGCGTCGGCGTCTCGGTGGCCATGTCGCTGTGCATGGCGATGAGCGCGTTCGTGCTCGCGCAAAGTCCTATCCGGCATCCGGAATCGCTGAAAGCCGCGATGACGCTCAGCTCGCGCGCTCGCACCACGGACATCTACCTTCCGTCGATCGAACCTCCACGCGCCTACGCCGACGCGATCATGCCGGCGACTGTCGTGAATGGCGTTGACGAGGAAGTCGCGTTCGCCGCCCTGGTCACCGCAGATGGTTATCTCGAGGGGGTTGAGCTCATCGGCGAGCGCACACGGGGCCGCCGCGGATTGCCCACTCACGAGCAGTTGTCAGAGCTGCTCAACGCTGCCGCGACCGCGCGCTTCGAACCAGCACGCGCCGCGGGCACGCCTGTTTCGCAGAATGTCGTATGGCTGCTGTCTCACACGACAGTTCGAGCGCCGCTTCGCGCCCACGTCCACGTTCGTGTGGACGGATGGAAAATGCTGTAATCGATTTTCCTTACTTCGCCGAAACCTCACCCCGCGAGGTGGCCGAGTTGTTCTTCGCGTCGTAGGCGCGGATGATCAGTCCTTTCACCCCATCGCCGTTTTCCAGCGTCAACTCGAATTGCTCGTGGCGGGAATCGAAGATGCCGTCGCGCGGGTAGACGACCTGCCATCGTTGGGCGTCGAGCGAGTATTCCACCTTCGAAATCGACGACCAGTCATCCCGGACCTCGAACTGAATGGTCGCCCGGCCATTGGCGACTCGCGAGGCGGTGACTGTCACGGACGGAGGACCGTTGTCGATGTCAAAAGCCGAGCTTTCCAGCTCGCCTTCGAGGGCGGCGCCTGGTGTGTTGGAAGGCTGATCTGAGGCGACCACTTTCACAATGTACGTGCCGTTTGGAACCGAGTTCGTATCGAAGACGAAAATCGGCTCCTCGAGGTCGTCTTTGAGCGATTTCCACGCTGTTTCACCTTCACGCCGATACAGAATTTCGTACCGCAACTCGTCGTCGTTGGCGTCTTCAGCGCGCCACACGAACGTCTGGAGGCCGCGCTGATAGACCCGACGACCGAGCGCCGATGAGCTGGGAGGGTTGCCCGTACTACTCAAAATCCGGCGATCGGGAGCCTGATCGTCGAATCCGGCAATATCAGGGTCGCCCGTCGGATAGGGCTTCTGGAACACCGTGCCCGCCGGATGAACCGTAAGGCTCGTGACTTTGGGCCGCAGGTTGCGCTGCACATACGCCGCGGACACCGAGGTCAGCACGGGGCTCACCTGTTTGCCCGCCAGCACGGCCTTCCATTGAAGATAGCGCGCGTTCGGGCTCTTGATTTCCTCGCCTACGGCAGTGGAGTAGGGCCCGCTCCAGCTGCTCCAGGTGTCGTCGGGCGTCGCAGTATTCCCTGATCGCGTAAACACGTCTACGCGGCCGCCGGCGGGCACTGTTGCGCGCCAGCTCAACGTGCCCCAGTCGGCAACGGTCTGCGCATCGCGTACGAGCGAGGTGTAAGTACCCTCTGCCGCCCGCTGGGACGACAACTTGAACACCTTCCCGGGATTCGATGTCGCGTAGTACACGTTGCCCTTCGCGTCCTTCGCAAACCCCGTCACCTGCTGCGCCGATGCCTGCATCAGCAACGTGGCGGTCGCGGGTTCGCCGCTCAAGCTGTAGAGTTTTCCGTTGCGGCCGGTACCGACGACCAGTGTGCCCCCGGGGTCGAACATCAGGTCGTAGGGGGAGTCTTCACCGGATTCCCACAGGATGTCCCACAACCCATCAGGCCGAATTCGGTAAATCGCGCCGCGGCCGCCCCGCCGATCTTCGCGAGCCGCTGTCTCGGACGTGCCGACAGACGCGGCGCCAGTGTCGACGACGGCAATTGCGGTGACTTCGGTCGTCACGGTCGGCACCGGTTCGCGTGCGGTCGATGGGTTTGCCTCGACTGGAGGCGATGCCGCTGGCTGCGAGCTGGACGAGGTGCGTCCACTCAACGCGGCGAGATAGATGTTCCCCTTCGGATCGAGGCGGATGGCGTGGATTTCCTGAAACGTGGAATCGAGCAGCAGGAACGCCTTGCCTGCGGCGTCGACCCGAAACAGCCGCCCCGGGCCTTCGGTGCCCGCCAGCAGCTGACCAGTCGGCTCGAATGCCAGCGAGATGACATGCGTGGCCTTGGTTGTGTAAAAAACGCTGCCTTTCCCCTGGGGTGTGACCTTGTAAATCAGCCCTTTTTCTCCGGTGCCGGCGTAGACATTGCCTTGTGAATCGAGCGCAAGGCTCCAGATGTATTTGTCGTCGGGATCGAAAAAAACCGTGCCTTTCCCTGTGCGATCGATCTTGTAGATACGTCCCTCGGGCGAAGTCGCAGCGTAGAGCGTGCCATCCGAGGCAAGCGCGAGCGCATGCACCTCGAGCTCCGTCGAATCGTAGAAGGTCGACGTCTTTCCTGCGCCATCGATCTTCAGCACCTTACCTTCGTTGCCGCTGCCGATATACAGCGACCCGTCGGGTGCGACGGCCATCGCCCAGAGGAACGGGGACGTCGTCTCGGCAACCAACTCCGTCGCCGGTCCCAGTACCAGGCGGCCGTGACTGTCCACAGAAAGATTTTCAACCTCGCCGCGCAGGAACTCGTTGAGCGTAGCGGTCTGCCAGAAAACCGGTTTCGAGGCCGAGAGCGCCGCGGTGGAAGCGGCAACTAGAGCGAGCACGAAGAAATGTCGCAGAATGAGACGCATTCGATTCTTACTCGACGGTGATCGTCAGCATGCGCGACCCGACCACCGCGTATTCGGTCGGAAGGTTCCATTCGCCAAGGGTCGCGTTGCGAAGGGGCACGAAGTCGCCCGTGCTGCGATCGGCCTCGAACACGCCAAGAACCGACGGCGGCAGCGCCGAGAGCGGCTCTCCGCGGACCACGGCGCCGGCGTCAGACGCGAGCAACCTCACGTAGATTCGATTGTTCTTGCGAGTGGTGTTCAGCGCGCGCATCAACTGCGGCACGCTGCGTGGTTCGGTTGGCTGACGCACTTCCCGACGCTCCCACTGCGCCAGTCTGGTCCCGTCCGACACCATCACTGACAGCGACCCGGTCGCGTTCTGCGGAATATCCAGTGGCACGTTGTGAATCACTTCTTCGCCGCGATAGGTTCGCATCAGCACCTTGAGCGGCACGGTGCGGCCCGCCCGGGCGCGAACGCCGTCCAGCCAGACGCGCTCGATCGTGGCTGTGCGGGGCTGCTCGGTCGACTGTATGGACAGGTCGACCGATTCGATGTGAATCGGCTCGAAGTCGTTGTCGAGCAAAAACGTGAGTGGTGCCATCACAGAACCGGCAGCGTTCAGCGAGGCACTGTTGCCGGAGAAGAGATCCTCGATCTTGATCTCGCCGTGCGACTTCACGTTCATCGTGCCTTTGATGTTGAACGTGGCGGCACCGGTCTCGCGCTCGGTACGACGTCAGCGTGCTCAGAATGGAGGCGTAGGTAAACAGCGGAGTAAACAGCTGATCGTTTACCACGCGGAACTCGAATGTCTTGTTGAATCCGCGTTCGGATTCGAGCGAAATCTTCACGGGGATCGTCGCGGGGCCGTTGCCAGTGAGCCCCGCGATCGTGGTCGCGCGATCCTGGTGAACCGTGCCGACCACATCGCCAAGCGTCGCGATTTTCATCGACGAGGTCATGCTGGGCAGCAGCGTATGCACGTACGCCTTGGTCATCGGGAAGGCGATGGGACCGAGGTTAAAGAACGGATGGCCAAATGCGTAAACCCGGTTGCCAATCACTTCGGTGACGGTTCCGGTCGCGCCCATGTTGAAATCGCCGCTGATGATGTTGATGCCAACCGCAGAGCCGGGACGGAGTGGCGTGTCGCTGGCGCCCGACGTTTGTGCCGCAGCGGCCGCACCGGCGACGGGCAGGAACCCGTAGTCGCGGAACGACGCACCCAGCATGTCCGCAAGCTCCGGCGAAAAGCCGCCGAAGTTGAGGGGTGTGGCAATCGGCCGAAGCATCGTTGCAACCTGGCCGCTGACGCCGTCGCCGAAAACCTGAACATCTCCGGGGCGATCGGCGAACGGTCGCGCCCACGACATCGACGCACGCACCGCGGCGGCGACGCTCTCACGCGTCACCGGCATCTCGAGGCGCGCCCGTGTGCCCATCGGTGCCCGTGGTGTCTCGAGTGTGGCTGCGTCGATCATTTCAGTGATCGGCGTGATGCCGGCAATCGGCTCTTTCGAAAAGGCGCCGAGCGAGTAGGAAACCGCGCCGACGAGCTGACCGTCGATATACACCGGGCTTCCGCTCATGCCGGCGATGACACCCGTGTGTGCGAGTGGTCCACCTTCGAGCTTTGCGAGGATGAGATCGCGTTTTGGTCCGATGACGTTGCGCAGGACGCCGATGATATGGACCTGGAACTCTTCAATTTTGTCGCCTTGCCAGACGGTGTATCCGGTCGCGACGGCTCCGGGCTTGACTTGGTCCAGCGGGTAATAGGGTGGAGCGGCCGGCAGCGACACAACGAACAGCGCCAGGCTCGTAGAGAGGGCGAAAAGAAGTCTCTTCATGTTGTTGAATCTATTGGGAAATCCTTTTAGTTATAGTGGCACATGTCTTGACAATTTCAAAGGCTTCCTGCTATCGTCGCAGCTTCATGGCCTCCACCAAGCGAGCCCCAAAACCGCTCGTGATCGCTTTCGGACCGCAGGGGACCGTCTCGTTTGGTTTTGGTTGGTGGTATTACGCCCAGACTGAAGGGGCGACTGCCTTGGCCTGAGACCGACGTAATCCGGAGCCAACAAGCCTCTTCAGCCCGCCAGGTTGAAGAGGCTTTTTTTATGTCCAGACCTCTATTGGTCATCACCGTTGCTGCCCCCACGACGGGAGAGCTCCGCCGTCGGCGCGACGCCGCCTCGATAGCGGGCGCCGACATCGTCGAGCTCCGGCTCGACTCGGTCAGCGATCCCGACGTCGCGGCGGCATTGGCCGGGCGGAAAAGCCCGGTCATCGTCACCTGCCGGCCCGAATGGGAGGGTGGAGCCTTCAAAGATGCCGAAGGCGATCGGCGCCAGATTCTGGACTGCGCGGTGCAACTGGGTGCCGAATATGTCGATCTCGAGTTCAAAGCCGCCTTCGCACGCGAGGTGATTGCGTCAACCGGCGGAAAGGGCATCGTCCTGTCCTCGCACGATTTCGAGGGTGTGCCGTCCGACCTCATCGAGCGCGTCCGCACCATGCGGGCAGCCGGAGCCGAGATCGTGAAAGTCGCCGTGACCGCACACACGCTGGCCGACAACCTTCAACTACTCCAGCTCGAGCGGGCTAAGAACACGGTCTTGATCGGCCTTGGACCCGTTGGCCTGCCAACGCGCGTGTTGGCCGCACACTTCCATTCGCACTGGACCTATTCCGGCGACGCCCATGCGCCCGGCATGATTCCGGCCGCCCGCATGCTCGACGAATTCAGATTTCGCAGCGTGACCGATGCCACTCCGATTTACGGAGTGGTGGGCTCGCCGCTGACCCATTCGGTGTCGCCGGCGATGCACAATGCCGCATTCCGTGCGGCGGGCGTCGACGCCGTGTATGTGCCGCTCGTGGCGTCGAGCGCCGACGACTTCACGATGTTCGCCACGGCGCTCGGCGTGCAGGGCGTCAGCATCACGATTCCGTACAAGGTCGATCTGTTTCAGCGCGCCGACGACATCGACGATCTCAGCAGAAAAGTGGGTGCCGTCAATACCTTCCGGCGCGACGGTCTGCGCTGGCAGGCGCGCAACACGGACGTCAGCGGATTCCTCGCGCCGCTCGAGGGCCGCCTGAATCTGCGTGGCGCGCGTGCGGCGATTCTCGGAACAGGCGGAGCGGCGCGCGCGGTGGCCGTCGCGCTCGCTTCTGCCGGCAGCGTCGTCACCGTGTATGGACGAAACCGCGGAAGAGCGAAGGATGTGGCCGCACTGGCCGGCGGCACCTCTTCACCGTTTCCTGTTGCGGCGAGGAGCTGGGACCTGTTGGTGAACACGACTCCAGTCGGCATGCTCCCCAACATCGACGAAACGCCGTTTGAAGGGGAATTCGATGGCCGGGTGGTGTACGACCTTGTGTACAACCCGACGGAGACTCGCTTGCTGAAAGAGGCGGCAGCAGCGGGATGCGAGGTGATCGGCGGCCTCGACATGCTCGTCGCGCAGGCCGAAGACCAGTCAGAGTGGTGGCTCGGGCGACGGCCACCCGAGGGGCTGATGCGCGACGCGGCGCGCGTCGCCATGGGCCGTGCCATGAGGGCGTAACCCGTCAGTACGTCAGTGTCCGGCTTCCCGCCTCCGCCGAGGCTACGGCGGGTCGCGCCATAGCTCGCAGGCAGGGAGCCGAGCGGCGGCGGATAGCCGGACCGTAAGGCATATGAAACAGACATCGTTCGAAACGTTCGTCGAGCTCGCGCGGCGAAGCACCTTCGTACCTGTGGTGAAGGAGCTCGTGGCCGATCTGCTCACGCCGGTCTCGGCATTCCTGCGGATCGCCGAGCACTCGGATTACGCATTCCTGCTCGAGAGCGTCGAAGGTGGCGAGCACGTCGGCCGTTATTCGTTCCTCGGCAAGGATCCCTTCGTGATGCTCCGCGCGCGCGATGGCAAGACGATCGTCGAGAAGGCGGGCGTGACGACAGAAAAAGCCGAACCCTTCGTCGACGTGCTGCGCCGGATGATGGCCGATTTCAGCTCGCCCTTTGTCCCCGAATTACCGCGATTCACCGGCGGCGCCGTGGGCTATCTCGGGTATGACACCGCGGCGTGGTTCGAGCCAATCACGCTGCAGAACGGCTCCCACCCGGATCCTGACTTAAAGGATGAGGCGGGTTTCATGATTTTCGATACGGTGCTGGCATTCGACCACGTGCAGCATCGCATCCTCATCATCGCGAACGCCCGCATCACACCGGACGACGATCTCGAGGCGCTGTATCAGTTTGCGTGCACGAAAATCGACTTTCTCGAGCGCGAGCTCCGTCGCGATCTGTCGCATCCGCATCCGAAGCCGGGCAAAGGCATCGACGTGACGTCGAACGTCCCGCGCGAGCGGTTCCTCGAGATGGTGAAAACCGCGAAGGAATACATCGCGGCCGGCGACATCTATCAAGTCGTGCTCTCGCAGCGATTCGAGGCCGAGATCACGACCGACCCTTTCACCGTGTATCGCGCGCTGCGGCACGTCAACCCATCACCGTATATGTACTTTCTGCGAATGGGCAAGGTGTCGATTGTGGGGTCGTCGCCAGAGATGCTCGTCCGCGTCGAGGGCGGAATGGCGCAGACGCATCCGATTGCCGGAACGCGCCCGCGCGGCAAGAGCGATGAGGAAGACGCGCGGCTTGCCGAAGAGCTGAAGCGCAACGAGAAAGAGCGATCCGAGCATGTGATGCTGGTCGATCTCGGACGCAACGATCTTGGTCGAGTCTCGAAGTTCGGCACCGTCCGTGTACCCCAGTTCATGGGCCTCGAAAAGTATTCGCACGTGATGCATCTTGTGTCGATTGTCGAGGGAAAGCTGGCCGACGACCAGGATCGGCTCGATGCGCTTGTCGCGTGTTTTCCCGCGGGGACGGTTTCGGGCGCACCGAAAGTACGCGCCATGGAAATCATCGCCGAGCTCGAGCCCGATCGCCGCGGCATTTACGCTGGCGCGGTCGGATACCTGGATTTCGCCGGCAATCTCGATTTTTGCATCACCATTCGCACGCTTGTCATCACCGGTCAGCGTGCGAGCGTTCAGGCAGGCGCCGGGATCGTGGCGGATTCGAATCCTCAGGCGGAATACCAGGAGACGCAGGACAAGGCGAAGGCGTTGATCCGCGCGCTGGAATTGGCCCAGGAGGGCCTGTAGTGACATCCGAATTGGCAGATTCGCAGATTGGTGGATTGGTAGATTGATTGGCAGATTGAAATGATTTTGGTGATCGACAACTACGACTCGTTCACATACAACCTCGTCCAGTATCTGGGCGAGCTCGGCACACGGCCGTTCGTGCGCCGGAATAACGCGATCTCGCTCGATGAAATCGCTGCACTCAAGCCGGAGCGCATCGTCATCTCGCCAGGACCAGGGCGACCCGAACAGGCGGGCATCACGATTGATGTGATCAAGAGGTTCGGCCCGGTTACGCCAGTGCTGGGTGTCTGCCTGGGACACCAGGCCATCGGTATGGCCTTCGGGGGAGAAGTCGTTCGCGCCAGCGCGCCGATGCACGGCAAGACGTCGAGTATCAGCCACGATGGCAAGGGCGTGTTTGCGAATATCGCCAGCCCGCTCAATGTGGCGCGCTATCACTCACTGGTGGTGGACCGAAAAGGCTGGCCGGAGGCGCTCGAAATAGCGGCGCAGGTTGACCACGACGGCACCGTGATGGCGCTGCGTCACCGGACATTCCCGATTCACGGCGTGCAGTTTCACCCGGAGTCGATCATGACGCGTGAAGGACAGCATCTCCTTCGCAATTTCTTGAGCGTATGAAGATTTCAGGATTGCTCGAAAAGCTGATGCGGCGCGAAAACCTCTCCGTCGACGAATCGGCCGACGCGATGGCCGCCATCATGAGCGGCGAGGCGACACCCGCCCAGATCGGCGCGCTGCTCGTCGGCCTGACGATGAAAGGCGAGCGGCCCGCGGAGATCGTCGGCCTCGCAAAGACGATGCGGGTCAACGCGATTCCGCTGTCGAAGCCCTTCGACGACCTGTTCGACACGTGCGGTACCGGCGGCGATCGATCGGGGACGTTCAATATTTCCTCGGCGGCAGCGCTCGTGGCCGCTGCAGCCGGGATGCGTGTGGCGAAGCACGGCAATCGATCGGTATCGAGCATGTGCGGCAGCGCGGACGTCTACGAGGCGCTCGGCGTCAACATCGCGGCAGAGCCTGCGGCCGTCGAGGCGTCGCTGGAAACGGTGGGCATCGCATTCTTCTTTGCGCCGACGTTTCATCCGTCGATGCGCCATGCCGCTCCCGTGCGGCGGGAACTGGCGGTAAGGACGGCCTTTAACCTGCTGGGGCCACTGACCAACCCTGCCGGCACAAAATGCCAGCTCGTCGGCGTGCCGCAGTCCGAGCTCACCGAGCTCATCGCGCGTGCCTTGCTGCTGCTCGGATCGAGCCGCGCGTGGGTCGTGCACGGCGCAGATGGCATCGACGAGATGTCGACGACCGGGCACACCAAGATTTCGGAATGCCGAAACGGTGCGGTGTCGACCTTTTACGTGCACCCGTCTGACTTCGGCATTCCGAAAGCCGACAGAAAAGACCTGCAGGGAGGCGATGCCGCCACCAATGCCGCGATCCTTCGCGAGGTTCTGGCGGGGGAGAAGGGACCTCGTCGCGATGTTGTTCTCCTCAACGCTGGCGCATCGTTGTTCGTCGGCGGCCGGGCTGCGTCGGTCCGCGAAGGCATCGAGACCGCTGCCGGAGTGATCGATTCAGGAGCAGCACGAGCCAAGCTCGACGCGATGGTCCAGGCCTCGAAGGTCCAGCCGTCACTGCTCGCCCGGGTGGCCGACCGAGGGTCAGCGGCGAACGCCTCTGCGCGAACGCGCGAAGGCGGGGCATGACGTCCACCGTTCAGGCGCCAGATCTCCTCGCCGCCATCGTTGCCTCAACGCAACACACGGTGGGCGTCCGTTCCACTCAGGTGCCGCTGACCGAGATGGCGCGGCGTGCATCGGCAGTCGAGCCGCGTACCGGCCTTTTCCGGCAGGCGCTGAAGCGGCCGGACCGCATCAACGTGATTGCCGAGTGCAAACGGCGGTCGCCGTCTCGGGGTGTGCTGAAGCCGGATTACGACGCGTCGGCGATTGCAGCCGGCTACGAGCGCGCCGGGGCAGCGGCGATCTCGGTGCTTACCGAGCCGGCGTTTTTCGACGGCTGCCTCGACCATCTGATTGCCGTTCGGCGTTCGACCGCTCTGCCGGTTCTCCGAAAAGACTTCATCGTCGATCGCTATCAGGTTCTCGAGGCCCGGGCTGCCGGCGCGGATGCCATTCTGCTGATCGTCGCGGCGCTCAGTCCAGCGGCACTGAAAGGACTCTACGTAATGGCGGCCGAAGCCGGGCTGGACGTGCTTGTGGAGATTCACGATCTGGCCGAGCTGCCGTTGGCACTGGAGCTGGGTGCGTCGATCATCGGCGTCAACAATCGCAACCTGCGCACGCTGTCGGTGGATCCGGACGTCAGCCGGAAGGCGGTGGAGCTGATACCAGACGGGACGATTGCCGTGGCAGAGAGCGGCCTTAGAACCGCGGAGGATCTGAAGGAGTTGAAAACTGCCGGCTACGACGCCTTCCTCATCGGCGAGCGGTTCATGTCGACCGATGATCCTGGCCGCGCACTAGGCGATTTGCTGAACGGTAGCACGCCGCGTGCGGCGCGAGGCGATGGGGCTCGTCCCTCGACAAGAGCTCGGGGCGTCCCGAGCAGCGTCGAGGGACGCAAGCGAGCGGCGAGGAGCGGGTGTTGGGGCCCCGCGACTAAGAATGTTCGTCAAGATTTGCGGCATCACACGGGCGCAGGATGCTGACCTGGCGGTTGGGCTCGGAGCGAGCGCTCTGGGCTTCGTCTTCTGGCCGGGCAGCCCGCGTTCGCTGGATTCGCGCACGGCGAGGGCGATCGCCGCAAACGTGCCGGACAAGGTCAGCAAGGTTGGGGTGTTCGTCGATCAACAGGCGGACGACATCATGCGAATCATGAACGAAGTCGGACTCGACATCGCGCAGCTGCACGGCCACGAGACGGCGGAGTTCTGCCGGCAGCTGAGGGCGAGGCTTGTCGAGCGAACCGTGATCAAGGCGATTGCATTGGACAACGGTGCCGTGACCATCGCCGATTTCGATCCGGACGTCGTGCTTCTGGTCGATGCGCACGACCCGACGAGGCACGGCGGTACCGGCAAGACGGTGAATTGGGATTCGGCGCGGGATATTGCCGCCGCGCGTCGGACGATTCTCGCCGGCGGTTTGAATGCGGCGAACGTCAAGCTTGCGATCCGATCGGTGCGGCCCTACGGCGTCGACGTGTCCTCCGGCGTGGAATCGTCACCAGGCATCAAGGATCCTGGTCGCTTGAGGAGTTTTTTCGAGGCTCTGCATGACTGATACACGATTCGGCCAACGCGACCCGAACGAGCGCGGCTACTACGGCGACTACGGTGGGAAATTCGTGCCGGAAACGCTCGTTGCGCCGGTCGAAGAGCTTCAGCAGGCGTATTTCGACGCTCGCCAGGACCAGGACTTCCTGCGCGAGTTCGATCGCCTGCTCGCGCACTACGTCGGCCGGCCCACTCCGGTTTACGAAGTGGCGCGGTTGAGTGCATCACTGCCGAAGGCGGCTGCCCGCATGTTCTTGAAGCGCGAAGACCTGGCGCATACCGGCGCGCACAAGATCAACAACGCGCTCGGCCAGGCGTTGCTCGCCCGGCGAATGGGGAAGCGGCGTGTGATTGCAGAAACCGGTGCCGGCCAGCACGGCGTGGCGACGGCGACGGTGTGCGCCCTGCTCGGGCTCGAGTGCGATGTCTACATGGGCACCGACGACATGGCGCGCCAGGCCCTGAACGTCGTGCGCATGCGTCTGCTCGGCGCGACCGTTCGCGGCGTGTCGGCAGGTAGCCGCACGCTGAAGGACGCCATCAACGAAGCGATGCGCGACTGGGTGACCAATGTGACCGACAGCTACTATCTGCTCGGTTCGGTGCTCGGGCCGCATCCGTATCCGCTGATGGTGCGCGAGTTTCAGTCGGTGATCGGGCGCGAGGCGCGTGTGCAGTTTCAAACGCTGACCGGACGGCTGCCCGATGCCGTCGTCGCCTGTGTCGGCGGTGGCAGCAATGCGCTCGGCATCTTCGATGCGTTCATTTCCGACGATTCGGTTCGCCTCATCGGCGTCGAAGCCGGCGGCGAGGCGCTCTCTGCCGGACGTCACGCCGCCAGATTTGCGACCGGGCTCGCCGGCGTCCTTCAGGGCACGCGCACGTATGTGCTGCAGGACGCCAATGGCAACATCGAGCTCACACATTCGATCTCAGCAGGCCTCGACTATGCCGCCGTCGGCCCCGAGCACGCGTGGCTACGCGACATGGGCCGCGCCGAGTACCTCGTGGATTGCCGACGGTGAGGCCCTCGACGCATTTCAATTGCTGGCGCGGACCGAGGGGATCATCCCTGCGTTGGAGTCGGCGCACGGCGTGGCATATGCGTGCAGGCTGGCGCAGGAACTGGGACCGTCGGCCAGCATCCTAGTGAACCTGTCGGGCCGCGGGGACAAGGATGTCGATACTGTGACGCGGCTCCTCGGTGCGACAGGGGATGAGCCGCGCGCGGCGCGGAGCGGGGCGGCGGGTCGCGGCACCGAACAATGACAACCAGGATTTCGCAAGCGTTCGATCGCATTCGCAGCGAGCAGCGCACCGGGCTTGTGACGTATGTCACCGCCGGCGACCCGGATCTGGCGCGTTCGGCCGCTATCTTGTACGCACTCGATCGGGCCGGCGCCGACGTACTGGAGGTCGGCATCCCGTTTTCCGAGCCGCTGGCTGATGGCCCGGTCATCCAGCGCGCAACGGAGCGAGCGCTTGCCGCTGGCGCGACCGCATCGAGCGTGCTTGAACTGGTCAAACGCGTGCGATCGACCATTCGGGCACCGATCGTCCTGTTTACGTACGCAAATCCAGTGCTTCGGATAGGTGTTGACACGTTCGGCGACCGGGCGCGCGATGCGGGCGTGGACGGCGTGCTCGTGCTCGACCTGCCGATCGAAGAAGCCGGCGGCTTTCGTGACGTGATGGCGAAGCGCGACATCGACATGATCTTCCTGCTGAGCCCGACCACGGCCGACGCGCGGCTGCGCGCGGCAGCGCAGCTGGGGCGAGGGTTTCTGTATGGAATCTCGCGTCTCGGCGTCACCGGCACGCGAGACAAGGTGGCGGAGGGTGCAGAAGCCCTTGCGGGCCGCATGAGAGCGGCAACCTCGCTGCCGATCGCTCTTGGGTTTGGCATTTCCTCGCCCGAGCACGTGCGCGAGGTTGGACGATTCGCCGACGCGGCGGTCGTCGGGAGTGGATTGGTCGGAGTGATCGCGGAGGCGGGAAACGGTCCGGATCTGATTGAACGGGTAGAATCCTATGTTCGGTGGTTGAAGAGCGGCGGGTCCATAAAGCAGGACCCGCCCTACGTACGTGCGGGTGAGAAGTAGGCCGGGTCTTGTTCTTTAGACCCGGCGGGGAGATTGATGACGATCGACGAGCTCAGACAACGGATCGATCAGCTCGACGAACGGCTGGTCGAGCTGCTCAGCGAGCGTGCCCACTGCGCGCTCGAAATCGGGAAATTGAAGCAGGCGCTTGGGCTCGAGGTGTATCAACCCGACCGCGAGGCGCAGGTCCTGCATCACGTACGCACGCACGGCAAACATACGGGCAGCCCGCTCGAAGGAGATGCCATCGTGCGGGTGTTCGAACGGATTATCGACGAGGCGCGGCGCATCGAGCGCGCAACAGCACATAACGCGGCCCGCCTCAGCGGAGACGCTTCAGCGGGGCAAGCCGGAAAAGTGGAGGACCGATAGCCATGGTAGTGGTGATGGAGGAACGGGCAACCGAGGCGCAGATCGAAAAGGTCGTCGCCACCCTGGTTGACTCTGGCATGGATGTTCACCGATCGACGGGCGTCAATCGCACGGTCCTCGGTGTGGTAGGAGCGCACAAAGTGGATCCCGCACTGATAGAAGTCATGGACGGCGTGCACGAAGTGCTGCGCATCACCGAGCCATACAAGCTCGCGAGCCGCACCTTCAAGCCGGAAGGCACGGTCGTCGTCATCGACGATGTCAGGATCGGCGGCGACGAGGTGATCGTCATGGCCGGGCCCTGTTCGGCGGAGACCGAGGAGCAGGTCTTCACCACTGCGGCTGCGGTGAAGAAGGCCGGGGCCAAGATCTTCCGGGGCGGCGCGTTCAAACCGCGCAGCTCACCGTACAGCTTTCAGGGCCTCGGCGAAGAAGGCCTGCGCATGCTGCGGGCAGCGGCGGACCAGCACAACATGAAGCTGGTCTCGGAGGTGATGGACGTCAGCCAGATCGAGCTGGTCGGCCGCTATTCCGATATCTATCAGGTCGGCGCGCGCAACATGCAGAATTTCACGCTACTGCGTGAGCTGGGCTACGCCCGCAAACCGGTCCTGCTGAAGCGCGGCATCGCGGCGACCATCGAAGAATGGCTGCTGTCGGCGGAGTACATCCTCGCCGGCGGCAACAACGACGTCATCCTGTGCGAGCGCGGCATCCGCACGTTCGAGAGCTACACGCGCAATACGCTCGACATCTCGGCGATCCCGGTGATCAAGAAACTGAGCCATCTACCCATAATCACCGACCCGAGCCATGCGACCGGCAAGCGCAACAAGGTGGCGCCAATGGCGAGAGCATCGGTCGCGGCGGGCGCCGACGGCATCCTCGTCGAGGTGCACTGCAATCCCGATAAAGCGCTGAGCGACGGCGCACAGTCGATGTTCCCGGCCCAGTTCGATCGTGTCATGGCCGAGCTGCGCATCATCGCGCCGGCGATCGGCCGCAGCATCTGTGTCGAGCCGGTGGTCAAGCGCGGCTGGGGACGATAGGGAATTGGTAGATTCGCAGATTGTGAGATTGTGAGATTGGGCGACGGAAAGCAGCTGCCGATGTTGCAGCCGGGGCGCGACCCCGGACAACCGCCGATCTTTCAGCGCGTCGGCATTGTCGGCCTTGGATTGATCGGCGGATCGATCGCGCTTGCTGCGAGGCAGACCTGGCCTTCGGGACTGGTCATCGGCGTGGACCGGAAGGATGTACTCGAACGTGCGATGGTGCTCCACGCCATCGACGTCGCGGCGGACGATCCGGTCGTACTCGCCGAGGCCGATCTCGTCATCCTGGCGGCGCCGATTCAGCAGAACCTCGACCTCTTGCGCGACCTGCCCGAGAACGTCACGGGGTCGGCCATCGTGACTGATACCGGAAGCACGAAACGCGAGATGGTCGGGGCGGCAACATCGCTGCCCGATCGACTTACGTTCATCGGCGGTCACCCGCTGGGCGGCGCGGCCCGCGGAGGCATCGAAAATGCGCGGCCGGATATGTTTGCCGGACGCCCATGGCTCTTTACCCCGACCAGCGAACACGACATCCCGGCGCTCGACAAGCTCAAGTCGTTTGCGACCGGACTTGGCGCTGTCCCGCGTACACTCTCCCCAGAGGATCACGATCGGCTGCTCGCCTTTATCAGCCATCTCCCGCAACTTACCGTCAGCGCCCTCATGCACGTCGTCGGACAGGCGGCCGGTGAGGAGGGGCTGAGCCTCAGCGGGCGGGGGCTGCAGGACACCACGCGCCTGGCCTCGAGCCCCGCGGATATCTGGAAGGAAGTCTGCGCGACGAATGTCGACGAAATCGGGCCCGCCCTGGATGTGTTGATCGCCGTGTTGCAGCAACTACGGGCAGATCTCGTAACGGGGGAGTCGATCAAGGAAGTGTTCGACTCGGCCAATCTGTGGAGAGAAACACTCCTCGCTCACAAATCATGATTCCCTGTTTCGACGGAAACAAGGGACGCTAGCAGCGTGTCGCCGTGAGCATCAGCATCCCGGAAGCTGTCGTTAGCGAGATGCTCGCGCACGCTCGGGAAGAAGCGCCGCGTGAGTGCTGCGGATTGCTGATCGGCATGGCTGAGACCGTTGTGCACAGCGTGCGCGCGAAAAATCTCGACGTCAGTCTGACGCGCTACTTAATCGATCCTGAGGATCACTTCAAGGCCATTCGTGCCGCGCGCGCCGACCGCCTTGAAGTGATCGGCGCGTATCACTCGCATCCGGCAAGCGCACCGGTCCCCTCCGCAACGGACATCGCAGAAGCCAACAGCGGCTCAGAATTTCTCTATGTGATCGTTTCGCTGGTAAATGACGACGTTCGTGCCTACCGAATACAGGAGGGCGTTTCCAGACCTTTGGCTGTGACGAGTCCTCAGACGTGACAGACGGCGCGAACTGGTACGCTCCGCCGCCCAGGAGCCTGACAATCGTTGTCTGCGACGTCAGTACTCTGTCCCGGTGCTTTAGACGAAAGACGATACGGAACGAGCCAGGGCGCTTGTAGGTGTGCGATTGTGTGTAACGGCGCCGGATTTGCGAGACGCCCGATTCGTACGGGTCGCAATCGTTTGTCGCCTGAGAAACCGTGCCGTCGCCCCAGTTCCATTCGATCGAAGGGCAGTAGTAATCCTGGAAATCGTCATCGCCGCCTTTGAACTCTGCGGTCGCCGAAATGCGGGCCGGCACCATTCCGGTTCCAGGGGTGGCCTTGAGCGACAGTGACGGGCGCTTGGGCTCTCTCTTCTCTTCTTTCTCAGCAGACTGTGCAGCAGGCACACTCGAATTGACCACGAGTGCAGTCAAGCAGCACGCGATCGCCAAGAACGGGCGCATCATGTAAGTGTCATCCTACCGCCGTCGATTGCCAAGGGCAAGAGCGCACTCTAGAATCCAAGCCCATGGATGTGTACGCGGGCAACCCGCAGAACGTAGATACGGATCTTGTAATTATTTCGTCTTTCGAAAATCAGGCTTCCACACTCGCCGCGCGGTCTCCTGCGACAGGCGGCGCCCTCGAACGCGCGATCGCGTCAAAGGAATTCCAGGGAAAGCTGTTCGAGACGTTTCTCACGCCAATTGTCGCCGACGGCTATCGCGCCCCCAGGCTAGCCGGAATCGGACTTGGTCCGCAGGGCGACTTCACGGTCGATCGCGCGCGCCGTGTCTCGACGGCAATCGGTTTGATGGCCCGGCAGAAGAAGATCGGACGTATTGCATTTATCGCGGACGGAGCGCTCGATGCTCCTGAAATGATTCAGGCAGTCGCCGAAGGCCTCACGCTCGCGGAGTTCGATGGCGGGCAGTACAAGTCCAGCAGTGACGAGAGGTTTGTCTTGGGCCAGTTGGGAATCATCGTCGCAGAGCAATCCCGCGAGGCGGCTGCGACGGCGGCTCACAGAGGGCGAGTCATTGGCGAGCACTGCAACATGGCCCGCCAGCTCGACAACGAACCCGGCAATGCCCTAACTCCATCCGTGTTTGCCCAGCGTCTGGCCGACATCGCTCGAGGCGGCGGGCTGGCTGTCGACATTCTCGATCACGTTGAGCTCGAGCGGCTTGGAATGGGCATGCTGCTCGGCGTCGGACGCGGCAGCGTTGAGCCTCCACGGCTCGTTGCCATCCGCTATGAACCGGCCGGCGCGCCGCCAGCTCCAGTGCTCGGGCTCGTCGGGAAGGGGATCACGTTCGATACTGGCGGCATCTCGATCAAGCCCGCACTCGACATGGAACGCATGAAGGACGACATGGCGGGGGGCGCCGCGGTTGCCTGCGCGATACGCGCGATCGCCACTCTCGGAGTCTCGACGCGCGCCGTCGGCGTCATCCCGATTGCCGAGAACATGCCGGGCGGCCGCGCGATCAGGCCGGGCGACGTGCTGAAGAGCGCGTCGGGCAAGACCGTCGAAGTTATCAATACCGACGCCGAGGGGCGGCTCATACTGGGAGATGCGCTTTGGTACGCGCAGCAGCTCGGGGCGACGCACCTGATCGACATCGCAACGCTGACCGGGGCCATCAGCGTCGCGCTCGGCAGAATCACCACGGGGCTTTTCGGTGCGCCGGCATCGTTTGTCGAGCACGTGCGCGCCGCCGCGGAGCGTGCGGGGGATCGGTGCTGGCCGCTGCCGCTGTTCGAAGAGTACAAAGACGATCTGCGCAGTGAAATCGCGGACATGATCAACACCGCGGGGCGCATGGGCGGCGCCATTACCGCCGCAATGTTCCTCAGGGAATTCACCGGCGGTCTTCCGTGGATTCATCTCGACATCGCCGGGACCGCGTGGGCCGACGAGAATAAACCCTTCATGCCCAAGGGGCCCACTGGTGTTGGCGTGCGCACGCTGGTCGAAGTCGCGAGCTCGATTGGAAGCTGGAATCTTGGGTCGTAGAATCCATCCCGGTTTTCTTCGCTGTCGTCTGACGCAGAGCCGCTAAGGCGCCGAGAAGATGGTCCGCGAAGCGATCCGGTAAAGAAGCGCGCGCACTTTTTGACAAGACATTCATCGCGGCGAACCGTACAGCGTGATGAAACCACGAAGGCACGAACACGAAGACACGACGAGCATGATGACGCGACAGCCGGACGACGGCGTGAGGGTTTCCGTGAGTGTCGTCAGGCACTCGGTACACGTGCATCGACTTCGTGGGCCGCGTAGGCGGCCCACACACGAACGAGAAGAGGCACGAATACAAAAGCGACCGAATTCCTGGCTCTTGATATTCGTGCCTCTTCTCGTTCGTGTGCGCCGAAGCGCGAAGTCGATGCCTGTTCTCACGGCCTCGCAGGCTCAGAGTTCTAACCTTCTGATCTTCTGTGCCAGGCAAGGCACGCTTGCCACCCGGCAGCTCTGATCAAATGAAAGGGCCGTCGCCCAGTCGAGGCGCCGGGGTAGCATGAACGTGAGCACACACGATCAGCTCCGGGCCTTGAGAGGAGGACAGCCCATGGAGACGGATCAGTATATCGGAGTCGATTTACACAAGGTGTTTTTTCAAGCGTGCGCGATCACGACGAAAGGCGAACGCCTGTGGGAAGGGCGATTTATGCGGACCGCCGAGGACATCACGCGGTTCGTCGACCGGTGTGGGGTGCAGGCCGCCGTCGCGGTCGAAGCGACGACGCCGACGTGGCATTTCGTCGATCAGATCGCCGCGCGGGTCGGGACCGTGTGCGTCGTGGACACGCGGAAGACGAAGCTCAAGGCGGGCTATGCGGCCAAGACTGATCGATTGGATGCGCGACGACTCGCCGACGCGCTGCGGCGCGAGAGCGTCGTCAGCATTTATATCCCGCCGCCCGCGATTCGTGAGCTGCGCGAATTATGCCGCCATCGGCTGACACTCGTACAGCTGCGGACGCGGGTCTTGCAACGGATGCGCGCATTGCTGTTGCGGCAGGGATTCGCTGATCCGCCGACGAAGCGACTGCGCAGCCGTGCGGGGCAGACCTGGCTCAATCAACTCTCGCTGCCGCGGCAGGCACAGTGGGCCCTGACCAACGATGCGGCAGATCGACCGCGACCTGACGGCGCAACTCGGACCCGTCGAGACCGAGATCGCGCGCGAGGCCCTCGCCGATCCCATCGTGCGGCGATTGCAAACCGTGTTTGGCATTGGCCCCGTCCTTGGGCTCATGCTCCGCGCGGAAATCGGCGACGTCAGCCGCTTTCCGACGCCGGCGCACTTGGCGAGTTATGCGGGCGTGGTGCCGCAGGTCGACAGCAGTGCGAGCCGAACCCATTACGGCCGGATCACGAAAGACGGAGCGCCGTGGCTGCGATGGGCCTTGGTCGAAGTCGGCGTCCAGACGTTACGCCGCCGCGATCCACTCGGGCGCTGGGGACGCAAGCTCGCGGTGCGCAAAGGGGCCATGAAAGCGCACGTCGCACTCGCGCGCGAAATGTGTCGGGAAATCATGGAGGCGTGGCGGCAGGTGGCGTAATCCTCTCGGCGCGCGGTGCTCGAAGAAGCCGCTTGACCATCACGGATGGTCGTTCTCTGAATGACACCGCGCGCCGATCCGATCTGACGATGCGCTCACCGCGAGCTCGAATAGATGCATGACGAGGTACGTCAGCTGGCCGGAGACTGATTCGTGTTTGCCGATGGTCGATGTGAGACGCTGAAACCCGTTCGCCGCGCGCGCCCGCCGGCGCTCGCTCCGCGCGCCCGGATCCGCTTATGCGCCGGGCGTGCTCGCGATCTGGCGTGCGCGCGCGCTCACTGGACGTGTGTCTTGACTCGAGAGGCCCTTTCATAGATGCGCCTCTGCGTCGAGACACCAGTACAGGCTTTTAGGTTTGTATTCAGATTTCAGATTTCAGTTTCCAGCGTTCAGCGGGCTGCCGGGAGCTCAACGACTTTCCAATCGCCAAACATCAGCTCGCGCGCGGCGAACTGGTACACGACGATGCGTTTGCCGTCGAGCGGTGCGGGATTGCGCTGCAACATCTCGCGCGTGGCGAACGCGCCCTGGTCATTCTGCAGAAGGCGACCGACGGGCCGGCGCAGCACGTAACTGAGCTGCTCAACAAATCCAGCCGAAGTACCCCAGCCCATCGACTCGAGGGAGTAGATATTGGAAAAACTGTCGCCGAGCACGAGCACATCGGCGTCCTGCGATGACCTCCAGAGGGAGCCGTCCGCAAGCAGAATGCGCCGCAGCCAGACAGCTTCAGCGGGAAACAGCGTCGACGTGTCCGGCAGGTCCAGCATGCGCGCGATATCGCCCGTGTTTCGAACTTCAAGTCGCTCAACCTGGTAGCCCGGATCGGTCACTGCGCCCAGCTGCCCGTGGTTAAGAATCACTCCACCGATGAGATCCGCCACCGTCTCCATCGATTCGGGCCGCCAATGCGTGTCGGTGGCAAGATACTGCGGGCCGCTCAACCGGGCCGCTGCGAGGGCTGCCGAAGGGTCGAACACGTGCACGCCCTCACGTCGGAGATCGTCGACAAACCGCTCGAACGAAGCGTTCTGGAGTACGGCTGATGCGTTGAAGAGGCGCCGCGCGAGCAATTCCGGGTGGATGCCGGGCTTCAGGGGCGTCGGCATCACAATCAGATGAATGCCTCGAGCCGCGAGGTTGCGTCGGAACCCGGAGATGGCAATACGCGGGTCGGGTTGCGGCGGCTGTTCCCATTCCGGGGCCGACTCGATGCGTCGCCTCATTTCAGCAGGCTCGAGAAAAGGCTGGCCGACGACATAGTCGACATCCTGCCGGTAGAACAACCATCGATCGAGGCCGGGGTAGACGCGCTCGTTGCCGGCGCCGAGCCAACGGGTCAGCATCAGCTGTGTCGACGGTCTGAGCGAACGCGCCAACAATGATTCGTTCTCCAATGCGCGCTCGAAATCGGTCAACCGAAACAGCACGATCCGGTTGCCAGAGAGAATCCGCTGCCACCGGCTCGCGCCCTCGGAGGCAGCCTCGGCCTCCCGAATCGCACCCGGGATACCAGAGAGGTGAGCCCAGGCGACCGCGATGCCTTCTCCGCCACGGAGCCGCACGGCTATCAGCTCCGCGATGGGAACCACTGCGATGGCGATCAGAAAAAACGCCACGAGCAAGCTCACCGTCAGCGCCGTCGCCTGGGTGTGCTCGATCTCGGCGAGAGCGGCTTCCTCGCGCCTCGGACCTCCCGCCGGCAGTGGCTGTTCTTTCGTCGTCATCAGAAAAAGAAATAGATGAATGGGTTATACGATTGCGTGGCCAGGACGAAGACCGACAGCACAAAGACCGCCATCACCGCAACCGCCTTCGGCAGCGTCAAGGTCCGCGACCAGTCCCAGGTTTGCGGCGCGGTCCACACGATGAGCGCGGCCAGCACAAAAGTCGCCAGGTAATAGGGCTGATAGACGATCCCCGCCAGCAGGCCCCCGCTCTCGGCGGGATCGCTGACCGCGAACATGTGCCCCAGGTAGCGGAACGCGTGTCCCAGATCTGCGGCGCGAAAGAACACCCATGTGACGAGCACGACGGCAAACGTCACCCCGACTCGCAGAGGGGCCGGGAGCCCTGCATAGAGTGCCGCCTTCCCTCGCAGACGCTCGCTCGCGAGGAGTACGCCATGCAGCGCGCCCCACACAACGAAATTCCAGGCCGCCCCGTGCCAGAGCCCGCCGATCAGCATGACGAGCAGCAGGTTTACATAGGTTCGAATGCGGCCTTTGCGATTCCCGCCCAGCGGGACGTACAGATAGTCGCGCAGCCAGGCAGAAAGCGAGATGTGCCAGCGGTGCCAGAACTCGGTAATCGACTGCGATTTGTAGGGAGAATCGAAATTCTTGGGGAAGACGAACCCGAGCATCAGCCCGAGGCCGATCGCCATGTCGGAGTAGCCGCTGAAATCGAAATAGATCTGGAACGCGTAGGCAGTCACACCGTACCACGCCTCGAGCGGCGCAAGCGACCCGGCCTCGAATGCAAGATCGGCGATTTTGCCGCAGGGATTGGCCAACACCACCTTCTTGGCGAGCCCGAGCGAAAAGAACGCGACACCCCTGGCAAACTTCGTCGGCGTCGACGACCTCTCGGTGAGTTGATCCTCGATCTCCGAGTAGCGGATGATCGGGCCAGCTACCAGCTGCGGGTACATCGTCTCGAAACAGAGGAAATCGTTGAAGCTCTTGATAGCCGTTGAATATCCGCGATACACGTCAATGACATAGCTCAGCGACTGCAGGATGTAGAGGCTGATGCCCAGTGGCAGGGCCACGCGCAATGCCACGTCGAGCCTAAGTTCGGGAATGCCCAGCCAGGTGACGAGGTCGTCGTAGCTTTGAGCGCCAAAGTTGAAATACTTGAAAAACGCCAACACCATCAGGTTCGTACAAATCGAGATAATCAACGCCGCACGCTGGTGAGTCGATCTGAGAGTGTGCGGGTCAAGCCGGCGGATTGGCCTCGACCACGAACGTGGTCCTCCGAGTGCAATGACGAGCCCTGCGATGTAGTCAACACCGCTCGAAAAGAGCAACAGAAATGAGAACAGCGGATTCGCCCAGCCGTAGAAGATCAGGCTGAGCAGCGTGAGCATCAGATGCTGCGCTCGCCGCGGCACGGCGTAATACAGCAGCAAGGCAAGCGGCAGGAAATAAAAGAGGAAGAGAAACGAGCTGAAGACCATCCGCTACGGGCGAGCGATCTCGTAATACAACGGCAGCGGCGACTTCTCGCTGTCCGACAGCAGCCGCTCACCTTCGAGCTCCGGATGCGCGTCGTAACGTTCCGCGGCAAGCGTGAAAGCTGTCCCGGCTGTTCGGCGCGCCTCGGGCAGCACTTTGCTGTCGCGGATCGCCCACTGTGCGATGCGAATCTCGCGAGCCGCGTACTTGCCCTGAATGACGTCCATCACTTCGTACTCACTCACCACAAGCCCATGCCTGTAAGGAAGAATCGCCTGGGGATTCGGGATCGTGCCCGCCCGTTTGAGACGCACGTTCAGTATCAGGCGCCCGGCGCCGGCCTTTTCAGACGCTCCGGCTTTTGAAGCGACGGCTTGCGGCGGCCCCACCGCTCCGCTGGGCTGTCGGGGAATAGACGTTCCGGCGAGATCGATCCACACGTCAGGATGGGAATCGCCGCCAGAGTTGTTCGTGACACGCACCCAGGATTCGACCTTCGAAAAATCAGGGCTGAAGCGTCCCAGATGTATCTCGACCTGTTTGCCGCCGCTGCGAACCTGGTTACGGCCGCCTTGGTTGTATGGCCCGGAGAGCGTGAAAAATCGAGGGTGATTCGTCCAGCGTGGATGCGACACTTCGGCGCCGTCAAATCCCGGCGCGCTGTTGATGTTCACCATCCACTTCGCCCCCGTCTCGACGTCGACCATCGTGACGTTTCGATGCGCCCCGTCGAAGTACCAGAAAAGGGGACCGCGAGCGTAGCTGAGCGAGGTCCAGCACCCCTCGCCGAATTTTTTCCACGTTTTAGCCCGCAGGTCGGCGAAACCTGCGGCAGGCCACGGCCACATGCCTCCCGCGTAACGGCCATCGGCCGTCACGTTGAACCCCTCCATGCTGACGAGCGTCGCGTCCCAGACCAGCTCGCGCCTATCAGGGGCATCAATCGGGAAGCGCCAGACCTTGGCAAAATCGTACTTCTTGTTTTCCGTGCCGGCGTAGACCCAGTCGCTCCCATCCGCTGGATTTCTCCATAGCGCCATCGCAAAACCGTCGGCCAGCTTCCGAAAGCCGGTGCCATCCCAGTTGACGACAAAGATTTCAGGGGGCCCGGGCAGAATCCGGCTCGAGAAAACAACGCGATCGGCGCGAGCGGTCAGGCGGGGTTTGACATAACTGCGGCGCTCACCGAGGATGACGCGCTCTCCTTTGCCATCATCGGTGTCGAGGCCCATGAGCACGAGCTGGGTGCCCTCGGTCTCAGGATCCGTGCCGTCTCCCTGGACCCAGACGATGCGCGTGCGCGCGCCAGTGAACGCCCGAACATCGGCACCTGGGCCGCTGGGACGGGGGATCGCTCCGCGCTGTTCTTCGGCCGCGGCCTGGGCACTATCACTGACTTGGCCGGAGCATCCTGCCGTCAAGACACACAGTGCCGCCACGGCTAACGTCCGTGCGGGCAGAAACTTCATGACTAGATCTTCGATTTGCCCATCGGCTCTGTTGGTGTAAGTCCGAGCGGCTGCGTTTGCACTTCGTCGTCGGGTTGCAGCTGCGACCTGATTTTACGGTAGCTGATAATGACGGCGGCAAGCACCAGGCCGAATAACAGTGCGCCGACGGCCATCACGCCGGTCAGCCCAATCGCGTCCAGCATCACCTTGCCAAGACCGGCGACCTCATTCTGCTCGACGATTTTGACGATAATGGGCGTGCTTGGCGCTTGCATCTGAATAATTGTACAGCACGGTTTGGACGAGCCGCGAGCGGCGCGGGGCGACGGGCGCCCGCCCCGCGACTAATAGAAGGAGATTGAAGATGTACCGGTCCCTCGCTGCTGCCATCGCCATCGTCGTCCTGACTGGTGCCACAGGGGCGCAGCCGCGCGATCGCGCGAGTGTTCTCGAGAAGTACAAGTGGGATCTCACTCAGATCTATCCATCGAATGGGGCCTGGCGGGCAGCGAAAGAGCAACTCGAGAAAGAGATTCCCACCCTGCGCCCGCTCAAAGGGACGCTCGGCACATCTCCGGCGGCGCTGGCGAATGCGCTCGAGCGCGTCACCGCGTTACGGAAGACGCTGGCCAGGCTGGCGACCTACGCCAGTCTGCAGGCAGACGAGGATACCCGGCACGCCGAACACCAGGGCATGAGGCAGGAGATGACGCTCGTGGGCGCCACGTTCGGTTCCGAGATCGCATTCATCGAGCCCGAAATCCTTCGAATCGGCGGAGAGAAGCTGAGACAGTTTCTCTCCTCGGAGCCGCGCTTGGCGACCTTTCGCTTCTACGTGGAAGAGCTTCTCAGACGCGAAGCACATACGCTAAGCGAAACCGAAGAGAAAATTCTCGCAGCGGCCTCTCCCGTAACCGGCGCAGCATCGACGACATCCGGGCTGCTTCTGAACGCCGAGTTCCCGTATCCCACCGTCACACTGAGCGACGGGCGGACGGTGCGGCTCGACCAGCAGACCTTCACGGATGTGCGGCAATCAGTGAATCGCCCGGATCGAGAAAAGGTGATGTCGGCATACTTCGGCGCACTTGGCGGGTTCAGCCAGACGCTCGGCTCGACCCTCGCCGGCTCAATTCGGGCGAGCCAGTTCTATGCGAAGGCGCGCAACTACGAATCCGATCTCGCCGCGCGGCTTGACTACTCGAATATTCCGGTTTCGGTTTATTCGCGCCTGATCGACGGCGTCAACCGCCATCTACCGTCGTTTCATCGCTATCTTCGGCTGCGAAAACGGATGTTGGGCGTCGACGAGCTCCACTATTACGACCTCTACGCTCCGCTCGTCGGATCGGTTGATCTTTCGTATACCCCCGAGGAGGCGCAGAAGCATATCGCCGCCGCCGTGATGCCGCTTGGCGCCGACTACGCGGCCACGATCAATCGCGCGTTCAAGGAGCGCTGGATCGACTTGATGCCGAGCGTGGGCAAGAGGTCGGGGGCGTATGCCACGGGCGGCGCGTACGACGTGCATCCATACACGCTCATCAACTACAACGGCAAGTACTACGACATGTCGACCGTCGCGCACGAGCTCGGGCACGTGATGCACAGCTTTTATTCGAACAAGACGCAGCCTTACCAGCTGGCCGGCTATCACACCTTCGTGGCGGAAGTGGCGTCGCAGTTCAATGAAGATCTATTGCTCGATTACATCCTCAAGCAGGTGAAGGATAAGAACACGCGAATCGTCATTCTCGGCAACTACATCGAGACTCTAAAGACGACCGTGTTTCGCCAGACGCAGTTCGCCGACTTCGAGCTGCGTGCACATCAGATGGCCCAGGAGGGAAAGCCGCTCACCGGCGACTCACTTGCCAGGCTGTATCTCGACGTCACGAAGAAGTACTACGGCCACGATCAGGGCGTCTCGATCGTGGACGATTACATCGCGCACGAGTGGAGCGGCGTGCCGCACTTCTACAGCAGCTACTATGTGTTTCAGTACGCAACCTCCTTCACGGCAGCCACAGCGTTGTCTGAGAGTGTCCTGACGCCCGGCGCCCCGGGGGCTGAGGCTATCAAGCGCTATCTCACGTTTCTGTCGTCCGGCGGCTCGAAATATCCGATCGATCTTCTGAAAGATGCGGGTGTCGACATGACCAGCGATCAGCCGCTGGAGCTGACGATTCGGAAAATGAACCGCGTGATGGACGAGATGGAGCGGTTGCTGGGCCAGTGAGCCGGACGTCAGATGGGGCTGTCAGGTGGGTCTGATTCGTCGAGCTCGAGGTGAAATCGGTGTAGAAAGTGTTGAAGCGCCGGCGCGAGGAGGATGGCAAACATCGAGAGGAAAAAAACGCCGCTGAAGAGAGCGTACGCCGTTGCAAACACCTTGGCCGACGACGAGACGAGCGGGTTTACCGGTCCCATCCCAGTCAGGATCATGACGGCGTTATACGCCGCGTCGATCCAGGAAAGCCCTGCCAGAAAGTGGTAGCCGGTCGCACCAAGTACGACCGCGCCGAGAACCAGCCCGCTCACGATGATTCCATTGCGAACGAGGCGAAAGGCCAGAACCCGCCGCGAAGGCAATGGCGCGAGAGGCGTCACGTGGTGAGTATACCGACCGGCGAGGAATTGCGATCAGCGGCCCGAGTGCGGCACGTCAGTCGCGGTCGCGAACGCTTGCCGAGAAGGCGCCTTCGGTGCCTGCCAACCGGGCAACCGGGATTGCTATTGCAGCGCGGCGGTCTGGACTTTCTTCAGCGATTCCTGGTAGCGCAACACCCCGGCAAAGAGAGACTCGGCAATGCGCTGGCGATAGGCCGGGCTTTTGAGGAATCGAGCCTCCTGGCGGTTGGTCACGAACGAAATCTCTGCGAGCACGCTGGGCATCGATGCGCCGATGAGCACCATGAACGGAGCCTGCTTCACACCGAGATCGCGCAGCGTCTTGTTCCCGGGCCGCATGCCGCGAACGAGCGCGCGCTGAATGCTACCCGCGAAGTCGCGCGACTCATTGAGTTTGTTGTTCAGCGCGATCGCCTTGATGATGCTCGGCAGGCTGTTCATCGTCTTCCCGGACGCGGCGTTCTCGCGGGCAGCAACCGCTTCGGCCTGCGGGTTAAGTGCGAAATTCAGAAAATAGGTTTCGACGCCGCGCGCAGTCGCGTTGGCGCTTGCATTGGCGTGAATCGAGAGAAACAAGTCGGCAGACTCCCTGTTGGCAATCTCCGTTCGCTCGTCGAGCGAAATGTATTCGTTGGTTCTGCGCGTCATCACCACGTCCATGCCCTCCTGCTCCAGGAGCAGCGTTTCCAGACGCAGCGCGATGTCGAGTACCAGCTCGGCTTCGGAAACGCCGTTGGCGGACGCGCCGGGATCGTGACCACCATGTCCTGCATCGATCACAATCCGCGAGACACCGAGTCCGAGTTGACGGGCAACTGAAAACTTTCCACTCGAGTTCGTCGCGGGAGCAACGGGCTTCCGTGAAGTTGTCGGCTTCTCGGCAGAAACCGTATCTGGAGTTTCAGTGTCCGCCGTAACCGAACTAGGCGCGTTAGGTGCGATGGGTGCGCTCGGTACGATGGGGACACCGCGTGTTGCGGGTGCGTTGGGCTTATCCGCCGTAGCGGCGCCAGCCGTGGAAGTCGATGCGACACGTGCCACGTTGGGTGCGACGGATGCGAGCGGTGCGTTGAGCGCGGTGGGTGCGGGAAGGGTCACAGTTGCGACAAGTGCGCGTGGTGTAATCGGCCTGCTCTTCGCAACCCGCAGACTGACGGCGCGAGGTGCGGTCGAAGCGACCGTTGGTCTGGGTGCGATGTCGGCTCGGGGCCGAATCGCCGCAATGCGCGCACCGACGCCCTTGACGGCCCTGGCGGCCAGCACTGTCACGATACGCTCCGCACGTTCTGCGTCAATCACGATGCGATAGGGGTTGTACAAGGTAAACACGCTGTACCGGCTGACGTTTTCGAGGTCGAGCACGATGCGCGTCGTGTTGTTCGGATGCCGTCCGAGTCGAATATGGCGGACGATGTCCGAGTTGTAGCGGAAGGTTGCATCGACCAGCGCGGGCACCGTTCTGGTGGCCTTCAAATCGAAAAACAGACGTGCCGGCCCCTCGATGCGCTCCTGATAAAAGGGCACCTCACGATCGAGTTCGACCGTGATGCGAACCACTTCAGGCAATACCTCGCGTTGCACGCCTCGAACCGTGCTGGTTGGCGAATTTGGGGGCACCGCCGCGGCCATCGGTGCGGGAGCTCGATCTGCGGGCAGGTCAGTCGCGACGATCTGCTCTACCGTGTCAGCCGGCATCCCCTCCCTCCCTGCGAGCCTGTCCAACGCGAACGCACGCAGGCTGCTGTGCGGATATTGATCTCTCAGCCACTGAAGAAGCTGAACAGCGCGGGCCTGGTCGCGGTCTTCACTGAAACGCCGGAAGGATTCGGTGGACAGATTCGCCGCTTGCCAGAGGGCGTTGTCGGCATAACCGCTCGTGGGATAGCGACGGACGAAACTCCAGTACCTGTCGATGACGCTTCGGAAATCGCCCGTCGTGGACGCAACCGAGTTGATAACAAGCAGATCCTGTTCGTGGAGAGCCGTGTAGCGCGCCGCAGGAGCGGACGTGGGGGCGCTGGGAGCGGCGTTTCCATCGGGCGCAGCGGTGCCGTCAGGAGCAGCGTTCGCTTCGGGCGCCGGATTCCTCTGAGCACCTTTCCAGGCGGGCGTGGCCCCGCTCTGCGCGCTGACGCGTGGAGCCAGCGCGACCACCAGTAACACCGCGACGAGATGTCTATCGAAGCTGCGCATCAACTTCGTCAAAGTACCCTTTGTCAACCAGCACTTCCCGTGGTTTGCCGCCCACACCGGGCGATACGAGACCGTCCATTTCCATCATGTCGACGAGCCGCGCCGCGCGGCTGAAGCCGATGCGAAGGCGCCGCTGCAGGTAGGAAATGGACGCCTGACCGCTCGACACGACGATTCGTGCCGCTTCGTCGTAGAGATCGTCTTTTTCCATGTCCAGCGCATCGATCTTCTTTTCTTCCGCCGTAATCGAAGTGTTGTAGACCGGCTTGCCCTGCTTGCGCAGGAAGCTCGCGAGGCGCGCGCTCTCCTGCTCCGAGATATACGGTCCGTGCAGCCGTACCGCACGCGAGGAGCCTGGCGGCATGAACAGCATGTCGCCGCGTCCGAGCAGTTGCTCTGCGCCGTTGCCGTCGAGAATGGTCCGCGAGTCGATTTTGGATTGCACGCGAAATGAGATGCGCGACGGCAGATTCGCCTTGATGAGGCCGGTGATGACGTCCACCGACGGCCGCTGTGTGGCGAGCAGCAGGTGCACGCCGACCGCCCGCGCCATCTGCGCGAGACGGGCAATGGATTCCTCGACATCGCCGCGGGCAACCATCATGAGGTCGGCCAGCTCGTCGATCACGACCACGATGTAGGGGAGGGGGATCAGCGGCTCTTCCGATTCCGCCGATGGTTTTTCCTTCGCCATGTACGCGGCGTTGCGGTTGTACTGCTCAATGTTGCGCACGCCGGCTGCCGCGAGCTTCTTGTAGCGCTCTTCCATCTCCTTCACGGCCCAGCGCAGGGCATTGATCGCCTGTTTGGGATCGACGACAACCGGCGTCATGAGATGCGGGATGTCTTCATAGACTCCGAGCTCGACGCGCTTGGGATCGATCATGATGAGCCGCACGTCTTCGGGGGTCGCGCGGAAGAGAATGCTCGAGAGCATCGAGTTGATGGCGACCGACTTGCCGGTACCCGTCGAGCCGGCAATCAACAGGTGCGGCATCACCGCGAGGTCGGTCATGTACGGCTCGCCGTGAATCGTCTTGCCGAGCGCGAGTGTCAGCTTCGAGCTCGATCGCTGATAGATCTCTGATTGCAGCAGCTCACGCAGCGAGATCTGCTCGCGAGCCTGATTCGGAATCTGGATGCCGACCGTCGACTTGCCGGGAATGCGATCGATCAGGACCGACTCGGCCTGCATCGCCAGGCAGAGATCGTCGGCCAGACTCGTGATCTTGCCGTACTTCACGCCGGCATCCGGCTTGAACTCGAACGTCGTGACCACCGGGCCGGGATGAATCTGTGCGACCCCGCCTTCGACGGCGAACTCACGGCACTTGTCCTCGAGCAGCCGCGCACCTTCCATCAACTCGCGCTCGTCAATCTTGCGTTCGGTTTTGGGCGCATCGAGCAGCGACAGCGGCGGGATCGTGAACGTCCCAATCCGCTTCGGCGGACGAGGCTCCGGATCGGGGAGCGGCAGCGGCGGGTTCTCCGCCGTCTTCGTCCGTTTCGCCATCACCGGTGGCTTACGGCCTTCAACCGGAGGCGCCTCGACTTCACTGGCAACGGCGACAACCGGCGCACGCGCGGGCACGGCCTCCAACGGTTTCCTGGGTATCGCGAGGGCGGGCGCGCTGTCTCCCTTCCTGGCCTGCTTTTCGAGAAGCGCCTGACGCTGACGTATGCGCCTTCGCTCATCCAGCCAGCTTCGGAGGACATGAAACATGCGCAAGCCGCCCGACCTGCTGACTTTGGTGGCCGACGAGAACATCCTCCCGAGCGAATACTGCGTTGAGAGCACCACCGACAGGAACAGGAGCGTGAGAATCACGATGATCGATCCGGTTCGATTCAAGTACTCGGACATCGACGCCGCGAACCAATCGCCGAGATAGCCGCCCGACCGGAAGGGCTTGCCGGCGACGTCAACGCTGCCGAACGCGAGGCTCAAAAGCGAGCTGACGCAGGCAAAGAGCAGACCTGCACCGACCAGCTTGCTGTACTGCGCATCAACCGAGCGGCACCAGAAATAGTGCCAGCCGAGGATGACCATCGCGGCGGGCAGCAGATACGAGCCGTAGCCCAGCAGCTGAAACGAAAGCTCCGCGAGGAACGCGCCGACACGGCCGGCGAAATTGACAGGCTGTGCGCCAGAACCCGCGCTGAAGAACCACACAGGATCGGTCGGCTCGTAGGTCGCCAGCGCGATCAACCAGATGAGCGCGGCGGCGAACAACGCCACTCCGGCGAATTCGCTGACCCGGCGCGAGAAGGTCGATCCTGCCACGCTAGACCTCCATGATGACCGGTACGATGAGCGGCCGCCGCCCCGAACGTTTTCTGAAGAAGCGCCGGAGTTCGACGCGGATCTTTTCTTTGATGAGGCCCTGATCGGTCCGCTCTTCAATACTCGCTCCCTGAATGACGGCAACCAGAAGCTTCGCGCCTTCGCGCAGCAACTCGGCGCCGGCCGCGTCCTGAACGAGGCCGCGGCTCACGAGGTCAGGATCGCCTTCCAACGCCCCGGTCTGCTTGTTGATCGCCACGACCGGAACCACGAGGCCGTCTTCGGAGAGGTGGCGCCGATCCCGCAACACCTCGTCGACGACTTCGCCGGAGCCGGAGGCATCGATCAGGACACGCCCCGCAGGCGCTTTTCCGGCTACGGCGGCGCCATGTTCTTCGAAGCGCAGGATGTCGCCGTTTTCGATCAGCATCACTTTCACGGCGGGCGTCACTCCGGCCGTCACACGTTCGGCAATACGCGCATGCTGCGACAACTGCCGGTATTCACCGTGAATCGGAATGAAGTGCCGCGGCCGCACCAGTGACAACATCAGCTTGAGTTCTTCTTCGCTGCCATGTCCCGAAACGTGCACGTGTTTTATACCCTCGTAGATCACGTCGGCTCCTCGTCGAGCGAGGTGGTTCATCACATGACCGATCGGCTTCTCGTTCCCCGGAATCGCGCGGGCCGAGAAGACGACCGTGTCGTCATGTCCGACCTTCACGAAACGGTGGTCGTTGATGGCAATGCGCGACATCGCCGCCAACGGTTCACCCTGCGATCCGGTGGCGATGCAGAGCACCTTCGACGGCTGCCGCGATTCGACGTCGCTGTCCCGAATCGCCACCCCGGCCGGAAGCCGCAGGTATCCGAGACGCTGGGCGGCTTCAGAGGTCTGCAGCATGCCGCGACCGACGAACGCCACCTGACGGCCGAACTGGGCCGCGAGGTCGACCAGAATCTGCATCCGATACACGCTCGATGCGAACGTCGCCACCAGCAGCTTGCCGGTGGTGGTCGTGAAAATCTCCTCGAAGGCGTCCTTCACCTCGAGTTCGGAGCCGGTAAATCCCTTGCGGTCGATGTTGGTGCTGTCGGCAAACAGGGCCAGCACGCCCGCAGAGCCGAGCTCGGCGAAGCGATGGACGTCGAAATGCTGCCCGTCGATCGGCGTCTGATCGATCTTGAAATCGCCCGTATGCACGATCGTGCCGGCCGGCGTATGAACCGCCAGCGCAACGCAATCGGGCATGCTGTGCGTCACCCGCAAGAACTCGACTTCGCAGTCGCCAATGCGCACCCGTTGACGCGGCTGAATGGCCACCAGCCGATCGCCGGGATCGATGCCGTGCTCTTCGAGCTTCGGCCGTACCAGCGCCAGGGTCAGTGGCGTGCCGTAAACCGGACCTTCGATAAGAGGCCACACGTACGGAACGCCGCCGATATGGTCCTCGTGGCCGTGCGTCAACAGCAGCGCCGACGGCCGAGGCTGGCACTGATGCAAATAGGAGAGGTCCGGGATCAATAGATCGACCCCAGGCAACTCCGGTCCTGCGAACATCACGCCGGCATCGATGACGATGGTTGCGACATCGGTCGAAACCGCCATCGAGTTCATGCCAAATTCGCCGAGCCCGCCGAGCGGGACCACTTGTAACGATGGCGCCATAACAGGGGTCAGACCCCTTTTTTTGCTGACGGTCGCTCCCGCAAAAAAAGGGTTCTCACCCCTTTCCCAGAAGCCCCTTGCTGAATTCGTGTGGCTCGGGTCAAGAAAGGAACTGCCCCCCTTTTCCGCGAACCTTATTCAGTGCTCGTGTGCGCCACTACGCGCGACCACGCGACCAGGCTGCTGGGTGCTGCCTGAGGAGAGGGCAGAAGAATAGCACAGCTCACCCTCGTGCCGTAGCAAAATGGTCGGCAAGTCTCGCTATTTCAACGATCTCCAGCGTCTCAGGACGCCGGCGGCCATCGATGCCCGCAGCCGTCAGCACGAGCATCGCTTGGAGGCCCAGTTCGCTTCCGAAAGAGGCCAGCGCGTTGGCGAGGGTCTTCCGGCGTTGCGTAAACATGCGACGGACCATCCGTTCGAAGAGCGCGAAGTCTTTCAAGGGGATGGGGGGCGGCCGGAATGCCAGGCGTATCAGCGCCGATCGAACGTCGGGAGGCGGCCTGAATGCCCCCGCAGGGATCGGGAGCAGACGCGTCACCTCAGCCTGCCACTGAATCAACACGCTCAGCACGCCGTACTCCGGCGTGCATGGCTTGGCGGTAATGCGATCGGCAACCTCACCCTGAAGCATCAGCGTTGCATCGCTGACCGGGCGCTTGGATTGGAGATGCAGCAAGCGAAACAGGATAGGCGAGGAGATGTTGTAAGGAAGGTTGCCCGCGACGCGAACCGGACCGGAGACGTTGGCTGTTTCGAGCGCGGTGTCCAGGTCGAGGTCGAGCACGTCGCCGTTGAGGAGTGTCGCGTTCGCCGGCAGCTTCCCCGCAAGCCGCGCCACGAGATCGCGATCGATTTCTACCGCGACGAGACGGGCAACTCTCGGTGCGAGTTTCAGCGTAAGGGCGCCTGGGCCAGGACCGATTTCCAGAAACACATCGTTGGGTGCGGGCGCAATCGCGTCCACGACCTTGTCCGCCCAGACAGGCTCGAGAAAATGCTGCCCGAAGCGTTTTCGTGTGCGCATGACAACTGCCTTCATCCGGACCGCCGCACCTTCTTTGAAACGACCTTTCGGTAGTAGTCACATTCGTCGCGCACGACGCACTCCTCGCAGAGCG
Source organism: Vicinamibacterales bacterium (assembly GCA_963761975.1). Classification (GTDB taxonomy): domain Bacteria; phylum Acidobacteriota; class Vicinamibacteria; order Vicinamibacterales; family JAMQPK01; genus JAMQPK01. The sequence goes on from CAVXIR010000007.1 coordinate 1,208,179, forward strand.
GCTTCGGCTTGCAGATGCGGCGGCCGTGCAGAATCAGCGTGTCGGACGCTTTCGTCCACTCAGCCCGGGGCAGTGCGGCGCAGAGTTGGGTCTCCACCTCGATCGGATCCTCAGACTGTGCGATGCCTATCCGGTTCGATACGCGCAGCACGTGCCGATCGACCGGCAGGCCAGGTACTCCGAGGGCGTGGCCGAGCACGACGTTCGCTGTTTTTCGTCCGACGCCGGGCAGCTCGACAAGGGCCTCCATCGTGTCGGGCACTTCGCCACCATGACGTTCGACGAGGGCACGCGCCATACCCATCAGCGACCGGGCCTTGGATCGGAAGAAGCCGGTCGAATGGATTTGCGGCTCCAGCTCCTCGGCGCCCGCCGCGGCGAGCGCGGCGGCGTTCGGATATCGCTTGAACAGGGCGGGGGTGACCCGATTGACGCCTGCGTCGGTGGATTGCGCGGAGAGAATCGTCGCCACGAGCAGCTGATACGGGTTCTCGTAGTCGAGCTCGGTGTCGGCGTCGGGATGTTGCGTGTAGAGCGTGCGAAGCACTGCAACGGCGCGACTGACGTCGCGCCTTACAGTTGGCTTCGGTCGTGCGCGACTTGAGGCGCGCCTTACAGCTTTACGTTCAGTGAATCGGGCCACGACCAGCGTTCCCGGCCGATTCCGAATAGATCCGCAGTTGCTCCTGCAGTGCCGCAATCAGCGTCGCCACGACCTGCACCGGCAGGACGACGCGCGATTTTATCGCCGCTCGCACCACATGTTCGGACTCGGCCGCTCGAATGTCCTTCTCCGAGAGCGGTGCCATCTCGCAGAAGGTGAGCGTGAAGTCGAACGGCGTGTGACTGACCGCGCAGAAGTTCGCGTAGGTGCGTGACGTGTCCGATGTTTCGTCGGGGACAATCGTAAAGTTGATCTGCTTCGACTCGCTCATCTCAATATTTTCGCATGACCCCGACCACGACGCCCTGCACCTGCACCTGGTCGGAGTCGACCACGATCGGCTGCATCGTTGGATTGGCCGGCTGAAGCCTCACACGACCGTTCTCGCGATACAGCTTCTTGAGTGTGACGTCCGATCCGCTGAGCAGGGCCACGACGGTCTCGCCGTTTTGCGCGGTTTTCCGATCTTCGACGATGACGAAATCGCCGTCGCAGATTTGCTCGTCGATCATGGAATTGCCACGCACCCGCAGCACGTAGGTGTCCCGGCGCCCGACGAGGTCCTCAGGCACAGCAATCGTCTCGCTGGTCGCAACGGCTTCGATAGGTGATCCGGCCGCCACATAGCCGAGCAGCGGCAGCTCGACGGCGCGGCCACCGGAACTGGTCGGAATCATCTCGACCGACCGGCTGCGATTCCAGGCACGCTTGATGAATCCCTTTTCCTGAAGATTGGTCAGATGTTTGTGAACGGTCGCCAGCGAAGAGAGGCCGAAGCGACGGCCGATTTCCTCGAGGCTTGGAGCATAGCCGTGCTGCTGAATGAAGTCCTGCAGGTAGTCGAGGATTTCTCGTTGGCGCTTCGTTAGCGGGAGCACTTGTGCCTCCATTCGAGATGGAGCGATCGGTCGTCCGCGTCGCTATCGCCGGCTCGTCAATCGCCCACTAGCCAAGGGAACGGCGCCAACTATATGCAAAAGAAAGGCGAAGGTCAATCCATAGGCCACGCCGGCATGACGTGCGTGTGCTGGCAGCATATCTCTTCGAAGAGCAGGGTCTCGTTCACGAAGTGACTCACCAACTCTTCTCAGCGCCCACACCGAGTTGCGGTAGACTGTAACTAGCGCCTTTCCATCGAGATACCTGACCAAGTCATGAAGTCCAGCATATCGTCGGCCCTCATGGCCATCGTTTTCGTCGGCAGCGTTTTCGGCGCCGAGCCCGTCTCGCGGCGTGACGCCGCGCGTTTGCAGGCCAAGCTCGACCGTATCACTAAGAACATTGGAAATCGGACAAAAGCGGCGAGCACGCCCATCAGCGAGACCGAGGTGAACGCCTATCTTCGCTACGAGCTCAGCGATCGGATTCCGCCGGGGGTGACCGAGCCGTGGGTCTCGATTCTCGACAATGGGCGGTTGTCGGGCCGCGCTACGGTCGACCTGGCACGCGTCGGGCAGAGCCGCAAGTCGAGCGGCATGCTGGATCCGTTCAACTTCCTGACGGGTTCAATGCCGTTGGCGGTCAATGGCGTGCTGAAGACCAAGGATGGCGTCGGTACATTCGCGCTGGAGTCAGCATCGATTTCAGGTGTCCCGGTGCCAGCGTGGATGCTCCAGGAAATCGTGAGCTACTACTCGAAGTCGTCGTCGGCACCCAATGGGGTCTCGCTTGAGAAGCCGTTCGAGCTGCCCTCCGGCATCCGCGAAATTCAACTCGCGAAGGGACAGGCCATCGTCGTTCAATAGCCAGGGGGGGTTCCGGTTCCAAGGGTTCCGGTTCCAAAGGTTCCAGTTCCACAGGTTCGGGTCCCGTAGGTTCGGCTACCGTAGGTTCACACCGCTCCAGTGCCGACAGATTTCCTCCAGACTCCACTTCAATATCTCAAAGGCGTCGGACCGAAGAGGGCTGCCGATCTTCAGCGTGTCGGGCTTTCGACGGTCGAAGATCTCCTCTACAGATTTCCACTCCGCTATGAAGACCGCGGCCATCTTCAACCGATCGCGTCGCTGAAAGCGGGCCAGCAGGTTGCGATCGCGGGCCGGATTCAGAGCAGCCGCCTGCGCACGACGCGGCGGCCAGGGTTCAGGATTTTTGAAGCGCTCATCGGCGACGCGACCGGGTCGATCATGGCCGTCTGGATGAACCAGTCGTTCCTGCAGGACATCCTGCGCCGTGATGTCCACGTCGTGCTCTTCGGGGTCGTGGAGGCGCGGCCGCGGCTGCAGGTGACGAACCCGGACTACGAGGTCATCGATGCCGCGGAGGGCGACGCAGACGATCCGGAAGATGCCTTGACGGTTCACACCGGCCGCATCGTTCCAGTCTACGAAAAGGCCGGTGCGATGACGCCGAAGATGCAGCGACGCCTGGTGTTCGATTGCCTCGCGCGGATGCCGGCCGATCTGCCGGATCCGTTTCCCGAGGACGTGCGGCGGCGCTTCCAGCTCCCCGAACGTCGCACGGCGCTCGTCGAAACTCATTTCCCCCGTGCGGACGCGCCGGAAGATCAGTTGAACCGCTTTAGAACCCCGGCGCAGATACGCATGATCTTCGAGGAGTTCTTTCTCTTCCAGCTGGGTCTGATGATGCGCAAGCGGGCGGCCGTGCGCGAATCGAAGCCGCGCACCATCCAAGTCGACGATCGCATCCGGAATTCGGCACGAGCCATTCTTCCGTTCCGGCTCACTGAAGGGCAGCGGGGGGCGCTGAAGGAAATCGTCGAGGATATGCAGCGTACGACCCCGATGAATCGCCTGCTGCAGGGGGACGTCGGCGCCGGCAAGACGATTGTGGCCCTGCTGGCCGCGCTCGTCGCAATGGAGAACGGGCTGCAGGTGGCGTTCATGGCGCCGACGGAAATTCTCGCGGAGCAGCACTTCCTGAGCCTCCGAACGCTGCTCGAGAAATCGCGCTTCCGTGTCGAGCTCATGACGGGCGCCACGACAGGGCTGCGACGGCGCGATCTGCTCGCGCGCCTGTCGGCCGGTGATATCCATCTCATGGTCGGCACGCATGCGCTCGTGCAGGGAACCGTCACCTTTCACTCGCTCGGGCTCGCCATCATCGACGAACAGCACCGGTTCGGTGTCGTGCAGCGCGCGACCCTTCGAGCAAAGGGCCTGATGCCCGATGTGTTGGTGATGACGGCGACGCCGATTCCGCGGACGCTGGCGCTGACGGTGTACGGCGATCTCGATGTGTCAGTCGTCCGCGACATGCCGCCGGGCCGCCGGGCGATTGTTACGACGGTGCGCCCCGAGTCGCGGCGCGATGATGTCTACGGACTCGTTCGAAACCAGCTCGACGAAGGACGACAGGCCTACGTCGTGTATCCGCTGATCGAAGAGTCCGAGAAGGTCGACCTCAAGGCTGCAACCGAGATGGCAGACACGCTTCAGGAAATTTTTCCCGAGTATCGTGTCGCACTTCTACATGGGAGGATGAAGCAGGATGCGAAGGACCGTGTTATGCGCGCGTTTGCATCCGGGGAGATCCACCTGCTGGTGTCAACCACGGTGATCGAAGTGGGTATCGACGTGCCCAACGCGAGTGTGATGGTGATCGAACACGCCGAGCGCTTCGGACTGTCGCAGCTGCATCAGCTGCGCGGCCGGGTGGGCCGCGGCGCGCATCAATCGCACTGCATCCTTTTGTACCAGTATCCGATTTCAAAACAGGGCAAAGCACGCTTGCAGGCGCTGGCGGACACCACGAACGGGTTCGAGATTGCCGAGCGTGACCTCGAGCTGCGCGGCCCCGGAGATTTCTTCGGCACGCGGCAGTCAGGGTTGCCGACGCTCCGCACCGGCGATCTTCTGCGCGACCATTCGCTGATGGAGCGTGCGCGCGACGAGGCGGCGCGTTTCCTCGACGAACAGACGCTCACGCCGCCGCTGATGGAGCGTATGAGGGCCGCCTGGCCGCAGCGATTCGGGTTGATGGATATTGGCTAGCTGGTAGCTCGTAGCGGGTAGCTTGTAGCTACCGGCTGCCGGCTACCGGCTAGCAGCTACCTATGCGCATCATCGCGGGTGAACTCAAGGGACGAAGGCTCAAAAGCCCGAAGTGGACTGGTTTGCGTCCGACGTCGGACAAGCTGCGAGAGACGCTGTTCAACGTCGTCTCCGCGCGGGTACCGGAGGCACGTGTGCTCGACTTCTACGCAGGCACCGGCGCGATCGGCATAGAAGCCTTGAGCCGAGGTGCGTCCCATGTGACCTTCGTCGACGTCGATGTTCGCGCACTGAAGCTCATCGATGAGAACCTGCGCCACTGCGGCATCAAAGACCGCTATGTTATTATCCGAACGCCGCAATCATTGCCGGCCCGATCGTTCGAACTGGCCGTGCTTGATCCGCCCTATGACGAACCAGATTTGACGGCCGCGATCGCCGCGGCCGAGCCCTTGATCGCGCTCGGCGGACTGCTTGTCCTCGAGCACGCACGACGCCGGCCGGTTCCGGACGAAGTCGGACGGCTGCGGAAGACGCGAGAGCTGATTTCAGGGGACAGTGCTCTGGCGTTTTATGACGCGTCGAAGCGGAACGGGGCATAGGGCCCCCGCTCTTCAACTCAGCGCAGGCGTCCCGAGCGGGTCGAGGGACGCGAGTGAGGCGCCATCCCGCAGGGTGGGGCCGCCGGATCAATCATGAAGCTGGCTGTGTATCCAGGCTCGTTCGATCCGCTGACCAACGGCCATGTCGACATCATCGACCGGGGCATACGCCTGTTCGACAAGATCGTGGTCGCTATTCTGGTGAACGTCGAGAAAGCGCCGCTGTTCACGATGCAGGAGCGTGTCGAAATCCTGCGAGAGGTGTTCAAGGGACAGCCGCACGTCGAAGTCGACACGTTCGAGGGGTTACTGGTCGACTACGTGGCCCGACGCAAGGCCAACGTGATTGTGCGCGGGCTGCGCGCGGTGTCGGACTTCGAAGCCGAATTTCAGATGGCGCTGATGAACCGCCGCCTGAGCCCGGACGTCGAGACGGTGTTCATGATGCCGGCCGAAAAGTACACCTACATCAGCTCACGCCTAATCAAGGAAGTCTTTGCGCTGGGCGGACAGGTGAAGGGCCTCGTCCCGGAGATCGTCGAGACCCGGTTGAAGGAAAAACAAAGGGGAAAAGTTCATGCTGGCTGAGCGGATGAGCAGAGTGTCCACATCGCCGACGATGAAGATTGCGGGCGAAGCGGCGAAACTGAAGCGACAAGGCGTCGACGTGGTCGACTTCGGCGCAGGCGAGCCCGATTTTCCGACACCGCAGCCGGCGAAGGACGCGGCCAAGGTCGCGATCGATCAGAACTTCACCAAATACACTCCGCCTGCCGGAACCGCGGACTTGAAGCAGGCGATCTGCGCGCGCTACAAAACCGACTACGGCGTGAGCTTTGCCGAAAACGAAGTGATCGTGACCGCCGGCGGCAAGCAGGCGCTCTACAACACGGCGATGGTGCTGTACGGCGCCGGCGACGAAGTCATCACGCACGCGCCGTACTGGCCGACGATTCCCGAGCAGGTCAAGCTGGCCGATGCCAGGCCGGTCATCGTGCAGACCAGTCCCGAGGATGGCTTCGCGATTCATCCCGACGCCATCATCGGAGCCATCACGCCAAAGACCAAAGCGATCATCATCAACTCGCCGGCGAACCCGACGGGCGCCGTGATCAGCGAAGAGAGCATGGCGGCCATCGCCGATGCGGCGGCGAAGCGGGGCATCTGGGTGGTCATCGATCTCTGCTACGAAAAGCTGATCTACGACGACGTTCCGCACAATCTCGTCAAGGTGCTGACCGAGCGCATGCGCGAGCGCACCGTCATTTGTGGCTCGGCATCGAAGGCGTACTCGATGACCGGCTGGCGTTGTGGCTGGATTCTCGCGCCGACAGCGGTCGTCAGCGCCGCCGATACGTTGCAGGGGCACTCGACGTCGAACGTGGCATCGATTAGCCAGAAGGCTGCGCTGCAGGCTCTCACTGGCTCACAGGATCCGGTGGGGGCGATGCTGAGCGAATACAAGAGCCGCCGCGACAAGCTGATGGGCTGGTTCTCCGAGGACCCGCGCTTCGAGTGCGTCAAGCCGCGGGGCGCGTTCTATCTGTTTCCGCGCATCACGAAAGTACTCGAAGCGACCGGCATTGCGAACACCGGAGATTTTTCGCAGATGCTCCTCGACGAGGCGCGCGTCGCACTGGCGGCAGGAGAGGGATTCGATGCGCCCGGCTTCCTGCGCATTTCCTACGCGACGTCGCTCGATCGGCTGCGAGAAGGCGCGACGCGCATTCTCGAGTTCGTCAAGAAGCACCAACGACAGGGCGCAGCCGCCCGATAAGGTGGGCGTTCTTCCTTCGGGGTTCTCATCATGGGTCGCCGGCATCGTCGGCGGCCCGTTTGTTCTTCAGGACGCTTCCTCCCGCGAAACCTACGGCACCGATGGCACCAAGCAGTGTGCGCCGGCCGACCTCGTCGTGCTCCCGGGCTCGACTCGCGAGATTTCTCAGATCGCGAAGCTGTGCAACGCCGAAGGTGTTCCGATCGTCGTAAGAGGCGGCGGCACGGGCTACACAGGTGGTGCGGTGCCGACGCGCGGGGGCGTTGTGATGTCGCTCGAGCGGATGAATCGCATTCTCGAGATCGATCAGGTGAATCTGCTCGCCCGCGTCCAGCCGAACGTCATCACCGGCGACCTGCAGGATGCGGTCGAGAAGGTCGGGCTGTTCTACCCGCCCGACCCGGCAAGCCTCAGGCAGTCGGCGCTCGGTGGCAACGTCGCCGAGTGCGCGGGCGGCCCTCGCGCGTTCAAGTACGGCACGACTAAGCGTTACGTGCTGGCACTCGAGGCAGTCCTGCCGACCGGCGAGATCATCCGCACCGGGTCCAAAGCGGTGAAGAACGTCGTCGGGTATGACCTGACGCAGTTGCTCGTCGGATCCGAGGGGACGCTCGCCATCATCACGGAGATTACGTTGCGGCTGATTCCGAAGCCTGCAGCGCACGCGACCCTGCTGGCGGAATTTGCAGACATCGCGCACGGCGTGGATGCGGTCACGCAGCTCATCCAGCGGCGCGTCGTGCCGAGCGCGGTCGAGATCGTCGATGCCGACGCGCTTGCAGCTCTCACACGCCATGCCGGCCGGCCCATGGCGTCACCCGGCGCGGGTGCGGTGCTGATTGTCGAAGTCGATGGATCTCACGAGGCGGTCGGTCCGGAAATTCTCCAGGTGGAAGATGCCTGCCGGGCGGCAGGGGCGATAGCGCTCAGACGGGCCACTTCCGATTCCGAACGGGACGAGATCTGGCAACTTCGGCGCGAGTTGTCGCCTGCCCTGAAGAAGATTTCGAGCATCAAGCTTAATAACGACGTTGTCGTACCGCGTGGCCGCGTGCCCGACCTCTTCAAGCTGATTAATGACATCAGGAAGGAGAGTGGCCTGACGATCGCCAGCTTCGGCCATGCCGGAGACGGAAATATTCACGTGAATATCATGATTCCCGACACCGGCCCCATAGAAAGACCGGAACGCGGCGAACGAGCCGTCAAACGGCTGTTCGAGGGCGTCGTCGCGCTCGAAGGTTCAATCAGCGGAGAACACGGCATCGGCATCACGAAAGCACCCTATCTTGCACTCGAGCTGTCGAGCGACGTGATCGCGTTGATGAAACGGGTCAAGTCGGCCTTCGATCCAAACGGCATCCTCAATCCGGGTAAGATCTTTCCCGATGCCTAAAATCGTCGCCGTCATTGGGGCATCTTCGAATCCTCGGAAGTTCGGTAATCGCGCAGTTCGCGCCTTCCAGCGGCAGGGGTATACGGTGGTGCCAATCAACCCCAACGAGACGCAGGTGGAAGGTTTGAAGACGTACGGCTCTGTCCTCGATGTGCCAGACCGAATCGACATGGCGACGTTTTATGTGCCGCCCGAAATAGGCGAAAAGGTCATGCCTGAGGTCGCCAGGAAGGGGATTCCAGAGGTTTGGTTGAACCCGGGCGCCGAGAGTGACCAACTGATACAACTGGCAAGGTCTCTCAATGTCGAGCCGATAATTGCATGTAGCATTATCGGCATTGGCGAAAACCCGTACGCGTGAACGGATCCAAACGGTAACGACGTAACTTGACAACCTTCAAAACGGGGCCTATACTCGGCAGGAGTATTAATTCCTGTCTGAATGGGACGCGGGCTTTTTCTCTCGGACCCGCGGTGTTAATAAGCACGGATTTCCCCGCAACTTGATCACACTTTCAGTTTCGTTTCGGAAGAGCAGCGCGTAGTCGCGCATCACACCCCAAAGACAAACCTGTACGAGTCTATGCCCACAAATCACAAGCGCCACAATCCGGCGCCGCGCGCTTCTGCCAGCGAGCTAGCGGCGTCCCCAGAGCAACCTGCGACCACTACTGAAGCGCCTGTAGCAGCGGCGGCCGTCCCCGCCGAAGCACAGCCGCAACCGCCACCACCTCAAGCCGCTCCGCCGCCACCCCAAGCCGCTCCGCCGCCACCCCAGCGGCCTCAGCAGCAGCAAGGTCAGCGGCGAGGCGAAGGGCTCAACATCGGCGAGCTGAAGGACATGAGCATCCAGAAGCTCACGCAGATCGCCAAAGAGCTGAACGTGGCGGGCGCGACCGGCATGCGCAAACAGGAGCTGATATTCCAGATCCTGAAGGCGCAGACCGAGCAGAGCGGCTTCATCTTCTCGGAAGGGGTCCTCGAGGTTCTGCCAGACGGGTTCGGATTCCTGCGCGCTCCCGACTACAACTATCTCCCCGGTCCAGATGACATTTACGTTTCGCCGTCGCAGATTCGCAAGTTCGACCTGCAGACAGGCGATACGGTCTCGGGGCAGATTCGTCCCCCGAAGGAGGGGGAGCGGTACTTCGCCCTGATCAAGGTCGAGGCGGTCAATTTCGAACAGCCCGAACAGGCGCGCGACAAGCTGTTCTTTGAAAACCTCACGCCCCTGTACCCACAGGAGCGGCTGAAGCTCGAGACCGCAACCGAGAACCTCTCCGCACGGGTCATGGACCTGTGGACGCCCATCGGCAAGGGGCAGCGCGGCCTCATCGTCGCGCCGCCGCGCACCGGCAAGACGATGCTGCTGCAGAACATCGCGCAGTCGGTCGTCCAGAACCACCCGGAAGTCTTCCTCATCGTGCTGCTCATCGACGAGCGGCCGGAGGAAGTCACCGACATGCAGCGATCGGTGGACGGCGAGGTCATCTCTTCGACCTTCGACGAGCCGGCCCAGCGGCACGTGCAGGTCGCCGAGATGGTTATCGAAAAGGCGAAGCGCCTGGTCGAGCACAAGAAAGACGTGCTCATCCTGCTCGACTCCATCACGCGCCTCGCGCGCGCCTACAACACGGTCATTCCGCCGTCCGGCAAGGTGCTGTCCGGAGGTCTCGATTCGAACGCGCTGCAGAAGCCGAAGCGGTTCTTCGGCGCGGCGCGCAACATCGAGGAAGGCGGATCGCTCACGATCATCGCCACGGCGCTCATCGACACCGGCTCGCGCATGGACGACGTCATCTTTGAAGAGTTCAAAGGGACGGGCAATATGGAAATCCATCTCGATCGCAAGCTTGCCGACAAGCGCGTGTTTCCGGCCATCGATCTGCAGAAGAGCGGCACGCGGAAGGAAGAACTGCTCATTCCGAAGGACGACCTCAACCGTATCTGGGTGCTGCGCAAGGTGCTCGCTCCGCTCTCGCCAGTCGAGGCGATGGAACTGCTCCTCGACAAGATGGGCAAGACGAAGGGCAACACCGAGTTCCTGTCGGCCATGCAGAAGATGGGCTGACGAGACTCTCCAGGAGTCCGGGAGTCGCGTAGAGTCTGGGAGTCGGGAAGAGTCAAGCGTCCAAGAGTCGGGGAGTCGCAAGAGTCGAAGAGTCGCGGGAGCGGAGAGTCGCCGGAGTCGAGGAGCCCACGAGTTCGTAATGGCAACAATCGTTCGGGTTCGTCTGAATGGTCCGTACCGGATCGAAGGCGAGGACGTGACCGTCGTCGATTGGAACGGCAATCCCTACACGATCACTCGTTACCCGGTCGCCCTGTGCCGCTGCGGGGGCTCAACCACCAAACCTTTCTGCGACGGCACGCATTCGAAGATTGGCTTCCAGGCGGCTCAGGCCGCCGTGTCTGAATCAGAAGACAAGCCTGCTCAATAGCGCAGTCAGATGACTTTGAGCCGGGTGGCTGGGCGCTCGACTATCTTTGCTTGACACGATACGCGTCGCGACGTGTAGATATCTGCCCGGCCAGATTCGCATCGCCTGAGACGACCGCAACCTTGATTGCTTCTTCGGCAGTCGTGATGGCTTCGTCAATCCGCCCGGCTCGCGCGTAGGCAGCCGCGAGCGTATCAAGCGCGGTTGCATTCTTGCGATCGGTAATCGCAACGGCACGTTCCGCGAGACGCACGCCTTCGGCGGGTACGCGAAGCTCGACGTCCGGGGCGGTCGCAATAATCCACGCCAGATCGAGCAACGCGCCGAGACGCGTGGGATCGATCTCAAGCGTCCGCCGGTATTGATACATGGCCTCGGCCAACTGATTCACCATCACCATCGCACGCGCCAGACCCTGGCGCGCATCGGCGTCTTCAGGGGCAAGCTCAACCGCCTGCTGATAACTTTGAATGGCGCGGTCGTTCTGGCCCCGTGCGGCGAATGCCCGGCCCAGGTTGTAATGCCCCGACACGTTCGCGGGATCGCGGTTGAGCGCCTGCTGGTACAGCTCAATGGCATCATCTATTCTGTTCTGTCCGTGAAGGACGACTGCGAGGCCATAAATCGCTTCGGCAAACTCAGGCCGGAGGGCGAGTGCTTGCCGGAACGACGGCTCCGCTTCGTCGTATTTCTCCTGTAGCAGCAGCACACGTGCGACATCGTAGTGACGCCCAGCCGACGGCTCGAGCCGGGCCGCCTCTTTGAGTTGCACCAGCGCGTCATCAGCGCGATTCGCCTCGAGATAGCAGGCGGCGAGCTCAGCGCGCAGCTCCGCGTTGCGCGGTTCCACCTCGAGCCATTTCTCGTTGCCCGCAATGTCATCGCGCAGAATCTTCGGCCCGAAGTCGCGCTCGAGCACCACGAGATCGCCGCGGTTGCGCGGGACGACCTGAAGCCAGAGCGTTCCCATTTCCGATGAACTCGTCTGGCCGAATGTGACGCGTCTGGGCGGACGATTCGGATTGCGACGATTCGCCCGCGAATTGTCGTAGATGTACTCCATTTCGATCCGCGTGCCCTTTGGAAGAGCGATCGGCTGCGAGGTACATGTAGACATCCTGCCAGTGGAAGTCCCAGTCCTTGATAAGGATGAGCCGCTCGGTTGCGCCGTTGGGTAAGGTGGCCCAGGCGCGAATCTCGCGCGCGAGAAAGTGTGCATGTGGTTGAACGGCCAGCGCTTCGACATCAACAGGCAGCGTGTAAGCATCGCTGTTGACGTAATCAGGTTTGTCGGGCGGGATGTCGATGTCCTGCCGGCCGAGCCTCAGCATGTAGCCCGTTCGCACCGGCGGCCGATCCGTAAAGAAGAACCCGACGCTGACTTGGATCGGCTCGGGCTTTGTGCCCGGCATGAGGTGCAGCTCCACAACCAGGTCGGTGTGCGGCTCAAGGTGCCAGCTCATGCCGTCCGGAGATTCGCGCGGCGACTGACCTGGGGTCCACCCGAGGAACAGACCGTCCGGGAATCTCGCTTCACGGCTCCCTCCACCTTCGTAACCTGCACCGGGCTCGTCTTCATCGCGCCGCCTCGACAGCCGCGTGGGATCGATCTTGATGTTGGCGTGGTGAACGACGCTGTGGTTGCCGGGACGAAATTCCACCGCCCTCACGTACGAAGCCGACTTCACGGGAATCGGGATGACAAACGTCCGGAACACGTCTCGCGATTGCGCCGGCAGCACGTACGCTTGCGGCATCGTGACCACGAGATCGGGCGTTCCGAGCTGCCATCCATCGACCCACTGTGGAATGGGCGGGAGGTCCGTCGCATCGCCCCGCACCATCCCGTGCGCGACCCATTGTTGGAAAATGGCAATCTGTGCCTCGCTCAATCGCCGATCGCCCTGGAACTGGCCGTGACTTTCTGCCGGCTTCCATGGCGGCATTGTGCGTGTGCTCGTGACCTCCGCAATCTGTTTGGCGCGCGGCCTGACATCTTCATATGTGAGCAGGCTGAACGGTGCCATCCGCCCAGGCCGATGACAGGGGGCACAGTGAGCAAGGACAAGAGGCGCGACATGTTTCGAGAAGGTCACCCTCTCCTGCGCAGAGGCAGGGGGTGTGCTCAAAACGGCGGCGATCGCGACAATGGCGAAGCGAATTCCGAAATTCATAGAAATGGATCGCGCATGTCTACAATACCGTCACTAGTTGCAAATAAACCATGGTATAACCGATGAAATCTCATATCTCTACACTAATTCAACCAGCGTGCGCGACGGCTTCGTCGACGTTCTCGGTAACGCGATTGATGGAGGTAGTTCTATGCAGCGGCAACTCGGTCGAATCCTGCTGTTGTTCTTTGCCTGCCTGGCGCTTCTGCCAGCCATCGCCACAGCACAGAGTCAAATCAACGGCGTCGCGCGCGACGAGTCAGGTGGTGTACTGCCTGGCGTGACGGTCGAAGTGACCAGTCCAGTTCTGATTGAAAAAGTTCGAACCGCCACAACCGACGATCAGGGGCGCTTCGCGATCGTCGATCTGCGCCCGGGGGTCTACCGGATCACGTTTACGTTGACCGGCTTCAACACTGTCGTCCGCGAGGGTCTCGAGGTGCCGGGTGGCGTAGCCGTGACTTCGAACGCCGATCTCAAAGTCGGCGCCCTCGAGGAAACGATCACCGTGTCGGGTCAGACGCCGCTCGTCGACGTGACACAGGCGACACGCACGCAGGTGCTGACGCGCGACCTCATCGACGCGCTGCCGTCGACCCGCAACATCATGTCGGTCGGCATGATGGTGCCCGGCATTCGCCTCGGCACACCAGACGTCGGCGGCTCGCGCCAGATGGAACAGACCAACCCGCGCGGTCACGGGATTGCGGCGAAGCACACCGTGCAGCACATCGACGGCATGAGCGTGAACAGCCAGGAGACCTCGAACCAGCAGAGTTACGTCAACGACGCGCTGAGCGCCGAGGTGACGGTCAGCACGAGCGCGCATCCCGCGGAGATTCAGTCGGGCGGGCTGCGCACGAACATGATTCCGAAAGACGGCGGCAACATCGTCAGCGGCAGCATTTTCTTCGGCGGGTCGGATGGGAACTGGCAGAGCGACAACGTCAGCGACGAGATGAAGGCACAGAACTTCACGAGCGCCAACGGCATTGCGCACATCCAGAACTTCAACGGCTCGATGGGCGGCCCGATCTGGCGCGACAAACTGTGGTTCTTCGCCTCCGCGCGCCACATCTCGACCGATGAAGTGGTGGCGAATGTCGCCGAGTACGTCACCGCGCCTGACGGTACGCTCATCCGCAGCACGCTCGATCAATACATCCGCGACGTGCTCGGACGAGTCACCTGGCAGATCAGCGCGAAGAACAAGCTCGCGGTGTTCTTCGAGCGCACGTGGAAAAGGAAGGGCAAGGACTTCGGCTTCGGGCAGGATCCCCGCGCGGGCACGCAGCGCGACCCGAACAAAGCCCACTACGGCGTCGGCCAGGGCAAGTTCACCAGCACCTTGACGAGCAAGATCCTGTTCGAGGCTGGGTACTCGAGCTCGTACCAGCACTGGACCGGATTCAACATCCCCGAGGTCCGGCTCGAGCGCTTCCTCCCCAACGGGCAGGTCAACCCGGCGTGGCTGAACAACGCGCGGCGCGAGGCCAATGCGTTGTTCGTGACGCCGCGCTGCGCCTATTCGTTCGGCTGCACCGCGTGGGTCTCGAATGGCCAGGATCAGCGGACGGCCGATGCGGGATTCCGCGTCGTCAGCTCGATGTCGTATGTCACTGGCAGCCACAACTTCAAGGTCGGGTTCTCCGATTCGTTCGGCCCTGTCCACGTCTTCACGGATCGGCAGGCCGACCTCGTTCAGACGTATAACAACGGCCGACCCACGTCGGTGACGGTCTACACGACGCCCTACAATCGCTTCAGTTACGTCAACTACGACCTGGGCATCTATGCGCAAGATTCCTGGACGATCAAGCGCCTGACTCTGAACGCGGGCGTGCGCCTCGACAATTTCGACTCGATGATCGAGGCGACCTCGATGCCCGCAGGCCGTTTTGCGGGCGAGCGGTACTTCCCGGCACGCGAGCACGTGCCGCAGTGGCTGTGGGATGTGTCGCCACGGATCAGCGGCGCCTACGATCTGTTCGGCGACGGCCGCACGGCGCTGAAGGCGAGCTTCAGCCGCTACCTCGATCCGCTCACGGGCGGCTTCGCCGATCGCTACGCGCCGGGTGCGGGGAACGAGACCAGGAACTGGTTCGATTGCACCATCAACGCCGTTGGAAATGCGTGCGCCGGAGGCGCGGCGGTGTCGACCGACGGCGACGACATCGCGCAGGCCCACGAGATCGGACCGGGCGGCGCCACGTTCGGCATCCGCGAAGATCGCGATTTCGATCCGAACATCCAGCGTGAACGAAACACCGAGATCACCTTTGGCGTGCAGCATCAGCTCTTCTCTCGCGTGTCCGTCATCGCCCAGTACTATCGCCGAACGTTCCAGGACATGGAGATGCTCGATCGCGAGCTGATCACCTTTGCCGACTACACGTCGTTCCAGACGCCACTCCCGGCAGATGTGGCGCGCGACCCCGAAGTGGCGGCGATTCTGAGTCCCGGTCAGCTCGTCACCGTTTACAACCTGGATCGGGCGAAGCTGCCTGTCTACACGTCGCAGCAGCGTGACAAGACCGTGCCCGACCTCACGTCGGTCTACAACGGCATCGACCTCGCCATGACCGCGCGAACGCCTGGTGGAGGAACCTTGTTCGGCAGCTGGACCGTCGAGCGGAACATCTCAAACTACTGCGCGAACGACGACAATAAGAACGGCATTTCGACGGCGGATCGGTACACGGGCACGGCCGTCTTTGCGGGCGGCGCTTTCTGCGACCAAGGCGCCTTCAACGTGCCGTTCCGGCACGAGTTCAAGATGTCGGGCACCGTTCCGGTACGCTGGGGAATCGATGTCGGCGCGGTGCTGCAAAGCTATGCCGGCAGCGAGCGCGTCATCACGTGGCAACCGGCCGCCGGCGTGTTCCCACAACCCGTCGGGCGCACGCGGACGGAAACCGTCATGTTGAACGAGCCTGGTTCGCTCTACTATCCGCGCTACAACCAGGTCGACTTCAACATCAAGAAGACGTTCCGCGCCGGGCGGAAGACGTATTCCGGACAGATCGACTGGTTCAACCTTCTCAACGGTAATGCGGTGTTCACGCGCAACAGCGCGGTTGGAACCTCGCTCGGACAGATTCAGACGATTCTTCAGGGCCGTCTGATGCGGCTGGCATTCCAGATGAAGTGGTAATGGTGTCGGGCGGGTCCTGCTCTTGGGACCCGCCCGCTAATTGGCAATCGGCAATTCGGACTCCGCGATCAGCTGCCTCAGCTCGTCCCCCTCGATGACTTCCTTCTCGAGCAACCGTCTCGTGACCGCCTCGAGCAGCTGCCGCTGCTCGCTGAGAATCCGGCGTGCGCTGTCGTGCGCCCCTTCCAGCAGGCGCTTCACCTCGGAGTCGATTCGCTGAGCGGTCTCTTCACCATACGGCCCACGTTCAGGTCCTAACGGAATGTCGAGGAACGTGCTCCTGCGCGGGCCTTCGTAGTTGACGGTGCCGAGCTCTTCACTCATGCCGAACTGCGTCACCATCGCCCGGGCGATGTCGGTCGCGCGCTGCAAATCGTTCTGAGCACCCGTCGAGATCTCGCCGATCGCGATCTCTTCGGCCGTGCGCCCGCCCAGCAGGACCGCCATCTGATTCTCGAGATCCTTCCGCGTCAACAGATACCGGTCTTCGAGCGGCAGCTGCATCGTGTAGCCGAGCGCGCCGAAGCCGCGCTGCACGATCGAGATCTTGTGAACGGGATCGAGTCCGGGCAGCACGCTCGCAACGATGGCATGGCCCGACTCGTGATACGCGACCATTTCGCGCTCGCGGACACTCATCACGCGCTTTTTTTCGAGTCCGGCAATCAGACGATCGATGGCATCGTTGAAGTCGCTCATCTCGACTGCATTCTTGTTCTTGCGCGCTGCGAGGAGCGCAGCTTCGTTCACCAGGTTGGCAAGATCGGCGCCGGCGAATCCGGCGGTACGCTGCGCAACGACCTTCAGTTCAACGTTGGGGGTCATCTTCACCGAGCGTGCGTGGATGCGAAGGATGTCCTCGCGCCCACGGACGTCCGGTTTATCGACGAGCACCTGGCGGTCGAACCGGCCGGGGCGGAGCAGGGCGGGGTCCAGCACCTCAGGCCGGTTGGTGGCGCCCATGATGATGACGCCTTTCCGGGAATCGAACCCGTCCATTTCGGCGAGCAGCTGGTTGAGTGTCTGCTCGCGCTCCTCGTGGCTCCCCATGGGGCTCTGTACGCGCACCTTGCCGAGCGCATCCAGTTCGTCGATGAAGACAATACAGGGCGCCTTGGCCTCGGCCTGGCCAAACAAATCGCGCACGCGCGCGGCACCAACACCAACGAACATTTCCACGAACTCCGAGCCGCTCAGGCTGAAGAACGGTACCTTGGCTTCGCCGGCCACCGCCTTTGCGAGAAGGGTCTTGCCGGTCCCAGGAGGGCCGACGAGCAGTACACCCTTGGGTATCCGTCCGCCGATGCTGGTGTACTTTTTCGGGTGCTGCAGAAACTCGACAATCTCTTTCAGCTCTTCCTTGGCTTCGTCGACGCCGGCCACATCCGTGAATTTGACCTTGACGTCATCCTCGGCATAGATCTTCGCCCGGCTGCGGGCAAATGACATGACGCCGCCCTCGGCACCACCGATGCGACGAAACAAGAAGCTCCAGACCGCGATGAGGAGCAACAAGGGGATGATCCACCCCAGTAGCTCGGCAAACCACCGGTTCGTCAGCTCGCCTGCGTATTTGACGCCGGCCTTCTCGAGCTCGGCGACGAGCTGCGGATCTTCGATGCGCGTGGTCAGGATCGCGTCGGGCCGTCCTTTCGGATCGACCGACTTCAGGGTGCCGCGGATAATCTGCTCGCCCACGGTTGCTTCGGCGACCTTCCCCTGTTGGACGAGCGACTTGAACTCACTGTAGGCAATCTGCCGGCCGCCGGGCACGAGGAAATATGTCTGGACGAGCGCCAGAAGAAGCAGGAAGGCGAGGCCGTACCAGATCGTGCCGCTGGGCCGGCGCGACACCTTGCGACGTTCGCCTCGCGGATTCGGTGGCGTGGCAGCTGGCATATCAGCCTACAACCGCGCCGGTCTGCTGTTTCACGAATTGCAGTCCGCCAGGGCCCGCGTCGACCTGAACCGTATCGCCTTCGCGGAACTCACCCTCCAGCACGCGCATCGCCAGACGATCGAGGATGTGCCGTTGAATCGCGCGTTTCAACGGCCGCGCACCATAGGCGGGATCGTAGCCTTCACGCACGAGCCATTCTCTGGCGGTGTCGGTGAGCGTGACGAAGATCTTCCGTTCCTCGAGCCGCTTCAACAGTCCCTTCACCTGGATGTCGACCACCTGCTTCAGCTCCTCGCGGCTGAGCGGATGGAAGATGATGATTTCATCGATGCGGTTGATGAACTCGGGCTTGAAGTGTGCCCGCAGCGCGTCGAGCACCTGACGCCGAACACCTTCATCGATGTCACGGTCGCCGAGTTCGGCCAGAAACGCACTTCCGAGGTTGGACGTCATGATGACAACCGTGTTCTTGAAATCGATCGTGCGTCCCTTGCCATCGGTCAGCCGTCCATCGTCGAGCAGTTGCAAGAGCACGTTCAGCACTTCGGGATGCGCTTTTTCGATTTCGTCGAACAGCACGACAGAGTACGGCCGGCGCCGTACCGCTTCGGTCAGCTGTCCGGCCTCTTCGTAGCCCACATATCCAGGTGGAGCGCCGATGAGGCGCGACGACGGTGTGCTTTTCCTGATACTCCGACATATCGATGCGTATCATCGAGTGCTCGTCATCGAACAGGAACTCGGCAAGCGCACGTGCCAACTCGGTCTTGCCGACCCCCGTAGGGCCCAAGAACACGAAGCTGCCAAGCGGTCGATTCGGATCCTGCAGGCCGGCTCGCGCGCGGCGAATCGCGTTGGCGACTGCCTGGATTGCTTCGTCCTGACCGACAACCCGCAGGTGAAGCCGCTCTTCCATGTGGATGAGCTTCTGGATTTCACCCTCTATCAGGCGGCTGACAGGAATGTGCGTCCACTTGCTGACGACCCCGGCGATGTCTTCCTCGTCGACTTCTTCCTTCAGCATGCTCTGGCCCTGCTTTGCCGCATTCGAGAGCCGATCTTCGTCTGCCCGCATCTGCCGCTCCAGCTCAGGCAGCCGCCCGTACTGCAGCTCGGATGCCTTGGCGTAGTCGCCCGCCCGCTGCGCGCGCTCGACCTCCAACCTGAGCTGTTCGAGCTCTTCCTTGAGCTTGCGCTGCCGCTGGATCGCTTCCTTCTCCTGCTGCCACCGCGCCATCAGGCGCGTATGTTCTTCCTTGAGATTGGCGAGGTCCTTCTCGAGCCTCTCGAGCCGTTCTTTCGACGCCTTGTCCTTCTCCTTGCGGAGCGCCTCGCGCTCGATTTCGAGCTGCATGACGCGCCTGTTGATCTCGTCGAGCTCGCCCGGCATCGAATCGATCTCCATCCGCAGCTTCGACGCGGCTTCGTCGACCAGGTCGATCGCCTTGTCGGGCAGGAATCGATCGCTGATGTAGCGGTGGGAGAGCACTGCGGCAGCCACCAGGGCAGCGTCCTTGATGCGGACGCCGTGATGGATCTCATAGCGCTCCCGCAAGCCTCGCAGGATGCTGATCGTGTCTTCGACGGTCGGTTCGTCCACCATGACCGGCTGAAACCGCCGTTCGAGCGCTGCGTCCTTTTCGATGTACTTGCGGTACTCGTCGAGCGTCGTCGCGCCAACGGTGTGCAGCTCGCCTCGCGCAAGCATCGGCTTCAGCATGTTCGAGGCGTCCATCGAGCCTTCCGACGCGCCGGCCCCGACAACCGTGTGAAGCTCGTCGATGAAAAGAATGATTTCGCCCTCGGACTGCACAACCTCATTCAGGACCGCCTTGAGGCGATCTTCGAATTCGCCGCGATATTTGGCTCCGGCGATGAGCGCACCCATGTCGAGAGACACGACTTTCTTGTTCTTCAGGCCCTCGGGCACATCTTCTTTGACGATCCGGCCGGCCAGACCTTCGACGATCGCCGTCTTGCCAACACCGGGCTCGCCGATGAGTACCGGGTTGTTCTTGGTGCGCCTGGACAGCACCTGAATGACCCGGCGGATTTCTTCGTCCCGCCCGATCACCGGATCGAGCTTGCCGCGCCGAGCCAGCTCGGTGAGATCGCGGCCGTACTTCTCGAGGGCCTGATATTTCGCTTCGGGATTCTGATCGGTCACCCGCTGCGCCCCGCGCACCTGCGTCAGGACCTCAAAAATCCGATCCTTCGTAACGCTGTGTTGTTGAAGAATCCGTGCCGAACCCGTTCTGCCGCCCTCCGAGACGATGCCCAGCAAGAGGTGTTCGGTGCTGACAAAATCGTCCTTCAGGCGGCCGGCCTCGGCCTCGGCCGCGTCGGTCACCTTTCTCAGACGGGGCGAGACCGCCGGCTGCGAACCACCATAAGCGGCCGGCTGTCGGGACAGCTCTTCACGAACCTGATCGGCGACCGCCTTGGCTTCGACACCCATTTTTCGCAGCAGCGCCGGCACGATGCCGTCTGCCTGATCTGCGAGCGCGAGCAGGAGGTGCTCCGGATCGATTTGCGCGTGGTTCATGTCGCCGGCGAGCTTCTGCGCCGCGAGCACGGCCTCCTGCGCTTTTTCCGTGTACTTGTTCAGATTCATGCTGCGTTTCCCCAAGCCCGCCCGAACGCGGACACTACGTACGATAGACGTCGTTGGACATCCGGCGGACCATCATCACGCCGTGGGGCAAAGCGCTGTCACGCCGCGGAGCTCTTACCTCCAGCAAGCTTTGCCAGCGCCTCATAGTGCGAGCGCTCTTCGGGTGTCAGCTCGCGCGGCAGCTCTGCCTCGACCGTTGCATAGAGGTCGCCATATTCGCTGGGCTTGCCGACAAGCGGCATCCCCTTTCCCTTGAGACGAAACACCTGCCCATTCTGAGTGCCTGACGGAATCCTGAGGCGGATCGGCTTTCCGCCCAGATTGGGCACTTCCGCTTCGCCGCCGAGCACCGCCGTGGTGACTGGCACGCGAACTTTCGAGTGCAGATCCTGGCCTTTCCGCTCAAAGCGGGAATCGGGCGTCAGATGCACGCGCAGATAGAGGTCGCCGGACGTGCCCCCGCCGGCGCCCTGTTCACCTTCGCCAGACACGCGCACGCGCGAACCCTCTCCAACCCCCGCGGGAATTCTCACGTCGACCGTGCGCGACTGGCCGTCGTGCGTCAAGGCCAGCCGTCGCATCGTGCCCTGATAGGCGTCCTCGAGCGACAGGTCGATCGGGTGCTCGACATCACGGCCCTGGCGCCCGCGCGGCGTCCGCGAGCCGGCACGGCCCCCGCGGCCGCGCATTTGTGGCTCGCCACCGGAGAAAAACGCATGGAAGAAATCGGAGAAGGGATCCTCGTCACCGAACAAGTCGCGCATCTCGTCGGCGGTCATCGTGCGGTAGGTGCCTTGTCCTGCGTCTGCGCCGCCCGCAGCGCCGCCAAACCCCCACTGGCTCGGATCGAATCCACCCCGCGCCGCGCCGCCTGAGCGCTGCGCCTGTTCGTACATTTTCCAGTTCGATCCCAGCTCGTCGTACTTCTTACGTTTCTGAGGATCGCCGATGACCTCGTAGGCCTCGTTGATCTCCTTGAACTTCATTTCGGCGGACTTGTCACCAGGGTTGACGTCGGGGTGATACTTGCGCGCAAGTTTGCGAAAAGCCTGTTTGACCTCTTTCTCAGAGGCGGCCTTCGGCACGCCCAGCGTCGCATAGTAGTCTTTGAAATCCATGTCCCCTCAGTCAACTGTAGGATCTGCAAAAAATCTAGTCAATGCCGGTTATGATTTCCGGATGTTTGAGTGGGGGGACCTGTTCACTGTCAGCGTTCTCGTTGTTCTGGAAGGACTTCTGAGTGCGGACAACGCCATGGTCATGGCCATCATGGTGCTCGGTCTTCCGGCCCGTCAGCATAACAAGGCTTTGCAGTACGGATTGATCGGCGCGTTTGTCTTTCGCGTCATCACGACGCTGACCGCGTTCTGGTTGATTCGTCTGGCGTTCGCCAAAGTCATCGGAGGGTTGTACCTCCTCTATCTGCCTTACCAGCATTTCTGGGGTTCCGGCGAGTCGACCGAGCAGCGTCGTGAGCCGCCAAAGGCTAAGCCATGGATGGGTCTTTCGGCTTTCTGGGCGACGGTGGTACGTGTCGAGCTCATGAATCTCGTCTTCTCGATCGACTCGATTCTGGCAGCCGTTGCCATGTCTCCCAAAATTAAGGTAGTTTTGGCGGGCGGAATGCTCGGGATCGTCGCCATGCGGATCGTCGTCGGGCGGTTGCTGGCCCTGATTCAGAAATACCCGGCGATCGTCGATCGCGCGTTCATCATTATCGCGTGGGTTGGGAGTAAGCTTCTTGTCGAGTACCTTCACGCGGAGGGCTTCATTCCCGTGGAGATTCCGCAGTGGTTTTCGTTGACTGTCATTGTGGGCATATTCGTCGTCTCGCTTTTCTACGCACGTAGAGAAGCGGCCCGTCACCGCGTGCGGCACCTGGAAGGCATTACGGCGGAAGACGCGGTAAAGGTATTCGCCGATACTGATGTTTGAGTGGTCCGATGTCGTAACAATTGGTCTTCTGGTTCTGCTCGAAGGCTTGCTCAGCGCTGATAACGCGCTGGTGCTGGCCGTTCTCGTTCTCGGGCTTCCCAAGAATCAACAGAAGAAGGCACTCCGCTACGGCATCCTCGGCGCGTTCTTTTTCCGTGCGGTCGCCACGCTGCTGGCGGTCTATCTCATCGAGCTGAGCTGGGTGAAGCTCGCCGGGGCCGCCTACCTTCTCTACCTGCCATACCAGCATTTCTTCGGAGGGGAAGAAGGGCACGACCGTCGCGCGCCCAAGCCGGCGAGAGCCATGTTCGGGCTGTCGGCGTTCTGGACCACCGTCGTCAAGGTCGAGCTGACCGACATCGTGTTCGCGATCGACTCGATTCTGGTCGCAGTCGCCATGTCGAACAAGACGTGGGTGATTCTCACCGGCGGCGTGCTCGGCATCATCGCGATGCGCCTGGTGATCGGCAAGCTGCTCTCGCTGATTCAAAAATATCCCGCGCTGGTGGATGGCGCGTTCATCATCATCCTGTGGGTCGGCATCAAGCTGCTGCTGGAGTTTGCCCACCAGCAAGGCTTCGTGCACTTTCTCATTCCGAAGTGGCTGTCGCTCGGGCTCATCGTCGTCATCTTCGCGATCGCGTTTCTCTATGCGCGGCGACATCCGCACGAGGAGCACGAAGACGAGGAAGAGGCCGCGAAAAAAGTCGATCAGCTGGAAGATGACCTGCTTTAACGTCCTTTGAGCTGTCGAAGCCGGCGTCGCTCGCGCTTGTCCGGGGTGTGCGTGCGCTGCATGCTTGCGCGATAGATGCGCTCGAGGCGCCGCATCTCTTTTTCCTCTTCGGTCAGCGGCGGTGTCGTGTCCTGGTAGAGCAGCCGTGCCTCAGCCTTTGGCACATGCCGTTGGGCCAGCGCCACGACCGTCAACGTTTGCTTCCGCCCAAAGGGCCGGTTCAGGCGGAGTTCATCTCCGATTTTGAGCTCCCGGTGGGGTTTACTGTTCTGACCGTTGACCTCGACTTTGCCGCCGTGGCACGCGCGCTGAGCCTCAGAGCGCGTGCGGTAAAGACACGCGACGTCGAGCCAGATATCCAGACGAACGGTGTTGGTTTGGGTCATAGGGGCTGACCCCTTATATTGGCTCCATGCTGGGCATCGACACCTACAACGAGGTCCTCGCCTTAATCGGCTGCCTCTTCGTCGTGTGGCTGTTGATCGTCACGCTGTTTGCCCCGCACATCCCTTACACGCTGCACCAGCGCCTCGATTGCGCGTCGAAGCAGTTCATCTACAGCCTCAAGAGCGTGACGCTGAGCTCAGTGCACGAAGACAATCAGCTCGAGGTTCTGACAAACGCAGGGCAGTTCTATCCCGCCATGCTCGAGGCGATCGCCGGCGCCCAACATTCGATCAACCTGGAATGCTACATCTTCCGTCCAGACGAGACAGGACGGCGCTTCATGAACACGATGATGGAACGGGCACGGGCTGGTGTGGTCGTCACGATGGTCGTCGATGCCATCGGCAGCTCTTGGTTCGGCCTGTCCGCGATTCGCGAGATGCGCGCCGCCGGGTGCCACGTTGAATTGTACCAACGTTTGAAATGGTACCGGCTGTCGAGGTTGAACAACCGCACACACCGCGAGCTCCTTATCGTCGATGGCAGGATTGCGTTTCTCGGAGGTGCCGGTATCGGAGATCAATGGTCGAAAGGCGAGCGCGGCAAGATGCCGTGGCGCGACACGATGGCGCGGGTGACCGGGCCTGTGGTTTCCTCGATTCAGGGCGTGTTTGTCGAAAACTGGGTGGAATGCTGTGGTGAGATTCTCTGCGGCCCGGAGTACTTTCCGCCGTTGACGAGTTGCGGCGACACCTCGGCGATCGTCATCAAGAGCTCACCTGCCGACCGTGCCACCGCCTGCCGAGTGGTTTTTCAGATGCTCATTGAAAGCGCAAGCCGGCAGATTCGCATCACCACCCCGTACTTTCTGCCCGACAGGTCACTGCGACAGGCATTTATCGCGAGCGCCGGACGCGGCGTCAACATTGACATCATCGTTCCCGGATCCCATACCGATCAGCGATGGGTTCGGCTCGTCAGTCGCAGAAAATACAACGAGCTCCTCCGTGCCGGCATCAGGATTCACGAGTATCGCGCCGGCATGACGCACGCAAAGGTGTTGAACGTGGACGACCTGTGGGTCGTCCTTGGTACAACCAACTTCGACAACCGATCGTTCGAGCACAACGACGAGGTGAACCTGGCCATTCGTGACGAGCAGGTATCGTCACGCATGACGAGGGACTTCATGCACGATTTGACAAGTTGCGAGGAAGTGACGCTCGAAACCTGGAAGCGGCGCTCCCTGTTTGAGAAGCTCGTCGAGCCGTTTGCCTGGATTCTCGAGCGACAGCAGTAACTGTCGCAAATCACGTCATAACCTCGCCGCCTCGTTCAGATTCTTACAACAAGCCGTGGATTTTACCGACAGAACGGTTCGAAGGATGGCACTGGGCGTGCAGAGCCAGCTAATCTTTACTCGGTAGTGACCAGCGTAACCGAGAATCCACAACCGGGTACCCCTGCGCCTCCTGAGTTCGACGACGATTATCCGGGCTCCCGGACACCGTTGCCGCTCGAACAGCTCGAATCCCATGCCCGCGAGTTGGCCGCCGAGCACAGCGAGACCGGCGACGCCGGACCACGCCGCGAGTTGCTCGCACGCCTCGATCGGAATGCCGCCCGGCTCGAGCATATTTACAAGAGACTTTCGGAGGAGGGCTTCACTCAGGCCGCTGAGACGCCATCAGAAGAGTGGCTGCGAGACAACCACTACGTCGTTCGGGCGCAGCTCATCGAGATCCGGCGCTATCTTCCGCGCAAGTACCTACCAGGAACTGCGGACGCTGACCCGGGGACGCTGGCGCCGCTACCCACGAGTGTACGTATTTGCACGGGATTTCGTGGCTCACACCGCCGGCCGGTTCAACCAGGAATCGCTGCGGCGGTTTGCGGATGCATACCAGGACGTGACGCCCCTCACGATCGGCGAGCTCTGGGCGATTCCCATCATGCTGCGTCTGGCGCTCGTCGAAAACCTGTGCGGTCTCGCTGGACAGACCCTTCGAGCCCGACAGGAGAGGGAATCGGCACGTGCGTTCGCCACGGGTCTACTGAAGGACCGTGAAAAACCGCAGAACCTGCTGCAGGGCGCGGCCAAGGCATCGTCCACGTTTCTCGTGGAGATTCTGCACAACCTCCGGGACCAGTCGGTGGCGTCGACTGCCGCATGGCAATGGTTGCAGACTCGGCTCACAGCGCTGGGGCAGTCGGTCGATGAGGTGCTCCGAATCGAGCAGCAGCGCGAAGCGATTGACCAGCTGTCGATCGCCAACATCATCAACACGATGCGCGTGCTGTCGGCGCTCGACTGGCCGACGTTCGTCGAGGCCGTCAGCCGCGTCGAACGAATCCTCAGGCGGGATCCGGCGGCGGCCTACCCGGACATGGATCGTCAAACCAGAGACCGCTATCGCAAATCAGTCGAGCAACTGGCGCGACGATCGGGGGTCGACGAGCTTTCGATCGCCGAGCGCGCCATTACGTGTGCCGAACGCGCCACACAAGATCGCCCTGACTGGGATCGTGCGCATCATGTGGGCTACTACCTGATCTCGCGCGGGCGGTTCGAGCTCGAGAAAGCCGTTGGCTATTCACCGACCGTCGGCGAGCGCATTTCGCGGCTTGCCTTTCGTCATCCCGCACTCGGTTATCTGGGTAGCCTGGTTCTGACCACGGCCCTCTTCGAGGCCAGCATTCTCATGTACGCCCACAACAACGGCGCTTCGTTGTGGATGATGCTGCTCGTCGGCCTGGTCACGCTCCTTCCAATCAGCGAGCTGGCGGTGAGCTTTCTCAATACGATTCTCACGACGATCATTCCGCCGCGCGCGCTTCCGAAGCTCGCACTGCGCAGCGGTGTTCCAGCCGAGTTCAGCACGATCGTTGCTGTTCCGACCATTCTGTCGTCCACCGAACGCGTAAAGGAGCTCGTCGATGCGCTCGAAGTACGATCGCTCGCCAATCATGATGAGAACCTGCGGTTTGCGCTGCTCGGCGATTTCCCCGATGCCGACGCAGAGACGCTGGATTCGGATCGAGACATCATCGAGACGGCACGGGATCTGATCGCTGCGCTGAACACTCGATACGGGGCGGACCGTTTTTACCTTCTCCATCGCCGGCGCCAGTGGAATGAGTCGGAGAGGCGCTGGATGGGCTTTGAGAGGAAGCGCGGGAAGCTGCACGAATTCAACCGCGTGCTCCGCGGCGCGACCGATACGAGTTTTGACGTATATGCCGGCGACATCGAACAGCTCCGCCAGATCCGCTATGTGATTACGCTCGATTCGGATACGGACTTGCCGCTCGACGCGGGTAGAAAGCTGGTCGGCACACTTGCGCACCCGCTGAATCGGGCCCGCTTCGATCCGCGGTCCGGCCGCGTCACCGAGGGTTACAGCATTCTGCAGCCGCGCGTCGCGATCGGTGCCGTCAGCGCATCAGCGTCGACGTTTGCGGAAGTCTTCTCCGGTCACGTCGGGCTGGACCCGTACACGACTGCCGTGTCGGACGTGTACCAGGATCTGTTTTGTGAAGGCAGTTACGTCGGCAAGGGCATTTATGATGTCGACGCGTTCGAGCGTGCGCTCGACAATCGGGCGCCCGACAACGCACTGCTGAGTCACGACCTGTTCGAAGGATTGTTCGCACGCGTCGCGCTCTGCACCGATCTCGAAGTCATTGACGACTTTCCCAGCCATTACCTGACGTGGGTTGCGCGGCTGCACCGATGGGTCCGCGGCGACTGGCAGCTGCTTCCATGGCTCGCGCCGAAGGTGCCGGTGGGCGGGGGCGCCCGCATCCGCAATACGCTGCCGGCCATCGCCCGTTGGAAGATTGTCGACAACCTGAGGCGAAGCCTGCTCCCGCCGTCGCTGATGGTGCTTCTGGCGGCCGGGTGGATGGTGCTCCCCGGCGGGCCGTCGTTGTGGACAGGCGTCGCGTTTCTCGTGCTGTTCTTTCCCGCGTACGTGCAGTGGGGACAAACGTTCACGAACCGCGCCCGTGGCGTGCGTCTGCAGGATCACCTCAGAATCGAGCGTGACAATCTCGCCTCGAGCCTTCATCAGGTTCTCTTGCACAGCGCCTTTCTCGCGCATCAGTCGATTGTGCTCGTCGACGCCATCGGCCGGACCCTCGCGCGCCTCTATTCAAAGAGACATCTTCTGGAATGGGAGACGGCGGCCGATGCGGCCGCGCGCTTGAAGATTGATCCGGCTCAGGTGTTTCAGCGGATGTGGACTGCACCGGTCGTGGCGGTGGTGATCGGTCTGGCGCTGCTACTCGTTGAACGCGCAAGCTTCATCTGGGCGCTCCCGGTCATCGCCCTGTGGGCAGTCTCGCCGTATCTGGCGTACCACACGGGGCTGCCGAGAGGAGATTCGCAGCACGCCCTTGATACGCGCGATCGGCGCGAGCTTCGAAGAATCGCGCGGCTGACATGGCGCTTCTTCGAGGAAGTCGTCAGGCCCGAGGATAACTGGCTGGTGCCGGACAACTATCAAGAGGACAGGCCCGACGCGATCGCGCATCGCACGTCGCCGACCAACGTCGGTCTCCAGATGATGTCCGCCGTGTCAGCGTGGGACCTGGGCTACATCTCCACCAGCCAATGCCTCGTCTGGCTCGATCGCACGGTTGAAACCCTTCAGAAGCTTCCCCGATACCGTGGCCATTTCTTCAACTGGTACGACACCCAGTCGCTGGTGCCCCTTGCTCCACTATATGTGTCGACGGTCGACAGCGGCAACCTTCTCGGCTACTTGATGACGCTCAGCTCGACGCTGCCTGCCATGATCGACAGCAGCCCACTCGACATCGTGCGGTTCCGCGACGGATTGGCCGACACCCTCGCTCAGTTTGAGAGGGACGGGCGTCCCGCGTTGACCAGCCTGGGGCGCGAGCGCGCCCGGGACTTCCGCACCGACCTTCGGCGACTGCAATCGCGACTCGACGAGGCGCCCGCCGACCTCGACAGCTGGAGTGCCTGGCTGCGATCGGTATCGGCCGACCTCACGGTCGTTGCGGCGAGATTCCACGATGCGCAGGAGCGTCTGCCTGCCGGCGATCTCAGAGTGCGATCGGCGGCGTGGTGGCTGGATTCGGCTGCCGGAATGGTGTCGGAACGGCAGCGCGAGCTTGCGGCGTTTTCGAAATCGCCGGCCAGTGTGCGCGCGTCTCGAGACGAAATCGCCACGCGCCTCTTGCTGGCGGTCGATCAGTTCGTGGATGGCACCGAGCTGGATTTTCTCTTCGACAACGAGCGCCATCTGTTTGCCATCGGCTACAACGTGACGGAGGGGCGGCGCGACTCAACCTACTATGACGCGCTCGCATCCGAAGCCCGCCTCGTCAGCTTCATCGCCATTGCGATGCGGCGCGTATCGCAGGAGCACTGGTTCAAGCTCGGTCGCGTGCTCACGCCGGTCGGCCGCCATCGTGCGCTGGTCTCGTGGAGCGCATCGATGTTCGAGTATCTGATGCCGGTGCTCGTGATGCGGTCGTATCCACGGACGCTGCTCCATGAGACCTACGAAGCGGTCGTGGATCGTCACATGGAGTACGCGAGGGCCTTCGGCGTTCCGTGGGGCATCTCCGAATCCGCCTACAACATGCAGGATACCGGCGCGAACTATCAGTACCGCGCATTTGGCGTGCCCGGTATCGGGTTGAAACGCGGGCTGGGAGACGATCTGGTCATTGCCCCCTATGCGAGCCTCCTTGCGGCACCCCTTCGCCCGAAGGACGTGCTCGAGAACCTTGCGCATCTGGAATCGGAAGGCGCACTTGGTCTGATGGGCTTCTATGAGGCTATCGACTACACCAAAGATCGCCTTCCGCCGGGAGAGAGGCGCGCGATCGTCCGAACCTACATGGCCCATCATCACGGGATGAGCCTGGTGGCGCTCAACAATTGCCTGAACGCCAACGTCATGCAGGCACGCTTTCACGCCGACCCGCGCGTGCAGGCGGCAGAGCTTCTGCTGCAGGAGCGCAGTCCGCACCTCGTGCCACTCGATCACCCGCCGGAGGAGCACAAAGTCGAGGAGGCGCCCGGCCGCATCGTTCAATCACGCGTTCGCCGCTATGTGACGCCGCATACGGTGACGCCGCGCGCGCATCTTCTGTCGAACGGCTCGATGAGCGTCATGCTGACGAATTCGGGCGGAGGCTACACGAGGTGGCGCGACCTGGCCGTGACACGGTGGCGCGAAGACTCGACCGGCGACGGATGGGGAACGTTTTGCTATATCCGCGACCTGGAGAGCGGGGGGTTCTGGTCGTCGGGCTTCCAGCCGAGCGGCCACGACGCCGACAGCTACGAAGTGACGTTCGCGCCCGATCGCGCCGTCATCCGCCGCCGTGACGAAGGCATCGAGACATTCACAGAAGTAACCGTCTCACCCGAAGATGACGCGGAAATCCGGCGCGTCTCGCTGACCAACCACTCCCGAGAAATCCGTGAGCTCGAGCTGACCAGCTACTCAGAGGTCGTGCTCGCGCCGCACGCGGCGGACCTCGCGCACCCGGCCTTCAGCAACCTCTTCATCGAATCGACGGCAGTGCCCGATCATGACGGCATCATCTGCGTGAGGCGTCCCCGCGCACACGAGCCCCGGTTGTATCTCGGGCATGTGCTGGCGGGACGCGGCCGAATCGGCGAGGGGATCGAGTTCGAGACCAATCGCGAACACTTCATCGGCCGCGGCGGAACCGTGCGTCAGCCCGCCGCGCTCGCACAGTCGCAGGGACTCTCCGGCGCGACCGGCGCCGTGCTCGATCCGATCGTCAGCCTTCGCCTGCGGCTTCGCGTTCCGCCCGGCGTGACCGCCAGAGTGTCGTTCACCACCGTCGTCGCCGAGAACGAAGATGGCATCCGCGCGCTGATTGAGAAGTACCACGAGCCGCAGGTCTGCGCCCGTGCTTTTGCCCTCGCGAGCACTCAAAGCGAGATCGAGCTGCGGCATCTCGGCGTCAGCCGCGAAGAAGAGGCGCGGTATCAGCGCCTGGCGGGCCGCGTGATGTATGCCGATCCGCGGCTGCGATCCCCGGAGGCCATTGCACGCAACACCGGCACGCCGCCCGATCTCTGGAAGTTCGGCATTTCAGGCGACGTGCCAATCGTGCTCGTGACAGTGTCGGACGCCAGCGAGGTAGGCCTTGCGCAGGAGCTCGTACGCGCCCAAGAGTACCTTCGCGCGCGCGGTTTCAAATTCGATCTCGTTGTCCTCAATGAGATTCCCACCAGCTATCGCCAGGACGTCCAGGACGACCTGCAGCGCATGGCGGAGGCAGGCCCCTCGCACACCTGGCTCGATCGACCGGGAGGCCTGTTCCTGCGCCGTGCCGACGTGATGACGGCCGAAGACGTCGTTCTGCTGCGGGCAGTCGCCCGCGCCATCTTCGAGGGACCACGTGGAGGCATGGAGGTTCAGCTTCGGCGGCCGCTGCTGCCCTCGGCTATCCCTGCGCGAATCAAGGCCCGGCCCTCCGTTCCCGCCGAAAGCGACCTTGCCGAGCCCCTGCGAGAGGAGCGCCTGACGTTTTTCAACGGCTTTGGAGGCTTCACGAGAGATGGGCGCGAGTTCCACGTGACCGCACGCCCCCCGGCGCCATGGTCGAACGTTGTCGCGAACGAGCGGTTCGGTTTCGTCGCCACGGAGTCGAGTCTCGGAAATACCTGGTCTGAGAATAGCTACCAGAACCGGCTGACGCCTTGGAACAACGATCCGGTCGTTGATCCGCCCGGCGAGGTCATCTACCTGCGCGACGATCAGAGCGGCGAGTTCTGGACGGCCACGCCATCACCGGCCCGAGGCGCCGTTCGACACCTCACCAGGTTCGGCCAGGGCTACGTCATCTACGAACATTGGCATCGTGGGCTGCATGTCGAGCTGACGGCGTTCGTCCCCGTGAACGAACCGGTCAAGCTCATGCGGCTGCGGATTCGCAACACCAGCGCATCCGCTCGCACACTGAGCGCGTTCTACTACGTCGACTGGTGCCTCTCCGATACGCGATCGCGTTCTGTTGCGCATCTCGTGACGTCGATCGACACGGTCTGTGGCGCGCTGTTCGCGCGCAATGCGTTTCGGCCGTGGTTCGGCGGCCGCGTTGCGTTCGTCGACGCAACGGCGCGCCTGCGCACGATGACCGGGGATCGCTCCAGCTTTGTCGGCAGAAATGGAACCCTGGCGGATCCTCTGGCGATGGAATTCGCGCAGCTGCCCGGGCGGGTCGGCGCCGCGCTCGACCCATGTGGCGCCGTCCAGGCGAAGCTGACCGTGCAGGCGCGTGAGACCGTCGACGTCACGTTCATGCTCGGGGAAGGAGCGGACGAAGCGGATGCGCGATCAGTTGTTTCACAGTTCCACCAACCCGGTGTCGTCGACCAAGCGCTCGCACGCGTGACCGAGTTTTGGAACACGCGCCTGAGTGCAGTTGAAGTGGACACGCCGGATGCGGCGCTCAACATCCTCAGCAACAGATGGCTGCTGTATCAGACGTTGAGCTGTCGCTTTTACGCCCGTTCCGCGTTCTACCAGTCAGGCGGAGCGTTCGGATTCCGCGATCAACTGCAGGATGTGCTCGCGTTTCTTCACTTCGATGACGATCTCGTACGCAACCACATCATTCGCGCAGCGGGCCGGCAGTTTGCTGAAGGGGATGTGCAGCACTGGTGGCACGCGCCGGGTGGTGAAGGCGTGCGTACGCGCATCCAGGACGATCGTCTTTGGCTCGTCTACGCGGCACTCGAATATTCGCGCGTAACAGGTACTCAGGACATCTTCGATGCGACCGCGCCACTCATCGCGCAGCGTGCGCCGGGGCCGGACGAGCACAGCGTGTACGAGACGCCAACGGCGCTTCCTTTTGAGTTGTCCATCTACGAGCATTGTGCACGTGCGATCGCCCGCACCATGGAGACGGGCGTACACGGCCTGCCGTTGATCGGCACTGGCGACTGGAATGACGGGATGGACGAAGTCGGGGCACACGGTCGAGGCGAGAGCGTGTGGCTGGGATGGTTCCTCGCGTCGCTGCTGGGCCCGTTCGCATCGGTCTGTGAAGCCCGCGGTGACGTGCAGCAGGCGGCGACCTACCGCGCCCATGCCGCGCGGCTCAAGGACGCACTCGAAGCGGCGTGGGACGGCGCATGGTACCGGCGTGCGTACTTCGATGACGGGACACCGCTTGGCTCGAAGGCGAACGTCGAATGCCGTATCGACTCCATTGCGCAGAGCTGGTCGGTCATTTCGGGACTTGGCGATCCGGCACGCGCGCGGCAGGCGATGCAATCGGTGGAGCAGTGGCTGATCGATCGCAACGCGCGACTCATTCTGCTGTTGACACCGCCGTTCGACAAGGCGGAACCGAATCCCGGGTATATCAAAGGCTACGTGCCTGGCGTTCGCGAAAACGGCGGGCAATACACTCACGCCGCCCTTTGGGTGGTGATGGCGCAGGCGCTGCTCGGCCGGGGCGATTCCGCCTACGATCTGCTCAGCTTCATCAATCCGATCCATCGATCGTCCGATCGCAATCGTGTCGAGCGCTATCGCGTCGAGCCCTACGCGATAGCGGCGGATATTTATTCGGCGCCAGCCCACCTCGGACGCGGTGGCTGGACCTGGTACACGGGCGCGGCGGGTTGGATGTATCGAGTGACGCTCGAGCATGTGCTTGGCATCAGGCGGGAAGGACAGTACCTGCGCGTCGAGCCGTGTCTGCCCGCTGCGTGGCCGGGCTATCGAGTGACAATCCGTGTCAGCGGAGCGGAATACGTCATCGATGTCGAGAATTCGGGGACTCGGGGCTCGGGTGGCCGCTCACTCACCCTCGACGGGAATGCGGTAGACGGGGGAAGGATTCCCATCACGCCCAACAGCGGACGCCACATCGTTCGCGCCGTCCTCGGGCACACGTCCCCTGCCACAGCTGGCTAGGCCCGCCAAGGTTCCTGTTCCAAGTCAAGGAAAAGAACGCTTAACTGGCGGGCGGACGGATACGTGACAGCGCAAACAGATGAGCCGTTCATCGCAGCGTTGACGCACTCACAGTCAGGAGGCTGCGATGCGAATTGCGCTCATCTTGGTGATCTGCTGCGGAGTGCCGTCGTGGGTTTCGGCCCAACCGGTACCACCGACGCTACCTAGAAACGACGCGACGATCACAGTGGGATGGGCCGGAAGCGAATACGACCTGTCGAGATATGACAGTTGGCGCCAAAGCCTGCTCGTCGGGACAAGCGCGGGCCACTACTGGACAGACCATCTCAAAACTGAAATCGAAGTGGGCTGGAGCAATCCGGGAAAAGCCGAAATCTACGAGGACATCACGTATTCGGGCGCGCTGACCTACGCGGTTGTCGATCACCGTTCTCACGACATTCGACTCGGAGCCACGCAGATTTACCAATTTGGCCGAAACGCCTGGGTGCATCCGTATGTCGGTGTCGGCTTCGACGTTGTCCGGCGCGACATCAGGATCGATCGCGGCCGTCAATCGCGAGTCGTCGTTTTCGCCCCCAATCAAAGCGTTCCAGTCGAGATTCCGGCTGCGAGCGAACACCGAACCGAGGTCTTCGGGCAGGGGATTCTCAAGACCGGACTGAAGCTGTATGCGACCGAAAAGGCGTTCTTCAACACAGAGCTCAAGCTCGGAATCAGGCGAAATATCGACCATGTGGTCTGGAGGATCGGGCTCGGTTTCGATTTTTGACAGGAGATTCAAGAGATGAAGCGCTTCACCTGGTTGCTGCTGATGTGCCTGCTCGTGTCGACCCTGAGGTTAAACGCCGAGCAGGGTACCGTTTTCGATCGGTCGCCGGAGTATTGGTACGCCTACGCCAGTAAGCTTCCAATTGGTGCGACCGTCCGTGTCAGAACCGCTGACGGAAAGCGTCACACGGCGGTGCTGACGCTGGTGGATCAGGATGGGATCGCACTCGAGTCCAAGGCCCGCATTCCTGAACCGGCGAGGCGAGTGCCCTACACCCAGTTGCTGCAACTCGAGCTTGCGACGAAAAACGGCACGAGCATGGCGAAGGCGGCGGCCGTCGGCGCAGGCATCGGCGCCGGGTTTTTCCTTGTGCTGTTCGCCATTCTCGCATCGAGTTGGGACTAGCGTCTAGATTGTCATGGCAGAGGGCAGAGAGCAGATGGCAGAGCCTGTCCTTTCTGCCATCTGCCCTCAGCCATCTGCCTTGGCGGGCTCACCTTGCCCGCCGGACCCAGCCAGGGACGGCGCTGCCGTCCTGCCTGAGAAGGAGGTTGAGCTGCGCCGTGTGGTGCTGGACGTGGCGCATGTTGTAAAGCACAGACTCGGCTTTTGTGAGGTCAATCCATCCGAAACGGCACACTTCAACAGCGCTGTCTGCAGTGAACGCTTCGATTCGAGCGCGCGCTTTGTTACGGCCGTGATCGAGATAGGTAAGGAGTTCAGCTTTTGAGTACACGCGATCGGGAAGAGCGCCGGTGGGATCGAGCTCCGAGAGCGTGAACGGCGCCGGCGGTGCGAAGGCATCGATCGAGTCCGACATGTAAACGTCGAGAAAAAAGAGCGTGTGATAGGCCAAATACCAGAACTCTGGTTGTTGTGCGCGATCGCCCCACAATCGGTCAGGACACGCCCGGATGGCGTTTTCGAGCATGTCGATCGACGCGCCCAACTGCTGCCACGATATCGCTCTCCAAGTCGCGTCCATGTCTGATGTTTTGATATAGTTATGGGCTCAGCGCTCGCCGTTTTCGCGCTCGGTTGGCCAGGTAGCTCAGTTGGTAGAGCATACGACTGAAAATCGTAGTGTCGACAGTTCAATTCTGTCCCTGGCCACCATTCTTCCCACCTTCACAAAACAATAACTTATACGGATCTCGAGGTTGAGACTCCGCTTCTCCCTTTTTTTGCGCGGGGTCACAAGTACTTCACCGGCCTTTACCAGCGGCTCGGCGGAAGCATCGAGGACAGCACGCCCGTGATCTGCCGGACCTTTCAAGTGACACTGACGAGCGCATACCTCCAAGCCCATACAATGGGCGGCCATGGATCGAGCACGCTACTCGCGCATCGCACACGGATTTCTTCCCGTTTCCGCGCCCCTCGATCGAAGCCACGTGCGGGAAGTGCTCGGGTTGTTGCCGCTCGGCGCTCAATCGCGCGTGCTCGACGTCGGCTGTGGGCGTGCAGCGATCCTCGTCGATCTGATGCAGGCGCGCGGTGTCCGCGGTACCGGCATCGATTTCGACGCTGAGGCGCTTCGAATCGCGCGCGCGTCCGCGGAAGCGTGCGGCTGCGCCGAACGACTGACGCTGATCGAATCACCTGCGCTCGAGGTGGTGTTGGATGATCCGTTCGACCTCACGTTGTGCATCGGCTCGAGCCACGCGCTCGGCGGGCGCGCTCCGGCGCTCGAGCACCTTGCGCGCTGGACACGGCCGGGCGGCCACACGCTGTGGGGCGAAGGGTTCTGGCGACGCGATCCGGATCCGGCGTATCTCGCGGCGATCGGCAGCTCGAAGCACGACCTCTCGACGCATCACGACAACGCGGCCGCCGCCCAGGAGCACGGATGGTCGGTGGTGTGGAGCGCGGTTACGAGCGATGCGAGCTTCGACCGCTACGAGGGCCTCTACCGCTTGGGCATGGCGCGCTACCTCGCAGAGCATCCCGACAACGCAGAGCTCAGCGAGTTTCGCGAGCGCAGTGAACGTTGGTACGACACCTACTTGCGTTGGGGGCGAGATACGATGGGATTTGCGCTCTACCTCTTGGAGCGCCGCGCTTCAGGAAGCTAGCGTACGGAAACGCGGGTTCGATCTCAGCGAGCGTGACGCGACCGACCCGTTGAATACTCGGGACTGCTACGAACTCGTGTTGCGTACGGTGCTCCCGTTGTTCCGCGTTCCTGATGATGCCCCTCCACACAGGTCACCGACGAGGGCGTCGACGATGCGCGTTCTTTGTCCAGGCGGACCGGACAACGTCGAGTTCTGCCTGTAACTGCGCGATCCGCTGAAACTGCACGTCGAGAGCTTTCAGGATGTCAGAGAGAATCTCACCACGCTCATTCAGGATTTCGACGAGCGCGTTGTATTCCTTGCGCGTGATGTCGCGCCACTTGCTTTTCGGGATGCGGCGGATTGTTTTGGTGTTATGACGGACCATAGGCCAGCAGATTATTCACCAAGCGTGCGGTTTCGTCAGCGTCCGACGTGCGCGGCCGTTAGCAGTCGGGTGACTCCGCTGGCCGCGTCGGTGAAGGGAATCGCTGCACGCTGACATCGGGCAACAGGAACACATTCAAGAGCTGGCCCTGCCTCGCCTGAGAAGCGCGCGGGTTTCATGACGTTCGAACCCGTTCGTAATGTGACCAACCGGATCATGGGTAAGAATTACCGGCAGTGTTCTGAAGCAATTAGGATGTCGCCGAACTGTGAAGTGAATGACGTGTAGACCAACCCTTACGTGTGGCGCAAAGGTTGCAGTTATGGGTTCGACTGGTACACCTTGGAGCCAGATTCACTAAGGGAGAGAACAATGGTTAAAAACTCCATCGCTTTGTCGCTTGCAGCCGTTGTGGGCTCGGGCTTGTTGATCTCTGCCCAGGCGCCGCCGTCACCGCAGCAACAACGCCCATCGAATCCGAGCGCGCCGGCGGCTCAGCAGGCAGTCACCACGATCGTCGGCTGCGTGTACCAAGAAAAGGATGTTCCCGGGCGGTCACCAAACCTCGCGGAGAAGGCCGGCGTTCTCGAGGACTACATCCTCGCCGAGATCAGGCAAGCGCCACCCGCCGCCACGCCAGGTGCAGCCGGCACCGCGGGCGCCGCACAGTTCGGATCGATGTACAAACTCGAGCTCGTTGATGACTCGAAATTGAAGGCGGTTGTCGGAAAACGCGTCGAGGTCACCGGGCGCATCGACAGGGAACCTGGGGATTCGGCCGCTCGTCCGGCAGAAACACCGGCTCCAACTCAGGCTGACAAAGCGATCGGACGAGATCGCGTCGATCTCGCTGAGTTCGAAGTCGTGTCGCTCAAGGAAGTCCCCGGCGCGTGCCCTGCCAGTGCGAAGGCGCCTTAGTTCCAAAACCAACGCTGAGGACACGGCGAGCCGCGATGGCTCGCCGTGTCGTTGAGGTACCTGTCCAGGCGAGGAATTTCGTCGCACCCACGTGGACAGCGGCGCGCCGCGGGGAGCCCGGCCCGTACTTCCTGCTTCCACTTTTGGCTAACCCACTAGACCAGTTGACCCCGCCCTTGCGACCTGTCACGATTTAGTTGCCTACCTAAATGTCGTTCCAACTAGCTTGCCAGCGCTGCCAGAAGGTCGGTTTCGTGCGGGTGGAGTACGTCATCACCGGACCCATCTCCAGCCGCGCGTACTATTGCGGCAGTTGTGAACACCAGTGGTCGGTCAATAGTGGTCCGCCGGCTCAATCCACGAGAAAGCCGTTCCCGAAGCCACGCACCCGCACTCTCGGACCTAAACGCCGGGCCTAAATCCACCGGCCGTGGAGACTTCACGTGGTGGTCGGCTTCAATCTCCTGATCTCCTAATCTCCTGTTCCGAAGACTTCCACGTCGTCCCGCCGACGACGAACCTGACAATCCCCAAACCTATCAGCGCCCCGACGATGACATCGGTGGGGTAGTGCACACCGAGATAAATTCGCGAGAAAGCTACCAGGAAACCCAGAATCCAGAAGATCGCGCGAGTATCGGGAGCCAGTCGCGTCAGTGCGTACGCTCCGGCCATGGCCTGCGCCGCGTGGCCAGAAGGAAACGAGCGCGTGGTTGGCTTGTAGCCGTAGACACGAGTGTCGGCATAGCTTTCGAAAGGGCGCGCACGATTGAAGAGCGGTTTCGCGACGTGATCGATGAGCACCCCTGTGATCACAATGGCGAGCAGGACCTGGGTTGCGGCGGGCCAACGCGACCGGTGAGTCAAGGCAATGAGGACGGCGAGACCGATCCAGATGGCTCCGCCTCTCGCGATATCGCTCAAACCCGCCATGAGCGAGTCGAGAGGGGGCCAGTGATGAGTGCGAAGCCATTGGAAGGCGGCGAAATCCCACCTCCCAACGGCTTCGATCAGTCGTGTCATGGACCGGCGCCCCTGACGCCACCGGGGGCGGGGGCCCCCGGATCAAACACCGGGGGGCAGGGGCCCCCGGATCAAAATTAGACCGCGGCGACCTCGACGTCGCGCGTGAGCCCCAGCTCTTTGCGCACGCGCTCCTCGATTTTCTTGAATGTTTCCGGGTTCTCCCGGAGAAACGCCTTGGCGTTTTCGCGTCCCTGGCCAAGCCGGTCGCCGCCATAGGCGAACCAGGTGCCGCTCTTTTCAATAATGCGCTTGTCGACCGCGAGGTCGAGCAAATCGCCTTCGCGCGAGATGCCTTCGCCGTACATGACGTCGAACTCGGCCTCGCGGAACGGAGGAGCGACCTTGTTTTTGACCACTTTCACCCGCGTGCGTCCCCCGACAACGATGTCGCCGTCCTTGATGCTGGCGATGCGGCGGATGTCGACGCGGACCGAGGCATAGAACTTGAGCGCGCGGCCGCCCGTGGTCGTCTCCGGATTGCCGAACATGACGCCGATCTTTTCCCGAAGCTGATTGATGAAGATAAGACAGGTCTTCGACTTCGAGACGACGCCGGTCAGCTTGCGCAGCGCCTGCGACATGAGCCGCGCTTGCAGCCCCATCTGCGCATCGCCCATTTCGCCTTCGATTTCGGCGCGCGGCACGAGCGCCGCAACCGAATCGACGACCACGACGTCGACGCCGCCCGACCGAATGAGCACTTCGACGATTTCAAGCGCCTGCTCGCCGTTGTCGGGCTGCGAGACCAGGAGATTGTCGAGGTCGACGCCCAGCTTTTTCGCATACGCCGCATCGAGCGCATGCTCGGCATCGACGAACGCGGCCATGCCTCCGGTCTTCTGCGATTGCGCAATCACCTGAAGGGCGAGTGTCGTTTTGCCAGACGACTCGGGTCCGAAGATTTCAATGACACGGCCCCTCGGCATGCCACCGATGCCGAGCGCGTAGTCGATGCTGATGGCGCCTGTCGGGATCGAGTCGATGGGCTGCACAGCGCCCCGTTGGCCAAGGCGCATGATCGAGCCCTTGCCGAATTGCTTTTCGATTTGTCCGACCGCGAGCTCGACGGCTTTTCCGCGCTCGTTTCGCTCATCTCGTTCCTGCTTCTCTGTTGATGGGGGCATGCATAATCTCCTTTGCCCTTCGACGTGCCCGGGCTGTCCGAGCGTTCTTGCGAGGGTAAACGTGAGCGCATTCTAGGGACGTGCCTCACGAATGTCAAGCGAAAATAGATTGGTCATGGCCCATAGCGGCATTATTTTCAGCACTTTACAGAGACATGGACTTTCGCCCCTGTCGCGGCGCGTCTCTCCCGCGGCAGTTTCTTCCATCTTTCTGTTGAAGAATATGGCAAAGAATGCCGACGCCACTCGGGCACGCAATCGGCGGCCTCGCGGCCGCTTTCCTGGTCAACTCAGCGGCTCACCGCCCGCGATTGACGATGCCGATCGTCGCGGCGGCGGCGACGCTGGCCGTTGTGCCGGATCTTGACATCCTGATCGGAGTCCATCGCGCGCACACGCACAGCATCGGTGCCATCGCGGTCGTCGGCGTCCTCGCGTGGCTCGTGGTGCGCAAACGCGCTGACGGGTCGCTTTTTGCCGTCACACTTGCGGCCGCATATGGGTCTCACTCTCTGCTTGATCTGCTTGGCAAGGACACAAGAAGTCCACGCGGCCTGACGGTGCTTTGGCCGTTCTCCTCCGCGTATTACGTGACCGGCTGTGACATCTTCGGTGAGGTATCGAGAAGGTATTGGCTGCCAGGAGAATTCATTTTCGGCAATCTGCGCGCACTGCTCTGGGAGCTGGCAGTTCTGGTACCGGTGCTCATCCTCGCCTGGGCATTCTGGAGCAAGCGGACATTAGAGTCGCAAGGCGCTAGTCGAAAGTCGTAAGGCGAAAGGCAGTCGTAAGGCGAAAGGCGGCTTCGAAAGTCGTTAGGCGGACTTGCGACTGACGACTGAACTTGCGACTGACGACTTCCGACTTGCGCCTTTCGACTTACATCTCTACCGCCAACGCCACGCCATTGCCACCACCGAGGCACAACGATGCGATGCCTCGCTTTGCGCCACGCTCTTTCATCGCGTAAAGCAGCGTCGTGAGCACGCGCGCGCCGCTGGCGCCGATGGGATGCCCCAACGCGATGGCGCCGCCGTTCACGTTCACGCGCGTCGCGTCCAAGCCGAGCTCGCCGATGACGGCCACCATCTGTGCGGCGAAGGCCTCGTTGATTTCAAACAGGTCGACGTCTTCGACCGTCCAGCGAATCTTGGTCAGAAGTTTCCGAATGGCGCCTACGGGCGTCATCAGCAGCAGCTTCGGTGCAAGGCCGCTGGTTGCATAGCCTGCAATCTGAGCCATCGGCTGAGCGCCAAGCGATCGTGCCCGTTCTTCCGACATCACTACCAGCGCGGCGGCACCGTCATTGACGCCCGGCGCGTTGCCCGCCGTCACCGATCCGTCTTTCTTGAAGGCGGGCTTCAATCCCTTCAGAAGAGCCGTCGTGGAATCGGGGCGAATGGTTTCGTCTTCCTCGACGTTGAGCGCCGTCCCTTTGGCCTGCGGAATCTGCAGGGGCACGATCTCCGATTTGAAACGGCCCTCCGCTCTGGCGCGAGCGGCTTTTTGATGGCTATCGGCGGCAAAGGCGTCCTGAGCCTCGCGCGAGACGCCGTACACCTCAGCGACATGCTCGCCCGACACGCCCATGTGACAGTGCTCGAACGCACACCACAAACCGTCGTGAATCATCGAATCGACGAGGCTCGCATCGCCCATCCGGAGGCCCTCACGGGCGCGGGGCAGGAGGTAAGGCGCGTTGCTCATCGACTCCATGCCACCAGCAACCGCAATGTCGATGTCGCCGAGCGCAATGCCCTGCGCGGCGAGCATCACGGCTTTCAGTCCCGAGCCGCAGACCTTGTTGATGGTGAGCGCAGCGACGTCATTACTGAGACCGCCGTTGAGCGCCGCCTGACGAGCCGGAGCTTGCCCAACACCGGCTGAAAGGACGTTGCCCATGATGCATTCCTCGACAGTTGCCGGATCCACGCCCGCTCGCGCGACCGCTTCGCGCACGGCAATCGCACCAAGCTGAGGCGCCTGAAGGCCTTTCAGCTGGCCGAGGAACTTTCCGGAAGGCGTCCGAACGGCGCTCACGATGACGGGTTTTCTCATGTCATTTCACAACGAGACGCGTGACCGACTGCGTGCCGAGGAGAGAGTTCAGCCTGCAGAGAATCATCGACGACGAGCGCTTCAGTTCTCTCTGCCAGCGCTGATCGGCCGGAGACACTTCGACGACGCCATCGGCCTGCAGGCGAACCGTGCTGACGCGACTCAGCGCATCGCCCACCGCGACGCGCCACGCCACCTCGAGTTTGCCTTGCGATAGCGGACCGACGCGGAAAAGCTCGGTCAGCGCGCGAGGCACGACGGAATGAAGCGGCTGCATCAACGCAGTGTAACATTCGCGTGCCCATGAAACTGACACTCGCTTCCTCATCTCCGCGCCGCGCGGAGCTGTTGCGCGCGGCCGGCATCCCATTTGACGTGCTGCCGGTGGAGGTGGACGAGCGCTTCCACGCGGACGAAAAGCCCGACCGCGCTGTGGCCCGTCTCGCAGAAGCGAAGGCCAGCGCTGCGGCAGCCATCCGTCCGGACGACATCGTGCTCGGGGCCGACACAACGGTCGTCATTCGCGATCAGGCACTCGCGAAGCCAGCGGACGCGGATGAAGCTACGCGCATGCTGAGAATGCTCGCGGGTCGGACACACGAGGTGCTCACCGGGATCTGCCTCTGCCATCGAGGCCGTCGTCTCGTGCACGTGGAACCCACGCGCGTGCGCATGGCGCGGATAAGTGAGTCGGAAATCGCGTGGTACGTTTCCACCTCTGAGCCGTACGACAAGGCTGGTGGGTATGCCGCCCAGGGGCTCGCCTCGCGGTTCATCGAGGGGATCGACGGATCGTACTCGAACGTGGTCGGGCTACCTATCTCCAATGTCTACGAGCTCTTAAAGGAGCTCGGCTGTGATACTCTGGGAATAACGAAAGCCCAAGAATAACGCGACATTTCAAGACATCTTTTGACTTCAAAATTTGCGAAGATTTCTATCTATATGACGAACAAACTAGCCAAGGTCGCACTCACCGCAGTCGTTCTGGCCTCGGCCCTTGGCGGACTCCTCTGGTATTCGCTGCAGGGAGACGCCGCATATTACAAGCACGTCGACGAGGTGATGGCGAGCCCGGAGCAGTGGAAAGGGAAGTCGCTCCAGCTGCACGGCTTTGTGGCCAAAGGCAGCTTTCGCCAGAAGCCCAACACGCTCCAATACATATTCAAGGTCGAAAACAAGGGCAGCATCGTGCCCGCCTCGTATACCGGCGTTCTACCGGATACGTTCAAGGAAACGGCTGAAGTTGTGCTGAAGGGCCGGCTTCTCGAGGATGGTAACTTCCAGGTTGCGCCCAACGGCGTGATGGCCAAGTGTCCCTCGAAGTACGAGGAAGTGCCGAAGTACGACCTCAAGACTGGAACCAGTAACTGATTAGATCTAAAGATCATAGATCCCTAGATCTATAGATCTCAGGTTCATCCAATATGGCCACTCTCGGCTACGTCATTCTTCTCACAACATTTGTCGTTTGCAGTTACGCCGTCGGGGTGTCGGTGGCCGGCGCGCGGCGCGGCTCTCGGCGGCTGATTGAGAGCGGCATCGGCGCGTTCCACATGGTGACGGCGCTGATGGTGCTGGCATCGGTGCTCATCGTCCGGGCGTTCATCACTGATGATTTCACCATCCGATACGTCTCGCGCTACTCCGACTCGGTTCAGCCGTTGTTCTTCAAACTGACCTCGTACTGGGGCGGCCTCGACGGATCGATCATGTTCTGGGTGTTCCTGCTCGCGTGCTTCGGCAGCCTTGCCGTGCATGTGAATCGCGATCGGCATCGCGAGCTCATTCCGTATGTTGTGGCGGTCATCTCGGTGGTGCAGATGTTCTTTCTGTTCCTGATGATCATCCACAACAATCCGTTCCAGACGTATCTCACCGAAACGCCGCCGGACGGCAACGGCCTGAACCCGTTGCTACAAAACATCTACATGGTCATCCATCCGCCGTCGCTCTACATCGGCCTGGTCGGGATGACGATACCGTTTGCCTTCGGCATGGCAGCTTTAATCACTGGGCATCTCGACGACGCATGGCTGCGCGCGGTGCGTCGCTGGACGATGTTCGCGTGGTTCTTCCTGACGTTCGGTCTCACGCTCGGCATGATCTGGGCGTACGAAGAGCTGGGATGGGGCGGCTTCTGGGGATGGGACCCGGTCGAAAACGCCGGGGCCCTGCCGTGGTTTACCGCGACGGCATTCTTCCACTCCGTCATGGTGCAGGAACGACGCAGCATGTTGCGCGTCTGGAACGTCACGCTCGTCATCCTGACGTTCTTCCTCACCATCTTCGGCACGTTCATGACCAGGTCGGGGGTCGTGCAGTCAGTGCACTCGTTCGGAGAGAATCCAG
This sequence comes from Vicinamibacterales bacterium, assembly GCA_963761975.1. GTDB lineage: Bacteria > Acidobacteriota > Vicinamibacteria > Vicinamibacterales > JAMQPK01 > JAMQPK01. The sequence goes on from CAVXIR010000007.1 coordinate 1,252,560, forward strand.
AACTCGCCATGATGTTCAGCATCTTCATGGCCGTTATCCTGATCTTCAGTTTCGGGCTGGTGATTTATCGGCTGCCGTTGTTGCGCGCGAGCAACGAGCTCGACTCATGGGCGTCACGTGAAGCCGCCTTCATGCTCAACAACTGGATTCTGCTGTTCTCGGCGTTCTTCATCCTGTTCGTCACGATGTTCCCGACGGTCAGCGAGGCGATAACGGGTGAGCGCATCACGATTGGCCCGCCGTTCTTCAACCGGTGGATGGTGCCGATTGGCTTGATCCTCCTGCTGCTCACTGGTATCGGTCCGCTCCTCGCATGGCGAAAGACGACGGTTTCGAATCTGAAGTATCAGTTCCGCTGGCCGACGATCGGCGCGGTGGTCAGCGCCGTCCTTGTCGTTGCCCTGGGCATTCGGGTCTGGTCGTCGGGTATCTGCTTTGTCCTGGCGGGCTTCGTGTTCGGCACGGTATGGCAGGAGTTCTGGCGCGGGGCGGTCATTCGTCGACGAAGTACCGGTACGGACCTCTTTACTGCAACGATCGGACTGGTCGGACGCTCCCAGCGTCGATATGGCGGGTACATCGTTCATGTCGGCATTGTGCTGATGTTCCTCGGATTCGCGGGTCAGGGCTACAAGCAGTCGGCCACGGTCCTGTTGAAACCTGGTCAGCAGACCACGCTCGGCGACTTCACGGTCCGAATGGACGACCTGCGGGTCACCGAAGACAGCCAGAAACAGATGATTACGGGCCATTTCACGCTCTTCCGGAATGGTGCCGAGGCGGCCAAGATGTATCCGGCTCGCTGGTTCTTCAACAAGCATGAAGAGCCCACGACCGAAGTCGCGATCCGGCGCACGATCGCGGAAGATTTTTATCTGAACATGCCGAGCTATCAGGTAAAGGAGAAGTCGGCGAGCCTCGAGCTCACGATCAATCCGCTCGTCAACTGGATCTGGCTCGGTTTCGCGGTCATGGCCATCGGCACGGGCATCGTGCTTCTGCCGGAACGAACGTTCGCGTTTGCGATCGCGAAATTCCCTGCGCCGGAAGTGGCCACAACGACGACGGCGCTGCTGTTGCTGCTGAGCCTGGCGGCACCTGTGTTCGCCCAGGCCGGGGCCGAGAATGTGCCGATACCGCCAAAAGATCCGCTCGAAAAGCGGTTGCATTCCGAGATCGTGTGCACGTGCGGTTGTCGCCGCGCCCTCGACAACTGCGGTATGCCCAATTGTGGTGGACACTCCGCGCAGTCGGAGAAGGTTCGGCAATTGATGGCCGAAGGGAAAGACCACGACGCCATCATCGCGACGTTCATCCGCGATTTCGGCGGCCAGGACATTCTCATCGAACCCAACGATAAGGGTCTCAACCGCTTCGCGTGGGCCTTTCCGTACGCCCTTGCGGGATTCGGAGCTATTGCGGGCGCCTTTGCAATCAGGAAGTGGTCGCGCCGCTCGAGTGAAGAGCCGATTCTGGCCGTCGCGGCGCCAGCGGGTGACGCTGCACTGCAGGCCCGGCTAGACCGGGAGCTCGAGAACCTCGACTAGTCCCTTGCCTTCCACCCAACCGACACCCGATTCACTGCGGCCCTGGCAGTTCTTCACACTCGGCGCGCTCGTGTGCGCGACCGCGGCGGTGTTCATCATTCGGGGGACCAGCGCCGAAAACCTCATCTTCGTGTGCCTGGGCATCTTTGGCGCAGCGCTGGTGGGACTGGCGGCGCTGAACGCGTTGACGCCGCTGGTGACGGGCGAAACGCGCCAGCCCGAGATGGTGGGCAGCCAGACACGCGTGGCGCTCGAGCGCGAGAAGAATCTTCTGCTCCGATCGATTAAAGAGCTCGAATTCGATCACGCGATGGGGAAAGTCGCGGATGCCGATTTCGCGGAGATGTCTGCGCGCCTCCGCTCACGTGCGGTACGACTTTTACAGGAATTGGATAACACGAGCACAGGATATCGAGACCTGATAGAGCGCGAGCTCGCGCGCCGGCTGGGCAAGGTCGGCAGCGCAGGTGACGGCTCGACTAACGTCGAGCCCTACGATGTCGAGCCCTACCGTGAGGGTCGCGCAACTGAGGTTGCGCCCGACCGTGAACAGTCCGAACCGCCCGAGCCGGCAGATGAGCAAGCACCGGTAGGGCGCGACTACAGTCGCGCCTCTGGTGCGTGCCCCTCGTGTGCCACGATCAACGACGACGATGCGAGATTCTGCAAATCGTGCGGAAGCAAGTTGCTCGCCCTTTTCGTGGCGGTCTTTATTCCAGTTTCGCTTTTCCTTTTTCCTTTCGTCACTCCCGCTTTCGCGCAGTTTCAGATGCCCGATCCGAAGGAGATGTCCGGCATCCCTCGACCGGTCACGGACCTTCCGACGGGTCACGTGTCGGTGCGGCTCATCCGCGGTCAGCTCTCGAACAACATTCAGGGGCATCCGGTCGAGATGCACGCGGGCGGCAAGGTGCAGACGGTCAAGACCGACGAAAACGGTCGCGCCGAGTTCAGCGGGGTAGCGGCTGGAACCGCGGTCCGCGCGGTCGCGACGGTCGATGGCGAGCGCCTCGAATCGCAGGAGTTTCCCTGGCCCGGCACTGGAGGCATCCGCGTGATGCTTGTCGCGACGCTCAAAGGGGCCGACGCCCCTGCGCCTGTCTTCCAGCCGCAGCCGGGCAATGTCGCGCTGGGCGATCAGAATCGCATCATCGTCGATCACACGGACGGCGCGATCCAGGTTTACTACATCCTCGACATTCAGAACACAGCCCGAGCGCCCGTGCAACCGGCGTCGGCCGTGGTGATAGACATGCCCACCGGCGCGGAAAGCACCACGGTGCTGGTTGGCGCCCCGAATGCCGTGGCGCGCGGCGATCGGGTCACCGTGAGCGGCCCGTTTGCGCCAGGTCAAACCCCAGTGGAGATTGCATATCGCATTCGGTTTGACTCCGGGGACGTGACGGTCGAGCAGAAGATGCCGTTGGCGGTGCCAAACCTTGCCGTGCTGATGAAGAAGGCCGCGGACATGTCGCTGTCGTCACCGCAGCTGCCAGGCGTGCAGGAGCGCGAGTTCGAAGGGGAGCGCTACATCCTGGCGCAGGGCCCCCCGATTCCCGCTGGGGGGACGCTGTCGATGACGATCTCCGGGCTGCCTCACCACAGCCCCGTGCCCCGCCGGATTGCGCTCGGATTGGCATTCCTGATTTTGGGTTCGGCATTCTGGGCGGCGACGCGCAAGCCGGCGCCGACAGCCAACGCGACCCGTGTGAAGCAGCTCACTGGCAAACGCGAAAAGATCTTCAACGAGCTCGTTCGGCTCGAACAGCAGCGACGGACGGGAAGCGTCGACGCCACGAAATACGCCGAGCGCCGTTCGTCGTTCATCGCACAGCTCGAACGCGTCTATCGCGACCTGGACGCCGAGGGCGCCCAGGGCGTGGCCGCGTGAGCGTCGATTTTCGCGAACTCTCCATCCGCGATCTCAGCCGCAACTTTGGCCGCCGCCGGGCGCTGTCCCGCGTCTCAATCGAGTGTCGTTCCGGTGAAACCGTCGGCCTCCTCGGCCCCAACGGAGCCGGCAAATCCACACTGCTGGCCATCGTGTCGACGCTGGCCCTCCCTTCGTCAGGTGACGTGCGTTACGGAGGCAGGACCGCACGCGACATCGGAGCGGCGCTTCGTTCGAGCATCGGAGTCCTTTCTCACGACCTCCATCTCTACTCCGAGCTGACGGCCCTCGAGAACCTGGTGTTCTTCGGCCGGCTGTATGGAGTCCCGAACCCAGAGAAGGTCGCGTTGACGGCTCTTGAGCGCGCCCGCCTGGCCGATCGCGGAGCCGATCTCGTCTCCGGCTTCTCTCGAGGCATGCGTCAGCGGCTCGCCCTCGAGCGTGCGCTGCTTCACAACCCACGGCTGCTGCTGCTCGACGAGCCGTTTACCGGCCTGGATGACGCCTCGACAGTGGCCCTGATTGGACGCTTGCACGAGCTTCGGAACGCCGGCTGCATCACGCTCCTGGCGACGCACGATCTCGATATCGCGGAAGACGTGCTCGACAGGGCAGTCATCCTCCAGAATGGAAAGCTGGTCGCGAGCGAATCCGATGTCCGTGGCTTGCGCGGACGTTATCAGGAGCGCCTTCGAGCGGGGACGGCGTCATGAACGCGTTCTGGCGGGTCGTGTGGATCATCGCCAGAAAGGATCTGGCAATCGAGGCACGGAGTCGTGAGCTCATTAACACGACTGTGTTCTTTGCGCTGTCGTGCGTCATCGTGTTTTCAGTGTCGTTCGTCGGCGAAGGAGGAGACGGCCGGGCCCTTGGCGAAGCGGCAGCCGGCATTCTCTGGATCGCCATTGCATTCTCCGGCACGCTGGCGCTCGGGCGCACGTTTGAAAGGGAGCGCTATGGCGACACGCTCCGGGCGCTGCTGCTGGCGCCGGGTGCACGGCCGGCCGTTTATGTCGGCAAGCTCGTCGGTGTCGTCATGCTCCTTGTGGCGACCGAGATCATCCTCGTGCCGCTCGTGGCGTTGCTCTTTCAGGCACGGCTGTTCGAGCACGTGATGCTGCAGGCAGCGCTGCTGGCCTTCGGCACGATCGGCTTTGCCAGCGTCGGCACGCTCTTCGCCGCGATGCTGGGGCGCGCGCGCAGCCGCGACGTGCTGCTCCCCATACTGTTGTATCCGGTGACGATCCCGGTCATGATCGCGGGCGTACGGGGAACGGCGGCCCTACTCGCTCCGGAACCGCAGCTCGATATGGCGCGGCTGTGGACGATGCTGCTGCTGAGCTTTGACGTAGTATTTGTAACGCTCTCGCTCTGGACCTTCGAAGCAGTGATGACCGAATAACCATGCGCAAAGCGTTCGTGCCGCTTCTTGCCATCGCCGGGTTCATTTTTATGACCGCGCCCATCCTCATCATGCGCGCGCGTTACGAATCGACGATGGGGCTCGTTCAGAAGATCTTCTACTTTCACATGCCGCCGGCAATGCTCATGTTGCTGTCGGCCATCTTCTGCGGCGCCATCAGCGGCGTATATCTCATCAAGAAACGGCCGGTATACGATTGGATTGCCTACGCCGCAGCTGAGCTCGCGGTGTTGTACGGCGCGATGGCCATGGTCACCGGTCCGCTGTGGGCGCGAAAGGCGTGGGGCGTCTGGTGGGTCTGGGACGCACGTCTCACGATGTCGCTGCTCTTGTGGATGGTGTTCGTTTCGTATCTGCTTCTCAGACGGTACGGGGGCCCTGGAGCTGAAACGCTCGCGGCGGCACTGGCGGTGTTCGGCATGGCGACGTCGCCGTTCGTCTACCTCTCCGTCAACATCTGGCGAACCATCCATCCGCTCACGTCGGTTGTGCCGACCCTGCCAGTCGACTTTGCGTTTGCACTCTGGTACGCATTCGCCGGTTTCCTGTTGCTATATATTGCGCTGATGACACTTCGCGTGCGTATCGAGGAACAACGCGCGCTCGTCGATCAGCTTTATCTCGAGAGCGAGGAATGAAGAAGATCTGCCTGGCCGTGTTTCTTCTGATGAGCGCAACAGTGCTCGCGCAGGAACCACAATCGGAATTCCTTCCGGTCACCGAAGTACCCGCGAGCGAGCAACTACCCTCGGCGCCGCTGGTCATTGCCGCTTACGCCTTCGTGTGGGCGGCGTTTCTTTTCTATGCATGGACGATGTGGCGGAAGCTCGGCAAGGTCGAGCAGGAGCTCAGCGCGCTTTCCTCGCAGATGTCAAAGCCGCGAGCGACGCGCAGTGCGGAGCGGGTATTGGGGCCCCGCGACTAAGGAAAGCTCATGAATTTCGCGAACATGACGTCGGCGCACTTCATCTTCATCCCCGTCGTCCTGTTCGTCGGGATCGTGATTGGGTGGATTCTGGGTTCGCGTGCGGCGCAGGACGCGTTCGCGATGGAATTGAAGAAGCGCGACTCCAGGCTTCGGGCTTCCGGCTCGGGGCCAAGTGCACCTAGTCCCTAATCCCGAGTCCCCAGTCACTGTGTTTCACCGTCCCATGCCGAGCCGGTAGGCCAGCATCGGCGGCAACCCGGCTTCCAGAATCTTCTTCTGCGCGGCTTCGATTGGATACGCCACGCGGTAGAGCGTGACGACTCTCCGGTCGGTGTCCGCAATGGCATATGCCGCTCGAGCATCGCCGTCGCGCGGCTGGCCGACCGAGCCCGGATTGATCAGGTACTTCGAATCGGCGTCGATGCGCGTCTCGAACTCCGGATGACCTTGTGGGGCTTCGATTTCGAGCCGGCGCTGACCGTCCATCCTGGCGCTGAGCGCGACATGGGTATGACCGAACAGGCAGATTGGCGCCCGTGCAACGGCAATAGACCGGGCGGCGTCGAGATCGGCCACCACGTAGAGATCTTCATCGAGCGGTGAGCCGTGGCAGATCTCCACCATCTGGTCGACGATGTGAGGACCGACAGGCAGGCCGCGCAGGTATTCGAGCGTGGACGGCGTCAGCTCGTCGCGGGTCCATTGGGCAGCCGCCCTGGCCATGGGATTGAAGTCCTCGGCGTTGTCGAGCCCGGCGGCGACTTTGTCGTGATTGCCGCGCACGATCGCGGCAGGCGAGAGCTCGCGCACGCGCTCGACGACCGCGTTCGGATCGGCCCCGTAGCCCACCAAATCACCCAGGACGAGCACGGCATCGTGTTTCTGCGCCGATGACGCGCGGAGCACCGCGTCGAGGGCCTCGAGATTGCTGTGGATGTCGCTGAGGACCAGATACCGCATCGCTACTCGAGTCGATCGATGAGCTGTTCCACCAACTCTTCCGAGCGCGCACGCGCGGCGTCGAGGCGGACATGAGCCTGCTGGTAGGCGAGACGGCGGGTTTCGTACAGCAACGCCATCTGGACGCGATCGTTGGCGAGCGGCCGGCGTCCATCGGCGGGAATCCGGCTGAGGAGCACTTCGAAGGGCACGTCAATCCACACCGACACGCCGTCGGCGTTCATGGCAGCGCGATTCTCGGGATCGATGAATGTTCCGCCCCCCGTTGCAATCACAGTATGCCGCTGCGGCAGCAGCGAATAGATCACCTGGCGTTCGATGGAACGGAAATACGGCTCGCCGTCTCGCGCGAAGATATCGGCGACCGTGCGCCGCTCGCGCGTTTCGATGAGCAGGTCGACGTCTTCGGCGCGCCACCCAAGCCGCCGCGCAAGTGCCTGCGCCAATGTCGTTTTACCGGCGGCCATGAATCCGACCAGATAGATTTTGTCCGTCTTCACGAAGGGTCGCAGAGCGATTCCAGCGTCGCAAAGAATTCGGGGTAGGAAATCGCCACTGAATCGGCTCCGTTGATGACTGACGGCTGCTCCGCCCCGAGCGCCGCGATCGCAAAGGCCATCGCCAGCCGGTGGTCACCCGCCGCGTCAGCCTCACCGCCCTTCAGCCGATGCGACCCGCGCACGTGGAATCCGTCGCCAAACTCTTCGACATCGCCTCCCAACGCTCGAAATCCGCGAACGAGCGCCGTGATGCGGTCGCTTTCCTTGACGCGCAGCTCGCCCGCCCCAGTCACGTACAGCTCGCCCCCGTGGCTTGCCCAAGCCGCCAGGGCAGGAATCTCGTCGATCAAGTATGGGATCTGGTCTGCTCCAAGACTCAAAGAGCGCGGCTGCCCATACCGGACACGCACCCGCCCTGACGGCTCGCCACCGGCCTCGCGGTCGACGTGCTCGTCAACGAGCGCGCCGCCTCTGCGCAGCACGTCCAGGAGCGCTGTGCGAGTCGGGTTGAGGCCGACGTTCTGGATCTCCACGTCCGAGCCGGGGATTGCCGCCGCGGCCGCAACCCAGAAGGCCGCCGATGAGATGTCGCCCGGCACCACGAACTCGCCGGCGTGCAATGTCTGGCCGCCGGCCACCTCGATGGTGCTGCCGTCGGTGTGCACGGTCGCCCCGAATGCCCGCAGTGCGAGCTCCGTATGATTGCGCGTGGCCGCCGACTCTTCGACGACGGTGCGGCCTTCCGATTGGAGGCCCGCCAGAATGACCGCGCTCTTTACCTGCGCGCTCGGGACCTCGGTGCGGTAATGGATGCCTTGAAGGGAAGTGCCGTGGATTGTGAGCGGCGGCTTCCTGTCACGCGACTCGATACGCGCCCCCATCAGCTCGAGCGGGACGATCACTCGGCCCATCGGACGGTTCATAAGCGACGCATCGCCCGTGACGACTGACGCGAAAGGGTGCGCTGCCAGGATGCCCGAAAGCAGCCGCATGGTGGTGCCCGAGTTCTGTGCATCCAGCGGTGCGACGGGGGCCCTAAGCCCTCTCAGACCCCGGCCGGTGATTTCGACCGTCAGGCCGCGTTCCGGCGAGCGGTGGCGGCGGATCTCGACGCCGGCGCCGGCCAGGCAGTCGAGCGTGGCTGCACAGTCTGCACCCATGGAATATTGATGGATCGTCGAGCGGCCGGTCGCCAAGGCTGCGAGGAGCGCATACCGGTGCGAGATGGATTTGTCGCCGGCGAGCCCGACCGTCCCTGTCACGCGACGAGCAGGCCTCACCGTCGTAGCGGCGATTGAAGCCATCGGCAGACTATACTACGTCCGACACGATGACCTCTGGATTCCAAAATGTTCATCTTGAAATTCACAGCACGCTCGAAGCGCTCGACCTCGTCCAGGCGATCGCGGAACACATCGCGCGCCGGCTCGGCTTCGACGAGGATTCGCTGCACTGGACGACGATGGCAGTCCGGGAATCGGTCGTCAATGCCATCCACCACGGCAACGGCAACGACCCCGCCAAAATCGTCTTCATCGACTTCGCCGCCAGCCCCGAATCTGACCCGGCGGACTTCATCGTCTGCGTGCGCGACCAGGGAAACGGGTTCGATCCGGCTGCATTGAAGGATCCGCTCAGTCCCGAAAACATGCTCAGGGCGAGCGGTCGTGGCATTTTCCTGATTCGGCAGTTCATGGACGACGTCTCCATCACACCCGCTCGTCAGGGCGGCATGGAGATGCGGATGAAGAAGCGGATCCGACCGAGCGAATGACGAAAAACCCTCTGTTGCTCTCGACGGCCATCGAGGCAGTGATCAAGGCCGGCGAGATTCAGATGAGCTTCATCGACAGCGGTTTTCAGGTCTCGCACAAGGGCACGATCGACCTTGTCACCGAAGCCGACGTGGCCGTTGAAACGATGTTCCGAAAGATGATTGCGGAGCGCTTCCCCGATCACACCATCCTGGCGGAGGAGTTTGGCGAGGATGCGGCGACTCGTGGCGCTTCGCATTGCTGGGTGTTCGATCCGATCGACGGCACCAACAACTACGCGCACGGTCTCCCAATCTTCTGCTCGTCGCTGGCGCTCGAAATAGATGGCAGGGGAGAAATTGGAGCCATTTACGACCCTACGCGCAAGGAGCTCTTCGTCGCAGAACGTGGAGGCGGCGCGTTTCTGAACGGCCGCCCCATACAGGTGTCGAAGGCCGCGCATCTGGTGGAGTCGATGCTCGTGACAGGATTTCCTTACGACATCCACAATCGGATTCCGGAGATTGTCGGGCTGTTCGGCAAATTTGTCGGCCGGGCCCGCGCCGTGCGCCGTCTCGGTTCTGCCGCGCTCGATCTGTGTTACGTCGCCGCCGGGCGCATGGACGGCTTCTGGGAGCAGGATCTGAAACCGTGGGACATCGCGGCTGGAACGATCATCGTGGAAGAGGCGGGCGGCAAGGTGACGGACTTTGCGGGAGAACCTTCTTCGTCACGACGACATCAACTGCTCGCAACGAACGGCGCCATCCATGAAGAGATGCTCAACGTCACGCAGGAGTTCCTCAGAGCGAAGGATCTGGAGACTAGAAAGATCTAAAGATCTTTAGATCTGAGATCTCTAGATCTCTAGAGATCTTAGTTCTTAGCTTTGTACAACGCCACGCCGCCATCGGCGCAGACGCGCACAAATCCGGTGGCAAATGCCGACGATTCGCGCACGCGTGCGGCGAGCAGGTCGCCGCCTTCAGCGCGCTCTTCGAGGAGAATCCATCCCACCCGCCCTTTTGGCGCTTCGATCGCTTCCTGCCAGTACGGAAGGTTGCCCTCGTGCACGAAGTCCCGGATGTTGATGCCTTCGCGTGACAGTTCCTGCATGTAATGGGCAAGCGAGCCCATGCTGGCAAGGATCAGCTCGCCCTCGTACTCGCGCATGAGGCAGGCCGTCACATTCTTGCGCCCTCGACTGAATGGGACATCCCACTGCGCCTCCTGCACCATCGGCGCCTGCGCATCGAGCGGTTTCATGTTCACGGCGAGCCACAACACGATCGTCACTGCGGCAACCTGACGAGCCCAGCCCTTCAGCAGCCCGATGGCCATCCCGGCAAACACCGCGGCGCCCACAGTCGGCGCAACGATATAACGCATCCGAAAGGGGTGGCCCTGAAAGAAGGCATACGACGGTAGCGCCATGAGCGCCACGAGCGCCAGGACGACGAGCGAAGCCGCATGTTCTGCACGTGCAAGCCCCCTGACGAGCACCCACAACACTCCCGCCGTTGCCGTCAAAACGAGGACCCGGCCGATGAGCAGCCGCATGCCGTAGACAACCGCCATGAACGCTTTGTAAGGATTGTCGTGTGCGACGTTGTCCGGAACATAAAAACCGCCGGTGACGAACCAGACTCCGGTTGTGAACCAGCTGTGAAAGGAAAACATAACGATGGCCAGCACAGGAAATACGGCAAGGTCTGCCGTCCTCTTGAGGGCGATGAGCGGCGGCAGGCCACGGCGCCAGAGAGCGATGGCTGCAAGCGCAAGCACAGCCGCTGTGACGAGCCACGCTTCATATCTCGTAAGGCAGGCCGCCACGAGGACCCAGCCCGCCTTCGATCGCACCCGGGCGGCGTTGACGCGCAGGTTGGCGGGGATGCCCGCCTCGGTCTCCACCCAGTCGTACACGAGCGCGATGCTTAACAGGACCAATCCGAACAACAGCGGCTCGGTCATCGGCGTCGATTGCAGATACAGCACGTTCGGATCGAGCGCAAACATCGTGACGCCGACTGCCGCGGCGATATGCGATCCGGTTACGCGCAGCACGAGATGCGCGATCGCATAACACGCCAATCCGAACGACAGGACAGAAATTGCGACAGCCGACGCGCCCGTCCGGTAAAACGCATCGATCTGAACGGGAAGGAGATTCATCAGATGCGGCAACGGAAGCCAGACTGCGCCTATTTGTGAGTATTCCGGCGTAAGGCTGTCAAGCACTCGCCGCGCGACGACAAGATGGGCTTTTGCGTCGTAGTGGCTGAGCGCGAGTCCCTGCTGACTATAGAAGAGGGCTGCGGCAGTACCAATCACGAGGCCGAGGGCTGCGAGGAGTTTGGGGAAACGATCGGTCACTTCGCGAATAGAATACTAACGCATTAGTCCGGCTGAAGCCGGACTCTACGCTTATTGAATGGCTCGAATCACAGCATGGATTGAAGCGTTTGCGCTCGGTGTCGGCGGCCCGGGGCTCTTCATCATCGCATTCCTCGACTCGTCGTTCCTCTCGTTTCCCGAAGTCAACGACCTGCTCATCGTCCTGCTCGTGATCAACCATCCGGAGCGGATGGTGTTTTATGCCACGATGTCGACGCTGGGATCGATCGCCGGCTGCCTCGCGCTCTACTATGTGGGGCGCAAAGGCGGGAACGCGCTGCTGCAAAAACGGTTCAAGGGCGGCACGGTCGAACGCGTGGCACAAATGATGCGCAGATACGGGGCGATGGCGCTCATCGTTCCTGCGCTGCTTCCGCCACCGGCCCCGTTCAAGATTTTCGTGCTGATGGGGGGCGTGGCCGCAATTCCGCTGAAGACGTTCATCTGGGCCATCGGTATCGGGCGCGGCGTACGATATTTCGGCGAGGGGATTCTTGCCGTCATGTACGGTCAGAAGGCTCTTGACTACATTCACGAGAACGGACGCACGGTCGGTTTGGTGCTCGGCATCCTTGCGCTGGTTGGCGGCGCTGCGTATTACGTCTGGAAACGGCGCCGGCAGCCGATCGGGCCTAACTAACTGTATAATTGCCACTTCGATTCAGGGGCGTGTGCTCCTGAAGGCACGATGAACCCTGAACTCTCGGTCGTCATTCCCATTCGCAACGAATCGCCGAATATCGAGCCTCTCTTTATCGAACTCACGGAGGCGCTCGAGCGGTGGGGGCGGAGCTATGAAGTCCTGGCGATTGATGACGGCAGCGCCGACGACAGCTACGAGCGGCTCGTGAGGTGTCAGCGGCGCGACCCGCGCTGGCGCATCATCCGCTTTCGGAGGAACTTCGGACAGACAGCGGCCTTCGCCGCCGGGTTCCGCTATGCTCGGGGACGGCTCATTGCAACCGCTGATGGCGACCTGCAGAACGACTTGCAGGATCTACCGGACATGGTCCGACGCATGGATGACGGCCACGACATCGTCTGCGGCTGGCGGAAGAATCGCAAAGACCCCTGGCTGACTCGCCGGCTTCCTTCCGAAATCGCCAACAGACTGATCTCGTGGTCGACCGGCGTCAAACTGCACGACTATGGCTGCTCGCTCAAGGTGTTTCGCGCCGACGTCGTAAAACCGCTGAAGCTCTACGGCGAGATGCACCGCTTCGTTCCGGCGATTGCCAGCGAGATGGGAGTGAGCATCGCCGAAGTGGTCGTGAACCACCGCCCGAGGAGTCACGGCATCTCGAAATACGGGCTGTCGAGAACCTTTCGCGTCATCCTCGATCTGCTGACGGTCAAGTTTCTCTTAAGCTACTCGACACGGCCGCTGCAGATGTTCGGTCTCATCGGCGTGCCCATGGGCCTCGTGGGGTTCATCATTGCCGCTTACCTTTCGTACCAGCGTTTGTTCGGGTACGAGTCGATCGCGAATCGTCCACTGTTGCTGCTCGCCGTGCTGCTCATCTTCGCCGGTATCCAGTTCGTCACGATGGGTCTGCTTGCCGAGATCATGTCACGCACGTATCACGAGTCGCAGGACAAACCGATCTACGTTATCAGAGAGGTCTGCGAGTCCTCGCAAACCCAGCCACGTCCGCATTCGCTGAGTCTCTAGAATTCGATTCAGCGGGCTGCGGACGTTCTGGACGCATCATCGGCGACGAAGCCGATCCACGCGCCAAGCATGCGACGGTCACGGCTCGCCCCGACTTCGGCGGGCACGAAACCTCCGGAGGTTGCAATCGTCACCGGCATGAACTCGGCACCTTCCGTCGTCGGCACGACGACGCGCTGCGTCACACCTGGCACGAGCTCGAGCGTCTGCGACCAGCCGGGCGTTGAAAGCGTCACCGCATTGGGCCGCGGCCCGCTGTGAATAGCGAGGAGCACGCCGGGTTCGGTCTCTCTGGTCTTTTGCACGGTGATCTGCGTTGTCGCGCGACCCTTTACCCAGAACCCTTCACGCTCGGGGTATGCATTGCCGTCGTGGAAGAAGATCGTCGCCGGTGCGAAGGTTGCGGCTGAGAGCACCGTCGACGTCCGGAAACGCCGGCGGACATCGACGACGTCGACGGGAGTAATCCTCAGCTCAGCGATAGTTGGTTCGACTGGCCGCCCGGCGCGAAACCCGAGGAACTCGGTATCGAGAGGCACATGAAATCGCTGCTGAGTGCGCTCGCCAGGCCGAAGCGTCAGCGGCCACGTCACTAGCGGCCGGCCCTCGCGTCCGATCTGCAATGCGATCGACGCGTTTGGCACCGTACCTGCCGACTCCGACCCTGTCACGTCCAGAACGTACTCGCCGGCAGGGAGACGGAAGCGTGCGTTCAGCACGATGCGGAGAGGCTGCGGATCCGTCCGTTCCCCCGGAACGGCCGACAATGTAAACAGCGGCGGCAGCTCGTCCGGGCTGACGATCGCGAGCGGGGCGTAGCGAACCGCAAGCGGTCTGGCGGTCGGATCAAACGTTTCCAGCATCGGAAACAGCACTCGTCGCTCGACATTGAATCGCCTCGAGCGATCGGAAAAGACGAACGACGTGGCCGACACGACGGAAATGAACACGAGCGTCACGGCTGTCGTCGCCACGAGAGCGGCCCTACCGGCGCTGGAGACCTTCCAGCGCGAGAAGGCCCACGCAACGATTCCAAAGACGCCGAGCCACACGAAGACCCGGAGCGTCGCTGGGCCTGAATCGCTCACGACGAAGGTGGGCGCTTCGCTCCAGAGCTGCCACGTCGGCGATAACCAGTAAAGCAGCGTCGACGCGCCGTCGCCTTCCTGTCGCGCAGGCACGCGATCGCTCAATAGCAGCATGATCCCGGTGACTGCGAGGCTGACCAGCAGCAGCAACTGCGCGCCGGCACGTGGAAGGGAATTCTCCGGCAGCCGCGCATACAACCACGCAATGGGCGAAACGAGCAGCGGAAGCAACAGCAGCTCGCGGCCCGACAGCGCAGACTTCTTCCACCATGGATCCGACGTACCGGGAACGAGAATCAGGAGAAGAACCGCGAGAATCAGAACGATCGCGACACGGCGGGACGCCCCTTCGCCTGCCATGCCTGCAAGACCGATGAACGCGAGCAAAAGGACCGGTGCGTACGCGAAAATTCCGAACTCTTGATCGAAGAGAGCTCCCACACTGCCGGCCTGCACCGTCGACCACTGTGCCGAGGGCAGTTGGCGGATCGTGTTGAACAGCTCGGTAAACAGCCCTGGGAGAACGGGCAGGTCCATCACAAACGGTGCGCTGAGGAACACAGCCGCACAAGCGAAACCAAGGCTGGCGGTCGACAGACCGATTCGGGGGAGCAGCGTCCAGAGCAACTGGCCAAACACCACCAACCACAGAACGAAGCGCCCAGGTCCTGCCAGGAGCCGCACAGCCGGTACCCAGTCCGCTAACCACGGCAGGTACGGAAGGATGAGCAGCGAGAGGGCGAAGAGCGGCAGCAGCGCATCGCTGGCGGCCTTCCAGAAGGGCGACCCAGGCGGCTGCCTGATGCGAAGCGCCCAGGCGAGGCCGGCGGCCATCAGCAGAGCCAGCACAACCAATCCGATCAACTCGGCGAAAGACGGCAGCATCGCAACCCGTACGGGCGTTTGGCTCGTGCCGGCAACGTCGAATGAGGCGCGGCTTATCCACGCCGCGATGCCCGCGACTGTCGCCGCCACGATGGGATGCGTCAAGGCTGTCAGAGACTTGTTCATGACGGCGTTCGCAAAACGCTCATCGCCCCTTTTGCACACCTGAATCCCACATACAGGTTATGGCGTCCTTTACGAGACAACCCCACACGCGCTGACACGCGCTGCCGGCCGAGTTGGTTGTCCCAGCTGCCACCCTTGATCGTGCGGACGTCGTAGTCCACGCTCTCAGCTTTGGAGGAGTGCGACGGCGTGAACTCGGTTGCGGTCCATTCCCATACGTTGCCGGCCATATCGTGCAGACCGAACGCATTCGGTGGGTACGATCCCACAGGGGCGGTGGTATTCCACTGGTGAAATGCCAAATCGTGACGCGCGTTGGCCTGACCGGTGAACGCGTCACCCCACGGAAAGAGCTTCCCGTCCAGCCCGCCCCGTGCAGCGTACTCCCATTCTTCTTCGGTGGGTAGGCGGCCGCCTGCCCACGAGCAATACGCTTGTGCCTCGTCCCATGTGACGTTCACAACAGGATGGGTACCGTCCGCGTACCACTCTGGCTGGCGGGGCGTCTCGGCAGACGTTGCAACCGCGTACGCGCGGAAGTCATCCGACGAGACTTCCCGGTCGAGCATCTGGAGTGGCTGTGGGATCGAGATGCGCACGCGCGGCTTTTCCGCGTCACCACATAACTCGTCTCCGGGAACACACCCCATCCAGTTCTGGCCGCTCGGGATGACTCGCCACTCGAGCCGTGCGGACAACCTGGGCTTCGGATCGTTGGACGCCGCAACCGCAGGCACGCCTGCTGCCGATCGGTTGTCGAACACCGCTTCGAGCTGCGTCGGTTGATCCGCTTTGAACCGTAACGCCTCTCGTCCAGATCTCGACTGCCCGTTGATCCGCCATCCGGAAAATCCCTGACGGTGCTCCTCTCCAATGTTGGCCGTCAATTCCACATCAGGGAAGTACAAGCCCTGATATCCATCCTTTACGCGCTCGCCTTCGAGTACCACTTGGACGCCCGGCGGAGCTACGACCGTCACCCTCTGGCTAGCCGGAGTATTCAACCACTGCTCGCTGGTAAGCCTGAAGAAATCTCGTCGTCTCTGCAGGAACTGGCGCAGCAGCGGCAGGTAAGTGAGTCGCGGTATTTGAAATTGTTTCGCTATGTGCAGATAGTGCTCGTAACGCTCCATCAGAAATGCCTCGGTCAGTTGATGGTTGAGCGCCTTCTGCACGATCCGTTTCAAGAAATCCCGATAGGCGGCGTCCTCGGCAATCAAATGGGAAAGGATCAATGCGCGCGGATCGGCGGGATTCCGTCCTCTGCGTCCCTCCTCGACACGGTTCAACAAGTACTGATAGCTGTCGAGATTCCAATCGCGGAAGCTCTGATCCATGTCCCAGCTCACCCAGAACCATCCGCCGGCCGGCTTCGTGTGATCCAGGAACTGTCCCGGACCCTGATACGCATCGCGGGTTGCCGAAAACGCCACGGCCACAAACCACTTTGTCAGGTTGTCGATATTCACATGCTGGGCGACGTTTTCCAACGTCAGCGGACGTGTCGTGCGAACCCACGCGAAGAGCCTGTCCATGTCCTCCTGGGTGAGATCGATATCGTCGTAGCCCCAGTGCGCAGCGAAAAAACGTTGGTCGAACCGTTCTGTCAGGACAAACGGACCGTAATATTCGCCATTCAGATAGAACCGGACGGGCTTGGTTTCCGGCGCAATCGCGCCGACCGCGCGAGCGATGTCGTATGCCAGCGGGTTCACGAAGTACCAATTGGCGTTGCCCGTACGTCGGACGTCGTCGTGCACCACAATCCGGCGCACAGGGTGAGCGGCTTCGCTGAACAACACGCCGCGCGGGAGCTCGCGCGGTCCGTACCGTCGGCGGAAATAGAGGCGAAACCCAGGCCGAGGAGCCGTAATACGACTGCCGCCACCGTGGATGCGAACGCCCACTCCACCTGCGAACAGCAGCTTGCCGCCCTCGTAGTACGACACGCTGCCTTCGCGCTCCCACTCGACGCCGTGTTCCTGTTTGTTCGGAAGAATACCTCTGTTCGGATCGTTGAGGTCGCTGTCGTCAAGCGTTAGCGACAGTACCGGCCGGCCGCTCGCGATTTCCTTGGTCGGCACTGCCTGCGAGCTCGGGAGCGCCTCCGGACTCCATTGAACGGCAAACCGCCACAGCGGGAACAGATCTGCCGATTCGAGCGTGATCATGCCCGCGCAGATCGCACCGGTTGCGACGACGAGCAGCCACGAGGGTATGCGCCGCGTGCCCGGCATTTAGAGCGCGCCCGGTCGGTTGAAGAAGACGTTATAGGAAGACGGGCCAGCGGCTGCGTTCAGCTCGGCGTGAAAACCGGCGAGGGCGTTGTCGGAGATGCCCTGGAAGATATAGGACACCACTGTTTCGCGGTCGGTCTGGGAAACGCTCTCGAGCTTGGCTCGCGGCAGCCGCTTGCGGACGAGCGCGGTGATCGCCGCAGGGTCGGACGGCTTCCCGTTGGCTGGCAGCGTCACGACGATGGTGCCATCCGACTGCGTTCCCATGAAACGGCGCGCCGCGATCTGTCCAAAGAGAGCTGCAAGCGCCATGACGAAGATGACGCCCACAAACGCCAGCTTGAATGTCGCCACCGCGATGGACGTCGCAATGACGAGCATGATGAAGCCGATTTCCTCAGGTTCCTTGATCGGCGTCCGGAAACGAACGATCGAAAGAGCGCCGAGCAGGCCGAGCGAGAGCGGAAGCGAGAACTGAATGGTGATGAAAATCGAAGTGATCGAGATGCCGAGCAGTGGAAACGCACGGTGCACCTGACTGCCAGTCGCCCGGTTGGAATAGAAATGAACGTACAAATACGAGATGAACAGTGAGGCCAGCAGCGAGATCGCCATGAGCATCAGAAACGCCAATGGCGTGACCTGCGGTCCGGTGCCCTGCGTCAGCGATCCCAATATGTTGTTCAGCTGCTGCTGCATTGTGCTCTCTAGAACACCCGGCGCATCGTGTGCGCGTAAACGGCCAGAAATTTCGAGAACGAACGCTTGTGCAGGCCGAATGGCAGAAGCGCCTGCAGCGCCGGCGGCAGCCGGTCTTCAGTGCCTTTCACCTCGAGAACGGCGGTTTGAAGCGGCGACAGATCGCCGATCGCCAGAAATCGCGAGTTGATCTCGACTGCCGCGATATCGCTGTCGAGGCTGACACGCGATCGGCTGAGGGGCTCGATGAAGCGATCGCGGCGATAGCGAATCACCATCATCGGCAGCCACGATTCCTGGCCGAGCACCCCGTGGTTGCGCAACAGCGAAAGGAAGCGACGCAACCGCGGATCCTGAAGCTCCCACCGCGCGATCTCGTCCGCAGGAAAGGGAAGCCGCTCGCGCACTTTCAGTCTCTTCGTGCCGATGCGAAGTTTCGCCTCGACGAATGCCGGCCCCGAGACGAGCCCATCTACATCGCCATACCAGCGAACGCGAATCTTGCGCTTGAGAAAGTCGCTGTTGATTTTTTCACCAAGCGAAACCAGTGCCGGCGTGTCGTAATAGACAGTCCAGACAACAGCAGCCGGAAACTCTCGATCGCGCCGGCAAATGCTCTCGAGCCGTCGGCGCACGGCGTGGGCGCGCGCCTCTGGGAAGGTGAACTTCAGCTCGCGCTCACCCTCACGGGGCGCCGGCCGAGCGGCGACGACGGGTGTCGCCCCGGAACTAAGTGGCCTCGACAACTTGAAGGCTGAAGTATAGCAAGGTTCGCCGGCCCTTCATCGGATGCGTCTCATGGCAGGAAAACGGAGCGCAGTTGTCGACCGCACGTCGTAACGCCGCACAATTTCAGTATTGAACGCCTCTGCGATATGCGTCTGGCCCTCGAGCGTGGGATGGAGTCCGTCAGATCCGAGCCAATGCATGTTCGCCTGGAAGAGCGCATACAGGTCGACAACCGGGCCAATCTTGAACTCCGACGCCATCTGAACAATGCGCTCATTCAGAGCACTGATTCGCGGGGCATATTCGGGGCGCGACGGAAATTGGTCGGCCTTGATCGGCATCACTGTGGCGATGATGACATCGACCCCGCGGTCACGCGCGGATGTGATCATCGATCGAATGCTGGCGGCCTGAGCTGAGGTGGTGAGCAACCAGGCGGCATTCGTCCCCTCCAGAATCATGACCACTTCGGGTTTCTCGGCATCGAGAACGCCGGGGAGGCGTCGGGCGCCTTGATCGGTGCGCTCAGCGCCCACGCCTTGGTTGCTGACCACAAACGTCTGCGAGGGATAGCGCGCGACGAGCATCTGCTCGAGCTTGAATGGATATGTCTCGATCAAGCCCAGCATCCGCAACGGCTGCAGCGAAATAGCCCCCGCGGTAATACTGTCTCCGAATGCGACGAATCTCGACCTCGAGAGCGTCTGTGATGCGCGTACTGTCACAGGGAATCCGCATGAGGCCTGCGCACTGTCGGCATCGGTCGCCGTGCACCGTACGCTTGTCTCACCGATCGGAAAAATGCTGGACGACCCTGGTGTGCATTCGACGGCAAGCGGCGCACGCCCCCCCGTGGTGGCTGGAGCGTCAAAATGAACGTCGGTACCCTGCGGGCTCGAGGCTTCCCGAACGATCGGCAAAGGGCACGAAACTTGAAGCTGTCCGGGAGGTGGTGGTGGCGGTGGCGGCTGGATCGGCGAACCACTGCATGCTACGGTGGTCAACGTCGCGCAGACAATGGTGAGAGACCAAACAACGCGCATGAAGTACGTAACTGTCCTAATTATCGGTCTTCTGACACTTGGCCCCGGTGTTTCCGCCGGCGTGGCGGCGCGCCAACCCCTGCCCGGCGCGACGGGAAAGGACCAGGTACGCGCCCACCGTCGCGCCGTGGCCGATGCGGCCGGTCCATTCAATGCCCTCGGCGGCACGATGTTCTGGGCTGCCTGGGCCTACAAGTTCGACCGAGCTCGGCTCGACCGGAATCTCGAGACATTGAGCGGCGCTGGCATCGACTACATTCGGGTGCTGGGGTCGGTCGGCGGCGCAAGTTGGGAAGACCGACAAACGGATCCGCGTTGGCCAGATTATGACGCGATTATTGCCGGCGTGACAGACCTGGCGTACGACCGGTATGGGGTCCGGGTGCAGTGGACCCTGTTCGGCGGAGCGCCGTTCACCTCGGATGCGCGGACCCGTGAGTCGGTCGTCGACCGGTTCGCGGCCATGGCGCGCGGGCGCGAGCACAAGATCTTCGCGTTCGAAATCGCCAATGAAAGCTGGCAAAACGGGTTTTCGGGTCCCGAAGGCGTCACAGAATTGCGGCGCCTCGGCAAACGGCTCGGCAATCAGACGAGCGTGCTGGTAGCACTGAGCGCGCCGGAGAGCGGCGCCGCGTGCGACACGTACGCCGACTCTGGCGCCGATGCCATGACGATTCACTATCCCCGACAGTTTGGCGACGAAGGTCCGACCGCTCCGCTGATTCGTCCATGGAACGTTGCACAGGGCAACCCGGCAGGCTGTCGCGGCGCGCTTCCCCCGGTTGTTCTGAACAACGAACCGATCGGACCCGAAAGCTCCGTCGAGCAAGACGACTCGCCGTCGCGCATCGCCGCCGGCTATGTCATGACGTTCCTCGCCGGCAATGCCGCGTACGTGTTGCATACCGGACCCGGCATCCGCGGCGGGGGAGCTGCCGATCTCGCCGCCACGCCCCCGCGCCACGCGCACTTCTCCGAGCTTCCGCAATTCGAATCGATCGCGGCAGCGCTCGCGGCCGCACGCAAATACCTGCCGCCGGGCCTGGCGAACTGGACGCGCCATTCACCAGACACGGCGGGCGCACCGCTTCACGGTTTCAGCCGACTGTACACCGCATCGTCGGGCTCTCAATTCGTCGCCCTCGCGGTGGGCATTGGGAAGGGCACGACCATCCGCGCCCGGGTCGGCGCGATGCTCGATATTCGAGACGCAGCAACGGGCAGTGTGGTCAAGCGCGTGAAGGTGGCACCCGGAAACACGATTCCGCTCTCGGGGGGTCAAGAGCTCGTGATTATCGGGCGGCGTAGTACATGATGCGTGTACCCGAACCGAGAGGCTGACGTCGGATGATTCTGAAACGCGCCGACAACTCGGCCTCGAAGTTCTCCTCGGTGTAGTCCGAGTAGTTATCGTCCTTGTTGCGCAGCAGCGTCATCACCATCGGGTCTTGCCGCGTGACGAACTCGATCACAACGTCGCCGCCCACATCGCGCAGCCACTCGATGAATTCCGCCATCGGAATGTTGCCGCCGATGACGATATGGTGGATCAGGGCGAGCGCGAGCACAAGATCGGGCCGGCCGCGCTCAATGATCCGCTTCCGCTCGAGATTGCGCCAACCGAGGTTCGGTGAGGGATCGGTGACGTTGACGACCAGAGGCAGAATCTTCGTCACGCGCTCAGATTTCAGCGCCTGATATAACTTGTCGATCGCAAGATGGTCTGCGTCCATGGCCACGACATACTGGGCGCGCTCCGCGACGATGCGCGAAAAGACCCCAACGTTGCAGCCGATGTCCCAAACCAGTGACCAGTGTTTTGTCCCGGCCATCTCGCGGACGAAATCGCGCTTCTGCGCGGCGTCCGACTCGGCGTAGTGGCCACACTCGAGATAGTCGGACCAGGTCGACTGTTGGGGCTTCCACTGAAGTCCCGCGACGAGCGCACGAAGTCGCGACGCATTGGCGCTGATGATGCGCTTGTCGAATCCGGCGCGGCTCAAATCTGCGCGCACGTTCCGGGTTGTCCGGTTGTAGGCTTTCTGCGCCTTCGCCTGCAGATAGACGTGCGCAAGGACACCGGCGCGCAGATAATCGCGTGCGCTCAGAAGGTTGAGGCACACCTCTGCATCCATGCCCTCGATATTGCCGCGCATCCAGGGCTGAAACGGCACGTCGCGGTGCGCCTGGACGAGGAGCGGGTAGAGGAACATCTGACAGAATTGCCGGTACCCGACCCAGGGTTCGCCCTCCCGGCGTCGATAGAAGGACGCGATGTCGACAAACACCGGGGACGTGCCTCGCCACTGAACGTTGTAGGCCGAGGCATCCTTCAGCCCGATGTCGTCCTCGAGCGCGCCCAATACAAGGTCGAGCTGCAGGACGGCAGCATCGCGAAGCATCCCGAATGACCATTCGTAGGGGTAGGAAACGAAGGGCAGCCGCTCATGCTCGAGGACAGCCACCCATGTTTCGTCGGGTGAGGACGGAAGCGATGTGATGTCTCGTTGCCGGGTCGGAACAAGAGCGCCGCTCGTCGAAAAGCGGCGATAGAAATTCGAGGCTGACAGCGCCTGCCATTCTTGGAGGGCCGCATCAGTCAACCCCCGAAGTATGTGTCCGTCGTGGTAGAAGACTCTTGCGGTTCGATCGCGGAACGACCCGGGCTCGACCGCAATCTCACTCATGCGACTTCGGGTGGCTTTCCGGCTTCGACCCTGGCGGCCGGAACAGATCCCGGAACCGCTGCCAGCCGAGCCTGGCGATCACAGCCACGCCGGCCACGCCACCGAGGAGCAGTTGGACGAGCATGCTGCCGCTGCCTGGATCGAGATAGGCGTCGAGCCTCGTCTCCCACATCCACACAAAGACGACCAGCAGGCAGATGACAGCCTTATTCATTCGATCTCCGCCGATATTCTAACATTCTCCCCGCCGCTGTATAATTCGTCGGCCCATCACGTGACCATAGCCCGGCTATTGATAGGTGGCATCATTCTTTTCGGGACGGCATGCAGCGCGCCGTCCGCGCCAACCCCGCCAAGTGGTCCTCCTGGTCCTCCCGATCCCGGACCTGTTGTTCAGAATGCTCCGCCGGTCATCGGCGCGTTCCGGGTGCAGGGCTCGCGCGCGAAGCAGCCGGCCAATTTTGCGGATCTTGCTGATGCGATTGAGGTCAGCGTCACGGTCACCGATCCCGAAACCTCAGTTAGCAACCTGACGTTCAACTGGTCCTGCTCGATCGGCACCTTCAGCGGCACCGGGCCCGCCGTCACGTGGAGGGCTCCGGCGACCGCCGCGATCACGCCGATTGACGCAGTGCTTGCCCTCGAGGTCGTCGAAACCTATCGATCGCAGGGACGCAACGTCGAGAACCGCGTGACCGGCTCGACGTCGGTGAGCCTGCACAATTCGATTCAGGAGGTCGGCGCGCTCGCCAGACAATTTCTGCTCGATTTCTCGGATTCGACCCTGGGTGTTGCGCATGTGATGCGGAACTTCGAGCCCGGTTGCTATGGGACCGACTTGGAATTCGCTGATGTCACGAGTAACCGCGCGGATTTCACTATCATGGAATCCAACATTGGGACCGATGCCACGAGCGTCGGGTTCGGTGGAGCGTGCGCATACCGGAGTCGTCCGGGCGATGCGTGCTCGCGCGTGCCGGTATTCTGGCGATCGCAGGCCAAGCGAGACCTCTACGACGCGCGGGGACGGTTGGTCCTTCGCAAAGGGGATATCGCTGTCGCGCGCGGGGTAGACCAGCTCGCCGCGATGTACTATCCGAACCAGAAGCGATGGCGCTTGTGCGACAGCGCCTTCGATTCAGGCAGCACCAGTGTGGAGGCAGCCGAGGTCATCGGCCTTGTGCCGTAGCCATCTCGGCGGGTTCACAAAGCAGGACCCGCCCTGACGTACGTAGGCCGGGTCTTGTTCTCTAGACCCGGCACCCCGTCACGACTGCGTCGTCGAGCGACGAAAAACATACACGCGAGGGTGATCGAACAGCCGGAACGTGAACTCCGCTCTCTCGTCAGGGATCGTCACACCCAAAATCTTCGGATACACCTTGAACGTCTGCACCAACTCGAACCCCAGCTTCCCGCCGAGCAGATCCTTGTAGTGCTGCCGCACGACCGCGTGTTCAGGCCCGCGAAGCTTGTCGTACCACTGCACGTAGGTGTCATCAATGACGATCCAATCGACCGGCGCCAGCCTGGACGCGATGTACCTCTGCTTCTCGGCGTCATCAAGACGGTCGGTGTAGAGATATCGATATGCATCAAGCATGAAGAGGTGGTAGTAGTCCTTTCGCTCGCGTTCGGCCTCGCGGCGCGATCGGCCGGCGCCCCAGAGCACATAGTCTTGCCGGAATTTCGTGTCGGTATAGTACGACCCCATCGGTATCATGTTCTGCGAGGGTTCGACAAGAATTCGCGAGCCCTCCGGGACCTGCGCGCGAAGCCACCTGGACGCTTCGACGCGGGCATCCGGCTGCCGGAAAACATTCATGTACGCCAGCGCATACAAACTGGTGGTGACGACCGTGGCGCCAACGACCAGAGCGCCGACGCCACGCCACTTCGGTCGCGACAGAAGATCGGAGCCGAAGATGCCTGCCGCAATCGCAAGCGCGGGTAGGAGGGGCAGTGTGTAGCGAATCATCGGCGCCACCGTGTGGCCGGCAACGATGTAGTAGATCACCGGAAACATCCCGACGACAGCGGCGCGCCTGTCGAACCGTGACAAAAGCCAGAAGACTCCCACCACTCCGAGGATCTCGAGGAGCGGTCCGAGGCTCCACAGGAGCAAGTTTGTAAACCAGTAGAGACGAAAGTTCGTGATGTCGGCGAACTGCGCGAAGAAAATCGGCGTCGTCACTCCGGTGAGCGGCTCAGTGACCTGCTGCCGGAAGTCGAGCAGAAACTTGCGCGGAAACCGGAGGACAAGCGGATGCAGGGCAAAGAACGTGACAACGGCAACCACGATCGGGACGACGCCCCGGGATGCCCATCCGATCCACGGGATCAGCGGGCGGAAGCGATCCGGCCGACCAGGTGCGAGCAGATACGCGACGCCGACCACGCCAAGCGAAATCAGCCCGGTGTATTTCGCGGCAATCGCCGCTCCAACACTGGCGCCAGCGCCGATGAGCGACACCCAATCGCCTCGTTCGACCAATCGCAGGGACCACCAGACCGTCACCATGCAGAAGAACACCATGGGCATGTCGGTCGTGGCGAAGTGCGAATCCCTGAGATGTAGAACGGCACACGCGAGAAAAAACGCTGCGAGCAGTCCCGCAACCCGCCCCGCGACACGGCTCGCGATGGCGTATGCCACAAGGATCGTGGCGGTGCCAAAAGCCGCTGCGATCGCACGGCTCAGCACCATATACGTCACCTGATCTCTGGGTACCGTCAGATTGAGTGGCTGGAACAGTGCTTCATACACGCCTCGGACGATGTTGATCAGATACATCATCATTGGCGGGTACATGAAGAACTTCGGTCCCATCGCCGCCGCACGCACGTCGCGACGCAGTGTATCCGCGGGCCCGAGCACGAAGTGCTCGTCCATGTGGAAGTGATAGTAAGGCGCGCCCCAGGCGAGGTTGTAGAAGCGGAACGCAGCTCCGACCGCGACGATCGCGGCCAGAATCCAGAGAGCTTTCTGCTTGCTCACACGTGCTATCAGGCTGCCGCGTCCGCGCTCTTGGCGTTCGGCCGCCTGTTCCGGATGCGGTGGGCGAGATCTTGAAGCGACTTGTCGAGCCGCGATTCCTGGCGGTCCTGCACCAGATTCTGAATGATCCGCACGAGCCGCCACGGACGGATCACATACTGCGTTCCGTAGAACACGAGGAACCCGAGAATACGATACGTATTGAGCTGCTTGGGGCTCAAGCCTTCGGTGAAAGAGACCGGGTGGGAAAAGTCCTTATAGGCGCCCAGCCCGAGGAAATACTCGTCGGAGAGCCCCGGAATCTTTCCCGACTTCCGAAGATCCTGATAAAGCTCCGATCCCGGATACGGCGAGAAGATCGAGATGCTCATGTCATGCACGCCGGCGAGCCCCATTCGAAACAGGAATTTGATCGTCTGCCGCAGCTCGTCGCGCGATTCGTTGGGAAACCCCATGATGATATTGAGCTTGACGTTCAGCTGCTGGGCCACGGCGCCGCGCACCGATGCTTCGAGCCGATCGAGCTTCACGACTTTCTTGATGCGCTTGAGCACCTCGGGTGAGCCGCTCTCGGGCGCATAGCTCATGTTCCGGCACCCTGACGTATACAGCAGCCGGCTGACCTCGCCGTCGATCGCCTCCGAACGTGTTCCGCTGGGAAGCTGCCACGTGAACATCATCTTGCGCTCGAGGATCAGGTTCGTGAACTCGATGATCCAACTCCGCTTCACGATGGCTGTCAGATCGTAAAAATCGAAATTCGTCGCACCGTAACGCTCCTGATACAGCTTCATTTCGTCGAGCACCTTCCCGGGATTGCGCGCGATCCACCGCGTCGTCCACATCTCGGGATTGGAGCAGAAGGTGCACTCGTACGGGCAGCCGCGCGTGGCGAGCATCGGCATGCTGCGCCCGCGGTTCACGCCATAGCCCAGGCCGTGATCGAGATAGTTATCGAGGGGCACCAGGTCCCATGCCGGCAGGGGAATGTCATCGATATTTCGAATCCGCGCACGAGGTGACGTCGACTTCACACCGCCGTCCGACCGGACGACGAGGCCGGGAATCGTATCGAACGGACCACGTTTCTCAACAGCGTTTGCCAGGTCGACGATGGTTTCCTCGCCCTCACCGATCGCGCAGACGTCGACCTCCGGTGTGGACAGCAGGGTAAAGTCGGGAACGGCGGTGATGTGTTCGCCGCCCGCCACGATGGGCACATTGGGCAAACGCCGGCGAATGAGCGCAATCATCCGACGAATCTCGGGCCAGTCCTGCGAGAACATGCAGCTGACGCCGATGAGGTCGGTGTCGGACTCGATCCGCTCGACGATCTCCTCGCTGCGCAGGCCGATGGCAGTCACTTTGTTGCCAAAAAGCGAGGTCACCTCGAACGGGTTCTCGCCGAGGCCGTCGATGATGCGCGGAGTGTGGCCTGCCTGCCGCAGGCTCGCCGCCAGGTAGGCGGGGCCGATTGGCGGTGTCATGGGACCTGAATCCGACCAGGTCGGCACCAGCAACGGGGGCCGGATCAGCGTGATAACTGCCATGCGCTCAGCGATTATAGCCCATCACGTGCGCGCGTCGCCTGCGCCCCCGGCCGGGTCGTGCTTTATCGACCCGGCGTTACTGTGCATCCAAAGCCGAGCCAAGCGACTCCGGCCGTGGGCGATTGCCGATCCAGACGTTGCTGTAGGTGAGTCCCGGCCACGATCCTTCCTCTTCGCAGATCCCGCCGTTGTTCGCGCCGAGATACGCGACGTGCGGCGTCGGGTTGTACGTGCCGCCCGTGATGGTTCCATGGTCGAAGATCGTGTTGCCACCAGCGCGATCATCCTGCACCACCACGTGGATGCCAGCGCCCCATGTGGCCTTCCAATGATAAGTCCGCGAGGGATCGAGCAGACGTATCGATGCCGTGCGGACAGTCTTGTTCGGCTCGTTCTTGAAGTCCTCATCGCCGAAGAGCGCTTTGTACGAGAACGCGTTGTCCGGATTACCGGGCACACCGCGATATTGAACGTTGAACAGGAACTTGCTCTTGCACAGGTTGTTTCCACCGTCCATCATCGATAGCACGCGCATTTTTCCGCCCGGCCCATTCGCATAGAGCCCGCTGACGTCAGCCGAAAACTCGCCATTGGTAATCGTCTGCGCCAATTGATATCGCACGTACGAGTTGCCGTTGCTGACGCGAAGACCTTTCCCTTCGATGAAGGTGGTCGACCCAACCAACGCACCAACCGTCTCGCCATGAATGAGCGGGTCGTACAGTTCGCCTGGACGATTAAAGCCCATCAACTTTGTCTTGAAGCTGCGCACCTCGGACCAATCGGACGTTGAGGTGCCCTGAGCGACACGTACGCGCCAATAGAAGCGAGTCGTGGGCTGAAGGTCCTCATCCGGTGTGAAGCTTGTCTTGCCATCTCCCTCCGGCACGCCCGTCTTACCGCCCACGACGAGAAACGACGCCGCGCCTCGTACAACCGATAACACCGACGACACAGACGCGATCGAGCTGAAATCAGCGCGATCGGAGATTTGAAATTCGTAGGTGCGTGTCCCTGTCTGGTCGGACGTGCCGTTGGCCACCGTCAGCGTGGGGCGGAGCGTACTGAGCTGTCCCTGGTTGGAGGGCGAGTCGGGCGTTGGCGCCGTCAATCGGGCCGGAATTATTGGGGTGGGCGTCGTCGGTGCCGGACCACCCGGCGTCGATTTGGATCCACAGCTGGCTGACAGGAGACAAGTGAGGACGAGAATCGACTTATTTATCGGTGTTCGCATGGGCTCCCGGATTCGATTGGCATGGCAGGTGAAAAACGCTTACGTACGGACGAGTAGGTTATCGGCCGTTTTACTCAGCGGGTCCACACGGCACAAAATGTATGCAGAATTTCCTGCTTGTGGCGCGCAAAATCGTCAAACAGATCGACGCACCGTATCTGTTCCTCGACACAGATCGAGCGCACGGGTGCGTGTGGGTAGTCGAAGGGATATTGGCGCCCGCCGGACCTCAAAACCCACAGTGCCGGAAACAGGACCGTCCCACGGGAACGCTGGCGGCCCGGCATTTTGCGCGGTGGGCCGGGCTATGCCGCGGGTTTCGAAATCGTTTTCGTACAGTTGAAGCAGCACGAAGTCGGGATGAAATGTCTCGATGCCGGCCCAAAGGTGAAGGAATCGCCGATGACGATAATTCTCTAGCGATCGGGTCGTTTCGATTTGATTTGGCCGTCGCGATTTCCAAATCGGTTGCGCGAGACATGCGCATGGGCGCCAACGCGTCATTTCTGGGTCAGCTCATCACCGTGCGGTGGGCACTCTACAGGACTCCCTGGATATTTACAAGGTAAATGACCTTAGACATATTTTTCGCGCGAAAAACATATGACGCGCGCGCTAGAATGCCCCACATGCGTTTTTCGCCCCTGCTGGTATCGTCGCCCAGAGGACGACCACAAAAGTACGGCCGGCCGGCTCGCGCCGTCACCGTCACGCTTCCCGAGGATATCCTCGAGACGTTGAGCGCGACAGACGCCGACCTTGGACGCGCGATCGTGAAGCTCGTCGAGCGTCGCGGGAAGTCACGCGCCGACTCCCGCAAGCCTGCCGAAATCGCGAGCTACGGCAGTCGGTCGGTCATCGTCGTGCCGGAAGCGCGCGCTTTGCGCAAGCTGGCGGGTGTCCAACTCGTCCCGATTGGAAACGGCCGGTGTCTGATTGCGCTCGAGCCGCCGTACTCGATTCCGCAGCTTGAGCTCGATATTCGCGACCTGCTGGCGCAGGGGCGGATGGCGGAGACCGAGCGAAAGACGCTCGACGCCGTTGCGGCTATCCTTCGAACCGCTCGCGTGTCTCGGGACGTCACTCCCGAACAACGCACCATCATCGTCCTGGAGACCCGTCGCCGTCGAAGCGCGTGATGCCCGCGACTGTTCTAGCGCGCCCGCGGCGGCCCTGGGTAGATTTTCACGTTGCGCCAAAGCCCGAAGATGGTCTCGCTGCGCGATCGCGTGCCGAGCGACACACGATGGTTCGGCGGCGCGTAGGCACGCGCGAAGCCACCTTGAAACCACACTCTATGGCCCGTGAGCGACCCATCGGCATTGACTTCGCCGACGGCAACTTCATAACTGCCCGGCGTCCACGTGAGCGTGAAATGGAACACCGCGCTTGAACGCCAATTCATGGTGGGCTCGAGTTTGCCTTCGTGATCGCCGGGGTCCCCACCGCCTTCGCGGCCATTCCGCCAGATAAGCTTCATGCCCGTCCCGTCGCCGTCGCTGCGCTGCTCGAGGTGCATCTTCCAGACGTGGTTGCGGAAGAGTGTGAAGTTGTTGAACGTCGAGGCGTCCCCCATCGACAGCCATTTCAAGTCCTTGCTTAACGACGCGCCAGCTCTCTTGCCGAAATCTGTCACGTCGAATTCGACGGTGCAGGCGGCGCACGTGGGGATATCGTAGTCAATGCCGTCGCTGGGGCTGGTCGCCTTCCAGCCCTGATTGGCGACAAACGTGCCGCCGATTCGTGCACCAACGGTCTCACCGTTGGTCAGCGGATCGTAGATTTCCTGCCCGCGAATGTAGCCCTTGTTCAGGGTCACGAACGACGCGATGGCGGACCAGTCGCTCGTCAGGTCCCCCGACGACGCCCGTACGCGCCAGAAGTACTTGGCGCCGGGCTTCAATGTGTCGGTGATCTGGAACGTCGTCGTGTCGCCACCCTGGTCGACCTCGTCTTTGAACCCGGTCCTGCTGCCCTCGGGAAACGTGTCCACCTCGGACCATTCGAAGCGGTACTTCACGCTCTGCACGCTACCCGTGGTTTGTGCGTTAGTGGCTTTGAGAACGACGGCAGCATCGGTCAGCTGCGCGCCGTTGACAGGCGCCGAAAGCGCCGGTGCGGCAACGGTCCGCGCGGGCTGAGTCGAGGGAGGGGTGGAGGTCGGCTGCGTCGGCGTCGCGGCCTTAGAACCACATGCCGTAAACGCCGTGAACGAGGCAAACAGCGCGCTCGCGCTGAACAATCGCGATTTTCGGAACATCCGATAGAGTCTCCAGCGATGGTGACTGGCCGGTAAACTTTATCGGACTGCGCGATTATTTACAATCAAAATGCCAGAGTGCAGATTTGTTACGCGAAAAATATGACGACCAG
Organism: Vicinamibacterales bacterium; assembly: GCA_963761975.1. Classification (GTDB taxonomy): domain Bacteria; phylum Acidobacteriota; class Vicinamibacteria; order Vicinamibacterales; family JAMQPK01; genus JAMQPK01. The sequence goes on from CAVXIR010000007.1 coordinate 1,283,278, forward strand.
GAAGATGTTTTTCAGGAACGACCAGACGTAGGCGAACCACAATTTCCAGACCACGACCTTGGACGTCCCCCATTTCCGCTCGTATTCGTGGCTGGGAATTTCGGTGACGCGAAAGCGCTGCTTGAGGGCTTTCATGAGCATCTCCTGCTCGATCGTGGTCAGGTTCGATGTCAATCCGAGGCGCTTGCCGACGTCCCTTCGGAGGGCGCGAAACCCGTTTTGACTGTCAGTGAGCCGGACATTCCACCGGTAGTTGATGCCGAGCATGATCAACTGCGAGCCGACATAGCGGATCAATTGTCCCAGCGTCCCGTGCAACTCGTCGCTGCCGCCCTTGCCTCGAGACCCGACCACCATGTCGAAGTGCCCCGCCACAATCGGCGCCACCATCGCGGGTATATCTTTCGGCTCGTGCGAGCCATCGGCATCGATGAACACCACGATGTCGCCCGCGGCTTCATCGAACGCAAGGCGGACCGCGTCGCCTTTCCCCTTGCCGCGATCGAGTACGACCCTCGCGCCTTTGGCCGCGGCGATCTCCCGGGTCCGGTCGCGCGAGTGCCCGTCGACGACGAGAATCTCGTCGGCAAACGGGCGAACCTCGTCGATGATCGTGCCAATAAGGCCTTCCTCATCCCGGGTCGGAATCACGACCGTAATCTGTGGTGTGGGCACCGTCGATGAAGGGACTATATTAGCCCTTTGTGGTCAACCCTTTGTCGCCACTGCACATTGCCCCCCACGCGCGTCGCTGTTACACTAAACGGCACGTGTTCACCAGACAATTCGGGCTCGGAACAGCGATCGTCGGCGCGAACCTGCGTTCGCCGTCGCTTCCGTACAAAGTCACGTTCGTCGCCACCTATCACTGCAATTTCCGCTGCGAGATGTGCAACATCTGGCAGAAGAAGAGCGTGGACGAAATGACCCCGGCCGAGGTCGAGCAGTTCTTCGGCCGCTATTCTCAATTCCGCTGGGTCCATCTGACCGGCGGCGAGCTCTTCATGCGCCGCGATCTCGACGATCTGGTTGCGGCGATTCAAGGCAGCTGCCGCTCGCTGTTCCTGCTGAATTTTCCCACGACCGGCTGGTTCGGCGACAAGACCGTCCAGCTGGTCGAACGCACCCTCGCGCGCGGCGTGGGACGGCTGATGGTGACCATCAGCATGGACGGCCCAAAGGCGCTGCACGAAGAGATGCGCGGCTTACCGGGCAGCTGGGACAAGGCGATCGAAACGTATCGTCGGCTGCGGGGCATCAAGCGTGCGAACTTCCAGACCGTGATCGGCATGACCTTGATGGAGAAGAACGCGACCAAGGTCGACGAGACCATCGCCGCCATTCAACAGGTCATACCGGATTTCACACGCAAAGAGCTGCATCTGAATATCGGCCACGAGTCAGGACATTACTTCGCGAATCTCGGATATTCGGGTGTCGCTCCGCATCATGCGAAGGTGATCGAAGCGGTCGAGCGGCATCGCAAGGCCAACGGTGCATCGGTCCATCCGGTGCACTTTCTCGAGGATCGCTACCAGGCACTCATTCCGAAGTACTACGAAACGCACAAGTCGCCGCTGCCCTGCAGTGCGCTCTCGTCGTCGTGTTTCATCGACGCCTACTGGAACCTGTTTGCCTGCTCGATCTGGGACGCGAAGATCGGCAACCTTCGTGAGAACCAGTTCGATCTGCGCGCGATGTGGGACAGCGATCGCCGGCAGGCACTTCGACAGGAGGTCGTCGAAGAACGCTGCTCGCATTGCTGGACGCCATGCGAAGCGTACCCCACGATTCTTGGCAATCTCGGCAAGGCTGCGCTCTCTGCAGCGCCCCCGCTCAAGAAAACCCCTGTCCCGGTCAATTCCTAAACAGAATCGCGGAACTAAAGTTCCGCCCTACGGATTTGCGCGGTGCTACGGCTCTGCGGCGCGCGAATTGCTTATTCGTTGTAGGAAGCCGAAGTGTATCGGCTCGAGACAGGCGCGCGAGCGCCAGGAGGCTCTATGGGACAACTAATAGCAGCCACCCTCGTTACGCTGTGTCTGGCGGGCGCGAGCGTAGCGTCGGCGGCAGAAGTCACCTTCGTGTTAACCAGCGGAGAACGGCACTCCGGCCAGCTGGTCTATGACACCGGCACGAACGTGGGTGTCATCGTAAACGGACAGAAGCGGATGTTCCCGGTGCGGGATATCGCCGTCATTCAATACGCACCCGGTAACCCCTCGAGAGACGAGTTGTCACAGCTTCCCTCGTCGCCAAATCCTCCGGAACTGGAGCGGCACACATTGGTTCTGCGCGACGGTCGCGTTCTGAAGGGGAAGGTGTATCACTGGGAATCCGACACGGTGACGTTTGACACGACGTCGGGTCGCGCCAAGTATCACGCAAATGACGTGTCGAGGCTGTATCTCAATGGTACGGGGGCCAGGCAGGTGTTCAATAACATCCTGAACCAGCCTCAACCGACTGCCACTGACGGCGGAGGCGGCCGGGGGCGTGGTCGGGGAGGGCCGGCCGAGGCAACGGTTCGCGTCGAGGCCAACCGCCCCTGGACCGACACGGGTCTGGTTGTGCGCGCGGGAGAACGCATCTCATTTTCGACCGACGGCACCGTCACCTTCGGCGCCAATATGACGACCGGTCCTGATGGCGACAAGGGCCATCCACCAAACCAAAACTTCCCGGTGCCGAGCATGTCGGTCGGCGGGCTGATCGGACGCGTCGGCAACGGTCGACCCTTCCCGATCGGATCGACGAGAGGGCCCATCGATATGCCGAATGACGGCCGGCTTTATTTGGGCGTGAACGACGACCAGCTTCAGGACAACAGCGACGGGTTCAACGTCCGGATCGATCGACGGTAGGTGCGCCAGCGCAACCGTTGTAGCGCCCCTTCCGACGTGCGCTCAGGCTGAACGGCGGGTCCTTCACGGGCCCGCCTGGCCTCATTCCACTACGCAACGGTACAATATCGCGTCTTGTTGCGACGATTGGTGTTAGGGACGATTGCAGGCGCACTGGCCTGGATCGCCATCGATCCCGCCCTCAGTCTTCTTCCCGAGGCGATGCGATTTTTCCTTGCCTGGCTGATTTTCACCGCCGGGCCCGGGATGGCGCTTGCTGCACGGCTGGCGCGTGACCTCGATCAGCCGCAGCGCGCGATCGTCCAACTGGGAATCGGAAGCGCCGCGGTTCCAGTCGTGGTCGAGCTCTTCGGCCGCGTGAGTCTCATTCAAGTATTTCCCTATCTTGCCTGCGCGCTCGCGGGGTTGGGACTATCGATGACCCCGCGACAGCCAGACCGGTCGCAAACGTCGAAGAGCGATGTGGCCGCTTGTGCGTTCATCGTGGCTCTTGCGGTTGCGCTGGGCGGGATCGTGTTTGCGCACCGCCTCATCGAGACCCCGGAGGGGCTCGCGATTTACGGCGACTACGATTCATACGATCTCAGTCACTACGCCGCCTGGGCATCGGACGCGAGCCACACGATTCCGCCAAAGGCATCGTTTTATTCAGGCCATGGCTTGCACGCCGCGTATTACCCGCAACTGGTCTTGACGATGGTGCATCGATTCGCGGAAGTGCCGCTGCTGGCGATGTACTTCCGTTACGCGTGGCCGACATTCCTGGCACTCGGCGCGCTCACGGCGTTCGTTCTCGTTCGCAGACTCGCGCCAGTAGGCACGGCCTTGCTCGCGGTCTGTACTGCTCATGGTGGGAAGCGATTTTTGTACATCGCCGCCTGGCTGCTGCCAGATCAAACAGGGCAGTGGGACTACGTGTTGTGGCCGACGAATTTTCTCGCCCCCACGATGGAGGTGCTGCATTTCAACACGTGGGGTCCATCAATGCCGGTCTTCTTCACCGCGCTCTACGCCGTCGTGCGAAGCATGGAGGCGCCGAATACGGGATGGACGCTCGCAAGCGCGTTCCTGATCGCCGCGCTTTTTCAGTTCAAGCCCTTCGCCTACATTGTCCTGATGGCTGGCGCGTGCGGGGCGTTGGTGTTCGCCGGTCGTGACTGGGCGCTCCGGCGCCGCCTTGCGTTCGTGATCGGCCTGGCAGGACTTTTCACGATCCCGCTTGTCTACAATGTGTTGACGCTTCCAGCCGAGGATCGGCGATCGCAGCTCGTACTCGCCTGGTTCGTCCTTCCTGAGCGCATGTTGACCAAGCTCGATCTCACGGGCGTGTTCGCGCGTTTCGCCGAAGCAGTGGCTCCGATCGCGGGGCTTCAGCGGCCGATCTTCCTGCTGGCGGCGACGGTGGTGTTTCTCGCCGCAGGGCCGGGCATCCGATGGTTCGGGGCGGCACACATCTGGCGGGCGCTGAGAGGACCTTCGGAGTCCAACGGACCTGCGTGGCGATTACTGGCTTGGATTGTCGTTGCGGGTGTGGCGATTCCGTTTGTGCTGGCAACAGACCCGTATAACGATACGTTGCAGTTCTACCAGACCGGGCTTTTCGTGTGGTGGATCTTCGCTGCCGCCGCTCTGTCGGCGCTCGCGCGGTATCATCGCGCGGCCGGCGCGGTCGCGATCGCGATCGCGCTGCTGGTGTCTACGCCTTCGTCCATTCATTACCTTGCGCGCAAGTGGACCGACAACCAGCGCCCGGCCCTCGCGGCATTAACGCGAAACGAGCTGAGCATGGCCGACTTCCTGAAGACGCAGGATGCGGACTCGACCGTGATTCTTCACAATCGACCGACCGCACCGTCGCTGATGACGGTGGCAGCCGATCGCCGCGTCGTCCTCGCATGGGGGAGGGGACAATATGCGGTAGGAAGCGCACAGCGAGCCCGGGATGTCGATCGGTTTTTCATGTCGGCGAAACATGATCCTGACGAAGCACTTCAAACGTTGCGCCGCTACGGTGTGACGCATGTGGTCGTGCGATCGGATCGGGATCGCGTGCATCCGGATGTGCTCGAGAAGCTCACACCTCTGATGGCTTTCCCCGACGTGACACTCTATAGCGCAGCGGTGGAATGAGCTCGGATACTCAGTCGCCATCGATGCCTGCACGGGACATCCAAGCCGGCCGTGTTGTCTTCGTCACCGGAGGCGCCGGTTTTCTCGGCATCAACCTCATTCGCTACCTGCTCGCCCGTGGCCACTCGATTGTGTCGTTTGACATCTCTGCGTTCGATTATCCGGAGCGCGATCGCATCACCGTCATCACGGGCGATATCAGGAATATCGCGGCCGTGCGTGACGCCATTCGCGGATGCGACATCGTCGTGCACTGTGCCGCGGCGCTCCCTTCGTATACGCCAGAGGCGATCATGTCGACCGACGTCGACGGCACCCGTCATGTCCTGCAGGCGGCGCTCGACGCCGGCGTCTCGCGCGTCATCCACATTTCGTCGACAGCCGTTTACGGCACGAAGGCCTCGGGTGCAGGCGAGGATAGCGCGATCGAGATCATCGGGCCGTACGCCGAGGCGAAAGTGCTGGCTGAAAACGAATGCGCGTCGTTCCGAAATCGTGGCCTCTGTGTTCCGGTACTCCGGCCAAAGACGTTCGTTGGACCGGAACGGCTCGGGGTGTGGTCGATCCTCTACGACTGGGCTCAGGCCGGCAGCGGCTTTCCTGTCATCGGCCGCGGTGACAACAGATATCAACTGCTCGACGTCGAAGACCTGTGCGACGCCATTTACGCGACGATGACCGGCGATCCGGCAAAGGTGAACACCGTCTTCAATGTCGGAGCGAGGGAATTCGGCACTTTGCGCGATGACTTTCAGGCGGTGCTCGACCACGCCGGACATGGCAGGAAAGTGCGGTCATTGCCGGCAGGGCCACTCATTTTCGTGCTGAAGGTCCTGGAGACGCTGAAACTCTCGCCGGTGTACGAGTGGGTGTACGAGACGGCCGCAGTCGATTCGTGGGTATCAATCGAACGAGCCGAGAGAGTGCTGGGCTTCGAGCCGCGCTACTCCAACCGGGAGGCCCTCATCAGGAATTACGAGTGGTATGTCCGCCACGCTTCGGCGTTCAGCGAGACAACCGGCATTTCGCATCGCACTCCCTGGAAACAGGGGTTGATCGGACTGGGGAAGAAGATCTTCTGATGCGCATGGCAGATGGCAAATGGCAGATGGCGAGGGTCCGTACGCAAAAAACCGGAGATGGCCGTTGAAGCCATCTCCGGTTCCTACCTTTCCAATCGCTAGACGAAATCAGCGCGGCGGGCCTGGATAGACCTTGAAGTTGCGGTAGGTTCCCTCGAGCGTTTCGCTGCGCGAGCGCGTACCAATCGAGATGCGGTGATTCGGCGGAGCATACGCGCGGTTGAACGAGCCCGCAAACCATATCCGGTTGCCGACTAACGTGCCGTTCTGAATTTCGCCGACCCAGACCTGATATCCACCCGGGTGCCAGGTCACGGTGAAGTGAAAGACGCCACTCTGGCGCCAGTCGATACCCGTTGGATCGATCTTTGTGTCGTGGTCGCCAGGATCGCCGTCGCCGGCCCGCCCGTTACGCCAAATCAGCTTCATGCCCGTGCCATTGCCATCGCCGCGCTGCTCCAGGTGCATCTTCCACGGATGATTCCGGAACGAACCGAAGTCGCCCCAGGTGGTCGCGTCGCCCATCGACAGCCACTTGAGGTCTTTCCGCACCTGGCGACCTTCGGCCTTGCCGAAGGCGGTCACATCCCATTCGATCGTGCACGCGTTACAGGTTGGGATGTCGTAATCGATCCCGTCAGACTGCGAAGTAGCCTGCCAGCCCTGACCGGGGATGAATCTGCCACCGATTCGATTGCCGACGGTCTGGCCGTCGGTCAGCAAGTCAAGAATTTCCTGACCCCGCTGGAAACTGCCTTTCGCGCTCACGAACGAGCCGCGCGCCGACCATGGGCCGACGTCGCCGCTTTCGTTTTCGGCCCGTACCTGCCATAGGTACCTGGTGTCGAACTGGAGCGTCGCTGTCGGCGTCCAACTAGTCGACGAGCGCAGGCCAGAGTCCTGCAGCACGGCACCGGTGTTGCTCAACAGCTGAAAACGGTACTGCGGAGAGATATTTCCGCCCTCAGTCGGCTGCGCACCACTTGCATTCAGCGCCGGCGGCGTGAAGTTCTCCAATCGAAAGTCGTTCACCGGCGACACGAGTCCCGGGGCGGTCACTTTCAGCGTGGTGCCATCAGCCGGCGCCGTGGACGGCGCCGAAGGGACCGTCGGGGTCAGCGGTTCCGATTTCGAACAGCCGAACGCGAGCGCGACGATCGAGAGGCTGACAAGCGCGGACAAAAACCTGTGCTGCATGAACTGCTCCCTGATTGATCCGAAAACAATTGTGGTAAGGGTGCGACGCTCGGCGAACGTCGCGCTAATGATAAACGCCACCTGATGCGGTGTAAACCCTGAAACGCGAGATCGCTGCGGATTGAGGACAACTGATCCATGTTACGATGTCTGCCGTTACGTGAACTTTCACTGAACACCGATCAGATCATCAACCCCAACCGAACGCTGAGGAGATCGATGAATAAAAAGACGATCGTCACGGCGCTGGCCGCAGGTTTTTATCTCGCAGGCAGCTCGACCGCGACAGCCCAGACGCAACCTTCCACCACCAAGTACTTGATCGACGTCAACGGCGCTGCGCAAACGCAGTCGAGAGAGATAGCCACGACGACCAGCTTTCCGCTCTACGGCGAGACGGCCACCATCAATACGGCTCAGGGCGTCGATGGCGGAGGTTTGTTCGATATCAGCGCCAGCTATCGCCTGCCGCCGTCGATGTCGTTCGGCGGCGGGTCGTTCGGTGTTGGTATCGGCGTATCGACCTTCAGCGACAAGAGCAACAGCTCGGTCGCCGCGTCCATTCCAAGTCCGGTGGCCTTTAACAGACCAGCGAATGTGACCGCATCCGGAACCGATCTCAAACACAAGGAAACAACCACGCACCTTCTGCTCTCGTACTTTTATTCCGTCAGGGACAAGATTGAAGTCGCGTTCACCATCGGCCCGTCCTTCTTCAACGTCAGCCAGGAATTCACGACGGCCTCGATTCCGTCAGGCACGCAAAACCTCAGTCTTGGTACCGTCCGCGAGAGGACGACGGCTGTCGGCGCCAACATCGGCGTAAATATCAACTACTTCGTCCGGCCCAATTACGGCGCCGGCGTCTTCCTCAGATATGCAGGCGCCACTGCGGACTTCGACACGTTCAACGGTTTGAAGGTTGGCGGCGTACAACTCGGCGGTGGTCTCCGCCTTCGTTTCTAGTCCGCTTCTTTCTAACCCGGACCTGCATGCGCAGGTCCGGGTCTTAAGACTTCACCACTCCGGTTGCATCGACGGCACGAAGCGATCGCGCTCGACGAAGCACTCGAGGTCCCTGGTATCGTTGCACTCTTGCCAGGATGCACCGTTTGAACCACCCGGACCTGCGTCGGACAGCACTTTGATGATCTTCCCATTCGGCAGCATGATGCGGCTGATCGAGACGGTCTTGCCCCGCCATGTGATGATGTTTTCGCCGCCCGGCTTCAGCAGCAGTCCGTAGCCCCTGCCACGGAGCAGCCACGCCACACGCTTGGTGATATCGAACGCATTGTCCAGCGTGCTGCGGCGATAGACCGCGTTCCTCACACACTGCACAATCCCGTCGCCTGGCGTCGATCCGCAATTCGCCCAGTCGCCTGGAGGCCCTGGAGGCGGTGGAGGGCCGTCGTCTGGCGGGCCGGGCGGTGGCGGTGGCGGAATTGGTTCGTCCGTCCTGAACGTCTGCACGTTCGACCACGGGCTGATGGCGCGACTGTCGCCACTGTCGCGAGCCTGTACCCGCCAGTAGTAGGTCCGATTGCCGAGGAACGAATAGCCACCTGGAATGATGGTTTCCGAACCGGTTTCGTCGACGACAAACGTGGCGGCGATCGACGAGAATGCTTGATTGTTGGCGACCTGCACCATGTAAGAAATGCGGTCGACCGGCCCCGACTTGCTGCCGGCACGTATCCTGAATTCCGGTCTGAGATTCGTCGTTCCGTTCGGCAGAGCGGCTGTTGGCGCACCGAGCGCCACGGTCGCGACGGCAACAAAGCTTATCGGCTTCGAATACGAGCCGATGTTGGCGCCGTCTTCGGCGCGGACCCGCCACCAGTAGGTACGGCCGGTGGGCAGGACGTCGGGCAGCTGGAAGGTCGTGACACCGCTGCCGGCTTCGAGCCGAGTACGGGTAAAGATTATCGATTTGAACTCTGAGTCTGTGGCGATTTCAAGCGTGTAATAGAGAGTGCGCTGCCCCGAGGTGCCCGCGTTCGCAAACATCAACTTCAGCGGCTGATCCCGCATCTGAATTTGCCAGTCCTGGCCGGGCTCCAGCAGGGCGGGAGCCGAGATGTTGACCCCTTCTATTGGGCCGGCAACAGCCGGACTTAGCGGGTTAGCACTCTTGGAAACCTGGCAGCCTGAGCCAATTAACACTGATACCGCTAACCCGAGCACCCACCTGGATTCGATTCGCTTGTTCGCCATAAACACCCTGTGTACAAGAAACAGCCCCGGCCCATGTCTGGGCTCTTTTAGGTTTATCGGAACAGTGGTGCCAGTGATTTAGACGCGGTCGAGCTGGGAACTCTAACCGCCAAGCTGGGGAGGTGACGAGGATGGTACGGGACGAACACTCACAGTGTCAAGGATTTACTGAACCGGCCCGCGTGACGTACGGTTCGATAACGCTCTCATCATGACGAAAACCGCACCAGGAATATTACCCACTATCTGAAGCCCGACAAAGAGCACCGACAAGGCGAACGCCTCGTGCGCGGGGGTCCCGGCGCGGGTAAACAGCCAGACGAAGGCGGCCTGAGACGTACCAATTCCGTTGACCGTCACCGGAAGCAGCATCACGAGCAGGATCAACGGCACGAACGTGAAGTAGATCGCAAGCGGCTGCGTGAGGCCGATGGCTGAGCCCAGGTAGAACGCCTGGACGACACGGAGAACCTGAACCGCCAGCGATGCGGCCAGGACGACGCTCAACGCGCTGCGGTGGTGCGCGTACCGCCGGATCGAGGCGAGGATCTGCGCCGGAACGCGTCGAATCGAGTCCCGCGGCACGTGGGCGATGAGCGCCTCAAACCTTGCCTCCGCCTTGGTGCTGAACACCAGCATCGCCGAAACGGCGCACGCCGTCGCGGCCGCGGTCAGGCCCGCGAGAATCGCGCGATCCGATCCCAGATCGCGCGCGAGCGACACACTCAGCAGCGCCATCAGAAGCAGAGACAGAATCCCCAGCATTCTGTCGACGAACACCGATGCCATCGAGTCGCCAATCGGGACGCCGTGCCTCGACAGGCTGTACGCGCGGACCGCGTCACCGCCGATGCTTGCCGGCAGGAACGTTCCCAGAAACGTACTGACGAAGAAGGTCTCGAGAATCACGCCGAAGGGGGGCAGGCGCTCGCGCTCGAGCGGTCGAAGCAGTACGAACCACCGGTACGCCATCAACGCGCGATCGATGAGCACCAGTGCAAGAACAATCAGGAGCGGTGGTGCCGCCACCTGTGAAAATGCCCGAAAGACGGCTCTCGGATCCGCTCGTGCGAAAAAATACAAGAGGAGCGCCGCGGCGACGAGCAGGCGGAGGACGGCACCCCCACGAGAACGCGCACGGGGAGCGTTCGTCCCCGAATTCAACGTACAGGAGGAATGGTTTCGAGATGCCGCGCCGGATCATGCTTGACCTTGTAAGCACGGCGCAGAAATTTCACGTAAGGGACGACTTGTTTCATCGCGCCCACGTTGACCTGGCATGGACTGAGGCAGGTGGGACAGACCTTCTTCTTCATCTCTTCCCTGTGGGCGAGGTTGGCCAGCCCGAAGTAGAGCGCCTCGGCGGTCTCGTCGAGAACGTTCCCAAGCTTCTCTGAGTTCTCGCAGTAGAACAGATTCCCTTCGGGGTTCAAGAGAAGCCCCTGACGCTGAAACGGGCACGGCATCGTCCGCTGATAGCCGTTGGCGATCATGTCCGCGTAATGCAGGTACATGAACGACTGGCCGCTCAGAACCGACTCTTCCGATACGCGATCGAGAAAGAACTTGCGCATGAAATCCTTCTCGCGCTGCCGAAAGTGAATCTGCTCTTCGAGGCCCTTGTTGTTCAACATGTTCTCGGTGAAGCGCAGCATGTTGAACACGATGTCAAGGCGGCGGCTCTTCGCCCAGGCGAGCATGTTGTCGGCGTCCTGGAGGTTCATCGCGAAAATCGTCGCCGCAATGCCGAACTGGAAATTCGAGTGTTTCTCGGCCAGCGCCTGCATCGCATCGATCGTCTGACAGGCCTTGTCGAACCCGGCTTTCACCTGACGGACCTGATTGTGGATATCGCCGATGCCATCGAGCGACACACGAATGCTGAGCAGCAGGTTCTTGTCGGCGCAGAACTCGACGATGCGCGTCAGCATGGGAATCGCCCGATGCGGCGTGAGGCCCGTCGTGTTGATGCCGATCTTGCGCATGCGCGGCAGGCGACGCTGAAACAGCTCCACCATTTCCGGCAGATCGTTCCGCGTGGTTGGCTCGCCGCCCGAGATATTCAGGTTCTCGATCGCCCCCCAGAAGCCGTGCGCCATGACGCCGTCGAGCTGCGTCCAGCGTCATATCCGACTTTCGATCGCCCATCTTCCAGTTGCCGCACATTTCGCAGCGGGCATCGCACACGAAGGTACAGTTGTAGATGAGAACGGTGGGGCGGATCGCCTTGAACCGGGAGACGACCAACGAATTCACCAGGTCCCGGGGAATCCCCGCGGCGGTTCTGGCCAGGTAGTGAAGGCGGAAGGTATCAGTGGACACGAAGACCATCATGGTAGCACAAGTGCTTATGTAGTCCGTAGGATGCCGAGGATTCGCGTTTGACGTTTCGAACCCGTTCCCTACAATCGCCAAAGTGTCGGAATGCGGATTCTGATGATCGCTCCCGAGCCGTTCTTCGAACCTCGGGGCACGCCATTCAGCGAGTATCACCGCATCCGGGCGCTTCTCGATCTCGGGCATACGGTCGATCTCGTCACCTATCCCTTCGGCACGCGATGTCGCGCATGCCAGGTCTGCGAATTTTTCGCGCGGCCCGTCCGCCGTTCGTGAGGCACGTGAAAATCGGGCCCTCGCACGGCCAAACTGTTCCTCGACATGACGTTGACGCTGACGGCAATCAACCGTGCGCGCCAGGGACGGTACGATGCGATCCACTCGCACGAGGAAGGTGCGGCGATCGGAGTGGTGATTTCGGCCGCGCTCGGAGTTCCACATCTCTACGACATGCACTCGAGCCTGCCGCAGCAACTCGAGAACTTCGCCTTCAGCCGCTCGGCGATTCTTCGGTGGGTGTTTCAGCGGCTCGAACAAACGGCCATCAAACGATCGCGGGTCACGATCGTCATCTGCCCGCACCTTCAGGAAACGGCGCGAAAGGTCGTGCCCGAGGCGCACACCGATTCTCATCGAAAACGCACCAGGATCGGGTGAAGCCCCGATTGAGGGGAGCGGTAAAGCGATCCGTGATTCGCTTGGACTCGACGCGACGACGCCGATCGTGGTGTACACAGGGACGTTCGAACCCTATCAAGGTCTGGACCTCCTTCTGGCCGCCGCGACCATCGTGCGGCGCGAACGCTCCGACGTCCGGTTCGTGCTCGCCGGGGGCAAGCCCGATCAGGTCACACGCGCGAAGGAAAACGCCGCGGCTGTTGGCGCCGATGGGTTGATCTTCATGGGCGAGCAGCCTGCCGAGTCGATTCCGAGCTATCTGGACGCCGCTGACGTGCTGGTGTCGCCGCGCAGCTCGGGCACCAACACGCCGTTGAAGATTTATCAGTATCTCCGTTCGGGACGGGCGATCGTCGCCACCCGGCTGCTGACGCATACGCAGGTGCTCTCCGACGAGGTAGCGATACTCACAGCGCCGAATGCCGACGCATTCGCCCGTGGCATTCTTCAGGCCATCAACGATCCCCAGTCGGCGACGCGCATCGGCCAAGCGGCAAGGCGGCTCGCCGAAACCCGGTACACTTACGAAGCCTATTTGCAACGCACGCGCGAAGCGTGCGAAGCGCTGGTCGCGTGATGGGGTCAGACCCTCTTTTTACGAAAAGCGAAAATCACTACAGCTATGCCACCTACGCCGATCCGGCGATGGCGGCGAGCTTCGACGCCAAGCGCTTCGGCGGCCCGATCGGACGGATCCTCCTTGAGGATCAGGAGCGAGTGCTCGCCGAGTCTCTCGGCGATGTCTCCGGCCGCCGCATTCTCGACATGGCGACTGGTACCGGGCGTGCCGCGCTGGCCCTCGCAAGACGGGGGGCCTTGGTCACAGGTGTCGACGCCTCAGCCGAGATGCTCGCGGTCGCACGAAGGCGCGCCGCGGAGTCAGGATTGTCGGTCGACTTCGACGAGGGCGATGCGCACGCACTGACATATCCCGGCCAATCGTTCGACGCCGTCGTCTGCCTGCGAATGTTGATGCACGTTCCGGACTGGCGAAAGGCGCTTTCGGAGTTGTGCCGCGTCAGCCGTCATCAGCTCGTGATCGATTACCCGGCCTTCACAAGTGTCGCGTCGCTACAGGCGGTCTGGCGTCGCCTCGCACGCACCATGGGAAGCCAGGTCGAAGCGTACCGGGTCTTCAGCGCCGTCAGCATCGCACGCGAGCTCGACCGCAACGGCTTTCGCATCATCTCGCTCCACAAGCAGTTCGTCCTTCCGATTGCGATTCACAAGGCGGTCGGATCGCCTGGGTTCACGCGATGTATCGAGACCGGGCTCGCGAGCGCGGGCATACTGAAGCTGGTCGGATCGCCAGTCACTCTTACAGCACACCGGTGCGCGTCCTAGTTACCGGCACGACTGGCTTCACGGGTGGTCACCTGGCGCGAACGCTCGTAAAGCGTGGGTACCAGGTCAGGGGCCTCGTGCGTCAACCGGCGGACGCGAAGCCGCTGGAGTCCGCAGGCATCGAGCCCGTGCCGGGGACGCTCGAAGATCGTGCGGCACTCGCCCGGGCCGTGACAGACATCGATGTCGTCTATCACATCGCCGCGGTCTACCGGCAGGCCGGCGTTTCCAAATCGACTTACCGGGCCGTCAATGCCACTGCCGTTGGAGACCTGATTGATGCGGCGGCGAGCAGAGGCGTTCGCCGACTCGTGCATTGCAGTACGGTAGGCGTTCACGGGGACATCGAGCACCCGCCCGCCAATGAAGATACGCCGCTGCGGCCCGGCGATATCTATCAGGAGACGAAGGTCGAAGGTGAGCGAATCGCACGGGAGGCGGCGACACGGACGGGGCTGACTGTCACGATTGCTCGTCCATCTGGCATTTACGGGCCTGGCGATCGCCGCCTGCTCAAGCTGTTTCGTGGCGTGGCGCGGCGCCGTTTTGTCGTGCTCGGTTCTGGAGACATCTTTTATCATCTGACATACATCGACGATCTCGTCGAAGGGTTCCGCTTGTGCGGCGAACTACCGGCGGGCGCCAACCGGACCTACATCCTTGCGGGAAGCGAGGTCACCACGCTCAATGAGTTGTTGGAACTGATTGCCGACGAGGCGCACGTCGCCCCGCCCGGGTTGAAGCTGCCTGTCTGGCCGTTCTGGCTGGCCGGAGCCGCGTGCGAGGCCATCTGCGTCCCGCTTGGCATTGAGCCGCCGATTTATCGCCGAAGGGTCGATTTCTTCACGAAGAGCCGCGCATTCGACATCAGCCGGGCCCGAACGGAGATCGGGTACACACCGCAGGTCGGCCTCCGGGACGGCATCCGGCGGACGCTCTCGTGGTACAAGGAACGCGGGTGGCTGTGAACCGGATTCCGCGCGTCCAGGACGAGCTCGCGAGATCGGGCGTTTCCGCGCGCGAAAAGTATTCAGCCCTCATCGTCGGCAAACCTGGACTGGGCGCGCTCATCCTGTACGAGCTCGTCATCATGCTGTCGCAGCCAGTTCCGGGCGCCATCGGGCTTGTGCTCCGCAAGAGTCTCTATCCGCTTCTTCTTGGCTCATGCGGACGCAACGTCGTCTTCGGACAGAACGTCGTTCTTCGTCACCCTCACAAGATCAGAATCGCCGACAACGTGGTCATCGATGACAACTGCTTGATCGACGCAAAGGGTGAGACCAACAGCGGCATACAAATCGGCAACGGCGTGTTCGTCGGCCGCAACACGATTCTTTCGTGCAAGAACGGCGACATCGAGCTTGCGGATGGAGCGAACGTCGGATTCAACTGCGAGATTTTTTCGGCCAGCCGCGTGCGCGTAGGCCGGAGCGCGCTGATGGCAGCCTACTGCTATCTCATCGGCGGCGATCACGACTTCAGCGATACGTCCCGACCGGTCCTCGATCAGGCGCGCACGTCTGCTGGCATCACGGTCGGCGATGGGGCATGGCTGGGTGCTGGCGCGAAGGTGCTGGACGGCGTCACCATCGGCGCCCATGCAGTGATTGGGGCGGGTGCCGTCGTGCGCGACTCGATTCCCGAGCGCGCAACGGCTGTCGGTGTACCCGCCAGAATCGTGAGCACTCGCGCATGACTTTCGTTTGTTTGACACAGAGCCGCAGAGACGCAGCGTGAATAAGATCCGGGTTCTCCAGGTCTGCGATCACCTCGGCTGGGAAGGCTCGCGCATGCATGGCGTCAAGCGCCTGTTTGCCTGGATGATCCCTCGGTTCGATTCCGCGCGCTTCGAGGTCTCTCTGGTCAGCCTTCGCAAGAAGGACCTTTCGGAAGAAACACTCGATGCGCTGGGCATCGACATCACGTACTTACACAAGGGCAAGTTCGATCCGGCCACGTTGACGGCCCTGCTGAAGATCATCGATCAAAAGAAGATCGACGTGCTCCATCTGCACGGGTACGGAGCGACAACCTTCGGCCGGATGGCTGGAGCAATGCGAGGCATTCCGGCGATTCTGCACGAGCATGCGAACCTGACCGACACGCCCTGGTTTCAGAAGGTCGCTGATCGATTGCTCGAGCGGTACACCGACATCGCGATCGCCGTGTCGAAGAGTACAGCTGATTTCGTGATCAACGCTCGGCTCGTGCAGCCGGAGAAAGTCAAGGTGGTTTACCTTGGCGCGCCACACGACGAGTTCAGCCGAACGAGGTCGACCGACGAGATTGCCGTCGCACGGCGTCATCTGGGGATCGGGGCCAGCGACTTTGCGGTCGGCACGGTCACCCGGCTGCACGACTCGAAAGGCAACTCGTTTCTCGTCGACGCCGCGCGCCTGGTCCTCGATCGCAAGCCGAACGCGAAGTTCTTCCTGGTCGGCGAGGGACCGCTCCGTGAGTCCCTCGAAGCCCAGGCAAATCAGCTCGCGCTGGGCGATCGGTTTGTGTTCGTCGGCTTTGCGAAGGATGTGCCGGCCGTGCTGAGCGCGTTCGATTTAAGCGTGTTCCCATCGTTATGGGAAGGTACGCCGCTCACCGCGTTCGAGGCGCTCGCAGCGGGCAAACCCATTGTGGCGACCGACGCCGACGGCCTCCTCGACATCCTGACCGACGGCCGCGATGCGCGCATCGTGCCGAAGCGCAACGCGCGCGCCCTGGCGGATGCCGTTCTCGACCTGATGAGCCGTCCGGATGAACTGGCAGGGCTCGCCGCCGCGGCGCGCGTGACGGCAAATCGCTACGACATCACGGCGTTTGTGCGGAAGATGGAGCACCTGTACGTTCTGCTGTGCGATGGATCGCGCGCGGTGAAAGCCGGCCGGCGGCGCGAGCCGTTGCGAGCCGACCTGTCGTTTCTGGCATGAGCAAGCGCGTTGCCGTCGTCACGTCAACGCCCTTGTTCGTCGAAGGCGGACACCTCGTCATCGCGCGCGCGCTCGTACAGGCGCTTCGCGACGAGGGACATCAGGCCGAGCTCATCCTCACGCCGCAGAATCGGTTTGGGCGACAGGGAGCAGCATACCTGGCGACATGGTTGACCGACGTCGCCATCGGTGTCGACGGACGCGCGATTGATCAGGTGATCTCAACCCGCTTTCCAAGCTATGCCGTCCGCCATCACAATCACGTCTGCTGGCTCAACCACACGATGCGTGAGTATTACGATCGGTGGGACTCGTTCAGCGCTTCGCTGAAGTGGAAGGGGAGACTGAAGGAAACCGCCAGGCGGCGGCTGATACACGTGGCCGATCGCTGGCTGTTGAAGAAGAACGTCACGCGGGTTGTCGCTCAGTCGCGCAGCGTGCAGGCCCGGCTCCATCGCTGGGGCCGCATTCAGTCGGACGTTCTGTACCCGCCACCGCCGCAGCGCGCGTATGGATGCGAAGCGTACGGCGACTATATCTTTGCGGTATCCCGGCTCGCACCCTTGAAGCGGATGTCGCTGCTCATCGAGGCACTCGCCAATCCCGAAGCCGCGGGCATCAGGTGCGTGATTGCAGGCGAAGGGGAGGAACATCAAGTACCTCGCGGACTCAATCATGTCCAAGGGGCTGTCGTCGCGGGTCAAGTTGATCGGACGGATTGACGATCGCCAGTTGCTGGAGCACCTCGCCCGCTGCCGCGCGGTCTGTTTTCCGCCACTCGACGAAGACTATGGGTTCGTAACCGTCGAGGCGTTCGCGTCGCGCAAGGCAGTGATTACGTGCACGGACAGCGGCGGCCCCGCCGAGCTCGTCACCGATGGTGTGAATGGGAAGATATGCGCCCCGCGACCCGAGACGCTCGCGGTGGCGCTGCGCGAACTCATGGAAGACGCGGGAGCGGCCGAGCGGTTCGGGCAAGCCGCTCTTGACAAGGTGTCAGACATGACCTGGTCGAAGGCCGTGACTCGATTGTTGATGACGTGACGACAAAACCCGGTATCTTCGCCTCGGCCCTGCTCGGCATTCTTCTGGTCTCATTCGCCGTGTCGGTGGATTTTCCTAAGGCCAACGGCGGCGGCTGGAAAGGTGACGAGTCGACCTACTACCTGCTGGGGCACAGCCTCGCACGCGATTTGGACTTCGCTTACAAGCGGCAGGATCTCGTGCGCGTCTGGGAGGAATTTACGCCGGGGCCGCAGGGGATTTTCCTGAAGAAAGGCAAGGACATCGAGATTCGGGGGTCCGGCGAAGTGCCGTTCTTCCGCTGGGTCAAACACGAAGATCCGGAAAGTGGAACGCGTCTGTACTTCTCCAAGTCGTACATCTATCCACTTGTCGCAGCGCCTTTTGTGTGGGCGTTCGGGACAAAAGGCTTCCTCCTCCTCCACGCTCTACTGCTCGCGTTCGATTTTCTCGTCATCTACTTATTCATTCACGCTTCAACAAAATCGAACTGGGTGGCGCTGCTGCTCGCCGCCGCGTTCCTCTGCCTGTCTGTCGTGCCGGTGTACTTCGTGTGGCTGGTCCCTGAGCTCTTCAATTTTTCTCTCGTTCTCTATGCGGTGTTCTTCTGGGCCTATAAAGAGGTGGCCCGCGATGATCCGAGCTCTCGCCTTGCTGGCCCTACATCCGACTACATTGCCGCGTTTTTCGTGGCACTCGCAACCTTTTCGAAGCCGCCACATCTGCTGGTGCTGGCGCCCATGGTGCTTTACGCGGCCAGCCGACGCCAGTGGAAGCACGCCCTTCGGATGGCCGTCCTCTGTGGCGCTGTCACCGCCGCACTGTTCGCCGCGAACGCGGCGATTACGGGCGAATTCAACTACCAGGGGGGCGATCGAAAGACGTTCTACAGCTTCACGGGATTTCCATTTGCCAATACCTATGAGACCTTCGACAACATCGGGCCAGTACGCGGACGTGAGGACCTGATGGTGGGAGACGTGCTGGTGAACACGCACTCAGGCACAGTCTTTCTCCATAATCTGTGGTACTTCTTTGCCGGCCGGAATGCCGGCCTGCTTCCGTATTTCTTCCCCGGCATCCTCGCGCTTGTGCTGTTTCTGTTCTCCAGGCAGAAGCAGGCCTGGCAGTGGCTCGTGCTGGCCACAATCGCGGGCATCGTCGTGATGCATGTGTTCGTGTGGCCGTTCACATGGAATGGAGGAGGTGGGCCAGTCGGCAGCCGGTATTTCCTCCCGTTCTACGCGCTTTTCCTCGTGCTCATTCCGCCAACGGCCGGCGTTGGCGCTGCAGTCGCGGCGTTTCTCGGCGGCGCGCTGTTCACAGCGCAGATAGTGTTGAACCCGTTCTATGTCTCGCTGCGTCCTGGCGAGCACACCAAGTCGGGCCCGCTGCGTCTGCTGCCCCTCGAGTTGACGCTGCTTCACGACCTGCCGGTGGCACAGGATCGAGACCGGATGCGCCAGACGATTGGCCCGCCTGTCCCACGCCCGCACACGTTCGCGTATTTCGTCGATGACAATGCGTTCACTCCAGAGGAGACGCCGCCGAAGTCGGACGACTGGTGGTTCTGGGTGAAGGGCAACTCGAAGGCCGAAATCGTGCTGCGTGCGCCGGTCGATGGCCTTGGCAACGCCAAGTGGGTCTCGAAGACGATCGCGCGCCTGAACGTCGAGATTCAGAACGGCGCGGTCCAGAACCGGGTGACGGTTGCGACGGGCAGCGAATCGCAGACCATCGATATGTCACCTGACGACAAGAAGCGCGTTTCGCTCGCCGTTCCGTCGGGGGTGCCATTCCGCCGCGACGTCCAGCCGACGAGCTATCTCTACAATTTGTCGGTGACGACGACGGCCGGGTTCGTGCCGTTTCTCCGCGTTCCGTGTGAGAGACCAGGCACCTGCCCGCAGGACGCGCGTTTTCTCGGTGCGATGATTCACCTCATCCCGGAGTACACTGACGCAGATATCACAACCGGTTGGGTGCCGCCCGGTGGCCGCACCGACCCGTAACCTGGCGGGGCGGGGGCAGCGCCCCCCGGATGAAGAAAGGACAAGAGTGGGGTACTCGACGCACCTTGAGGCCAAGGTGGCGAGAAAAGTCACCAAAGCGATCCACGACTTCAGCCTCATCGAGGACGGTGACCGGGTGATGGTCGGCCTCTCGGGTGGGAAGGACAGCTGGGCGCTGATTCAGATTCTCGACGTCCTGCGCAAACGGGCACCGATCAGCTTTTCCATTATCGGCGTCAACATCGATTCGGGGTACGAGAACTTTCAGCACGAGACCATCAAAGGGACGTGCGACGCACACGGTTGGGAGTGTCACGTTGAACATACGTCGATCGGCGAGGTGATGGATGATCTGCTCGGCGCAAATGCTACACCGTGCTCGCTCTGTGCGCGACTGCGGCGGGGCGCGTTGTATCGGCTGGCCGACAAAGTCGGCGCAACCAAGATTGCGCTCGGCCATCACGCCGACGACTTCATCGAGACGCTCTTGCTGAACCTGTTCTTCGAGGGCAGCCTGAAGGCGATGCCTGCCCGGCTCGTATCGGACGACCGGGCGCATGTCGTGATCAGGCCGCTCGTCTACGTTGGTGAGGCCGATTGCCGCGATTACACAACGTCGATGAAGCTGCCGGTCATCAGCTGCTGCTGTCCGGCCTGCGGCGACTTAAGCCTGCAGCGGCAGCGCATCAAACAACTGCTGATGGATCTCGAGCGCGACAACGTGGGCGTGAAGAACTCGATGCTGAAGGCCTTGTCGAATGTGTCGACGCGGCATTTGCTCGACACGCGGTTGAACCCGGCCGCCGACATTCTCGAGGAGCAGCCCTCCCCTCAGCTGCTCCAGATTCGCTATTAGCCCTTGCGCGCCGTCGTCCAACGCGTCACTGCTGCGCGTGTGCGGATCGATGGGCGGATCGTCGGTGAGATCGGCCGTGGTCTGCTGGTTTTCGCTGGCGTCGAGAAGGGCGACGGACCTGACGACATCAAGTACGTCGCAGCCAAGATAAACGGCCTCCGCATTTTCGAAGATGCCGAAGGCAAGATGAACCGCGCGATTGGCGACGCGGGAGGCGCCGTTTTAGCCGTCTCACAATTCACATTGTGCGGTGATTGCCGGAAGGGCCGGCGACCGTCATTTGACGACGCCGAAGCACCGGCCAGTGCGAGGCCGCTCTACGAAAGTCTGGTCAGCGAGCTTCGCGCGATGAACCTGAAAGTGGAGACCGGCGAATTCCAGGCGCACATGGAAGTGGAGCTGGTCAACGACGGGCCGGTGACGATTCTTCTGGATAGCCGGCGGAGATGGTGAGCCCTGGGGATACACGAATGACCAATCTAATCCGAATCTCTGTCTTGTTCGCGACGTGCCTCGCTATGCCTGTTGGCGCCTATGCACAACAGCGCCCTCTAGTGACCGAGGACCCCGAGACGATCGGCGCCGCTCGGGCCCTCATTGAAGGCGGAGTCTCGTTCGAACGCGATCAAACGCATTCGGCGAACGGGCTCACGGGCGATATCACACGTTTTGGCGTATTCGGCGTGAGCGCTGGAATCGGTCCCACTGCAGAGGTGCAGATCGACGGCGCGCTTGTGCAGAGGCTTGCCGTCGAGCGGCGAAATCCGTTCGCGCCGCTCGCCCGCAGTACGTCGCTCGTCGCCGGCGACACCGCTCTCAGCTTCGACGATCTTGTCGTCGCGACGAAGATTCGTGCCTTGTCCGAAACGGAGTCGCGGCCGGCACTGGGCATCCGATTCGGCACGAAGCTGCCATTTGCCCCGGAGGACCAAGGCATCGGTCTCGGCACGACAGACTTCTTCGCGACCTTCCTGATGGCCAAGACAGTGCAGTCGGTGCGCACGGTCGGCAATGTCGGGCTGTTCTTCCTCGGCAATCCTCAAGGCCAGAATGCCGTCACGGCTTTGGGATTCGGCGCTTCGATCGCGCGCGCGGTGACGAACCAATTCGAGGTGGTTGGCGAAGTCAACGGGCGGCTCACGCCCTTCGAGAAGATCGTGCCCGCCGGCCTCGAAAGTCGAGGAGTATTCCGCCTCGCCGGCCGGTACACCTACGCGATGCTACGTCTCGACTTTGGCATGCTCGCCGGGTTTACTGATCGTGACCCGGGCTTCGGCATTTCCGCCGGCGCGACGTATGTCATTGCGCGATAGGTAGAAAGAGGGTCTGACCCTCTTTTTACGCTTTACGTAAGCACTAGGATGCGCGCTTGTACCCGGGACCACGGACGAATCGGCCTGGTGTCGCACCAGTGTGTTCGCCGGCCTTCAAAACCTGGACGCCGTTGACGAATACGTGCTTCACCCCCGTGCTGTACTGATGAGGTTTATCGAATGTCGCGTGGTCCTGAATGGTCGCGGGATCGAACACGACGACGTCTGCAAAGTGGCCCGCCTTCAACGAGCCGCGCCTGTCGAGTTTCAGATTCGCGGCCGGCAGCGACGTGAGGCGTCGGATAGCCTCCTCGAGCGAGATCACCTTCTCATCACGAACGTAGCGACCCAGCAGGCGCGCAAAGTTGCCGTACGCCCGCGGATGCGGATTCGACCTCAGGAAGACACCCTCCGGAGCGAGCGATTCCGCGTCGGAATCGAAGCTCACCCACGGCAGCTTCAACTGCTTCCGTATGTTGTCTTCCGACATGAGAAAGTAAACCGTACCGACGCGGCTGTCATCCTCGATGACGAGATCCATCGCCGTCTCTTCTGGTGTCTTGCCACGCATTTTCGCTACTTCGGCCAGCGTCTTGCCGGTGAGAGGCTTCAGGCTGTCCTGTTTGAACGCCACGAGCAACACCCGGTCTGGTGAGCCTGCCGCAAGGTAGAGGCTCTCCCACGCGTTGGTCGGCGTGCTCATCTCGCGTCGCACGCGTTCGCGGATGGCTGGGTCCTTGAGCCGCCGGATCCATTCGCGCAGTCCGCCTTCCTGCACCCAAGGCGGCATCGCCGCGTCGAGCCCGGTCGCACCGGCAGGGTAGTTGTACATGTCGGCCGTAATCTGCAGGCCTTGCCTGCGCGCCGCTTCAATGCGCTCGATCACCTGGTCCATCTTCGGCCAGTTTTGCTCACCGGCAGCCTTCAGGTGATAAATCTCAGCGGGTATCTTCGCCTCTTGTGCAATTCGAATCAGCTCGTCAACGGCTTCGAGCAATCCGTTTCCCTCGCTTCGGATGTGCGAAATGTACATCCCTCCATATCTTGCCGCTTCCTGCGCGAGCGCAATCAGTTCTTCCGTCTTGGCATAAAACGCGGGGGCGTAGATGAGAGAGGAGCCTACGCCGACCGCCCCCTCTTCCATCGCAGCCCGGACGAGCGTGCGCATGCGGTTCAGCTCTTCTGGCGTTGGCGCACGATCGACATACCCGAGCTCGTGGATGCGGATCGTTGTCGCCCCCACAAATGACGCGACGTTCGCGGAGATGCCCTTTTTCTCGAGAAACTCCAGGTACTCGCCGAGCGTCGTCCAGGAAATGTCGTATTTGATGTCGCTTTGAAGCTCGGTGTTCAGCTTCTTCATCGACGCATTCAGCGGCCCCATCGACTCGCCTTCGCCCATCACCTCGAGCGTCACACCCTGCCTGATGTCGCTCTGCGACCGAGGGTCCTGTATCAAGGACTCAGTGGCCCAGCTCAGCATATTGATAAAGCCGGGCGCCACGGCAAGACCACGCGCATCGATCTCGACTGACGCTTGTGCGCGGCTGAGATTTTCAATCGCTGCGATTTGATCGTTGCGAATACCGACGTCGGCGCGCGTAGCGGACCCTCCGGAGCCGTCATATACCATGCCGCCACGAATGATGACGTCGTAACGAGGTGCCGCGGCGCACGCGGCTGCGACGCAGACACAAACGAGAACGCCGAATTTCGAGATCAGGTCATTCATGCCGGCTCCTGTCAGACGATCTCATAGAAACTTTGGACAGCTTCAATCTCGCGCTGCTTCCGATCCTGCGACCACCCAAGGGCAGTCTGCATGCGACTTGCGATGTCGTTGACGATCCCTTCGCCTGGATGGCCGGCTGCTCCGAAGCCGGTTCTTCGAATCACGACGTCGGTCAGCGAATGTGCCATCTGATGGCGAATCGCATGCAGAACAGGATCCGCCGCGTCTCGATCGTCCAACCCAGCACCCGGCAGTAGCGTCTCAGCCGTGCGGCACTGGACCGGAGCGCGTCCGAGATTCCGGAACACCTGATCGACGGCTCGCTCAGCGACGCTGCGCGCAGTCGTGTACTTCACGCCGATGATCGTGATCAGTCCGTGACGACCGCCGTTAACTCCATGATCGACGATGCGCGAATGGCTGAGTGGCGTCAGGCGGCCGGCGCTGGCGACCGCAGGGACGATGCCGCGATGGACGAGCGTAATTTCGCTGGCCTTCAGGCCGAGCGCGGGAAAGGTTTCGTTGATGTCGCGGACGAATCCGTCGACCTCAGTGCGTTTGGCGTCTTGATCGTCGGCCTGCCGCTCATCGGCCGACTCGCTGGTGCCGATTAGCGTCCGCCCCTGCCAGGGGAGCATCACGAGGGACCGGCCGCCGCGCATGCGGGCAACGAGTGCCGCCTTCCGGGCCGGTCGCGACGTCACCAGATTCATCGCCTTCAACAACTGCCCGCGCGTACATGCGCCCACACGATCGAGCATCGTCGCGCTCCACGGGCCAGCGGCATTCACAAGCACGCGCGCTCGAATCTCGAGCTCCTGCCCGGCCAGGCGGTCGCGCGCCGTGATTCCGGCGATCCGGTCGCCCTTCCAAACGGGGCTGCACGCTTCGGTGTAGTTCGCCAGCACCGCACCGTGACCTGAGGCCGCCTCTGCGAATGACAGCGTCAGCCGATCGCCGTTTGTCGTCTGATAGTCGTGCCACATCGCTGCGGAGGCCACGGAGGGAACGGCTCCGTCGAACAGCTCGCGGCACTCAGCCCCCGTGATAATGCGGCCGGCCGGCAGATGACGTGACGCGTCCACACCTTCGTTGCGATCGGTGCCGACAATGGCGTCGAGCGCGAGCGCGGCTCTCATCGCAAGCGGACGACGCGTCATCGACGAGCCGGTCGGCATCGCGAAGGGGAGAGGCGCGATAAAACGTGGTGCGATTCGGCCAAATGCACGCCGCTCGCGGTTTGACTCGCGCATGCGCCGCAGGTCGGCCGACTGCAGGTATCGGAGGCCACCGTGAATCGTTTTCAGATGATTGAACGACGTCGCGGCGCCAAAATCGCCGCGTTCGACGAGCGCAACCGCCAGACCGCGCTGAGCCGCGTCGTAGGCAATCGTCAGGCCGTAGATGCCGCCGCCCACCACGAGCACGTCGAACTCGCGTTCCGCAAGGCGCGGGAGATCTCGAATCAAGCGTGAACTATCTTATAGTAGGCGTACGTGCCCACACGTCCGGATCAGCTCTCGTCCCAGCGCGCCGTGCGCGCCTACTGGGACACACACATTCACGACCTCGAGATCACCACCCAGCCCCCGGGATCACCCGGCTTTTTCGCCGACCTCGAGCAGTACCATTTTGAAAAGCTCCATCACCTGCCGCGTCTCGTGCCATTCGAGCAGTATCGCGGGCGGCGCGTGCTCGAAGTCGGTTGCGGAGCGGGCACCGATCTGATTCGGTTCGCACGGCATGGTGCAAAGGCGACGGGAATCGACCTGGCGCCGTCTTCGATCGACCTCGCCGCTCAGAATTTCGTCCTCGCGAAGCTGCCCGTCGAGCTCGCTGTGGCCGACGGTGAAGCGCTTCCGTTCGGCAATGGAAGGTTCGATCTGGTGTACGCGCATGGCGTCGTGCAGTACACCTGCGACGATCACGCGCTCGTCGGCGAATGCCGGCGCGTCCTGAAGCCTGGCGGCATGGCCGTGTTTCAGGTCTACAACCGCATCTCGTGGCTGAACGCGCTCTCGCAAATAACCAAGGTCGATCTGGAACACGTCGATGCGCCGATGCTGAAGAAATATTCGATTGGCGAGTTCCGCGAGCTGCTCAGGGGTTTTTCACGCGTCCGCATCGTGCCCGAACGCTTTCCGGTCAGGACACGTCTGCACGGTGGATTGAAGGGCACGTTGTACAACACGTTTTTCGTGGGTCTGTTCAATGCGATGCCGCGATCGCTGACGAGGCGCTTTGGCTGGCATCTATTGGCGTTCTGTGAGGTCTGATGCCAAAAGGCATTTCGGTAATCAAAGGACATGCCTACGGGAATGACTTTCTCCTCGTGCCCGAATCCGACGTGCTCGGCCTCGATCCGGCCGCTCTGGCCCGCGCCATGTGCCACCGGCACGAGGGCGTCGGTGCCGACGGGTTAATGATCTACGCGTTTGGCACATCCTCCGTCAGCATGCGGCTGTTCAACGCCGATGGGAGCCCTTCTGAAGTATCCGGCAATGGGATTCGATGCCTTGCGGCGCTGGCCGTCCGTGAGTGCCCTGGCGCGACAGAAGTGACGATCGACACGCCTGCCGGATTGAAGGTGATGGAGTTACGCGAGAGGAATGGCGACACCCTGACCTTCCGCGCGTCGATGGGCGCACCCCGGAACATCGGACAGATCGCGCTGAAAGCTGCTGGTGAAACTGTCCAAGCGGTCGTGCTTTCGGTCGGCAATCCGCAGTGCGTACTGCTTGATGATCCGCTGCTCGAGGCTCGGCTGCACACGCTCGGTCCGGCGATCGAACATCATCGGTACTTTCCGGATCGCACGAACGTCTCGTTTGCAAAAGTGGAGGCGCCGAATCGCGTCCGGATTTTGATCTGGGAACGCGGCGTCGGCCCGACTCAGGCGTCGGGCACCGGCGCCTGCGGCGCCGCGGTAGCCGCGGCATGCTTCGGCGGCGCGACTCGTGACGTGGAAGTCATCTCGCCGGGCGGCAGCCAGCGGGTCGAATGGCTCAAAGACGGGAACCTCTATCTGACTGGCTGGGCAAAGCTCGTCTTCGAAGGATCGTGGTATGGGGTCTGATCTTCTCTATCGCCGTGGCTTTCCCCGCCCCTTCGTTGCCGTGTCGATTTCTGCAATGGCCGATTGAAGTTTCTTGGCAGATTCCGCCAGCCGGTTCTGGCTTTCCAGATAATTGCCTTCCTGAATGTCCGTGCCCGCTTTTTGCAGAGACGCCTCAGCATCGCCGATGATCAGTCGTGCGGTGGCCAGCGCTCGGCGCGGCAACCGTGCCGCCTCCGCTGAGGCGAGCTTCTTCCTCGTCTGATCGAGGAGAGCCGTCACTTGCCCGAGCCGGCGCTCCGAGCCGCTGCGCAGCACTGCCTGCTGGCTCGCCGCCTCCTTTGCCGCGCTCTGCGCACGATCGCGGCTGTCGAGCGCGTGGTTGAGCGCCAGGCGGTAGTCGCGCTGCGCGACGGCGGCCTGTGCGCTTTCAAGGGCTTTGACGGCCGCGCCGTACTGCTCGGCGGCGTAGCGATCGGCGCCTGCGGCCCGCGCCGTATCAATGGCACCCTGCGCTTGATCCATTTCGCGACTGGGTGGCGTTCCGCAGGCGATAACGAGGAACAACGAGCAAAAACAGGCTGCGCACAACCAGCTCGAATAACGGCGCGACATCTCCGTGAGTATAACTTGGCCATCAAAGCCCTGTCGGTAAACGATCGACCACGCGAAAAGCTGTTCCGTCTTGGCGCAGCCGGGCTCGGCGATAACGAGCTCGTGGCGATCGTCGTCGGCAGCGGCTCGCGGCACGGCAATGCCCTCATGCTGGCCAATGAAATCCTGGAGACAACCGGCGGGCTGCACGGGATCCCTCGCACCACGGTGGACGACCTGCGCCGCGTCGACGGGATGGGCATGGCGAAGGCGGCTCAAGTACTGGCCGCCGTCGAACTGGGTCGCCGCACGCTCTTGAGATGTCCGCGAGCGCGCATGCAGTTCATCACCCCGGGCGAGGTCGCCAACTATCTGCTGCCGCAGTTCGGGTCGCGACCGGTAGAACAGTTCGGTTTGATGATGCTCGACACAAAGTACAGACTCATTCGCACGTCGGTCGTGTCTGTAGGCACGCTCGATTCCAGCCCCGCGCATCCGAGAGAGATCTTCCGGGAGGCGGCTTCGGCATCTGCGGCGGCCATCGTGCTCTTTCATAACCATCCATCGGGCGACCCGCTCCCGAGCCGGGATGATGTCGATCTGACGCGACGGCTGGTGCAGGCCGGCGAGATCATGGGCATCGATGTCATCGACCACGTTATCCTGGCCGACACGCGCTATTTCAGCTTCCGCGAAGCAGGTAGACTCTAGCTGGTAGCTCGTAGCTGGCAGCGAGTAGCCTGTAGCTGGTAGTGTGTAGCTGCCGGCTCGCGGGGGAATAGCTACAAGCGACCGGCTACCAGCTACAAGCTGCTATCTATGTCACGCATTCTGTATTTCGATTGTTTCAACGGCGCATCGGGCGACATGGTGCTGGGCGCCCTGCTGGATGCAGGGCTGCCGCTCGACGAGCTGCGCCGCGCACTCGGCAGTCTGGCGATCGAAGGGGCGTCGATCTCGGCCACACGCGTCTTGCGAGCCGGGGTCTCGGCAACGAAGTTCATCGTCGAAGAGAACGGCGCCCACGCCCATGGTCATGGTCACGACGATAATGATCATCACCAGCATCACGGGAGCCACGATCATGCGCACGACCACGGCCACTCGCACCCATCGTCCATCGTCCATCGTCCATCGTCCATCGTCACCGACCTATCGACGATCGACGATGGCCGATCGACGATCGTCGATCCGCCCGCGCATCATCATCACCGCAGTCTCGCCGAGATCAACAGCCTGATTGAACGCTCGGCGCTGTCTCCGGTGTCTCGGGCTCGTGCGAAGGAACTGTTTCATCGGCTGGGTGAGGCCGAAGCGGCCATCCATCAGATTCCAATCGACACGATCCACCTGCATGAGGTCGGTGCGCTCGATTCGATTATCGACATCGTCGGCGCAGTGTTCGCGCTGGATTGGTTCCGGGCCGATCGCATCATCAGTTCGCCGCTGAATGTCGGCGGTGGAATGGTGAATTCTGAGCACGGTCATTTTCCTGTTCCGGCACCGGCTACGGTGAAGCTGCTCCGTGGGGCACCTGTTTACTCGACTGGCATCCAAAGCGAGCTTGTGACACCGACAGGCGCACTTCTTGTCACGAGCTACGCCACCTCGTTCGGTCCCGTTCCGGCGATGACAGTGGAGCATGTCGGCTATGGCGCCGGCGATCGCGACCTGCCGAACACACCGAATGTGCTGCGAGTCCTGGTGGGCGAGAGTACCGACGAGCCGACGATCGAACGCATCGTCGTACTGGAATGCGAAATCGACGACATGAATCCGCAGCTTTTCGGACTCGTCATGGAGCGGTTGTATGCTGCCGGCGCGCTCGAGGTGTACTTCGCATCGGTTCAGATGAAAAAAAACCGGCCCGGAACGTTGCTGACAATCCTCGGACGGCCCGAACATCGTTCGGAGCTGTCGGCAATCGTCTTTCGCGAGACGACGACGATCGGCGTGCGATATCACGAAGTGATGCGCGAGCGTCTCGAGCGTGAAATCGTCGACGTGAGCACGCCGTTGGGCACCGTGCGGTTTAAAGTGGCGCGTCTGGGCGGCCGCGTCGTCAATGTTTCGCCGGAGTTCGAGGACTGTCTGCGAATTGCCTCGGCGCAAGGCGTTCCTGTGAAGGACGTGCAGGCCGCCGCGACAAAGGCTTATCTCGACAACAGGGCTAAGGGCTGAGGGCTACGTGTCGCGCTTCTATCTCACGACGGCAATCGACTACGTTAACAGCGTCCCGCATTTAGGGACCGCGTACGAGAAGGTGTGCGCGGACGTCATCGCGCGCTACAAGCGCTTGAGCGGCGTTGAGACCTACTTTCTCATGGGAAATGACGAGCACTCGCAGAATGTCTACAAGAGTGCGTTGGAACAGGGCCTCGATCCCCTCACATATTGCGATCGGATGGAGGAGATGTTCCAGAAGACGTGGCGTGCGCTGGATCTTTCATACGACTACTTCATTCGTACGACCGAGCCGCGCCACAAATCGGGTGTTACAGAGCTGGTGCAGCGGATCTATGACGCAGGCGATATTTACGAGGGCGTCTACGAAGGGTGGTATTGCGTTGGATGCGAGGCCTTCAAGCCGGAAAAGGAACTCGTCGACGGGCGCTGTCCGCTGCATCCGCAGACCGAGCCGCAGTGGATCAAGGAAAAGAACTACTTTTTCCGGCTGTCGAAGTACCAGGAGCCGCTGCTGGATCTTTTCAGGACCAATCCGAGGTTTTTCGAGCCAGAGGCGCGCCGCAACGAGCAGCTTCGACTGCTCGAGAGCGGTCTCGACGACATCTCGATCAGCCGGGCAGGGCAGTCGTGGGGCATTCCGTTGCCGTGGGACCCGAATAGCGTTGTTTATGTCTGGTTCGATGCGCTGATTAACTACGCGGCGGCAGTAGGCCTTGGAACCGACAGCCAGCGCCTGGAGAAGTGGTGGCCGGCCGATCTTCATTTGATCGGCAAGGACATCACCCGGTTTCACACCGTCATCTGGCCTGCCATGCTGATGAGCGCGAAGCTCCCGATTCCGCGAAAGGTGTTCTCCCACGGTTTCATGACCCTGGCGGGACAGCGGATGAGCAAATCCGCCGGCACGATCGTGGACCCGTTACTTGCCGCCGAACGTCATGGCGTCGATCCGCTTCGTCTGTATCTGGTGAAGGAAATTGTCTTCGGCGACGATGGGGACTTCGCCTGGGAACGATTCGACGAACGATACAACGCCGACCTCGCGAATAACCTGGGGAATCTCGTCAGCCGCGTGACCGCGATGGCACATCAGTATCGGCAAGGCCGACTGGTGCCGACTGGCGAATCCTCACCGCGGCTAAGAGAGAGCGCCGATGAGGTTGCGGCAGCATACCGGCGCGCCATGGACGAGCTCGAAATTACGGACGCGGCGGCCCACGTGTTTCGCCTGATTGATGCGGCGAACCTGCATATCGCCGGCGCTGCACCCTGGGCGCTGGCGAAGGACCCGTCGCAAACCGATCGATTGAGCCAGGTTCTTTTCGACGCAGCGGAGGCTATTCGCCTTGCCGCCGTTCTGTTGTCGCCGATAATGCCTGCGGCGTCTCGCGAAATCCTGCGTCGCGTTGGCGTGGCGTCAACTTCTCTGGCCCTCGATCGGGACGGACGATGGCGGGCGGAAGGAGAACGCGTTGTCGTTCAGGACGTGCCCCTCTGGCCGCGTTTTGATCGAAAGTCTGCGAAGGAGAAAATTGTGGCTGATACCGTCCCGAACACAGAACCTCGAACCGAGATAGCTGAACCCAGCACCCAGAACTCAGCACCAAGAACCGAACCCGGCGAGCGAATTTCCATCGACACATTCATGAACGTCGAGCTACGCACCGCCAAGGTGATCGCAGCGGAGAACGTTCCGAAATCGAAGAAACTGATCAAGCTCCAGGTCGACCTTGGCACCGAGCAGCGTACGATTCTCGCGGGCATTGCCGAAGCCTATCAGCCCGAATCGCTCGTCGGCAGGACCATCGTCGTGGTCGCGAATCTGAAGCCCGCAAAATTGATGGGAATCGAGTCGAACGGCATGGTGCTGGCGGCGAGCCCGGAAGGTGGCCAGCCTGTGCTCCTCACTGTTGACGCAGAGCCTGGCTGGCGTGTGCGTTGACTTGCGTCAGTCGCAGGTCGCACGTCGAGAGTCGTAAGGCGAAAGTCGCCAGGAGGTGTCTGCATGGGCCGGATCAACCTCGCTCGTGTCCTCATCGGCGGATTCATCGCGGGCATCATCATCAACGCCAGTGAGTTCGTGCTCAACACCATGGTCGTCGAAGAAGAAATGACCGCGGCAATGGCAGCGCTCAACAAACCTCCCGTCGATCCGTCGATGATTATCTGGTTCGTCATCTTCAGCTTCGGCTTTGGATTCATTCTGGTGTGGACGTACGCCGCAATCAGGCCGCGATTCGGCGCCGGCGTGCAAACGGCTATCTGCGCGTCGCTGTTGTGCTGGGGGCTGGGATATCTCTTCCCGAACCTGTTTTTCATCGTCATAAACCTCTTTCCTCGAAACCTAATGATTCTCACGACGGTCTGGGGGCTGGTCGAAGTCGTGATCGCCGGCATCGCAGGTGCGTGGGCATATACTGAAGCTTGATAAGGGCTGAGGGCCTCAGGGCAGAGGGCTCGGGGCGAAGGGCTGAGTTTAGGGATTGGAGAGTTGGGCGTAGGGATTAGGAACATCACGCGCCGGTGGGTGACGCTCAGCATCGGAGGAGCCGCCGCAGTGCTGTGCATCGCTGTGTTGTCCGCGCAGACCACCGGGATGTTTATCTCCCGCGATCACCCGGCGATTCAATACTCGACGCGTCCAGTGCTCGATGCTGTTGTCACGTTGAATGACCGCATCGAAAAGGGCGACGTCAAATTGCAATTCGACGCGGGGCCGCGCGGTTATCTGGCAGCTGTGCTGAAGGCGCTCGAGATCCCGATTTCGTCGCAGACGCTTGTGTTCTCCGAAAACAGCCTGCAGCGCGCGCACATCAGCAAAGCGACGCCTCGCGCAATCTATTTCAACGACACCGTCGCCATTGGCTGGGCGAACGGTGCAGACACGGCCGAGGTCACGGTGTTCGACGCCACGCAAGGCGTTCATTTCTATTCGATTCCGCAACAGCCTCGTGAAAAACCACAATTCGTTCGCCGGGACGGCGACTGCCTCCAGTGCCATCTGCTGCCGCAAACCCACGGCGTGCCCGGTATTTTGACGATGAGCGTGTTACCGCTATCGGACAACAAGAACGAGTACGCGCAGGGCTGGCCAATGGATCACCGGACTCCGATCGAGGATCGATGGGGCGGGTGGTACGTCACCGGGGCTCAGGTGCCCGCAAAGCACATCGGCAACGTCCCGGTGCTGCACGTCCCGCGCTCCTACGTGCGCGCTGACGTCGCACCGAAGCTCACTACCGCGAGCCAGGCGTTCGACACCGCTCCTTACCTGACGCCGCACAGCGACGTGGCCGCCCTGATGGTGCTGAATCATCAGACGCACATGACGAACCTGCTAACGCGGTTGGGTTGGCAATCGCGTATCGCCATGCACGACGACCCAAAGTCGACGTCGCTGCCAACGCACGTGCGCGACACCGCGCGCGAGCTCGCTGACTACATGCTGTTTGCGGATGAAGCGTCGCTCGCGTCACCGATACGCGGCACATCCACGTTCGCGCAGGACTTTCCGTCGAAAGGGCCGCGCGACGGCAAAGGACGCTCGCTGCGCGATCTCGACCTTACCCGAAGGCTGCTTCGCTACCCCTGCAGCTACATGATTTATTCCGAAGCGTTCGATGCGCTCCCGACAGCGACAAGAGCGCTTGTGTACGAGCGGATGTGGGAAGTCTTGTCGGGTGCGGCCAGCGACTGGAACTATTCGACACTCTCACGCGACGACCGCCGCGCCATCGTCGAAATCCTGCGCGAAACGAAGCGCGGGCTGCCTGACTCCTTCACGGTAGCGCGAATACCCTGAGAGTGTCGGTCGCCACAACGGCGACGTACTGCTTGCCATTACGACCCACATAAGTGATCGGGTTCGCGTTGCCTCTTCGACCAATCGTCGTCATCCACAACTCTTTGCCGGTTCGCGAGTCGAAGGCGCGAAAGCGATTGTCGTCGGTCGACGCGATAAACAAAACACCGCCCGCGGTCGAGATTGGACCGGCCAGCACGGGACGGCCGGTGTTCTGTTTGCCGACGGGGAGCCGTTCTGTTATGCCAAGTGGAACCCGCCATGCGAAATCGCCCGTTGCTGCGTTCACTGCTATGAGGCTGCCCCATGGCGGCTTCTGACAAGGCCAGCTTTGATCGTCGATCGGCACATCGAAGGTCGCGCGTCCGGGCGTCGCCTTCTCGTACGCGACAGTGGCACCATCGCGCGCTCTTCGGACAAAGCCCAGAGCACCGACGTCCTGAGTCGCGACAAACAGATACCCGGACTTGGGATCCCACGCTGTTCCTCCCCAATTGGGACCGCCCAGTCCTCCTGGGAAGACGAGAGAAGCCGACGTCGCGGCTTCCCCCTCTCGATACTTCCACGGCGTAAATGGTCCGGCGTTGTAGACGCCGCCGCTTTTTTCGATCAACTCCCGGCACGCAGCGACATGTTCGGGAGTGGTATCTGCGGCGCTGACCAGATCCTGTGGGCGATAGCTCACGCGCGCAAGCGCTTGTGGCTTCACCGGAATCGGCTGTGTGGGAAAGCTTCGCTCACCAGGGACGTCGCTCGTGGGCACCGGGCGCTCCACGACGCCGAAGACTGGCTGGCCAGTTTCCCGATTCAGGACGTACATGTAACCCGACTTCGTCGTCAGCGCCATCGCAGGAACG
Source organism: Vicinamibacterales bacterium (assembly GCA_963761975.1). Lineage (GTDB taxonomy): Bacteria > Acidobacteriota > Vicinamibacteria > Vicinamibacterales > JAMQPK01 > JAMQPK01. Next base: position 1,317,482 of record CAVXIR010000007.1, read on the forward strand.
CGACGTCCGTTTCGATTGATGTCGAGAAGTCCTGGAGGCGCCGGCGGATCGGCATCCCATAAGTCATGATGAATCGTTTGAAAGTGCCACTTGTGCGTGCCGGTCTGAACATCCACGGCCACGACAGAGTTTCCGTAGAGATTGGCGCCCGCTCGATCTCCACCGTAGCCTCCTGGTATCGGAGACGCGAGAGGCAGATACAAAAGGCCACGTTGCTCGTCCAACGTGAAGTAGAACGGCCACGCGTTGGCGCCGAATCGGCCTTTCCAGCTGTCGCCCTCCCATGTGTCGTGTCCGACGCTGCCGGGCTGGGCGACCGAGCTGAATTCCCAGAGCTTCGCTCCGGTTCGCGCATCGAACGCGCGTGCATTCCCGAGAGCACCGCCGGATCCCGGCGGATTGTTCGCGCCAACCACGATGACGTTCTTATAGACGAGCGGCACCGAGTTGTAGGGCACGACGATATCGACTTCGCCGTTCGCGCCGAATATAGCGGAGGGCTGTCCCGTATTGGCGTCGAGCGCAATGAGCCGGCGACCCGCCATGAAGATGATGCGAGCCGTTGCACCTTCGCCCGACCAATACGCAACGCCGCGTCGCGAGGGCGCCGCGCCCGAAACGATGTGGCGCCAGCGTTCCGCGCCCGTTTCCGGATGGAGCGCCACAACGTCGTTCGCCGTCGGAAGGTACATCGTCCCGTTGATCACGATTGGAGTGGCTTGAGAATTGGGGCCGGCGGCTCCACCTCTTCCCGGTGGGCCTGACGCCGGCGGGTCTCCCTGCAGCCGATACGACCAAACCTCACGCAGGCTCACGACATTTTTTGTGTTGATTTGTGAGAGTGGGGAATAGCCGGTTCCGGCGTAGTCGTGGCGATACATCGGCCAGTCGCCGCCCGGCTGGCGGACGGATTGCTGGGTCAGCCCGGCTTGGCCGATGACCACGACGAGCGCCATCCCGCCGACGAAACCAGCAGTTCGCGTTCGGCGCACGTTACTCCTTCAGCGATCTGGTCCAAAGCAATGCACGACGCGGCGATTATATGAACAACAACGTGGCCAGTGAAATTTCTCAGACCGAGCGCGAATGTTCGGCGAGGCGTACGGTCAGGAATTGGGGCGTCTGCTGGCGTCGCCGTTGAACTCGCGCCGGGGCGCAGCCTGATCGATGCCGACACGTCCGACGACGATTTCCGCCCGCGCATAGCTCTCAGGCTTGACGGGAGCACCCGCCATTCCGCGCAACATCGCGAGCTGTCCCACATGGGTCAGCGCGTCTGCCAGCGGCCCTTGAATCAGTTGCTCTGCTGAGCCGCCGAACGGCCGATCTGCAGCGAGCTCTGCATCGAGCGCAGCGAGGCCCTCGAAGAACCGGCCCACTTCCACGTCCCAATCGTCGCTCCCGCCGGCTTTCCACACCGAATTGCCGTGCGCGAGCGAAAGCGCCCACGTCATAAGGTCTCCAAGGTGCGCGACGATCTCGACCGGTCGGCGAGTGGCCGAGCCCGCCTGCATCAAGCCAAATTCCGGTGGCGCATCTCGCAGCACCTTCGCGGCGCGATACGCGAGCGTGGCGACGATGCGGCGGAGCAGCGGGCGCGGGTCGTCGGCGTGTGCCATGTCAGAATGAGGCTGGCATCGTTGTGGTCGAGTCGCCGGATTATAGCCACTCTCAATCGGCGGCAGGAATAGCAGTCGGCGTTCGCAACGCCAGATCTGGGTGGATGGCAGGGCTGAAGCCCTGCGCTACCGATGTCAGACTACCGAGGTCACACTTACCGTTGGCTGTCGACTTGCGGCCCTCAGCTACCTCGCGATTCGACCGCCCGGCGGAAGCCCGCTTGGCACCGCGGCGGGGATCCGCTTGTCGAAGTTCGGATCGGTGAGCGACTCGAGAAACGCGACAATATCGGCCATCTGCTCGTCGCTCATGTCGTCGACCCTCCCGAAATCCCGATCCAGGCGTGGCCCGCGCGACACGGTCCGCCCACGCCGACTGGTGTCGCTCGACACATTTGGATTCTCCGATCGCCCGTTGTCGTAAAAGCGCAGGACATCGGCAAGCGTCGCGAGCCTGCCGTTGTGCATGTAGGGAGCCGTCAGCGCGATATTGCGGAGTGACGGCGTCCGAAAACGGAAGCGCCCATCACCAGCGTCGGCAGTCGAGAGCCCTGGGTGTTCCGGTACACCTTCGGCGTGCAAGTCGAAGTCCGAGAACATTGGACCGTCGTGACAGCGATCGCATCCAACCTGGTCGAAGGTCACCATCCCGCGACGCTGTTGCGGTGTCAACGCCCGATCATCTCCTGCACGAAAGCGATCGAACGAACTGTTCATCGCGACGAGCGTGCGCTCGAACGCAGCAATGGCCTGGGCGACCATGACCGAGTCGATGGTCGATCCAGCGTCGAAGGATTCGCCGAACCGACGCACATATTCAGGGACGCGTTGCAACCGAGAGACGACAGTCGCGATTGCAGATTCCTCTGTTAATGCTCTCCCGCGCATCTCTTCGAACGTTTTGATCGGCTCAAGCGCCTGTGCTTCCAGCCCTCGCAACCGATTGTCCCAGAACATTGGCGCCATGGCAGGATCCGGCGCGGGCCTGACCTCGTCATTTCGCCGGCGCCGGCGGCCGTCGTGACCGTTGAACGCAGTGTTCAGAACGGTAGGGGCATTTCGTCGCAATGCCGGGATTTGGCCGCGCGACGTATCAACTCGCTTCTGGCCCAATCCGATCGAGCCGGTGCCAAGCGAACGGTCGCGACCGTCGGCATACGCGAAGTCCGGATGATGGCACGTGGCGCACGCGATGTCCCTGTCGCCCGAAAGGATGGGATCCCAGAAGAGAAGCCTTCCGAGCTCGACGCGCGCGGCCAGCCGGTCAGGCCCGGAATCAGTTCTGTCGACTTCTGGAAAGGGCTTGATATCCTGAGCCGTGAGGATGGCCACCAAGAGGGTGAGCGCCATTGCGACAAGCCACCGAAAGAGCGCGGGATGGCGCATCATCGGCACCTTGTACACCACATCCGATGAAGCTCGTGTGAAGCGACGACCCCTAATCCCTATTACGATCGGACATCGTGATCGATTCCCATTGCCATCTGGCCGACGATGCGTTCGTCAAAGATCTTGATGCTGTGATCGCCCGGGCGCAGGCTGCGGGTCTGACGCAGACGCTCTGCATCCTGGGCGCTGAGAGTGCACTCGAGGCTGACCGCGCGCGACACCTCTCCAGGGCCTGGCCCGCGGTCAGGTTTGCCGTGGGACTGCATCCGCACCAGGCCGGACAGTTCAGCGGCCGTGAGTCAGATGTCGTCGCTCTGGTGCGCAGTGCCATCTCAGCCATGCCCGATGCGCGTGGGCTTGGCGAGATCGGCCTCGACTACCACTACGACTTCGCCCCGAGGGACGTCCAGCAGATGATCTTCAGACTGCAGCTTCGCCTTGCGCGCGAGCTGAACCTGCCCGTCGTCATTCATACGCGGGAGGCTGAAGACGACACCATCGCCATCCTCCAGGAGGAAAGTGGAGGCTTGGTTCAGGGCGTCATGCACTGCTTTACGGGTAGCCGACGCCTGGCCGAACAAGCGCTCGCGCTTGGCATGCACATCTCGTTCGCCGGCATCGTCACCTTCCCAAAAGGGGCGAACGTCCGCGAAATCGTGCCGTTCGTGCCCGCCGATCGCCTGTTGTGCGAGACAGATAGTCCCTATCTCGCCCCAGCCCCACACCGCGGTAAACGCAACGAGCCGGCCTGGGTGGCAAGGGTCGTCGAGGAGGTTGCCACCCTGCGTGGCGTGCGCATTGAGGAGCTCAATCGGCAGATCGCAGCCAATTTCGAATCCCTGTTTCGGCCGTAAACCCATGCACCACAACCGTCTATTCGTTGACACCCTGTTACGTAATATGGTGTGATCAACGGGCCTTGAAGAACGCTGACGCCGTAGAGCAGCAAGCCACATACGCCACCCTCGTCCAGATGTTCGAGCCAATCCGGGAAGATCTGGAAAGGGTCGAAACAGAGTTCTATCGTCATGTCGAATCGCAGGTCGACCTGATTCCGAAGATAGGACGTTACATTCAGAACGGCGGGGGTAAGCGGATTCGACCGGCGGTGCTGTTGATGGCTGCCCGGCTGGCAGGATATTCAGGCGACCTCGCCGTCCTTTACGCCGCAGTCGTGGAGTTCATCCACACGGCCACATTGGTTCACGACGACATAATAGACGACTCGCAGTGGCGGCGCGGACAGCCATCCGTGCATGCGCGGTGGGGAAGCGACGTCACGGTGTTGCTCGGCGATTACCTGTACATCAAGTCGATGGGGCTGGCGCTGACGCCCGACCGCCTCGATATCGTCCGCCAACTCTGCGACGTCACGTTGCGGATGATTGAAGGCGAGCTGTATCAGCTCTCCAAGAAGGGCGACGTGATGATTAGCGAGGAAGAGCACCTCGATATCGTCCGCCGCAAGACCGCGTATCTGTTCGGAGGCTGCGCCCGTATCGGCGGCATTCTGGGCAACGCCGATCCGGAGCAGGAGCGCGCGCTCGAACAGTACGGTATCAGCCTCGGTATGTCGTTTCAGCTGATCGACGACCTGCTCGACTTCTCAGGAGATGAGTCGGCGCTCGGGAAGCCGGTCGGGGGCGATCTTCGCGAAGGAAAGGTGACGCTGCCGGTTATCCGGCTCCTTCAGAGGGCCGATACCGAGACCGCCGACATGATTCACACGATCGTGCGCGAGCGGTGCGTAACGCCCGAACGGTGGCGTGAGATCTGCCGGCTGCTGCATGAAACCCGGTCGGTCGAGTACGCGATGGACCGGGCGCAGGAACAGGCGGCGCTGGCGAAGAAGCAGCTCTACCTGTTTCCTAAGTCAGATGCCCGCGACGCGCTCATGGCACTGCCTGACTACATCCTGGCGAGAGACCGCTAGATTCTAGATTCTAGCTAGATTCCAGTTTATAGATTCAAGGCGACGTCTTTGGATCCCGCAACCCGGATAGAAGAGCTCCGTCGACAGATCCGTCATTTCGAAGAGCGCTACTACGTTGACCAGGACTCGGAGATCTCCGATGCCGAGTTCGACGCGCTCCTCCACGAGCTTCAAAACCTCGAGCGCGATCACCCCGACCTTGTTACCGCCGATTCACCAACGCAACGCCCCGGCGGCCGAGTCGCCGAAAGCTTCACTTCGGTCCAGCATGCCGAGCCGATGCTTAGCCTGGACAACGCCTATAACGAAGACGAACTGAAGGAATTTGACGAGCGGCTTCGTCGCGGGCTCAGCAATCTCGAGGGACAGGTGGCGTACGTCGCGGAATTGAAGATCGATGGCCTCAGCATCGCGCTCCAATATCGCGATGGCCGTTTGATGCGAGCCGCGACACGTGGCGACGGCACGACGGGTGAGGACGTAACGGCCAACGTCCGTACGATCAAAGACATACCCCATACGCTTCATGGCAGTCCAAAAGGTACGATCGAAATCCGGGGCGAGCTGTACCTTCCTCGACAGGAATTCGAGCGCACCAACGCCGAACGTGAAAAAGCCGGCGAGCCCCGTTTCGCCAATCCCCGCAATGCCGCCTCAGGCGCGATTCGCCAGCTCGATCCAGCGCAGGTGAAAAAGCGAGGGCTCCGGGCATTCCTCTACCAGATGGTCAGCAGGGACGGCACGCCGGAAACGCATCACGAACTGCTGGAGGGCCTCAAGACGTGGGGGCTGCCCGTCGAGCCGCACTGGCAGGCGCTCGCGGGCATCGACAGGGTTGCGCAGTATTGCCGTGAGTGGGGCGAGAAACGGGCATCGGCGGCGCGAGCGTTGCCCTTCGACACCGATGGCGTCGTCATCAAGCTCGACAACATCGCACTTCGCAGCAGGTTGGGCACGACCTCGAAATTTCCGCGATGGGCGGTTGCCTTCAAATTTCCGCCGGAACAGGCGGAGACGACGCTGCGCAAGATTGATATCAACGTCGGCCGCACCGGCGCGGTCACGCCGTTTGCGGTGCTCGAGCCTGTATTCATTGCAGGCACGACGGTGTCGATGGCGACCCTGCACAACGCAAATGAAGTGGCGCGAAAGGATATTCGCGACGGCGACCGCGTCATCGTGGAAAAGGCGGGCGACATTATTCCGCAAGTTGTGCGCGTGATAGACGCCGACCGAATGAACCGCTCCGCGCGTTGGCAAATGCCGACGCATTGCCCGCGGTGTCAAAGCGAGCTCGTGCGTGCAGAGGAAGAGGCGGTGTGGCGGTGCGAGAACACGTCTTGCCCCGCGAAGCTTCAGCGGGGTCTCGAGCACTTCGCCGCCCGCCATGCGATGAATATCGAAGGGCTTGGCGAGTCGCTCGTCGCTCGGCTCATCGCCGACGGTCTGATTGCCAGCTATGCCGATGTCTACCGCCTGACATCCGAACGTCTCGAACAAGTCGAACGGATGGGCAAGAAATCGGCGTCAAACCTGATCGCACAAATCGAACGGAGCAAGACGCGCGACTTCTGGAGACTGGTGTATGGGCTTGGTATACGCCACGTCGGCGAACGCGGGGCGCAGGCGTTGGCAGGCGCGTTTGGCACGATGGACGCGCTCGTCGCCGCCTCGCCAGAACAGCTTCGAGCCGTGTCAGACATTGGCCCGGTCGTCGCGGCAGCCGTGCACGACTATTTCGCGCAACCGTCGAATAGAAACCTGATTGCCGAGCTCAAGGCGCTTGGGCTGAAGATGGACGGTCCCCTCGCATCCACGGGTGCCCCCGGACCGCTCAGCGGAAAGACCTTCGTTCTGACGGGCACGCTCAGCACGATGTCGCGTGAAGAGGCGACCGAGGCCATCCAATCTCGTGGCGGCAAGGTGACCGGCTCGGTGAGTAAGAAGACCGATCACGTTGTGGCAGGCACCGACGCCGGAAGCAAGCTCGCCAGGGCGGAAACATTGGGCATTTCCGTGCTCCACGAGGCCGCGTTCCGGAAGCTAGTCGGCTTATAATTCGAGTGTGTCGCGCTCGTTTGTCCTCGTCATCCTGTCGCTGACGGCGATGATGGCCTTCCTGCTTGGCCTGACGTCGGCGGGCTGGCCCGTTTCCGCACCATCGACGACGCCCCAAGTTGCCGCTTCGGTGGCTGTGGAGGAAACCAGCGTGCCGCCTTCGCCTGTGGCGGCCCCGCCGCCACCGCCGGCAGCGGTCAAAGCCGTAATGGCTCCCGGGATGGTGAATTTCGCCGACGTGGCCGAAAGCATCAATCCGGCAGTCGTCAACATTGAAGCGACGACTCGTACGAGCGGGCGGCGCCGGCGCGCGCCCGAACCGATTCCATTCGATGGGAACAGCCCAAGCCCGCAGGGGCCCTGGTCGGTGCGCCCTCAGTCCGGGACCGGGTTCGTCATCGAAGGCGATGGGCAGATCCTGACCAATTACCACGTGATCCAGAACGCCGAGCGGATCATGGTGAAATTTTCCGACGGCCACAGCCTGCAGGCCCACGTGCTCGGCATCGACCCCGACACCGATATCGCGCTCATCAAGGTCGACGGGAGGAATCTGCCGGTGGCCCCGATGGGCGACTCCGAGAATCTGCGCGTCGGCGAGTGGGTGTGCGCCATCGGCAATCCGCTGGCCTACCATCACACGGTCACCGTCGGTGTGGTCAGCTATCTCGGCCGCAAGCTGTTCGACACCAGCCTCGACAATTACATCCAGACCGATGCGGCCATCAATTTCGGCAACAGCGGCGGACCGCTCATCAACGGCCGCGGCGAGGTGGTCGGCATCAACTCGGCGATCAGCCAACGGGCGAGCAACATCGGATTTGCCGTGCCGATCAATGAGGCCCGTGAGATTCTTCCGCAGCTCAGAACCGAAGGACGCGTCGCGCGCGGCTTCATGGGCGCGGTGCTGACCGATGTCGATCCCGATCTCCAGCGCTCGCTGCGCCTCACGTCAATTCACGGTGCGCTCGTGCAGGATGTCACGAGTGGCTCGCCGGGGCACCGCGCCGGCTTGCGCGCGTACGACATCATCACCGGGATCGACGACAAGCGCATCACGAGCAACAACGAGATCATCCGGGAGGTCGCACGCCGCGGCCCGGGCACGCTTGCGAGGCTTCAAGTGGTGCGCGATGGCCGGCTGCAAACGCTGACCGTGAGGCTCGGCGAGCGACCGCCTCGCCAACCGGGGCGCTCGCCCGAAGAAGGAAGTCCGACGGTTCGCCCGTCGAGCAACACGATCGAGCCGCTGGGACTCAGTGTCCGCGATATCGACCGCGCGACGGCTAATCGGCTACGGCTGCCCGATGGCGTCAGTGGCGTGGTCGTGACGCGCGTCGATCCTTTAAGCGCCGCGTACGACGCCGGCATCCAGCGCGATCACGTCGTGATGGAGATTAACCGCCGGCCCGTCAACTCCGCCGATGCCTACAACCGTCTGGCCCGTTCTGCGATCCCGGGTGATGTGCTGGCCGTCTATGTCTACATGCCGGCATCGGATCAGCGCTCGATTCGCGCGGTCCACGTCGACGCGCGGTAAATGAAATCCCGAATTCTAGTCATTGATGACGAAGCGGGCATCCGCGACTCGATGCGCCGAACGCTCGAGTATCAGGGGTACCAGTTCATCGGCGCGGCAACGGGCCAGGAAGGCCTGGCGCTAATCGAACGCGATCCGCCCGACCTGGTGTTTCTCGACATCAAGATGCCGGGCATGGACGGGCTCGAGGTGCTCGAGCGCATCAAGGCCTCGAATCCAGCTGTGCCGGTGGTGATGGTGTCGGGCCACGGCACCGCACAAAACGCCTTCGAAGCCCGCGACAAGGGGGCGTCCGGCTTTATCGAGAAGCCGTTTTCGGAGCCGGTTCTTCTCGAGCGAATCGAAAAAGAGCTCGCCGGTCATCGGTACGGAAACCGCCTATCGGGCGCTGCGACAGGAAGTCGATTCCAAGTACCAGATGGTCGGCAACAGCCCGGCGCTGAGAAAGGTCGAGGAAGCCATTCGAAAGGCCGCACCCGCCCATGCAACCGTGCTGCTGCAGGGCGAGAGCGGAGTGGGCAAAGAGCTCGTCGCGCGCACGATCCATCGCTTGAGCCCGCGCAGCCGCGAGCGCTTCGTGCAGGTCAATTGCGCGGCCATTCCCGAAGATCTCATCGAGTCGGAGCTGTTCGGCCACGAGAAGGGCTCGTTCACCGGCGCCACCGAACGGCAGGTCGGCAAATTCGAGCAGGCCGATCGCGGCAGTATTTTTCTCGACGAAGTCGGCGACATGAGCCTGAAGACGCAGGCCAAAGTGCTGCGCGTGCTGCAGGAGGGCGAGGTCGAGCGGCTGGGGTCGGCCAAGACGGTGAATGTCGAGGTGAGGGTCATCGCCGCGACGAACAAGAATCTCGAAGCGGAGATTGAGAAGGGAAACTTCCGCGAGGATCTGTATTTTCGCCTGGCCGTTATTCCGATCTACGTCCCGCCGCTGCGCGAGCGGGCGGAAGACATCCCGATGCTCGTCAAGCACTTTCTCAATCAGCTCGGGCGCGAGAACAACCGCCGTCCGAAGCAGATGACGCCGGCGGCGATGGAGATGATGAGACGCTATCGCTGGCGCGGCAACATTCGCGAGCTGCGCAACACAATCGAGCGGATGATCATCATGACTGAAGGGGACATGATCGACGTCCCCGATCTGCCGGAGACGCTGAAGTCAGACAGGGGCCCGGCGCGTCCCTCCGCGCCGGGCGCCCCACCGGCCGCTTCGGGTGCGGCATCCGACGCGGGCACGCTCCGCGAGTTCAAGGAATCGGCCGAGCGCGCGTGGCTCGTCGAAAAACTGCGGGAACACGGCTGGAATATCTCGAAGACGGCCGAAGTCATCGGCACCCCGCGCAGCAACCTCTACAAGAAGCTCGAGCAGTATGCAATCCGTCAAGAGACAGACGGCTAAGGTACAATAAGGGATCGTCCGATACCGTAGTCGGCCAGACGATCGCCGCGCCGAAGCTCGTCAGGTTCTGGCGAGCGAAGGCGGGGAGGAAAGTCCGAACTCCGCAGGGCAGTGCGCCGGGTAACGCCCGGTCAGGGCAACCTGAAGGAAAGTGGCACAGAAAACATACCGCCCGAGATGCCGGGTCTAACAAGACCCGGCCTACATACGTAGGGCGGGTCCTTTGGACCCGCCGCTCAGGTAAGGGTGAAAAGGTGCGGTAAGAGCGCACCGCGTCTGTCGTAAGACAGATGGCAGGCAAAACCCCGCACGGAGCAAGGCCAAATAGGGGGGCAATGTCTCGCCGACGCGCGCCGAAGCCGAGAGGCGAAGGCGGGCGAAGGCGGACGAGAGGACGGCTCGTCCGAAGCTTCCGGGTAGGTCGCTTGATCCCGTCAGCAATGCCGGGACTAGAGGAATGATCGTCTCCCGCAAGGGAACAGAATTCGGCTTACGGCCGGCTACGGTACTTTTTTCAAGTCATCGGTTTCAGTCTCGGTTGTCAGTTCACACGGACCCCAACCGCGACTGTCGACTGCTGACTACGGACTAGCCATGTCTCTTTACCTCGTCACAGGCGGTGCGGGCTTCATCGGGTCGCACCTTGCAGAAGAGCTTACTCGCCGCGGCGAGCGCGTGCGCGTCGTCGACAACCTCATTACAGGGCATCGAAGGAACCTTGCGCACCTGCCCAAGGTCGAGTTCATACAGGGCGATCTGGCCGACGCCGCGACCTCGCGGCGTGCTGTGCTGGATGTGGACTACGTCCTTCACCAGGCTGCCATTCCATCGGTTCCGCGATCGGTCGAAGATCCCATCACGTCGAATCGCGCGAATGTCGATGCGACGCTCAACCTCTTGGTGGCAGCGCGCGATGCCCGTGTCAAACGAGTTGTCTATGCCGGCTCGTCCTCTGCCTACGGCAACACCGCGACGCTGCCGAAGCACGAGGACATGCCTACCAACCCGTTGTCCCCGTACGCGCTGCAGAAACTGGTCGGCGAGCAGTACATGCAGATGTTCACCGCTCTCTATGGTCTCGAAACGGTCACCATCCGCTACTTCAACGTCTTCGGTCCTCGGCAGGATCCGTCTTCGCCGTACTCCGGCGTCATCTCGGTGTTTGCCAAGGCGCTGCTCGAGAACAAGGCGCCGACGATTTACGGCGATGGCGAGCAGACTCGCGACTTCACGTATGTCGGCAATGTCGTGGATGGTGTGCTTCGAGCGACCACTGCACCAGGCGCATCCGGAGGGGTCTTCAACGTCGCGACTGAATCGCGCATCTCCCTGAATGAGCTGTTCCGCACGATGCGCAGGCTGATTGGCAGCGATGTCAACCCCAGTTACGGACCCGCGCGATCGGGTGACGTGAGGGACTCGCAGGCCGACATCGCGCGCGCCCGCACGGTTCTGGGTTACAAACCTATCGTGTCGTTCGAAGAAGGTCTGAAACAGACGCTCGCGTGGTACCGCACCGAAGCGGCCACGATGAGCAACCGATAACAACCCGCGTCGACATTCTTTTCACGCCGAACCCGGTTCGTGCGCGCCGTCGCACGCTCCGCGCGTAGAAGCGACTTCCTTTCAAGCACATCCAAAGACAGCTCGCGATCCCGCGATGCGGCCCGGGGCTTGCCATTGGCCTGACCGGCCCTGGTTATCCGCGCGCGTGTGACGGTGCCTGACCCCACCGGTGCTAGCTCTTCGATCCACCAGGGCCTCTTGCGCATTCCGCGCGTCTGCGCCGAGCGGCGAAAAGCCGCTACGTCGATCGTCGAGCGTCCGTCGTTCGTGGGGATGAGGCCCCACGACTATCTACAGAGGAGGACAGAGTTATGAACAGGTCAGCGCTTATGCTCGCCGCCGCTCTCGTGTTGTTCGGCTCCTGGACCGCTGAAGCCCAGCGCGCCACAAAGCCGCCCGTCGCCTTGTCCACCGAAGTCATCAATCTGAACAACGCCACTGCCACGCAAATCGCGTCGTTGCCGGGTATCGGTCTCAAGACGGCGGAGCTCGTCGTGGCATACCGGCAGAAGAACGGGCCCTTCAAGAAGATCGAAGAGATCATGAACGTCCGCGGGGTAGGTGAGAAGAGCTTCCTGCGCATCAAGAGCCGGCTCACAGTCGCTGATGTGAAAACGGAGAAGTAGGTAGTAAGAAGTAAGAAGTAGGAAGTAGGAAGTAGGAAGTAGAAGAAGTGAACAGCAAGGGCTACTCGCTACTGGAACTGTTGATGGTCATCGCCATCATCGTCATCGTCAGCGGCGCGGCGATTCCGCTCGCCTATGGCAACGTCGAACGCACCAGAGCGGCAGGGGCAGCCCGCTACGTGGCCGGGCGTATGGCGATGGCGCGTTTCGAAGCCGTCAGGCGCTCGGCCCACGTGGCCATCAGATTTGTCGAACTGGGTGGCGAATACTGGCTGCGCACTTATGCCGATGGGAATGGAAACGGAGTGCTCAGCCGCGATATCGGGAGGGGCGTCGACGTGCCGATTACGCTGGATGAGCGGCTCGACCATCACTTTCCTGGTGTCACGTTCGGCATCCTGCCGAATGTCACGGGCCTCGATCCGGGGCAGCCGTTCAATCCCGGCGACCCCGTGCAGATCGGCAGCTCGACGTTGTTGAGCTTCAGCCCGACCGGCGCCTGCACGTCGGGCACGCTCTTCATTCGCGGGCTGCGAAATACCCAGTTTGCCGTACGCGTGCTCGGCGCAACCGGTCGAACGCGCGTCTTCGAATTCAATTTCGGGGATGGGAGATGGCAAACGCGCTGACACGCGAGCGGCGTGCCTCGACACGCGTGTCGGCCCTCAGCGATTCAGGGATGGATCGCGCGCGCCTCCGGCCCGGACGATCGGCGCACGTCATCGATCTGTCGTCAGGCGGTGCGCTCATTGAAACGGATTGGCGGCTTCTGCCGGGCCTCCGCGTAGAAGTGCTGCTCGGGGAACCGGTAGCGGCATTTCGTGTCGCCGCGCGCGTGCTTCGATGCCACGTCTGCCTGCTCGGCCGCGAGAAGATTCGGTATCGAGGTGCGCTCGCTTTCGAAGAACGCCTTCCCATTGGGGAAGCTACGACCCATAAGTGACGTCGGGCATTACACACAAGCTGGACGATGAAGGTCTGGGAACAAACTACCCGGAGGGGCGGACGATTGGATGAGTGGCTCGTCTCAATCCCGCAATCATTCGATGGCACACGCCTTGTTTCAACATCCCGCCATGCGACGGGACAGCGCAGCGGTCGTCATTGGCTCCAGCGCGGTGATGCGCAGCGTGCGGGATCGCATCGAGCGCGTGGCGGCCACGGATTTCACCGTGTTGATCGACGGCGAAAGCGGCGTCGGCAAAGAGCTGGTTGCCCAGCAGATTCACGAGACGAGCCCACGGCGGCGTGGGCCGTTCGTCGCCGTCAACTGCGCTGCGCTGGTCGAGTCGCTTCTCGAGGCCGAGTTGTTCGGTATCGAAGACCGCACCGCCACTGGCGTACGCGGCCGGCGGGGCAAGTTCGAATGTGCCGACGGCGGCACGCTGTTTCTCGACGAGGTGGCCGACCTGTCACCGGCAGCCCAGGCAAAGCTCCTCCGGGCGCTGCAGGACCTGGCGATTGAGCGCGTCGGCGGCAACGGCATCCATCGGGTCAACACGCGGGTCGTGGCCGCGACCAACAAGAAATTATCTGCGCTGGTCCAAGCGCGAGCGTTCCGGGCCGATTTGTTCTACCGGTTGTCAGGCATCGAAATCCATGTGCCGCCCCTGCGTGAGCGCCGCGAAGACATCCTCGAGCTGGCGTCTTATTTTCTCGAGCGCCATAGCCACGCGCGCCGCCTCACGATCTCGTGCGCGGCCGGGGATGCGCTGCTCACATACGACTGGCCCGGCAACGTACGCGAGCTCGAACGGATGATGGAGCGCACGCTGGCGCTCGCACGACACGCCACGATCGAAGTCGACGATCTTCCGATTCGTCTTCGCGACGGCTTTGGCGACGTGCTGCTGCCGTCAATGGTCCGCAACGATACGTTGCGGGCGTGGGGAAGCCGCTACGTGCGGCTGGTGCTCGAGCGGAGCGGCCGCAACAAGCGGAAGGCCTGTCGGGCACTCGGCATCAGCTATCACACGCTTCAGGCCTATTTGCGATACGCCCACAAGTTGCAGGTGAGCGGCGTGCAAGAGTCGCCACCGGAGTATTCGGCAGAACGATAGTGTCCCGTCACGGCGACGGGTCACCAAGGCTGGACGCACCCGGCCAACCGGACACGCGGGAGCGGGGTAGGGCGATATCGCCCTGCGAGGTCATGCGCAGTCCAAAACTCCACCTCGCGCAACGCGCGAAGGTGGGCCCGTCCGCCGACGCGCTGCGCAGGTGGCCTGTCCACCGAAACGGAATGCGCGACGGTGGAAAAGGAGTGCGTATGTCTCGACTCAGCTGCGTGGTGACGCTCTTGCTGGCAATGGCCATCCCAGATCTCGCGGGAGCGCAGGGGAGGCGTAATGACTCGCCGGCCCGGAACGGCTATCAGGAATACGACCGCATCACCGATGCCACGTTCACCGCGACGGCCGACGCGGCCGGGAATGCGGTGCTCACGTTGAAAGGAGGCGACTTCACGCTGGAAAAGGTGGTGGCGCCGAGTGGCGATACGACGCTGCGGCTCACTCAGGGAAAGGATGTCGTCACCATCGCCATCAGCCAGGCGGGATTCGAGGTTGGACGAGGACGCCGCACGCTGCGCTGGGATCCGCGGGCGGACAAGGGTGACGCCTTCGACGCCATTCGCGCACTACTCCTTGGTTCGCCCGCGGTCCGTTCCTTCAAGCGGCTTTCTGCGTCGCTCGAAAACCGCGACGAAACCGAAGAAGACGGCCCGCTTGCCGTTTCGGCACTCATCGACGGCGCCATCGTGCAGCTGCTCGACGGCGACGTGGATGCGCCGAAACGTATCGGCAGGCGAGTGACCCGTAAACAGCGCGCGGCTCTGCGCGCGGTGTCTCTCAAGCGGGCGCCAGATTTTTTTCGCGACTGCGTCGGCCTCTATCAGGTGGCGCTGATGGATGCGATCAGCCAGTACGAAAGCTGCTGGGTCGATGCGAATGACTCCTCTTGGTGGAGCAGAAGCCTCATTTTCAAACTGTGCGAGTGGGAATGGGCACTCAGGTCGCAGCAGTATGTCTGGCAGTTCATCGGATGTTTCATGTTTCCATTGTGAGGCACTATGAACAAGCTGCTCTTCAGCGTCATCGTCGAGGCCATTGTCGGCATCTCACTGGCCGGATTGGTGCTGGCCATCGTCGTTCCCGCGCTGAGTCGTTATCGGCCTGACGCCGGCGATTCAACGGCGGCCATTGTGATCGTCGCGGTACTGGTGGGCGTCGTCGCGGCCGTGCTGCTCCGCCCGAACAGCGCGATCAAACGATGGAGAAGACGCTGAAGCCATGTGAACTGTCCGATCTGACGGGCGGGTCACCCGTCAGATCGCTATGATCCCGCTCAACGACTTGCGGTCAATCTTGCTGGGAGGCGGACCATGGAAGTTCAGGACGGCTTCATCGTCCGCATCGATAGCTACTGCGATCGATGGTGTGAGACATGCGCTCTTTCGTCTTGGTGTCGTGCGTTCGCAGAGTGCGCGAAATTGGAGACCGGGCTCGATTCCACTCTGAAAGCAATCGTCGATGCGCCACCATTGCCGCAGGACGTTCCACCACTTCCGCCGCAATGGATGCAGGAACTCATCGACGAAATGAACAGAATAGCGAACGACCCACTGTTGGCCCACATTCTCGATAAGCCCGTACCGACAGTGGCAGCTGAAGACGAGCCGGTTGAAGCACGGGGGATGGATTACGGCGATCGAGTGGACCGCTGGCTCAAAAATCGCGGGTTCATCTCGACGTACGCCCCTGATGACCCTCGTTCAGTCATTGGGTGGTTTCAATATTCGATTAGCGCCAAGATGCACCGCGCATTTATGGGTCTGGCACACGACGATCCGGACGAGCGCGATTGGGCCGCCGATCACGACGGCTCCGCAAAGGTCGCGCTGATCGGAATAGAACGCTCGCACGCCGCATGGCTTCATCTTGTCGAAACCGGCCTCGCCTTGCCTGCTGAAGTCGGGCCGTTCATCGCCGACCTGATCTGGTTAAGCGACGAACTGGAGCGGGTGTTCCCCGGCGCTCGAGCCTTCGTCCGGCCGGGGTTTGACGAGCCGGACGAAGTGGCGAGACTGCTGGCGGCAGAACGAGGACGATAATCTCCACACTCCTGTATGCCGAGATCGTTCGAGCGGCATTACTTAGCGCGGAGCGTCCTGAAGGCAAAATGGTTCACTGTTGTCTTGACAATTTCATGCTGTTTCTTTTCTTTCCCGTTGTTTCGGTGGCGCAAGGAACAAACGACGTCGGCTCCTCTCCGATGGCCAAAAGTGTCACAGCGGGCGTTATCGCGTCTTTTCAGCCGGGAGGGGCGCTGGCGGCCCGTACCTCGATTACCCAATAGCCGGAATCGTGCCGGGTGTGAGGATTGCCTATGAAGCCTCATCCGCACGAGCGCTGCTCGCAGTAGAGTTCAGCACAACGACTCGGCTCGAGGCGTTTCAGCGAGGTCGCTTCGTAACCGGTCCGGCGTTTGACACGGGTTCGAAGCCGGTGCTCGGTACTCATCGTGACACGCAGATATCCGCGTTGGTCGGACTCACAGCGTCGGTCAGGGACGGCGTGGCAATCGAACCAAAAGCCGGACAAGCCTCCTCTTCGGTTCGACGCGTCAGGGTGATCGCAGTCGGGACGGGACCGGTGGATTCGCCTTGACGGCAGGTTTCGACGTTGCGGCGACGGCCGGACGACGACTCGCAGTCGTGCCCTCGCTGAGATACTCTTTTGCGTTCCGTGGCGAGGAAGCTCTGTACGCAGGGCTTGGCAGGCATCTCCTGCGCGTCGGGGTGGGCATACGGATCAAGCTAACCGAACACAAGTAGCCGGGCATTCATCTCGGCGACTGCGCGGGGCCAACACTGGAGCAACGATCGCAGCCTCTTATCGTGATGTGGTCCACGCGATCGCGATCACTATGGAGAGCAGCAGCGGAATGATGAACACCGGCTGCTGAAGCACGACGGCGTCGATGAAGCTCGCGCCAAGCATCGTGCACGCCAGCATCGCCACGCCTGCTGTCATCGTCTTTGGGAACAGCAGCAGGACTCCTCCTATGACCTGCATCACCCCGTCAGATACCGAAGCCAGTGTCCGACGCCGATCTCGTCGAAGATCTGCACCCACATGTGGCGAGGGTCGCTGTCGAACTTGCTCCATCCGATAAGGGCGAACAGCACGGCGACGCCGGTTTGCTGAACAGTCGGCAGTTTCCGCAAGGCCAATCGGAGACGGCTGGGCGCCTGGCCTGCAACGGCTTCGAACATACGCCGGTCTATAGCTGAAGTGTCATTTCGCTGGCTGAGACGCGCACTCCTGCTTCAGGCGATTCTCCTGACTCTTGGAAAGTGGTGGAGGAAGCAATCCGATACGCCCTAGCCGCATCTCGATGTACGACGCATCGGCGCAGCGTGCCGCGGGCAGCCGGCTCATGGTGATTGTTGCGGGATTCCCGAGATAGACGACTGCATCGAACTGATCTTCCATGGCTGGGGCTCGTCTGCCGTCGGCGGGTGCGGGCTTGCCCTCCCGCATCATCGCCGGAGCTGGAAGATAGGCAGTGACGGCAGCTGCACCAAGCACCGTTCCGCGAATGTTCAGAAGCCCCGGCACGCGCCACGAGTCGGCGTCAGCCTGCAGTGTCTTCGGATCGGTAGCCGTCGCCATCGAGAACGGCGAGGCGATCGTGAATACTCGTGTAGTCGCAGAGCTCTCGAGGATCTGGACGATGCTCCGGCTGATCCGGACGAGGTGACCTTCACCGTATATCACGAGTGCGCGCCGTTTCTTTGCCAAGACCTCTCGCCGTATGAGCTCTGCCGGATAGCGATCCCGGTTGCCATCGGCCATCCATTTGTTGATGTCCTCGAATGTCTGAACGGTGCTCCAGTCAATTGGAGGATCTCCAAGAAGTACACGAAGCCGACGCTCGGCGGGAAGAGCCGCGTTGAGCGCTCGCACCGCTCGAAAGAATTCCTCATAGATGGGTCGTTCCCAAACGGTCGTCGTCTGCGTTGTGTTCTGCCACACGTCGCGCAGGACGTTTTCCGGTACGTCCTGGCCCTGAACAAATCGATCCATGACGTCTTGATATCGAGCGTTGCCGAATTCCACAACGATGTCGTTGACGATTGCGCTGAATCTAGGATCGCGAATAAGCGAAAGGCGGAATGCATGACCCTGTTCGTTGCCATGGGCGCCTTCGCCAAGACCGACGATGTCATGCGAGCGAAACGCATCGAGTATGGCCGTGGTCGGCTCCACCGGTACCGCCGGCCGAGACGACGGTGCCTGCTGGGCGGCGGAGCTGGCGCCGGTTACAAGAGCACAGAGGAGAATTGATAACGCTACGCGACGCGCCGATCGCGCATTGTTCATACAACCATCCTTGTGGCCGGCCACGCTTCCTCGTGCACGGCGGGACGAGGAGCAACCGGTGGAGCAGGCATGACAAGCGGCGGCAGACTCGGGGGAACCGGAAGCTTGCGAGCTCTGGCCAGATCGACGAGCCACAGCGCGGCGAGCAGGAACACCGTCGTGGTCAACGCGACCATGATCATGACGAAGTTGTTGACGATCGATGCGTGCGTCATGCGCCATTGAAGATCGTCAGGAATGCCCAGCAACAGTCGCACGATCACCTGTACCGCGGGGCTCAGACGCGAGCCGGCGTCATGACAGGTCTCCCAAAGGTCGGACTCAATTTCTGCGCGCCGGGATTCGCGCAGTGACTGTGGCAGGCGCCAGGTGTAGAGGCGCGTCCATGCGCGCACCAGAGCGACTGAGACAGGGATCAGCTGCGACTTCATGTTGAAGCAGGGCGGCGCCGGAGATGTTTCGCTGCCTTCTCGTGTATAGCCGCCTGCGCTTGTTGCACCGCGGCTTTGCCGGCGGCGGTGAGCGTGTACAAACGACGGCGGGGCCGGTTTTCGCGCGCCGAAATTTCCGGATCTTCCCAGCGACTCTGAAGCAGACCCATGGCTTCGAGGCGTTCCAGCGCGCGATAGAGCGTGCCGTAGGCGGTGAGGAACTTGTGATTGGTGACGTCACCGAGATGTTTGGCGACTTCGTAGCCGTGAAACGCCTCGACACCGTCGAGTTGAAGCCGGCGGGCGCAGACACAGATCGCCATTTCAAGAGGAACCAAGCCGCCCGGCTTTCTGCGCATGGCCTAATAATAAGCAGATATCTGCTTATTTGTCCATTACGCCATCTAACTGTCTCATAATCAATATGATGTAGACGTTTTAGAAATTCTGCAATCGTGCATGTCTCACCCCTGGCTCGACCTTGTCTGCGGTTCGCTTGACCCACGTTCGAGCGCATAGTACCTTGACGACTTCGAGACCGCCTCCCGCCTCCATGAACCAGTCTTCGACCGAACAACTCAAGAAAACGCCGCTGAACGCCCGTCATCGTGCCCATGGCGCACGCATGGTGCCGTTTGGAGGCTGGGATATGCCGGTCGAGTACTCGGGCATCACCAACGAGCACACGGCCGTGCGCACGAACGCTGGGTTGTTCGATGTGAGCCACATGGGGGAAATCGAAGTAGCAGGGAAGGACGCCCTCGCCGCCGTGCAGCGGATTTCTACCAACGACGCGGCCAAACTGAGCGTTGGGCAGGCCCAGTACTCGGCTCTCACGACGCCTGCGGGCACGTTCATTGATGATTTGATCGTCTACCGTCTCGCGAGCGACCACTATCTGCTGGTGGTGAACGCGGGCAACATCGACAAAGCCTACAAATGGATCGCCGAGGAAACTCGCAATGTCGGCGACGTCGCCGTTGTGAACTCGAGCTCGCGATATGCACTGCTTGCGGTTCAGGGACCTGCGGCACCAGGCATCGTTCAGCAGCTGACCGGCGCCGATCTCGCGTCAGTCAAGTACTACTGGTTCACCCATGGTGAAGTCGCAGGTGTCCGCAGCATTATCGCGCGCACGGGATACACGGGTGAGGATGGCTTCGAGCTGTTCATCCCTCCCGCGTCAGCGGAGCGCGTTTGGAATACGATCCTCGAGACAGGGGCCGCCGCAGGCATCGTTCCCGTCGGACTTGGCGCGCGCGACACACTGCGCCTGGAAGCGGGCATGCACCTGTCCGGCCAGGACATGGACGAAACGACCACCGTGCTCGAGGCCGATCTCGGATGGCTGGTCGGATGGAAAAAGAATGATTTCATCGGCAAGTCGGCACTCGAGCAGCAGAAGCGCGATGGATTGACCCGTAAGCTCATCGGCTTCGAGATGTTGGCGCCCGGCATTGCTCGCCACGGGTACAAAGCCTATGCGGCCGGCGGAGACGGTATCGTGACGAGCGGCACGCAAACGCCGTTGTTGAAGAAAGCCATCGGGCTGGCGTATCTGCCGATCGCGGGCACGACGCCCGGTACTGAATTCGAAGTGGAGATTCGCGGTCGTCGTGCGCCCGCGCGAGTTGTTTCACGGCAATTCTACAAACGTTCCCGGAGCTGAAGCATGTATCCTGCGGATCGCCGTTACACCAAAGATCATGAATGGATCATCGTCACCGGCAATCTCGGCCGCATCGGCATCACCGATTACGCGCAGAAGCAACTGGGCGATGTCGTCTTCGTTGAACCGCCTGATGTCGGACGAGCGGTGGCGCAGGGCCAGAGTGCCGGCAACATCGAATCGGTCAAAGCGGTGTCCGAGCTTTACAGCCCGGCGTCGGGCAAAGTCATCGCGGTGAACGGCGATCTGAGCTCGAAGCCCGAACTGGTGAACAAGGACCCGCACGGCACCTGGTTGTTCGAGATTGAGCTGAGCAATCCGGCAGAGGTTGCAAATCTGCTCAATAATGATCAATACGCCGAACTGGTGAAATAACCGCCACGCCCCTACATGCCTATAGATTCTCCAGATACGTTCGAACAACGGCACATCGGACCGGACGACAGACAACAGGCAGACATGCTTCGCGTCATCGGCGCGCGATCGCTCGACGCGCTCATCGACGCGGCGCTGCCGGGCAGCATCCGGCTCAAGAAACCGCTTCAGTTGCCGCCGGCAGAAACCGAGCACGAATATCTCGATCGCCTCCGCAAGGTTGCCGCGAAGAATCAGCGGTTCAAGTCGTTTATCGGGATGGGTTATTACGGGACGATCACACCGAGCGTCATCCTTCGGTGTCTGTTCGAGAACCCTTCCTGGTATACGCCCTACACCCCGTATCAGGCCGAGATCGCCCAAGGTCGACTCGAGTCGCTCCTCAACTTCCAGACGATGGTGCGCGATCTGACGGCGATGGAGGTAGCCACCGCGTCGCTACTCGACGAAGCGACGGCCGCGGGCGAAGCGATGACGCTGCTGCATCGCATTCAGGCTCGCCTGGCTTCAAGTGAGCGCAACACATTCTGGGTGTCGGAGCGCACATACCCGCAGGTGCTCGATGTCCTGAAGGGACGAGCAGAGCCACTCGGCATCAACATCGTCTTGGGCGACCCGGCATCGCCACACTTCGGCGCCGATGTCTTCGGCGCGTATGTCCAGTCGCCTGACGACTACGGCGCATTACTGGATTTACAGGGATTTATCGCGCGCTCGCACGAACAGAACGTGCTTGTGGCTGCGGCGACGGACCTCCTCGCCCTCACGATCTCCGTTCCTCCAGGCGAGCTGGGCGCCGATGTTGTCGTCGGCAGCGCGCAGCGTTTCGGCGTGCCGATGGGGTACGGTGGACCCCATGCGGCATTCCTGGCCACGCGCGAATCGTTCGTCAGGCAGGCGCCGGGCCGCATCATTGGCGTGTCGATCGATTCGCACGGCAACCTCGCGTACCGGATGGCGCTTCAGACGCGCGAACAGCACATCCGCCGCGAGAAGGCGACGTCGAACATCTGCACTGCGCAGGCACTGCTCGCGAACATCGCCGCGATGTACGGCGTATATCACGGACCTGACGGCCTTGCGGCGATTGCCAGGCGAACGCACGCGCTGACGGCGACACTCGACAGAGCCGCGAAATCGCTCGGGTACGCGCAGAAAAACGACGCCTACTTTGACACGCTGCGGCTTCAGGTGCCTGAGGGGATCGGTGAGACGACCGTGGCAATCAAGGTGATCGCCGAGCGCGCCGGATTGAATTTCCGGTACTTCGACAGTCGCCACATCGGTATCGCGCTCGACGAGACGACAACCCTGCGCGATGTGCAGGCCATCGTGGAAGCCCTCGCTTCAGCGGCCGGGAAGCCGAGCTCCCGAATCACCAGCGCCGACGCGTCCCGAGACCTGCCAGGCGGCCTCGCGCGCACGTCGCCGTTCATGACGCATCCGGTCTTTTCGGCACATCGCTCGGAAACGAAGATGATGCGGTATCTCAAGACCCTCGAGCGAAGGGACGTCGGCCTCGATCGATCGATGATTCCGCTCGGGTCCTGCACGATGAAGCTGAATGCCGCGTCCGAGATGATCCCGGTCACCTGGCCCGAGTTTTCCGCGGTGCATCCGTTTGCGCCGATCGATCAGGTGCAGGGTTACGCGGAGGTCATCGGCGAGCTGGAGCAGGCTCTCTCGGAAATTACCGGGTTTGCGGCCGTTTCGCTTCAACCGAACTCAGGCGCACAGGGCGAGCTTGCTGGTCTGATGGCCATTCGGGCCTTTCATCACTCTCGCGGCGAAGCCAGGCGCGACGTCGTGCTGATTCCGTCATCGGCGCACGGCACGAATCCGGCGAGCGCGGTCATGGCGGGACTCAAAGTCGTTGTCGTCGCCACCGATACGAACGGCAACGTCGATGTGTCCGATCTCAGAGCGAAGGCCGAGCAGCATGGTGAGCGTCTTGCCGCGCTGATGATCACCTACCCCTCGACGCACGGGGTGTTCGAAGACTCGATCCAGGAGATCTGCGCGGTCGTCCATCAGCACGGCGGGCAGGTCTACATGGACGGCGCGAACATGAATGCCCAGGTCGGTCTGACGAGCCCCGCCGCGATCGGTGCCGATGTGTGCCATTTGAACCTGCACAAAACGTTTGCCATCCCGCACGGCGGTGGCGGACCCGGCATGGGTCCAATTGGCGTCGCGTCGCATCTTGCGCCCTTCCTTCCTGGCCACCCCGTGGTGCGGGTCGGCGGCCCAGAGGCAATCCGCGCGGTTTCAGCCGCGCCGTGGGGCTCGGCAAGCATTCTCTTGATCTCGTACGGCTACATCCGCATGCTGGGCGCCGAGGGGATGACCAACGCGACGAAACACGCGATTCTGAACGCCAACTACATCAAGAAACGGCTCGAGGCGCACTACGACGTGCTGTACACGCGGCCGAATGGAACCGTCGCGCACGAGATGATCTTCGACCTGCGCCGCTTCAAGGCGTCCGGCGTCGACGAGCTCGATGTCGCAAAGCGATTGATGGACTACGGATTTCATGCCCCGACCGTTTCGTTTCCGGTCGCCGGCACTCTGATGATCGAACCGACTGAAAGCGAGTCGCAGGAAGAGCTCGACCGTTTCTGTGACGCGATGATTGCGATCCGTCAGGAAATTCAAGCCGTCGTCGACGGGAAGGCCGACCCCAAGGACAACGTGTTGAAAAATGCGCCTCATACCGCGGCCGCGATTGCCGCCGACAACTGGACACATCCTTACAGCAGGGAACAGGCGGCGTTTCCGCTGCCGTTCGTCAAAGCTGACAAATTCTGGCCACCTGTGGGGCGAATCGACAACGCCCACGGCGACAGAAACTTGATTTGCACCTGCCCCGACGTCGCAGAGTACGTCAGCACGTAACACACATGCGCGTGCTGAATGCCGCTCAGATGCGGGACGCGGACCGGCAGACCATCGACGAAATCGGCATTCCATCGATGGTGCTCATGGAAAACGCCGGCCGCCAGGTCGTCGCCGCGCTCGAGGCCGCCAACGACGATTTGACGGACAGGCACGTCGCGGTGCTGTGCGGACCCGGCAACAACGGCGGCGACGGCTTCGTTGTCGCGCGCACGCTGTACCAGCGCGCCGTCGACGTCTCCGTGTTCGTCATCGGCACGATGGCAGCCGTGAAAGGCGATGCCAGGCTGAACCTCGAAATCCTCGGGCGCCTCGGGCTGACGGTCGTCGAGATTTCTGACGAGCAGGCTTGGGATCTTCATTTCTCCGAAATCTCTCAGTGCGACCTCATCGTCGACGCGATCTTCGGCACGGGCCTCAGGTCGCCGCTCGCCGGGATGATGGAAACGGTCGCCGCAGATGTGAACGCGTCGGGTATACCCGTCGTGGCCGTGGATCTCCCCAGCGGCATGTCGGCCGATCGTGCCGAACCGATCGGGGAGTGCATTCGCGCCAGCATGACCGTGACGCTGGCGACGCCAAAGCTGCCACTCGTGCTGCCGCCGGGCGAAGCGCATGCGGGCAGCATCGTCGTGGCGGACATCGGTATTCCACCCGAGGTGATCGAAAACCTGGCTGGCCCGCGAATCGAATTGCTCACCCGAGAGGGGATGCGGGAAATCCTTCAGCCGCGGGAGTCTGACTCGCACAAAGGAGACTACGGCCACGTTCTCGTGATCGCAGGGTCGCGCGGTAAGACTGGCGCCGCGCACCTGGCGGCGGTGGGAGCGCTTCGCTCGGGAGCCGGGCTGGTGACGGTCGCGACTCCCGGCACGGCACAGCCCATCATCGCCGCCCTCGGCGCCGAATACATGACCGTACCCCTCGAGGAGACGGCCGACGGCAAGGTCGCGCTGGGCAGCCTCGAGCGCATTCTCGATTTCGAGCAGGACGTCATTGCCGCCGGACCGGGGCTCGGAACGGGACCCGATGTCACCGCCTTTATCCACGGCCTGCTCGCGAAAAGCGAAAGTCCGCTTGTGCTCGATGCCGATGCGCTGAACGCAATTGCGTCCGAGCCAGACCTTCTACACAGCGGTGGAGAAGGGTCGCGCCCCATCGTCATCACACCGCATCCCGGTGAGATGGCCCGCCTGGTCGATACGTCGATTGACGAGGTGCAGTCGAGCCGCCTCGATGTCGCCCGCGACTTTGCGGTGCAGCATCAGATCTACGTGGTGCTGAAGGGCTATCGGACCCTCGTCGCCACGCCAGAGGGGAAGGTATTCATCAATCCTCTGGGCAACCCCGGTATGGCCACAGGCGGCACCGGCGATGTCCTCACCGGCGTGCTCGCTGCGTGGCTTGCGCAGCTGCTCGACGCAGAGGCGGCGTGCAAGATAGGTGTCTATCTGCACGCGCTCGCCGGCGATCTCACCGAGGCCGACGAAGGCGAAGTGGCGATGACGGCCGGGGACCTTGCGGCTCATCTTGGCGACGCCGTGCTCGAGCTTACGGCCCGCCGCCGCGTGAAGCCGTCCAATGACCAGTCCTGAGCCGGTCACCACGAGTTCCGAGCAGGAAACATTCGCGTTAGGGAAGAGCGTGGCCGAGACGTTGCGGCCTGGAACTTTCGTGCTGCTGCATGGCGATCTGGGCGCCGGCAAAACAGCGTTTGTCCGCGGCATAGCTGCGGGGCTTGGCGCCAACCCCGAAGACGTGTCCAGCCCGACATTTGTGCTCATCCAGCACTACAAAGGCCGCGTGCCGCTCACACACGTCGATCTCTACCGCCTGGAAAGCGGAGCCGCCGTCGAGGATCTTGGATTGGAGGAGCTCGCGAGCGGGGCTGTCGTCGCGATCGAATGGGCTGAGCGCATGCCCCAATCGCCTGAAGGCAGTGTCACTGTAAGAATTGAAGACTTGGGTGGCGATCACCGCCGGATCACGCTGGAGCTGCCTACTCCGATCGATAGTTCGGAGCTTCCTTCGTAATGGTGACGTCGTGGACGTGGCTCTCACGGAAGCCCGCCTGTGTGATCTTGATGAGGCGCGCTTCCTTCTGCAGGGTGGCAATGTTCGCGCAGCCGCAATAGCCCATGCCGGCGCGCAGACCGCCGACGAGCTGGTGAATCATCGATGCAACGCTGCCTTTGTGTGCAACGCGTCCTTCGATGCCTTCCGGCACCAGCTTGTCCGTGCTGCCCTTGCCTGAGCTCTCGAGATCGAATTCATCCTGGAAGTACCGGTCGCGGCTGCCGCGGCGCATCGCGCCGATCGAGCCCATGCCGCGATACTCCTTGAAGCTGCGTCCCTGATACAGGATGAGCTCACCTGGGCTCTCGTCGGTGCCGGCGAACAGATTGCCAATCATCACCGAGCTGGCGCCCACGGCAATGGCCTTCGTAATATCGCCCGAGAAGCGGATGCCGCCGTCGGCAATGACCGGAACATGGCGCGTGGCGGCGGCACGCGCACATTCCATCACCGCCGTAATCATCGGCACGCCGATACCGGCAATGACGCGCGTCGTGCAGATCGATCCGGCGCCGATGCCCACCTTGACGGCGTCAACGCCGCGCTCGATCAGCGCCTCGGTCGCCTCGGCCGTGGCGACATTGCCGGCGATGAGGTCGATGCCGGGATGCTCGCGCCGAACCCTTGCGACCATATCAAGGACGTTCTGAGAATGCCCGTGCGCGGTATCGATGACGAGGACGTCGACGTGCGCAGTCACCAGCGCCGCCGCCCGCTCCGGTGTGTCGCGTGCGATGCCGATGGCCGCGCCCACACGCAAGCGGCCAAGGCTGTCTTTGCTGGCGTTCGGATACTTGATTTGCTTCTGAATGTCCTTGACCGTGATCAATCCCTTGAGCTTGAAATCGCGGTCGACGACGAGCAGCTTTTCAACTTTGTGGCGGTGCAGAATCTCGCGCGCCGCGTCAAGCGTGGTGCCCACGGGCACGGTGATCAGGTTCTCGCGGGTCATCACCGCGGAGATCGGTCGATCGACGTTCGTTTCGAACCGCAAGTCTCGGTTCGTGAGAATCCCAACCAGCCTGCCTTCTTTGGCGCCGCCTTCGGTAATCGGCACGCCCGAGATGCGGTACTTCTTCATCAACTCGAGCGCTTCGTAGATGCGATGCTCGGGCGACAGCGTGATCGGGTTGACGATCATGCCGCTCTCCGACCGTTTGACGCGATCGACTTCAGAGGCCTGTTCTTCGATGGACAGATTCTTATGGATGACGCCAATCCCGCCATGCTGCGCCATCGCGATCGCCAGGGCAGACTCGGTGACGGTGTCCATCGCGGCGCTGGCGATCGGCACATTGAGGTGAATATTCCTGGTAAAGCGAGAAGTGACGTCGACCTGGCTTGGAATGACTTTCGACAACCTGGGAACCAGCAGCACATCGTCGAATGTCAGGGCGGTGGGAAGGTCGGTGATGAGATCGACCGCGCCCAGCTGAAGAATTGACGTCGCGTTCTTGGTTTCCATGAATCCTCAAGGCAGGCCTAAAGGCCTGCGCTACCTAAGCTGCGGCCAGGCCTGCGCTACTCGTGGCAGGCTTAAGGCCTGCGCTACCTAGGCGGCGGTGCCGTGGCACTTCTTGTATTTCTTTCCGCTGCCGCAGGGACACGGGTCGTTTCTGCCCACCTTCGGCTCATCACGGCGTACCGTCTGCACAGGAGCATCGTCGCCGCCAACGCGCGGAGGAGCTGCGGATCGGGTCGGCAATCCCATCTGCGGCGCCGCACCTCGCGGTGCTGAGGCGAACGCGCCGACCGGCTCGGTCTTCGGCTCATTCAACGTCATCGGCATCGGCGCGCGACGTTGTGGAGGTCGCTGCGGCGCGTCACCGCTGACCACTTGGAAGTGCCCCGTCCACAACCTGTTCACCATGTCTTCGTCCACACGGCGCTTCATGTCCTGAAACAGCTCGAAGCTTTCCTTCTTGTACTCGACGAGCGGATCCTTCTGGCCGTAGCCGCGCAGCCCGATGCCTTCTTTCAAATGGTCGAGACTGTAAAGGTGGTCTTTCCACTGACGATCGACGGTCTCGAGCATGACAAATCGCTCGACCTGGCGCATCACATTGGGGGTAACCGACTGCTCCTTGCTGTCGTACTTCTTCACGATGCGCTCCCAAACGGCATCGCGAATCTCATCCGCACTTTTCCCGGAAAGATCGAGACCAAGATAGTCGCCCGCATCGAGCCCGAAGACACGCGACATGTCCATCTTCAAAGCGTCGAGATCCCATTCCTCGGGATCTGTGTCCTTGCCCGCGTACGCCTCGACGGCATCCTCGACGACATCCTCGCCGAGCATCATCAGATATGCGCGGGTGTCGATTTCATTCACTTCTTCGGCCTCTTCGTCCTGAACCCGAACCTTGCCCTCGAGGAGCTCTCGCCGCAGCGCGTAGATGTTCTCGCGCTGCTTGTTCATGACGTCGTCGTACTCGAGCAGGTGTTTTCTGGTGCCGAAGTTCTGGGCTTCGACCTGCTTCTGCGCGCGCTCGATCGCCCTCGTCACCATGCCGTGCTCGATCGGCACGCCTTCTTCCATTCCGAGGCGCTGCATCAGCCCCGCAATGCGATCGGATCCGAAGATCCGCATCAGGTCGTCTTCGAGCGACAGATAAAAGCGAGAAGAGCCCGGGTCGCCCTGGCGTCCGGCGCGGCCCCGCAACTGATTGTCAATGCGACGCGCCTCGTGGCGCTCGGTGCCGATGATGTGAAGGCCGCCGACGCTGACCACTTCTTCGTGTTCGACGTCCGTCTGCCGCTTGAAGTGCGCGAACACCCGATCCCAGTCGGTGCGGGCGGCCTTGTAGAACCCGTCGATGTGATAGAAGTAGACGAATTCGTCGTCGTCGGTGAAGCGCTCGTCGCCTTTCGGCAGCCGCTCGGCTTTCTGCTCGCTCAGCAACTGCTGGCGCGTCATGAATTCAGGATTGCCTCCAAGCAGAATGTCCGTGCCTCGACCAGCCATATTGGTCGCGATCGTCACGGTGGCCTTTCGACCGGCCTGAGCGACGAACTCGGCTTCCTGCGCGTGGTATTTCGCGTTCAGAACAACGTGCTTGATGCCACGGCGTTTGAGCTGTGACGAAAGCTTCTCGGATTTCTCAATGGAAACGGTGCCGACAAGAACCGGACGTCCTTCCTCTTGTTTGGTCAGGATGTCATTGACGATGGCGTCGTTCTTTTCGCGCGCGGTTCGATAAATCGAATCGGGCTCTTCAACCCGCCTCAACGTCCGGTTGGGCGGAATGACGATGACATCGAGCTTGTAGATCTTGGCGAACTCTTCCGCTTCGGTCTCGGCAGTGCCGGTCATACCCGACAGCTTTTTGTATTTGCGGAAGTAATTCTGGAAGGTGATGGTCGCGAGCGTCTGATTCTCGCGCTCGATCTTGACCTTTTCCTTGGCCTCGACGGCCTGGTGCAGACCATCGCTCCAGCGCCGGCCCGGCATGAGGCGGCCCGTGAACTCGTCGACGATGACAACCTGACCGTCCTTGATCATGTAGTCGACATCGACCTTGAAGATGGCGTGCGCGCGCAGCGCCTGCTCGACATGGTGCTTGATGTGCGCATTTTCCATGTCGTAGAGGTGCCCGCCGTTCAAGCGGTTCGCCAGGTGTTTCTCGGCCGCCTGCATCCCGCTCTCGGTCAGTGTCACCGTCTTGTGTTTTTCGTCGACGATGTAGTCGCCGGTCGCCTCGAGCGCTTCACGCTCCTCAGCCTTGGCATCACCTTTCGTTTTCGCCCCGGGCTTGAGGCGCGGGATGATGCGATCGACCTCGTAGTACAGGTCGGTAGAGGCTTCGGCGGGCCCGGAAATAATAAGAGGCGTGCGCGCTTCGTCGATGAGGATGCTGTCGACTTCGTCGACGATGGCAAAGTGGTGGCTCCGCTGCAACGTACTGCGACAACTCGAACTTCATGTTGTCGCGGAGGTAGTCGAAGCCGAATTCGTTGTTGGTGCCGTAGGTGATGTCGGCGGAGTAGGCGATCTGGCGTTCGGCGTCGTTCAACTCGTGCTGAATGACGCCCACCGACATACCCAGAAACCGGTGAATCTTGCCCATCCACTCCGAATCGCGCCGGGCCAGGTAGTCGTTCGTCGTGACGACATGAACGCCTTTGCCTTCCAGGGCATTGAGGTAAGCGGGGAGGGTCGCGACGAGCGTCTTGCCCTCGCCGGTCTTCATTTCGGCGATGGCGCCGCTGTGCAACACCGAGCCGCCGATGATCTGGACGTCGAAGTGCCGCATGTTCAAGACACGCCGGCCGGCCTCGCGAACAACCGCAAACGCCTCGGGCATGAGGTCGCTCAAGGTTTCGCCCTTGGCAAGACGCTCGCGGAACTCCAGCGTTTTCGCGCGAAGCTGCTCGTCGGTCAGCTGTTTTGTCGACGGCTCGAGGGCACTGACCTGTTCGACGAGCGGACGTAACCGTTTGAGTTCACGGTCGTTCTGCGTTCCGATGACTTTTGCGAGGAGAGTACCCAGCATGAGGAATGTTCCGAGGGTATTCCGACAATTCTAACACAGGGTAGGACGTTGACTGGCGGCGGACAGTTCCAAGGCGCCGCGGGCAGATGGCAAGTTCTGCCATCATCCATCTGCCATCTGCGATGACAGGCGCTGGGCGTTTCAGTCCTGGGACGTCTTCCCGGTAGTCAGCAACTGCAGGGGATTCAGCAGTTTGCCGTTTGTGATGACTTCGTAGTGAAGGTGCGGGCCCGTGGCACGGCCGGTGGCGCCGACGTAGCCCAGGAGATCACCGCGCTTCACTTCGCGACCCTGCCAGACAGCAAACTTCGAAAGATGTCCGTAGCGGGTCACGATGCCATATCCGTGATCGACAACGACCAGGTTGCCATAGTCACCGCTCGGCGCAGCCAGCTCGACTCTGCCGGCGGCGGTTGCGCGCACTTCGGTGCCTCTGTCGGCTGAGATGTCCAGTCCGGGATGAAAATCTCTTCCGCCGGTGAACGGATCGGAGCGCATGCCGTAGCCGGCCGACAGCCAGCCGTGCACAGGCCAAATCGACGGCGTCGCGTTCATCAGCGACTCGCGCTTCTCAACGTTACGCCGAACGATGCTCAGGTGCCCTTCGAGGCTGCCGAGCACGTTCCGCAACATCGTGAAAGTCTGATCGAGCGACGATGGCGACGCGGCGAAGATGGGCGTCAACATCGCGCTCGCACCCGCGATCGACGTGCCGCCTTCCGCGCGGTTCTTAACCGTCGGCGGCAGCTTCTCCATCGCACGCGCAGATACTGGATCGAGGCGTGAGCGAAGGCCGAGCTCGGTGATGGCCGACTGCAGCGACTCGATTTGCGCCGTCAACGCGCCGGTGGCCTCACGGTAGCTCGAATTTTCCTGTTCGAGCGTCGAGTTTGAAGCGCGCAGGTGGTTAACTTCGGTGGTGGCGCTCACCCGAAGTCCAATGCCGACAAGAACAGGGAAGGAAAGAACAGCGACCAGCGCGAGCGCGAACGGACGCAGCCGTATCGTGATCCGGCGAACGGTGCCGGTTTGGCGGTCCGCGAGTACAATCGTGTATCGTTTTGACATCAATACGTATCCGCTTGGATATCGGCCCTGGCCGGGTCGCGCTTTGGGGGAAGCGCCTGAACTAACTACAAGCCGAAAGGCTGGAGCACTTTAACATAGGTTATCGGAGAAATGGTACCGGAAGTTCAGTGGGCGGCGAAAGCGTGGCGAATGTGATTCAATTCTTTCAGGCTTTCAGCGCGCTTTCCACATCCCTGTGTACTCGTCGACGGTGGCCACCGCAAGGTCGGCCGCATTCTGACTGGAACTGGCGACATGCTTCAGGTAGTTGTCATTGGCGGATCCGTCGGCCAGGTCGGTGATGCTCCGGATGACCAGGAACGCCGTGCCGGTTCGCGCGCATACCTGCGCAACCGCCGCACCTTCCATCTCAACAGCACTCGCCGTTAACGCCTTTCGAAGGTCCGCACGCACCGCTGTAGCCGCGACGAATGCGTCGCCCGTCACGATAACGCCCTCGTGAATCGTCAGTGTGGCGACAAGCTTCTTTGCGGCGCGCCGGGCGGCGTCGAGCAGACCGGCGTCGGCAGGATAGAAAACGGGATCCAACTCGCCGGACGGCGCTCGGATTTGACCTCGGACGAACCCTGCCTCGGTGAATCGACCGAAATCGTGATGGCCCGCGGCGGTGCCGATAACCACGTCACCGGGGCGCAAGTCTGGATGTATGGCACCGGCGGTTCCCGAGAAGATGACCGCTGCCGGAGAAAACCGTTCGATGAGAAGCGTGCCGGCAATTGCCGCATTCACCTTGCCAACACCCGATCGCACGGCGACAACGGGGACGCCGTGAATCATCCCGGATGTGAACGTCGTGCCTTGAACCTGCTCGATTCGCGGTGACTCGATCCGCGATTCGATCGGCCCGATTTCCCGGGTCACAGCCATGATGGCGATGACACCGGGCCCTGGCGACTGCGCCGCGATCGTTGCGACAACGGCCAGTGCCGCACTGATGGACAGGAGGGAACGCCGCCGGAATCGCGGCTCGGGCATGCCGAGGATTATGGCGCAGGCGCCGCCGTTTCGCTGAACCGATATTGAAGCGCCTCGGCCACATGTTCAGGCAAGATTGACGGCATATCGGCAAGATCGGCAATCGTCCGGCCTACACGCAGGACGCGGTCGCATCCACGAGCGCTCAGACAAAACTTCTGAATCGCGGTCTCCAGGACGGCAGTGCCGCGTGTATCGAGCGAGCAATGCTGATTCAGCTCGCAACCCTCCAGCTGACTGTTCAATCTCCAACTCGAGCTCCCGAATCTCACGCGCTGTCGGTCGCGGGCTTCCACCACGCGCGCACGAATCACCGCTGACGGCTCTCGGCCGGCTGAATCGGGACTTGCGCGAACGCTCGATCCAACTGCCGGGACCTCGACGACAAGGTCAATCCGGTCACGGAGCGGCCCGGATATGCGGCTGGCATACCTTTGAATTTGCGGATCGGTGCACCGGCACGGGCGACGGAGATCGCCGTGAAAACCGCACGGGCATCCCAGCGTTGCCTTGTTGTCAGGTCACCCTTCGACAGCAGCGGCGTCCGCCTCGTTACCCACGCGAAATCAAGAACTTAGCCGACCACATACGAGCCCGGCGCATTCAACTTCAACTACTTCAGCGCGACGTGGCCAGCCGTATCGGTGTACACAAGGACACCGTAACAAATTGGGAACTCGGCCACAGCTCGCCCGACATCTACCACCTACCAGCGATCTTCAATTTTCTCGGATATGACCCCCGTCCACAGTCTCAGACCCTCGGCCGCGCGCTCAGGCGACTTCGAGAAGGGCAGGGCTTATCTCAGGCTGGGTTGGCGGCGATTCTCGCGGTCGACCCGAGCACCTTGGCGAGATGGGAAAGGGACGAAAGGATTCCTACTGGACCATATCGTGAACGGGTCGACCGTGCTCTCAGCACTCAACGAGGCACCAAAGCAGGTTGACGTCCGTGGCCACTGCGGCATTGCTCGTTACCAAACCATAAACGCCCGCCGGCCAGCGACCGCCCACGCCGTTCGCCTCGCCGGCATGTTCGGCGGCTCTCGGTATGCAGAGCCTGGCGCTAATTCTCGCCGTTCATTTCTATCTCGCGAACGTCCACTTGGTACAAATCTCGAAGCTTTTCAACTTGATCGCGATACCGGTCTCGGACGCTCTTGTCTTCCGTATCGTTCGGTTTATCCGTGACAACGATGCACTCCTTCGCTCCCGCCTTCATCTCTGTGGCTTTTCCGAACCGAAACGAGTCCATTACTCCGAGCTTCGTATAGTCCGCGACGATGAGACGGCGGATACACGCCTTGCTGAAGATGTCCTCTTTAACCTGAACTTCCTCGGTGTTCCCGTGACAAAACAACCCGATATCCGCGACGAAACCGCTTATCCCGATAACGACCGCGCGCGGAAAGAACGTGGCATAGTTGCTCGTCGTCTGCACGCCAAAGAGCGCGAAGAGATCCTGGTCGTATCTCCCGCCGGCTAGAATGATGTTCAGGTTAGCTTTCCGAGGGGCCTTGACCAAAATCTCGAAGGCGCGATAGTTATGCGTCATTATCGTGAAGTGCGTATGCTCGGGCCTCTGTTCAGCCATCTCGACGATGCCCTCCGCGAGCGGATATAACGACGTTCCCGCGTCGAGGAGTATCGAATCGCCCTCGTGTAGAAACTCTTTCACGATGTAATTTGCGACGAGGCGCTTTGCGCCTGCCCGGCGCTCATCCTGGATATCAAAGTAGGACTTCGGCAAGCTACCGAGTTCGCGCTCCGCAGCAACTTGCGAGTGACGCTTCATGCTGGGACTCCTTTTAGGCATCGGCGGAGGCCTCCACTACCGACTTGAGAATCGTGTTGCACACGCCGGGAGCCCCGAAGTTCACGTTCAGAACTCGGATGTCCTTTGACGAAGGTAGTCGGAACGGCAGTGTCAGCCGGGTCGTGGACTCCGTAAAGGCCGTTAGTAGATCGCTAACAGTGGAATGGGGATCCACCACTATCAGCCTCAGCGGTCTCTCGCGAGCTGCGTTTGCAGCCAGTAAGCTGTGGACGACATCATCATCGCGGAAGCTGAAGCCGACGAATAGCGCAGTGGCCGCCGAAAGAAGGCTCTGGTGCAGCCGGCGGAAAGCATAGCCATGAGGATCCTTCCCGGGTAGATCTCTCGGCCTGGGAACATAGCGCAAAGATTGCTCGACCAATCGAGGTCCTCAAAGCGACGATGAAAGTACACGTCTGGGTCAGTGAGCCCGTGGTAGAACCACGCCACGCACCCGTGAAGGCGATAGATATGAATACCGCCGCCCGACTCGGCAAAGAGGGCCGACGTCCAGCGCTCGCGCTCCTGCGTGAGCCCGCGAAAGCCGTTCACGAGCTGGATGTGCTCCGCGCCCTCACTGGCGGAGCTGAGCAGTCGTTCGAGAAGCAGATCGTAGTTGGTGGTAAAGATGCGTAACTCTGGGTTGTCGAGGGAGTTCAGGCGCGCGAGGCGACGGTAGAAATCGCAAACCTCCTCAGCTTCGTGAGGCAGGGAACGGTCGGAACCGTAGTGCTGAAGAGTCGTTCGTGTGATTACGCCATTTAGGTGTTGTATGGCATCGCTGAATGGAGCGATCTGGGCGTGTATTCGCTCGAAGCGTCGCTGAACGCCCGCGTGCGTCTTAAACTTCACGCAGAAATCCCTGTAATTATTCAACAGCCAGAGGTAGTTGTCGTGCGTTGTGGGTCGGCCGATACTCTGCAAGGTTAAACGTACCTCTCCCATAAACCTCTCGGTATCAGAGTCGAGCTCGGGTAGGCCATTTTCTGCACGAACATGCGGACTGAGAAGGAGACGATCGAACGTGCGAAATGTGTAGTACCCCACGAACTGCGATGCCCCAGCGCCGAGGAAGGCAATCGCTCGCGGGCCAGAGCTTGGTACTCCTAAAGGAAGGACGCTCGTCTGAGTAAGGCCTAAGCGAGAGCGTGACTTTGAGTCGTCCCCCGCGCCCGTGATTGCCATGCTCATGATCGTGGGTGCTAACGTTGACCTCCACTTGGGTAGTCGCCGAAAGTGGAATGGATGGACAGCGCCAAATTGCCGTTGTGCAGGTATCGACGGTCCGGAGGTCACCCGGTTCAACGGCGTGGGCCATTCTCACAGCCGGATGCGAGGCCGTCAAGTCGCTGACCAGCC
Source organism: Vicinamibacterales bacterium (assembly GCA_963761975.1). Taxonomy (GTDB): domain Bacteria; phylum Acidobacteriota; class Vicinamibacteria; order Vicinamibacterales; family JAMQPK01; genus JAMQPK01. Next base: position 1,353,178 of record CAVXIR010000007.1, read on the forward strand.
TTGGACTGCCGCAAAGGGGCGCTCTAGTTGATCGGAGGATTGGCGCCGCTGGCCCAAGAACCGGGAATCGACGGCCTCTCAGGGACGAGCACAATTTCGTCGGCGGCATAGCCGAACGGATATCAGTCCTGCTTTTGTCACCAAATAATCCGGAATTTGTCTGGGCGGCGGTCAACTTGTCGGCGACCAGCTGCGAAAGAGGCGGCTAGACCTCAGGCTGCTTCAACGGGATGTTGCCGAGCAACTCAGCGTGGACCCCACCACCGTCATCAACTGGGGAGCTCAGCAAATCAACTCCCGCTCTTCGGTCGTGGTCACGCATCGTACGATTCCTTGGGTATGACCCCTGCCCAGAGTCAAAGACCTTTGGGCAGGCGCTCAGGCGATTTCGCAAAGGGCAGGGCATCTCGCAAGCCGAGCTGGCCGCATATCTCGCCGTCGATCCAAGCACACTCGCCAGATGGGAACGGGACGAAGAGCTCCTGGTGGACATACTGTCAACGGGTCAAACGTGTCGTCGGTAATCGACATGGGTGAAATCGAGCGTCATCAAGATCCTCGTACCTGAGCTTGTTCACCATTTGAGCGATGCTCAACAAACGTTGACTGAAGCACGAGCAAAACAAGAATTTGGATCCCAGTTCGTCACTACTGCGACAAAAACTGTGGAGGGTGCCTCGCAACCTGGTATAGAATGCGGGAAAAGTATCTAGCGGGTCGCGAAAAAAAGGCCCGCTACATCACGATGCTTGTCGTGATGAAGAGCGAGCCTTAAGCAGGTATCGGGCGACCGCCAGTCGAGTTGTCTAGGCTGGTCTGGCGCGTAGCCCTCGAGTGAGTGGAGTCGAACGATGCGCCCGATGCGGCCACATCTGTCTACGACTCGGCTCTGGCTGTCCACGGGGCGAGTAGCTCGTCCCCGTCGACGCCCACCGCGGCTACCTGCTCAAGCCGCAGATCCCCTTTTTTATCACAAATCCCTACCTCTGGAACAACCGTTTTCCAGGCGGAAACAGAAATTTTCTTCGGGGGGAGACCCGACTTTCGCCCACGAAAGCCGGTGCGCTCATTATGCGGCCCCCACATCTTGGAGTCAAGAGGGAGTTATCCACAAGCACTTGACACTTACATTGGGAGGTGACCGATGCCGCAGCGAAACATCGAACGGTGGTTCGACCGCGACCTTTCCGAACTCATTCAGCGAGCGTGCAGAGCAGGGCTGACCAGCACGCAGGTAAGTCGGCTGTTGGCTCGCGGCGGACGCCAAATGGCGAGGGTTGCAATCGGTGAACGACTTCCCGTTGTCCCTCCCATGCACGGCAACCCGTGGCGGCCGATCCGTCATGAAGAAGATCCGGCAGAACTGGTCGCTCTGTTTCTGCGTAGTCGTGCGGAAAAGCTCCCGTGATGAGACGCGAGACCATTTCCATGGCAATCGGCGTCGTGTTCACGACGGTCGGCAATCTGTTAACGAAGGAGCCAGACATGAAGACGCGCCGCGAACAACTCGACAGGTTCAGCAACGATCTCGCCGAACACCAAATTGCTAATCTGAGGGCGCAGCGGGAAGACAACGAACTCGATTTTCATCGTGAACGAGCTGATGTCCCAGACTGTGACGGCGTCGGCGTGCATTTGCACCGCCCCCATGATGACAAAGTGGGGTCTTACCGAGTTGCCGCCGTGGCCGGCGTCGTGCTCGGCACCGCCGTCGCGTTCAAGCTTACCGAACTGTCAGTGCGCGGTTCCCGAGTCACGGTGAGCCAGATTGTCGATCCAACTGCACCTCAACTTGTGCCGGCCGCTTCCGAAGGCGCTTCGACATTGCCTCTAGCACTTGTCATTTTCATGGTCGTGCTTGCGATTGGCAAGATTGTCGAAGCTGCATTCAACGGTGTTGAGCGGCGCCGTTTTCTAGAAAACGCCGACCGTTGGTTCCGGAATATCCTGCTCTTCGGCAGCACGCCCGCCGCGGTAATCGTGCTCGCTCGATTGGCGACAGGGGACCTGACACATCTGTTTATCGTCCTGGAAGGTCCTGCATGGGCAGGTCTCGAATTGGCGCTCGTTGCCGTTGGTGCGCTCGGATGGGTCGGCTCGACCCGCTTCGCATGGAGCCGCAGATACCACCGAATGGACAAGCGGATTCAAGAGCAGATTAATTCGCTACTTCACAAAGTACGTCAGCCACGAAGTGAAAACGACGCTGTCGATGCTGTAACCGAAAACGACTCAGCGGTCTCAGACGCGCCGGCAATAGCGTAGGAATCAGCGCAAACAACTGTTGATGTCAATGTCTTACTGTGGATGACATAGAAGGGAGAAAGATGAGGATGACCATGAGACACGCGCCCTGGTTCTGCGTAATCATCCTGGTGCTACTGGCCGTTGGGGCTGCATCCGGCCAATCCGTCATCATCGACCGAACTGGCTCCATGGCCAACCAAGGAGCCGTCGAATCTGAACTTCAAGACACTCTACCCGCCGCCGCGCTCGTATTTCCGGCTATCCGGCTGGTATTCTTTCGCGACCGAGTACGACAAACACAAGCCGTCATCGTGCACTTCGACATCAACTTCAAGTCCGATTTTGGGAATCTAGTAGATGCCGCAAAATTGCGTGCGGTCCAACGCGCCGATCCACAAATTCGGACGGCTTTCAAATCAACCATCCAGTCTCCCGCAGAAGTGTCAAACATTCCGGCAGCGATTAGGCGGACGGCGGATGATTCAAATCGTGGACTGCTTCTGACCGACGCAGAAAATGAGGCCCCGGCGCCAAAGGGTATTGTGACCATCAAACCGATCTTTGTAGTGCTGTGTTCTGCAAAAAGAGACGACCCAACCGACGAGCTTGCGATATATGAACGCCGTAAACAGCAGATTCTTCTGTGGGCTCCAAATGCTCGAGTATTTGCATGCTTCGAGTTACGCAAGGCTGTGGTCGCGTGGATATCCGACGATTTGACCATGACAGTGACAAAGACTGCTCGCTGACCGGTCTATGGTGAGATTCGCATCCAATGCGAATCTCAAAGTCGCTAGCTCAACCGAACTGACGGCCGGGCGACGTCCGAGGCTCCGCTCGTGTTCGATCATCTGCTTCTGTAATCGTATCTTCATTGCGAACGTAGCCGTTTTAACGCTCCGGCAATCGCCAGGGTGATGGTCCGGGTGCGGGCCGGCGCATCCGGCACATGCCGACATTTCACGCGGACCTTGTAGCCGATCGCCTTGGACATCTCCAGACTGTGAATCGATCTGTCTGGCGGTGCAGTTGTCGGTTACAATCATGGTTCACCCTTTACAAGAACGAGAAGGCTTGTACCGTGTAGCGCAGAGCGCGGAAAACACATCATCGCGGCCGGTAAAAGCCTCAAAGGAAAGCCGCTGGCGGACCCGAACATTGCGCATTACCTATACGCGACGTCGTTCGCCGGCCGTGCCGGGTTGTTTGCGTCCGCATTGAAACAGGCAGGCACAATTTCGTTCGAACGCACACAGATTCTTGCGGGGACGGAAGGCTTCACGCGCCTCGATGTGCGAGATCGGTTGCTGCCGTGGCTGGAAGTCCAAAACTCGGCCTATGTCCAGCGTCTTCAGGACAAATCGATCTCCGACGTACCAGGTCTCGTCCTCACATATGAACCCCTTCTGGAGGCTGTGTCGGAGCTGTACCGCTGGTCAGACCCGACGGCGGAGGACCGGGGATGTGTCCAGGCGCTGGAAATGGTTTCCGCGCTGCCAATGCCAGAATCGGAAGTTCTCCACGCTCTAGCACGCGACATCGGCGACACGTGCGCCAAGCGCGCGATCGAGCTGGCGAAGAACTATCACATTGTGGCGCACCAAGCCGGGTATGGGCTTCCTGAGCCCGTTTTGTTTTCGGAGCGTGTGTGGGCGAAGTTCAACGCAAAGTCCGCGAAGGCGCTCAGCCCTTTGTCGGTTGCTGATCGCGCTGTGTTGCTGGAATTGGTGATAGGGTGCGGCAACACCAAGGCATTCCCGAATCGCTGATGCGACAGGAAGCGCGCAAGCACAATGGCGAGCACATATTGTCGCTCGGTCTGGGGATTGGTCTGCTGAATCGGACGCAGATTCAAATGGCCGACGGCGCGCATCGATTTTTCCTGACGACGCCTCATTTCTACGCGGACATGGGAACGGAATTCGGCGATGATATGTGCGACCGCGTCAAAATTTTTCTGGATTCGATCCGCACCGGCCAGCACTTCGGGCGCATCGGGACTGGCAGAATTCTCTCTCCCGGGGTGCTGTTGTCGAAGCTGCTGAACGCGGGTGAGATCGGGCCCTGCACCGCCATCGGCACTGACTACGTGACATCCGAAGAGCAGGGATTGTGAAGGTGCGGCGATCAACGACGAAGCCCGGACAGAGCGTGTTGGAACTGGTACAACGGAATACGGTCGCGAAGGTTCACGACATCATCACGACCGGCAGTGTGACGAGCGCGATCCAGATGACCGAAGGCGATGTTAGGGAAGGTGTGCGCTTTGCGTCGATCGAACAACTCCGCGCCGACGCCGTCGAGCAGCCAGCGCCCGTCGCTGAAGCCGAGCGGGCGATCATGCAGAAGCTAAGGGAGAGTTAATCGGATGACGGAAACATCCGCTGGGCTCACTTTTGAAGCTCGAGCGCACCGGCTCTTTCTCGCTCAGGGTTCGTTCGCAGAACGTGGCTTGCTGCCGAGCGCTACGCCAGACCGGCGCATGTTGGCAACGGACATCGATGTGCTGGTGTCCGAATATGGCAGCGGTTTTCATCTCACGCGGCGACATGTGGAGTGCAAGTCCGTAAATTCTCGCTGCTCGATCGCATTCTGTGGTTGAACGGCGTTGGGACGCCGCCGCGCGCGGACAGCACCGACTTGATTGCCGCAGATGTCGATCTCTCGGCGTCAGAATTTGCCCGTTCGCTCGACGTGGAACTGTTTACCGACCAGCATCTGGGCGCGTGGGAAAAATCATTGGGTATCTCGGCGGACTCGTGGCCGTGCCGAAGCGATTTTGAGACGTTCGATTCGGCGCGGAGAACATGGAATCGATTGAATACAGGTAAGACCGATGACGGCTGGCGGTTGTTGCGCGGTGCGCTTGCCTTTGTCGAAGTCGAAAGCTGGCTGACCTTTCGTTATCGACGACTGAACAAGCTCTTTCGGTTGATCGGAGAGGTCAGTAAACTCCACCACACTGGCGCACTCGACCGCGACCAGCAGCTCTGCGCCCGGTATGCGTTTTCCGCGTTGCTGGTGCGGCTTTCGCAGTTTGTACTGGCGATCTGTGCGGACGTTGCCAGCATCATGCCGCTCGAAATCGACAAATACCTGAGTAACCGGCTGACCTTTGGTGATCAAGATGCAACGCATACCGCCGAGCTGACCAAAGCGACGGTTGCGTGGGTGCGCGAAGGTCGACATGTCAGGGGCATTCACATGCCGCCAGAGATCGATCCGGTGCGACTATACTCGGCACCGCCTTACACGGCAGAAATGGTCAGTCTCGTCCGGCGTCTGTTGGATCAGAGTCACGAAGCACGCTATCTCCCGTTGGCGGTCGAGCGGATGCAATTCGGCCTTGAGAGCGACGACAAGTTGCCACGATTTCGGGCTGCTGCGATATCCGCTGACACACTTGCCGCTCTTCTGAAGGCTTTTGTGGCACGAACGTTCAAGATGTCGAACGCGCTCGCGGCACCAGTGCGTCTGGACCTGATGACCGCGTATAAGACGTCCAATGCTGTCGGTCCTGGAACAGGAGCCAACGTCAGGCGCTCAGACGGACCACCAACACTCAAAATGGCAAGGGCGTTCGAAGTCGCCCGCCGGACGCTATCGCAATAAGGATAGGGATCGAAGGCGCCGCCGCCGCCGGCTCTGGTCCCGAAGGACTCCGCTGGCGAAGAGGCGCGGCCGAAGGCGTGTGCCCGAGCCGACGGAGTCGGCTCAACCTAATCTTTTAACGATATCCCCCAAAGAGAAAAAGTAACGTCCCGTTCGACGCTCAAGAACTGCCTGCCGATTGCACAGAACATGACCCGAATCTTTGAGGTCTGTTCGTGAGTGTCGAGCCAACATCGTCACGACAAGAAGCCTTCCTGGCTAACGCGCGAGGCGGTCGATTCATACGCATAGGCGTGGGTCAAGATTGCGTCGCCGGGGATTTGAGAGGTATGCATTTTGCCTTCGTGCCCTACAACTCGGTTCCGTGCTCCCGATCCATCTCACTGACGGGTCGTAACCAGAGACTCCATCCTCACATCGGATGGGAGCTCCAACAATCTCGTAATGATTCAAATTGACAATAGATGCGCCACCACTCTCCTCGGTTTTGGATGACTAAGGTGGCTAAAGGATGTTCCCAGCGCTTCAGTGTTCTAACGGGCACTGGCCTTGATCCCCAGCTTTTCATTTACTTTTCCGATTCGAACGTCAACCGCGTGCCGCGCTATGTACATCCCCAACAATGCGACGGTCTCAAAATCTCGTTGGTTGAACGGTGTCGCCTTCGGTTTCGCGCTACTTGCCGAAAAGTGATGAAGATGTCCTGCAAATTCGAAAGAGAAACTTTCGCATTCCTTCAACCGTGACCCCACAGGCTTCAGCCGTCATAAACCGACGAAGGACTTTTGTGTGGCGATCATTGTCCTTCGTGAAGTGATGAATCGCCAACTCCAGGATGTGTGTCAGTTTGTCTGAGCTGGCGAATGCTTTGATCACCTCTTTTTCGGAAGTCTTACCACTTGCGTAAAAATCCTCCAGAACAAAGTAGAACTGATAAAAGGCGGCGACGTACCGCAAATCATGAAAGTGGTTCATTCCGTCATGCAGGAACGCCTTGGGAACGTCGAAGCCGGCGTACTTCGGCGCATTCTGGACGATTTCACCGAACGCTCGTCCCGTAATGCGCCAGAGTCTCTCCCGATACCCTCGTTTGACGTTATATGCCGTGACCCCGATCCGCTCCTTCTCCTCGTCGGTTTCGGCAATGATTTCGATCACCATCTGTTCGCAATTGAAGCGCCTCAGCGCCTGACCTCGCAGGGCAAAGCCAAGATTGCATTCCAGTTTCCGCAATTCCAGCACAATGCGCTCATACAATTCCCTGTCGCCACCGATGGTAATGGTGAGCTTAGAAACATCCTGACCTGGACCAAACGTGCTGCACAAGTTGGGGATTTTTTCAGGCGGAACCTTGGCCTGAATAGTCGCGGATACTACACGTCCCGACTCGTCAGCGGTCAATGCGAAGGAGAGGTCGCTGGCTCCAGACGAATGGCCGCAACCCAACGCGCCGGGTTCGAGGAATAGCGAACCCTCGACAGGGACGGTTATCCTATAGAGCATCGGAAGGTTCGAAACGGGGCCGTCCACCACCTTTGAAGTGTTGGTTCCCCATTCATTGCGAGCGTAGCCGCTTCAAGGCGCCAGCAATCGTCTGCGTGATAATCCGCGTACGGACCGGAGCATCCGGCACATCTCGATACTTCACGCGCACCTTGTAGCCTCGCACGGTCTTGGCTGTTGGCGGCTCGACGCCGAGCTGTTCCAGGAATTCGAAGAGAGTCTCGGGCGTGAGAATCTCCACGCGTTCGGCATCGCCCGCCGTAATCTGCGCAGCTACCGCGTCTTTGATTCTTCCCATTGTGCGCCGGTCAAGGACAATCGATACAACCTTGCCAAAACCGGCAGCGAGGCACTTTTGAACATTTGCCAACTCGTAGTCGGAGGTAGAAGCGACCGACACCTCGCACGCGACCGAGTGCTCGCCTCGTTCGAGTGCCACATCCACACTGCCGAGTCCGTCAAGGATCGATTTCTCAATGACGGCGCGCCATCCGTTGGAGTCCGCCCAGCGCTTGATCAATTCTTGCAGATATTTGTGCTGCGGGCCACCACGTCCCAGCGACGGTGTCGGGATGTCAACGGCAGGCATTCCATCTGGTTTTCGCTTCTCAACAACTATGTCGCTGGGCTTCGGCCGCGGAGGCTCCCGCGTTGCTCGTGGTGTCGTATCGGCTACTGGCGTGGCAGACGGTGATGGAACGTCAACCTTTTCGGGTTCGACACTCTCTTGTCGCATGCCATATCGCTTGCGCGAGACAGCGACGGCCTTCTCACGCCGTTCGTGAGCAACCGTTACATCGATGGGCAAAAGCGGTTGTGTGGTAAGAGAGAAATCCCAATCAGCTCGATCGATTCTGCAGATTGCCTGGCCCAAACCAAGGTTTTGGAGATCGCGTGCCGTGAATGTCGAGAACCCGTCTTCGAGCTTCTTCGCATCGTCGTCGCCCACACGGAAACAAATTCGAGTTGCCGGATTCGCAAGCACTGCGCCGGCAACATCACGGTCTTGATTCAGAAGCTGTCGCAGCTCTTGGTGTGCCAGCACCAGCCCAATGCGGTACTTGCGCGCTCCAGTGAGGAGGGTGGCCATGGAGGGTGTCACGAAGTGCTGGAATTCGTCGAGGTAGACGTAGAACGGACGCCTTTCATGTTCACTGACGGACTGCCGGCCGAGTGCAAGCTGGTTAAACTTCGCAACGAAAAGCGTGCCGAGCAGAGCGGCGTTTTCCTCGCCGATCATGCCCTGGGCGAGCTTCACGAGCAGAATCTTGCCTTCGTTCATGATCGAGGCGAAATCCAGCCGGTTCGCCGGCTGAGCCACCATTGCTCGAATGAGCTTAGGGCGAAGGAAGGTATCGAGACGGGTGAGAAGGGGCGCTTGGGGTTTGCCAGTAAGTAGCGGGTATTCCTTCTGCCAGTAGTACACCACCTCGCGATCCTGGACGCTCTGTAGGAAATCCCGTCGGAACTCCGCCTCCACCAAAAATCGCCGTAGATCTGCCAGCGTGCCGCCTCGGGTGCTTTCGAGGAACGCCAGAACGGCGTTCGACATGACCGAGGTCATTTGGTCACCCCAACTTGTCGAAAGCCGGCGGAAGACCGCGACCAGATCGGAGGAGAGTAGGGTCTTCTCGAGTTCCGAGTGCGCTGAGAGGATGTTAAAACCCACAGGGTATTCGGCATCAGCGGGGTCCACCAGGATCACGTCGTTCAAGCGCTTGTTCGGCACGTGAGCAAGCACCTGGTCGACCAAATCTCCGTGCGGGTCGAGCACGGCGATGCCTTGACCCTGTTCCATGTCCTGCGCGATGAGATGCAAAAGGAGTGTCGACTTGCCAGTGCCGGAAGCGCCGATGACGTGCGTGTGGCGTAGCCGGTGCTCGGTACTCAGCGTTACGTTGGGCGTTGTGCCCCCATACGTGTTCTCACCGATGACGACCGAGTGTCCGAAAGCAACGGCTGGGGCCGCCTTCGTTCGGCGTTGCTCCCGTTTTAGTCTCGGTGCACGAACTGCCGCCGATGGGAGGTGAACGAGCGAGACAAGTTCCTGGCTGTTCAAGAGAAATCCGCTGCGATGTGTCTCTCGATTCAAGAGGTCTTCGAAGTGCACTTTATCTGGATATTCGTCGTTCGTCAGAGCGATTAGCTCGTTGCTTGACGGACTGCCGACCTGCGCGAGTGCGCTGCCCATTCGCTTCGCTATCTGCCACGCTTGAGTGCGTGTTCGACTTCTCGCAGCCACACGGGCCACCACGGCAAACAGTGGACGCTCGACCTTCTCCTGTGCCATCCCAAGGAGCTCGGGAGCGTCTGCGAAAAACGCCCCGCCCTCCCAATCGCTCACGGACCGCATCACGCTGTCGGCCCAGGGGGCGCGTGTAGCTTCAAACAGGACCTGCACAACGGCGACATCGCCCGGCTCCAAATTCGAAAGCGCACCCATTACACCAATAAGCGGGTCGACATCAAACCGCGAGAAGGTTTTCAGCGGCCGCATGAACTCCTGGGAGAGGCCGAAGTCCACGGCCGCAGGTGTGCCCGCGCCGGCATTCCATTGATCGGCCAGGAAGCCGGTCGATTCCACAATCACCGCATCGGGAAAGTATGCACGAAGCTGCTCCTGGACCTGCGGCGCATCTGCCTCTTGGCAGGCAACCTGGATCGTGATTGCCTCAGACGTTCCGACAATCTCGAAGCTCACCGGGCATGCGCAGGAGGTGAGGTTGAGGAGAAAATGTTCCGCAACTTCGGGAAGGACTTTTGTCTCCGGAGAGAGCGCAACCTGGATCTCAACGAAGGGTCCTCGTTCCACAGCCGGTTCCAGCTCAGGTTCCTCTTCTTCGTCTGAATGGACAACCTGCGTGTCTGCGCTGTTTCGGCGGGTCAGTCTCTCGAGCCATGCGCTGAAGCGCGTCGGTTTTCTCGCGTCATCACATACAGGTCCGGCTGATAGAGGAGCGTGAAAAATGAACGGTCGGAACGGCGGCTCAAGCTCAACAGGGTAGGGCCAAACCTGCCAACCCCGACCGCGCTCTTCCCATCTGTAAAAGGCTCCGGTCAACCGAGCGATCCGAGCAAATGCCACGGCGTCGGCAACGCCTTCTTGGGTGCTCATTAGGCAACCTTGCGCTGGTAGAACTCGCGCATGATCGGCTTACGCTCAGATTCGACCAGTGCTCGCAGCCCCTTGGCCGTCGTCATTTCGTCGATCACTTCGAGGACAGCATTGTGAACCGCTTTCTGGAACATGAGCATCGTGTCGATGCGGTAGTAGGTGGAGGGTTTGAAGAGTCTCTCATACAGCCAGCCGATCATTGGCAACCCCCGGACTAGATCGTCGTTGAGGTTACTCTCCGTGTTCATATTGTCGATGATCATAAGACCCACCAACACGACAATACTCAACGTCACGATTCCCAAGACAAGGCCGAGCTCGCTCAAGATCCAACCGACGGTTCCGAGAATGAGCAGTGCAACAAAAATCCTTGCCACCGGACTGAGCATCGGTTTCGCTTCTGCGAGCCACCACGACACGAAAAAACCGGTGCCGAACGGCGCTCCGCAGATGTCGAAGACGAGTTTCTCGCGGACCACATGCAGGTACTCACGTTTCGCGGAAAGCAGGCCCGCTTCCTTGTAATCCACACGGTCATTCTTGGTTTCAGGAACCTGGCGCCTTTGCAGTGCCGTCTCGACTGACTGATAAAACTCGAGCGGGGAAGCCTGCAGATTCTCAATGAGCGTGGACCAATGGGAGATCACAATTTCCGGAGCAGCCTGAGCACTCATGGGGCCTCCGTAACCATTGCTGTTGGCGAAAGAGTGGGCTTATTGGGGAATTGAGCGGCCATTGTGTGCGGCGCCGAGAAGTGCGGTCAAGGACTCAGACGGATGTCAGCGTCTGTCTGACACCCATCGACACACCTGAGGTGAGTCTGCCTCGACTGGGTGACGCGTTCCCTACTTTTCGGGCAGCGATCGCGACTGATCGGCTCGACTGAATTGCGGTTGAACGAGCAAAATAACTCTCGCTTCCCATTTTGTAATTCCCCAGATCTCCTTGGATTGCTTGCAGTTTACGGCTACGAAAATTTTCCGCTTGACTAGGGGGGGGGGGGGGTACACGTATAGATTGAGGGCTTCTCTACTTCCCCAAGGAGCCCACAGTGCGTGCATGCGTCACCCGCAGCCTTCGTCGGCTGCCCGCCTCGTATCGCGTCGTTCGATTGGCCCATCCACATTTTCGGCAATCTGTTCACACACACGCCTGAAGACTAGCTGCCGACAACGAAGAGAGGACTAGCATGAGAATTGCCCTATCGAGCCTTCTGTGCCTGATGTTGTCGGTCCCTGTCTATGCACAACAGAGCCAGGAACGTCACGACACAGAAGTCAAAGCAAACATCTTCTTCTGGAGCGGAATTACACTTGCCGCCACGGGCGCCACGACGATGATCACGGTTCCAAAATTCGGTGTGCCGCTCGCTGCTGGTGGCGGCGCCCTGATCTACTACGGCGTTCATCTGAGAAACAGAGCCAAGCAGATGCCGTTCACGGCGTTCGGGGTCGTGCCGCTCAAAAGAGGTGTGGCATTTGGTCTGTTGCGCTCGTGGTAAGGGTCCACGAAGACGAGGAATAGCCCACGATGCGGTCGAAGCTCTTGGTTTCAGTCTTTATTGTCATGGCGTATCTGGCTGGGCTCTTCACGAGTCACACCGTCATTCCAAGAGTGGATGCTCAACAGAAGCCAAGCCGCTTTGTGAATGTCGGGGCTGACGGACCTTTTCGGATTTGGAGGGACACGCGTACAGGACCAATGCTTCATCGTCACAACACCCTACTTCGCAATGCTCTCGGTAGGCCCGTGCTGAAATAGGTTCACGTTCCTCTCTCCGCGCCTTCCCGGTTCCAAGATCAGCACTGCAAGACACTCCCCGCGGAGAGTCTGGGCGTTGTCCACAGACACTGGCGCGATGTGCCGCAGCGGCACGATGCGACACCTCCCAATCTTCTCCTTCACCAGGTAGTCTGAATACCAGATAGTTCCTTTCAAGTCCCTGATCTCCATGCCGTCGCCAGACGAAATCACCTAAACAAGAACTCTCACCTAAACCGGCAAATCATCGGCGTTGCTGTCGTCCACCAAGCCATCGCGGCCGACGGTCATTGCTACACCTTCAAGGAAGGAGGATGGTTCTGATGCGCTATGCGGTGATCGTCATTGTGGATTCCGATGACAGCCCCCAAGAAATCCTCGATGAGATCCTGTCCACGCTCGAGTTCGATCACCGGTCCACTGTCCAATCCGTCGTCGTGTTCAACGACGACGGCGAGGAACTCGCCGCCCATAACCACAAGGAGAAGATGCCATGACAGTCAAGATCACACCGAACGACAGAGGTAACCCTCCTGGAAAGCTAGCAGAGGTAGAACTTCATTTCGAGGACGGCTACCTGCAAGGCCTGAAGCTCGTCGGCTTCGCCATTTGGGAACGTCGAAGCGGTGCAGGCCGCAATGTCACGTTTCCGGCCAGGCAGTATAGCGTCAATGGCGAACGGCGAAGTTTTGCCCTTCTCCGGCCCATCGCTGATGCCCAGGCACAAGATAAGATCAGAGACCTGATCCTTCAGGCATACGCTGAGTTCGAGGAACAGGAAGCCATCGGACAATAACCCTCCGCACGCGCCGGGTACGCAAACCCCATCAACCCGATTCGTTGCCCCATCAAATCAATACAACGAAGCTGACTGTGGTAACTGTGGAAATCACCCTTCGATTGGTGCGTTTTCCAAGGGGCTTGTGGGCGCGTTCTGTGCGTCCACAGCTCCAGCAGGTTCCACAGCTGTCGTTCGGCTTCTCCAGCAGTTCTCCATCCAACAACCCAACCAGTCTTTTTGTGGAGGTAGCATGGCAACAAGACATCCGGTGGATCTCAGTAGTCATCTCAACGCGAACGTCATCCGAGGAAATCCAGCGGACTTTTCTGTCACACTTCAGCCTGTCTTCCACGATGGCCAAGACGGCCGCAAATTGATTGCGGCCCGCCGAGCTATCGTTCGGGAGGACACCGGTCAGGCGATCGCGGTTGTTTCCGACCGATACACCCTGGTACCGCACACGAGGATCCTCGACATCATCGAGCAGGCCATTCAGCCACTTGATGTCGGGCCGGTGCCTCGCGGTATTTACGTGGACCACCAGGGCGCCAGGATGCGGGCCATCTTCAAGTTTCCCGCGCTCACCAGACCGGTCCTCGGGCAGGATGAAATCTGTCCTTGCCTTCAGGTCCGGAACACCTACGACGGCTCCGCTCGCATCGCCCTGCACATCGGAGCGTTTCGCTTCGTGTGCACCAATCTGGCAGTGGGAGGTGGTGGTGCTTTCGCCGGAGGCTTCGTCTCCATCCACGCCGGCGAAATCCCGATCGAGAAGATGGCAGACCAGCTCGCCGACTATCTCACGCGCTTCGACCAGATCGTCCGGTTATACGGGCAGTGGTCCGATGAGCGGCCTGAACGCGGCGCACTGGAGTCCATCCTCAGGGAATCCCTGAACGGGCGGTTCGGCGAGCTGCGTGACGAGGTGCTCAACGCAACGCCAACCACGGTGTTCGACGCATACAACCGACTCACGCGCTACGCCACCCACAACATGCGCAGCCCCAGAACGGCGTTTGCCATGCTCGAGAGAGTGAACACTAGCTTCCAGAAGATGTTCCCGATCGTTGGTGGGGAGGTGATCGAAGTGTCGCAAAGCGTGGTCGATCAGCCGGTCACTCAACTCATCGAAACGTAGATCCTTTCAAACCGGACACCCATGTCCGTCCGCCGAGTGCAATTGCACCGGCGGTTTTTCTTATCCATAGTTGTTCCCGTTCCGCCACAATAATGGCCCGTTACGTCGGTATTCGTCCTACCATATTCGGTCCATCTCATGATATGAAGAGTTGTTTATCTTATTTATGTCGTCTCACTCATGTCGTTTGAGATGGAGGCCGGATGCCAGTGGGTACGGGTGGACTGAACATCAACCAGTTGAAAGAACTGGCCAGAGACACTGCTGCACAAACCCTCAAGCGACTCAGGGCAGAAGTGATTGCGCTTGAAAGAACGTTTCCGGAACTCGCTCTTCCGAAACGTCGGCGAGCCCTACGGCGATCCTTAGGGAAGGCTCGCAAACAAACCAGGCAGATGTCAGCTGCTGCCCGAAAGGCTATTTCCTTGCGGATGAAAAAATATTGGGCTGAGCGCAAAATGGCGAATGCGAAGGTGCACTGAGTCTTTGATCATGCAGAAACACCATCACGACTTGCCCCTGCTGACGCACGCTGTCGACCAGATCCTGAACCGGATCCGGCTTCTGGCGCGGGAGATGTGCCCTGAAGACCGTGAGAGACTTGAGGCTGTTGTCGAACGAGCCTTTCGGGATCTGTCAGAAATAGCAGCTGTTGAAACTAAGAGCGTGGATCAGGAGGTTCACTAGCAGAGAAACTCTTAGTCACTGCTAGTGACGTGACGTAACATAACGTCCTTTATGTTACGGCGTTATCGTCATGTTGTACAGACACTTATCCACACGCACGGCGAGACTGACGGTAAGAACTCGCTCGGCCGCGACCGCTTGCCCAACCGAATGTCTTGTCAACTAGTCGGCATGGCATTACGGCTTTGACACAGTCCACGTTGTCGTGGCCGAGCCAGCACCGCATGATGGATGTGTTGAGCTCGTGACTAATTGTCGCCGTCCCTGACGCAGAAAACGCTGAATCGAACGTTCCCATCAATGAAATAGTGGTTACTCCGCCGCCGAGGAAAAGAGACCTACTAAACGTGTTGCCATTAATGGCAATCCCCGGATCCACACTGCTAGTTCCATAGGCAAAGCTGCCCTCTAGGCGGCACAAGCCCGTCAGTAGGCTGAATCCGAGACTGAACTGTGTGATCCTCTGATTCGACACCTGAAAGCTGAAGGATTTACCCTGCGTGGTTGAGCCTGACCAGAACCCATCGTAGTTGACAGCCAGGACACTTCGAATATCAACGAGAATCTTGTTCCAGGTCACTTCTTCCGACAGGTAGGTCTGAAAAAAATGACAGTCAACATCGCTTGGAACATCTAAGCCGCAGTTCGGGTTGTGCAGTATAAGCGTTGAATCGGCGACCGGCACATTCCAGCTTAGGTCACTTAACACTCTAATGAAGTCTCCGCGGAGATTCGTGTAGTGCAAGTTCGTGAGATCGCCAGCAATCTCATCTGCTGGAGTTGCAATTGCGACAAGACTTAACCGACTGGCACGTTCAGGCACGTCTTGAACAATGCGCTGATATTCAATGTTGGCAAAGAAATTCCCCTGTGAGTGGCCGACTAACACGACGCGCCGACCATCAACGAAGGCTGGTTCGTATAACGACAGGTGTATTCGTATGTCCGACTCCATCTGAGTCGTAGGCTGCCCATTAAATGCAAGAGCAGCTTCCTGAATCTCATTCCAAATGAATCGGCCTACAAGCCCGGCGAGCGCGCCGTACTTCGCCTCTGCGACTGCTTGAAGACCGTGGACGGTTAGCCAGAAAACGTCATCGCCGCCGGGAGGTAAGAGTTTTGCTTGAACCGCAGCCTCGTATAGGTCTTCCGCCCTTCCAACGGATGTGTTGTTAGCTGATAGGACCGGTAGTGTACAACCAAGGGAGGTCTGTAACTTGTCTTTGAATGCTAGCCGGTCCGCCTCGGCGCTTGCGGGTGACACCCAAATGCCATTTATGACAAACACGAAAGCGCGGGTCCCACTTTCAGAACAAGGCGCCGCTACCCCATCGAACGGGTTGAGTAGGAGAAAGAGTACGGCGACGAGAAGTCGACGGCACACGTTCATCATGATGGAGCCTAGCCTCGTCAGTTCGGAAGGGTATCCGGATCGAACAAACAAAACGACCTTAGGTCGTCAGGATCATCAGAAAACACCGGAGCCGATTGAGTCGCCTGAAGAAATGATCGACTGCGAACGGAAGTATTCAGATAGAGAGCTGTCACAATGGCGTCGTTTTTTTTTGCGTTCTGAGGACCGTCAACATATGCAAGGCATCTGACCGCCGCGACCATCTCAGTCCACGCAGCAGCCAGCGAGGGGCCATTGCCGGCAGCCACCAAAACCCGGCCCAACGCCACTGCATCCTGACTTAATGCGGCTCGCATTTTGGCTGAGTGCGTGTAATTGAGGCCAATGTAGCGCTGCACATCATCCCTCACCGCATCGCCGTCAGAGTCAATTCCGGCGAGCGTCTGTTTCCCGGACTCACCAGGGTCAGGCGGCAGCGGGAAGGGATCCACCGTCACCTGAATCGGTGCTGAGAGTGAATATCTGATTAGCTTTGCGAGTAGCTTCCTAAGACGATCTCGCTCAGCTGGACGGTCTCGTGGTGGCGTTCGGTTGAAGAGGGGCAATTCTCTGTCCCAATCATCGTCGTCCGGCTCCGGTTCCTTCCATTTGCCCGGTTTGAAACGCGCAGCGATTTTGAAACTCACCGAGCCGACCGCAGATTCGTTTAGCGTAATTCGAAGGCTATAAATGTTGTCATTGGCTTTCAGATCACCGTTTCTGCCATCGTCTTTCAGGCGGCCAAGGATGGAGGCTGGTTCTCCAGATGTATCCAGCCTCACCAAAACCACGCTAAGTTTCTTGAGCTGAGGATCACTAATCTGTGCGGTAAAGAGCACAGGTGTGGACGTGTTGACGACGATATAGGCGGGGGCAGCGGCTGTCGGACCGAACGTTCCTTGAATCTGCTTTGGTTGCCCAGAGAGCCAGACGCTTGCCGACGCGATGACGCCCGTCACAACGGCAGCCCAGGCCAGTGTTTTTATAGAAAAACCCATACCCTCACTCTAGCTGCTCCACAGATTCTGTCCAGCGACGCTGTGAAGACAGCATCCGCGCGTTTTTGCGGAATCCGACTTTTCCTGTTGGAAACGACGCGAGGCGGATCACGGACTTTATGGACGCACCTCTATCATGTCAAGCATTTTTCAGAAGTTTGTGGGAGCACGGAAAAGTCTGCCTATTGGGTGACTTTTTCACCGCCGCGAAAGCGTCGCCTGGCCCTCCCGTTCAGTTGTGAATTGCTGAAGCGCAACTTTGCCACGGTGTGTTGTGTGCGAATCCGGAGTGATTGGCTGCGTCGCCGTCGCTTCGCACGATGCTCCGCAGCGCCGCATTGGCTTGCAGCGTCGTCGCATCAATGCCGATCGTCTTGCCACTGACCAGCCCGGCATCGGCCAGTCGCTGCAGCATCCACGTGAAGACCGCCTCGTGCGTATCAAGATCGATCAGCCGCCGCGCCCGGGTGATCGTCGAATGGTCTAGAGGCGGCGCCTCCGGCAATACCAGTCCGAGAAACTCGCGTAGCGCAAGGAGTCCGCCGCCCGCCACGCAATTGCACGCTCGGCATCCAAACCTTCGAAATAACCGATCAGCAGGAGCCGAAAGTAGCGGCCCGGTGGTAGACCAGGCCGGCCGACAACGTCGGCATAGAATCGCTGGCAAGGTTCTTCGACGTACTCGTCGAAGTCATGCTCAGAATTTGATTCAGCCGCGCAATCTCGGCGCACGCGGGAGGCGCAGTAGCATCGACGCCATGACCGACTGATTCGCACGCCCCGTGCTTCACATTTCGAGCGTCGAGGCCTCGCTCCACTTCTACCCACCGGCTCGGCTTCACGGAGAATCACTCGGCCATTGACGACTGCTGAGCCCGCATACCAGGGCATCGTCTCAGCCAGGCGCGAGCAGATGGAGCCCCGAAGGCATCTGCGTACGCAAGGGTCTCTAAACGTCGACATCGGCATCAATAGTAGATGATCACGAACAACATCTGGGACGCACAAAACGAATCGGCCTTGAATCGCAAATCCGCCTCGATACTCGCGCATCGTTGACACGACATCGTCATAATTGTAGGGTCTGGTAATAACATCACAGACAGCGAACCTACATCATGGCTGAGGATCGGGAACCTACCGAGATCGCATTGATCCAATCGAACGACCAGACGCTGTTGGTAGCGCGAAGCTCGGGCGGCGGTCACTTCGGAGTAGTTTGCCCATCCGATCTTGTGCCCGTTCTCCAGAGCTTCGTGTCTACGTCGAATCCTTCCTTAATCAGGTTCTGGAAGGCCTACGCCAGATCAAAAGGTGCGGACACATTCTTCTGGGATCTTATTGGAATCGCCGAAGCAATCCGAGATCTCTCTAGCGTACCCCGCAGTAGGCGACTTCTTCACTTCACGTCGGAAGCCGATCTCTTTCACAACAGTTGGCAAGCGCGCCTCATGCGGTTATGTATCATGCGCGGGCTGGATGTCGAGATCATTCCAGCCAGCTCTGAGCTCCGCCGGCCTGATTTTCGTATCCAGTCTGATGTCGCAGTTGAGGTCAAGACCCTGTTCTCGGAGTCAGGAATAGAGATTGACGAAGAGGAAGGTATGCGGCTTGCGCCTCCTGACGCGGACAAACTTGCGCGCAACATCACGATTAAGGTGCAAGACGCACTTGGGCAGGTGGGTCAAGGCGGAGTTATCGTTGTTGCGTTGTGGTGTGACCTCGCTGCGAACGCAATCTGCAGGCTCGGAGACACCCGTCCCTTGGACACAATTGACCTGTTGCCCGGGACTTTCGTTTTGGCCCTCGGACCAAGTGAAGGTATCGAGCCTTACGCGGCGGTAACCTTGCCGCTTCAGGATGTCCACCAGTTCGCCGACCGCCTCTCCGACCGGCTTCGGACGCACACCAAACCGGTCGTTGTTCCATTCACCAGCAGACACGTGTGTGTCGCCAGGGGCAATGATTGGATCTCGATCGGTCGGCGGGTCCAGATTGGAAATTGGTGGTTTCAATACGCTCCGTACGAGACGCCAGGCAACGAGCGAGGGCCTAGCCTCATCCCGCCGGAAGTCCTAGAGCTATTGTTCCAGTCCCTCAAGACGCGAAGGGGAAAATGGTCGCATGGAATAAAGCGATCGAACGAGAGCCCGTTGAATCTCGCCCTTACTCCTCCTCAGAAATGGCTACTGACCCGAGGTTTGTAGCTCTGTTCGCCGGGGGCGCTCAACTGTTCACGGTGCTGAGACTTCTGCGACAGAGCGATCTGCTCTTCTCTGAGTTGTTACCCGAAGGCAGGCCGCGCACAGACGCGAATCGTTTTCTTAAGGCGACGTTTCGCGCGGATGGCGGGCTAGATGCGGAAGGATTTTTACAATTGGAAAAAGGCGTCCACTGCATGGCTCGCCTGACCAACCACCTAATGGCCATTTGCCATTGCACTGAGCACTTGTAACGTAACGGCGTTTTTCTGAAACCCAATGGTTTCGGACTGCCATCGCCCGAATCCCTGGCTTGGTCTGACATTAAGACGTGAATAAACACTGCGGCGTTAGAACGAAGCTGCTGGCGCGACGCTCGCCACGCGTGAGGTACGCTCGACCGGTCGGGTAGCGTGGCGAAGGTTATGAGCCATTTTGTGGATCTCTCCCTTCATCTGTCTGATTTCATTTTCTCGGTCTAATGGTTTGCTGACCATAGACGTTTTCTCTATTTAGTTAGTTCAGTTTCTACTACTGGGCCCCATCGATCGGGGTCGTCATCAATAATGGCGCAACCACCTTCTCAACAGAAGATGGCGGATTGTGCCAGGCCGGAACACTTGACTCGACGTTGTTCGGGTTGGCGTCTGAGCATTCTTGTGAATGTTGCGGACGGTTGCAGGTAAAATGGGCATCGCAATCAACGTCCATGTCGATGGCCTCACCCATGAAGCAACTAGATAGTATTTCGGCAGCTCGAGATCAGCTGAATCGAACATTGACATTCTTTCCACGCGTCGATTCGAAGGCCTCGGTGGTTCTTGGTGTTGACACTGGCTTCGCAGCTGTATTGGCAACACGCGCGTTTCCATATGCCAATCTCCGTTGGGAATGGATTCCACTAGGACTGACATTGTTCCTGCTAAGTACCAGTTTCTGGCACTGGGAGTGCGAAGTATTTCCCGCCCTTGATGGCGGCCACGATTCGTTACTGTATTTCCGCGAGATCGCAAAAAGCGGACCGAAACAAAAAGGACATTGACGCGTGGAAAGACTTTACCGACGAGGAGTATCTGAACGACCTTCTCGGTCAGATCTGGAGAAATTCGGCAATCCTGACACAGAAATTCCACCATATGAAGTGGGCATTCTACTCTTTGGCGTTGGCCATCGTGCCGTGGATAATTTCCCTGGTAGTCCTCACGTTCCGCGCGGTAGCTCAATGACGTATGGCTATTCTGGAACATCTCACGAAAGAAATAGACACAATCGCCCGTTCTCAATGGGAGATTACGGACGGCCGCGTTGTTCCGGAGACTCAGAATATTGGTCTCGGTAATAAAGGTGTTCGCATTGATGCGGCGGTGCCGTACGCTGACTTGGCCGACTCAACTGAACTCGCTTCACACAGTCACACTATAGCCGCTGAGGTCTACAAGGGGTTTCTTCTCTCTGGTGGGAGAATCATTCTTCACCGGGGCGGCTACATTCGCAGCTTCGATGGGGATCGTGTCATGGGTGTCTTCATCGGCGATTCGAAGAATACTAGCGCCGTTAAGGCTGCACTAAATATCAAATATGTGTTCGACGAGCTCCTGGTGCCGAGATTTAAGCAGCATGACCCCGTATTCAAGGATGGCACACTCACTCTGAAATATGGTGCCGGCATCGACAGTGGTTCAGTGTTAGTGGCACGAGCCGGTGTTCGTAATAACAACGACTTGGTATGGGTTGGCTGAATGTGCAAACGTGGCGGCGAAGTTGATAGAACGGTTCGTGAAGCACCCTTCAATACGTATATAACCAAGGTCGTCTACGACAATATGAACAGTGAGGCAAAGTTCACCAACGGCCAAGACATGTGGGAATCGCGAAACTGGTCAGCCCTACCAGCGGGCAAGCAGAGTATTTACCGTTCCAAATGGCACTGGAAGCCGTAAATAAACGGGAACAGAGTTGGACGGCGTGCAAGGAGAAGCTCGAGTAAATACAGGGTGCGGTTAGCTTCCAAGAGATAGCTGAGCGCCTTGAGAAGTTCGGTCTTTTTCGGTTTATCAAACAATACCGAAATCAACTCCTCGTCGTCGATAAGGTCTGGGTTAGTGCTGGTGAAATGAATGCCGAGCACAGTTCCGACGATTCGATATCCGCCACAGAGGTCAACGGATGAGTAAGCGCATCCCACCACACGGTAGGACAAACTCTTACAGCTGCCGCCCGTCGAGCACGTCATCTCGAAAGCTCTTGACGGCATCACTGCCGCAGCTGATAATGCGCCGCCCTCGCCTCATCCGCAGGCTCCTATAACCAATGCCGTTTCGCGTGATTCGCGGGACCTTCCACATTGCCGGATACTCCCCGGATGGTGACTCTTTGCGTTTCGCAGCACTTGACGACACGCATTGGGACCTATTGAATGGTTACTTTGTACAACTGAATGGTCGGGGCCATGCTCAATTGAGACTGGGAAGCTATCGATACCCTAGAAACTCATTACCGTGGGATGCACCAGCCTTTGGACCTTGCTCAGAAGGCGCTGGACTTTCTCCTTCATTCGGTGGGTATCACCGGAGCTCAGTGGGACGTTTTGCTGACTCGAGTGACTGAAGCCAATGATGGAACTTCTGGCTACATCATCTCAAGAGCGATTGAGCAGTATGGAAGGCCCATTGCTTTTGTGTTCGCCGGCCATCCGCCTGAAAGTGACGGGGCGAGCATCTTTTTCACTCACGAGCGCCTTCGAGATAGCGTCAACTACAAATCGATCGCGGAAGGATTGGCCTACCTGAGGTACTACAAAGGCTTTTTTTTCCGATTTGCGGTCGACGCTTTCGGGTGCTGTCCTTGATGCGCGAAATCAGAACTTGAATATCTGGGCGGAAGACCGGACCACAGCTGGCTTTGATGTGCCGGATCTCTTGGCCATAACCGATCGTCACGTGATCATGCCGAAGCTCTTTCGGAGGCTAGCGGAGTTTCTCGATGGCGGCGGGCAGGTTTCAGGGTTTAAGCAATTCCTTGAAGCCAAAAATGAGGGTGTAACGATCATTGCCGGTTCTCACTTCACCCACTTCGACAACATCGTCGAGGTCAACGGGAATATGGTCATCATGACAGAGCAGCCTGAAAACCTGATTTTTGAAGGTTAGCGATGGCCGCCAATCCACAGTCTGAATTCATTTGGCAAGGCCGGCTTCTATTCTGGCGACAAACCTGGTGTCTACGGGGATGGCGCTTGTGCTGGTCTCATGACCGCGATGCCACTAACCGTTCGTCACATGGCGGGTGCCGGCAAACACCCAATCACTGTTACTGTGGCAACCGCCAACGTCAAAACATTTCCACCCTACCCAGGGCATTTGGCGTCAGTATTCGCGCACGTCCCAGACCCCGCTAATCCGCCGACGTCCACTAGCCCCGGGTCATATCTCAAGCAGTTGCTGCGCGATGTCCGTTTCGACGGCACTACCGCCGACGTCGCGATAGATAGGGTCGACCTTTCGTCTTACGGTGAGCTCATCTACCTGAGCGTCTAAATCGAAGTGGACACGTCGGTTCCCCCTGGTCTATACGATGACTTTCTGTTCCTGGGATTGAATATCACCGCCGTGACTTTTGAATATTTTGCATCACTAGGTTTTCACCTGTAAGCGTTGATTCTCCCGCCGCCGTTGGGAACGCATTCGTCGCACATCGCATCGCTGACAGGATTTCGAACCCGTGGGGGATGTCCCACTGACTGTTGAAATTTGAGAGCGGCGGCTCCTCACTGCTCGTGGTAAACGAGTGGTGACCAAAACCCGGGCACATGCCCGCCAACAAGGAGCCGCCATGAAGGGAAAGTCTCACACAATCGATGGTCTCACCAAGTCGATTCGCCTGCCCGCCATCTCCCGCTCGTCGATCTGCTCGTGGATACACGGGCGGAGCTGATGGAGCTGGCGGTGGCCTCGGGTCTGAAGGTCCTCACCACCATGATCGAGGAGGATCGGACGGCGATCTGTGGGCCTCGCTATCAGCATCAGACCGCGCGTCAGGCGTCGCGCGCGGGCACGGTGCCGAGCGAGGTGGTCCTCGGTGGCCGGAAAGTCGCAATCCGCCGGCCGCGAGTTCGCACGAATGGGGCGGAAGTCCCCTTGCCGACGTTTCAGCTGATGGCCAGCGAGGATCCGTTAAATCGTCGCGTCGTGGAACAGATGCTCGTCGGCGTGGCGACACGGCAGTAACCACGCAGCCTGGAGCCACTGCCATCGACGATGGCCACGCGGGGCGCGAGCAAGAGCGCCGTGAGCCGCCGGTTCGTCGCGAAAACCGCCGCGCAGCTCGACGCCTGGCGGTCCACCGCGCTCGACGCGCTCGATCTCGTGGCGTTGCTGATCGACGGCGTCCACATCGGTGAACACTGCATCGTGGTGGCGCTCGGGATCGATCACACCGGGCACAAACACGCGCTCGGCCTGTGGGACGGGTCGACGGAGAATGCGACCGTGTGTCAGAGCCTCTTGGCGGATGTGCAGAGCCGCGGTGTGCGGACGGATCGCAGTCTGGTGATCCTCGACGGATCGAAGGCACTCCACAAGGCGGTGACGCAGACGTTTGGCGCCGCCGCGCTGATCCACCGGTGCCACGTCCACAAGCTCCGGAACATCCTGGAACATCTCCCCGAAGGGCAGCGCCCGTGGGTGCGTGCGATTGTTGTGCGCGCTTACCGGCAGACCGAGGTCGCGCCGGCGCGACGGCTCCTGCAGGATCTGGCGCGCCGACTGGAAGATGGCTATCCGAGCGCGGCGGCCAGTGTGCGCGAAGGGCTCGAGGAGACGCTCACTATCCTCACCCTTGGTCTCTCCGATCGCCTTCGTCAGTCGCTCGCCACGACCAACGCGATCGAGAGCTTGATCGTCGTACCCGGCACGTAAAGCGCAATGTCAAACGGTGGCGCGGAGGGCAGATGGTGCTGCGATGGACGGCCGCTGCCGT
The DNA here is from genome assembly GCA_963761975.1 of Vicinamibacterales bacterium. Taxonomy (GTDB): domain Bacteria; phylum Acidobacteriota; class Vicinamibacteria; order Vicinamibacterales; family JAMQPK01; genus JAMQPK01. The sequence continues at coordinate 1,377,591 of CAVXIR010000007.1, forward strand.
CCTCGAAGCCGTGAAAGGTTTTCGCCGATTGAAGGGTCACAAGGACATGCCGAAGCTCGTCGCCGCTCTTCGCGCTCGCGATCAGCAGCTTGGCATCGCCGCGTCAGTGAGAACGTCGCATAGAATGTCACCCGAGCCGCCGCTGAATTTCAACAGCGGACGGGGCAACCCCAACCCGTGTCTCCTTTGTGGTAAGCGCTGCCAGTGCTGACGCGAACTGCCGCAGTATTAAAAAACTGCTGCGCCATTTGATCTATCTCTTGCTGCAAGAGTGTCCATGAGAAGTCGAGTAGCGGCTTGTCACCAATTTGGAACTTGTCCTAACACGTTGGCGTCGATCTTCAGCGAACGTACGGCGGGTTCTCCAGTTTTCGAACCTGTGTCGCACAAACGTCGTGTACCCAACGTGGGAAACGCGAGGTGCACAACTAGACAAATGATATTAGTTTGCCGCTGTTACTGTGACAGATGCTGAGACGAGCGCGGTCTGATCGTCGTCGCGCTAGCAGTCGGCTGGTTCGGATTCCCCAGGTCGTACAAGGCGGCGCGAGTACCTCCTCCATCGTAAGTCGCAACAGGTGTCACAACTAGAGACCCAATTCTTGAGTGGCCCAAAATCTCTGGACAAACTGTGTTCGCTCCTCATCGTCGATTAACAGAAAGGGTCTGTACCCACTTGATATGAGGACACCCACCGACCGGTCAGCCAATCAGCGTAGAGCCAGTCCCAACGCAGGGTCAACCGCCCGGAATAGTATCGGATACTACCTGAGTGGAGCATAGAAACCACAATTGCGTTTGGCGGCAAATTATCTTGCACATACTCGCCAATTACAGCAAACCGCCGATCATGCGGTTTAGGCGGCTTCAAACCGGTCACATCCCATCGCCAGGCAAGAAACACCACGAAACACGCTACTAGAACGAACCTCAGCATAAACGAATTCAATCGTTGACCGAGATCGACACAGTTAGGCCGCAAAGGAGCAGTAGCAGCGATATTGCCGGCAGCAGGAATCGTAAGAACGTCCAGTTATCGAAAGGCGCATACAGGGCATAACATCCGTACAAAGCCACCACGAACACGACGAAGAGGTTTGACAACCTTCCTCTTGCAGCAATGCGCGAATCAGCATGGGAACTCACGACGCCTCAACAGGAACCACCCTGCAGCGGCGAGCAAGATAAAGGGCGTTTCCATGTCGAGGAGCCACCTGGATACCGCGAAAGATTCGTCCAGAAATAATCGACGCTGAACAAAACTGACATATCGCCGTATCCGGAAGACAGCGGCGAACCATAGAGCTTGTCGTTTACGAGAGCAACTCCGATGCAGCCAGGAATGACGGCTGCAGAAAATATGCAGGCATTCAACAGCCGGCGACGTAGTCTCTCCGCAGAGTAAACCAGAACAAATATCCCAGGTACAGCGGCTAACGGCACAAGATTGGCGTAGTGAGAATAGCGGCCGATGTGGCCAGGCCTCCGGCAAAGATAAGAGGCGTCGTCCTTGATGCACCTAGTATCGCAAGGAGCCACCATGCCGTGACGGGCACATCGCTCATAGGCTCTTTCAGGTGGAACAAGAAGACTGGGCTTGTAAGCAGCAACTACGCAGTTGCGAGGCCGCACACCTCACCTGCCACACGCCGTCCAAGAAGGAAAGCTACGAAGATTGTCACTCCGCCAAGTAACGGCACAACAAAGAACGGCCCGTCCGACCAAACAAAACGAGCAGGCCTGCCATCAGCAGTGGGAGGCCTGGTGGATACGTTGGCACGAACGTTCCGCGTCGAGGCCCGGACGATATCCAAGCGGTGACAACGTCCACTCCGGCTCAGGCCAGGGCGCGCGAAGAGAAAGTGGTTCGTGTTCGACAAGATTGCCAGCCGCCCACAGGTGCGATTGACTTACGTATCCGTACGCGTCCGATCCGAGCGCCTCGAACGTCGATACCCGAAACGCAATTGCGACGGTTAATGCCCCGAGGACAATTGCGACGATCGTGGAGTGCTGCAATACCTGAGACCAAATCGTTGCGAGTTTCTGTTGGCGCAATTCAGATCGATACAACAGAAACGCACTTGCTACGCTTGCTATGAGTGCTGGACGCCAGAGTGTCTGAGATGAGATTCGAATCCCGTAAGCGCTTGTGTATACACCTGAGCCGAAAAGTGCGACTACGGCGAGTAGGGCACTCGCCACAATCGCAATCAGAAGAATCGAATCAACTAGCTTGGCACGAATGGCAGTTAGCAATCTAGGTGGTCAAACGGATATCAACGGTGAATTTCTGGAATCCTGCGTAGAGAATTGTGGCTTGCGCCGAACACCTGATACCGCAAAATCTATCACAAGCCAACGGTTGGCGACAGTTCTCTCTCCTTCTGCTCGATCCCTATCGCACGGCTTGGTGATCGTCACATCAAATCGCGGGCCCGAAGAATAGACCTTTGCAGACCGGGTCCGCAGAGTGGCATCGTTCACTCTCCCAGCAACACCTACGATCTCGTCATCAAAGACGAATCGTATCGCCGGGCTCAGCCCATGCTCGCCAATGACGGAAAGGAGCGCTCACAACCGTGCACGAGTCGGGCCTCCGCCTACGATGGGGCCATTCGGCTGGTCTGCGCCTTGGCTCCCGCGATCGCGGCAGTGTAGGACAAAGTCCACATTGACACGTCGTGTCCTTGTCACTCTCGCCCGCCGACGCTAACGAAAATTGCGCTTGCCGCGCTATAGAAGTGTTTCTAGCATATATGTGTGTGACCTCTATGAATGCAGTGGAGCAGGGCTGTTGCCGATCTCAGCCAAGCCCGCAAACGGCCAGGAGTCTATGGAGGGCGTCTAAAATCACGGTGCAGAGGTCGCTCACGCTGCTCTTTGTCGCGTGTCTCGCCGCTCCTGGAATTGGCAGCGCACAGACCGTTATTGCTCCAGCTCCGCTGCCTGTCCCTCCACTACCACCTCGACTCTTCATCGAAACTGTCCCTGAATCCAGCGGCCGGCCGGACGAGTCGATCAAAAGTCTAAGTTGGTGGGAGCCTCCTGCGAGCGGCAGCGAGATCCCACGATGGGCGATTGGCCACACACTCGCGTTCAAGACTCCCGGCGGTCTTGCCTTGTCAGCTGGTTTCTTCGGGCGACGAGGCGATCCGCTTCCATTGTACCTGTCACAAGGCGTCGCGCAGCGCGCCGCCAGCAACTCCGTAACACATCCTAGTACATACAAGTTGCACTGGGACGCGAAGTTCGGCGTGTCCGCGCCCTTGCGGAATGGCCCACAATTGAAGATCAACGCGATCGGCGAAGTCTTTGTGCCACTAACAGGTTCGACCGACCCTTCAGCGGCGTTTCTGACGTCACGTGCGTTCCGGTTCGGAGTCGTGGTGGTCTTCTGATCGCTTTGGGCTTTAGCGCCGGCTCACCAACTCGGGCGGCCAAGTCGGTTTCGCTCAGCGTCGAGGAGGCGAGACCCGCCGAGCGCCCATGCTTGTTCGTCTGCGTCAACGCCTCCAGCCATTTTCTCGTGATCGCGCGGCGTTCTGTTGATCCAGAAATCTGGCGCAGCGCTTCTCCAGCAGCCTATCCCGGCTGGGCGCCGAGGCCCGCGATTCGCCCGGAGAAGAGGTTCAGCACAACGTGCTGAGGTGTCTTTCAATGGACGCCTTACTTCACATCGTTGCAACCTATCACTGAATCAACTGGAGCTCGATCGTCGTTGTCTGTCCTTCGATGAGGCGAAACCGTTTTGCCGTGGATTCCATCTGTTTACGGAAAGCCGGATCGAATTGGCCGCCCTGCTCGAGCGCTTCGACCGCCACTGCAAAGTAATTACCGGGCGGCAGGCCTTTCGTTTCGAACCGTCCTTGTTGATCCGGGCGTGTTATAAGTGTGTAACGGCCGTTCAGTGCAGTTTCTCGTATTTTTTCTGGAAAGATCGCCACCGTGCAGTCTGTATCCGGACCGCTCGTGCTCTTTACGTTCCCGGCCAGCGTCGTCTGTTTGTCGGTCAGGACAATCTCAACGCCGGTAATGCTGGAGACCGCCGACACGTCGAGCGGCGTCTCGGTTATATTCGCGCCGTTGTATGTCACCGATTTCACCGACCAGCCGACCGATGGCGGAGCGAAGCTCGTTCCTGCGACGGCGAACAGCACGCGGCCAAATGCTTCCTCGATTTCGAACCTGCCGCTCGGGTCAATCGTGCCCTGGTTAGGGTCGATCACGCGAAAGATAGGGGAACCAAGTGGATCTGCAGGACTCACGATAATGCGGCTGGGTTTCTGTTCGGAACTGCCCTCGAACACCACCTGACCAGAAATCGTGGCACCAGGAGTGGTCGTGATGACGAGCCCGTTGATGTTGTTGCCATCGGCCGTGATTGACACTGATGCGCCTTCCGCGTCGGCGGTGCCACCTCGAGGCATCACCTCGAGCCAGTAATCGCCAGGCGGGACATGCGCAATGCTGAAGCTGCCGTCGGGGCCTATTCCACCCCCGGTGCGCATACCCATGCCGGCGCCCGTGCGGGTGCGGATACCGATCATGGCGTTCGTGACAGGTTTTCCCATCGAGCTGCGCACCATGCCAGTGACTTTTGTCATTCTCGCCGGGACAAGAGCGAAGGATGCATGAGCTTCTTCTGCCAACCCTACGGTGATCGCCTGTGCTTCTTCTGAATTCAGTGTGCCGGGATAGTACGTCGTGGCATGCCCCTCGAAATCTGTGGCCGCGGCTCGCATACCTGGCATCGTCACCATCACATCGGTCGGGCTTGCGCTGACGATGTAGGTACCCGGCACGAGCCCATACAGCCGGAACTCGCCGAGATCGTTGCTTTGGACATCGAATGCACCCGCGTCAGCCGGCATGAGTCGCCGTTGTCCATTTGGCATATACGAATGCCGCATCGCCTGCAGGCCGATGCCCGCGAGCGGCTCGCCAAACTCGTCGGTAACGCGTCCGGCAATGATACCGCCCCGCGGCAGTGCGAAGTCGATCTTCTCCACTGTCTGACCTTCTCCAATGTTCAGCGGCCGGCCCGACTCGAACGGCCGGCGTTGCCCGAACTGAAGCGACACGTATCCGTTGCGTGTCACGTAAATGTTGTAACGGCCGGCAGGCAGATCGACGAACTCGTATCGGCCCTCCGCGTCGCTGTTGACGGTGCGGTTGATGCGAAGCTCGTTTGAGGAAATGCGAATGATCGCACGCCGCAGTGGACTTCCCGTATCTGAAGAGACAACTCGTCCGCGAATCCGTGCAGTGCCGGTCGGTACAGCAGAGTTGTCACGTACTGGCATGCCAGGGTCCGGCGCGGGAGCGCCAGGCCGCGGTACGCCATGCGGGATTGTGGGTGCCTGAGCGTGCGCGGTCACGCTGAGCAGCGCAACAAAAATCGACAGAGTGGCCGCTCGCATCATCTCCTTACTCCACACATAAGGAAACTCCACCTCGAGCGCCGTTCCGCTCTTTCAGAGCGAACCCTTTCCGAGAGCCTCGAGGCGCTTACGAATCAATCGGCGAAGCGCAGGCCCTACGGCTGTAAGCGTAGGGCCTACCTCGTCGCCTGTGTTAGAACCGAGTGATCTCTCGATGTGATTCTCGTCAGTTACCGAGGCGCGGAAGCGCTTCAACATTAGGTCGACGACGCGATAACGCTGGCAACATCGTGAACACTTCAATCGTACGGGACTGTAGTCGCGGCAGCGCTGCGAGAGAGTCGCTGCTCCCTTTGGGTACCACACCGTCTTTCGCCTCGACGAAGCGAGTTCTAAAGTGACGGACCGCGATAGCCCTGAACCTGCGCTTTGGCGCAAGGGACTGTGCTGCGACCAGAGTTGGCGTAGGCAACTGTGCCAGGGCAGGTAGCTCGCGCTTCTCATCTGGTCGCATCAGCTCTGCGTAATACGGCCACCCATCGATGCACGTCCAATTGACCGTGTCTATACCAACCACAAACGTATAGAATCCCTGATAGGGGTTGCCCGCCTCTCTGCGCCTCGTGGCCTGTCGTAGGGTATAGTCGTGCTCCTCCTCCGCGCAGTGTTCTATTGCCTCATCATTGTGATAGTCCTGACAGATTGCGATTGCAGCACCGTCATCCTGCGGACTGATGGAATACCAAACGGGATATCCCACCATTAGGACGAACGAATCAGTGCCATGTCTGTGGTAATTGTAACAGCTGTAGTCCGAAGCCGCGGCCGGGGACGGGACAACCAGAATCGAGAGGGCAAAGAGACATGACAATAGGAACGTTCTTCCGGATGGCATTGCAGTCCTCCTTTTCCCGTGCAACGTGTGATTCTTAAACAACCGCTGATAGCAGCGGCTAGACTGGGGCGCCTGAGCTGAAAGAGCGGTTGAGCTGGGTCAACACGATCTCGCATCGACGAACTATGCAGACTGCAAAAGCTTTCGAACGATCAGGAGTATCGACGACGCATCGCGCTTGAAGCAACAGAGAGTAGTTGGCTGTCCTTGCCGACTTTTGGTGTATTGGAAAGGGAACAATCTGCGACACAATCTGCAACAGCGTGCCACGAAGAATTTCGCGCATATCCGTAAGGGCAAGACACCAGAGTGAAACATGGAGGGAGGCGTGACGTGAATACGGTACGACTAGGCACAACTCAATCTCATCGGGCCCGAAACAAATTGCGAGAGTAGAGGGACACTGACGGCGGCCTCGGAATTGGTTGGAGCTGTGACATTAGGTGGTGAGCGTCACGCTCTGTCACATGCATCAGACTTCGATCACAGGCGCGCACCGGTCAAAGATCACCTCGCGATTGAGGGTCCCTCGTCCCACACTTCGAACACACGGCCGTCAGCGGACCAAGCGCTGACCCGCGTTACATTTTCGTCGACGATCTTCTGCCGCAAGCATTCCGCAAGAGTGTTACAGTTTGCTGCACCCAGCAGCAGACGACGGATCCTGAAGGAAGCAAATGCGCAATTCATGAGTCCTGTTGGGCCCAGGAGGCCGCGACGGCTATCCTTCCCGGCTCATGCGGCGCGCGACTCCAGTTTGCAAGAACGCGCTTGGTTGCAGTTTCATTTTTTTGGCCAGAACCGTTTAAACCACTGGCCTCTCAGTTATCTTGGGCGCGATGCATACTCCCCAGCTGCCGGCGATAAGTCGAGGAGGCTTCGATGGACTATTCGATCGACCGACGACACGCCGGGCCATTCGACCTAGTTACGGCCGGCCATCACTTTCTCCTGAATGTGACACCGCTGCGAAAACCCAACTCATTTGATGCTCTGCGACAGTTCATTGGAACGGCATCGAGAATCGACATTTCAGCGATGGAACTCGACGCGGTGCTGCTCCGCTGTCTTGTGGTCCTGGGCAGGCATGCGACGTTTTCAGTGCCGAGCCTCTTCGAACGCTACTTGGCCAATACGTTCTTACTCCACGATCCGCTGCGTCGCTTCTCCGAATGTATCGAGGACGCACTTCTTTATCACTGTATCGAAAATCGAACGGTGCAAGAGGCCATCCACGTGATTAATAAGGGTTACGCGGACAGTGGATGTACCGCCTCCTCCGTTGCTGCCACCTTGCACGTACGATTGTCAACATTGGACGTGGCGTTTCAACGCGAGACAGGCCACTCACCCACAGAGCACATCCGAGATGTACACCTGGAACGATCAGCGATCCTTCTGGCTACAACGAACCTGAGTATCAAAGAGGTGTGGGCGCGCGTCGGATACAACCATCACAGCAATTACGACCATGATTTCAAGCATAGCTTTGGTGTAGCCCCTCGCGAGTATCGAGCACGCGCGATCGGACCGCTCGCGCGTGAGATGTGGCACGCTCGCCAAGCAACAATTGGTCCAACCGAAGCGGACAAATCGTCGCGCAACCAACGAGTATTGATCATCGACGATGACGAGGGTACCCGAATCATATTGGAAAGGTACCTTAAGCTACGGGGATATTCCGTTTTCTGCGCCGCAACCGGCGTCGATGGAATCCGTGAGGTGATTGACAAACCACCTGACGTAGTTCTCCTCGACTACCGTCTCGGAGACGCTGACGGTGTTCACGTGCTTCGTGAAATCCGCGCCCGTTCGACGTGGGATCGTCCAGGCGTTGCCATGTTTACGGCTGACTGGGATGTGAGTGAGAGAGTTGAAGAAGTGTCGGCGCTTAACGCGATAATCGTATCCAAGCTTTGCGACATTGACCGCGTCGGCGAGCTAGTTGCTTATCTCTCTGCCGGGCTCAAGTAGACCCGATTCCGCAATGGCGTAATCGGCGCGCCCACGCTCGGGCAATCTCACGGTGAATTTTCGCGGCGAAGCGCGGAAGAACGACACGCATCGGTCGACCACCGATCCGGACGCGCGGTTGTATAGAAAGCCAACCGGGAGCGAGGCCAAGCTCGCGTACGTGGCGTCTGCTGACGGAGAACCGGCACGGCCTGATGGTTGATGCGCTGGTGACCCCTGCGACCGGCACGGCGGAACGCGACGCGGCGCTGACGATGCTCGGGGGCCGCCCTGGGTGGCGGCGTCGGACCGTGGCGGGCGACAAGAACTACGACACGGGGGATTTTGTGCGCGAGACGCGCACGTTGGGCGTCACGCCGCACGTCGCACAGTTCCCCGAAACGGAGCGGCGCGGCAGCGAGATCGATGGGCGCACGACCCGTCATCCCGGCTATAACATCAGTCAACGCAAACGGAAACTCGACGAACAAGCATTTGGCTGGATGAAGACGCGTGGGCTTGCTGCGCAAGCTGCATCATCGCGGCGGCCCGCTGGTCAATTGGATCTTCACCTCCGCCGCCGCGCCGTACAACCTGGTCCGCCTGCGCCGTTTGCTGACGCAGCCGATCTGATACACGGGGAGCGCATCGGCACAGTGCGATGACACAGTCACTTTCATTCGGCACCGTTCAAGCATGACATAGCGCCAGGAGTAAACGGTCGGTAGTGAGGAACGGTCGCGCGGCGCCGGGAAGGAAAACTGTATCAGACTAGGAAAGAAACGCAGCCCTTCTGGCATGGCGTTTGCGTCACATCTCTCGTGTCGCATAGTGAATCTGAAAGAGAGGGCCAGATGGGTTTCGCCAGCAAGCACGAGGACGACCGGGAAGAGATGGAGCGGGGACAGCAGAGACAACAGGACGAACAAGAAAAACAAGCACAGCCCCAACAAGAAAAGCAAGCAGAGCAAAAGGAACCGTCGCAGGAAGACAAAAAGCAATCCTCCTAACGCCGGCGTCGACCAGGGGCAGCAGTTGAACGAGACGAAGATCGTTCGAGAGTTCTAAACGCTGCCCTCCCTTTGATCCCAGGCGGACACCGCCTACGCGTGATTACTTTTCCGAACGTCAGGAAGTCCCAGCCATAAAAATGATTCGGGTGGACTCCCTCAAGCACATATCCATTTTTCAGGTAGCACTCAATAGCCGGGAGATTCGTTGCCGACACATAAAACCAAAACTTGTACAGTTGTCGACGTCGCAGCTCGGCTTCAACTGATCGCAAAAGTTTGGAGAAAATGCCTCTCCCCCTGAAGGCCGGCGCTACAGCTCCCCATTCTCCTAAGAAGTCGCCCGCTCTAGATGTCGTGCCCCATAGAAAGCCAATGGCCTGGGTTCGGACAAATGCCCCATAGGCGATTGCGCGGGACCTTAGCATTCGGTGTGCGAGATCTTCAACTGTCCGGAATTGTCTCGACTCCTCATCGAGGACCGTGGCCGGATAGTACTTGTCCTTCAACGATGAAAACGTCTTCTTCAGAAGCTCGTGGAGCGACGCTATATCACCCTTTCTCACTCGTCTAATTTTGATTTCTAACGACATTACGCATGTAGACTCGTTAGCGATAAACGAAGGACATTATCGAAACCTTACGCCAAGCGAACAGTAAGCATCTTAAGTACTCATGAACCTTGGCTGACGACAGACGATGGGACACCGTTGGTACGAGCCAGCCATCGTTTCGACCATTGCCATAGCTGCCAGGCTGACTTGGCAAAAGTTCGAGTTACGTCCCGATGAGGGTCAGCGCTAGTGACTATTGTGGATAAGTGCTGATAAAGAACAGAAAAGCGGCTCAGCGAAGCCGTTTTTCTGTTGGCGTCATGACGTGCCAGAGCGGTACATTCACGCAGACCCCACCCGTGACATCGAACTTCCTAGACATTGGGGACTTCAGGGACGGTTATCGGAGAGCTAGCGTGTGATGTGAATGGAAAGACGCGGAGACGGTTCTGTGTCGACGATGAAACGTCCCGTTGGGATGGCTTCACCAATTGTGCTATGAAGTAGAACATGCGCTGGCTTTGTCCTTTACGGGACCGGAGCTAACGTAATTGATGATTAGGCCGCTCAAGCCCGTCTGAAGTTCTGGCGCATCGCTGAAGTAGATGAATTCACGCGTCTCGAACCAGTCAGCGGCGACGCTCTGATACCTGATGCAAATATTCTTTCCGAGAATATCTGGTTCACGCCGCTCGTCAAGAAAAGCTTTTATCCTTCTCCGCAACCGCGCTGGAATGATAGTGTCCCTAAAATCGCTGCCGTCAAGCGTCTCAACCGGCAATATCGTCTCGCCTGGTGCACCAGGCGCAAGTGTCGAGGAGTGCAATAAATGCAACGTGCGCCCTTCGTGCCTAATGTTGATGTCGTCACTATTAAGCGCCGCTCCCAGTCCAATGTTCCGAACAACGAGGTGGTTCCCCTCGACGCCGAGCACGACAAGTGGTGACACCGAGTTATTGAGCTGCTTTTCTGCGGCGTCGGCCTGGCGACGTCCGGCAGCTGTCTGACTACGTAGCTCCGTAATCTGGTTTCGTAGTTCCGTTAGCTGATCCTGAGCGCTGACTTGCAACGAGTGGGTAAAGTACGTATATGCGACCACCGCTCCGAGCGTGAAGAATGCTACGACCGCGTTGAAAATAACAGGACCGGTCCAATGTGTCGTGGGCCGTGCGTGCTCGAATTCGGTTGCGACGCGAGTAATTGTCGATCTCAGCCATTCATTGTCGCGTTCCCGTCGCTCCAGCTCGGCACGGAGGGCCGCAGTTTCTGAATCGGTTGGTCGACGCTCGCTTCCCAAATGGTCGGAACCGTTTTGTGACATGGATTCTGCGTCCTATAAAAGGCGGATACGAAAAGCAGCCCGACGAATCGGACTGCTTGGAACGGGCGTCGTGGTTGGCGCAGCTCCTACTCCACCTTCCAAAAGAGCACGGTGGCAGCTGCAATGAGGGACACGAAAAGCCATGCCATCCAACGTTGGTCGGGCGCAATCCAGTAGAAGAACACAGCCCCAAGCGCGAACAGTGCCATCAAGAACCACGCGGGTAACGCATATCCAAAGTACAGCTTCATACAACCCTCCTTCCAAGGGAGGGTGCTAACCAGGCGCGCAAGTACCCTGACGAACAACCTTCCTCGGAGGAGGGTGTGAAGCTGTAACTGCTGTGAATACTACATGTTACGGACGAGTTGTCAAGTGCTCAGCGGGGACAGGACCCCGGAAGCCTGGTCTCTAGCCTCTAGCCTGGCGCATTTGACAATTTGTCTCTCAGATTTTCTCACGCAGCGAGCAGGTCGATGACATTTTGAATCGCCACGTCGGCTTTGTGGTACGCGGCTTCAATTTTGGCCGATAGCGTCGCGGTCTTCGTGGGCCTGTGGTGACCGGCTTGGCGAGGCGCGCGTCCAGCTCGTGCGTAACGTAGCGCGCGTCTCGCGTGTCGGTAATCCGACCGACCACATCGGCACTGAGGCCGAGTTGCTCGTCGAATTCTCGAACGAGCAGCAACCCGGCGTCGGTGGTAAGCGTGCCGCCGGCAAAATCGACGACGAGTTTTGGTTGGAATCCGAAGCCAAGTTGCGTATAACAGTCTGTAGCCATCGCACCTCCTGTGTCGGCGTACCCTCGAGGTCTAAGTCACCGCGAAAGTACCACGACTTTTTCGAGGGCGATGGCGTTTTTACGTACTCATTCGTGAATTATCCGGGCTAGGTGCGCCGGGGCTTTTTTCTTGGAACCATTTAGCAACTCTTCACGTTTCAACCACCGACGGCCCCAGCTTAGAAGCCTCCAGGCAGTTCTGGCAAAAGTTCGAGTTACGTCCCGATGAGGTGCACAAAAGCTAAAAATATTCCGCTTGGGCGGAATTTTGTGATTTTGTGCTGAGCGGAGCGATGTTTTTGTTTGAGCGAAGCGAAAGGCAAAAACCGCGAGCTGGGGTCGAGAAAAATTTCCGTCAGGAAATTTATTCGTGACCACAAGTGCTTACGGGCCCATCGATCGGGACCGTCATCAATGATGCCGCAACCGTCTTTTAAACAGGAGGTGTCATATTGTGCCGGAGTGGAACATTTGACCAGCCCCTCGTTTTTGCTATCGTAACTGTCAGACAGTTCCTACCAACCCAGCTTCAGCCTTGTGTTCCAAGTCTGCTCCTCTCCCGGCTCAACTGATGAATTCCATTCGACTGGGCCGAGACAGTTACTTCAACAGCTCAAGGAGGTACGTATGAAAATACTCAGAACCTTGTTGGATAGATTTGCGCTACGTTGCGTGGAGTGTGGTAGTTGGGGGTATAAAGCTTTGGATGTAGGCGGACTTTTTATCTCTAATCATCCAGAGTACCCCCAGATTCCACCTTTCGATATATGGCGCAGAAAGAATCTGTAGACATTGCGGACACGTCATGGTGTCTAAAGTTGTAGGTACCGAGCCTTTTTGACGGTAAATAATTCCATCAATTCTTTACAGGAGAACTGGCATGCTCTCTCAAACAATTCAGACATTCCCAGTCTGGAAGACCATCAGACTCGGAACTGGTCTCAAGACCGCCGAGGATTTTCGTGAGGCTCTGGACAAGAACGGATATCGCATTAGTGACTGGGGTAACAACGTCCTCGATAAATTCCCGGTAGATGATCAGGAAGTGAAGATGGATTTAGTAAACCTCTTGGTGATGGAACTCGGCTTTCCGGAGGAAGGTGCCTTCCACAAGGATATATTCTCCAAAGCACTCGAGCTTGGCCTCGAGCTCTGCCCAGCGGAGGTAGGCCCTCAGCTTTGTATCCAGTTTATATTTTGGCAAAAGGGCAAATGGCTCATCATGGGAATGGACCCCCTTATCGATTCGTCTGGTAATCCAATTATCTTCCGTATCGGGCGCGGTTACGACGGCGAGAACTGGCTCTATGGACGTATTGGGGGACCTAGCAGTTTTGCAGGTGGAGGCGATCGTTTCGCCTTCATCCAACCGCGGAGATAGCTAGTCTAATAAATTCAAGCCTCGACATACGGATGCGCCGGGGCTTTTTTCTTGGTACAGTAGATTGAGATGCAGAATATTTACGAACAACTTGAGATTCCTGAGCACGATCGCCTGACGTCAATAAGGAAAGAAGAAGCCGAGTTCATCTATGAGTTTTTACATGATAAGAAAATTACCCAAACTCTCGAGACTGGGTTTGCCTACGGCTGTTCAACTGCTTACATTATGTCTGCCACACAGTCTCCGCATGTGGCGGTAGACCCATTCCAAGAACGTTACGAACACTTGGGGTTAAAAAACATAAAGAAATTAGGGCTGGACAGTCATTTGCAGTTCATAAAGTTACCGTCCCATATTGCCTTACCAAATCTGTTGCAGGAAGGTCTGAAGATTGATTTCGGCTTTATAGATGGTGGCCATAAATTCGACGACATTTTCATCGACTGGTTTTACATTGATTTACTCTTGAATCAGGGCGGATATGTAATGTTTGACGATACATGGCTCCATTCCACCAAGACTGTTGCTGCCTTTATCACACGTAACAGGGAAGATTATGTAGCCGTTAGTGTTCCGATTGACAATATCTACTTATTTCAAAAAACCGGGGAAGACAGACGTGATTGGTCACACTTTAAGGATTTTGAGACTAAATTCTCTACATTAGAACAGGACGGTCGTTCTCAATAATGCTGCAATCCTCTTTTCAGCAGAAGGTATCGGAATGTGCCGGGACGGAATGTTGCGACAGTAAAGATGGAAACTCGTTTAGTGATGCAAGGAGGAAGGGCCTGCCTCGTCTCCCTTATTATGTCGGTAAGCTCCAGACCTAGATCCTCAGAGGAACTCTTCCAAGCCTATCTCGCGGGCGACGAAACGGCCTACCACGACATCCGTCAAGACATGGAGAAGCTTGTTCATATCGTCGCTCGTCGATTCAGGGATGAAGCAGATCCTGAAACACTTCTTCCTATAGGGATGACCTACTTCGACAGAGCTTTGAAACACTACGTCGATCATCGCCAAGAGGCGGCTAAGCAAGGCAAACAGCTCTACAAATTCAGTACGTACTTCACTTGGTGGGCGAGGGAGAGCATTCGCACTTACCTGGGGATCGCTGAAAACCCCTTGGAGGGCATCATACCTCGCATGGAATAATGAGAACTGGGCAGTGCGTAATCATTTCTTGTTTTCATTGAACCCTACATGACAATTCCCAAGTACAGCAAATATTTCAATTTACATTCAGTTACCAAAGGGATGGACACCTGAGGAGTTTTCCCGTGCCGTTCTTACAATGGAGGAACTCTCACACCAAACACTTCTTCACTTGGTTGAACAATTCGGCATTCGATTCACTAGCGCCGACCCAACTCTGCTCGATGAAGAGGAATTGATTTCAGTATTGCTTGATGATGTAGAAAAACCACTTCTTCTTCAGGAACTCGACAAATTGCGAAAAGGCTGAGTCTCACAGTCGTTTAGAAATTGACACCCCTCACCTAGGTGCTAGGGTAATCTGCAGACAGTCCTTCCAAACACGTTTCAGTCTAATCAGTCTGGCATCTTGAGCGGGAATACTCCTGCCTAAAATGCTCGACTGATTTCGGTCGTACCGTCTGGGATTTTCCCGATGTTCCAGGAGAACTGGCATGACAACTCTGTCTTCAAGAATCCCGCACCCTCAACCGTTCCCTGTCTACCTTGAAATTGAAGTGGGTGGGAAGTGTAGGGATGAGCTCATCGCTGAGCTCGAAGCGAACCACATGTATGTCGACGATCACATCAAGAGTCTCATGCGAGAACTCAGCTTTAGACCCGGGCAGAAGAAGATAGTTAAGTTCACGAAGGTCAAGGTTCAGGATCTCGGCTTCGTGGAAAGGCCGACGACTCGGCAACTCTGGACACGTATTAAGAAACTCGGGCATGATCTATGCGAGTCGTACGATGGTCAGGGCATTCGATTAGCTCTTAAAGATCAGTCGCTGAGCAACTTATTCTGGATAGCTATGGACCTATACTATGTTGGAGCTCTTGGCGGGACGGCCATCTTCTGCATTAAAGGTCTTAATGGTGGCTTACCAGAGCTTGGTGCCAGCGTGATTGGCCCCAATTCTGTCTGGGATCTTGATCTTGAAGTCGTGTTCCGTCTTTAATTGATACTTCTAACCTGCCCGACGCATCCTGCGTCGGGCTCTTCTTTTATATAGGTCATTTCATAGCTTCCTGTTTCTTTAACCACCGTTCCGCCCACCGCCACAGCTGCCAGGATGATTTGGAGAAAGTTCGAGTTACGTACCGATGAGGTGCACCATGTAGGAAAGCGCCTCGTTTCGCGAGCACGGCCAGGGCCGGATGTGGCTCAACCACAACGCAGTTTCCTGATACAGTGCGGTTCGAGCAGAGCTTCAGCACGAGTTCTCTGCGAAACGCGAGGTCTCCCATTTCGTAGCTTCGTTGAGCCGCGGAAGCCAGTTCGAGTATCTCCAAGATGAAATGCTTCACGGCGCCTGCATTTGTATGCTGTGATGTGATCGATTCACGCAGTGAAGCCTCTTCGACGAGAAAGGCGTGTTTACGTTGCTCGAAGGTCGGCTTGTCGATTAGGCCATCAATGAGCGCGTCTACCAGCTTGGCTTGGCGCGCTTGAATTGCCGCAATCTGAAGTTCAAGCTCTCCGCGTAGGTCGCCATCATCCTTGCGGTCTTCCTGCTCAATGAGTTCAAGTTCCCGCTGGAGCCGAGCCCGTTCCTCATCAGACACAGCAATTGCCGGCCAGGAATCCAGGATGGCGGCTTCCAGCACCTCTTGCCGAAAGGTCTTGGTCGGGCAGCCTCTGGAATGGCAACGGTAGTCCCGGTGCCCCTTTTGGACTTCACCGAGAAGCGTTCGGCTACACGCTGAGCATTTGAATAGTCCTCGAAAGGCAAAGTCGTGAACGCGACCCTGCATCCGAATCTTTCCTGCTAGCCGCAGTTGGACCTGCTTGAACAGCGTCAGTCCGATTAGTGGCTTGTGCGCGCCCTGATATGTCTCGCCAGTGGCTTTGACACGGATCAGGCCAGCATAGAATGAGTTGTTGAGGATAACGGAAAGGCTGTTGAGGCACAGTCCATTGCCTCTCTTGTTCCGCAGACCACGGCGATGGAGTTCCACCGCGAGCGTGTCGAGTGTATGCTCGCCGGCCGCGTACAGCTCGAACGCCTGGCGGACAAGCGGCCCCTTGAGTGGATCGATCGTCTTGGCCTTGCCCTTCCCGCTATCGAGATAGCCTAATGGGGCACCGAAGGGAATGAGGCCCTCCTTGAGACGGCCCCGAATGCCTTTGATGATCTCTTCCCGGAGATTCCGAACGTAGTCCGCAGCGACGATTGCCTGGATGTCGGCAGAGAGACGGCCGCCACGGGAGTGGAGGTCAAGGCTTTCGTTGGCGAAGTGAACCGCCACGCCGGCATCGATCAGTTCATTGAGCTCGGTCCAGTCACGAAGGTTTCGAGCGCTCCGGTCAATCTTATGAATGATGACGCCCTGAGCCTTACCGCGCTTGAGTCCAGACATCATTTCTGCAAAGACGGGGCGCCCTTCCTTGGCCGCGGTAACGCACTCTTCAAACCAGGCCGCGACAGTTAGTCCATGCTTCTGTGCATAGGTGGCAATGGCATCCCGCTGTTCCCTAAGCGAAACGCCCAGCTCGCTTTGCTTGCGAGTCGAGACCCTGGTGTAGGCGTAGAACTTCATTGGCGGAGCGGGTTAATACCAGGCTGGGGCGTACATGTACATTGCCAGTACCAGCGGCGTCGTCAACAGCGACCTGTGGATAACTCGAAGTCTTTTGTCCTTCGAGATGGCCATGCCATATCCGAATGACAAGCCTCAAATAGCCGTCAAGCCATTCGTCCGCTGACTGTTGTTCTTCGCCTTGTAGCTCAGGGAAGTAGCTCTCTTTACGCTGTTGCGCCGTCATGCGCACAGCGTAAAAGTTTTGGGATAGATTCACTAGACGGCATTTCGTTCCAGGCAGATTGTTTCAGATGCCGATCGATATGGTCCGGATCCGAAAAGTGTTTTGTTTCCACAGCGGAACAATATGACGTCTACTGATGTTCTGCTGCGTTGCTATGCTTGATTGCATGACACCTTATGGATCGCTGGATAACTATATTGCGTTGCATCGCAAGCAGGCCGGTTTGTCCCAAGACGAGCTGGCGATCATGCTGGGTCTCGAAGGGCGCGGTTCGATCTCGCGTTACGAGATAGCATTGCGGCTGCCCGAACTCCAGACACTCATCGCCCTTGAGGTGGTGTTCGACGAGCCGATTCAAAAGCTGTTTGCCGGTGTTGCAGAGAAAGTCCGCGCGGACATCCCTATACGCGCACAAGCCGTATTGGAAGGCATGGGCGAGAAGCCAAGCGCGCAAAATGCCGAGAAACTGGCCACACTTGCAAGGCTCGCGCACATCGACGACGAATACACCATGCCATGGGAGAGCGCAGCGTAGCAATTCGTATCCTGGGGTTTGCCTCCACCACACGAGGATTTGCGTTTGCTCTAACAGAGGGGTCCGAGTGCCTCGTTGACTGGGGGAGCCGCCAGACATCGTCGCGATCTCAGCTCGTGGCGGCGCTCGATACCATCATCAAGCGCGGCCGACCGCTTTTCGTCGCCGCCGAAATCGCCCGCACGGCCGACAGGAGCGACCGTGGCCGGCTCTTTGTCGATACGCTCAAGTCTGTCTGCGCGGTACACGATCTCATGATTCTTTGTGTTGAACGCAGTTGTGTTGACGCCGAAGGACGCACGATAGTTGTGACGAATCATGACCTTGCGAAAGCTGTGGCTGAGCGTTTCGACGCGATCGCAGGCAAGCTACCGAGACGGCGACGCCTCTGGGAAGGAGCCAACGACGGTATCGGAATTTTTCTCGCCGCTGCAGCGGCTGTTGCCGGATGGAATCATTTTCGACCCTCACCCTTTTCGTCGTCCTCGGAAAAGCCCGAGATCTGAACCGATTTACTCGCTGAATGTTGAGCGGTCGGCATAACTGCTTTGAAGCTCGCGCGCAACCCGTGTCAAGGCCGTAAGCCGCGCAAGCGCGGTCTGAGCGAAGCGAGGAGCCTTGACACGGGTCAGCACGAGCCACCATCGATGGTTGGCGACCGCTCAACTTCGATCGAGGTGTTCACGATTTCCGCGCGTTCGCATTTACGCTGGCGACTTAGCGTGGAGCACTAGCACGTCTACCAAACCGTGTGACTGGATGAGACGATTTTGGAATGAATCAACGCTCACCAGATGTGACCTACTTCGCTCGCACCAATCACCGCCAGCCACGGCGAGTCTTCGGCATCAAGCAGGCTGACCGACGATCTCACATGTATGTAATTGGAAAGACCGGCACGGGAAAGTCCACGCTGCTCAAGACGATGGTGTTGCAGGACATCGCGGCGGGCCGTGGCCTGGCTCTTCTGGACCCTCACGGAGACCTGAGTTCCGAGATCCTCGCTGGCGTGCCGGCCGAACGGCGTAAGAAAGTCATTCACCTGGACACACCCAGCGCTAACTGGACCTTCAATCCCTTGAGTCACGTCGCAGCGGGGCATGAGGCGCTTGCCGTCGCTGAGCTTATCGAAGTCTTCAAGAAGATTTGGGTCGACGATTGGGGTCCTCGCCTTGAGCACGTGTTGCGAAACGTTCTCTTCACGCTCCTTGAGACACCCGGGGCGACACTGGCAGACGTTCAGCCGCTCCTCACCAACCGAAAATATCGAGAAGCAGTCGCCGATGATCTGCAGAACACTGAGGTCCAGGATTTCTGGCTGAAGGAATACGCAGGGTAAAGTGGTCCGTTCAGGGCCGTTGTGATAGCCCCGCTCCAGAACAAACTCGGTGCCCTGCTGACCGATCCTCGAATGAGCGCCATCATCACAGCGGAGAAGACCTCCTTCGACATCGCTGCTTTAATAAACGAGGGATATGTCCTTCTCGCGAATCTCTCACGCGGGCAAATCGGCGAAGGGCCGGCTATGCTCCTCGGAGCACTGTTGGCCGCTCGGATAGGTTTGGCAGGGTTGGCACGAGCCGACCAACCAGAGCAGGATCGCCGAGACTTCTGCCTTTACCTCGACGAATTTCAGATGTTTTCGACCCAATCATTCGCATCGATGCTCGCCGAGCTGCGAAAGTATCGAGTTGCCTTGGTGCTTGCGAATCAGTATCTCGGCCAGCTGGAAATGCCGATTCGGGATGCAGTCATGGGAAATGTCGGGACACTGATCTGCTTCCGGGTGAGCGCCGACGATGCGAGCTACCTTGCGCGAGAATTCGTCCCGACGTTTGAGGCTCAGGACCTTGTGAGCATACCGAACTACAACGTGTGCATGCGACTCATGATTGACAGTGAGGTGTCCCGTCCGTTCAGTGCGGAAACCATCGTGGACGGTGATGTGCGAAATTGAAACGGTTAGAGTTTGGTTGTCGTTACTTGATATTGAGGTAGTGACATGAAGCAGGAAGCCGCTCGACGAACCGTTGAAACAGAAAAGAAGCGCGTCGGAATCTGGATTCGCGTGTCGACCGAAATGCAGACCAACACCGACAGCCCTGAGCATCACGAGCAGCGAGCGCGCATGTTTTCAGAACAACTCAAGGGCTGGACGGTCTGCGAGGTCTATCGCCTAGACGCGGTGAGTGGCAAATCGGTGATGGCCCATCCTGAAACTCAACGAATGCTGGCGGACATCCGTCGCGGTCACATCACTGGGCTCGTGTTCTCCAAGCTCGCCCGCCTAGCACGGAACACGAAGGAACTTCTCGAGTTCTCGGAAATCTTCCGCTCTCACGACGCGGATCTCATTTCCTTGCAGGAATCGATCGACACGTCTTCGCCAGCCGGAAGGCTGTTTTTCACGGTCGTCGCAGCCCTAACGCAGTTCGAGCGTGAGGAGATTGCCGAGCGCGTGGCTGCCTCCGTCCCGATTCGGGCCAAATTGGGCAAGCCTCTGGGCGGCGCCGCACCGTTCGGGTATCGGTGGGAAGGTCGGCAACTGTTGCCGGATCCCCAGGAGGCGCCGATTCGGAAGCTGCTCTATGAGCTCTTCATTGAACATCGGAGAAAAAAGACTGTCGCAAGGCAACTAAACCAAGCCGGGCACCGCACGCGCAATGGGTCAGCTTTTACCGATACCACCGTGGACCGGCTGTTGCGTGACCCGACCGCCAAAGGCGTGCGACGTGCGAACTACACCAGAAGCTTGGGTGAGAAGAAACATTGGCGCTTGAAACCCGAAAGCGAGTGGGTCTTGACGCCGGTTGAGCCGATCGTGTCCGAGGAACTGTGGGAGCAATGCAATGCGTTGCTCGACGAACGGCGCGAGGTGGCGAAGCGTCCGACACGGCGTCCGGTCCATCTGTTCGCCAGCGTGACCTATTGCACCTGCGGGCAGAAGATGTACCCACCGTCGAACTCGCCAAAATATATCTGCCGGCAGTGCAAGAACAAGATTCCGATCGTCGACTTGGAAGCTGTCTTTCAGGAGCAGCTCAAACAGTTCTTCCTGTCGCCCAGCGATCTCGCTGCGTACCTTGAGCAATCCGATGACGTGATCAAGACCAAGAAGGAACTCCTCGACTCTCTCGAAGCCGAGCGCGGCCGGCTGCGACAGGACATGGACAAGGTCTATCGGCTATATATGGCGAACGGCATCAGCGTGGACGGGTTCCGCCAGACCTACGGACCGCTCGAAGAACGGGCGAAGCAGGTGGATGCTGAACTCCCGCGGCTTCAGGCCGAAGTCGACTACCTGAAGATCCAGCACCTGTCCCGGGACGAAGTGCTAATGGAAGCCAAGGATCTCTATTCCAGGTGGACCGGACTTGAACCGGACGAGAAGCAAAGGATTGTCGAAGCGGTTGTGCAACGCATCGAGATCGGAAAGGAGGACGTAGCCATCGAGCTGTGCTACGTCCCTTCGCTTTCCGAAATCGTGTCAACTGGGCAACGGTTGAACAGGGGTTCATTGCGGCCACGAGCATGAAGCGGGCGGGAAAGGACGAAGTGCGCGCCGCCCGCGAGATGGTGATCCGCCCTTCCTCGAGCGGCTGGCGCAACGCTTCCAGCACGCGGCGGTCGAATTCCGGAAGCTCGTCGAGAAACAGCACGCCGTTGTGTGCCAGGCTGATCTCTCCAGGTCGAGGAATCGATCCACCACCCACCATAGCAACTTCTGAAATTGTGTGATGAGGCGCACGAAAAGGCCGGTGCTGCATCAGCGCCGTGCCTGTCGGCAGGGTGCCTGCGACCGAATGCACGGACGTGCAATCGAGGGACTCATCGAAATCGAGAACCGGAAGAATCCCCGCCAACCGCCTAGCCATCATCGTCTTGCCGCCGCCAGGCGCCCCAATCAGAAGAACGTTGTGGCCACCTGCGGCGGCAATTTCCAGCGCGCGTTTGGCCATGCTCTGGCCGATGACATCGGCGAAATCGGGCTCGGGATTGGCCGAGGAGCCCGACCTGGAGGCTGACGGACCCAATACAACGGTGGACGGAACCGAGCTAAGCGTCGGCACGACGACAGAACTACTCATGGCGATGGTTTTCAGTCGAGCCACACCGCCGTTCAGCGCCTCCACAGCCTCCAACAACGAATCAACCGCCAGCACTGTGAGACCCTCGACGACGTGCGCCTCTGGTGCGTTCGCGCGCGGCAGCAGAATTGCGGTTTTGCCTTCGCGCCGTGCCGCAACGGCAACGGGCAACGCGCCGCGAATCGAATGTATGGACCCATCGAGCGACAGCTCGCCAAGCAGGACGACACCCTCGAGCAGGCGTGGCTCTACGACGCCGTTTGCGGCGAGCACGCCAAGCGCGATAGGGAGGTCTGTACGAGGCGCCGGCTTTGCGAATGTCGGCTGGTGCCAGGTTTACTGTGATTCGGTGACCAGGGAACTCGAACCCTGAATTGCGGATCGCGGTACGAACGCGGTCTCGACTCTCCCGCACACTGGTGTCGGGAAGCCCAACCATCGTAAAGACGGGGAGTCCGAACGACACGTCGACTTCGACGACGACGGGGAGCGCCTCCACACCGAGCACGGCCGCGCTCCGGAGGCTCGCCAGCACGCCACCCGCTTTTGCAAGTCCTTCTCCCGCTGGCCCACGGCGTAACCCGCGTGATACCGACACGTTAGCAAGCGCGCACGTTCGCTGTGATGAAAGAACCGCATAGAAGACAGCGCGTGAACGGCGCAGGATCTGCCACCTTCGACACTCGACAGTCGGCCCCAGGCAGGTTACTCCGCCGTCGCGCACATCGCGGCGATCTTCGTCACCGTCGACCAATTTCGGCTGGTCGCCGGCACCCCGAGCTGCTGCTCGATGAAGCTGTTCGGAAATCCGTACATGCCGTTCTTTTTCCGGCGGCTCACGATGAACGCCGCGCGGTTGTCGATGGCGACGACCTCGAGGGCTTCCGTTGACGAGACGATCGGCAACGCCGGCATCGCGCGTGGTTCGGCCGCGAGAAACGCCACGTACAGCTTCACGCTCGGATGCAGCCTTCCGAATGGCGCCCGCTTCACGACCCGCGCAACATCCGTAGCGGTTCGCACCATGATCTCGGGCTCTTTGCCGATCAGCGGCTCGAGCCGTGTGGCAACCCTTGCGAGCAGGGCGGCGTTCCTCAAAGGCGCTTCGAAGAGGATGTTGCCGCTCTGAATATAGGAACGGACGTTTCGGCAGCCGGCAGATTCAAATGCCTTGCACACGTTGGCCATCTTTACGCTGGCGTGCCCGGCGACGTTCACCGCGCGAAGGAAGGCCACGTGCGGAGTCATTTCAGCGCTGCGTTCCTATGAAGGTTGGGCGGCGCCTACTATGCGCCGGCCGCCGGAATTTCCTCGATCGATACGAACACCGGCAAGCCGCGCCGGCGAAACTCTTCGACTTCGAGGTCTGCGCCGTCAGATGCACCACCGATTCGGAGCACCGCGTCGCATCGCCCACTTAAACGGAGGGAGAGCGGCATCATGATGTCGTCGTAGCTTTGAGGACCGGCCGCGTCAATCATCGGCAGCGCCATGTTCACGCCGATGATTGGAACATGGCCCTTACGAAACAGCTCGTTCGCCGCCCGGTTTAATTCGCGAAGATTTGCGGCGCGGCCGTCGGGATGCGCCGATCGGTACGGTCCCGCCACCATAACCCACATGCGTATGGTATACACCACAGGCGATGAGACGGCGTTGTCTCTTCGCATCTTTGTCTTCGTGTCTTCGTGTCTTCGTGGTTAGTTGGACTGGCGAGCAGCGAAGATCGTGAGCCGATCTCCGATATTGATGCGATTGCCGCGAATGGTGCGCGAGTTCCATGATTTCAGCGAGGCGATCGTCGTGTTGTAGAGCCTCGCAATAGAAGAAAGCGTGTCGCCCCGCCTGACACGGTGCACAATGCGCTGCGAATCGACCTTGCCGACTTTGGCGGCTGCCGCAGTGAGTGTGGATCTCTGCGGAACCACCGGGCGGGCATCAGCCACTACGGCCTCGGGCTCGGGCGTGTCGGGCCGCGCAGCGAGAAGCGTCGTCGGCTCGCGCGGGATGATGAGCTGCTGGCCAACCCTGACGCGCGACTTCAGCGTCAGCGAGTTCGCCTCGGCAAGGTCTGCTTGCCGTACTTTCAGCTTGCGCGAGATCGAGAGCAACGTTTCGCCGCTTTTCACCGAGTGCCACTGGAACGAGTTCAGGCTGTCCGGGTTCGCAGAGGCCAGCCGGGCACGAAATGCGTCGCCAGTCCCTACAGGGACCTTGATCTCATAGTCCGGCGACCGCACGGGCGTCGTCCAGCGCCGCAGCTCCGGATTGAGCGCTTCGATGTCGTCGATTGGCGCCTTGGTCCATTCGGCCACCAGACGCAAATCGATGGCTTCGTCCACCTGCACCTTTTCATAGGTGAGGGGCACATCCGGCTCGAGGTCGAAGCCATACTGCGCCGGATTTTTCGCGATGACGATCGCCGCGAGAATCATCGGCACGTACTCGCGCGTCTCGCGCGGCAGATAGCGCGAGGTCTCTGTTAGGTCCCAGAAGTCCCCTTTGCCCGATCGCTTAATCGCTCGCTGCACGCGCGCCGGGCCGCCGTTGTACGACGCCATGGCCAGATGCCAGTCGCCGTCGAACATCCTGCCGAGCGTCTTCAGATATTGCGCCGCGGCCTTCGTCGCCTTTTCCGGATCGGACCGTTCGTCGATATACCAGTTCTGGGTCAGCCCGTGTTCGCGCCCGGTATAGCTCATGAACTGCCACATGCCCTGCGCCTTGACGCGAGACCGGGCGGTGTTCTTGAACGCGCTCTCGACCAGTGGGATGTAGGCAAGATCGAGCGGCAGGCCTTGCTCGCGGAACTCCGCGTGAATCATCGGGAGGTATTTCACCCCGCGCTGCAGGCCTTCTCCGATGAATTCGCGCAGGTTTCCCTGAAAGAGCTCGATGTAGGAAAGCACTCTGCGGTTCAGGGGAATGTCGACGTCGTGGCTGGTCCGACTCAAATCGCTGGCAACGGTGGTTTCGGTTGCCGTCGTGGCCGCGGGTGGACCGAAGGTCGTGATCGCAAGCAGCTCGTCGATCGAGGCCGGCTCGCTTTTCTTTTCGACGAAGCCGTCGCCCTGCGCGAGCGCCGTGATTTCGTGCGCGCTGATACGCTCGATCAATCTATCAAACTGCCGTCGGATCCGAGGCTCGGACCGGGCGCCGTAGGGCGACTTCAGAAGTACATCCACCGAGAGATCGAAGGACATACGCGCCTGCTCGAGGTGTCCAAGCGCCAGCTCTCGCTCGCCGGAGACGAAGTGTCGCTGCGACTCAGCAATCAATTCCTCGACTGAATCCGCGGCCGGTAGCGGCGCAGATTCCCGGGCCACGACTGGCGGAGGGGCAGGTGGCGTGACCGTCACATGGCCGGTCTTCGGCGCTCTGCCGCATGCGACGATCGAGATGCTCACGCCGATGGCTGCCGCAGCAGGCAGCAATGTCCTGAAGATCATCAGTCTCTAACTTCTGCGTTTCGTCCCAATCGAACAACAGAGACGAACGTAAATCGAGCGGGAGCTTTGGGGGAAGCTGAAGCCGGAGCGTAACACGCCGTTCAGCGTCGGGTCAATGTACTAACTTCAGTAATGTGAAGCTCATAACAGGACTGTAATCGAACGGTCCGAATGCATTATCGTGCATCAATAAATACACGCTTTTCTTCACCCAGGTCGCGTGCCGCGGGCGTCACGATCGAGCGACTGTCGAGCACGATTTTGACACCCGCTCGAAGCGCCTGACGAACATCTTCTTCGCACACAAATTCCGACGGACGCTGTGAACCGGCGTCTGACTCCCGCGCCGTACCGGTGTCAGAGGTCCCGCGTGACGTATGAGAGGCAGAAGCCTGTGGTGCACGGGAATCAGACCCCATGATCCCGCGTGAGGCAAGGAACTCGTCGATACGCGGGCCGAGGACGTCTGGATCCAATCCTGCGCGGTTGCGCGCAGGCGCCTTCGCCAAGGCTTCGGCCCCCGAATAGCCTGACGGAGATGCCGAACTCCCTTTCGCAGGCTGCGTCTGGTACGCCAGGCGTTTGATATTCAACAAGTGCTTCGGCGAGATGTTGTCTGACGTGATGTTGCCGCCCCAGCCGCCACATCCAAGGGTCATCGCCGGATCGAGGCCCGTCGTCATGCCGACCGAGCCATGCGTGGTCGGCGTGTTGACCACAATGCGAAACGCCGGCTTCTTGAGCCCGAATTCCAGAATCACCTGTTCGTTGCGCGAATGGATCGACATCGTGTGGCCCATGCCGCCATATCGGAGAATCTCTTTACAGCGCTCGCAGCCTTCGCGCCAGTCTGAAACGACATACCACGACAAGACCGGGCTCAGCTTCTCGATCGACAACGGATAGTCGCGGCCCACGCCAGCGAGCGGAGCGATAAGCACGCGCGTCGTCGCCGGGACCGTGATACCCGCCTTCTCCGCGATCACCGTCGCGGGCCTGCCCACAAGTGTCGGATTCGGCAGCCGCTGAGGTGACACGAGCACCTTCGTCACCGCATCGATTTCCGCCGTACCTCAAAAAATGGGCGCCCTGGCTAATGAGCTCGCGTTTCAATTCTTCGCTGATAGCGGTGTCGACCACGACCGAGTTCGGCGACGAGCAGAGCAGGCCGTTGTCGAACGTCTTTCCGACGACGATGTCGGAGGCCGCTTTCTTGATGTCTGCGGAGCCCTCCACGTAGCACGGAGCATTGCCGGGACCGACGCCATATGCCGGTTTACCCGAGCTATATGCCGCGCGCACAAGGCCCATGCCGCCGGTGGCAAGAATGACGGCAACGTCGCGACTCTTCATCAGCTCTTGCGTCCCCTCGAGTGTCACCGTGGTCATCCAGTTGATGCTGCCGTCGGGTGCGCCGGCCGAACGCGCACCTTCGTTCATGATCTCGGCCACGCGCGTGATGCAGCGAACGGCGGAGGGATGCGGGCTGATGACAATCGCGCAGCGTGCTTTCAGCGAGATGAGAATCTTGTAGATGGCTGTCGAGGTAGGGTTGGTCGAAGGCACAATCGCCGCAACAACCCCGAACGGCTCTGCAATCTCGACGACTTTTCT
This sequence comes from Vicinamibacterales bacterium, assembly GCA_963761975.1. Lineage (GTDB taxonomy): Bacteria > Acidobacteriota > Vicinamibacteria > Vicinamibacterales > JAMQPK01 > JAMQPK01. Next base: position 1,404,522 of record CAVXIR010000007.1, read on the forward strand.
ATCCTCGAGACGGTTCAGGACACCGACGGTCTTCATCGGGCGTATGAAGCGGTAGACCCGTTCGGCGGAAAACTGGTTCTTCTGGATCTTGTCGCCAACCACGCCGTAGCCGGTTTCCTCGACCGCCAGCTTCGCGAGCGCTTCGCATTGCGGGGCGACAGCGGCCGCCATCGCATCGACGATGGCGTCGATTCGATCCTGCGACAGCTCCGCGATTTCCATCTGGGCCTGCTTCGCACGGCGCGCAAGCGCGCGTGCTTCGGCCATCGAAGCGAGATCGCGATCGGATGCTTTGGACGAGGGAACTGGTTGAGGACTCGCCATGTCCCGCGTAGGCTAGATCTTGGGTAGAATTTTTTCGACCTCGCCGTGCGGCCGGGGAATCACGTGCACCGACACGAGTTCTCCCACACGCCGAGCCGCTGCGGCACCGGCATCGGTCGCAGCTTTGACGGCGCCCACATCGCCGCGCACCATCACCGTGACGTAACCGGCCCCGATATACTCCTTCCCGATGAGCACCACGTTGGCGGCTTTCACCATGGCGTCTGCCGCTTCGACCGATCCGATGAGCCCCTTGGTCTCGACAAGGCCGAGCGCTTCTAAGGACATGTGAGCGCGACTCTAACAGATTAGGCAGGGTGCGGCAACCCGGTTATAATGTTGATTCTTTTCGGGTTTAACCGACATAACCATCACGTTTTTGACGATGCGAAAATCTCTTCGACCATTGGCCAGTCTGGCCATTGCCGCTGCGTGTGTGACCGGTTCGTCGACGTGCCGCCGTGAAGAACCCGAGCCGCCGCCGGTCGCGACGCCCTCGTTTTCCGCCAATCAGACACGCGTGCCGCTCGGCAGCCCACTCGAAGTGACTTACAAGTTTGTCGTCGCGAACGAACTGCCGAAGCTCACTGAAGATTTTCGTGTGTTCGTGCACTTTCTTGACGCCGACAACGAGCGCCTCTGGACCGACGACCACGACCTGCCCGTTCCGACCACACAGTGGAAGCCGGGCCAGACAATCGAATACACGCGAACCATGTTCGTGCCGATCGTGCCCTACGAGGGTGCGACCAAAGTCCTGATGGGTCTGTACTCGAACGCCTCAGACTCGCGGCTGCCGCTTGCCGGCACCGTTCACGACCGTCGCTCCTATGTCGTCGGCACTCTCGATCTGCTGAAACGCACCGAGGGCATCTTCGTGATGTTCAAGGAGGGCTGGCACGCGGCAGAAACGCCGCCCGACAATGCCGCCGTGGAATGGCAGTGGACGAGAAAGCAGGCGACGCTCTCGGTGCGGAATCCGAAAAAGGATGTCATGTTGTATCTGCACCTGGATGCGCCCGGCCTCTTTCCCGAGCCGCAGCAGGTGACGGTCACGCTGGGCGACCAGACGATCGATTCGTTCGTGCTCGAGCCAAAGAAGGAGCTCATCCGCAAGCCCACGATTACCGCCGCGCAGCTGGGCACTGCCGACGTGGTGGACCTGAGGATTTCAGTCGATAAGTCTTATGTACCTGCCGTCATCACCAACGGCGCCAACAGAGATCCACGCGAATTGGGCGTCAGGGTGTTTCATGCGTACGTGAGGCCGATCAGCTGACCATGAGGTATCTGTTTGCGCTCATCGTTCTCGCAATTGCGACGCCTGCGTCGGCGGATTTGATCTTTTTCTCGGAATCTCGATCGATGTCGGTCAAAAGCCATCGCGTCGAGGGAGATCGCATCGTCGTCAGCTTGCGAGGCGGCGGAGAGATGGCATTCGACCGGTCGGTGATCCTCAAGATCACACCCGACGAAGTCCCATATCCGGAAGAGAAGTCGAGTGAGAGTGACGCCGCCGATGAGGAAGCACCGTTGGCTGCGACCGCCGCGCTCGTGGAGCGCACGGTTTACGATCCCATCATCGAAAGCGCCTCAAATCGGCACGGCGTGTCTGCCCGGCTGGTCAAGGCGCTCATTCAGGTGGAATCGGCGTTTCAGCCGCGGGCACGGTCACATAAGGGCGCGATGGGTCTGATGCAGCTCATGCCCGACACCGCGCGTCAGTATCGGGCGCGGCCGTACGACCCCGCGAGCAACATCGAGGCGGGCACCATGCACTTGAAGAAACTCCTCGAAGAGTTCGACTTGCCCGAGGCCCTCGCTGCCTACAATGCGGGCGAAGCCGCGGTACGCCGATTTGGCGGCATCCCGCCCTACAGCGAGACCAAGGCGTACGTCGCCAGGATCCTTGGTTTGCTACGGTAGCCGGGACCTGCAAGGCAAGACGCGGCCCGCAGAGTGGAGGGTGGGCTGCGGAAGGCGGGCCCTAACTATTATAATTTCAACCACTTAGCATGGAATTCCAGTGCAGGCTGGTCACGGCGTCAGGCGAAATCGTCGAGGGCACGTATGCGGCGGAAAGCGAAGCCCGCCTTCGACATGATTTCGAGAATCAGGGTCTGCACGTCCTTTCGCTTCGCAAGCGCGGCATTCTGGGCGGCGGCAACGTCCTTCTCACTCGGCGGAAAATCTCGCGACACGAATTTCTCGTATTTAACCAGGAATTCGCCACACTCCTGAAGGCCGGAATGCCGCTGGTGCAGTCTATAGATCTACTCCGCCACCAGGTGGTCAACCCGGTGTTCCGCGGAGTGCTGGATGACGTGCACGAGAAGGTGCGGGGCGGCACGGCACTGTCGGACGCATTCGCAAGCCATGGCAATCTGTTTCCGCGCGTGTACACGGCGTCTCTGCTTGCCGGAGAGCGCAGCGGAAACCTCGATGCCATCTTGCGGCGGTATGTCGTCTACGAGAAGGTTCTGGATACGGTACGGCGCAAGACGCTGTCGGCACTGATCTATCCGGTGATTCTGGTCGTGCTGGCCTTCGTCCTGGTCGGGATTATCGTGTTGAAGGTCGTTCCGGCGTTCAGCGATTTCTACGCAGGTTTCAACGCCGAACTGCCGTTGTCGACACGCATCATCCTGGCGGTCTCAGAGTTTGCGCAGCATCAGTTTCTGCTGCTGGTCGCCGCCGTCGTGGTGGGCGGTGTCGCATTTGCGGCCTGGATTCGGCAGCCGAATCAACGCGCGCAGTTCGACCGAGCGTTGCTGACGATTCCGTTCATCGGTGGGACGGCGCGCAAATTCGTGACGGCGCAGATGGCGCGGACGCTCTCGACCTTGCTCGGCGGCGGCATTCCGCTGGTGAACTCGCTCGAGGTGACTGCGCGATCGGTCAGCAACCAGCACATGGGCAGAGAGCTGGACGTGGTCACTCAGAACGTACGCGAAGGGCAGGGGCTCGCGGCCTCGCTTACAAAACGTGGCGTCGTGCCCGACGTCGCCCTGAAGATGATCGAGGTTGGGGAGTCGACGGGCTCGCTCCAGGACATGCTGAGCAGCCTCGCGGACTTCTATGATGAGGAAGTGGAGACGTCTGTCAGCCGCTTCGTAACCTTGATCGAGCCCATGCTGCTGGTCGCCATGGGCGTCGTCATTGCCTTGCTGGTGTTGGCGCTGTACATGCCGTTGTTCCAGCTCAGCTCCGTCGTGAACCAGTAGGCAGATCTGCGTAGGAGGAAAAGGGGGTCAGACCCTCTTTTTTCGATTTTCGTAACAGTTCGCGGGTATGTGAGCAGACCGTTACGGAAACCGAAAAAAGAGGGTCTGACCCCCGGTGTCCGCAAGGACACGACCCGGCCGACGAGCAGCCGATACTTACCTATATGCCTGATCCGCAAATTGCGGTATCTGCCGAAGAGCGGCGCGCCGAGTACGAAGCGGCCCAGCGTCTCGCCAAACGATACCGGCTCGAGTTCGTCGACATGGAGCAGTTTCCGATCGACCAGGAACTGTTCCGCTCTATTCCCGCGGACCTCATGCTGCGGTATTCGTTCGTCCCTTACAAACGACAGGGCAAGGCGCTCGTCATCGTCGTCCCCGACCCGACCGATCTGCCTCTTCTCGACGAGCTGTCGCAGCTACTGGGCACGCCAATCACGGTGACAGTCGGCGCGCGCTCGGCGATCGAGTCGATTCTCAAAAAGAGCGAGAGCTCGCAGCGGGTGCTCGAGGAAGCGACCGAAAGCTTCCAGATCCAGCTACTCAAAGACGACGACAACCTCGACGAAAACCTGACTGTCGAGCGTCTGACGAGCGACATCAGCCCGGTCATCAAGCTGGTCGATTCGACGATCTTCACGGCCATTCAGCGTCGCGCGAGCGACATTCACATCGAGACGGGCGACGACGCAGTGCACGTGAAGTATCGCATCGACGGCGTTCTGCAGCCCGCGATGCGGCCGATCGCCAAACAGTTCCATTCGCCGATCATCTCGCGCATCAAAGTCATGGCCGAGCTCGACATCGCGGAGAAGCGCGTACCCCAGGACGGCCGCTTCAAACTGAAGGTGCCGGGCAAGACGATCGACTTCCGCGTGTCGATCATGCCGAGCGTACACGGCGAAGATGCAGTCATCCGCATTCTCGACAAGGAATCCATCAGCGAGCAGTTCCGCGAGCTGCGGCTCGACATCCTCGGATTCCCGGATACCGAGCTCAAGCGCTTCCGCAAGTACATCGCCGAGCCCTACGGGATGGTACTTGTGACGGGACCGACCGGCAGCGGCAAGACGACTACGCTGTACGCGGCGTTGTCGGAAATCAAATCCGTCGAAGACAAGATCATCACGATCGAAGATCCTGTCGAATATCAGCTGCGAGGAATTACGCAGATTCCGATCAACGAGAAAAAAGGGTTGACGTTCGCACGCGGGCTGCGGTCGATCCTCCGTCACGATCCCGACAAGATCATGGTGGGGGAGATCCGCGACCCCGAAACCGCACAGATTGCCATTCAGTCGGCACTGACGGGCCACCTCGTGTTCACCACCGTCCACGCCAACAACGTCATCGACGTGCTCGGGCGATTTCTGAACATGGGTGTCGAACCGTATCAGTTCGTGTCGGCGCTCAACTGCGTGCTGGCACAGCGCCTGGTTCGCATCATCTGCGCGCATTGCAAGCGGCCGGCGAAGATCACGCGCGCGCTCCTCGAAGAATCGGCACTGGATCCGAAGCTCGCCGATACGCACGTGTTTTACGAGGGCGGAGGTTGCATCGACTGCGGGGGGACCGGATTCAAGGGCCGCATGGCCATCTGCGAGCTGCTGGACCTGACCGATTCGATCCGTGAGATGATTCTCGAGCGTCGGGCGTCATCGGAAATCAAGAAGACCGCTCACGACGAAGGCATGCGATTCCTCCGCGAATCGGCCGTCGAGAAGGTGTTGCAGGGCGCAACCACGCTTCGTGAAATCAACAAGGTTACCTTTGTCGAGTAAATCTTTCCTTGCCGCTGCCCCTCCCACCGTCGCGGTGGAAATTGCCAGGAACCGCATATCGGCAGCGGCGGTGACGGTGCGCAACGGAAGGCTATCGGTCACCGGGCACGCCATGGAGCCGCTGCCGGCCGGACTCGTGACCCCCGCACTGAACAGCGCCAACATCACCGAACCGAAAGCGCTGGCGTCGGCGCTGCAGCGCGTATTCGAGCGCCTGGGCATACGTCCGAAGCGGGTGGCGCTGGCCGTCCCCGACCCGGTGGCCAAGGTCTCGATCCTGAAGTTCGAGAAGGTGCCCGGTCGCACGCACGATCTCGAAGAGCTGATCCGCTGGCAGGTGCGCAAGGCCGCACCGTTCCGCATCGAGGACGCGCAGTTGACCTACATCCCCGGCCTCAAGGCCGCGGACGACAGCACTGAGTTCGTCGTCGTGATGGCGCGAAAGGACATCATCCGCGAGTACGAGTCGGTGTGCGAAGAAGCAGGGGCGCAGGCCGGCATCGTCGATCTCGCCACGTTCAACGTGATTAACGTGGTCCTTGCCGGACCGCAAGCGCCTACCGACGACTGGCTGCTCGTGCACGTCACGCAGGAAGACGCGTCGATGGCGATTCTTCGCGGAGCGCACCTGGTGTTTTTCAGGAACCGCGCGGCCGACGCAGAGGGCAGTCTGGCCGACATGGTTCATCAGACGGCGATGTACTATGAGGATCGTCTGAGCGGGGCAGGCTTCGGACGCGTCGTGCTCGCTGGCGCGGGATTACCTGCCGCAGACGGCGGCCAGGATGCGGATTACCTGCGCCGCGCACTCGAACAGCGGCTCGACACCCGGGTCGACGCCATCGACCCGCGAAGCGCCGCAACCCTGATGGATCGGATTACGGCGAACACGGAGCTGCTCGACGCGCTTGCGCCACTCGTCGGCCTGCTCGCACGCGAGCAGGCCGCCTGACCGTCATGTTGCGCACCAACCTCTCAACTCGTCCTTTCTACAACGAGCGAGGTGTCCACACCGCGCTGATGGTCACGGCGCTGATTGTGGCGGCCCTCACCGTTTTCAACCTCACGCAAATCGGGCTGCTCTCCCGGCGCTATGCAGCGTTGAGAAGCGAGGCGACCGCGGCTGACAGGCGCGCGCAGGAGCTCCGCACGCATGCGGCGCAGACACGACAGGCCATCGACACAAAGCAGCTCGACTCGATCTCGGGCGCTGCGCGCGAGGCGAACGAGATCATCAACCAGCGCCTGTTCTCGTGGACAGATCTGCTGAACCAGCTGCAGACAACGCTGCCTGACGACGTCCGTATCACATCGCTTCGGCCGAGAGTCGATCGCGGCACGGTGACCGTGCAAATGACCGTTGCCGGACGCAGCGTCGACGACATCGAAGAGTTCATGACGAACCTCGAAAAAACCGAGGCGTTCAGCGAGGTGTTTCCACTGCAGGACGAGCGCGGCGACGACGGGAACGTGCAGGCCACGATCGAAGGGAAATATGCGATTGCCCCTTAAACGCATTTTTCAGGAAAAGCGCCGCCTGACTGTTCCGGTGTTGGGCGGGCTTGTCCTGAATCTGGTCGTCTACGCGGGCGTGGTGTTTCCGCTCACCGCACGCGCCAGCAGTGCGGAAGCTCAGGCACTGGCGGCCGAACAGCAACTGCTGGCGGCGCAGCGCGAAGATTCGGAAGCCCGCGGCCTCGCGCAGGGCCGCGATCGTACGGGGGCGGCGTTGAAAGCATTCTACCAGGACGTGCTGCCTTCGAACGCATCTCAGGCTCGCGGCGTCACGTTCCTGCGCCTGGCGCAGCTGGCCGAGCAGCACAATCTGGAGCAGTCAGGGCGGAAGAGCGACCGTGAGTTGAACGAGAAAGAGTCGACGCTCGCGCGAATCCGAATATCGATGTCGCTGCGGGGCAACTGGGATGACATTCGTCGTTTCATCTATCACGTCGAAACGGGCACAGACTTCATCGTGATCGACAGCGTTGCCTTGCGTCAGGGGCTCGAGCCAGGGTCACCCTTGACGCTCGAGCTGAATTTGTCGACGTATTACCGTATGGGCCCCGATGGAGCATAAACGCCGGCGCGAGCTGGCGCTCGCCTCGATCGCGCTCGTCGTGCTGGCGATTGCGGTGTGGACGCAGCGCGCCGGTGGACGCCCGTCGAATGGCGGTACACCTGCCGGCGCCGCGGCGGGCACCCCAGCGCAGACAGGCCAGAAGCCTCCTTTCGCTGGAGTGAATCTCGAAGCACTCGAGGCGGAGCGGCCAGAGCCGGACGAAGGCACTCGAAACCCCTTCAGGTTCAAGCAGACACCTATGACAGCGCCACCACCATCGACTGGCGTCAAACCACCGCCACAGCCATCGGTTACCGCACCAGTTGTGGCTGGGCCGCCTGGGGTGCAGCCACCGCCGCGCATCATGTTGAAATACATCGGCGACGTGGCCGATCCGCTGAAAGCCGGAGCCAAGATCGCTGTCCTGACCGACGGGCGCAACGTCTTCCAGGGCCGTGAAGGGGATGTCATCGAGGGCCGATATCGGATAGAGAGGATAGGCGTAGAATCGGTGGACCTCGCGTATCTCGACGGGCGCGGGCGTCAGACCATCAGGCAAACTGGCCAATAAAAACCGCGAATGAGACGACTGACCAGAGTCTCCGCACTCTTGCTTGCACTCGCTCTACTCACCGGCTGCGCGGCCGGTCGTGCCTTCCAGCGAGGCGAAGATCGGGCTCGCGTGGGGGACTGGGACTCCGCCGTGACGTATTACCGGCAGGCGATGCAGGCCAAGCCGAGCCGCCCCGAGTACCGCATCGCGCTCGAACGCGCGATGCTGAACGCGTCGCGCGTCCACTTCGATGCGGCGCGAGCGCTGGAGGCCAAAGACCAGCTCGACGCCGCACTTCAGGAATACCGGCGCACCGTGGAGTTCGATCCCGGCAATACCCAGGCGATCGACAGAATCGTGCAACTCGAGCGCGTCATCCGCGACCGTATCGAAGCGGCGCGCCCCAAACCGCCGATCGTCCAGCTTCGAGATGCCGCTCGCCAGGCGAGCGCGGCCCCGCTGTTGAATCCCGCATCGCGCGCGCCGCTCGATTACCGCTTCACGGCTGCGAGCCTGCGCGACGTTCTCACGTTCATCAGCAACGCCACCGGCATCAACGTCATCTACGACGCGAGCTTCCAGGACCGATCGGTCACGGTCACCTTGAGCGGATCCATCGAGCAGGTGCTCAACACGTTGCTCTCGTCGAACGGCCTTTTCTACAGCGTGTTGGATGAACGGACGATTGTCGTCGCGCTCGACTCTGCACCGAACCGTTTGAAATACGAGCGCCAGGTCGCGCTGACAATTCCGCTGTCGTATGTGGATGCGACCGAGCTGACGACCATGCTGACGGCCATCACCAGAACGACGACGGGCGTCACGATTCCACCGGTCATCATCCCGAACAAGACGAACAACAGCATCACGATTCGAGCAACCGAACCGGTCATCGCCGTCATTCGCGAGCTGGTGATTACCAACGACAAGCCGCGCGCCGAGATCACGCTCGACGTCGAAATCCTCGAGGTAAGCCGAACGCGCGAAAAAGAGCTCGGCCTGAATCTGTCGGCGAATCAGATTGGCGCCATCTTCTCGCCAGAAACGGCGCCCCCAGGTGCGGCGGGCGCACCAAGCGGAGCGACTGGAACGACCGACGGTCGGCCGTTCAACCTGAACACGATCAGTCAGGGCGTCAGTACCGCCGACTTCTACCTGACGGTACCCCAGGCGGTCGTCAAGTTCCTCGCCACTGACGTCAACACGCGCTTTCTGGCCACGACGCAGCTGCGAGGCTCAGAAGGGTCGCAGTTGACGCTGAAAGTCGGTGCGGACGAGCCATTTCTCGCTACACAGTTTTCGCCAATCGCGGGAGGCGGGCCGAATATCAATCCGGTGTCGTCGTACAACTTCCGAACGGTCGGCATCAGCGTGCAGGCGACGCCTCGCCTCGTCACCGAGGAAGGCGACATTCTGATGGACCTGATCATGTCGAACGACACGCTCGGTCCGACCCGGCTCGTCGGCGGCGCACCGGCGCCATCGTTTCCAACGCGCAGCGTCACCACCAAGCTCAGGCTGCGCGACGGAGAGTCCCATCTGATTGCCGGCCTTCTTCAGGATGACGAGCGCCGATCCATGACCGGCATGCCTGGACTCCTCTCGGTGCCCGTGCTGAAGTATCTGTTCGCCGCGTCGGACGACACGATCGCACAGACCGATATCGTGATGCTGCTCACGCCGCGGATTATCCGCACGCACGAATTGTCCGCACGCGACCTCAGCCCCATCTACGTTGGCACCAATCAGAATTTCGGCTTGACCGGCCCGCCGCCATTGATTGCCACACCACCGGTGGATGGACCGCCGACAGGAACGGCGCCGGCGCCCGCCCCTGCTCCAGGAGCGCAGACAGTGCCGCCGGGTGGGCCGGTGCCAACCGTTCCACAGACGGGCGCTCCGGGTCAGACGACCGCGCCACCGCCGCAGCTGCCGCTGCCGCCTCCAATACCCACGACGCCGCAAAGTCAGGCGCCGGTCGTCGAGCCGCAGGCCGTCGCCGACGCGACGTCGCCGCCGACCACGCTTGCGCCAACAGCCCAGATATCGATCACGGCGCCGACGACCGAAGTACGAGTCGGCGCGGGCCCGTACATGGTGCCGATTTACGCCGCGAACGTGTCGCGAGCAACCACAGTCACGCTGACGGTGACCTACAACCCGGCCATCCTTCGTTTGAGAACAGTGCAGGAGGGCAGCTTTCTCCGCCAGCCCGGCAACGCCACCGTCGTGTTCACACCCAACAGCGACGCCGCGGCCGGCCGCATCGATCTCGCATTCGTGCGAACCGGAGATACTGTAGGCGCGTCAGGATCGGGACTGCTGGCGGCCCTCCAGTTCGACGCTGTGGGCGCGGGCACCTCGCAGCTGACCATTAGCGGCGGCGTCATCGCCAACCCAAGCGGCGGGACCATTCCCGTGAGGTTTACTCCCGCCTCGATTGTCGTACGATAGCTTCAGTGGGTCAGCGGGGCTTTACGTTCGTCGAGATGGTGGTCGTCACGGCCATCGTCGGGATCCTGGCGTCGGTGGCGCTCCCGCTCGCGAGAGTCACGATGCAGCGCAATCGCGAGATCGAGCTGCGCAGAAGCCTTCGCGAAATTCGCCAGGCCATCGATCGGTACCACGACGATCTCGAGCAGAACCAGATCGCGGCGAACGACATCGACAACGATGCCGAAGGCTATCCACCCACGTTGCAGGTGCTCGTGGACGGAGTGACGCCGGCCAACGATACGACCGGCAGGAAGCTGCGTTATCTCCGCCGCATCCCCCGAGATCCGATGACGCGATCCATCGAGTGGGGGTTGCGTTCGACGCGGGACGAGCCCGACACGAGATCGTGGGGCGGACAGAACGTGTGGGATGTCTACACCAAGAGTACCGGAAAAGGACTTGACGGGACGAACTATCGTGAGTGGTAGACGGCGCAGCTTACTCCGCGCTTGCCGCGCCGAAGCCTTGGCGAAGGCGGGCGGCTTCACGCTGATGGAGCTGCTGATCGTCATCACGCTGATCGTCATTCTGGCGGGCATCGCGTTGTCGATGCACGCCACGAGCGTGCGCCGCGCGAAGGAAGCAGTCCTGAAACAGAATCTGTACCACCTGAACGAAGCGCTGGACAATTACAACGCCGACAAGGGCACATGGCCGCCTGACTTGTCGGCGCTGGTGACCGAGAACTACCTCCGCCAGATTCCCAGAGATCCATTCACCGAGTCGGCCGACAGCTGGCAGATCGAGATGTCTGAGCCCGACCCGTCCAATCCAGATGCCGCTCCGGGCGTCAAGGGCGTCAAAAGCGGTGCTCCTGGCACGGCCCTCGACGGAACGAACTACGCAGACTGGTAACGAAGAAGAGCGGTTCGTCAGGTTCGTGGGTTCGTCAGGTTCGTAGGTTCGTCGGGTTCGTGGAGTTCGAGCGTCGCAGCCCCGAACCTGACGAACCGACGAACTTCACGAATCCGACGAACTTACGAACTTCTTGTCGTTACGGCACCGTGATGCTGGTGCTGCCCGTCGCGGTCACGTTCGTGGGCGTTCTGACCGTCACTCTCACGGTACGGTCACCCGACCCCGTGTAAGTGTGGCTGGCTGACCCGCTCGACGTCGTGACGCCGGTTCCGTCGCCGAAGGTCCATGCGTAGCTGGCGACCGGTGTTCCCACGGGACTGACGTTTGCTGTGAACGAAAACGACGTTGGGCTGCTGATGCTCTGCGTCGCCGTGATACTCACCAGCATTGGCTGCACGACGATGACCGTCGACGATGACGCGGATGAGCCTGATGTGTCGGTTGCCGTGATTGACGGCGTAAACGATCCGGAATCGCTGTAGATGTGCTGAACCGAGACCGTGCCGCTGATCGCGCCCAGTTCGTCGGACAATCCATCACCGTAGCTGACGACGACGCTTTCCAGTGGTGCGCCGCCGGTCACCGGGTTCACCGTCACCGAGAACGTCGTGATACCGCCCTCAACGGGAATCGATCCCGACGCCAGCGAAATCGAGACCGCAGGTCGTGCGGAAACGGAAATCGTCAGCCCCGCCGACGTCGTACCGCCTGCCGTCGCCGTGACCGTCGCCTCTCGAGAGGTCGTCAGGTTCGTCGATGCGCGTCCCGTCGAGTCGCTATTGACGACTGGTGAGCTGAACGAGCCCGCGGTCGTCGTGAATGTGACAGGCACCGCGCTGAGTGGATTGCCGGACGCATCGAAAACGTTGGCCGTGATCGTTGTCGTTCCGCCGCTCGCCGGCACTGACGTCGGATTGGCTGTGAGATTCACTCGGCCAGCGGCCCCCGCACCGACCGACAGTTCGAGCGGGTCAGACGCAGCACCTCCCGAGAGCGCTCTGATCGAGGCTTTCCCAGACTGACCGTTGCCGAGAAATTGCACAATCGCGACGCCATTCAGCGTCCGCGCATCGGTGGGGGAGAGCGCCCCGAGAGTCGTGGTGAATGTAACAGTCGTGCCGTTCTGAACTGGAGTGCCGCCCTGCTCGAGAACCGTCGCGCGGACTTCGGTTGTACCGTTTGCCTGAACGACGGCGGTTCCGCTCGATAGCTTGATGGTCGACTGCTGTGGCGCAAGCAACGGCAGTTTGTCGCAGCCGAGAGCGAGAAGTCCCATGCTCACGGCAAGCATCCGCAGGCGGACGTTCCTCAACTGACTGAGTCCTGTTATGATGGTAGGTAGCACTCGGGAAAAAGTGTGTAACCTTAAGAATATCATGGCGTTACCGGCTGGATCAATTATCGGCTTCCCCCGCCGCCCTCAGGAGGCCGGATATGCGATGGCGGCGTTGCTGGTGGCGATGTCCGTCATGGCCGTCATGATGAGCGTCGCGATGCCGACCTGGTCGCAAATGATTCGGCGGGAAAAAGAGGCCGAGCTCATCTTTCGCGGCGAGCAATACGCGAGGGCCATTAACCAGTATCAGCGGAAATACGCGAACCAGTCGCCGGCCAATCTGGATGTGTTGATCAAAGAGCGCTTGTTGCGAAAGAAATTCAAAGATCCCCTTTCGCCAAACGAGGACGGCGAGTTTCAGCTTCTCTATTTTCAAACTGGGACGGGCCCGCAAGCGTCAGGCGGCCCGCTAGGCACGGGGTCGCCGAGTTCCCTCGGCGCCGGCTCTCAAGGCAGTGGCTCTCAAAGCAACTCGCGCGGCGCCGGCTCTCAAGGCAGTGGCTCTCACGGGAGCTCGCGCGGTGCTGGTCCCGGTGGCAATACGGGCGGCTCAATTGGCCCATCGGCGGGGCCGATGGGAAGGGGCGCTATCGTCGGCGTCGTCAGCAAGAACACGGGACCGTCTCTCAAGGTCTACAACGGCAAGACCCGGTACAACGAGTGGCAGTTTATCGGCATGGAAATGTCGTCTCGTGCTGGGGGCGGTGGGGTCGGCGGCGCCGGTCTTCCTGGCGGCCGCGGTGGGCCGCTGGGAGGGCGTGGAACAGGTGACGGCCGCGGCGGACGTGGCGGGCGTGGCGGCGACGAGGGCATGAGAGGGTTCGACGGCGGCCGATCTGGATTCCCCCAATCTTCACGAGGCAGTCGCGGGTTCTAGCGCGGTCATCACGGCGTTGTGTAACGCCGGACGTACTGTCTGAATGGCCGCGTTCTCACGAGTCGGATTGACTCGGTTGGTCAGCAGCACCACGTAGATCCTGCGGTCTGGATCGATCCACAGCGTGGTGCCGGTAAATCCGGTGTGACCGAAGGCCTTGGCCGACATCTTCGTCCCGCACGACGATGTTGGCAGCATCGTGTCCCATCCGAGTGCGCGCGAACCTGTGACACGACCGCGAGTCACGAAGGTGCGCGCTGTCGCCATATGTCCGAGGCGGCCGTCGGTGCCGTCCAACGCGCCGAGCATCGCCCGCGCGAAATCTCCAACAGCTTTCGCAGTTCCGAACAACCCTGCGTGTCCAGCCGCCCCGCCGAGCGCCCAACAATTTTCGTCATGCACCTCGCCGATCAGCCGACGGCCTCGCCACGCGTCGCGCTCAGTCGGTGCAATTGACGCGCGCAACTCGGCCGGAGGATTGAAGAGCAGGGGCGCCGGCGTCACCTGCGCCAAGAGCGACTCAGCCTGCGCCTGAAATGCGGCGCCGCCGGCGTCTTCGATGACGAAGCCAAGCAGAATGAACCCGAGATCACTGTAGATCGACTGCGTCTCCGGCTCGTATTCGAGCGGCAGCAAACAAATCGCATGCTGGAACTCCTGGCGGCCGGTGTGATCTCGGAAAAACGGAAGCCACGCTGTGAGCCCGGAGCTGTGACTCAACAGCGATCGCAGCCCGACGTGCTCGCGATCGTGGCCGCGCCATTCGGGAATCCACTTGCCAACGCGATCGTCCAGCGAGAGCGTTCCCTGCTCGACGAGCCTCATGACGAGACTGGTCGTCGCGATGACCTTCGTGAGCGAGGCGAGATCGAAAATCGTGTCCGTCCGTGTAGGAGGCGAACCGGCATCGTCGTCAAGCCTGCCAAACGCCTGCTGCCACAAAACACCGTCTCTCGCGCCGACCTCCACCACGGCCGCAGGAAACGCACCCTCACGCACGCCACGCGCGAGAATCTGTGCGGCGCCGGTGAAATCGGTCACCGCGCGAAGGCCTCCTTCGCAACCATCGTGACGTACGGAGCGTTCAGGTTGTCATACGAAAAGAGCACAATTCCCTCGGCGCCCAATTGTCTCGCCGTCCGGATGTTTTCGACGGTTGCGCCCGGAGAGAGTTGGTACGCACCGATGCCGGCCCAGACCGGGCGGCTGCCGGCGAGATGCTCGACGTTCGCAATCTGCGATCGAAACAGCACGGGATCGGTCGTGTACGCCATTGGGCAGATCGCGTCGAGCAGGCCGTCCTCGAGCCACTTGCCCCAGTCCTGAAACCGCCGGCTCGCCGCCTCGTTTGCATCGGGGAACACCGCAGCGGACAGCATCGCACGCGAACGGCGTGCTTTCACGACAGACCGGATGCGCGTCAACAGCGCGGTCAGCCGCGCTCGCCGAAACTCCTGCCATCGCTGCGGAAACATCTCGGTGTAGAAAAGCGGGCGGCCGCGTGCACGTGACGCGTACTCGCGACGCTCGTCGCCCGATGCAGTCGAGGTAACCGCCGACCGGAACTCGTCGAGCGCTTCCGCGCTGTAATCGAACTCGTCGTTCGGGAAACGAATGTAGTCCAGGTGAATGCCATCGACGGCGTATCGAGTCACGATGTCGCCGATCACCCTCACCGTGTAATCGACCGCGCCTTTGTGGACGGGGGAGAGGAACAGACCCTCAACGCGATCGCTGTGGGCTTTCGCGTACTCCGCCAGACGCCGCAGATATGCCGTCTGCCTGGGATTCATGCGGGCGAGGTCGACCGCAAGCGGGCGCGGAACCATCAACCACTCCGGATGCGTGTACACCACGTGTCTGGGTGCCGCCGGCGGGGTTGCATCGGACACCAAATTCACATTGATCCACGCATGAACCTTGAGACCCGCTCGATGCGCTGTGGCGAGCATGAGCTCCAGCGGATCGAAGGACGGCGGCTGTCTGGCGAGCAGAGGCGGCCTGGGATCGTGGCGGCTGAGGTAGAACGCGTCGCCCCGGCCGCGCACCTGCACGATGAGGGTGTTGAATCCTCCCTTTTTCGCCATATCCACCGCTAACTGGATGGTTTTCGGCGACGCCAGGCTTCCGCGCTGAACCCACATCGCGCGCACTTCGCCGGTCTGGCCGACAGTCCGGCTCACGCCGCACGTGACACACAACACGCCGACGACCATGAGCAGTAACTGGCGGGAGGGCTTGAGCAACGTACGAAAATGTACTACGAATTCGTGTCTGGCGGGTCCAGATGGAGAAGCTCGCGCAGGCGCGGCTCGATATCTTCGCCGATTGCCTCGCGCACCGAATCGTGCGCTCGACGAAGGCGTGCGGTGGCCTGCGTGTAGCCGCCCTTCGTTTTTTGCATCACGATGGCCGCCTTCACGTTCCATTTGGCTTTCTGAAGAAGCTCGCCGGCCTGGTCGTTATCGAGCCCCGTGACCATCGCGATAATACGCTTCGCCCGTTCGCGTGCCTTTTCTGATGTGGTGTGCAAGTCGACCATCAGGTTCCCGTACGTCTTCCCGATCCGTACCATGGCTGCGGTCGTCAGCATGTTGAGGACGAGCTTTGTGGCGGTCCCAGCCTTCAGGCGGGTGGATCCCGCAATCACTTCGGGCCCAACCGCGGGAGCGATGGTGAGATCGACGAACATTTGCAGCTCGGTTCTCGGATCGCAGGTGACGAAGATCGTCTTCGAACCCGCCTTGCGTGCGCGCGTCAGGCCGCCGCGCACGTATGGTGTCATGCCGCTCGCCGACACGCCGATGACGACGTCCTTTTTCGTCGGCTTCAGCCGCGTAATCGCCCGGGCTCCGTCCTCGTAGCTGTCCTCGGCGCCCTCTTTGGTGTGGAGGAAGGCGTCCTTGCCGCCCGCCATGACCGCCTGAATCGAGTCGGGGTTCGTGCCGAACGTCGTCGGCATTTCGGCCGATTCGACAACCCCCAGCCGGCCGCTCGTGCCGGCGCCGACGAAGATGACACGCCCGTTCTTGCGCAGCGCCTCGACGATGATGTCGACGCCGATGGCAATCCGCGGCTTCTCGCGCTGAACGGCCGCAAGCACCTTGCGATCGTCGTTCAGCATCAGCTCGATGATGTCGGCCGAAGACGCCTTGTCGATGCCGAGCGTCGCAGGGTTGATGGCTTCGGTAGGGAGCTGCTGATATTTCGAACGATGGGGCATCTCGTATGAAGAAACGTTAGCGCAACAAAGTGCCGGATGCTACTCTCACGTTCGAACAGTGTCAACCGCCCATGATCTCGTCGATGCGTATTTGACACACCTGCGTGTGGAGAGACGTCTCGCCGACCACACACTCGAAAGTTACAGCCGCGATCTCCAACGGCTTGGAGAATTCGCCGCGGGCCGGAAAACTGTCATCCAGCGGCTCCACCGGCACGATCTCGAAAGCTTCGTCGACGGCCTCATGAACGAAGGGCTTTCGCCGCGCTCGGTCGCGCGCATGGTTGCCGCCGTCCGGGGGTTCTTCCGGTTTGCCGTGCTCGCGCAGCACCTCAGCAGCAACCCGGCCGATGATCTTCAGGCGCCGCGGGCGTGGCCCGGGCTGCCGAAGTTTCTCGGTGTCGAAGAAGTCGAACGCCTGATCAGACAGCCCGATGTGGCCACACCGCGCGGGTTGAGAGATCGCGCGCTGATTGAAATCCTGTACGCCACTGGTCTGCGTGTCTCAGAGCTGATTCGGCTGCGCGCCAGCGACTTGAATCTCGAGGCCGGGTATCTATCGACCACGGGGAAAGGCAATAAACAGCGCCTCGTGCCTGTCGGAGAGCAAGCCTCGGCGTGGTTGATCAAATACATTCGCGAGTCCCGGCCGGCGCTGCTCGGCAAGCGCAGCTCTCCCTGGCTGTTCGTGAATGCCAAGCGAGGCACGAGTCTGACGCGGGTCGGATTCTGGAAAATTCTCAAGGGTTACGGCACCAAAGCGGGCCTCGCGCGCACCCTCAGCCCGCACGTACTGCGCCATTCGTTCGCGACGCATCTGCTCGAGCACGGCGCCGATCTCCGATCGATACAGATGATGCTGGGTCATGCGGATCTCTCGACTACGCAGATTTACACACACGTGCTCGAGGCCCGGCTGCGGGCGGTTTATGACCGGTTTCACCCTCGCGCATGATAGAATTCGCGGATCTTTTCAAGACGTTCACCGTTCACGGTTTGCCGTTCACGGTAAGCGGCAGACGGTAAGCGGTAAACGCATAAGGAGCACAACGTAATGAGCCGTGACGGTCGCCATCTGTTCACGTCCGAATCCGTGACCGAAGGACATCCCGACAAGATTGCCGATCAGGTTTCAGACTCAGTTCTCGATGCCCTTCTCGCACAGGACCCGAAGAGCCGCGTCGCCTGCGAGACGCTCGTGACAACTGGCCTGGTCATCATGGCCGGCGAAATCACCACCAACGCCATTGTCGATTTTCAGGAGATTGCGCGCTCGGCGATCCGCGATGTCGGCTACACCCGCGCGAAGTTCGGCTTCGACGCAGACACCTGCGCGGTCCTGTCGTCCATCCACAAGCAGTCGCCCGACATCAGCATGGGCGTCGACACCGGCGGCGCGGGCGACCAGGGTCTGATGTTCGGGTATGCCTGCAATGAGACCGAAGAGCTGATGCCGCTGCCAATCATGCTCGCGCACAAGCTGGTGAAAGGGCTTTCGTGCGCGCGCCGCGATGGCGTCCTCGACTATCTCCGGCCGGACGGCAAATCGCAGGTGACCGTCGAGTACCGAGGGCCGCAAACCCGTTCGCGTCGATGCGATCGTCGTGTCCAGCCAGCATCGAGAGGATATCGACAACGATCGAATGCGCGGTGACTTCATCGACAAGATCATCAATCGCGTCGTGCCGGCCGACCTGATGGACAAGAACACGAAAATCTACGTGAACCCGACCGGCCGTTTCGTCATCGGCGGCCCGCACGGCGATGCCGGCCTTACCGGCCGCAAGATCATCGTCGATACCTATGGTGGAGCCGCGCCGCATGGCGGCGGCGCGTTTTCAGGAAAAGATCCCACGAAGGTCGATCGCTCCGCCTGCTACATGGCCCGCTATATCGCGAAAAACTGCGTGGCCGCCGGCTTCGCGGAAAAGCTGCAAGTACAGCTCGCGTATGCGATCGGCGTGGCCGATCCCGTCTCGGTGATGGTCGATACGTACGGCACCGGCAAGATCGCCGACGAGAAGATTACCGAGCTCGTGCGCGAGCACTTCAAGCTGACGCCGAAGGGCATCATCGAAGATCTCGACCTGCGGAGGCCCATCTACAAGAAAACGGCGGCCTTCGGCCACTTCGGCCGTACTGAAGACGGCTTCAGCTGGGAGAAGACGGATCGCGCCAACGCGCTTCGCAAGGCCGCGGGCCTGTAGCTAGGAGTCGATTTTATTCGTCCATCGTCCATCGTCCATCGTCCATCGTCTGGACGATCGACGATCGCCGATCGACGATGGACGATGACGGCGGCCGTTCTGGCCGCCGTTTTTCTTTTTCTCCTCCTGCCGTTGCCGTCACGGCCCCTTGGCCTCAGCTCGCCGCTCTCGCCCTCGCTATCCGCGGTCGGGTCCTTTCACGTTCACACGGACCGTTCCGATGGATCGGGGTCAGCAGATGAAGTTGCCGCGGCGGCCGCCCGCGCGGGACTGAACTTCGTCGTTCTCACCGATCACGGCGACGGGACACGGACACCAGAACCCCCGCGGTATCGCTCTGGCGTGCTCGTCATCGACGGGGTAGAGCTGAGCACGCAAGGCGGCCACTACATCGCGATCGGCATTCCTCCCGCGCCGTATCCGCTTCGCGGCGAAGCCCGCGACGTGATCGAGGACGTGAAGCGCCTTGGCGGATTCGGTATCGTCGCTCACCCCGATTCCGCGAAACCTGCGCTGCGCTGGCACGCGTGGGATGCGCCGTTCGACGCCATCGAGTGGCTCAACGCGGATACCGAATGGCGTGATGAAGGACGTGGGCAAATTCTTCGGGCGCTGGTGCGATATCCATTCCGCCCCGTGGCAGCGCTGGCCTCGCTGCTCGATCGTCCCACTCGAACGCTGGAACGCTGGGATGCATTGACACAGAAACGCCAGATCGTGGCAGTCGCCGGCGCCGATGCGCACGCCCGGGCCGGATGGATGGACGACGACACGGACGGTTACACGCGAGGATGGTTCTTGCGCATCCCGTCGTACGAGGCGTCGTTCCGTACTTTTGTGAACCACGTCTCGCTCGAGCGGCCGTTTGGAACGGATGCGAGCGCCGATGCCGCGCAGATCATCGCCGCCCTGCGGGCAGGCCGCGTGTACACCGCGATCGATGCGCTCGCGACACCTGCCTCGTTGGACTTCAGTCTGAACGGAACGTCGTTCATCGCACGAACGAACGCACCCGACGGCGCCAGGATCGTGCTCCGCAAGGATGGGCAGATCGCCGCCGACGATCGGGCATCCGAGTTGACGTTCGATGCGAAAGGAGAGCAGGGAACCTATCGAGTCGAGGTGTACCTGGCTGAAGCCCCTGGCGATCCGCCCGTTCCCTGGATTGTCAGCAACCCGATTTATATCCGTCCGACCGGATGGGGAGTGGCAGCCCCAGTCAATCAATCGACGCCGACGATCACGTTGAGTATTCAAGGTGGACCCTGGAAAGTCGAAACCGATGGCGCCTCCATCGCGCGGGTCTCGCAGACAGAGCCACCCAGGGGTGCTGCAGATTTCACCTTCCAGCTCGCCGATAGCACGCGCACGGGCCAATACGCTGCGCTCGTGATTGGCGTGGGAAAGGCGCTCACCGAACGCACCCATCTGGTGGTTCGCGCGGATGCCGTGCGGCCGATGCGCATCTCGGTGCAAGCTCGCAATCCGCAATCGGGGGGCCGGTGGCAGAAATCGATCTATCTCGATCCTCAGGTTCGCGATGTGGTCGTCCCGTTTGCTGAGATGTTGCCGGTCGGCACAAGCGGAGCATTCGATCCCAGCCAGGTCGACACCGTGCTGCTGGTTGTCGACCGGACGAACACCATTCCGGGTACAGCCGGCGCGTTCACGATTCACGATCTGCGCATCCAGCGGTGAAACTAGCTGGTAGCTGATGGCCCGCAGCTGATAGCTCATCGCTTGCTACGAGCTACCAGCTACGAGCTACCGGCTAGGTCCGCACCGTCAACAGCAGATACATGGCCGCGCTGCCGAAGATGATGTTCGGCGCCCACGCGGCCAGAACCGGCGCCATGAGGCCGCTCGCACCGATGGCGCCGAAGACACTGATGGCTGTCCAGTAGAGGATTGCGAGCACGATGCCGGCGCCGATCCCGAACATCGCGCCATGTCTGCCAGTCGTCACCGCGAACGGAACGGCGATGAGCGCCATGATGAGCGTGACGAACGGGAACGCGAGCTTGCGATGCAGCGCGACGACGTACGGCACGACGTTGAAGCCGCCAGCCTCGAGCGACGTGACGTATTCGCTGAGTTGACGGTGCGACATGTATTGTGCGTCGGGCCGCTCGCTTGCGAAATAGCCAGGCCCTTCCATAACGAGAGACTGACTGGCGAACGCCGAAAAGCGCAGTTTGGGCTGAAACTCGCGGCGCCAGCCTTTCGCTCCCTGCCACGTCACCGTATCTTTTTCTTCACGATCACCAGGGAAGCTCACCGATTCAAAGTAGGTGCGTCGAGCGAGCCTCGAGGGATCCTTGCCAAACTCGTAGATCGACAAGCCGTTCAGGCGATTTCGTCCCGGCTCGAAGTAGAGATACTGGTAGATGTTTCCGTTGTTCGCCGACACCCAGCGTCGATTCAGTTCCTGCGTGGTCGGAAGTCGCCCTCGAATCGCGTTGTTGATGGTGTGGGCGCGCCGGTTTGAATAGGCGAGCACTCCTTCTTCGAGGCCGAGCAGGATCACACTACCGATGATGGCAAGGATGAGCAACGGCGATGCGGCGCGGTACAAGCTGATGCCACACGCCCGCATGACAATGAGCTCGCTGTTTTTGGTCAGCGCGCCAATGGTGACAAGCGCCCCCATCAGTACCGCAAGCGGGACGAGGTAGTACGTATACTGCGGCGACGCCCACCACAGATATCGAAGGATGGTCAGTCCGTTCGTCCGCCCAGTGAAGAGGTGATTCGAGAGGTCGATGAAGCTCGCGATGTAGAACAGACCCAGAAGGCCAGTGGCGGCGATCGCCGATACGCGCAGCCCATGCTTCAGAACATACCAATCAAGGATGCTGGGCCTCGGAAACGCGAACTGCGGCACTTTAATCACGATGACGACTCGCGTGCCCCGTCCGTGCTGCGCTGCGGATCCCGCCTGACCGTTAGTTGCCCGCCGTCTGAGGAAGGGCAGCGCAAACCGTACCGACGAGTCCTCTGGCGCGCGCAGCTTCCTGACAATCAAAATCACGCCCCAGATCGCAACGACGATGTTCGGCACCCACATCGCGAGATAGGCGAACCACCAGGGGAAGAATCTGCCCTTGGCGATCGCTTCGGAGATGTACATCAAGAACCAGTATACGAACACGACACCGATGCCGACGACAAAGCTGGCGAGCTTCCCGTCGCGCCGGTTGCTGACGCCCAAACCGAGGGCCACGAGCATGAATGCAAGGCAAGCCGCAGGAATCGAGAACTTCTTCTGCCACGCCATGATCTGGTTGTGCGGATGGATGTTCTGCGCGCGCAGCTGGACCATGTCTTTCCTGAGCTCCGCAATCGTCATCTCCATCAGCCCCTTCATCGGGCCTTCGCGCGGGAAAACGCTCTCGGGATCGATGATAAGCTGCGTCTGCTCGAATGTGCCGGCCTCGTACTTCTCCGGATCGTCGAGCTTCGCAAAGTGATGCGTCCCGTCTTTCAACACCATCTGCACGGTACGTTTCTCTTCGCTCAGCAGCAGCCGCCCCGACTTGGAGAGGTACAGTTTGGGCTCGTTCGGCAGGCTGGTATCCGTGACAAACACACCACTCCATCCGACGCCAGGCGTCACCTCACGGACATAAATGACGAGATTGGGAAATGATGTGTAGAAGATGCGCGGCTTGATCTTCGTTTCGCCGCGCGCCATCAGCAACTTGAACGTAATTTCGCGGAAGGCTTGATTTGCGGCCGGCAGCGCGACGATCATGACGTAGGTCGTGGTCGCCGTCGCCATGAGCGAGAAGAGCAGTATCGGTCGCAGGAGTCGTAGCATGCTCACGCCACAGGCTTCCAGCGCAACGATCTCGCGATCGCCCGAAAGGCGGCCGAGCGTGAACAGGATACCGAAGAGCAGCGCCATCGGAATCGTAATTCCCAGTGCCTGAGGGACGAGCGTGATGAGCACCCGCACGACGACGTCCCACGACGCGCCCTCGGCGATGAGCGTTTCGCCATAGTCGAGGATCGGAGGAATCTCAAGTGCGAAGGTCAGCAGCAGCAGGGCAAACGAGAACGGCGCCATGAACTCGCGCAGCAGATACCGGTCGAGAATCCTGAACATTTGCGGCATTTCGAAGATATCACAGAGGCGCGAGCGGCGCGGGGCGATGGGGGCCCCCGCAAGCGAGCGCCGGGAGCGGGCGTCGGGGCCCCGCGACAAAACAACAGAGGCGCAATGACTAAAGTAGCCATCCTCTGGCACATGCATCAGCCCTATTACGAGGACCTTGCGACCGGCGAGCACGTGCTGCCCTGGGTCCGAATGCACGGCCTCAAGGACTATTTCGGCATGGTGGCGCTGATGCGGGAGTTTCCGCAGGTCAAGCTCACATTTAACCTCGTGCCATCGCTCGTCGTACAGCTCGAGGCCTTCGCCGAAGATCGCGCGCGCGACTGGCATCTCGAGCTCGGCTTGAAGCCGGTCGCCGAGCTCAGCACAACCGATCGGGCGGACATTCTTTCGGAATTCTTCCACGCGCCACGCGGACGCATGATCGATCACTACCCGCGGTATGCCGAGCTGCTGCAGAAACGCGACATCGGCGGCGGGTACACCGATCAGGATTTTCTCGACCTCCAGGTCTGGCACAAGCTGGCCTGGGTGGATCCGATCTATCTGGACGCCGATCCGCGCGTGCGTCGACTCATCCAGAAGCAACGCCAGTTCACGGAGGACGACAAGCTCGAGCTTCGAAAGGTCGAGCTCGAGATACTCCGCCGCGTGATTCCGGAATACCGCGCAGCCGCCGAGCGCGGGCAGGTGGAGCTTTCCACCTCGCCTTTCTACCACCCGATTCTCCCGCTGTTGTGCGACACCGACATCTACCTCAAGACGCATCCGTCTGCCGCGGTTCCACGCCCACCGTTTCGACATCCCGAGGACGCTGCCGAACAACTGGTCCGGGCGAGGCAGTGTCACAAGCGCCTGTTCGGCCACGAGCCCGCCGGGCTCTGGCCGTCTGAAGGCTCGGTGTCTGATGAAACGGTCGAGCTGGCGGCCCAGACGGGATTTCAGTGGATGGCCACCGACGAAGCGATCCTCGGGCGTACGCTCGGGCGCGAGTTCCGGCGCGATGGCGCCGGTCGCCTCGAGCAGCCTGAGCCGCTATACCGGTCGGTACGCCGTGCAGGTGGGGTCTTACCAGATCGGTTGCCTCTTTCGCGATCACTCGCTGTCCGATTTGATTGGGTTCGTCTACGCGGGCTGGGAAGCCGACGCGGCTGCGTCGGATTTCGTTCATCGTCTGGCCGAGGCAGGTCGGAGATTTTCTGCGGCAACCAGCGGGGAAGAGGCCACGATCTCGATTATCCTCGACGGCGAAAACGCGTGGGAGCATTTCGACGGAGGCGGAAGGCCGTTCCTGCGGGCCCTGTACGGGAAGCTGGCGGCACATCCAGAGCTTCGTGCGGTTACCATGACCGAAGCGACCGGGCGCCCACGGCGAACGCTGAACGGCATTTTTCCGGGGTCCTGGATCGACGGCAATTTCTTCATTTGGATCGGCCACGGCGACGACCTCCGCGGCTGGCGGCAGCTTCGCGATGCACGCCAGATGTTCGACCGGGTATCGCCAAGCGCCAATCCCGCCGACCGCGAACAAGCCTTCAAGGAACTACTGATTGCGGAAGGCAGCGACTGGTTCTGGTGGTACGGCGACGACCACTCGTCCGAGCACGACCTGGAGTTCGACGAGCTGTTCCGGCGGCACATTCGCAACGTCTACCAGATGCTCGGCCAGCAGGCGCCCGAAGAGTTATTCGCCACCAATATCACGACGGGTCAGGTGCCGCAGACGGCGGTCCACCCCGTTGGCCTGCTCAATCCTCTCCTCGATGGTCGGTCGAGCAGTTATTTCGAATGGCTGCCCGCGGGCATCGTCCTGACCGATGCACCCTCGGGCACGATGACCGGCGGCGACTGGCGCGTGTCGGTCGTCAGACGGCTCTTGTTCGGGTTCGACCTCGAGAACCTCTACCTGCGTCTGGACCTGAATGGGCCGGCGGGGCAAAAGCTGGCGGAAGGCACGCGCTGCAGCGTCAACTTCACGTTGCCTGCGGACCACCGGCTGGTGCTATTTGGGACAGATAGCGGTCCCGTCGCGGAGCTTCACCAAAAGACGGCGGGAGGCAACTGGGCTGTGGCGGGTTCGGCATCGCCGAAAGTCGCGGCGGCCGAGATACTCGAAGCGGCGTTGCCGTTCGTCGATTTGGGCCTCCGTCCCAACAACGCGTTCGCCTTCTTCGTCTCGATCCAGAATGGCGGGGTCGAGCTCGAACGTCACCCGGCACACCGGCCGGTCGAAAGCTTCGTCCCCGAACCAGCCTTCGAGAAGCTCAATTGGAAAGCTTAGGGAACTGACGCACCATTGTGAGATTGGTAGATTGGTAGATTAGGGCGCGGTCGGAAGCGGGCTGAGATCGTATTCGTCTTTCGGAAACAGGTCTGAGTTGAAATCGGTAAGCGTCTGGCGATCGAAGTCCGGCGAGTAGTGTGCCGGATCTGCAAGATAGAGCGACATCAATTCCTTCACATCGATGCCGGCCCGCGCGTAATGCTCGCGCACCCGAGGGTCGGCGATACGGCCCTCGATCGCCTCTCGATCGATCTTGATCGGATCGCTGCTGCCCACGAGCACGCCGGCCGCGCTCACGACGTGCGGGAAGACACGAACGAACGCGTTGTGCACCCGAGGTGTCGGCAGCCAGGTGGCGGCAAGTCCTCCAGGGCGCAGGCGGCTGCGCACGAGCGTGAAATATTCCTCCGAATACAGATTGCCCGAGTACGCGCTCGTCGGCCGGAGCGCGTCAGCCTCGATGATGTCGAACGCCGCTGGTGAGCGCATCAGAAAGATCCGGCCGTCGCCAGCGACATGATTGATTCGCGGGTCGCGGAGCAGTGCCTCGAGACCGCCGTACGGCTGTCGCTGCTGGAGCTGGCGCAGTCCGTCAAGCTGGGGCGCGATGATCTCGACGCACGTGATGAGCTCAATGTCGGGTCGACCGGCAACGCCGTAAACGGTGTCGCCGGACCCAAGCCCGATGATAGCTACGTCACGCGGAGCCGGATGGAGAAACGCGGGCAGCATGCCAAGAGCGGTATGAATATCTCCGTAGGGAATGGTGCTCTGGCCCACGCCATTGACAAACACTGTGGTGCGGTTCTGCAGCGCGCCCGGTTCGAGGCGCAGCACCGACAATCCCGTGGCGTCTTCCCCTGCGAGCGTGCGTTCGGCGGCCGCTCCGTGAAAGCGAGCCCAGAGTGAAATGGCGTCGGGAAGGGCTCGCACGACCAGCGCACCCATGACGGCAAATATCGCGACCGCAGCCAGCCCGGCTTTGCCGCGAACGAACCATACGAAACTGACGAACGCGAACACCGTGCTCACGATGGCGAGCGCTCTGAGGGTGCCGGCCGTTCCGAGAAGATTCAGCGCAATGACCCCGGTGGCAATCGTGCCGAACACGCTGCCGGCAATATTCGCCACCATCAGGATCCCGAGGCGGCGGCCGAGACGGGAAAAGTCGGTTTGCACGATTCGCTGCAGCACGGGAAACCCGAAACCCATCAGGAACGTTGGCGGCAAGAGCAGCGCGGCAGGAATGGCGAAGTACAACAGCAGGAATTCGACGGGGAGCTGGCCTTGACGGAGCGTGTCGATCTGAGCGCGCACGATCATGGGCTCGTAGCTGCCAAAGTACTGCCGCAGCCACACGACGCGGTCGGCGCCGCGCACCAACAGCGCAACCAGCATTCCGCCCAAGAGGCCGATGGCACCCTGAACGGACAAGAAGGTGAAAGTTGGACGCCGCAACCGGGGTGCCACGACGCTGCCGATCCAGGCCCCGGACGCGATGCCGGTCAGGTAGATGGTCAGGAGAGTACCGAATGTGAAGGCGCTGGACTTTGCCATCACCCCCAGAAGCCGGAACCAGACGATCTCGAGTGAGAGCGCGACAAACCCAGATATGCCGTATATGACCACCCACACGGGAAATGGCAACCGTACATCTGGTTCGGGGGTGCTTCGGTCGGCAACGGCATCGGGTACATTCGGCGCCTCGCGCCGCCCAAACACGAACGGGAGTACCAGCGCCACACACATCCCGTTCATCACCGCGCCAATGCGAAGGCTCTGGTCGAGGCCCGCCGCCGGCAGTATCGACCACGTCGTGGCAAATGCACCGATGGCGGCGCCGAGGGTGTTCACGGCATAGAGCCGGCCGACCTTGGCGGCGGCGGCGCCAAGAGAGTTCGTCACTGCGCGAGCCAGGAGAGGCAGTGAAACGCCCATAAAAAAGGTCGGCCACAGCAGGCTGCCGAAGAGCACGACGACGAGCGTTGGCGCCCCGATTTGCCGTGCCCCCAGTTGCTGATAGAGGACGTCGTAGTAGAGCTGGCGGCTCAGCAGGCTGAAGCCGGCAATCGCCAACTCCGCAACGGCAAAACCGATGAGCGCGTTTTTCTGCGAGCAACGGTCGGCCGCCACGCCGCCCAGAAGGCTGCCGATGCCGAGCCCGGCCATGAAGGCGGCCACGATGAGCGTGGAGGCGTAAACGTCGGCGCCCGTAAAGAACACGAGCATCCGCTGCCAGACGACCTGATACAGCAGCGCGGCGAACCCTGAAAGCCCGAATGCGAGAAGGGCGGCAAAGTGCACGAAGCGGTCGGTCACAGGATTTCCACAGGGGGTGTTTTCCGGGCAATTTCCGTTGAGTCTAATAATGGATGTTATGTTAACTAATAACCCCCGAGGGCACTGTTAGAGCGGCGTTTCGCTAACCTGACGTCTCTCTCTGGCGACAAATCAAACGCTCCTGAGGCTGTTTCTCACCCCCTCAGACTCATTGACTTCAGGCACTCGGCGGCTGGGCCTCAAACTCCAGACGCCCAGCAGGACTCCAAAGACTTCCGGCCCCCGGAGATTCTTGGGTCCCGGAGACTCTTTGACCTAGGACTCTTTGACTCAGGGACTCTTTGACTCCAGGGACTCACCAGCTCCATGGACTCTTGCGACTCAAAGACTCCGAAGGCTCAGCTGTTGCGGAGCTCTTCGATGATCGCCTCGAGCGCCTCGATGACTTCCTGCTTTGGAACGTTATTCTTGCGGAACTTCAGTTTCAGGTTGAAGGCCTTGTTCTCGGGACGGTAACTGAACACGAAGGCCTTCGGACGGCCGGGCTTGGCCTTGGCAAGATCCTGCCGAACTTCCTCGCGGGTCGCGCCGCCCTGACTGACGATCTTCTCAATTAACGCCGTCATTTTCTGTGGTGTCGGCTGTCTAACTACCTGTAATAACAATGACTTAGACGTAATGTCGGCCAGCCGACAAAGATTCTTGATCTCCTCGGGCATGGCATTGAGAGCAAGAGATTCCGTGATCGAGGTGCGCGATTTCCCGAGTTTTCTCGCGAGCGCTTCATGTGTATACGAGCTCCGCTGAGCGAGGTGCTGCAGCGCCTCAGATTCTTCAAAGGCCGTCAGGTCCTTGCGCTGAATGTTCTCGACCAGCGCAATCTCGATAACCTCGGAGTCGTCCACGTCCCGAATGACAACCGGGAGATCCCGGAGCCCGACCTGAACCGCTGCCTGGTAGCGACGCTCGCCCGCGATAATCTGAAAGCGATCGCCACGCGACCGAACAACGAGAGGCTCGATCACTCCCTTTTCGGCCACCGATGCCATCAGCTCTGACAGGTCTCCCATGACCTGCCGGGGCTGGTTGGGATTAGGGTCCAGCCGGTCGATGGGAACCAGGCGACCGATCGGCGTGCCTGCGGAGGCGGCCAGCGCCTCTACATAGTGCTCGTCGTGCCGCATTCGAATGGTTTCAGGGAGTCCTCGCCTAGGCACGGTCTATGACCTCCTCACAGAGACTGTAGTATTCGCTCGCACCGGTGGAATCGGGTGCATAGGTGAAGATGGATTCCCTATAGGCCGGGCTCTCTTCCAGCCGAACGCTCTTGGTGATGACCGTTTTGAAGACCTTACCGCCAAAGACCTTCTTGATTTGTGTGCGGATGTCTTTCGCGAGCGACGTTCGTTTGTCGTGCATCGTGATGACCACGCCTAGAATCTGTAGCGAGGGGTTCGGACGTTGCCGGACCTTCTCGATGGTTTCGAGAAGATCGTCGGTGCCCTCGAGCGCGAAATACGACGACTGAATCGGGATGAGCAGGTGCGAGGCGGCGACGAGGGCGTTCACGGTCAGCAGCCCGAGCGTCGGCGGACAATCAATCACGATGTTCGGATACATGAGCTGGACCTGCTCCAGCTTGTCCTTGAGCCTGAAATGCGCGTCGATTTCCCCGATCAGCTTCGATTCGAGTTTGGCGAGCGCAATACGCGAGGGCGCCACCCACAAGTTCTCCACCGACGACTTCACGATCACATCGGACAACTGAGTGGTCGAGTCGGAGATGGCGTCGTAGACGCTCCGCTGCACCTGCGTCATATCGAGAAAGGACATGGTGCTGTTGGCCTGGGGGTCGAGGTCGATGAGCAGCGTCGGCTTTCCTCTCAGGGCGAGGCCTGCGGCAAGATTGATCGCGGTGGTGGTCTTCCCCACCCCGCCTTTTTGGTTGGCGATGGCAACAATCATGCGGCGACTCTTTGGAGCGAACTGGGGATGTCCCCGAGTGTTAGATCGAGGACACGCGGTTCATTCTAGGGAGGGAATCAGGCGAAAGCAAGAAATAAGCGACGCGAAAGGGCTATAAGCTGGGTCTGTGCGAAAATTCTCTACTACATCTTGTACTTCCCGAGGTCGTCCGGATCGAGGTTCTCGAGCCACTTCTGCAGCCGATCGGTGTCCGGTTTCTCACCAGCAGGGTCGAATGGCTTCGCGTTGTCGATGACTGATTCCTCGACGAAGATAGGAGCGCGCGCGCGCAGCGCCAGCGCGATGGCATCGCTCGGACGCGCATCGATGGCGACCGTCTCGCCACTCACATCAAGGTAGATGAGCGCAAAAAACGTGTTGTCCTTCAGGTCCGAGACGACGATCTTGCGAACGGAAGCTTTGAGGTCGGTGATGACGTTCTTGAGCAGATCGTGGGTCATCGGGTCTGGGCGTGCTGACGTTCTCGATCTGAAGCGCAATGGCGTTGGCTTCGTAGATGCCGACCCAGATCGGGAGCACTTTCTGCCCGTCGGAATCGCGCAGCAGAATGATGGGCATGTTGGTAACCGGATCGACCATCAGCCCCTTGATTGTCATTTCGATCTGCAACGCGTTCCCCTTCTATTTCTCGCGGGGCCCCAACACCCGCTCGTCGCCACTCGCTTGCGGGGCCCCTTTGCCCCGCGCCGCTCGTGGCTCTCAATTTCTCGCGGGGCCCCAACACCCGCTCGTCGCCACTCGCTTGCGGGGCCCCTTTGCCCCGCGCCGCTCGTGGCTCTCAATTTCTCGCGGGGCCCCAACACCCGCCTCGTCGCCACTCGCTTGCGGGCCCTTTGCCCCGCGCCGCTCGTGGCTCTTGATTTCTCGCGGGGCCCCAACACCCGCTCGTCGCCACTCGCTTGCGGGGCCCCTTCGCCCCGCGCCGCTCGTGGCTCTCAATTTCTCGCGGGGCCCCAACACCCGCTCGTCGCCACTCGCTTGCGAGGCCCCTTCGCCCCGCGCCGCTCGTGGCTCTCAATTTCTCGCGGGGCCCGACACCCGCTCGTCCCTTCGGGGCAACGCGCCCCAACTATCTCAACGCTAGGCCTCGAAACCGGCCCTGTCAAGTTCGATGGCGTCTCCCCCGAGGCTGAAGGCGCCCGCGCGCGTAATCCGCACCGGCACGCGGCGGCCGAGCCACTGGCGCGGTCCAGGAAAATTCACCACCGTGTTGCCGAATGTGCGCCCCGACAGCTCCCAGTCGCGCCGCCGGCTCACAGAATCGACCAGCACTTCGACCTCCGAACCGACAGCGGCTTCGTGCAGAGCGAGCTGAATCTCCCGCTGTAGCGCTTGAAGCGCGACGATGCGTCGCGTTTTCTCATCGTCGCTGATGTCATCCGGGTACCGCTTCAGCGCCAGCGTGTTTGGCCGCTCCGAGTACTTGAACGAGAACATACTCTCGTATCGGACGAGCCGCGTCAGACTCATAGTCTCGTCAAAATCGGCGAAAGTCTCTCCTGGAAACCCGACGATCATGTCCGTGGTCAACGTAATGCCCGGAACCATCTCCCGCAGCATCGCGACGAGCTCGAGATAGCTCTCGCGCGTGTACCGACGGCGCATCGCCGCGAGCAGGCGTGTCGATCCAGACTGCACCGGAAGATGGAAGTGTTTGCAGACGCGCGGCAGATCTCGAACGGCTTCGATGAGACGCATCGGCACATGCCGTGGATGGGGGCTCGCAAATCGAATGCGCTCGACCCCGGGCACGTCGTGCACAGCCTCGAGAAGCGCCGCAAAATCGCACGCCGGATCGTCGGGTGCCTGATAGTGATTGACGATCTGCCCGAGCAGTTGAATCTCGCGATGCCCCTCACCCGCCGCCTGAATGACTTCGTTGATGATGTCGCGCTTCGGCCGCATGCGTTCGTTGCCGCGCGTGTAAGGCACGACGCAGAACGAGCAGAATTCATTGCAGCCTTCGATGATGGTGACGTACGCCTTGACGGGATCGTGCCGGCGCGCGACGCCAAGCGGAAACGACACATCGTCGTAGACGTTGACATCGATGCGCGGCGCAGCAGTCGCATCGGCGACAGCCTGGTTGACCAGCGCTGGTAACTGCTTGAGGCTTTGAGTGCCGACGATGACGTCGATCATGTGCGACCGCTTCAGCAGCGCGCCGGCTTCCTGCTGCGCGACGCAGCCGGCAACGGCCACCACGGGCGCTCGGCCGGTTTCCTCGCTGGTCTGCCGAATCTCGCCAAGCCGCGTGTAGAGCTTTTCTTCTGCCCGCTCGCGAACGCTGCAGGTGTTGATGACAACCACGTCGGCGTCGTTCGCATTGGGCGTCGCTTCGTATCCGGCTTGCTCCAACAACCCCGCCATACGTTCGGAGTCGTGAACGTTCATCTGGCAGCCGTAGGTTTCGATGAAGTACTTCACGGTCTCGTCTCTGAATTCTTCCGATTTTGTCGACTCTCGTGGACTCGTCTGACTCTTCCGACTCGTCGACTCTCCGGGACTTCGACGACTCTCCTGACTCCCCGACTCTCGTTTCGCTTTCGCCTTTTGATATCACTTCGCTTTCGCCCAACCTCGAGTCCAGTAACTCGCGCGCTGCGGCGCGAACGGCGTCCGTTGGTGTGGCTCCCCCCATCATACGCGCCACTTCCTCGACGCGCTCGGCCTCGCTCAGACGAACGACGCGGGTTTGCGTACGCCCCTCCGTCACTGACTTTGAGATGCGGAAATGCACATGGCCGGCTGCCGCAATTTGGGGAAGGTGGGTGATGCAGAGCACCTGGAACGTCTCGCCGACGCGCCTCATTCTCTTTCCTACCGTATCGGCAACGCGACCGCCGATACCGGAATCGATCTCGTCGAAAATCAACGTCTTGCCCGGCGCATCTGCGGCAGCCAGGGTCCTGATGGCCAGCATGACGCGTGACAGTTCGCCACCCGAGGCGATGCGCGCGAGCGGGCGAGGCTCCTCCCCCACGTTCGCGGAGAGGTAACACTCGGCGACATCAATTCCACTTTCAGACCACGACGCCTCCGGCGCATCGGGTTCGAACCGCACCTCGAATTCCGTCCGTCCCATTGCAAGCTCGCCGAGAAGCTGTTGAATCTGGACGGCAAAACCTCGCGACGCCTTCCGCCGGTCGCGCGACAGGCCTCGGGCGCGAGCCAGAAAGCTCTCTCTCGCCACCCGCGTCTCGGCTTCGAGGCCCGCCCGCCGCTCGTCGGCGTTTTCGAGCGCGTCGAGCTGCCGCGCCAGCGTTTCCTTTTTTGCAATCACATCAGCGAGCGTCGGGCCGTGCTTCCGCTTGACCCGCTCGAGCATGGCCAGCCGATCTTCGACCTCTTGCAAGCGGGCCGGTGATGCGTCGATGTTCTCGGCGTAGGTTCGCAGCGTGAGCGCAAGATCCTCCAACTGCGACTTGATGGCGTCGCGCGCATCGAGGTGAGGCAGAAAGACGGGGTCGACATCAGCGAGCTCCGTCACTCGCTTCCAGACGGTTGCCAGACGAGCCAGTGCCGCTTCGTCGCTGTCGTAGAGCGCGGCATACGCCTCGCTGCACAGGCGCTGCAGCTTGTCGGCGCTACTGAGGACTCGTTTGGTGCTTTCGAGATCTTCGTCCTCACCAGCACGCAGCCTGGCTTTCTCGAGCTCCTCCACCTGGAATTTCAGCAGGTCGAGGCGGGCGGCTTTCTCGCGCTCGTCCATCTGAAATGAGTCGAACTCGGACTGCAACCGCTTCCAGTTTCGAAACGCCTGGGCGACCTCTTCGCGTGATGCCGAGAGCCCGGCGAATTCGTCAAGCATCAAGAGGTGGCTTTGCGGATCGAGCAACGTCTGATGCTCATGCTGCCCATGGAGCTCGACGAGCGGCGACGTGCAATCGTTCAGCGCTGCGGCCGTGACGAGTGCGTCGTTGACGAATGCGCGGCTGCGGCCCTGTGCGTTGACATCGCGGCGGACGATAAGTTCATTGGGTTCGACGGGGGTCAGCCCCCCTATCTCGAAGAGAGCCTGCACGCTGGCCTGTGATTCACCTGTGCGGATGAGGTCGGCTGTCGCGCGGCCGCCCATCAGGAGGCCGACGGCCTCGACGAGCATCGATTTACCTGCCCCCGTTTCGCCGGTCAGCACGTTCAGCCCGGGGGCGAACTCGACCTCGACCGCGTCGATGACGGCCAGGTGCTCAATACGTAGGAAGCGAAGCATCGCTAAAAGACTTGTCTCGCCGCAGTCGCGCCGTAGCCGTAGCGAAGGCGGACGAAGGCGGGGAACTCCAATGGTACCATATGTTTGACAGCCGTTAGGACGCGTGGTATCTAACTCTGCGCCTGCGCGAAACGCTTCGGTATCACCTGCCGAAGACTTGGCGAAGGCGGTCCGCGCTGTCCCAGCGGCGCACTTTTGCCCGGAGGCTTATTTGCGCACGCTCGGAAACCTGCTGCTCGCCATGCAGGCCGACGGAGCCCCTGCCGCCGCTGCACCACACGCATTGGGCGGAGGGTTCATCGACCTCATCAAACAATCGTTCTCAACGCCCGTTTCCGGTTTCGTCCTTGGCGCGTTGATCATTTTCTCGATCGTGTCGTGGGGGATCATTCTCTACAAGCTGTTGTCGTTCAACCGGATTCAATCGCAGAGCTCGCGGTTCCTCGACATTTTCCGGCGTAGCACAAAGTTCTCAGAAGTGCAGTCTGTCTGCCAGTCGTTGAACGACAGCCCGCTCGTGGGAATTTTTCTCGCGGGCTACGCCGAGCTGAATTTGCAACTTCGTCAATCGCCCGGCGGGGCAAATCCTGCGCACAATCCGGCGCCGACGCCCTCGCGTCCCGTTCTCAAGTCGCTCGTCTCGGTCGACCGCGCGCTGATGCGAGCCTCGAACGTCGAAACGAACAAACTGGAGAAGCACATTACGTTTCTTGCCACGACCGCCGCGGTGACACCGTTTATTGGATTGTTTGGAACCGTGCTCGGCATCATCGCGGCATTTCAGGGAATCGGCTCGCAGGGCTCGACGAGCCTCGACGTGGTGGCACCCGGCATCGCCGATGCATTAATCGCCACGGCGGCGGGGCTCGCCGCCGCGATTCCGGCAGTCTATTTCTATAACCTGCTCACGCAGCGCGTAAAGGCGCTGGCGTCGGAAATGGATGATTTCTCTCTCGAATTTCTGAACATCGTCGAGCGGAATTTCACGTAATGCCAAAGGTCCAGTCGTTCGACCACGAAAAAGGCGGGCATTCGCGCCGCGGCCGCCGCACATCGACATCGCTCGCCGAGATAAACGTGGTTCCGCTCGTCGACGTGATGCTCGTGCTGCTCATCATCTTCATGGTGACGGCACCAATGATGCAGCGAGGCGTGGAAATACAACTGCCTGTCGCGCGCCGCGGCACATCGATCAGCGCAGAACCGGTGTTCGTCACGCTTCCGTTGTCGTATCGTAAGGATCAGCAGGTGCTCATCGGACCGGATGGGAAACAGGAGGCCGTTCCGCTTCGCGTCCTCGGTGAACGTGCGCGCCAGATGCTCGTATCGCGCGCAAGCAAGCAGGTCTATCTCCGCATGGATGCCGGCATGAACGCGCAGGAGTTCATGACAGTCATGGACACGCTGAAGGATGGCGGCGTCGAAGGCGTCGGTGTCGTGGCGCTGGACTCGAAAAAGGCGCCTTAGCCATGGAAGCGGCTGTCAGCGACATCTTGAGGAGTCGGAGCCGGGAACCGGAAGGCTTGCGGAAGACCTCAGCCATTTCGCTGGGAGTGCACGCCGCCGTGCTGGGAATCCTGGCATTCGTACCGGCCATCATGCCGAAGGCTGCAGAAAAGCCACGCGTGGTCATGCACATCAGCCTGGGTGGCGCCCCGGGCCCCAGTAATGGTGGCTTGCAGATGCTTGGCGGCAAGAACATCCAAGCGGCCGCGCCGTCGGAGGCCCCGACGCTCGTCCGGCATCTCCCTCCGTCGGTGACGCCTCCGAAGATGACGATGCCCGATACGACTCAGAAGCCGCGGACGCCCCCGAAGCCGACGGTTTCGTCTAAAGATCCTAAAGGCACGGTGACGGGCCGCGGATTCGAGACACAGGTCGGGACAGCAAAGGTTGATACTGGTGCGAAAGGTCAGGGCTTCGGCTTGTCGAGCGGCGGGGGCGGCGGAACAGGCGGCTATCTCGACGTGCACAATTTCTGCTGTCCGGAATACATCGTCGACATGATCAACCGCGTGCGCCGAAACTGGAATCAGAACCAGCAGGCGACCGGTATGGTATTGATGAAGTTTACGATTCAGCGCAATGGACAGATCACGGGTATTGAAGTGGAAAAGCCGAGCGGGTACCCGCCGCTCGACATCGAATCGCAGCGCGCGCTCGTAAACACGAAAATGCTGGCCCCTCTGCCCGGCGCCTTTCCAGAACAAGAACTGCCGGTCCACCTGAGCTTCGAATACGAACGAATAAGATAGAGATAACCATGAGGAATCCCGTCCGAACCTTCTACCTTACCGTCTCGTGCGTTTTGGGCGTTGCCTTGGTTACGGCGCAGAATCCGCCCGCGCCCGAGGGTCCCCGCCCTCAAACGGAGATCAGCGTCACGATCACGGGAGACATCGGCGCCCCACCCCACTACGCGGTCCCCGACTTCATCGCGTTGACGAACGAGAAGGAGACGATCGAAGCCGCACGAGTCATCGCGGAAGTCCTGTGGAACGATCTGTCGTTCGAGCGCGAATATGACATGATCCCGCGCGACACATACAAGGGGATCGAGACCACGCCAAACGCAGAAACGATCGCGTTCGATCGCTGGCGCGAGCTCGGTGCGGACGGGGTCGTCAAGGGCACCATCAGGAAGACAGGCAATACGTTTCAGGTCGAAATGCGGCTGTTCAACGTGAGAGCGCGTGCGGTGGCGCTCGGCCGCGTATACGACAACATCGCGCTGAGAAATCCGCGGGCGGCAGCGCACACGATTTCGGACGAGATTCACCAGACACAAAGCGGTCTGCGTGGCGTCGCGCGATCGAAACTCACCTTCGTCTCCGATCGCGACAACGAGCGCGTCGTCGATACGGTGGAAACACGCAACGTCAAAGAGGTTTACGTCACCGACTACGACGGCGCGAATCAGGTGCGCGTCACGTCAAACCGCCGGTTGAACCTTGGGCCGACATGGTCGCCCGATGGGAGGAGCATTGCATACTCCTCCTACACCAAAATACAACCGCAAATCCTGGTGTCCAACGTCTATCAGGGCACCCGCGAAACGCTCACGGATGAAAAGACGGGCGCCTACCTGCCGGTCTTCTCTCCGGACGGGAGTCGCATCGCCTTCATGTCGCAACGTGACGGCAATTCGGAGATCTACGTGATGAACCGGGATGGATCCGGCACACGCCGGCTGACGAACAACTCCGCGGCCGATACGACTCCTACCTGGTCTCCGACAGGTACGCAGATCGCGTTCACCTCGGATCGCTCCGGCTCGCCGCAAATCTGGATGATGGACGCCGACGGGTTGAACGTTCGCCGCATCACCCTGGGCGAATCCTGGGCCGACCGTGCCACCTGGTCGCCGGCGCCCTTCAACGAAATCGCATACGCGGCGCGGTCCGGCCCCGGATTCGACATCAGGATCTACGATGTTGCCGCCGGAAAAGTGACCTCCACGCTCACTGACGGCGCGGGCACAAACGAGAGTCCGGCGTTCTCGCCAAACGGCCGCCACATCGCGTTCATCTCGTCGCGTGTCGGCAAGTTTCAGATCTTCACGATGGCGCGAGACGGCAAAAACCTGCGACAAGTTACTCGAACGGGCAACAATACCTACCCGAACTGGTCGCGATAATGAGTATTCATGACGACAACAGCTATGAGACAGAGAATATCGATTTACATCTGCGTACTAATGCTCGTCGGAGCCGCGGGCTGTAAGAAGGGCCAGCCGCCAGTGGCGCGGCCTACACCGCCACCTCCCCCACCGACGGCAACCACCAAGCCACCGGCGCCGCCGGCCCCGATGCGCGAGCCCATGCCGCCGGAACCGATTCCGAGCGACGATGTGGCCGGTCGATCGCTCGATGATTTGAACCGCGACTCACCGCTGAAGCCCGTGTTTTTCGAGTACGACAGCTCCGATGTGAACGATGCCGGCCGCGTGACGCTGCAAGCGAACGCCGCGGTGCTGAAGAAGTACGCATCGTGGGTCATCACTATCGAAGGCCACTGCGATGAGCGCGGAACCGCGGAGTACAATCTGGCGCTGGGTGAGCGACGCGCCGTCTCGGCGCGGCAGTACCTCATCTCGCTCGGGCTCGACGCAAACCGACTGCGCACTGTGAGCTACGGCAGCGAGTTTCCCTTCGATCCGGCGCATCAGGAAAACGCGTGGAGCCGGAACCGCCGGGCACATTTTGTGATTACTGCGAAATGAG
Organism: Vicinamibacterales bacterium; assembly: GCA_963761975.1. GTDB lineage: Bacteria > Acidobacteriota > Vicinamibacteria > Vicinamibacterales > JAMQPK01 > JAMQPK01. Next base: position 1,442,563 of record CAVXIR010000007.1, read on the forward strand.
CCGCGAGCGGCGCGGGGCGATGGGGCCCCGCAAGCGAGCGGCGAGGAGCGGGTGTTGGGGCCCCGCGACAAAACAATGAGCCGCGAGCGGCGCGACCAAGAAAGGGCATGAGCATGACGAATCGAATAACCACGACACGCGCTGCAGTTGCGCTGTTCCTGGCGCTGGCATACGTGGCGCTCTCGCCCGCCGTTCCCGCGGCCGCCGATCGCGAGCATCAGCAGATCATGGCCGATCTGCGGATGCTGCAGGAGCAGACGCAACAGCTGCAGGCGCTGATGAACGACCTGGGCGAGGCGCTCAGGGCCGTCAGCTCGCGCATCGAAGATCAGACATCGCTCGAGCGCAAGGCATTTGCCGACGGCAAAGTACAGATGGACACGATGTCTGGCGACCTGCGCATCGTCCGCGAAAAGGTCGACGAGACTAACGTTCGGCTGGGCACGATCACACAGGAGCTTGAATCGATCCGTCAGGCCATTCCCGAGCCTGCCGCATTCATGAATGTCCCAGTCAACCCCGTCAACACCGACTCATCCGCCGGTACTCCGGGGGTCACGCCGCAAGGCACAGCTCCGGCGCCAGTGGCGGGCGCGTCGGCACCGCCGCCGGTTGCCGGCGTGCAGCCACAGAGACTGTTCGACAGTTCGTACGGCGATTACACGGCGGGCAACTATACGCTGGCCGTGCAGGGATTCGAGAGCTATCTGGGATATTTCCCCAAGAACCAGCGCGCACACGAGGCGCAACTCTATGTGGCCGAATCGCTTGCCTACGACAAGAAAGACATGGAGGCGGTCGTCGCGTACCAGCGCGTGATCGCCAATTATCCGGGTTCGGCATCGGTGCCGACGGCCTACTACAAGCGCGGGCTTGCACTCGAGCGGCTTGGAGAAATGGGCCGCGCGAAGGAATCGTACGAGGCGGTCATGAAACAATTTCCCGATGCGCAACAAGCCACGCTGGCCAAGCAGCGGCTCGACGGGTTGAATCGGGCAGCAAGATAGTTTTCGGTTTTCAGTCGTCAGTTTTCAGTAAGATCACGCAGCCTGACTGAAAACTGATAACTGAGCACTGACAACTGAGAAGAGGCAACGATGGGAAGCGTGAACAAGGTGATCTTGGTCGGCAATCTCGGGCGCGATGCCGAGTTGCGCTATACGCCGGGAGGCGCCGCAGTGGCGACGCTGAATCTGGCAACGACCGAGGTGTTCAAAGATCGCGAAGGACAGAAAAAGGAGGACACGCAGTGGCACCGCGTGATTCTCTGGGGCAAGACCGCCGAGACGTTGCAGGATTACCTGACGAAGGGCAAGCAGATTTACGTCGAGGGAAAGCTGCAGACGCGCAAGTGGAAAGACAAGGACGGCAACGACAAGTACACGACTGAAATCAGGGGCGATCGTGTCGTGCTCTTGAGCGGCGGCGGTGGAAGCCGTGGCGAGGGTGCCGGCAGCCGCGCCAGCAGCAGCAGTTCTTCGAACGAGGAATTCGCGCACGCCGAAGCGGGCGGCTCGGTGGAGCTGACTGACGACGACATCCCGTTCTAACGCTGATGTCTCAAGGTGTCATGGCAGAGGGCAGATGGCAGAAGGCAGATCGGTACTCTCTGCCATCATCCATTTGCCATCTGCCATGACAAGCTTCACTTAATCCGTCCGTATCTGTCCTCGAGTCGCACGACATCATCCAACTCCGGCGTCGACACTTCGAAGATATCGCTGTCTTCGATCGCCGTCATACGGTGAATGGTGTGCGGTGTGATGTGGACGCTCTCGCCCGGCAGCATCTCGCGCTTGACGAGCGACTCGCCTTCCTGAATCTCGAATAGCAACTTCCCTGTCCAGAGAAAGATCGTCTCGTCCTTGACGTTGTGGTACTGCAGGCTCAGCGCGTGGCCAGCTTTCACGTGCAGCACCTTGCCAACATATTTCGCGGTCTTCGCCCAGTGAAGCTCGTGGCCCCACGGCTTGTCGACTTTAATGACGCTCAAGAATCCTCCGGTTGGTGAGCGCGTCTGTCAGGTACTGCTCGATTTCAGGCGCGCTCTCGAGTTTGAGCACGCGAGCGGCAATCGCGCGCAACTCGCGCGTGTCCATCTCCCGGATGACCTGCCGTGCCACGGGGATGGCGGCCGGCGTCATGCTGAAACGCACGAGGCCCATGCCGACGAGCAGCGCGAGTACGGCCGGATCTGAGGCCATCTCGCCGCACACCGACAACGGCACCCTGCGCTTCGCGGCCGCGCGGCGGATATGGCGAATCAGACGCAGGATCGCCGGGTGAAGCGGTTCGTACAGGTGCGACACGCGCTCGTCGGTACGATCGACAGCGAGGCAGCACTGAATCAGATCGTTGGTGCCGATGGTCAGAAAGTCCGACTCGGCCGCGAGCAGATCGGAGGTAAATGCCGCCGACGGCACCTCGATCATCACGCCAACCGGGAGCCGGCCCGTCACGGCGCCTCGGGCCTGAATCTCCTGGCGGGCCTCGCCAAGCACACTGCGCGCCTCGCGCAGCTCTTCCACGCCCGACACAAATGGAAACATCACACGGAGGTCGCCGTGAGCGGCGGCGCGCAGCAACGCACGCAGCTGCGTTCTGAGCAGCTCGCGCCGTTTCAGCGAGAGTCGAATCGATCGGAGACCGAGGCGGCTGCGAGGCACTTCGTATCCAGCGGCCCACAGCGCATCACCACGCTGCTCGCCGCTGGCCAGCTGATCTTCGTCGATGTCAAACGTGCGGATCGTCACGGGCGACGGCCGCGCGTCATCCAGCAGCTGGCAATACATGTCGTGCTGCATGTCTTCGGTCAGCTCGTCTGCCGGACGGCCCGCGAGCAACAGCTCCGATCGGAACAGCCCGATGCCGTCGGCGCCCTGCGCTCTGGCAAACGACGCATCGCCGAGCAGATCGACGTTTGCGTCGACCCGAACGTCCACACCATCGGCTGTACGAAGCGGCCCGAGAACGGTCGAGCCATCGACCTGGTCTGCATTCCGGCGGACTTTCAATCGCCGCGGCCGGCCGGAGCTGACCGATTGGATACGCTCGGGAGGCGGATCGATCGACACCGTCCCCTCTTGGCCGTCAACGAGGATCATCGTGCCCGGCGCAATCTTTTCGGTTGCGTCGTGAAGCCCGACGACGGCCGGCACATGAAGCGACCGCGCCAGAATGGCGGTGTGATAGGTACGACTGCCGGCGTCGGTAATGAACGCCTGAAACTTCGTCCAATCGAGCTGCGCGGCTATAGACGGCGGCAGTTCGTCGGCCACCAGCACGCATGGAGCCAGGCACTCGCCGAGCACATCGCGGAAGCCGGCCCCGCCCGGCGTGAGATTCATCCGAAGGCGTCCCACCACATCGGCGAGATCGCCCTTGCGCTCGCGCAGGTAAGGATCTTCAACGGCGTCGAACACCGACCCGAGATGATCGAAGACCTGTTGGAGGGCCCATTCGGCATTCACATGGCGTTCGCTGATGATCGACGCCGCTCGCGGCAGCAGCATCGGATCGTCGACCATCAGCCGTTGAGCCTCGAAGAGCGCGCCCAGTTCGCCTCCCGGCAACCGGGTCTGAATGCGATCGAGCTGCGCCGCCGATCGGCGCCGCGCCTCTTCCAGCCTTGCGATCTCGGCATCGACTCGCGACGCCGGAATCGAGAAACGTACGACCTGGGCGCGTTGAATGAGAACGACCGCTCGTCCGACGCCCGTGCCGGGCGATACGCCGATGCCGCTCAAGCGCTGCACGTGTCCTCGCCGAATCCGGTTTCGATGAAGCCGCAGAGAGCGTCGAGCGCCGCCTGTTCGTCTGCACCGTCGGTTGAAACGGTGACCACCGTGCCGGTCGCCGCCGCCAGAAGAAGAATACCCATGATGCTCTTACCGTCCATGGTTTGAGTGCCCCTCGACACTCTCACGTGGGACTGAAACCGCGAGGCGAGATGGACAAACTTCGCCGCCGCTCGCGCATGCAGTCCGAGCCGATTGGCCACGGTTACAGATCGAGAAACCAAAGGTCGCACCCAACGCACCTATCGCACCTATCGCACCTATCGCACCTATCGCACCTATCGCACCTGACGCACCTGACGCACCTATCGCACCTATTTGACTTCCGCGTGCAGCAGATCGGAGGCCACCCAGATGGCATTCCGTCCAACCTCGCGCATCTCGCGCGCGACAGCCATCAAATCAGACGAGGTCTGGAGATGCGCCAGCTTGATGAGCATCGGCAGATTGACGCCGGTGATGATCTCGACGCGATTGCTCTCGAGAAACGTGAGCCCTAGATTCGACGGTGTGCCACCGAACATGTCAGTAAGAATCAGGACGCCGGCCGGACTCTGTACGCGCGCAATCGCGCTCGAAATGGCTTCGCGTGCCACTGTGGGGTCGTCATGCCAGCCAATCGAGACCGCCACAAACTGAGGCAGGTCCCCGACGATTGTCTGGGCCGCGTTGACGAGTTCGTTCGCGAGCTGACCATGGGTTACGACGATGACGCCAATCATGGAATAGTCCTCAGCGGCAGTCGGCAGTTGGCAGTCGAGTCGCCAGTCCCGTCCGACAGTATCGCCTAGTCCTTAGACGCTCGCCCGCCGTCGCCGGTCGTCACCGCGCCGACTGCCGACTGTCGACACTGCCCCGACTGCTGACTGCCGACTACTCGTGCGTAATATCCCGGTGGTGCACCCGGACGCGCGTGCCGGCCACGCCGCCAAGCGTCCGGCGAAGCGCCTCGGCGATCATCACCGACCGATGACGGCCGCCCGTACACCCGATTGCGATCGTGAGATAGCTTTTCCCTTCGGCGACGAATTGTGGAACCAGAAACTTCAGCAGCTCGCTGAGGCGCGTCAGCAGCTCCCCGGTCGCGCGGCTGTCTTCCATGAATTTCACGACGGCGAGGTCGCGGCCCGTCTTCGGCCGCAGGCGCGGCACGAAGTGTGGGTTCGGCAAGAAGCGCACGTCGAAAACGAGATCCGCATCCATCGGGATGCCGTGCTTGAATCCGAAGCTGACGAGCGTAATCGCGAGCCGTCCCTTTGCGCCTTTTACGTCGCCCGACGAGAACGCAAACGTCTTGAACGCCTGGCGAAGCTGGTGCACTGTCAGGTCGGACGTATCGATGATCTGATCGGCCATCGACCGGATCCGATTCATCCGCCGCCGTTCTGCCTTGATCCCTTCAGACGCCGACGAGTCTGGCGACAGTGGATGGGGCCGCCGCGTCTCGCTGAAGCGGCGCACGAGGATGGTATGGGTCGCTTCGAGAAAGATCAGCGCCGGGTTCAGTCCTTTCATGTTCCGGAGCCGGCGATAGGTTTTCGGGAACTCCGCCAGGAAGTTCTTCTCCCGGACGTCGACGACGATGGCGACGCGTGAAATCCCTTCGCGGCGCACCAGCTCGGCCAGCGTCGGGATGAGCGTCGTCGGAATGTTGTCGACGCAGAAATACCCGAGGTCTTCAAGCGCGCGGATGGCCTGCGTTTTCCCCGACCCCGATAACCCGGTGAGCACGATGAAGCGGGCTGCGCGTGCCGCCCGCCGACCCTGCTTTGTTCGCGGCATGCGGACCCGGCGCGACGAGCGCCGCACTGCAGGCGTCTCCTCCACAATCACGGCTCCTCTCCCGTATCGGGCAGATCTTCGATTTCGGACTCATCGAGCTCGTCGATGCCGGCTAGCGTCAGCCGGTGCTCGAGCTTCTCGGCGAGGCTGCGTGCCGCGTGATGTCCGCCGGCGCGCAGCAGCTGGTTGCGGGCGGCGATCTCGACCAGAATCGCAAGGTTCCGACCGGGTGCGACGGGCATCCGGATGAGCGGCAACGGGAGGTTCAATATCTGGTACCGCTCGTCGTTCAGGCCGAGACGGTCGTAGTCGCGGTGGCTTTCCCATCGCTCGAGCTGCACAACCAGCTCGATCCGCTTCGACGTGCGCGTGGCGGCGATGCCGAAGAGATCCTGGATGTTGATGACGCCGAGGCCGCGGATTTCCATGTGGTGGCGCGTGAGATCGGGACAGGTACCGATGAGAATGGTTTCGGCCCGGCGCCGAACTTCTACAGTGTCGTCAGCCACCAGGCGATGGCCGCGCACGATGAGATCGAGCGCGCACTCGCTCTTGCCGATGCCACTGTCCCCCACGATGAGGACGCCCAGACCAAGCACGTCGAGCAGGACGCCGTGCAGGAGCTCGCGCGCGACAAAGTTGTCTTCGAGCATCGCCGTGACCTTGGCCATGGCGACTGGCGTCGGCACCAAGGTCCGCAACACCGGTAGATTGGATCGCTCCGCCTCGAAAATCATCTCCCCGAACGCTCTCAAACCGCCGGTCACGAGGATGCACGGCACCTCATCGTGCTCGCACACCTTTCGCATCGTGTCGGTGCGATCGGCTGAATTGAGGCTTTCGAGGTATCGCACCTCGCTGTTACCGAACACGAGCACACGGCCCTCCCGCAGGTACTCGTGGAAGCCTGCGAGCGCGAGGCCGGTTTTCTGGACGTAGGGACTCAGGATGCGCCGATCGAGACCGCCGCCGCCCGCCAGCAGCTCGAGGTCCAGCCCCAGTGCTTCGGGACGGCTTTGAAGGAGTTTGCCGACCGTCACACCCGCTGTGCTCATCGCTCGTCAGTCACCACAGAGATCACAGAAGTCACGGAGAATATTGTCTTTCTTCTCTGCGCTCTCTGTGTGCTCTGTGGTAAATCCAACACGTCAGGCCCTTCGCCGTGATCGCGTCGTGCCGACCTGGGCTGCGGGCGGCAGCGTTTTGACGGACGCGGCAGAGCGCTTGCGCTGCTGCCACTTGCCTTTGACGGTTTCCGCCTGCTGCAGCACTTTTCCAACCGCCGCCGTCAGCGACGTGCTCCAGGCCCCGGTCGTGCCGACGCCTGTCAGGATGTGATCCTGCCGGGCGTGCGTGACGATTTCCGCAACGAACCGGTTCTTTTCCTTCGAGAGCACGACCTGGACCGACACCAGCGCGTCGCTGAAGCGGCGCTCCAGTTTCGCGAGCCTTTGGTCGACGAGCCGTCTAATCGTAGGGGTGATTTCTACTTGTCGGCCGGTGAGCAGTAGACGCATGCGAGTGATCAGTACAGCACCTTGCGCTGATTGGAAGTGGGGATCTTCAGCTCTTCGCGATACTTCGCGATCGTGCGCCGGGCCAGCACGAGCCCCTCGTGCTGCAGGATGCTGACGATCTTCGAGTCGCTCAGCGGCTTGCGTGGATCTTCGGCCTCGATGATCTTCCGGATGCGTTGCTTGATGGTGACCGAGGAGACGCTTTCACCGTAGGAACTGCTGATACCGCTGTGGAAAAAGTACTTCATTTCGAACACGCCCTGGGGCGTGTGCATGTACTTGTTCGTCACGACGCGGCTGACCGTCGACTCGTGCATGCCGATGTCGCTCGCTACGTCGCGCAGGACGAGCGGCTTCAGGTACTCGATGCCGTGGTCGAGAAAGTCGCGCTGGAAATTAATGATGCTCGTCGCCACCTTGTGGATGGTCTTTTGCCGCTGCTCGACGGACTTGATGAGCCACAGCGCCGAACGGAACTTGTCTTTCACGTACGCCCGCGTCTCGGTGGTGTTGTCGGCGTTCTTGTCGAGCAGGCGGCGATAGACGGGGCTGATGCGCAGCTGCGGCAGCCCTTCTTCGTTCAGCACGGCCACGTACTGGTCCTCGACTTTGACGACGTAGACGTCGGGGATGACGTAGTGCGATTGCGAAGGGTTGTAGCGGCTGCCCGGCTTCGGATCGAGGTGCCTGATAACCTCGACGTGCTCTTTCAGGTCTTCGATCGACATCCCGAGGCGCTTGGCAATCTCAGGCACCTGATGGTTCTGCAGCAGGCGCAGGTGCTCGGTCACGATTTTCTCGGTCGGCGTGCCTTCGAGACCGATGTGCCGGAGCTGCAGCAGCAGGCACTCCTGAAGATCTCTCGCGGCGACGCCAATGGGATCGAATCCCTGGACGATCTTCAGCGTGCGCTCGACCGCCTCGACCGGCCATGGGCCCATGGCCGCGATCTCTTCGAGCGAGGCGACGAGCATGCCGTCGTCGTTGAGATTGCCGACGATCGCCGACCCGATGTCGCGTACCAGATCGTCGTCGGGCAGCAACGAGAGCTGCCACAATAAGTGATCGGAAAGCGAAGAAGACGTGGCGAGAGTGTTCTCGATCGGCGGCAGCTCTTTGACTTCCTGCGGCGTGTGGGGCCGATAGCCGTCGTCGAGATAATCGCCGAAGAAGTATTCGTAGTCGCTGTCGTCCCAGGCATCGCCCTTTTCCTTGGCTTCGGCCTCGGTTTTCTCGGCCTGCGGGGCGGCTTCGGTGGGCTGGAGGTCTTCGGTCGGCACCTCTTCCAGCATCGGGTTTTCGACGACTTCCTGATTCAGCAGGTCTGCCAGCTCAAGCGTCGACATCGGCAACAGCTTGATCGCCTGCTGCAGTGACGGCGTCAGAATGAGCTTCTGAACGAGTTTTGTGTGTAGTTTCTGCTGAATCGCCATACGCCCGTTTTACGTCCGTTTACGTCCGGAACCCGCCCTCCCCAAGTATACGTAGTGTCCCGCTTCCCGACTTCGTCCTCCCATCTTAAGTCATTTTTGTCTTCAGTCGAGACGGAACTCCGTGCCCAGATAGACTCTTCTCACTTCTTCATCGGCCGCTAGCGTATCGGGCGTCCCGCTGTGGAAAATCCCCCCGTCGTGCACGATATAGGCGCGATCTGTGATACGCAGCGTCTCGCGCACGTTGTGGTCGGTAACCAGCACACCAATGCCGCGATCTTTCAAGTGGAAAATGATCTTCTGAATATCGGTGATGGCGATCGGGTCGATGCCCGCGAAAGGCTCATCGAGGAGGAGAAACTTGGGCGAGATGACCAGGGCACGCGTGATTTCGGCGCGCCGGCGTTCGCCGCCCGAGAGCGTGTAGGCGGGCGATGACGCCAGCGATGTGAGGTTGAGCTCCGCCAGGAGCTCACGGCAGCGCGCGCGGCGGCCTGCCGGATCCAGATCGAGCGTCTCGAGAATCGCCATGATGTTCTGCTCGACCGTCAGGCCGCGGAAAATCGAAGGCTCCTGAGGAAGGTATCCGATGCCCTTACGGGCTCGCGCGTACATGGGCAAATCGGTGACGTCCTCACCGTCGAAAATGACGCGCCCCGAATCGGGCGACGTCAGGCCAACCGTCATGTAGAAGGTCGTGGTTTTTCCCGCGCCGTTGGGGCCCAGAAGGCCGACCACCTCGCCAGACTGCACTTCGAGGCTGACGTCACGCACCACCGTGCGGCCGTTGTACGACTTGGTCAAATCTTTCGTCTGGAGCGTCGACATTCAGCGCTTTCGCGCCTGAGGACAAGAGCTGTCTGAAGCCGTCTGGGTGCGCGTTTCAACCCCGCCGACGATGCGGAGTTCATCCGTGGCTCGCGCGAATGTCAGAATGCTTCCATCGGTCCTGCGGCATCCCTCGGTCGTCGTGCGGAACATGCGCACGAGCCGGCCCTTTCCGGACATCGTGTATTCCTCTTTTTCCGCCTCGTACGTCATGTGATCGCCGGTCGTGATGCGATCGACTTCGGTGAACTTCACCTCGGCGGTCGCTTCAAGTCGCTCGACATCCTGGCCGTTCTTTCCCAGCGTCAGGATGATCGTCTCGCCGGTAAGGTCGCCGTGCGGGCCGACGACGTGTGCTTTGGTGGTGTAAGTCACCTTACGAAGCGCATCATCGGTACTGCATCTGCTGACCTGAACCGGTCGAGCGGCTCGTCTCGCGCACTTTGCTGGTGGGGTTCACATCCTGCACCATCATCAGCGAAATGACAGAGCCTTGTGCGACCAGGTTGCCGGTTTTCCCATCGACGGTGATCTTTTCGGCTTTGATGTTGGTTTCCGCCTTTTCACCCTGCACGAGCGTCGCGGCGCCGTTCAGCTCGAGCGTCGACGCGTCCCCTCCTGTGTAAAACAGCTCGCGGCTGATCCCATTTACGGGCTGATCCTGCTTCATCAATCCGGGCGTGCGTCGAGTGTTCTTCGACCCCGGCTTGACCGGGAACATGATCGACTGAACGGGCTTGGATACGCTCATCGCCTTGAGCTTGGAGCCCTCGACGTTCATCTCGATCTCGTTCGCATCGACCTGCATCTGATCGTTCACGACACGCGGCACGGGCTGCCCTGGCTCACCCTTCAACACCACCTGCCCGGTTTGCATGTTGTACCGCAGGTCCGCCGCGGCGGCTCCCGTCGTGCCGTCGTCGAAACGGGCACCGCCGAGAAAGGTCGCCTCGCGAATCTCGCCGAGCCCGCCATTCAGGGTCGTTTCAAGCGTCCGAGACGTGACCTTGCGCTTGATGGGCGGCGTGCCGCCCGTTTCGGTGTACTCCACGCCCTCTGTGAACGATGCCGCCGTCAGCCCCTCCTTCGCCGTGCCGCTGGCGACGAGCGCATTCGAAGTCACTTTTTTTGCCGGCTGATCTTTGGCCGGAGGCAGATCGAGCACCACCTGATCCCGCCCGTTCAACGAGGTCACGGTCGTGCCGTCCGGTGCCATGCCAATTTCAACGTTCTGGGCATGAAGCACGCGATCCGGTGCGTCTTTCACTCCCGCGATGCGCAATGACGAGTTGCCCGCGATCGTGGCACTTTCGATGAGATCGCTGTTTTCCTGATAGGTGAGATTGATGATGTCGCCCGACATCCATTTCAATTCACCCGTCGTGGCGCCCGGTATCTCGATGCGCGCCCCGCCCTGCAGTTCCAGACTGCGCAGATGCTCTTCCTTCTCGGTCAGCTCGCCGAGAGCGCTCTCGGCGTCGATCACCTGCGTACCCGTACGATGTGGACCGCGCGCTCGAAGCTGACGAAATCGTCCGTGCGCGAAAGGACGGCTGCGCCCGCCGTGATGTCGGCGGCTCCGACACCGCGTCCGTCAGCCGCAAACTTCACTTTCGTCTGATCGGTGATGCCGATGAGATCGCGCGTCTCGTCGTAACTGAAGTCGACGCCGCTGCCGCTCATGCGGCCGCGTTTGAACGTGACCGGACCCGCGGCCCGCACGATACCCTCGCCCTGATTGTAAACAGCCGTGTTGGCCGTCACCTCGAGGCCGTCGCTCGCAATGAGGCGCACGTTGCCCTTCATGTCGAGGTTGGTCTGGTTTTCGCCAACTCTCGCTTCCGCGCCGGTGACCACGAACGTTTTGCCCTGTCGAACCGACGTGACTTTCACGTTGAGGAGCCGCGTACTGCCGTCGGGGTACGAAAGCTGCTTTTCGGCTTCAATCCTGACGGTCTCGCGCTCGCCCTTGACCTGATACATATTGGCGCCGGAGCTTTCGATGACGGCGGCCGGATCGACCCGGGCCATCGGCTCGGGGGGTGGAGGAGTTTCGCGCCGGCGCGTGCTGAAGAACACGACCGCGATAGCACCGAGCGCCACGGCGAGCACAATCCACCGCGCTCGCTTCTGCCACGCTAGCATGGTGTGTTAGAGGCCGGGGCCCTTTGCCCCACCGCTCGAGGGGTTGCCTGCTGCAGCCTTGACGTCGCTGACCGAAAGCTCGAGATACTCATTGCCCTGATAGTTATTGTGTTCGAGCGAAAACGCCAGGTCCAGCGATACCCGGTTTTCGGTAATGAACTGCTCACGCTCGATGGCACGCCACGCGATGGCGCGGAAAATCCGGCCATTTTGTTTCAGGGCCATCTTCAAGTGCCTGTCCTTGAGCCGACGAGGGCCGTCGACGACCTCTACCCCACGAGCCTCGAATAGCGGGCGCGGATTGCCGGTGCCGAACGGGGCCAGCAAGGCCATCTCGCCGGCGAAGTCACCGTTGATGTCGCGAAAGCCAAGACACCCATCGATCCGGAGCCGCGGCTTGAGATCGTCGGGGCCCAGCAGACCGTCCGCATAATCCGCAATCGTCTCGCGGAACGCCGCTACATTAGACGCCGGCAACGTCAGTCCGGCCGCCTGTTTGTGGCCGCCAAATCGGCTCAGGTGCGATGCACTATGTTCGAGCGCTGCGAGCACATTGAACCCGCGAATGCTCCGGCATGAGCCATGCGCGACTTCCCCATCAACCGCAATGACGATGGCCGGCCGGTGAAAGGCGTCCACGAGCTTCGAGGCCACGATCCCGATGACGCCGCGATGCCATGCGTCACCAGCCACGACAAGAATGCTGCGAGCACCGACAGCAGGATCCGTCTCGACGATCTTCCTCGCGCTCGCGAGAATCGCCGCCTCTTCCTCCTGGCGGCGGACATTTTCTCCATCGAGCTGGCGCGCGAGCTCCTGCGCTTCCGCCGCCATCGCCTCGTCCGCCGCAAGCAGCAGCCGGGCGGCGATATCGGGACTCGCCATGCGTCCCGCCGCGTTCATCCGCGGTGCAAGCTGAAAAGCCACATGGCCGCTGTCGATGGGCTTTCCCGTCAAACCGGCCACGTCGAGGAGCGCGCGCAGTCCGACTTTGTGTGGTCCCTGTGACAGCAGGTCGAGTCCGAGCTTGGCAATGACACGATTCTCGCCAACGAGCGGGACGATGTCCGCAAGTGTTCCGATCGCCGCCACCTTGACGAAGGCCGGCAGCAACCGATCGCGACCGCGTTTTCGGCACAGCGCCTGAACCAGCTTGAGTGCAACGCCGACGCCTGCGAGGTTCTTGTCCGGATAGTCGCAATCATGCCGACGCGGATTGATGACAGCCACCGCCACCGGCAACTCAACGTCCGGCTCGTGATGGTCGGTGATGATCAGATCGATTCCGAGCTCGCGCGCCCGCTTTGCCGCCTCGATGCCGCGAATGCCGCAGTCGACCGAGATGACGAGCGTGACGCCATCGGCCTGCAGTCGATCGATCGTCTCGGGCTGCAGCCCATAGCCGTCCTTCAGCCGATCAGGAAGGAAGTGAATGACATTGGCGCCGAACAACTCGAGCGCGCGCCGAAGAATGACGGTCGAGGTGATGCCGTCGCAATCGTAATCGCCATGGATGGCGATGCGCTCGTTCCTCTCAATCGCCGCGAGAATCCGCTCGACGCCTACCGCCATGTCGGCGAGCCTGAAGGGATCGTGCAGATGGTCGAGTGATGGATGGAGAAATCTCTGCGCGGTGTCCGGTTCGTCGATGCCTCGAATCGCCAACAGCCGCGCAATCGCCGGGCTGATCTTGAGCTCCCGCGCGAGCACACTGACGGCCTGATCGTTGCACGTGAGGCGTTCCCAGAGGAAAGGTATCGGCATGTTCTATGTCTCAACGCAAAGACGCGAAGACGCAAAGGCTAGATCGGGATGCACTCGATCGAATCTCACGGATCATCCTAACGAAGGCCACTCTGGTGCACTCAAAACTTGGGCCAGGCCTCTTGGAGAGCGTCTATCGAACGTGTCTGATTCATGAATTGAGAAGAACTTCTAATCCTTTGCGGCTTTGCGCCTTTGCGTTGAGACAGCGAATTTTCTGCAACGTCACGAGCTCTCTTCGTCGGTAAAATCTGCACCCACTCGTCCCATGTCCCTGAATTTCTCGTAGCGCCTGGCCAGCCTGGCTTCGATGTCGGGAGTGCTCGCGGCTTCGAGGGCCGTGCGCAGCGGGCCGTCGAGCAGCGTCGCCGCTTCGTCGAGGCTCGTATGGGCGCCGCCGATGGGCTCCCGAACGATTTCGTCGATGATGCCTCTCCCGAGCAGATCCGAAGCCGTCAGCTTCAACGCCGTTGCGGCCTCCACCTTCTTCCCCGCGTCGCGCCAGAGAATCGCTGCGCAGCCTTCCGGAGGAATGACACTGTAGATCGCGTACTCCTGCATCAGGATGCGATCGCCGATTGCAATGCCGAGGGCTCCGCCACTGCCGCCCTCGCCCGTAATGATGACGACGACCGGGACTTTCAATACGGACATCTCGCGCAGGTTGAAGGCGATCGCCTCTGCGACTCCCCGCTCCTCGGACTCCACACCCGGATACGCTGCCGGGGTATCGACGAAGACGATGATGGGCCGCTGGAATTTCTCGGCCAGTCGCATCAATCGGATGGCCTTCCGATACCCTTCGGGTCGCGCGTACCCGAAGTTGCGATAGATCTTCTGCTTGGTGTCGCCGCCCTTGTGGTGCCCGACCACCATGACCGGCTCGCCTTTGTAGCACGCCGTTCCGGCAACGATGGCATGGTCGTCGGCAAAGCGGCGGTCGCCATGCAGCTCGACGAAGTCGCTGAACAGCCGAGCGACATAATCGAGCATGTCGGGCCGGCTCGGATGGCGCGCCACCAGCACGCGCTGCCAGGGCGTGAGCTTGCTGTAAATCTCGGTGCGCGCGACGCGCAGCCTGTGGTTGAGGCGCTCCAGCTCGCGTTCCCTTGCGTCGGTGCGCGGCAGCGCGGAGATCGCGTCCACCTCCTTCAATAACGGCGCGAGTGCCTCTTCGAACTCGAGTGTCTCAGTGGGCATTGTTTCTATGTCTCACCGCCAAGACGCAAAGCCGCAAAGATCTGATTTCTTTGTGTCTTCGCGCCTTTGCGTTGGGACCTAGCGAAGGACAACGGTACCTGCTCCGCAGATGCGCTCGACCTCAGATGCCAACTGTTCGGAGGGACGCACGCGCACCTGCGCGGCGAGCGGCGCACGGACGCGGACGGGCGGCTGCTGATCGCGCAGCTCCAGCTCGAGCACCACGCGCCGATCGCCCCGGTGGCGCGAGAAGAGATCCGCCAGGGCCTCGAATGTCTGCCTGCCATGCGGTGGCGACGTGAGCTTGATCGACAGCTCGCGCGACATCTTCTGCCGCATCCTGTCGATGGGCAGCACCTCGTTCGCCGTAATGCGGATCGTCTCGTCGTCGGTTTCCACCCTGCCTTTGACGACAACCATGGCGCCGGTCTCGAGAACGGAGGCGCATTTGCCGTACGCCTCCGGAAAAACCACGACCTCGGCGCTGCCGAGCGCGTCTTCGAGCATGATGACGGCCATCCGATCGCCCTTTCGCGTCTTCAGCTGGCGAATGGACGCGATGATGCCGCCGATGGCAACATCGACCCCGCCGTTTTTGCGATAGCCATTTTGGGGATGGCTGCCGTTTGGCGGGTCGTGAGGCGCAGTCTCACCTGCCGCACCCGACGCACTCATCGCACTTAGTTCGGCGGTTGTTTTGGCGCCAAAGCTCTTCAACTCTGCGGCGACCCGATCGATCGGATGGCCGCTGAAGTAAAGCCCGAGCGCTTCCTTTTCGAATCCAAGCTGCTGCTGTTCAGTCCACGGCTCCACATTCGCCGGCCCTGCCGGCAGTGCGTCCGGCGCGTCCTCACCGGCCGGGCCGCCACCGAAGAGCTGCGCCTGGCCGAGCGCCCGATCCCGTTGGCGCCGGGCGCCGTATTCGCACGCGAGATCGACTGTCGCCATCAGGCGCGCACGCATCTCGCCCAGCGACGCGTCCCTGCCGGTCGCAAGCGAGTCAAAGGCACCCGCCTTCACCAGGCTTTCGAGCACGCGCTTGTTCACCAGGCGCAGATCGAGCTCATCGCAGAGCGCATGAAGCGACGTAATCTTCCCAAGCGACGCGCGCGCCCCAAGAATCGACGCGATCGCACCCTCGCCGACGTTCTTCACGGCCGTCAGACCGAATCGCACGCCTTCAGGGGTCACCGTGAAGGCAAGCTGGCTCTTGTTGATGTCGGGCGGCAGCACGGGAATGCTGCGGTCACGGCACTCTTGCAGGTACATCGCGAGCTTGTCGGTGTTCTGCGCCTCGATCGTGAGCAGCGCCGCTGCAAAGTGCCACGGGTAGTTTGCCTTGAGATACGCCGTCTGATAGGCCAGGAGCGCGTAGGCCGTCGAATGCGACTTGTTGAACCCATATCCGGCGAAGTACTCCATCAACTCGAAAATCTTCGCCGCCTTCTTTTCGCTCACGCCCTTGGTTTTGGCGCCCTCCATGAAGACTTCGCGCTGCTTCGCCATGACCTTGGGGTCTTTCTTCCCCATGGCCTTGCGCAACACGTCGGCCTGGCCCATCGTGAAGCCGGCGAGCGTCTGCGCGATCCGCATCACCTGTTCCTGGTACGCAATAACACCGTAGGTGTCGGCCAGGATCGGCTCGAGCTCCTTGAGCTCGTAGGTCACCTTGACCTTGCCGTGTTTGCGCGCAATGAAGTCGTCCACCATTCCGCTGCGTAGAGGGCCGGGGCGATACAGCGCGTTCAGCGCAATCAGATCGTCGAGCCGCTGGGGCTTGGCCTTACGCAGAATGTCGCGCATGCCCGAGCTCTCGAACTGGAAGATGCCATAGGCCGCGCCGTCAGCGAAAATCTGATACGTTTTGGCGTTGTCGAGCGGGATCGAATCCAGATCGAGCACTTCGCCGGTGGTGGCGCGAATCTCTTCGACCGCGTCGTTCAGCAGCGTCAGCGTGCTGAGGCCGAGGAAGTCCATTTTCAGAAGACCGATGCGCTCGATCTCCTTCATGGCCCATTGGGTCGTGATTTCGTCGTTCTTGCCCTTGTAGAGCGGAGCAAACTCGGAGATGGCTTTAGGCGCAATCACGACGCCGGCCGCATGCACCGACGCATGCCGCGTCATCCCCTCGAGTCGCCGTGCGACGGAAATCAGCTCTTTGACGCGATCGTCGGTCTCGTTCAACTGCTTCAGCTGCGGCACTTCCTCGAGTGCCTTATCAAGCGTCATGTCGAGGGCCGGCGGAATCAGCTTCGCCACGCGATCGACATCCGCAAACGGAATGTCGAGCGACCGGCCCACGTCGCGCACGACCGCGCGCGCCTTCATCGTGCCGAACGTGATGATTTGCGCGACGTTCTCGCGGCCGTATTTCTGCGTGACGTACTCGATGACCTCGCCCCGGCGCCGCTCGCAGAAATCGATGTCGATATCGGGCAGCGACACACGCTCGGGATTGAGGAACCGCTCGAAGATGAGGTCGTAGTCCAGCGGATCGACGTCGGTGATACGCAGACAGTAGGCGACAAGGCTGCCGGCCGCAGAGCCGCGGCCCGGTCCCACGGGAATGCTCTTCTCGCGCGCGTAGCGGATGAAATCCCAGACGATGAGAAAGTAGCCTGGGTACTCCATCCGCTTGATCATGTCGATCTCGTACGACAAGCGGTTTTCGTAGTCCTCGATGCCGTGGCGGAGGGCTCCCGAGGCCAGCAGCATCTTCAATCGCGGCAACCGCTGCTTGAATCCCTCGCGGACGACATGCTCGAAGTACTCGTTCAGCGTGTACGGCGCCGGAACCGCGAAGTTCGGCAGATAGTTCTTGTCGCTCTCGAGATCCACCTGGCAGCGCTCGGCAATGCGCAGCGTATTTGCCAGTGCATCTGGCATCTCGCCGAACACCTTGGCCATTTCTGCGGCGGTTTTCAAGTAGAACTGGTCGCCGTGGTAGCGCAGGCGATCGCGATCGTTGACCGTCTTGCCTGTGCCGATGCAGAGAAGAATGTCGTGCGGGCGATGGTCGCCGTGCGTCAGGTAGTGCACGTCGTTGGTGGCAACGAGCGGCATGTCCAGCTCGCGGGCAATCGGCACGAGGCCCTGATTCACAACCAGCTGTTCGTCGATGCCCTGATACTGCAGCTCCAGAAAGAAGTTTCCCTGGCCGAGAATGTCGCGAAACTGCGCGGCGGCCTCGAGCGCCCGGCGCTCGCGACCGGTCCGGATCTCGGAGGCCACCTCGCCCTTGAGACAACTGCTCAAGCCAATCAGACCTTTTGCATGCCGGGCGAGCAGGTCCTTATCGATGCGCGGCTTGTAATAAAAGCCCTCGGTGTAGCCGGCCGACACGAGTTTGATGAGGTTATGGTAGCCCTCGTTGGTCGCGGCCAACAAAACGAGGTGGTTCGCCGTCTCACCTATATTGCCGCTCTTGGTCAGCCGGCTGCCGGGAGCGACATACACCTCGCATCCGAGGATCGGCTTGACGCCGCGCTCTTTCGCATGGTCGTGGAAGATGACCGACGAGAACATGTTGCCGTGCTCGGTGACCGCCAGCGCCGGCATCTTGAGCCTGGCTGCCTGGTCGAGCAGCTCATCGATGCGGCACGCGCCGTCGAGGAGAGAGAACTCGGTGTGACAATGAAGGTGAACGAAGTTTTGATCAGCCACTGGATTGGGAAATGATCTGGCCCGCGCGAAGGCCGAAGGCGTTGGTTACACGCTATTATAACGGGGTGCCGTTCCATCGCACCCCAATATCTTGTGTGGCCGCGGTGTTTTTTGTCGCGTTTGTCTCGACCTCCGTGACGAGAGGTGCCGTCACATTCCCGCTCGAAGTGAAATGGAGCGCGACGCTGGTCGCACCGCCGGCGTTCGCGCCCGCGTTTGACGCCAACAAGGTATACGTCCCACTGCGCACGAACCAGCTCGTGGCGTTGCTACTGAAAGACGGCAGTGCCGCGTGGTCGGTCGAATGCCCCATGACGGCGCCTCCGGCGGCGGGCGATGCTCTTGTCTTTGCCGGCAGTGACGGTCTTGTCGAAGCCAGAGCAGAGTCTGATGGGCGCGCGCAATGGCGTCGTCCAGTCACTGGACGCGTCGTCTCGGTGCACTGGGACACCGGCTGGTTGTTCGCATCGACCGAGGCCGGACCGCTTCATGCTATCCGTGCCGCCGATGGTGAAGTGCTCTGGCAGCGCGATCTCGGATCGCCACTTAGTGCGCCGCCGGCTCCTTCGGGCGATCGCCTTTACCTGGGGCTGAAAGACGGGCGCATCCTCGCGATGGCGCTGAAGACGGGCGAAGAGATCTGGGCACAGAAGCTCGCCGAACCCGCTGCGGGTATCTTGCCCGTGGCCGATCGCGTGTTTGTCGGTGGCAAGGACAATCAGTTTCATGCGCTGGACGCGAGAGACGGGGACGCAAAGTGGCAATATCCAACCGGCGCCGATGTGCTTGGTCTGCCCGTGCTCGACGAGCGGCGTGTGTACTTCATCGCACTCGACAACATCCTTCGGGGGCACGGCCGCAATAACGGAACGATGATATGGAAGCGAGTGCTGCCCATGCGGCCGTTCACCGGTCCCCTGTTGAGCGGTGAGACGCTGATTGTGCCGGGCGTGGCGGCCGAGTTGCACGCCTTCAACGCAAGAACGGGAGAGCCGGCCAAGGAGAAATTCGAGTTGAAAGGGGCCGAGAAAGAGGAAATGCTCCTGGCAGCACCGCCGCATTTGACCGCACAGGATTTGCTGATTCTGGTGACCAGGGGCGGACAGGTGCGCGCCGTCGGCAGTTCGGGCGCGCCCGCAACCGCCGCACCCGACGCACTTAGCCCTACCACGCCAGGCGCTGGGCCACCAGCCGAAACACCGGCACCAGGAGCAGCTGGCACCACCAAGTGAAGTCAGCCGCCATCGCCCGCCCGATTCGCCGCATCTACCTCATCGGCCTTGCGTGCGCGCTGGCGGCCGCCCTCGCGGGAATTGCGATCGAGCGTGCGCGATTCGGTCCAAACGAGCAGGAAGCCATGACGCGCGTCGAACGATCGGTGCGCATCGAAATCGACGGCGTCGCGAGCGCGCTGGACGACATCGCTGCGTCGGTCGGAAGAGAGCCTGCGTTGTTCGACACCGCCGCAGCCGACCCCGCGGGTGCCCGTCCGCTGCTCGATCGCGCTGATCAATCGCTGCAGGCGCGCAACGCAGGCGTCTTCGCTGTGACAGCCTACCGGCCGAGCGGCGCGTGGCCGCTCGCATGGAGCGGGGTGCCGTCCGAAATCAGCATCGACCGTATTGCAGGTCCGGAAGCGTTTTTTGTGGCCCCCGGACCACTGGGTCTGCGGCTTGTCTACATCAAGCCTGTGCTCGACCCTGTCACCGGGCACCGCGTCGGCGTCATCGCGGCCGAGCGCGTGATTTCGTCGTCGCGCGGCATCCGCACTGCGGCACCCGAAGAAGGCCTGCTGTCGCTGCCGACATTGGTGCCGATGACAGTGCGCCCGTATGACGGGACCGTCGCTCGACACGAATTCGTCATTCAGTCGCCGTTGGGGCAGCCCCTGCTGACCGCGCGTGTCACCCCGCAGGCGATTCAAGCAACCCGCACAGCCTGGCGTGAAAACATCTCGTCCGTCGTGCTCGCCATTCTCGCGCTCACGCTCGTCGTCTCGATACCGAGGCTCCTGCGGTGGCGGATCTCCTCTCCGGCGACGCTCAACTGGCACCTGAAGGTAAACGGACTCGTCCTCGCCACGCTCGTGTCGGCCCGCGTGCTGCTCTGGTTTGCGCCGGCCCAGCGATGGACCGATCAGGTGTTTCACACATCGGTGCTCGGCCCGGGACTTCGTGCGCTGCTTCGGACGCCGACCGACTTCCTGCTCACCATGGCTGTCCTTGCCGCCGTTGTCGTGCTCGCCTTCGATCTGGTCGAGCGGCTGCGGCGAACGATCCGGCGTCGCCTGCCCCCTCCGGAAAGCCGTCAGGATTGGAGTGTCTTCGCCGCGGCCCAGGTTGGCGCCGGCGCGCTTGTCGCTCTCCTCCTCGTCGGGTACGAGGTGCTGCTTGGAAACGCCATCGCGGCGACATCGGTGGATGCGCTGCACTTCTCCCTTCATCCCCTGATCTCGGCTCGCCTGGCGTTCGCCGTCGGGCTTATCCTGGCCCAGGCGGTGGTGTTCTGGACCGCCATTCTTGTCGTCGTGCTGGCGACCACACCCTGGCGATCGCCCCGAAGCGGCAGCGTCGCACTTGCGGCATTCGCACTGCAGGCGTCCCCAGGTACTTTTGATTTCAATCTTTCCGCGGACAATCGGCGCCGCGCCCTCAACAGTACCCGCACTCCCCACGGCGTTTGCCGGGCTCGCGTGTCTCGCGCTGGCATGGAGCATGTCGTGGGTACGTCCTCGATACCGCCATGCGTCGCAGGCGCTGCGGCTTTTCTCGGCTGCGCTCGTACTGCTCATCACCGCGTTCGTGCTGTATCCGTCTGTGCATCACTTCGCCGACCGTGGGTTGCGCAGGGTCGTCGAAGAAGAATATGCGCGTCAGGCCAAGGATCAACGTGAAGAGCTGAAGGCGAAGCTGACGACGGTTCTGCAGCAGATCGACGCACTGGAGATTCCGAGGCTCGAGGCGGCACCGCGAACCCAACCCGCCTCAGCCACCGTTGCGTTCGAGCTATGGCGGCAAACGAATCTCGCAAGCGAGCGGCTGGCATCATCCCTGGAGCTGTACAGCTCGGAAGGCAGCCTGGTCAGCCATTTCGCGTTGAACCTGCCGGACTATGTCTCCACGACGCAGCAATGGCGCGAGCCGAGTTGTGACTGGGAGACGTTCGAAGAAGCGTCGTTGTTCGGGTCTGAAGAGCGGCGCCTGTTCCATGCCGGCCGCGGCATCTGCGACGGAAACGCCGACATTCCAACCGGCGGGTCGGTCGTCGTCAACGTGATGCTCGACTACGAGACGCTGCCCTTCATCACGGCACGCAATCCCTATAACGAGCTCGTCCGTCCCGCGGACACGCTTCCGCCCGAGGGCTCCGTCGGACGCGCTGTGCAGTTCGTCGTCTATGGCTGGGGCCGGGGCTCGCTCTACACGTCAAGCGATCGCGCCTGGCCGCTCGACGATTCGCTGCTCAACGTCATCGCACAGTCGCGGCGGCCATTCTGGACGACGATGAGCGACGGCGAGCGCAGTTATTCGACATATATCCAGAACGACCGCGTCGCCATCTACGTGATCGGGTTTCCCATGATCACGCGCATGGATCACCTGATCAATCTTGCCGAGCTCTCAACGCTCGTTGGCCTTACCTACGTCGTGCTGCTGACGCTGGCGTGGTCTGTCTCAGCGCTCGGTGGCACGACTGCCTCCTCGGGGCGTGCTCTGCTGCGCGAAGTCCGCGCCAGCTTCTACCGAAAGCTCTTTCTCGCATTTCTCGCAGCGGCGGTATTGCCGGTGATGGTGCTGGCGCTCGCGACCCGCACGTTCTTCGAGCTGCAGCTTCAGTCGAGCGTGCAATCCGATGCCGTACGCGTTGCCGCCGTCGCACAGCGCGTCATCGAAGAGTACGTGGCGTTGCAGGAGTCAGAAGCCGGCGACCCAAACGACGACATCATGGTGTGGCTCAGCCGCGCCGTTGCGCAGGACGTCAACATTTACCGTGGACCAACGCTCCTCGCCACAAGCGAGCGCGATCTCTTCACGTCGGGATTGCTTCCAGAACGTACTCCAGGTCACGTGTATCGTGCCATCGAGATCGAGCGATTATCCAGCCACGTCGGCGAGGAGGTGATCGGCTCGACGCCCCATGTGCTGGCGGCCGCGCCGGTGCGGCTCGAGGAGGGGCGCGCAATTCTCACCGTCCCGCTCGCGCTGAGGCAGCAGGAGGTCGACCGTCAGATTGACACGCTCGACCGCCGAGTTCTGCTGGCGGCCGTGATGTTTGCGCTGCTCGGCGCGGCAATCGGGTACTACATGGCCGAGCGCATTGGTGATCCGGTGAATCGCCTCACACGCGCGACCCGGCGTATCGCACGCGGCGACTTCAGTGCGCGCGTTGCCGAGACCTCGTCGGACGAGATGCGAAAGCTCGTCGCCGACTTCAATCAGATGGCGGCCGATCTCGAGCGGCAGCGTAATGAGCTGCAGCGCACCCATCGGCTCGAAGCGTGGGCGGAGATGGCGCGTCAGGTCGCGCATGAAATCAAGAATCCGTTGACGCCCATTCAGCTGTCGTCCGAGCATCTGGTGCGTGTGAACAAGGACAAGGGCGAGCCGCTGACACCGGTGCTTGAAGAGTGCGTGACGTCAATCCTCTCGCAGGTGAAGCTGTTGCGCCAGATTTCTGCCGAGTTCTCCAGCTTCGCGTCGCGGCCCACACCTCATCCGTCGCCGACATCTCTTGCGGAACTGATTCCGTCGGTCGTCGAGCCTTATATTACCGGCCTGGCCGGCCGCATCACCGTGGATGTCGACGTAGCGGCATCGCTCCCCACCGTGGTGGTCGATCGTGTGCTTCTCTCGCGCGCGCTCACCAACATGATTGAGAACGCGCTCCATGCCATGCCCGGCAGCGGCACGCTCGGCATCCACGCGGTATCAGCCCCCTCGAAGATTCGGCTGTCGGTGACCGACACCGGTACCGGCATGGACTCAGAAGCCCTCCGCCGCATCTTCGAGCCGTACTTCTCGACGAAAGCCTCAGGTACAGGCCTCGGCCTCACGATTGCGAAGAGAAACGTGGAGCTGAACGGAGGAAGAATTTACGTTGAGTCGGCGCTGGGGAAGGGAACGACGGTGGTAATAGAGTTACCAGTGACGCTTTAGATCTATAGATCTAGGGCGTCTCTCCTTCCTCGGGTTTCCGCATCGGATACACATTCGCCGCATGCGCAGTCTCCGCTTTCGGATGATGCCAGCGGGTATGAAGCATCTCGACAAACGCAGAGCTCATGTATCCGTACGAGAGCGTGACGAGCGCGAGTGCAGGATGTGCCGAGACGAACGCGATCAGCAGCGCGAGGACCAGCAACACCGTATAAGAACGGCGGGCCTGCAGATCGAAGGTCTTGAAACTGCGAAACTTGATCGTGCTCACCATCAGGAATGCCGGCACCAGCACCAGAGCGAGAACGGGGATGGCACCGATGGGCTCTTGAAATCCCGACGGATAGGCGAAAATCGTGGACGCCGGAACGGTCGCGGCAGCCGGGCTGGGCATGCCGACGAAATAACGCTTGTCAACCGACCCCGCCTGAATGTTGAAACGCGCGAGGCGCATTGCCGCCGCGGTCACGTACACGAACCCGGCAGCCCATCCCCAATTGCCGAGCGACGTCAGACCCCACGAAAACGTCAGAATCGCCGGTGCGATCCCGAACGAAATAATGTCGGCGAGCGAATCGAACTGCAGGCCGAACTCGCTGGTCGTTCCGGTCAGTCGCGCGATGCGGCCATCGAGCGTGTCGAGCACCATCGCGATGCCGACAAACGGTGCGGCAATCGCGTACTCCCCGCGCATCGAGTAAATCACGCACGCATACCCACAGAACAGATTGCCGAGCGTCATCAGGCTGGGCAACAAGTAAACGCCGCGTCTCAGTCGCCGCTGCTGTACGTCGGTATGGCGCCGGTGAGGAGTCAGCATCCCTAAGGAGTCTATCGCACGATGAGGGTTAAGGGCTTAGGGGGAGGGCTGAGGGCTCAAGGTTGAGGGCTCAGATCTGAGGGATTAGGGACTGGGAAGAACAGCGACCACGCTCACGCCCCCGACCACTTTGTCGCCGACATCAACTCGCAGCTCTGCGGCTGGCGGAAGAAAGACATCCATGCGTGAGCCGAACTTCATGATGCCGACGCGGTCGCCGGCTTTGAGCTCGGCACCCGCTTTCACCCGGCAGACGACGCGGCGCGCCAGGATCCCGACGATTTGGCGGAACACCACCGCGAAGCCCTGGTGATCGACCCACACCTCGCTGCGCTCGTTGGTTGCAGCCGCGTCGCGGTGGTAGGCTGGAAGGTACTTCCCCCGCCGAAAGTCCACCTTCGTCACCCGGCCCGAAACTGGCGAACGATTGACGTGCACATCCAACGGCGACAGGAAGATGCTGATCTGCCGCCAGTCTCCCGGCGGTGCCGCAGCCGGATCGGCAGGGCCAGCCACGAGCACGCGCCCGTCTGCCGGCGACAGCACAAGCCTGGCGTCCTGGGGCGAGACGCGGTCGGGATCGCGAAAGAAATAGAGAAAGAAGCCGGCAACGATCAAAAGTGGCACGGCGCCGGCGAAGCCGACGGTCAAAGCCGCCGCTACCGCAAGAGCGGCCGTGCCACCAATGAAGGGATAACCCGCAGGATCGATCGTCATTAAAGGGTCTGTCCCCTTCTTTCGCTCAAACAGTGGAACGCGGCGAAAAAAGAGGTCAGACCCTTTATCTTACCTTCAGTGCGAGATTGCAGGAGACGATGCGAACGGGCCGGATGCCTGGCCGCGATGGCGGCGCAATATATCTTCCATCCTGTCTTTGAGCAGCAGTTTGCGTTTCTTGAGAGTGATCTCTTCGACTTGCTCGGGTTCTGACAGGTATGACTTACCAGAAAGTTCGTGGAGGCGATCGTCGAGTTCGTGGTGCTGCGTAGCTAGTTGTCGGAACTCTTCGTCAGTTTTGAGAAGAAGCTCCTTCAACTCCTGGACATTCGCGGTGTGCATGCCCGGCCTCCTTTAAAGGAAGTGGTGGAATCATTTAGAGCCGAACCGTACCACAAGGGCTCGGTCCGTTCAAGCATTCATCTGATTGGTTTTGTTCCTCCTCTCCATAGGATAAGCGCATCTTCGGCCGGACTCACGTAATAATTCGGCCGGGTCGCCGCCACTTCGAAGCCGAGACGCTCGTACAGGCGCCTCGCAGGGGCGTTTGACCGGCGAACCTCGAGTGTTGCACGCTCCGCACCCCGCACTGCACCGTCCTGAATGACGTGCTCGAGCAGCGCGGCCCCCACCCCTCGGCCTCGAAAGTCACCCCTGACGGCGAGATTGTTGATATGCAGCTCATCGAGAACCATCCAGAAGGAACAAAACCCGACGACGCCCTCCCCTGGAACCCGGAGGACGTACAAGAACGACACGTCGGGGTTCTGGAGCTCCCTGAGATACATCTCCCTGGTCCAGGGATTGCTGAACGAGGCCTTTTCAATGGCAAGAATCGCGTCCAGGTCGCGATCCGACAGCGTGCGCTCGATGGTCCAGTCCATGCCTGTCACGGCGACCTAAACGTCGGTTCGACTATCAGTGGCCGTCGTCGCGGCGACCTTCGGGTCGGTCTGACGATCCCGTAGATCTTTTCGATCGCGGGCGAGTTCTGCATCAGACCGGCGGATATAAACAGGCCGAATCGCGTCCGGCGAAGTCGGTCCGTGTGACCGGGTGTAGGCCTCGGCCAGTCTGGCAATCGCCGGCGCGAGCGGCGGCAGTGGCTCGACAATGTGTGCATCCGGTTCGGTTCGACGAATCAACGCGCGGTACGCCAGGGCGCCGTCACCGGCGAACACGTTCGGCCGTCTTCCCTCCCGCTGCCAGCGTGCAAGGATATCGGCGGGCTTTTCCACAATTGCACTCTCCTGCGCAACGCCGTCGACGTAGGTGGCGGAGAAAACCTGCCCCCGCTGCGCGTCCATCCAGATGGAAACTTCGCTGTCAGTGCTGAGGGATGGGGGCTGAGTTCTGAGGGAACGGACGATCTCGTTCAACGCGTCGAGGGCGGAAATGCCGACCAGCGGCTTTCCGTTCGCAAGCGCGAGCCCCTGCATGGTCGCGATGCCGATGCGAAGTCCTGTAAAGGATCCTGGCCCAGACGCAACGGCAAAGACATCGACCTCGGCAACAGGCAGCGCGTGGGCGGCGAGCACCCTCCGCACATCACCCGGCAGCCGCTCGCCGTGTGTGATTTCGGCATCGCCTGCATAAGTCGCGACGAGCGCACCGTCACGCGTGAGCGCGATGCTTCCCTGCCGGGTTGTGGTGTCGAGGGCGAGCACCAGCATGTAAAATTCAATTCTACATGCCTATACCGGCTCAGGGTTCCCCACCTCCTGCGGGACACGCACCCAGCGTGACGCCGGCCATGCGGCAGTACCTCGATGCGAAGCAGCAGTATCGAGACGCGATCCTGTTTTTTCGGATGGGTGATTTCTACGAGATGTTCTACGAAGACGCGCTCGTGGCCGCGCGCGCGCTCGATCTGACGCTGACCTCGCGCTCGAAGGATGGTCAGGGCACGTCGATACCGATGTGCGGGGTACCGCACCACGCCATCGACACGTATCTCGCACGGCTGGTCAAGAAAGGCTTCCGCGTCGCGATCTGCGATCAGGTCGAAGATCCGAAGAAAGCCAAGGGCATCGTCAAGCGCGAAATCGTGCGTGTCGTCTCGCCGGGCACGCTCACCGATTCGCAGCATCTCGACGAGCGCGCACCGGCATTTCTGCTCGCGCTTACGAAAACCGAAAAAATAGGGTCTGACCCCGTCGTTGGCGTTGCGTTGCTCGATCTCACCACGGGCGAGTTTTCCTGTGCGGAATATGTGGGCAAGGCGGGCCTGCACGCATTGGCTGACGAAGTGATGGTCCTGCGGCCGCGCGAAATCGTCGCGCCGGTCGGCCTCGATCTGGCGCTTGTGCTGATCGACGGCGCCGCCGAGCGGCTGCCCGTCACCCGTGTCGAGCCCTGGACGTTCGAGCACGAATCCGCGCGCCGTACCCTGCTCGAGCAGTTCCGTACGAACGGACTCGAGGGATTCGGTCTCGACGCGCATGCCTTCGCGGCCTCGGCTGCGGGCGCGCTGCTTCACTACCTGCGCGACACGCAGAAAGCCGATCTCGCGCACGTACGCAGCGTCTCGTACCGGACCTCATCTGAGTGCCTGCTGATTGATGCCGTCACGCTCAAGCATCTCGAGGTCGTCGAGTCGATGGAGGGCGGGGCTGACGGGACGCTACTCCATGAGATCGATCGTACGGTCACCGCCATGGCCGGACGGCTGCTCCGCTCGTGGCTGTTGCGGCCGCTCGTCTCGCTCGATCGCATCCGCGATCGTCTCGATGCCGTCGAGGAATTCGCCTTCCGCAGCACCGACCGGGGAAAGTTTCGCGAACTCTTGAAGACCGTGCAGGATCTCGAGCGGCTCGTTGCACGTGCGGCGCTCGGCAGCGCCGGGCCGCGCGATCTCGTCGGCCTCAAACAGTCGATTGCGGTCGTGCCAAAGGTGCGACTCGTCCTGGGAGCGTGCGAGGCGCCGCTGACACGCTCGCTCGTGAGCTCGCTCGACGATCTGATGGATGTCCGCGATGACATCGACCGCAGCCTCATCGACGAGCCAGGTGCCCTGGTTCGAGAGGGGGCTACATTCGCGATGGGCTCGACGCCGAGCTCGACGATTTGAGGCGCATCAGCCGATCGGGCAAGCAGGTGATTGCGGAGCTCGAAGAACGGGAGCGCCATCGCACCGGCATCGGCTCGCTGAAGGTGCGTTACAACCGCGTCTTCGGCTACTACATCGAGATCTCGAAATCGAATCTCCATGCGGTGCCGCCCGACTATCACCGCAAGCAGACGATCGCCGGCGGAGAGCGATTCATCACCCCGGCGCTGAAGGAATACGAGGAAAAGGTGCTCGGCGCCGACGAGCGGATTCTCGAACGCGAGATTGAGCTCTTTGAGGCGCTTCGCGCGCGCGTCGCCGCCGAAGCCACGCGCATTCAGGAGACGGCGCGCGGCCTTGCGGCGCTCGACGTGCTGTCTGGGCTGGCCGAAACAGCCGCGGTATCGAACTACATCAAACCGCACGTGCACGAGAGCGACGAACTCGCCATCGTCGATGGACGCCACCCCGTCGTGGAACGGCGGTGCAGCGGCAGATTCGTCCCGAACGACACCGCGCTCGACGGCGGGGGCAGCCAGCTCGTCATCCTCACCGGCCCCAACATGGGAGGTAAGTCGACTTACCTCCGGCAAACGGCGCTGATCTGCCTGATGGCACAGACAGGTTCGTTCGTGCCGGCCACTCGCGCCAAAGTCGCCATCGTCGATCGCATTTACGCTCGAGTGGGCGCCTCCGACAACATCACACGCGGCCGGTCGACATTCATGGTGGAAATGCAGGAAACCGCCAACATCCTGCACGCCGCCACATCTCGAAGCCTCGTCGTGCTCGACGAAATCGGACGCGGCACCGCGACATTCGACGGCCTCAGCATCGCATGGGCGGTCGCAGAGTATCTGGCCACGAATCAGCGGGGACGGCCAAAGACGATTTTCGCCACGCACTATCACGAGCTGACCGATCTCGCAGACGCCCTGCCCGGCGTCGTCAACGCGCACGTGGCCGCGCGTGAGTGGCAGGACGATATTGTGTTTCTGCACAAGATCGTGCCCGGACGATCGGATCGCAGCTACGGCATCCAGGTGGCACGGCTCGCGGGCATGCCGGCACCGGTCATCACGCGCGCCCGCGCGATTCTGCAATCACTGGAACAGGACGAGCTGACACGAGGCGGCCGTCCATCGATTAGCGGCACCTCGACGGAACCGCAGCAGCAGCTCGGTCTCTTCCAGATGCCAGCTGGCGATCCGGCCGCCGAACGGCTGGCCGACAAGCTCCGCCACATCGACACCGACAGCCTGACTCCGCTGCAAGCCCTGACAGTCCTCGCAGAATTGAAGAAGGATCTCGACAAGAAATGACTTTCGTGGGTTCGTGGGTTCGTGGGTGCAACGGAACGCGGGTTCGATTGTTCATACGCTTGTTGGTTCGTAAGGTTCGTAAGGTTCGTAAGGTTCGTAAGGTTCGTGAGGTTCGTGAGGTTCGTGAGGTTCGTGAGGTTCGTGAGGTTCGTGAGGTTCGTGGGTTCGTGAGGTTCGTGAGGTTCGTGAGGTTCGTGAGGTTCGTCAGGTTCGTGAGGTTCGTGAGGTTCGTGAGGTTCGTGAGGTTCGTGAGGTTCGTGAGGTTCGTGAGGTTCGTCAGGTTCGTGAGGTTCGTCAGGTTCGTGAGGTTCGCGCCGGCAAACGCCGGCGCGACGAACCCGACGAACCTGACGAACCTGACGAACTTCACGAACCTGACGAACCTGACGAACTTCACGAACCTGCTGCACCCGTCAACGTTTGCGTTCGCTGTGACACTGCTCGGTGCCCTGTCGTGTTCCACTCCGCCGTCCGATCCGAGCGTTGTGACGATTGCCATACCGGTCTCGCCTAACAGTCTGGATCCGCGGTTCGGTACCGACGAAAACTCGGCACGTGTGCACCAACTGATCTTCAACGACCTGCTGAGGTGGGACGACCAGAACCGTCTCGAACCAGGACTCGCTGAGTCGTGGGAAACGACCGACTACCAGACCTACCGAATCAAGCTGCGACAAGGGGTGCCCTTCCATGACGGGCACGAACTGACCTCGGCAGACGTCGTCTACACCTTCACCAACATGGTCGATCCCGCGTTTGCATCGCCTTGGAGAGGCGCGTTTCGGGATCTCCAGTCTGTCGCCGCGGTGGATCGCTACACCGTTGATTTCGTACTCAAGCAGCCATCCGGATCATTCCTTCCAAACCTGGTGTTCAAGATCGTGCCCGCAGGCGCCGGGCGCGAGCTGCGCGACCACCCCATCGGCACAGGGCCATACCAGTTCGCGTCGTATGCCGTCGACGACCGGTTGGAGCTTCGCGCGTTTCGCGACTACTTCGAAGGACTGCCGAGGAATAACGGGCTCGTCATGAAGATCGTGCCCGACGACATCATGCGGGGCCTCGAGCTGCGGAAACACACGTCCGATCTGGTCGTGAACGACCTCGTCCCCGACATGGTCTACCAGCTCGAGAAAGAAGGTCTCCGCCTCACGAAGGCGCCTGGTGTCGATTACCAGTACCTGGGTTTCAATTTCCACGATCCCATCGTGAAAGACGTGCGCGTCAGGCATGCGATCGGACACGCGATCGATCGGCAGGCCATCGTCGACCACCTCCGCCGCGGCCTCGCCGCCGTGGCCAACACCATGCTGCCGCCAACCAACTGGGCGTATGAACCTGATGTCCTTGTGCTGGACTACGATCCCGAGCGAGCCAAGGCCTTACTCGACGAAGCGGGTTATCGGGATCCTGACGGCGACGGTCCGCGCCCGCGCTTATCTCTCTCGTTCAAGACGTCGAGCGTCGAGTACTACCGGCTGCAGGCTGCCGTGATCCAGCAGAATCTCCGCGAGGTCGGCATCGACGTCGACGTGCGATCGTACGAATTCGCGACGCTGTACGCGGACATCATCAAGGGCAATTTCCAGATGTATTCACTCCAATGGGTGGGCGGCGCGCTGGCCGATCCCGACATGCTGCGCCGCGTGTTTCATTCCCAGGAGGTGCCGCCCGGCGGCTTCAATCGCGGACACTTCAGCGATCCTGAAGTCGACCGGCTCATCGACGAAGCCTCGAAAGCGACCGACTATGAAAGCCGGAAGCATTTGTACGCAGAAGTGCAAAAGTTGATTGCCGAAGCCGCGCCGTACATCAGTTTGTGGCATCGGACGAACTTCGCGTTGTCTGATTCCGGGATCGTCGGGATCAGGCTTTCGCCGCAGGGCGATTTCACGTTTCTCAGAAATGTCTCGCGGTAGCGGTACAATTGCGCCCGCATGAAAAAGCGTTCTCGCTTCCTGCAGGTGCCGATCGAGCCCTTCACAGTCGACCCTGATCTGAAAGCCGACGAACTTCTCGAGAAGATGGAGCGCATCTCGTTTCAGGGGCGCTCGCTCGGCATTGCGCACCGAGTCTGGCAGAAAATGCTCGGCGACGACGTGACGATCTTCATGGGTATGGCCGGCGCCCTCAGCGCTGGGGGCCTGCGCATGGTGGTGGCGTATCTCATCGAACACCGCTACATCGATTGCCTTGTGTCGACCGGCGCAAATTTATATCACGACCTTCACGAGACGCGCGGGCGTCATCATTACCTCGGCTCGGCGCATGCAAACGACGCGGCCCTTGCTGGCGACCGTATCGATCGCGTCTACGACACATATGCCAGCGAAGAAGAGTTCTGTGACAACGACGTCTGGATCGCCGATTTCGTCGCATCCCTCGAAGAGCGGCCATACACCTCGCGCGAGTTCCTCAACCGTCTCGGCGGCCACCTGTGGACTGAAACCGGGCAGAACGGCATTCTGACGGCCGCCTATCGTGCCGGTGTGCCCATCTTCTGTCCGGCGATTGCCGACTCATCAATCGGCATGGGGTTGTCGCAGGGACGTCACAAGAAGCCCGGTTCCGGCTACATCGACATCATCGGCGACATCGTCGAGTCGGCAAATCTCGTGATTCGCCGGCCGCGCACGGCGACCGTGGTGCTTGGCGGCGGAACGCCGAAAAACTTCATCAATCAGGCAAGCGTTCAGGCCGAGTTTTTCAGCCCGGCGGTCGGCGGCCACAAATATGCGCTCCAGATCGTGACCGACGTGCCCCATTTCGGCGGGGCCTCGGGCTCGACGCTCGAAGAAGCGCAGAGCTGGGGCAAGCTCGCCACCGATGCGGCGCGGGTGACTGTGCACGCCGACGCGACGATCGCCTTGCCAATTCTGGCCACGGCTCTCGCTCGCAGCTCGGCTGATCTCGCCAAACAGCGCACGCATCCGAGTATCGACCCCAGCGCGGGCGAAATGGTGATGGACGGCAGGCCCATCTCGCGCGAGGCGTTCGAAGAAAACATGAGCCGGACACACCCATGAATCGCGACTGCCCCATCCAGTACCGACCACATCGTACCGCTCTCATTCGGCGGCACGCTGCCCGAATCCGTGACGTTTGAAAGCGCGAAGGCCGTCATTCTGCCGATCCCGCTCGAAAGCACCACCTCGTATGTGCCCGGCACACGCAACGGCCCACGCGAAATCCTGGTCGCGTCCACTCACCTCGAGCTCTGGGACGAGGAAACCTCCACCGACATCCACCCCATCGGCATCTACACGCTTCCGGAAATGGAACTGCCCTTTGACGACATGGGCGAGATGATGGCCGAGATTCGCCGCGTCACGGCCGCTATTCTCGAGCACGACAAGTTCCCGATCGTGCTCGGTGGCGAACACTCGATTACGTCGCCAGTCGTGGCCGCCATGGCCGGCAGATTTCCGGGGCTTTCCGTCCTTCAAATCGACGCGCATGCCGATCTTCGCGACACCTACATGGGGACTCGGTTCAATCACGCCTGCGCCATGCGGCGTGTGCTCGAGCACGCGCGCACGACGCAGGTCGGCATCCGAAGCCTGTCGACCGAAGAGGCGAAAGCCGCCCCGACACTTCCGACGAGAATCTTCTACGACGTCAACATGCGGGAGGACAAGGATTGGATCGACCAGGTCGTCAAATCTCTTGGTGACAGGGTCTACGTCACCATCGACGTCGACGGGATGGACCCCGCCATCATGCCGGCGACCGGTACACCGGAACCGGGCGGGCTGAGCTGGTATGAACTCCTGTCGGTGTTGCGTGCCGTCATGTCGGCGCGTACTGTGGTGGGGTGCGATATCGTCGAGCTGTCACCGCTGCCCGGAATGGCGGCGCCGAATTTCCTGTGCGCGAAGCTGATCTACAAGATCCTCACGTACCAGTTCACGAAATAGGCGGTCCATAGAGCAGGACCCGCCCTACGTACTGCTGGCCGGGTCTTGCTTTTTAGACCCGGCTACGTAAGCCCGGCGAGCATCTTCTTGGCCTCGTCGACATACGGCGAATCCGGAAAGTCGGCGATCACCTTGTCGAGTGTCTGCTTTGCCTCTGCCTTTTTCCCGGCAGCGGCCTGAACGCGACCCAGTTCCATCAGCAGGGCATCGCGTGGCATCGTCTCGTCGGCCGTGTTGTTCACCAGCGTTTGTGCGGCGCTGATGGCTCGGTCGTATTGCTTGGCCTGCGTGTTTGCCTCGACGACGCCCAGTTGGGCCACGCGGCCGTAAAAACTGCCCATGCCAGCGCGATCGACGACCTCCTGATAGCGCGTCGCGGCCTCGATATGGCGGCCCAGCATGGCGAGCGCCCCCGCAGCGTAATAGCGCGCCGCAATACCGGCGTCGGTCGAAGGGTAGGCGTTGAACACCTCAGTGAACTTGGCCAGCGCTGCCTCCGCGCGCACCTGGATGGTGGGGTACCGGCTGGCTTCCGGCTTTGCGCCAGGCTTCGGTTCCTGAATCGGCGTCTGCATGATGACGATCGCATCGCCAAGCACCATCTGCGCGCGATTCTCATTCCGCGTCTTCCATGCCCAGTACCCGCCGGCGATGACGAGCACGACGAGGACCACGCCTGCCGCGAGGGCAAAGGTGCGACGATTCTCCTGAAGGCGCTCGGTGGCGTCGCTGAGGACGTGTGACAGCTCGTTTTCCTTCAATCGGTGGCGTTCTGAACGCTTCATAAGGCCGCCAATTATATCCCCTTTAGGCAGGATAACTTTCGTGCCGATAAACGGATAGGATTAGATCGTGACCGAACATCATCTGGCGGGTGTCGGCCGGATGCGTTTTCGGACGTGGCCGGTCGTTGCGGTCTCGCTGCTGGGCCTGCTTGGGCTCATCGTCGTGTCGATCCTTGCCGTACAGCGCAAGGCCGACATCGCCTACGCCCACTTGGAAAACCTGAACGCGCAGTACCGCGACGTGGAAATGCGGCTACGGCGAGTGCGGACCGACCTCCATCTCTCAGGCATTCTCGCGCGTGACTATCTGCTCGACACGACGACGCCTGCGGGCGACTACCGCTCTCGGCTCCTCGCGTACCGGACGGAATGCGATCGGATGATCAGCGAGCTCGAGCCCTTATTACGCGGTAGCGATCCCACGCGGTTCGACAGGCTGCGGCATGAGCTGGACGAATACTGGCGCTCGTACGCACCCCTCTTCGACGGCACCAGCGTCGTCGTCGATCGCTACGGCTTCCTGCGCCGCGAAATCGTCCCGCGGCGCGATGCGGTCATGAACATCTCCGCGGAAATCGAGGAGCTCAATAACCGCAACCTGTACGCTCAGCAACTGGCTGCAGCTGAACGGCAGCGCGAGCTGCACCAGTACCTGACACGAACACTTGCGGCCAGCCTGGCGCTCGGCCTGGCGGTTGCCATCATCGCGGTGATTCGCATTCGCGTGCTCGAGGGCCGCTCGGAGGAGCAGCATGGCCGCACGCAACAGGCCGAGCAGGAGCTGCGCCGCCTCTCGAACCAGCTCGTCAGGACCCAGGAAGAAGAGCGCAAGAGCCTGTCGCGCGAACTGCACGACGAGCTCGGGCAGATGTTGACGGCGCTGCGGATGGAAATCGGGCGCAGCGAGAGGGCTCAGGCGCTCGGCAGCCCTTCGTTCACCGCCACGATGCAGGAGAGCAAGGCGCTGGTCGACCGCATGATGCGCATGGTGCGCGATCTGGCCATGGGACTGCGGCCAAGCATGCTGGACGATCTTGGACTCGAGCCGGCGCTCGCCTTCCAGGCGCGCGAGTTCTCGCGCCGTTACAACGTGCCGGTCGACCTCTCTGTCGACGGCGATCTCGAGCGGCTGCCGGATCCGCAGCGCACGTGCGTGTACCGCGTCGTTCAGGAAGCGCTCACCAACTGTGCCAAACACTCGGCCGCGACCGAGATTCAGGTGCAGGTCGTGCGCGGACGTACGCGGCTGGATGTCTCGGTGCGCGATAACGGCGTCGGGATGGCATCGACCGTCGGCCACAACGGGCTCGGATTGACCGGCATCAAGGAACGCGTCAAGGACATCAACGGATCGACCTCGATTGAAACCAAACCTGGCGGCGGAACCGTGGTTCACATCACGCTGCCGGTGCCCGCTGCGGACAGCAGCAAGGAGGACCTCGTTGCGAATAGTGCTCGGTGATGATCACGGAATTGTGCGGCGCGGACTGAAAGCGCTGCTCGACGCGGAAGATGACATCGAAGTCGTCGGCGAAGCCGGCGACGGCCTCGAGGCCCTGCGGATGTGCGAAACGCACAGGCCCGACGTGGCGATACTCGATATTGCGATGCCGCGCCTCAACGGCATCGACGTCGCCGAGCGCGCCATCAAGCATCAGCCGCAGTTGAAAGTCGTGTTCCTCAGCATGTACGCCGACGAGTCGTACGTGTTGCGCGCGCTGTCGGCCGGCGCACGTGGTTATCTGCTGAAGGAATCAACCGAACAGGACCTGGTGCCTGCCCTGCGTACCATCAGCCAGGGACGGCCGTATTTCAGCCCGACGATTTCCGCGATGCTGCTCTCTGATTACATGCGGCACCTGCAACAGCGTGGACAGGAAGATTCGTATCGTCTGCTGACCGATCGCGAAAAAGAAGTGCTGCAGCTGCTGGCAGAGGGCCGAACCAACAAAGAGGTCGCGAGCATTCTCGAGGTCGGCGTGTCGACCGTCGAGACGCACCGGGCGAACCTGATGCAGAAGCTCGGCCTCCACAACACGGCGGAAATCGTGTTGTACGCGGTCAGAAAAAGCCTCGTGTCCTGAGCGACCGCAAGACTGAGCCGCAAGTGGCGCGGCTTTCGCATTCAAGGTTGGAGTCACGAATGCGAAACCCACGCCTCTTGTGCCCGGCCCTTGCGCTTGCGGTTGCTATCGGCTGTTGTCCTTCGAAAAGCCAAGAGACCGGTGCGCCCCTCGTCTTTACGGCCACCATCGCGCCAGGCGCCAAAGCCGTTCACGATTTCGTTCCACCACCCCAAACAACCCAGTCGGATCTCACGCTGACGTGGTCGGCTGGCAATCTACGTCTTTCAGAACTCCTCCCTACGTGCCTGCCAGGGGATGAAGAACACTGTCTGCGCCTGAGCGATCCCATCGAGGCACTGGCGTCGATGCCGCGCGTGATTCGCAATATCGCCACGAACCAGCGGCCCGAGAATCGGATTCGAATGAAATTCCTGATCGAGAATACGTCAGGCGAGACGGTCACCTACACGCTAACCATCGTGCCCAGAAGCGCGGGGTGTACATGATCTTAGGTTCGTGAGGTTCGTCAGGTTCGTGGGGTTCGTCAGGTTCGTGGGGTTCGTCAGGTTCGTGGGGATCCACGAACCTATTGAATTCGCAACAGTCCCTCGAGCTCGTCGGCGTGTATCGTGCGCGTGCGCGCATCATCGGCGGAAATCAGTCCCTTTCGAACGAGCTGGGCAAGCGACTCTTCGAGCGTGATCGATCCGTTGCGTTTGGTGATCGTAATCTCCTGATGAAGATGCTGCAGCGCATTCTTGCGGATGTGCTGGCGGCCGCCGTACCCGATCATCAAGAGCTCGGCGGCAGGGACGCGTCCGCCGCCGACGCGCTGCATCAGCGTCTGCGTCAGCACGGCACCGAGGGCCATCGCCAGGTCCTGCCTGATGGTCGGCTGACGCTCGGGAGGAAACGAATCGGCGACCCTCGCCACGGTCGACGTCACATCTGTCGTGTGCAGGGTCGAGAAGACCAGGTGGCCGGTCTCCCCCGCCGTCAGTGCGATCTTCATCGTTTCGGGATCGCGCATCTCTCCTATCACGATCACATCGGGCGCCTGGCGCAAGGCCGCGCGCAGCGCGGTTGGAAAATCAGGCGCGTCGATGCCGATCTCGACCTGCTCGACCACGCTTTTCTGATGCGGGTGCTCGTACTCGATCGGATCCTCGATGGTGACGATGTGCCTGGCGTCGCGTCGGTTGATTTCGTTGACGAGGGCGGCCACAGTGGTGGTCTTGCCCGAACCCGTGGCCCCACCGACCAGCACGAGGCCGTGATGAAGATGCGTCACCTGCTCGACCTGCGCCGGCAGACCGAGCTCGACAAGAAGCGGGGGCCTGGCCGGCAGCAGGCGGATGGTCGCCGCCGCGCGTCCACGCTCGCGGTGCAGGTTCACGCGGAAGCGGCCCAGTTCTGGACGCCGCAGTGAGATATCCGTCGACCCGGCGGTGCGGTACCGCTCCAGCGCCTGAGCGTGGAGGGCCGGCAGGACGGCCGCCTCAATCGCCGCACCTTCGAGCGGAGGCTCGGACAACGGCGTCACGATGCCATCCACGCGAATCGCAGGCGCGAAGCCGGAGACGAGAAACAGATCGGCCGCTCCGTGCGAGCTGAGGGCACGGAGCCACCTCTCCAACGTGTCGACCGTTTCCATGTGCAGGAAACTCTACTTCGTCAGGCCCGAGTGTGAAACCCCTTGCGTTGACGAATTAGGTATCCCAAAATAGGCTGCGTGGCACCTGCCAGACAGATTCATCGCTGCCCCACCTGCGATGGCACCGGACAGCCGTTTCGGGTCGAAACGATTTCCCAAGGCGTCCTCGTCCATCTCCGATGTCCCTATTGCGGCGGGACGTGGCAGGAATCGCGGCCCCAGCTCAAGGCCCCCGAACCTCGCTAGCAATCGCACTACCATCGCAATCGCACTACCATCGTTCCGACGACTTTGCCCTGATGGAAGCCCTCGACTCGAGGCTCAGTTCGGTCGGCCGCGCGTTCCGTTGCAGGGTGAGTGACGCTCGTTTGTCAAGATTGACTGCGACACGACGCGAAGGCTTGGGTAAGTGAAAAAGTGTCCACTATTGGAGCACGGTGCCATTCCGATACAACAAATATCTGCGTCGGGGCATGCGGACGCGCATCCGACCAGGGCGCCCCGAGGGGCTGCTGGGCCGTTAATTCGGGAGCAGCTCCTCTTTTTTCTTCCCGCCTCAGTAGCGGTTCACGCCGCTTCGTCTGATATCCTCCGCACACCGTGTCTCTTTTCCAGGGAACCGCTCTGTCCGTTCTCGCAGCATCGGTTCTCTTCGCACAAGCTGGCGATCTCGAGCGCGTGCTCGCGCTGACGAGTCAGTATCTTGTCGCCTACGAAAAGGAGCTGACGGCCGTCGTCGCGGAGGAACAGTACGACCAGTGGGTCGATGCCGGTCGAAACGCTGCTGCGACCTCCACGGGAAGAATGCGGGAGCGCCCTGCTGAGTCCGGCCCTACCAAGCGGACCCTCGTTTCAGACTTCCTGATGATCCGCTGGCCCGGCGAAGCCGCGTGGTTCGGCTTCCGCGACGTCCTGTCGGTCGATGGCACACCCGTTCGCGACCGCGAGCAGCGGCTGCTCCGGTTGTTCGCCGAAGGGGCGAAGGACGTGCTCACTCGAGCCGATCTGATCGCCGCCGAGAGCGCGCGATACAACATCGGCGGCGTTGCACGGAACATCAACGTCCCGACGCAGGCACTCGATTTTCTGCACACGCGGCATCGATCGCGCTTTCAATTTCGCAAGAGCGCCGAGGAGGCCCTCGAAGGCACGACCACCTGGAAGGTTGAATTCGAGGAACGCGAACGGCCGTATCTGATCGGTACCCCATCGGGCGGAAGCGTCCAGGCCAAGGGTTTCGTGTGGATCGATCCCTTGGACGGATCGCTCCTGCAAACGCAGCTCAATCTCAGTGTGGCGGAGTCGAGACAGATTCTTCGGACACGGATCACGGTGACATTTCGTCACGATCCGGCGTTGGGTCTGCGCGTCCCGGCCGAGCTGCAAGAAACGCACGAGCAGAGCGATCCTGCCAGCCGTTTCGGTGGCGCAACGGTCGTGGGCGGCCGCGCGCTCTATCGCAACTTCAGACGGTTCGGCACGGAAACGAAGGAAGAGCTCGCCAGGTGATACGGGCGATTAGCGCCAGCGCGGATCCCACAACGCGAGTCGCATGGCGTTACGGCTGGCTCGACGGAGGCACCAGCCCCTTGATGCGCAAATAGGTGACGATGTTGCCGTAGTGCTCGTTGTTGTGGGCGATGTTGAGGATCAGCAGTTCGAGGGGTCGGCTCTGCCGGCCTTTCGGAAACGACCGCGGGGTCGTCAACTCGGTGTCGCTCAGTTGATAGGCCCGATCGCAATACTTGAACGACGCGCGCGCAGCTTCGGCGAGCGCAGCCTTTGTTGTGTGTGTCTTTTCGAAGTCGCCCGGCGCGGGGTTCTTCTCTCCAAGCGCGTCGGAACAGAACATGTATTGCGTCGTGATGATGTGGCCGAGGAGTTGTGCGTAGGTGCGGACTTCGGGTGTAGGACGGAATCCGTAGAGTTCCTCGGGCATCTGATCGGCCGACCGAACGACGTAGCCTTTTATGCGATCGTAGAGCGGACGGGCTGAAGCCCCCACGGGATCCGCCACTTTTGCGGGCTCCTGCGCCCCGGCAAGAGTGACCATTTCAAGGACAATCACGACGGCCAGCAGAATCGACAATCTCATTCGCCCCCCGTTTCTGAGCCTGATGGTAACGCACTCGCGGCGGGCCTAAAGCCCCTGGCCGTGAAGCGACGATAATTAGGGAAGCAATGACCCCCGAAGAAGCCTTCAAGTGGCGGCAACGTAAGCGCCGCCTGGCCATTGGCGCCGCGATAGCCACCCTGGCCACTCTGACTGCGTGGCTGATCTAGGCCGCAACGAAGCACCGCCCTCATCTCTGACAATTTCGGTTGCCGCGAACCCGGCAGTCGGATCTGTTACCTTCTGGAATCGAGTGGCACGACACCCCCCTGACCTCTCGCGGTCACTTCGACCCATTCCCCGTTCTTCATCCGGACCATGAGGGTGCCGTAGTACCTGCCCCGGCTGGAGCAATCGACGCCGGGTTTCCCCATCGATGGGTCGGTACGGAGTGTGATACCCGCGTCTACACAGGCACTATCGACCTGCACCTTGCCGGCAATACACTGACGGCGAGCCTGCTTATTCCCGCGCTGGTGACGTTCACTCGAAACATGGCGGCGTTGGATCCCTCACTACTGGCGAAATGGCAGTACCTGCACAACGCGACATTCTCGATTCTCGACAGAGACGGAACGATGCGAACGCACAGATCGATACCCCCAGTTCGATCCGTTCGTCTGCCTACGCTCCGGTGACGCGTCGAACGAGTTTCTGGGAAACGTTCTTCTCTACAACGATGTCGTGGTGCCGAACAACTGAATTTGCTGATGGCGGCACGTGGGGATAACCAACGGCACCCACGTCACGTGGCTTGCCAACCGTAGCTCACGCTCAACCCGCAACGTGAGCGAAGGTTGGCCTTCGACTCGCGCAAAAGATCGCTCGCTCAAGCCATTCGACGGAGTGTGATGGCCCGCCATGAGCGAGCCTGTGACTCGCCGAAGGCGGTCGCAGGCGAGTCGAATGGTGCGCCCGGCCCGCCCTTGCGACGACGTCGCTTCGGTGTCCCAAATACACTCAGGCACCGCCCACCACGTCGGACGTCTGGCACTGGCCGAGCGAATCGAGGCGATTGTGCGCGCAGGCGTCGAGCCTGGCAGCGGCGCCCGCACCTCTCGCGTCTACGGAAAGAGCTGCGATGTCGGAATGACCTGCGACGCCTGTCCGGGCGGCGTCCATCGAAGCTCTATGCGTGCGCCGCCGCTTCGTTCGTAGTACTCGAGCTGGATATCGTAACGTTGCCCCGCCGTCAATGCGATGACAGTGCTGTTGTCGGTCGTCGCACCATGGTCCGTCCAGTTCCTGATGATGCGTTGACCGTTGACCCACAGCCTGACGCCGTCATCGGACACGGTTGTGAAGGTGTAGTTTCCGGTTGCGGGGGCGAGCATCTGTCCGGTCCAGCGGACGGGAAAATTGTCGGCTTGCACCTGCGGCGCGGGCTGCCCGATGCCCCAGTTGAAGTTCACAGTTGGATCGGTGCGAGTGAGCACGAGCGTTCCGAATTTGTTAGTGCCGTTCGCTGCGTCGTCGTAATACTGCGGTCAGACCCGTGCCGGTGCCGCCGCCGGCCGCACAAATCACAAACGCCACAATCCGGCGCCGCGCGCTTCTGCCCGCGAGCTAGCGGCGTCCCCGATTCACCACTCGGATGGCGTCGTCGCTCGTCGTCAACTGGCCGTCGAAGGCCGTCAGACGCAGTACGTAGGTGCCCGGCGCGCTGAAGCCCGCGTTTGTCGTTGCCGC
Source organism: Vicinamibacterales bacterium (assembly GCA_963761975.1). Lineage (GTDB taxonomy): Bacteria > Acidobacteriota > Vicinamibacteria > Vicinamibacterales > JAMQPK01 > JAMQPK01. The sequence continues at coordinate 1,483,980 of CAVXIR010000007.1, forward strand.
CGACGGCGCATCGAACGTGACGGTCCCCGGTCCGCTGACCTTTGTCCACGTCAGCGTCAGTTGTCCCGGCGGCACCGGTTTGCCGTCATCCGACGCGGTGCCGTTCATCGTGGTCCAGTGCGGCAGCGAAATGGTTTTGTCGGCTCCTGCACTCACCGTCGGCGCCTGATTCGTCCCACCGCCCGGGGCTGTGATAGCAAAGCTCATTTCGCGAGTCGCCGCCGGATTGTCAGGAGCGTCAGCCGTACTCGAGAGATTGCGCGCCCACACTCGGATCGTGTAATTGGGACTCGCCGAGGTCGGCGTCCACGCGAAGCTGCTGTTCGTTGACCAGTTGCTGCCGACCGTCTGTGTTGTGCCGTTGACGATCCACCACTTGTATTGATATGGAGGAGTCCCGCCACTCGCAGTCGCCGAGAAAGTAATCGTTGCCCCTGCAGGCTGAGGCGACGTCCTGTTCGCCGTCAGGTTCGTCACAGTAAGTGATGATCCCAGCGTTGCGGACACTTCACTCGAGTATGGGCCGGTTCCCACTGCGTTGTAGGCCTGAACGGCGAAGTAATAGGTGGAGCCCGAGAGCAGATTGGTGACCGTATAACTCGTGGTATTGCCTACACCAATGGTATTTGTGTATTGGCCGGATGTCGTTCCGTAAGAGACGCGATATCCGGTGACCGGCTCTTGATTTGGATTCCAGGCCAGCGCAACCGACGTGCCCGGTAGGTTGACGGGTAGATTGACGGTGACGGTGCCGTTGCTGGCGACGTTGCCAACGCCCTGATCGATGGAGACGACGCTTGCGTTCGTCGAGGACCGGGAGAGCGTGGTTGATTGATCGGCGGTCATCGACGCGGCCGACGCCGACAGATCGTTGGTCGGCTCGGGACCCGGCGGTGTCGAGACGGCTGCCGGCACGACGACGAAAACGGCGAACGTTGGCGCTGTGTGCGAAGGCGGCGCAGGAACGTTGCCGACCGCTGCCGCAGCCCTCAACCCGGACATCACGAGATTCACCGGCCTGCCGTCGTACGTGCCTTCTGCGACGGGCGCGCCGAAATAGTTCTGCGCGTCGCGAATCTCATAGGCGGCACCGGTGGTTAGTTTTGCAGCGGAAATGTCGACCGGCACGACCGACGCCGTGCCCCAGTTGTAGACGGCAATGTGCGCACGTCCCGCTTCGTATTTGTTCGGTCTGACGCGGATGATAGTGCCGGTGGGCGGCGAGGTGTGGAACGTGTTCTGCGGGTATTGCATGGGCCACGTGCCGTATTCCCGCGAGGTTGCATCCCAGAGCGTATTGCCGGCCATGACGGGATTGCATTTGATCAGCAGGAGGGGTCCCGCGAAGTAGTTGTTCGTCACGCGCCCGTTGGCGCATCCGGCGGAATAGCCGACGTTGGTTTGTCCCCCATAAGTCGCATTCGCTGAGAGGACGGGATTTGCGGCGAGGCGATCGCCGCCGAGAAGAAGGTCGCGGCCCGACTCGTAGATCCCGCCGCTCGAAATCGAGCCGTTCATGAAGGAAATGTTCCCTTCCAGCGTGATGTTGTCGAGCGATGCGGAGCCGGAGCCGTAGGCGTGGATGCCGTGACTGAACTGATGGAACAGGATGTTCTCGGCCAAGAGCCGCGCACCGCTGGCGTTTTGCGTGTAGACGCCGTGCCCGTGGGCGCGATCGGGTGCCTGCCAGCCGTTGTAATACACGATGTTGCCGTAGGCTTCGCTGCCAACCGATTCGGACCAGAGACCGAGACCGTTGGCGTTGTCGTGCACTATCAGATTGATGAACTTGATGCCAGGTGCGCGAGTCACGGCGCCGTATCCGCGTCGAAGGTCGCTCGGTGAGGAACCCGACTCGGCGCTGATACGTTTGGTGTCTGAACTGGTTATTTCGAATCCCCAGAACCAGGTGTGGCCGCCAAGGACCGTCAGCGCGTCTAACGCTGAGGTACCGCTGTCGATGGTCGCTCGCTCTCCAGGATGCTGACGGACGATGATGGGGGCTTGCGCGGTGCCGATGAGGTAGCTTTTGAACGCGCCGCGATAGGTTCCGGCGTGCAGCCAGATGACGTCGCCGGGCCGCGCCGGGCTGCCCTGAGACAGCGCCGTCGTCAAATCCAGAGGTCGTTGTGCGCTGCCGTCGTTGTCCGGCACTCCAGCCGGCGAAACGTGAAACTGACGACCTTGAACAGTCTGTCCGTGTACAACTTCGAATACCGGACTGCCGAGAATTCCTGAAAGAAACAGCGTGGCGCCCAAGCCCGCACCCATCCGGGTGACGATTGGCCACACCCGTGTCATTACTCCGTAGCGATTCATTCGCTTCTCCTATGGCACGGCAACTCGCATTCAGTTGCGCATGCGCAGGTAGCTCTGACTTGGTTGTGCTGTCGCTCGTCCGCGGCTCGGTGTCGAGCGCAGAACGATGTCCGAAGGCGCCGTATTCTGCTGGGTTCGAGCGACGTCAGCAAAAAGCGGGCCGGCTGATTGTTGCGAGCAGACAGTGAAAATGTTTGTCACGCGACCCGTTAACGTTTGCGTCAGCAGATCCGTAAGCCGAATATCGAAAACGGGAAAGGGTTATCGATCATCGCAGGTGCGCGGAAATCTGAAAGCCTGTGTCCGCAGTGTGGTGAGTACGCCGTGACGCGATTGGCGGTCCGATCGTCACGGCGCTTCTGCGGAAGCCATTCACAAGAAAAGCGGCCACATTCGTACCGGCAGTGCGGTGGGAGCGGATCGCTCGACGTCGCTCAACGGATGCACCCACTGCGACGTGGACCGTAGAGTGTGACCCGCCTGATTTACTTTCGGTCGATCTCGCGCTCGCAAAACCGTCGGCGACCGACGCGAGCAACGCGAGCGCTGCAGCGCCGACCCGCCGTGAACTGTGGCGACAATCCGAGCAGATATGATCAACTTGCGGATCCTGCTCGCTGCGAACCACTTGATGAGTTTTATCTACGCGACGCGCTCGTGTGATTTTCGTGAACTGAATAATTTACCGGATAGTGAAAAAACTTCTCACCGCGAGGTGCGAGCTTTCTTTTTTTTTGACATGATCGTTTTTGTAATGCGCCGACGACATTTGTAATTCGCTTCCGCCCACGCGGAGATCTGGGACGCTGTTTCTTGAACGCTGGATGTCAGCAGAAATGTGTGCGAGATCGTTCTCGAGAGGAAGCGACGCGGTTGTAGATGACGGGGCTGGCGTCACGACCCACAAATACTGTTCCGCGAAATCTTACGAGCTCGAGAATTTCGAAGCCGGATGCGATGAAGACTCGCGCGTGAAGCGGTTTCAAGATGTTCAGCGTCGGGAAGTGCCGGCCGTCCGTCAGCATGTCGGCCCTGAATTGCATCGACGAGCACTCCACCCACTGACTCGGGAGTGGCAGCGGGACCCGCTCGGCTTGGTGAGCCGCTTTCGAGAACGCCGGCGCACTTGGAGAACCGCGGTGCGATAGATGCGATGGACGAATGCGGAATTCGTTGTCACACGGCGAATTATGGTGCGCCCGGCAGGTCTCGAACCTGCGACCCCCGGTTTAGGAAACCGGTGCTCTATCCTGCTGAGCTACGGGCGCGTGCAGGAAGTAAATTCTAGTTTATCTGAAGGTTGGGGCACTGTCTGGCTCGTCGTTGCAAACTACCTGAGGCTTATGCGAGTTCTCGTTTGCAAGTTTTGCAACGGACATGCGCGACGGCAATGGACACATCGCAGGCATGGTGGGCGCTCTGGGAGCTGGTGGTCTTCATCCGCTGTATTACGGCTTCGCCATAGAAGTCCGCCCCGCTGTTGTGCCCATGCGATAACCGGGTCTGGTGCGCACGTCCAGGTTTGGACGTCCCACTTCGATGACGACGTCGCGCCACTCATCTTTTGCGGAGCGATTCCTTGGAACATAGCCGAGTAGGGTACTGGCTCGCGAGTTCCCGCGCAACTTGCGCGTACGCACGACGTAGATCAGACGCGTTCCTCGCAGTGAAAAACTGCCCACCTGTTTGCGACGTCAATTGACGTAGCACGCCTTCCCCGCTCTCTGGCGCGCGAAGGCCGATTGCGTAAATCGTTGCTTGAGAGCGCCCAGCAACATCGAGGAGCGCGTCAAGCGCGACAAGACTTGACGTGTCCTCACCGTCGGACAGCACAATGATCGCGCGACGTGGTGGGTCGACTAGCATTGCCGTCGTGAATCCTGGAAGCTGACGCAAGGTGATGTACAGGGCGTTGTAGAGCGATGTTGATCCGCCGCCACGCAGGCGCTTGACAGCCGCTGCCAACAAGTTGCGATCGCGTGTCGAGGGCTGCAACACCTTAGGGCGCAGATCGAAATCAATCAACTCAACTGCATCCTGTGGCCGCAGCTGATAGACAAACTCCTCGAGAGTCTGCTTAACGTACGACATTTCCTCGTCCATGCTCGAGCTACTATCCACGAGCAGCAACAGCGATAGCGGAGCGGTGCCTGGCATGAACAGCATCAACGGCTGGCGTTGTCCATCCTCCCGCACCTGAAAGTCTGCGGCCGAGAGATCGGACACAAACCGACTCGCAGAATCCGTAACAGTAACATTTAGAACGACGAGATCAGACCCAAGGCGAGCCGGTGATTGCTGCGGTGTACCCATACCGAGCCGAAGATCGCAGCGCCGATGAGAATTAGCGCAGCTCGAATGAGAATCAGCATTTGATTAACCAGACTTCAGTCCATTATGCACTAGGAATCGGTGCTCTCCGCGGAGCTACGCGCGCAACGTGAAGAATCGCACGCTGAAGCCAAGCAGAAAGTATAGTAAGGTCACGAACATGGCTACGATTCGGAATATCGCAAGCATCTCCGCTTTGTCAGCGGCACTGTGCGGAAATCCTTCGTTCGCGCAGCAGGCGCCATCACAAATGGCTCTGGATGAAACCGTGAGGGTGTATTGCGCGGCTTGGGGTGAGCCTGACCTGGAACGCAGACGCCAGATGATTGAACGCGTATGGGCACCCGAGGGCACGTACACTGATCCCAATGGACATTCTGAGGGCCGCGAGGCGCTTAGCCAGCGTATGACGAGACACCTTCAAAAAAATATCAATGGGCAAATCGTGCCCTCGAGTCGGGTTGACTTCCATCACGGCATGTTGCGGTTCACCTGGAAAATGGTCAGTGTTGATGGAAAGACTCTATTGGAAGGGATCGATTTTGGAGAAATCGCGACTGACGGCAAGTTGAAGAAAATCGTAGGCTTCTTCGGCCCCACGAAACCCCTTTAGACTGGCTCTTTTGGGTAATCAACGAGGGAACTGTCATAATTGAGATGCGTTGGGACGGAAGTATGTTATAGGGTCGGAGTGACGGACAGCTCCTGGGCTTTTCCGCTGCGCACGATAGTGATCTTGACCGTCCGTCCCGGTGGTGTTTCTCCAACAAGCCGGGAGCAGTGAGCGACGTTACGCACGCGATAGCCGTCGAAAATTGTGACGACATCGCCCTTCATGAGACCGGCCCGTGACGCGGGGCTCCACGAACCAACTTGGTCGATGACCACACCGCTCTGGCTCGTGAACCAATCGTCGCTCCCCGGCAGCGCCTCTGACGAGGTCAGGTCGCGAGCCGACACGCCAATCTGCGAACCTGGTCCTTGCAGCGCCAGAAACGCCGGCTCCTGACGTACAACAACACCCTCCGGCGGTCGAGCAACGGGAGCTCGATTCGACGACTGAGCGTGCACGGGAATGGCGGCCAGGACCGCAAAAGCGGTCGCAAGAACCCACAGCATTCTGAGCGCGGTGGAACTTCTCATAGGGACAGACCTGCCGATCCTTATCTGCCGTTGATGGTAGCACCTGTCGCTGTCCCATTAAACCCTGAGGAATGTAAGCCGACTTACGTCCCGAAAAATAAGCCGCGCGCCAGTTTTTGCGATGACGTCGTGAAACGAGAGTCACCTATTGCTGGTATACAGCCGCACCGATACTACGAGGAATGGTCTGGATATTCGAGCGAGATGGGGAGAAGTTCGAGTTGAAGTCGTATTACGACAAGCCCCATCGTGAATTTGTTCTGATCATTTACCCTGCCGGCGAACGTCGTCGCATCGAACGCTTCAAAGCCGCCAGCGCGTTTCGTCATCGCCTCGCGGCACTGGAGCAACAACTCACTGCTGAGAAGTGGACGCAACACGGCCCGACGGTTCTCCACGACGCGTGGCAGTTGTAGCCCCTCGGCTCATCCTGCAAACCGAGCGGCTCCTTGTATTGATTCCAGCCACGGTAAACCACCGAACGCAAAACGTCCCAGACCGACGGGGCCACACCTGCGTCTAAACGCGCTGGTGACGAGCGCTTCGAACCGAAGGAGATCAAAACGACTAGCTCAAGGCTTTCCTCTGGCGTGGGTCCTCTTTTCTTGTGTGTCCTGCGCGACCAAGGCCCAGGAGCTGCCCTTCACGCTCCAGCAAGTCGGTCCGAATGTGTGGGCTGCGATCTCGAATCCGAAGTCAAAGGTCGCGGCCGGCGCGAACACGGGATTTGTTGTGGGCACGGATGGAGTCGTTGTCATCGATACAGCGGCAAGCATCGATGCCGGTGGGACCTTCGCGACTGATCCAGCCAAGCAAGTCCTCGCGGCGATCCGAACTGTGACCCACCTACCGGTCAGGTTTGTGATCAATACCCATCACCATTGGGACCATGTCGGCGGAAACGGCGTGTTCGTCGAGGCTGGCGCGACGGTGCTTTCACATCACAACGTGCGCGGCTGGATTCGCGCCGAAAACTTGCGGATGTTCGGTAACGACATCAAGCCTTCGCAAAAGGCCTTCATCGAGGCGCTCCGACCTCCATCAGTCACCTACAACGACACCCTGAATCTCTATCTGGGTTCTCGACAGATTCAAGTATGGAGTCTTCCGGGACATACAGGCGGTGACTCAGTCGTGCTCATTCCGGACGCAAAGGTCGCGTTCACAGGCGACCTCTTCTGGCGCAATATGTTGCCGAATCTGATGGACGCATCGACAACGCCCTGGATCGACACGCTCGACATACTTGCGAAAACGCAAGCTGACGCGACGTTCGTGCCAGGCCACGGTGAGGTCGGAACCGTGCGGGACGTTACGTCTTTCCGCGAGTATCTCGTCACACTGCGCACCCTTGTCTCGGAGGCTCACACGTCGGGAAAGTCCGGCGACGCCGTGGTTGACGGCGTGATGCCAGCACTGCGTGACAAATACAGTGGGTGGGAGGGGGATGCCTTCGATTACTTTGCCAAATCAAACATCTTGGACCTCGATGCGGAATTAAGAGGCACCAAGCGGATTCCGCAACCCGGACCACGCAATCCATAGGGGCAACACGCCTCATCGCCGCACCGACTCGCTTTCAGGCCAGAGACGCGTCAATCCCGCTGCCGCCACTGCCAGCACCTGAGACGTGGGCAGTGTGGCAGGATGGGGGCGCTGATGGCTGGCACGATCTGGTGGGACTTCGATGGAACGCTTGTGAGCCGCCCCCGGATGTGGTCGGAAGCCGCCCTCCGCCTGGCGACTCGCCGGTGTCCGGGTCATGACTTGTCCGTGAGTCACTTCGCCCGACAGTTCAAGCGGCAGTTCCCGTGGCACCGACACGATCTCGCTCACCCCGAACTGACAACCCCTGAACTGTGGTGGGACGCCGTTTACGCGGTGTACCGCGCCACCTTTGCTCGTCTCGGCCTCGATGACCTTGATCATGCGCTACCAGAGATCCGCGAGGACATTCTTGACGCAAGCCGGTATCGCCTCTTCGATGACGCGGTCCCGGTTCTCAGCGCGCTTAAAGGCCTCGGCTGGCGCCAGGTGATCGTCTCAAACCACGTGCCGGAACTTGCAGAGATCGTTCGCGATCTCGGGATTGGCGAATTTTTGCAGGCTGTCACGACCTCTGGCCAGGTCGGTTATGAAAAGCCCCACCGTCGTATTTTTGAAGCGGCCCTCGCGCAGTCGGCACCAGGAACTCCCATCTGGATGATCGGGGACAACGCGACCTGCGACTGCTTGCCGGTAGCGGCGTTCGGTGCAACTGCACTGCTCGTGCGTTCGCGGTCAAGGGAATACGAACGTTGCGCACAGGATCTATGGGAAGCACTGAGATTGATCGAGGCAGGTTAAGCCGGCGTGCCACTGCCACACCCCTGGAGGGGCGGCATGGCAGCTGTGGCCTGGACCAGGCGCAGGAGTCGGCTCCACTACGTGTTCCGTCGCATCCCCAACGCGACGCAGAGCCACGCAACCGTCAAGCATCCGAACGCCACAAACAGCGTCACGAGCGATTCCGCGGCTCCGAGCGCCATGATGCGGGGGGGCGGCGGCGGATCATTGATGGCAAACGATCGCAACACGTTCATCAAACCGAGCACGGCTCCACCCAGGCCGCCGAAAATACCGGCCAGCGAAATCGGCCGCATCAGCGCCAGCCGCTGCTCGGTCGGCCGAACCAGATAGGCAACGCCCGCCGCGAGCGGAAAGACCGTTACCAATAGGGTCAACAGTGCCATGATGCTCGCCTGGCTGAGAATGTTGAAGAGTTCCATGCGTGAATCAGCCTCCACTCCACTAGAACGCACAAAGAGGCGCCGCGTGACGTGTCACGATCCGGCGCGCCGCGCGTTGTATGACTGACATGGATCGGGAGTCCGAGCTTGAGCTTGTCGCGCAGTTGCGGGCGGGAGATGCCGAAGCTTTCGACCGCGTCTATAGCGATTTCAACGTCCGGCTCTTCAGTTTCCTGGCCCGCGTGTCTCGCAGCCGTGACGTGGCTGAGGATCTGCTGGAAGAGACGTGGCTGCGCTTCGTCGATCGGGCGCCGAAGCTGCGTCCCGACACAAACCTTGGCCCTTTCCTCTTCACCGTCGCGCGCAACCTCTATGTCAGCTACTGCCGCTCGCGGCTCATGGAGGACTCGCAGACCGTGGACATGATCGGGCTCTGGCCGTTGGGAACGCCCCGGCCTTCACCATTCGAGTTGACAGTGGCAAGTGAAACCAGCCGGCGCATCGAAGTCGCCTTGGCTGAACTCCCTGCCCCGTATCGAGAAGCCTTGCTTCTCGTGGCCATCGAAGGCATGCGCCCTGCTGAAGCGGCGATGGTCTGTGGAATCACGCCGGAAGCGATGCGCCAGCGGATCAGCCGCGCTCGCGCTGCGATTGCCAGACGGCTCGACGAGCGGGACAAACCCGTACTGGCCGCCCTGAAAGAGGTGACGACATGATCCAGCCCCTTCCGCTTCTCACACCCAACGCGCAGCGCGGACAGCGCACGATCGCGTGCTGCCACGAGCGCCTGGCACGCCGGCGTCAACGCCCAGAGCCTGCCGTCAGGTGCGGCAGCAACACGAGATACCTCGCCGCCGAGCGCGCGCTCATTGGCGGGCTCTGCGTGATTTACATATCAGGTGTCGCGCTCGTAGCCATCCAGATGCTCAGCGGCGGTTGAGTCGAGTGCGGAGCTCTCGTCTTTGCATCGAGCTGGCGCACGACGGCATGCGTCATTCGTACCTGAGAGCCGTGACCGGATTGACGCGCGACGCCCGGAAGGCGGGGATATACCCGGCTAACAACGCGATGACCGTCAACCCGCCTGCCGCCACCAGCACGGTTAGCGGATCATTCGGTGACACGCCGTACAACTGATTGCCTATCAAACGGCTCAATCCCCAAGCGGCCGCCAGCCCGAGTGTGACACCGACTCCGACGAGCGTCATCACTTCGCGCATGACAAGCCACACGACGTTGCCCGAGACCGCCCCTAGCGCCATGCGCAGACCGATTTCGCGGGTGCGACGTGACATCGTATAAGCCATCAGTCCATAAAGGCCAATGACGGCGAGCAGCGTCGCAAGCACTCCGAAGGCCGTCGACAGCGTCGCAACGATCCGTTCGGTCAGCAGCGAACGTTCGATCTGCCGAGCAAGCGTGCGCAAGTTGTAAATGGGGATGTTGCTATCCATTTCGCGCACGGTTTGGCGCACTGCAGCGAACGCCGCCGCTGGATCCTGAGCCGATCGCACGTACACGACCGCCGATCCGGCCTTATCCATCTGCTGATACGCGAAGAACACCTGACGGGGAATTTCATCACGCACGCCGGTATACTTCGCATCTTCGACGACGCCGATGATTTCGATCGGGGTCGGCGTTCCCGGATCACCACCGAAACCGATGCGGCGTCCAATTGGGCTTGCGTGACCGAAATAGTGCTTCGCGAAGCTCTCATTGACGATCGCGACTCTAAACGTTGAGGCCCCCGGCACGTTCGGGTCGGGTGGTGGTACGACCACCGCGTCGCGCTGGTCGAAATCGCGGCCCGCGATGAACGGTACAACCATCGTTCTGAAGTAGCCGGGGCTCACAGCGTTGCAGAACGGATTCATGTTCTCGCCTGGTTTCGCGTCGTAGCCTTCAATGGTGATCGTGCTATCCCATTCGCTGCCCTCGAGCACGCCCATCGCGGCGACCGCAACGCCGCTGACACTGCGCTGCGTTTTCATCCGTTCGATAAGCTGCTGATAGAACTGCTGCGTTCGCTCGGGCGAGTAGCCGCCAATCGACGGATCGATGCTGAAGGCGAGCAGGTTGTCGGTTCGCATACCGAGATCGGTGAGGTGTAAGTTGCGCAGGCTGCGAATGAACAGTCCTGCGCCGATGAGCAGCAGCACCGACAGCATGACCTGGCTCACAACCAGCGCCTTGCGAAAGCGAACGCCGCTGCCTCCCCCGACGACCGTGCCGACCTGATCCTTCAACGTGGGGGCGAGCATGGGTCTCGTCGATCGAAGTGCCGGCACCAGACCGAATAACACGCCCGTGGCGAGCGCAAGCGCGAAGTTGAACGCGAGGATGCGCCAGTCGAGCGAGCTGGAAATCACGTGCGGCGTTTCCGTCGCCGGCAGGAAGCCGAGAAGGAAGCCGCTCGTCCAGCGTGCAATCGCGAGTCCGAGCACGCCACCAAGACCCGCGAGCAGCACGCTTTCTGTGAGCAATTGACCCACGATCCGCCCGCGTCCGGCGCCGAGTGCGAGCCGCACAGCGAATTCCTTCTGACGCGACGCCGCGCGTGCGACGATCAGGCTCGCCACGTTCGCGCACGCGATCAGAAGGACGCCAATAACCGTCCCCATCAGCAGCCATAACGGCTGCCGAAGCTGCGTGCGCAGGGGGGAGCGTCCCTGGGCCGCCGGGAGGAGATCGATTGTCCCGGTGAGAAACGCCGTTCGTTGCTCGGCGGAGGTGCTGCGGAACGGCGCTTCCTTCACTTCCATCGAGCGGATGCGATGAAAGTATGGTTGGAGGGACGCTTTGGCCAGTTCCGCCTCAACGCCAGGCTTCATCCGGCCGAAGACCTGTACCCACCGGCTGCGTCGGTTGTCGAGATCGTCCCATTGCGGTGTCATTTGCGCTTTCATCATCATCGGCACGCGCACGCTCGGCGCGTATCCGATATCGACGCCATCGAAGCCCGCTTGAGACACCCCGATAATCGTGAGCGGATAGTTGTTCACGACGATCGTTTTTCCGATGACACCTGTGTCGGCGCCAAAGCGCGTTCGCCAGTACTCGTAGCTGAGCACAGCAACCGGGTGTCCTGCGCGCACGCGGTCGTCTTCTGGAGTCATGACGCGCCCCACCGCCGCTCCCATACCGAGGACGGGGAAATAGGTGCCTGATACGAGCTCGCCGCTTACGCGATCGGTCTGCCCTCCGTAGCCGACATTCAGCGACATCGCGTATCGGGCGAACATCCCCGAGAAGAGTGGACTCGCGGCCGGCAGGGCGTTGTACGGCAGGCTGACGCGCGGCAACGTCGGAGCGAGGGCGCGGTCGACGAATGTCTCGCGAAAATCCTCGTACATCGGGAACGACGTGGTGTTCCCGCCGCGGTTGTTGCCGTGATGGGGTCCGCGCTGGGTGAACAGCACGAGCTGGTCGGGTTGTCGGACGGGAAGCTGCCTCAGCAGGACCTGGTCGACCAGAGTGAAGATGGCCGTATTCGCGCCAATCCCGAGCGCAATCGACACAAGTGCAACCACGGTGAACAACGGCGCGTGCAGGAGCCCGCGGCAGGCGTAGCGGAGATCTCGAAGGATGCTGGGCACAGCCGGTTAGACGAGGAGTGGCCGCGATCGGTTGTCGACTGCGATGCGTCCGTTTTACTCCTGAAACGGAATATCCTGTCGCGGGTCAGAGCCAAACCGAAGAATGTGTCCATCTGGATCGATGACCTTCATTTCATACGCCCAGGGGTAGTTCTCAGGCGGATGTCCGATTCTCGCGCCAGTCGCCATGTATTCTCGATGGAGCGCGTCCACGTCCTCCACGCCGAGCCACACCCAGGTGCCAGGTTGGCCTTGTTCGCCTTGAGACAAGTAGATGGACGCATTGTCGCGGGTCACGCAGGTGAAGTCATCGCCGCTCCACTCGGCATTCGTGAATCCAAGCACATCGACGTAGTAACGAATACTGCGCGACAGATCAGCGACCCGCAGTATCGGATTCGCGCATTCAAATCTGGTGCGCTTCACAGTTGGGATTTGTAATTGAGGTATGCGCTACTCGTTCGGGCCGCGGATCAATGCCAGTTCCGCTGCTGAAAACGTGTACTTCGCCAAAATCGAGAGAATAAAGTCCGTCTTCCTGCGAGTGTACTCATCCACGTCTCTGCAGTCCGCTGCGACCCCTCGCTTCAACCGTGCGTACGCCGTGAGGTCCCCAGGATGCTGGCGCAGATGATCGCGTAAGGTGAGATGGTTGCGCAGCGCCACACTTCCTCGGCGGCATACATAGAGGTGATGCGGAGGGGTGCCCGTGGGTGACTTGAAGGACTCTCTGTCCTGGATTCCCAAATTCCCCTGGTGTACGTAGCCGATCCCCGCAAGCCGTCCGATGCTGATGATGGCCTTCGCATGCAGAGGAATGACGACATCGATGTCGATGAGAGGCTTTGCCGCCAATCCAGGCACCGCAGTGCTGCCGACATGCTCGATAGCGACGGCCACGTCGCCGAGACACAGCGACAGCCGCTCGCGCAGCTCAGCAAACTGCAGTGGCCAATCCGCGTTGTACTCACTGATTTCGATCATCGCCTTTCATCGAGTTCACCGGCGATCTTCCGGTGGCACAGCTGCAAAGACGTCCGAAGGGTGCAGACGCCTGCGACGAGAATGACGACCGGCACAAGTACTACCTGCAGCATCGGATCAAGGGCAAGCATGCTCTCCCCATCAGAAGACTGGGGTAATCGTATCAGTATTGCAGTTGGAACTGGGTTTGGTGAGCGCGGAAGGGCTGAGCGCGCGCGACCGCGCGAAGGCGTAGCCGCCCAATGCGCTACGTGCGAACCGGAGCCATTTCCAGTGTTCGGTGTCTAAAAAACGGGAGAGGTTCAGATGCTGGCATCTACGTTCCTTCTGGCCGCAGCGTTTGCCCAGGGCGCGAGTGCTCAAACCGATTGCGCAACCGCCGTGTCACGCGGCTTGTCGGCCGCGACCACGCAGGTATGTCTCGCCGAAACCGAACTCTCTCGGGCAGAAGCGGCACCCAGGAACGGCCCGGAGTGGCAAAGTCGACTCGAAACGGCGGCGACGCTGTATAAGCGGAGTCTCGGGTTGCCGGCAGACGAGGTCCTCAAAGGTGCGGTGATCGATCGCCTGCTCGTGATCTTCGACGTCCCGATGCTGAACAATCAAGCGGAGATGCTGGCGGCTTTTGGCGAGCTGAGAGCCCTGAAGCCGACGGAGGTCGAACCGTTGTTCCGGCTCGCGAAGTATCAAGAGGCGCACGTCTCTGTCGAAGCCGCAGAAGAAACGTTGCTGTCTGCGCGCCGTCTGCAGCCGGAAGAAATCAAGACGTTGCAGATGCTCGCGCAGTTCTATTCGCGCCGCGCCCGAGCCATGCACGCAACCGCCACGAAGCAGGAAGTGCGAGAGCAAACCGTTCCCGGCACGCCGGACAAGGACGGTGTTTATCAGGTAGGTGCCGACATCACGCCACCGCGACGATTCGGCAATCCGGCGTACCCCGCCGAAGCCACCGCCGCCGGCATCGAAGGTCTCGTGACCGCAGAAATCACCGTGAACGAACAAGGCATCGTCACCGATGCGCGCGTGCTGAACTCGAATCCGGTGCTCGACGAAGCTGCTTTGAAAGCCGTGCGCGAATGGCGCTACGACCCCACGCTCGTGAACGACAAACCTGTGCCGGTCAAGATGACCGTCACGGTCAACTTCAGCCTGAACCGCCGTTAATCTTCCAATCTGCGAATCTGCAAATCTGCGAATCTCAGTGTCCTCCATACACCTCATACCCGCGCTTGCGCAGGCTGTCGGCGAGAAATGCTTCCATCAGCACGGCTTTGGCGTAGGGCATTGGGTTTAAGTGTGCGTAGAGTTTAGGCACGAGCCGCACACCGTACTTCTTCACGACCCGCGCAGCCTTAACGCCTCTTTTGTGATTCTTGAAACGTTCTTCGGGTGTCAACCCCGTCATGCCAACATAGTAGGCAGCCCGGCCATCGCCTTTCGGGTTTCGCAGGTAGACCACATAAACACAATGATGAGTGGCCACGTCGACCTTATCGGATGCTCTGGGGCTTTCGGAAGAGCGCCCAGGTTGGGCAATCACCCGATGGCTCGTGCCCGCCGGCGTCCTGGCGCTTCTCGCGATGCTGGCGATTGGTCTGACGAAACCCGGTTCTCAGCCGGCCGTCACCTCGGACGCGCCGCTTGAGAAACACGCCACGGCGTCTGCCTTCGATGGCGGTATTTTTAGATTGGCGATTAGTGTGAGCGACGACTCCGTCGCCTATGTAGACGACAAGGATCCAGGAAGCCCCAGCGGGGTTCCGCGATTTCGCACGTTTCGTGTCTCAAACACGCTGTTGCTTCGAGATGGTCAGACGTCACAGATGACCACTGCGACTGACCCAATTACCGGCGAGGTCATGCGCATCGACGTGACGCTGAACGTTCTGAAGTAACGACCACTTTGTGATTGCCGTAACATTCCTGCGATCGCCCGCGTGCAATTCAGAGTTGGAACGTGCACGTATCGCAGAATTTCGCATGGCATGGGAGTGGCAGTGACCGTTTCCATTGACCATGAAACTCATCGTCGTCGATCGTGGAAAGCTTCAGACCTTTCAGAGACTCTCCTGCCAGTTTGCCGGCGCTCGTGATGTGAAGGTCGTGCTGGATCGCAGAGTCAAACAAATCCGTAAGCGGAAAGTGGAAGGCCACTATCCGGACCGTCGTATGGGGGATCGGCGCCGGCTCATCAAAAGCTGGCAAGGCCGTGACTACATCGTCGTCCATCTTGCGGATGGGGACGGGCCAGGCACGGCAGCGCCCTCTCGATAGTCACCAGTGGACTTCGGGCATGGGACCAATAGACGATATTGGCCATGGACGAGATCTCGCGTGCGTTTGTCGATAAGTCCCGAAGCCTGCTGACGTCAGATTACGCACCGAAGATCGATCGGTGCCTCGACCTCCTGACGGCCCACGACATTTGGTGGCGTCCGAACGAGGCGTCGAACAGCGTCGGGAACCTGATTCTGCATCTGTGCGGAAACGTGACGATGTGGATTCTCGGCGGGGTCGGCCGGCTGCCGTTCGAGCGGGACCGCCAGCTCGAGTTCGACGAGAGGCGCACCATTTCCGCTTCCGATCTGCGACACCGTCTGACAGGCATCATTCGGCGGGCCGACGAAGTGATCGCGGCTGTCGATAGCGACGGACTGCTGAGCAGGCGGCAGATTCAGGGGTATGACGTGACCGTTCTTGAGGCGATTTATCACGTCGTCGAGCACTTCGGTATGCATACAGGACAGATCATCCTGCTGACGAAGGCTCGGTCGGGACGGGACCTCAGGCTTTGGGAGCCCCCGCCGACTTAGGACGAATCTTGTGGACCTCGACATGCTCTTCGACTTCGACCAAGCCGCCAAGTCTCTTCTCCACAGTGTGCTCGTGGAGCTCTGGCGGTTGCAGGATGACGACGCCGCCTTCCATCTGCCGCTCAATCATGTCGATTTCCGTGTCTCTCCCGCTTTGCAGCGGGGCCATTCTGCATATCATCACGCCCCCAGACGCAGTGATGAGGTGCAATCAGTACGCCAGAAAACCCTCATTTGGTAAACGGTAGCCAATTGTCAGACGTTGTTTTTGTCTCAACCGCCGTACAAAGATTATGAACGCTCACGCCCAGCAGCCGTATGGGGCGCAGTCCTGCCGAGGTCTTCTCGAGAAGCTGCAACGCACGTGCGGCCAATCCATCGGCATCGCGGGATGCCGGCGCCGTGTGACTGCGGGTAATCGTTGTGAAATCGGAATAGCGGACCTTCACCGTCACGGTTCGCGCCAGCAAGTCCTTCCGTTGCAGCCACGCCACGGCGTTCTGCGCCATCTCGTGGATTTCGCGACGGATGATGCCTAGATCGGTAAGATCCTCCGGATAGGTGTTCTCTGAACCCGATGATTTCGGCTCGTGATACGGAACGACGGGTCGATCGTCGACGCCAATCGCAAGCTGCCGTAGCCAGTCCGCCATGCTGCCGACCGTCTCGCGGAGCACACGCTCGTCGATGGTGCGGACATCAACGAGTTTGGCGATGCCGCGGCCGCGCAGCTTGCGGGCCGTCACGGGCCCAACACCCCACAGAGCATCGACAGGCAGCTGGTGCAGGAACGGCTCCACCCGATCTGGCGCGATCACGGTCAGTCCGTCGGGTTTTTTCCAGCCCGACGCAATCTTTGCGAGAAACTTGTTCGGCGCCACACCGGCAGAAGCTGTCAGACCGGTTTCTGCGCGGATTTTTTCTTTGAGCCGCTTCGCGACGCGCGTGGCGAGCGGCTCGTTCCAACTGTTTTCCGTCACGTCGAGATAGGCTTCGTCGAGCGACAACGGCTCGACGAGCGGCGTGACTTCCCGATAGATGCCGAAAATCGTCGTCGATGCGGCTTTATATCGTGAAAAGTCTGGCGGCACGATCACCAATGATCGACAGAGCTTCACTGCCTGAGCCATCGACATCGCCGAGCGCACACCGAAGCTTCGCGCTTCGTAGCTGGCAGCCGCAACCACTCCGCGGCGATTCGGCTGACCGCCAACCGCAAGCGGCTTGCCGCGCAGCTCTGGGTTGTCGCGCTGCTCAACAGACGCGTAGAACGCGTCCATGTCGATATGAAGGATGCGGCGCATGATCAGGCAAGCAATTGTGCAACCGAAGCGCTATTCGACGAACGCGGCGAGCGCTTTGGCTGTCTTGATGTACTCCTCGTAACGCTGCTGATAACGTTCGAGCTTCTGCTGCTCGACGGCTGCAAGGCGGGTGCGTAAGAGGGCCGAGGCCTGACCGTGCACGCGCTCAATCTGGTCCTGCACTTCCGCGAGCTTCAACGCGTATTCCGCATCGTGTGCGCGTTCCCACGCCAGCCAGTCCGAGCTGCAGCGGGCGTGCGCGGCTTTCAATTGCTCCTTGGTGACGGGGAATGTTCCGCCGGCCGCCTCGTCGAGCAATTTGAACGCGTCGGGAAACAGCTTACGACTCGACTGCGCGAGTGGGTACCAAACAAGAAGCTGTTTCGGATCTTGCTGAACGGCGGCAGCCGCCGGCGCAAAGGTGGCCAGTAGCTGCTGCACGATGGCCTCATGCCGCCGCCGCTTAAGCTGATCGCCGATGCGCCACAACACGAAGGCGAGAACGGCAAAGGCGACTTCAATCATGCTGAATATTTCAGGACGCTGTAGACCGACTCGTTGCCGAGCCGGCTCCGGCCACTCAGAAATTCCAGCTCGACAAGAAACGCGAGCGATTCGATCTGCCCCCCCAGCTTACGTACAAGTGCCGTCGTTGCGGCTGCCGTGCCGCCTGTCGCAAGCACGTCATCGATGATCAACACTCGCTGACCCGGCTCGACGGCGTCGGAATGGATTTCGAGACAATCGGTGCCGTACTCGAGATCGTAGGTCTCCTGCACCGTTTTCGACGGTAGCTTGCCTTTCTTTCGAACCGGCGCGAATCCCGCGCCGAGACGATCAGCGACGGCGCCACCCAAAATGAAGCCCCGGCTTTCGACACCAACCACGATGTCGATCTTCTTTCCGCCGAATGGCGTCGCAAGCGCCTCGATCGTGGTCTGAAATCCTTCGCGATCGCGCAGAAGCGTCGTGATGTCGTAGAAAAGAATGCCCGCCTTTGGAAAATCCGGCACACTGCGAATCTTCGACTTTAGTGAGTCCATGGTTATCCCGTCACACTGAATCTCGTGAAGCGATTGGACGCATCGAGCTCCGTCGAGTCGACGTCATCTACACGCGCACCTGGCGGACCGCGCCGTACTGCCATCTCGAATCGCAGCATCGCTTCGGCATCGCCTTCGGCGACCACCTCGACGCTACCGTCATGGAGGTTGCGGACGAAGCCTCGCATCCCCTCGCGATGCGCCACGTCTTCGACGAAAAACCTGAACCCGACGCGCTGCACACGCCCTTTGACGACGAAGCGGCGGCCGATGAGCACGAGGGATTATACAGGTGCGTTAGGTGCGTTAGGTGCGTTAGGTGCGTTGGGTGCGACAGGTGCGTTGGGTGCGTTAGGTGGGAGGGGAAACAAAAAAAGGGCGCCCGGGTTTGCCGAGCGCCCTTTTCGATCCCTAGATCTTTAGATCGTTAGATCGCTAGATCAGCAGTTAGTTATGGTTCCCCTCAGGCTTCGCAATCGCCGCGAGCCCTTTATACGTGAACTTCTGCAAGCGCGCGCCGGTGTAGGTCTCAACCGTGTAGATGTTGCCCTTCGAGTCGAGCGACACGTTGTGCGTCGCGTAGAACTGACCTGGATAACGACCGCCGTTGCCGATGTGGTTGAGGACCAGCATCGGGTCGCGGAGCAACTGCCACACGCGATGATTTGCGCCGTCAGCCACATACATCAGCCGCTGTTCCTTGTCTTTCGAGAACGCGATGTCGAACGTGACGCCGTCACCAAGCGTACGTTTGGCGATCTGCGCTTCCTTGATGTATGTGCCGTCTTTCTTGAACACCTGGATGCGGTCGTTCACGCGATCGCACACATAGACGAGACCATCGTTGGCCAGCGACGCGCAGTGCACGGTCCGCCAATTCTGAGACAGCGGCTGAGTGGGATCGTACGCCTGATTCTCACCCGGCTTCGCATCCGTCGGCGGCTTCCCATAAGCGCCCCACATCCGCTTGAACGTGCCCTTGTCGGCGTCATACACGATGACGCGGCGATTGCCGTAGCCGTCGGCCACGTACACTTCGTTTGCCGCAATGTCGACCTCGACTTCGGCGGGCCGGCTGAGATTCGCCGTATCGAGGTTGCCCTTCGACGCGCCGTTCTTGCCGATCTGCAGCAGGAACTTGCCGTCTTTGGAGAACTTCAACACTGTATCGCCCCCGTTCCCGGCGAGCCAGACGTTGTCTTTACCATCGATCGTGATGCCGTGCATCGATGGCGGCCACTCGTAGCCCGAGCCCGGTGCGCCCCAGTGGCGAACGAGGTTGCCCTCGGGATCAAATTCCAGAACCGGAGGCGCCGCCGAGCAGCACATCTCCGAGATCGGCTTCGTCATGTCGCTTGCAGCGTATCCGGTGACGGTGTTGCCGGCGCTCGGCGCAGCAAACCCGCCACCTGCAGGCGCCGCAGCCGCGCCGGCACGTCCGCCGCCGCCGCGTGGTGCGGGTGGTGTAAAGGCCATCTGGCTGGCGAACTTCTGATCCAGTGATGACTGCCCACGATGGACGATGAACACGTGATCGCGCGCGTCGATCGCAAGACCGACGGTCGACCCGAGCACCCAGTTGTTCGGCAGCGGCTTCGGCCACATCCGATCAACTTCGTAGACACCCGCCCGATTCCCGCTACCGTTCTCCTGCGCGCGGGCGACGGTCTGTAGCGCGTACTGAGCGACCGCCAGTACGGCAACGAGTGCCGCTATGGTGACGCCGACATAGAAATTTCGCGTCCGCTTCATGGGACCTCCCTGGTCTGAGCGAAGTCGAAGACCTGCCAACTACCTTTGAAAATGTGGCGTTAGGTTACCTGTGGCCGCGCCGAAACGCAAACAATTTGGCGTGGGTTCCGTCCTTGGGCCGCTCCATGTCGCGAGCCTGATACAAATCCAGCAGGAGCCGCGCCGCCAGAAATGACGCCGCCATGCCGTTTCCGCCGTATCCAAGGGCGAACAGATGTCCGGGGTAGCGCGAATGGGTGCCGACATACGGCAGGCCATCGGAGGTCTCGGCAAAGAGGCCTTCCCACGCATATTCCGGTCGCTCGCTGGCCAGTTCCGGGTGCACCCGGGCGAGATACGTCTGCAGCCGAGACTTTGCCATGGCGATCCGCCGCCGGGAGCCTCGTGCGGAATGATGGGTTACGTCCTCGCCGCCAACGAGCAACCGCCCATCGTCGGTCCATCGAAGGTAATGGTATGGACGATCGGTATCCCACGACATCGCCGGCACTGACCGCGGCCGAACGCGCTTCGAGCCGGACGCACGAGCCGGCGTCGCACTGCTGCGAAGAATCTGCAATCGCAGCCGTTTGGGCAACCTTCGCGTTGCGATCACAAACGTATCTTTCATTCTGAAACGGCCAACCAGCCCTCGAAACTCACTCGTGGCATAGCCCGTGGCGATGATGGCGCGCCGGCCTTTGATGACCCCGCCTTTGGTCCGAACCTCGACTCCGCGTTTTGACGCCTTCACGCTGCGAACCGGCGAACGTTCGAAAATCTGAGCGCCCTGCCGGCCTGCTGCTTGGAGCAGTCCGTAGCACGCTCGCACGGGATTCAGTTGCGCGTTGCCCGGAGTTGCGATGGCGGCGGGCGCGCGGATGCCGGTCTTTCGATGCAGCGCCGTCGGCGACAGCCACTTCCAGGTAATCCGGCCGCCTTCCTCGCGTCGAATTCCTTTCGCAGTTCTTTGATTTTTTCAGGATCGAGGGTGAAGTACACCGAATCGCACGTGCAGAGATCGACGTCGAGCTTCAGTCGGCGAATCGCTTTTGTGAAATCTCGCGTGGCGCGCGCCAACGCCATCCAGATTTGGCGTGCGGCCCGACGCCCGAACCGCGCGGCGAGATCGGCAAAGTCGCGATCGGGCTCCTGCATCAACAGCGCGGTGCTGGCCGCGGTGCTGCCGCGCGCGACGAGTCTCGACTCAACCAGCGCCACGCGAATGCCGGCATCGGCAAACAGGTACGCGCAAATCGCGCCGGTCATGCCGCCGCCGATGATGACGACGTCGGTCTCAAGCGCGCCCCGATGCGTCGGATACGTGCGCGTTCGGCGGCCGAATAGTCAAGCCACAGCGGAGACCGTGGCGAATCGACGCACTTATCGCCCGCTCGTCGCACCCGCATCTATCGCACTCGCACCTAGCTACGCACCTAACGCACCTACGCACCCAACGCACCCAACGCACCCAACGCACCTATTTACCCCGATAAACGACCCTCCAGATTTTGCCTTTCACGCTCTCGGTGATGTACATCGTGCCATCCGGACCGACGTACGTGCCGTTCGGACGCGCGACCGCGTCGGCGGGACTCTTCAGGGGGTCCATGCCCTTGAAGCCATCGGCAAACACTTCGTGCGGGCCGGCGTTCTTTCCCTTCACCACCGGCTGGAACAGGATGTTGTAACCCGCCATCGGGAACGGTGCGCGATTCCAGGAACCGTGCGACGTCATGAACGCGGCGCCGCGATACTTTGCGGGAAAGTGCGTCCCTGTGTAGAACATCAAATCGACCGGTGCGTAGTGCGCTGGGAATTCGGCGAAGATGTCCTTGAACTGCGAGCAACGTCCGACGGTCTTCCCGTCGCCCCCGTATTCAGGCGCCAGAATCATCTTGTCCAGGCGTGTGTCGTGGTAGCAGTATGGCCAGCCAAATACATCACCCTGAGCTATCTGGAGCATCGGCTCTGTCGGACCGACGGCATTGTCTTCGGCCGTATATCCCTTGTCGGGAAACAGCGTATCGAGCGAATCACGGCTGTTCATCGCGGCATACAGATGTCCGTCGTGCCACGCGAGCGCCACCGGCTGGCGCATGCCGCTCGCAAACCTCGCTTCCTTCGTGTACTTCTGCCCGACGACGTCCGCCTTGAACCGCCAGATGCCGCCGCGCTCTTCGAGTTGAGGACATGGATCGATGCCGGGGGCGTCTGGCGGCGATCGGGAATCTGACACGCATTCGAGGGCAGCCAATATTCACATAGACATTGCCGGCGTTGTCGAACGCGATGTCTTTCTCTGCGTGGCCGCCGCCGACCGGGAATCCCTCGACGACAATCTCCGCTGGGCCACTCGGTCTGAGTTCCCCGGGCGTCAGCTTGAACCGGCCGATGTGATCCACCGCGGCGTAGTAGAGATATCCGTTCCGCAGCTCGAGACCCGTCCCGCCGACCGTCCCAAACTTCTCGCTGACGACGTCGACTTTGCCATCTCCGTTCGTGTCCCGGAGTCCGACGATGCCACCAGGCGCGAACGGCTCTTTTGGCGACGGGCGCGGACCGCGCCGCGTAATCACGTAAATATCCCCGTTGCCGTTGACGAGGATATGGCGGCCTTCGCCGATGCCTCCGTCGTGAACGACGAGCGCGCAGAAGCCCGGGGGCAGGGTCAGACCGCCATTGTCGGCATCACACGCCGGCAAGCCGCCGCCTTCGCAGCCGTCGGCGGAGACGGCTTCGTCGGGGCAGGCTGCTGGCCGCTCAGCATCACCGAGCTGGCCGCGCCAAGACACGCGATCACGAGCGCAAGCATCAAACGCTTCATTGGTCTCCTCTCGATACCTGAGGAATTTTACAGCCTCTCTTCAGGCGGGTTCAAGATCAGGACCCGCCCTACTTATCCGACTGCCGACTGCTGACTGCTTGCTACTTCCGCACGTATCTCTTCACGCCCTTCTGCCCCACCTCTGCACCGTACACGTTGCCGGCAGAATCTGCGGCGACACCTTCCGGGCCGCTGGTGCCCGCCAGCGGACCTTCGTCGACGTTGGCATTGTCGTCGGGAATGAAGGCTGTCACCTTTCCATCCCGCGCGCTGCCGATACGGATGCCGCGCTTCCATTCGCCGTGCTTGCGCGACTTGTTCGACTCGGAGTCGGCGACGTAGATGACGTCATTCTTGTCGATGTAGACGCCACTTGGCCGGCTGAACTGATGCCACTCGTCGAGATAGGTACCGTTCTGATCGAAGATCTGAAGCCGGTTGTTGGCGCGATCAGCGACAAACAGCCGTCCCTTCGAATCCATCGCCAGGGCATGTGGCGCGTCGAGTTGGCCGCGGCCGCTGCCACGTGTACCCCATTCCTTGATGAACTTCCCGGTGCGGTCGTATTTCACGATGCGCGCGTTGGTGTTACCCCCGTGCCCATCCGCCACGAAGATGTCGCCATTGGATGCGGTAATCACATCCGACGGCTGATTGAAGTGCATCGAGTCGGTGCCGGTCATCCCCGGCGTGCCAAGCCGCAGCAGAACTTTGCCCTCAGGGCTGAACTTCACGATGTGGTGGCCGCCAGCCGGCGCGGCTGGCTCTGCCCCCGTCCCGCCCCGGTGGAAGCCCGTCGACCACCCAGACGTTCCCCTGCGAATCGACGTGAATGCCATGCGGGAAGACGAAAAGGCCCTCGCCGAACATGCGCACGAGCTTGCCCGAAGCATCGAACTTCATCACCACCGGCAGCTTCGACCCGACGCATGAATTCGCTCCGCATCGATCGACGATCCAAATCGAACGTCCGTCGATGTCGGGCTCGACGGTGCTGATCGATCCCCACGTGCGGCCTTCCGGCAACTGGAAGAAACTTCCAACGGTCTGATAAGGATTAGGGGCGTCGTTGGTCGGCGCGACAGACGATTGCGCGAGCGTCGCTTGAGCGCCGGCAAGCACAACAAGCAGCGCGAGCTTCATGGAGCGTGAAGTCGGCATATGTCCTCCTGAATGTGGGTGCAAAGTATATGACCTTTCAGGCTCCAAAAAAAAAGCCCGGCGCGCCCTATAAGCCATATCCGAACTGCGCGAAGAAACGGGTGCCTTCGTATCCTCGCTGATCCAGCCCGGAATGCCGTCGCGCGTGATCGATGTTCAATCCAAACCGCATCGTCTGGCCGAACAGATAGTTGACTCCGCCGCCGTAGGTGTTGACGAAATCTCGACGATCCTCGACAGGAGCACCCGTTCCGCTGGACGGTAAGAGCGTGCTGGACCGATACGACAGATTCTGTCGTCCGGCATTCACCGTGACTTCCCAACTCTCTCCCAGCCGGCGCGCGAGGGTGGCGCTTCCTCCCGACGACAAGTAGTACGGCGTCGTCACGTCGAATGAATACGCCACATCGCGATTGACCTGGACACCGATGCGAGTGGCCACGCGAATCACAGAGCTCAACTCGACGGCGGCGACCGGTCCCGTGAAGCTGGGCGCCAGGCCGCTCGTGAGACGAAAGCGCCTGATGCCGACGTACGCGCGGCCGCTGAGAATTGCCCGCGGATCGAGCTCAACCCCCGGCGCTATCCGTAATGACGTGCTGTCGCGCGTCGAATCCTCATCAAACCGCTCGCGCGCGACATCGGCCGAAAACGCCAGGGTGGTTGCGGAGGTCAACTGATAACGGAGCGCCGCGGTGCCGACCTCCGCCCGCCGATTCAATGTGTCTGCGAGGTTGACACCGAGATTCGTCGCGTCATCGGCAAACGCCATCACGGCCTGCGAGCCCCCGAGCCTGAGAAACAGCTTGCTGGTCGCGCGGATGTCGACTCCCACGTTGAGGGAGGTCTCGCGCCTGCGGGCCCTGGCATCGATTTCGGGACTTGCGCGCTGCTCGGTTGTCGTGAAGGAGTGCCCGGCCGAGAGCCTCAGTCGATTCAGCGGTACGTCCACCCGCACTTCGTTGCGCGTGTTGACTCCGCCCTGGTCCTGATACTCCATGAAATTGATGACGTCGGTTGAGTTCCGCAGTTCGAAGATCACGCGCCGCGAGCGCAGCCAAAGGCCGACCCGGGGACTGACGACCGTCATCCAATCACTCTTCGGATGGGCCTCCTCAGCGAGCACATTCGAGTCGGTGCCGGTTGAGACCGTGATGCCCGGCGTGATGCCGAACGGCCCGATGCGAAACCGCGCCGCGTTGACCGGATCGCCGCCCTGTGCATACGCACCGGCCGGCACAAGCATGAATATCAGAAAGAGAAACGATCTGGTGAGTGATTTCAAACGGCGCCACCTGTTCGGGCCAGAGACCGGGTGTTGGCGCGTGTAACCGACCTTCGCGCCAGTCGATCGTATATGCCAGTCGCGGCACCGAGCAATCGAAATGCGGATGAACATTGGGGGCGCGACCGCCGCAGATCGCCTTTTATGTCAGAAGCCCAGAAACCAATTCGAAGCACCCGAACCGGGAGGCGTTCGTGCACTTCTTCGCAACACAAGTGACGTGGAAATGAACAGGTCCTTACGCGGCATCTTCCACTGCGGCACGTAAGACGGGCACTCCGGGTCGCCTGGCTTGCGGACAACTGGCATATGCGTGAACCCGCGAGTCCGGCGCTCGGTAAAACGCAGATCGAAAATCTCGGTTCCCACAATGACGGGCGCTCGGCCGAATCGGAGCCAGGCGCGCGTCCAGCAATCGCGCCTGGCCACGTCGCGCAGTTGGCCGAGCGACTGGTGAATTTCGCGGCCGAGCAGAAGACGGCCGCCGGCGACACGGCGGACTTCACCGGCCTCGGAGAACTGATGTGATGCGCACGCCTCCGGCGCCTTGAACGCCGGATTGAGCGAAAGCGTGCCGCGCCACAGCACGTACTCACCGCGCACCTCGATTAACTCAATTGCAATCACACCCCAGCACATCGGAGACGCCGGATTCGGCGTCAGGATGACATCGACAAGCCGGCCGCGAAGCTGAGGCTGCATCGCGCTGAGCGTGGCGGTACGAGCGCTACGGGATACGGCGACGAGTGCCACGACAATCAGCAGCGTGGCACTCAGTGCCCACACGGCTCTGGCCCGAAGCGACATTCGCCTCGCGAGCCACGCGAAGGACGCGCCGGCCACGCCGAGCACCGCCACGGATTCGAGCGGCACGACGTCCATCGACACAATCGTGACGAGCAGGATCAGTATCGGCAGCGCCGCCGCAAGCCTCGAGGCGCCGCTTCGGCCGTTCCAGGCGACCGCTACACCAAGGACGAGCCACAGCGACGGCTCGAAGATGAAGACCGCATCACCGTAATACCAGTTGTTGTCGACCGGATAGAACGGGTGCACGCCATAACTGTTCAAAGCATCCATCGCGAGATGGCTGGCCAGCGCAACCGCAATGAGCAGCCAAAGCCGCAGCCGCTCGCCGAGACGCATCGCGCGCACAGGCGGCAGAAGGCGATACGCCAGCACCAGCGCGACCGCCAGCAGGCCAAGACCGACGATCGTGTGCGTGTGCCCGCGGTGGTGCAACAGATACCCGACAGGCGCTGGCGTAATTGCCGCGTATGCGAGATCGATGTCCGGGAGGTTCGCGGCGATGAGGCCGGCTCCCACAATGAGCGGCCGCTGCGATTTCGGCGGGCGACGGCCCATCATCGTGTCCGCCAACACGACCCCAACCAGCGAGTGCGTGACGTTGTCCACTACTGTTTGTGCGCCAGGAAGCGCAGCCGGACGTAGTGGGCCGTCCAGTTCCCATGCGTGTCGCAAATCTCAGCGCGCAGCAGCCCTTCGACTTCCTGCAGAAACGATTCGTGCTGGTCCAGCGGAATGCGATCGAGCGTCGCACGCTCGAACGTCTCGAGCCAGCCTCGGATGCCGGTCGGCAACGGTGTCGGCCGCGGGATGAGCGCGATCCGAGTCACGGTAAAGCCGTGCTGCTTGAGACGAGCCGCGTACTCGGCTTCAGTCGCATAGTAGCGGTGGATATTGGTCTCCCATCCGCGTCGCGCGAGCACCGATCGAATCGCCACCTGAATAGGCGCCACATTGCCGTGACCGCCGAACTCGGCGACGAAGCGGCCTCCGGGCTTCAGCGCCCGATGCACGCCGCTCAGCATCGCGTCGTGATTGCACACCCAGTGAAGTACAGCATTCGAGAACACCGCATCGAACTCATGGTCGAACGCCATCTCTTCCACGTTCATCACATGAGCGTCGAGCCCGCGCGTCCTCGCACCCGCGATCATGTCCTCGGATGCGTCGATGCCGACGACGATGGCGCCGGCTGCGACGATTTTCTGGGTGAGCGAGCCCTCACCACAACCAAGATCGAGGATGCGTTCTCGCGGCTTCGGATCCAGCAGTTCGAAGACCGCCGCTCCGAGCGCGGGCACGAAGGCGGCATTCTGCCGATAGGTGTCGCATGTCCACGTATTGGTCACGCTTCTATGTTAGCTGGTAGCCGGTAGCTGGTAGCCGGTAGCCACATCTCATTGGTCCCGCCTTTCTGTTCGAGCCGGACGAGCGCGGGATAAAGCGTGCTCTGGTTGAGGGTGAGCGGATGATCGGCGGCCTGTTCGAGACGCGCTGCGCGGCGTTACTGGGTTCCGGTCGGCGAGGCTTCTTCGGCGCGAACGGCGGCCGCAGCCTGCACGGACGAGGTCGGGGGCGAAGTCGCGACTGCGAGCTCGCGGTCCAGCGGACGGCGCGCGGTCACGGCGCGCAACTGGGCTTCGTCGGTCAGATCCAGCCTCAGCGGCGTCAGCGAAATCCAGTTCTGCTCCACGGCCCACCGGTCGGTGCCTTCGTCGGCACCTTCGAGCGGCGTCACCGTAAACCAGTAGAGTTCGCGTCCCTGGGGATGTTTCGTGGGCACGATGCGCCCGTCGTACTGACGGACGGACACGTTCGTCCACAGCATTCCACGCGGTTCTCGAGGGAAATTGACGTTGACGAGCGCAAGGGTAGGCTCGTCGATCATCGTCTGGAGCACGCGCACGATCCAGGGCTTGAACGCACCGGGGTCCTCATCTGCCCCGGCCGGAATGCTCAGCGCGACGCCGCGCAGCCCGAGCAGAACGGCCTGCTTGGCAGCCGCGAGCGTTCCCGAATGCCAAATCGCGTTGCCGAGGTTGAACCCGAGATTCAGGCCCGACAGCACCAGATCGACACTTCCCCACAGATGCGCCCCGAGCGCGACGCAGTCTGCGGGCGTACCGTTGACCCGAAATGCGGAGAAGTCCCTGATTCGCGTCGGCCGATACGACAGCGGATATGACGCCGTGATGGCGTGGCCCGACGACGAGCGCTCCACATCGGGTGCGACCACGCGGACGCTTCCGAATTCCGCGGCCGCTTCCGCCAGTGCTGCAATGCCCGGGCTATAGATGCCGTCGTCATTCGAAACCAAGATCCGCACAACACCCTAAGGTGCAAACGGGCGGCCAGCGGCGGCCCCATTCTTGAATCATCATGAGCCGTGCGTGTATGGATTCTCTGCAACGAGAGCGCTGGCCGCGGCATTTCAGATGACGACCTGCGGACACTTGTCGAAAACGGTGGGCATAGCGTCGTCGATCTTGTCAAAGCCGGAGACGAAAACGGCCATCGGGCGCCGACGGACGTGGACCTTGTTGTCGCGGCCGGCGGAGACGGCACCGTCGCGAGCGCCGCATCGATGGTTGCGGGCACGTCGACACCGGTGGCCATTCTGCCGCTCGGAACTGCCAACAACATCGCGACGTCGATGGGTATCGGCGGCGAGATGACAGAGCTGATCGCATCATGGCATCGCGCGCGAGGCGTGCCGTTCGATCTTGGGCACGCACGTGCCGGATCGAAGACGTGGCTCGTCGTCGAAGGCGCGGGCGGAGGTTTGATTCCAGCGGGCATCGCCGCGGCGGAGCGCCAGCGGCACTCAGAGGCGGAAGGGGCCGCGCCGCACCCATCTGCCGAAGTGGCGACAGCCGTACGCGCGTTCTATGATGTGCTCGACGACCTCGAGCCGGTCCGGCCGAAGATCTCACTCGACGGCGTGGTATTTTCCGAAGATCTGCTGCTCTTCGAGATCCTCAACATCCGTTCCGTGGGGCCGAATCTCGTTCTGTCGCCCGACGCCTCCCCTTCGGATGGCTTTTTCAATGTCGTTTTCGCCGGGCCGTCACATCGCGCCGATCTGCGAGCCTACCTGGAAGACGTGATGAATGGACGCAGGGCGTTCCTGTCGCTTCCGACTCATCGGGCGCGCTCTATTACGATCGAGGGTGCTTCTCAAATCCATCTTGACGACGAGCGGGTGAATCTCGACTCATTCGGCGACGTTGCCATCAACATCTCACCCGGCGCCCTCACCATGTTGTTGTAGCCGTCGCGTCGCTGTCCAGATCGTCTATTGACGTCGAAAACCGTAATCGCGCGGCACTGCGTCACCGTATTTCGATGACGCATCGCCGTGCCAACGTTCGGCATCGGGCTTGCCGGCAGCACCTGATGCCCTTGCGCACAATCAACCTGACGCTCGCCATACTGATTACTGCCAGCGCTGTCGTCATGACGCAGCGGCGACAGCCCACGTCGGCCAGCGTGCTCTCCGAGCACCACCTCGAAGTGCTCGACTCGATGAGCCCGCAAGCCCAGGCGGAGTTTCTGCTGGAGCGCTCGATTAATCGATATCAGGGCGCCAACGAACAGATCCATGCGCGCGCGGAGGGATGGCGGGGAAACATCACGCTGGATCCGCGACTCAACAACCTCTTCATGGTGGCGCTGAACTCAGACGATCTTGCGGTCAGGTCGGCCGCCATCGATCTGAATCTTGCCGCCCTGAACGTGCAGAAGACGGCGGCGACCGTCGACAAACTGGAACCCGAGGCGCGACACGGGCAGCAAGGTCCGCGCGCCAACGCGCTGTGGCGGATCGGACTTCTCGGTAATCGCGGCGTCGACCCCGGGCGCGCATACGAGATCCTCATGAGCTCGATTCACGATGAGAACATGAACGTGCGCTACTGGGCGGTTGAGGGGCTCGCCTATTTGGGAACTGAGATCACAATCGGTCCCCTGCTGACCATCTTTCATGACGATCCGTCGCCGATGATTCGCGAGCGTGCCGCCTGTTCGCTCGCGCAATCGGGCATGCTCAGCGCGAGGCTTCGACTGACGGCGGTGCCGCAGTTGCTGGACTTCGCCGAAGATCCCGTCCTGGACGGTCAGACCCGCTCGTGGGTCTTTCAGGCTCTCCGCGACATTACCGGTCAGAGCCTTCCGCGCGACGCCGCGGCGTGGCGCGATTGGTACGTCCGGTCGCTTCGTAAATAGAAGGCTTGCGCCCGAACGCAATCTCCTGTAGAGAGAAGGCATGAAAAACCTTCTTCTTGTCATTGCTGCTGTTCTTGGTTTCTCGGTCTCCGCTTCGGCGCAAGTCGGTTCGGCCACCGCCAACTCACCAGATACGAAAGCCGTCATGGCCACACTCGAGTCGATGGCAAAGGCCACGATCGAAAAAGACGTCGCGACCCTCGGCAAGATTTACGGCGACGATCTGACCTATGCCCACTCGTCGGCACTGACGGAAACGAAAGCTGAGGTCCTCAAGAACATTCAGGGTCCCAGCGTCGCCGAGTTCATGAAATTCAGCGAGACCCAGATTCGTGTCTACGGCGACGTCGCGCTCGCGAAGGGGGTCGTCGATTTTCGTAACGGCGCGCCGGGAAAGATGCTCGACAACCATCTGAACATTCTCTGGGTGATGGTGCGGCGATCGCAGGGTCCTCACGGCTGGCAAATCGTGGCGCGTCAGACGACCAGGATCGGACCATCTTCTGGAACCCCGGTGAAACAGTAAGACATCTCATCCACTGTTGCGCGCTGCATCGTCGTCCGTCGATGATGGACGATCGACGATGGACGATCGACGATCGTTGATGGACGATCGTTGATGAAGCGTTCGCACGGGGCCGATAACATGCGTGATGGCTAAACGACCCGCGGTGTCTGTTCAACTCATCGTGCGCCGCGGCGCCGTTCAGCGTTTTCAGAAACTGAAAAAGAAGACGGCGGATCTCCCGGTCGAGGTTGCGTGGGACCGTCGTAAGGGAGAACGGCGTGCGGCGTCGCACGGCGCAGAAACGGATCGGCGCAAATCCGATCGCCGCCAGAAACCGCCGTTCACTTGGGAACTAAGTGATTTCGTCGTGGTCGAGAGGACACCGGCGCGCCGGAAGAAATGATTTTGCCGGCGCGTTGACCCCATCCCATCTGCCCTATCATGTCTGCGTGTTTCTCGTCCAGCTCGATAATGTCACCGACTTTCAATCGGGACACGTCGACGCCGTTCATCGACAGCGCGAGTTTGCGAATCAGACGGATACGCGGCACGGGAGCATCTCGAATCAGATGAAGGCGAATTGATGGTAGCTCAAATCCCCTAACTGCTTCAAGATGTAGGCGTTAGGTGTATTAACTGAATACACGCTCGAGTCAACTTCAACCTTCGGCGTGGTCTAATGGGTCTGTCGCCCGGGCGCGATTCGGCCGAAAATCTACACAATGGCCCACGCCCCCGTTGTGCTCGTTGTTGAGGATGAACTCAGCGTCCAGACCACGTATTGCGCCACATTGACCCTGATGGGGTTCAAGACCCTGCACGCCGACACGGTTGACCGCGCGCTCGACATTCTCAGCAGCGAACGAGTGGATGCTGTTTCTCTCGACGTTCGCCTGCCCGATCCGAAGGGATTGGAGCGATCGGGTCTCACGTTGCTCGCATATCTGCGCGGCTCGTCGGAGCACGTTCATCTGCCCGTGCTGATTTTCACGGGCGTGCCGTTGTCGCGTGAGGAGGAAGTGCTGATCCAAAAACACAATGCCGAGGTGTTTTACAAGCCGCAGCGGTACACTACCCTGGTTGAATGCCTGACGCGTATGCTCGGCGCCGTCGGCGCGTAGCCGACTACACCATCGCCGCACCCGACCGGGGGGCAGGCGTCAGCACGTCGGCGGCCGCTATGGAAACCGCGTAGCGACTACTTAGAATCTCACCCCAAACGTCATCCTCGCGGTTCGTGGTGTGGTGTACGCGAACCGGTTCAGCGCCTTTCCGAACGTCGGGCTCTTGGCCCAGTGCACTCCCTCGACCGGCGTTTCGGTGAAAGGGTTGAAGCGTTGGAACCCCAGCGCCGGGTGACTCACGTTTGTGCGGATGGCCGTGTCAACAGTTTGATTCTGGACGTTGCCTCCCAGAGAAAACGCCGCGCTTCCTCCGCATCCGCACAGCTGGAATTGGTTGAACACATTGATGACTTGTCCCGCCACGAAGAAATCGAGCGTTCGACTGCCTCCGACGCCGAGTTTGTGATTGTAGGTGACCGCGAAGTCGGTGCGCTTCTGCCCTTCCAGCCGGAACGCGTCGCGCGCTGTAAAGAAGTACTGAGTATTGGCGCCATCGGGCGGATTGATGTAGCCAGGATTTGCGATCGAAGGCCGCACATCGACGCCGTTCAGCGTGCCCGAGTTTTGATTCGAGGCGCTATAAGGCACGCCACTCTCGAGAGCCTGCAGAACGCTGAGCGTCAAGCCCCGGGCCCAGGGTGTAACGTTCAGCCAGATCCGCGCGCGATGCCGCTGGTCGATTGAGAGATCGCCTTCTGGATAGTTCCAGGTCTCCTGTCGGTACTCGGGGAAGTGGTAGGCCGCTTCACGTCCGAACTCGCCAGCGGTAATCGGCCCGTTCGGCACCGTTTCACCTTCGAGGTTTCCCCAGGCACGAGAGATCGTGTAGTTGCCGCCAAGGTCGAACCGCGATCCCAAACGATATTGAGCCTGCAGCGTCACACCAGAGTACAGGCGCTTGAAGACGCCGTCTTGATCGTTCTCGATGAGAGTCAGGTCATAATCGCGGCCACCTACCGCAGCCGGCGCGAACGGGCGCGTATCGGTAACTCGCCCGGTCGTCAGAGTCGTGCGACGGATATAGAAATTCTTATAGTCACGGAACACATAGTCGGCGCGAAAAGCCGCGCGCCCCAACTGGCGATTGACGCCGGCGGCGTACTCCCATACATATGGTGAGCTGAAATCTCCACCGACCTGCGGCGAAATGCCTCTCACTTGGGGTGTGCCTGTGATGGCCTGACCCGCCCCGCCGTTGGCGTTGAACCAGTCGAACACCTGCTGAATGGCTGCCTCGTTGGACACCCTGGGGCCCGAACCAACGTTAATGTCCGGACCTCGGTACACGAAGCGGTACTCGTCCGCGTTCCCGCCAGGTGAGCTGATGTCCGCAATACTGTTGAGAATACCGGCAACGTACTTCGCTGCGCTGGCTGTCATCGACCATCGTCCATCACCCATCGGATCGACAACGAGCCCCAGCCTCGGACTGAACGCACTCTGGCGGGCGACGAGCTCGCCAGCGCCGTTCTTTCCATCGTTGCGATCGAATCGGATACCGACATTGGCGGTGATGCGATCGGTCACGCGCCAGTTGTCGTTGACAAACACGGAATGCGTGCGAAAGTCCGTACCGTCGCTCTCGACAAAAATCGGGTTCCACTGAATCAGCGACGTGCCACTGACGAAGGTCGCAATGACATTTGTCCCTTCAACGATTGCGGGTGCATTCACGATGCGATAGCCACTCCCCGACTGGTGGTTGTTGGCGAGGCGAATGTCGTTGAACAGGTCGTAGCCGAAGGTAAGGTTGTGCGATCCGCTTCGGTTCGTCGAGACGAAGTATGACCACTTGACGAAGATATCCTGATTGTCGCGCTGTTCATCCGTGCAGACACCGCAGAACGTGGGGGACTGATAACGCTCCTGGCCAGGGGTTACCAGCAGTGTGCCCTTCTGAATATCCCTAAACTTCGAGCCGCTGCCGACGAACGTGAAGTGTCGCTGCGAGTAGCGTCCTTCGACGAACAACTTCGGCGTTATCACACCAGTGTAATTGATCGTAAAGAGATCCTCCGGCAGACTGCGATCTTCGAGGCTCGCGAGATCCATCGAGGCGTTGGTGCTGAACGTGTTGTTCTTGACGTCGCGATTGATTTTCGTATACGCACCCTGGAATCGGTGGTTCGTGTCTAGCGTATATGTGAGTTTGCCTTCATAGCGCTGAGACTTGTCCTCGAAGACGTAAGGAATGTTGGTGCGGACGAGCTGGCGATTGAAGCTCTGCGTCTGAAGTCGCCCTGCCGTGAAAAACCAGAGCTGGTCTCTGAAAACAGGCCCGCCAATCGTGTACTCGTAAGTCGGCACGACCTTATCGAGCTTCGTGTCTCCGGTAGCCGGATCCCCTTCGCGCGCGGGGACGAGCGCCCGCCAGTTGTCGTTTGTCAGTGTGTCGCGGAACGTGCCGTTGAAGAGGTTGCCGCCCGACTTCGTGATGACATTCACCACGCCGCCCCCGAACCGGCCGTACTCGGCCGAAACGCCGGCGGTCGCAATGGTCATTTCCTGTACGGCGTCTTCGATGATCAAGTCGTTGGGTTGACCGCGGAGGTTCTCGTTCACATTGACGCCATTTACCATGTACAGGTTTTCAAAGGACATCGAGCCGGCGATCGAGAAGCTGCCGCTTGGCCCTGTCGGGTGAACGGACGGCGCCATCAGCATGATTGCGCGGATATCGCGATTTGTAGGGAGGACACCGATGAGATCCTGGTTGAAGTTGGTGGCCACCTGCGCCGTCCGGGTCAGAATATCCGCCGTGCCCGCCGTCACTTGTACGGCTTCCGCCAGCGCTGCCGGCCCCATCGTCACCTCGAGTGGAACGTTTTGCGTCGGAGCAAGGTTGACGGTGTTTTGTTGGCGCTGAAACCCGGTGAGCTCGAACGTCAGCGTGTAGGTGCCAGACGGCAGCAGAGTCAGGATGTAGTCGCCGTTTCCTGACGTAACCGTTTCCCGGGTGCCCTGCAAGTTGGCCGATGTAGCCGTGACAGTGACACCAGGTATCGGCAGATCCTGTATGTCGACAACTCGCCCGGAGATTGTCCCGGTGGTGCTTTGAGCCGGGGCGGACGACGCGCACAGAACCGCCGCGAAGAGAAAAGCCAGCAACAATCTGATTCGCATTGGTCACTCCTTTGACGCTCGCCTCAAGGCGGACCTCACCGTTCTAATGCAATTTAACTCCTAAGTAAAGATTCCTCAAAGGCTCAACCACTCATACCAACGATTTGGATTTCCTGAGGAATGGGGATGTCGAGAGTGCCTCAGGAAGTTCTGGCCGAGATGGTCGGCACGACCCGGTCGCGCGTCACCCTCTTCACTAATGACGTCAGCGAGCGTTGCTGCACTGCCGTCATGGAGAGCGGCATGTTCTTTCCGGCTCGAGCGAACTGGGTGACGAACGTCTAGTACAGGGTACCCTTTGAGCCTTGGCGTCCTGGGCTTCCACTCAGGTAGGGCAGCGTATCCATTCCCGATTGGCATTTTTACCTTCGGCAGACTCTGGGCGTCGAGTATCTCGTTTTCCGGGATGACATCGTTGATATAGAGCAGAAAAGCCGTCAGCGCGTACACCTCATCGGCGGTGAGCGTCCCCTCACGATTGAGCGGCATGGCGCGATTGATGTAATCCCAAACCGTCGTCGCGAACGGCGAGCGAAGCGGCAGTATTCGTCCGCGTGCCCAGAGCTCAACGTCCGGGCCTGCCTTGCTTTTCATAATGGGCGCCCTGCCCTCGATCCCCGTCGCCCCGTGGCATCCCGCGCACTTCGCGCGATAGATCTCGGCGCCTTCCTTCGTCGTTCCGCGCCCCGGCGGCAGTTCCTCTCCGGTAGGGCCGATGGAGATATCCCACGCCCGAATTTCCTCGGCACTCGGCGTGCGTCCGACTCCATACGTGGGCGACTGCGCCAGCGCGCAGACTCCCATGAGCGACACGAGCAGGAGAACCCTAAGCATTCCCATTGTGGACGCTCCCATCGCTGGCGATCCGCCACGGCTGAATGGTATTGTCCAGCCCGGGCACGCTGAATGAGGGTGTCAGTTCCTTCTTCCAGTATTGGGCGACCTGCGCTCGCGACGGTTGAACCTGGCCGATCTCGTCCGTGCAGCGCGAAAGGAGCGCGGTCTCCTGTCCGTCCCAATTCCACTGATACGTGAATCGCGCATGCGCCATGCGCTGCGCCGTTCCCTGGATCTCGGCATTGTTCCAGCGCTTGCCGCCGTCGGTTGAAACTTCCACCTTGCGAATGGCGCCGCCACCGGACCAGGCCAGGCCCCTAATCTCGTAGAATCCGCGGCCAGGAAGCTGGTGTCCGCCGGAAGGGAACGTGATGACCGATTTGGGCCCGATCTGGTATTCCAACGCAGCGATCTTGGGATCCCGATCGAGATGCCCGTAGTCGTTGTAGTTCATGTAGTACCGGTCCACCACCTTGATTCGCCGCAGATACTTGGTGTGAAAGATTCCCTCGAAGCCGGGTACCATGAGCCGCAGCGGAAATCCTTGCTGCGGCCGCAAGGGCTCGCCGTTCATGCCGTAAGCCACCAGACAGTCGTCCATTGCCTTGGCGATCGGCATGCTCGACGCGCCCTTCACTTCCTCCGATCCTTCTGCGACGAACCAGGATGCCCCGCCCTTCAGGCCGCACTCCTTGAGGAGCACTGAGAGGAGCACGCCGGTCCATTCGGCGCAACTGGTCATCCCGTGCGATTCCTGAACCGTCTTCGCCCCGCGCGACGCTCGATTCCCCGCACACTCGATGAAATGAAGACGGGTCACGGAAGGGAGGCGCTTCAAATCCTCCATCGTGAAGGTCAGCGGACGGTCTACCATCCCGTGGATCATCAGACGATGCTCCTGGGGATCGATCTCCGGAATGTAGGAACCACGGGTCGTCCCCACGAAGTGGAGTGAGGACGGTGTGATCACCCCCACCGAATCCTGAAGCGGCGTCGCGATATGAAAGTAGAGCCCGAAGGCATCGGGCGAAGGCCTACCGCCGTGGGCGATGCGTACCGAGGTCACGAAACGCGACCGATCGCCGTAGGGGATCTGAGCCTTGTCGCCCTTGATCATTGGTGGGGATGCTGGTGTCTGGCCGTTCGCGGGTGCTGCGGCTCCCAACGTGAAACCACCGGCCAACGCCGCGCCGCTTTTTAGAAAGTCCCTTCGAGCAGGTCGTTTCGAACCCATGGGTCTCTCCTTCTCAGATGAGCCTAGCTGGAAATACGGTTCCCTGCAGTCGGAAGTATACGCGCGTCTCGGTGTCAAGCGTCGAATCCTGGCGACCGTTGCGGCGCGAGCGGATGCTGGTCACAGCGACTTCAGATACTCTTCTTTAGCACATTCTCCAGCTACGCAGCCTGCACGCCGGTTGTTTCCGGCAGTGGGATCCGCGTGATCTCCGCGAGTCCGCCCAGATACGTCCGGCTCTCCAGCAGCGTCGAGGCCACGAGATTCGCCCCAGTATCGCGCAGCACCTGCGTGCTCTCATCCGCCAGCGCTGGCGGTGCCCACCGCCCGACCAGGACTCGCACCTCGGGCAATGCGGCGCGGAGCCTCTTGACGAGATAACGCGTCTTTGACGCGGGGCTGGGTGGCAGATCGGCGATGCACACGACCGTGAACCCCCGATCGTGCACGAGCGACACGAGCTCCGAAGCCTGCATGCGCGTCCTGGTAATTTCGACGGCGATTGGCAAATCGTCCAGAACATGGGCGAGCATTGCGAGCGCGAGTTCGTCGGCGACGCCGTTGGCTGCGTAGCCCAGCACGCGCAGCGGCTCGCGCGGGCCGAGGAGTGGTTGATGATCGGGCGCTTCGAGTGGCGCCGGCTGCAGGCGCCGAATCGATTCCGCGGCGTCCAATAACAGCTCCCGCGTCGCATCGATGACGGCCGTTTCTTCCTCCACCGACAGACGCTGCTCCAAGCGGTCGCGTTCGGCGTAATTGAGCGCCGGCAGCAGCAGGGCGTCATAGACCGAGCGCTGTGGCTCGGTCTTGATGTGCCGCTCGATGAGGTCGGCCGCCTCCGCCTGATCGCGCGCCAGCAGGCGCTGATAATAGCCATGCTCGGGGGCAAGTGGAGGCGTGTCGGCCATCAGCATCCCGACGAACTCAAGCCCCGGCACGTGCTTGCCGAGCACGACGAGGCACACGGTCAGCGGTGTCGCCATGAGCAGGCCGAGTGGTCCCCAGAGCCACGTCCAGAACGCCACGGACGCGAGTAGCGCCACTTGAGAGACCCCGGCCGCCCCGGCATACAGCATGGTTTCGAGCACGAAATTCGTAAATAATTCGAGCACGACAAATAAGCCGACGACCGAGAGCGGCCCGGCCCAGCCCTGGAGGGCCGCAAGGCTGACCAGGATCGGTGCACCCGCGCCGAGCACCGGGCCAATGTATGGGATGAATCGAAGAGTCGCTGCGAGCGCCGCCCAGACCAAGGAGTACGGCACGCCAAAGAAGTAAAGCCCGATGCCGACCGCGACGCCGTAAATGAGATTGACCAGGGACTGCATCAACAGCTGGCGGCTGACGCGAGTTCCCGCCTCGTCAAACGCCTTGGTTGTAATGGCCAGCTGGCCATGCCCGACCAACCCGATCAGTCGGTCGCGCAGATCCCGACGTTCGAGCAGCATGAAGATGACCATCGCCAGCACGAACGCCGCCGATCCCAACTGGCCCACGATGGGCGCGAGCCACGCGAAGCCGGAGAAACCCGTGACCTGCTCAGAGGTCACCACCACCGGCCGTGCGACCGTTCCTTTGGGCGCATCGGATCTTCCAAGGTCGGTCTCGATGACTTTGATCGTCTCTTGCAGTTTTTCGACCGCTCCCCCCTTGCCCGCGCCGCGCACATCCGCGATCTTCGCCAGGATGTTGGCGCGGTAGAGAGGAAGGTCGTCGGCCAGGTGGTCCATCTGCCGCGCGAGAGCCCAGCCAGTGAGACCGAGGACCGCGAACACCAGAGTGACCACCGCGAGAACGGCCGGTACACGGCCAACCCAACGCTCAAGCCAGTTGACAGGCGGAGCCACCACGAATGTGAGAAGGATGGCGACTGCGAACGGCACGAGTACGGCTTGTGCCCAGTACAGGACGACAACCACAAGCACACACCCGGCGAACGTCACCCACGGTCTCACTGTCTTCGACGCGTCATCCATCAGGCCCAACCGTTCGTCAACCCAGCGCTGTAGCTAACCTACCGTTCTTTTCCTGCGGACGCTGTGCGGTTTGGAACAGCTGCGGTTGACAGCTGGCCCATAGACTTGCCTCGTCCAGTCAACACAGCACGCGCCCGCTCTGCTACGACTGCATCGACGCTTCCGGCCGAGGTGTTGGTTGAGTACACGACTGGGTGAAAGGTCGTCGGCGATAGCATCTACGACCCCTCGGCCCGAACCGAGAAATATCTCGGCATTCATATCCAGCGTATGCGCGGGTCGGGCGATGATGCCGTGAAACGTCTGGTCGGGAAACAGCGTTCCGGTCGACGGGCTGTCTACGGACCGTCTAATTGACGGTCAGCATCTCCAAGAGTAGTCGCGAGTCATATTCGCGGGGGTAGGTCAAGCCGAGCAGGTGTGCCAATGTGGGGGCAATATCTTCCGGACCACACTCCGCTTGATAGATGCCCGACTTGATCTTCTCACCCATGAAGACAATTGGAATATGGCGATCGTAATCATGGGCGGTTCCGTGGCCCGTTCCACCCACTTGAGAGTTGAGATAGACGTATTTCTTGACCAGAACGTTCAAGTGCGGGCTCCTGGGCTGGAAGAATGCATTCTGAAACAACCTCACTTGCGGATCTGCTGAATACGGAGTCATCAAGTCGGAATGCGTGTACACCTTCTCCACCAGGCCTGTCGACATCAACGCCTCGATGGCGGTGCGTTCGACTGTCGCACGGTCGAGCCGGTTCAGCCCGATCACCTCTTCGTCAAAATAAATGTCTGTCGCAAAGTACGCCAACAAGCCCTGAACCCCTGGGAAACGTCGATCGAGCGCCCCCTGGACGGCGTTCTTGAGAATATCCGGTGAAGCGCGACGTGCTTGGATGCCTTGGCTCCGCAGGTTTTCTACCAGCGGGAGCGAGCCGTGATCGGCGCTGAGCACGACCAGCGTGTTGGCCAAGCCCACGCTGTCGTCGATCGCCTGGAACAGTTTCTCCAGCACCGAGTCGAGTCTCAGTAGTTGGTCCATGATCTCGTGGCTCTCGGGTCCGTAGGTGTGCCCAATAACATCTGTCGCGGAGAACCCGACAGCAAAGATATCGGTCTGCTCATCCTGCCCGAGTTGGTGTGCGTTCATCGCCTCCAGCGCGACTGACAGTGTCACTTCGTCGGCAAATGGCGTACGGCGAAAGTCATCGTAATAGAGGCGCTCTGGCGGGTTGCCGCGAATCGCGTGTGGAAACACGGTATCCTTGCGATCCCACTCTCCTTCGATGGCATCGGGGCCAGCATATTTCTCGTAGACAGCCGCATCGGCAAGCAGACGGGTCCATTTCTTTCCAGCGTAGGTATCGGGCAAACGCAGGCGATTCCACCGCGTTAGCCACGGCGGCGCCTCTCTCGCATAGTAGGTGCTGGTGATGAAGTTGCCGCCTGCCGATTCGTACCAGTACGCGGCATCGGCGCGCCGACCCGCCATGAGAATCGCCGAGCGGTCCTTAAGAGAAACACCGACCACACGCGAGGCCGCGTTCCCCAACTTCAAGACATCTCCGACTGTAAAGCTCAACGCATTTACCGGAGATGCGCTGCGCCCCTCGCCCCCTAAGGGTCCATGGAATGGATCATCCACGACATTGATGAGTTTCTTGAGATACGGATCCCACCAGTCGTTGGCGACAATGCCAGAATGGCTCGGATGGCGACCCGACAGCAGAACAGAATGGCCAGGTCCTGTCTCTGTTGAGGCGTGCCGATAGCGGGCGTTGTTGAACACAGCGCCACGTTCTGTCAACCTCTTCAGGCCGCCTCTGTAGAGTGGCGCGAACCGACTCAGATAATCGACACGCATCTGGTCGATCGAGAGCACCAACACGAGTTTTGGCCGCAGCGGAGGCTGCTGACCGCCCACTGCCGCAAACCAGACAAACGCCAGTGCGCACGCAGTCAGAAAACGTTTTTGTCTGTTCATCGCGTGACTGCACCCACATTCACTTGGAGTGGCCGATGTCCTGAAGAGG
Source organism: Vicinamibacterales bacterium (assembly GCA_963761975.1). GTDB lineage: Bacteria > Acidobacteriota > Vicinamibacteria > Vicinamibacterales > JAMQPK01 > JAMQPK01. The sequence goes on from CAVXIR010000007.1 coordinate 1,525,115, forward strand.
TTTTCTTGTCCGATGCAAGTATCGAACGAAAGCGGCCAGGGTCTTTCGGCTCACGTGATGCTCAATTCCCTCGGCGTCCGATTCCGCGATTGCGGCCGGAATACCCAGCGCGATGAGAAATCTCACGACCGTTTCATGCCGATGTCGTGACTCCTTCGCGAGTCTGCGCCCGTCGGCCGTGAGAAAGATTGATCGGTAGGGTTCGTTGGTCACAAGTCCCTTCCGCTGCAGCCGCTTAATCGTCTGATTCGCCGTCACATGCGTGACGCCCAGTCCTCGCGCCAGGTCGGTCAGCCTCGCCTCTCCGGTCTTGTCGATCAGTTCGGCGATCATCTCGACATAGTCCTGAGCCAGTTCCTCGGAATGGTCCCGCCGTCGGCGTGTGGAATCACCTCTCACAGGAATGTGGAGTGGCGTCGAACGTTGGCGTGTCACGGCCCCTTCACTAGACCAGAATATCGAGCGATTGACAAGCCTCGACACACACATGTAGTATTCGCTACATTCTGAAGCCATGACAAATCCGTTTGTCGCTTTCACTATTTTCTTTCTGTCGTTCGGTTTGCTGGCACCCGCGACTGCCCAGGCGCAAACGCCCCAGACAACTGCCACACCCACTACCGCCGAGCGGACGACAGCCATCTCCGGCTACATGGACTTTCATTTCAACAAGAATGAGTTCGAAGACGGGCGCCTCGACTTTCATCGTTTCGTGCTGCTCATCACGCATCGCTTCAGTGATCGGATCCGGTTTGTCAGCGAGCTGGAGCTCGAGCACGCACTAGTGGAAGGACTCGAAGAGGCGGGAGAGCTCGAGCTGGAACAGGCCTATCTCGATTTCCTTCTGTCGCGCGGCTTCAACCTGCGAGCCGGCATGATGTTGGTGCCGGTCGGCATCATCAACGAGCGGCACGAGCCCCCTGTTTACTACGGCGTTGAGCGGCCCTTTGTGGATACCGTGATTGTGCCAACCACCTGGTTCGAGGTGGGGGCGGGCGTACACGGCGAGGTCGGGCGCGGATGGCGCTATCGCGCGTACGTTATGTCACCCTTGAACGCGCGGGAATTCACGGCAGAGGAAGGTCTTCGCGGGGGCGTCCAGAAAGGATCCGACACGAACATAGGACGCCCGGCGGTGACCGGACGCGTGGAGTACGTCGGTGTCCGCGGCCTGACGGCCGGGGCTAGCTTCTGGACAGGGCGAACAGGCTTTGAATTCCGTCCGCGGTTCGAGGTACCCGTCACCCTTGGAGAAGCTGATGTGCGCTACTCGCGCGACCGCCTTGAACTGCGCGCGCAGTTTGCCCAGGTCGCCATCAAGAACGCCGGCTTACTGAATGACGCCATGGGCCGCGCAGTTGGCGTGGATCCCAATGTCGCACGCGCGCTCCGCGGGTTCTATACCGAGGCAGGCTATCGTGTGATTTCAGGGGCTTCCTTTGGCGATGTGGGCCTTTTTGCGCGTTACGAGAACTTCGATACGCAATTCAAAATGCCGACCGAGTACCTGCCGCTTCGTGAATTCGACCGCGATGGGCTCACCTTCGGTGCAACGTATTGGCCCGACGCCGACATTGCGCTCAAAGCTGACTACTCCTGGCTGAGGAGCCGCAACTCGACGATCATCGCCCCAAACTCGCTCAACATCGGACTCGGATGGTGGTTCTGATGACACAGAAATTTACACGCCGCTCATGGCTGGTCGGGTTGACTGGCGTCATTGCTGGAACGGCTGGTGCATCGATCCGCGCCACTCGCAAACAGAGTTCGCAAGTGATCGACATCACCGTGGAGCGCTTCAGCTTCACACCTTCCGAATTTCGGGTGAAGGCCGGCGTACCGGTGGAGATCCGGCTGCGCAGTGACGATACGGACCATGGGTTTCGAATTCTCGGAACCGACATCAACGTCACAATCCCCAAACGTGGCAAGGGCGTGGCGACGGTGACATTTCAGCCGCCGAGCGCTGGCCGATATGTTTTTGAGTGTTCGAAGCTGTGCGGCGCTGGACACTCGTTCATGCGCGGTACGTTGATCGCGGAGTGAGGCAGGAGTGGTCAAGCGATTAATGAAACGCCGAGGCGTTGGTCTCGCTTTGGGTGCGGCGATTGCAGCGCTCGCCGTCGCCGTGTCTACTGCGCAAACACGGAACGCTCTGGGAACACCCCTGCCGGGCATCACTCCCGTTGAATTCGAGGAGTTCCGGCTCGGACTCGACGATTTCCTCGAGGTTGAATTCTCCGAAGAAGGCCTCGGCCCGGCATTCAACGGTACGAGCTGCGCAGTCTGCCACAACATCCCGACAATCGGCGGGGCAGGAACAATGGCCGAGTTGCGCGCGGGCCGCCGTAGCGCAAGCGGCGAATTCGAAACTTTGGATGGGTCGGACGACACGCTGTTTCATATGTTCTCGGTTCCCGGCCATGGATGTCAGCCGGTGTTACCTCCGGACGCGAACGTGTTTGCGCGGCGAGTGCCCATTCCCCTATTTGGCGCGGGTCTCGTTGAGGCCATTCCTGACGACACGATTCGGAGTCTCGAAGACCCCAACGATCGCAATGGCGATGGCGTGAGTGGCCGCGCGGCGGTGATCGTTGATGTCGACACCGGAGAGCGCCGCGTCGGTCGGTTCGGTTGGAAGGCCCAACATGCGACGCTTATTACGTTTGGCGCGGACGCCTATCGCAATGAGATGGGCATCACCAACGACATCTTTCCTCATGAAAGCGCCTTCGGGATTCCACCCGACCGGATGCGATTGTGCGATCTGTTTCCGGACCCGGAGGATATTCGCGATCCTCGCTCACGGCGGCGCGGAATCGACAATTTCGCCAGTTTCATGCGTTTCCTGGCACCGGCTGGGCGCGGAGACGTGAATGAGCAGGTGCGCGCGGGAGAGCAGCTCTTCGCTGCGATCGGCTGCACCACATGTCATGTTCCGACACTCGAAACCGGACCAAACGCGAACCCGCTCTTCCATCGCAAAACGGCTGCGCTGTTTTCAGATCTGTTGCTCCATGATATTGGCACCGGTGACGGCATCAAGCAGGGCGCAGCGGAGCCGAACGAAATTCGCACCCCTGCTCTCTGGGGACTACGACTTCGGCGCCCGCTTCTACACGACGGAAACGCGACGTTGGAGGAAGCTATTCGCAGGCACACTCGAGAGGCAGAGCTTGCGAGACGCGGATTCGATCGCCTGAGTGACGCCGACCGGTCCGCTTTATTGGCGTTTCTCAATTCGCTCTAGAAACAACTGCGAACGACATAAACCGACTCGTGTTGCTCGGGTGTTGGCTTGGCTTGCGGCGCCTGCTCGGCAGCGATCGCGGCCGAGACGACGACCAGGAAGAATGGAACGGCTGCGGCAGCCAAGCGCCTGGCTAGAGAAATCCTGTACAAAGTCGCCGCCGGATCACGCTCAAGAGCGCGCGTGAGCTGTTACCGATGTGTCGGCGATGATCGCGTGTAGTTGATCCAGATCTCCCCCACTGCCAAGTGCGTGGTAAACCCAAGCCGAAAACGCGATTCCGAAGAACTCGTGAGGCGTCAGGTGTCGGGGCGAGAGGATTTGAACCTCCGACCCCTCGGTCCCGAACCGACCTGCCTTGTCATCTTTCCCGAACAATTCTAGGCGTTTTCGGGCGTGGGTAACTACAGGGTAACCATTTTCGTGCGATACGGAGCCACCAAATAGGCTTCATGTGAACGCACAGTCCACTCGTTTAATTGCTTTCGAGCCAGTCAGCGATCTCGATCACTTTGTAAGTCGGAAAACGTGTCTGGCACGGGCGAAGGAGTTCGTCATCAACTCCCGGTCGGATACGCTCGACCGTGAGCGCAGGCGACCTAACTACTGCAGCGCCGGGCACGCTGGGAGGCTCGCTATGTAAGTGCAAAACGGACCCCGTCAATCAAGCGCATCCGTACGTGCAGACGATGGTCTATTTTCAGTGTCGCGGCAGCGAGTGACTTCGCGCGGCCGAAATTGGAACGCAGAACGAAAGGCGTAGCGTGATGTAGAAGACAGGCAATCCCTGAATGGCCACCTCGATAACATCACCAGCAGCCTCATTCACCTAGGAATGTTTCACATGACTCCCGTGGACCAAAACTATGCCTATGCTGCCGCATCATGCCATCGCGGCTACAATGGTAATTGAATGGTTCGACTACTAACTCATCAACGATTTGGCTGCGCCGGAATCGTTCTCGCGGCGACTCTCGCGGCGTGTTCGAAGCCAGCGCCCGCGTCGTCACGAGAGTCGGCTTCTGCCGCGGAAGCCGTGAGCATGGGGCCTACGAGCGAATCGAGCAACACAGGCACGACCGTGGTCGGCAGGGCTCCGGTCACCGATACCGGAACGGCGGCCATCGTGATCCTCGAGCCGCGGCATTCGGCTCCACTTCCCGAGCCGGCCACCATGCCGTATATGGATCAGCTGTCGCGCATCTTCATTCCTTCAGTTCTTTTGGTGAGAACGGGCCATCGAGCACAATTCCTGAACAGCGACGAGGAACTGCACAACATCAACGTCAAGAGTGGCAAAACGCGTGAGCAGGCATTCAATGTCGCGTTGCCGCCTGGTATCAGCTACGTCCACAAGTTCGAGCACTCCGGCGTGTACGATGTGAGCTGTGACGCCCACTCCGGCATGTCGGCTCAAATCATCGCGGCATCGTCACCGTATGTCGCCCTCGCCGACTCCAATGGCCACTTCGAGATTCCGCACGTCGTGTCGGGGACGTACGCCGTCATCGTGTACGCCGGCGCCGAGCCAATCGAGAAAACGGTTGAGGTAACCGGATCACGAACCGAAGTCGATGTGACCCGCGAATAACCTCCGGACACTCGAGTAGGTCTGCCCACGGTTTGAACGGAAGCAAGACCCGGCGAAGAGAGAAATCGGGTACGGCTCGGCGGCGCGGAGGGGGAAACGCTCGCGGCCACAAGAAATCCCATCAAGGTGGAGCGAGATTCTAGCACCGCCGGTTCCGCATAATGGTGAAACCCTAAGTGAAACCCTAACCGAAGGATTCAGCGGAAGTAGCGGACTGTAATGGCTATCGCCGAGTAAAACACTGAATGAAGCGAAGCGTGTGGACACGGCTAGACGGCCCGCCTTGAACTTCTTAATCTGTGGGTTCTCGATTCATTCCGAGGCGGCTCACCACACTGGACGATTTCCGCACTGGTCATCCAGTGCGCGCCTTGATTCCTCTATGTGAGAAAGTTCAGCAGTTTCGAAGAGAAGCAGGCAGAGATTTACCAGAAAGCCAGTGACGCAAGCCATGTCTTGAAAGTCGTGACCTACTTCTCGGAAGCTGAGAAAGATCGCGTGGATCGAATTCTAGAGGAGCTGAAACTTACCGGGCACCCAAACGTCATCCTGATTGATGCGCGCAGAGATAATAAGCCTTCGGCTTCGACGGCTGCGTGAAATCGCCTGTCGCAGACACTGGAGGGGCAACTGCCTAAAATAAAAGGCGCCCATCAAAGGCGCCCCTTTTTCACAAGGTTTGCAATCTCGTTGCGAACGAGAAAATATTGGCGCGCCCGTCAGGACTCGAACCTGCAACCCTCGGCCAGAAGGCCGATGCTCTCTGCGAAGCCCGGCGGCGCATCTTGTTACGTGGAAGTGATGGTCTCCTACGCGATGTGACGTGGCTGAAGACTTGGCTTTCCTGTCTAAGACCGGCTTATTCACAACGACAAGCGCCCACTTCGAGCCATTTCGGGCAACCTCCTCAGAAACACGAAAGGCCGAACCCCCAAAGGAATCCGGCCTTTTCTCTGGATTTTTTGGTCGGGGCGATAGGATTTGAACCTACGACCCCTCGGTCCCGAACCGTGGCGCGACGCCCTGAATCGAGCCCCGAATATCGGCTCTACTTCGTGGAGCCGACCCCGAGCCTACCATCAGCCTAACGGTTTCAAGGGGCTGCCTACGGCGCGACCGGCTCTACAGAGTCCTCGGTGCGAACCCGATGATCACCAACGCGCCGGCGATCGCGATCCCCGCGCCACGGATCAGCGCGAGTGGGGCAAACGGTCTCGCAGCCGATGTCGAGAGACGATCTTTCTAGCGATAGCTAACGAACCGCCCCCTCTACGCTTCTACGTCACGGTTCACGGAACAGTGTGCGAGGGTTCGACGATTCATTTCAAGCTGTCTTTCGACGACGTCTCGACTCTCAGGTCCCGGAAGTGAGCAACGGTCGTGAAATGGCTCCAGAGCGCAACGGCGCTTTGCCCTGCGCGCTCGTCTTGAGGTCATTGACAATCAGCGTCGGCTGTTCCTGGCCGTGGACGTAGAGGCGCGCGCGTTCACCGCGCACTTCGATCTTCACCTTGGTCCACACGTCCGGCATCAGGTCGACGTACGATTCGTATTTCTCCGGGGCCTCCTTCCGTAGCCGAGAAAACGGCCAATCGGGGTGCGAGATGTACTGCACCGCGTGATTCCGCCGCTCTTGATCGTCGGCGCGGCCATTCGTGGGCCGAAGGTAGAACGCGTCATATGTGGTGCCGTCATTCTGGACACGGAAGGCGAGACCAACATACCCACGCGCGGCCTCGTCGGCGCCTGGCGCCGGTGCGCCTGCGATCTCTGCCTCGATCACGCCGTTCGCGAATTCGAGTCCCTCGATCGAGGCAAGCTGTGGGAAAAGCAACTGTTCGTTGGGGGTCATACTCTGGAGCCGCCGCCGGGCCTCTTCGGACGGAGTGATCCGCAACCCCTTCTTACCCTGCAGCACGGCGGGCTCGGCGACTACATTGTGCAGCCGGAGGCCGGTCGTCGAGTCCAATGGGTATCGCTTCGCTTGGGCTGTAAGAGAGGCTGCGAGAACAAGCACCGCAATCATTAAAAGGGACAGCAGCCGGACGGTGTTCCTCAACCGCGATCCCGATTATTGAAGAGAAATCCATCTCATATGAGCCTCGCTCTTCTCAGCGTGCGTACGGCGCAACGTTGTTCGCGATAACTGTAAACTCTTCACCCGTAAGCGGCATCTCTCGACGGAACGTAGCCCAAGCCTCCACAGGCTGAACGTTCCCAAACATGGCACCATCAGATCCGTAGAGAATACGACGAACGCCAATCTGTCGGATCAGAGTGGCCATCCTTTGCAGCGCGTCTTTCCGACCCTCAAGAATTAGCGCAAGCTGCGTAACATCGAAGTACAGATTCCTAGTCGCTCGATGCGGGGCTGACACGGCGGCAGCGTAGGTAACGAGGGCCTCCAAGGCTCCTTCCGAAAACCCATCGCCGCCCCATAAATGTGCAATCTGAACGGGAACATCGGGGGCGGCCGGAAGCAGTTGGGTGAGGAAGATTTCTGCGTGCTCCCGCCCATAACTTCGATCCCCGCGGACGTGAACGATAATCGCCAACCGGTGCGAGTTGGCCGCCTCGAATACCCGTCGCACCCGTTCGACGTGCTGCTTGTTCCTGAGGTCCACTGCGGACGCGGCGAAATGCAGCTTGACGCCCTTGAACGCTCGTCCCTCCGCGCACCGATCGAGCTCCTGCAGCGCATACTCTTTCAACGGATTAAAACTACAAAAGCCGAGCAGACGATCCGAGAACCGGCCAACCTCTCGAGCCGTCCAGTCGTTCTCGGCCCGAACCGCTGCGTAGACGTTGTGAACTTCGACATCGCGCAGGGTTCGAACGCGAGGCGGAGAGTCGAACCAGTACGCGTCTGACAAGACGACCGCGCGTTTGATGCCCGCCCTGTCCAGCATGGCGACAAGGTGTTCGGCGAAGACCGGTTGTTCCACGTCATAACGCAATCGTTCACGAAGGCTATAAGCATTCTGCAACGCTGTCCCGGCCGGACTGAGGAGATGCTGATGGTGGTCGACGAGCGGTACAATCTTGTTGTCGGGCAGGTTCTGTCCATCGGCCGTCCGACAGGATCCAGTCGCCAGCGCGATCAGCAGCAATGTCGCCGTCAATACACGCATGCGCTTTCCTCCGGATTCGCCGAACGGAGCCTGGCCCGGCGCTTAAGCTGGAATAACGGCGGACCCTTAACCGACTCTCAGTACGACGTTCGGATCCAGTCGCGACGCGCGCAGCGCGGGCCGGAGACACGCCACGGCGGCAACGAGGATAACCAGCGCCACGACTCCGATCATCGTCACGGCGTCTACCGGGCTCACGCCGAACAGGAGCGACGCAATCAGCCGGCTCAGACCAAAGGCGCCGGCCAGTCCGATCACGACACCTATACCGGTGAGCAGGAGACCGTGTCGCATAATGCCCACGAGCACGCGAGAACGGTCTGCCCCAAGCGCCATACGGATAGCGATTTCGTGCCGCCGCTCCGCCACCAGCACGGAGAGCACGCCGTACGTGCCAATCGCCGCCAGCAGCAGCGCGAGCGCCGCAAAGAGCCAGATAAGTTGCGCCACCAGCGTCGGGCGCCGCATCGATTCGGCGAACACGGCATCCATGTCGCGGAGCCCGACGACGGGAAGGGTGCCGTCGGCTTCGCGCACGACACGCTCGATGCCCTGCGACAGTGCCGCCGGCGGAAGGCTGCTGCGCAGCACGAAGTTGATGATAAAGGGCACGTTCGAGAACGGAAGATTCACGACGCGAGGGTCGAGCCTGCCCATCTGCTCAATGAGCCCATAGATCTCGGTACCGGTCTTCTGGTCCACGCCGCCCTGCTTGACGTCTTTCGCCACGCCAACCACCGTCAGCCACGTACCCCGAGCACCACCACTCCTCAGGCGTTGCCCGATCGGGTTCTGTCCCTTCCAGAAGGTCTTCGCGAACGTCTCGTTGACCACGGCCACCAAAGCCGGCGATGCGGCGTCGGCTGGCTCAAAACCTCGACCCTGAACGATGGGAATGCCCATCGTGTCGAAATAGTCGGACATCACGGCCTGAAAATAGTCGGTGTTCAACGGCGGTCCGTCAGGAGACGGCGAGTAGTTCGCAATTTCGAAACCGAACGCGTCGACCGGGCGCTTCGGCGGCAAGCCGGACATGGCCGTGGCGGCGTGGACGCCAGGCACACCGCGAAGTCCGCCCAAGACGTTCTCGAACAGCTGAGCGCGGGCGGCCACGTCCGTGTACTGGACCCCGGGATGCGGTATGGTGATCGCGAACGTCACCAAGCGAGCGCGGTCGAATCCCACGTCGACCTGCACGAGGTTGTAGACCGTACGCACCAACAGACCTGCGCCGACGGCGAGGACGACGGCCGCTGCCACTTCGGCGATCACGAGACCATTTCTGACGTGACGCAGTCGGCTGGTTGCACCACGGGCTCCACCCTCCTTCAATGCGGTCAGAAAGCCGGCGGCGCCCGTATGGAGGATCGGTGCGAGTCCGAACAGGACACCGGTGGCCGTTGCCACACCGAATGTGAAGAGCAACACGAGCGGATCGATGTCGATCCGGCTCGTTCGCGGCAGACTATCTGGAAATGCTCGCATGAGGGCCTGCATGCCCTCTCGAGCGAGCCACACGCCCAGCAGGCCTCCACCGAGAGACAACAGCACACCTTCCGTCATGAACTGCCGGAGCAGGCGCCAGCGGCTGGCGCCAAGCGCCGTCAGCACCGCCAACTCACGGCGACGTGTCTCGGCACGGGCGAGCAGCAAATTCGCAAGATTCGCGCAGGCAATGAGTAAGACGAACCCGACGGCGCCCTGCAAGGCCCAGATCGAACGTCTCGCGCTACCGACAATCTCATCCTGCAGCGGCTTCATCTGAAGCACGTGAGGGCCGGGTGGTGTGAGCCTGAAGACATGGTTGCTGGAACTCAGACCGGCGCGCTCGCCCCAGTTCAACATGAGCTCGTTCAACTCGGCCTCGGCCATCCGTGCTGTCACGCCGTTCTTGAGCCGCCCGACGGCATAAAAGACGTGGAGGCCGCGGTTGAGACGATTTGCCGGATTCAGCCTGGCGGGCAACCAGATCTGGGTACGGTTGTCGGCCAGGTCAAAACCCGCCGGCATGACGCCAACGATCTCCTGGCGCCGACCCTCGATCTCGACCATCTCGTCCAATGACGGACCTTCCATCAAAGACGGTCTGCCACAACTCGTGTGACAGAATCGCAATCGGTGTGGAGGGAATGGGGCCTTGCCCGGGTGCAGGAGGAGGCCCCGGGATGTCGGTTTCGCTCACCGTAAACACGCGTCCGTGCTCGGCGGGTACGCCGAGCACCTCGAAGAGGCGGCTATCGACGATCGCCGCCCGCACGCGCACCGGGCGATCACCCGCGGTGAGATTCACTTCACGCGTTCGGTAGACGCCGACGTTTGAAAAGGACCGGTTGAGCTCCCGGAGCTCGAAGTACTCCGGCGGCGAGAGTGCGAGAGGTCGTCAACCCAAGAGCCGGAGATTGCGTCGTCGAGATGCATCAACTGCTCGGGTCCGGGGTAATCGAGCGGACGCAACAGGACGCTGTTGACAATCGAGAAGATCGCGGTGTTTGCCCCGATTCCGAGCGCGAGCGTCAGCAGCGCGACCGCCGTGGATGCGGGAGCGCGCCGGAGCATGCGCAGCGGCATACCGCACGTCCCGCTGTAAATCGTCCAGCCACATGAATGACCGGACCTGCCGATACACCTCCTTCGTCTGCGTCACGCCACCGAAACTGCGGTAAGCGGCGCGGCGCGCGTCCTCAAGGGAAAGGCCCTGTCGGATGTACTCCTCTGTCGCTTCGGCAAGATGGCTGGCGATCTCGTCGTCGATATCGCGATCCATCTGCCGGGAACGAAGCAGGGCCCGCAAACGAAACAGCAGGATGCGCAGGCGGGTCATGAGACGTCCTCCGAGATCTTTAAGAACCGCTCAACGATACTTGCCGCCCGCTGCCACTGCGCTTCTTCGTTGTGGAGCTGTTTGCGCCCGGCGCGTGTCAGTGAGTAGATCTTCACGCGACGCCCGCTCTCGGATGTGCCCCATTTGGACGAAATCCACCCCATCTGCTCCAGCTTGAGCAGCGCCGGATACAGCGTGCCCTGGTTGAGTGTGAGCTGATTCCCGCTGATCTGTTCGATTCGCCGCGCGATTCGATACCCGTGCAGCGGGCCCAAGGCCTCCAACGTCTTGATGATCATCAAGCCGAGGGTGCCGTAGAGGACGTCACTCTTGTCGGCATCATGTGTTGGGAGCCTACACCTAGATGTGTTGACAGTCAACTGCTACAACCGAACACTGTCTGCTCGCTATCGAACACTTGAGACGGCACGGATGCGAGCGCGACCCGCCGCAGTTCGGACTCAGTCAGTGGGGTTTTTACCGGGCTCGACGGCTCGGGCGTTGCCGCTCTTCGGTTCCCGGACGACGCGTGATGCGGCAGACGCGCTCTAGATAAGACTCTGGCACCGCCATTCGCTGCCCGGTTCAGGAGCCAAGGGCACGCCCACGGGTAAAGAGGCGGCAGATGAACGGCCCCGGCGAATCGCGCACGGCCGCGTCATTCGGATCAACGTGGCCCGCGCATCCGAGGCTTCGGCGATGCGGCTTCAGCCTACCAACAGCCTACCGATTTGCCGCCGAATCGTGATCGCGGCGCAGCAACACGCGAAATGTCGAATGTTTCTGGTTACGAAAAGGGCACAAAGTGCCATTTGAGGCAGCGACCACTCGGGTGAAACCGAGCGGTCCACCAGGCTGAATTTTGCTGATTTTTTTAGGAAAAGTGGTCGGGGCGAAAGGATTTGAACCTTCGACCCCTCGGTCCCGAACCGAGCCCAGAAGTCCTCGGGTTCGCTGCAAATACGAACCTTTTTGGTTCCAGCCTAACGACACCCTAACAGTTAGCCACCCGTCGACAGATGATTTTCGCCACTTAACTCAACCAACGCTCACATGAGATCGCAGGTCAATTCGTGGGCTCGCAACCGTCATTACCGACTAGCCTCTACGTGGTCGCCGCATGAGCGGCGCCACTTCCTTACCGAACGCAGTTCTTCCTAACAAAAAAGCGGCCGACCCGTATCAAGAGTCGACCGCCACATCGATCGCGACGACGGGGCAGCCTCCCGCGTCGCGCGAGCGAGAAGCCCGCAGTATAGCGCGGTGCGATCTGGCTCGGAGCACTGGCGCCGATCGGATGGCGCGATACAAAGTCAATCCGGCACGCAGGGCCGCACGCAAGGTGGGCGGCGCCTCATGTGAGAGACACGCGACTATTGACACGCCGAGGACCGCCGGCGTGCCTTTATGCCCTCGACGACTGGACGCGCGACATGCGTCCCTGCCCGCTCGGGCAGTCCAAACGGCCATCCTTCAGAGCCGCGTGTGCGGAGCCTCTGGGATAGGTCACAGTCAGCCAGGGCCACAACAGCGGGTCAACGACATCGCGCAAGAGAGGACTGCGCCACCGAGCGATCGGCGGCGCCTGATGCCTGCGTTCGAGTGGGACTTCAAATCGTCTCGCGCCTCGACGTATGCACTGCACGGACGCCGACTGTCTGCCTCGACTCCCTGGGACTTCGGTCCCCTGGCCTGGCTCCATAGGAGCTGTATGCGATGTTGCGTAGCGCGAGCCGATTTGGCGACTGGACAGCCCGATCTCTGCACGTTCCCGCGTGCCTCCGCGACTCATTGACGTCGCGGGCTGCTGATCTGAGTTCGTAGGCGCTGCGAAGGCATTGCACTTCGCCGTTCCCTTTTGTCCTACTCAGGCCAGGAGAGGAAAAAGTCGGGGTGTGTGCCGCCTGCGCGGTATTTAGAAAGGAATGACTTGGTCGATAACTTGAGTGTATGTAGCGTTATCCTTGAATGCGCGTTGGCGCAGTTGAATCGCAAAGGAGGTAGGGATGGCTATCCGCCGAATCCTCTTGTCGACGACGTTAGTCGCAATCGCGTGGCCTGTCGCGTCAGCGCAACAGGTAGACCGCCCTCAACATGACGGGCCTACGTTTGAGGTCGCCTCGGTGCGGCCAAACACGTCAGGCGTCGGAGGCGCAGGGATCAACATCCAGCCGGGCGGTCGCGTCACAGCGCTCAATGTGCCGTTGCTGTGGTTGATTGAGAGCGCGTATGACCTCGGACATCATCAATTAGAGGGCGGTCCGGCATGGATGGACACCGATCGCTTTGACGTAATTGCGAAAGCCGAAACGGACATACCCAGGCCGGTTGCAGGTGCCCCTCCAGGGCCGTTTCATTTCATGCTGCGCGCGCTGCTGGCTGAGCGCTTCAAGCTCGCCGTCCATCAAGAAAAGAGAGACCTTCCAATCTACGAATTGCATCTCGCGCGTGCGGATGGAGCACTCGGCAAGGGCTTGAGGAGATCCGATTTCGACTGCACGACTGTTGAAAAGACGCCCGACGGCCGCCGGCGCGATCGGAATGATGGTCGCCCCACATGCGGAATGTCTGGGCGTGGCCCTCAAATCGCTGCTCACGCAATACCTCTGTCCCATTTGGTTTCCGTGATTGCAGGGAATGTTCACCGGCCCGTCGTGGACCGCACAAATCTGCGCGGGCTTTTCGACATCGACCTCGCATGGGCGTCGAACCCTACAGACACTTCCAAACCATCTATCTTCACGGCGCTACAAGAACAGTTGGGACTCAAGCTAGTTTCTGCGCGTGGCCCGGTCGAAGTGTTGGTGGTGGATCGTGCTGAGAGGCCCACACCCGATTAATTTCGTATCCGCTCGCGCAATTTTCTAAGGGGCTGACTGCGGCACGTCCAACAATTGCCGTTTCGTCCGGGCGGGTTCTCAGGTTACGAAGGGCACTTTCGCCTTCTTGAGCGTCAAGCCACCCTGGGGTGGCCTGACACCCGATCAGGCGAAAGTAGATCCGGCAGGCGATGGGGTTTCCTACTCACCCAACAGAAATCGTCTCATTTCCCGAATGACGATGCGGCGGGGTTCAGGGTCGCGTATGAAGGTGCCATGGGTCGTATGGCGCAATTCAACGACCTGTCCATTCTTCAGTTCGCGGCGGAACCTCGCGATTTCCTTCCGCTGCATCGGCGCTCCCACTTCCTCCCAAAGCTTTTGCAGAGTCTTTCGCATCGATTCGTCGACACCGCTTGCGTCATACGGCATCTCATCATAAATCACGAAGAAACTCAGAGCTGGCGCCTTTACTCGCGTGTAATCGGGATCGGATTGCTGGGCCTCCCTCATCATCTCCCCAAGCGGGCCAGGAGGTATCGCCAGCGCAATCGGATAACGGGTTCGCGGATCGTCCTGCAATTTGTGCCGACTGGCTTGATCGTAAGCGGCATCGAGATAAACGAGCTTCGACAAGCGTTCCGGATAGGTGCCGGCGAACCGTGTCATTTCATTACCCGCCATCGACACCCCGGCAAGCGCAACACGTGAGAGCTTCATCGCGTCGAGAAAGTGTCTAATGTCCTCCACTAACGTATCGGTGTCATACCCCGACGCGGGGGCCTCGGATTGTCCTTGCCCGCGACGAGTCAGACCGATTACACGGAAGCGATCAGTAAAATTCTGAGCGAGTGAATCGAACTCGCGAGCCGATGCACCCGCACCGGTGAGGAAGAGCAAGGTGTCGCCTTTGCCGCCCCATTCGACATAGTGAAGAGTCACCCCGTTGACAGTGACTAAGGCATCTCGCGGAACGGTCTGCGTCGCCGCCGTAGCGACGATGGCGCCGACGATGACAGCCGCCATCGATAGCCTCGCAAGCGTTCGATGATTCATGACACTCCATGTTCGCAAAGGGAGCCACACCCCAAGTTTTCTCTATTCGCAACAATACGGAGCCATGCGCGACGGTGTCAGTTAACCTCATTCATATCTCAACGCCACGAGTGGATCGACGTGGGCAGCACGGCGGGCAGGGATGTAGCTGGCCAGCAACGCGGCCGCCATAGTCAGACCGGCACCAACAACGTAGGTGCCTCGATCGAGTGGACCGACATGGAACAACATCGAGGCAATCACGCGCGTCAGGGCGAACGCTGCCACGAGTCCAATACACACACCGATACTCGCAAGCTCCACACCCGACCGTATAAACAATTTCTTAACGTCGCTTCGCTGAGCACCCAGCGCAGATCGGATGCCGATTTCCCGCGTTCTCTGAGTCACCGCGACGGAGATCACGGCGTAGATACCGACGAGAGCAAGCGTTACCGCCATCGTGCTGGCAAGCGCGAGCATCACTAAGGTGAACGACGTTCGTGCCATAGAACGATCGTAGACCTCCCGCAGAGTGCGAACCTGAGCCACAGGAACATCGGAGGTGACCGCCCATACCGCTGAGCGGACCTCATCCGCGAGGCTCGCGGTTCCGGCGCGTTCACTGCGAATCGCGAACGTGACCGACCGTTGGATGGCCGTACCTTCTGCGCCAGAAGTCTTGCATCAGCAGTGGCCAGTACACCGTCTTGGGTGGCTCTTGATGTACGCCATTGTCGTACACATCACCCACGACCCCGACGACTTCACGCCACGGGCTGTCGCGAGACTCTCGAATTTGCTGACCAAGTGCAGCGGCTGGCTCGCGCCACATCTCGCGTGCCAAATTTTCGGAGATGATCGCGACCCGATTGTAACTGTAGAGATCACTCCAGGTGAGGTCGCGACCAGCAACGAAACGGATGCCAAGCGTGGCAAAAAATCCCGGTGAGACAAATTCCATGCGGCGCACGGGCGGTAACCGCTGCTCGCTGTAGACACGATCACGTGAAAGCAACAAGTCCCCGCCTGGGCCGAATCCTTCCATTGGCACCGAACTGGCGAATGCGGCGGCCATGACGCCTGGGATGGAAGCGAGTCTGTCGCGAATCTCATTTTGCAAACGAAATACCTGTTCTGGGCTGGATACTCGCGCAGCGGGAATGCTGATGCGTGTCAACTGAACTCGATCCGGCGCAGTAAACCCCGGGTCCACAGCGCGCATCGCAACGATCGTGCGAATCATCAGGCCGGCGCCGATTACGAGCACTAACGAAAGTGCTATTTCCGCGATGATCAACGTATTCCGCGCAAGATTGCGCTCGCGGCTGTCACTGAGCGTCCTCCCTGCACCACGCAATGCGTGTTCGACATCCGGCTTTGCATGCTTCACGATCGGCAGCACACTGAAGGCGATGCCAGACAGGATTGAAATGGCCATTGTGAAGACGATGACGGAGCTATCGATGCTGAGTTCTCCGAGACGGGGTAAGGTCGTCGGCCCAATCGTCAGGAGCATGGACACAGCGCCCGATGCGAGCGCGAGACCGAGCGCACCACCTAGGGCGCTAAGCACGAGGCTCTCCATGAGCAACTCACCGGCGATACGACGCCACCCGGCTCCAAGCGCGATTCGCACGGCGATTTCTTGTTGGCGTCCTCCCACGCGAACCAGGAATAGATTGGCGACGTTTGCACATGCAATCACTAGCACGAATCCAATTGTGCCCATCAGTACCCAGAGGACCGTGCCCACATCGCCGACCACCTCTTCTTTAAGGGGTCGAAGAGCAGGCGTGAGGCGGGCGTTTACCATCATGGTCCTGAATCCTGGCGTAGGCTCTGGCCATGATTGCAGCCAAATCCTGTTCATGCGGGCCACGTCAGCATTCGCCTGAGCGAGCGTGACGCCACGCCTCAGCCTGGCAAGTCCAGCATAGTTAAATGTTCCGAGACGCTGTGTGGCTCGATCAAACCGCATTGGCAGAATGACTTGGGCATCGACGTTCAGGAAACGGAATGCCTTTGGCATGACGCCGATGATTTGGCGTGGCTCCGAATTCACGACAATCGAGCGACCAATCACAGACACATCTCCGCCAAACCGCGATTGCCAGTAGTCATACGTGAGCAGAACCGTCGCAGGCGCTCCAGTCACATCATCCTCGGCTAAGAACGACCGCCCAAGAATAGGCTTAAGTCGAAGTGCCCGCAGCGTTGCGTCACTGACAGTTAGGCGTCGAACCTCCTCGGGCTCGGTAAAACCCGTCACAGAACCCAGGTCGTTTGACCACAAGCCAATCTCCTCAAAGGAGCCGTTTTCTTCACGGTAGGTGAATAGCTGCGCTGGGGAGGTCATAGTACCTCTCCGCCGATGTCCACACCGGGAGCGAGATGCGAAATCGCAACAAGCTCGTGTGGAACCGGATACGGAAGAGGTCGCAGTAGCACACCATTCACGACCGTAAAAACAGCAACCGTGGAACCTACACCCAACCCGAGCGTCAGCACAGCAATGAGCGCAAATCCGGGATTCTTACGCAGTCCACGGGCGGCATACCGAAGGTCATGGAGAGAGTGTTCGAGAAACGGAAGGCCTCGCTGATCGCGGTAGGCTTCCCTGATAGCCGCCACCGGACCGAACTTGAGCGCGGCCTGGCGACGTGCCTCCTCTGGTGACATACCGGTCTTGATGTTTTCAGCGGTCTGAAGCGCGAGGTGTTCCTCGATCTCTTCTCGCAGCCGTACCTCGTCCCGGCGTCGAGTGAACGATGCGGTCAGAAGGACGAAGAACCGACGCAGCAGCTTCTTACTCATACCGCAATGCCACGAGCGGATCGACGCGGGCGGCACGCATGAGAGGCGCGAGTGACGCACCGAGTGCGGTCATCATCAGCACGGCCGCGACTGCCGCAAATGTGGTGAGGTCGATAGGCTCGACGCCGAACAGCAGTCCTTGCAGAAACCGACTCAGCCCCGCAGACATCGCCAGACCGAAAGCAATTCCGCTCAGCGTGATCCAAGCGGTTCTTCGAAGTACGAGGTGGACAATGTCGGACGTGTTCGCCCCGACAGCAATTCGGACGCCAAACTCTTGCACGCGCTGCTGCACCGAAAACGCAAGAACCCCAAACAGCCCTACCATCGCGAGTACCAGCGCCAACAGGGCGAACGTTCCCACGAGTTGCGCGCGGAATCGCGGTCGAGCGTTCGCTTCTAAGGCGACCTCCTCAAGCGTCCGCACACGGGTTAAGGGCAGGGTCGGTTCGATTTTTGCCACAACGGAGCGGATTATTGAGAGTAATGCTTCAGGTCGGCCGACCTCTGAACGAGCGACAATCGTCGTGGCAAACCATGAATTTTGAGCCATGGGGACGTATAACTGGGCAGCCTCGCGCAGTTCTCCGGGCCGCTCCTTCACCTGACGTACAACACCGACGATCTCGCGCGTGACAGGTGCCATCATCGAGGCGAACGTCATCGGTGAAACCCGAACGTGTATCCCTATTGGATTGCGCCCCGCCAGGAACCGGCGCACAAACTCCTCGCTCACGAGACACACGGGTTTCCCGTTTGTGACATCGCCATCATCGAATCCTCTCCCCTGCACGATGGGGATACCCATCGTGTCAAGGTACCGGCTGCTGACCATCTCGTACGTCGCAACCGGCCGCTGCGATGGCTCGGCTGGTGGATCGCCGACGATCTCGAATAGTTGCCCAAAGAAACTGCCATCCAGAGGGAGCGACGTGCCAACAGCGGCTTGAACTCCAGGGACGGCGTTGAGTTCGCGCTCGACACTCTCATGGAACCTCAGCATGCGTTCGTGAGTGTTATACCGGCCGGTGGGCAGAGTGACGCGCGCTGTAACAACGCCTTCGGCACGGTGGCCGGAATCAACATTGGCAAGACTGTGTAGCGTACGAACAAGCAGCCCAGCTCCACACAAGAGGAGCACCGCTACGGCGACTTCCGCGACCGTAAGTACATTCCGAAAAGCGCCGGTTTTAGTCGTCGAGCCACGTGTGCCCGTACCAATGGCTTCGGTAAGCGATATGCGTGTAGCGTTCCATGCCGGTGCAAGTCCGAATGAGATGCCGACTGCCGGTACTGACAACCGCGCAGAATGCGACCACACGCCAGTCGAGAGACAACGCCACCGAGGGAGGTAGCAATCCAGCCGGAACCAGCGATGGTGCGGCGCGGACGATGCCAGCACACAATCCGAATCCCACGACACCGCCGACAGAAGCAAGCACCAGACTTTCTGTCAACGACTGCATCAGTACTCGCCTTCTGCCAGCACCAAGTGCCGCGCGGACGGCAAACTCACGGGTCCGACTCGCTCCCCGCGCCAGGACAAGGCCAGCGACATTCGCGGAAGCAATCAGAAGGACGCAAATAACAACAGCCACAAGAACCTGCGATGTCAATCTAAGTTCATTACCCACGAGCATCTCGCCCATCTCATCAACGCTTGCCGTCCAGCCCTTATTGGTCTCGGGCGATGAGGCCGCAATGTTGTCGGCGACAGTCCTGATGTCCGCACGCGCCGTCTCCAGGCTTACGCGGGGCTTGAGGCGTCCGACAACATCAAAGAAGCGCGAACGACGGAGGAATGGGGCTCCAGGCGGCGCTGAAAACAGAGTCCACAGCTCACTCGGCTGCAAAATTTGGAATGACGCGGGGATCACGCCGATGACGCTGTATGGCTGACCATTCAGCGTTAGCGCGCGGCCCAGGATTGCCGGATCGGCGCCCAGGCGGGTTCGCCAGAAGCGCTCGCCGATGACGACCACGTTCGGTTTCGGGACGACATCGGTGTTGATAAAGGCTCGACCCATGATTGGCTTGACGCGGAATACACGGAAAAAATCGGTCGTAACGGATTGCGAAGGAATCTGCTCTGGTGTTCCATCGGACGCCTGCACTGTCACGCCACTTCCTGTGACAGCAGCCATCGACTCGAAGGTTTGGTTCTGGTCGCGCCAATCGACGAAGTTCAGGAAGGCCGCTTTACCCCTTCCGGCCTGGCCCGGGCGGCTCTCGGACACCATAACCAGCTTGTCGGGTTCGTCAAAGGGGAGCGGTCGTAGCAGAACGGCGTCAGCGAAACTGAAGATCGCGCTATTCGCGCCGATGCCAAGGGCCAGAGTCAGTACGGCAACTGCGGTAAAACCTGGATTCTTGCGGAGAGACCGCACGGCATATCGAGTGTCTTGGAGAAGATGTTCGAGAATCGGTAAGCCTCCCTGATCGCGATAGTGCTCCTTGACCTCTTCCACGGCACCGAACTTGAGAACGGCCTGGCGGCGCGCTTCGTCGGGTGACATCCCGGCCTTGATGTTTTCAGCGGTCTGCAGCGCGAGGTGTTCCTCGACCTCTTCTCTCAGGCGTCTCTCGTCTCGCCCCCGCGTGATCGACGCCGTCAGGCGCACAAAGAATCGGCGGAGAGCCTTCATAGCAAGTCCTCTGCTTTCACTTCGAAAAACCGCTCAATCAATGCGGTTGTCTGTTCCCAATCCTTGGTTTCAGCCTGGAGCTGTTTGCGCCCGGCCTTCGTCAGGCGGTAGAAGCGTGCTTTGCGATTGTTCTCAGACGTGCCCCACTCCGAGCTGACCGCACCCTCTTGCTCCAACTTCAACAGAACAGGATAAAGAGTGCCCTGGTTGACGGCCAGCAGATCCCCGCTGATCTGCTCGATACGGCGGGCGATCCCGTAACCGTGCAGAGTGCCCAGCACGTCGAGTGTCTTGAGTACCATCAGCGCAACCGTGCCTTGCTGAACGTCCTTCTTTGCCATGTTGGTTTCCAACAGGATATTTGCACGGTTCATTTTGGAAAGCAACAGGTGAGATACGGTTCTGTTCCCCGTTGGGTTCTTCGAGGGAAAGGGGGCGCGCCTGCCCAGTTTCGCCTGTCCGCATACTGGATGCGTCAGCGATTCACCTTGACATTCTATGTGAGCCAGCCCTACTCTCCGCCTAGAATGTCTATGGAAGAACGTCTCGAACTGCTCCAAGGCACCCTCGATCTCCTGATCCTGCGCACTCTGCAACTCGGCCCAGCTCACGGCCACGCCATCGCGAAAGCCATCGAACACAGCTCCGAGGACGTCCTGCTCGTCGAGGAAGGCTCGCTCTATCCAGCGCTTCATCGGCTGATCAAGCGCGGCTGGATCGCCTTCGAGGAAGGCACCTCCGAGAACAATCGCAAGGCGAAGTTCTATCGGCTCACGGTCAAGGGCAAGAAGCAGCTCGCGCTCGAAACGTCAAAGTGGGAGAAATTCGTGCGCGCGATGGCGCGCGTGCTGAGGCCCGCATGAAGAAGAACCACCCGCTCTCTGATCTCGAAGCGGATATCCGCGATCACATCGAACGCGAGACGCAGGACTACATCGAGCGAGGGATGACGCCGGAGGACGCGCGGTTTGCGGCACTCCGGAAGTTTGGCAATGTGACTCGGGCACAAGAAGATGCGCGCGCCGTCTGGATTCCGGTTTGGTTGGATCAGTTGCGGCAGGACCTTCGGCACACGCTTCGGTTGATTCGACGCGCGCCAGGATTTGCGGCCATCGCCGTCGGATCGTCAGCGCTGGGAATTGGTATCTGCGCCGTCATTTTCTCAATCGTCAATTTCGCTCTGCTCAGACCTCTGCCGGTTGACGAACCAGGGCAGTTGATGAGCCTCTTTGAACGCGACCACCGCACAGGAGAAACGAGTAGCGCGTTGTCGTATCCAGACTTCCACGATCTGCGTGAGGCGCGCGCCTTCGAAGGGATTGCCGCACACACTGCGCTGCCCGCGTCTATCGCGTGGCGGGGAGATCCGCAGAGGCATTGGGGATCAATCGCAACGGCGAATTACTTCGCGGTCGTCAGGCCACGCTTCGCGCTCGGCCGCGGATTTGACGCCAGCCGCAACGACACACCGGGCGAGTCCCGCGTGGTCGTGTTGAGTCACGACTTCTGGCGT
The DNA here is from genome assembly GCA_963761975.1 of Vicinamibacterales bacterium. Taxonomy (GTDB): domain Bacteria; phylum Acidobacteriota; class Vicinamibacteria; order Vicinamibacterales; family JAMQPK01; genus JAMQPK01. Next base: position 1,546,737 of record CAVXIR010000007.1, read on the forward strand.
CGTCGCCTCGGTGGCGACCCGCGCGTCATCGGCCGGACGATTGCGATCAACCAACGCGACGCGACGATCATCGGCGTCACCGCGGATGGCTTCCGTGGGACGGATGTCGGGTTCGCGTCGGAATTCTGGATTCCATTCTCGATGATTGAGGAACACCGCACCTTCGCAGGAATCATCGAACGCGTGATGGTGAACCGAGGGCGCTACTGGCTTACTGCGGAGGCCCGACTGCGTCCAGACATTGAGCCAGAGGCCGCACGCGCGGAACTGGATGTTCTCGCTCGGCGGTTGAACGCGACGTTTGCCGATGGCAACAATGATCGGCGATTTGACCTCGCGCGTGCCGGGCAGCTCAACCCGGAATTTCGAAGCATGGCACAGATGCTGTTCTTAGTCTCATTCGGTATTACCGCCCTCGTCTTGGTGGCGGTATGCACCAATGTCGCCAGTCTCTTGTTGGGACGTGCTTGGGCACGACGCAGGGAAATCGCGGCGAGGATGGCGCTGGGCGCCGGTCGCGGTCGCTTGGTGCGCCAACTGCTCACTGAGAGCCTGCTGCTCGCGCTGCTCGGCGCCATTGCGGCGTGGGTTGTCGCGGCGTACGTCGTATCGCTCTTCGGACGCCTCCGGATTCCCCTCGGCTGGCCACTGGATCTCTCAATCAGCCAGGATTATCGCGTCTTACTTTTTTGCGTCGCGCTGTCGGTCGTCACGGCCGTCGCCTTTGGGTTCGTGCCGGCTCTGCGAGCCACGCGGCCGGACCTCATCACTGACCTGAAATTGGATGCGCGCGGCAGCGCCATGACAGGACGATTCGGGCTTCGTAACGTCCTCGTCGTGGTCCAAGTGGCCATCTGCACTCTGCTGCTCGTCTGCATGGGGCTGTTCTTGCGCAGCCTTCACACGGCGCAGAAAATGGATCCGGGCTTCGCAAACCGCAATCTACTCATGCTGGCCTTTGATCCTGGGCTCGACCGCCGGTCCGATCTCGAAGCCAGGCAGCTGCTGCGAGAGATTGTTGAGCAAGCGCATGGTGTCGCTGGCATAGAGTCCGCAACGCTCACTACGGCGGTGCCACTGACCTTTATTGTGAGCAACTCACGATTTGTGCCGGCGGAGCATTCCAAGAATCCGCAGGCACCGCGCGTTCGCACGGACATTTATGCCATCGGCCCAGACTTCTTTCGGACGATGGGCATTCCTTTTCTGTCCGGTTCGGACTTCCATATTGGCCAGAGCGCGACAGGAAGAGCGGCCATCGTCAACGATGCCTTCGCACGCGCGGCATTTCCTAATCAATCACCCATTGGCCGACGAGTGGTCGGAGATGGCAAGTCACTGGAGATTGTGGGGCTCGTCGCGACTGCGAAGTCTCGCACGATCGGCGAGGTTCCCAAACCCGCCATTTATCTGCCGATTCTGAACGACTACGCTGCCGCGGAGAGTCCGCGCGGTGTGACCCTCATGGTGAAGACCAAAGGCGACGCGGCTTCCTATAGCGGCGTGTTGCGGGACGCCCTCCGGCGTGCGAATCCCTCGCTCGCCGTCTTCGACCTGCGCACGATGGAGACACACCTGAGCGAGGCGCTGATCGTGCCGCGTGTGGCGTCGGGCCTCTCAACCGTGGCTGGCTGCATCGGCGTCACGATTGCGATCGTCGGCATCTATGGTGTCATCAGCTTTGTCGTCGCCCGTCGCCGCCGCGAACTCGGCATCCGCCTTGCCATCGGTGCTCGCCCACGTGAGATTCTGATGATGATCGTGAGGCAGGGCCTCACGCTCGCGTTCATCGGAATCGTCCTCGGGTCTCTCGCAGCCATCGGCTTGACCCGTTTTGGTGTGAGCCTACTCTACGGCGTGGCGCCGACGGACCCGACGACGTTCGTCGTCGTTCCATCGGTCCTCATGGGTGTAGCACTCTTAGCGTGTTTGGTCCCTGCCCGGGCGGCAGCACGACTCGACCCAGTGGAAGTACTCCGCGGCGAATGAGGAAGTCCCACCCGCTTTCAGATCTCGACGCCGATATCCGCGATCACATTGAGCGGGAGACGCAGGACAATATCGACCGGGGCATGCCACCGGAGGAGGCTCGGTATGCGGCGCTGCGGAAGTTCGGCAACCAGATCCGCGTTAAGGAGGATGCTCGAGCCGCTTGGATTGGTGTGTGGCTCGAGCAAGTGCTCCAAGATCTCGCGTTCGGGTTGCGAACCCTTCGACGTAGCCCCGGTTTCGCCACGCTCGTGGTGTGTACCTTGGCTCTCGGGATCGGTACGACCACGGCTGCGGCATCAATCGTTTATAGCATCCTCTATCGGCCGCTGACATTCGCGAACTCGGAACAACTGGTGAGAATCTGGGAACAACATCCTGGCGGTACACCTGCCAGCACTGAGCGCTGGTTAAGTAACCTGACGTTCTATGCATGGAATAGTCACAATCAGACAATTGGTCCGATAGCCGCGTTTGGAAGCGCCTCCTATACCGTCGGCCTTGATGAGCCGACGCGCCTGGACGGTGCCCAGCTGTCTCCAGCAGCCTTTGACATTTTAGGGGTCAAGCCAACTCTTGGTCGCTTCTTCACGGAAGATGACGCGCGTTCGGGCGCCCTTCCAGCGGTGGTGATAAGTGATGGATTGTGGCGACAGCAGTTCGCTGCAGACCCTACAGCCATCGGCCGATCACTGATCATCGATCAACAGCCGCACATGATTGTCGGCGTAGCGCCGCCCTCTTTCACATTCCCATCTCCGTTGACGCGTCTGTGGAAACCCATGCGGCTGATTCATCCAACCGAAGATGGCGAATCATCGAGGGTCGTTGCGACGCAGGCCATCGCACGTCTGCGTCCTGGCGCAAATGTCGCACAAGCGGCAGCGGAAGGTACCGCGTTCGCACGAGCAGTGCCGCGACCGCCGATCACCCAATTTTTCTTTGGGCACGGAGGACCAGTCGAGGTTCAAGTCCGAGAACTTGTTCCGGACATGACAGAGAAGATCCGCCCGTCTCTGATGTTCTTCCTGCTCGGCGTTTTGTGCCTATTGCTCATCGCGTGTGCAAATGTCGCCAGCCTGCTTCTCGCTCGTGGCAACACTCGCGCTCATGAGTTTGCTGTACGGGCGTCCGTTGGCGGTGGACGACTCCGACTCGTGCGTCAACTGTTGACCGAGAGCCTCGTGCTCACGTTGCTTGGTGGAGTCGTGGGAGTACTTTTGGCGTTCGTCATTGTGCGTCTACTTCCAGCCGTCGTGCCTCCCGATTTTCCGCGCTTGGCATCGGTACGCGTCGACGGCGTCGCCTTGACATTAGCTTGTGCGATCTCGCTCGCCAGCGGAATCCTCGCAGGCGTATTTCCCGCCTTTAAGGGCGTGCCGCCGCGTCTTGACGCTCTCTATGAAGGGCATCGAACGTCGGCCGGCGTGCAAGCCTCGACATGGCGGCGCGCCTTCGTCGTCGTGCAGTTTTCCCTGGCCGTGGCCCTCGTCGTCACGGCCGCCTTGCTCGGCCGAAGTATGGTCCGACTACTTTCAGCGGATGCTGGGTATGATCCGAACCGAGTTCTGACAGCCACTGTCTATCTCCCCGGCGCATCGCGGGGCGAAGCGAAGACGGATGAGTTTCTCGCAGCGTTGTTGCCCCGGTTAAGAGCCACACCAGGGGTCCAGGCCGCTGGGGCAGGCAACATGATGCCGTTCGGTCTATCAACAGCTGCGACCAACCTCACAATCCCCATGGCCGGGCGAGAACCAGTGACCGCGCGAGTGCGGGTATACACCGTTACCCCAGGATACGCAGAAGCGTTGGCGCTGCACCTTCGTCAAGGTCGGTTTCTAGACGAGGCTGACATCAATAGCGGTACTCAAGCGCTCTTGGTCAATGAGGCGTTCGTCCGGACGTTTCTCCATCAAACCGAGCCGCTGGGGTTCCATGTTGGGAATATCCTGTCGCGCAAGGCCCAGGCCCGAATCGTTGGCGTCGTGGCGAATGTGCTGAAGGACGGGCCCCGGGAGATCCCGCTACCAGAAGTCTACGTGGCACCAGCGCACGGATACGGGATACGGCGTGAGATTAATCTCCTGATCCGAGCCACCACTGACCCCATGGAGCTCGTCAGCAGCGTTCGGCAGTTTGCCCACGATCTCGAGCCGGCCGCGGCCTTTGACGACATCGCGACGATGACGGCGCTACGCGCGGAATCAATCGACCAGGAAAGGCTTGTCACGGCAACGGCTACGGGATTTGCCCTGATAGGCGCACTACTCGCGACCTTGGGACTCTACGGAGTCCTCTCACATGGTGTCTCCGCCCGCAGGCGTGAAATCGCGGTACGTTCGGCACTCGGCGCCACCAGAGGACGACTTGCATGCCTGATCGTCGGCGAGGGTGCCCAACTGTCGGCGTTCGGGTTAGGCGCCGGCTTGCTGATTTCTATTGCACTGGCGCGTGTTGCGGAGACGTTGTTGTTCGGCGTTGCGTTGTTCGATGGCCCATCACTCCTCGTCGCCATCGGCGTCCTTACTCTCATCACCATATGCGCAAGTGTGCTTCCGGCGTGGCACGCCGTCACGATTGACCCGGCTCTCACGTTGCGGGGTGACTAAGGCCTAAGGAATCCAGCACAGGGTGATTCCACTAGCGAACTGACTACTGTCGAGGCCGATCCCCAGCCGGTCGGACAACCTCACGTATGGTTTCGACCACGAGCTGCGGTTGCTCAATTGGAACGTTGTGGCCGCTGTCGTGGGTGACGATCAGTCGGGCGCCAGGGATCGTGTCGAGCCACGTCTTGTAAGCACGAGACTCGGCGTCGATTTCTGGGCGATTCTTGGCGCGCAACTCTCGAATGGCGCTGGCCCCAAACATGATGCCGATCACTTCCCGCGTCAAGCCGTCGACCCGGCGAAACGTGATCGAGTACGTCTCTCCCAATACGAAGGGCATCGCATCGGGCGATGCGTCTGGGCGTATCGTCGGCATCGAGCTGATCGGTGATGAAAAACTGTGTCAGCAACGGTGACTTCCGACGTCAAACGTGCCAGCGCAGCTCTAACGATCCCCTAACTGCCCGCGCGGTCCTCGCGATTTTCCAGGCTCCTTACGCATTCAGGCCTGACGGTGATATCAATCCGGCTGATCGAGTCGCCCACGAAGGGGTGTGCCAACGGAACGGTCGACAAGAGATCGTTCACCGCCAGGCTATCTTGATGTGTATCAAGGTTCGTACCGCCGGAGCGGAGCTCAATCTCGGTTGGCGTCCGATCTTCGTGATTCAGTAGTGGGACTGAACGTCCCATTCGCGAAATGGAACTGCTCCTCTTGACGTTCGAAAGGAACTGGGTTTATTCTCCTCTCGTCCATCGAAAGGAGTGATGTGGCCAAGGACAAACCCGATCTATTGCAGGGGACACTTGATATGCTCGTTCTGAAGGCGCTGCAGCTTGAGCCCATGCATGGGTGGGGCATCACCGAGCGGATCGAGCAGTGGTCTGAAAGCGTGTTGCACCTCGGGCAAGGCTCACTCTATCCCGCTCTCTATCGGCTCGAACGACAAGGTCTTATCCGATCCAAATGGCACGTTACCGAGAACAATCGCCGCGCACGGTACTACTCGCTCACACCGCAGGGCCGACGTCACTTTAGCGAGGAGTTGGCGCAGTGGCGTCGCATGTCTCGCGCAATCAACCTCGTGCTTGACGCAACCTGAATATTGGAGACGCATCATGATGTGGATACGTGAGCTATGGCAGCGTGTTCGGTCGCTTCGCAGGCGCAATGTGCTTGAAAGTGGCCTCGACGAAGAGATTCGGTTCCACATCGATGAACAAACACAAAAGAATCTTCGCGCCGGCGTGAGTCCCGACGAGGCCCGGCGCCAGGCTTTGTTGAAGTTCGGTGGAATAGAAAGTGTCAAGGAAAGCACGCGCGACGAGTTCCGGCCCGCGCTCCTCGAAGACACGATGCGGGATCTTCGCTATGGGTTCCGGGTAATGTCCCGGACACCGTCGTTCGCGGTTGCGGTCGTCAGCGTGCTGGCGGTTGGCATCGGCGCGAGCACCGCGATGTTCAGCGTCGTGAACACTGTCCTGCTGCGTCCGCTGCCTTTCGAGGAGCCGGAACGCCTGGTGCGGATCTACACCCGGACACCGGGCCCGGACGGCGGACCCTTCGAGCTCTCCCCCGGCAAGTTCTACGACTGGCAACGGGATGCGGAGTCGTTCGAGGGCATGGCGATGTACCAATGCTGCGGCTTTAGAGAGCTGGCGCTCACGGGCACGGGCACTGCGCGAACAGTACGTGCGACGGCGGTGAGCGCGGGCTTTTTCGACGTCGTCGGAGCCCGACCGGTGCTCGGGCGCGTCTTTCGGCAAGAGGAGGACACGCCAGGCGGCCGGTTCGTGATCGTCCTGAGCGACCCCTTCTGGAGATCCGAGTTCGCCGGAAATCCGGACGTGGTCGGCCGCTCGCTGAAGCTCAACGACCAGGCGTACACCATCGTCGGAGTACTGCCGGCCACTGCCTCGGTTGCGTCATGGACCGGGATGGCGAGCGACGTCTGGATTCCCCTCGCACTCAACGACAAGCAGCGGGCCGCCCGTGGGAATCACAATCTGTATGGCGTCGCACGTCTGAAGCGAGATGTCGAACTGGCGCAGGCGCAAGCGGAGATGGATGCAATCTCCACACGGCTCGCGCGTGCGTTTCCCCAAACCGACGGACAAGGCTGGGGAGCGATGGTCATGCCGCTGCAGGAGGATATCGTAGGCAATAGCCGCACGATGCTTCTCACCCTGCTCGGCGCCGTCGGGTTGGTCCTCCTTATCGCGTGCGCCAACGTCGGCAACCTGCTATTCACTCGCGCCCTGAGCCGACGCAAAGAGATCGCGATTCGCTCAGCGCTTGGAGCGGGACGCGCACGAGTTTTTAAGCAGCTGTTGACCGAAGCCTTGCTGTTCGCAGGCGCCGGCGGCGCGCTCGGGCTTCTGCTCGCGTACGGGACACTCACGTCGGCCTCGACGCTGCTTGCCAGCCAGGTGCCGAGGGCGGAGGAAATCTCGATCGATGGGCGAGTGTTAATGTTCGCGGTTGGGATGTCGATGCTCACGGGCATCCTCGCGGGCACGCTGCCGGCGCTGCGTGCAGGCTGGTTCGACCTCAACGACGTACTGAAGGAAGGCGGGCGCAGCAAGGGAGCGGTCGGTGTCGGCACGCGCCGCGTGCTCATCGTATGCGAAGTCGCGCTGTCGCTGGTGTTGCTGATGGGCGCTGGCCTGATGATCCAGAGCCTGCTGGCTCTTAGGTCCGGCGACACCGGCTTCCAGCCTAACAATGTTCTGACGATGAAGGTGAGACTCGTGCCCGCACGATACCGGACGCCGGCACAGCGATCGTCATTCTTCGAGGCAGTGTTGCAGCGCATTCGCACACTGCCCGGTGTCGAGGCGGCCGGAACGATCGACGACCTGCCCTTTGCCGACGGATCCTCACAGCCTCTCATGCTCGAGGGATACGCGCCTCAGCGCGACCCCGTGGCCGTGCAGGTTCGGCAGATTACACCTGGCTACATGCGTGCCATGGGAATTCAGGTGCTCCGTGGACGCGACATCGTCGACAGCGATACGGAGGCGCTGCTAGTGAGCGCGGACGCCGCGAAGCTGTATTGGGGAAGAGACGATCCGATCGGACGCCGTGCAACCCTGCCAGCCGTGTCGAAAACCGTCCTTCGGCCAGTGGTCGGAATCGTGGGCGACATAAAGCAGCGGAATTTGACTGAAGCCACGACGCCGACTGTGTATTTCTACACCCGTGGCGAGCCATATAGCAGGGCAACGTTTGTTTTACGGACATCAGTGCCTCCCGCCACGCTCGCACAGCCTGCCGCGGCAGCGATCCGCGAGATCGATCCCGAGCAGCCGGTCGGAGATATCCAGACGATGGTGCAGATGCTCGACGAGGAACTAGCGCCGCAGCGCTTCAGTGCGCTGCTATTTGGAATCTTTGCAGGAATCGCGCTGCTGCTCGCCGCAGTGGGAATCTACAGCGTGCTTTCGCACATCGTCCGGGGACGCAGCCGCGAGATCGGGCTCAGAATCGCACTGGGCGCGCAGAGAGCCGACGTCCTTCGTCAAGTGATCGTCCAGGGCATGTCGCCCGCGCTCGTCGGCATCGCAGCCGGAACGATCGCCGCGATCGCGTCGGCGAAGGTCATGGAAACGCTCGTCTTTGGCGTGAGCGCATCAGATCCGCTGACACTTGCCGCTGTAGCGGCCACGCTGACGTTTGTCGCGTTAATGGCCAGCCTGGTGCCAGCGTATCGCGCGTTACAATTCGACCCCGTGAACCTCTTGCGCGAGGAGTAGGAGCAGCTTGTCCTTCCGACGAAAGCATCGTCGTCCCTTGAGACGGAGAGCTGCCGACAGCGCTGCGTCGGAGTCCTTCAGCGCCTCAATCAGCGCCGACACGACGGCTGGCCCATGAAGAACCTGACTCTCTCCTGCAGCCTGGTTGGCGTCATTGCCCTTGCGCCTGCCCATGCGGCGCAGCGCACAGCAACAGACAAGGAGCTCGCGGCGGTGATCGAGATGCTGCGGTCGCCGGACCCTGTCGTCCGCACTCGTGGCGCGTGCACCCGGAAGGTGTTCGATGCCAAGGCCACCGCCGCGATTCCGGCGCTCGTTCGCCTCCTCAACGACGCGGAGCCGGTCGCGCCGCAGGTGTGCCGGCAGGATCAGCGACAGTGGTCGGGAGACGAACGACCGACTACGCCCGGAGAGGAGGCCGCTCGCGCGTTGGTGCGAATTGGCCCCGCGTCGCTCGACTCTTTGATCAGAGTCGTTCGGGACGGTGGCAGCACTGCACGCAGGAACTCCGCCTGGGCGCTCGGTGCGCTCGACGACGAGCGATCGGTTGATGCGCTGATGACGGCGCTTCGCGACCAGGACGAAGCGGTTCGAGAGCAGGCCGCATGGGCGCTGGGCGCGATCAACGACGCGAGAGCCGTGCCCGCGCTGGTGACAACGTTGCGCGACGCGTCCGCAGACGTTCGGCATCAGGCCGCCTGGGCATTGGGCGCGATTAACGATGCGAGAGCCGTTGACGCGCTGGTGAGCGCACTGCAGGATTCGGACGCGAGGACCCGGGAGCAGGCCGTGTGGGCACTGGGCGCGATCAACGACGCGAGAGCCGTGCCCGCGCTGGTGACAACGTTGCGCGACGCGTCCGCCGACGTTCGGCATCAGGCCGCCTGGGCATTGGGCGCGATTAACGATGCGAGAGCCGTTGACGCGCTGGTGAGCGCACTGCAGGATTCGGACGCGAGGACCCGGGAGCAGGCCGCGTGGGCACTGGGCGCGATTGGCGATGCAAGGGCGGCCGCAGGTCTGGCCGCGGCGCTCAAGGATTCGGATGCGCGCGTGCGCAGGCAGGTGGCGTGGGCGCTCGGCGCCATGGCCCGGTAGTCATGACGCGTGGAATTTTTGGCGCACGAGTGCTAAATCCAATCACGAGTGCCAAATCCAATGCTGCGCGTGCTGCTTTCACGAGTTCGCGGAACCTTCCGCCGATCTCGGGCTGAACGAAGAAGTGGACGAAGAACTGGACGACGAACTCCGGGAGCATCTGACACTGCTCCAGGAGGGCTTCGAGCGCCGCGGCATGGATCCGACTGAGGCGTTCTACGCGCACGCCGCCAGTTTGGCGGTGTGACTCAAATCAAGAGCAGCTGATGGAGCGACGCACGATGCGCGTTGCAGAAGATGTCACGCGAGAAGTCAGGCACGCTGCTCGTGGTCTCAGGCGCAGCCCGGGCTTTTCCCTCGCCGTGATCCTGACGCTGGCCCTCGGCATCGGCGGCAACACCGCCGTCTTCTCCGTCGTTGATCAGCTCCTGCTGCGGCCGCTGCCGTACCAGGACGGTGACCAGCTCGTGACGGTCGAAGAGTCGTGCTTCGATCACCAACCTACGCCACGCCAGCTTCTTCTCTTCAAACGGCCGTCGCAGCTTCCTTCAGGCATCGGACGGCTCGTTTAAGTTGGTTGTCCTCTCCGCTCCAAACCGCCTCAGGCGAAAGCGGCTCTTCGATGTCCGGTACGAGCCCGCGCCCTTCGAGGTTCGTTCCGTGCCACGTGAAATACGCCGCGACTGGAAGGACAACCCGATAGCCGAAGCCAACCTTGAACGCGCTCGTCGCCACTAATCTGCCAGGGGTCTTCACCCCGACCAATTTCGCCAATCGATACTCTGATGCGAATGCGGCAACCATTTCGGCAGCGCTTGCCGAATGCTCGTTCACCAGCATTGCGACTCGGCCGTGATGCGGTTTTCGACCGAGCGCCTCGGTGAACACAGCAACGGACCTGCTCGCTCGCGCGAATCTGAAGATCAGAGGTACCACTCCCAGCTTTGATTTGGGAATCCGGTCGAACGCCGGCAGACGCTCCTTGTCGAATCCCTTTCGTGCAACATCGCGGCTGACGCTATATCCCACGCCGCGCCGATCAGAACAGAGTTGACTCATGAGCCGTAGGCAACCGATGCCACCGCCGGTGTTCCCCCGAAGGTCGATGACCAGTCGAGCGCATCCGAGCTCGGCTACGGCCTGGCTGATGTCGCGCGCCACATCCATGCCGAGAATGCCCGGGAACATGCTCACCCTGACCAGGCCGACGCCGTCGGTAAGCCTTGACGCAGTCACTACTTGATCGGGCACTACCATCGGCCGTTGTTTCTCTTTCGATCCAGGAATGGCCAATGTGGCGTTCGAGACGGACCCGTCGCCCCGGCGAAACGTGATCGAGTAAGTCTCTCCCAATGCGAACGGCATCGCATCGGGCGGGACGAGTTCGTTGTCACCGATTTTGAGCAGCACGTCACCGGATTGAATGCCTGCCTGCGCCGCGACTCCGCCGGGATGGACGTCCTGAAACATCCATCTGGTACCGTCGCCTGTTTCCGCCTTCATGAGGGTGGCCGCAATCGCGATTCTGCCGCCGCCCGTGCATGCTTCTCATTAAAGAACCCGGTGTGGCTCGCCCCGAGTTGCTTCAGCATGGAGTTCATCGCCAGCTCGAACGTTTCACCGCTGTTGCTGCCAACGATCTCGCGTTCGTGTTCCTGCCGAAGCTTCATGGTGTCCGCGTCTGGGCCCATGAACTTCCTGTCCACTGTTCGAAGGACCGTAGCGAACACTTCACGGCGTTGGGATTCGGTTAAGAACTCCACGGTGCCGTTCTCATTGGGTTGCGGCTCGCGGCGGCAAGACGATAGCGGCACTGTCGCCGTTCACAAGTACGCCGCTCCACAGCTTCGGGACAGCTTCTGGACCAAACTGCTGGAGCATCTTCAGTTTTGCTCGCCGCATCGCGTCTCCGATGTCCGTTCCCGTCGCGAGCTGGCGGTAGAATTCGCGCATCAGAGCGAGACTAAACCGATCATCCGCCGTCCAAAGGTTAGCTACCACCGTTCTCGCGCCGGCCGCAAGGAACGGGCGAACGAGGCTCGCAACTCCCTCCTGGCCGTGGACAGTGCCTGCTCCTGTGTCACACGCGGACAGCGTTACCAGATCCGCCCCGAGGCGCAACGCCAGGATCTCCCTCGCTTGAAAGAGGCCGTCTTCTGCCCCGCCGGGCCGGAGAACCAACGCAGAACGCGCCGGGAATTTCGTGCTTACGATTCCGTGCAGCGCAAAGTGAAGCACCTTGTAATCGTGAAGCGGCTGCCTCTTCAGTTCCAGCTCTGTCGCCAAGTCACCGAGCAGAACGGTAGACGTTGTACCAAACGCAGTGCCTACGGACCGAGCCTCGTCGTTCGCGGAAGGCAGGGCTGGCAATTGAGTCGCCTCTAAATCGTAAACCCCGCGGGAAATCGCCCCGAAAGGCGACACTGCTCCGGCTGACGCTGGATTTTCGATCGGCGTTGTTGGAGAGGCGCTGACCGCCAACGCCGACCTCAACTGCGCACTCTGCGATCTGACGGTTACGCAGAACGACCAGCACAGAACCCGATGGAACGTATGAGATGACGTGAGAATCGAGAAGCAGCTTGCCGGACTCCGTGACCAGCACCTCGAACGGTAGTTGGTGAAGGTCCCCATCAGCACTCACGACGATGCGCTTGCGAGCCGCAATCTCAGGAAGTCGATCTCAGCAGGATCTGCCCGACGGTCCTCGCCTCAGTACGCACGTCGGCTCCCCCACGAATTCCTTTCACCAAAGGCTCAAGCGCCTCGTGAATGGCAGTCCTTCCACCGAACCGATGTACGCGTGCCGCGTTCCTCGTCGCTACGACAGCGTAGGAGTTCGGCTCCGCCAACGCGAATTCAAGTAATACTTCATCCGCTCGAAGCACTCGCTGCAGATCCCTCAACGTCGTTGGTTTTCGCGGGGCTGTACGGGTGCGGTTGAATAGCTCTGTCGACAGCGGAGCCAGTTGCTCCTCTGCGACGAAGATCTGGTCTAGGAGACGCTGACGCTCGGCGCGGCCGTTTGCGCGTAGCAATCTCAACTGAAGGCCCGAGATACGACGCTCTGCAGCGCGAAATGCCGCAGGTTTCGTGACATTGGCGACTGGTGTCGCTAAGAGAAGTTCCAGCAGCGAGCGACCCCTCGCCTGTTCAACCACTGAGAACAGCCGAGCGGGATCCGCCCGTGAACCCTCGAGGCGAATGCGCGCGAGGAAAACATCGTTCATGCCCCCGATGACCCGGCTTCGCACCCAAGGGCTGCTTGCGCTTGTCAGTAGACCTTCCAAAAGATCGGTCGCCTCTTCGAGCAGGGCTGCAGCGTCCGCGTACCGCCGTTCGGAGACGCGGAGATCCGCCAATTGTGCAAGCAGGCGAGGCAGCAGAAGTCTCTCGGCCATGTTGCGCGCGATCTCGATGCCTTCACGCAGTGTCTTGTCCGCCTCGGCTGGCTTGTTGCTGGCGCGCTGGATTCTCGCGAGCTCGAGGGCAATCTCCGCAAGGATTCGGTTGCCGCCAGCTTTCCGGGCGAGATCGGCAGCGTGAGCAAGTAGTTCCAGCGCTTCGTCAGTCTGTTTGCGTTGGTAGGCAATCTGACCCTGCATCAATGTCAGTTCGGCTTGGTACCCTAGCGAGCCGTTGCGTGTGGCAACAGCAAGGGCGTCTTTGAGAAGCCGCTCCGCTTCGACGAATCGTCCCAGCCTCACTAGCGCATTGCCCTTCCCTAGATACGTCAATACTGGGAACTGCAGATCCGGGATCGCCGTCGCGACTTTGAGCGCCCGATCGTAGAAGTCGAGTGCTTGTTCCGACCGATCGAGCTGAACGTAGCCGTGCCCGAAGAGCGTGAGCCACCGAACGACCGACGCCGCATCGCGATTTGATTCCGCGATCTTCAGCGCCTGTCCCAGTTTGATCACGCTGCTATTGACGTCGCCGAGGAGGAAGGCAACGAGGCCGAGTTCGCCTTGCGCGCGGTTGGCCCAGGCAGACTCACCTAGCTTCTCGGCCAGCTTCAAAGCCTCACTCCAGGACTGCTCCGCAAGCGATGGATCGAGATCTACGTCCGTCTCGCCTTTGATGATCAGGGTCCTGAGCCGGAGGCGCTCGTCGCTCTGGACGATCGGGGCCTCGAGATACTCGGCTAGACGCTGCGAGACCTCAGGTACTGGCAGTCGAGGAAGTTGACCGCGCAAGTGGTTGATTTGCGCGTACAGAACATTGCGGCGATCGCCGCGCGCAGCGTAAAGGCGTTCAGCCTCGGCGTAAAGCGGCGCGGCTCGCGTCCAGGCTTTCACCCAGGCGAGGCGATCGGCTTGTTCAATCAGCTTCGCTGGGTCGGAGCCGGTCTGTGCGAAGCCGGCAGCGTAAAAATGGCAAAGAACAAAACTAAAACGACGCGCCGAGAGAACGAAATGACAGTTCTCCATGCCATGGCAGACTCCCGCTGATCTCACTGGGTGCTCAATACGTTCTACAGCGACGAGCAGACTGATTCAAGGCACAAGATTGTGATCGCGCATTCTGCGAGCAACGATCGCATACCCTACGCGTACCGTACAGACCGCCCGAAATACAGCCGCCTCAAGGAGTCGGAGAGAATGGCCGCACGTCCTCTCTGTTCCGCTGACGAACACGCTCGCCGATGGCCAAGCGCGGCAAGTGTCCGTAGTTGACGCACCTAATGCCATCCGAGGAAGGCATCAACTCGGTCGACCATGTGGACCGATTGCTTGATAGCATTGCGGCAAAATGGAAGCCGTCGACGGTCACATCCTCCCTTCCCTAATTGTTCATGCGGATTGGAGTTCCGACCGCAGGAAGCGATGGATGGCCTCCGCAATCTGGGACTCAGAGGTCTATAGATTGATCTCACCAGAAGCAGTCGGCGACACGACCACTTTGATCCAGCGGCTGGTGTACTACCCAAACGCTTTTGCCGACCTGGAAGGGCCCCTGCCATCAACGCGACCGAGCACCCCAGGCGCGCGAGCGGAGGAGAGGGCGGTGGATCGGCTGGTTCGACGTCTAAGGGAGATCGATGTCGGACTCGTGAATTCGCCATTACTCGACCGACGACTTGACCACGACCCGAACGTCGCGGTTCCGTGGATGACTTTCGAGAGTCGCTCGTCTCAAGCGTCGCGAGTCATGACGGCACTCACTCAAAACGTCCCCGCGCCTGGCGATGATGTGTCACTCGACAGGCTCCTGGCTAGCCGTCGCGCGCTTCAATCGATGTGGCGGCGCTGGGCCTATTTCGAACGACGCGATGAAGGTTGGCGGACGATGCTGCCCTACCGTTCGGCGACCCTGCTGGAACGAATCGTCGCACCGGGAAATCCGCAGGACGAAAAAGCAGCAACCAGTGAGCTTCGCGACAAAGTTGTAGATGCGATTTCCCTGTCCGAGGGATTACGGAATAAGGATATTCGTGAACGCTACCTTGCATTGAAAATCACGCGCGTAAAAGAGGCCAGGCTCCGAAGCTACCGGTTGTTTCCCAAGGATTCCTTCACCATCAAGGTCGATAGGGCGCCTGGCCTTGTCGACTATATCGAGTACGCGCCGGACGCTGTCGACATTATCGGTGAGCGCGGGGACGGCGTCGCCAGCCTCCGCGTGTCGCTTGATCTGCTCGAGATGCTCGAGCTCGTCGGAAGTGGGTACAGGCCTACAACGTCGGACCTGCAGGGCCTCTTTGTCAATCTACTCATCTTTAGGAATGAGCTGCTTACCACGACGTTTGACGAGGTTCTCGTTACCACCGACGACCAGGAGTTCTACAAGATTGCAGCTCAAGGCGGAGCAGACGGAATTCGCCTCGTACTCGAAAAGAACGCCACGACGGACGGCGTCACTGGCAAGGAGGCAACGTCATGAAGCTCCGGAAGCAAGATCAAGAGTTCAGGAATCCGAAGGTCTTCTATCCGGATCCCAAAAATGTCGACCTCGATCGCGTTCTTATTAACCTGTTTCTACTTCTCAAGTGCGATGGCAGCCGCCCGGCAACACGTGGCCGGCAGAAATCTGAGTTCGAAAAAGTCGATGTTCATCTAGATACGCTCGCATCCCTTCCCGGCGTCCAAGGCTTCAACGAGCACCGCGAGATTGCCCGACGCTGGCTTGAGACGGACATCTTCGACTTGGTGAACCGCACGCGACCGACCGAGGCAATTGCCTCGCTGCGGCCGCTTCATCTTGATGCGCACAAAATCCGCGTCTCCAAGCACTGCCGCGACTACAACCATGCCGATGCGCTCTACGCGATGCTTGAGTACGGCGAGCAGCAGGCGCTCAAGGACCTGCGTTCTTATCTAGACCTCGGACGCGATCCAGCCACCAAGGCGTACGACGGGAAAACTGAACTGGACGTCGAGACACTTACCGTCCTCAAGCTTGTCGAAGGCCTCCCCGACATGTATTCCTCCGGCGAGAAGGTGACTCCGCACCCGCCTACGTGCATCGGTCAATCGCGCGTGCTCTGTGACGACATTCAGCGCCTCCTGGCGTACCGCGACGAGGTTCCCCGACCGGTGATGATTGATTACCTGAAAACCATTCTTGGTCTTCATCTGGGACTCTATACGTTGCGCGTTGCTAGGCAGCTTCCTGGCTGGATCGCTGATAAAGAAGCGCATGCGACCTGTCGCAACTGTCCCGTGTATGGACACTTGCCGTCGCCGTTCGCGGAATGTCCCTATGACCTCAGTCTCACCGTTGACATGGGAGATGACTATCGCTCGCGCATGGCACAGCTTGCGCAGGAAAGCACTTCGGATGAATTCGCAAGGCTTCTCGATCTCGTTCGGGCCATCTTCGCTATGAATCATCTCCTTCGTTATGCACGGGAAGAGGGACTCAAGGATGACCCGCAGGAGGTGCCAAGCATTTTGGCATCACCACCGGAAATGTTCGATTCTGATTTCAAGGCTTTGCTGAAACAACTCATCCAACTCAACTCGGATGACGAGCAGGTGCCTCCAGAAATTCGCGCAATCCTTGATGCCGGGCTGTCACCCTTTGACTCCCTCATCGAGATCGTCACCCAACCGAATACGCGCGCACACGGGACGAGGGTCCACTGCACGTCAGGGAGGCCGCTTCAGAATTCGTGGCATCGCCGAGTCTTCCGAGCGCGACGTTGGGCTCACCGGAAGGCGCAACGGACGTCCTCTTAGGAGAGACCGTCCAAGTGCCGACCGTCCTTGATGCGTCTCAGGCAGGCACAACGCACGAACCCGTAGCGGAGCCCCCCATCTCAAAGTCTGAATCCGAGCGTCGTGTTTCCAGACCCGCGCCAATGCCGCTTACCGACATCCTCCTTGGCGCAACGGCCATGACACCGCAGTACGGTGTAATCGGAAAATCTGGCTCGCAGAAGGTCGCGATTGACCTCAACGGCTGCAACACAATCAGCCTGTTCGGCGTTCAAGGCTTCGGAAAGTCGTACACATTGGGCGTCATCGCCGAGATGGCGTCGACGCCGAATCATGGAATCAACGTTCTTCCGGCTCCACTCGCGACAGTCATCTTCCACTACCACAAGAGCGACGCGTACGAGCCTGAGTACGCGTCTGCAGTGGCTCCTAACCAGAAGAAGACCGAGATTGAGCGTCTGAGGACCGAGTTCGGAGCAGAGCCAACCGGCCTTCGCGATGTCATCCTGCTGGCTCCGGACGCCAAGGTCGATCAGCGCAGACGAGAGTTTCCGGGCATCACAGTAGAGCCGATAAAATTCGCCTCGTCCGAGCTTGGAGCTGAAAGTTGGAAGTTTCTGCTCGGCGCCTATGGCAACGATTCGCTCTACATGCGACAGCTCGTTGCGATTATGCGCCGCCATCGAAGCGGGCTCACCGTCGACGCCTTCCGTCAGGAGATCGCATCGGCGGGCCTGCCGGCTGCGATCCAACGGCTTGCAGACGACCGCTTGAACCTGGCGGAGCCCTACATCGACGACACCAAGCGTTTGGGAGACCTTCTACGTCCAGGGCGGACGGTGGTCGTCGACCTTCGGGATGAATGGATCGAGAAGGACGAGGCACTTGGCCTCTTCGTTGTGATGTTGCGCATCTTCGCGGCGACGAAGTTCGGCGGACGCGACTTCAACAAACTGGTCGTATTCGATGAGGCCCACAAATACATCACCGAGTCCGACCTGATTGGTCAGGTCGTCGAGACGATCAGGGAAATGCGCCATCAGGTCACGAGCGTGGTCATTGCGAGCCAGGACCCATTGTCGGTCCCGCGAGCGGTCATCGAACTCACGTCGATACTGTTGCTGCACCGCATGACGTCTCCCCAATGGCTAAAGCACCTCAAGAGCGCACTGGTGGCCCTCGAAGACGTCGAGGAAGGTCACCTGGCCGGCCTTGGTCCTGGCGAGGTACTTGTCTGGGCTCAACGCAGTACAGAGAAGCGGTTCACACAACGGCCACACAAGTTGCACGTGCGCCCGCGATTTACGCAGCATGGAGGAGGAACGAAGACGGCGGTCCAGGGTCATACGATCCGCTGATCCTTATCGATGGTCGGTGGATTAATGACATCGCACGCGATGAGGCGTTCCAATTTCCGGTGCCGCAGTTTTCTGCCCGGATTGCCTCGCGGCTGGCTGTTTGCCGTACAAAAGAAATGGCCGGCATCCGACCGGCCATAGTTTGTTCGTTCGAGGAATTCGCCTGTGCGGCGTCAATGCTGACTGGCAGTGCCCTTTAGCATACAAACAGCATACAGGTTTGAGCCCGAAAACGACCGATCATGGCCGATCATCGCCGACCATGACCGACGGACTTTCCTAATGTTTCCGGGAAAAGTTGGTCGGGGCGAGAGGATTTGAACCTCCGACCCCTCGGTCCCGAACCGAGTGCTCTACCAGGCTGAGCCACGCCCCGACGACCGTTATCTTATCACTACAGCGTTTTCCGCAAACGCTTTCGTGTCCGCCCTCACCCAGGCCCTCGCCTCCGACACAGAGGTGTCCGCTATACGCGATCGTCGACGCCCTTCACCCCGGCTCTCTTCGCACAATGCGCGCAGCAGTAGAACGTGCCGTTGGCTTCGACTCCGTGGCCGACGATACGGCACTGACAGTGCGCGCACGTCGGCGCGAGCATATGGATCGCACACTCGAAACTGTCGAACGTGTGCGAAATCCCCCCCTGCATCACCTGAAACGATTTGTCGTAGTTGTTGCCGCACACTTCACATTGAGCCATCGCTGCCTCCGAGCCGGTCCGGCTGAGGCCGGACGTTTCGTGTTTACAGTCCGGCTTTAGCCTGGCTAAAGCCGGACACTACGTACTGATGTAGCCGTCGACCATGTGGGACGGCATCGGGTGACAGAACCGCAGAATGATGCAGGACTGCGAACCGTCGATTTCAAGCGACGTATCGACGTTGCTTTCCGATTGCTCGAGCACAACACGCTGTGGATCGTGAATCGACTCGGTCTCGAGATGGCCACTGGCGCGATCGTCGACGGCCAATGCGACGACGCCGGCCTCCGATCGCACACCGCGAAGCGCACCATTGCGGTGCCGGGTTTCGATGCCTTCGTCGAAGAACTCGTCGAAACGCTCGATGCCCACGAGCCAGCCTTCATGCTGCCCAGTGAACGACTCGAAAAACTCCGGCCAATCTGCCCGTGCGATCTCGCGCCGCTTCATGCCGGCTTCTTTTCACCCTGGAGATGACGGATAAACCAGTCACCTGCCAGGTGGCCCACGGTTTCCAGTGCGCCGGGCTCGTGAAACATGTGTGACGCGCCTGGGACGATTTCCAGGCGCACCTCCGCTTTCATGCGGGCCATTGCCTCACGATTCAACTCGAGGGCGTCGTGGTCCTCCCCACCGACAATCAGCAAGGTCGGCGCGGCGACCGCAGGAAGCACCGAATCCGCGAGATCCGGTCGTCCGCCACGCGAGACGATCGCTGAGACGTCTTTCCGGCGTTCGGCGGCAACGACCAGCGCCGCCGCAGCACCAGGTACTCGCACTGAATAAACCCAATGGCACCCTGGTCTGATAACGCAGTTGGTCGACAATGGCGGCAACGCGCCTCGCGAGAAAGCCGATATCGAATCGAAGGTGGCCGCTGAACTGGTCGGCGCGCTCTTCATCCGGGGTCAAGAGGTCCATCAGCACGGTCCCCAGGCCAACGCCACGGAGCTGTGTCGCCACGAACTGATTGCGCGGGCTGTGACGACTGCTGCCGCTGCCGTGTACGAAGAGCACCAGACCGGCGGCAGCGGGAGGAATTGCCACATCCGCATCGATGTGAATGCCATCGACGTTGAAGCGGACGGCGGTTTCGGAAGTCTCCAATGGCTAAACTCCTGTCGGAAACGTCTCGGGCACCTCATGCAAGGCCCACGGCGCGACCGTTTCGAGCGGGCGCACGACGCTTGTATGATCGAAGTGCATCACTGCGTCGAATTGGGACGACAGGCTCGCATGCAAGTAATGGCTCTGCCGTTCGGTGTCTGGGCGGTAGATCACGCCAATGGCGCGCTCCAGCCGCGGCTTCATCAAGAGGTGCCGGACCGGCTCGTCGTGCAGCGGCAGAAAGAATCGTGGGCTCGTGAGCTCGTGAAACAGGTGCTCGTAGCTGTCGGCCAGCGCCGGTCTCACGCGTTTCAGCTCGACCGTTCCGCCCCATTCAGACGCCGCTGTCACCGTACCGTGCGATGTCGTGTACCCGATCAGGCACGTCTGTCCGGGAAAACGTTCGCGCATCAGCTGACCGACGTTGAGCTCGCCGCGCTGTCCCATCTGCGTCGCACGGGCGTCGCCCACATGCGAATTGTGCGCCCAGACGACGACCCTTGCCGGGCGCTCGCTTTCGCCGAGATGATGTCTCACCGCCTCGATCGTTCCCGCCATGTGCATGTCTCTCAGGTTCCACGATTGCGGCCCGCCGCGTAACATCGTGCGGTAGTACTCTTCGGCGCTCGTCACGAGACGTGCATTCTGCTCGGCAAAGAGGTATTCGTCGCGCCCGACAAGGGCGTCTCGTGACAGGCTGGCCGAACGGCGCTGCAAATCCAACAACACCGAAATCACATCGTTTTCACAGGACTCCAGCCCGAAGGTTTCAGAGTAGGCATAGGTCTCCGGATCTCCTCCGTAGCGATCGAAGCAGGCATAGCGCTCGCGGGCCCGGCGAGCCGCATCAGAATCGCGCTGGTCGAGATATTGCAGAACAGCGCGCATGGACGCATGCAGCGCGTACAGATCCATCCCGTAGAATCCCGCCTGCTCATGGGGCAGCAACCCATCGTTGTGCTCGTAGAGCCACTCGACGAATTCGACGACATCAGCGTTTCGCCACATCCAGGTTGGGAAGCGCTTGAAGTCGTCGAGTGCCTCGACCGCGCTCCTGTCGTGGCTCGCGTGGCGCACGTATCGATTGATGCGATAGGCGTCGGGCCAATCGGCTTCGACAATCACCGCGCGAACACCGCTCTCGACGATGAGCCGCCTCGCGATGCGGGCGCGATTCGCATAGAACTCGTGAGTGCCGTGGCTCGCTTCGCCGAGCAGCACGATCGGCGCCTCACCGATGAGCTCGATCACCGTCCCGGTGTCGGCGACGTCAGTGAGCGGTGTGAAGGCCGTTTGAATGGCGTCGTGCGGCGTCATGGCTCAAGAGCTCGCGAACTTCGTCATCAGTGGTTTGAGAGAAGTCTTCGTACCAGAGCCCGACTGCCGAGAACTCGGGCGGTGTACGGAGACACACGATTTCCTCGACTTCGGGCTCGAACTCGCGGCACGTGGTGGGGGCCGCAACAGGTACGGCCACCACAATGGCGCTCGGTTTTTCATGACGAATGGCGTTGATGGCCGCCCGCATGCTCGAGCCCGTGGCGAGGCCGTCATCCACGAGGATGACCGTCTTATTGCCAAGCTCGGGAAACGGTCGGTCGCCGCGATACTCCTGAAGGCGCCGCTGGAGCTCACGCCCTTCGCGCTCCGCGACGGCACGAATGACATGCGGAGGAATGTTGTACGCCGTGACGACATCGCCGTTGAGCACCTCGGTGCCCCTGCCGGCAATGGCGCCCATGGCAAGCTCGGGCTGCCAGGGCACCCCGAGCTTGCGGACGACAAACACGTCGAGCGGCACCTTCAGATCTCGAGCAATTTCGGAGGCCACGGGCACGCCGCCACGCGGAAGCGCAAGGACCACGACGTCGTCGCGGTCTTTGTAGTGTGCGAGCTGCCGGGCCAGCAACTGACCTGCCTCGCGGCGATCGTGAAATCGCTGCAATCCGTCCATGAACTGGGTAGCTCAGAGCGGATTACGTGCAACGGCCGTGCCTATCGGGCCGTTTCGAGCTCCAGAAGGATTTCTTCCACGGTGGGAATGACGCTGTACGCTGTTAAATCAGGCTGCAAGGGTGTCACGGAAATGTAGCCATCGCGCACCGCCTGAAAGTCGGAGCGATCGTGGGGCTCCCATTCGTTCTGCCCTTCCTCGATCCAGAAGTATCGCTGGCCGCGTGGGTCGATTCGTTCGTCCACTTTGGTGATGTGATTACGGCGCGCCTGCACCGTCACTTTGAAGCCTCGCGTCGGCCCCTTGGGCACATTGATGTTCAAAAACGTACGGGAGGGAATGCCTTTCTCCAACACCGACTGCGCAACGATTCGCGCGCCCCGCGCGGCTTCCGAGAAATCAAATTTCTCGCCGGTGTTCTGCAGCGATACGGCAATGCCTGGAGCACCCAGCAGCGCAGCTTCGAACGCTCCCGAGACGGTGCCTGAATAGGTCACATCGTCCCCCAGGTTCCATCCTTTATTGATGCCGGACACGACGAGATCGGGCATGCCACGAAGCACGCTGGTCAGAGCGATGTTCACGCAATCCGACGGCGTGCCGTCCACGGCGTAGACACGCTCAGCAATCGTTTCAATACGGAGCGGGCGGCGCAGAGTGAGGGCGTGTCCGATTGCGCTGGCTTCGGCCAGTGGGGCAACGACGGTGACCTCACCGAGAGGCTTCATCGCATCGGCCAGCGCTTGAAGACCCTCCGAGCGCACGCCATCATCATTGGTAACCAGGATACGTTTCATACTTGGAATTATCGGCCGGAGCCGGTACGAGCACAAACAAGAGCCCCGACGCGATCAGTGCAAGCATTGCACCCGTGAGAAATGCCGGCCGCGCACCAAAGGCGTTCCAGACGAGCCCGAACGCCACGCTGGAGAGCAAGGCCCCGATCCCTGTTATGGCGTTGTAGACGCCAAATGTGGCTCCACGCTGCAACGGATGCGCGAAATCGGCAACCAGCGCCCGCTCGGTGCCTTCGACTGCACCGTAATAAATGCCATACACCAGAAACCAGACGACGAGCGCCCACATGGTGGTCGCGAACGCAAAGCCGGCATACACCACGGCATAGGTCAGCCATCCGATCGCAATCAGCCGCCTGCGGCCAAAGCGATCTGAAGCGGAGCCGCCGACAAGCGACGCAGCCATCTTGACGACATGCAGCAGCGACCACAACATCGGAATCAGCTCGGGGCCACCAGCCGCTTCGGTCAGACGTAATAACAAGAACGCATCGGCAGAGTTTCCCAGGGTGAAGACAGACAACACGACGAGGTACCTCACCAACGGCACCGGCAGCGCGCCGAGCTTCGCGATTGCGGATTGGGGATGAGTGGTGCCGACCTTCAGGAGGGCCCTGGGCTCGCGAACCCAAAGGAGCAGAACGATCGTCGCCACACCTGGAATCGCCGTCAACGCGAAAAGCGTTCGATAACGACCCGGCAATGCGAGCAGAAAGATTGAAGCCAGCGCGGGGCCGAGCACCGCACCGGTGTGATCCATTGCGCGATGAAATCCGTACACCTTGCCGCGATTCGTGGAGTCGGCGAACTCGGCAAGCATGGCATCGCGTGGCGCTCCGCGGATGCCCTTTCCCACGCGATCGATGAATCGCAGCAGAAATACCACCGACCAGCCGGATGCGATGCTCATGAACGGCCGAGCCGCCCCAGACAGTGAATAGCCGAACAGCACAATCGGTTTACGGCGTTTCCACCGGTCGGACACGCGACCCGAGAGAATTTTCAGGACGCTGCTTACCGCTTCGGCCACGCCTTCGATGACACCAAGCGAAACGGCACTTGCCCCGAGAGCGGTCGTAAGAAAGAACGGGAGAAGCGGATAAATGGCCTCGCTGGCGACGTCATTCAACAAACTCACAGCACCAAGCAGCCATACGCCGGCAGGCAGTGCCCATGGTTTTGTCATGATCCGTCGCGAGCATGTCGTACAATTGATAGACAGACAAGAACATGGCGACCTTGAAAGATGTTCTTGCGGCCCGCACCCGCGAGGGCGAGCTCTATCACCACTTGGAGAACCGCTGGGTGCATTGCTACGCCTGCGGCCACAATTGCAAGATTCCGTCAGGCGCACTGGGCGTGTGCAAGGTGCGCTTCAACGATGGCGGCCGCCTGCTGGTGCCATGGGGTTATGCGGGCGGCGTGCAATGCGATCCGATCGAGAAGAAACCGTTCTTTCACGTGCATCCAGGGGCGCTGGCGTACAGCTTCGGCATGCTCGGCTGCGATCTGCATTGCGGCTACTGTCAGAACTGGGTGACGTCGCAGGCCCTTCGCGATCCGCACGCGGTTGCGCCGCCGCTTGACGTCACTCCGGACCAGCTGGTGAGGGATGCCGTTGCCCGGGGCGCAAAGATCATCGTCAGCACGTACAACGAACCGCTCATCACGAGCGAGTGGGCCGTCGCCATTTTCAAGGAAGCGCGCGCTGCCGGCCTGATGACGGGTTTCGTGTCGAACGGCAACGGAACCGCCGACGTCCTCACCTATCTGCGGCCGTGGATCGATGTCTATAAGGTCGACCTGAAAAGCTTCGACGACCGTCACTATCGCGAGCTCGGCGGCCGGCTACAACCCATTCTCGACACCATTCAACAGCTGCACGACATGGATGTGTGGCTCGAGCTCGTCACGCTGCTCATTCCAGGATTCAACGACGGCGACGACGAACTGAAGCGGCTGACCGAGTTCGTCGCACGGGTCTCTCCAGACATTCCGTGGCACGTCACCGCCTTTCATGGCGATTACAAGATGACCGAGCCGTCGAACACGACGCCGGCAATGCTGAAGCGCGCCGCGACGATCGGCGCAGAAGCCGGTTTGCGATACGTGTATGCCGGCAACATTCCCGGCAAAGTAGCGGATCTGGAGAATACTCATTGTCCGAACTGCCGGGAGGTGCTGATCGAACGCCATGGATATCTCATTCGCGGGTACAATCTGACACCGGCCGGCGACTGCCCTGCGTGCGGCACGCGAATCCCCGGACAGTGGAGCCATGTGTTCACCGAACAGCGCACGGCGTTTCCCATACCATTGCGGCTCGAGCGGGGCCTGACCCGATGATGCGCGACCTGCTGGGCCGGCCGCTGAAAAATCTGCGGCTTTCCGTCACCGATCGATGCAATTTGCGCTGCAGTTACTGCATGCCCGAAGCCGAATACGTCTGGCTTCCGCGGCAGGATCTCCTGCAGTTCGAAGAGATGAGCGTTCTCGTCGACGTGTTCGTGCGTGCCGGCGTCGATCGTGTCCGGCTCACCGGCGGCGAGCCTTTGCTTCGCCGCGATTTGCCCGAGCTCGTCAGCATGCTGGCGGCCAAGCCCGCAATCCGCGATCTCGCGCTTACGACCAACGGCGTCATGCTCTCAGAGCACGCACCTGCGCTCCACCGGGCCGGACTCCACCGCCTGACGGTGAGCCTGGACACCCTCCAGGCCGATCGTTTCCGGTCGCTCACCCGCTTCGACTCCCTGCCGCAGGTGCTGAGGGGCATTGAAGAAGCGACGACGTATTTCGGCGGGGTCAAGCTCGACTCGGTAATCATCCGCGGCACGAACGACGACGAGCTCGTTCCACTGCTGGAGTACGCCCGACGCATCGGCGCCGAGATTCGGTTCATCGAATACATGGACGTCGGCGGCGCCACCCAGTGGTCGCGCGATCGCGTGATGTCGCGTCAGGACATGCTGTCTGTGCTGGGACGGGAATATGGCCCTGTCACTGCAGTTGCGGAAAGCTCGAGCGCACCGGCCGATCGTTTCCGGCTGCCGGATGGAACGGTGTTCGGCATCATTTCCTCGACCACAGATCCGTTTTGCCGCAGCTGCGACAGAAGCCGGCTGACGGCCGACGGCCTGTGGTATCGCTGCCTGTATGCAACCTCCGGCACCGATCTTCGGACGCCGCTCCGCTCGGGCATGGCTCAGGACGATCTGCTGGCTCTGATTACCAGGGAATGGACGGCGAGAGACGATCGCGGAGCCGAGGAGCGTTTGGCCGTAAGAGATCGAGCGCCCCTCGTACCCGCATCAAGCTTGAAGAAGAATCCGCATCTGGAAATGCATACGAGAGGCGGGTGACGCCGGGTCTACAAAGCAAGACCCGGCCTACTTTAGTACGTAGGGCGGGTCTTGTTCTTTAGACCCGCCGCCTCTTTCGACCCGCCTATGCTTTTACGGGCGCCGGCGAGCAGTACTTGTCGAACGCGTCTGTGAGGTTCTGCGCAATCATCTCGGCGGACTGGTTCTCGATGTTGCGCCGCTCGAGCATCCACAGCAGCTTGCCGTCGCGCATCAGCGCAATCGACGGCGATGACGGTGGGTAACCGGCAAAATAGTTGCGCGCGCGGTCGGTGGCTTCGATGTCGGCGCCGGCAAATACGGTCGCCACGACGTCGGGCTTGGTCTGGTGTCGCAGGGCGAGCGCAACGCCCGGGCGTGCTTTTCCGGCGGCGCATCCGCACACGGAATTGACGACAACCATCACCGTCGGGCCCTTCTGATCACCGGGCTGTCCGAGCTGGCGTCCGAGTACGGCATCGACCTCGGCGGCCGTGCGAAGTTCGCGAACGCCAAGACTGGTGAGTTCCTGGCGCATGGGAGCAACGAAGAATTCGGGGTATGTCATAATTTGAACATTATCTCATGAGAAAGACGCTTCTTCAGAAAGTCTGGGACAACCACGCCGTTCGGAAGCTGCCGACGGGCCAAACGCAGCTGTTCATCGGCCTTCATCTGATCCACGAGGTCACGAGCCCTCAGGCGTTCGATATGCTCCGCAGCCGCGGCAGCAACGTGGCGTTCCCCAGCCGCACGTTCGCCACCGTCGATCACATCGTGCCGACGCTCAACCAGCGCCGGCCGTTTCTGGACGTGCTCGCCGAGGAAATGATGTCGGCGCTCGAAAAGAACTGCCGCGAATTTGACATCCCGCTCTACGACATCAGCAGCGCCAACCAGGGCATCGTTCATGTTATCGGTCCAGAGCTCGGTTTGACACAGCCCGGCATGACGATCGCCTGCGGTGACAGCCACACCTCGACACATGGCGCGTTCGGCGCCATCGCGTTTGGGATTGGCACTTCTCAGGTGCGGGACGTGCTCGCGTCGCAATGCCTGGCGATGGAACCGCTCAAGGTGCGGCGCATCGTCGTGAATGGCTCTTTGCAACCCGGCGTCTACGCCAAGGACATCATTCTCCACATCATCAGGCGCCTGGGTGTCAAGGGCGGCACGGGCTACGCCTACGAGTACGGCGGCGACACCTTCGATCGTATGACGATGGAAGAGCGGATGACCGTCTGCAATATGTCGATCGAGGGAGCCGCGCGCGTCGGCTATGTGAACCCGGACGCCACAACGTTCGCCTACATGGAGGGGCGCCCGTTCGCGCCCAAGGGTGCGGCGTTCGAAAAGGCGCGACAGTGGTGGGCCTCGCTCGCATCCGACGCCGATGCGGCGTACGACGACATCGTGCGAATGGATGCATCGGCCATCGAACCGACCGTCACCTGGGGCATCAACCCGGGGCAGTCAGTCGGCATCAGTGAGCGGATTCCGTCCGCTGATGGCGCCGAGACGACATCGACGGCCGAAGTGCCCGACTTCAAGAATCTTCCCGACGCCGCGTTCCCTCGGCGAGAAGGTGAACGGGCGTCCATCGCCGAAGCCCTCGAGTTCATGAGTTTTCGCGGCGGTATGCCAATCGCAGGGACAAAGATCGACGTCGCCTTCATCGGCTCCTGCACCAATGGCCGAATATCCGATCTCCGAGAGGCAGCACGGCTCGTCAAGGGTCATCGCGTCGCGAAGCACGTGAAGGCGCTCGTTGTGCCCGGATCGCAGGCCGTACGCAAAGTCGCCGAAGCTGAAGGTCTCGACCGGATTTTCGTCGACGCCGGGTTCGAGTGGCGAGGTGCGGGATGCTCGATGTGCCTCGCCATGAATCCGGATCAGCTGCAGGGACGCGAGATCTGCGCGTCCTCGTCGAACCGCAATTTCAAGGGACGCCAGGGCAGCCCCACCGGTCGCACCCTGCTGATGAGCCCGGCCATGGTGGCCGCCGCGGCGGTGGCGGGCGAGGTCGTCGACGTCCGCAAGATGCTCCCGCGCGAAGAGGTGCACGCCTGATGGACACTCCGCGCCTGATCGACCGGATCTCCGGCCGTGGGATACCGCTCCGGGGACACGACATCGACACCGACCGCATCATCCCCGCGCGTTTCCTGAAGAGCGTCAGCTTCGAAGGTCTCGAAGCCCATGCGTTCGAAGACGACCGCAAACAGCTCGCTGAGCGCGGTCACGTACATCCGTTTTCCGAACCGAAGTACACGGGAGCGCGCATCCTGATCGTGAATGGCAATTTTGGCTGCGGCTCATCGCGCGAGCATGCACCTCAGGCGATTCAGCGCTGGGGTATTCGCGCGGTTGTCGGAGAGTCGTTCTCGGAGATTTTTTTCGGCAACTCTGTCGCGCTCGGCATGCCCTGCCTGACGATAAGCGGGGAGGATGCCGAGTCGTTGCTGTCTGCGGTCGAAGCGAACCCTCAAACCGTGATCAGCCTCAGCGTCGGCGCGCAATCGGTCGACGTGAACGGCACCACGTATCAGGCGTCGATTCCCGGCGGTGCGCGCGAAGCGTTCACGGCCGGTACCTGGGACGCGACCGGTTTGCTGGTGGACGACTTCGACGAGGTCCACAACGTCGCAAAGAGCCTGCCCTACGTCACGGGGTTTCAGTAGGGGTTTCCTCCTCACCTCCGGGCGGCGTCGAGGAAGGCCTGCGCCGCGTGCGAGAGTTCGCCCTTACGGTAAAGCAGCCTCAACTGCCTTGGATACCTCACCTCGGGAATTCTGACCGCCACCAGCTGCTTCCGTTCGATTTCGGCGACCGCACAGCGGCGCGGCAACAGCGCAACGCCCATCCTTTTTTCGACTGCCCGCTTGATCCCTTCCAGGCTGGGTAGTGCAATCTGAATATTGATTGGCGCGTGGCGCACCTCGGCTTGTCGCAGCACCTGATCGCGCGCCGGCGACGGATCGCTGTGCGCGATCACGGTTTCGTGAGCGAATTCCAGCATCGTGACCGTCTCGCGCTTGGCAAACGGGTGAGAAGGATGGACGAGCAGCACAAGCTCGTCGGGCCCGAGCGCCACCGATTGCAGACGCTTGTCTCCCGGATCGAACGTGATGATGCCGAAGTCGAGATTGCCCTGCGCGACTTCGACGCCGATCTGTCGTGCGGGCACCCTGCGAACATCGACCAGAATGCGCGGGTGCTTCTCCCGAAACCTCTCTATCAGTGGCAGCAGGACATGGACGCCACCCTCGTTCGACCCAATCAGCACCCGGCCGCGCTGCAGATCGCGCAGTTCGCGGACCGACAATTGCGCCTCTTCCGCCAGGCGGTGCAGCCGCTCGGCGTAGTCTCGCAGCACGCGCCCCGCCTCGGTCAGCGTGCCGTCCTTCGACGATCGATCGAACAGGCGCTCGCCCACCTGGTCCTCCAGACGTCGGATGGCCTGGCTGACGGCGGGTTGCGTCCGGTGCAGTTTCGTGGCGGCGCGCGAAAAGCTGCGCTCTGCCGCAACGGTCAAAAACACTCGTAATTCCGCGAGATCCACGGCGTGATACTATAAACTATCCTTATAACAAATTCATTATTATAGATTTGACGATAAGCGATAGGTGCCGTACAAACGTGTGCATGCCCAGTGACCGAGTGACCATCTTCGACACGACCTTGCGTGACGGCGAGCAGGCACCCGGCTTTTCCCTGCGGACCCGCGAGAAGGTCGAGCTTGCGATACAGCTCGACGCGTTGGGCGTCGACCTCATCGAAGCGGGATTTCCGATCGCATCGCTGGACGACGCGGAAGGCGTCAAGCAAGTGGCTGCGACGGTGCGTCGGCCGATCATTGCGGCCCTCGCCCGCTGCCGGCCCGAAGACATCGAACGTGCCGGTGAGTCTTTGAAGGGCGCCACGCGCTCGCGTATTCACACATTCATCGCAACCTCAGATCTGCATCTCGCGAAGAAGCTGAACATCTCGCGCGAGCAGTGCCTCGAGCAGGCCACCGCGGCCGTCAAGCAGGCGCGCAACTACACCGACGACGTGCAGTTCTCAGCGGAAGATGCGACGCGGTCGGATATGGAATTTCTCACCCGCGTCGTGCAGGCGGTGATCGAGGCTGGAGCCACCACGATTAATCTCCCCGACACGGTCGGCTACGCGACGCCCGACGAGATTCGCGACTTTTTCACGACTATTCAGGCGAGGGTGCCGAATTCCGACAAAGCGATCTTCAGCGCCCACTGCCATGATGATCTTGGCCTCGCCGTCGCGAACACCCATGCGGCAGTTACGGCCGGTGTTCGGCAGGTCGAATGCACCATCAACGGCATCGGCGAGCGTGCCGGCAACGCGTCACTCGAGGAAATTGTCATGGGAATGCGAGTGAGACCGGATCGGTTGCCATTTACGACCGGCATCCGATCCGAGCAGCTCTTCCCCACCAGCCAGCTCCTCTGTTCGCTCACCGGCCAGCACGTGCAAGCCAACAAGGCCATCGTCGGACGCAACGCCTTCGCACATGAAGCCGGCATCCATCAGGACGGCATGCTCAAGGATCGGCGCACCTACGAAATCATGAACCCGTCCGACGTCGGCGTGCCGCAAACGACGCTGGTCCTCGGCAAGCATTCCGGACGTCACGCCGTGAAGCATCGCTGCGACGCTCTCGGTCACACGCTGACCCGCCTCGAGCTCGATCAGGTGTACCGACTCGTGATCGCGAAGTGCGACGTTCAAAAATCATTTACCGACGACGATCTGGTGGCGGTAATTCAGGAAGTGAAGCTGATTACGGCACGCTGATCTCTCGCACGCTGATCTCGGTAGGGCTCAACTTTAGTTGAGCCTCAAGCTCACCCCCAGTAGGGCTCAACTTTAGTTGAGCCCGCAGGCATGCCTGTTGCCCTGTCCGCGGCATGCGCACTAGAAGGCCCGCTCGTCTCAAATCCTTTTCCTACGTAGGTATTCACCGTTATTCGCTTACTTTCTGCACAGACTGGAAACGTCACCTGTTCGTGACTCCCGCAGCAGTGGAGCTCGTGTTATCGCAGTTTCTGCGCGTTGCGGACAAGGAGCGGTTTTCAATTCTGGCGTACTGTTTTATGCCCGATCATGTGCATCTTCTTATCGAAGGTCTTAGGGACGATTCCAACGCAAGGAAGTTCATCGTCAAGAGCAAGCAGTGCTCGGCGCACGCCCACGCGAAAGAGTTTGGTACCCGTCTATGGCAACCTTGGGGATACGAGCATGTGTTGAGAGATGACGAAAGCGCCGTCACCACAGCGCGATACATTCTGGAAAATCCGGTCAGAGCGGGACTGGCGAAGGCGGTGACGGAGTACCCGTTTTCAGGGTCGCAGGTTACGACGTGAAGGAATTGATTGAGAGTTTGCCAGACCGAGTTTAGGCTCGACTAAAGTCGAGCCCTACGGGAATATTAGGCTCGACTGAAGTCGAGCCCTACCGAGGGTAGAGCATTCTCAACGGGAGGGCTCAACTTTAGTTTGAGCCCGTACCTCAATGCGGCAGCTTCCCGAACGGCACCCGCCGCTGAAACAGTTGATAGATATGGTGAGCTTCGTGGTGGGCCATGTACTCGACGCCGAAGTGCAGATCGTAGTGCGCGAACTGCGGGTGCCTGGCCGTGCGGTGCCATTCGGCGGGCGTCAGGGTGTCGAGGCGGCGGCATAAGGCGTCGCGCTCGGCGAAGAACTCAGTGAGGACCTCGCTGGTCGGTCGACTCGTCAGCGCGATGAAGACCGGATCGCCGTCCGGATTGTCATAAGGCACGATGATGGCGTCCTCCGTCAGCATTTGAACGAAGCGCTCGGCAAAGACTGTCTCCATCCGGCGGAAGTGACACACCAACTCTTTCAGCGACCACTTGTCGGGCACCGTGCGCCGGGCGAGAGCGGCCTCGTCGAGGCCTGAGGTCAGCCGGCGGATGTCGGCAGCCTGCGCCCGCAATCGGGCCACGAGCGCTAGGTGGACCGCATGTTTGCCCTCATGATGATGTTCGCCCATGGCGGGCATTATAGAATGTGACACCGGAGGAAATATGTCGAAGCTGAGTCGGCGTGACTTTTTCGTGACGTCCTCATTTGCATTGGGCGCTCTCAGCCGTGGGTGGGCGCAGGAGAAGGTTGAGACCTCGCTCGACCCGCTGCGCGGCAACGTCAACCTGTTCACCGGTCGCGGCGGCTCGATCGGAATGCTCGTGGCACCGGACGCCGTGGTCGTTGTCGATTCTCAGTTCCAGGACACGGCCAAAATCGCATTGGGGAATCTGCAGCAGATGACCCGGCGCAAGATCGACTTCCTCGTCAACACGCATCATCACGGCGACCATACCTCAGGCAATCTCGTCTTCCAGCCGGCGGTTGCGAAAATCGTCGCACATCGAAACGTGCCGGTCTGGCAGAAGACCCAGGCGGCCGCCTCGAAGTCGGAAGCACAGCAGGCGTACGCCGACACAACCTACGACACGACATGGTCGGCGAAAGTCGGCAGCGAAACGGTCAGCCTCAAATACTACGGACCCGGCCACACGAGCGGCGACAGCGTTGTCCGATTTCAGAACGCGAACATCGTGCACATGGGCGACCTGATGTTCTACCTGCGCAACCCGCGGGTGGATCGGGCCGCCGGCGCGTCTGTCAGGAACTGGATCGTCACCCTCGAGTCTGTCGCTAAAGAGAATCCGGCCGATACGATCTATATCGCCGGGCACTCAAAAGTGAACTTTCCGGTCACCGTAAACCGCGCCGATCTGTTGAAATTTCGCGATTACTTCTCCGGACTGCTCGCTTACGTGCAGAAAGGCATCGCGTCGGGAAAATCGGCGGCCGAAATCGTCAAGGTGGCAAGCGTGCCGGGCTTCGCCGATTACGAAGGCAGCCCCGAAGGGACGATTCAGGCGGCTTACGACGAGCTTACCGCAAAGGCCTAGATGAAATTTGTCATCGCGCTCCTGCTCATCCTGAGCACCGCCGCGCTTCGCGGCCAGGAACCGCGACTTCCCGGGCCAGCCGCCACGCCGTCCGAAAGCGAGGCGTCAATCCAGCGGGCCCGTTCGCTGTCGGCGACTGGAAACCACCGCGACAGCGCCGCGGTCTGGCAAACGGTGGCGACACGCGAACCAGTCATCGCGGCCCTCGCGAAACGCGAGGCCATTCGGGCGCTCGTCGCCGCGGGCGACATCGAGCCGGCCTTGAGCGGCCTCAACGAACTGGGGACAGACGCCCCCACCGATCTCCTCCTGCAGGCAGCCGCTGCGTGCGGCAATGCACGTTCGTTCGATTGCGCCGTTACCCTCTACCGGCGCGCACGCCAGGGCGCAGGCCGATCTCCGGAGGCCGATTCGGCGGCGCTCGGGTTGGCCGGCACGCTCGAGTTGAGCGGCAAGCCGAGCGACGCGCTCGAAACGTATCGCGAGCTTCAGCTCACCTTCCGCCAGGCATCCGCCTACGATGCGGCCGATGCCGCGGCGCGGCGTCTCTCAGCTCAACTCGGCAACCCGTCGCCGCTCACCGAAGCGGACTACGACTCGATCGTCGATCGTCTGGCCGGCGTCGCCGCATTTCGCCGCGCGGTCGACATGCAGACCGAGTGGTTGAAGATGTTTCCGGCCTCACTGCGCAGGCTGCAAATCGAATCGGCCCGAGTGCAGCATCTGTATTCGCTTCGGGCGAACGACGAAGCGCGCGCCGAAGCCGCACGATTTTTGACGCAGCATCGCAACACGCCAGAGGCGCGCGATGTGGTCATTACGATTTTCCGCCTCGACGCTCGCGAGGGTCGTACCGCCGACGTCGAATGGGGCGGTCGCACGATCATGAACGGCAAGGTGACGGGCGCAACGCTGAATGACCGTCAAGGCGCCGCACGTCTGCTCGCCGAATATCTCGTCAGCGTCGGACAGCCGCTCAAAGCGCTCGCCGTCTACGACCAGCTTTACAAGATGACGACGACGCGCAGCGGGCGGGTCGACGTGCTGTGGCGAATGGCAATTGCGTCGCTCCGTGCGAGCCATCACTCGAGAGCCCTCAAAGAGCTGCAACAGGTGCTAGGCCTCAAGCCCGATTCTGAAACAGAGCGCGCGGCAACATTCTGGCTGGCTTTCACGCAGGACGTCGTCGGCTTGAAGGAAGAGGCGAAGGCAAACTGGGCGTCGCTCGTGAACCGAGTTCCGTACACATACTATGGCGTCAGGGCCGCTTCCAGGATCGGCGCTTCCCCACCTGCACCCATACTCACGTTCCCGGAGTTGACGCTCAGCGACGCGGCGATGGCCCACCCGGATTACACCGCGGCCATCCTCCTCTCGCGCGCCGGACTGCTCGCCGATGCGGCGCACTACGCGCGAAAGCTGAACTTGGCCTTCCGCAGGGACGATGCCGTGGCGTTGCTGGCGGCGAGGGCCTCGGAAGCGGCCGGTGACCACTCGGAAGCGGCGACGCTGATGTCGTCATTTTTCGGACCCTATCTTCAGCAGCCAGCCTCGAACCTGCCTGAGGATTTCTGGAACCTCGCATACCCTCGCGCGTTCTGGCCGCACGTCTCGGCAGCGGCGGCTCGTCACGGCGTCGATCCACTGTTGATGCTCGGCCTCGCGCGGCAGGAATCGCATTTCGACCGCAACGCGCGCTCGCCGGTCGGCGCTGTCGGGCTGTTTCAGGTGATGCCGTATACGGCCGCAGAGCTGGATCCTGTTTTCGCCGACCCCGCAGCGCTGGAACGGCTGGTGCAACCCGACGTCAGTGCCGAACTTGGCGCCAAGCTGCTCGCGGGCCTCAAGGCGCGCTATCGAGGCGAGCTGGCGCCGACCATCGCGTCGTACAACGCTGACAAAGAGCGCGTTCAGATATGGTGGGATTCGTCGAAAGGCCTGCCCGAAGAGCTCTTCATCGACAGCATCCCGTATCAGCAGACCCGCGCCTACGTCAGGCAGGTGCTTACGAACTACGGGATGTATCAGCGGTCCGCACAATCAGCATCGCTGCAAAAATAATTGCGATCGCCACGGCCATCCGCGTCGTGAACCGCTCCCCGAGAATCAGCCAGCCGAGAAGCACGGCAATCACCGGATTGAAATACGCATAGAGCGAGACGATCGCGACTGGCAGATGCTTCAGCGCGTACACATAACAGACGTAGCCGACAAACGTGCCCACCACGACGAGGTAGAGAACGGCGAGCAGGCTGCCTGGAGTCGGCGCGACCTCGGACCATTCGCCGGTGATGGTGGCGACCACCATGAGGATGGCACCTCCACAGATAATCTGCGCAGCCGTGGCCGCAAACAGATTTTCTTCCCGTTTGTGGCGCTTCGCGTAGGCTGAACCGATCGCCCAGCCGAGACACGAAAGCTGCGTCATGATGACGCCGAGTACCGACTTGAGTGGTCGGCGCACGGCCGTTGAGGCTCGAGCTCGTGAGGAGCACGATGCCGCCGAACCCGAGCAGCAGGCCGAGCACCTGTCGTGTGCGGATCGGCTCGCCGTCGGGCATGAAGGCTTCGACGCCGATCATCCAGAACGGGATCACCGAGACCATGACCGCCGCGACACCGGTCGGGACGAACTGCTGCGCCCACACCAGGCATCCGTTTCCAACGCCGATCATCAGCAGACCGAGAAGCGCGTGACCGCCCCACGACTCTCGTGGAGGCAGCATGATGCCGCGCATCCGCAGGACCAGCGCGATGACAATGCCCGCAATAAAGTGCCGCGGTCCAGCCATCGCAAAGGGAGGGATGCTGTCGATGGCCACCCGCGTCGCAAGGTAAGTGGTACCCCAGGACACGCACACCGCGATCCACGCCCAGTAGGCGTGGCGGATTTGTTTGGGAGTAGAGTCGACCGGGTTCAACGCGAGAAGGGCGGCTTCTCTGGAGGATTAGTCGATGGTGGAAGCGGCAGTCGTGGAGCCGCTGTTATTGGATCCCTGAAACCAAACAGCACGTAGGTTGTTGATGGCACGGGTCTCGAACGAAATGTCGCGCCACGGAACGACATCTGCGCGAGCGCCTCTCGTGCGGCGCTGTCAAACCCAGGATCCGAGGCGATTCCCCGCGCTTCGATGAACTGTCCGGCCTGGTTGAGGACAACCTCGTATAACACGGCCGACGCCACGAATGCTTGGGGCGGATACGACGGCGCGACCAAGGCGACAGGATGTGCGACGTCGCCCGACAGTTTTCCCAGATCTTTCGGACCCTCGCCCACCGTCGGACCGTTGTAGAACGTGGACGGGCGAAACAACGCGCTCAGCGCGACTGGAGTCTCGACCGCGCGTTCGGTTCCAAACTCATTGATGGCTCGCGCCGGCTCGAACCGCCAGCTCGCCATCGCCCCGAGAACCATCTGCGTGAACGGTGGGGTGCTCCTCACCACCGACGGCCGCGTCACCAGGCCCCGCTCGTCCACGATGAACTCGATCAGGACCTCGCCGCTGCCGACCACCAGCATCCCTGGCTCGGGCGGCACTTCCGCGCGAATGAGTCGAGGCGGCGAATAGGGCCGCGTCTGCGCAGATGCAAGCGTCGCAAAGGCAGCGACCACTGCGGCGACGATGGTTCGAAACAACGGCCTCTTCACCCACCTACCCTATCGCTGAACGCACCTGTGGCGCAATCACCCGGTAGTCCGAGCGTCTAGCGCTCGATCTCTGAAATCCTCGGGTTGCCCACCGAGGATGTCCAGCCAGGGGGATCGCTCGCGGGAAACGATTCCTCGGCCGCCCGATTGATCTCGTCGAGTTTTCGCGAGCCCCTCGACGGCATGCATTTCAACGAGGCGAGCCGCGACTTGTATGCCTGGCCGACAAGGACGATGCCCGCGGCAATGAAGAGGAATCCCGCCATTCCCGTCACGCGCGCACGCGAGTGCTCGAAGTCCTGACGATCCCACACGTTGTGCGGGGCGCGGTGCATCGTCAGATTGCTAGGATCTGTTGCCATGACGGCCATAAAGCAAGGGCCAGGCCAACAAATCCGCATGCGGGTCCGCTGCCTCGACGGCTGACTCCCGAGCGACGACGCCGGTACGCATCGTCGGCGGGTATTTCGCCTTCGTCGGCGTTACGCTGGCGACTGTTTGGCTGACGATGTGGGCGGCGTATGCGTTTGCCGGCCGTCCCACCCCGGTTGAACCGGAAGCGTTCAAGCTGGTGACAGCCCTCGACACTATCCTCATGGTGCCGGGCCCTGCTGCTCTTTGCAAACATGACTGAACCCGGGAGGGATGACATGCTCCGCCTGTACTGTGCTCATGTGGCTCTGCATCATGCCTGTGGCAATTGTCAACGGGACCATTCGCGATCTGCTCGTCTCGCCCTACCTTGGCGATCAGATTGCACGCGCCATCAGTTGTCTGACTCTTGCTGGCGCGACGTTCCTGATCGCATGGATGTCGATCCAATGGATAGATCCGGTCGACCAGTTCCAATCCTGGGTGATTGGCCTCATCTGGCTTGGCCTGACTCTGGCCTTTGAGTTTCTCGTCGGTCACTACGTGTTCGGCACGACGTGGGAGGCGTTACTCGCCGATTACAACATTCTTGAGGGACGGCTCTGGATCCTCGTGCTGGCGGCTGCACTCATCGCGCCGCCGATGATGTTCCGGCTCCAAGCTGTCGCCGATCGGTCCGCCACATCTTGATCGCCTGCCCCACGATCGCCGGTACTGCGGCAAACGACACGATCACCAGCCAGTCACGCGCGTCAAGCGGAGCCAGACCGAGTACGCGCGCCAGCAACGGAACATGAACCGCTATCAGCTGCAGCAGAATCGACAGGACGAGTGCCCCGATCGCATAGGGATTCGACAGCGCTCGCGCGACACTCATCACGTGCCCCTCGCTGCGCGCATTGCCGAGATGAAAGAGTTGCGCAAACGCCAGCGTCATGAACGCGATCGTCCGTGCATGTTGGACAGGCTCGTCGCTGTACAGAATGAACGCTGCCAGTGTCGCAGCGGTAATGAGCAATGCATAAAACAGAACGCTTGACAGAAACCGGCGCGACAACAGCGTTTCTGCGGGATCGCGTGGGGGTCTGGCCATCACTCCTGGATCGGCGGGTTCGAGTGCCAATGCGAGTGCCGGAAACGTGTCGGTCACGATGTTCAGCCACAAGATCTGCAAGGGCAGCAGCGGTATCGCGAGTCCAGCGACTGCAGCGAATAACAAAACGAATACTTCTGCGACATTGCACGAGAAGAGGTAGAACACGAACTTGCGGATGTTGTCGAAAATGACGCGGCCTTCTTCGACCGCTGCCGACACTGTCTCGAAACGGTCATCCTGCAGAACGATCCCGGCCGCCTCTTTGGCAACGTCCGTCCCGCGAGTGCCCATCGCCACGCCGATGTCGGCTTTCCGCAGTGCAGGGGCATCGTTGACGCCGTCGCCAAGCATCGCGACGATCTCGCCCTGCGCCTGCAGCGCCTCCACGAGCCTCAGCTTGTGCTCGGGCGTGATTCGGCTGAAGGCGGCAATCTTCGGCAACCTTTCGGTCAGCTCAGACGGTGACATGGCATCGAGCGCACGACCGTCGACAATGGTCTGCCCCTCGGTCAGAAGGTTCAACTGACGGCCGATGGCTTCTGCAGTGGCGCGCTGATCGCCGGTCAGCATCACCGTGCGGAGACCGGCGCGTCTCAGCGTCGCGATGGCCTCTTTCACACCGTCCGCCGGCGGATCGGCAAATCCGACAAGCCCCACAAACGTCAATCCTTGAATCGCCCTTTCCGAGGCTTCCGCAACCGAACCCGAAGCGAGCGCGAGCACACGAAGCCCTTCACCGGCCATCGTGTCGTTCACGGTCATCAGCATTCGGCGCCGATCGTCGTCCAGCGGGTGTCGGCCATTCTCGGTCAGCACCATGCGGCTGAGCTCGAGCATCCTTCGAGGCGCACCCTTGGTGTACACCACCATCGCATCGCCGACACGATGAAACGACGCCGCATATTTGCGATCGCTTGAAAATGGCACGATGCCCACCTGAGGCCGCTTAGCGATGAGCGCTTCTCGCCGAACGCCGGCGTCCTCCGCGGCCGCAATGAGCGCCAGATCCACCGGATCGCCCTGCACGCCGTGCCCGTCGTCCGAACGCGGCTGCGGACGGCTTGCCATCGCTGCCACTTCGAGCGCGCGGACTACGTCGTTCGCGGCCTCATCGGATCTGTCGGCGAGCACCACATCATGGCCGGCTGTCCACAGGCGGACCAGCGTCATTCGGCCCGATGTCAACGTGCGCGTCTTGTCGGTACACACGACGGTGGCCGACCCCAGGGTCTCGACCGCCGGCAGACGCCGCACGAGTGCATGGCGGCGCGCCATCCGATGGACGCCAACCGCCAGCGCGATGGTCGCAACCGCCGGCAGTGCCTCGGGGACGGCTGCAACAGCCAGCGCAATACCCATTTCAACCACGAGCCCCAAGGGTGCGCCTTGAAGCGCGCCAAGCAACGCGACGATCGCGGCCACGCCAAGCGCAAGCCACACCAACCGGCGCCCGAGCTCGTCCAGACGCCGCTCGAGCGGTGTGCGCTTCTCTTCGATCGTTCCAACCAGCGCACCAATACGTCCGATTTCCGTAGACGATCCAGTCTGCGTGACGACGGCAACCGCCGTCCCCGCCACGACAGTCGTTCCCTTGTAGACGATGTTGGTGCGGTCGGCGAGCGTAGTCCCCTCTTCGAGCTCGACCGTTGCATGTTTCGAGACGGGCAGCGATTCGCCCGTCAACGCTGCTTCGTCGGTCCGCAAGTCGGTCGTGTCGACGAGCCGGGCATCCGCCGGCACGCGCCGACCGCTCTCCAACTGAACGATATCGCCGGGCACAATCGTCGTCGCGTCGATCGTGCGGAGCTGTCCAGACCGGATCACATTTGCCTGCGCGACGTCGAACTGCAGCAACGCCTCCATCGCCCGGCGAGCGCGAAGCTCTGTGACGAAGCCGATGAGCGTGTTGATCACGAGCACGGCCGCGACAGCCACCGATTCGAGACGATCCCCGAGCGCGAACGAAATCATGGCCGCCGCAATAAGCAGGTAGACAACTACGCTCTTGAGCTGATCGGCCAGCACTCGAAGCGCTGATATCGGCTGCGGAG
This sequence comes from Vicinamibacterales bacterium, assembly GCA_963761975.1. Classification (GTDB taxonomy): domain Bacteria; phylum Acidobacteriota; class Vicinamibacteria; order Vicinamibacterales; family JAMQPK01; genus JAMQPK01. Next base: position 1,586,732 of record CAVXIR010000007.1, read on the forward strand.
GCGTCAGGCGGTTCGGTCCGACGCGCTCGAGCCGGCGTCGTGCTTCTGCCTCGTCCAGACCGGTCCGGCTGGTAGACAGGCGTTCCAGCGTTTCATCGATTGAGCGGCTGTGCCAGGCTTCGGTCGCAGGCTGGGAAAAACTTCGCATCGGTGCTGATAACTCCTCACGCCCAGCACTAGTATCATTTGGCATGCCAGACATGACACTCTTCCGTACCATCCTCTGCCCTGTCGACTTCTCTGTCCATTCGCGCCAGGCACTCTCATACGCAGCGCTCATCGCCCGCAAGAATGACGCGCGGCTGGTCGTTATCTTCGCCGAGGATCCGCTGCTCGCGGCGGCTGCCGCCGCTGCATACGACGAAAAGGCGTTGCGAGAGAAAGGGCGAACGGAATTAGCACGCCTGGTCGAGCGAATCGTCAAGCCGTTCCGACTGCCGATGAAATCTGTGACGCTGGATGTGGCTACAGGGGAGCCCCACGAGGTCATCGCGTGGACCGCCGAAAACCTCCACTGCGACCTGATCGTGATGGGCGCCCATGGGCGGACCGGCGCAAACAGGCTGATGATCGGATCGACGACCCATCGCATTCTTCGGCAATCGCCATTGCCGGTCCTGGCGACGCCGCCTGTCAAGAAGGGCCAGGCTGCACGCCCGCCCCGCGACTGGCCGGGCAAGATGGCGATTGCGCCGATTGACTTCAGCACGCGCGATCGCGCCGATGCGCTGGCGGCCACCGTCGCCGCCAAAGAGCTCGGGACCAAGCTCGAGCTCGTGCACGTAGTCGAGCCAATCGCCGATGTGCCCTGGCTGGAACTCGATGAGGCGCGGCGGAATCTGCAGCGCGAGCGGCGAGCGGCGGCGCGGCTGACGCGGCTCCAGGACGATCTCCGCGAAACAGTCACCGGAGTACGTGTACAGAGCGGCAAGCCTGCCCAGGTCATTGCCTCAATTGCGGCGAGCAGCCGCGTCGGGCTCGTGGTGATGACGCGGCGGCGCGGTCAGGGGCTCTTCGGCCCACGCCAGGGCTCAATCAGCTATGAGGTGCTCTGCAGGTCAAATACGCCCGTGCTCGCGCTGCCGAGCGACACAACTTGGATGCGGCGAGTCATCCACAGGGCGCCATGACGAGACACCAGCGATGGATTTTTCGATTCGTGCGACCGCGCGCGACGTATTTTTGATTTGGGCGATAGCCCAATTCGCACAGAGCTGTACACAGAGCCGTCACCTGTGCTAGCCTAATTTTGCTCGCCCCGAAATGTCTGGGGCTTGTAATCACACCATCCGAGGATTCTAGGGATCGCACTGGCGATCTTCTGCACATGCAGTTCGACCATATCGTTTTGCGCGAGTCATAACCGTGCACGCGTTGTCTTTCGAACAACTCGTGATCCGCATCAAGGGCGAATACATGGAGATGCCGGGACTGTGGCTCACGCCGCATCAAGGCGCTCGCCTGTGGTCACTTGAGCAGACCGAATGTCTCGCGCTGCTCGGCGCGCTCGTCGACCAGGGATTCCTGACCATGCGCAGCGACGGCAAATACGGCCGCATGGCGGACGACCACGCGAGCGAGCGGCTGCAGACCGAGCGGACACCACTCCATAGGCCCACAGGCACGTAGTCGCCCAAAGGTCCAGCTCCCGTAAGCGCGGAGATCCCTTCCAAGACTTTCAGGATAGGAATTTCTTCAAATAAGGATCGGCCGACGATCGAAGGTTTCCGAGATCGCCCTCGAAATGAATCCGTCCATCCACAAGGACGATGAACTCTGCCTCATCGGCTTTCTGTGCATCCGCATCAACGATGGCAACGCTTCCGTTCTGGCGCACTGCCTCATGCGTCGCGACGTAGAAGGCATCCGGGAGCTGATGGGTGACCACGATCGAGGTGACATGCTCCAGATCGCGCAGCTTGATGATTTCGCGGTCCACTGTTTTGGACGTGATGGGATCGAGGCCCGATGTCGGATCGTCGATCAACAAATGACGCGGCTTCGAGGCAAATGCGCGCGCGATAGCGACGCGCCGCCGCTGTCCTCCAGACAATTCGGACGGCATCCGATTCATGTACTCAGCCAGACCGACGAAGCCGAGAACCTCCTCGATGCGCCTGTGTGCCTCGTCCGGAGGCATATTGAGCTCCTCGTACAACCTGTAGCCGACATTCTCTGCCACGGTCAGCGAGTCGAACAGCGCAGATTCCTGAAACAGCATCCCGATGTCGCCACGCACCTGCAGCAGCCCTTCTTCGGTCATGTTGTCGATGCGCTGACCTCTGACGCGGATGACGCCCGAATCGGGCTTCAGCAGCCCGAGGATCAGTTTCAGCACCACGGATTTTCCGGCACCGCTTGCGCCGAGCAGGATCTTCATGTGCCCGACGGGCACGGAAAAGCTCACCTCGCGCAGAACGACGTTGTCGTCGAACGCCAGTGACACATTGTCAAAAACGATGGCTGGATCGGTTTCCGATATCAGGCGTTGTCTCGCGGACCGGCGGAGCTTACCATGTCGGATTGGAGAGTGCCCATGCGTAACATCCTCATGACTGCCGTTGTCTCCCTGGCAGTCCTCACAAGCGGCCGGCTAACCGGGCAAGTGGCCCACGACGCTCACCAGCACGGCGATGCCACCACCTACATTGCGGCGCTCGATGATCCAAAACGCGATGCGTATCAGAAACCGAACGACGTAATCGCGGCGCTCACACTGAAGCCAGGCGAAATCATCGCCGACATCGGCGCCGGATCGGGATACTTTGCACTCCGCCTCGCGTCACATGTCGGTCAGAGCGGGCACGTCTACGCCGTCGACATCAGTCCCGATATGATCCGGCATCTGAACCAGCGGATTCACGACGCTGGACTTTCGAATATCTCCACGATTCTCGCGCCCCCGACCAATCCATTGCTCCCTCGTCCGGTCGACCGCGTCCTTTTCGTCAATGTCTGGCATCACATCGAGAATCAGCCCGGCTATCTCACGCTGCTGAAGAAATCGCTGAAGCCGGGCGGGCAAATTGTGATGATCGACTTCCACAAGAAAGATCTGCCGGTGGGACCACCCCCAGCGATGAGAATCGCGCGGGAGGATCTCATTCGCCAGATGCAGGAAAACGGGTTCAAAGTGCGCGCTGAGCACACATTTCTGCCGTATCAGTACTTCGTGATCTTTGAAAGTTCTAGTTAGTTAGTGGTTGGGGGTTAGTGGCTAGTGGTTGGTGGTTCGTTTGTCACGTTCAGTTGCTGCGTTCGGTGTAGTACACCCCATCGGCTGGAATTTTGTCCGTCCGATAGTCGTTGGCCTTGAACGGGAACGCCGGTCGCGGCTTCGAGTTGATGAAGGCGGCGAGCTGCTGCGCCTCTTCGTCGGTCAGACTGCCGGGATTCAGGTACGGCATTGCGTACCTGATAATGCCGGCCAACGTATACACGCGCGCCGCGCCGGCGCCATCATTCCACGAATCGGGACCCCACAACGGCCCGGGACGTTTATCGCCGACAAACACGCCCTGCCCATCGGCGCCGTGGCAGGTGGTACATCGCTCCTGAAACAGTGCCTCTCCCCGATGCGGATCGAGCTTCGCAACGGGAATCAGGCTCGTCACAGGAATGACATTCTGGCCACGCCACGGAGGATTGCTGCCCACCTGATATCCCTTCGATAGCCACGTCAGGTACGCGGCAACCGCCAGAACTTCTCTCGAGGTCAGCGTCGGCAGATGTTCCGCGTCGGCCTGCACGCCAGTGGCATTCTGGCTCCTCAGGAAACAATCGACGATACGGTCGTTCAACGTGAACAAACGGCCGGACCGCCGGTTGTATTCGGGAAACATCCCTACGACGCCGACTAGCGGAAGCGACCGTTCCCGCTGACCCCCGTTGAGGTGGCAGTTGTTGCACGACATCCGGCCAGGCGAGAATTGCGGAACTTCGCGGGTCGTGTTCGTGAAGATCCGAAATCCCCATCGAATGTCCGCAGCCAGGCGCGAATCGTCGAGGGTGGCGTCGGTAAGGGGATTCTTCGGAAATTCCCAGGCTGTCACCATCGTCGTGCGCGAAGAGATCAACGGATGCGGCGTCTGACTGGATGTCGGAGGCGGAGACGGCACCCCGGAGCAGGACGCACTTGTCGCGACGAGGAGTGCGAGGGCAGAAAGGAACGCTTTCACTGATGAGTTGCGCTCGATCACCGGGAAGCTTAGCATGTCGGGGCGAGGTGAATATGTCCAGTCATGACTCAGATCGGCCGTTGCTGCGGCGCTCTTTTCTTTCACGGTTCGGGGCGACTCTCGCGGCGACTGGCGCAGCGTTGGCCGGTACGGCCACCGGGCTGCGTGCACAATCTTCGGGTGCCTCCTGGCAGCCCACCCGCCACCCACAGGATGACTGGTTGAGTCAGGTTCCGGGGACGCATCGGTTCGTGTTCGACACGACGACTCCCGAGGGGTTCAGCAGCGCACTCCGTTACGTCAGCAACTTTTTCAATGCGAACGCCTCAGGCTATGGGTTGAAGAACAGCGATCTGGCCGTCGTCATCATTGCCCGCCATCACTCGACCCAGTTCGCATACAACAAGACAATCTGGGCTAAATATCGCAACGAGCTCGTAAAGGCCGCCGAGTCGTCAACGTTGCCAGACGTGGCCGAGCCCCTGGATGCGTTGCTCAAGCGTGGCGTCCATCTGGGGGTCTGTCAGCTGGCAACCCGGCGCATCGCTGGTTCGATTGCGCAATCAACCGGCGCGAACGCTGACCGGATGTTCGAGGAGCTGGCGGCCAACCTGGCGGGCAACGCGCACCTCGTGCCAGCCGGCATCGTCGCCGTCAATCGCGCGCAGGAGCGAGGTTACTCGTTCGCCCACGCCGGATAGCGGCCACGTACTCGCAACGACCGAGCTGTTTGGTTGATACCTGCGCCGCCGGCGGCGGGCGCAGACGGAGTATCGTTCCGGTGATCGACCTCTTGTCGAGCTCCGTGCTATACGGAGAGGACAGAAGAGAGGCATCCATGAACCCCAGCAAACCTGAACGACCGCCCGTCGAGGAACCGCTTGCCCAACTGGAACGCCAGCTCATCGACCTATACCTTGCCCGCTCGGGTCATAACTTCCACGATCTGATGCTGCGCGACGACGCCGCCGCGAGGCAGCTGCTGGTAGGGGCCTCGTTGTATGCCAGCGAGCGATTGAGCGAGATCGAGGCGCGATCGCACTTCTTGAAGAAGCTTCACGGTGCCGAATAAGCGTAGCCTCCGGCTTAGCGCGGTGGATTGGCGGATCTGACTGGATCTAAGGCAACGGGCGAGAAAGAGTGTTGCCGATTCGCCTCGTTTTTCGTATTGACGCTCACCCTCTTTACGGTTGGGGCAATGCGGGCGATGATCAGCGGTGTGAAACGCTGGCGCACCGGTCTCGACATGTTCATCTTCGGCACGATTGTGGACGGCGTCGCGTACGCCAGCGCTCGGCAACCGCGGCCCTGGTCGCCGTGAAATGACGCCCAGGAGCGAACCTACCTTCACGCAGGCGTATCCGTCCTACGCGGCGACGAGAGCGCTCGATGATCTTCGGCAGAGCGACTACCCGCTGCTCGACCGCCTCGGCTACGTGTATCTCGACTACACGGCAGGCAACCTGACGCCTCTGTCGCTGCTCGAGCGCCACGAGACGTTCTTGCGCGATCACGTGCTGGGCAATCCGCACTCGACCAATCCCGTCTCGGCCCTCACGACCGCTCTTGCCGACCGGGCGAGACAGTCGGTCCTCGATTTCTTCGGCGCCAGTCGGGACGAGTACGTCGTCATCTTCACTGCGAACGCGACGCAGGCCCTGAAGCTGGTCGGCGAAGCGTATCCATTCTCAGACAACGGCGAGTATCTGTTGACGTTCGACAATCACAACTCGGTCAACGGCATTCGAGAGTTCGCACGCGCCAAAGGATGCCGTACGACATATGTGCCTATCGTCCTGCCCGACATGAGGGTGAACGACGCAGAGCTCGCCTCTTTGCTCGAACGGCGCAGCACCGGAGCGCCGCGGCTGTTCGCCTATCCAGTGCAATCGAATTTCTCAGGCGTGCAGCATCCGCTCGACTGGATTCCCCTGGCGCAGGAGAGAGGATGGGACGTGCTCGTCGACGCCGCCGCGTTCACGCCGACCAATCGTCTCGATCTTGCAAAGTGGCAGCCCGACTTCGTCTCACAATCCTTCTACAAGATCTTCGGCTATCCGACCGGTGTTGGATGCCTGATCGCGCGAAAGACGGCGCTTGCCAGGCTCCGGCGTCCATGGTTCGCTGGCGGCACCATCACGGTTGCATCGGTTCAGGGCGACAAGTTCTACCTTGCCGAAGGCGAATCGGGATTCGAAGACGGCACGCCGAATTATCTCGGGCTGCCCGCGGTCGAGTTCGGGTTGCAATACATCTCCGAGATCGGCATCGAGACCATCCACGCGCGAGTGCGTTGCCTCACCGCGTGGCTGATCGAACGGCTGATTGAACTTCGGCACTCTAACGGCACGGCTCTCGCACGTATCTATGGGCCGCGATCCGAACACCGCCGCGGTGGAACGGTCACGTTCAACCTGTACGACCGCGATGGACTGGCCATCGATCACCGTGACGTCGAGAGGCGCGCGAACGCGGCGAACATCTCCCTGCGCACCGGCTGCTTCTGCAATCCGGGAGGGGGCGAGATTGCGCTCGGGATTACTGGGACGGAGCTGCAATCGTGCTTCCATCAGGCCGAACACGAAACTCATCTGACGATTGACGACTTCCGTTTGTGTATTGACGGCAAGAGCACTGGCGCCGTGCGCGTCTCGCTTGGGCTGGTGTCGAATATGGCTGACGTCGACGCGTTTATCGCCTTTGCGGAGACCTTCCTGGGTTAGCCCGCGGACCTACCGGCGATGCACCCCGTCCCTAGTTGGACGGCTGCACCCGTTCCAGCTTGAACTTCTCGATCCGGTAGCGGATCTGATCGCGGTTCACGCCGAGAAGACCTGCGGCGCGCGTCTGATTCCATCCGCTCCGCTCCAACGCCTGCACGACGAGAGGCGAGCGGCCGATGTGGACCAGTGCGCGATAATGACGCATGGCGGCCAACCGCTGGCTCCCTCTAACTTCCGTGCTTGTCGGCGTCCTGGTGGGACTTGGGTCCTACACCTTTATTTACGCGAAGGGTTACTCCTATCTCACCAACGACCCTTCCGCGTGCGCCAACTGCCACGTGATGCAGGATCACTTCGACGCCTGGACGCGTGCCAGCCACCGATCGGTGGCCGTCTGCAACGATTGCCACACGCCGCCCGGCCTGCTTCCGAAGTACGTCACGAAAGCGCGCAACGGGTTCTGGCACTCGTTTTATTTCACGACCGGACGCTATCCAGATCCCCTCCGTATCACCCCCCGCAATGAGCGGGTCACCGAGCTGGCCTGCCGGAAATGCCACGCCGAGCTGACTGCCTCGATCGATCCCGGGCACTCAGACACCGGCATAAGCGGGCTGAAGTGTTCGACTTGTCACAATGACGTAGGGCACATCGAATGAGCGCTACACGAGGGTTCAGCAAGCCAGTTCTGGTTGCCATCGCTGCCGCGTTTGCGGCCATTGCGATTACGGCTCTACTCGTCAATATTTTTCAGCGGCAGCAGGAAGCGCGAAATCCTTTCTATCGCGTCGTCGATCTCGACGATGCGACCGTCGATCCGGCGGTGTGGGGCAGAAATTTTCCGCTGCAGTATGACGGGTACCGGCGGACGGTCGATCAGATGCGCACCCGTTATGGTGGCAGCGAGGCGATTCCGCGTACCCCGACGGCGGTGGACCCACGCTCGATCGTCGCGCAGTCGCGGCTCGAGGAAGACCCCCGGCTGAAGACGATGTGGGCCGGATACGCGTTCGCCCGGGATTTCCGCGAAGAGCGCGGGCATGCGTACATGCTCGACGATCAGACGTTCACCGAACGGCAGGCCGTCGTGCAGCAGCCCGGCACCTGCATGCACTGCACGCCTCGGTGTATGTGCCTTACAAGACGCTCGGTGGCGGCGACTTGATCAAGGGATTCGAGGCGATGAATCAAATGAAGTACCAGGACGCGCGGAAGCTGGTCACGCATCCGGTGGCGTGCATCGACTGCCACGAACCGGTAACGATGCAGTTACGCGTCACGAGGCCAGGATTTCTTGAGGGGATTCGGAAGGTCAAAGCCTCTCAGGGGATCGCGAACTACGATGTGAATCGCGACGCAACCCGCCAGGAGATGCGCGCTTTTGTGTGCGGGCAGTGTCATGTCGAGTATTACTTCAAAGGGCCGGAAAAGCGTCTGACGTATCCGTGGGACAAGGGACTTCGGGCAGACAACATCCTCGCCTATTACGAGGAGAGCGGATTCAAGGACTGGACCCATGGCGAGAGCGGCGCGCCAGTCCTCAAAGCGCAACACCCCGAATTTGAGTTGTGGAACCAGGGAATACATGCGCGATCGGGCGTCGCGTGCCCCGATTGCCACATGCCGTACCAGGGCGCGATGAAGGTAAGCGATCACCACGTGCGCAGCCCGCTTCAAAACATCAATCGCGCTTGCCAGACGTGCCATCGCTGGTCCGAGGATGAGCTTAGAGTTCGCGTCGAGACAATCCAGGATCGCACGTTCGAAGTCCGCAACCTTGCCATGGACGCGTTGATTGCGCTGATTGGCGACATCAAAGCTGCACGCGATCGCGGCGTTGGGGACGCCGCGCTGGAACCGTCGCGCCGGCATCAGCGACGTGCCCAGTTCCTGCTCGATTTCATCGAGGCCGAGAACTCGATGGGCTTCCATGCCGATCAGGAAGCCGTGCGTGTGCTGGCCCTATCTCTGGACGAAACCCGGCGGGGACAGGTCGCGGTTCCTCCGCGCTAACGAGTCTCTGGGAGGGAAACGGAGACTGTTGTGCGCGGAATCATTAAGCAACAGCTCGTCAGGATGGCACATCGGTTCCGACGTTGCGGAAGATCTCGCAGGCGTGCGGAAACATTTGCCGCGGCAGCACGATGGCTCGACGGCCGGTGTCGAGCGGCTTGTCAGTTCCGGCGGGGGTCGGCGGCGCCGCTCCCACTCCCGTCAGTAAGTTCGCGAACGTCGGGGAGTGTCGATGACCTGACCCGTCACGTTTCTGCGCAAGCTCACTCTATGTAGTTGAGGCCAACTTCACGGCCGACTTGTAGAGGAGCAGTGATGGCCACTCGACTCATCGGTATGTTTTCCATCGCGTTCGTTCTGTCGCTTTCGTACACGGCCTCTTCGCTCGTTCGCGACGCAAGCGCCCGCGAGCGTCCTACCGGCCAAACGATCTTCCGCTTCGACACGTTTGGCGACGAACAATTATGGACCGGCGTGTTTCGCATGCACGAGGCGATTGCGACAGTCGACCCCAAGACCGCACTCTCGGTCGGCCTCAAGGTCGATCTCGAGGCATTGCCGCGGATGCTCGTCGCTGCGCTGAAAGCGAGGGTTGTCGACCTCACGGATCCCGCCGTGACGGCAGAACTGCTTCGCTTGAATGCCGTCGTTGGCGTGGTTGGCAAGGTCAATCGGACCGGTGAGATTACGAGCATCGGCATCACCTGTGCGCTGTGCCACTCATCGGTGGACGATTCATTTGCGCCGGGTATCGGCCGCCGTCTCGACGGATGGGCGAACACAGACTTGAACGTGGGTGCGATCGTCGCGCTGTCGCCCGTGTTGGATGATGCCCTCAAAGTCGAGCTGAACACGTGGGGCCCGGGCAAGTACGATCCTCGGCATCATGTGTTCGATGGCTTCAACATTCAGATCCTGAACACCCCGACGCTTCCCGTCGTGATTCCGCCGGCGTATGGCCTGAGGGACGTGGGGTTCGAGACCTACACCGGCGACGGGCCGATCTCATACTGGAACAGCTATGTCGGTGTCTCGCAAATGGGCGGCCACGGCAGCTTCCGCGATCGGCGCATCGGCGTGTTCATCAATCAGACCCCCGACCGCGTCACGCCAAAACTCCCCGCGCTTCTGGAGTATCAACTCAGCCTGCAGACGCCCAAGGCGCCGTTCGGGAGCTTCGATCGACGGGCTGCCGATCGGGGCCGCGCCGTGTTCTACGAAAAGGCGGGCTGCGCCGCGTGTCACTCAGGATCGTCGTTCTCAGATGTGTCGAACGGGCGGCGCGGACCGGTCCTGCACGATCCGGCAGAGGTCGGCACCGATCCGCGATACGCCGAGCGGAGCGCCACGGGCAGGTACCGCACAACGCCGCTTCGAGCGCTATGGCAGCACCCGCCGTATTTCCATGACGGCAGCGCTCCCGATCTGCTTGCGGTTGTCAATCACTACAACACGCACTTCGGGCTGAACCTCAGGGAACGCGAGAAGTTCGACCTGGTCGAGTTCCTGAAATCGCTCTAGTCGTCGAATTACACACAGAAGATCAAAAGATCAGAGTGGTTTCTTTTGATCTTCTGAGCTTCTGTGTAGACGCGCTAGAGACCAATGGCGGCGATGAAGCCGAGCATCCCGACAAGACCGATCGTGACGCCCCAGGCGGCTTCAGTCGGGGACGAATGCTCGAAGGCCTCGGGCATCAACTCCTGGACGACGAGGAAGATCATCGCGCCGCCCGCGAAACCGAGGCTTGCGGGCAGGAGCGGTTGAAAAACGGACACGAGCAAAAACGCCGGCACCGCCACAATGGGCTGCGGCATGCTCGTCAGGATCGAATACCAGATGCACTTGGCGACCGATGCGCCGTTCGCGCGAAGAGGGAGCGAGACCGCGGTGCCTTCGGGAATGTTGTGGACGGCGATTGCGACCGCCAGCAACCAGCCGAATTTGATTTCTCCGGTCGCATAGCCCACCCCGATCGCCGCACCTTCAGGAATGCTGTGCACGAACAGCGTGAGCAACAGCAGAATGGCCTGCTTCGAGCTTCGAGTGCTCCAGCCCTCGAACGTCCATCCGCGCTCCTCGATCATGCGCGACGTCCAGGAAAAAAACAGCGCGCCCGAGAGCATGCCGCCGACGACTTCAATGGCGCCACCGCGGCCGAGCGCTTCGTCGGCGAGCGCAAACACCGATGCGGAGAGCATCATGCCGCTTGCCGTCGCAGCAGCGATGCCGCGCCATCGCGGTTCGGAGTTCTTGAGGACGAGGAGGGGCAGCGCGCCTAGGCCGGTGGCCAGTGCCGTAAAGAGAGCGACCCAGAAAACTTGCGCCGTGCTAATCAATAGTTTGGAGTGACAATTCGCCAGGTTGGTTCGTTGCGTGACGGATCAGATTCAATGTGTCGCCCAAAGATTACACGCGAGTGTCACCGGAGCTCGACCCCGTCGCACCAAGACGCATCGTTCTCGCCCAGTCTATATGGCTGAAGGATTGCACGCACAGCGTCCCGTGAACAAGACCGTCTCCGTATATCTCGCTCTCTTCGTGACCGCATCGATTGCTGCGGGGTGCTCAGGGGCCACCGTGCCGACGTTGTCTGGGTCAACCGGCGGCTCGTCGGATCTCGGCGAAACGCTCGCCGGCACGTGGATCCTGACGTCCATCCAGCCTGCTGGTCAAGCCGAACAGGCGAAGCCCGACGGCGCCACCTATTCTCTAACACTGACCGACGGCCGTTTGTCGTCACGCGTGGATTGCAATAGCTGCAGCGGCACGTTCGCGCTATCGGGGTCGACCTTGACCGCCGGCCCCGCCCTGGCGTGCACACGGGCGGCCTGCCCCACAATGGCCTTCGAAAACACATACACCCGTTTATTGGGTGGCGAAAACGCCGTGACGGCCTCGGGGAACACGCTTGTGCTGTCGTCAACGCGGGGAGTTATGCGCTTCGAGCGATAACCGGCGTGTCACATCATTCCGGACAACGGTCGATTCGCACGACGGGTAGCAGCTGTCGCGCCGCTGGAAAAACAAAGAGGGCGCCGTTAGGCGCCCTCTTTGTTGCATGGCCGTTGCAATCAATTTT
>CAVXIR010000008.1:0-48920 GCA_963761975.1 Vicinamibacterales bacterium
CTCTGTCTCGACGTCGAGTTGCTGAAGACCAAAAAGAAGCTCCCTGAGCCGGTTGCTGTCACGCCCGCTCCGGCATTGGAGGAGGTGTAGATATGAGACCTTCATTTCACGATCGCGGATCGTTGACTTCCGATTTCGACGCAATCCGGATCAGCCTTGCGTCGCCCGAGAAGATCATGTCGTGGTCGCACGGCGAGGTGACCAAGCCTGAGACGATCAACTACCGGACGTTCAAACCGGAACGCGACGGCTTGTTCTGCGCGAAGATCTTCGGGCCGATCACCGACTGGGAGTGCTTGTGCGGCAAGTACAAGCGCATGAAGCATCGCGGTGTGATCTGCGACAAGTGCGGTGTTGAAGTCACGCAGGCAAAAGTGCGCCGCGAGCGTCTCGGCCACATCACGCTCGCAACGCCGGTGAGCCACGTGTGGTTCTTCAAGGGGCTGCCGAGCCGCATCGGCCATCTGCTCGACATCTCGCTGCGCGAGCTCGAGCGCGTGCTCTACTTCGAGGCCTACGTCGTCGTCGATCCGCTCGACAGCGACTTGAACCAGAACCAGCTGCTCTCGGAAGAGCAGTACCGCAAGGCGCGCGAAGAGTGGGGGCACAAGTTCCGAGCGCAGATGGGCGCCGAAGCAATCAAGGAGCTGCTCAAGCGCGTCAATGTGGAGAAGCTCGCCGAAGAGCTCCGCACGAAGATGCGCGGCGAACCATCGGCGCAGAAGAAGCTGAAGTACGCCAAGCGGCTCAAGGTCGTCGATTCGTTCCGCAAGTCGACGAACCACCCGGAGTGGATGATTCTCGACGTCATTCCGGTCATCCCGCCGGAGCTGCGTCCGCTCGTCCCGCTCGACGGCGGGCGGTTCGCGACCTCGGACCTGAACGATCTGTACCGCCGCGTCATCAACCGGAACAACCGGTTGAAGAAGCTCATCGAGCTGAAGGCGCCCGACGTCATCATCCGCAACGAGAAGCGCATGCTTCAGGAAGCGGTCGATGCGCTGTTCGACAACGGCCGCCGGGGCCGCGTGCTGCGCGGCGCGAACAACCGGCCGTTGAAGTCGCTGTCCGATACGCTCAAGGGCAAGCAGGGACGCTTCCGCCAGAACCTGCTCGGCAAGCGCGTCGACTACTCGGGCCGTTCGGTCATCGTCGTCGGGCCGGAGCTGAAGCTCCACCAGTGCGGCCTGCCGAAGAAGATGGCGCTCGAGCTGTTCAAGCCGTTCATCTACAACAAGCTCGAAGAGCGCGGGCTCGTGGCCACCATCAAGCAGGCCAAGGAGATGGTCGAGCAGCAGAAGCCCGAAGTCTGGGACATCCTCGAAGAAGTCATCAAGGAGCACCCGGTTCTGCTGAACCGCGCGCCGACGCTGCACCGCCTGGGTATTCAGGCGTTCGAGCCGGTGCTCGTGGAAGGCAAGGCCATCCGGATTCATCCGCTCGTCTGCACGGCGTTCAACGCGGACTTCGACGGCGACCAGATGGCGGTGCACATTCCGCTGTCACCCGAAGCACAGATCGAAGCCTCGGTGCTGATGCTGTCGTCGAACAACATCCTCTCGCCGTCCAACGGTGCGCCGATTGCGGTGCCGTCGCAGGACATCGTGCTCGGCTGCTACTACCTGACGAAGGCAAAGCCCGGTGCGAAGGGTGAGGGGCGCGCGTTCGGCAACACCGACGACGTCATCATCGCGCTCGAAGCGGGCGAGCTGGAAACGCTGTCGCCGATCCGGCTGCGCTACTCGGGCGAGCTGCAGGACATGACGACGGCTCGCGACGATCAAAACGTACTGCACGCCGAAGTGCAGAACGTCACCAACAAGATCATCAACACCACCGTCGGCCGCGTCATCCTGAACGACGCGATTCCGGGCGGCATGCCGTATGTCAACGGCCTGCTGAAGAAGAAGGGGCTGCAGCAGCTCGTACAGTCGTGCTATCTGCGCTACGGTCTCGAGAAGACCGTAGAGATGCTCGACAGCCTCAAGCAGCTCGGTTTCACCTACGCGACTCGGTCGGGGTTGTCGATCGGCATCGACGACCTGATCATCCCGGCCGAGAAGCCGGCGCTCGTGAAGGGCGCCCGCGACGAGGTCATCAAGGTCGAGCAGCAGTACCTCGAAGGCGCGATCACCAACGGCGAGCGCTACAACAAGGTAATTGCGATCTGGTCGGACGTCACCGAGAAGATCGCGGACGAGATGTTCAGCGAAATGCAGGAGACCGAGCAGGCCGGACGAAACTTCAACCCGGTCTACATCATGGCGGACTCCGGCGCGCGCGGATCGAAGCAGCAGATCCGCCAGCTGGCGGGCATGCGCGGATTGATGGCGAAGCCATCGGGCGAAATCATCGAGACGCCGATCACGTCAAACTTCCGTGAAGGGCTGACCGTTCTGCAGTACTTCATCTCGACGCATGGCGCGCGCAAGGGTCTGGCGGATACGGCGCTGAAGACCGCGGACTCTGGCTACCTGACGCGGCGTCTGGTCGACGTGGCGCAGGACGTCATCATCTCCGAGCCCGATTGCGGCACGCTCGACGGCATCGAGGCACGGGCGATTATCGAGAGCGGCGAAGTCATCGAGCCACTCCGCGATCGCATCATCGGCCGCGTGACGCTCGAGAGGCTCGTCGATACGTTCAGCGGCGACACGATCATCGAAGCGAACCACGAGATCGACGAAGACCTCGCCTCGGAGATTCAGGACGCCGGCATCGAGAAGGTGAAGATGCGCTCGGTGCTGACCTGCGCGTCGCGGCGGGGGGTGTGTGCGAAGTGCTACGGCCGCGACCTGGCGACCGGTCAGCTGGTCGAGCTCGGATCGGCGGTCGGCGTCATCGCGGCGCAGTCGATCGGCGAGCCCGGCACGCAGCTGACGATGCGGACGTTCCACATCGGCGGCACCGCATCGCGAGTGTCCGAGCAGTCGACGCTCGAAGCCAAGAATGCGGGCACCGTGCGCTTCCAGGCCATCCAGGCGGTCGAGGCGAAGGACGGCAGCCTGGTCGTCATGAACCGCAACGGCTCGCTCGTCGTTCAGGATCAGAAGGGCCGCGACCGCGAGCGCTATCCGATCGTGTATGGCGCGAAGTTGCGCGTGCACGAAGGGGAGCACGTGGAGCCGGGCAAGATCCTGGTCGAATGGGATCCGTACACGTTCTCGATCCTCACTGAAGAGCCAGGCCAGGTTCGGTTCAAAGACATCCTCGAAGGCATGACGGTGCACGAGGAAGTCGACGAAGTGACCGGGTTGTCGCGGTTGATCATCATCGACTCGCCGGATGAGAAGAAGCAGCCGGCGGTCGAGATCCGTGCCGTTGATTCGCAGGGGCATCCGACGTCGAAGGTGACGCGGAAGTACCACATGCCGTCACACGCCCACCTCATGGTGAGCGATGGTGAGACGGTGTTCGCGGGCGACGTGCTCGCGAAGATTCCGCGCGAAACCACCAAGACGAAAGACATCACCGGTGGTTTGCCGCGCGTGGTCGAGCTGTTCGAAGCCCGCAAGCCGCGCGAGACCGCCGTCATCTCGGAAATCGACGGCGTCGTCAAGCACGGTCCGGTGGTGAAGGGGCAGCGCAAGATCGTGATCGTCCCAGACGAACCGGGCGCCGAGCCGCGCGAGTACGCGCTGCCGCGCGGCGTGCACGTGAACGTCCAGGAAGGCGAGCGCGTTCGCGCGGGCGAGCCGCTGATGGACGGCCCGAGTAATCCGCACGACATCCTGAACGTCCTTGGCGAGAAGGAGCTGCAGAAGTATCTCGTCAACGAAATCCAGGAGGTCTACCGGCTGCAGGGCGTGAACATCAACGACAAGCACATCGAGGTCATCTCGCGTCAGATGATGCGGTGGGTGAAGATCGAGGACGTCGGCGACACGGAGTTCCTCATCGACGAGCAGGTGGACAAGTTCCGCTTCCTCGAAGAGAACGAGCGCGTGCTCGCGGACGGCGGGCGTCCGGCAACCGGGCGGCCGCTGCTGCTCGGCATCACGAAGGCGTCGCTCTCGACCGACTCGTTCATCTCGGCCGCGTCGTTCCAGGAAACGACGCGGGTGCTCACCGAAGCGTCGATTTCGGGCCGCATCGACTACCTGCGCGGCTTGAAGGAAAACGTGACGATGGGCCGGCTGATTCCGGCAGGCACCGGGTTCGAGTTCTACCGCGGCGTAAGAATCCCCGCGGACGAGCCACCGCCACCGCCGGCGCCGCCGCAGCCGACGGAAGAGGATATGGAGCTCGATCGGGAGATGGAATATCTCATCGAGCCCGAAGAAGCCTTGGGCGGCGGAGGAACAATCGAGTAGGTAAGTACGTAGTGTCCGGCTTTAGCCGGACCGTGATCGCGTCACAATCGATCGTCGCAAGTCAGGGCGGGCCTTGCTTGCCCACCGTAGCCGAAAGGCGAAGGTGGGGAAACAGGGTCCGCCCTTTTTTTGACCACGAAGCCACGAAGACGAGACGGCACAACGACACGACGACACGAAGTCACGACGATGCGCGGGGCGGGCCTCTCAAAGGAATTCCGGGATGTGTTATCGTCTGTGATTTCTCGCTGTGCCACCTATGAGAGAGCACGACGGACGATCGAGCCGTTTTTCTCCCGACATCGATACCGACCAACTGGCGGAGGCTGCGCTTGCGATTCTCTCGCTGACTCTTCACGACGGCGGCCGCGTGTGGAAGGGGCTGGACTGGGACCTCATGGACCTGCTCGAGGAGAAGGGATGGATCGTGGAAGCGCGCTCGAAAGCGAAGTCTGTTGTTCTCACCGACGAGGGTGAGGAGCTCGCACGGCAGTTCCTTCGCAAGCATTTCGGCCGCGGCTGACGCTGGGAAGGTTTCACACAAGCGCTGCTCGTTCAACTCCGCTGCAGATTCGCCACGTCGCAGGTTAACGCCGAACCATTCAGCGGCAGATCTCCTTGTGTATCCTCTGCCGCTCCTGGAGATAGAGCGTGAGTCAGGGCCGAGGTGTCTGGGTGGTATGGCTGCGAGGACCTGGAAGCGGTCTACTCCAAGAGTAGTTAGGCAGACAGATTCAGAGACGATGGATCGACGTCAACTGGCGGCGGCCATTCATCATGCATCTCATCTGACGGGCGAGTTTCGGCTTCGCTCTGGCGCAGTGTCGAATCACTACTTCGACAAGTACCGCTTTGAGAGCAACCCGCAGCTGTTGCGGAGGATTGTCGAGGCGCTCGCTGAATTGGTGCCCGACAACACTCAAGCGCTCGCCGGACTCGAACTGGGCGGCGTCCCTCTGGCGACGATGTTGTCGCAGGTGACGGACCTTCCCGCAGTCTTTGTAAGGAAAGCTCCCAAATCCTATGGGACCTGTCGCTTGGCGGAAGGTGGCGAGATCGTTGGCCGCAGGTTTCTCGTGGTGGAGGACGTCGTGACCTCCGGCGGTCAGGTCCTGGAGTCTGCGCGAGCATTACGCGCGCTTGGAGGCGAGGTATCGGCTGCGCTGTGCGTGATTGATCGTGAGTCCGGAGGCGCTAGTGTGCTTGGGGCCGAAAGCATCATGTTACACGCGCTCTTTCGAATGAGCGAACTCGAAGAAGCCGTTGCCTAACCTCCGAATGGAGCCGACACGCCAGACCGTCCGTGGGAGTATGTCGCTAGGGCGTGCGGCTCATTCGGCGCGTTAGCCGGACAAGCAAGCCAATTCGCAACATCGTTCGCGATTGGATCAAGGACAAAGCATTGCGATGAACCCGTGGATCGCTAAGGCGGTAGTACTAGCGGGCACCCTGACGATGATTGCCATTCGTGCCCCACATGGCCGCCGAAGTCGAAGCGTCAAGGTCGCCAAGAGCCACAAGACTCCCCTTAAGACTGGCCTGTTGGTTCTGGTGTGGGTTGGCTTCTTCGTTCCTCTGATCTGGCTCGCGTCACCTGTGCTCTCGTTCGCCGAGTATTCGCTGACGCTCGGCCCACTCATCACCGGGGTGATGTGCTTCGGAGCCGGCCTTTGGCTCTTCTACAGGTCGCACGCTGATCTTGGCACGAACTGGTCGATCACCCTGGAGGTGCGTGAGCAGCATCGACTCGTCACTCAAGGCGTGTACTACCGGATCCGCCATCCAATGTACTCAGCGTTGGTCCTGTATTCCTTGGGCCATGCGCTGGTTATTCCGAATTGGGTGGCGGGTCCGGCGAACTTGGTAGCGTTCGCGATCCTGTTCACGCTACGTGTTCATGCGGAAGAACAGATGATGAGCGAGACGTTTGGCGATGAATACGCAACTTACGCGGCACGAACGAAGCGACTTGTCCCTGGGGTTTGGTAATAATGAGCCGGCTAACACCGCGATGGAGCCGTCGCACCCGCAGCCGTTGGCCGCGCGTCGCCGCGGTGCGCGGCTCATCGCGATCCGCTTGCAGTCGACGGCGGCCGGCGCGACCATGAGCCGACGCGGCTGAAGCGGACCGTTGGCCAGACAGAATCAAGAACAACTCGATCACTTGACATGGAATAGGAGACGTCCACATGGCATCGATTACGAGTGTCGCCGAAGCCTTCTTCGCAGCCTGCGAGACGGGAAAGGGATGGGAGGTGTGCAGCGCCTATTGCGTGCCCAACGCCACATTTCGTGCCCAGGCTGAGCCGCTCCTCGACGTGAAGACACTGGCTCAGTACACCGACTGGATGAAGGGCATCATGACGGTTTTGCCTGACGGCCGCTATGAAGTGAAGTCGTTCGCGACGGACGCGGCACGGAACAATGTTGCCGCCTACGGCGTGTTCCATGGCACCCACACCGGCCAGGGCGGCCCGGTTCCGCCGACAGGACGCCGCACGAGCACCGACTACGTCTATGTCATGCAGTTCGATGGGGACAAGATCGTTCACATGACCAAGATCTGGCATGCCGGCCTGGCGATGAAGGAACTCGGCTGGTCCTAATCGCGATCGCCGGCGGAGGCGGGATAGCATTGCGAGCGTGGATTCAGCGTCCGGACAGGGGATTGGAATCGTTCTGAGGACTCGCCTGGCTAACCTCCCGATGGAGCTGACGCTCCCGGCATTCGACCCAATGATGTCGCTGTGGCGCGCGGCTCATCGCGCAACGTTAGACGGCAACAGAACAGGAACTCGTGCGCGAGTGGATTCGGTACGATTGCCTTCGCGTCAGAACGTCGGAGGACGTGCGATGAAAACGATAACTGGCGGATCGTGCGCGGTTCTCCTCGCACTGATACTCATGATGGGCGGACACGCGCTCGACGCCGCGGCGTCGTGCGAGAGCTTGTCGTCCCTGGCGCTCCCGAACACGTCGATTACCTTGGCCCAGATGGTGCCCGCCGGAGGATTCAGTCTGCCTGGGACGGGCCCGGCGCTGCCGCAATTCAGCCAATTGCCGCCTTTTTGCCGTGTGGCGGCCACGCTTACGCCCTCTTCGGACTCTGACATCAAGATTGAAGTCTGGCTGCCGGTCTGTGGCGTGGAACGGCAAGTTCCAGGCCGTCGGCAACGGCGGCTGGGCGGGAACCATCAGCTATGGCGCGCTGGCCTCCGCGCTGCAGGAGGGTTACGCGACGGCATCGACTGACACGGGACACGTCGGTGGGAATGCGTCGTTCGCGATCGGACATCCAGAAAAGGTCATAGACTTCGCGTATCGCGCCGTCCACGAGATGGCGGTGAAATCGAAGGCCGTTATCGCGGCCTTCTACGATCGCGCGCCACGGTTCTCGTACTGGACGGGTTGCTCCACAGGTGGACGACAGGCGCTGATGGCGGCTCAGCGCTATCCGGAAGATTTCGATGGGATTATCGCCGGCGCTCCTGCGAACAATCAGACGCAGTTGTGCGCCTGGCGGATCGCGGTGGAAGCGAAGATCCTCCAAGAGCCGGCGAGTGTTGTCTCCCGCACCAAACTCGCCCTCGTCAATAGGTCTGTACTCGCCGCTTGCGACGCACTCGACGGAGTGACAGACGGGCTCCTGACGGACCCACACCAATGTCGTTTTGATCCTGCATCACTCCTGTGCCGCGGGGTCGATATGGACGATTGCCTCACGGCGCCACAGGTAGAAGCCGTGAAGATGGGCTACGCCGCCGCCAAGCGAAAGACGGGGGAGTTGATTTACCCCGGGTTAGTGCCTGGCGGGGAGATGGGGTGGGCCATGCTGACAGGCGCCAGCCCGGAACCTGGAGGGATCGACGTGGGCATGTTCAGGTACGTGGCCCACGAAGACCCGGCGTGGGACTGGCGCACGTTCGACTTGGATCGCGACATTTCCGCTGATCGACAAGAAAGCGGGCTTCATCGACGCCGTGAATGCGGATCTTTCGGCCTTTCGGGCTCGCGGCGGAAAGCTTCTCATCTACCATGGCTGGAGTGACGGTGGCTCGGGTGGCGCGATCTCACCGCAGAATAGCGTCGACTATTATTCGAGCGTGTTGGCAAGGATGGGGCCGCGGCAAGAGGCTTGGCTGCGACTCTTCATGGTTCCCGGCATGGCGCATTGCGGGGGTGGGCCGGGCCCCAATCAAGTGAACTGGATGGCCGCACTGGAGCGCTGGCGCGAATCCGGAATCGCACCTGATCGGTTGATCGCATCGCGAGTCAGCGACAACCGTGTCAACATGACACGGCCAGTCTGTCCCTATCCGCAAGTCGCGCAGTACACCGGCGTGGGCAGCACGAACGACGCGGCAAACTTCGTCTGTAAGGTGCGGCGAACGTCTCCATCCCCATGAGACCTCTAAAGCTGGACGGTTGGGCGGGCGGGTAATCGAAGAGGTGACCCCCATGTTTCGGTTGGTTGTTGCATTGATCCTGACGGTGGTTGCTCAGGGTACCGCCTACGCGCAGGTCGGTGTGCCTGGAAGGGCTTCGGGCCAACTGCCAGTGGTCCTGAGCTACTTTACCGACGTGCTAGACGGGCGCAAGATCGGCTTGCTTGATGCTCTGTTCCTTCCAGATTGTGTTATTCATCGGCCAGAAGGAACTTTGAACGGTCTAAGTGGCATTCGCGGTGTTGTTGAGCGAAACATCGCGGCCTACTCGAAATTTGAGACCCAGGTGCACGACATCTTTGAATCCGGCGATCGAGTCGTCGTGCGAATTTCGCATCGAGCGATGGGAGCTGGGGAGTTTCGCTCGCGGATTGGCGTTTATGACGTGAAGGGCAAAGCTGTTACTTGGGACGCCATGGTCATTTTCCGGCTGCAAAATGGAAAGATTGCTGAGCAGTGGGTCAGCCGAGACGAGCTTGGGATTCTTCTCAGCTTTGGGGCGCTCAAGCCGAGCAGCGACCGAGCTGAGGCCCAGAATCGTTAGGCGGCCAAGGAAAACCCGAGGATCAGAGTCAAGCGCTAGTTTCCAAACGCGTACAAGTGACTTTCGGTGCGCACATAGATCTTTCCTTCGACGATCGCTGGCGTGGCCATGATCGCACCGTCCAGCTTGTTTCTGGCCAGCACGTTCAACTGGTCGCCGGCATCGAGAACAACCACAACACCCTCCTCGGAGGCGATGAAAACCTTATGATCGCACACCGCGATCCACTAACGCTGACAGTCCATATCAACACTGCTGGGATCCCTGCTGACTTGCGGAACTGGACTTGTCTGGGTCACCGCTCAGTGCTAGTTTGTGCTGGGCGTGCAGGGCGCCTCCCGTCCGCGGGCAGGACTGAGTCCACCTGATCAGGTTGTCAGACGTTCGGACGTGATCGCCGAACCTCCTTGCCCGATGCCAGCGGACCACGGGCTCTTCTGAGGAGGCTCGTCATGCCTGTCTGCCGCCTGCCCGTCCGCCCCGACCTCAAGCAGATTCATCGTCAGGCCAAGGAACTCCTCCGCGCCCTCCATGCCGGCGAGGCGCATGCGATCGGCCAATGGCGCGAACATCAACCCGAGTCGAGTGACCCCGCTGCCGCGAAGCTTGCCGACGCGCAGCTGGTGCTCGCACGCAGCTACCAGGCTTCGAGTTGGACGAGGCTCGTCCACGCGGTGCAGCTCGCGGATGCGATCTGGCGCGACGACCTCAACACTGTTCACGCGCTCATCACAGGGAATTCGGCGCTCATCCACGAGCACGTCTTGATTCGCACCGACAGCAACTGGGGTCCGCCGATGACGTACGCGGCGAATCTGGGGCGCGATCGCATCATCCGCCTCCTTCACAGCCACGGTGCGAAGGACCTCGAGGCGGCGGCCGGACGCGCCGCGCTCCAGGGCAAAACCGACACGGTGCGCATGATCTACGAACTGGCGGGGAAGCCGTCGCTCGAGAAGTGGTCGCTCGCCGGTCCCGCGTACACGCTGAGCGTAGATGGGACCGCGATCCTCTTTGCGCTCGGTGCCCGCATCGTTGGGCCGGAGGGGGTGGACCGGAACGCCATGGAGCACCTCCTCGGGACCGACAGCCGGAACCCGCCCGCCAAGCATCGCATCCTGGAGATGTATGTCGAGCACGGCTTCGAGCCTCCCGACACGCCGGTGATGGCGCTCCATCGCGGGCGCATGGATCTGCTCGAGGCACACCTCGGGCGCGATCCGGATCTCCTCACGCGCACGTTCGACATCGCCGACGTCTTCCCGCTCGCCCCCGCCTGCGCCAGGGATCCGTACACCGCCCAGGGGACGCCTGTGCACGGGACAACGCTGCTTCACCTTGCCGCGTACTTCGACGAGGTGGAGATTGGGGAGTGGCTGCTCCACCGCGGGATGGATCCGGACGCACGGGCGGCGGTCGACGCCGACGGCTTTGGCGGCTACACCGCGCTTTTCTCGACGGTTGTCTCTCAACGCAACTTCTGGGTCAACTACGGCAAGGGACAGCCGGACGAAGCGCGCTTCACGCGCCTCCTGCTGGGCCGGGGTGCCAATCCAAACGTCAGGGCGTCCCTCCGGGCACGCCTCGAGGAGGGGCATGGCGGCGGACCATTTCGCGACTATCGGGACGTCACGCCGCTCGGTTGGGGCGAGCAGTACCATGCGAGGATCTTCATGAGCCGGGAGTCGCTTCGGTTGATCGAGGCTCGCGGCGGCGGTCGGTAAGCCACCAGCATTGCCTCGGTGGAATCGCATCGGCCAATAATGACGTGCGGACTAACGCGAATGGAGCCGACGGCCGCTCGGGATTTCGCGCAAGGGATCTAAGTTTCTACGTGAAATAGTCTGCTCAACGAGAAGGGCGCGATGTCTGAACAACCACGCGGCGTCTTCAGTAGTTCCCCGTGGCGTCACGTCGACATTCCGGACGTGTCACTGCCGAGCTATGTCCTGGCCGGTGCCGCGAAACGCGGCGACCGACCCGCCCTGATCGACGGGCCGAGTGGCCGCACGCTGACTTACGCCGCGCTGGCGAAACACGTGCGGAGCGCGGCCGCTGGGCTGGCCGCGCGAGGCTTCCGCAAAGGCGACGTACTGGGGCTGTACAGTCCGAACCTGCCGGAGTTCGCCATCGCGTTCCACGCGCCGGCGACGCTCGGCGGCGCGGTCACCACCGCCAACCCGCTGCTCACCGTCCACGAACTGGCCAAGCAGCTCGCCGACGCGCATGCCAGGGTGCTCGTCACAGTGCCGCAGTTGCTGGACAAGGCCCGCGAAGCGGCGAATCAGGTGGGTGTGCGGGAAGTTCTTGTCTTCGGTGACGCCGATGGCGCCACGCCGTTTGCCCAGTTGCTCGAAACGGGCGACGAGCCGCCCGAGGTGGACATCAACCCTACCGAAGATGTTGTCGCGCTGCCGTACTCGAGTGGCACCACGGCGCAGTCGAAGGGCGTGATGCTGACGCATCGCAACCTGGTCGCCAACTGTCTCCAGACTGACGGCCAGCAGCCGCTGGGCGAGGGCGACCTGACCATCGCGGTGCTGCCGTTCTTTCATATCTACGCCCTCACCGTCATCCTCAACCGCGGGCTGGCCAACGGCGCCACGATTGTGACGATGCCGCGGTTCGAAATGGAATCGTTCCTGGAACTGGTACAGCGGCATCGCGCCACGCGGCTGTATCTCGTGCCACCGGTTATCATTGGTCTGGCCAAGTCGCCGCAGGTAGATCGTTTCGACCTCTCCTCGGTCCAAAGCATCATGGTAGGTGCCGCGCCATTGGATGCCGCGCTGGCGGAGAGCTGCGCAGAGCGGATCGGCTGTGTGGTGACGCAAGGGTATGGTCTGACCGAGACGAGTCCTGTCACCCATCTCACTCCTGTCGGTCGAAACAAACCGGGGTCGATTGGTCCGCTGGTGGCGAACACCGAGGCGATGGTTGTGGACCTTACCACCGGTCATCCGCTCGGACCAGGCGAGCGGGGAGAGATCTGGGTACGCGGTCCGCAGGTGATGAAGGGCTATCTCGGTCAACCGGCTGCCACCGCGGATGCGTTTGCTCGCGACGGCTGGTTCCGCACGGGCGATATCGCATTTGCGGATGAGGACGGGTATTTCACGATCGTCGACCGTGCGAAGGAACTGATCAAATACAAGGGCTTCCAGGTTCCGCCGGCTGAGTTGGAGGGCGTGCTCGTGTCGCACCCATCGGTAGCGGACGCTGCGGTGATCGGCGTGCCGGACCAGGAGGCTGGCGAGTTGCCCAAGGCGTACGTTGTGTTGAAGGGCGAAGCCACGGCGGACGAACTGATGGCGTACGTGGCGGCGCGGGTAGCGCCGTACAAGAAGATCCGCCTGGTCGAGGTCATCGATCAGATCCCGAAGAGCGCCAGCGGCAAGATCTTGCGGCGGGTACTGGTGGAGCAAGAGAGGGCCAGGGCCGTCGCATCGTAGGGTGGCTCGTGGGCGGACAAGGCAGATAGCGGAACTGAAAGCGCACCCATGCGAGGTGATGCCCGTATCTCTGATCCGTTTGTCGGCCCATGTCCGATTGCGAAGGTGGGAAACAGGGCCCCCTCGGTTACACTTCGGCTGATCCGTGTGAACCAAGTTCCCTGGGTCTGGATGAGTCGCCTACAACTTCTCTGCGCGATCTGCGTGAGCCTCTGGTCGGCGGTGGCTGCCGGAAGCCAAACGGCGCCTCCAGCCGGATTGTCGGGAGAGCTGCGGGCCCACATGCAGAAGGAAACGTTCGGGATTGTCACGTCTATAAGAGGACTGCCGCTCGGTGTTCGCGCGGAGCTGCAGACGTTGTTCGGCAGTCAGTCACTCGACATTGCCGAGCCGGGAGCCAGGTTTCAGGTCGGCGAAGCCAGCGTATCGAAGCTGCCGACCCGTCGGCTGATCGCGGCGGGTTGCTCGTACGAACGCTGCCTCGTCTATTACGAGCGCGGTGGCCGCGCCCACACGTGGCATGTGGCGCTGTTTCACTGGACGCCGGAGGCGACTCGATTCGAGTGGGGGGGCGCCGCACCAGCCGGCCTGAAAACGATCGCCGATGTTCAGAGGGCCGTGCTGTCGGGCGCGATCCAGCGCCCGCCCGGGTTCTGGTAGATCTGCAGCGCGCAGTACGTAGTGTCCGGCTTTAGCCGGACCGGATCGTGGCGAACGCACTGGCGACGATCACGGCTCATTTCGATTCAAAGGAGATCAAATGAGATTGAGTGCCTTTGGTATTGGCGCGGCAGTAGCGGTCGCGCTCGGCATGGCTGTCTCGGCGCAAACGTCCCCAGCAACGGTGGACGGCCTCGTCTCGGCCGCGAAAGTGGCCGCCGGTACAGACTGGCCGGGAACGTTCACGCGCCTCTGCATTCCACCGCCCGCAGGCCCGGCCCGGGGCCGGGGTGCAGCGGCAGGCGGTGCCGCTCCGGCCACGCCTCCACGTGAAAGATGGCACGCGGAACCCGCGAAGGTCGCCGACAACTTCTATTTTCTCGGCACGAAGGTGCATCATTCCTGGGCGCTCGCCGGAAGCGACGGGATCATCCTCATCGAGGCGCTCTTTCACTACGCGGTTGCCGACGAAGTTGCCGGAGGGCTCAAGAAGCTCGGCCTGGACATGGCCAAAGTGAAGTACGCCGTGATGTCACATGCGCACGGCGACCACGATGGCGGCGCGGCGTACCTTCAGGACGCTATTCCCGGCCTGCGCCTTGTCTATGGCGCCGCCGATTGGGATGCGATCGACAAACTGACCGACCGACCGGGCGGAAAGCCGAAGCGCGACATGGTCGGCACGGACGGGTTGAAGTTGGCGGTCGGTGATACTTCGATCCAGATCGTGACGATGCCCGGCCATACGGCGGGGACGCTCTCGTACCTCTTCGAGATCAAGGACAACGGCAAGCCGCTGCGCGTTGCGTATGTCGGGGGGACGGCCATCCCGTTCAATGGCACGCCTGCCTACTACGATCAGTACATCGCGTCGACACGGAAATTCGCCAAAGCTGCCACCGAGTACGGAGCCACGGTGCTGCTGTCGAACCACTCCGAATTCGACAACGGGTACTACAAGGCCCACACCGCGGCTAATCGCAAGTCAGCCGACGCGAATCCGTTCGACGTCGGCAAGGATGGAGTGGCGCGCTATTTCAGGGTGGTTGAGGACTGCACGACGGCTGCGAAGTTAAGGGCCGCGAAGATATGACCCGGCGTTCGCGGCATCATCACGTGGCAGTGGCGATGGCGTTTGTGGCGTGCGCCGTCACGTCATACCACCAACGCGATCCTGTTCAGGCGAGGCAGCAGTCGACAGACGAGCGAATGATTCGAGAGGCGCGCGCGCGTTCGAACGCCGCGATTGCCGCTCACGATCCGGTGGCTATGGCTCGGTTGTGGATGGACGACGTGCACGTCGTCAGGTCGACGGGTGCGCAGGTTGCGGGCCGCCAACGCAATCAGGAACGCATGACACAGCAGTTCGCAACCCGCCCAGACACCATCTACGTCCGCCAACCTTCGGCGATCGACGTGTACTTGCCATGGGAGATGGCGTCGGAGCGTGGTGAGTGGACCGCACGTTGGACCGAGCAAGATGGAACCGTTGATACGGCAGGAACGTACATGGCCCAGTGGCGCCGCGTCGATGGGCAGTGGTTGATCCAGGCTGAGCTCTACGTACCTACGCGATGTGCGGGGAGCACGTATTGCACGCGGCGGCCGTAGCACGTCTCGTATGCCAGAGCGACCATCGTCGAATCCCGAGCAGTTCGTTCAAGGTGCGCCCGTACTGCATGTCTCCGACGTCGTGGCGACGGCAGCGTTCTATCGTGACGTGCTCGGGTTCACCTGGGATTTTGGCGACGAAACGTACGCCGTCGTCTGGCGCGACAACTCAGCGATTCACTTCGTGAGAGGCGAAGCGAGTCCCAAGGGAGTACACCTGTTTCAGTGGGTAAAGGACGTCGACGCCTACTATAGAGAGATCGTCAATCGAGGGGGCGACGTTGAACAGGAGCCCACTGACCAGCCGTATGGAATTCGCGAGTTTGGTTTACGAGATATCAATGGTGTGGGCATCGTTTTTGGTCAGGACATAGAACACCGCTGAGTCATTCTCCGCCGATGATACGATGACCGCGTGAAGGCATTCGAGCTCCATCCAGAAGAAGGGTTCGACGCGCTGCAGCTGGTCGACCGCGCCAGGCCGAGCATGGGCCCTGGTGATGTTCGCGTCCGCGTGCGTGCCGTGTCGTTGAATTATCGCGACCTCATGATCGCTCGCGCATCGAAGAAGCGAACGCGCCGGATTGTGCCGCTGTCCGACGGCGCCGGAGAGGTGATCGACATCGGTGCGGCCGTGCAGCGGCTTGCGATCGGCGATCGTGTCGCAGGGGCGTTCTTTCCGACCTGGCTCGACGGCTCGCTTGCCGAAGAGCACCACGCCAATGCGCTGGGGGGATCGCTCGACGGCATGCTTGCGGAGGAAGTGGTACTGCCAGAGCGGGCGTGGGTGAAGATTCCGTCGCGCTACTCACTCGAGCAGGCCTCGACTCTGCCATGCGCCGGCGTGACCGCATGGCATGCCTTGTTCGAAGCCGCCGCTCTCAGACCCGGTCAGACGGTGCTCGTTCAGGGCGGCGGCGGCGTATCGACGTTCGCACTGCAGCTTGCCCGTCACGCAGGCGCGGCGGTCATTGCCACGTCGAGCTCGGCAGACAAGCGCGGTCGCCTCGAGCGAATGGGTGCGGCAGCGACGATCGACTACACCGCTGACGCGAAATGGGGAGACACGGCGAGAGCGGCGTCCGGCAACGGCGGCGTCGATCTCGTCGTCGAAGTGGGTGGTGCGGGCACTTTCGATCAGAGCATCGCGTCCCTCCGCTATGGCGGGCACATGAGCCTGCTGGGGATTCTGGCCGGTACACAAGGGCCCATCAATACGTACGCGGTCTTCCACAAGAACATCCGCATCCGCGGCGTCTACGTCGGCTCAGTCGCGATGTTCGAGCGTCTGGTGCGCGTCCTGGAACATTCGACTATCGATCCGGTCATCGACCGTGTGTTTCCCTTCGGCGAGACACGCGCGGCTTACGAACACCTCGCGAGCGGAGCGCATTTCGGCAAAGTCGTCATCCGCGTCGAGTGAGAGCGACGTTGAATTCATGAGCGAAGTGAGAGCCTGCTAGAATCTGCGGCGTTATGAACTGTGTGCGAGGTCAGAAGTGTTCCGCAACGTTCCACGATGGCTTGCCATCGCTATCCTCGTAGTTCCTGGTCTGATCGCGGTTTTTCCTTTGCTTTGCGTTGCGTTAGCAGCTTTGATTGCTCACCAGTTTGGGTGCAGAGTGGATGAGAGCAGTGCGCACGCGTGTATCGTCTGGGGGATCGACATCGGTCCTTCGCTCTATCGACTTGGAGTGATGGGCTGGCTTGCTCTGGTCACATACCTGCCGGCTTTGGACTGTATCTTGTGATCTTTGTGTCCTGGCTGATTACATTCGTCGTTCGCAGGTGATCGTCTGTCGGTTGCGACGGCCCCAGTGAATTCCCTCGCGGTGTTGCTGTTATTCGGCATCGCCATCGACTGCTGCTTGCGTTCAACATCCAGAACATCAACCGCAGCGAAAGATGGGGCTGGCTCCTCGCCGGAACGAGCACGCCAAGATGGCGATGTTTCATCCGCACGCACGCGGAAAGACGTCGGAGGTGCGCGATTGCGAGGAGTGGCCGGCGAAGTCCAAAGTGATCGTCGAGCGGCTTCACGATTCCTTCAGGTCGTATCGGCCATAGTTGAAATAAGGTCGATCGCAAGATGGAGATAGAGCGCATATCAGCCCAAGGCGTATTGGTGGGATGGCTGCGTAAAGCCATGCGCAAGACTTGGTACATCCTCGGATTCGCGGCGGGCCTGGTCATTGGGGTCACCGCTGGCGGCGTCTTTGCCGCGCCGCAGTCGAGCCCTGTTGTGCCGATCGCCAGTGGCTCGATCAGCATCGACGCCGTTCCCGTGCCACTGAATCCCCAGAATCCGTCCGAGATGGCGATCGGCGATTTCCGCTACGCCGGCGGCTTAGTCCTGACGTCCCGCCAGACAGACCAGTTGCACGGCCTTTCGGGCCTCGAGGTCACGGGCACGGACAGGCTCACCGCCGTGGGGGATTTGGGGATCTTCCTTGACGCACGACTCGTCTTGGATAGTGCGGGACGGCTGGTGGATCTCGCAGATGCCCGCCTCACACCGTTGACGGGGGAAGACGGCAAGCCCCTGTCCGACAAGGCCGACGCGGATGCAGAGGGGCTCGCGCTGTTGCCAAGCGGCGACCGTCTCGTGAGCTTCGAGCGGCGCGACCGCATTTGGTTGTATCCCGCGGCCGGAGGTCCGCCGCGTCCGGTGCCGATGCCCCAAGTCTCCTTTCCACCCAACGGCGGCATGGAGGCACTCGCAGCTGACCCGGACGCTGGAGCAGATGCATACGTCGTCGGCGCCGAGGTCAGCGGCGACACCTGGACTTGCCACCTGCTGTCGACACCGTGCCTCAAGGGTCCAACTGTCCACAAACCAGAGGAATTCGGCCTAGTCGCCATGAAGCGTCTGCCCCTGATGCTGACCGTCTATCTGCTGCGCGCGTTCGATGCTGTGCGGGGCAGACGCATTTCGCTGCAGATCTTTCGCTCGACCAATATGGTCGCCCGGATGGACCTAGCCCCGCCGCTGACTGAGGATAACTTCGAGGGACTCGCGGTCGTGCCACAGCCCGACGGCGGGGTACGCTTCTATCTGATTTCTGATGACAATGCCTCTGCCACTCAGCGCACGCTCCTGCTCGCCTTCGACTGGCGGCCCCGATGATCGCCGGCTAACATTCAAATGGAGCCGACGCGAGACAGATGCCTCGTGCGAAGAGTGTGAGACCAGCTGATGTTCTCCGAACAGGCGATTCAGGCTCAGCAAGCGTCCCTACATCTGGTCGGCTGGTCTCGACTCATTGGGATGGCCGGAAGCGCTGTGCTGGCGATCGGTTGTCTCGTCGAAGTCGCCAATCCTTCGATGGGGCCGCGAGGCGACATCGTCAATGCACTGGCGTTCCGTGGATTTCTCGCCGCCCTTGCGCTTGCGACGCCGGGGTTGTTGTTCACGCAACTGGGCTTTCACCACAGCGGCGCTTCGGGTTTGACCTGGCTGAGCCGCGCAGCGATGTTCATTGGCGGCGCAGGATGCCTCTTCATCGCGCTGCCAGCGCTCGTGGGAATATTCACGCTTCAGAATTATGAAGTCCAGTTGATCGGGCAGCTGGCGACAATGATGGTTGCGCCTATTCTGTTCGGCATCGGGGCGTTGCGCGCCAAGCGGGTCGTTCCGTGGAAACGCGCGTGGCCCCTGCTCACCGGCCTATGGCCACCGCTGATGTTCGGGCTGGCGGTGCCTGCCGGTTTCCCGGCATTCGCGGTGCCCGGTATTGCCGGCATTCTGTGGTTCATCTGGGCCAGTTCGCTGACTTTGCAAACGTTCGCCAAGTCCGAAAGGTCCTGATTCAGCGCTACCGGCGGTGTTGGAGCAATCGTTCATTTATGGCTGAGAACCTGATCCACCAACTAATCCCGCACCAGGGCTGCGTCATCTCACGGACCGTCGACGGGGTCGAGATCGCAGGTTCGGCGATGAACTGGGTCATGTCCGCCGGTGTGGCGCCATTCGTCTGCCGAGCGCCATTCGCGTTCCGCGTGGTCGGCAGGACGGACTCGACCAATCTTCGGATGCACTGGCATCGCGGCGAGCTGATCTTCAACTGGGAATGCTCGGTGCGGGAGCTGCGCGTGCATGATCCGGCAACGGCGGAGCAGCACGGTATCAAGGACAAAGGTTTCATCAACACTACGGACTGGCACGAAATCGTCTGGGAGATCGGGCTCGACCGCATGCGCGTGATCGTCGACGACGAGGTCCGCTTCGACGCACAAGGCGACTATTCCGGTATCGAGTCCGCGCCCTCGGTCGGGCCGTGCTTCGGCAGCACCATCTCGATACGGGAATTCTCGATAACCTCGTTGGCATGATTGCGGCTCTCGCGTGAACGGCGTTCGCTCATTCGCAACGTGACCAGGTAGTACGTCATGCCGGCCTTGGATGCCGCATACGCTGGAGCAACGCGAGAAGGGTTGACATCAGCCAGACTGGAAAGGCCAGCAAGGACGGCTGGACCATCGGCGACCATCCGAGGAAGGATCCGCTCCACGGTCTTGGCGAGCCCGACCAGGTTCACCTGGAGTGTCGCCACATCCTGTTGCAGTCGGTCCACGGCGATGGGCTCTTCGAGACGCCGGCCACCTCGAAGCCGCGCTCGAGGAGTTCTCTCGTCAAGGCGAGTCCGATACCGTCCGAGTTCCCGATTAGCAGAGCGATTCCGCTCACGCTGTCCTCCTGTCCCCAAGAGTGCCATCATATGGGCTTCGAGCGCCTCCCCCATCGAAATCGGGCCTGCAGCTTTGGGAAGCTGGGGCCCAGAAGAGAGTATCCAAGATGCGGATCGTCATTCGTGCGGCCACAGTCGTCTGGTCAACTCTGCTGAACTCGACCGGGATCATCGTCGCCTTGATTGCAATCGGATGGGCTCCTCAGCCGGTGCTCGCCCAAGCGAATCAGCCATTCGCATATCGTGTTCTGGCGACGAGCAAGACGTCCACTATGGAGAAGGAGCTGAACGAAGCGGGGGAAGCTGGATTCCGTTTTCAACAGGCGATGGGTGGGGATACCGCTGTTGGTGGAAGCGAAGTCGTCGCGGTCATGGTTCGGAGCAGTGATGTGAAGCCGCGGTTTTCCTATAGGCTCCTGGCCACGTCGAGGACATCGACCATGGAGAAGGAACTACAGGCAGCAGCGGACGCAGGCTTCCAATATCGTGACCAGACCGTCTTCAAGTCCGCCTTTGGCGGTGAAGAGGTGGTCTGCATCCTCGAGCGCGACAAGGATGCCGAATCACGGCCATTCCGTTACAAGCTTATCGCGACGACAAAAACATCCACGTTGCAGAAAGAGCTGCTGGAAGCTGGCGCCGCCGGTTACGAGATACTAGGAATGACTGTGGCGAAGACGGCGATGGGCGGAAAGGAACTGGTGGCGATCACGCGCCGAGCGGAGGGCAAGTGAGGATGATGCGTTAACCGCCGAAAGTCAGGAGGACGCCGATGGTGGATCCGACCAGACGCAAGATACTGAAAACCGGCGCAGCGGCGACGGTGATCGCCGCCGCGCCGCGTGTGTTTACAGAGCAGACGGCGCAACGAGGAGCGGCCATGTCTTTCTACGAAAAGGGCCCCGTTCGCATCCATTATCAAGAGGTCGGCTCCGGGTTCCCCTTGTTGCTCATCGCCGGCGGTGGACTGAACTCGACGATTGCCGGCCTGACCAGTCCCTTCAACGCGATCGAGGAGTTCAAGGGGGAGTACCGCTGCATCGCGTCGGACCTGCGCAACGCCTACAGCGGCCAGTCATCCGGTCCGCTCGAGATCGACCGGCCCTGGGATGCCTATACCGATGACCAGCTCGGTCTAATGGATCACCTGCGCATCGACAAGTTCATGGTGATGGGCTTCTGCATTGGCGGCCCCTTCATCTGGAACCTCTTGGAACGCGCACCCAATCGTATTGTCGCCGCCGTGCTGGCCCAGCCCAGCGGGTCGCGTCCGGAAATGCGCGATCTGTTCTACGACAACAATATGAAGGGTTGGGGTCCGGAGCTCGTAAAGCGCCGGCCCGAGATCACGATGGCGATGGTCGACAAGTTTCTAACCAAGATGTACCGCACCAACCCCGACTTCGTCTTCACAGTGACACGCGACTTCGTGCGGCAGTGCCAGACGCCGATACTGATCTTGCCGGACGATATCCCGTCCCATCCATACGCGGTCGCTATGGAGGCCGCGATGCTTGCTCCCAAGGCCGAAGTGAGCATGTTTCCGTGGAAAGAGCCGAAGGAACGGATTCCTCTGGCGGTGCGGCAGATACGTTCCTTCCTCCGGGCGCATCGGCCCACCTGATTCGAGTCGATCGACGAGCGGCGGCGCGCGACTGAGCGAGAGCGCGTTAGCGAGTGGAGAAAGTATGGACTTCGAGATGTTGTGGGTCGTGGCGGACCGGGCACGCACGAAACCACGCCTTGCTCCCGAGGACGTTGCGTTCGTCCGCGACGGAGCGCCAGCGCAACTCGATGCCTTTCCCAAACTGAAGTTACCGATGTTTATCCGGCACCCGGCCGGGTTCTCGATTTCCGGCGCGTCTGTCGGAACGTTCCTTCGCAGCGCTCTCCTCGTCGCGGGACAGAGGGCGTTGGGGAGGAGGTTTGCAGGCTCGGAGTTCTATGAGCGCGTGGAAATGGACCTGGCGTTTCGCATGATGCGCTCTCATTTTCACCATGGCTATCCGAAGGGCACGCATTGCTGCGTCCAATGCACACTTGCTGTGATTCCAGTGCTTGAAGCAGGCGCAATTCGGTACTTCGACTGTCATGAGTTGTCGATTGCTGTGAAACAACTTGTCCGGAAACGCCAGTGGCGATTTGCCAAGCCGGCCAACCCGCGGATGGTGCGCTGGGCATTGGGTGACTAGCGTGTGGAACAGATTGCAGCGGACCCGGTTCACGCCGATACTAATACGACGGGAGAAGCCATGGACTCCAACGCTCCGGTTACGCAAGCACGAGGCGAGGGGAAAGGTGAGGGCTGGGTGGCCACCCTTACGTTTTTCGATGTCAGCAGCACTATCAGTTCGTCACAACTGCAGCGCCTCGTGGCATCTGTGGCGACACTCTGGCGGCGCACGATAGGCAGATTTGCCTGAGCGACCGCACCTCGGGCCAAGCGACCCGCATGCTGCCCGACGCAATCGCCGCTGAGCGGCCCGCCACGCTCGATCGCATCTCCTCCGGCGGCTGGCGCATCATCTTGCTCGCCAGCCTCGGCGGCACTCTCGAATTCTACGACTTCGTCATGTTCGGCATCTTCGCTCGCGATATCGCCGACGCGATTTTTCCCAGTCGCTCGCCGTTGGTGTCGTTGATGGCGTCCTTTGCGGCGTTTGCCACCGGCTACCTCGCGCGGCCGATCGGCGGCATCGTCCTCAGCCATTATGGCGACCGCTACGGCCGGCGGCGAGTATTCCTGTGGTCGGTATTCGTGATGTCTGGGGCGACGCTCGCAATGGGACTCGTGCCGTCGTACGCACAATGGGGCGTGGCGGCCAGCGTGTTGATGGTCGCGTTACGAATCGTGCAGGGCTTCTGTCTGGGCGGCGAACTGCCAGGCGCCCTCACGTATGTCGTCGAGACCGCTCCGCGGATCGCGCCATTGGTGTGCGGCGTCGTATTCGCCTGCGTCACGATGGGTGTTGCCGTTGCCACCGGCGTCAGTCTGTTGCTCCGCACGCTGCTGCCGTCGCAGGATGTGCCCGTTCTTGCCTGGCGTATCGCGTTCATCCTTGGCGGCCTCGGAGGGATCCTCAGTTTCGTGCTGCGCCGGTCGCTCGAAGAGTCGCCCGAATTTGAGCGCATGCGCAGCCTGGCGTCGCGCCTGCCGTTCCGGGATCTGCTGCGCACCCACCGGACGACGGTCCTCGTCGGTTGCGCCATGCTCGCCGGCACCGCTTGCTTCACGGGCCTCTTCTTCTCGCACCTGCCGGCATATCTCGCGGGAGTGCTCCAATACGACGCGCGTCAGAGCGTCTACTCGCAGACGATCGGCGTCATCGTTTGCGCTGTCGGGATTCTCGTCACCGGCTGGCTGGGCGATCGCATCCCGCCTCGTTATCTGTTGCGATTGGGCGTGGCGCTCCTGGCGGTGCTGGCCTATCCGTTCTATGCCGCGCTCGAGACGCGTGCTGTCAATCTGACCCTGCTGCTTGCACTTGCCGGCCTCGTTGCCGGCCTGACCAATGGATCCTTCGCCTGCCTGCTGACGGATCTGTTCCCGACCCGCATCCGCTTCACCGGCGTCGCGCTGGTCTTCAACATCAGTTTCACCACCTTCAGCGGCACCGCGCCGCTCGTAGCTACGACCATGATTCGCGAGATGGGCACAGTGACGGCACCGGCGCTGCTGATGATTGGCTGCGCAGTGCTGGCGCTCGTGGGGAGTCTCTGGATTGATCGTAGCGGTGGTCACGTGCTCGACAGAACTACCTCCCGCACATGACATGGCCGGATGTCGAACGAGCTAAGCTAGTGGTGCAAAAGACGGACGTCCTCGTTGTCCCCATTTTGTTTCCCGGCGAAGACGCCCGGCTCAGGATCGGGAAGCGGGAAGTCGTCGTGTGAAGGAGGAAAGATGAGCAGCTTACCGCGAGGTGTCACGGCCGCGGCGCCGGCCGTTGTGGGCCTTGCCGTATTTCTCGCCTTCACATCTGTCCAAGCGGCGGAAGGTCCGATCATTCGCACTCGGGCCGGACGAGTGCAGGGCGTTTCAAGTGACGTACTCACCTTCAAGGGAATCCCGTTTGCCAGACCCCCAATCGCAGAATTGCGTTGGAAGCCTCCGGCTTCCGTAGAGAGGTGGACCGGCGTACGTCCTGCGATGGACTTCGGACCAGCGTGCATGCAGACTGGCAATCGTCGGAAGAGCGAGGACTGCCTTTATTTGAACATCTGGGCGCCCGCGTCTGCGCTCGACCAGACCAGGGACTCCCGCGGGTTGCCCGTCATGGTGTGGACGTTCGGAGGGAGCTTCACCAACGGATCCGGAGACATCGACGGCTCGGCTCTGGCCAAGAAGGGTGTGATCGTCGTCTCATTCAACTATCGAGTTGGCACGTTCGGCTTTCTCGCGCATCCCCAGTTGTCCGCGGAGTCGCCGCACCGGACGTCGGGGAACTACGGTCTATTGGATGCGGTCGCAGCTCTCCACTGGGTCCACGACAACATCCGTGAATTTGGCGGCGATCCAAACCGGGTCACCCTATGGGGAGTCTCGGCTGGAGCCAGTGTCATCACGGCTCTGATGGTGTCGCCACTCGCGAGCGGACTGTTTCAGCAAGTCATCCTCGAAAGCCCTGGGGCGATGCGCCATTGGAAATCGCTCCGCGACGCCGAGGCGCAAGGTCTCTCCGTCGGCCCTGATCTCTCGGCGCTGCGGAAGCTTCCGACGAATGAGGTTCCGCTGATTCAAAATCTCGGAGGAGGCGCGGACCTGCGCTCACTGTTTGAGCCGAGAGTGATTGGCCCGGTCCTCGATGGCTATGTGCTGAAGGAAGAGGAGCGCGAGTCCTTCGAGGCTGGTCGGGTGAACGTCCGCGCGGCACTTGTGGGCAACAACACCGACGGAGGCACCATGTTCACGGGCGCTTACCCGGTGAAGACGATTGCCGCGTACCGCGAATACCTGAACAACCCAAAGGTGTTTGGGCCGTTTGGGCCGGAAGCGTTCTCGCATTATCCGGTTTCAACGGACGCCGACGTGCCTCGTGCCGTAGCTGACAGCTTTGGGGACAGTCAGTTCTACTTCGGCGCGCGTGGCATTGTCAGGTCGCTCGTCGCGAAGACGCCGAACGTGTATCGCTATCGTTTCGTTCGGAAATCAAATGGCGGGACCGGTCACGACGCATGGCACGGCGCGGAAGTGCCGTACGTCATGGGTGACATCCAGGACGCCGCGTACAACGAAGATGACCGGACGCTGTCACACATGATGATGGAGGCCTGGGTGCGGTTCGTATCGACTGGCAAACCCACTGGCGGAGCGATTAAGGAGTGGCCTGCCTTTAACGAGACGTCCGATCCATATCTGGTGTTGGACTTGGTACCGGTCGTAGCCCATGGCCTTCGAAACAGCCAACTCGATTTCATCAGCAAGGTTCAACGAGCCACGAAAAAGTAAACCGGAGGAACGGGCTACCGATGATTTGCATGACCGCAGGCGAGCAACTGGTTTCTGGGCGATTCCCTCGGTCGTCGAACTACCATCCCGAATGGGTCAGGGCAAGCGCCAGCGGCGGGGCCAACGCACTGTGGCTCACCGAGTGGCTCGCCGAAGCCATAGACTTGCGCCCAGAGATGCGGGTGTTAGAGCTCGGCTGCGGCCTGGTCGCATCATCGGTCTTCCTCCGCCGCGAATTCGGCGTGCAGGTCTGGGCCACGGACTTGTGGTTCAGTGCCTCGGACAACCTGCAGCGCGTTCGAGATGCCAACGTCGACGATGGCGTATTTCCGATCCATGCGGATGCG
The DNA here is from genome assembly GCA_963761975.1 of Vicinamibacterales bacterium. Classification (GTDB taxonomy): domain Bacteria; phylum Acidobacteriota; class Vicinamibacteria; order Vicinamibacterales; family JAMQPK01; genus JAMQPK01. The sequence goes on from CAVXIR010000008.1 coordinate 25,510, forward strand.
CGGTCCCTGCCGTTCGCCTCGGAGTTCTTCGATGCGGTCATTTGCATCGATTCGCTCGTCTACTACGGGACGGACGACCTGTATCTGAACTATCTTGCTCGCTTCCTCAAGCCCGGTGGCGTATTGGGTGCCGCAGGGGCTGGCTTGATGCAGGAGATCGACGTTTCCGTTCCCGACCATCTACGAGCGTGGTGGGAGCCGAGCATGGCCTGCCTTCATTCCGCGGGGTGGTGGCGTCGGCACTGGGAGCGGACCGGCATCCTCGATATCGACTTGGCTGATGTCCTTCCGGACGGTTGGCAATTCTGGAGGGACTGGCAACGCGTGGTCGCACCTGACAATACCGTGGAGATCCAGGCTCTCGAAGCAGACAGAGGCAGCTATCTCGGCTACGTGCGCCTCGTCGGTCGCCGACGGCTCGAGGCACGCCTGGACGAACCGATCGTGTCTATCCCAACCGTGTACACGAAGGCCCCCTTGCTACGCAGTTCCGAGTAGTGTGAGTCCAAGGAGTGGACTAATGACGGTCTGCGCTTGCAGCCGACGCTGATAAACGGCGCCCGAGGACAATGGCGCCGGACATGAAGATTGTGCTCGGGGGCGGAGGCTCCGCATGAATCAATTGACGGGATCTTCATCGGCGGTGGCAACACATTTCGTCTGCTGGCACGTCTGCGTTCCACCGGGTAGCGGGAGTGCTGGCCGAGCGCGCAGAAGCAGGCCTTCCGTGCTACGGCGGAAGTGCGGGAGCGATCATCTTGGGAGCACACGTTGGGACGTGCGCGCACCTCGACCGCAATGAGGTCGGCCTCACGGATCTGACTGGCTTGAATCTGTGCGGTGGCCAGGCTATCTGGTGCCATTACGACGACCGGGATGCGGACCGGCTTATCCAATTCGTCAGGGGCACTCAACTGGAGGTCTTCTCGCTGTCGGAGAACTCTGGTTTACGTATCGGATTTGACCGAACTGGTTCACTCGGCCCTGGCAACGTCTCACGCTGGACGATGCAAGGATCGACAGAGATTCGTCGCTGGAATTCAGCCTAATTTCCGAATGGAGCCGACGCGCCTGCTGTCTTGTGCGATCCTGTCCCAGCGTCGCGCGAATATCATTAGCACCCGTGGAAATACGCATCGACGATCTGTCCGGTCACGAAATCGCCGAGTTTCTCGCCGAGCACATCCGCGATATGAAATCCGTATCTCCGCCAGAGAGCAAACATGCCCTCGACCTGGACGGACTGAGGAAGCCCGACATCACGTTCTGGACAGTCTGGGATACTCATCAGCTCGTCGGCTGCGGTGCCATCAAGCAGCTCGATTCCACACACGGCGAGATCAAATCCATGCGAACGCGCGGGTCGCATCGGAGAAAAGGGATCGGAAGCTTCGTGCTTCAGCACATCTTGCGTGTGGCGAAGGAGAGGGGCTACGAGCGTGTGAGCCTCGAGACCGGCTCGATGCCGTTCTTTGAGTCTGCGCGCAAGCTCTACAGAAACCACGGCTTCAGGGAGTGCGCACCGTTTGCCGATTACAAGGAAGACCCTAACAGTGTGTTCATGACGAAGGATTTGGGCTGAGAACCCTGATCGTGCCAAAGGAAACCACACATCAACATTCGGTGTCCTGCGCGCGTACCTTCAGGCTAGAGGTTCGTTCACCGACGAGGATTTCGATTTCATCGAGACGATGTTCATCGCCAAGCGCCTCGCCGCGCACGAGTTCCTGCAGCGAGCCGGCGGTGTCGCGAAATACTCGGCATTCGTCGCCAACGGTTGCTTGCGAAAATATGTCATCGATGCCCAGGGCAAGGAGCACATCATCCAGTTTGCTCCGGAGACGTGGTGGCTGGCCGACTCCGCCAGCCTGGAGAGCGGCGCGCCGTCTCAGTATTTCATCGATGCCGTCGAAGACTCAGAGCTTCTCCTGATCGATGCGCCGTCGCACGAGACGCTCGTGGATAAGGTACCTGGATACGCGGCCGGCTTTCGCAAGGGACTGCTGCGGCATGCGGCGGCCAGGGACGAGCGCATCGCCAGCTCCTTAAGCGCATCGGCGGCGGAGCGCTACATACAGTTCCTGAAGACGTATCCGTCAATTGCCACCCGAGTCCCGCAACGGATGCTGGCGTCGTACTTGGGTGTATCGCCCGAGACCATCAGCCGCATCCGCAGAAAGCTCTCGACTTCCCACAGAGGCAGAACCACGTAACCTATCGAGCATCGGCTGCTACCGACGTTTGCGACGGCAACGACAGAGCGAGCGCCATTGCGGCCCAGCTCGTGCCTGCCGCCGAAATCCACTGATGCTTACCGTGAGGAAATCCGCTGTCCTTCGGAGACTGGACGGGGAAAGTCCGCGTACGGACGAGCCATGAGCCGTCGGGAAATTGCGTGCGCAGCAGGAACGCAATGCCTCGCTGGTACTGCGAGCTGGCAACAGAGTGACCGGCGGTTTGCAATGCGACGAGCGCCTGTCCTGTCGCGTAGGCATCTGTTTCGAGCGTCCGAAGCTGACCCCAGCCGCCGTCCTCTCGTTGAAACAAGAGCAGCGCCGCAGCGGACTTGCGGATGTCATCGGGCCGTGCCTGTGCCCACGCAAGACCGAGCAGTTGCATCGCCGCGTCTTCTGTTGTGCGGGGCTTCACAGCGCGCAGCCACGCGACGGCGCGGGTGACTCGATCTTCCTGGTTCGAACCATATAGCTGAATCGCCCGCAGGCTCAGCGCGGTGGCCGTCACGTCACTCGATTCGAGCGGTGGCCTGATGGGCGGAAGCGTGTGGAATGCGCCGTCGGCGCCTTGCCAGGCCGCGATCACTTGCGCCATGGCGTCGGTGACCTCGTTGCGCGGGTACTCTACGGCGCCAAACCCAACGAGAGCATAGCTGACGCCGATCGGCGGATCGGGAATCCGATCGCGGTTCTCCAGCGCTTCGGCGGCGACAGATTTCAGCTGCGCGATTGCGTCCTCGGTTTGCTGAGTCGTGAGCGGCTCGTCCACGTCGAGTCCACGAGTTCGAGCAATCCCGAATACCATCTGCGGCAGAGACTGGTGATGGCACGAGTGGCACCGCGACACGCGGGCGAAGTGCGATCCGCTCTGCTGAAGCAGCGTCAGCGCCTTTTGGGCGGCCACGCGTGCCCTTGGTGCGTTCGCGGCGCCTGCCTTGCGCAACGCCGCTACCACCGGGGTCTCCCCTCGTCGTAGCGCCCAGTCCAGCGCGGTCTCTCCGGCTTTGTTGGAGGCGAGCGGGTCGGCGCCAAGGCTGATGAGCGACTCGACCATGGCAGCATCGCCCGTGTCGTTGGACGCTCCCCACATCAGAGCCGTCGAGCCCGAGCGGTCACGCACGCCTAGATCTGCGCCCCTGGCGGCCATCAGCTGCACAAGTGCGACGTCCTGACGTGCTGCGGCCAGAATCAGCGGCGGAAGGCCGGCGAAGTGCCCATCGTTCGGGTCCGCGCCCTGTCGAAGCAGCCGCGCGGCTTCGGTTGAGTCGTTGTGCAGCAGCGCCCCGATGAGGGCCGTCTGCGGCGTGAAATCGGGAATCTGTGCCTGCAGGCTCGCCATGAGCATCAACACGCCAGCGGTCGTTGCGAATACTTTCATGACTTTCTCCAGTCGTGATGTTGCCGGTAACGGACGGTTCATCGATACGTCTAATCGCGAGTTCAACGGTACTCGGCGATCGGAGAGGCACCATTGATCTGGATCAAGAAATAGCTGCGAACCTATAACACCGTCACGCCGCCCTCTTGTGCGATGATGTCGCTCCATTGGAGGTTCCGCCATGCAGATGACCCCGTATCTGAGCTTCAAAGGAGATTGCGAGGCTGCGTTCAAGTTCTACGAGCAGTGTCTTGGCGGGCAACGCGTGGCGATCATCCGTTACGCAGGGAGCCCCATGGCGGATCAAGTGCCGCCGGACTGGTCGGACAAGGTCATGCACGGTAGCCTGACGCTGGGCGGCCAGGAGCTGATGGGCGGCGACGTCGCACCGGATAGTTATGTGGAACCTAAGGGCTTCTCGCTTTCACTTCAAATCACGGGCACGGTCGACGCCGAGCGCATCTTTCACGAACTGGCGAAAGGCGGCAGGGTGGTCATGCCGCTCGAAAAGACGTTCTGGGCCGCACGTTTCGGCATGGTCATCGATCGTTTTGGTGTGCCGTGGATGATCAACTGCGAGGAATCCGAGCAACCCACGTTGCCAGGTGTTGATGAGGAGGCGGTTGGCGGACTCTCATTGATGGTGTGACGCTATGGGAATGTCTCCGTACTTGACGTCTCTACGTGCGGCCGTTGGTTCGACTTTGCTCGTCTTGCCGGCCGTCACCGGAATCGTTCGCGACGAGAGAAATCGTATTCTCTGCAAACCGTCATGAATTGCTGAGGTATCCATCATGCTCGCTCCGTCCAGGCGCACGTTCCTGACCAGCCTCGCGGCGGCTGCGATGGCTCCGCTCGTTCCAGCAAAACGCGGATTTGCGCAGAGCCTGCCGGCTCGAGTCGACGCGGCGGCATTGCAACAACGGATTGAGGCGCTCAGCATGTTCGGCCGGCCGTCTGGTGGCACGTTCGCTGATGGCGTGAGCCGTGTCGCCTATTCCGATGCCGATGTCGGTGGCCGCAGGTACCTGATTGATTTAATGCGGGCGGCCGGTCTCGAGCCCAACGTGGATGCCGCTGGCAATATCTTCGGACGTCGCGCCGGCACCGACACGTCTCTGACTCCCATTCTCTTCGGTTCGCACATCGACTCGGTGCCGAACGGCGGCAACTTCGACGGCGATCTTGGATCGCTTGCCGCGCTGGGCACGCTCGAGGCACTGGCTGCCGCTAACATCCGGACGCGCCACCCGCTGGAAATGGTGGTCTGGTCGGCTGAAGAAAGCGTGGCGTTCAATCGCGGGCTCAACGGGAGCCGCATCGTTGCTGGAGACATGAAGCCGTCAGACCTGGACCAGGTCTGGAACGGGATGACGTGGGGACAGGCAATTCGGAAGATCGGCGGCGATCCCGGCCGTGCGATGGAAGCCATCCGCCCCCGCGGCGCACACCATTGCTACCTCGAGCTGCACATTGAGCAGGGCGGCACCCTTGAACGACAGGGCATTCCCGTTGGTGTCGTGGAGGGTATCGTTTCGATTTATCGCTACGACGTGACGGTCACCGGCTTTGCGAATCACGCAGGCACCACGCCGATGGCCGATCGGCAGGATGCGCTGTTGGCTGCCTCGCATCTCACGATCGCAGTGCGCCACATCGTCAGCTCGGAACCGGGCCGGCAGGTCGGCACTGTTGGCCGCCTGGATGTAACCCCCAACGCGCCGAACGTGATTCCCGGCGTCGTGCGGCTCAGCATCGAACTGCGCGATCTGTCGGCTGAAAAGCTGACGCGGCTCGCCGAGCAGATTCGCCTGCGCGCCGCCGAGATTGGCAGAGATACGAAGACGTCGATCGAGTTTGTGTCCAGCGATCGAAGGCCGCCGTCCATCGCGGCCGTGGAAGTGCAACGGGCGATCGAGCGGAGCGCCAAGCGACTCGGGCTTGCCACTGAGCGAATGCCGAGCGGGGCCGGACACGACGCACAGATGATGGCGCAGCTTTCGCCGATGGGGATGATCTTCGTGCCGAGTGTCCGCGGCATCAGCCACTCGCCGCTCGAGCTCACCCGTTGGGATGACTGCGCTCGGGGTGCTGATGTCCTGCTCGGCGCAGTGTTGGAGATGGATCGGGCCTGATGACCCGCATCGCGCAGTGAACCGCAACCCGCGCTGGCCCGTGCTCGCCGCCCGTGAGAAAATCCGCCCTGAGGTCATCATGAAACTGCTTGCGTTCGTTGTGCTGATCGCTTCAATCACCGTGGTGTCGGCCTTGGCCCAGCCGCGTCTGACAGACGGATTGAAATCCGTCGATTATTACGTCCGCGTGAAGTCCACTGTGCCGTCCATCGCCGGGCAGGTCGCCAACATCTACGTGCGAGAGCGGGTGAAGGCCGATGCGCCCGCTTCTGCCGACGGTCGCGTGGTGTTGTTCGTCCACGGCGCAGGCACCCCGGCCGAGGTGGCCTTCGACCCGTCAGCGCCGGGGTATAGCTGGATGGCGTATCTGGCAAATGCCGGCTTCGACGTGTTCTCCATGGACACGACCGGCTACGGTCGCTCGACACGTCCGACACCGATGAACGATCCATGTAACCTGTCGCCCGAGCAGCAGAAGTTGTTCGTGCCAGTGCTGATGGCCGCGCCGTGCGCGCCGACGTATCCGCATCAGCTCACCAACATCGGGTCGGACTGGAACGACATCGATGGCGTCGTCGACTACATCCGCGCGTTGCGCAAGGTGGAGAAAGTCAGTCTCGTCGCATGGTCGCTCGGCGGACCGCGTGCCGGCGGCTACGCCGCTCAGCATCCGGAGAAAGTCAGCGCCATGGTGCTGTTGGCGCCGGCCTACAACCGCAACGCTGCTGCATCGGCGCCAGCGCTGCCCAACGCGGGCGTCGCGTTTAATACGCAATCGCGAGCAGAGTTTGTGGCGAACTGGGACCGGCAGGTGGGATGCCCCGATCAGCTCGAGCCCGCGGTCCGGGACGCCGTGTGGGCCGACATGATTGCGTCCGACCCGGTGGGCGCTACGTGGGGCAATGGTGTTCGGCGCGCGCCCTCGACGACGACGTGGGGATGGAACACGGCGATGGCGGCGGCAACCAGGATTCCCGCGCTCGTCATCGCGGGCGTCCACGACAAACAGGTGACACCCGAACGTGTGCGTCCGCTGTACGACGACCTCGGCTCGACCCAGAAGGTGCTGATCGATCTCGGCTGTTCGTCGCACAACGCGATGTGGGAGAAGAACCGCCTGCTGATGTTCAAGGCGTCGCTCGACTGGCTCACGAAGGGCGTCGTCGGCGACGCGAGAAGCGGCGTCATCCGTATGGGATACCCGGCCGCTTTGGCGCCATGACACCACGATGTGTGGCGTTCGTTCTCGTGGCGGTGTCGTTTCTGAACGTTGGCTGCGGCGGCGCACAGCGGTCAGAGACATCTGAACGGTCAGACCCCCAGGGGAAGGCCCTCAGGCTCTACGTGTTCGACTGCGGCAATCTGAGTGTTGACCCAGCCCGATTCCGCCTGAACAGAGAAGAAGTTGCGACGACCGAGTTATCCATCGCCTGCTTTCTGGTTTCGCATCCGCAGGGAAGGTTGATCTGGGACCCAGGCGCAGTGCCCGACGCCGACTGGATCCCGAGTGGCGATCCAGTCGTTCATCACCTGGTGCTGCCCGATCTGGGCGAAAGAGATGTGACGTTGAGAGAGCCGTTGATGGCGCAGTTAGCTGAAGTGGGCTATTCACCCCGCGACATCACATATCTCGCATTCTCACACCACCACTGGGACCACACGGCCAATGCCAATGCTTTCGCGGGCGCAACGTGGCTGACCCGACAGGTCGAGCGCGACGTGATGTTCGCTGAAAAGCCACCGGGCGTGACGCAGCCTTCCAGCTATGCAGCGCTGAAGACCAGCAAGACCGTCATCGTTCAGGGCGACGAACATGACGTGTTTGGCGATGGCACCGTCATCATGAAGCTGGCGGCAGGCCACACTCCAGGGCACCAGGTCCTGTACGTCAAGTTGCCGAAGACCGGAGGCGTGGTGCTGTCGGGTGATCTCTACCATTTCCCGGAGGCTCGCACGCTGAAGCGTGTGGCGACATTCGACTTCGACCAGGAGCAATCACGCGTTTCGAGAGACGTCATCGAGTCGTTTCTCACGAAGACTGGTGCGCAGTTGTGGATCCAGCACGATCGGTCTGGCAACACCCGACTGAAAAAAGCACCCGAATACTACGAATGAGTCGACAACTGGACAACGTTGTCGCGCTGGTCACCGGTGCGAGCCGAGGTGCGGGACGTGGTATCGCCCTCGAGCTCGGCTCCGCGGGCGCCACCGTCTATCTGACCGGTCGAAGTGTCCGCGGGCGACCAACTACGGATGACGTGCCGGGCACGATCGACGAGTCCGCGCGAGAAGTGACGGAACGCGGTGGCCGCGGCATCGCCGTCCGCTGCGACCACACGTCCGACGCGGACGTCGAATTGCTTTTCGAGCGCATCCGAAACGATCATGGGCGGCTCAACCTCCTCGTCAACAATGTGTGGGGCGGCTACGAGAACAGTCAATGTCGCCCGCTGCCGCTCGTGCCGTTTTGGGAACAACCCCTCGATCAATGGGACCGCATGTTCACAGCTGGCGTCCGCGCGCATATCACGGCCAGCCGTCTGGCCGTGCCGCTGATGCTGCCTCAGCATCGTGGGCTCATCGTCTGCACGACCGCCAACCTCGAGGCGCTCCCGTATCTGCGTAATCTCTTCTACGACCTGGCGAAAAACGCCGTCGCTCGTATGGTCTGGGCGATGGCGCAGGAGCTGCGCGATCACGGCATCGCCGCCCTTGCGGTAGCGCCAGGATTCATGCGGACCGAGCGCGTCGTGGAGGCCTTTCGCCGGGCCGGTGCCCCGGATGCCATCAACGGGCCCGGCGGACCCCAGGAAACGACTACGTATCTTGGCCGTGCGATCGTCGCGTTGGCGTCGGACGATCGAGTCATGCAGAGGTCAGGTCTACTCGTTGAGGTCGGCACGCTCGCGGGCGAGTACGGCTTTACGGACATCGATGGGACGCAGCCGCCACCGTTCCGCCTCCCCAACGCAGGGTCCGCCTGAAGGCGGACACCACTGAAGCGCAGAAAAAAGGCGGGTCCAACGTTCCCGCCTTCGTCGAGACTACGGCGGGTCTCGCCGAAGCCAAGCGGAGGCGGACAGGACCCGCCCTACGTACCCTGAGACTTATTTCTGAACTGTCGCTGGTTTCGGCGGTTCTGGCTGCTTCTCGTAGATGTCCACGATTGCCGGCCGCTGACCCTCCGTCGAAAGACCGGCGGCCAGCATGAGCTTCGTCACCGCTTCGATCGTTGCTTTGTCCGGTCGTGGGAGCCGGCCGATGTAGCCCTCGGCGGCGAACAGCGGGGTCACGCCGGCTTTGTTCCGCTCCTTCCAGATTTGCGGATCGGCCCCGCGCTCTGCCAGCAGCTTCACCACGCTCGGGTAGGCGGCGTAAGCGGCGCCATGCATCGCGGTGTCGCCGTTGTCGTCGACGGCGTTGACGTTGGCGCCGAGGTCGAGCAGCATCTTCACGGCTTCCAGCGCTTCGACTTCTTCGCCGGCTTCTTCAAGCGGCTCTGTCGTGCCGAGGCCTGCGGCGGCCATCAGCGGTGTCGTGTTGCCGAAATTGGGCAACAACGGATCGGCGCCCAGTTCCAGGAGTGTCCGCATCAGCGGAATGTCGGAGCGATCGGCGGCCGCGAGAAATGGCGATGCCCCCTCCGACTCGATGCGCGAAGACGTACTGGGAAACTTCGGCGTGCCTTTGGGCAATCGCAAGTCGACCTTCGCGCCGCGCTTCACGATCTCGCGAGCGAACTGAAGGCTCGTGAGACGTCCCGATCCGACGGGCGTCGCGGGATCGCTCACGTCGCTGGAATCCGGCTTCCGCACCCATGAGATCGTGTGGAGCGGCGAGAATCCCGACCGGACATCGTTCGGATCGGCGCCGGCGTCAACGAGCACGATTGCAAGCTCGAAGTGGCCGTTTTGTACCGCCAGCAGCAGCGGACTGGTGCCTCTGCCGACCGGCCGATACGTGTTGGCGCCGCCTTCACCACCCTTTTCACGGCGTTGCAGCGTCGCGTTCACATCCACACCGGCCTCGAGAAACGCGCGCACCACGTCGATGCGTCCCTCACGGACGGCAAAGGAGAACGGCGTGAATCCGGATTCGAGCGTCACGTTGATGTCGGCGCCGGCTTCGAGGAGCGCTCGCACAGCCGCTGCGTGCCCTTCGGCGGCGGCCCACATGAGTGCCGTCTGTCCGCGCCGCTCACGCGCATCGTGTTTCGCGCCGCGAACGAGCAGGGCTTTCACCACCTCGATGTTCCCTGAACGCGCGGCCATCATGAGCACAGTCTCGCCGCCCTTCATGGCAGCATTCGGGTCGGCCCCGGCCTCCAGCAACAACTTCACGACAGCCGCGTTGCCATTCGCACAGGCCAGCGCGAGCGGAGGCACACCGTAGCGATTCGCGGCGTTGACGTTGGCGCCCGCTTTGACGAGCAACGCGGTGGTCTCGGCATCCTCGTTATACGCGGCCCAGTGCAACGCCGTCGTGCCATCGACTTGCGTGGCATTTACATCGACGCCTTTCTTGAGCAATGTGCGGGCAACCGCGACATCGCGTCGTTCCACAGCGTCGGCCAGGGTCGCACGTTCGGCCGCCAGAGCGGGGCCGGCCACGGCAACCGCCAGGAGAGCGAGTCCGGTTGTGATTCGCCAATGCATGTGAGTCTCCCTAGATCGAAACGGGTTCGAACAGATCCTCGATCTTGCCGGTGCTGTCGGCAAATGAATCCAGACGCACGCCGACACGGTCGAGCAGCGTGAGGTGGACGTTGGCCAGCGGCGTGCCCTTTTCGTACTTGATGTGCCGGCCGCCTTTCATGCCACACGCGGCGCCACCTGCTACGAGAACTGGAAGGTTCTCATGATCGTGCAGGCTCGGGTTGCCCATTCCACTTCCGTAGAGATACACGGTGTGATCGAGGAGCGAACCATTGCCGTCTGGCGTGGCCTTCATCCTCTCGAGGAATTCGGCAAACAGCGAGACATGGAACGTGCTGATCTTGGAAATCTTCGCGAGCTTCTCCGGATCGTTGCCGTGATGGCTCGTGGGATGGTGCGGGTCTGCCACGCCAATTTCCGGATAGGTGCGATTGCTCAGCTCGCGCGTCAGCTGGAAGGTGATGACCCGTGTGATGTCCGCCTGAAAGGCCAGAATCTGCAGATCGAACATGAGCTTCGCGTGGTCGGCAAACGCCGCAGGCACTCCGACGGGCCGGTCCAGATCGGGCATGAGGTTGTCTTTGGCCCCTGCCTCGGCACGCTGAATCTGGCGCTCGATTTCGCGGACGCTCTCGAGATATTGATCGACGCGAACGCGATCGGGAATCCCCACTCGCTGCTTGAGACGCGCAATGTCTTCGCTGAACGAATCGAGCAGGCTCGCCCGGTTGCGCAGCGCCGCGCGACGCGCGACCGCATTGCCTCCTTCGCCGAACAGGCGCTCGAAGACGATGCGCGGATGCGCTTCGGAAGGGAGCGGGGTCGTCGGCGAAGACCAGGAGAGGCAGTTCTGGTACACGCACGCGTACCCGTTGTTGCACACCCCGGCGAGCGGGTTCAGATCCATCGCGAGCTCGAGCGAGGCCAGCTGCGTCTCGCGGCCGATCTGCTTGGCCGCAATCTGGTCCATCGTCGTGCCAAGGTAGTAGTCTGAGCTCTCTGTGTGCTTGGAGAAGGCCGAGCTCAGGAACCCCGAGTTCGACGTGTCGTGCGTGCCCGGGTAGGAATTCTGCAGTCGGGTGTTCGTGATGACGGTCACGTGGTCTTTCACCGATTCGAGCGGCTGCAGGATCGGCGAAAGCTCGGTGAGTCTGTCCTGGACCTGGGGCGTCCAGCGCGCGTGGTCGCATCCCATTGGCATATAGACGAAGCCGAGCCTCGGCACCGGCTTGGCCGGCGTCTGTGCCCACGCGGTCGCCGCGGGAATCATCGCATCGAGTAGCGGCAACGCCAGAGCGGCCTGTGCGCCTTTGAGAAACGTCCGCCTGGGCAGTGCCTTCTTGGTGATGATCATGACGATGTCCTCATTTGAAACGGTATGCTCTTCACGATGCCGAGGATGAGCGACGAGAAGCGATAGCGGTCTTTCCCGGCCTCGCGAACGATCTTGCGCACTGCGGGGGCGTCGTAGTACTCGATGCCTCGTCCCAGAGCGAACGTGAGCAGTTTCTCCGTCAGCGTTCCGGCGAACAACTCGGGCCGGCTCAGCAGTGCGTCTTCGAGGCCCGCCACGCCGCGGAATTCGCCGGCTCCCGGAAGCGCGCCAGACACATCGACGGGTTCGCCCTCACCCTCGTAGTCGCGCCATTGTCCGACGGCGTTGAAGCTTTCGAGCGAGAAGCCGACCGGATCGATCGTGCGGTGACAGCTGGCGCAGACCGCGTTGCTGCGGTGTGCAGCCAGTCTTTCGCGCATCGGAAGATTGGCGGAGACGGTGCTCTCATCCAGGGCTGGCACATTGGGCAGCGGCGGGGGCGGCGGAGCACCAAAGAGATTCTCGAGGACATACACCCCACGAATCACCGGCGACGTCCGTGTTGCGTACGACGTGACCGACAGCACGCTGCCGTGCCGCAACAGACCTCCGCGTCGGCTCTCGGGTGCGAGCGTCACTCGACGGAAGCGGCTTCCGTAGATGTTGGGAATGCCGTAGTGCTTCGCCAGGCGGTCGTTCAGGAAGGTGTAGTCCGCCCTGATTAATTCGAGCACGCTGCGATCCTCGCGCAGTACGCTATCGAGGAAGAGCTCGGTTTCCTGCCGGAACGCCTGACGCAGGTTGTCGTCGAAGTCCGGGAACAGACGTGAGTTCGGAGTGACGGCCTCGAGATTGCGCAGCCGCAGCCACTGTCCGGCGAAGTTCGTTGCGAGGTTGAACGAGCGCCGATCGGCCAGCATTCTTCGCGTCTGCTTCTCCAGCTCCTCAGGACGACCGAGCGTTCCCCGAATCGCCGCGTCGAGCAACTCGTCGTCCGGGATACTGCTCCACAGGAAGAACGACAGGCGCGATGCCAGCTCGAGATCGCTGATGCGGTAAACACCATTGGCCGGCGCTTTCTTCGGATCGGCTTCGACGCGGAGCAGGAATTCTGGATTGATGAGCACAGCGCTCAGCGCTCTGCCGATTCCGGCGTCGAAATCTCCGTCGACGCGCGCCTCGCGGTAAAACGCCATCGGCCCCTCAACATCTGCTTTGGCGATCGGGCGACGATAGGCGCGCCGCATCAGCGTCGAGAGAATAGTCCTAGCGCACGCCTCCTGTTTGTCCTTGTCGTCCGACGCTGGCTCGCAGACCAACAACCGGCGGCGGCTGGGCGTGCTCTCAGCGCCTTTCGCGGCGTGCGGTCCGGCTATCGACACCTGATCGATTGCGGGCCCCGTTCGTGGATGACGCCGCTCGTTGAACCGTGATTGAATCGGTTGTCTTGCCGTTTCGAGAAGCGACGAACCCTCCCTGATGAATGTGACGCCGATCTCGTGCGGGCCGGCCATCACGGCGACGCGCGCTTTCAAATCCTTGTCCAGCTGTGTGTCGTCGCCCGCGGGCTTCTGAATCGTGAAGGTCGCAACTGGCTGCCGATCGATCAGCAACACCAGTTCGTGCGTACGCGCCTCTCGCAATCCTCCGACATTTCCGTTCAGGTCGCGCGCAAGCCAGACTTGGATGTCGTATTCCCCGTCCTGCGCGAACGTGTACGGAATCGACACGCCGCCGCGGGTGCCGATCGGGAGGCCCGCTATGTGATTTTCCTGCGTCGAATCAGCCGGCAGCCGAATGGTGTCGGCCTGCAGCGACATTTGCGTGCTGCCGATCGCGAGGCGGCTGATTTTCTGCGCGGCCGAGATGTAGCGGTCGAGCAGGGTCGGAGAAAGGTCACCAACGATGACGTTGTCGAAGCCATGGCCGCTCTCATCGGGTGGCAGCAGCGACGCGGCATCGATATCGAGGGCCAGCAGGTCTCGGATCGCGTTCTGATACTCAGTTCGATTCAGACGGCGGAGCGTCTCGGTGCGACCCGCGTTCGGTTTGGCCGCGGAGGCCGCATCAAGCTCGGTTCCCAGCCACGTCACCAGCGCGCCCCGTTGATCGTTGGAAGGCTGCGGCATGTTGGGAGGCGGCATGGTGCCTGTGTGAACCTTGCGCACGACCTTCTCCCAGATTTCTGGATCCGAAGCGGGCCGGGACGGGTCGATCCGCTCCAGGCTGAGTCCCCCAGTCTTGGTGCGATCGTTGTGACACGTGACGCAGTACTTATCGAGGACTTGACGATGGTTCGAAGGGGCCGAAGCGCTCGCGACAGCTTGGCCTGACTGCCCCGAGCGGACTCGAGGGCGCCCGCCCCGAGCGGAGTCGAGGGGCTGCCGTGCAAACGTTTCTACCTGAGGGCAGAGGAACAGAGCGGTCACCAGCCCGGCGAACCCAACGCCGAGCAGTTGGCCGAAAGAAAACGGCTGGGTCATCTTCCTCCCGCGAACGGCCTAAGTTGCAGTGGTATCTATGTTTGTACTAGGCGTAGGGGGGGGTGTCAAGGAAGAAGAAAGGGGAATGTTGGTCCGACCAAATTGTGTAAATTGGACAGCGAAAGGTTGACAAACTATGAAGTTCAAGAGCCTGGCCACGAAGGCCGTCCGCGCCGGTGCCCCGTCGCCGCGCATTGCCGGAGCCGTAGTCACACCCATCTTCCAGTCGGCGATGTTCGAGTACGCCGGAGAAAGCAGCTACCACGACCTGAAATACCTCCGTCTCAACAACACCCCCACGCAGACGGCTTTGCACGCGAAATTGGCGGCGCTCGAGAGCGGGGACGCGGCCGTGGCGACCGCGAGCGGGATGGCGGCGATCAGCACGACGCTTCTGACTGTGCTCGCACCCGGGGATCGTCTGCTCGCGCAGGACTGCCTGTACGGCGGTACGCACGACCTGCTGACGAGCGAGCTCAAGCAGCTCGGCATCGAAACGGACTTCATCAATGCCGACGATCCTTCGTCCTGGGAACGGGCGCTCGGTCCGACGACACGCGCGATTTTCGTCGAAACGATTTCCAACCCTTTGATGCGCGTGCCCGATCTCGACGAAGTCGTGCGGTTCGCGGCGTCTCATGGGATCGCGTCGATCGTGGACAACACGTTCGCGACCCCGGTGAACTATCGACCCCTGGAGCGCGGTTTCGATCTCGTGGTGCACAGCTGCACGAAGTATCTCAACGGCCACAGCGACATCGTTGCCGGGGCTGTGATCGGATCGCAGTCATGGATCGAGCAAATCACGCATCGACTCAATCACCTGGGCGGCTCCCTGGATCCGCATGCGTGTTTTCTGCTCGATCGCGGACTCAAGACGCTGGTGCTGCGGGTGCGCCATCAGGGCGCCAGCGCGCTCGACATCAGCCGTCGGCTCGAACGTGATCCGATGGTCGCCATGGTGAACTACCCGGGACTCGACACCCATCCGCAGCACGCGCGCGCGAAACGTCTGTTCGAAGGCTTCAGCGGGATGCTGAGCTTCGAGCTCCAGGGAGGGGCGGCGGCCGCGGATCGGTTCATGAAGCAGACGAGTCTGCCGATTCTCGCGCCAAGCCTCGGCGGCCCCGAGACGTTGTTGACCCGGCCGGCAGCGACGAGTCACGCGGGAATGCGGCGGGAAGATCGTCTGAGACTGGGCATTACGGACGGCCTCATTCGGATGTCGGTCGGGCTCGAGGCGTGTGAGGATATCGTCGAGGATCTTGAGCAGGCACTCGAAGCCATGAACCGCGAATCGGTTGCATCGCCGCGGCATGCGTGAAAGGTGGAGGCGAATGGCGGGAGCGATGAGCGTGAAGCGTCACAAAGTCATCTTTGGATTCTTTCTCCTGTACTCGATAACGGCATCGGTGACGGCGCAGGAATCGACCGTCATCCGAGTCGGAACGTTGATTGACGGCAAGGGTGGTGTCCTGAGATCGGCGAGCGTGGTCGTGCGGGACGGGAAGATCACGAGCGTCGGACGCACCGCGCCAGGACTCGTCGCGTATGACTTTCCTCGACTCACGTTGCTGCCCGGACTGATCGATACCCACGTCCACATCGACACGCATTTTGGGAAGAACGGCCGGGCCGGCGGGGAAGGGGAAACCTTGCAGGAATCGACGCTGTACACCGCGGAAAATGCGTACTCGATGTTGATGAACGGATTTACGACGGCGCAAAGCCTGGGCTCACCCCTGGATCCTGACCTGCGAAATGCCATTGCTAGAGGCGTGTTGCCAGGACCACGCCTGCTGACGTCGATCGTCCCGGTTGACGACCGCACGGGCACACCGGATCAGATCAGGGAATTCGTCCGCAAGATCGTCGGAGATGGCGCTGATCTCGTGAAGATCTTTGCGTCCAAGAGCATCCGTGAAGGCGGTGGTCAGACACTCACGCTCGAACAGCTAGAGGCCGCATGCGACGAGGCGAAGAAGCTGGGCAGACGCACCTGGGTCCACGCGCACGCCGACTCGGCGGTACGAGCGGCTGCGACCGCCGGCTGCTGGAGCGTCACGCACGGAAGCCAGGTCACTGACGCGACGCTGGCGTTCATGGCCGAACGAGGCACCTTCTTCGAGCCAAACATCGGGCTGCTGCTGCAGAACTACATTCGGAACAAGGCCAAGTACCTTGGCATTGGGAACTTCAACGAAGAAGGGTTCGCGTTCATGGAGAAGGGCATTCCGCTGAACCTGGACATGTTCAAGCGAGCATTGAAGATTAAGGGACTCAAGTTGCTGATGGGCACCGACGCGGGCGCCGGGGCACACGGACAGAACGCCGAAGAGATTGTTTACCGTGTTCAGACCGCCGGTCAGCCGGCGATGGATGCGATCCTCTCAGCGACATCAGTCGCCGCCGAAGCGTTGGGAATGAAGGACAGGATCGGCGTGATTGCGCCGGGTTACGAGGCCGATCTGATCGCTGTCGATGGCGACCCATCGGCAGACATCACCGCTCTTCGCCGTGTCGTGTTTGTGATGAAAGAGGGGAAGGTGCGCAGGAACGTCGCGCGCTAGCCTGTTATTCGGTTGGAATCGGCGGTGCTAAGGAGTACGCCATGCCCGCGCCGCCGTGACAAGTCCTTTGAAGCGCTGCCGCAGCGAGTCGGGATTCGCCGGCGAGCTCTGTGTCATGAGGACGATGACCATCTCGTCTTTCGGATCGATCCAGAAGATCGTGCCGGCCGACCCATCCCACCCGTATTCGCCCGCGTTTGGCGAACCGTTCACCGCAGACGGATCAACCACGACGTTCACGTTGGCCAGGCCCCAACCCATGCCGCCGCCACGCGCGAGCAGAACCGGCGCGGGCAAGCCATTGGACGTCATGAGATCGACGGTCTTCGCGGAAAGAATACGGGCTCCGTTCAGTGCGCCGCGGTTCAACAGCATCTGGCTGAACCGCATGAAGTCGGGAACCGTCGACAGCAGACCGACAGCGCCCTCGAGCAGGGCTGGACGTTCGGTGAACGGCACCTCTTCGATTTCGTACGCCTTCAATCCGGCACCCGGCTCCGCTGCGTACACCGTCGTCAGCCGGGTGCGCTGTTCAGGCTGTGCCCAGAAACCGGTGTCCACCATGCCGAGCGGATCGAACACGCGTTCCTTCATGAAGACGTCGAGCGGCTTGCCCGACCAGATCTCGATGAGGCGCCCGACGACGGTCGTGCCTTCGCTGTACCGATAGCGGGTGCCCGGATCCTCCATGAGCGGGGTGCGCACGATGTTGGCGATGAATTGCGGCAGCGTGATGGATCTCGAGCGCACCTTCGCGGTTCGATACAGCTCGGACGTGCGGTGACTCAGCCCCGAGGTGTGCAGGAGCAGATCGGCCACAGTGATTTCGCTGACCGGTGGCCGGCTTCGGCCATCCGGATCGGCAAGCACCCTGACGTTCTTGAACTCGGACAGATATTTCGAAACCGGATCGCGGAGATCGAACTTGCCTTCTTCGTGAAGGATCATTGCCGAAACCGCCGTCACTGCTTTCGCCATCGAGTAAATGCGGAACAGTGACCGTTCGGTCATCGGGGTACGCGATTCGAGGTTCTGGAATCCGACCGCTTCGAGGTAGGCAACCTTGCCCCTGCGCGCGACTGAGGCCACGGCGCCGGCAACTTTTCGGTCGGCGACGAACCGGTTGAGAAGCGCCGACGCCTCTTTCAGTCGACCGGAATCGAGTTCGACCGATTCGGGTGCGACACGAGGGAGCGCCTGCGGCTGTGCCGCGACGAGCGCCGTTGCCACGCACAGCACCACCACGATCGTGATTCTCATAGTGAAAAGGCGTTGATCATGTGCCTGATACGCTCGCCCATGCAAGCGATTCCAGCCGCGGCGCGTTTTCGGTCATCA
The DNA here is from genome assembly GCA_963761975.1 of Vicinamibacterales bacterium. GTDB lineage: Bacteria > Acidobacteriota > Vicinamibacteria > Vicinamibacterales > JAMQPK01 > JAMQPK01. Next base: position 43,618 of record CAVXIR010000008.1, read on the forward strand.
TGGGGCAACGCGTATTACGACATGCTCCGATGATTTGGGCGCTCGCGATCGTTCTTGTCGTTGTCGGGCTGGCGGGAGTGGTCCTGCCGGGTTTGCCCGGAACCATGCTGATATTCGCCGGCCTGCTGCTGGCCGCCTGGTCGGACGGTTTCGTCCGAGTCGGCGTCTGGACGATGGTCGCGCTCGGCATTCTGACGGTCGCAACGTACTTCGTGGACGTGGCCACCATGGCGCTCGGCATGAAACGCCTTGGCACCACGAAGCGTGCGATGGTGGGCGCTGCGATCGGGACCATCGCCGGCTTGTTCTTCGGACTTCCAGGGCTCGTCGTCGGACCGTTCGCCGGCGCCGTTCTTGGCGAACTGACTAGCCATCGCGATCTCCGTGGCGCCGGTCGCGCAGGGTTTGCGGCCTGGATCGGGTTCCTCATCGGTACCGCCGTAAAGATCGCTCTTGCCTTCGCCATGGTCGGCATTTTCCTGACGGCGTGGTTTGTGTCTTGATATCGTCAACATGCCCGCTATCAGACCAATCGCCATCGGCCTCATCTGGAACAACGGATCGCTGCTCGTCGAACACGGTTTTGATGCTGTCACCGGTCAGCAGTTCTTTCGGCCGCCCGGCGGCGCGATCGAGTTTGGCGAACGAGCCGCTGATGCATTGCGTCGCGAATTCATGGAGGAGATTGAGGCCGAATTGACCGACCCGCAGTTGCTCACGGTCATTGAGAATATCTTCGATTACAACGGCCGCCCGCACCACGAAGTGGTCTTCGTGTTCGAGGCGCAGTTCGCAGATTCACTGCTCTACCATCGAACGGAGTTCGCAATCCAGGATGCTGATCCGCAGGGTATTGCGTCGTGGAAAACGCTTGCAGAAATGGCTGGCGACCAGAGGCCGCTCCGACCGAAGGGCCTAACGGCGGTTCTCAGGCCTCGTCGCTGATTTTCGTGCTCACCTACTTCAACTGCAATCGACCAATCGGCTATAGTCGGTCAACGCCGCAGGTTGGGATCTGCTCAGCTGCTCAACGAGTTGCCTCAATGAGAGATAGACGTAACGCCCACCGTGCCGGACTGTTTATCGCGTCGATCGCGACGATGTTCGCGGCCGCGATTTATGCACAACAATCGGCGGCTCCGAGCGTCTCTTCGAGTGCATCGACGGCGGCGATCGACAAAGTTCTGGCCGACGCTGTCACGCGAAGAGAGATTCCCGGCGTCGTGGCGATGGCCGCCGATCGCCGCGGCATCCTGTACCGGGGCGCCTTTGGGTACGCCGACACGGGCAGCGGCCGCCCGATGACTATCGACACGGTCTTCCGCATCGCGTCGATGACCAAGCCGATCACCTCACTGGCGTTGATGCAGATGGTCGAGCAAGGCCGCCTCAGCCTGGACGATCGGGCCGACAAATACCTGCCCGAATTGGCGGATCCGAAGGTGTTCGCCACATTCGACGCTAGAACGGGCGCTTACACGCTTCGACCTGCCAGCAAAGTGATGACAGTCAGGCATCTCGTGACGCACACAGCAGGGCTGGGCTACAACTTCACGAGCCCAATCGTGCGCGACTTCAAGCCGCGCGCCGGCGAACAGTATGCCGCGGGACCGTTGCTCTTCGAGCCGGGGGAGCAGTGGCTGTACGGCACAGGCATCGATTGGATCGGCCGCATCGTCGAGCGGCTGGCGGGTAAGACGCTGGAGGCATATTTTCACGACCACATCTTCAGCCCGACTGGCATGGTCGACACCTCATACAACCCGCCGGAGGATCGACTGCGCCGCATGACCCTCGTCCATCGGCGCCGGCCCGACGGCACGTTTCAGGTCGAGCCGGTTCAGCCGCCGGCATCGGTGACGCAATTCATCGGCGGCGGCGGGCTGGCGTCGACGGCGCCGGACTACACGCGCTTCCTGCAAATGCTGCTCAATCAGGGCAGCGCGAACGGCGCTCGCATCGTCTCTGCCGAAACCGTCGCGTCGATGGGCCGGAATCACATCGGTCGCGTGGGCGTTCAGGCTGTGAAGACGGCGCTGCCCGAGCGGAGCAGCGACTTCACGTTCGTCGACGACGGCCGCGACAAGTGGGGGGTTGGATTCATGATCACCGTCGCCGAGCGGCCCGGGAAACGGGCGGCGGGCAGCTTGAGCTGGGGCGGGATCAACAACACCTACTTCTGGATTGATCCAAAGCGCGGCATCTGCGGCGTGATCCTGATGCAGTATCTTCCGTTTGCAGACAGCAGAGCCCTGGCCGTGTACGACGCTTTCGAGCGCGCGGTGTACCAAATGCTGAACTGACGTGCATCGCCTGAGGAGGATGCGATGGCTAGTGCCCCCGGCGGTTTGAGGCGACCGCTGTTGTGTTTCTGACGCTTCGTTATGTCGGACTCGGGATAGCCTTTCTGGCCATCGGTCTCGCGTTGTTTGCGCGCAAGCGTGGTCGCATTTCGTCCGATTGAGATGCCGCTTCTCTTCTCCTACGGTACGCTGCAGCAGACCAACGTGCAACTGTCCACGTTCGGCCGGCTGCTGCAAGGACACGAGGACCAGCTCGTTGGGTTCGAACAGTCCTTGATGCAGATCGAGGATGCGGACGTCGTTCGGACAAGCGGCAAGACTCATCACCCGATTGTGAAATTCAATGGCCGTCCCGACAGTCGCGTCAGCGGGACGGTTTTCGAGATTACCGATGCCGAGCTCGCGCGGGCCGACGCGTATGAGGTTTCGTCGTACAAGCGGGTCGCGACGTTGCTCGCATCCGGCAAACAGGCCTGGGTGTATGTCGACGCACGTTTTGCGACATGAATGGGCTTCGGGCACGCGTTCACGTCATTATTGGGAAACAAGAGAGGGAATATGCCCGGTAGTCGCGTTACGGCTTCGCGTCGGGACTTCTTGAGGACCAGTGCCGGACTGGTGATGGCGACACACATCGGCTCTGTCCAGTCGCTCGCTCAACAAGGCGCCGGCCAGCCGCTTCCACAAGGGATATCAGTGACATCAGTGAAAGCTCTGGTCTTCGATACCTTCGGCACGGTTGTGGACTGGCGCACGTCGGTGGCACGGGAAGTCGAAACACTGACGAAGCGGAAGGGTCTCACAGTAGATGGAGCAAAGTTTGCTGACGCCTGGCGTGCCGGGTATCGGCCGAGCATGGACCGCGTGCGCAACGGGGAGCTGCCGTGGACCAAGCTCGATCGGCTGCATCGAATGGTGCTGGACAAAATTCTCGTCGAATTCGGCATCACGACGCTGTCCGAGTCGGAAACCGATGCCCTCAATGGTGCATGGCATCGATTGCGGCCATGGCCCGACGCGGTCGCCGGACTGACGCGGTTGAAGAAGAAATTTACGATCGCGCCGCTCTCCAACGGCAATATCTCGTTGATGACGGCCATGGCCAAACATTCGGGATTACCGTGGGATTGCATACTGGGCGCTGAGCTCGTCCGGCACTACAAACCAGACCGCGAGGTGTATCAGTCAGCGGCCGATCTTCTCGACCTGGAGCGCGGCGATGTGATGATGGTGGCCGCGCATTCCGGCGACCTGCGCGCGGCAAAGGCGGTGGGGCTGAGGACGGCGTTCGTGGTAAGGCCGCTCGAGTTTGGACCCGGCGGAAAGCCCGACTTGAAAGCGGATTCCGCGGTCGATATTTCCGCGAAGGATTTCAACGACTTAGCACGTCAGCTCGGCGTGTAGGCGCCGATGCCGTGAGGGGTTTATGAGGTCGTATGTGATCGCAACCGGCGTGATCTTCCTCCTCCTGACGTTGGCGCATGTCTGGCGGATCATCGAGGAACCGCACCTGGCGACCGACCCATGGTTCATGTTCGCCACGTTGGTCGCGGCGGCCTTATGCATCGGCGCGTGGCGCCTGGTTCGACGATCCACGCCGTCCTGAAGTAAACGGGTGACGGCTCTCTGCCGGCCTCACCTCGCTTGCAGCCGACAGCGACTGGTGAAATCATGAGCGTCCGAATCGATGCGCACAGTATTCGTCGTCCAGCATTCGTACGAAGACGGAGAACACGAAGAGACCAAATTCATCGGCGTGTACACGTCGGTAGCCGACGCCGAAGCGGCCGTTGCCCGGCTGCGCGATCGGCCGGGGTTCAGAAATCATCGCCACGCTTTCACCATCAACGCGTACGAGGTTGGACAGGACCACTGGACAGAGGGCTTCATCAGCCTCGTGACGATCATGGTCCCGCTTGTCGACGAGAACGTGGAGGCCTGGCGTCCGGTAGAGGCCGAGGTGCTGGCGGGCGATCAATACCTGATCGTGAGCCGCAACAGCGGAGGGGACGAGCGTCTGGCGTTTCACGTCGGACAAATCGTGCGGTGTGAGGCACGGGTCATCGACGGCGAAAGGTGCTTGTTCGCCATCGCGACAATCGAGTAGTCGAAGGTCGACATTGGAAGACCCGGCATCCTGGAACCTGCTCGTGGCCAGCCTGGCAGAAGGGTTCCGGATCCGTTTGGCAGAATGGCTCAAAAACGGCGAAGCGTCCCCGACAGGGAGCGGTGATTGAACGGGCCGGTTCGATGGTGATCGGCATCAGATAGCGTTGCCCTGCGCATACCATGGCCGAGCCTCGCTTCAAGGTCCCTGACACGTCACTCATCCTCGGCGCGATCGTTCTCGCTGCGGCGATCCTTACGTGGATCGTGCCGCCCGGCGAGTACGAACGGACGGAAATGACGGTACCGGGCGGGGGCACCCGCGAGGTCGTCGTGCCCAACACGTTCCATGTGGTCGAGCGCGAGGACCGCGGAATATTCCGGGCGCTGTTGCACTCAACCGGCATGGTTTTCAAGGCACCCATCCTCGGATTGATCGATCCCGAGGCAGCGCCGATCGTCGCGTTCGTCCTCCTCATCGGCGGGGCTTTCGCCGTGTTGCAGCGGACCGGTGCCATCGACGCGGCGTTATATCGTCTCGTGCACGCCTCGCGAAAGTCCCGCGCCCTCGAGGCCGTTCTGCTGCCGGTCTTCATCACGCTCTTTTCGCTCGGGGGTGCCGTATTCGGTATGGCCGAAGAGACGGTACCTTTCGTCTTGATCTGGTCCCCGCTGGCCCTGGCACTCGGCTACGACTCGATTACCGGCGCCGCAATCCCGTTTGTCGGTTCGAGCGCCGGCTTCTCCGCGGCGTTCTTCAATCCGTTCACCGTCAGCATGGCCCAGGGAATTGCGGGGGTGCCGCCGTTCTCCGGCGCCGGCTTTCGCGTCGGATTGTGGTTCGTCTGCACCGCAGTGAGCATCGCGTTCGTCACGTGGCACGCGCATCGTGTG